>NZ_JBNJMU010000001.1:5215000-10432610 GCF_050936445.1 Plantactinospora sp. CA-294935
CGTTTGTTCGTCGGGGCTGCCAGGCATGGCCTGGCCTCGCATACCGGGTCCTTCCTTTTGGGGTGGGGTTGCTGGTGTGGGGTGGTGGGTTGTGGGTTGGTCGTTTGTTGAGAATTACACAGTGGACGCGAGCATCTTTGTGGTCAAGTTGTCAAGGGCGAACGGTGGATGCCTTGGCACCAGGAGCCGATGAAGGACGTGGGAGGCCGCGATAGGCCTGGGGGAGCTGTCAACCGAGCTGTGATCCCAGGGTGTCCGAATGGGGTAACCTGGCACCAGTCATGTGGTGTCACCTGCACCTGAATTCATAGGGTGTGTGGAGGGAACGCGGGGAAGTGAAACATCTCAGTACCCGTAGGAAGAGAAAACAATAGTGATTCCGTGAGTAGTGGCGAGCGAAAGCGGATTGAGGCTAAACCGGTTGCGTGTGATACCTGTCAGGGGTTGCGTGGTCGGGGTTGTGGGACCTCATGGGGAGAGCTGACACTCTTCCGGAGAGTTATAAAGCCAGTTGTTAGCTGAATGGTGTGGAAAAGCCAACCGTAGGCGGTGATAGTCCGGTAGGTGAAAGCAGCTGGTCTCTTTTGTGGGTGTTCCCGAGTAGCGGCGGACTCCTGTAATCTGCCGTGAATCTGCCAGGACCACCTGGTAAGCCTAAATACTTCCTGGTGACCGATAGCGGACGAGTACCGTGAGGGAATGGTGAAAAGTACCCCGGGAGGGGAGTGAAATAGTACCTGAAACCGTTCGCCTACAATCCGTCGGAGCCTTTAGGGGTGACGGCGTGCCTTTTGAAGAATGAGCCTGCGAGTTAGTGGCATGTGGCGAGGTTAACCCGTGTGGGGTAGCCGTAGCGAAAGCGAGTCTTAATAGGGCGTGTAGTCGCGTGTTCTAGACCCGAAGCGGGGTGATCTAGCCATGGGCAGGCTGAAGCGTGGGTAAGACCGCGTGGAGGGCCGAACCCACCAACGTTGAAAAGTTGGGGGATGACCTGTGGTTAGGGGTGAAAGGCCAATCAAACTCCGTGATAGCTGGTTCTCCCCGAAATGCATTTAGGTGCAGCGTCGCGTGTTTCTTGCCGGAGGTAGAGCACTGGATGGTCTAGGGGCCCTACAAGGTTACTGAAATCAGCCAAACTCCGAATGCCGGTAAGTGAGAGCGCGGCAGTGAGACTGCGGGGGATAAGCTTCGTAGTCGAGAGGGAAACAGCCCAGATCGCCAGCTAAGGCCCCTAAGCGTGTGCTAAGTGGAAAAGGATGTGGGGTCGCATAGACAACCAGGAGGTTGGCTTAGAAGCAGCCATCCTTTAAAGAGTGCGTAATAGCTCACTGGTCAAGTGGTTCCGCGCCGACAATGTAGCGGGGCTCAAGTACACCGCCGAAGCTGTGGCATTCACATTTTGACTTCGCATCGCTCTTCGGGGTGGTGTGCAGGTGTGTGGATGGGTAGGGGAGCGTCGTGCCGGGGGTGAAGCAGCAGGGTGACCTAGTTGTGGACGCGGCACGAGTGAGAATGCAGGCATGAGTAGCGAAAGAAGGGTGAGAAACCCTTCCGCCGGATGACCAAGGGTTCCAGGGCCAGGTTAATCCGCCCTGGGTGAGTCGGGGCCTAAGGCGAGGCCGAGAGGCGTAGTCGATGGATAACGGGTTGATATTCCCGTACCCGTGTAGGAGCGCCCGTGATGAACCTCGTTGTGCTAACCACCCGAACCTGCTGATGTCTTCGGACTGATGTGGGGGAGCGTGGGAACCTGGCGGGTAGTAGTCAAGCGATGGGGTGACGCAGGAAGGTAGCTGAGCCCGGCCGGTGGTTGTGCCGGGGTAAGCGTGTAGGCCGCACCATAGGCAAATCCGTGGTGCATGTGGCTGAGACGTGATGCCGAGCCGATTCAGGTGAAGTCAGTGATCCTATGCTGCCGAGAAAAGCCTCTAGCGAGTTCCGAGCGGCCCGTACCCTAAACCGACACAGGTGGTCAGGTAGAGAATACCGAGGCGATCGGGTGAACTGTGGTTAAGGAACTCGGCAAATTGCCCCCGTAACTTAGGGAGAAGGGGGGCCGGAGACGTGAAGGGACTTGCTCCTGGAGCGTTGTATGGCCGCAGAGAGCAGGGGGAAGCGACTGTTTACTAAAAACACAGGTCCATGCGAAGAAGTAATTCGATGTATATGGACTGACGCCTGCCCGGTGCTGGAACGTTAAGGGGACCGGTTAGTCTTTCGGGGCGAAGCTGAGAACTTAAGCGCCAGTAAACGGCGGTGGTAACTATAACCATCCTAAGGTAGCGAAATTCCTTGTCGGGTAAGTTCCGACCTGCACGAATGGCGTAACGACTTCCCCACTGTCTCAACCACAGGCCCGGCGAAATTGCAGTACGAGTAAAGATGCTCGTTACGCGCGGCAGGACGGAAAGACCCCGGGACCTTTACTATAGCTTGACATTGGTATCTGAATTAGCTTGTGTAGGATAGGTGGGAGCCGGTGAAGTCCATACGCCAGTATGGGTGGAGGCAATCTTGAAATACCACTCTGGTTGGTTTGGGTATCTAACTTCGGGCCCTTATCGGGTTCAGGGACAGTGTCTGGTGGGTAGTTTAACTGGGGCGGTTGCCTCCTAAAATGTAACGGAGGCGCCCAAAGGTTCCCTCAGCCTGGTTGGCAATCAGGTGTTGAGTGTAAGTGTATAAGGGAGCTTGACTGTGAGACTGACGGGTCGAGCAGGGACGAAAGTCGGGACTAGTGATCCGGCACTTGCGTGTGGAAGCGGTGTCGCTCAACGGATAAAAGGTACCCCGGGGATAACAGGCTGATCTTCCCCAAGAGTCCATATCGACGGGATGGTTTGGCACCTCGATGTCGGCTCGTCGCATCCTGGGGCTGTAGCAGGTCCCAAGGGTTGGGCTGTTCGCCCATTAAAGCGGTACGCGAGCTGGGTTTAGAACGTCGTGAGACAGTTCGGTCCCTATCCGCCGTGCGCGTAGGATACTTGAGAAGGGCTGTCCCTAGTACGAGAGGACCGGGACGGACGAACCTCTGGTGTGCCAGTTGTCCCGCCAGGGGCACGGCTGGTTGGCTACGTTCGGGAGGGATAACCGCTGAAAGCATCTAAGCGGGAAGCCTGCTTCAAGATGAGGTATCCCACCCCAGTGATGGGGGTAAGGCTCCCAGTGAGACGACTGGGTTGATAGGCCGGAGATGTAAGCCAGGTAACTGGTTCAGTTGACCGGTACTAATAAGCCGAGGACTTGACTACAAAGCTGCTACGCGTCCACTGTGTGATTCACAGCAAACGAACAACGAGTGGTTCCCTTGCGTGTGGGTGAGGGAGTTGTTGTTTGTGTTGTTGATAGGGTTACGGCGGTTATGGCGGAGGGGAAACGCCCGGTTACATTCCGAACCCGGAAGCTAAGCCTTCCAGCGCTGATGGTACTGCACTCGGGAGGGTGTGGGAGAGTAAGACGCCGCCGGACATCTTAGTTCGCAGGGCCACCCCGGTCGGGGTGGCCCTGCGCTGCGTGTTTCGGCGATCTCGCCATGAGGAAGGATGTACCCGTGAGTTCAGGAGCGCATGGCGGAGACCGCCCGCGCCGTCGAGACGACCGTCCGGACCGCCGAGGCGGCCAGGACGCTTCCACGCGTCGTGACGGCCGTCCGCCCTATCGCGGGGACCGCGATTCGTCCGGCACCACCGGTGACCGGGGCGGCTATCCGAGTGGGAGTCGTCGAACCGACGGCCGCGAAGGCGACCGTCGTGACCGTCCGGCTCCTCGCGAGGGCGACCGTCGCGACCGTCCGGCCCCTCGTGACGGCGCCGGCTACCGGGACGGCCGTGCTGGTGGTGGCTACCGGTCCGGTGGTGACGACCGACGCGGCGGCGGTTTCCGCGACGGCCAGCGCGGCGGCTTCCGGGACTCCCGGGGTGATCGCGACTTCCGGGGCGACCGTCCGAGCGGTGCCGGGCGGTTCGGAGACGACGCACGGCGGTCCGGCGGATACCGGCCGTCCCGCGGCGACGACTCCGGAGGCGGCGGATACCGCGACTCCGGGCGGCGGGACGGCGACGGGGGCTTCCGGCCCGGTGGCGGGTACCGGCGCGGCGGCGACGACCGGCAGGGTGGCGGCTACCGCGCTGGTGGACGCCGGGACAACGATTTCGGCCCGGGCCGCTCGGAGGGGCGCCAGGGTTACCGTCCGTCCGGCACGGGCCCGCGTGACGGAAATCGGGACGGTGGCTACCGTGAGGGCGGCCACCAGTCCGGACGACGGGACGGCTTCGACCGCGGCGACCGCGGCGACCGTACCGACTACCCGCGGGGCGGTGACTTCCGGGACGGCCGGCGGGACGACCGTGACTCGCGTGGTGGCGGTTACCGCGACGACGCCCGGCGCAGCGACGACCGACGTACCGGCGGCTACCGGGGCGACTCCGGTGGTGACGATCGGCGCGGTGGTGGCTACCAGGGCCGCGGGGGCTCCGGTGGTGACGATCGGCGCGGTGGTGGCTACCAGGGCCGCGGGAGCTCCGGTGGTGACGATCGGCGCGGTGGTGGCTACCAGGGCCGCGGGGGTTCCGGTGGTGATGACCGGCGCGGTGGCGGTTACCAGGGCCGGAGCGGGGGCTCCGGTGGTGACGATCGGCGCGGCGGTGGCTACCAGAGCCGCGGAGGCTCCGGTGGTGATGACCGGCGCGGCGGTTTCAGGGGCGAGAGCGGTGGTTTCCGGGGCGGCTCCCGGCCGGGCTTCGGTGACGACCGACGCGGTGGTCGCGACTCGCGAGGTGGCGGCTTCCGCGACGACGCGCAGCGGGGCGATGACCGGCGGGACGGCGGTTACCGGGGGCGATCGGGCGCGGGTTCCGGCGGTGATGCGGGGCGCGGCGCCGGCTACCGTGGCGGACCGTCGGGCGGCGGTGACCAGCGTGGCGCTGGGCGGGACAGCGGACGGCGCTTCGGCGACGACGCGGGTCGTCGCGGATTCGACGGCCGCAGCCGGGAAGGCTTCCGGGGCTCGGACCGGGACGGTGCGCGTGACGGCGACCGTGGCGGTTTCCGCAGGCCGGACCGGGAAGGCCGGAGCGGCGCCCGGGAGGGCGTCCGGTCGGGTGGTGACCGCGCCGATCGTGGCCGTGCCGACGAGGGCCGGCGGGACTGGAAGCCCCGACAGGGGACCGGCCAGCCGGGCCGGGACGGTACCGGCGCGGGATCGGGTGGCTACACCCGCACCGAGGGTACGGATCGACGCGACCGCGGCGACCGGTCGGGCAGGCCGAGCGACGCCGCCCGGGAACCCGTCGCCCCGGCCCTGCCGGAGGAGATCGTCGCCACGGATCTCGACAGTGCGGTCCGGGCCGAACTGCTCTCCCTGGCCAAGCCGGTGGCGGAGACGGTGGCGCGGCATCTCGTCGCGACCGGAACGCTGATCGACGACGACCCGAACCTGGCTCTGGAGCACGCGCTCGCCGCCCGGCGCCTGGCGGCGCGGATCTCGTCCGTACGGGAGGCGGTGGGGCTGGCGGCGTACCGGGCGGGAGAGTGGCAGACCGCGATCGCCGAGTTGCGCACCTATCACCGGATGAGCGGACGGCAGACCCACCTGGCGGTGCTTGCCGACTGTGAGCGGGCGCTCGGGCGTCCGGAGCGGGCGATCGATCTCTACCGGGGCGCCGACCGCGAGTCGCTGGACCAGGCCGGCGCGGTGGAGTTGTTGATCGTGGCGGCCGGAGCCCGTGCTGACATGGGCCAGGGCGACGCGGCGGTGGCGATGCTCCAGACACGCGAGCTGACCGCCGTGCCGGCCGAGCCGTGGGCGGCCCGGCTGCGTTACGCGTACGCCGACGCGCTGCTCGGGGTTGACCGGAGGGAAGAGGCACGGGAGTGGTTCGTCCGGGCCGCCGAGGTCGACGAGTTCGGTGAGACCGACGCCGCCGAGCGGCTGTTGGAACTCGACGGTGTCGTCCTGGAGGGCGACGAGGACGAGGACGACGACGCAGCCGACGGTGAGTCCGACCGGGTGGCGGACGCCGACGCCGCGGCCCCGGACGACGGCTCCGCCGAGCGGGATGGCGATCCGGAGGACGACGACGAGGACGCCCGCGCGGACAGTGACGAAGACGAGGACGAGTACGACGACGAGGACGAGGACGCTCAGCCGGTCGGCGAGGCGGGGCTGGCGGACGAGGACGCGCCGACGGTAGCCGCCGAGACGACCCCGGCAGCCGCCGACACGGCGGCGAGGCCGGACGCGGACGGGGAGGCGATGGTGGACGCCGACGCCGACGCCGACGCCGACGCTGACGCTGACGTGAACGCTGACGCTGACGCTGACGTGAACGCTGACGCTGACGCTGACGCTGACGCTGACGCCGACGCCGACGCCGATGTGAACGCTGACGCCGATGTGGACGCCGAGGCCGACGCGAAGGCCGACGTGAACGCGAAGGCTGGCGAGGACGAGGACGCGAAGGCCGGGCCGGGCGACCTGGACGGTCCTGACGGGGAGCCGGTCGCGGCGGCGGAGGGTCCTGCGGCGGAGGCTCCTGCGGCCGACGCCGACCCGGGGGCTCGTCCGGTGCGTGGCGCCGAATCGTGAGCGACGCCTCGCCGGGCGGCCGGCTGGTCGACGGGTACGACCTGGTGATCTTCGATCTGGACGGCGTGGTGTATCTCGTCGACCGGCCGATCGAGACGGCGGTCGCGGCGGTCGGCCGGCTGCACGCCGAGGGCAAGCCGCTGGCGTACGCGACCAACAACGCCTCCCGGCGTGCCGACGAGGTTGCCGCGCTGCTCACCGGGATGGGGCTCGCCGTGCGGCCGCAGGAGGTGCTCACCTCCGCGGCCGCCGCGGCGGAACTGCTGGCCCACCGGTTCCCGCCGGACTCCCCGGTACTGGTGGTGGGTGCGGAGGCGCTGCGGACCGAGGTACGTGACGTCGGGCTGCGCCCCGTCTCCCGGCTGGAGGACGCGCCGGTGGCGGTGGTGCAGGGCTACGGGCCGGAGGTCGGCTGGGCGGACCTCGCCGAGGCGGCCCTCGCGGTACGGGCCGGTGCCGACTGGTTCGTCACCAACACCGACCGGACGCTGCCGACCGCCCGAGGTCCGGTGCCCGGGAACGGCTCACTGGTCGCGGCGGTGCGTACCGCGCTGGCCCGCGACCCCGACGTGGTGGTCGGCAAGCCGGAGCCGGCTCTGTTCACCGCCGCTGCCCGGCGGTTCGGTGCGGCCCGTCCGCTCGCGGTCGGCGACCGGCTGGACACCGACATCGAGGGCGCGCTCCGGGCGGGGATGGCAAGTCTGCTGGTACTCACCGGGGTGTCGGCGCCGATCGACCTGCTGCATGCGGCGCCGTCGGCCCGGCCGGACTTCGTGGCGAGCGATCTGGGCGGGCTCTTCGACCCGGCCCGGGTCGCCCGGTTGACCGCCGATCCCGCCGATGCCGTCGGCGCCGGCTGGCAGGTGGTCGACGGCGGGCCGGCGGTGCTCGACGGGGAGGGGTCGAGCCTGGCCGCGCTGGCCGCGCTCTGCGCGGCCAGTTGGTCGGGAGTGCCGGTCGACGACGTCGAGCCGGGATCCGAGGCGGCCCGGAAGGCCCTCGGGGAACTCGGTCTGCTGCGCTGAGGCAACCGCCCGGACCACTGCCGAGCCGGGGTGCGTACCGGGGCGGTTGGCTCGGTGCAGCGCCGGCACGCTGTAGGGCCGGTACCCGGGACGGGCAGCCGGGACGCGTCGCGGGCGAGGGGGGCGACCGCCCGGCGGGGTCAGAGCATCTTGCGGAGTTTGAGCAGGTCGAACGGGTTGGCGTTGATCGACATCTGCCGGGAGGCGAGCGCCTTCGGCACGTCCAGTTCGCCCCGGACGAGACGGATCAGGTCGTCGCTGGTGGTGCTCAGCGCGATCTTCGCCTTCGGGTCGTCACCGTCGGCCAGGTCGATCAGGCGTCCGCCGGTCAGCCGGCCGTGGAACGCCGTGCCCAGGTCGGTGATCCGGCACGCCAGGGTGCGATCGAGATCAACCTGCTTGCGTACCTTGTCGGCGTTGGCGTCCATCCGGGCCGCCAAATCGTGCAGCGCCTGCCGACACTCGTCCACGGTCGCCATCGTCGTGCCCCCTCGCATCACGCCACGCCCGTCCCCCGGGCACCGTACCGCACTGGGCGGGTCAGGGCGCCCGGTAGCGTGACAACCTGAACTGTCGGCACCCGCGAAAGGACCGGGGTATGCAGGATGCGTGGCGGGCCTACCTTGAGCTGGCCCTCGGGCTGACGGAGGCGTCGAAGAAGCGCGCCCAGGCCGCCGCCAGGAAACTGGTCGGCTCCGGCGGTGCCACGGCCGCCCAACTGCAGACCATGGCCGAGGAACTGCTCTCCACCGGGATGGCCAACCGGGAGGCGCTGATCCGGATCATCCGGGTCGAGATCGACCGTACCCTCGCCGCCGTCGGGCTGGCCACGGCGGACGAGGTCACGGCGCTGACCGACCGGGTCGCCCGGTTGGAGCGGGAACTGTCCGCCGCTCGGTCGGCGGCGCCGGGTGGCGCCGTCGGTGCGGCGGCGACCGCGACGGCGGCGGGCGGCGTTCGACCGCCGGCACCGGGTGTGCCGGCCGGGACCGGCGCGCCGGCCAAGAACGCGGTGGCGAAGAAGGCCGTGGCGAAGAAGACCATCGCGAAGAAGACGATCGCGAAGAAGGTCGTGGCGAAGAAGACCATCGGCAAGAAGGCCGTGGCCAAGAAGGTTGCCGTGCAGAAGGCCGCCGCGCCCGAGGCGGTGGCCAAGCAGGCGGTGGTGAAGAAGGCGGTGGCGAAGAAGGCCGCCGCCGGCCAGGCGGTGGCCACGAAGAAGTCGACCCCGGGCAAGGCCGTGGCCAAGCGGTCGCCGGCACCGGGCGGCGGTGTGGCATGACCCGCGTCGCACACCGGGCCCGGCTGGCGACCGGACGGAGCGGAGGGTCGGCATGAGTCAGGTACCCGTACCGGGGCCGTTCCGGCCGGCTCCGCCCCCCTCAGCGGCGGCACGGCCCGTTCCCGGCCCGGCACCGGCCGCCGGATGGAGCGAACGGACCGGCCCGGACGGCGGCGGCGCCGGCCATCCCGCCGTGGACGCGGTGCTGCAGGCGATGGCGAACGCCGCGAACCTGCCGCCGGCTGACCAGATCGCCCAGTACGAGGCGGCGCACCAGACCCTGCGGGAAACCCTCGCCACCATCGACCAGGCGTGAGCCCAGTCCCCCTCGGAGAACTTCGATGGCACGTCGTACCCGGCTCGACGCCGAACTCGTCCGCCGTGGGATGGCCCGGTCCCGGGAACAGGCCGCGGCGCTGGTCGAGTCCGGGCGGGTGCAGGTCCGCGGGGTACGGGCACACAAGGTGGCCGCGATGGTGGACCCGGCGGATCCGGTCCGGGTGCTCGGCGAGGACCCGAGCACCGAGTACGTCTCCCGGGGCGGACACAAGCTGGCCGGCGCGCTGGCGGCGTTCGCCCCCGATGGGCTGGACGTCGCCGGCCGGCGCTGCCTGGACGCCGGGGCGTCGACCGGCGGTTTCACCGACGTGCTGCTCCGGGCCGGTGCCGCCGAGGTGGTGGCGGTGGACGTCGGCTACGGCCAGTTGGCCTGGGGCATCCGGTCCGACGAGCGGGTCCGGGTATTCGAGCGCACGAATGTGCGTACCCTGACGCCCGACACCATCGGCGGCACCGTGACCCTCACCGTCGCGGACCTGTCGTTCATCTCGCTCCGCCTGGTGCTGCCGGCGCTGGCCGGCTGCACCGCCCCGGACGGCGACCTGGTGTTGATGGTCAAGCCGCAGTTCGAGGTCGGAAAGGAGCGGGTGGGCAGCGGTGGGGTGGTACGCGATCCGCAGCTACGCGCCGAGGCGGTGCTCGCGGTGACCGACGCGGCCGGCGGGCTCGGCCTCGGCCTGGCCGGCGTGGTGGCGAGCCCGCTGCCGGGGCCGAGCGGCAATGTGGAGTTCTTCGTCTGGCTGCGCGCCGACGCGCCCCCGCCGGACGAGGAACTGGTGCGAGCGGTGGTGACGACCGGGCCGGCCGGCCCGGCCGTGGCGCGGGAGGGAGCCCGATGAGCCGGACGGCACTGCTGGTCACGCACACCGGACGGCGGCGGAGCACCGAGCACGCCCGTACGGTCGCCGCCGACCTGATCCAGGCCGGCTTCGAGGTGCGGGTGGTGGCCGAGGAGGCCGACGACCTGGATCTGCCCGGGGTGACCCCGGTGAGCCTGCTCGGCGCGGCCGAGGGCGCCGAGATCGTCTTCGCGCTCGGCGGTGACGGCACCTTCCTGCGCGCCGCCGACCTGGCCCGGCCGGCGAAGGCGCCGCTGCTCGGGATCAACCTCGGCAAGGTCGGCTTCCTCGCCGAGGCCGAGATCGACGACCTGGACCAGGCGGTCCGGGACGTCGTGGACCGGAACTACACAGTGGACGAGCGGCTCACCCTCGACGTCCGTGCCGAGTTCGAGGGCGGCCCGGTGATCGAGTCGTGGGCGCTCAACGAGGCGAGCGTGGAGAAGGGCGAGCGGGCCCAGATGCTCGAGCTGCTCGTCGACGTCGACGGCCGGCCACTGTCCCGGTACGGCTGCGACGGTGTGGTGTGCGCGACCCCGACCGGCTCCACCGCGTACGCCTTCTCGGCCGGTGGGCCGGTGGTCTGGCCGGAGGTGGAGGCGTTGCTGCTGGTGCCGATCAGCGCGCACGCGCTGTTCAGCCGGACGATCGTCACCGCACCGACGGCGACCTTCACCATCACGGTGGACCCGTTCACCACCCTGGCGGTGCTCTGCTGCGACGGCCGCCGGGTCTACGACCTGCCGCCCGGGGCCAAAGTCACCGTGCAGCGGGGTGCGCTCCCGGTGCGGGTCGTCCGGCTGCGTGCCCGGCACTTCACCGACCGGCTGGTGGCGAAGTTCGGCCTGCCGGTGCAGGGCTGGCGGGGCAACCGCCGCTGACGACGACGGCGGCTCCGCCGACGGCGACGGGCGGGGTGAGGGGCCGGGGCGCCAATCGGAACGCGCGCCGGGTGGTCAAGTGTCGGGGCCCGCTACTACTGTCGGTGGCTGTGCTGGAAGAGCTGCGCATCACCGGACTGGGCGTCATCGAGGACACCACACTGCCGCTGACCCGCGGCATGAACGTCATCACGGGCGAGACCGGCGCCGGAAAGACAATGGTGGTGACCGGTCTCGGCCTGCTCTTCGGCGGGCGGGCCGACGCCGGCCGGGTGCGGGCCGATCCGGGTCGGGCCGTGGTGGAGGGGCGGCTGCGGCTGACCGGCACCGCCGCGACGGCGGTGCACGCCCGGGTGGTGGACGCGGGCGGTGAGCCGGACGACGACGGGTCGGTGCTGCTCAGCCGTACGGTCACCGTGGAGGGGCGGTCGCGGGCGCACGTGGCCGGCCGCAGCATGCCGGTGTCGATGCTGGCCGAGGTGGGCGAGCAGGTGTTGGCCGTACACGGCCAGTCGGACCAGCTCCGGCTGCTCCGGCCGGCCGAGCAGCGGGCCGCGCTGGACCGGTTCGGCGGGCCGGAGCACGAGAAGCTGCTGGAGAGCCTGCGCGAGTCGTACACCCGGTGGCGGCGGGTCACCGACGACCTGGCCGACCGGCGCCGCAACGCGCGGGAGCGCAACCAGGAGGCGGATCTGCTGCGGCTGGGCCTGGACGAGATCACCCGGGTCGACCCGCAGCCGGGCGAGGACGAGGAGCTCAAGGCCGAGGCGCAGCGGCTGGAGCACGCGGAGGGGCTGCGTACGGCCGCGCAGACGGCCCAGCACTGTGTGGCGGGTGCCGCCGAGCCGGCCGACGAGGCGGCCGACGTGACCACCCTGCTCGGGCACGCCCGCCGGACGCTGGAGGCGCAGGCCGGGGTGGACCGGACCCTCGGTGACCTGTCGGTGCGGCTGGAGGAGGTCGCCACGCTGGTCGGCGACATCGCGGCCGAGCTGTCCGGCTACCTCGCCGCGCTGGACGCCGATCCGGCCCGGTTGGAGGTCATCTACGAGCGCCGGGCCGCGCTGCGCGGCCTGACCCGCAAGTACGCCGACGACGTCGACGGCGTGATCGCCTGGGCGGACCGGGCCCGGACCCGGCTGTCCGAGCTGGACACCTCCGACGAGCTTCTCGACGAGCTGGACCGGGAGCGGCAGCGGCTGGCCGGCGAGGTGGCCGAGTTGGCGGGCCGGCTCTCGGCCGCCCGCCGCGAGGCGGCCACCCGGTTCGCCGAGCAGGTGACCGTCGAGCTGGCCGGGCTGGCGATGCCGCACGCCCGGATCGAGGTGGCGGTGCTGCCTCGGCCGGCCGGCAAGGCGGAGCCGACGCTCACCGTCGACGGGGCCGAGGTCGGGGTCGGTCCGGACGGGGCGGACGAAATCGAGCTGCGGCTGATGGCCCATCCGGGCGCCCCGTCGCTGCCGCTGCAACGCGGCGCCTCCGGCGGTGAGCTGTCCCGGGTGATGCTAGCCATCGAGGTGGTCTTCGCCGGCTCCGGCGGGCCGCCCACGCTGGTCTTCGACGAGGTCGACGCCGGGGTGGGCGGGCAGGCGGCGGTGGAGATCGGCCGCCGGTTGGCCCGGTTGGCCCGTAGCCACCAGGTGCTGGTGGTGACCCACCTGCCCCAGGTGGCCGCGTTCGCCGACCGGCACCTGGTGGTGGCCAAGGACACCGGCGGTGCGGTGACGACCAGCGGGGTACGGGTGGTGGAGGACACCGACCGGGCCCGGGAGTTGGCTCGGATGCTCGCCGGTTTGCCCGACTCCGATCTGGGTATCGCCCATGCCGAGGAACTTCTGGCCGTGGCTGCCCGGGAACGACGCTCCTGAGGCCGCGGCACCGCGTGCGCGGCGGAACGTGCCCTTCGCGGTCACGATCCGTGGTACCGAATCGAACGGTGTGACGCCGACCACACCCGGCCGGGTATGAATGTGGTTCCCTTGGGGTGGCGGCCCTGCTCAGGCATGTCGCGACAGAAAGCTCTGCCTCACATGCCAGGATGGTTGGGATGCGTTTACCCACGTTGCGCCGGGCCCGGAGCGCGGAACCGGGCAAAGTCGTCGGCACCGCGCGCCTCGACCGCCGGACGAAGCGCCTGGTCAGCCGGCTGCGTCCGGGTGACATCGCGGTGATCGACCACGTCGATCTGGACCGGGTGGCAGCCGACTCGCTGGTCGCGGTCGGCGTCGCCGCGGTACTCAACGCCAAGCCGTCGGTCTCCGGCCGTTATCCGAACCTCGGCCCGGAAGTGCTGATCAAGGCGGGCATCCCCCTCCTCGACGACCTCGGCGAGAGCATCTTCCAGCAGATCCGGGAGGGCGACACCGTCCGGATCGACGGCAACACGGTGCTGATCGACGACGAGCCGGTCGGGCACGGCAGCCGGCAGGACGCCGAATCGGTGGCAAAGGCGATGTCCGACGCCCGGGAAGGGCTGTCGGTGCAGTTGGAGGCGTTCGCCGCCAACACGATGGAATACCTCAAGCAGGAGCGGGAGCTGCTGCTCGACGGGGTCGGTGTGCCGGACGTCGAGACGCCGATCCGGGGCCGGCACTGCCTGATCGTGGTCCGGGGCTACGACTACAAGGCCGACCTCGACGTGCTGCGCCCGTACATCCGGGAGTTCAAGCCGGTGCTGATCGGCGTGGACGGCGGCGCGGACGCGCTGGTGGAGGCGGGCTACACCCCCGATCTGATCATCGGCGACATGGATTCGGTCACCGACGACGTGCTGCGGTGCGGCGCCGAGGTGATCGTGCACGCCTACCCGGACGGGCGGGCGCCGGGACTGGCCCGGGTGAACGGGCTCGGCGTGACCGCGCAGACCTTCCCGGCCGCGGCCACCAGCGAGGACCTGGCGATGCTGCTCGCCGACGGCAAGGGCGCCTCGCTGATCGTCGCGGTCGGCACCCACGCCACCCTGGTCGAGTTCCTGGACAAGGGGCGCGGCGGCATGGCCTCCACCTTCCTGACCCGGCTCAAGGTCGGCGGCAAGCTGGTCGACGCCAAGGGGGTGAGCCGGCTCTACCGGCAGAGCATCTCCGGGTCGTCGCTGTTGCTGCTGGTGCTCTCGGCGCTGGCCGCGATGGCGTCCGCGGTCGCCGTCTCCACCGTCGGAAAGGCTTACCTCGGGGTCGCCTCCGAGTGGTGGGACAATGTCGTATTCCAGCTTGGACAACTCTTCTAGCCCCGTGCTGGTGTCCTCCCGGCCCCGAATGATGATCAAGAGGCTCTTGTCGTGATCAATTTCCGGTACCACGTGGTCTCGCTGACCGCGGTGTTCCTCGCCCTGGCGATCGGTCTGGTGGTGGGTACCGCGGCGCTGAACGGTCCGGTCGCCGATTCGCTCAAGGATCGGGTCAACGCGCTGGGCAAGCACAACGAGCAGCTCCGCGAGTCGGTGAACAACCTGGAGACCGAGGTCCAGCGCGAGGAGGACTTCGTCAGGGAGGCGGCGCCGCACATGCTCAAGGGCACCCTCGCCGGCCGGCGCGTCCTGGTCATCGTGCTGCCGAGCGGGCAGGACCAGGTCGACGGGGTCGTCGAGATGCTCCGGCTGGGCGGTGCCTCGGTCACCGGGCGGATCGACGTACAGGAGAAGTTCCTCGATCCGGACAGCAGCGTCCTGCTGCTGGGCGTCGCGGCCAAGGCGGCCAGACCCACCGTCCCGGACGTCGGGCTGCCCAGCAGCGAGGGGGTGGAGAAGTCCAGCGCCCTGCTGGCCAGCGCTCTGCTGGACCGTCCGGAGGGCGGCTCGCCGGTGACCGACGCCGACCGGCGCTCGGTGCTGGACGACTACAGCGAAGAGGGCTATCTCAACGTGCCTGACAAGATCAGCGGTCCCGCCGAGGCGGTCGTGGTGGTCAGCGGGCAGCCGTACGTCGACCGGGACGCGACCCGCAAGGACCGGTCGGTGGTGCAGCTCGCCGAGCAGTTCGACAAGGCCGGGGCGATCGTGGTCGCCGGCAACGGCAGCAGCGGCGGCAACCTGGTCGCCGAGGTACGCCGGGATCCCGCGCTGTCCAAGACGATCTCCACCGTCGACAACACCAACACCGTGCAGGGGCAGCTCGTCACCGCGCTGGCGCTGGTCCGGCAGATCACCCAGAAGCAGGCCGGTGCGTACGGCGTCGGCGCGGGTGCCGAGTCGCTGCTGCCGGAAATGCCCGAGTGACCGCCCGGTCCAGGGGCGCCCGGGCCCGGGCGCTCGGCGTCGGCATGCTCGTCGCCGGTGCCGCCCTGCGGGGTGTGCTCGCCGGCCCGTGGGCCGCCGGGCTGCGCCGTACCAACTTCCGGGGGCGCACCGTCACCCTCGCCGCCGGCCCGGCGCTCGCCGCCGGGGCGGCCGCCGGTGCCGCCGCAGGCGCGCCGAGCCGCCCGGCCGGCGCCGCCGCCCTGGTCGCCGGCCTCTCCTGCGGAGCCGTCGGGCTCTACGACGACGTGGTCGGCGCCCGGCCGGAGCAGAAGACCGCCAAGGGCTTCGCCGGACACCTCGCCGCGCTCCGCGAGGGTCGGGTGACCAGCGGCGTCGTCAAGATCGCCGGGGTCGGCGCGGCCGGCCTGGCCGCCGCCGCCCTGCTCGCCGCCGACCCGACCGTGCGGTCCCATCCCGGTCGCCGCCGCGCCGGACGCGCCGCCGGCATGGTCGACCTGCTGCTCGGCGCGGGCGTCATCGCCGGCACCGCGAACCTGGTCAA
The DNA here is from genome assembly GCF_050936445.1 of Plantactinospora sp. CA-294935. Lineage (NCBI taxonomy): Bacteria > Bacillati > Actinomycetota > Actinomycetes > Micromonosporales > Micromonosporaceae > Plantactinospora > Plantactinospora sp. CA-294935. The sequence goes on from NZ_JBNJMU010000001.1 coordinate 5,230,689, forward strand.
CCTGCTCGACCTGCGGCCGGGACGGGCCCTCAAGTCCGGCGTGCTGCTCGGCGCGCCGCTGCTGCCCGGCCCGACCGGTGGGCTTGCCGCCGGCCCGGTCGGCGCCGCCGCCGCGCTGCTCCCGGCCGACCTGGACGAACGCGTCATGCTCGGCGACAGCGGGGCGAACGCCCTCGGCGCGCTGCTCGGCGTCGCGCTGGCCGCCCGTACCGGGCCGGTGGGGCGGGCCGGGGCACTCGCCGTGATCGCCGCGCTCACCGCCGCCAGCGAGAAGGTCAGCTTCACCCAGGTGATCCAGAACACCCCGGGGTTGCGCGAGCTGGACGCCCTGGGCCGGCGACACTCCTGAGGTGGGCAGGCCGGCACCCCTGGTCGGCGCCGGGCGGGTGGCCGGCGCCGCCGCGCTGATCGCCGTACTCACCGTGGCCAGTCGACTGGCCGGGTTCGGGCGTACCGGGGTCTTCACCTGGATAATGGGCGACCGCAGCGACCTCGGCGGCATGTACGTGGTGGCGAACAGCGTCCCGAACATCGTCTTCGAGATCGTCGCCGGTGGGGCACTGGCGAGTCTCGTCGTACCGCTGCTGGCCGGTGCGGTCGCGGCCGGTGACCGGGCGGCGGTGTCGGCGACCACCGGAGCGCTGCTCACCTGGACGGTGAGCCTGCTGGTGCCGCTGGCGGTGGCGGTGGCGCTGCTCGCCGAACCGATCGTCGGGCTGATCTCGGACCACCGCAGCACCGCCGAGATCGAGGCCGGCGCGCGGATGCTCCGGGTCTTCGCCCCGCAACTGCCGCTGTACGGGATCGGCATCGTGCTGACCGGGGTGCTCCAGTCGTACCGGCGGTTCGCCTGGCCGGTGATCGCGCCGCTGCTCTCCAGCGTGACCGTGATCGGGGTCTACCTGGCGTTCGCGGCGGTCGAGGGAGTCCGGCCCACCATCGCCGGAGTCGGGCGGGACGGCGAGCTGATCCTCTCCGCCGGCACCACCCTCGGCGTGGTGGTGCTCTCGCTGTCGCTGCTCGTCCCGGTGCGCCGGCTGCACCTGCGACCCCGGTTCGGGTACGGGTTCTCCGCCGACGCCCGGGCCAGGCTCGGCGGGCTCGCCCTGGCCGGGGCGGTGACGGTGATCGGCCAGCAGGTCGCCCTGCTGGTCAGCCTGCGCCAGCTCAGCGGCGGACCGACCGGTGCGGAGGTGGTGTTCAACCTCGCCCAGACGGTGTACCTGCTGCCCTGGGCGGTGCTCGCCGTCCCGCTCGCGGTCGCGGCGTACCCGAACCTGGCCGCCGCGCACGCCGCCGGGGACGAGCCGGGGTACCGCGCCACGCTGGCCCCGACCGCCCGCCGCGTGCTGCTGTTCAGCTGCCTCGGCACGGCGGCGCTGATCGGCACCGCCGAACCGGTGGCCCGGTTCTTCTGGCCGGGCAGCGGGCCGACCCAGGTGGCCGCCGTCGCCGGGTTCGCACCGGGTCTGCTCGGCTACGGGCTTTTCGCGCTGCTCACCCGGGCCCTGTACGCGCGCGGCGCCGCCCGGCCGGCGGCCACCGCCACCCTGGCCGGCTGGCTCGTCGTGCCGTTCGCCGCCGTGGGGCTCTCCGCCGCCTTCCCGGCTGACTATCGGGTGTTCGCGGTCGCGGTGGCGAACTCGGTCGGCATGCTGGTGCTGGGGGTGCTGCTGGTGGTTGCGGTCCGGCGCAGCGCCGGTCCGGCCGCGTTGACCGGATTCACCAGGTCAGCGCTGGTCGGACTGCTCGCCGGAGCGGTCGCGGCGGTGGTCGGCGCGCTCTGTGCGCACCGGTTGCCCGGCTTCGGGGGTGGTACCCCGGCGCGAGTCGACGCACTCGTGCAGGGCATGCTGTCCGGAGTCGCCGTAGGCGCGGCATTCGTCGCGGTCGCCTATCCGCTGGACCGGCACGACGTCCGGCCGCTGCTGGCGACCCTGCGCAGACGGCTGCGCGGCGTGCTGGCGCTGGCCCACCGGGGCGGACCGGCAGCCTCGCGCCGGCGGGACGGGGCGGAGACGGATCGCGGGGACCGGCCGGACGTGGCCGACCCGGGCGAGGACGACGGGAAGGAGCGGGTGTCGCGGTGAGCGAGCTTGGGCCGGCTCGACCGGGGGACCGCGCCGAACCGGACGTGCCGGGACCGACGGCCACCGTCGGGCGTACCGGCGCGGTGGCCCTGGTGCTCGCCTCCAGCACCGGCGGCGTCGGTCAACACGTCGCCTCGCTCGCCCGAGGGCTGGTCGGGGCCGGAATGGCGGTCACCGTCTGTGGTCCGGCCGCGACCCAGGAGCAGTTCGACTTCACCGCCGCCGGTGCCCGGTTCGTACCGGTGGAGATCCCGGCCAGCCCCACCCCGGCCGACGCGCGGGCGGTCACGGCGCTGCGCCGGGCGCTGGCCGGACCGGTCGACGTGGTGCACGCGCACGGTCTGCGCGCCGGACTGGTGGCGGTGCTCGCCCGCCCGGCCGCCCCGGTCGTGGTGACCTGGCACAACGCGGTACTCGCCAGCGGGCTGCGCGGGCGGCTCTCCCGGCTGGCCGAGCAGATCGTCGCCCGGCGGGCCCGGGTCAGCCTCGGCGCCTCCGCCGACCTGGTCGAGCGGGCCGCCGCGCTCGGCGCCCGGGACGCCCGGCTCGCTCCGGTCGCCGCTCCCGCCCTGCCGGCGCCCCGCCGCAGCCGCTCGGCGGTCCGGGCCGAGTTCGGCGTCGCCGCGGAGCAGCCGCTGATCCTCTCGGTCGGCCGGCTGCACCCGCAGAAGCGGTACGACGTGCTGGTCGACGCCGCCGCCCGGTGGCGTGACCTGGATCCGCCGCCGGTGGTGGTGATCGCCGGCAGCGGCCCGAGCTATCTGTCGCTGGCCGCGCGGATCTCGACCGCCCGGGCCCCGGTGACGCTGCTCGGGCACCGGACCGACGTGGCCGACCTGCTGGCCGGAGCCGACCTGGCCGTGGTCACCAGCGACTGGGAGGCGCGGCAGCTCTTCGCGCAGGAGGCGTTGCGGGCCGGCGTACCGCTGGTGGCGACCGCCGTCGGCGGCGTGCCCGAACTGGTCGGCGAGGCGGGCGTACTGATCCCGCCCGGTGACGTGGACGCGGTGGACGAGGCGGTCCGGGCGCTGCTCGGCGATCCCGCCCGCCGGGCCGCACTGGGCGACCTGACCACCGTACGGGCGGCCCAGTGGCCGACCGAGGCGGATACCGTCGCCGCCGTCGCCGCGCTCTACGCCGAACTCGGCGCGTTCCGGTCCACCCCCGCCGGGCCGGAGAGCCCGGCGGCAGACCCCGCGGATCAGGGGCCGGCCGGGCCCGGCGCGGCACCGGAGGCCCCCGGCCGGACCGGTGGCGGCCGGCCACCCTCCGCCGGGCGGGAGACCGGCTCGTCGGCGGGGCGCGGCTGATGCTGCGCCGGCTGGTGCCCGTGCTGTTGACCGCGGCCGTGGTGGCTCTCGGAGTCGCCGCGCTCGTCGTCCGGCCGGCCACCCGGACACCGGAACAGACCGTCGACTACGTGCTGCTGGCCGGGGTACCGGGGCTGCGCTGGGACGACGTCGATCCGCAGAACACCCCGACGCTGTGGCGGATGGCCGAGCACGGTGCCATCGGCTCGCTGTCGGTGCGGTCGGCCCGGCAGCCGACCTGCCCGGTGGACGGCTGGCAGACCCTCGGCGCGGGCAACTTCGCCGCCTGGGACGGGACGGTCGTCGCCGAACAGTGCCCGGAGCTGGATCCCACCGTCGAGCGGCCGGACGCGATCAGCGCCAACCTCCCCGACCAGCGGGCGACGGTCACCTACAACCAGGACAGGCTGCGCTGGGGCACCATGCCCGGGGCGCTGGCCGAATCGGTCCGCTGCACCGTCGCGGTCGGCCCGGGCGCCGCGGTCGCCGCGGCCCGGCCGTTCGGGCGGGTCGACCGGTACGCGGCGGAACTGCCGCCCGATCCGGCGGAGCTGCTCTCCCGCTGCGTACTCAGCATCGTCGACCTCGGCACCGTCAGCGGCGACGACCCCGCCGTGCGGGCCGCCGCCGCCCGCCGCGCCGATGCCATCCTGGCCCGGGTGCTGGCGGCCCGGCCCGAACGGTCCCTGGTGATGGTTGCCGGGGTCGCCGACACCGACCGGTCGTCCCGGTTGCACGTCGCGGTGGCGGACGGCCCGGGCTGGGGACGCGGCTGGCTGACCTCGCGCAGCACCGGCCGGGACGGCTACCTGCAACTGGTCGACCTGGCGCCCACGGCGCTGGCGGCGCTGGGCCGTCCCGCACCCGAGCGGCTCTTCATCGGCCAGCCTGCGGTGGTGGTCGACGGCCGTCCGGCCGACCTGCCCACGGCGATCGCGGCGCCCGCCGACGCGGACCGGGAGGCCCGGGCCCAGCAGCAGGTGGCCGAGTGGTTCTTCCTGCTGCTGGCCGGGCTCCAGTGCCTGCTGGCGGTCGCCGTACTGCCGCTGTTGCGCCGGGCGCGACGCGACGCCGGCCCGTCCGGACCCGCCCCGGTGCCCCGGCAGGTGGTCGCGACGGTCGAGGTACTGCTCATCGCCGCCGCCCTGGCGATCCCGGCCGCGCTCATCGCGGACGCCGTTCCCTGGTGGCGGGGCGAGCACGCCGGCGTCTACTTCGGGCTGGTCACCGCGGTGGTGCTCGGTTTGGCCACCGCCGCGGTGCGGCTCGCCCGGGCGTACCAGCGCACCCTCTGGCCGTTGGGCAGCGTGGCGGCGCTGGCCGCGCTGGTCGTCGGTGCGGACGTGGTCACCGGGGCGCGACTGCAGCTCAACGGGGTGACCGGATACTCGGCCCTGGAGGGCGGTCGGTACGCCGGCCTCGGCGTCGTCGGGCTCGGGGTCTTCATCGCGGGCAGCCTGCTCTCGGCGGCCTGGCTGGCCCAGCGGGTACGCCGTAGCTGGCGGCCGGCCGTGATGGTGCTGGTCGGCGTGCTCGGGGTGATCGTGGTGGGCAGCCCCTACCTCGGCGCCGACGCGGTGGGCGCGGTCGCGCTGACCGCCGGGGTGAGCATCGCCGCCGCGATCAGTACCGGCGGTTGGCTCACCCTGGGCCGACTCGCCTGGGCCGCCATCGCCGGTCTGGCCGTGACCATCGGGTTCGTCGTGATGGACCTGCGGCAGCCGCTCGACCAGCGGGGCAGCCTCGGCCGCTTCCTCACCGCCGTCGGCGACGGCACCAGCGGGCTGACCGTGCACCGCTCCGGCGCGGCGAACCTGGCCGCCCTGGCCGGAAGCCCGCTCACCGTCCTCGCGCTGGTCGGTGCGGTGCTGGTGTGGTTCGCCCTGCTCCGTCCGTGGGGCGGGCTCAAGCGGCTGTTCGGGATCTATCCCGCGATGCGGGGCGGAATGGCCGGTATTCCGGTGGCGACGCTGATCGCCGGCCTGCTCGGCGGGTCCGCCCTCAACGTCGCGGGCGCGGCGGCGGCGCTGGCGGTGCCGATGGCCGCCCTGGCCGCGTTGCGGGTGCTCGACCACGCCACCGACCGGACCATGCCGGCCACCGGCTCCTGCCCGGACGACAAGCCCGGCTCGACTCCGCCGACCGCCGGCACGGATCCGGCACCCGACCGCGAGGTCGGCGCCCCCCAGGTGTCCGTCACGGTGTGCGGCGGGGTCGACCCGGCCGGAGGGGCGGCGACCGACTCCCGGGCGAGCGGTGCCACCGCGTCGGCCTCGGACGGTGCCACCACGTCGGCCTCGGACGGTGCCACCGCGGCGGCGTCAGGCGGTCCGCGCGCGAAGGGGTCAGGCGGTCCCCGCGGGCAGGCGTCGGGCGGTGTCACCGCGACGGAGACGGGCGGCGCCGGCACGGAGGCGTCGGACGGTGCGACCGCGAGCGGGAGCAGCGCCGCCGAACGGCCGGCCGGTGCGGTGGAATCCGGGCCGGCACAGCCGTCGGCCGAGGTGCCGGCCGGCTGACCGGCACCGGGCCTGCGGCGGAACCGGGTGCCCCCGGCGGACCGGGCGAGGTTGGTGTTACCGTGGAATCCCGTGGATCGCGTGGATCACTTCGTTGATCCGACACCGGTTCGCACGACCGCGACAGACGACCACGGGAGCAGGCCTTGGCCCCTTCAGTACGGACGACCAGGCATATTTTCGTCACCGGTGGGGTTGCCTCCTCACTCGGTAAGGGCCTGACCGCCTCCAGCCTCGGAAACCTCCTCACGGCGCGGGGCCTTCGGGTCGTGATGCAGAAGCTCGACCCCTACCTGAACGTCGACCCCGGCACCATGAACCCGTTCCAGCACGGTGAGGTCTTCGTCACCGACGACGGCGCCGAGACCGACCTCGACGTCGGGCACTACGAGCGGTTCCTCGACCGGGCGCTTTCCGGCAAGGCGAACGTCACCACCGGGCAGATCTACTCCGAGGTGATCGCGAAGGAGCGCCGGGGCGAGTACCTCGGGGACACCGTGCAGGTGATTCCGCACATCACCAACGAGATCAAGGCCCGGATTCTGGCCATGGCCGATCCGGACGAGGACGGCCGTACCCCGGACGTGGTGATCACCGAGGTCGGCGGCACGGTCGGCGACATCGAGTCGCTGCCGTTCCTGGAGGCGATCCGGCAGGTCCGGCACGACCTGGGCCGGGACAACTGCTTCTACCTGCACGTGTCGCTGGTGCCGTACCTGGCGCCGTCGGGGGAGCTGAAAACCAAGCCCACCCAGCACTCGGTCGCCCAACTGCGCAACATCGGTATCCAGCCGGACGCCATCGTCTGCCGCTCGGACCGGGAGATCCCGGACAAGCTCAAGCACAAGCTGTCGCTCTACTGCGACGTCGACCGGGAGGCGGTGATCGCCGCCCCGGACGCGCCGAGCATCTACGACATCCCGAAGGTGCTGCACCGGGAGGGCCTGGACGCGTACGTGGTGCGCCGGCTCGGGCTGTCGTTCCGGGACGTCGACTGGCAGAGCTGGGACGACCTGCTGGAGCGGGTGCACCACCCGCACCACACCGTCCGGGTCGCGCTGGTCGGCAAGTACGTCGACCTGCCCGACGCGTACCTGTCGGTGAGCGAGGCGATCCGGGCCGCCGGGTTCGGCCACCGGGCCCGGGTGGAGTTGCACTGGGTGCCGAGCGACGACTGTGTCACCACCTCCGGCGCGGCGGCCGCGCTGGCCGGTGTCGACGGCATCGTCATCCCCGGCGGGTTCGGGGTACGCGGCATCGAGGGCAAGATCGGCGCCGCCCGGTACGCCCGGGAGAACGGCATCCCCATCCTCGGCCTCTGTCTCGGCCTCCAGTGCATGACCATCGAGGTGGCCCGGCACCTGGCCGGGCTGGACGGCGCCAACTCGCTGGAGTTCGACTCCAAGGCCCGGCACCCGGTGATCGCCACCATGGCCGACCAGGAGGACATCGTCGCCGGCCGGGGCGACCTGGGCGGCACCATGCGGCTGGGCGCGTACCCGGCGCGGCTGACCGAGGGCTCGCTGGTCGCGCAGGCGTACGGGGACACCGAGGTCAGCGAGCGGCACCGGCACCGGTACGAGGTGAACAACGCCTACCGGGACGCGCTGACCAAGGCGGGTCTGCACATCTCCGGTACCTCCCCGGACGGCCGGCTGGTCGAGTTCGTCGAACTGGACCGGTCGCTGCACCCGTTCTTCGTGGCGACCCAGGCGCATCCGGAGCTGAAGAGCCGGCCGACCCGGCCGCACCCGCTGTTCGCCGGGTTCGTCGGTGCGGTCGTCGCGTACTCGTCGGCGGACCAGCTCCCGGTGGAGCTGGCACCGGCGGCCGGCGCCGCGTCGACCGGCACCGGGGTTTCCGGAGCGGGGGCCGCCGCTGCCACGCTGGCCGCGGAGCGGTCCGAGCTGGCGGACCTCACCGAGCCGGAGGGGGCCGCCGGACAGAACGGGCAGGTCCGGTCGGCGAAGGCGGGTTCGTCGTCGTGACCGGCGCTCCGGCCGGCACGGCGGTGCCGGCGTGAACCCGTCGGGGTGTGGCGGTGCCGGCGTGAACCCGTCGGGAGTGGCGGTGCCGGCGTGAACCCGTCGGGATGTGGCGGTGCCGACGTGAACCCCTCGGGATGTGGCGGTGCCGGGGTGGATCCGTCGAGGTGTGGTGCTGGCGTGCGGGGTCGAGGGGTGGCGGTGCGGGCGTGAACGGTCGGGCCGACGGGCACGGCTACGAGGTGCGCGAGCGACGGGAACAGTTCCGGGGCAAGGTCTTCTCGGTGGTCACCGACCAGGTGGCGATGCCGGGCGGCCGGGTGGTGGCCCGGGACTACGTGCGGCACGTCGGGGCGGTCGGGGTGCTCGCCCTGGACGAGCGGGGGCGGGCGGTACTGATCCGGCAGTACCGCCACCCGCTGCGCCGGGTGATCTGGGAGCTGCCCGCCGGGCTGACCGACGTCGCGGGTGAGGCGCTGTCGGCGGGCGCGCTGCGGGAGCTGGCCGAGGAGGCGGATCTCGTCGCCGGCCGGCTGGACCTGCTGGTGGACGTGCACACCTCACCGGGGTACTCGGACGAGCTGATCCGGATCTTCCTGGCCCGGGAACTCTCCGAGGTGCCGCCCGAGCAACGGCACGAGCGGCGCGACGAGGAGGCCGGGCTGGAGGTGATCCGGGTCGACCTGGACGAGGCGGTCTCGATGGTCCTGGCGGGCGAGATCACCAACGTGGCCTGTGTCGCCGGGGTGCTGGCGGCGGCCCGCTCCCGGGACCGGGGCTGGGCCGGACTCCGCCACGCCGACTCGCCGCCGCCCTGACCACCGCCACCGTCACCGGCCGACGGTCCCGGCCGGGTCGCCGGATCACCGTGGCTGACATACCGTCAAGGTTGCCGGTTACCCGCTGTCACAATGCTGGCTGCCGGAACACCGCCCCGGTCCTAGACTTCCGCGGGCGGGACGGTGGACGCGGTGGCAACGGAGCCGCCGCGCGTCGCGCGGCCGGGGCCGGTAGCCCCGGAGAGAGGTGTCGGAATCGTGAAGGTCGGAATTCCGCGCGAGGTCAAGAACCGCGAGTACCGGGTGGCCATCACCCCGGCCGGGGTGCACGAGTTCGTCCGTGCCGGCCACCAGGTGTACGTGGAGAGCGGCGCTGGAGCCGGGTCGTCCATCACCGACGCCGAGTTCGCGGCCGCCGGGGCCACGATCCTGGACGACGCCGACGAGGTGTGGGGCGTCGCCGACCTGGTGCTGAAGGTCAAGGAGCCGGTCGCCGAGGAGTACCACCGGATGCGCGAGGGGCAGGTGCTCTTCACCTACCTGCACCTGGCCGCCTCGAAGGCGTGCACCGACGCGCTGCTGGACCGGAGGGTGACCGGGATCGCGTACGAGACCGTCGAGCTGCCCGACCGGTCGCTGCCGCTGCTTGCCCCGATGTCCGAGGTCGCCGGCCGGCTCGCCCCGCAGGTGGGGGCGTACCACCTGATGCGCTCCGGCGGCGGGCGCGGCGTGCTGATGGGCGGCGTCTCCGGGGTGTACGCCGCGAAGACCGTGGTGATCGGCGCCGGGGTCTCCGGCCGGAACGCCGCCGCGATCGCGCTCGGCCTGCAGGCCGAGGTGCTGCTGCTGGACCGGGCGGTCAACCAGCTTCGCCAGGCCGACGCCATCTACCGGGGCCACCTGCAGACGGTGGCGTCGAACACCTACGAGATCGAGCGGGCCGTCCTCGACGCCGACCTGGTGATCGGCGCGGTGCTGGTGCCGGGTGCCAAGGCGCCGACGCTGATCAGCAACGAGCTGGTCTCCCGGATGAAGTCCGGCAGCGTACTGGTGGACATCTCGATCGACCAGGGCGGCTGCTTCGAGGACTCCCGGCCGACCACCCACGACGACCCGGTCTACCCGGTGCACCGGTCGCTGTTCTACTGCGTGGCGAACATGCCCGGTGCCGTGCCGCACACCAGCACGTACGCGCTGACCAACGTCACCCTGCCGTACGCCCTCGAACTGGCCAACCACGGCTGGCGGGAAGCGCTGCGCCGCGACCCGGCGCTCGCGCTCGGGCTGAACACCCACGCCGGGCAGGTCACCTACGGCCCGGTCGCCGAGGCGCACGGGATGGCCACCCTGCCGCTGGCGGACGTCCTCGGATGAGCCGCCCGGGACCGGCACCGAGGCCCGGTGGTGCTGCGGCGCTGGGGTTCGGTGGTGCTGCGGCGCTGGGGCCCGGTGCCGCTGCGGCGCTGGGGCCCGGTGGTGCTGCGGCGCTGGGGTTCGGTGCCGCTGCGGCACCGGGGGTGGGTGCCGCCGCGCGGGACGGCCGGGGGCCGGCCTGACCGCGCCGCCGCAGCCGGCCGGTGACGGGCCCGAACCGTCGCCGGCACTGCGCCGTGCCGTGCGCGGCTACCTCGACCACCTCACCGTCGAGCGGGGGCTGTCGGCGAACACGCTCAGCTCGTACCGCCGGGATCTGGAACGGTATCTGGCGACGCTGGCCGCCGGCGGCGTCGAGGACCTGGCCGCGGTCGGGCCGGCCGAGATCGCCGCGCACGTGGCCCGGCTGCGGGCCGGGGCGGACGGCCACCCGCCGCTGGCGGCGGCGTCCGCGGCCCGGGCCGCCAGCGCGGTCCGCGGCCTGCACCGGTTCGCGGTCCGGGAGGGCCTGGTCGGCCAGGACGCGAGTCGGGACGTACGCCCGCCGGTCCCGCCCCGGCGGCTGCCCCGGGCACTGGACGTCACCGAGGTGGTCACGTTGCTGGAGACCGCCGGAGCGGTCGACGCGACCGGGCCCCGCGCCGCGCTGTCGCTGCGGGACCGGGCCCTGTTGGAATTCCTGTACGGCACCGGCGCGCGGATCTCCGAGGCGGTCGGCGCGGCGATCGACGACCTCGACCTGACCGACGGCTCGGTGCTGTTGCACGGCAAGGGCGGCCGGAGCCGGCTGGTACCGGTCGGCGGTTACGCCGCCGAGGCGGTGCGGGCCTATCTGGTCCGGGCCCGGCCGACGCTGGCCGCCGCCGGACGGGGCGTGCCGACGGTCTTCCTCAACGCCCGGGGTGGCCCGCTGTCGCGGCAGAGCGCCTGGACCATCCTGCGCCGCGCCGCCGCCCGGGCCGGACTGCCGGTGGACGGGCCGCGCGCGGTCTCCCCGCACACGCTGCGGCACTCGTACGCCACCCACCTGCTCGACGGCGGCGCCGACGTCCGGGTGGTGCAGGAACTGCTCGGGCACGCCTCGGTGACCACCACCCAGGTGTACACGTTGGTCACCGTGGACCGGCTCCGCGAGGTGTACGCCACCGCGCATCCCCGGGCACGCGGCTGACCCGGGCGATCCCGGCCGCCCCGCCGGCGGGGTACTGTCGGGCGGCGGGTGCGATCCCGGTCGGGTCGTGGCAGTCGGCGGCCGGTTCGACACGCCGAGACGGTGCCCACTACGGTGCTGCGACGTGGCGTAGAGTCGGGATCTGGCGCGGCCTCGTGAGGCGGCAATCGAGGTTCGCGGCGGCGCCGCACAGGACACCGTTCGGCTCCGACGCCGGGCAGTCGTCGGGAGGGGGCGTACGAGGACATGGCTGGAAACGCTGACCGTGCCGAGGCGTGGACCTCAAGCCTGCGCGAGCAGCAGTCCGCCCTGGATCTCGGTGCCGAGTTGGGTCCGGCCGACCCGGCCGCGTACACGATCCGCAAGCCGATCCCCGAGCCGATGCCGACCGACCAGCACGGGCCGGCCCGGATCATCGCGATGGCCAACCAGAAGGGCGGGGTGGGCAAGACCACCACGACCATCAACCTCGGTGCCGCACTGGCCGAATACGGCCGCCGCGTGCTGCTGGTCGACTTCGACCCGCAGGGGGCGCTCTCGGTCGGCCTGGGCGTCAACCCGCACAACCTCGACCTGTCGGTCTACAACCTGCTCATGCAGGACGACGTCACCGCCGAGGACGTGCTGATCAAGACGGACGTCGCCGGGCTGCACCTGTTGCCGGCCAACATCGACCTCTCGGCCGCCGAGATCCAGCTCGTCAACGAGGTCGCCCGGGAGATGGCACTGGCCCGGGTGCTGAAGTCGATCCGCAAGGAATACGACTACGTCCTGATCGACTGCCAGCCGTCGCTGGGCCTGCTCGCCATCAACGCCCTCACCGTGGCCGACGGCGTGCTCATCCCGCTGGAGTGCGAGTTCTTCAGCCTCCGTGGCGTGGCCCTGCTGCTGGACACCATCGACAAGGTCCGCGAACGGCTCAACTTCGACCTGGAGCTGGAGGGCATCCTCGCCACCATGTACGACAGCCGCACCACGCACTGTCGTCAGGTGCTCCAGCGGGTGGTGGAGGCGTTCGGCGACAAGGTCTACCAGACCGTGATCACCAAGACGGTCAAGTTCCCCGAGTCCACGGTCGCGGGTGCGCCGATCACCACGCTGGATCCGGCCTCCTCCGGAGCCCGCAACTACCGCCAGCTCGCCCGAGAGGTGATCGCCGCGCAGGCCGAGCGGTAGTCAGGTGGGCGGTTCCGGCCGACGTCGGCCGGCGGTCTCGCGTTTTGTCTGTCCGGGCCCGGGTCGGTGCCCGCCGTGTCGAGGATCATCGGGTGAGTGACGGTACCGGAGCGACGCTGATGGCTGACGGTCCGGAACCGGTGGACTACGGTCGTCGGGTGAGTTCCCCGCCCACCTCCCCGGCCGCGCCGGACCCGCGGCCGCCCGCGTCGGATCCACCGTTGCCCTCGCCCGACTCGCTGCCGGCCGGGACGGTCGGTGCCGACGAGCCGCCGATCGCCGCCGACCGGGACGCGCTCACGGCCACCGGTCAGGACGCGGTCCCGGTAGACCCGACCGTCGATCCGGCGCACGCCGAGGCCGAGGCCGCGGCGGCGGGAGGCTTCACCGTACGGCTGGCGAACTTCACCGGTCCCTTCGACCTGCTGCTCCAGCTCATCGGCAAGCACAAGCTCGATGTGACCGAGGTCGCGCTGCACCGGGTCACCGACGAGTTCATCGCGTACATCCGGGCGATGGGGGACGACTGGGACCTGGACGAGGCGAGCGAGTTCCTCGTCGTCGCCGCGACCCTGCTCGACCTCAAGGCCGCCCGGCTGCTGCCAGCCGCCCAGGTGGAGGACGAGGAGGACCTGGCCCTGCTGGAGGCCCGGGACCTGCTCTTCGCCCGGCTGCTGCAGTACAAGGCGTTCAAGGAGGCATCCGGGCACATCGCCGAGCTGGAGGCGGTCGGCTCCCGGCGCTACCCCCGGGCCGTCGCCCTGGAACCGCGGTACGCCGAGGCGCTGCCGGACCTGGTGCTCGGGATCGGGGCGGACCGGCTCGCCGCGCTGGCGGTCAGGGCGATGACTCCGAAGAAGGCGCCGGTGGTCTCCATCGACCACGTGCACATGGTCCGGGTGAGTGTCCGGGAACACGCCGCGCTGTTGCGCGACCGGCTCCGTCGGGCCGGCATAGCCACCTTCCGGGTACTCTGCGCGGATTGCGAATCCACCCTTGAGGTGGTCGCCCGGTTCCTGGCCCTGCTGGAGCTCTACCGGGAAGGGCTGGTCGGGTTCGCCCAGGTGGAGGCGCTCGGTGAGCTGACCGTACGGTGGACCGGTCCCGAGGACGGCGGCGCTGAACTCGACATCGACGAGTACGCGGGCGCGCCGGCACCACCGGAGCCCTCGGCCGGCGGCGCCGAACCGGCGGTACCGGCGGAGAGTGGCACCGGACCGGGCGGGACTGAGCCGGACGGGGCCGAGTCGGACCGGACTGAGTCGGACGGGACCGAGTCGGATGGGACGGCGACCGGGGACGAGACGCAGGAGGAAACACGGTGACCAGCGAAAGACGGCCCGACTCGCTGGCCGAGCAGGCGGCGGCCTGGGTGCCACCGTGGGAACGGCCGGCCGGAACCGCGTCGCCGCAGCCCCCCGCCGAGACCTCCGACTCTCCGGTTGAGGGTGAGGCTGAAAATTCCTCCAGCGAATCGCAGGATCGTTCGGTCGAGGCCACCGGCTCCCGGATCGAGGCCACCGGCTCCCCTGTCGAAGGCCCGGGCTCGCGCGGCGAGGCGCCGGCTGCGTCGGTGGCAGAGCAGGATACGCCGGTCGAGGGCTCGGACGCGGTTGCGGAGCGTCAGCAGTTCCCGCTCCGGGAGGTCGTCGACGAGCCGACCGGCGTCACGGGTCTTGCCGATGGGCTGACCGGCGTCACGGGTCTTGCCGACGAGCCGACCGGCGTCACGGGTCTTGCCGACGAGCCGACCGGTGTGGCGCACCCTGCCGACGAGGACGTGACGGTCGTGGAGCAGGCCGGGCAGAGGCCCGGCGGCGAGAAACGCGATGCCGAGCCGGACGAGGCGGTGGGCGTACCCGAGGATGCCGGTCCGGACGCGGCCGGCGAGCCGGCGGCGGCGCCGGTGCCGGGCGGGGCCGGCCGGCGGGCCACGGCGCTGGCGCTGATCGACGACGACGAGCTGCGCGGCGCCCTGGAGGCCATCCTGCTGGTGGTGGACGAGCCGGTCACGGAGATCCTGCTGGCGCAGGTGCTGGAGCAGCCGACCGAGCGGATCTCGGCCATGCTGGAGCGGCTCTCCGCCGGTTACACCACGGCCGGGCACGGCTTCGAGCTGCGCCGGGCCGCTGGTGGCTGGCGGCTCTACACCCGGCCGGAATACGCGACCTACGTCGAGCGGTTCGTGCTGGACGGGCAGTCCGTCCGGTTGACCCAGGCGGCCCTGGAGACCCTCGCCGTGGTCGCCTACAAGCAGCCGGTGACCCGGTCGCGGATCTCGGCCATCCGGGGTGTCAACTGTGACGGGGTGATCCGTACGCTGGTCACTCGCGGTCTGGTGGAGGAGTGCGGCACCGAGCCGGAGAGCGGCGCGTTCCTGTACCGGACCACGACGCTGTTCCTGGAGAAACTCGGGCTGGACACCGTCGCCCAGTTGCCCCCGCTGGCCCCGTTCCTGCCCGACGACGTGGAAGAGATAGCCGATGCCCCGCGATGACAATTCCGATGCCCCCGGCGTGGAACGCCTGCAGAAGGTGCTCGCCGCGGCCGGCGTCGGCTCCCGGCGTGCCTGCGAGGACCTGATCTTCCGGCGCCGGGTCACCGTCGACGGGCGGGTCGCGCAGCTCGGCGACAAGGTCGACCCCGCCACCGCCGTCATCTACGTCGACGGTGAGCGGCTCGTCACCGACACCCGGCTGGTCTATCTGGCTATGAACAAGCCGCGCGGAGTGGTGTCGACGATGGCGGACGAGAAGGGTCGCACCGCGCTGGCGGACTTCCTCGGCCGGGTGGAGGAGCGGGTCTACCACGTCGGTCGACTCGACGCCGACAGCGAGGGACTGCTGCTGCTGACCAACGACGGCACGCTGGCGCACCGGCTGATGCACCCGTCGTACGGGGTGCCGAAGACCTATCTGTGCGAGGTGGCGGGGCCGCTGTCCCGCGGTGCCGGCCGGCGGTTGAAGGCCGGGGTCGGGCTGTCCGACGGGGTGGCCCGGGTGGACGAGTTCCGCTTGGTGGACACGTTGGGGCGTACCGCCCAGGTGGAGCTGACCCTGCACGAAGGCCGCAAGCACATCGTCCGGCGGCTGCTCGAGGAGGTCGGGCATCCGGTGTCCCGGCTGGTGCGTACCGCCATCGGTCCGATCCGGCTCGGGGATCTGCGGCCCGGGCGTACCCGCCGACTGACCAACGCCGAGATCGCCGCGCTCTTCAAGGCGGTCGGTGACTGACCCCGGCCGGTCCTGACCCCGGCCGGACGCGGTTGGCCGGCGGCCGGCGGCGACGGGTGTTCGGGGCCGGTCGCCGCCCGGACCCGCCGGGGTGACCGTGCGCTGGGCCGCTGCCTCCGGTGTCGGGCGCGGGCCGGTCCGGCGGACGGGGCATGATGGACAGCGAACGCGGCGGCGCCGCCACGGCCGGCTGCCCGCGGAACTCGGCAGTGCCGGGCGTATCGCCCAGGGGATCGGTGGAGGAGGAACGGTGGCGGAAAAGGTACGGACCGGGCGATGTGTGGTTGCCGTGGACGGCCCGTCCGGTTCGGGGAAGTCCACCGTCTCCCGCCGGCTGGCCGGCGCGCTCGGCGCCCGCTACCTCGACACCGGGGCGATGTACCGGGCCGTCACCTGGGCGGTGTTGCGCTCCGGGGTCGACCCGCAGGACGCCGAGGCGGTGGCCAAGGTGGCGGGGGAGACCGACCTGAAGATCGGGGTGGACCCGGACGCGCCGAGCGTGACCGCCGACGGCATCGCCGTCGACCGGGAGATCCGGGGCCCGGAGGTGACGGCCGCGGTCTCCGCGGTGTCGGCTGTGCCCGCGGTACGGGAACTGCTCGTGGGGCAGCAGCGTGAAATGATCGACGCGGCCGGCCGGATCGTGGTCGAGGGCCGGGACATCGGCTCGGTGGTGGCGCCCGGCGCCGACCTCAAGGTCTACCTCACCGCCTCGGCCGAGGCGCGGGCGCTGCGGCGCAGCGCGGAGAACGCCGCCGACCCGACCGCCACCGCCGCCGACCTGGCCCGGCGGGACCGGCTCGACTCCACCCGGGCCGCGGACCCACTGCGGCAGGCCCCGGACGCGGTGGTGCTGGACACCACCGCACTGGGCATCGACGAGGTGGTCGCGCGGCTGCGTGACCTGCTCACCGAGCGGCGGCCGGGCCAGTGAGCCAGTGGATCGGCAGGATCGGTGCGGTAGTGGACGACCGGGGTAGCACCCGGTGCGGCGATGCCGTCGGGGTCTTCCCCGGTGGTGCAGTTGAGGAGGCGGCGTGAACGCGGGGGACGGTTGGGTCGAGCTGCGGGAGCCGGACGTCGTCGACGAGGCCGAGCCGACCGGTCCGGTACCGGTGGTGGCGGTGGTCGGGCGACCCAACGTCGGCAAGTCGACGCTGGTGAACCGAATTATCGGCCGCCGGCAGGCGGTGGTGGAGGACACCCCAGGGGTGACCCGGGACCGGGTCCCGTACGACGCGCAGTGGTCGGGACGGCAGTTCACGGTGGTCGACACCGGCGGCTGGGAGCCGGACGCGAGGGACCGGGCCGCCGCCATCGCCGCGCAGGCGGAGAACGCCGTCGCTACCGCCGACGTGGTGCTGTTCGTGGTCGACGCCACGGTCGGAGCCACCGACGTCGACGAGGCCGCCGTACGCATGCTCCGGCGTAGCGCCAAGCCCGTGCTGCTGGTCGCCAACAAGGCCGACAACGCGGCCGTGGAGATCGAGGCGACCTCGCTGTGGTCGCTCGGGCTGGGCGAGCCACGGCCGGTCTCCGCGCTGCACGGTCGGGGCTCCGGCGATCTGCTCGACGCGATCCTCGAGGCGCTGCCCGACGCGCCGCCGGTCACCGAGGCGGGCCCGCGCGGGCCACGCCGGGTGGCCCTGGTCGGCCGACCCAACGTCGGCAAGTCCAGCCTGCTCAACCGGCTCGCCAAGGAGGAGCGGGCGGTGGTCGACTCGGTCGCCGGCACCACCGTCGACCCGGTCGACAGCCTGGTCGAGATCGGCGGGGAGGTCTGGCAGCTGGTGGACACCGCCGGGCTGCGTAAGCGGGTCGGCAAGGCCAGCGGCACGGAGTACTACGCGAGCCTGCGTACCGCGGCGGCGATCGAGGCGGCCGAGGTGGCGGTGGTGCTGCTCGACGCCAGCGAGCCGATCAGCGAGCAGGACCAGCGGATCCTCACCACGGTCACCGAGACGGGCCGGGCCCTGGTGATCGCCTTCAACAAATGGGACCTGGTCGACGCGGACCGCCGCTACTACCTGGACAAGGAGATCGAGCGCGAGCTGCGTCGAATTCCCTGGGCGATCCGGATCAACGTCTCGGCGAAGACCGGACGGGCGGTGGACAAGCTCGCCCCGGCGTTGCGTACCGCGCTGGCCAGTTGGGAGACCCGGGTCCCGACCGGGCAGCTCAACCAGTGGCTGACCGCGCTGGTGCAGGCGACGCCGCACCCGGTACGGGGCGGCCGGGCGCCGCGGGTGCTCTTTGCCACCCAGGCCGGTACCTGCCCTCCCCGGTTCGTGCTCTTCACCACCGGTCCGCTGGACGCCGGCTACCAGCGGTTCGTCGAACGCAAGCTCCGCGAGGAGTTCGGCTTCGAGGGCAGCCCGGTGGAGGTGTCGGTACGCCCCCGCAAGAAGATCGGTGCCGGCGGGCGGGGCAAGCCGCACGGCTGAGCCTCGCCGCAGGTTCGTCGTCTCGCGAGGTCCATCCCCGTCGCGCCGCTTCCCCAGCGGACCGTCCGCGACAGCCCCGCTCTGCGGCTCCAGGTAATGACCTATCTTCCTAGGACGCGGTAGGGGTTGTGGTGGAGGCGTAACGGGACGGGCTCGGCATCGGAGGGCGGTAGGCCGTTGCGCGTACGAAACGGTGCTGCGCTACGCTGTACCGGCTGTCGCACGGTGCGCCGGGCGGGAGCGGGACGTGGCGCAGTTTGGTAGCGCACTTGACTGGGGGTCAAGGGGTCGTCGGTTCGAATCCGGCCGTCCCGACAGCGAGAGGGTTTCCGCAGGTCAGAGACTTGCGGGAGCCCTCTTTTCATAGCTCGACATGAATGCCCGGTCTAGCACGCCGCTGTTGGACTCCTTGACTCGGGCAGGTTGCCATGCCACTACTAGATCTTCAAAAGCTCACCGACGGCCTCTCCCGGACCTGGGCCGGGTTCCTGCGGGACTGGGACCGGTCGCTGCGGGCCGGGAACTATCCGGAGACCACCCGCTACAACTACCTGTTGGCCGCCGCGCAGTTGGGTCGGTATCTGAGGGAGCACTCGCCGGATCCCGACGCGGACGACGCGGCCGATGATCCGTGCGCGGTGACGCGGGCACATGTGGAGGCGTTCCAAGGCTGGATGATCGAGACCAGGTCGGCGTCGACCGCGCTGAACAAGCACAAGGGACTGCAGCAGTTCTTCAAGTGGCTGGTGGTCGACGAGGAGGCGATCGACCGGTCACCGATGGAGCGGGTACGCCAGCCCAAGACACCGACCAAGCTGATCCCGGTCATGCGGGACGAGGACACCGGCAAACTGCTGGCGGCGTGCAAGGGCAAGGGCTTCGTAAACCTGCGGGACGAGGCGTTGATCCGGTTGTACTGCAACACCGGCGCCCGACTGTCCGAGGTCGGCAACCTGCTGGTCATTGACGTGGACCTGAACACCGAGTCGGTGCACTTCCACGGCAAGGGCGCCAAGGATCGGCGAGTGCGGTTCGGCCCCAAGACCGCACGGGCGCTCAGCCGGTACCTGCGGGCGCGGAACAAGCACAAGGGTGCCGTGCTGCCGAACCTGTGGCTGGCGGGGCGCGGCGTGGCCCCGTTGACTCCGAACGGCATCAAGATCCTCCTCAAACGGCTGGGTGAAGCGGCCGGGGTTCCGGACGTGCACGCGCACCGCTGGCGGCACAGCTTCGCCCACGAGTGGAAACGCGCCGGGGGAGACACGGGGGATCTGATGCTCTTGCTGGGCTGGACATCGGAGGACATGCCCCGTCACTACGGCGCTAGCGCCGCCGCCGAACGGGCACAGGAAACCCAAGCCCGACTGGGAATCGGCGAACGCGTCTAGAGGTCAGGGCTGCCGCACCTGGCTGGCGTCGATGACGGGCCCGATGAGCGGGTGCGGTAGCCCGCATTCCGCCCTCGCTCCGGCCAATCTTTCGGCCGGAGCGGGCAGCCGGCTACGTGGGGCCCTCCCCTCGCCCCAGCCGGGGCGCGGGGGAGTACCCGGGGGCGGGTAGCAGGTTCGAATCCCCGGGTATCGGTGAGGAGATGGTGGTGGGCTGCCCGTCGGGCGGTGGCCGGGCTGAGTCTGGTCCGGGCCGGCGGCCGGCCCGGCCGGCTCGGATACGTCCAGTGCCGCTCTACCAGACGGGGGTGCCGGGCCCGCAGCGTGGTCGGGGTGACGATCCGGTGCGCACACAGTGTGCGGGGCAGCGACCGCGTCAGCGCGGACAGCACGGCGCGATCCGGCCAGGACGGCCTCGCCCACCGACCTGGCGCCGTCAACACGGTGACCTCATGCCGTAGCACCAGCAACTCCCGCCGTGTTGACGGCGTCGCTCCGCGCGAGGAGCGCGAGCCAGCCGAACATCCGAACCATGATCAGATACGGCAATGGGCCATCACGAACCGATCGTGCCGCAGCCGGGCGAAACCCCAGCTCATAGCCCATGCGTCTAATTTCGGCAGTGATACGACCTCCGCGCAATCAAGGGTCCTGCGATCGGGCTCGGTGGCGGCGTGCCGCCGCCGAGCGTTCAGCCAGTTGCAGCATGTACGCGGTGCGTGCGTGTTTGGCCATGGCGGCGCGGACTTCGTCGGGCAGCGCACCGTCGGGGTCGACCTGGCGCTCGAACCGCTCGAGGAACGCTTTGGTGCCGGAGGAGGTGCGGGCCGTACGGTCGCTGGTGTTGGCCCAGGAGGCATGTGCGGCGATGCGGGCGCGGCGGCGGCGCTGCTGCGGGGTGATGCCCGTCTCTCCTCCACACCCGCCTGTCTGCGGTTTCTTCTCGCGGTCAGACACGTTCACCGATTCCCATCCGGGCTTGTACCTGCTGGGCCCGCTCGGCGGCAGCGCTGGCGCCGTAGTGACGCGGCATGTCCTCGGACGTCCAGCCGAGGACCAGCATCAAATCGCCGGTGTCCCCTCCGGCCAGCTTCCATTCGTGTGCGTAGGTGTGCCGCCAGCGGTGGGCGTGCACGCCATCGACCCCGGCGCGCAGACCCCGCCGTTTGAGCATGAGCTTGATGCCGTTGGCAGTCAGCGGCTGCGCGCCACGTACCGCCAGCCACAGGCCGGGTAGCCCGAATCCCTTGTGGCCGCCGCGGGCGCGCAGGTAGCGGCTGACCGCCCGCGCGGTCTTGGGCCCGAGCCGAACCCGTCGGTCCTTGGCACCCTTGCCGTGGTAGCGCACTGTATCCAGCGACAGGTCGACATCGTCGATGTCCACGTTCGCCACCTCGGACAGCCGCGCTCCGGTGTTGGCCAGCAGCCGGATGATCGCCTCGTCGCGGACGTGTACGAAGTCCTTGCCTTTGCACGTGTCGAGCAGCTTCCTGGTGTCCTCGTCCCGGATGATCGGGATGAGGCGCTTCGGTGTCTTGGGTTGCCGCACCCGCAGCATGGGTGACTGGTCAATTTCCTCTTCGTCGACCGTGAGCCACTTGAAGAACTGCTGCAGGGCCTTGTGCTTGTTCAGCGCCGTGGCCGGCGACCGGGTTGTGATCATCCACGCTTGGAAGTCCTCGACGTGCCGCCGAGTCACGGCCGTCGGCGTGCCTGCTGCGTCCCCCGCCTCCCGGTGCCTGTCGTCGGCGAGGTACCGGCCCAGTTGCGCAACGGCGAGGAGGTAGTTGTAGCGCGTCGTCAATGGGTAGTTCCCCGACCGCAGCGACCGGTCCCAGTCGGTGAGGAACGTCGCCCACGCTGGCGACAGACCCGTCGCCAGCGTGGTGGGATCCCGGTTCATGGCCACGTACCCTGCGGCGTCGGCACCGGGCGCCGATGCTGGTGCGTGGAGCGGGGCGGAGCCATCGGAGCAAACCGCCCACTAGGCGAGTTGATCGGGGGATCATGACGGCCGTGGTCGTCGCCGATATCACCGGCGAGGCTCACCGACCGTCTGGCCAGTGTGATCAATGCCGCCGCGCTTTGCAGCGCGACCAGTTTGCGGTACGGCGTGGTGCGTGTGCGCCGGTCTGGCACTACCGAGTTCGTCTTCACGACCACAAAAGGCTCGCGAACCAGCGCCGCTGCCACGGTCAGAAGGAGTTGGGCACCCAACAACCACCCAACAGCCAGGCGGATTACACAGTCGGTTACCCAACAACTTCGCAGGGTCTACCTAGCCCATCCCGCAGGGCTACCCAACGCGGCCACGACTGTGACCGACACGGCCGAGGTTTGCTGCCCGAACGAACAGTCTCCGCACCTATATACCTTGTCGCCCAGCAGGCGTCACCCTGGTCACCATTGACGGCAACCTGCCCACCGGCCCGTCGGACACCACGGATGGCCTCGGGAGAACCCGACAGGGCGGTGCCGGCTAATGACTCCGGGCCCTCCCCATTCTGTGGGAGAGGCCCGGATTGCGCTGTTGGGTACTCGGGATTGCACCACGTCAGCCCGTGATCAGCGTCGGATCGCCGGAAGGTTCCTCCACCAGGCCGAGGTAGCTGGCCGGTAGCAGGCGTCGTCGCACCGGTGGCAGACCGCAGTCCTGAGGAGGTAGCGCGGACAGGCCCGCCTTTAAGCAGTAGGCAGCAGCGGTTGCGGTTAGCTGGTCCGGTCCAGCCAGGAGGAGCTGACGCAGGTTTGTGCCGGTCAGCCCGTCGGGAGGATCTCCTATTCTGCGGCGATTGTTAATCTCCCAGGGATTTCGCCACAGTGTCGGGTCATCGATCCGACGGACGAAGGTCTCGACCAACCGCGGCCACCCAGTCGACAGCCACCAGCGCCAGTTGAAGGCCGCGCCACGGCAGGCGAGAAGCAGGAGGATCTTACCCAAACCTCTGACGGCTGCGCTGTCGGCCCACGCCGAACAGCACAGCTCGACGTGCGTCCGGAGTCTGGTGAGTTCCACTGCGTCCGGGGCAAGATCGATCAACCGTCGCCCGTCCGGAAGCATTCGGTCCGGATCCGCCAGCGTCTGGAAGACCTTTCTGAACGGATCGCTGCCTGCGTACAGGTACGACTGCTGATCGCGGAGGACGCTGCGGACCAGCCGAGTGGCAGCCGCGCTGGCGCGCGTCGGGGCCGGTACGATCCGACGGATCGTGGCCCGCCGACCTGTCGGCCCGCCGCTCCGCCAGTAGGACACCAGCTGGCGAACGTTCCTACGCAATCAGGCAGCTGGCCTATTGGCCGTCGACTTCTTCCACATCGACACGATCCTGCTGCGACGCCTGTACGCGCTGGTGGTCATGGAGGTAGCCACACGACGGGTGCACCTACTCGGCATCACCGCAAACCTCACCGGTCAGTGGGTGCAGGTTCATCGCCGCGCTGTGTTGCAGGGTGTGCGGGGTGACGTGCTTGACCTGCAGTGAGGGGCAGGTGCGGGCTGCGGTAGCAGCGTGGTGAAACCAACTGGCCAGGATGCTGACTCATCGGCTGCTCCCTGGCCCGATCTGCGGCCTACTCGCCGCCACCGTCCTCGCCCGCGACACCGTCGACCACGCCGCCGCCATCACCCGCGACCTACAGCGACGCATCCACTAGGCCAGAGCTCTGACCAGGCACTACGGACAACACGGAGATCCACTACTTCAAGAAACTCAGAATGTAGTACCGGCTTTCCTCGCTGATGCCGCCGCCATCGCCCCGGGCGCTACGCGGGGAGCGCTCGCGCGAGCTGATGGTGGCCACCGACGGTCGGTGGGTTCCGAGTAGCTGCCGTGCCTCCGCTGCGATGACGTACCACACCAGGGTCAAGGTCTACGAGAGCGCCTGGTGCCGTGTATCACGATCCGATCGGCCGACCAATCCGCAAGGTCAGCTGCCATATCGGACGGACAACATGGACAGTTGCCGCAAGTATCGGAACCATGCGCAGGTTCCCGAACTGCGAGCGACCATCAAAATCGGTGATGGACCCGTGACTCGACCGCTCGGAAGATTGGACTATCGGCGTTAGGGTGATCGCCTTGAAGCGACGCAACTTTGAGAAGCAGGGGCCCTGAAATGATGATCGAGCTGCCGACGAAGGGACGGCAGGTGCGCGTCGACGGTGCCCTGGTAACAGTCCGGGACGCCGACTGGGCAGGCGACGGAGTGGTCGAACTCTTCGTTCTGGACGCTGCTGGCAGGCCAGACCGGATCCTGCTGTCCGAACAGCAGTTGATGGCCGGGCTGGTGCCGGTCAACGACCGCGGTGGTGACCCGCAGCGTGCTCTTACCGGCCTGTGGGGACGCTGGATGCAGCACGCGGTACCCCGTATCAGGTCGGCACTGCACGCCCAGTTCCTCATGCATCTCCCTGGCGAGCGCAGCCAGCTCTGTCTCGCCTGCATCGATGTGTCCGCCGGGCAGATCCCACACGTCCGGGTAGACATGGCGATTCGGACTTCGGTGGACGAGCAGGACTTGACCTTCGCGAACCAGCGCTGCGGTGACGATCTCGGGCATGGGCGGGATTTTGGCACGACCCTCCGACAAGAACGTCCGCAACTGCCGCGGAGCGGCCATCGGATCGGTGGGTTACGTCAGGTCATCCAGCGGAGCCGATTCCGTCGAGGTAACCCACCGATGGGTCACCTGCGGCGACGCGGACCGGATAGTTCCAGCGCCGGAGGGCCTGCGCCATCTTCGCGGCGCCCGCGGGATTGGCCGAGTGGATGATGACGACACCGACACCGAAGGACTGGCCCTCGAAGGCAGCCCGTTCCAGGACTTCCACGACCGGCCAGATGGTGTCGTCGTTGCCCAGATCATGGTCGAGCCAGAGTTCGTCGAGTCGGTGGCTACGGTGACGGTCGAGAAGGTCCACTCCACCGGAGCTTGTCCGGGCCACCTCTGCTGGCCGGCCGTCGACGAACGAGCGGAGATCGTCGATGAGGACGATCGCCGGCTTGCGGGCAGTCATCGCACGATGCTGGCTCTTCGAAGTTAAGCGGGGTTGAGGTGTCCGCGGTGGCGGCGAGTGGTGGCGGTGCGGGTACGTAGCCGCTGGTTCTCGGGATTCCGGAATCCATAGGCGTCGCGGGCGACGGTCTTGATGACGCGGTTGGTGCCTTCCGACCCGGCGTTGGCGATTCCGGTGGTCAGAAACGCGTCGATCTGTGGCCACCAGGTCTCGATCGTGGTGGCGAGCCGGTGCAGTTCGGGCAGGTCGGAGGCGGCGCAGCGGGTGTAGAAGCGGCGCGGGAGCCGGTGGACGTGTTCCCGGTTCGGCTGGGTGCGGGTGGTCGCGAGCAGATCGAGCAGGTCTTTCGCGTTCCACGCGGCCAGGATCGGGGCGCCGAGCTTGGTGGGCAGGGCTCGGAGGGTGTCAACGAGGCGGTCAACGTGCTTGCCGGGCATGCGGGCGGCGGAGCGAGTCAACCGGTTACGCATCTGCCACTCGGGGTCGCTGCCACGGCCGCGGCGCCCGCGTTGGGTCAGCGTCATCCGGCGGCGGACCTCGGTGACGGCCCGGTTGGCCAGTTGCACGACGTGGAAGTGATCGACGATCAGCACCGCGTGCGGTAACGCCTGCCGGATCGCGGACTTGAACACGGTGCACATGTCGATCGCCACCGCCTGAAGCTGATCATGCCAGGCCTGCGGGCGCCCGATCAGCCAGCCCGTGACCGCCGCCGTCGTACGGCCTTCGACCTGGGCGAGCAGCCCTTGTCCACCGGACAGATCACAGAATCCCACGTGCCACCGGTCCGCGGTCGTGGTCCAGGATCCGGCCTGTTCGTCCCATGTCCAGTGCGGCTTGCCACGGCGAACCTCGTCGATGCCCAGCACCGCGACCGGCCCGGGTTCGGCCGGCAGCACCGCGTTCGCGTGGACAGTGAACGCCTCGGCGACGGTCGGCCACGAGACGCCGTGATCCCGGGCCGACCGCACGATCGTGCGCCCGCCGTCGGCGACCGCCGCACCTGCCGCCTGCCGCAATCGGGTGGTCAGCCGGGCACGAGCCGGGACCTGAGCGACCTGCTGACCTGGGTGCCCCCGGATCGGTTCGACGTGGTCGACGCGGGCAACGGCTTCGTGGCGATGCGGTCGAAGGCCACCGGCCTCTACGTCTCCGCCGATGACGGTGGTTCGCGGCCGCTGGTGACCAACGGTCCGAGGATCGACCTGTGGGAGAGGTTCCAGGTCTTCCACAACACCGACGGCACGGTCAGCTTCAAGGCAGTGAACGGTAAGTTCGTGTCGGGGGGCGGCGGCCCGCTGCCGTTGATCGCCGAGGGTCCCGCGATCGGCCTCTGGGAGAAGTTCGAGTACGTCGCCCCGGCCCCGGTGGTGGTGCTCAAGGCCCAGGTCAACAACAAGTACGTGTCGGCCACCAACGGCGGTCATTCGCCCCTGGTCACCGCGGGTCCCGCGCCGAACGCGTGGGAGAAGCTCGAGCTGGTCGACGCCGGTGCCGGGACCATCGCCCTGAAGGCGCTGGTCAACAACTAGTGGGTGTCGGCTCCGAACGTGGGTGCGTCGCCCCTGGTGGCGCAGGCCAGTACGGTCGGGACCTCGGAGCGGTTCTGGGTCTACGACTACCTGTCCGACGGCACCATCTTCCTGGTCGCCGACAACAACGGGTACGCGGTGACCGCGCCCAACGGCGGTGCTTCGCCGCTGATCGCCAACGCGGACCACTGCTGGGATTTGCCTGACTACGGTCTGAGCAGCTCGGAGCGGTTCACCTTCGAGGCCGTTCAGCCGTACCCTCCGCGACAATCGGCGCCCGTCGCGTCCACCCAGGTGGATCCGGCGGGCGCCGCCCTGTCTCCGCCGTCAACCCGCTTCGTGTCTGCCCCGTTGGTCGTGTCGCGCCGGCCACCGCAGGCGGTGCGGCTACTCATGATGCGGATGGTTCGACGGCGGACGTGACGCGGAGGCCCGATCTCGGTGAGAGGGCCGGCGGGCGGCTGCACTTCGCTCAACCGACACGGCCGGAAGTCGGGACGCCGTTTTGCGACTCGCCGGCCACTGGGGCGGCAGGCGGTGCGGGCTCGACATGGTCCGCCACCCATCGCAGCAACGAAGCCGTCCCGGCGCGCAGGCTCACCAGGGATGACGTCGAGCGGGGTTTGTCCGGCACGACGGGAGCCCAGGGACGCGCGCTCAGGACGTGCAGGTTGGTCTCTTCGATGGCGCGGATGCCGAACGGGTCCATCAGTCCCCTCCTCCGGGTGCTTTCCGCGTCCTGAACTAGTTAAGACTGAACTAGTTCAGCAGGATACCATCATCGGGTGGTCGATGGAGAGCGAAAGCGAGTCGGCGGGGGACGCCCTGGTCGAGGTCTCACGCTGGCCGACGTGGCCAACGCGCTGCAGGTGTCGAAGGCGACGGTGTCGAACGCGTACAACCGGCCCGATCAGCTCAGTGCGCAGCTACGGGAGCGGATCCTGGCCGAGGCCGACCGGCTCGGCTACCCGGGCCCCGATCCGATTGCGGCCACCTTCAGTCGGCGGCGGGTCGGCGCGATCGGGCTGGTCTTCGACGACCCGCTCACGTTCGCGCTCACGGACCCGGCGGAGGTGCTCTTCGCCACCGGCATCGGCGAGGTCTGCGAACGGATCGGTGTCGGCGTGCTCCTCATCCCGCAGGGCACCGGCACCGAACTGGTGCAACGGGCCCTGGTCGACGGTTTCGTGTGTCACTGCGACCTGGACGGGGACGCCCGCGTCGACACGGTGATGGGACGCGGCCTGCCCGTCGTCGTGGTCGACGGCCCGGTGCGGCCCGGTGCCGGCCACGTCGGCATCGACGACCGGCAGGGCGCGGCGACCGCCGCCCGCCACCTGATCGACCTCGGCCACCGGCGCATCGCCGTGCTGGCGTCACCGCTGCGGCCCGACGGCCGTGCCGGTCGGGCCGACCTGACTCGTCAACAGACCACCCAGCACCACGTGATGCGTGAGCGCCTGGCGGGATACCGCGAAGGGCTGGCGGCCGGCGGTGTCGCCTGGGCCGACGTACCCGTCATCGAGTGCGCACCCTACGGCCGGGAATCCGCCTACCGGGCCGCCGCCGACCTGCTCGACAGCGCCGAGCGGCCGACGGCGCTGCTCGCGGCGAGCGACGAACTCGCGCTCGGCGCCCTGCGGTCCGCCGCCGTACGCGGCATCAGCGTGCCCGAACAACTCTCGATCGTCGGGTTCGACGACGCCCCGCCCGCAGCGTGGTCCGACCCGGGGCTCACCACCGTGCGGCAGCCGCACCTCGACAAGGGGCGTGCAGCCGTGGAACAGATGCTCGCACCAACGGCACAGACCGTGACAACCTTCCCCACCACGCTGGTCGTACGCGGATCGAGCGCACGCCCTGGAATTTCTTCACCCGATCCGACGAACGGACGCTGAGGCGGGAGCGGTCGCCGGCTGGCAGAGACACCGAGGTTGGCGGAGTCCGGCCGCACCCGCCCCAGCAGGTGTGGCTCGTGTTCAGCCCGCTGGTCGGCCGGAATGGTCGGCCCGAGTGGTCGGCCTGGGTGGTCGGCCTGGGCGGTCGGTGTCAGTAGTTACCCGTGCGCGGATAGCACGGTATTTGCATCGATGCAACAAAATGCGGCTTTATATTAGTGGATGTGGCGAGGTCAAGTGACTCAGGTCACAATCCGACCATCGAGGGCGCGGGACGAACGCCTGAGCAGGATGAACCACGACTTCAATTCGTCGAGCGCGTCATGGTTGTCGAGCGTTCATTTGTCGGTAGGTTGCCGGTCAGTGGTGCGGTTGTTACGGTGGGTATCGACCGGGGAACACATGGCGGCGCGCATGTTCATTACTTGTCGAGCGGTACCGACCAAATCGGCTTCCGCGAAGATCTATTTAGAAAACCAATTACTACAGCCTTGCCCTGTGGCGTATCCGTGATCCAGTTACCTTCCGGACCAGGGATTTGCCTGACACCGCAGTTCGCGGGTGACCTCGAACAGGTAAGTCGTACGCGGCGGCACTTTTGGGTCACGTCGGTCGGAGCGCCATCCGACGATGCTTGCTTCGGTGCGCGCTGTCGTCGATTAATTCGTTCTAGTAGATGGGTTCGGGTGCTTCGTCCTGCGGCACCGCCGCCCGTTCGTAACGAAAATCGTCATGGTCCGCATCGGAGGAGGCGATGCGGGCCACCGTACCGCGCCACGAAAGCGAACAATTCGGAGGAGGGTTGATGGAAGAATCCGATGTTCTTCCGGCCACGCTCGGGGGAACTCCCACCCGGAACACGAGGTCCGGACCGCGCACACCGGTCATCACCGACAAGGACCGTGCACGAGTCGACCTCTATCTGCGGCTGGCTGATTTTCAGCCGTCGTCCGGTGCACTCAGTGCGCCC
This sequence comes from Plantactinospora sp. CA-294935, assembly GCF_050936445.1. Taxonomy (NCBI): domain Bacteria; kingdom Bacillati; phylum Actinomycetota; class Actinomycetes; order Micromonosporales; family Micromonosporaceae; genus Plantactinospora; species Plantactinospora sp. CA-294935. The sequence continues at coordinate 5,259,575 of NZ_JBNJMU010000001.1, forward strand.
TGTGAGGCCCCGCAGATCGACTGGCACGGAGATGCGCTCGGCACCGAGCAGGCGGCACTCTCACACGAGTTCACCCACGTTCACGGCAGGGGTGAAGGTGGGTTCTACAGCGTGCCGGTCAGTAACGGCACAAGAGCCATCTCGTTGACGTTGACCGCGATTGCCGCGCACGCGGAGCGGCTCGGGCTACGCAGACCCCGACCCGGTGACAATGTCATCGTCCCAGCGCTGACCTGGGCTGCGACCGCAACGGCGCCGCTCGACCAGGGATTCCTGCCGCGACTCGCCGACGTGGACAAACGTACTCTCTGCCTGGACCCGGCGTCGGTCCGCGATCTCGTCGACGATCGCACATTTGCCATCATCGCAGTTCACCTTTACAACCGGATGGCCGATCTGAACGCGCTGGCGTCCATCGCGGAGGAACATCAGATCGCCCTGATCGAGGACTGCGCACACGCGCACGGAGCCCTTTACGAGGGTAAACCGGCCGGCACCATCGGGCACGCCGGTACGTTCAGCCTGCAGGCCAGTAAAACCTTGACCTGCGGTGAGGGTGGAATGGTGACCACACGTCATCGGCTACTCGCCGAGCAGATCGCCTCGCTGGCGAATTGCGGCAGACCGTGCGGCGGGGCGATCGAGATTCCCTCGGGCAACGACCGGCTACCCGGCTTGTCCGCGGCTTTCGCCCGCGCTCAGCTCAGCGAGTTCGACACCCAGCAGGCGGCACGAACCGCAGAATGGGCCCGGCTGGACGAGGTGACGGCCCGTCTGCGTGGTGTCCAGCCATTCCCGACCCAGTCGAACACGGTGTCGCCCACGTATAAATGGGCAGCTCGTTACGTGCTCGAGGAATGGGGTGGCATGTCGCTGGACGAGGTCGCCGCCGCCCTTTCGGCAGAGTTGGACGTCCAGATTGTGCGAATGTACGAGCCGCTGACCGACTCGTCCCTCTACCAGCCCATGAACCACCCACTGGCCGTGAACGCCCGCTCGATCAACGAACTCGAACCGACTCGGTACGTCTGCCCGATTGCATCGGAACTGTACGACACTGTCCTCGCCATCGAGCACGCGGCAGCCCTGCGACCCGATTTCGCCGACGCCTACGCCGACGCCGTCGAAAAGGTACGCAAGCGCGGAACGAACACCACGTCAACCAAGCCCGATTCTTCTGCGCGACCGGCGGCCGTCCACCTCTTTCAGAGGGAGCATCAAGAGGCGTGAGCAATCTTAAGGCAGGAATTATCGGTTGTGGTCAAATGGGCCGCAACCACGCGGTGGCGTACCAGACCCTGACTGGTGTCGATCTCGTCGCGGCCCACGACCATGACGATCGCAGCGCCGACCGGTTCTGCGCGGACTTCGACATCAAGCCGGCCACGTTGCCCGAACTTCTGGAACTGGTCGACATCGTCAGCATCTGCACCTGGCCGTCCTCGCACTCCGTGCTCACCCTGGAAGCACTGAGCGCCGGCACGCACGTGCTCTGCGAGAAGCCGCCAGCGGCGAATGCCGAAGAGGCGACCAAGATGCTCGAAATGGCCGAAGAGCAGGGGTTGGTACTTACCTACGGGCTGCTGTACCGCCATGCCTTCCGGGGCATCCTGGACGTCGTCGCCGACGTCGGGCGGCCGTACAAGATCACCGCGAAGTGGTTACGTCGCTTCGGCTTCCCGAAGTGGAGCCCGACCGGATACCGGGAGAGTTCGGGCGGAGCCCTGACCGACCTCGGCGTACACATGATCGACCTCGCGTTGTACCTGGTGGGCTGCCCCGAGCCCGAACTCGTCCACGCGGCGGCGTGGAACCACCGGGCACAGGAGTTCTCCGGCGAGTTGGGGCTGGCGGACCGTATCGCGGACCCGTCGTACCCCGACCACGCGAACGACAGCGCTTTCGTGCTCATGCAACTGGACAACGGGTGCACCGCCATGGTGGAGGTGGCGTACTCGACCGACATGACCGAAGACGAGCACGTCTCGGTCGAGATCCAGGGCTCGCACGGCACACTCGTCCTTCCCGTGCCGACGACGCAGGCGGTTTTCTCCCCGGGCCTGCTTCCGAAATTCCACCGATCCGACGAGAGAGCGTCGAGCTCGGCTGTCATCCAATGCAGACCGAGACTGGTGCGCGAGGCGGTCCACGACCAGCTTGCCAACTTCCGTGACGTCGTACTGGGAGTCCAGTCTCCCGTCATCACCGCGAGCGAAGCCGTCACCGTGCAGCGAATCCTCGATCTCGCCGCCTGTTCGGCGCGAACCGGCGACCCGGTGACCTTGAAGGGGAACGACGAAGCGGGCGACCTTCCGTGCCCGAAAAGCCCGACGACAGGAGTCAGAGCATGAACGACATGCCCGCCGTGCTGGGAGGCGATCCCATCGTCAACCCGGACAACGAACCGGGTTGGCCGTTGTCCGGGGCGATCGAGAGTGCCGCCCTCACCGAGGTCACCGAGAGCGGACAGTGGGTGGGATTCGGACACATCCCAGCCAAGTGGCGCGCGATCCTGGAGCAGGTGGTCGCCGACACCACCGGCTACCGGTACGGCATCGGCCAGCCCAACGGCACCCTGGCCATCGCGAGCGGCATCCGATCCCAGCTCAGGGCGCGTGGCCATGACTGGGCCCAAGGCCGTGACCAGGTGCTGGTCGCCGACCTGACCCATGCCTCGGCCCACCACGGGGTCCGGCTGGGCGTCGCCTCCGAACTCGGGCGCGCACCCGAACTGGTGCCGATCGATGCGCGCAGCGACGCCACCATGGACAACGACGTGGTGGCCGACTACCTGAGCAGGCACGCCGACCGCGTGCTGGCGGTCGTGCCGGCCACGATGTACGGCAACTTCGGCCCCATCGAGCAGATCGTGGAACTCGGTGAGCGACACGATGTGCTCGTCCACCATGACAACGCGCTGGGCGGCGCGGCCCGCTACGACGGCCGACGCGCCCTGACAGCCTCGATCTCCGCGCACGGCGAGGGCAAGGCGACGCCTTCGTGCGAGGGCGGACTGGTCGTGTCGTCGGACCCGCACGTGGCCGCGCTCGTCCGCGCGGACACCGACTGCGGCAACGGGCCCGGACGGTTCGACCCGATCCCCTACGCGGACTTCGGCCCAATCCCGGCCGGCAACCAGCGAATGGGGGAGCAGCCGGCCGTACTGATGCTGGTCCAGTGGCTTCGGGCCATGCACAGCAGACTGCAGGTCCGGGAGAGCCGGCGGCTCGTCACCAACCTGGTACAGGACCCGGGGCTGTTCTCCACGCCGGTGTTGCGGGTGCCGCCCACCGACGCCGAGTACCCCCCGTTCTTCAGCCTGCACATGGAATGCACCGACGCGCTGGAGAGCGAACTCGGCCTGACGCCGGACGATCTCCGGATCGCGCTGACGGCGGAGGGGATCTGGGCTGAGGCCGGCTTCGTCCCGACCCACCGAGACCCGGCCTGGCAGGACAGCGTCGCCGGCAGCGGCCTCACCTACTCGGGTTCGACGCGGGTGTACGAGCGGGCAATTTTCATCCACAACAAGTTCATGCGCCACCCGGACTTCGCGAACTGGATGGCCGAGATCCTCCAACAGGTCAGGGACCACGCGGGCGAACTCGCCGGGATCAGCAAGCGTGTTCCCGGCGCGGGGGAGAAGCGGGTAAAGAATCCGTTCGTCAGGAGGCCCCACCAACGGTGAAAACCATGACACGGCGTCCCGCACTGTTACCGATGGTCGCTCTGTCCGGGCTCTACTTCGTTAACACGTTCCTCTCGGCCGCACTCGCCCCGCGGTACGCGGAGATCGTGTCCTCGCTCGGACTGTCCGCCGACGGCCTCGGCCTGGTCCTCCTCGGTCAGGCGATCGGTCTCACGGCCATCATCCTCACGGCGGCGCCCCGACTCGCCGACCGGTACGGTGCACGTGCGGTCGCTCGGCTCGGGGCCCTGTCGTTCTGCATTCTGACTCCCCTGATCGGTCTCGCGGGTTCGTGGACCATGCTGTTCGCCGCGTTCCTGGCGACCGGGGCGGTCAATTCGTTCCTGGACCTGGGGATGGCCCGGTCGGCGACCGACGTCGAGAAGAAGACAGGGCGCACGCTGATCACCTTCCTGGACATCCCGGCCGCGTTGGGCTCGTTGCTCGGTGCCGGCGCGGGCGCGGCGACGGCCGGACGAACCGGGATCGCCCAGTACGCCATCGCGGTCGGGGTAGCCGGGTGTTTCATCGTCCTCGCCGTGTGGCGGTTCCTGCCCGCTCCGGAGCCACGTTCCGCCGACCTGCCCGAGCGAAGCCAGAAGATCCCGGTCGTCGCCCTGTGCCTCCTGGCGGCAGCCGGTCTCGGAATGCAGCTCGCGGTGCTGGACTGGGCGAGTCTGTTGTACCGGGAACTGGGCGCGGCGCCGACGATGTACGGAATCGGCAACTTCGCGTTCGTCGCGGGAGCGACCGCCATCCTGATTGTCTGTGGTCCACTGGCCGACCGGTTCGGTCCGACCGTTGTCCTTCGTGTCACGGCCACTATGGGGATTCTCGGGATGGCCGCCGCAACCCTGTCGAGTTCGATAGTGGTCGTGACGGTGGGTCTCGCCCTCGCCGGAGCAGGACTACAGCCCGCCCACCCGCTCGCGTTGAGTGCGGCGGGGCGCGGATCCGTCAAGAACCAGGCACGCGTGATCGGCGCCAGCTACATCGGGATGGCGCTGATGCGGCCGGCTGTGGGCGGGTTGGCCGCCGTCACCAGCGTGCAGGTGGCGCTGGGACTGGTGACCATTCTCCTGGGCGTCGTGGTGCTGGTCCTGGCGCCGAAAGCGCGGAAGGAACCGGCTCCCGTCGCTGAGCCCAGCGTCATCGGGCAACGGTGAGAACGATGCTGATCCACCGTCTCGCCCGTACCGGCCACTAACCCTCGATCAGCGGGTGTGGTGGAACAGCACTTCGTTCCACCACACCCGCTGATCAGGAGACACCGGAGCCGGATCCCCGCGCGGTTCCACCTGCACTTCACGCCGACGTACTCATCCTGGCTCAACCTCGTCGTGCGACACGATGCCGCTTGAGAGCAGTGGCGCTCACTGAAGGAGGGTCGACTTCAATGTCGATGGTGTAGTGCCCGGTCCAGTGCGCAAGGACCGTCTCCACCTCGGCGTGCGTCGCGGGTAACTGCGGGTGCGGAGCCCGAGGGCGTGCCCAAGGGTCCTCGTTCCATCCGGGGGTCACAGGCTGGAGAAGACCGGACGGGTGAACGCAAGTGAATCCTCGATGACGCCTCGTCATTAGCGCTTCCGCTCGATGGGACGTTTCAGCGGGAGATAGGGGCCGGCCGTTGCAAGGCGGCGGGTGCCGCCCGGAGGGATTTGGCCGAGCGGGAGCGCACCACCGTCCCCGGGGTTCAGAGGGCACCCACCCCGGTCGTATCTGTTACATGCGGAACGTGACAACCCCGATGGGATCCAGGCGGAGAGCTGTTCCGGCTGGTAGGTCACCTGTGACGGTGGGCGATGTCCCAGCGGGCGCAGGACGACCCGAGAAGCGAACGCCGGTGGCCAAAAGGCGATGGGAAACCGGGAACAGGCAGGCTGGCTCCTCCGCCAGCGGTTGCCGGATAACCGGCCGGATAGGGGTTGATGCCCCGGCCTGAAAGGGCGCTGACGCGGGTCGGGTGAACCTGTGACGATCGTGCTGGTCACAGCACCGGAGCCGAAGGGCAAGTTAGATACGATGACGGCTCTTCGAAGTTGAGCGGGGTTTGTGACGGGTGATGGCCCGGATGTGAAGGGCTCGCAGCTCATCAGTGATCATCGGAGTGTCTAAGTCGGATGGTCACAAGTGAAGAGCTGCGAGCATGGTCAACGATACGACCCGGCTGTTGGGCCTTGACGGCCTGGCCGTCGATCGGGTCGAGGTGGATCCTGACGGTCTTCCGGTGGTCGATCTACGCACCGCCGATGAACAGGCACGATGCTGCCCGGACTGCGGTGTGCGGGCACAGCGAGTCAAGGAATGGGCGACGACCAGGCCGCGGGACCTGCCCGTGGCCGGGCGTGCCACCCGGCTGCGGTGGCGCAAACGCCGCTGGCACTGCGACCAGGACGGATGCCCACGCCGGTCGTTCACCGAGCAGGTGCCACAGGTCCCGGCCCGGGCCCGGCTGACGAGGCGGTTACGGCAGGCAGCCGGGGCGGCGGTCGGCGACGCCGGTTGCACCATCGTGCAGGCCGCCCGCGACCACGGCCTGTCGTGGCCGGTCGTCGCGGCCGCGTTCACCAGCCATGCCCGGCAGGTGTTACCGACCGAACCCGACCCGGTCACCGTGCTGGGCATCGATGAGGTCCGTCGCGGCAAGCCCCGCTGGACGGTCGACGAGATCACCGGCTCGTGGACCACGACCGCCGACCGGTGGCACGTCGGATTCGTGCGCCGTGAGGCGCTTGTGCGCCGTGAGGCGCGGATAACCGAGGGAGGTGTGAGACCTCTTCGCGTGGTCGTCGCAGCGGCCGGGTGGGAGTTGGGCGCAGCCTGATCCGGGAGACGCCGGGGAGGTCGGGAGCAGCGCTGACAAAGTTGGGACGGTCCGGGACTGCCAGACGGGTCGGGTCCGGCGAACGAGATCAGACGGCATACGAGAGGAACCAGCGGTGTAAAGCTCCGTAAGCGCGGCACCGACTCAAATCTGGTGGATATGGGTCGGGGTGCAGTGCACGGCCGTCCGGTATGGATGGTCGACTCCGAAGCCGGCTAAGCGCGTCGGTGGGGAGGCCATGGTGAATGTCTGCGGCGTAACCATGGCGATGCTGCCGGGGCAAAGTTGGGTGCCAAGCTGATCGATCGGTTGTTCGTGAACACGGGAACCGTTGCGCGCCGTCCCTGGCGTCCGGACGCCATCCGGGTGCGTGGGATAAGCCCGTCGTCGGCCGATGGAGCGCAACGGGGCGGAGGCCTCGTAGTAGTCCGAGCGTGTTAATGGCACGCACATGCCGAAGGGGGCCAGCAAGTCAGCAGTGTACGTACGGGAATGTCAGGAGATTCGCTGGTGAATACCGACGAGCTGGAGTCGACCCTGATGCGGGCCGAGTTTCGGGTACTGAAGATCCAGACGAAACTGCATCGTTGGGCTCGTGGTGATCCTCACCGACGGTTCGACGATCTGTTCAATCTTGTCGTCGATCCCGGGTTTCTGCTGGTGGCCTGGGATCGGGTGCGGCATAACAAAGGGGCGCGTACCGCCGGAGTGGACGGGGAGACAGCCCGGTACATCGAGGTGGTGCGTGGAGTAGAGGGGTTCCTCACCGAGCTACGCGAGGACCTGAAAGCTCGTGCCTTTCGACCACTGCCGGTGCGGCGGCGGGCGATACCCAAAGCGGGCGGCAAGGTCCGCTACCTGGGTATCGCAACGGTTCGTGACCGGGTTGTCCAGGCATCCCTGAAACTGGTGTTGGAGCCTGTGTTCGAAGCGGACTTCCTCCCGTGCAGCTACGGGTTCCGCCCGAACCGCCGAGCACACGACGCGGTGGCAGAGGTGCATCACTTCACGTCCCGCTCGTATGAGTGGATCGTGGAGGGAGACATCGAAGCCTGCTTCGACGAGATCGCGCATCCAGCCCTGATGGAGCGAGTGCGTAAACGAGTCGGAGACAAACGTGTCCTGGCTCTGGTAAAGGCGTTCCTGAAGGCGGGCATCCTCCTGGAGGACGGCACGTTGTCAGATACCAACGCCGGTACGCCACAAGGATCGATCCTGTCACCGTTGCTCAGCAACGTGGCCCTCTCTGTCCTGGACGAGCACATCGCCCAGGGCCCGGGAGGACCCGCAGCCACCCCATATCAACGGGCCAAGCGTCGCCGTCAAGGTCTACCCAACTACCGCCTTGTGCGGTACGCGGACGACTGGTGCCTGACCGTGTCCGGCACCAAGGAGCACGCCGAAGCGCTGCGGGAGGAGATCGCCGGGGTCTTGTCCACGATGGGCTTGCGCCTGTCACCGGAGAAGACCCTGGTCACTCACATCGACGAGGGCCTCGCTTTCCTCGGCTGGCGCATCCAGCGTCACCGTAAACGAGGCACCGGCAAGAGTTACGTCTACGTCTACCCCGCCAAGAAGTCGGTGGCCGCGGTGATGGCGAAGGTACAGACGATCTGCCGGGTGAACACGAATCTGACGCTCGATGCCCTGCTGCACCCGCTCAACCGGATGTTGCGGGGCTGGGCCGGGTACTTCAAGTACGGATGCTCGAACGCGACCTTCAGCTATCTGCGTTCGTACCTGTGGAAACAGGTCGTCAGGTGGCAGGAGCGCAAGCATCGACGCACCCCCTGGAAGGAACTGCGTCGACGCTACGGCATCTGGCCCGCCGATGGCGACGTGGTGCTGTTCGACCCGGCCAGAGTACGCGCGACGCGCTACTACTACCGGGGAACCCGCATCCCAACACCATGGCCGAGCACATGAGGTAACCCCAGGTCCACCGGGGCTTGTGGAGAGCCCGGTGCGCTTAACGGCGCACGCCGGGTTCGGGAGACGGCATGAGGAAACGGGCCAGCGGCAACGCCGGCACCGCGCCTCATGCCGACCTCACCGTTGTATCCCCCGTGCAGCGGGGAGGAACTGGAGGGAGGTTCCTGGGTCTGCCGGCTTACCTGCAGCGCGAAAGCGCGAGGGGACAAGAGCATGCCGGAAACGCGGCGGTCGTCTGGAGGCGTCCAGGGCGATGCGTCACGGGACCCGCCTGATATGGCCAAGGCTGGATTGCTTGAAGCCCAATCCCCAGCGATGAATGTGCGCATCCATCGGAACGACGCTTGAAACCGATGCCGCGTCGTGCGTCGGCATGAACCCGGAGGTCGATGCAACCTCCTCGGCGCGGGGCACCGTCCAACGAGGGCGGGTGAGGGGATGAGTGGGCGGCCTACGTCGGGCTCGACACGTATGACGAAGACGTACCACGGGATCGCCTACGGGACGCGAGTCCTACGGCGACGGAGTTTGCCGGCCAACGGGCGACGACCGCTGCGACTGGGATCCGGTCGTTGACCAGCAGCCCTAATTAGTAGTTCGTCCAGCAGCACCCCGAGATCGTCTCGGCTACCAAGCTCGTAGTGCTTGTTGACACACCTGTCATCCGCCAAACGCAGCGTTGCCAGCTCTGCCTCCCCGCTGCTCCAGATCATGATCTCGGCGAGCCACTTCGATGATTCGAACTGAGCGCTGACGACCGGCTTGCCATGGTTCGGTTGAATCGGCTGGAAATGCCAGTGCATCTCGAGCCGTTCCCAGGCCTCGGCGCGGGCGTTGACGGCTGCGGACAGCAGCTCCAGCGGAAAGCTCACGCCGGCGACTATGGCACCTGGCTGACGGCCGGCGCCAGGGCATAAGGTGGTACTGGCCCGCTACGCCCGCAACCGCCGCCTCGGCGACGCGGTCCACCAGTGGGCATTCTGCGCAATGCGCGGTAGTCCAGGCGCTCGCGCTTACTACCGGGCACTGCGCCAGCGGGGCATCGGTCACCAGGCCGCTCTACGGCAACTCGGCAACCGCCTGGTCGGCATCCTCCACGGCTGCCTCAAGACCGGCACCAGCTACAACGAGATCACCGCCTGGAGCCATCTACAACGCACAGCTTGACATCAAAGAACCTGGGATGTCTGCCGTGATCCGGGCGCCAACACGCCTCCTCGGCAATGGGTTCTGAGTTGTCACCGGCGTTCAGGCGACAATGAAGCATGGCACCTCGCTTGGAACGTCCATCGGACTGGGCGGACGCCTGCTGCGAAGTCTGTCCAGCCCAACGGCTCGGCCCGGGTGAGTTCGACGTTGCCGAACCACCCTTCCCTGGCCAGGCGTTCGTCGACGGCCTGCGGGTCATCGCCGCTCTCGGCACGCCAATCTGCATACATCCCTGGAGAGTCAACCTGCCGCCCGGGCGCTACGCCTCCCGCGGAGAGCCTCTCCCTTCGCGGCTAGAACGGCGAGCTGATAACTGTCTCATGAGACAGCCGGATTCTGGAGAACACCCGTTCCGGGTGCAACTTCCACCTGGCCGGTACGCGTCGGCCGGTGAGCCGCTGCCGGCAGCACCGGCGTCACCGCCACCACCACCCGAGGCGCTGCGGTTGCCCGACGACGAGGTCGACCTGGAGGGCTGGCTGGTCGCCACCCTACGCACCACTCCGGCCGACCGGACGGCGAGCGCAATCGCCCACGCCGAGCAGGTGGCCTCACGACGCTTTCCGTCGGCAGTCGTGGTCGCGGCGCTGCGCCGGGCGCTGACCGCCGAGAGATAGAGCCTCTGCCTGCCTGTCTAAGCTTGAGTCTCCCCGGTGAACGGCGGCCGTGCCGGAGGGCAGGACGACCTCTGCCCAGCGCACGTATCCAGCAGGTGCCTGCCAGTACACCGCTACCTACGAGGGGTGCCGAGTGAACGTGGGCGGCGGACCGATGTTTGCGGACGGGATCGGGCCGCCGCCAACGGCTGACCGTACAGCACCCCCCGGCGGCAACGGGTCGGGCCTTCGGGCTGCGTACCGAATACGCCGTCAACCATCGGCGGACACCTACTCAGATTCGCGTACCGCCGAAGGGCCTGGGCCAACTCGCGCTGGCCACTGCCCGCCGCTATCGGTGGCTGGCCGCCGAGCCGGACTGGAGCCTGCTGCCCGTCGCTGCACGCCCGCCGGGAGTGCCAGCGGGCGGGGTGGCGCAACCCGCAGGGGCTGGTTGGGCACAGCCTGTGTGGCTGGCCCAACCTCCCGCTCGGCGGGCTACTCCTGCTCTTGCTCCGGCCGTTCCTCGTTGCGGTTTGCGGCCTGCTGCGCTCGGTGCGGGAAACCGGATCGAGCCGTCGCCGAGTTCGGGTTGCGTTGGGCTGCGGCGCGGATCCGGTTGGCCGCCTCGCGGCTCATCGGCGTCTTCTTGGGCATGGTGGTGCGCCTCCTCGGGGCACGGCGCGCGCACGACAGCGAGAGCGGGCTCCGGGCGTGGGCGCAGTTCAAGGGCACGAGCGGGCGGCGTGTCTCGGCGCGGTGACGACGTCGTACGTTCACCGCAAGGCCCTTGAACTTCCCGTCTGGGGAAGTGGCCGCGCCTCGCCCTTCGGGAGGGCTGAGGCGAATCGTCTCCTTGATAGGTCCGCTTCGAGGTGGGCCGGCCGCCGTCGGATTCCACCTTGCCGCCGGGAGTTGCTGGCCAGCGCGCGGACCACCACCCGCGCTGGCTCCCGACACGGCCCGGTTCGTGGACCGCAACCTCGATGCTCACCGGGAACCTCGGGTGCCGTCAAGGCCCCGACCTGGCAAATATCCTGCGGCACCGAGTCAGCGGAGGAGTGGCTCGGGATCCGGCGAGGCGACGCCGACATCGCCCGCGCAGCAAGCGGCGCGTCAGCGGCCCAGCCCAGGTCACGGTGACAGGATGGTCGCGTGACCGACGACGCTGCGGTGGGATCGCCGGAGACAAAGCTGCTGGTCATCCGAGGCAACTCCGGGTCCGGGAAGAGTTCGGTCGCGCGGGAGGTCCGGTACCGGTACGGGCGGGGGATGGCGCTGGTCGAGCTTTCCGACCGCCCTCTTCGTGTACGTGACGTCCAGCCCGAGCCCAGGTATTGATCTCGCCGCGTTCGTAACCTTCCATGATCTCCAGGTACGGGACGTAGGGGATGTGAGAAGGTTTGGACCGCAGACGTGTGGTGGGGCAGATACGGGTCCAGGAGATCCATCTCAGCGGCGGCCGGCGAGCGTGGACCATCTTGTGGCCGGAGGGCGCGGTCCACGACGAGGCCGACCGCTACCTGCGACGCTACGAGGGCGAGCCGGGAACGCAGCGTACGTACGCGTACCTGCTGGTCGATCATCTCCGGTGGCTCGAGCGTGAAGCGCTGCAGCTGAGCACCGTTCGGTTGCGAGATCTCGAGCGGTACATGGGCATCGTTGGTGCCGAGGTCCGGATGCCGCTCGGTGAACCGTGGCGTGTCGGCAAGCGGGCGTACGGCAGAACGACACTCGGGACTGCCGCATCGGTGCTCAAGGGCTTCTACCTCGGCCTGGGCGCGGAGAGCCGCAACGCTGATCTCCAACGCGATCTGAGCCAGGTCCGGCTGCCGTCGAAGGTGGACCGCGATCGAGCGCTGCTGGGCCACGTCACGTCGACGTTGCCGGCTAACCCGCTTGCCCCGCGAAGCAGTGGCCGACGGCATCCGAAGCTGCTCCCTGACGACGGCCGCGGCCGGCTGCTCGGCAAGCTCAGTACCGCCCGAGATCGCATGATCGTCACGTGGCTGTATGACGGCGGATTCCGTATCGGGGAGCTGTGCGGACTCCATCTCGCCGACCTGCACCTGCGGGAGAACGCCGAGTGCGCCCAGGCCCGCACCGCGCACGTCCACATCTGCCACCGGGAGACGAACGCCAACGAGGCCAGGGCGAAGACGAAACACCCCTGGGACCTGGTCAACGGCGTCGTGCATGGCGGTTTGATACGGCGGGTCAGCCCCGCGATGATTCACACCTACTTCGCCTACATGACCAGCGAATATCCCCGCACGGCGGCGACCGGCCACGGGATGCTGCTGGTGCAACTCGGCGGTGACCATTACGGGCAGCCGCTGTCCGCGGCGGGCGCCCGCAGCATGTTCCGGCGCGCGGGTCTGCGCGCCGGGCTCGGTCGCGTTCATCCGCATCAGGCGAGGCACAATTTCGCCACCGCGGTCCTGGACGCATCGGGTGGCAACCTCGTGATCGCCCGCGACGCCGGCGGCTGGGCGTCCAGCGCCACCGTCGACGAGATCTACGGTCACACCGACATCCACGATCCTCAGTTTCAGGCGGCCCTGCGCAAGGTCTGGAGCCAGACGTGACGGCGACCGTTTCCCGCCTCGCGCTGGTTCAAGTCAACGACAGAGAGTTCCGGGACCGGTTGGAGGTCCTGACCGCGCTGATCGAGGGACCGGGATTCGACCCCCTGTTTCGCAGCGACGTCATCCACATCCCGAAGGACCATCCGGCCCTGCACTGGAACTGCCTGATCGACGGTTGTGACGGCTACATCAAGGCCCGGGAGCTCTGCGGCAATCATCTGAAGCAGTGGTACGAACGGGAAGCGTCCGGCATGGATCGGTTGGAGTTCCTGCGCACCGCGCCGCGGGGCGACCCCAGCAGGCGGCTTGCCCCGCCACCGGGTTGTCGTGTCCGGGAGTGCGGTCGGCCGGCCCAGCGCGGCATGTCGGCTGAGCTGTGCACCTTCCACGTGCATCGTTGGCTGGAAGTCAGCGGATCTACACAGGTTTCGGACGCTGCCGTGTTCGACGAGTGGGTAGCAGGGCTGGAACCCTGCGCGTCCTACGGCGACTGTGCTGCGGTTTCGTGCTCGGAGCTGGCTCGTTCGCCGCTATTACTTTGCGAGGACCACGAGAAGCTCTACCGGCGAGCTGGCCGGCCGGGTGGGGCCCGGCTGCCGTCCAACTGGGGTCGCTGGCTCGATCGACGCGGCGAAGTCGTCCCGGTCACCTATGGCGACGAGACGGCATTCTGGCGCTGGTGTCGTCAGGTTCAGCCGGCTCCACGGCCCGGGCAGATCAGCCTCTACGGCATGAAACCCCTGGTCAAGGCTGAGTTGAAGTGGGGCCTGCACGCCTACACCCAGCGCACTGACCACACCCGCTGGTGGATGCACGCGATCCTGCGGGTGGTGGAGGTTTGCCGGGACCTTGGATCACTGGACGAGTTCGACCGGGAGAGCCGGGGAGAGCAAGAGCGGGTGATCGTGACCGAGATGCTCCACGACTTGGAGACCGTCTACGTCACGCCAACGGAGAGCAAGGAAGCCGGCTACATCGACTTTGAGCACTTCGGGCGCCGGGTCACCAAGCTCAACAACCGGTTCGACCTCACCCAGATCCCGCAACGATGGCTTCGTGACCTGCTCTGGGAGCACCTAGCAGACCTCCTGCGCTCCGCGAACTGTCCCCGCGGCCGCGGCGCCTACTTCGCCATCCGCGTCGCGGCGCAGGAGCTGGGATCTTTCCTCGAAGCCCGGGCACCGGCAAGCGGACACGATCCGTCCCTGCTGTCGGTCGAGCATGTCGACCAGTTCGTCGCCGACCAACGCCGTCGAGCACGAGACCGGCTGCCGTCCTTGCGGCCGAGCAACAACGCCAAGACGCCCACCGTCACCGACATAACCTGCAAGAGCACCTTTGATGCTCTGCGGCGAATGATGCGGGCAGCACTGGAAGCGGGCCGCACCGATCAGATCGGCCTGGACCGCAAAGTTGTCTGGGCGTTCCCATTGGCCGGCAAGCGGCCCTTTCGCCCGCGAAGCCCCTACAACGACGACACCGCCCGCGCCCTGGTGGACCAGGCCAACTTGGAACAGCTGGAACAGGCCGACGTCATGGACCGGGGGATACGCGACATCTGGGAGACGATCGTCGCGACCGGCCGGCGAGCCGGCGAAGTGATCGGACTCCGCCTGGACTGCATCGGAATTCACAACGGCGCCCCGCTGCTCTGGCACGACCAGACAAAGGTCGGAAAAATACAACGAGGCCATCCGCATCCCCGACTACACCTTTCAACGGCTGCGGGAGCGGCAACGCAAGACCATCACCCGATTCGAAGACCGGTACGGGCGAACGCCCGCCCTGGAGGAACGCGGCACGATGGCGCTGTTTCCCCGCGGCTACCGGAACCCTCACGGCACCTACGCCGTCAGCAGTGCCTGGTTCAACGTCCGGTTCCGGCGGTGGATCGCCAGCCTCAGCCTCAATCCGGCCGTTCCCCACCAAGCCCGTCACACGCTCGCGACCCGACTACTGGCGGCGGGCGCCAGCCTGCAGCACATCAAGCGCTACCTCGGCCATGTCTCCGAACGGATGAGTGAGCACTACGCCAAGGTCGCGCTCAGCGAGATCGACGACGTCCTGCAGACCGTCTGGGTCGCCGGGCCGGCGGCACCACAACCCGGCGCCCTTGTCTCCGGTGGTGTGACACCGCTGGCCCCCGAGCAGGCCCGAGCCTTGATGATCGATCTTGGGCGGCGCAGCACTCCCACGGACGGGGGTATCTGCACCTACCAGGTCGTCGTTGACGGCGGCGCCTGCCCATGGAAGCTGAACTGCGAGGGCTGCGACAAGTTCGTGATGACCGGCGCTGACCTGCTCTATTGGCGCCGAAAACGAGAACAGTGGTACTCGCTCGCCGAGCGCGCTCCTACCGATGAGATGGCTGACTGGCTGCACCAACAGTTCGAGCCGACCGCCCAGGCCATCGACGGCTTGGAACGAGCACTGGCCGGCCTCAACCTCCTGGAAGACGCGCTCGCGCTCGACCTGCGCCGCCCGCAGGACTACTTCCACCGGCTCTGGGCCGTCGGATTCCGAACCTCTGACCTCGTCGCGGCCGGCTCGAAGGAAGATCTATGACCACGACCACCGCCGGAACTACCGGTAGTTTGTCACCTTTATGGTGGTAGATAGAGGTTGAGGGCGTGGCCGTTTCCGACGGCGTTGAGGAGTTGCTGGAGTTCGCGGGGCGGCGGTTTGCTGGTCCAGGCTGTCCAGCAGCGTTGTAGTAGCAGCCATGGGGTGAGCCAGGCACGGACGGCGCGGAGGGCTTTTGGCCAGCTGGGCTGCTCAGCGGTGGGGCTCGGTTCGGTGCCCCCTCTCTCCGGAGTCGTCGGGGACGGATTCCGGGACAGTGGCGGTGTTGTCGCTTGCGGATGGTTGGTCGAACCAGGTGTCCCAGCAGAACGAGAACGCGCAGTGCACGAGCGTTTGGTGGCGGCGGATCGCGATGGCGGAGCGGACTTGGAAGTCGGCCCAGCCGAGTTCGTCCTTGACGTGCTTGTAGCTTTGCTCGATCCAGTGCCGGATTCCGTAGAGCCGCACGATTTCGGTCAGGTCCGCCGCCTCGTGGGCGGCGTCAGTAGTGTCGTGCGGGCCGCCGGGCCGGGGCAGGTTGGTGGCCAGGTACCAGGTGGCCTTGTCCGGCAAGGTGTTCGGGTCGGTGGTGGCGACCACGAGGCGGGTGTGCCCGTCGGGTTCCCACCAGCCCAGTCGGGCGTCGGTGGCCCACCAGGTCTCGGTGTGCCCGTCACGGAAGGTGCGCGTGACCGGGTGCCAGCCGCCGGGATCGTCCGGGCCGCCCCAGGGCACGGCGCGGGCGGCGTCTTTCGGCGTGTATGCCTCGGCACCGTACTGCCAGGTGCCCCTCGACGGCTTGAGGGCCATGACGAAACCCAGCCCGCTCTGGCGGAGCGCACCACGCAGGTCGTCGTGCTCGCCGTAGAAGCTGTCCGCCACTACTGCCCGGCAGGTCACGCCGGCGGCGAGTGCTTTGGCGATCAGGTCGGCGGCGATGTGCAACTTGGTCCGGAACTCGGGGTCGGCCTGCTTGCGAGGGAAATGGGAGGCCGGGGTGTACGGCTGCGCGTGCAACGGATAGTAGACACGCTCGTCGGCCCACACCGTGGTCACGGTGACGATCCCGTTGTCGGTCTTGCCGTAACGGCCCAGCCACTGCCGCCCGACGTGTGCCGTCGCGGTGCCATCCTTACGGTCGCCGGAATCGTCGATCGCGATCACACCATGGGCGTGCGGCGCGGTGGCCGAAGCATTCACCAGCAACTCCAGCCGCCGCCGGTTGACCTCGTCCGCGTCCCATGTGGACTGCGACAGGAAGTACTGCAACCGTTGCACCGCAGCATGCTGCGCGCCGGCGACCGGCTCTGCCCCGGCAAGACCGGTCAAGGTCTTGTTCCGATCACGGGGTGCGAGCAGCCCGGTCAGATACTCACGAAACCCGCGCCGCTGGGCCAGCCGGGAGAACAATCCATCGAAACAGGCCGCGTAATCCTCCAACGGACCCGCAGCCGGCGGACACACCGCACGAACCACCCAGCACCCCAACGCTCGACAGAACACCTACCGAACGCAACGCCACACACCATAGAAAGGTTACGAAGGCGACAAACTACCGCTACCCGGACGCAGGCGGCCAACCGCGCCCGCCAGCAGAACACCCGCGGAAAGCTGGAAAGGATCGACATGACGCTGCGCACCATGCGCCGCGAGCGGATCCCCATCACCTATCCTGCGGTCGCGGCCCGAGCTGGCGTGTCGCGCACCTTCCTCTACCAGAACGCCGACGCCAAGAACCTCGTGGCCACCGCCATCGAAGCCGCTGGCGATCGGAGACGGCGAGAGCAGGCAACGCACGACGCGAACGTCGAGGCATCCTGGCAACAGCGCGCTCTCAATGCCGAGCACGCTCTCAAGGCTGTCTACGCCGAGATCGACATACAGCGCGAGCGGATCGGCCTTCTGCTGGGTCAGCTCCGCGATCTCCAAGCCGAATACACCGAGGGCACGGCCCAACGCCTGGCCGAGGAGAACACCGAGCTCAAACAGCGTGTCCGCCGGCTCGCCGAGGACAACCGCGTCGTCGAGCAGAAGCTGCAAGCCGCCCGTTCCAACAACCGCTTCCTCGACAAGCGCCTTGCCGACCTCGAAGCCGAGATCCTCGACGCCCAGATGCCCAAGCAGGCAAGGAAGTCAGATCGTCCTACACGGTGACCAACTTTGGCTCAAAGGAGTCAGAGCGCATCCGGCGCATGGGACTTCTCGATCTCGTCCCAGCTGACCTCGTGCATGGTCCCGTCCGGGCCCACCCGGAACATCCGCGGCGGCCCCATATCGCGCGTCGCCTGCTCGTAGGCTGCCTCACGTGCTGCCTGTTCCTGACCTGATGGGTCTCCGACGCGGAAAACGTGCATGTGGACGCTGTCGGCGTCGATGTCGTCCGGCCTAGGTAGCCCTTCGATGATGAAGCCGAACAAGGCGCGCAGGGCCTCCCCGCCCAACTCCAACGGATGGAACGGCAGCGGGTAAGGATCTTCGTCTTCCCACCCCGGATCCGGTTCAACCGGATGTAGGCCGTCCCAATACGGGCGCTCGAAGTCGTACGGCTCGCCGATGTTCTCCTCAATGCCGCCGTCCGGCGACAGACTCAAGGAGCGAACCAGCTTCCCGTCCTCCCAGACCGCGAAGCAGAGCCAGTCCACGACCGAGTGCATGCCGTGCATGATGATCCGCCTGCCGGCACCGGCTCGGAGCAGGTGCTCAGGCAGTTCCGAGGGACGGTCGAGGACCAGCCTGCGGTCGCACAGGAGCTCAGCTCCGGGCAGCACCGTGACATGGGTGATGTCATCGGGCGGGTAGGTCACGTCGAGGGTGCTATCGCCAACCAACGTCACGTCGTACCCGGGAAGGATCTCCCGGACAAGGGCTTCAGCCTCTGCTGAGTCGGACGGGGTCGCACCCAGCAACGCCCGCCGCAAATCGCCGTCAGTGAAAGCCAACAGCGCCGTCTTCGCGCCCATGACACCTCCCTTGCCCCGCGGCGTCCTCGCACCATACCTGGCGATGATCATGGGCGAGTGCTCGGCGGCGCGTTGACCAGGTCGAAGGATGAGGCGACCTCGGTGATGCTGTGAAAGACGTTGCGGCGTCGAGTTCTCTGCTTCATGATCGGGTCATGTCATACGGGAAGGGCGTCCTGCGCCCCATGCGGTGAGTGCCCCGATGCCGGCGAATCGGCTGGCTGAGTGGTATTGGCTGGAGACGGCACTTGTCTCGGGTGATATCGGTGTCGGCGGGCACGATGCTCGGTCACGGATTTTCGCGGCTGTCAGCGCCGATCGTGGTGGCCGGACCGCCCTGCAGCTCTTGGCATTTACGAATGATCCGCGTAGTACGGCTCGGCGGGCGGCATTCGACCTCTTAAGCGACCTGTGCGCCCCGGATGTCGTATGGGCGGAGGCGGCCGAGGCTGCCGAGCGTGCTCTGGGTGACGTGGACGAGGTAGTACGGCGGGCTGCGGCATGGTCACTGGTGGCTGCCAGTGGGAGCGATCGGGTCGTGGCCGCGTTGGATGCTGCGGTCGATCCGGCCGTTCGAGTAGCGCTGGCCGAAGCGATGGCCTTGGCAGCAAGGTCGCGCCGTGATGGCCGGGCGTGGTCGCAGGCCGTGGTGAGGTTGCGGTTCGATGAGGTGCCCGCGGTGCGGCTGCTGGCCAACCTGGAAGCACTTCGCGCGGCCGACGCGGCGGCCTGGCCTGAGCTGGATGCCGTCATCTATGCCGATCTGAAGGCTTCTGAGGGTGTGCTCGGCGCGCTGGGAAGCCGAACGTCGTTGACCGGCGGCGAACGTTGGGCCTTGGTGCTGGCGCGCCTGGACCGAGAGGAAGACTGCTATGCGTGGGCCGAGCGGTTGGCCGGGTCGGCCGAGGATGCGCCGGTCAAACTGGCCGGTGTCGCGCTCGCTCTCGAAGCGATACGGACGTGGCGTGCCGGGCCCGCTCGGCTAGCAACGATGCTGGCGGGCCTGCTGACCAAAGAGCCGTCTGCGGTGCGGTCGGCCGCGGTGCGGACGGTGGCCGCGTCGTTGACCGCCACCCGGCTGTCCGCCGATCACCTAGCAGTGATCATGACTGATCCACAGCTGGGCGCGGTGGCCGCCACGGCGTTGGGCTGCATCGGCGACCGCCGGGCGGCTCCGCAACTGGCGCGGCTGATGTACGCCGACGATCCCGAGCCGCGCCTTGCCGAGGCACTTGCTGCCGTCGCGCGGGCGGGAGCGGCTCCGGTGGTGCCAGTGGCCGCCGCCCGGCAGGTGCTGGCCACGCACCGGGATCCGTGTCGGCCGAGCCAGCGGTGGCGGTATTGCCCGGCGGACATGGCGATGCATGCCCTGGCCGCGTTCGGTCCGGCCGCCGCCGACGCGGTCCCCGAACTCATCGCTCGTATCCTGGCAGCGGTGGAACGTGATGTTCCTGTCGAGCCGGTTCTCGAAATTCACGTTCTGGAACGGATCGGCCCCGCCGCCGCGGCAGCGATACCAGTGCTGCAGCAGTATGCGAACGGCCGCGGGCGTAGCGCGGACCTTGCGACACGGGCACTCCTGATGATCACGTCCGATCGGGCAGTGGCGGACCGGTATCTCGCCGAGCGCCCTGAGCAACTGCGCCGCTGCCGGATCGCACCGATGCTGCTGACCTGGCTTGTCGACCACGGCGGTCTCACCGACCGCCAGCGCAAGCAACTGCGGCACCTGTTCGGCTATCCCGGTGCGATGCAGGTGCGTTCGGCCGGGGTGCTGTGGCGTTCCGAAGGGCCGCCCGTCGCCGACGAACTGCTCGAACAGCTGCCGCAGTATCTAGATGACGATGTCTTCGGGCCGGAGGCGCTGCGGGTACTCGCCGCGATGGGGCCATACGCTCGCCCCGTACTCGACCACCTCGATCAACTCACGTCGGCCCACCGGCGGGTAGCGGTATACCTCGGTAACCCCGACGCCGAGATGCGCGCCGACGAACAGCTCTTGGCCGCAACGGAAGATGCCCACGAGCGGATCGCCGAAAGGTCACCTTGATCACCACGACAACAAGAGGCCCGTTCCGGAACGGCAGCCCGCCTTGGCTTGGAGGACCACCGCGATGACATCAACCAGAGCCGATCGTGATCAGCAGTCCCTTCGGCGCCGCTTGCAAGTACTTCGGCTGCCCGTCGTGCCGCTGCGCCGTGTCGGCTATCTGACCCCGTCACAGACTGATCCGGAGTGGCAGCGGACACCACAGGCAGTGGGCGTTGGCCCGGATCAGGAGGTCCTGGCCGTCTGGAACCATCGCGACCAGCCACAGCGCAGACTCGTGACCACTCACGACGGCAGCCGTCAGCCGGTCGCCTCAGTAATCCTCGACGGGTGCCTGCAACCGCACTTTGTCCAGCCCTTGCCCGACGGCCGGATCCTGCTGGTCCGAGCCCGAAACGGGCAGGGGGCCAATGCCGAGATCTGGAGTTCGGACGGGCAACACCACCACGGCGACCTTGGCGACGCCATCGAGGACGTGCTCACCACCCCTACCGGCGAGATCTGGGTCAGCTACTTCGACGAGGCGATGAGCGGAAGCGGTCCGCAGACCCATGGGCTCGCCCGTTTCGCCAACGACCTGCAACCGGCGTGGCTCTACCCGCGTGAATCTGCATCGGTTTCTGACATCTTCGACTGCTACGCGCTGAACGTTGCCAACGAAACAGCCTGGACCTGTGCCTACACCCATTTCCACTTGGTATCGGCGTGCGGCGATCGCGCGATCGACCACGGTGAGGCACCGTACCGAAGCGCCCACCGCCTTCTCGTCGGTGACCGCACCGGGGCACTCATCAGCGGCCCCGGACCCGAATACGACCTGGTCAGCGGCTTTCAGATCAACCCAGAGGGTCTGGTCGCCACCGATTCACCACGGCGGCTCGTACTCCCGGACGGGATGGAACTACGTGACGCCAGATCAACCTGCCGAGGACCGGACCTGCACGTCTTCATCCGCACCGCTTGGTACCGCACTGACCTCGACCTCCTTCGAGTGACGGGTTAGAGCGGCCTGCAGCAGCCGACCAAATGCGCTCTGTCGAATCCGGATCTCTCCAGGGGGTAACGCGCCCTCGCCGTCCGTTGACAGCCAGCTCTCATCGCGCCCAACGTTACGAACATGTGCGTGACGTATTTGGCCAGTTCAGAGCCGTCAATCGCACCTCGGGCGTTCGGTAAGCTGGAGCAGGACTACCTGCGCCGCATCGTCCTTCGGGAACGCGACGTCGACGGCGGCCTCGCCCCCGAGCTGATCTCCCAGACCGTGCGGCTCGCGCTGCGGCACGGCTACCACGTGGTCCTCGAAGGGATCCTCATCTCCCACCGATACGGGCCGATGATCTCGGCGTTGCGCCGGGACCATCGCGGTGACACGTACCTGTTCTACCTGGACGTGTCCCTAGAGGAGACGCTGCGCCGGCACACGCTCCGGCCGCAGGCGGCCGAGTTCACCGCCGAGGACATGCGCGGCTGGTACCGGCCCCGCGACCTCCTCGGCCTGCCCGACGAGATGGTAATCCCCGAGTCCTCCTCCCTGGAGGAGACCGTGGTGTTCATCCAGCACACCGCTGGCCTCGCCGTCCCCAGCCCAGTCGCCGGGTGAACCGGCCCGGTGTGAGGCACACCGAGCCACGCCCGGCCCCAGCCGTTCGCGCGCCAAGATCGGTCGCCGCCGTTACCCCGCTGATCCCTCTCTCCGGCCGGGCGGGGACTCGGTATCGAGTTATCGCTGGCCGAGGATCATTCCGGCCGCGAGGACGAGGGCGGTCACGCCGAACGCGGGCGGGCGGCCGTCGGATGTGGTGAACCGGAAGTACAGCAGTGGCAGCAGATGGGCAGCCAGCCGCTCCCGGTCCACGGGCAGCCTGGCGAACCGGTTCAGCAGCCACGGTGTGCTCAACACCCGCCGTGCGACCGGGTGTTCGACGGCCGAGGTGAGGTGCAGGCAGTGGCGTCTGGTCGTCGCCTGGGCGGTGAGCAGACCGGTGTGCTTGAAGCACGAGGTGATCAGCTTCGCCAGGAGGTACTCCAGGTCGTGCAGTCCGGCGTACTCGCAGTCGAGCAGCCACCACCGCTGCCCCTCCCGGGCGACGAGGATGTTGTTGAGGTGCGGGTCGCCGCTGGCGTGGACGACCCACGCCGGCGGCTGTGCGAGCCGGCGCCGGGTGAGGTCGATGAGATCGGCGAGGGTGAAGTCGAGTGGGTCGCCGTCGAGCGTGAGCCGAAGCCGGGCCCACGGGCGGAGTCGGGTGGCCAGTTCGGCGGCCCAGGCGGTGAGGACGTCCGGGGTCTCCTCGGTGTGATCCGGTGGCCCGTCGAGGTGACTGGCGGGTAGGAGGGTGGCCTGCGCGGCGGTGGCCAGGCGGGCGGCGACGGCGTCGAGGACGCGCTCGAACCGGTCCGGGTCGGTGCCGGCCAAACGGGCGAGGGGGATGCCGTCGAGGTGCTCCATGACCAGGGCGGCCTGTCCCCGCTGGTAGTGCAGCGTCGCGGCCGGGACCGGGTAGTAGCGGGCGAGCGCCTGCAGGCCGGAGAACTCGCGCTCGACGCTCGCTCGGTCCCGGCCGAGCTTCACGACTCTCGCCGGCCGGCCGTGACCCTCGCGGACGGCGAACACCGGGCTGGTGCTGGGGCGAAGCTGCTCGACCCGGCCGTCCGGCGAGCGGTAGAGCGGCGCGGGCCGGTGGTAGTCGGGCTCGACCAGGTAATCGGCGGTGACGGCGGCACGGATGTGGGTGAGCGCGGCGCCGGCCGCGCTCGTCAGCGGCAGCGGGCTGGGCCGTGCGGCCAGCAACGCCAGGTCGACCCGGCCGGCGGTGAGGATGCTCCAGCGGCCGTGATCGTCCTGCCCCGCGTAGAGCAGGTCAGCGATGTCCGGCCCGGTGGACAGCCACACCGGGTACCAGACACGGCGGGAGTCCGGACCGTCGAGCCGGCGGTGCAGGATCGGACCGAGCTTGCGCCAGGCGACGCCGTCGCAAGAGACCGCCGCCGCGATGCCGCGCGAGTCGGCGGCGCCGTAGGCCATGACCAGGGTGCCGTCGGCGGCCTCGACAACGGCTGGGCAGTCGACGGCGTCGGCGTCCGCGCTGCCCGGTTCTCCGCGATCCACGGCCATCCCACCGTGCTGCCACGCCCGTCCGTCGACGGAGCGGGCGACGTGCACACCTCGCCCTCGCCTGTCGTGGCCGGCGTACCACATCCACCACTCGTTGCCCCGCCGCAGCACCGACGCCAAGAGCACCCGGTCGCTCCCGCCTGCCGGGGTAAGACCGGCAACCGCGGTGGGCAGGGACCACGCGGCGGCGTCGGCACTGACCGTGTGATAGATCCACCAGCGCCCGTCAGCGGTGACCGCGCTGAACCACAAGTGCAAGTCCTCGCCCTCGCTGGCGAGGCTCGGGCCGAGCACCTTATCCACACCAGGCGGCGCCGGTACCCGCACACCGCTGTCGATGACGCTGGCCGTGGCGGTCGTCAAGGTCATGATCCGTAGCTCGGTTCGGCCGTCCCCGCGACCGGGACAACTACCCTCGTACGGCGCGTCAACGGCGTCACCGGTGACCGCCAGCAGGATGCGACCACGATGGCGGGCCGCGCCTGCCGTGACCGGGCTCGGACCCGCGGCGGCAACTGCTCGCCGCTGGCGGCCCACGATGTCCAGGTGCGGCCCTACGGTTACCTGGACCGACAGCTGCCGGTCAGCTACCCCGCCTGCCGCCCCTGGCAGCGACTGCGCCCAACGCCGACCGCCGAGCCGTTCGACAACCATCCCAGACACCCTCCGACCGGACTCTTCAGTCGGGAGCCAGAAGCCCTCTCCAGTGCAGTCGCTGGACCGGTTGTCGAACAGGTCCGACAACGGATTCCGACACCGGGGTGATGCCGATCTCGACAGGATCTTCAGGTGCGACGGGCCTGAAAGGGGCGAGCCCGATCGCCGTGAATCCGCCCTGCGGCCTGGCAGAGCTGCATAAGGTGAGGGCGACCCCCCGGGCGCTACGACGCCGTTGGGGGATCATGCTGCGTCCGCCGATCGAGCCGATGCGAGCACGGCCGACACCCCACCTGCCGGACCTGAACCGGACCGGCATCGCCGTCGAGCCGAAGTGGGACGGGTGGCGCGCGGTAGCGTTCGTCGAGGCAGAGGGCGTCTTCCTGCAGTCCCGCGCCGGCCGCCCGCTCCACCGCTACTTCCCAGACGTCTGCCGGCACCTGGCCCTCACCCTGCCGCCGGGGACAGTTGTCGACGGCGAGCTGGTGGCCTGGGAGACCAGCCGAGCGCGTACCTCGTTCGGACTGTTGCAACGGCGTGTCACCGCCGGACGCCGCCTTCTCGACGAGATCCGGCAGCACCCCGCCCACCTGGTCGTCTTCGACCTGCTGCAAGACGCCGGAATGGAGGTGCTCCGTCTGCCGCTGGTGCAGCGGCGGGTCCGCTTGGCGCGTCTGCTCACCAATGCGCCGCCGGAGCTGCCGCTCTGCCCGCTGACCATCGACCGGGACCATGCGCTGGCCTGGTACGACCACGGCGAGGACGTCGGTATCGAAGGGCTCGTCGTCAAGGCCCTAGCCGGCGCCTACCGGCTGGGTCGCGCCGACTGGCTCAAGGTCAGAAACGAGATGAATTGCATGTGATGCAACATTCTGCGTTTGGCGCGACGGTCGTTTGTGCTGGTCAACCATTCGGTCGGGACTCCTCGGTCGGCTGGCTTGCCTACGCCGGCCAGCGGTCCGAGGTAGACGCATCAATGTTGCGGCTGATACAACAGGGCTGTGATCATCGAGGCACCCGCGTCGGCGAGCCTCGTGCTGGCGCCGAATGTGGTTCATCTGGATCCGGCGCCAGCGGTGTTCACCGCGATGAAGGATGGGTGGGCGCGGCAGCAGTCGGCTCGGTTTCTGCGTGAGGAGACGATCGGGTCGCGACTGCGGCTGATGGACCGGGTCGCGGGGTTCACCGGGTTGTATCCGTGGCAGTGGACGCCGGCTGAGGGCGAGGCGTTCATAGCTGCTTTGCGTAGTGGCGCCACGCCGATCCAGCTGTCCACGGCACGGACCTACGAGGTGACGATCTCGCTGTTCGTGGAGTATCTGCGCGATCCGCGGTATGGCTGGGCGCAGGTGTGCCTGGACCGGTTCGGCGAGGCGCCTCAGGTCGTGTTCCACGAGGGCAACTCGGTGATCCACACCGCGGACTACGAGGGTGATCCACGTCGGCGGCCATTGACCTACGACGAGGTGCAGGCGCTGTTCGACGCGGCTGATGCGCGGCCGAAGCGGGTCCGAGGCCAGGGGCGTAAGGGCACGTTGACGGCCCTGCACGACGCCGCGACCCTGAAGACGATCTACGCCTACGGCACCCGGCGCACCGAGTCGTCGAAGCTGGACCTGGTGGACCTGCGCCGCAACCGCAAGGCGCCGCAGTTCGGGCGGTACGGAATGATGACCGTTCGGTACGGCAAGTCGGCTGGTGGGGCGCCGCCAAGACGGCGGACGGTACTGACGATCCCGGAGATGGACTGGATCGTCGATGTGCTGGGCGAATGGGTCGGTGAGATTCGGCCGCACTTCTCGCCGGGCAGTCACCCGGCTTTGTGGGTGACCGAACGGGTCGGCCGGCTGTCGCCTCGGTCCATCAACGAGGCGTTCTTCGTGGCCCGGCAGGATGCCGGTCTGGACGAACATCTTGACCTGCACTGTTTGCGCCACAGCTACGTCACGCACCTGACTGAGTTCGGCTACCCGGCCCGGTTTGTGCAGGAGCAGGTTGGTCACTCTCATGCCGCTACGACGGCGATCTATATGGGTGTGTCGGATGAGTACCGCAACACGCTGTTGGAAGGCTCGCTGAAGCGGCGCCTGGGCGACGACTGGGACCTCGGTTGATTAAAAAGATAGGTTACGAGTGGCGGCTGCGTCAGGTCATGGCCGAGCACGACATGTTCCATACCTCGGACTTGGTTCCCCTGCTTGCGGAACGAGGCGTGGCGCTGTCGCGCGAGCAGGTCTACCGGCTAGTGACTCAGCCGCCGCAACGGATGAGCATGGACACGTTGGTCGCGTTGTGTGACATCTTCGCGTGCACACCCAACGACCTGATCAAACCGGCTGTGGTCAACACTCAGACAAAGAAGGCCGCGGGGAGCGGGACCGGTTTCGTCACGCCCCTGGCCGGGCGCCGGACCGTGATCCGCCGGCCCGGCCAGTCGTGAGGAAGCCGACTCCCGACCAGTTACGGCTGCGTGCCGAACTTGCCGAGGCGCAGAGCACGATCGTCGGGCACCTGCGCCGGGCCGTCGGCCCTAGATTGACTACTGCAAATGCGCAGTCGTTGCTGGAGCAGGTGAGCGCGTGGAAGGGCCCGAACGCCCACGCGCTTGCCCGCTACCTCGTCCGCAACCCGCAGGCGCTAGTCACGCCCGGTGCTGACTTCCCGAAGCCGCTGGTGATGCTGCTGCCGTTGCTGGTCGCGGCCGGTCACGCGGACAAGGTCACCCTGTTGAGGTGCGCCGAGTGCGGCCGGTCTGATCCGCCGCCGCTGGCCAACAGCGCAGCGGGGAGGTCATGCGGCCGGTGCGTCACACGACTTCGCCGCAAGCCGTGCGCGCGCTGCGCTCAGATCACCGTCATCAGGGCGCGCCGCCCGGAAGGCGGTATCTGCAGTCCGTGCCGAGCGAAAGAGCCTGACGTGCGCGAGCAGTGCGCGGACTGCGGCCGGTCCATGCTGCCTGGTCGGCGTCTGCCGGACGGGACGGCGCTTTGTCAGAGGTGCGCGCCGAAGAACCTGGTGGCGTGCTGCCGCTGCGGCCGGCACCGGCGGGTCAACGCCCGAACCCCGGACGGACCGGTCTGCAGCGGGTGCTACTCCAGCGCCCCGCGTCTCTGTGGGATCTGCGGGACGCTCGCGCCGATCATGGCGCGGGCGACGGACAGCCACCCGGACACGTGTCGCAGGTGCCTACGGCGCCGGGAAAAGCAGTCAGCGTCTGCGGACGACACCGTCCCGGCCGCCACATCCACGGCGGGGCCGGCCCGTTTCACTGCGACAGATGCGTTCCACAGCCGGTCCATGACTGCCGCGTATGCGGTCGCCACAGGGTTGTGAAGACCGTCTCGCCGCTCGGCCCGCTTTGCAACGCCTGCTATCGGCGCGGCCGCACGACGCCGCGAATCTGCGGTTCGTGCCGGCGCCGGCGCATCCTCGTAGGCCGGGCACCCGACGGCGGTGGCCTCTGCGTTACCTGCTGCGCTGCCGACGAGCCGTCGCGCGTCTGCGGCACGTGTGCCCAGCCCGGCGATCTCCTGCCCGGCGGCGCCTGTCCGCGCTGCAGCTTGGAGGGCCGGGTGGCCGACCTCCTGAGCGGCGACGACCACATTGTTCCCGAGCGACTCGGCCCGCTCGCGGCAGCACTGACCGGCATCGACAATCCCTACCGGATGCTCGCGTGGATGCGGCGCAGCCCTGCGGCGCGGCTACTCGCCCGGCTCGCCGGCCAGCCGGACGGCCTGACCCACGAGGCCCTCGACGCTCTGCCCCAGAACGTGACCACCGCGCACGTCCGCGGCCTGCTCGTCACCGCCGGCATCCTTCCCTCACGCGACGAGAACCTCGCCCTGCTCGTCCACTGGGTCGCCCGCACCCTCACTACGCTCCCGCCGGCGCACGTCACCCTGATCCGCGCGTTCGCCGAGTGGCACGTGGTGCGCGACGCGCGGCGCCGATCCGCGCGCGGCCGGTACACCTACGTCGCCTACAAGGGAGACGCCAACAACATCCGCGCCGCCACCCGAATTCTGGCCTGGCTCGGCGAGCAGGAACTGACACTGCGCACGCTGGACCAAGCGCACCTAGACACCTGGGCCTCAGGCACACCCACCCTGAGGGTCGGCAGTATCCCCTTCATCCGCTGGGCCACCGCACGCGGCCTCACCACCGGGTTGACGATCGCCCACCCACCCAATCGGCCGCCGAGCCACTTTCAGGTCGACGATGTCCACCAAGAGGAACTGCGGCAATGCCTTACCGACGCGTCGCTACCGCTGGAAGTACGCATCGCCGGTGCTTTGACCCGCCTCTACGCCCTTCCGCTGACCCGAATCGTCGAGCTCACCGTCGGCGACTTCCACCGCGACACCGACGACGCCTACCTGACGATCAGCCGCCGGCCGGTGATCCTGCCGCCGTCGCTGGCTCAGCTCATCGACGACCAGATCACCGCCACCACGCCAGCCGATCATCGCGCCGCCAGCACCGTATTCCTGCTGCCCGGTCGAAGCCCCGGCCGCGCCCGCAACCCTGCCGGATTGTCCAACACGATGCGTCACCACGGGCTTGCTGCCCGCGCCGCCCGCAACACCGCCATGATGCAGTCCCTGGCCGACCTCCCGCCGATCGTGATCGCCGACCTGTTCGGCATCCATCCCGGCACCGCCCACCGGTGGGCCCAATTCGCCGGAAACCGCTGGTCGGACTACCTCGCCACCCTGCACGACACCGCACCCGCCAACCGGTCGCTGACATGAGGATCCATCAGCAGTGTCCAGCCTCGGTCAGCGGGCCGCCGGCGTCGGCGAGGTTGCGCTGAGCCTCGGCGCGGCCCGTGGTGACGTCTGCCGCCTGGAGATCAAGACGAATCCGGACCAGGCGGCCTCGGTGCCGGACGCGGCCGAACGGGCCGTCCAGCGCTGTGTCGACCTCCACCTCGGCAACGACGGTCGGCTCGACGGGGATGAACGCCACCGGTTCCCGTTCGGCGAAGTTGCCCGTCCATCCGGCCGGGAGGGGACACGGCCACGGGTGGCCGGCGCTGGGCCCTCGGGGAACGATATGGCGCGTAGTGCGCGGGCCAGCTCCTGTCGGTCCTCGGCCTTCACCGGATGAGTCTGTCCGACGAAGCGGAGGGTCCCGTGGTCATCGAAACGGCCGAGCAACAACGTCATCGGCCGGTCGCGGGCGCCGGTCACCCCGCCGATGACGAATTCTGCGGTGTCATGGGCACGGACCTTCGTCCACAATCGAGCCCCTGGGCGATACAGGCTGGCCACTGGCTTGATCACGACGCCCTCGACGCCACCGACGCCCAGGTCGCGAAGCCAGCTCACCGCAACGCCCCTGTCGGTGGTCTGCGGGCAAACAGCGATCTGCGGGGGTGTGTTGCGTAGCAGCCGTTGCAGCTTTGTCCGGCGGACGATCAATGGCTGGTCGAGCAGTTCCACGCCGCGGCCATCACGGAGCAGATCGAACGCGACCAGGTGAGCCGGGTGTCTGCGGATGGTCTCCGGCAACCGACGGCCTGCGGTCAGCCGGCGCTGCAACAGTGAGAAGCTGCTCCGGCCGCGCTGGGTGTCCCGGACCAGCAGTTCACCATCAAGCACCGTTCTGACCGGCATGGTGGCCCTGAGCGAGGACACCAGATCGGGGAACAAGCGGGTGAGATCCGCGCCCTGACGCGACTGGATCCGCACGCCACCGGCAGTGCGCCAGATGATCGCCCGAAACCCGTCCCACTTCATTTCGAAGGCGGATCTGCCTGCCGATTCGGGCATCGCTCGGGCGGCGACCGCGCGAACCGGGTCCAAGGGCCAGCTCAGCACGACGGGTTCCTCTCACGGTCGAAAACCCCGACGTTAACCGGTTAACAAAGGCCCTGAGCTGCGAATACGCCGAATTAGCTACTTTGCCAGGACGGCCAGACGGCGCGGGCAGCCCATCACGTCCAGCGACGGGCACACTGGTGCCGAACTGCCAGAAACGCCTCGACAGGGTTGAAGCGGCGCCCGAAGTGCGGAAGGAGTATGCGTTCGCCGGGCCGTTGCCACGCCCGCTTGGATAGTCTGGGCCACCCCTTGACATCAAAGAACCTGGGATGTCTGCCGCGCTCCGCGCGCTACCCAAAGTCACGGCGAGTTCGGGCGGCCGATGTGCGGATCTGCCGATGTCAGAGCACTCGATCGTGGTTGGCGCCCGTGAGCCAGCACGGTCAGTTCCTGCCGGTTGAAGGAGTGGCGCGGGATTCCGGGGCCGTGACTGCGCAGTCGAGGGCGGGGATTGATCGGCTCAGCAACTCGGCCGACGGGTCTGCGGGGCGTGGACTGGTCGAGGATGCGTGGGTTCGACAAGTGACTGGGTCACGGTCCCGTCAACCGGTGGTGGGGCTTGGCCGACCCGCGCGGCTGCTTCGTCTGGCCGCGCATAGGGTGTTGTATGCGTGGTCGAGCAGCCGGGGTAGGTCGTGTTGGCCGTCGCTTTCGACCCACGCGGCAAGCGAGGTCCCGGTGATGGCGAGGTAGGCGGCGACGATCGGGCGTAGTTCGGGTTCGGGCCGAGCGCTGCGGCTGATGAGCGCGTCGACGAGATGGCGTTCGGTTTCCTGCTGCCGCTGCCACAGATGCGCTTGCGCAGATGGCGTTTCCAGGATGATCCGGTGGCATTTTCGTAGCATTTCTAGATCGGTTGGGTCGATTTCAGTGAAGGTCAGCATCGTGGCGCGATGGAGCGCAGTAAGCGGCGGCTCGGACTTCGGGCGCCGCGCGACGTGTTCTGCCAGTGCTGTGTCGTACCCGCTCATGTCGAAGACGGCGCTCTTGTTGGCGAAGTACCGGAAGAAGGTCATGTGCGAAACCCCGGCCGCTTCGGCGATCTGGTTCACTGTTGTGGCGTCGTAGCCCTGCGTGAGAAATAGCCGCAAAGCGTGGCGCATCAGCGCTCTCCGCACGTTCGCCTTCTTCTGTTCCCGCAGGCTAGGTCTCATTGCGGGTACCTGTGAGAACGCGGTCGAGCCACTGTCCGAACCGGACTGGATCGGGATGGCCGTGCCAGCCGAGATGCCCGTCAGGGCGCACGACGAGCGCGTGTTCGTCGTCTGCGGTGTACAGCTCGCTGACCAGGTTGGCGCCCAGCCGTTGCTGAGCGAGTTCCGCGAGTCCGTTACGACCGTTGAGCACCACCCAATGGCCACGCAACTCCGCATGCAGCCGCGTCTTCGTGTCGTCCATGCGTTGGCATGGCAGGTCGGGCACTCGGTCGCCGCAGCGCAGTGTTCCATAACGGCGGTTGGGGCGCGGCACCAACGGGCCACTGTGGTAACTGATGCTCAGCTGCGAAGCCCTCTGCCAGATGCGACGCTGCACAGCCGGCCGGTTGACGAGTGGCAGGACGATCCGGTCGCGTACGAACAGCAGCATCTGATTGCGGCTGCCCAGTACCTTGTCGACGCCACCGACGGCTCCGACGACCGCCTCGGCCACCGGGCGTCGCTCGGCCTCATAGCTGTCGAGTAGCTGCTCGCTGGCGCGACCAGCCGCGACCAACGCGAGTTTGAACGCGAGGTTCTCCGCGTCGCCGAGGCCGGTGTTCATGCCTTGTCCGCCGGTAGGACTGCTGATATGCGCGGCGTCGCCGGCCAGGAAGACCCGACGGTCGCGATAGGATTCGGCCAGCCGTTGATGGACCCGAAACACCGAAGTCCAGGCCACGTCTTCGATCGGTCCGGCGCCAGCGCCGAGCCGCGAAAGCCGTCGCGCCAACAGGGCCGTGATCGCCTCGGTAGGAAGGCTGCCTTCCTGGTCCGGCGGGTGAGGCGCCATCAGCCGCCAACGATCGTTGCCCGGCAAGGGAATTGCGACGATCCCTTCCCCTGCGGCGGTCCACATTCCCGCGTAATGCCGATCCGCCGCCAGCCGAACCGTCACGTCGGCCAGCAGGAACCGCTCCGGTGAGCTACGCCCGACCAGCCGTATGCCGGTGCTCTTCCGCACGATGCTGCCTGCGCCATCACAGCCGACCAGCCACCGCGCCGCGATCTCGGCGCCGCCGGCCAACCGCGCCACCACCCGTTCCCCGGACTGCTCGACACCCAGCAGCGTTTCACGCCATTCGACCTGTCCGCCAAGCTCCGCCACCCGGGATCGGAGTTGCGCCTCGATATCCGCCTGCGAAATGACCAGCGCACGGCGGCCCCGGAGGATGTCTGCGGTTGGCAGCGCCAATCGGACGCGCTCCACCCCATCGATCCGAACCACGGTGCCCGCGATCGGAACCGCGCGGTCCGGAAGATCACCAAGCGCACCGAGGCGATCGAGCACCTCCACGCCCCGCGGCTGCAAACCCAACGCCCGCGACGTTGCGGCCGGACCCGCGGCGCCGTCGATGATCTTCGTCTCCACCCCCACGGACAGCAAACCACACGCCAGGCCCAAGCCGGTGGGGCCGGCTCCGACGATCAACACGTCGATCACCATAAAGATGTTAGCTGCTAACATTTGGCATGGCAATCGAGTCACAGTTACGACGGTCCACGGTCCGCGCTGATCGGTGCGCGCACATCTGCCGCCGAGCGCGCGCACCGCCAGGTCCTCTGCGAGCTACGCACCGTGACGACCCCAGGAGGCGTGTGGGGCGCGGTCATGTCGATTTGAGTGTGCCCTGGCCGGCCGACGCAGGCGGTTGCGCGTTTGCGCTGGGGACATTGCGGGAAAATACCGACGTCATGCGGGTGATGACCTACAACCTCTGGGGCATGCATGGCGAATGGCCTGCCCGACGTACAGTTCTCGCCGCTGAACTTCGATGCCTGAGGCCGGATATCGCCGTGTTGCAGGAGACGGTGGTGCGGGACGCGTACGACCAGGTGACCGATCTTCTTGGCGAGGAATATTACGTCGTACATCAGCGAGGTCGTACGGGTGATGGGACCGGAGCCTCGATCGCCAGCCGTTGGCCGGTGACGAACGTCCGCCAGCACTTTCTCCACGTCACTCCCCGGGTCAACACGGCCGAACCATGGATAGGTAGCGTCGCGCTGGCGGAGGTGCAGGCGCCCATGCCTTACGGGCGGATACTGCTGGTGCACTTCAAGCCGTCATGGCAGTTCCACTTGTCCTACGAGCGGGAGCTTCAAGCCCATTCCGCTGCCCGCATGGTGGAGCAGGCAGTGGCCACCGACGCGCCTAACCACGTCATACTGGCCGGTGACTTCGATGCCGCTCCGGATTCCGCTATGATTCGCTTTTGGTCTGGGCGGCAGTCACTGGGTGAGCTCAGCGTCGCATATCGCGACGTGTGGGAAGACGTGCACGGGACCGAGGGTGGCCACACCTTCGTTCCCGACAACCCTCTACGCGTACACGGCGGGATCAGATTCGAAATCGGCCGGCGCATCGACTACATCTTCGTCCGCGCTGATCAATGGGGACCGACGCTGGCCGTTGCCGAGTGCTCGCGCATACTGGACCGGGCCATCGACGGCATCTGGGCCAGCGACCATTTCGGTGTGACCGCTCGGTTGGAACCGCCGACCTGAGCGTCGTCGACCGTGCTTGCTCCGGTCGTGGGTAGGAAATTTCCCCCCAGCGAAAGCGGGGTGGCAGCGGTCAGGTTCGAGAACGTGTGCCGTCGGTGGATTGATGTCCCAGCACAGCGGGCAGATGCGCGGATCTGCCGCCGACCGTGCGCGGCACCCCAGCCGGAGCCGTCACGCTTCGTGCAGCGTTCGGCGCCGG
Source organism: Plantactinospora sp. CA-294935 (assembly GCF_050936445.1). Taxonomy (NCBI): domain Bacteria; kingdom Bacillati; phylum Actinomycetota; class Actinomycetes; order Micromonosporales; family Micromonosporaceae; genus Plantactinospora; species Plantactinospora sp. CA-294935. The sequence continues at coordinate 5,293,484 of NZ_JBNJMU010000001.1, forward strand.
TGAGGCGCGGAACTGCCGATGTCAGTACGTCGCTTTTCTCAGGCGGTACGTCCTACCGATCACACGACTCACATCGCTGAAGTTCCACCACGCTTGCTCTTCGCCGTCGTTGACGATTTCCAAGAGCTGCTACGCGTTGCGCACGAGCATCCCGCGGCGAGCGGCGTTCGGCACAGGTGGTGGCCGATGTGTCTTGACGATGATGCTTGAGCGGCCCGCCGTCTGCGGGCTATCCGCTCGTTCGCGCAGTCCGCCATCCGCGCTTCACGTCCGTCGTCCACCAAACGACCGTAGTCACCGCCTTCGGGCGGCTTCGCCCTGGTTGATCGGGTCCGCGCGAAGACGGCAGGGCACCCGATAAACCCGAATCAGCCTCATTTGCCCACTGGGTGGCCTACAGTCCACTTGGCGGGGACAGTCGACCCGCCGAACGAAATCGATCGAGAGGTGTCGAATCGTGATGCCGCCGCTCAAGGGCGGGCCGGCTCGAAGCCTGCTCTGCCTACTGGCCGTGCTGGCCTTCCTCGTGGGGGCCGTGAACGCTGCGGGCCCCGTTGCCGCGTCCACCGGCGCGTCGGACGTGGATGACTTCTACCAGTATCCGAGCCAGGAGATGCTGGCGAGGACGTCACCGGGAGAGATCCTGGCGTCCGAGCCGATGACGGTCTCCTCCGACCTGCAGAACGCCAGCTCACAAGCGGTGCGGATCATGTACCGCTCGATCGGACTGCACGGGTCGCCCATCGCGGTTACAGGCTTCCTCCTTCTTCCCCGCGGTGACACTCCTCCGGGCGGGTGGCCAGTGACCGCGTGGGGTCACGGCACAACGGGCGTGGGGCCGGTCTGCGCCCCCTCCCGTCTAGCGAACCTCTACCCGTACTCCGACCAGTACGCCGAGACGGACGCGATCGTGCGCCTTCTGCAGGATGGCTACGCGGTCGTCGGCACGGACTACCCAGGACTGGGCTTCCCTGACACGCTGGCGAACTTCCCCCAGGCGGATCTCGAAAGCCGAGCCGTGATCGACAGCGTCTTGGCGGCACACCAGCTATCGCCACATCTGGCACGGCAGTGGTTCGCCGTGGGCCACTCGCAAGGCGCGGCGGCAGTCCTGAGGGTCGGACAGAACGCAGCCCGCTGGGCACCGGGGCTACTCTTCCTCGGCACCGTGGCACTCGCGCCACCCAGCCATTTCAACGAGATTCTGGACGACATGGCAGCTGCCCAGCCGCCGGTCAACCCGGGGCTGGCCGCACTGGGCGCATACGTGGCGGTCGGGGCCCACCTGTACTCGCCCCGCATCCGATACACGGATGTGCTGGTACCAGAACTCGCCGCCCAGATCCCAGTGGTGAAGAGGCTCTGCGAAAACGAACTCACCATCTACCTGACCAACGTGCAGCTCAATGGCATCGTCAACCCCGACTGGGCCAGCAACCCGACGCTGCGGCGGTTCGTCGACACCCTCGAACCGGCAACGGACCGCTCTACCAGGCCGGTTCTACTTCTGCAAGGCGGACAGGATCAAACGGTTCCGGCCGCGACAACGACCGCGCTCAACACCCAACTGTGCGGGTTCGGCGACGTCGTCGACTATCGCGTCTACCCCGACGCCGACCACGAAAGCGTGCTAAGTGCCGCGGACAAGGACATGGCCGCGTGGATGCGCGACAGACTGCAAGGGCACCAGGCGCCGTCGACCTGTCCTCCAGTGCAGCCTGCCACATGACGGCGTGGTGCGCACAAGGTGCATGAAGATTGGCCTAGCGGTTGATACTGCCGTAAGGCGGTAACTGGCCCGCCCCGGGGCGCACTCATCTGCTTGATATGCAGGTAATCGTCGTTGACCCATTGCCGGTGTTGGTGGTGGGTTCGATGGAGAGGTTCCTGCATGTCCGTCTGGGTCGATCTTGTGCTGAGGCGGTCGAGGACCGCGGCTGGTGATCTTGTTGTCCGGTTCGGCATGCCGTTGCTGGACGCCTATCTGGAGTTCCTGTCGGTGCGGTCGCGGCCGAACACTGTGGTCGCGGTCGCGTATGACCTGAAGGTGTTCTTCACCGTGGTCGGTAAGGCGCCGGGTCGGGTCGTCGCGGCCGACGTTCTGGCGTTCGTAACCGCGCAGTATGCCGGCGGCCCGGCACGGCGGTTGCAGGCCGCCGGTGACGGCGCTGGCGTGTCGGCCCGGACGGTCCGGCGGCGGCTGTCAAGCGTGTCCGGGTTGTTCGCGTTCCTGCAGGCCCGCGGTGATGTCGAGGCGAACCCGGTGCCCCGAGGCCTGCCGACACGCCGCGAACGGCAGCGACCCCGTCAGGGCGTGCCGCTGGTACGCACGCCACGCACCCTGCCGCGGATTCTGTCTCCGGTTCAGGTGGATGCGCTGCTGGCGGCGTTGCGCACGCATCGGGACCGGGCCATGTGTGAGGCGATGGTGCTGGGTGGACTGCGCCGCTGTGAGGTCCTCGGTCTACGGCTGGACGATCTGCAGGTCGCTGCCCGGCGGGTGTTCATCGCCGAGGGCAAGGGCGGCCATCAGCGGCAGATCCCGGTCTCCGGCCGGTTCTTCACCTCCGTGGCCGCCTACCTGCACCACGAACGCCCGCCCGGCATCGCCACCGACCGGCTGTTCGTGGTGCTGAAAGGCCCTCGCCGGGGCCGGCCACTGTCACCGGCTGGGCTGGATCAGATCCTGGACTCGGCCCGGCAGCGGGCCGGGCTGGACACGGTGACCTGCCATCAGCTGCGGCACACCTGCCTGACCCGGCTGCGGGAGGCCGGGATGGCCTTGGAGGCGGTCCAGGCCCAGGCCGGGCACGCCTCGATCGAGTCCACCCGCATCTACCTGCACCTGGCCGACGACTGGCTGGCCTCGCAATACCGGCGGGCCGCCGAGGTGATCGACGCGCAACTGTTCTCCGGAAAACCGTTGCCCCGCAACGGCGTCAGCCTGATCGAGGGGGGACGGTGAGCAGCCCTCGGCAGCTCCCCGGCTGGGACCAGCTCGCCACCGAGATCCCTGACATGGTGACACCGATGCGCCGCTACCTCGACCAACTGACCTGCATCCTGCGGCCGGGCAGCGTGAAAAGCGCCGACCTGGCCCTGCGATCCTTGGCCGCGTTCCTGGTCGAGCAGGCACCCGAGGTCCGCCACGTCGCCGACATCCACCGCCGGCACATCGAGGGCTTCCGCACCTGGCTCACCGCCAGAACCGGCTACCGCACCGACAAGCTCACCCCGGCGACCCTCGCGCACCGGCTCGGCACCCTGCGCATCTTCTTCGTCCGCATCAGCGACTGGGACTGGCCCGAAGCTCCCGCCCGGATCCCGATCATCCCCGCCGACCTGCCGCGACAGGACCACCCCCTGCCAAAGGCCCTCGACGACGCGTCCGCGGCGAAACTGCTACGAGCCGCCCAAACCCAGCCCCGCGTGCTCACCCGTGTCGTGGTCGAAGTGCTGCTGCGCACCGGGCTACGCGTCGGCGAGTTCACCGCCCTGCAAGCCGACGCGATCGTGCTCATCGGCGCCGCGCACTGGCTGCACGTCCCGGTCGGCAAACTCCACGAGGACCGCTACCTGCCCCTGCATCCGCACCTGGTCACCCTGATCGGTGACTACCGCAACGTCCACGTCCACGCCGACAACCCGCTACTGCTGCCCCGCGAGAACGGCCGCCCGCTCGACCGGCACACCGTCACCCGGCTGATCAACAAAGCCGGCACCGCAGCCGGTCTCACCCACATCCACCCGCACCAACTCCGGCACACTCTGGCCACCCAGGCCATCAACCGCGGCATGACCCTCGAAGCCATCGCCGCCCTCCTCGGACACCGCAGCCTCGACATGACCCTGCGCTACGCCAAAATCGCCAACCGCACCGTCGCCGACGAATACTTCGCCGTCACCGAAAAGGTCGAATCCCTTTACCAGCAAGGAAAACCCCTACCCGCCGACACCATCGGGCCCCGCATGGCCCAACTTCGCCGCGAACACCACCGCCTGCTCGGCAACGGCTACTGCACCCGCCCACCCGAACTCGACTGCGCCTTCGAAGCCATCTGCGAGACCTGCACCTTCTTCCAAACCAGCATCGAGTTCCGGCCCACCCTGCAACGCCAGCACGACCACGCCGCCGCCAACAACCAGACCCACCGCGCCGACCTGTTCACCCGGCTCCTCGATGGCCTCGACCAACAAGCATCATGATCAACTTGACAAGGATTACCTGCATAATGCCGCGATCCGCGCTCGTCCTTCCGTCCTTCGGTGACCCAACGTAGTTAGATCAGGCAGCCGTCCTGGTGAACGACGCGGTCCTCGATGCACTCGACCGTCGATCCGTCGGCTTGGTGTTTGTAGGTCATCGTGTACCTGGCTCTGCGCTCCAAGCCGTACCCCGACAGCAAAGGAATAGTGCACACATCGAATACCCGCGCTTCACCAGCAGATCCGCCCCACCAGTGGGTATGGATCACCGCATGGATCCCGGGCGGGCCGGGAGAACTCGACCGATACTGGGTCAGCCGGCCTGTCGACGGCAACCTCACACCAGCCGGCGAAGTCTGCCTGGGCCTCAAACCGGGCCAGGCGTCCCAGCTTCGCCACATCCTGTCCGCGGCCGACCTCGGTGCGAAGCGCAGGAACGGACCGCGCCCAGTAGCACCCGTCGTCTCAATGACCGTCGCCGGACACGGCAAACCGTCCGGATGGCTACGCGACCCCGTGATCACCGAGATGCACATCGACCCGACGGGACCACAGATCCGATAATCGCGCCTAGCCCAGGCGGCCCGCATGCCACGTACGGGAGAACCGCCATCTCGCCGGTCTGCCCCCGTTACCCCCGCTCGTCATACGGCGGCCTTGCCCACTGAGAGCGTGTTTGAAAAGCCCGACGGTTTGACTCGAAGTGACGGCCGGGCGTCGCGATACGAGAAGGTCTGCGCCTCTTGCAGCAGAGTGACCGCCGGCTAAGATCATCTGGTGCGGGTCCTGGACACCCTTACCCTGCGCTGGTCGCTGCCTGTGCGGGGCTCGGCTAGGCTGGCCTGGAATGCCGATGGTGAAGTGAGCACTTTCGGTTCGTCGTACGTCGGTGACGGACTGGGCTCAGTCTTGCAGGCGGCGTTGGATCTCCAACTCGGATCGAGTGCCACAATCGCGTACCTTCCCGGCGAACCGGGTGGCCATCTGATCTTCTTCGCAGGCGCTGCGGACGACACCGTTTACGTCCAGATCGTGCTCTTTCCCAACTTCGAGAGTTCCACGACCAGCAAGTGGGCCGGTGCGACGCCGCGGTGGGAAGGCCGACTGTCCGTGGCTGGGTTCATCACCGCTGTTCGCGCCATGGCCGAGGCTCTACTGCAGGCATACGGCGAGGAAGGTTACCGCGAGGCGTCGGGCGGGTTCCGGTTTCCTGCTGGGAAACTTGCCGCGCTCCAATGCGGTTCGGGTGATGGCGGTAGGGGTTAGCTAGAGGTCCTTGCCTGCTGACGGGTGGCGGGGCTGCCTCGGGCTAGGCGGCGGGTCATGGTGTTGATCGCGGCCCAGCGGATCATCGCCTCCGAGGTGGCTGGGTCGCGTTCGTAGTCGCGGGCGAGGCGGCGGTGAGCGGTGAGCCAGGCGAGCGTTCGCTCGACCGGCCACCGTCTGGGGACCAGGACAAAGCCTTTCTGGCCTGGAGGTTTGCGGACGACGTGCAGGGTCATGGTCAGGATCCGAGTAGCCCAGTCGACGAGGCGGCCGGCGAAGCCGGCATCAGCGAGGACGTACCGGACCGGTGTGGTGAGGTAAAGGCTGAGCAGGGTGGTCTTGGCGCCGTCGCGGTCCTGGACGCTGGCGGCGCAGACCATGACGACGAGGATGAGGCCGAGGGTGTCGGTGACAATGAATCGCTTCCGTCCGTTGATCTTCTTGCCGGCGTCGTAGCCCCGGCTGTCCCGGCCCACGGTGTCGGCGGCCCTGACGCTCTGGGAATCGATGATCCCGGCGGACGGCTGGGCGTTGCGGCCCTGCTGGAGGCGGACCTGTTCGCGGAGATGGTCGAGGATGCGTTGCGTGACTTCCTCCTGCTCCCAGCGGACGAAGTACCAGTAGACGGTCTGCCATGGCGGGAAATCGGCCGGGAGCTGCCGCCAGGAGCAGCCGGTACGGACGACGTAGAGGATGGCGTCCACGACAGTCCGGCGGGGATGCTTCTCCGGCCGGCCGCCAGGGCGGGGTGATGGAAGCAGCCCGGCGATGTGACGCCACTGGGCGGTGGTCAGATCGGAGGGGTATCGACGCTTGCGGGAAATGCGAAGGGCAACGAGGCATCCACGATCATTAGCCGCACACCTGGTGTGACCTACCCCTTCTCAAACACTGACTGAGAGGCCGGCTCGGTGATGGGTTGATGGCGCGGACGGCCGCTACGTTAGGCGCGTGGACGACGAAGCGGACGGCGACTACACCCTCAAGTCGGCGGACGCTGGCCGTATGGGGAAGGCGGCTGAGCACCTCGTCGCGGCCTTCTGCATCCTGGCGACGCGAGGGGACCTCAACGTGTCCACCTCGCTCGTCGATGACGAAGGCGTCGACCTGGTCTTCCATCGGCGCGGGTCCACGGCAACGCTCGCCGTACAGGTCAAGGCTCGGATGTCCGACAGCAAGCGCATCCAGTCCGAAGGCTTCGTTGCCTTCGTCCGGTCCCAGACTTTCGTTGCCCGAGATGACCTGGACATGCTCTTCGTCGCGATCGATGTCGTTCATGGGATCGTGATGAAGGCATGGCTCGTCCCCAGCAAGACCTATGCCAGTACCCTCGGCGAGCCGAACAGCCGGGGCCGCTGCCGCTTCACCCGCGTCGATGAAGGATGGTTCCAACGACCGATGGAGACCCTTCCGCTTGGAAGCGCATGAACTGCCTCCTGCGGTACTGCGGCGGCTGGAGCAACTGGAAGGCGTATAGATCACCCCAGACGCCGACCGAGTCCCGGCGGCACCAAGCGCATGTATCGTGGCAGGCTCGCAGCGTGGGCTCGGCGAGCGGTCCGGGGCGGTCCGGCTTCGCCGACGGACACGCCTGACCACCTCTGGTCCGAGGGCTCGCGCGAGACCGGCGAGCCAGCCCATACCGATCGTCGCGGCAGACGGTCGTGTCGTTTGAGCAGCGCGCAGTTCGGTGACCCGCTCCGATAAACCGGGCCGACTTGTTGATCGGGACTGCTCGTCGGACAAGCGTTGTACGCTCATCCGCGCGTGCGCCTTCCGGCAAAGCGGGCTTGACGACCAACTTTCGCGTTTCGACGCCCGCTGCTAGTGCCGCGTCAGGCAATGTTCGCCCTGTGACGACGCGCCGTGTGGATGCTGGTTCGGAGGGCGTGGTGTCGCCAGGCTGGCGGGGTGACAGAACGAGTACGGGTCCGCGGGATCGATGACGACGAGGGGCAGCGGCTGCGGCGGATCATCCGTAGGGGCACCGGTTCGGTGGTGACCTGGCGGCGGGCTCAGATGGTGCTGCTGTCCGCGCAGGGCATGCCCGTGGGGAAGATCGCCGAGGTGACATTCACCAGCGCGGACCGGGTCCGGGACGTGATCCACAACTTCAACGCCGACGGCTTCGACTCGCTCTACCCGAAGTACAAAGGGGGCCGACCCAGGACCTTCACCCTGCCCGAGCGGCGTGAGATCAAGAAGATCGCCAAGTCCAAGCCAGCCGAGCATGGCCTGCCGTTCTCGACCTGGAGCCTGGCCAAGCTGGCCGACTTCCTGGTCGCCGAGGGGGTGATCGACGACATCAGCCACGAGGGCCTACGGGTCCTGCTCCGCGAGGAGGGCGTCTCCTTTTCAACGGTTGAAGACCTGGAAGACCTCCCGCGACCCGGACTATGCCGCCAAGAAGGCCCGCGTCGAGCACCTCTACGCGATCGCCGACGGCGAGGTCGTACCCGAGGTCGGCGAGCCCGAGGTCGTGTTCTGCCTGGACGAGTTCGGTCCCCTGAATCTCCAGCCCCATCCTGGCCGGCAGTGGGCCGAGCGGGGTGGACGGCACAGGGACCCTGATCGGGAACCCCGGGCACGCCGGCGGGCGACCTACACCCGCCCGCACGGCGTCCGGCACCTGTTCGCCGCCTACGACCTGAGCACGGACCGGCTCTACGGCCACATCAAGCCGAAGAAACACCGGACACGGTTTCTGGAGTTCTGCCGATACCTGCGCAGCCTCCACCCACCCGAGATCCGCATCGCGATCGTGCTCGACAACGACTCTCCGCACCTGAGCACAAAGAAGGACACCCGTGTGGGTGACTGGGCCGCGGCGAACAACGTCGAGTTCGCCTACACGCCGACCAACAGTTCCTGGCTCAACCGCATCGAGGCGCAGTTCACCGCCCTGCGCTACTTCGCACTCGACGGCACCGACCACACCAGCCACACCGAGCAGGGCAGCATGATCCGCCGATACATCATCTGGCGGAACAACCACGCCGTCGACGAACGCCTACGCCAAGTAGTCAACAGGGCGAACGTTGCCTGATGCGGCACTAGCTGACCTCCTCGTGAGCGGGCAGCCTGATCGTGCAGGTGCGGGTGCGGCGCCTGGTCTGCCGGGCCGGGGTGGGTTGGGCACCGCCGTCAGCGAGGGGTGGCGCGCATGACATCTACCGGGTACAGCGGATCGGTACCCCTGGCCTCACGCCTATTACCAGTACTTCAGCGTCCGTTAGCAGAAGCGGAACGGCGGAACCATCCACACCGGCGACCAGGTCGACGCGACAGGCTGCGGGGCGACGGTCCGGAGAAGGCTGAGCCTCAGCGGCGGGTACGGCGTCCTCGGCCCAGCGCTGCGGCGGTCGCGGTGGCGGCGAGCAGGATGGCGACAGCGATGGCGATGGTGGCGGGGCCGAGGCGGTCGAGCCAGCCGGCGACGGTTGCCTGGATTGTTGCGGCGGTGTCGACGATCGGGTCGGAGCCGGTGCCGCCGCGGAAGATGCGGATTTCGTACCAGCCGTACCAGGCTACGTAGCCGCCAGCTGCGATCAGCAGCAGGCCGGCCGCGCGACTGATCGGCGGGGCGGCGCGGCGTAGGCCGCGTACCAGGGACATCTTGGCCAGGGCGACGGCGAGCGTGACCACGCCGACGACGAGGGCCATGCCGGCGGCGTACGCGGCGAATAGGCCGACCCCGGCCGGGATGGATTTGGTTCGGAAGCCCGCGACGACGACGGCTAGGAACGGCCCGATCGTGCAGCCCAGCGACGCGACGGCGTAGGAGGCCCCGAACAGTGCCATGGATCCGAACCGGCGGGTCACCGCTGGCCCGGCGGCGAGTTTCGGGGCGATGGTGGGGAGTTGTCGGCCAGCCAGCAGTATCCCGCCGAGCGCTGTCAGGGCCAGCCCGATGGCGATGCTGACCCAGGGCAGGTGCCGGGCTATTGCGTCGGCGGCCGGTGCGGCCAGCAGCCCGAACACCCCGAACACGGCGACGAAACCGACCGTCATGGCCGCAGTGAGCAGTAGTGCCCGGCCGACCGCGCGGGAGCGTCCGCCGCTGTCGGACTCGTCGAGGACGAGGAAGGACACGTAGGCAGGCAGCAACGCGAAGCCGCACGGATTGACGGCGGCGAGTAGTCCGGCGGCGAGGGCGAGGGCGTACGGGGCGTCGAGCACTGGCGTCCTGTTCAGCCGGCCAGGGCCGTGACCCGGTCGCGCAGCGCCTGCGGGCTCAGCGCTCCCTTGTGGACGATGCTGCCGACCCGGTCAAGGATTACGTACTGCTCTTGGGACGTGACCCCGAAGCGTCGCCACACCTCGCCCTTGTCGTCGGCGAGGTTGACGAATCCGCCGATGCCCTGGTCGGCAACGAACGTGGCCATCGCCTCGTTGCCGCTGCCTAGTCCGGCGACTCCGACCACCTGCACCCGGCCGGCGAAGTCGCGTTGTACGCCGGCGACGTCGTCGGCCGCCGCCCGGCAGCGTGGGCACCACGCGGCCCAGAACCACAGCACTACCGGTTTGCCGGTCAGGGTGGTGGCGTCGAACGGCTGGCCGTCCACCGTGGTGGCGGTGAACGCCAGCGCCTGCGGCGCCGCGGCCGTTGAGGTCGGCGACGCGACCGACGGTGGGGACGAGGTGTCTGAGGAGGTCACCGCAGGTGGCGGCGTGTCGGTGGGCGTTACCGAACCGGTGTCCGTGGCGCATCCCGCCACCGCCAACATGCCAGCTACAACCGCAGCCGTACGACTGACCCGCATCATCAAACCCTCCAGACCGGAGTACTGGGACCAAGCTACCCAGGGTGCAGGTCGACGTGCCCTTACCGATTCATTACGTCACCACCTTCGCGGTCAACTTCCGGCTTGCCGCTGACCGAAGCCAGGGCCGATGCGGTCCTGCGTTGCCGCTGGTTGGATATGGGCCTGCTGGGTCATTCCGATGACGCCGCATGGCCGCAGGCACATTCGACGACCTTGTCTCGATCACCAGGAACAGACCCAGGCGCATGCGGTACGGACGTCGCTCGCTGGCGGATTCCTCTGCCGCCTGCCGACGTCGAGCTGACACTTGAGCGAGGCGAAGAACGCCTCGGCCAAGGCGTTGTCATGCGACGGACCGACATGCCCCATCGAGCGGCGGATGCCGTGACGGCGGCAGTTGTCGGGAAGTCGCCGCTGCCGTACCTACTGTCGCGGTCGCTGTGGAAGATTGCACCAGCAGTACCGCGACGGCCACCGCCGCGGGTAGACGCCGAGGGTGGTGCCGAGCGTGAGCGGGATGGCGCGGAGGATGGCCGGGGCCGGGTCGCGAACCTCCTCCGCGAGGGTGGCGTTGCGCGCGTACCCGGCGAAGGCGAAGAACAGCAGACCCGCCGCTTGGAGTACCCCGCCGGCCGTCGTGTCCGTGCCGACGTCCAGTCGGGTCGCGTCGGTCGCCCGGGCCGAGGGCAGCGAACACCACCAGGGCCAGCACCGCGAGGACGGCGGGGACGATCAGCTGCGTCGGCAGGGGGTAGAGGCCGACGGCGAGTGCGACAGCGGCGCAGGAAGCGATCTTGCCGACCACGACCCCCAGCCCGCCAGGTACCCCCAGAAGTGGCCGAGCCCGATCACCACCGCGTCGAACGTTCCCAGCCGCCGGCGTAGCGCCGAGGGCGTGGCGCCAGCCGCTGACTCACCATGCCCATTCCTCCGCCGGAACCACTGAGACATTGCGGGATCCGATATCGGCTAACGCCCGGCGGGACACTGGATTGGATGTCGGAGATGCGCCCGTGTCAGTGGGGGTGGTGGTCGATCTGTTCCTGGATCTGTTGCGCGAAGCCTTCCGCGATGCGTAGCTGTTCGCGGAGTGCCTGCACCCGTGCCTGGGCTGCCTCATGGAACATCGAGAGGCGGTCGTGTAAGGCGGCGCGTTTCTCGCCCTGCACGGTGCCGGCCGCGAGCGCGTCGAGCAGTTGGAGCAGGTCGCGCATCTCCTCCAGGGTGAAGCCGAGGGGCTTCATCCGCTTCACGACGACGAGACGGGCCAGGTCCGATTCGGTGTAGAGGCGGAACCCGCCTTCGCTCCTCGCGGATGGGATGACCAGGCTGACATCCTCGTAGTGGCGGATGGTACGGATGCTCAGGCCGACGCGTTCGGCGGCCTCGCCGATCTGCATGTGCCGTCCGGTCATCGCACTAGTGTGCCCGTCGGGCATCAGTGGCCGACCTTGAGCTTGCCGGCGAGGTTGTCGTGTATGCGGGCGCTGGCCCTGTTGAGCCCGACGATGTCGACGGCCTTGCCGCGGGTGGCGTACTTGGTAGTGATCGCGTCGAGGGCGGCAACGGAGGAGACGTCCCAGATGTGCGCGGCGGTCAGGTCGATGACGACGTTGTCCGGGTCATCGGCGTAGTCGAACTGGTAGACGAGGTCGTTGCTGGAGGCGAAAAACAGTTCGCCGTGTACGGAGTAGATGCGGGTGGTGCCGTCGGGGTCGAGCACGCTTGTGATCTCGGCGAAGTGCGCGACGCGGCGGGCGAAGATCACCATCGCGGTCAGCACGCCGAGGACGACGCCGATGGCGAGGTTATGGCTGATCAGGGTGGCGGTGACGGTGGTGAACATGACGATGGTCTCGCCCCAGGGCATTCGCTTCAAGGTAGCGGGGGCGATGCTGTGCCAGTCGAATGTCGAAACCGACACGATGATCATCACGGCGACGAGGGCGGCCATCGGGATCAGTGCGACCACGTCGCCGAGCGCGACGACGAGCACGAGGAGGAACACCCCGGCCAGGAACGTCGACAGCCGGGTACGGGCGCCGGACGTCTTCACGTTGATCATAGTTTGGCCGATCATGGCGCAGCCGCCCATGCCGCCGAAGAACCCGGTGACGACGTTGGCCACGCCCTGGCCCCAGGACTCGCGGGTCTTGTTGGAGCGCGTGTCGGTCATGTCATCGACGAGCTTGGCCGTCATCAACGATTCCATCAGTCCGACCAGGGCGATGCCCAGGGCGTAGGGGGCGATCAGCCGCAGGGTGGCCAGGGTGTAGGGGACGTCGGGCAGACCGAGGACCGGCAGGCTGTCCGGCAGGGTGCCCTCGTCGCCCACCTTCGGCACGGCGACGTGCGCAACAACGGCGAACACGGTCAGCGCGATGATCGCCACCAGGGGCGCCGGTACGGCAGTGGTCAGCCGTGGCAGGAACACCATGATCAGCAGGGCGACGGCGACCATCGGATAAACCAGCCAGGGCACGCCGATCAGGTGCGGTACCTGCGCCATGAAGATCAGGATCGCGAGAGCGTTGACGAAGCCGAGCATGACGCTGCGCGGGATGAAACGCATCAGCCTGGCCACGCCGAGTACGGCCAGCAGCACCTGAATGAGTCCGCCGAGGATGACCGCGGCGACCAGATGGCCGAGCCCGTGCTCCTTCGCCAGGGGGGCGACGACCAGGGCGATCGCACCGGTCGCGGCACTGATCATTGCCGGTCGGCCGCCGCAGAACGCGATCGTGACGGCCATCGTGAAGGAGGCGAACAGCCCCACCCGCGGGTCGACGCCGGCCAGGATCGAGAACGAGATCGCCTCCGGGATCAGCGCCAGGGCGACGACCAGTCCCGCCAAGACCTCCGTGCGCAGCACGCGCGGCGACAGCCAGGACGGGCCGGATAGGCGTGGGCGGACCGCCGACAGCAGCGAAGACATGCAGCTCATTTCCATTCGGTGCACCTGGTGGCGCACACAGAAGCCCCTGCGTAAGGGCGTGGGGGATCCCGCGGTTTCCGTGCCGGTCGAGATGCACCACTCCACCGGCGTGGGCGCCATCGCCCACAACTCTTCGCGTCGTCGACGGGCCTGGTAGCCGAGCCGCGACGACGGCCCTGACTCTACCCTTCGGTGAGAGGAGAGTTGGCATGGCGGATCGTGGCGATGATCACCACATCGGCAGGTGAGAGGCCGTAACACGCCGCACCGATAATGGCCCACCCCAGCCGTCAACCTGGGTGGTCCCGCGCCCGGAACGCCTACGTGCCCGTCGGCGGTGGAGGCGTCGGACCGCTCCCACCGAGACGGGACACGAACCGTCCGGGGTGGGGCGAGCGAGACCGTCAGAACCGGGAAGGGCGGTCGTCGGCTCGGGCCGGTCTCGCTCTGCGTCCGCCGATGGTGGTGAAGAACTGGGCCGTGGCTAGTTGGATGCCGTAGGACCAGGTGGGGTAGGCGTGGGTGGCCTGGGCCAGGCGGCCGGTGAACATGCCGGTGGCCATGGCCAGGGCTGGTTCGTGGATCATCTCGCCGGCGCGGGTGGCGACGATGGTGGCGCCGAGGACGCGTCCGCCGCCGAGGTTACGGAGCAGGCGGTGTGGTCCGGCGATCAGTTGGATGAAGCCGTCGGTTGCGGCTGCGGTGATGGCGCGGTCCATCTCGGTCATCGGTAGGTACGCCACTCGGGCGCCGTGGGCGGCGGCCTCGGCTTTGGTCATGCCGACGTGGGCGACCTCGGGATCGGTGAACGTGACCCGGGGAGTGGCGCGCGGGTCGTAGCGGTGGCGGCGCCGGGACAGGGTGTTGCCGGCGGCGAGACGCCCCATCGCGAACGCGGCGTGGGTGAACGGCATGAGGCCGGTGACGTCACCGGCGGCATAGATCCCGGGGGTGGTGGTGGCGAGGTGGTGGTCGGTGACTATGCGGCCGCGCTCGTCGACCGCGATGCCGGCCCGCTCCAGGTCAAGTCCGGCGGTGGTCGGGCGGCGGCCGGTGGCGACGAGGAGTCCGTCGGCGGTGACGTCGGCGCCGTTGTCGAGGGTGAGCCGGACGCCGCCGGCCGGGTCTGTGGCGGCGTCGAGCGCACGGGTGCCGACACGTACGTCGATGCCTTCGCGGGCGAACACGTCGGCGATGACGCGGGAGGCGTGCGGTTCCTCGGCCGCGAGGAGCCGGTCGGCCGGTTCGATAAGGGTGACCCGGCTGCCGAGGCGGGAGAACGCCTGGGCGAGTTCACAGCCGACCGAGCCGCCGCCGAGCACCGCTAGAGAGCGAGGCAGGTCGGTCAGGTCGAAGACGGTTTCGGTGGTCAGGTACGGCACGTGGGAGAGGCCGGGAAGCGGGGGGATGGCGGGGGACGCGCCGGTGGCGATGACGATCCGGCGAGCCGGCAGGTTGATGCCGTCGATGTCAAGGCGGTTCGGCGCGGTGAACCTTGCCCGGCCGCGTCGGACGTCGATGCCCTCGGCGCGTAGGGCGGCCTCGTTTTCGGTAGCGGCGATGGTGGCGATCGCGTCGCGGACCCGTTGCGCGGCGGCCGGGAAGGTGAGCCGTTGGGCGGCGGCTTCGATCAGCGCCTTCGACGGGACGCAGCCGGTGAAGGTGCAGTCTCCGCCGGGCGGGCCGTCGGTGACCAGTAGTGTCCGGGCACCAGCGCCCGCGCCGGCCCGAGCGGCTCCGAGGCCGGCGGCGCCGCCGCCGATGACGACAAGGTCGTAGCCGTCGGTCACGGCTTCTCCGCCACGATCAACCCGTAGCCGATGATCCCGTCACCGACCGCCGCGCGGGCGGCGGCCAGCACGGCGGGAGCCAGGTCGAAGTCCAGGCCGGCGGCTTCGGCCTGGTTACGGGCGGTCATCCTGATCAGCGTGAGGCGGGCTTCGATCTGGTCGAGCATGGTGGTCACTGCGGTGTCGTGGCGTTCGGTGTCGGTGATCCGTAAGCCGGCGGCGGTGAGGATCTGTGCGTACTCGTCGAGGGGGCGGGCGTCGGCGACGCAGGCGATCCAGCCGCCGAGGCCGGTCAGCTCCGGGGGTAGCCGGCCGGGGTCCACGGTGACGTCGGTGATGCCGAGCCGCCCGCCGGGGCGCAGCACCCGGGCGAGTTCGGTGGCGGCGGTGGGCTTGTCGGGGAAGGTGCAGAAGGCGCACTCACACAGCACCGCGTCGAACGCGGCGTCGCCGGCCGGGAGGCGTTCGGCGTCGCCGTGGGTGAAGCGGACCCGGTCGGTCAGGCCGGCGTCCCGAGCCGCTGTGCCCGCTGCGGCCACGTTCGCCTCGGACAGGTCGATACCGGTGACGTCGGCCCCGTACTCGGCGGCCACCATCAGGGCGGTGGCGCCCCGCCCGGCGGCCACGTCGAGCACGGCCGAGCCGGGGCACAGCGCGAGCCGGTGGGCCAGCCGCCGGGTCAGCGCGAGGCCGCCTGGATGATAGGAGTTACCGAGCAGCAGGGCTACCACGTCGGAGCCGTATGTGGCGGCGCAACATGCCTTGGCTTCGGCGGTGGGGGACACCCGGATCCGGTGGTTCATCGCAGCCGCCGGCCGACGTTGGTGGTGTCCGCCGCGATCGGCCGACTACCCGACGCGCTGGCGCCGTCGGTGGTGCGGGCGACCTTCGAGCCGTACGGCGAGTCGGCGAGCACCGGCCGCAGGGGCAGTGCGTTGGGCACGACGTCGGCGACTGGTACCCCGGACATCTGTTCGCGGACCTGCTCCCGGTAGCCGACGGAGTTGTACGCGCAGAACGGGATCAGTCGTCCGTCCGGGGTGATCTCCTCCACGCAGCACTTCATCAACTGTTTGACGTTGAGCGTGTAGGGGTCCTGGAAGTCCTGGATAACAATCATGAAGGCGCGCTCGTCGAGGTCGGCAATCGCCTCGGGCAGGTTGATCCCACAGGCATCGGCGCAATCCAGCGCGGCCGCTGCGGCGGAGAGTTGCTCGCTGGTGGTGTCGGTGCCCATGAACGCCGACGCGGACCACAGCTTTTCGAGTGCCTCTCGCACGGCGCGGTCCGGCATTACTCGGTTGGCAACGTAGTCGAGGTGGTCGGCGACGTTGAGTAGCCGGGGGATCGCCACCAGGCCGAATCCGGGCATGCCCGGGATGCCTTCGGTCAGCAGATAGGTGATCGACCGGCAGGTGGGGAAGCAGCACGGCACGGGGAAGAAGTCGCTGGTACGGAACCAGTCGGGGCGCTGCGCGGCGATGCCGTGGATGATGTCGGAGTTCGTCAGCCGGGTCAACGGGTCGAACTCGACGTGCCGGCCGGAGTGGGTGACGGGCTGGAACGACACGCTGCGCACCGCCGGGTGTCCGAGGCCGTACTCGACGATCGCGCCGAGTTCGTGGTCGTTGAGGCCACGCTCGACTGCGGCGACGAGGGTGACGGTGAGCCCGACTTCGGCGCAGTTGTCCAACGCCCGCTGTTTGATCTCGCGCAGGTCGCGGCCTCGGATCTCGCGGTGGGTGCGCTCGTCGAAGCCGTCGAACTGCAGGTAGACGTTCACAGCCCGACCGGGCCGGTTGCGCTTGCCCAACTCGGCGACGAACCGGCGGTCGGAGGCCAGTCGGATGCCGTTGGTGTTGAGGTTGACCGCCTTGATCGGGCGGGCCTGCGCGGCGTCGATGAAGGTCAGGATCTGCTTGTGGATGGTCGGTTCGCCGCCCGAGAACATCACCACCTCCGCCTCGCCCTCACTGGCGACGAACGTGTCGAGCATCCGCTCGCACTGCTCCAGGTCGATGGAGTATCCGTCGGGTTGGTGGCCCGAGTCGGCGAAACAGATCGGGCAGTCCAGGTTGCAGCCGGTGTTCACCTCGATGATGCCCAGGCAGGCGTGCTGCTTGTGCTCCGGGCATAGCCCGCAGTCGGACGGGCAGCCGTCCCGGACCTCGGTCTGGAACGTCAGCGGGATCGTGCCCGGCTTGTTGAACCGAGCGGAGTCCAGGTACATCTGCGCGTCGCCGTAGACCAGCGCCTCGAACTCGCCGTGTTCACGGCAGCGCTTGCGCAGGTACACCTTGTCGTCGCGGATGTTGACCTGGCCGTCGACGACGACCTTGCAGACCGGGCAAATGGACTTGGTGTACTCGATGAAGATCTCGTCTCGGTCCCGCTTGCGCGGCCGGGCGGAGATTGCGGGAGCGGGTTCGACGGCGGTCATGGGACTCCTCGCGGTGACGGGTGTCGCCGGCACCGTCCTGCCACGGCCCCGGCCTGGTCGACGAATGTGTTGACGTGTCCGATTCTCCGGGCCGCGGCCCGCGGTTGTGCTGAATTGGGAGAGGCCGTTCAGCCACTCACCGGCACGGGCTGCGCCGCCGGTCGGGCGCGAGCGCGGCGCGCCGTGCGGACCAACAGCGCGGCGTACCCCAGCAGCAGCGCATCCTGGGCCAGCACGAACCAGCCCAGCCGCTGCGTGAGGTAGACCCCGAAGCAGCCGCAGTTGTCCACTGTCAGGCCGCGCAGGAACGCTTGAAGGCCGAGTCCCGCCCAGACCAGCGACACCACCGTGTAGACCCACACCGGCGCCAGCGCCGTCGACCGGGGCCGGCTGAGCAGCCACAGCCCGGCGACCAATTCGGCCGCGATGAGCCCACCGGCCAGCCACGGCAGCGCCCCGCGGGGCGCCACGTCGTACGCGGACAGGACGTCCGGCATCCGCGACCACGAGACCATCTGCCCCACCGCCATCGCGGTGTACACCGCGCCCAGCACCGTACGCAGCCACATGCCCTTGAACGCTACGCCGCCGGATACTTGGCGACGCTTACGGAACGAGGAAGTCTCCCGTTCCGGGTGAGCCGCCCGGACGGCAGGGACAATGCGGCCACCGGAGCACAGGGGTTTCGGCGCTGGACCGGCCTGGTGGATTCAGATGGTGTTCCCTCCCGAGGTCTGGTCAGCGGCGGCTGGCAGGTCAGATCGGTGTAGCAGCAGGTGTCGGGCATCCACCATGGCGGAGGTCGTGGGATTAGCCGGACGAACCGAGGACTGCGGGCAGAGCAGGTACGGTCGAGGCCGGGTGGCGTGAGCCGCTCATCGAATCGGGCGCCCGCCGCGGCGTTCGCCGCGGACGCCTCCGCCTCGCCGGGTGTGGCGCTGTGGGCGAGGCAACGGGTCATGACCGTGGCCGGGAGCGCACCGGACTATCGCAGCGTGGTGTGTAGCCGTGGGCCGAAGATCGCCGGGGTGCTGTGCGGGTCGGCGAAGCGGACATGGTAAAGAGCCGGAGTCGGCATGCGCTGCGCGAAGGCTCGGTCCGCCGGAGCGCCAAATCCGCGAAGCGCTCTGGTGATCAGGGTGCCGTGGCTGGCGGCTAGCACGAGTTCACCGGGGTGTGCGCTGGCCAGGGCGCGTACGGCGGCAACAGCGCGGACGGTGAGCGGGTCCAGGCTCTCCCCTCCGGGGCGAGCGAAAGACGGATCGCTCCAACTCTGCTCGTAGTGGGGATCCCAGTCGTCGGTGAACGGAAGACCGTCCTCCCACTCTCGCAGGTCCCGTTGGGCATGGACGGGAAGACCGAGCGCCCGGGCTGTGGGCTGGACGGTCTGGACCGCTCGCAGGTACGGGCTGGACCAGACCGCTGTCGGACGTAGGCCGGCGAGCGTGTCCACCAGGTCGAGGGCCTGCTGGAGGCCGACAGGGCTGAGGGGACGGGTGAACTCGTCTGGACCGTCCAGCGACGGCGGGACGGATTTCGCGTGCCGGACCAGGACCACCTCGGTCTGCATCCGCCAAGCCTGCCACGGGGTCGTGCCGTCCGGTCACTCCACCGCTCCGTGTGGCAGACCGTTCAGTCCACCCGCCCCCAGCGGTCGTACGGATTGCTGCCCGGGCGGAAGCCGTGCGCCTCGGCCATCCGCGCCGCCTCGGCGAATCCGTGGCCGACCGACGAGGGCAGATGGGCGTCACTGCCGAACGTGACCGCGTCACCGCCTTCCTGGTGCCACCAGGTCAGGATGGTCGCGTGCAGCGGCAGGCGGGTGTTGATTTCCAGCGCGCGGCCGGATTCCGCGGTCGCCCGCAACGCAGCGCGGAATTCGTCCTCGAAGACCGTGGGGTCGAACGGTCCCGCACGCTGCACCGGCCACGAGCGGATCGGATAGTCGATGTGGGCCAGCACGGCGAAGTCATCGCTCTGCGTGACCATGGTGGCCACCCCGGCGAGGTAGTCGCGTACCACGTCGTGTGCGTCCCGGTGTGGGTAGATGCCCCACGGCTCGGCGAAGCCGCCCCGGTCGGGCAGGGTGTGCAGCGAGCCGAGAACCCGGTCGAACCGGCCCGCGCCCAGGACGCTCGCGCAGGCTTCGGCATGCCGGTGCGGTTCGCCCAGCTCCAGGCCGCTCAGGACCCGGAGGCTCGGAAACTGTTCACGGCAGCGGGCGATGGCCTCGAGGTATCCGGCGGCGTCGAACGCCGGTGGCGTGAGCAGCCCGTCCGGATCGGCGATCGCCGTGAGATGGTCCATGGCGTACGGACCTTCGAGCGCGATGCGCCACACGGTGTGGTCCAGGTGTTCGGTGAACGCTATCGCCGGCAGCCCGATCTCGATGGCGTGGGCACACGATCGCTCCATCGAGCCCACCGCCCGCGCGTCCCATGACCACTCGCTGTGCACGTGGCTGTCCGACGGCAGTGACACCATTGCGGCCTCCACGGGTCAGGCGTGTCATCCGGTGACGCTAGTCGATCCGATGACCTCGCATGCGAGTCGGGGGAGTGGCGGGACTCGCGACCCCTGGATCTCCACGTCGTACATGACCTCGCGGCCGTCGTGAGGATGCCCTTCGGCGGGCCCGGCTGAAGCCGTCCGGCATGCCGGTGACCGTCCCGGGTACCCACCCGGGTCCCTCTGTGAGCGGGAAGGCCGGTAGGTGAACAGATGGAGCGCTTCCAGCCGCCGGGCTGGGTCGAGGGAATCGGCTGGCTCAGTCTTGCTGTGGGCTTCGCCAGCGCCCTGGTGATCCTGATCGACATCTTCTTCCTCGGCTACCGCCAGAAGATGTGGATCATGAATTTGGTGTATCCGATCACCGCCCTGTACTGGGGGCCGGTCAGCGTGTGGTTCTACTTCCGGCACGGTCGCCGCTCCGCCAAGCCGCTGGTCAGCCGTCAGGGGTTGCCGGATCCGGACAAGCTGCCACGGTGGAACGTGTTGTCGAAGGCGATCAGTCACTGTGGCGCCGGCTGCACGCTCGGGGACATCGGTGCTGAATGGCTGGTCTACTCCTTCGCCCTGACCATTGGCGGCAAGGCCCTGTACGCCGACTTCCCGCTCGACTTTGCCCTCGCCTGGTTGCTGGGCATCGTCTTCCAGTACTTCACCATCGTCCCGATGCGGAGCATCGGCAGGGTCAGGGGGATCTGGGCGGCGATCAAGGCGGACACGCTCTCCATCATCGCCTTCCAGTTGGGCCTCTTCCTCGGAATGTGGATCTACCAGGAGATAATCTTCGCTCCTGGACTGCCGAAGACGACGGCCACCTACTGGATGATGATGCAACTGTCGATGATCCTCGGCTTCTTCACCGCATGGCCGGTGAACGCGTGGCTCGTGCGAGCCGAATGGAAAGAGCGGATGTAACCCATGCGCGGGCTCCACCCGCCGATCGCGGCTGGTCGGAGACGGGCGGTTGCGCGTTAGTCGCGGGCCTGGGCGGGAAGCCGCGCCCGGATGGGCGATCGCACGAGCGCGAGGAAGGCGAGAGCCGTGAAGGGCCACACCCGAGAACCTGACCGTCGGCGTGGCAGCAGACGCGGCCGGGTCGGTCGCCGATCCCTGCCATGGACCGGACCTGGGCTCGTCTGGCCCCGCAGGAACCCGGAGCGGGTACGCCCGATTCGAGCCTGGGTGCCGGAGACTCTCATGAGCGGTGCGACTGGCGTACAGGCAGCCGGAGCGGCCCGAGCCGCTTGGGGTGCAGCGTGCTGATCGCACCGCAGGCCGCGCTGCGCGCCCTCGGCGGCCAGGCGGACCGCAGCGACGTCGTGATCCTCGGAATTGTGGGCGTACGGCATTTTCCGCAGGCGGTGCTCAGCGTCTGGCGCCCCGACATCACTCTCCTCCGGCTGCTGGGCCGTGAGCCGATGGTCTGCACGCCGCGAGCGCCCTCCTGCTCGCGGCGGCGGCGAGGGCGGCAGCGGCGAGCGGAGTTTGTGGCTGACGTCGGCTGCGAGCCTCCGGTTGAGCCCGATCTGCCGGACGAGCTGGTCGACCATGTCGTTGAACGACGTGCTGAGCTGGGCGAGGTCGGGCGCGGTATCGAGTCGCGCCGGGCGGTGAGGTCACCCCGGACTCCGGCGGGGGAATGGGTCGCACCGCCTGATGGCGGCGGCCTGATGGTATGGCTGGCGTCCCACGTCTCGGCGACTGCCACGGAGATGCCTGCGACTGTCACGGAACTGTCATGTGTCTGCGAAACGATCGCGAAAGCCGGTGGGCAGGCTGGTGTCGCGTCGAGTTCGCGAAAGGAGGGCCGATGGCCCAGTACGACACCGGTTCGCGAAAGGAGGGCCGATGGCCCAGTACGACACCGGGACGGACGGCGGGCACCGGGGCGCCAGGCTGGCCGTCTCGATGATCGAACTGGCGGTCACCGGCCGGCTCGACCACACGGCCGTGCCGCAGGTCGGGGTGATGTTCGACGCGGCGCTCCAGCGCGGACCGGACCGGATCGTGCTCGACGTGGCACGCTGCGACTACGTCGACCCCGCCGGCATCGTGCTCCTGCTCGACCTGCACCGGCGCAGTCGGCACGCCGGCGGCACCCTCGAACTGCGGGGTCCATCGGCTCGGCTGTGCCGGCTTTTCGAGATCGCGCGCGTCCATCACGTACTCCGGGTCGAGTCCGGACCGCCACGCGGCGGCGCGCGCGAGGCCGCCGCCATGGGTGTCGCCCGACCGCCCGGCTGAAAAGTCGGCGCACACCCCACCTTGCCCTCCTCACCCCAGGAGGCGCGTGGCGGGGCCGGCATCGGTTCGAGCCGGCCCCGCCACGCACCGCAGGTACCACCGGAGGCTGTGGTTATGACGGCGTACCTGATGTCCGCAACACCACGACGCTCCGCGCGCCAGCGGGCCACACGAGTGCCGGGCCTATGCCAGACCGCAGGTCCCCGACAGCCTGCTGTCCGGTGGGCGGGCTCTGGGAGCGCGGCGACCGGACTCTCCGTTCGGATACCGTTGCGACGCGCCGGTGCTGGGACTCCGTGGCGAACCCGACGTCCGTGTGGCGGAGCTGCTGCGGTGCGCCGGGTCAACGCCCCTCGGGGCCGTCCTCGGTGAGCGTTACCGCTGCCTCGAGCAGCAGCGCGTGGACGAACGCCTGGGGCAGGTTGCCACGTAGCTGCCGTTGCTGTACGTCGTATTCCTCGGTGTAGAGGCCCGGTGGGCCGCAGCCGGCGCGGTTGCGTTCGAACCAGGCGCGTGCGGCGACGGGCTGTCCTGCCTGTCGGGTGGCGAGGGCGGCGAGGAAACCACACAGCAGGAAGGCGCCTTCGGCGTCGCCGAGCGGTCGCTCGTCGGGCCGAAAACGGTACAGGTAGCCGTCATCGGCCAGTTCGCGGAGTACGGCGTCGCGGGTCGCGGCGCTGCGGGGGTCCCAGGGGTCCAGGGCACCGCGGATCGCGGGCAGCAGCAGCGCGGCGTCCACTCGGGGATCGTCGTAGCCCCGCTGCCAGCGTCCGCAGGGGTGCAGGCCGCGCTGCCCGGCGTCGGCGAGGATGTGGTCGGCGAGGCTGGCCCAGCGACCGGCCTGGCTGGCGGGTGCTATTCGGGATACCGCCCGTAGGCCGGCGACGCAGGTCAGCTTCGAGTGGGTCCACTGTCGGGCCGCCAGTTCCCAGATGCCGGAGTCCGGTTCCCGCCAGCGCCGCTCGATGGTGTCGGCGGCGATCTCGACGGCGCGCCAGGTCAGCGGGTCGAGACGTTGCCTGCCGGCGGCGAGCAGCAGGAGCGCTTCGCCGTAGGCGTCGAGTTGGAACTGGCCGCGTACCTGGTTGCCGATCCGCACCTCGGCACCGGGGTAGCCGGGCAGGCGGGCCAGCGTCTGCTGGTCGGGTATACCCCCGCCGCTGGTCGTGTAGGCGGGGGCCATCGTCGGACCGTCGTCGAGCAGCCGGGCCCGGACGAAGGCGACGGTGTTGTCGAGCAGTTTGTCGGCTCCGGCGGCGGCCGCCGCCAGCCCGATGTAGCACTGGTCGCGGATCCAGGCGTAGCGGTAGTCGTAGTTGCGGCCGGCGTGGGCACGCTCCGGTAGCGACGTGGTCGCCGCCGCGACCGTGCCGCCGCCGGGCTGGCTCATCCCGACCAGGACCGCGTGGGCGAACCGGGCGTCCCGCTCGGCCACACCGGCGCGCGGGTCGACGGAATGCTCACGCCACGCCTGCTCGGTGGTGCGCCACGCGGCGTCCGCATCTGGTGCCGGTTCACGGAAGGGGCTGGTGGAGATCTCCAGTACCAGGTCGTGCCGGCCTCCGGGTCGGACCGGGACGATGGCGACCAGGGTCCGGTCCCGGTCCGGCTCAAGCGGCATATCGCCGCTGCACCGCAGGTGGAGGTCGCCGCTGCGCCCCAGCCAGCTGTCGCCTTCCCGGCACAGGTCGCGCAGCCCGGCCTGGCCGAAGTCCGCAGCCGTTTCCAACCGGATCGACACCTCCGCCTCGTGATCCATCGCCCGGATCCGGCGGAGCAGCACCATACGGTGCCGGTCGCCGGGGAGCGCCAGCGCCTCACGGGACTCGATCGCGCCGGCGGCGGTGATCCACCGGCTGTTCCAGATCAGTGAGCCGGGTTCGTAGTAGCCGCCCCAGACATGGCGCGGGTCGGACGGGGCGACGGTGTACCGGCCGGCCGCGCCGATGAGGCTGCCGAAGACGCTGGGACTCTCCCAGTTGGGGAAGCATAGCCAGCAGATCTCGCCTCCGGGGTCGACCAGCGCGCCGCGGTACCCGTCAGCCAGCAGCGCGTACTCGCGGAGGACGTACGGGGCGTGGGGGCGTCGGTCAGACACAAGGTCCCCGACGGAGCCAGTCCAACTGCGCCCGCTTCGAGCCTGCGGGTCGGTCCGGATCCGGGTGCTCGGTCGCATTCAGGGCGGATGCCAGCGGTTCCCCGGTTACGGGGTTGGTCCAGTCGGCGACGGAGAACGCACCTCGGGTCTGCCGCCGGTCGTCGATCAACCGCTCGACCGGCCGGTCGAGCAGTGGATGCGGTCGCGTCCGGGCGGTGGCCTGGTGCACGAGCAGCATAGTCACCAGCGTCGCCGCTGCGGTGGCGAATGCGGTGGCGGTCCGCCCGACGATCACGCTGACACCGACCGGAGCGACGAAGTCGAACGGGGCGAGTTCCGCCACGGTGCGGTCAGCGCGAAATGCGACGAACGCGGTGACGAACAGCAGGGCCACATTGCCTCGTGTCGCGCCGAGGCGCCGCGAATCCGGTGCGAGCCAGGACATCGCCACCTCCGGCACAGCTCAGCCACCTCCGGCACAGTTCACGGACGCGCCGCATACCCGCCCGAGGCTCATCCGACACCCGCGTACTCGCCTCGTTCCGGGAGTGCTGCCGTCAACCCGCCGCCGGCCCCGGTCCGCGATCCATGCGGACTCTCGGGGCGCCGGCGTCCGTGTGTCCGGCCTTTCCGGTCTGGGGCATACCTGGAGCGGCGGAGGGTATCGGGGAAACAGCCATGCGTTGATCTGGAGGTGGAGCATGCCGGAGAGCCCGGTCAAGGACAAGAACTACAACCTGGTCACGGTGCTGCAGATGTCACTGGAAAACAGTTGGCGGATGGACAACTACATCGAAGACGCGGAGCGGGAGGGCGACGCCGAGCTGGCGGAGTGGTTCCGCAAGGTCCGGGAGAACAGCAAGACCGCAGGCGAGCAGGGCAAGCGGATGCTGACCGCGCGCTTGCAGCGCGAGAACGGTTGACGCTGCCCGGTGGACGCCCGATCCGACCGCAACCTCCTTGCAGGCCGTGCCATCATCCACGGCGGACGGCCAGGGTGGCGATCCCGCCCGATCCGCCCGATCCTCGATTTCGACAGCCCGCACCGCTGCGCCAGGGAGGTTTTTCGGCAGCTTACGCCCATTTATCAGAAGAATCTGCGACGCGAAATCTTAGCAACAGCGCCGCGACGTCCTGGAGATCGACGCGGAGGCGGTCAGTCGAGGTCAGCCACCTCGGGAGCGGCGGTTTCGCCAGTAGGAGAAGACTGCCAGGGCTAGAAATCCGCCAGTACGACCTACCGCGCGTCCTGCCCGGTCCGCTGCCCCGATTGCTGCGGTGACCAGTCGACCGGGCGCTTTCACCTGCAGCATCGGCAGGTTCCCGTAGGCTGTTTCCGCCGCCTGCTCCGCCTCGGGCCTGGACAGGTGGGTCTGGTTGCCGACGAGCGATATCTTCCCGTCGCGGAATCGCCACCGCCAGACGCCGGACTGTTCCTGCCACAGTTCGATCCGGGCGCCCCCGCCGACCGTCTCGGCCGGTCGTGTCTCGTCATCGAGACCAGCGTCTCCAGCGGACTGCGCTGTTTCCGGGGGCGACCTCAGCTTCTCGCAGGTTGCCGCCTTGTCCGTCCGACTTCCCACCCCGCCCGAGCGCCGCACCTGCGGCACGCCCGCTCGGCTCAGCTCGCCGCGCTCTCGATCACCGGCGGCCGGCAGCGCCCGGGCGACCAGATACGCCACCACACCGACGGGCACTGGCAGCGCCAGCGCGAGCACCCGCAGGATCGAGAGCACGTCCAGCACGGGAACCTTCAGGATCTTGGCGATGATGTCGTCGGCGGCCGCAGCGAGCAGCACGGTGAAGAGGGCCAGTACGCCGACGCCGACGCCGAGCCGGGCCGGGTGGTCGCGGGGCGGGTCGAGGAGTTGGTGCGACAGCCGGGCGCCACAGTGCCGGCGTTCGAGGAACGGCCAGAGGTAGAGGCCGAGGAAGGTGAGGCCGCCGAACAGCACCCCGGGAAGGAACGGCGACGGGACGAGATGCCCGAAGACCCGGAACTCGACGGCTGGAAAGAGTCGCAGCACCCCGTCGCCCCAGGCGATGTACCAGTCGGGTTGGGCGGGTGAGGTCACCTGGGCCGGCTCGAACGGTCCGTAGATCCAGACGGGGTTGATCTGGGCCAGGCCGCCGAGGGCGAAGGTCACCGCGAGGACCCAGGCGAACAACGCGAGGGTACGGAGGGTGTAGCTGGGCCAGAACCGCGAACCCACCACGTTGTTCTCGGTCCGTCCCGGACCGGGGAACTGGCTGTGCTTCTGCCGGATCAGGATGCCGAGGTGTGCGGCGATCAGCGCGGTCAGCACGGCGGGGACGAGCAGCACGTGGGCGACGAACATCCGCGGCACCATCTGCTCGGTCGGGAACTCTCCGCCGAAGGCGAGGAATACCAGCCACTCGCCCAGCAGCGGGATCGACTGAGTCACCGAGTAGAGGATCCGCAGGCCGGTGCCGGAGAGCAGGTCGTCCGGGATGGAGTATCCGGTGAAGCCGTTGAACAGGGCGAGGGCCAACATGGTGACCCCGATGACCCAGTTGATTTCGCGGGGTTTGCGGAAGGCCCCGGTGAAGAAGATCCGCAGCAGGTGAAGCACGATCGCGCCGACGAAGAGCAGCGCGGCCCAGTGGTGAGTCTGCCGCATCAGCAGGCCGGCCCGGATGTCGAAGCTGAGCCGCACCGTCGAGGCGTACGCGGCGGAGGTGCGGGAGCCGTCCAGAGGCTCGTACGAGCCGGTGTAGACCGTCTCCGCGGTGCTCGGTTCGAAGAACAGGGTCAGGAAGATCCCGGTCAGCACCAGCACGACGAACGAGTAGAGGGCGATCTCCCCGAGCATGAACGACCAGTGGTCGGGGAAGACCTTGGTGAGCGCCTTGCGCAGCACCGGCGCGGTGCGCAGCCGGTCGTCGACGGTGCGGGCCAGCCGGCGGAGCAACCAGCGGGTGATCACTTCAGGCTCCAGAATCCAGGCCCGGGCGGAGCGGTGAAGTCGCCGGTGGCGGTGAGGAAACCGGCAGCGTCCACAGTGATCGGCAGGCCGGGCAGCGGCCGGGCGGCCGGGCCGGCGATCGGTCGGGCGCCGGCAAGCAGGTTGAAGTTCGACTGGTGGCACGGGCAGAGCATCCGGGCGGTCTCCTGGATGTAGACGGCGACCGGGCAGCCGGCGTGGGTGCAGAGCAGGGAGTAGACGACGATGCCGCCGACGTCCCCGCCCGGTGGCGGCACGGTGAACCGGGCCGGGTCCAGCCGGACGGCGAAGGCCGGCACATCGCCCCGGTTCCGGTGCCCCTCAGGAAAGACCGGCAGCATCGTGCCGCCCGGCACGTCGTCGGGCCGTACCGGAGTGCCGTCGGAGCGGACCAGCCGGACACCGGCGGCCCACGGCGTGGTCCGCAACTCGTGGACCGGCCGGCCACGGTCGAACGGCAGCAACGAACGCAGCGGAAACAGCGCCGCCCCGCCCAACGCACCGAGGGCCAGCGTGAGCATGGCCAGCAGACCACCACGCCGGGCCGGGCTCTCCGGTCCGAGCAGCGCCTCGTCGGCGAGGTGCCGTTCCGCCGGGGGCGAGTCGAACGGTTCGTGCTCCTCGACGTAGCCGCCGGTGGGCAGGAGCCGACGGGACCACACGCCGAGTCCGGCGGCGAGCCCGGCGAACGCGACCGCCAGGCAGAGCCCCTCCAACTGGGTCTGCCCACCGGTGGCGTACACGATGGCGAAGCCGGCCGCCCCGAGCGTGCTGATGCCAAACGCGACGCCGATGACCCGGGACGCGGTCCGCTCGCCGGGACGTGGTCCGTCCACCCGGCTCACCACGGATGTCCCCGTTCGGTCGTCATTCGCCCGCCCTGCTACTGAGCCAGCGGGCGACCAGGACCAGCAGCACCAGTCCGATCCCCCAGGCCACCAGCCCCTCCGTGGTGGGACCCAGGCGACCCAACGGCGCCCCGCCCTCGTCCAGCTTGTCGCCCCGCAACTCCTGTACGTAGCTGGCCAGGGCGTTGAGCTGCTCCTGGCTGAGCACACTCTCCGGGAATGCGGGCATCAGCCCGGGGCCGACCCGGACCGCCTCGGCCACCTGGATCGGGCTGGACCGGTCCAGCGACGGGGCGACGAACCCGTTGGTCAGGGTCGCACCGATTCCGGTGGCGGAGTGGCAGGCGGCGCAGGTGGCGAGGTACAGCTCGCGGCCGTCACGCAGGTCGCCGGGGGCCACGGACGGTATCTCCGGGCCACCCCCGCCGAAGCTGCCGACGTGGACGACGATGGCTCGGATCTCCTCAGCGGAGAAGGCGGGCCGCCGGTGTGGCGGCTGGGCCGCCTCCTTCTCGATCGGCATCCGGCCGGTGCTGAGCTGGAAGTCCACTGACGCCGGGCCGACGCCGACCAGGGCCGGTCCGCGCTGGCTGCCCTGCCCGGCCGGGCCGTGGCAGCTCGCGCAGCTACGCAGATAGAGATCGGCGCCCCGGGCGGCCACCGGGTCCGCCGACGCAGCGCTGGTCGGGCCCGGTGACGCCGCGCCGGCGGAGGTCTGGGTGGCGCCGGGTGTCGGGGTGGGGGCCGGCGCCGCGTGTCCGGGCAGTGGCACCGGCCCGGCGGCGAGGCCCAGCACGGTCGCGATCACGAGGCGGCGTCGGCCGGGCAGCCGGCGGCCGGGTGGCGAAGCAGGGCCGGGCACCCGGGTAGGTAGGCCGCCCGCACCGCCCGCGACGGGCCCCGGTGCTGTTGTCGTTTGCCAACTCACCCGTGCTCGCCTCACTCCAGGGTGAACAGGTACGCGGTGATGTCCCGGGCATCGGTCTCGCTGACCCCGAGGTCGGGCATCGCGGTACCCGGTTCCACCGACTGTGGGTCCTGGATCCACCGCATCAGGTTTTCCGCGTTGTTCGGTAACGCGCCGGCGATGTACGACCGGGAGCCGAACCGGTCCAGCGGGGGCCCCACCAGCCCGTCCGCCCGATCCACTCCGGGCACGGCGTGGCAGCCGCCGCAGCCGTACTGCTGGATGAGGCGTGCCCCCCGGTCGGGATGTCCCTCACGCAGTTCCGGCGGCGGTGGCGGCGGCACCCGGGCGCACGCGGCCAGGACGGCTACCGCAGTGAGCACCACCAGCAACGGTGACCGGGACCATCCCGGAAGGTTCCGGTTCATCGAGTCTCCCTCCCGACCGCCGGACCCACCGGCGGCCCGTCGGTCGTTCCGCCCCGACCGGCCGGCTCCGGCCCGGCCCCATCGAACCGGTCACCGGGTGACAGTCCGGTGGTGCGTGGCGAGACCCGGTCCAGGCCGGTGAACCAGCGCAGGAACACCACCGCCGCCGCCACCAGCACAACCACATCCATCGGAATCCACATCAGCAGGCCGGCGAGCTGCTGGTCGACGAGCGGATCCCCACCTCTGGGCGCCAGGGCGCCGACCGGATAGACGGCAACCGGCGCGAGGGTGAGGGCTGCACCAAGGGCGGAAGCCACCAGCATCGTGGCGACCAGTAGCAGCACGGCGACCGGGGCTTCGACCCGGTGTCGGCCGGTGCCGAGCACCACCGACCAGAGCAGCGCCGCCGCCACGACGAACGAGGCGTGCTCCACCAGGTGGACAAACCCGTTCTCGGTCGCCAGGCGGTAGGGGGTGGGCAGGTGCCAGCCCCAGAGCGCGGCGCCGTGCAGGACGCCGGCCAGCACGGTAAGGCTGCCGGGTCGGCGCAGCCACGTGCCGACGGTCGAGGCCCGCCACCGGGCCCAGTACCGACGCAGCCGCCGGGGCGCGGCCAGCGCCAGGGGCAGCCCGACCGCCGCGGCGCCCAGCGCCGGGCCGGCCACCACCAGCAGCACCATGTGCTGCGCCATGTGTCCGGCGAAGGAGCGCTCGGCCACCTCGTGGATCGGCCCGGTCGAGGCGGTCAGCAGCGCACCGATGCCGAGGACGAAGGCCCCGACGCGCCACCGGGCGACGACCACGCCGGGGCCGCGCCGGCTCCACAACTCGTGCACCCCGCGGCCGTACCCGGCGCTGACCAGCGCGAGCACAGTGACCAGCCCCAGGTTCGTCCACGCCTGCTCCGCCGCGCCGCCGTGGGCCAGCGGCGTGTCCGGGGCGGGCCAACCGGTCACCGCTGGCATGGCGGCAGTACCAGGGCGGCCACGCCGCCGAGTATGATCATGGACAGCGCCAGCAGGTTGAGCCAGAGCCCGACGAAGGCGAGCAGGTGCGCCCGGCCCACCGACCGCTCGCCGCCGGCCGGCAGGTCGGCCCGGGTGCGCCGCCAGGCGAGGACCGAGAGGGCGAGCGCGGCCGCAGCACCGGCCGCCGGGACGAGCACGGTCAGGGCGATCGCGCCGGTCAGCGGAAACCCGGCCAGGTCGTCGTGCCCGGCCTCGCAGGTGAGTTCGTCGATGCTCCAGGCGGCCAACGAGTGCACGGTCCAGGAGAGCACGCCGCCGAGTACGGCGAACCAGAGCAGCAGCCCGCCGGACAGGGCGGTACGGGGCGACAGTCGCTCGGTCATCACAGCCTCGGCGAGAGGTAGACAGTGAAGAGAATCGCCACCCAGACCACGTCGACGAAGTGCCAGTAGTAGGCGACGATCCGGACCCGTTCGTGTCGTCGGGCACCGAAACTGCCCTGCAGCGACGCGATCAACAGCCAGCCGACCATGAGCAGGCCGATCGTGACGTGTGCACCGTGGAAGGTGGTGGTCGTGTAGAACAACGACCCGTACGCGTTGCTGGTGAAGGTGTACTCCCGCAGGATCTCGGAGTACTCCATACCCTGCAGGCCGAGGAACGTGCCACCCATGACCAGGGTGGCGAGCAGGCCGGCCCGCAGTTGCCAGCGGCGACCGCGCCGGATGCCGGCCTCGGCCCAGAGCAACGGCAGGCTGCTGGGCACCAGCACCCCGGTCATGATCAGCGGCAGGAACAGTTCCGGCTCCGCGATCCCGTCCGGCGGCCATGGTGCCCCGTGCTGAAAGCGCAGGTAGAAGTAGCTGCCGAACAGGGCGGCGAAGAGGGTGCTCTCGGTGGTGATGAAGAGCATCACCCCCCACCACGCGGTCGACCGGCCGACCGGCTCCTCGGTGGCGAGCCCGTGCGGGCCGAGGGCTAGGTGCATGTTCCGGGTGGTCATGCCGGCACCCCCGCCTCTTCCGGCGTGCGCCGGGGCGGCCAGAGCCAGGCGGCCAGCGTGCCGGCGACGAGGAGACCGCCGGCGGCGGCGACCCAGTACCAGGCGAAGAGCAGACCGACGAAGACGACCAGCAGACCGACGGCGGTCACCAGCGGTCGCAACGTCGACTCCGGCATCTCCACCGCCCGCTCGTAGTGGCCGTCGAATTCACTGGTGAACACGGCCTGGTGGCCGTCGGCCAGGATCCGGTCCTCGGTCGCGCCCGCGCCGGTCGACTCGGCGGTCCGGGGGTCCCAGGCCGGATGCAGGCTGTGGACCCGGGGTAGGACCGGGAAGTTGTACGCCGGCGGCGGCGAGCTGGTGGTCCACTCCAGGCTGTCGCCGTCCCACGGGTCGTCCGGCGCCGGTCGGCCGCGGCGCAGCGCGTGCACCACGCCGAGTGCCACCAGCAGCAGCCCGACCCCCAGCAGGTACGCCCCGATGGTGGCGGCCAGGTTCCACGGGTCCCAGCCGAGATCGCCGGGGTAGGTGTAGACCCGCCGGGGCATGCCGAGCAGCCCGGACAGGTGCATCGGGAAGAAGGTGAGGTTCATGCCGACGAAGACCAGCCAGAACGCCCACCGGCCGAGCGGTTCGCTGAACATCCGGCCGGTCATCTTGGGCAGCCAGTAGTAGATCCCGGCGAGGATGGGGAAGACCGCCCCGCCGAACAGGACGTAGTGGAAGTGCGCCACCACGAAGTAGCTGTCGGTGGTCTGTTGGTCGAAGGCGGTGAACGCGAACATCACGCCGGTGAAGCCGCCGATGACGAAGGTGACGAGGAAGCCGAGGACAAACAGGAACGGCACGCTCAGCACGATGCGACCGAGCAGCATGGTGGCCAGCCAGGCGAAGATCTGTAGTCCGGAGGGAATGGTGATGATGGTGCTGGCGGCGCTGAAGAAGCCGTACGACAGCTGTGGCAGGCCGGTGGCGAACATGTGGTGCACCCACACGCCGAACGAGATGATCGCGATGGCGACGATCGAGAACACGATCAGCGGGTAGCCGACGATGCCGCGCCGGCAGAAGACCGGCAGTACCGCTGAGACGATGCCGAGGGCGGGCATCACGATGATGTAGACGTCCGGATGGCCGAAGATCCAGAACAGGTGCTGCCAGAGTAGGACGTTCCCGCCCCGCTCCGGTTCGAAGAAGCGGGTGTCGAAGCGGCGGTCGAGGAAGAGCAGGGCGTTGTCCAGGTTCAGCACTGGCAACGCAAAGATGATCATGAAGGAGGTGGCGACGATCGCCCAGACGAAGATTGGCACCCGGTTCAGTGACATTCCGGGAGCGCGCAGTTTCAGCGCGGTGACGATGAAGTTGATCGCGCCGGCCGTGGTGGAGATGCCGAGGAAGAGCAGGCCGAGGGTGTAGACGTCCAGGTGCAGGCCGGGGGTGTTCCGCTCGTCGGTCAGCGGCACGTAGGCGAACCAGCCGCCGTTCGGCGCGGCGCCGGCCGGCACGCTCGCCCACATGAACAGCCCGGCGAACAGGAACACCCAGTAGCTGAAGGCGTTCAGCCGGGGAAAGGCCATGTCTCGGGTGCCGAGCATCAGCGGCATCAGGAAGTTGCCGAACCCGAACAGCATCGGCGTCGAGAACAGGAAGATCATCGCCGTGCCGTGCATGCTGAACAACTGGTTGTACTCGCCTGGCGACAGCAGTTGCGCCTCCGGCCCGGCCAGTTGGGTCCGCATGGCGAGCGCGCTGATCCCGGCGAACGCGAAGAACACCGCCGCGGTGACCAGATACCGACGCCCGATCTTTTTATGGTCCACGGTCGTCAACCAGGCGCGCAGCGTCGCCGGCTCCGCCCAGTGTCGGGCCAGCGACTCGCGCGCCTGGGCCGCGGCGTCGTGCTGTGCGGTGCTGGACGACATGGCATCCGGCTCCTACCGCAGTGATCGCAGGTAGGCGATGAGGTCGGGCAGGGCCGCCGCGTCGACCGGCTGCGGCGGCATGGCGTTGCCCGGCTTGATCGTCTGGGAGTTGGCGATCCAGCCGCCCAGGTGTCCGCCGTCGTTCGGCACCGCGCCCGCGCCGAGGCTCCACCGGGAGCCGATCGTGGAAAGGTCCGGTCCGACGGTGCCGTCGGCGGCGGTACCCCGGACGGTGTGGCAGGCGACGCAGGCATTCTGGAGGAAGGCCTCCTGGCCGCGGCGCTCGGCGTCGCTGTCCGGTACCGGGGCCGGCGCGGCGAGCCGGCCCAGCCAGGCGTCGAATTCGGCCCGGGGGTGGGCCACCACCAGGAACGCCATGTGTGCGTGCTGCAGGCCGCAGTACTCGGCGCACTGGCCGCGGTACTCGCCCGGCCGCTGGGCGTGCAGCCAGGTCTCCCGTACCTTGCCGGCGATGAGGTCGGTCTTGGGCATCAGTTGCGGCACCCAGAAGCTGTGCAGGACATCGACGGTGCGCAGCCGGACCAGCACCGGTTCGCCCACGGGGATGTGGATCTCGTTCGCGGTCGCCCCGTCAACCCCCGGGTAGCGCACCTCCCACCACCACTTGTGTCCGGTCACCTCGATCGTGGCCGCCGGTGGTCTGTCCGGCTTTCCCAGCGCGGCCAGGTCTCGCAGGCCGACTCCGAAGACCGCCACCAGCACCACGAAGGGCAGGCCGGCGCCGGCGACGACGACAAACCGGATCGGATCGGAGTGGTTGATCCGGCGGTCCGGCCGGCGGCGAAACACCAGTGCCCAGGCCAGCAGCGCCATGACCTCGGCGAACACTGCGACCGATATCCAGAACAGCAGCCACCAGAAGCCCTCCACCCGCCGGGCACCCGTCCCGGCCGGATCCAATGTGGAGGGCGCGCCGGCGGCGCAGCCCGACGCCAGCAACACGAGCCCGGAGCCGGCGAGCAGAACGAGGCGGCGCCGTCGGTGGCCCGCCCGGTGCCCGCTCACCACCGCGTCACCACCTCTCGCTCGTCCGGTCCGTCGAACCAGGCTAACCAGACAAAGGAGATTATTAGCTCGTTTGGGGATTCAAACCAGTAATCTCCTCTCACTCCTGCATCATCAACACCGTGGGCCTTCCTAGACCGAGATCCGAGAACGACCAGGCCGCCGCTCTTCGTACGCCGCTGACCAGCGGACGGCGTGCGGGCGGCGACCGGCGGAGCCTGGGCTGGCTGGCTGCCGGCCTGGCCGCCGCCGCCACCGCGACCGGCCTGCTGATCGCACCACCCGACGCGCTCCAGGGCGACGCCCAACGACTGATGTACCTGCACGTGCCGGCCGCCTGGACCGCCTACCTGGCGTTCGCTGCGGTCCTCGCCGCCAGTCTCGGCTACCTCGCCACCCGCGACCTGCGCTGGGATCGGTGCGCGCGGGTCGCCGCGGAACTCGGCGTCGGGCTGACCGGGCTGACCATCAGCCTCGGCGCGCTCTGGGGACGGGCGGTCTGGGGTGCCTGGTGGGCCTGGGATCCGCGGCTGGTCAGCACCGCCCTGCTGCTCGTCGTCTACGCCGGCTACCTGGCGCTGCGGCGTGCCCTCGATCTGGCCGACGGAGGCGGTGAGATCCGGATCGCGCACCGGGCCGCCCGGGTCGCCGCGCTGGTCGGAATGGCCAGCTTCGCGCTGGTGCCGCTGGTGCACTTCTCCGTCGTCTGGTGGCGGTCCCTGCACCAGCCCGCGACGATCCTCGCCCCGGAACGTCCTCCGATCGACCCGCTGATGGCGGCCGCGCTGTTGCTGAGCGTCGCCGCGTTCACCGCCACCGCGATGTGGATCTTCCTGCGCCGGCTGGACGCCGTCGAGCGCACCGTCGCCCGTCCGGCTCCGGCGGCGACACCGGAGCTTCTGGAGGCGCGGTGAACGGCTGGCTGGCGGTGTGCACCGGGCTCGTCCTGACCGCCGCCGCGACCGCCTGGGCGGTCCGGTGGAGCGGTTTCCGTCCCCGGACAACCCCGACATCCCGCGCCGGCGCCGCGCCGTATCCTGCTGCCGCCTCACCACCGGCCGCGACCCGGCGATGAGCCGACCGGGCCGCGCCCGCCTTGCCCTGGCCGTGGTGGTCCTCGCCGGCACCGCACTGCTGGTGCACGCCGGTCTCCAAGGCACGCTCAGCTACTACCGGACTCCGACTGAGTTGGCCGGCGATCCGGACGACCGGACCACCCGGACCCGGCTGGGTGGCGCTGTCGTACCCGGCTCTGTCGAGCAGGACGGCGGCCAGACCGTGTTCCGGCTCGCCGCGGACGGCCACGAGATCACCGTACGGCAGACCGGTGTGCCGCCGGACACCTTCCGCGCCGGCCA
Organism: Plantactinospora sp. CA-294935; assembly: GCF_050936445.1. Taxonomy (NCBI): domain Bacteria; kingdom Bacillati; phylum Actinomycetota; class Actinomycetes; order Micromonosporales; family Micromonosporaceae; genus Plantactinospora; species Plantactinospora sp. CA-294935. The sequence goes on from NZ_JBNJMU010000001.1 coordinate 5,329,166, forward strand.
GGAGGCCGTTGTGGAAGGTGTCCTGGGATCCGACGGCGTCTTCTACGCCGAGCAGGTGCTCGTCAAGCACGGCAACGACTACCGCCCACCGTCACCGCCACCGTCCGGGACGGCGCGGTGACCAGCCAGCTCGGCAGCTGGGCACTCGGCGCCGGCCTCGCCGCCTCGGTCGCGGCGACCCTGCTCTGGCTACGCCTCGCGCTGAACCCGGACGCGCCGCTCCGACCGGCCCGGGCCGCCAGCGGTGCCGGTCTGCTGGCAGCCGCCGTCGCCTGCGGCGCCCTGGAGTGGGCGTTGCTGCGGCCCGACTTCAGCGTCCGGTTCGTCGCCGACAACGGCGGCCGGCAGGTGCCGCTGTACTACTCGGTCACCAGTCTGTGGTCGGCGCTGGACGGTTCGCTGTTGCTCTGGTTGCTGATCCTCGCCGGCTACGCCGGCCTGCTCGCCCGGACCGCGCCGGCCGGGGACCGCCGACTGCACCACTGGGCGATGGCCGTGGTCAGCCTCGTCGCGGTCTTCTTCTTCGCCCTGTCGTACTTCGCAGCCAACCCCTTCCATCCGGTCGAGCCGGTGCCGGCCGACGGGCCGGGCCCCAACCCGCTGCTGCGCGAGCATCCGGCGATGGGGCTGCATCCACCACTGCTGTATGCCGGCTACGTCGGGCTCGTGGTGCCGTTCGGCTACGCCCTCGCCGGGCTGCTGGTCGGGGATGCGGGACGGCGCTGGATCAGTGCGGCCCGGCCGTGGGCGCTGGCCGCCTGGGCGCTGCTCACCGCCGGCATCGCACTCGGCGCCTGGTGGTCGTACGCGGTCCTCGGCTGGGGCGGCTACTGGGCCTGGGACCCGGTGGAAAACGCCTCACTATTGCCCTGGTTGACCGCCACCGCCTTCCTACACACGGTGTTCACCCGTCGTGGTGCGTCCCGGGCCGGCTGGTCGGTTGCGCTGGCCTGCGCCAGCTTCCTGCTCGTCCTGGTCGGCACCTTTCTCACCCGGTCCGGGGTGGTAGCCAGCGTGCACGCCTTCACCGAGTCGCCGCTCGGCCCCCTGCTCCTCGGTTTCCTTCTTCTGGTGTCGATCGGCACGGTGGTCCTGGTCGGCTGGCGGGGCGGGCCCGGGGGCGGTGGCGGCTCCCAGGTCGCGTCACCTGCGTCGCCGCCGCTGTCCCGGGCCACCGCCCTGGTCGGCAACCGGATCCTGCTGACCACCGTCGCCGCCGTGGTGCTGGTCGGCACCGTCCTGCCGGCGGTGGCGGAGGCCGTCTCCGGCACCGCACTCGCGGTGGGTCCGGTCTATTACCACCGCACGGCGGTGCCGCTGGCGATCGGCGTACTGGTCCTGATGGGGCTGGCCGCCCTGTTGCCGTCGAGCGGCACGTCACCGGGTGAGACCGCCCGCCGCGCGGTCGGTCCGGTCGCCGTCGGACTGGCCACCATCGCGGTGACCGGCTTGTCGAGCCGTCCCGGGCCGATGGCCCTGGCCGCCTTCGGCTGTGCCGGCTTCTCGCTGGCCGCCACCGTGGCCGGACTGTGCCGCCGGTCACCCGACAACGGTCGCCGGAGCATCCGGTGGGCGCGGCTCGGCGGCACGACGGCCCATCTCGGAGTCGCGCTCGTCGCCGTCGGTGTCGCCGCCTCCTCCACCTACACCGTCGCGGCGCAACGGCAACTCGCGGTCGGTGAGGCGCTGCGGGTGCCGGGTGCCACGGTACGGCTGACCGCGGTTGACCGGGTCCGCACGGACGCCGGAATGGCGGTCCGGGTCCGGCTGACGCTCGGAGCGGTAGACCGCCCCGACGGGACGCTGGTACCGGAGCTGACATACCACCCGCATCACGACACCACTGTTAGTCTCCCGGCCATTCGGTCGGGACCACTGCGGGACACCTACACCACCCTGCTGGCGGTCTCGGCCGACGGCCGGTCCGCCACCGTCCGGCTGGCGGTCAACCCGATGGTCGCCCTGATTTGGGCCGGCGGATCGCTGTGCGTTCTCGGCGGGCTGCTCGCCCTGGCCCGCCCGTTCGGGCGCAGCCGATCCGTCTCCGGAAGTCGTGCCGGCCGCGACCGGTCGGGGCCGCCGGCGGCGGTCAGCCGTTCCGGCGTGGCGGTACCGGACGGCCCGGGGGAGGTGCCGTGATCGCGTTTGTTCATCGGCGACGACCGGCGTTCTCGCTATTCCGCCTCCGACGGCGGCGGACGCCCCTGACGCTGGTGCTCGGCCTGGTGACGGTGCTCGGGGCGGTCGGGCTGGCTGGCACCCGTGGCGGTGGCCCGGCCGTCGCGCCGGGCGGCGCGGGTGCGGTCGCACCGTCACTGGCCGGACGGACCCTGGCCGGTGCCCCGTTCGACCTCGCCGGGCTGCGGGGACAGGTGGTGCTGGTCAACGTCTTCGCGTCCTGGTGCGGCCCGTGCCAGGACGAACTGCCGCTGCTGATCGACGCGGGACGCCGGTGGTCCGGGCGGGACCTGCGGATGGTGGGCCTCGCCGTCAGGGACAGCGAGGTGGCTATCCGCGCGCTGCTCGACCGGACGGGTGCCCGGGACCTGCCCGTGCTGCCCGATCCGGCCGGCGTTACGGCGGTGGACTGGGGGATACGCGGGGTACCGGAGACGTTCCTGCTGGACCGCTCCGGACGGATCGCCGACCGGATGACCGGGCCGGTCACCACCAGGTGGCTCGACGAGCGGCTGACGCCGCTGTTGGAGTCATGACTCCCCGTCGATTCGCCGCCACCATCGGCCTGACCGTTCTCGTCGTCGCCGCGCTGCTCGGCGTCTGGCGCTCCGTGACACCGACCGGCGACGGTGATCCGGCCCGGCGACTCGCCGCCGAACTGCGCTGCCCAACCTGTCAGGGCGAGTCGGTGGCGGACTCGCGCTCGCCGATCGCCGCCGCGATGCGCGAGGTGATCAGCACCCAGCTCCGTCAGGGCCGTGGTCCGGACGAGATCCGCTCGTATCTGGTCGACCGCTACGGGTCGGAGGTGCTGGCCGCGCCGCCGGTACGGGGCTGGGGGCTGCTGTTGTGGAGCACGCCGGTACTGGGCTTGGCGCTGGCCCTGGTACCGGCCGTTCGGGCCGCCCGTCAGCGTGCCCGCGCCGGTACCACCGGCACCGGGCGTCCGAATCCGTCCCGGCGCGCTCGCGCCGGCCATCGACTCCGGCACGGTGTCACCAGCGTCACCGCTGACCGGCTCTGGCACCTCGGCGCCGCCCTGGTCCTCGCCGTGGTCGGCGCCGTCGCCCTGGCGGCGCCCCACCCCGCTCCGCCGAGCCCCGTTCCCGCCGACCCTGTTACCGATCAGGTGACGCTGGCCCAGTCGTTGGAGACACAGGGGCACTACGCGACAGCGGCCGAGATCTATCGGACGGTGCTGGACCAGCGACCGGCCGACGAGATCCGATTGCGGCTGGCCTTCACACTGATCCGACTCGAACAGCCCGGCGAGGCGGCACGCCTGGCCAGAGCGGTCCTGGCCCACCGCCCCGACAGCCCGGACGGCCTGCTGATCCTGGGACTCGCCCAGCGCGTGACCGATCCGGACAGCGCGAGCGTGACGCTGCGCCGCTTCCTCACCCGGGCGCCGGACCATCCCGCCGCAGCCGAAATCCGCCGACTGCTCGGTAGCGGCTGAACCATCGAGATCCACGAGACAGGCACTACCGGCGGGCGGTCCGTACCGCCGCCAGGAGGTTGCGTAGCTCGGCGCTGAGCCGGCTCGTCCGGCCACCGGCCGCGCTCAGCCGGGTGAGCCCGACGACGGTGAGGAGCACACCGGTGCCCAGGTATCCGGCGGCCAGCAGCAGCGCCGCCCGCCGCGGTGTCCGATCCGACTCCGCCAGCGACAGCACGGCGGCGGATGCCGATCCGAGCCCCAGCACGACGGCGACACCCGCCCCGGCCAGCAGCACGGCGCCCACTCCGGCCCGGCGCAGCGACTCCGCCAGGTCACCCCGGAACCGCGCCGCCTCCTGGACGGCCAACTCCCGGATATCCCGGACGAGTCGATCACCGGGTGACGCCGTCCGGTCAACCGCCTCGCCCGGCCCGTCCGCCTGATACACGCCCTCACCTCCTTGCCCCCGGGGCTACCCCGGCAGCAGGTGTTCATGCCCAGCCCAGCCAGCGCTCGACCGGTCACCCCTCGGGTGTCCGGTCGACGCCGTCCCACCCGCTCGTCCGGTCCCGGAGTTCGTCAACGAGCAACGTGTCACGCCCGACACCGGATCGGTAGGCCGAACGCCCGACGAGTTGTGCCACCACCGGCGCGGACACCAACTGGAACAACACCACCAGGACGAGGGCGAACATCTCGCCGCCAGCGATCTGCGGGGCGACCCCGACACAGATCAGCGCCAGACCGGGCACCTGTGGTTTCGTCGCCGCCTGCAGCCGGGCGGTCGCGTCCGGCAGCCGGGCCAGACCCAGCCCGGCCAGGACCGCCAGTACCCCGCCCGTCACGAGGGCCACCGCCGCCAGTACCTCACCGGCCAGGGTCAGCGGGCCCATCACGCCCCCTCGGTGAACCGCAGGACCGACACCGTGCTGAGAAAACCGACCAGGGCCACCACCACAAGCAGGATCACGTTGGCAGCGGCATCGCGCAGCGCGGCCTCGACAGCTATCCCGCTGATCACCACGACGACCAGGGTGTCGAGGGCGACCAGCCGGTCGTGCAGGGTCGGTCCACGGAACAGCCGTACCAGGGTTAGGAAGCCGGCCACCGCCAGCAAGCCGGCGGTGACGACGAGGGCACTACGCACGATCGCTCCCTTCCGATCCGGACTCCTGACTCTCCGGGATGTCCTCGCCGAGCGTTCTCAGCACGTCGTGGGCCGCCCGGCAGGCGTGGCGGCGAGCCCGTTCCAGTCCCTCGCCACCGCGTACGTCGAGGACGAAGACGTAGATCTCTCCGGCCTCGGGGACGACGCCGAGCACCAGCGTTCCGGGCTCGAGAGAGAGCCGGTTGACCACCACGGTCAACGCGGTGGCCGACGGGCGGCCCACCGGCACCGCCAGCACCGCCGATCGGGTCCGCGGCCCGTGGGCCAGCGTCGCCCAGGCCACCTGGACCGACGAAGCCAGGACGTCCGTCGCGAACCGGACCAGCGACATCGGCAGCCGACGCCACCGTGGACGCGCCACCACCGGTAGTGCGGGCAGCCGACCGGCGGCGAGGCACAGCGGGCCGACCAGAAGCGCCGAGCCGATTGCCAGCAGACTGCTCGACCCCCAGAGCAGCAGCCAGAGCAGAGCCAGCCAGACGGCGAGGGCCAGCCGCTCCAGGACGCCGTTCACTCCACCTCCCGGTGGCCGAGCACCGCGCCGCGGTAGCCGTCCCGGTCCAGTAGGTCGGCTGCCGCCCGCTGGCTCAGGGCCGCCAGCGGCCCGGCGGTCGCCGCGACCGCCAACCCACTCAGGACCGCGGTCAGCGCGGCGAACCGCATGACCCGACCGGGCAGACGGCCACCCGGGGAGCCGGCCGCCGTCGCTCCGCCGGCGTCGACGGGGGCGGCCGACCGGCTCCAGAAGACCCGCAGCCAGATCCGCATCAGCGCGGAGAGCGTGAGCAGGCTGGTGAGCAGGGCGACGGCCGCGGTGGCGAGTACCGCCGGACCGGCCTGCGCCACGGCTGCCTGCAGCAGCGCGAGTTTTCCGACGAACCCCGCGAACGGCGGAAGACCTCCGAGGCTGAACGCCGGAATGAGGAACAGGGCCGCGACCACCGGCGCCGTCGCGGCGAGTCCACCGAGCCGGGCCAGGGAAACGCTCTGCCGCTCCCGTTCGATCAGGCCGCTGACCAGGAAGAGCGCGGTCTGCACGGTGATGTGGTGCACGAGGTAGAGCACCGCACCGGCCAGCCCGGCCACCGAGAAGATAGCGAGCCCGAAGAGCATGAACCCGACGTGCGAGACGAGCGTGAAGGACAGGATCCGGTTGAGGTCGTCCTGGACCAGTGCCCCGAGCACGCCGACCAGCATCGTCAGCGCGGCGATCACCAGGAGCAGCGTCCAGGGCTCCTGCCGGGGGAAGAGGAGAGTCTGCGTCCGGATGATCGCATAGACCGCCACCTTCGTGAGTAGCGCCGCGAAGATGGCGGTCACCGGAGCGGCGGCGGTCGGATAGCTGTCCGGTAACCACCAGTGCAACGGGACCATGGCGGCCTTGATCCCCAGCGCGACGAGCAACAGCAGCGCCAGCAGGCCACGCGTGCCGGGCGGCAGGTCCGCCGTGACCGCGCTGAGTTGGGCGAGGTTGACCGTCCCGGTGACGGCGTAGACGAGTCCGATCGTGGTGAGCAGCAGGATCGAGGCCGTCAGGCTGGAGACGACGTATGTCAGACCGGCCCGGACCCTGTCGCGGGTCGCGCCCAGGATGATCAGGACGTAACTCGCCATCAGCATCACTTCGAATCCGACGAAGAGGGTGAACAGGTCCCCGCTGATCAGCACCAGGGCGATTCCCGCGAGCAGGACCAGGTAGGTCGGGTGGAACACCGAGGGCACGTCTTCGACGCGGCGTTCGGCGCTGCCCTGCCCTACTGCGAAGACCAGCACGACCAGGCACACCAGGACGGCGACGACGAGGACCAGTGCCGAGAAGCGGTCCGCCACCAGGGTGATGCCGAGCGGCGGCTGCCATCCTCCGACCTGGATCGACTGGGTGCCGAGGCCGTCGACCCGGACCAGGAGTAGGACGCTGTCGATCAGTACCACCGCCAACACGCCGATCCCGAGGATCCGCTGCACGACCAGGAAGCCGGCCAGCAGGGCGGAGGCGCCGGCGGCGAGCAGCGGGACCACTACGGGCGCCGAGACCAGGACGGCACCGCTCACGGCCACTCCGCATCAGGCTGCCGGCCACCCAGCCGCCGGTCCTCGACGTCGTCCTGCACGCCGTCCTCCCGGTAGAGCCGCACACTCCGGTCCGTCAGCGCCAGTAGGAGGGCGGTGACCGCGAACGTGATGACCACGGCGGTGAGCGCCATCGCCTGCGGTAGCGGATCCGAAGCGTCCGTCGGGGTGGAGGTGCCGGCCTCGGGAACGTGCTTCGCCGGGCCGCCGGACAACAGCAGGGTGAGGTTGGCCCCGTGGCCGAGCAACACAAATCCGACCACGATCCGCAGCAGTCCGCGTTGCAGCAGGAGGTAGCTCCCTCCGGCGAAGAGCGCCCCGACGATCAGGGAGAGGCTGAGATTGCCCTGGCTCACCGCGCTTCCTCCGCCGACCGGCCCTCGCTGGACCGGCTCCGGTCGTCCTCGCCGAGGCCGCGCAGCACGTCCAGCACGAGACCGATCACGATCGACGCGATTCCTGCCTCGAAGAGCAGCGACGTAGTCAGCTCGAGGTGCGTTACCGGGCCGAAGGTGACCGTCCAGGCGGCGCCGGCGAGGAGTTCGCCGGTCAGCAGCAGGCCGGCTACGCCGTAGCCGGCACAGGTGAGCAGGCCGGCACCGAGCAGGACCTTGGCCGGGACGGGTGCTGCCGCGTCGACCTCGCCGGGACCGCCGGCAAGGCGACGCAGCACCAGGCCGAGGCCGGCGACAAGCCCGGCCGCGAAGCCGCCGCCGGGACGGTGCAGACCGACCAGCAGCAGGTAACCGGCCACGAGCAGCACACTGGGGTACACCATCCGGGTGATGACCTCGAGCAGCACGCTGCGCTGCTCCGGTCGCTGCCGGTCGGCGGCGAGCAGCCGCCGGGAACGGGGCTGGCCGGCGCTCATCTGGTTCCCTCCACGGTCTTGCTAGGGCCGCTCGCCGGTTCCGGGTCTCCGTCGCCAGCAGGGCCGGTGCGGGAGTGACTGGGCCCGGTCCTGCCTCGGCTCGCGAGCACCAGCCCGGCGATCCCTGTCGACGCGACCACGAGCACGGTCACCTCGCCGAGGGTGTCGAGTGCCCGGAACTCGGTCAGAATCACGTTGACGACATTCGGGCCACCCGCCTCCGGCGCCTCCCGGAAGTAGCCCGACGCCGCGCGGGACGGCACGCGAGCGGCGGTCATCGCCAGGGTGACACCGGCCATGAACGCTCCGAGCAGCAAGGCGACGCCGGCGCGCAGCAGACGGGCCGGGGTACGTGCCTGGCGCGTCCTGGGGGGCATGCGCCGCAGTACCAGAACAAAGAGGATCAACGTCAGCGTCTCCACCAGGAACTGAGCCAGCGCGAGATCCGGCGCTCCGTGCACGACGAAGAGCCCGGCGACGAGGTAGCCGACGGCCGAGAGCAGCAGCACCACGACGAGCCGCTGCCGGGCCAGAAGCAGTGCCAGCACGCCTGCGGCCAGTCCGACGCCGAGTACCGCCTGCTCAGGCGCGTCCCAGGCACGGATCTGGCGAGGAAGACCGACATCGGCCAGGAACACGGCGCCGGGACCCAACACCACGACGGTGATGATCACGATGAGGTATCTCGGCAGCGACCCCACCTGTGTGCGGGCCGTCAGGACCCGGGCGGCGGTGATGACGGCTGTGACGAGTCGGTCCTGAACGAGCAAGGCGCCGACGATGCGAGGCCGCAGGAACCTCGCCGCAGGCGTGAGTGGCCTTCGCAGCAGGTGCAGGAGCACGCCCGTGATGAGAGTGAGAAGGGAAAGTCCGAACGGCAGCCCGACGCCATGCCACAACGCGAGCCGGTAGTCCGCGGACGACCCGGTGTAGACCTCCGCGTAGCGGGCGCCGATCGCGCCGGCGGCGGCCGGCAGGCAGCCGAGGGCCAGCCCGGCTCCTGCGCAGGCAAAGGTGGTCGTCAGCGACCAGCGGGACACGTGCCGCAGACGGGCCGGTACGCCGGGGCGATCGGCGAACACGCCCTGGAGGAAACGCACGGTGTAGGCGACCGTCAGCGTGGACCCCACGAGCAGACCGACCAGCACCCATGCTCCGCCCAGACCGTGCCCGATGAACGCGTCGAAGGCGGCTTCCTTGCCGAGGTATCCCACCGTCGGCGGCAGGCCCGCCATGGAAAGGCAGGCCAGGACTGCCACCAGCACAAGTCCGGGTGAAGCGTGTCGTACTCCGCTCAGCTCGCGCAGATCCCGGGTGCCCGCCCCGTGGTTGACGACCCCGACCACGAGGAACAGCGTCGACTTGAACAACGCGTGGGCGAGCAGGACTGTAGCGCCGGCCAGGGCGGCGGTCCGGGTGCCGGCCCCGACCAGGACGAGGATAAAACCGAGTTGTGCGATGGTGCCGAAGGCGAGCAGTCGCTTGAGGTCCGTCTGGACGAGTGCGCGGGTACCGCCGAGCAGCATCGTTGCCAACCCCACTCCGAGGATCAGCGGACGCCACGTCGGAACGTCGGCGAAGCCGGGCGCCAGCCGGGCGACGAGGTACACCCCGGCTTTGACCATCGCCGCGGCGTGCAGGTAGGCGCTGACCGGTGTCGGTGCCACCATGGCCTCGGGCAGCCAGGGATGGAACGGAACCTGGGCGGACTTGGCCACTGCTCCAACGAGGATCAGGACGACGGCGATCGACACCGTGGGACCTCGCGGCGGCGCTGCGAGCAGTGCGGAGATCCGGTATCCGCCCGCCGCGCGTGCCAGGAGGATCAGGCCGAACAGCATGACAAAGCCGCAACCGCTAGTCACCAGTAGAGCACGCAGGGCGGCGCGGCGCGCCGAACGGTGCCGACCGGAGTCGGCGATCAGCAGAAACGAGCAGACGGTCGTCAGCTCCCACGCCACGTACAGCGCAAGCAGGTGATCGGCCATGACGAGGGCCAGCATCGCCCCGGCGAAGAGCACCAGCGCGGCGCTGACCTGGCCCAGCCCGTTTCGTCGGCCGGCGAAATACCGGACCGCATAGAGCAGGACGACGGTACCGACGCCGCTGACGACCAGTCCGAGCAGCAGGGCCAGCGCGTCCAGCCGCAGCGACAACTCGAGATTGAGCGCCGGGGCCCAGGCGAAGGAGAACCTCCGCTCCTGGCCGGCAAGCACATCTGGTAGCGCGGTCAGCAACCATCCGAAACCGACCGCGGGGGCGACCGCGCCGAGGGCCAGGACCCGGGCGCCCCAGCGTCGAGCGAGCCCGGCGCAGGTAGCCGCGACGAGCAGGTGTATTCCGAGGACGGCCGCCATGCCGAGCTATCGGGCGAGTTCGGGCCGAACAACAAGCCGCGGATGAATCGACACGGCATTCTCTCCTTCGCTGATCCTACCGTTCCGCCCAGCTCTGGTCGGAAACGCGGCATACCCGCCGACTTCCCCCGAAAACCTGCCTCGGCAACGAACGGGTGGATCTGCACCAGCGCTCACATTCGCCGCATGCGGTGGCGCGGTGTGTGCGAGGATGAACGGGCATATTGGCGGAAATCGGACGAGGTGGACGAGATGAAGGTCCTACTGGTGCATCCGAGCGTCCTGATGTACTCGGAGCTGTTCCTCCGCCTGGAGCCGTTGGGTCTCGAGTGCGTGGCCGCCGCGCTACGGGAGGCCGGCCACGACGTGCGGCTCGTCGATCTGCAGACCCACACCAAGGCCGAGCTGGCCAGGGAATTCCTGAACTTCGGGCCGGACGCGGTCGGCTTCGGGCTCAACTACCTGGCGAACGTTCCCGAGGTCATCGAGCTGGCTCGCTGGTTCAAGGAACAGCCGCCGTCGCCCTACGTCTTCGTGGGCGGGCATTCGGTCTCGTTCATCGCCGAGCACATCCTGGGGCAGGCCGAGGGAGTGATCGACGCCGTCGTGCGGGGCGAGGGAGAGACCGGCTCGGTGGCGCTGCTGGCCGCCGAGCGCGACGGCGCTGCCCACGAGGCACCCGGCGCCGTGACCCTCCAGGGCCGCGGTCCGCAACCGAAACTGCTGGACTCGATCGACGCGCCACGCCCGGCCCGCGACCTGGTCCGCCGCCGTAACCGCTACTTCATCGGGGTCCTCGACCCCGCGGCCTCCGTCGAGTTCACTCGGGGCTGCCCCTGGGACTGCTCTTTCTGCTCGGCCTGGACGTTCTACGGCCGCAGCTACCGCAAGGTCTCCGCCCCGGTCGCCGCCGAGGAGATAGCCAGGATCAGTGAGCCCGGCATATTCATTGTCGACGATGTTGCCTTCATTCGACCCGAACACGGGCACGCGATCGCAGCCGAACTGGAGCGCCGCAAGATCCGCAAACAGTACTATCTGGAGACTCGGGCCGACGTACTGCTGCGGAACACGGACGTATTCGCCCGATGGAAGAGACTCGGCCTGAACTACATGTTCCTCGGCATGGAGGCACTGGACGCCGAGGGACTGGACCTCTTCCGCAAACGCATCAGCCCGGACGAGAACATGAAGGCGCTGGAACAGGCCAGAAAGCTCGGCCTCTCGGTCGCCATCAACCTGATCGTCGACCCGCAGTGGGACTGCGAACAGTTCCGACTCGTCCGCGAATGGGCTCTGAGTGTGCCGGAAATCGTCCACCTTTCGGTGATGACGCCCTACCCGGGCACGGAGATCTGGCACACCCAGTCCCGAGAGCTCACCACCTTTGACTACCGGCTGTTCGACATCCAGCATGCGGTGACGCCGACCCGGCTGCCGCTGCACGAGTTCTACCGGGAACTGGTACGCACGCAGTCGGTGATCAACCGTAAGCACCTCGGTGTCGTCGCGCTGGCCCGGACCGCCGGACTGGTCTCCCGCCTCCTGGCGCGTGGCCAGACCAACTTTGCCAGGATGCTGTGGGGGTTCTCCCGGGTGTACAACCCGGGTCGGCTCCACGCGGAGCACCAGCGGCCGGTCCGATACCAACTTCCGCAACCCCAACCGCAACCGGTGGGGCCGCGTGATCGCAAACAGCTCTACATACACCTCGACCGCCCCGCCGGGCCGAGAACGGCACGGCTGCGCTCGAGGCATCCTCCCGTGACCAACGCCGCCACCGACTCTCCCGAGTCGGGAACCGGCGCATCAACCGGGTCCTGCACATCATGACCATCGTCCAGCTCCGCCGTGGCACTCCCGGCCGCGCCTACTACCGGCGCCGCCTCGCCGAGGGCAAGACGACGATTGGAAGCGTTCCGTGCGCTCAAACGGTGGCGGCGATTCCGGTGCGTCCAGCCAAGCCGTTGGAAACGGCTAGTGATCGAGGCATGCACACAATGTAATGGTTGCCAATAGGTTCCGGAGCGGTTCTCACGGAATCCGACACAGCTAGTGCTATGACTGGAGCCGTTGGCCGGGTTGCACGACGCACCGGTCAGCGTTCGCGGTTCGGCCGTGGTTAGGAGTCGGACTGTCGGGAGAACGATTGATGAGAGTCAGCGGTGTGATGCATCCGGCGCCGGGCGTTGACTGTGCGCTCGACGCCGGTCCGCAGTGCCTACTTCCTCTTGTTCTTGCGGGTCACAGCCGAGGAACGTGTACGCCATGCCGAGTGGGTACGGCGCTGCACCAGGTGCCGGCCCGCTCCGGTGTAGCCCGCCAACCAGCATCTTCGCGTTCAAGGATCTCGGAGACGTCCGGAGCTTGGACGGGCTTGGCGATGTAGTAGGTGGTGCGGTCACGCAGCTTGACCTTCAGCGCCCGTTCGGCGGCCGGGCCGCTGGTACCGGTCGCCTCGATGTCGCGAGTCATGCCGTCGTGGTCGCGGAACCGGGCCCGGGCGCGAAACCGGTTGGGCCGGAGCTTCTCGGTGCGGATCTTGCCCCAGGTGCCGATGGGCAGTTCAGGTCGTGCCACGGCTTACCGTTCCGGGTCGGTGTGGTCGTCGAGCCAGCGCTCGATGTCGCTGCGCCGGTAGCGCAGGGTGTTGCCGACGCGGATGGCGCGTGGGCCCTTGCCTCGGCTGTGCCAGGCGTAGAGGGTGTTCTTCGGCTTGCCCAGCCAGACGGCGACATCGTCGATGGTGAGCAGGGGGTCGGGCCGCCATTCGGGGGCGGTCGACGCGCTCATGGCCGGTCTGCCGTGTCGGACGGGCCAGGCGGCGGGAGCGGTTCGCCAGGCGGCATGGACACCGGTGCGGCGTGCGAGTAGGGCGGGCATGGATCGGGCGTCCTTTTAGCGCGTACCTCAGATTGGGATTCGTCAAAGTCATTGCGGCTGGTAGCGCCTGTTGGCGCGGCGGCACCGTAGCTTGACTCACCGCCATCGGTCGATCCTGTGCTGACATCGTTCTCCGCGATTCGGGTCACGTCGCGGGAACCGTCGTGGCGTCGTCTCGTGAGTCGCTGGGGGTCGTGATCGGTCGGAGTTGGGGCAGATTCAGCCATCGCGACTCCCGGAGCGGTAAAGACCATCAAGTCGACGTGGAAGCCTTGGTCGCCGTGACCGGGTGATCTGGAACCAGGTGGGCGTGCCCACCGGTTCCCTCGGTCGCCCACCGTGTGTGGGTGGTGCACGCTACTGGACTATTGCGGGTCCGATCAGTCCGGCACCGGGCCGGGGTGGTTTGCCAGGCGTGTCGCCCGCCGGACGGGTCTCTGGACTATTGCGGGTCCGATCAGTCCGGCACCGGGCCGGGGTGGTTTGCCAGGCGTGTCGCCCGCCGGACGGGTCTACACGCTGATGAGTTCGAGGCTGCGGGCGGGCCGTGGTGCGCACTGGTGCTTCGAGCCGCCGTCGATTGTTGTCAATGGGCAGGATGCTTGGGCCAGGTCCAGGCGACTCTTGCGATTGCGAGGAGGATCGTCATCTCGATGACAGTCCCGAGGATGTAGTAAATCCACGTTCCGCCGACGATCGTCACGGCCACGGATACCACATAGATCAGGCTGACGACGATGTTGGCCACTCTGTTTATCTTTGCTCGGGCGAAGAGCGAGACGATGACCATCAGGCATGGAATCACGATGAAGATCGTAGTGAAGACGAGGAAAGCCTGATTGATCTCTAAACCTGTGCCGGATACCTTGCCGGCGAGTACTCCGTTGATCACGTCGGCCCGGAAGAAACCGAAGATGTCGACGTACGCGAACACGAAGAGCAGGGAGATCCATAAACCACAGAGCGCGACCTTCACATCCACCTTCGTATCGTGAAGCTCTGTTGCCCGATTCCTGTCCACCGACGGTCTCCTTCTGTTGGTGAGCCGAGTAGAGCCGAACGGTTTCCAGTTTCGAGAGGACCGACGCGGAGCACACGAGTCCTGTGGCCAAGGTTGACCTGGCCGATGGGCCAGGTCAGGGACTGTTCCTGGGGCTGTCCCGCCGCCATCGCGCAATCGCTACTGTGACAGTCATGTGGAATGCCGCGACGGCGGTGTGGGCCGAACCCGCCGGGAAGAACCCGCCGGCGCGCGGCCGGGACGACTGGGTGTTCGCCGCGATCGTGATGGCCGGAGTCGCGCTTGAAGCGGTCCTGCGTCGTGATCTGGTATGGCGACCGGTCGCCGTCGCCTTCGGATGCGGACTGGCGGTTGCGGTCCTGTTCCGGCGAACCCATCCGCTGTCGGTCGTGGCGTTCGCCTTCGGCACGTTCGCGGCGCTGGATGTGGCCACGTTCGTCGCGGGCGCCGAACCGGTGGTGTTGCACAGCGGATGGGCTGTGTTGATACTTGCCTACCCGCTTTTCAGATGGGGTGCTGGCCGCGACGCCGCCATCGGGCTCGCCATCATGGCTGTCGCTGTCAGCGCCAGCGTCAGCACCGATTTCACCGGGGTCGCCGAGACGATCGCCGGGACTGCGGTGTTGCTGTTCACGGCGGCACTGGGGGTGTCCATCCGCTACCGGGTCACAGCTCGCGAGCAGATGGTCGAGCATGCCAAGCTGCAAGAGCGAGAGCATCTGGCGAGGGAACTGCACGACACCGTCGCCCATCACGTCTCCGCGATCGCGATCCAGGCTCAGGCCGGACTGTTCCTCGCGCGGTCGTCGTCGCTCAGCGGGGCAACCGAGGCTTTGGAGACCATCGACCGCGAGGCAGCCCGAACGCTCGCGGAGATGCGCACGATGGTCAGCGCACTCCGGGACCGCCAGAAGCGGCCCGCCATGGCCCCCCAACGCCGCATTGCCGACATCGAACGTCTGGCCGCGAACAGCACCGACTCGCTTCGCATCGACGTGGAGCTGCGCGGTGAACTGACGAATCTCCCACCGGCTCTGGAGGCCGCCATCTACCGGGTCACGCAAGAATCGGTCACCAACGCCCAGCACCACGCACAGCAGGCAACCCGGGTCGAGGTCACCGTGATCGGAAGCGCCACCGACGTGCAGGTGACGGTCAGCGACGACGGCGCCCGCACCACGCCCGCCCCGAACCAACCCGGGTACGGGCTGGTCGGCATGACCGAGCGAGTCACCCTACTGGGTGGGACGCTCACGGCCGGACCGAATCCGGATCGCGGTTGGGGCGTCCGGGCGGTTCTCCCACGCCACGGCACGGCGATATGACCATTCGCGTCCTCATCGCCGATGACCAGGGCATAGTCCGTGCGGGACTGTCAACAATCCTCAACGGTCAGCCTGACATCGACGTGATCGGGCAGGCCGCCGACGGACGTGAAGCCGTCACGCTCGCTCGCGAACTGCGACCCGACGTCTGCCTACTCGACATTCGCATGCCGAACCTCGACGGCATCGAAGCCACTCGCCTGCTCGCCGGACCAGGAAACGCCGATCCGATCGCCGTCGTGGTGATCACCACCTTCGACACCGACGAGTACATCTACGGAGCCCTCAAGGCAGGTGCCCGAGGCTTCCTCCTCAAAGGCGCCGAACCCGACCAACTGATCCAGGCAATCCACGCCGCAGTCCGAGGCGATGTGCTCATCGACCCAGGGGTCACCGGTCGACTCCTCGCCACTTTCTCGACCAACACCCCCGCCACCGCGCCCGCCCAACCCATCGACGCCCTCACAGAACGTGAGGAGGACGTGCTCCGCAGGGTCGCGCGAGGAAGGACCAACGCCGAGATCGCCGAAGAACTTCACATCAGCATCAGCACCGTCAAGTTCCACGTCACCAGTCTCATGACCAAACTCGCTGCCCGAAACCGAGTCGAACTCGCCATGTGGGCCTACGAAACGAACCGCATGAAGTAGACCGCCATCGGGCAACCTCGGCCGGAATCCCGGCAATCCGCGATCCCTACGGTCAAGGCGTGGACCAGACATGCCGGACAATCCAAGCAGCAAGCCGCCTGCGCATGATCACGTGCACGCACATCGGCAAGAGCGTGCGCCGGCCAGGCTGGCTGGGTGCACGGGTGTGTCAGACACACACGAAGGGCTCTGGCTCACATTCGGTGGTAACGGTCGGTAGCGGCGCCGCGAGCCGTGCTCGCGAGCCTCCGGCGCTGACTCTTCAAGGCTGGTCGGCTTCGAGGGAGAAGACCAACCATGATCCGCAGGAAGCTTTATCCCGTTCCGTCCAATTTGGTCACGATCGTCGCTCACGCAAGCAATCCGCTACACGCCGCTACCACCGAATGTGAGACAGGGCCGAATGTGAGACAGGGCCGTTAGTTGTACACACCCACCGGCGGTGGGTAGCTCGGGGTTGTCCGGCCGTCGGCGCGGAAGCTCTCCGGTGGACCGAGGTAGCTGGTGCGCAGGCCCCCGGTGTCCAGGATCAGTTTCTGCACCACCACGGTGGGATCGACCAGCCAGAACTTGACGGTGTGTTTTCCAGGGGTAGCCACGGTGAAGGTGGTTGAGGTTCGGTTGACGGCGTCGAGGGTGTTGCGTGCCCAGCCGTTGTTCATGGCGGTGTCGTCCGACCCGGTGGCGGTGGTGGCATTGATGACCTTGGGTTCCTGGTCGTCGATGGAGATCGCGTACTTGAGGCCGTCGCCCGGCCGGACGTTGTTCCTCGGTGACAGGTACGACCACAGGGTGACCGCCCCCGCCTTGGTGAGGTTCACGTCGTACTCCAGACGGGGGCTGTTGCCACCCGGGGTCTGGTTGGGGCCGGTGACGGAGCTGGCCCGCATCCCGGACTCGGTACGCCCGATGTCCGGGACAACTTGCCAGGAGACGCCGTTGCCGTTGACCGCGGTGGTGTAGTGGTCGGCGTCCATCGAGACGTAGCCGCCGGCCTCCACGAAACCGGTGAGCGGTGCGGGCGGGTTGGTGGGCTTGATGACGGTGGCCTGGACGGTGACGGTCCTACCCGCGCCGGTGACGGTGATCGGGACGGTGGTGGTGCCGGCGGGGGCCTGGCTCCAGTCCACGCTCAGCACTGAGCGGGCCTGCTTGCTGACGGTGCCACTGCTGTTGGTGGCCTTCAGCCAACCGACCGAGGGGGTGACCCGGTAGGTGAAGGCGGTGGTGCCGCGGTTGAACACGTCGATGTACTGCGCCGGTGCGGTCTGGTACGGGCTGAATGCGGGCAGCACCGGTGTGCCGGACGCATTTGGCCACCAGTTCAGCGACCCGTCGATGGCGACGCCCAACGATGCCGCGCTCGGGACTGTGATCCGTTGGACCGCTGGGTAGATGGCGTCGATGGCCGGTTCGTTCCAGCCGTTCCCGATCTTCGCGACGTCCCCGTAGCCGAATTTGGCCTGGGACTGCCAACCCGTCCACTTTCCACCGGCCAGGGTGGTGTTGTAGTAGGTCTGCATCGCCTTGTCGTCGTTGAACCGTGCCTCCGCGGTAGCGGCGAGATCGTTGGTCGAGGCTCGGCCCTGGGCGGCGTAGAGCCGGTTGAGGAACTGGGCTTGCCGTAGGTGGTACATGTTGGCGGTGGCCTTGATCGCGTAGTAGACCAGGCCGTAGTAGGCGTCCTGGTCCGCGGCCGGCAGGCCGGCCTTGATCTGGTCGGCGCGGGCCAGCAGGGCGTCCCAGTCTGCGGTGACCCGGTTCAGTTCGTCGTAGTTCTCGATGCTGAACGGTGTCATTGTGTCGTCGACCGTGACCGTGCCCGTGCTGCCCGTGTACCGGCGGTTGGTCGCCTCCGGTTTGCGGCGGGCCTGCAACCGGCCGTAGTCGTAGACCAGATCACCGACCGCGGCGGCTGCGGCGCCACCGAAGTTCTGCGCCGCGTATCGGCGGGTCCAGTCATCGATGCCGTCCGCCTGCACGGAGTTCGGATCCCAGGCGTAGTCCAGGAAGAATTGCGTTGGAGCCTCCTCGTTCTTCAGGTCACCGGCATTGACCACCCACAGCCGGTCGATGCCCGAGGTGTAGGCGGTGTGCAACTGCTCCCAGGTGTTCGCCAGGTTGATCGTGTCAACCCATTGGTAATTACGGCCGAGGCCTTCGTAGTCAAAGTGGTAGTACATGCCGTAACCGCCGGCGCGGGCCGGCATGCTGCGGTCCGGCACCTTGCGGATGTTGCCCCAGTTGTCGTCGGTGAAGACCACCGTAACGTCGTCCGGCGGGCGTAGCCCTTGGTCCCAGTACCGCTGGACCTCTTTGTAGAGCGTGAAGACCTGCGGGATCTGGTGCAGCGGCTTGCTGCTCTCCTCGTCCAGGATTTGCCGTTCGGCGGAGATGATGTTGCGCATCAGGTCGATCCCGGGGCCGTCGGGCAGGCTGGTGTCACCGTTGCCACGCATGCCGAGGGTGACGACGCCCTCGAAGCCTTGCTGCTCCATCCGCTTGATGCCGTCTCGCCAGTACGCCTTGACCGCGGTGGAGTTGTTGACGAAACTCCACTGCCCGTTGCCGCCGTACGCGTTGGGGTGGCGGTTCCATTCCTCGATTCCGCGCATCATGGGCGCCTCGTGGGAGGTTCCCATTACCACGCCGTACCGGGTTGCGGTCGCATGGTTGTCCGGGTCGTCCTCGGCGAACGCTCGTCCCCACACCGCCGGCCACAGGTAGTTCGCCTTCAAGCGCAGCGCGGTCTCGAAGACCTTCTCGTAGTACTTCTTGGTCAGGCCTGCGGGGCAGCAGGGCGCCAGACCGGGTCCGAACGTCGCGCGCGCCCAGTTCCCGGTCGACGGGTTCTCGTCATTGATGAAGAACCCACGGTACTTCACCGCGGGGGTCCCCTGCGTGTGCACGCCCGGGGTGACGTAGATCGTGCTGTTCTTGCGGGCCGGCACATCGTTCCAGTACCACCAGGGCGACACCCCGATCCGCCGGGACATGTCGTAGACGCCGTAGATGGTGCCCCGCTGGTCGCTGCCGGCGATCACCAACGCCTTGCTGACCCCGGGCAGTGGGTTGTCCACCACCTGTTGCAGCGACGTCTCCCACTTGCCCCGCACCGTGCTGACATCGAGCTTGCCGCCGGACACCAGTCCGTCGATGAGGCGACTCTTCCCTATCGTCCCCACCAGGACCGCTTCGCCGTTGGTAGGCGTCGTGTTCGACAACGCCGGCTGTACGCCGGTGACCTTCTGCACGTCGCTGCGCAGGTCGTTGACGACCCGGACGACACCGGCGTAGTCGCCGCCGTCCACGACCAGTGGCGCGGCCTTGCCGTCGCCCGCCACCGCGAAGCCGCCGCTGACCGGCTCGAACGAGATGTACTCGCCGTCGGCTGCGCTGGCCTGCTGCGATGTCGCCACCACGGTTGCCGCGGCGACACCGACCAATAGCAACGACAGCGCGCCGGCCACAGCACGCGGTCGTCGACGCCCGCGCCGTCGACCGACGGGCTTTGCGTCCACGCTCCAGATCCGTTTCATACTGCCTCCTTGTTGGATGACCGCGCACGACAGAAGCCCACGGGCTATGCCGCCGCGCAGCTGACCGTGACGGCGCTTCCGGAGCCGGTGCCCTGGAAGCCGAAGCTGGCCGACGCCCCAGGGGTGAGCGTGCCGTTGTAGGTCGTGTTCGAGGCCGTCACTGTGCCGCGGGTACCGGTGAACATGGCGTTCCAGCCGTTGCTGACGGCGGTTCCGGACGGAAGGTTCAGGGTCACGCGCCAGCCGCGGATCAGTGCAGAGCCCGCGGTGACGTCCACACCGGCGACGAAGCCGCCGTTCCACGAGTTGGCGACCTGGTACGAGGCCGAGCATCCACCTTGGGCAGGGCTCGAGGCGGTGCTGGAGGTCGGCGGCGTTGAGCTGGGCGGCACGGGTGAGGTGGGGACGACGGGCGTATCGAACAGCGAGGTCGGTACGGCGGCCCCCAGGGCCGCGTACCCGGCCTGGTTCAGGTGCAGGTGGTCACCGGTGTCGTAGGCCGGCCGGATGCGGCGAGGGTTCGACGGGTCGCGTACCACCTGGTCGAAGTCCAGCACGGCATCGAACGCGTTGCTGGTGCGGATCCATGAGTTGACCGTCTGGCGAGCGGCCTCGTGGGCACCGGCGTCGTCGTCGTGACCGCTACCGCCGAACGGGGTGATCGTGGCCCCGTACGCCTCGATCCCGGCGGCGTGGGCGCGCGTGATGAACGTCCGATACGCCGCGATTAGATCGTTCGCGGTGCTCGGCGATCCCCTGGAGCCGAGATCGTTGACTCCCTCGAAGACGATTAGCCACTTGACTCCACTCTGACCGAGCACGTCACGGTCGAAGCGTTGCAAAGCGGTGGGGCCGAGACCTCCGCTGAGCACCGCGTTGCCGCCCGCAGCCTGGTTGGCGACGGCGACATCGGCCGTCGCGCTCTGCTGCTGCAGGCGCTCGAACATCTTGTCCGGCCACCGGTCATTGCCGTTCGTGGTGGAGCCCCGGCCGTCGGTCAGTGAGTCGCCGAGCACCACGACCGCGCCGGTGTCCGCCGACGCCGACACGTCCAGGCCGCTGACGAAGTACCAATGATCGACCGCGGTGGCGTTGGACAACGTCGTGTCGTTGAGATGGTTGCCCCGCACCAGATACGACGTCGTGCGGGACCCGGGGTGCGAGGTGATGCTGCCGGATGACTGCCCACTCGCGAGGTAGAGCGTCACGGTGAGGTTGGCCCCGCTCGGCACGGTCTTGTCCAGCGGGTCGGAGATCGCCTCGGCGCCTACCGGGACGGTGATCGACGGCTGGCCCCCGAAGGTGACCGGCTGGGCGGTGCCGGGCTGGATCCCGCTCGCTCCGGCCATCCCGCCGGCCGGTAGCGCGACCGACGCGGCGGTGATCGGCAGAACAGCGCCGCCGAACACATTGTTCAGGTGCAGGCGGAACCGTGATCCGCCGACCGTGATGCGGATGGTCTGGCGCAGTGTGGTGTCCGCCATCACCTGACTCCCCTGTGTGAACGGCGGGGGCGGCATGTTCGACGGCTCGGTGAGCTGCGGCATGGACGTCCAGGTCGCCACCCAGTGGTCCGCCTCGGCGTTCGCGGCCAGTGCGTCGGCGGCGACATTCGGAGCGGCCGTGACGGCGGCGGCCGACGCCACGCCGAGGATCGCTGTAGCGACCGCCGCTGTGATGGGGACCGGAAAGAACCTGAATCTGAGCATGACCCACCTTTCTGCGACGAACGTTTGCGATCGACGCCACGCCGAAAACACCGGTGCTGCCCCTGGTGTCAACGCCCCACAGCCGACGATCCGCACTGGACTCCGAACGCCGGGAGCAGGTAGCGGTGAGACCGCTGCCGGCGTACCCGGTGCCCTGGAAGCCGAACTCGGTGGAGCCACCGACCGGAATCGACCCGTTGTGGGAGACGTTGCTGAACTGCACGGCGCCGCTGGTACCGGTGCGGTCCGCGTTCCACGAGTTGGTGACCGCCGGGCCGGACGGCAGGTTCGCGACGACCCGCCAGCCGTTCACCGGCGCCGAGCCCCCGCTGGCCTTGACCGTGGCGACGAAACCACCGCTCCACGAGCTCAGCGACACCGAGGCCGAGCACCCAGCGGGCTGCTGGGACACCGGCGGCTGCGGAACGGGCGGCTGCGACACCGCGGCTGCGACGTTGGGCCCCGGGTCAGATTCGGCGTGGTCCAGGTACGCCAGTCCGCCAGGCTGCCCGACGCCTTGCAGGAAATCCGCATGGCGCCCGGATCGTTGCCGGTCTTCAGCAGGAACTTCTTGATGGTCTGCGTCAGCGGGGTCTTCCACTCGGGCCGGTTGGCGCAGTGGCTGCCACTCGCGACGTCGGACCAGTAGGTGATGTTGGAACCGGCGCCCAGGGCGTTGTAGACCTCGGCACCGCCCAGGGCCGCCTTCGGACCCAGGTTTTTTGATGTGCGGATTGTCCATGACGAACAGACCGCGCGGCGCCACAAGAGCCAGCCACCAACTCGTGGGTGTCCACCGGCAGGTTGTTCGGAGCGCCGGTGTACGAGCCGAAGGCGTCACCGAACCACGGCTACTCACCATACGCGCTGCCCAGCCTCTGGCCCCCCTCGGCGCTTCTCACCGACGTATCGCTCGGTCAGCCTCTTGATCTCGGCGCGCCGGCAGCGCCAGTCGGCGGTGCTGGTGATGCGAGTGCCGTCGATCCGGGTGAAGGGGTCGGGGGGGTTGGCGTTGGCGGGGGTGGAGCCCGGCAGGCTCACCGGGCAGTCGGCGCCGTCGTCCTCGACGCCGACTGCGGCGAGGGTGACGGTCTGGGCGTTCACGACGAAGGTGATCGCGGCGGCGTCGGTGAGGGCCGCCGCCGCGAACGCGACAAGCCTGGTACGGCACCCGGAACGGCCCGAGTCGATGATCACCGGGTTTCTCCTTGCGGGTTTGGGACGGAAGGGGCGGTGAGCAACCGGATGATCACGGATAGTCCCGTTGGTTGCCGCGAACCTCAGCTATATCGACCATCGCCGATGAGTGTCGACGTCGTCAAGATGGTACGGCGAAATTTCGCGAAAGTTCGCATCCTGGGTCGCAGCGCTTCGCTCAGGTTCAATTACTTAAAGTGATTGAACGTCACGGCAATCCGTTCGCTTGAACCCTCGACACGTGCGGCGCCAGGTCGTGACACAAGGACGACGACGACCTATGAGCTGGCTCATTGGCCAGCTCATGGAGCGACGCCTTGCCCAATGCGTTAGACGGACGGTGATGACGAGGCAACTTCTGTAGTTGCGCGAAATGTTATCGATAACATTTCTTTCGCACCCGGCGTAGCCGGTATCGGTTCGTCGGTCGGACGTAGGTTGGACGTAGACTCCGGCCGTGAGCGAGCACGGCCGACCCCTGCCCCGCCGCAAAGCTCGCCGTGGGGATGTACACATAGCGACGATCGCCGAACTCGCCGGCGTGTCACCACCCACCGTGTCGAAGGTCCTCAACGGCCGCAGCGGAGTCGGGGAGCAGACCCGTCAGCGAGTCGAAGCGCTGCTACAGGAACACGGATACCGTCGGCCGTCGGTGAGCAGGGCGACACCGGCGCTGGAAGTGGTATTCGGATCGATGGTGGGCTCCATCGCCATCGAGATCCTGCGCGGAGTGCAACAGGTTGCCATCGAGCGCGACTGCAGTGTCAGCTTCACCGACATACGCCCACACGACCGCTGGCTGGAACCGCTGCTGCTGCGACAGCCCACCGGCGTCATCGCGGTCTGCCCCCTACTCACCGGCCAGCACGCCGAACTGGCGGCCAGTGGCGTTCCCATGCTGGCCCTCGACCCGGTCGGCGGTCTGCCCGTCCCCGCGGTCGGATCAAACAACTGGAGTGGCGCCCTGACCGCGACCCGACACCTGCTCGAACTCGGTCACCGGCGGATCGCAGTGATCACCGGGGCCGTCGAGTACCTTTCCGCCCGAGCCCGGCTGGACGGCTTTCGAGCCGCCCTGGACCACGCCGGCATCCTGTTCGACGAGAACCTCGAG
Organism: Plantactinospora sp. CA-294935; assembly: GCF_050936445.1. Taxonomy (NCBI): domain Bacteria; kingdom Bacillati; phylum Actinomycetota; class Actinomycetes; order Micromonosporales; family Micromonosporaceae; genus Plantactinospora; species Plantactinospora sp. CA-294935. Next base: position 5,352,689 of record NZ_JBNJMU010000001.1, read on the forward strand.
CGCCGCGGCGTCTTCACGTTCGACGGTGGACGGAAACCCGCCCAGGAACTCTTGGCGTTACCCGAAAGACCCACTGCCATCGTATGCGGCGACGACCTGCAAGCCATGAGCGTTTATGAAGCGGCCCGACAGGCCGGCCTACGCATACCCGACGACCTCAGCGTGGTCGGCTTCGACGACATCGACCTGGCAGCGTGGCTCGCGCCTCCCCTGACCACAGTGCGCCAACCATTCGCCGAGATGGGCGTCACCGCAGCCCGACTGGTGCTCGAACTCGCCGACGGCAAGATCCTGGAACAGGACAGGTACGAACTCGGCACCACCCTCGTCGTTCGCGCCAGTACCGCGCCGCCCCGATCCTTTTGAGCGTCCAGGCGACGCCGGGTACGATCTGGACCGCCTGGCCGGGCCGACGGGGGTCCGCGCAACAGATGGAGACACGATGAGCACGACCACCAGGGAGACGACCCAGGCGACGCGGGTTAGCAACGGCCGATCTTTCTGAGGATGACTTTCGGCCGGAGATGATCGAACAGGATGTGCGAGGCCTGACCCGCCAGGAGCCCGTGGTTCTGTGCCTCACGGCCCTCGATGAGCCTCCCGCCACGTCCAGGCCTCTGTGCGTGGCCGGCACCTGCTTGGCGATCGAGGAATGCCCAAAGAGCGAAGACCGACGTCGGCCTCGACCAGTACCAGGTGCGGCCTTACGACCCCGGCACTGCCGCTAACCCTCGTACTGGCCCACGCCTACCTCGACGTCCACCCGGCACCCCGCCACGACGTTGGCAAAACCGTCGAACGCGAGTGCACTCTCACCGCCCGACAACAGCAGAGACCTTAAAGAACAAGCCGAGTGAGAGCAGCGGTACCTGTCCTTTTTGGAGCGTCGTATCGCGACGCTGCGCCTGACGGCTTGGACATGCGAGAGACCGCCGAAACAGCTGGGTAGGTCGAAGTCGACGCGGCAATCGATCGGCGATCGTCACCCTGGTCGACCGGCACAGCCGCTACCTGCTGCTGGCGCAGCTACCTGACGGCCACGACGCCGCCGCGGTTCGCGACGCCCTCACCGCGCTGCGTAGCTGCCGGCAAGTGCCCGGCACACACTGACCTCGGACCAGGGCACGAGCTGGCCCACCACGAGCACATCGCTGAAGAGCTGACGCAGAATTTGTTCTTTGCCTACCCGGCGAGCCCGTGGCTGCGCAGCACCAACGAGAACACGACCGGGTTGGTGCGCCATTACTCCTGAAGGGCACTGACCTGTCCATCCACGGCCCGGAGGAGCTTCGCCGGGTGCAGGACCGCCTCAACAACAGACCTCGCATGACCCTTGGCTGGCAGTCCCCAGCCGAGATCTTCGATGGAGCAGTGAGACCATCATGACCAGCAGCGTTGCGACTATCGATGGAATTGGCCGGTTTGGGAAGTCGACATCACTGACCCGCATGATGGCGTACATCATAGGTGCGCAGCCGGCCGCACATGCCGAAGCGGCGGGTGGGGCTGCCCGGCGCCTGGAGCAGCGCGGCGGTGCGCAGGTGACTCGCGTATCCGTGCTCGAGCGCGTCGAGTACGTGGGCGGTGTGGCTGGTTTCCCGCGCGACAGTCTCCTGCCAGGTGCGGCGCCACCCGGCGACCAGAGGGCGGACGAGGGCGGCCGCGGTGTCGTAGAAGCGTTCGAGGGGCTTCGGGTCGCCACCCTGGAAGCTGCGGGCGAGCTGGTGGAAGCCTTCGACCGCGAGGTCACGCCGGCGTCGTGCGGCGGCGTCGAGTTCTGACTCGGGTGCTGTGTCGGGCAGCGTCGCATGTTGCCGGTAGCGGGCGGGGTCGGCGACGATCTCGGTCGGGAAGGTCATGACCGCGTCGCCGGCTTCGGGGAGGCCGGCGTTGGCCATCACGACCACGACGCGTAGGCCGCCGTGGTTGATGGCGCGGTGGATAGTGCCGGGCGTGAACCAGACGGTGCTGCCTGGTTCCAAGGGTGTCTCACGGGGCCCGGAGAGGTCGAGGGTGTGCAGTGCGCCGTGTCCTTCGACCACGACGTACGCCTCGGTGGAGGCGGTATGTAGGTGTGGGGTGCCACCGGCCAGCCCGTCCGGGCAGGTGCTGGTGTAGACGTCGAGGTGGGTGACAGAGGTGCCGCCGGGAAAGGTCTTGCTCATCTGGACAGCTCCGGTAGGGTCGCGGGCCGCAGAATGAACCGGCCGAGTTGCGCGAGATGGGATCCACCAGGATCTCGACGACGGTGCTTGTCAGAGATTGCGAGCCCGGTTGGACATATCCGTCAGTCCCGCCGAGGCGCTGGGCCGACAGACTCGCGGATGATGATCCGATTAATGGGGCCGTGGGAAGGCAGCGAGGGTTGTTCGCCGCGTACTGCGGCGAGGAGTTTGTGAATCGCTTCATGGCCCTGAGCTTCTCGATCCACCGCGACCGTAGAGATCGATGGCGAGGCGTAGCGACCCATGTCGAAGTCGTCCCAGCCGAAGACGCTGACGTCGTCCGGGACGCGCCATCCTCGCTCCAGTGCCGCCCGGATGGCACCCATGGCGGCCAGATCGTTGGCCGCTATGACGGCGGTGACCTTGGAGCCGGCCGGGAGCCCTTGGACGGCCTCGTACCCGGACTTGCCGGACCAGTCTCCCTCAGCCACGCCATGCGACGTGAGGCCGAGTTCCTCGATCGTTGTCTCGTAAACCCGTACCCGGTTGCGCGCCGAAGTGTAGGTCTGAGGGCCCGCTACGTGAAGGAAGTCCCTATGCCCGAGTGATGCCAGATGCTCGACGATGTTCCGAACTACCGAGGCGTCAGCAAGGTCTCCCTGACTACGCAGTTCGTCGTCGTAGTCGCCGGTGGCGATGATGGGCACGGGTGATCGACTGGGGTCCAGGTCGAGCGGACTGAGGGAGAGCACTCCCTCGACGCCGCCGCTCGACGCAAGCTCGAGGACGCGTTCGGCCCGGGTGCGGGCGTCGCCGGCCAGCGTGACGATCTCGAGCTGATAGCCCTCGGCCTGGGCGATCGTCGACGCGCCGCCGAGGAACTGCGAATGGAGCAGGCCGGGCCGGGACGGGAGCACAATCGCGAGGCGGCCACTGCGCCGCGTGCGCATCGATCGAGCGACGGGATTCGGGCGGTAGTTCAATGCCACCACGATTGCCTCGACCTTGGCTCTGGTGGTCGGCTTCAGACTGTCGACGCGACGGAAGTAGCGAGACACCGTCTGATGGGAGACGCCGGCCTTCCTCGCTACCTCGTGGATCGTGATTCGTGGTGGACCAGGGGCGGTCATCCATGTCCTCTCTACGGCGGCGTCATCAAACCTAGCCGATGAACCGTTGACACGGAAGTGATCGATCACTAGCGTCCGTCGCCAGAAAGTGATCCATCACTTTCTGGCGGCTCAGCCGCCGGACTGCACCGAAGCGAGGGAGTCCGACGTTGCCTACTCCTGTCCGAGTCGCCGTCCTGGGCGCTGGTGGGATCGCCCGAACGAGCCATCTGCCGGCCCTGCGGGAGATGGGAGCCGCCGTCGAGGTCGTCGCCGTGTGCGACGTCGACGCCGAAGCCGCGCGGCAACTCGCCGAGGACTGGGAGATCCCTCGTCACACCACTGACTTCGACCAGTTGCTGGCTGACGACGCCCCGGACCTGGTGATCGTGTGTACACCACCGTCTGCACACCGCGAGGCGGTCGTCACCGCCCTGGCATCAGGCGCCTGGGTCTGGTGTGAGAAGCCCCCGGTGCTGTCGCTGGCGGAGTACGACGAGATCGCTCGTCATGAGCGCAAAGGCGGCCCGTATGTCAGCTATGTCTTCCAGCATCGCTTCGGATCTGCCGCCCGACGGCTGCGGGAACTCGCGTCCAGTGACGCCTTGGGCAAGCCACTCGTTGCCTTGTGCAACACCCTCTGGTATCGCCCCCACGAGTACTTCGACGTGCCGTGGCGCGGTCGATGGCAGACCGAGGGCGGAGGCCCGACGATGGGCCATGGAATCCATCAGATGGACCTGCTTCTGTCGTTGCTCGGGGACTGGACCGAGGTCATGGCGACCGCCGCGACACTGGATCGTGACACCGAAACCGAGGACGTCTCTTTCGCCATCGTGAGATTCCGGTCAGGCGCGCTCGCCTCGATCACGAACAGTCTCCTTTCGCCGCGCGAGACAAGCTACCTGCGCTTCGACTTCACTCAGGCGACAGTCGAGGTGGAGCACCTGTACGGCTACGACAACACCAACTGGCGCTGGACCCCGTCGGCGACAGTCGAGGCGGCTCTGGCCAACTCGTGGCCGCCTACCGAGGATCGGCCCAGCTCTCACGCTGCCCAGTTGCGCCAGTTGATCGACAGCTATCGGTCTGGTGAACGACCGGCCGCAAGCGGACCCGATGGACGCCGCGTGCTCGAGCTCGTGGCGGGGCTGTACCAATCCACCTTTGAACGTCGGGCGGTTCGACGCTCAGAGCTCGATTCCTCGAACCCCTTCTACGGATCGATGGCCGGACACTCGCCCACCACGTTCACCGACATCCTCAAGCCGAAGGAGGAAGAGAGCCATGCCTAGCGCGCTCGATCTGTCTGTTCGCGAAGAGGACAAGACGCTCATCATCAGATACGGCGACACCGAACTCGGCCGTTATGTGTTCATCCCCGATGCTGCCGCTTACGAAGCCCCCAAACCGTACATGCATCCGATCCGAAGCCTCAGTGGTGTCCCGATGACGGTCTACCGGCCTTGGGACCACCGTTGGCACAAGGGCCTGCAGATGACCTGGTCCCACGTGTCCGGGCAGAACTTCTGGGGCGGGCCGACCTACTCTCACCCTCGCGGCTACCAGGATGCCGACAACCTCGGTCGGATCGATCATGTCAGGTTCGAGAAGGTGACCTGCAAAGAGGGCCGGGCGGTGATCGACGAGCGGCTTTCCTGGATCACCTCGACGGGGTATCCCTGGATCGACGAGCACCGGCGGCAGGTCATCCACGACGTCGATGCCGACCGCGGACTGTGGGCGCTGACCTTCGAAACTCGGCTGACGAACATCGCTGGGCGATCGCTCGACTTCGGAAGCCCGACCACCCACGGACGCCCCGAGGCGGGGTACGCCGGCCTCTTTTGGCGTGGCCCACGCTCCTGGACCGGTGGCAGGATCGCCGGACCCATGCCGGCTGCCGGTGGCGAACTGATGGGAAGCGACGCGCCTTGGCTCGCCTTCAGTTCCGAGCACGACGAGGTCGATCGTGGCGGGACCGTCCTCACCATTGCCGGTCATTCGAGCACGGACGTCCCGATCAGGTGGTTCGTTCGGCGGGAACCTTTTGCGGCCATCGCGCCATCGCCGTCTTTCGAAGAGGAGTTCACCCTCCTCGAGAACGAATCGCTGCAACTCCGTCACAGGTTCGTGTTCATCGACCACATCTGCGATCAGGAAGAGCTGACGAGGCTGAGCGCCGAGTTCGCCCTATGACCCCCGGATGCGCACTTTGCCCCCGAGCTCGACGCACATACCGAAACCCCGGAACCTCGGACAGTGTTAGGAGGTGAAGCAACATGAGCCTGGCAGAGCTGCAGCGGCTGGCCGCGCGAACCCAGAAAGGTTCAGCCAGCCAGACGCCGGACAACAAAGCCGCACTGGTGTTCCTCGGACCGTGGGTGCTCGGCTTGCTGTTACTGACTCTGGGTCCGATGATGATGTCGCTGTACCTGGCGTTCACTGATTACAATCTGTTGCAGGATCCGAAGTTCATCGGCCTGGACAACTTCGAGCGAATGCTCGGTGACGACCGGCTTCACCAGGCGCTCAAAGTGACCTTCACCTACGTGCTCTTCGCGGTCCCGGGGCAGCTCGTGGTGGCGCTTCTGTTGGCAATGGCCTTGGACCGTGGAATGCGCGGGCTGACGTTCTATCGGTCGGCTTTCTACCTACCGTCCTTGCTCGGCTCCAGCGTCGCAATCGCAGTGTTGTGGCGCCTGATCTTCGGGGGCGACGGACTGGTCAATCAGCTACTCCGGCTATTCGGCGTGGACGCTACCATCGGCTGGATCTCGAACCCCGACACCGCCCTGTGGACAATCGTCCTGCTACATATCTGGACCTTCGGCTCCCCGATGATCATCTTCCTTGCCGGGCTGCGTCAGATTCCCCGTGAATACTACGAGGCTGCGTCTACTGACGGCGCCGGACCGGTGCGGCAGATGCGGTCGATCACGCTGCCGCTGTTGACGCCGATCATCTTCTTCAACCTGGTCCTGGCGGTCATCAACTCGTTCCAGGCCTTCACCCAGGCCTTCGTCGTCTCCGGCGGCACGGGCGGCCCTGCCGACTCGACCCTTTTCTACACGCTGTACCTCTACCAGGAGGGCTTCGGCGCCTTCCGCATGGGATACGCCTCGGCGCTGGCCTGGCTGCTGGTCGTGCTCATCGGGGCGTTCACCGCCCTCAACTTCTGGGCCTCCAAGCGTTGGGTTCACTACGATGACTGACAACTCCGCTCCCACGCTTTCCAAGCAAACGCCCGCCCCACTGCCGTCGGCGACCGAGGCGGATGATCACCGGGCCGGTACGCGATCCAGGAGACGACGCCCGTCCAGGCAACTGGTTCGGCACGCCGTGCTGGTTTCCGTCGTCGCGGTCTCGCTCTATCCCGTGCTGTGGTTGATCGTGAGTTCCCTGCGCCCTGACGGCCACATCTTCAACAACCCGTCACTGGTTCTGAACACGTTTGCGGCGGAGAACTACACGCATGGCTGGAACGCGCTCGGGCGACCGTTCAGTCTCTACCTCCTAAACTCGGCGGTCGTGGTGCTCGGTGCGGTGGTGGGCAACCTGATCAGTTGTGCGATGGCGGCGTACGGATTCGCAAGGTTGCGGTTCAAGTTTCGGAAGCCGGCCTTCGCGATCATGCTGGTGACGATCATGGTCCCCTTCCACGTGGTCGTCGTACCTCAATACATCCTCTTCGCCCAGATCGACGCAAACGATTCGTTCCTGCCGCTGATCCTGCCAAAATTCCTCGCGACCGACGCGTTCTTCATATTCCTTATGGTGCAATTCCTGCGAGGTCTACCGCGCGAACTTGATGAGGCGGCGCGGATCGACGGTGCCGGCCACGGTCGCATCTTCTTTCAGGTCCTTCTGCCGCTGATGAAGCCCGCACTGGCAACCACAGTCATCTTTACGTTCCTGTGGACCTGGAACGACTTCTTCAGTCAACTTGTCTACCTGACGGATCCGAACCTCTACACCGTCCCGGTCGCGTTGCGCTCGTTCATCGATGCACAGTCGCAATCGTCGTTCGGGGCGATGTTCGCAATGAGTGTTGTGTCGATTCTGCCAATGCTGCTGGTGTTCACATTCGGCCAGAAGTACCTGATCCGCGGCATCGCGACGACCGGTGGCAAATAGCAATCGGCGGTCGGACAGCGGCCGTTTGAAGAGGAGTACCCGAGAGAAAAGGACGTGCCATGCAATCCACCCCGACATTGCGCCGCTCGTTGGCCGCGCTGGCCGCTATCCTGGCCGGCGTCCTGACCCTTGCAGCCTGCGGTACCGCGGACAATTCCGGAGGCGACTCGAAGCTGTCTGACGGCGAAGTGACCCTCCGAGTCACCTGGTGGGGCGCGGACAACCGTCACAAGCGCACAGCGGACGCCATCAAGACCTTCGAGAAGAAGCATCCCAACATCCACGTTCAAGCCGAGTTCGTGGACTGGAGCGGGTACTGGGACAAGCTCGCGACGTCGACGGCGGGTGGCAACGCGCCGGACGTCATGCAGCTGGACCAGATCTACCTGGCCTCTTACGCAGACCGGGGCGTACTGGCGGACTTGGAGAGGCTTTCCCAGCTGCGCACCTCGGACCTGGGCTCGGCCCTGGACATGGGCCGATCGAACGGGACCCTTCACGGGATGCCGATCTCGACCACTCCCACTGCGGTTCTCGTCAACCAGGACAAACTCGACGAACTCGGTCTCAAGCTACCGGATACCAACACCTGGACCTGGCAGCAGTTCAACGAGTTTGCCAGGTCGGTGACAATGGCTTCTGGCGGAAAGGTCGTGGGTATCGGGCCGTGGAGCTACGAGTTCTCGCTGCAGCTGTATGCGCGCCAGCGCGGCGAGTCGCTGTTCACTGACGGACAAGTCTCGATCAGCTCCGACACGCTCGCCGGGTTCTACCAGCAAGCCCTGGACTGGACGACGTCGGGAGCAGCCCGCTCGGCCTCTCAGATCGCCGAGCAGACCGGGGTACCGCTCGACCAGACCGACATGGCGACCGGGAAGTCGGCGATGGCCTTCGTTCCCGCGACGACGATCAGCGCATACTCAGCGGCTTCCGGCGGCGCGAATCTGCAGCTTGTGAAACTTCCCACCGACGACGCGAACGCCAGGCCTTACATGTACCTCAAACCGGGGATGTACTGGGCGGTGTCATCGCGTAGCAAGCACCCTGCTGAGGCTGCCCTCTTGGTGGACTTCCTGGTCAACAATCCCGAGGCAGCCACGATCCTCGGCATGGAACGGGGCATACCGGCGAACCCCAAGATCCGAGACTCGCTCGCGCAGTCGCTGAGCCCCAACGAGCAGAAGGCCGTGGCCTACGTCCGATCCCTCGAGAAGAACCTCGGGAAGCCGCCGGAGATCGTGCCGAACGGCGCCAGCGACATCGACCCCCTCATCCAGCGCTACCTCATGGAGGTTCTGTTCAAGCGACAGACCCCGAAGGCAGCCGCCGAAGGCCTGATCAAAGACCTGCGATCGTCGATCGACGCCGCCAAATAGTGTCGCCCTCGTATCGGCCGATGAGGGATTTGGCCAGCGAGCCGAGTGAGGAATTGCGGCTTAGATCGTGAATCCCGGAGTGGGTCAATCGCCATCGCGACTGCCGCCGTCGTTCGGACCTGCACCTCTCCCTGTTGATTCATCCCACGGAAGCACTCCCCGCAATCGAGGAGAACATCATGAATCATCGAAAATCCTTGATCGCCCTGGGGGCGGCGAGCGCAGTCTTTGCTGGTTGCGTTCTCCCAGCCACCCCGGCCTCTGCGGCGCCAGCGACGTTCAGCGTGAACTTCGCCGTTGACGAGGGTCCAGTACAGCACGCTGCCAGCGGATTTCTCCACGGCATCAGCGCCACGTCACCCGAGCAGTACCTTGTGGACGGCGTCAACGTGACAGCGATCCGCGGTGCGGACTACCACCCGAACCTGCCCAGTCTCTACGACCCCGCCACGAACGCACGGGTCGAAGCAACCGGTGCGGACACGATGGTGGGCCTGTACTACTACCGCTCGGATCCGACGAACCCCCTGCACACCTATTGGCCGGGGGATGGGGGTGACTGGCAGACATGGCGGGACATCGTGACCAACGTGTACACGGAGTCGGTTACTCGCGGCTACCATGTCGACTCCTGGATCGCCTGGAACGAACCGAACCTGCAGTGGAACACCAGCGCGCATCCCTACAGCCGCTTCCTGCAGACGTTCGATGTCGCTCACGACACACTCAAGGCGATCTCCCCGGATATCAAGATCCAGGGACCCGAGATCTATGGTTTCAACTTCCCCCTGCTCACCCAGTTCCTGGACTACTGCAGGGCGAACGACTGCCTGCCCGACATGCTGACCTGGCATGAACTCTCGTCCACACCCAGCAACGTCGAGGCGAACACGGCGCGTATCAAGCAATGGATGGTCGACAGCGGCATCCAGCCGATGCCCTTGGCTGTCACGGAGTACCAGGGTGGAGGCTACGGGTCACCGACGCCATACAACGTCGGTGACAACGTCGCCTGGTTGGCACAGATCGAGCGCTCGACGGACAACGGTCTTGCCTACGGGCTGTACTCGGCTTGGGAGTGGAACGGCGACGACCCGAACTTTCGCGCGACCCTGGGTAACGCCACGGCCAGGTCGGCAGACCTGCCCAGGGGAGTTTGGTGGAACTACAACACTTACCGTGAGATGACGGGTCGGCGCGTCGGTGAGACCTCCAGCGCCGGTGTCGACGGGTTCGGAGCCGTTGACGCCTCGATGAAACGGGCGACCTTCCTCGTGGGAAACCAGGAGGCCACCAGCAAGGAGATCGACCTGAGTCTGGTGAACCTTGATTCGGCGCCGTACCTGGTGCGTAAGGGCAAGATCCACCTGACGGTCTCCAAAATTCCCAATACCGGCACGGTCACTGAACCCACGCAGGTGATCGACGCCGACTTCCGGGTGAAGGGAGGCAACGTCACCCTGCCACTTCCATCGTTGCCGGGTCAGGGTGCCTATCGCATCTCCATCTCGCAGGCGGTGGCCGAGATCAAGACCGTCAGCTATGAGGCCGAGAGCCTTCCTGCGGCTGCTTCACCGGCCGTCCCGTATCGAGTCATCGACGACCCGCGGGCCAGCGGAGGAGCGGCGACCGTGCTGGACGCGGACTCCGTCGGGAGGTCGGTGCGATATAGCGTCGCCGCGCCGACTACCGGCGTGTACGACGTCAGCGCGACGCTGAAGAAGGCGACTGCTCACGGGATAGTGCAGCTGTACGTCAAGGGAAGAGCGTACGGAGGGCCGCGAGACGAGTTCGGCACGACGGAGCAGTACTACCGGTCAGGCTTCGGCATGATCCCTCTCGACCGTGGACCGAACGTGCTGGAGTTCCGCGTTGTGTCGCGTCACCCGCAGTCGGATTCATACAAGTTCGTCCTCGACAAGCTGGAACTGAAGAAGGTCGGCTGAAGTCACTTGCTGGGAGGTCGCTCGACTGGGTGGCCTCCCAAGCAGCGTGGACCCACGGTCAGACACTGGGCCTTTTTCATCCTTGAGCCTTTTTCATCCTTGATAGGTCGGGTTCTCGACGTGGTGCAGGGCCAGGATGGCCTGCAGGATCGTGGTCGTCCGGGACGGGCTGCAGCGCAGCTTGGTCAGGACTTTCCAGATCTTGAGGGTGGCGACGGCGCGTTCGCCACGGGCGCGGATGCGGGCGTGGGCCTTGTTCACGGCCTTCTGGCGGTGTGACAGCTTCGGTCGGTGACGATGACGCTTGAACGGGGTGCGTACGCTGCCGCGGGCGCCTGTCGGGTAGCGACGGCGCATTGCTGCGCCGCCGCCCCTCAGAACCGTACGTGCGCATTCCTGCGCATACGGCTCAAGCAAGCCCTAAGGCGCATGGGCAGGCAGAAGTGCTGGATCACTGTCGCTGTCGACGCTGTTTCGGTGCGAGCAGTGGGTGTGTATCAAGCGGAGCGCGACGGGTTCGTCCGACGTGCCGCGTCCCGGGTCGGCGGTGATCGCGCGTCTGCGGACCGCCTTGCGGGTCACTTTGAGCCACTGTTCCCATTCCTGAGGATTTTGTGGCTCGTGGTCGGCGTGCAGCAGCAGCCCTCCGCAGAGCGGGCATCGGCCGTGTTGTGCCTGTAAGAGGCGTAGGTCGGCTCTGCCCAGCGGGGGTTTGCGTTTGCGTCGCCGCCCGGTCCAGTAGTCGGCAAGGGCGGGGTCGTCCGGAGACGCTCCGCCCTTGACCATCTGGTGTCGGACGATCTTCGCCCAGGCGAACTTCCTCAGGTAGGCGCCACTGTCGCGGTGCCCGAACACCCATCGGTCTCGCCTGGACGGGTTGAACGCGCCGAAGTACTGGTTCATGATCCAGTACTTCGATTTGTTCGGATGGGAGAACGTGGCCCATTTGTGGGCCAGCTTCCACATGTGGTCATCCAGCGCGGCGAACGCTTCGCTGGACACCACCTTCCGGTAGTAGGCCGACCAGCCCCGAATGATCGGGTCAAGTCGATGGATCATTGCTTCGGCGTTGGCCCCTCGCAGGGCCCGCGTCTCGGCGGTTAACCGTTCCCGGATGCGTCGCAGTGCGACCATGCTCGGGTTGATCAGCAGCTTGCCGTTTGGGTATCGGCGGACGTTGTCAATCCCCTGGAATCGTGGAGGGCTCCGTTAGGCGGCCTGGACCTCCAGGGCGCGGGTCTCTGATCGTTCGTAGTCGATGGGTGAGCGCCAGTCGCAGACGGAGTGCCGGCGGCGCCGGTTGTAGAACTCGGTGATCCGGGTGGCGATCTTCAGGCGGGCCTCGGTGCGGGTGCGGAAGTGGCGGCGGTGGACGTACTCGACCTTGATGGTGGAGAAGGTGGCCTCGGCGACGGCGTTGTCGAAGCACGACCCGACCCGCCCCATCGACTGGCGTACCTTCCAACGGGCGCAGGTCCGGGCGAAGTCGGCCGAGCAGTACTCGGCCCCTGTCGCTGTGGAAGATCACCCCGTCGACGTTGCCGCCTCGGGTGACGGCGGCCATGTTCAGCGCGGCGGCGACCAGGCCGGCGTCGTGGTGGGCGCCCGTCGCGTAGCCGAGAATCCGACGTGAGTACAAGTCGATGACCGTCGCGAGGTAGAGCTTGCCCTCGTCGGTGCGGATCTCGGTCATGTCGCCGCACCAGGCGACGTCCGGCGCCGGCGCGGTGAACGCCCGCTTGACCAGGTCCGGCGCGGCCGGACGTGTGCCCTGGCGAGTCAGGCTCCGGCGGCGACGCCTGACCCGGGCGGCCATGCCGGAATCGGCCATGAGCTGCGCGATCGTGTTGTCCGAGACCTGCCAGCCCTGCTCACGCAGCTCGATACCGATGCGGGGACTGCGGTAGGTGCCGCCCGAGTCGTGGAACACCTTCTGGACCGCGGCCGCCAGCCGGACGCGCCGGTCGTCGCGGCGGGTTGGCGGCCGGTCACGCCACTTGTAGAACCATGACTCGGACACCCCCAAAGCCCGACAGGCCACCGCGTGCGGCACGTCGTGCTCGGTGCGCTGGGAAGCGATGAAGGCGGCCACGCTCACCGGCCCGTCGCTTCCTTGACCCACAGGACCACGGATCGCTTGAGGACTGTGAGGATCAACTGGTGCCGCCCGGTGGGCGGGGGCTGACTCAGCTTGACACTGGCCCTGCGGGCGCCTTCGTGATGACCCGTCGACCTCGCCACGGGCGGCACCGACCTCGGCCAGCGCGGATGTGTCCCGATAGGGGCCTCGTCGATGCACCGTCACAGTCCTGACCACCGCGTCTGGTCGACGTCAGTCCCTGACCCCGCGTCGAAGGATCTGGCTTGACCACCGACACCCCGACCAATACCGCCACCGTGGATGAGGAGATCATCCTGGGGGTGGACACGCACAACGATGCCCACGTCGCTGCAGTGATCACTGTGCTGGGCGCCCTGGTGGGCACCCGCACATTCCCGACCACCACCACCGGCTACACCGACCTGGTGGACTGGGCCCGCCGACACGGCCGGCTGCGCCGCGCCGGCGTGGAAGGCACGAGTTCACACGGCACCGCACTGACCCGGCATCTGCATCGCGACGGGCTGCAGGTCATCGAGGTCAACCGGCCCGACCGTGCCGTGCGCCGCCGACGGGGCAAGACCGACGCGGTCGACGCCGAGAACGCCGCCCGCGCTGTACTGTCCAGTCAAGCCACCGGCCTGGCCAAGAGCGGCGACGGCGCCGTGGAGATGATCCGCATGTTCAAGATCGCCAAAGACTCGGCGGTCAAGGCCCGCACCCAGGCCATCAACCAGCTCAAGGCCGTGCTCGTACGAGCCGACCCGACGCTGCGGGAGTCGCTGAACGGCCTCGGTCGCGTCGCGCTGATCCGCGCCTGCGCGACCTTGCCCACCACCACCGAACACAGCACCCACGCGGCGACCAGCACCGTCCTGCGCAGCCTGGCCCGCCGCGTCCTGGCCCTCACCGACGAAACCCGAGCCCTGCAACAGCAGATGAGCACCGCCATCACCGCCTGCGCCCCGCAGCTGCTCGACCAGTACGGCATCGGCCTCGACACCGCCGCGGCGCTGCTCATCACCGCCGGTGACAACCCCGACCGGCTGACCAACCAGGCCGCGTTCGCCGCCCTCTGCGGCGTCAACCCCATCGAGGCGTCGTCGGGCAAGACCACCCCGACACCGTCTCAACCGCGGCGGCGACCGACGCGCCAACAGCGCCCTCTACACCATCGTCCTGACCCGACTCGGCCGCGACCAACGCACCCGCGACTACGCCACCAAACGCTCAACCGAGGGCAAATCCACCAAGGAAATCATCCGCTGCCTGAAACGCTACGTCGCCCGCGAGATCTTCCCCCTCATCACCGCAGCCCTGCCACCAGCACCAACACCGACCCAGACGACTTGACAACCATAGGGGCGTCATCACGCTCCATCGCCAACCCGGCGTTCTCCCGCCGCAGCCGGGCCAGCTCCGCCCGCTCGTCCTCGGCCAGCTGCCCCGCAGCGGCCTCACCGCGAGTCTCACCGTCCCTCTTCACCCAGTTGGCCAGGGTCCCGCTGTTGATCCCCAAGTCACGGGCGACCTGAGCGATCGACTTACCCGTCTCACGCACGATACGCACCGCGCCCGCCCGGAACTCCGGATCGAACTGCCGTCTCGTCCCAGCCATGAACCTCTATCCCTCAAGCTCTGGCCCCCACGCTACGAGGGGAAGGGCATAGCCCCAGATTGTTGAGGTCGCGGGCGATGGCGGCGTTGAGCTCCACATCGTCCAGGCGCGACTGGAGCCGCTGCTGGTTCTCGGTGATGGCCGCGGCGAAGGCGGCACGCGCTTCCTCGTAGCGGCCGGCCGCGTACAACTCCTCGCCCGTAGCTCGCTTTGTCTTAAATGGATTCCAGCGCGCCATCGCCCGAGTCTACCTCCACCTTCCCCAGCCAGACCCTGATCACAAAGGTCTCTAGCTGGTCTAGAAGGGCGGGTGTTCAGGTTCAGGGGTGGGAGATTGGCGGATGTCGGCGGTCCAGTCGTCGATGTCGTCGGGCCATGGTGTGGGGCGGCCGTTGTCGTCCCAGAAGCCAGTTTCGGCGTCGGCGGCGTGCAGGGCGGCATTGAGTCGCTCGCGTTCGGTTCGCTTCGGGATGTCGAGGCCGGGTGCCGGATTGGTCATGCGGCCTTCTTCTGGGACAAATCCGCGACCTGCAAGCCGAGTACGGCGAAGGAACCTCCCAACGCATCGCAGTGGAGAACACCAACCTGAAGCAACGCGTCCGCCAGCTCACCGAGAACAACAGGCTGCTCGACCAGAAGCTCCAGGCGGCCCGCTCCAACAACCGTTTCCTCGACAAGCGCCTCGCCGACATCGAAGCCGAGCTCGTTGACAACCAGATGCCCCGGCCGGTCGCCCCGGTCCTTCGTGACGTCAGGTCTTCATCGCACAGATGTATCGGCCGCGGACCGCGCGATGTCGCGGGCGAGGTGCGAGGTACGCAGCCCGACCGACCGCAGTCGGCGCAGGTCTGCGGGCGTGTCATGCATGAGCTGGACGTGAAAGTAGTTGACATGCTCCAGGACTGCGAACAGTGCGAAGGCAAGTCCTGGCCAGGAGGTGCGCCCAGGATCCATCGCGGCGGCTTGTCCAGTGGCCACGAGGCCAGCGGCCAGGAGTAGCGGGTTGACGATGCGGGCCGCGCGAAAGGTCGCCAACGCCGGAAGGTGTCCTCGGCGAACGCTTATCTGATGCAGCTTGGCCACCCAGTACGCGGCGCCCTCGATCAGCAGTAGCGCAAACAGGCCGAAGCCGACCAGGTTGGCTCCCGTAGCGGGTAGTCCGACCAGGCCGAACCATACCCAGCCTTGCAGTGGGATGTTCATCAATTCCAGGGCGGCCAGCGAGCGCAGCCGGTGAACAGTCCGACGAGGTGTTGCGCCGGTGGGGGCGGTTTGCACGCTAGCCATTATGGATCATGATTGCCTGCGCTACACGTCCTGTCATGCCGCGATCCGCGCCTGAGGCATCCACTAGTGCGCTGACCATGAATGTTCACCGGGTTGGCGTGTTGGTGTGGTCGCAGCAGCCGGTGCCACTGTGAGGGGATCTGGTGAGGGTCCAGTGGAGGTGGACCAGACCCGTTGGTGTGATGATCTTTGCGATGGCAAACTGCCTTCATGGCTGAGCCTGTGACCGATAGGTCCAAACATCACCGTTTCTGGCTGGTGGCTGTGGTGTTGGTGCTGGGCTGGCTGGCGCTGGCCGCTTCGTACTACCTGGTGTTGCCGTTGTTCGGCGTGCTGTCGATGGTGACGTGGTCGTTGATCTCGGTCTGTTGGCTGTGGGTGATCGTCGTACCGGTACTCGCTGCTGGCAGGCTGGTGTGGCATGGGGCGGTGCGGCTGGCAGTGGTCGTGAGCTTGCTGGCCGCGCTCACCGGAGCCGCCTTGTGGACATTGGGCCTGCCGCAACGCACTCCGGAGGGCCAGTTCCGACAGCACCGCGGTGACCTTGCACGGTTGGCTGCCGACTACCGGGCCGGGCGGGTCAACGGCGATACTGCCCTGCCCTGGCGGCTGCGATTTTTGTCCGTGGATGGGCGGGCTCATCACCGCTGCGGGTCGACCGATCCGCAGACCGGCCGCAAGGACTGTGCGCTGTTTCTGCTGCTGTGGCAGGACTGGCGCGCCGAGAGCGGGATCGGGTTTGCGTACTACCCGACGCGGCCCGGCCCAGACGCGTCAATCCTTACGGCCGAAGGTGACATTGGTGAGCCTGTTGGCGAGTTCGGAGCGGGCTGGTGGTTGGTGGGCTAATGGCCCGCTGATCGGATGGTCGACGCCGGCAAGAAGATCGTCGGACGTAAACGCGGCATCGTCACCGACACCCTCGGCCTGCTCCTCGCCGTCATCGTCACCGCGGCCAGCGTCAGCGACAACACCATCGGCGTCGACCTCCTTGATCAGGCCAAAGCCGCGCATCCCGCCCTGGCCAAGACCTGGGTCGACGCCGACTTCAAGAACAAGGTGATCGAACACGGTGCCACCCTCGGCATCGACGTCGAGGTCGTCGCCAAAGACCCGCACGTCAAAGGATTCTCGGTGGTCGAACGCCGATCGGTCATCGAACGCACCCTGGGCTGGATCATGCTGCACCGGCGCCTCGCCCGTGACTACGAAGCCCTACCCCACAACTCCGTCAGCATGATTCGCATCGCGATGATCGACAACCTCACCAAACGGGTCACCGACGAAACCACCCCAACCTGGCGAGACATCTGAAGATGACATCACTCACAAAATACTTGAATCAGACGCCCTCTTGGAATACATCGACACCTGGTACAACACCCGCCGGAACCAACGAGCTCGGCTACCTCAGCCCGGACGAATACGAGACCGCCTGGCAAACCTACACCGAGCCAGATAACCTCACCCCTGCCCGGACCGGCGGCAGACAACCACCGGCCGGAACGTCCACCCTCACCTTCGCCAAGAGCGATCCCCGGCAGACCGGACAACCCCAGCCCGGCGTCGACCTCGACTACGTCGACGTGATCCTCGCCCGGTAGGAAGAGGCTGGCGTAGCCACCGGTACAGCTTGCCCTGCCGGTGGCTGCGCGATCTTACGTCGGAGAGACAGCCCGGGCCTCGCGGGCACCGGCCGGGCATGCAGGCGCACACCGTCGCGGACATGGCCGCCGGAGCCCTCCACAGTCCAGGCCGCCCGTCCCACACCTACCGCGACGCGATGCCGTCGTCGACGCGTCGGTTTCCCGACCGGCGAGCAGACGCGGTGCGGGCCGCCGCGCTCAAGCGGCGGCCCGCCTGTCCGGCTGTCCGGTCTGCCCTACCTGTGGGGCGAGGGCAGCACGGAGGAAGGCTCGACGACGTCGATGATCGCGGTTATCGCGCCCCGTTCGGTCATGCCGGCGACGACCACCTCGCCGGGCACGTCGGTCGCCCCCGGCGGCAGGGCCTGCCAGCGGACGGGGACGGCGGTGAAAGTGTTGGTCGCGGTGGTGAGCACGCGGATGGTTGACGGCAGTGCCGGAACACCGCCGACCCCGGTGGCCGTGTAGACGACATCCTCCAGGATGTGCGTGGCGCGGCTGGCGTTGTACACGTCGACGGACGCGTGTGGCTCCCACGTGTTGGACAGCTCGGGTACGGCGTGGAACATGCTCTGGAAGCCGGCCGGCTCCCAGACCAGCACGCCGGTCCCGTGGTCGTCGACCACGTCGTTGACGGCCTGGAACACCCGCTGGATCGCGTCTGCCTGGCCCTGGATGGTGCGCGGGAACGGCGAGTTGGGCATCGGCGCACCGTCGCCGCCGGACGCGGGGTAGGCGGTCTCCGCCACCTCGATCTCGTACTCGGGGTACGTGGTCGCGATCGTGTGCAGGTTCAGTTCCAGCGCCTCGGGCGTGCCGTGCCACTCCGGGTAGTAGGAGATGGCCAGCACGTCGGGGTTCTGGCCCTTGGCCTTCACCCGGGTGAGGTACTGGTGCCAGAACTCCATGGTTTTGGCGAGCCGGTTCGGTCCGACGATCACGTGGATCTCGACCTTGGACGTGGGGGATGCGTCGCGGACGGCCTTGATCCCGGCTGCGGCCAGAGTGGTGAATCGGTCCCATGCCTGGTCGTAGAGCTGCTGCTGGACCGGGTCGGTCGAACCCCAGTACTGCCACAGCAGGCCGCCGCCGGGCTTGGACTGGTAAATGTCTGCCTGGTCGACGAAGTACGGCGGGTTGGTCGTGCCGATGAGGGCTGCTTCGCTGCCGTACAGGAAGCCGTTGATAATCTCGTTGCCGACGGCGACCTTGTCCGGTGTGGTGCCCTGTCGGATCAGCCGGCGCAGGTAGTCGGCGGTGAAGCCGTACACGGCATCGCTCAGGTCGTCGAACTCCAGCTCGGCCCAGGCGCGTGGCTTTGGTTGCTTGCTCGGGTCGGCCCAGGAGTCCGCGTAGTGGAAGTCGATGCCGAGGCCCATGCCTCGATCCTTGATCCACCGTGCCGACTCCAGCGAGCGTTCCGGGCCCTGGCGGGGGATCGGCGCCAGTGCGCCGGTGCTCTCGTTCCTCGGTTCGTTGAAGATCCGCAGCCGCGCGTACTGCATGCCGCGATCCTTGGCTACGTCGAGCAGGTGCGGCCCGGCGCCCCGGTCGGCGGCCAAGGGGTCGACCCAGTAGTGGCGGGTCTGGAAGTCGTCCACCCAGGACATGTCGGCGCCGAGCACCAGGTCGTCGCGCAGGTAGTTGAAGACCTGGATCTCACTGACCCCCACCCTGGCGCGGCCCGGCACACCATCGACCGTGAGCCGCACGAAGCGGGTATCCGGGCGGGTGAACAGGTGCACCGCTCCGCGGGAGACGGTGTGGTTGCGGGATCTGTCGGCGACCGTCTTCCACCGGCGGCCGTCGGACGACGCCTCGACGACGTACCGGTACGCCACCCCGCGGTCCGCGAACATCACCTTGACCTTGCGCAGGTTGTCGTAGGCGCCGCCAAGGTCGACGGTCAACCGCTGCCGGGCGCGGGGGTGGTCGGCGTACCAGGATGTCGTCGGGTCGCCGTCGATGGCCAGCCGGGCGGTGGAAGCGCCGCTGGTGGCCGTCGCCGAGGCCCAGAACTTCGCGGCGATGTTGCTCTCGATCGGCTTGATGTCCACGTCCCCGAAGACCGCCTGCGCTGGCGTGGGCGCCGCAAACATCCCCATGTTCACCAGGGCCGCGACTGCGGTCACCGCCACCGCCGTGCGGACGGGGTGTCTGATCCCCATGCCTTCTCCTCACCATGCTGGCGCAGGCACCAGACCGGTGCCGTACGTTGAGGGTCGTCGATTGACAATTTTGCGTCCGACGATAACACTTTCTGATACATCCGAATGGGAGCACTCACACGGCACTGAGCCGGGCACACCGAGCCACGTCGCCATGCCGTCCTGGCTTGCCATTTCCTGCACTACCGGCGTGGGCAGGCCGGTAGGTGGCTCGCACGGCGACCGGTCACAGGGGGCGCCCGAACCACCTGGAACTCCACGAAGGAGTCACCTTGTCGATGCGACGACGTACTTTCCTGAAGGTGAGCACCGCTGCGGCGGCGACCGCTGGAGGTGTGGCCCTGCTCGGCGCGTGGCAAGCGAACGCCGCCCCGGTCGGCGCCCTGGGGACTGCGCCGACAACGCCGTTCGCCGTAGGGGTACGGCAGTACAACTGGACGCGGGGAAGCCGTCCGTGCACGACCTACGTGTACTACCCAGCGACCGGCAACCCCGGCGGCAATCCGGTCACCAACGCCCCGGTGGCCGCGGGTATCTTCCCCGTCTACAACTTCACCCACGGGTACCAGAGCAGCCCGCAGAATTCGCTGTTCATCATCCGGGTGCTGGCCGCGGCCGGGTTCGTGGTTCCCGCGCCGCACTTCGAGCACAACTTCGACGACGTCAACAACGGCAACACCTCCCGGGACGTCTCGGAGATCCTCACCCGCACGTTGGCGCTCAACGGCAGCGGACCGTTGGCCGGGCACATCGACACCAGCATCGGCGTCGGCGTGTCCGGGCACTCGCTGGGTGGCATGACCACCCACGGCCTGCTGACCTCCTGGCCGGACAGCCGGATCATCTCGGCCAACCCGCAGTCCTGCGTCGACATGGGCAACCCCGCCAGTTCGGTCCGAGCCAAGGTGTTGTTCGTTCACGGCGACCGTGACGACCTCACGCAGTACTCCTCGGCCCGGCAGGCGTACGCGGAGTTGCCCGCGCCCAAGGCGTTCCTCACCTTTGTCGGTGGCAGCCACACCAGCTTCTGGAGCGACAACCGCTTCCCGGCCACCGTCGTGGACTGGGCACGCTGGACCATGTACGGCGACACCGCCGCCCGCGACCGCCTGCCGGCCGACGCCAGCGGATCCGGTACCAGATGGGAATTCGTCCCGGGCGCCGACCCGACCACGGGTCCGACGACCCCGCCGGTGACCACGCCGTCCCCGACGACGTCGGCACCCGGGGGAGCGGTCAGCGCCACATACCAGATCACCAACACATGGCCGGGTGGGTTCCAGGCCGAGGTGACCGTGTCGGCGGGCAGCCTGCCGATCAACGGCTGGACCGCCCGGTGGACCCTGGCCAGCGGCCAGGCTATCAGCCAGGTCTGGAACGGCACGTTGAACATCAGCGGCTCGGCGGTAACGGTCCGCAATGCCTCGTACAACGGGTCGCTGGCGGCCAACACCTCGACCACCTTCGGCTTTGTCGCGTCGGGCTCGCCGTCGACCGCAGCTCTGACGGTGACCACGCCGTAGCACGGCGCCGCCCGTCCTCACCTTCCTGACGGTCGTCCGCCGTCAGGGTGAGATTCTGGACGACGAGAAGTCGTAGTCGGCGTGGCGTAGGTAGTAGCCCGGGCAGTTGACGAACTCGAACGACACGTACCCGCTGATTAAACTGGACAGGCCCGGTACCGGCCACCACTGCGCGTCTTCCGCCGGGCGTCTGCTCCAGAACGACGACGGTCGACCTGGCCGCTTCGGCGCTGGCAACAGCGGCTCCAGCACCGCCCACCAGGCGCCGGTAAGGTCGAACCGCCTCGTCACCGCTAGGGTGTCCGCGAGGTCTCCGGTTGTCAGGTTCTGCCTGGTCGCCCAACCATCTACCGGAGACCTCGCTACAACTTGATTTCCGACACGCGGAGATCCTCATGCCAGTTCAAGCCCTGGCGCCGACTTCGAAATCCGACCCGTGCCGGTCGGCGGCAGGGGCGGTCGTCACGATCCCGATGGATGGACCGCTCCGTGTCGATCCGCCGGCTGAGGGCCGGCGTAGCTGATGTCCGGTTGGGGTGGTGTGGCCATCCGGTGGCCCAAGAAGTAGTCGACGTTGCTGGACTGTAGGTAGCCCTTGAGCGTCATGCCGTTGCGGTAGGCCGGGTTGTGGGCCAGGGTGTAGAGCCTGGTGTCGGTGGGCCGGTTGGTCGTGAAGATGACGAGTTCGTCGAACTCGGGGCTGGGCAGCACTACCTCTTCGCGCCAGTCGCCGAGGATGTCGGCAATCAGGGTCGGGTAGACGCTGTTCCCCAAGCCGGTCGCGGCGCCGTAGTCAGAGGTAGTCACCAGCCGAGGCAGCGCCCAGGGTACGGCCGGATTGGCGAGATCCCACTTCTCGATCCTGGCGTCACGTCGCTCCGGGAACGGGTCGGCGTTGAACAATTCTCGGAGCGGGTCGCCGTCCCACCACACGCCCATGTGCGGCCACGGCTGCTTCGTAATGTCGGGCTCGACCAACCGGTTCGACGCGGCGTTGTAGAGCCCGGTGGGTATGCCCTGTTCGTAGTTGACCTCGCCGTTGATCGACCAGACCTCCATGCCCGGGTGGCGCGGGTCGATGTCGGCGACCATGCCGCGGCCCGCGTCCGCGCCGGGAGCATCGCTGGTGTGCTTCCAGATGATGGCGCCGGTGGCGGCGTCGTAGTAGTAGTCGAGCAGCCCGTCCGGGTGGTCCTGCTGGATGCCGTACCCCTCCAGCCCAGGCCGGTTGGGGTCGATGTCGGCGATGAACCACCGGTCGCCGTGGATGATCCCCTGCCCGCGGAGGTTGTAGCGCAGGGTGCCGTCACCGTTGAGCATGAAGCCGATCTCGCCGACCTCGTCGCGGCCGTCGCCGTCCACGTCAACGATGCGGGTGTTGTGCCCGTCCGGAAGGGGCTGGTTGCCGCGCAGGAACTTCCACTGCTGCGTCAGCGAACGACCGTTGTACCGCCAGGCGGTGAACATCAGGTTGAAGTCGCCGCTGCCGATGCGGTTCTTCATGTATGCGACCAGGCAGGGGGTGGAGCCGTCGAGGTAGCCGACACCGAAGCGGGCGTACATCGGCCCGTCGACGAGGTAGTCGCCCGGAACCGGGGCGATGGCTCTGGGGGCGCCGGTCCTACCATCGAGAATGGCGATGGACTGACGGACGTTGTCGGTCTCGGTGTGCGTGGTGCCGTCGCCGAAGGTGACGCCGTTCGCGACCCGGATGGCCACCTCGGCGCGGCCGTCGATGTCGAGGTCGTAGACGGTGACGCCGTCGTTGTGGCCGACGTCGACGGTGGCTGAGCCGCCCTCGATGTTGTTCTGGTCGACGCTGTTCGGGCCGAGGTCCATCTGCCACAGGAAGGTGCCGTCGCTGCGGTAGGCCTCGATCTTCTGCGGAGCGGTCTGCCGGTCCAGGACGTAGTCGTAGGCGCCGTCGCCGTCGAGGTCGCCGACCCAAACGAACTTGATCGGTCCGCCGGTGCGGAGCGGGATGCGCACCGCCGGCTCGATCGCGTGGTTGGCTGACAGGGCGAACGGCCGGCTCGGCTCCTGCGGCCGGTTGCCGACCACCGGCCGCACTCGATAGTGGTGAGACCTGCGCAGGTCGGCGGTGCTGTCGACGTAGTTGGTCCCCCCGGTCAGAACGCTGCGGTTGAGCTTGCGGTAGGGGCCACCGTCGGTGGAGCGTTCGACATCGAAGCCGATGCCGTTCAGGTCGAGCCCGAGCAGGCGCCAGCTGACCAGCACCTCGCGATCGCTCGCTCGCACCGCGACCACGCCGCGATCGAGCCGCTCCATCGGCCGTGCACCTGCGGCTGCGTGGGTTTGCGACGCCGGCTGCGGAGCCGCGGCGGACGCTGCTGGTCCCGTCGCCACCCCGAGCACCATGCTGGCCACGGCACAGAGCGCAAGAGTTTTCCGGCGACGAATATCGTCGCGTCGGTCGTCTGTGGTCAAGGACTTCCTCCAAGTGTCAGGGACGGGCCGCCTGCGCCGCGTCGCTTGTGCGAAGTCGGCGGTGTGTTTGAGGAGTGGCCGTCACGTCGCGCTCGACCGCCTCGTCCTCGGTCTTGCTAGTGCTCGTACCGGGCACGCGAGCGCGGTGGTGTGGATACCGGGTCGGATCACCAGATCCTGCTCGGGCACCGCGTTGTTGCGGCTCCTACCGCCGCCGAGTTGCTGTGCTCCTGGGGGCGGCCTGCTTCGAGAAGTGGGTGGTGTCGTCGGTGACCTGGCTGACCTTCGATCGGTCGGGTCGAGTCGTTCGGCGTGGGCGGCGTGTCGATGAGCGGACGTTCTCGGCGGGGGAGATCGCCGGTCTCGGCGGAGGTGCTTCCGCCGCTGTCGCCGGAAGGTCGTGACGGGGTGGGCACTCCGATACTGGGATGACTACGGCGGTGAGCGGGAACGGTGTCGCATGGAAAAGCTCCAAGCAAGCGCTTCCACGAGGGGTGACGGGTCGGCGGACGGCGTGATACAGGGACTCCGGCTGGCTGTGGTGCCGGCGCATCCAGCGGGTGTGCGGTCGGGCTGCAACTACAGTGACCAATGCATACCGGTAGCAGGATTGAAACGTTTTCCTAGGCGCAACGCAAGACTGGATTGTGGACCTCGACGTCACCGATGCGTAGATCTGCAGGTAGAAAGCGCCTTGAGGAACCGAGCCTGGGTACGACGTCGCCTCAGTGGACCCTGGCGACGTAAACCGTTACCCTCACGATTGCCGCCTGTGTCGAAGTCCGTCACAGCCACTCGTTGATCGCGGGGAGGTGGATGGTGGCTTCGTACCGGGCGGCCAGCTTGTCGAAGCGCGTCGCCACGGCCCGGTTGCGCTTGAGCCGGTTGATCCCGCACTCCACGGCGTGACGCTGCTGGCAGATGTGTGGGTCGAAGGCCGGAGGACGGCCGCCCTTTGGAGCCCCTTCGCTCGCCGGTGGGCGTCCTGGTCGGTCTTGCTCGGGATGGTCGCGGCGATCCCTCGCCGGCCTAGGTAGGCACGGTTCGCTTTCGACGTGTACGCCTTGGCGGCCAGGACCCAGTCCGGACGGGTCCGCGGCCGGCCGGTGACCGGGCGTGGGGGCGCGGATGGGGGCCAGGACCGGGATGAACTGCGGGCTGTCACGCGGTGCCCGGCGCGGTCAGCACGATGGCGAGGGGTTTCTGACCTTTGGCGCAGCCCAGGTGCAGCTTCGTGGTCAGCCCACCGTGGGAGCGGCCGAGTGCATGGTCGGCCGGCTCGACGCTGACGCCGCCGGGTGGTTCGGCCTGCAGATCCCCCTCTTTCCGCGCGCCGGCGGCGTGCTGCTGGTGAGCGCGGGCGCTGGTCGAGTCAACCGACACGTCCCAGGTGATCCTGTCAACCGCATCGCCGAGGGCTTGCAACGCGGTGAGGACCCGTTTCGAGGTGCCGTCGCGCCGCCACCTGCGGAACAGGGCTTACACCGCCGACCAGGACCCGTACTGCGGTGGAACGTCCCGCCACGGAGCACCCACCCGGATCCGCCACCGGATCCCGTCGATCAACTGCCGCCTACTCCACAACGACGGTCGACCTGGCCGCTTCGGCGCCGACAGCAACGGCTCCAACTTCGCCCACTGCCCGTCGGTCAGGTCGAACCGCCTCGTCACCGCTAGGGTGTCCACGAGGTCTCCGGTTTCATGTTCTGCTTGGTCGCTGAACCATCTACCGGAGACCTCGCCCATTTTCGATCTCCGACACGCGAAGATCCTCAAGCCACCTCAAGCCCCGGCACCGACTTCGACACAGGCCCTAGATCCCTTTCGCCCTGACCGTCAGAACGCCAACACAATCCTGGAGACCACGCTGAACGAGGAAGCAGTGCGACCGGGGCACGGACCTCGTCGTTGACCGATGGTCGGTCGGCACGCCTTGAGTGGCTCCAGGGTCGTCGCTGGATGCGTCAGCGCCAGGCCAGCAGGGTTGCTGAGGTGACGATCCGACGCGGTCGCAGCATGTGGGGGAGAGCATGGTGCCGATGACCCGGCCGCGTCGACAACGGCTCGAACAGGCGGCGCTGGAATGTCTACCGCCCGTCCGGGCGATGCCGCAGTCATGACGTCAACCGATCGGCAGCGCCTAACCGGACGCACCGGGGCCTGGGCGGTGTTACGCGATGCGGTGCAGGTCCCCGCCGTGGATGATGCCGCGCAGCGGCTCTCCCCGGACGAAGCGTCCGACCTCTGCCACGGTGAACTCGCCGAGGCGGCGTAGCTCGTGGCCCTGCGAGCCGGCCAGGTGCGGGGTGACCAGCACGTTGGGCAGGTGCAGGAGCGGGTGGTCGGGTGGCAGTGGTTCGGGGTCGGTGACGTCGAGCACGGCGTCGAGGCGGCCACTGGTGCAGTGGATCGTGAGGGCTGCGGTGTCCACGAGGGACCCGCGGCCGGTGTTGACGAGGACGGCACCGTCCTTGAACAGGTCGAGCCGCCGGGTGTCGAGCAGGTGGTGAGTCTCCGGTAGCGCTGGTGCGTGGAGGGTGACCAGGTCGCTGCGGCGGCACAGCTCGTCGGTGTCCACCAGCTCCGCGCCGAGGGCGAGGGCCTGCTCGGCGGTGACGTGCGGGTCGGCAAGGAGTAGCCGTACGTCGAAGGCACGTAGTCGTTCAAGAACGAGCCGGCCGGTGCGGGATGCGCCGACGACGCCGACCGTGCTGCCGTAGAGTCCCGTGCCGACGCCTGAGCGCCAGTCGCCGGCGGCGCGGTCATGCGCGTACCAGTGGGCTCTGGTGAACACCCGTTTGGCGGCGAACACGAGTGCGGCGACGGTGTACTCGGCGACCGGTACCGCGTTCGCCTGCGCGGCCGAGGAGACGGCGATGCCGTGGGCGAACACGGCTGGGTCGACGTGTTTCTTGACCGAGCCGGCGGTGTGGATGACCGCCCGCAGCCGTGGTGCGGCGGCGAGCACGGTGTCGTCGATGCGTGGGCAGCCCCAGCCGGTCAGCAGGACGTCCACGTCATGTAGTGCGGCTGCGGCAGCCGCCGTTCCAAACGCCGTGAGGGTGGCCTTCGGTTCGAGCCGTACCAGCCTCCGCAGCCGGTCCAGCACGTCCGGCGGGAACAGGTCGGGCAACGCCCAAGGCTGCATGGCGAGGAGCGCGAGGGGGCGTTCCGGCACGAGCGGACCTCCGGTTGGTCAGTGATGTAAACGCTTACGCGACGCCGAGCCTAGGTTGCTGAAGCAGAGCGGTCCACCTGTTGACTAGGCAGCGTAAGCGTTTTATCTTCGTGCCACCTTGTTTCGGCTCGATGACGACGGTGACCACGGGAGGCTGCGGACGTGAGTGCGATCGATGCCGAGCGGCCGCCCGAAGCGGGGCGTTCCGGAGAGTCCGCAGGGCCTCGTTCGCAGGGTGGGCCCTCGGGGAGGCGACTCGGTCATCGGCAGCGGATCCGCCGGGACTGGCTGTTGCTGTTGTTGATGGTGCCGGGCATCGGCTACTTTCTCGTCTTTCATTACGGCGCGTTGTTTGGTAACACGCTGGCTTTCGTTGACTACGTGCCGTTTCTCGGTGTGACGGGCAGCCAGTGGGTCGGACTGGCGAACTTCCAGCAGATGTTCGGCGATCCGGACTTCTGGAACGCGGTGCGTAACACGATAGTCGTCGCCGGGTTGCAGTTGGTGTTCTTCTTCCCGGCGCCCTTGGCGTTGGCGTTGTTGCTGCACAGCCTGGTGGGTTCGACCATCAAGCGGTTCGTGCAGAGTGTGGTCTACCTACCGCACTTCCTGTCCTGGGTAATCGTGGTGGCGCTGTTCCAGCACATGCTCGGTGGTGCCGGGGTGGTCAACGGTTGGCTGGGTGACCTGGGCCTGGGGACGGTCCACATCATCGGCAACCCGGATGCGTACAAGCCGCTGGTGATCGCGCAGGTGATCTGGAAGGAATGTGGTTGGGCCACGATCATCTTCCTGGCCGCCCTGTCGCAGGTCGACGACCAGCAGTACGAGGCGTCGGCGCTGGATGGCGCGGGTTGGTGGCGGCGGTTATGGCACGTGACGTTGCCAGGCATCCGGCCGGTGATCGTGTTGTTGCTGGTGCTCCGGTTGGGAGAGTTCCTCGACGTCGGATTCGAGCAGTTCTTCCTGCAGCGGCAGGCGGTCGGCCCGGAGGCGGGGGAGGTGCTGGACACGTTCGTGTACTTCACCGGCTTCGCCAACGGCGAGTTCGGGTACGCGGCCGCGGCCGGTCTGTTCAAGGGGGTCATCGGGGTGGCGTTGGTGTACACGGCGAACAAGGTCGCGCACCGGCTCGGCGAGCAGGGAGTGTACCAGCGGTGAAGCATGTCTATCCCGCATGGCAGGGCCGTCCGGGACCGGGCGTCCGGATCGCGAAGGCCGTGGCGCTCGCCGTCGTCGTGACGCTCGTTCTCTTCCCGTTGTGGACGGTGTTGGCGACGAGCCTGGCCACCCCGCAGGACGTGATCGCAAACGGCGGCTGGGTGGTGTGGCCGGAACGGATCACCTTCGAGGCGTACTCGGAGATCCTCGACGGCGGTATCGTGACGCGTGCGCTGCTGGTCAGCGCGGCCGTCACGATCATCGGCACGGCGTTGAGCCTGACCTGCACGGTCTTCCTGGCCTACGCACTGAGTCGACCAAACGTCTACGGCGGACGGCCCCTGCTCCTGCTCGTCCTGTTCACGTTCCTGTTCCCGCCCGGGATGATCCCGCTGTTCCTGGTGGTCCGTACCACCGGCCTATTCGACCAGTACGCGGCGCTGATCCTGCCGTTCCTGATCAACGTTTTCAACCTGGTTGTCATGCGCGGCTTCTTCCAGGCGATACCGGCGGAACTGCTGGAAGCAGCGCGTATCGACGGCGCCGGCGACTGGTCCATCCTGTGGCGGATCGTGCTGCCGCTGTCCAAAGCAGTCCTGGCGGTCGTCGGACTGTTCTACGCCGTCGCGTACTGGAACCGCTTTTTCGAGGCCATCATCTACTTCAACGACCAGACGAAATGGCCGATCGGCACGGTCCTCCGCCAGTACGTAACCGGTGGCGCCGACATCTCCGGCGAGGCCGGCGCCGCGACCGCTCCACAATCGACACAGATGGCCGTGGTCGTACTCGCCACTGCACCCATCGTTCTCGTCTACCCGTTCCTACAACGCTACTTCGTCAAGGGCGTACTCACCGGCGCTCTCAAGGCCTGATCGCCCCTCACCAGAGAGGACGGACCGCATGACTGTCCACGTTAACCGGCGGTCGCTGCTGAAACTCGCCGGCGCCGGCGCCCTCGCCGGCTTCGCCGGTCCACTGCTCACCGCATGCGGCGACGGCTCCGGTGGTGACGTCAGCAACGCCGGCAAGGACCTCGCCCCATGGCCCACCTACACGCCGTTCGCCGGACCGCCGCCGGACGCGCCCGGCGACGAGTCGGGTGTACAGCAGCTCTACCTGAACTACCCCCAACAGGTGGTCAAGTCGGTCAGCGACACCGTCGGGGACGGTTCCGAGGTCACCGCGATGGTCATCACCTACGGCGCCCCACCCAGACCGCTGGAAGCGAACCAGTACTGGCAGGCGATCAACAAGGCTCTGAACGTCAACTTGAAGATCATCGTCGTCCCGGACGCCGAGTACGGCCAGAAGATGACCACCCTGATGGCCTCCGGCGACGATCTGCCCGACATCATCATGTTCAGTCAGCTGGCGCTGCCCCGCTCGCACGAGTTCATCCAGGCCAGTTGCGCCGACATCTCCGATCTCGTCGGCGGTGACGCGATCAAGGACTATCCGAACCTCGCCAACATCCCGACGCGTGCCTGGCAGGCCATGGGCCGCATCGACGGCAGGATCTTCGGCGTGCCCCTGGAGCGCCCTGCGCCCGGCAACAGCCTCTTCGTCAACCGCACCGCCCTCAACCAGGCCGGTGTTCCGGTCGACTGGGACACCGACGGCTTCATCAACGGTCTCAAACAGGTCACCGGAAACCGCCGCTGGGGCATCGCCGGCTCCAAGCCACTCTTCGGGGGGCTCGGCGCCGTCACCTACCACGCCGGCTCGTTGGGCGCCCCCAACGGCTGGCGACTCGACGGCGACAGCTTCGTCAACACCATCACCACACCCCAGTTCGAAGAGGCACTCGGCGTCATGCGCAGACTGGCCGAAGCCGGCACGTACCACCCCGACAGCCTCTCCATCAGCTCCACCGACCTGCAGACCTTCTGGCACAACGGCACCGTCACCTCCATGACCGACGGCTTCGGCTCGGTCAAACTGAGTACGCTGACCAAAATCGACAACCGGTTCGCCCTTGACCTCGGCCGACCCTACGGGCCCAACCCCACACCATGGCGAGGCACCGGTTACTTCGGCCACGCCGCCTTCAAGAAGGCCAGCACCGACCGAATCAAGATGCTGCTACGGATCTGCGACTACCTCGCCGCCCCGTTCGGCACCAGCGAATACGAACTCGTCAACTACGGGGTCGAGGGAGCTCACTACACCAAGGAAAGCGGCGGCATCAAGACCACCGAGCTGTTCAAGGTCGAAAACAGCGACAACGTCCCGGTCAAGTTCATCGCCGTCGCGCCGGCGGTGCTGTATCTGCCGGGCTACCCGGAAGCCGCTCGCGCCGTCTACGACTGGGAGAAGGCCGTACTGCCGAAGTCCGTCGTCGACCCCGCGCTCGGCCTGCGATCCGCAACCCAGACCAGCAAGGGCGCTGAACTGCTACGGATCGTCGGTGACAGCAGCTCCGCGATTATCTTCGGCCGCGCACCGGCCAGTTCCTGGAAAGAAACGATCACTCAGTGGCGACAGGCCGGTGGAGACAAGGTTGCTGAGGAACTGGCCACCGAGTACGCCGCGGCCAAGTAATCCATCCCGTCCGGCCCCGCCTCACCTGAGGCGGGGTCGGACCGAGTCGCGTACCACCAGATGCGTGCCGAGGATGACATGCGGCGGACTGCCGCTGCGCGCCTGATGCTCCAACGCCAGCCGCACCGCGGTACGCCCTACCTCCTCATTTTCGCGGGCGCGCAAACTGGATCAACGACCGCGCCCGCCCGCTGGTGTGGGTCTTCGACGGCAAGCAATACTCGCCGAACGACCTCACCAAACTCATGCTGGGCCAAGTCATGAAGGATGTACCTCGCGTCAACGGACAGAGCCGCTGGTTTATCCCCGAGCGCGGATCATTAGCCGAGATCGCCGCCCAGGCGCGGACGAAGGCCTGCCTTGGGCCGAGCGTCAACGCGGCGATGCTGTGCTCGGCGCCGGGCACGGCGTTGGCGAGGGCAGCGGACGCCCCGGCCACGCCACGTTCGATGACGACCGGGTCGAGATGCTTCTTCACGGTACCGGCCGCGTGGATGCAGGCGCGCAGTCTCGGCGCGCGGTCGAGCACCTGCCTGTCCATGCGTCGGCAGTCCCATCCGCTGATAAGGATCTCGGCCCGGCCCAGTGCCTCGACGGCCGACGGGAGTTCGAAGGAGGAGATCGTCAGCCGTGGGCTGATGTCGACGGTTCGACGAGCAGGTTCATCACGTCGGGGGAAGGCTCCGTCACGTGCCCAGGGCGCAAGGGCGAAGATGGCGGGAGGTCGTGCGCTGGGGCGAGCTTCCTGTCTGGCGGGCCGGCTGAAGGTTTCTACCTGCCAGGCGGGCCGATGGACTCGCGGACAACCACGTGCGTCCCGAGCATCACATGGTCGTCCACCGGTCCCTGTCGGTCTCGGCGTAGTGCGAGTCGAACGGTGGTGCGCCCGAGTTCGTCATGCGGCAGGCGCACGGTGGTCAGGCCGATGTCGCCGGCGGGCGGCAGGTCGTCGTACCCGACCAGCGAGACGTCGTCGGGTATCCGCAGGCCCCACTTGCACAGCGCCTGCCTGGCTCCGGCGGGGACGAGGTCGTTCGCCGCCTGGACGGCGGTGAAGTCCGGTGGCCCACCGGCGAGCCGGTCGCACATCAGCTGGTAGCCGTCCGTCCGGTCGAGCCGGGCGCTGGCGACCTCGATCATGGGATCGTGGGCGACGTTTTGAGCGGCAAGCCCTTCGCGGTAGCCCGCAAGACGTGCCTCTGAGGTGGTGTAGCCGGCGTTGTGGCCGAGGTAGAGAATGCGTCGGTGGCCGGCCGACAGGAGTTGGCCGGTGGCGGCGCGGGCATCGCCGGTGTTGTCGTGCTCCACGACGACGGCCGGGACGTCGGGCCCCGATCGGTGGCCGTCCGCGGAGGACGAGCTGGGAGCTGGCGGCGGCCAGGGCGCGGGCGTATCCGGTGACGCGCTTGCGGTACTCGTCGTTGTCGACGACGTTGCCGACCAGGATGACCGCCTCGGCGTTCTCCTCGAGCATGAGTTCGAGCGCGGCGAGTCCGCGCCGTAGGTCGCTGCCGGTGGTGCTGATCAGGCAGAGCCGGCCCTCCAGCGCGGCCTGGGTTTCCACCGCCTGTGCCACGTGCGCGTAGAACGGCGACACGACGGAGTTGAGTGCGATTCCGACGTTGCGGGTGCTGATCCCGGCCAGCGCACGTGCGTGCGTGTTGGCGACGTAATCGAGATCCTCGACGGCCCGAAGGACGCGCCGGCGGGTCGCCGGGTTGCTCGGGTAGGTGCCGGCGAGGACCCAGGAGACGGTGGCGATCGAGACTCCTGCGGCACTGGCCACATCGCGGATCGTGGCCCGACGTGCCGGGGCGGCCGGCGAAACGGACCGGCGGGACATGTGACCTCCGAAGTGCAACGGGTGCAACCGCTTAGATGCCTCTGGCCCCTGATCGGGGTGGACCTCGGAGGGTCGGTGGCAGACGCAGACCGAGCGCCGTGGAGATTAAAACGTATCCTATGCGGCGGGCTCCGCCGATCAACATCCTTGACAGCGGAATCAGCCTGTGGTGCTATCGGACACCAGTAAACGGTTCCATGCCGGAGCATCACGATCGTGTTTCCGGCGACGAGCCGTCCGACGTCACCCCGATCGTCACCCACACTTTGCCACGAGCTGCGAACACCCGTACCGACCGCCTGTCGGCCCGACTGGTCGATGGGTTGCTCACACCGTCAGCCGAACCGGCGCGCCCGCTGGCGTCCGGTCTCGCGAGGAGTTGACCTGTGGCCCAGATCAGCAGACGTACCGTGCTCGCCTCTGCCGCCGGGGCCGTGGCGGCGTTGCCCTTCGGCAACGGGGGACCGGCCAACGCCGGGCTCCCCGCGTCGCCCCCGGCGCCGGCCGGCCCGCCGCCCAGCGGCCTGACCGGGCACGACCCGGTCGCGCTGCGCTGGCTGGAGAACGGCACTCCGGCCGAACTCGCGGGCGGAACGACCTGGGGCGTTCCCTGGCCGCGTGGCGCGTTCGCGCCCGACCAGCAGTTCTCGCTCACCACCGACGCCGGCACCGCGATCCCGATGCAGTCGTGGCCGATCGGATGGTGGCCGGACGGTTCGGTGAAGTGGACGGCGCACGCCGTCAGCGGCGCCGCTCCGCCGGCCGGCGCCTACCGCCTGGCCGCCGGCGCAGCGGTGCGGCCGGAGGCCGCCGTCACCGTCGTGCAGAACCGAAAGCAGATCGAGGTGCGCACCGGCGCGGTCACCGTGACGTTCAACCGGTCCGGTGACACCCTCGTCGACACGATCCGTCGCGGCGACCGGGTGATCGCGGAAGACGGCCGCCTCGTCGCCTCCGCGCAGGACAAGCCGAGCACCGACGGCGCCGAGTCGATCCGTACCCAGTCGTTCACCGGCGTTGTTGAAACGATTAAGGTCGAGCAGTCGGGCCCGGTCCGCGCGGTGGTCAAGGTCGAGGGCAAGCACCAGAAGGGACGCCGCAGGTGGCTGCCGTTCGTGGTGCGGTTCTACCTGTACGCCGGCTCCGACGCGATCCGCGTGGTGCACACGTTCATGTTCGACGGCAACGAGAACAAGGACTTCATCAACGGGCTCGGGGTGCGGTTCGCCGTCCCGATGCGGGGCGAGCCGCACGACCGACACGTCCGGTTCGCCGGCGCCGGCAACGGAGTACTCGCCGAAGCGGTGCGCGGCATCTCCGGCCTGCGCCGCGACCCGGGCGCGGCGGTGCGGCAGGCACAGTACGAGGGACGCGCGACGCCGGACCCGTCCACCTGGGATCAGCGAGTGACCACGCGGCTGCCGTACATCCCGATGTGGGGCAGCTACAGTCTGCGCCAGCTCACGGCGAACGCGTTCGAGATCCACAAGCGCACCCGGCCCGGCCACTCGTGGGTCAGGGTCGACGGCGGTGACCGCGCCTCCGGCCTCGGCTACGTCGGAACACCCGCCGGTGGTCTGGCGTTCGGGATGCGCAACTTCTGGCAACTGCACCCGACCGAGCTGGAGATCAGTGCCGCCGAGACCGAGCACGCCCAGGCGACGGTGTGGATGTGGTCGCCACGCGCCGCCGCGATGGATCTTCGCTTCTACCACGACGGCATGGGTCAGGACACCTACCCCGAGCAGCTCGAGGGTCTGGAGATCACGTACGAGGACTACGAGCCGGGGTTCGGGACGCCGTACGGCGTGGCCCGGACCACCGAGTTGATGTTCTGGGCCCTGGACGCCACCCCGACCACCGCCCGGTTCGCCGAGCTCGCGGCGGCCACCCGTACCCCGCCGCTGCTGGTGAGCAGCCCGCAGCACAACCACGCGGCCGGGGTGTTCGGGTCTTGGGCGCCGGTCGACCGGTCGGTGCCGGCGAAGGCGGCGCTGGAGGAGAAACTCGACCTGATGCACAAGTATCACCGCGAGCAGGTCGACCAGCGCAACTGGTACGGCTTCTGGGACTACGGCGACATCATGCACAGCTATGACGCCACCCGCCACGTCTGGAGCTACGACGTCGGCGGCTACGCGTGGGACAACTCCGAGCTCTCCACCGACCTGTGGCTGTGGTACCACTACCTGCGCACCGGGGACGCGCAGGCGTTCCGGTTCGCCGAGGCGATGACCCGGCACACCGGTGAGGTCGACATGTACCACCTCGGCAAGTGGCGCGGTCTGGGCACCCGGCACGGCGTGCTGCACTGGGCCGACAGCGCCAAGCAGGTACGCGTCAGCAACGCCGGCTACAAGCGGTTCATGTACTTCCTCACCGCCGACGAGCGGGTCGGCGACGTTCTGCACTCCCTCGTGGACGCCGACCGGACCTTCCTCGTCCTGGACCCGATCCGGAAGATCCGGGAGGGCGAGTACGCCCCGGACCCGGCGGCGCTCGGGGTCGGCACGACCACCGACTGGGGCGCGCTGGCGCTGGCCTGGCTCACCGAATGGGAACGCAACGGCGACCCCATCGCCCGCACCAAGCTGCTCAACGGCGCGACCACGATCGCGGCGATGCCCAACGGCTGGGTCCAGGGCGGCGATCAGGTTCGCTACAACCTGGCCGACGGCCGATACGCGCCCGTCACCGAGCCCAGCGTCTCGGTCGGCAGCCTCAGTTCGGTGTTCGGGCTCATCGAGCTGATGACCGAACTCATCGCGTTGGTCGACGAGCCGGCCGTCAAGGCGAAGTGGGTCGAGTTCTGCCGCCTCTACAACGCGCCGGCGGCGGAACAGATCGCGGTCACCGGATCCAGTTGGGGCAGCCTGAACCTGCGCCAGGCGTACTCGCGGGCCACCGCCTACGCGGCCGTGCAGCTGACCGACCCCGCCCTCGCCCAGCGGGCCTGGCAGGAACTGCGGACCGGGCATGCCGGATATCCGGACAACCACCCGTTCGGCACCCGACGTATCGAAGGGCCGGCCGTGCTGAACCCGGTGGACGAGGCGAGCATGTCGGCCAACGCGAGCGCGCAGTTCGGTCTGGCGGCGTACCAGTGCCTCGCCCTCGTGGGCGACCAGATCTGACCATAACCGCAGGGAGAAGGGCACGTTCATGAGTGCTTTCGAACGGCGGCCCCTCGTCAGCACCCGTCGGATCCAGCCCGGCTCGGCAACGCGCCGGAGAAGGGCGACCGGCGGCGAACTCAGCGTGTGGCTGTACTCCGTCGGCTGTCCCGCGGCAACGTTCTGCTGCTCGGCAACGTCATCCCCGTTCCAAGACAATCAACCGTTTCCTAGGCATCCGGGAGTCGAAGTGGGTCAACTTCAACAACTCCTCTCCGCCATTCCGGTGCGCTACCTGGCCGAGGCACCCGCGGTGCTGTACCAGCCGGGCCGCCCCAGGACGTGGACTACCAGCACGCCTACCAGACGAAGGTGCGCGCCAACCGCAAAGAGACGCCTCGGTCGCCGGGGCTGTGCTCCGACACCTGGTCTGCGAAGAACACCGCCGTCAACCGCGCCTTCGTCAGCGTCCGTGACGACACATCATCCAGGGCCGCAAGCCGCTCAATGTCATCGACGACGCGGTCAAGGCCTGGCGCTCGGCGGTGGGTGACGGTGTCGCATCGAGTATCAGGATCAGTCGCAGCAGGCCGGCGGTCCTCGCTGAGTCTCAGGCCGTGACCGGGCGGACGGTGTCGCGAATGACCAGGTGGGTCCCGAGCATCACCTGATCGCCGACCGCGTCGTCACGGCCGCGACGCAACGCCAGCCGCACGGCGGTACGGCCGAGTTCGTCGTGCGGCAGGTGTGTCGTGGTGAGGCCGATGTCGGCGGCCGGCGGCAGGTCGTCGTACCCGATCAGGGAGATGTCGTCGGGGATGCGCAAACCGTGCTCGAGTAGCGCCTGGCGTGCCCCGGCGGCCATCAGATCGTTGGCTGCGAACACCGCCGTGAAGTCGAGCTTCGCCCGCAGCCGCTCACGCATCAGGTGGTACCCCTGACGTCGCTCCAACCCATCACCCTCGACCTCGAGGAATGGATCGTGCGTGACCCCGAAGGACGCGAGTGCCGCCCGGTAGCCGGCGATCCGCCCCTCCGAGGTCGTGTAGCCGGCCCGGTGGCCGAGGTAGAGGATGCGGCGGTGCCCGGCTGACAGCAGGTGGCTGGTGGCGGCGTGGGCACCACCGGTGTTGTCGTACTCCACCACGATCGCCGGGACGTCGCGACCGATGGGCGGCCGTCCGCAGAGGACGAGCTGGGATCCGGCCGCCGCGAGCGCGCTGGCGTATTCGGTCATGCGCTGGCGGTACTCGTCGTTGTCGACCACGTTGCCGACGAGGATGACCGCCTCGGCGTGCTCCTCGAGCATCAGCTTGACAGCGGCCAGTTCCCGTCGCAGTTCGCCGCCGGTGGTGCTGATCAGGCAGAGCCGGCCCTCCAGCGCGGCCTGGGTCTCCACCGCCTGCGCCACGTGCGCGTAGAACGGCGACACGACCGAGTTCAACACGATCGCCACGTTCTTCGTGCTGATCCCGGCCAGCGCCCGGGCATGTGAGTTGGCGACGTAGTTGAGATCGCGCACCGCTCGCATCACGCGCGAGCGGGTCGCCGGGGCGCTCGGATACGTTCCGCCGAGAATCCGCGACACCGTGGCGATCGACACGCCGGCGGCCGCCGCCACATCGCGGATGGTGGCCCGACGGCGCTGGCCCTCCGGCGGGGCGGCACGGCGCGGCATAGGGCCTCCTGATGAAACAAGTGGTGTAACCGCTTACACTGATTCTTCCTGCGGTTCGGCCACCGTGTCAACTCCGCCGTGGTCAGGCGGCCACACAACGGTGCGGCCGTCCGCAGTTGTGCGTACCCACGTGGGCGTCGTATCCGGGCCGTCACCGAGTCGCAGCGTCACCGTGTCGCCGCCCGGGAGCCGGACCATCACCCGTGTTCCTGTGACGTCGAGGACGTCTGCGGTCCGCGAGTCGTCTGATGGCGCCGCGAACAACGCGACGAGGCTGACGTAGACCGCAGTGCCGCCAGGATGGTCGGCGGTGACGAACGGGGTCGCCGCGTGCGCGCCGAACGCGGAGGCGTCGGTGGCGCGGGCCACGCCTGCGGTGGTGAAGCCGTGCAGCGCCCGGACGAGCCCGGTGAGCCCGTCCGGGCGGCGAACCAGGGCGTGGTGGCCGCGGGTCTGGACGGACGGCGGTTCGGCGCCGGAGATCGCGTAGCCGCCGTCGCGAACCCGGTGGCCGGCGGGAGCGTCGACGACGTGCACCCGGATCTCGTACCCCCCATCGACGATCGAGGCGGTGCTGACCCGGACCGGCCCGTCGCGGAAGCGGGAGGCGGCGAACCGGTCGTGGACACCGATGCGTTCGATCCGCCGCCGTTCCGCCGCCGTCCCGTCGGGTGCGGTGACGGTCAGCTGGCCGTCGACGGGGTCGGTGCCGAGCAGCGGACCAGTGTGGGAGCTGTACCCGAGTCGGGTGTAGTGCGGATCGGGCCCAGGGCTGTCGCTGGGGCGTCCGGCGCGGTCGCTGCCGTGGTTGACCAGCCGGACGATCCCGTCGGCCTGGGTGCCGTGCAGCAACCAGCCCGGTGCGGGCAGCGCCACGACGTGATCGCCGGTGTCGATCGGCGCCGGCTGCTCCACCTCTGCCCAGACAGGATGGTCGGCGGGCAGCAGCAACCCGAGGAACCCCTTCGACGCCCAGTACGGCGACGCCGGCCCGGAGTAGCTCTGAGTGGTGGGTAGGAACTCGTCGTACCAGCCGAGCGTCAGCAGGCCCCGGTGGTCGGGTGCGCCGCGTTCGACGAAGTGCCGCAGCACCCCGCTGGCGATGCGCCGGGTGAGACCGGGCGGGAGGGGAGTGTCGCCGGTCAGGGCGCCGAGCCACAGCGGCGCGACGGTGGCGAACCGGTACGTGAGTGAGCGGCCCTGGTGCAGCGGCGCCCCGTCGGCGGCGAAGAAGTGCTGGTACTGGTCGAGAAATTGGCGCAGCCGGTCGGCGTACCGCCTTCCGCGCCCGGTGTCGCCGGACATCCGTGCCCACAGCACCGGGTACAGCAGCATCGCCCAGCCGCAGTAGTAGTCGAAGTTCTGGCCGGCGCCGTCGCTGTACCAGCCGTCACCGGCGTACCACGTCTCGATTCGGTCCAACCCGCCGGTGATCTCGGCCGGGTCGTGCGGCCCACCGGCGTTGGCGAGGAACTGCTCGACGATCACCTGGAACAGCACCCAGTTGGAGTCGGGTGTACGTTTACCGACGAATCCGGCCAGCCAGCCGAGGACGCGGTCCCGGGCGGTGGGGGAGAGTTGGTCGAAGATCCACGGTCGGGTCTCGTGCAGCGCCACCGCGATCGAGGCCGCCTCGACGAGTTGCTGCGACATGTCGGCCAGGGCCGGCCAGGCGTAGGGGTGGTCGGGGTCGGTGCCGGCGATCAGGCCACGGGTGTAGCGGTCGACGAGGTCCGCCGGTGGCTCGTCGGCGCTGCCGCCGCCGGCGATCCGGAAGGCGGCGAGCAGGAACGTGCGCGCGTATCCCTCCAGCCCGTCGCTGACCGGTCCGGACCGGCTCGTCCGTCCGGGCAGCCGGTACTGCGCGAAATCCCTTGACGCGTAGGGCGTCACGGACGCGAGCAGGTGGTCGCCGACGGCCACCCAGTGCTCGCGGGTCCACCCGGTGACGGGCGACAGCCGCCGGTCCGGCGACGGCAACTCGATCAAGATCGACGCTCCTCGTTCACGCAAATCCAGACGTCGAGGCCGGGTCCGCACGCCCGGATCGGCCGGTGGGCCCGCCGCCGCAGAGGACCGGCCGCTGTCCTCGTGACCCGCAACGGGCTCTTCGTGTCGGCCCGCTGTCGATCGCCATATCGGTCATCGGCGGACCGCGCTGTCGCTGCGGCAACTCTGCGGCGAGCCGACGGCTGGAAACGGTTACTAACCGCATATGCAGCAAACACCATCACCCAGACGGTGTCAACCCGCTGATTCCCCCGGATTCGCGGAACTTGACGTGCCTCCGTCGCCGTGGTGCCATCGATAAAGGTAAAACGGTTCCGTCCTCCGGTGTCGTCACCACACCACCCGACGCTGTCGCCAGCGTCGACCTGGCCGTGCACCGGACCGTCCACCCCCATGAAAGAAGGCAGGAGGCCTTCCCGTGTACACCACACATCGATGGAGACCGATCAAGCTCGTTGCTGGCGTCTCCGCTGTCGCCGTCGTCGCCACGCTGACCGTCGCTCCGTCGCAGGCGACCACGGCTGCCCCGGGCAACGTCCCGGCCGCCGCCGCCCGCCCGATGGAGAACCTGGGCCGCGGGGTCGTCGCGGTGCGTTCCAGCAGTTCGCAGGTGCTGGTCAGTTGGCGTCTGCTCGGCCTGGACCCCGACGGCATCGCGTTCAACGTCTACCGGTCGTCGGCCGGCGGCAGCTATCAGAAACTGAACGCGACCCCGCTGACCGGCGGCACGAACTACGTCGACTCGTCGGCGAATCTGGCCCAGCGCAACGAGTACCGCGTGCGCCCGGTCGTCAACGGTGTGGAGGGTGCGGCCAGCGGGTCGTTCCTGCTGGCCGCCAACCGGGCGGTGGAACCGGTCGTCCGGGTGCCGTTGCGGGCGGGTGGCGCCATCAAGTTCGTCTGGGTCGGTGACCTGACCGGCGACGGTGAGTACGACTACGTGGTCGACCGGCAGACCAGCCCGCAGAAGATCGAGGCGTACCGCAACGACGGTACGTTCCTGTGGCAGGTCGACATGGGTCCGAACAGCACCAACCAGGACAACATCGAACCCGGTTCCGCCACGATCGACGTCGGCCACAACGACGGCGTCACGGTGTACGACCTCGACAGCGACGGACGGGCCGAGGTCGCGGTACGCATCGCGAACGGTGTCACCTTCGGCAACGGCACCCGGTTCACCAACTCCGACAACAACCGACAGTTCATCGCGATCCTCGACGGCGCCACCGGCGCACCCCGCGCCACCGCCGCGGTGCCCACCGACTACCTTGCCGACGGACCGATGGCCGCCCGGTTCGGGGTCGGCTACCTCGACGGGGTCAACCCGAGTCTCGTCGCCTACATGAAGAACCGCATCGGAAGCGGCGCCTTCAACCTCATGATCACGGCCTGGCGGTTCACCGGCACCGCCGTGACCCAGCAGTGGAAGTGGTTGCGCGGCAACCAGAACGCGCCTGACGGCCACAACACCCGCATCGTCGACGTGGACGGCGACGGCCGCGACGAAGTCGCCGAGATCGGCTTTGTCCTCAACGGCAACGGCACCTTGCGCTACAGCCTCGGCTCGCAGGGCGTCGTGCACGGCGACCGGTTCCACATCGCCAAGATGGACCCGAACCGGGTCGGGTTGCAGGGCTACGGCGTGCAGCAGAGCAACCCGAGCGGGCTGCGCGAGTACTACTACGACGCGAACACCGGCCAGATCATCTGGCGGCACACCGCGTCCGGTCTCGCCGACGTCGGACGCGGCATGGCGGGCGACATCGACCCCCGCCACCCCGGCATGGAGGTCTGGTCGTTCTCCGGCGTCTACAACGCGCCCGCCAACCGGCTCGCCGAACCCAACACCTCGCTCGCGCCGTGGCCACACCTCGGCCTGTGGTGGGACGGTGACCTCACCATGGAACTGTTCAACGACGGCAAGTTCGAGAAGTGGAACCCGAACGCCCCGACCGCGAGCAACAGCCTGCCGCGGCTGCTCACCGCCGGATCGTACGGCGCGGTCAACGCCGCCGGCGTCAACCCCGCCCACTACGGCGACATCCTCGGTGACTGGCGGGAGGAGGTCGTCCTCCGCAACGCCGCCTCCACCGAGCTGATCATCTTCACCACCAACCAGCCCACGAACACCCGGCTGTACACGCTGGCGCACAACCCGGCGTACCGGAACAGCATGACGCTCAAGGGCTACCTGCAGTCCCACCACGTCGACTACTACCTCGGCTCCGGAATGGCCCCGCCACCTCGTCCGAACATCTCCTACGCGGGCGCCTGACGCCGCGTAGTGCCGACGTTCGCAGCGGCCCGGCGCGCAACCCCGCGCGCTGGGCCGCCAGCGCGCGCCCGGTGCTCGACGTCGCTCCTGCGGCTTTGCTGCCGTTCGGGACCGGTGTGCGGCGATGGCCGGATGGCGTGCAGAGTGACCTCCGACACTGGGCTGCCTCGCCGTCGCCATGGCGACCCCGGATGCACCCCTGCCAGGATGTTCCCGGGGCCTGACCGACCCCTGGGCCGGTGGGCGGTCGACAGGTACGCGGAGGCTTGCTGGATGGGGGACGGCAAGAGTGGTACGACTGGCATCGCCGCTACGCCGTGACCGTCGCCACCGCCGTCGACGGCGTCTTCGGCGGCGCCTCTCAGTGACGCAGACACTCGCGCGGGTCGATCGGCACCGGGCGATTGGAGGATCCTCAGACCATGGACAACGCCCCTCAGATCACCTCTGAGCGCAACGCGCCACCAGCCGCCTTGGTGATCTTCGGTGCGTCGGGTGACCTCACCCGGCGCAAGCTGATTCCGGCGGTTGCCAGTCTCGCCCGCCACCATCGGCTGCCCCGCGAGTTCGCGCTGGTCGGCGTCGCGCGCACGGCGATGAGCGACGAGCGGTTCGCCGCCTCCGCACTCAACGGGCACGGCCTGGGTGACCATCCGCAACTCGAGGGCGGAATCAGGTACGTATCCGGTAACTACGACGATCCGGACACCTACCAGCGCCTCGCCGAGTTGCTCGACAAGCTCGACGCCGAGCGCGGCACCGCCGGCAACCGCCTGTTCTACCTGTCGACTCCCGCCGAGGCGTTCGAGCCGGTCATCGAGGGCCTCGCGGGTGCCGGCCTGAACCGCGCCCGGGAGGGCTCGTTCGCCCGACTGGTGATCGAGAAACCGTACGGTCGCGACCTCGCTACCGCCCGTGAGCTGGACGCGATCGTGCACTCCAGTTTCGACGAGCCCCAGGTCTTCCGGATCGACCACTACCTGGGCAAGGACACTGTCCAGAACGTGATCGCGCTGCGCTTCGCCAACTCGATCTTCCAACCGATCTGGGACCGTAGCTGGGTCGACCACGTGCAGATCACCGTTGCGGAGACCCTTGGTGTCGGCACTCGCGGCGGGTTCTACGAGAGCGCCGGGGCGATGCGGGACATCGTGCAGAATCACGTGCTCCAGGTGCTCGCGCTCGCGCTGATGGAGCCGCCGGCCTCGTTCGACGCGGAGGGGCTGCGCAACGAGAAGGTGAAGCTGCTCCAGGCGATCCGGCTGCCCACCGACCGGGACATCGCCGACCTGGCCGTTCGTGGTCAGTACACCCGCGGCGGTACCCGCGACGATCTGATGGCCGGTTACCGTGACGAGCCCGGTGTCGACCCGTTGTCGCGGACCGAAACGTACGCGGCGATGCGGCTCAACGTCGACAACTGGCGCTGGGCCGGGGTGCCGTTCTACGTGCGCACCGGTAAGCGGTTGCCGGCGCGGGTCACCGAGGTCGCATTGCAGTTCCAGCGGCCCCCACACCTGCCGATTCCGACCGACCAGCTCACCGAGCTGGACGCCGACGCGCTGATCCTGCGTATCCAGCCCAACGAGGGCATCTCGCTGCGGTTCGGCGCCAAGGTACCCGGCCACTCGTTCCGGGTACGCACGGCGAGTATGGATTTCTCGTACGACAGGACGTTCCGCGAGGAGTCCCCGGAGGCGTACGAGCGGCTGCTGCTCGACGCGCTGCTGGGCGACCCGACGCTGTTCATCCGTACCGACGAGGTCGAACAGTGCTGGCGGATCGTGGACCCGATCATCGAACACTGGGCCAAGGATCGATCCCCCATTCCCACGTACGAGGCCGCCTCCTGGGGGCCGACCGACGCCGACCGCTTGATAGGGCGCAGCGGCCGTAGGTGGCGCAACGATGTGGGCGACTTCTGACACCAGTTCGGCTGCGCGGGCTCGTGATGCTGTCCACAGCTCGGGCGGTGCGGCCTTCGCTCAACCCGTGAGAGTTGCCAGGTCGAGAACGGGGTGGGATCTTACCGCCGGATCGGGCGCGAGCCCCGCCGCGAAATACGCGCTTGCGGTCAACTGGTCACGGCTCAGATTCGGAGGCGTGGCATGATACGCGGGTGGCAGGCAGTCAGCAGGGTGGGGCAGGGGGCCGCCTCGTCACCAGTCTTGGTACCTCGATAGTGACTGGGAAACTGGCGCCGGGCGAGGATCTTGACCCGGTCGAGTTGGGGCGGCAGTTCGGGGTCAGCCGGACGGTCATCCGTGAGGCACTGCAGGTATTGACGGCAAAGGGATTGGTCGGGGCCCGACCGCGCCGTGGCACGTTCGTGGCTCCGCGCCGGCAATGGAACCTGCTCGATCCAGATGTGTTGCGCTGGCGGTTCGACCGGGCAGTGGACGCGACATTCCTGGCCGAACTGGGAGAGGTGCGGTTGATGGTGGAGCCGATGGCGGCGTCGCTGGCCGCAGAACGGCGCACCGATCGGGATCTGGCCGACCTCGAGGACGCTCTGGCTGCCCTGCGTGTCTCCATCGGTCCGGACGCGACTGCTCAGGCCGAGGCCGACCTGGCGTTTCATACCGCGCTGCTGGACGCCGCGCACAACGAACTGCTCACGGGTATGGCGACGGTGATCGAGGTCGGCATGCGGCTCCGCG
Source organism: Plantactinospora sp. CA-294935 (assembly GCF_050936445.1). NCBI lineage: Bacteria > Bacillati > Actinomycetota > Actinomycetes > Micromonosporales > Micromonosporaceae > Plantactinospora > Plantactinospora sp. CA-294935. The sequence goes on from NZ_JBNJMU010000001.1 coordinate 5,396,678, forward strand.
ACCACTACACGCACGGCAGCCTGGATAGCGCAGCCGTGGACTTGCACGCGCGGGTGTTGCTGGCTGTGCGCAACCAGCGTCCCAAGGCAGCCGCGACCGCGATGCGAAACCTTATCGAAAAGTCCATCGCCGACACGGAGTCAGCGGCCTCGACGCATACGAGCGATGTCCTGACCGACGGCTGATCGGATCGACAGCCTCCGGCAGGGTTGGCTCCGCCGTTCTCGGGGCCGTCGGCGTCCAGTCCATTGCCTCGGTTCATGGTCGCGCCGCCCGAGTCGGCGGCTGGTCACGTCCATGGTCGTGGTGTAGAAGACGACCATCAGGAGATCCGGTGTTGATCTTATGCGGCGATGGGCATGGGTGGGTTGTTGGTGTCGTCGGTTCCGTCGGTGTCGATGCTGGTCAGGCGTGCGCGGTTGAGTAGTTCCAGGCCCATGTAGCGGCGGGTTTCGGTCCACTCGTCGGTTTGCTCGGCCAGGACGGCGCCGACGAGGCGGATGATCGCGGCCCGGTTGGGGAAGATGCCGACGACGTCGGTGCGGCGGCGGATCTCCTTGTTCAATCGTTCCTGTGGGTTGTTCGACCAGATTTGCCGCCAGATTTCTCGTGGGTAGGCGGTGAACGCGAGGAGGTCGTCGCGGGCGGTGTCGAGGTGGTCGGCGGCGGTGGGGAATCGCTGTTCGATCGTTTCGACCACTCGGGTGTACTGGTCGCGGACCGAGTCGGCATCGGGCTGGTCGAAGATGGTGCGGACCAGGGTCGCCACCCATGGCTGTGCTGTCTTGGGGACCTTGGTCAGCAGGTTGCGTAGGTAGTGGGTGCGGCAGCGTTGCCATCCGGCGCCTGGGAGGGCGGCGCCGATCGCGGCGACGAGGCCGCGGTGGGCATCGGAGATGACGAGTTTGACCCCGGACAGGCCCCGAGCGGTCAGCGAGCGCAGGAAGGCGAGCCAGCCGGCGCCGTCCTCGTCGGATGCGATGTCCAGGCCGAGGACCTCCCGGCCGCCGTCGGCGTTGACGCCGACCGCGATCAGGGCGTGTACGTTCACCGTCCGTCCGGCCTCGCGGACCTTCACCGTGAGGGCGTCGGCCCAGACGAAGGTGTAGTGGCCGCTGTCGAGGGGCCGGTTACGAAACGCCTCCACCTGAGCGTCCAGGTGCGCCGCCATCTGCGACACCTGCGACTTCGACAGCTGCTTGACCCCGAGTTGCTCGACCAGCTTCTCGACCCGGCGGGTCGAGACGCCGAGTAGGTAGGAGGTGGCCACGACCGAGACGAGTGCCTGTTCGGCCCGGCGGCGGTGGTGCAGCAGCCAGTCCGGGAAGTACGAACCCTGGCGTAGCTTCGGGATCGCCAGCTCCATCGTTCCGGCCCGGGTGTCCCACTCCCGGCTCCGGTAGCCGTTGCGGGAGTTGACGCGTTCGTCGCTGCGTTGTCCGTACGGTGCGCCGCAGATCGCGTCCGCCTCGGCGGACATCAACGCCTCCGCGAACGTCTTCACCATGTCTCGTAGCAGGTCCGGTGACGCCGACGCGAGGTGCTCACGAAGGAAGCCGGCAGGGTCGGTAGGCTCGGGTACGGCCATCGTGGTGCTCTCCTTTGATCTTGACTTAGCCGTCTCAAAGGATCTTCACGATGGCCGTCTTCTACTCCACGACACGCCCGCTACCAGGCATGTCGTACACCACTCCCATGGACGCAACCCGGCGGCTCCGTGCTTGAGACGGCTACAGTGAGCCGGCGGGGGTTCCGGTACTTATGCCCGTGACGGTGTCGTTGGTTTCAGGGTTGATCGATTCGTAGTCAGGGGTGACGCCGTTGCTGAGCAGGGTGCTGGTGAACTTGTAGGTTGCGGTTTCCCCTTGTCTCCGTCCAGGACGGGAGCGCGTGTTGGTCCGCCCGTTCGATCTTGAGGAGATCGTTCCCGAGGCCGCCGGTGGACCGCCGGGGCGGCGCCGGCCGCCGGGCAACTCGGCGCAGGGTTTGGCAGCGACCCTCATCGCCGATTACACCGCACGTACCACGGCCTGGCTGCCCTCGGCCGCGATCGTGGCCTTGCTGGGTGAGTTTGGCGTGACCAGTGGCGCCGCCCGCACGTCCATCAGTAGGCTGGCTCGCCGCGGAGTGCTGGAGGGCAGCCGGGACGGACGGTACAGCTCGTATCGGCTCACCAGGGATGCCGCGACCGACTTGTCCAATGGCGGTACTGCGATCGCTGCCACCGGCGTCGACTCCGACCCGTGGGATGGTTTCTGGACGATCGTCATCTTCTCCATGCCGGAGCAGGAGAGTACGCGGCGGCGGGCGTTGCGGGAACACTTACGCTGGAACGGCTACGCGCCGCTGTACGACGGGGTGTGGATCTCGCCGTATCCCATGTCACCCCAACTGCGAGCGCAGGTGGCTGCCGCGGCGCTTGGCGCGGTGACGGTGTTCCGTGCGCAGCGCGTGGATCTGGAGGCGGATGCTGATCGGAGGCCCGTTGATGCCTGGGATCTGCCGGGCATCGCGAAGGAGTACGAGGCATTCATCGATCGGTGGACTCCGCTGCTGTCCCGGATTTCCGCCGGCGCGGTGAGGGGAGCCGCGGCGGTACGGGCCCGCACGGAGGTGATGAACCTCTACCGCCGCTTTCCGGTGCTGGATCCGATGCTGCCCATCGACCTGCTGCCGCCCGACTGGCCGCGCCGGCGTGCCCAGGAGGTCTTCGTCGCGATCTACGACGGACTCCTCGAACCGGCGCAGGAACACGTCCGTGGCGTGGTGTCCCGCGTCGCGGGAAGGCCGTGCCCCGAGGTTCAGGCGCACACGGTCGCGCAGATGGCGGCCGGAACGAGGGACGAGCCGGACCACTGAGTGGGCGCCCCCAGGCGTCGATGGCCGCCGCTACCTGACCGCGCGCGTCAGCCCCTGCCGATGAGCAGGGAGATCGAGGCCGCTTGTGCGGGAATCCGGTACCGCGGCAGGACGCCGGGCCCACAGGTCGCGGTACCGACGCCGGCCTGCAGCAGGTCGATCGAGATGTGGGTCCGACCGTCGGATTCGAGTTCGAAGTGGTGCCGGGCGGAGGCGATGGCCTGCCTGCCCCACGGTGCGGTGGTGAGCGCGAACGGCCGGTCGAGTGTACTCAGGCGCACGGCACCGGCGCTGGTACGTATGGTCGCCTGGCGGACCTCCAGGCGTGCTCCGTTCTCCTGCGGACGCACGTGGTCGACGATGAGTTCGTGAGCGTCGAGCCGCCACCAGCCGAACCGGGCGGCCGCGTCGTTGTCCGGCATCGACGGCATAGGGCCACGTCCGGCGATGTCGACGCCCAGCGGCACGGCGTCGATGGTGAGGTCGAGTCCGAGCCGGGCCCACTCGACCGACCAGGTCCCACGCGGCTCGAACGACGCGTCGAGAACCACCGTGCCCTCTTCCACCGGAGTCCAGCGCAACACCGTGTCGATCGCCTCGTCGAAGATTGGCGGCGCCGCGCGCAGGCGCAGGATCACCGCCTGGTCGGTCACCTCCCGTGCGATCAACCGGAGCTGCATGCGGTCGTAACCGGCCTCGTGCCACCGATCGGCGTAGGACGGACGGTCCCACTCGTCGGATCCGCGGAACCGGTCGTTGTCGACCGGCGCGCGCCAGATACCGACCTTCAGTCCGTCGACGGGCAGGCCGGCGAGTTCGATCAGGTCGCCGGTGATCGCGTCGAACCGCGCGGGCCCTGCGGTGTCGGCCGTGGCTGCACCGGTGGCGACGGGGCGCGCGGGCACAGCGGTGCGCACGTCCTGCCCGGAGGAGACGATGTGTCCCGCTACCGCCCACTCGGTGTCGGCGGAGAGCGCGGCCTCGACGGTGAGCACGTCCGCGACATCGAACCTGTGCGGCTCCCGGGCCGTCTCCGGCAGAGCGACGGTCGTGGACGTGCGCGGGTGGGCCTTCACGTCGATGACGCTGGACGCCACATCCTTCCCGTCGACGGTGCGCCGCCAGCGCACGACGAGGTGGCTCAGGTCGAGGAAGTCGTACCGGTTGACAACCTCGACCTCGTCGCGGCGGGGTCCGACGGCCAGCTGCACGGGGGCGATGACGGCCGCGTAGTGCAGCAGGCCCGGGCGCGGTTCACGGTCGACGCTCACCAGGCCGTCGATGACGAAGTTACCGTCGTGGACCTGCTCGCCGAAGTCGCCGCCGTACAGGATGCGCCGCCGCCCGTCGTCGCCGGTGACGGCGATGCCGTGTTCGATCCACTCCCAGACGAAGCCACCGGCGATGCGGGAGTACCGCTCGAACAGGTCCCAGTATTCGGCGACCCCGCCCGGGCCGTTGCCCATCGCATGCGCGAACTCGCATTGGATGAAGGGCAACGTCCGGCGGTGCAGCTCCGCCGCGGTCGCATCGTGCGGCGCCGGCCGCAGTGTCTCCTCGCCGATCTGGCGTACCTCGTCGTGTGAGGCGTACATGCGTGAGTAGACGTCGACGTAGCGGCTCGACCGGTCGCCCTCGTAGTGGACCAGGCGCGACGGGTCGAACTCCTTGACCCACCGGGCCATCGCCTCGAGGTTGAGCCCGGTGCCGGCCTCGTTGCCGAGCGACCAGAACAGCACGCTCGCGTGGTTCTTGTCGCGGTGCACCGTGCGTCGTATCCGGTCGAGGAACGCCTCCCGCCATCGCGGATCGTCGGACGGGTTGTTCCGCCAGGCGACACTGGCGAAGCCGTGCGTTTCGAGGTCGCACTCGTCGATGAGATAGAGGCCCAGTTCGTCGGCCAGCTCGATGACCTCGGGGTGTGGTGGGTAGTGCGAGGTCCGTACGGCGTTGATGTTGTGTCGCTTCATCAGGACCAGTTCGTCGCGGGCCACGGTGCGGTCGAAGACGCGGCCGTGTTCGGGTCGGTGTTCGTGGCGGTTGACGCCGCGGAGCATGAGCGGACGGCCGTTGAGGTGCAGGACGGTGTCGCAGACCTCGACGCGTCGGAATCCGAGGCGCAGCCGGACCGATTCGCACGTGGTGCGGACCTCGGCGTCGTAGAGGAAGGGCTCCTCGGCCGACCACGGTGTCACCTTGCCAACGGCGACGCGGCCCGCGGCCACGGCATCGACACGCAGCGCGGGGATGAGGACCTGCGCCCGCCTCGTGGAGGTGACACGGATGTCGAGGTGACCCTGTCCGGTCGCGGCGTCGTAGTCGGCCACGCAGAAGATGTCGTCGATGCCGCCGTCCGGGCGGGCCAGCAGGGTGACCGAGCGGAAGATGCCCGGTAGCCACCACATGTCCTGGTCTTCGAGGTAGGACGCATCGCTGAACTGCGCGACGCGAACGGCGAGCCGGTTCTCGCCGTCGCGTAGCGCGTCACTGACGTCGAACTCGTGGGTGAGCCGGCTGCCGCGGGTCGTTCCGAGGAGTACCCCGTTGAGACAGACCTCGGCGGCCGACTCGATGCCGTCGAACCGCAGCAGCCGGCGGCGGTGTGCGAGGACGGCGGCGTCCGGGACGAAGTCCAGGCGGTAGTCGCCGATCGGATTCTCGTCCGGCGGATGCGGCGGGTCCAGCGGGAAGGGCATCCGCACGTTGGTGTAGCTGGGACGGCCATGGCCCTGCAGGTTCCAGTGCCCCGGGACCTCGATGTCGCTCCAGCCGTCATCGTCCGCGTCGGTCGGGTCGGACGCGGCATGGCGCAGGCCCGGCCACACTCTGAAGCGCCACCGCCCGTCGAAGACCTGGGCCGGCGCGTCCGTGCGCAACCACGCCCGCGGCCCGGTCGAACCCCGTCCCGGACTGAAGCTGGCAATCTCCATGGTGCTCCTCACCGCCTCGGCCAAGGACTCATCCCTTCACTCCGGAGCTGACCACGCCGCGGATGAAGTAGCGCTGTGCGACCAGGAAGATGACCAGGACCGGTATGACGTAGAACGTGGCGGCGGCCGCCTGCACGGTCTCGTCGGGATTGCCGTGCGGGTCGAGGTAGAAGGCGGCGATGGCTACGGACAGCGTCGTCTGGTCGGGGCCTAGGAACAGGGCCGGCGCGATCCAGTCGCCCCAGATCCAGGTGAACGAGATCAGGAAGGAGGTCAGCAGCGCGGGCCGGGACAGCGGCAGGAAGATCTGGAGAAAGATGCGACCGTACCCGCATCCGTCGATGATGGCCGCGTCCTCCAGTTCGGCGGGGATGCCGGCGAAGAACTGGCGGAAGAGGAACACCAGGTACGGTGAGGCGGCCAGGCCCCACAACACCCAGGGCCAGTACGTGTTGACCAGCCCGATCCGCGCGAAGAGCACGTAGGTCGGGATCAGGGTGAGGATCTGCGGCAGCATCATCGTCGACAGCAGCAGGACGAACAGCGGGCGCTTGCCGGGCCCGCGCAGCCGGGCGAAGCCGAAGCCCACCGCGGCGCTGGAGAACGTCACGAGCGCGGCGTAGAGGAACGAGAGAAACAGCGAGTTGCCCAGGTACGCCGGGAAGTTGATCTCGGTGAGCGCCGCCGTGAAGTTGTCCCAGCGGGGCGCTTCCGGGAAGATTCTCGGCGGGATCGCGACCCACTCCGCCTTGCTCTTGAGAGCGGCCAGGACGAGCCAGAAGAACGGTCCGGCGAAGACCACCGCCAGGCTCATCAGCACCACGTACATACCGGCGGCGCTGGCCCGGCTGCACGCGGCGGGCCGGCGTGCCGCCGTGGTGCGTGCGGGCGCCGGCGGCGGGGCCACTGGTGCGGGCGTGGTGGTGGTCATCGGTCCGCCTCACTATCGACCTCGTAGTGCACCCACAACCGGCTGGACCGTTGCACCAGGAGCGTGATCAGCAGGATCACCGCGAAGAACGCCCAGAGCATGGCGGAGCCGTAGCCGTAGCGGTTGTTGGCGAAGTACTCCTGATACACCTGCACCATGTACAGGTGGGTGCTCTCCGGAACCTCGGCCACCCTGCCGATCTGGCTTGTCTGGGCCAGCAGCAGCGGTTGGATGACGATCTGGACCGCGGCGATGACACCGGTCACCACCTGGAAATAGAGGACCGGCGAGATGATCGGTACGGTGACGTGGCGGAAGACCTCCCACCGGCTCGCGCCGTCGACGAGCGCGGCCTCCTCCAACTCGGCCGGCACGCCTTGCAGGGCGGCGAGCATGATGACCATTCCGCCGCCGAGTCCCCAGAGGGCGAGGATGATCAGGGCGTAGAACGCGTACGGGTCGACCAGCCAGGCGACGGGGCCGACGCTGATCTTCTCCAGGACGGCGTTGAGGATGCCCGCATCCCGATTGAAGATCAGTTTCCACATGATGGCCATGGCCACGACCGGGACCACCGACGGTAGAAAGAAGATCGTGCGGAACAGGCCGACCGCCTTCAGTCGCCGGTTGAGTAGCACCGCCAGGGCGAGCCCGCCGGCCACCGTGAGCGGTACCGTGACCGCCGTGTACGCGAGCGTGCGGACCAGGCTGGCGATGGCGTCCGTGTCCCGTACGAGCTCGGAGTAGTTGCGCAGCCCGACCCAGCGCCATCGTGAGCTGACGCCGTTGAAGTTGGTCAGGCTGATCGCGAACGCATAGCCGAGCGGAAGCGCGGTGAGCAGCGCGAAGCCGAGGATCCAGGGCGAGATGAACAGGTAGAAGGTCCGGCTGGAGTAGCGCGACCAGGTGCGCCGCCCCGGTCGTCCCGCTCTCTCGGGTGCGATGGCGGCCACTAGCCGATCTGGTCCTTACCCTGCTTCAGCAGCTTGTTTACCTCGTCGGTGATCGCCCTGCCGGCGGCCTCGACGGTGATCTCGTTCTTGATCGCCCGCTGGAGATGCTTGCTCAGCACGGGATCCCAGCCGCCGGCGCCGCCGATGTACGGCGAGTCCGGCAGTTGCCCGGCGTACTGCAGCTCCGCCTGCGCGGTCTGATAGGCCTGTTTCTGGTACGGCAGTTCCTGCGGCATCAGCGGAAGCTGTGACTTGAGGCCCGGTATGCCCCAGCCGCTCTTGGCGCGCTCCACCGACGGCGGCCCCGCCATGAAGTACTCCATCAGCTTCCAGGCTTCGTTCTTGTGCGTGGCGTTGGTCGGGATGTAGGCGCCCCAGCCCGCATACGTCGGGCTGACCCGCTTGTCGCCCATGACGGGTGCGGGCGCCATCGCCACGTTGTTCTTGATTTCGTCGGACTCCTTGGCGAAGTTGCCGCCGTACCAGTAGCCGTCCTGCGTGATCGCCATCCGCTTGCCCAGGAACAGCGACAGGTCGGCTCCGTCCGGCGCGGGGTCGAGCACGCTGGGACCCACGCCGGCCCGGGCGAAGTCGACGTACCACCGCAGCGCCCGCACGGCCTGCGGCGTGGTCATGTCGGTCTCGGTCAGGTCGGCGTTGTACACCTGGCCGCCCTGCTGGAGGATCATCATCGAGATCGGCGCCCACAGGTTCCACGCCCACTCCACGCCGAGACCGTAGACCTGCGTCTTGCCGCCACTCTTCTGGGTCAGCTTCTTGGCGATCTCGAGCAACTCGTCGTACGAGACCGGCTCTGTCGTGCTCAGCGGAGGAATCCTGGCCTGCTCGAACAGCGCCTTGTTGTACCAGAGTGTCGCGTCCTGGCTCCAGTCCTTGGCAAGGCCGTAGTACGGGCCCTGGCCGATACGTTTGCCGTCCCACCGGAAGCTGTCGTTGACCGGGAGCAGATCCTCCTTCTTCAGCACCGTGCTCTTGTCGAGATACGGGTCCAGTTCGGTGGCCAGGCCCTGGGCGTTGCCCGCCGCACTGCCCACCGCCGCCCCACGTACGAAGTCGGGTGGCTCGTTGGAGGCGAGCATCGCGTTGAGTCGGGTCCCGTCGTACTCGATGAAGTTGATATTTATGCCAGGGTTCTTCGCTTCGAAGTCGGCGATGTGCTCCTTGGTCAGCTCGTTGTTCTTGTACATCACGGTGAGCGTCACGGCATTGCCGTCGGTTGAGCTGTCCGGGCCGGCGTCGCACGCCGCGAGCAGCGGCGCGGTCACCACTCCGCCAATGGCGAGAGCGGACCCGGCAAGGAAGCGACGGCGGTTGATGCCTCTGTCGAGCATCGGAGTTCTCCTTTCGGTTGGGGGCGAGGGTTCGGAAGCGTTCACAGTTTTCGATCCGGCCCTGACGTGTGTCAATAGTCGTTCCGGCAGTCCAAGAATTGTTATACGTGCGGTCGGGCGACCCCTGTCCCGGTGACCGGGCACGGCTGGGAGGGCGTCCGCAGACCGGACGCCCTCCTGACCGGATCGCCGCTACGACACCGCGCTGGCGACGTCGACGAAATCGACGTTGGGTAGTCCGTTCGCGGTGGTCGGATCGATGCGGATGGTGTTGCTGCCGGAGTTCAAGGCAACGGTGACGGTCGTGGTGGCCCATGTCGTCCAGGCGCCGGTGGACGGGAAGGGCACTGTCGCGACGGTGGCTCCGTTGACGAGCAGATTCGCTGGGCGTGCGGTACCGCTGCTGGCGCCGTTGGCGAAGCGGATGCCCAGGGTGGCGGTGCCCGCCGTCGATGCGTTGACCGTGAACTGGGCGTAGGCGCCGACGGCGCCGTTGCCGTTGCAGAATCCGGTGCTGGAGAAGCCGGCCTGATTGGAGTCGATTGTTCCCTGGCACACCGCAGGTGCGGTCTCCGCCTCGTACCGCTGCCCCGACGGCGACTCGCCACCGGACGTGCGGACGAGTCCGAGTCCGTCGACGGTGAGGACTCCGTTGCTGGTTCGGATGGTTACCGTGGCGGTGCCGGCGGACAGCTGGATGCCGGTCAGTTCGCGGCGGGTCCAGCCGCTTGACGATGGGATGTTGAGAGTGCGCGTGCTGCCGCTGGCGTCGGTGACCGATACCTGAGCGCCGCTGATCGAGCCGGAGGTCTTGGCGTACGTGGACAGGGTGTAGGTGCCGGCCGGCACGGTGACCTGTTGCCGTACGCCAGCCGATCCGGAACCCAACTGCAGCGCGAAGCGGCTACCGTTCGCGCCGGGGCTGACGTTGGTCACGCTGCCGCCGGTGTTGGTCCACCCGGTCAGCGTGGACACGGTGATCCGGTCGGCCTGGAAGTCGGGGTTGAGGATGTAGTTGTTCGCCGGTCCGACGCGCCACTCACCGGTGGTGGCGTTGAACTGCCACTGGCTCACCGAGTGGAACTGGGGCCGGGCGCCGGTCTTGGTGATGGGGACCCACTGGTTGTATCCGATGCCGTTCCAGGCGAAGTCGGCCCACCGGTCGCCGGCGTAGATGACCGTGTTCTGCTTGGTGCCTTTGACGGTGACGAAGAACCCGGTCTGGGTGACGTGGCTGTAGTCCATCTCGGTACCCGCGAGCGTGTACTCGCCGGTGTAGGCGCCCTGGATGTTGCTGCTGGTCGACTCGATCACGTGTGTCACCGACGTGTTCCAGCCGTGCAGGTCCGACGCCGCGTGGTAGTACTTGCCGTCGAGCTTGAACATCGCGTTGCCCTCGCGGCCGGACGAGTTCTGGCCGATCTGCACCCCGGGTTCGACCCGCAGCGAGTCGGACTCCCGAAGCTTGGAGACGAAGGCCCGAGACCGTCCTGACCGGTTGGAGAAGATCAGGTAGTCCTTCCCGTCGTCGTCGGTGAAGACGGTCTGGTCGCCGGTGCCCGTCGTGGGCGAGTTGACGACCTGGTTCTGGTAGTAGGCGTAGTCGAAGGTGTCGGTCGGCGAGTCGCCCTGGAGGAACAGCACTCCGTTGCCATCACCGCCGAGCGATGGCAGATACACCTGGACGACGAGCACGTACTTGCCCGTGTTCTCGTTGTACGAGACGCCGAGACGCCCGACCCAGCCCGCCTGGCCGAGGTTGGCTCCACTGCCGAGGCTCGTGGAGCGCGTGGCGACACGGTTCTCGAACTTCCAGTTCACGAGGTCCTTCGACGAGTACACGGGGATGGAGACGAACGAGACGTCGCCGTCGTACTTCCTGGTCGGATTGGCCCGGTACAGCTCGGCGCCGGTGTAGTGGACGCCGTACCAGTAGTAGGTGTCGCCGAACTTGAAGACGCCGCCTCCCTGTGAGTAGATGGGGTTGCCGCTCGTGTCGTTCCAGAAGACGTTGTTGGTGATGGTCTGGAATGTCCCCTCGTCGGCGGCCACGAGGTTGCCGGCGGCGGTCACCAGGTCAGTCTTCGCGGCAGCGACCTCCCGCGCTGTGGCCGACGGGTTGGCGGCGACGGTCGTCGCGGTGTTCATCGCCGTGGCCAGTGGCGCCCAGGAGTCGGCGGTGTAACTGCTCGCGGAGCGGGTTCGGTAGTCCGCGAGCAGGTTCTTCAGACCGCGCACCATGACCAGACCGTCGGCGGCGCTCTGCAGCTTGGTACCCGCCGCAGCACGCTCGGCGGAGTCCCTGCTTCCTCGTTGGATTACCGTCGCCGCCGCATTCCGGCTCGCCGAGAAGGAAGCCCAGGACGTGGCGGTGTAGTCCGCGGAGGAGTATCGGGAGACGCTGTCGTAGACGCTCACCAGCGGGTCAGCCGAGGTGGCCGCGTCGCTCGTCGGGGTCGCCGCCGTGGCGGCGGAACCGGATGCTGCCACCGACAGGAACAACAGCACCGCGGCGACCAGCCCTCCTCGCCGCAAGGTCTTGCGTGACGTCATCGGATCTCCTTCGCTGCTTGTGGTGCCGCGCTTCGCGGCACTCTCATCGGTCGATGTCGATGTAGTCGACATTGGGTAGTCCGGTTGCCGTGGTTGGATCCAGCCGGATGGTGTTGTTGCCGGAGTTGAGTGGAACCGTGACGGTCGTGGTGGCCCAGGTTGTCCAGGCGCCGGTGGTTTGGAACGGCGTCGTCGTGACCGTGATTCCGTTGACGATCAGATTTGCCGGTCGTGCGGCACCGCTGCTGGCGCCGTTGGCGAACCGGATTCCGAGCGTGGTTGGGCCGGCGGTCGGGACGTTTACGGTGAATTGGGCGTAGGCGCCGAGGGCACCGTTGCCGTTGCAGAATCCAGTGCCGGAGAAGCCGGCCTGGTTGGAGTCGATCGTGCCCTGACATATCGCGGGCGCGGTCTCCGCCTCGTATCGCTGCCCCGACGGCGACGGCCCATCGGACCGCTCGAACGCACCGAGATCCGGTGCGCTTCCGCTGTAGGGCAACCCGATGTTGGTGCCTTTGTCGATCAGGGTGCTGTTCGTGGCGAGGCGGAGGTGCGGCAGGACGGGCAGGCTGCCGTCGGATTGGCGGGGCGCATCCCAGCCTGACGTCGACACGCTCTGGAACTGCGAGTCCGACAGGGCGACGCCCAGGTTCCAGGAGTTGTGCGAGGCGTTCGTGCCGGTCATGTTCGCTGTCGCGGTGCCGTTGTAGGCGACGTTGTTGCGCAGGGTGCCCCGGCCGACGGAGGCGCCGTTCGAGTCGATTCCCCGCATGTCGAAGTTGGGGTGGTTGCCGTAGCCGGTGTTGTTGAAGTAGTCGTTGGCGACCGGGTGGTGGTTGGAGTAGAAGCCCGCCGCCTTGTTGAGGAACGCCACCGAGAAGCGGACGGTGTGCTTCACCGCGCCGGCGTCGTACTCGGCACCGAAGCCGCCCACCTTGAAGCCGGCCCCGTTGCCGGAGGGTGTCGTCGTCCCCGGCATGTACCCGTTGCGCCACGACCATGAGCTCTCGATGGTCACGGGCGAGTAGGTGGAGATGAGGTCGTAGCCGTCATCGGCGTTCCACCACGCGCGGCATCCCCGGAAGACGTTGGCGGGACGGCCGGCCGGCGTGTAGTGCGAGCCGAAACCGTCGGCGTTCTCGCCGGGCCCGTCCGAGCTGCGCAGGTCGTAGTTGTCGTGCGAGTCGGAGTTGAGGACGAGGTTGCCGCCCCCGCCGTTGATGAACAGGCCTGTCCCCATGTGGTGGTGGGTGTTGATCTGCTCGAAGACGTTGTTGCTGCCCGAGATCCACAGGCCCCACGACTCGGCGTTCGCAGTGTTGTTCTGGGGTACGCCCGTGACCTCCAGCCCTTTGAGGTGGAGGTAGCTGCCGGTGACGCTGAATCCCTTGATCCGGCAGTTGTCCGTCATGCGCGAGAAGTCGAAGACCGGCCTCTCACCGGGGAAGGTCCAGTAGCGGATCGGGTTGCCGGAGCTGCCGTTCTTACTCAGGGTGATGGCGTCGACCCTGGCGGTCTGGCTCGTACAACTGCTGTTTGCGCGGGTGTAGGCATATGTGCCGCCGCGGAAGTAGACGGTGTCTCCGGGTTGGGCGGCCGTCTGTGCGCGGGCGATCGAGGCCCACGGTGCGGCCTGCGTACCGGCCGCGCTGTCGTTGCCGTTCGGCGCGACGTAGTACGTCTGGGCGGCCGCTGCGACGGTCGTCGAGGCGGCGACGACCGGGATCGGGTTCACTGTGAGCGCTGCGATCAGGAGGGTGATGGTGGCGGGTGTCATGACTGACTCCGGAGGGTTCGGGAGAGCACGGTCAGACGTGGAGGAATCCGTCCATGGCCGCCGTGGGGCGCCGGCTGGCCTCGTCCCAGGCGGAACTGTTGTAGTAGTTGAAGGACGGGTAGCCCTGGGGTTCCCAGAAGAAGGTGCCCAGGCCGCCGAAGCCCTTGATTCCGGTGATGAATGCTCGCAAGGAGTCTCGAACCTGGGTCGGTTTGCCGACGGGTCCGCCGTATTCGACTTGCATGATCGGCTTGCCGTAGCTGGTCTGGATTGTCCTCATGTTCGCCACGATCGGTGCCACGTTGCCGCCCTGCCCATACGAGGACAGGCCGGTGATGTCCCACCTCCCGCCGTTGTCGCGATAGGCGTTGAGGAAGTTCTGAACGCTGGCCAGGTTCTGCGGCTGGGCCAGGTGCACAAGCACCGGCGTGCTGGGAAAGACCTGCTTGGACATCTCGTAGGCAGCGTTGAGCAGGCCGGTCATCTGGGCCGGTCGGCTGATGCTGCCGGTCGGTTTGCAGATTCCGGAGTTGGTCTCGTTGCCGATCTTTATCCATGCCGGCGTGACGCCGTGCTGCTTGATGACGTTGCAGGAGCGGTAGACGTAGTCGTACATGGCCTGGCGCATCTGGCTGTAGCTCATGCCGGCCCAGGCCGCCGGTGGGTTCTGCACGCCGACCGAGTTCCACGTGTCACCGAAGTGGAAGCCGATGAGTACCTGCATCCCGGCGTCGTTGCACCGCCTCGCCATCTGGGCGGTCTCCTCGATGCGGCAGTGCCCGTTGGCCGGGTCGTTGGACGGGTTGACCCAGGTGCGCAGGCTGACGGCGGTGATCCCGTATCCCTTGAGGATGGCGATCAGGTCCTGACGGACCCCGGCGCTGTTGTTCCAGTAGTAGCCCCGTGCCTCCATCTGGGGAAGCCAGCTGATGTCCGCGCCCTTGACGAAGGCTGCCGCGTGTGCCAGGGGCGCGAGGGCACCCGCGCCTAGGGCGATCGCACCGGCGCCGGTGGCGGCGCCGAGCAGGACGCTACGCCGTGGGATGCGAGCAGGGCCGGTCGGTGTGCTGTCGGTCATCGTGGCTCCCTTCGTCGGTGGCTGTCCGCCGGGAAAGTGGCGTCGACGAGGTGTCGGCCAACCACTGGCGAACATCGAATGATCCCAATGTATGGCGGGCGCGAGGTGTAGTCAATAAAACGCTTACTACGGCCGTGGCTCGGTGATGGCCCTGGCACGGGGCATCAACGTGAGAGATCCTGTTGCCACGCATGTAAGCGATTACCTGCCACTGCAGCGGTCCGGCAGGTCGAAGTACTCAGGACATGACGGCTCAGCCGCCGTAGGGCGCGAAGCGGTGGGCTCGGCCCACACCGGCTCGTGCATCACAGGCCGTCGAGCCGGTGTGGAACACCTCGGGATCCGGGCCGCCGCCGCTCATTCTCGCCGGTGGGCCGGTCCGGAACGGTGATGGGATGCGGATCGTGCCGGCGCTCGCCGGGAAGACAAGTCTCGCGCCCCCGCGCCCGCGGGGGCGCCCCGGGCGCGGGGGCGCAGGCCAGCCGCATTGTCACCAACGTGGTGGCGGCTGGCCATCGCGCGGTTGGGCGAGAGACCAAGGACGTCGCCGGCCAGCATGTCGACCCATCGCAGCACTCCGTCGGCGTCGTGCCAGACCGGACCCTCGGCGTGTTCCGCGATGGCGGCGGTGAGTTGCTCAGCGTGCATGGCGGTCGCTCTCTTCGCGCCGGCACCGTGGTGTCGGCGGGCGCACTTCGGTGAGGCGGACGCACGTCGTTAGGCGGGGGTGTGCCAGCGCGGCGTGTTGGTGGCGGAACCACAGCGTGGCGTGAGGGGTCCGGCCCTGTCAAGAGATAATCTTACTTATTCTTGGAATCGTACGCTTGTTTGCGAACTCCTTGGCGCCTGCTCGGTGGACGGGAACCGGCTCACCGGCAAGGCCACCGTCCTCGGGCGAGGCGTCGGAACCGGCCGTTCCTGGGCGGTACGCGACGCCGGGACGGACCGGGCGGACGGCGGCGAGGACGGAAGTCGGCCACATGCCTTCGTTTAGTTTGGAGTCGTAGCTCACCGTCGACTGTCTGGTTGTGACATCGACGGACTGGTCTACCGCTGGCTCGACGAGGGGTCCGGACAGTGGCACCCGCGGCGGCGGCGCCGCTGTCGAGCCCCGCCCGGATCCGCGGGGCGGCCCGAGGCATCTTCGGCTCTCCCGTGCTCAGGAAGAGCCGGCCCGGCGGGTCGTTCCGGTCGACGCGACTCTTGAAACAGGACCGCGGCCCGGCAGCCCCGTCCCGAAGACGCGGCGACCGTGGGGGTGGTGGTTGCGGTGCCGACCATGGACGAGTTGAGCTCGAAGGAGCGCCCGGGTGATCTGCGGTGCGATCCTGGTGTCGAGGACCGTCTCCGCTACCACTCGGCGAGGGAGCCGTCGGCGTGTCGCCAGATCGGGCTGCGCCAGCGGTGACCGATTTCGGATGCCCTCATGACGGCGTTCTCGTCGATCTCGATGCCTAGCCCGGGCGCGGTGCCGCGTGCGGCGTGGCCTTCGTGGAAACGGAGCGGGCGGGTGTCGACGAGGTAGTCGAGGAGGTCGTTGCCGGCGTGGTAATGGATGCCGACGCTCTGTTCCTGGATGAGGAAGTTCGGGATGACGAAGGCCAGTTGCAGACTCGCCGCGAGGGCGATCGGACCGAGCGGGCAGTGCGGTGCCATTGTCACGTCGTAGGCCTCGGCCATTGCGGCGATACGTCTGACCTCGGAGATGCCGCCGGCGTGTGACACGTCCGGTTGCGCGACGGCGGCACCGCTGGTCAGCAGCGTTCGGAAGTCCCAGCGTGAGTAGAGCCGTTCGCCGGCGGCCAGAGGGATCGCGGTCGAGGCGGCGAGGGGGGCGAGGTTGCCGGTGTGCTCCGGCAGGACGGGCTCCTCGACGAACAGGGGGAGGTAGGGTTCGAGCAAGGGCAGCAGCCGCCTGGCCATCGCGGTGGACGCGCGGCCGTGGAAATCGACGACGAGGTCGTTGTCGGGTCCGATGGCGTCACGGACGGTGGCGACACGTTCGACCACTTCGGCGGTGCGTCGTGGGGTGTCGATGTGGGTGAGCTCGCCCGAGCCGTTCATCTTCACTGCTGTGAAGCCGGCGTCGATCTGTTGACGGGCGAGGGCAGCGACGTCTGCGGGTCTATCGCCGCCAATCCAGGCGTACATCCGGACGCGGTCACGGACGGCGCCGCCGAGCAGTGCGTGGACGGGCTGTTCGTAGGTCTTCCCGGCGATGTCCCAGAGGGCCTGGTCGATCCCGGCGACCGCGCTGGAGAGCACCGGGCCGCCGCGGTAGAAGCCGCCTTTGGTGAGCACCTGCCAGTGGTGCTCGATCCGTAGTGGATCCTCGCCGATGAGATAGTCGCTGAGTTCGGCGACGGCGGCCCGGACCGTCTCGGCGCGGCCCTCGACGACCGGCTCGCCCCACCCGGTGATCCCTTCGTCGGTACGCACGCGGAGGAAGAGCCAGCGCGGCGGGACGAGGAACGTGTCCATCGAGACGATTTTCATGAGGTCACCTTTGCGGTTGTCAGGAGGAGGAGGTGGAGATCGCCCAGCCGCCGTCGACGGTGAGGGTTGAGCCGGTGACGAACCCCGCGTCGGCGGAGGCGAGGTAGGCCACGGCGCCGGCGATGTCGGCGGGATCACCCAGGCGCCCGGCGGGCGTCTCGCGGATGGTGGTTGCGACGCCGGCCGCATCGATGTCGTCCCACGCGGGAGTGCGGATCGGTCCGGGTACAACGGCGTTGACCCGCAGGCGCGGGGCGTATTCGACAGCGAGTTGGCGGGCCAGGGCGAGCAGGCCGCCCTTGGCCGCCGCGTACGGGGCGCAGCCGGGCACGCCGACGCTGGCGTGCACCGACGAGGTGAGGATCAGCGAACCGCCTGTCTGTGTGAGTAGGGGCAGAGGGTGTGGGCGGCGAGGTAGGCGGCCTTGAGGGTGACGGCGACCTGCCTGTCCCATTCCTCTTCGGTGAGTTCGTGTACGGGAACGGTGCGCACGATCCGTCCGGGACCGTTGGAGAACACGACGTCGACTCGCCCATACCGGTCGAGGGCGGTTGCGGCCGCGGTGTCCGAATCGGCGGCGGAGACGACGTCGCAGTGGACGTACAGTCCGCCGGTGTCCGCGGCGAGGGCCTGTCCGCGGTCGTCGTCGATGTCCAGGAGGACGACGTGCGCACCCTCGGCGGCGAACCGGGCGACCGCAGCGGCGCCGATGCCGGAGGCCTCGCCGGTGATGAGCACGACCTTGCCCTCGAACCGTCGACCGGTCATGACGGCGTATCGCTTCCTGGCGACCCGCCCTGACAGGGACGGCCTTGCCTGCCGATAACCTCGCATGAGTGCTCGGTCATGCGGTGAACCCGGCGTTCAGCTCGCGCTGTAGGTCGACGTCCGCCCACATCGGATGGTGCGGTGCGGCGTTGGAACATACAACGGTCCCCCAGGCTCCGAGCCGGGCGGCCAGGTCGACCGCGTCGCGGCAGAACTGCGCACCCACCGGGCCCTCCTCGAACGTTCCGTGCAGCGGTGTGTATCCGATCCAGCCTTCACCGAGGGCGAACGGCACGTTATGTGCCGCGGCCCAGTCAGCGGCTGCGGCCATCCACAACCGCAGGGTCGTCACCATTCCCCAGCGGTGGACGGCGTACCGGTCGTACAGCCAGCGGTCCCATCTGTCGGGGTCGCACCAGTCGTGTACGTACACCTCGCGATTGCTGACGACGGTGGCGGAGAGGCGCCAGCGGTCGGCCTCCGGTGGTAGCCACTCCTCGAGTGGTGGTGCGTCGGGTCGTAGCAGCTCGCGCCCGGCGAGTTCCTGTGGGAAGGGGCGGGCGGTGGTGCGCAGCGCGAATGTGTCGTGCAGTTCGTCGAGGACGCCGTTGACGTAAGGGTGGAACACCGCGACGTCGGTGTTGGTCGGCAGGAACCGCATGGCTCCCACCGGCACGCGCGCGTAGTTGGCGGCGACGCGCACGTCCGGGTGGCGGCGCTTGAACCGGTCGATCCCGGCGACCAGGTACGGCTGCAGTGCCTGCACCGGATCGACGCCGGCGCCGGCAACGTCGGCGAGTCGGCTGAACTGGACCTCGTTGTGCAGTTCCACGAACGCGATCCGGTCGGCAAGTCCGTGCGCGGCGACGAAGTCGACGAGGTCGGCGAGCGCGTCGCTGAGTTCGCCGAGCCGATCGGCGGGCGGCACCGCGCACAGCGCCGCGTGCCAGTCCGGAACGGCCAGGAACGCCGCACTCTGCTGGTACTCCCAGCTGGAGACGATGATGCGGCAGTCACGCCGGGCGGCGGCCCGGAACAGGTCCAGTAGATGCGCCCTGCCGTCGATCGTGGCGGTGCCGTGCACGTCGTACCACCGGGTGCGCTGCCCGAAGTCGCCACCGAGGCCGGTGAAGGTCAGCGCGGTGGTGTCGAGCCCGGAGCGGAACAGCAGGAACGGCATGGCACAGATCCGCACGGTGTTGTAGCCCCGCTCGACGGCCGCGGCGAACGCGGCGTCGAGGTCTTCGAACGGTTCCCCGACACCGGTGCGGGTGTACCAGGTGAAATCCCACAACGTGATGGTGAGCCGGTCCGTGGAGTGGTCCACAACGTGCCTTTCAGTTCTTGACGGCGCCGGCCGTCAGTCCTTCGAGGAGCTGCTTTCGGAGGAAGCTGAACAGCAGCAGGCTGGGGATCGCGGCGAGAACGGATGCGGCAAGGACCAGGTCGACCTGCCGCGCCTCGGCGGCGTAGATGGACTGGATACCCAGCGGCAGCGTGTACTGGTCGTCGTTACTGATGACGATCAGCGGCCAGAAAAAGTTGTTGTACGTGCCGAGGAAGCTCCACACCGCGAGCGCGCCGAGCGCCGGCCGTAGCAACGGCAGGACGATCTGCAGGAACAGCCCGAACTCCGACGCGCCGTCTACGCGGCCGGACTCCAGCACCTCGTCCGGCACGCTCTGTTCGATGTACTGGCGCATCATGAAGATGCCGAACGCCGGCGCCAGCCACGGGACGACAAGGGCGAACCATGGGTTGTTGAGGTCGGTTCTGACCAGCATGACGAACAGCGGCACGACAATGACGGCGAACGGCACCATGAGCGAACTGAACATGATGTCGAAGAGCACCGTCTTGCCGCGGAAGCGGTACTTGGCGAACGCGAAACCGGCCAGCGCACAGACGAAGACGGATATTGTGGTCGAGACCAGCGCCACCACGGTGCTGATGGCGAACCACGACCAGAACGGCTGGGTGTCCAGGAGCCGGGTGTAGTTGTCGAGAGTGAACGGGCTGGGCAGCAGCGATGGCGGGTAGCCGAAGATGTCGCCGCGGGGTTTGAACGACGAGCTCAGCGCCCACACCATCGGCCCGATGAACACGGCGACCAGCGAGACCAGGAACGCGTAGAGCAGCCAGCGGCCGGGTCGGGTCCGGGATTCGCGCCGGGTGGCGGGCCCGGGTCTGCGGGCGGGCGCTGTTGTCGTGGGCGCCTCGCGGGCCGGCGCACTCACCGTTCCCGCCCCACACCGAACAGTGCGTTCGCCGTGCGGCCGATAGCGAACACTATCGCGAACATGACCACGCCGGCTGCTGCGGCGTAGCCGAGGTCCTGGCGCATGAACGCCTCCCGATAGATGAACAGCGCGACCGGCAGGGTGGCCTCACCCGGCCCGCCGCGGGTGAGCAGGTACGGCTCTTCCATGATCTGGGCGGTACCGACCATCACGGTGACCGCGACGAATGCGGTGACCGGCCGCATCATCGGCATGGTGATGTTGAAGAACACGCGGATCGGCCCGGCCCCGTCGAGCTTGGCGGCCTCGTACAGTCCCCGGGGCACGTTCTGTAGGCCGGCAAGGAAGAAGATGGTCAGGTAACCGGTCCAGCGCCATAACACCAGCAGCATCACGCTGACCTTCGCCCAGGTCGGGTCACCGAGCCAGTCGATGCCACCGTTGCCGAAGAAGCCGCGCAGAGCGGCGTTGAGCAGTCCGTACTCACGGTCGTAGAACAGCGTGAAGACGATCGCGATGATGACCGGGGACAGCACCACCGGGGTGAAGTAGGTCAACCGGAACAGATCCCGGCCACGCAGCCCGCGGGCGTTGAGCGCCTGGGCGATGAGCAGCGCGGCCGGCACCACGACAAGCACGGCGAAAGTGACGTAGATGGCGGTGTTGGTGACCGCGGTCCGGAAACTGCCGTCGGCGAAGAGTCGCTGGTAGTTCTCCGTCCCGATCCACAACGGCGAACCCAGACCGGCCCATTCGGTGAAGCTGAGGTACACACCGACGCCGATCGGGACGACGAGGAACAGTCCGTACAGCACGTAGAACGGCGAGATGAACGCGTACGGGATCCAGCCGTGCCGGGGCGATCGGAGCCTTGCGGCCCGCTGGCGCGTTTCAACGACCGCGGCCACCGCTACTTCGCCTTCTTCTTGTACGCGTCGACCGCCTCCTTGATGGCATCGCCGGGGCTCTTCTTGCCCTGCAGTGCCTCCAGCAGTGGGCCGCCGAAGGAGTCGGTGAGCAGGTTGAGGTTCTGGTTCTGGTAGAAGGTGGGCAGGTCCTTGGCCGCGGGGGTGTAGACGTCGAAGACCCGCTGGCCGAGGTAGGGGTCGTCGTAGCCGGTGAAGTCCTGGTCGTTGTAGAGCTTTGCGAGGGTGGGCAGGAAGCCGCCAGCCTTGAACCGGGCGAGCTGGCCCTCCTTGGTGAGGTAGGTGTAGCGCAGCAGTTCGATCGAGGCGGCAGTGGCGGGTTTGTCCTCCACCACCGCGAAGCCGGTGCCGCCGAGCGAAGATCCGATGTGCCCGCCGCCCTGGAATTTTGGCAGTGTCCGCATGCGCCACTTGCCCTTTTGGTCGGGCACGTTGGTCTGCAGGCCGTAGACGTTGTACCAGTTGGGCATCGCGATCGCGATGAGCCGGTTCTCTTTGAGCGCGGCCGTGTTCGGCGCGCCGTACGGGTCCGGGACACCGAGCAGGAAGCCCGACTGTAGACCCTTGGCCATGAACTCGATGGTCTGCACGGCCTCGGGGCTGTCGAGGATGAGTTCACCCTTGTCGTTGAAGAAGCCGCCACCGCGCTGCAGCAGGAACTGCAGGTACTGGTTGGTGATGGACGTGTTGTCGCCGGTGGCGACGACGCCGAGGGACTGGCCGGTGCGCGCGTGCAGGCCGGCGCCGACCGTCGCGAGCTCCTCCCAGGTGGCGACATCCGTCGGGATACCGTTCTTCGCGAACTCGTCCTCGCGGTAGTACAGCACACTCACGCAGGTGTCGGACTCCAGCGCGTACACCTTGCCATCGACCGTGTACGGCGCTGTCCGGAGCAGGTCGTCCTTGACCGGGGCGATGATGTCGTCGAGCGGGGTGAGGAGTTGCTTCGCGATTCCGCCGGCCATCACCCGGGGGAAGACGCTGATGACGATGCCGAGCATGTTCGGCGTTCCGGAGCCGGCGGCGCCCTGCGAGATCATGCGGGTGACCAGTGCGTCGCTGTCGCTCTTGGTGATGTTGAGGGTGTAGTCGAACTTTGAGCCACCGGCGCCGTCCGTGAGCGCCTTCGCGGTTTCGGTGAACGTCTTCTCGTAGCCCGGGTCATGCGTCCAGAAGTCGATCGTGACCGCTCCGGACTCGACGGCGTCCCCGCCGTCGTCGCCGCAGGCGGACATCAACGGCGCGGCGAGTAGTCCGCTGCCGGCGAGCGCGGTTGCCCGCAGGAACCTGCGGCGCGAGTAGCCGGTCATCCAAGGTCTCCTTCACGAGAATTCGCGCATCCGGCCTGGAAGAGGTGGGTGTGCGGGGCCGGGCAAGTGGAGGAATCATGCGCTCCAGCGACACGCGCTGTCAACCAATAATGCTACTAATTCTCGCCAGTAGTATGCCTTTAGCGGTGGGTAGCTGTATCGCGACGGAGCAGGTCCATGGCATGATTCGCGCATGGTCGAGTACGGCAGGGGCGGTGCGCACGGGCGGCTGGTGGCCGCGCTGGGCACCGCGATCGTTACCGGCGAACTGGCGCCCGACGCCGCACTCGACACGGTCGCCCTGGAGGAGCGGTTCGGTGTCTCTCGTACCGTGGTCCGCGAAGGGCTGCGGGTTTTGGCCGCGAAGGGCCTTGTCGGTGCCCGCCCGCGTCGCGGCACGTTCGTCGCCCCGCGTGAGCAGTGGACGCTGCTCGACCCCGACATACTGCGCTGGCGCTTCGCCGAAGGAGTCGACGAGCGGTTCCTCGACGAACTCGGTGAGGTCCGCATGACCGTCGAACCGGCCGCCGCACGGCTTGCCGCGACACACCGTACCGACCGTGATCTCGCCGCGCTGGAGGACGCCCTCGCGGCCATGTGGGCCGCCACCGGTCAACGGGCCGTGCAGCACGTCGAGGCCGACCTGGCGTTTCACCACGCGCTGCTCCGCGCCACCCACAACGAACTGCTCATCCAGATGTCGGCCGTCATCGAGGTCGGGCTGCGGTTGCGGGACCAGTTCGTTCACTCGGTCCTGACCAGCGAATCCACCGACAAGCACGCCGAGGTGCTCCTCGCGGTCCGTCGGCAACGCCCGAAGGTCGCCGAAACGTGCATGCGTGCACTCATTGGCAAGTCGATCGACGATGTCGAGGAGGCAAAGGCGGTCGGTCGCCTGGCTGCGGCACCTGCCACGACCGGCTGACCGGCCGGCTCACCGTAGACGCCCGCCCAGCCGGCCGAGTTCGCCGCGTGCCGGCGGACCCTCCCGGTCAGCGACAGTCGACATGGCGAAGGTTCCGCAGGTGGCCGAGCGGTCCAGCCGGTCGGCCACCTGCGCTCCGTCCAGCGACGCCGACGCCTCGGGGGCACGAGCGGAATGTCCGGCAGCGGTGTTCGGATCGCCCGTGCGGGATCGACGCCGCCGGCCGTCCCGATCGGGAACACCTTGGCCAGCGCCCGGCCGGGCTGCGGCCAGGATCTCCGTCGCGGTCGACGCACCGCACATCACCGCTACACCGGCGTCGGTCCTGGCCGCGCTCACCTCCGGTATGAACGCGGAGGTCACCAGATATGCGGCTCCAAGGTCGACGCGGCCCGGACACTGGGGGCGTTGAGGACGTTCATGCATCCGGTTTCGTCAGAGGCATCTCCACCACTCCGATCCCGGGGTCGGCCAGCATGCCGAGCACCGCCGGCACGTGCCCGGGTAGTGCCGGCCCGAACGGTGGTGATCACCGGGCCGACGGCCGAGCGCGTTGTTCCGCAAACTCATCGGGCTGCCGGCTTAACCGTCACCCGGGAAACCGGTACGAACGATGCCGAACGCAGCTGCAGCACCTGGCCGGCGACGTGGTCGGTCGGACGCACCTGCGGTGACAGGTACACGGGGGCGTCCCTTCGCAGCGGCAACAGGTGCAGCCGAAGCGGTTGGTCGCGCAGCAGGTCACGGAACCGCCGCAGGCCGATCTCCCACGTCGAGCCGTACCAGAAGTGGTCGGCGACCAGCGTGTCGCCGATGTACGCCCGTCCGACGTCGCCGGTCCAGTCGACGCGCAGCAGCGTCTCGTCCGCGTGGTCGAGAACCTCGGGCGGGATCGGGACCTCGTACACGGCCGCCGCCGCGAAGTTGTCGTCGGTCGGCGCGGACGCGTTGCCCGAGACCGGGTCGATCACCGGTTCCCGCGCTGGCCCCGCCGGCGAAAGAGAGCGCACCTGAGCCGGCACTGGTGCTGCCTGCCGACCTCCGATCGCGTACCGTCCGAACAGCCCGTCGGTGGTGTCGGCCGGACTCAGCGGCGGATACAGCAGGATCTCCGCGTCGGCGGGCGGCGTGTAGACAACCACTCCGTCGTCGGTCACGAGGGCCGGGGCCGCGCTGACCACGAGCCTGTCGGTGCCCCAGCACCGTCCCCGGGTCAACTGCCGCGCGGATCGTTCGTCGAGGATCAGGATGTCGGCGACACCTCCGGTCCGGCTCGTGACGCGAACACGGCAGCCGGTCCCCGGTTGCAGGCCGGTGACCCGCACGTCCTGACCGTCGTGGACGGCGGTGCCTGTGCCGTCGACCGAGCCGATCTCCTCGCCATCAAACGTCAATTCGACGCCGATGCCGCCGGTCTGAACGAGTACGGCCGTGGGTACGCCGTCGACGACGATGTCGCACACGGGCTGAGCGGTGGCGCTGACCAGGGTGACCTCGCCGATCGGCCGGCGCAGCGGCCACACGAAGTACGCGCCGGACGCGACGGTAACCGGCTGGGCAGGTACCACGATCTCCCGGCCGGCAAGGGCGACGCCGAACTGGACATCATGGTGGTCCGGCAGCGTCTCCACCGGCTGATGATTGTTGACGAAGAGGTAGCCGCAGTGCCCGTCCGACCGGACCGCCCAGCGCAGCGTCGACCGGTCGGCGGTGTCGGTCGGTGCGTCGTCGGGCATGGACAACGTCATCGGGGCAAGCGCGGCGCCGTGGTCGGCGAGCCAGAGGTGCTGCATCCGCAGCCGCGCCCAGCTCTCGCGGAACTGGCCGTACTCGCCCAGCGGTGCCTGGAAGTCGTAGGTGACGAGCGGGCAGTCGTTCGGGTAGCCGGTCGCATGCGATTCCTGCAGCGTCGAGCGGCGGCCGATCTTCATCGAGCCGCCGTGGTACATGTAGTAGCCCTGCCACGCCGAGCCGCTGCCGAGTTTCACCAGCGCCAGCGCGGCGATGTCGTCGGGCTCGACGACCGGCCTGCGGTGGTAGGAGGTGTACATCCCACCGCCGAGTTCGCAGGTGGCGAAGGGGTAGCGCATCAGATGAGCCTCGTCGCCGTCGACCGGGGACGGCGTGGTGCGCAGGTCGGCGCCGATCGAGTCGTCGTCGCGCCCAGGACCGAAGAAGTAGTGTGCCCTCGCCTGCTGCGGCCAGCCGTCGTGGGCGCTGTCCCAGGCTGCCTCGGAATAGCCGCCGAACAGCGGAAGAACCTCGTCCGGCGGCAGCTGCGCGTGCCCCCACCCGGTGGCGGTCCACAACGGAGCGTCAAGCCCCACCTCCCGGGCCAGCCGCTTGAGGGTCAGCAGATGGTCGGGCTGGTCGTACAGCTCGTTTTCCAGCTGGATACCGACGATCGGACCGCCCCAGGCTCGGTCGAGACCGGTCAGCTGCGCGGCGATCTGGGCGAACCACGGGCGCACGATGGCGAGGTAGGCCGGATCGTCAGTACGCGTGCGCAGGCCCGCATGCTGCACCCAGTCGGGGAACCCGCCATTGCGGCACTCGCCGTGCCCCCACGGCCCGATCCGCACCACGACGTCGAGGCCGACGTCGGCGCACTCGGTGACGAAGCGGCGCAGGTCGCGGTCACCGGACCAGTCGACGACGCCGCGCTCCTCCTCGTGGTAGATCCAGAAGACGTAGGTGGCGACCATGGTGACGCCGCCGGCACGTACCTTCGCCAACTCCTCGCGCCACTCGGCGGCCGGATACCGCGAGTAGTGGAACTCACCCATCACCGGGAGCCAGGGCCGTCCGCCCCGGGTGAGGTACCGGGAGGTGGCGCCGATCGCATCGGCCCGGTCCGAGGGATCGCCCATGTCCAGATGTCCGTGCAACGGTGGATCAGGCTCCGCGGGGGAGATGGCGTACACGCAGGTCGCTCCTCTGACGCGGCGGAAGTTATCATACTAACTATCGGTGGCGCGGGAGGGTCGGTCAACCGTCGGGGGAGAAAACAAGCTTACGAATTTTAATAATAGTATGATTTTATCCTGCGCTGCCACCGCCCACAGCACCGCCGCGGTGATCGCGTCCAGTTGGTAAGCGCGGGGAATGAGCAGCAGGCTGTCCTGGTCGGTTCCCAGCAGCCACCGGTAGGCCTGCCACGAGCCCAGCGCGAAGACACCCTCACGGTCCGGTATGTCGACGCGCCCGAACGAGCCGACGCTGAACCCGCCGCCACCGCAGCTCGGCAGCGGCGTAGGCGATGGTGGCGAGGATGCGGCCGTCGTCAACCGCCGGATACATCTCGACGTCGATCAAGGATCCGGGCAGGTGCTGCCCGCCAGGTGCCGAGACGGTCCAACCGTCCAGCCCGATTCGCCTCGCTACCGCGTCGACCATCGTCATGTCGAGGAGGGAGGCAATGGCAGTGGTGGGTTCCGCTGCCGACTCATGGTCAGCGACCGCCAGGGCGTGTCCTGGCGGGGCCGGTCCGGTGGCCAGGTCGGCGACGGCCGCCCACCGGGCACTACGTGTCGCCTCAGCCCGCTGTGCTCGGTACTGTGCATAGAGCCGCACTCGCCGACCTTCTGACCGACCACGGCCGACAGCGCGGCGTGTTCACTCGGTTGGAAGCGCTCAACGCGCACGCCGACTCCGTCGTCGTCCGTGCGACGAGCAGCGGTTGGGACAACGAGAAGGGCCCTGCGGTCACCCGTTCGGGACAACGGTCGGCGTGGGCGCCGCCGCCTCGAGATCAAATCGCTGCGTTGCTTGACCGTGACGACCTGATCAGGCAGCTCACTCGTTGTCGGCGTACGGACGAGCGGCTTCACACCTCCAGGTGGTTCCTCTCCGCTTCATCAGGCCAGATCGAGCGAGACGGTGACGTAGGCGTGGGCGGGCAGGTCGACCTGGAGGCCGCGTGGGTGCGGGCGGACTCCGTCGTGGGTGGTGGGCGCCACGGCGGTGGGTGCAGCAGGGGTGTTGTGGGACTCGAGGCTCGGGGCGGTGAGGATGCGGGCGGTGTGGCCGGTGACGTCGCGGCCGCGCAGGTCCAGCACGAGCGTGGTCGCGTCCTGAGCGTGGAGATTGGACAGGGATACCAGGGCCGTGTCGTCCGTGACGGTCGCCGACGCAGAGATCGTGGGGAACGGACGGTCCCCGGCGTGGGTGGTCGGGACGTCACGCAGGTGCACGGTCAGCGCGTGCGCGTCGTGGTGGGCGGTGTTCATCTCGAATACGTGGTAGGTCGGGGTCAGCACCAGGGCACCGGTGTCGGGGTCGGTGAGGATCATGGCTTGCAACACGTTGACGGTCTGGGCGATGTTGGCCATCACCAGGCGGTCGGCATGGCGATGGAAGGCGTCGAAGTGGACTGCGGCGACCAGGGCGTCGCGTAGGCCGTTCTGCTGGTACAGGAACCCGGGGTTGGTGCCCGGCTCGACGTTCCACCAGGTGCCCCACTCGTCGAGCACGAGCCCCACCTTCTGATGCGGGTCGTAGCGGTCCATCACCGTCGAGTGGCGGGTGAGCAGCTCATCGACGTGCGCCGCCCGGGACAGGGCGAGGTACCACTCGTCGGTCGTGAACCGGGTGGCCGAGCCCTTGTCCCCCCAGGATCCGGTCATCGTGTAGTAGTGGAACGAGATGGCCTGGAACGGCCCGGGTCGCGAGTCGGGTCCGGTCAGGTCGTCGAACGAGCGCATCAGCGTCTCGGTCCAGTGGTAGTCATCCTCGGCGGCGCCCGCGGCGATGCGGTAGACGGTATTGTCACCGTGGTTGCGCACGTAGGTGCCGTACTGCCGGGCCATTGAGGCGAACTGCTCGGCGCGCAGGTGCCCGCCGCACCCCCATGCCTCGTTGCCCAGGCCCCAGAACGGGACGCGCCAGGGCTCGTCGCGGCCGTTGCTGCGGCGCAGCGCCGCCATCGGGGAGTCGTCGCCGCGGGTGAGGTACTCAATCCACTCGGACATCTCGCGGACCGACCCGGACCCGATGTTGCCAGAGACGTACGGGTCGGCCCCGAGCAGCTCGCACAGGTCCATGAACTCGTGGGTGCCGAAGGAGTTGTCCTCAACCACGTCGCCCCAGTGGGAGTTGACCATCCGCGGCCGCTGGTCGCGCGGGCCGATGCCGTCGCGCCAGTGGTAGTCGTCGGCGAAGCAGCCCCCGGGCCAGCGCAGGTTCGGGATGTGCATTGCCCGCAGCGCCTGGACGACGTCGGTCCGGATGCCGCGGACGTTCGGGACTGGCGAGTCCTCGCCGACCCAGAATCCGCCGTAGATGCACCGGCCCAGGTGTTCGGCGAAGTGGCCGTAGACATGGCGGGAGACGACCGGGCCGGGCAAATCGAGGTCGATCACGGCGGTGGGAGCAGTCGAGGGCACGACGAGACCTTTCTCTGTGTTCAGGGGTTGGGGCGGGATGTCAGTGCGCGCCGGCGGCCCAACGCGCCAGGCGCTGGACCAGCGTCCGGTGGCCCGGGGCGGCATAGGAGGGCAAGCCGTGCCCGAGGACGTCGACCGCGATCCGTGAGCGCCCGTGCGTGCGCACCCAGGCGGCCGGGTATCGCACACCGTCGTGGGTGAACTCGGCCACGACAGTCGAGCGGCCGAGTCGTTGCAGGCGCAGGTACCGCTCGTCCACGACGTCGAAGTCGCTGAGGCCGGCCAGCGGGTCCGGTCCGGCCGGCGACGCGAGGACGTGGACCGTCGTCGTCCCGGCGGGCGGATGCCACGACAGGCCCGGTATCCACACCGCCCCTGTCGCCGGTGCCCAGGCGGGGTAGTCCCGCAGGGACGAGACGGCTGCGTGCAGCGCGAGCACGCCGGTGCCCCGCTCCAGCGCTCTGTCCAGGCCGTCCACCGAGGCCTCGGCGGGCAGCGCGTCGGCCTGGGAACCGCGCCACGGGTCCCCGGCATCGACAACCAGCAGGTCCACGCCGTCCAGACGCGTCATCGCCTCGTCCACAGCGTCGACGGCGACCTCGAACCCGGTCTCGGCCAGGATGTCGGCGAGCCGTGTGGAGGTGAGCTCATAGGGGTGCCACGGGTCGGAGTAGCGGCCGCGACCGGACGCGATCCTCGCGCGCATTCTCAGGCCTCCGGTGTGGCGGGCAGAGGTTCGGGGTCGAGGGGCGGCAGGCCGGCGGCCAGCCGTTCGAGCTCGACGACCACACGTTCGCCCAGTCTCAGCAGCTCGTTGCCGATCGAGCCGGCCACGTGCGGAGTGAGCAGCACGTTCGGCAGGTCCCAGAGCGGGTGGTTCGGCGGGAGCGGCTCGGGGTCGGTGACGTCGAGGACGGCGTCGATGCGGCCCGTGCGCAGCTCGGCGACGAGGGCGTCGCTGTCGACCAGGGAACCGCGGGCGGTGTTGATCAGGGTCGCGCCGTCCGGCATCGCGGCGAGTTGGGCGGCGCCGATCATCCCGCGCGTCTCGGGAAGCTCTGGCGCCTGGACGGATACCACCGGACAGGTCCGCATCAGCTCGTCCAGCCCCGCGACCTCGACCCCGAGCGACCGAGCCTCGGCGTCGCTCAGGTACGGGTCGTGGACGACGACCTTCAGGTCGAAGGGCCGCAGCAGGTCGATCGTCAGGCGGCCGGTGGACGATGCGCCCACGATCCCGACCCGGGCGCCGTTGTTGCCGGCCGTCGTCAGCTCGGCCTCGCGGTCGATGAGGTCGCGACGGCGGTCGTACAGGCGTGCCGCGGGCAGGGCGCGCTTGCCCGCGAGCAGGATCGCCGCGGTGGCGAACTCTGCGACTGGCCGCGAGTTGGCCCTCCTGGCGTTCGTCAGCAGCAGCCCGCGGCCCCGGGCTGCGCGGCCCAGCATGTGTCCGGCGCTGCCGGTCGCGGCGAGCACGGCCCGCAACCGGGGCGCGGCCTGAAGGACCTCGTCGGTCAGCCGTGGTGCGCCCCACCCGGCGACGAGCACGTCGGTGGTCGCGAGCGCGTCCCGCGCGGCCGCGGAGTCGAGCTCGTCGAGGACCACGTGGTGAAGGTCCGCGACGGCCCGCACACGGTGCCGCAGCGTAACGTCGAAGAGATGGTCGGCGAGCGAGGCGGGGCGCATCGTCATCGACACGCGCAGCCGGTCCGTCATCGGAAGCTCCGAGGGTTCGGGCAATCGGTTGGGATAACGTTATCCCGGGAGAGTGACGGTTGCGCAAGAGGGTCGGAGCCACCGGTACGGACGCGGTTCACCCGCGGGGGGCTGCGGTCGACTCACGCACGACGAGCTGGGGCACGACGACGCTGGAGGCCGTGTCGCCATCGCCGTCGATGAGTCGTTCCAGCAGGCCGAACGCCCGTTCTCCGAGATCCTCGAAGTCCTGGTCGACAGTGGTCAGGGACGGCCGCCACATGGCGACCAGGGGCTGGTCGTCGAACCCGACGACGGAGACGTCCTGGGGGACGCGGACCCCACGGTCAGACAGGGCACGTATGAGCCCGATGGCGATCTCGTCGTTGCCGCAGAGCACGGCGGTCACGTCGTCGCGTCCGGCGATCCGTTCGCCCCAGCGGTAGCCGGATGTGGCGTCCCATTCGGCGTTCATCACCGTCGGCACGCTCGCGCCCACCGCCGTCAGCGCGGCACGCCAGCCGTCGGTGCGGCCCGAATGCTTCCCCGCGGTCGGCCCGGCGACGTGGTGGACCGTGCGGTGCCCGAGCCGCAGCAGGTACGCGGTCGCCTCCCGGGCCGCGGTGCGCTCGTCGATGAGCGCCGCCGGGATCCCGCCCGGGCGGCGGGACCCGCCTCCGGCCACCACGACGGGCAGGCCGTCCGGGAGCAGGTGGCGAGCATTGATCCCGGCCCTGTCGAACTCCAGGACGATCGCACCGGCGGTGGGCTGTGCGAGCGCGAGGTCTACCGACCGCTTGAGGTCGTCGTCACCGCCAGACGCCACCACGGTGATCGTCACCGACATCCCGGCGCGTCGGGCGGCCGTCTCGATGCCTTGCAGGGTGCGCGCGTACCCGTAGTTTGCCGTGGCTCCCGACAGCACCGAGACCAGGGTGCGCCGGCCCGACCGCATGGAGCGGGCGGCCTCGTTCGGCCGGTAGCCGAGCGTCGCGATCGCACGGTGGACCCGTTGAGCGAGCTCGGGGGCGACGTACTTGGTCCCGTTGAGGACGCGCGAGACGGTCGGCACGGACACCTCAGCCTCGCGGGCGACGTCGGCCAGCACCGGTGCGCGATAGCCCTTCTGCGTCCTCATGGATCGAGGATAGCGGGCTGGCGCGGAGCATCGTTTTCCCACGTCGCGTCAGGCGTCGCTTGCCCGCTGGCAACGAGTTGGTAACGAGCTCTTTACACTCTCCCGCGATTCCATAGGATAACGATATCCCGAGCGGATGCTCATTGGTGAACGGTACGGCGGGGATGTCGGAACGACCCTGCCGGCGGCGTCGGCAGGGGTGTCGTATGCCGGTGAGAACGACTCCCAGTTCGACGGAGTGACGGGGAGGCGCACAGGCGGTCTCGAAGGAGAGAGCTGATGAGGATCAACCGCACCCGCTGGGTCTCGGCGGGGATCGCCGCGGCGGCGGCCTTGAGCCTGGCTGCCTGCTCTGGCGCGGAACCCAAGCCGCAAGGCCTCGTGTCCATCGAGATCTGGGGCTGGGACGCCGAGGTCGGTAAGCAGATGGTCGATGCGTTCAACGCGTCTCAGGACGAGGTCAAGGCCACCTACGTGCTACAGGCCGACAACGTCGCGACCCAGACGAACTTCCGCAACGCCTTCGAGGCCCGCCAGCAGCTGCCGTGCCTGGTCCAGGGCTTCGGACCGCTCACCACGGCGGTGGTCAACGGCTGGGCGCAGGACATCACCGACGCGGTCACGCCCCTGAAGAACGTCTTCAGCGAGGGCGCGCTCGCATCGGCGAAGGTCAACGACCGCTACTACGGCACCCCGACCGGCTCCGACGGCCAATTCCTGATCTACAACAAGGCCACCTTCGACGCGGCCGGCGTGTCGGTTCCGACGACGTGGGAGGAGTTCGTCGAGACGGGCCACACGCTCAAGGCCAAGGGCATCGACGTCACCAACCTCGCGGGCGAGGACCCCACCACGCTCATCAATCTGTCCCAGATGGCGGGTGCCGAGTGGTTCGCGATCGACGGCGACCAGTGGGTCGTGAACTTCCGCGACGAAGGCACGCTCAAGGCGGCCAACATCATCCAGCAGCTGATCAACGACGACCTGGTGTCGAACCAGACATACCAGGACCGACCGGCGCTGTACGCGTACTTCGACTCCGGCAAAATGGCCTCCACGCCGACGCAGTGGTGGTCCCTGACCGGGCTCAAGACCAACCTCACCGCATCGGCGGGTGACTGGACAGCGACCGCGATCCCGCAGTTCGCGGGTGCCAGCAAGCCGGTCGCTCCCGGCCGTACGCAGCCGTCGTTCGTTCCGGTGGGCTGCGAGCACCCCGACGCCGTGATGGCCTATGTCGCCTGGGTGGCGTCCCCGGAGGGCATCAAGGCGGGCCGCAACAAGGAGACCGGCGCGGTCAGCTTCCCGACACAGATCTCCGACCCCTCGCCCTACGTCAAGGACATCATCCCCGATGGCCTCTTCGTCGACAATGCGCAGGCCGGCAACGTCATCGTCGAGGCGCAGGCGCGGGTCATCGGCAAGTTCGAGCTCGGCCCGAACTACGACGCATGGTTCCCGGAGATGCAGGACCAGTGGGGCAAGGCCGTGGCCAGGGAGATCACCGTTGAGCAGGCGCTCCGGGCGGTGCAGGACTTCGTGATCGCCGACCTCGACGCCAAGGGCATCGCCCACAAGGCCAGCTGATCACGATCGCGAGGCGAGGACGCCGATGACCGCCATCACCGACCGGACCGCGTCCGGGACCATCAGCCGGAACGAGGGCGGTCCCGGTGTCTCCCTCCGCGGGCCACGCCTGCGCTGGCGCACTGTCGAGGCGTTGAAGGGGGCGTCGCTGACGTTCCCGTTCCTCGCCGGGTTTGCGCTCTTCGTGCTGGTGCCCGTCGTCATGGCGCTACGGGAGAGCGTGTTCGCCACGAAGTCGTCGGGGCTGGGCTTCGGAGGCCAGACCGTCTCCTTCGTGGGGCTGGACAACTTCGTGGCCGGCGTCCAGGACCCGGTGTTCTGGAGCGGGATGCTGCGCGTGTTCCTCTACGCGCTGATCGCTGTACCAGTGACCCAGCTCCTCAGTCTGGGCGCCGCCTTGCTGCTGGACGCTGCGCGGAGGCGGACAGCGGCACGGTTCCGCGTTGTGCTTCTGCTGCCGTACATGGTCCCCGGGATCATCGCGACGCTGATCTGGATCTACCAGTACAGTCCGGCGGTAGGGCCTCTGACCCAGTTCTTCGAGCTGTTCGGTCTCCACCCGAACTTCTACTCCGCCGACCTGTTCTGGGTCTCGATCGGCAACCTCGCGCTGTGGGGTGCGTTCGGGTTCAACATGCTGATCCTCTACGGCGCGCTGCAGTCCGTGCCGTACGAGATCTTCGAGGCCGCGCGCCTTGACGGTGCGTCCGAGCTTCGACTGGCGTTGTCGATCAAGGTGCCCTTCGTGCGTGGATCGCTCGTCCTGACCTCGTTGCTGTCGATCATCGCAACACTCCAGCTGTTCAACGAACCCCTGCTCTTCCGCGCGGTGGCGCCGGAGGCGATCAGCAAAGACCTGACCCCCGCGATGATGATCTACAACCAGGCGTTCCAGGTGGGCAACCTCAACTACGCCACGGCATTGTCGATCATTTTCGCTGTCGTGGTCGGTGCGGCGTCGGCCGTGATCTACCGCGTGATGAACAAGGAGCAACCATGAGCGACGCGACCGTCACCGACGCGACTGTGCCCGCCGCGCACGACGGGGGTGTCGCGGTGCCGACGAGGCGCCGTCGCCGTCGTACCGACGATTCGTCCGCCGCTGTGGCCCGCGGTTCCTCCCGGTGGGTCGTGCTCGGAGTCCTGGTGCTGCTTGCCCTGTACGCCGTGGCACCGCTGTGGTGGCTCCTCGTCTCGGCGACCAAGAGCCGGGGCGACCTCTACCGCAGCAATGGCATGTGGTTCACCGAGTTCCATCTCTTCGAGAATTTGCAGGCGCTGTTCACCTACCAGGACGGCATCTTCACGCGGTGGCTGTGGAACACCGTGGTCTACTCGGGACTCAGTTCACTCGGCCTGACGGCCGTCGCGCTCGCTGCCGGGTACGGCATCGCGAAGTACCGCTATCGCGGGCGCGGGTTGACGATGGGTCTCATCATCGGCTCGTTCCTGATTCCCGGCAGCCTGCTCATCGTTCCCACCTTCATCCTGTTCACCAGGATCGGCTTCTACGACACCATCTGGGCGATGATCCTGCCGGGCATGTTCGGGCCGTTCTCGGTCTACCTCGCGAAGGTCTACGCCGAGGGCGCCGTCCCAAGCGAGCTCATGGAGGCCGCGCGGATCGACGGGGCGGGGGAGTACCGGATCTTCTTCTCCATGGGAGCCCGGATGATGTCAACCGCGGGCGCGACGATCTTCCTGCTGCACTTCGTCGCCACCTGGAACACGTTCATGTGGCCTCTGGTGTTCCTCAAGGGCTCCGACAAGTGGCCCGTGATGCTGGGCCTGTACTCGTGGCTGCGGCGCGGGATCGACAGTCAGTACGACCTCACGGGCCTCGTCATCACAGGCTCTCTGGTCTCCACCATCCCGATGGTCCTGCTGATGATCGCCATGCGGCGGTACTGGCGCTCGGGCGTGACCATCGGCTCTCTCAAGTGACGCCCCACCCGTCATCGGCTCCCACCCTCTCCCGGAGGCTTCCCTTGACCGTGCCCTCGTACGCCCCGCGTGGGGTTGTCGCGCCCGGCAGGCTCTTCGTCGACCAGCACGGCGAGGTCGCCCAGCTGCACGGTGTCGGCATCCAGCGGTACGACGGCGTCTTCTGGGCCTGGGGCGAGGACAAGACCCACGGCGGGACGTTCGGTGGCGTCGCCTGCTACTCCTCGCCGGACCTGGCGACGTGGACGTCCCACGGGCACGCGCTCGACGTCGACGAGACGATCGGCGACCTCGCACCCGGGCGGGTGGTCGAACGGCCCAAGGTGCTGCGCAACCGCGCTGGCGCGTACGTGATGCTGCTCCACGTCGACTCCGCGGACTACTCCGACGCCCGGCTCGGGTGGGCGGTGGCCGACCGGCCCCAGGGTCCGTACACCTACCTGCGCTCGGAGCGACCGCTGGGCAACCTCAGCCGTGACATCGGCGTCTTCGCCGACGACGACGGCACCGGCTACCTGCTCAGCGAGGACCGGGAGCACGGCCTGCACGTCTACCGCCTCGCCCCGGACCTGCTGTCGGTGCAGGAGACCGTCGCCACGACCCTGACCGCTCCCGGCAACCACCCGGCCGGGCCCCACGGCTACGAGTCGCCCACGATGGTCAAAACCGGCGGTCGGTACTACCTGTTCGGGTCCGACCTGACCGGCTGGGCCACCAACGACAACCAGTACGCCACCGCACCGTCCCCTGCCGGACCGTGGACCGAGTGGCGGGACTTCGCGCCGCCCGGGTCGGCGACGTACGACTCCCAGATCTCCGTCGTCGTGCCCGTGCACGGCAGCGAGACGACGAGCCACGTGTACGTCGGCGACCGGTGGGATCCCGACGACCTGTACCACTCGGCGCCGGTATGGCTACCCCTGCGGATCGAGGAGGGCCGGGCCGAGCTGGTGTGGCGCGATCGGTGGACGATCGACCCGGTCACCGGGGTGATCGCGTGACCGTCACCCTGCCCGGCGTCCCCGATGCCGACGAGCAATACCTGGAGTGGGGCAACGACGTCGTCCGGCTCGCCGTCGCACACGGCCCGGACGCGGCGCCCCGGCTCGTGGCGCTCTGGCACACGTCCGAGGCCCGGCCCGACCTGGCGGGCCTGCGCCGCTCCGCCCTGCCGGTCCTGGAGGTCGCCGTCCTCGGTGACGGCAGGACGGGCACCGCCGGCAAACGGCACGTCGACGGCGCCGCGGCGCAGCGGCTACGGCTGACGGGGCACCGGGAGCTGCGGGACGGGAACGTCTCGCGCCTGGAGCTGGACGTGGCTGAGGACGGGACCGGGCTGCGGGCAACCGTCGCCTACGAGGCCGCCGACGGCATCCCGGTGGTGTGGTCCCGGGCGCGGGTCACCGCCGTCCGCGAGGCGGTCCTGGACCACGCGACCACCAGCGCCCTGGGCGGGCTGGGGCACGGAGCGCGCTGGGAGAACGACCTGGGCGTCTGGCAGGCGGCCAACCCGTGGAGCGGGGAGTTCCGCTGGCACCGGGCCACGCTCGCCGAGCGCGGCCTGGTCGACGTCGAAATGGTCCGCTACGGGCAGATCGGCTCCAAGAACCGGGTCGCGCTGACCTCCACCGGTGCCTGGTCGACCTCCGAGCACCTGGCGCAAGGCATCGTCGAGGACACCCGGACCGGGCGGATGGTGGCCTGGCAGGCGGAGACCAACGGCGCCTGGCACGCCGAGCTCGGCGACCGGTACGGGGACGTCTACCTGCTCGTGACCGGCCCGACGGCGGCCGAGCACCAGTGGGCCGGACGGGTGGGGCCCGCGACCTCGTTCGACACCGTGCCGGTCGGCCTCGCCGTCGTCCCCGGCCACCCCCACGGCCGTGCGGCGACGCTGGGCGCACTCGGTGCCGCCCTGACCGCGGACCGGCGTCGCCGGCGTCGGGCGCACCCGGACCACGACCGCCTGCCGGTGGTCTACAACGACTTCCTCAACGGACTCATGTCCGACCCGACGACGGACCGCGTCCTGCCTCTCGTCGAGGCGGCGGCCGACCTGGGCGCCGAGTGCTACGTGATCGACGCCGGCTGGTACGACGACGAGTTCGGCGGCTGGTGGGACTCGGTCGGCGCGTGGCAGCCGTCGACCAACCGGTTCCCCGGCGGTGGCCTCGGCGCGGTGATCGACCGCATCCGGGACCTCGGCATGCGGCCGGGCCTGTGGCTCGAGCCCGAGGTCGTCGGCGTGCGCAGCCCGGTGGCCCGGACCCTGCCGCCCGAGGCGTTCTTCCAACGCGGCGGGCACCGGGTCACCGAGTGGGGCCGCCAACAGCTCGACCTACGCCACCCCGCGGCCCGTGCCCACCTCGACGGGGTCGTCGACCGACTCGTTGAAGACTTCGGCCTCGCCTACCTCAAGCTCGACTACAACGTCGACATCGGTCCCGGGACCGATGCCGGCGCCGGGCAGCCGGTCGGCAACGGGCTGCTGGAGCACGGCCGCGCGATGCTCTGCTGGGTTGCCGCCGTCATGGACCGGCACCCGGGCCTGGTCGTCGAGGGGTGCGCGGCCGGTGGTTCCCGCACCGACGCGGCCGGCGGGGCGGTGTTCCCCGCCCAGTCCCTGACCGACCAGCAGGACTTTCGCCTCATGCCGCCGATCGCGGCGGCCGCGCCGCTGGCGATCGCACCAGAGCAGGCGGGGGTGTGGGCGTCGGTGGACGGGGCGATGACCGCTGAGGAGATCGCGTTCTCGCTCGTCACCGCGCTGCTCTCGCGGGTCCACCTCGCAGGCCGGATCGACACCTTGGACGCCGGACAGCGCGAGATCGTCCGCCAGGCCCTCGCGGTGCACCGCGACGTGCGACGGGCCGCGGCGCGCTCCGTCCCGGTGTGGCCGCTCGGACTGCCGGGATGGCGCGACCCGTGGATCGTCCAGGGTGCGCGCGACGGCGCCGACCTGTACCTCGCGGTGTGGCGGCGCCCGGCCGTCGGCGGCGGGCGAACGGAGGAGGCGCTGCGCGTGCCGTTGCCCGGCCTGAGTGCGGCCGGCGGGGTCGAGATCCTGTTCCCGACCTGGGGCAGTCAGGCGGCCGCCGTCGTCGACGGCGGGACGGCGGTGGAGGTCAAGCTACCCGCTCCGCTGTCGGCCCGGCTGCTGCGGCTACGGGTCACCGACCGGTGAGGAGGTGGGACAGCCAGCGAGGTGAATGGCATGGACCGGTTCCACCGCCGGGACGACGTGGTCTCGACGCCGCGCCGAGAGAGGACCGTGAGATGAAGCGAAGTCAGTAAGGCCTGGATCGCGGCCGACCTGGACGGCTTGCTCGACGAGGCCGCTGCACAGGACATGTCCGACTGTTCCCGGGCGTCCGCTGTCCTGTTCACCCGCGAGATCGACGTCGTCCGTGCCGCGGCAGCCGAACCCGGTGCCGACACCCGGGCGCTCGCCGTCCGGGTTCTGGCGGCCTGGGACCTGCTCGCGCCGCCGCCATACCAGACGGCCGACGTCGACCGGTCCTGGGTCACCGCCAGCACCCCGCCGTGGGACGGCACGAAGGACACAGCGCCAACGGCCGGGCGATGTCCGACGGCGATCCGGTCATGACATTCAACGATGTATATGTGTATGGCAAGAATCTGAGTCATGACGGCACGCACGCCAACCTGTCGATCCTGGTCGGTTACGACGAGGACCGCACGATCACCGACGTCACCTTAGACAACCTGGTCACCAATGGCGAGCTCAATCATGCAGAAACCGTACTGGTATCTCACGTCGGATTTCGTTCCCCTGTACGCGAACGAGCACGGGCACAACCTCATGTTCCGCCGATACGCGAATGGAGGCATGCAATGAGTCATGACCCAAACCGAATCAGTCGCCGGAATGTCCTGCACGGTGCGGTTGGTATCGCCGCAGCCGGAATCGCCGCCGGAGTGCTCGGAGAGAAGACAGCGAGCGCCGCACCGCCCACGTTCACCCATCCCGGTATGCTGCACAACTGGGGTGACATCAACCGGGCCAAGGCGCGGGTCGCCGCGGGCGACGATCCGTGGCTGTCCGGCTGGAACCGGCTGACCGCCAATTCACATTCGTCCAGCGGCTGGCGGCCGAACCCGCAGGAGACGATCGTCCGCAGCGCGACCGGCGGGAATTACGGGATCCTCTACAACGACATCGCCGCCGCCTACCAGAACGCCTTGCGCTGGAGGGTCGCTGGGACGCGCGCGAACGGCGACACAGCGCGGGACATCCTGAACGCCTGGTCAGACAGGCTCACCTACATCGATGGTGACTCGAACCGGTACCTGGCCCTCGGCATCTACGGCTGGCAGTTCGCCAACGTCGCCGAACTGATGCGTGGCTACGACGGCTTCGACCTTGGGCGCTTCCAGGACATGATGGCGGACGTCTTCGCCGTGTGGAACCACGACTTCCTCGTGCGCCACAACGACACCTGCGACTCCCACTACTGGGCGAACTGGGATCTGTGCAACATGGCCTCGCTCATGGCCATCGGAATCCTCACCGACGACGGCGCCAGGTACGACGAAGCCGTGACCTATTTCAAGCAGGGCCTGGGCAGCGGCGCGATCCGGCACGCAGTCCCGTTCCTATATTCCGATGTGGACGGTTTCGACCTTGGTCAATGGCAGGAGTCCGGTCGCGATCAGGCTCACTCCATCATGGGCATGGGTCTGATGGGCGCCATCTGCGAGATGGCCTGGAACCAGGGCGACGATCTCTACTCGTACGACGGCCGCCGCTTCATGAAAGCCGCACAGTACGTCGCGAAGTACAACCTGGGGATGGCCGTTCCCTATACAACGTACGCGAACTGTGAAGGGGTGACGCAGAGGGTTATCTCCTCGGCATCGCGTGGGCAGGTCCGGCCGGTGTGGGCCCGACTGCACTTCCACTACAACCGTCGGCTGTACCTCGACGACAGGTACATCTCCGCCATGTATTACGACCTTGCCGCCCCCGAGGGCGGCGGCGGTGACTACGGCCCAAACAGTGGCGGCTACGACGAGC
The DNA here is from genome assembly GCF_050936445.1 of Plantactinospora sp. CA-294935. Taxonomy (NCBI): domain Bacteria; kingdom Bacillati; phylum Actinomycetota; class Actinomycetes; order Micromonosporales; family Micromonosporaceae; genus Plantactinospora; species Plantactinospora sp. CA-294935. The sequence continues at coordinate 5,436,562 of NZ_JBNJMU010000001.1, forward strand.
TCGGTTTCGGCACTCTCATGTACGCCAAATAACCGGTCATCCAGTTCGGAGACAACCAAGCACGACGTTGAAGCGTCGGACACTCCCGGCCTCGGCCGGGCCGGCAGTGGCGGCCGGTTCGTTCGTCGAACTCCCCGCCCCGCTGTCGGCCCGGCTGCGGGTCACCTACCGCCGAGGAGGCGGGACAGCGCAGCGGGGTGAATGGCATGGACCGGTTCCGCCGTCGCGACGACGTGGACTCGACGTCGGCCGAGAGAGGACTGTGCGATGAAGCAAGCCAGTAAGGCCCGGATCGCCGCGGCGGTCGTGACCCTCGGCGGGCTGGTGGTGCCGTCGTCGGCCGCCGCCGGACCGCCGCCGGCCGCCGTCGCCCCGGCTGCCGCAGACATGGTCGAGATTCACCGGACCACCGGCGAGGCCGGGTTCTCCCACCCCGGTGTCGGACTGACGGCTGACAACCTGGAGAACATGCGGACCCAGGTGCTCGCGGGCGTGGAGCCGTGGGCGAGCTACTACGACGCGATGCGGCAGACGCGGTACGCCGCCGTCGACTTCCGCGCCTCCATCCAGGGGCCGACCGACGAGACACCGACCGCCACCGCGTACGACAACGCGAGCATGCGCTCGCGGCAGCACACCGACAGCATCGGCGCGATGACGCAGGCGCTGCTGTACCTGGTGACCGGGGACGAGGTCTACCGGGCCAACGCCCTGCACGTGGTCCGCACCTGGAGCAGCCTGGACCCGACTCGGTACCAGTACTTTGCCGACGCGCACATCCACACCGGGGTGCCGCTGTACCAGACGCTCGTCGCCGCCGAGATCCTCCGGTCGACCGAACCCGCGCACGGCTCCCTGGACGGCTACGACCTGCGCTGGACCGACCGTGACACCCAGCGGATCGAGGACAACCTAATCCACCCCGTGCTGGACACGTTCCTGTTCTCGCAGAACCGGCTGTGGAACCAGCACCTGTACGGCGTAATTGGCATGATCGCCGCCGCGATCTTCACCGACGACGCCGACCTGTACGCCGAGCGCGTCGAGTGGTTCACGGTGAACTCCACGTACACTCCGGAGATCCCGATCAACGGCGGCGACGTCAGCGGCTCCCTGGCCGACCTCGTGCGAATCATCGACGCCGACGACCCGGGCAACACCACGGGCAAGGACTTCGTCCAGGTGATGGAGATGGGGCGCGACCAGGCGCACGCCGAGGGCGACATCGACCTGCTGACCGCGATCGCCCGCGTGGTGAACAACCAGGGCACGCGGCTGCACCCGGTCCACGGCACCGTGTCGACCGCAGCGGACGCCGTCAGCCCGTACGAGTTCCTCGGGAACCGGATCCTGGCCGGCGGCGACGTGTTCTACGCGTTCATGATGGGCGAGGATCTGCCCTGGGTCGACACGTCCGGCGGGCAGGGCAAGCTCGCCCAGGGCTATCGCGGGCGCGTGCGCGAGCCGATGTCCGAGCTGTACCTGCAGTACGAGTACGTGGCGGGCGTCGACGTCGAGCGCGAGGCGCCGTTCGTCGCCGAGGCGTACACCCACCGCGACGGCCCGCTGTACTACTCCGGGTCGAGCCTGGCCAACTTCTGGAACGAGTCCGGCTCCGACTTCACCGGTGCCGAGTACTGGGTCGCGTTCCCGCCCCAGCTCGCCGAGCAGGACGTCACCGTCCCGGCGGCGGTCGGGCCCGAGCTGGGCCTGCAGCAGTTCGGTCACACGCTCGGCAAGGGCGCCAAGCACCTCACCGACCGCGACGGGACGGGGTTCGTCCGGCTCAAGGCGCAGAAGTCTGACGCGACGGTCGCCGTGCGCCGCGCCGTCTGGCCGGACCGCTCCCGTACCGCGCTGGTCGGCCTGAAGGTCCGGACCAACGGCGTCGCCACGCTCCAGGCAGCCCGCACCTCGGGCGACGAGCCGTTTGCCACGATCGAGGTCCCGGACACCCACGGGCGGTGGCGCTACGTCTGGATGGACGTCTCCACCGCGAAGGTGCCGCGCATCGGCGACAACATTGTCTACCTCACGGCCCAGGGGTCCCACGCCCACATCGACGTCGCTGCCCTGCTCGCCGACGCCAACGGCACCCTTAGCCCGCCGGTGCTCGGCGACGGCGCGGCACTCGACGTCGTCGCCGTCGCCGGGGAACCCTACCGCCGACAGATTGCCGTCAGCGACCCCGACGGCACGTACGAACTCAGCCTGCAGGGAGCGCCGAACGGCGTCCGGCTCGCCCCGGACGGGATGCTGACGTGGCTCCCGCGCGGCAAGGGCAAGGAGCGGGGGATGTCCGAGTTCCTCGTCGTCGCGTCCGATGACAAGGCCGACACCACCCTGCCAGTGACCGTCACCGTCGCCCGCAACCGTCCGGCGGCGATCGACGCCCTGACGGAGGACCTGCAGGACCGCGAGGTGTACACCACGACGACCTGGCAACCGGTCGCGGAGGCCCGCGCCGCGGCCGAGGCCGCCGTCGCCGGCACGGACTCGGCACAGTTCGGCGCGTTGCTGGAGGACCTGCGGGTCGCCGTCGCCGGCCTCGAGCTGCTCGAGCCGCGCCTGGCCGACGGGACGCTCGACTACTCGCGGATCGTCACGTCGCCGGACCTCTCGGCGGCCGCGCTCGCCGCGATCGTCGACGGCGACAACCAGACGTTCTGGGGCGACATCCGCCGCCCGAGCGTGCTGCTCGACTTCGGTGCCGGCTACCGCTACCGGGCCGACGCGGTCGGCTGGCTGGCTCGCGACACCTTCCCCGACCGCTCCCACGGCGCCAACGCCTACGGCTCGAACGACGGTGCCACGTGGACCCTGCTCACCGAGCGCCCCACGGAGGGGAGCGACGTGGAGATCGAGACGATCCCGGTCCGGGCGCAGACCCGCGACCAGTGGTTCCGGTACCTCAAGCTGCAGGCCGACGAGCCGACCGGCGCGATCTTCTCCATGGCCGACCTGCGGATCGACGGCCACCGACGCGAGGCCGACCTGGACAGCCTGCTCGACGAGGCGACGGCACCGGACCTGTCGGGGTACTCCCGGGCGTCCGCCGTCCTGTTCACCCGCGAGATCGACGCCGTCCGTGCCGCGGCAGCCGAACCCGGTGCCGACACCCGGGCGCTCGCCGTCCGGGTTCTGGCGGCCTGGGACCTGCTCGCGCCGCCGCCGTACTAGACGGCCGACGTCGACCGGTCCTGGGTCACCGCCAGCACCCCGTCGTGGGACGGCACGAAGGACGCCGCAGCCAACGGCTGGGCGATGTTCGACGGCGACCCAGCGACCTTCACCGACACCCAACAGGCCGCAGGATGGGTCAGCGTCGTGCCGCCGGACGGCACCACCCTGCACGTGGAGGCCGTCCGCTACCTGCCGCGATCCGGCCACGCCGGCCGGGCCGAGGGCATGCGGCTGCAGGGCTCCGCGGACGGCGGCGGAAGCTGGCAGGATCTGGCCACGTTCACCGGCGCCAAGGAAGGGTGGAACCAGCTGGCCCTGACGTCGGCGTCGGACACGACCGCCCTGCGGCTGGTTTCCACGACCGGCAACACCAACATCGCCGAGGTGCAGCTCGTCACCAGTACCGTTGACAAGACCGCGCTCGACCTGTACCTGGACGAGACAGCCGACCTCGACCAGGACGACTGGACGGCCGAGTCGTGGACGGCACTCGTGGCCGCACGCACGGCGGCGGTCCCCGTCGCAGACGACGACGCGGCCGACCAGGCCCGGGTCGACGCCGCGGTGCAGAACCTGCAGGAGGCGCTCGCAGGGCTCGAGCGCCGCTGACGCGACAGGGCGACCTCACACCGGAGCCCGGTCGGTCAGCCACGCTTGACCGGCCGGGCTCCGGCCTACGCTCGCCGTGTCGGACCGCCGGCGGCCCGGTGCCTGCGGTGGCGCGATGTCCTGGCGCGGAACCCGGACCACGCGGATCAGTGCCTCTCTCCCTTGTCTCGCTGCCGTCCGACCGCCACTCGTGGCCGTCGGCAAGGAAAGACGGGGCGCCGGCCCTGGTCGGTCGGCCGACCCAGCCGATCGAGCTGAACGTCCTGGACGGGATTGGGGACCTGATCGGCAACCAGCCGATCATCGACCAGTTCGTCAGGGACAAACCCCGACCTGGTGCCGGGGCCGCCCACGAGACCGCTCCTCCTCCTGCCTCTTCTTTGGCCGGAATCTGCGACGGCGAGGAACTCTCCACCGGCCAGTGGCAGGAACTCGCCTTGGGACCGGCTCTCGACCTCGCTGGACCGGCACGCGGGTGGCCGACGGATACGCCCAGATCGCCAATCGGCATAGTGGCCTGTGCCCGGACAACTACAACTGGGGCACGGCTGCCGGGTCGGAAGTCCTCGTGCCCTTACCGCTGCGGCGCACTTTGTGCGGGCGCCCTCGGGCCGTGGCCTCGGCGCGCCTCGGTCTGCCAGTCGTCGAGGTCGGCGGATGGTCTGGGGCGCTCGTCGGAAGGCGAGCGCCCCGGAGTGGTCGGTCAGTAGACGAACGGCCAACCGGCGGAGTCGTAGCCGATCAGGTTGATCCCGAGGAACGAGGCGCCGTTGTTGGCGTAGTAGTGGTAGACGAGCACCTCACTGTCGGTGTCGGCGAACACCGCCTGGTGGCCGGGCCCGTGGATGCTGCCGTGGCCGGCCAGGATCTGAGTGCCGCCACCAGCCGTCATGGCGGTGCCGTTGCGGTCCACGAACGGACCCGTCGGGCTCGTCGACCGGCCGACCATGATCCGGTATGTGCTGGAGGCGCCCTGGCAGCAGCGGTCGAACGACACCCACAGGTAGTAGTAGGAGCCATGCTTGAACATGTATGGCGCCTCGATGGCTCCGCCGTTGCGGCCGGCGATGCTGCGTATCGTCGTGTCGGGCCGCTTGCCGGTGGAGGGGTTCAGCGCGATCAGCTTGATTCCGGACCAGAACGAGCCGAAGCTCAGCCACCATCGCCCGGAGTCGTCCACGTTCTTCTTTGCGGCTGCTGTCTTGGCGTTCGTGCCGTCGAGGGTGAAGTAGCGCAGGGCCGTGAACTGAGCCTCGATCCGGTTGAGCCAGGAGCTGTTGGTGGGGGTGTAGGCGATCTCGGTGTTGTTGGCCTCGGCCCAGTTCGCTACCCGGCGGCATCGCTTGGTGGTCAGGTGCGGGGAGTAGTTGTCGCACACGATCGCAATGCGCACGTCAGCTGAGTAGAGGCTGCGCAGGTAGCGGCAGAACTCGAGGAACTTCGAGCGGTCCTTGGTCTTCTTGATGTGACCGTAGAGCTTGTCCTTGTCCAGGTCGTAGGCAGCGAACAGGTGTCGGATCCCGTGTGGCCGGGTGTAGGTGGCGCGTCGGCGGGGCCTGGGCTCCCGGTTGGGATCCTTGTGCTTGCCGCCGCGCTCGGCCCACTGCCGTCCCGGATGGGGCTGGAGGTTGAGCGGGCCGAACTCGTCCAGGCAGAAGACGACGTCCGGCTCGCCGGGCTCGGGTATGACCTCGCGGTCGGCGATCGGGTAGAGGTGCTCGACCCGGGCTTTCTTCGTGGCGTAGTCGGGATCGCGGGAGGTCTTCCAGGTCTTCAACCGTTGAAAAGGAGACGCCTTCCTCGCGGAGCAGGATGCGCAGGCCCTCGTGGCTGATGTCGTCGACCACCCCCTCGGCGACCATGAAGTCGGCCAGATCGGCCAGGCTCCAGGTCGAGAAGGGCAGGCCATGCTCGGCCGGCGTGGACTTGGCGATCTTCCTGATCTCGCGCCGCTCGGGCAGGGTGAACGTCCTGGGGCGGCCGCCCTTGTACTTGGGATAGAGGGAGTCGAAGCTGTCGGCGTTGAAGTTGTGGATGACGTCTCGGATCCGGTCGGGACTGGTGAACGTCACCTCGGCGATTTTCCCCACGGACATACCTTGCGCGGACAGCAACACCATCTGTGCCCGTCGCCAGGTCACCACCGAACCTGTGCCCCTGCGGATGATCCGCAGCAATCTTCGGCCCTCGTCGTCATCGATCTCCCGTACCCGCACTCGCTCGGCCATCCGCACAGCTTGACAGCGACCGGGGCCTCTGGGACGCCGGCTTCGGCCGTGTCACGCCGCCCGGCGTTTCCTCAGCTCAGCGAGCCAGAGCCGTACCTGATCGTCGTCGTGCAGGTAACCGCAGCCCTCACCGGCAGGGAGATCAATTCCGTACAGGAGGTTCAGCGCCCACCAGGAGAGGTCATCCCAGCCAAGGCCGTCCTGCGTCACCCACCGGGCGGCCCAGCGGTCGACCTCGTCCCGGCTCAGCCGACCCCCGACAAGCCCAACAAGACGGCTTTCGATCTCGTCAAGGGTCGGCTGGGGAGCGGCATCCATGCGCTGACCGTATAGGCAGGGCAAACGTTGCTTGATGCGGCACTAGGCTGGTGGGGACCCGACGGGCACGCCCGCCTGGTGATCGCGACCACCGACCCGCAGACCCTGCCGGACAAGGCCACCTGGTACCTGGCCACCAACCTGCCCCGGCCCGGCGGCCCCCACGACATCCCAGACGCGGCACACGAGCCGGCCGGCCTGACCGAGGTCGTACGGCTCTACGGCATCCGGCACTGGATCGAGCAAAGCTACAAACAGGTCAAAGACGAACTCGGCTGGGCCGACTTCCAAGTCCGCTCCGCCATCGCGATCCGCCGCCACCAAACCCTCGTTCACTGCGCATTCTCGTTCTGCTGGGACACCTGGTTCGACCCACCAACCACAAACGAGCCCAACGCGACCCCTCCGGACCCGTCAGACGACGACTCCGGAGAGAGGGGGCCCACCCACCGGACACCCCAGCTGGCCTGAAGCCGTACGCGCCGTCCGCGCCTGGCTCACCCCCTGGCGCCTGCTGCACCGCTGGTGGCAAGCATGGACGGACCAGCCACCACCCCGCGAACTCCAGCAACTCCTCAACGCCGTCGCAAACGGCCACGCCCTCAACCTCAATTTGCCCCCATAAAGGTGACAAACCACCGCTAGGCCCGTGTTCTCTGGGCAACCGTCGGCTAGTCGGCCGTTTGCTCAGCAGTCTCTCCGGAGGGCGGATAGGCGTCGATCATTCGGTGCAGGGTGGCGGTCGCGATGGCACGGACGTCCATCTCGCGCAGTGGGGCAGAGAGCAGCGCCGAACTGAACGAGAAGCCCTCAACCAGGGCGAACAGCAGGAGCGCTTCGCGGTTCAGCGCCTCCTCGTCGATTATGCGGTCGGCCAGCGCGTCGCGCAGCAGCGAGCGGATCACTTTTGCGCCCTCAAGAGATGTCGCAGCGATGTCGGCCGCAAGCTCCGGTTCCGTGCGCGCGATGACGCGGTACTCGACGAAGGCGATGTGCTCCCGGTGCTCCTGATCGTTGGTCGGCGCGGCAAAGGCGATGACGTCAGTGATCCGTGCCACCGGGTCGTCGGACATCGTCACCGCGCGTCGCACGATGCGCTGCATGAGCACGCTCAGGGTGAAGCGCATGACTTCGCGGACGGTGTCTCCGAAGTAGTACCGGATGCTCCCGATGGCCAGGCCGGTGCGAGCGGCGATCCGGGCGAGGGTCACCGAGCGCAGCCCATGCGCGGCGATCTCATCGATCACGGCGTCGGCGACCTGCTCCCGGCGGACATCCGGGTCGACTCGTTTGGGCATGGCCCGATCATAGCAATCTTTAGCATCAGCATGCTAATTTGTCTGGCATGGGCATGCTAGAAACACTTGGAGGCGGTCCTCCTTCCCGTTACGGCTCCGGACAGGGCAGGGCATGAAGGGCTGGTACGACCCCCGGACCGGCTCGACGGGCGAGGACCCTTACGGCCTCGAAGGCCTCGAAGACCTCGACGGCTATGCGGGGGCGTGGTCGACGCCCGCTCCAGAGCCTGGTTCACCATTGCCACCGTTCCGCCCCTCCCTCTCGCTCGAGCGCACACGATTCGCCGTCGACCTGCCCGATGCGTCGACGGCGACGGTCGATGTCGATCACATGTCGGGCCGGGCGTCGCTCTACCGGAACGACCGCCACGTGCAGACCGCCGACATGCCGGTCCGGTTCCCGCTCGGATCAAACAGCATCGAGGTCGCCGCGAGCAGGTACGGCATGCAGCGGATTCACCTGATCAGCGCGAACGGCAGCCAACGACGTCTCGATCCCGCGCCTGGGACGCCCGAGCACTGGCGAGCTCAACTCTCCCGGCGGCGCCCGGGAACTGCGCGAGCCTTGGCCGCCGGTGCCGTGATCGTGCTGGCGGCCAACCTGATCCTGCTCGCGCCGCAGCTGCTCGAGGTGGTCACCCACCTGCCGCTCTGGGCTGATCGCTTCACGCCGTTCGTCTCGCCCATCAACCTGCCGGCATCGGCGAACACGGCGCTGACCATCGCCGCGACCCTCGCGGGGATCGAGCGGGCACTCACCTTCCGACATCACCGGCTCCTGGACGCCGAGACGGATGGGATCGAAAGCTGACGCCACCGCTCCATCCGGACAAGGTTCCTCGGTAATCGAGCGTCTCAGTGCACTTAGCCAAGAACACCCCGTCACACACCGCCGCGCCTCGTACACAACTGCGGCTCAACAAAGGAAGAACACATGGGATCACATCTCCGACCCCCGAATCGATCTCGGCACTTCACGACCGTGCTCGCCGCCGCCACGTCGGCAGTCCTCTTGCTCACCGGCTGCACACTCACTTCTCCACCACCAGAATCCAACTCGGATCCGGACCTCGGCTCCTACCTCACGCAAGAGCTCGACTGGGGCAAGTGTGAGGACACCGCGACGAGCGCGGCGGACGCCAAACTGTTCGCGAACCCCGCGCTCGAGTGCGCCTCGGTCGAGGTACCGATCGACTACGACGTGCCGAAGGGCGAGAGGGCGCAGGTCGCGCTCATGCGCCTCCCGGCCAGGGGTGAGACCGAGGGCTCACTGCTGATCAACCCGGGTGGTCCCGGAGGCTCCGGCACCAACCTCGTCGCGTTGACTCTGCCCCTGTGGCAGGCCAGCCCCGTCGCCGAGCGCTTCGACATCGTCGGCTTCGATCCTCGGGGGATCGGGTCGTCCACCCCGGCCCTCGACTGCTACACCGACGATGAGTACGACGCGGGCGCGGCGCTACGGTTCGGCGTCGTGTACGACATCACGAGCGCCGAGCAGGCGGCCGAGCTCGCAAAACGTTGCGCCGAGGGCTCTGGCGGGGTCGCGAACCTGGTGAATGCCGGATCGACGAACGTCGTGCGTGACATGGACATCATGCGAGAGGTACTGGGCGACAAGAAGCTCACCTATCTCGGCTACAGCTACGGCTCCCAACTCGGCGCCATGTACGCCGCGACCTACCCCGAGAAGGTCCGCGCGATCGTGCTCGACGGGGCCATCGCGCCTGACCTGACGGCACAAGAGATCCGCGTCTCCCAGTTCGCGGGCCTGCAGGCGCGGTTCGACGACCTCGCCGCGTTCTGCGCCGAATCGCCCGACTGCGTACTCGGTACCGATCGCACAGCAGCGAACGATCGCCTGCAGAAGATCGTCCGACCGCTCATCGAGACGCCGTCGACCGCCGACGGCAGAGAGGTGAGCGTCTGGGACGTCTACCTCGGTATCACCGGCGGGCTGTACTCGCAGGCGAGGTGGCCCAACGTCATCGCAGCGCTCACTGCCCTCGAGGCAGGCCGGGCCGACGAGATGCTCGCTCTGCGGGACACGTTCTACGGCCGCACCGCGGACGGCGCCTACGCGCTCGACCTCGACACGAACATCGCCGTGCGCTGCATGGACTGGCCCCGCCCGACGCCCGAGGAAACCACCGCGCTGGCGCGCAAGGTCGGAGAGGTGGCGCCGATGTTCGACCTCGACGTCTTCACGGCAGCTAACTACCACAGCGAGTGCGAGGCGTGGCCCGCGCCGCCCACGGGCGACGATCCCTGGCTCGCCGACGTCGAGGACCTTCCCGAGACTCTCGTGGTGTCAGTCACCGGCGATCCCGCGACGCCACACGAGGGCGGCATCGCGATGGCTCGAGCTCTCGGCGCAAGCCTGCTCACAGTCGACGGCAAGCAGCACGGCGCCTACCTCCTCGGCGGCAGCGAATGCGTCGACGACGCGGTCAACGCGTATCTGCTTGACCTCGAATCCCCGCCCGACGACGCCCGCTGCAGTCTCTAACCCGCCCGACTCCAACGAGCCCGCCGAGGCAGACCCTCGTGCCATCGCTGGCGCAGATCGCCGTTTCCCCCTCCCCTCACATCCGTCGACAATCACCGCGCCGAGCATGACAAAAACGCATGTGATAACCGCCTAAAACATGTTTTGGATTGTGGTCCTGGCCTGGTGTTTCGGGATGATGCGGGGTCGTGAGTGACGCGAGGCGACATGACCTGACCGATGAGGCGTGGGCCTTGTTGGAACCGTTACTGCCGACGCAAGGCCCGCGGCCTACGGCCACGGGCCTTGCGTCGGCAGTTGGACGGGCTCTGGGGTGCCTCTTAATCCGCGGGTTCGGGGTTCGATTCCCTGGCGGCGCACCAGCAATATCCAGGGGACATAGCTAATTGGCGATGTCCCCTGGATCATGAGTGGGGCTCGGATGGGACCCCCTCCAACCCCACGTTTTCGAGCCCTCATCACTGGCCTGACCTGTGCAAACAATGATCAAACCCTGCGGATTCGTGCTTGACCCCTGCCCGCGAGCCTGGGAATGCTTGTCCTGGGGCTGTTGCATTCTCGAGTCGGTAGACATGTCGAACTTCGGCCGGTCGAGATTCAGATCGCTCGGACGAGTTCGGTGAACGCCGTGGCGACGCGGAGCGTCGGTGGCGCTTCGTGTCCGAGTTCGTAGTGTCCGCGTCGCACGTTCGTACGGTACGGGCCAACGTGCCGCCCGCGCTGGTCTACCACTTCCGCCGGCCCAAGCGCCCCTGGGAAACGGCCGTGGCCCTCACACCCCACGCCAGACACTGGCCGGAAAGGGCCGTCAGGGCGCAAGTGGTGACGGTGCTGTCGGGTCGTACCGGCTGACGTGGCCTGGTGCGGCGGTGTGGAACGCGAGGCGCTGGCGGATGTGCCGGACACCTACGGGTTCGCGACCGAGCGGTGGGAGTCGTGGGTCCTCGTGATCATGACCGGACCGGTCGCGAACATCTCTTTCGGCACTACCTGTGACGAGTTTTAGTGACGCGGCCTCGGGCGGGCGGTCATGACGCGGTCGTTGCTCGACGCCCGAGAACGGGGCGCCCGCCACGCGGCCCTCCAGTCGTCCCGGCCGGAATCCGGCTCTATCACGGCCTCGGTTTCCGGGACGTCGGGTTGTGGCAGGAATGGTCCGGGCCCGGTGACCCGGGCCCTTCCCCATTGCTGTCGAGCGGCCGGCCCGGCTCAGGCCGCCCGCTCAGCCCGGGGTTCGAATCGACCGGCACCAGCCCGGATGAATTCGGTGGGCGACATGCCGTAGCGGCGTTTGAAGAGGCGGCTCAGGTGACTGCCGTCCGCGAACTGCCAGTGGGCGGCGATCTCCGAAACGCTCAGGCGGCCGTCGGCCAAGGCGGCACGAGCCTCGTGCAGACGGCGGTCGCGGATGTGCGTGGTCAGCGACTGGCCCTCGGCTGCGAACGCCCTTTGCAAAGTTCGGACGGAGACGCCCAGCTCCCGGGCCAGCACCGCCGACGATAAGCCGGGCTCAGTGAGCAAGCGGTCAGCGAGCGCCCGGGCTGCCTGGACGAGGACGGGGGCCAGCGTCGAGTCGGTGGCGCTGAAGGTAGGCGCGGCCACCGCCCGGACCAGTTCCAGAAGAGTGGAGCGGGCGGCTTCGATCCCGACTGGCCCCAGCTCGGGAAGCGTCTCGTGAACCGTGCGAGCGTGGGCCGCCAGCAGGCGCACCTCAGCGGCGCTGATCTCGCCGGTCACCATACTGTCGCGGATCAGTGGGCTGAGCGTGGCTGCGGGCAGGACGAAAACCTGCGCCGTGGTGTGCGGAGGCGTGGCGTAGTGCACCAGGCGTCCGACGTTTCGCAGGGCGAACCGCCCGGCCGGAATGGTCAACTCCGTGTTGTCGCGGGTGTCGCCGAGGGCCCAGGAGCCGCGGTGGACGAGCCACAGGCGTACGTGGTCCTCGTATCGGACGGCTGAGGGGGCCGTGCGCACGGGCGTGGCGGTCTCGGTGGCGGTGAAAGCTACGTCACGAACCCGGGTGGCATGGAAGTGCAGGTGGAACCGAGCCGTTGAGGCGGCGGTGAAGGCGGGCATCGGGAAGCTGCCGCCGGTCAGGGCGCTCCATCTCTGCTCGACCGCGGCGAACTGTCTCCTGTCCCCGCGTGCTTCCAACTGCCAAGCGCCGGCTGTCGTGCCGCTCATAGCTCTCCAGTTCTGTCGCCGATGTCCCGGACCGATGACGCTGACGTCCAAGACCGGCACGTGCCTGTCTTCATAGAGTTCGCCGTCGTGACCATCCAGAATAACGGCCGGGTAGCCGTCATAACCGGCGCCGGCGGCGGCCTCGGCGCCCCGATCGCCCACCGTTTCGCAGCCGACGGATACACCACGGTATTTCTCGGCCGAACCAAGCAGACCCTGCACAACGCCATCGCCGCCGGCCCCGCCGACGCCGCCATGCATCCATGGACAGGCGACGTGTCGGATCTGGTAGCGATCACCGCGGTCGTGGACGCGATCACCGCCCGTTTCGGCCGGCTGGACGTGCTGGTCAACTGCGCAGGGCTGGCCCTGCCGGGCACGGTCGAGAGCCTCGACGAGGCCGGCTACCGAGCCATGATGAGCGTAAACGTCGACGGGGTCTACTTCGCCTCTCGAGCCGCCCTGCCCCACCTACGCGCCGTCCGCGGCACCATCGTCAACATCGGCTCCATCGGGGGCATCCGCGCCGACTGGCAACAAGCCGCCTACAACGCCACCAAGGGGGCGGTGACCAACCTTACCAACGCCATGGCCCTGGACCACGGCCACGAAGTCCGCGTCAACGCCGTCCACCCCGGGACCACGCTTAGCAGCGACTGGATCCGCGCCGCGCTGGCTGAGGGAACGCCGCTGCGTGCCCGCTACAACGACCGGGTTCCGATGGCCCGGCCCGCGGACCCGGCCGAAGTGGCCGCCGTCGTGGCATTTCTCGCCAGTCCCGCGGCGAGCTATGTCAACGGCGCGCAGATCCCGGTCGACGGCGGCCTCACCGCCTCCAACGGGCAGGCCGATCCGAACCGCTGACCCGCCTGCCCGATCCGACCTTCAACCGACGGTCACGACGTCGACGTGCTCGACGCGTTCCAGAAGGGGGGCCGACGTGGCCTGGAGCACACGCGAACTTGCCGAGCTCGCCGGCACGACGGTGAACACGATCCGGCACTACCACCGGGTCGGCCTGCTCGAGCAACCGCAGCGCCGGCCGAACGGATACAAGGAGTATGGCGCCCACCATCTCGCCTGCCTTCTGCGTATCCGGCGGCTCGCCGAGCTCGGTGTCCCACTCTCGCAGATCGTCGAACTGGGGCCGGACGGAGCGCTCGCCCCCGAGGTGCTGCGACAGGTCGACGCCGGCCACTCGGCTGAGGTCGAGCGTCTCCAACAGGCGCGGTCCGCCATCGCCAAAATCCTGCGTGAGGGGGCGTACGACACCTCGCTCACAAACGCGACCCCGCTGCTCGTCCCGCTCCTCGTCGCGCGTTCCGGGGCGTGACGACGGCCGCGGGCGCGTCGGCAGTACGGCTCGTTCCGATCACCGGCATTTCCCTCTCGGTGCAATAGGGAAATCACCGATAACTCAAGGCTCTCATCGAGGAGGAGACATGGCGAAGGCCGTATCAGGCCGGGTCACGCACCAGTACGAGGGGGAGCTGGTGGTGTTTCACATCGGTATGACGTTCAACAAGTGGTGGCGGCCGGACCTGTGGTTGCCGGTCTTCTTCGCCATGCCGGCGATGATGCGTGAGCTTGTCGAGGACCCGGACTCGGGGCTGCTCGGTTACGAGCTCCTCTTCAACCGGAGGGGGCCGTTCGCCGTGCAGTACTGGTCCTCGGTCGACAAGCTCTACGACTACGCCTCCGCGGGCTCGCGCAGCCACCGGCCGGCATGGGCGAGGTTCAACGCGATGGCGAGGAAGCACCCCGAGGCGGTCGGGGTGTGGCACGAGACCTTCATCGTCGAGCGGGCCGAGAGCATGTTCGTCGGGACGCCGGCCATGGGCCTGCCCAAGGCCACGAAGGTGGTGCCGGTGGGGAAGGGAACTCACAGCCCCAGCGCCCGCGCCCGCATGGCGGACGGCGCGACCACCAGCCGGGCACCCGATCAGTGAACCTTTTTCAACCTCCCCTTGCGGTCCGGCGGACCGCAAGGTCGGACGCGGTGCGTGAGCGCCGCGCGGTTCAGGTTGAAAAAGGTTCAGTGATTCACCCGAGCCGGGGCGTAGTTCGCTGTTGTTACGTACCACCGTCGTCGGGGCTTCGTCCCCGTGCAGTGCTCAAGCGAAAGAGACGCCCATGCCGGACCTCAACCCCTATGAGGGGCTCCAGGATCTCGTCGCACGAGTGCCAGAGTTCGTGCAGCCGTTGGTCGTCGCGCTTGCCGGCGCGATTCCGTACATCGAGGGCGAGGGAGCCGCCGCGCTGGGTGTGTTTGCGGGCATCCACCCGCTGAAAGCCGGTATATCGGGCGCGGCAGGCAACATCATCTGTGTGGTACTGGACGTCACGCCCAGCTCCCGTGTCCGGGCGGCCGCCCTGGCTCGCCGGGAGCGCCGTGCCGCTGCCTCGGCGCCGACCAGGCCGTCCAGTGCCGACACCTGGTGGCACAACGCTCGCACTGGACGAGCCGGCCGGCCAAGTTCCGGATGAGGAGGACACTTCTGGGCGACGCGCCAAGGGCCGCAAGCGGCTGCGCCAGTGGCTGGTGCGGTTCGGTGTCCCCGGGGCGAGTCTCCTCGGTCCCCTGGCGCTGCCGACCCAGCTCACCGCCGCGACTCTTATCGCCTCGGGTGTCAGCAAGAGCTGGGTCATCCTCTGGCAGGTGATCGCGATCGTGCTGTGGACCACCCTGCTCACCCTCGCCGCGACCGGCTTCCTCACCGCGATCGAAGCGGTATGAACCACCGGCACAAGGCGATACGCGCCGAACCTCTCGGCCACGGCGCAGTAGGCCGATTGCGGCAGGGGACAGGGGCGGCTCTGTCCTTGCCCAGGAGCTGCCTCACGAACCCTGGCGGCGGTCTGATGAAGTGTGCCGACCTGCCCGACTTGAATTATGTACCACAAGGAATAGAATCTTGTGGGACGGGGTTCCCACCCCATGGCGATGGCTACCACGGCCAAGACCGCGAAGCACGTCGCGACCCATCACCACCGCAAGTGCACAACACCCGGCGCCGCCGGGAGAGAAAGGGAGATCATCATGACCATGTCTGAGTCTGAGGTGCGCGAGGTTTTCGAGCGCTACATCGAGGCGCTCAACGCTCACGACTTTGACCGCATGACCGAGTTCGTTCACGACGAGCTCATCGAGAACGGCAAGCCGGCCACCCGCGCCGACATCATCGCCGAGCTCAAGGCGCACGGAGACTCCGTCCCCGACTTCACCTGGCGCGTCCAGGACGTCGCCATCGACGGAGACCGCGTCGCAGCCCGCCTGTACAACAAGGGCACCCACACCAAGGAGTGGCTCGGAGTCGCCCCCACCGGCGCCACCCTCGAGTTCGCCGAGTACTCCTTCCACAAGGTCCGCGACGGCCGCTTCTACGAGATGAACTACCTCATCGACGCCCAGGCAGTCCAGGCCCAGCTCAAGGCCTGACACCCCAGGCCCAGAGGGCAACACCCATGGTCGCGTTCGGCTTTCCGCGCCGGGAACACCGGCTCGGAAAGCCGACCGCCACCACGCATACCTCCGACACCCGAGTGCGGCGAGTGGGTCCGCAAACCCATATCCGCCGTGGGGGCCCACACGGCTGCGGTCGCCGCCGTTTCGGGCGCCGTCGTCGCCATCAGCCTGGCCACGGACGTCAGTTGACCGGTCCGGTCAGTGTTACGCGGCTTGACATGATCATGCACTCTCCGCTGTCTACCCGAGTAGAGGGAACCGAACCATGCCCGCAGAACCGGTAGCCGCCTTTCCGATTGCTCGTACTTGCCCGTACGCCCCGCACAAGGAGCACGTCCGGCTCCAGGAGGAGGCTCCGATCACCAAGGTCACGCTGCCCTCGGGGAGCGACGCGTGGGTGGTCGCCCGTCACAGCGACGTCCGTACGGTGCTGGCGGATGCCCGATTCAGCTCCGACCGTGCGCGACCTGAGTTCCCCCGGGTGGGTGCCCAGGACGGCGAGCTCGCTGAGCAGCCCGGGGCGGTCCTGCCCAAGGTGATGCTGGCGATGGACGCACCGGAGCACGGCGTGGCTCGCCGCGCTGTCCTCGGTGAGTTCACGCATCGGCGGATGGTCGAGCTCAGGCCCCGCATCCAGGAGATCGTCGACGAGCAGATCGACGCGATGCTGGCCGGACCGCGTCCGGTCGACCTCGTCCGGGCACTGGCCCTGCCGGTCCCGTCGCTGGTGATCTGCGAGCTGCTCGGGGTGCCGTACGAGGACCACGACTTCTTCCAGACCCGTTCGGCCATGGTCGTGAAGCAGGGGGAGCGACCCGTGGAGACTCAGAACGCCCAGAACGCCATGCAGGAACTCGCCGGCTACCTCGACTCGCTGCTCCGGGCGAAGGAACTGAACCCCACCGACGACCTGCTGGGCCGCCAGATCCTGCGGCAGCGAGAGGCGAACGGCGCGGTCGATCGCGCGGACCTGATCGGCTTGTCCTTCCTCCTGCTTGTGGCAGGGCACGAGACCACAGCGAACATGATCGCGCTGGGTGCGCTGCAGCTGAGCCAGGACGCGAAGGCTCGGGCGGCGATCCGGGAGGACCCGGACAATACTGCTCCGGCCGTCGAGGAGATGCTGCGCTACTTCACCATCGCGGAGCACGTGCTGGCCCGGGTCGCCACCGAGGACGTCGAGCTGGGCGATCAGCTCATCAGAGCTGGCGACGGGGTCCTGACCCTTTCCCACGTGGCCAACCGCGACCCACGGGTGTTCGAGGACCCGGACACCTTCGACATCGAGCGCGGCGCCCGCAACCACCTGGCCTTCGGCTACGGCCCGCACCAGTGCCTCGGCCAGAGCCTGGCCCGGTTGGAGTTGCAGGTCGTGTTCGACACGCTGCTGCGCCGCATCCCCGACCTCCGCCTGGCAGTGCCGGTCGAGGAACTGTCGTTCAAGGCGGACGCGCTCGCCTACGGCATCCACGAGCTTCCGGTCACCTGGTAGGTCGCCGCCCCCGGGGCGCGACAGGAACTACCTCAGCGATGCCCGGGCCGTAACAGCGCCAGCTCGAAGGCTGAGGTCATGCCCTCGACGGGGCCGTCATCGAGTAGCGCTGAGATTGACGGGGCCGCCACCACCTGGCGCGGGCCCCGTCAGAGCTGCAGGGTCAACGTCGCTCAGGTTGCCTGCCGGAAGGCCGCCAGGGCACGCTCGGCCACGCGCGACAGCTGGTCACGAGTTGCGCCGGCCCCCGCCTGGATGGCCTGGCCGCTGGTAACCGTGAGCAGGTACCTTGCCAAGTCCGCCGGGTCCTCGTCGGACGAGAGGTCGCCGTCCGCGATCGCCTGCTTGAAGCGGGCGGCCAGCCGTACCTCGACGGCAGCCCGGTGGGTATTGAGGAACTGCACGACGCGTTGGTCGGCCTGCGAGCCGGAAACAGCGCCCTGGACGGTCAGGCAACCGGGCGGACGGTCCGGATTGGTGCTGGCGCGGATGTGGCCGCGGAGATACTCCGCGGCCACGGCGAGAGCCGTGGACTGGGCCAGCGCCGTCTCGACGTAGCGCAGGTCGACCTGTGAGTACCGCTCCACGGCACGCTTGAACGTCGCTTCCTTGTCGCCGAAGGCGGCGTACAGGCTCGGGCGGCTGATGCTCATCGCCGTAGTCAGGTCGTCGAGCGTCGTTCCCTCGTACCCCTGGCTCCAGAAGACGTTGATGGCAGCGTCCAGCGCCTGGTCTACGTCAAATTCTCGGGGCCTGCCCCTACTCGCCATCTAGTACCACCCACATTCAGAATCATCTGGGAACTCCGCGTATCCCGGCAACGCTTCATCCGGGAAGGATATTTCAGCACAGGACTGCGGAGACTGCTCCTCGTGTCTACCCACGTACGCCTGAGCGCCGTGCCAACGCCTGGACGCCTGGACGCCTGGACGCCTGACCCTAAGGGTGTCAAGCTCCGGGTTTGATGGAGACTGGATTATCTGGTTTCCAGGGTCTCGGTGACCGGGTGGGGCATTGCGCGTAGGGCTTCGTACTCGCTGTCAGGACAGGGTCAAAGGCGTCTCGTCACCGCCCTCGTGCGCGGCGCTACTGTCGGGCGGGTGACCGAAACCGTTTCCCTTGCGTACGACATCGACGGGTCCGGGCCGCTTCTCGTGGCCATCCACGGGATGACCGAGAACCGCCACTTCTGGGACCGGGTGCCGCTCGCCGAGCACTTCCGCACCCTGCGTGTCGACCTGCGCGGCCACGGCGATTCGCCGCATGCGACGCCGTACGACCCGCTGACCATGGCCGGTGATGTGCATGCGGTTCTGATGTCATTGGGCATCGAGCAGCGTCCCCTGGTCGTGGGGCACTCGTACGGCGGGATGGTGGCCACGGCCTACGCCTCCCGCTTCCCGGTGCGAGGCGTGGTCAACATCGACCAGACGCTCAACGTGACACCCCTGCCCGGCAAGGTGGCCGCAGCCATGCGCGGCCCCGGATACGAGAACTTTCTCACGGCGGGCTTCGCCCAGATGTACGGGCAGTTGGACCCGGCGGTCGCCGAGGAACTCGGCCGGAATCGCCGCGTGCGCCAGGATGTCCTGGTCGAGGTGTGGGCTCCGCTGCTCGACCTCGGCCCAGAGGAGCTGACGGCATACATCGCGAACCTGACGCCGACCGGGCGGCCGACGCCGTACCTGGCGTTGCATGGCTCGCCCGTCGACGACGACTACCGGGAGTGGCTGGATGCGCGCATTCCCGGCGCGGCCGTGGAGGCCGCGCCGGCCACCACCCACTACCCCCACCTGGCCGATCCCGGCTGGTTCGTCCGGCGGCTGACCGCGTTCGCCGAGGATGACCTGACGGCTCAGGACACGACTATTTAAGCACCCCTCGGTACGGAAGAGTTCTGTACCGAGGAGTACACCCGTGCCATCAGTGGTTCCCGCAGCACAGTGATGGACCGGCCTCGGGGGTTCGACACCGACGAGGCGCTGGAGCGCGCGATGCGGGTGTTCTGGCAGCAGGGGTACGAGAGTTCCAGCCTGGCCGATTTGACCGGTGCCATGGGAATCACCAGGACCGGTATGTATGCGGCCTTCGGCAACAAGGAACAGCTGTTCCGCAAGGCGCTGCAGCGGTACGCGGACGGCCCGGCCGGCTACTTCGACGACGCCCTGGAGCGGCCAACCGCGCGGGCGGCCACCGAGGCCCTGTTGCTTCCCGAGGGCTTCGCCGGGTGCCTGACCATCCAGGGTGCGCTGGCGGCGTGTGACGAGAACCGTCCCGCGCATGACGTGCTCGTCCAGTAGCGCGCCGAAGCCGGTGAATGCCTCGAGCAGCGGTTCCGCCGCACCGTCGACGAGGGTGACCTGCCGGGGGAAGTGGACCCGGGGCGGTTGGCCCGTTACGTCATGGCGCTGGCGTTCGGCATCCCGGTGCACGCCGCCAACGGCCTCGGTCGCGCCGAGCTCGACGAGATCGTCGACCAGGCGACGCTCTGCTGGCCGGGAGCCCGCTGACCGGCCCGCGATCACACCGACTCATCGGCACCGCAGGCCTGACCTCGAGGAGGATCCGTCCCCGCATCGTCGGTGATGCTGGATCGGCATGAACATCGTGAATTCGGTCTTCGACAGCATGCTCGACTCCTGTGAGGGTCGATTCATGCCCGACCGGCGCTGTTAGCGGTCGGGTCCCCGCACGGCAAAGGAGTGATGATGGTTCTTTCGACACGACGTCTGGTCATCGCGGTGACAGCGGTCTCGGTCTTGGTTCCCCTGGCCGCATGCGGCACCGCCGACGCCGCTGAGCAGCCGACGTGGGACCGTCCGGTGACGGTCACCGCGTCCACCGCCGCCGATCGGGACCGGGAGTTCCGACGGCTGGAGGAGAGGTTCGACGCACGGCTGGGGATCTACGCGATCGACACCGGCACGGGTCGGACCGTGGGGTACCGGGCCGAGGAGAGGTTCGCGTACGCCTCGACGTACAAGGCGTTGGCCGCCGCCGAGGTCCTCGACGAGACCAGGGACGCCGAGCTGGATCGTGTGGTGCGGTACTCGGCGGACGACCTGGTGACGTATTCGCCGATCACCGAGCAGCACGTCGCCGAGGGCATGACGCTGCGTGCACTCGCCGACGCCGCCGTGCGGTACAGCGACAACACGGCCGGCAACCTGCTGTTGCGCCATCTCGGTGGACCGCAGCGGTTCGAGAAGGAGCTGCGGAAGATTGGTGACAAGGTCACCGACGCGGCGCGCTACGAGACTGAGCTCAACGAGGCGACGCCGGGCGACAGGCGGGACACCAGTACCCCACGGGCGCTGGCCGGTGACCTGCGGGCGTACGCCGTCGCGGATGCCCTCGAGCCCGCGGACCGCGGCATCCTCAACGGTTGGCTGCGGGGCAACACCACCGGCGCCGCGCTGATCCGAGCCGGTGTCCCCGACGGGTGGGTCGTCGGGGACAAGACCGGGGCCGCCGGGTACGGCACCCGCAACGACATCGCGGTGATTTGGCCGCCGGATCGCGCGCCGATCGTCCTCGCCGTGCTGTCCAGCCGCGGTGAGAAGGACGCCAGCTACGACGACGCCCTGATCGCCCAGGCGACGGAGGTGGTGATCGCCCAGCTGTGACGGGGCTGGTGGCCGTGGGGTCCGGCGACGCAGCCTCGCCGCCCGTTTGATCAACACCGGTACCCCGCCAAGGAATGTCTCGGGCAGCTCCTGACGGCAAGTCGATCGAGATCGTCGAGTACGCCGGGTACGCCGTGTACAGGATCCGCGACGGGAAGTTCCTGCACAGAGAGAGTCCTCCCGGCCTGGTCTGACCAGCCCTCAATTGATTCCGGGTCTTGAACGGGAGCTGTCGACCGAGGCCGGGAGGACTTGTGGTCGGGCCGGTAGTGTTGTCCCGATGTCGACGATCTTGGTGACGGCATGTCGGGAACGGGCAAGTCGTCGGCGCTCGCCGAACTTGCCCGACGCGGTTATCGCGTCGTAGACACCGATGATCCGGGCTGGCGCGAGTATCGCGAGTACGTTGAGTTCGTCGACGAGGTGCACCGCGGGGGAGTGGCTCTGGGGCGAGGAGAGGATCACCGGCTGCTGGACCCCGATGACGGTCGCTCACTCTTCGTTCAGGGGTGTGTGCGGAACCAGTCGAGGTTCTACGACCGTTTCAACGCGGTCGTCCTGCTCAGCGCCCCCGCTGACGTGATCCTTGACCGGGTCGCGCGCAGAACGACGAACGAGCACGGGAAGGCTCCGGTGGAACGAGCGATGATCCTGGATGACCTCGCCAGGGTCGAGCCGGTGCTCAGAGCGAGCTGCACGCATGAGCTGGATGCCAGCCGACCCCTCGATGAAGTCGTCGCCGACTTGATCGCGATCACGTCGCACCCGATGACGGCGTCCTAGTGATCGCTCCAGCCGGGGTTCGTCAGGTAGGTGCTGGCCGATCAGGGAGTTGGCCGTGGCCCCGATAGTGGCTGGTTCTGGCGCGGGGTTGGTGGAGGCGGCGCCAGCGGGACCGGACCAGCCAGTGGGTGATGGTGTGCGTGGTGGCGGCGGTGAGTTCGGCGAACAGGTGGCGGATCTCGTTGACGGTCAAGCCGGCCAACCAGCCACCGCGGCCGTGATCGCCCTCCGGTCACTCGCCCGCCGCCAGCAGCACCTCATCGAGGCAATCGCCGCCCTCGACGCGCTGATCGCCCCACTCATCGAACAGATCAACCCGCACCTCACCTTGAACCTCTCCCAGGTGAGCATGAGGCAGTTGCTCCGTCGTCACCGTGGGCGCAGCGTACGTGCGGGCAGCGCCGCCGACGAGCGAGTGGCCGGTCAGGCGGAGGCGGGACGAGCGAGGAGACGCCCGAGCCAGCCCGACCGGGCCGAGGCCGCCTGGCGGGCCATCGGGCTGTCCGCGATCAGCACCTCCCAGGCGTGCGTGCCGCCGGGCCAGACGTGCAGTTCGCAAGCCCGGCCGTCGGCCCAGACCTGGTCGGCGTACGCGACGCTCTCGTCCCGGAGTAGGTCGGCGGAGCCGACGTCGATGAATGCAGGCGGCAGCCCGGACAGGTCGCTGGCCCGAGCGGGCGCGGCGGAAGCGGACACAGCGCGCGTACCCGCCCGCGAGCCGAGTAGCGCGGCCCAGGCGAGCTGGTTGCTGCCGCGGGTCCAGGTGCCGGTGCGGTCGAGCTGATGCGTCGACCGGGTCCGGTCGCGGTCGTCCAGCATCGGGGACATCAGCAGTTGACCGAGGAGCGCCGGCTCACCGCGCTCCCTGGCCAGCAGCGTGGTTCCGGCGGCCAGTCCGCCGCCGGCGCTGACCCCGGAGCTGATCAGCTGCGCCGGATCGATGGTCAGGTCCGCACTGTGGCGTACGGTCCACACCAGCGCTGCGAAGGCGTCCTCCACCGGGTAGGGATCGGGGTGCTCCGGTGCCAGGCGGTACTCGACGGTGACCGGCGTCAGGTCGTACTCGAGCACCAGCGGCAGCACGAAGGACAGTCCTGTGGTCCGGTCACCGCCGACCGTGCCACCGCCGTGCAGGTAGAACAGGCCCGGGCCGGTGCTGGTGTGGCCCGGCCGGCTGTAGACGGACGCAGCCAGTTCCGCGTCCTGGTAGCCGGTCACGACGATGTCCCGCCGGGCCACGTCGAACATGCCGAGTTTCCTCGACGTTCAGGGAGCGGAGCCCGGAGATCAGGTCTGCCGCGGACGGCACTGGGACGTCACGGTCCAGGCCTGCCGCCGCGAGCACCGCTTCGACCCCGGCGTCGTACGGCGGGCGCGACAGGGCGCGAGCGGAGGGCGTACGGGAAGTCATGACCTTGAGTCAAACGCACGATGGGTCTCGCATGCCAATGCCATCTGATCATGGGGGCATGCTTCATCCGGGCAGACCGGTGGCGTGCTCGGTTGCTGTCGCAGGGTGCCCGACCTGGAACTGCGCCAATTGACCTATCTCATCGCGGTCGCGGAGACGAGGAGCATCACGCGGGCCGCGCAGCGGTTGCTGATCACCCAGCCGGCTTTGTCGCGGGCGGTCCGGTCGCTGGAGCGCGCGGTCGGCGTCCCCCTCTTCACGCGCACACACCACGCGACCGATCTCACCGAAGCCGGAGCGATGCTGCTCGCGGAGGCGTACGAGATAGTCGATCGCACCCGCAAGGCCGCCGACCGGGTCCGGGGGGTGTCGCGGGCGACGTCGATGCTGCGGGTGGCTGCCGGCGGGTGCGATGTTCTCGTCGCGATGGAGGCCGGCCGCTCCTTCGCGGCCGACCGCCCGGGCCGGAAGGTCGACGTCATACCGTTCGACTGGAAGATGGATCTCGACCAGCTGCGTACCCGGGGAGGTGGACGTCGGCCTGTTGCGCGACTGCCGCGACCGCCACGGCCTGCTGCTGCGGGAGCTGGCGTGCGAGCCACGGGTCGTCTTGCTGAGCGAAAGTCACACCCTCGCGCCGAAGGACGACGTGACGCTGAACGATCTTCGTGACGAGCCGATCGCCTACCTCAACGGCATGTCGCCGCTGGAACTGCAACACTGGGCGGGCGCCGATCTGGACGGGCGGTCCTGGCGTCGCGGCCCGGTGGTGGGCAGCGTGTCGGAGCTGGTCACCGAGATCAAACTCGGTCGGTCGATCGCTCTCGTCCACGGCTCGGCGATGCCGGACCACTCGACTCCGGGCATCGTGGCCAGGCCTGTCGCCGGCCTCTCCCCGAGCCGGCTGGAGCTCGCCACACCGGCACACGGCACGCGCCCGATCGTCACGGAGTTCGCGGCGCACCTGCTTGCCACGGCCAGGCGGCCGGCCGTGGCGGCGTAGCGCGGTAGCGGCTCCAGCTCAGTGGCCCCTGGCTCCCGATCGGCACCTCGGGTAGCTTCGTGCGATCCGATCGCACCGGCCGGCGTCGGTCCTATTCCTCGTGTCATCGAGCGGGCAGTCCGCAGGGTAGGCCGGCGGGAACAAGCTTGGCGAGCAGCGCGTGCAGCCGGTTGGCGGTCTGTGCGCGGTTGCGGACCAGGTCGTCGCGGTGGTCGGTCTTGCAGCCGTGCCCGGTCGACAGCATTCGCACGCGGCGGGCCAGCTTCGCGGCACGTCGACCACGTCGACGCTGTCGGCAACGTCGGCTCTTCCAGCACGATCCGAGATCGGCAAGCCACGTGCAAGCTTTCGCGGTGCGGATGGTTCAGGTGGGCTGGTAGCGGGCCCTGATGTGGAAGCGTTCGCCCTGCGGGCCGAGGATGCTCAGGAACTCCACCGGCGAGGCGTCGGCGTTGCCGAACCAGTGCGGGAGGTGGGTGTCGAACTCGGCGACCTCGCCGCTGGTGAGGACGAGGTCCTGGTCACCGAGGACGAGGCGGAGCCGCCCGTTGAGGACGTACAGCCAGTGATAGCCCTCGTGTGAACGCGGATCGGGTTCCAGATCGTTCGGGCCGGCCGGGAGGATCTGCTTGAACGCCTGCAGCCCACCGGGCTTGCGGGTCAGCGGGATGACCATCATGCCGTTGTGGGTGAACGGCTGCGGGTAGATGCGAGGGTCGCCACTGGCCGGGGCGCCGACCAGTTCGTCGAGTGGCACCTGGAAGGCCTTGGCGATCGGCAGCAGCAGTTCCAGGCCCGGCCTTCGCTGCCCGGACTCGAGCCGGGACAGGGTACTGATCGGGATGCCGGTGGTCTGCGACAGGGCGGTCAGGGTGGCGCCGCGGCGGCGACGCAACTCGCGCAGCCGTGGGCCGACCGCGGCCAGCACGTCATCGAACTCGTCACTCATGCGGACCATTTTGCAGTTTCCGCAAACCTTTTGGCAGCTTGTCGCGGGTGGGCGCAGATTGGTGGACCACCTCTACCGCGCGGAAGGCGACGACAATGAACGTTTACCACTGGGATGAGATGTATCGCAGCCGTGACCAGGTGTTCAGCGGCGCACCCAACTCGGTCCTCGTCGCCGAGGTCGCTGGCCTGCGACCCGGACAGGCGCTCGACGTCGGCTGCGGAGAAGGCGCCGACGCTATCTGGCTGGCCCGGCGCGGCTGGCGGGTCACCGCCGTCGACATCTCCCAGACCGCTCTGCACCGCGCCGCCGCCGCGGCCACCGACATCGCAGGCCGCGTGGCGTGGACACAGGCCGACCTGACCGGCACGCCGCCCCCGGCCGCAGCGTTCGACCTGGTGTCGGCTCACTACTTCCCGCTCCGGCGGCAGCCGGACCACGCCGCTCTGCACGGCCTACTGGACGCCGTCGCACCCGGCGGCACCCTGCTCTTCGCCACCCACGACCTCGCTGACCTGACCCCGCGCCCGGAGCAGGGCTTCGACCCCTCCGACTACTACCAGCCCGGCGACATCGTCCGGCTCCTCGACCACCACTGGACCGTCCTGGTCAACGAAATCCGACCGCGAGCCGATCATGCGCCTGCGGGTACCCATCACACCCACGACGCCGTGCTGCGAGCCCAGCGCCTGCCCATACCCGTCGACGCCAGCGACACCCGGCCGGCGACGCACTCCGCCACGGACCTTAACGCCACCCCCTCGGCAGTTTGACGTGACCAGAGTCGGCAGCTACCTCCCGCTGCCACCTCGACCGCGTCCACCCGACGAACCAGCGCGTCGACCCGCTCCGCTCAGCCCGACCCTGCCCCAGCTACACGCCGACGGGTGAGCCGACGCTCCGTGAACGGTCCGCGGCCTGCCAGCGGGCGCGGCGCAGATGCGCGGGGAACAGGTGTTCGGCGCCGTACAGGACGCGCTCGAGAGCTACGGCCGCCTAACTCCACCATGGCAGCGGCGGGCGGCGATCGCACGTCGTCACGCTGCGGCGTCGCGGGCCGTAGCCAGTGACACCACGTCACACGGTGCTGTGACGTCCTGGCACTGACGGGTGGCCGCGAGGGCTGCTGTCATCGAGGTATGTCCATCACGCTGGCTGTCGAAGGAGCCCGACGTGGTCTCTGGCTTGACTGTGCCTCCGGGGCACGGTGTGGCATCGGGTGGACTACCGCAACGAAGGACGGGAGACCTGGACGTGTATCGGAGACGTGGCATCGCCCTGATGGGGATGCTTGGCATGGTCGGTGCGCTGGCTGCGGTGACCCCGACGTCGGCCGCCGGCGAGTTGACGGCGCGGCCGGCGTGGACCGCGTGCCCGGAGAACGTCGTGGTGCCGCCGCCACTTGTGGTGCAGTGCGCGAAGGTGCCGGTCCCGCTGGACTACCGTGACCCGAACGGCACGCAGATCGAGATCATGGTGTCGCGGATCGCGAGTACGAAGCCGGAGAAGCGGCGTGGCGTGCTGATGTTCAACCCCGGCGGGCCGGGCGGCACCGGGCTGGACCAGCCGGGATTTCTGGCCAGCAAGGGGCTGCCGGCCAGTGTCATCGACGCCTACGACCTGATCGGCATGGACACCCGGGGCGTCGGGCACTCTGCGCCGGTCAGTTGTGGCTTCACCGCCGACGACGCCTATTGGGCCAACATCCCGCCGTACGCGGTTGACGACGCGGCCGTGACCCGGCAGGCGGAGATCGCCAAGGAGGTCGCCGCCCGGTGCGCCGCGAACGACACCGAAGGGCGGCTACGGCACCTGACGACCGCCAACATGGCCCGCGACCTGGACCGGATCCGGGTCGCGCTCGGCGAGGAGAAGGCCAGCTTCTACGGGGCGTCCTACGGCTCGGCGTTGGGTGCGGCCTACGTCTCGATGTTCCCGGACAGCACCGACCGGATCGTGCTGGACAGCAACATCGGCGACACCCACCTCGACCGCGCCGGGCTGCGCCGGTTCGCCCTCGGCATGGAAGAGACGTTTCCGGACTTTGCGAAGTGGGCGGCGGCGCGGCACGACTCCTACGGGCTGGGCCGCACGCCGCAGCAGGTGCGCAGAACCTATGTGACCATCGCCGAACGACTGGACCGGACACCGACGGCCGACGGGCTCAACGGCGCTGTGTTCCGATACCTCACCTTCGGCTCTCTCTACAACGAGATCCAGTACGGGAACATCGCGCGGATCTGGCAGTCGTACCGGGACCCGGGCAAGGCGCCCTCGGAGGCGAAGGCGGTGGCACCGAGTCCGAACGACAACGCCTTCACCGTGTTCCTCGCCGTCACCTGCAACGACGTCGAGTGGCCTGAGGACGTGGAGACCTACCGGCGGGCCGTCGCCGAGGACCGTGAGCGGTACCCGCTGTACGGTGCGGCCAGCGCCAACATCACTCCGTGCGCCTACTGGAAATACGAGCCGTCCGAGCCGCCCGTCGCGATCAGCGACAAGGGGCCGCGGAACGTGCTGATCCTGCAGAACTGGCACGACCCGGTCACCCCGTTGGCGGGTGGCAAGCTGCTGCGTGAGCGGTTCGGCCAGCGCGCTCGGCTGGTGACCGCCGACGAGAGCGGGCACGGCGTCTACGTGCTCGGCGGCAACGCCTGCGCGCTGAACCTCACCACGTCGTACCTGGCCGATGGCACGATGCCCGCCCGCGACACGGCCTGCCGGCGCGACTGACCCTGTCAGGAGTCGGACGAGGGCGCGGAACAGTTGTTCCGCGCCCTCCAGGTCGACCTCGTCGACCGCGGACGAGTGCAGGCCCTCGCTGCCCGGACGCGAGCCGGGACAGGGTGCCGATCGGGATGCCGGTGGTCTGCGACAGAGTGGTCAGGGTGGCGCCGCGGCCGGACTTGAACCCGGTATCCCAGCAGGGCTGGTGACCGAGCTGCGCCGTCCCAGTATCGGCGGCCGGCCGCTTCACCGGGTTCGGCAACAACCTCATCGGCCTCGCGACCGGACGCCCCGCCGAACGCATGACTGCCATCCGCTTCGACGCTTGAACCTGCCATTCGTTTCGCCGGGCCCTCGCGTTCGACTTTCCCGAGCCGGTGCTGTCGGTGGCTCGGGAAAGTCGAACGCGATCGGCGCCTCAGCTGCCGAGCTGTCGCTGTACTGCCTGGGCGTCGATCAGGTAGTTCATCTCGTAGAAGCGCCCGTCACGGACCTTGTGGAAGGAGTACTCGCCGAACTCCAAGGTGGCGCCGGTGGGGGGCACGCCGAGCCATTCCTTCGTGTGTGTGCCCTTGTTGAACAGACGGGCTGCCACGCGGTCCCCGTCGATGGCGATGTCCTGGACCCGCCAGGTGAAGTCCGGCACCGCATCGCCGTGCGCCTTCAGCTCCGCGATGATGTCGTCGCGGGTGACCGGCTTGCCGTTCTCGATGAGCTCGTCGTGAACGAACTCGGTCATGCGGTCAAAGTCGTGAGCGTTGAGCGCCTCGATGTAGCGCTCGAAAACCTCGCGCACTTCAGACTCAGACATGATGGTCTTCCTCTCCTCAGGTCCGGGCTCGTGTAGTCGGACGATCTTGTTGGTGGTGGCCACCGGTGAAGAGCACAACCTCGGGCCCACGACTTCTATTCCAGCCGGTACAGAACTCGCCGGGGCGCCCGGTCGCGAGGCCGATGAGGTTGTTGCCGAACCCGATGAAGCGGCCGGCCGCCGATACTGGGACGGCGCGGCTCGGTCACCAGCCCTGCTGGGATACCGGGTTCAAGCCCGGCCGCGGGAGCATGTGCGCAGTGAGGGCCTCGCGGGATCTTGTGGGTGTCCGCCCAGTGCGGTCGGTCGGCCGGTCGCCTTCAGGGTGGGCGGCCAGGTCTGCAGGACGGCATCGGCGACGCGGTGGAGTTTGTCGCTGCCGGCGCCGCTGGCGGCCTGGACAGCGATCCCATTTCCCGACTGTCATGACGTACCGGGCGAGCAGTCCCGGATCGGCATGGAGCGGGAGATCTCCCTCATCCTGGGCCTGTCTGTCGCGAAGATCGGCCGGAACGCTTGCCGGGAATGCCCTGACAGCGCAAGAGCGCGAGGTCACGGAGGTGGCCGCCGCAGGCCGCCCGACCAACGAGATCGCGGCCCGCTTGATGATCTCGCCGCGCACCGTTTCCGCGCAGTGTTCCCCAAGCTCGGCATCAGCGCCCGTGCGGCCCTGCGGGACGCACTCACCGTCACTGCGGCGCTCGTTCTTTCGGCCCTGCCGTCGTTGTCGCGCAGCCAGCCGGTGATGTGCAGTTCGGCGAGCGTGGCCGGCGGACAGCGGCGACCCGCGAACGGCGGCGCTGTCGTCGTCGAGCTTCGCCTTCCCGGGCCGCAGGCTCAGGAGGAAGAGTCGCTGCGGCAGTGACAGGGTCTCCGCCGCCGGCTGCGGCCCGTTTCGCTAGGAGATCGACATGCCTCCAGTAGAAGGGCTGTGTCGAGCTGGACGGCCACCGGACAACCCGGCCGACGACGTCGCCACCCCGGGCGGTCCGGCTTTGCTGTACGGGTATCTGGACCCGGCGGTCGCCGAGGGCCTCGGCCGGAACCGCAAGGTGCGCCAGATGTCCTGCTCGAGGCTCCGCTGCTCGCCTGGGCGCGGAGGAGTTGACGGCGTACATCGCGGACCTGACGCCGGCCCGGCAGCCCACGCCGTACCTGGCGGTGCACGGCTCAGCCGTGGGTGACAGCTACCGGCCGGGCTGAGCGAGCGCACAGTGCGCGTCACCGCCTCGGCGGCGGCCCCGGCTCCCCAGTTGCCCTGCTCGAGTTCCTTGGCGCGGGTGATCACCGGGTGCCCCAGGGGATCCCGGGGTGGAACTGAGGCAGCGTGCCGCTGCCGGAGATCAAGCAGCCAGCGCGGCGACTCGGGGTTGCGGGTCGGCGCCATCGACGAGCACAGCCCGTACGTCGGCGAGCAGGCCCGCTCGGCGTCCGGTGCCGCCGTCCTCGAGGAAGGTCGTGGTGAACACACCGAGTGACTTGCGGCTCGTGCGGCGGAGGTCACCGCGCTCGACCAGCCGGTCTAGCAGCGATCCGCGCAGGTGAGGTCCCTTCGCGGCCAGCACCGTCTGCACGTTGCGCGGTTTCTCGAGCATGGGGGAGGGCGGCAGCGGTTTCGAGAAGGGGAGGCTGCTGCGATGCCGGAAGACGCATCGCCGGTTAGACCAAGCGGCGTGGCCGCCGGCACCGTGTTCCCATCGGCAGCCGCGAGCACGACCGTCGCCCGCAGCCGCCGGATCGGTGAGCTGCTCCCCGGCGGGTCTTTCTGAGCGGCTGCAGATCTTCGCGGCCATTGAGCCGACAACAGGTACAAGATCTGCATCGCCACAGCCGCGTGTTCGAGTTCCGGATGAGGTCGAAGAACCGCTCGCCCACCACCGTTTCCCGCAGGACGTCGAGTTCGCGGTCGGTCAGGGGGCAGTCGTCGATGACGGCCAGCGCGGAGACCTCCGGGTCGATCCAGCGCCTGCCGGTGTGCAGGGTGGTGAACCGGAACGGTCTGCGGGGCCGCAGGGACCGACGGTGGACAGGGAGCCGCCAGCGAGGGCCTGGCAAGTCGAATGCGAGGCACGGCCCCGAAACCCGCCACTGTCACGCGGGCGCGAACTGTACCGAGGTGTGTCTGGTGGTGGTCTGCTGAAGACACCGGCTCCACACGACTGGATCGCTAGCCCCACCACGGCGGGGTGCCCGCCCGCAGGTGATTGTGCAGAATCCGCGCGACCTGTGCCATCGTCGCCTCGCTGCCGGGTTGCGTGACGGCGGGCACGCGGGAGGCGGTGAGTGCGGCAATGGCGTAGGACTGTCCGTCGACGTGGTCCACCACCCCTATCTCGTGCCGCAGGTTTAGCAGGGTGCCGGTCTTCGATGACCAGCGGGAGGCGTCGGAGGTGAAGTCGGGCGCGAGCCGCTGCCGGTGCAGGTTGTCGCCGAGCAGGTCGCGTACCCGTGCCGCCGTGGTCTCGTGGATCGTCGAGGGCCGCCAGAGTGCGTGCAGCAGGTCGACGAAGGCCCGGGCCGATCCGGCGTTGGCGCGGGTGACGTCGAGTTGCGCGACGGGGTGGCCTTGCCCGGATGTTGTCGCGCCGATCGCGAGGGAGTGGGCCAGGTGTACCTCGTCGGGGTCGAGGCGTTCCGCCGGCGTGTTCGTGAGGTCGCTGATCC
Source organism: Plantactinospora sp. CA-294935 (assembly GCF_050936445.1). NCBI lineage: Bacteria > Bacillati > Actinomycetota > Actinomycetes > Micromonosporales > Micromonosporaceae > Plantactinospora > Plantactinospora sp. CA-294935. The sequence continues at coordinate 5,467,820 of NZ_JBNJMU010000001.1, forward strand.
GGTGCCGGACGGTGATGCCCTCAAGGCGAAGTCGGCGCAGTTCGGTGGCGACCGTGGCAGGTGGGGTGAGGTCGAACAGGGCGTCGGCGGCGATACCGTCGCTGATGGCGGTGCTCAGGTAGAGCAGGTCGTCCAGGGCGACCCGCGCGGGGTGGCGGAATCGGCTCAGCCCGGTCGGGCCCGGTGTGGTGATCCGACCTGGCGCGATGTCTACCGGCATCGTGGGGTCCAGTTCCCCGCGCGCGACACGTTCCAGGACCGCGACTGCCAGCGGCACCTTCACCAGTGACGCCGACGGGTACGGGGTGTCCGCGTCCAAGCCGATCTCCTCGTCGGTGTCGAGGTTGCGGACCAGGAAGGCTCCTTGCAGCCCCGCCTCTTCGAGCAGGTCATGGGCATTGCGTAGCACTGCGGTGACGCTCATGTCGGCTCTCCCGCTGACCCGTGGTCGGCTGTTGGACCCTCGATCGGCGTCCGGCGGCGGTCGGGAGCGCCCAGACATCGCGCGATGTCGGCATGCAGGATAGTTCTCAGCTGTTCGAGATCCTCGGAGACCCCGGCGGCGATGTCGTACCCCCGCACGAGTCGGGGGCCGGCGAGGGGGCACCAGTGCAGCCCGAAATCTTCGGCCTGCTGAGGCGAACACAGCAACAGGTCGGGAGAGCTCAGGGCCGCCGCCGCGGCATCGATGAGGGACGGCGCGACCGTCACCTGGGCCGGCGCCAGACCGACCGACTGGCCGGCCCGGGTCAGCGGACCACGTACGTGCGCGACGTCGTCCTCGGGCTGAATCAGGATCCGTCGGCGTGCCTGTGCGCCGGATCGGCCGGCGCGCATCGTCTCCAGGAACACCGTCGGTGCCGGAAAGGGGGTCCGGGCAGCCAGCCCGAGCGGAACGCGCCAGGTCGCCGTCCCTTCCGGAACCGCCACGATCCCGGCGCTGACCTCAAGGGTCTGGCAGAGCCGGGCGCGCTCCTGCGGACCGGCCGGTCGTACCTCCAGGTGGAAGCGCTGCCGTCGACCCGCGGTCACCAGCGCGGCGAGGCGGTTCGGCGGGCAGATCTCGGGCACGGCGACCCGCAGCGGACGCAGCCGGGCCCGCTCGGCATCGTCAACCATGGCGTCGGCGAGGTCGACCAGCCGCCGTGCCGGCGGCAGCATCTCCCGCCCGAACGACGTCAACCGGACGGCCCGGGACGACCGGTCGAACAGCCGCGCCCCGAAGTGTTCCTCCAAGGCCGCGATACGGCGACTGGCGACCGACTGAGGGATGCCCGCAGCGGCGGCGCCGGAGGTGAAGCTGCCGTGGCCGCTGACAGCCACGAACGCCCGGCAGGCGGCAACCACATCCACCCACCGAACCTATACCCGGAACGCATGAGCGATGCCGCTGGGTCAACTGGTCGGCATCGGTCCGGCTCCCGCTGATCCGGCTGTGGCCCAAGTCATGCGCGGACGAGCCCTTGCGGTGCGCCTGGTTGGCAGCGATCAGATCACCGAGCATCCCGGGGGTTCGGACCAGGTCCACGATGTGCCGATCGAGCCGGTGGCGCTCGTGGCGCATGCGCTCCAGGGCCGCCTCGGCGGTGTCCTCACTCGGGGAATCGACACACGGGAGCAGGTCGACGATAGTCCGGCTGGTCAGGCCGGCCGAGACCGGCCGCCGGATGAAGACGATGCGCTCGTTGGAAGGAGGCGTCAGTCACACGTGATCAAGCTGCCGCGCTCACTGCCGATGGCCGGCGCGGCTCCGAACCGACGGCCCAACCGCCCGGACGATGACGTCGCGGACCGTAGCCAGTGACGTGACATCACACGGATCCGTGACGTGGTGGCACTGATGGGTGGCTGCGAGGGCTGATGTCATCGAGACATGTCCACCACGCCGGCCGTCGAAGGGAGATCGACGTGGTCTCTGGCTTGCCGAGCGCCGGGTCCGCCTGATCTCCGACGTTCGTGCCGTGCTCGTCGACGGCGCGGAACCGCAGCCCCGGGTCGCCGCGCTCGGGGCGCTGCTTTCGAAAAGCGGAACCCCGCGCCAGTTCCATCGCGAGATCCCCTGGACATCTCCGTGATCACCCGCGCTGAGCAACTCGAGCAAGGCAACGGGGGAGCCGATGCCGCCGCCGAAGCGGTTGCCCGCACCGTCACGGCAACCATCGTCAACAACGTCAGTGTCGCGGCGGCCGTACTCCCTCGGCAGTAATCGATGTTCCCACAGAGACAAGGATTCGCATGGGCACCTACGCAGTGACGGGTTCGGCATCGGGGATGGGCTCTGCGGTGACCGAGCGGCTGAGCGCCGCCGGACACGTGGTAATCGGCGTGGATCTGCACGACGCCGAGATCATCGCCGACCTCGCGACAGGGGGAGGCCGCTCGGCAGCGGCCGCCGGGATACTCGAGCGGTCCGGCGGGGTACTCGACGGGGCGGTCGTCGCCGCCGGGATCGGGCCCGTGCCCGGTCCCGACCGCGCGCGGAGGATCGCGCAGGTCAATTACCTGGGCTCGGTCGAGTTGCTGACTGCCCTGCGGCCGGCGCTCGCCGCGAGCGGTGATGCCCGGGCCGTGGTCTTTGGCAGCAACTCGCCCACGGTCATGCCTCAGGTGCCCGGGCTAGTGTTCCGTGCCATTCGCGCCGGCAGGGTCGAACAAGCGGTGCGGAGGGCGCGGATATTCGGGCGGGCCGCCCCCAACTTCGCCTATGCGGCGTCGAAGCTCGCGGTGACCGACTGGGCGCGGCGCGCGGCAGTGACTCCGGCGTGGGCCGGCGCCGGGATCAGGCTCAATGTGATTGCCCCGGGACCGGTGAAGACGCCGCTGCTCGATGAGGAACTGGCGGACCCGGTCGCGGCCAGGGCGTTCCAGTCGTTCCCGAACCCGATCGGCGGAGTGGGCGACCCCGGCCACCTCGCCGACTGGGTGATGATGATGCTCTCGCCCGCGGCGGCGTTCATGAGTGGCAGCGTCGTCGTCATCGACGGCGGCGCCGAAGCGTGGTTCCGGGCCGGCGAGTGGCCCCGGCCCGTCGCCATCTGGCATATGCCCCGCCATCTATGGCGTTGGCGAGCCTTCTCCCGGCTTTCGTCCACGGATCGCGCTGAACCGTCGAGCAGGCCTCTTCCGCCGTCTTTCCACTGACCCGCCTGGAACTCCGCGTGTGTGGCTTGCAACGACGCGCCGGCGCACTCACCTATCCGTCGCGTCGTTGTCAGCGCGCGAAGGGCAGCAGGGCGCTCCAGTCCGGCGTCCGCATCTACTCGCCCTGCACACCGGCCGGCCTTGACCTGTCCGACGAACGGCGGCCAGCCGTCCTGCTGGAGAACGGCACGAGCCTCCAGACCCGGGCGGTGATCGCCGCCACCGGGGCGTACTACCGACGTCCGAACATCCCGCACTGGAGGAGGTTCGAGAAGTCCGGCTGCGTGCGATACGCGGCGGCCGAACTGGACGTCCGGGGCTTTGAGAATCAGCCGGTGACGGTCGTCGGGGGTGCCAATCGGCCGGGCAGGTGGCGCTGTCGCTTGCCGGCCACGGCGCGACGGTGGATTCGGTCATCCGCGGCCCGCCAACCTCGGAACGAGGAGGACGGGCCCAGTGCCACCGACGTCATGGGCAAGCGGGACGGTCTGGATCATCGGCCGCACCGGACCCGACGCTGGTGCCCGCCAACCGGGGACGACGACGTGCCGGCCCACCGGACACCACCGACCTTCCATGGCTGGAATCGGGTACGTCTTGCACCTTCTGGTCGAACCAGCGCTCGCCGGTGCGGTGCCGACCCGGTGAATCGCGGCGTTCTCGAGGTCACCACCCCGCTGTCCGCACCGCCCGGTACCGCGAACAGTGACGTCGCGTCACCTGTCGGGCGTGACATGGCGCCACTGTGGGGCGGCTGCGCCGGCTGGTGACATGGAGGCATCGAGCCAGGCGTAGGGAACGACCGTGAACAGGTGGCCGAGAGGCAGGCATGAAACGAGGTCAGGGAACGGCCTCGACCGTCGTCGTCGGGCTTGCCGCGTCGCTGGTCGACATTCCGGCCATGGCCGGCACGCCGGCGACGCAGGTCGGGTGGGGTGCGTGCCCCGAGGAGCTACGGCTCTGCGGAAAGGCCAGGTATCCGGCGACGGCGCAGGACTGGCAGGCGCTGCTCAACTCTGAAAACCCGGCAGTGGCGCAGTCAAAGGCCAGGACGGTCGCGACGGCGGAGGTGCTGCCATGGACAACGGCTTGTCACCGTTCCTCGCCGTGACCGGCAACGACGTCGCCTGGCCCGAGGACGCTGCCACGTATCAGCGCGGTCGCCGAGGGCCGCAAGCGGTGACGACAGTTTCGACCAGGCGGAACGCGATAAGGGAGTCCTCAACATGAGCAGAACGACGAGCAGTACGACCCGCCCCGGCGGGGGTCGGCCCACCCTGCGGCGACTCGGTCTCGTGGGTATCGCCTTGGCGACCTGCGCGGTCTCGGTCGTGGCGTGCACGACCGACGGTGATCCGGATCCGGGCGAAAGCGCGGCCAGCGCTGCGCTGGAGCGGTACTACGACCAGAAGCTGGAGTGGAAGGGTTGTAGCGACTTCGCCACGAGCCCGCGTGAGGCGGAGATCCTCGGGAAGGCTCCGGGGGAGTGCGCGTGGCTGAGTGTGCCGCTGGACTACGACGATCCTCAGGGCACCGCCACCACCGTCGCGGTACTGCGCGTCGCCGCCCGGGGAGAGTCGCAGGGCTCGCTACTGTTCAACCCCGGCGGTCCGGGCGGCTCCGGCATTCTGGGTGGTCTGGGCGTCGTGGCTCAGATGACGAAGAGTCGCATCACCGAACGGTTCGACGTGGTCGGTTTCGACCCGCGTGGTGTCGGCGCGACCAAGCCCGCGGCCGACTGCTACACCGAGGGCGGCACGAGCCGGGGCGACGAGGTGTTCCCGCTGATGACCATGACCGCCTCGCTGACGGAGGAGGACACCCGGGCGGTGTTCGACCGCTGCGCCAAGGGATCCGGGGGCGCGGAGGCGCTTACCCAGATGGGTTCGCGGACGACCGCTCGGGACATGGACGTGCTGCGGGCGGCGCTCGGTGAGGAGAAGTTGACGTTCCTCGGTCAGAGCTACGGCACCCGGCTGGGAGCGGTGTACGCGGAGCAGTTCCCGCAGCGGGTGCGGGCGATGGTCCTCGACGGCGCGTTCGACCCGAAGCTGGGGACGGTCGAGCGCCGGCTCTCTGCGTACGGGGGTTTCCAGCGAGCCTTCGAGGCGATGGCCGCCGCGTGCGCGGAGAAGGCGACCTGCCCGTTGGGGACCGATCCGAAGGCGTGGACGTCGACGTTCCAGGCGATCGTCGCGCCGCTACGGGACAAGCCCGTGCCCGCACTCGACCAGGAACTCGACTTCGACGAGGCGCTCGGTGGGGTGATGGCGGGCCTGTACAGCCCGGACAAGTGGCCCGCGATCGTGAGTGGTCTTGCGGAGGTGCGGCAGGGGCGTGGCGACACGCTGCTGGAGCTGACGTTCGACTTCGAGGGTGGTGAGCCCGACTCTGTGGTCAACGGCAACGCCATCGAGGCGATGTTCGCGATCAACTGTATGGACGAGCAGCGGCTCACTCCGCAGGACGCCACCCGGCTGCGCGTGAAGACCTACGAGGTGGCGCCCTTCATGAACCCCGGCGGAGATCCCGCGGTGGGTGCGCGCGATGGATGCGAGTTCTGGCCGGCCCCACCGACGCTCGGCATTCCGTACGCACAGAACGTCATGGGCCTGCCGGACACGCTGGTCGTTTCGATCACCGGTGACGCCACCACTCCGCACCAGGGTGCCATCAGCCTCGCCGACACCCTGGGCAGCGCCCTGCTGACCGTCGAGGGCGAGGGACACACCATCGTCTCGTCCGGGAAGAACGAGTGCGTCGACACCATCGCCGCGGACTACCTCATCGACCTCAAGCTGCCGGCCAGCATGCCCACCTGCTCTGTCTGACCCGGCAGTACGGCGATCGCGTCGAGCGCGGGAGGAGACGGCATGGCGTGGAGCACACGTGAGCTTGCGGAACTCGCCGGCACCACGATGAACACGATCCCGGCATCACCACCGTCTCGGTCTGCTCGAAGCGCCGGAGCGCCGGTCGAACTGATACCAGCAGTACGGGGTGCGGGATCTCGTACGCCTTCCGTGCATCGGACGGCTCGCCGATCTGGGAGTCCCGCTCTCCCGGATCGGCGAGGCGGACGGGAACATCGCCCCGGACGCGTTGAGCCAAGTCGACACCGAACCCGCGGCGGACATGGAGCGCCTGCCGAGAACTCGGTCGGACATCGCGGCCATCCTGCGCGACAGCGCGCCGGCCGACACGCCCGCGGGGTTCGAGCCCGTCGCATCAGGTCTGTCCGGGCCCGACAGGTCGATGGTCCAGATTTACCCGCGGCTCCACGACGAGGACACGATGGCGGACCTGCGGCGCACGGTTGAGGCCGACAGGGATCCCTTCGGCCACGACATCGACGTCACGCGGCCGCTACCGTGGCCAGCTGAGCATGGCCGCTGTTCGCGCCGGGCCACGCCGGGACGCACATCACGTACCTAGAAGGCTGCGTTCACGGCGACGGCCCGGGTCTGTTCACGTAGCGCGCGCGGGCCTCGGGAGCCGTCCGGACGTCGCTTACAGCCAGTCGTGTTCGCGGGCGTAGCGCGCCGCCTCGTGACGGGTGTGGGTCTGGGTCTTCTGCATGGCGTTGGAGAGGTAGTTGCGCACCGTGCCCTGCGCGAGGTGGAGCCGGCCGGCGATGTCGGCGACCGAGTAGCCAGAGCCGGTCTCCCGCAGGACGTCGAGTTCGCGGTCGGTCAGAGGACAGTCGTCGATGACGGCCAGCGCGGAGACCTCCGGGTCGATCCAGCGCCTGCCGGTGTGCAGGGTGGCGATGACCGAGGTGATGTGGGCCGGCTCGGAGGACTTACTGACGAAGCCCTGGACACCGAGCTTCAATGCCTTTCGCAGCACGCCCGGCCGCGCGTGCCGGGTCACCATGAGGATCACCTGTTCCGGACGGGCGCGACGGATCTGGGCGACCGCGCCGAGGCCATCCACGCCGGGCATCTCCAGGTCGATGACCAGCACGTCGGGTCGATGCCGCAGGGTGGCTTCGACGGCCGTCTGTCCGTCGTGCGCCTCGGCGAGGACGGTGATGTCGCCCTCCAGCGGCAGTAGTGCGGCCAGGGCCGTGCGGAGCAGCGCCTCGTCGTCGGCGAGCACGATGGTCGTCATCGGTCGTGCTTCCGCCCAGCCGTGGCGGTGCCGGCACGGGCGGACGGGAACATCGCGGCCGTCCGGAACCGCCCCTCGTGCTGTTCCACGGTCAGCTCGCCTCCGTCGCCGGACACTCGTTGCCGCAGGGCCGACAGCCCCCTGAGTTCCGGAGGTGAGTTGCCCGTCACCCCGTCGTTGATGATCGTGATGCCCGCCTCGGAAAGTGTGATCTGTACCTGGGTGGCCTGCGCGTGCCGCAGGATGTTGGTGGTCGTCTCGCGCAGGACCTGGCCGAGCAGTTCGCCGGCCCGCGCGTCGACCTCGGCCTCCCGTGTCACCCGCACCCGGATGCCGGCGGCCTCGAACAGGTTCTTCGCGTTCTCGATCTCCGCCGAGAGGTTGAGCCGCCGCTGGGCGTAGGCGAGTTCCTTGGTCTGCGTGATGGTGTCGCTGACCAGGGCGTACGTCTCGCGTAGTTCCTTTTCCGCCCGTCCGGCGTCGCGGAGCAGCATTTTCTGCGCCAGCGCGATCTTCAGCTTCACCACGTGCAGGGTGTGGCCCTGGATGTCGTGCAGGTCGCTGGCGAACCGGACGCGTTCCCGGACGACAGCCAGCTCCGCCTCGCGCTCCCGGGTCTGTTCGAGTTCCCGGATGAGGTCGTAGAACCGCTCGCCCACGATCGTCATGACCGTCACCAGGACGGTGAGGGCGGTCGGGATGAGGACGTAGCTGACCAGGACCTGGCGTACGTCGTCCCGCTCTACCAGCAGGCGCGCCGCGCCGACGACGGCGACGTAGGAGAACAGCCCGGCCACCGCCAGGGCCCGACGCCGCCGCACCTCGCGCATGGCGAGGGAACCCACGGCGCAGAAACCCCAGTACGCGTTCGGGCTGCCGGTCAGCAGCACCCCAGCGGCCACACGACTCCCGCCACGATCAGCCCGGGCAGCGCCACCCGGGCGAGGTCGTTGGCCGTCCACCGTTCGAAGGCCACCAGGCCCGCCGCGACTCCCGGAGCCAGGACGACGAGGTGCCACCAGGCATGCGCGTCGATGAGCAGGACGAAGGCCGCAGCGATCATGAGCGGCGGCAGTGAGACCGCGAGATTGAGCCGGCGCAGCCGTCCCTGCGTCGACTCGGTGTAGCGCGGCGATCTTGCGGTCACCATCCCAGTATCCGGCTTCCACCGGCCGCGACCAGTGACACCACATCACATGTACCACCCAGGTCCACACCGATTCCGGTGGCGCCTACGGCTCGCCTCGTGTGACCGTCGAACTGTGCGTCCGGGGTATGCGGGTCAACCGCAAACGCGTCGAGCGGATCATGCGGCAGCGGGATGTCGTCGGTCGGCATCTGCGCCGCCGCAAGCGGACCACGATCCCGGACTCGGCCGCACCGCCGACGCCGGATCTGATCGGCCGGGACTTTACCGCCACCGCACCCGAGCAGCGCTGGTCGGCGACATCACCTACCTCCACGTCGGCGGCGGCTGGCTGTATCTGGCCACCGTCATCGACATCGCCACCCGCAGGTCTGTCGGTTGGTCGATCAACTCTCACATGCGTACCAGCCTGGTCACCGACGCCCTTGACGCCGCCTTCGCCGCCTGCGGCGGCCGAGTCGACGGCGTGATCTTCCACTCGGACAGGGGCGCCCAGTACGGCAGCGGCGACTCCGCCGACACCTGCCAACGGCACGGCATCCGCCGCTCGACAGGCCGGACCGGATCGTCGTACGACAACGCCCTGGCCGAGGCGCTCTTCGCTTCGCTCAAGCGTGAACTCGACGTCGACCGGCGGCGCTGGGCCACCCAGGCCGACGCTCGCCGCGACGTGTTCCGATGGATCGCCTTCTACAACCACCGACGACGCCACTCCGCACTCGGCTACCTCAGCCCCGCCGACTACGAACGGACCCTCGCACCGACTATGCTGCGCCAGATCGCGGCATAACCCGGTGTTCGCATCCCGGGGGGAACCTCAACACACCGGAAAACCTAACAAAGCACTATTAGTACTCCAGTAGAAGATCCGTTCTGAGCGGCAGGGCGGTTACCTAGGAGTGCCCTGGGATGGGAAAAGTGCGTTCTTCCGAGCTCGGGGCCAGCCTCCGTACGGTCGTCGGTATGACTGTTACGTTGATTGACGCGCCCGGCCTTCCCGAGATCCCGATCTACCGCCAGGTGTCGGTGGCCACTGGTTCGCGGCTGATCCACGTTGCCGGGCAGGTCGCGTGGGACGGCGGTGACTTCGCCACGCAGGTCGAGCAGGCTTACCTGAACGTCGGTACCGCCCTGGCCGCCGCCGGCGCCACGTTCGACGACGTGGTGAAGCTGACCGCCCACGTCGTCGATTGGCAACCCGCCCTCATGCCGGAGCTGCTCGACGGCATCGCCCGCGCCTCGGCCCGGCTGGGCGTCACGATCGCCGCGCCGGCCTCGCTGTTCGGCATCGTGGCCCTGGACGTCCCCGAGCACCTGGTCGAGGTCGAGGCTGTGGCCGTGCTGGACTAGTTGTACTGACCAGGCACGTTGGTTGAGGTTGTGTGACGACACGACCTGACGGATCTTGATAGCGAGGACCTCCTGTCGTGGAGTGGAGCTGCTGAAGGCGACCACACCATTGACCAGGAGGTCCTCGTGTCTCGCGCTAAGGCAGCACTGACCCCGCGCGCCCGACTGCGTCTGGCCAAGCTCGTCGTGGATGACGGATGGCCCGTCGCGCGGGCCGCCGAACGCTACGACGTGTCATGGCCGACCGCGAAACGGTGGGCGGACCGCTACCGGATGCCGGGTGGGGCCGGCATGCGAGACCGTCCGTCACGGCCGGTCTCGCAGCCGAGGACGACACCACAACCCGCGGTCCGCAAGATCGTGCACCTGCGGTGGAAACACCGTCTCGGGCCGGTCGCGATCGGAGACCGCCTCGGCATAGCCCCATCAACGGTGCACGCCGTACTCACACGGTGCCGACTCAACCGGCTCTCACACATCGACCGGGTCACCGGCGAACCCGTCCGCCGCTACGAACATCCGACCCCGGATCACTGAACCTTTTTCAACCTGAACCGCGCGGCGCTCACACACCGCGTCCGACCTCGCGCTCCGACGGACCGCAAGGGGAGGTTGAAAAAGGTTCACTGCTGCACGTCGACGTCAAGAAGTTCGGCAACATCCCCGACGGCGGCGGTTGGCGCTACGTCGGACCCGCCCGGGGCAGAAGGAACCGCAACGCCACCGCGAGTAAACCCCGCAACAAGCACTACAACCCCATAATCGGCACCGCCTACGTGCACACCGTCATCGACGACCACAACCGCGTCGCCTACGCCGAAATCCACGACGACGAAACCGTCGCCACCGCCATCGGTGTCCTGCATCGGACCGTCACCTGGTTCAGCGACCGCGGCGTCGTCACCCAACGAGCGCTCTCCGACAACGGCAGTTGCTACCGCTGCCACGCCTGGCCCGACGCCTGCATCCAACTCGGCATCACCGCCAAACGCACCCGCCCCTACCGACCACAAACCAACTGCGAGGCTTGGTGGGTGCTCGTCCGGGGCGGTCTGACTCCTAAACCAACCGGCCCGAGTGCCTTGTTGCCGAATTGTCGGCTGGCCCGGAAGAGCACGTTACCGGCATCGCTGGTGAGCGTGTGACCTGATAGGAGCCTGGCCAGAGGCCCCATCGCAGTTCTGTCCACCGGCTCGAGCGGCGTTGCCACCGCTACCTCGAGCTCGGAGGCAAACAGTGACAGCTTCCACCATCGCAGGAACCGTGTCCTCGTCACCGTCGGCGTCGATACTCACGCTGATGTCCACGTCGCGGTCGCCCTGGACCAACTCGGCCGCCGGCTGGACGCCAACTCCTTCGCCACCACTCCGTCTGGTTACGCCCATCTCGAGCAATGGGCCGCCGAACTCGGCACGATCGAGGCGTTCGGCGTCGAGGGAACCGGAAGCTGGGGCGCCGGCCTGGTGCGACACCTCCGTGCCGCAGAACACCAGGTCTTCGAGGTCAACCGTCCCGACCGCTCAGCACGCCGCCGACACGGCAAGAGCTGTCGGCGTACAGGTTGGCCTGGCCAGTCAGGTACGCGTGAACGTGCCCAACTCGCCGTACCCACCAAGGACCTTCTTGATCAGGCCGAAGCGGTCATCGATCGACGAGCACCTCAGCCTGTCGTTGCAGGGTCTGCAGACGACCCGAGCGGGATCGTCGAGCAGGTAGAGGCTGAATGCGCTGCGCGAGCGCTGCGGGTAGTGCTTCGGGAGCAAGCCGACCCGCACCGCAGCCGCGCAGCGGCGAGGAGCGGAAGCGGCGCGGTAGGAGGTTTCAGCAGATCGGGCACCACCATCTACCTCTCGGATCTTGGGCATGAGGCTGGTCCCGTTCGTCCGTACCTACCTGGGCACGTTCATCCGTACGCCGACAAGAGCGACACCCTTGACGCCGAAGCCGCCGCGCGGGCGGTGCTGGCCGGCCCGGCCCGCATCCCAACCCCTCCATGCAGGTCACGAAGCTGGCCATGCGCAGTCTCGCCCGCCGCTACCAACAGCTCGACGACGAGATCACCGCTCTCGACCGGCACCTCACCCGCCTGACCGAGCAGGCAGCCCCGCAACTGGTCGCGGTCAAGGGACCCGGAACCCAAACAATCGCCGCGCTCCTGGTCGCCGCCGGCGACAACCCCGACCGCATGCGCAGCGAGTCTGCCTTCGCACACCTCTGCGGCGCTGCCCCTATCCCGGCATCATCGGGCAAAACCCACCGGCATCGCCTCAACCGCGGCGGTGACCGGTAAGCCAACTGGGCCTCTACATCCTCGCCGTCACCCGCATGGCCTGGGATCCGGCCACCCGCGCCTACGTCAACCGGCGCACCGCCGACGGCAAAACCAAGAAAGAGATCATCCGCTGACTCAAGCGCTACATCGCACGAGAGGCCTACCAGCTGCTGACCCAACCCACAGCCCTGCCAGCCCGGAAGGGTTGACACCCATAGGAGCTTCGGCAAGGTTGAACGCTTCCACCGCACCATGATCCAGGGCTGGGCGTTCAAACGGATGTACTCCAGCGAGTCGGCCCGCCGAAACGCCCTACCCGCCTGGCTACACGAGTACAACCATCACAGGCCCCACACCGCGATCGGCAAACGCCCACCCATCAGCCGCTTAACCAACCTCCCTGGGCAGTACAACTAGGCGTCGTCGAAGCGGGCGCGGGACGCCTCGATGTGTTTGAGGAAGGTCTGTGTCCAGCCGCACATACCGTCGACCACCTCGCGCAGTGCGACGCCGGCCTCGGTGAGTGAATACTCGACGCTGGGCGGGACGGTGGGGTGCACTGTCCGCTCGACCAGGCCGTTGCGCTCCAACGTCCGCAGGTTCTGGGTCAGGACCTTGTGACTGATGTCTCCGACCTCGCGGCGCAGTTCGTTGAAGCGCATCGTCCGCTGCCCGAGGAACTCGATGATCAGCAGCGACCACTTGTTGGCCACATCCGAGAAGATTCCTCGGGCCAACGAGTCGGCCCGAGCCAAATCAGCCTCGGGCGGTAGTGCGCCGATCTCCTGCCTGGTCCCCACTGGTCCGAGCATAGTACCCCAGCAGCAGGTTCATTCTGAGCTGCTGCGACGGTGTGGTTTTGTCCGTGGATAGCAAGCTGCGGTGGCAGGCGGCCGAAACGGGCTCCTGGGTCCTCATCGGTGATCCGCTGGTGGCTCTCGGCTGCCTGACAGCGCTTCTGCGGCGGCGGCGGTTCCCGCTCGTCGTCGCCTTGACGGTCGCGATCGCCTCGACCGCGTCGGCACTCGCCACCGGCGCCGCGCTTGTGGCGCTGGGCTCGATCTCCACCCGTCGTCCGGTGGAGATCGGGGTCGTCGGGCTGGCCTACGTGACCGCGTCAGAGTTCGCTGTCAGGTTCTACCAGTTCCAGAGCCCGCCCGGCTCGTTGTGGTTCCAGCTTGCGTTGCCAGCACTGACCGCGGGCATCGCGGTGGCCGTGGGCATGGCCCTCGGTTCCGCGCTCTCCGCCCGGTCTCGCAAGGACCGCACTTCGACACGCGGCGCGCGGGAACAGACCGCACGAGCAGCGCAGGCACGGGCCCTGGAACGCAACCGGATCGCCCGCGAGATGCACGACGTGCTCGCGCACCGGATCTCCCTGGTCGCCATGCAGGCCGGAGTGCTGGATCACCGCAGCGAACTCAGAACCGAGGAAAGCCGCGTGCTGATCCGCGGCATCGCCGAGGACTCCCGCCAAGCCCTGGAAGAACTACGCGATGTCCTCGGTGTGCTCCGGGCCACCCGGGCCACCCGGAACCGCCACAATTCTCCCTCGAGCGAATCCCCGACCTGGTGGCCGACGCCCGCACATCCGGACTGGACGTCACCCTTACCGCCACCGTGGCGGGAATACCGTCTGTCGTCGTCGGACGAACCTGCCACCGGGTCGTCCAAGAAGGACTGACCAGCGCCGCGAAACACGCTCCAGGCGCACATATACACATCATCCTCGAACGACAGCGGTCGACAAACTCAACGTCAGCGTCCGCAATTCCCCAGCCACCACAATAAAACGCACAACCACCGGCATCGGGATTCGGCCTACTCGGCCTCACCGAACGCGTTGACCTCGCCGGCGGAAAACTCAACCATCACCCCGCACCCGACAACGGATACATCCTCACCGCACAACTACCCTGATGCCCAGCCTGTGTCCTACAATCTCGCTCTAGTACAGTTTCGAACTAGAATGGAATGGAACCATTTGCGGGCGGGGGCCGAGCTACTGCGCGGGCTCGAGCAGGGCCAAGAGGATCCGGTGCAGGTCGGTGCGATCGCGCGGCCCGATCTTCGCCAGCCTGCGGTCGAACTCTGTCGCGAGCGCTGCGAGCGCACGGTCCCGCGCCACCTCGCCCTCGGCGGTCAGGACGAGCCGATGCCGCCGCAGGTCTCCCTCGTCGATCTCGCGTCGCATGAACCCCTTGGCGACGAGGTTGCGAACGTAGACCGTCACGCTCGCCTTGGGGATCACCAGCGTCGCCGCGAGCCCTGCCGGATACGGCGACCCGGCCACCTCGGCGAGCACGAAGAACTCCTTCGTCTCCAGTCCGAGCTCGGCCAGCTCGGCGCTGCAGGCGTCCAGCACGACGGTCAGCAGGCGATGGTTCAGCGTCCACAGCTGCGCGGCATCGATCGACACACGAGCTCCTTTAGGTAGGTGGTACAGTTCAGGGCTAGTTCGAAACCGTACTAACAGCGACTTCGAACTGGTCGGCTTTCGAACGAACCCTACGCGAGAGAGGCCATCAGGTGCTTCAGCACATCACGATCCAGCGCGGACCGATCGAGCTCGCGGCCGACCTCCACCTGCCCGACGACATCGACGAGACCGAACCGCTGCGCACAGTGGTGCTCTCCACGCCCGGCAGCAGCGTCAAGGAGCAGATCGGCGCGAACTACGCATCGCGCCTCGCCGCCCGGGGTATCGCAGCGCTTGTGTTCGACCCCGCCCACCAGGGCCAGAGCGGCGGCGAGCCCCGCGACCTCGAAGATCCGTACCGCCGCGGCGAGGACATCTCCTACGCGATCGACGCGCTCAGCACCATCCCCGGCATCGACCCGGACCGCATCGGCGTGCTCGGCATCTGCGCCGGCGGCGGCTATGCGGTGCACACCGCCCGCACGGACCACCGCATCAAGGCGGTCGGCACGGTCGTCCCGGGCAACATGGGCACGTCGTTCCGCAGCTTCCAGCCGGACGGCCCCGCTGCCGCGCTCGACACCATGGCCCGCGCACGCACCGAGGAGACCCGCACCGGCACGCTGAACCGCGCGAACTGGCTGCCCGACACCCTGGAGGACGCCGCCACGGCCGGCCTGACCGACATCGACACCACCCAGGCGATCACCTTCTACCGCACCAGGCGAGGCAGGAACGAGCACTCGACCAACCGCCGCCTCTCGCGCGGCGACTCGCTGCTCCTGGGCTACGACGCGTACCACCTGGTCGACCAGCTCATGACCCAACCGCTCCAGGTCATCCTCGCCGGACGCATCGGCAACACCGGCTCCTACGAGTCCGGCATGCAGCTCTGGAAGCTAGCGCCCAACCCGGTCGATCTCATGGTGATCGACGGCGCCGGCCACTATGAGATGTACGACGTGCCCGAGTACGTCGACGCCGCCGTCGATCGGCTCGTCAACTTCTACTCAAACAACCTGTAGGCCGGGGCCGCCCAGGCTAGATCGACGCCGTCGAGTTCTTCACCGTCAGGCCCACCCGCTGAACAGCGGACAGCAGCCCGTCCGTCAACGTCACGCCGTCGAACAACACCCGCCACCGTTGGGCGTCTACCCTGCATCCCGCAGCCACCGCCGCGTCATGGTCAGTCCACACAGCCGCCCATGATCGACGGTGGCTGCACTCGTTCCCACATCACACCGAGCCGCTGGCGAGCGGCCACCCGGTCCCCTGGTGGGCGGGTGTCGGTGACGGGGCACACCCCTTTGTGGCGCGGACATGGCACCATGACCGTGCTTTCACGGCGTGCAGATGATCGGTCGCATCAGGGAGTCGGATTGACACAGGGGGCAGCGGCGACACCGAGTAGCACACCGTTGAGTTCGCATGATCCGCGCGCAATCGGGCCGTACCAGGTGCTCGGCCGGCTCGGCATGGGCGGGCAGGGCGTCGTCTACCTGGGGCGCGACGGCGCCGGGCAGCACGTCGCGATCAAGATGATCAACGTTGACCTGCGCCACGACCCGAAGGCCAAGACGCGGTTCGTCAGGGAGATCGCCGCCGCCCGGCAGGTCGCGCCCTTCTGTACCGCGCAGATACTCCACGCCGAGGTGGACGGCGACACGCCGTACGTGGTCAGCGAGTTCATCGCCGGGCCGACCCTGTACCGGCACGTCCGCGAGCAAGGACCGATCTCCGGAAACGCGTTGCACCGGCTGGCCGTCGGTACAGCCACCGCGGTTACCACGATCCACCGGGCCGACGTGGTCCACTGCGATCTCAAGCCGGACAACGTCATTCTCGGCGCGGACGGTCCTCGGGTCATCGACTTCGGCATCGCTCGCGCGCTCAACACCAGCGAGACGATGACCCGGCAGATCGTGGGTACCGCGCCATACATGGCGCCGGAGCGGTTCCGTGACAACGACATCGGCCCGGCCTGCGATGTGTTCGCCTGGGCGGCGACCCTGGTATTCGCGGCAGCCGGCAGAGCACCGTTCGGCAACGATTCGATAGCCACGGTGATGCACCGGGTACTCCACGAACCACCCGACCTGCCTGAGCTGCCTGACGTGCTCGACGAGTTGGTCAGGCGATGCCTGGACAAGAATCCCCTGGTCCGCCCCCACTCCGAGCAGGTCCTGCTGCGCCTGCTCGGGTACGCCCCTTGGCCTGCGAAGGCCGTGCCGATGGAGGCGGTCCTGAAGGAGGGCAACGCGACGGCCACCGCGCCGGTGCCCGCCAGTTCGGCGAGCGGCCGGGCCACGCCGCCCCGGCCGGAGCCGGTACCTGCCACCGCCGCGCCGGTGCCGCCCAGACCAGCACCCACCAGCCCGATGCCGAGCCAGGTCGCCCCACCCCGGTCGGGACCCGTACGCGCCAGCGCCGCGGTGCGACCGACCAGCCCGAAACGGGACCCCTGGCCCCGACGCTTGCGCGGCGAGCTCGGCAACCCGTGGGGCGTCTCGACCGCGATCTTCCTCGGGGCGGTCGGTGCGGCAGCCGGTTACGTGGCATCCACCGCGATCAGCATGGGGGCGGTCACCGGATCGGTGACATTCCTCGTGGTCTACACGATCCGCGTGCTCACCGCCGCGGCGATGGCAGCTCCACCCCAGGCGGACTCCGCCGCGAGCGGCCCGGCAACCGAGCGCCCACCTTCCGCACCGAAGCCCTGACCCCCTCGCCCCATCTCCGGGCATCCCGAGGTCCGGGTGAGGTGGGGAAACGCTGCCCAGTACGCTGACCCCGGAGGATCGCATGGCTTCAGGTAGCAAGAATGTCCGAGCCTGGTTGCCGTACACGGTGGCCATCGGGGCCGGGATCGCCGTCATCGCCGCCGCCTACCTGATCGTCCAGACTGATCCAGCGGACCGCGTGGACGCGGTGAACTGCGTACCGCTGGAGGTTAGCTCCTCCTCGGAGAAGAGCACCCTGATCAGCCAACTTGCCCGGCGCTACAACGACAGCGACCGGAGCTTCGGGGACAACTGCGCGACCGTCACCGTGCACGGCATAACCTCGGGCCGAGCCATGGAGGCGCTGGGCGGCGGCTGGGCCGCCCAGGAACCCAACCTTCCCGAACCACAGGTGTGGCTGCCGACGTCCAGCTTGTGGACCGGCCAGTTGAAGCTGTTGGACGAGGCGGCTGGGCGGCCCGTGCAGACCCCGGACAAATACCCGTCCATTGCGAACAGTCCGCTGGTCATCGCGATGCCACAACCAAAGGCCGAGGTACTCCAACAGCGCGGCCAGCTCGGCTGGGGCGAGATCCTGGGCCTGTCCGGCGACGCCGGATGGTCAACTTTCGGGCGGCCCGGGTGGGGACAGTTCACCTTCGGCAAGGACAACCCGAAGCTGTCCACCTCCGGCCTGGCGGCCACCATCGCGACGTACTACGCCGCGGTCAACCGGGCCAGCGACCTGACCGAGGCCGACCTCGCCAGACCTGCGGTGACCCAGTTCGTCCGCCGTATCGAGGCCAACGTGTCGCACTACAACGACGACTCGGTGGACCTGCTCCGGGACCTCGCCGAGGCTGACCTGTCCGGCGCGGACCAGGCGACCGCCACCGACATGAGCGCAATCGTGATGCAGGAGGAGCTGGTCTACCTCTACAACGAGGGCATGCTGAGCCCGAAGGTGGGCGAGAAGCCCAGCGTGCCTCTGGTCGCCCTGCAACCCAAGGAGGGCACGTTCAACCTCGACCACCCGTACGTGGTGTTGCCCTCGGCTGACCAGCGGCAGCGGGAGGCCGCCGAGGACTTCCTGGACTTCCTCCAGGAGGAGGCACAGCAACGGGCCTTCGGTCAGTTCGGCTTTCGCGACCACCAGCGCAACGCCTCGGACGCCCTCGTCGCATCGGTACGCGGGCTCGGCACCACCGAGCTGACCTACTTCGACCCGCCGGAGCCGAACGTGGTGAGCGCGATCCTGGACAGTTGGGACACGCTTCGCAAGAAGGCCAACATTCTCATCGCCATCGACACCTCCGGCTCGATGACCGCCCGGATCGGGAACCGTACCCGGTTCGAGGTGGCGAGCAACGCCGCGGCCAAGGGACTCGCCCTGTTGAACTCCGAGGACCGGGTGGCGCTGTGGTCGTTCTCGTCGGAGACGGCGCAGCGACCGAGGACGCCCTACGGCGAGGAGGTGCCACTCTCCGGCTTCAACCAGAAGGTCCTCACAGGCAAGCTGAAGAAGCTGCATGTCGAGGGTGGGACCGCGCTCTACACCACGGTACGGGCGGCGCACCGCCACATGCTCAACAACTACGACCGGACGCGGATCAACGCGGTCGTGGTGCTGACCGACGGCAAGAACGAACACCCAACCGGCGGCAACCTCGCGACCCTGCTCAAAGACGTCAAGCTGGATCCGGCGCGACCGGTGAAGATCTTCTGTATCGCCTTCGATCAGCAATCCGAGTTCGACCCGCTGGACCGGATTTCGAAGGCGTCCGCCGGCAAGGCCTTCAACGCCCAGGATCCGAAGGACATCGACGAGGCGTTCGTAAAGTTGGTCAGCAGCTTCTAGTACTCCAGCCGCACCTGCGCGCATTGGAATTTCCGCATTTCAACGGCATGATCGTGTCGCCTCGACGTCGATACCTCAGCTGTCGGTGTCGATCTTATGCGTCCGGCTGGCCGGATGATCGCACTTCGTGTCTGATTCCTCTGGTGGCGGGCCAGGCAGGCTATCGCGCTTGTGTTGGTTGATCACATCGTCGGACGGCGGGCGGGTCTGGATGATCTGCTGGCGCGGTTCGCGCACCAATTCGGGCGTGCGCAGCCGCGCAAGCAGGCGCTCAGTTACCTGGTCGGGTTGTTGTCGCCGTTGGCGGCGAAGAACGGTTGCACCCTGGCCGAGGCCGCCGGCGACGCGACGCCGGACCGGATGCAAAGGCTGCTCAACGGGTCGTTGTGGGATGCCGACGCGATCCGTGACGACTTGTTCGCCTACGTGGCCGAGCATCTCGGTCACGACGACGGAGTACTCGTCGTCGACGAGACCGGCTTTCTCAAGAAGGGTGTGAAGTCGGCAGGAGTGCACCAGCGCCAGTACTCCGGCGCTGCCGGACGAACGGAGAGAACCGCCAACTCGGCGTCTTCCTCGCCTACGCCACCCCGACAGGTCGCACCCTGGTCAGCGCTGTGCCGAGTGAGTGCGGCTGGCGGTGCCCCAGCGGCTTCTCGGGAACGTCGGCTCCGGCCGTCCCTACGCGGTAAGCAGACGCTCGATCCGCTCGTACTCGGCGGCCATCTCGGGTTTGGCCAAAAAGTCGCTGAGGTCGGCCGAGACCTGGAAATCGACCTGTTCGATGGAGCGGATGGCGAGCTCGTAGAGCTCGCCGCGCCGGCCCGTCTCCAGGTAGGTCGTCCAATGTTCGAGTGCGGAGATGACGTTCAGGAGTTCGGTATCCATGTCGCCGTCGGTGAGGATGCCGTCACCAATGCGCGCCAGCTGCGCACGCAACTCGGCCGGGCTGGCTGTCAGCGCGCTCTCGCGGGCGATGGTGAGGGCCGCGGAGGCATCCTTGTCGAGCTCATACTCAACTGCGACGTCAACCAGCCGTTCGTCTCCGACGAGACGGACGACCGTCTCAGCGCCGAAAACACGGAGGTTGTCGTCGCTGGCCCTGGCGACCAGATGGCGAATCGCCGCTTCGAACTCGTCATACCTCACCGCCGCAGTCTATGGATCGACCGCCGCTGGCCGCACACTCGTTGGCCACTGCCAATCGTCAGGGCCGGGAACACAGACGGTGACGAAACCGGCGCCCCGAGCCGGGCACGAACTGCGGCAGAACCGGACGGATTGCTGTCCTGCGACACCTGCGCCGGTCGCCGGCGTGCCCGGCCGTCAGTGCCGGCGGCTCGGTGTGCCGTCGAGTTCGAATCGACGGCGGAGCGAGAACGCGCGCGGCGACGGGGCTTCGCGGCGCAAGATTGTCAGCCGCGCCCGGGACTCGTCCAGCCCCGGCCGATGGTCATCCGCGACCCACCACAGGGCGGTGCTCGGTTGCGGTGTCGGCAAGAACCACTCGGCGCGCCGGCGTACCAGCCCGCCATGCCGGCTGCGGTAGACGAACTGATGCAGAGCCTCGTAGGAGTCCCAGACCGAGACGTTGACAATCAGCCACCCGTGCGCCTCGCGGCACGTTGGCATGTGCCCGCCAGCGCCGCGCAGTCGCCATACGAACCCGGGGCTACCCTCAGCGATCCGGTACACCGGATCGACCACCGCCATAAACCCCGCCATGATCGGCGAATCCGGTCCGGCCCGCATACGGGCTATATTGACCTGCGCCAGCCGCACGTACCCATCATAGGTGCGCACGTCGGCACGACCACCCCGGTGTCCAGCGGCTCGACACGATCCGCGCCAAGCGGATCGCGGCTACCTGTTGACTGGTGATACGACCGCAGCCCGGCCAGATGAGGATGCCGTCCGCTCGTACAGGAAGTCGAGTGCAGGCCGCCGGCGGCATTGCTACCTTGCACGGGATGAGTAGGTGACGGTACGCGGCCAGGGGCGTACCCGGCGGATTCCGGTTCTGGGATAACAAGGCGCGCCGGGCCGGTACAGAAATGCCGCGAGCGCCGCGCGGCTCGACCGGCGGCGTACGCCGGCAAACTAGATTGGCCTCGGTCGACGTGGGGGATGCATGACGGTTTTCGGCTGCCGGGGCTGCGGAACCACTCTGACGGTTCCGGTGTCGAGGGTGGCCGTGCCCGTCCATGCGGATCAGAAGTACGGGAACGGGCCGGGTTCACTACCCCCGGCCCTGGAGCCCGGTACCTTCGCGGTGGATCCGCTGCCGTCCGGTCCGCCGTGGCGCCGGTGGGCCGACCTCGGCGCCGGTGAGATCGAGGCGCTCGGCTGGTACGCGCCGAGGTTCAGCGTCTCCACCGGGCCAGTCGGCCGGGTGTTACTCACCCCTGGGGACTTACGCGGCGCCATCATCGCCCCGGCGCTGGTGGGCGACTCCGCATGCTGCGGCCTCGACGGCGGCGAGCCCAACATGGTCTGCGTCACCTGCGGCACGCCGGTGGCCGTCCGGATCGACGACTGCGGCCTGCGGCAGGCGACCTGGCTGGATCCACTCACCACATGCGTGATAGACGACGCTCCCGGCCCGCATCCGATGCTCGACTGGGCAGACCTGATCGACCAACGGCCCGGTGTCCCGCCGTGCGAACCAGGCGGCGGCTGGAACCCGATGTGGGCAGCCGCCGTGGCCTCGGCGCTGGCACACGTGCTGGCCGCCTCGGGCGGCGACCCGATGATGATCCCGCAGCGCCAGGTCGCCGAAGTCTTCCAGCCCGTTCTCGACCGTCTTGTCGGCCCGGTCGGCCCGGGGCCGGGGCGCACCCTGGTCCTGGTCCTGGCTGGGCCCGGCCTTCCGGATGCCGACGGCGACTTCGCCCTTATCCCGGAACATCCGCAAACCGGCGAGCCGTGGCCGGTAGCTCCACCGTTGAAGCCTGTTCCGCTGGCCTGGGACGCCTGGCGGCACCTCGCCTTCCACCGACCCCCGAAACCGGTCGGGCGATCGGTCCCGATCCCGCCGGAGGCCCCGCCGGCACTGTTGCCGGGTTACCGGTTCGAGCCGGACGGACAGATCTTCCTCAGCGTCCTGGCCAGGCTGCCCGAGGTCAGGCAGCCTCGATTGCGTGCCATCTACGACCGAAGCCGCCCCTACAGCTACTCCTTCTACGTCTTCTGAACGCCTGATTCGCATCGTTGCCGCACCCCACGCTCCGCCGGATGGACTCTCATCGGCGTGATTGGACGACGCGCGCCACCTGTACGCCGACACGCTCTGTGGCCCCTGTTCGAGCGCCGCGCGTGCGCTGCGGCAGATGAGGAAGGCGCCTTATACCTGCCGCTTCATGATTGAACCGTATGATTAGCATTGCAGAATGCCGGACCCGCCGTCCCTCCGCGCCAACGCCGGTTCTACATTGAACCTTTTTCAACCTGGACCGCGCGGCACTTACACACCGCGTCCGACCTTGCGGTCCGTCGGACCGCAAGGGGAGGTTGAAAAAGGTTCATTGGCCCAGTTCCAGAGAAGTTCGACGTCGACGGTGACCGTAGCCATGGTGAGACGTTCACGGTCAATGCGATCCATCCGTCTCCCAGACGCTACACGCTCTCACCCGATCCCACAGGGCGTCGATCGTACCGGCGTCCGCACGCCCGCACCGCGGTCCACCGCGGTGCGAGCGCGGCTGGCGGCGCTATCCGGCCGAAATCCGTCAGGACACGACGTCGACCGGCAGCATGTCCACCTTTGGCCCGCACATGCCCGCGCTGTCACCCGTGAACCAAGAGATCCGTTTGGCGGGACCGTTCTCCGGGTGCGGGTTCTGCACCGTCGGTGGCAGCCGGACCTCGAGCGTCTTGGGGACCGGCGTGCATAGCACCGGCGGCGGTTCGCTCTTGTAACGCTGCCAGCCGAGCCCGACGATGCCCCGGCCTCCGGGCGCGATGGCCACGGTGTGCGGGGTCTGCGGGTCGGGTCGCTTGTTCACGCTCACCGCAATCACTGCGCCGTTGGCGTCACGCCAGGTCAGAAGCAGGTAGCCCGACAACGCGCAGCGGCGCACGGACGTGTTGGTCATCAGCAGCGAACCGGGAATACCCACGCCGCCGCCACTGCCCAGACTCAACGAGAAGCGCAGGTCCGCCAGCATGCACCAGGGCGGCGCCGAGCCCGTCGCGGCGGACGTCGTTCGCCTGGGCGCAGGCGACCGGCCCGGCGACTTCGCGGGCTTGCGCGGCGTCGGCGAAGACGCGGCCGTCGCCGTCGGCGCGACGGTCGCCGACGGCTCCTGCGCCGGTGCGCCACTCGTCGCCGACGCCGCGACCGACACCGACCGGCCACCCTCCGACGATCCGCACCCGGCCGTCACGAACGAAGCGCCACCGGCCAGCACGGCCACCGCCAATGCCATCTTCCGCATGTATGCCACCCTCCCCGTTGATCGCCGCGGCAGTCTAACGAACCGCCACCGGCGTTGGGGACCCGGCGAGAGTGTCTCCGGCACGCCGGCGTCCTCATCGGTGGAAGTACCAGTACAACGTCTGCCGATCGCGTTACGGACCCCACAGTCCCCCGGAAATCGACACACTTTCGATCAGGTGGGCAGGGCTCCGTACCGTTCGATCAGGGCGGGGTCGGCGGGTGGGAGTGTCTCTCGCAGTTGCGCTCCGTCGTGCCGAAGGCGGTTTAGCAGGGAACTGTACGGAACCTCGCGGGGGCCTGTGTCCCGGGCGGCGGCGAGTGCGGCGACGGTGCCTGCGGCCTGGCCCTGGGCCATGCAGGTTGGTATGACGCGGGTGGACGCCAGGGCTTCGTGGCTGGCGGACACGCACTTTCCAGCGATGAGGAGATTCTCGATCCCTTTGGTGGTCAGGCAGCGCAGCGGGATGTCGTAGGGCCGTACACTCCTGGAGTCGACCCATGAGCCGTCCGGGCGGTGGATGTCGATATGGTAGGCGCCGATGGCGACAGCGTCAGGAAACGTCGCTCCGGTGCTGACATCGTCGGTGGTGAGCAGGTAGTCGCCGTGGACACGCCGACTCTCCCGGATACCGAGCATGGGCGCGATCTCAAGCAGGCGGCAACCGGCGAAGCCGGGGATCGCCTTAGTGAAGAACGCGAGCAGCTGTGGAATCTGGGCGTAGGCCTCGGTGTAGGCCCGGCTGATCGCGGCGGTGTCGGTGGGATCGAAGTCGGCGACTTTCGTGCTGACGGCCGCGAACTCGTCGGTGGGGTGGGTCTTGACGCCGACGACGCGGGTGGCTGGTACATCGATGGTGCCCGCTTGTCTGGCTTCGGCGAGTGCGCGGGTGAACCCGCCGAAGACGATGACGTCCTGCTCGGGGAGCCGGTCGAGTAGTTTGGCCAGGACGGTCGGGTGGTCGGCCAGCAGGTCGCGGAAGAGGCCGTGGTCGCGGCGCAATCCTTCGACCATGGCGGTACGGTCGACGCCGCCCACGCGGAAGACCAGGGTCGGGGCCTGAACGCGTCCGTCAGCCGTGCGGCCCTTGGACCACGTCGCGCCCGCGTGGTATCCGACGTCTCCGTCGCCGCTGGCATCGATGAAGATGTCGCCGGGGATGGACTGCCGCCCGGACTTGTTCTCAACGTGCACGGCGGTGACGCGGTCGTCGCGGCGGTCGACACCGACGACTGGACTGTGCAACAGCAGTCGTACCCCGGCATCGTGGAGGAGTTGCATGACCCGGATCCGGTAGTGGTGGTTGTCCAGCGAGACCGCGGAGCCGCAGACCGGGTCAAGGACGTACCCGGATGCGTGGCCCTGACGGTGGAGGTCGGTGACGAGCTCGGCGGCGATGCCGCGCACGACCTGACGGTAGTCCCGGGAGTGGAATCCCAACCAGGGCAGGATCGCGGAGTTGCCGCCGACGAAGCCCTGTGCCTCGATCAGGGTGGTCGCCGCGCCAGCGCGGGCGGCACACACGGCGGCTGCGATGCCGGCGGCGCCACCGCCGACGACCACGACGCCACGGTTACCAGCAGCCTTCGTCACCTGGACTCCTCTGGTGCCTCTGCCCGGCAGCTGACGTACCGGGTCGGTGTCGTGTCGGGCTCTTGACTGTCGCCCGCACGGCCCCTACGGTGCAACTCATCAGATGAGTCAGCAAGTTAGCAGATGAATCCTCTAAATTGATCTGATGACTACCGGGAGAATTCCGCTCTACCGGCGGGTCCAGGAGGATCTGCGCCGGTACATCGACGAGCATGGCTTGCGCCCAGGGGACGCACTGCCATCGGAGGCCGAACTGGCTTCCGCGTTCAGCGTCAGTCGCCTGTCGCTCCGCGAGGCGATCAAGTCCCTGGAGTCGGTCGGCGTGCTGCATGCGCGCCATGGTGGCGGTGTCTATGTCGCGGAGTTCTCGTTCGCGCCGATCCTGGAGAACCTGCCGTACGGGTTTCAGCTCAGTGAACGCGACCTCCGTGAGTTGCTGGAGCTGCGTGAGTCGTTGGAGGAGGGACTGATGCCGAAGGTGCGCCAGGCGATCAGACCGTCCGACCTGCGGGAACTCGACGCGCTGGCGCAATCGATGCAGCAGGCCGAAGTGGAGCCGATCGCCGCTGAACTGGACCGCCAGTTCCACCGGCGGCTGTTCGAACCGCTCGACAACCGTCTCGTCCTTCAGATGATCGACCTGTTCTGGGAGGTGTTCCACCGGATGCGCCACGGACTGGACCGGACCCCTCCATCGGCCGACGCCCGCGCCGCCCGGCACCAGGCGATCGTCGACGCGCTGCGGAACGGCGACGACGCAAGTGCCGCTGCCGCGATGAGCGACCACTTCGCCGACATCCGAGACTGGCTCGCCCGTCGTGACGCCGAACGACTGCTCGCGGGAGCCCGCGAGCGACTCGCCGGCAACGCTCGTCCGTCCACCTCAGACGCTGGTACGCCAACGGCCGTTCCATCGGGAGATGACACATGACCACCATCACCAGACGACGCCTGCTCGGCGGAGTCGCCAGCCTCGCCGGTGTATCGCTGCTGCCCGCGTGCGGCGACGACGATTCCGGGTCCTCGAACAAGTTGACCATCTGGACCTTTTCCACCAACCAGAAGCAACATCTTGAGGCGTTCGCGGCGGCACACCCTGATCTCGACGTCGACATCGTCAGTTACTCGCTCGATGACCTGCACGAGCGGCTGCTCGTAGCGCTGACCGGCGGTACGGGCCTGCCCGATGTGACGCAACTCGTTCTGCGCCGATCCGACGAGTTCTTCCGGACCCGGCAGTTTTTCGACCTCACCGACACCCTCGGCCCGCTCGAGAAGGACTTTCCGCCCGGCTATCTGCTCGGCTTCAACGGCAAGATCCACGCGTTTCTCATGGGTCCGGGCAACATGGGCCTCTGGGTCAACCGCGAGGCCCTCGCCAGGCACGGCATCGACGTCGACACCCTGGACACCTGGAGCGCGATAGCGGAGGGTGGCCGTGCGCTCAAACAGGCCACCGGCGGCAAGAAATACCTGTTCCTGCAGCCGGGTGGCGTCGACGGGTTCAACTACTTCAACGGCTTCTACCACTCCAGAGGCGGGCAGTGGATCGCCGAGGACGGCACGGTCGTCGCCGATACGGCGCTGGTCGCCGACACCCTTGACTACTTCGCGCAGCGCCGGAAGGAGGAGATCGCCTACCGCGGCTACTGGGCGGAACCGTCGTTCTTCGACGCGGTCAAGTCCGAGACGGTGGTCGGGTTCGGCGCCAACTTCTCGGTGGGATCGCTCACCCTGCCGAAGAACGTGCCGGACCAGGCGGGCAAGTGGCGCCTGCTGACCTGGCCCAAGTGGGCCGCTGACGCACCGGTCCAGACCGGTGGTTTCGGCGGCAGCCTGTACGCGGGCCTGGCCCGTACCCGCAACCCCGACGGTGTACGCCAGTTCGTCAAGTGGTGGCTGACCCCGGAAGGGCTCAAGGCGCAGCAGCAGGCACTCGGCCTGATCGGCTACAAGCCGGCCGCGCAGTTGTTGGAGCCGGAGCAGCCGAACCCGTACTTCGGCCAGAAGATCGGCGCTGACCTGGCCGCAGTCACCCTGCCGCCGTTCAGCTATGCCGACTGGGCTGCGGTCACCAAGACGGTCCAGTACGCGCTGGACCAGACCCTGCTCGGCAAGTGGACACCGCAGCAGGCTGCGAGCGAGTCCCTCGCCGAACTGCGGCGTCGCTAGCCGTGCGAGCGATTCGTCCCGGTAGCCGGTCCGAGGGCCGGACACCGATCGCTACCAGGTCTGTTCAGAAAACCGCCGAGGTGGTGCCGCCCCCGCCACCCGCGCCGGAGGCACCGGGCATGCGCCGTCGTCGAGCCAGGCGCGACCAGCGCCCCTACCGGCCGTACCTGCCCTACCTGTTCATCGCCCCGTTCTTCGCCCTGTTCCTCCCGTTCGGTGCCGGTTCGGTCCTACTGGCCGCGGGGATGAGCTTCGCCGACTGGCCGATCGGCGCGAGTCCCACGTTCAGCGGCATCGACAACTACAAGCGGGCGATCGACGATCCCGTCTTCGGGACCGCGCTGGGGAACACCACCACGATGCTGCTGTCCTACCTGGCGCTCCTGCTACCCGTGTGCCTGGTCGTGGCAGTCGGGCTCGGCCAGCTCCGCGCGCGGACCCGCAACGCCGTACAGATCCTCGTCTTCATCCCGGTGACCATGTCGCTGATCGCCGTGTCGATGGTCTTCGACCTGCTGTACAACGAGAACCTCGGGTTCATCAACCAGAGCCTGGCCAGGCTGGGCGTGGAGCCGATCGGGTTCCTCAGTGACCCGGCCCTGGCTCCGTGGTCGATCGTCGTGCTGCGCGTCTGGCGGGTCGTCGGGTACTACGCCATCATCCTCTTCGCCGGCCTGCAGGCCATCCCGGTCGATCTCTACGAGGCCGCACAGATCGACGGCGCCGGGCCGTGGCGCCGGTTCTGGAACATCACGCTGCCACTGCTGCGCCCGGTCACCATGTTCGTCCTCGTCGCGGCGTCGATCGCCGCGTGGGAGCTGTTCGCCGAACCGCAGGTTCTCACCGAGGGCGGCCCGGCCCGGTCGACACTCACCGCGGTGATGTACATCTACCAGGCATCCTTCCTCGAGTTCGACCTGGGCAAGGGCGCGGCGTCGTCCGTCCTGCTCGCCCTTCTGATCATCACCACCACGTTGGTGATCACCCGGTTGCTGAGGAGCAAGACCGATGCGTGAACGCACTCTGGCCCGGCGGCTGCCCTACTACGTGATGTTCGCGGTCGTCGCGCTGTTCGCCGCCATTCCGCTGTACTGGCTGGTGCTGTCCTCCATCAAGCCGGTGGAGGATCTGTCCGACCCGTCGCCGATTCCCGCCCGGCTGACCCTGGACAACTACCTCATCGCGTTGACCGACACCGAGATTCCGCGGTGGTTGGGTAACACGCTGCTGATCGCCATTGCGACCACCGCGCTGGGACTGGCGGTCAGCGCGCTGGCCGCATTCAGCTTCGCGCGGCACGTCTTCGCCGGGCGTTCCATCCTGTTCGGGATGGTGATCGCCAGCCTCGCGATCCCGGAGTACGTCACGGTCATTCCCCAGTACACGATCATGCGGGAACTCGGCCTGCTCAACACGTACGCAGCGGTGGTGCTCCCGCTGGCGGCGCACGCGCTGACCCTGTTCCTGCTCCGCCAGTACTTCCGGCAGCTACCGGACGAGCTGTTCGACGCCGCCCGCCTCGACGGCGCCAGCGAGTGGTCGACCTTCCTCAAGGTGGCGTTCCCGCTCATCCGGCCGGGGCTCGGCGCGGCCGGCCTGATGCTGTTCCTGAGCAGCTGGAACGCCTATCTCCTCCCACTCATCATGCTGCAGAGTTCGGACCAGTTCACCCTGCCGATGGGCCTGGCCTTCCTGCACAGCCAGATCCAGCTCGGTGACACCGCGATCTCACCCTGGTCGGCGATCACCGCCGGGACCGTGCTGTCGATCCTGCCGTTGGTGGTCTGCCTGCTCGCCATGCAGCGGCACTTCATCGCCGGCATCACCCAGGGTGCCGTGCGCTGAGGCAGACCCCATCCATGGAAGGAACCACGTGATCGAACTGCGGGGCAACATCCCACCGGTCATCACCCCACTGCGTCCGGACGGCACGGTGGACCTGCCGGCGGTGGCCCGGCTGACCGAACACCTCGTCCACGGTGGAGTGTCGGGGCTGTTCGTTCTGGGATCCTGCGGTGAGGGCCCGACCCTCACCACCGCCGTCCGCACCGAAGTCGTCAAGGCGTTCCAGGCGGAGGCGGCGGGGCGGGTGCCGGTACTGGCCGGCGTACCCGAGGCAGGAACCCGGCGGGTGATCGAGGCCGCCGAACAGGCCATGGGCGCCGGGGCCGACGCCGTGGTCGTGATGGCTCCGCAGTACTTCGTGTTCGACGGGCATGAGCCCGTCGCGGAGCATCTGCACGCCGTGGCCGCCAGCACGCCGGCCCCGATCGTCCTGTACAACCTGCCCTCGGCGACGCAGAACCCGATCACGCCCGAGGTGGTCGACGCCGTGGCGGTTCTGCCGAACGTGGTAGCGCTCAAGGACTCCAGCGCGGACTGGGACGCGTACACCCAACTGTCCGACGCGGCCCGGCAGCACGGTCTCGCGGTGTTCCAGGGCGCCGAGCGGCTCATCGCCCGCAGCCTCGACCATGGCGCGGACGGGGCCGTGGCCGGCATCGCCAACATCGACCCGGACGTGGTGACCACCGCGATCGGGGCCGCCGCCGCAGGGGACCGGGCCGCCCTGGCCCGGGCCCAGGCGCGCATCGACACGTTGTTCGGGTTGTACGAGGCGGGGTTCTGGCTCAGCGCGCTGAAGACGGCCGCGAGCCTGCGTCGGCTGTGCGGCCCCGAGCTGACCGCACCGCTGCCCCGCCTCGGCCCGGGCGGGGTGGATCAAATCCGCGCCGTGCTGCGTCGAGCGGGCGTACCCGTCCTGGACGCGGCCGATGAGTGAGCTGCGCACCGGGATCCTCATCGTCGGCGGCGGGCTCGGCGGGGTCGCCGCCGCGCTCGCCGTGGCACGCTGCGGGCATCGCGCGATTCTCACCGAGCCGACCCGGTGGCTCGGCGGTCAGCTCACCTCCCAGGCGGTGCCACCGGACGAACATCCATGGATCGAGCAGTTCGGGGCGACGGCCAGCTACCGCTCGCTGCGGGACGGCATACGCGAGTACTACCGGCGGTGGTATCCACTGTCCGCCCAGGCGCGGGCGGCCCGCCACCTCAACCCGGGACGCGGTTCCGTGTCCGTCCTGTGTCACGAGCCCACCGTCGCCCTGGCCGTCATCGAGGCGATGATGGCGCCACACCGCGCGGCCGGCACCGTCCAGGTGCTCAACGCACACCGCCCGATCGCGGCCACGGTGGACGCCGACCGGGTCAGCTCCGTCCGATTCGTCGACGAGGCGACCGGTCACGAGGTCGACATCCACGCCGACTACGTCCTGGATGCCACGGAAACGGGTGACCTGCTGCCCCTGGCCGGGGTCGAGTACGTCACCGGAGCCGAGCCGGCCGGCGAGACCGGTGAGCCGCACGCCGCCGCAGACGCCGAGCCGCAGCGCATGCAGGGATTCACTGTCTGCTTCGCGATGGACCACCGGACCGGGGAGGACCACACCATCGACCGGCCCGCCGACTACGACCGCTGGCGGGCGGCCGATGCCCCGGTCCGCCCCGCACAGCAGATCGGCTGGCCGAACCCGGAACCCGGCCACGGAGTCCTGCGACCGAACCCGGATGCGGCGTCGGACGAAAAGGTCATCGTCTCCGCCTCCCACACCGGCCGGTTTGCCCCGCCGACCGGCTGGAGCCCGATCGCCGACCTGTGGCGCTTCCGGCGGCTGCTGTGCCGACACAACCTCACGCCGTCCCCGCCCAGCGACATCACCCTGGTCAACTGGTCGGCCAACGACTACCACGGCGGGTCCATCGTGGACGTGCCGGCGACGCTGGCGGCGGCCAACCTGCGTGCGGCGCGGCAGCTCAGCCTCAGTCTGTTCTACTGGCTGCAGACCGAGGCGCCTCGGGCCGACGGCGGCACCGGATTCCCCGGCCTGCGACTGCGTCCTGACGTCACTGGCACACCCGACGGCCTGGCCATGGCCCCGTACATCCGGGAGAGCCGGCGCATCCGGGCGGTCACCACCATCCGGGAACACGACATCGCCGTCGCCGACCGTGGTGAGCACGGCGCCGTCCGGCACGCCGACAGCGTCGGCATCGGCAGCTACAAGATCGACCTCCACCCCGGAACCCACGGCGGCGTGCGAATGTACGCCGCCGCCCACCCCTTTGAGATCCCCCTCGGTGCCCTCCTGCCGGTGCGCATGCGCAACCTGCTCCCGGCCGCCAAGAACATCGGTACCACGCACATCACCAACGGCTGCTACCGCGTCCACCCCGTCGAATGGAACATCGGCGAGGCCGCCGGACACCTTGCCGCCTACTGCCTGGGCCACGGCACCGAACCCCACCAGGTGCGGGAAGAACCCCGGCACCTGGGCACCTTTCAGAGCATCCTCACCAGTCACGGCATCGAGCTGCGGTGGCCCGAGGTCCGTGGCTACTGATCGAAAGGACCGACCTTGAAACCGCGAAGACATCTGCTCGCAACCGCTGCCGTCGGCGTCGCCGTCGCGCAGGTTTTCGCCGCCACCCCCGTCGCGGCCTCGCCGAATCCCCGACCCGTGCCGCAGGTCGTTTTCGCGCACGCCACGACCGCCTCCAGCGTCGCACTGGCCTGGCGATGGACGTACGGCGTGCCACGCCCGCAACGGTTCGAGATCGAGGCCGGCACAGTCGCCGACGGCGCCGGCGAACCCACACCCGCCACCTGGACCGCCCAGGGCTCGACCCCCGGTACCGCCCATGCCTTCACCGCCGGCGGTCTTGCCGCCAGCACCACGTACGTGTTCCGGATCCGGGCACGGACCGTGGAGGGGGACACCGGCTGGGCCGTCTCGTCCCCGGTGACCACGGCGGCCATCAACTCGCTGACCCGTGCGACCGTGGTGGCGCCCACGATGCCCGGCAATCCCCGCAACGGCGAAGGTTCGCTGGTGGAGCTGCGCGACGGCCGGCTGATGTACACCTACGGTCGCTACGAAGGGCTGGGCGACCTTTCCGCGTCCACCATCGCCGCGCGTACCTCGGACGATGGCGGAGCCACCTGGTCCGCCGAGTCGATCCTGTTCGGACAGATCGGCGGTGCGCAGAGCTTCATCCAGCCGTCGGTCGTCCGGATGGCGGACGGCGGCCTGGGTGTCAGCTACACCGTCGCCGAGGCGACGGACTCCGCTTGGAAGGTCTTCAGCCGCAGCTACGACGAGGGCGTCACCTGGAGCGGTCCGACGACCATCACGGACGGCTCGTTCGGCTACATGACGGGTAGCAACGCGCGCCTGTACGTGCTGTCCACCGGGCGGCTGTTGCAAGCGATCAACATCAAGCTGTCGGATCCGGACAGCCGCGCCGTCATCATTTTCACCTCCGACGACAACGGCCGGACCTGGACCAACCAGACCCCGGGCGGGTTGCGAGCCGACATCCGGCTCGGTCTCATCGAGCCGGCCATCGCCGAGTACGGTCCGGGCCAGTTGCTGATGCTCATGCGCACCACGCAGGGATTCCTGTGGCAGTCGCGATCCCGGGACTTTGGCGCGAGTTGGACCACGCCGGAACGCAGCGACGTCACTCACCCGGCCGCGCCACCGTTGCTGACCCGGATGCCGAACGGCCCCGGGATCGTGCTCATCACCACGGCGGACGCCCCGGAGGGCAGCCGACGGGTGCTGGCGTCGAGGATCAGTCTGGACGGCGGCGTCACCTGGACCAACTACCGACAGATCGAGTACCGGAGCAACGCCCGGGTCCACTATCCGGCGATGCTCTACGCACGGGACCGCATCCACCTCGTCTACTACGCGGCGCCGGGGAGCTTCGGCGGGACCGGTCACCTGTCGCTGCCGAGCGACTGGTTCCGGGCCAGGGAGGCGTTCCCGTACGGTCCGTCGACAACTATCCACATCGCCGGCGAGACGGCCACGTTCACCGCGGTCAGCGGCGGTGCAAACCCGGTGGCGGGCACCGAAGTACTCGTCGACGGCCGGCCCGTCACCCTGGTGGACGGCCGGTTGATCCTCGCGCCGGGCTACCACACGGTCGCCTACCGGTCGACCGACACCGCCGGGTCCGCCGAACGCTGGCGGGAAACCGCTGCCGTGGTGTGGTGATGCGGGAGTCCGGCTAGCGTACGGCCGCGGTCCTCGATCAGCCTGTCTCCGCCCCCGGGGATGGGCTGACCGAGATCGTCCATATTGGATCAGTGCCCCGTATGACCAGGGCGGATGATGGGCCATCGGCTGCACGAAACTTATTGACAGTGCAAGTCAGATGTCAGTAGGTTTCCGACATAGATCAGGTGCAGTTCCCGCCTTCGAGGAAGGACGGCTCGCCGAGATGTCCAATCCGAACCTGACGCGACGAGGCCTCATTACGACGACGGCGCTGACCGCGACGGCCGCTGCCCTCGTCCGAGCCGACCCCGCATTCGCCACCGGCCAACACCCGTCGCGCCGCCGCGTCACCGTCGGCGACCACAACGGTGCCCCGGCGATCCTGCTCAACGGCCAGCCACTGCCCGCGGTCGCCTACATGACCTATCTCCCGCACCGGGGCCAGTTCGGTGACTTCGCC
This sequence comes from Plantactinospora sp. CA-294935, assembly GCF_050936445.1. Lineage (NCBI taxonomy): Bacteria > Bacillati > Actinomycetota > Actinomycetes > Micromonosporales > Micromonosporaceae > Plantactinospora > Plantactinospora sp. CA-294935. The sequence continues at coordinate 5,501,566 of NZ_JBNJMU010000001.1, forward strand.
GACGCCGGCTACCGCCTGTTCAGCGTGGCCTCGTTCCTCGGCGACCGGGGCATCAACTCCACGAGCGGGATCAGACCTTTCCGCCCCGGCATCTGGAAAGGGCCGAACGAGTACGACTTCACTCCCGTCGACGAAGACCTGGCGCGGGTGCTCGACGCGCGTCCGGACGCGCTCGTGCTCCTACGGGTCAACCTGGACGTACCCGAGTGGTGGGAGGCGCTCCATCCGGACGAGCTCGGCGTCGCCTCGGACGGCGGTACCCTGCGCCAGTCGTTCAGCTCGACGGTGTGGAAGCGGCAGGCGGGCGACGTGCTGCGGGCCCTCATCCGGCACAACTCGCGGTCGCCCCTGGGGCGGTCGGTCATCGCGTACCACCTCGGGGCCGGCCAGACCGAAGAGTGGATGTACCACGGCAACCGCGACCGCTTTCCGGAATACAGCCGGTCACACCAGCAGGCTTTCCGCGTCTGGCTACGTCGTACCTACCGGACCGACCGGGCCCTACGCGCAGCCTGGCAGGACGACACGGTTTCGCTGCACACAGCCGCCATCCCGGACGCGACCGCGCGCCTCGGCGACGAGAGCCGGATCCTGCGCGACCCGGTCACCGAGCAACCATCCATCGACTACTACCAGTTCCACTCGCACGCAGTGGCCGACGCGGTCATCCACTTCTGCCGGGTGGTCAAGCAGGAGGCCGGTGACACCGCCCTGGCCGGCGCATTCTACGGCTACAACATGGAAACCACCCAGGTGGACGTGGGACAGAACGCCCTACGCCAGGTCCTCGCGTCGCCGCAGGTCGAATTCCTCGCCAGTCCGAACAGCTACGTCCGTCGCCAGCCCGGCAACGACTGGGCCTACTTCAGCCTCACCGACTCGGTCAAGCTGCACGGCAAGTTGTGGATGAGCGAGTCGGACACGCGTACCCACCTCAGCCAGGGTTTGTCGGTCGTCGCGCCGGAGGTCAACCCGACCGGCAGCGTGCCCGGCCAGTACGACAGCAGTCTGTGGCTGGGCCCTGAGGACCCGGCGATCACGTTGGCGCTGCTGAAGAACAACCTCGCCCGGGCGTTGGCAACCGGCGCCGGGCTGTGGTGGTTCGACATGTGGGGCGGCTGGTACGACGACCCCGAAATGATGGCCTTCATGGCGAACGCGCGCGGCCTGGTGGCCGAGTCGATGCGTGCGGACCGCCGCTCCGCCGCCCAGGTCGCGGTGGTCGTGGACGAGGAGAGCTACGCCTACTTCAGCCACAGCCGCAACCACAACCAGCAGTTTCTTTACGGGCAGCGACTCGAACTGGGGCGCATGGGCACGCCTTACGACATCCTGCACGCCCAGGACCTGCACGACCGTCGGACGCACCACCACAAGCTGTTCATCTTCCTGAACAGCATCAAGGTCGACCGCCACCTGCGTCAGGTCGTCAAACGACTGCGCGACCAGGGCAGAAGCTTCCTGTGGGGCCACGGCGCGGGTTGGTTCGGCCACGGCGCCCCCGGTGTGGCCGGGGTTCGCGACCTGACCGGAATCGAGGTGGCGGCGCCCGAGCTGCCCACGGTGGACCTCCGAGTGAAGACGTTGGCCAGTGACTCCCCGGCGCTGGCCGGCGTCGCGACGGGCACCCTGTTCGGCACCACGAGCGTGAAGGGGAACCCGCTGGTCCACCCGACCGGTGTCGACGTTGAGGTGCTGGCCAACGTGAACGGCACCACGCTTCCCGGCGTCGTCCGCGTCCCGCACCGTCGGGGCGGCTACTCGACGTACACGGTCGGGCCGCGCATTCCACCGCGATTCCTGCAGAATGCCGCCAGGGAAGCGGGGGTGCACATCTACAACGACGTGGACGACGTCTTCTACGCCAACCACGAGTTCATCGCTCTCCACGCGACGCAGGACGGGCCGCGTACGATTCGCCTGCCCCGGACGGTGGGGACCGTCACCGACGCCTTCGACCCGAGTCGCACACCGTTGGCGCGCGACACCGACAGCTTCACCATCGAGTGCGGCGAGCACGAGACCTACCTCTTCCGGCTCGACCGGGGTCGGCGGGGGTGATCCGATGAGACTCGTTCGTTCACGCCGCCACCGCGCCGTCGTCTACCTGCTGGCCGTCACCGTCGCGGCCACCTCACTGGTCGTGACCGGCTCGACGGCGACCGCCCACCCCGACGTCGCATCCAGCACCCGTCCGGTCGCCGTGCCGCTGCTCACCCGGGACAGTTTCGCCGACCCGCCGACCTCGGTGCGGCCGAAGTATCGCTGGTGGATGCCGCTGGCGTACACCGACGACCAACAGTTGGCCGCCGAGCTTGACCAGATGAAACAGGCCGGTGCGGGCGGCGCGGAAGTCGCCCCGTTTCTGTCCGAGGGACCCGGCCACCGCACCAACCCGTTCCTGTCCACCTACGGCTGGGGCACGCCGCGGTGGACGGAAAAGGTTGAGACCATGCTCTCGGCGGCCCGGGACACCGGTCTGAGTCTCGACTTCACCATTGGCCCGCGGTGGCCGGCGACCGTGCCGACGGTGGCCGACGTGAACCACCCGGCCGCAGCCCAGAAGATCGTCTTCTCGCACGAGTTCGGCGCCGGTGGCACGAGGCGCACCGGAGCACTACCCACCAACTTCGACACCGCGCCGCCGGTCGGGGCCAGCCGGACCCTCATCGCCGCGCTGGTCGCGAAGTGTGTCGACCCGCAGTGCGCCAGCCAGTCATCGCCCCGGCTGCTGGACCAGGCCAGCGTCACCGACGTCACCGCCCAGGTAGCCGCCGACGGCACGCTGGACATGGTGTTCCCGGGCGACGCGGAGAGCAGCTACGCGCTGATCGCCTTCTACCAGACCCCGAACGGCGGCAACCTCAACGGCTACACCGCGACCGTCACGAACTACGCGCTCGACACGTTGAGCCCGGCCGGCGCCCAAGCGGTGATCGACTTCTACGAAGACAACATTCTCACCCCGGACGTCCAGGCACTCCTGGAGCAGTTGGCCACCACCGAGTTGTTCGAGGATTCGCTGGAGCTGGGTGCCCAGAAGTGGACGTCGAACTTCGTCGCCGAGTGGACGCGACGGCGGGGCTATTCACCGGTCAGCCTGCTGCCGGCACTGGCCGGCGCCGGCGCCCAGGGCGGACTGCCGGGTCGGTTCCCCGGCCAGCCGTACTTCGACTTCGCCGACGGTGTCGGTGACCGGGTCCGTACCGACTACCGGCAGACGCTCAGCGACCTGTACATCGCGTACCGACTCGACGTGCTGCGCGAATGGACCCGCGAGCACCACATGAAGACCCGTGCGCAGCCGTACGGAGAGGCGATCGACGCTGCCGAGGCGGCCAGCCACATCGACGTCCCCGAGGGTGAGTCGCTGGCGTTCGGCCGTAACGACAGTGCGCACAGCAACGTACAGAACTACAAAGTCGTGGCCGCCGGTGCCCACCTCTCCGGCGCCCCGGTCGTCTCCGACGAATGCTGCGCGTTCCGGGGCAACGTCTGGGGGTCCACGGTGGGCGACGCCTCCGACACCTCCAACCTGCAGGCGGTTTACCGGGGTTACGCCGGTGGCGTCAACCAACTCGTCTGGCACGGCTTTCCGTACCTGAGCCGCGGTCCGGCCGGCTCCGCCGCGCAGTCGATCTGGCCCGGAATGAGCTACGGCGGCAACGCCTCGTACTCCGAGGCGTTCGGCGCCAAGGGCGGACCGAACTGGGCCGACTACCGACAGGTCAATGACCACCTGGCCCGGATGCAGCTGGTACTGCGCCAAGGCAAGCCGCGCTTCGACCTGGCCGTGTACTGGCAGGATTTCGGCATCGGCCTGACCGGCACGTCGGCGAACAAGCTGATTCCCGACTCGTCGGCAATGGCTTCCGCCGGGTACACCTACGAGTACGTCAGCCCGGCCCACCTGCGCGATCCAGACGCGACGGTACGCCACGGCGCGCTCTTCCCCGACGCGTCCGCGTACCGCGCGTTGCTGTTGAACAACCAGACGACCCTGCCACTGGACACCGCGCGCACCATCCTGCGGATGGCCCGGCAGGGCCTGCCCGTGGTGATTCTCGGCGAGTTGCCCAGCAGCACCCCGGGCTACCAGCCGGACCAGGACCCCCAGCTGCGCGCGGTCATCGCCGAGCTGCTGCGCCAACGTGGGGTGGTGCGGGTCGACAGCGAGGCCGCTGTCCCAGGTGCGCTGCAGCGCGCCGGGATCCGCGCCGCCGCCGCTCACGTGACGCCGTCCGACGCGATCCTCGACGTACGCCGGCACGGTGCCGGGGTCGACTACTACTACCTGTTCAACCAGAGCGCGTCCACCACCTACCAGAATCTGACCCTGACCGGCGACGGCGTGCCCTACCGTCTGGACACGTGGACCGGTGGGATCACACCGATCCCCGGTTACCGCAAGGGTCGGGGGACAGTCACCCTGCCGGTGCGGCTGGCCGGGCACGACGCGATGGTCATCGCCGTCACCGCCCGCCGCGACACGACGTTCCCCGGCCCCGCCATCCGCGATTCCGTAGCCTCCGGGACCGGGCCGGGCGGCCTGGCACCGCAACCGGTGCGGCTGACCGACTGGTCGCTGACCGTGGACAGCTGGACGCCCGGACCGTCCGGCCTGCCTGGCGACACCGCGCACACCACGATCGGGCCGGTGGCCGTGTCCGCCAACCCGGACCGTACGCTGCCCGCGTGGTCGCAGCTCAATGACGATTTCGCCGACGTCTCCGGGGTCGGTACCTACACCACCCGGGTCCGGCTCGGTCCGGACTGGACCCGGGTCCGTGGTGCACACCTCGATCTCGGCACGGTCGTCGACACGGTCAGGGTCAACGTCAACGGCCGCGACCTGCCACCGGTCAACCCGATGGACCTCGGCCGCGTCGACGTCAGCGCCCATCTGCGCCCCGGCGACAACACCATCACGGTGCGGGTCGCCTCCACCTTGCGCAATGCCGTCCGGGTCGCTCCGGGCACCGGTGCCGCGTCCCAGCCCCGAATGGATTATGGTCTGCTCGGCCCGGTATCGATTCGCCCGTACGCCGCCACCGCCGCAGTGCTCACGGTGGAGCCGACGCAACGGATGCTTCCGCTGGCGGCCGGAGGGTACACCGAGGCGGGAATGCTGGTTACCAACGCCTCGAACCAGCCGGTACGGGTGAACGTCGATGCCACCGGCCCGATCGGAATCACCGCGACAGGGCCACCGGCCATCGTCGTCCCGGCCGGCGGCTCGGCGATCATCCCTGCCGCAGTACGCAACTCCGGTCCCGACTCGGGCACCAGCGTACTGACCGTAACCGCCCGGGCCAGCAACGGCCTGACCGCTACCACCCAACAGTGGCTCAGCCACTCGAACAACCTCGCCCTCAACACCGAGGGAGCGCGGTACCCACGGCTCATCGCGGAAACCGGCCAGGATCGTTTCCCCGCAGAGCTGGCCGTGGACGGTCAACCGGGCACGTACTACTCGTCGTGGGGCAAGTCCGCCGGACAGGGCCCGACCGCAGACAACCCCGCGATGTTCGGGTTCGACTTCGGCGCGCCAGTCTCGATCAGCTCGGTCACGGTCGGCGGACAGTCGGATTTCGGCGTCCGTACCTTCACCATCGAGGCCTCGAACGACAGCAGATCGTGGCGGACGGTCGCCACCGTGCCCGGCCATCCTTCCGCGGGCGGCACCGTTTCGTTCGCCGCGATCATTGCCCGGTACCTGCGGCTGCGCATCACCGACACCTGGGATCCGGTTCGTCCGACCAGGAACGTCCAGATCAGCGAGGTGGCAGCCAGGGCATGAGTGGCGGTGTCGGGTGGTGGGGCCGGCCCGAGGGCGAGCGGGTGCATCAGGCGACCGCTGGGGGACCGGTCCCATACCCGGTGTGCGGCCAGCAACTGCCGTATCGCGGTGAATACATAGCCTCCGGTGTCACCGGTGACGGGTGTGTCAGGCGAAGGGCTCTGTCTCACATTCGGCTCTAGCACTCCACCAGTGCCCGGGCGCATCAACACGCGGCCGGCGCTCGTAAAAAGGGGATCTCCAGGTCGAACCGCCGGGCGGTGTCGACACCGAGCCGGACGACCATGCGTTGGGGCGGTCCCGGGGCGGGTTGACCACGAAGCTGCACCTGGGGTGTGAGCAGGGGCAGAAGCCTCTAGCCATGGTGGTGACCGCAGGGCACCGAGGCGACAGCCGGCAGTTCATCCCTGTCCTGGACGGCATTCGGGTACCGCGTCTGGAAGGTGGCCGGCCCAGGACCCGGCCGGACCGGGTCCTGGCCGACAAGGCGTACACGTCGAGAGCCAACCGGGAGGATCTGCGTCGGCGAGGGATCAGGGCCACCATCCCGATCCAGGCTGATCAGGCAGCACACCGGCGGAGGAAGGGGTCGAAGGGCGGCCGGCCGGCGACTCAACTGGACCGGCACCGTCGGCTTCGACGTCGCACTACTCGCGGTTCTGACGACCGTGGTGACCAGCCGGGTCTTCTCCCCGCAGTACATGCTCTGGCTGATCGCGACGGCGGCGGTCTGCCTGACCCGCCGGGACACGACGCAACGCGTCGCGAGCGGCCTGGTCGTCGTCGCGACCGCGCTGACCAGCGCCCTGTTCCCGTGGCACTACGCACAGGTGTCGACGGATCCCGACTGGCCGGGCACGGCGCTGCTGGTCCTCCGGAACGCCCTCGTCATGGCAGCGCTCGGCATCGGCTTCCACGCGCTGAACCGGCGGCGCCGGGCGCTACCCCGAGATCGGCGCGGCTCGGCCGCCTGCTCTTAACCCGCCCCATGTCCGGCGTCCGTGTTGGCGTGCGCCGGTCGCCACTGGGTATGCCTAACGTTCACACCCTGTGACGATCGATATTGGCGAGTGCGACCGGGCTGGACGAGGGCACCGGATCCCGCGGCGACGCCGCTGGCGGGTGGGGCTGATCGTACTGGTCGGCGTGGCCGTGCTCGGCATGCCGGCGTACGCGACTGCGGCACCGAGACCCAGCCCGGGCAGTGCGGGACTGGACGTCAGGGTCGAGGTCGCGCCCTCCGGCAGTCCAAGTCCCACGGTCAGCCCGAGCCCCACGGTCAGCCCGAGCCCGACTCGTACCTCGCCCGGTGGGTCCGGCGGGAACCTGCCGCGTACCGGTTGGTCGCTGGTGTCGTTGTTCGCCGGCGGCGCGCTCCTCCTGGCGATCGGGGTGGGGCTGCGGGTCCTGGCGCGCCGTCGGGCGGCGGTGCCGTGAGCCGGAATTCGGTGCATCGGGCAAATCATCGGAATAAGCGACGGCAAGTCGGCTACTGGCGTTATCGAGCCAATGCAGAATACGTCCTATTTCGTGACTCCAGGTGAACTGATGTTTACCCTGTGCACGTCTGGCGTGAGCATTCGGCTCCGCAGTGCGTCATGGGTCATGCACAACATGATCGCGGTGGTTGCCGATCGGGACCATTCAGATGGGCGTGTCAAGCCCCACGGGAGGATCCGGTGCACCAGCCGAGCTTCGTCTTCCTGGCCATGTCCGCAGGGTCGGGTACCCGGGTGGACGAGGCCGCTGAGGAGGTCATCTGGATGCTCATCTCGCCCAACAACCGAAAACTCGGTCGTGGCGAGGTGGGCTACCGGACGTACGTGGAATGTTGGGCGGCCGTCAAACGGTTGCGCGAGCAGCACCACCGGGCCAGTGCGCTGGCCCTGACCGACGAGTTCACCGGCCAGTGGGCGTGGCGGTTGGACCTGGACGGCGAGACGGTCGCCATTTCCAGCCGGTCCTACCTGCGGGCCCGGGAGTGCAACTACAACCTGGAACGATTTCTCGCCGCGATCCCGCTGGCCGGAATCGTCGAGGGGACCCGGCTGGTCCGCAAGGGGCGCCGCGTGGTGTCGCAGGGTGACCGGTCGGCCGGACATGCTGTGCCACGCGTCGTCCCGCCCCGGCCGGGTGACGGCCCGGTCGACCCGCGACGGCCACTGGAGACCGACGTCGCCCGGCGGACCGGCATCGAGACGAGGATCCAGCGATGGCCACGCTAGAAGCCCCCCGGACCACGATCCCGGGGCCTCCGGACGGGACGACGGACACGCCCCGCCGGGTACGGGAGCGGCGCGGCGGTGCGGACCTGCTGTTCCGCGGTCTGGCCCGGGGCGGCGGCATTGTCGTGCTCTGCGTCATGCTGCTCGTCGGCGGTTTCCTGCTGTACCGGGCGCAGGACGCGCTCGGGGTGGCCGGCTGGTCGTTCCTGACCACCCAGGAATGGGACCCCGACGCGGGCGCCGGGCGTTTCGGGATCGCCGCCGTGCTGACCGGTACCGTGCTGATCGCCCTGGTGGCGATCGTGGTCGCGGTACCGCTGGCGACGGGTGCGGCGCTCTACATCTCCGAGTACGCGCCGAGGCGGATCAGGCAGACCCTGATCAGCCTGGTCGACCTGATGGCCGCCGTACCGAGTGTCGTGTACGGGCTGTGGGGATTCTTCCTGCTTCAGGACAACGTGCTGGGGTTGAGCAACTGGATCGCCACCTATTTCGGGTGGATTCCGATCTTCGACGTCGAGGGCTCCGATCCGCGCGACCCACTCTCGACGATGACGGTCTACACCTCGTCGACATTTGTCGCCGGACTGGTGGTGGGCATGATGATCACGCCTATCGTCTGCTCGATCATGCGGGAGGTCTTCTCACAGGCGCCGGCCGGGGAACGGGAGGGCGCGTACGCGCTCGGCGCGACGAAATGGGGCATGATCCGGGCCGTCGTACTCCCGTTCGGGCGCGGCGGCATGATCGGCGGCACGATGCTGGGGCTGGGTCGCGCGCTCGGCGAGACGATCGCCATCGTAATGATCATCTCCCCGGTCTTCGAGATCCAGCCACACATCCTGGAGAACGGTGCCAGCTCGGTCGCGGCGTTGATCGCCCTCCGCTACGGCGACTCCACCGAGGCCGGCATCTCGGCCCTGTTCGCCGCCGGACTGGCCCTGTTCGTCATGACCCTGATCGTGAACTTCCTCGCCTCGATGATCATCGCTCGCAGCCGCTCCGGCGCGGCGAGCGAGGTCTGACGGGTGCCGACGATGAGCCGCACGACAGGCAAGGTGCACCGACGATGAGCCCGAAGCACGCGATCGACGAGCAGACCGACGACGCACCGGCCGGGTCCGGCCCGGCGGCGCCGAACGGGACCGGGCCGGCGGCCGGGGACGATCCGGCGCGACCGGCCGACCCGGCGGTCCCGGTCGCGCAGGTGCGGGCGGCGGGCGCACGGACCACCACCCTTCCGGTACGCCCCGAGCAGCCGGAGGCGGTCGAGGTACGGCGGATCACCGCCACCCTCCGGCGTACCGACATCTTCGCGGCGATCGGGGCGACGGTCGCCGCGCTGAGCGTGACCACCCTGCTCTACACCCAACTCGCCCCGTTCGACGGTGTGCTCGGCTTCGTCGTGATCGCCTACCTCGCGTTCCTCGGCTTCTACGGGCTGCTGGTGTCACTGGACGAGGACGGCCCCGCCGTACGGGACCGGCTGGTCGGCGCCGTGGTGCACAGCCTCGGTTTCCTGGTCCTCGCCGTACTGGCGCTGGTGGTCCTCTACACCTTCGCCGAGGGTTGGCCGCCGCTGACGCACCTCAACTTCTTCACTGAGGACATGTCGATCACCGGGCCGCTCGAACCGCTCTCCCAGGGCGGGGCCCTGCACGCGGTCGTCGGCACGTTGCAGCAGATCGCCCTGGCCCTGCTCTTCACCGTGCCGCTGGCGGTGATCTGCGCCGTCTTCCTCAGCGAGATCCCGGGACGGCTGAGCCGGCTGGTCCGGACGATCGCCGAGGCGATGACCGCACTGCCGTCCATCGTGGCCGGTCTGTTCATCTACGCGACGGTGATCCTCGCGCTCGGCTACCGCCACTCCAGCTTCGCCACCTCGCTGGCGATCAGTGTGATGATGCTGCCGATCATCATCCGCGCCGCCGACGTGGTGATCCGGCTGGTGCCGGGAAACCTGCGGGAGGCCGCGCTGGCGCTGGGCGCCTCGCAGTGGCGGACGGTCTGGCACGTGGTGCTGCCGACCGCCCGGTCCGGGCTGACCACGGCGGTGATCCTCGGCACCGCGCGGGGGGTCGGCGAGACGTCTCCGGTGCTGCTGACCGCGGGCGGCGCCACCAGCCTCAACCTGAACCCGTTCGAGGGCTGGAACAACTCGTTGCCGCTGGTGACCTACTCGCTCACCCGTTCGCCGGAGGAGAGTTTTATCGTCCGGGGCTTCGGCACCGCCGCGACCCTGATGATGCTGGTGCTGCTGCTCTTCGTCCTGGCCCGGCTGGTCGGCGGACGCGGCCCGGGACAACTGAGCCGGGGTCAACTGCGGCGCCGGGCCCGGGAGTCGGCCCGGGACGTGACCCGGTTCGCCCGCCGCGCCGGCCGACCCGCCAGCTACCCACCCGCGCCGCGCCCCGCGCCGGCCGGCGCCGACCAGCACGCTGATCACGCCGTTTCCCCACCTGAGAAGGAGAATCGCGATGGCTGAGACCGCTACCCGGATGCGCCGGGGGGTGGCCCGGCTGCTCACGCTCGCCCTGGTCGGTGCGCCGGTACTGCTCGCCACACCGGCCGCCGCCGCACCCCGGCTCGTCTCGATCACCGGGTCCGGCTCGACCTGGAGCCAGAACGCGCTCGACCAGTGGCGGGCGGACGTCCGGCAGAACAACATCACCGTGCACTACAGCGGCGTCGGCTCGACCGCGGGTCGCAACGCCTTCGCCCAGGGCACGATCGACTTCGCGGTCTCCGAGATCGAGTTCGGTGCGGAGGCGAACGAGGCCATCCCGCGCCGGAAGTTCGCGTACATGCCGATCGTGGCCGGCGGCACCTCCTTCATGTACAACCTGAAGATCGGCGGCCGGCGGGTGACGAACCTACGGCTCTCCGGCGACGTGATCACCAAGATCTTCACCGAGAAGATCAAGATGTGGAACGACCCCGCGATCCGGGCCGACAACCCCGGGCTCAACATGCCGGCCCGGAAGATCATCCCGGTGGTCCGCTCCGACGGCTCCGGCACCACCGCCCAGTTCGTCAAGTGGATGAACAACCAGTACCCGGACATCTGGCGCCCCTGGTGCCGAGACAAGGGCCGGACCGAGGCGCAGTGCAACGTGCTGTCGTTCTACCCACCCGGGTTCACCGCGCAGGCCGGGTCGAGCCAGATCGCCGGGTACGTCGCGGGCAGCAACGCCGAGGGCGCCATCACCTACGTCGAGTACTCGTACGCCAAGGAGAACGGCTTTCCGGTGGTCAAGGTGCTCAACAAGGCCGGCTACTACGTGGAGCCGACCGCCAACAGCGTCGCGGTGGCGCTGACCAGGGCGCAGATCGAGACGGGCAACCCGAACGCGCAGAACTACCTCACCCAGAAGCTGGAGGGTGTCTACAACGACCGGGACCGGCGCACGTACCCGCTCTCCTCGTACTCCTACATGGTCATCCCGCTCGCGCACGAGAACGGGGTCACCGAGGACAAGGCGTACACGCTCGGCCGGTTCGCCTACTACTTCCTCTGTCAGGGCCAGCAGAAGGTCGACCTGCTCGGCTACTCCCCGCTGCCGATCAACCTGGTGGAGGCGGGCTTCAACCAGGTGAAGCGGATCCCCGGGGTGGTGCAGGAGGCCCGGCCGATCCGCAGTTGCAACAACCCGACGTTCTCCACCGACGGCACCAACACCCTCGCCCGGACCGCTCAGAACCCGCCGGAGTGCGACAAGAAGGGCAACGGCCAGCAGTGCACGGCCGGCACCGGCGGCGCCGCCAGCACCTCCACCGAAAACAGCAACCCCGCCGGTGGCGGCAATTCGAGCACCGGCAACACCGGCAACACCGGTAACACCGGCGGCACCGGACCGAATGCCACGGCCGGCCCGAGCGCCAGCCAGTCGGCCGGGCCGGGGCTGATCGACCCGGCCACGGGTGAGGTGATCGGCGGCGGCGACGGCGGGGGTCAGCAGTTCGTCGCGGGGGTGCCGGTCTCGCTGGACGGCGAGGGTGGATGGCGACTGCGGCACAGCATGATGGTGCTCGCCGGGGTCGTGCTGCTCGCCCTGGTACTCGGGCCACCGTTGATCTTCCGGCGGTCCGGGGTCACCCGCACCGGCACCGAGGGGCGGGACAAGTGAGGCACTGGCCCGGCCGCCCGTCGCTGCGACGGCGCTGGACGGCGGCGGTGGCGGCGGCCCTGGTCGCGCCGACGGCGCTGCTGGCCGTCGGTGGGCTGGACACCCGGCAGCCGGCCCTGGCCGCCGTACCCGGAGACCGGCTCACCGAGTCGGCCATGACGGAGAACGGCCGGCGCGGCACGTACGAGGACTTCTCCGACCTGCGGGTCACCGTCTCACAGACCCAGAACCTCGTCACCCAGGGCATCGAGATCACCTGGACCGGGGGCAGGACGACCGCCCCGGAGAGCGCGTACGGCACCAACTATCTCCAGATCATGCAGTGCTGGGGGCCTGACCCCAACGCCCCCGACTTCCGGGAGACCTGCCAGTTCGGCGGCCTGACGGCAAAGGGCGAGGTCAGCGAGGAACTCGAACTCCAGGTCGGCGTCTCGGCCTCCAGCCGATCCGTCGACTTCAACCTCGACGCCAGCGGGAACCCCGCCGGCCGCGACCCGGACGAACGTCTGCCGGCCGACGCGCAGGTCATCCCGTTCCGCTCCTCGGACGGCCAACGTACCCGGATGAAGGACTTTCCGCCGGCAGACGCACCCGACGACGGCGTCCCCGACATCGAGGACTTCTTCCGACGTGACGAGACCAACGAGGTGGTGGCGGCGCGGACCAGTTCGGACGGCACCGGCCGGGTCATCTTCGAGGCCCAGCGCGGATCGGACGCCAAGGGACTCAACTGCGGCGAGGTCGTCGCCGGGGCTCCCGGCGCCCGGCGCTGCTGGCTGGTCGTCGTACCTCGCGGTGAGCGGGACTTCCACGGCAACGTCTACCAGAGCACGAGGCGGGCGAGCGGCTCACCGCTGCTGCCGACCTACTTCGCCAACCGGATCGTGTTCCCGCTGGACTTCGAACCCGTCCGTCCACCGTGCCCGCTCGGCGGTCAGGTCTTCGACACGGTCGGCTCCGAACTGGTGGCACCGGCCGCGGTGAGCTGGCAGGCCAGCCTCTGCGCGGGCGGCCGAGCGGCCTTCTCGCACACGGTCACCACCGAGGTGACCGCGGACGCGGCCGTCCTCTCGCCCGGCGCCGAGGGCCGAGGGGTCGCCTACGTCGACGAACCGGTACTCCGCGAGGAGACCGATCCACAGGTCGTGCACGCCCCGATCACCGTGAACGCGGCGGTGATCGCCTTCCAGATCGAGGCCCGGACGTCGAAGTCGGAGGTCCCGACTTCCTCGGCGGAGGCGCAGCGGATCAACGGCCAGCCGTTGCCGGAGCTGAAACTGACGCCACGCCTCGTGGCCAAGTTGCTCACCCAGTCGTATCAGCAGGACGTGCCCAATCCCGCCGAGAATCCGGACATCGCCAAGAATCCACGGTCGATTCGGGTCGACGAGGAGTTCGTCGAGCTGAATCCGATCTTCAAGAGCTTCTTCCCGACGTCGAGGCACTATCCGATCCAGTTGCCGGACGGCGAGTCGGTGCTGGCCCGCCGGGTGTGGCAGTGGGTCCTGGCGGACGAGGCGGCCCGCAAATGGCTCTCCGGAGTCCCGGATAAGAACGGCATGCGGGTGAACCCGGCTTTCGTGCCGCTGGTCTTCGGCGACGGGCAGGGCATTTCGCGATTCCCGAAGGAAGACCCGAGCTGCCGGACCGGGGAGCCCACGACCGGCGTACCGAAGTTCCCGTACTGCATGCCGGGTTTCGCCCCCTGGGCCGAGGGCCTGGAGGTCGCCGCGCGGCAGACCCTGCGCAGCGATGCCCGGCAGCGGATCGTCTGGGACGAGACCGCCGGCGGCATCGACCCGGCGAATCCCCAGGCGAGGCTGGGCGACTACAAGGCGGCACCACCGCCGTTGCCGGGCCGGAAGTTCGGGCTCGGGATCACGGATGCGGCGTCGGCGGCCCGGTACGGGCTGGCCACCGCGAGCCTGTGCAACGACGCGCAAGGCACGAACTGCGTCAGGGCGGACACCGTCGGCCTGCTGGCCGGGGTCGGCGCGATGGAACCGAGCCCGGTCGACGGGGTGTTACAACCCAACCCGACCCAGTCCGCGCCCGGCGCCTACCCGCTCACCATGCTGACCTACGCCGCCGCCAACCTCGACCGGGCGGAGCCCGCCCGCCGCGAGTACGCCCGGTTACTGCGCTACATCGCGAGCGACGGGCAGACGATCGGGTCCAAGCCCGGACAACTCCCGCCCGGCTACGCGCCCCTGCCACAGCCGCTGCGGAACCAGACCCTCGCGGTCGCCGCCGAACTGGCCAGCACCACTCCTCCGTCGCCCACGACGACCGGTCCCGCCCCGGGGTCCGGCCCGGATCCGACACCCTCCCCGGCCCCGTCCACCCCGGCGGGCGGGGCGACGCCCAGCCCCGGCGGGACCCCGGCGCCCACCCCGACACCTCCGGTCGCCGTGGCACCGGTCGCCGCGACGACGCCGACCCCCGGCCAGCCGGTCGGATGGATGCGGTTCCTGCTGCTCGGCGTCCTCGTGGCCGGGATGGCGAGCGGAATCTCGGGTCCGATCATGTTGATGCTCGGCTATCGCCGCCCTGCCCCGGACGGGACCGGGACGTGAGGAATTCGCGCTCGCCGGTCGTCGCGTATGAATGAACCTTTTTCAACCTGAACCGCGCGGCGCTCACACACCGCGTCCGACCTCGCGCTCCAACGGACCGCAAGGGGAGATTGAAAAAGGTTCAATATATATGGCAGACGATTCATTCGGCCTACATGTTGGCGAAATTTTGCGCACTGAAACGTTCCCCCGACGCAGGTATCGCCGCCCCGGCCCGGCGATTGATGCTCCACTCGGCTCACTCAGAAAGAGCAATGAGCCGAACCTCTTTCTGGAGGAAAGGGAGAACCATGCAGGTGAGGATAATTGCCAGCGCGGTGGGCGCCGCCCTCGTCGCCGCTCTCGGCGTCGCGGCGGTGGCCGGTCCGGCCACCGCCGACCCGAACCCCGTGACCGACTACCGGACGCTGGCCGGGGTCGGTTCGGACACCACCCAGGACGTGCTCAACGGGCTGGGCGAGGTGATCGCCGTCGGCGGTCAGAAGGTGATCGCGTCCTGGGACGCGCGGGGCACCGCCACCGTCAAGACCAAGGCCACGGCCTGCGAGCTGGCCCGGCCGAACGGCTCGTCCGCGGGCCGGACCGCGCTGCGGGACTCGGAGCTGCCCGGTAGCCCCACCGCCGGCTGCGTCGACTTCGCCCGGTCGTCCAGCGGTACCACCAACGTCCCCGCCGGCACCGGGACGTGGGTCCCGTTCGGGGTGGACGCGGTGACCTTCGCGATCAACCGGAACAGCGACCTGCCGATCAACATGTCGGTGGCGCTGCTACAGAACATCTACAAGTGCGTGATCAGCCACATCGGTGGCATTCCGATCCAGCCGCTGCTGCTCCAGTCCGGCTCCGGTACCCGGCAGTTCTGGAACGGGCAGATGTCCATCACCGACCAGGAGATCGCCCTCGGCGACTACCCGTGCCTGGTTCCGACGTCGTCGACGGTGCCGGACGGGACCGGCCTGCCGGAGGTGCAGGAGCACGACGCCCGGGTGCTGGAGGGGCACACCGACTACCTCATGCCGTACTCGATCGCCCAGCACATCGCCCAGGGCAACAGTCTGGTGGGGGTCGAGGACCGGCGTGGCCCGTCGGAGCTCGGCCGGATCAACACCGTGTCGCCGTACGCGGCCGGGGCGACCCCGCCGAACGAGGTACTGAACGTCAACTTCCCGCTGCGGCGGACGGTGTACAACATCGTCCCGACCGCCGACCTGACCAACAGCGTGATCGACCAGGTCTTCACCGGTTCGGACTCGCTGATCTGCCAGCAGGGCGCCCTCATCCAGCAGTACGGCTTCGGGGTCGCCTCCGACTGCGGTTCCGTCGTGCTGCGCGGCAACCTCTGACAACCGCCCGCTGAACCTTTTCCACCTCGATCCGTTCGTGCTCGTGGCCGACTCGCGTCGGTCGCGAGCACGATTTTTCTTCGGTCACCTCCGGGGACTCCGCCGCGAGACGCATCGAGGCGACGGGAATTCCCTCGTGACCGGCCCGCGACGGCGATACACCCGCCCGTCGACTACTCTGCGTGGTCAAATCGATTCATCTGGCCTTCATGCGGGCGAAGGATTGGGCACGGAACGTTTTCGAAATACCGGTGTCGACGCGTACGGGAATCAGGGAATGCTGATTGCGGCCCATTCATATAGGGGAATGGGTCGACCTCCTGTCTCTGACGAAAGGGAGAACGATGCAGGTTAAGTCCCTCGGGAAGGCGGTGGGGACGGTGCTCGCGGCCGCGCTCGCCGTCACGGCGGTGGCCACCCCGGCCTCGGCCGACCCGTTCAGCGGGTTCCCCCCGTTCCCGACCGACGCCGCCGCCTACCGGACCCTGGCGGGCACCGGCTCGGACACCACCCAGGACGTGCTGAACGGCCTGGGAGCGGCGATCGGCGGCGGCACCGTGCTCGCGTCCTGGGACGCGCGCGGCACCTCGCCGATCAAGACCAAGGTCGACAACTGCGTGTTCCAGCGGCCGAACGGCTCGACGGAGGGCAACCGCTCGCTGTGGGCCTCGAAGGTGCAGGCCCCGGCGGCGAGCACCATCGAGGACTGTGTCGACTTCGCCCGCTCGTCCAGCAGTACGACCCTGGTCGCGGGTGGCAACGGGACCTGGATCCCGTTCGCCCTGGACGCGGTGACGTACGCGATCAACGAGAACAGCGACCTGCCGACCAACATGTCGCTCTCGTTGTTGCAGAACATCTACAAGTGCGTCACCGGGACGGTCGGCTCGTTCCCGGTCCAGCCGCTGCTGATCCAGCCCGGATCCGGCACCCGGCAGTTCTGGAACCAGCAGATGGGCATCACCGACGCCGAGATCAGCGCCGGTGACTACCCCTGCCTCGTTCCGGCGTCGACGACGGTGCCGGACGGCACCGGTGTCCCGCCGGTGCAGGAGCACGACGGTCGGGAACTGACCGGCCACAACGACTACGTCATGCCGTTCTCGATCGCCCAGCACATCGCCCAGGGCAACGCCCTGCCGGGCGTCGAGGACCGGCGTGGCCCGTCGCTGCTCGGCAGCATCAACACCGTGTCGCCGTACGCGGCCGGGACGACCCCGCCGAACGAGGTGTTGAACCCCGCCTTCCCGCTCAACCGGCGGGTGTACAACATCGTCGCCTCCGGCGAGCTGACCGAGGAGTGGATCGACCGGGTCTTCACCGCCGGTGGAGCCTTCGGCTCGCTGCTCTGCGACCAGAGCGGGGTCATCACCAGCTACGGCTTCGCGACCATCGGCGACTGTGGGTCCACCACCCTGACCGGCAACCTGAACACCGCCGGCTGGCCGCCGGCCTGACACCCGGGGCGTAGCGCCCGGGAGCATCACCGACCGCACTCGTGGCCGGCGTTCTGCGCCGGTCGCGAGTGCGATCTCGCACAACGGTGGATGACGACACCTACTTGTCGGCACCATCCGTCGGCCGAATGGCGGATCACACGTTCCGCCGGGCGCCGCGCCCGCTTCGGGTTCATCTGGCCTTCATGTTGGCGAAGCATTGAGCACGAAACGTTCGCGAAGCGCGGGTGTCGATGTACCCGGTTGGCAGGGAATGCTTATCGCGGTCCATTCCACCGGGCGGTTGGACGGGCCGAAATCGGCGCGTCGCCCCGTCCGCCCGAAGAATTGGACCAACCGCAGGTCAGCGCAGAGGACCTCAATGGAGTTCGGTTAGGGCCACCGGACCGGACTCGGCGTTCTTCCCACGTTGCGTACCACCCCGGCGGCGTTTCCGCCGCTGATTCGAGGCCCCGGGTGCGAACCCGGGAACGGCAAACACGAAACCGCACCGAGAGGAAGTGCTTCGTGAGCAAGGCCAAGTCCCTGTTCGTCCGGACGACCGTAGCGCTGTCGACCGCCGCGATCGCGACCCTGGCGCTCGCCGGTCTGGCCGGCCCCGCGCAGGCGGAGAGCCCGGTTCTCGGCACCGTCGCGCTGGCGCCCACCGGCGGGAGCGTGCACGACAACCCGTTCGTGACGGCCGCCACCACCTCGGCGGCCTGCCCGACCGGCTTCGGCGAGAACGCCGCGCTGAAGGTCGGTCCGCCCGGTGGCCCGTACAGCCCGCTCGCCCGCATCGGCGGACTCGCCAACTACGACCAGGCGCCGTTCACCCTCGCGGCGAACCGTTCGCTCGCCACCGCCCTCGGCGCGGCCCCGGCGGACGGCACCTACGAGGTGGCCGTCTCCTGCTCGGGTACGACCGGGACGGCCCCGAAGGACTTCTCGACCCTGATCACCGTCACCGGCGACAGCTGGGCGGTGAAGAACGCGGCGGCCACCACTACCCGACTGACCGCCAAGCCGGGTCTGTTCGCCTTCGAGGGCCAGCGGGTGACGCTGACCGCGACGGTGCGGCACAACGCGGCCGGCAGCGTCGAGTTCTTCGCCGGCTCCACCAGCGTCGGCACGGCACCCGTCACCGACGGCAGGGCCGTCCTCACCAGCACCACCCTGCCGACCGGCCTGCTCCAGCTCAAGGCCACCTTCACCCCGGACGACCCGCGGCTGTTCGTGGCCTCGACGTCGCAGATCTGTTACCTCGTGATCGGTTGATCCCGCGCGCCCGAGGCGCGCACCCGGGTGGCCGGAGGTCCCTTTGGGGACGTCCGGCCACACGCCCGTGTTATCGACAAGGAAGGAACGCTGTGAAGACGCCAACCCGCCGGCTCGGCCGGACTGGCTCGACGTTCGTCGCGGTCGCGCTGCTCTCCGGCGCCGGCACGGTCGCCGCGGCGCTGGTCGGGCTCACCCCGCCCGCACAGGCGGCACCCTCGCTCGGCACCCTCACCATCGATCCGTCCAGCGGCAACGTGACCGACGGCTCGGCCCAGTCGCCCGCGTTCACCGCGCGGACCTCGGCGGGCTGCCCCGCCGGCTGGGGGGCCCAGGCGCAGATACGGGTCAGCCCGGCCGGTCAGCCGGGCCGGCCCGAGGGCGGCAACCTCGACCGGATCGCCAGCGCCACCGGCTACGACGCCGGCCCCTTCACCCTCGGCACCAACCGGTCGATCGCCAGAGCACTGGACCCGACGCCCGATGACGGAAACCACCCGGCGCCGGCGGACGGGGACTACCGGATCACCATCGAGTGCCTGACCGAACTGGCCGAACCGCACGAACACTGGTTCCAGACGGTGGTCACGATCAGCGGCTCGACCTGGCAGGTCACACAGGCGCCGACCGGCTCACCCACCCCGACCGGCTCCGCCACACCGAACCCGACGGCGACGCCGACCGCGAGCCCGACCCCGACGGGCAGCCCCTCGGCCACCCCGACGGAGACGGGCAGCCCCAGCCCGACCCCGACGGGCAGCCCCAGCCCCACCCCGACCGAGACGGGCAGCCCGAGCCCCACCCCGACCGAGCCGGAGAACCCGAGTCCGACCCCGACCGAGGGGGGCGGCGGCGGCAACCTGGCGCTGACCGGCGCTTCGCTGCCGACCCTGCTGACCGGCGGGTTTGTCCTCGTCGTCGCCGGTGCGGCCGCGATGCTGCTGGCCCGACGCCGCAACACCCCGCAGCCATAGCCGGATCCCCTGAGCGAGCAGGCCGGACCGAGCGGGTCGGTGCGGGAGACCACCCGGGCGTCCACCCCCGGTAACCGGACGTGACAGCACTCGTCGTCCGCGGGGAGCCCGGGGCGGCCCGTCGGCCCGCCGGGCACGAGAGAGGAAAACATGTCCGTACTGGGATCACTGAGGTGCCGAGGGGCGGCGCTGCTGCTCCCGGCGGTTCTGGTAGCCGCGGCCGGGCTGTCGGCACCGGCGTCGGGCGCGGCGGCCGTGCCGGCCCGGCGCGGTGCGGCTCTCGGCACGCTCACCGTCACGCCGACCAGCGGAACCGTCGGCGGCAACCCGATGCTCGTCTCGGCGACCACGTCGGCGCCCTGCCCGGCCCGGTACGGCTCCGCGGTGCTGCTGCGGGTCGGCCCGGCCGGCGGCCCCTACAGCAACATCGCCCGCCCGGGCGGGGCGGGCGGCTACGACACGGCACCGGTCACCATGCGCCCGAACCGGTCGATGACGATGTCGCAGGGCAGGCCGCCCGGCGACGGTGAGTACGTGATCGTCGTCGAGTGCGTCAGCGACACCCTGGGTACCCACCCCGACCGCTTCGAGTCGCGGATCGTGGTGAGCGGCGACACCTGGCGGGTCACGAGCGGCGCCGCCGGCCAGGCCGCACCGACGGCCACCGCGCCGGGGCGGACGACCGGCTCGCCGTCCGGCCCCGACCGTGACGCGACCCCGACGGCACCCGCCGCGCCGACCGGTGCCGCCGAGGAACCGAGCGTGGGGGTCACCCCGGCAGCCGCCTCACCCGACCTGGCCTCGCGGCCGGACGAGGGCGGCTCACCGCTGCCCTGGGCTCTCGGTGGGCTGGCCCTGCTGGCCGCGTGTGTGGCCGCCGTACCGCTGATCCGCCGACGAGGGAGCAGACAACCGTGACCGCGACCGTCGACCCACCGACCGTTCCACCGATCGACCTCCACCAGGGACCGCCGGTCGCGCCATCCCGACCGTCCCGGTCGGCATCCGACCCCGACGGGTCGCCGTCGCCGGCCGCACCGATCCGGACGTCCCGGCCCGTCGAGATCCCGGCGGTACGCGTCACCGGCACAGTACTGACGCTGCTCGGCGTACTGCTGCTGGCCTTCGTCGTACACCTGACGCTGATCTCCCAGCTTCGCTACGAGCGGGCCCAGCAGACGGCGTACGCCGACTTCCGCAAGGACCTGGCCGAGGGGATCGCACCGGTCGGCCAGACCGACCTCGACGGTGAACTGCTCCGCCCCGGTACGTCGGTCGCGGTGCTCCGGATTCCCGTGCTCGACACCCGGCAGGTGGTCTTCGAGGGGAGCACCGGAGCCGTGCTGCAGAACGGTCCCGGGCACCGCCGCGACACGGTGCTGCCCGGCCAGGCCGGGACGAGCGTGGTACTGGGCCGGCACGCCGGGTACGGCGGCCCGTTCGCCGGGCTGTCGCTGCTGACCGCCGGCGACGAGATCGTCGTGGTGACCGGGCAGGGCGAGCACCGGTACCGCGTCACCGGTCTGCGCCGGCCGGGCGACCCGCTGCCGCCCCGGCTGGCCGACGGGGCGGGCCGGCTCACCCTGGCCACCGCCGACGGCCGGCCGTACCTGCCGGACAACGTCCTCTACGCCGACGCCGACCTGGTCTCGCCGGTCCAACCGTCCCCGCAGCGGCGGTTCGGCGCGCAATCCCTGACGGCGGCCGAGCACGCGATGGCCGGCGAGCCCGACGCGTGGGTGCCGCTGGTGCTCTGGGGCCAGGCGCTGCTGATCGCCGCCTACGCGGTGAGCTGGGCCTGGGCCCGCTGGGGTGGCTGGCAGGCGTGGGTGTCGGGGATGCCGCTGCTCACCGTCCTGGGCCTCACCGTGGCGGACCAGGCCGTCCGACTCCTGCCCAACCTCTACTGACGACGGAGCCGAGATGAGCCTCGACAGTACGTCCCTGATGCCCGCCGCCCCGACCGGACCGGACGGCGGTCTGGCGGCCCTGGAAGCCCGGTCGATCTCCGCGTGGTTCGGCCGGCACAAGGTGCTCGACCGGGTGTCGCTGACCATGGCCGCCGGTGAGGTGACCGCCCTGATCGGACCGTCGGGCTGCGGCAAGTCCACGTTCCTGCGGATCCTCAACCGGATGCACGAGCTGATTCCCGGGGCCTCGCTGGCTGGCGAGGTGTTGCTCGACGGCCAGGACCTGTACGCACCGGTCCGCCGGATCACCGACGCCCGGCGGCAGGTCGGGATGGTCTTCCAGAAGCCCAACCCGTTCCCGACGATGTCGATCTACGACAACGTCATCGCTGGGCTGCGGCTCACCGGTACCCGGATCGGCCGCAACGACCGGGACGCGCTGGTCGAGGAGTGCCTGGCCAAGGCCGGGCTGTGGAAGGAGGTCCGGGACCGGCTCCGTTCCCCCGGCGGCGCGCTCTCCGGCGGGCAGCAGCAGCGGCTCTGCATCGCCCGCTCGCTGGCGGTCCGGCCGCGGGTGCTGCTGATGGACGAGCCCTGCTCGGCGCTCGACCCGACCTCGACCCGGCGCATCGAGGAGACCATCGCCGAACTGGTCGCCGAGGTGACGATCGTCATCGTCACGCACAACATGCAGCAGGCGGCGCGGGTCTCCAACCAGTGCGCGTTTTTCCTCGCCGAGCACGGCACGCCCGGGGCCATCGTCGAGCACGGCCCGACCGAGGTGATGTTCGACAGTCCGCAGGACCCTCGTACCTACGACTATGTGCACGGACGGTTCGGATAGGCCGCTCCGCCGACCGGTCGGTCGCGTCCACCGGTCGGCGATGGTGACGAAAAGATGAACACCCTGCTCGCGCCGCCTTTGACATCTTCCATTCACACGGCGGATCAACTCGATTCTTCGCGCCGTCAGTCCCATGTCAGTTCGGCCGTAACCCGCAATTTTCCTGCTGCATGTCCGGCCTTGGCGTTGGCCTGCACGGCGGGTCACGGCCCGTGTGCAGCCTGATCGAGGTCGCGGCGGTGACCGCTCCCGACGGGGGAGAGCCGCCGCACCGCACTCCTGGCGAAGGAAGTGATTCATGAAGGCAACAAAGGCCCTGCTCGGCCGGGCGGTCGCCCTGGCCGGCACGGTCGTGCTGACCACGGTCGGCCTGGTCGGCGTCGCGGCGCCGGCCCAGGCCGCCGCGGCGGGCACCATTACCCTCAATCCCACCAGTGGCACCGTCACCGACAACCCGATGCTGACCCAGGCCACCACCTCGGCGGCCTGCCCCACCGGCTTCGGCGACCAGGCCGCGCTACGGGTCGGTCCCGTCGGCGGTCAGGTGGCCAACCTCAACCGGATCGCCAGCGACACCGGCTACGACACGGCTCCGTTCACCCTGGCCGCGAACCGGTCGATGGCCACCGCGCTGGCCGGCACGCCGGCAGCCGGCGACTACGTCGTCGTCATCGAATGCCTCAGCGAACTCAACGGCGTACATCAGGACCGCTTCGAGACCGTCATCACGGTCGACGGCGGCAACTGGCGGGTCAAGGGCGCCGTCGACCCGGCCGTGCCGACCAGCACCGCGCTGGGCGCCAGCCCGGCCGGACCGATCGAGGCCGGCACCGCCGTGACCCTCACCGCCACCGTGGACCCGGCCGCCGCGGCCGGCACGGTCGCGTTCCGGAACGGCAGCACCTCGCTGGGCACCGCGCCGGTGTCGGGCGGTACGGCCCAGATCACCACCTCCACCCTGGCGGTGGGGAACAACTCGTTGACCGCCCAGTTCACCCCGGCGGACCCGGCGGCGTACCAGCCGTCGACCTCCACCGAGATGAACGTCCAGGTCACCGCCCCGGGCGCCGTCGACAAGGAGCAGCAGATCACGGCCGAGATCGTCGGCGGTGGGCTCTCCCTGGAGGTGGCGGGCACCGACGTCACCCTCTCCGGCGGCATCGTCGGCGGTACGGCCACCGGCACGCTGAACACGGCGACGGTGACCGACCTGCGGGGCACCAGCGCCGGTTGGAACCTGACCGGCCAGGTGGACGACTTCGTCGGTCCGGCCGCCGCCACCATCGACGGCAACCAGCTCGGCTGGACGCCGGACGCCAGCAAGGTCAGCGGCAGCGGCAGCGCCACCGCGGGCGCCGCCGCGACGCCGGGCTCCGGCCTCGGGGAGGCCAGGACGCTGTGCCGGGCCGACGAGGGCAGCAGCGCCGGCACCTTCGAGTGCGGCGCCGGTCTGAGCCTCGGCATCCCGGACACCACCACGCCGGGCAGCTACGCCGGCACCCTCACCCTGACGCTGGTCTGACCCGAGCGGTCCGACCGGCCGACGGCCGACCGACGGCGGAGGTACCACGGGCAGCCGGTCCGTGGCACCTCCGCCGCACATCCGTCTCCAGACCATCCCAGACCCGTGCCCGTGACCGAACGCCGCACATCCGTGCCAGCGCATCCCAGAGTCGTGTCCCTGAGCGCCGCGAGGACGTCAGCCAGCCCGGTCGACCAGGTCGTCGCGATGACGAGCGAGGAGCCATCATGACCGCACCCCGACCCCGCCGCGTCGTCGCCGCGCTGGTCGTCGCCATGACCCTGTCGGCGGCGGTCTCCGGCCCGGCCGGTGCCGCCCCCGGCGACGAGTTCCGCTGGACCGTGGAGCCCGACGCCGCGGCCGGTGCCGACCCGCGCGGCCAGTTCAGCTACGACCTCGCCCCGGGCCAGCAGCGCGACGACCGGGTGGTGGTGACCAACCGGTCGTCCGAGCCGCTCACCTTCACCGTGTACGCCACCGACGCGTCCACCTCGACGGACGGGGCGTTCGCCCTCCCGCCGGCCAGCCAGCCGGCGCGTGACGTCGGCGCCTGGGTCGACCTCGGCCGGCAGACCCGGACGCTGCGCCCCGGTGAGCGGATCGTCCTGCCCTTCCGGGTGACCGTTCCGCGGAACGCGACTCCCGGCGACCACGCGGCCGGGATCGTCGCCTCGGTCGCCGAGCAGCGCACCGACGCCGAGGGGCAGCGGGTCAACGTGGAGCGCCGGGTCGGGGCGCGGATCTACCTGCGGGTGAACGGGCCGCTGGCGCCGCTGGTCGACGTGGAGTCGGTGCAGGTCTCGTACGCCAGTCCGGCCGTGCCGTTTGCCCGCGGCCCGGCGACGATCACCTACCGGCTCCGCAACCCCGGCAACGTGCGGGTCGCCGGCACCGCCCGGCTGCGGATCACCGGCCTGTTCGGGATACCGCTCTCCGGCGGCCAGGACGTCACCCTGCCGGAGTTGCTGCCGGGCGCGCGGGTGACCCTGGTCCGGCGGATCGACGGCGTCCTACCGGCCGGCATGGTCACCGCCACGGTACGCGTCGACGCCACGAGCAGCGAGGGAGTACTGCCGGCGGTGACCCGTACCGGGACGATCTGGACCGTACCGTGGACGTTGCTCTACCTGCTCGTGGTGATCGGCGCGGTGCTGGCCCTGCTCTGGTGGCGTCGCCGTCGGCGGCGCGCGGCCGGTGCCGGGACGGAGCCGGCGGACGAGCCCGTCGAGCCGGCGGAGGTCGGCGGCCCGGACACCGATCCGGCGTACGACGGCGTCGGCACGCCGCTCGTTGCCGGACGCTGACCGGGCACGGTTCGGAGCGCATCGGTCGGGGTGGCCGCCGGCGCCATCACGGCGGCCGCCCCGTTTGCTTGTTGCGACTCCTGCTGCCGTCGAGGATGACTACCGGGCAGGTCAACCGGTCCTGTCTCCGGCCCGGTCAGAGAAGAACGACGATGGACACGACGTTCTGGGACGAGGTGGACCGCCTCCTGATCCGCTACGGAGTGAGCTTCACCCCGCGGATCATCGAACGTGCCTCCGGCGCGTACGTCTTCGATCGTCAGGGCACGCCGATCCTCGGCTTCACCTCGGGGCCAGATCCGCGCACGTGATCACGGGGCGAGGAAGACAGGCGTCACGGCGATCCCGCTCATGTAGATCGATCGGTGCTTGAGATGGCCACGAGGGGTATAGCCGTGTTGCAGCCCGGTGCAGGAGTTCAGCATTCGTCCCTTGCCAGGCGCGCGAACTCGTCGAGGGAGATGCTCTTCTGTACCTCTTCGTTGGTCTCGATGGTGGTGATCAGGATCGATCCGGGTTGCAGGCCGGACAGTTCAGGGAGCCGGAAGGTCACCGAGTGGGAGGTGAAGCTGTTGTTGCTGGTGACTCGCGCATTCGGAAGACTGCGTGCGGGTCAGGGGTCGGTTCGGGTGGGAAGCCCGTCAGGTGCACGGTGGCCGGTGAGGTCGCGTCGCGCTGCACGTCGTACCGCCACTCCGGCCAGTTCGCGGACGGCGTCGGCCCGGACGGGGAGGGCGAAGCCAGGTCTTTCTCGGCACGGAGATGTACCACGTCCGGCGGCTGGTCCGCGCACCAAGCCAGAGCCGCGAGCGGCCGTCCGTCAGTGTCCACAGTTAGGCCGGTGATGGCTTTGATCTCGGGTGTGCAGGAGGTCAGTCCGGTCAGGAGCAGCAGGGCGGTGGTCAGCGAAGCGGAGGTCCGCTGCGCGATCGTCGGCGCTTGAACGGCCATGCTCCGACGGTCGCAGGATTGTGTTGATCTACGACCACGGTCCGGTCTCGGGTCTATGACGGCTTCCGGCTGGGTGGCGCGCGCATTCCTTGGGGCTATGCGCGGATGCTCGGCCCGGCACGGTTGGTGTACCGGAAGCGCCGGCCACCGGACATGATGGTCCCAGCCTGGGCGGCGCGCATCTAGAGCGGCAGATCCAGATGTAGTCGCCGCCGCTCTAGTTTCCTGACGCAGGGGAGACCGAAGTACGGCTGCTGCGCCGAAAGCGCTGAGTTACGGTGCTCCGATGCAGGCGTATGCGGCCCAGCGGGCAACACGGGCAGCCATGTCGATCGCCTCATCGCTCGGCCTGACCGCCTACGACGCCGTCGTCCTGCACAACTCGAACAAGCTCACGCTGCGTCTGCAGCCCTGCGACGTGCTGGCACAGGTGGCACCGGCGGCGCACCAGTGCGCCCAGCTCGAAGTGGATACCGCTAAGCGACTGTTCGAGGTCGGGAGCCCGGTGGCCGCGCTGGAAGCGCCCGAGGTCTTCGTCTGGGACGACTACGTGGTCACTCTGTGGACCTACTACGAACCGGTGACTACTCAAGCGATCCCTCCGGCGGACTACGCCAGAGCGCTCGAACGTCTGCACGCCGGGATGCGCCGGGTCGACCTGCTCACCCCGCACTTCACGGACCGGGTTTCCGAGGCCCAAACGCTCGTGGCGGACCACGACCGGACGCCGAAGCTGGCCGGCGCGGACCGGATCTTTCTCGCCGGCACGTTGGACCGCCTGCGCCGATCGGTCAGCGATAGCGGCCGGCCCGAACAACTCCTGCACGGCGAACCTCACCCGGGCAACCTGCTCTCGACCCCGGTCGGCCTGCTCTTCATCGACTTCGAGACGTGCTGCCGGGGGCCGATCGAGTTCGACCTGGCCCACGCACCTGACGAGGTCGGCGGCCTCTATCCGGGCGTCGATCAGCACCTGCTCCGAGATTGCCGGACCCTCATGCTGGCGATGATCACTACGTGGCGTTGGGATCGCGACGACCAATTCCCCGACGGCCACAGGCTCGGCATCGAGTGGCTGAGCGAACTCCGGAAGGCGACGGCTCGGTAAATGACCGAGCCCCGCCATCGGCAGATCCGCTTGTCGTGGTCGCTAGGTTCCGGAGGCCATGTAGGCGGCGAGGATGTAGTTGGGGTGGCGGTCGAGGTTCTTGCGGGCGCGGTCGTAGCGCATGGTGGTGCGGGGGTCGGCGTGGCGGGCGGCGATTTGGACGTCGCGGAGGCTGACGCCGGCATCGAGCATGGTGGTGACGAAGGTGTGACGCAGCATGTGTGGGTGCATCCTCGGCATCCGGATCCCGGCGCTGGCGGCGAGCTGTTTGAGTCGGCGGGTGGCGGCGTGCCGGTCCCGCCGCGTGCCGAGGGTGTTGCGCAGGATGGGGCCGCCGAGGCGGTCGTCGACGGCCCGGTCGATGGCTCTGGCGACTGCGGGTCGCAGCGGAACCAGGACTACCTTGCCGCCCTTGCCGCGGACGCGTAGGACGCGGTGGCCGTGTTCCTCCCGGAGGTCGGCGATATTTGTCGCCGCAGGCTTCGAAGATGCGTAGCCCGAGGAGGCCGAGCATGGCGACCAGGGCGAAGTCGTTCGGGTTGGTCGATAGGCGTGCGGTGGTGATCAGGGCCTCGAACTGCAGGTGGCCGAGTCCGAGGGTGGGTGATTCGGGCGGGACCGTGGGTCTGCGGACGTAGTCGGCGGGTGAGTGCGGCAGGATGTCGTCGATGACGCAGACGCGGTAGAAGCCGACCACGATCGACAGGCGACGGGACACGGTCGAGGGCTGGAAACGGCGTACGTCCTGCAGCCAGCGCACGTACCGCTCTTGTCCGCGCGCGCAACCGATAGCGGATCAAGGTCATGGTTGGTGCACCAGGTCAGGTAGACGCGCAGGTCGGACTGGGTGTGTAGACGCGTGTCACCGCGGTAGCGGCCGAGGGAGGCGGCTACCGCCGCACGGAGAACAACACGATTTGGATACCCAGCCGTGTCGTCTGGTGTCCTGCGCGGCGTTGTCCCAGTCAGCGAACCGCGCGAACGGATCGGTGGCGAGATCTGCCTCAACGTCACAGGTCTCGCGGACCACCACAGAAGGGTAGAAGCGCGTCTCCTGGGCCACGTCGCAGTCGTCCGTCCGGGAAGCGACCAGGGCATCGCACTGTTCGCAGGCGACACACGGACTCCATCCCACCAGGGACCAGCAGCCGGTGAGAACGAGGTCCTGGACGAATCGTGTGCCGCGCACGTCGCCGGGTGAGAGCACGAAGGTGCCCACAACCTGGTCGCGGCCATACGTGGCCTCATCGATCGCGTAGATGCCCGGGTCGAGCAGCGGAGGGTTCACATGGTGACAGTCCAAGAGCGACCAGTGCACTCCCGCTGGCAGCTCCACCAGCCGGACCGGGACACTCAGCGCGTTTCCGCACGTCGCGCACCGAAAGCTCTCCACTGCAGCAGTGTGACGCACAGCCCAGGGCGGAGGCATCCAAAAATGCAGGAACATCTGAGAACCCGCCGCCTACGAAGCAGGACGGCTACGGCTGGTGGTGACGCGTACGGTCAGCGGCCACAGATGCGGATGCCAGCAACTGCCATGGTGGGACCTAGCCTGCCAGGTTCTTCCTGGGCAGCATGTACGAGCCCGAGGAATAGTCGACGCGGATGACGAGGTCTCCAGTCGAGAAGTCGTCCTTATCATCGACTGCTGCACTGGTAACGACGAACTGGTCGTTGCCCCACGGGTCGGGGTGGCCTGTGCTCGGCGCCAGCGCTACCTCGACTCGCAGCCCTGCCTCATCCGGCAGATCGCGCAGTGCCTCACGAAGTTGGCCTACGGTCCATCGCCGGACGTCGTGGCGGTAACGGCCATCGCGGTAGTCGCTGGTCACCTGCTGACGCTACTCGATCGGCGGAGCCATCCATCCCACCCCCAGCGACGGCTACCGGCAGTTCATCGCCGATCGGCCTGGTGGGGGGCCGCGAAGCGTAACGATTCCGACTGGGTCGGCACGCACGGACGGCGGCAGGAGCGGATGTGTGCCGGGGGCCGCGCGATCGGCAGCGATCAAGCCGCGTACCGGCGACAGGCGAAGGCGTGGGATGCTTCGAGCTATCCAGCGAGGCGACCGGCCTTGTGAATCTGGTAGTTCGTCATGATCGGCACGATCTTGTGCGCCTCGCGCATGCCGTCACCGCCCCCGACGCTGAGCATGGCGAGGTAGCAGCGCAGCGCCTGGACGAGGTCGGCGGTGTCCGCCGAAGCCGTCGCGGTACCAGCAGGGCTGGTAGCCGGCGGGCTACTGTGGGCGCCTCGTCTACCGCGCCGTCCAACACGCCGTCCGGTGGCGGGCGGTCAGGACGCGGGCTTGAGGTGAGTGCGGGCCACCCGAAGCGTCGGGCGGGTCATCCGATCACCGTGCTCGGCCAGGAAGGCAGACAGCCGATCCGGGTCCGCCTTGCCCACATCGCGCAGGGCGGTGCCGACCGACTTCAGGATCAACGGCTCGGGGTCGGAGAGTAGGCGCTCGGAGATGGCCAGCGCGTCGTCCACCTCGTTGTTGTGGATCAGGAAGAAGGTCGCGGTGATGGCGGTCCGGCGGCGCCAGCGGTCCGGGGACACCGCCAGCTCGTAGAGCGGGTCCCGGGGCTTGTCGAGCAGATACCAGCCGACCACCCGCGGGCGGCCCGGTCGACCAGGTCCCAGTTGTCGATCCGGTCGTGGTTGTCGATGTAGGTGTCGTAGAGGGCGCGCCGGTCGGCGTCCGGGCGGCGCGCATTGAAGTCGAGGATGCTTACGGCGCCCACTCGGGCCTCGTAGTACGGGTTCTCCAGCAGGCGCACACCTCGGACAGGGGCGCCTAGGTGAAGGCGCGCGCGGTGTCGAAGGTGATCTTCATCTGGATGCCCATCACCTGTGTCAGCGCTCACGTAATCCCCCAAAGGGCCGTGGTCCGCTCACGTAATTCCCCTGGTCCGCGCTCGTCATGGACTACCGGGTCGCTCGTGGTGTTCGTGAAGGGGACGGCGAGCGTTCCGCTGTAGTTGCCAAGATCCTTTCCTTCTCGCGTAGTCATCTTTCCGCCGGCATGCCCTTTGGGGAGCGGATGGCGAGGAGGACGTTCCACGTGATCGATATAACCGAGATCCTGGCGCATTGGTATGCGGGCCGGTCTCAGTACGACGTCGCGGGCTCGTTGGGAGTGGACCACAAG
The DNA here is from genome assembly GCF_050936445.1 of Plantactinospora sp. CA-294935. Lineage (NCBI taxonomy): Bacteria > Bacillati > Actinomycetota > Actinomycetes > Micromonosporales > Micromonosporaceae > Plantactinospora > Plantactinospora sp. CA-294935. The sequence goes on from NZ_JBNJMU010000001.1 coordinate 5,532,119, forward strand.
ACGATCCGGCGTTATGTCGAGGCGGCGATCGCGGCGGGCTTCGTACCCGGCGGAACCCCGCCGATGAGCCAGGAAGACTGGGCGCCGCTGGTCAGGCAGTGGTTCCCGCATCTGACCGATACCCGGCTTCGGCAGGTGACCTGGCCGGACTTCGCCAAGCACCACGACTACATCGTCGAGATGCTGCGGGCCGGGGTGACCAAGGCGACGATCCACCAGCGGCTACGCGACGAGCACGGGGTTGCCGGCTCGCTGGCCTCGTTCAAGCGGTATGTCACGTCGAACCTGGTCGAGGACGCGGCGCGGGACAAAGTGACGGTGTTGCGGGCCGACCCCGAGCCGGGCCGGGAAGGGCAGATCGACTACGGGCTACTGGGCTCCTGGATGGATCCGCGCACCGGACGTTCGCAGCGGATCTGGGCGTTCGTCATGGTCTTGTCGCACTCGCGGCACATGTTCGTGCGGCCGGTGATCAGCATGGACCAGGCCTCATGGACGGCCAGTCACGTCGAGGCGTTCACGTTCTTCGGCGGCTGCCCTGCCCGGCTCATTCCGGACAATCTAAAGACCGGGGTGGACAAGTCCGATCTCTACGACCCGCAACTGAACCGGGCCTATGCCGAGCTCGCGGCGCATTACGGTGTCCTGGTCGATCCGGCGCGGGCGCGTAAGCCCAAGGACAAGCCGCGGGTCGAGCGGCAGATGCCTTATATCCGGGACTCGTGGTGGAAAGGCCGGGAGTTCACTTCTCTGGTCGAGATGCAGGCCTCGGCGTTGCACTGGTGCCGGGAGGTCGCTGGGCAACGCAAGCACCGCGGCCTGGACGGGCGCACCCCGATGGAGGTGTTCGATCAGGCTGAGGCGGGGACGCTGACCCCGCTGCCCGTCGAGGCGTTCACCTTGGCGGAGTGGTCGGAGGGCCAAGGTCGCCCCGGACGTCCACGTCAAGTGCGGCAAGGTCCTCTATTCGGTGCCCTGGAAGCTGATCGGGCAACTGGTCGACATCCGCGCCACCGCCACGATGGTGCAGGTCTTCCACCACGGCGAGCTCGTCAAAACCCACGTCCGCATGGACAAGGGCCGGCCCACGGACGTCGCAGATTACCCGCCGGAGAAGATGGCGTTCCACACGCGCACCCCGCAGTGGTGCCGCGAGCGGGCCGAGCAGACCGTACCCGCGACCGCCGCAGTGATCGCCGAGTTGCTGGACGGACCGGCGCTGCACCGGCTGCGTTCCGCGCAGGCGATCCTCAACCTGGCCGGCAAGTACTCCGACGCGCGGCTCGAAGCGGCCTGCCGCAAGGCCACCACGGCCGGCGATCCTTCCTATCGCACCATCCGCAACATCCTGGCCGCCGGGCTCGAGGACATCGAACACGACCGGCCCACCGGCGACGCCGGCGCGCCCGCGTTCCTGCATGGCCCCGTCGGCCTGTTCGCCGACGTCATCCCGTTCCCGCCCCGTCCCCGGCCGCCGCGACAAGCGCGGACACGACGAGCGAGCCGACACCCGATCGTCGTGACCACGCCGGGGACGACGAGCCACACGACGCCGCGTCATGACCCACACCCTGCTCACCCCCGCCGAAGCGACGAAGGCCGAGACGACACGATGACGGTCCTGCGCCCCGCACTGGCCGACAGCCTCCGGACCCTGAAACTGTCCGGGATGCTCGAGACCCTCGACGCCCGCCTCGCCCAAGCCCAAGGCGGCGACCTCGGCTATCTGGAGTTCCTGCAGATCCTCTGCGACGACGAGATCACCCGCCGCGAACAAGTCGCCATGACCCGCCGGCTGCGCCGCGCCCGCGTCGACACCGAGACCACTCTCGAAGGTTTCGACTTCGGCGCCAACTCGAAACGGCCCGCCGCGCAGATCCGTGACCTCGCCGCGCTGCGCTGGCCGCAAGCCGGAGAATCGGTCATCCTCTTCGACGCCGTCGGCGTTGGGAAAACCCACGTCGCTCAGGCCATGGGATACCTGGCCATCCGCGCTGGCGCCGAGGTCCGCTTCCACAAAACCAGCCGTATCCTCGCCGACCTTGCCGGCGGCCACGCCGACCGGACCTTCGACAAGCGCCTGGCCGCCCACGTCAAAGCCGACCTGCTCATCCTGGACGACTTCGCGATGCGCGAGTTCACCCCCGGCCAGGCCGACGACTTCTACGAACTGATCTCCCAACGCATAGCCGAAGGCCGCTCCAACGCGATCACCGCCAACCGGGCACCCCAGGACTGGTATCCGCTGTTCCCCAACCCCGTGGTCGCCGAATCGCTGCTCGACCGACTGATCAACAACAGCCACCAGGTCTTCATGAACGGCCCCTCCTACCGGCCGAACAAACGACCCAAGGCACCGGCCACCGCCAAGTGACCACCCAGCCGACGCCTCCCGGCACGACACCGCTCGACCCGCACCTCCCGAGAACCTACGGCATGACCAATCCGGCACCCGGCCTCGACATCCCGAAGCGAACCGAACGCGAGCGACTCAATGCCGCCCTGCACGCCGCCGACGCCGAAACTGGCTTCTGGGACGACAACGGCCGCCCCACACCATGGCCCGACGACATCGACGACTGGACCGCCGACATCCGCCAATCTCCCACCCCTGAACCTGAACACCCGCCCTTCTAGACCAGCTAGAGACCTTTGTGCTCAGGGTCTGGCTGGGGAACGTGGAGGTAGACTCGGGCGATGGCGCGCTGGAATCCATTTAAGACAAAGCGAGCTACGGGCGAGGAGTTGTACGCGGCCGGCCGCTACGAGGAAGCTCGTGCCGCCTTCGCCGCGGCCATCACCGAGAACCAGCAGCGGCTCCAGTCGCGCCTGGACGATGTGGAGCTCAACGCCGCCATCGCCCGCGACCTCAACAATCTGGGGCTATGCCTGGGTAGGCTGCGCCGCTTCGGGGAGGCGGCCAAGGTGTTTGCCGGTGCCGCCGCCATTTTTGAAAGCATCGAACAACACGACGATCCCGTACGGCGAGCGCTGTGGCAGGCGTTGCGAGCCGGCACGGTCCAGAGCATGGCCGGCGCGCTCGGCGACGCCGGAGACCTGGATCAGGCGCTGGCCGCCAGTCGCCAGGCCCTCGACCTGCGCCGCGGCCTACCCACAGTCGAGGACACTGAGATGGCTCGTACGCTGCGCATGTTCGCCCATGTGCGCGCCGAGGCAGGCGTGGAACTGGACGAGGCGCTGAGCGCCCTGAACGACGCGCAGGCAAGGCACATGAACGCGATCAGCAAGTCTCCCGACATGGCCACGGTCGACGAGATCTACACGACCGAGTTCGTCATGGCTCGCGTCCTGGCCCGCCAGGGCAAGGCCGCGGAGGCGCAGCGGGTCGAGGCCATGGCCCGCTCCCGGCACCTCGACGCGCTGCCCACGATGATGCGCAACCAGCAACGGGGCTGACAAGCGCCGCTGCCTCAACAGCGAGCCGAACAGTCGGCCATTCTCAACCGTGACGGCATTGGTCACGAGACGATCTCCACCATCCCAGCGAGACCTTGATCACGAAGGTCTCTAGTGCCCTGGCCAGAAACGTTGACGGTGTTGGTCACGTCGCTAGGCTCCGCTGATGCGTCCGGAAACCGTTCTCGAACAGACCAACTGGCGAGGCTTGGCACACAGCCACGGGCCAGCCTGGCCGGAGACGCCGCGACTCCTGGCGGGGTTACTGACCGGTGACCGTGACGACGCGCGGCGGGCTCTCTCCCATCTGTGGGAGGAGTTGTTTCACCAGGGCACCATCTACGAGGCGACACCCGCGGCGGCCCGGTTCGTCGCCGTGGCGCTGGCCGACCCGCGGGTCCGGGCCCAGCCCGGCCCCACCCGCGAATACGGTGACGGACCGCTGCGTGCCGCACTGCTGCTCTGGCTGTCCCAGCTCGGATACGCGATGGGTGTCCAGTGGCGGGAATGGTTCGGCGATGACGCCGCCGGCGGCGAGAACATCGGCGGTCCGCTCCGCCCGATGCGGCCGCGACTCTACGCCGTGGTCACCGCCTGCCTCGACGATCCCGACGAGAACGTGCGCGACGCAGCCCTCATCGCCGCCGTGAACCTGGCCTCTGCACCCGAACTCACCCCGCACCGCGCCGCACTGTCTGCCCGCGTCCGAGCCACCATCGCCGCCGACCCGCACTGGTGTCACACCGAAACCGCGGTGCTCAACCTGCGTTACTGGGGTGAGCACGACCTTCTTTGGACGGAGCCCGCGGAGCTGGCCTACGAGCCGCAGCAGGGCACCTACGACGACCCCCCTTTCTAGTGCTCTGCACGGGGGTCCGCCGGGTGGCCGCTGTCGCGATTGGATGTACGCGACATCCGATCCGACCGCTGGAGGCAAGGTGGCCGAGCCGGTCCGTGTGCGCAGGTTGACTGATCAGGAAGGGCAGAGGCTGCAGCAGATCGTGCGCCGGGGCAGCACCAGTTCGGTGCGTTACCGGCGGGCGATGATGCTGCTGGCCTCGGCAGGCGGCAACCGGGTCCCGGCGATCGCCCAACTGGTCCAGGCCGACGAGGACACCGTCCGTGACGTGATCCACCGGTTCAACGAGATCGGCCTGGGCTGCCTGGACCCTAAGTGGGCGGGTGGCCGTCCCGCCGGATCAGTAGCGACGAAGAGCAGTTCATCGTCGAAACGGCCAACACCCGCCCCGAGAAGCTGGGGCGGCCGTTCACCCGGTGGAGCATCCGCAAGCTCGCCGATCACTTGGGCTCGCATGCCGCCCGTCGGGTCCGTGTCGGGCGGGAACGGCTGCGGCAGATTCTGCACCGGCACCGGATCACCTTCCAGCGGACCAAGACGTGGAAGGAGTCCACCGACGCACAACGTGACGCCAAACTCGCCCGGATCGAGGAGGTGACCGCCCAGTTCCCGCAGCGGAGGTTCGCGTTCGACGAGTTCGGGCCCCTCGTGATCCGGCTGCAGGCTGGCATCGGCTGGGCGCCAGCGGGGCATCCCGACCGACTACCCGCGAACTACCACAAGCTGCACGGCATTCGGCAGTTTCACGGCTGCTACTCCGTGGGTGACGACCAGCTCTGGGGCGTCGTGCGGCGGCGTAAGAGCGCCGCGAATACCCTCGCCGCGCTCAAGCCGATCCGCAAAGCTCGCCCGGACGGGTCGCCGATCTACGTGATCCTGGACAACCTGTCTGCGCACAAAGGCACCAGAATCCGCAGGTGGGCGACCCGGAACAAGGTCGAACTCTGCTACACCCCGACCTACGCCTCCTGGGCCAACCCGATCGAGGCCCAGTTCGGGCCACTACGCACCTTCGTCATCGCCGGCTCGAACCACCCCAACCACCCCACGCTCGTCCGGAAGCTGCAGGCCTACCTGCGCTGGCGCAACGCCAACGCCCGCCACCCCGACGTCCTCGCCGCCCAACGCCGCGACCGCGCCCGCATACGCAGCGAACGACAACGACGCTGGGGCCAACCCGCCACCCGAGCAGCCTGACCCCAGCATCGTGAATGATCGTAGCCAGGACGCCCGTCCGGCTTGGGAACCTCACTCCACGCCGAACAAGGACTTCAGCAGGTCGTAAGCCGTGTTTCCGAGAACTCCCAGTGCCATCTGTCCAACGACCAGAAGCGACAACCGGATGAAGTTGGCGAGACGGTCGACAGACTTGCGGTGCTTCCCGGCGTAGCGTCTTCGCCGGATGTTTCTTCGGAGGCGGCTCTCCGGTCGATGTTGACCTTGGTGCCCGGTTTTTGGGCAGGGTCGGCTAGACCATCGCCTCGCGGCGCGTGTAGCGGCTCAAGGGGTTAACCGCTCCTGCCTGCCTCGGACATGGGTTCAGCGTACGTGACGGGCGCTCGGCGATCTACTGAAGCTGCTCGCCGTCGATCAACGAACTGCATGCCTAACTGCGCGCAGCCTGGCCAACGCCTTGGACGTTTGTGGTCACGGCACTAGTCGCGAGCGAGCTGGCGAAGCTTCGCCTCCGCCGGTGAGTCGGGCGGCGCCGAGGAGACGATGACGAGCTGGTCCTGGTCGCCCGGGTGGTACAGGGACTCGTAGTCGAGCTCGAACTCCCCGACCGCCGGATGGTCGAATCGCTTGACCCCGTACCGCTCTCGGCGCACCCGTGTGACGACATGAAGAGGCCGGCGCCGCAAATGCATGATCTACGATGTCCGTCGTGCGGTTCGGGTTCGCCGAGGCGCCCGGGGCACGGCAGCGGTGTTGGCGGTCGAGCGGAGAGGCTGGGTCCGTGCGGGAGGGTCCGATCGATTACGACCAGCAGTTCACGGTGGGCGAGGGTGCCAGCGGTGAACGGTACTCGATCGAGCGTACGTGGCTTTTGTTGCCGACCGGTCGGATAGTCGCTACGGATCCGCTCGCGTACGACGACGACCCAGCCCCTTTCGTCCAGGCTGTGCCGCCTGGACGCTATCGGGTGGATCTACTGGTGAAGGACCGACATATCGCTGCGGCACGGCTTGTTGTCCGGGACGAGTCGGCGGCAAGCTGGGAGAGCGCGTTGCCGGAAGGCTCCCTTGCGGGCAGCGATGCCGAGGCCGCCGGCTATGACGTCAATGCCGGTGCGGGGTGCTTCACCGACGAACAGACGTTTCAGCAGCTTTCGGAGGAGCCTGACCCCGACTGGCAGCTCACTCTCCTGGAGGATCTGGCCTGGATGCGCGATGGGCCCACCGTCATTCCGCGCTCCGAGGTGGACGGTTGTTCCGGCGACGAGGGTGACGAGAACGTACTGGTCGCGTTTCCCTCCGGTGAGGGTGACGGGACGTACCGCACCTGGGTCGGCCGAACGGGGCGCGGTGAGATCACCTGCTTCGTCACCGACTTCCTGTTGCAGGACCAATAAAACGCTCCCCGCGCCGGGCGTTTCGCGGTCGGCTGCGCTGGAGCGTTCGTGGGCCAGTTCCCGCACCGCCGGTGTCACGATGAGGTAGCTGGTGACGCGGCTGGGGGCGGCGACGGCGCGGGTCCGGGCGGTCGCTTCGGCAGCGGAAGCAGGAGGGCCGTGCCGAGCGGGAGGAATATTCGGCCGGCCTCGGTGAGCTGGAGCGGTCCATCACTCGGGCGCTGCGACGTCGAGGCGGCGCAGGCCACACCTGGTCAGCCGAGACATGTCGATGCGATGATCACCGCAGGGGAACCAGACCGTGCTGGATCATGCTTTCCGCGGCGTCCGTGACCGATTCCGTCGGCGGACGCATTGTCCACCCCAGTTCTTTCTGGGCCTTGGCGGCGCTGACCTGCTCACACCGGTCGTAGTACTTGACCGCCAGGCGGGCGCCCGGCTCGAAGCGACCGAGCACCCACAGGAGTGGGTAAGGCATCGAAAGCGTCCCGATCGGGTAGCCACGCGGTCGGTACCGCTCGGCCAGCGCCACCGCCACGTCGCCCGCCCACAGATGCGGGCCGGCGGCCACATACCGGTTGCCGGCCGCTCCCGGCGTCTGCATCGCGAGACGGTGCAGACGCGCCAGGTCGCGCACGTCCACGGTCGCCCAGCCGATCTTCGGGACGAGCGGAAGCTGACCCCGCATCATCCTGCGTATCAACTCCAGCGACGTGGGACGTTCGGCGCGCAGCAGCGGGCCGAGGATCGTTCCCGGGTTGACCGTGACCAGTTCCAGCCGGGACTGATGGGCGAAGTCCCAGGCGGCCTTCTCCGCCAGGGTCTTGCTCTTCGGGTAGGGGTCGGCCCGGCCCACCTCGGTCCAGTCCGCCTCCGTGTACGTGCGTGCGACGTCGTGCCCGTAGATGATCGCGGCGAGGGACGACGTGAGCACCACCCGGCGCACCGTGCTCGCCGCCGCGGCGCGCAGCAGCCGCAGGGTGCCGCCGACCGCAGGCCCGATCAGCTCGTTCTCGTCCCGGGGCAGCCGGGACGGGAAGGGCGAGGCGACGTGCCACACGAAATCGCAGCCGTCGACCGCCCGCATCCACCCGGCGTCCGCGGTCAGGTCGGCCTCGGCGAACTCCAACACTCCGTCAGTGGCCGCGGCGACCGTGCGCAGGTGCGCGACGTCGGCGGCATGCAGATCACGAACCGTGCCGCGGACCTCGTACCCATGTGTCAGAAGCTCTTCGATGCAGTGTCCGGCGAGGAAACCGGTAGCTCCGGTGACCAAGACCCTCATGGCAGGCTGCCCGGTCTAAGCATTGTTCAGACACTCCCTTGACCAAGATCTGGCATCAACGGCTGGACGTCGACCGGCCGACCCGGTGGCTTCGCCGGCGCTCGTTCATCCCCGTGGTTTGACGAGTCCTGCGTCGTAGGCGAAGACGATGGCTGCGGCGCGGTCGCGGGCGCCGAGTTTGTTGAAGAGGGAGCCGACGTGGGTCTTGACCGTGGTTTCCGCGAGGAATAGTCGTTCGGCGATTTCCCGGTTGGAGGCGCCGCGGGCCATCAGGCGGAGGACGTCGAGTTCGCGTTCGGTGAGCGCGTCGAGCCGGGTTTCGTAGTGGGTCGTCGGCCGCGCCGACTGTCGGTAGGAGTCGAGGATGGGGCCGAGGAGGGTGCCGTCGATCCAGGTGCCGCCGGAGGCGACCGTGCGGACTGCCTCGATGAGGTTCTCGGGGGTGGCGGACTTCAGTTCGAATCCTGCCGCGCCGGCGTCGACGGCGGACCAGAGCACCTCTTCGTCGCCGAAGGTGGTGAGGATGCAGACGGGTGGTCCGTCGGCGGCCCGTAGTCGGCGGGTTGCCTCGACGCCGTCCACGCCGGGCATCTGCACGTCCATGCAGACGAGGTCGGGGGAGCACTGGGAGAGGGTGTGGACGACGTCGGCGCCGTCGTCGCATTCTCCGACGACCTGGATGTCGGGCTGGGTGCGCAGGATCAGGCCGAGGCCGGCGCGGACCATCGGCTGGTCGTCGACCAGGAGTACGCGGATCACGCCGAGGCCCCGGCGAGGCGGCGGGGCAGCCGTGCCTGGACCACCCAGTGCCTGCCGTCCGGCCGGGCCTGGAAGGTCCCGTCGATGGCGGCGACCCGGTGGTCGAGTCCGGCCAGTCCCATGCCGCTGCCCGCACGCGGGGCACCCGAACCGAGCGGGCTCTCGACCCGTACGTCGACCCCGTCGCGGTCCACACCGAGCCGGATCGTCGCCTCGGGGGAGTGGGCGTGTTTGGCGACGTTGGTGAGGGCTTCTCGGAGCACGTCGTGCAGGACGATGCGGGGTGCCGCCGACACGCCCGCCATGTCACCGGTGACGTCGATGTCGATGCGCATCCCGGCGTCGCGGAACGTGCTCAACAGATGTTCGAGTTCGCCGGGTTCCGGTGGGGTGAGCGAGGGTGAGCCCTGGTGCATGAGCATCAACGCCTGGCGCAGTTCATCCATGCCCTTGCGGCCCACGTCGGCCGCCTGCCGCAGCGCCTCCGCCGCCTGCGCGACCTGCGGGGGCGAGTAGGTGAGGATCATCCGTGCCCCGGACAGGTGCAGCAGGACGACGCTGAAGCTGTGCCCCACCAGGTCGTGCAGGTCCCGGGCGATGCGTCGCCGTTCCTCGGCCACGGCGGTTTCGGCCAGCCTGGTGCGGGTACGTTCCAACTCGTCGATCAGCGCGAACTGCCGGCCGACGACGTGGCCGAAACCCCAGCCGATCAGCAGGCCGCTGAACCAGAGCCACGCGCCGATCCCCCGATGCCAGTTGTCGATCTCCAGCAGCCAGATCAGGAACGGCGACACCAGGCAGACAACCATTACGAGGCTGTCGAACCGTCGTCTGCGGCTGGCCGCGACGACTGCCAGTGCGGTGACGACCACGAGGTAGGCGGTCTGGGTGACGGCCGCCGCGTCGCCGACGACTGTCGGGATCGTCACCCAGGACAGCAGCAGCCAGCCCGGCATCGACCGCCAGACCGCCCGCACGATCAGCGCCGGAAGCATCAGCAGCGCCAGGACCCAGCCCCAGTCCGAGGCGGAGACGAGGTTCAGCACCCCCAAGCCGGTACCGAGAACGGCCGCCCCGATCACGAACTCGTCGCGGTCACGCAGCAGTACGGGCATCCCAGGAATATAGGTCAGCACCAGCGCCGTCAATTCCGACCACGGTGCCCGAACGCCTCCTACCGCAGTAGGAGCCGACGCCGTATCGCCCACCCGGGGGAGGGACCGGATCGACACCCCACTTCGAGGACCGAGGCAAGACAGCCAACGGCGGCCTTCACGCCCTAGGTTGCCCGGGACGTCGAGGATCAGGTCTCCGACCGACCGCGGCCGCGGGCAAGGCACATCGGCCCACCTCGTAACGATCGACGGGTTCCGTACGGCGATCATGTCGAGCAAGGCGTGGCAGTGCACAACGCGCCCGCCGCGCAACTGTCAGACCCAGCCGTACTCGTTCTGGTAGGCGCGGGCTGACGCTGCTGACGGCCCTCGCGAGATGCCCTTCTCATCGCTTCCTGAGACGGGTCCCTCATGCCCCGGCGGAGATCCCTGCCTCGGCCGTCGGACGGAGCAGCGGGGTGACCGCCTCTCGCCCCGCGTCGCTGAACGGCGCCGGCTGCATGGTGGCGGGGTCGAGCAGCACCGTCGCCGCACGATGCCCATCGCGTCCAGATCGTCGAAGTAGACCGGGACGATCTCGGCGTGCCCGTATTCGACCGTGGGGGGTATGGCCGTCATGTTCCTGGTTTCTCCCGGGTGATGGGGTGATTCGGCAGGTGGGTCACCGAGCCGACTAGGTTGGTCTCGCAGGCCGAAACGGATGCGAGAGGCGATTTCCAGATCAGTTCAACGTGGGTACGGGATCGGCGGTGCGCTGGGTCAGGTTGGCGTCCGTGGCGCTGAGGGCGGTAATGCGACGACGTTCCAGGACGGCGGCCACGGCGTAGCCGCCGCCGGCGGCGATGGCGAGGGTGGCGTAGAGGCCGGCCGGGGCAAAGAACAGGGCGGTAGCGGCGACGATGGCGAGCCAGGAGCCGAGGGTGTAGTGGAGGGTGTTGCGGCGTGCGGTGCCTTCGGCGATGGAGATCAGCCCGACGATGAGCACGGAGCCGGCGGGCCAGAGGACGTTCTGTAGCTCCGATATGCCGGTCGCCCTGGCCAACCCGGTAATGGCCAGGAACAGGGCGGTGAAGCCGGTACACCACGCTGCGCCGAGGAGCTTCTCCGCGTTCCGCCGGGACTCGCTCGCGCCCTTCTGCGAACGGATACCCGCACGCACGGCCAGCGTCAGCGCGGGCACCACGCCGGCACCGAACAAGGTGGCGGGCAGCCAGCCCGGCAGGTCGAGTAGCGGCTCGGTGCCTTTGGAGAGCGCGGCTAAGCCATGGCCGATCACGTAGGCCAGCGCGAAGACGGTGTACGCGGCGCGGCTGTCGACCTCCCCGGGCGGGACGGTGACGACCGGTGCCGACACGGCGGGGGCATTCATGGTGGGGGCATTCATGGTGGGATTCCTCCGAGATGTCGACGTGGTCACTTGGTGTCCTCCGCGACGATGACGACCTTGCCCAGTACGGTGCGCGACTCGGCGAGGGTCAGTGCGTCGGCGGCGCGGCGGAGCGGAATCCGCGCGGCGATCTGTGGTTGCAGTGCGCCGTCGGCGACAAGTCGCAGCACCTGGGTGAGGTCCTCGCGCATGCGGGCGCGGAAGGTGGAGAGGGAGCGCTTGCCGGCCCAGAGGTTGTAGAACAGGGCGCGTTTGCCGTTGGGCAGGTAGTTCCAGGCGTACAGGCGCCCGAACAGTGTCAGCATCGGCAGTAACGCGTTGCCCTGCTCGTGTTTCCTCGTCGCGGAGCCGTAGTTGACCAGGGTTCCGCCGTTGCGCAGCAGCCGCCAGGACTGCTCCAGGCCGGAGCCGCCGACGTGGTCGAAGACGGCGTCCACGCCGTCGGGGGCGAGCTCGCGGATCTGTGGGTACATGTCCGGGTCGCGGTAGTCGACCGGGATCGCCCCCAGCTGACGTACCGCGTCGTGGTGGCGGGCGGACGCGGTGCCGATCACTGTGATCCCGGCGTGCCGGGCCAGCTGCACCAGGGTGTTGCCCACGCCACCGTTGGCGCCCAGCACCACGACCGTCCCGCCCGCAGGGACCGCGGCGCTGCGGTGCAGCATCTGCCAGGCGGTGACACCGTTCACGAGTACGGTCTCCGCGGCGGCGGGGTCGAGTCCGTCCGGTACGGGCACCAGGTCCCCGGCCGCCAGGTGCAGATGGCTGGCCCATCCGCCGGTCTTGGTCACTGCGGCGTACCGGCGACCCTGTAACGCCGGGTCCACACCGGCACCGGTGGCGATCACGGTGCCCACCACGTCGTAGCCGGGCACGAAGGGGAACGGTGGCTGGTCGTAGTACCCGCCGAGGCGCATCTGCTGCTCGGCGAACGACACACCGGTCGCCTCCATCCGCATCAGGACCTGGCCCTCGCCGGGAGCTGGAAGCTCACGGACCCTGGCCTGTAGGCCGTCGGGCTCGACCGGGCCCGGCAGCACGATCTCGGTAGCGGTGATGGTGGTGGATCTGGTCATCAGGACCTCGTTCTCTGCCATGACGAAAGGAAGGCGGGCGTACTCCCGGTCGCCGCGAACACGCCCGCCGCGTGGCGATCTCCCGGTTTGTCAGTTCCCGTGCTTGCTGGGTGCGGCGCTGCCGCTGTAGTCGTCGAGATCGGCGACCAGGCCGGCGACATCGGGGTTGTCGGCGTACCGACGTCGGTGGATGTCGGCGATCTTCGCGCCCATTTCCGGGTCCGGGTCGTCGGTGATGTCGAAGGACATGAACTTCTCGGTCAGCGGCAGGCCGGCTCGGTCGATCTCGAGGTGTGCCGGGTGGTTCATCATCACCTCGTAGCCGGCCAGATCTTCGATGACGGAGACGGCGCCGTAGTCGTACTCGCCGCCGAAGTCGCGGCCGATGACGAACGACGTGATGGACGGGATCGCGCTGGAGGCGTCGTGCATGGCCTTGAGGCCGGCCGCCACTTCCTCATCTGAGATACCGGGCTTGAGGGAGAAGCGGATACCGTGGTAGATCATCGGGTTCCTTTCCGTGACGGTGTGACCGGCAGCTAATGTGGCTGGTGGATTGCTGCGCGTCGCCGGTAATTTGCGTTCCGCGTACCGGCGGCGGCGATGGCCGCGCCGATGAGCATGGCGATCCCGGCCCAGGTGAAGGAGGCACTGACCCCAAGGGTCTGGATCAGAGGTTGAACGACCAGTGGTGAGAGGAACTGGCCGAGGAAGATCCCAGCGACGAGTCCGCTGAAGACCCGGCCGCGACAGGCGGGTGGGGCGAGTTCGGACAGCCGCAGGGTGAGGTGGGGGATGGCGAATCCGACGCCGAGACCCCCGACGAGCAGGCCCGCGGCGATGCCCGCGATGGTGCCCACGGCGCCGGCGAGCACCCAGCCGGTGCCGAGCAGCGCGATGCAGACCACTGTGATGGCGGCCGGCCGCATGCGCCCGCGCAGTGCTGGGAAGGCGAATCCGCCGAGCGAACTGGCCAGGGTGCTGCCGGCGACGATGGCACCGACGAGGACGGGGCCGATGCCCTGGCTCGCCAGCAGGAAGGGCACCTGCGTCGGCGCCATGTAGAAGATCACTGTGGCGACCAGGGCCAGGGCATAGATGCCGAGTACGTCCCTGGTGAACGCGCGCCCGGGGGCGGCGATCGCCGGGGCGGCGACCTGCGGCCGGTCGCGCACGGCGAGGACGGCGAACAGCGCGACCACCGCGGCCATGCTGTAGAGCCAGAACGGTACCCGCCAGCCGACCGTGGCGAGCAGACCGGCCAGCGGCAGGAACAGCACGCCGCTGAGGCTCGCGAACACCTGTTGCAGGCCCAGGAAGGACGCCCGCGCCGGCCCGTCGAACCAGTCCGTGATGGTGGCGTTGACGGCCGTCATGATCCCGCCGACGGCGATGCCGAGCAGTGCCCTGCTCGCCAGCAGCAGCCACAGGTCGGTCAGGAAGTAGCCGGCGGTGCCGCTGAGCGCGTACAGCACGAGGCATGACACGAGCAGCGGGCGGCGGCCGGTACGGTCCGCCGCGAACCCGGCCAGCGGGGCGCTGATGGCGACGGTCAGTGAGGTGATCGTCATCGCGAGGCGGACCAGCAGGGAGGCACCGGGCCGGTCCGCGAAGACCTGCTCCATCGCCGGAAGGCTGGGAGCGGTGATGGCCGGTGCCATGATCGTCAGGGTCGCCGCGGCGAGGATCGTGCCACGCGCGACACGATCGGGTTCGCCGCGGATATGCGCCATGGCCACGGCACCGCGATCAGATCGACTCACGCGGCACACGGTATGGACCGACGGACACCGATGTCGTCGGGCTGCGGTACCCGGCCCGCTAGTTCCGAAGGAGGAACGGACCCGGCCGCTCCGACCGTGGTACCAGGGTCGCGGCGGGAGTCAGTACACCGCCGATCGGACGATTCCCGCGTCGTAGGCGTACACGGTTGCGGCGGCGCGGTCGCGGACGCCGAGTTTGGTGAAGATCGCGCTGCCGTGGGTCTTCACAGTGCGTTCAGCGGGGGCGAGATCGCCGGCGATCCTCGGGATGGTTCTCCCGGTGGCCATTTCGCGTCGAGCTCGCCCATGGTCGGCGTGTCGTCCTCGTCGCCGAGGGTGGTGAGCACATGGACGGGCGGGTCGCCGGCGGCGCGGCCCCCCGGCGGGTCGCCTCGATGCCGTCGGTGCCCGGCACGCGCCCGGCCATGCAGACGACGTCGGGTACGTGCCGGACGACCGCCGGCCTGACCTCGGCGCCGGCGCCGCATTCGCCGACCACCCGCAGGTCGGACTGGCTGGGCAGGAAGATGGGGGCGAGGCCCGCGCGGACCATCGGCTCGTCGTCAACGAACAGGACGCCGATCATGCCGGTACCTCCGCCAGGCGCCGGGGCAGCCGCGCCTGGACCACCCAGTGCTCTCGGTCCGGCCGGGCGTGGAACGTGCCGCCGACGGCGGTCACCCGGTGGCCGAGCCCGGCCAGTTCGATGTCGTTCCCTGCGGTGGCGTCGTGGCCGAGGGCGCTCTCGACGGTGACGGTGACGCGGTCGCGTCCGACGTCGACGTGGATGGCTGCCTGCGGTGTGTGGGCGTGTTTGGCGGTGTTGGTCAAGGCTTCGCGGATCACGTCGTGCAGCACGATGCGGGGCGCCGCGGCGATGCTGTCAAGGTCGCCGGCGATGGTGAAGTCGATCTGCATGCCGGCGTCGCGGAAGTCCCCGACGAGACGGTCGAGGTTCCCGGGCGTGAACGGGACGAGTGAGGAGGTGCCCTGGTGCATGAGCATGAGCGCCTGGCGTAGTTCGTCCATGCCGGTACGGCCGACGGCCTCGGCCTGCCGAAGGGCGTCGGCGGCCTCGGCGGGCGACGAGTCGAGGATCAGGCCTGCGCCGGACAGGTGCCGCAGGACCACGGTGAAGCTGCGTTCGACCAGGTCGTGCAGGTCGCCCGCGATGCGCTGGCGTTCGTCGACGACAGCGGCCTCCGCAAGCCGGGTCCGGGTCCGGTTCAGCTCGTCAATGAGCCGCCACTGTTCGCCGACCACAGCGCCGAAGCCCCAACTGATGAGCAGGCCGCCCGCCCAGATCCAGGCGCCGATGCCGCGGTACCACTCGTTGGTCCCCAGCAGCCAGATGAAGAACGGGGAGACCAGGCACAGCGCCATCGCGATCGTGTCAGCCCGCCGTGGCCGGTCGGCAGCCGCCACGGCCACGGCAACGATGATCACCATGTACGCGGTCGGCGTGACGACCAAGGCGTCACCGACCAGGGTCGGGATCGTCACCCAGGCGAGCAGCAGCCAGCTCGGCATGGTTCGCCACACCGTGCGCACGATCAGGGCCGGGAACATCAGCAGCGCCAGGATCCAGCCCCAGTCGACCGTGTAGACGAGGTTGAGCACCCCGAAGGCGCTGCCGAGGACGGCGGCCAGGGCGGTGAACCTGCCACGGTCACGAAGCGGTGAGGGCATACCAGGAATGGTAGATAGGTCGCCGGGCGCTGACCTCGGTGCCCGCAGCGGTCCCCCCGAGGTACGAGACGGCAGCCGGGCCTCCGCCTGAAGACGGAGAAGATCAGCTAGCCCGCTCCGACGACGGCCGGACCGGCCGCACCTACCGTCGTCGACATGCACGACGCCCCGGAGTACCTGGCCCGCGATCACTACGAGGCACTGGTCATGGGCAGGCGACGCGGCGTCGGCTCCTACTGCGGTAGGAGGCGTTCGGGCGCCGTGGTCGGAATTGACGGCGCTGGTGCTGACCTATATTCCTGGGATGCCCGTACTGCTGCGGCGGATCCGGGCGCTCGGCCCGGTGGGTGCGGGACGGGTCGGCGCGAGGCCCGCACCGCGGCGGCTGCGCGGGGCGGGACCACCTTCCCGGCTCGCCGTGTCGCCGCCCCGTCGTCGCGCAGTTCAGGAATTGGTCGGCTGATCTCGTACGTGGCGAAACGCGTCTCTGATTTCGGAGACCAGGAGATCCGGTTGTTCCAGTCCGGGAAAGTGTCCGCCACGGTCCAGCTCGTGCCAGGTGTGCAGGTTCTGGTAGCGCCGTTGCGCCCAGCGACGTGCGGTCGGCCAGGGCTCGGCCGGGAACAGTGAACAGGCGGTGGGGGTGGTCACCGGCCGCGCGTTCTCCTCCTCCGCGCTACGCGGTACCCACCTCATCGCCTCCCAGTACCAGCGGGCGCTGGAGGCTCCGGTGCCGGTCAACCAGTACAGCGCGATGTTGTCGACCTGCTTCGACACGCTCACACCACCACCGACCGCAGGTCGGGTGTCGGCGTAGGCGGTGAGTTTCTCACCGAGCCATGCCGCCAGGCCGGCAGGCGAGTCGAGCAGGGAGTAGCCGATCGTCTGCGGACGGGTGCTCATCAGCATCCCGAAGCCGTACCCGTCCATCAGATGCAGGTCACGCCGGTCCAACAGGCGCTGTTCCGCCGGGTCCGGTGCGATCCGGTCCTCCGGCAGGGGGGACGCCAACGGCATCGTCAGGTGCAGGCCCGCGACGCGCTCAGGAACAAGACGCGCCAGTTCGGTGCTTACGTAGGCACCCCAATCCCCGCCGTGTGCCCCGAAACGCCGGTAACCAAGCAGAGTCATCAGCTCGGCCCAGGCCCGGGCGGTACGGCCCGGGTGCCAGCCCCGCTCGCGGGGACGGTCACTGAACCCGAATCCCGGCAGCGCCGGTACGACCACGTGGAAGGCGTCACGGGCGGAACCGCCGTGCGCGACCGGATCGCTGAGCGGCCCGACGACGTCCTCGAATTCGAGTACCGAACCGGGCCAGCCATGTGTCAGCACCAGCGGCAGCGCCGTCGGCTCCGGCGAACGAACGTGCCAGAACGTGATACCCAATCCGTCAATGGATGCCCGGTAATGTGGAATCGCGTTCCACTGGGCTTCCCTCGCGCGCCAGTCGTGCTGTCGCCACGCGTCGAGCAACGCCGCGAGCTGCTGCAACTCGATTCCTTGCGTCGCGCCCGGCACCGTCTCGGGTTCGGGAAGGCGTACCCGGTCCAGACGAGCACGCAGATCGAGCAGGTCGTCGTCGCTGACATGAATGGCGAAGGGCTCGACGTCAGGCACGGTCGCTGTGCCCGAAGAGATATCGGTCATGCAAAAACCCTAGGAGCAGCCTGTCCATGGCCCAATGCCCGAGATTGCGGTGTGACGGTCAAGAATTGCGATAGACCGAGGGACGTGCTCCGGTGTGCCGCAGGAAGGCAGTCGACAGCGCGCCGGGGCTGGCGAAGCCGCACCGCAGCGCGATCTGGGCGATCGTCAGGTCGGTGTCGCGCAGCAGCCGTTTCGCCTCCGCTATCCGTAGTCGGGTGAGGAACCGGTGCGGTGTAACCCCGGTCACTTCCTTGAAGACCCTGACGAGGTGGTAGACGCTCAGATGCACCTCGCCAGCGATGTCAGCCAAGGTGATCGGGTCGGACAACCGGCCACGCATCAGCTCGACGGCGGCACGGACGCGTGCGTCCTCCCGGGGCGGCGTCCGAGGTGCCGGCACCCGCGCATGGCGGGTGAGCAGGTGTACGGCCAGGAAGGCGGCCGCCGACTCGGCATACAAGTCACCGGCATCGTTCGGGCGACCGACCGCCCGGACGGCCTCCTCGATCAGCGAGTCCCCGGCGGCCAGGGAAGCGGCCATCGCCTCGTAGTCCACCGCGCGGCCACCCAACTGGGCCGCGATCCGATCGACAGTGCCACGCGGGATGTGGACCTGCACGCTCCGCATCGCCCCGTCCCCGCGATAACGGCGAAGGACGGGCTGATCCGGGACGCCCAGCTCAAGCCGTCCCGGTGCCCACGTGTAGCGGCTCCCCCGGCCACCACTTCGGGTCTCCATCACCGCCCGTCCCGCGACCGGCAGCACCAGGTGCAGATCCGCCGTGGCCGGCAATTCCATGTCGTCGGCCACGGTGACGTGCTCGAACCGCTGGACGAGCAAGGACTGCCAGCCGGCGTCCTGCCAGCTGCAATACGTCCGCCGAACGTAGCGAGCCATGTCAAAACCAACGTATGGCTGGAGATCGAAACAAGTGGAGTCGAAAACCATGATACCGAGGTTACCGATCGTCACCGGAAGAGCGCTGGGCGCGCGTCCCACCTGGCTGGGAACCACTTCGGCCGGCCTGAGGGCGCCTGCGGCAGCACGGACCTGTCAAGTCAGATCTCCGCCCACGCTCGTGGCGAGGTGTCACCGGTTTCCCTGCCGCCGGCGCAGGGTATCGGATCAATTGACCAGGACAATTCGCCCATTGTGGAGGTGGATGTCGTGCACTCGTCCCGAGCGCTCGCCACCGGAATCGCCCTCGCCGCCGTCACGCTGACGACGCAGGGGTGCACGCCGTCCAGCGACACCACGTCTTCCGGCACGTCGTCGCCGGTTGCGGCCGAGACATCCGCCACGGCCCCGTCCGGCGGATCACCGTCAGGCGACACCGACCACTACGACGAGATCCTGGCCGGCGATCGCAAGGTCCTCATCCACATCGCCGAGGACGACAAGGACTGGAGCGCCACCTACGAGGGCCCGATCGCCATCGGCGGCGGCACCGACGACGGCGCGCTGTTCCGCATCGTCCCGGCCTCCGACGGCAGGCACCTCCTCGAAGCGCTGCGCGCGCGCGAGGAAGGCGGCCGCTGGTGCGTCTACGGCGACACACGCACCGAGCCTGTCAGGCTCAGCACCAAGACATGCGCGGAGGACGAGACCACTCTTTTCAAGGTCACCAAGGCTGGCGGGATGGACGACCAGGGCCGCGTCACGCACCACCTGACGAACGAGAGGTTCGGCGCGGTCCAGGTGAAGAACGACGGCTCGGCGCTTTACATCCAGGAAGTCGGGGACGGCGGCACCCGCGGCACGTACAGCTTCGTCGACCGCGGCCCGATTGCATGAGCCCATGATCCGGCAGATGGAAAGCCAGGCCGGGGAGAAGATGCGGTGGCGGCACCTCGGGCTCGGCGCAACCCTCGTGGTCCTGTGGATCCCTGGTGCACCCCCAGCCCAAGATGCGCACCGGGGTCTGCTCCGCGGCGGAATCCGCGATCGGCACGGGTCGCAGGGCCACCGGGGCGGTCAGCCGGATGACGGCCAGGTCGGCCTCCGGATGGGTCTCGAACCGCTCGGGCGTGACGAGGACGCCCCCGGTGTCTTTGCGGATCGAACCGATGCGCAGCTGCAACCCGACGAAGTTGTCAGCGCGCAGGCAGTGCGCGGCCGTGACGATCCACTCCGGACTCACCGGCGAGCCACCGCAGAAGTGGCTGTTCTTTTGCAGCGACACCATCCACGGATACGTCTGATCGGCGTCCGTGCCACCCACGATCATCGGCTGCGCGTACTCGGGCTCGGTCCGCGCCCTTCCGCCACCTGCTCACCGGCGGCGCTCGGTCATCGGACATGTAGGGATCACACAGCGGCGCCTCGATGGTTCTATGGCTGGGGAACGTGCAGCAGTCGGAACCGCTGTGTGCGACCGGCGTCAAGGAAGTGGAGCCAGACACCCGCAGGCGCGCAGTGCAGGGGCTTGTCGGGCGGGTTCAAGAACTCGGTCTCCCACACGGAGACATCGCTACTGGCCACGACGTTGGTCAAGCGGTACCGGACGCCGTCCTCGTGATTGGCGGTGATGATGCGCGCCAGCCGGCCGTATCCGTGCTCGAGAGTCCCGTCAGGCAACGCCACCTCGGCCGATGGAGACCAGGTTTCGGCGAGCGTCGCGGCGACCGAACCGGCACGCATCGCGGCCAGGCTCTCCTCGGCCTCCCGATGCGACCGCAGGGTGCGTGCGGCGGCGTCGGGATGGGCCACCGCGGCGGTCGCCCGCAACTGTTCGGCAAGCTTCTTGCGTGCTTCGCTGAGGCGGCTACGCACCGTACCCACGGGTACGCCACACAGTTGGGCGATTTGCGTGTACGCGTTGGCCTCGGTGAAGTAGCGCAGCAGCGACACCAGCCGCAGGTTCGGCGTCAGCTGTTCCAAGGCGTGCCACACCCAGTCTCGCAATGCCTGCCGTTCGAGCAACTCGGCCGGGTCGGCGGCAGCGGCGGCCACATCCACCCCGACGTCTGCGACGAGGATCGGGCTGCGCACGCGCCGGGAAGCCAGGCAGACCCTGCGGACGATGCCTCGCAGCCAGGGACCGACGGTCTCCGGGTCCCGCAGGGTAGCCAGGCGGGACAAGGCGACGACGAAAGCCTCCTGCACAGCGTCCTGCGCCTCGGGCCCGTAGCCGAGAAGGGCATACGCGGTCGCGAGCATCCGCGCCTCGTGACGATGTAGCAGCACGCCGAGGCCGGCGGCGTCGCCAGCCCGGGCGAGACGTACCAGATCCGCGTCCGACATGGCGTCGATCACTGTTCAAGACTATAGCTGCCGACATTCGTCGGCCGATCGGTCGAACTTTCGGCGCCGAGCGCGCACCTGAGGATATGAACCTCATCGCAACGACACGGGCCGGCAACGTGCGCGGCCGGCCGACGGCTTCCGGCATGGCCTTCTTGGGGATCCCGTACGCGGCAGCACCGTTCGGGCCGAACCGGATGCGGCCGCCGCAGCCCGTCGCCCCGTGGGAGGGCGTCCGGTCCGCCACCGAGTACGGTCCGACCGTCCCCAAGGGGCACTACCCGCCGCCGTATCGCCCGTTCTTCCCCGAGATCGCGGATCCGGGACCGGAGTGCCTGAATCTGAACGTGTGGACGCCGGACCCTGCTGCCGGCGGGTTGCCGGTGCTGGTCTGGATACACGGTGGTTCCTTCACCAACGGCTCCGGATCGGTCGGTGAGTACGACGGCAGCGCCTTCGCCGCAGCCGGGGTCGTCTGCGTGACGATCAACTACCGGCTGGCCGCCGAAGGTTTCCTGTACCTGCGAGACGGACACCCCAACCTGGGGCTGCTCGACCAGATGGCGGCTCTGCTCTGGGTACAGGACAACATCACCGCCTTCGGTGGGGATCCCGCCCGGGTCACCGTCGCAGGGGAATCCGCAGGCGCGATCAGCGCCGTCACGCTGATGTCGATGCCCGCGGCCAAGGGCCTGTTCAGCCGCGTGATCGCGCAGAGCGGCGCGGCCGCCAACACGCTCACCGTCGAGCAAGGGCTTCTGGTCGCCGGTCACCTCGCCGATGCGCTCGGCGTGGCGCCCACCCGTACAGCTATCGAGAACGTTCCCCTGCAAACGCTGGTCGATGCTGCCTCAGACCTGGTCACCGAGGTCCAGACCGCCCCCGATCCCGCGAAGTGGGGCGCGATCGCAGTGAGCCAGCTCGCGTTCGCGCCGGTCGTCGACGGCGATGTGCTCGTGGACACCCCGTTGGAGTCCCTTCGGCGTGGTGCGGCCGCGGACGTGCCGCTGCTTGTCGGCTCCAACCGCGACGAGGCACGGCTCTTCCTGGTCGCGTCCGGCGTCTGGGACCACATTGACGGCGACGCGGTGGCGGCGACCGCAGCGAGGTACGGCCTGACATCCGCTCAAGCAGCGGTCTACCGAGCCAACCGGCCGGAGGCAAGCCACGCAGAGATCCTCTCGGCCATCGCCACCGACTGGACCTTCGGCATTCCGGTCGTACGAGTCGCCGAAGCTCGGCGGGCGGCCACCTGGGTCTACCGGTTCGACCACCCAGAGCCCGCCGCGAACAATGGGCTCGGCGCCTGCCACGGCATCGATCTCCCGTACATCTTCGACACCATCGACCGGCCGGACGTCCGCCCACGCCTCGGCGATACTCCATCACGAGCGGTGGCTGAGACCATGCATGGCCTCTGGGTCTCTTTCATAACCGGCAACGCACCAAGCTGGGCCCCCTACCGCATCGCCGACCGAACTGTCGCGCTGATCACTAACCGGATCGAGGAGGTGACCGACCCCGCCGCAGACGAACGGCAAGTCTGGCAGGGCATTCGGTGACGAGATGAGCATCGTCAGCTCCTCGCTGGAGTCGTTTGGCCATGCCCAGCATCATCGGCAGTACGTGCAGTGCGCGGTTGAGGGCCGGGTCAACAACCCACCCGACTGACGAGCTGCCGGCCGGTGGAATCCGCCTGAACCATTTTCGCATCGCCCTCCGGGGTGGCGGAGTGTCCTCACTCCGCCACCCCGTCAGGACCAGGGCTTAAACACCTCGTCTGATACGCCCCGCTCCTAGCCGTGATGGGTGCGTTCGGATGGTCAGCGTTCGTTGCCGGCGCGTAGCCAGGAGATGTAGTCGGAGGTGGCGCGTTCGGTGTCGTACGCGGGTTGGTAGCCGGCGTCCTGTCGAAGACGCGTGATGTCGAGGTGGCCGCGGCTGCTGGTCCGGCCCGGGGGCAACGTGAGGTTGGCGTTGGGGATGACAGCTCTGATCGCGGCGATGACTTCGGCGTTGGTCGTGGCGCGGCCGGTGCCGACGTTGTAGGTGCGGTGGTGGAGCTTGTCGGCGGTTTGGAGGAGCGCGATCGCCCGGCCGGTGTCCTTGACGTAGCAGAGGTCGAGCGCGTCGTCGAGGTGTGCGGGCGTCCGGAGTCCGGAGAGATCCGGCGCGCGCCCGTCGACAGCGGCGTGGATGAGCTCGGGCGCGGGGAAGAACGGGTCGTGGTGGCCGAGCAGTCCCCAGGCGCCGGAGATTCGGCAGTTGACGATGTCGATGCCGGTCGCCTCGGCCAGGTGGGCGTTGAGTAGCTCGCCGATCTTTTTGAAGGCCGGGATCGGACGCGGTGCGGTCATCGGCAGGGGCAGGTTCTCGGCAAGCGCGCCTTCGGTCCCGACGCCGGCGTAGACGCCGATTGTGCTGGCGACGCCCACGCGTTTCACGTTCCAGTCCTGGGCGACCTGGATGATGTTGAGCAGCCCACCGAGCGCGCGACGGGTCGCGCCGACCGGCGGCTCCGGGCTGGGTGGCCAGGGCATCGAACCGGCGAGATGCGCTCACTTCGCAAGATCGGAAGCGCCTACGAGACACGTTGCAGCTCATAGTCGCTCAAGGCAACTCCGACAAGACCGATCGCCAGGGATTGGGGTGACCAACAAACCCGGCCGCACCAGAGGCAGATAACCGTCACGACGGTGTCGACCCATCGTGGGCGGCTGGCCCCGACCACCGCCAGGGCGGTAACCACCACGGAGTAGGCGCTCTGGGTGACGACCGCCGCGTCCCCGACGATCAGCACCGACGCCGTCGACCCCGACCGTGAGGCCCGAACGCCTCCTACCGCAGTAGGAGCCGACGCCGCCTCGCCCACCCTGGGGAGGGGCCGGATCGACACCCCACTCTGAGGACACCGCGGGGCCGGCGCCTACAGACTGTCATCGACAGGCATCCGGACCGACCGGACCGCGGAGGAGGTCGTCAGGTTCACTGCGCGCGGGAGGCTGGTCGTCCGGCGCGCCCGGCTGACCTCCTCGGCTCGCTGGTCGTGTTCGCGCTGACCGCGATCCTCAACGGGGTCCTCGGCACCCTGTCGACGGGTGGCTTCGACGACCCAGATTCGGACCTCGCTCAGGCGAGCAAGCTCCTCGAAGGCGAGTTCGGGGCCGGCATCCCCAACATCCTGCTCGTCGTCACCGCACCAAATGGTGACATCGAATAGCTTGAAGGCTGACAACGCAGAAAGGTAGTTACATGCAACACTCGGTCGAGGCGATCAGTGCCATCCCGGCCCGGATGAACGAGGCATGGAACCGCGGTGACGCCACCGCATTCTTTGCCGACTTCGCCGACGACGCTGAGTTCGCGGACTTCGAGGGGACCATCTACCGGGGACGCGAGCACATGATCGCCACCCATCAGCCAATTTTCGACACGGTGGTGAAGGGGTCGCGGCTACTGCACGGCGAGGTGCCGTTCGCCCGGATTATTGGGCCGGGCTGCGGCGTCGTACACCACCGCGTCGGGATCGCGATGCCAGGCGAAGAGGAGCCGCCGCTGAGCCGGTACTCCATGCAACTGTTCGTCATGAGCTGGCAGGACGACCAGTGGAAGGTCGTCGCCCTGCAGAACTCGCGCCTGATTTCGCTGGAGGCCGTGGCGGTCTTGGAATCAGTCAATCTCCAACGGCCGCTAGGATCGCAAACCGTCTAGGCCGCGTTTTCGTAAGTCGGAGTGGAGCCACTCGTCTGTCGCGGCGAGGTGGACGGTGGCCCGGTACCGGACGGCGAGTTCGTCGACGCCGGTGGCGACGGCCCGGTTGCGTTCGAGCCGCTTGATGCCACATTCCACGGCGTGGCACTGCTTGTGAATGTCGGGGTCGAAGGACGGTGGCCGGCCGCCCTTCGACCCCTTCTTCCGCCGGTGTGCCGCCGCTGCCCCTGCTCACACCCCGGGTGCAGCTTTGTCGTCAGCCCGCCCCGGACCTGCCCAACGCGTGGTCGTCCGGTTCGGTGTCGACTCCGCCTCGCGGTTCGACCTGGAGACCCCTTTTCTGCGGCACCGGCCGCGTGTTGATGCGCCCGGGCGCTGGTGGAGTCGACACTGACACCCCGGGTGATCAACCCTGCCGCGTCCGTCCTCGTCCGAAGCCCGGCCAGGATCTTCCGTCAGGTCCCGTCACGCTGCCAACGACGGAACAGCCCACCGACCGTCCACCAGGTCCCGTACTGCGGCGGCGCGTCCCGCCACGGCGAACCCGCCGGGTACGCCATCTGATTTCATCGGTGAACTGCCGTTTCGTTCATCTCGGCGTGCGTCCCGACTTCTTACCTTCACGGGTGCGACGACCGTGGGAAGGAAGTACGGGTCCGGACTCGTCTCGACGACTGACTCCCGCGGAACGTCGACGATCAGAGCTTCCGCGCTGCGGCTCGGTTGCGCCGGCCACTGCTCGGTCGCAGGTACGCGCGGGCGACCTGACCGGTGAAGAACCGACCGAACCGGGCGACGGTAGTCGCGCCACCGCCGCCGGTGGTGCGCAGTGACGATACAAGGCGGACGACCTCTGGCAGGCTGATGGTCATCCGGCCGGTGGGTTCGATCGCGTCGTAGCGCTTGTCAGGGTCGACGACGGCGACAGCGAGGCGGGTGGTGGCGTACCACGGGTTGTTCTGCCGGCCGCGGTGGACGTGTTTCGTGCCGAGCAGCAGCCAGGGGCTGCCGGTGTCATCGGTGAACGGCAGGTGGTAGGTCATGGTGCGTTCCGGGCCGCCGTCGACGGTGGCGAGCAGGTGCAGGCGGCCGCTGGAGACCATGGTCGGGCGGGCGGTCAGGCCGGTCACCCGGACGGTGCCGTAGATTTCGGCCGCGTGTGTCGGATCGTCGATCATGGCCTGTAGGTCGGGTATCACCACGGTCAGCCGCAGCTGGGCGGCGCAGGACGGCCTGGCCTCGTCGGTGGCTGCGGGCAGTCGTACCGTGCCGGTCATCACCTCTGTGAAGCGGACTCCGGCTGCGCGCCTGCGGATCGGGCCGCGAGTGGCGACTGCTTCCACGGCGGCGTCCTCCGGTACCGGGCGGGGTGCGGCGTCGGCGTGCTGCGGTGCCTGCCAGGCGGGGTCGGCGGTGATGCGGCGGATCGCGATCTCGATGCACCGTTCGGCGACTGCGGTGATGGTCAGCGAGGGATTGCCGGCGGTCGCGTCGGGCAGTAGCGCGCCGTCGAGGACGTAGAGGCCCGGGTGGCCGAAGACCTCGCCGTCCGGGGACGCGGCGCCGCGGCTCGGATCCTCGCCCATCGGTACGCCGCCGAGGTTGTGCACGGTGACCGGCTGGCGGAACATGCGCCATGTGGGTGGCGCGAACGGGGTGCCACCGAGCGCGCGAACGACGGCGGCGGAGACCACCTGCTCGTCGGTGTAGAGCGGGTCGTTGCGGGTGGTGTCCCAGACGACACGCAGCCTGTGCTGTTTGCCGCGCAGCTCGATCCGGCCGTCGGCACGGTCACGGCCCATGGCGAGCAGCACGGCTGTCCGGTCGGTACGCAGGTGGCCGGCGAAGGTCTGGGCGGTGCCGATGAGGGCACGGGCGCTGCGGTTCATGCGCTCGGTCAGGTAGGACGGCAGGTGCATTGAACTGACGAGCTCCGCTATGTGCTCGGAGTAGCCGCCCTCCTCGATGACGAACCAGCGCTCGTCGTCGGGGTCGCCGGCGCGGATGACCGAGGCGGTGGTGATGGTCGGGCCGACCGAGGGTGCGAAATCGGCGCCGAGGTCCCGGCCGAAGCTGAGGAAGTCACCGTTGCCGGAGAACCGGCTGCCGACTGTGGCGGGCAGGTCCGGCAGTGTGCCGTACTGGTCGCGGCTGCGCAGCAGGATCTCGGTGCTACCGAGCGCGCCGGCGCACAGGAAGACGTACCGAGCGGTGACCTCGCGTTCTGTGCCCAGTTTGCCGGTGCCGGGATGTCCATACTCGCGCAGCCGTACCCGGTAGCCACGGTCGCCGGCGGCGCCGATCCAGACCGCCTCGGTGCGCGTGCCGACCTCGGCGCCGGCCCGCTCGGCCAGCGCCAGGTAGTTGCGGTCGAGGCTGTTCTTGGCGCCGACGTTGCAGCCGATGTCGCACTGGCCGCAGTAGGTGCAGCCGCGCTGGGGCACGCCGAACCGGTTGGTCTGGCCGGGGCCGCGATCGTCGAAGGTGATCGCCAGGTTGGGGTGGAAGAACCCGTCGCGGTGGCCGAGCCGGGTGGCCGCCTCCGCCATCAGCCGGGTCTTGGGCGGCAGGTCGCGGTCGGCCGGCACCGGCGAGATGTCCAGCATGTGCGCGGCGAGGTCGTAGAACGGGTCGAGGTGCGCCCGGCTGTATGGGGCGGGCCAGTCGGCGAAGACCGCCTGCGGCGACCGGGCGGCCACGTTCGCGTACACCAGCGAGCCGCCGCCGTACCCGGCGGCCCGGACGGCGAGGATGTCGTTGAGCGGTAGCGCGTCGTAGAGCCCGTGGTTGCACAGCCACAGCCAGCCGTCGTCCAGCCGGGACAGGTCGCGCGGGAAGCTGCCGGCCGGCCAGCGGCGGCCGCGCTCGACGACGGCGACGTCGATCCCGGCCTGGGCGAGCCGGCAGACGGCCACCGCGCCGCCGAAGCCACTGCCGACGACCAGCGCCTCGTAGTGATCGCGGGCAAGGTACTCCGGGGCGTCGTGCATGTCGATGACGGTAGGTGCGGCCGGCCCGGCCGTCGTCGGAGCGTGGTAGCTGATCTTCTCCGTTCCCAGGGGGAGGATCGGCCGCCGTCCTCCTACCCTGGGGGCCCTATGGGTTTCGTCAAGCGGCTGCGGGGCGGGCTTTGTCAATCCCTGGAATCGTGGAGGGCTCCGTTAGGCGGCCTGGACCTCCAGGGTGCGGGTCTCTGATCGTTCGTAGTCGATGGGTGAGCGCCAGTCGCAGACGGAGTGCCGGCGGCGCCGGTTGTAGAACTCGGTGATCCAGGTGGCGATCTTCAGGCGGGCCTCGGTGCGGGTGCGGAAGTGGCGGCGGTGCACGTACTCGACCTTGATGGTGGAGAACGTGGCCTCGGCGACGGCGTTGTCGAAGCACGACCCGACCCGGTCCATCGAATGGCGTACCTTCCACCGGTTACAGGCTCGGGCGAAGTCGGCCGAGCGGTATTCGCTGCCTCAATCGCTGTGGAAGATCACCCCTCCGACGCTGCCGCCGCGGGTGACGGCGGCCATGTTCAACGCGGCGACGACCACCCGGCGTCGTGGTGGGCGCCCATGGCGTAGCCGAGGATGCGGCGGGAGTACAGGTCGATGACGGTGGCCAGATAGAGCTTGCCCTCGTCGGTGCGGATCTCGGTCATGTCGCCGCAGCAGGCGAGATCCGACGCCGGCGCGGTGAACACCCGCTTGACCAGGTCCGGCGCGGCCGGACGTGTGCCCTGACGGGTCAGGCCACGACGGCGGCGCTTGCCCCGAGCGGTCAGCCCGAACTCGGCCATGAGCCGCGCAATCGTGTTGTCCGAGACCTGCCAGCCCAGCTCGCGCAGCTCGATGCCGATGCGGGGACTGCCGTATGTGCCGCCCGAGTCGTCGAAGACCTTCCGGACCGCGGCTGTCAGCCGGGCACGCCGATCATCGCGGGGCGTCGGCGGCCGGTCACGCCATTTGTAGAACCATGACTCGGACACCCCCGACATCCGGCAGGCCATCGCGTGCGGAACGTCATGATCGGTCCGCTGGGAAGCGATGAAGGCGGCCACGCTCACCGGCCCGTCGCTTCCTTGACCCACAGGACCACGGATCGCTTGAGGACATCACGCTCCATCGCCAGCTCCGCGTTCTCCCGCCGCAGCCGGGCCAGCTCCGCCCGCTCGTCCTCCGCCAGTTGCCCGGCAGCGGTCTCACCGCGCCTCTCGCGATCCTTCTTCACCCAGTTGGCCAGGGTCCCGCCGTTGACCTCCAGGTCACGCGCGACCTGAGCGATCGACTTACCGGTCTCGCGCACGATGCGCACCGCGCCCGCCCGGAACTCCGGATCGAACTGGCGTCTCGTCTCAGTCATGAACCTCTATCCCTCAAGCTCCAGCCTCCACGCTATGAGGGGAAGGGCAACGAGATACCCGAGGGCGCATAGCGAAGAGGATCGAGGGGATGGCTTCCTCGAGGATTTGTGTACGCATGCTCGTCCCGCCGAGATGAGCACGCATCCTCTCCGACCTGCGCCCCGGGACGGTGGTGACCGTCCCGGGGCCGCACCCGAACCGGCCGGGATGCGCGGCAGGGGAGAACCCCCGGTGGTAGGGACGCCGTGCGGCCCGCCCGCCGTGCGGCGAGTGGATCAGCGGGGGATCAGGTGGTCCGTGCCTCGATGGTGTGTCCCAGGTCGCTGACGCAGCGCCCGCCCTCGTACCACTGCGCCGGACCGGGGGTCTGCGTGCAAGTCCACTCGTCGAGCCGGAGCGGCTTGGCCCAGTCGACGGACCCCGTCCCCTCGGACAGTTTGAGGAAGAAGTCCTGCATCAGCCGGCTCGCGCGGGAGCAGGTCGTCCGCCCGCCGACGACGGACACCCTGGCCGGCTGGTCGTGGTGGGTGAAGACCATGGTCGGGCACTGGGCCCCCGGCCCGTCCGGCGGCAGCGCGGTGGGGGTACCCGGCAGGGCGAGGGTGGCCCGCCCGACGAGCATCCGGTGGTCGGAGCAGTCCCGACCGGCGCACTGGCCGGCGGGCGAGTAGGTCGCGGCGCTCATCCGGATGTCGAAGTTCGCGCTGTTGAAGAAGATGTAGTCGATCTTTCCGTTCTGGAAGGTGGGCTCACCGTCCCGGATCGGAGCGGTGCACGGGTGGGTGGGCTCGGTGCTGCCCGGGCACATGTCCGCCTCGTAGTAGTAGCCGTCGCCCGGCGGGTAACCGGTGACGCCACCGGCGACCTGGGGGGAGTAGACCGGCACGAGATGGTCCTCCAGCGGGTCCGCGTTCAGGTCGCCGACGAAGACCGTCGGCAGCGCGGGATTGTCCAGCCGGAGCGCCGCACGTACCTGGGCCAACTGTCCCACCCCGCCGCCGTCGGCGGCGGCGATGTGCGTGACGCAGGCCCGGAAGACCGCGGGCGTCCGGGCCGTGACGCAGGCGGCCCGGCCGAGGTGCGTGCCGGGTCCGCCAGCGGGCTCGTGGTACACCTCGCTGTCGTACGCGGCCGGCCCCCGGACCAGGATCGCCATACCGCCGCCGGCCAGCGTGTCCGGCCAGGTCCGGCCGGTCGCCTGGACACAGCGCTGGTCGTCCAGCCCCGGGACCTTGTACTGCGGTGCGGCGTCGAACGCCTGGTAGTCCCGCGCGTCGCCGTAGGCGAACCGGCCCACCAGCGGATTCGTGCCCTGGACCGCCTCGCGGATCATCTGGACCTGGGTCCAGCAGGCCTCGTTCAGCGACACCACGTCCGGGCGGTGCTGATTGATCGCCGCGACCACGTGGTCGACCACGTTCGCCCGGCTGGGGTCGATGTTGGCTCCGCCGGCTCCCTCGTTCCGGATGATGCCCCGCATGTTGAAGTGCAGAACGGTCAACGGCGTCGGCGCCGCGGCGGTCACTCCGGATTGTGGCGCGGTCGCCGGCGGGGGCCCCGCCACACCGGGCGCGGTTGCCGGGAGCACACCCAGCAGCGCCGCGCCGAGGGTCACCGCGACTCTATCCCTCCGCCGTCGACCAGTCGCCCCTCTGCCCCAGAAAAGCCACATAGGACCTCCAACCATGAGTCTCGCCGCCCGCTGTCACGATCCGGCCGCGTCGCTCGGGACACTAGAGATGGCCGCCTAACGATTGGTTGGCCGCCAGGTCAGAGCCCGGGCGTACCAGCCCACGCCGACCGCCAGGCGCGGATCGGCAGCTACCGGGGGCTGCTGACCCAGGGCGTCGGAGGGCTCGGGATCAGCCGGCCTCGGCCAGGTCCATCCGGGACACGCTGCGCGAGGCGGTCGCCACTGGTTGCGACGACCTGGTCGCGTGCGCGGAGAGCCCGTGCTGCCCGTTGCCGTTCGTCGAACTCACCGTCAAGGGAGTGATCGTGCCGAGGGTTGATCGACGTCGGGTGCTGCCGTCCGGTTTGACCGGGCTGGCCGGGGTCGCGTGCGCGGCGTGCTGCCTGCTGCCGGTGCTGCTGGCGGCGGGGCTCGTCGGCGGCGCCGGCTGGGTTGTCACCACGCGGATGATGTCGGGCGTCGCGGTCGGCCTGGCTGTGGCGGCGGGTGCCGCGTGGTGGTGGGCGGCCCGGCGGGTGCGCCGGCACCAGGCTGGGTGCGCGGGTCGGGATTGCGCCTGCGCCGGACGGTCCGTGCAGCAGACGCCGGAGGGGATCTCGATAGGGTCCTCGTCGTGACCCTCGCGCGTTCCCTCGTCTTGTTCGTCCTCGCCGCGCTGGCCGAGATCGGCGGGGCCTGGCTGATCTGGCAGGGCTGGCGGGAGCACCGCGGGCTGCTGTGGATCGCCGCTGGGATCGTGGCCCTCGGCGCATACGGGTTCGCGGCGTCGTTGCAGCCGGACCCGAACTTCGGCCGGATCCTGGCCGCCTACGGCGGGATCTTCGTCGCCGGCTCCCTGGCGTGGGGCGTTGTCGTGGACAAGTTCCGCCCCGACCGGTGGGACATCACCGGCGCGGTGATCTGCCTGATCGGCGTCGCCGTGATCATGTACGCGCCGCGCGGCTGATACCCCTACTACTCCTGGTCACCGTCTTCGCGGCGGGCGGCGCGCATCGGCGCCGCTTGCGTCGAGATACCTCGGGAGCTATGCAGCTGACACCCGAAGAATGCGCAGGTACGGCTCAGCAGCAGGTGGGCAGGTACGCCCGGAGGTTATCCAGCGCGGTTGCGTCCATGACGCTGTCACGATCTGCGCGGTAGAACACGATCTTGCCCTTCCCGGCGGGAGGTGAGGATGCCGCCGCGACGCAGCAGCGTCAGCTGCTCCGACGCCGTCGACTGTCCGATGCCGGCCCGTTCGGCGACCTCGCTGACCGACAGTTCGGCGCCTTGGGCGAACCGACCTGACCCCGGACATCGGCCCTTCGGACAAGCCACTTCCCGGACCCGCCACCAACCACCCTAAACCCCCGGTGTCAGGGGGGCCTTGACATAAAGGGGTGCGATGAGCGGATGCAACCGTGGCCGGCCGTCGAAGTCGGTGCCCACATTGGGAATGCGGTCGTGCCTGGGACAGGATCATTGGCAAACTATCGGGATGTTGCTGACGGTCGCTGGTTCGAGTTGCTCTGGAAAGAGCACGGCGGTGTGGGCGTCTGCGGAGATTGAAGGACTTGTCGTGCACGACTTCGACGAAATCGGCGTTCCTGACGGCGCGGACACCCGATGGCGTCAGCGCAGCATGGAGGTGTGGATCCAGCGCGTCCTGCGTTACCAAGCGCGGGGCATCGACGTGTTGCTGGCCGGGCAGTCGCCCCTGGGCGAGGTGCTGGCGAGTCCTTCGGCGACCGAACTCGACGGGATCGCGGCGTGCCTGATGGACGTCGACGAGCAGGTGCGCTGGCACCGGATCGAGGAGCGTGACCCCGGGAAGTGGAATCGTGATGCCAAGCAGTCGTTCGTCGGATGGGCGCGGTGGCATCGCGAGCACGCCCGCGATCCCCGTCATCGGCCCGAGGTGATCACCGCCGCCGGGTACGAGCGGATGAGATGGGCTCGTTGGAGCGACTGGACGAGCACTGATCATCGCTGGGCTGTGCGAGTCATCGACACGACCGACCGAGCGGTGGAGCAGTCGGCGACTGAGATCAGGCAATGGATCGCTGACGCACGCTCCGAGTTGGCCGCCGGGCAGCTCGCGCTGGCAGGCAGATGGGTTACCGGTTCTGTAACGCACGAATGACATCCGCTCGTCGGCACGAGTGTGCGTCCGACACATTGAACCTTTTTCAACCTGAACCGCGCGGCGCTCACGCACCGCGTCCGACCCTGCGGTCCGTCGAACCGCAAGGGGAGGTTAAAAAAAGGTTCATTGAACGACAGGGCACGGAGAGTGACGAGGGCGTCGGTGTGCGACGTGCGCGATCGGGCCGGGTAGCGACGGCGCATCGCTGCGCCGCCGCCCCCTCAGACATGAAAATGTGACGACCGCCGGGCGCCGCACGGAGCGGCACCGGCACCATCGACCGGGGTCGGTCGGCCCAGCCGACTTCCGGCAGGGCTGCACCAGAGGCTCGTCCGTGCAACTGCTGCTCTTCTTCCGCTTCACCGCCGCCTCCCGTCGGAGGCGCGAAGGAGCGGTGAAGCCGCTTTGAAGTCGCCGTCGGCTTGGCTGAGTCTACGAGTTCTCATCACGTTGCCGGGAGCAGGTTCGGCCGGAGAACGGCCGGGAGCCCGCGACGACCTTCCAGGTATCGAGAACCAGAGTAGGAAGGAGCCGACGATGTCACCGGTGAGCAACCAACAAGCCGTGAATGTCACAACGGAAATGCCGCAGGAGAGGTCGACGGGGCTGGCCAGGCACGGCCGGTTCACGCTGGCGCTGCTGGCGGCGGTCTCGGTGATGTCGCTGGTGTCGGCGAGCGGTGCCTACGCCGCCGATACGCCGGTCCCCGGGCGGTCCAGCTCGATCTTGTCCTGTCCGCAGGGCTTCAGCCGCCCGCTGGACACGTTCGGGCAGTTCATCGCCTCGGGCGTCAACATCCGTACGGGTCCAGGCGCCGACTGCACGTCCCTTGGACACGGCCAAGTCGGCCAGCGCGCGACCTACCACTGCCAGGTCATCGGGCACGACGGCTATCTCTGGACGCATCTGACCAACAACGCGACGGGCGTATCCGGGTGGGTACGCGAGAACTTCCTCAGCGGCAACCCGCCCGGCAGCCCTTACGGATGCTGACCGCGGCACCGACCTGTCCGGCCACGCGTCGTTGAGGCCAGGCCGGCAGAACCGAGACCACCGCAGGCTCCGTTGTTCGGGCCCAACCCCCGGGAGCTTGCGGTGGTGCTCTGACGTTCGCCGAAAGAGATCGACCTGCTCACCCGATCGACGGTGCGGCGACGCAAACCACGAGCTGTCCCGCTGGCTCGGCAGCAGATCCGGACGGCCTGCCTGGGAAACGACTTCCGGCCGGGGCGGGCGAGGCGGACGTGTGCCGCCCGAGCCAATGAGCCGTCGTGGGTCGTGGCGCCGGTTCCGGACCGCAGTTGGGCGAAAGCCTGGTCGGCGTCGGCGACAGCCTCGGGGCGGACCTCAGGGGCGGTTCGTCCGTCGGCGATCTTCTGCGTGGCGTAGCGGGTGGAAACGAGTTTATTCCTTTCCTGGACTACGACATCGAAATCGGAAAAGTGATCTGCTCCACGAATGCGATCGAGTCGTTGAACGCCTGCTACCGGCGTGCCGTCCGAGCTCGTGGACACTTCCCGAGTTAGCAAGCCGCCCTGAAGTGCCTGTACCTTGTGACCCGCAGCCTGGACCCCACCGGGGCCGGCCTCGTTTCATGGCTTGGCGTGAATGCCCGGTCCAGCACGCCGCTGTTGGACTCCTTGACTCGGGCAGGTGTCATGCCACTACTGGATCTTCAAAAGCTCACCGTCGGGCTCTCCCGGACCTGGGCCGGGTTCCTGCGGGACTGGGACCGGTCGCTGCGGGCCGGGAACTATCCGAAGACCGCCCGCTACAACTATCTGCTGGCCGCCGCCCAGCTCGGCCGGTACCTGGGGGAGCATTCCCCGGACCCGGACGCTGAGGACGCGGCCGATGATCCGTGCGGGGTGACCCGGGTGCATGTGGAGACGTTCCAGGCCTGGATGATCGAAACCAGGTCCGCCTCGACCACGCCGAACAAGCACAAGGGACTGCAGCAGTTCTTCAAGTGGCTGCTGGTCGACGAGCAGGTCATCGACCGCTCACCGATGGAACGGGTCCGGCAGCCGAAGACGCCGCGCAAGCTGATCCCGGTCATGCGGGAGCGCCCCACGGCACATGCCGGGACGTCACCGGTGTGTGCCGCGCGCAAGCCGCACCGCCGGTGCCGCAGGTCCGGCTGCTCGGCTGCCGACCGGAACCCGCCCTGGTGACCGCGCTGGCCTCGGTCGGGCAGTCGACCAAGGCCAGCCTGCGCCGCCGCCGTATCCGCGCCGAGGTCCACATGGTCGCGGCCGACGGTTCGATCAGCCGCGTGACCGGCGCCGTGGTGTCCGGAACGGTCCAGGCCGGCAAGTCATCGCGGCTCGGCGCAGGACTTCTCGACGTGACCGTCGACAGCGACCCGCGGGAACCGTTGCCGACCGGGGTCCTCGACATCCTGAAGCACTGGTACACGGTTCGCCACGCGAATGCCGACGCCAGCGTCACGGATTTTCCGAAGGAAGTCGTCGAGCCAAGCCAGCGCCGCTTTCCGCAGGTCGTCGTTGTATTCGTAGATCGTCCGTACCTGCGAACCAACCCGGACCCGCGGCACATCCATCCGCCACTGCGCAGCCGCGCGGGCCAACGTCGAATCAGCGTCGAGGATCTTCTGCACCTCGGCGTGCACCTCGGCGTGCACCTCGGCGTGCGCCTCGTCGCGAGTGAGGCCACCGGCACCGACGACCGGTCGGGCCAGCAGGTCGTCCAACGAGACATCAACGTGAAGCGTGTTCCACACGCCGACCAGCAGATCACATCGTCGCCGTGCGTGACTACGGCCGAACGAAGTCAGTCGGACAATCGGTCCGCCGTCTGCCGGTACCATCGTACGCTCGAATCGCGGCTACCTATTGAACCTTTTTCAACCTCCCCTTGCGGTCCGTTGGAGCGCGAGGTCGAACGCGGTCTGTGAGCGCCGCGCGGTTCAGGTTGAAAAAGGTTCATTGACTGGTGGTACAGCGGAGGCTCAACATGGCAGAATCCGCATGTGTCGTATTCCACGCAGAGTGTTGCTCCGGCGCACATAGTTACGGCGCTCCTCCGGAACGGCAATCGGCTACTGCTGTGCCACCGATCCGCCCAGCGCCGCCTGTATCCCGACCTCTGGGATTTGCCAGGAGGCCACGTGGAGCCCGGGGAGGTTCCTGCCGCGTCGCTGGTGCGGGAACTCCGGGAGGAGCTAGGGATCGACGTCGCACGGCCAGTAGGCCCGCCGATGGGCGAAATCCGTGCTGAGACGTTCACCATGCAGATCTGGCTGGTCGAAACCTGGACCGGAACTCCGGCCAATGCCGCTCCAGAAGAACACGACGCCATCGGATGGTTCGCCAGAGATGAGCTCGGAGATTTGCGCTTGGCTCATGACGGCTATCTCGCGATGTTTACTAAGGCACTCATCGGGCATCGAGACTGACCTCTGATCCGGCTTACTCACGTCGGCATGGGCGTGTATCGGTACCCGCTCGCGCCGGGTAATCGGTCACGACGCCCGCGTAGGCTCGGGCGGGCCGCTGCTGGTGTTGTAGGCGTCCTTCGCGGCGACCACGGCCGCCTGGACGTGTTCGGAATCGACGCCGTGCACGTTGAGTGGTGGGTGCAGGCGCCTGACGAGTTCGGCCTCGATGGTCGCCGGCTCCGCGTCCTCGGCCCAGGTGAGACGCAGATGCGCGTACATCCACGCGGTCAGCCGTGCCTCGTCCTCGGGTACCAGGACAACGCGGTCGGTCCAGGTCGTCCGGTAGCCCTCGGACGCGAGTAGCCCGGCCAGTGTGCGGCGCAGCGTCGAACTGCCCGAGCGGCGGAGATGGTTGCGCAGGATCCGGCCCCGCAGGCTGGTCGCCCGGCCGAGGTAGAGCAGCCGTAGCGACGGGACGCTCCCGTTCGGCGGCCCGGGGAGTTCGGGAAGGATCAACGGAGCAGCCCACCAGGCGTAGACACCGCTGCCGCGGCTGAGTCCCTTGACGGCGACGTCGAGTCCGACTGGCGTACCGGACAGCAGGCGCAGGGCCTCCGTGGTGCGGGCCTCGTCGGTGCGGACGTCGTTGGATCGCATTTCGGGAGTGTTCATCGGGACGATGCTAGGCGTCGCGTCCGGTCGTGTCCCGTCCTGTCGGTGCCGCTGGACTGCGGTGTTGGCCGCGTGATTCGAACAGCACCCGATCGTCGACTACGGATAGTGACGTGCTGATCAGCAGAACGCGCGTTGTCTGCGGCATGCGCGGATGTCGTCGCGCGTTGCGAGTCGGGTGCGCGACCGCCGGAACTGCCCCGCAGACGTACGCCAGCGCCCGCCCCCCGCCGGGCGGGCTCACCGCACCCGCTCACTGGGCCTCGATCGTGCCCGTCGCCAGCAGCACGATCAGCAGCAGGCCCAGCCCCACCCGGTAGAAGATGAAGATGCTGTACGAGTGCCGGGCGATGAACCGCAACAGCCAGGACACCGAGAAGTACGCCACCACGAAGCTGACCGCCGTCGCCAGCAACGTGTTCGTCCAGCCCACCCCGTCGGCGATATTGCCCGCCTCTTCCACGCCCTGCAGCAGCGACGCGCCCAGCAGCGCCGGAATCGACAGAAAGAACGACAACTTCGTCACCGTCACCCGGTCCAGGTCACGCAGCAGGCCCGCCGACATCGTCGCCCCCGACCTCGACACTCCCGGGATCAGCGCCAGACACTGCACCGTCCCGATGATCAGCGAGTCCTTCCAGGTCACGTCATTCTCGTGCCGCCCCTGCGTGGCCGCGTGATCGGCGAACGCCATCGCCCCGCTCCACACGATCAGCGCCCCGGCCACGACCCACAGGCTCCGCAACGTCGTCTCGATCGTGTCCTTGAACAGCAGCGCCACGATCACGATCGGTAGTGACCCCAGGATCACCGCCCAACCGAACCGGTAGCCCGGATCAGCCCGCGCTGCCGCCGAGAACAGCCCTCGGAACCAGGCCGGCACGATCCGCGCGATGTCCTTACGCAGGAACAGGATCGTAGCCAGCACCGCACCCGACTGGATGATTACCGTGAACGCGGTGATGTCAGGATCGTCCAGCTCGTACCCGAGCAGCTTCTCCAGAATGGTCAGGTGGCCCGTGCTCGACACAGGCAGGAACTCGGTGAAACCCTCCACCGCGCCGAGCAGCACCGCTTCGAAGATGTTCAAACCGACCGCCTTTTATCCCGCTCTGATCGGGCTTGAGCATAGAAGCAATGATCATGGCCTGCCGCGCCGGGTCCGGACCGGCGCCACCGAGAGCGGGGCCCGGATGGATACGACGCCCCGGGCACAAATGCGTACGCCGGGTCACGCTCCGAACTGTCAGACTCCCACGCCTATCGAAGCCACCAACGATGCCAATGCAGCCAGATGCTCACTGAACCTTTTTCAACCTGAACCGCGCGGCGCTCACACACCGCGTCCGACCTCGCGCTCCGACGGACCGCAAGGGGAGGTTGAAAAAGGTTCACTCGTGGGCGTGATCGGACGCCGCGTGCCAGCCGTACGCCGCCACGCTCTGTGACCCGGTGCGCAGCCGGCCCCGCGCGTGCTCTGCGGCATGGGCGTGCATCTGATCATGAAAGATGAGATGGCCCCTATACCGGGTAGGTCCAGTCCATCACCGGGCTTCCATGGAGGACATGGCGGGCCGATAGTGGATGACGGCTTAGCGTAGGTCAATCTCGACGTGGTGTGCCGCGAGTATGTCCAGCAGGTCATCCATGGTGACCGCTGGGCGCAGCAGGCGCTGGTCGTAGCCGTCGACGAGGTGCTCGCGGGCGACGGCCGAGTCGTGCCACACGAGCCGAAACGGTGTCCGCGCGCCGAACCCCCACTGAGACAGTCGTGGAGGGCGTCGAGATTCCAGCCGAAGTACCCGCCCGGGCCGTTGATCGCCTCGCGTCGGACGCGGTGGCACCGAACGCGGCGTGTTCGTCGTAAGGCTCGCCGCGGGCAGGCAGTGGTGAAGTCCGCTGAGCAGGCGGCCCGCGACGATGCGCAGCGCGCCCGGATAGCTGTCGCCGACGGTCCGGCGGCGGTCGTACAGGGCCCTGCATCCCGCTGACCGAGTGAGCGAAGAGAACGGCCACCGAGGGCAGGTGGTCTTCAACCGGCGGTCGCAGACCCTGCGGTGCGTGACGTGCCGATTCGAACCAGTCGGCCGGGTCAACGGCGCCAAACCCGCATGAGCGCGAAGATCTTGACCTATGGCGAAGCGGTTCGGATTGTCGCGATTTCCCCGAGCAGCCGCGTACAGGTCAACGCCCGGCCCCCGGAGAACGACAGATCCTGGCTTCGCCATGGTCGAGGACGGCCGCAGTCACGTCCCGGTGCATCGACTCGCTCAATCTGGACGCTCCCCGTCGCCGGTAGACCCCGCGTCGGACCGCAGCGCCACCGTCTTGTCTGTCGCTGGACCAGATCTTGAATAGACCTTTTCAACCTCCCCTTGCGGTCCACCGGACGGCAGGGGGAGGTTGAAAAGGTTCACTCGGGTGCGCTCCGGCAGGCCGATCATTCGCGGTTCGACGGTCAGCTCAGTCCTGGCGCCCGGCCGCCCCGGAAGCGACCCCGTCTCGGGTTCGCTACCGAGGTGGTTCAGGCACCGGTACGGGTGAACGTCACATGGGTGACTCCGCTGGGCGAGGAGGTGGCCTCGACCTGGTAGTCCTTCTCGATGCCCTCCAGTCCGTCCCAGAGGCGTACGCCTCGGCCGAGCAGGATCGGGACCACCGCGAGATGCATGTGGTCGACGAGCCCGGCAGCAAGGAAGTCGCGGATCATGGTGGGCCCTCCGCCGAGGCGTATGTCCTGGCCGCCGGCAGCCTCGCGGGCCACCTTCAGCGCCTCGGCAGGCGAAGCGTCGATGAAGTGGAACGTCGTGCCGCCTTCCATCTCGATCGACGGACGCGGGTGATGGGTGAGGATGAAGACTGGTGTGTGGAACGGCGGGTTGGGGCCCCAGGCACCCCTCCACTCCGGGTCCTCGTGCCATCCGGGGTGGCCGAACTTGCCGGCACCCATGATTTCCGCGCCGATCCTGGCGCCGAACTGCTGGGCGAAGGAGTCGTCGACGCCGCCGCTACCGCCGGGCTGCCACCACCGGGTGGCGAACATCCATTCGTGCAGCCTATCCCCGGCGTGACCGAAATGTGCCTCGTGGCTCTGGCCTTCGCCGGTGCCGAAGCCGTCGAGCGAGATGGAGAAGTTCTGGATGCGGACGAGTGACATGGTTGGTGCTCCTTCGGCCATCGGGGTCATTTCTCGTAGGTGGTGCGGGAACCGAGGCTGCGCGCCCTCAGAGTGCTGAGTGAGCACGAACGGTCGAGGACATCGTTCGACTCCTCCTGCTGGGCGCTACGTCGGATCAACTCGGTCATGAAGCGATGCTGGCAGCCCAATGTCATGACGTCTAATGCCAAAGCTGCCCATATCT
The DNA here is from genome assembly GCF_050936445.1 of Plantactinospora sp. CA-294935. Lineage (NCBI taxonomy): Bacteria > Bacillati > Actinomycetota > Actinomycetes > Micromonosporales > Micromonosporaceae > Plantactinospora > Plantactinospora sp. CA-294935. The sequence goes on from NZ_JBNJMU010000001.1 coordinate 5,572,243, forward strand.
CATAGACAAACTTGATCCATGCGGAGCCTGACCCAGCTCAAGGTGCTGGAGGCGGTTGCTCGCCATGGATCGGTGACCGAACGCGGGAGTCAGGGCGGCGTGAGCGTGGGGACACGAATGCCTCCTGCCGGCGGAGCGGATCCCAGACAGCTCCACGGCACAACCGGGGGCCTTCGTCATCACGTCCACCTACGTCGTGTTGCCACACAACCTCGACCGACGTGCCTGGTCAGTACACCTGGCTAGGCGGGGCTGGCCGCCGGTTGTGGCTTGTCCCGGCGCAGCTCGATCGAGTAGAAGCTGGAGACCTGGATCATCGTGTCGCCGGTGCAGGTGTAGCGTTCCGGTTCGATGCTCATCGATATCTGTCCACCGTTGGTGTACCTGCCGTTGCGGGTGAACTTCCAGTTCCCCTTCACCTTCGGGTTGCTGTAGAGCAGGAAACCGTCGTCGGTGGTCCGGTAGCTCAGGGTGCCGCCGCCGGAGGTGTGCTCCTCCCAGCGTTCGCCCTTGTATACGGTCGCGCCGACGATCCGGCCATCGAAGGTGATGGTCAAGGTGCCGTCCGCCCGGTAGGTCTTCTTCTGTCCGCCGCGGCTGACAAACTGCACCGGATGACCGTCGATTTTGAGGTCCCGCTGCTGCGACGTTGCCGTCCAGGAGCCGAGGACGCAGGGATCGATGCCGGGCGGCAGGGTCGGGGTGGGGGTGGCGGCCGGGTTGGTCGGGGAGCTTGTCGGGGTCGGGCCGGCGCCGGCCTGGGTGCGGCCCGGACCGCCGTCGAGCAGGCTGAAGCCGGCGAAGGCGGCCAGGATGACGAGTACGAGGGCCGCGCCGACCATCGCCGGTCCGCGTACCCGGGATCGCCGGGAGGGCGGGATCTGCGCGGCCGGCGGTTGCCGGTCGGCTACCGGGAGGGTTGGCTCGCCGGCCAGGGCCAGGGTGACCGGGGCGCCGTCCGAGACCTGGGGGGTCGGATCCTCGCCGGCGGCAGGCTGCGCCGTGGTGAGCAGGCCGCCTTCGGCGACGACGAGTTCGGGCTGATCGACGCTGGTGGGAGCGAGGTCGAAAGCGCGGTGCAGCGTGGTGGTCACGGCGGGCATGCGGGTGGAGCCGCCGGCCAGGAAGACCGCGCTGAGGTCGCTGGCGTCGATGCCGGCGGTACGCAGGGCGCTGCGGGCGGTTTCGATGGTGCGGTCGAGTACGGGTGCGGCGAGTCGGTCGAGTTCCTCGCGGCCGAGCGGGAGTTCGATGTCGAGCAGCGGTACGTGGATCAGGGTGCTGCTGGTCCGGGTGAGCATCTCCTTGCCGGTGCGGACGTTGTCCCACATCTGGCGACTGGCCCGCCGGTCGGACAGAGTGGACGGTTCGACCAGCTTGGCCCAGGCCTCCGGGGCCCGAGCGGAGAGCAGCGTGCCGAGGTGGTTGAGGATGGCGGCGTCGATGTCGAGTCCGCCAGAGTCGGGGCGGCCCTCGGTGGCGACGACGTCAAAGCCGTGGGTGGTGCGGCGGAGCACGGTGGCGTCGAAGGTGCCTCCGCCGAAGTCGTAGACCAGGGCGCAGGTGCCGACCGTGATCCGATCACCGGCCACCGCCATCAGCCGGTTGGCGGCGGCGATCGGCTCGACCATCAGCCGGACTCCGGGCAGTACGGTCTCGGCGGCGGCGAGCAGGGTGGCCCGGCGTTGGTTGCCCCAGGCGGCCGGGTAGGTGAGCACCGCCTCGTTGATCGGCGCGTCGGCGGTGCGGCTGGCCTCGTCGGTGACCCGTTCCAGCACGGCGGCGATCAGGCGCTCGACCGGTACTTCCGTTTCGCCGAGCAGGACGATGCGGTCGTCGATGCAGCGCTTCGGGTACGGTTCGAACCATTCGGGGCGGGCCAGGCCGGTGTGTTGGGCGTCCCGACCGACCAGCAGCCGGCCGGACTGGTCCGCGCAGACCGCCGAGGGCAGCAGGGGCGAGCCGTCGAACAGTAGCGGCCGGGGCTCGCGGCCGGCGTTGGCGAGCACCGCGACCGTGTTCGACGTGCCGAAGTCGATGCCGAGCCGGATCATGCCTACGCCCACCGGAACTACGTTATACGGTGCCGTCACACCCTGGTTGGCTTGGTCGATACGGTGCGGTTCAGTGACCTGACCCGTCGGTAGCTACGGTGTTTGAACGGCGCGCGGACGCTGCCGCTGGCGCCCTGGTACGCCTTGTCGGCGAAGGTCATGACGTTCGCGTTGGTCAGGGCGTCGATCAGGCCGTGGGTGCGGGCGGCGGTCAGGTCGTGCGCGGCACCGGGCAGGGCAGGCGAGGCCCAGATCAGGCGTCCGGCGCAGTCGACGACGACCTGCACGTTGACCCCGTGACGCTTGTGCTTTCCGGAGTAGTACGGTCTCTGGTCCGCGACCTGGCCGATCGGGATGAGGGTGCCGTCGAGAATCGCGTAGGCGAGTTGGCCGATGCGTCGTATGGCGGCGTTCAGGTCCTCGGCATGCGCGGCGAGCAGGTCAACGGCTTCCCGGACGTACCGCCAGGCCGTCGTTGTGCTGACCGCGAAGCCGCAGGCCAGGCGGGTGACTCGTCGGGGTCGCCCTGCGCGGCGCCCACCTCCCGGACACCTCCGGCGCCGGTACCACCGGAGGCGTCCGGCGGACCGGCCCGGCCATCCGCGGCCCGACGCGGCCCGGCCATCCGGCGCCCGGCTCGGCCCCGTCGGGCCGGTGCCCGGCGGTCAGGCCGGAGGTGATTCGGTAGCAGCCGTACGCCGGGCCGGATGCCGATCGGCGGCCCGCCGACTCCTCCGGCTGGCCGGGGTGACCCCCGGCGATCGGATGGTTATTCGGATTACCTGAGGGATCCCCGCCCGTAACACTCTTGACATCGATCTTGCCAAGAAACAAGATCACACGCACCGCTCCGCTGTAGTTCTGTCCGGCGGCCCGCGATGTTATGCGCATAACGAGGAGAGCCATGGGAGCGAGACGAGTCACTCAGGCCGACGTGGCACAGTTGGCCGGCGTCAGCCAGGCGACGGTCTCGCTGGTGCTCAACGGCGAACAGGACCGCGTCGGCGACGCCACCCGGCAGCGGGTACTCGACGCGATCAGCCGGACCGGCTACTCGGCCAATCCAGTCGCGCAGCGCCTCGCGGGCGGGCGTAACCAGATCGTCGGCGTCTTCGCCTACGAACCGGTTTTTCCCCGGGGCAGCGGCGACTTCTACCGCCCGTTCCTGGTCGGGATCGAGGGCGAGGCCGAACGGTGGGGCTGCGACCTGCTGCTCTTCACCAGCGCCCAGGTCGAGGGTGGCCGTCGTCGGCTCTCCGGCAAGGCCCGCGCCCATCTCGGCGTCACCGACGGCTGCATTCTGCTGGGTCACAGCGAGGACAAGCAGGAACTCGTCCACCTCGTCGACGACGGTTTTCCCTTCGTCTTCGTCGGCCGTCGCGAGCTGCCGGGCGCGGCGGACCTGCCGTACGTCGGCGCCGACTACGTAGGGGCCACGTACGACGTCGTACGCCTCTTCCTGGACCGCGGCCACCAGCGAATCGGTTTCGTCGGCGAACTCAGCGACCGTGAGTCGATCCTCGACCGGTTGACCGGCTACCGGACCGCGATGCGGGACGCCGGCCTGCGGCCCACCTCGTTCGACCCGGCCGACCTCGCGCCCGACGAGATTCTCGACGTGGTCCGCGACAACCGGCTGACCGGGCTCGTGCTCGCCGAGGCGTACCGGGCCGAGGGGATCCGTGCCGCCGCCACCCGGCGGGGCCTCGCCCTTCCCGCCGACCTGTCGATCGCGATCCTGGGCCAGCCCGAGGTGACCGCCGGCCGCTCCGTCGACAGCGGCCTGACCTGGTCAGGGTTCCGGATTCCCCGAGAGGAGATGGGTGAGCAGGCGCTCCGGCTGCTGGTCGAACTCATCGAGAACCGGGCCGATGCCGGCCGCCACCGGCTGCTGCCCTGCTCACTGGAGTTCGGGCAGACCGTAACCGTCCCGCCCCACACCGCGCACTGACCCACCCGTCCACCGAAAGGAGTAAGTCCATCGTGGACAGAACACCCGATCTCACCGGGCTGTCCCGGCGGCGTCTCGTCGCCGCCGGAGTCGGCCTCGCCGTCGTACCACTACTGCCGGGCGTCGCCTCGGCGAACCCCGCCGAACCGGGCCGCACCGAAGCGGGGCAGCCCGAACCGGGCCAGGCCGCCGCCGGCGGGGCAGCGGCCCGCTGGGACCCGACCGCGTTCGGGTCGACGATCACCGCGCAGCCACAGGATCCCACCGCCGTCCTGCTCGGGTCACCCGGCTTCGAGACCTACGCCGACGGGGTCGGCGACGACACCGCGGCCCTACAGGTCGCCATCGACGAGGCGTCGCGTCGGGGCATCGCCAACAAACTCGGTGACATTCTCGGCGGGGCGCGGGACTTCCCGCACGGCGACGGCGGCGGGGTCGTCCTCGTCCCGCCGGGGACGTACCGGCTCTCCGCCCCGGTCAACCTGCACGACTCCGTCCGGGTCGTCGGCTTCGGCCCCCACCGCCCGCTGTTCCTGCTCGGTGCGAACTCGCCGGGGTATGCCACCGGCACCGCCCGGGACGTCTTCGCCTTCCGTCGCCGTCCGGTCGGCGGCCCGATCACGTACGCGAACAACGACACCTTCGGCTCGGCGCTGGTCAACCTGAACATCCGGATCGACCCCGGCAACCCCGACGCGGTCGCGGTACGGTTCGGCGGGGCGCAGCTCTGCATTCTCCAGGACCTGGACATCGACGTCGGCGAGGGCCGTACCGGCATCGACCACAACGCGAACCTCATCCAGCGGGTACGGGTCACCGGCGGCGAGATCGGCCTCTACGCGTACGCGGCCTCGGCCGGCTGGCAGACCACCCTGCTGGACTGCCGCTTCTCCGGCCAGCGTCAGGCCGCCGTGGAGATGTTCAACGACGCCAAGCTCGTGGTGGTCCGGACCGCCGTCGCCGACGTACCACGCGGGTTCTCCAGCGCGGAGGGGCAGTGGCAGCACCTCTACCTCCAGGACTCCCACTTCCAGGACGTCCGGGACGCGGCGGTGGTGCTCAACGACAGCGGCAGCATTCCCGGGGCGGAGAACGACCTGATCCGGTACAGCAACCAGTTGACGCTGCTCGACTGTACCGCCGTCAACACCCGCGACCTGCTCGTGCTCGCCCAGAGCGGCGCCCGTACCCGGACCCGGTGGGCGTCGACCCGGATCCGGGAGCTGACCTACGGGCTGCGGGTGGAGCGGGCGTTGAGCCGTCGGGAGTCGCGCCGCGACGGCGTCGACGCGGACCTCGCGCCCGGTGCGCCCGTGTCCCGGATACGGGACGCCCTGCGGACCGACGTGCCGGCGTTGCCGCCGGTCAGCAATTGGGTCAGCGTCGCCGATGTCGCCGCCCGGATGGGCCGGACCATCGGTGCCGGCACCGATGACATCGAGGTCTTCCAGGCGGCGGTGGACAGCTACGACACCGTCTTCGTGCCGATCGGCCGCTACCTGTTCAGTGACACGCTCCGGTTGCGCAAGACGTCGAACCTGGTCGGCCTGCATCCCCGGCAGACCTGGCTGCTCGCCGCCGACGGGCATCCGCACTTCAGCGACCCGGCCGCGCCGCGCGCCCTGGTCGCCACGCCGCGCGGTGGCCGCAACGTCGTCACCGGCATCGGCCTGGACACCGCCCGACAGACCCCGGGTTCGGTGAACCTGCTGTGGCAGTCGGGGACCGGGTCCTACCTGGCCGACGTCACGACACAGTTCGTCAAGTGGCACCCCGAGGATGTCGCTTCCGGTGACCCGGGCTACACCTACCGGGGTCGGCACAGGTACGGCATCTGGGTCCGGGGTGGCGGTGGGACGATCGCGAACGTCTGGAGCGTCAACGGCTGGGCCGACAACGGTCTGCTCGTCGAGGAGACCGCGGTCCCGACCCGGGTGTACGAGATCTCTGTCGAGCACCACGAGACCCGCGAGGTGGTGCTCCGGGACGTGTCCCGGTGGCAGTTCCTCGGCCTGCAGACCGAGGACCACCTCTACGGCTGGCGGTCGCAGGCGGTCGAGATCGAGGACTCCTCCGACCTGCTCTTCGGCAACTCGGTGCTGTTCCGGGTGGCGACCGTCCTCGGCCCGTACCCGTACGGCGTCAGCGTGCGGAACAGCAGGCGGATCGAGTTGCGCGGCAACCGGGGCTACCGGGACAAGACACCCGAGTTCACCCAGTGGGGTGTGGCGGTCACCGATCACCGCACCGGACGGTCGGTGCCCGAACTCGAGTTCACGCTGATCGGGATCGGGTGACCGCCATGGTGAAGATCGATCGACGTACCCTGCTCGCCCTGGCCGGGAGCGCCGTTGCCGGGGCGTACGTGGGTGCGGCCGGTGGTCGGCCGGCCGCCGCGGCCACCCCGGGGCTCGCCACGGACCTGGTACCGGCCACCGGGGCGCACTTCGGCGCGTACGTGTACGCCGGCAACGACTCCGGGGTCTCCCAGCCGGAGGCGCTGGAGTCGAAGATCGGCCACGGGCTGCGGATCAACCACAGCTTCCAGCACGCCGGTACCGCGCTGCCACTGACCCGGATCCAGCAGGACATCGCCGCCGGGCGGATCCCGATGCTCTCCTGGGGTGCCGGCGAGGAGGCCCGGCTCCGGGAGATCCTCGCCGGGCTGCACGACACCGAGATCGAGGGCCAGGCCCGCCGGCTGGCGGAACTCGGCGCCCCGATGTTCCTCCGCTACACCTGGGAATTCGACCTGCGCTACACCGACACCAAGCTGTTCACGGACACCTGGCGGTACGTGCACTGGAAGTTCGCCCAGGCGCCGAACGTGGCCTTCGTCTGGTGTCCGACCTGGCGGGCGTACCGGGAGACGTTCAAGGCGGAGGACTTCTACCCCGGTGACGAGCACGTCGACTGGATCGCCGCCGACGGTTACGCCCGGCCGAGGCCGGACCGGCCGGAGTACGACTACCGACCCTTCGACCTCATGTTCGACGTCGCGCACGCGTACGCCGTCGCCCAGGGCAAGCCGTTCATGGTCGGCGAGACCGGCGTGCACCGCGCCGCCGTGGACCCGGTCCAGGCCGAGTGGCTGGACAGCACCCGCAGTGTGATCAGGAGTTCGTACCCGAACCTGAAGGCGTTCCTCTACTTCCACCGGGATGGCGACGACCCCGACAACCACTGGCGGGTCACCGTTCCGGACGGCGGCCCGGCCCAGCGGGCCTTCGCCGCCTTCGCCGCCGATCCCTACTTCAACCCGCCGTTCGACCCGCACCTCGACCCGGTTGGACGGTGATCCGGGGCCGGGGGTGGTACCTCCCGGCGCGTACGCGCCCGTGCGGCTGGCGGAAGCTGCCGACGATGCGGTCTCGGTCCAGCGGCGCCAGAGGATGCGCGTCGAGTGGGCGCCGAGGCCGCGGAGAGCCCGCTTCGTAGTGGACACCGTTGTCCGCCATCTCGATCGGCGGCGGTTGGTCGAGCGTCCACATGTGGGCGTGGAGACCAGCCACGCTCGCGCTCGGTGGCAACCGCGGGCTAGCGCGATGCCGCACTCTGGCTTCCATCCGTACCCTGTCCTGCTCTCCCACCCCGGACCGCGGCGGTGGGAAACGCCATCTGGTCACCCTTGGTGATTTTGATCCGGGCCGTTTGTCATTACTCTCCGTAATGGCCGACGAGCGGCGGGACCGGGTCGTCTCTGGACCTCCCGGCCCCGGCGAAGCCTTGCTGGCCGTCGGCTAATTCGCATTAGGTAACGCAAAAATGACGAGGCAACCACCGATTCGGCTCTTGACAGTGCACTGCGGCAGGAAGCAAGATCCCAAGACATCGCTCATTAATGCGTATTAGCAATTAAGAGAAGGGTGACGGACCGTGACCCCCGTACCGAAGCGGGTTACCCAGCGCGACATTGCTCGCCTGGCCGGCGTGAGTCAGGCGACCGTCTCCCTCGTGCTCAACAACCGCGCGGACGCGGAGGTCCGGATCGCCCCGGAGACCCGGGATCGGGTGCTGCGCGCGATCCAGGAAACCGGCTACGTCCCGGACCCGGTCGCCCGCCGCCTGGTCTCCCGGTTCAACCGGATCATCGGCGTCTTCACCTACGAGCCGGCCTTCCCCAGTGGCAGCCGGGACTTCTTCCACCCATTCCTCGTGGGCATCGAGGAGTATGCCGAGCGCGTCGGCTGCGACCTGCTGCTCTTCACCAGCGCGCCGGTCACCGATGGGCGGCGGCGGGTCTTCCACCAGGACAACCGGTTGCGCCTGGCCGACGGATGCATCCTGCTCGGTCGCGAGATCGACGCTGACGAGCTGTCCCGGCTCAACCGCGACGGGTATCCGTACGTCGCGGTCGGCCGGCGGGACGACGCCGACGGCCCGGTCCGATACGTCGGCGCCGACTACGCCGCCGCCGTACGGCAGCTCGGCGAGTGGGCCCAGCGGGCCGGGCACCGCCGGTTGGCGTACCTCGGCACCGGGCTGACCGCCGAGTCGTCGGCCGACCGGCGGCGGGGCTTCGCGGAGCAGGCCGACAGTGCGGAACGGGCGTTCGAGGTGACCGGCACCGGCCGGAGCACCGACGCGATGCTGGACGACCTGCTCGCCGAGGGTGCCACGGTCGTCTTCGTCGAGGACTTCGGCACCGCGGTCGACGTCCGGGCCGCCGCCCTGCGGCGTGGGCTCGCCGTCCCCGGCGACCTCTCGATCCTCACCCTCGGCGACCCGACCACCCCGGTGCCCACCGACGTCACCTTCACCGGATTCCGCATCCCCCGGGAGGAGATGGGGCGGCGGGCCGTCGAGGTGCTGACGGCCGTGGTGGACGGCACCGCGCCGGACGTACCCCAGCGGCTGCTGGCGTGCGAGCTGGTCGACGGCACCACCCTCGGCCAGCCGGTGCCGGGTGGCGGGGGCGCGCCGGTGACGGTGCGGCCCATCGAACCTGGCGCGGTGCGGCGTACCGAGCCGGTCGCGGCTCGACCGGGCAGGTCCGGTGCGGCGCGGCGAACTGATCTGCAATCGGAAGGAAGCAAGTGACACAGATGCGTGCGGACGTCCTCGTCGTTGGCGGCGGCCTCGGCGGGGTCGCGGCGGCGCTGGCGGTGGCCCGGGCCGGTCGGACGGTCGTGCTGACCGAGGAGTACGACTGGCTCGGCGGGCAGCTCACCAGCCAGGCCGTTCCGCCGGACGAGCACTCGTGGGTGGAACGGTTCGGGGTGACCGCCAGCTACCGGGCGCTGCGCGACGGGATCCGGGACTACTACCGGCGGTACTACCCGTTGACCGAGCGGTCCCGGGCGTGGACCGACCTGAATCCGGGCGCCGGCTGGGTCAGCCGACTCTGCCACGAGCCCCGGGTCGCGGTCGCGGTGCTCGAGCAGATGCTGGCGCCGTACCGGGGGGCTGGGCGGTTGACGGTGCTCCAGCCGTACCGGCCGGTGGCGGCCGAGACCGACGGCGACCGGGTCGTCGGGGTGGTGCTGGCACACCGCGACGGCGGCGACCGGATCGAGGTGACCGCGCCGTACGTGCTGGACGCCACCGAGACCGGCGAACTGCTGCCGCTGACCGGCACCGAGTACGTCACCGGGTTCGAGTCGAGCGCCGAGACCGGTGAGCCCAGCGCGCCGGACACCGCACAGCCGACGAACATGCAGGCGGTCTCGGTCTGCTTCGCCATCGACCACGTCGCCGGCGACCACACCATCGACCGGCCCGCCGAGTACGACTTCTGGCGGAACTACCGCCCGGACTTCTGGGGCGACCGGATGCTCTCCTGGCGCTCGCCGCACCCGCGGACGCTGGAGATCGTCGAGCGGAGCTTCACCCCGAACCCGGACGACGATCCGCTGAGCGTGGACGCCGACCAGCGGGTCAACCCGGGCGACGGCAACCTCTGGACGTTCCGCCGGATCGCGGCCCGGCGCAACTTCGTCGACGGCGTGTACGGCAGCGACATCACGCTGGTCAACTGGCCGATGATCGACTACTTCGAGAGCCCGGTCATCGACGTACCGGACGCCGAGGCGCACCTGGTCCGGGCCCGCGGCCTGTCGAAGTCCGTCCTGTACTGGTTGCAGACCGAGGCGCCCCGGCCCGACGGCGGCACCGGCTTCCCGGGGCTGCGGCTGCGCGGCGACGTCACCGGCAGCCCGGACGGGCTCGCCCAGGCGCCGTACATCCGGGAGTCGCGGCGGATCCGGGCCGAGTACACCGTGGTCGAGCAGGACCTCTCGCTCGCGGTCCGGGGAGACAAGGGTGCCGTGTGCTACCCCGACTCGGTCGGGGTCGGGATGTACCGGATCGACCTGCACCCGTCCACCGGCGGCGACAACTACATCGACGTCGGCTCCTGCCCGTTCGAGATCCCGCTCGGCGCGCTCGTGCCGCGCCGGATGGAGAACCTGCTACCGGCCGGCAAGAACATCGGCACCACGCACATCACGAACGGCAGCTACCGGCTGCACCCGGTGGAGTGGAACGTCGGCGAGGTCGCCGGCCTGCTCGCCGACTTCTGCCTGGCCCGCGGGGAGTCGCCGCGGGCGGTACGCGACACACCCGGCCTGCTGGCCGACTTCCAGGACCGAATCACGAAGGCCGGCGTCGAGATCCGCTGGCCCGAGGTCGTGGGTTACTGATGGTGAGGAGAGAGAAGTGAGAATAGGGAGAGGGCTGCGGGTCACCGCTGCGGCGCTCGCAGGGATGGCCGCCCTTGCCGCCTGCGGCGGCGGGGACGACGCCGGCGACAGCGGTCCGGCCAGCCTGCGGATGACGGTCTGGACGGCGAACGAGCAGCACCTGGCGCTGTTCAACCAGATCGCCGACGAATACGAGAAGAGTCACCCGAACGTCACCGGGATCACCTTCGACCCGCTGCCGTTCGACACCTACACCACCAGCCTGACCACCCAGATCGCCGGGGGCAACGCCCCCGACCTGGCCTGGGTGTTCGAGAGCTCGGCCCCGGACTTCGTCTCCTCCGGCGCGCTGCTGCCGCTGGACGAGAAGCTGCGGTCCACCGAGGGCTACCGGTACGACGACCTGGCGCCCGGGCCGCTGAAGCTCTGGCAGGACGACGGCAAGCTGTACGGCTACCCGTTCTCCACCTCGCCGTTCGGCGTCTTCGTCAACACGGACCTGCTGAAGGCGGCCGGACAGAAGACTCCGGCCGAGCTGATCGCGGCCGGGCAGTGGAACTGGCAGACGGCGCTCGGCGCCGCCGCCGCGGTGCAGGGGGAGACCGGCAAGGCCGGCCTGGTGATCCGGGACTTCGACTACAAGGGTTGGGACAACCTGTCGACGTTCTGGACCGGCTGGGGTGCGGCGGCGTGGAGCGAGGACGGCAAGAGCTGCGGCTTCGCCTCCCCGGAGATGGTCGACGCGATGACCAACCTGCACAAGGCGATCTTCGTCGACAAGGCGCTGCCCGGCCCCGGCACCACGGCTGACTTCTTCGCCGGCGACGCGGCCATGACCGTCACCCAGATCTCCCGGGCCTCGCTGCTCAAGGATGACGGCTTCGGCTGGGATCTGGTGCCGCTGCCCGCCGGGCCGAAGGGCGCGTACGCGGTGATCGGGCAGGGCGGTATCGGGGTGCTCAAGCAGGGCAGGCACACGGACGCCGCGCTGGACTTCCTGGCGTACCTGACCAACCCCGACAACTCGGCGAAGCTCGCGCAGTTCTTCCCGCCGCCGCGCCAGTCGCAGTTGACGGCGGAGACGCTGGCCAGGACCAACCCGAAGCTCAAGCCGGAGCAGTTGCAGAAGGTGGTCGTCGACGGCATCACCCACGGGGTGGTTAAGCCCAACCACACCGGGCAGGCCGAGCTGAGCCAGCAGGTGCGGGCCGCGCTCGACCCGCTCTGGACGCCGAACGCGGACGTCAAAGCGGTGCTCGACGGCGTCTGCGCCAAGATCCAGCCGCTGCTGGCGAAGTAGGGAAGCCGGACGATGTCCCAGACGGACGAAGCGGCGGGCCGGTTGGCACCCCGACCCGCCGCCGGCGAACGGCCCGGCGGGCGTGCCTCCGGCCGGGCCGGCAGCTCCAGATCCGGCGGCACGGCTGGCCGGCCCCGGCCCGAGGGGGCCGGGCGGCGGCCGTACTGGACCAGCCGGCGTCGCGACCAGTTGGCCGGCTACCTCTTCGTCACCCCGCAGCTGCTCGGCAGTGCGATCTTCGTGATCCTGCCGCTGGTCCTGGTGGTGTGGTACAGCCTGCACGAGTGGAACGTGCTGGCCGGCACCTTCGAGTACGTCGGCGCGGAGAACTACCAGGCGCTGGCGGACGACAGCACGTTGCCGTCCGTACTGCGGGCCACCGGGCTGTTCTCGGTCGGGCTGGTGGTGCTCAACCTCAGCCTGGCCCTGCTGCTCGCCGTACTCCTGAACCAGCGGCTGCGCGGGACGGTCGTATTCCGCACCCTGTTCTTCTCCCCGGTGGTGGTGTCGCTGGTTGCCTGGACCATCGTCTGGGGCTTCCTGCTCCAGGACAACGGGGGGATCAACGGGCTGCTCGACATGGTCGGGATCTCGGGGCCGAACTGGCTGCGTGGCGAGGGGACCGCGATGGCGTCGGTCATCGTCGTCCAGGTCTTCAAGAACGTCGGCCTCAACATGGTGCTCTTCCTGGCCGCGCTCCAGGGGGTGCCGGCCGAGCTGTACGAGGCCGCCGAGGTCGACGGCGCGAGCCGGCCCCGCCAGTTCTGGCGGATCACCGTACCGCTGATCAGCCCGACGATCCTGCTTACGTCGATCATCACCGTGGTCGGCTCGTTGCAGGTCTTCGCGCAGATCGCCGTGCTGACCCAGGGTGGGCCGGGCACCTCCACCACGGTGCTCGTCTACTACCTCTACCAGCAGGCATTCCAGTTCCATCACTTCGGGTACGGCGCCACCCTGTCGATTCTGCTCTTCGTCGTCGTGCTCGCGCTGACCGTGCTCCAGTGGCAGATGCGCAAGAGGTGGGTGTTCCATGAGTCGTAAGTTGTCCCGGCGGGCCCGGCTGTGGTTGTACGGCGTACTGCTGGTGCTCTGTGTGCCGTTCGTCTTCCCGACCTGGTGGATGGTCACCTCGTCGCTGAAGCCGGTGGCCGACATCTTCGCCTTCCCGCCGAAGCTGATCCCGACCAGCGTGAGCTTCGACGCCTACCAGCGGGTCTTCGAGCTCCAACCGTTCGGGCGGCAGTACCTGAACAGCATGTACATCGCCCTGGTGGTCACCCTCGGCACGCTGGCGGTGTCGGCGCTGTCCGGGTACGCCTTCGCCCGGATCAGGTTCCGCGGCCAGAACCTGCTCTTTCTGGTGGTCCTCGCCGGCCTGCTCATCCCGAGCGAGGTGACGATCGTCCCGCTGTTCCAGATGTTCTTCAAGCTGGGGCTGGTCGACACGCACTGGCCGCTGATCCTGGTGCCGATCCTCGGCGCGCCCAGCGTGCTGGCGACCTTCATCATGCGGCAGTTCTTCCTCGCGTTGCCGGGTGAGCTGGAGGAGGCGGCCCGGGTCGACGGGCTGGGCCGGTTCGCCACCTTCTACCGGATCGCGCTGCCGCTGGCCCGGCCGGCGCTGGGGGCGGTGGCGATCTTCACCTTCCTGCACAGCTGGAATCTCTATCTCGAACCGATCGTCTACCTCTCCTCGCCGGAGAAGTTCACCCTGCCGCAGGCGCTGACCCAGTTCGTCGACGCGTACGGCGGCCCGATGTGGAACGTCCAGCTCGCGGCGGCGTCGATGACCGCGATTCCGGTGCTGCTGGTCTTCGTGATCGCGCAGAAGCAGTTCGTGGAGGGGCTGGCGCACACCGGCCTGAAGGGTTAGCCGGCTTCCCTTCCCGAATCCGCCTAGTAATCCAGCCGTAGCTGGTTGGTGCGGTGTCTTCGCTGGTAGCGGGCTTTTTTGGCGCGGTATTGGTGCCGCCGTCGCCATCGTGGCCATCGGGGGTGTTCGAAGGGTCGGGTGGTGGTGGTCAGGTGTGCCAGGAGACGGCGGACCTCGCCGAGGGTGAGGGGGATGAGCTTTCCATGATCGGGTTCGGTGTCCCCTTTTGCTTGGCCCCGGTGATGGCGAGGTAGGCGTGTGCCACCAGTATGATCCAACAGCCCGCCGCACTGCCGGGAACGGCCACGATCACCGTCACGTCCGAGGACGGCAGCAAGACCCAGACGTACTCGGTGCATCACAGGTCGCCACGACCGGTGTCGGTAACCACGCGGCGGGCCGGTGCGTCGAGTGCTCCTGCATCAATCGTGGCCCGCCGCACCGTCAAAGGACCTCGAACGCTGACGACCAGCGCCGCTCGAGGGAGCCTGGAATGTCGATGGCAAAGGTCCGTCGATCTGGGACACGTTCACCGCCCTGCCGGGTAAGACGGAAGGTAGCGTGTCCGGCCGCGATGGCGTGGACCACTACCACCGGTTCACCGAGGACATCCGCCACATGCAGGCCATTGGCCTGGACAGCTACCGTTTCTCGGTGAGCTGGCCACGGTTGCTGCCTGAGGGCACCGGACGCGTCAACCAGGCCGGTGTGGACTTCTACGACCGGATCATCGACGAGCTGCTGGCCGCCGGGACAAAGCCGAACATCACCCTCTACCACTGGGACCTTCCCCAGGCCCTGCAGGACCGCGGTGGGTGGCCCAACCGGGACGTCATCGACTGGTTCGAGGAGTACGCGGCGCTGGCCTTCGAACTGACTTTCGCCGACGACGCCAAGTAGTTCGACGTCACCGTTCAGGCTACTGGTCGATGCTGTCGGCGGGATCAGCTTCGAGGCGGCTGCTGTGAGCCAGCCGATCGACGGGAGCGGCGTTGCGCACGGTCGCCCTGGTGCCGCTTGTGGTCAGCGTGCCGCCCCAGACCTGGCTGATCGGCTGGCCGCCCGCAAGGGTCCAGCGGACGGTCCAGCCGTTGATCGCGGCGGAGCTGGCTTGGGCCGTCATCTCACCCTGGTAGCCGCCGGACCATGTGTTGACGGTGCGGTAGGTGGGCCGCGCAGGCGCCGGAAACCGGCGGGGAGGAGGTCGGCGGAGGTGTCGGTCCGGTGGGCTGCGCCGTCGGGCTTGTCGTCGGTGGCGTGCCAGGGATGAGTGGGCAGCTGTTGAGGTACTGCGACAGCCCCGACATGTCCGTTGTCGGGCAGAGGAACTGGTGGTAGCGGGCGTCGTTGTCCACGGAGGTCTTCAGCCAGGGAATCCAGGTGCGGGCGAGGGCGGTGGTCGGCTGCCCGATCTGGTTGTGGCCGGCGCCGGCGAGTTCGACGTAGGCCTTCTCGACGCCGGCTGGAATGGTGTTGTAGGCGGTGCGGTTCGAGCCGACCAGGCTGTCGTTCTGCATGGCGGTGATCAGCGTCGGCACGCGCAGGTTGGCGGCGCTGCCCGGGAAGTACGGCGCGTTCGAGATCGCGGCCTTGAGGGAGGGCCGCCGTAGGGCTGCTTCGAAAGCACCGCCACCGCCCATCGAGTGTCCGGCCACGGCGAGCCGGCTGGTGTCGACCCGGGTGCGGACCGAGCTGGTCTGGGTCAGATAGTCCAGCGCGGCGGGCCGGAGGGCACCGGCCGTGCCTCGTCCTCCGGGCGGGCATGGCCGAGGGTCAGTTCGCTCTGCAGGACAAGGACCGCCCCACCGATCGCCGCCGCGTCCGACCCGTTGACCGACGGAACCACCCGCACCGGATGGGCCCGCCGGGCAAACGTTCGGCGGTCCACCTCCTGCTGGATGACCGCCTGGTAGATCGAGCCCGCCACCGCGAAGCTCGGCCCGGCCAGCACGATCACGTCCACATCGAATAGGCTCGCCATGGTAACCGCGGCGCAGCCCAGATAACGGGCCGACCGCTCGACAAGTTCACGGGCGGTGGGATCGCCGGCGTTCGCGGCGGCCGCGATCCGCGTGAACTCGGTGAGGAAGTCGGCCGCATCGGGGTCGAGCGCCAGCCGCTGGGCGAGCCCGGGTGTCGCCGCCGCCCGCCGGACCAGAGCCGACGGACCGGCGTAGTTTTCCAGGCAGCCGACATTGCCGCACGGGCACTCATCGCCATTGACGTCGATCGAGATGTGGCCGATCTCCACGCCGTTGGAGGAACCGCCCCGATACACCTCACCGGAGACCACGACTCCACCGCCGATCCCGGTGGCCATGTAAATGCAGCCATAGGTACTGCGCGGGTCCACCGCACCCATCCAGTACTCGCCGATCGCGGCCGCCGCGGCGTCGTTGTCGAGCAGGACGGGCAGTCCAAGACTGTCCGCGAGCCGACGTGTGACCGGATAGTCGAGCCACTCGTCGGTGGGCTGTGGCGTCAACAGCACGCCCGCGCGCCGGTCCTGTGGACCGTAGGTGACCAGGCCGACCCCCAGCACCTTGTCGCGATCTACGGTCGCAGTGGCGAGCAGCGCGTCCACCTGTGACGACACCAGCGGAAGTGCCCGCTGCGGCGGCATCGACGCCACGCCCTGAAACGAGGTCCGGGCCACCTGCCGGCCCGCCAGGTCGACCACGACGATGACGCATGTGTTGCGCTCGAGCTGGACCCCGACGCTGTAACGGGCCACCGAGTTGAGCTGGACCAGCCTGCGTGGCTTGCCGCCCGTCGGCGCACCCCGGCCGGCCTCGATGATTAGGTCGTCGTCCATCAGCTCGCGCACGACCTCGGAGATCGTCGCGCCGGTGAGACCCGTCGCCGCCGCGAGCTCCACCCGGCTGATAGTGCGCGCCGCCCTGATCACGTCAAGAACCAGGCCGCGCGTCTTCGACCGGCTCGCCCAGATCGGGCTGGTCGCCACCGTGCCCTCCTCCGTCCCCCTTTGCCAGGCCACTTTACTTACCGCCTATGGACGCTTGCCGTCGCCGTGTCCATCGTGGCCCCAAGGCTCGACTATGCGACGTATTGACTTTCGTAACTAACTTAATAAAGGATGTCGGCAGCGCTCCCATCGATCCCTCACGACAACGAGGAGATCAGATGAAACATCGGCATGCACTGCTGGCCGCCAGCGCCACAGGGGTACTGGTATTCAGTGGCACGGCAGCGGCTACCTCTCCCGTATCGGCGGCCGCCTCTGGCTGTTCGGTCACATACACGGTGCAAAGCCAGTGGGCGGGTGGGTTCACCGCCAACGTGGCGGTCACGAACCTTGGCGACGGGGTGCCGAGCTGGACGTTGACGTTCGACTTCGCCAACGTGGGCCAGCGGGTCACCCAGGGCTGGAGTGCTGCCTGGACGCAGTCCGGCACCCGGGTGTCTGCCGTCAGCCTGGGCTGGAACGGATCACTGGGCACCAGCGCCTCGACCTCGATCGGGTTTGTCGGCACCTGGACCGGCGCCAACACGGTACCGGCATCGTTCGCGCTCAACGGCACCACATGTACCGGTTCGGTCACCACGCCGACCGCGAGCCCGACCAGCCCCAGCCCAAGCGCCACGACAACACCGCCGAGCGGTCCGGCGCCGAAACTGCGGGTGTCCGGCAACAAGATCGTCACCGCGGACGGTAGGGCGTACCGGCTGTTGGGCGTGAGCCGCTCCAGCGGCGAGTTTGCCTGCGTGCAGGGCAAGGGCCTGTGGGACTCCGGACCGGTCGACCAGGCGTCCGTCGACGCGATGAAGACGTGGAACATCCACGCGGTCCGGATCCCGTTGAACGAGGAATGCTGGCTGGGCGTCAACGGCACGCCCAGCGGCGCCACCTACCAGCAGGGCGTCAAGGACTATGTGAACCTGCTGGTCGCCAACGGCATCAACGTGATCCTCGACCTGCACTGGACCTGGGGCGCCTACACCAACGGCCCGGACTGGCACTGCACGGACGAGCACGCGACCTGTCAAAAGCCGGTGCCCGACGCGCGGTACGCCCCGCAGTTCTGGACAAGCGTCGCCAACGCGTTCAAGGGCAACGACGCCGTTGTCTTCGACCTTTTCAACGAGCCGTACCCGGAGATAGGCAGCGACTGGAACAAGACGTTGGGCTGGCAGTGCCTGCGCGACGGCGGCACCTGCACCGGCATCCCGTACGAGGTGGCGGGGATGCAGGATCTGGTCGACGCGGTCCGGGCGACCGGCGCGACCAACGTACTCATGGTCAGCGGCCTCGAGTGGACGAATGACATGCGCGAATGGCTGGCGTACAAGCCGAACGACCCGCTGACCAACATCGCCGCCTCGTGGCACGCGTACAGCTTCAACGCCTGCGCGAACGAGTCCTGCTGGGACAGCCAGATCGCCCCACTCGCGGAGCAGGTGCCGGTCGTACTCAGCGAGTTCGGCCAGGACACCTGCGGCTTCGACTACATGCAGCGTCTTGTGACCTGGGCCGACACGCACGACCTGGGATACCTTGCCTGGACCTGGAACCCGTGGGGGTGCACCGGCGGCGCCGTGCTCATCAAGGACTGGACCGGCACACCGGAGCCTGGCCTCGGCGACGGCTACAAGGCCCACCTGCTGACCCAGAGCCCGTCCCTCTGACACCGCTCTCGGCCGGCCAGGTCGGCGGACGCTGGCCGGCCAAGGCAACACACCCCGCAGTCCCCGAGAGTAAGTCCATCCAGCGGCGCGTCTGTCACGCCCAGGACAGGCACCCCACGCCACCTCCGGCTCCCGGATAGCGGCACGTTGCATCCTCGCCATCGGCCAGGCGATCGAATACTGATCCAACGACGGCGGTGTTCAATCCGTTGGCCAGTCCAGGATGGCGTGGGGTGGCCGCCGATGAGCAGACGTCGGCGGTACGAAGCAAGGGACCTGCCTGATCCCTTCGGCGCAGATCGCGGTGATCGGCGGCGTGTGGGCTCCGGCGTTACCCACCCTCAGCTTCACGGCCAGCACTCCCCGGTGTTGTCGGAGATCATCAGGATCGGGCGGAAGCCGAACCGCACTTTGTCGGACGGCGTGGCACTTCCTGCTCACTATGTGCCACCATGATCGTGGGGCCCACATCGAGGAAGGTCATTCCGGGGTGGATGTCGGGACCAGCGGCCCGAGCCGCTGGTGGACCTCCGAACAGCTTCTAAATCCGCGCGCGGACGTTCGCCCTGGCCCGGGGTGATCCGCCGCGGTCGCGCGGTGCTGATGTCGTCCAGGGCCTGCCACCGTGGGTCCGAGGCCGCCGGGCCGAACACCTCGCTCTGGTGGCGCAGCACGTCGCTGTCGCAGATCGCCCCGCCACCGTCGGCGATCATCACCGCCAACAAGTCGACCAGCACTCGCCCCTTGGTCCTGGACCGGCCACAGGCCACCGTGGGCGAATCCACGCGAAGCTCAGCACCCGGCCATCGCCTGTTCCTTAGCGGCAGTTCCTGGTCCGACCGAAGGTCAGCATCTTCGCCAAGCTCCCGGACCGACTCGCTCATGGTGGTGGTGCGGTGGTGCGTCGGATGACGAGGGTGGGGGAGAGCTTGATCTGGGCTGCGGGCCGGTTTCGATCGGTGATGCGGTCGAGTAAGAGGCGGGCGGCGTTGGCGCCGATCTGGTGGCCGGCCTGGTCGACGCTGGTCAGGGAGATGGGTCGGAAGGCGGCGAAGGTGGTGTTGTCGTAGCCGGCGACGGAGACGTCCTGGGGTACCCGAAGGCCGGCCTCGGCGATGGCGTCGAGGGCGCCCATGGCGACGATGTCGGCGCCGGCGAAGATGGCGGTCGGTCGTACCGGCCGGGCGAGCAGTTGCTGGGTGCCGAGGTAGCCGCCTTCCTGCGTGTAGCTGGTGGAGGCGATGTCGATTTCGTCGGCCAGGCCCCGGGCGCGCATCGCCTGCTGGTAGCCGGCGGCGCGGATGGCGTTGGGCATCTCGGCGAGGCAGTCCGGATGGGTCTCGTGGTGCTCGATGTGGGCGATCCGGGTGTGGCCGAGGTCGGCGAGGTGGTCGACGATCAGCGCGGCGCCGGCGAAGTCGTCGTCGGCGACACTGTCATACACACGTGAGCGACTGTGCCGGCCGACGACGACGGTGGGCACGGTCGCTGCGACGCGGTCGAGGTGGGCGCGCGTCGAGATCGGCGCGATGAGGATCAGGCCGTCCATGCTGCGATCGATCATGGCGTGGATGACCTTGGCCTCGGCGTCTCGGCCGTTGCAGCCCGGTCCGAGGAGGACCTGGTAGTCGGTGTGGGCGAGGTGGTCGGTGAGACCGTCGAGGATCTGGGAGAAGAACGGGTTGGTGATGTTGGGCAGCATCACGCCGATGGTGTAGGTCTGGCCGCGCATGCCCCGCGCGGCGGCGTTGGGCCGGTAGCCGAGTTCGGCGATGGCCTGGCGGACCTTTGCCTGCATCGTCGGGCTGACGCCGTAGGCGTTGCGCAGTACCTTCGAGACCGCCGTCGTGGAGACTTCGGCGTGTCGAGCGACGTCGATGATGGTGATCCGCCGGGGCGGCGCTACGGGGGTATCCATCCGGGTCCTCCCGGGCAGCCAGAGGTGGGGAACGTTGCCTCGGCAGTTTAATCGGTTCATCCCAAGGCCGACAGGCACCCCTCTTGACGTCCAACTCGTGAACTCCTAGGGTCAGGCGCAACATCTTGGAAAACGTTGCCCACTCACACTCCGTGTTATCCGTGCTGCGCGAGCCCTCGGCGTTGTGACCCGGATGAAACGTTCCAAAGAAGTGGATCCGTTAGATGACAACTACCCCGAACAGACCTAAGCGGGCACATCGCACAGGCGGCGTACCCCCGTGGTGGCTCGCGGCGCCGGCGTTGCTGCTGTTCGCCTTCGTGGTGCTGATCCCGAGCGTGCGGGGGGTGTACTACGCCTTCACGGACTGGGACGGTCTGAGCCCGGACTTCTCCTGGGTATGGTTCGCCAACTTCACCGATATGGTCGGCGACCCGAACGCCCGGCAGGCGGTCTGGCACACGCTGCTGATCGCGGTGGCGATCACGGTCATTCAGAACGGGTTCGGGTTGCTGCTCGCGCTCGGCGTCAACACGATGATCAAGTCGCGGAACGTGCTCCGGGTGCTGCTGTTCGCGCCCGCCGTGGTCACCCCGATCGTGACCGCGTACCTGTGGCGGAACCTGCTGGGACCGGACGGCGCGGTGAACAGCCTGCTCGGCGCGGTCGGCCTCGACTCGTGGCGGCAGGACTGGCTGGGCGACCCGCAACTGGCGCTGTGGTCGATCGTCGGCGTGATCGTGTGGCAGTTCGCCGGCTACTCGATGGTGATCTTCCTCGCGGGGTTGCAGTCGGTGCCGAAGGAGATCTACGAGGCCGCCGCGATCGACGGCACCGGCCCGGTGCGGCGGTTCTGGTGGGTGGTCCGGCCGCTGCTCGCACCGGCGTTCACGATCAACCTGATGCTCTCCATCATCGGCGGGATCAAGCTGTTCGACCAGGTGTACGCGCTGACCGGCGGTGGACCCGGGCACGCCACCGACACGATCTCGACGCTGATCTACAAGGAGGCGTTCACGTTCGGCGAGTTCGGCTACAGCATCGCTCTCGCGGTGATGTTGACGGTCATCGTGGCGGTCGTGTCCAGCGGGCAGTATGCCTTGCTGGCCCGCAGGGAGAGGGCGGCCTCGTGAACCGGTACCGAAGGCGTACGTTCCTGCTGGAGCTGGTGATGATCGCCGCCGCGCTGGTCGTCGCGTTCCCGCTGTACGTGCTGGTGAACCTGGCCATTCGGCCGGCGGGGGACACCTCGTCGCCGATCCGGCCGACCACCAGCCCGACGTTGGACAACTTCAGTCAGGCGTGGGTGCAGGGCGGGCTGGGCGGGGCGTTGTTGAACAGCGTGGCGGTGACGGCGGTGAGCGTCATCGTCGTGCTGGCTGTGTCGTCGTTGGCCGCGTATCCACTGGCCAGAGCGACGGCGAAGTGGTCACGAGGCATGTTCCTGCTGATCATGCTGGGGTTGCTGCTGCCGTTCCAGTTGGCCGCCCTGCCGCTGTATCAGACGATGCGCGACCTCGGTCTGCTCGGCAGCGTCTGGGCGCTGGTCCTGTTCTACTCCGGGTTGCAGGTGCCGTTCACCACCTTCCTCTACGTCGGGTTCATGCGGGCGCTGCCCCGCGACTTCGAGGACGCCGCGCTGATCGACGGGTGCCGGCCGCTGGAGGTCTTCCGGTACGTCGTCTTCCCGATGCTCAAGCCGATCACGGTCACCGCCCTGGTGCTGAACGCGATCGCGGTGTGGAACGACTTCTTCACCCCGCTGCTGTACCTCTCCGGCAGCGACCAGCAGACCGTACCGGTCGCGATCGCCGGCTTCGTCGGCCAGTACGTCGCGGACTGGAACCTCATCTTCGCCGCCCTCGTGATCAGTGTCGTGCCGATCCTGGCCGTCTACTTCGCGCTGCAACGCAGCATCATCAACGGCTTCGCCGGAGGGCTGAAGGGATGACACCGTACGGCCTCACGACCGAACAGCGACACGAACCGCTCGGCCTGGGCGAGTCCCGGCCCCGCCTGTCCTGGAAGCTCACCTCCGACCGCCGGGGAGCGGCGCAGACCGCGTACCGGATCACCGCCGCCGAACGCGCGACGGACCTGGACGACCCCGACCGCCTGCTGTGGGACAGCGGACGTCGCGACTCCACCGACTGCATCGGCGTGCCCTGGGATGGCCCTGTCCTGCGGTCCGCCACCCGCTACCGCTGGCGGGTCGAGGTCTGGGACGAGATCGGCGCCCCGGCCGGGATGGCCCAGACCTGGTTCGAGACGGGCCTGCTGCACCGCGACGACTGGACCGCCGTGTGGGTGGGCCGGGACCCACTCGCTCAGCCGCACGCCGACCCGCCCGGCGACGACGTGCAGACCGAGTCGTCGCTGGTGGCGCCGCCGCTGTACCTGCGCCACGAGTTCCACCTGGCCCGGCCGCCGGTACGCGCCCGGCTCTACGCCACCGCCCGTGGCGTCTACGAGCCGAGGCTCAACGGCGCTCGGGTCGGCGACCTGGAACTGGCGCCGGGCTGGACGGAGTACCACCACCGGCAGCAGTACCAGACCTACGACGTCACCGACCAGGTACGCGAGGGTGGCAACGTGCTCGCCGCGATCGTCGCGGACGGCTGGTGGTGCGGGTTCGTCGGCTTCGACGCCCGCCGCCCGGCGCGCCACTACGGCGACCAGCCCGCCTTCCTGGCCCAACTGGTCGTCGACTTCGCCGACGGCTCCCGGCAGGTGATCGCCACCGGCCCAGGCTGGACCGAGCGCCCCGGTGCGATCCGGGCCGCCGACCTGCTGATGGGCGAGCAGGTCGACGCCCGCCAGCACGTGCCCGGCTGGGACAGCGTCGGCGAACCCGACGGGTTTGTGCCGGCGGCGGTGCTGGACACCGCACCCGGGCCGCTGGTGGCCGAGCCGGACGAGCCGATCCGGGTCACCCAGGAGCTGTCCGCCGTGCAAGTGCGGCGGACCGGACCGGACCGGTTTATCGTCGACTTCGGCCAGAACCTCGTCGGCCGGGTCCGGCTCACCCTTCGGGACGCCGGGGCGGGGCGGCGGGTGGTGCTGCGCCACGCCGAGGTACTCGACGGCGGCGAACTCTATCTGGACAACCTGCGCCGCGCCCAGGCCACCGACGTCTACGTCATGGCCGGCGACCCGGTCGAGGTGTTCGAGCCGCGGTTCACCTTCCACGGGTTCCGCTACCTGGAGGTCGACGGCCACCCGGGCGAGCTGCACCCGGAGGACGTGACGGCCCGGGTGCTGCACAACGACATCCCGTTCACCGGCCGGTTCGAGTGCTCCGACCCGATGGTCAACCAGTTGCAGTCGAACATCACCTGGGGGCAGCGGGGCAACTTCCTGGCGGTACCGACCGATTGCCCGCAACGGGACGAGCGGCTGGGCTGGCTGGCCGACGCGCAGATCTTCGCGCCCACCGCGAGCCGCAACGCCGACGTGTCCGCGTTCTTCGCGCGCTGGCTGCGGGACGTGGTCGACGGGCAGGACACCGAGGGTGCGTTCCGGGACGTCGCCCCGGTCGTCTCCGTCACCCGTGCGGCCGCACCCGCCTGGGGCGACGCCGGCGTCATCATCCCCTGGCACCTGTGGCGCACCTACGGTGACCGCCGGGTGCTGGAGCGCAGCTTCGACGCGATGCTGGCCTGGGTCCGGTACGTGCGTAGGCACAACCCGGACCTGCGGTGGCGACACCGCACCGGCAACTCCTACGGCGACTGGCTCCAGGTCGACGCGACCACCCCCCGGGACGTGCTGGCGACCGCGTACTTCGCGCAGAGCGCGCACCTCGTCGCGCAGGCGGCGGAGGTGCTGGGCCGGCACGACGAGGCGGCCGAGCTGCGGGCCCTGCACGACGGCATCCGCGCCGCGTTCATCGACTCCTACCTGGACGAGGACGGGGTCGTCGAGGGCGGCACGCAGACCGGGTACCTGCTCGCGCTGGCGTTTGGGCTGCTGCCGGAGCGGCTGGTGCCGGCAGCGGTCGGGCACCTGGTGGCTGACATCGAGAAGCGGGACTACCGGCTCAGCACCGGGTTCGTCGGCGTGGCGCTGCTCTGCCCGGTACTGGCCGACCACGGCCGGGCCGACCTCGCCTACGCCCTGCTGCACCAGGACGAGTACCCGTCCTGGGGGTATTCGATCCGGCACGGCGCGACCACGATCTGGGAGCGCTGGGACGGCTGGACCGACCATGCCGGGTTCCAGTCGCCGGCGATGAACTCGTTCAACCACTACAGCCTCGGCAGCGTCGGCGACTGGCTCTTCGGCCGGGTCGCCGGCATCGACCAGACCGCGTCTTCGGTGGCGTACCGCGAACTGCTGCTCCGGCCGCTGCCCGGCGGCCGGCTGCGCTGGGCCCGGGCCGAGCAGGAGACCGCACGGGGGCGGGTCACCTGCGGCTGGTCCGTCGGGAAGGGCCGGATCACCGTGACCGCCACGGTGCCACCCGGCAGCACCGCACTGCTGGAGATCCCGACCGTCGACCCCGACAGCGTCCGCGAAGACGGCGCGCCCGTGGCCGGCCGGCCCGGGGTTCTCGGGGTCGAGCCGGCAGCCGTTGGGGTCGCCCTGCGGCTGGCGTCCGGCTGCTACACCGTCAGCGCCGCGGCACCCGGCGCGGCCACCTAACCGCTCCTTCCCCCCATGGGAGACACCATGAAGATACGCACACTGCCGGCCGTGGTAGCGGCCGTCACCGTGGCGAGCCTGCTCGCCGCGTGCAGCAGCGGCACCAACGCCGGCTCCGGCGGCGGCGACAGCAAGACCCTGACCCTCGCCTCGGTCGATCAGGGCTCGATCGAGGACGTCGTGAAGGCATTCGAGGCCGCCAACCCCGGCGTGAAGGTCAACTTCACCACCAGCGGCGCGGACCAGTACCAGCAGCAGATCCGTACCCAGCTGGCCTCCGGCACCGCGCCGGACGTGATGACGGTGTGGCCCGGCAACGGCAACCCCGGTGCCACGTACGTGCTGGCCAAGCCCGGCTACCTGCTGGACCTGTCCGACCAGCCGTGGGCGGCCAAGCTGCCGGACGCGGTCAGGAGCGTCGCCCAGTACGAGGGCAAGACCTACAACGCGCTCTTCGGGCTCAACGGCATCGGCGCCCTCTACAACGAGCAGGCCATGAAGAAGGCCGGGCTGCAGCCGCCGGGTACCTGGACCGATCTGCTGGCGTTCTGCAAAGCGGCCACCGGCAAGGGCACCCCCGCGTTCGCGCTCGGCATCCAGGACAACTGGGTCACCCAGTTGGTCCTGTACGCGCTGGTCGCCACTACCGTGTACTCCGCCGACCGGGACTTCGACACCAGGATGCAGGCCGGCCAGGCCACCTTCGCCAACTCGCCGTGGACGACCGCGATGGCCAAGTACCAGGAGATGAACAGCAGCGGCTGCTTCCAGCGCAACCCGCTCGGCACCAGCTACGAGGCCAGCCAGGAACTCGCCGCCACCGGCAAGACCCTCGGCATCATCCAGGGCAACTGGGTCGTCGCCCTGCTGAAGGGCAAGAACCCGGCCAGCACCTACGTCCTCAAGCCGCTGCCCGCCACCGACGACCCCGCGTCGTTCTTCATGCCCGCCGCCGCGGGCGCCGGCTACGGCGTGAACGCCAAGGCCAAGAACAAGGAACTCGCGCTGAAGTTCGTCAACTTCGTCATGTCACCGGAGGGCATGAAGGTGTTCAACGGCAAGCAGGGCAGCCTGCCCTCCCTGCCCGACAGCGGCTCCGCCGTCGATCCGGGCATCGCCGAACTGAACACCTTCATCCAGGGCAACCGGACCGTGCCGTTCATGGACCAACTGTGGCCCAACGCCAAGGTGCAGCAGACCATGCTCTCCGGCCTGCAGGAGATCTTCAGCAACCAGTCCAACCCGGACAAGGTCCTCGCCGCGATGGACGCCGACTACAAGGCCGGCAGCTAACCCCCGACGTCTCCATGCCGCACCGGCCCCGCCGGCGGCGCCACCGCCGGCGGGGGCACCCGCAGCACCGACCGGGCAACCGCACTCCGTGGCACACCCGGTTGCGGGGCCACCGCACTACCAGCACGACCGATCAGACGCAGCATTCGCCGGCGCCTGAGGGTGGCCGGCGTCAAGGGAGGGCACCAGTGTCAACAGCCAGGAATCGTCGGCGCGTGCTGGCGGGAGTAGGGGTGTGCGTGGCCCTGCTCGCGTCGCAGGCGCTCAACCCCGCCCCGGCCGCCGGGCACGGCGGCGGCCAACCCCAGGTGCAGGTGGTCAACCTCCAGGTCGACGGCCGGCACGACGCACCGCTCGGCATCGACAACCCGACGCCGACCCTCGGCTGGCAGATCGCGCAGACGCGGCGCGCCGCGAGCCATCCGTGCCACCGACCGCACTCCCGGGCGGCCTGCCCCGGCGACCGGCAGACCGCCTACCAGATCCGGGCCGCCGGCAGCGTGCGTGACCTCCAGCGCGGCCGGGTGCTCTGGGACTCCGGCAGGGTGACCTCCGACCGGCAGACCGGCATCCCGTACGCCGGACGGCCCCTCGGCTCCCGCCAGCAGGTCGTGTGGCAGGTCCGCGTCTGGGACGCCGACCGGCGGGCCTCCGACTGGAGCGGGACGTCCGGCTGGGAGATGGGTCTGCTCACGCCGGCCGACTGGGGAGCGGCGCGCTGGATCGAGTACCCCGGCCGTACCGAAGCCCAGCCGATGCCGATTTTCGCCCGCCAGTTCAGCGTCGACCACCGTCGCACGGTCGCCGGTGCCCGCCTCTACCTCTCCGGCGTGGGCCTGCACAAGCCCACCCTCAACGGACGCACGCTCACCGACGAGGTCCTCGCGCCCGGCAACTCCAACTACCAGCTCTCCAGCGAGTACCGGGCCTACGACGTCACCGAGCAGCTCCGCAGGGGCGGCAACACCCTCGGCGTCCAGCTCGGCAACGGGCCCGCGTACGTGCGCCGCAGCGTCACCAACCCGGCGGTCGGCCGGACCGCGCCGTACTCGTGGTGGCAGAGCCAGCTCAAGGGCAGCGGTGCGCTGGTCGCCGACGCCGAGACCGGCGCGACCACCGTGAAGCTGGACAGCGTCGCCAACTACCACGTGGGCGGCACCATCAACGTCGACACCGGCGAGGGCGGTGACCGGTTGGAGTCCCGGGTCATCACCGCGATCGGCACCGCCGGCCCGGACGGCACCGGCATCACCTTCACGCCGGGACTGACCAAGCCGCACACCGCCGGGGCGCTGGTGACCGGGTCGGGCAACAACATCGCGGCAAGCGACGCGAGTGCGGGTGCGGCGGTCACCCCGCGCCTGATCGCCCGGCTGGAGATCCTGTACAGCAACGGGAGCAGTGACGTCGTCGTCTCCGACCGTCGCTGGCGGGCCGCTCTCGGGCCGCTGGTCACCGACGCCTGGTACTCCGGCGCCGACTACGACGCCCGGCGCGAGCAGCCCGGGTGGGACCAGCCGGGATCCGACCTGTCGGCGACCGCGAAACGCCGTGACGGTACCGCCACCGGCTGGGTCGACGCGGGGATCGCCCCGCCACCGAACCTGGCCACCCGGCTGGTCGCCCGGGCCGCCGAACCAGTGAAGGTCGTCGAGACGTTCACCCCGGTGTCGGTGACCAACCCCGTCCCCGGCACCTGGGTCTTCGACTTCGGGCAGAACATCGTCGGCTGGCCCCAACTGCGGCTTGCGGGGGTGCCGGCCGGGACCACCGTACGGATGTCACCAGCCGAGTCCCTCGCCCCGGACGGCACGGTCGACCAGGCGTCGCTGCGCGGCGGCGGCGGGAGCCGGGGTGTCGACCTGTTCAACACGTACACCACGGCCGGGCTGCCGGGCGGGGAGACCTGGCGTCCGGACTTCACCTACTTCGGGATGCAGTGGGTCCAGGTCACCGGCCTGCCCGACGGGTACGTGCCGACCAAGGAGACGGTGACGGGTCTGCGGTTGCAGGCGGCCACGCCGGTCGCCGGTGAGGTGGTCACCTCGAACGCCCGGATCAACCGGATCAACAAGATGGCCCGCTACTCGTTCGCCGGCAACGTCATGTCGGTCTTCACCGACTGCCCGGGGCGGGAGAAGCTCTCCTACCCGGCGGACTACACGATGCCGATGGGCGCGATCCACCGCAACCACCAGCTCGCCGCGTACCTGCGCACCACCATGCACCACCTGGTCGAGGGGCAGTCCCGGGCGGACACCCCGATGTTCGGCAACGTGGCCCTCAAAACCCCGGTCTACGACTGGGGCTACAGCGGCCGCTTCGGTGACGAGATCAACTGGGGCAATGCCATCATCCTGGTACCGGCGATGCTCTACGAGCTCTACGGCGACACCCAGACCATGGTCCGCTACTACGACCACATGACCACCTTCGCCGACTACATCCAGCGGCAGAAGGTCGGTACCGGCGCCGACGCGCACATCGTCGACGCCGCCCTCGCCGACTGGGTCTCGGCCGACCAGACCTCCGGCCGGATCACCGGCACCTGGGGCTATTACGTGATGATCAGCAAGCTCGCCACAATGGCCCGGCTGACCGGGCACACCGCCGACGCCGAGAAGTACTCGACACTGGCCGACGACATCAAGGCGGCGTTCAACGCACACTTCTACAACAGCACGCTGCGCCGCTACACCACGGACGGCAACGCCGGCACCACCGGCGCCACCCAGGCCGCGCAGGCCCTCGCCCTCGACGCCGGGCTCGTCCCGGACAGTGAGCGCGGTGCCGTGCTGGACGCGCTGGTCGAACTGGTCTACGCGTTCCACCCCAGCGGCGACGGGCCGCACTTCAGCGGCGGCACCATCGGCATGGCGCCCACCGTGCGGGCGCTGGCCGCGGCGGGCCGCGACGACGTGCTGTGGGACCTGCTCCAGGAGGACGAGCAGCCCAGCTACGGCTACTTCATGGAGTCCACCACCGCCAACCCCGGCGGCATGACGACGATCGGGGAGCGGTGGAACCGTGGCGACTCGAAGAACCACATGATCCTCGCCCAGATCGAGGAATGGTTCCACAGCGGAATCGCCGGCATCCGCGAGGCAGCCGGCTCGACCGCGTACCGGAAACTGGTCTTCCAGCCGAAGGCCGTGGGTGACCTGACCTACGCCAGGGGCAGCTACCACACCCCGGCCGGCGAGGCCCGCGCCGAATGGCGCAAGAGCGCGCACTCGTTCCGGCTCACCGTCACCGTCCCCACCAACACCAGCGCCGAGGTCTGGGTACCGACCAGGGGCGGCCGAGTCGTCGGCACGCCGGACCGGGCCGACTACGTCCGCGTCGACAACGGCTACACCGTCTACCGGGTCGCCTCCGGCACCTACACCTTCACCACCCGCAACGCATAGCCCTGGCGTGGTCTGGCCCGTCCCACGGCGGGCCAGACCACGCCCTCTTCGCCGATCGGAGCAGCGTGGGCGCCGACTTCCCCGCCGACTTTCTCTGGGGTACCGCCACCTCTGCCCACCAGGTCGAGGGCGGCAACGTCAACAGCGACTGGTGGGACTTCGAACACGACCCGCGCACCGCCGCCCGGGAACCCTCCGCCGACGCCATCGACCACTACCACCGGTACGCCGACGACTTCGCCCTGCTGGCCTCCCTCGGCCACAACGCCCACCGCCTCTCCGTCGAATGGGCGCGCATCGAACCGGCGCCCGGCGAGTTCAGCCGTGCCGCCGTCGGTCACTACCGGCGGGTGCTGACCGCGCTCGCCGGCACCGGCATGACCGCGTTCGTGACCCTGCACCACTTCACGCTTCCACGCTGGTTCGCCGCCGCCGGGGGCTGGCTCGCCCCGCAGGCCGTCGAGGTGTTCGCCCGCTATTGCCGGTACGTCGCCTGCGAACTCGGCGACCTGATGCCGTACGTGTGCACCATCAACGAGCCGCAGATGGTGGCACTGCACGGCTACCTGGAGGGCTACCACCCACCCGGGATCACCAACCCCACCCTGTGGAAACGCGCCGGCCGTACCCTGCTGGCCGCACACCACAGCGCCGTCCACGCGGTCCGCGAGGCGGCACCGCAGTCCCGAGTCGGCCTCGCCGTGAACCTCCCCCTGCTCGCACCCATCCGAGACGACGACGCCAGCCACGCCTTCCACCGCCTCATGCAACACGAGATCGTCGACCTGTACCTCGACGGCCTCACCGGCCCCGACCCCGGCGACTGGCTCGGCGTGCAGTACTACCGCAAGCAGTGGGTCGACCCCGCCTCGCCCACCTTCTTCGCCGACCCACCCGACGGCTTCACCCGCACCCAGATGGGCTGGGCCACCTACCCCGACGGACTGCGACAGATGCTGCACCACGCCGCCCGAACCGGCCTACCCCTCTACGTCACCGAAAACGGCATCGCCACCGAAGACGACACCGAACGCGTCGACTACCTGCACAGCCACCTCGCCGCACTCGCCCAGGCTCGCGCCGAAGGCGTCGACGTACGCGGCTACCTGCACTGGTCCGCCTTCGACAACTTCGAGTGGAGCGAAGGCTACCGACCGAAGTTCGGCCTCGTCGCCGTCGACCACGCCAACGACCTGGCGCGGGTTCCCAAGCCCAGCGCGCACGCCTTCGCCAGGATCGCGGCCATCGGACGGCTGCCAGCAAGGATCCACGGTTGACACGCATACAGACTCCGGGGTTCGTGGCGGCCGGACCGCTCCTGGTGGTGCTTGGCGACCGGCGCGGCCGTGTGGCGTCGGCAGTGTCCGCTTCCGGTGTTGGCGGTGGCGACGACGGCGTTCGTCTGTCATCCGGTCGGCGGGGCCGGCGGTTCGGTGGGGCCGCTCGTCGGGCTGGCGCTGTACACCGTGGCGGCTTCCTGCCCGTGGTGGTGGGCGGTGGGTGGCGGGTTCGTGGTGGCGTTGACCGCTGCCGGCACGGTCGGGGCCGGCGGAGGCGGTCCGCAGCCGCAGGATTTGGTGTGGATGACCGCCACCGTGACGGCCGGCGGGATGATCGTACGGGCGGTCCGGCGTTCCCAGGCCAGCGCGGTCGAGCGTGCGGAGGCCGTGGCCCGGTCGCGGGCCGAGCAGGAGCGGCAGCGGATGGCGTACGAGGTGCACGACGTCGTCACGCACGGTCTCGCGGTGATTAACGTGCAGGCCGGGGTCGCCGCCCACGTTGCCGACCAGCGCCCCGATCAGGCCAGGGAGGCGCTGCTGGCGATCAAGGATGCCAGCCGGACAGCGCTGGCCGATCTCCGGGCCTCGGTGGCCGCGTTGAGTAGTCCGATCGGCCGACCGACGGTTGCCGGGGACCCGGAGCCGGCGGGTCTGGCCCGGCTGGGAGAGCTGGTCCGGGCCGGTGGGTCGGCCGGGTTGACCGTGGTCGTGCGAGGCGAGCAGGGTGAGCTGCCGGCGGCGGTGGACAGGGCGGCCTTCCGGATCGTCCAGGAGGCGGTGACCAATACCGTCCGGCATGCCGTACACGCCCGGCGGATCACGGTGGACCTGGGACGACGAGGAAGCGTGTTGCGGCTACGGGTACGCGACGACGGTCGGACATCCCCGGTCCCGGTCCCGGGCAACGGCCTGCGCGGCATGGCGGATCGGGCCGCCGAGTTCGGCGGCCACACAGGATCTCCGGCGCGTTTAGTCACGACCATCTTTTCGTGGGGCTGTCGGGCGCGGCGCCACCTGCGCAGAGGAAGAGTGTATGGATCGTCGGGATAGAGACGCCGTTATCCCCTCGCCCGGGCCATCGGCCACGGCGACCTGGTCACCGCTGGCGGTATCACCACCGGGCCGGACCCGTGCTCTGGCAGGCCGAGCGGTTCCTCGACGCCGCCGCCCTCACGGTACCTGGCGAAGAGCTACTCCAGTACGAGCGACGCCGTACCAGCTCAGAAGGCACTTTCGTCATTCCCGCCCGCAATGTGGATCACCACTCGTGAAACACCCGGGCTAGCCTAGCCCGGCCGTACGCACGGGTTGGTGAGCCGGTACGTGGGGCTCTCCGCGGTACGGCCGTCGCTGGCCGTCGCCCGTACCGTCCAGGTCAGCGTCGACGCGCGCAACCGTCCCACGGTCCCCCGGGCGGCGGATCCGTCCACGGTGATGGCCTGGCTGGACGTGGCGGCCCCGGCTGGCGTCCAGCGCACCTGTGCGGCCCCGATCGCGGCACTGGCGGTGGCCTGTACGACCAGGTTGTACGTGTCCTGACCACACCGGACGTGCGCGCTCGCCGTAACCGTGAACGCGATGGCCAACTGCGGCCCGGCGGTCGGCCGTGGCGCGGTTGGCCGGGGTGCCGTCGGCCGGGGTGCCGTCGGCCGGGACGCGGCCGGTTCCGGCGCGGCCGGCGACCTGGGCGGTGCGGCTGACTCGGCCGAACCGGCGGCCGGGCCGGTGCTCCCGGCCGCGGCGCCGGGCGTGCCCGGGGTGACGGACGGGCCGTCGGTGCCGACCGGGCCGGGCGTCGACGTCGGTCGGGCTACCGGACCGGCAGCGGGGGTGGTGACCGCCGGCAGCGACGGCCCGCCGGCCGGGGGACCGGACCTCTCGACCGGTACGCCGGAGGTCGCCGCCGCCTCGTCGGCGGTCGGTCGGTCAGGCCCGAACGCCCAGACTCCCACCGTGAGGACTACCAGCAGGCCGGCGGTCGCGGCCAACCGCCGTCGGCGCCGGCCACGGCTCGCCACGTCGGAGGTCGGACGGACGGGATGGGCTGCGGCTGTCGGCGCCGCCGCGCCGCTCGCCGGCCGCGCAGTCGGTCCGTCGGCCAATGCTGGGGTGGGCGCATCGCCGGACCTCGCGCTCGCCCCCTGCGCCGGTCCGGCATTCGCCCCGTTCCCGGACGCCTTGCCCGGCGCATCTAGGGGTTCCTTGCCCGGTTCGTCTCCGGATTCCTGGCTCGGCTGCTGCCCAGATCCTGCGCTCGGTTCGCGCGCTGTCGCGTCGTCCGCCGGGTTGGTGGGTCCGGCTGGCGGCGCGGCGGGAGACGGCTCGAGTCCGGCCTGGCCGCCGGTCGCGTCGTCGCTGGCCGCGTGGCCGGCTCCGTCCGGCGGGCCGGCTGGGGCATCGGTCGCGTCCGCTGAATCGTCGACCGCGTCTGCCGAACCACCGTCGGCGTCCGCCGGGGCGTCGGTCGCGCCGGTCTCGGCCGGGCTCGACCACACCGTGCCGGCGACGGCGAGGAACGCAGGCGCCGTGTACGCGGACAGCAGCGCCGCCGGGTTGAGCTGTTCGCGTCGGAGCAGACCACAACTGGCGCAGCCGTCGATGTGCCGGGAGACCCGCTTGCGCAGGGTCGGGGTGAGCCGGCCCTGCCAGCCGTCCAGCAGGTCGGCCAGCGCCGGGCAGTCCCGGGCGCCGCTGCGGGCGACGAGCAGCGCGCCGAGCGCCCGTTCGAGTTGTGACCGGGCCCGGGACAGCCGCGCGTGTGCGTGGTTGGTGGGCACTCCGAGCGCCGCGCCGATGTCGACAGCGGACAGGTCGTGCCGGATCGCCAGGTGGACCACCTCGCGGTCGCCGGGGTTGAGCGCGGCGGTCGCGAGGTGTACGAGGTCGCGCACCTGGTCGGCGTTGACGCCGGTACCCGGGTCGGCGGTGTCGGCCACCGGCTCGTCGGCCTGCTCCAGCGGCGAGGAGCGGGACCGTTCCCGCAGTTGCCGGAGGCATTCGGTGCGCACGATCGCGTAGAGCCAGGGACGCAGCCGGTCGGGGTCGCGGAGCTGGTCGATGCGCTGGCCGGCGACGAGGAACGCGTCGTGCAGCGCGTCCGCCGCCGCCTCCTGCTCACGCAGCATCGCCCGGGCGTACGTGTAGAGCCGGTCGGCGTACCGCCGGTACAGCCCTTCCAGACCGGCCCGGTCGCCTCGACGCATCGCCTCGACCAGTGTCCGGTCGTCCGGTGCCGCCGTATCCATCAGCGCTCCATCGCTCGTCGACCGGTCCAGTAGAACGAAGAAAAAACTTCCTGGGGTCTTTCTGTTGGCATGCCGACCCGCTCGGGCTCCTACCGGTGTCACCGCACCGACGAGATCGAGGAGACGCCCATGACTGTGACACGTTCCGCCCGCAATCCGGTCGCCGGCCCACGCCGGCTGTTGGCCGCCGCCGTGGTGGCGGTGCTCGCCGGTGGGCTCGTCGCCAACACCACGGTGGACGCCGCCGCGGCGACGGTACCCGGCGGCCCGGCCAGCACGACCCGCGAGGAACCGCTGGCCTTCCGGGTCGACCAGCGGCTGTCCGCGCCGCGGCTGCCGCTCGACCCGGTCGGTCGGCTCGGCACCAACCGGGAGATCGGGGTAGTGGCCGGACCAGACGGCGCGCCGGCCGGCCTGGTACTCGACGAGGTGATCGTGCGGGTGGCCGACCAGGCGGCGTTGGATGCCTTCCTGGCCCGTTGGGACGGGCAGGTGCTCGACTCGTTCGCGCCGGACGAGCAGGGTCAGGACCATCTGGTACGGGTCGACGCCAGCCTCGCCGACCCGGCGGGACTGGTCGCCGACCTGCTCGCCGCCGAGCCGGGTCAGTCCGGGGCGTACCGGGTCGGCGACGAGCGGGCCCTGCGGCTGCTCGCGCTGGCCGCGGCCGAGTGGCGGGCCGGGACCGAGCTGGTTCTCGACTGGCTGGTGGAGCCGTCCGGCATCGCCGACGGCGAGGTGTTCGAGGCTCCCGACATCGCGAAGAACGTCTTCGACTGGTCGTACATGCGTGCCGGCGGGGCGATGGACATCGGAGTCGCGCCGGCCTGGCAGCTACTCCAGTCCAAGGGCAAGCTGACCAAGCAGGTGAGGTACCTGGTGCTCGACGGCGGGTTCAAGTCCAATGCCGACTTCCCGACCAAGGTGTCGCTGCACGGGGCGGAGTGGGGCGAGCCCAACGTCAACGACTGCACCGGCGGCGCTGCCTGTCCGTGGCACGCCACCGACGTGACGCTCGCCGGGATGGGGCGGGTCGACAACGACTACGGCACCGCCGGACCGGCCGGACCGGTGGTCGAGGAACTCGTCGCCGTCCGCAACGGGATCGACTACTGGACGGTCCTGCGCCGGTTGGAGAAGGCCGCCGAGGCGACCCACCCGGACGTGGTCAACCTCAGCTTCAGCCGTCAGGTGAACATCGGCAAGGCGTGGGGCAGCCACTTCACGGACCGGCGGATGAAGCGCGTCCGGGACACCGGGGCGCTGATCGTCGCTTCCGCCGGCAACGACAGCCTGAACATCGACGCCGCCACCCTGCACGTACCGTGCGAGAGCCCCCAGGTGATCTGTGTGGGCGGCATGAACACGGACGCGACGGTGTCGGGCGGATCGAACTTCGGCACCAGCGATCTCGACACCTCGGTGGAGATCTACGGCCCGATGTGCGTCCGGACCCTCGCCGGCCCCGGCAACCCGGCGAACAACGCGACGAAGAGCACCTGCGGCACCAGCGTGGCCGCGCCGTTCGTGGCCGGCGTCGCCGCCCTGGTGCGGGCCGCCGACCCGACCCTGACCTCCGCCGAGGTCCGCGACATCCTCAACAGCACCGCCCACGTCGGCGGGCTCGGTGCCAAGGTGACCGGCAGCCAGCGCCGGGTCGACGCCCTGTCCGCCGTCGCCAAGGCGCTGGGGGTCAAGGTCGAGAAGCCCTCGGTGAGCATCACCACGCCGAAGACCAAGCAGCAGTTCGGCGTGCACCAGTCGGTGGACCTGTGGGGTACGGCGACCGACTTCCTCGGCAAGGAGATCCCGCTCACCTGGACCAGCAACCTCGACGGCAAGCTGGGCGAGGGGGCGATGACGTTCGTGCCTTCGCTCTCCGCCGGCACGCACGTCATCACGGCCAACGCCACCGACAGCCTGGGCCGCACCGGGTCGGCGGCGGTCACCGTCACGGTGCTGGACAGCCCGACCAAGGCGGCCATCGTCTCGCCGCCGGCCGGGCTGACGCTCGCCGCGGGTCAGTCGGTCAGTCTGGTCGGCACCTCCGTCGACCCCGACACCTTCAACCCGGTGCCGGACGCGGAGACGTCCTGGACCGTCCGCCGGGGCGACACGGTGGTACTCCAGAAGACCGGCCACCAGACCAGCCTGCCGGCCAACCTGGTGACCCCGGGGACGTACACCGTGACGTTCACGGCGGGCGGGCCAAGTGCGCAGCGCGTGTTCATGGTGGCGGCGGTGCCCGCCGGGCAGGCCCGGCCGACCGCCACGATCGTCCAGCCGGCGTCGGTGCTGAAGCTGACCAGCACCGGCGAACCAGAGTCGATCACGTTCGCCGGCACCGGCACCGACGCCGAGGACGGGGCGATCGCCGGGACCCGCTACCGGTGGACCGCGTACGGCAACGGCGGGGTCAAGAAGGTGCTCTGCCAGGGCAGCGCGGTGCCGACCGGTGGGCCGCTCGACAACGACGTGGTGTTGCCGAAGAGCTGCGCGAACCTCACCGCCGAGCTTGTGCTGCTGGACAGCGGAAGCACCACCACCACCTGGTCGGTGTGGCTGGAGGTCTTCGACTCGACCGGGCTGGTCGGGGTGGACTCCGTACCGGTGGAGATCCTGGCGGTTACGCCCTGACCGCAGGTTCGTCCACCACCGCACGTCCCGGCGGCACCTGGAAGATGTCCGCGTCCCCCGCCCGGGCAACCTGACCGACCGTACGGGCCCGTGGTTCCACACCACGGGCCCGGCGTCATGGTGCCGCGGGACGGCACCGATCCGGACGGTGTCGGTGCTCGGTCGGCCCCGGAACCTGAACAGTTCAGCCGACGGGTGGGTCGGTCCAGGAGGACCGGATCAGCGCCCGCTCGGTGGCGGCGAGGTGGGCGGTCGCGGCGAGCCAGGCCCAGGCGTACCGGTCCGGGTCGGGATCGGCAAGTCGGCCGAACACGTCCCGGCCACGCCGGTCGGACTCGTCGGCGAGCGCGGCGGCCACCGTGGCGGCGGTGGTGAAGCCGGCCCGGCGCAGCGGACCGGCCAGTTCGGCGCCCTCGCTGCGGGCCGCCTCGCCGACGGCACGCCGACCGCCGGAGACGGCCAGTTCCACCAGCCGGCGGACCCGCCACAGCGGGGACTCCGCAACCGCATCGACGCCGGCGGCGAGCACCGGCTGGGCCATCGCGGCAGGGTCGCGGGGCGGGAGGTGGCCGCCCTGGAGCTGGTCGTAGCCGAGGTCGGCCCGGCCGTGCCAGTCCGGCGGCAACCGCAACGTCGCGACAGCACCGGGCACCGGGCCGACCGCGAGCGGGTGCAACGTGCTGGGCCGGGCCGGGTCCAGCCGGCCGACCACCCGGATCCGCAGACCCGGCCAGGAGGCGAGCCGTCGCAGGTTGGCCACGTGGGCGAGTACCGGGTGGGGGTTGACCGGCACCAACCGGATCACCGGCCCGTCCGGCACCGGCGTACGGTCCGGCCCGGTCTCGGTGCCGGGGGCCAGTTCGCGGGCCAGCACCTGGTCACCGGCGGCACCGACCACCATCAGGTCACAGCCGGCCAGTGCCGTTCCGGCCCGGGCCGGATCCTCCGGGTCGTCGGCGGCGAGTTGGGCGGTCACCACCTCGGCGAGCGGGCGGGCGAACAGCTCCGCCAGCGGTCCGACGGACCAGTCGGTCCCGCCGAGCGGGGTGGCCCGGACCCCCTTGCCGGCGCCGAGCCGGCCGTCGGGGGAGACGGTGGTACCGGTGATCCGCAGACCGCCGCGGGCCAGCACCGCGTGGTTGACCGCGACCGCGCCCATCTCGGTGACCGCCCGGGCGCAGTCCCGTGCCCGGTCCGGGCCGCCCGGTTTCACGTCGTTGAAGGAGAGTTGGCGCCCGTCGGCCGCGATCAGGTGGGTGACTACTCCGGCGTACCCGGTCGTGCTGATCACCGGCTCCCGGCAGACGCCGTACACCTCCAGTGTGCCGTCCGGCTGGTAGGTCCGGCGGAGGATGCCGACCAGCGCTGGATCGGGGTCGCCGGCGGCGAGCCGGCCGGCCACGTACAGCAGGTCGTGCAGCACGTCGACCAGCTCGGCCAGCCGGTGACCGGCCTGTCGTTCCCGGTGGGCGCGCAGGCCGCGTACCGCCCGTAGCGTGGCGCTCTCGGCTCGGGGTAGTCCGGCCAGCCGGGCACTGTGCGCGGCGCGCAGCAGTTCGGCCTGGGGAACCGCGCCGACAGCCGGCGCGCCGGCCGCGAGCACCGCGGCGGCGGCCCGCCACAGCGCGGTGGCGGCGGCCCGTTGCGCCTTCGTCGGCGCCGTACTCCGGCCGGCGGGCGCCCGGTCCGCGCCAGCCGATCTTCCGGTGCGCCCGGACCGGCCCCTACGCCCGGTGGGCGCGCCGGTGCCGCCCGGGGTGGACGATGCGGCGGTGTGGGACGCCGGGTCGGGGTGGGCGGCCGGGTCGGCGACCGGAGAGGCGACCAGGATGGCGGTCCGGTGCAGACAGCGGGGCGCCAACAGGCAGCTACACCGTGCCTGCTCCGGGTCGGTGACCGCGCCGGTCGGTCCGGGCGTCAGCGTGACCAGGGCCTCGGGGCCGCAGTAGACCGACACGCCACCGTCGATCCGGTCGGCCGGTACCCCGGCCAGCCGTTCGATGGTGGCGTCCAGCCGCTTGTGCAGCCGGGGCGGCAGGGCCGCCACCGCCGCGGCGACGACCCTCGGCAGCACCGGCGGCAGCCGGTCGGCGTCTGTGGTGGTGGGCGTGCGTGGCGTCAACGTGATCCTCCGCGTACGCGGTCGCCCACCCAGCGGGCGAGTTCGAGCGGGCTGAGAGCGGCGACCGGCATCCCGGCCGCGACGAGTTGCTGGGCGACCGGTACCGAATAGCAGGGCACTCCGCTGTCGTTCAGCGCGGCACAGCCGAGCAGGTGTACGCCGGAACTGGCCAGCGTGCGCACCTCACCGAGCAGCCCGGCCAGCGGGTACCCCTCCTCGAAGTCGCTGACCACCGCGACGATGGTGCGGCTCGGCACGGTCACCAGTGCGCGGGCGGCGGCCAGCCCGGCGGCGATGTGCGTACCGCCGCCGACGCGTACCTCCAGCAGCAGTGACAGCGGGTCGTCGACCCGGTCGGTCAGGTCGGCCACCATGGTGGAGAAGGCGAGGAAGTGGGTGGAGAGCGTGGGCACCCCGGCCAGTACGGCGGCGGTCAACGCCGACCACACCACGGACGCCTCCATCGAGCCGGACACGTCGACCACCAGCACCAGCCGCCAGTCGGCCTCCTTGCGGACCCGGGTGTTGAAGACCGGGCGTTCCGGCACCACCACCGTCCGGCCGTCGCCGAGCCGCTGGGTGTGCGCCAGGTTCGCCCGCAGCGTCCGGGCGAGGTTGATCCGGCCGCCGGGACGGCGGGACGGGCGCGGGTTGGTCAGCCCGGTCAACGCCGGGCGTAGCTGGGTGGCCAACTGCTTGGTCAGCTCGTCGACGAGCCGCCGGACCAGTGGCCGTAGCTTGGCCAGGTGCCCCTCGGGCAGGCCACCGGCCAGCGACAGCACCGAGGTCAGCAGCTCCATCGAGGGGCGTACCGCGGCCGGGTCGAGTTCGGTGAGCACGTCGGTACGACCGTTCTCGGCTGCCCGGGCGATCACCTCCTCACGTACCGAGGTGCCGAACAGTGCCTCGAGTTCGTCGGCCCACTCGCGCGCGGTCGGAAAGGAGGCTTCCTGGCCGCCGCCGGCCGCCTGGCCGAGGTCGATGACGCCCTCGCCCTGGCCCGCCCCGTACAGCTCGTCGAGGGCCCGCGCGTAGCGGCGGGCGTCGGTCGGCAACCGGTCGGACTGACGGCCGAGCAGCAGTCGCCAGCGGTGGGTGGGGGTGAGCTGGGCGGCCGACGTGCCGTCCGAGCCGGGTTCGGCGTCGGTGCCGGCCGGGGCGTCGGTGCCGGTCGGCGTATCGAGGGCGTCGGTGCCGGTCGGCGTATCGGGGGCGTCGGTGCCGGTCGGCGTATCGGGGGTGTCGGTGCCGGTCGGCGTATCGGGGGTGTCGGTGCCGGTCGGCGCATTTGCGGAGCCGGCCGGCGCGTCGGTGGAGTCGGTGGGCGTGCCCGGGATCGGGATGTTGCGGGCGGCCAGAGCGGCCCGGCCAGCCCCGTCGGCGGCGGCCCAGCGGGCGAGCAGTTCGGGCGAGGCGGGCAGGGTCAGGTCGAGCCGGTCGGCCAGCCGATCGGAGACGGTGTGCAGCAGTCGGCCCCGGGCCGCCGGGGTGAGCACGTCGAACCCGCCAC
This sequence comes from Plantactinospora sp. CA-294935, assembly GCF_050936445.1. Taxonomy (NCBI): domain Bacteria; kingdom Bacillati; phylum Actinomycetota; class Actinomycetes; order Micromonosporales; family Micromonosporaceae; genus Plantactinospora; species Plantactinospora sp. CA-294935. Next base: position 5,612,771 of record NZ_JBNJMU010000001.1, read on the forward strand.
GCAGCGCCGGCAGCCGGTCCAGGAACTCGGTGTCGGTGAGCCGCTCGATCCGCTCCAGCAACGGGTCCAGCACGGCCGGGGCGGACTGCAGCAGCGGGTGCGCCGCGGTGAGCAGCCCACCGAGCAGCCCGCGCAGGTGTCGTCGGGTATCCGGTCCGGTCGCCGTATCGACCCAACCGGCCACCCGGGTGCCCAAGGTCTCCAGATCGGTCAGGTCGAGCAGCACCCGGGCGGCCAGGGCGGCGCCCTGGATCAGCGACGAACCGGTCCGGGCCAGCTGACCGAGCGCCTCGTCCAGGCGCAGCCCGATCCGATCCTCGCCGGCCCGCACCGCCAGGTCGACCAGTGCGGCGGCATCGGCCGGAACATCGCTGCCGGCCAAGCCGGGCAGCCCGCGTACCGCGGCGTCCAGCAGTACGACGGCCAGCTCGGCCGCCCGGGCCCGGCCGGCGGAGGTGGTGCCGGGCAGGTGTTCCCGGCGCAGCGCCTCCAGCAGGTCCAGTGCGGCCAGCAACTCGGGCAGGGTGCCGGTGTCCGGCAGCACCGTGGCGGCCAGTTCGAGCCGGTCGGTGACCATCTCGGGCAGGTCGCACCGGGCGGCGTCGCGCAGCCCGGTGAGCAGTTGCGCGGCGGTGGGGCCACCGTCGGCGGCCTCCCGGCGGAACCGTTCCCGCAGGGTACCGGCCGCGGCCAGCGCAGCGGTCACCCCGCGTACGCCGACCAGGTCCAGCCGGGCCGCCACGGACGGCGTCCAGGCGAGCTGCCAGCGGGTGGTCAGGGCGGCACCGTCGCCGGTGCCGGAGACCGCGATCGGCTCGCCGTAGCCGACGCCGCAGAGCTGGAGGCGTTGCAGCAGGATCTCCCGCCGCCCGTCCAGCTCGGTGCGCAGCGGGTCCAGCCGGAACTCGCGGGACTTCGGGTTGTCCGGGTCGGGCAGCCGCAACGCGCTGAGTTCCGCCTCGACCGCGGGACCGAGCCCGGACCGGGGCGTACCGGGGGCGATGCGGCCCCGCTCGGCACCGACCAGCACGGTCTCCAGCGCGGTGGCCAGCGCTCGACCGCGGCCGAGCAGCTCACCCTGGCCGAGCACGGTGGTCACCGCCTCGAGCACCTCGCCACGGCCGGGGGCGGGCAGGTTCCGCAGCCGGGCCAGGTCGTCGGCCAGCCGTACCGTCTCGGCGGCCTCGCCGGTGCCGGCGGGGTGGCCGGCCGAGCGGAGTTCCCGGCACAGGTCGGTGACCGCCCGGGCGGCGGCGGCCCGGATCCGTTCCGGATCGCCGCCGGCGCTGAAGACGGACTGCTGCCAGCGCGGGTCGCGGATCCCGGCCGGGTAGCCGGAACGGGAGTCGAGCAGGTCGAACGCGTACGGCACCAACGAGGTGATCGCGGTACCGTCGTCGCCGCCGTCGATGGCCGGCCGGGGCTGGGTCGTCACGGACCGGACCGGAGCGGACGGGGCGGCGCCGGTCCGGGTGGGCGCGGCGGCGGCCGCCGGATCGCCGCCGACCGGGCCGGGCGTCCGATCCCCGCCGTCATCCACGGTGTACTCCGGCGTGGTGCCGCCGACCGTGCCGGCGGCCCGCGTCGGGCGGTCGTCGGCGCCGACGTCGGTCGACGCGGCAGCGAGCAGCGCCGGGGCGTGGAAGGCGCCGACGACGGCGGCGACCCGCCGACCGGTCGAGCCGGCCTCGGCCAGCACCCGACGCATGTGCCGCTCGCGCGCCAGGTCCCGGGCCGGTACGCCGTCGCCGCTGGCGCTGTCGGTACGCATCGCCCAGCCGACGCCGAGGGCCGCCCGGCGGACCGCCTCGGGCGGGCAGCCCGGGGCACGCACCTCGACCACCCGGTCCCACAGGTCGTCGCCGTCCCGGCCGGTGCTGCTGGCACCCAGTGCGGCGGCGTAGCCGGACCGGCGCGGACCGGAGACCGGCGTACCGGCGCCCGGGGCGGGATCGCCACCGGCAGCCGGCTCGGACCCGGCGGTCGACTCGGACCCGGCGGTCGACTCGGACCCGGCGGTCGACTCGGACCCGGCGGTCGACTCGGAACTCGCGGCCGGCTCGGACCCGGTGGTCGGTTCGGTGCCGGTGTCGATGGCCGGGTCGGTGTCGATGGTCGGGGCGGTGGCGTCCGCGGTCCAGCCGGGGTCGGTCAGCGGCAGGTCGCAGCAGACCACCTCGACGCCGCGCTGCCGGGCCCAGCGGATCGCGGCCAGTTCCGGCGAGAAGTCGGCGAACGGGTAGAAGCCCATCGGCCCGTCCGTGCCGTGGCTGCCGACCAGGGCCAGCGGGGCCCGGGCGGCGGGGTCGGACAGATACGGCAGCCAGCGCTGGAAGTCGGCCGGCAGTTCGATGCAGACCACCTCCGCCCCGGCGGCGTCCAGCAGGGCCGGGACCGTCGCCGCGAGGGCCGGGCTGTGGTGCCGCACCCCGATCAGGTACGGCCGGACCGAATCGGCGAGCGTGTCGACGACGGCTCGCGGGTCGGCCGGCGCCGGATCGACGGTCCGGGGTGCGGCGGCCGGGGCAGCCGCACCGATGGACGAACTGGAGAGGGTCGTCACCGCAGGCTCTCCCGCAGGTCCCAGAGCCGGCGCCACATCGCCGAGCCGTCCTCGGCACGGCGGCGCACCGGGCCGTCCCAGTAGCCGAGCAGCCGGGCGTGGTCGTTCTCGTCGTCCTTGCGGACCACGCCGAGCAGGTGCCCCGGGACCAGGTCGAGCGCGTCCCCGGCGGGCAGGTACGCGGCGGCCAGTCCGAGCGACACCGCCACCTGCACGGCCTCGGCGGTCGACATCACCGTGCCGGGCCGCTCCACGTCCCAGTTCTCGCCCGACCGGCCGGAACGCAGGTCGCGGAACACGGTGACCAGCGCGTCCAGCACCGCGTCGTCCACCGTGTACGCCGCACCGGCGCGCTGCACGGCGGCGGTGGCCTGCCGGCGGACCAGGTCGGTCTCGGTCTCCGCGTCGGAGATCGGGTGGATGGTCTCGAAGTTGAACCGGCGCTTGAGTGCCGAGGACATCTCCGACACGCCCCGGTCCCGCAGGTTCGCGGTGGCGATCACGGTGAACCCGGGCATCGCGCGGATCAGGCCGTCCCCGGTGCCGACCAGCTCCGGTACGTTCATCCGCCGGTCGGACAGGACGGATACCAGCGCGTCTTGGACCTCGGGCAGGCAGCGGGTCACCTCCTCGATCCGGACCACCCGGCCGGTGCGCATCGCGGTCAGCACCGGCGAGTCGACCAGCGCCTGCGGGGTCGGGCCCTGGGCGAGCAGCAGGGCGTAGTTCCAGCCGTACCGGAAGGCGTCCTCGGTGGTGCCGGCGGTGCCCTGCACGGTCAGCGCGCTGGTGCCGCAGACCGCCGCGGCCAGCAGCTCGGAGAGCATCGACTTGGCGGTACCGGGCTCGCCCACCAGCAGCAGCCCTCGCTCACCGGCCAGGGTGATCACACACCGCTCGACCAGGCTCCGTTCACCGACGAACTTCGGCAGGATGGTCATGCTGGCCGGCAGCTCGGTGCCGTCCGGACCGGTACGCCGGTCGGCGGGCAGCTTCAACGCCTCGCCGTCGCTGCCCTGGACGAAGGTGACCACGGCGCGTGGGGTCAGCGCCCAGCCCGGTGGCCGGGCTCCGCCGTCGTACGCGGCCAGGAAGGCCAGTTCGTCGGCGTACCGCTGTTCGGCGGAAAGGACCTGGGCGGCGGTCTCCGGCACCGCGGTGGGGCGGACGTGTTCCGTCACGGTCACGGGATTCCTCGATCTCTCTGTGGTTCGGATGGGACGTGCGGGACAGGGACGGGGCCGCACCGGCCGGGTCGGTCGTCGCGGACGCGCCGCCTGCGGGGTTGACGTCAGCGGCGGGTGCGGCCGGTGGGCAGGCTGTCGAAGCGGGGCCGCTCGCCGTCGCGGATGCGTTGCCAGGCCCGCCGGTAGAGTTCGGCGGCCGGTTCGAGCGGCACGGTCACGCCGAGCCCGGCCGTACCGTCGGGTGCGAGGTCGAACAGGGCGACCTTCCAGCCCTCGATCGGCGCCTGCCCGCTGCCACGCGCCAGCCATCGACCGGGCAGGAACAGTGACCGGCCGGCCCGGGACCGGGTGGCCGCGACGACCAGGTCGGTGCCGGCCAACTCGGCGCGAGCCGCCTTCAACCGTGCCGGCTTCCAACCGGTCCACTTCGCCGTGTTGCGGTCGGTCGGATCCGGCATGGCCAGCAGCATCAGATACATCGCCGCCGCGTCCTGGCCGAGGCCGTGTTCCGTGGCCACCTCGGCGACCAGCTCGGGGACCGACCGGGTCGGATCCTGCGGCCACCAGGTCCCGACCTCCGAAAGCGCGCCGCCGACCGGCTCACCCGGATCGCCGAGCAGCTCCGCGAACCGCGGGTCGCGGACCAGCCGCAGCGCCACCTCCGTCGGGTACGGCTTGGCCGCGTCCCCGCGCAGCGCGGGCAGGTACGGGTCCGTCCCGTCGGCGTCGAGCAGGTCCGGCCGCAACGCCGGGAAAGGCCGGTCGTCGTAGGTGGCCAGGACGATGGCACCGTACCGTTCCCAGCCGGGGCCGGTCTCGGACGGAGTGCCCGCCACCTGCCGGAACTCGGACAGCCAAACGCACTCGTCAAAGTCGAGCAGCAGTTCGCGGTTGGCCAGCCGGTCCCGGATCGCGGCCAGCGCGGCCGGCAGCGCGGCCCGGCACGGGTCGCCGGCCGGCGTGTGGTGGGCCACCCAGGCGGCCAGGGAGACCGTGGAGCGCAGCACCTCACCGGTGAAGCCCACTGCCCGGCCGTCGACCTGGCGGGCCCGGTCGCCCTTGATCCGGAAGACCAGGTCGGTGCTCAGCTCGGCCGAGCGGGCCGGGTCGAGCAGCGCCGGCAACGCCTTCGCGGGTCCCCAGCCGGACCGGACCGCCCGGACCGCCTCGGCGAGTAGCTGTTCGGGCACCATCACCCGGCGCCCCAGGGCGGTGTTCCAGACCGCCGCCGCCGCGGCCACGTCCGGACCGTCGGTCCACAACCGGGCCGGGTCGTCCGGCAGCAGCGCCGAGACCACGGCACGCCGCAGCTCCGGCCCGGCCTCGTTCAGCATGCCGAAGGCCAGCTTGACCTCGCCGACCTGCTTGATCCCGAGCGCCTTGCGCAGCTCGACCGGCACGGTGTTCGCCGAGTCCACGTACGGCAGGCCGGCCAGCACCAGCTTCGCGGCGGTCGGGGTGACGCCGGTCAGCTCGGCGAACGACTCGGCCGCTTCCGGCCGCCAGGGTAGCGGCCCGCGCGCGGTCCACTCGGTCAGGAAACCGTCCAGCCAGCCGGCCGGCCGGCCGTCACCGACCGACGCCGAGGACTGCACCGTGTACGGCTCGGGCACGGCGAAGACACCGGCCGGATCGTGGTACAGCGCGCCGAGGGCGTAGCCGGTGGACGTGCCGCCGGAGTTGAGGACGGCGATGAACGCCCCGTCGGACACCGGCAGGAGGCCCGGCCCGGGGTACCGGCGCGTCCGGTCGGGCATGGTCAGGTCCTCGTCCAGCAGGTGCAGCGTGAACCGGCGCCACCGGGACGGTTCGGCCGCCCCGCTCAGGTCGAGCCGGTCGAGCTCGGTGAGTAGAGCACGCAGCGTCTCCCGGTGTTCGTCCGGGGTGACCGCCGCGACGGCCCGGTAGGCGACTGCCGCGACACCGTCGAGCAGGGGCGACCAGTCCAGGGCGCTCGGCAGCGACGGTCCGTCGAGGTGCAGCCGTACGGCGGGTTCGCTTCCGGTGGTGGCGGCCCGCTGGGTGGCCAGCGCATGGAACTGGGTGAAGACGTGCGGCGAGCCGCTCGCCCCGTAGACCGAGCCACGGAGACCGTCCAGCGCCGTCGCGAGCTGCTCGTCGGTGGGTCCGGTCGCGGTGGCCACCGGCGGCACCGCCTTCGGGGCGGACAACGAGGTGTTGAGCTTCTCGGTCACCGCTTCCAGGTCGGTGCACACCCGGGCGGCGAGCCGCAGCATTCCGACCACCCCGGCCAGCATCGCGTCGTGGCCGACCGCCGGCAGCGTCGAGCGGACCAGCTCGACCAGCGCGTCCGTGTCGTCCTCATCGGCGGTGGCGCCGGTGGCGGCTGGTCCGGAGCCGCCGACCGGTGCGCCGACCCCGGATGCCGGGACGGCGGTGCGAAGGCCGGTGGTGGCGTGCGGGGCCCCGGTCGACCCGGCGCGGGTCGCGGCCTGGGCCGCGGCTCGCGCAGCCGCTTCGGCGAGGGCAGCGCGGCGTTCGTCGAGCGCGACCTTGAGCAGCGCGGCGGCGGTGTCCCGGTCCATCCGGCGCAGGGCGGCGGAGCCGGCCGGGTCCCGAGGCAGCATGTTGCCGAGGAACGGATGCCCCGGCAGCGGAACCGTGCCGGAGCTGTAGGACCGGCTGGACGGCGGCCCGGCGGCGGCCGACACCACCCCGTCCGGGTCGACCAGGACGAAACCCTTGAGGACGGCCCGCGGTCGGTCGTCGCCGGGCAGCACCAGCGCCGCGATCGGCTCCTGGCCCGGGGCCACGGTGACGGTACGACCGGCCAGGTCCTCGCCGCGTACCGAGCCGTCCGGCAGGGTGACGACCCGCCAGCCGAGTAGACCGTCCACCGGGACGGCAGCCGGGGTGGCCCGGTCGGACAGGGCCGGCCGCAGCCAGCTGTCCGACTTCCGGAGTTGGCTACCGTCGACCCGGAGGTCGGCCAGGAACCGGGGCAGGCTGCGCCGGCCGTGGGTGTTGCCGACCGGGTCGTACTCGCGCCAGCCGTAGCCGCCGTCGTCCGCGCTGTGGTCCTGGACCCAGTGCGAGGTGCCGTCGGTGATGACCGGCCGCTGCGACGGGACCACGGTGTCGCCGACGTGCAGCACGCCGTCGCCGGTGGTCCGTCCGCCACCGGGCAGCGGCAGGGTGATCTCGTGCCCGCGCCGCTGGCCGTCCTGGACGGGCTGTGGCTCGTCGCGCGAGGAGTGCCAGTAGCCGCGTGGGTCGTAGCCGAGCGACCTGGAGCGCCAGTAGACCAGGAGCTGGCCGTCGACGTAGTGGTAGTCGGGCTTGCCCCACATGTCGCCGGCCGGGATGCGCAGGTCGTGGCGGAGCACGATGCCCTCCGCGCCGAGCACGCGTACGGTGGTCGGCCCGGCCAGGATCACGTACGGCCAGGCTTCCTGCCAGGTCCACTCGACCCGGTGGTCGCCGCCGGTCACCTCCTGCCAGGCCAGCTCCCACTCCGGCCAGCCCAACTCGTCGATGATTCCGCCACGCAGGCTCCGGGCGACGTGCTCGGCGAGGTCGACCCGGACGGCCTGCCCGGGGTCGCCGCCCGCACCGGGTTCACCGGGCTGGGGGAGGTCGTCGGCGACCAGCCGCACCGCCTCGACCGGGAGCCTGCCCAGCCAGTCCACCGACTCCGGCAGGTACGGCAGACCGGTGCTGAACCGGTGGCGGATCCGGGCCCGCAGCCAGTCGGTCAGCATCGGCCGGATGCCGGCGGCCTCGGCCACCCGGCGCAGGGCGTGGGGCTGACCGTCGAGCTGGTCGAGGCTCCGGCGCAGAGCCCCGACGAAGCGGTCGTCGCCGGCCACGGCCAGCAGTTCCCGCTCTCCCTCGGTCTTGACCCAGTGCGCCAGGTCCACGGAGTCGTCCTTCGGCGGAGCCACCGGCACGTCGAGGAGGAGCAGCAGATCGCACAGGTCCAGGTCGCCGTCGGCGGCAAGGGTCTCGCCGTTGTCGGTCAGTTCGGCGCGGAGTCGGTCGGCCATCCGCTCGACGAGCGGGTACAGCTCCGGCATTCGGCGGCGGTAGTGGCCGGAGCCGGCCCGGCTCACGAAGCGGCGCAGCCAGCCGACGGAGCCGTCCTGCGGCCGGGCCGGGTCCGGCACCTCCGGGTCGGTGAGTCCGGTGAGCGCACCGGTGTCGGACAACAGGGCCAGCCAGCTGGTCAGGTTGTCCCGGTCGGTGGGCATCAGGTCGAGCAGGCTGCCCCGGATCGCGGGGTCGAGGCCGGCCAGCGCCTTCACCGCCGGCAGGTGTGCCTTCCACCAGCCGGCCGGCGCCTCGGCGGCGACCGGCAGCCGGAGTACCTCGGTCAGGTAGGCCGCCTCACGATCTGCGCCGGCCTTACCGGCGGCCCGGACCAGCCGCTTCACGGCGTTGGCCGACTGCACGGACGGAACCACGCCGGCGGCCGCGGCCCGCAGCGCCAACCGGCAGAACCGGTCCAGCGCCTCGTCGGCCGGCAATTGGGCGGAGAGTTCCTTCGCGTACCCGGCCAACCCGGTCGCGGAGACCACCTTGGCCGACGCGAACTCCAGGTAGACCTCGTCCAGCCGGTCCAGGTCGACCGGTAGGCCGTGCTGCGCCTCCGCCTTGCGCGCCTTGTTCAACAACTGCGTCGCGTAGGTGTCCTGCCCGGCGGCGAGGAACAGCCGCGCCGCCTGCTCGAAGAAGGTCGGCAGGAAGTGCGGCAGCGTACGGGCGAACCGGTCGGCGATGGCCTGGTGCCCGTCCAGGGCGGCCTTCGGCCGCGACCGTGCCTGCTTGGCCAGCTTCTGCAACTCCGGCACCACCGCCAACGCGTGCCGGCCGTCCGCCGGGTGGTGTACCAGCACCCACTCCGGAAACGCCAGCGATCGGCGCGGACCCAGCCCGACGACGGCAGGCTCGGCAGCCGTTGCCAGGCCCAGGAACCCGACGGCGAGGTCCTCGCCCTCCCCGAGCACGGCGTCGACCACGCGGACCACCAGCCGGTCGCCGAGGGCCGGGTGCCGATAGGTACGGGCGGTGAGCGGTACCGCCCGATCGCCGGCCCCGGCGGTGTCGATCGGCAGTACCGCGCCGGCGGCCAGCAGGCTCTCCGCCGTCTGTTCGCCCGACCTGGTCGTCATCCCGGTCACGCCGCTTTCTCCGTCTTCGTCGCGGCGCCGGACAGGGCCGTCGCCATCCGCATTCCTTCCGACCACGCCACCGGCCCGACTTCGGTCAACCGCAGCGTCGGTCCGTCCACCAGCGACCAGGAGAGGGTGCCCAGGGTCGCCTCGGAATCCCAGTAGTCTTCGTCGAACCACATGGCGGCCTCGACCGTGCGGCCGGCCTCCCAGACCCGGCAGGTGACCTGCGAGCCGGAGACCCGGAAGCCGAGCGTGGCGGCCCGGGCGGCCAGCCGGTTGGGGACGGCGGCACCACGGAAGTCGGTGATCGCGGTGTCGCGGTCCTTCAGATCGGTCGGTTTGCTCCAGGTGCCCCGGTGCAGTTGCTCGATCCGCTGGGTGATGTCGAGTTCGTCGGCGAACTCGCGCAGCTCGGTCAGGTCGGTCAGGCGTACCGGGTGGGGCAGCGTGGCGCTGGCCGGCGAGAGCCGGATGGTTTCCCCGTCGAGGTTGACCATGCGCAGGTCACCGGTGTCGGTGACGTCTCGCAGGAAGCCCGGCTCGGCCGGATCGTCGCCGAGCACCACGAGGTCGCGCAGCGCGTCCTGCCAGCTCGGGTCCGGCCAGACCCGGGCCAGCAGCCCGGTCGGCACCGGCAGCGAGGACACCACCCAGGCGTCGATCCGGGCCAGGCATTCGGCGGTGTGCCGGTCCAGCCACTGGGCGAGCTGGCGCAGCCGGTCCACCTCGGGGTCGTCGCGCAACACCTTCGGCAGGGTCTTCAGTGGGCGGCCGGTGGCCCGCAGGCCGGTGGACCGAGCCGTCACCTTTCCGTCCACGAGGGAGATCTCGTGCGAGTCTCCCACCGGTAGCCAGCCCATCAGGAATACCCTCCGTAGTGGAGAATCAGTCAAATTTCAGGAGATATCGCCCGCGATCGACGACGTAGGGGACGCTAACAGTAGCGACCGACACGGCGGGGTCCGCCGGCCGGCGGGGTGGGCGTACCGGGGGTCGAGTGCGGCCCGGGAGAAGGCCCGGATCTGCGGGAGTCCGCAGGTCCGGCCGGTTCGGGACCGTCGCGGACGGCGGGGCGGTGACCGGACGAGAGGCTGGGAAGTGGCCTAGGTCACATCACCGCGACGCCGGGCTCCCAACGGATGGCACAGCGCCGCCGTGTGCGGTGCGTGGGTGCCGGTAACCGCGCCACGCGCTACGTCATCCGATATCCAAGATCTTTTGAAGACACCTTCTGGGCCGCGAGGTCATCAAGCTCACCTCGTCTTGCAGGCGTTCGGGCAGTGCCCGTGTCGGCGCTGACGCCGGGGCCACGCCTGAGGGTAAGCGGGGCGGCTCGGATCGCTGGGCGACGCCACGCCTGGGCGCGCAACGGCGGCGCCGGCCGTGCCGCGTGCGCTACGGCCCATTCGTCGATACGGCGGGCCATCAAGCCCAGGGCGGCGAGATGCGCACCCGGCGGCCGAAGCTCTCGGCTCCGACAGCCAGCTTCTCCCCGTGTCGGACCAGCGGTCGTCGGCGCGGGTTTTCGCGACGACTCCTAACCTTGATCGGCGCCGCCGTCTCAGCGCCGCCGTCGACGCGGCCGAAGCCACGGCTTTCTCGGCGTCTTCTCCCGGGCGGGCTCCCGTTCGGCCTGCCACTGCGCGACGCGTCGGACGGCCGCGCGGTAATTGAGGTACTCCTCGGCGTCGACCTTGTCGTTGCCGTACCGCTGCAGGACTGCGATCACCTGCTCGGGCGGAAGCGCGAAGAAGTCCAGGTCGAGCAGATCGTACGTGCGTCGGTCGTCCCACTTCTCGGCCCACCGTCTCCTGAGCCTCGCCCCTGGAGCCAGGCGGATCTTCAGGATCGGGCTGCTGGTGCCGTCGCCCACCTTGGTCAGGAACAGCAGCTCGACCGACTCCCAGGGGAGCCGGGTCGTGGCGCCGCGCAGCCGGAAGGTGATTCCGCTGTCGTCTACGTGCAGGTAGAAGGACCAGAGCAAAGAGGCCAGGGCGCAGACGCCGAAGAGGACCGTAGCGGCGCCGATGAACTGGTAGGGCTTGGTGTTGGTGTAGCGGGACGTCGCTTCGCCGTACCAGGCCGCTGCCCATCCCGCCCCGCCGATAAACATCATGAAGAGATAGCCGGTGCAGAACTTCGCGGTATCGCGATGCAGTCGTACGCCTGGCTCCACAGGACCATGATGCGGCCTGACGCCAAGCGCCCCGGCAACCCGTACCGGCGAGGTGGCAAGCTGGCGCGGGCCGCGCTGGCGCCCCGGGGACGGCCTCCAGCCGACGAAGTCCGCCCCAGTTTCGGGGTCACCGCCATGCTCCCCCGGTCGCGGAGCCGGCCCGGTCCACGGATCGGGCCGGCTCCTGTTGTCGTACGCCTGGCGGGCCGGGCCTACGCCGGGCTGAACGGTTGGGCGGAGAGGAGGACCTGGTTCCAGCCGCTGGCGTCCACCGGGTCGTCCGGGAACGCCGTGATGTCCGTACCGCTGCCGTTGAACGGCGCCGCGTCCCGGTACCGCAGCAGGGCTCCGGCCGACGTACGGGAGTAGATCAGCCCGCCCCCCGGCGTCAGCAGGTGCGTCCCGGTCCAGCCGGACGCGGCCAGCGACATCCGCCGCCACTTCGGCGTCGCTGTCACGTCGATCTGGTACGCCACCAACTCGCCGCCGCCGGTCGTACCCATGATCCAGTTCGAGGCGAACCCGGTCAGGGTCCGCAACGAGAAACCGTCGGTGGCGATCACGGTGTTGTTGGTGATCTGCGCCGACGTCGGCTTCGGTGCCGTCACCGTGTACCGGCGCAGTGAACTGTTGGCGATGCCGAACAACGAGCCGAAGCCGTCGTACGCCAGGAAGTCGTGCGACCAGCCGGCCTGGTTCAGGTCCACCACCTCGAACAGCAGCGGGTCTGTCGAGAGTACGTCGATCCGGTGCAGCCGGCTGCCGTTGGTCACCAGCGCCGTGTTGAAGTTCAGCACGGTGAACGCCTTCGGCGTGAACGGCAGCGCCGCCGCCGAGGTCACCGTCGCGCCCCGCCGGTCACCGGTCACCGAGTCGATCGCCGTGTACGTCAGCCGGTTGTCGCCGGTGACCCCGAAGACCGACACGTCCACCGGACTCTGCGGGAACGAGTTGAACGGCAGGGCGGAGAGGTGCGTCTGGTTCCAGCCGCTGGTGTCCACCGGATCGTTCGGGTACGCCGTGATGTCGGCACCGCTGCCGTCGAGCGGCGCCGCGTCCCGGTACCGCAGCAGTGCCCCGGCCGATGTACGGGAGTAGATCAACCCGTCACCGGGTGAGAGCAGATGCGTCCCGCTCCACCCGGACGCGGCGAGCGAGAACCGCCGCCACTTCTGCTCCTGCGACACGTCGATCTTGTACGCCACCAGCTCGCCGCCGCTGGTCGACCCCATGACCCAGTTCGGGCCGATCGCGGTCAGCGTGCTGAAGGTAGCGAAGCCGGACGCCCCGACCACGGTGTAGTTGGTGATGTACGCCGAGGTCGGCTTCGCCGAGCTCAGCGTGTACCGGCGCAGCGAACCGGCCGCCAGGCCGAACAGCGAGCCGAACCCGTCGTACGCCAGCACCTCGTGCGACCAGCCGGTCATGTTCAGATCGACCAGTTGGAAGGTCAGCGGGTTGGTCGACTGCACGTCGATCCGGTACAGCTTGCTGCCGTCGGTGAGCAGGAGCGTGTTGTAGTTCAGCACGGTGAACGCCTTCGGCGTGAACGGTAGTGCCGCCGTCGAGGTCACCGTCGCCGCGATCCGGTCGCCCGAGGCCGAGTCGATCGCCGTGTACGTCAACCGCCGGTCGGCGGTGACCCCGAACACCGATACGTCGGTGACGCCCTGCCGGATCCACTCCGCGATGTCGTCCAACCGGGTCAGGGACGCGCCCTGGCGGGTCTCGATCGACCCGACGCAGCCGTGCTGCCAGGAGGTGTGGCCGATCGCCACCACCTCGACGCTCTCTCCCACCTGCCGCAGCGCCGGCCCACCGGCGTCACCCAGGCACGGGTCGGGCTGCTCCGGTTCCGTCACCTGGATGTCGGCGGTGCCGGCCTGGACGGCGGTCACCTCGAAGGCCGCCGCGTGCGGATACTGCGGCACCCACTCGGTCGCGGTACGACCGTAGCCGCCCAGTCGTAGCACCTCGCCGACCGCCGGGGCCGTCCGTCCGATCGGCACCGGGGTCACGTCCGGAGCGGGGAAGGCGAGCTTGGCCAGTACGACGTTCCGCTCCGCGTGCGGCACGAGCTGTGTCACGTGCGTGACGTGACCCGCCGGCTTCGCGGTGGTCCGCCCCAGCGTCACCGTGGTGGACCGGGGCGGTGGGCCGAAGGCGAGCGGCGCTCCGGCGGCGGCGAAGCAGTCCCGCGCGGTGACCACCCACCGGGGGGCGATCAGCGCTCCGGAGCAGCCGCGCGGGTCGGCGCCGCCGGCGTCCACGTTGACCCGGGCCAGGAAGAGGTGGGTGCCGTCGGGCACCGTCGGATCGTCGGCGCCGACGGCCTGGGCCGCCCCACCGGCGGTGAGAAGTCCGGCCGTGACGGTCACGGCGAGCAGACCCGCGAGTCGTTTCGCCCATACCCCCGTGCGTGCGCTCAAGCGACAGTCTCCTTGGTGGACGGGGCGGCAGCGCGCCGACCTCGACGCCACCACCGCGATGATCGTCGGAACGTGCCCCTGCCGGCACCGACCCGGGGCGGGTCGGGGTTGCTGGCCGCCTGCGAAAGAGCCGTTCCGGGGTGCCAGCCGAGTGAACTCGAGATTGGACTGAGTCGATTCTGCGGGGCGACGAAATGCCCGTCAAGCGAGCGGTGACCGTGACCACTGCCAGTCCGACGCATCGGCGGCGGGTATTGCGTACACGGCACCGGCAACCTACGATCACGTCGCTCTGTGACCGTGGAGTCGCGCTGCGGACCGGCGGTGGATCGACGCCTGGTGTCGGACCAGGCACACCGACCCACAGTGGTACGCCTCAGTAGCCACTGGTCAACGCCGTTCACGGGGCCTGTCGACCGGCGCGACGGCAGCATCCGACCGCCGACCGCCGACACAGCAGTCGGTCGTCAGTACGTGACTCTGTGAACATTCCGACCTTGCGGATGTCTACCTCAATCGATACGGTCTACCAACCTTGTCTCGCTCACACGGGGGATGCTGTGACATCGAGTCGGTTGACGCTGCCATCTTCCCGCGTGGCTCTGCCCCGCCGGCCGGTAGGGCCGACAGCGGGCCCTAGGGCCCGGGAATTCGGGCAGCAGTTTCGCGAGCCCACTGAGGTGGGCTGCCCCATTCACGCCCCCACGACCGTCCAGTCGTACCGGAGCCGCGAGCCTGCGGCCCTCGTAGGCGGCGACGAAGCCCAGGCGCTCCTCAACGATTCGAGTCCAGTCGATTGGATGCGGAAATGAAGATCCTGCCGTGGTTTGGTACGGCGGCGCTCGTGGCGGGCGCCGTGGTACTGGTATCGGGCAGCAGTTTGGCGGCGACGGAGGACGCGGCGGACACCCCGCCGTCGCTGGTGGAGGACTACACGCATCCGGGTGCCGACCAGATCCTCGCGCAGCACAACCTCAAGGTCTTCAAGGGCGACGGGCACATCATGTTCGTCACCTCGCGCACCTTTGACGAGCAGCAGTGCGCGTCGAACGAGATCCAGGTGGAGAAGTGGCTCGCCGTCGAGCCCTACGGCATCTACTACTGCTTCAGGACCACCGGCACTCAGGGCTACCTGACGCTCGAAGTCCCCGGGACCTTCGGCATCCGGGGCGGCGAACGGGCGATCCAGGCGAAGGCGGAGCTGCCCGACGGGGAGAAGACGTACCAGGTCTCCCCCGGTGGGTTCGTGGCGATCGATCCGGGCGGGCCGGACGAGCAGCCGCAGGCCGTACTCGTGGAGCTGCGGATGGCCGGTTCCTGAGACCGCCCCGTACCATCGCCCGACCGCTCTGAGCGGCACGGCCACCAGGCTCCTCCCGGACTGGCCGTGCCGCGGCACCCGGCACCGTCCGCGCCCACGTCGGAATGTGCGTTCGGAACCGGCGGCCCCGGGCGCCCGACGGGCCGACCCGGCGGCGTCACCTGTTGGACTGAACGCCCGCCACGACTGTCGGCGAACTCGATCATGCTCTGTCACCTCAAGCCGTTCCGTTCCTGTCACCGGGGGTTACCGTGACCGCACGGGCAAGACAAGTGACCGCTCTCTCGACCCGAGCCTCCGGCTCGACCTGGCGACGACGAATCGCCGTCGTCACGACCCTGCTGCTGGCCGCCGGAATGGTGCAGCCCGCCGCGCGGGCCTCCGCCGAGGACGAGGAGACGCCGTACGACCCGCTGCTGGCGAGGCGTGCGGCCGTCCACTACATGGTCGAGGGCACCCCCTCGGTACGTCGGGCGGCCGAGACGGCGCTGCTCGGCACCCCCGAGGACGTGAAGACCTTCGTCGAGTCCGGGGTGGACGAGGCGCTGTACGCCGATGCCCGTTCGGCGGCCCACGTGCTGGCCGGGATGGACGGGCCCGCCGTACGGGCGGCGGCGCTCCAGGCCCTCGCCGGCTCGGACGACGACGTCGTCGCCTTCGTGGAGACCGGCTGGCAGGCGGCGTGGGCGGCGGACGAGCGGATGCGCGCGTACCGGCTGTTGGAGTCGGGCGGTCCGACGATGCGGGCGGCGGCGGAGCGGGCCCTCGCCGGCACGCCGGAGCAGTTGACGGAGTTCCTGGCCGAGGACCGCGACGACGCGCAGTTGGCCGACGACCGGCTGGCCGCGACCCGGATGCTGGCCAACGGGCCGAACAACAGCGGACCGGTGCTGGACGCGGCGGCGCAGGAGGCGCTGGCCGGCCCGGCCGAGCTGCTGCGGGAGTTCCTGGACTCGGGTCAGTTCGTGGCCCGGGCGCGGGACCAGGAGCTGGCCTCGATCCGGGGCCTGACCGAGCAGGCGAAGCAGGCGAGCGAGACCACCGCGCGGGAGTCGTTGGCCGCGACGGAGGCGTCGGCCCGGGCAGTGAACGCCGCCGAGGAGGCGAAGAAGGCCGCGCAACGGGCGGCCGCGGAGACGGCGGCGGCCGGTGGGGCGGCCAAGAAGGCGTCGGCTGCGGCGGGGCGGGCGGCGGACGCCGCCGACGGTGCGGCGAGGGCGGCCCAGGAGGCCGTGGGTGCCGCGAACGCGGCGATGCGGGCGGCCCGGGTGGCGGCGGACGCGGCGCGGAAGGCGACGACAGCGGCGTCGCTGACGGCGCAGGCGGCGTCTCGCGCGCAACGGGCCGCGGCGGATGCCCGGACGGACGCGGGCAAGGCCGCGGCGGCCCGGGTGGCGGCGCAGCAGGCACGGGACGCGGCCGCCAGGGCCCGCGAGCTGGACCAGGTCAAGGCGCAACGGGACCGGGCGCTGGCGCAGGCAAAGCTGGCGTCGACGGCGGCGAAGGGCGCGAGCGCGGACGCGGACGCGGCGGCGCGGGCCGCCCGCGACGCCAGTGGCCACGCCGGAGTGTCGGCGGCGGAGGCGCAACGGGCCCGGGACGCGGCGGACCGGGCCGCGCGGCAGGCGGCAGCCGCGTCGCGGGCGGCGGACCGGGCGTACGCCCTGGCGGAGCGGGCGGCGCGGGAGTCGGACAAGGCGTTCGCGTATGCGGCCCAGGCGGCCCAGCACGCGGAGGCGGCGGCCGCCGCGGCAGAGGCGGCGGCAGCGGCGGCCGGCGAGGCGGCCCAGGCGGCGGCGGAGTCGGCGAAGCACGCGGCGGCGGCGGTGACGGCGGCACAGACCGCGGTCGACGCGGCGAACCAGGCCGTGGAACTGGAGCGGCTGGCCCGGCAGGAGGACGAGGACCGCCGGGCGGAGGCGACCGAGCAGGGTGTGCTCGCCGCGCAGGATGCCCTGGCGGCGGATCAGAAGCTCAACGCGGACGCGGGTGCGGTGGCGGCCTGGAACCGCAAACTGCTGTGGGACACCGCAGAGGAGGACCGGGTCGACCCCGCCACCCGGCAGTTGCTCGACGAGGCGACCGCGCCCGGCGCGCCGACCGAGGTCGTGTTGGACCGGGGACGCCGGGCGGCCGTCGTGGTGTCCCAGACCGGCGGTGACTGGACCAAGACGGCGGCCCGGGAGGCGCTCGCCGGCGACGAGGTCGAACTCCGGTCGTGGCTGACGGAGGGCCGGCGGATGGCGGTCGGGCAGGACGACCGGGCCCGGGTCTGGCACCTGATCGACGGCCTGCCCGACGGAGCCGAGAAGACCGCGGCGCACGCGGCCCTGGCCGGTGACGATGCGGCGGTGCAGCAGTTCCTGCGCACCCGTGCGCACAGCGGCAAGTACGCGAAGGACCGACAGGCCATCTTCCAGATCCTGGAGACGGCCGGGCCGTCGGTGCGGGCGGCGGCGGAGCAGGCCCTGGCCGGCACGCCCCTCGACGCACACAACTTCCTGCGCAGCGGGCAGTACCCGGCCCGGACGGCGGACGAGCGGCTCGCGGTCTACCAGACCATGGACGCGGGCGGCCCCGAGGTCAAGGCCGCCGGACAGGTGGCTCTCGCCGGGCCGGCCAGCTACATCTCGTTCTTCCTCACCGCCGGCCGGTACCAGGCGGCCAAACGGGACGCCGAGCAGGCCGCGCACGTCCAGGCCGTCCAGGCGCTCATCGAACAGGCCCAGCAGTACGCGAAGCAGGCGCTGTCCGACGCCGCCGAGGCGAACCGGGTCGCAGCGGTGGCCGCTGGGAAGGCCGCCGAGGCCGCCGCGTACGCCACTCAGGCGCGGGACTCGGCCGAGCAGGCGCAGACCTACGCCGATCAGGCGTTCCAGTCCGCGCTGAGCGCCAAGGCGTCGGCCGACCGGGCCGCACAGTCCGCCACCACCGCCCGCAACGCCGCCAACTCCGCGCAGGCCAGCGCCAACGCGGCGGCACGATCGGCGGCCACCGCCACCGCCGCCTCACAGCGGGCCCGTCGGGATGCGGCCGGCGCGTACCGGGCCGCGGAGGAGGCCCGGGCGGCGGCCAGGCAGGCCGGGGCCGACGCCGTGGCCGCCAACCTGGCGGCCAAGGACGCGGAACGGATCTACAACGCCAAGCTGAAGGAGTGGGAGGCGGCTCAGCGCAACACGGCGCCGGGCAGCGGCAGCGACGGGACCAAGAGCGCGTACGAGGAGCACATGACCTGGGGATGTTTCGTCCCCGAGCCGCAGTTGACCGCGGAGTGCGGCAAGGTCTACGCGAGCTTCGCGGACGCCATGATGCGCCCGACCAAGTGCAACTCCCCGGCGTACAGCAGCACTCCGGGCTGCACGATGCTCGGCGACATCCAGGAGTTCGTGAAGGACAACGCCGAACTCATGTTGGACATGATCGAGCTTGTCCTGACGCTCTGCGGGCTCGCTCCGGTCGTCGGTGAGGCGTGTGACGGGGTCTCGGCCGGTGTCGCCTTCGCCCGGGGGGACGTCGCCGGTGGACTGCTCTCCGCCGGCAGCATGCTCCCGATCCTGGGCTGGGGCACCGCCAGCATCAAGCTCGGCGACAAGTTCCGGGACATCCTGCGGATCTTCGAGGAACTCGCGACCAAGTGCAGAACCGGCAGCAGTTTTGCCCCGGGCACCCGGGTACTGCTCGCGGACGGCACCCGCAAGCCGATCGAGGAGTTGAGAACGGGCGACGCGGTGCTCTCCACCGACCCGAAGGCCCGGATCACCGCCCCGCGGAAGATCACCTCGACAATCAGCAGTTCCAGCCTCCGGGCGCTGGTCGTGATCACCGTCGACCTCGACGGCGACTCCGGTGGCGCCACCGGGACCATCACCGCGACCAACAACCACCCGTTCTGGACGCCGGAGTCGGACGCCTGGACCGAGGCGGACGAACTGGTGCCGGGACAGGCACTGTTGACCGCAGAGGGCGACGAGGTCGAGGTCGAGGCCGTCTCGACCCGGACTGAGAAGGCCACTGTGCACAACATCTCCGTGTACGACCTGCGCACGTACTACGTGTTTGCCGGTGAGACGCCGGTGCTGGTGCACAACTGCGGCAAGATCAACATTGACCAAGGTATCTACGGGGCACACCCCATGGACCACGTCGGCAAGTCCAAATCGGACCTTCTGGAGCGGGCGAAGAACGACCCGAAGGCCAAGGGGCGCGCGTCGAGCCTCATCGGGGACACCGCCCAGGCGACGATCGACGAGGTGCTGGAGCCTTACCGCGCGTCCATCGAAAGGTGGGCGAACAACAACAACACCCAGGTCGGCGAGATGAGAGATTTCACGAAGGTCTTTCCGACAGCGGTGGGACATATCGCGTACCAGAACGGCGATTACAAGGAGGCCAGGAAGGTCATCGTCTACGTCAAGAAGGCCCCGAAGACAGCCGGACACAAGGGGCGCTGGGTCATCTATATGCTCAAGGTGGAAGAGGCGTAGCGGGGCGCTGCGCAGGAGGAATTGCGACCAGGGTGATGCCGAGGGGGATCGGAATGTCGAACGAGGGGGCGGCGGCAGCACTTCTTGCGACGCTGCACACCTGCCACTCCGACATCGAGGAGTACGACGTCCGGATATGGGGCGACTACGACTTCGGCGGCGAGACTCGACACCGTACCCATCTGGAAACCGGGAGAGACGGCGATTCGTACTGTGCGGAAATCCGAGGCGCCCTGGAGGTGAATCCCAGTCCGGACACGAACAACGCCTTCTACGTCCGCCTGCTGCTCTGGCTCTCCCCCGAGGGGGCGCGGGTCGAGTCGTACGTCGAGGCGCACCTCGACGAGGCGATCGGCGACTACGGCCCCGGGTCGTACGTGCTGCACGAACGTCGCACCGACAACCTCGATCTCGACGGAGCACTGCGAGCGGCCAGGGAGCACGTCGACGCGCTCTACGAGAGTGAGGACTACCCGAAAACGCTCGGCCTGAGCCCGCGATGAACGAACGGTCACCGGGCCCCGTCCTCCGACGGGGCCCGGTTTCCTGTCGTGCCGAGGGGTACGGACGCCGAACCCTCCCTGACGTCGACTCAGCGGATCCGGGCCAGCACCGCCGGGCAGCAACCCCGCTTCGGTCGAGCGGTGCCGGGGGCGGTCGGCGTACCAGTCGCGGATCCGGGTGGCGGCGTCGGGGCGGCTCTCCGCCACCGTGAGCTGGAACCGCGCCGATCGCGCCGGCCGGAGGGTGGCGACGACATCCCCGACGTACAGCCGGAGTTCCCTGTCCTCCTCCCAGAGCACCGGACCGACGGCTGCCGCGTCGACCAGCCGCCGCCGGTCGGCCTCCGCCGCCGGCACCGTGAGCCGTTCGCCGTGCGGTCGGCGGCGCCGCCACCCGGCGAGCCGGTGGTGCATCTGGGACTCGATGCCTACGGCGTCTTCGGAGAAGAACAGGGCGTGCACGTCGAAGCACGCGCGGCCACGCACAATCCAGATCGCCAAGTACCTCCAGGCGAGCGCGCCGACACATGCCGACGTCCCGAACTGGGTCTTCGACGTCGCCACCTGGCGCACCTCGACGCCCACATCGGCGCCACCACCGGCTCCCCGGCAACGCCACGAGCCTCTGGATCGCCACCGACGACACCGGCATGCTGCGCACGGCCACACACTGCCACGACCGCGGCAACGAGCGAAACGTGATCACAGGGCTCCTTCCCCAACTCGTCGACTCATTCAGCACCCGCAGGCGTACGACCAGATTTATGGGTTTTTGGCTGCTACATCACGATTCTCAATTAGCCTGCTTCCGAGGCGGCAGGGGGA
The DNA here is from genome assembly GCF_050936445.1 of Plantactinospora sp. CA-294935. NCBI lineage: Bacteria > Bacillati > Actinomycetota > Actinomycetes > Micromonosporales > Micromonosporaceae > Plantactinospora > Plantactinospora sp. CA-294935. The sequence goes on from NZ_JBNJMU010000001.1 coordinate 5,633,394, forward strand.
CGGCGTCGTTCCAGCCGGCGACGGCGAGAGGAGACGGGGATGACGAACCCGGCGACGGTGATGATGCCGCGCGAGCAGGGCGCGTCACCGGCAGACCCACCACGGTGGCCAGGGCCGTTGGCGATGGTCGACCTGACGGTCAACGGCCAGCCCCGACGCCTGCTCGTGGACGTACGCAGCACGCTGCTTGACGTCGTGCGCGGCCATCTGGACCTGACCGGGTCGAAGAAGGGTTGCGACCACGGCCAGTGCGGCGCCTGCACGATGCGGGTCGGTGACCGCACCGTGTTGTCGTGCCTGACCCTGGCAGTCGCGGTACGCGAGCCGGTGGAGACGATCGAGTCCCTCGCCGCACCGGACGGGACCCTGCACCCGATGCAGCAGGCCTTCATCGACCAGGAGGCCTTCCAATGCGGCTACTGCACCCCTGGCCAGATCGTGTCGGCCATCGCCTGCATCGAGGAAGGACACGCGCACTCCGACCAGGCGATCCGCGAGTACCTGAGCGGAAACCTCTGCCGCTGTGGCGCGTATCGGCACATCGTCGCGGCCGTCCGGCAGGTCCGCGACCGGTCCGGTGGGCCCGCCGCTGCGGCCTCCGGCCCGACCTCGGCCGGGCGGGGCTGAGCAGTGCGTCCCTTCGTCTACACCCGGGCAGAGACGGCCGAACAGGCGGTCTCGCGCGCCGGCCGGGTCGACGGCCAGGACGGGGTCACCCGGGCTCCGGTTCAGTTCCTGGCCGGCGGCACCAACATCGTCGACTACTTCAAACTGTCCTGCTGGACGGCGGACGAGCTGATCGACATCAACGGCCTGCGGCACGACCACGGACAGATCGAGGTGACCGGGGAGGGAATCCGGTTCGGCGGTCTCGTGGGGATGCGCCAGGCCGCCGAACATCCCGTGGTCGTCCGCGACTACCCGGTGATCGCCGACAGTCTGCGGTTCGCCGCCAGCCCACAGCTCCGCAACATGGCGACACTGGCCGGCAACGTTCTGCAACGTACCCGGTGCAGCTACTTCCGGGACATCGACTATGTCGAGTGCAACAAGCGTCAGCCCGGCTCGGGCTGCGCAGCGATGGGCGGGGACAACCGCATCCACGCGGTGCTCGGAGTGAGTGACCTCTGCATCGCCAGCTATCCCGGGGATCTCGCCCAGGCACTGGTCGCGCTGGACACCAGGGTCGAGACGGTCGGACCGGCCGGGACCCGGGCCTTCGCGTTGCGCGACCTGCACACCGGTTCGGACCGGCCGGAGGTCGAGACGATTCTCGCGCCGGGTGAACTGGTCACCGCGCTCGCCGTTCCGGCCGGTCCGCACACCCGTCGCTCGACGTACGTCAAGATCCGGGACCGGGAGAGCTTCGAGTTCGGCGTCGCCACCGCCGCCGTCGCGCTCGACCTCGCCCCGGACGGTACCGTGCGGGACGTTCGGATCGCGCTCGGCGGCGGCCTGGCCTACCGCCCGTGGCGGGCGGACGCGGCGGAGGACTTCCTGCGCGGACAGCCGGTGTCCGCCGAGACCGCCGGCCAGGCCGGACGGATCGCCCTCGACGGCGCCGTCACGCACGGCGGCAACGACCAACTCCCCGAACTCGGTGCCCGCACCGTCGCCCGGGCCCTGTTGCAGGCAGCGGAAATGCAGGTGTGACATGTCGTCACCGCCGTCGAAGCCCGGCGCCCCGACCCGGATCGGAACTCCGACGTCCCGCATCGACGGCTGGATGCGGGTCACCGGCACGGCCAGGTATGGCTCTGACGTCTTCGTGCTGCAGCAGGCGTACGCGTACCTGCGAACCAGCGCGATCGCCCTGGGCCGGATAACCCACATCGACGAGACCGAGGCGCGGAGCCTGCCGGGCGTCCTGGACGTCCTCACCTACCGCAACGTCGGCGACGCCATCAGGCCGGGTCGGGACTTCGGGCGGCAGGGCGTCATGGACTCCACCATCGCGCCGCTCGCCTCCGACCGGGTCTGGTACGCCGGGCAGATCGTCGCGATGGTGGTCGCCGAGTCGTTCGAGCAGGCCCGCGACGCCGCCGGGCGGCTGCGGATCGAGTACGAGGCCGAGCCGCCGAAGCCGACCTTCGCCCCCGACGACTTCGCGGCCGAGGCGGGCGGAGCAGGTCCCGAGGCGGGCCCGGGTACCGCCGACCCCGCGACCACCGATGGTGTCGGCGACCCGGACGGCGCGCAGGACGAGGCACCGGTCACCGTCGACGCCTGGTACGCGACACCGACCCAGCACCACAACCCGATCGAGCTGTTCACCACCACCTGTGCCTGGGCCGAGCAGCGGCTGACCGTCTGGGAGTCCAGCCGCAACGTGACCGGCTTCCGCAACGGCCTCGCCGAGCAGTTGGACATCGACCCCGGCCAGGTACGGGTGATCTCTCCGTACATCGGCGGCGCGTTTGGCTCCCGGGGCTTCCTCAACCAGCGGACCGCGATCGTCGCGCTGGCCGCCCGCCGACTGAAGCGTCCGGTGCGGCTCGAGGTCACCCGGGCGCAGATGTTCACCATCGCCACCCACCGGGCCGAGACCCGTCAGCGGGTCCGGCTCGGCGCCACTCCCGACGGCCGGCTCCACGCCGTGACCCACCAGGGCTGGGAGATTAGCAGCCGGCCGGACAGCTTCAAGGCCGCCGGCACCGAGGCGTCGACCCGGTTGTACGCCTGCCCGAACGTGGGCTCGGCGGTGACCGTGGTGCACGTCGACCGCAACACGCCCGGCTTCATGCGTTGCCCGCCCGAGGTGCCCTACCTGTTCGGGCTGGAGTCGGCGATGGACGAGCTCAGCTACGCCCTCGGCATGGACCCGGTCGAGTTGCGCCGGGTCAACGACACGACGGCCGAGCCGGTTAACGGCCGGCCATACACGTCGCGGCACCTCGTCGAGTGCCTCGACGCCGCGGCCGAGGCCTTCGGCTGGTCGCGCCGCGATCCCCGGCCGGGGTCGATGCGCGACGGCGACTGGGCGGTCGGGTACGGCTGCGCCGCTCTCGTGCACACCACGCTCGCCTTTCCGGCGACGGCCCGGGTCACCGTCTCCGCCCAGGGCTGGGTACGGGTCCAGACCGGCGCGCACGACGTCGGCGGCGGCCTGGCCACCGCCATCGCCATCGTCGCCTCGGACCGCCTGGGCGTGCCGCTGGACCGGATCACGGTCGAGATCGGTGACAGCGACCTGCCGCCGGCCCCGATCGCCGGTGCTTCGGCGTCCACCCTGAGCGTCTGCAACGTGGTGGCCAAGGCCTGCGAGCAGGTGCGGGCGCGTCAGGCCCGATCGGCCCAGGGCGACGGCGGCGGCGCGATCGAGGTGTACGCGGAGTTCCTGCCCCACGGCGTGCCACCCGACGCTACCCAGCTCCTGTACCGAGGTGGGGTGGTGCGTAGCGGCGGCTACCTGCTGCCCGACCGCGCACAGTGCGCGTTCGGGGCGGTCTTCGTCGAAGTCCGCGTGCACCGGCACACCCGCGAGATACGTCTGCCCCGGATCGTCGGCGCTTACGCGGCCGGCACGGTGGTGAATCCGAAAACGGCAGAGAGTCAGCTTGAGGGGGCGCAGATCTTCGGCGGTGGCATGGCGCTCTTCGAGGCGACCACCATCGACGAGCGGTACGCCCGCTACACCAACACGAACCTCGCCGACTACCGGATCATGGTGAACGCCGACATCGCCGAACAGCAGGCGATCCTCATTCCCGAGCGGGACGAGGGCATCAACGAACTCGGCATCAAGGGACTAGGAGAACTCGCCACCAGCGGGGTGAACGCCGCGATCGCCAACGCCGTCTACCACGCGACCGGGGTCCGGATCCGCGAGTTGCCCATCCGACCGGAGAAGCTGCTCTCCCCGCCCGTTTGAACGTGACGCGTCACGGTGGCGGGGTGCGACCATCCGCAGGAGCGATGCTCGTTGCGCCACCGTGGGCGCTGACCGCCAGCCACTGCGCCCGCGTCCCCAACCTCTCTGGACGGAACACCTAGCCCGTGACCCGGTCGGGGAACGTGATCCGTAGCGGCGTTCCTGCGCGGGTGTCCGCCACCGGCTCGGCGAACGCCGCGAGTAGCAGGTCCACCAGCGGTCCATTGAGGTCGCCGCTGCCCCAGGGGTTGACGGAAGCGGTCAGTTGCCGGCGGCCGTCCGCAGTGCTCATCGCGACCGTCAGGTACCCGAAGATGCCGCCGGTGTGTCCCCAGAGCGTGATGCCGCCGGGCAGGGTGAGAGTCTGCAGTCCGAGGCCGTAGTCCGCACCGAGGAACGACGTACGCATCTGGGCGAGTAGCGCCGGGCGCAGCAGGCGCCCACCGTTGAGCGCGCCGTAGAAGCGGTTGAGATCGTTCGTGGTGGACAGCATCTCCCCGGCGGCCCAGGCGACCGACGGATTGAGGACGGTGATGTCGACCGGTATCAGGCTGCCGTCACGTTCCAGCGGCAGATACCCGTGCGAGTGCGGACCGGCGATGAACGGGTTCGTGCCGGGGACCTCGGTGTCGTGCAGCCCTAGCGGGAGCAGGATCCGACGCCGGACCTCCGTCGCGTAGTCGTTACCAGTGACCCGGCGCACGATCAGTCCGAGCAGGATGTAGTTCGTGTTCGAGTACGACCAGGAGGTGCCGGGTTCGAACAGCGGCGGCTGACCGGTGGTCAGGGCCAGCAACTCGTTCGGTCGCCAGGTACGGTATCGCGACGCAACGAGGTCTGGCACCGTCGGATAGAGCTCGGACAGACGATCGGTGTAGTTGAACACCCCGCTGGTGTGCTGCAACAGGTGGCGTACGGTGATCTGGTCGCCGTCGGGCAGGACGCCGGGCAGCCACCGGTCCACCGGATCGGCGAGGGCCAGCCGTCGCTCGCCGACCAGTTGCAGGAGAACAGTGGCCACGAACGACTTGGTCACGCTCCCGACCCGGAACCGCCCGTTCACCGGCACCGGCCGCGACGTGCCGAGTTTCGCCACTCCGCTGCCACCCCGCCATACCCAGTCGGGATCCCGCACCTCGGCCAGGACTCCCGAAGCGGCGCCGTCCGCCATCGCGTCCAACGCTGCCTGCAACGCGGCCGCGTTGGGTACCCGCGACCGTTTCCCGCTGGTCGGCGGCGCGGCCACCGCCGGCGTGGTCACCGCCCCGGTGACCACGGCAACGGCCGCAGCGGCACCGGATCGCAACATCGTTCGGCGTGTCGTCATCACAGCTCCCCACGTGTCAGAATGACATGACATAGATGAGCATGCCGAGTGTCTCATCGTCCAACTCCTGCCCGCGAACGAATTCGACCCGTAAGTGACGACCACTGCGCTCCCTCAGGGTTATCAGCGACCGGTTGCTGCCGGCGATGCGACCCGGATCGGGCACAGCCGCTGTCCACCGGTCGAAGCGGGATGCCGACGCGGTCCGTGACGACCTGCTCACCTATCTCGGCGTGGTATCTCAACATTCATGAGAATGTCGAATAGATGTCTCGGCTGGCTCCGATCCTACTGACGCGGGCGGGACATGGATCACTGAACCTTTTTCAACCTCCCCTTGCGGTCCGCCGGACCGCAAGGTCGGACGCGGTGCGTGGGCGCCGCGCGGTTCAGGTTGAAAAAGGTTCACTGGAGGCACTCGTCTTGGCAGGCATCCAGGTTCTCGTGCCCTGCTGAAGCGATCACAGATCATGCCTGTTACTGCTGTGCCCCGACGGCTCGTTGACACGAGCTGCAGACATCTGTGGGTGTCAGTGGCAGCGAACGACGACTCATGCGTGCATAAGCTGAACCAGCAGTCCCGTCCCTGTTGAGAGGCAGCACGCCGATGACACAGCTGCTACACCGCGCTACCGCCCCGCAGGTTCACGTGGACGCCACCACCGTCGACCTTGCTGGGGAGGAGTTGGTGGTGGAGTTTGAGCCGGCGTGGACCGCCAATGCCCTTGTCGAAGCCGATCCTGACGGCGACGGTGCGCGCATCCTGTGCGGGCAGGAGATCGGAAGCGTCGCGGTCACCGCCGAGCTGTGGGACCTCACCCCGCCCCTGGACGCTGAGGGTTGGCAGGACGTGTCCGAGGTGTCCGTCACGTGGCGGTCCGCGTTCATCGACTTCGGCACGACAGACCAGGGAGACGACCCCAGCAAGCGGCTTGATCTGCCCGGCCCCGGCGACTACCGGTTGCGTGTCCACGGCCGCAACCGTGACGACGGCGACCCCCGCGACGATTCCGACCCCGTTGAGGAGTACCTGATCCAGGTCTGGCCCGGCCCGATCGCTGAACCCGTCGTGCACAAAGCCACGAGCCGGACCGCCGCGTACTGGAGCAGCTAGGATCCGCGCGGGCAGTGGATCCTGAGACGAGATGATCTTGCCTCGTGACGCGTGGGGATCTGACGCTGGCTCGGTGGCGAAGGTCTGCCGTTGTGCGTCGGGTCAGCGGCTGGCGAGTTCGGCGAGGATGTCCACGAGTTCGGGTCGGTCGAACGGGCCGACGTGGGGTGCCGCGACGCTTCGTACGTCGGTCGGGTTGTCCGGGGTGAGGCGGTCGGCCTCGGTGATGAACCGGTCCTGTAGCACAGGTGGGATCAGCCGGTCGCGGGTGAAGCGCACGTACGTCCGGGGAATCCGGCCCCAGGTGCCCGCTTCGCCGCGGGCGTCGGCCAGGGGGATGCTGACGGGCTCGTCAGGCTCGAGCGTGTTGAGCAGCCGACTCACCGCCTCGTCGGTGAAGTCGCCGGCGAGGCACTGCTTGATGCCGTTGAACACCGACGGGTCGGCCGAGCGCCAGTTTATCCGGGCCACCCCCAGCATCGCCGGATCGGCGACCACTGCCTGGGTCACCAGGGGGAGCAGGCTGTCGCTGTTCTCTGGCGTGGCAAGGTAGGCGGCCACGTTCGGCAGGTCGACGCAGCAGTACGCCGCAATGTAGACGACCCGATCGAGCAAGTCGGGGATGGCGTTGCCGACCCTGCTCACGGTGACGCCGCCCTGGCTGGCGCCGGCCAGGATCACGGGCCCGTGGCGGCGAGCGCGGCGCACCACGTCCACGACGCGCTCGACGTAGTCGTCGATGGTGATCTTGGCGAGCGGCGACGGCTCGGTCGCCAACCCCTTGAGGTCCTGCGGGGCCTGGTACGAGCGGGGGAAGAACCCTTCAGCCCCGTGTCCCGGAAGGTCGACGGCCACGCACCGGTGCCCCCGCAGGGTGAGTTCGGTGATCAGTCCCGAACAGAGGTGCGACGAGGAGTTGGTGCCGTGTACGAATACCAGGGTCGGTGGTCGGCGGTCGCCGGTGGCGTCTTTCGTCGTCATCGAGATGCTCCTTGTGGTTGTGGAATTGGTGGGGTGGTCAACGGCACGGTTGGCGCCACATCGGCCACAGGGGTGGGCTGTCCGCCACGCGAACCGGTTCGCCGAGGTCCTCGAAGCCGTACCGCAGGTAGAGGGCGCGGCTTCGGGGTGAACTCGCCTCCAGGTACGCGGCGAGCCCGTCGGCGTCCGCTCGCTCCAACCGGTGGCGCAACATCGTCGAGCCGAGTCCGGCGCCCTGCCGCCCGCCCACCACCCCCATGCACGAGAGGTAGAGGTGTGGTTCACGACGGGGATGCCGCTCGGCCAGTGCCTGCCCGAGAGTCCGCAACCGTCCGCCGTTCTCGCCGAAGATCGAGTTCTGGTCCACGTCGGGCGCGTCCGGACGTTCCTCGTCGGGTGCCTGGCCCGACGCCAACGCCAGCCACACCGAGGCACCCTCACCACGACCGACCAGGTATGCCTCGGCGGAGCCCTGATCCAGCAGGCGGCCGTAGAAGTGCGACTGGAGACGACCGCGTTCACCCGATGCGGGGAAGAGCCAACAGGCGACCGGATCGTCCATGAACGCCTCGGTGAGGATGTCCGAAACCGCCTGCCGGTCTGCGGCACTAGCCTGCCGCACCGGTGCGTACGGTGTATCTTCCGTCATGCGTACAACGTATCGCCGTACCCGGAGGAATCAAGTCGGTACTGCCTAGACCGGAAGCGTAAGTGTGCTAGTCAGAGGAACATTGTCCTAGTACAGTCTAGTCGGACGACAACCTCACCAGCAGATCGGAGGGCAGCCATGCCTTCGCCGACGCCGCGCCACGATCCGCCGTACCGGCGGATCGCCGAGGAGATCCGCGGCCAAATCCTGACCGGCGACCTGCGGCCGGGGGACCGGATACCCTCCGTCCGGCAAATCGCCCACCGATGGGGCGTCGCGGTCGCGACCGCGACCAGAGCGATGGCGACTCTCCGCGACGACGGGCTGGTCGAAGCGACGGTCGGTTCCGGCACGCTGGTCAGCAACCACACCCGCCGCAAGCATCCGGTCAGTCCGGCCGCGTCGCAGCGACCGCGGCGGGCCGGCGCGCTCAAGCAGCCACTGGGCCGGATGCACGTCCTCCGCGCCGCCATCGCGATCGCCGACGTCGAGGGACTCGACGCAGTGTCGATGCGACGTCTCGCGGTCGACCTCGGCGTCGGCCCGATGTCGCTTTACCGACACGTGGCGAACAAGGACGAACTGGTGACGCAAATGGCCGACGAGGTCTTCGGCGAATCCGAACTGCCCGACCCAGGGCCGCCCGGGTGGCGGGCGAAGCTCGAACTGGTCGCCCGCCGACAGTGGGAACTGTGCCGGCGACACCTCTGGCTACCCAGAGCCGTCTCGTTCACCCGTCCGGCGCTTGCGCCCAACATGATGGCGCACACCGAGTGGATCCTGCGCGCGCTCGACGGACTCGGACTGCCCATGACGACGCGGATCCGCGAGGCGCTCACGCTCCACGGACTGGTCGCGACCGTCGCGCTCTCCATGGCGGCCGAGGTCGAGTCGGAGCAGGAAACCGGTGTCACGCTCGACGGGTGGCGGCTGGCACAGCAGAAGCGAGTCGACCAGACGCTCGACAGTGGAAGATTTCCACTGCTGGCGACGATCCCGACGGAGACGGCGTCGGACCTGAGCGGACTGTTCGAGTACGGTCTCGCGCGCCACCTCGACGGTTTCGCCACCCTGCTGGAGGATCCTGCCCGAACGCGGACATGAGGGCGCGACGGACCGCCCGGGGAGGCCCGGTCCTGTTGCTCGGTCGTCGGTCGGCGTGCTGCGTGCCGGCCCCAGCTCACCCACATGTGCGACGAGTCCCGGCGCGGTACGCCAGGAAAGTGTACTAGTTCAATCTCTTCCATCACTAGTCCACTTTCTGAGCTTCGCAATGCGGAATGGGTAGGGGTTTCGCGTAGCTCGAATACGATGTGCGCATGACCCAAGATACGCCGTACGCAGGCGTGCGGCAGGTGGATGACGCAGCAGGGCAGGCCGTGCTGGACGTCCTCACCGAAACGTTCTTGAGCGATCCCGTTGCCCGTCAGCTCGTCCCCTCGCAGTGGCTGGCGCTGACCACGGACCGGGCGCCCGACGCGGCGCATCCGGACGCGCCCGAGGTGGTTCGAGCTTCCTGGCGCGCTGGCTCCTTTCCGGCAACACGGCGGGCGCCGCAGACCTGGTGCGCCGCCCACTCGTGCCGTGGTGCTGCCGATCGGGTCGAGGGTGGTTCGCTCCGATGACGATCGGCGCAGCCTCCACCGGAACGGATGGGCGACACCGGAAGGGGGATCGTATGAACCAGTTGTCCGGCTCGCTCGCCGAGGTGCGGTCGTGGCACCGACCATTGATGATCATGGTGGCGGCGATGTCCGCGCTGGTCGTCGTCGCGAGCTTCGGTCTCTTTGCCGACGATCGTGAGCTCATGCAGGCATCGGTCTGGGAGAAGCCGTGGAAGTTCGGCATGTCGTTCGTCATCTACGGCGCGACGCTCGCCTGGCTAATGCCGAAGCTTCGCAGGGCAAGGCGCACGATGTGGACCGTCGGAACGGTGTTCGCCATCACCGGGCTGATCGACGTCGGTTTCATCGCGGTGCAGGCCGCCCGCGGCACCTACAGCCATTTCAATGTCAACACCGATGCGTTCAACCAGATCGGGCAGGTGGTCTTCTCCGCAGGCGTGGTCGGGTTGTTCGGGGCGAGCCTGCTCATCGCTGTCATGCTGTTGTTCGAGCGGGTCGGTGACCCGGCACTCACCTGGTCCCTGCGAGTCGGGATCGGGCTCTCCGTCGTCGGCATGGCGCTGGCGTCCTTCATCCGCGGGTGGGCCGCGACTGGGCCACGGACGGCCGAGGACGCCTACGGCAACCCGGTCACGCTGTTGGGGCAGCACGGGGTCGGGGCACCGGACGGCGACGGCATGGCGATCACAAACTGGAGCACCGTCGGCGGCGACCTGCGCGTTCCGCACTTCATCGGCCTGCACTCCATTCAGGCGTTCGTGCTCGCGGTGCTGCTTCTCACCGCCCTCGCGGCCCGGATCAGCTGGCTGCGCAGCGAGCGCGTACGCGCCCAGCTGACCGGGGTCGTCATTCTCGGCTACACCGCGCTGTTCACCATCACGACGTGGCAGGCGATGCGCGGCCAGTCGCTGGTCCGCCCCGACGCGGCTACGTGGACCGCGCTCGCCGTAACGGTGGTCGTGACCGCACTGCTGGCGGCTCTGGCCATCTCGGCCGCCCACCGCAGTAAGGTGGTCGCCCCCGGTGACTGGCACTCGTCCGGGGCGCCGCCTCGGGAGCCGGTCGGGACTTTGAGCCGAGACCGCACCGTGGCTCCCTGAGGTTGAGGTTCGCGACCCGCGCTGTGTGGATGTCAACCGGGTGTGGGGTGGGGTCAGCCGCTTCGACGCCTGTTCGGGTCGCTGACGCGGCTGTCCGTTGCTGAGCGCCCGGTCCACGAAGCGCTGCCGGCGGCCCAGCGGCACGAGGTATACGAGGAAGAGGAAACGAGCAGAATGCTGCGTCAGCCCCGGTCCGTTCGCGGCCGACTCCGTCAACCGCAGTCGAGGTCCGTGACCGAGCCCGATCGTTTCGGACAGCGCGCAATCATTCCCACGCCTGGCCGGCTTCTGGCCCTGAGTGTCGTGTTCACGCTCGCGGTGGCTGGGTGCGGGGTGTTGCCGAAGAGGGAGGGCGCGTCCTCGCCGGCCGCCAGCGCTCCGCCCGCCACCGCCACGGCATCCGGTCAGGACACCCGGGCGGCGTTGGCCGAAACCCGCAGCACCATGACCGAGAACCTGAAGGTAGAGGTCGTCGGCCTCAACCGTGTCAAGGGCAGGCACCTCATCGCCCAGATCCAGCTGTCCAACACCGGCACCGAGAAGCACCTGTCCTGGGCCGGCGAGCTGGGTGACCGTACCCGCCCGCTCGGCAAGATCAGGTGGGCCTCTGGTATCGGCGTCCTCGACGCGCGGGCCCGGACCTGGCTCCTGCCGTACAAACCTGCCGGCTCTCCCTGCCTGTGCAGCGACTGGGACCGCGACGGTCTCGGCCAGTTCATCGGCCCTGGCCAGTCGATCACCGTGTACGCGGTGCTGCCCGCGCCGTCGGGTAACCCCGCGACGGCCATCGTGGTCACCCCGGTGGGTCCGCCGATGCTCGACGTGCCCATCAGCGACGGGGCTCCGGCTGGTGATTTTCCCGATCCCGATGCCGACACTGTCACCCTGGTCAACCGCCGCCTCATCCTTCCCGCCGAAGCCCTGGACAAGTCGGAGGAGACCGCAGACGACGGCAAGGACCTGCAGGTGAACCTCTCCTCCGACGTGCTGTTCGCGGTGGGCAAGGCCACCCTCACCCCCAGAGCCAGGTCGATCATGGCCCGTACGGCCAAGCTCATCGACGCCTCACCCAGCACGGTGGTGACGGTGGCGGGCCACGCCGATTCCTCCGGCAACGACACCATCAACGACCCGCTGTCGCTGCGCCGTGCCCAGGCGGTACAGCAGGCCCTGTCGGCGCTGCTGACCAGGAACGGGATCCGCTTCCAGACCCAGGGGTACGGCTCCCGCCGTCCGCTGTACAGCAACGACAGCGACGAGGGCAAACGCCGCAACCGCCGGGTCACGGTGACCTTCGCCAAACCTCAGCCCGCTACCCAGGAACCGGCGGCCACGACCACTCCCGGCCTGACCGGCCTGACCGGCACCACCAAGGCCGACGGCCAGCCCATCGCCATGGAGATCGCCGGCCTGCGTCGACTGCCCGGCGGCCTCGGCCTACTCACCTACAAGATCACCAATCAGGGATCGGTCGAGGCTTGGTTCACCGACCTCCACCACGCCCAGGACTGGGAGGCGTACAAGTACCAGGCCGCGAGCAACGTCCGGGTGACCGACGTCGCCGCCCGCCGCCAGTACCTGCCCGGCCGTCTGGAGGTCCCCACCGACGACGGCGTGGACTTCTACTGCGCCTGCACAGACGTCTCCGGCGTCCGCATCAACACCGAGAAGTTCGCACCAGGCCAGACCCGTGAGTTCTGGAACCTGATCGCCCTGCCCGACACCGCCGACACCCTCAAGGTCAGGATCGGCCCGTTCCGCGACCTCGACGTCCCCATCCACTAACGACATCCAGCGGCCACCACCCGGCACGAAGGAGAAGGCTTGCGCTGGGTCTGTCCGATCACCTTGCCGGCCGCCACGTCCAACGCGGCGAAGAGGCTGGTGGTGCCATGCCGGACGTAGTCGTGCGTCACCCGACCCGGCACGCCGGGCAGCATCGGCACGCTCGCCGAGGAACGGCTGAATCCCCAGATCGCCGGATGCGTACCGCTGGACGAACCGGCGCAGGCGCACCGGCTTGCCGATGACGGCGCCGTCCGGAGCAGGGAAATGGTCGTTCCCTGACCCCGAACGCCGACGGGCCCGCCGGTGCCGGACGTCGACACCGGCCGGGCCCCGCCGTCCCGGCTCAGCCGGTCGGTCGGGAGACCACCTCCAGCGCCGGGATGCTGCTGGTCGCCTGCTGGGTCACCACGAACAGGTACTTCAGGTCGCCGGACCAGGCCAGGCCCCGGGTGGCTGCCACCTCGCCGCTGTTCAGGTCGACCCGCTTCTCCGGCAGGACGCCGCCCACCTCGTAGACCAGCACGTCCTCCCGGCCGCTGGTGTTGCGGCCGATGGCCAGGTAGCGGCTGTCCGGCGAGACGGTCACCGAGTTCGGCCGGAACCCGGTGGCGTACGCCCCGCGTCGGGCGAGGTCGGCCGGGGCGAATGCCTCGGCGTGGTCCCGCGACCCGGAGGCGGTGAACAGCGTCGCCCCGTCCGGGCTGAGTGCCAGGTCGGCGAGACTGCTGCCGACCACGTCGCCGGTCGCGCCCTCGGTCAGCTCGACGCCGGCCACCGAGAAGACCCGTACCGTCGACAGGCTCAGCGAGAGCTGCCCGGCGACGAGCGGCCCGGCGTCGGCGGTCACCGCGCCGAGCAATGGTGCCCGCTGGAAGATGGCGCCGCCCTGCCGGTCGAGCGTGATGGTCGGCGGGGTCGCGGCGGTGTCCAGCGCGCCGATCTTTCCGGTCCAGTCGGTCTCGCAGCCGTACCCGAACCAGATCGTGGTGCCGGTCCGGGCCAGGTGCGTCGGGCAGGTCTGCGACCCGACCGGGTAACGCGCCGTCTCGGCGTACGTCGTGGTGTCGATCGCCGAGATGGCGTCGCCGCTGGCCAGCGCGGCGTAGAGCGTGGTGCTGTCGGCGCTCAGCGCCAGGCCGGTTGCCCCGGGCTGGCCGGTGATGGTCTTCTTCACCCGCCCGGAGAAGTCCGTCACCACGATGCCGTTGGTGGTCGGGCCGCCGCTGACGAACACCCGGTCGTGGACGTCGTCGACCACGATGTCCCCGTAGTTCGGCAGCGGCAGCCGGTCATCGTCAGCCTGAGCGGGTGCCCCGGTGGCGGCTATCACCATTGCCGCGACCGCCGACCCCGCTATGGCCCTGAGAGGGAATCTTCGCATCCCTTCACTCCTCTTTCCGTCATCGACAGATGTGCTTCGTGCTTCATGCAGCTCCGGCTTCCCGCCATGTCGGAACCAGCAGTTCATAGACCTCCAACCATCGGTCGACCTCGTCGGCGAGGTCGGAATCCCGCAGGTGCGGACGCACCCGGTGCAGCGACGGGAGCACTCGTTCGAGATCCCGCAGTGCCCGCGCCCGCCGGTCCGGAGGGGCGTCGGTTCCTTTTCCGAAACCGGTCCTGGCCAAGCAGGCTTTCGCTCGGGGTCTTGACCTTCGCCTCCACCAGCCCTTCGTCGGGATGTCCTGGCCGTATCGATTGGCCGTATCGGCCGCCACGAACCGATCTAGGCATGACGAGTTCAGGTGTACGAGGAACTCGGCGCGCTACGAATTCAGGGCATACCAGATCAGCGCATGGCGAAGGATGTGCAGGTGAATAGCAGGGACTGCGGCCGAACGCTGCGGCCACGAATGCGAAGTGATCGTCCTATCGGGATCATGCAACAGGCCTGGGACGCTCGCGGCCCGCTGAGGCCAACCGGAGAACTCACACGAGGCTCGCGCGCGACGGGTTCAGATAGTCGAGACTGCGACTCTCAAACAGCGTTTCGAGAGCTTCGACGCCGTTCTCCTTCTTGTAGTCCCGCTCGGTTGACGTGATAGGGATCAGCCAGGCAACGGTCGTGCGCCCATTGTCGCAGTCGAATGAATCGAACCCGACCGCCTCCACGTAGGGGAACGAGAGGAAACCGTGATCCAGACTCGACCCGTCCCAAAGCTCCTTGCCGAAGTTGACTGTATGTCCGAGCTCCAAGCGCGATCCGGTCAGGTGGAAGTGGGTTAGTGAATAGAGAAACTCCACTGCCCGTAGGTTCTGGTTCGGTGTGACTATAAAGGTCTCGATGCCATCCGGTTCGCCGCCGCTCATGCCGATGGTGGCGTAGCACCAGGTGTGTTTGCGCTGGAACTCCAGCACGCTGAACCAGGACGGCAATTCATAGAACCTCCCGGTGCTCAGTTGACGCGGCTGAGGCACGGCCTTCCAGTGATCAGCGAAATGCGCCTTCGCGCACTGCTCAAAACTCACAAACCTCACCTCCGAAGAACTCCTCGCGCATCTCCATTGAGTACTGTTGCATCTCGCGCCCCTGCCGATTTGAGTCTGTGCGATCCTGAAGCGCCATTCTGGACCGATCGGTCGCGCTCGCCCGGAGCTCGGCCTCCGTCATCTCGATCCCCGGCTTCTCGCCGATGCTCGGATCACCCTCGTAGTATCGCTTGACGAGCGGCGGATTATGGTCAACGACCTGCCCGGGCCCGGCCCCGAATGCCCTACGATCGGCTCTGGATGGGGTCCTGCCGTAATGTCCGCGCCTGCTGTACGGCCCGCCGCCATCCTCGTTGTGGACCAACACCGGGGTGTTGCCAGCGATCACATAGTACGTGTGGATGTCGGACACGCTCAGGTTGTGCACCCGTTGCTGCTGGTTCCAGGCCCGTACGGCGAGGATCCGGACCAGCTCCCGGTCGTCGGCACGGAGCCAGTCGTCGGTCGCCAGGTCGTCGGCGTCCGCCCAGCGTTCCTCGGCGGCCAGCCAGAATGGGTGGTCGGCGGTGGCGATAACCGTGCCGGTGGCGTCGCCCCGGGCTCCGTCGGTGTCGACGGTGATCTCGATCAGGTCCTTTGCACCCTCGCCGACGATCAGCGCGACAACCGGGCGGGACTCGGTCAGCCCGGTGACCGGGTCGGTCGCCAGTACCTGGTCGCCGACCTGGACGTCCTCGATCGGCTTGCTGGTGCCGTCGGCCAGCACCACGCCGGTGCCCGGCACGAAGCTGTTGCGGCAGCCCGGCGGCTTCGGTGCGGCCGGCGGTGCCGGCGGTGCCTGGGGTGGCGGCGGGGGTTTGGCCGGTGCGGCCGGCGCGTTCCCACCGGCTGGCGCGTTGCCGGCGGGCGGTGTGTCGCCGCCCTTGGCCGGGGGAGCGGGTGGGGTATCCCCGCCGGTCTTCGGTGTGGGTGCCCCCTTGGCGCCGGCGGCCACCTCGTCGGCGCCCTTTGTCCCGGCCTGCACCGCGTCGACGCCGGCCTTGCCGTACTTGCCGGCCTTCACCGCGGTCGCCGCGTATCCCGCGAGCGGGATCGCGGAGGTGAACGAGAGCGCCGCGTCGACGTAGTTGCCCTCCGCGGCGTACCAGATGCCGTTGGCGACGTCGGCGACCTCGCCGACCACCGGCACCAGCCCGACCACGTCGAGGGCGGCGTGGCCGATGTCGCTCCACGACGGCCAGTGCCCGGTCAGGTCGACCATGCTGATCGGGTTGCCACCGCCGAACGAGTACCGGTTCATCGTGAACGGGTTCATCGACAGCGACAGGTCCGACAGGGCGCCGTTGTAGAGGTCGAGGGAGAGGAACCGGTTCTCCCCGGGGCTGTAGTCCCGCAGCCCCATGTCGTAGTTGCCGGAGGCCGAGTCCCAGCGCGCGGTGTTGAACCGGTAGACGTTCTCCGGCTCGGCGTCCGGGTTGCCGGCGTCGGGCTTGTCCGCGCCGGTGAAGGAGTCGGTGTCGTCGCCGCCGTACGCGGTGTAGCCGTAGGTGGCGCGGTTGTTGCCGTCCTCGTCGGTCAGGCTCTCCACGTCGGCGTGCGCGTTGTAGCCGTGGTACGACTGCTCCCGCTCGCCGTCGTCCGGCACGCTGAGCTGCCCGAGCAGCTCGCCGAAGGGGGAGTACTGGTAGGACTTGCGCAGTTCACCGTCGACCCGCTCGGTGAGCACCTGTTGGGTCAGTCCCAGGTAGTCCAGGGTGGTGGTCTTGGCGTCGTCGCCGCCCGCCTTCGCGGTCCGGCTCACCGTCCGGTCCAGCGGGTCGTACGCGTACCGGGTGCTGCTGGCGACGGCCCCGCTGCCCCGGCGGTATTCGGCGGTGCGGTCGAAGCCGTCGTAGACGTAGCGCTCGGTCTGCTCGCCGCCGATGCTGATCCGGCTGAGCCGGCCGAACGGGTCGTAGCCGTAGACGAAGGTGGTGTCGTCGACGGTGGAGGAGGCCAGCCGGTTGCGGTCGTACCGGAAGGTGGTGGTGTCGTCCTTGATCCGCTGCTCGACGATGTTGTTGTTGGCGTCGTGCCGGTATGCCTCGGTGGACTTCTCGTCGCCGTCGGTGCCGGACTTGGTCACCTTGCGGATCCGGTCGCGCGGGTCGTACTCGTAGCTGAAGACGTCGTCCAGGTACGCGCTGTGGTCGTCGGCGTTCTGCCGGCGGGCGGTGTCCTTGGTCTTGTGCGAGTTGGCGTTGTATTCGAGCGTGTGCTCGTTGACCACCGTGCCGCCGGACTTCTTCTCCACCTGGTGCCGCAGCAGCCCGTCGAGGTAGTACTCGAAGTCGACGGTGTTGCCGTTCGGCTTGACCTGCTGCCGTACGTGGGACCGGGCGGTGTAGCTGAACGTGGTGACCCGGTCCTCGGCGCCCTCGCCGGTGGCCCGGTTGGTGATCCGCTCCACCAGGTCCCGGGCATCGTAGGTGAAGCTGGCGGTCTGGTCGTCGTGCCGCCAGGCCGAGATGTTGCTGTTCGGGTCGTACTCGTAGCGGGTGGTGTTGCGTAGCGCGCCGTCCTTGCGCTCCTCGATCGAGGCCGCCCGGTCCAGTCCGTCGTATCCGATGGTGTATTCGTCGATCCGCGCGCCGGGGCTGGCGTCGGTGACCTGTATCAGGTTGTCGTTGGCGTCGTACCGGTGTTGGAAGGTCTTCCGCTCGGTGTCGATGTCGCCGCTGTTGTCCCGGACCAGTCGCACCGCGTCGGCCACCACCGGGTTGTCGGCGTCGCCGGAGAGGGTGATGTTGCGGAGGTTGTCCTCGGTGAAGGCGAAGCGGCCGAGGCTGACCCACTCTCCGGCATCCTGGGTCTGGTCGACGGTGCGGGTGGTGCTGCCGCCGTTGTGCTCGACGGTGTATTGGGCGTTGGTCGCGGCGCCGCGCGGGAACCGGACGGCGACGTCGTAGTCGCCGCTGGCCGGGATGTCGGCCTTCCAGGTGAAGCTGCCTTCGGTCGCGGTGGCGACCCGGTAGTCGTATCCCTCGTGGTCGGCGCCGTCGCCCTCGACGGCCCGCCAGCCGCCGGTCAGCTCGGTGTGGTTGGCGTCGGAGTTGTCCACCAGTACGACGTGCTGGCCGACCGGCACCCCGTCGTCGGAGCGGGACTTCAGCTTGCCGTTGAGGTGGTATTCCCAGGACATGGTGCGGCTGGAGCCGCCGCCCGCGCTGAGGAAGGTGCGGGAGGTCTGCGCGCCGACCGCGTTGTAGTCGTAGTTCGTGCGGATGCCGAACGGGTCGACGGAGCTGCGCAGCCAGCCGTTGTCGTAGTAGGTCTGCCGGGTGACGTTGCGGACGCTCTGCCCCTCCGATGGCGGGGCGCTGACCTCGGTGAGCTGACCGACCTGGTCGTACCCGTAAAAGATCTTGTCCGGAACGTTGACCGTCTCGTCGTCCGCGGCGAACGGAAGGTGCTTCTCCTTGATCCGGTTCAGCTCGTCGTAGACGACGGTCTGCACGAAGTCGTTCGGGTCGGCGGTCTCCGCCCCGCGCGGCATCGTGGTCCGGGTCGGGTTACCGACCTGGTCGTACTCGTAGCGGCTGGTGAAGTAGCGGATGTCGCCGCCGTCAGCGGAGTGCGGCGTGCGGGTCTCGACCACCATGCCCCGCTCGTCCAGGCGGGTCAGGCTGGTGTTGCCCTCCTGGTCGGTCGTCTCGACCACGTTGCCGTCCCGGTCATACCGGACGCTGGCCCGCTGCCCGGCTGCGTCGATCACGGCGGTGACCCGGTGGTTCAGGTCGTACTCGTACTTCGTGGCGTAGTCGTTCGGGTCCGGGGTCTGGCTCTTCTTCGGGTCGACCTCGGTCACCAGGTTGCCGACGGAGTCGTACGTGGCCGTGCTGCGCTGGCCGAGCGGGTCGGTGACGGTCAATCGCTGGTTCAGCTCGTCGTAGGTGTAGCGGGTGACGAAGTCGTTCGGATCGTCGCGGGTCAGGGTTCCCTTGGGGCTTGTCTCCGCCAGCAGGTTGCCGACCGGGTCGTACCGCAGCGTGCTGGTCTTCGCCGGCTCACCGGCCGACTCCCGGGGCGCGGTCAACGCCACCAACTGGTCGTTCTCGTCGTACGCGGCCGTGGTGACGGCCTTGTTGGCGGCGGTCAGCGTGATCATGTTGCCGTTCGCGTCGTACTTCGGCCCCGGCGTGACGATGAACTCGCCCGCCGCCGCGTCCTTCGGGATCCTCGTGGTCAGCGGGCGGTTGAGGATGTCGTACGTGAAGGTGCGGGTCTTCTGCCGGGCGTCGACGGTCGACACCACGTTGCCGGTCGCGTCGTAGCTGAAGAAGCTGGAGCAGCCGAGCGCGTCGGTGATCCGCCGCGGATAGCCGTTCGCGTCGTAGTCGGCGTACGTGGTCGGGTTGCCGTTGGCGTCGGTGGTGGTGACCAGGTGGCCGAACTCGTCGTAGCTGTAGCGGCTGGTGTAGTCGCCGTCGGCCGGGCTCGCCGTCCCCAACGGGTCGGTGACCGCGACCAGGTTGCCCCGGTCGTCGTAGACGAACTGCCAGCGCCGCCCCTCCGGGGAGGTCTTCTCGGTCAGGTCGGCGACGTGCCCGTCCAGCGCGAACCGGTAGCCGAGCCGGGTCGGCGGGTGGTCGTGCGCGTTCGCCTCCGCGTCCCGGATCTCCAGCGGATAGCCGGTCTTCTGGTCGTAGACCCAGGTGCTCAGCGCGCCGTTCTGCTCGCGCAGCCGTACCACGTTGTTGTCGGCGTCCCAGACGAGCTGCGTGACCTCGCCTTTGGCGTTGGTCAGCCGCTCCACCCGGCCGTAGCCGTCGAGCAGGAACTGGGTCGGCTGGCCGTTGGCGTCGGTCACCGTGGCGGTCAGCTTCGAGCCGTCCGCGCCGTCGGCGTCGGCGTACCCGAAGTCGGTGCCGTGCCCCCGGCGGTCGGTGAACTCGGCGACCCGGCCGCGCAGCAGCGACCCGGCCGCGCTGTCGTGGTACGCGATGTCGGTGTGGTTGCCGTTCGGATCGACCGTCCGGACCAGCCGGCCGTCGTCGTAGTGGAAGCCGAAGGCCTGCGCCTGCGGGGTACCGGCGCCGTCGACGATCTCCTGGAGTTCCCCGCCCTCGTTGTAGGTGAAGGTCAGGGTGCGACCGGAGACGTCGGTGATCGAGCGGAGCTGGTGCACGATGTCGGCGTTGGTCAGGTTCTGCGCCAGCCGCTTGATCAGCCCGTCGAAGTACGCGTAGTCGTCGCCGGGCTGGTAGTAGTCGAGGCTGAGGGTGCGCCGCCCGGTGGCGTCGACCAGCCCGGTGAGCACGCCGGTGTGCCGGTTGCCGATGGTGGCCTGGGCATACTCGAAGGTCAGCTCGTTGCCATTGCGGTCGACCGTCGCGGTCTGGTAGCCGCGCTCGTCGAAGTACATCCGGGTCCGGTCGGGGCCGGTGATCGACCAGCGGCGGGCGTCGTCATCCCCGGTCCGCTGCAACAGCAGGTTCACGCCGGCCGGGCTGTCGTAGGTCCACTTAGCCCGGTCGAGGCTGTCGTGCCGGTTCAGCGCGAAGTGGTGGCCGGTGCCGTCCCCGTCGACCAACGTCACCCGCTCCGGGTCGCCGAGCAGGCCGCCCTGGAACTCCAGCGGCGAGCCGAGCCGGGTCAGCGTGGAGGTGGCCAGCGACCAGCCGGGGCCGAGCGAGGAGGTCGAGCCGTCCTGGCTGTTGTAGGCGAGCCGGACGAAGGTGACCGGTCCCCGACTGGGGTTGGCGATCGGGCTGTAGTCGAAGACGGCGTTGCCGGAGAAGGCGTTGACCGAGAGCCCGGCGCCGGCCCCGGTCGCGGTACCGGCGTACTGGTAGAAGCTCTCCAGACCGAGCTGGTTGGAGGTGGGGTGCTCGACGGTGACATCCTGGCGCAGCGGCGCCACGTCGGCGGTCTCGGAAAGCCAGGTGCGGCGATCCCGGTCCCGCAGGTCCCAGGCGAGGACGTACCGCTCGCGGTCCTGCCCGAGCAGGCTCTCGCTCGGGGCCTTCACCTTCGCCTCCACCAGCACCGACGCCCCGGGCGCCAGGTCCGTCGGCAGCGCGGTCTCCAGCCGGTTCGACCCCGTGGTCCGGTCCCGGCCGTCCGGGGTGAACCAGCGGTACGACACCGCGTACGTGCTCTTCGGCAGGGTGCCGGCGGTGGTGTTCCGGACGGTCACCTGGATCAGGTATTCCTCGGAGGGGATCATCCGGCGCGGCGCGTCGGGTGCCGAGTAGGCGCCCTCGACCTGGAGCGCGGCCGTGCGCAGCGGCCGGGGGGTAGGCGCCTGCCGGCTGGCGGTCGTCGCCGGGGAGCGGGTCGGCGCCGGACACGACGCGACCGCCGGCCGGGGACCGTCGGAGCGTGGTTGCCCGTCCGGCCGGGCCCCGGCAGCGGCGGGCGCCGCCGTGGCGACCGGTGCCGGTGTGACGGCCGCCAGGGTCAGCACCAAGGTGGGCAACAATCCGAAGCTGATGAATCGTCTGATACGTACCACGCCACCCGTACCCTTCGTCGGAGCATCCTGGCCGTATCAATCGGCCATCGGTCGTCAGGAACCGATCAGGGCATGACCAGATCAGTGCATGAGGAACTCGGCGCACCAGGAATTCAGGGCATGCCAAACCGGCGCATGGCAAAAATGCGCAAGTGGATAGCAGGAATTGCCGCCAAACCGGCGACTGCGAGAGTGAAAGGATCGTCCTATCAGGACTTCGACGCCCGGATTCACGGTGGCCGGATCAGAGATCGGCACCATCGACCGGGCGGCCCCCCGTTTGCCCCCTTCCGTCGCCAACCCCAACAGACAGGCGCAAGACTATCGATGTAGGCAACACTTTTCGACCCCGCCTACTGTCGGGTATTCGCACCTTCTGATGCACGGTCGCGAGGGCGAGGTCAGGTCAGACGATTCTCTGGGCCATGATGTCGACCTTCGATGCGACGCATCCTCCTCCGCCGCCCGGCGGCTTAATGGTTCGGAAAGAGGTGCGCGCGTACGAGCGGTGTGATCGAGGTGGCCATGTGGGCGTAGCCGTCTGTGCTCGGGTGCAGGCCGTCCGGCAGTAGGTGCTCCTGGGCCGGCCCGAACACGTCGAGCCCGTCGACCAGGTGCACGTCCTCGTCGCCGTGTTCGCGCAGCAGGCGTACGGCCTCGGCGATGTCGGCACGCATCTCGGTCAGGCTCATCCCGGTCGGCCCGGCCTGCTCCTCGCGGCTGGGTGAGAAGATCGGCGACACGACCAGGATTGGCACCCGGGGGTGGCCGTCCCGGATCGTACTGACGAATCCCAGGACCGCGGGCAGGAACGAGCGTTTGCTGAACGTGCCGGCGCCGTAGACGTTGATGCCGAGGCAGGTGATGATCACCTCGGCGGGACGGTCCCGAATCAAGCGTGCGATCATCGGGTCCAGGTGGCACTCACCGCCGAACCCGAGACAGGTCAGATCCATGCCGAGGGTACGCGCGACCAGGGCGGGCCAGGTTCGCGTCGGCGACGCGGCCGCGCCGCAGTGGGTGATCGAGCTGCCGTAGGTGATGAGCCGCGGGCGACGCGTGGCCGGTGCCGCCCAGGTTCGTGCCGACTCGTCGACGGCCAGTTCCACCAGCCGGAAATCGCCGCTGTGGGGCAACCAGATTTCCAGGATCTTCTCGCCAGCCGGCAGTTCGGCGAAGTGAAAGGACCCGTCCGCGGCTACGGGTGCGTTGACGAGCGTCCCCTGCACCACGAGGTCGACCGGGCCGACGTCGTCGGCTGACAGGCATCGCCCGCGGAGCACGGTCGTGTCGGTGCCGAACGTGATCCGGACACCCGCTTGCGCCCGGGCCTGGCCTTGCAGCCGCTCGCCGGGGAAGAGGCGAAGCAGGCTGTGCGGCAGCCGCCAGCCCCGTGACCAGCCCGCCGCGTGCTCGACCTCGATCGCACCGGACCAGGTGAGGACCGAATCGCTCGCTCGGATCGACCGCAGAGGCTTGCTGGGGAATGTGTTCATCGGAAGACCTACCGGTTGGTGAAAGTGCCATGTGCTGTCCGGATGTGATACCGCCGGGGAGCGGTCACGACGACATCGTGACCAGATGCGGACTTCGCCTCGCTGCTCGACGCGGCCGGGTCCGACCACCACGAACGGATGCGGGGCCGCTCGTTCTGGACCCGACCTCACGGCGAGCCCGGCGACCCGCCGGCCAGCGTCCGTACCGTTCTCGGAGGCTTCGGGTTCGTCCGTGGCTGGACGGTCTTGACAGTCGATGTCACGCGTACCCGCGAAGGGAGATTACGTGTGCCGATGGGGCACCGTTGGTGGCGGTGAGACGTAGCCGTACCGCCGTGGTGGTCACCGCCTCGGTCAGGTCGTGGACGCGGTGGCGGCGGCGGTTACCGGTCTCGACGTGCCGCTCGACCCAGCCGCCGTCAGGACCGGCGGTTTCGATGACGTAGTCGCGGACCAGGGTGGGCAGCTCGCGACCGGGGGTGCGGTGGTGGTGCAGGTTGATGAGGTCTTCGTGGACGTCGTCGTCGAAGATCACGTCGATGCGCCGCACCACGGTCGGCTGCGGCCAGTCCAGTCGCAGCCACGGCTCGTCGTCGGTCGGGTCGGAGCACCACATGTGCGGGCCGCTGCCATAGGGCCGTTGGTAGCCGTCGAGTACCCGGGCAGGCGCGAGCGCGTTGGTGTCGGGGCTGAGCCGGATCGCCGGCGCGCGGCGGTGCAGCGGGATCGACCGCCAGGCCAGCACCTGCTGCGACCCGAGCGGCATCTGGTCGTCCGGTGAGCGTTTGCCCGGCTGGTTGATCAGTGCCAGCACGCCCGGGACCGTGTTGTCCGCCAGGTGCACGGTCACACCCGGAACGCTGCGCAGGACAACGATCACCGGCAGGCCCTCGGGCAGCTTGACCGGCTGCCCGGCCAGGACGAAGCGGACCCACTGCGGCTGGCCGCCGGCGACGGTGGCGGTTGCCGACGCCAGTTGCCGAGCCGGTACGTAGTTCTGGCCGCGGTCGCCGACGCATACCTCGACGGTCACCTCGCCGTCGCCACTGAGCAGCAGTGACACCGATTCCAGCAGCGGCCCGGCCGGTACCACGACCGCGATGTCGCTGGTTAGTTCCCGGCTCTCACCGTTGGGCCGCAACGCCAGCGACCGGAGGTACGACGACGCGGTCACGGATGCGGCGGCGGCCAGGTCGGCCGGGTCGTGCGCGGCCAGGCCGACGATCGAGCCGTCCTGCCGCAGCAGCGTCTGTACCAGGTCGCTGCTGTGACGCTCGCTCAGCTCCCGCGGGCTGAGCTGGCGCTGGACGCACAACGCGGCCGCGGTGCCGGCGGCTTCTCCGAGCGTGCCGCACGTCGCCATCACCCGGGTGGAGCCGAACGCGACGTGGCTGGCGGAAATGTCGCGACCTGCCATCAGCATGTTCGTGCAGTTCACGGAGTAGAGGCTGCGGTACGGCACGTGGTAGACGCCGGTGGAGTACAGGTGCTTCGAGCCGGCCTCGGTGGCGTACATGCCGCCGGGCGGGTGCAGGTCGATCGACCAGCCGCCGAAGGCGACCCGGTCGTCGAACTCGACCTGGTCCATGATGTCGTGCTGGGTGAGGGTGTGGCCGCCGACGAACCGGCGGTACTCCCGTTTGCCGGGCAGTGCACCGACCCATTCCAGGCTCATCGTGTCGGCGTCGAACCTGCCGGAGTTCTTGATGTAGTCCCAGATGCCGTAGATGACCGACCACAGTTCGTCGCGGATGCGGTCGTTGTCGTGCACCGTGTCGAGTTCGCCGCCCCACTCGATCCACCAGTACGCGCAGCCGTTGTCGCCGGCCCGGATGATCCGATGTTCGGGGATCGGCGTGGCGGTGATGTCCTTGGCGAAGCTCGGCGGCACATACCGCGTCGGTTCGCCGGTGTCCTTTGTGTAGAACAGCAGCGTGCTGCCGAGGGTGATGTCGTCGGCGACCTCGGGCGCCCACGGCTCGCCGTACTCCGACCGGGCCTCCCGGCCGATCCGGTACCTCGCCCCGGCGAGGTGGCCCACCAGGCCGTCGCCGGTGCAGTCGAGGTACAGCGGGCCGTCGAACCGGATCAGCCGCTCCGAGCCCATCATCCAGCCGGTCACCGAGTCGATGCGGCGGGCGTCGTCGGGGCCGCTGGCGGCGACCTCGCGGACGTCGGTGTTGAGGAACAGCGTGATGTTCGGCTCGGCGCGGACCGCGTCGAGCACCACCAAATCCCAGTAGTACGGGTTGCCTTCCGGGTTGCGGTACTGGTTTTCGACCAGCAGTTCCCCCATGACACCGCCTTCGCGGGCGAAGTGGTGCACGCCGTGGCTGGTGGCGCCGCACACCCACACCCGTACCTCGCTGCTGGAGTTGCCGCCCAGCACCGGTCGGTTGGTGACCAGCGCGACCCGGCGGCCGAGGCGCGCGGCGGCGACCGCCGCGCAGACCCCGGCGAGCCCGCCGCCGACGACCGTGATGTCCGAGGTCACGACCTCGTGTCGCATGAGCTGTCCCTATCTGGCTGCGGTGGTGTCGGTGGCTCTACTTGATCCCGGAGTGGGCCAGCGCTTCCACGAACTGGCGCTGGAAGATCACGAACGCCGTGGCGACCGGTACCAGTGCGGACACCGCCGCGGCCATCGCGAGGCCGGCGGAGATGCCGCCCTCGGAGTCCGCGAAGGTGGTCAGGCCCAGCGGGATGGTGAAGTTGCTCGGGGTGGTCAGCATCACCAGCGGGGTCTCGTAGTCGTTCCAGGTGCTGACGAAGCTGATGATGGCCAGCGCCGCCAGCATCGGCCGCACCAGCGGCAGGTACACCCGCCAGAACACCTGCCATTCGTTGGCGCCGTCGATCCGGCCGGCCTCGCCGAGCGCGTCCGGTGCGGCGACGAACGCCTGCCGCAGTAGGAACGTGCCGTACACGGTGAACACACCCGGCAGGATCAACGCCCACAGCGTGTCGTACAGGCCGAGTTGCTGGAAGAACATGAACCGCGGGACGAGCAACAGCTGCGCCGGAATGATCGACGTCGCGAGGTACAGCAGGAAGATCTTGTCCCGGCCGCGGAACTTCAGCCGCGCGAACGCGTAGCCGGCCATTGCCGACGTCGTCAGGTCCCCCACCACACCGGTCAGCGTCACGATCAGCGAGTTGACGTAGTAGGTGATCATCGACTTCTCGCCGATCCACACGTCGGCGTAGTTGGCCCAGTGCACCGGGTCGGGGACCCACCTGATGGGTAGCGTGAACACGTCGATGTTGCGTTTGAGTGACGACGACAGCATCCATAGGAACGGCACCACGAAAAGCACCGCCAGCGCCCACACCAGCAGCGAGGCGCCCAGCTTGCCACCGAAGCGCCGCCACCGGCGGTGGCGCATGCCGGCCGTCTGCAAAGTGCTCACGTGTACAGCCCTCGTCCCTTTTGGAACCGCCAGAAGAATGCCGTCAGCAGCAGGACCCCGACGAAGCTGATCATGCCCACGGCGGCGGCGTAGCCGAACCGGTAGAACTGAAAGCCTTGCTGGTACATGTAGTACGACAGGGTTGTCGTCGAGTCGCCCGGTCCGCCCTGGGTCAGGAACGCGATCAGACCGAAGCCCTGCGACTGGCCGATCGTCATCGTGATCGCCAGGAACGTGGTGGTGGGCATCAGCGCCGGCCAGGTCACCGTGGTGAACCGCCGGAACGCGCTGGCGCCGTCCAGCGCCGCCGCCTCGTACAGGTCGACCGGCATGGCTTGCAGCGCCGACAGGTAGATGACGGCGTTGTAGCCGACGGCCGACCACACCGCGATCATCACCAGCGACGGCAGCCCCCACGTCTGGGAGACCAGCCAGTCCGGTGGGGCGTCGATGCCGACCGCCCGCAGTCCCGCGTTGACCGGACCGCTGTCGGGGTTGAGTAGCAGCAGCCACACCAGGCCGATCGCGACCGAGGTCACCACATGTGGCAGGAAGAACAACACCCGCAGGAAGGTGCGGCCGGCGATGTCGCGGTTGAGCAGCATCGCCAGGCCCAGCCCGCCCAGCATGGTCGCTGGCACCCCGACGCCCGCGTAGAGCAGGGTCCGGCCGGCTGCCCCCCACAGCGCGCCGTCCCCGAGCGCCTCCGCGAAGTTCGCCAGACCGACGAAGGTGATGCCGGAGTAGCCGGACACCACGTTCCAGCCGGTGAACGCGATGGCGATCGCCGCCAGCAGCGGCAGCAGCGTGAAACTCAGGAAGCCGACCAGGTTCGGAGTGATGAACAGCCAGCCGACTCGGCCGGACCGGCCGGTCACACTCCGCCGCTTGCTGGTGTCACCGGCCGGCCCGTCGGTGCTGGCCGCGGGCTGGGCCGAGGGTGCTGGGGGAGTGCTGGCGCTCACCCCGCCGCCTTGATGGCCTCGTCGGCTTCCTTGGTCGCCTGCGTCACCATCTGGTCGACCGTGATCTGGCCGAGCATCAACTGGTCGTGGAGCTTCTTGTAGATGGTGTCGACCTGGTTGGACGCCGTGGTGATGGTGTCGATGGGGTGCTTGTACTCGGTCCCGAAGAGCACCTTCTCGAACGACGCGACATCGTACAGCTTGGCACGGTCCGGGCCGAGCAGGTCCGCGATCGCCTGGGACCGCTTGCTCGGGTCGAGGATCGACGGCAGCCGGCCGCCCTTGGCCATGAGGATGCTGTTCTGCATCCAGAACTTCACGAACGTCCACGCCGCGTCCTGCTGCTTTGACTTGGCGCTGATCGAGATGTGGTCACCAATCAGGCCGTCGTTCCAGAACTCCTGGCCCTTGACGGGCGCCGGGTTCGGCAGGGCGCGGACCTTGAAGTCGTGCGGGAACTCCTTGAGGTCGCTGATGTAGCGCAGTACGAACACCTGCCCCGGCAGCAACGCCACCCGGCCGGTCAGCAGCGGCCCGTGGCTGAAGGTCTGCAGTTTCTCGGCGACGATCGTCCGTCGCGGCAGCGCACTGCCTTCCGCCTGCATCGCCAGGGCGAGTTCGAAGTATTGCCGCCACACCGGATTGCTGAACGACGAGGACTTGCCGTCCTGGCTGTAGTAGTAGTTCGGACCCAGGGTGTACCGGTGGATCGGCGGCGTGTTGAACGTCCCGAACACCGTGCCGGCCCTGCTGAGCTTCTTCGCCACCTCGCGGTAGTCGTTGATGTCCCAGCCGTCCGGGATGGTGACGCCGGCCTCCGACAGCATCGTGTCGTTGGCGAAGATCAACGTCGATGCCTTCTGTCCCGGCACAGAGTAGATCTTGCCGTCGTACGCGAGGTTTGCCACCGGGGACGCGTCCGGCCCGAACTGCGCCAGGTCGGAGTCGTTCTCGACCCGGCCGGTGAGGTCGACGGTCAGCCCCGCCTGGACCCGCTTACCGAGGGTCGGGGTGTCGTACGAGAAGAACACGTCGATCGGCACGCCACCCTGTAGCGACGTGTCGAGCTTGAGTTTGCCCTGGTCGTCGTTGACGTACCGGGTGTAGGTGACCTTGATGTCGGGGTACTGCTTCTGGAACGCCTCGATCATGGCGTTCGGCCCGGTCTCGGGCGGGACTCCGCCCCACACGTTGAGGGCTCCGCTGGTTGTGGAGGTACTGCCGCCGTCTTTGCCGCAGGCGGCGAGGAAGGCGATTCCGGTGGCACCAGCGGCCGCTTTCAGGGCGGTACGCCGGGAGAAGGGTGTGCCGATCACATCAGGCTCCTTTGCAGGACGCGCAATTCATGGGAGGGGATCGGGCGGGCCTCAGGACGCGCTAGTGCGGGTGTTTACCGCGCGGCGAGGCTGGTCTCGACGATGCGGCGGGCATCGTGGAGCCACAGTCGCAGGGTTGGCGGGTCGGCGATGCGGACGTCGCCGGTGAGCGCGAGGGCCACCGGGCGGTCCTCGTCGGTCTTGACGGGGATCGCGGCGCCGACCGTGCCGGTGAACCCCCACTCCGGCAACACGAGCACGTCGTGCTCGACGTTGGTGCGGGCGAAGGCGAGGACTTCCTCCTCGGTCGCCGGCACCGCCGCAGTGCCGGGCCAACCGTACCGGTTACGAGATTGCCGGAGGATCTCCAACGCCTCGTCTTCGGGCAGGTCGACCAGCATCCGCAGCCCGGGGGCCGAGAGGTGGATCGGGAAGCCCGCCCCGAAGTCGATGGTGCCGATGGTGCTGCCGGTCCGCAGGAAGTAGATCATCTCGCCGCGCCACAGGACACACAGCGTGGCGTCGAGCCCCGGGTGTGCGGAGGCGATCGCCTCCATCGCCGCCCGCGGCTTGCGGATCAGTGGAAACCAGGTGGTCGCGGACGCCAGCGACAGCACCCCGAAGTCCGGCGCGAACCGCCGGTCCGGGGTCTTGCGGACGTACCCCACCTGCGTCAGCGTCGCGAGGATCCGGGACACCGAGCTCTGGTGCACCCCGATCCGCCGGGCGATCTCCGTGGCGGTCAGCGGTGCCCCCTCGTCCACGAGCTCCCGTAGCACGTGCAGGCCCCGGGCGAGGGCCGAGGTGTTTGGCGCTTCGACAAGCGTACGACGCATGGGAGGGAAGGTAGCGTGCGTCAAACGCATGATCAATAGGTTACGCCCGGGTTATTGAACTGCTATCAGCTAGCTGCTAGCTTACAGATCATGCGACCAGTGCACGGGGAAACGTTCCGGGTGGCGCAGCAACGGCTGCGCCAGTACATCGATGATCACGACCTGCGTCCGGGGGACCCGCTGCCGTCGGAGGCGAAGCTTGCGGAGAGTCTCGGGATCAGCCGGATCTCGTTGCGCGAGGCGACGCGGGGCCTACAGGCGCTTGGCGTGATCACTGCGATTTCTGGGCGCGGACTGTTCGTGAGCGAGTTTTCGTTCCGGCCGATCCTGGAGCAGTTGCCGTACCGGGTCGCCATCGGTGGCGCCTCGTTGTACGAGGTGCTTGTCGTGCGCGAGGCGCTCGAAGTCGGCCTCATCGAGATGGTCTCCAAGTGCCTGACGCCGGCCGACCTCGACGACCTGACGGGCCTCGCCGACGAGATGGAGCGCAGGGAACTGGCCGGTGAGCCCCTCGGCGACCTCGACAAGGCGTTCCACGAGCGGCTCTATCAGCCACTCGGCAACGGGTTGGTGTCGTCGCTCATCGACCTCTTCTGGGAGCTCTTCAACAGGCTGTTCGACTCGCTTCCCGGCGAACCGGCGGGCCATCCCGCCCGCGTGCACAAGGACATCGTCGCGGCGCTCGGTGCCGGTGAGGGGATGTCCGATGCGATGGTCGCCCACTTCGGCTACATCCGTCATCGGCTCGAGCCGCTGGCGTCCTCCCGTCACGACCAGGACGGTGACCCCGACTAACCGTCTCCAGCCCATGGGACCAGGTAGGAGACAGGGAATGGTCCAGCAACCCACCCACGGCCGGAACGGGCCGAGAGGTGGGCGTGCAGCGACGACCGCTCGAGGGGTGACCACCGATGCCAGTAACCAAGCGTCCGAACATCCTCTGGCTCTGCGCCGACCAGCAGCGCTTCGACACCCTGGGCTGCTACGGCAATCCGTTCGTCGAGACGCCGAATCTGGACCGGCTGGCCAGCGGGGGAGTGGCGTTCGAACACGCCTATGCGCAGAGTCCCGTGTGTACCCCGTCGCGGGCGAGCTTCCTGACCGGCCGCTACCCGCGCACCACCCGCGCCCGCCAGAACGGAGGGTCCATCCCGGCCGACGAGAGGCTGGTCCCCCGGATCCTGGCCGGTGCCGGTTACACCTGCGGCCTGGTCGGGAAGCTACACATCCGGGCCGCCCACCCTCGCCCGCATCGTCCGGTGGAAAGCCGTATCGACGACGGCTACAGCTCGTTCAGCTGGTCGCACCAGCCGCCACCGAACGCCGCGCAGGCGGCGATGGACTGGCCGACCAACGCATACAGCAACTGGCTGCGCGCCCGCGGTATCGCGTTCGCGCGGCAGGCCCATCCGGACACGGAGCACGTCCAGATCGGTCTGGAAGAGCAGCACCAGCACACGACCTGGTGCGCGGAGAGCGCCACGGAGTTCGTCGAGACGATGGCCGGCTTCCCGCAGCCGTGGCTGCTGTCGGTCAACTTCT
The DNA here is from genome assembly GCF_050936445.1 of Plantactinospora sp. CA-294935. Lineage (NCBI taxonomy): Bacteria > Bacillati > Actinomycetota > Actinomycetes > Micromonosporales > Micromonosporaceae > Plantactinospora > Plantactinospora sp. CA-294935. The sequence goes on from NZ_JBNJMU010000001.1 coordinate 5,664,340, forward strand.
ACGACCCGCACCACCCGTTCGACCCACCCAAGGAGCTGCTCGAGCGATATCTCGACCGGCTGGACGACCTTCCGCTACCACGTTTCCGGCCTGGCGAGCTCGACAACAAGCCGCTGCTCCAGCGGGACCACCACGCCGGCGGACACAGCGCCGCGCGCACCTTCGTCTATTCCGAGATGGACGAGCGAGAGCACCGGGTGATCCGCGCCGCGTACTGGGCGATGATCGACATGCTCGACCGGCAGATCGGCCGGGTCCTCGACGCACTCGAGCGCACCGGCCAGCGCGAGGACACGATCGTCATCTTCCACGCCGATCACGGCGAGATGCTCGGTGACCACGGCATCTACCTCAAGGGCCCGTACTTCTACGACCCGGCCGTACGCGTCCCGCTCATCCTGAACTGGCCACGTCGACTGCCATCCGGGCGACGGGTGAGCGGCCTGGTCGAACTGGTCGACGTGGCCCCGACCGTGCTGGAGGCGGTGGGCGCGGACCCGGAGCCCGGCATCCAGGGCCGATCACTGATGTCGTTGATCGACAACGAGGTCGCCGAGCACCGCGACGACGTCTACTGCGAGTTCTACCACGACAGCGATCCGCCCCCCGGCCAGCGGACGTACGCGACCATGGTCCGTTCGGAAAGGCACAAGATCGTCGTGTACCACGGCAGCGGCGACGGTGTCCGCGGCGAGCTGTACGACCTCGAAGACGACCCGGGCGAGCACGTCAACCGGTGGGAGGACCCGGCGTACCTGACGGTCAAGACAGACATGTTGCAACGGATGGTCGACCGCATGGCGATGACTGCCGACCCCCTGCCCGTACGAGACGACGTCTGGTAACCGGGCCCACGGCACCCGACACAAAGGAGCGAACGAATGCCTCGACCCAGCCGACGCACCTTTCTCAGGACCACCACGCTCGCCGGTATCGGCGCAGCCGCGGGACTGACCACCTCCACGGTGGGGGCGTCGCGAGCGGACGCGCGGTCGCCTGTCGAGTACGTCACGGTGTTCGAGTCGCTGATGGGCGGGTACCACACGTTCCGGATTCCGGCGGTCATCCAGGCGCCCGACGGCACGGTGCTCGCCTTCGCCGAAGGCCGTCGCACCGCAGCCGCCGACTCCGGTGACATCGACCTCGTGCTGCGCCGCTCCCACGACGGCGGTCGTACCTGGGGGCCGTTGCAGGTCGTCGGTGACAACGGACCGAACACGTTCGGCAACCCGGTTCCCCTCGTAGACCCGACATCAGGTGACATCGTCCTGCTAACCACTCACAACGCCGGGCACGTCACCGCCGCCCAGATTCGCAGCGGCACCATCCCGCCCGAGGACAGCCGGCGGCCGCACGTGCAGCGCAGCAGTGACAGCGGTGCCACCTGGTCCGACCCGGTGGACATCACCGCCGATGTCAAGAGGCCGCAATGGCGGTGGTACGCCACCGGTCCGTGCCACGGCATCGTGCTGCGGCATGGTCCGCACGCCGGTCGGATGATCGTGCCGTGCAACTACTCCACGGTGGACGAGGCCGGCTCGTCGTACGGTACGGCGCATCTCATCTTCAGCGACGATGGCGGACATACCTGGCAGCTCGGTGCCGTGGACGCAGGGCGGACGGCGACCGGTAGTCCCAACGAGAACGTCGCCGTCGAGCTCGCGGACGGCACCATATACCTCAACGGCCGCAACAACCATTTCCTGAACCCGGGCAACCGTGTCGAGACCACGAGCACCGACGGCGGCCTCAGCTTCGACCATCCCTTCGTGCCCATCCCCGAGATCGTCTCACCCCAGGTGCAGGGATCGGCGCTGGCCCTGTCGCCGGCCGCGGGCAATCGCAGCCGCATCGTCTTCTCGGGACCCGGGCACCACAGCGCCCGGGAGAACCTCACCCTGTACTCCAGCTTCGACCAGGCCAGCACATGGGGCGACGGTGTCCTCCTCTACGAGGGCCCCGCCGGCTACTCCGACCTTGTCGAGCTCGATACGGCGGAGAACGGCGTCCCGATGATCGGGGTCCTGTACGAGAGCGGTGAGCGGCTGGAGGAGATCGTCGGTTCCGGGCTGGCATACCATCAGCGGACGACCTTCGCCCGGGTGCGCGTCACGATGCTCGACACGCCGACCCCGCCTCCCCGCGTCACACCCGACGTCTCCGGTCGGGGAAACCACGCCTGGGTGAGCGGCACCCCCGCCCTCGTCACGGGCGTGCGGGGCGGGGCGCTGCAGATGTCGGGCGACTACGTGGAGCTACCCCTGAACGACGATCTGGCCTTCGGGGAGAGTCCGTTCACCGTGGCGGCCTGGTTCCGCACCGGCCATCGTGATCACAATCAGGCGCTGTTCTGGGCGTACGCCCAGAGCAGCACCAGAGCGAAGTGGCGCATCCAGTTGGAGCCAGGCGTTCCGCGCGTCTCCGCCCTCGTCGACGACACCGAGTCGGCCCGAGTCCTGGCCGGCGCCCGAAACGTCTTCGACAATCGCTGGCACCACGTGGCGTTCGTCCGGAGCCTGATCGACTGCAAGCTCTACGTCGACGGTGAGCTGGTCGCCACCACGGCTCCGGTGCTCGGGTCGGTCTCGGCCGGGGCGTTGACCGGCGTCCGTATCGGCGCCCGGGTCGACGGGATCAACCTGCCGTTCGTCGGCGACATCGACGAGGTCTGGTTGATCCGGGCCCCGATGCCCGCCTTCGCGATCCGCATCCTGATGGAGAACAACACCACAGGCAGCGAGCACGTCGTCGCCCATCTCCCCTTCAACCGCACCGAAGCCGCGCGTTCCCGGACGACGCGCTGACGTCCGCCCCGCAGCACGCTGTGGTCAACCAGGCAACGGTGAGAAAGGTGAGCAACGACATGACCGCGTCGGTGACGGATGTCGACGGGCTGGTGCATCTGCGTGCCGGTGGCGTCTCGGCGATCGTCGACAGCCGGGACGGTGGCCTGCCACGGGTCGTGTACTGGGGCGCGGACCTCGGTGACCTCGACCGCGACAGCCTGCCGGCGCTGGCTGCGGCCGCCATCCCGCCGGTCGTGCGCGGACCTGTCGACTCGGTCGTCCCCGTCGCGGTGCTGCCCGAACAGTCCGCCGGTTGGCTGGGCACGCCGGGACTGTCGGGGCACCGCGACGGGCGGGACTTTTCGGCGCAGTTCACCGTGACCGGGGTCGAGTTCGCGGAGACGTCGGACCCGGTGGAGCACCGGCTGATGGTCCGCGCCGAGGACCCGTACGCCCGGCTGGGCCTGCGGATCGAGATCGAGCTGACCGCGTCCGGCCTGTTGCGGCTGCGTGCCGGGCTGACCAACGACGATCCCGAGCGGACGTACACGCTGGACGGTGTGGTGCTCGCGCTGCCGGTGCCGGCGCGGGCCCGGGAGATCCTGGACTTCTCCGGCCGGCATGTGCGGGAACGCTCGCCGCAGCGGCACGAATTCACTCTCGGCACCCACCAGCGGGACAACCGCCGGGGGAGGACGGGGTTGGACGCGACGCTGCTGCTGCTGGCCGGCACACCGGCGTTCTCGTTCGAGAGCGGCGAGGTCTGGGGAGTACACGTCGCGTGGAGCGGCAACCACCGGACGCTGGCCGAGCGTACCCCGGACGGGTACAGCCTGCTCGGCGGCGGGGAGTTGCTGCTGCCCGGCGAGGGCACGCTCGCCCCGGGCGAGTCGTACCTGTCGCCGTGGGTCTTCGGCGGCTGGGGACGGGGGCTCAACGACCTGTCCGCCCGGTTCCACGAGTACCTGCGGGCCCGCCCCCAGCACCCGTCCGCCCGCCGCCCGGTGGTGCTCAACACCTGGGAGGCCGTCTACTTCGACCAGGACGTCGCGGTGCTGACCGAGCTCGCCAACCTCGCCGCCGAGGTGGGTGCGGAGCGGTTCGTGCTGGACGACGGCTGGTTCCGGCACCGCCGTGACGCCCGTGCCGGGCTGGGCGACTGGTATGTCGACGAGCAGGTGTGGCCAGGCGGGCTGCACGCCTTCGTCGACCACCTCCGTGCGCTCGGTCTGCAGTTCGGCCTGTGGTTCGAGCCGGAGATGGTGAATGTGGACTCGGACGTGGCCCGCGCGCATCCGGAGTGGATCCTCTCGGCCGGCTACCGGCTGCCGCTGGAGGCCCGCCACCAGCAGGTGCTCGACCTGGCCAATCCGGACGCGTTCGAGTACATCCTGACGCGGATGGACGCGCTCGTCACCGAGTACCGCATCGACTACATCAAGTGGGACCACAACCGGGACCTGGTCGAGCCGGGGCGGGCGGCGCATGGCCGGGCCGGGGCGCGCGAGCAGACCTTGGCGGTGTACCGGCTGATCGACACCCTCAAGGCCCGGCACCCCGGGCTGGAGATCGAATCGTGTTCGTCCGGGGGAGGCCGGGCGGACCTCGGCATCCTCGACCGGACCGACCGCGTCTGGGCCAGCGACTGCATCGACGCACTCGAACGGCAGCAGATCGAGCGGTGGACCGGACTGCTGCTGCCGCCCGAGCTGATCGGCTCGCACGTCGGCTCCCCGTCCGTGCACACCACCAGGCGTACCCACGGCCTTGCCTTCCGCGCCGGCACCGCCCTCATCGGCCATTTCGGCATCGAGTGGGATCTGCGGTCCGCCTCGCCCGCCGACCGGGCCGCCCTCGCCGAGTGGGTACGGCTGTACCAGCGGCACCAGGTGTTGCTCCATTCCGGACGGGTCGTCCGGGTCGACCACCCCGACCCCGCCGTCCACGTGCACGGCGTCGTCGCCACCGACCGGTCCGAGGCGCTGTTCACCGTGGTCGCCGTCGCCACCTCGGAACTCACCCGCACGGGGTTGGTCCGCATCCCGGGGCTCGACCCGGGCGCGGCCTACCGGATCACGCCGCTGGATCTCACCGCGGACGTCGCGGCATTCGTCGGGAACGCCTGCCCGCCGTGGTGGACCGGCGGCACCACGCTGCCCGGCCGGGCGCTCGCCGAGCACGGAGTGCAGTTCCCGCCGCTCTTCCCCGAACGGCTCACCCTCGTCCACCTCGTCCGGCAAGCACCGTGACAGTCCATAGAGGTCCTTCGGCCCGGGCGGCAGCAGCACCTCGGCCTCATCGAAGCGAAGGACCAGACCTGACCCAGGTAGGAGGTACCGCACTTGAAACCGAGACAAGGTCCCGGCCGGAGTCGCGGACGGCTGTTGTCCGCCCTGGTTTCCGCGCCTTTCCAGACCACCCGGGAGCAGATATGGTAACCCGTCGACTACTGTCCGCAGTGATCAGGCCGGTGGTGGTCACGCTGATGGCCGCCACCGGCGTGATGGCGGCCGGCTCCGCCGGCTCGGCCGTCACGGCGGTCGAGCCTGTGGGCACTGACAAAGTCCTGTTCAGCCGCGGAGAGGCGGGGTACTTCTGCTACCGCATCCCCACCCTTGTGAAAGCCACCAACGGTGACCTGCTGGCGATCGTCGAGGGGCGGGAGCGTAGCTGCAACGACGACGCCGACATCGACCTCGTGCTGAAGCGGTCCACCGACGGCGGCGTCACGTGGGGGTCGGTGCAGTTGATCGCGGAGGCCGGCGGGGACACCCTCGGCAACCCGGTACCGGTCGTGGACGAACGTACCGGCCGCATCGTGATCCTGGCCAACCGCAACGCCTACGGTGCCTGCCCGCCCTGCGACCGGGACGTGTACCAGCTGACCAGCGACGACCACGGGGCGACGTGGACCGCACCGCGAGAACTGCCGCACCTCAAGCGGCCGGAGTGGGACCGGTTCATCGCCAATGGGCCGGTGCACGGCATCCAGCTCAAGCGCGGCCCGCACGCCGGCCGGCTGGTCGTCAGCTCCGGCCACGAGATGAGCAACGGCGACCAGCTACCGGTCTTCGGCGCCCACCTGTACTACAGCGACGACGGTGGCGACACCTGGCAGATCGGTGCCACCATCGCCGACTTCGAGGGACGGGCCAAACCCACCGAGACCACGGTGGTCGAGCTGACCGACGGCCGGCTCTACGTCAGCGCCCGCGAGGTCGCCTCCGCGTCGGACGGGGTGCGGGCGTACGCCTACTCCAGCGATGGCGGCGAGAGCTTCGACGGCTACTTCCGGATGCTGCCGACATTCTCCACGGTGCAGGTGCAGGCGTCGCTGCTGCGGCTGACCGCCACCGACGAAGGTGATGCCCGTAACCGCATCATGATCTCCACGGTCGCGCATCCGGGCGCCCGCGAGGTCATGGCGATCCGCTCGTCGTTCGACGAGGCGCGGACGTGGCAGACCTCGGACCAGGGCAAGGTCTTCTGGTGGGGGCCGACGGCCTACTCCGACATGGTCGAGATCGGCACCGACGCCACCCACGGGACCATGGCGGGGCTGCTCTACGAGGCCGGTGCCGCCAACCCGTACGAGACCATCCGCTGGGCCCGATTCAACGAGGAGTACCTGGAGACTCCGAACGGCACCCCGGCGGGCTTCCCACCACCACCGGCGCCGGGCCCGACGACTCCGGACAGCTCACCACGGTACGACAACACCGCATACGTGCGTGGCGACGCGACACTGACCGGCGGCCGGTACGGCAAGGGCCTGGCGCTGGACAAGGTCGATGACGGGGTCGAGGTGCCCTACACGCCCGCCGTGGACGTGGAGGGCGGCGACTTCACGGCCATGACGTGGTTCCGGTACGACGCGACCACCGGCTCGCACTCCATCCTGTGGGCGTACCGGATGAATTCGGCACCGCAGATATGGCTGCGGGCCGAACCGGCGAGCGACCGCATCCGGGCCTTCCTCGGTACCGGCCTGGGCACCGCCGTGACGCTGGCATCGCCGACGGCGTACAACGACGGGGCCTGGCACCACATCGCGCTACAGCGGCTCGACCGCCAGCTCACGATGTACGTCGACGGTGTCCCGGTGGCGACGGGCACCACGCCGCCGGGCTCGGTCACAAACGGCCGCGAGTTCGGCGTCCACGGCCTGCACGTCGGCCAGCGGCTCGACGGCGCCGAACGCTTCCTCGGCACGCTCGACGAGTTCCGGTTGTACGGCCGCGCGTTGACGGCCGACGAGCTCTGCGAGATCCGTACCCGCAACGTCCCAATCGCCGGTCAGCTGCGGCTGCGGCTGCCGTTCGAAACGATCGATCCGAGGTGAGGTGATGGCACATCGGGTGGGCAACACCAACTCGTTCGGCGGGCCGCCGCCCTCGACCTGGACCAGCCGGCACGAGGAATCCTGGCGGGATGCCGTCGGCGGCTACTCCACCGTACCGGCGGGGCGGACCCTCGACGTCGCGGCGGGGATCCTCGACCGGATCGGGTACTGACCACCATGGTTCCGGATCCGACGTACGGGTACACCCTGGCGCTGTTGTCGGAGGTCGGTGCGCCACCGCCACCGGAGGACTTCGCGGAGTTCTGGACCGGTCGGTACGAGCGCGCCCGACGCGTCGATCCGGCACCGGTGGCGCGGCCGAGCCGGCACGGTGGTTCGCTGCACGACGTCGAGTTCAGCTCGCTGGACGGGGTCCGGATCGGTGGCTGGCTCAGCCTGCCGGTCGACGGACGCGTCGAACGTGGACTCGTCGTCGGGCACGGCTACGGCGGCCGGGCCGCGCCCGACGCCGTAGTCCCGGTCGAGCGGGCCGCGGTCCTCTACTTCTGTGCGCGCGGGATGCCGGCCCGCAGCCGCCTCCCGGGCATCCCGGACACCGCCCGGCTGCATGTCCGGCACGGCATCGCGGCACGGGAGACGTACGTGCACGGTGGCTGCGCGGCCGATCTCTGGTGTGCGGTAAGTGCCCTGTGTCGGCTCGTACCGGAGGCGGCGGCCCGCGTCGACTACCTGGGCGGCAGCTTCGGCGGGGGCATCGGCGCGCTCGCCGTACCGTGGGACGAACGGATCAGCAGCGCATGCCTGGTGGTGCCGAGCTTCGGCAACCACCCCCTGCGTCTGACCTTGCCCTGCACCGGAAGTGGCGAGTCGGTCCGGGAGTACGCCCGCGACCATCCGGAGGTCCGGGAGGTGCTGCGGTACTTCGACGCGGCCACCGCCGCCACCTTCCTGCGCGTCCCCACCCATGTGGGGATGGCGCTCGCCGATCCGGCGGTCCCACCGCCGGGCCAGTTCGCGGTCTACAACGCGCTCGCCGGTCCGCGGGAGCGGTTCCTCCTGACCGCGGGCCACACCGAGTACGCCGGCATGGGCGAGGAGGACCGCGCCCTGCGGGCCGCGCAACGCGACTTTCTCAACTTGTCGTTCTGACAGGGTGTTGCCGACGCGTGAGCGCCGATGGGCACCGGCGTGGTCGGCCACGCCGGTGCCCGGCTGTTGACGGACATCGCCGATGTAACCGGCTCGACCGCGGGGTTCGGGGACGTCCCGGCGACGCTTCGCCAGCGGCGTCCCCGGCATGATCCGGCGGGCCACCTGGTCCCCTTATAGGCTCACTCGATATGCGCGTGACCCACTCGCTCCTCCACGCCGAGGACCTCGCCCAGCTCGTGGAACGGGAGTACGCCATCGCAGCGCCCGTGAAGGTGAGGTTGCTGAACCGCGGCTTCAACGACACCTACCTCGTCACCGACGTCGAGGGCGGTCGCCGCGTGCTGCGGGTCTACAACCGGGAAAAGTACTGGATCCGTTCGGAATCCGACCTCCGCTTCGAACTCGACCTGCTTGAGCACCTGGCCGCGGCCGGGCTGGGCGTCATCCGCCCGTACCAGCGGACCCTCGGCGACCGGCTCGGCCGGCTGATGGCGCCCGAGGGCGAACGATGCTTCGCCCTCTTCACCCACGCGCCTGGCACGCCCTTGTACGAAGGCACCCTGACCGCCGAGCAATGGCGCGGGTTCGGCTCCGGCATCGCCCGGATGCACCTGGAGATGGACGCCTTCCGCACCAGTCACGACCGCTACCACCTCGACGAACGCATCCTCGTCGAGCGGCCGCTGGCCAGCCTGGCACCCTATGCCGGCTCGGGCCGGGCCGCGGCGGACCTCGCCGAACTCGGCACCCTCGGCGAGCGACTGACCGGCGAGATCCAGCGGCTCCGAGCGATCGGCGGCGCATACGGAATCATCCATGCGGACCTGCACCGGGGCAACACCAACATCGACGGCGACGGACGGTTCATCACGTTCGACTTCGACCACTGCGGGTTCGGGTTACGCGCGTACGACCTGGTCGCTCTCTACCGCGGGCCCGATTCGCCTGAGGAGGATCGCGAACGCTGGGCAGCGGTCCTCGCCGGCTACCAGCAGGTCCGTCCGCTGAGCCAGAGCGAGGTGGCCGGCCTCCCCGTACTGGCTGCCTGCCGGGCGATGTGGGACATCGGTGATTGGCTGGGTGCCGCCGACCGTAGCGGCGACGCCTGGGTGACCGAAGCGGTGATCGCCAGGCTGCTGACGGACGTCGGCAAAGCAGGAGTGCCTTCCGATCTGGGAAGCTCTGGCTTGTCGAAGGCCTGATCATCCCGTCGAGGCAGGCACTTGCCAGATGAAGGCTGCCGGAGCGCGGCCAAGGGTCGTGGTGAGCGCCGATGGGCGCGATGTGGTCGGCCACGCCGGTGCCCGGCCTGTTGATTGGCACCGTACAGGGTTGGATATTGCCGGGAGTCGATGTACTGTGGGAACGCTCCCAGATCGCGTCCTCCACTCCACTTGCTCGAGGAGCTGAAACATGTCGCGACGGCGTCGTCGCCCGGCCACCATGCTGGCCGGGCTGCTCGTTCTGGCCCTGTCTGCGCTCCTGTTGCCACCGGGGTCGGTGGTCAGCACCGCCGCGGCCGGCGCATCCCACACCCGCGCGGTGCCACTCGCTGAGCTGACCGTGGTATCCGAACAGGTGGCTTCCGGTCTGCAGCGTCCGATCGCGATCACCGGGCTGCCGGACGGCCGGATGCTGATCGCGGAGAAGAACGGCACCGTCCGCGCCTACCACCCCGACACCGGCTTGGCGGCTGAGCCGGTGCTCGACCTGACCGCCCGGATCGACACCTCGGACAACGAGCGCGGCCTCCTCGGCATCACGCCTGCGCCGAACTTCGCGCGGACCGGGATCCTCTACGTGGCCTACACGAGCCTGCCGGCCGGCGCGCTGACCCTGGCGCGAGTGCCCATCGGCGCTGCTGAGCGGGTGCAGGTGCTGCTCACCCAGGAGCACGCCGAGTACGGCAACCACAACGGCGGACAGGTAGCGTTCGGCCGCGACGGCTACCTCTACTGGTCTCTCGGCGACGGCGGCCACGCGAACGACCCGTTCAAGGCCGGTCAGGACCTCGGCACCCTGCTCGGCAAGATCGTGCGGATCGACGTCAATCGCAGCTGCGGGGCGAAGCCCTACTGCGTGCCCTCCGACAACCCGTTCGTCCGCACGCGCGGCGCGCGGCCAGAGATCTGGCTCTATGGGCTGCGTAACCCGTGGCGGTTCTCCGTCGACCCGGTCGACGGCTCGCTGTGGATCGGTGACGTCGGCCAGGGCCTGGTCGAGGAGATCAACCACATCCGCCCGTGGCAGGGTGGGGCGAACCTCGGCTGGTCCTGCCGGGAGGGCACCCCGGTGTTCGACCCGGAGCAATGCCGGTCGGGCGTGCGGTACACCGACCCGGTCTTCGAGTACGAACATTTCATGACGGAGAGCTGTTCGGTGACCGGCGGCGTGGTGTACCGAGGGTCCGCCACCCCGGAGGCGTGGGGGACCTACGTCGCGAGCGACTACTGCTCGACCCTCGCGTTCGCCGTACGTCCCAAACCCACGGGCGGCTACGAGTCCGCCACGATCGGCAACTTCCCCATCCAGCCGACTGCGATCGACGCCGACGTGCACGGCGAGCTGTACGTGCTCAGTGACCTCCCGGGGTGGCTGAGCCGGGTGCGGTTCGAGCGGGTCCAGCCAGCCTCTGGCGGCGGGGCGGCGAACCGCTGAACCCCGGGGCAATCCCTCCGCATCCGCAAGACCCGGGGACGGCCGCGTCCGGGCGGCCCTCCCCGGCTCACTCCGATGCAGGCCTCGGGCGCGCTTCTTCTTGACGAATCTGTTGCGTCGTCGGTCGGGGCCCGGGGCAGAGTTGGCGGGTGACGCAATCGCGCCATCGTCGTCCGTGGTCGCCGGCCGGGTCCGTGTTCGCCGGGTTCCGGTGTGCGGCTGAGGTGATCGTGGATGCGGTCCGCTGGTCCCGCACGCTCGGGCTGGACGTCCACCAGTCGATCCGCGGCTGCGCGTGCAGCCGTGATGAGAGCGACCCCACCGGTCACCTCGACCAAGCCTGCCCGGGCTGCGGTCGTACCACCAGCCAGCAGGTAGCACGATGGCCTGGTGACCTTGCCCGACCGAGCCGAGGTCGCGGCGTTGCTCCGACGGCTGGACGACCCCGCACGCCTCGCGCACCCGGCAATGTTCGATTACGCGGCTGAGCAGCGGCGTTTCCAGTCGCTGGTGGCCGAGTTGGAACAGCGGTTCGGGTGCACCTGCGAGGCCGAGGCGGTCGCCAGGTTCAGGACGCGAGCTACCTGGGGCAACTGGTGGTACCGGCGTCCGCGACGGCGAACGGCGTGGCGATCTTCGTTCGTGTGAGCAACTTCGGTGGCTTGGCGTTGCTGGGCGCGGAGGGACCAGGCAGTTGCGACGCCGAAACTCTGTACCTGATCGCTGAGACCGATCGCAGGGTGGTGCTGGAGGTACTGGCAGCGCTGAACGATGTGCCGCTGCGGGAGGATGTGCTGTCCTCCGATATTTCGACTACCTGTGAGGTGAGTGCGGCGTGACGACGGTAGCGCCCAACAGGCCGGCGCCGGTCGATGAGGGTCTGGTCAAGGTCTGGTTTCGATTCGTGCCCCGGGAGGGATGGCTTCCGTACGACACCGAGGGCTTGTGGGCACAGCCGTTGAGTGCGGACACGGCGCGGGTGGCGAACGTGCCGTTCCTGCAGGACGGCGTCGCGGAGGGTGACGTCGTGCGCTTCATGACCGACGACGACGGTAGGCGGTGGGCGGTGGGGCGGGTCGAGCCGTCGGGCAACTGCACGATCCGTGTGTTGCCGGTGCCTGATGGTGCGCTGGGACGTAGTGCCCAGGCGGTTCACGAGCGTTTCGCAAGCTTCGGACTTGGTGGCGAGGCGTTCAGCGAGACGTTCCCGCTGGTGGCGTTGAACGTGCCGGCGGGTGCTGACCTGGCCGCGATCAAGCAGTTGTTGGTGTCGGGGGAGGCGCAGGGCTGGTGGAAGTTCGAGGAGGGTTGCGTCACCGACGCCTGGCGCGCCGCATAGCCGGTTTGGTCGGCGTCGTATGAGGCCGAGGTGGCGCCCGGACGATGCGGGGCAAGGGACTGCTCTGCGCGGAGGCGGCGAACGCGTGCCGCTGGCGTGCCGGCTGGTGTTGTCCGCGCAGGAGTGGGCGCTTCCCGTGGGCAGACCGGTCGCGCCCTCGGCCGGAACTGCCGGTCGTTGACCTCGAGTAAGAACAAGTGCTGGGGGTCGCTAATCGGCTGGCCGCTCGGCGGGTGGTAACGGCGGACGGGAGCGATTCGATGCTGTGGCGCCGGTCGGATCAATGCAGGTCGTTGACCGCGACGCCCTCGACATCGGCGTCGTTCGCCAGGGCGGCGCGTAGGTGGCTGCGCCCGATCCGCCCGAAGCCGTTGGGGCCGATGCGTACCGCCATGGCGTTCACTTCCTCCTGTCGTTCTTGTCGTTCGGCGTGGATGGTGCCGCCGCCCGGAACACGTCGAGGGCGCCGGCGCGGGCGTCGTCGAACGGGCCCGGGTCCTGCTGCGCGATCGCGAGGGCGATCACGGACTCGCCGATGGCCGGGCGGATCCGTGACCGGCTGCCTTGGCACCGGTGACCGGACGCGGCGCCCACCGGCGCCGCGTCCGGGTCCTCCCTCAGTACCGGTAGGCGCGGATGACGGTCTGGTTGACCGTGTTACCGCTGGTGTCCGTCGCGGCGGACCGCAGCGAGACGAAGCCGGTGCCGGCCGGGTTGCGCACCCAGGCGACCGCCTTCTCGCCGGACCGCCGCACGGGCAGCTGCCGCCAGGTCTTGCCGTCGTCGAAGGACGCTTCGACGGTCAAGGTCTTGGTCCGGCCCGGCGCCGCTCCGACCTGACGGTCGAGCGAGACTGGGATCGCGAACAGCCGGCCGGCCGGCGCCCGGTTGTCGATGTCGAGCTCCGGGGTGTACCGGATCGCCGTCATCGGCAGCTTCACCAGGTCGCCGTCGCTGACGTGCGCGGACTTGAAGGTCCACTCCGCGTCGACCACGGTCGACAGGGTGAACGCCGGGTCGCTGCGGAAGGTTGCGGCCAGCCGGTAGTCACCCTTCTCCGCCGGCACGTCCCACGACCAGGGCGCCTGGTTCGCGTCGCCGACCTTGACCCCGTTGCGGTAGAGGTCCACCTGCACGCTGCCGCCGACGATCTGCCGGAACCCCATGTGCCCGCTGCCGTCGCCGTGCAGCGGCCCCGGTCCGCCCATCGTGTCGCCCCAGTAGCGGGTGGCGAACTGTTGGCCGAAGTTCGGCTCTGGGAAGACCGGCCCGGCCACCGCGTTGGCCCACTTCACCGTGTACGTGCGGCCGGGCCGGAAGCTGGCCCACGTCGACTGGTAGTAGGTGTATCCCTGCTGGGCCGAGGTCGACTGCCACACCGCCAACTTGTCCTGGTTGTAGTACTCGGTGATGGTGCTCGGCACGTCGTAGGTGAAGCTCGGCGGGGCCTGGCGCCCGTCGGCCGACCGGGTGATCGGCGAGTTGCCGGGCGCGTGCGCGAACGCGAGCCGCGAAACCGGCACGCCGGCAACGTCCGCGCCGACCTGGGAGCGGACCGTGGCGAAGTCACCCGTGCGCAGCTTGCGGGTCAGCCCGGTCATCATCCTCTGCGGTTCGTAGAGGTAGACCCGGTAGACGTACGGGCTGTTGTGCAGGCGGCCGTCCTGGGCCACCTGGCCCCACGTCCCGTTGACGTAGGAGACGAAGCCAGGTGTCTTGCCGGCCCCGATCTGTGCGGTCCGCACGTGGTCGAAGGGAACGTTCATCAGCACGCCGTACGGGTCGTTGCTGCCCCAGATCTGCGGCTGCTCGGTCCGGATCGTCCAGCCGGACTCCTGGAAGACTGCGGTGGCCTTCGGGTTCGGCACCGACACCGCGATCGGCTTCGCCAGGCGGGTGTCCATGGTGAGCGCCTGGTCCCTGGTCAGGTCGAGGCTCGGGCGCACCAGCGACGTGATCTGCGGGAAGGACGGGTCGCCGCTCTGTAGGTAGGTCTGGACCAGGTAGCGGCCCGCGCGGATGCGGTACCGGGTGGTCGCGGGGTCGCCGAGCACCAGAATGGCCTGCCGGTCCAGGTCGGTCAGGATGGTCACCCAACCCTGCCCGGCCGTGGGTGCTCCGCCGTCCGGCCCGACGAGCTTGAGGGTCAGCAGGTGGCGGGCGACGTCGAGCGCGACCGGGGTCTGCACCTGCGTGCCACCGCCGGTGGCGGTCACCTCACCGCCGAAGTAGCGGTCGGGCAGGTCGACGCTGGCCTGCACGGTGATGGTCACGGTGGCCGTGCCGCCGGCCGGGACCGTGACCGAGGAGGCGCTGAGGCTGAACAGGCCGGCCGGTGCCGGGGCGCCGTCGGCGTCCTTGGCGTCGAGGGAGACGGCCAGGGTGAGGGCAGAAGAGCCGCTGTTCGCGTACGTGACCGTGTGCGTCTGCGCAGCGGTGGTCCGTTCGAAGGCGACGCTGGCCGGGCTAGCCGTGACGGTCTGCTGGATCGCCCGGGCGACGTCGACGAAACCCGCGCCCTGCTCGTAGACGCCGATGGCAGCGCTCGGCTGCGCGGCCGCCATCAGCGTGGACTTGATCCGCTCAGGCGTCCAGTCCGGGTGCTGCTGGGTCAGAATCGCCGCCGCGCCAGCAATGTGCGGAGTCGCCATCGAAGTGCCGGAGAGGCTGGCGTACTGCGGGTTCTCGTCGTCCGGCCACAGGTCGGAGGTCGAGCTGCGCGCGGCGACAATGCCAACACCGGGTGCGGTGAGGTCCGGCTTGATACCGGCGTCACCCGCGCGCGGACCACGGCTGGAAAACTCGGCCAGCTCGCCCGTCCTGGTCACGGCACCCACGGTCAATGCCTCGGCCACGCCGCCGGGCGAGTTCACCGTGGACTCGCCGGCCAGGCCGTCGTTGCCCGCGGCGACGACGAAGAGCATGCCGTAGCGGTGGGTGAGGTCGGCCAGGGCCGCCTCGATCGGGTCGGTCTCCGGGCTGTCCGGGCCGCCGAGGCTCATGTTGGCGACCTTGACGCCCTGCTGCGCCGTCCAGGTCATGCCCGCCAGGATCGCCGACTCCGGGCAGCCCTCTGCGGTGCAGACCTTGGCGCTGTAGAGAGTCGCGCCGGGTGCCATGCCCTGGTAACGGCCCTGGGATGCGGCGGCGCTGCCGGCGATGGTGGAGGCGACGTGGGTGCCGTGGCCGACGCGGTCGAGGGCATCTGGGTCGGCGGTGAAGTTCTCCGCGGCGGCGACCTGTCCGGCCAGGTCGGGGTGGGTCTGGTCGACGCCGGTGTCGATCACGCCGACCTTCACCCCCGTTCCCGTCCAGCCTGCCTTCCAGGCCTGCGGCGCGCCGGTCAGCGGGACGCTGACGTCGAGGGTGGGTTGGCGCAGTCCGTCGAGCCAGATCTTGTCGAACCCGGGCCGCAGTTGCCGTTCGGTGCCACTCGCGGCGGACGTGATGCTGTTCCAGAAGGACACCGCGTCCGCGCGGCTCTGCGCGACAGCGCTCGCCCCGGAGAGCGCCCGGGTGGTCCGGGCGCCGACCAGGCCGGTGGGGGCGACGCTGCTGTGCTGGACGATGAGTGGCAGGGCGGCCCGGGTGTCGTCGTAGCCGAAGCGGACCAGCATCGAGATGTCGAAAAGCCGGGAGTCGAGCTTGCCCCGGTTGAGCAGGCCCACGGCGTCGGCGGGGATGACCCGCACGTCCTCGCCGGCGCTGTGGGTGATGAACGGGATCCGTTCCCGTCCCTTGCCCGGCACGACGTCGACAGCGGTCTGGCCGTCCACAGCACCGAGGCGGACCACGTCGCCGGTGAGCAGAGTGACCGTCCGGGGCTTGGACGCGACCACGGGTGTGGTCGCCGGCTTCCCGGCCCCGGGCTGCGCCGACGCCGGCACACCGCCCGGAGTCACCACCGAGACGCCCAGCACCAGCAGTGCCAGCGCCGACAACTTGCGAACTGAACGCATCATTCTCCCTGGATCGAACGCGAGAGGTATCCAGGTGATCTTGACCCGACCGGCGAGTGGAAGTTTATCCCGAGTGACCTGGGTCACTGTGCGGGGTCAGGCCTCCGTGGGCGACGGCGGGCGTTGCCGGGCGAAGCGCCGCGCGCTGGGGACGGTCGCGGCGAGCGCGGGGGCGAGGAAGCAGACGAGGGCGCTGGTGCCGAGTACGGCGGTCGTGCCGAAGGTGTCGATCGCGGGGGCGATGAGGGCGAGGCCGAGCGGGGCGAGCCCGTAGGAGGTCAGGAAGTCCAGCGAGGACACCCGGGCGAGTTTGCGGGGTTCCACCTCGCGTTGGGTGGCGGTGAACCACGGCACGTTGAACAGTTCGATCCCGACGCCGGCGAGCACGTACGCGGTGATCACCAGGAGGGGGTGCACGGGCAGCATGAGGCTGAGCGGGGCGAAGCCGTAGCAGGCCAGGCCGGCGAGCGCGGCCCAGCCCTGGTCCCGCGGGCGCCACCGCGCGATCAGCAGAGCGCCTGCGAGTGCGCCGACGGTGTACGCGGTGGCGGCGCCAGCCAGGACGGCCTCGGTGCCGTACCGGTCTCGGCTGATCAGCGGTAGGGCGACACCGGTGGCGGAGTAGCCGGTGGCGATGACGGCGGTCAGCGCGCCCAGGCCGGCGAGGAACCAGGGGTGTCGGCGGGCTTCGCGCACCCCGTCGGCGAACTCGGCGAAGAAGGTGCCGTGGGACTGTCCGGCCTGTGGCACGGGTGCTCCCGCCGGGGGCAGCAGGGCCGTGACCAGCCAGAGCAGGGCAATGCCGAGGAGCAGGGCGCTGGTGTCGAGAACGGTGGCCAGCAGCGCGGTCAGTGCGGGTGCGACCAGCGTGGTGACCCGGACGGAGAGGGTCATGGCGGCGTTGGCCTGCTGGCGCTGTTCTTCGTCCACGACTTCGGCGGTCAACGCCTGGAACGCCGGCCGGCATGCGCCCTGTCCGGCCCCGGCGACCACCGCCGCGACGGTTGTCAGCGGCACCGACCAGCCCATTCCCGCCGCGATCACTGGCGTCGCGGCCGCGGCGGCCAGTCCGGAGAACAGGACCACCCTGCGGCGGGAGTAGCGGTCGGCGACTACCCCGCCAACGGCGACCGCGGCGAGGAAACCCACTGTGCGGGCGGCCAGCAGCAGCCCGAGCCCGGCGGGGGAGAGTTCACGGTCGAGTACCGCGAGGCCGAGGACGAACGGCAGCGCCCAGGTCGCCAACCCGGACGCGGTGGTGCCCGACCACAGGCGGAGAAACGCCTGATCCCGCAGGACGGACGGCTGCCTCGGGGCGTTCTGGGAAAGGCGGGGCGGTGCGGTCACGAGCGAGGGCTCCTCCTGCGGCGCCGGCTGCCGCGCCGTCACCGGGTACTAATAAGAATGGTTGTCGTTACAGTACGACTGACGGCTCTTCGGTAGCTCGGCGCCCCTGAAGAGACGGAGCCGTCGAGGTTGCCGGACGGTTCGCGGCCTGGGCGACCTGTCAGGGGCGACAGAGAGCCCGCATGGGCTCACGACCTGTGTATCCGGGCTGCTCGCGCCGGCGCAGGGTCGTCGGTACCTCGCGGGGTCGAGGCAAGAAATGCACCCGATCACGCGCAATCAGGCACCTTGCTAGGACATGGCTCGGAAGGACCGCTAAAGTACCCTGGTGAAAATGGTTTCCATCGCAAGCGTACAGGGGTACCTCGGATGAAGATCGCGTTCGTCGGCAAGGGCGGCAGCGGCAAGACCACGCTGGCCGCCTTGGTCGCCCGTCACCTCGCCGCCGCGGGTCGTCCGGTGCTGGCCATCGATGCCGACATCAACCAGCATCTGGCATGCGCGCTCGGTGCCGATGTGCGTCAGGCGGCACAGCTTCCGCCGCTGGGCGAGTCCCTGACTGAGATCAAGGAGTACCTGCGGGGCGACAATCCGCTGATCAGTTCGGCGGCGGCGATGGTCAAGACCACTCCGCCCGGCACCGGTTCCCGCCTGCTGCGGATCGTGGAGGACAACCCGATCTACGCGGCCTGCGTTCGCGAGGTGAACGGCGTACGGCTGGCCGTCACCGGCGCCTTCACCGAAGCCGACCTGGGCGTGGCCTGCTACCACTCCAAGGTCGGCGCGGTCGAACTCCTGCTCAACCACCTCGTCGACGGACCCGGCGAATACGTCGTGGTCGACATGACCGCCGGTGCCGACTCGTTCGCCTCCGGCCTGTTCACCCGCTTCGATCGCACCTTCCTGGTCTGCGAGCCGACGCTGCGCAGCGTCGCCGTCTACCAGCAGTACGCCGGCTACGCCCGCGACTACGGGGTCGCGCTCAGCGTCGTGGGCAACAAGGTCGAGGACCCGTCGGACGTGGACTTCCTCCGCGACCATGTAGGCGCGGACCTGCTCGCCTGGATCAGCCGCTCCGGGTACGTGCGGGCGGCCGAACGTGGCACCGTCGGCCCGCTCGACGAACTCGAAGCCGCGAACCACGCCGTGCTGGCACAGTTGACCGAGACGGTCGACGCGACGGCCCAGGACTGGGTCGCGTTCACCCGGCACGCCCACGAGTTCCACCGCCGCAACGCCAGCGCCTGGGCCAACGACCGTACCGGGGTGGACCTCACCGCACAGATCGACCCGGATTTCGCGATGGGTCCGGCCGCGCTGCGTCGTCCGGTGCCGATGGCCGGCTGAGCTTCGGGTAACGGCGGTGGGGTCAGCGCGCGCAGGTGGCGCAGGTGCCGAAGATCTCGAGGGTGTGACCGACATCGGTGAACCCGTGCTGGGCGGCCACCTGGTCGGCCCAACGCTCCACCGCCGGCCCGGCCACCTCCACCGTCCGGCCGCAGTTGCGGCAGACGAGGTGGTGGTGGTGCCTGCCCTGGCTGCATCGACGGAACAACTGCTCCCCGCCGGGTAGCCGGGTGGAGTCGATCTCCCCGGCGTCTACGAGCAGTTGGAGCGTCCGGTAGACGGTGGTGAGTCCGACCCGCGCCTCACGGGCAATCAGCATCTGGTGCAACTGCTGCGCGGTGTAGAAGCCCTCGACCTCGCGCAGCAGGGCCAGGACCTCGGCCCGCTGTCGCGTGTTCCGGGTCACGTTTGGCATTGCCTGGTTCACCGTACCGCCGTCTCCGTGAATGTCTCCGCTGGCAGCGCAGCCAACCTTGAAGGCCTGGCCGCGTCGTGGATAACGCCTGATGGCAGGCGTATCCATTATGCGTCGTCCCGAAGGTCGGCGGCTCGTCACAGCACGAAGCGGTCAGGGCGGTTTCCGTCGTGATAGTGGAGCCGGCGGCCGTTGCCGGACAGGGAGATCGACTTCCGCGCCGGTGCGGACCGTCCCGGCGCCCAGCTCCGACAGGTCGTGCCGGACCAGTAGTCGCGATGGGTCGTCAGCGAGCAGGGCGTGCCGGACCGGCAGCCGCGATGGGTCGTCAGCGAACAGGGCGTGCGCCACCGCGACGGTGATGCCCGGCGCCGTCGGCGCGGTCCGCGGCCGGCCGGCGGGCCAGGGATCTTGCCGGCCCTGGGGTACCCAGCTCGACGCACCCGTGATGAAACTGGTTTCCAGTACCATCTAGTCGGGTGGTTTCATCGCGGGGAGGAATCGTGGAAGGTGACCCGTACTCGGAGTCGGGCGAGTACCTGGACCTGCTCAGCCGGGGTGCGTGGCGGGCGTTGCGGGTGCCGGTCGGGGAGGCGTTGCGGCAGGCGGTACCAGTGGCCGGGCCGGTGGTGGATGTCGGTGCGGGGACCGGGCTCGGCGTCGTGGTCGCCGCCGAGGCGGTAGCGGGCGCTGGCATCGTCGCCGTGGAGCCGTCGCCGGTTCTGCGGGCGGTGCTGCTGGCGAGAGTCGCCGGCGTCGAGGAATTGCGGCGGCGGGTGACGGTGCAGGCCGCGGACGTGGCGAGCATGCGGTTGCCGGCTGAGGTCGGCGGAGTCATGGCGATCAGCATGATCGGCCATCTCTCGCCAGCGCGGCGGGCGGCCTTCTTCGCGGACGCCCGGAAGCGGCTGGTTCCCGGGGCACCGTTGATCGTGAACCTACAGCCGCCGGCCGAAGTGACCACGATTCCGCAGACCGAGTTCGCCTCGGTGGCCGTCGGCGACCGGACCTACGTTGGCAGCGGGGCGGCGCGTCCGGCCGGGGAGGACAGCGTTACCTGGACGATGACATACCGGGTCCTGACGGTTCACGGTGTCGTCGAGCGGGAGGTCGTGGTGGATTACCAGTGGTACGTGCTGTCCCGGCAACAGCTCCTGGACGAGCTGGCCGGAGCGGGATTCACCGCGTCAGTGGGGGAGATGGACGTGGTCACCGCCACCCCGCACGACTGAATGCCACGTGTCGTCAACCGCTGTCGGGCCATGCAGACAAGCGGATGGCTGAACCGAGTGGCTGATGCGCACAATTCTCCTGTTACCGGATGTATCGGTTGCCAGAGCGGGGCCGGATCACCCCTTGCGGTTCGCCGCGTCGAGCGGGCAGGTCGGCATGTGTAGCTCTGCGCATCTTGTTGCGTTTGAAAGTCATGTTCGACAAGATGGTGCCCGTTCCCCGGGGGGCCACGACGGCGGTACCTCCGGCTGGTCCGTGACGTCGGGGAGGCGGTATGACCGAGGAGGCGCGGCGCAAGGCGGCCCTGGTGGGGGCCTTCGACCGTGGGGCGGCGACCTATGACCAACTCGGGGTCGACTTCTTCGGTCCTCCGGGGGTGGAACTGGTACGCCGCGCCGGGGTGCGGACCGGCCAGCGGGTGCTCGATGTCGGTTGCGGGCGGGGTGCCGTGCTGGTGCCGGCGGCCCGCGCCGTGGGTGTGGCCGGTCGGGTCGTCGGTATCGATCTGGCGCCGGCGATGGTCGAGTTGACCCGGGCCGAGGTCCGCGCGGCGGGACTGTCGCAGGTCGAGGTCGAACTGGGCGATGCCGAGTCACCCCCGCTGCCGTCGGGGGAGTTCGACGTGGTGCTCGGTGGGTTCGTGGTGTTTCTCCTGTCGGATCCGGTCGCCGCGCTGCGTGGATACCGGCGGTTGCTGTGCCCGGGCGGCCGGATCGGCATGACCACTTTTGCCAGCCAGGACCCGAGGTTCACCGAGGCGATGCGGGGGTTGGCCGGTTATCTGCCGGCCGATCGGCGGCGGTCGCCGACTGCGGAGCAGGATGCGCTGTTCGCCACCGTGGACTCGACCGCAGCGCTGCTACGGGAGGCGGGATACCGGGACGTGGACGTCACGGAGGCCGCGTTCCAGAGCCGGTTCCGGGACGTCGAGCACTGGTCGGCCTGGGTGTGGTCGCACGGCGCGCGCAGCCTGCTGGAGCAGATCCCGGCGCAACGGTTGCCGGAGGCGTTCGCCGAGGTGACCCCGGTGGTGGAGGGTGCCCGCGCGGTGGACGGCGACCTCGTGTTCACCACCACCGTCCGGTTCGCGGTAGCGGTCTCGCCAGGTTGACCGGACCGCCGGGCGTCATTGACTGATTCCCCCATCCGTGCTGGTCCGGCGGGCGGTCCGGCCTCCAGTGCGCCCGGTCCATGTCCGAAGACCCTCGACAAAGTTGAAAATGATTGTCATTATGCTTAGGTGACTTCCTCGCACCCGTTCGCCGGCTCGACAGTGGATGCCCTGCACCCGACAGATGGCGCCGCGCTGGTGGTGTCCGTGCGGCTGCTTGCTGGGCAGGGGCCGGTGGGCCCTGACATCGCCCGGCTCGTCGAATCGTTCTCGCGACTCGCCCGGGCGCCCCAGGTCGCCCGGCCAAGGGCCGTTCCGGAGCCGTGGGTGTTCCGGATGCTGCTCGACTCCCGGACCGTCCTACGGGGTGAGGGGGAGATCCCGCTCACCCGCCGGGAGTTCGACCTCCTCCGGCACCTGGCCCAACATCCGCGCCGGGTCTTCACCCGGATGCAATTGCTGCAGCAGGTGTGGGGTCACGCGCATGTCGGCCAACGCACCGTCGACGTGCACGTCAGGCGACTCCGGGTCAAGGTCGGGCTCGAAGTTCCGCTGGTCGCCACGCTGCGCGGCGTCGGCTACCGGCTCGGTGACGACGTGACGGTGGCGGTGGTGCCCGAGGTGGCACCGCCTCAATCGAGCTGCGCGGCGTCGGCTACCGGCTGGGTGACGACGTGACGGTGGCGGTGGTGCCCGAGGCAGCGCCGCCTCAACCGAACAGATGATGCAGAAACGAAAACGATTCCCGTTATAGTTCCCAACTTGAGGGAGGCAACCGTGTCCAGACGATGTGAGGTCAGCGGGGCGCAGCCGAGCTTCGGCAACGCCGTGTCCCACTCCCACCGGCGTACCCGCCGCCGCTGGAACCCCAACCTGCAACGCCACCGCTACTGGCTCGCCTCCGAACGGCGCTGGGTCACCCTGCGCCTCACCGCGAAGGCGATGCGTACGGTGGACCGCGACGGGATCGCGCGAGTGGTTGCCGGGCTCCGGGCCCGAGGGGTGCGGGTCTGATGGCCCGCCGTACCGACCTGCGGCCCATCGTCAAGCTGCGCAGCACCGGCGGCACCGGCTACACGTACGTCACCCGGAAGAACCGTCGCAACAACCCGGACCGGCTCGTGCTGCGCAAGTTCGACCCGGTACTGCGCCGGCACGTCGACTTCCGCGAGGAGCGCTGATGGCCCGGCGCAGCCTGGTCAACCGGCAGGCCCGCCGGGCGGATCTGGTCCTCCGGTACGCCGAACCCCGGGCCGAGCTGAAGCGGATCATCGCGGCCCCGCAAACCGAGCCGGCAGTACGCGCCGACGCGGTGCGCCGGCTCAGCGCCCTGCCCCGGGACTCCAGTCCGGTACGGCTGCGTTCCCGCGACCAGCTCGACGGACGGCCCCGAGGCGTGTTCGGCCGGTTCGGGTTGTCCCGGATCCGGTTCCGGGAGCTGGCGCTGCGCGGCGAACTGCCCGGCGTCCGCAAGGCGTCCTGGTGAGAACGAGTCCAGCGGCGGAGGTGCCGGGGAAGAGCCCGAGCGGCCCAAACCGAGGCGAAGAGCTGCCGTGCGCGGGAGCGCCCGGCTGTCGGGAAAGGAGCATGATGATTGTTAGATCGCGGCCCCGAGGGATCGGGGTCCTGGTCACGGTGGGGGCGGTGATCGCCGGCACGCTGCTGGCGCCGGCAGCCGCCTCCGCGGCGGAGAGGGTGGTGCTGGCGAAGGGGCATACCGACGCGGTCGACGTGCACTATGCGGACGGCGCGCTGTCGTTGAAGGTGAATGACGACACGATCGAGCCGTCGGTGATCCGGGATCCGGCCGACGTCACGTTCCAGGTGTTGCCGGGTGCGGAGGCACCGGTGCCGGACGACGACCGGTTCGCCTTCCTCGGGCCGGCGGGAACGGCGATCTGGCTGTTACCGATGACCCAGGACCCGGAGCTGCTCTGGCCGGGCTGGAACACCACGACGCTCGCGTCCGGTGTCTTCACCGGCGACCAGGTGCGGCTGAGCCTGCTCGACGTACAGGGGCCGGGTGCGGTGAACGTGTTCACCCAGGACGTGTTCGGCGGGCCGATCGTCAAGTTCCGCAGCGACGACGGGCTGCCGGACGTGATCGACGTGCCGGTACACACCCACGCGCACGCGAACTGGGCGTTCAGCGCGCTCGGCAGCTACACCCTGACCTTCCAGGCCGACGCGACGTTGGCCGGCGGCGGCACGGTCAGCACCGGACCGGTGGACTACTCGTTCGTGGTGGGCGAGCTACCGGACCCGACACCGCAGACCGAACTGAGCATCACCGGCCTCGCCGGGGAGTACCAGCCGGGCGAGACGGTGACGCTGACCGCCGTACAGACGCCGCCGTCCGAACTGGACCACTACCACTGGTTCAGCAGGTGCCAGGGCGCCGAGGACTGGACGGTGATCTCCGGCGAGGGCGGTGCCGGCTACTCGTTCACCGCGACCCGCGAACTCAACGACTGCCAGTACCTCGTCCGGCTCTACGACTCCGACCACAACGTGGTGGACAGCAGCCCGCCGGTCACCTTGCGGGTGGCCACGGCGCCGTCGACCCCGGGCGCATCACAGACGATCACCGCCTCGATCGACGGTACCCAGGGCGGGCTGGTGGTCAGCGTCGACCCGGACGACCGGGCCGTGGTGCTGCCGCCGGCCCGGCTCAACGCCGCTGGCGACCGGTGGGAGAGCACCGGCGAACTGCGGCCGGTGACTGTCACCGACACCCGTACCGGCGGTCCGGGTTGGAATGTCTCCGGGCAGATACCGGCGAACTTCACCGGTCCGGACGGGGCGACCTTCGGCGCCGACCGGCTCGGCTGGACGCCGCGGATCCTCAGCCAGGGGACCGGGCAGGGTGTGGTCGCCGGTCCGGCGGTCGGCCCGGCCTCCGGGGGCGGGCTCGCTGCCAGCAGCGTGCTCGGCTCGGCACCGAACGGGGCCGGTCGGGGTACCGCACAGCTCTCCGCCGAGCTGCAACTGAGTCTGCCGACCGAAACCGCCGCGGGTACGTACACCTCGACCCTCACCCTGACGGCGATCTGACCGTCACCTGATTGCCCGGGGCGGCGGCTCGATCCCGATCAAGCTCCTCCGGACCGCCTGCACCGGGTAGCGACCCGGCCGAGGGGTGGAGCCGAGCGGTCTGCATACGCTCGTCCACCCCTCGGTCGCGGTCGCGACGACGACCCACGAAAGACCTACGAACGGAACCCGCGACCCCGCCATGCGACTGCCAGCCGTCACCGCCGTCGGCGTCGTCCTGATCGGCCTGGCCCCACCCGTGGCCGTGACCGCCCCGACGCCGACCCCCGCCGCGCCGACCCCGGCCGCGTCCGCCACTACCGGTCCCGCCGGCACCACATCCCCGCCCGCCAGGTCCCCGCTCACCTGGGGCGTGACACCGTCGAGTCCGAAGGGACCGGACGGCAGGGCCTCGTTGCGCTACAAGCTCGACCCCGGTGCCAGCGTCACCGACTACGTCGCGGTCACCAACCACTCCGCCGAGCCGCTCACCCTGACCGTCTACGCCAGCGACGCCTTCACCACCGGACAGGGCGGCTTCGACCTGCTCGCCGGCCAGGAGAAGCCGGTCGACGTCGGCGCCTGGGTCCGACTCACCACCCGGACGCTGACGGTCCCGGCGACCTCCCGGATGGACCTGCCGTTCACCCTGACCGTGCCGGCCAACGCCACGCCGGGCGACCACACCGGCGGCATCGTCGCCTCCCTCGCCGCCACCGGCACCGACGCCCAGGGCAACCAGGTCTCGGTCGACCACCGGGTCGGCACCCGCGTCTACCTCCGGGTGACCGGCGAGCTGCGACCCGCGCTGGCCCTGGAAGACTTCCGGGTACGGCATCGGGGCTCGTACAACCCGATCGCCGGCGGCGAACTGACCGCGAGCGCCATGCTCCGGAACACGGGCAATGTCCGGCTCGGCGGCCAGCCGGCGCTGCGGGCGACCGGGCCGTTCGGGCTCGCCGCCCGGACCGCCACCGGCGCCCCGTTGCCGGAGATCCTGCCCGGCGACGCGGTACGGGTGAGCGTCCAACTGTCCGGGGTGCCGCCGCTGTTCCGGCTGACTGCCACCACCACCGTCACCCCGGCGACGGTGGACGGCCAGGTGATCGACCCGCCGCCGGTCTCCGTAGCCGACAGCAGGGCGGTCTGGGCTGTGCCGTGGAGCCAACTGCTACTCGCCGTCGCGACGATCGTCGGCTGCTGGGCCCTGGTGGTGCTCCGCCGACGCCGACGGCAGCGTACGGCGCGAGAGCTTGCCCAAGCTGTTGCCGCGGCCAGGGAACAGGGACGCATCGAGGCTGCGGAAGGACCCGCGGACAGCTCCGCCGACGGGGCGCCGAACCGACTGAACGGCCGGACACCCGGCGCCGCTCCCGGTGCGACCCGCTCCGCTGAGGAGTCGTCGGAGGACCCCGAGAGATGAGCGCGCGATCCGGTCTTCGCCCCGCCCCGCCGGCCGGGGTGTGATCTTGAGAATTCTGCATGCCAGCAAAGGAGGATGATGAGAATTCGCAGTTTGCGCGCCGGTGCCGCCGGCCTCGCGGCGGCCGTACTCGCGCTGGTCGTCGGGGTCGCACCGGCCCGGGCCGCCCCGGTGCCGGTCAGCGCCGGCGGCGCCGACCTGATGTCCGTCTCACTCGTCGACGGCACACTGTCCCTGCGGATACGTGACGCCAGCCAGATCGCCCGGGGAGTCCCCGGACACGATCCGGCCGATGTCGTCCTGGGACCGGAGGGCGGAGTGGCCGGCCGGGTGCCGGCCGACAGCCGCTTCTCGTTCCTCGGCGCGCCCGGTCAGCCGGTGTGGCTGCTCGCCACGGTGGGCACCGCCTTCCCCAGCTTCGACAGCACCGGCGTGGGCCGGGGGGCGGTGCGGGGGGACAGGATCACGGTGTCGTTGCGTGCCGCCGACGGTCCTGGCCGGTTCACCGCCTACCGGTTGTCCGGCCTCGGTGCGGTCGCGCCGCTGTTCGGCACCGGCATCGCCGGTCATGTCGAGCTGCCCACCGCGACCCGGACCCCGGCGGTGCTCTGGGCGTTCGACGCCGCCGGCGACTACCGGGTCACCCTTGCCGCGTCGGCGACGTTGCCCTCCGGCCAGGAGGTGAGCACCGAGGCGACCTACCAGGTGACCGTCCCACCGATCACACCGGGACCGTCGGTGGCTCCGCCGTCCCCGGCGGGCCCGGCCGGCGGGGCGAAGGCCCTGCCGCGGCCGATGGCGGAGGCACCGGCGGCACGCCGAGGCAACCCACCGGCGCTGAAGGCACCCGCGCAGGCGCCGCCCCCGAAGGTCGCGGCCGCGACGACCGGCACTCGCAAGGTCATCTCGGACGGGCACGTCGACATGGGGCCGCAGTTGACCGGTGACGCGTGGAGGATCCGGCTCAAGGACGACACGGTCAGCCCGGCGGTCTGGCGGGAGCTGTCCGATGTGGTCCTGCATGTCAAGGACAAGGCCAAGACCACGGTACCGGCCGGGGCGGACTTCCTGGGCAAGGAGGGGGACACGGTCTGGCTGTTGCCACAGGCGCAGCAGTCCGGGGTCGTCTGGCCCGGCTGGAACACCCAGCACGAGTCCGTCGTCGGGGCGGTTCGGGGCAACGTGGTCTGGACCCTCAAGGGCGTCGACGGCCCCGGGAGATTCGTGCTCTTCCTGACCGGCTCGTTCGGCAGCGCCGATGTGCTGTTCGACTCGGCCGAGAGCCTGCCGCAGCAGTTGAGCATCCCGCCCAACACCCACGCGCACGGCAACTGGGGGTTCAGCGAGCCGGGACTGTACCGCCTGGAGGTGCAGATGAGCGGCACCACCAACGCCGGAAAGGCGGTCACCGACACCAAGACCCTGACGATCGCGGTCGGCGACAGCACGGATCCGGACAGCGGCTTCGGCGGCGGCGGATCCGGTGACGGGTCCGGCAACGGCTCGGGCAACGGAAACGGCGGGCTGCCCCGTACCGGTGAATCGTGGGTGGTTCCGGCCAGCTTCGGTGGGGCGCTCCTGGTGGCCGTCGGGGTGCTGCTGGTCTACCTGGCCAGACGACGTCGCCCGACCGGCCCTGGGCACGTTCAGGAGAACGGCGCGTAACGGCCGGTGCTACCGGCGGCGCGGAGTCGCACCGGTGGCCATTCAGCGCCCGGGCTTCCCATCTGCCGTTCGGATGGGAAGCCCGGGCGCTGTTTGTTGTCACGCTCGCCACTTCCCGGGGCAACCAAAAACGACTATCGTTTTCAACAAGCGGTCCGTCGGGGATCGCGGGGAAAGGAGTTCTCCGTGCGTAGTACCTCCCGCCGTCTACTCGTGGTGGGCACCATCGGGGCCGCATTGGTCGCCTCGGCGGTGCCGGCCCAGGCTCAGGTGGCCACCGCGTCCCGCGTCATGCTCGCCGCCGGCCATGTCGACGTGGTCGACGTCGAGTACGAGGACGGCGCCCTCGAGATCGGCGTGCACGACGAGACCGTCGAGCCCGGCGTCGAGCGTGAGCCGGACGACGTGCTGTTCAAGGTCAAGCGCGAGGCCGGGACGACCGTCCCGGCCGATCCCGCGTTCGGGTTCCTCGGTGCTCCCGGCGCCCCGGTCTGGATCCTGCCCGAGGCGCAGGACGAGAACCTGCTCTGGCCCGGTCTGTCCACTGAGGAGTTGGAGACCGGAGTGTTCTCCGGCGACGCGGTCACGCTCAGCGTGGTACGGGTCGTCGGGCCCGGCCAGTTGGCCGTCTACACCGAGAACGCCGTCGGGCAGCCGAACGTGCTGGTCGACAGCGGCGACGGGACTCCGGACGCGATCGGCCTGAGCGTCGCAGACCACCTGCACGCCAACTGGGCCTTCGACCAGCCGGGGACCTACACGGTGAAGGTGAAGGCGACGGCCACGCTCGCCGCCTCCGGCCAGCGGGTCAGTTCCGAAACCGTCAACCTCCGCTTCGTCGTGAAGCCCTGACCGGAGAGAAGGACCTGTGCGAGGCAAGCGAATGAGTATGCGTAGCGGGGGCCTGGTCGGTCTGATCCTGGCCGGCGCGTTGCTCGGCGGGACGGCGGTGCCCGCCCAGGCGGCGCCGGTCGTGCTGACCAGCGGCCATGTCGACGTCCTCGACGTCGACTACGCCTCCGGCGCGCTGGTGGTCAACGTGCTCGACGGGACCGGGGCCACCGACGTCGAACGCGACCCCGCCGACGTCGTGTTCCGGGTGCCGCCGGCGGCGAAGGTCAACGTGCCGGGCGGATCCGCCTGGTCGTTCCTCGGCACCGGCGGGCAAGCCTGGATACTCCCGCAGGCCAACACGAGTGGACTGCTCTGGGCCGGTTGGAACACCACCGAGGTGCCCAGCGGGGTCTTCCAGAACAACCGGGTGACCTTCCGGCTCACCAGCGTCAGCGGACCCGCCGGATTCAGCATCTACACCACCTCTCTGGGATCACCGAGCGTGCTGTTCGACAGCGGAAACGGTCTGCCGGACAACCTGAACGTCAACTACAACTCCCACGCCCACGTCAACTGGGGCTTCGACGCGGCGGGTACCTATGCCGTCACCTTCCAGGTGACCGGCACGCTCGCGGCGACCGGAGCCACCGTCAGCTCCGGATCGAAGACCTTCACCTTCGAGGTCCTCGCCTAGTCCGCGCGCCCGGACCGGGCAGGTCACCGTCGGAAACGGTCGGCCGGTGCGGCGTCCCACAACCGGCGGGGCGCCGCACCGGCCGTCGGCGGTGCCGTCGGTCGAGATCGGCGACGGGCGGCGGGAAGTGGTCCGGGCGGTGGCGGCGGCCACCTGGGTGGTCAGGGAGAGCACGATCGTCGTGCTCGTCGCCGAACTGACGGCTGGGACCAGGGGCCCGATCGGCAGGCCCGGTCACCGTGTCGGGAGAGGATGGTGTACCTGGCCGTCGACGGGGTCCTCCGGCAGTGGGTCCGGGGTGGTCAGGTCGAGCACCTCGGAGGCGAGCCGGGCGATGTTGTCGACGGTGGTCCGCCGACCGCCGGCGGCCTCGACCATCAACAGCAGATGCCGTACGCCGGGAACCGCCGCCGCCTCGGCGAGCCGCTGCCGGCAGCGGGCCGGGCTGCCGATCGGGTGGATGTCCAGGAGCGTGTCGACATATCGGCTCCGCTCCGGCCGAGGCGACCGCGAGCCGTCGATGCGGACGTACTCGTCGGTGCCGGACAGCAGCCCCGGCAGCCCGGCGCGCACGGCGGCCTCCGCCTCGGCGTCGGTGTCGGCGACGTAGGCCAGCTGGGCGCTCGCGTGTGCGACGCTCGCGGGCAGGTGGCCGTGCGCGGCCGCGACCTGGGCGTACCGGTCGAGCAGTTCCGCCTTTTCCGCGTTGGTTGCGTGCATGCCGAGCAGCAGCGGGAGCCCGCGCCCGGCGGCCAACTCGACGGTCGGCACGGAGGTGGCGGCGATCCAGACCGGGATCTGTCTGCGCGGCCGGGGCACCACGCGGACCGTACGGAACGGGAACCGGCCGCCGCCGGCCACGTACTCGTCGCCCTGGAGCCAGCGCGTCAGCAGGTCGACCGACTCGGCGAAGCCGTCGGTGTACCTGTCCAGCCCGGTGCCGAAGACCTCCAGGTCGACCCATGGCCCGCCCCGGGCGACGCCGAGGGCGAACCGTCCACCGGAGAGCTCGTCGAGCAGGACCGCCTCCTCGGCCAGCGCCACCGGGTGGCGATTGGACAGGATGCAGGCCGCGGTGCCGACCGTCACGCGTCGAGTGGCGCCGAGCAGGTGCGCGGCGAAGGCGGGAGCGGACGGGCAGACGCCGTACGAGGTGAAGTGGTGCTCGGCGATCCATACCCCGGCGTAGCCGTACCGTTCCGCTGCCAGGCCGTACTGGTGGGCCGCCGCCAGGGACTCGGCTGCCGTCGTGCCGGGATGCTGCCCGGCGAGCAGGAACAGGTGCGCTGCCACCTGCTCCGCCCGCCGGACGGCCTCGGGCGGATCAGCAGTCACGCAGTTCGGGTGACTGGTTGAGGAGCTGGCCGCGGGCGGACACGAAGCGACGGTAGGCGTCGGAGTCGACCGCGGCGGGACGGAACGCGGCCACGCGGTGGCAGTTCTGGAAGGCGAGCCGGACGCCGAAGTGCTGCTCCAACCCGGCTCGGATGGCGTCACTGGCCAGGGCGCGCAGCAGTTGTCCGCGCTCGGCCTCACTTGGTGGCGGGATGACGTTGTCGGCGAAGTCGTCGTCGGAGGCGTTGAGGTCGGCGACGACGTGGCTGACCGTCTGCCATGCGTACGGCAGCGAGTCGCGGACGCAGGCGACGAATTCCGCATCGTCTACCGGGCCTCGTTCGGCGGCTTCCAACAGGGCGGGGGGAACAGCGAGAGACATGGCCCTCCTCAGACGTTGACCGAAACGATCGTGACACCCATTTTCTTCTTTACGATGTGTGTGCGCAACGGTCGGAAAGAGTAATTCTGCTGTGGACGTGCCATGAGCGGGTCCCGCGGGTCGGTGCCCGGGACGTTGGTGGCCCGTCGGTTTGGACGCTCGGGCTCCGACCGGTTCCGGGAGGCGGACCGTAGAGTAAGTTGATAACCGTTCCCATTTTCATGGTATCGTGCTGTCGGTTCGTGGTGGTCGCCGCAGCCGGGAACAGCGACTCGTCTCCAACCTGGCCGGGACGACAGACGCAGGGTCCGTGACACGTGGGGAGGGTCGTGCGTATGCCTGCCGTGAGGCGGCTTCCCCGCAGCGCGGTCGTGCCGCTGATCGGGTACCGGAGGCGAATGGTCGCGCTGACAGTGCTCGTGGCGCTCCTCGCCAGCGGTTGCCGGTCGACCGTGATGCTGAGCGGGCACGACGAGCGGGTGCAGGTCGTCACCACCACCGGCATCCTGCGGGACCTGGTACGCCATGTCGGCGGTGACCGGGTCGCGGTCGGCTCCCTGGTGCCGGACGGTGCCGATCCGCACAGCTACGAGCCCTCGCTTCGCGACGTCCGCAACGTGGTCTACGCCGACGTGGCGTTCAGCAACTACCTGCTGCTGGAAGAGCACGCGATCATCAAAACGCTGGACGCCAACCTCCGGAAAGGCGTACCGAACATCTCCCTCGCCGAAGGGGCGGTGAAGTACGCCGCCGAGATCATCCCGCTGGTCGAGGACGTCTCGCTCGACACGATCTGGCTGGGCATGCGGGTCCGGGGCACCGGTACGGCCGATGGTGCGAACCGTTCCTCGGACATCCTGCTCAGCGCCACGGGCGCCGCCGGACCGGGCACCATGACGGCCTACCTGACCGAGTCGTTCGGCAACCCGTCGTTCTACGTCAACTCCGCCGACGGGTTCGACCCGGCAAACGGGTTCAAGGACGACACCGCCCGACTTCCCCCGGACGCGCACACCCACATGAGCTGGGCGTTCACCAAGCCGGGCGTCTACCGGCTGACCATGCGCGCCCAACTCGCGGTCACGCCCGAGACGAAACCCGTCCCGGTCGGGGAGCAGACCTTCACCTTCGCCGTCGGGGTGGACCCGCACTCGGTGCCGGGAATGGCCGGTGCGGAGGTGCTGAACTCGGGGCACGCCGATATCACCGTCGACCTCGACCAGAGACGGCTGTACCTGTTCGCCGACCCGGAGGGCGGCGGCGAGGCCGACCAGCGAGCGTTCGACCCGGCGACGACCGTGATCGAGGTACCGAACAAGGCGTTGCTGGAGGTGCCCGGCGACCGCAAGTTCCGGTTCCTGGGCCGGCCCGGCACCCAGGTCCACCAACTACCCCAGGCGGTCCTCGGCAAGCACGTACACGGCGAGATCGACCCGCACCTGTGGCAGAACGTCCGCAACGCCATCGCCTACGTGGAGCTGATCCGGGACACCCTGACCGGGATCGACCCCGCCGGCGCCCGCGAATACCGGGCACATGCCACGGACTACATCGCCGAACTGGAGCGGCTCGACACCTACGTCCGGGACACCATCGCCCAGATACCCCCGCCGCAGCGGCACCTGGTCACCACCCACGACGCGTTCGGATACCTGGGCGACGCCTACGACGTGCAGATCTCCGGATTCGTCACCCCGAACCCGGCCACCGAGCCCAGCCTCGCCGACCGACGCCGACTCACCGAGACGATCCGCAACCTGGACATCCGCGCGGTGTTCCTGGAACCCAACCTGGCGGCCCGCTCGACGACGCTGACCGAGGTCGCCAGCGAGCAGAGCCTACGGATCTGCGAGATCTACGGGGACGGCTTCGGCGGCGACGTCCGGAGCTACGTACAGATGATGCGGTTCAACGCGGAATCGCTGCGAGACTGCCTGACCAGGCCGAACAACGGGAGGCGACAGTGATCGGCGCACCGGTGCGATCGAGCGGGCGCGGGATGGCGAGGGCCGCCGTCCGGTGCGGTGCGGCGGCAGCCGCGCTGCTGGCGCTGATCGCGCCCGTGACACCGGCGGTGGCCAGGGAGCCCACGCCGGGGCTGGACCAGTCGATCGCCCCGGACCAGCCGCTCGCCACCGATCGGGCAGTGCTGAGGGCCGGGCACGTGGACATCGGCCCCCGGTACGTCGACGACCGGTGGACGCTGCTGGTCCACGACGACGCGGAACGGCCGGTGTGGCGCAGCACCGACGAGACCGTACTGCACGTCTCCGATGCCGCCCTCCAGACCGTTCCGGACGATCCGGCGTACTCGTTCCTCGACGTCGAGGCCGGTGCACGGGTGCACGTGGTGCCGCAGACGCAACAGCCGGACGTGGTCTGGATCGGCTGGAACACCCAGGATCCCCGGGTGATGCGGGACATCGACCGTGGCGTGACGCTGACGCTGCTCGGCGTCCGCGGGCCGGGCGCGATGACGGTGTACCTCCAGTCGGGCAACTTCGCCGCGCCGCAGGTGTTGTGGCGCTCCGCCGAGCCGAAACCGCAGCCGCTGTGGGTGGAGGTGAACACCCATACCCACGCCAACTGGGTCTTCACCCGGCCGGGTGTCTACCTGGTGGCCATCCAGGTCTCGGCAGACCTGGCCAGCGGGGAGCAGGTCTCGGACACCAGGCTGCTCCGGGTCGCCGTGGGCGACGCGACCAGCACCGACGAGGCGTTCACGGCGAGTGCGGACATCCCGTCCGGGCCGGCGGTCCAGCCGGCGTCGGACAGCGACACCGCTGCGCCGGACCGCTCCGGCGGCGGCAGGTCGGCCCTGATCGCCCTGCTCGCCGGGGTCGCGGTGCTGCTCGTCGTCGCCCTGGTCTGGGTGCAGGTCCGCGGCGGCAGTGCCAGGCGCCGCGCCGAGCGCGAGCGAGCCGTACGGGCAGCGGCAGCGCCGACCGACGGAGATCCGACGTCGGAGAGCCGGCCGTGAGGGCGCTCGACATCGCCGACCTGAACGTGGATCTCGGCGGCCGGCCGGTGCTGCGGGACGTACGACTGCACGTCGAACCGGGTGAGCTGGTCGGGCTACTCGGGCCGAACGGCGCGGGCAAGACCACCCTGCTGCGGGCGGTGCTCGGGTTGGTCCGCACCCGGGGCGGGCAGATCCGGGTCGACGGCGAGCCGGCACGGCGCGGACGTACCGCGATCGGCTACGTGCCGCAGCGCCACGAGTTCAACTGGGACTTCCCGATCTCCGTCGAGCAGACCGTGCTGACCGGCCGGACGGGGCGGCTCGGGCTGCTGCGCCGGCCCGGCGTACCGGACTGGCGCGCGGTGGGGGAGGCGCTCGACCGGGTACGGCTGGCCGGGCTGCGTACCCGGCCGGTCGGTGAACTCTCCGGCGGCCAGCGGCAGCGGGTCCTGGTGGCCCGGGCTCTCGCGCTGTCGCCGCGGATCCTGCTCCTCGACGAGCCGTTCACCGGGCTGGACCTGCCCACCCAGGAACTGCTGGGCGACCTGTTCGGCAGCCTCGCCCAGGAGGGCCGGGCGTTGCTGATGACCACCCACGACCTGGTCGCGGCGTTGCAGTCGAGTAGCCGGCTGGTGCTGCTGAACGGCCGGGTCACCGCCGAGGGGCGGCCGGCGGAGCTGCGTGACCCTGAGGTCTGGCAGCGGACGTTCGGGGTCAGCGAGCGTTCCGCGTTGCTCAAACTCGTGAAGGCGGCCTAGTTGTCGATCACCGACTTTCTCACCGACCTGTTCAATCCCGACCTCGCCTTCCTGCCCAAGGCGTTGGCGATCGCGGTGATGTCCAGCGTGGTCTGCGGCGTGGTCGGCTGCTATGTCGTCCTCCGGGGGATGGCCTTCATCGGCGACGCCGTGGCGCACGCGGTCTTTCCCGGGCTCGCGGTCGCCTTCGTGTTGCAGGGCAGTCTGGTGCTCGGCGGCGCGGTCGCCGGTATCGCCACCGCGCTGATGATCGCGGTCTTCGCGCAGAACCGGCGGTTGAAGGAGGATTCGCTGATCGGCGTCTTCCTGGTCGCGACGTTCGCCCTCGGCATCGTGATCATCTCGCAGGCGCCCGGTTACGCCGGCTCGCTGCAACAGTTCCTGTTCGGCTCGATCACCGGCATCCCGGACCGGGACCTGTACCTGGTGGGCGGCACCGGGCTGCTCATCCTCGGCCTGGTGTTCGCGTTGCACAAGGAACTGGTGGCGGTCAGCCTCGACCGGGAGATGTCCCGGGCCATCGGCCTGCCGGTCTTCTGGCTCGACATCGTGCTCTACGTACTGGTGACCCTGGCCGTGGTGATCTCCCTGCAGACCATCGGCAACATCCTGGTACTGGCCCTGCTGATCATCCCGGCCGCGACCGCCCGGTTGCTCACCGACCGGCTGGGCGTGATGATGCTGCTCGCCCCGGTCGTCGGCGGCGCGTCCGCGGTCGTCGGGCTCTACCTCTCCTGGAGTTACGACACCCCGGTCGGCGGCACCATCGTGCTGGTCGCCACCGCCGCGTTCCTGGCGTCCTGGCTCTTCGCACCCCGGCACGGCCTGCTGACGAAGCGTTGGCGCCGACCACGAGGTAGCGCATTCGACGAGCAACTGCCCGCGAGTGACCTGGCGTACCAAAACTCCTGAGCAAGAGTCGGGTCTCCACCGCTGGGTCGTCTGCATGGCGGGGACAGATCCGTCGCCGGGGTCAGGGTCGGAGGTTTCGGAGGTATCCGGCGAACTTCTCCAGGCCGTCGACGTTGCGCGGTCCGCTGATTCCCTCGTTGTAGTCGAGGACGAAGAACCGGTTGTTGACCACGGCGGGCAGGTTCTTGGTGGTGGGGAAGGTCTTCAGGAAGTTGATCTTCTCCTGGGCTGGCTTGTCTCCGTAGTCGAGGATGACGATGATCTCCGGCTGGCCTTGGACGACGGCTTCCCAGCTCACCTGGGTCCAGCGTGCGTCGAGCTGCTCGAAGATGTTCCGGGCGCCGGCGAACGAGATGATGTCGGTCGGCGGTACCTGCCGGCCGGCGGTGAAGGGCTGGTCGGTGCCCGAGTCGTACAGGAATACCGGGGTCCGGTCCGTGCCGGTCGTCTGGGTCTTCACCGCCTCGACGCGTTGCCGCAGGCCCTGGACGACCTCGGTTGCCCGTGCCTCGACGCCGAAGATCCGGCCGAGGCGTTCCAGGTCCGTGTAGAGGCCGTCGAACGGGGTCGTCCGCTCGGGGAAGCCCGGATAGTTGAAGCAGGATTCGGTGTGCATGAAGCTCTGGATGCCGAGGCCGTCGAGGATCTCCGGGGTGATTCCCCGCTTGTCGCTGAATCCGGAACCCCAGCCGGCGACCACGAGGTCGGCCTTGGCGTCCACGACCAGCTCCCGGTTGAGTAGGTCGTCGCTGAGGAATTCCACCTTCGCGTACTCCTGCGCCCAGGGTGACTCGGTGACCGGTGGGTTGGCCGGTGGCATGACGTACCCGTGGACATGGTCGGTCAGGCCGAGCGCGAACAGCTTGTCGGCGCTGCCGCCCTCGTAGACGACGGCCCGTCGGGGGGTGCTGTATTCGACCTTCTCGCCGCAGCGCTGCACGACCACCTTCCGGTCCGGGGCGGCGGACTTGTCGACGGTGGCTCCGCAGGCGGACAACAGCGCGACGGCGACGAGGCCGGTGGCGGTGCCGCGGATGGTCGCGGTCCGGCGGTGCGGGTTGGGCATCAGTGTGCTCACTTTCCGATCGGTGTCGGGTGCGTCGTGTGGGGTGGCGCGAGGGAATACAGCAGTTGTGGGTCGCCGGTCAGGGGATGGGTGACGACGGTGGCGGCCACCCCGAAGACGTTCCGTACGAGGTCGGCGGTGAGAACCTCTGCGGGCGTGCCGGCGGCGACGAGCCGCCCGCCGGAGAGCACGCCGATCCGGTCACAGGTCGCGGCGGCGAGGTTCAGGTCGTGCAGGACCACCAGGACCGTCAGCGAGGTGCCTTTGAGCAGGGAGAGCAGGTCGATCTGGTGCCGGATGTCCAGGTGGTTGGTCGGTTCGTCGAGGACCAGGATCTCGGGCTCCTGCACGAGCGCCCGGGCCACGAGCACGCGTTGGCGTTCGCCGCCGGAGAGACTGAGGACGCCCCGGTCGGCGAGATGGGCGATGTCGAGCCGCTCCATGGCGTGGTCGCACAGTTCCCGCTCCCGGGCGCTGAGCGGCCGGTTGCCGCGCAGGTGTGGTGTTCGGCCCATGGCGACGACCTCGGCGACGGTGAAGTCGAGGTCGGTACCGCCGTCCTGGGTCAGCGCGGCGATCGACCGGGCGCTCTTCCGCCGCGGCACGGTGGCGAGGTCGTCGCTGCCGACGCGTACCATGCCCCGGCTCGGCCGGAGCGCCCGGTAGACGCAACGCAGCGCGGTGGACTTGCCGGAGCCGTTCGGTCCGACCAGCCCCACCGTCTGCCCTTGGCCGACGGTCAGGGACAGGTCGCGGACGAGCAGATGACCGTCGACCGCGACCGTGACGGCGTCGAGTCGCAGATCCATCGTCACCGGCCACCGAACAGGTAACCCCGGCGACGCATCAGCGCGATGAACGCCGGAACCCCGACCAGTGCCGTGATCACGCCCAGCGGAAGCTCCCGGGGAGCGACCACGGTTCGTGCGAGCAGGTCGACCCAGACCATGAACAGCCCCCCGGCCAGCGGCGTCACGACCAGGACCCGGGCATGGGCCGCGCCCACCACGATGCGGACCAGGTGCGGCAGCACCAGCCCCACGAAGGCGATCGCCCCGCTGACCGCGACCATCGCGCCGGTGACCAGCGAGGTGACGACGAACAGGCCGGTACGGGCCCGGGTGCTGTCGACGCCGAGGCTGGCGGCGGTCTCGTCCCCGAAGGTCATCACGTCGAGCGTTCGGCTCCGGTGGTGCAGCAGGAGTGTTCCGGCGAGCACCGCGACGGCGACCGGCGGCAGTACGCCCCAGGTGGCCGCACCGAAGCCGCCCATCGACCAGAACAGCAGCGTGCTCGTCGCCTCGCTGTCCGGCGAGAAGTAGATGATCATCGCCATGACGGATTGGAAGCCGAAGGACATCACCACACCGGTCAACACCAGCCGCAGCGGCGTGAGCCCGGCCCGGCTGTAGGAGGCGAGGAACACCAGGGCGGTGGCGACGAGCGCGCCGACGAAGGCACCCGCGGAGACCGCGTAGACCCCGGCGAAGGCGAGCCCGCCGGAGACGGTGACCGCGACCGCCCCGACCGACGCGCCGGAGGAGACACCGAGCACGAACGGATCGGCGAGCGCGTTGCGCACCAACGACTGCACCGCGACCCCGACCGCGCCCAGGCCCGCGCCGACCAGCACCGCGAGCAGAACCCGAGGGGTACGGATCTGCCAGACGATCTGATAGCGGGTCACCTCGTCGCTGCCGATGGAGCCACCGGTCAGTCCCGCCCAGAGATACCGCACCGTGTCTGCGGGCGGCACCACCGCCGCGCCGAGACCGATCACCACCGGCACGGAGACGAGCAGGGCGCTCAGCAGCAGACCGACGAGCAGTACCAGGTTGCGCCCCGCCGGCCCGGAGGTACGTCGCACCCCTCGGTCTGACGCCGCGCGGGCGTCGACCGCCGCCTCGGGTCGGGCTACCCCGTCCGGGAGGGGGCGCGTCGACACGGCGAAGTCTCCTAGTAAATGAAAGTGGTTTTCGCTTCCGCCTGGACGCTAGCACAACTGTTCCGGTCGACGGCGGGTACCCCGAGCAGCCGAGCGAGTGCCCGGCGTGGCGATGGGCGGCGACAGTTGCGTGGTGGATCATGCCCACGCATGGCCCAACTGCCCGACCGGATGTAGCGGGCGGCCCTACGGCGCTACCCAACTGACCCAACTGGCAGCCAACTGCGCGCGGAAACCGCAACCTGAAGATCTGACCGCGCGGTCACCAGCCGTGTCGTTCGTCGGTGGGCAGGATCAGGATCGCGGCCGCGACGTCGAAGCTCATCAAGGCCAGACAGTGGACGGCTGTCGGTGCAGGACCCGCTCGGCTGCCTCATGCTCGGGCAATCGAACTGTCCGCGACCAAGCTCAACGTGGAGTTGACGTTTCGACGGGCGTCGAGCGCGGCAACGCCAGCGTCGCCGATCCGGGGCCGGGCCGGCCCCGGATCGCCCGGTTCAGGGTTGGTCGTCGTAGAGGCGGGTGAGGGCAGCCGCGCCGAGCCCGGCCGGCCGGAGCCGGTTCTCCACGACGGCCGCGGGCACGCCGAATCCGAGCAGGTAGAGGACGGTCTCGCCGGTCCCGTCGATGCCGAGCGCCCGCTCGACCTCGCTGTCGCGGAAGGCGGCGGTCTGGTACGGCCCGAGGCCGTGGGCCGTGGCGACGAGCGCGAAGGTCTGGCCGAGGTGCCCGGCGTCGAGGTACATCACCCGCAGCGCCCGGGCGTTGTGGTACTTGTGTGCCAGCCGCTCCACCACTCCGGTCACGAAGAGCGTCACCGGCGCGCGCGCACACATCACCTGCTGGTGCGACAGGTGCGTGAGCTGGGCCTGGTCCAGCCGTTCGCGGAGGAATTCGAGGCAGTGCGCGACCGGCTCGTAGTGGTACAGGCCGTCGTCCAGTCCGGCGACGCCCCGCAGGTTCACGTAGATCTCGAGTTCCGATCGGGCTCCTCCGTTGGCGTACGGCCGCAATGGCAGCGCGCCGAGCCCGTCGATGTCGACAAAGGATTGCGGGGCGAAGGAATAGAACAGTACGGCGGAGAGCTGCTCGACCTCGACCGCCCGCTCGTCGAATTCGCGCACGGTACGTCGGTTCAACAGGACGTCGACGAATCGGCGCGACTCCACGGGACGGGGCCGGGGCAGCACGACGGTCGGCGCTTTGGGATAGCGCTTGAACAGCGGCGGCTGCGCGTGGGCGGAGACGTCGGCGTAGACCCGCTCGGCCTCCTCGGCGGAGGCGGCGAACGGAACGTCCTTGGTACCGAAGTGGAACAGCATCGCCTCCGGTCCCCAGCGCCGCCACGCACCGTTCGCGTCCGGATTATCGCCGCCGGCCGCGGCTCGGCGTACCAGCCCGGCGGCGTGGAGTTCGGTCAGCGTGGCGTGGACCTCGGCGGGGTCGACGTCGTAACCGTCGGCACGCAGGTCCTCGGTGACCTGCTGCACGGTCGCCCCACCGGCGCAGCGGTCGAGAATCAGCAGGGTGTCCCGGCTGACCTCGCAGACCTGACCGGTCATCGCGTCCAACGCGGTCGCCCTGCCGTCGTACCAGGAAATCGTGAGGGTTGATCTGGTGACGAACTCCATCGCGTGCCGACCTTTCCCGCCGCGCCGGTGTGTGCCCCCTGGGAGGCACACACCGGCGCACCGCAACGCGTCCTACTTCGCTGACGGGGCGTACGCGACGCTGACCGACGGCGAGTACGCGACGCTCGCGGCCGGCGAGTACGCGACGTCCACCCGGGACTTCACCACCCGCGTCACCGTGGCCTGGAGCTTCTTCTTCAAATCAGACACCTCCATCTGATGTCCGTGGGCATCTGCCCTGGAATTGCTCGTCAGTACAGTTGCCGGCCGAATGACCGTCAAGGTCCGGCAAAATGAGTCGTGAACGACCGGCGGCAGGCCGCAGCGCCGCACGGCACCGGCCCGAGTCAGGGCGGCGGCCAGCATCACGCGCCGAGGGAGAGGCGCGGAAACGCGCGCGCAGAGAAGGCGCGCGAGGAAGAGCGCGCGGGAGAGGACGCGCGGAAGGTCGATCGGGCGGGGGAGCGGACTCAGCTCAGGTAGTCCTCCTTTCCGCCGTCGCGGACGATGTCGAGGGTGACGCAGTGGAACCCGCCGCCGAGGACCCGCGCGTGCCGCAGCCGCCGTGGGATCACCGTGATCCCCTTGCTCTCCAGAGCCCGGAGCAGCGCCGGCTGGGTCGCGTCGACGATCGCGGTGTCGGGGTTGACCATCAGGAGGTTCATGCTGATCCACCGCTCACTGAGGGTGTGTGGCAGCGCCGTCGGTGCGGTGGCCATCTCCGGGCACCACAGGATGTCCCACGTGTCGAACGGCTCCGGAACGGCGTCCGGCGTGATCCGTTCCGGGTTCAGCAGGACCAGGCCGGGACGTAGCAGGGCGATGGTGCTGTCGATGTGGGTGTAGCCGTAGACCCCGCGCAGCGGATGCAGCCGCAGCTCGGGATCGATCAGGTGCAGCGTCGAGGCGAGCCACCGCATTCCCAGCTCGTTGCCGCTGCGGGAGATCTGGTAGAACAGGTCCCGGCCGAGCCGGAGTACGTTCGCGGCGTCGAACACCGGTTCCGCCTCGCCGAGCAGCGGACGGCCGAGGTCGTCCCACTCGTACAGCTCGTCGCGGAGCTGCGGCCGGGGCCCGGCGATCCAGCCGGCTCCCTCCCGCAGGTAGTCCTGGAACATCGGCCGGAGGTTGAAGACCTCGAAGTAGCGGGAGCGCATCGGGCTGGGCACCTCGATGATGGTGGATCCCACGATGAGCGTGATGTCTCGCGGACAGTAGGAGATGTAGCCGTCGGCGGACCAGTCCGGGCTGGTGAACTCCCGGCGGTGATCGACGGCGGGCGGGCGGTGCGTCTTCACTCCCAACTCGCGGAGCGTCTCCACCAGTTCGGCCAGGTCCTCGTTCGACTCCTCGATCACCTGGCGGGGGAACTCGCCCTGGTGCACGGCCCCGAGTTCGGCCGGGGTGAGGGTCGGATAGCAGGCGAGCCATGCGGAGGGGTCGGTCATCCGGGGCACCCGGGCATGGGTGGCGTCGCCCACGACGATCTCACGGAGCTGGGTGAACTCGTCCCACGAGTTGACGGCGGCGGTACGGGACATCTCTGATCCTTTCGACGGGTCACCGACACCTCCGGCTGGAGGCGTCGTTCTCCACGTATCGGCGGGCCGCGCGCAGGCCGGCGCGCCCGAGTCTGATGAGGTAGCGGGTCTCGTCGCTGCGGTTGCCCTTGAGCACCCACTCCCGGGCCGCACCGAGCAACTCCATCGCGGCGGTCGCGTGCACGTACCGGGGCAGCGCGTGCTGCTCGGCGGGGGTGAGCGGCGCGGCGGGGTACATCCCGAGCAGGGTGTCGACCCGCTCCCCGAGCGACCGGGGGTCGCCGTGCATGAGGTTGACCGCGACCATCGCCAGCTCGTGCACCCGCGGACAGCGGTTGGCCACCGCGAAGTCGAGGATCGCGACCCGGTGCGGCGAGGTGGGCAGCACGTTGGCCTTGGTGAGGTCGCCGTGCACCAGCGCGTGCGGCAGGACCGCCCGGTCGACCTCGGCGAACGACGCCACGGCCCGTTCCACCTGGATTCGGTCGTCGGCCGGCAGCAGCGGCAGCATCTCGCGGGCGAGCGCACTGATCTCGTGCACCGCCCACCAGTCCGGCACCGGCGCGAAGTCCCGCTGGATCCGATGGATGCGGCCCACCTGCGCCATCAGGTCGGCGAGTTGGTCGGCGTTGGGATGTCCGTCGCGATCGAGGAAGGTACCGCCGTCCAGGTGGTCCATGACGATCAGGCGGTT
This sequence comes from Plantactinospora sp. CA-294935, assembly GCF_050936445.1. NCBI lineage: Bacteria > Bacillati > Actinomycetota > Actinomycetes > Micromonosporales > Micromonosporaceae > Plantactinospora > Plantactinospora sp. CA-294935. The sequence goes on from NZ_JBNJMU010000001.1 coordinate 5,706,865, forward strand.
GCCGGACGGCGGATGGCACAGCAGCGCCTCGCCGGCGGTGGGGTGGAGGCGGGGGTGCCGCACCCCGGCCGCGAGCGCGGTACGGATCACCTCGACGTACCGGGTGGTCAGGGGCTCTGGCCGATGGATCGTGAAGATCTTGAAGACGTACCGGCCGGTCCCGGTCTCCACCAGGAGATTGCAGTCGTCGTAGCCGACCGTGCAGACGCGGTGGTGGTACACCGGGCCGAGGTCACAGCGGGCCGCCGCCCAGGACACGAGGTCGGGCAGGAGCTCGGGCCGGTGGATGCGCCGGAGCGGGTCCGGATCGTTGTCGATCAGCATGCCGACCCGGCCCTCGACGGGGATCCGGCACCGGTGTCGGCACGCCACGCGCTGGCCTGCACGCCGGCGGCGACGACCGTGACGGCCCCGGCGAGGGCGAACATCGCGGTCAACGAGATCGCGCTGGTGACCCAACCTCCGGCCAGCGCGCCGAGCGTCGAGCCGCCGCACAGGGCCACCCGGTGCACCGAGGTGACGCGGCCGAACAGGTGGGCCGGGGTGCGGCGCTGCCGGGTGGAGAACGCGATCACGTTCCACACCGCGAACCCGGCGCTGCTGAACGCCAGCAACGGAAGCACGACCGGCAGCGGTGGCGCGACGGCCAGCGCCAGCGCGGGCAGGCCGGCGACGAGCACTGCCCCGGTCAGCAGCGGCACCGGCCCGGCGTACCGGGCGAGCCGCTCGGCGGCCAGCCCCCCACCGGCGCCGCCGGCCGCCCCGGCCGCGAGCAGCAGACCGTACCCGGCCGGCGGGAGGTGCAGGACGTCGGCCGCGAAGACGACCAGGACCGCCCACCACGCCGCGTCGGCGAACGCGAGCAGGGCGCCGGAGGCGGTGACGGTACGGAGCTGCCGGTGCCGGGCCAGCCACCGGATCCCCACCCCGAGCTGGGTATGCAGCGGTGAACCAACCACCGCCGGTTTCGGCACCCCCGGCTCCGGCGCGGCCGGCACTGTCGTGGCGCGTTCCGGCGCGGCCGGCACTGTCGTGGCGCGTTCCGGCGCTACCGCCGATCGGATGCTCCGGGGGAGGGTAAACACCAGTGTCACGGCGAGGGCGAGCACCAGGCCGTCGGCGGCCAGGGGCAGCGCCATCGCGACCGCGAACAGTGCCGCGCCCAGCAGCGGTCCCAGGAACTCGTTGCCGAGCACCTCGCTGCTGAGCAGGCGGCCGGCCGCCCGTTCGAGAAGCCGGTCGCCGACCAGCCGGGGCAGCAGGCTCGGTGCCGCCGTGTCGCGGAAGGTCTCGGCCGTGCCGATCACGAAGGCGACGGCGACCAGCAGTGCGATGGTGGCCACCCCGACGGCGACGCAGCCGAGCAGCACCGCCAGCACGGCCACCCGGCACACGTCGGCGACCAGCAGGATCCGGGCCGGCGGATGGCGGTCGGTCAGTACTCCGGCGTAGAGCCCGAAGGCCAGCCACGCGGCGTGCTGCGCGGCGAAGACGGCGGCCACCCCGACGGGCTCTCCGGTGAGCGCCGCCGCGAGCAGCGGAAACGCCCCCGCCCGGATGCCGTCGGCGAGGTTGGTCGAGGTGGTGGCGGCCCAGTACCGCCAGTAGGCACCGCCCAGCCGGTCCCCGGCCGCCGTTGTCGGCACCACCTGGCACTCAGGCAAGGATGTCTCCAATCGGCGGCAGCCCGGACGACGGGTACCGGGAGGCGGTCCACCGGTCGTTGTAGACCGTCTCCAGGTACCGGTCGCCGAGATCCGGGCTGACCGCGACGATCCGGGAGCCCGGTGGGATGGTGGGGATCAGCCTGCGGACGGCCGCGAGGACGCTGCCGGTGGAGGCACCGACCAGCAGGCCGTAGCGCCGGGCAGTCTCCCGACAGGTGGCGATGCTGTCCACCTCGCTGACGTGGCAGGTGTCGAAGTCACCGCCGTCCTCGCGCAGGATCGCGGGCCGGACGCTGGTGCCCAGTCCCGGAAGGTGCCGTACGCCCGGCGGGGCGCCGAAGGTGACGGATCCCTCGGCGTCCACCGCGACGATCCGGGTCTGCGGGCTGTGCTCGCGGAAGTAGTCCACGCATCCGATCAGGGTTCCGGTGGTGCCGGCGCCGACGAACAGGACGTCGACGGTGCCGAACTCCTTGTGGATGCTGCTCGCGGTGTGCGTACGGTGCGCCCGCGGGTTGGCCGGGTTCGCGTACTGGTTGAGCCAGACCAGGCTCGGGTCGGCGGCGAGCGCCCGGTGGATGTGCTCGATCCGGCTGCGGAGGAACCCGCCGCCGGCGTCGGGGGTGGCGATGACGGTGACCGTCGCGCCGAGGCAGCGCATCGTGTCCACGGCGGCCCGGTTGGCGTTGAGGTCGGTCACGATGGTGAGCGGGTAGCCCTTCGCCGCGCAGACCATCGCGAGTGCCGTCCCGAGGTTGCCGGAGGAGGACTCGATGATCCGGGACCCCGGGACGAGGAGCCCGTCGCGTTCGGCGTCCTCGATCATGGATACCGCCGGCTTGAGCTTGATCGAGCCCGCCGGATTCAGCGCCTCGATCTTGAGGTACAGCTCGACGTCCGCCCGGTCGGCGAAGCGGGGGAGCACCAGGAAGATGTCGTCGGTGACGATCTCGTGGACACCCTGGTAGATCATCGTGGCGCCTCGCACCAGGTACTGCCGCGCGCCGCACCGTGCAGGGCGTTCGCGACGGCCGGCGTCGAGTCGGGCAGCAGCCGGCACCACCACCCGGACGGGCGGCCGGCCACGGTGAACAGCCCGGGTTGGATCTGGGCGATGTCGATGACGACGTCCTCGTCGCCGGGCCCGGCCGGCCGCAGCCACGGGAACGGCACCGGCATCGGTGAGACCAGCCGTTGGAGCACGGACGGCGTCGCCGTGGCCGCGTCCCGGACCGCGGCCCGGAACTCCTCGGCCGACCGCAGCGCGCCGATCACCACGCCCGCGCCGAGGCTGCCGATGCAGGGCTTGACGATGAGCGCCTCCGGGACGAGGGGCAGCGGATCGGCGCGGCCCAGCCCGGCGAATCGCCAGTGCTCCGGACCGGCTCCGGTAAGCATCCAGGTCGGCGGGACGTACCGGTCGACCATGTCCCGTTCCGCCGCGGTGAGCAGGCCGCGGCCGGCGGCCTCGTGCAGCATGGCGAACGAACCCTTCTGCGCCAGCCACTCGTGGCGGAATCCGGACACCAGCACGACGTCGCCGTTCTCGGCCGCGGCGAGGATCTGGTGGGCCGACCCGGCGTCTTCGATCAGGTCCTCGATGACGAAGTCCCGGTGGACCGCGTGCACCGGAAGCCGCCCGTGCCACAGCCGCCCGTTCGCGTACCGCAGCTCGGTCTGCGCGCACACCACCGGGTCCAGGCCGCCGGCCCGGTACCGGGCGGCGAGCTGCGGGTACTCGAGGGGGAAGTTCTCCAGGTACCCCGCCCAGTCGACGATCGCGACCCGGGGCCGGTCCTCGACCGGCAGGTCGGCGCAGCGGGTCAGCACCTCGGCGACCAGTACGTCGACCGGCGCCACGTTGCCGGCCCGGTGCGCGTCCAGGAACTCGGCGAGGAACGGTTCGGCGCGTACGTGCCGGTCGTAGTCCCCCACCAGCAGGCCACCGACCGAGGCGCCGTTGTTGATCTCAAGGAGCCGCCAGCCCTCGTCGCCGAGCAGGAAGTCGGTCCGCGCCACGGGTATCTCCCGGGGTACCTCGGCACGGATGAACGGCCGCATGCCGGCCGGTACGCCGAAGGCGTCCAATGCCCCGTCGAGATCGCCGAAGAGCAGCCGGGGCAGCCGGGGCAGCAGGTCGCCGACGACCCGTCCCACCTCGGCGAGGACGCTGTGGTCTGCGGCGTCCAGCAGCAGCGGCACCGCGCCGAGCGGGGCCCGCAGCCGCGGCGACCACTGCATCACCTGGTCGGCGGCGAGCCCGTCGGCCAGCGTACGGAGTGCGACCGCCGCCCGGTCCCGGTGCCGGTCGAGGTGGGCGACGAACTCGGTGTGCAGCCGCATTCAGCCTCCTTCCGGACGGGCCGGTACGGGTGCTCGGGCAGCCCGCCACCACAGCGTTCGCAGCTCGGACGTCAGGGTCCCGTCCGGTGTACTCAGCCACAGTCGCGGCGGCTCGGGAAGCATCTCGGTCAGGGTGAGGGTGGTCGCCGTACCGACGGTGCGGACGAAGCTGCGCACCGACAGCACCGACCCGAAGTCCAGGAACATCGGCTTGGCCTCGGCGTCCACCAGGTAGAAGGCGTGCCGGGGCAGGCCGAGCCGGCGCCGCCAGTCGTGCAGCCGGCGCCAGTCCCGGGCGGTCGGCTCCGGCCCGCCGAACGTCGGCACGTCGGCGGGTCGCGGATCCCAGCGGCGGCGTTGCAGCACGACCCCGTCCACCACGATGCGCGGGGTACGTTCGCCGACGCTGATCCGCGGGAGTTCGAGGGCGGGCGTCGCGCAGCACACCAGCCCGCCGACCGGTACGTCGGTGTCGTCGTACTCGGGCAGCAGCCACAGGTCCCGGCGGGTGTGCGGGTCGTGGAGTCCGATGAACCCGTTCGCCCAGCGCCGTACCCGCAGGGCGTCCACGGGTACGGCGCCCGGCACCGGCGACGCGGTGTCGAGGCAGAGCAGCCGGTGCCCGGCCGGCGAGTTGTCGGTCCCCTTCTGTACCCGCCGGACCTCCTGCACCGTCGGCATGGCGGGGGCGAGCTGCTCGGCGAGCAACCGCCCGAGCTGTGGTACGCCGAGTTGCTCGTCGGAGTAGAGGCCGCGCACCGGTCGGGCCAACTGCGGCCAGATGTGGTGCAGTTCGCTCAGCACGACGAGCGGCTCACCGCCGCCGCCCCCTGCACCGCCGCCGACCGCCTCCGGGCCGGCCGTGGGCTGGCCGACGAGCATGAGGTCGGCGGCACCGAAGAGGGGCCAACGGTCGAGATCGGTGCGGATGAGCCCGGCGGCCTCCAGGTCGGCACGGGTCAGCCGGACCGTCGCCACCGCCGGGTCGACGAGTCGGGCCAGCCGCTCGGTCGCGCCGGCCGGGAGGGACGGGGACCACCGCCGTACCTCCGTGGCGGGCAGGTCGGCGCAGCTCCGCCCGGACAGCAGTTGGTCCAGCTCCCGCTGCCCCGCGACGCGCTCGTCGATCGCGAGCGAGGCGAGGAGGTCCAGCACGGTGCCGAGCCGGTCGGCCAGCCGCCGTGCCCCGGCGTCACCGATCCGCAGTTCGCGGACGTTGTCGAGGGCGTCCTCGTACAGGATCGCCCGGTCAGCCGAGATGCGCCCGCCGCCGCGCCAGGCGGCCCGGCCGGTCAGCGCGGTGAACCGGTCGGCGAGCGCCGACAGCGCTTCGGGCCGGCGCGGATACCGGAGGTCGGCGAACCGGGTTATGTCGTCGAGCAGGGCTGCCGCCTCGGCCGCCGGAGGGGCGCCCGTTCCGGCGAGCAGTCCGCGCAGGTCGGCCCCGGGGTCGGCGGTGTGGTCGCGGAGGTGTCGGTCGAGTCGCAGGAGACCGCGTCCGGCGAGTTCGGTGGCGATCGCGACGGTCTCGCCCAGCCCGGTCTCGGCCGCGATGCCAGCCAGGGTCCGGCTGCCGTCGGCGCGGTCCAGCACGGCCCGCTCGGCGCGGCTCAGCCCCGTCTGCCCGACGCCGATGACCCGGCGCGGCCGGCGCAGGCGCACCCCGAGGACGGGGTCGCTCAGCACCGCCTCCGCCAGCGCCTCCGCAGCCCAGAAGCTGATCGAGGTACGGCGCCGTCCCCGGCGGCCGTCGCCCAGGCACCAGTAGGCGAGTTCGCCCAGCACCGGGTCGCGGTACGCGGCACGGACGCCCGACCCGGCGGCGGTCGGGGACGCGTCGCCGACCCGTACCAGGCTGAGAGGTCCGACGTGCCCGGTCGTCTCGGCCTTGGCACAGAAGCGCTGAAGGTACCGGTAGGCGGTGGTTTCGACCCGCGGGCTCATCCGGCCGCGTTCCACCGACCGGACCAGCTCGTCGTGGGCGTGCGGGCTGGCCATCAGCACGCCCTCGAGGAAAGCCTCGTCGTACGCGCGTTTCCGCAGCAGCTCGCCCTCGGCGGCGAGGGCGGTGCCGAGCGACGCGGCCAGGGCTGCCTCGGCCGCGTGGTGTGCCGTCAAGGCGGTGTGCCACCAGTGCGTGACCTGGGCGGCGACCGGCGGGACGGTCGGGGCGGGTCGATAGTGGATCACGGCCTTGAGCGTGCGGTTCAGGGCCGGCCGCTGCTCGTGGTCGCACTCCGCTTGCGCCCGCTTCAACGCCGCGATCACCTCGGTACGCACCCGGCCCAGCTCCGCCGCGCTGGCCGCCGCCGCCTCGGCCCGGGGTTCCAGCTCCGCCTGCCCGAGGTCGTCGAGCCACTCGAACGGCAACCCCGCCGAGCGCAGCAGCCCGACCGGAAAGAGCTGCCACGGGGTGCGGCTAGCCATCGGCGGACAGCCTCTCGCAGGCGGCGGAGAGCCGGGCGAGCCCTTCCTGCCAGCGGGCGGGCGGAAGCGCGAACGAGAGCCGGAGGAAGTACCCGCGCCGGCGCCACCAGGAGGTGGAGTGTCCGAAGGCCGGACCGGGCAGGGTCTGCACGCCGTACTCGCGGAACAGGCGGTGGGTCGTGGCCAGGACGTCGCGTCCGTCCAGGGCCGGAAGCCGTACGAAGGTGTTGAAGTCCCCGCACCAGGGCGGGGCACCCACGATCGTCTCTCCCCAGCCGGCCAGCGAGGCCACGTTCCCGGCCAGGGTCTTGCGCAGCGAGTCCCGCCACCCGGCGAGTCCGTTCGCGGTTCTGGGCGTGCCGAGCCGGGCCCCGGCCCGGTCGAGGAAGCCCCGGAGCCCGGGCAACCCGGCGTGGTACGGCCGCAGCAGTTCCTCGAGGCGGTCCCAGGGGTCGTCCGGCGCGGACCGGGCACTGTCCGCCGCCACCGCCAGCATGCGGTCCATCAGCAGCGCCGGAGCGGCCAGCCCCGGCGAGGAGGGCGCGATCAGCTCGTTGAAGCCGGCCAGCCGGGCGATCAGGTCGGCGTCGGCGATCATCCAACCGATCCGGAAGCCCGGTACGGCCCGCGACTTGGACAGGCTGCCGACGGTGACCACGCCCCGGGCGTAGTCCTCCTCGGCGGCGATCGACAGCAGGTGCGGCAGCCCGCCGACCGCGGCGACATCGGACGAGACGGTGTCGTGCAGCACCGTCACCCGGTGCTCTCGCGCCCAGCCGACCAGCTTGCGCAGCTCGGCCTCGTCGTACCGCTCGCCGGTCGGGTTGTTGAACGTGTTGACGTACACCACCCGGGTGTCGGCGGTGGCGGCGGCGGTCAGCTCGTCGACGGTCGGCAGCCACCGGTCCGGCTCCTCGGACGTCACCTCGGTGATCCGGAATCCCGCGTCGGCGAGGGCGGCGCCGGCGAGCGGGAACGTCGGTGCCGGCAGCACGGCGTGCGCCCCGATGCCACCACCGGGATGCAGCCCTCGGGCGAGGAGGGCGAGGGCCGCGCTGGCACCCGCGGTGACCAGGACGTTCTCCACCCCGACCGCGACCTCGGCCCGGGTCGCCTCGTACGCCGCCACGGCGGCCCGGCCGACGAGGTGGCCGTCGGGCCCGTCGTAGTCGTGCCAGAACAGCGGGTCGCGGGCCGCACCGAGCGCGAAGTCGACCAGTTCCCACGGCGGCTCGGTGAGGTTGACCCCCGAGGAGAGGTTGATGATCGCGTCACCCGGGCGGCGCGCCCGATAGCCGACCTGCTCGTCGAGGGCGTAGTTCACGGCGTCGACGGCCAGCATGAACCGCCACGGCGCGAACGGGATCTCCAGGGTCGGCATGGCTAGCGCTCCTCGGCCGGACGGTAGACCGAGACGTGCTCGGTGCTCTCGGCGGTGAACGGGGTGCCGGCCCAGTCGGCGTACCGGGCCGCGAGCCGCAGCCCGGCGAGCCGGGCCATCAGGTCCAGCTCGCTCGGCCAGACGTACCGCTGCATCAGAGGGCGCAGCTCGGCTCCGCCCTCCCTGATGATCATCTGCTGGGTACGGAGCTGCTGCCGGACCGGATCGTGCAGGGTGATGTTCAGGTCCACGTACGCCGTCTCCACCTCGAAGATCCGTACCTGCTGGCCGTCCCGGAGGCGCCCGACGTCCGGCACGTTCACCTGCACCACGAACGCGCCACCGGGGCTGAGCTGCGCCGCCGAGTTGGCGAACGCGGCCACCTGTTCCTCCTGGGTCAGCAGGTGCAGCAGCGTGTTGAAGGCCGCGTAGACGACGTGGAACGGTGCCCCGTCGACCCGTACCGCGGTCATGTCGCCGATCGACAGCCGCAGCCGACCGTCGGCGTCGGCGGTACGGCAGCGCGTCAGCATGGCCCCCGAGGTGTCCACCCCGGAGACGTCGCAGCCGAGCGCGGCCAGCGGTATCGCCACCCGACCGGTGCCGACGCCCCATTCCAGTGCCCGGGGTGGCTCGACGCCCTCGGTCGCCGCCGCGGCCCGGGCCGCGAGGTCGTGCAGGAACGCCGCGGCCCGGTCGGCGTCCGGCGGCGTCTGCCCCGGCTTGTCGTAGATGTCCGCGATCCGGTTGCCGTACGTCGACGAGGTGTATCCGTGCACTCAGGTCCCCGCTTCCCAGTGGTCGTCGACGCCGGTGCCGTCGGTCGGTGCGACCCCCGGCGTCAGGCCGGTGGCGATCCGTGGCGTCAGCCCGGCGGCGATCCGGTCGGCCCGGTCCCGGGCCTGCCGCCAGTCCGCCCCGTCGGCGATGACCCAACCGAGCCGGTCCTCGCCGCTCCGGGGGCGCCGGACGGGCGTACCTTGTTGTCGGTCGACTCCGATCCGGTGGAATCCGGGGAGGGTGAGGGCGGCGTCGACCCCCGCGATGCCGGCGAGCCGGCCCGCGCGGTCGGCCACGAGGAACCGGATCGCCGCCGCGCCGCGCCAGGTCGGGTGCCAGCTAGGTGCCCGGCCCAGGCTCAGGTCGTAGACGACGTCGTACGGGTTGGCGCCGCTGCAGCGGGCGACCAGGTCCATGATGTAGTCGCCGCCGGAGCGCGCGTTCACCTCGACCACCCTCGGTCCGGTGGCGGTAAGGAAGACCTCGACGTGTACGAGGGTGTGGTCGGCACCGACCGCGCGGGCCGCGTCGAGCGCCGTCGCCACCACCGGATCGGCGTCCGTGCCCCGGTAGGGCAGCGCGTGTCCGAGTTCGACGGGATACCCGCCCCCGGTCGTGGTCTTGTGGGTGACGCAGATCGGGGTCGGCCGGCCGTGCCACACGAACGCCTCGACGCTGTACTCCTGGCCGTGCACCAACTCCTCGACCAGCAGCGGCGGTTCGTCCCGGGACCGGGGGCCGGCGAGCTGGGCGTGGGCCGCCGCCAGCTCGTCCGGGCCGGCGACGCGGATCTTGCCGGCCCCGGTCTGGTCGGCCACCTTGAGGATGGCCGGGTAGCCGACCCGGGCGGCGGCCTCCCGCGCCGAGGTCAGGTCGGTGCAGGTCGCCCACTCCGGAATGGATACTCCCGCCTTCTCCAGGGCCGTGCGTTGCTCGATCTTGTTGGCGTTGCGCAGGGCCGCACCAGGGTCGACGAACGGCAGCCCGAGGTCGGCAGCCACCTCTGCCACGAGCGGGAACAGCTCGTCGTACAGGGTGAGGACGGCGTCGGGGCGGGCGAGCCCGACCGCCCGGTCGATCCCGGCCCGGACGCCTCGGGCGTCCAGGATGTCCGGCACCGGCACCGCCAGGTGCGCCCAGGACAGCAACGGCGAGGTGGCCTCCTCCACCAGGACGATCCGGTAGCCCCGCTCCAGCCCGGTACGCAGGGCCAGCTCGCGGTGCTCGACCGCGCCGACGATGAGCACAACCTTCGACACCAGCGGATTCCTTCTAGATGATGCGGCGGCCGTGGGACCGGAACCGCGGCAGCGAGGCGCAGACCATCGTGCGCAGCAGCCACCGGTCGGTGCCGTCGTGCCGGGCGGCGAACGGAGTACGGGAATGCACGACCCGGCGGTTGTCGATGACCAGCAGATCGCCGGGACGCAGTACGTGTCCGTGGTGCACGGCGTCGAGTTGCGTACGCAGTTCGCGCAGTGCCTCCTTGCCCTCCCCGTCCAGCGCCGTGAGGTAGTGGTCGTCGTAGCAGATCTCCGGGGCGTGGGGCGCACCGAACAGCACCGGCGTACGGCAGGGGGAACCGTCGTCGAGAACGTGCGCCGAATCGGGCGCCATCTCGAAGCGCGGCTCGGAGAGAATCCGTCGGGTCCGGTCGTCGAGTACGACATCCCGAGCGGCGGCGTATCGGGTGACCGCGGCCTCGGCTCCGCGTAGGCACAGCAGGCCGAAATAGTCGCAGCGGTCGGGGCTGAAGCCGTCCTCCACGTGCCAGTCGAGCATTCCGCCGCTGCTCTCGCTGGTCTGGGTGAATTCCATGTTCGGCGCCGGTACGACGTGCTGCACGAGCTTTCCCTGGTACAACGTCCGGAAATTGAACGGCTCGCCGAGCAGCATCGTGATTCCGAGGAGTTGGAGCGCCGCGTGCTGGACGGCGTGGCCCGCCAGCGGTGCCGCCGACGCCGACGGGTTGGTGCCGAAGTTCGTCTCCGGCAACACCCCGCGAACCAGGAGCACGTCACCGTGCTCGGCCCGGCTCCGGTAGGCGTGGACCGCCCGGACCAGCGCCGGCGGGGTCGCGGCGGCCACGGCGGTGGCGGCGGCCATCATCTCGTCCGGGTCGGACCGGACAAGGTCGGTCGCCCGCAGGACCTCGTCACCGGCCCGCCACATCGGGGCGGACTCGGCGGGGCGCAGACTCACCACGTGGCCTGCGGCCGTTGGCAACGTCGTCAATGCATCCTCCCCCGTTTTGCGTCGACGCTGTTATGTACTCAGCCGGATCGGCACCGGTCAAGGTGGGTGACGTGGTCGCACACGAACGGGCACCCGGGTAGTTGGGCCGGGTCGGGCTGAAGTTCTTGAAGAAGATCAGGAAGAATTGCGGCCCGGGTGTCCGGACATGGATTGCCGGCACCCAGGAACGGACCCGGCTTAGCCCACCAGAATGGTGGGAAATTGCCGTCCCGCACCGATCTGGGCGCCCGCCGCACGGCGTGGGCACGCTTTCTCCTCGGCGCCGACCGGTGGTCGGGTGGAATCGGTGCCGGCGGCTACCCTTCGTCGCGGCGGGACGCCCCGTCGCGGATCCGCAACGGACAGTCCCAGTTCGGGCCGACGGGCGCACCGGAAAATCCCGGCGCCTGCGGATCGTCCAGCGTATCCGGCAGCGACGGGTTGACCGATCCCTGCAACCGGGCGTCACGCTCGCGGATCTTGTCCTGGAACCGCAGGAATTCCTCGTCGGAGGGAAACTTCGCCCGGTCCTGCTCCGGCGGATTGAATATCAGCGTCGGCCACGCGAAGCGGCGGGCGTACCGGGATGCGCCGGGATAGAGCGTCACCACCAGATGACCGAGCCCGGCGAACGAGAACGCGAAGTCGGCGTGACCGGGGTCGGTCGAGTACCGGGCGTCCCACGGCTCGTCGTCCAGGTCGTGCAGGTCCTGGAGCACGCCCCACACCAGCCGGTCCCAGTCCCGCTCGTCGGCGACCACGCGGGGCTCCAGGAAGCTCCCCACGTACGTGTAGAGGTCGCCCATCCGGCGCCGCACCGTCCGGAAGTGGCGGAGATCGGCGGCCAGGCTTCGGGTGCTTCCCGCCGCGCCCAGCTCCTGGTGGACGTTGAACAGGTAGCTTCCCACCCGGAACGCGGACCGCGCACCCAGGCAGGGAAAGGGACCGTCCAGCACGAGGGCCCGGAGCTGCGCCTCGACCAGGCGTTTCACGTCGTCGGGCACCGGGCCGGCGGCCACCGCCGACCCGGGCCGCGGCGGTTCCCCGGACAGCCGGTTCACCTGCCCGCCCTCACGGTCGTCTCCGGTGCGCCGCCGGCACCGCCCGGGTCGACCTCGCCCGTGGCCTGGATCCGGCGTTCGAGCGCCCCGGCCAGTTCCCGCCAGGCCGCCGCGCAGTCGAGCGCCATCTCCGCGATGAGGTACGCGCAGTGTGGCGGCACCGCGTCCAGCAGGTCCGCCCAGTCCTCGGTGCCGATCAGGTGGACGTCGAGCCAGCGGATCACCTCGCGGCCCACGGTGGTGTGCCGCAGCGCCGGGTCCCGGGCGAGGTTGCGCAACCGCTCCCGCTGCGACTCCGGTGCGACCCGATCCGGCAGCCGACGGGGCGCGCTGGCTGCCCGTACCGACCCGCCCGGGTTTCGGGCGCCGGCCGGGACCGGATCGAGTCCCTTGCGGAGCCGTTCCCGAACGTCGCGTACGGTGCCCGGCGAGACGCCGGCCACCTTCGCGACCTGGCGCAGCGACGCGTCCGGGTTGGCTCTGATGAACTCGGCCGCCCGCCGCCGGCCGGTGCTGATGTCGACCGGCCGCACCCGACCGTCCCGGCCCAGCCGGGCGTGCAACCGCGGATCCGCCGCGGTTGCACGGCTCCGGATCCCGGCGACCGTCCTGGCGGCCAGCCCGGTAGCCCCTGCGATGGCCCGGTCCGACCAGTGGGGATGGGACGCGACGATACGTGCTGCGGCCGCCTCCCGATCGGCCAGCGACAGCGGCAGGCCGTGCGCGGTGTTCTCCTCGACCGCGCGGACGAACGCCGCCTCGGCGTCGCCGTCGAAGAAGACGGCCTTGATCCGCTCGTCACCGCGGAGCTGGGCGGCCCGCAGCCGGTGCACCCCGTCGATCACCCGCATCGTCGGCAGATGCACCAGGATCGGCGGCAACGACGCCTCGATGCCGGCGAGCAGGCGGACATGTTCCGGATCCTCCCCGGCCAGCCTGGGCGAGTCGGCGATGCCGAGCCCGGCCACCTCCAGCAGCGCCGCCGGCCGTTGGTCGGCGGCCGGCTGGTGCGTCGACAGGGCGCCGCCGGAACCGGACGTACGGCCCCAGCCGGCGGGGCGGGTCACCGTCGCGGTACGTGGCAGTTCCCCCTCCACCCGACCCGGCGCGGCGACCGGTACGAGCACCGGGCGCCCGTGGTGGTGCGGCCGCACGGTGGCGACGGCGTGCGTACTCCTGGCCTCGGACATGACAGGCGTCCCTCCCTTTCGAGAGCCGACGTGTGCGTACCGACAGGGTGTTGCCGGTCGGTCGCGGCGGACCTCACCAGGCGGGGTGGGCAGATGCCGGGCCGACCGGGGGTCGACCCGGACCGGTGCGAGGCACGGCGCCATCACCGGCGAGCACGCCCGGGTTGGGTGATGACCCGCGACCTTCGTCGGGTCACCCCGGTGCCGTGCGCTGGCATCTCGGCCGGGCCTGGATTCGGCCGGGCCCGGCGGCCGTACAGTTCGTCGTCCTCCCCGCCGACGACTGCCGACAGTCAACCGGAGGGCGTCTTCAGATCGGCTTCACGCCGGTTTACCAGCGTCGGTACGAGGCACGGGCAGACCTGCCCCGAGTACGGCCGGCCCGCCGACACGTCCCTGACCCGCGGTGGCGAACCAGCACACGGACCCGCAGCCTGCCGGACACGTTCGTCTACCGGCTCGGTGACGGACTCGGCGACACCGCCACCGTGACCGTCCGGATGAAGGACTGACCACCCAGCTGGTACCCGGCCTCGGCCCGGTGCGGTAGCACTTCCGCCTCCGACGGACCGCAAGGGGAGGTTGAAAGAGGTTCAGTGATGGTGTGATCGTCGAACGCCCACGAGTCGACTCGTAGCGGTCATACGGCGGTGCGGTCCGCCGTTCCGCTGCCGGGGCCGGACGTCCACCTGTGGGGGTTGGCTGATCGGCGTGCACGGCTGGACGCCTGGACGACGTGTGACCTTGCGACTGCGCAGAGTAGCTTCGGGGTGAGGTGTCGGCGGCCGTGGACTCGATGCCTTGAATCGCGGGCGGTCCGTCCGCCGAGAGATCCCGTTATCTGGACCACGGCCTCGGCAAGGAGCTGTGTCATGTCCGTTGCCAGCACCATCCTGACCATCGGCTGTCGTCGGACTGGCCGGCGTGCCGGCCCGTACCTCGGCACGCTCCTGCTGGCGGCGGGGTTGGTGACCGCGGTGCCGGCACCGGCCGCGGCGGAGGTCACCGGCACGGAGGTTCTCGCCTGGGGGGCCAACCAATACTTCCAACTGGGCGACGGTACCGATACGCCGCGCCCGCTGCCGGTGCGCGTGTTGCTGCCGACGGGCACCACATACACCCAGATCAGCTCGGGTGGGGCCCACAGCCTGGCAATCACCAGCGACGGGTACGTGTACGGCTGGGGGCAGAACGCCTTCGGCCAGCTCGGCGACGGGAGCGACTTCGTGCGGACCACTCCGGTGCTGACGTTCATGCCCGCGGGCAGTGCGGTCGCGGTCTCTGCCGCTGAGCGCCACAGCGTGGGGCTGACCTCGTCCGGGCAGGTATACGCGTGGGGAGCGAACGAGTTCGGGCAACTGGGCAACGGCATGGCGGAAGAGTCCCAACCCTGGCCCGTCCCGGCGGCCATGCCGGCCGGCACCACGGTCGTCGCGATCTCGGCCAGGGGCGGGCACAGCCTGGCATTGACCTCCACCGGGCAGGTGTACGCCTGGGGCATCAACAACGCCGGCCAACTTGGCAACGGCACCACCGAGCGAAGCCACGTGCCGGTGCCGGTGTCGTTACCCGCCGGCACCACGGTTGTCGCCATCGCGGCCGGGAGCGCCCACAGTCTCGCGCTGACCTCCACCGGCCAGTTGTTGGCCTGGGGCAGCAACGGCGGTGGCCGGCTCGGTGACGGCACCACCACCCAACGGACCACACCGGTGCCGGTGTCGCTGCCCACGGGGACCTCGGTCACCGAGATCGTCGCCGGTTCCTCGCACAGTCTGGCCATCACCCCGACGGGGCAGGTACTGACGTGGGGGAGTGGTCGTACGGTGCCGGTGCCGGTGCCGCTCCCGGCCGGCACCACCGTTGCCACCGTTGCCGCCGGAGGCCACAGCCTCGGCCTCACCTCGACCGGACAGGTGCTCGTCTGGGGTACCGACGACAGCTCCACACCGACGGTGGCAACGCTCCCGGTCGGCGTCTCGGTGACGGCCGTCGCCGTCGGTGCCTCCTTCAGGGTGACGCTCGGGTCGCGGCTGCCGGCCCCGGTAGCGGGCTGGGGAAGGAACGGATCCTTCGAGCTGGGCAACGGCTCCAGTCTCGACTACCGGGCCCCGGGCCGGGTCGCGCTGCCGGCCGGCACCACGGTCGGCGACGTCGCCGCCGGCTACCACCACGGCCTGGTGGCCACCTCCACGGGCGGTGTGCTCGGCTGGGGGGCCAACGGTAACGGTCAACTCGGCGACGGTACGACCACGAGCCGCGCCATCCCGGTGCCGGTGTCGCTGCCCGCCGGCACCGTGGTCACCGCTGTCGCCGCCGGACTCGCGCACAGCCTCGCCCTGACCGACACCGGTCAGGTCTACGCCTGGGGACGCAACGGCGCGGGACAGCTCGGTGACGGCACCACCGTCTCCCGCACCAGCCCGGTACCGGTGTCACTCCCCACCGGCGTCACGATCACCGCCATCGCCGCCTACAACGTGCACAGCCTCGGGTTGACAACCACCGGTCAGGTCTACGCCTGGGGGAACAACACCTACGGTCAGCTCGGCGACGGCACCACCGTCTCCCGTAGCACCCCGGTGCCGGTGTCGTTGCCGGCGGGCACCACCGCGACCGGACTGGCCGCCGGCGGGTTCCACAGCCTCGCCCGGACCGCCGCCGGCCCGGTGCTGGCCTGGGGATACAACAGCGTCGGTCAGCTCGGTGACGGCAGCACCACCAGCCGCAGTACGCCGGTGCCCGTGTCACTGCCGGGCGGCACCACCGTCACGAGCCTCGCCGCCGGCCTCCTGCACAGTCTGGCGGTCACCTCCACCGGGCAGGCGCTCGCCTGGGGGAGCAACAGTGTCGGCCAGCTCGGTGACGGCACCATCACCAACCGCAGTACACCGGTGTCCGTGTCACTGCCCGCCGGCACCACCGTCACCGCGGTCGCCGGCGGCAGTGTCCACAGCCTCGCCGCCACCTCCACCGGTCTGGTCCTCGGCTGGGGACGCAACAACTACGGCCAACTCGGCAACATCGACATACCGGTCAGCAGCCAGGTTCCGGTGCCGACGACCCAGCCCCTCGCCACCCCGGCCGTTGACGTCACCGCCGGCGAGCACCACAGCCTCGCCCGATAGCGGCCGCAGGCGCCGGGTCCGGTCTTCTCGTTGCCGGTCTTCCGCCTACTGGACCGCGAATCGCTCCATCCGGAGAGTGCCGGAAGCCCGCGTTGGCCGGGGCGACGATGACCGGTACGCTGCGGGGCGGCCCAGGTGTAGACAGGATCGACAGGAGACGCCGTGCCTCCCGCAGAAGCCGTTCCGATGTTCAGCCCGGAGCTCCGTCGCGGACTCGGCCGGCTGCTCGCCCTCGCTCTCCTGCTGACCGTCGGTCTGGCCGCCACACCGGCCCAGGCGGCGACCAACCTGGTGCGGAATCCGGGGCTGGAGACGTTGGGCGCCGACGGGTTCCCGACCTGCTGGGAGCGGTCCGGGTTCGGCGACAACACGTACACGTTCGGCCCGACGACCGACGCGCGCAGCGGTAACCGGGCCATGCGGATCGCCATCACCGAACTGACCTCGGGCGACCGGAAGGCGATGATGCTGGAGAACGCGGAGTGCGCTCCCCGCGTCACCGTGGGTCGCCAGTACGACCTCTCGGTCTGGTACAAGTCGACCACCGCCGCCAACGCGATCACGCTGTTCCGGCACGACACCCGGGACGGCTGGCAGTACTGGCTGGATCCGGCGACGCTCGCGGCGACCACCGCCTGGCAGCAAAAGGTGGTGCGTACGCCCCCGATCCCGGCGAACACCGACCAGATCACCTGGGGCGTCAGCATCTACAGCACCGGCACACTCACCACCGACGACTACTCGATGGTCGACGTGAGCGCGCCGACGCCCACCCCCAGCGGGTGCAGTGACGCCACCGGCTGCACCAGGGGCAGGTGGCAGGTCATGCCGTACGAGTCGACGGTGCGCGGCATCCACGCGGTGATGCTGCACAACGGCAAGGTGCTGCTCGTCGCGGGCTCCGGCAACGACCCCAGCGCCTTCGAGGCCGGCACGTTCAAGACCGCCGTGTACGACCCGGCGACCGGCGCCTTCACCAACGTCGCCACGCCGGTCGACCTCTTCTGCGCCGGGCACGTGCAGTTGCGCGACGGCCGGGTGCTCGTGATGGGCGGCAACAAGGACTACCCGAGCGCCGACGGCACCGTGGGTTACCAGGGCCTGAAGAACTCGTACATCTTCGACCCGGCCACCAACAAGTACAGCCGGACGAACGACATGCTCGCCGGCCACTGGTACCCGTCGGCAACCATGCTCGGCAACGGCGACATCCTCTCGCTCGGCGGCCTCGGCGAGGACTCCACCGGCACCACCACCACCGACTACTTCAGCTCCGCCCAGCAGCGCTGGCTGCCGATGAACGAGGTGAAGCAGACCTGGTCCTGGTGGGGCCTGTACCCGGCGATGGTGCTGATGCAGGACGGCCGGCTCTTCTACACCGGCAGCCACACGTTCGGCGTCGGCCTGCCGGGCAGCGGAGCGTCGATCTACAACTACGGCACCGGGGCGATCACCGACGTGCCCGGACTCCAGCGCAAGGACGAGCGCGACCAGTCGATGAGCGTGCTGCTCCCGCCGGCCCAGGCGCAGCGGGTGCTGACGGTGGGCGGCGGCAACGGCGACGCGGGCGCGACCGCGCACCGGCTGACCGACATCATCGACCTCAAGGCCGCCAGCCCACGGTACGAGCCGGGTCCGCCGCTCCCGCAGGGCACGCTGACCGGTGGCGTGCCGCAGGGCGACGACCAGGGCAAGATGTACGTCTCCCTCGTACTGCTGCCCGACGGCACGGTCTTCGAGACCGGCGGCGCGCTGCACAACCGGGCCGACCCGGTCTTCGAGGCGTCGATCTTCGACCCGCAGACCAACCGGTTCCGCCAGGGCATGGCGACCGACCCGGTGCCGCGCACGTACCACTCGTCGGCGTTCCTGCTGCCCGACGGGCGGGTCATGGCGGTCGGCGACAACCCCGGCAACGGGTCGTTCGACACCCGGATCTCGATCTACTCGCCGCCGTACCTCTTCAAGGGCGCCCGGCCGGTGATCCAGACCCTGGCCAGGACCAACTGGGGGTACGGCAGCACCCAGCGGATCACCGTCAACGCGGCGGTGACCCGGGCGTCGCTGATCCGGCCCGCGGCCGTCACGCACTCGTCCGATCCCAACCAGCGGTTCGTCGAGCTGCCGATGACGGTCAACGGCAACACCATCGACCTGAACGTGACGAGCAACCCCAACCTGGCCCCGCCCGGCTGGTACATGCTCTTCGTGCACAACGCCAACGGCGTACCGTCGATCGCCAAGTGGGTCAAGCTCGGATGAGTCGCTGGTTCCGTGCCGTCGCCGGCTGGGTGAGGGCCAGCGGTCGCCGTGGACAGCTCGGCATCGCGGCGGTGCTGGTGGTGCTCGTGCTCGCGGTCGGCGTCGTCGGTGTGCTGGTGGCCGGCGGCGGCGATCCCGACATCCTCTGGGGCGGTGGCACCTCGGCGGCGCCGGCCGACGAGCCGGCGGTGGAGAGCGGCGGTGAGTCGGAGCCGGGGCAGCGCGACGACGCGCCGGATCCGACCGGCCCGGTGGGGTCGCCACCGCCGTACGTGCAGCCCTTCGCCGAGCAGCCGGGTGCCAAGCCGCGCGGGGCGCGGCCGTCGCCCACCGCCGGGGTCGAGATCGCCGAGGGTACGGACGGCTGCGACCACGCGTACGGCGACCGCGACGTCTGCGTACCGTGGAAGTTTCCGGACGGTGTGACCGACAGGTGCGGGTGGCTGCGAGAGCGCGGGTTCGAGCCGCTTAAGATCACCGGTGGGCGCGACCGGCACGGTCTGGATCGCAACGACGACGGGACCGCGTGTGGCGCTGGGGATTGACACAATCGCCTGCCCGACAAGGGGATTTGCATGTGTCGGCACTGTTCTATCCTGCTCCGATGAATAGGGCCGCTCGCTCGCAGCTCCCGGTGGCGACCCCCAACGGAGAGGTGCACATCCCGTTGCCGCGCCGGGTGGGTCTGGTGGAGACACCGGAGCCCGCGGCGGACGCGACCATCCTGCTGCCGAAGTCGCCGACCGAGGAGGAGGCCGAGCGCCGGCAGCGGCGGGCGGCCTGGCAGCGCCGGATCGCCTGGGGCGCACCGGCTCTCGTGACACTGGTGCTCTGTGTGATCGGCCTTACCGGGCCCGGGCTGTGGGCCGACGAGCTGGCCACCTGGGGCATCACCACCGTGTCGTGGTCGGAGCTGTGGCGCCAGCTCGACGGGACCGACGCGACCATCGGTCCGTACTACGTCCTGATCCGGGTCTGGACGATCGCCTTCGGGGATTCCGACCTGTCGCTGCGCCTGCCGTCGGTGCTCGCGATGGTCGGTGCCGCCGCGGTCGTCGGGCGGATCGGCACCCGGCTCGGCTCGCACCAGATCGGCCTGCTCGCCGGGCTCACCTTCGCGATCCTGCCGATAACCACCCGCTTCGGGCAGGAGGCCCGCCCGTACGCGCTGGCCACGCTCGCCGCGGCGGTGGCCACGCTGCTGCTGCTCCGCATGCTGGAGCGGTTCACCCTCGGCATCGCGCTGATGTACGCGGCCGCCGTCGCCGCGCTGGGCCTGATGCACCTGGTCGCGCTGCTGCTGCTCGCCGCGCACGGCCTGGCCGTACTCCTCATGAAGCCGAAGCTGCTGTGGCGGTGGACGCCGAGCGCGATCGCCGGGCTGATCCCGCTCTTGCCGATCATTCTGATCGGACGCCGCCAGCAGGGAACCCAGATCGGCTGGATCCCGTTCACCGATCTGCACCAGGTCGAGGCGTACGCCCTGGAGTTCTTCGGCGGCGCGCTGATCGGCGGCGCGGTGCTCGCCCTCGGCGTGGCCGCGATCTCCCGCGAGCGGGGCGCCGTGGTGGCGATCAGCCTCGGCGTCGTACCGGTCGGGCTGCTCATGGCGCTCGGTTCGGTCACGCACATCTGGCAGCAGCGGTACGTGCTCTACACGATCGTCGGCTGGGCCGTGCTGGTCGGCCTCCTGCTCGCCAAGCGCGGGCTGCTCGCGGCGATCTCGGCGATGGTCGCGCTGGTTGTGCTCGCCCTGCCCGGGCACGCCGAGGTGCGCAAGTCCTCGTTCCGGTACCAGGACACGAAGGCGGTGGTGGCACTGATCGAGCGCGACTACCGCCCCGGCGACGGCATCGTGTACGGGCTCAAGGACCGTGGTCCCGGCGTACTCAACCGGGACATCATCGCCCACTACCTGCCGGCGGACCGCCGCCCGACCGACCTGCTCATGGACCGCCCGATGCGTACCGACGGGTGGATGGTGGCGAGCGAGCACCAGGACGTGGCGGCCCGGCTCGGCGAGACGCAGCGGCTCTGGGTACTGCGCCTGGGCGAGTACGGCGACCCCCTGGACGACCTCGACGGAGCGAAGAAGGACGTCCTGAAGGAACGTTATGATGTCACGGAAAGCTGGTGGACAACGGGCTATACCGTCGCGTTGCTGACCCGGAAGGACTCCGCGTGACGATGCACGTCGCCGCCTCGCGCCGCGACGAGCCGGGTGAGCGGACCCAGATCATCCCGCAACAGCGCTCCGGCGAGACGCACGTCATGCCGGCCGTACGCATCCCGATCACAACCCGTGCGACCACGATGGCGCAGCGTCATGCGAGCTGGCTGCCCCGGATGTGGCCGCTCGTCGCGTGGTTCGTCGTCGTCCTCGGGGTCACGCTCTGGCTGAGCGTCAAGTCGACCGGGCCGCTCGGTGCCGTGGTGACCGTCCTGTGGACGTATCCGGTGATCGGGACGATCCTCGGCCTGGCCGGCGCGTTCGTGACGCGGCGGCGGCTGCGTCGCGACCGGCTCACCGCCGCCGACGACCAGATCATCCGGTGCCGCGACCGGCTCGTGGTGGTGGTACCGACAATCGGCCGGCACGACACCTACCCGGCGCTCGACCGCGTCGTGCACTCGTACATCACCTACCTGCCGGAGTGCTTCCCCAAGCTGCGCGTCGACGTCGTCATCGAAGAGGGCTGCGAGGCGGCGGAAAAGATCTACAAGCTGGGCGAGGTCAGCCGGTACATCCGGGTCGTCACCGTGCCCCGGAGCTACCACACCGTCAACGGCACCAGGTTCAAGTCGCGGGCCAACAACTACGTGCACGAGCTGCGCATCGCCCAGCACGAGGACCGGGACGACGTCTGGGTGCTGCACATGGACGACGACACCGGCGTGGGGCTGGACACGGCGATCGCGCTGGCTCGCCTCATCGAGCAGCAGCGCGACCTCGGCGACAAGGCCTGCCACCTCGCCCAGGGCATCCTCACCTACCCGCGCGAGCACGCCCGCAACCGGCTCACCTGGCTGGCCGACGCGAGCCGGCCGATCGCGGACGTGACCATCTACTCGGCGTTCACCGGTGGCGGCCACCCGCTGGCCGGCGTGCACGGCGAGCTGCTGCTCGTCCGTGCCTCCGTGGAGGCCGAGATCGGCTGGGACTTCGGCCCCGAGGCGATCGTCGAGGACGCCCAGTTCGCGCTGATCTTCAGTCGGCGGTACCCCGGGCGGAGCGCCTGGTTCGCGGGCCGCTGCTACGGCGCCTCGCCGGCCACCGTACGGGACTTCTTCCGGCAGCGGGAACGGTGGGCGTGGGGCTTGATCGGGCTGGCACTCGACGACCGGATCCCACTGCGCGACCGGCTCTACATCGGGTACTCGACGTTCACCTGGGTGGTCAGCCCGCTACAGCACATCGGCACCGTCATGCTGGTGGGCTGGATGCTCGGGTCGTACGACACGGTGCCGATCACCCTCCTGGTGCTGCCGATCTGGGCGCTCAACATGGCGTACGCGATCTGGCTCTACACGGAGGGCCTGCGGATCAACGTGAGCGTCTCCCGCCGGGCGAAGTACCGGTGGTGGGAGGGGATAGCGGTGATCCTGCTCGTACCGATCTTCTCGCTGATGGAAGGGGCCGGCGCGATCCGTGGCCTGATCCGGCACCTGCGCGGCGGCCAGCAGCAGTTCGTAGTGATCGCAAAGCCGATATGAGGACCGTCGGCATCCGGGGAAGGGCCGTGGCGCGCTGCGCCACGGTGCTGGCAGTGCTGCTGGCGGCCGGCTGCTCGTCCGGCGAGGGCGGTCCGCTGACCCGCCTCTCCCAGGCACCGCCGGGCGCGTCCGGCCCCAGCGCGTCCGCCGAGCCGCAGGTGACAAAGGTGCGGCTGCCGTGGCAGCCCGGCATGCGTCAGCACGGCATCGCGATCTACTGGGAGAACAACCAGAACGACACCGACCAGATCGTGCGCGCCAAGGCGCAGAAGGTGCTCGACCACGTGGTCGGGCTCGGCGCAAACTCGATCTCCGTCTCGTTCTCGTTCGTGATGGACTCGGCGTACGCCAGCGCGGTGCGGATGGATCACCCGATCACCCCGTCGCCCGCCCGCCTGGAGATCGTGCTGGACGAGGCCAACAAGCGCGGCCTGCGTACCGCCGTCCGGCCGATGCTCAACGAGCGCAACCTGACCACGGACGACCCGGACATGTGGCGGGGTTCGATCCGTCCGCAGAGCCGTACGAAGTGGTTCGCGTCGTACCGAGACATGCTGGTCACGTACGCGAAGGTGGCCGAGGCGGCAAAGGTCGCCACGTTCGTCGTCGGCACCGAGCTGAACTCGCTGGAGAGCAGCACCACCGGCTGGCGTACGGTCGCGACCGGTGTGAAGGCGGTGTACAAGGGGGAACTCGACTACAGCGCCAACCACGACCGGCTCCGGAAGACCGGTCCGGCGTCGGGCATCACCCTCTCCGTCGACGCGTACCCGCCGCTGAAGGTGGCTGACAGCGCCCCGGTGAGCCGGCTCGTCGACGGGTGGAACGACTGGCTCGACGACAACCGTGGCGAGGGCCCGATCCGCAATCTGGTCCTGGCCGAGGTGGCGATCGGTGCGCGCCCCGGGGCGTACGAGGAGCCGTGGTCACCGCACGCCAAGGGTTCGATCAAGCCCGAGATCCAGCAGCGCTGGTTCGACGCGGCCTGCCAGGTGATGCGCGAGCGGGACCTTGCCGGCATCTACTTCTGGATGATCAACCTCGACGCCGACCCGAAGGCGAAGCCGTCGGGCAAGTCCCCGATGGACTTCCTGGGCCGGCCGGGCGAGCAGAACATCACGCGCTGCTTCACGAAGGACGCCAAACGGGCTGGCTGACGGCGGCCGATCCCTAGGTCAGATCCCGGATCAGTACGTCGGAGCGGAAGCCGACATACCTGGCCGGGCCTCGTCTGGTGTGCACGGCCGTCCGCGAGTACGAGGAGTCGAACGCGCGCCGGAGGGTGGCCCGGCTCTCGGTCGCCCACGACGGAGAGATACTGCTGTCGGAGCTTGAGGACCGAACCGACCGGGCGACCGTAGCTCTCAGGTATGACCGCGCCTTTGGCGCCTCGGTGTGACGACGTCCGAGGTGGATCGGTGGTTGCCTTCCAGGCCATGGGATCCAAGGGTGTGCTCAGCTATCTTCTGATCGCTTTCGGACTGGCGTGGGCGGCCGTCTTCGTCGCGCACGCGGTGCTCGGCTGGTCGATGGCCGACCCGGTGACCCAGCTGACCGTGGGGCTCCCGATGGCGTTCGGGCCGGCGATCGCGGCCGTCGTCGTACGCCGCTGGGTCACCAGGGAAGGCTTCGCCGACGCCGGCTTGGCGCCGCGCCTGCGGGCCGCGAAACGCTACTACCTGATCGCCTGGGTCGGCCCCGTGCTGGTGCTGGCCGTGACCGTCGGCTTGGCCACCGCCTTCGGGCTATACGAGCCGGCCCTGGCCGATCTCCCCGGCCCCGCCACGCTGCTGGTGCTCGTGGCGCCCGTCGTCCTGACCCCGTTGTTCTGGGGTGAGGAGTTCGGCTGGCGGAGCTACCTCCAACAGCGGGTCGGTCGCAGTCCCGCCCGCGCCGCGCTCATCACCGGTCTCGTCTGGGCCGCCTGGCACTACCCGTTGGTCTTCACCGACTACGCCGGCTACCCGAGCCCGCTGCTCGGGATCGTCACCTGGACTCTCCTGATCGTCGCTCAGGCCGTGATCCTGGCCTGGCTGTTCCTGCGCTCCGGCAGCGTCTGGGTCGCTTGCCTTGCCCACGCCGGCAACAACATGGTCATCGGGACGCTCTCCGCCGTCCTGCTGGTCGACGCCGGCGGCCTCGACCCCGCATCCGCCGACCTGCTGGGCCTGGTCCCGCTGGCGGCCATCTGTGCCTGGATCCTGCTCACCGGCCGGTTGGTGCCACCCGCCGAGCGCGAAGAGCCATGACCCGGCGCGTGGGTACCCTCCGGTCTGGAACGTCTGTGCAAGTCGGGGCCGGGGTTGTGTCTCGGCGCTTCACCCCGCTGGCCGTCACCGTGACGGCCAGCCCATCGAGATGAGCTTCGGCATGTCGACGATGCCGGTGGCGAGTGCTTCGCTGATTTCCCGTAGGGCAGCTTGCTGGTCCCGGGTGAGGCGGTCGAACAGTAGCGATCGAACTTGTTCGACGTGACCGCGAGCGGCTTGTCGGACCTTCTCCATGCCCTCGTCGGTGAGTTCCGCCAACTGACCCCGGGCGTCTGAGCGGGACGGCACTCGGCGGACCCAGCCATCGCGTACCAGGCGGTCGATCGCGTGGCTCAGCCTGCTGCGGTCGAAGACGCACGCTGCTGCGAGGTCGGCCATCCGCATCGAGCGTCCGGGCGCCTCCGAGAGCCGGGTGAGGATCTCGTAGTAGGCGAAGGAGAGGTCCGCGTCCTGTTTCAGCCCCTGCTCCAGCCGGTCGGACAGCAGACGGCTGGCCAGCAGGAAGCTGCGCCACGTCCGCTGCTCCTCGTCGTCCAGCCACCGAGTATCCGTCATCACAACCTCCCGTCGAGTAGTTGAACTTTCATCATCCGATGCTACTGTAAGACAGGTGCTGAAAATTCAACTACTTTGCGGGAGGGATCTTCGATGAACCGCCTGGAAGGCAAAGTGGCGATCGTCACCGGTGCGGCCGGCGCTCTGGGATTGGCGGGAGTGCGGGCGATGGCGGCCGAGGGTGCGCGCGTCGTGATGATGGACCTGTCCGCGACCGTCCACGAGCGGGCGAAAGAGCTCACCGAGGATGGCTACGATGTCACGCCCTACGTCGGTGACGTCAGCGTCGAGGACGACATCGCAGGCGTCGTGGCGCTCGCCAAGGAGACCTACGGACGGCTCGACGTGCTGTGGAACAACGCCGGGCTGGTGTCCGCCGAGTGGATTCTCCAGGACACCGACGTGGTCGGCATCAGCCGTGACTACCTGATGCGGACCCTGGAGGTGAACACCGGCAGCGTCTTGCTCGGCAGCAAGTACGCCATCCCAGTGATGGCCGAATCCGGCGGTGGATCCATCATCAACACCTCATCGGTCCAGGCCGCGGGCGGAGACCTCGCACTGGTCGCCTACGGCACGAGCAAAGCGGCGATCAACTACCTGACGAAGTCGGTAGCCACCTCCTTCGGCCATCTCGGGATCCGCAGCAACGCGCTGGCTCCGGGGCTGATTCCACCGCCCCCCTCAGCAGGAGGATCCGGCGGACCACACCGGCTCGAGGACGTAGCGCCGACAAAGCTCGTCCTGGACTCCCAGATGCTCAACGCTGTCGGGCAGCCAACGGACGTCGCCAACGCCGTCGTGTTCCTCGCATCCGACGAGTCGAAGTTCCTCACCGGCCAGCTCATCTATGTCGACGGCGGGGTGACCGGTCATCTACCGACACTCGCCGACCGTCGCAGGCTGGCCAGTACCTGAGCGCTCGCCCGCACTGCCAGCAGAACCGCATTCGTCACAAGAGAGGCCCCACCATGTCCAACCTCGTCAACCTCGCCGTGATCTACTACTCCGCGACAGGCACCGGCACGGCGATCGCCAATGAAATCGCCGGCGCGGCCGAATCCGCTGGCGCCGCGGTGCGGGTCCGCAAGGCCGCCGAACTGGCGCCGCAGGCCGCGATCGACTCGAACCCGCACTGGGCCGCTCACCACGCGGCCACCGCCGACGTGCCGACTCCGAGCCCCGAGGATCTCACCTGGGCGGATGCCGTCGTCTTCGGCTCACCGACGCGATTCGGCAACATCGCCGCCCAGCTGAAGCAGTTCTTCGACACATTGTCGCCGCTGTTCCAGGCAGGCGCGCTCGCCGACAAGGTCTACAGCGGCTTCACCTCGACCGGAACCCGACACGGTGGGCACGAGTCGACCCTGCTCGCCATGTACAACAGCATTCACCACTTCGGCGGAATCATCGTGCCGCCGGGATACACCGACCCGGTCAAGTGGGTCGACGGCAACCCCTACGGCACCTCCCACCACGCGGTGCTGGGCCCCGACCTCGGCTCGATCGACGAAGACACCCGCAACGCCGCCCGCCACCAGGCCGAACGGGTCGTGCGGATCGCGCGGGCGCTCAAGCAGGGAAGCCCCGCCTGACGCGCGGCCTCGTGCCACCAACCACCAACCACACCTGGAAGCCATCTCAGAAAGGAAATCACCGTGGCACGCATCTGGCTGGTCACCGGAGCCGGCTCCGGTCTCGGTCGCGAGATCTCCCGAGCAGCCCTCGCCGCGGGGGACACGGTCGTGCTGAGCGATCGCCGTACGGCGGGGGCGGAGGAAGTCGTCACCGCATACCCAGACCGCGCCCGCACCCTGGAGCTCGACGTGACCGATCCCGCACGAGTCAACGCGGCCGTCGAAGAGATCGTTGGTCAGTACGGGCGGATCGACGTGCTCGTCAACGCCGCGGGCCGGGGCCACATCGGTGCGGTCGAGGAGACCACCGAGCCCGAACTCCGTTCTCTCATGGAGCTGATCTTCTTCGGCCCAGCGGCCCTGACCCGGGCGGTCCTGCCTCACATGCGAAAGCAGGGCAGCGGCGCGATCGTCCAGGTCAGCAGCCTCGGCGGGCAGTTGTCAGTCCCCGGCATGTCCGCCTACTCGGCAGGCAAGTTCGCGCTGGAAGGCTTCTCGGTCGCCCTCGCCCAGGAAGTCGAGCCACTCGGAATAAAGGTCCTGATCCCACAGCCCGGACCGATGCGGACCAACTTCGCCGGCGCCGCTATCACCGAGTCCGCTCACATCGACGCCTACGACGGCACGGTCCGCAAGCTGCGCGAGCACGTGAACGAGGTCGGCGGCAAGGAGGCAGGCGACCCCACGAAGATCGCAAGCGCTATCCTGACCGCGTTGGCCCACGACAACACCCCACTGCGGCTTCCGATGGGCAACGAAACCCTGGATCGCCTCAACGCCACCGCCAAGCAGACACAGCAAGAGCGGACCGCCTGGGAAGCCGTCATCCGTGGCACCGACTTCGACAAATGAAAACCCCCACTCCGGCGCACCTCGCCTGCGGGTGTGTCAGAGGGACTGCGTAGATTGAACCTTTTTCAACCTCTCCTTGCGGTCCGGCGGACCGCAAGGTCGGACGTGGTGCGTAGGCGTCGCGCGGTCCAGGTTGAAAAAGGTTCATTCATCGACACACTCCGGACATGAGCGGATCGCCACGCGCGGATGTCGGCGCGGCCTGGCCCAGCACGTCCCCGCCAGAATCGGCCCCGCCGGAACACAGGTTCGCGGCAGTGGTTTGCGGCTCTGGAATCCGATCGCCGCGCTGCCGTCGCCGATCTATGCTGCGTGTCCGGTCGTACGGCGAAGGGCTATTTGTGAGCTTCCCTCAGTTGCAGGCCCGTACCCGCAGATTCACCCATGGCCTGCCGCAACGGTTCCAGATCCGTGGCGACGGACGTCAGATGCTGTTCACCCGCACGCGTGCTGGCGACGACCCAATCGCATGTCTCTGGCTGTACGACGTTGCGGCACGCAGCGAACGGCTGCTGTTGGACCCACGCGAGCTGGCTGTCGACGACGGTGACCCGCCTGCGGCCGAACGGCGCCGCCGCGAGCGTGCCCGCGAAACCGGTGGCGGGGTCACCGAGTACGGCTGCGATGCCGACCAGTCGATCGTCGCGGTAGCGCTCGGCGGCAAACTGGTGGTGCTCGACCCGGCCACCGGCGCTACCCGGACCCTTCCGTCCGCCTGTGGTGTGGTCGATCCCCGGCCAGACCCGAACGGCCGGTCCATTGGATATGTCAGCGGCGGTGGGCTGTACGTCGTCGACGTCGACGGCACCGGCATGCGGACCCTGGCCGCGCCGGAGGCCCCGCAGGTGAGTTACGGACTCGCCGAACACGTCGCAGCCGAGTCGATGCACCGCCGACGGGGCTGGTGGTGGGCCCCGGACGGTCAGCGCCTGGTCGCGGCAAGAGTAGATGAGAGTCGCGTGCAGGTGTGGCACCTGGCCAACCCCGCCGACCCCACCACCACGCCGGTAGCCATGCGCTACCCGGCCGCGGGTACCGCCAACGCCGATGTCAGTCTGGTCGTCCTCGGCCTCGACGGCAGCAGAGTCGAGGTCGACTGGGACCGGAAGGAGTTCGAGTACCTCAGTGCTGTCACCTGGGACCGCAACGGTTTAACCATCGCCGTACAAAACCGGTCCCAGACCTGCGTCCGGGTGCTCCGCGTCGATCCGGACACCGGCGCCAGCCACGTCGAACACGTACAGACGGATCCGGCCTGGGTATCGCTGGTGCCCGGCGTACCAGCACGTACCGCCGACGGCGCTCTGGTCTGGACCGCCGACATCGAAGAGACCCGGCACCTACTCGTCGGCGGTGAGCCCGTCACGCCGCCCGGACTGCAGGTACACGAGGTTCTCGATGTCGACGGAGACATCGTGTTTTTCGCCGGTTCGACCGACCCGACCGAGCGGCACGTATGGACCTGGTCCGCCGTTGCCGGACTGTCCCGGCTGACGGCTCCCGGTGTGCATGACGGCCACCGAGCGGGCGGAACGACCGTCCTCATAAGCCGCAACCTGGACGAGCCGGACCCGCAGATCAGCGTGCGAACCATCGACGGATCTTCGGCCCGACTCACCAGCCACGCCCAGACGCCGCCGTTGACCCCTCGGGTCGACCTGTTCGAGGCCGGCCCCTTCCGGCTGCGGACCGCCGTGATCCTTCCTACCGGCTATCAGCCAGCAGACGGCCCGCTTCCGGTGCTGATGGACCCGTACGGCGGGCCAGCAGGCCAACGGGTACTCGCCGCGCAGTCGGTGTACCTGACCTCGCAGTGGTTCGCCGACCAGGGCTTCGCCGTGGTGATCGTCGACGGACGCGGCACCCCAGGCCGCGGCCCACGCTGGGAGCGGCTGGTGCACGGCGACCGCGGCACGGCACCACTGGAGGATCAGGTCGAGGGCCTGCGTGAGGCAGCACGCCGATACCCGCAGCTAGACCTGACCCGCGTCGGGATCCGCGGCTGGTCCTTTGGCGGCTACCTCGCGGCGCTGGCCGTGCTACGCCGCCCCGATGTGTTCCACGCCGCGATCGCCGGCGCAGCAGTCGTAGACCAACGCCTCTACGACACCCACTGGCAGGAGCGTTTCCTCGGCCACCCCGACGACAACCCAGAAGCCTATGACCGCAACACACTGCTCGGTTACGCTCCCGAACTGCGGCGGCCGCTGCTGCTGATCCACGGACTGCTGGACGACAACGTCCATCCGGCCCACACGCTACAGCTTTCCGCGAAACTACTGGCCGCCGGGCGGCCACACAACGTGTTGCCACTACCCTCCGGCACCCACATGATCAGCGAAAGCTACGCTGCGCGCCTCTTGGACGCCCAAGTGGACTTCCTCCGCACAGCGTTAGGCACTGCCGCGACCGTCGTGGCCGACCCCGACAGGACCGGCGCAACGTAGTCCCGGTGTCGGACATCCCGCGGTCCGTGGGGGTGAAGTTGGATCTTGCGCGACCGAGCGGGAGGCGGCAGGATGCTGGAAAGCGCTTGCCCAACGGAGGGCGATGCGAGATGGAGAACAAAAGTGCGAAAGACACTACGTGAACTCGTACCCTTGCCCCTGACGCTGGCCGTGAGCCTGTCCCTGTTCGGCTTCAGTTCTCCGGCCGCGAGCGCTGCCCCTGCGTCCAGCCCGCGCAAGATGGAGTATCTGACACGCGGCTTGGTCGCCGCCCAGACCCCGGACGGCGTATTGCTGAGTTGGCGCTTTCTGGGCAACGAACCTGACGGCATCTCCTGGAACGTCTACCGCAAAGACGGTGATGCGGACTTCGTGAAGATCACCACGATCGCGCCTAGGGACGTCCAGCCGGAAAGCGACTACGACACGAACCCCGGCATTGTGAAGGAAGACGTCACCCCGTCCAACTACACCGACCCGGACGGCGTTCTCGCCTCCGTCTACGAGGTCGCTCCGGTCGTCGACGGCGTCGAGGGCGAGAGACAGGGCATGAGCGTGCCCATGTTGTCAGCCCTGGCCGGGCAGGCAGGCCAGGCCAACAGGGGTGCGGCGACTTACATCCCGCTCAAGCCCGCGCCGGCTCCCGTGCCGCTCGTGCACTTCACCTACCGTGGCCAGCGGTTCGGCCCGGGCACCAATCTGAACGCGGCCAACATGGTCATCCCGGGTACCGGGAACCAGAACTGGTACGTCGTCGACATGGATCTGCTGAGAGCATTCCGTGTGGCGTACGACGATCAGGCGACCGTGACGCAGGAGCAGTTGGACGGTTGGGTCGCCACGCTCAACGAGCACAACATGACCCCCAACGCTCTCGGCGTCGCCACCTATACCACCGCTCGGCCGCTCACGAACTCCCTCGTGAACGGCAAGATCACAGAAGCGCTGTACAACGAGCTGGAAGCCGAGTTCATCAAGTATGTGGAGAACCTGGATTCCGGCACGTCGCTTCCCTACGCGAAGACCAGCACCGGCGCGGTACACACGTCGCAGAGCAGCGCCTACTCCACGCACGACATGACGGTGGGCGATTTCGACGGCGACGGCGAATACGAGATCGTCGTCAAGTGGCGCAGCACCCAGCAAGACCCGATGTATTCCGAGCCGATCTTCGGCGGCAGTAACACCACGACCGCGCCAGAATACATCGATGCGTACAAGCTGGACGGCACCCTCCTGTTCCGTGTCGACATGGGCTACAACGTGAGAGCGGCCAACGACCACGAGACCACCCTGTTCAGCGAGGACTTCGACGGTGACGGCAAGGCTGAGCTGATGCTCAAGACCGGGCTGGGCACCCGCATCGGCAACTGGGACGAGGCATCGCAGTCCGTCGTGTATCCGGACACCCTCGACACCGTCGTGGGCGGCGAGGACGGCCTGAAAACGACCACGGACAAGTTCGAGGAGTACTTCGCCAGCGGCAACACCGCGGCTCTGGACACCTACTGGTCGCTCCTCAACAGCTTCACCATCAGCTACCGCAGCCCGGTGGCCGGAGGTGGCAACGACGGAGTCAACGATCCGGCCCTCAAGCGGTGGATCAAGACTTACCACGTCGGCCCGATCGGCCCCGCCAAGGACGACCAGGAGTTCTTCTCGGCCTTCGAGTGGGACGCCGACGCCGGCAAGGGCGTGCTCATGGACAGCGCCAAGTACCCGTTCCCCTACGAGGGCAGCGTCGACGGCGACAACTGGGCCATGACACCCGCCACCCAGCGCGGCAATTTCTCTTACCTGGCCTACCCCGGCCCCGGCGCCGGTAGCGGCCCTGGTGATTACAAGTCGCAGATGATGGCCCCCTCGGAGGCCTACTGGCTTGAGCACCCCTGGAAAGCGGCCGTGTGGGGCGACGCGCAGGGCAACCGCGGCAACCGCTACGTCGGCGTCGTGGCCGCCCTGGACGGCAAGCACAACTATGCGGTCTCCCAGCGCGGCTATTACGTGCGGACGACTATGGCCGCCTTCCGTATCGTCGACGGCAAGGTCACCCTCCAGGCCAGCTTCGACTCGGACGACCCGCAGTACTGGTCGCTGGGCGGCACCGCCTACGACTACCAGAACCGCGGCAACCACCACACCGATTCCGGCGACCTCGACGGCGACGGCCGGGATGAGATCGTGATGAAAGCCATGGTCCTCGACCTGAACGCCGACGGTACCAAGATCTTGCCCGAGGTGGTCAACGGCGACACCATGCCCACGATCGAGGGGCAGAACAGCGTTCCTCCGGTTGCCGGCAGCTTCGAGTTCGCCACCGACGCGGTCCGGAACAACCCGCTGAACACGTGGGCTCCGCTCCGCCACGGCGACCGCAGCGCGCTGCTCCCGGTCGACAAGGACAACAACGTCCGCATGTGGTCCGGCAGCGAGGAGAACCTGCTGGACGACATCCGCACCGGTAGGCAACATGGCTGGATGCCCGGCCCGGAGGCGCACGACCCGATGAAGGGCAAGCGGCGCAACGACCAGGGCGAGGTTGTGCACGAGAACTCGATGATCTTCGGCGTGTACGCCGGTACCGACGCGGAGGGAGCGGTCGCCGGCAACTTTTCCAACCGCTGGCCCGGCGCGCAGGGACACTCGCAGAACGGTGCCAGGAGCATGGTCACCGGCGAGCTCCTGAACGGCAGCCACAACGTGAGCAGCGGCCAGTACGCCATCTGGTTCGGCGGTGGCCTGACGGCCATGGCCGCCAGCAACGCGACCATCAGCACGGTCGACGATCTGACCTTCACGCCCTCCTCGTATCTCGCGACCGGCCTCACATCGACCGGCAACAAGAG
Organism: Plantactinospora sp. CA-294935; assembly: GCF_050936445.1. Classification (NCBI taxonomy): domain Bacteria; kingdom Bacillati; phylum Actinomycetota; class Actinomycetes; order Micromonosporales; family Micromonosporaceae; genus Plantactinospora; species Plantactinospora sp. CA-294935. Next base: position 5,739,657 of record NZ_JBNJMU010000001.1, read on the forward strand.
CACTCCCACGCTCAAGGCCGACCTGTTGGGCGACTGGCGCGAGGAGCTTGTGCTCCGCGCGTCCGGCAACCGCCTGGCCATCGTCACCACCCTGTCGCCGACCGAGTACGGCATCCGTACGCTGATGCACGACCCGATGTACCGCCTCGGGGTGGCGAACAAGAACACCGGCTACGACCAGTTTGGATTCGCCAGCTTCTATCTGGGTGACGAGGCTGAGCTGCCCCCGATGAGGACGGACATCTCCGTCCCGGCCGCGCCCGACACGACCGCTCCGACGATCACGGTCAAACCGGAGTCGAAGGGTAGGGACGGGGTCTACAGCAATGTCTCCTTCAAGCTGTTCGACGCCGGCAAGGTCGACAAGCTCACCCTGAACGGGGTCGAGAAGGACCTGACCGACAACACCCACTCCGATCTCAACGGGGTCGCGCCGGGCGCGTTCGGCGGCAAGGCCGGTAGCAACGAGCTGAAGGTGTACGACGTGGCGGGCAATGTCACGACGCTGACCTTCGTGTTGGACGTCACGGGCCCGACGGTGACGGTGAAGGACGGTGCCACCGAGACGGTCGGTACGGCTACGGCCGGGTACGAACTGGTGTCGTTCAAGCTGTTCGACGCCGGCAAGGTCGACAAGCTCACCCTGAACGGGGTCGAGAAGGACCTGACCGACAACACCCACTCCGACCTCAACGGGGTGAAGCCCGGTGTGTTCGGGGCGGTGCTCGGGGCGAACGAACTGAGGGTGTACGACGTGGCGGGCAACGTCACGACCGTGGCCTTCGCGCTGGTCGAGCCGAAGCCAGCGGTTCCGGCCTGGGACTCGAAGAAGGTGTACAAGAACGGCGACCAGGTGTCCTACAACGGAGCGATCTACATCGCCCAGTGGTGGACGCAGAACGAGAAGCCCGGCAGCACCACGACTGGTTCGTGGATAGAGCAGGGCGCCCTCGTGCCGGCGGCCGGGGCCGACGTCCGGGCCTGGACCGCGTCCTGGGTCTACACCGGAGGCGAGGTGGTCGCGTACCACGGCCACACCTGGAAGGCCAGGTGGTGGACCCGGAACCAGCAGCCGGGCGGCCCCAACGGCCCCTGGCAGGACCTCGGCACGTACTGACAACGGACGCCAGGGGAGGGTCGGTCCGCAGGGGCCGGCCCTCCCTGCTGCACCGAGAGCCACGAGTGGCACCCTTCCGCGTCCGCCAGTTGCGACTTGTGGGGCTCGAATACTCAGCCGTGGGTCCCGCCCCCTGGGTTCGCGGGGCCGACGCCGGACCAGCGAAAGCGGGTGGTCGCCGTCCAGCGCGACCGGCGTACGCCCGCCGGGGGATTTCCGCGTCGGAGAACGTCGATGCTTCGACGGCGGCCGTTCATGTACGTACCGGCTCCGCGAAAGCACACGTCGTTACGTTCGTCGGACCCGCCCAGAAGGAGGTCCACAATGGATCGGCGTAACATGCTCCGTGCCACGGTACTCGGAGCCGGCGCGGTAGCGCTGCCGTTCACCGCTTGGTCGGCGGCGTACGCGGCACCGGCGCAGGTGGCGCCCGGCCCGTACGGTTCGCTGCAAGCGGCCAACGGACACGGCATTCAGCTCCCGGCCGGCTTCACCAGCCAGATCGTCGCCCGTTCCGGTCAGGTCGTGCCGGGCACCTCGTACACCTGGCACAACGCCCCCGACGGCGGTGCGGTCTTCGCCAACGGTAGCGGCTGGATCTACGTGTCCAACTCCGAGACCAGCGCCGGCTCCGGCGGCGGTGCGTCCCGAATCCTCTTCGACTCCAGCGGAGCCGTCATCGGAGCGTCCCGGATCCTCTCCGGCACCAACAACAACTGTGCGGGTGGCAGGACGCCCTGGAACACCTGGTTGTCCTGCGAAGAGGTCAGCCTCGGTCGGGTGTGGGAAACCTACCCGCTCGGCGGCACCGCCGTGGTCCGCCCGGCGATGGGCCGGTTCAAGCACGAAGCCGCCGCCGCCGACCCGGACCGGCGGGTCATCTACCTCACCGAAGACGAGAGCAACGGCAAGTTCTACCGGTTCATCCCGGACACCTGGGGTGATCTCTCCACCGGCAGGCTGCAGGTGCTGGTCGCCGGCAGCGGTACCTCCGGCTCGTTCAGCTGGGCCGCCGTGCCCGACCCGGACGGCTCCCCGACCACGACCCGGTCGCAGGTCTCCGGGGCCAAGTCGTTCAACGGCGGAGAGGGCTGCTACTACTCCAACAACACGGTGTGGTTCACCACCAAGGGCGACAACCGGGTCTGGCAGCTCAACCTCGGCAGCAACACCTACGAACTCGCCTACGACGACAATCTCGTCAGTCCCGGCGCGGCGCCGCTGACCGGCGTGGACAACATCACTGGTTCCACGTTCGGCGATCTCTATGTCGCGGAGGACGGCGGCAACATGGAGATCTGCATGATCACGCCGGACGACAAGATCTCGGTCTTCCTGCGGATTACCGGCCAGGGCTCGTCGGAGATCTGCGGTCCCGCGTTCACCCCGGCCGGCAATCGGCTGTACTTCTCGTCCCAGCGCGGCACCTCGGGTTCCTCCTCCGGCGGCATCACATACTGCGTGACCGGACCGTTCCGTACCTGAGCCCGGCTCCGCCCCGCACCACGACCACCACCGCAGACGCTTTAGAACCCGCACCGGTGTGTGCGGTCGACGTCCGGGGTGATCCGGGCGTTGGAGAGCGAGAGCCCGATGCCGGACCGGTACGGCGGCCGACCAGCCTTCGGACGGCCGCCGGCCGCGTTCAGCCGCGGCCGCGCACGAGCGGCAGAAACACCTCGTCCACGATCTCGACCAGCACCTCGTCGGGCACGGCGGGAACGCCGCGCATCGCGTATTCGGCGCGCAGCAGCATCATCGGCGTCGTCGCGACCCGGTGGTGCGCGGCCGGGGCGGGTGCCTCGCCCCGGGCCACGGCGCGCTCCAGCATCGCCAGCCAGGCGCGGTCCATGGTGTCCGCGCCGGAACGCTCCCGCATCAGGGTGAGCAGCTCGGGGTCGTCGGCCGCGGCGGCGAGCAACCCGCGCAGGATCGCCCCGTGCGGCGACGACCACGTCTCGTTGGCCCGCCGCAGCATCTCCAGCGCGTCGGCCCGCAGGGTGCCCGTGTCCGGGTTCGGCATCACGGCGTCGGACAGGTGACGGTACGCCGCGATACCCAGTGCCGCCCGGTGCGGCCACCGGCGGTAGATGGCGTTCTTGTTGGTCCCGGCCCGGGCGGCGACCCGGTCCATGGTCATCCCCGGATAGCCGGACTCGCGCAGCTCCTCCGCCGCCGCGTGCAGGATCGCCCGCTCCAGCTCCTCGCCCCGGCGCCTCGTGCTCATGTCTTGCAGGGTACTGGACGTACCCTATAAGGTACGCCCAGTACCTTACGAACGGGGGAGCCGTCCGATGCGCGTCTTCGGCATGAACTACGACACCGGTTTCGTGAGCGCGGGGTCCACGACCCACGAGCCGTTCGACCCCGAGACCGTGCGGCGCGACCTGCGCGTCATCCGCAACGAACTGCGCTGTGACGCGGTGCGCATCACCGGCGGGGTCCAGGACCGGCTCGAGCTGACCGCAGGGTTCGCCGCCGAGGCCGGGCTCGAGGTGTGGTACTGCCCGTTCACCAACGGCCTCGACCGCCACGGGCTCATGGCGTTCGTGCTCGACGGCGCGGAGCGGGCCGAGCGGATACGGCAGCGCGGGGCGTCCGTCGTGTACCTCACCGGCTCCGAGATCGCCATGTTCACCGACGGCTTCCTACCCGGCCGCGACCTGGCCGAGCGCATGGCACTGTTCACCGACCCGATGCGGATGCGGGAGGCGGTCCCGGCCGCGCGCGCCGCGGTGCGCGACTTCCTCGCCGAGGCGGTGCCCGCGGTGCGGGAGCGGTTCGGCGGGCCCGTCGGCTACGCCTCGATCCCGCTGGAGGCGGTGGACTGGGCGCAGTTCGACATCATCGCCAGCGACGCCGGTTACCGCGACGCGACCAACGCCGCGGCGTTCCCGCAGACCCTGGCGGCCGCGGTGGGGCAGGGCAAGCCCTACGCCGCGACCGAGTTCGGCTGCTGCACGTTCCGGGGCGCGGCCGACGTCGCGGGCGGGCCGGAGCCGGTGACGTACGACGAGCACGGCCGCGCCGCGAAGCTCACCGCGGGGCTGGAGCGCGACGAGGAGGGCCAGGCCCGTTACCTCGTGGACCTGCTGCGCGACTACGAGGCCGGCGGGGTGGAGGCGGCGTTCGTGTACACCTTCGCGAACCGGCACCTGCCGACCACCGACGACCCGGAGCGCGACTTCGACCTGGCCGCGCGCGGGATCGTCCGGGTGCTGCCGGACGGCTCGTGGACGCCGAAGGCCGCCTTCCACGCCCTCGCGGCGTACGGCCGCTCGCGCGCACACCAAGGGTGAAGCTGAGGTCGCGTCGGCCAGCACCTGCCGGGCCGCGGGAGGCGCCTTGCGGATCACGAAGGCCGCGGGCGTGGCCGTCGACCCGAACAGCGTGCACGGACCGGGGTCGGGGTGGGCGTATCGGCGCCCGACCCCAAACCCCGGTGCTGGCTTGCCGGCCTGTTGCGGCCCGCGCCCGGAACTATTCGGTCCAGGGCAGGCCGGTCGGGCTCGGGTACCAGGCCGGACCGTCGCTACCCCAGCTCCAGTGAGGGCTGGTGCTGGTGCCGGTCAGCGCGACCGAGTCGCGACGCTCGGCCGTGTTCGTCCGGAAGACCAGCGACGCCGTCGAGGTCACGTCGGGCCGCTTCGGGGTGAAGCGCACCGCCACGACGCAGGTCCGGCCCGGGGCGATCGTACGACCCGAGCACTGGTCCCGGTCGACCCGGAACACGTCCTGCTCACGGTCGCCACGGAAGCTGTCGCGCGTTTCCCGGATCGCACCCTCGATCTCGGTCGAGTAGATCCGCAGCGGCTGGTCGCCGGTGTTGGTGACCGTGACCTTGCGCACCTGGCCGAGCGTGCCCACCGGCTGGGCGGTGAAGACCGGGGTCTCGGTGGAGAACTTCGGCCCGGCAGCCGCCGGTCCGATCTGGATGGTCTTCGAGGTGGTGATCGGCGCGAGCGAAGCGCTGTCCGTGTACTGCCGCATCGAGTCGTTCGTCACGGTGACCGTGACGGAACCGCGGCGCAGTGCCGTCAGCGTCCGCGTCTGCGGGTCGAGGATCGCGACCTTGCCGGCGCGGCGGGCCTCGGCGGTGGCCTCGGCGCCGCTGCCGATCGCGAGGCTCGACGATCCGCTCCAGTGCACGGACATCGGGTACTGCAGCGGCACCACCCGCGTGCCGGTGGACACCCCCTGGGGCTGGACGATGCTGCCGCTGAGCTGCGCCGTCCTGTTCAGGTCGAGCGTCTCCGGCGCGTTCAGCGTGATCGACTGGGCAAACGCCCGCACGTCCGCCTCCAGCCACTGCTGGTCCGCGTGGCGGAGGCTGTTCACCGACCAGTTCACCCAACCGGTGAAGCCGCCCCGGTCCGGCGTGCCGTACGGGTCCTTGCCCGACGACGGCAGCACGACGTACGGGACGCCTTCGACGCGGTGGACGTTGGCGATCTGGGCGTGGGAGCCGAACATCACGGCGCCCTTGCCGGAATCGTCGCGGAAGTCGGTGAGCAGCTTCTCGACGAGCGCCACCTCGTCGCGATCACCGAGCTGGCTGGCCTTTACCTCGGCCGGATCGTCGACCGGGTGGTGGGCGGCCACGACGACGTTGCGTACCGACGGGTCACGCCTGGCGCCGTCGAGCGCCTGCTGCATCATCGGCAGTTGGGCCCAGGCCGTGCCGCGAAGCGTGCCGAGGGAGCTGGCCAGCAGGATGAACCGGGTGCCCTTGTGGTCGAACGTCCGGTACGGCTGTCCGAACTCGGCCTTGAACGCCGAGAGGTCCGACTGGGTGTTGTTGAGCCCGTAGGACTCGTGGTTGCCCGGGACGTAGTAGCAGGGCACCTTGCCGCTGCGCGGGTCGGGCGTGCTGTACTCGGCCGGCTCCTTGCCGACCGGGATCAGATCGCATCCCGCGTCGGTCAGCACCCGCCGGGCCAACGCGAGATCCTGCGGCAGGCCGCGGTCGGTGATATCACCGTTGAGGATCACCAGGTCCGGCTTGGTCTGCCGGATCCGCTGGAGGGCGGCCGTCGCGACCTGGGTCAGGGTCGGGTTGTCCGCGGTGAACTGCACGTCCGACAGCGACGCGAAGCTCCAGGTACCGATCCCGTGCGCCAACGAGCCGTCGGGCGACACGAGCCGGTCCGCCTGCGGCTCCGGCTGCTCCGGAAGGTCGATCGAGGTCGGGACGTCGGCCTCGATCCGGTTGAGGACGAACGTGCCCGGACGCTGCTGGGCCACGCTGGTGTTGATCCCCTGGAAGCTTGAGATCGAGATCGGGAACGCCGTGTCGGCGGGCAGCGTGAACGTGGCGTACTGCCAGTCGTCGCTGGCCGCCAGCGCCGTTCCGTAGACGCCCGAACCCTTGCCGTTGGCGTCGGCGTAGCCCAGGTAGGTCAGCCCGTTCGGCACGGCGATGCTCGACTTGATCCGTACCCGTACCCGCAGCGGCTGGCCCGGCACCGCCACCCGGTTGGCGACGGAGGTCGCGGCGACCCCGACGTTGCGCATCGCGGCGAAGTCGATCCGCAGGCCGTCGGGATCCTTCGAGAACGTGGTCGCCGCGGTGCTGTTGTTGCGCCACCGGGCTAGCACGTCGTCGCCGAAGTCGTACGCCGACACGGTCTGCACCCCGACGGTGATCGGCAGTTGCACCGACTGGCCCGCGACGGAGATGGTCAGGATCGTGCCGGCGGCCTTCCGCGGGGTGATCTTCAGTTTGCCGGCGGACGGCTGGACGTCGACGACGCTGTGGTCGTAGTCCAGGGTGAGGTCCACCGGGTCGATCGGGGCGGTGTAGCCCTGGCCGTCGCGGCCGGTGACGCTCACCGTGGCCGCGGCGTCGGGGGTCGCGTCGGCGATGGAGAGTCGACCGGCCGACAGCTCCAGGCTGTCGACCTTGCCGAGCACGTCGACCTGCACCGAGGCGTCCGTACGGCCGACGGCGGCGGAGACCGAGATCGGGCCGGACGCGCGCGACGGGGCCTGCAGCACGCCGGACTTGACGGACGCGCCACCGGCGTGCCAGCGGACCGACTCCGGATTCACCGCAACGGGCGTCTCATGGTTGTCGAGGCCGTGGGCGACCAGCGTACGGTGCAGGCCCGGGAAGACCTTTGCGCCTCCGTCGCTGGCGATCCCGCCCTCGGCCGGCTTGACCAGGAGCTGGTGGAGCTTGCCGTCCCCCGGTGTGACGAACACGCCGACGCCGTTCGGGTCGTTGCGCTCGTGCCCGTCGGACGGCACGTTGCGTACGGTCGCCTCGGTCCCGCCCAGCGCGCGGGCGACCATCGTCGTGGAGCCACCGCCGTCGAGGTTGACCGCGGTCTCCACACCGAGGGCGGCGAGGTCGCGCGCCTCCTTGTCGATGCCGACGCCGCCCTTGCCGGTGCCGCCCGGCCCATCCCAGGTGGCGAGCACGAGGGTGCGGCCGTCGTCGGAGAAGCCGAGCGCCGTACGCGGCGCGATCGAGGTGTCCAGGCCGGGGGCGACCTTGCCGTCGGAAACGATCGTGCCGCCGTTGCCGAGCGCGAACTTCATCGTCTTGGCCACGTCGTCCGAGAGCGAGTAGGTCAGCGTGACCGCGTCACCCGGGTGCAGCGCGCGCAGCGCCGTCGCCGCGGCGTCACGACCGACGAGCGCGAAACCGTCCTCCGGGATCGCGCCCGAGCCGGCCGGTCCGTTCGGCGCGACGGAGACGACCTTGCCGCCGGAGACGACAACCTCGGCGATCCGGCTGACGTCGACCCCGGTCAAACCGCGATTGCGGCTGTAGGTTCCCCACGCCGCGGTGAAGGCGATCAGGCCGTCGGCGGGTACGCCGCCGCCGTTGGCGGCATTGATCGACAGGACCTTGTGGTCCGCGCCGGCGAAGTTCGCGAACGAGTCGACCGCGAGGTCGACGAGCTGGGCGATTCCGTCCTGGCTGACGCCGACGTGCTGCCGTCCGCCGATGTCCGCCGTCTTGATCAGTTGGCCGTTCTGGATCTCGCCACCGAGCGCGGCGTTGCTGCCGCCGATGTCGAAGAACTCGCCGTTGACACCGGCCACGGCGCCGGCCTTGTTGGCCGCGACGCTCAGCGGGCCACCGGACGCGACCGGGCCGGAGGTCAGCAGGTCGGTGCTGACCGCGCTGTTGGACAGATCCACCGTCAGGAACTGCGCGTCATACCAACCACTCTGGTCCAGCGCCTTCACATGCCGCAGACCGATACCCGGCCCGATCTTCTCACTCGTGTTGACCAACGGAAGCCCGCCGGTGACAGGTGCGTCCGGCTGACGCGGTTGGGCCTGCGCAACCGCCGGAAACGCCACCAGCGTGACCGCTGCGGCGAGCACGCCCACCAGCGGCGTGACCCGCCTGGGATTCGGGACCTTCGAATTCACCTGGATCCTTAGTTCAGAAGACAGCATGCGGTGCAGCACGCTCCGCCCCGCGCGGTCCGGGGACCGCGCCACGCTAATGATCTTGACCGAATCCGAGATGAATCGGCTCTGACCAGGCAATGAATGCACAACGAGGGACCTGCCCACTCCCTCCACCGCTGTGAGGCGCCCGCCTCGGCAACCGACCAGCGATCCAAACCCGGACGACGGCCCGACGATGCCCGGTGCGGAAATGCCCTCGAACCGGCCGAGGCGCCGCCGGGCGGACCACCTACGGCCCGTCCGGCACGAGGGCACCTGGTACTGCTCGTCGAGAGCCGCGTCGGCGCCCGGTTCGAGTTGGCCGAAGCTGGACGCGCGGGGTCACGCGTCCGCGGCGTGACCGTGGTGCGCGAGGAGGGGAGCGAGCCGCTCGGCCATCAGGCGGTAGCCGTCCGCATTCGGGTGCAGGCCATCGGGCAGCAGGTGGGCCTCGTCCGGTCCGAGCACGCTCGGGCCGTCGACGAGATGCAGCCGCGCCTCGCCACGGAGCCGGAGGACGGCCACCGCGTCGCCGACAGCGCCGCGTACGTCTTCGAGGGTCATTGTCGCCGCGTTAGGCAGCCGCTCGCGGCTCGGCGAGGTGATCGGCGAGATCACGACGACGGGTACCCCGGGATGGGCGTCGCGGACGGTCTGGATGAATCCGGACACCTGGCCGGCGAGGGTACGGGGGCCGAAGCTCCCGCGACCGTAGACGTTGATCCCGAGACACAGCGAGATCAGGTTCGCGCGGGTGTCTGCGATGGCCCGGGCGGCGATCGGATCGAGGTGGCACTCCCCGCTGAAGCCGAGGCAGGTCAGATCCCATCCGAGGCGCCGGGCCACCAGGGCCGGCCAGGTCTCGCTCGGTCCCGAGGCCGTACGGCACTGCGTGATCGAACTCCCGTACGTGACCCAGCGGAAGTCCCCGTCGTCGCCGGTGGGCTCGGCGGTGGTGGCGCCGTGCAGGATCAGTGGGCCGACCCGGGCCTCGCCGTACTGGGGCAGCCAGACCTCGACGACCTTGGTGCCGGGCGGCAACGTGACGCGGCTCGTCGTGGCTCCGGCGCCGAGCGGCTCTCGCCGCCACAGCGCGCCGTCCACGAGCACGTCAACCGGCGCCACCTCGTCGTCCAGCGCGATGACCCGCAGTTCCAGCGCGGTCGCGTCGGTACGGACGGTCGCCCGGACGCCGGCTGCCATCCGCGCCCGCAGGACGAGGTCGGGGGCGTGGGCGGTGTCCACCCGGTCTGGTGGCAGCCGCCATGGCTGCCAGGCGCCGTCCTCCCCGGTCCAGGCCAGGCTTCCCCGCCAGATTCCCGGGGCGTCCGGGCCCAACCGGAGGACCGTCACGTCGGCGTCCGGCTGCCGAGGAGCGCCACGTTCTGTCCTGCGACTGTCCATTTCCGGTCGGTCCCCTTCATCTCACCGCGTGGGCGGCAACCGGTACCGGGTGGCCGCCCGCACCCACGACACTCCAGACACCGCCAGCGACCACCTCGGATTCCGCAACCGGGTGTTACCTCGGGTCGCTCGGCGGCGAGGTCGGCCTGCTCGCCAGGATCGGTGACCGAACACGGCCGTACCTCCAAAGTCCGGTGAAGGTACGGCCGTGTCCACCTGACACGCGGTCGCCGCTTCCGAGCGATCTGGCCTTGCCGTCAGGGTGTCGGGTCGGTGGTGCCGTTCAGCGGAAGGTGCAGGGCCAGTCCGTTGGTAGGTGTGGTGTTGTTGGTGCGCATTGCGTCGAGTTCGGCGACCGACAGCGCTCGGGTGTACACGTGCAACTCGTCGAGGCCACCGGTGAACGTGTCGGTGCCGTCGAGCTTCTCGCCGAGATGGATGCCCCGAACGCCGTCGGGGTAGCCGGCGGTGAGCGATCCCGTCGGGGCTGGTGCGGTGCCGACGTCTGCACCGTCGACGGACAGGACCAGTTGGCTGGCGGTGCGGCGCAGGGCGAGGAAGTGCCAGGCATTGTCGGCGTATGCGTTGCCGCTGTCGACGCGGACGACGCCGTCGGGGGTTCTGGCTGAAGCGGTGATCGTGTTGTTGGCGGGGTCGGCGCGGACCCACAACTGGCTGCTCGCCTCGTTGACGCCGTAGCCCCACAGCAGTGTCTGCCTGGCGGTGCCGCCGGAGTACCTGAACCAGGTGGCGACCGTGAACTGGGATGATCCGAGGTTTGTCGCGTTGCTGTACGGGATGTGGACCCGGTCCTCGACGCCGTCGAAGGTCATCGCGTTGCCGAACTTGCCGGGACCGGACACCGCCTGCCGGACGAAACCGTCGTTGTCGTTGGCCGAGGCGTCGTCGGTGGTCTTGAAGTTCGGGTGGAACGGCAGCCGCAACAGTGCGCCGGGGACGTTGACGGCGTTGGTGGCGTGGATGCGGCCGATCTCGGCCTCGGTGAGCGCCCCCTGGTAGAGCCGAACCTCATCCAGTGACCCGGCGAAGTGCTGGGCACCGTCGATCCGCTGCCCGATGGCCATCCGGAAGGGCCGGCCAGGGCTGACCGTGCTGGTCGGACCGGTGGCGGTGCCGGTGAGCGCGCCGTCCACGAACAACCGCAACGTGCTGCCCTGTCGCTGGAGCGCGACGTGGTGCCACCTGCCGTCGTTGTACGCCCTGCTCGACATCACCGAGCCGCCGTTGGCACCACTCTGGACACGGCCCTGGATGCGGTTGCTCCCCGGTTCGGCCCGCAGCCACATCTGGGAATGGTCGTCGCCGACGCCGTAGGCCCAGAAGATCGGGTGGTTGCCCGTGGTGGCGGTGTACCTCACCCACGCCATCGCGGTGAAGTCCGCGTCGTCGACCGCGAGCGACTCCGCGAACGGCACCTGCACGTGGTCGTCGACCCCGTCGAGGGTCACGCCCCCGTCGAACCGGCCGTCGCCGCCGTGGGTCGTGCCCCGGATGCGGGCCGTGTTGCCCAGCCCGGACGTGTCCGGGGTACCGGTGCCGCCGGAGTAGCTGTCGGGCAGGCCGAGGTCCGCCTCGGTGAACGTGGTGAACCGGACCTCGTGGTGGGACACCTGTCCCTCGTCGCCCGCTTCGAAGGCCAGGGCGATCCTGCCGTCCGGCAGCTCCGCCATGCTGGTATAGCTGGCAGGGCCGGTGTGGATCGTCTGGCTGTCGGAGTCGTTGACGCCCTGCCAGGTGCGGCCCTCGGTGTAGCTCGACCGGATCACCATCCGATGGCGGTCCTTCGTGCTGCTCCCGGCCCTTTCTCGGTATTCGACGGGCGAGGAGAACAGCACGCGGTTGTACCTGTCACCGTCCAGGGTGGACCGCAGGCGCAGGACGGTGCCGTACACCTTCGGCGCCACCAGGTTGTCGACGACCTGGGACGGGCCGGTGAACGTCTCGCCGCCGTCGGCGCTGATCCCGAAGGTCTTGGTGTCACCCAGGTCCTCGGCGCCCTGGTTGCGCGCCATGACGTAGATGGCGCCGTCGTTGCGCTCGAAGATGCTCGGTTCGCCCGACCACTCCCCGGTGGACGTGGCGCCACGGGTCCAGCTCACGCCGCCGTCGTCGCTGTAGATCAACTGGGTCTTCTGGGGTGTCGTGTCGAGCCACATGGCGACGACCAGCCGCCCGGCGTGTGGTCCGCGCTCCAGTTGGATGCCGTGGCTGGGGCCGGGGCGGGTCACCCACGGGTACCTGGCGGTCTCCCGCCATGTCTGGCCGTTGTCGTTGCTGGTCAGCACGTACGACACGGACTCGTCGAAATCGGTGTCCGAACCGTCGCGGACGAACAGCATGATGTTGCCGGTGTGCTGGTCGACGACGGGAGTCGCGGAGAGCATCCTGCCGTTGCCCTCGGGGTTGGAGCGGATCTTCACCAGCGGACCCCAGGTGCCGTTCTGGGACCTCCGCCGCATCACGATGTCGGTGTGGGTCAGGTCCGGACACTCTCCTGTGCTGTTCCGGTACTTCGCACTGCCGAGGGCGATGAGGGTGCCGTCACGGGCGGGCACCAGCTTGGCTCCCCGGATGCAGTCGTAGCCACCCATGCCTCGGGTGAAGAGCACTGTCGGGTTGGGGATCGCCGCATCGGACGATGTCGGCGGCGGAACCACCAGCAACGTGCTGGCCGTCAGCAGCAGTACGGACAGTCTGATCCACAGCGTGCGGGATCTCACGGTCAAACCTCCAACGTCGGGGCGGAACCTGACTGCGTGGGTTTCTCTGCGGGCGGCGGCGTTTCCGCCGGCGGGTCTTCGGTGAGTTTGGACTCGATGCCGATGTAGTGGTCCTGGATCGCCGCACGCGCCCGGTCCGGGTCGCCACTGAGGATCGCGTCGAGGATGTCGGCGTGGCCGCGGTAGGCATCCATCGGCGTGCGACCGCGCGACGGTGGCGCCGCGGCGTGGAAGGCGAGCCAGAACTGGTCGAACAGCCGCAGCAGCATCCCGTTGCCGAGATCGCGGAACAACAACTGGTGGAACTGGCGGTCCTGCTCGGCGAAGCCCTCCCCCTGCTCGGCGAGCCTGCGCATCGTCTCCAGGTTCTCCCGCAGCGCGGCGACGCTGGTGGGCGACATGGCCCGCATCGCGTCGGCGACCAGGCTGGCTTCGAGGGTCTTCCGCAACGCGACCAGCTCTCGCAGGGCCCGATAGTCCTGCATGAGACCGTAGGGGAGGTGCTCGAGCAGCGGGGTGAAGGAGAAGTCGCACACGTAGACGCCGCTGCCGCGACGCGTCTCCAGGACGCCGGTGGACTCCAGCGCCTTGACCGCCTCTCGGACCGAGTTGCGACTGACCCCGAACAGCCGGGCCAGTTCGGACTCCGGCTTGAGCGGGTCACCGGGGCGCAGTCCCTGCTTGAGGATGTAGCTTCTGATCTCCTGCTGCACGACCTGGTGCAGCGGAGGGGTGTTGCCAAGCCGCCGGAACTCCGGCTGCACGTCGTCCTGCCGAGTCGCCACGCTCTCGATCGACCTCCGTTCACGCCAACTTGTAGGATATCTTGCCACTCTTGACACCCTAGTAGGTGCCGCCTACGGTAGCGAAATCTGTAGGACATCTTGCAGCAACGCGCCGGCAATTCGGCGCGAAGGAGGCCGTCGGTGTCAGGTGGAGCCCTGGAAGGTGTGGTCCGAGACGCGATCGCCCGCAGCGGCACCACGCCCGTCGTGCCGGACCGCGGTACCGGCCAGCCGGTGCTGAGCGTGCGGAACCTGGTCGTCGAGTTCTCGACGCCCGCGGGCGTGGTGCGCGCGGTCGACGGGATGAGCTACGACGTCTACGGCGGCGAGACGCTCAGCGTGGTGGGGGAGACCGGGTCGGGCAAGAGCGTCTCGGTGCTCGCCGCGCTGGGCCTGCTCCAGACGGCGAACCTGCGGCGGGTCTCCGGCGAGGTGATGCTCGCCGACGTGGATCTGCTGAGCCTGCCGGAGGCGGAGCTGCGGCGGCGACTCGGGCGGGACGTGGCAATGGTCTTCCAGGACGCCATCTCCGCCCTCAACCCGGTTCAGCGGGTCGGCGACCAGATCGCCGAGGCGCTGCGGGTGCACGACCGGGCCCTGTCCGCCAACGCGGCGCGGGATCGCGTCGTGGAGCTGCTCGAGATGGTGGGCGTGCCCCACCCGCGGGCCCGCTACGACCAGTATCCCCACCAGTTCTCCGGGGGGATGTGCCAGCGGGTGATGATCGCCATGGCGATCGCCAACCGTCCGAAGGTCCTGATCGCGGACGAGCCGACCACGGCGCTGGATGTGAGCGTCCAGGCGCAGATCCTCGACGTGCTCCGGTTGGCGCGGGAGGAGACCGGTGCCGGCGTCGTGCTGATCACCCACGACCTCGGAGTGGTCGCCGAGACCGCCGACCGGGTCGCCGTGACCTACGGTGGCCGGATCGTCGAGACCGGCGACGTCACGTCGGTCTTCACCCGGCCGCGACATCCCTACACCGCCGCCCTGATGCGCGCGCTGCCCCGGCTCGACAGCACGGCGGAACGGCTGCTTCCGATCCCGGGACAGCCGCCCGACCTCACCGAGATGCCGCCGGGCTGTGCGTTCGCGCCGCGCTGCCCGACCGCCCACGGCCGCAGCGCCTGTCTACAGACCCGGCCGGAGTTGCGAGCCGACGACGCCGGCACCGGCGCGAGCGCCTGCCACTTCCCGGACGAGGCGGCAGCGAGGCCCGGAACCGGGGACGGCGCGCCGGCACCGAGCAGCGACGCGCCGGCACCGAGCAGCGACGCGGTGGAGCCGGTGGCCACGCCGGCCGGTGCCGGCGAGGCGGCACCGGAGTCCGGCGTGCCGGTGCTGGAGGTCCGGGACGCGGCGAGCCGGTTCCCGGTGCGATCCGGGGTCTTCGCGCGGGCCACCGCCTGGGTACACGCGGTGGACGGGGTATCGCTGCGCATCCCGGCCGGGGGAACGCTCGGCCTGGTCGGTGAGTCCGGCTGTGGCAAGACCACGCTCGCGCGGCTCGTCCTGCGGCTGGTGGATCCGACCGGCGGCCAGGTCCTGGTGGAGGGCGACGACGTCGGGCGGGCGGGCCGGGCCGGCCTGCGGCGGATCCGGCGCCGCGCGCAGATGGTCTTCCAGGATCCGTACGCGTCGCTGAACCCGCGCCTGACCGTCGGCGACAACGTTGCCGAGCCGCTACGGCTCCAGCGCCTGCCGCGCGCGCGGCGCCGCGAAGACGTGCGCGAGCTGTTCAGCCGGGTGGGCCTGCGACCGGAGCACGTCGACCGGTTCCCGGCGGAGTTCTCCGGCGGCCAGCGGCAGCGGGTGGCGATCGCGCGCGCCTTGGCATCCCAGCCCCGGCTGCTGATCCTCGACGAGCCGGTGTCCGCCCTGGACGTGTCGGTGCAGGCGCAGGTGCTGAACCTCCTGGCGGACCTGCAGCGGGAGTCCGGGATGGCGTACCTGTTCGTCAGCCACGATCTTTCGGTCATCCGCCAGGTCGCCGACCAGGTCGCGGTCATGTACCTCGGGAAGATCGTCGAGTCCGGGCCGGTGACCCGGGTGTACGACGACCCGCGCCACCCGTACACCCGGTCGCTGCTGGCGTCGGTGCCGGTACCGGATCCGGTCGGCCGAGAGAACCGGCGCCGGGTGCCGTTGGGCGGTGACGTCCCCAGTCCGGTGAACCCGCCGTCGGGGTGCCGCTTCCGCACCCGGTGCCCGATCGCAACGGCCCGTTGTGCCGAGGAGGAACCATTGCTCCGTCCAGTCGCCGGTGGACACACGGCCTGCCACTTCGCCGACGAAGTCCCCGATCTGGTACCGCAGGTGACGGCATGAGCGCGCCACCCGCCGGGGCTCCGATAGTCGCGCCCCGACGGCGACGGCTGGCGGCAACGCGCCGATTCGCCCGGTCCCGGTCCGCCGTCGTCGGTGCGGTCGGGTTGGCCACGCTCGCGGTGCTGGCGCTGCTCGCGCCGGTCGTCGCCCCGTTCGACCCGGCCGCGCAGGGCGGCGAGCCGTTGCTCGGCCCGTCCGGGACGCACCTGCTCGGCACCGACCAGCTCGGCCGGGACATCGCCTCCCGGATGATCCACGGCGCTCGTGCCTCGCTGCTCGTCGCGGCTGGTGCCGCCGCGGTCGGCGCGGGCATCGGGGTCCCGCTGGGGCTTGTCGCCGGGTACCTGGGGCGGTGGGCCGACGCGGTCGCGATGCGGGTGGTCGACCTGCTGCTGGCGGTGCCCGGGATCCTGCTCGCGCTGGTCATCATCGCGGTGCTGGGACCGGGGCGGCTCAACCTGATCCTGGCGATCGGGATCGGCGCGATACCGGAGTTCGCCCGGCTGACCCGGGTGGCGACCCTGGAGGTGCGCGAGCGCGACTTCGTGCTGGCGGCCCGTGGAATGGGCGCGAGCACGCCGGACACGATGACCCGCACCGTACTGCCGAACGTGCTCGGTCCGATCATGGTCCAGTTCGTCATCACCGCGTCGATGGCGGTCGTGATCGAAGCGGGGCTGAGCTTCCTCGGGCTCGGCACCCCGCCGCCGGCACCGTCGTGGGGCGGCATGCTCCAGGACGCCCGTTCGTACCTGTACCAGAGCCCGACCTACGGGCTGTTCCCGGGGATCTGCCTGGCCGCCACCGTGTTCTTCCTGGAACGGATCGGGCGTGGTCTGCAACTTGCGGTCGGTGGCGGCGGGACGCGCGCGGCGGCGCGCGGCATCGGCAGAGGAGCGGTGTAGATGTACGGCTATCTGGTTCGCCGGCTGCTGCAGTTCGCGGTGGTGCTGCTGCTCGGCTCGGTCGCGGTGTGGGCCTTCGTGTTCCTGCTGCCCGGCGACCCGGCCACGGTGTTGATCGGCCCGGACGCGACCGAGGCCGAGTTGGCCGCGACCCGCGCCCGGATGGGGCTGGACCAGCCCTTCCTGGCGCAGTACGGGGTCTGGCTCGGCCACGCGCTCACCGGTGACCTCGGCGCCTCGTACTACTCGGGCCAACCGGTGCTCACCGAGCTGCTGGACCGGATCCCGGCGACCGTGCAGCTCGCCGGCTTCACACTGGTGCTCACGCTGCTCATCGCGGTGCCGGTCGGCATCGTGGTGGCGCTGCGGCCGTACTCGGTCGTCGGCCGGGTCCTGCAGGGCTACCTCACGGTGGGCCTGGCGGTGCCGGCGTTCTGGCTCGGTCTGCTGCTCATCATCGTGCTCGCCGTGCAGCTACGGTGGCTGCCCGCCTCCAGCGACTTCGTGCCGCTGTGGCAGGACCCCGGTGCCGCGCTGCGCAGCACCATCCTGCCGGCGGCCGCCATCGCCGTGCACACCTCCAGCGTCACCGCCCGGTTCCTCGCCAACTCGCTGGGCGAGGTGATGGGGAAGGACTACATCCGTACCGCCCGCGCCAAGGGCGTACCGGAACGGGACGTGATCCGCCGGCACGCCGTGCGGAACGCCGCACTGCCGACCGTCACCATCGTCGGGCTCCAGCTCGGCAGCTTTCTCGGCGGCACCGTCGTCATCGAGGCCGTCTTCAACTACCCCGGACTCGGGCGGCTGCTCTACACCGCTATCGGGGAACGCGACTACGCCCTGGTCCAGGGCGGGGTGCTGTTCGTCGTCGCTACGTTCCTGCTGCTGAACCTCCTGGTGGACGTGGCCTACGGCGTTCTCGATCCGCGTATCCGACTCGCCTGACATCCACCCCCACTCCATTTCAAAAGGGCGTCACCATGAGCATTTCTCCGCGACAGTCCCGCCTCATCTCCCGCCGCGCGCTGCTCCGGACCGGCCTGGCGGCCACCGGTGCGCTCGCCACCGCGCCGCTGCTGAGCGCCTGCGGCTCCGGCGACAGCGCCGGCGGCGACGCCGGCACCGGCAAGCTCACGCTCGGTACGACGAAGATCATGCAGTTCGACCCGTACCTGACCAACACCGACATCCACATCCACGCCTTCTACACGTACCTGGTCGACTACCCGACCGACGGCACGTACCAGGCCATCCCCGCCGGAGCCGAGAAGTGGGAGCACGCCGCCGACCACACGTCGGTCACCGTCACCCTGCGGGAGGCGAAGTACCACTCCGGCGCGCCGGTTACCGCAGCCGATGTCGTCGCCGGTATCAAGCGGGCGCAGAACCCCGATACCGCGTTCACCCTCGCGCAGCCGTCCGCGTTCATCGCGACGGCCACCGCGGTGGACGACCGCACCGTACGCGTCAACTTCAAGGGGCCCACCCCGGAGTCGCTCGTCATCGACTGGATGTTCGCGTTCCCGCTGATTCCGGCGGACAAGAACACCCCGAAGCAGCTCGAACACGAGCCGGCCGGCTCCGGGGCGTTCCGGCTCGGGGAGTTCCGGCGCAACCAGCGCCTGAAGCTGACGAAGAACCCCGACTTCTACGATGCGGGCAAGCCATACCTCAACGAGGTCGAGTACCGGTTCTTCACCGACGAGGACGCGTTGGTGGCCGCGCTCGAGTCGGGGTCCGTCGACGGCGCCGCGTACATCCGGTTCCGGCACTCCGAGCGGCTGAAGGGTCGGTTCACCCTGGTGGAGGGGGGCGGCCGGATGACCCTGTTCTTCATGAACGCCACCATCCCGCCCTTCGACAACAAGCTGCTGCGGCAGGCGCTGGCGCGGGCCATCGACCGCGAGCGGATCATCAAGCAGGTCAACTTCGGCATCGGCGACCCGATCTACACGGCCTTCATGCCGCCGTCGCCCGCGTTCGACCCGGCGTACCTCGAATCGCACAGGTTCGACCTGGACGCCGCGGCCGCGATGCTGGCGCGCTCCGGTGACGTGCGCAGGGCGGTGGCGGGCGTGGCATCGGGGACCCCCGAGGTGGAGGTGCTGCAGATCATCCAGGCAGACCTGAAGAAGATCGGGTTCGAGTTGGAGATCGCCCCGCAGGAGGAGGCCGCGTACCTCGAGGCACTGTTCGCCAGCAAGCTGCAGTGCACCGTCGCCGCGCAGCCGAACAACCTGCAGAGCCCGTCGCTGATCGCCCGGGGCCGGCAGATGCTGCCGGGCAAGGGGAACACGACGTTCCGCGAGAAGGTGCCACCCGCGTACGTCGACGCGGTGGCCGCGGCTGGCTCCGCGATCACACCGGCGGACCAGAAGGCCGCGTACGAGGCGCTGAACAAGGTGCTGGCCGACGAGTCCTGGGCGATCGGGATCTCCACCCAGCCGTCGCTGTTCGCGCTGGACAAGCGCGTCACCGGCCTGGCCACCGATCCCCGCGACTTCGTCACTCTGGTCAACACCAAGGCCTGACCTGCCCCACCGGCCAACTGAAAGGAACCCCATGACAGGGTTGCGCTACTCCACCACCGGACCGGGCATGGCGCTGCTGACCGCCGTGTTCACGCCGTTCGACGAGGCCGGCGAGCTGGCTCTGGACACCGTCGCGAAGCAGGCGGACGCGCTACTCGCGTGGGGGTCACCGGCGGCTTTCGTCGGCGGGACCGCCGGTGAGGGCGCGGCGCTGTCGACGGCCGAGCGGATGGCGCTGGTCGAGCGGTGGTGCGAGGTCGCGGCCGGCCGGCTGGACGTCATCGTCCATGTCGGACACGCCAGCCTCACCGAGGCGCGCCAGCTCGCCGGCCACGCCGAGCGGGTGGGTGCGAAGGCGATTTCCGCGGTCCCTCCGTACTTCCACCGCCCGGAGACGGTGGACGCGCTGGTGGACGCATGCGCAGTCATCACCGACGCCGCACCGACACTGCCGTTCACCTACTACCACATCCCCTCGATCACCGGCGTGCACCTGCGGGCCAGCGACGTGCTGCTGGCGGCCCGGGAGAGGATTCCGTCGTTCGCCGGTGTCAAGTTCGCTGCCAACGACATGGTGGACCTGCAGCGCTGCCTGCACCTGGCCGGCGAGCAGGAGATCTTCGTCGGTGTCGCCAAGCTGGTGCTCGCCGCCTGGCAGTGGGGGGCACGGGCCGCGATCGGCTCGGTGTACAACTTCGCCGGTCCACTCTTCCGGCAGATGCTCGACGACGCGGCCCGCGGCGAGTTGGCCAAGGCGCAGGAGTATCAGCTCCGGGCGCAGCAGGTGATCGACGCGGCCGCGCGGTCGGGCGGCGAGCTGACCGGTTTCAAGGCATTGGGCTCGGTGCTCGGTGTCGACTGTGGACCCTGCCGGCCCCCGCTGCCGTCACTCGGCCCGGAGCAGGTGGCCGTGCTGCGAGCCGAGGTGGCCCGGCTCGGGTTCGGCGTCGACGGCGGTCGCTGATGGCGCCGAATGTGCTGGTCATCCAGGCGGACCAGTTCCGCGCGGACTGCCTCGGCGCGGCCGGCAACCCGGACGTGCGTACCCCCCACCTGGATCGGCTGGCCGGGGACGGGGTCCGCTACCGCAACGCGTACTGCCCCTTCCCGGTCTGCACCCCGTCCCGGTACTCGCTGCTGTCCGGCCTGCACGTCCGTCAGCATGCCGGCTGGACGAACCGGTGCACGCTCGCGCCCGGCATCGACACCTTTCCCCGGGCGCTGCGCCGGGCCGGGTACCGGACGGCGGCGGTCGGCAAGATGCACTTCACGCCGACGTACCTCGATGTGGGATACGACCATCTCGAACTGGCGGAGCAGGACGGGCCCGGCCGGTACGACGACGACTACCACCGGGAACTGGCGGCGGCCGGGCTGGCGCCGGTGACCGACCTCGTCGACCAGGAGCAGGAGTTCCGCGCGACGGCACCGCGGTCGTACTGGGAGACCTACGGCAGCGGCCGGTCGGACCTGCCGGAGGAGTGGCACTCCACCACCTGGATCGGCGAGCGGGCGCGGAAGGTCGTCGCCGGCTGGTCCGGCGACGGTGGCGAGCTGCTGCACGTGTCGTTCGTCAAGCCACACCACCCGTTCGACCCGCCCGCCGGCTGGGACACGATGTACGACCCGGCGGCGTTGACGACGTTGCCGGGTTGGACGGACGGGATCCCGCCCGCTGACGAGCGGTACCGGCAGCGGTACTTCGACTTCGAGCCACTGACCCTGCCGCTGCTGCGGCGGGTGATGGCGCACTACTACGCCACCATCTCGCACCTGGACCACCAGGTCGGACTCCTGCTCGACACGCTGCGACAACGCGGGCTCTACGACGACACCTTGATCATCTTTACTGCGGACCACGGCGAGTACCTGGGCTTCCACCACCTGCTGCTCAAGGACGGCCCGATGTACGACCCGGTGGTGAAGGTGCCGCTCCTGGTCAAGTTCCCGGGGTGCCAGCGCGGCGGCGAGACCGCCGACGGGCTGGTCTCGCTGATCGACGTCGCCCCGACGGTCCTGGCGACCTGCGGAGTGTCACCGGCGACGCCGCTGCCGGGCCAGGACCTGACCGATCCGGCTGCCGGGCACGACTGCGTCTTCGCCGAGGACCGCCGGCAGGAGGCCGCGGGGATGGCCCGCGCCGGCCGGTACAAGCTGCTGTGGTCCGACGCCGCCGGGGAAGCCCTGTTCGACCTGGCCACCGATCCGCACGAGCTGACCAACCTCGTCGACGACCCGGGCCATGCCGACGCGCTCCGGCGGTTGCGCGACGCCGTGGCGCGGTGGGCGCTGCACGATGCCACCCCGCCGACCTATCTGGACCGCACCGCTCCGTCCCACGTCCAGGTCACCGACGACGACCGCGCCACGCGGCAGGAACTGTTCGCGGCCGCGGTCGCACGGCACCGTCCCTGACGCTCGATCCGCACGAGCACCCTCACCCCCCACGAGGAGAGTGACGATCGTGACTACCGATTCCCGCCGCCGGCCTCGCAGACCCAGATACCGGGCGGCGCTGCTCGCCGTCGGGGTGACTGCGGCGGCGGCGCTGATACCGGTCCGGGCGGCGGCCGATGCCACCGCGGCGGCGGCGGACCGGTTGGAGGCGAAGACCACCGTGCTGTTCTCCACCCCGTACGTGCCGGCCGGGTGCTACCGGGTCCCGGCCATTGTGCGCGCGGTGGACGGCTCGTTGCTGGCCTTCGCCGAGCGCCGGATCCACACCTGTGCCGACAAGTCCCACATGGACCTGGTGGTCCGCCGGCTGCCGGCCGGGGCAACACAGTGGCTGCCGGCGGAAACCGTGCTGGGGTCCACACCGGAGAGCCCTGCGACGTGGGGCAACCCGGGACCGGTGGTGTACCGGAAGCTGCCCGGCGCGCCGGCCACCAGCGCCCCGGACGGCCGGATCGTGATGATGAGTACCCACAATCCGGTAGACCCGGCCACCCCCGGCAGGAACCACGAGGGCTACCCGCGCACCCCGTACGTGCTGCACAGCGACGACAACGGAGTGACCTGGAGCCCGGCGCGCAGCCTGTACGAGGAACTCGACGACCCGTCCTGGGGCCACCTGCAGACCGCGCCGGTGCACGGCATCCAGCTCACCCGTGGGGCGCACGCCGGCCGACTGGCGGTGGGCGTCAACTACCGCGTCGGATCGATGTTCGGCCTCATGATTGCCTACAGCGACGACGCCGGCACCACCTGGCACAAGGGTGCCCAGGTCGAGTACCCGCCCGTCGCCCGGCAGAACGTCGGGGAGCTGAGCCTGGTCGAGCTCGCCAACGGCGACATTCTCGTGTGGGGCCGGCAGAACACCAACACGGGAACCCCGGAGGAGCTGGCCGACCCCAACGTGGTGCCGCACCGGTCGATCGCCATCAGCAAGGACGGCGGCGAGACCTACCACGGCGGCTACACCAACCTGCCCGGGTTCGAAGCGCCGCCGATCCAGTCGGCGTCGTTGCGGACGGACGCGACCGACGAGGGCGACGCGTACAACCGGATCCTCGTTTCCGCGCCGTCGGTGAACCAGGAGCCACGGATCCGGCCGACGGTCCGGGCCTCGTTCGACGAGGGCCGTACCTGGCAGGGCGTGGACACGCCACTGCACTCCACCGACGAGGGTGTGCAGGTGTACGGCACCAACGATCGACGCGTCCCGGTGCAGGAGTGCGCCTGCTACGGCGGCTATTCCGACATGGTGGAACTGCCGGGCGGTGACGTCGGTTTGCTCTACGAGCGCGGTACCACCGACTACCGCTCGGAGATCGCCTTCGTCCGGCTCGACGACCGGGACCTGCACACCCCGGGCACCACTCCGGACGTGCCGGGCCGGTCGGCGCTGGTGTTCGACGGTGTCACCACCACCCATGGCGTCTACGGCCGGGCGCTGGCGTTCGACGGGCAGCGGGGTCGGGTCCAGTTGCCGTACCGGACAGCGCCGGTGCTGGGCTCGGGCGACTTCACCGTGTCGACCTGGATCAGGTACGACGACGACACCAGGGACCAGGCCATCTTCTGGGCGTACGGCCAGGACGGCGAGCCGCAGGTGTGGTTGCGGGCCGAGCCCGGCAGTGACCGTATCCGTGGCATGGTGACCACCGCTGCCGGATCGGTGGCCGTCACGTCCGATGGCGCGTACGCCGACGGTCGGTGGCATCACGTGGCGCTGCGCCGGCAGCGCGGCACGGTCGCCCTGTTCGTCGACGGCCTGCGGGTCGGCTCCGGGTCCGGCGCCGCCGGTGCCGTGCAGGGGGACGATCCGACACCGATATACCTCGGGCAGCGCCCCGACGGGGCGAACCGGTTCCACGGCCGCATGGACGAGTTCCGGATCTACGACCGCGCGCTGAGCGGCGCCGAGCTGACCTGGCTGCGCATCAGCAACACCAACGGCATTCCCGGCCGCACCGCACACCTGCCGATGGACGCCGTCATCCGACCGGGCGCCTGGTCCTCCTCGTCGTGAGAACCCGCATCCGCACGAGAACCCTCATTCCGGCACGAGAAAGAGGAGCGACGACCGTGATTGTTCGTAGCAGGCGCGTTCATCGCAAACCCAGATACCGGGCAGCGCTGCTCGCCTTCGGGGTCAGCGCGGCGGCGTCGCTGGTACCGGTCCAGGGCGCGGCGGCGGACGTCACCGCGGCGACGGTCGACCCGTTCGAGGCGAAGACCACCGTGTTGTACTCCAGTCCGAACGTGCCGTCCGGGTGTTACCGGATTCCGGCGATCGTCCAGGCGGCGGACGGTTCGTTGCTGGCCTTCGCCGAACACCGGTTCCACACGTGTGCCGACAAGTCCAACATCGAGACGGTGGTTCGGCGGCTGCCCGCCGGCAGCACCCAATGGCTGCCGGAGCAGACGGTGGTGCGGGGCGAACCGGGCGACCCGGTGGCGCCGGCAACCCGCGGCAACCCCGGTCCGGTGGTGTACCGGCGACTGCCCGGCGCTCCGGCGGCCGACGCCCCGGACGGCCGGATCGTGCTGCTGGGCACGCACAACCCGGTGAACCCGGCCACCCCCGGCAGCAACCACCGGACCGCTCCGCGCACCCCGTACGTGCTGCACAGCGACGACAACGGGGTGACGTGGGGTTCACCGCGCACACTTACCGAACTCGACGACCCGTCCTGGGGCCACTACGCGACCGGACCGGTGCACGCCATCCAACTCACCCGCGGCGCGTACGCCGGTCGGCTGATCGCGGGAGTCAACTATGACAACGGGGCGGGATTCGGCGCCATGCTCGTCTACAGCGACGACGCCGGCGTCACCTGGCACCGGGGAGCCCAGGCGCACTACCCCGCCGACCGTCGGCTGATCCCACAGGAACTCAGCCTGGTGGAGCTGGCCAACGGCGACCTCATGGTGTGGGCCCGGCAGAACTGGGTCGGTGGTACTCCCGAGGAGGAGGCCGACCCGTTCGTCCGTCCACACCGGGCGGTCGCGGTCAGCAAGGACAGCGGGGCGACGTACCACAGCGACTTCACCCTGCTGCCCGGGTTCGAGGCGCCGAACATCCAGTCGTCGTCGCTGCGGCTGCGATCCACCGACCAGGGTGACGCCTACAACCTGATACTGACCATGGCGCCGTCGGTGAACGTGGAGCCGCGGATCCGGCCGACCGTCCGGTCGTCGTTCGACGAGGGCCGTACCTGGCAGGGCGTGGACACGCCGTCGGACTCGACCGACGAGGGTGTGCAGGTGTACGGCACCAACGATCGGAGCGCCACGGTGCAGGAGTGTGCCTGTTACGGCGGTTACTCGGACATGGTGGAGCTGCCGGGTGGCGACATCGGGCTGCTCTACGAGCGCGGCGCCACCGACTACCGCTCGGAGATCGCCTTCGTCCGGCTCGACGACCGCGACCTGCACACCCCGGCGACCACTCCGGACATACCCGGCCGGTCGGCGCTGGTGTTCGACGGCGTCACCACCACCGCGGGCCGGTACGGCCGGGCGTTCCGCTTCGACGGGGAGCGCGGCCGGGTGCAGTTGCCCTTCCGGACCGCACCGGTCCTGGGCACTGGTGACTTCACCGTGTCGACGTGGATCAGGTACGGCGAGACCGGCAGGGACCAGGCATTGTTCTGGGCGTACGGCGTCAACGGCGCACCCGAGGTGTGGCTGCGGGCCGAACCCGGCAACAACCGGATCCGTGGCACGGTGACCACCGGCACGGGTTCGGCGAGCGTCAGCTCCGCCCGCGCGTACGCCGACGGTGCCTGGCACCACGTCGTGCTGCGTCGTCAGGCGGGCAATGTGGCGTTGTTCGTGGACGCTGTCCGGGTCGGCGCCGCGTCCGGTGCCGCCGGGGCGGTCCACGGCGACGATCCCACGCCCATCTACCTGGGGCAGCGGCTCGACGGAGCGAACCGGTTCCAGGGCAGCATGGACGAGTTCCGCGTCTACGACCGCGCGCTGACCACCACCGAGGTGTTCCGGCTGCGCACCAGTAACACGGCCGCCATCCCGGGCCTCACCGCCCGGCTGCCGATGAACGCCCTCGTCCCGGCCGGCGAGTAGATCGGAGACTGACGATGTCCCGTAAGCGCCGCTGCCGCCTCGTCGCTGTACCGCTCCTCGCGGCGGCGCTCGCCGGCACCCCTGTCGCGATCGCACCGACTGCCGCGTCGGGCTCGCCCGCCGTGCCGGCGTCGGCGGTGCGTGCCGGATCCGTGCCGAGGCTGACCGCCGGGACATTCGCCGATCCGCCCTCGTCGGTGCGTCCGAAGTATCGCTGGTGGATGCCGATGGCCTTCACGGAGGACGAGCAGCTTCGCGCGGAGCTCGCCGACATGAAGGCGATCGGCGCCGGCGGCGCGGAGGTCGCCACGACCACCGCCGTCGGCCCGCGGGCCTTCGACCCCGAGTTCCTTGCGGAGTACGGCTGGGGCTCGCCGCGTTGGGCCCAGAAGGTCCAGAGCATGCTGGAGACCGCAGGCAAGCTCGATCTGGCCCTGGACTTCACGATCAGTCCACGATGGCCGGCGATCGTACCCACGGTGACCGATGTCAACGATCCGCGCGCGTCGCAACAGCTGGTGTTCTCGCACACCTTCGTCAAGGGCGGTACGAGGTACGGCGGGGTCCTGCCGACCAACTACCGCCCGCAACCCCCGGTCGGTGCCCGGCGCACCCCGGTCGCCGTGCTGCTCGCCCGATGCGCGGACCCGGCCTGCGACCGCCAGGGCAGCGGTCCACGGATGCTCCACCGCGACAGTGTGCGGGACCTCACCGGCAGCGTCGGCGACGACGGCACGCTGAGCCTCGACGTGCCCGGCGACGCCGGCGACACCCATGTGCTGATCGGCTTCTTCCAGACCGGCGACGGCCAGCTTCGCAACAACTTCACCACGACCAAGCCGAACTACGTCCTCGACCACCTCAGTGCAGCGGGAGTCCGGGCGACAACGCAGTTCTACGACTCGTCGGTTCTCACCCCGCCGGTGCGGGAGGCGCTCGACGCCGTCGGCAGGGTCGACCTCTTCGAGGACTCGCTCGAACTCGGGGACTCGCAGAAGTGGACGTGGGACTTCGCCGACCAGTGGGAGCGGCGTCGCGGCTACTCGCCGATCCCGGTACTTCCGGCGCTCGCCGACGCCGGAGCCGGGGGCCTCAGCACGGCACCGTTCTTCGACTTCACCGACGGCAGCGGCGTGGGTGTCCGGACCGACTACCGGCAGACCTGGAACGACCTGTACATCGACTCCCGGCTCGTGCCGTTACGCCGATGGGCGAACGAACGCGGCATGGCGCTGCGGAGCCAGCCGTACGGCGGGCCCGTCGACACGCCGCAGGCCGCCACCCAGGTCGACGTGCCCGAGGGCGAGTCGCTGGTGTTCTACGACAACATCGAGCCCTACCGGTTGGTGTCGGTCGGCGCGCACGTGAACGGCACCCCGGTGGTTTCCAGCGAGTGTTGCGCGGCGCGGGCGGACGTCTGGGCGTCGACCGCCGGCGGCTGGCGGGAGCCGGGCAACCTGCGCTCGGTGTACCGCGGATATGCGGGTGGCGTGACGCAGTTGGTGTGGCACGGCTACCCGTACCTGACCAAGGGAGAGGGGACGTCCGACCAGGCGGTGTGGCCGGGCATGTCGTACGGGGGCAACACCTCGTTCGCCGAGGCGTGGGGTGCCAAGGGCGGCCCCAACTGGCCGGACTACCGGGCGATCAACGACCACCTCGCCCGGCTGCAACTGGTGCTTCGGCAGGGCAGGCCGACCTTCGACGTGGCCGTGTACCTACAGGACTTCGGCCTGCGATCACCGGCCACCACGCTCACCGGACCGAGGACCCTCCTGGAGAGCGACTCGCCGCTGGCCGAACGGGGCTACACCTACGAGTACCTCAGCCCGGCGCACCTGCGGATGCCTTCGGCGAAGGTGTCGGACGAGCGGCTGTTCCCGGAGGCCGGCGCGTACCGGGCGATCGTCCTCGCGGATCAGACGACGATGGCGGTCGACACCGCGCGCCGGTTGCTCGACCTGGCCCGGGACGGGCTGCCGGTCGTCTTCGTCGGCGAGCTGCCCTCGTCGACTCCGGGCTTCCCACCCGGGGCACGGGATGCCGAGCTGCGTCGCCTGATCGCCCAGTTGGCCGCCCGGCGTGGCGTGCACCGGGTCGCCGACCTCGCCGCCGTGCCGGCCCTGCTCGCCCGGCTCGGGATAGCGCCGGCCGCCGCGCACGCCACGCCGTCCGCCGACGTGTTGAGTGTCCGCCGCTCCGCCCCGACCACCGACTACTACTACCTGTTCAACCAGCGGTCATGGGCGACCGAACAGCGACTGACGCTCACGGGGGAGGGGCGACCGTACAAATTGGACACCTGGACCGGCGAGATCACCCCGCTCACCGACTACCGGCGGACACCGCACGGCGTGGTCGTCGACGTCGCCCTGGCGGCGTCCGACACCGCGGTCATCGCGCTGTCGACGCGCCACGACGAGACGTTCCGGTGGTCGGCCGCGGTGGAGCACGGTCCGACCGTCGCCCGCAATACCGGGTTGGGCACCGTGCTCCTCGACGATTGGACTCTCCAGGTGCAGAGCTGGTCCCGGGGTGAGTCGGGGCTGCCCGGTGACACCGCCAAGACCACTCTTCCGGCCGTCGTACCGGTCGCCGGTGAGCGGGGAACGCTTCCGCCGTGGTCGGCGATCACGCCGGCGAACGGATACGACGTCGACCTCGGCGACGTGTCCGGGGTCGGGACGTACACCTCGACGTTCACCCTCGACGACTCCTGGGACGGGGTCCGTACGGCACACCTGGACCTGGGCGCCGCCGTCGACACCGTCACCGTGACACTGAACGGCACCCGCATCCCGGCGCGCAGCCCGCAGGACCTCGGGCATATCG
The DNA here is from genome assembly GCF_050936445.1 of Plantactinospora sp. CA-294935. Classification (NCBI taxonomy): domain Bacteria; kingdom Bacillati; phylum Actinomycetota; class Actinomycetes; order Micromonosporales; family Micromonosporaceae; genus Plantactinospora; species Plantactinospora sp. CA-294935. Next base: position 5,768,247 of record NZ_JBNJMU010000001.1, read on the forward strand.
AGGTGGGCCGCTATCTGCGGGCCGGTGACAACACCCTGACCGTGCGCGTCGCGTCGACCCTCGTCAACGCGGTCCGGGTCGCACCCGGCACCGGCGCGGCCGGCCGGGCACGCATGGACTACGGGTTGTTCGGGCCGGTACGCCTGACGCCGCGCGAGGCCCGGCAGCCGACCCTGGCGGTGGAGGCCCTCGAGCGGGAACTGCCGCTGGCCGCCGGCGGCACCAACCAGGCGCGGGTCCGGGTCGCCAACAACTCCCCGAAACCGGTGTCGGTGTCACTCGACGTGACGACCGACGACGGCGTCGAGGCAGCGTTGGACCGGCCGACGCTGCGGATTCCCGGACGGTCGTCGGCAACGGTGCCGGTACGGCTGAGCGGTCAGCGCGGGTCCGGCTCGTCCGTTCTCGTCATCGACGCGGTGGCGGCCAACGGGGCCGGCGGGCAGGCGCAGGTCACGCTTCGACACTCCGACAACCTGGCGCTCAACGCGACGGGCAGCCCGTATCCACGCGTCTTCGCGTCGAGCTACCAGTACCAGCATCCGCCTTCGTTCCTGACCGACGGATCGGCGTCGACGTACTGGGTCTCCGGCGGTCACACGCCCGGACAGGCCCCGACGCCCGAGACCCCGGAGTTCGTCGGCGTCGACCTCGGACTGGCCACGGTGGTGCGCGCGGTGGGGTTGAGCGGTCGGGAGAACTGGGCCCCGCGGTCGTACGACGTGCAGACGTCTCTGGACGGCGTGCGGTGGACGACCGTGCTGTCGGTCACGGACGACGCCCGGAACGCGGCGACCCGCACGGCGGTCACGCCGACGGAGGCGCGTTACGTGCGGCTGCGCATCACCGAGGGCTGGTACCCCACCTCGCCGGGCCACAACACACAGTTGGCCGAGTTCGCCGTCTACTCCGTCGGCGCCTGAGAACGGATACCTGCGATGCGTCATATCACTCGGCACCGCCCGCCACGATCCGTCCTCGCCGCGGTCACGGCCCTGACCGCTGTCGCCGCGGCCACGCTGGTCGCATCCCAGGTCGCACCGGCAACGGCGGCCGACGACGACGACAGCCTGCGGCTGGTGGCGCTGTCGGCCCGGCCCGAACTGGTGACGGCGGACGACGTGCTCGTCACCGCGACGGTGCCGCGCGACACGCCGTTGGACGGGGTACGGCTCACGCTCAACGGCGCGGACATCAGCGGTTCCTTCCGGGCCGACGCGAACGCGCACGCCCTCACCGGCCTGGTCGATCGGCTCCGCCCCGGACACAATCACCTCGTCGCGATCGCCGGGCCGCTGCGCGACCACCTCGTCATGACAAACCATCCGGCCACCGGACCGGTGATCAGTGGTCCGCAGGAATCACCGTACGCCTGCACCACGGCGCTGTTCCGGCTGGTCGACGGCGGCACGCTCGGCGATCCGCTCGACGCCGACTGCTCGGCGGCCACCCGGGTCGACTACGCGTACCGATCGACCGCCGGCAGGACGAGGCCACTGCCGGATCCGACGGTCCGACCCGACGACCTCGCCTGGACGACGACCGTCGTCGGCGAGACGGTCCCGTTCCTCATCCGGATCGAGACCGGCACGCTCAACCGGTCGATCTACCAGATCTCCATGCTGCACGACCCGGCAACGGAACAACCCACCTTCTACCGGCACAGTCCCGGCTGGAACGACCGGCTCATCTACACGTTCGGCGGCGGCTGCCGGCGCGGCTGGTACACCCAGGGCACCGAAACCGGCGGCGTCCTGGACCCGCAGATGCTCGGTCGCGGCTACGCGGTCGCGTCGGCCTCGCTGAACGTCTTCGGCAACAACTGCAACGACCTGCTCGCGGCCGAGACGATGATGATGGTCAAGGAACGGTTCGTCGAGCACTACGGCGATCCGCTGTTCACCATCGGCTGGGGTTCTTCGGGAGGCTCCTACCAGGCTCACCAGATCGCGGACAACTACCCAGGCCTGCTGGACGGCATCGTGGTCGGGCGGACGTTTCCCGACGTCGCGTCCGCGACGAACATCACGCTGTTCGACGCCCGGCTGCTCGAGCACTATTTCACCGAGGTCGCGCCGGGCGCGTTCAGCCGGGAGGAGCAGCGCCGGGTCGCCGGCTTCCTGCGGTGGGAAAGCATTCGCAACCTCAGCGACGGGGCGAAACGGCTCGACCCGGTCGCCGAGTTCCCCGCCGAGTTGCCGGCGGAACTGCGCTACCACCCGCAGGCCAACCCCGGCGGGGCGCGCGCGGACGTGTACGACCACACCGTGAACGTCTACGGACGTGATCCGACCACCGGATTCGCCCGGCGGCCGCTGGACAACGTGGGTGTGCAGTACGGGCTGGCCGCGCTGAACTCGGGCGCGATCACCACCGCGCAGTTCCTCGACCTCAACGAGGGCATCGGGGGCCTGGACCTCGACGCCAAGCCGGTGCGGCGGCGCACCGCGGCCGACCCGATCGCGAGGCACGCCGCCTACCGCACCGGGCGTATCCTCTTCGGCGGGGCGGGCCTCGCCGGCACACCGATCATCGACTACCGGTCGTACTCCGAAGACGCCACGAACGGCGACATCCACATGATGACGCACGGCTACGCCACCAGGGCGCGGCTGGAGGCGGCGAACGGCGACGCGGACAACCAGGTCTTCCTCGTGGAGGACAGCCGTTTCGGCGGGTTCAGCCTGACCAGCCCGACCCTGCGGTACGCCCTGACGAGCATGGAGGAGTGGCTGACCGCACTCGTGGGCGACGACGCGCGGCTACCGGCGCACCAGAAGGTGGTGCGGAACAAGCCGGCTGATCTCACCGACACCTGCTGGAGCCGCGACGACACGCCCCGCAAGATCGTTCAACGGCTCACCGCGGACAATGCCGGGGAGTGCGGGCAGCTGTTCCCCGCCTACTCCACCCCACGGCTGGTGGCCGGCGCTCCGCTGACCGACGACGTCGTGACCTGCCACCGCAAGGCCATCGACTGGAGCGACTATCGGGTCGCCGTCAACCCGGCCGAGCGCCGTCGACTGTTGCAGATCTTCCCGTCCGGCGTGTGTGACTGGACGAAGCCCGGAGTCGGGCAGTGGCCGTTGCGCGATACCTGGCTGTCGTTCGACTGAGCTCGGGTGCGCTCCGGACCCCCGCACACGTGTTCGTCGACCGGTACAGCGCCGCCGCCGACGATCTACGGACGCCGTGCTATTCGACGGGGATCCGGAAGGCGAGCAGACCCATACCGCGGGCGTCGACGACCCGGGGGCCGGCGCGCCGGTGGGCGAGGTACGCCACCGTCGCGTCGGCGGGTACCGGCCGGTCCAGCGTCAGCACCAGGCCACGGCCGCGTTGCCAGCGCACGGATTCCACCACTGTGCCCGGCACCTGGAAGTCCGCGGCGGCGCCATCCTCGACGGTCAGCCGGACGGCGGGGGAGCGGAGGTTCACCACCAACTGGTTCGGGCGGTCGTCGATCCGGTGAGCCGCTCTGGGGTTCGGCGGCGCCACCTTCGGGGCACCCGGACGGTACAGGTCGTCGAGGAGCATGGCCGCATTGTGGTTACCGAGGGTGCGGTAGCCGTCGAGGTAGTCGAAGTGACAGCCGTCGTGGCCGTTGAGGCCGGTCGTCGACAACACCCGCAGGTTGTCGACGGTGTCCGGCAGCCGCCGTTGCGCGTCTCGCAGCGCCACTGGGATCGCCTGGTCGCATGGGGAGTTGCGGACCTGGTGGACGTAGACCGGCAGCTCGGCGCCGTAGTCCTGGCGCCAGTCCGCGACCAGCTCGGTGAACCCGGCGACGTGTACCTCGGCGTTGTCGCGGTCGGCCTCACCCTGATACCACAGCATGACGTCGATGGCGCCCGGCCCGGTCAGGCCGGCCCGGGTGAGGCGTTGCAGCAGTATCCCGTAGCTGGTCGTACCATCGGTGGGCGCGCTGTCGTTGCGGGCGAAGTAGCCGATCGGTTGGCCACCACGGGCACCGTTGACGATCGCGATCGGTACGCCGAGCTCGGCCGACATGAGCTGTCCCATCCTGACCGCCCACTGGCCGATCGCCGCGACCCGCTGGATGTTGTCGCCCATGGCGTAGGTCCAGCCGCCGATGGCGGCGGCCAGCCGCGAGTTGTTGTTGTTGGAGGTGCCGAAGGTACGCACCCAGCGGGACCGGTCCGCCTCCGACGACGTCGAGTTCGGCTGCTGGCCGGCCTGCGCGTTCGACTGTCCCTGCACCACGATGACGTCACCGGCGACGACGTCGACCGCGCGGGCGATGCGGTGGCTGCCGCCGTCGGAGGTACGCGCGACGAGTTCCAGATCGGTCGACGTCCGCGCCACCGGCAGCGAGACGGTGAACGAGAACCGCGGTGCCGCCGGTGACACGGTGGCTCGGCGGGTCGTCTGCTGGCCGTGGCGGGTTGTCCGCAGCTCGACCGCGGTGACGTGCGGGTCGAGCGCCACCCCACTGACCGGCACCGACACCTCGGTGGCGGATCGGCCCGGGCGGGGGACCACCTGCCGCGAGATCGGGGCGGCGTCCACCCGGGCCAGCGAGGGCCGGGCGTAGAAGGTGAGCCGCCGGGCGGTGTAGTCGCCAGCATTCCGGGCGAACGTCCAGTCGGGGTTTCCGACCGTGTTGGCACCGATGCCGACGTCCATCGTCTGCGGGCCGGCGGTGGTGAAGGCGTTGACGGCCAGCACCGGAGTCGCGGTGGCAGCGTCCGCGGGCCGCGGGCCACGGGCGTCGCCGGCGTCGGCGAACACGTGTACCTGGAACGAGCCGTACCCGTTCGCCCACAGGACCGCGTCGTCGGCATCGTGAACGGTTTCGGACGCTCCCGGTACCTGCCGGGAGCCCGTCGCGTCGTACTGGTTGGGCCACATCTCGACCCAGCCGGAGCCGCCGTCGACCTCCGGTACGCCGGGCACGTTGGAGGCGACCGTCAGATCGTCGACGAACTGGTGCCGCGACTGCTCCATGCGGATCGGCAGGCCGACGTCATCGGGGTTGCCGCTCAGCGCCTCCATCGACGTCCACACCCAGGTCGTACCCACCTCGGTGGTCAGCTCCAGGCAGTAGCCGACCCGGTCGAAACCGCCGGCGACGGTTGCGGTCTCATCGAATGTGTACGGCGGCGTGGTGTCCCGCCAGTTCGCTGCGGTGGGCAGGTCGAGCCCTCGCACCGGCCGGTAGCCCGCGGCCTCGGCATCGCAGGACGTGGACCAGGCGTCGCTGGCCGTTGGTTCAGCGGCGGCGACGCTGATGGCGGAAACGGTTGCCGTGCCGAACGCCAGGGCAGCGCATCCGCTGGCCAGCAGGCGGCTGTCGAGCCGACGTCGCGGCATGGGCCCTCCTCCATGGGATCCGATCCCGGGTGGCTGCACGCTATCCGCGTAACCGGGAAGAAACAGATGAGTGCCGGCGCTGTGCGGCCAATGGTGATCTGCAAGCGATGATCGGTCCAGGGTTCCGCGCTGGACGGCCCGGGTCTGAGAAGTCCATCCGGCACGGCGTGGCCGCGACCCCGGACAGCCGGTCGCAGATGCTCACCCCGGTCACGTTACGAGGCGCGGCCGACCACCCGCAGAGTGATCCCGAGCGCCACGGCAACCAGCCAGGTGACGGTGTTCACGACGGTCACCGCGGTGAAGCCCGCCGCGTCCGGAAGTGCGGTCAGCCAGGTACCCACCACCACCGCCAGCCCGCCCGCCGCGACGGCCGCGGCACGCGGTCCCGGCAGCGTGCGGATCCCCGATCCGACGAGTACGGCCAGTGCCAGTGCGGTGACCGGTCCCGGCTCCTGCGGCAGGTCCGCGACCCGGGCCACCACGACGGCCACCGCCGCGACCGCGAGCCCGCCCGCCACCGGCCAGGTCCGCTGCTGCCCGCGCAGCAGCGCGAGCACCCCTGCCGCCGTCCCGGCCACGCAGTCGAACAGCCAGTACAGCCCGCCCCAACTGTCCGCGATCAGGTACGCCGTGAGCCCGAGCCCGGCGACGAAGACCAGCCCCAGCATGGCGTTCGCCGCCGTTCGGTGTGTCGTGTCCATGCCGAGAACGCTAGGAAATCACCGGCCCGCCCGAACCGGCCGAAAGTAGGGTCGGCCGGGTACCGAACCCTTCTTCGGACCGATGCCCGGCCCGGCCCGCCGTTCCCAGGATGGGCCCATGGAAACTCCATTCGTGCTGCGCGCCGAGCGGCTGACCAAACGGTACGGCCGCCGCACCGCACTGACCGACTGCGACCTGAAAATCCCGCGCGGGCATATCGTCGGGCTGGTCGGCCCGAACGGCGCCGGCAAGTCAACGCTCCTGCAACTGGCCTGCGGCCTGATCCGGCCGTCCTCGGGTACGTTGTCCGTCCTCGGGTCCCGGCCGGCAGCCAACGCGGCGCACCTGGCCCGGGTCGGCTTCGTCGCCCAGGACACTCCGGTGTACGCCTCATTCAGCGTCGCCGACCACCTGAAGATGGGTGCCTGGCTGAACCCGTCCTGGGACCCGGCGCTCGCCGGGCGACGGATCACCCAGGTCGGCCTGGACCCCGCGCAAAAGGCAGGCCGGCTCTCCGGCGGCCAGCGCGCGCAGCTCGCGATGACCATCGCCGCCGCGAAGCGCCCCGAGGTGCTCATCTTCGACGAGCCCGCCGCTGCGCTAGATCCCTTGGCACGCAAGGACTTCATGCGCAGTCTCGTGGAGTTCGTCGGTGAGTTGGGGGCCAGTGCCGTACTCTCCTCGCACCTGTTGAGCGATGTCGAGCAGGTCTGTGACTACCTCGTCGTGCTCTGCGACTCGCGCGTTCAGGTCGCCGGCCCGGTACGGAACCTGCTCGCCTCGCACTACAGGATCACCGGCGATCCGGCCACGATGCCCACCGGAGTCGAGGTCATCTGGGCGGAGCACGGCCGCGCCCTGGTCCGAGACGACACAGCGGTACGGCACAGCGCGGCGGCGCCGGACGGCGGGCCGATCACGCTGGAGGAACTGGTCCTCGCCTACATGTCGCGGGCCGCCGCACCGGTTGCCGCGCCCCGCGGTGGTGCGGCGGTGGCGCGATGATCCGAATGAGCCTGCGGCAGTTCCGCATCCAGGCGCTCGCCGGAGCGATCCTGTTGGTCCTGGCCGCCATCTACCTGCTCAAACTCGGCGCGGACATCCGTGCCGCGCGCGAACCATCCCAGCTCCCGAGCCAGTACGGGCAGACGATGCTGTTCCTCGCCGCCGGGTTCGGCCTGATACCCGCGCTCATCGGAGCGTTCTGGGGTGCGCCGCTCATCGCCCGGGAACTGGAGACCGGCACCCATCGACTGGTGTGGAACCAGAGTGTGTCCCGCCGCCGCTGGCTCGCCGTCAAGCTGGCGGTGCTCGCCCTCGCCAGCATCGCCGGCTCCGGTACGCTCAGCGCGCTGTTGACCTGGGCGGCGGCCCCGGTCGACCAGGTGGCCGGCGACCGGTTCAACGCACTCCTGTTCGGCGCACGCGTCGTCGCGCCCATCGGGTACGCCGTCTTCGGTTTCACCTTCGGGGCCGTCACCGGGCTGCTGGTCCGCCGTACCCTACCGGCGATGGCGATGGTGTTCCTGGCCGTGATCGCGGTGCAGTTCGTCGTACCGAATCTGCTGCGACCGCACTACATGCCCGCCGAGCGGACCACCGTCTCCATGAGTGCCGACGCCATCAACCAGGCCCGGTCGCTGGGCAGTATTACCGGCGGGCCGGTCGTCGGAGGACTGCAGATACCGGACGCCTGGGTCACGGATACCAGTGCGCTCTTGACGCCTGAGGGCCGGCAACTGTCCGACGCCGCCTTCGACGAGTGTCTGGACAACGCCCCGAAGACCGGCGCCAGCGGCAGGTTCGGTGACACAGCGGTGTGCCTCGGCAAACTCAACCTCCACGTGGAGCTCACCTATCAGCCCAACCGGCGCTTCTGGCCGTTCCAATGGATCGAACTGGCGCTGTATCTCGGGTTCAGCTCGCTGCTCGCGGTGGTCGGCCTGTGGCGGGTTCAGCGCCGGGTCAGCTAGGGCGGTGTCCACCAGGGCCCCGGCAGGCCGAAACATCGACCGCCGGATAACTACCTGGATCGGGGGGCGCCCCAGGTGCAAGGGTTGCCGCACCGGGGCGCGCCTCAGCCCACCGCCTGCTTCACGAGCGCGCCGATCCGCGCCTCCACCTCGGCGTTCACCTCGGTCAGGGCGAGAGCGGCCGGCCACATTGTGCCCTCGTCCAGCTTTGCCTGGTCACTGAATCCCAATGTCGCGTAGCGCGTCTTGAACTTCGGTGCGTACCGTGGAGACGCACGTCTCCTCGCTGCTGCGCAAGCTGGCGGTCCCGGATCGGCGTGCGCTTGCCCGGCGTGCGCCTGAACTGGCCGGCACCGGCCGGGCTCACCCGGAGCCGGTTCTGCCGGCCCCGCTGACCTCGTTCATCGGGCGGGTGAGCGAGCGGACCGAGCTGACCGAGCTGATCAAGGCACACCAGCAGGTGACCGCGGTCGGCCCCGGCGGAGTGGGCAAGACCCGGCTCGCGCTGACGGTGGCCGCGGAAGCCGCAGGCGGGTACTCCGACGGGGTGTGGTTCGTCGACCTGGTCCCGACCACCGACCCGGACATGGTTGCGACCGCGGTCGCCGGGGCGCTCGGCCTCGGCGAGCAGCCCGGCCGCGACATGACGGAGTCCGTGGTCGATGCGCTGGCCGACCATCACGCGTTGCTGGTGCTGGACAACTGCGAGCAGGTGGTGGACGGGGTGGCGCTGTTTCTCGAGCGGCTGTTGGCAGCGTGCCCTGGAGTGACGGCGCTGGCGACCAGCCGGGCGCGGCTGATGGTGCCGTTCGAGCGGGTGTATCCGGTGCCGCCACTGTCGCTGGCTGTCGACGGCGGGTCTGACGCGGTCGCGTTGTTCATGGAGCGGGCGGCGGCGGTGGGCCGGCCGCTGGATCCTGCACTGCGCGACCAGATCGCCTCGATCTGCGAGCGGCTCGACGGCATGGCGCTGGCGATCGAGCTGGCCGCCGCCCGGTATCCCACGCTCGGGCTGGATGGCATCACCGCCGCCCTGTCCCATCCGCTCCGGATGCTCACCGGTGGCTCCCGTGCCGATGACCGGCACCGTTCGGTGCGGGCGGCGCTGGACTGGAGCCACGCACTGCTGGAGCCGGCCGACCGGGCGCTGCTGCGCCGGGTGTCGGTCTTTGCGGCGCCGTTCACCGCTTCGGCGGCGGCGGAGGTCGCCGGGTCAGAGGAAGGCCTTGTCGCCGACGGACTGGCCCGGCTCGCCGAACAGAGCCTGCTGGTGGTGACGGCCTCCCCAGGCGGTACCCAGTACCGGGCGCTGGAGACCATCCGCGAGTACGGGACGGAGCGGGTCACCGAGGCTGGCGAGCTGGTCGACGCCCGATCCCGGCACCTTCGCTGGTGCCTGGCCAAGGCTACCGGCCTGGCGGAGGCAGGAGCGGACTGGCGAGCCCGATTCGACGCGGTGGCCGACGACCTCCGTTCGGCCCTGGCGTGGGCGGCCGACCGGCCGGAGCAGCGCGCGGACGCCTATCGTCTCGCCCGGTGCCTGGCGGAGCTGACCTTCACCCGTCACCTGATCGGCGAGTCCCAGCGGCGCTATGAGCAGGCGGCCGGGCTCGCGGACGACTTGGCCGCCACCGCGTCGATGCTCCGGCAGGCCGCGGCTGTGGCCGGATGCCGGATGCGCGGTGATGAGATGTACGGCTTCCACCGTGCGGCCGCGGAGGCAGCCCACCGGTCCGGGGACACCGCCGGCGCCGCCGCTGACCTGGCGACGGCCGCCACCAACGCCTACCGGTTCTCGACCAAATTCGCCCGGATCCCGCCCCAGGAGGAGGCGATCGCGCTCCTCACCGAGGCGCGGGAGTTGGCCGGCGAGGACCGGGCCGCCCAGGCCGCGGTGGCGCTGGCCGAGGCGGGAGTGCTCGCCGACGCGTTCGGCGCCGCCCAGGGCCCACCCGACAACGCCGTACCGGAGACGATCGCGCGCGCCGAACGGGCGGTCGAACTCGCGCACCGTACGGGCGACCCGCTCGCCGAGTCCGCCGCTCTCGATGCGCTCACCGGCGCCCAGAGCTGGGCCGGTGACACGTTCGCCGTCGCGGCCACGGCCCAGCGGCGGATCGCGCTGCTCTCGTCCACGCCGGATACCCCGGCCAGCACCCACGAGCTGATCGACGCACTCGGGATGGCCACCGAGGCCAGCCTCGGTGCGGGGGACCTGCCGAGCGCCCGCCGGTGGGCGCGGCAACTCGCGGATCACCCGTTGCTGGCAGAGGTCGGCCATCGTGCCACGAGCTGGCTGCTGGTGGCCGACGCGTTGGCGGGCAACGTCGACGAGGTACTCGCCGGCAGCGTCCGGTTCCTCGAAGCGTGGCAGCGGGCCGGCAGCCCCGCCAGGCCGGTCCTCGGTCCGGCGGCGGCCGGCGTTGCGATGATCCACGGCCTGCGCGACGACCGGGAGGCCCACCGCGTTTGGCGCGCTGTCCTGAATCAGCTCGGCACCCCGCCGGAGCACATCTACGGGTACGGGGCGGTCTTCGACGCGATGCTTCTGCTGCACCGCGGGCAGGCACCAGAGGCGCTGGAGCGGATGGTGCCCGAGCCCGGCGAGGTGTGGAAGTGGGTCACCTGGATCTGGCTCCACTGGTACGTCGCGCTGCGCGCCGAGGCCGCCGTACTCGCCGGGAGCCCCGACGCCCGCGACCGCCTGGCCGAGGCCCGGGCCATCGTGGCCGGCAACCCCGTCGCCGGTTCCTTGGTGGAACGAGCCGAAGCCCTGCTCGACGGCGACCAGGAGGCGCTGCTCGCCGTGGCAGATGCGTTCGACGCCGCCGGCTGCCGCTACCAGTCCGCACGGACCCTGGTGCTCGCCGGCGGAGTCCATGCCGCGCGCGGCGCGGCCGCGCTCGGCGACCTTGGACTCGCCCCGATGGGCCCCGGCCGACCCCGGACCACCACAACCTGAGGGTCACGCCGCGCGCAGCCGGTTGATCAGCCCGGTCCGGGAGCGGACGTCCAGCTTCGCGAACATCCGCGACAGGTGCGACTCGACGGTCCGCCGGCTCAGGAACAGCCGCGCCGCGATCTCCTGGTTGGTCAGGCCCATCGCGACCAGGTCGGCGATCTCCCGCTCTCGGGCGGTCAACGTGCGCACCGGCCGGTCCCGCTCGGCGACGGCCACGGCTGCCAGCCAGCCGGCGCCGCACTCCCGGTAGCCGGCGAGGGCGCGATCGAACGCCGCTCGCCCCCACTCGACGTGACCCGCCCGGCCGTGCGCGCGACCGGCGAGGTGTTCCGCGAGCGCCGCGTCGAACGGGGCGCCGGCGGTGGCCAGGTCGGCGGCCGCGCCGCGGGCCAGTCGGGCCGCCTCGCCCGACCTGCCCGCCCGTACCGCGATGGACGCCCGCGCGTAGCCGGCCAGCCCCAGCTCGTACGGCAGGCCGGCGCCGGCCGCGGTTAGCTGCGCCCGCTCTGCCGTCATCCTGGCCGCGCCGAGGTCGCCCGTGCCGGCCAGCGCGACCGCCCGCAGCACCTCCGCGTGCACGGCGGCCGGCGCTTCGACCGACGGTGATGCGTGGGCTGGCGGTGCCGCGGTGGCTCGTGGTGGTGCGACGGGTGGGGCGTTGGCCGGTGCCGCCGCCGATGCGTCGGCCGGCGCCTGGGACGGCGACGGGCCAATGGCCAGCCGGTCGAGGCACTCCTGCGGGTGCCCGGCGGCCAGCGCCGCCACGGCCAGGTTCAGCCCCGCGACCCGCCGCCACGTTGCGGTGCGGGGCCGGTCGGCGTCCGCCAGCCGGCGGGCCACGGCGGCGGTCGCGCCGGGACCGGCCGTCCACAGCAGCGGTCGCAGCAGCACGGCGTCCGCCATCGCCGCCAACTCGGCGCTGCCGGCGCGCCGGGCGGCGGCACCGGCCTCCCGAGCGAGCCGCAGCGCCGCGGCCAACCGGCCGGCCCGGGTATGCAGGGCGGCCTCCAGCACCAGCAGGTACGGCAGCACGCCGCGCTGGCCGGTGTCCTCCGCCAGCTCCCTGGCCCGGGCCAGGTGCCGGCCCGCCGCCGCCAGGTCGCCCAGGTCCGCCGCCGCCGAGGAGACCGTGCCGAGCAGGTCGAGGTGCGGCCACAGGGACTCGTCGGCGGCGGCATCCACCAAGTCCGTCGCACTGGCCAGGTGAATGCGGGCCGCCGCGATACGTCCCTCGGACAGGGCGGCCACCGCGCTCAACCCATGCGCCATCCCGGCGAGCACGGACCGGTCGTTCCCCGCACCCGCCAGCGCCCGTTCGGCGTGTATCCGGGTAGCGCCCGGGTCACTGCGCAGCGCCTCCGCCGCCGCCAGCCGTACCCGGCGCCCGACCTCGGCCGCCGCACCGGTCCGACCGCGGCGCAGCAGCTCGCGCAGGATCGCCGCGGCCTCGTCCGCATCACCCCGAAGCTGCGCGACCAGCGCCCGAACGTCCCCCACCCGTGTCCCACCCTCGTCGGGCAGCTCGGCCAGGTCGTCGGGCAGGTCGGTGAGCACCGCCTGGGGGCGGTTCAGGTCCCCGGTCAGGGCCAGGGCGCGCGCATACCGCAGTGTGACGGTCGGCCGCCGTGGGTCCCCTTCGGGCAGGACCCGTAGCGCGGCGGCAAGCCACCGGCCGGACTGCGCCGGGGCGGAGAACACACACGACAGGCCCGCGTCGACGAGGATGCGAGCGGCGGTCTCGTCGCCGGGCCCGGCGGACCGTTCGGTGTGATGCGCCAGCGCCCGCAGCGGTCCGCCGTGCGTACGCAGGTAGCCGGCGACCCGCGCGTGGAGTCCCACCCGGGTGGCGGGCCCCACCAGCGCCCGGACGGCCGCGCGCAGCACCGGGTTCGGGAATCCGAACCGGGTGCCGTACACCTCGACATGACCTAGCCAGCACAGCCGGTCGACGGCGGAGGTCACCGCCGTGACCGTCAGTCCCGTCACGTGCGCGAGGAGGTCGACGGTGGCCTGGTCGCCCGCGACGGCGGCGGCCTGCGCCACGGCTCGGGTGTCCGGATCCTGCGCGATGATCTCCGCGGCCAGGCCGGCGAGGACGTCCCGTGCCGTGCCGCCGATGTCCCGGTCTCCGTCGTGGTCCCCGCCCGACAGCAGTGCGGCCAGCGCATTGTCGCTCAGCCGGCACAGCGCCCGCACGAGGCCCGGACTGCCACCGCTGGCCCGCAGGATCAGCTCCCGCCGGCGGTGCGGCAGATCCGGCAGGAGGCTCTCCAGGTCGCTGGGACCCAGCCGGGCCAAGTCGATCCGGATCGCCGCCGGCCCGTGGCCGACCAGGGCGTCCACCACCCGCACCGGCGGCCGGCTGTGCCGGAAGGTGACCGCGATCAGCATTGGCCGCGGTGGCGGCCGGCGGATGAGGTGCTCGGTCAGTTGGAGTGACGCGGGGTCGGCCCAGTGCAGATCGTCCAGCAACAGCACGCCGCCCAGCAGCCGGCGTACTCCATGGTAGACCTCCAGTCGGTCGGCGTTTTCCGGCGCCCGCCACCCGAGCGGGCCCAACGCCTCGGCGAACAACCCGTAGGGGCGGCTCTGTTCCACCTCGACGGCCCGGCCCGAGCAGGTCGACAACCCCGCCGCCGCGGCCCGCTGCCGAAGCTCGGACAGCAGCCGCGTCTTGCCGACGCCCGGCCCGCCGGATATCTCCACCCCGGTGAACCGGCCGGCCGCGACCATCGAGAGCGCCCGGTCGAGCAGTTCGAGTTCGGCGGCACGTCCCACCATCGGCGTCACCTCATCACCCACGGAGCTCAGGGTGCCGGCCGCCTCTGGATCGCCACTGGACGCCGAATGGACGGCCACCCGAAGCGCCATTTGTCGGCCGATGACGGCTACCACCACTTGCCCATGAACAACGGTCTCTTCCGACAGCTCCGCAACGGATCCGCTTCCATGCCCTTCGCCGCGGCCATCCGGAGCGAGCGCACCATGGCCAGCCGCGCGTCCGGGAGGCCGTCGGCGCCGAGGTTGCCCACGTCCGAGTTGACGTCGGTGCCGGAGTGGGCTGACCCGCGGTCGGCGACCGGTGCGGATGGTCGATCGCGAACGTCTATCGCTGGCCGGTGACGAAGGCTGCCGCCAGCGTGGTGACTACTTCTTCGGGGGAGGGCATGGCGGCGATCTGATCGGCGATCCTGCGGGCGTTGCTCCGGTAGGTCGGTGTGCCGAGCAGCGTGTCGACGGCCTGGGCCAGAGCTTCCGGAGTGAAGTCGTCTGGCAGGAGCTGAATGGCGGCGCCCGCGTTGGCCGCCCGTTCGGCGTGCAGGAACTGGTCCGCGCCCTGCGGTACGACCACCATGGGCAGCCCGGCGGTCAGCACGCCGAGCACGGTCCCGGCGCCGCCGTGGCAGACCGCCAGGTCGATGTCGGCCAGCAGGTCGCGCATCGGCACGAACGGCTCGAAGGCGACGGCAGTGTGGTCGACGTCGAAGTCGTCGGCCGAGGCGGTGAGCCCGACGGGCACCCGGAGGGCGGCGCCGGTGGCGGCGAGTACCCGCAGGATGGGATTGAGCCGCCGGGCGTCGGTGAAGAGGGTGCCGAAGGTGACCAGGATCCGTGGTCGCCCGACCAGCGTTCGGAGCGCGGGAGTGCGCTGGTCTCGTGGAGCCCGGTGAGCCTCCGGGCGCAACGGCAGCCACCCCTCGGGCACCTGCCAGTCGTCGATCTGCAGACCCGGGGGGCAGACGTCCAGCACCCAACGGGCCCGCCGGGGCGCCGATGCGCGGCTCAGGTACTGCCCGGCCACATTCTCGTTCAAGGCCAGCCGGAACTCCTCCGAACCCTCTGGCCCGTACGTCAGCGTGGCGAAGGGCACGTCCAGCAGGACGGCGACCAGCGGCCCGAGGACATCCCCCGGGTCGACGACGATCAGATCCGGCCGCCAGGCCCGGGCCGTGGCCAGACTCTCCGCCAGGGAGAGGTCGATCCGGGCGTTGCCGAACGCCTCAAGCTGCGCTCCGAGCGACGCCCCCGCCAACACGTCCTCACCCGTACGGCGCAGGACCTCGGCCTGGAGCGCGCTCGCATCCGCGCCAGCGGGAAGAATCTCGAACTCCTCGGCGGCGAAGACCTTCGCGACGGACTCCGGCACCATCAGCGACACGGCGTGCCCCTGGTCATGGAAGGCTCGGGCCGTCGGCAACTGCGGCAGGAGATGACCGAGCAGCGGGGCCCCGGTGAAGACAACCCTCATGCAACTGTCCATTCTAGACGAATGCGTGCTCCAGCGACGAGCCGAACGACACGATCCTGGTCCGGGAGAGCAGGTCCAGGTCATCCGGCTGGTAGGTGTGCCGTGACTTGTCGGCGTGGCGCACGTAGACGTAGTTGAACCGGTCGGTCGCGTACGTGGCGCACCCCTGTCGCGCGCAGTCGATGAGGAACGCGATGTCCTCGCCCCTCGTCCGGTCGGCGAACTTGACCGCGTGGCACAGATCCCGGCGCATCAGGAGTGTCCCGCCGCACAGGGGCGGTCCGTACACATGCTCGTTGCCTGGGAAGATCACCCCGAGCGCGGGTAGCTTCTCCAGGTAGATGAATCTGGTCCACTTCCCGACGACGTCCGCCTCGGTGTACTCGAAGGCGCGCATCTGATCTTCCAGATAGTGCGCACCGTAGAAGTCGTCGTCGTCCATCCTGGCAACGTGCGTCCCGGACGCGGCCTCGATCAGCTCATTGCAGATGGACCCCAGCGACCGCTCACTCGGCAGTCGCACGATCGTGAGGTTGTGCAGCCCCTGGTCGCGCGCGACATCTCGGATGCGGGACTCCGGTTCATCGACGCCATGCAGCCCGAGGATCAGCTCGAAATCCCGGTACGTCTGTCGACCCGCGTTCCTGATGATGCTCTCGTACCCGCCGAGCCGATGGGTCGGTGCCACGATGGAGACCAGCGGACGTGAGCGGGGAGCGGCGTCGAGGCCGACGGTCCTCAGGAGGTCGTCGACGCGGCCCGCATAGGTATGGTCCCGCATGACCCGCCGGACACCTTCCACCGCCTTGCGGTCCCTCAGCTCGGTGCTCGCCAGAAGGGCCTTGACCAGCATCCGCGACGATGACGTGTCGGAGCCGACCTCCACCACACCGGAGCCCAGCATCGGAGCAATCGCGGACGAGGGCCCACTGATCACCGGAGTACCGCAGGCCAGCGATTCCAGGAGTTCGGGCGGGAGCCTCGTCGGGGAGTCCGGTGCCGGGTTCGCGCTGAGCAGGATTCGATAGCGCCGGTACGCGCTCAGCAGTTGGTCATACGCCAGACGGCTGACGACGTTGTTCTCGGGGCCGGTGGGTAGCCCGGAACGGGACTCGGACTCGCCGAGCGAGAGGATGTGCAACCCGAGACCAGCGGTGGCGCCCAGGAGGTTGTCGATCTGCTCCGCGTCCGCCTGACGGCCGGCATCGTGACCTGACGCCGCGTACGCGATGTCGCCGACGCTGTGCGAGAAGGCTCCCACCGGATTGTGAATGCGCGGCTGGATCGCGAACGGCAGCACGCCGACCCGGTCGTGCCCAAGGTCCGCCCGGTACCGGACTACACAGCTCGCGTCCACGGTGAACACCCAGTCGAAGTGGCGGGCGCTGCGCAGGAGCGACTCGTAGTTCAGCGGGTCGTCGTTGTTCCAGAAGACGGTGGGAACGGCGTGTTGCCGACAGTGGTCGAGCAGGTCCAGCGTCCATCGGCTGAGCCCGCCATCCGCGGTGAACGGACCGCCCGTACCGCGGGCCGGGATGCTCGACTCGACCAGCAGGAGTTGCGGCGGGTCGGGCCGGAAGGCGGCAGGCCACGAGTCCCGCCATACCGGCTCCAACGCGAACTCGTACCGCAGCGCCGAGCGCGAGCGCTCGCCCAGGACGGCCGCGACGCGGAGGTCGGGCCGCCGCGACGGCCCGGTCGGAAGACTGGCCGACTCGAACCGGACCGTCTCCGCCGCTGTTCCATTGCTGTTCGCCACGTCGATCCGCCACGGCCGGCCGGCGGTCGGCGAACCATTGCCGACTGCCTGTTCGATGTCACGGTCGCGTATCATGCACATGAGCGCGGCGGCGGCATCGGCGGTCGAATCGATGGTCTCTACACGTACGTCGACTGGTTTTCGAGCGGTCCGGTTCCGCGCCTGGATGACGACGCGACCGTCGTTCGACGTGATGGAGTGAACGTCGAAACCTCGGAGAATCGCCGCGATCATGTCCGGAAAGCGGATCTTCAGAGCGTCGACGAGATCGTCGTCGCGCGCCACGAACTCGATCTCGCCGCCAACCACCACTACGCGACCCAACTCGTCGAACAACCGTTGAAGCCGCGAGACGTTGAGCACCTCCAGTCCGATGACGGCGCGATCGAACGTGGCATCCTGGAACGGCAGGACGTCCGGTGTCCCGCGAGCCGGCCAGAAGCTGGACGGTGGCGGAAGCCGAGTTAGGTCGAGCGTGAGTGGTGACGTCGAGGGCTCAGCCGGCATCCTGTATCTCCGTCGCGATTGACGAGGACCTTCCGTAACCCCAGCGTGCGCATCGATCTTCGAGGTAGTCGGGAACGGGCTCGGTGCTCGACCGCTCCGGCCGGGGCTGGAGCCGACCCGAGCGGATAGCGGTGCCGAAGTCGCCGATTCCCGGCTGGAACGGGCCGTGGTCTGCCCGGCCGTACTCCAGCATGCTCGGTTCCCAGTCAACCTCAAGATAGGCACAGACAGCCTTCGTCGTCTCGACCGGCTCAGCTATCAGGCCCTCGTACCGAACCGTGATGCCCGGCAACTCCCGCCGAGCTTCTTCAACCCCGTCGATCATCCTGAGAACGATAGGGACGACCTCGGACTCTGGATCGGGCCCCGCCCGCAGCGCCGATTTCATGATGTGTGCTGGATTGCGTAGCAGGAATATGTTGCGGGCCCGCGGCCAGCACTCGCTGAGCCGACGCCAGGACAGGGAGTTCAAGGGCGTCTTCTCGACGATCAGTGACTTCTTACTTGCTTCAAGCAGGCGATGGAGGATTCTGTCCCACAGGAGGAAGTCAAGTTCCTCGCCGACGAGTCCGGCGGTCCGCAGCGCCAGTTCGGCGTACCAGGTGGGGACCTCGACCTTCATGGAGGGCAGATGAAGCTCATGTGGTGCGTAGATCTGTGAATGTGTGTTGAGAATGCAGCGAAGCAAGGTCGATCCGGATCGGACGGCCGACAGGATGAAGACCGGCCTCTCCACGAGCCGAGCCCCCTGGTCGGTCCGCACGAGTGCCTCCGCGTGGTCGTTCACCTGAGTTCGTGAGAAAGGATCGTCGGTCCCGATGCGCCGGGCGGGTTGGATCCGGTGACCTCGCGAAGCCAGTCGGGCAACCGTCCTTCGTCGAGCAGGTCCAGCACCGCGGCCTTGCTCATGGGATTGGAGAAGTGGATGTGGGCGGCCTGGCTGGGGGTTCGCAGCAGCTCTTCGAGCCGTTCGCGCTCCTCCCGGTAGCTGGCCGCCTTCCGGTCCTGCGCATAGAACTCGTAGTGGCCGAGCAAGATCTTCAGGTCCCACACGTCCGGTACGCGCGGTCCGAGGTTCTCGAAGAGCAGGGCCTTGTGGTCGAGTGCTACCGTCCCGCCTTCGACAAGTTGTACCAGCGTCCAGTAGTACTGGTCGCTGAACGCGTACCGCTCGTCGGTGTCGTAGTCGAACAGTCGCAACTTCTCCAGGAGTTCGAACCGCTCGCTCGGGGGCTTCGGGTATCTGTTGTAGAGATCGAGCAGAACGCCGGCCGGGCCGACGAAACCACCGCTGTTGAGGAAGGGGTAGGGATAGATCGGGGGAGTGTCCAGGAGGGCGAACCCGAGGGCGCCCAGCGGCCAACTACCGGCTTCGGCGCCGAACACGACCGGTTGCGAAAAGCTCGTGTAGAGATCCTCGATATGCTGCTCTCCCCGAATGAACAACGTGTCGTACGCGTCGGTGAACACGATCAGTTCGTCGGCGTCCGCGTGCCGCGCGAGATAATCCGTGAAGATCGACCGCTTGTCGCTGTGTCGAAAGCCTTCCTGGGTCGAGTGCAGGATGATCAGGTCGAGTCCGAGTATGCCGCAGGACGGGATCAGCAGTCGTTGCAGGAAGGGCTGATCGAGATCGGATGCTATGGTGACGACCTTCATGGTGCCTCCCGTGATTCACACCGCAAATGATGACCGCGACCGGCCGATGCCGATTCCTCCGGCGAGCACGTGTTGTTCGAAGCTGATGCCGAGATCCCGTTCCCAGCGTTTCATGATCTCCTGCTCGCCGGGTCGGTTGACGTCGTCGAGCACGATGGTGTAGTCGTCGGCGAGCAGCGGGGAGAAAAATGGAATCGCAGGATACCGCGCGTGCTGCCGCGCGACGTCGTTCGCGGGCGGGCCGTCGATGACGAGCAGGTCGATCGTCCGGTCGGCGATCGTCCGTCGAATGGCCTCCGATTCGTACCACGCGTTCTCCTCGTCGGGCCACGCCGACTCCGTCGGCGCCAGCGGGGCGCGCACGACCGTCACTACGTCCTCCAGCGACTCGTCTGCGAACTCCTGCTCAACGGCGTCTGCCCATTGTTCGTCGTGTTCCACGGTCCAGACATGTCCTCCTCGCTGTCGCAGAAGGCGTCCGATGTAGATGGACGAGATGCCGGCCCCCAGCTCTACGATGCATCGCCGCCGGTTGATGATGATCTCGTTGAGTACGGTGACGACACCGCTGGGCCGCATTGCCGCCATATTCCATGGCAGATAGCTCGATGACAGCGGTGCCAGAACCTGTAGCGCGAGTACGTCCTGCCAAAGCTGATCATTCATGGGTCGCCGCCTGAGGTAGGGATCGCGCCACCAGTGGTACGTGGCGTTCGGGCCGGTGTCCCGGTGCGCGCATGGTGGACCCGGCCGACGTGGAACGCTGCAGCAGTTCTACCAGATTGTCCTAGCGAGTGCGTTAGGTAAAACTACGCAATACCAACGAGTAGTTGTGGCCGCTAACGACTGTGCGATGGCCAGCCGATGTGCAGTTGACCAGGGACAACCGCCACAGCATTGACGATCGTCGGTGCCAGGAGATTGGTTCCGTCGACTTGACCGCTCGTTGGGATCCCGGCTAGGTTGCTGACCGTCATCACTGCCAAACGCTTGTCTGGGTATTTGTGGGAAGCCGCTTCGGCGATGCGTACTCCGAGGAGAGTCGAGTGTCGGAGATAGACGGCGAGTCGGCCGGTGGCGGCGCCGACGCGGCGCCGCGGATTTCAGTCATCGTCCCCACCTACAACCGCGCCGAGGATCTGCGCCTGACGCTTGAGAGCCTGTGCGCGCAGACGCTGCCCGTCGACCGGTACGAGGTGGTCGTCGCCGACGACGGGTCACGCGACGAGACGCGGTCCGTCGTCGAATCCTTCGCGGGCAGACTGCGGTGCAAATACCACTTTCAAAAGGATCTCGGTGCCCAGGCCGGGCCGGTGCGCGACAACGGCGTGACGCGGGTGCGCAACGCCGGCGCGCGGCTGGCCACCGCACCCCTGCTGGTCTTCCTGGACTGTGCCACGCTGGCCGGCCCGGATCTGCTCGCGGCACATCTGCGCGCGCACACCCCACCCGCCGTGCCGGGCCGGGCGGTTGCCGGGTACGTGTACGGATACCCGCCACGGAAGACCGACGATCCGGATTACCGGTGCCCACCCGGACTGGCCGAGGCGGTTCGGACGCTGACACCGCAGCAGGTGGCGGACCGCTATCGGGACGAGCCGGGGTTTCGCGACCCACGGCACGGCGAGTTCGAGAAGGTCGGCTTCGACCTGCGGAACCGCATTTTTCCGGAGGAGTTGTTCTGGAGCTCGAACTGCTCCGTGCCCGCCGCCGACTTCTGGGCGGTCGGCGGCTTCGACGAGGACTTCCGCGGTTGGGGCCTGGACGACGTCGACCTGGGCTACCGGCTGGTACGCAACGGCACCGCGATTCACCTGAGCCTGGACGCGTGGGCGATCGAGTCACCGCACGAGCGGGACGGGGCGGTGAACCTCGCGGGCTTCCACCGCAACGCCCGGAGCTTCTTCGACAAGTACCAGTTCGCCGAGCCGCCGCTCGAGCTCGGCTGGCTGGTCATGCAATCACCCGGCGGGCCCGCGCTCGCCACTCTGGAGACCCTCAACCGCCAGGTGGCGGACTGGACCCACCAATGCGCCGGGCTCACCGTCGCTGCGGAGTTGGCGCACGCGTTCGAGCCGATCGCGCCCGATGAGCGCGTTGCGGTGTTCGGCGCCGGCGCCGTCGTGCCGGCCGTCACGCAGTCGTGCGTTCTCGCCGATTTCGACCGGCAGGTGGTGGACCGGCTCCTCGCGGACGGCGCGGGCGCGCGCCACGACGTGCGGCACAACCTGGGCATCCAGACCGCATTACCGGACAAGGCCGTGGACACCGTCGTGATCACGTCGAGGCTGGATGGGCTCTGGAGTGCCTTCGGCTCCGCGATTTTGGCCGAGGCGCACCGGATCGGCACGCGGGTATCCGTCCTCACGGCGAATCGCCGGCATGGGTGACCCGGTCCAGCTCCGGAGACTCGCGTCGAGAAGCGAGTGGGACCCGCACCGGAGGGACGCGGTCGAGCTGATCCTCCCGGCTGCGGTGACCCGCTCGCCCCGCCGCAGAGTTCCGCCGCTGAACGATCGGGACGCCTCCATCCTGGAGGGTGTCGCCTCGGGCGCCTCGAGCGTGCAGCTCGCGGCGAGCCTCTTTCTGAGTCAGCAGGGCGTGAGCTACCACATCGGACGGCTGCTGCGCAGATTCCGCGTGCCGAACCGGACGGCACTGGTCGGCAGGGCGTACTCCCTGGGCATATTCGACTCCGGCTCCTGGCCGCCCAAAGTGCTGCGGGAGTTCGTCGCCGACGAATAGCGTTCGTCGACCCAACCTGTTCCGTACCGCAACCTGAGGGACCGGCAGGCGTGGACCGCAAGCGTGCTCTCTCCGAGACGGAACCGGTGGCTGCTGGTCCCCGCCCGGAGATCCTGGGCGATCTGACATTCCGTACGGATCAGCTCGCATTCGGGCTGGCCGACGGATCAACCGGATACTGGCGGCCGAGTGGCGTGCCGGGTCGCATCGGTAGGCGCGGTCAGACCGTCCCGGGCTTGCGCGAGGCCGCGGTGTCCAGGACCACCCGCGCCGCAACCCGGGCACCGTCCGGAAAGCGCTCGTAGGCGCTCATCATCTCGCGGGCACGGGCGCGGTACGCCGGCCGGGTCAGCACCGTGCGCACGGCGTGGCGAATCCGCTCGGCCGTCTGCCGCTCCTTCTTCAACCACACGCCGGCACCGGACCACGCCACCCGGGCATTGTTCTCCATGTGGTCCTCCGAGTTCCCAACCGCGACCAGCGGCACCCCGTGCGCCAGCGCGGTCTGCACACCTCCGAAACCGCCGTTGGTGACCATGAGGTCGACCTGCGGCAGCACCTCGGTGAACGGGATGTATGGCTCCAGCACCACGTTCGCCGGGTGGCGATCCGCGGACAGCACCTCCCGCGGATCGCGGCCGCCCGACGTGGCGATCACCAGCATGTCCTCGTCTGCCAGCCCGTCGATCGCCGGTAACAGGAGGTTCTCCGGGTCGGTGGCGGCGGTGCCCTGCGTGACGAACACCACCGGCCGGCCGGCAGCCCGTGCCTGCGTGACCCGACCCCACCACGCCGGCCGCGCCCAGGCGTCCAACCCGTCCAACCGCGTCGGTCCGCAGAACACCACGGAGCTGGGAAGGTCGCGTCGTGGATATTCGAGCTGCGGGATGCTCGATTGGATGTAGCGGTCCACGATCTGCTGCGGCCAGGAGAAGAAGAAGCCATCGAGCGGCGGCAGGTCGAGTGCCGCCCGGATCCGGGTCGCGGCGCGCTGCGGCTCGCGCATCACGACCCGGCGGACCAGGTGGTAGAGCAGGCGGTTGCGTATCCGGCCGAACGGCCCGCGCAAGGGCCGCAGGCCCGTGCCGTACGGTGCCGTGTCCACACTCGACACGTGCAGGGCCCCGGTCGAGAAGACCACCTGGGGGATGCCGCGGCGCTCGGCCGCGAACATCCCGGCCAGGAAACTGTGGTCGGAGACCACCACCTCGGGCGCGAAGGAGTCGATCAGCTCGTCGATGTCCGCGACGAAGGCCGGCACGGGGCGGACGAACACCTCCAGCACGGTGGCGCCGTACCCGCCGACGCCACCGGTTCGGCCCGGCGCGCTCCGCAGCGCGTCCGCGGCGCCGGCGTCGGCCCCGGCGCGCGTGCTCATCGGTGCGAACTTCGCGCCGGTACCGACGACCAGGGGCTCGAACACCCTCCCGGTGTACCAGAGCACGTCGTGGCCCCCGGCGACCAACTCCCGGACCAAGGGTGTCGCGTAGCGCAGGTGCCCGGTGATGGCGTGCGTGGTGACAAGGATCGTTGTCATGTGGGTCAGCCTCCCGCGACAGCGGCGGAACTCCGCCGCGCCGGCAACGCGTCCGAGGTCACTCCGCCACGCGCGCGAACAGCCGTCCGGCGAAGGCGAGCGACAGGACGGCACCGCCAATCGCCAGGCCGAACGCCCACGCGACCCCGCTGTTCCAGGCATGTCCCGCAAACAGTTCCCGGGCGCCTTCCACCACCGTCGTCAGCGGGTTGGCCAGGGACAGCCAGCGCAGCCAGTCCGGTGCGTACGTCATCGGCACGAAGATGCCCGACAGCAGCAGGAGCGGCATGGTGATCAGGTTGATCCCCGGACCGAGTACCTCGTTGGTCTTGAAGATCAGCGCGAGGGCGTACGAGAGCGGCGCGATGGACAGGGCGAGCAGCAACAGCAGGCCCGCCATCTGTAGCAGTTGGACGGGGTACAGGCGCAGCCCGAGCACTATCGCCGGCAGGGTGATCATCGTGCACTGGAACAGCAGCACCGCCGCGTCGCGCAGACTCCGCCCGAGCAGCAGGGCGAACCTGCTGACCGGGGTGACCTGGAACCGTTCGAGCACGCCGAAGTGCGTCTCGGTGACCAGTGAGAAGCAGGCGTAGAGGCAGGTGAATATCGCCATCTGCACCAGCAGGCCCGGGAAGTACAGGTTGAGCACGTCATCCGGGTCTGCCCCGCGCAGGCTGCTCTTGAGTAGCGGGGCGAACAGGATCAGGAAGAACAAGGGCTGGACGAACATCACCGCCACCCCCATCCTGCTGTGGATGGTCCGGGTCACGGCGCGCCGGAACACCAGCCAGGTCTCGCTTGCGATCTTCACGGTGTACTCCTTGGTCGTCCGGGGGCGGCGGTGTCACTTCGCATCGCGTAGCGACCTGCCGGTCTTGCGCAGGAACACGTCGTCGAGCGACGGCCGCTCCAGCGTGATCGATCGCAGTTCGAGCCCGTTGGCGTCGAGCAGGCGCATCACCTGCGGCAGCGCGGTGTCTCCCTTGTCCACGTACAGCCGGATGGTCTGCTGGTCGGTGTCGTCCACCTCCCGCACGAACGGCTGCTCCGCCAGCAGCTTGCGGCCGATCTTCGGGTCGCCGGCCACGCCGACCGCGACGATGTCTCCGGCGATCTCACGCTTGAGATCCTGCGGCGTGCCCTCCGCGGCCACCCGGCCGTGGTCGATGATGACCAGTCGGTCGCACAGCGCGTCCGCCTCGTCGAGATAGTGGGTGGTCAGGAAGACGGTCATGCCCTCCTCGCGCAGCCTGCGCACCTGGACCCACAGGTTCGCCCGGCTCTGCGGGTCGAGGCCGGCGGTCGGCTCGTCGAGGAAGACCAGTCTGGGTGAGTGCACCATGCCGAGCGCCAGGTCGAGGCGCCGCCGCTGCCCGCCCGAGTACGTGCCCGTCCGCCGATCCGCGCACTCGCCCAGTTCGAAGGCGTCGACCGCCCACTGTGCCCGTGCCTGCGCCGCGGACTTGGTCATGCCCTGGAACCGGCCCTGGATGATCAGCTCCTGCCAGGCCGTCATGGTCGGGTCGGTGCCGCCTCGCTGGCCGACGTAGCCGATGTGCCGGCGCACTTCGGCCGGCTGCTCGACGAGGTCCGCGCCGAACACCGTTGCCCGACCGAAGGAGGGCCGAAGCAGCGTCGCGAGCATCCGGACCGTCGTCGTCTTACCCGCACCGTTCGGCCCGAGGAAGCCGAAGATTTCTCCGGGCTCCACCACGAGGTCCACACCGCGCACCGCCTCGACCTGCCCGCGACGACCGCGGAATGTTTTGCCGAGTCCAATAGTTTCGATCATTTTTTCTCGCTTTCAGGACGCGTCCGCGCGCGTCTCCGGCTCGATGAGCAGTCCCATGTACTCGATTCCATAAGTGCCGGGCCGGGAACGCAGCCGCGGCGGCCGCTCCGGGTCGATCGACATCCGGTCCAGATGCGGGTAAATGGCCCGGAACGCCTTGCCCGCGAACAGCTTGCCGAGCACGGCGCCTGGGCAGAAGTGCGGGCCGGCGCCGAAGGCCATGTGGTCCTCCTTGTTCGGGCGGTCCAGGTCGAACGCGTCCGGGTCCGGGAACTTGCGCGGGTCGCGATTGGCCGCGGCGAGCAGCGTGTGCACAAGTGCGCCGCGGGGGATCACCGTGTCGTGCAAAACAACGTCTACCTCTGCGCGGCGCAGTAACCAGGGAGTCGGGGTGTATAGGCGCAGGTATTCGTCGATGAAATCATCTGTGCGGTCGGGGTCCGCGGTCAAGACCCGGCCCAGATGCCGGTCCTCCAGCAGCATTCTCATCCCACCGCCCAGCAGGTTCATGGTGGTTTCCATGCCGGCGGCGACATAGGACCACCCGAGGCCGACCATTTCGTCGTGGTCCACATCCCCGGACTCCCTGCGACAGACCAGGTCACTGAGGATGTCGCCGCGGTGCGGGCAGCCGGCGCGCTCGGCGGCCAGCTCGTCGATGTAGCCCACCAGGCCCATGAAGTCCTCGAAGAAACCCGGGACCAGTTCGGGGTCGAGCCCGCCCATCACGGAGAAGACCTCGATGACCGCCTGGGACCAGCGCTGCATTTCGGCCTTGCGCTCCATCGGAAAGCCGAGCATGCCGCCGACGACCCGCAGCGGCAGCGCGGTGCTGAACTGGTCGACGAACTCGACGGAGCGTTGGGCGAGCAGGTCCTCGACGAGTTCCTCGACGGTTTCCTGGATCCACCCGTTCAGGGAGCTCAGCGCGCGTGGACCGAGGGCACGGTTGGTCACCCGGCGCAACCTGGTGTGGTCCGGGGCGTCCCGGTTCACCATGATCGGCAGATCGAGGAAGTCGCCCCGCCGCACGTGTGAGGAGAACTGCCTGCGGTCCCGCAGTGCCATCGCCACGTCGTCGTACCGGCTCAGAATGTAGAAGTCCTCGCCATCGACGGTGGTGGCGGCCATGCGGTGTACCGGGGCCTCCTCGAGCAGACGCCGGTACATCGGCCAGGGCAGGACGCGGTGCTCGGGATCGGCCGGGTCATAGATGATCGGCTCATTCGCTACGGACTGCACGGACTGCTCCCTTCGGGGCGGCGACGAACCGGGCGGAGATGAACCTTCGCAGATAGGTGTGCACGAGCCCGGTGGTCAGCGGCGGGCAGACCAGTCCGGTACCGGTCAGGGCGTGGCGGGTCCGTGCCGAGTCGAAGCGCGGTACCCGCGCGTCGTCGATGGTGTCCACCAGGAAGGGCACCAGGCCGAGTAGCGCCATCGTCCCGGAACGCGAGCCCGTGATCCGGTCGCGCCAGTCGTCGAAGGTGGTCAGGTCGATCGGGTAGCCGAACTCGCGCACCATGTCGAACAGTTGCGGCCAGGTCAGCTCGGTGTCGTTGACCAGGTGGAAGGTTCCGCCGCTCAGTTCCGGGCGGCGGGCGATCTCCACCACGGCCGCCGCGACATAATCGATCGGCGCCGGCTGGAGATGGACGTTGACCTCCTGCGGCCCCACCCCGGCCTCGATACAGCCCTTGAGCATCATGCTGAGGTGGTCGAGCCGGTTGAACGCACCGGTGCGGCTGTCCCCTCCAGTGTTGATCCGGTGGATCGTGGTGGGCACGCCCCGCTCGTGCGCGGTACGGATCATCTGTTCGGCGACCCATTTCGACTGCGCGTACCCGACCGCCAGCGGTCCGCTCTCGATCGGCAGTTGCGACTCGTAGACGGCGTCCGGCTCGTATTCGACCGAGGAGAACACCCCGACGGTGGAAATGAAGTGCACGGGGCGAACCGGGCCGCCCATAGTGGCGAGGCGCAGCACCTCGCGGGTGCCGTACACGTTCGCCCGTTCCAGCGCTCTGTACGGATAGGTCCACTTGACCTGGGCGCCGCAGTGCACGATGTCCCCGCACCGCGCGTGCAGGTCGGCGAGCGCCTCGTCCGCCAAGCCGAAGCCCGGCTCGGTCAGGTCACCGGGCAGCGCGACGATCCGGGACCGGTGCCGGGCGACGTCGATGCCGTAGGTGTCGAGGTTGGTCAGGATCCGCTCCAGCGCCCGCCGCGGGCTGCTGGCCCGGGCCAGGCAGTAGACGTCGCCGGCGCGCCGTTCGAGCAGTTCGGCCAGCAGGAAGGCGCCGACGAAGCCGGTCGCACCGGTCAGCAGGGTGCCACGCGGTGCGCTGTCGGGATGCGACGCCGGCTCGGTGGCGGCGATCGATGGCGGTAGCGCGGCACGCGCGGCCATCTCGTCCACGCCCATCCGGGTGAGCTTGCCCGTCTTCAGGATCGACAGCGGACTGGGCTGCGTGGCGACCACGGGGTCGACGGTCGGCGCCGACGCGTCCGGCACGATGGCGGGCTTGGCGGTTTCGGAGGCAGCGGTGCGGATCTCGTCGGCGATCGTCGTGGCGAGCGAGGCCGGCGAGGCGGCGTCGAAGAGGACGTGCATCGACAGCCGCACGCTGAGGTCGTGGTCGACCGCGGTCACGAACTCGGCGAGCATCAGCGAGTCGGCCCGGGTGATCACCGGCTCGGCAGGGTCGATCTCCTCCGCCTCGCAGCCTTCGATCGAGCCGAGCAGCGCGACGAGGTACTGCTCCAGGCGTTGTCGCGCCTGTTGCGGGCTCGCCTGGCGCAGCCGCGCCGGGTCGGGCCGGGCCACCTTCGCACGCCCCGGGGCCTGGTTCGGGGAGCCGACGGGCGCCGGCGCGGCGGTCAGCCGCTCGACGGTCTCCGCGGTGAGTGGACGGAAGGACACGCCGCTGATGAGCGCGAAGAGCACCCCGTCCTCGTCGGTGATCGACACGTCGCCGACCACGCCGTCGTCCCGGCCGCGAGCGGGGTCGTCGCGCAGGACTGCGGTGCAGCGTATTTCGCCGTCGGTAAAGCTTCGCTCGACCGTCATGCCCTCGAAGCCGGTGCCCACGTACACCGGCCGTTCGGCTCCGGCGCCAGGGCCGGCGGCGACCGCGATCAGTTGCACGCAGGTGTCCATCAGGAGCAGGTCGGACCGTACCCCGGCGGTCAGCGCGGCACACTCCGGGTCCGGCGCCGCGACGAGCCCGACCGCGGCCGCCCGGCCACGCAGCGCCGACTGCACCAGCCGGAAGCTCGCGCCCAGGGCGAAGGAGGGATGCCAGGCCCGTCGGTAGAACTCTTCGTGGTCGAGTTCGTCGAGGCACCGGCCGCGGGCCCGCTCGAACTCCTCCGGTTCCAGCTCGTCGGCGTTCCCGGAGTCGGCCGCGACGACGTCGGCTTCGAGTAGTTGCTGCCAGCCGCTGTGCGGATCGCGTGCGAAGACGCGGATGCGGGCGTGACCGTCGCTGTCCGGATCCAGGATGGCCTGCACCGTGCGCGCGGCGTCGTCCGCGAGGATCAGCGGCCGGGTCAGCGCCAGGTTCCGCAGGGCGAACGGTCCATCGAGGGCGCGGTCTGCGCAGCGGTGCATCAGCTCCAGGAAGACGATGGCGGGGACCACGATCCGGCCGTGCACGCGGTGCTCGTCGAGCAGCGGCAGCTCCGCCAGCGACAGCTCCGTTTCCGCGATGAGCTGTCCGGCCGCCGATTCGGTGAAGCGCGGCCGCAGTGCGACGCCCTCGTCGGCCGGTACGAGGGCCATTTCGTGCCGCAGCGACGGAACCCAGTAGTCGCGGTGGTCGAACGGGTAGCGCGGAAGATCCGGGATCTTCTCCGGGCGCTGGCAGACCGCGGACCAGTCGATCACGGCTCCACGCGTCCACAGCATCCCGAGGGACTGCTGCATGAGGTGCCGGTGTTCCGGGTCGGGATCGTCGGGGGCGTAGGTCGGGAGGTAGAGGGCTGCTTCCCCACCGGGACACTGCCGGACGAGGTGCTCAAGACCGCGCGGGCCCAGCTCGACGAAGATCTCGGCGCCGGCGGTCGCGGCCGCTTTGACGGCGGTGCGGAACTCCTCGGGATCGTCCTCGGTGAGCACGGTGTCCGCGACTACCCCGCGTTCCCGCCACCAGGCGATCAGGGAGTCGGGGTCCTGCGTTGCGGCGGGCACGAGGAAGGTGGTGTGTGGGGTGGTGGTGGGTGGGGTGTGGTGTTGGGTGAGGTGGGGGTGGGGTGTGTTGGTGGTGAGTGCGGTGAGGGCTTGGGTGAGGTGGGTGTGGTTGGTGGTGGTGATGGTGGCGCGGTGGGGGTGGTGGGTGCGGGTGTGGGTGGTGGTGTAGGCGAGGTGGGGGAGGGGGGTGGGGTGGTGTTGGAGGTGGTGGAGGAGTTGGGTGGCGGTTTTGTGGAGGGTGGTGGGTGTGGTGGCGGAGAGGGTGATGGTGTGGGGTTGGTTGGTGTTGGTGGTGTCGTTGGTGTTGGTGTTGGTGTTGGTGTTGGTGTTGGTGTTGGTGTTGGTGTTGGTGGTGGTGGTGGTTGGGGTGGGGTGGTGTTGGAGGATGATGTGGGCGTTGGTGCCGCCGAAGCCGAAGCTGCTGGTGGCGGCGGTGGGGGTGGGTGTGGTGAGGGGGGTTGGGGTGGTGGGGATGTGTAGGTGGGGGTTCCAGGGGATGTGTGGGTTGGGGGTGATGGTGGTGGGGTGGGGTGGGATGGTGCGGTGGTGGAGGGTGAGGATGGTTTTGATGAGTCCGGCGATGCCGGCGGCGGCTTCGAGGTGGCCGATGTTGGTTTTGACGGAGCCGAGGTGGAGTGGGTGGTGGTGGGGTCGGTTGGTGGTGAGGGTGTGGGTGAGGGCGCGGATTTCGATGGGGTCGCCGAGGGTGGTGCCGGTGCCGTGGGTTTCGACGTAGTCGATGTGCTGCGGCTCGATCCCCGCGTCGGCGAGTGCCTTGCGGATCACCTCCTCCTGCGCGGGTCCACGGGGCACCGTGATTCCCGCGCTCGCGCCGTCCTGGTTGACCGCTGAGCTGCGGATCAGCGCCCAGATGTGGTCTCCGGCCTCCTGCGCGTCGGACAGTCGCTTGAGGACGACGATTCCGCAGCCTTCGCCGCGGACGTAGCCGTCGGCGTTGTGGTCGAAGGTGTGGCATCGGCCGGTGGGGGAGAGCATGCGGCCTTTGCTGAGGGCGATCATGGCATCGGGGGAGAGGATGAGGTTGACGCCGCCGGCCAGGGCGGTGTCGGTTTCGCCGGTGCGGAGGGCTTGGCAGGCCAGGTGGACGGCGACCAGGCTGGCGGAGCAGGCGGTGTCGACGACGAGGCTGGGGCCTTGCAGGCCGAGAGCGTACGAGAGCCGGTTCGCCGCGAAGTTCCACGCACTGCCGACGGCCAGGTATCCGTCGATGGCGGTGATGTCGCGGGCACCCATCCGTTCGTAGTCGCTTCCGCGCATTCCGATGTAGACGGCGGTGTTGGTGCCGTGCAGGCTGTCGGGTGGGATGTGGGCGTGTTCGAGGGCGTGCCAGGCGGTTTCCAGGATGATGCGGTGTTGGGGGTCGATGGCGGCGGCTTCCCGGGGGGTGATGCCGAAGACGGTGGGGTCGAAGCCGCGTACGTCGTGGAGGAAGCCGCCGTGGCGGGCGTAGGTGTGTCCGGGGGTGTCGGGGTCGGGGTGGTAGTAGCGGTCGTTGTTCCAGCGGTCGGCGGGGATGGGGGTGATGGCGGTGCGTGCCTCGGTGAGTAGTTCCCAGAACTGTTCGGGGCCTTCCGCGCCGGGGAACCGGCATCCGATACCCACCACCGCAATCGGCTCGCGGCGGGCTGCCCGCAGCGCGGCGGCCTCGGCCCGTGCCGCCTTCACCTCGAGCAGGGCGCGCCGGAGCAGTTCCTCGCGCTGTAAGCGGCTGTCCCGCTCCGCGGGCGTCGCGGTCCCGTCATCGGTCGTCATGCGGTGCCTCCCGTTTCCAACTCCTGCTTCAGGAGCTCCAGCAGGTCGTCCTCGGCCAGATGGGCCAGCTCCGCTTCGAGCCCGGTCAGGCCGACATCCCGCCCGACCGCGTCGCCCGGTGCCTGCCCGGCCGGCTTCACCAGCTCGGCCGGCTCCGCCGACTCGCCGACGAGCTCGGACAGCAGAAACCTGGCCAGCGCAGCGACGGTCGGGTTTTCGAAGGCCGCGGTGGCGGGCACCTCGGCGCCCAGCCGCCGGGCGAGCCGGTCGCGTAGCTCGACGCTGGTGATCGAGTCCATCCCGGCGTCGAAGAAGCCGAGTTCGCGATCCATCCGGGAACCGGCCGGACGGCCGAGGACCACCGCGAGCTCGACCTGTACGGCGTCCTCCAGCACCCGGATCCGGGCCGCCGGGTTTCCGGCCTCGCGCAGCCGGCTGGCCAGCTCCTC
Source organism: Plantactinospora sp. CA-294935 (assembly GCF_050936445.1). Lineage (NCBI taxonomy): Bacteria > Bacillati > Actinomycetota > Actinomycetes > Micromonosporales > Micromonosporaceae > Plantactinospora > Plantactinospora sp. CA-294935. The sequence goes on from NZ_JBNJMU010000001.1 coordinate 5,799,886, forward strand.
ATCGCGCGCGGTGCTCGCCCCGTGCGCCGGCCGCATCGCCTCGAACATCGGCCGCCGGCGCTTCGCCTCGAGCGTCGCGAGCAGCCTGTCCCAGTCCAACGGCGCTACCGCGGCCTGGATCCGGGCCGGGCCGGTAGCCGGGGCCGTGAGCCGGTCCAGTGCGGCGAAGCCGAGCTCCCGGCTCACCGGCGCGGTTCCGGTCGCCCGGAAGGATTCCCCGTGCTCCTCGGCGAGCGAGCCGTCGGCCCACCAGCCCCAGTCCACGGTCAGCGCCGGAAGGCCGCGCCGCGCGCGGTCGTGCGCGAAGACGTCCTGGAAGTGGCACGCGGCGACGAGGTGCCCGGCGAGCGCGGCCCCGAACACGGACCACGCGGAGCCGCAGGAGACGAAGAAGTCGAGCGCGGTGCCCTCGGCGGCGGCGGCGAGGATGAGCGAACCCTCGACCTTCGGCCGTAGCACCGCCCGGAACCCGGCCCAGTCGATGTCCGCCAGCGGCCGGAGTTCGAACAGGCCCGCGGCATGGATCACACCGCGTACGGCCGGCCACGGCCCGCCGCGCGGGTCGAAGACCGTGTGCATCGCCTCGGGGTCGCTGACGTCACCGTCCGGGGTGTACACGGTGGCGCCGTCGCGCCGCAGCCGTTCGATCGCGGCGAGCACCCGGCCTTCGGCGTCACCCGGGCCGGCATGCCCGTTGTCCGAACCCGGGCCGGCATGCCCGTTGTCCGAGCCCGGGCCGGCATGCCCGTTGTCCGAGCCCGGGCCGGCATGCCCGTTGTCCGAGCCGCCCCGGGCCAGCGGGGTACGTCCCAACAGGATCAGGTGCCGCGCCCCGCGCCGGTACAACCATTGCGCGAGAAGCAGGCCCAGCGCCCCGCGGCCACCGGTGACGAGGTAGGCGGCCGTCGGATCGAGCGCGAGTGGCTCGGGCGCGGCGTCGCCCGGACCGCAGCCGGCTCCAGCCCGTACCAGCCGGGGAACCATGCGCTGTCCGGTGCGGTATGCCACCTGGTCCTCCGCGTCCGGGTGCAGGATCTCCCGGGCAATCGTCGCGGCTTCGGCGTCGGGGTCCCGGTCCTGCGGATCGAGGTCGATCTGGCCACCCCAGATGCCCGGCTGTTCCATCGATACGGCGCGCCCGAGGCCCCAGGCGGGCGCCAGCACCGGTACGCACGCCGCGTCGCCGGCCGGGACGGCGCCCCGGGTGACCACCCACAGGCGCGCTCCGGCCGCGATGCCGGGCGCCGACAGGGATCGCGGCGCGGTCAACAGCGGGCCGCACGAGGCGGCGAGCGCCTCGTCCCACTCCGGTCCGGGTGTGCGCAGCGCCGGGTCGGCGTCGAGTGCCGCGAGGTGGACGACGCCGCGCAATGTGGCGCCGGCGCCGCGGACCGCCTCCGCCAGAGCGCGGAACCCGTCGTCCGGGTCGAGCATCCGTGGCGGGATCCGCAGGCAGGTGTAGCCCGCCGCCTCGAGGAGTGCGGACAGCCGGTCCGCCACGCCGTTCCCGGCGCCGCCGGTCAGCACCCAGTGACCACCGCCTCCGGAACCGGCGCCGCCGTTCGCCGTGGCACGGTCCGCGCGGTCCGGCTGCCACACGACTTCGTACATGGACGCGTCGACGTCGTCCCGGATGCCGCTCCCGCGCTCGTCCGGTGCCGGGACCGCCCGGTCCTCGCCGCGCGCCACCAGGGCCCGGGCCGGCCGGTCGGGAATCCAGAACCGCTCCCGCTGCCAGGGATAGCTCGGCAGCCGGACCCGCCGGCCGCCGGCCGGCTGCACGGCCGCGTGGTCCAGCGGGTAACCGTTGACGTGCAGCGTGCCCGCGGCGGCGAGCATCGACGCGAGGCCGTCCCGCTGCGCGCGCATGGACTCGACCGCGAGGACTGCCGCCCCGTGGCCGTCAAGGCACTGCAGGATCGGGGTTGCCAGGGCCGGATGCGGACCGATCTCCAGTACGGCGTTGTGCCCCGCGCCGGCAGCACGGCGCAGCGCGTCCTCGAAGAGCACCGGTTCGGTGACGTTGCGCGCCCAGTACCCGGCAGCGGCGAAGCCGGGCTCCGCGGGTCCGCCGGTCACCGTCGAGTACACGGTCAGCGTCGGCGGCGCGGGAGTGAGATCCGCCAGATCGGCCCGCAGCGCCCGCGCGCAGTCCGCCATCGCCAGCGTGTGGAATGCGTACTGCTCCTGCACGACTGACCAGAAAACGCCGCGGGAGCGGGCTTCGCGCCCCAGGTCCAGTACGGCCGGACGGTCACCCGCGACGACGGTGTTGCGCGGGCTGTTCACCGCGGCGACCGACACGGCCGCGCCGCACCGCGCGATCAGCTCGGCGGTCTCCTGGCGGTCGAGCCCGACGACGGCCATCATCCCGCGACCCCGGGTCGCGGCCATCGCCTCCCCGCGCCGCACCGCGATCTCGCACGCTTCTTCCAGCGCGAGGTATCCGGCCGCGTAGGCGGCGGCGACTTCGCCGACGCTGTGCCCGATGACCGCGTCGGGCCGCACCCCCCAGGCGCGCCACAGTTGGGTGAGCGCCGCCTGGACGGCGAAGACCGCGGGCTGGGCGACAGCCGTGTCGTCCAGCCGCGACCGCTCGCGCCCGGCGGACAGCTCGTCACGCAGCGACCAGCCGGCAAGCCGGTGCACCACCGCGTCGCAGCGCTCGACGACCTCGTCGGCGGCAGGGTGGCGGACCAGGGCGCGTCCCATGCCGGGCCACTGGGACCCCTGGCCGGTGTAGACGGCGATCAGCCTGGTCCGGCCGTCCTGGCGGGCGAGGCCGCGGCGGACGAGGTGCGGATCGTCCCGCCCGCCGGCGTCGGCAGCGCGCCGTCCGGCCACCGACCCGGCCAGCAGTTCCCCGGCCTGCTGTGCGGAATCGGCGACCACGGACAGCCGGTGGGGCAGGTGGGTCCGGTGCAGCGCGGCGGTGCGGGCCACATCGGCGAGGGCGGGCCCACCGTGCCGCGTCTGGTCGAGCATCCGCCGGTACGCCTCGGCAGTGGCGTCGAGCGCTTCGGGCGAGTGCGCGGAGAGCAGGAGCAACTGGGTACCCGGTCGCTCGGGGCGCGACGGGGACGGCACAGGATCCGGCACCTGCTCGGGGGCCTGCTCCAGCAGGACGTGCGCGTTGGTGCCGCTGAAGCCGAAGGAGCTGACTCCGGCGATCCGCGAGCCGTGCCAGTCCGCCCATTCGACCGTCCGCCGGGGGATCTGGACGGGGATCTCGTCCCACGGTATGTGCGGGCTCGGCTCGTCGAAGTGGAGCTGGGCGGGAATCTGGCGATGGTGCAGGGCGAGCGCCACCTTGATCAGACCACTGATACCGGCTGCCGCCTCCAGGTGCCCGATGTTGGTCTTGACCGAACCGACGTGGAGCGCCGCACCGCGCTCCCGTTCCGGCCGCAACGCGTCCACCAGGGCGCTGACCTCCAGCGGGTCACCGAGCGGCGTCCCGGTGCCGTGGGCCTCGACGTAGCTCACCTCCTCGCGCCGTACCCCGGCGTCGCGCAGCGCTTCGCGCAGCACCGCCACCTGCGCCCGCCCGTTCGGTACCGTCAGCCCGGCGCTGCGGCCGTCCTGGTTGACCGCGGAGCCCCGGACCAGCGCCCAGATGCGGTCTCCGGCGGACTGCGCGTCGGCGAGCCGCTTGAGGACGACGACGCCGCAGCCCTCGCCGCGGCCGTACCCGTCGGCCCGGGCGCTGAAGGTCTTGCACCGTCCGTCCGGTGCCAGCGCGCCCATCCTGGCCAGGCTCGCCGTGGTCAGCGGGGAGAGCATGAGGTTCACTCCGGCGACGATCGCCAGGTCCGCCTCGCCCGAGCGCAGGCTGCGGGTGGCCAGGTGTACGGCGACGAGCGAGGAGGAGCACGCCGTGTCCACGGCCAGGCTCGGGCCGTGCGTGCCCAGCAGGTGGGACAGGCGTCCGGCCGCGACGCTGAAGGTGTTGCCGGTGGCCAGGTACGGGTCGTCCGCGGCGGCCGGGTGCGCGGCGAGCAGGTGCAGGTAGTCCAACGTGTTGATGCCGACGTATACGGCGGTCGCCGAGCTGTCCAGCGTCCGCGCGGTGATGCCGGCGTCTTCGAGCGCCTCCCAGGCGACTTCGAGGAGCAGGCGCTGCTGCGGGTCCATGCTGCGCGCCTCGCGGGGTGAGATCCCGAAGGCGGCGGCATCGAATCCGTCGACCGGGTCCGCCAGGAACCCGCCGCGCCATCCGGGCGAGGCGCCCGACCCGTACGGCGCCGGCGGCTCCCAGCGGTCGCCGGGTACGTCGCGGGTCGCGTCGCGCCCCTCGCGCAGGAGCCGCCAGAATGAGTCGGGATCGACGGCACCGCCGGGCAGCCGGCACGCCATGCCGACGATCGCGAGGGGTTCGGCGCCGACGGCTCGCCGTTCGCCTGGTGCGGGTGTGGTGGCCGGGTGCCGCGCGGGTGCGGGTGCCGGAGCGCTGACCCGGGACGGCTCGATCCCGGCCAGGTATCCGGCCAGCCTCCGGATCGTGGGGTGGTCGAAAACCAGGGTCACCGGCAGCTTCAGGCCGAATTCGCCTTCCAGCCGTGCGCGTACCTGCACGATCATCGCCGAGGTGAGCCCGAGGTCGAAAAGCCCGGTGTCGGGGCCGAGTTCCTCGGGGCGGCGTAGTCCGAGCACGGCCGAGAGTTCGGCCTGCAGCCGGTGGATCAGCTCGCCCGCCCGGGCCGGATCGACGTCCGGCACCGCGACGGGAACGGGCCGGGTATCGGGCGGGGGCGCGTCCGCCGCGCGGTCTCCCGCAATGCCGCCGGAGGCTCCGTCGGAACGAAGGCCGCGGAGGAGCGGAAGCACGTCGAGCACACCTGCGTCGCCGCCTCCACCGACGGCCACTTCGGTCGAGTCGCTCGCCGCGTCGGCCGTCGCGGGCACGTCGACCGTGCGGGACCTCTCGCGGTGTGGATGCGCCGTCGGGATCCAGTACTCGCGGCGTTCGAAGGGGTACCGCGGCAGGTCCGGCAGCACGGCCGGCCGGGTGGTCCGCGGCGACCAGTCGACCGGCCCGCCGGCGACCCAGGTCCGCGCGAGCGCCTCGGTCAGCTGCGTGGCCGGTTCGGCCGCGCGGGAGAGCGTCGGCACGCAGGTCCATTCGGCGCCGGCCGCGGCCGCGACCGAGGCCGCCGAGCCGAGCAGGCCGCCCGGCCCGAGTTCGATCAGGATCGTCGTCCCCTGGTTCAGGGCGGTGTGCAGAGCCTCGTTGAAGTGGACGGGCTCGCGACTGTGCCGGACCCAGTACCGCGCGGTGGCCGCTTCCGGCCCGGCGAGCAGCCCCGTGGTGTCCGACACGAACGGTACGGTGGCCGGTCGCAGGGTGGTCTGGGCGAATGCGTCGCCCAGCGCACCGAGCATCGGCTCCACCTGCGCCGTGTGGAAGGCGACCGGGACGCGGAGGCGGACCGTGCGCAGGCCCTCGTCCGCGGCCAGCGCCGCGAACTCGTCGACGGCGCTGGACGGTCCGGCGATGACCGTCTCGCGTGGGCCGTTGTAGAGGGCGATGTCCACCGCGCCCGAGACGACGGGCGCCAACCCGGCCAGGCGTTCCGGTTCGCAGAACACCGCGAGCATCGCGCCGTCTCCGGGCAGGTCCGCGATGAGTCCGCCGCGCAGCGCACTGAGGCGGGCGCCGTCCTGCGGCGAGAGGATTCCGGCGAGTGTGGCTGCCGCGTAGGCGCCCGCGCTGTGTCCGAGGACGGTCTGCGGCACGATCCCGTGCGCCCGCCACCACGAGGCCAGGGTCAGCGCGAGCGCATAGAGCGCGGGCTGGATGTGGCGCGGGTCCTCGCGCCCTGGCGACCCGGAGTCGAGCAGGACGCTGATCGGCGCCGTGCCGGCCGGGCCGAGTACCTCCGCGAGCGAGTCCAGCGCGGCGGTGATGTGCGGGTCGTTTCGGTAGAGCCCGGCCAGGGCGCCGTGGACTGCGGTGCCGTGACCCGGCACGAGGAAGGTGGTGTGTGGGGTGGTGGTGGGTGGGGTGTGGTGTTGGGTGAGGTGGGGGTGGGGTGTGTTGGTGGTGAGTGCGGTGAGGGCTTGGGTGAGGTGGGTGTGGTTGGTGGTGGTGATGGTGGCGCGGTGGGGGTGGTGGGTGCGGGTGTGGGTGGTGGTGTAGGCGAGGTGGGGGAGGGGGGTGGGGTGGTGTTGGAGGTGGTGGAGGAGTTGGGTGGCGGTTTTGTGGAGGGTGGTGGGTGTGGTGGCGGAGAGGGTGATGGTGTGGGGTTGGTTGGTGTCGTTGGTGTCGTTGGTGGTGGTGTCGCTGGTGTTTGTGGTGGTGGTTGGGGTGGGGTGGTGTTGGAGGATGATGTGGGCGTTGGTGCCGCCGAAGCCGAAGCTGCTGGTGGCGGCGGTGGGGGTGGGTGTGGTGAGGGGGGTTGGGGTGGTGGGGATGTGTAGGTGGGGGTTCCAGGGGATGTGTGGGTTGGGGGTGATGGTGGTGGGGTGGGGTGGGATGGTGCGGTGGTGGAGGGTGAGGATGGTTTTGATGAGTCCGGCGATGCCGGCGGCGGCTTCGAGGTGGCCGATGTTGGTTTTGACGGAGCCGAGGTGGAGTGGGTGGTGGTGGGGTCGGTTGGTGGTGAGGGTGTGGGTGAGGGCGCGGATTTCGATGGGGTCGCCGAGGGTGGTGCCGGTGCCGTGGGTTTCGACGTAGTCGATGTGCTGCGGCTCGATCCCCGCGTCCGCCAGGGCGCGTAGTACGACACGTTCCTGCGCCTCGCCGCTCGGCGCCGTCAGGCCGTTGCTTCTTCCGTCCTGATTCACCGCGCTGCCGCGGATGACGGCCAGGATGCGGTCCCGGCGGGCCAAGGCCGTGCTCAGGGAGCGCAGGACGACGATTCCGCAGCCTTCGCCGCGGACGTAGCCGTCGGCGTTGTGGTCGAAGGTGTGGCATCGGCCGGTGGGGGAGAGCATGCGGCCTTTGCTGAGGGCGATCATGGCATCGGGGGAGAGGATGAGGTTGACGCCGCCGGCCAGGGCGGTGTCGGTTTCGCCGGTGCGGAGGGCTTGGCAGGCCAGGTGGACGGCGACCAGGCTGGCGGAGCAGGCGGTGTCGACGACGAGGCTGGGGCCTTGCAGGCCGAGAGCGTACGAGAGCCGGTTCGCCGCGAAGTTCGCCGACGCCCCGATCGCCGTGTATTCGTCGATCGAATCAGGGGCCGGCGTGGCCAGCCGCTCGTACTCGCCGGCCCGCATTCCGATGTAGACGGCGGTGTTGGTGCCGTGCAGGCTGTCGGGTGGGATGTGGGCGTGTTCGAGGGCGTGCCAGGCGGTTTCCAGGATGATGCGGTGTTGGGGGTCGATGGCGGCGGCTTCCCGGGGGGTGATGCCGAAGACGGTGGGGTCGAAGCCGCGTACGTCGTGGAGGAAGCCGCCGTGGCGGGCGTAGGTGTGTCCGGGGGTGTCGGGGTCGGGGTGGTAGTAGCGGTCGTTGTTCCAGCGGTCGGCGGGGATGGGGGTGATGGCGGTGCGTGCCTCGGTGAGTAGTTCCCAGAACTGTTCGGGGCCTTCCGCGCCGGGGAACCGGCATCCGATACCCACCACCGCAATCGGCTCGGACACCGCAGGCGTCGACCCGTTGCGGTCTGATCCGTCCGCCGGGAGCGCCAGTGCGCGGGCGGCGGCGGCGATGGTCGGATGCTCCCAGGCGAGGGTGGTGGATACGTCGCGGCCGAGCCACCTCGACAGCCGCTCCGCGACGCTGACCGCCCGCACCGAGTCCAGGTTGAAGTAGCTGAACGACTCCCTCGGCGAAACGTCCCGTACGGCGCAGCGTGCCGACTCCGCTATCAGCAGTCGTAGCTGGTTCTCGATCTCCGCCGGCGTGCGGGTCGGCGAAGCGGCGTAGGAGACGGCGGCCTGCTCCGGCGGCGGAGCCGGAGTCTGCTCCGCCGTGCGCGGTGCAGCGTCGTCACCGGCGTCGTCGGCGCCGATGGGTACCGGCGGCGGATAGCCGCCTTCGAGGTATCTGGCCCGAGCGGCCTTGCGCTGGATCTTGCCGCTCGACGTCGTCGGCAGGGCGCCCGGCCGGACCAGCACGATCGTGTCGGCGGCCAACTGATGTTCTTCGACGATCCGACGGCGGATGGTCGCGGCCATCCGGGCGCGGTCGGCGGGCCCGGTCCGGCGTCGCGGCAGCTCCTGGACGATCACGAGTGAGGGCTCGCCCTCCGCCGGGACGGCGAACGCGGCGCAGCGCGTCGAACCGAGCGCCGGATCGCTGTCCAGGCTCGTGGCCTCGACGTCCTGCGGGTAGACGTTGCGTCCCCGGAAGATCATCATGTCGTCCACCCGGCCCGCGATGTACAACTCGCCGTCGATCATCGCCCCGAGGTCGCCGGTGCGCAGATATCGCTCCTTACCGGTGCCGATGGTGTTGTGGAACGTCCGCTCGGTGGCCTCGGGGTTGTCGAGGTATCCGCCGGCCACGCTCTGGCCGCCGAGCCAGATCTCGCCGACCCGGTCGGCACCGGTACGACCGCCGGTCGATGGATCGACGATCTCCACCACGACGCCGGGCATCGGACGCCCCGAGCTGACCAATGGCTGTGCCTGCGCCAGGTCGGTCGGCGGCAACAGCCGGCCCGCTTCCATCCCGGGCCGTGAGACGTAACGCACGACCGGACCGGCGCCGATCGCGCTGGCCGACACCGTCAGGGTGTTCTCCGCCAGGCCGTAGGCGGGAACAAAGCTCGACCTGCGGAATCCGCAGCCGGTGAAGGCGCGCGTGAAGGCTTCGAGCGTGGTCACCCGGACCGGCTCGGCGCCGTTGATCGCCCGGGTCCAGGTGGACAGGTCGAGATGCTGTCTGGCCTGTTCGTCGATCCGGTCGACGCACATCTGGTACGCGAAGTTCGGGGCGAAACTGACCACCCCGCCGTACCGCGTGATGGCCTCCAACCAGCGCACCGGCGAGCGGACGAAGGCCGCGGACGCCAGGTGCGTCGACGGGAAATTCGAGTACAACGGGTAGATCAGGCCGGAGACCAAACCCATGTCGTGGTAGAGCGGGAGCCAGTTGACGCCCCGCACCTCGGGGTCGAAGGAGTAACAACTCTGCGCCGACCGGGCATGCGCGAGCAGGTTGGCGTGGGAGACCATCACACCCTTGGGCGAACCGGTCGAGCCCGAGGTGTACTGGAGGAACGCCAGTGCGTCGCCGGCCGTGCCGGGCGGACTCCAGTCCAGTCCGGAGCCCTCGGCGACCTCCTGCCGGACGGACAGCCAGCGCGCGTGCCACAGCGATGACCCGGACTGCTCGGTCAGGTCGGCCGGCACCTGATTCGACTCCGCCTGGTCCGACAGTACGACGGCGGCGTCGCAGTCGCGCGCAATCGCCTCGATGCGGTCGTAGCGGCCCGACGCGGCTGGTGGGTATGCGGGTACCGCCACGAGTCCGGCGTGCAGGCTGGCGAAGAAATAGGTGATGTAGTCCAGGCCCGGCGGGCACAGCATGAGCACCCGGTCGCCGGGCTTGGCCACCTGGCTGAGCATGGCAGCGACATCTCTGGCCCGAGCTTCGAGCCGGCCGTAGGTCAACTCGGACACGACGGGCTGGGCGGACCCCGCATATTCGAGGAACCGGAACGCGAGCCGGTCGGGATCCTGCTCGGCGCGTTGCCGGAGCAGCTCGGTGACGGTCCGCGGGCCTGAGGTTGAGCGTGCGGTCACGGCTGCATCCCCCGTCCTCGTACATTCGCACCCCGCGCTTGACGGCGCGAGGTGTCTGACGGCACTTGGGTAATGGCGTCGGGTACGAGTGTGCGGCGCGGGGGACTAGAAGATCTTCCAATTCTTGCCGGATCATCAGCGTGCGGCCGGACCCGCAGTGCCAGCTCTCGCCGGGTCGAGACATCGGCCCGGTCGAGCGGCTGCTCGTCCGTCCACTGTGTACGCCTTACCGTCCGTCATCGGCGTGGGTATGCTGGCCGACGTCGCACCGCAGGCGTGACGGCGCTCGCCGGCCAGTGTGAGGAGGACTCGTGACCGAGGCCGCCAGCACCGAAGGCATTGTGGAAGATCACTTGATCCTGGACAACGCGCGACTGGCCAACCCGCATGAGCTGTACCGGGTGCTGCGTGCGCAGCGACCGGTCGTGCGCGTCACCGTGCCGTCCGGGATCCGGGCCTGGTTGGTCACCCGCCATCAGGACGTGCGGGCCGCGCTCGCCGACCCGCGGCTGGCCAAGGACAGCGCGTCGATCATCCGTCGGCTGGAGCATCACACGGACCCGAGTCGGTACCCCGCGGTGGCCAAGTCGTACGCCGAGCACATGCTCAACTCCGACCCGCCCGACCACACCAGGCTGCGGCGCCTGGTCGGCAGGGCGTTCACCCCGCGCGGCATCGCGCAGTACCGGCCGCGCATCGAGCAGATCGCGGGTGAGCTGCTGGACGCGGTGGCGGCCGAGGCGGCCAGCACCGGCGGTACGGTCGATCTGCTGGACAGCTTCGCCTTTCCGCTGCCGATAACCGTGATCACCGAACTGCTGGGCGTACCGCTCGACCGGCGCGACGAGTTCCGCGAGTGGTCGAACGCGAGCCTGTCCAGCGACCCCGCAGCACCGCGCCGGTACGCGGCGATGGCCGCATACCTACAGGACCTCATCGACGACAAGCGGCGCCATCCCGGTCCGGACATGCTCTCGACGTTCGTCGCCGCCGGCGAGGACGCCGACCGGCTCTCCGATCGGGAGGCGGTCGCGATGGTGTTCCTGCTCCTGATCGCCGGCCACGAGACCACGGTCAACCTGATCGGCAACGGCGTCCTCGCGCTGCTGCGCCACCCCGAGCAGATGGCCGCCCTGCGCGCCGACCCCTCACTCACCCCGCAGGCGGTGGAGGAGTTCCTGCGCTACGACGGCCCGATCAACATGGCCACTCTCCGATACACCACCGAACCCGTCGCGTTCAGTGGCACGACGATTCCCGCCGGTGAGGTCATCTTCGTCGCGCTGGCCTCGGCCAACCGCGATGTCGCACAGTACCCGGACGCCGACCGGCTCGACATCCGACGGGAGGCGGGAAACCTCGCCTTCGGCCACGGCCTCCACTACTGCCTCGGCGCCCCGCTGGCCCGCCTCGAAGGCGAGATCGCCTTCAACTCGCTGCTGGCCCGGTTTCCGCACCTGGAACTGGCCCGCGCACCCGCCGAACTCTCCTGGCGCTCGGGCACCCTCATCCGCGGCCTGACCGAGCTTCCTATCCGGATCGGTCGCTGACCTTCCTGCCCCGCCGCCGAGCTGTCGTCGGGCCGGTCGACTTGCGCCGAGCGGCTCAGCCGACCAGGCGGTCGAAATAACCCTGGATGTCGGCGTCGCTGACCACCCCGCGGGCGGCGAGAATGTCGAGGCACCGGATGACGAGTTCGAAGGAGAAGAAGACCGCGTCGGCGAAGATCGCGAGGTACTTCACCTGTTCGGTGGCCATCTCCGGAAACACCGGATTCTTTATGTAGACAGCATCGCCGTCGACAGCCTGGTTCCACGTCATATCCTTCGGCAGGTTGCCGAAACGGGAGTGGTTGATGCCGGTGGACTTGACGAACAGGAACTTGTGGAAGAAGAACCCCCGTGAGCGCAGGTAGCTGTCCAGCCCGCCGATGTTCGGCTCGCTGTCGTACAGCTGCATGAACCGGACCTCCGGGATGATCGCCACAGCGTCCGCGAGTCGCTTCTGCCCGCCTCGCATTGCCTCAACCTCGTAGCCCTGGCAGTCGATCTTGAGCAGGTCGACGTTCTCCATCTCGGACAGGTCGTCGATCCGGTGGGTTTCCAGGTCGATCGTCTTCACCAACGTGGTTTCGTCGCGCCACCGGTCGATGAAGTCGATTGACGGCCCATGGATCGGGTACATGCTGCTGAACGCGTCATTCCTGAAGATGTGCAGGGTCGCCGCGCCACCTTGGCCAATGGCGTTGGGGAGGTAGTGCTCGTTCTCCCGCTTGGTCTTCAGCAGCTTCTGGTAGGCGTCCTCCTGCGGCTCGACGCCCCACAACTCGCACAACCCCTGCTCAACAAGAGTCTGGTAGGGAGGCCGGTCCCACCCCAGCGGGTTGGCGCCGACGTCCAGGATTCGGGGCAACCGCTCGGGCTTCAAGAGCTCCACCAGAGCCGCCGATCGCTTCGCGTCGATATTGCCGGCCATGATCGACCACATCCAGACGTAGACTGGAGCCTTCGTGGGCAACAGCTTCGCACCCTCCCGTGCTCGTCATCAAGTCACGACTGGGGGCATGGACGCGGCTGGGAATGCCTGTTCCGATGAACCCGACGACGCGTCCATCATCGATCCGCGCACCTCTGATCCGGCGGAAGGGGCCCGAGCGGGTAGCCGCCGGCGCGACGCCGACATCGTGCGGGTCCGCCCGGTCGTCCCTGCGGGGTAGCGCCGCACGTCGCCAGCGCCGCACGGGGGTATCACCGATCCCACTGCACGGCTGGCCCGCAGAGCGGGCACAGGAATCCGGCACCCGTACCTGCCGATGGCCGTCGGGGACTACCTGCGGTCGCCGTGAGGACTCCGGCAGGCGGTGGTCGCTTTCGTGGTCAGCTGCCGGTACCGTGCCAACAGCCATCGTGCAGCGGACAGTTGGGGGAGCGGGCATGGGTGCGAAGACCGCGTTGTTTGCCTTCACTGACGGGGACCTGCTTCCGGCGTTGCTCGGCGCAACGGTCTGCGATCCGGCCGAGGCCGAGGAAGTCGTGCGGCGGGTCCACCCGGGGCACGAGGTGACGCGCATCGGCGATGGCACGTTGTTCGACCGGCCGTACCCGCCGGATGACATCACCTACGCCACCGTGCTGGCCGGCGCCGAGCTGCTGTGCGATCGCAGGCTGGTGCGCGATCGTCCGTCCGAACTTCCCGAGCACCTGCGCGCGGCCGGCGCTGGTCGGCGGATCGTCATGCACGGGATGCATTCCGTGGTGGACTGGCTGTGCTTCGCCGTCTGGGAGGACGGGAGACTGGTCCGCTCGCTGAGCCTGTCGCCGGACAGCGGCATCGAGGAGAACATCGGCGAGCCGTACGACTTCGAACGGCCGTTCTGGGCCGGTGAGCATCCGGTCGAGCCGATGCCTGGATGGCCGGACCAGGGTCCTTACCCGTTGCCGTTCCATCCGCTGGAACTGGGCGAGGTGGCGCTGCGTGCGCTGTTCGGCTTCGTGGTCGAAGGCCGACCAGACCCGGACGACATTGCTGCGGAAGCCGTTTCCCTGCACGGCTTTCGGGTGACCGACCCGACCGGGCGGGAGCAGGCCGAGCGCGAGGCCGACTACCAGCGAGTGCGCGAGATGATGGGACCGCCCCGGCTGTTCCGAACGGGACCGGACGGGACGATGCAGGAAGTCGGCTTCGACGCGCTCTGAGTCACCAGAACGTTGGCCGTGCCTCGTTGACGGGAAGTCGAGAGCGGCGCGGGCGGCGCCATCGGGACGTGGCTCTGGTACGCCAGGTTGGTCAGGCTGCGGCAGCGGGTCTGTCGTGCACCAGCCGCCAGCCCAGTACGCCGTACCAGACCATGACCGGCAGGTGGAGGGCGTAGCCGAGCTGTTCCAGCGTTGCCGTGGGGCCGTCGATCCCGGTTGTCCACGGCAGCAGAACGGCGGCGAGGCCCGACAGCGCGGCGACCACGCCGGTGCGGCGGAGCCCGGTGGGCAGCGGGGTGCCGAGCGCGGTCGTCACGGTCGCGGCGGTCCAGAGCAGCCCGGCCAGGTTGACGGTCCACTTGGCGGTCAGTAGGACCGCCCAGGCCACCGTGGTGGCCGCGGGGTCGGTGGGATCGGCGGCCAGTTGGGTCAACGCCAGGTTCCCGGCGTCGTGGAGCAGGCCCGCCAAGCCGGCGCAGGCCAGCAGCCCGGCGGCCAGCGTCACGAGGTATGGCCTGGACGTCGTGGGGCGGGCGACCATTATGAGCCCGGCCGCGAGCAGGGCGAGCCAGCCGGTTGCGTCGAGCCCCAACTCGACCAGGTGCAACCCGACCCGTGCATGCACCGCCGCCAACACGGCGGCGGGGTCGGCCGGATTCAGGGTCAGCCCCGATGGCACGACGACCGCCACACCGGCGAGCATGGCCGTCAACGAACTCAACAGCAGCATGCCCGTCAGTCGGGCCGCGGCACTACGGTCAGTGGGATTCATGGCCGGGACGCTAGAACCCTGACGCAGGGAGAAGGTCAAGGCAGGAGGAGGAAGCTGTGTGGCGCATCGGAGTGCTGGCGGGGATGGTCGGAGTATCCGAACGCACCCTGCGCCACTATGACAAGATCGGGTTGCTGGTCCCCGCCACAGTGGACCGGGCCACCGGCTACCGGTGGTACGGCGTGACCGAACTGAGCCGGCTGGAACGCATCCGAGGACTACAGCACCTCGGCCTGTCGCTACGCCAGATTGCCGACATCCTGGATGCCCCCGACGCGCACCTCCGGCAGGCCCTGGCCGAAACCGTGGCCGCACTACGTCGCGACATCGCACTGAAGGCCGCAGCCCTCGCCGCGGCTGAGGACCGGCTCGCCACGCCAGCGTCGGTCCTGCCCCAGCAGGCTACGGTCGGTGGGCGCCGCCTGCACGTGCGCTACCTGCGAATCGCCCACCCGTCCGAACTGGCCGTCCTGTGCCCGTCATCCCCGGCGGCCCTGCTGACCTGGCTCAGCGGGCAACCCACCGGGAATTTCCTGGCGGCGGTCACTGCCGGACGCGGAGGCGAACGGCTCGACCTGCCCGCCCGCACGGTGGTGCGAGCCGTCGTCCCACCGGCAACCGGCGTGGTCCGCGCCGGCCTCGACCTGTTCGACTGGCTGCGTCGGCGTGGCCTGACCGTCGCCGGACCCACCCTGGAAGAGCACCTGGTCGACGCCGACGCGGCCAGCGCCACCGTGCTCGAGGTACCGGTGCAACCCGCGACGCTGCCGGCCCACCCCGCGGCCGACCGGACCTGACTCCCGCTGAAACGCCCGGGCCACCGACAGCGGCCAGGCACCGCAGGCGTACGGGGTCCCGGACCGTACCAGGCTCGGCCGGGCGAAGAGGCGTCGTTCTACTATCCTGATCGTTCATTGAACCTTTTCAACCTGAACCGCACGGCGCTCGGGGCTCGCGGGTGGGCGAAGCGGAGTCGAACGGGGTCAGGCGACGGTGTGGTGGCCGGCCTTGACGACGTCGTCGTACTCGCGGCGTCGGGTGTCGTACGCGGACTCCAGGAACGCCTCCGAGTCGCGACCGACCGGCAGCCGCAGCGGTGGCGACTGCATCCCGCTGAGGCGCCAGACGACGTCCGCGAAGACCTCGGGCGGATTGATGTCCTGCTTGTCGTTCATGCTGCGTAGCGCGCCGAGGGTGCCGTCGCTGATCGGAGCGTAGTCCTCGATCCGCTGCTCAGGCAGCCTCAGCGCGGTGGCGTACCCGGTGGCGAAGCCCCCCGGCTGCAGGATGGTCACCTTCACGCCGAGGTGGCCGGCCTCGGCGGCGAGCGACTCGGCCATTCCCTCCAGCGCCGCCTTGCTCGCGTTGTAGGCGGTGAGGCCCGGGAACGGCACCGTGCCGGCGATCGAGCTGACGAAGACGGCGTGCCCGGACCGCTGCGCCCGCCAGAGCGGCAGCACCACCCGGGTGAGCCGCCACGGCCCGAAGACGTTGGTGTCGAACTGCGCGGCGAGCTGGTCCTCCGACACCTCCTCCAGGGTGCCGAACTGTCCGTAGGCGGCGTTGTTGACCAGGATGTCGATCCCGCCGAAGGTGTCCAGCGCCAACTCGACCGCCGCCTGACACTGCGCCTGGTCGCGTACGTCCAACGCGGTGGACAGCAGATTGTCAGGGTACTGGGCGACCAACTCGGCCAGAGTCTCCGGCCGCCGTGCGGTGGCGAGCACCCGCTCTCCCTCGGCGGCGAGCCGGGCGGCGAGGGCGCGCCCGAGTCCGCTCGAGCAACCCGTGATCAACCAGCGCTTTGCCATCGTACGAGAGTCCCATCCAGACAGTTACGTGCCGACCGCAGCCTGTCAGGATCCCCGGTCCAGGTGAAGAGGCATCTCCTGTCGTCTATCGGATAGACCGGCGCACCGGCCCAGGCCCGGCACCGCTTCGAGGAGGCCCCGCTACGACGGGGTGCTGGTAGCCCTGCTGGTGCGTGTCGCGCTGACCCGAGGACGAGCGAGGCCGAGGCCAGTACCTCCGCACGGTGTCGGACACCGAACGGCGCTGGGTGGACGAGGAGATCTTCGTGCGGGACGACGGCGAGTACCGCTTCGGTTGAGCTGTCCGGGCGTCGCCGGTGACTGGTGCCGCTCGGCCCGACCGCCCTACTCGATGTCGCGGATGGCGAGCAGGCCGCGGCCTACGGCGACTCCTGCAACGGCCACACCTCAACGACACCCCGCGCTACCGCACAAGGCGTTTTCGACACGAGTTGCACCGCTTCCTCCATCGTTGCGGCTTCGATGATCGCGAATCCGGCCACCGGGAGAGCAGAGGACATGAAGGGGCCGCTCTGCACGGTCATGCCGGCATCGTCGTGGTTCCGCACCTGCACGGGCGCGCCGGCGATGCCCATATCAGCTCCCGCCGCACGCAAGCGCACGTCATGCGCGTGGGCGCCGTCGCGTACCGCCGCGTCGGTGCGGTGGTAGCCGTCCTGGTCGCCGTATCCGATGGTCACGAACTTGGCCATGACGGCTCCCTCCTCTGGTTCGTACGGACTGCCTGATGGGCGTTCATCGGTCGTCTCCCTTGGTGACGGTCGGGCGTCAGATCTGTGCGGGGGCGGGATGGCCGCGCGGCGTGGCGTCCGCTCCTCGCTTCGTGCGGGGTTCAGCCCGAGCGGGCCGACGGGTTGCGTGATCGACGAACATGTCGACCACGTCGTCCAGATGGCGGGCCCAGCGGTCGCCTCCCGGGTCGTTCGCGATCTGCTGGTCGACCAGGCCGGTGACGAGTGCGGTGGAGATGTCGATGTCCGCCGGGTCGCTGACGCCGAGTCGGGCGAGGTTCTCCGTCCACTGCGACGGCAGCCGGCCACCGGCGAGCGCCTCCGGAGCCAGCGCATATGACTCCGCCGACGGTTCGAACCCGGGGATCGGGCGCTGGAAGAGGAGCTGATAGCGGGCGTTGTCGGCGACGCAGAAGGCGAGGTAGGCGCGGGCGACCGCCTTGAGGCCGGTACGCGGGTCGGCGGAAGGCGGCACCTGTGCCATCGCCGCCAGGAACCGGCGGTATCCGTTGGCGAACATGGCGTCGTAGATCGCGTGCTTGGAAGGGAAGTACGAGTACAGGGACTGCGGGCGCATCCGTACCTTGCCGGCGAGGTCCCGCAGGGACAGGCCGGCAAGGCCCTGCGACTGGGTCAGGTCCCAGGCGGTCCGGATGATCTCCGCTTTGGTTTCCTGATGCCGTTCGGAACGCCTGTCGCCGGTCGGTTTACCTTCCATGCACAGGAGCATGACGCCGCGTGGCGCGGCTGTCAACAACTCAAGGAACGGGGCGGCCGATCGAGGCGGTGCGGCTCGGCTCAGGTCGTCGACGACTTGAGGGCACTGCCCAGCGTGGTGAATACGAGCAACCCGGCCCGGAGCTGCCGTGGGCCACGCGTTACCGATTGGAGAAGGTTCAACGGTGTGATTGGTCTGTCGAAAGGGGCGACCGGCCGCCCGAGACGTGATGGACGGCCGGCTGCCCAGGGTTCAGGCGATTCTGCGTCGGTAGGCGAGCATGGCGAACGCATAGGCGACGACAAGAATTCCGACGCACCAGGCGAGGGTGATCCAGATTTCGCCGCCAACCGGCTGCCGTTCGAGGAGCGCCCTGATCGTGTTGACGATGGAGGTGACCGGTTGGTTCTCCGCGAAAGCGCGCACTGGCCCGGGCATCGTGTCGGTGGGGACGAACGCCGAGCTCACGAAAGGCAGGAAGATGATCGGATATGAGAAGGCGGTCGCTCCGTCCGTGGAGGATGCCGAGAGTCCGGCGATCACCGCGACCCACGTCAGCGCGAGCGTGAAGAGCACGAGGATCCCGGCCACGGCGAGCCACCCCAGCACTCCCGCCGACGAGCGGAAGCCCATGAGAAGCCCTACCAGGACGATGACCACCACGGAGATGGCGTTGGATACCAGCGAGGTCAGCACGTGTCCCCACAGCACGGACGAACGTGCGATCGGCATGGAGTGGAAACGCTCGAAGATGCCGCCCTGCAGGTCGTTGAACAGTCGGTAGGCGGTGTAGGAGATGCCGCTGGCGATCGCCATGAGCAGGATGCCGGGCATCAGAAAATTGACGTAGTTGTCGGTGCCCGCCTGGATGGCGCCGCCGAACACGTAGACGAACAGCAGCATGAACGCGATCGGCATGATCGTGACCGTGATGATGGTGTCCATGCTGCGCGTGACGTGTCGCACGGAGCGCCCGAGCATCACGCTGGTGTTGCTGAAGGAATGCGCGGTCATCGCTGCACCTGCTTCTCTTTTTCGTGGGTCCTGTCGCTCCCGACGATCGCCAGGAAGATTTCCTCCAGGGTGGGTTGCCGTTCCACGTATTCCACTTTCGCGGACGGGAGTAGCTTCCTCAGCTCTGCCAACGTGCCGGACACGATGATCGTGCCCTCGTGCAGGATCGCGATCCGGTCGGCGAGCTTCTCGGCCTCTTCCAGGTACTGGGTCGTGAGCAGGACCGTCGTGCCGCTGTCGGCGAGGTTCTGGATCACCTGCCACACTTCGATGCGAGCCTCCGGGTCCAGTCCGGTGGTTGGCTCGTCGAGGAAGATGATCGGTGGGTCGCCGATGAGGCTCATGGCGATGTCGAGGCGGCGGCGCATGCCGCCCGAGTAAGCCGACACCCGGCGTCCGGCCGCGTCGGCAAGGCCGAATCGTCCGAGCAGGTCGTCCGCGACCCGGCGGGGATTCTCCACCTGCCGCAACTTGGCGATCATGACCAGGTTCTCCCGGCCGGTGAGGATCTCGTCGACCGCCGCGAACTGCCCGGTCAGGCTGATCGACTCCCGCACCCGCGCCGGCTGGGACAGGACGTCGAACCCGTTGACGCTTGCCGTGCCACCATCCGGCTTGAGCAGGGTGGCGAGGATCCTCACGGTCGTGGTCTTGCCGGCACCGTTGGAGCCGAGCAACGCGAAAATGCTCCCGCTGGCCACCTCGAAGTCGACGCCCTTGAGTACCTGCACCTTCTGATAGGACTTGCGCAATCCGTTGACCCGGATAGCCAGGTTCTGTGCTTCCATGCTTCGCGTCTCCCTACGCAACAGTCACGTTGGACAGGTCTGCTCCGAGACCTTTGAACTCGACCCAGGTCAGGCGGTCGGGTTCCCACGGACCAGATCGGATGTGACCTTGTCGGTGGACTGGCACCGTGCCGGTCCGGGCGGATTGCGTGATGGTCATGGTGAACCCTTTTTCGGGATGTGGATCAGGAGCGGTGGATGATGATGTCGCCGTAGGAGGTGCGACCGCGTACCTCGACGGTTTCGTCGGCCTCCTCGGGTCGGATGGCGTTCTCCAGTTCGTTGCGTACGTGTCCGAATCCGGTGTTGACCTCGAACCAGGCGGCGGTGCCGTCGGCGACGCCGATCTCCAGGTCGCCCATGGCGGTCCCGAGCGTGACCGAACCGCGGGCCACCTCGCCGAGGTGGATGTTGCCGTTGGAGGTCTTCGCGTCGACGCCGGCGCCGGCCCGTTCGATCCGGATGTGGCCGTTGGCGGCGCGTACCCGTACGTCACCGGTGACCACGTCGATCGTGGTGTCGCCGTTGGAGTTCTTGACCACCGCGGTGCCGTCGATCTCGCCGATCTGGATCTTGCCGGATCCGGTGGAGATCTCGGTGTTGCCGTTGATGCCGTCGGCGGTCACGTGACCGGCCGACGTGTCCGCGTGCAGCGGGCCGGTTCGTTCGAGCCAGACGTTCCCGGCGGAGGTCTTGAGCCTGCACCGCCCGAGCCGGCCGGCGCAGCGGAGGTCGCCCACCTGGAGGTGGGCGGAGAGCTGGGAGTCGCTGGGCAGTTGGATGGTCACGTCGACCGACCTGGTCTTGCGGGAGAAGTCGAAGGCGCGCGCCTTCGGGCCGGTGATCCGGAGCGTGCCGTTGGTGTAGTCGACCCGGACCTGCTGGGCGGCTTTCACGTCGGACTCGTCGGCTTCGTCGCTCGGGCGGACCTCGACGAGGGTGTCGGTCCGGTTGCTCGCGGTGATTCGCACGTCGGCGACGCCGAGTTCGAGCGTGACGGAGATCGGCTCGGGGGTCTCGAATTTTGGCATGGTTGTCCCCGCTTCATGGGTAGGTGAGGCGTCCCCGCAGGTCGGGGACGTGGGATGAGATAAGCGTGGGGTGGTTAGCGCACCCAGCCGGTGAAACGTTGCTTGGTCCGTTTCACGCTGCCGGACGGCTCGGATCGCTGGTGCTGATCGGGGCGCTGCAAGGTGGTGGCGGCCGCCCGGACGAGCCAGGCGTTGACTGAGCGGCCCTCCTTGGCCGCGGCCTCCTCGATCGCGGCCTTGAGCTGCTCGGGTAGCCGTACGTTGATCCGCGCGGCGGGGCCGTTCTCGGCGATCAGCAGATCGTTGTCCGGGGCGTTGTCGAGCGTCGCTGTCGCGTGCTCGGCCGCGAGTTCGAGCGGCTCGGCGGGTGGCGGGGTCACGACGAAGCTCGGGTCGCGTCCGCGCAGGCGCAGTTCCACCGAACCTGGAGCCAGGTCTCGGGTGATCTCGTCGGCGGCGGCCGACAGCGCGTCCAGCAGCGTCATCCGGATCGCCGATTCGAGCGACCCGGTCAGGCGCTCGACCAGGGCACGCGCCTCCTCACCGCCGGCTTCGGCAAGCGTGGCGAACTCCCGTCCGAGGTTGCCCACATATGAGGTCAAGTCCATGGCACCATCATGGCACACTCATGGCACACCGACAAGCCGCGTTGGCTCAGTGCTGGTGCCATGGTCGATGCCAGAGGC
Organism: Plantactinospora sp. CA-294935; assembly: GCF_050936445.1. Classification (NCBI taxonomy): domain Bacteria; kingdom Bacillati; phylum Actinomycetota; class Actinomycetes; order Micromonosporales; family Micromonosporaceae; genus Plantactinospora; species Plantactinospora sp. CA-294935. Next base: position 5,820,846 of record NZ_JBNJMU010000001.1, read on the forward strand.
TCCCTTCCCCTTCGGCGGGACGCCGCCTTGATGGTGCCGGTGCACGACCAGGCCGGCGGTAGCACGTTCCGGAGACGCCGGAAATGCAGGGTGTTCGTCCCGCGAGCCCCGTCCGGCTAGGGTCTCTCTCTACCGCAGGTGGGGCGCCGCGCGGCGAGGGGAGAACTCGAGATGAGCATGCCGCTGCTGCCGGGGGAACGGACCCGGCTCGGTAGGTATGAGCTACTGGGCCGGCTGGGCGAGGGCGGCATGGGCACCGTCTACCTCGGGCGAGATCGAGACGGGCGCAAGGTGGCTATCAAAATGGTCCGGCCCGAGTTCTCGAGCGACGCCGAGTTCCGTGGCCGCTTCCGCAGCGAGGTCAGCCGGGCGCGCCAGGTGCCGCCGTTCTCGACCGCTGAGGTACTCGATGCCGACCCGGACCACGACCCGCCCTACCTCGTCGTCGAGTACGTCGACGGCCCGAGCCTTGCCACGGTCGTCAGGGAGCAGGGACCACTGTCCGCCTCCGCGCTGCACGGGGTGGCCGTCGGCATCGCCACCGCGCTGACCGCCATCCACGGTGCCGGGGTGATCCACCGCGACCTCAAGCCGGGCAACGTACTGTTCGCCATGGGCGGCCTCAAGGTTATCGACTTCGGCATCGCCCGCCCCTTCGAGGCGACCAGCCAGCACACGCGTACCGACCAGATAGTCGGCACGGTGGCCTACATGGCGCCGGAGCGCTTCGACCCGGAGAACGGTCGGCAGGTGAGTTTTGCCGCGGACATCTTCGCCTGGGGTGTGGTGGTGGCGTACGCCGCGACCGCGCGTACCCCGTTCGCCGCCGACTCCGCACCAGCCACCGCCATGCGCATTCTCACCCAGCCGCCCGACCTTTCCGGGCTGTCCGGGCCGCTCCGCGATCTCGTGGATCGGGCACTCGTCAAGAATCCCGAGGAACGCCCGACAGCGCGGGAACTGCTCGACGGCCTGCTCGCCGGCGACACCCCGCAGCCAGAGATCACCACTGCGGTTGCCGCGGCGGCACTGACCGCTCGCGACAGGTTCCGGCTGGCCGGCGGTAGTCCCGGGAAGGCGCAGACCGAAGCCCGGCCCGAGGCCACCCGCCGTAGACGGCTCCTGGGAGCCGGGGCAACCGCCGCAACTCTCATAGTGCTGCTTGGCACTGGCCTCGCCGTTCTGAACGCCTTCGGTTCCGACGGCGGTGACCGGGACGGCTCCGGGGAAGCGTCCGCGCCGGCCGGCCCGGGTCCGACGAGTACTCGGCCTGCCCCGGCGGCCCCGGACCCGGATGCTCCGATCCTTCAGGGAAACCGGCGTACGCTGATCCATCTCGCCGAGATCGACCGGGACCTGGCACTGGACTACCACCGGTACGAGGTGGAGGCTTCCGACGGCACCGGCATGAAGTCGCAGTTCGTGCTGGTGCCGATGGGCGTGGACTATCTGATCAGGTCGCTGCGCGGTGCGGATCGCGGCGACAACTCGGAGACCTGCCTGGGCGTCAAGATCACGCCGGACAAGCCGTCGTCGCTGGTCGCCGCCGAGTGCGTTCCGACGCAGGCGACGCTGTTCTCCCTCACTCCCACCGGCGCCACGGACGACAAGAAAAGGCGGACCTACCACATCTACAACGAGGCCTACGGCTTCGTCCAGTGGAGCGTGGAACGCAAGGCGGTGTTCGTCGAGGAGGTCGGCGACGCCACCCCCACCGCGAGCTTCAGCCTCGTCGACCGGGGCGCGCTCTGAGCCCCGACCTCGGCTACCCCGGGGCCGCGGGGCGCGGAGAAAGGGCGGGACCCCCCGGGGCCACGGACCGACACATCAGGTTGAGCCCGGTACCCGCGCTCGGCAAGCAACGGGACATCGAGGCAGCAAGCCGGCAGGGACCCCCTCGACTCTCGCTCAGCGGCTGATCGTGCCTGCGGTCGGCGGGACCTCTCATCCTCCCGGGGTGATGCGGCAGCACACCCCGACGGGTCACGCTCACCTCGGTGGACCGTGCCGGGAGGTGAGGCGGAGATGGCAGACCCGACCGTGGAGTACTTCGCCGGACCGGCGCGGCAACGGGCGGACCTGCTGCCCAGTGGCTTCTCGGCGACCGTCCGTCTCGACCTGCGCCGTGCCGGCCGAACCGATCACTGGTATCTCGTCCTGGACGAACGGGACGTCACGATCAGCGAGGAGGGTGAGCGCGCGGCCGACTGCGTGATCTCGGCGGACGGCGAGGTCTTCGACCGCATCGTCGCCGGGGCGGACGCGACAGCGGCGACCCTGCGCAACGAACTCACCTACCGGGGGGCACCGGTCGTCCTGATCTACTTCCAGCGGCTCCTGCCGGGGCCGCCCGGCTCGCACGGTCCGGACCGGGTCGACCGCGGAGACGGCGGGGACCGTGGACGCTGAGGCAGTCACCGTCCTGGAGGGACTGACCTACATGGTCAGCGGCCGGAACGGCGACATCGACCCGGTCCTGGGCGACCCGGCCGGACTGTACTTCCTCGACACCCGCTTTCTCTCCAAGTGGGTCCTGACCGTCGACGGTGAGCGGTTGAGCCCGCTCTCCATCGACGACCTGCAGTATTTCGAGGCGCGGTTCTTCCTGGTCCCGGGTGAACCCACACACTATGTCAGCGCCACACTCTCGGTGATCCGGCACCGGACGATCGCGGCCGGGCTCGACGAGGAGATATCGGTCCTCAACCACAGCATGCGGCCGGCCGAGCTGACGATCCGGCTGGAGGTGGCGAGCGACTTCGCCGACATCTCCCACATCGACGAGCCCGGCGGGCCGGTAGATGCCACACAGGGAAGGAAGGGACGCTGCTCACACCAGATCGCGGAAGGGGAACTGCGGCTGCGGTACGAGCGCGAGAAGTTCCACCGGGCCACAGTGATCCGCAGCAGCGAGCCGGCCGGGATCGACCAGGACGGGCTGACCTTCCGGGTCCGGATCGGCCCGCACGGGAGCTGGTCCACCCGACTGCACGTGGTGACCGACATCCGAGCCCCGGGCGGGGAGGACGTCTCCGGCGGCGGGGTGAACCTGATCCGTGAGATGAAGGAGGGGATGCGGGAGGAACTGGATCGGTGGATCGCCCGGGCGCCCCAGTTGGAGTGCGACTTCGCGCCGCTGGCCCGGGCCTACCAGCGGAGCCTGGTGGACCTGGCCGCGCTGCGGAATCCGGGCCTGGACAGCGGGGGCAAGATCCCGTCCGCGGGCCTGCCGTGGCTCAACACCGTGATCGGCCGGCAGAGCATCTTCACCAGCATCCAGGCACTGCCGTACCTGCCGGAACTGGCCGCGACCACCCTGCAGGTGCTCGCCGCCTTCCAGGCGACGAAGCTCGACGACTTCCGGGAGGAGCAGCCGGGCAAGATCCTGCACCTGCTGCGGCTCAACGAGTCGGCCGCCTTCGAGGAGCGTCCGTACGCGCGGTACTACGGCTCGGTCGACGCGACCCCGCTGTTCGTCGTGCTCCTCGACGAGTACGAACGCTGGACCGGCGACGCGAACCTGGTGCACCAGTTGGAGAAGGAGGCCCGCGCCGCGCTGCGCTGGATCGACGAGTGGGGAGACCTGGCCGGCGACGGGTACCTCTGGTATCAGCGGCCACGGGTGCGCGGGGAGCAGCCCAACCAGTGCTGGAAGGAATCCGAGGGGGCGATCTGCTATGCCGACGGCCGGCTGCCCGGATTCCCGCGCGCCACCTGCGAGGTGCAGGGCTACGTCTACAACGCGAAGCTGTGCGGCGCCCGGCTGGCCCGTACCTTCTGGGCCGACCCGGCCTACGCCGATCGGCTGGAACACCAGGCGGCCGAGCTTCGGCACCGGTTCAACCAGGACTTCTGGCTGCCGGACCGCGGCTACTACGCGTTGGCCCGCGAGCCGGACGGCAGCCTGGTCGACGCGCTCGCGTCGAACCTGGGACACCTGCTCTGGAGCGGAATCGTCGAACCCGAGCGGGCCGGGGCGCTGGTCGAGCACCTGCTCGGCCCCGGCCTCTTCACCGGCTGGGGCGTACGGACCCTCGCCGAGGGGCAGGCGGCCTACAACCCGGTCGGCTACCACGTCGGTGCCGTCTGGCCGTACGACAACTCGATCATCGCCGACGGAATGCGCCGCTACGGGTTCGCGTCCGAGGCGGCGGCGGTGGCACAGGCGATGTTCGAGGTCGCGCGCTACTTCGACGGCCGGCTGCCGGAGGCGTTCGCCGGCTACCACCGTAACCTCACCGCCTTCCCCGTGCGCTATCCCTCCGCCACCAGTCCGCAGGGCTGGTCGGCCGGAGCGATCCTGCTGCTGCTCCGCACCGTCCTCGGCCTGCACCCGCACGCCGACCACCTGGTCGTCCGTGCCACCGTGCCACCCCGGCTGGGGCAGATCTCCCTGTTCGGCATCTGCGGTCGCTGGGGCAAGGCCGACGCGGTGGGCCGGCCCGGCGGTCCCGGATCGAACTGCTGACACGGCCGCCGTCGACGCCGCGCACGACCGGTGTTCCGAGCCGATGGCAGGAGCGCGGGTCTCGATGCGGTGGGTTCGGTGGATGGCGGGGGCTGTCGATCCGGGTCCATGACGGTTCAGGGTGGTTCAGGCCGGCTCGGGGCGGTAAAACCACGGTGAAACCGCGGCGATCCGGTGCGGCGGCACCGTCGTGTGCATGACGAACATCCCGACCGAGCCGGCCATCGCGGTGACCGGCCTGCGCAGGTCGTACGGCAGCCAGGTGGTGCTCGACGGCATCGACCTGCACGTCCGCGAGGGCAGCATCTTCTCGTTGCTCGGACCCAACGGGGCCGGCAAGACCACGATGGTCCAGATCTTGTCGACCCTCATCCGTGCCGACGCGGGGTGAGGTCCGCGTCCGCGGTCACGACGTGGTTCGTGATCCGGACCGGGTGCGGGCGGCGATCGGTGTCACCGGCCAGTTCTCCGCGCTGGACAACTTCCTCACCGGCGAGGAGAACCTGCTGCTCATGGCCGACCTGCACCATCTGGGCCGGGCCGAGGGGCGGCGACGGACGGCGGCCGCCACCTCGCGGACCACGTCGTCGTCGGCGACGATGCCGGCGAGCGGTACGACGGTGACCGTCAGCACCTCGGCGCGGCGGGCGACGACGTTGGCGAGCCGAGTCTTGCCCAGCCCGCCCGGCCCGACGATCGAGGTCACCCGGGAGGTACGCAGCAGCGCCTCCACCGCGGCGACGTCGTCGTCCCGGCCGAGCAGCGGGTTGGGCTCGTGCACGATGCCGCGCTGGACCGTGGGTACCACGCCCTGGAGCAGCCGCCGGTGCTCGGCCTGCAGCGCGGCGCCCGGATCGGTGCCGAGCTCGTCGCGCAGCGCCCGCCGGTAGGCGTCGTAGCGGGCCAGCGCCGTGGCCGGGCCGGCCGTCGCCGCCTCGCACCGCAGCAGCTCGATCAGCACCTCCTCGTCGCGCGGTCGATCGCCGGCCAGTTCGGCCAGCCGGTCCACCGCCTCGGCCGCCCGGTCGAGACGGGCCAGGGCGAGCGCGCGGGCCCGCACCAGCGTGCGGTAGGTGGCTCGGCGCTCCGCTCGTAGCGCGCTGACCGGGCTGTCGGCGTCGTCGGCCGGGCCGGGCCCGGCGCCGCCCCACAGGGCCAGGCCGGCGTCGGCGTGCGAGAGCGCGGCGGCGTGGTCGCCGGCACGCGAGCACCGGTCACGGCACCAGGGTATCGATCCCGGACGGCACCGCGATCCGCGGCAGCGCCGCAGGTCCGCACGTCGCGGCTGTCGCGCCGGCCGTCCGGGCGCGGTACGCGGTCCGGTCCTCGCCTTCGCGAGTTCTTCCGACACCGACCTGTCGGGGCGGAGGCGCCTGCCGCAGCGGTCACCCGCCGTTCAGCGGGCGAGGTAGCCGCCGTCCACGCTCAGGATGGTGCCGGTGATCCCGGCCGATTCCGGCGAGGCGAGGAAGACGATCGCCCGGGCCACCTCGTCGGGCGTCGACATGCGCCCGATCGGATGGTTGCTCAGGGTGACGGCCAGGCTCGCCGCGGGATCGGTGTCGGCGGCCCGCGCCTCGGCCATGAACTCGGTGTCGACCGCGCCCGGTGCGACGGCGTTGACCCGTACGCCACGTGCGGCGTACTCGATCGCGAGTTGCCGGGTCAGCTGGACGATCGCGCCCTTGGTCATCGCGTAGACGCTCTGGTTGGCCACGCCGATGAGCCCCGAGATCGAGGCGGTGTTGACGATGCAGCCGCGAGTCTCGGTCAGCAGCGGCAGGGCGGCGCGGGTGAACCTGAACGCCGGCCGTACGTTGACCGCGAACAGCGCGTCGAAGTCGTCGTCGCTGGTGTCCCGGATGGGCCGGCGCAGAAACCGTGCGGCGTTGTTGACCAGGAGATCTAGCCGGCCGAACTCGGCCGTTGCCCGGCCGATCGCGGCATCCGGTGTCGCGTCCAGGGTCACGTCGGCGACCATCGGCACCACCCCGCCGTCCTCGGCCAGGTCGGTCACCGCGGGTGACACGTCGACCGCGACGATCCGGTAGCCCGCGGCCCGCAGCCGCGTCACGACACTGCGACCGATGCCCCGAGCTGCGCCGGTCACGACGGCGGTCAGATCCATGGTGTCGTCTCCTTCGGCTGGTGCCCTGATGATGTTGTCGGCCCCTTGCCGGCGGGCCGAACCGGTGGAGCAGCGAAGCATCGTGCCGGAGGCCGGCGTGTAGGTCAAATATCGTATGACAGTCATACATCCGCAAGGGCGGCGGAAAATCTACCGGGCATTGCCGAGCTTCCGCGACCGGGTCTCAGACCCCCGTCCTTGGCCTGCTACGACGGCCCCGGAGTCGTTGCAGTTTTTGTATGACAATCATATAGTCGGACCGGCGGTCTTCCGTCGACTTCGGTGTCCCCGTTGCGAGGAGCAGGCATGTCAGACAGTGGGATCGAGGCTTCCGGAGCTACCTCGCCGGGGTGCGCCGGCGAGGTCGTCGCGTTTCCCGGCTGATGGCGGCCACCGACCGGTACCAGGTGACCGTCGTCAAGTACGGCACCCGGCAGACCGTACGCAGCGACGTCTACCTCAACCACCATCTGTACGGCGAGCCGGACGGCCCGATCGGGATGGACTACTTCTTCTGGCTCGTCCGCAACGCCCACCGCACGATCGTGGTGGACACCGGCTTCTCGGCGGCCGGCGGTGCCCGCCGCAACCGCAGCACACTGCTCGACCCGGGCGCCGCGTTCGACGCGCTCGGGGTGGACCGGGCCGCCGGGCCGCCGGTCGTGGTCACCCACGCGCACTACGACCACATCGGCAACCTGGACCTCTTTCCCGCCTCGCCGCTGACCGTCGCCGCCGCCGAGTACGCCTTCTGGACCGGCCCGTACGCGGACCGCACCCTGCTGCACCACTCCGTGGAGGACGTGGAGCTGGCCTACCTGCGGCGGGCCGAGCGGGAGGGCCGGGTCCGGACCTTCGACGATGACGTCGAGCTGGCTCCGGGCGTACGGGTGATCCGGATCGGCGGGCACACCCCGGGGCAGAGCGTCGTCACGGTGAACACCTCCGACGGCACCGTGCTGCTGGCCTCCGACGCGGTGCACTACTACGAGGAGTACGAGCGGGCCATGCCGTTCACCCAGGTGGCGTGCCTGGTCGACATGTACGCCGGGTTCGAGCGCATCCGCGGGATGCTCGACAGCGGCGAGGTGCGGCACCTGGTCTCCGGCCACGACCCGGACACGCTCGCCCGGTTCACCCCGGTGCCCGGGGCGTTGGCCGGGCTGGCGGCCACGATCGGGGAGGAGTGCTGACGCGCTTCCCGGCGCGGTCGCCGCGGCGTCCATCGCCGACGGCGGGTCGGGCCGTGGCGCCGGTGCCGCAGCCCCAGCAGCAGGATCGAGCGATGGACGGAGATCAGTGATGAGGATCGGCTTCGCGGGACTCGGCAACATGGGTGGCCGGATGTCCGCCTGCATCGTGCGGGCCGACCGGGAGGTACTCGGCTACGACCTGCGCCCCGACAACATCGCCGCCGCCGGGGCGAAGGCCGCGGGATCGGTCGGCGAGGTGACCGACGGCAGCGACATCCTGCTGTTGTCGCTGCCGGACAGCCGTGCCGTCGAGGCGGTGGTCCTGGGTGACGACGGTGTGCTGGCGCACGCGCGCCCGGGCCAGATCGTGGTCGACCTCTCCACCGCCGCGCCGGATTCGACCACCCGGATCCACCGGCTGCTCGCCGAGCGGGGAGCGGCCTATCTGGATGCCGGGATCTCCGGTGGTGCGGCGGCGGCCGAGAAGGGGACGCTGACCCTGATGGTGGGCGGCGAACCGGGCGTGCTCGACCGGGCCCGCCCGGTCCTGGAGCTGTTCTCCGCGAACATCTTCCACTGCGGGCCGAGTGGGGCCGGGCACACGGTGAAGCTGCTGAACAACTTCCTCAACGCCGTCGCCCTGTCGGCCACCGCCGAGGTGATGGTCGCCGGCAAGAAGGCCGGTCTAGACCTGGAGACGGTGCTCGCCGTGCTCAACGCGAGCTCCGGCGTCAACTTCGCCACCCTGAACCGCTTCCCGAAGATCATCCACGGTGACTACCTGCGGGGCGGGCTCACCAACACGCTGATGCTCAAGGACGTGAACCTCTATGTCGAACTCGTCGCGCGGCTGGGTGTGGTGAGCCCCAACTCGGCCGGCCCGCTGGCCAGCTTCGGCCTGGCCCGCGCGCTCGGGTACGCCGACGAGATCAGCAACACCGTGGTCGACGCCATCGGGGACCTCTCCGGCGGTGTCCGGCTGCACACGAAGGAGGAGCCTGCCGCATGAGAATCATCCACGGACGTGCCGAACGCGTCCGGTCGGAGCAGCGCACCGCGACGGTGACCGGTGAGGCGTGGTTCGACCAGGTCCTGCCGCCGACCGACGGGAACACCATCGTGACGGTGTTCTTCGCCCCGGCTGCCCGGACGTACTGGCACAGCCACGAGAACGGCCAGATCCTCCAGGTGGTGGCCGGGCGGGGGCTGATCTGCGCCGACGGCGGGAGACCGCAGGTGATCGAGGCCGGCACCAGCGTGTGGGTGCCGGCCGGGGAGCGGCACTGGCACGGGGCGGCGCCCGACTCGTACCTGGTCCACACCGCGATCTCGCTCGGCGTCACCCGGTGGGCCGAAGAGGTCGCCGAGGCCGACTACACGGCGCCCACCGGCGGAGAGTGAGATGTCCACCGACGACGACGTCACTGCCACGCAACGCTCCGGAACCGGGTCGGTGGCGCGCCGGGAAGGCCTCGGGGCCGAGCCCACGGCCGAGCCGACCGAGACGGTCGGGTTCATCGGGCTCGGCAACATGGGTGGGCCGATGGCGGCCCGGCTGGTCCGGGCCGGCTACCGGGTACAGGGCTTCGACCTGGCCGAGCCGGCCCGGCAGGCGTTCGCCGGCACCGGCGGGACGGTCGCCCCGGAGCTGACCGGCGCGGTCCGCGGCGCGTCCGTGATCGTGTTGATGCTGCCCAACTCCGACATCGTGGAGGCCACGGTCCGGGACGCTGGGTTCGCGGTGGAGCACGGCGCGACCGTCATCGACATGAGCTCCTCGGAGCCGATGCGTACCCGGGCACTCGCCGCCGAGCTGGCGCAGCGGGGCGTCACGCTGGTGGACGCGCCCGTCTCCGGCGGCGTGTCCCGGGCCCGGACCGGCGAGCTGACCGTCATGACCGGTGGCGAACCGGCCGACCTCGACCGGGTCGCGCCGATCCTGACCCAGCTCGGCACGGCCACCCGGGTCGGCGCGGTCGGCAGCGGCCACGCGGTCAAGGCGCTGAACAATCTGCTCTCCGCCACCCACCTGCTGGTCACCTGCGAGGCGATCCTCGCCGGCGAGCGGTTCGGCCTGGACCCGGAAACGATGCTGTCGATCTTCAACGGATCCAGCGGCCGGAGCGGGTCGACCGAGAACAAGTGGCCCAACTTCATCCTGCCCGGGACCTACGACTCGGGCTTCGGGCTGCGCCTGATGCTCAAGGACGTTCGCATCGCCACCGCACTTGCCGATCAGGTGGGCGCGCCCGATCCACTCGGGCACGCGACCGCCGAACTGTGGGCGCGGGCCGCCGAGGCTCTCGAGGCCACCGCCGACCACACCGAAATCGTCAACTGGCTGCGAAAGGACGCATCACGATGACCCTGACCGCCCGGCAGGAAGAGATCAAGCAGGAGTTCATCCGCGTGCGTGGGGCGTGGAGCGACACCTGGGAGGGGGTACTCCGGCTCGATCCCGAGTTCCTCAAGGCCTATCTGGACTTCTCGGCCGTGCCGTGGCGCAAGAACCACCTCGACGACAAGGTCAAGGAGTTCATCTACATCGCGATCGACGCGAACGCCACCCACATGTACCTGCCGGGAGTACGCCAGCACATCAGGGCCGCCCTCAAGCTGGGCGCCACTCCACAGGAGATCATGGAGGTTCTCGAACTCTCCGCGACGCTGGGCATCCACGCGATGAACATCGGCGTGCCGATCCTGGCCGAGGTACTCCGGGAGAAGGGCCTGCGTACCGGGCCGGCCCCGCTGACCGAACACCAGGAGCAGATCAAGGCCGAGTTCACCAGGACGCGGGGCTACTGGCACGCCTTCTGGGACGAGATGCTGGAGCTCGATCCGGAGATGTTCGCCGCCTACACGGACTTCTCGTCGGTGCCCTGGCGCTCCGGCACGCTGGAGCCGAAGGTGAAGGAGTTCGTCTACATCGCGTTCGACACCGCCGCCACGCACCTGTACGTCAAGGGGCTCAAGCTGCACATCGAGAACGCGATCGGCTACGGCGCCACCCCGCAGGAGATCCTGGAGGTCATGGAGATCGCGTCGGTGCTCGGCATCCACGGCGTGACCGCGGCCGCCCCGATCCTGCTGGAGGAGATGGAGAATCTCGGGGCGGCCGAGGGCTGACGGTCGGCGTCCGGATCCGGGCGCCGGGCCGGCGGAACCGGTCCGGGCTCCGGTCGGCGGAACCGTCCGGGCACCGGTCATGCGGTCGGTGCTCCGGCGCCGGTGCCGGGAGGCGGGGCCACGATCGCCCGAGCACGACGTCGCTGCGCGACAGCCGTGGGTGCCGCGCCGCGACCTCGATCGCCCGGACGCCGCAGCGACCCCCGGGCCGCTGCGGCGTTCACGACGATGCCGGTGGCGTTCAGCCCAGCAGCAACTGCCCCGCGTTCGTGCCGACCAGTTGCCTGATGTCCGGCTCGGAGATGCCGGCGTCGAGCAGGCCACGGACGGCCCGGCGGTAGAGCGTCACCGGCAGCGGGTTGTTCTTCTGACCGGAGTCCGAGGAGAGCACGGTCTGCCCGACACCGACCTCCTTGATGAAGGTCAGGAGTTCGTCCAGGTCCCGCCGGCGTTCGGGGCGGCCGAAGTACATGACGATGCAGTGTTCGATGTGCACGCCCTGCCGGGCCCAGGCCACCGCCTGTTCCACCGGGGCACCGACGACGAAGCAGGGATGGTTGACCACGATCCGCCGGACGCCTGCCTCCAGGGCGGCGTCGATCAGGCACTGCGACTCCGCTACGCCCAGGTGGCCGCAGGTCAGCACGGCGTCCTCGGCCGCGATCACCGACAGGATGTCCCGGACCTCCGGTAGCACCGCGCCGCGCTCGTCGAGGATGGAGATGATCTCGTTGGGCCGGAGGTCCACCTCCGGCGTGGGGAAACCGGTGTCGTGGTCCTCGTGGTGCCGCACGTGCGCGGCGGACGAGAGCGTGGGGAACCACACCATCCGGCCGCCCATCCGCAGCGCGAGCTCGACCGCGTACGGGTTGAGGCCGCCGACCGTCCGGTTGAGCGCGATCCCGCCGTACACCTCGGTCGACAGCTCCGCCAGACCTGCCGTTCGCAGCGCCAGGATGTCGGTGACCATGCTGTGGTGGTGAGACTTGGCCACGATCGCCCGGAACCCCGCACCCGCGGCGTCGCGGGCCGCGTCGAGGATGCTCATCCGCCGGGGGAACGGGCTCGGGCCGGGGTGCTGGTGCAGGTCGACCGCTCCGACGAGGAGGCTGTCGGCCTCCTCGTCCGGCACCTTCCGGTCAACGTCGGCGTCGGGGTCGAACGGGTAATCGACTTCGGTCATCTCGGCTTCCTCACGGTCGAACTTCACTGAACCTCTGCGATTTCTCCCTGCGGTCCGCGGTGGCCGCAGGGGGAAGTCGGGGCGCACTCGCCGGGTGGTTCAGGTGGAGAAGGTTCACTCGGACACCAGGACCTGGTCCTCGGGCCGCCAGTGGGCGACGACCCGGGCACCCGGATCAACTGCCGCCGGCGTGCCGACGGGTAGCACCGCACAGCCGACCGAGTCGTCGCCGAAGGCCAGCTCGATCCGGTAGTACGTGCCGTAGAAGGAGACGTCGGTGACGGTTGCCGGCGCGGCGTTGCTGCCGGGCGGTACCGACTCCTCGTCGAGGGCGAGCCGCATGCGCTCCGGCCGTACGACAAGGGCCCGCTGCTCGCTGCCGGGTGCCTGCTCGTCGACCGTCCACTTGCGGTCGTGCCACTCGTACACGTCCGCCGCCCGGTAGCGGCCGGCGAAGACGGTCGACTCGCCGAGGAACCGGGCGACGAACTGGGTCGCCGGCCGGTGGTAGAGCTCGGCAGGCGTGCCGAGCGCGACGATCCGGCCGTGGTCGAAGATCGCGATACGGTCCGACAGCGTCATCGCCTCGTCCTGGTCGTGGGTGACGAAGACGAAGGTGAGCCCCAACTCGTCGTGCAGCCGCTTGATCTCGCGCTGGAGCGACTGCCGGAGCTTGCGGTCGAGCGCGCTGAGCGGCTCGTCGAGCAGCAGCACGCTGGGGGAGAAGACCACGGCGCGGGCCAGCGCGACCCGTTGCTGCTGCCCGCCGGAGAGCTCGTGCGGCCGGCGGTTGTCCATGCCGCCCAGGTCGACCAGCTCCAGCGCCTCGCCGACCAGTCGTGCCGTCTCGGCGGCGGGCACCTTGCGCTCGCGCAACGGGAAGGCGACGTTCTGGGCCACCGTCAGGTGGGGGAAGAGCGCGTAGTTCTGGAAGACCATGCCGAAATTGCGTTTGTGCGGCGGCATCCGGGTGATGTCCCGGCCGTTGAGCTGGATGCGCCCCGAGGTCGGTTCGGTGAAGCCGACGATCATGTTGAGCGTGGTGGTCTTCCCGGAGCCGCTGGGCCCGAGCAGGGTGATGAACTCGCCCGGCTCGATGTCGAGGTTGATCTGGTCCACCGCGGGCCGGTCGCCGGCCCCGTACCGCTTGCCGAGGTCCACCAGCTCGACCCGGCCGCCGCTGGCGCTGATCGCCGCCGCCGGCGCCGGTGGGATCGGCGGTCCCGACGTGTGCTGGTCCAACGGAGATCTCACCGGGTACCTCTCTTTCCGCGTCGCGCGCCGACGATCTGAGCGAGCAGGATGGGGACACTGACCAGGACGACCATCAGGCTCGACGCGGCGGAGATCGTCGGGTCGATCTGGACGGTGACGCTGTTGAACATCTGCACCGGCAGCGTGATCGCTCCGGGCGCCTGGAGGAACAGGGCGATCACCACCTCGTCGAGCGACGTGACGAAGGCCAGCACGGCGCCGGACAGGATGCCCGGCATGACCAGCGGAAGGGTGACCCTGCGGAACGTCGAGACCGGGCTGGCGCCGAGGCTCGCCGCCACGCCGCTGAGCCGGCTGTCCATTCCCTGCAGCCGTGCGGAGACCGCGATCACCACGAACGGCAGGGCCATGGCGGTGTGCGCCAGGATGATCCCGATGAGCGTGCCGTTCAGGCCGAGCCGCAGGAAGGCGGAGAAGACCACCAGGGCGACGAGGATGTGCGGGACGATCATCGGCGAGAGCAGGAGTCCGTTGAGCGCGCCACGCCAGCGCCGGGGCAGCCGGGCCAGGCCGAAGGCGGCCGTGGTACCGAGCACGGTCGCGATCAGCGCGGTGTAGACACCCACCTGGAGGGTGTTGAGGATCGCCGCCGTCCACTCGGGCGAGGTGAACAGTTCCTGGTACCAGCGCAGTGACCAGCCGTCCGGCGGGAACCGGAAGGTCTCGGCCGACGAGAAGCTCATCGGGATCACCACGAACGTGGGCGCGACCAGGATGATCGCGACGATCGTCGTGTGCACCCGGAGCCAGGGACGCACCTCGGACGAGCGCTCCCCGCCGGCCCGGGTGACCGCCGCCTGGCCGCCGGCCGCGACCGACGCGACGTTCTGCCCGGCCAGGCGGCGGCTGAGGCCGAGCACCACGAGCACGACGGCGAGCAGGAACATGCCCATCGCGCCGGCGCCGCCGAAGTCGAGCAGTTCCTTGGTACGCACGTTGATCACTTGGGCGATCATCGCGCTCCGGGTGGAGCCGAGCAGGGCCGGAGTGACGTAGAAGCCCAGGGCCAGTACGAAGACCAGGGACATGCCGGCGACGACGCCCGGCGTGGAGAGCGGTAGGTAGACCCGGCGGAAGGCGCGGGTCCGGGGCGCGCCGAGGCTCTGCCCGGCCGCCACCAGCCGCCCGTCGATCTGCTCCATCGCGCTGTACATCGGCAGCACGAGGAACGGCAGCAGCACCTGGGTCATCGAGATGCCGACGGCCAGCGTGGTGCCGAGCAGGGTGACGTCGCCCAGCCCGAACGGCCGGAGGATCTGCTGGATCGCGCCCCCGTCCTGCATCAGGACCAGCCAGGCGAAGTTGCGGGCCAGCATGCTCGTCCAGAACGGGACCAGCACGATGGTCACCAGTACGGCCCGCATGGTGGGCCCGACCAGGGTCATCGCGTACGCGTACGGGTAGGCCAGCAGCACCCCGACGACGGAGACCACCAGGGCGACGAGCAGGGTCCTGCCCAGTACCCGGATGGTGTAGCCGTCGGTGAACAGCGAGGCGTAGTTGCCCAGCCCGGTGGTCGGCTCGGTGAAGCTGTCCACGACGAGGTTCACCAGGGGCAGCACGAACAGCAGCAGCAGGGCGGCCAGCGACGGCAATAGCAGCAGCCACCCGGTGGCGTGCGCCCGGTCGAGCCGGGCCGGGCCGAGGCGCCTGGTGGGCGCCTCGGCCGTGGCTGTCGGAGCGGCCATGCTCAGCCGACCTTCCAGCTCGTCCACCGCTTGACCAGCGCGTCGGTGTTCTCGATCCACCACTGCTTGTCCTGCTCGACGGTGGTGCCGCGGTCGGGCAGGAAGGCGTTGAACTGCTTCTGCTGCTCGGTGTACCCGACCGAGTTGAGGTCGACGTCGGGTCGGGCCGGCGCCGTGCCGGTCAGCTTGGCGTACGCGATGCCCTGCTCGGGTTCGGTGACGAAGGCGAGCATCTGCTGGGCGAGCTGCTTGTTCGGGGTGCCCTTCGGGATGACCAGGGCGCCGATGTCGGTGGTGTTGAAGTCCCAGACCGCGACGAGGTTGGCGCCGCTCTGCGCCGAGACGATCGTCCGGGCGGTCACCGTGAGGACCATGCTGGCCTGCTTGTCCACCATCATCTGCTGGATCGCGCCGTAGCTGGGGGCGAAGACCAGCGAACTCTTGATCGTGTCGATCTTCTTGAATGCCCGGTCGACGTCGATCGGGTAGACCTGCTCCGGCGGTACTCCGTCGGCGACCAGGGCGGCTTCGAGCAGGCCGGCCTTCGGGTAGTCGTAGACGACCCGCTTGCCGGGGAAGCGCTTCAGGTCGAAGAAGTCCTCGATCCGGGTCGGCTTCTCGCCCGGGTACATGTCGGCGTTGTAGCTGAAGATGTTGGCGTACCGGTAGGTCGGGACGAAGCAGTCGCCGGTCGTCCCCGCCGGGAACTTGCTGCGGTCGAGGGCGGGGTCGTCCAGCTTCTCGAACAGCTCGCCGCAGTAGGCCCCGGCGTAGATCCAGCTCATGTTGGCCAGGTCCCAGATGGTCTTGCCGGACGTCACCATCGTGCGTACCTGGGCCTGCTCGGCCGGGCTGACGTTGGTGAACGTGGTGCCCGTCTTGGCGGTGAACGGCTCCTGAAGGGCCTTCTTCTCGTCCTCCTGGAACTGGCCGCCGGTGCTGGCCCAGGTCAGGGTCTTTCCGGCCGCGGCACCGGACTCACCACCGCCCACGCCGCAGGCGGAGATCAGCAGGGCACCAACTGTTATCACGGTGAGGAAGCGGAATGTCTTCATCTCTATCGCCTTTTCTCGATCGGGAACCGTCGCCTCGTTCCCGCGCCCGGTGAATCTGGGACGTCGACTCCCCGTCGGCCCCGTCCCGCCTGCCCGCTCCGGCTGTCGCCGAAGCGCTCCGGTGTCAGCCGGCCCCGCCGTCGAGCGGGTTCGCCATCCGCCGGCTGATCGTCACGGCGCCCGCCAGTAGGGCGCGCGCCACCGGACTGTCGGTTTCCTCGGGTACGAACTGCGCAATGTCGACAACGGCCAGCGTCGCCACGACCTGGCCGCCCGGACCTCGGACCGGAGTCGCCACGGCGCTGACGCCGTCGCGAGGGCTCTTGCGGATCGCGATTCCGGTCCGCCGAACCTCCGCCAACTCCGCTTCGGTCACGTTCACAGGTGGTGTTCCGGGACGGAACCGGTAGTACGACTGGTCCCGGAACGCCCAGAAGACCACTGACTGGGCCGCGTTCGGCCCGAGTTGACTGCCGACCGCGATCGAGACGTGTGCCGTACGGCTGCTGTCCTCCCGCACCTTCGCCACCACGGGACAGGTGCCGTTCCAGACGCTGAGCACGACCGTGTGCCGGAGGCGCATGCTGATGTCCTCCATCACCGGGCCGGCCAGGTCGAGGACCCCGAGCCGGGACAGGGCCATCGTGCCCAGTTCGGCGAGGAGGACACCGAACTCGTACCGGTTGCGGTCGCGGCGTTGCAGGAGGCCGTGGTTCTCCATCGACGCCAGGTATCGATGCGCGGTGGATTTGCCGACGCCCAACTCCTCGGCGGCCGAGACCAGGTCGATGGTGTCGTTGGCCGCGAGCAGCCGGAGCAGTTGGACGACTCGGGCGACCACCTGGAGGTCTCCGCTGGCGATCTCCATGCGTGCCTCCTCTGGTTCTGGGCTCGTCCCGCATTGCGGGGCGTCCATCCGGCTATCCGGTACCGAGGAATCTAGGTGATCCATCCCAACGCATGTCAAGGGGCGGGAGAGATTTCCGGCGTACTTCCCGGAAGTTAAATCCGGAGGATGGTTCACGGTCGCCCGGTGTGGCATGATTGTATGACTGCCTGACAATCCATGGCTAGCGGATCAGGGGATCGACATGCGCGGACTTGCCGGTAAGGTGGCGGTGGTGACCGGCGCGGCCGGCGGTATCGGTGCGGCCACCGCCCGGCGACTCGCCGACGAGGGCGCGCGCGTCGTCGCGGTGGACACCGACGAGGCCGGCGCGCGCAAGGTCGCCGAATCGCTCCGCACCGAGGGGACCTGGGTGGGCGCCGACGTGTCGACCGAGGGCGGCGTGGCGGCGTACGTGCAGGCCGCCGTCGACCGGTTCGGCCGGATCGACCTGCATCACCTCAACGCCGGCATCCCCGGTTCGTTCGCCACACTGCCCGAGTTGACCGTGGCCGAGTTCGACCGCGTCATGGCGGTGAACGTCCGGGGCGTCTTCCTGGGCGTCCAGGCGGCCTTCCGCAGGTTCGCCGCCCAGGGCGGGGGCGGGAACATCGTGCTCACCGGCTCCATCGGCAGCCTGCGGGGCAGCGCGGATCTGCTGGCTTACCAGACCTCCAAGCACGCCGTGCTCGGGATCCTGCGGGGCGCCGCCATGTACGGCGGCCCGCTGGGGGTCCGGGTGAACGCGGTCGCGCCGGGCATCGTCCCCACCGACCTGTTCGCCGCCACACCGGACGTGGCCGGCGGCCGGGACGACATGTCACGGCGGGCGAGCAGCACGCCGCTGCGGCGGGCCGGCACCGGCGACGAGATCGCCGGCGTGGTGGCGTTCCTGCTCAGCGACGACGCCGCCTACATGACCGGCGAGGTGGTATCGGTCGACGGTGGCGCGAGCATCGTGAGCACGGTCCGGCCGTCGGGTGGCGCCGGCGCCTGGGACTTCGCCGGGTACGACCGCTCGCTCTACGGCGACTCCTGATCAGCCGACCGGCAGCGGGGCGACCACGTCGATGTCGGTGTGCACGTCGACCACCACCGGGCGCTCGGCGGAGAGCGCCCGGTCGAGCGCCGTGGCCAGGTCGCCCGGCCGGTCCACCCGGATGCCCAGCGCGCCCATCTCCTCGGCGATCCGGGCGAAGTCCACCTCGTGGTACGTCCACAGCTCGCGGGACCGTTCGGTGGCTTGCCCGCCGTAGGCCCGGTCGAAGCCGCGCCGGCTCTGGTTGCCGCCATGGTTGTTGTTCACCACGGTGACGAGGTTGACCTTCCGGCGGACGGCGGTCTCGATCTCGCCGAGGTGGTAATACAGGCCCGCGTCGCCGGTGAAGACGACCACCGGCCGGTCGGGCGCGGCGCACTTGGCGCCCACGCCCGCGCTGAACGCCCAGCCCAGGTGGCCGGCGCTGCGCAGGTAGCTCTGCTCCGCCGAGGTGGTGTCGTGGAACTGGGCCATCCACATCCCGGCGTGCCCGGTGTCGACCACCAGGACGGCGTCGCTCGGCAGCCCGGCGGTCAGTTCGGCGCAGATGCGTTCCGGTCGGATCGGCACCGCGTCGCTGGTCAGCACCTCACGGTAGCGGGTACGCCAGTCCGCCCTGAGCCTCTCCACTTCGGCCAGCCAGGCGGTGCGGTCCGGCTGCGCGTGCTGGGCGGCCAGGGCCAGCATCCGGGTGAGGGCAGCTCTCGCGTCGGCGGCGATGGAGGCACGCAGCGGGTAGTTGCGGCCGAGGTGCGTCGGGTCGAGGTCGATCTGCACCGCCGGGGTGCCGATCGGGGGCACGGCCCAGAAGTGCGTGGTCATGCTGCCGGTTCCGGTGCCGATGAAGCAGACCAGGTCGGCGCGGGCGACCACCCGGTTCGCGCACTCCCGCGAGTACGTTCCCACCACGCCGGCCGAGAGCGGATGCGTGCCCGGAATGGTGTCCTTGCCGTTCGCCGAGGTGGCCACCGGGATGCCCAACGTCTCGGCCAGAGCCACCAGTTCGGCGCCGGCGCGGGAGGACCGCACCCCGCCGCCGGCGACCACGACCGGCCGTTCCGCCGCGGCGAGCAGCCGCAGCACCGCCGCCACGCTTTCGTCGTCGGGCCCGGGGCGTACCGGTGGTACCCGGGCGAAGCCCGGCTCCACGATCGGTTCGGCGTCGGTCTGCGCCGTGTCGAGCTGCCCTTCGTTGCCCTGGATCTGCAGGTGGACCGGGCCGGGCGCGCCGCTGGTGGCCACCCGGAACGCGTGCCGGAGCATGTCGGGGAACCGGTCCGGATCGTCGATCGTTGCGTTGAACTTGGTCACCGGCTCGAACGCGGGCAGGTCGTCGATCTCCTGGTAGACCTGCCGGAACTTGGTGGCCGGGGACCGCCCGCCGGTCAGGGCGACCACCGGGGATCCGGCCAGGAACGGCTCGCGCAGCCCGGCGGCGAGGTTCAACGCCCCGACCACCTGCGCCGCGGCGACACCCGGGCGGCCCGACACCCGGGCGTATCCGTCGGCCATGTAGGCGGCGGCCTTCTCGCCGTGTGTCACCACCCGGGCGATGTGCGGGTGGTGCCGCTCCAGCTCGGCCAGGGTGCGGCGGAGGATCGCGGGAACCAGGAAGACGTGTGTCACGCCGTAGCCGTCGAGCATCTCCGCGACGACCCGGGCGCCGGTGCGCCGGGTCACGCGGCGGTGACCCCGACCGGCTCGCCGTCGATCGCGGCCGACTCCTGCCGCACCTCCTCGATCACCCGCGCGGCGTGCCGGAACGACTCGAGGGCGGCCGGTGCGCCGCAGTACGCGGCGGTCTGCAACAGCACCTCCTGGATCTCCGTCTCGGTGCAGCCGTTGCGGAGCGCGCCACGGACGTGCACCGAGAACTCGTGCGGGCGGTTCAGCGCGGTCAGCATCGCCAGGTTGAGCAGACTGCGGGTGCGCCGGTCGAGCCCGGGCCGGGACCAGACGTCGCCCCAGCAACTCGCCGTCACGTACTCCTGCACGACCTGGTTGAAGTCGGTGGCCTGCTTCATCGACCGGTCCACGTGGGCGTCGCCGAGCACCTCGCGCCGAACCCTGTCGCCGCGCTCGAGCCGGCTCTCGTCATCACTCATGGACCGCTCCTGTCTGAGGTCGATGGGGAGGCACAGCGTACGACCATCATACAATTTTGCGGAACAGATGGAAGCGGACGAAGTCGATGGTGCGCAGGTGGCGGTTACGCCCCGTCCTGCTCGGCGAGGGCGATCAGTCCGGCGCGGCCGGCCTCCTCGACGTGCCGGGCGCAGGCTGCCGCGGCGGCGTCGGCGTCATCGGCCAGGACGGCGTCGACGATCGCGTGCAGTTCCTTGACGCTGTGCTCCAGCCGACCGGGAACCGACAGGGACAGCGACCGCAGCACGCTCACCCGGGCGTGCAGGCTGCCGACCACCGACCGCAGCGCGAGGTTGCCGCCGCCCTCGAACAGCACGTCGTAGAAGGCATCCTTCGCGGCCAGGATCGGTGCGCCCTTCGCCGCCAGTCGGTCGACCTTCTCCAGCGCGCGGACCAGCGCCTTGCGCTGGGCGGTGCTGGCGTGCTCGACGAAGAGCCGGCCGGCCAGGGCTTCCAGCGCCGAGCGCACCTGGTAGAGCTGGCGGGCCTCCTCGGCGCTGACGCTGGTCACCACGGTGCCCTTGTTGGGGATCGCGGTGACGAGTCCCTCGGCGGCCAGTTCGCGCAACGCCTCGCGGACGCTGGTGCGGGAGACGCCGGTGAGTGTCACCAGCTCACGCTCGATCAGACGCTGACCCGGCGCGAGCCGGCGGTCGAGGATCGCCTGGCGCAGGTTTTCCAGGACCTGTGCGCGGATGAGAGCTGGGGTCCGCTCCACACGCAACGCGTTGGCTCGTGTCACTGCCGCCCTCCCTGTCCGCGCTCTCCCGGCTGTTGTGTTTGACATCGTACCCAGCGAAAGCCCCCCGGTGGAAAGGTGTTCCGGCGCGCCGCACCGTTGTTTCAGATCGTATGACGATGCTACAATCTCGAAACCCAAAACCCCTCGTGAGGAGCATCATGGCACGGTTGGGTTTCGCTCGCCGGCTGGCTTCAGCCGACCGGTGTCTGGTCGGCACCTGGGTCAAGATTCCGGCGCTTGAGCCGGTGGAGATCCTGGCCGACGCCGGATTCGACTTCATCGTCATCGACCAGGAGCACGCGCCGCTCACCTTCGAGTTCGCCTACCAGGCGACGGTGGTGGCGCAGGGCGCGGGCATGTCGGTCCTGGTCCGCGTTCCCGACCGCAGCGGCAGCCACCTGCAACGACTGCTCGACGTCGGCGTGGACGGCATCCTGGTGCCGCGGGTGACCTCCGCCGAGGAGGCCGCGTCGGCGGTCCGGCAGATGCTCTTCCCACCCGCCGGCGACCGTGGGCTCGGGACCACGTCGCGCGCCGGGCGGTGGGGCGGCACCCCCCGGGAGGAGTACCTGCGGTTCGGCGACGAGGAGGTCATGCGCGGGGTCCAGTTGGAGGAGCGCGCCGCGATCGAGGCGGCCGACGGGATCCTCGACGTCGCTGGGCTCAACGGGGTCTTCCTCGGCATGGGTGACCTGCAACTGTCGTCCGGCCTGCCGCAGTCGGACCCCGAGATCCAGAAGCTGGTCGACCGGCTGCTGACCGCCGCGCACGAGCGGGGAGTGCCGGCCGGCACCGCGGTGCAGACGGCGGCCCAGGCGCAGGCGGCCGCCGACCGTGGTTACCGGTACGTGATGGTCAGCAACGACACCAGCCTGCTGAGGAGCGCCGCGGCATCCGTCGTCGCCGACCTCCGCAGCCGATCCGCCTAAGGAGCCCCCATGGCGTACGACTCCAGCGATCTGCGCTCCACCCTGCCGTCGAGTACGGCCACGGCGACGGCGCCCGAGCGGTTCTCCGGCTCCGAGCACGTCAGGTTCCGCGACCTGACCCCGGTGGAGAAGACCGGGGACGTCTCGACCTGGTACGCCCGCGGCCAGAACTTCGTCGTCGGCTACTCCGAACTGGACGGCACGACCACCTTCGGCCGGGCCGGACAGCCGGACGAGTACGTGGTGCTGCTGGCCGACGCCGGACTCGCCGCGACCGTCCGGGCGCCTGGCGAGGAGGTGTCGGCGAGCGGTCAGACGATGCTCGTCGTGCCGCCCGGGGACAGCACGGTGACGGTCACCGGAAAGGGCCGGGTGCTGCGGCTGCTGACCACGCGGTCGGCCGACGTCGCCGCGCTCGCCGCCAACGCGGAGTCCTACGCCGAGCCGCACGAGAACATCCCCCCGTTCCAGCCCTGGCCCGAGCCGGTCGGCGGCTATCGGGTCCGCAGCTACGACCTGACCGTGCCGCCGCTGGCGAACCCGCCGTTCCGGCTCTACCGCTGCACCACCTTCATGGTCAACTTTATCGACCCCAAGCAGGGACCGCGCGACCCGGCGAAGCTCTCACCGCACAAGCACGACGACTTCGAGCAGTGCTCGATCGTGCTGGCGGGGGAGTACGTGCACCACATCAGGTGGCCGTGGACCACCAACAAGGCCAACTGGCGTGCGGACGAGCACGAGACCGTGCTGGCCCCGGCGGTCACCGTGATCCCGCCGCCCTCCCTGCACACCAGCGAGGCCGTCGGCCCCGGCACCAACCACCTCATCGACGTGTTCTGCCCGCCGCGCTTCGACTTCTCCGCGATGGAGGGCTGGGTGTTCAACGCCGACGACTACCCGGCGCCGGCGACCCGATGAGGCGCGGGCGGGAACCGATCCGGGTCGCCATCATCGGCGCCGGGCTGGGCGGCATCGCCGCCGCGGTCAAGCTCCGCAGGCGCACCTCGGCCACGTTCGTGATCTTCGAGCAGTCCGCCGGGGTCGGCGGAACGTGGTTCGACAACCGGTACCCCGGGTGCGAGGTCGACGTGCACTCGCACGCGTACTCGTTCTCCTTCCTGAAATACGACTGGCCGCGTACCCACGCGACCCAGCCGGAGCTGCTCGCGTACGCCGAGCACGTGGTGGAGCGCTTCGGCCTCACCCCGCACCTGCGGCTGAACACCCGGGTCACCGACCTGGTGTGGGAGGAGTCGACGAGCTGCTACAGGTTGTCCACCGAGCACGGCGACAGCGAGGAGTTCGACGTCGTCATCTCCGCGCTCGGCCTGCTCAACGTGCCGCGCTATCCCGACTGGCCGGGACTCGACACCTTCACCGGCCCGTGCTTCCACACCTCGCGCTGGGAGGAGCACGACCTCACCGGCAAGTCCGTCGCGGTGGTCGGCACGGGTTCGACCGCCGTGCAGATCGTCCCGTCGATCGCGCCGTACGCCGGGAAGGTCCACGTCTTCCAGCGCGAGCCCGGCTGGATCGAGCCGAAGAACGAGCGGGAGTTCAGCCCGCGAGAGCGGTGGTTCTACCGCAACGTGCCGCTGGCCCAGCGGCTGCACCGGGCCTGGATCTTCCACCAGGGCAACCGGCGGTTCAAGGGCTACGACGTAGGCTCCCGCCGGCAGCGGCGGATGCGCGAGGTGTGCGAGCGGTTCATCGCCGACGCCGTCCAGGATCCGGCCACCCGGGCGGCGGTGACGCCGGACTATCCGTGGGGCTGCAAGCGGCCGGTCATCTCGTCCACCTTCTATCCCTCGCTCAACCGCGACAACGTGGAACTGGTACCGCACGCGGTGAGCCGGGTGACCCCGACCGGGGTGGTCGACTCGACCGGGACGACCCGGGACATCGACGTGCTGATCCTCAGTACCGGCTTCCAGCCGACCCGCTTCCTGGCGAGCCTCGACGTCAAGGGCCGCGACGGTCGCGGCATCCACGACGCCTGGCGCGAGCGCGCCAGCGCCTTCCTGGGCATCACGGTGCCCGGCTTTCCCAACTTCTTCATCCTGTACGGCCCGAACACCAACGGCGGGGTGTCCATCATCGCCCAGCTCGAACGGCAGGCCGAGGTCGTCGTCCGGGCCGTGCGGCGGCTGGAACGGAGCCGGCGGCGCAGTGTCGACACGTCGCCGGCCGTGGCGCGCCGCTTCGTCGCCTGGATCGACCGGCGGATGTCCAGCAACGCCTCGGCGATGAACTCCGGCTGCCACAACTACTACCACGACCCGGCCGGCCACAACGTGACGCAGTGGCCGGGCGGCCACCTCAGCTACGCCATCGCCACCCGGCTCATCTCCCGGCTCGGGCTGCGGACACCGCGCTAGGGGTACTGGACGCGGCGCTAGGCGGCGGACACCGCGCTGGGGTGTCGGGTGGTGCGCTAGGCGGCGGACACCGCGCTGGGGTGCCGGATGGTGCGCTAGCCGGCGGACACCGCGCTGGGGTGTCCGCCGGCCAGCGACACCTCCGCGACGTGCAGGCCGTCGTCGAACACCGCGGACGGGAACCGGTCCCACACCGCCGCCTCGTGGAAGGGCAGGATCCGCCGGGTGTCCCCGCCGACACCGGCCAGCAGTTCGTCGGCGAAGTCGAGCCAGCCGGCGGCGCTGCCCGTGGTCATGGCGATCGGGACGAGCACGCCGTCGCCCCGCAGACCCTCGAGGTTCTGGTAGCTGTAGACGTTGTCGCCGGCGAACACCCACGTGCCGTCGGCGGCGTTGGTGACCGCGACCACCTGCGAGCCGGCGGTGTGGGTGTCGTGTGCCGGCCGCAGCTCGATGCCGTCGGTGACCGTGGCCGTCCCGTCGACCAGTGTGGCGGTGCGGGCGGCCAGCCGCTGCGGCAGGTCCGCCTGGCACGACCGGGTGAGGAACTCGAACCGGGCGGGCCGGGCGGCCGCGGCGAGGTAGCACTCGATCTCCCGCCGCTGGATGTAGACGTGCGCCGAGGGGAACGCGTCGACGCAGCCGGCGTGGTCGAAGTGGTTGTGGGTCAGCAGGATGGTGTCGACCTGCTCGGCGCGGACGCCCAGCCGGGCGAGCACGTCCACCGGAGCGGACCATCGCGTGTCGCCGTACTTGGCGGTGAGCCGGTCGTAGATCGCCGGGTCCGCGAAGCCGGTGTCCACCAGTACGCAGTGGTCGGCCGAGCGCACCAGCCCGAAGCAGTACGGCATCCGCCGGTGCCCTTCGTTCGGCTGCCCGGCGAACAGGTTGCTGGCCGGGAACCGGTCGACGTAGCCGTACTCGAGGATCCAGATCGAGTGGTTCACGAGGCCGCCGGTTGAACGTCGAAGACGGCGAGCTGCCAGGCCACCATGTTGTAGTAGCCGACGATGGTGACCAGTTCGAGCAATCCCGGCTCGCCGAGCAGGCCGGCCGCGTCGCGGAATTCGTCGTCGTCCAGCGTGCCGCGGTCGAGGACCGCCCGGGTCGTCCGGAAGACGCATCCCTCCACGTCGGACATGTCGGCCGGCTCGCGGTTGTCGGCCAGTGCCGCCAGGTCGGCATCGGAGAGCCCGGCGGCCTTCCCGGCGCGGGTGTGCGCGTAGAGCTCGAAGGCGCTGCGGTGGTGGTGGCCGACGAGCAGGATCGCGATCTCGCAGGCCCGGGCGGGCAGCCGCGAGCCGAACCGGACCGCGCTGCCGATCTGTTGCAGCGCGTGGCCGAACCCGGGGCTGAGGATCCAGACTGCGGGCGGGCCCTGGAGCCGGCCGTCCGGACCGACTAGCGAGAACGGGCTCTCCGGCGCCACCCGCGGCCCGGTCGTGTAGTACTCGTACAGCGCCCGTTGTTCGTCGGTCATGTCCGCGGGATCGACGTCGTCGACTCTCATCAGAAGCCGCCCGCGAAACCCCTGGCTTTGGCCATGGGGAGGAATGGGCGTTCGGGCGTGGTGTTGGTTGTCGGCATGGTGTCGGCTCCTCTGTGTGGGCGGAACTGTCGGATGGGGCTGGGATGCTTCCAGTTGTGGGCGAGACGATGCGGTACACCTACCGGTTGTGTCCCGGCGCGACCGCCGAGGCGGCGCTGTTGGCCGAGTGGGGGCGGTGTCGCTGGTTCTCGCCACGGCAGCACGCGACCGTGCCGGCGCCGGCGACGTGAGACATGCGAACACCTCCTTCTGCGAGGACGGTCGAGTGCGGTCCGAGCCAGAAATCCCCCGGCTTGCAGCCGCGGGGAAGCGTTAAGAACTCTCTCCCAGGAATGCGCGGGGATTGGTGGCGACCATCGTGGCGATCTGCTCGGCGGTCCAGCCGAGGTAGGCGAGCTGCTCGACGAACATCCGCAGGCACTCCGGCTCGGGTGGCACCCAGCGGGAGAAGACGTCGGTGGTGAGGATCGCCCGCTCCGGCCCGACGGCGCAGAGCGCCTCGTGCACGTCCCGGACGGTCAGGTGCCCGTCCGGGTGCACCAGCGGCGCGTTGCAGAACTCGAGGTACGCGCCCAGGTCGGCGAACTCGCGCAGCCGCGCCGGATCCGTCGTGTAGTGCAGCGGGTGGGTGACGAGCAGCCGTTGCCCGATCTCGGCGCAGTACGCGGCGACCGCGCGGCTCTCCTCGATCGCGGCGTGCCCGGTGGCCAGCGCGAGGCCGAGCGCGTGGCAGGCGTCGATGACCGCCCGCGCCCGGCCGGTGAGGGCACCGTTGGCGTCGCAGAGGGTGATCGCCGTCCGGGCGCTGTATTCACCGAAGGAGGGCGAGACGCGTCGCAGCAGTGTGCTGATGTACCCGTCGCGGGCCACGTCGGCCGCGCCGCCCCAGGTCGGCAGGAACACCACCCGGGCATCGTGCGCGGCGGCGAGTTCGACGATGCTGGGTTCCAGACCGCCGACGGGCGGGTTCAGGGTGATGCTGCCGTAAACCGTGAACGTGGACCCGGCCATCGCCTGTCGCAGGGCCCGGGCCCGGTCCATCGTCGCCCACAGATGGGACTTGAGGACCCAGCCCGAGATGCCGTACTCGTGCGCCAACCGCGCCACCTCGAGGTCGTCACCACGGTTCGGCAGTCCGGCCGACAGGTCGGGCTGACCGTGCACGTGGACGTCGATCGCCCCGCGTAGCAGACGGTCGAACGACTCCGGGTGAGCTGCCGCGAGTAGGTCGCGTTTCGGATCGGTCATCACACCTCGTCCCGGGGGTAGCGGTAGTTAGATTGTATGATGGTATGACTAACGGCAGGGCGGCGGGATCCGCCATGTCGGCGGCAGCGGGGAGGGAACCCATGTCTGAACCACTGGCCGGCAGGGTCGTCCTGGTCGTCGGGGCGAGTGCGGGTATCGGCGCCGACACCGCCCGGGTGCTCGTCGCGGACGGCGCGGCACTGATGCTCGTCGCCCGCACCGAGGCGCCGCTCGCCGCGCTCGCCGCGGAACTGGAGAAGGACGGGCACGACGTCGGCTAC
This sequence comes from Plantactinospora sp. CA-294935, assembly GCF_050936445.1. Classification (NCBI taxonomy): domain Bacteria; kingdom Bacillati; phylum Actinomycetota; class Actinomycetes; order Micromonosporales; family Micromonosporaceae; genus Plantactinospora; species Plantactinospora sp. CA-294935. The sequence continues at coordinate 5,848,165 of NZ_JBNJMU010000001.1, forward strand.
ACCACCGGTGATGTCGCGTCGGCGGCGGACGTCACCCGGTTCGTCGACGAGACGGTCGAGCGGTTCGGTCGGCTCGACGGCGCCTTCAACAACGCGGCGATGACTCAGGCGGGTCGGTTGGACGAGGTGCCGGAGCAGGACTTCGACCAGATCATGGCGGTGAACGTGAAGGGGACCTGGCTCTGCGTCCGGGAGGAGGTCCGGGCCATGCGGGCGCGGGGTTCCGGCTCGATCGTCAACATGAGCAGCATCGGCGGCCTTCGCGGCAGCTCCGGCATGGGCGCCTACCAGGCCAGCAAGCACGCCGTCATCGGTCTGACCCGCACCGCGGCCCACGACTTCGGGCCGTTCGGCATCAGGGTGAACGTGATCGCCCCCGGCCCGACCGAGACGCCGATGCTCGCCCGCACGCGGCTCGCGATCCCCGGCGGGGTGGAGGCCCGGATCGCGGCAACGCCGTTGCGCAGGGCCGGAACCGGTACGCAGGTCGGCGCGGCGGTGTCGTTCCTGCTCAGCGACCGGGCGAGTCACGTCAGCGGGGTCGTCCTGCCGGTGGACGGCGGATTCGTTGCCTGAGCAGCCGCGCGGCGCGGCAGACGGCGTCGGGGCGCCGGCTCCCCCCGACGCGGGCGGTCGGGACGAGACGTCCTGCTCGGCGTGCCTGGACCGAGGCCATGACGGAGTGCTGATGGATCGGAGCGTCACATGACCCTGTACACCGACCTGTTCATCGACGGGCAATGGCGACCGGGTTCGGGCGACCGGCGCTTCGACGTCGTCGACCCCGCCGACCTGTCCACCATCGCCCGCTTCGCGGTCGCCAGCGAGAGCGACTGCATGGACGCCGTCGACGCGGCGGCGGCCGCGCAGCAGACGTGGGCCGCCACCGCTCCCCGGGACCGCGGCGAGCTGCTCCGCGGCGCCTACGAGATCCTCACGGCCGAGGTGGAGACCTTTGCCGAGATCATGGTGCGGGAGAACGGCAAGTCCTGGGCGGACGCCATCGGCGAGGCGCACTACGCGAAGGAGTTCTTCCGCTGGTTCGCCGAGGAGGCGGTGCGAGTGCCGGGCGAGTACCGGCTCTCTCCCGCGGGCGACAAGCGGATCGTCGTCGACCGGCAGCCGATCGGGGTGTCGCTGCTCATCACTCCGTGGAACTTTCCCGCCGCGATGGCGACCCGCAAGCTCGCTCCGGCGCTCGCGGCGGGATGTACGACGATTCTCAAGCCCGCCCGGGAGACCCCGCTCACCGCGGCCTACATCGTCGAGGTACTGCGCCGGGCCGGTGTACCGCGGGGGGTCGTGAACCTGGTGACTCCGGTGCCGACCGGCCCGCCGGTACGGCGGATGATCGACCGTACCGAGGTCAGGAAACTCTCGTTCACCGGCTCGACCGAGGTCGGCCGAGAGCTTCTGCGCGCGTGCGCGGACAGTGTGGTCAGTACGTCGATGGAACTCGGTGGCAACGCCCCGCTGATCGTGCTGCCCGGCGCGGATCTGGACGCGACGGTGGCCGGCGCCCTGCTCGCCAAGATGCGCAACGGCGGCTCGGCCTGCACCGCCGCCAACCGCTTCTACGTGCACACCTCGCTGCACGACGACTTCGTCGCGCGGATGGACGCCGCGCTCGCCGGGATGACGGTCGGCCCCGGCCTCGACCGCTCGAACGATCTCGGTGCCCTCGTCTCGGTGCCGGAGCGCGACAAGGTGGCGGCCCTTGTCGAGACCGCTGTGGCGGACGGGGCGAAGCTGCTGCGTGGCGGTAACGCCTCGGGCGACGGCGCCTTCTACGACCCGACACTGCTCACCGAGGTCGAGCACGGTTCCACGATCAACACGACCGAGATTTTCGGGCCGGTCACCGCGGTGGTCCGCTTCGACGACGTGGACGACGCGGTCCGGATGGCGAACGACACCGTCTACGGCCTGATGGCGTACGTCTTCGGCGAGGAACGGGAAGCGGTCGCCGTCGCCCGCCGCCTCGAAGTGGGAATGGTCGCCGTCAACCGGGGCGTGGTCAGTGACCCGGCCGCCCCGTTCGGCGGGGTGAAGCAGAGCGGCCTCGGCCGGGAAGGTGGCTCCGAAGGCATCCTGGAGTTCCTCGAGGAGAAGTACATCGCCCTGACCGCGTAACCGTGCCGCCCCCTCGGGAGGGAGCCCGAGCGGGCGTACGGTCGCGGATCGGTAGGTGAGGTGGAAAGAGCTTCAGCCCTGATCGCGCTGCGATTCGCGCCAGTCGCGTACGGCGTCGCGGATCCGGTCGAAGACGGCCATGGGTGGACCGGCCATCAGATTCGCCGATGCGGACTCGCCGCTACGCGGGTGAGGGCGGGTCGGAGCCATCGCCTCGGCCGCGCGCAGTGCGCCGGCCATCCGACCGAGCTGGGCCGCGGAGAGGTTGCGACGCAGTGAGGGAAACTCCTCCGTCTCCTCCCGGGTCGCGTGCGCGACGACCGCGTCGGCGAATTTCGACAGCCGCCTGTCGAATTCGGGATGGTCGACGCCGAGGTCGTAGAGGGCGGCCAGCTCGTGCTTGGCCTCGTCCTCCTCGTGCCGGAGTTGCCCGGTGACGGTGTCGCCTCGGTCGATCTTGCGTTTGGCGGTCGGGTGCACGACGATCTCCTCCGCGCTCTCGTGCACGGCGAGCAGTCGGACCAGATCCTCGAACAGCTCCCGTTTCTGAGTTCCCTCGGCACGGCCGAGCTGACCGAACAGCGTCTTGATCTGCTTGTGCTGCTCGACCAGCAGGTCCAGGACGTCCTGCTTCACGCCTGCTGTCACGTTCGTCACCCTCCTCCGGTCGACCTCGCCTACGCTGCTGTTTCCCGGCGCGGCGGCTTCCATGTGCGCCGGCTTCGAGCGCGGGCGCCGGAGCTGTCCGGCGGCGCCGTACGCGGACTCCCGCCGGTGCCGGAGCTGTCGTTCGGCCGGATCGGGTGGTACGAACGTCGACGGTCTTCGCGGTCGGCACGGTCCTCGGCGCGCTTGGTGCATTTCTGTCGTATTCAGCCGAGCAGTGCGAGCAGCGCCAGTCCGACCAGGATGGCCGGGATGGTGGTGATCACGGTCGCGGTCGCAGCGGCGCGGCGGCGCAGTGCCGCCAGTGGGATCAGGGCGTCCCCGTCCTGGCTGATCGCGTTGGCCACCAGTGTCGTCACGGGCAGGCCGCCGCTGACGAAGATGCCGGTGAAGACGATCTGGACGGCGCAGCCGGGGATGAGCCCGATCAGCGCGCCGACGAGCACCCCGACCATTCCGGCGAACGCCACTTGGGAGCCGTCGAAACCGGTGGTGGTGCTGAGAACCTGCCAGCCGAGGTAGGCCGCCGCGACCCAGACGGTGATGAACGAGGCCTCGTGGGCGCTGTGTCGCATGGCGTCCCGTCTGCTCGCCGGGGTGGCGGTGGCGACCGTGTCGTCGGCGAAGCGGCCTCGTCCGGCGGCGAAGATGAGCAGCGCGACCAGCGTTCCGCAGCAGCCGAGCGCGAGGTAGGGGTCGATTCCGCCGAGCGCGCCGCTGAGGCGTTGCGGGTCGACGGCGTGGAACACGACCGGTACCGACACCAGGAAGGCGGGCATGGTGAGCCCCCAGAACACCAGGGACATCCGGACCGGGCGCCCCGGCACCGCGCCCGGCGCCAGGGCCACGGCCAGCGTCGCCGACGCCGGACAGGTGCCGGCCGCTCCCGCTCGGTCGTCGGTGCCGGCCCGAGCTGCCGGGTACGGCCGCACGGCGCCCGCCGGCAGGCTCGCTTCGGATGCCCGCGCGGCGGCCACCCGCCGGGTCCACCTCCCGGTGCGGGTCCGGACGGCGGTGGCCGGATCGACGCCGAGCAGGTCCACGGTGTACCCGGTGGCCAGACCCACGGCGAAGAGCAGAGCGTGGATCTTGAGCGCGATCACCGGATCCGCGGCGATGACCACCCAGGACGAGTCGCCCATGGTTGCCGCGAGGGCGGCCACGACCGTCCCGAAGGAGACCTTGCCGCGCGCGTACAGCGGCATCAGGATGATGGCGCCGCCGCAGCCCGGGCTGACCCCGAGTAACGCGCCGACCAGGGGGCCGAGCCGGGGGCGCCGGGTCAGGTGGTCGGTGACCCGGTCGCCGTACCGCCAGCGCAGCCAGCCGAACAGCGCGACCATCACCGCGACGTAGACCCCGACCTGCATGAACGCATCCGCCAACGGGCGGGCGAGTAACTCGATCATGATTCTGTCTTCCGGGCGGTGGCCACGCCGATCCGCCGTGGTGGCGACGGACCGGCGCGGCGGAACGGGACAGGACGGTGACGCGGCTGCCCGTCAGGTGCCGGACGGCGGCGTGCTGTGCAGGCGCGGGTCGCCCGGAGGAAGTACCGGCGCCTCCGCGTGCGCGGTCGGGCTCGCCTGGTAGCTGAACTGCCCCTTGCCGTCGGGACTCGGGCCGGCGGCCCACCGTCCCTCGGCCGCCTCCTCCCCGGCGGAGAAGTTGATGTACTGGTAGGCGAACTGGTTCTCCTGCTCGGCATCGGGGAACGCCTCCGGGACCGGCATCTCCTCGAGGCCGTCGTCCTTGAGCTGCTCGATCGCGGCGAGCCACATGTTCTGGTGCATCGTGTCGCGGGCCAGCAGGAACCGCAGCATCTGCTTGACACCCGGATCGTCGGTCATGTGGAACAACCGGGCGACCTGAAGCCGGCCCTGCGCCTCGGCGGTGACGTTGAGGTGGAAGTCGGCGAGCAGGTTACCGCTGGCGGTGATGAAGGCTCCGTTCCACGGCACGCCGCTGCTGTCCACCGGCAACGGGCCACCGCCGGAATGGATGAAGTGCGCCGGATTCGACCCCGAGTAGATCGCGGTCAGCATCGGGTTGTCCTCGGCGGCCGCCTCCTGCAAGGACAGCGGAGCGCTGTCCAGCAGGCGGGCGATCATCGTGCAGATCATCTCGACGTGCCCCATCTCCTCGGTGCCGACGTCGAGCAGCAGATCCTTGTACTTGCCGGGCAGCCGGCAACTCCAGCCCTGGAAGAGGTACTGGTTGGCGACCGTCATCTCTCCCCACTTGCCGCCGAGCACCTCCTGCAGGCGCCGGGCGAAGGCGGCGTCGGGCGCATCGGGCTTGGCCTCGAACTGCAAGTCCTTGACGTGGCTGAACACGGTGTCCTCCTGGTAGAAGTGGCAGACCGTGCCCGGGTACCCGTCGCGATGGCCCGGTCGGGTCAACCGGCGGCCCCGGAGGGCCAGCGGGCGCCGGCACCTCCGGTACCGGAGCGGCAGCGCCGCGCGGGCAGACTCACCCGTACCGCGATTCCCTGCGCGGCGCGGCACACCGTGATCGTGCCGCCCTCGGCGGCGACCAGGTGTCGCACGATCCACAGCCCCAGTCCGGAGATCCCGGGCGGCGGCGCGGCCCGGCGCAGCGCTGCCAGCAGGGGACGGCAGGACCGGCCCTCGTCGGCGACGACCAGCACCAGGAATCCCGCCCGCACCGAGGCGGACACCCGGACGCGGCCTCCGGCGGGGCCGTGCCGCAGCGCGTTGTCCACCAGGTTCAGCAGGATCTGACGGACCCGGTGGGCCGGTACCAGCCGGCCACCGGCGCCCCGGGAGAGCCGGACCGTCAACCGGGGCGGCGCCCCGGCCGGGAGCGCGGTCGGCAGGACCTGGCTCAGCGGGACCAGCCGGTCGACCGGCTCCGCCAGGCTCTGCGTCATCGACACCACCTGCCGCCACAGGTCGGTCAGGTGTGCCGCCTGTTCCCGCGCCAGCGTGGCCATGCCACGTCGTTCATCGGGGCTCAGCGTTCCCGAATCCTCGGTGAGGGCTCGGGTCAGCGAGCGCAGGGACTCGATCGGTGACCGCAGTTCGTGACAGAACATCCGCAGCAGCAGCGTGTGACCGCCCGGTGCGGGTGGCCGGGAAAACTCCGGCGTTCCCCCTCCGGGGCTGGCCGATTCCCATACCTGGCGGCTGATCCGGCCTCCGGCCAGCAGCGACAGGCGACCCATGATCGCCCTGCCGAGGTTGCCGAACAACGGCCGGCCGGAGGCGGCGTCCCGAGGCCGCCGAGCCCGGATACCGGCGTGATGAGCGGTCTCCGGCTGGACGGGCATGATCGGGCGCAGAGCGGGAAACGCCGCCGGGTGTCCGGATCCGCAACCCTTCGGCTCGTACTGGTCGATGACCATCCTCTTTTCGTCCGTGGCCTCGAACTCCTGCTTCCGGCCAGTACCCAGGGACGGGCGCGGGTCGTCGGATCGACCGGCGACGCCTCCGCCGCCGCCGCGACGGTCCGCCGCTGCGTACCCGATCTGGCCCTGGTCGACCTGCACATGCCGCGACCGGGCGGGATACGGGCCATCGCCGCCATCCGCCGAACCACACCACGGGTACGGATCGTCGCGATCTCCGGGCTCGACGAGATCGACCTCATGGTGCAGGCCCTGCGCGCCGGTGCGGAGGGCTACCTGCCGAAGAGCAGCGAGCCCGAGGAGTTGCTGCCGCCGCTACTGGCGATCCTGGACGGGTGGGCGGTGCTACCTGCCGGCCTGCTCACAGCCCTGCTCCGCCCGGCGTACAACGGCCTGCCGGCGACGGCCACCCTCGACGACGAGGAACGCCGTCTCCTGCAGCTTATTGCGAAGGGATGTCGCACGGTGGAAATCGCTGAAGAGCTGAACTTCTCCGAGCGCACGGTGAAGCGGCTGACGGCATCGTTGCTGCGCAAGCTGCGCGTGTCGAACCGGACCGAGGCGGCCGCCCTGGCCGGCAACGCGGGTCTGCTGTGAGCAGTGTCCGGTCTGGCCGAAGCCGTCCGGGGTTGCGAGGTTTCCGATCGTGTGACCCGGGCCCGCCCGCCAAGCTGGTCGGCCAGCACGATCACGTGAAGCTGACCGTCGGGATCGCGTCCGTCGGACCGGATATTCCAGCACGAACAGGCCGATCAGGATCGCTACCGGCAGCGGGATGTGGCACATGGGTCCCGCGGACGTGTCGAGGCTCTCCGCCGGGGGAGACAGGAGCCGGTGGCGGCCAGCCGGTCGCTGTCACAGATCACCGCCCTGCCCGGTCGTTGTGGGCGACAGGGTGCCGTCCGGCGCCACGGAAGACAACCAGAGGACCAAGATGAAGATCGTCGTTATCGGCGGCAGCGGACTCATCGGCAGCAAGGTCGTGGAGCTGCTCGCCGCGCAGGGCCACCAGGTGGTGGCGGCGTCTCCGAAGACCGGGGTGAACGCGGTCACCGGTGAAGGGCTGGCCGAGGCGCTCGACGGTGCCGAGGTCGTGGTGGACGTGTCGAACTCGCCGTCCTTCGACCCGGACGCCGCGCGGGAGTTCTTCGAGAACTCCGCCCGCAACCTGTTCCCGGCCGAGGCGGCCGCCGGGGTGGGCCACCACGTGGCGCTCTCGGTCGTGGGCGCGGACCGGATGCCGAACATCGGCTACATGGGGGCGAAGGTGGCACAGGAGCGGCTGATCGCGGCGTCGCCGATCCCGTACTCGATCGTGCGCGCCACGCAGTTCTTCGAGTTCCTCGACGCCATCGCCGCCACCGGGACCGTCGGCGACACCGTACGCCTGGGACCGGTGCTCTTCCAGCCGATCGCCGCCGCCGACGTCGCGGCCACGGTGGCGGACGTCGCGCTCGGCGCCCCGGTCGGCGGCATCGTCGAGGTGGCCGGCCCCGAGCGGTCCCGCCTCGACGAGGTGATCCGGTCGGTGCTGCGCGCGGGGCAGGACCCCCGGGAGGTGGTGACCGACCCCGCCGCCGGGTACTTCGGCGCCATGGTGGCCGACGACGCGCTGGTTCCCCTCGGTGAGGCCCGTACCGGTCGCATCCGGCTGGCGGAGGTGCGCGCGGTGGACGGGGGCGGGCGGTAGTCGCCGAGGCGCCTCGTCGTTGTCTGCCCGACCTGCGGCCGGCCCGCGGTGCCGGCCGGAGGTCGGGCCCGCCGCCGGACCCGGTTCGTCGATCGGGCGCGGTCCGGACTTTGCCATCTGCCCCCGAACCTGTGGACGATGGCGTCGTGCAGCCTGCGAGCGACGGACAAGCCGTCCAGACCGACGGTGTGGTCGACTTCGAGGCGATCCGGGGACGACTGTTCGGGATCGCCTACCGGATGCTCGGCACTGTCGGCGACGCCGAGGACGTCGTGCAGGATGCCTGGCTCCGCTGGCAGCGGACGGACCGGCGGAACGTCCGCAACCCTGCGGCGTTCCTCACCACCACGACGACCCGGTTGGCGATCAACGCGGTGACGGCGGCCCGGGCGCGCCGGGAGACGTACGTGGGGCAGTGGTTGCCGGAGCCGGTGGACACCGCCGCCGATCCGGCGCTCGGTGCCGAGCGGGCGGAGGTGCTGGAGCTGGGGGTCCTGCTGCTGCTGGAGAAGCTCGCCCCGGCGGAGCGGGCGGCGTACGTGCTGCGGGAAGCCTTCGACTACGCCCACCGGCAGGTCGCCGAGGTACTGGGGACGACCGAGGCGAATGCCCGGCAACTGCTGAGCAGGGCCCGCCGGCACCTGGCCTCGGCCCGGTCGGCACCGGTCGGCCGGGCCGAGCACCGGCGGCTGGTCGAGGCGTTCGTGGCGGCGGCTCGGGGCGGGGACCTGGCCGCGTTGGAGCGGCTGCTCGCCGACGACGTGGTCGCCAGTTCCGACGGCGGAGGACGGGTGCACGCCTCGCGGAAGGATCTGCACGGCGCGGCCCGGGTGACGACCCTGCTGGACAACGTGCTGCGGAAGTACTGGCGCGACTCGGCGTTCCGGCTCGTCCCGGCCAACGGCGCGGAGAGTCTGCTCGTGGCGGCCGCCGACGGGACCCCGGAGGCCCTGCTCGCCCTGGCGGCCACCGGACGGGGGATCGAGCGCCTGTTCATCGTGGTGAATCCGGACAAGCTGCAACAGTTCGCCGGCCGGGCCTGACAGTTCGCCCGGCCGGCCCGCGCCGCGGAGTGCGGGACAGTCCGGCGGTCGGCGCCCGCCCGAACAGCTCGTGGCCACGGTCGCGGTACGGCTGGATTACGTCAAATCGTCCTGCGGCCCACCCGGCCTGTGTCTAATCGGGTACGTCGGCGCATCACCGCCGGCCGTCCGGCGGTGATTCCGACCGGCCGGTCGGACAGGTCAGGACAGGTAGCGATCATGACTCACGGGGGGTAGTGATGGGCTTCGTCACCGCGATGGACGGCACGGAGATCTACTACAAGGACTGGGGTTCCGGTCCGGTCGTGACCTTCTCGCACGGCTGGCCGCTGAGCGCGGACGCCTGGGACGGCCAGTTGCTGTTCCTGGCGCAGCAGGGCTTCCGGGTTGTCGCGCACGACCGCCGGGGACACGGCAGGTCCGGTCAGGCCTCGGCCCGCAACGACATGGACGGGTACGCCGACGACCTCGCCGCGGTGCTGGATGCGCTGGACCTGACCGACGTCACGCTGGTCGGTCACTCGACTGGCGGCGGTGAGGTGGCCCGCTACATCGGCCGGTACGGCACCGGCCGGGTGAGCAAGGCGGTGCTCATCTCCGCCGTACCGCCGATCATGGTGCAGACCCCGGACAACCCCGAGGGGCTGCCGATCGACGTCTTCGACGGGCTGCGCGCCAAGCTCTTCGCCGACCGGTCGCAGTTCTACCAGGATCTGGCCCAGATGTTCTACGGCGCGAACCGGCCCGGGGCGACGGTCTCCAAGGGCATCCTCGACCAGTTCTGGCTCTGGAGCATGCAGGCCGGCATGAAGAACGCGTACGAGAGCATCAAGGCGTTCTCCGAGACCGACTTCCGGGACGACCTCGCCAAGTTCGACGTCCCGACGCTGGTGATGCACGGCGAGGACGACCAGATCGTCCCGGTGAAGGACTCGGCCCGGAAGACCGCCCAGCTCATCGCGAACGCCCAGGAGATCTACTATCCGGGCGCGCCGCACGGGTTGACCGCCACCCTCCAGGACCAGGTCAACAAGGACCTGCTCGCCTTCCTGAAGAGCTGAACAGAGCCGACTTGGCCGGAACAGGCCCGCTCGGCGGACCGGCACGGGTTCGGACGCGTCCCCCGGTCGCCGCCGGAGCTGCGGCCGGGTGTCTCAGAACTCCTGGCCGGCGACGACCGAGAGGAGTCGCAGCTTCTCGGCGCTCTCGGTGCCGGGGGTGGCGGTGAAGACCAGCAGCGACTGGGACTGGTCCGGGTCGAGCAGGACCTGGCAGTGCAGTTCGAGCAGCCCGAGCCGTGGGTGCCGGATCCGCTTCGGGGCGCAGTACGGGCCGATGACCGGGTGTTCGTGCCACAGTTCGGCGAACTCCGGGCTCCGGGCGAGGAGCACGTCGACGATCTCACCGGCCCGGGAGTCCCGCCCGGCCCGGGTGTACGCCCGGTGCAGGTCGGCGGTGAGCAGCCGGCTGTGCCCGGGATGGTCGTCCTCGGGGTGGACGCGCCGGCTGTCCGGGTCGGTGAACCAGCGGTAGTGCGGGCTGCGCGCCAGCCCGGTGTGGTGGGTCTCGTCGCCGAGCAGGGCGGTGGCGAGCCGGGTCTGCCGCAACGTCTCGCCGAGGTCGCTGACGACCTGGGCGGCGGCGTCCCCGAGCCCGTCGAAGATCCGCATCATGCCCGGGTTGATGTGGTCGGCACGCCGTACCCGACTCGGCGTCGGATATCCGCCCAGCCGGAACAGGTGATCCCGTTCCTCCAGGGAGAGCCGCAGGCCGCGGGCGATCGCGGCGAGCATCTGCTCCGAGGGGCGCGGGCCGCGCTGCTGCTCGATCCGGCTGTAGTAGTCGGTCGACATGTCGCTGAGCGCGGCGACCTCCTCGCGGCGCAGCCCGCCGGTACGCCGCCGCCGCTGCCCCCGGGGCAGCCCGACGTCCTCCGGTTGCAGCGCCTCGCGCCGGCTCCGGAGGAACTCGGCGAGCCGGTCCCGGTCCATGGCGTCTCCTCCTCTTCCGGTCGGTCCGGTCGTTTGTCGACCCGTTGCGAACACCGGACGACCCTGTTCGCGAGCACTACCGCCCCCGGGTGGGGGGACACCGACGACCGGTCGCGAACATCCGCCGGTCCGCGCGACCGGCACGACTTCGGCAACAATCTCGGGACCGGCGGGAATTCCGGGTGGTGCCGATCGTCGCACCGGGGGCGAGCGGCCAGCCAGGCGACGGGTGTCCACGGATCGGCTGTACCTGGTTACGCCCGCCCGGCCGGCCAAGACTCGGATCCATGACTGGACCAACACAGACCGCGACCGGCCACTGGATCAACGGCGGGTGGCACCCGGCCGGATCGCCGGCAACCATCGGCGTGCGGAACCCGGCGAACGGCGAGATCGTCGCCGGGGTACCCGCCGGTACCGCCGCCGACCTGGACCGGGCGGTCGCCGCCGCCCGGGCCGCCTTCCCCGGCTGGGCCGCCACCGCGCCCGCCGAGCGGGCCGCCGTCGTGCGGCGGATCGGCGAGGGCCTGCGGACCCGTGCCGAGGAGATCGCCACCGCGATCACCGCCGAGATGGGCTCACCGATCGGCATGTCCCGGACCGCCCAGGTCGGCTTCCCGGTCGCCGTCGCGGAGTCCTTCGCCACCCTGGCCGCCGACTTCGCCTGGACCGAGGAGATCGGGAACTCGCTGGTGGTACGCGAGCCGATCGGCGTGGTCGGCGCGATCACCCCGTGGAACTTCCCGTTGCAGCAGATCGTGTCGAAGCTGGCGCCGGCCCTGGTCGCCGGGAACACGATGGTGTTCAAGCCCTCCGAGATCGCGCCGCTGACCGCGCGGATCCTCGCCGAGGTGACCGCCGAGGCGGGCCTGCCGGCCGGGGTCTTCAACGTCGTCTACGGCACCGGACCGGTCGTCGGCGAGGCGATCTCCGCCCACCCGGACATCGACATGATCTCGTTCACCGGCTCCACCCGGGCCGGCCGGCGGATCTCCGCCGTCGCCGCCGGAACCGTCAAGCGGGTCGCGCTGGAACTCGGCGGCAAGGGCGCGAACGTCATCCTCGACGACGCCGACCTGCCCACGGCGGTACGGACCGGGGTGATGATGGCGTTCGCCAACGGCGGTCAGGTCTGCGGCGCCTGGCCCCGGATGCTGGTGCCGGCGTCGCGGCAGGACGAGGTCGTCGCGCTGGCGGTCGCCGCCGCCCGGGAGTACGTCGTGGGCGAGCCGACCGACGAGGCGACCCGGATCGGTCCGATGGCCTCCGAGGCGCACCGGGAGAAGGTGCACGGCTACATCGAGCGGGGCATCGCCGACGGTGCGACGCTGGTCTTCGGCGGTCCCGGCCGGCCGGAGGGGCTGGAGAAGGGCGCCTACCTCCGACCGACGATCTTCGCCGACGTCGCCCCGCACTCGGTGATCGCCCAGGAGGAGATCTTCGGCCCGGTCCTGACGATCATCCCGTACGCGGACGAGGACGAGGCCGTCGCGATCGCCAACGGCACCATGTACGGCCTCACCAGCGGGGTCTTCGGCGAGCCCGAGCACGCCCTCGCGGTGGCCCGGCGGCTGCGCGCCGGCCAGGTCGACGTCAACGGCGGCCACTGGAACCCGCTCGCCCCGTTCGGCGGTTACAAGCAGTCCGGGAACGGCCGCGAGTTCGGCCGGGCGGGCCTGGAGGAGTTCCTGGAGATCAAGGCCATCCAGCGCTGAACGGCGGGGTGGCGGGACCCCGGCCACCGAGACTCGTCGCCGAACCGCTGCTCCGGGCGAGGCCGCTGGCACCGCGCGGCGGCCTGCACGGCGCCGGGCCCCGGTGATGGCGGTGCAGCGGGTCGCCGACGGTGTGCCGGCGCCTCAGCTCCGGTAGCGGTCGAACCGGAACGGTGCCAGTTCGGCGCTGCGGTCCTCGCCGAGCACCTCGGCCGCGACCAGGTCACCGGCGTGCACGCTCAGGGTCGCGCCGCTGTGCGAGACGGCGAAGTGGAAGTTGGGCAGCTCGGCGGCCCGGCCCAGCACCGGTAGGCCGTCGCCGGGGATGGGTCGCTCGCCGACGCGTACGCCGCGCACGGACGCGGCCCGGATTCCCGGATAGAGCGCGACCGCCGCCTCGACCACCCGGTCGACCGCCGACTGGTCCACCCGGTAGCCGCCGCCGGCCGCCGGGTGGGCCGCACCGTCGATCTCGGGGCTGTGCAGCAGCAGCCGCCCGTCCCCGTCGGGGCGCAGGTGCACGCGCGGGGCGTGTACGACCCGGGACACCGCGACGGTGACCGGCGAGGTGTAGACGAGTACGCCCCGGGTGTTGCGCATCGGCAGCACCAGCCCGGCGAGTGCGGCGATCTCGGCGGCCTGCGGTCCCGCGCAGTTCACCACGGCGGCGACCGGAAGCCGCCGCCCCGAGGCGAGCCGGACCGCGCGTACCTCGGCGGCGGTGACCTCCAGGTCGGTGACCGCGTCGTCGCGGACGACCTCGGCGCCGCCGGAGACCGAGGTCGCCAGCAGATATCCGATCAGCCCGGCCGGGTCGATCCAGCCCTCGCCCGGGAAGTAGGCGACGCCGTCCGGCGGCAGCTCGGCCGGGGCCATCTCCGGTTCGAGGCGGAGCACGTCGGCACGGTCGAGCCACCGTGCCTCGTACCCGTAGTCGAGCACGCCCGCGACCTTCGCGTGCAGTTCCGCGCGTGCGGCCTCGCCCTCGGCCCACTCCAGGTTGCCGCCCTCGTGGTACCAGTCGCCCTGCGGTGCCTCGGCCGCCAGCCGGCGGTGCGCCGCCATACTCTCGACACTCAAATCGTGGTAGGCCCGGGGCTGCTTGCCGCAGGAGTTGGTCCAGGAGAATGTCGCGCCGGAGGTGCCGCCGGCCGGTGCTCCGGCGTCGACGACGGTGACCCGGGCGCCCCGCCGGGTCAGCCCGGCGGCGACCGCCGCGCCGTAAACTCCGGCCCCGATGACGACCACCTGCGTGACCATGCTGATCGTGCCCCTTTCCGAGGGATTCGCCCCCGGTACGGCTGGACGGTGCGGGGGGTACCCGACCTCGACATCGATCCTCCCGCAGGGGACGGCCGGCCCGGGTGCCACATCGGACCTTTCTCGACCTCCCCTTGCGGTCCGCGCTGGCCGCAGGCGGAAGTCGAGGCGCACTCGCCGCGCGGGTTCGGGCACGCGGACCCGGGTGGGACGCCTGGTATTCACGTCCTCGCCACCGGATGGTCGGTGCCCGGCGATAGACACGCTGACGGACATCAACAACCCTGTGGAGGAAGCATGTCCCTGAGTTCCAGCCGAACCGGCCGGCTGGCGGTCCGCGCCGGCCTGCTCGCCGTCGTCGTCACCGTCGCCGGCCTGCCCGCCGTCGCGTCGCCGGCCGTGGCACACGGCGGTGGTGCGGTGCGGTTCGCCACCTTCAACGCATCCCTCAACCGGGGCGCCGAGGGGGCGCTGCGGTCCGACCTTTCCACCCCGGGCAACGCCCAGGCCCGGACGATCGCCGAGATCGTGCAGCGTACCCGGCCCGACGTGGTGCTGATCAACGAGTTCGACTTCGACCCGGTGGCCGCCCGGCTGTTCCAGCAGAACTACCTGTCGGTCGGCCAGAACGGCGCCCGCCCGGTCGGATATCCGTACCGGTTCATCGCGCCGAGCAACACCGGCATCGCCTCCGGCTTCGACCTGAACAACGACGGTGTGGTGGCCACCGAGCCGGGCGCGGCCGGGTACGGCGACGACGCACTCGGGTTCGGCGCCTTCCCCGGGCAGTACGGCATGGTGGTCTACTCCCGCTACCCGATCGACGTCCGGCAGGCCCGCACCTTCCAGAAGTTCCGCTGGACGGACATGCCCGGCGCGTTGCTGCCCGACGACCCGGCCACCGCCGCGCCGGCCGACTGGTACTCGCCGCAGGAGTTGGCGGCGGTTCGACTCTCCTCGAAGAGTCACTGGGACCTGCCGGTCCAGATCGGACGCCGTACGGTGCACTTCCTGGTCAGCCACCCCACGCCGCCGGTCTTCGACGGTGCGGAGGACCGCAACGGGCGACGCAACTTCGACGAGATCCGGTTCTGGGCCGACTACGTGCGGCCGGGCGGCGGTCGCTACATCTACGACGACCGGGGCCGGCACGGCGGGCTGCGCCCCGGCGCGGAGTTCGTGATCGCCGGGGACCTGAACTCCGACCCCTACGACGGGGACAGCATTCCCGGCGCGGCGCAGCAACTGCTGGACCACCGGTCGATCGACGACCGGTTCGTGCCGTCGAGCGCGGGCGCGGCCGAGGCCGGTGCCGTGCAGGGCGGTGCCAACACCACGCACCGCAGCGACCCGGTGCACGACACGGCCGACTTCGCCGACGTGCCGGGGCCGGGCAACCTGCGCGCCGACCACGTGCTGCCGTCGCGGGGGCTGGACGTGCGCGGCGGGGGCGTGTTCTGGCCGACGGCGGGCGATCCGCTGTCGCGGCTGACCGGGACGTTCCCGTTCCCCAGCTCCGACCACCGGCTGGTCTGGCTGGACCTGCGCCTCCGGCGGTGACCACCCGGGCCGGGTCCATGGTGGCCCGGCCCGTGCCCGCCGTCAGATCCCCCGTTCGCGGAGATAGTCCGCCAGCGCGGGTACGGTGTCCAGCCCGGAGATGTCGTCGTCCGGCTCCACCACCACGCCGTACCGGTGCTCGACGGCCTGGATCAGCCGCACGTAACCGATCGAGGTGCGGCCGAGCAGCCCGAGCGACTCGGGTTCGGCCAGCGCGTCCGCCGCGCTGATCTGGCCGTCGCTGGCCTCGACGACCTGGTGGCGAGGTGCCGGCGACCTGAAGGCGGGACCCCGGCACCAGGCGCAGCGCCGGCCCGGACGGCGGCTCTGTCGGGGGCCGGTAGTAGCTTTCTCGGGTGACCGAGATCGGCGCCGGGCGGTTCGCGACCCTGTTGCACGCGTACGGCCGGGCCATCGACACCCCCGAGCACCTGGCCGTGCTCGCCGGTGGCGACCCGGCCGCCAGGCGGGCCGCGCTGGAGCACCTGTGGTCGGCCGTGATCCACCAGGGCACACCGTGGACGGCGACCCCACCCGCCGCCGTCGCGGTCGCCGCGCTGCTCGGCGATCCCCGGCTCTCCGGCGCCGCCGATGCGGAACTCCGGGCCAACCTGCTCGGCTTCCTCGCCGCCGTCGCCGAGGCCGGCCGGTCGCACCCCGACCTCGACGAGTACGCCGCGCCGGTCGGCGTCGACGTGGACGCCGCCCTGGCGGCGGCGCTCGACTCCGGCGACGAGGACGAACTCTATGCCGACGAGGTGATGGCCAACGCCCTCTACGCCCGCGCCGTGCTCGGCTGCCGCGAGATCGTCCCCACCCTGCTCGCCGCGGCCACCTCAGCGCTGTCCGACCCCGAACCGGCGGTACGCGCGGCCGCGGCGCACGCGGTCAGCGTGTGCTGCGCGGTGCCGGTCGACACGACCGAGGCGGCGAGCCTCGCCGAGCGTCTCGACGCCCTCGCCGCACAGGCCGGGCCGGACGAGCGTGCCGCGCTGGTCCTGGCCATGGGCGAGCTCGGGCTCGCGCCGCGCGCCTACCTCGACGACCCGCATCCGGGTGTACGGGCCTGCGCCGCGCTGGCGCCGACCCTGGCCGACGATCCGACCGCCACCGCCGAAATCCTCGCCGCCCTGGCGGACCCGGCCGCCACCGACGGCTGGTTCACCCACCGCCTGCCGCAGATAGACACCCGGATCCGGTTCACGCTCGTCGCCGCGGCGATCGCCCGGGTCGACGATCCCGACCGGCTGTTGCCGGCCGCGCTGGCCATCGCCCCGATCGCCAGCCGCTACACGGTCCGCCACGACTGGGGGCCGCTGCTGCACGCCCTCTTCGCCGGGCGCGACCCCGGCCCGCTCTCCCCGGCCCAACGCCGCTACCTTGGGGCGCTCGTGGCCAACGAGGACCTGTGGGACCCCCGCAACGGCACCGTCGGTCTGGTCTTCCGCGATGCCGGCCTGAGCTACGACCGGGACGCCTGCCGCGACCTGGTCGGGGACCGGACCCCACCCCCGCCGGCACCCTAGGCGGGGGACCGGTGGGCTCGTGCCATCGCGGGCCGGACGCTCAGACCCGGGTGACCCGTACCGCGTCGGCGACGACGTAACCGGTGCCGGATGTCCATCGGCTCACTCCCACCGTGTTCGCATCCCCTGCGGCCAGCGTGAACACCCCGAGTGACACCCATCGGCCGCCGTTGGCGCGCTGGTTCACCCGTACCGTCTGGTTGCCGCTGGTGGTGGCCACGATGAACGGCGTCGAGTCGTTGTAGCCAGGGTCGGCCGGATACCAGACCGAGACGGCGTAGCTGCCGGTCTCCGGGACGTTCATCCGGTACCAGGCGACGTCGCTGGAGAGCACCGGGTCGGCGAACCGGTAGTCGGCTCCGAACCTCTGGCTGGAGTAGCTGGAGGTTCCCCAGCTCGCGCTCGCGCTGAACCGCCCGGCCGTGGTGTTGTCGGCCGTGCTGCTCCACGGCTGTGCGGTCGAGACGAAGCCGATTCCGTTCGGGACCGCTCGTTGCGCGCCGTCCGACGGGGTGTTGCGGACCGATACCGACGTCGCTCCGGGCATCCGGGCGACCAGGGTGCTCGAACCTCCGCCGTCGAGGTTGATCGCGTCGTCGGCGCCGAGTGACTTCATGTAGTTGGCGAGTTCCACATAGGTCATGCCGACGCTGGCGCTGGACCGGCCGTCCACCACGACCATCCACATGGTCAGACCGTCCGCCGAGAAGCCGACCGCCGTCCGTGGGTTCCGCGGATGCGAGACGGTGGTGGCAACCCCGTCCCTGACCAGTACGAGATTGCCGCCGATCGCGACCTGGGCGGCTCCGGCCCCGCCACGCGGCGAGTAGTTGACCGTGACCGGGTCGCCGACGGCGATCCCGGCCAGGGCGTCGGCACCGGCGTTGACGCCGAGTACGGCGACGGACCCGGCCGGCACCTTGCCGCCGGCGGTGGTGCTGACCCTGCTGACCCGGCCACCGGTCACCTCCACCTCGCGGCTGCGGGTGGCGCCGTCGAGTACCTGGCTGCGCGGCTCGTCGCCCCAGAGGGCGTTGTAGACGCCGATGCCGTCGGCGGCGATGTTCGGTGAGTTGAGGTTGGTGGCGGTGAGTTGGGCGCCGCCGGGCAGCGTGATCTTCGCGTCGAGGAAGATCTGGGCCAGGCCGCCCCGGGTGCCTGTGCCGTTGGCGTACAGCGCGGCCACGTTGTTCCAGCCGGCGGCGGGGCCGTTGAGCAGCGTGCCGTCGTCCAGCCCTATGCCCCGAGGCGCCCCGGTGACGCCGATGTCGAAGAAGTCGCCGTTCACGGCGGCGACCGCACCCACCCGGTTCGCCTGGGCGGTCAGGGTGGCTGTGGCGCCGACGGTCCCCGGATTGAGGTATTTCGGTTTCAGGGTGGGCTCGGACAGGTTCGCGGTGAGGACGTTGATCTGATTGGGGCCGCCCGTCGCGGTGGTGCTCAGGGAGAGGCCGGGTGCCAGTGGCGTGGTGGCGAGCGTTCCGACGTCGGAGGTGGCGGTGACCGCGACCGCCGGGGCGGGCGTCGCGGCGCCGATGCCGACGAAGGCGATCAGTGCGGACAACGGGACGGCGAGGGCTGATCGTCGCATGGCGTCTCCGGTGCGAGCAGGGGCGAGATCGGAGATCGGGAGACTGACGAAAGTTATTGTCACCTGTCGATGCGCGCTTGGCAAGAATCTCCGCTGCGGCGCGACGGGAAGTCCCCGGGTGTCCGATGCGGCGGTACCGGACGCGGATCGCCGGCCCGCCCCGCCGATCCCGATCTTCCTAGCTGAGATCGTCCAGTACGTCGGCGGCCAGCCCCCGCATGGTCTCCCGGTGCTGGACTCCTGCGCCGTGGCCTGGTCGGCGGGGAGCGGGCCGTCGCTGCGGGTGAGGTACAGCGAGACCCCGACGGAGCCGGTGCCCTCGCCCCAGGTGCGGTTGACGTTCTGCCCCACCGGGGTGTCCGCGTCGGCCGCGCCGGGTTTCCCGGGGCCGGTCCTCCGCAACGACGTCGCCGTCCGGCCGCTCAGTGTCGGACACGCGGCGCTGAGCTTCGCCCACTTTCCGGTGAACCCGGTCGAGGAGACACCGGAGGGCGCCGGCACCGGAGCCACGGTGCCCTCCGCCGAGGGTGACCCGGAGGTCCCGCATCCCGTTGCCAGAAGCGGAAGAGCCAGACCGGTCGTAGCCACTCATCGGCGCGAGCCCTCTCCGGAGAACCAGTACGTCGGGTCTTTCTCGCGGGTGGCCTGTCGCAGGGCGGCCCGCGCGTCGTCGGCTATCGCGTCGGCGTCCTCCGGGGCGATGCGCGGGCTGACCTCCGCGCTGGCGACGGTGAACCCGACCAGTCTCAGCTGGAACAGGCCGCGTGGCCCGGAGATCGTCCTCGGCTCGGCGGAGTCCCGGGTGTCGACGAACTGGTCCGCCGCCGCCATGACGTCGTATCCCCGTTCGACCCGCGCCTCCGCCGCCCCCCACTCGGCCCAGGCGTCCCCCGGCCGCGCGGCGGACCCGTCGTCGTGCGGGGACGGGTCCTCGGTCGACCGGGGCGGCGGCGTCCGACCGTGCCGACGCAGCACCGCCATGGCCAGCACTGCCTTGTCCTGGGCGTACTGGAGGGCGTCCAGAATGGCCGAAGCGACGCCCGAAGGTCCCACCGTGTACCACCAGTCGGAGCCGACGCGCAGGTCCACGAAGTCGCCCCGGGCATCGACCACGCAGGTGACCGTGCCGGTCTGGTCGTCGCCCGGGATGCGGTCCAGCCCCCCGACCGGGAGGTGACGGGGCGTACCGGCCAGCGACTCCTCCAGTTGCCGCACGAAGCGTCGGGCCTGGTCCAGCCTGGGATCGTCGGGACTGACGGTGCGCGATGTCTGCAACATGCTTCCCCCATGCCCCGTCGCCGTGCCGGAGAAGGGCCCCGATGTCGGATCCCAGCCTTCGGCCGGCCCACCTCGTGATTCCCAGGTGCTAGATGTTAACCGATCTGTGCCAGCCCGATGGCGCCGTGTGAGCGGTCGACGCCACCGCGTCCCGGCGCGTACGGTGTGCCGCATGCACCCGTTCCAGGCCGCGCAGCAGATCGCGCAGACCCGCGAGGTCGACGCGGCGGCCCTGATCCACGGCCGGTGCGACCTGCGCGGCTATCCGTACCGGCACCTGGCCGTCGTGGCGGGCAGCGACCTTCCGATGCCGCGCACCACCGGCATCCTGATCGCGGTCGAGATCCTCAGCCAGTGGGGCTGGGAGTTGGTCAGCGTCACGAAGCCGTTCGAGTCGGTCGACAAGCTGGTGGCGTTCCTGCGCCGCACCTGAGACCTGCCGGCCCGGTGCGGAATCCGGACCGCGAGCACCACACCGGCCCGCCGCCGGACTTCACCGCCCCGTGGCTCGCCGGTCGAACTTGCCCGCCACCGCGTGGTCGGTGTCGGTCACCGTCCCGGTCTCCAGCACCTGCTTGAGCCGGCGGAGGTTCGCCGCCACCTCTTCGGTCGGCGGCTTGCCGACCAGGGTCAGCGCGGCGTGGCCGAGCCTGCCGAGAGGCGTCTTCAGCACCTCGTGCACCTCCGCCTGCCCGGGCCCGGGCCCGGCGGCGAATCGGACGGTCCAGCAGGTGGCCGTTCCGGGTACGGCGGTTGCCGTTTCGTACCGGCGCGTCGCGGGTCGGCCCGGCGGGGACGCGGGTCAGCGGTCGAGGACCTCGGCGGGAGCCATCACCCGCAGTGCGTTGGCGTCGAGCCCGATCCGGATCGGGGTACGGCCGCGTACCTCGCCGTCGACCTCGACCGGGGCCGGCCGGTCGGTGACGAGCAGGATCTCACCGGCGGTGAGGAAGGGCTCGTCGTCGAGAGTGCGGCGATGACCGGTCGCCGCGTTGCGCGCCGTCGCACGCAGCAGGTCGCGCCGGGTCGGGCCGCCCACCGGGTACGCGACCAGCAGCCGGTCGTCGGCGTTCGCGTCCGCCGTGATCGGCCGGCCGGCCTGGAAGCCGCCGTTGGCCACGTAGAGCTGGTGGGTCAGGAACTCCCGGGCCTGCCCGTCGGCCCGCACGGTGATCCGCATCGGGCGGTGTCCGGTGAGCAGCGCCAGGGCGGTCACCGGGTACGCCAACCGGCCGGTTACCCGCTTGAGCCGGGCCGGTGCCCGGGCCATCACGTCGGCGGAGAGCCCGACGCCGACGTGATTGGCGAACGGCATCCCGTCGGCGAGCCCGAGGTCGACGTCGATGACCTTGCCGCCGGCCAGCGTCGCGACGGCCGCGTCGAGGTCGAGCGGGATCCCGACGGTCCGGGCGAAGTTGTTCGTGGTGCCGAGCGGCAGCAGTCCGAGCGCCATGTCCCGGTGTGCGAGCAGCCGCGCGGCGGCCCCGATGGTGCCGTCGCCGCCGCCGACGGCCAGCAGGTCCGGGCCGAGCGCGGCGGCGGCGGTCAGGCTCGCCTCCAGTTCACCCGGCCGGTCCGCCGGGTAGGTGCCGAGCAGGGTGAAGCCCGCCCCGGTCAGCCGGGTCCGCGCCTCCTGGTAGAGCCGGCGGCCCCGGCGGGAGCGGGCGTTGACCACCAGCGCCGCCCGGCGCTCCCGCCGGATGGCGGCGTCCAGCTCCTGCTTCGACCGCATGGGCCAAGACCCTATCGCCAGCCGTCCGCCCGGCCCCCGGCGGCGGTAAGCCGGCTCCGCGGGTGCTCCGGGGTCACGCGGGACGCGCGGTGAGCAGGTAGTCGTCGGTCTCGGGGCTCCACCGCAGCTCGACCGCGCCGCTGGTGGCGGCCGCCTTGCAGAACTGGAGGAAGCTGCGGTAGCCGAGCTTCTTCTCGCTGAAGTCGGGGCGCGCCCGGCGGAGCTGGTTCTTCAGCCCGGAGAGCGCCACCGAGCCGTCCGCGCCGGCCAGGTCGAGGAGCACGGTACGGAGCAGCCCGAACGCCACCTCCCGGTCGCCGTGTTCGGGCAGCGACACCCCCGGGTCGCCCTTGGCCGGGCCCTCGGTCAGCTCGACGACGTTGTGCTCGGCCAGGTGCCGGAGCAGCTCGCCGAAGGCCCGGAACCCGTAGTCGGACTCGCTGAAGGTCGGATCCTTGCGCAGCAGGGTGCGCTTGAGCGTCGAGGCGGTCACCTCCCCGCTGGAACTGCCCTGCAACCCCGCCACGGTCTGCGCGACCAGCTCGGCGAGGGTGTCGACGTCGCGTACCGGCTCCTCGATGCCCTGTGCCGGCTCCGGTCCCGGCTCCGCCTGCTGGTCCGGACCGCCCGGCGGTGCCTCCGCGCCGGTGGGCCGGGCAGGTCGGCCGCGCCGGGGGCGGGCCGAGGGGATGTCCACACCTTCCAGCCGGTCGTAGTAGAGGAACTCGTCGCAGGCGGGCGGCAGCAGTGCCGAGGTGGACTTCTCCACCCCGACGCCGATCACCCGCTTGTTGAGTTCGCGGAGCTTGTGCACCAGCGGGGTGAAGTCGCTGTCGCCGGTGCAGATCACGAAGGTGGACAGGTAGTCGCGTTCGAAGGCGAGCTCCACGGCGTCGACCGCCATCTTGATGTCGGCGGCGTTCTTGCGGCTCGCACCCATCCGTTGCGGGATCTCGATCAACTCCACGTGTGACCGGGTGAGCATCCGGCGGTCCTCGTCAAAGTACGACCAGTCGGCGTACGCCCGGCGGACCACCACCCGGCCGCGCTCGGCCAGCGCGTCGGCGATCGGGCGGAAGTCGAAGGCCAGGCCGCCGAGATGGTCCCGCGCACCGAGCGCGAGGTTCTCGTAGTCGAGGAAGAGGGCGATCCGGTCTTCTTGATCCACGTGGCCCAGCCTACGCCCGGCGGGCCGCTCCGGGCCGTTCTTCCCCGGCGTGGTGAGCGGACGGTCATGGCCCGGGAGCAGGGCGCGCCGGAGGTCGAAATCGTTCGCCGTACGACGGCCGGGTCGGCGGAGATCGCCCGGCGGCGGAAGGCGGCGCGCGGAGTACCCAGGTCGATAGTGGACGGAGCAGGTGCGGTACGGGACGTGCTGGTCGCCGGGGCGGTCGGCTCCCGCCCGGCGTGTCCGGCCTCGTCCGGGTTGTTGCCTGAAGTCACGCTCGGTACGCTCCCCCACGACAGTTGTCGATGATCACGGGGGGACGAACTGTGCCGGAGCATGTCAGCCGCCGCGCGGCGATCGGGATGGGAGCGGCGGCGGCCGCGCTGGCCGCGACCGGTGGGCCGGCGGCCGCCGCGCCGGCTACCACGGTGGCGGTCGGTCGGGCACCCGTCGGCCCGCCGCGGGTGCCCCGCATCCCGCAGACGGTGATCCAGCAGGCGTACGCGACGCAGAAGGCCCGGGCCGGCGGGGTGTGGCACTCGCACATCGCGATGGTCAACGCCGCTGGCACCCTGGAGACCGTCGTGGCGGACGACGCCGACCGGGTGACCCACGGCTACAGCGTGCAGAAGCTCGCGGTCGCGGTGGCGGTGATGGACAAGATCGATCGTGGTCAGCTCCGGCTCGACCAGAAGCTGGACCTCACCGCCGACATCATCCTCGGCGGCACCGGCATCTACCGGTAGTTTGTCACCTTTATGGTGGTAGATAGAGGTTGAGGGCGTGGCCGTTTCCGACGGCGTTGAGGAGTTGCTGGAGTTCGCGGGGCGGCGGTTTGCTGGTCCAGGCTGTCCAGCAGCGTTGTAGTAGCAGCCATGGGGTGAGCCAGGCACGGACGGCGCGGAGGGCTTTTGGCCAGCTGGGCTGCTCAGCGGTGGGGCTCGGTTCGGTGCCCCCTCTCTCCGGAGTCGTCGGGGACGGATTCCGGGACAGTGGCGGTGTTGTCGCTTGCGGATGGTTGGTCGAACCAGGTGTCCCAGCAGAACGAGAACGCGCAGTGCACGAGCGTTTGGTGGCGGCGGATCGCGATGGCGGAGCGGACTTGGAAGTCGGCCCAGCCGAGTTCGTCCTTGACGTGCTTGTAGCTTTGCTCGATCCAGTGCCGGATTCCGTAGAGCCGCACGATTTCGGTCAGGTCCGCCGCCTCGTGGGCGGCGTCAGTAGTGTCGTGCGGGCCGCCGGGCCGGGGCAGGTTGGTGGCCAGGTACCAGGTGGCCTTGTCCGGCAAGGTGTTCGGGTCGGTGGTGGCGACCACGAGGCGGGTGTGCCCGTCGGGTTCCCACCAGCCCAGTCGGGCGTCGGTGGCCCACCAGGTCTCGGTGTGCCCGTCACGGAAGGTGCGCGTGACCGGGTGCCAGCCGCCGGGATCGTCCGGGCCGCCCCAGGGCACGGCGCGGGCGGCGTCTTTCGGCGTGTATGCCTCGGCACCGTACTGCCAGGTGCCCCTCGACGGCTTGAGGGCCATGACGAAACCCAGCCCGCTCTGGCGGAGCGCACCACGCAGGTCGTCGTGCTCGCCGTAGAAGCTGTCCGCCACTACTGCCCGGCAGGTCACGCCGGCGGCGAGTGCTTTGGCGATCAGGTCGGCGGCGATGTGCAACTTGGTCCGGAACTCGGGGTCGGCCTGCTTGCGAGGGAAATGGGAGGCCGGGGTGTACGGCTGCGCGTGCAACGGATAGTAGACACGCTCGTCGGCCCACACCGTGGTCACGGTGACGATCCCGTTGTCGGTCTTGCCGTAACGGCCCAGCCACTGCCGCCCGACGTGTGCCGTCGCGGTGCCATCCTTACGGTCGCCGGAATCGTCGATCGCGATCACACCATGGGCGTGCGGCGCGGTGGCCGAAGCATTCACCAGCAACTCCAGCCGCCGCCGGTTGACCTCGTCCGCGTCCCATGTGGACTGCGACAGGAAGTACTGCAACCGTTGCACCGCAGCATGCTGCGCGCCGGCGACCGGCTCTGCCCCGGCAAGACCGGTCAAGGTCTTGTTCCGATCACGGGGTGCGAGCAGCCCGGTCAGATACTCACGAAACCCGCGCCGCTGGGCCAGCCGGGAGAACAATCCATCGAAACAGGCCGCGTAATCCTCCAACGGACCCGCAGCCGGCGGACACACCGCACGAACCACCCAGCACCCCAACGCTCGACAGAACACCTACCGAACGCAACGCCACACACCATAGAAAGGTTACGAAGGCGACAAACTACCGCTACTTCCTGCACACCGTCTGGGGCGACGACATCACGGTCGCCAACTTCCTCACCGCGATGCTGCTGGTCTCGGACAACACGGCGGTCCGGATGTGCGGACGGGTGGTGCCGGCGCTGGAGATCAACGAGATCCTCGCCAGCTTGGGCTTCACGCACACCCGCGTCGAGCCGGTCGCCAACCCGAACCGGTTCTTCCTCGGCGTCACCACGCCCCGGGAAACCCACGACCTGCTGTGGCGACTGGCCAACAAGACCATCGTGACGCCGAGGTCGGCCGA
This sequence comes from Plantactinospora sp. CA-294935, assembly GCF_050936445.1. NCBI lineage: Bacteria > Bacillati > Actinomycetota > Actinomycetes > Micromonosporales > Micromonosporaceae > Plantactinospora > Plantactinospora sp. CA-294935. Next base: position 5,873,440 of record NZ_JBNJMU010000001.1, read on the forward strand.
CTTCCTGCTCGGCATCCTGCGCTGGATCAACGGGTACCACGACGGGGTGCGCCGCAACATGTCCTCGGCCGAGCGCAGCCGGGTAGCCACCAAGTACGGTGCGGACTTCGACGACCTGGGCGCGGCCCGGCACGAGGCCGGGATCATGTTCGACGCGGCGGGCGCGCCGACGCTGACGTACGCGATGTTCGCCGACTCCCTCGCCGACCTGGACAACTACGGGGCGACGCACCCGGCGGTGCAGGCGCACGCGGCGCTCGGCCGGGTCATGTTCGACACGATCGCGACGACCACGAACCGGACGGCGAAGGCCCGGCACTCGGTCGACCCGTTCCGTCCGGTCAGCGGCGGCTGACCGGCACCGACTCCCGGCTCACCGGCGACCGGGGCGATCCGGAGCATCCGGTCGCCCCGGCGCCGGGTCGCCGGGAGGGCGCGCGGAGCGTCGCCACCACCTCGCTCAGAGCGTCACCACCACCTTGCCCGGGCTGTGCCCCTCCTCCTGGTAGCGCACGGCCGCCCGGATCTCCGCGAACGGGTAGCGGCGGTCGACGACCGGGGTGACCTTGCCCTCCTCGATGAGGTCGGCCAGCAGTCGCAGGCACTGCTTCTTGTCCGGGCAGCGGACCGCGTCGGCCATGGCGATCCGCTGGGAGACCAGCGGGTTCACCGCGAGTGCCGCGAAGACCCGGCCGGCAGGCTGTAGCCAGCGACCGGCCGGGCCACCGACGACGACGAGGGTGCCGGTGCGGGTGAGCACCCGCCGGTACGCCGACACGGAACGGCTGCCGGCGTTGTCGAGCAGCAGATCGTAGCGGCCCCCGCGCCGGGTGAAGTCCTCGGCGGTGTAGTCGACGACCTCGTCCGCGCCGAGCGACCGGACGAGGTCGACGTTCCGGCCGCTGCACACGCCGGTGACGGTGGCGCCGAACGCCCGGGCGAGCTGTACGGCGAAGGTGCCCACCCCGCCGGAGGCGCCGTTGACTAGTACCCGCTGACCGGGTTGGATCCGGCCCGCGTCGCGCAGCCCCACCAGGGCGGTGACACCGGCCATCGGCACCGCCGCGGCCTGCTCGTAGGACAGGTTCGCCGGTTTGGCCGCCAGCAGGTCCTCCCGGACGCAGACGTACTCGCCGAAGCCGCCCTCCGGCAGCAGGGCGTAGACGTCGTCGCCGGGGCGGAACTCCGTCACGTTCCGGCCGACGGACTCGACCTGACCCGCCATGTCACAGCCGGGAATGCCGATGCTCGGGCCGCGCAGCCCGGGGCCGTCGGGCATCAGGCGGGCGACCAGGGGCTCGCCGCGGATGTGGTGCCAGTCGTACGGGTTGACGGAGGTGGCCCGGACCCGGACCAGCACCTCGTCGTCGCCGGGAGCGGGCCGCTGTACGTCGGTGAGTTCCAGGGCATCGGGTGGGCCGTACGAACGCAGGACTGCCGCCTTCATCGTCGTCTCCTTGTCCAGGTGCGGTCGCGGGCGGACGGGCGGGTGTCCCCGAGTGGACGCGGTAGCCGCCCTTACGCTGTAAGTCGTACAACGTAAGGTACTCGTACGGCGTAAGGTTGTCGAGGGTTCGCGCCCGAACAGGGACCAATGGTGGATGGGACGGTGTCGGGACCGCCCAAGCCGGACGGCGGGGCGGTCAGCCGCGCTCGCGGATCCGGTCCAGGCCGTCCAGGATCAGGTCGAGCCCGAACTCGAACTCGCTCTGGTCGTCACACCAGCCCAGCGTCGAGTCGGGATCGTCGTGGGCGATCTCGGTCAGCATCCCGACCAGGTGTGGGAACTGCCCGGCCATCTCCGCCATCGCGGCCGCCGGATCGGCGCTACCCGCACCGCTGTTCGGGTCGAACAACTCCTGGGTGAAACCCAACGCCCGACTGCCCAGCGCGTGCAGCGCGCGGTGCGCCAGGTCGTAGGAGAAGCCGCCGTCGCGCATCAGGCCGAGCAGGGCGTCGTAGTAGCGCAGCACCGCCGGGCTGGTGTTGGTGCGGGTCTCGAAGACCCCGGGAGCCCACCGGTGCCGGAGCAGGACCTCGCGGGCGGAGAGGATCCGCTGGCGTACCGCCTTCTTCCAGTCGGCGCCGCTGGCCGGTACGTCGATCCGGTCGACGACCTCGTTGATCTCCGTCGCGATCACGTCCACGACGCCGTCGAGCACGTCCTCCTTGTTGGCGACGTGGTAGTAGAGCGACATCGCCTCGGCCCCGAGGTGCTCCGCGAGACGACGCATCGTCAGCGACTCGATGCCGCCGGAGTCGGCGACGTCGACCGCGGCCCGCAGCACCCGCTCGCGGCTCAACGGGATCCGGGGCTCGGCACCGGGCTCGGCTTGGCTGGCCACCTACCTCAACTTTCCTCCGGGACGACATCGTACAAGGCGTGTCGGGGCCCGGACCGCAGGTGGCAGGTGGCCTGGCGGACGCGCCGGCGGTCGGCGGCGGCCACCGGCCGGCGGGTTCAGTGGATCCGGCGGCCGTGCGCGTCCGGTACTCCGGACTTGCGGAGGAAGTAGGTGTTCACCTTGTCGCGCCACTCCTCGGCACAGCGCAACTGCTCCGCGAGCCGGTCGGTCACCCGGGCGTGCAACGCCGGATCCAGCAGACCCGCCGGGCCGATCCGCTCCCACCGGCGCACCATCTCCGCCACCTGCTCGACACCGGCGAAATGGGTGTCGTAGATGTGCTGGATCACCGTCGACCCGGAGTGCAGTACGTGCTGGTAGGGCACGTGGTGGAAGAAGAGCAGCAACTCGTCCGGGCAGGTTTCCAGCGACTCGTACCGGTCCGCCCAGGGCTGCGGGTACTGGCCGGTGAACCCGGTTCCGGTGGCCCGGGTGCGGTCCACTCCGACGCCGTCCCGGTCGGCGAAGTGGTAGGTGCCCCACCGCGAGTACTCGTAGCCGTCCACGTCCGGGCCGTAGTGGTGCCCCGGCGCGACCATGAAACCGACCCCGAGCGGTGCGGTGTACCGCTCGTAGCCGCGCCACGAGTCGTCCAGCAGCGCGTGCAGCGTCCCGCGCAGCAGGTCGGGATCGGCGGTCGCCGACGGTGTGAAGGTGAGGTCGATCCACTCGTCGAGTACGGCCAGCGGGTCGAGGTCAGGTGCCCAGGCCAGCCGGCCGACGGCGTACAGGTTGGCCTGGGCCAGCGGGTGTCCGGTCCAGTAGTGGTCGTCGCCGACGTTGGAGACGACCACCAGACCGCCGCCCCCGGAAGCGGCAACGCCGCCGTCGTCTCCCGCCGTGCCGGCGGCCACCGAGGCGACCGTCGGCCGGCCCGGACCCCAGGGCGCGAACCGGAGCACCTCGCTCCAGCACGGACCCAGATAGCAGACGTGCCGCTGCTGTCCGGTGTACTCCTGGGTCGCCTGCACCTCCACCGCCAGCCGGGTGCCGGGCATGGCCGCGAGCACCGGGGAGACCGGCTCGCGGGTCTGGAAGTCCATCGGACCGTGCTTCACCTGCACGATCACGTTGTCCCGGAACCGGCCGTCCAGGGGCGTGAAGTGGTCGTACGCCGCCCGGGCCCGGTCGGTGGACCGGTCTCGCCAGTCCTGTCGGTGGTTGTAGACGAAGGCACGCCAGTGCACCACCCCGCCGTACGGCGCCAGGGCGTCGGCGAGCATGTTGGCGCCGTCGGCGTGGGTGCGCCCGTACCGGTACGGGCCCGGCTGCCCCTCGGAGTCGGCCTTCACCATGAAGCCGCCGAAGTCCGGGATGGTCTCGTAGAGCCGCCCGGCGGCCCTGGTCCACCAGGCCCGCACGTCGCCGTCGAGCGGGTCGGCGGTGGGCAGCTCGCCGAGGGTGACCGGCGCGGCGAAGTTGACCGACAGGTGCACCCGGATCCCGTACGGGCGGACCAGGTCCGCGATCGCGGCGACGTCGTCGAGCCGGTCGGTCAGCAGCCGGGTCGCCGTGCCGTACACGTTGACGTTGTTGACCGTCATCGCGTTCATGCCGCAGGCGGCCAGCAGCCGCGCGTAGTCGCGTACCCGGTCGGGGTCGCGGCGCGGCGCACCGTCGCACCAGAAGATCGACCCGCCCGCGTAGCCGCGCTCGACCTGCCCCATCACCGGATGCACGTCGACGTTGTCCCAGTGACTGACCAGCCGTAGCCGCATCGCCGGCCGGTGCCGCTCGACCGGCCGGTCGGCGCCGAACGCCGCCGGGCCGAGCCGGACGACGTGGAACAGGCCGTAGAGCAGCCCGGCCGGCTGGTCGGCCAGCACCGCCGTGACGCCGTCCCGGCGGGCCAGCGCGAAGCCCTCCGGGCCGAGCCCGCCGCGATCCGGTCCCAGCCCGCGCCCGACCTCGGCCGCGAGCGCCGCACCGGCCGGCAGCAGCCCGGTCGTGCCGAGCGCGAACACCAGGTCGTACCGCCCGTCGCTGTCGCTGTCGCTGTTGCCGTCGCTGTCGCTGTCGCCGGTCCGCTCCGGCCCGGCCGCCCCGCCGGGCAGGTGGCCGACCGTGCCGCCGTAGCGGGCGCAGGCCCGGGCGACCTCGTCCCGCACCGTCGCCACGAGCATGCCGTCGCCGCAGACCAGCGTCCGGCCCGAACCGATCGCCCGGAACGCCTCCGGCGGCAACCAGGCCGGATGCGCAGACGTCGGGTCGGCGCCGACCCGGCCGGTGCCCGACCCGTCGGCGGTCATGGCGTCCCTGCCCGGAAGTTGTCAGGATTCGTCGCCGGTCGGGCCGGGACCGGGTCCTCGCGCAGCACCAGCACGCCCGACGGGGCGAGCCGGATCGGCTGGCCCGGCTCGATCCGGCCCCCGCCGAGCAGGTCGGTACCGGCGGTGTGCGCCGCCGTCTCGACCGGTTCGGCACCGTGGTTGAGCAGGAATCGCAGCCGCGTCCCGTCCGGGCCGACCCGCACCGTCGACTCCAGGCCGGGCACGTCCGCGTACGGCCCGACCAGGTCGTGCCGCTCCAGTACCCGGCGGACCACCCAGTGCACTCCCGGCTGGTCGAGGCCGGCGGCGACGTACCAGCCGTGGCCGGCGCCGTAGCTGTTCCGGGTGACCGCCGGAGTACCGGCGTAGAAGTCCGCCTGGTACGTGCCGAGCACCTCGGCACCCTGCGGTATCACCAGCTCGAAGAGAAGCCGCGATTCGACCTCGACCTCCACGTCCGGGCCGGCGCCGTGCAGGCGTACCGGATTGACCACCTCGGGCGGACGGGCGTCCCACTCGTCGATCCGGATGCCCATCAGCGGCCCGAGCGGACCCGGCACGTCCATCAGGAAGGCGTTGTCGTCCTCGTCGACCCGGCCGGACAGGAAGGTGGTCAGCACCGAACCGCCGCGCTCGGCCACCGCCGCCAGCCGCTGCGCCAGGTCACCCTTGAGCATGTGCAGTGCCGGCGCGACCACCACCTGGTAGCCGGCGAGGTCGGCGGTCACCGGTACGACGTCGACGTCGACCCCGGCCTCCCAGAGCGCCCGGTAGTACGCGTGCACGATCTGCTGGTAGCGCAGCAGCCGGGACGGGCCGTCGGAGATCTCCAACGCCCACCAGCTGTCCCAGTCGAAGAGCAGGGCGACCCGGGCCGGGGTCCGGCCGCCCAGCGTCGCCGGGCCGAGCCGGTCCAGCTCGGCGCCGAGTTCGGCCACCTCCCGGAAGACCCGGGTGTCCTGCCGCCCGGCGTGCCCGATCACCGCGCCGTGGTATTTCTCGCAGGCGCCGCGCGAGGCGCGCATCTGGAAGAAGAGCACGGCGTCGGCGCCGTGCGCCACCGCCTGCCAGCTCCACAGCCGCATCACCCCGGGCCGCTTCAGCGGGTTGACGTCCCGGGACGCGGTGTAGCTCGGGGTCTGCTCCATCAGCCAGAACGGCTGGCCGCCCTTGAGCCCGCGCATCAGGTCGTGGGCCAGCGCCATCCAGGCCGGGGAGTTGTCGTCCGGCGGGTAGTTGTCCCAGGAGGCGAAGTCGAGGTGCGGGGCCCAGCGGTGGTAGTCGATCGGCCGGTACATCCCCATGAAGTTCGTGGTTACCGGGACGTCCGGACTCGACTCCCGGATGGCCGCCTTCTCGTCGGAGAAGTTGGCCAGCATCGCGTCCGACATGAAGCGCAGGTAGTCGAGGGTGATGCCCTGAAAGGCGGTGTGGTTCGGCCCGCGCCAGTGCTCGGTCAGCGCCGACGGCGGCTCGATCTCGGCCCAGTCGGTGAAGGTGTGCGACCAGAAGGTGGTGTACCAGGCCGCGTTGAGCGCGTCGATGCTGCCGTACCGGTCGCGCAGCCAGTCGCGGAAGCCGGCGGCACAGAGGTCGCAGTAGCAGGCGCCGCCGTACTCGTTGCCGACGTGCCAGGCGACGACCGCCGGGTTGCCGCCGTACCGGCGGGCGATCCGCCGGGCCAGTTCGGTGGAGAGTCGACGGAAGACGGGAGAGCTGGGGCAGGAGTTGTGCCGCTGGCCGTACCGGTGCTTGCGGCCCTCGAAGTCCGTCCGGGTCACCTCCGGGTGGGCCCGGGCCAGCCAGGCCGGGTGCGCGCCGGTGCCGGTGGCCAGGCAGATCTGCCGGCGCTGCGCGGTGGCCTGCTCGACGATCCGGTCCAGCAGGCTGAAGTCGTAGACGTCCGGCCCGGGTTGGGTCAGCGCCCAGTCGAAGACGCCGAGCGTGACGGTGTCGATCCGGGCGGCGTCGAAGAGCCGGTAGTCCTCCTTCCAGACGTCCTCGGGCCACTGCTCGGGGTTGTAGTCCCCGCCGAATGCGACCTTCGGAATGGCGGGCAGGCTCATGCCGGCACTCCGCTGCGCTCCGTGCCGTCCTGAGGCTCGTCGGCGCCGGGTTTGATGGTTCGCTCGCTGCGCTCGCTCACGCGGTGAACTCCTCTTCGACCTTGCTGACCAGTGGGCGGCAGTTGCGGAGCAGGGCCAGCGTCAGCACCGAACCGAGCAGCCCGAGTACCGCCTCGGAGGAGACCCAGACGACGCCGGCCGCCACCACCAGCAGGCAGGCGTTGCCGAGGGTGACCCCGGGGGTGTGCCCGAGGAAGTGCATCGCCAGCCGGGCGACGTCCCGGATCCGGAAGCTGAACAGCGACGTGATCACCAGGGCGTTGATCCCCCACAGGGTGACGCCGAGCGCCACCAGCAGCAGCGGTACCCGCCACCATCCGGGTACGCCGGCGGCGCCGAAGTAGCTGAGGTTCAGCGCGACGATGGTCAGCCAGGCCAGCCAGGGCAGCCAGATCGCCAGTACGCCCCGGGCGTTGGCCCGGTAGCCGCGCCAGAACAGGGTCGCCGGGTTCAGCTCGGTCAGGTCCGGGCGGTGGTGGCGCAGCGCGTACAGCGCGGCGGAGAGGGCCGGCCCGAGCGGCAGCGCGCAGAGCGCGACCAGTGGAAGGTTGCTGGCGTGCCGGTCCAGCAGGAAGAGCGGGACCAGGCCGGGCAGCGTGGTCAGCACCAGCAGCAGCTCCACCACCAGCAGGCTGTAGAGCAGCGCCATGGCCCGGGACAGCGGTCCGGTCCCGAACCGGCTGCCGGCCTGCCTCGTGTCGTTCACTCCGGCTCCTCTCGGGGCGTTCGGTCCGCCGGTGCCAGGCCGAGGAGCCGGTCCTCGTCCCACCACGGCGGGGTCTCGTCGACCACCGCCGTGATCTCTACCAGGGTCACCTCGTGCCGGGCCAGGGTCAGGTCGAGATCGGCCCGGCCGGCCACGACCGGCAGGCTCCGATGGGTGCGGGCCGGCTCGGCCGCCTCCCGCAGCGCGTCGAGCTGGCCGGGGCGCGGCGAGCGCGGCCGACCCATCTCCGACCAGGCCGTCCAGGCGTTGCCCAGCTCCTCGTTGACCGTCGCGCGGAGCAGGAAGGCGGAGGTGGCGCCCGGCGGTCCGACCGGGACGGAGAGCGCCACCCGATGCCGGTCGACGGGTGCCGCCCCGGTGACGTCCACCGGGGCCCAGGCGAGCACCGCGATCCGGCCGGCGGAGTCCCGGGTCACCAGGTGGTCGGTGCCGCGCGCCAGCACCTGGTCACCGAGCCGGGCCAGGAAGGCGTACAGGTGGTAGGTGGGTTTCTTGATCTGGCGGTGGGTGAGCAGACCGAAGCCGCCGTGGAAGAGCGAGGTCGGGATGCCGACCTCCTCGAACATGTCGCTGAAGGTCCAGTACGAGAAGGAGTCGACCAGCTCACCGCCGCCCGCCAGCACCGGGGCCAGGTACGCGGCGTGGAACGCCGTGTCGTGGATCGGGTTGTCCGGCCGGTACGACGAGTTGAACTCGGTGACGTGCACCGGCAGTCCGGCCAGGGCGGTGTCCCGGAGCAGCTCCCTCGGCGTGCCGAACTGCTCCAGCAGCCGGGATGCCGGAGCCAGCGTCTGGTGTACGCCGAACGGCACGTGCTGGGCCGGCCCGGAGGTGTACGCGTGCTTGCTGACGAAGTCGACCGGCACGTCACGGGCCGCGACGAACTCGGCGAAGCGCGGCAGCCACTCGTCGGCGCCGGGGGAGATGGCCGGCCCGCCCACCTGGAGGTCGGCGTCCACCTCCTTGACGGCGTGCGCGGTCACCTCGTAGAGCCGGTGGTACGCCTTCTCGTCGGCGCCCTGCCAGAACTGCTCCAGGTTCGGCTCGTTCCACACCTCGATCGGCCAGCGGCGTACCTCGGCGAGGCCGTACCGGTCGACCAGGTGCCCGACGGTGGCCCTGACCAGATCGGTCCACTCCGACTCCGAGCGGGGCGGGGTGACGTTGCCCTGCCACCAGAAGACGGTCTGGTCGCCGGAGGCGAGCGCGGCCGGCATGAAGCCCAGCTCGACGAAGGGCCGGATGCCGAGTTCGAGATAGGCGTCGACCACCTGGTCGACGTAGCTGAAGTTGTGCTGGATCCGGCGCGAGCCCTGGTGCTGGTAGGGCCGGTAGACGCCGACACCGTCGCTGAGCAGCCCGTGCCCGCGGATGTGCCGGAAGCCGATCTCCCGCTGTACCAGCGCGAGGGAGTCCTGGTAGTCACGCCGCAGCGCCAGGTCGAAGCGGCCCGTGCCGACGCAGGCCCGCCAGGCGTCGGTCAGCCGACCGCTCGGCTGCTCCGGTACGCGGATGTGCATCGTGGTCCTCTGTTCCGTGTCGCGCGGACCCGCCCGCACCGGTGGTGCGGGCGAACCGCTGCGCCGACACCCGGTCCGGTCGCGCCCGCGGCGGGCACGACCGGACCGGGAAGGTCAGCCGTGTTCCTTCTGGTACCGCTCGTACGCCTTCTGCACCTGGTCCATGTAGGCGTCCATGTTCTTGCCCTTCAGCTCGGCCAGGTAGGCGTCCCACTGGGCGAGGTCCCGCTGACCGAGGATGAACTGCAGGGTCGCCTGGTAGACGAAGTCCCGCAGCGGCGTCTGCCACAGCGACACCTGCTCGCGCTCCTCGTCCGTGAACGGGTACGGCGGCGCCACCGCCCGTGGCGTACGGGCGTTCATCACCTTCTGGAACTCCTGCTCCTCGGGGGAGAAGAAGGACTGCACCAGCTCCGGCTTGCCGCCGTAGGCGAAGACGCCGTTGTAGAACCCGAAGTCCTTCTGCAGGTGCTTGGGAGCCTTGGGGTTCAGCCCGATGACGTTGACGTCGGGGGCCAGGGTGGGCTTGCCGGAGGCGTCCCTGACGAAGGTGGTGCCCTCGACGCCCCAGCGGGCGAACGTCTGCCCGTCGTCGGAGTAGAACAGCCAGTCGATGAACTGCATCATGGCGACGAAGTTCTTGCTGTCCCGGGCCTTCTTGGAGATCATGATGCCGTTCTCCAGCCGGGGGGCCGGGTTGATCTCGCCGGCCGGGCCGATCGGCAGCGGGATCTTGGTCAGCTTCGCGTTCGGCAGAGTCTTCGCCAGGTCCGGGCGGTAGTCGTTGACCAGCGTCTGCGCGTTGCTGCTGATCACGAACGACTTGCCGTTGGCCAGCTTCTGCCGGGCGTTGTCGTCGGTCTGGGTGAAGCTCTCCGGGTCGAGCAGCCCCTCCTTCACCAGCTTGTTGAGGTAGGTCAACATCTCCCTGTACTTGTCGCTCGCGGCGGTGTAGAAGAGCTTCTTGGCGCTCGGGTCCCAGCTCACGTGCTGGAAGTTCCAGCCGGCGCCCTCCATGCCGTACGAGGCCGCGAGGATGTTCAGCAGGTTGCCGGCCGGGTTGGGCTGGCTGAACCGGTCGGAGAACGGGAAGGTGTTCGGGTACGCCGCCTTCATCGCCTTGAGTACGGTGTAGAGCTCGTCCCAGGTCTTCGGGATCTCCAGGTTCAGTTCCTCGAGGATGTCGGTCCGCATCGCGAGCGAGTAGTCGTGCCAGGGCTTCTCGTGCACCCCGGGCAGCAGATAGAACTTGCCGTCCGCCTGGCGCCGCTGGTTGATCTCAGGAGTGAGGTTCCACTTCTCGATCTTGTCCTTGAAGTTCGGCATCAGGTCGAGATAGTCGCTGACCGGAAGGATGGCACCGGAGGAGACGAAGGTGTCCTCCTGGGGCGGGTACGTCTTCGGGATGATCATCGGTGCGTCGCCGGCACCGATCAGCAGGCTGCGCTTCTGCTCGTAGTCGCTCAGCGGTACGGCGACCGGCTCCAGCGTGACGTTGGTCCGCTTGTTCAGCTCCGTCCAGAACAGCCAGTCGTTCTTCAGCGGATAGTTCGGGTGGTTGTTGTAGAGGATGGAGAAGGAGACCGGCTCGGTCGCCTTGAACTGCTGGTTGACGCCGAGTTCGGCCATTGCGCCGGCGCGGTTCTCCGAGAGGTCCTCGGACTCCGCATCGTCGCCACTGCCGCAGGCGACGAGCGAGAGGGTGAGCGCGCCGGCAGCGACCACCGCTGCTCGGCGCCGGGCTCGTTGGAACATCAGGCTTCCTTTCGCTGGTGGTTCGTGGGTTCGACGGCTCACCTCCGCCTGCCGGGCTATCCCTTCACCGCGCCGAGCATCACGCCCGACACGAAATACCGCTGCACGAAGGGGTAGACCAGCAGGATGGGCAGGGTGGTGAGCACGATGGTCACGGCCTTGAGCGTCGCCTCGGCCTGTACCTCGTTCGCCTCGTTGATGGCGCCGACGTTCTCCGCGCCGACGGCCCCGGCGATCAGGTTGCGCAGATAGACGGTGACCGGCAGCAGATCCTGCCGATCCATGTAGAGGAAGGCGGAGAACCACGAGTTCCAGAAGGAGACGGCGTAGAAGAGGATCATCGTGGCGATCACCGCTTTCGACAGCGGCAGCACGATCCGCAGCAGGATCCCGTACGTGTTCAGGCCGTCGACGGCGGCGGCCTCCTCCAGCTCCACCGGCAGGCTCTCGAAGAACGCCTTCATGACCAGCAGGTTGAAGACGCTGATCGCGTTCGGCAGCACGATCGCCCAGATGGTGTTCGTCATGCCCAGGCTGCTGATCAGGACGTAGTTGGGGATCAGCCCGCCGTTGAAGAACATGGTGAAGACCGCGATGCCGATCAGCACGGTGCGGCCCTTGAGGTGGTGCTTGGAGAGCACGTAGGCGAAGCAGGTGGTCAGGACCATCGCGATGGCCGTGGCGACGACGGTGTAGACCACCGTGTTCCGGTAGTTGGTCCAGAACAGCGAGTCCGACATCACCAGCTTGTAGGTGTCGATGTTGAAGCCGCGCGGCACCACGCTGACCTGGCCGGCGATGATGTACGCCTCGTCGCTGAGCGACCGGGCCACGATGTTGAGGAACGGGTACAGCGTCACCACCACGACGCCGGTCAGCACGATGGCGTTGATCACCTGGAACACCCGGTAGCCCCGGGTGGTCTGGATGCCCCGCCGTCGCCGGGGCCGGCCGAGCCGCTCGGTGGCCCGCTCCGGGTCGGCGGCTTCGGGTCGTACGGTGCTGGAATCCACGGTCACCACAGGCTCGTCCCCACTGTGCGACGGGAGATCGCGTTCGCGGACAGGACCAGGGTCAGCCCGATCAGGGCCTCGAAGAGTCCGATCGCGGCGGCGTAGCTGAAGTTGCTGGACTGGAACGCCATCCGGAACAGGTACGTGGAGATCACGTCCGCTGTCGGGTACGTCAACGGGTTGTAGAGCAGCAGGATCTTCTCGAAGCCGACCGCCATGAACGTACCGATGTTGAGGATCAGCAGCGTGACCATCGTGGGCCGGATGCCGGGCAGGGTGACGTGCCAGGTCTGCCGCCACCGGTTGGCGCCGTCGATCCGGGCCGCCTCGTAGAGGTTGTCGTCGATCGTGGTCAGGGCGGCGAGGTAGAGGATCGTGCCCCAGCCGACCGTCTGCCACACCTCCGAGGAGACGTAGATGGTGCGGAACCACTCGGGCCGTTGCAGGAACGGGACGGGATCCCCGCCGGTGGCCTGCACGAGCTGGTTCACCGTGCCGTCGGTGGAGAGTAGCTGCATCACCATCGCGGCCACGATCACGATCGACAGGAAGTGCGGCAGGTAGGAGACCGACTGGACGAACCGTTTGAGCTTGCGGGTCCGGACCTCGTTGAGCAGCAGCGCCAGGATGACCGGCAGCGGGAAGCAGACCACCAGGGTCAGCGTGCCCAGGATCAGGGTGTTGGTGAAGACTTCCCAGAACGTCGGGTCGGACAGGAACATCTTCACGTAGCGCAGGCCGACCCAGTACTCGCCGAAGACGTTGCCGCCGGGCTGGAAGCGCCGGAACGCGATGATGTTGCCGAGCATCGGCAGGTACCGGAATGTCAGGAAGAACAGCAGCGGCAGGATCGCCAGCGAGTAGAGCTGCCAGTCCCGGCGGATCGCCTGCCGCCACGTCCGGCGGTGTTTTCGGGACCGGCGGCCGGTGGCGCCGGGGTCCGGCCGGTCGGGCTCGACGGTCACGGGCGGTGGGCCCGCGGTTGTGGGTGCACTCATCCTCGTACCTCCGCGGCGGTGGGCGGGAGCGTGGGGACCGGCTCGACCCGGGCCGGCGACAGCAACCGCCGCCGGTGGCCGACCTCGCGTTCGGCGCCGGTGAGGCGGAGCCGGATCGTCGCCGCCTGGTCACCGCTGGAGCGGCCGAACCGCAGCTCCACGTCGCCCGGCTCGACGATCCGCCGGCCGTGCAGCCCGGTGAACGAGGTGACGTCGGCCGGGACCGTGAACGTCGCGTACGCCGCCTGGCCGGCCTCCAGCGGGACCCGGGTGTAGCCGACCAGCCGGACCACCGGTCGGGTGGTCTGCGCGACGGGATCGTGCAGGTAGAGCTGCACCACCTCGGTGCCGGCCCGGGAGCCGGTGTTGCGGACCGCGACCCGGACGGTCACCTCGCCGTCGACCGGCCAGCCGGTGACCAGGTCCGGATCCACCTCCGGCCGCCCGTCCGGCCCGACGACCTCCGGGGTACCCCACTCGAACGTCGTGTAGCTCAGTCCGTGCCCGAACGGGAACGCCGGGGTCGGGTCGACCGACGACACCTCCGAGCGGTGGCCCAGCGGCGGGGCGAGATAGCTGGCGGGCAGCCCACCGGCGTCCCGGGGCACGCTCACCGGCAGCCGTCCGGACGGGTTCACCGCGCCGGTGAGCACCTCGGCGAGCGCCTGCCCGCCCCGCTGACCGGGGAAGAAGCCTGCCACGACGGCGGCGGCCGGGTCGAACTCGTCGCCGAGCGCGTACGGGCGACCGGCCAGCAGCACCAGCACCACCGGGGTACCGGTGCCGAGCACCGCCGCCACCAGTTCGGCCTGTACGCCCGGCAGCCGCAGGTCGACGGCGTCACATCCCTCGCCCGAGGTCCCCCGACCGAACAGACCGGCCCGGTCACCGACGGCGAGTACGCAGACGTCGGACTCCCGCGCGGCGGCCACGGCCTCGGCGAAGCCGGAGGTGTCGTCGCCGGTGATGCCGCAGCCCGGCGCGTACCGCAGTCCGGGGTGGAACTCGCGCAGGGCGTCGCGCAGCGAGGGGATCTCCACCCCGAGCCCGTGCTCGGGATGCCGCACTCCGACGTGGGCGGGGAAGGTGTAGCAGCCGAGCATGCCGATCGGGTCGTCGGCGAGCGGGCCGACCAGCGCCACCCGTTGCTCCGGGGCCAGCGGCAGCACGCCGTCGCCGTTGCGGAGCAGGACGACGGACTCCCGGGCCAGTCGCAGCGAGACGTCCCGGCTGACCTCGTCGTCCAGGCGCAGCCGTTCGACGTCGTCGGGCACCGGCCGCCAGTCCTCGTCGAGCAGGCCGAGCTCGGCCTTCTGCGCGAGTACCCGGCGCAGGGCCCGGTCGACCAGCGCCTCGTCGACCGCGCCGGCGCGGACCGCCTCGACCAGCGGGGCGCCGAAGGCGTCCACAGTGGGCAGTTCGACGTCGATGCCGGCCCGCAGCGCGAGCCGGGCGGCGTCGCCGGGCTCGGCGGCGACCCGGTGCAGGGTCTGGAGGAACCGGACCGCGAAGTAGTCGCCGACCACCGTGCCGGTGAAGCCCCACTCGTCGCGGAGCAGGCCGGTCAGCAGGCTCTCGTCGGCGGCGACCGGTACGCCGTCGATCTCGGCGTAGGAGTTCATCACCGAGCGGGCGCCACCGAGGCGCAGCGCCATCTCGAACGGCGGCAGGATGACGTCGGCGAGTTCCCGGCGCCCCATCGGTACCGGGGCGAGGTTGCGGCCGCCCCGGGATGCCGAGTAGCCGGCGAAGTGCTTCAGGGTGGCGACGACGCCGCCCTGCTCCAAGCCCCGCACGTACGCCGCGCCGATCGTGCCGACCAGGTACGGGTCCTCGCCGATGGTCTCCTCGGTCCGGCCCCACCGGTAGTCCCGGGTCACGTCCAGCACCGGGGCCAGGCCCTGGTGCACCCCGGCGGCGCGCATGGAGCGGGCGATCCGGCCCGCCGCCTCCTCGACCAGCTCGGGATCGAAGGAGGCTCCCCAGCTCAGCGGCGCGGGATAGACGGTGGCCCGCCAGGCGGCGAAGCCGGTGAGGCACTCCTCGTGGACCTGGGCCGGAATGCCGAACCGGCTCGCCGCGACGATCTCGGCCTGTGAGGCCGCCAGTGAACGCGCGCCGGCGACCGGGTCGACCGGCGCGGTGCCGAACGGGCGGGTGAGCTGGCCGAGCCCGTGCCGGATGACGTCGTCCCACCGCGGCGCGTCGTCCATCATCTCGAACTGGTGCGGGGCGACCCCCTCGCCGGAGGCGTCGGCGCCGACCCACACCCCGACCAGTTGGGCGACCTTCTCCTCCAGCGACATGAGGGGGATGAGAGCCTCGGCCCGGTCGGTGGCGGAGAGTCGCGGATCGCGCCATGGCGCGGCGATGTCCGTCGTGGCGCCCCGGGCCACGGGCAACTGGCTCTTCATGCCACCCCTTCGGGCCGACCGTGGCACCGTCCGGTCCGGACAGTGGGCTGGTCAGGCCGGCGAGTCTTCGAAACTTTCGGCAATATCCGCGTTACCTGTGCGGGGGAACCTATGCGTCGTGGCGAAGATGTGTCAAGGGTGTCTGAACTGCTGGATCCGTGACCACATCGCATATCGTGCGTAGAGCGGTCCGGACGGTCAGCCGGATGTCGCCGCAAGATCGAACCGTGGCGGGTCCGCCCGGTGTTAGGGTTTCGCACCGAAAGTTTCGGATAGTTGCGGGAGGCTGTCGATGACGAGGTCCCGGCGGATCGTCAGTACCGGTGCCGCGACGATCGCGACCATCGCCGACGAGGTCGGGGTCTCCCTGACGACCGTCTCCAAGGTCCTCAACGGCCGCTCTGACGTGGCGCCGGACACCCGGGCCCGGGTCGAGGCCAGCCTCGAACGGCACCGGTACCGACGTCGCACGAAACGCCAACCGACCGAGGTGGAGCAGATCGACCTGGTCTTCCACCAGCTCGACTCGGGCTGGGCGACGGAGATCATTCACGGCGTGCAGGCGGTGACCGGCGCCGCCAAGGTCGACGTGGTGCTCTCCCAGTTGGGCGGCGAGCACCGGCCCTCACAGCAGTGGCTGGAGGGGGTACTGCTGCGGCGGCCGCTCGGCGTACTGCTGGTGCTCTGCCACCTGACCGAGCCGCAGCGGCAGCAGCTCCAGCGCCGGTCGATTCCGCTGGTGGTGGTCGACACCGACAGCGCGACCTCGGCCTCGGTGCCGACCGTCGGCTCCAACAACTGGAACGGTGGGCTGCTCGCCACCCGGCACCTGCTGGAGCTGGGCCACCGCCGGGTCGCCTGCATCTCCGGCCCGGAGGACGTGCTGTGCAGCCGGGCCCGGGCTGCCGGTTTCCGTTCGGCACACGACGAGGCCGGGATCCCGGTCGACCCCGAGCTGGTCCGGTACGGCATGTTCGCCGCGCACGCCGGCTACCAGCACGGGCTGGAGCTGCTGACCCGGCCCGACCGGCCAACGGCGATCTTCGCCGGTTCCGACATGCAGGCGCTGGGGGTGCTCCGGGCCGCCCGGCAGCTCGGCCTCGACGTGCCGGCGGACCTCTCGGTGATCGGCTACGACGACCTGCCGGTGGCCTCCTGGGTCGGCCCGGCCCTCACCACCGTCAACCAGCCGCTGCGGGACATGGCCGGCACCGCCACGCAGATGCTGCTCGACCTGGCCCGGGGGGTGGAACTGTCGACCACCCGGATCGACCTCGTCACCGAGCTGGTCGTCCGGGAGAGCACCGCACCACCCCGGCGGCCCGGCTGAGCGCCGGCTGCCCGCCCCCGCTACGGCGGGCGGTGCTAGGTCGGCCACCGGAGGCCTGACCGGCCGTCGTCACCAGTCGGCGTCCTGGCACACCTTGTGCGTGGTGGGCGGCTCGATCTGCAGGGTGCAGTGGTCGATGCCGAAGCCGTCGTGCAGCCGGGCACGCGCGGCGGCGAGTACCGGGGCGACGTCGGCGCCGGGGGACAGGGCGAGGTGTGCGGAGGCGACGTCCATCCCGGAGGTCAGGGTCCAGACGTGCAGGTCGTGCACTCCGGCGACGCCGGGTACGCCGGTCAGGCTGGTCGCCACGGCGGCGACGTCGATGTGCGGCGGCGCGGCCTGCACCAGTACCCGTACCGCGACCCGGGCCAGTTGCCAGGTGCGGGGCAGGATGAACAGGCCGACGGCGACCGCCACGACCAGGTCGGCGTAGCGCCAGCCGGTGGTGGCGATGACAACGGCGGCGACGATCACCCCGACCGAGCCGAGCAGGTCGCCGAGCACCTCCAGATAGGCGCCCCGGACGTTGAGACTCTCCTTGGCGCCGGCACGCAGCAGCAGGAACGCCACGACGTTGGCGGCGAGGCCGACGATCGCGACCACCAGCATCGGCCCGGCCAGCACCTCCGGCGGGTCGTCGAACCGGCGTACCGCCTCGACGATCACGAAGATCGCCACACCGGAGAGCAGTACCGCGTTGGCCAGCGCGGCGAGCACTTCGAGCCGGTAGAGCCCGAAGGTGCGCTGGGCGTGCCGGGCGGCCCGGCTGGCGGCGGTGATCGCGGCCAGGGCCAGACCGATGCCGAGCACGTCGGTGAACATGTGCCCGGCGTCGGAGAGCAGCGCCAGCGAACCGGTCCACCACGCCGCCCCGGCCTCGAGCAGCAGGACGGTGCCGAGTACGGCTACCGCCGCCCAGAGCGGCCTGCGATGGCGCTCGCCGGCCCGCATCGCCTGGCCGCCGTGGTCGTGGCCCGCGCCCATCTGCCCAGCCTCCCGCCGTCGACGCCGATGGGGACAACATATGCGGACATTGCAATGTATGCAACTTGAAACTGGATCCCGATCCCGATCCAGCGGCCGGCGGCCCGGATGCCGACGCGGAAGCCGCTTTCCGGGCCGGCTCAGCCCAGTGGCTTCACCTTGTCCAGCCAGCCCGCCACGTCCCGATAGATCGGCGCGCTGGCGAGGTAGCTGTACGGGGCGGCCGGCTTCCACGGGTAGACCTGACCGGCCTTCACCGCCGGCAGGTTGGTCCAGGTGGGGATCTTCTCGGCCTTACCCGCCACGCTGGTCACCTCCCGACCGTCGTAGACGACGACATCGGCGGGGAAGCTGCCGATCTGCTCCCAGCTGATCTCCTGGAAGTACTCGCCGGGTCCGAGTTGCGCCGACGGCAGCACGAACGTCATGCCCAGCGCCGCCAGGTGCTTGAGATCCGGGTGGGCGTTCGGGTCGGCGACGTAGAACTTCTCCGGGTCGCGGGAGACGGCGAGTACCCGCAGCCCCGGCTTTGCCGCGACCGCCGCCCTCACCTCGGCGACCGCCGCGTCGAAGTCCGCCCGGGCCGCTTTCACCGGCCCGGCCTCCGGGTCGGCGCCGAGCTGCGCGGCGAGCCGCATGAAGCCGTCGATGATCTGTGGCAGGTCGAGCCCGGGCATCTTCATGCCGATCGACGGGGCCAGTGCGTCGACCTCGTCGACACTGGCCTGCGGGACGTACCAGAGGGTCTTGTCGTCGAAGGAGAGGTCGACCAGGAGTTCCGGGCGCAGTGCGGCGTACCGCTCCAGGTTGAACTCGCCCCAGGTCCTGCCGATGACGTCGAGCTTGTCCAGTTCGATGTTCCCGGCCTGGTAGTTGAGCTTCCCGTCGGTGGTGCCCAGTTCTCCGTACGCCCCGGTCACCCGGAAGCCGGCGTCCCAGAGCGCGGCGGCGGCACTGCTCTGTGCGACCACGCGGGTCGGCCGGCTGGCCAGCTCGACGGTCCGGCCCCGCCCGTCGGTGTAGCGGAACGGCACGGTGCCGCCGGAGGCGCCGCCGCCCGGGGAGCCGGCGTCACCGCAGGCGGCGAGTCCGAACAGTACGCCGGTGGCGCCGACGCCGCGCAGGAAGCCGCGCCGGGTCACGAGGTGCGCAGACATGCTTCTCCAGTCGTCTCGGGTGCGATCGGGTGCGGGAGGGCGACGCCGTGGTTAGGTTAGCCTGACCTAAGGCGCATGGCGCAACCCCCTGTGACCCGCTCCTCCCACCGGCGGAGGATTGAGCCTCAG
This sequence comes from Plantactinospora sp. CA-294935, assembly GCF_050936445.1. Taxonomy (NCBI): domain Bacteria; kingdom Bacillati; phylum Actinomycetota; class Actinomycetes; order Micromonosporales; family Micromonosporaceae; genus Plantactinospora; species Plantactinospora sp. CA-294935. Next base: position 5,892,268 of record NZ_JBNJMU010000001.1, read on the forward strand.
ACGACTCCTCGACGATCAGCGGCAGCGGCTCCCCCGGAGGACGAGCGTCAGGCACTCTCCCGGAGGATCAGCTCGGACGGGTACGCGGTGGCCGGCGGCACCCAGGCCCGCTCGAGTACCGCCGCCGCGGCCGCCGTGGCGATCTGCTCGACCGGATGGCTCGCGGTGGTCAGGGCCGGCGCGCTCAGCGCGGCGAACGGCACGTCGTCGAAGCCGGCCACGGCGATGTCCCCCGGCACGTCGATCCCGCGCCGCCGCAACGCCGCCAGCGCACCGAGCGCCATCGCGTCGCTGTTCGCGAAGACCGCGTCGGTGTCCGGCCAGCGCTCCAGGATCGTCAGCATCGCGGCCTGTCCGCCGGTGGCGGTGAAGTCGCCCGGCACCAACCGGATCGGCAACCCCACCACCCGCGTCACCTCGCGGTAGGCGGTGACGGGCCGTCGGGTGCAGGGCATCCAGTCCGGCCCGGTGATCATCGCGATCCGCCGGCGCCCCGAGGCGAGCAGGTGGCCGATGATGCTACGGGCCGCGCCGCCGTTGTCGACGTCGAACGACGGTACGTTCCGGGAACCGATGCCGATCGACACCGTGCGACCCTGTAGCGCGGTCGGCACCGCCTCCAGGATCCGTTCGGTGGTGTTGACCATCAGCACCCCACGGACGCCACGGTCCTCCGCCAACTGCCGTAGTCGGGCCGGCGCGTGCAGCGGCAGCCACTCCAGGGACACTCCGACCTCCCGACGCGCGCAGACCTCGGCCGCGGCCCGCACCACCCGGTCGACGTACGGGTCGTGCAGCACCGTCGGCACCGCGCCGGCCACCGCCACGACCAGTCGTACCCCGGCGCCGGTGGCCAGGGCTCGGGCCGCCGGGTCGGGCGCGTAGCCGAGTTGCGCGGCGGCCGCGACGACCCGGTCCCGGGCGGTGGCGGAGGCGGCGCCGTATCCGGCGATGACCCGGGAGGCGGTGGACCGGGAGACCCCGGCCGCCCGGGCCACGTCCTCCAGGGTGGCCCGCCGCGGTGGCCCGCCGGTCACGCCAGCTCCCCCGAGCGGACCTGACCGGGGCATGGTGCTGCGGAGACGCGACGACCGGGCTGAGCCATGGAAAAATCATGCACCCGCGACGCAAGCATCGGCGAGCCGGTGCCCGTCTACACGCGTTGTCGGACGACTTCAAGGACCGGCGGCGCGGTCGCGTCCAGTACAGGGACTGCGGTAAGCAGCGCTATCCGCACCCGTCGACCGACGGCGGGCATCTCTGCTCCGGCTGCGCCGGTCGCCGTCGACACCGGAACGATGCGGTGGCTGCGGAGCAGAGGCGGTGGTGGTCGCTCGCGCCGAGGACGGACGAGCCGGTGCCACCGCTGCTGGGTAGCCAACCACCTCGCGCCCTGTTCGGGCTGCGGCCGGACCAGCAGGCCTGTCGCCCGCCGCGACGACGGGAACGCCTCCGCGACCGAGCCGCAAAGCTCGGACTGACGAACGCACCCCATGCCCGTAACGGCGCGCTCGCGGCCCTCGCCGCCCAACGCCACCAGCACTGCTCGCCGACCGGATCGGCTTTGTCGGTTGGTGCCGCCGCGCAGTGGTCCAAGGCCACCGGCGCGACGCGCGGCACCTACGTCGGACTCCGCGAACTTGAGGGCCGAGGGTGTCGCTATGAGGCAGACATGCCATCCGCCGACCTGCATTTTCTTGACGACGGGCGGAAGGTCACCTGCCGTCGGACCCATCGTCGTGTACCGGTCGGGATCCGGCACTCCGGTGCCCGGCCGCCAACCGACGTCGCCGCCCTGGCCGCGCTCAGCCTCAGTCCCGCGTCGCCGGGGGCGCACGCCACCGTGCAGGACGCTCTCGACCGCACCGTGAACAACGCCGGGGCCCCCGGCATCGTCGCCGAGGTCATCCGCGGCCGCTCCCGCTGGTTCGGGTCCGCGGGCCTGTCCGACACCGCCACCGGGCGGGCCCGGACGTCGTACGAGCAGTTCCGCATCGGCAGCGCCACCAAGGCCTTCACCGCCACCGTGGTGCTGCAACTCGCCGCCGAGCACCGGATCGGCCTCGACGACACGGTCGAGCAGTGGCTGCCCGGCCTCGTACAGGGCAACGGCTACGACGGCCGGGCCGTTACGATCCGGCAGTTGCTGAACCACACCAGCGGCATCTTCGCGTACACCAACGCCCAGGAATTCTTCGTCAACGGCATCGGCGCGGCCTGGTACGAGCACCGCTACGACCGGTACACCCCGGCGCAACTGGTGAAGGTGGCGCTGGCGCACCCGCCGTACGCGGCCCCCGGCGAGCGGTTCGTCTACTCCAACTCCAACTACATCCTCGCCGCGATGATCGTCGAGAAGGTGACCGGGCGGACGTTCGCCCAGGAGATCGACCGGCGCATCGTACGCCCGCTCGGCCTGACCGGCACGTACCTGCCCGCCACCGGTGACGCCGGCATCCGCGGCCCGCACCCGGTCCACTACTCGCCCCTGTTCTCCGCCGACCCGAACCCGCAGATCCACGACGCGACGGCCCCGCCACCGCCCTGGTGGCTGGATGCCTTCTGCGCCCCCTCTTCCCTGGCGGAGGCCGCGTCCAGCCGCGGCCTCCGCGACGGCAGCCTCCACGACCCGAGCGCCGAACGACCTCATCGAGTCCACCCCACCCGGCAGACGACTGAGCCGGGTCCGCTACCCAAGCGCGGGGCCGACCACGGCGACGACGAGGCGAAGACGCGGGGTCCGGGGATGGCGAAGACGCGGATGCAGGCACCCAAGACAACGCCGGACAGTGTGCCGGTGAGAAGAAACCGGGTCAGGGGCCAGGCGAGTCCTCCAGCGCGCCGATAGCGGACGAGCGCTCCAGGCCCGGCTACGACGTTGGACAGCAGGTTGGTAGGAGTGACGGCCGGGCTGGGGACGTGCAGCAGGCTGAGCTGGACCGGCAGCAGGAACACGGCGCCGTTGTCATCGGGTTGCGTCGAGAGCGCTCCCAGGGGTGCGATCACCTAGACAGCCCAATCGCGACAGCACGGCGGGTTCGATCCGCGCAGCGCAGCGCGGCGGGCGGCTCGACCTCCAGCCGCCGACCGACGGACCGCACGGGTGGCAGGCCACCCGGTGGCTCACCCGATCGGCCGGGACCGGCGAAGAGGCTGGCCGTCGAGGAAGCGGAGGAGCAGCAGGTGAACGCATCCACCGATACGCACCGGCCACCGGTCGTACCCCGGCAGGTCCTGGCCGCCCGGACCGGCGTCGCCGTGGTCTTCGGGCTCAACGGGCTCGCCGTCGCCTCCTGGTTCGCCCGGGTGCCGGCGGCCCGGGACGCGCTCGGGCTCACCCCGGGGCGGTTGGGCCTGCTGCTGCTGGCGCTCTCCGCGGGTGCCCTGCTGGCACTGCCGACCGCCGGGGCCTTGGCGCAGCGGTTCGGCGCCGCCCGCGTGGTGGCCGCCGCGACGGGGCTGGCCGCGCTCGGACTGGCGCTGGCCGGAGTCGCGGCCGGAAGCTGGCACGCCGTACCGGCCGTCGCGGTCGGACTCTTCGCCGTCGGGTACGGCTCCGGCACCTGCGAGGTCGCCATGAACGTCGAGGCGGCGGCGGTCGAACGGCGGCTCGGCCGTACCGTGATGCCCCGGTTCCACGCCGCCTGGAGCCTCGGCACCGTGGCCGGGGCGGTCGCCGGAGCCGGCAGTGCCCGGCTCGGCGTGCCGATCGGGGTGCATCTCGGGCTGGCCGCCGTGGCGATGGTCGCCGGTACGTTACCCGCGGTCCGCTCGTTCCTGCCGGATCGCGACCCTCGCCCGGCCGACGGGAAGAGCGGCCGGGCCTGGGCCGGCGGTGCGCTGGCCGCCTGGCGGGAGCCCCGTACCCTGCTGATCGGCCTGTTGGTGCTGGTGATGGCCTTCACCGAGGGGACCGCCAACGACTGGCTGGCACTGGCCTTCGTGGACGGCCACCGGGTATCCGACGCCGTCGGCGCGCTGGCCTTCGGGGTCTTCGTCGCCGCGATGACGATCGGCCGCACCGCCGGCACGATCGCGCTGGACCGCTGGGGCCGGGTACCGGTACTCCTCTGCACCACCACGTTGGCCGCGATCGGCGCCACGGTGGCGGTACTGGCCAGCCCGTGGCCGCTGGCGATGGCCGGGGTGCTGCTGTGGGGGCTCGGCACCTCGCTCGGCTTTCCGATGGGGATGAGCGCGGCGGCCGACCAGGAGGACCGGGCCGCCGCCCGGGTCAGCGTGGTGGCGGCGATCGGCTACACCGCCTTCCTCGCCGGGCCGCCCCTGGTCGGGTTGCTCGGCGACCGGGTCGGCAGCCTCCGGGCCCTGCTGGTCGTGCCGCTGATCCTGCTGCCCGCGCTCCTGCTGGTGCCGGCCGCCCGCCCACCCGCCGACGGCCGGCCCGGACACGCCGACGCGGGAGACCGGCCTGCCCGCCCGGGAGACGAGCCCGCTGACGGTTGGGGAACTCTGGGCGACGACCGGGACGGGTCCGCCGTCGGTCGGGCCGCGGCCGCCGGCTCGGCGCCCGGGCCCGGGCTGCCGCCGGTCAGTTCTCCTGAAGGTGCCAACGCTGGTGGAGCCGCCTGAGCGGGGCAGGCGCCCACCAGTTGGCCCTACCGGCGAGTCGCATGACGGCCGGCACCAGCAGCCCACGGATGATGGTGGCGTCCACCAGGATCGCCAGGGCGAGGCCGATTCCCATCAGCTTCAGGAAGCTCATGCCGCTGACTCCGAAGGCGGCGAACGAGACGGCCAGCACTACGGCCGCGGCCGTGATCAGCCGGCCGGTCTTGGCCAGCCCGGTGGCGATCGCCTGGGCGTTGTCGCCGGTGCGGTCGTACTCCTCCTTGATCCGGGAGAGCAGGAAGACCTCGTAGTCCATCGACAGGCCGAAGGCGACGCAGAACATCAGGATGGGCATCGACACGTCGAGTTGGCCGGTGGCGGTGAAGCCGAGGACCCCGGAGAGATGCCCCTCCTGGAAGATCCACACCATCGCGCCGAAGGTCGCCGTCAGGGACAGCAGGTTCAGCAGGATCGCCTTGACCGGGACCAGGATGCTGCCGAAGACGGCGAAGAGCAGTACCGCGGTGGTCGTCGCGATGAGCGCCAGCGCCAGCGGCAGCCGGTCGCCGATGGCGGCCTTGGCGTCCACGAGTTCCGCCGCGTCACCTCCGACACCGAAGTCGAAGGGCGGATCCAGTGCCCGGATCTCCTCGACGAGCCGCTCGCCCTCGGCCGAGCGCAGCACCACGGCGGGGACCACGCTCAGCCAGGCGCCGCCCGGCGCCGCGTGCGGCGTCACGTCGGCGACGCCGTCGACCGCGCCGACCTGGCCGGCGAAGGCCGTCACGGCCCCGGCGTCCGCGCCGTCGGCGTCGACGCCGGGCAGGGCGATCCCGAACTCCTCGGTGCGGTTGCCGGCGAACCCGCTCTCGATCGCCTCGACGACCTGCCGGGCCTCGTTGGACGGCGGCAGCGCCTGGTGCGACGGCAGTCCCGGGTCGACGCCGAGGAACGGGATGCCGAGCGCCAGCAGGAAGACGACGACTCCGGTCGCGACCGGTACCGGCCGGCGCATCACCGCACCGGCGAGCCGGTACCAGAAGCCCGGCCCGGCCGGCCGTCCAGCCTTGCCGGCCCGCCCACCGGTGAGCCGGGCCGTACGCCGGCGCGACCGCAGCGACCCGGCGTTCACCCTCGGGCCGAGGGTCGCCAGCAGGGCCGGCAGGGTCAGCAGGGCCCCGGCCGCGGCGCAGACCACCACCGCGATTCCGGCATAGGCGAACGACCGCAGGAAGGACAGCGGAAAGACCAGCAGCGCCGAGAGCGAGACGGCGACGGTGAGCGCCGAGAACGCCACCGTACGGCCGGCCGTCCGCACGGTCCGCACCACCGCCTCCTCCGTCGGCCGGCCGGAGGCCAACTCCTCGCGGAACCGGCTCAGGATGAACAGCGAGTAGTCGATCGCCAGCCCGAACCCGAGCCCGGTCATCAGATTGATCGAGTAGACCGAGACGTCGGTGAGTCGCGCGATGCCGGAGAGCGCGAGGAGCGCGCCGAGCACCGCGACCGCCGAGACGGCCAGCGGCAGGGTCGCCGCCACGATCCCGCCGAAGACGAACAGCAGCAGAAGGAGTGTCGCGGGGACCGCGATCAGCTCGGCCCGGACCAGGTCGCTGTCGAGCTGCTCGCCGATCGCCTCGTCGATCGTGTACCCGCCGCCCACCCGGACGGTGAGCGGGCCGCGATCTCCGGCGTACTCCGCCGCGATACCGGCCGCGGCCGCCTCGACCTGCTCCTCGTCGCCGGCCAGGTCGACCACGACCAGCGCCGCGCCGCCGTCGGTCGAGCGGAGCGCCGGCTGCCCGCCCGTCGACCAGTACGAGCTGATCCCGAGCACCCCGGGATCGTCGGCGAGTTCACGGGTCAGCGCCGTGCCGGCCGCCGCCACCGCCGGGTCGTCCACCCCGGCGCCGTCGGCGGCCCCGACCAGCAGGACCAACTCGGGTCGGGGCGCGCCGGCCCCGGCCAGGAAGGCTTCGGCCCGGGTCGACTCGGCGTCCGGGTCCGCGAAGCCGCCCCCGCCGAGCTGGCCGAAGACGCCGGATCCGGCCGCACCGGCGGCGACGACGAAGAGGACGGTCAGGGCCAGCACCAGCCGGCGGCGGTGGACGACGAAGTGACCGATTCTGCTGAACACGGCGATCTCCTGGGGTGGCGGGAAGGGACTGCCCGCCATGCTCTGTTCCGGACCCGTCCGGCCACATCGGACCGGCGAACGCTTCGGTACGGGCCCGGGCCGGGTCCGGACCCGTACCGGAGACCGGGTCGGGGGCGTACCCGGGGACGGGGCCGACCGACCCGGCACGGCGGTAGTCTGCGGGCGTGGAGCAGACGGGGCTGCGGGCCTGGGGTGGTTCGTTCACCACCGGCCTGGCCTTTCCGGTCGCGGCCCTGGTGGCGGCGCTGCTCGTCTTCCTGACCACCGGCATCACCGTCGGCCTGGTCGGCACGCTCGTCGTCGCCCTGCTGCCCTGGGCGCTGCTGGCCGGCCAGGTCAGGGTCGGGCCGTGGCCGATGGCGGCGTTCGGCGTCGGCGTGCCGGCGCTGGTGACCTTCTGGTACGACGCGCCGGGCGCCATCTTCCTGGCCATGCTCGCGGTGGCCTGGCTGGCGGCGATGGGCAGGTCGTGGCCGGCCGAGACGGTGGCCGTGGTCGGCGCGGCCGCCGTGCCGGTGGTGCTGGTCGCGGTCGACGGCGAGTGGCGCGAGGACTATCCCGCCGTCGTCTTCTTCGGCACCGGAACGCTGTTCACCTGGTTGATCGGCCGTATCCTCCGGCGGGAGCGGCAACTCGTCGCCGCGCTGACCGAGGCGCACGACCGGCTCGACGTGGCGGCAGCCGCGGCCGAGCGCCGCCGGATCGCGCACGACGTGCACGACGCGGTCGGGCACGGGCTCACCGTCGTGCTGCTCAACCTGGTCGGCGCCCGACAGGTGCTGGACCGCAACCCGGCGGCGGCGGCCGAGGCGCTGGACCGGGCCGAGCAGGTCGGCCGGGACAGTCTCCAGTCCGTACGGGCGATCGTCGGCCTGCTGCGCGATCCCGGCGAGAGTGGTGGGGCGCAACCGCCGCTGCCCGGTGCGGCGGACATCGTCGACCTCGTCCGGGGCGCGGCCGAGGCCGGTTTGCCGGTCCGCACCGAGCTGGTCGGCGACCTCGGGTCGGTCGACACCTACACCGGGCTCGCCGCGTTCCGGATCGTGCAGGAGGCGGTCAGCAACGTCCGGCACCACGCCCCGGGGGCCGAGGCGGTGGTCCGGATCGTCCGGCACCCGGACCGCCTCGCGGTGTCGGTACGCAACGGTGCCCCGGCCCGGACCCCCACCCCGAGCGGTCGGGGCGGCGGCACCGGCCTGGCCGGCATGCGCCAGCGCGTCGACGCGCTCGGCGGCACCGTGTCGGCCGGACCGGACGGCGACGGTTGGCTGGTCGAGGCGTCGTTGCCGGTGCGGCGTACCGGCGCGGAGGTGCCCGGGTGATCCGGATCGTGCTCGTCGACGACCAGGAACTCGTCCGGGCGGGACTGCGGCTGATCCTGTCGGCCCACGACGATCTCGCGATCGTCGGCGAGGCGGCCGACGGCCGGGCCGGCGTCGACCTCGCGGGTCGGCTGGGCCCGGACGTCGTGCTGATGGACATCCGGATGCCGGTGCTGGACGGGATCGAGGCGACCCGGCGGTTGGCCGGCGTGGAGGGGGCCCCACCGGTGCTGGCACTGACCACGTTCGGGGACGACGAGGTGCTCTGGGGTGTCATCGAGGCCGGCGCGGCGGGTTTCGTGCTGAAGGACGCGCCCGCGGCGGAACTGGTCGGCGCGATCCGGGTCACCGCCCGGGGCGGCTCGTGGTTCGACCCACAGGTTGCCGCCCGGGTGCTGGCGCTGGTCCGGGGCCGCCGCGCGGGCCGGCCGGCGTCCTCGGTGGCCGCGCTGACCGGCCGCGAGCTGGAGGTGCTCCGCCTGGTGGCGTCGGGCGCGAACAACGTCGAGATCGCCGGGACGCTGCACCTGAGCGAGCGGACCGTGAAGGGACACGTCTCGGCGATCTTCCTCAAGCTCGGCGTCCGGGACCGGGCCGGCGCCATCGTCCGGGCCTACGACGCCGGCATCGTGCCCGGCCGGTGACGGCCTCGGCGACCGGCGCTGGTGACCTTGCCGCGTGCTGGGCGCTGCTGGGCAGATGCCGGACGGTGTGCGCGGGGCCGAGTTGGCGGCGCGCCGCCGTCGCGCCGGGCTCGAACCGCTGGTGGACCACGCACGGCAGCGGCGCCAGCGGGACCGGGATGGCGGCTGCCCGGTCGAAAGGTGAGGACGTCCGGAAGCATGGCCACACCGAGATCGGGGAGCACCGGAATGGCGAGCACGGCGGCGGAACTGCCTGATGTTCTGGAACACGCTGGTGGAGCCGTCGAGCCGTGGAGCCGTGGAGCCGTGGAGCCGTGGAGCCGTGGAGCCGTGGAGCCGTGGAGCCGTGGAGCCGTCGAGCCGTCGAGCTGACGAGGCGTCGAGCCGTTGAGCTGACGAGGCGTCGGGCAGCCGGTGCGGGGCGCCCTGCGGGCTTCCGGGCTGGAGCCTGGGTCCGACGCCGGACGACCAGCCCGGTGGGGCTGGTCGTCCGGATCCGTGCGGTGCCCGCCGGCCGGGTCACGGCCGGCGGGCACCGGTGTGCGGGGTCAGCGTCGGGTCGCCACCGGCGTCCGGTGCCGGGTCGGTGGCCGGCGGGGCGCCGTCGATGGCACCCGCCGCGGTGGCCGCGTGGGTGGCCGGGTCCGGCAGGTCGAGGCTGGTCCGCAGGGTGACCGGCTTGAGCAGGGCGGCGGCGATCACCCCGATTACCGCGATCGCCGCGGAGATCAGGAAGATGTGCCCGGTGGCGTCGCCGTAGGCGTTGCGGACGATCTGCGCGACGGCGTCCGGCAGCCCGGACAGGTTGAGACTGCCGCCGGCGCTGCCCGCTCCGGACGCCGGGATACCGGCTGCGGTCAGGTCCTGGGTGATCTGCTCGGTGACCCGACGGGCGAGCACCGCACCCAGTACGGAGACTCCGATGGTGCCGCCGAGTGAGCGGAAGAACGCGACCGAGGAACTCGCCGCCCCGATGTCCTTCAGCGGTACGGCGTTCTGCACGGCGAGGACCAGGTTCTGCATGGTCATCCCCACCCCGATCCCGACGAGCAGCATCGCCCCGCTGATGAAGACCAGGGACGTCTGGTGGTCGATGGTGCCGAGCATCAGGAAACCGGCGACCAGGACGATCGCCCCGACCACGATGTACGGCTTGATCCGGCCACTGCGGGTGATCAGCCGCCCCGCGACGATCGACGACGCGAGCACCCCGACCATCATCGGGATGGTGAGCAGGCCGGCCTCGGTCGGGCTGTAGCCACGGCCGATCTGGAAGTACTGGCCGAGGAAGACGGCGCCGCCGAACATCGCCATCCCGACCGCCAGGCTGGCGACGATCGACAGTGCCGTGGTGCCCTGCCGGACGATGTCGAGTGGTACGACCGGCTCGGCGGCGCGGGCCTCGACCACGACGGCGAGGCCGAGCAGGACCAGCGCGGCGCCGACCATGGCACCGGTCTGCCAGGAGAGCCAGTCGAACGAGCCGTCGACGAACGAGATCCAGACGAGCAGCACGCTGACCCCGGCGGCGATCAGGGTGGCGCCGAGATAGTCGATCTTCACGTTCTGGCGGCGGATCGTGACCAGGTGAAGGGTGGCCTGGAGGACGAGCAGGGCGATGATCGCGATCGGTACGCCGACGAAGAAGCACCACCGCCAGCCGAGCCAGGACGTGTCGACGATGAGCCCGCCGAGCAGCGGTCCGCCGACGGTGGCGAGCGCCATCACGCCGCCGAGGTAGCCGTTGTAGCGGCCGCGCTCCCGGGGCGGGATCATCGCGGCGATCACCACCTGGACCAGGGCCTGCAACCCACCGACCCCGATGCCCTGGAAGGCGCGGGCGGCGATGATCTGGCCGGCGTTCTGGCTCAGCCCGGCCACCACGGAGCCGAGTACGAAGATCACGATGGCGGTCTGGACCAGGGCCTTCTTGTTGAACAGGTCGGCCAGCTTGCCCCAGATCGGGGTGGTCGCGGTCGCGGTGAGCAGGGTGGCGGTGACCACCCAGGTGTACTGGGTCTGCGTTCCGTTCAGCGCTCCGATGATCTTGGGTAGCGCGGTCGAGACGACGGTGCTGCTGAGCATCGCGACGAAGAGCACCAACAGCAGGCCGCTGAGCGCCTCCAGGGTGCGCCGATGGGTCATCGGCTCCGCTTGCGGCGCGGGTGCGAGGGTTGTCGGTGCGCTCATCGCGCGGCCTCCAGCTTTTCTTGAGGGTTGATCTGTCCCGGGGCCCGGTCGAGGCTGCCCTGGATGTCGGTGACGAACCGGTCGAGCGCGCTGGTCAGCGCGTCGATCTCCGCCGGGCTCCAGTCGGCGAGCGCGGCGCGGAGCAGGTCGCCGTACCAGTCGCGGGCGTCGGCCAGTGCCGTACGCCCCTCGTCGGTGAGCACGAGGAAGCTCGCCCGCCGGTCGGCCGGGTCGGCGCGCCGGGTCACCAGGCCCCGCGCCACCAGCGCGGCGACCGCCCGGCTGACCGTCGACGGGTCGAGTCCGGACCGGTCGGCGAGTTCCTTGGCGTGGCAGCCGGCCGCCTCGTCGGTCTGCAACAGCATGCCGACCAGGCCGGACGGTACGGCCGGCCGTTCGATCGCGCGTCGGTGCCGGATCAGCCGCATGGCCGACATCAGGTCGCGGAGCCGGTCACCGAGCTCGGTGTGTCGAGCGGTGGTGTCCACCTCGCCTCCTCGGTCGGTTGGTTGTCACACACAAGGATTCCGAGTCGCTGCTCAGTGCGCAAGTTTTCGCTTTGAGAAATGAATCACCGCCACGTAGGCTGTTCCCGATGGATGAGACGGTGGGGCGGCGGGAGCGCAAGAAGGCTGCGACGCGCGAGGCACTGCACCGGGCGGCGCTCCGGCTCGCCGCCGAGCAGGGACCGGACCGGGTGACCGTGGAGGCGATCGCGGACGCCGCCGACGTGTCCCGCCGAACGTTCTCGAACTACTTCGCGAACAAGGAAGAAGCCCTCTTCCATGCCGATCTGGTGCGAATCCGGCGTCTGCTGGAGTTGGTGCACGCCCAGCCGCTCGACGAGCCGCCCTGGACCGCGCTCACCCGGGCTGCCGAGCAACTGGCCCGGGAGAGCGACGGCCTCGACCCGCTGTGGTTGGCCCAGCGGCGGTTGATCCGCAACCATCCCAGCCTCGCCGCCCACCAGATCACCGCGTACGGCGCCGTCGAGCAGGAGTTCACCGCCGAGATCGCCCGTCGGCTGCCCGAGGCGCCGGAGAGCCCGCTACGCGCCCGGGTACTCGCCGGGACGTTCCTGCACGCACTGCGCGCGGCGACCCAACACTGGACCGACCATCCGGAGCGCCCCCTGGTCGAACTGGTGCGTGCCGCCCTCGGCTACGTGACCCCATGACCGGCGGACCGGCCTCGACCGGTCGCCGGAACGGGCTCCGGTCGGTGTCACAGGGGCCCGGAGCCTGCCGGTGTCACCGGGACCCGGAGCCGGGACGTCACGCTCGACCTCCTCGTCGGCGCGACCCGCTCGCCGGTTCGCCGGACCTGCCGCTTGCCGTCGGTCGCCACCGCAGCTCGCTGCGCGCGGGGTCGCCGACCGGCGCGGCGGGACCGGGGCCGCGCCCGAATCAGGCGGGGTTCGGTAGCGGCTTACCGAGCCGTGCCCGGGTCTCCGCCGCGAACGGCGAACCGATCGCGGCGAACAGCTCCGCCGCCTCCCGCCACCGTTCCGTCGCCTCCGGGCGTTCGCGGAGCGCGGCGACCTCGCCGAGCAGGACCAGCGCCTGGGCCTGGCCGAGCCGGCATCCCGACTCGCGGTGCAGCGTCAGCGCCAGCTCCGCGTCGTCCGACGCGTCGTCGAGCCGGCCCTCTCGTAGCCGCACTCGGGCGCGCAGCACCAGGGCCTTCGCCTCCATCAGCCGCAGCCCGGCCGCCCTCGCCCGGATCACCGCGTCCGGCTGAGCCGCGGAAACCGCGGTGCCGGACGGACCGGCCGGCGTGCCCGGGCCTCCGGTTGTCGGTGGACCGGCCACCGCGATCGGCGCGTTCGGTGGCTTCTGGTGCGAACCCGACCCCGGCGGGGACGGCAACGGCTCCCGGAGCGTCGGACCCGGCGGCGGTGCGGACCGGTCGGTGTCGAGGGCCTCCAGCAGGGCGAGACCGGCCAGCGACTCGATCTCGACCCGGGGATAGCCCAACTCGACCGCGAGGTCGTGGCTGCGCGCGTAGTGCGCCACCGCCAGGTCGGGTCGGTCGGTCAGCAGGTAGATCGAGGCGAGCGTGGCGAGCGAGTCGGCGGCGTACCGCCGGTGCCCGATCTGCTCGGTCAGCTCGACCGCGAGCCGGGCCTGCTCCTCGGCCCGGTCGTAGCGTCCGGCGTCCCGGTGCACCGTCGCCAGCCCCTGCCGCGCGATCGCCTCCTCGGGTCGCGCCCCGCACTCCTGATATCTGCCGAGCGAGTCCTCGAAGAGGACCAGTGCGCGGTCCAGGTTGCCCAGTTCCAGTTCCACCGCGGCGAGGTTGACCAGGGCGGTCGCCGCGCTGAACGGCGAGCCGTGCGTCTCGGCCAGCTCCAGGGCACGCGCGAAGTAGGTCCGGGCCCGGTCCAGCTCGCCGAGTTCGAGGCGGGCGACGCCCAGGTTGATCAGGGTGGAGACGGTCCGGGCCCGGGCCGACTCGCCGATCACGTCGACCCAGCGCAGCGAGCGGTCGAACTGCGCGGCGGCCTGCGTCAGCTCGCCGAGGTTGAGATGGACCAGTCCCCAGATGTTGGCGATGCTCGCGGCCAGCTCGGCCTGCTGGTGCGCCTCGGCCAGCGGCTGCGCCTCGGCGAGGTGGCCGAGCGCCTCCTGGAACCGGTTGGTGGCCACCCCCAGCGTCCCTCGGGTCAGCAGCATCATCGCCTCGGCCTGCTGGTCGGCAGTACGCCGGGCGGCGTCCAGCGCGGCCTCACTCATCGCGTCCAGCTCGGCCATGTGGTAGCGCAGCAGCATGTCCGGCCGGATCGCATAGGTGAGCAGCCAGGCGTACCGGGTGGGGCCCTGCCGCGCGGAGTGTTGCACGGCGGCGCAGATGCCGGCCCGCTCCGCGTCGAGCCAGTCCAGGGCGGCCCGGGCGGAGTCGTGCTCGGGTGTGCGCAGCCCGGACGGTGGCTCCGGGAGGCTGGCCGGGTACATCATCGGATAGCACCGGATCGTCGCGTCGTTGGCGCCGTAGAGATACCAGTCGAAGAGGCGGCGCAGCGCGGCCGCCCGCTCGTCCGCCGACTCGTCGGCGGCGGCCCGGTCGGCGGCGTAGAGCCGGAGCAGGTCGTGCAGGCGGAACCGCTCCATGGTGTGCCGCTCCACCAGGTTCGCCGCGGCGAGCTGGTCCAGCAGCCGGCCGGCGCGCTCCTCGTCGAGACCGAACAGCGCCGCCGCGCCCGGCACCGACACGTCTGGCCCGGGTACCAGCCCGAGCAGCCGGAACGCCCGTCGCTGCGCCTCGTCGGAGCCGGCGTAGGACAGGTCGAACGCCGAGCGGACCGTCAGGTTCTCGTCCCCGTCGGCGGTGAGCTTCGCCAGCCGGTCCCCGGCGGCGAGTTGGCTGGCGTACCGGGCCGGGTCGAGCGAGGGCCGGCCGGCCAGGTTCGCGGCGACGATCCGCAGCGCCAGGGGCAGTCTGCCGCAGAGGTCGGCCAGTTCCGCCGCCTCCTCGGCACCGAGCTGGTCCGGCCCGACGATCCGGCGGAGCAGCTCGTGCGCCTCGTCCGGGACGAGCAGGCCGAGCACCAGCCGGCGGGCGCCGTACAGCGCCGTCACCCCGCCGAGGTCCGAGCGGCTGGTGATCAGGACAGCGCAGCCCGGCCGACCGGGCAGCAGCGGCGCCACCTGCGCGGCGTCGGCGGCGTCGTCGAGGAGCAGCAGCACCCGACGGTCCGCGAGCCGGGACCGCAGCAGTGCGGCGCGTTCGTCCGTGTCGTCCGGCAGACCGACCGGATTTACCCCGGCGGTACGCAGCAGCTCGGCAAGTACGTGTGCCGGATCCCGCCGGCCCGGTCCCGCGCCGCGCAGCCGGACATACCACTGGCCGTCCGGGAAGTCGGCCCGGATCTGGTGGGCGACCCGGATACCGAGTGCGGACTTGCCCACCCCCGGCGGCCCGCTGACGACCACCACGGCCGGCCCGCCGCCCGTTGGTTGCCGCAGCTCGTCGAGGAGTTGCTTGAGTTCCCTGTTCCGGCCGACGAAGTCGCCGACGTCCAGCGGCAGTTGGCAGGAGGTCGTCCACTTTGCCGCCTCGGTGACGGCCCGGGTCGGGTCGCTGCCACCGGTCGGCGGCGGGTCACCCCGGAGCAGGGCCAGGTGGACCCGCTGCACCTCCTCGCCGGGGTCGACCCCCAACTCCTCCCGCAGGCGCCGCCGGACCTCGCGGTAGACGGCGAACGCCTCGCCGCGCCGGCCGCACCGGGTCAGGCCGATCATGAGCTGCACCCAGAAGCGCTCCCGTAACGGATACCGGCCGGTCAGGCCGTGTAACTCGGCGACCAGGGCCGAATGGTCGCCCGGTGCCCGCAGGTCGAGGTCGATGCGGCGTTCCAGCGCGGCCAGCCGGAGTTCGACCAGCCGGGGTACGACCTCGCGGTCCAGGTAGTCCGAGCCGACGTCGACCAGGGGCTCGCCCCGCCAGAGGTCGAGGGCCGCCCGGAGGGCGGCCGCCTCGGTCGCCTGGTCCGCCGCCTCCCTCGCCGTCTCGGCCCGCCGCAGCGCCGCCTCGAACCGGCCGACGTCGACGTCCTGCGGGTCGATCGCCAGCCGGTAACCGCCGACCTGGCGCTCGATCCGGACCGGTTCGGCACCGGCCTCGTCGAGGCTGCGGCGCAGCCGGGTCACGCAGGTGTGCACGGCGGCGCGGGGATTCTCCGGCGCGGCCGGACCCCAGATCGACTCCACCAGCTCGTCGACCGCGACGGACCGGGCCGGGTGGACCAGCAGGGCGGCGAGCAGTGCCCGCTGCCGGTTGGAACCGATCCGCACAGGACCACGAGCCGAGCGGATCTCAAGTGGTCCGAGAATCCCGAAGCGCATCCCTTGCCTCCCCCCGCAAGGATTTTTTCGAGTCTATTCCGTGGGTACGTCACTTCCGCAGTGGCATGTCCGGTTGTCGTCGGTAACGGTCTCGGCGACCGTCCAGGTGGGCGAGAAGAGGTTGGGCCCGATCGGTGACCATCGGCGGCGCCCGGCCGGGCCGCTCTCGGCCCGTGCGGTCCGGTCCGGTCCGGTCGAGACCCCGATTCTCTTGAATATCGTCGCTTCTGGATGTTAGGAAGAGTTGATAATTTTCGGTCTCTGTGCGGATCTGTCGAGATCCGGGTGGGAGGGTGTTGATGCCAGCACGAGGAATCCTCGCCGGGTTCACCCTCTTCGCCCTGCTGGTGCCCGGTGTGCTGCCGCCGGCCGCCGCGCACGCCGCCGAGCGCCGGGGCAGCGCCACCGCTGCCGGCGGTCCGGTCACCGTCGAGGACGTCTACCGCTACCTGGAGGATCCCGGGATGACCGGTGAGGGGCAGCAGCCGCCGCACGCGATGCTGCGCCCGTACCCGGACGCCCGCACCGCCGCCGCCGACGTCACCGAGCACAGTGCCCGGTCGCCCTGGATGCTGCCGCTGAACGGCGACTGGCGACTGACCATCGCCGACCGCCCCGACGAGGTGCCGGCCGGCTTCCACGCCGAGGGCTACGACGTCTCCGGCTGGCCGACCGCCACGGTGCCGCACACCTGGCAGTCCGACTTCGTCGACCACCCGATGTTCCGCAACATCCCCGAGGAGATCTGGCCCGACGACCCGCCCCGGGTGCCCCGGGACGTCAACCCCACCGGCGCCTACGTGCGCGCGTTCGAGGTCTCCCCGTCCTGGTCCGGCCGGCGTACGTTCCTGCGCTTCGAGGGCGTCACCAGCGGCTATTTCGTCTGGGTCAACGGCCGCTACGTCGGCTACGACCAGGGCGGCTACACCCCGGCCGAGTTCGACGTGACCGACGCGCTGCGCCCGGGCACCAACCGGGTCGCGGTGCAGGTGCACCGGTGGGGTTCGGGGGCGTACCTGGAGGACGTCGACCAGTGGCGCTACAGCGGCATCTTCCGCGACGTCTGGCTGTACGCCACCCCGCGGACCCACCTGCGCGACGCGTACGTCACCACCGACCTGGACGACCGGTACCGGGACGCCACCCTCACCGCCCGGGTCGCGCTGGCCGGCCCGGCCGACGGGTACACCGTGCGGGGCACCCTGCGCGACGCCGCCGGCCGGACGGTCGGCACGATGACCGGGCAGGGCACGCTCAGCACCACGGTGCGGGACCCGGCCAAGTGGAGCGCGGACGCGCCGCACCTGTACGCGCTGGTGCTGGAGTTGCTCGACCCGGACGGCCGGGTGGTGCACACCACCGCGCAGGCGGTCGGCTTCCGCGAGGTCGAGGTGCGCGACGCGCAACTGCTGGTCAACGGCGAACGCATCCTGATCAAGGGCACCAACCGGGCGGAGACCGACCCGGAGAGCGGCCGGCACGTCAGCCGGGCGGCGCAGCGCCGCGACGTCGCGCTGATGAAGAGCCTGCACATCAACGCGGTCCGCACCTCGCACTACCCCTCGGACCCCTACCTCTACGACCTGGCCAACCGGCACGGGCTGTGGATCGCCGACGAGGTGGACATCGAGACCCACTCCCACGAGGACTGCCCGGACAACTGCCTCGCCTCCCGGCCGGAGTGGCAGGCGGCGTTCGCGGACCGGTTCCAGGCTATGGTGCACCGCGACAAGAACCACCCGAGTGTGATCATCTGGGACACCGGCAACGAGGCGGGCCTGGGCACCGCGCACTTCGCGATGGCCGAGTGGGCGGACGCCAACGAGCCCACCCGGCTGCTCTACCACCAGTCCAACAACCCGAACGGCGACGCGCCGTACGCCGACGTGTGGGGGCCGCGCTATCCGACTCCCGGGTACGTCGAGTCCATCGCCAGCACCACCACCCGGCCGGTGGTCTTCGGCGAGTACGCCCACGCCATGGGCAACAGCGTCGGCAACTTCGACCGGTTCTGGGCGCTCGCCCGGCGCCACCCGTCGCTACAGGGCGGCTTCGTCTGGGACTGGGCCGAAGCCAACCTGCGCCAACCGCTGGTACTCACCCCGGACTCGTCGGCCAACCGGATCCAGGCGTTCTTCGTCGGCAAGCCGTCCCTGGTCGACGGGCGGCGCGGCCGGGCCGTCGCACTGTCCAGTCTGGACGACTTCGTCGACGTGTTCCGCGACCGCCGGCTCGACTTCACCGGTGCGGTGACCCTGGACGCCTGGGTACGGCCCGGCGAGTGGGCCGGCAGCTTCCCGGTCGTCACCAAGGGCCGGGCGTACGCCCTGCAGATGCGGGACCGCACGACCCTGGAGTTCGGGGTCACCACCGATGCCGGCTGGGCTTCGGTGGCCGCGCCGGTGCCGGCGAACTGGTACGACGGCTGGCACCGGGTCAGCGGCGGCTACGACGGGACGGCGTTGCGGCTCTACGTCGACGGCGTCGAGGTCGGCAGCCTCGCCCGCTCCGGCCCCCTGGACCCCGGTCTGTCCGAGGTGAACATCGGGCGCAACGCCGCCACCCAGCAGGACGACCTGCGTACCCGGTTGGCCCGGGGGCTGGTCGACGACGTCCGGGTCTACGGCACGGCGCTGACCGCCGACGAGCTGGCCGCCGACCCGGTGCACCGGGCCGCACTGGCCCTGGACTTCGACCGGACGCAGCCGCGCGGCGAGTTCGACAGCCTCGGGCTCAGCCTCTCCGGCACCGACGGGCTGGTCGGCACCGACCGCTACCTCCAGCCGGAGACCGTGGAGGTGGCCTGGGCACACGCGCCGGTCCGGTTCGGCACCGACGACGCGGCGACGGGCCGGGTCCGGGTGCAGAACGAGCAGCCGGCGGCCGCGCTCGACCTGCGGCTGCGCTGGTCGCTGGTCGAGGTGGACCGGACGCTCCGGTCCGGCACCCGCTCGCTGCGGCTCGGCCCGGGCCAGACCGTCGACCTCGCCCTCGGTGCCGCGCCGCCGAACCCGCAGGACCGGCAGCGCCGGCTGCGGCTGGAGGCGATCGGCACCGACGGCGTGCGGTACGGCTGGGACGAGTTCGCCGCCGGTGGCCGGGTGGTGCCCGGCGTACTCCCGTCGGCACCGGCCGGCGCCGCCCCCCGGTTGACCCGGGACGGCGAGACCGTGCTGGTCTCCGGTCCCGGTTGGCGGTACCGGTTCGACACCGGCACCGGCATCCTGCGCTCGATGACCTCCGGCGGCCGGGAGCTGCTGCGTACCGGTCCGGAACTCGACGTCTACCGGCCGCCGACCAGCAACGAGACGTACGGCTGGGGCACTGCCGACCGGGAGATCTGGCACGCGCTCGGCCTCGACCGGCTGCGGACCGAGGTGACCGGCGTGTCGTCCGCCGTGCAGGACGGTGCGGCGGTGGTCGAGGTGCGCAGCGTCGCCCGGGGCTCGGCGACCTTCGAGATCGACCAGACCATGCGGTACCGGATCGACGGGCGCGGCACCATCACCCTGCAACACCGGGTCACGCCACGCGGCGCGGGCGTCGGGCAACTGCCCTACCTGCCCCGGGTCGGCGTGCAGGTCCGGGTGCCGGACTCGATGCAGCGGTTCGCCTGGTACGGCCGGGGCCCGCAGGAGACCTACAACGACCGGCAGCGGGGCGCCTTCACCGGCGTCTGGCGCAGCACGGTGCACGAGGAGTACGTGCGCTACTCCCGGCCGCAGGCGTACGGGAACCACACCGGGGCCCGGTGGGCGTCGCTGACCGACGGCCGGCAGGGACTGCTGGTCGGCAGCTCCACCGGCGCCGACCTCGACGTCAGCGTCACCCCGTACGACGAGTTGGCCCGCGCCGAGTACGACTTCCAGCTTCCGCTGGTCCGAAATCAGGGCTGGGTGACGCTGCACGCCGCCGCCGGCGAGACCGGGATGGGCGAGACGCCGAACTCGGTGCTGGACGAATACCGGGTGCCGGCGAACCGGTCGCACGAGTACACCCTGACGCTGCGCCCGCTGACCGGGCGGGAGATCCGGGCCGGCGGGGTACCCGACTCCCGGACGGCCGCGCCCTGCCCGCCGGAGGTCGCGCTGCCGGCCGGAGCGGAGATCCGCCCCGGCGAACCGCAGCGGGTCGCGGTCACGGTCACCGCCCGGTGCGCCGACGGCCTGCGGGACGCGGTGGTGAGGCTGGCCGCGCCAGCCGGCTGGACGGTCAGCCCGGCCGCCGTCCCGCTGGCCGAGGTGGCGTTCGGGACACCCGAGGAGGCGGTCTTCGCGGTCACCGCGCCGCCGGAGACCGACTACGGCAGCTACGAGCTGACCGCGACGGTGGACGCGGTCGGCAACGGCTTCCCGAGCACCGTCGAGGCCCGCACGACGGTACGCGCCCCGCTGCCGCCGGGCGACCGCTGGGTGAGCGACCTGCCGTTCCTGGTGGCCGAGAACGGGTGGGGGCCGGTGGAGCGGGACATGAGCAACGGCGAGCAGCCGGCCGGTGACGGGGGGCCGCTGCGCATCGGCGCGACGACGTACGACAAGGGGATCGGGGCGCACGCAGCGTCGCGGATCGTGGTCGACCTGGCCGGCGGATGCAGCGCGTTCCGGGCCGACGTCGGGGTCGACGACGAGGTGGACGGGGGTTCGGTCGGCTTCGAGGTCTGGGTCGACGGCGAGCGGCGGGCCGCGACCGGGGTGCTGACCGGTGCGGCCGGGCCCGAGCGGATCTCCGCCGACGTCACCGGCGGTCAGCGGCTGGAGTTGCGGATCACCGACGGCGGCAACGGCAACGGTGAAGACCACGGCGACTGGGCGGCCGCCCGGTTGACCTGCTCCTGACGCCGGTCGAGCTGTTCCTCGCCCGCGATCGGCGGTCGGCCCAGCCCTCGACGTCGCCGTTCATCCAGTCCGCCTGGGTCGGCGGGTCGTACGGCAGCTCGTTCTGGTAGAGGATCGTCGTGCCGTCCTCGCCGTTCCAGACCGTGTTGTAGCGCTGGAAGTGCTCGACGAAGAGGCCGGTCGCGGTGACGTGGTCGCCGTTGATGACCGCGCCGTACGTCGTGTCGCGGGGTTCTGTCGATCCGGACGAGCCGGCCGGTTTGCCGAGCCGGCAAGTCTGCTTGCCGCTGCGCCGCTACCGGCGGATCGTCGGTGCCGGAAACCGAAGTCCGGGCCGAAACGGCGGGAGGCGCGACCCATGACCGACGAGAACGACGCCGGGCGGGCGGGAGCGGGGCAGCGCGACGAGGAGCGGACGGCGTCGGCGTCCCCTGACGACGAGCCGTTCTCGGCCCGCGCCGAACAGGAGAACTGCGAACGGGTTCTCGGCGACCGGCGGCACGGAATGGAGTTCTGAGGCCTGACCGTCTTCGGTGCGAGCAGATCGCGGTCAGCGGCAGCGCGCCGAAGAAGCTGGCCGCGAACCAGCCGTTGCGCACCGTCGCGTTGATCCATTGCATCGTACTGATGAAGGTGTGGTGGTCCGCGACGTGCAGATCCGGACACTGCTGGGCGAGCCGCCCCCATCCGCCCGTCGCATCCGCGCCGATGCCCGGGTGGCGGTCGGTCGCTTCCTCGCTCTGACCAACCGGCCCTGCTGACAGAGCGCTGTCCGGCTCGTGTCCGCAGACCCACGGCCGCAGACCATCGAGAAAGCGCGTACCGGACTAGGCGGTCTCCGAGTCGGCCGGCTGCGGTGCCCGCGCGGCCATGGCGATCCGTTCCAGCGCTGCCGCGTGGGCCAGAAACGCCTTCCGGCCGTGCGGGGTGAGCCGCGCCAAGGTGCGTCGCGCGCCCACCCCTGGCTGCTTGCGTACCTCAAGATCGGCGCGCGGATGACGCGGACGCGCCGGAATCCGGGGACGGGGCCCGGCCGTGGCCGGACCCCGTCGCGGCGGGTTCTCAGCCGACCAGGTCGAACCGCTCCCAGAGACCGATCCCGGTTCGGTTCGCGATCAGCGGGGCGGCCCCGGCGTTCTCGGCGACCACGTACCGGTTGTTCACCGTGGCGCGCAGGCTGACGCTGCCGTCGCCGTTGCGGACCAGTCGGAACGTCTCCCAGCCGCCGACCGCGGTCCGGTCGGCGATCAGCGGGGCGGCCCCGGCGTTCTCGGCGGCGACGTACCGGCCGTTGGACTGGGCGCGCAGCGCGACGTTGCCGCCGCTCAGCTCCACCAACTCGAACTGTTCCGCCGTGCCGATCGCGGTGCGGTTGGCGATCAGCGGGGCGGTGCCGGCCGGGTCGGCGGTGACGTACCGGCCGTTGGCGTGGGCGCGCAGGCTCACCGAGCGGCCCGGTTCGGGCTGTGTTCCCGGGCCCACCGCCGGGTTGAACTGGCGCACCCAGTGCCGGGTCCGGTCCAGGTACGCGGTCTCGGCGGCGACACCGGTCAGCCCGTACGCCCCTGAGTAGTGGAGATAGCCGTGCCCGGCCGGCGGGCTGCTGCTGGCCGGTTCGATCGTCGAGCCCTCGTGCCACTCGTTGAACGAGGTGATCGAGACCCAGGTCGGCGGGCCGCCGTTCGCCGCGTCCAGCGCGTTGCCCCACTGCCGGTCGTAGGCCGCGCCGTTCGCCCGGTCGACGGTCGGGGTGGTGTTGCCGGGTACCGCCCGGTCGTCCAGGTAGCCGGGTGCCACCGAGGGGGCCCAGACCAGGCCGTTTGCCTTGCAGAAGGCGCTGGCGTTGGCCCAGCCGGGCGCGGTCGCCCCGGCGATCCCGTCGTAGGTGTACATGCCGCCGAAGTGCGCGACCTTGGTGGTGTCGGTGGTCTGGGCCAGCACGATGCTGTTCCCCTTGACCTGCTCCAGCGGCGTCCAGTCGGTGATCCGCAGGCTCTCGAAGACGTAGAACGCCGACCGGTTGCCGTGTGCGGTGTCCCGGTGGAAGGCCGGGTGGCCGCCGTACCGGTTGTGGATGTAGTTGATGTCCGCGACGGTCGACGCGGCGGTCCGCCCGCCGTACGGCTCCAGGTGCCAGGCGACCTGGAGACCGTGTGCGGCGGCGGCGTCCAGCACCACCGGGGTCAGGTTGTCCTCGAAGGAGCCCTGTCCCCACCAACTGTGCACCACCACCCCGACCCCGGCCCGGCTGATCCAGGCCATGTGCTGCCGCACCGCCGCCGGGTCGCCGGAGTCGTACGCCCCGAGCGTGGGATAGAAGTTGGCGCCGATGTCCTGCGGCGGGGTGTGGCCGCCCTGCTGCCAGTGCCGGTAGCTGCCGGAGTGCGCCGGGTTGCCGTACCAGGAGTAATAGAAGATGTGCACGTCGCCGGCGGTCTGCGGCGGCGCCGCCACCGCGACCGGCGCCACGCTGCCGGGCGGTGTGACGGCGGCCGCCGGTGCGGCCGGCGCGGCGAGCCCGGCCGCCAGCAGCAGGGTGGCGGCGGTACTGCGCAGCCAGTGTTTTCTCAGGTGCATAAGGGGTTACCTCCGTTGTCGTGCCGGGCCCGGGCGGTGCGGTCGGCGACTCCCGACCGCACCGCCCGGCCCGGCGGTGCTCAGCCGTTG
Source organism: Plantactinospora sp. CA-294935 (assembly GCF_050936445.1). Lineage (NCBI taxonomy): Bacteria > Bacillati > Actinomycetota > Actinomycetes > Micromonosporales > Micromonosporaceae > Plantactinospora > Plantactinospora sp. CA-294935. The sequence continues at coordinate 5,915,497 of NZ_JBNJMU010000001.1, forward strand.
ACGAGAGTGAACTTCTCCCAGGGGCCGATCGCCGTCCGGTTGGCGATCAGCGGCTCGGTGCCGGCGCTCTCGGCGGCGACGTACATGTTGTTCACCGTGGCCCGCAGGCTGACCGTGCCGTCCGAGTTGCGGACCAGTGCGAACGTCTCCCACGCGCCGGCCGAGGCCCGGTTGGCGACCAGCGGGTTCGCCCCGGAGTTCTCGGCGCAGACGTACATCCCGGTGTTCCGGGACCGCAGTGCGACGTTGCCGCCGCCCAGGTCGACCAGGTCGAACTGCTCGGTGGCCCCGACGCTCGCCTTGTCGGCGATCAGCGGGCTGCCGCCGACGGCGCTGACGTACTGGTTGTTGGCCGTCGCCCGCAGCCCGGTCGCGGGCCCGCCGCCGGTGCTGCCGGTGGCGAAGGTGAACGAGTCCACGTCGAAGAGGTTGCCGGCGCCGCCGGAGAAGACCAGGAAGAGCGAGGTCGTCCCGGACGGCTGGTTGGCGAGGCTGGTCGAGACGTTGGTGAAGGTGTCCCAGCTACCGGTGTTCGACACGGCGACGCTGCCCAGCAGGGTGCCGGTGGCCGAGCCGGCCCGGACCTCGATGGTGCCGCCGGGACCGCCGGAGGAGACCCGCGCGGTGAACCGGGTGGCGTTGCCGAGCTGGTACGGCTGGTACGAGATCCAGTCGTTGTTGTCGATGAAGCCGGCGGTCCGGCCGCCCTCGGCGGTGGCGTGCTCGGCGGTCTGCACCCCGCCGGACTGGGCGCCGAAGTGCTCACCCTGGCGGTGCCGCGGTTGCAGCGTCCGGATGCTGTGCGAGGTGAGGCCGCCGTTGTCGGTGTAGCTGGCGTCGAAGACGCCGTAGATGTTGGCGGCGGCGTCGTGTTCACCGTCCACCGGCACGTTGATGGTGCCGGAGCAGCCGGTCTTCGAGGTGATCTCGTGGGTGTGGCTGTCGTGCCCGAGGCCGTACGCCACCCGGACCCGGGAGCAGTCGATGGTGCCGTCCTCCGGATCGGTGACGGTCACCTGGAACGGTACCGTGTCACCGAAGCTGAACAGCGTGCCGTTGCCGGGCACGGTCAGGTTCACCGTCGGCGCCGAGTTGCCGACCGTGACCACCAGGCTGGCGGTGCCGGTCAGCCCGGCCGGGTCGGTGACCCGCAGCGTCGGGGTGTACGTCCCGTTCGCGGTGTACGTCTTCGTCGGGTTCGCCGCCGTCGACGTGGTGCCGTCGCCGAACGTCCACAGGTAGCTCAGCGCCCCGCCCTCCGGGTCGGAACTGCCGGCCGAGGAGAAGTTCACGGTCAGCGGGCTCGGCCCGGAGGTGCGGTTGGCGGTGGCGACCGCGATCGGGCTGCGGTTGCCGCCGCCGATGTACTCGATCCGGTACAGCGCCTGGTTGTTCGAGCCGGTGCCGTAGTCGAGCACGTAGAGCGCGCCGTCCGGCCCGAACGCCTGGTCCATCACCTGGGTACCGCGCCACGGGAAGTCGGAGATCTCCCCGGGCGAGCCGTCGGCGTTCACCGCGATCGCCTTGATCCAGCGCCGGCCGTACTCGCCGGCGAAGAAGCGGCCGTTCAGCGAGGCCGGGAACTTGACGCTGGAGTTGAGGTTGGGGTCGTACCGGTAGACCGGGCCGCCCATCGGCGACTCGGAGCCACCGCCGAACTCCGGCGGCGAGCCGGCGTCGCCGTACCTGATCCAGCTCGGCTTGGCGGGCGGCAGGGTGGTCAGGCCGGTGTTCCGGAACGAGTTGTTGGTCGGCCCGCCGGCACAGTTGTACTTCGCCTGGGACGGCCCGGACGGGAAGGTGTACTCGTTGTACGTCTCCGCCGCGGTGTTCGTGCCGGTGCAGTACGGCCAGCCGTAGTTGCCCGGCCCGGTGACCCGGTTGAACTCGACCTGCCCGCCCGGTCCCCGGTTCGGGTCGCCGACGCCCGCGTCCGGGCCGTAGTCGCCGAGGTAGACGATCCCGGTCGCCTTGTCGACGCTCATCCGGAACGGGTTCCGGAAGCCCATCGCGTAGATCTCCGGCCGGGTGCCGGCGGTACCCGGCGCGAACATGTTGCCGGCCGGGATCGTGTACGTGCCGTCCGGCTGCGGCTTGATCCGCAGCACCTTGCCGCGCAGGTCGTTGGTGTTGCCGGAGGAGCGCTGCGCGTCGAACTGCGGGTTCCGGTCGGTCCGCTCGTCGATCGGGGTGTACGAGTTGGACTCGAACGGGTTGGTGTCGTCACCGGTGGAGAGATACAGGTTGCCGGCGGCGTCGAAGTCGATGTCCCCGCCGACGTGGCAGCACTGGCCCCGGTCGTTCGGCACCTGGAGCACCACCCGCTCGCTGCCCATGTTCAGGGTGTCGTCGGCGTTCATGGTGAACCGGGACAGCCGCAGGTGCCCCTTCCAGCGCTCGAAGTCGGCGGCGCTGCCGGTGGTCGGGGCGTCCCCGGCCGGGGTGCTCAGCGGCGGCGAGTAGTAGAGGTAGACGTAGCGGTTGCTGGCGAAGTTCGGGTCGGCGGCGACGCCCTGCAACCCCTCCTCGTCGTGGGTGTAGACCGGGATGTTGCCGGCGACCTTGGTGTTGCCGGCCGCGTCGGTGACCCGGACCGTGCCGTTGCGGGCGGTGTGCACCACCGACCGGTTCGGCAGCACGGCCAGGGACATCGCCTCGCCGATCTCGGCCGAGCCGGTGGCGAGGGTGACCTGCTGGTAGTCGGCGGCGGGGACCGGGTCGGCCTGGGCCGCCGTCGAGGGCAGCGCGGCGAGGATCGCGACGGCGGTGCCGACCGTCGCGATCGCGGACGACCACGGTCGTCGTCTGCTGGGGTGTGGTGACACGGGAACCTTCTCTCCTGGCGGGGTGCGCGGCAGCCGCCCCGGGTTGCGGGGCGCGGCGCGCGGTGTGGGTTGGGAAAGTGCCGGCGGGTCAGCCGCCGTAGACGTTGAGGTCCCAGAGCGAGTAGCCCCACTGGGTGGCCCGCTGGGTACCGGTGATCCGCAGGTAGCGGCCGTTCGCCGAGACCGGCACGTCGTCGACGCCGCCGTCGCCGGTGGTCGTGGCGTAGACCTGGGTCCAGGAGGAGTTGTTCGGCGAGACCTGGATCTGGTACGCCCGGCCGTACGCCGTCTCCCAGTTCAGCCGGACCCGGTTCAGCGGGTACGACGCGCCGAGGTCGACGGTGATCGACTGCGGGTCGCCGTACGCGCTGCCCCACCGGGTACCGGAGTTGCCGTCGACCGCGTTCGCCGCCACGTGCGGGCTGTTCGGCTCGACGCTGGTGGCGGTGACCGGCTTACCCCGGGCCAGGTCGGTGGCGGGCGGCTGGGACGGCCCGTCGGTCCTGATCCGCACGTTCCGGTAGCTGATGTCCAGCCCGGCGCCGTCGTTCTGGAGTCCGATGTAGCCGTTGGCGATGTCCCGGCTGCTGGTGTAGTCGTTCACCTTGACCCCGTTGAGCCAGACCTCGACCCGCTGGCCGTGCACGCCGATCTCGTAGGTGTTCCACGAGCCGGGCGGGTTCAGCGCGGCGTCCCGGATCGTGGCGTTCGGCGCGGAGAAGCTGTAGACGCCGCCGGTGGTCCGGGACGGGTCGCCGTCGGTGGCGTCGATCTGGATCTCGTGACCGGCGTCGACCGGCCGCCACGGGTCACCCTGCGGGTCGGGGAAGCCGATGAAGATTCCGCCGTTGTCGTCGCCCGGCATCATCCAGTCGACCTTCAGCGAGTAGTTGCCGAAGGTACGGACCGGGTACCAGAGCAGCCCCATCCCGCCGAACGAGGTCAGGGTGCCGTCGGCCAGGGTGAAGCCGCCCGGTCCGGCCTGCCGCCACTGCCCGAAGGTCGCCTGGGTGCCGTCGAAGAGCGCGGTGTAGCCGCTCTCCGGGCGGCAGTCGGCCGGGGCGGCCCCGGCGGCGATCCGGATGCCGCCGAGCAGCATCCGGGCGAAGAACGGATCCGAGTACGACTCGTCGGTGTGTCCGAGCCCGGTGTACCAGGCACGCCCGCCGCCGTAGTTCTGGCACCAGGTGATCGGGTGGTCACCCATCGACCCGCCGCTGTACGACGACTCGTCCAGACTGGCCAGCACCTTCACCCGGGACCGGGGATTGGTCCGGTAGTTGTACCACTCGTCGGTGCGGGTCCAGGTCGGGCCCAGGTGCGAGGTGGAGACGTTGCCCCGGTCCTCGACCCGGATGGTGGCCTGCTGGGTCGCCGGATGCGAGGCGAAGTACGCCCCGGCCAGCCCGCCGTACCAGGGCCAGTCGTACTCGGTGTCGGCCGCGGCGTGCACCCCGACGTACCCGCCACCGGCCGCGATGTACGACTCGAAGGCGCTCTGCTGGCCGGCGTTGAGTACGTCGCCGGTGGTGTTCAGGAAGACCACCGCCTGGTACTGGCCGAGGTTGCCGGTGCTGAACGCCGCCGCGTCCTCGGTGGCGGTCACGGTGAAGCCGTTGGCGGTGCCGAGCTGCCGGATCGCGGCGATCCCGGGTGCGATCGAGGAATGCCGGAAACCGGCGGTCTTGGAGAAGACCAGCACGCTGGTCAGCGGGGCAGCCTCGGCCGGTGCCGGTGTCACCACCGTGACCGCCCCGGCCAGGGCGAGCCCGGCAGCCACGGCGGCGGCCACGGCGGTGAGAAGACGTCTGCGCATGCGAACTCCTTGCGAGGGGGTTGGGGCCCGAGGGCTGGCGGTCAGCCGGTCGGGGTCAGGGCAGGGTCCAGTTCTGCGCGCCGCTGCCGTTGCAGTCGTAGATCTGCAACTGCCGGCCGTTGCCCGGGTTGGAGGCGGGGATGTCCAGGCAGCGGTTGGCCTGCGGGTTGCGCAGGCTGCCGTTGGCGCCGGCCACCCACTGCTGCGCCCCGGTGCCGTTGCAGGTCCAGAGCTGCACCAGGGTGCCGTTGGTGGTGCCGCTGGCCGCCACGTCCAGGCACCTGCCGAGGGCCCGTACGGTGCCGTCGCCGGGCAGTGTCCACTGCTGGTTGGCCGAGCCCGCGATGCAGTCCCACATCTGCACCCGGGTCCCGTCGGCGGTGCCACCCGCGTTGACGTCGACGCACTTGTCCATGCCCCGGATCGGCCCGGTACGCGGCCCACCGCCACCGGTCGGGGTGCTCACCCCGGCGCCGGTGAAGGTGTAGCTGTCCAGGTCGAGCAGGGCTCCGCCGCTGCCGCCGGTGAAGACGACGTAGAGGTCGTGGGTGCCGTCGTCCGGCTTGGTGACCGGGGCGGTGACCTCGGTGTAGGTGTCCCAGCCGCCGGTGTTCGGCACGGTGACCCGGGCGACCTCCGGGCCGGTCGGCGAGTCGTACCGGAAGGAGACGACGTTGCCGGCCTTGTCCGACGAGACCCGGGCCCGTACCCCGGTGATCCCCTTCAGGCTCACCGCGTGGTGCCGGACGTACTCGCCGGTCTGGATGTCGCCGAGCCGCCGGCCGCCCTCGGCGCCGGAGGCGTTGATCACCTGCGGGCCGTGCACCGAGACGTAGTGCTCGGCCTGCCAGTGCTTGGGCCAGAGCGTGACCTCGTGCTGCCCGGTCAGCGGTACCGAGCCGGTGGCGCCCCGGTCGGTGTAGCTGGCCCGCAGCACGAAGAAGAGCACCGCGTCCGGGCCGGAGTGCACCGGGCCGGTGTTGACGGTGAAGCCGCAGCCGGTGCCCTCCCCTTCCTCGTGGGCGTGCTCCTGGTGCCCGAGCGCGGCCCGGATCACCACGCTGGCGCAGGGCACGGTGCCGTCCTGCGGGTCGGTGGCCGTACCGGTGGAGGTGAGGTTCTCGTCCCAGGAGAAGAGGCCGCCGTTGGGGACGCCGCCGAGGGTGACGGTCGGCCGGTTGTTGCCGACCACCACCGCGACCTGGGTGGTGCCGGAGCGGCCGGTACCGTCGTCGACGGTCAGCCGGGCCCGCTTGTCGCCGTTGCCGGTGTAGGTGTACGTCGGGTTCGCCGCCGTCGAGTCGACGGTGCCGTTGCTGTCGAAGTCCCAGGCGTACGTCAGCGGGTCGCCGTCCGGGTCGGTGCTGCCGGCGCTGGAGAAGCTGACCTGGAGCGGGGCGAGCCCGTTGTCCCGGTTGACCGAGGCGACGGCGGTGGGGGAGCGGCCTCCGGCAACGTAGTTGATTTTGTAGAGGCCGGCGGCGACGTCACCGGAGAAGTAGCCGTTGCCGTACTCCAGCAGGTAGAGCGAGCCGTCCGGGCCGAACTCCATGTCGATCGGGTGCACGAACGACATCCCGGCGAGGACCGGCTCGATGACTGTCGGGTTGCCGGTACGCGGGTTGCCGTTGTCGAACTGGACCTCCTTGATCCAGTTGCGGCAGTACTCCGTGATGATCAGTTTGTTGTCGTAGTACGCCGGCCACTTCACCTCGGAGTCGAGGTTCGGGTCGTGGTGGTAGACCTCGGCGTGGTTCGGCGATCCGCAGCCGCCCGGGTTGTCCAGCGCCGGCCACTCCTTGCTGCCGCCGTGCTGCTCCCAGACCAGCGCGCCCCGGGTCGGCGGCAACTGTCGCTGGCCGGTGTTGTTCGGCGAGTCGTTGACCGGGCCGGTGCTGCCACCGCAGGGGAACCAGCCGCGCGGCGAGTTGGTGGCGAAGTTCCAGTCGTTGTACGCGACGTTCGGCCCGCCGCAGTACGGCCAGCCGTGGTTGCCCGGCGCGGTCGCCCGGTTGTACTCGTCGTACGCCGCCGGCCCCCGGTTGGCGATCGTGGCACCCGCGTCCGGCCCGACCTCGCCCCAGTACAGGGTGTTGGCGTTCTTTTTGTCGACCCAGATCCGGTACGGGTTGCGGACCCCCATGATGTAGACCTCGGGACGGGTCTGCGCGGTACCCGGCGCGAAGAGGTTCCCGGCCGGGATGGTGTAGCTGCCGTCGTCCTCCGGATGGATCCGGTTGATCTTCCCGCGCAGGTCGTTGGTGTTGCCCGAGGTGCGCTGGGCGTCGTACTGCGGGTCGCGGCCGGCGCGCTCGTCGATCGGCGCCATCCCGGCGGAGTCGCCGCCGGAGTTGGTGTTGTCGCCGACCGCGAAGTAGAGGTTCTCGTTGCTGTCCCAGGTCATCGAGCCGGCCGAGTGGCAGCAGAGCCGCCGCTCGGTGGGCCACTCGATCAGCTTCGTCTCACCGCCCAGTTGCAGGGTGTTCGGGTTCAAGGTGAACCGGGAGATCCGGTTGACCAGCGGGGTGGCGACCGGCGAATAGAACAGGTACACCCAGCGGTTGGTGGCGAACCGCGGGTGCAGGGTGATGCCGATCAGACCGTCCTCGAACCGGGCGTCGAGCGGCAACGTCAGCGCGACAGTGGTCGAGCCGGTGGCCGGGTTGTAGAGCCGGACCTGCCCGCCGCCGGAGCTGGAGCCCCGGTTGATGTAGAGCACCTTGCCGTCCGGCAGCACGGACAGCTCGATCGGCTCGCCCATGGAGAGCCCGCCGTCGAGTTTGACCTTCTCGAACTGGCTTGTCGGTGGGGGCGCGGCGGCCGCCGGTGGGGCTGCGACGCCGACCGCGACCAGCGGCGGCAGCAGCGCCGCGACGGTGGCCAGGACCACGGCGGCGACGGTACGGCGTGGCGGGCTATTTCGATTCATGGCGTGCTCCGGCGGTTCGGGTGGTGGTGGGCGGGGGTTTCGTCCCGGTGCAATGGGCGTACGGGCCCGGGGCCGGGACCCCGACGGGTCGGAGTCCCGGCGGAGCGGGACTCGCGACGGGTCGGGACCCGACGGGTGGGTCGCCCCGGGGCGGGGTGGGCTGGCGCGGGATGGTCCGGGGCGGGGCCGCCGATGCCCGACCCGGCGGTGGTGGCGGGACGCCCGGGGATGCGGCTGTCCCGCCGCCACGGCCGGCGGGCGGGGGTGGAGCCCGCCGGCCGTGACGCGTCAGGCGGGGACCAGGTCGAACTTCTCCCAGGGGCCGATCGAGTCCCGGTTGGCGATCAGTGCCGCCGCGCCGCCGTTCTCGGCGACGACGTACCTGCTGTTCACCGTCGCCCGTAGGCTGACCGAGCCGTCCGAGTTGCGGACCAGGGCGAACGTCTCCCACGCCCCGGCCGAGGGCCGGTTCGCGATCAGCGGGTTGGCCCCGGCGTTCTCCGCGCAGACGAACTGGTTGTTCACCCGGGCCCGCAGTCCGATGTTGCCGCCGCCGAGGTCGACCTGGTCGAACTGCTCCCACGACCCGACGGCGGCGGCGTTGGCGATCAGGTTTCCGGCGCCGGCGCTGCTGGCGCTGACGTACTGGCCGTTGGCCTGGGCGCGCAGCGCGACCGCGCCGGTCGGCTGGGTGCCGCCGGTGAGGATCCGGAGGGCGTCGATCATGCCGACCGAGGTGGTCTTGTTGACGATCCGGATCGTGTGGCTGCCGTTGGTCAGCCCGGTCCTGCGCCAGACGACCTGCTGGGCCTGGCGGGCGCCGGAGGCGTTCAGGTTGACGTTGGCCTGGAGCACGTCGTCGAGGTAGACGTCGACGTTGCCCATGTCGCTGAAGCGTTCGGAGAGGTATTCGACGCCGGTCCCGGTGAAGGTGTAGGAGGCGGTCGCCCCGACCGTGGTGCTGTGGTGGGTGTCGTCGTTGTAGTCGCCGTACCCGCGTGCGGTGGTGAGGTGCCAGTTGGCGTCGTAGCTCAGCAGCGTGTTGTTGACCAGGTCGCCGCCGCCCGGATTGCCGGGGCCGCCGCCGAGGCCGAGCGTGGAGGCGGTGCCGGAGAGCGACTTCGCGCCCTGGTTGGCGCTGCCGGTCAGCGTGGTCGCCGAGTAGTTCGACAGCGGCTTGCCGGTCCGCTCCACCACGTAGTTCGTGTTCGCCGCCGTGCTGAAGCTGATCTCGCCGGCCGAGCTGGTCGTCAGGACGGCGTTGTCCGAGGTACGTCGGACGCGTACCTCCTGGCCGCCCCACGGGTTCACCACCCGGGCCTGCTTGCCGTGCAGGCTGCGCAGCCCGACGTACTTGATCTCGCCGGCCTCCCGCTCGGAGCTGACCAGGAAGCCGTCCTTGGCGAGCAGGGTGAACTTGCCGACGAAGCTTGCGTCGGTCGGCACCGCCGGGAAGACCCGGATCTTGTCGTTGTACGACTGCATCAGCGACTCGTTCATCGCCGCCAGGTGGATGCCGAGGTACTCGAAGACCCCGTTGGTGTTGTTGGTCATCCCGTTCGGGTAGTTCTGGTATTTCTGCAGCATCGTCTTCATGCCCTGGAACGCCTGGTTGCCCATGCCCAGCCGGGCGGCGTGCACGTGGTCGTTGGCCCAGACGTTGCCGTACGGGTGCGGCCGGACGTTCCAGGTGTTCACCGCGGTCTGGTAGTCCGGGTACCCGATGCCGGTCAGGTCGTAGGGCCAGACGAGTTCCAGCGCCACGTTCTCGCCGTTGCGGGTCGGCGACGACGGCGGATCGTGCGGCAGGTACGCCCCGTTCGAGATCTGGTACGGCGCCAGGTTGTTCACGATGTTCTGCCAGTTGGCCCGCAGTCCGGCGTCCAGCCCGAGCTGCTGGCTGACCTGGATCGTCAGCGGGAAGAGTAGCCGTACCGCCGCCAGGTCGGTGATGGCGTTCCGGACGTCCCAGTAGGTCTCGTGGGCGTTGGAGTTCGCCATGTAGTAGCGCCCGGAGGAGTCCCGGCTCAGGATGTCCTCGTAGAACTTCACCGCCTCCCGCATGTACGGGTACGCGGTGTTCCGCAGGTACGCCTCGTCGTTGGTGTACCGGTACTGCAGGTACATGTTGTAGGCGGCCTCGGTGCCGGTGGAGTAGAGGTCGTTGACGTAGTCGCTGTTGATGGTGCCCCGGGCGTTGCCGTCCCAGCCCATCGTCTCCGGCACCCAGAGCCCGTCACTGCCGTACCGAGTGGTGGTGTAGGACTTCAGTGCGGCCAGGTTGCGGCTGTAGAGCCGGTTGAAGCCAGCCATCAGGTCGACGTGGTTGCTGGACAGGAACGAGTTGTAGACGTCGCGCTGGTTCCAGTACCAGTAGCCGTTGCTCCACTTGGAGTTGTCCTGGGTGGCCCGGAACACTCCGTTGATGAAGTGCAGCGGATAGTTGCCGAAGCCGCCGGCCGCGATCATGTAGGTGGCCAGGTAGTAGACGTTCTCCAGATAGTCGGCGTCCCCGCCCGCGTTGGAATACTGCACGAACGACTTCGCCCAGAAGTTGTGCCACCAGTTGCGGTAGTTGTTCAGCGTGCTGTTGTAGCCGGTCGCCTTCACCGCCGCGAGCTGGTTGCGCGCCTGCTGCACCGAATTTTGCCCCGGGGAGTTGATCCGGGAGGCGGCGGTGAACCAGACGGTGTAGCTGCTGGTCGGGGTGATGTTCAGGCGTACCCGGGTGCCGTTGACCGTCTGCGAGGTGTAGCTCGCGCCTTCGACGGTGGCCGCCAGGGTGTAGCCGAAGTTGTTCGGGTCGGCCTGGCCCCGGCTGATCCCCACCCCGGTCGAGTCGGCGAAGGTGCTCGCGGTGCGCCAGGTGGTGAGGTTGGGTACGTCGGCGATGTTCTGGACGCTGTTCAGGTCCCAGAGGCTCAGGTCGAGCCCGACACTGGTGACGCCGGGCCGGCTGTCCTCGACGTGGATTCCCATCACCTCGGAGTTGGGCGAGCCCATGATGGTGACGGTGCGGTTGTTGTCGTACTTCGTGGTCAGTGTTCCGTCGTAGAGCGACAGCCGCTGCTGGAACGTGGTGTAGCCGGTGTCCATCTGCGGGTTGCTGAACAGGTTGACGTTGCCGGCCGCGTAGGTCGACTGCTGGGCCAGGTCGACGTTGGAGACCTGCATCGACAGGCCGTTCTGGTTCCACACCATCGCCCCGGTCTTTCCGTTGCCGACGGTGAGCCCGTGCAGCGGGTTGGTGTTCGGCCGGTTGTAGACGATGTCGTGCTTCGACAGGTAGTTGGCGTAGTTGACGTTCAGGGTGCCGGTGCTCGGATTGAACGCGGCGTCGGTGGGCGCCGCTGCGGCCGGAGAGGCCGGGCCGGTGGCGACGAGGCCGCCGGTGAGCAGGGCGGCGAGCATGACGCTGATCGGCGTACTCACCTTCATCGAGGCGATCCCTTTCTAGATCGTCCAATGGGTGGCGTCTCGCGCCCCGGAGGCCGGTGCAGCTCCCCATCCGCCGAAAACGGGGAGCGACGTCGAGACGGACCGGGCCGGTGAAGCCGCCCGAGGTCGCCTGACCTGCGGGTAACCATCGACCCATGTCTGTGACTTGCAGTTAACATTGGATGTCTTGCATCCGTCAATCCCTTGCCGTGATCTTTTTGGACCCACTGGCGGTAGGTTGCAGGCTGAGATCGCGCGGATACATCGGAGGTATAACCGGTCGGGGCGCGGGTCGGCGAGGCGGCGGGTCAGCAGCACCGCCAGCACGATCAGCGGCATGCCCACGATCAGCGGCATGCCCACGATCAGCGGGATGCCCACGATCAGCGGGATGCCGGCAGGCAGGCTCAGCATGAACGCCCAATCGAGCAGCCTGAAGCGGTATCGCAGCTTTATGCCGCCAATCCCGCCGCCGGGCGCGCGGGCGCGCAGTGGGGTAGACCCGACCTCCGTTCCGGGTGCTAGGTCCACTGACTTCGCCCTCGATCCCGACGAGGGTGACTGGCATGACCAAGTCGGACGACCGGATTGCTCGATGGAGCATCCGACATCCATGGTGGGCGACCAATGTGTGGCTCGCCTTCGTCGCCACCACCGTGGTGCTGGGTGACATGACCGAAGCCACACAGGCAGAGCTCAGCGAGTACGGGGTGGGCGAGTCCGCCTGGGCCGAGGAGCCCCAGGAGGCGGCCGGCCTCGAGCGGCCCGGGGTCGAGAGCGTGCTCGTGACCCCCGGCGGGCCCGAGGGAACCGCCGCGATCCAGGACCGGGCGGTGCGGCTCGCGCCGCTTGCGGAGGTCGGTGAGCCGGTGCTCTCGCCGACGGGTGTCCTGGAACCAGTGACGGCGATGGCATTTACCCAGAGGAGGAGTTAGTGCTGCACAGCATCTCTCGTCGGAGTGTCTTCAGGGCCGGGTTGGCCGCGGGCGCTGGCGCAGTGATAGGACTGACTCAATCGGCGCCCGCGAGTGCGGATAGGCGAAGCGTGATCGCGTTCGTCGGGGTCACGGTGATCGACACCACCGGTGGGCAGCCAATGCCAGACCACACCGTGGTCGTCGAAGGGGATCGGATCATCGGGCTGGGTGGGCGGCGCGATATCCGCGTCCCGCGTGGTGCGACGGTCGTCGACGGCACGGGAAGGTTCCTGATCCCGGGTCTGTGCGATATGCACGTCCACAGTGACGTGCATGAGGCGATCATCCCACCGCTGTACATCGCGAACGGGATCACCACGGTGCGCGAGATGTCGGGAGCCGACCATCTCCACCGATGGCGGGATCGGGTCGAGGCCGGCAGCCTGCTGGGCCCACGCTCGATCATCGCGAGCCCTTTGATCGACGGCGCTCCGGGTCTTTGGGCGGGCCTGAACGCGGTCTCGTACATCGAGGTGACCAACGAACCGGAGGCGCGAGCGGCGGTCCGCCGGGTCGTGCTGGACGGTGCGGACTTCGTCAAGGTCTACTCACGACTGTCCCCCGAGGCCTACTTCGCCGTCGCTGACGAGGCCCGACGCCAACAAATTCCGTTCGCCGGACACTGCCCCGACAACGTGCCGATCACCGAGGCCAGTCAGGCCGGGCAGCGCAGCCTCGAGCACATGTGGGGGACCTGGTACTCGACCTCCAGTCGGGAAGCGGAGATACGCCGGGCGATCGCCGAGATCCGGATCGAGCCTGGTGACTACAACAGCTGGTTCAACCAGGTGCATCCGGTGAACTGGCTGGCCGCGCGCAGCTACCATCCCGGCAAGGCGGCGGCGGTCTTCGCCGGATTCGTTGCCAACCAGTCCAGGCAGGTCCCGACCCTCATCGCGATGCGGGCAATCGCCATGCCCGACGAGGTGTCGCGAACCGACGAGCGGCTGAAATATCTGCCGGCCGTTACGGCCGGGGAATGGTGGTGGGCGCTGGACGAGTTGTTCGCGGCCGGCCGCGGTCCGACCGAAGTTGCCCAGCACCGGGAGCTTTTCGACCGCCAGCTCCGGCTGGTTGACGAGATGCGCCGGGCCGGGGTGCCGATGCTGGCGGGCACCGACAGCGCCACGCCGGGGTGCTTCCCCGGGTTTGCCTTGCACGATGAGCTGGCGCTGCTCGTGCAGGCGGGGCTCACCCCCATGCAGGCGCTCCAAGCGGCGACCCTCGAGCCTGCCCGGTTCCTCGGCCGGCAGGACCACGAGGGGACGATCCGCCGCGGCAACCTAGCCAACCTGGTGCTGCTGGACGCCAACCCGCTCGACGACATCCGCAACACCCAGCGGATCCAGGCGGTGGTGGTGCGGGGCCGATTCATCTCCGCCAAGGAGCGAGAGCGCATGCTCGCCGAGGTCGAGGCCGCGGCGAGGGAAGTCCCCGCCGATGCCCCCGCCACGGTGGGCTGTCCCTGCATGGGCCGACCAAGCTGATCACTGCCACTACTCTGATCACTCCCACGCGGTACCCGCGTATCACGGGGTAGTGAACCTTTTTCAACCTCCCCTCGTGGTCGACGGACCGCAAGGCCGGACGCGGTGCGTAAGCGCCGCGCGGTCCAGGTTGAAAAGGTTCAGTGGTCAGCTACCACACTCTGCCCGCTTACCGGTAACGCCCGCAACCGCGGACCACGGGCTTGGTAACGCCGGGCGTGATTCCGCAGATTCAGGGATGCTCAGCCACCAGGGTGGCGCCAGTCCCGGCGGTGAGAGGGCTCCAATCTCTGCCAGCGTTTCATAATCGGTGTCTCCCGTCGGCGGAATTGGACGGGGGCGGCGCCAGGCTCCGACCTAGGCGCCGTCCCCGTAGGCACCCACCCGGTTGAGAAGGTGGCGAAGGTGCTCGCGGTGCGCCAGGTGGTGAGGTTGGGTACCGCCCCGGCCTTTCCGTTGCCGACGGTGAGCCCGTGCAGCGGGTTGGTGTTCGGCCGGTTGTAGACGATGTCGTGCTTCGACAGGTAGTTGGCGTAGTTGACGTTCAGGGTGCCGGTGCTCGGATTGAACGCGGCGTCGGTGGGCGCCGCTGCGGCCGGAGAGGCCGGGTCGGTGGCGACGAGGCCACCGGTGAGCAGGGCGGCGAGCATGACGCGGATCGGATATAGCCGGTCGATGGGCTGGGCGCCCGCAGCCGGCCCGCCTCGGACCGGGTGCGGTGGGTCCGGGGCGGGCCGGCGGGTGACGAGGCGGGTCAGCGACGCGGGGCACCCAGTAGAGCAGTTGACCGGCGACCAGCGCGGGGTGGGTGTCGGGCAGCCGATGCTGACGTTCAGCGTTCGACAGTGGCGCGGGCTTGTAGCTCTGGCCAAGAGCCAGTAACGATATCCGTGCCGGATCTGCGACCTGGCCCGTTACGCGGAATTCCTCTCCGTCGACTGTCATCGTGACGGGCTCCGGCACGACTGGCATGGTGGCTCCTTCAAGCGGAGGGATGACACGGTCGCGGATCCTTCGGCAGGCGGCCGTCGGCGAACGCCGCACGTGCCTCGTCATACCTGGTGACCAGCCAGTACTCCAACCTGTCACCTGTCTGCCCCCCGTACCCGCTGCTCTCGTGCCACCGCCGGACCGCTGAAGTTCCGTGGTTCTGCTCGGCTTCGGCGCCGAGCTGATTGTGGCAGGCCACAGCGAAGGTGGTCACCCGTCCGCTGATGGCGCGGGCATGGGAAGCGGCAATACGCATTGAGGAACATCAATCTCTGCTATGCTGACCTCCAGCGAATCACCGGTGCAGGACCGACGCGGTCCGCTGGTTCACAACCTTGGCTGCCTCATACCCACATCGGGGCCGGCACTCACGCCGTACCGGCTATCGCGACCGCGACCGCGCACGCCGCCGGCAGCCGGTCTTCGCGACCGCCGACCCCGATTGGAGTATTCGATGACCTGGCGTCCAACCGTCGCCGTGCTGGTGGGCCTGTGCCTCGCGCTCGGCACCGCGACCCTTTCCACCGGTGTCGCCGCCACACCCCCGGAGCCCCCGGCCGCGGGCGTGCCCGCCGGTCCGCCCGGCGCACCGCCCGGGGTCTGCCCGGCGGGGACCGAGTACGGCCCACCGCTGCCGACCAGCTCGGTAGCTGCCACGAGGATCCAGAGTGGGTACTCGTTCCTCGAAGGGCCGGTCTGGGTCGCCGACGGCGGCTATCTGCTCTTCTCCGACATGGCCGCAGGTACCGGGCCGGAGAACGTCCAGCCGTCCACGATCCGCCGGTTCACCCCGCCGGCGACCTTCGACGCGTTCATCGCCAACGCCGGCAGCAACGGCCTGGCGCTCAGCGCCGACGGCCAGCAGATCGTCGCGGCCACCCACGACCAGCGAAACGTCTCCGCGTACCGGCTCAGCGACCTGACCCGGAGCACCGTCGCAGCGGACTACCAGGGCCGGGCGTTCAACTCGCCCAACGACGTCACGGTCCGTTCGGACGGCGTCGTCTACTTCACCGACCCGAACTTCCAGCGCGGCAACCGCTCGGACCAGATGAGCGGGCGTACCAGCGTCTTCCGCGTCGTCGGCGACCAGGTGTCACTGGTGGACGACCAACTGCGCCAGCCCAACGGCATCGCGCTCTCGCCGGACGGAACCGCGCTGTACGTCGGCGCCTACTCCGAGAACAAGATTTACAGGTACGCCGTCCAGCCCGACGGCAGCACCGGCGCCCGCAGCGTCTTCGTGAGCTACCTCGGTGGTCCAGACGGCGTCACCGTCGACTGTGCCGGCAACGTGTACTGGGCGTCGGGCTCGGACGGTCTGGTCCACGTCTACTCGCCCGCAGGCAGCCAGCTCGGCACGATCCGGGCCGGCAGCTCCGGTACGACCAACGTGGCGTTCGGCGGCCCCGACCGGCAGACCCTCTACATCACCTCGGGCCCGAGGAACGACTCCGGCCTGTACAGCGTGCGGCTCGACATCCCCGGATATCCGTACTGATCAAGAGCCTCGGGAAGGGCGTACCGGTGCGGACCGGGCCTCGCGGCCCTCGATGCCGTCCATGCCGACCACCGACGGTGCGACGAACCCGCCCGTCAGACCAGCGTCACCCCGGGCCGCTGGCACCAGCTCGGGCCGGAGCGTCGATGTTGTCACCGACCGTACTGACGAATCTGACCAGGAAGGTCTGCGGCCAGAGCTTTCCGGTGATCAGGAAGGTGTCGGTACACGGGACGGCGGCGATGCCGTTGAGGACGTCGACGTTGCCCTGTTCCGATTCGGGCAGTAGCCCGGCCGCGTCCACCACGGCGTTGACTATCCCGGTGTCGGGGTCGATGCGGACGATCCGGTCGGTGAGCCAGACGTTGGCCCACACCTGGCCGTCGACGCACTCCAGTTCGTTGATGTAGGGGAGTGGTTGACCGTCCAGGGTGACCGGTACCGCACTCCGTACCTGGAACGTCGTGGGGTCCCGGAGAACCAGCTCCGGCCGGCCATTGCTCATGACCAAACGGCGGCGGACCGGATCGTGGCACAGCCCCCACCCCTCGCCGGCGTACCCGACCCGCCTGACCTCGGCGAGGGTGGCCCGGTCGCGCAGGAACGCGAACTCCTCCCGGTAGGTGAGCTGCCAGATCCGCCCGCCGACGATCGTCATACCCTCCGCGAAGACGGTGTCCGGCAGTGCTAGCCGCTGGCGTACCGTGCCGGTCCGGGGGGTGACGACCCGCAGGTCGGACTGGCCGTACAGGCCGGTGCTCTCGTAGAGCATCCCGTCATGGATCTCCAGCCCCTGGGTGTACGCCGCCCTGTCGTGCGGGTAGCTCGCCAGTACCTGTACCCGCAACTGCTCCACCGGGGCGGGTACCGGCCCCGGCGGCATCGGTCCCGGCAGCACGGCCGTCCCCAGTGCGACGAGGGCCGCCCAAACCGCTACCACGTGGCCGCCTCCATCCGTGATCGCCGCGCCGCCGAACATCCGACTGGACGCCCCCCGCCCAACCTACCGCACACAGCGAGGGCCATCTATCGATGAGACCCGCTGCTAGTGCGGTGGCCAGTAACGTTCGCCGGGTTTCTGTCGTACCCGTGGGTTTGACGGTGCTGGTGCCTCGTCGTTGGGATCCGGCCGCTCCTGTGGTGGTGTATCGGACTGCGCGGGTGGGGTTGCGGTTGACGGTGGGTCAGCGGCGGCGGTGTTTCGGCCTGCTCCGATCGGCGGGGGACGTGTGGGCGTGTGTGTTGGAGGTCAACGCGTGGCGTCGGGCCCGTCGGGATGCCCCGTTGGCGGGCTATCAGGAGTTGTGTCGGGAGTTGGCGGCTGCCGGTCCGGGGACGTTCGGGGACCTGGACTCTGTCGGTGCCCGGTCGGTGTTACGCCGGTTCTCCGACGCCTGGTTCGCGGCGGTGAAACGCCGCAAGGACGGCGATACTACGGTCCGGTTTCCGCGTCGTCGCCGGTTTCTGATGCCGGTGCGCTGGTACCACGGCACCTTCACCGTCGATGACCGGCGGGTGCGGGTGCCGACCGCTCGTCGTACAGGCCCGTTGTGGCTGCGGCTGGCCCGACACCTGCCCTACCCCGGCCGGCCAGGTGCGATCGGTCACTTTGCTGTCCGAGGGCGGTCGGCTGTTTCTCGATGTGACCGCCGAGATCCCGGTGGCGGAATACAAGCCGGGGTGTGGTCCGGATCCGGGGCGGATGGCGGGGGTGGATCTGGGGGTGATCCATCCGTACGCGGTCGCCGGCCCCGCCGGGCCGGCGCTGTTGGTGTCCGGGCGGGCGATCCGGGCCGAGCACCGTCAGCATCTCGCGGATACGAAGAAGCGTCGTCGGGCGGTCGCCGGGCGGGCACCCGCGAAGGGACAGCGCGGGTCGCGGCGGTGGCGCCGGTACCGGCGTCGGGCGCGGCTGGTGGAGGGTCGGCGTCGGCGTCGGGTCCGGCAGGCCCAACACGAGGCCGCCAAGACCGTGATCGGCTGGGCGATCGCACAGCGGGTAGGCACCCTGCGGGTTGGTGACCCGCGCGGGGTCCTCGACATTCAGGCGGGTCGGCGGCACAACCTGCGGTTGCGGCAGTGGCAGATCGGTCACCTCATCCGCATCCTCCACGACAAGGCGACCCTGGCCGGGATCAGAGTCGACCTCGTGGACGAGCGGGGGACCTCGTCGACCTGCCCCGCCTGCGTCCGGCGGATACCAAAACCATCCGGACGGGTCCTCACCTGCCGGTACTGCGGATTCTCGGGCCATCGTGACCTGGTCGCGGCGGCCATCATCGCCACCCGCACCCCGGGCGGCGGACCCGCCACCCCACCCACCCCCGCCGCCGCTGTGCCGGTGGTGTCGGGTGGGGTGGTCACGCACCGTCGAGCCGGCCGACACCTACCCGGTGTCGGCCGGTCCCGACGTGACCCCCGCCGCCCACCACAACACCTCGGGCGGTGTGCGGGTCGGTTGACCAGCGGTGGCCCGCCCCACCAACCACACGATGGGGAGTCGCTCGCCGTCACCGGCGAGGATCCACAACACCACCGGAAACCCGGTGAACGTTAGTGGACACCGCACTAGCGGTCGCCGGTGCGCAGGGAGGCCAGCAACAGCGGAAGAGAACGATGCAGCTCCCGCTGCCAGTACGGCCAGGAGTGCGTGCCGTCGTAGCAGTGGGCGGTCAGCCGGGCGCTCATCGGGCCGAGTTGGGCGGCGAGCGACCGATTTGCCACGTCGATGCTTTGCTCGTCCCGATCCACCGGAGTGCCGGCGGGGTCGAGCGGGCCGGGGCTTCCCGTTCCCCAGGCAAGGTAGACCGGTATGCGGGTGAGCCGCCGCGCGAGATGGTACGGATCGTGCGACTGCCAGATGGCACGCTGCGCGTCCGGGTCGCCCCAGAGGTCGAGCAGCCACGGGGACTCCTCGAAGGCCCGTCGCCACAGCGCGGTCCAGTGTGGATGCGACAGATGAACCGGTCCGCTGTAGCTCGCGGCGGCACGGAACAGGCCGGGCCTGCGGGCGGCGTACAGGAGGGCGCCGAAGCCGCCCATCGACAACCCGGCGACCGCCCGTCGAACACCGGCGGCGTAGTGGCGTTCCAGTAGCGGGCGCAGCTCGTCCAGGTGGAACGTCTCCCACTGTGGCGGACCGCCGGCACCGGCGTTCCACCAGTCGCTGTAGAGGCCGACAGCGCCGCCGTCCGGCATCACGACCAGTGCGTGACGCAGCTCGGCGCTGTGCGCGATGTCGGTTGCCTCGGTCCACTCTGCGGCGTGGCCCCCGGCGCCGTGCAGCAGATACAGCGTCGGCCAACTCTGACCCGATCGGCGCCGGTGCCAGCCGTGCGGCGTCAGCAGCCGTACCGTGGCCGTCTCGGCCGGTGCCGGTGACTCGACGGTCAGGTCGACCAGGCGGGAGTCGACCCGCCGTTCGGCGATGACGCGGATCCGGCGCGCTGCCCCGCCCGCGTCCGCCGTACGCGCCACGGCAGGTACCTGGGTGGCCACCGCCAGCAGCGGCGCCAGGGTGAGCATGGTGCGCCGGGACAATACGGGTACGGGCATTACGGGTCCTTTCCGGCGGAACGACGGTGCCAAGGCATCCCGGCCGGGAGCCAGGGCGGTACGTCGAGCCAACCGGATCCACCCGAATGTGTCAGTAGCCCGGGCGTGACCCTCGGAGGTCTCGCCAGAGTTACCGTCTCCGGATCCCCGACCGCTGGTCATGACGTTGTCGAGGGCCTGCGCCCCGTCGCACTCGGCGATGTCGACCCGGCCCAGCGGAAGCGCTGGGATCTTCCGGAACTTCTCCGATACAAGATGGCATGGGCCTCGCTGATGATCCTCGGTGCATCGCTCATCCGGGCGCTTCTCGGGCGGGTAGTAGACCAGCAGCTCGCCAGTGGAGCGTGCGCCGCGTTGCTGCCGTCGTCGCCGTCACCTCGGCCGAGGGTGTCGGCGTCGCCATCCGCACCGCGATGGTGACGCCACCCTCGGCTCCGTCCCGGCCATGGAAGTTTCAGAAACGTGTCTTGTTTTTCTCGGTTCCGTCTGCGAGTCTTTGCCGGTCGATAGACACTTGATGTGACGCTCGACGGCGATGGTGGCGGCCGTTAGGTGCTGTGGGCCCGGCGGCCGGACCGGTGTCTGTCGACAGGTGGGGACAGGGTCCTCCGCATCCACTGCGGACCGCCGGGACCGGCGTTCCTGTTCGTCCAGAGGGAACTCAGCGGGGTGCACTCGGCAGAGAGGACAGGTTGATGAGGGCAGGAAAGCTACTGACTTTGTCGGTAGTCCTGGCGACGGGCGTGCTGGGAACGGCCGCCTGTGGTGCGGGGGACTCGGAGGGCGACAGCAGTAGCGGCGGCAACGTCACGATGAGCTTCTGGCACAACGCCACGGCGGGTCCTGGCAAGGCCTTCTGGGAGAAGACCGTCGCCGACTTCGAGGCCGCCAACCCGAACGTGAAGATGGAGATCCAGTCCATTCAGAACGAGGACCTGGACGGCAAGCTCCAGACCGCGCTGAACTCCGGCGACGCCCCTGACGTGTTCATGCAGCGCGGCGGCGGCAAGATGGCCGCGATGGTCAAGGCTGGCCAGCTGATGGACATCACCGGCGGGATCAGCGACGCCACCAGGAAGGTGGTCTCGGAGGGGTCGTTCAAGGCACAGACGATCGACGGCAAGGTCTACGCGATGCCGGTGGCCGTGCTGCCCGGCGGCTTCTTCTACAGCAAGGACCTGTTCGGCAAGGCCGGCATCACCCAGACGCCGAGCACCCTCGCCGAACTCCAGACCGCCGTCGACAAGCTGAAGGCCGCAGGCACCCAGCCGATCGCCCTCGGCGCCAAGGACGCCTGGCCGGCCGCCTTCTACTACTACTTCTTCGCGCTGCGCGAGTGCAGCACCAGCACGGTCACCGAGACCGCCAAGAGCATGACCTTCGACGACCCGTGCTGGCTGAAGGCCGGCCAGGACGTGCAGCGCTTCGCCGCAACGCAGCCGTTCAACAACGGATTCCTGACGACGTCGGCCCAGCAGGGCGCGGGAAGCTCGGCCGGTCTCCTCGCCAACCACAAGGCGGCGATGGAACTCATGGGTGCCTGGAACCCCGGTGTCATCGGCTCGTTGACGCCGGACAAGAAGCCGCTGCCCGACCTGGACTGGTTCCCCTTCCCCAGCATCGAGGGCGGCGCGGGTGAGCCCGGCGCCATCCTCGGCGGCGTCGACGGCTACTCCTGCTCCGCCAAGGCCCCCAAGGCGGAGTGCACCGCCTTCCTCAACTTCCTGTTGCAGACACCCGTGCAGGAGGCCTACTACAAGGCATTCCAGGCACCGCCGGTGAACAGCGAGGCCCAGGGCAAGGTGACCGAGCCGCATCTGAAGTCCGTGATCGCGGCATACAGCAAGGCCCCGTTCGTCTCGCAGTGGCTGGACACGGTCTACGGGCAGAACGTCGGCAACGCCCTCAACACCGCCGTGGTGAACCTGCTGGCCGGTAAGGGCAGCCCCGAGGACATCGTCAAGGCGGTCAAGACCGCCGCCAAGAGGGCCTAGAGATCCGTACATGATGTTCGATACAGAGCGCGAGAGCGTACCGCTCGCGCGGGACCGGTCGGCGGGTCTGACGACGGTCGGGGGTGGCGCGCCTGTCGTGCCGCCCCCGGTCGGGCGCGGTGCCCGGAAGGGCATCGGGTGGCCCGCCCGGCTGGAAATCGCGCTGATGACGGGGCCGACGCTGCTCGTCTTCCTGTCCTTCGTCATCTTCCCCGTAGCCATGGCCGCCTACTACGGCTTCTTCAGCTGGCAGGGGTACGGCCCGCCGACCGAGTTCGTCGGCCTTCGCAACTACCTGCTCGTCTTCCAGGACGGCACGTTCGTCGACGCGTTGCAGCACAACGCCGCGATCGTCGTGCTCTCCCTGGTGCTCCAGGGGCCGGCCGCCGTCCTGCTCGCCCTGCTGCTGAACCGGAAGATGCGCGGGCAGACGCTCATCCGGGTACTCGTCTTCGTCCCCTACGTGATCTCCGAGGTGGTCGTCGGCACCGGCTGGAGCCTGATGCTCCAGGGCAACGGCGCCGTCAACGCCCTCCTCCAGGACCTCGGACTGGGCTGGCTACAGAGCGACTGGCTCGCCGACCCGGAGAAGGCGATCTGGACGCTGATGGGCATCCTCACCTGGAAGTACATCGGCTTCGCCGTGATCCTCTTCCTCGCCGGGTTGCAGGGCATCCCGGACGAGCTGATCGAGGCCGCGGCGATCGACGGTGCGTCCTACTGGCAGATCCAGCGCCGTATCACGCTGCCGCTGCTCGGGCCGACGATCCGGATCTGGGCCTTCCTGTCGATGATCGGTGCCCTGCAACTGTTCGACCTCGTCTACATCATCTGGGGCCAGTACGTCGCCTCCACGGCCGGGACGTCGACGATGGCCACGTACATGGTGGCCAACGGTCGCAACGCGGGGGAGTACGGATACGGCAACGCCGTGGCCGTGATCCTGTTCTTCGTCTCGCTGGTCGCCGCGCTGGTCTACCAACGGTTCGTCCTGCGCCGTGACACCGAGGGCGCGATCACCGGAGGGAGGAACTGATGGCCGCGACCGCCGTAGCCGCGCGCAGGCCGACCCGGGGCAGCCGGAAGACGGCCTGGGGAAGCCCGGCCGTGTATTTCGTCGCGCTGCTGCTCATCGGGGCGATGCTGGCCCCGGTCGGCTACATCGTCCTCGGTGGCTTCCGTACGAATGCGCAGATCACCACCGACCCGGCGGGATGGCCGAGCCCCTGGCAGGCCAGCAACTACCTCGACGTCCTGACCGGCGGCGTGTTCTGGCAGCAGGTGCTCAACTCCACCATCGTCGCCGGATTCACCACCGCGGGCGTCGTCACCCTCGGCCTCATGACGAGCTTCATCCTGGCCCGCTACCGGTTCCGGGGCCGGGGAGCGATGTACTCGCTCTTCGCCGCCGGCCTGATGTTCCCGCTCACCGTGGCGATCACCCCGCTCTACATCCTGGTCAGGACCCTCGGACTGATGAACACGCTGCCCGGGGTGATCCTTCCGCAGATCGGGTTCGCCATCCCGATGACGATCATCATCCTGGTCCCGTTCGTGCGGGCCATCCCGGACGAGATTCAGGAGGCGGCGTCGATCGACGGCTGCAGCCGACTGGGCTTCTTCTGGCGCATGGTGCTGCCGCTCTCCAAACCGGGGGTGATCACCGTGGCCATCCTGACCTTCATCGCTAGCTGGAACAGCTACCTGCTGCCGCTCTTCATCCTCAACCGGGAGGAGACCTTCACGCTGCCCCTCGGAGTGCAGGCGTTCGCGTCGCAGTACTCGGTCGACACGGCCAAGGTCCTGGCGTTCACCTCCCTGTCGATGCTCCCGGCGTTGTTGTTCTTCAGTCTGTTCCAGCGTCGGATCGTCGGAGGGCTGACCGGCGCCGTGAAAGGTTGACCCATCATGTGGGGGAAACGACCGGTCATGGCGGTGGTGCTGGCGCTGGCCACCACGGTGACGACCGCGCCGCCGGCAGTGGCGGCGAGGCCCGGCGAGCCGTTCTACGGTGACGTCAACGACGACGGCCATCGCGATCGGCTCACCGTCTACACCGGTGCTGCCGACAACTGCGGATGCTTCGTCTCGGTCGCGTACGGCAGGCCGGGCGGCGGCTACCTGTCCCCGGTCGGCCACCGCTACCTCGAAACAAATGCCATCGGACCGCACAACTGCCCGGACATGGGTACCATCGCCGACCCGCGCGGGGACGGCCGTCCGGAACTGCTGCTCGCCTTCAGCGACAACAACAACCGCACACCGCTCCGCGACGTACTGGTGCTCGACGAGGACTTCCAGCTCGTGCACGACCGGCAGATAGGCGGCGGCTTCCACTGGTTCATCGGTACTGCGGACTTCAACGGCGATGGTAGGGACGACGTCTACGTCCAAGGCCTCGAGTGCGCGGGGTTCGCCCGCGTGATCAGTGACGGCACCGGAGGATTCCGACCCGACGAGTTCAGATGGGCGGGCGACGTCTCGTCCATCGTCGACGACCTCGACGGCAACGGCACCAGCGAGGCGGTGATCACCTGGTCGTTCCCGACCTGTTGCGGGTCCACCTCCGACGCCGGGACCGGGGTGCTGGTGCTGCACGGCGACGGCCGGATCCAGCACCTCGAACGCTGGATGACCGAGGACGAGTGGTACGTGAGATCGTCACGGCCAACGACTGGATCACCAGCACCGCCCCGATCACGATCAGGGAGTACCCCCGGCACGGCCGGGTGACGATCACCGCCGACCGGAAGGTGCGGTACACCCCGAATCCCGGCCACCTCTTTCAACCTCCCCTTGCGGTCCGACGGACCGCAAGGCTGGATGCGGTGCGTTAGCGCCGCGCGGTCCAGGTCGAAAAAGGTTCAGTGGGTTACGTCCAGGTGTCGAAGGATGTCCTGGATGAACGGTGCCTTGCCAGATCTGTATCTCTGCCGGTCATGGTCGTCCGCCGCCGCGAGATCGGTCTTGATCCGGGCGTACTCGGTGGCGAGGTCCGGGTGCCGGCGGAGGTGGTCGCGGAAGAGCAGCAGGTGTCGCCAGTGCCGGGACCCGTTCTCCCAGATGTGCAGGTGGTGGGTGCGCCACGCGATGTCGGGGAAGCAGAACGACCACTTGCGCTGCTCCCGGTCGCCAGGCTCGGGAGCGTGGACCCAGCCGATGGCGCCCAGCTCCGCCACGACGCGGGCGCTCTGGTCATAGTCCTCGAGCAGGGCGAGCATGTCGATGATCGGCTTGGCTGCCAGGCCGGGGATCGACGTGCTGCCGATGTGTTCGACGCGGCCGACGAGACGTTTTCCGAGCGCGGCCTCGATCCGGGTCTGCTCGTGGGCGAAGGCGGCCGGCCACCGCGCATCGTACGGAACGATTTTGATGGGATCCCGTCGTCGCGGTGGTCCCGCGGAGCCGGTGCCTGCTGCCACCCGTCGAGGGTATGACGAGGACACGCGTCGCCGTCCGCACTGAACCGATTAAACGCCACCACCGGAACCACCTCCAGCCGGCGTCCAATCTCCGTTCAGTCCGCGCTGGGAGCTTGTCGGAAACCGGCACCAGCGATGGAGGCGACAGTGAAACGGACAGGCACGGCACGGATCATCGGCCGGAGATCGGCGTGGACACTCGGGTTGACGCTGGCGCTGGTCGGGGCGTTGGCAAACACCCTACCGGCGCACGCCGGGGCGCGAGCGAACCCCGGCGCGCCGAGCATCCCCAAGCTGGCGGCCTCAGCTCCGGCCGGCGTGTCCAAGGCGACGCCGGACGCCGCCAAGCGACCCGCTGGCCCACAGCAGGCGCTGGACAAGTCGGACGGCGCCGCGATGAAACTGGGTACGAAGGACGCGGGTGCAGCCACCCGCAGAGTCGACGGCACCCAGGCAGAGGCCCCGGGGTGCACGCCGTACATCAGCGGATACGTGACCCGGGTCGGTCTCGACGTGCGGATCGACTACCTCGCAGAGATCGTCTGCAACTTCTACCTCGCGGGCGCCGGCCAGGCGTACCTGATCGAACGAACGACCGGCTCTCCGTACGACGGGCAGGTGGTCGCGGCCGCTGGTGTTTTCAGCTTCGGCAATGACTACTACGGCTACAGCCTCGGGGCGGTGCTGATCGACGGCCGGGTCTACGATGGCGGTAGCCAGCTGGAGATCGGGTTCAATCTGGCGTTGCAGACGCTGGACGGATCAACCTGGGCCGGCTGCTTCGCACTGCCGGCGGGGCAGCGCTACCTCAGCGCCTGCGCCGGCCTCGGCACCCCCACCATTTCGGTGTCGGTCGGGTCCGGAGTCTTCGGCACCGGGCTTGCCCCGAACCGGCTGGCGGTGCTGGCGAGCCTGACGCAGACCGGTTCCGACAGCTATGCCGGGTGGGACGCGGCCCGGCTGAACCAGGCGCTCTTGGCCGCGTACATGTTCGACTGGTCCAACGACGGCTGTACCGGCGCTCCGGACAACCCGCTCGGGTTCGCCTTCGAACTCTCCTGCATCCGCCACGACTTCGGTTACCGCAACTACAAGGCGGCCCAGCGGTTCCCGGAGAACAAGGACCGCCTCGACCTCGCCTTCTACGGCGACATGCAGCGGGTCTGCGCGACCTACTCCGACGCGCTGCGGCCGCCCTGCTACGGCCTGGCGACGATCTACTACGAGGCGGTCCGGATCTTCGGCCGCCCGAACGTCACCTCCGAGCAGCTCAAGGCCGCCGAGGAACTGATGCCGGAGGGTACGACCGGCAAGGCCCCGCTGGCCAAGACCGGCTGAGCACCGGCCTGCGCGGCCACCAGCCGGCTGCCACTCCTAACGGAACCCGGCCGCCAGTGGCCGGGAGGTGGCGGCAGGCGTACCAGATCGCTCCCCGACCCGGCGGACCCGGCGGCGCCCGTAACCTCCGTCAGCGATACCGGCACGGTGCACGGCGAGTCTGCGACCAGGCTCGCCGTGCACCGCATGGTCCCGCACCGCCGACGGGAAATTGGCACATCCCTCGTACGGCTGCTGCCGGTCCGGGGCTACGCTCCGCCCAGTGACCAGAGCCTGGAACTGATCATGAGGACGGCCGAGAAGTGGACGTGAACCCCGCCCCGGACTGGCACAAGTCGTGGGGCTGATCGTCGCGTACGCCCGAGCCGGGTAGCAGGCCCAGCTCAGCGTACGCGTCCGGGTCTTGAAACCCGACGGGGTGCGGGTACGGCGCGGGCGACAGAAGTCAGGCTGACGGGCGCGTCGGATCCAGTTGCGACGGCGGACCTGGGAACGGCAGGTGACGGAGGTGGTGGTGGCAAATGACAAGGGCTGAGGAACGCTTCGCCCTCGATCTCGTCGAGAGCTTCCCCAGCCTGGGGGAGAACCTCGACTTTTACTATCACGATCCGGAAGAGTTCCTTGCGCACATCTTTTTCGGGGTGGAGGTGACGCGCAAGGTGGTTGCTGCGTACGTCGCGAACCCTGGCGATGGCGCGGGTGGTGACCAACTCGACTGGCGGGGAGTGCTCAATTTTCTCAATGAGTGCCTACGGTCCGGCGACGAGGCCGTGAGAACCGTAATCGGGACGTCGTTCTTGTTCCAGCTCCCACTGCCGGGCCAGGAAGGATATGCCATCGTGGAACAATTGGATGATGAGTTGGCTCGGCTCTTCAGCGTCGCGAGACCGAATGGCTGACCAGGCGCTTTGCCGTAGCCATCCCGTCTGATGCAGGTCATGCCCGCCGGAAGGGCTGGCGGTGGGGTACGTCAGGTACGCCTACGCCACCACGGCATCCCGGTCGCTGCCACCGGGTCATGATGGGTGCGACGTTGAAATACCTCGTCCAACGGACCGAGTATGCGCTGCACCTCCCGGCGCGCCTGCGGGCCGAGCGCCGTCAAGGCTTGTTCCAGCACGTCGCGGTGCTCGAGTGGGTCACAACAGGGACAGCCCGCGTTGGCGGCGTCCTGCAGCAGTCGTGCGGACGACCCATGAACGGTGCGTCTCCACGCCATCAGAGCACCAGCGACCGCACCGGGCCACAGACGCGCACGCTCGACGGCCACGATCTGCCTGACGGTTCCGGCGCTCAGCCCATCGATCGCCGCAGTCGTGCGGCTTTCACCCCGGCGGGGAAGCCCTGCCCGCGCCACCGCCGGTGACCTACGCGCCATCGATCTCTCTGATCATCACCATGAAGACGATGATCGCATTCGGCGGGTGCTCGGCGCGAGTCGGCACGCATCCGGATGTCTGCCGCTGTACGTGCGTGCTGGCCCGAGTCGGGGCCTTCACGCTCCGTGGCCGCCGTACCGGCCACGCCGCATCCGACGGTGGTCGGGGCATGCGCGCCGATCACGGACGGGCCGGTCGGCAGGCCTCCCGTCCGGCTGGCAACGATGACGGATACCCGGTGGCAACCCGGTGCGGGGGCAGGACCCTCCCCGCACCGGGTCCGGGCTGTCGTGGTCGCGCCCGGGTCAGATCAGCCATTCCTCGTTGTACGGCGCGGGTTCCTGGAAGTTTCCGCACGGGTACTGGATGAGCGGGACGTTGTTGGCCGTACCCGCCCCCTTGACTACGAGGCACATGTCGCTGTGATAGTTGCGGACGTGGGCCCAGCCCGTGGCCAGATGTTCGATCGTCCACTCCTCGTTGTACGGGGCTGGCTCCCGGACGAGCGCACACGGCCACTGGACGATTGCCGCCCCGCTTGCCCGGCTCGCTCCCTCGACGACGAGGCACTGGTTGCTGTGGCGGTTGCGGATATGGATGGTGTTGCCGGTGCCCACGGGTTCGATGAACCACTCCCCGTTGTAGGGGGCGGGACCGCTGAACTCGCACTCGTACTGGATCACCGGAGCCCCGGTCGTAGTGGATGCTCCCTGCACCGTCGCGCACTTTCGGCTGTGGCCGTTGAGGAGCCAGTATGAAACGGCGGACGCCTTCGCCCGGTCGGCCGAGGCCACACCCGGGCTCATCACGACGGCTGCCGCCACACTTACCAACAGGGACAGTACGAGTAAACTTGACGCCCCGTTACGCCAGCGCATAGTTCTCCCTCACCGGTCGACTGTGCTCTCCGCCCTGCGGTGGCGGGACGGTGGTGGCAGCATACTTATGCCATTGATTTCTGGCGATGCAATTTCGGTGGCCACGTGTGTCAGGCGACGAGGTTGCCGGCAGGTCAATCGTCATCGCCAGACGGATGTAGCAGCGGTCGCTGCTCTTTCCGAAACGCCTCCGGGACATGAGCTGCGGCGTCGCCTGCCGCCGGCACCGGTTTTCCCCGCCCTGCCGGATCGACCCGGCCTTGGTCGAAGGCGTCAGCCCCGTGGTGTCAGGTAGCCGCGGGAGAAGGCGGTGGCCACGGCGGCCGCCCGGTCGTTGACGCCGAGTTTCGCGTACACGTGCAGCAGGTGGGTCTTGACCGTCGCCTCGCTGATGAAGAGTTGCCGGGCGGCCTCGCGATTGGTGGAGCCCTGGGCGATCAGCTCCAGGACCTCCAGTTCACGCTGCGACAGCGGCTCCGTGGCCGGTTGGCGGATCTGGCCCATCAGCCGGGTGGCGACGGCGGGGGAGAGGACCGCCTGTCCGCGCGCGGCAGCCTCGACCGCGCGGAACAGCTCCTCCCGCGGCGCGTCTTTCAACAGGTACCCGGTGGCGCCGGCCTCGATCGCGGGCAGCACGTCGCTGTCGGTGTCGTACGTGGTGAGCACCAGGATCCGGGCCGGCACACCGCGGCTGGCCAGTTCCCTGATCGCCGCGACCCCGTCGGTCCTCGGCATCCGCAGATCCATCAGGATCACGTCGGGCCGGAGCTTCTCCCCGGCGGCGATGGCCTCGGCGCCGTCGCCGGCCTCGCCGAGCACCTCGAAGCGCGGGTCGGCGCTGAACATGCCCCGCAACCCGTCCCGCACCACCGGGTGGTCGTCGACGATCAGCAGCGATATCAATCCGCACCTCCGGCGGGGATCGCCGGCACGGCCGCCGAGATCGCGGTACCGCCGCCCGGCTCGGACTCGATGTCCAACCGGCCCGCGAGACGCTGTACCCGCTGCCGCATGCCGCCGAGCCCGAACCCTCCGTTCGTGGAGCCGTTGGCCCGCTTGGCGCCGGGTTCGAAGCCGACCCCGTCGTCCCGTACGTCGAGCGTCACCAGGTCCTCCATGTAGGACAGGGTCAGGCCGACCCGGCTGGCCCGGGCGTGTTTCGCCACGTTGGCCAGCGCCTCCTGCGCGGTCCGTAACAGTGCCACCTCGACGTCGGCGTGCATCGGCCGGGCGTCGCCGGTGGTGGTCAACACCGTGTCGATGTGGTGCACCTCCGCCCAGCGCCTGGCCACGTCGTTGATCGCGTCCGGCAGCCGGGCCTCGGCGAGCATCGCCGGCTCCACCGCGTGCACCGTCCGACGTGCCTCGGTGAGGCTCTCCCGGGCCAGGTTCATCGCGTTCGTCACATGCCGGCGCGACGGCGACGGCTCGTCCAGGGTCTGCTCGGCGGCCTGTAGCTGGGCGAGGATGCCGGCGAGCCCCTGGGCGAGGGTGTCGTGGATCTCCCGGGCCATCCGCTGCCGCTCGTCGAGGACCCCGGCCTCGCGGGCCTGGACCAGCAACTGGGCGTGCAGGCCGGCGTTCTCCTCCAGCGCCGCCTCCAGCTTGACGTTGGTTTCGTGCAGCTCGACGAGCGCCTGCCGCTGCCTGCGGTTGCGCTGGTCGGCCAGCTCGGCGAAGTAGAAGAACGCGCCGGCCAACACGACGCTGACCAGGCTGATGGCGATCCATTCCGGCCACGCCCCGGCGACGAGGTCGGCCGCTCCACCCAGGTACCCCACCGCCGAGATCAGTGCCGTGGCCGCGACGCCGGCATAGCGCCAGCGGCCTTGCAGGTACAGGAACGCCTGGGGGTAGCCGATGAAGGTGAAGAGGGTGAAGAAGGGCGCGAGCGCCACCAGGCCGGCGGCCAGCACCATCAGGCCTGTGTAGTAGAGGCCCATCAGCGGGGTGTTCTGGTGCCACTCCGGGTGGAGGGTGTGGAAACAGAGCAACCAGAGCACGGTCGCGAGCGTGAGCCCGAGCACCGCCGAGACGTGCATCGGCCCGTCCCAGGCCGGCCGCAGCAGCGTGAGGAGGAGGCTGGCCGCCAGGAGGAGGTACGGGAGGACCTTGAAGAGCGCTATCTCCCTGCGCTCCCAGCGGTCGAACTCCGCACGCAGCTCGGCTTCGATGCTCACGACCTACTCCTCGGCGCTCAGCGACCTACTCCCAGCGGAAGTACCGCGCGGCCAGCCCACCGGCCACGATCGTCCAGCCCAGCATGACAGCCAGGTGCAGCGGCTGCGGCCAGTGCCCGGCCGTCGCATCCTGCAACGATTGCACGGCGGAGCCGAGCGGGCTGAAGTCGCTGATCGTCCGCAGCACGTCGTTCATGTTGTCGCGTGGTATCCAGAGGCCGGCGAAGAACACGATCGGGAAGAAGAGTACGGTCCCGATCGCGCCGGCACTCCTGCCGCTCGGCGCGAGCGCGGCGACGAGCAGACCGATCGCGAACATTGCCAGCGCTGCCAGCACGTAGCCGAGCAGGTAGGCCGGAATCTGCCGGGGCAGGCGTACGTCGAACGCCAGCCGGCCGACGGCCAGCACGACCGCCATGGTGCCCACGGACATGATCGTGGACATCAGTAGCTGCGCGCCGAGCATCATCGCGGGTTTGACCGGGGTGGTCCGCATGCGCCGCAGCACACCCTTCTCCCGGTACGTGGCGAAGAGCTGGGACAGGCCGTTGAGCGCGAACATGGCGAGGCTCATCGCGACGATGATCGGCACGTACAGGTCGATCACCCGCAGGCCGCCGAGGGACTGGTCGGGTTCCCGGAACGGCGGCACCGCCCCGAAGATGCCGAGCAGGATCGGGGGGAACGCGAGCGCGAAGAACACGATTATGGGCTCGCGGAGGAACAGCTTGGTTTCGGTGGCGGTAAGCCGGGACAGGGCGGACAAGGCGGTCTCCTCAGGCTTCGAAGGGTCGGCCGGTGAGCGCGACGAAGGCGTCCTCCAGCGAGGTCTGCTCGATCCGCAGGTCGGCGGCGACGACCTGGTTGCGGGCGAGCACGGTGGTCACCGCGAGCAGCAGGTTTCCGGTACCGGTGACCACGAGCTGGCCGCCGGCCCGTTCCACCGATGTGACTTCGGGCAGCGCGGTCAGCACGGCGTGGTCCAGCGGCGCCGACGGCCGGAACCGGATGCGCTGCTGATCGTCGATCCTCGAAACGAGCCCGGCTGGGGAATCGAGCGCGACGAGCCGACCTGAGTCGATCACGGCCAGCCGGTCGCAGAGCCGCTCCGCCTCCTCCATGAAGTGCGTGACCAGCAGGATCGTCACGCCCCGGTCGCGGATGTCCTCGATCAGATCCCAGGTGTCGCGTCGCGCCTGCGGGTCCAGGCCGGTGGTGAGTTCGTCGAGTACCGCCACCCTCGGGTTGCCGATCAGCGCGAGTGCGATCGACAGCCGCTGCTTCTGCCCGCCGGACAACCGCCGGAACTGCGTGCCGAGTTTGTCGGTGAGTCGCAGGGTGTCGACCAGATCCCGCCAGTCGGCGGGCTGGCGGTAGAAGGAGCTGAACAACTCCAACGCCTCGCCGACCTTGAGCTTGTCGGGCAGCTCGCTCTCCTGGAGCTGCGCGCCGAGCAACTGCCGCAGCTCACCGGTGTCGCGTCGCGGGTCGATGCCGCAGACCTGGATCGCGCCACCGTCCGGGGTCCGTAACCCCTCGACGCACTCGACCGTGGTGGTCTTGCCCGCCCCGTTGGGGCCCAGGATGCCGAAGATCTCGCCCGGCTCGACGGCGAAGCTGACCCCGTCCACCGCGGTGTGCTCGCCGTAGCGCTTGACGAGGCCGTCTACCTCGATGATTGCCATACCGGAAAGCGTGCCGTCCGCGGCCCGGTACCGAATCGACCACGCAGCCACCGCTGGCGCGGGACGCGATGGGTCCGCCGATCAACCGATCGGTGGATGCCCGGTCAGCCGCCGTGACGACCGCTACGAAGACTTGCCGAGTAGGGCGCTCAGGCTCCATGGCGACGCTTGGCTGAGGATCGACCCGGAGGTGCGTCGAGGTCGGATGCGCCGATGACGGATTCCTCGCAATTGCCGGTGAGTGCGGCGAGACGGGCGCGGACATCCTCGGCCTCGGGCACGCCGAGCTCGGTGTAGGTGGCGTGGGCCTGTTCGTAGTGGATCCGGGCCAGATCGGGGTTACCCAGCACCCGGTGGGCGTCGCCGAGACCGGTGTGGACGCGGGCCTGTTGGTACCGGTTGCCGGTGTCGGCGGCGATGGCGAGCGCCTCGGTGTAGTGGCCCAGGGCCTCCGCCGGGCGTCCGGCGAGCTGGGCGGCATCGCCGAGGCCGTTGAACGCCCATACCTTGCCGTACCAGTCGCCGATCCGGCGGCAGATGGTGAGTGCCTGCCGGAAGCATGCGACGGCCTGTTCCCACTCTCCCTGACGGAGGTGGACGTTGCCGAGCGTGTCCCGGATATGGGCCTCGGCCCTCGGGCTGCCGAGCTGTTCGAGAAGCGTCAGGGACTGCCGCAGGTGGTCAGCGGCCAGTGCGTAGCGGCCCAGCCGCAGCTCGGCGTTGGCGAGGTTGTTCAGCGTGGTCGCTTCGTAGAAGCTGGCCCCGACCTCCCGGAAGATGACCAGGGCCTGTCGGTGGTAGTGCGCGGCGTCCTCGCCCCGGCCCAGCCGGTTCTCGACATTGCCGAGGTTGGTGAGCCCCTTGGCCTCACCGAGCCGGTCTCCGGCCTGGCGGAACAGCTCGATACTGCGCCCGAAGTTGTCGATCGCGTGCTCGTGGTCGCCGAGGCGGTGGACGGCAATGCCAAGGCCGGACAGCGCGAGGGCCTCACCGACGCGGTCGCCTGCCTGCGTGAAACGGGTCAGCGCCCGCTGCAGATGATCGACGGCTTCGTCGTGCCGACACATCCGGTTGTAGGCGTTGCCGAGCTGACGCAGCGTGTGGGCTTGCCCGACGAGGTCGCCCGCCTGCTCGGCGGCGCGGTGGGCGTGGCCGTTGATGACCAGCGCATCGGTGGGGTAGCCGGCATCCAGGTAGCGCTCCAGGATCCGGGCCAGCCGGACCGGGTAGCTGGAGTTGCCCTGCGACGCGGTGTGCGCCGCCGCCGCCACCAGACAGAACCGTTCGTCCTCCAACCAGGCGTAGGCGCCATCCGGATCGGCGAACTCCGGAACGGGGGTGACTGATGCGATGACCTCGGGCATGTGGCTCGCGTTGGCGGGATAGAGGGTGTTCGTCGCGGACACCGTGGCCGCCTGGTAGTAGTCGAAGAGCCGCTGCTGGGCGGCCAGGCGCTGCTGGGCGGTTTCTTCGCTGGTCGCGAGGTGGGCGGCGTACGCGCGCAGTAGGTCGTGCATGCCGTACCGGCCACGACCGACCCGGTGCACCAGGTGGGCGCGGGCGAGCAACGTCAGGGTCCGACGCGCCTGGTCGAGGCCGGCGTCGGTCAGCGCCGCGACCGCGTACGGGTCCAGGTCGGGGCCGGGATGCAGGCCCAGCAGCCGGAACGTACGTGCGGCATCCAGGGGTACCTGCTGGATCGACCAGGAGAAGACCTCCCGTACGGCGGCGTACGGGTCGCTGCCGGCATCGAGCAACTCCAGCCGGGCCTGCCGGTCGGCCAGCTCCGTCACCAACTCGGCGAGCGTGCTGTCCGGCCGGGCCACCACCAGCTCGGCCGCCACCCGTAACGCCAGCGGCAGCCGGGCGCACTGCTCGGCCAACGTCGCGGCGGCCTCCGGCTCGGCGTCGACCCGGGCGCCGATCAACCGGCACAGCAGACCGACCGCCTCGGCGGGCGCGAGCAGGTCCAGATCGAGGCGGTGCGCGCCGTCCACGGCGACCAGCCCCGCCAGGCTGTCCCGGCTGGTCACCACCACCAGGCAGGAACCGGTGCCGGGCAGCAACGGACGCACCTGCGCCACGTTGGCGGCGTTGTCCAGCACGATCAGTATCCGCCGCCCGGCCACCTCGCTGCGGTACCGGGCGGCCCGCTCGTCCGGGTCCAGTGGAATGTCCTGCCCGGTCACCCCGAGCGCGGTGAGGAACCTCGCCAACGCATCAGCGGGAGACATCGGCTGATCCGGGTCATAGCCGCGCAGGTTAACGTACAACTGGCCGTCCGGGAACCGATCGGCCACCCGATGGGCCCAATGCACTGCCAGCGCGGTCTTGCCGACTCCGGCGGTGCCGCCGATGGCCGTGACCACCACCGCCTGCGGGGCCCGGTCGTCGATGGGGTGGCCCAGCAGCTCGTCGAGGCGTCGCAGGTCGGTGGCGCGGCCGGTGAAACCGGCCACGTCGGCGGGAAGCTGCGCCGGCCGGTGCGCCAGGCCCACGGCAGCGCCCGGCCGCCCCGCCGGGCGCTCACCCGGGCTCCCCGGCGGGGCGGTCAGGGTCTCGACCGGCGCCGCGGTCCGGTCAGGTGTCCCGATGGTGGCGGTCGCGGCAAGTTCCGGGTCATGCCGCAGGATCCGCTGGTGCAGCTCCCGCAGCGTCGGCCCGGGATCGCTGCCCAACTCGTCGACCAACCGGTCGCGCATCAGCCGGTACTGCGCCAGCGCGTCGGCCTGCCGACCGCAGCGGTACAGCGCGAGAATCAGCTGTCCGGCGAGCCGCTCGTCCAGTGGATACGCACCCGCAGCCGTAGTCAGCTCGGGCAACAGGTGGGCATGCTCGCCGCGGCGCAGCAGCACATCGTTGCGGTCCAGGACAGCCGCCAGCCGCTCCGCCTCCAGCCCGACCGTGACCATCCGCAACCAGTCACTGTCCAGGTCCGCGAACGGCCTGCCCTGCCACAACGCCATCGCCCCGTGCCACAGGGGCGCCGCATGGTCGTCGTCGGCCACCTGTCTGGCCCGCCTGACCAGCGCCCGGAAGTGGTGCAGGTCCACCGCCGACTCGTCCACCTCCAGGGTGTAGGCGCTGGACCGCCGGGCCGGCACCGGCCCGCCCGCGTCGCCGAGCACGCCTCGGAGCCGGGACAGGTAGGTATGCAATGTCTGCCGGGCACGCGACGGCTGCGCCGGACCCCACACCCGGTCCACCAGCGCATCGAGGGAGACCAGGCTGCCGGGCTCGACCAGCAACGCCGCCAGCACGGTCCGCTGGCGGGCAGGGCCGAGCGGGACCTGGCCGCGCTCGCCGAACGCCACCACCCGGCCCAGCACCCGAAACCGCATCAACCCGTCGACCTCCGTGATCGGTGCCCAACCGGAGACGATATGACACCCACACCAGGACCAGGGGTCGCTCACGTCGCTGACCAGCCAACCGCCGTCAGCGACTCGCCGGACGATGTGGATCCGGCGCCGGGCCGGTCGGCCCATCGACCGGTTAGCCCATCGACTTGGACCCGTCGAGGGTCTCTCGGATGATGTCGGCGTGCCCGGCGTGCTGCGCCGTCTCGGCGACGATGTGCTGGAGTGCCCGCCGTGCGCTCCACCGCGCACCCGGCTGGAACCACGGCGCGGGCGGCAGTTCGTGCCCGGCGTCGAGGTCGGGCAGCGTACGCACCAGCTCGTCCGTGCGCTTCGCGACCTCCTCGTACGCCTCCAGCAGCGCGGCCAGAGTCTCACCGGGCAGCATGCGGAACCCGGCCGCGTGCGCCTCGTACGCGCCGGGATCGTCGCCGGCCGGCATCGCCGAGGTCCCCTCGACGATGAACCGGGCCCACTGGCGCTCCATCGCCGTGACGTGCTTGATCAGCCCGCCCACGCAGAGCTCACTGGCCGTGCTGCGGGTGGCCGCCTGCTCGTCGTCGAGCCCGCGCGCGGTGAGGCGCAGGAAGAACCGCGCGTTGCCCAGCGACTCCAGCAGATCCGCCCGCTCGCCGGTCACGGTCTTCTCGGAGGTCGTCGTCGCCATGGTCATCACCCTTCGATCGGAAGTCGCCTCGCCGCGTTGGCTACCTTGACGCTACGACCCATAGCGGCCAGATTCTGACCGCTATTACCGATCACCTGTGACTCCCAGCAGTAGTTGGCACCGCGACGATTCGTCAGCCTCCGGTTTCCGATGCGGCACCGGCGGTGGTTGGCATTGACTCCGAGAGATTCTTGGCACTGGATAGGTCCGCGTGTCGGCCGGGCGTCATTGTCATTGATCTGCTCCGATGTAGGAGTGCCAGTCGCAGCACTCGGAACGTCCAGCCCGGGCGGACAGTCGGTCCCGCCGACGACGCGTAGCGGTCTCGGTCTGTGCTCGCGGTGCTGTGGCTGGGACGAGATGTGCACTACCGTTCGACGCGGCCTCTACGCGGGCGATGCTGGACCTTGGTGCCGGTTGGTCGGGCAGCAGTCGGCGGACCACACCCCCACGGCCGCGACCCCGCACGACCAGGCCCATGTCGACCAGCCCGTCACGTGCCCGGAAGTAGCGGTCGGAGTCCCAGCCGAGCCGACGCTGCAGGTTCGGGTTGCTTATCGTCGTGCCATCCGCCGGCAATGCCGCGAACATCACCTGATGATCACCGTGCAGCGCAGCAGGGTCAACAGCCATGAGGTGTCGGCGTACGACTTGGGGTGCCCAGGTAGGTACGGCTGACCGTACCCAACCGCTGGCCTCGCATGGCGCGGTGTCGGTGACGTTACGTAGCCTTCGGAGGCGGTAACGGCGGTTCTCGGCGGGGAGGGTGAGCGGTGGCGCGTACCTGGCTGTCCGTACGGGTCGAGCTGGTCTCCGGTCGTGGTTTCGACCTGTGGCCTCGACCCGGCAGAATCTTCGCCGCGAGCCGGTCGCATACCTTCGCCCAATTCGCTGACGCGATCGACCTGGCGTTCGCCCGCTGGGACCTCGCCCACATGCACATGTTCACGATGGCCGGCCAGACCCAGATCACGCCGCTTGAACTGTGGGACGGCGAGGCCCCCGAGGGCAGCATCGACAGCGTCAGGGCCAAGCTGAGCCGGCTGGGCGGCGGTGAGCAGTTCGCGTACGTGTTCGACTTCGGTGCCGACTGGGCACACCTGTGCACAGTCGCCGAGTCCCGCATCGACCCGCTGGAGACGCTCGGCCTCCTGCCTGCTGAGCCGACGCCGTACTTCGGCTGGGGTGACCTGCCCGATCAGTACGGACGGCGATGGGATGGCGACGACGGCGAGACACAACCGCCGAAACCGCCGCGCCGGCCGCTTGCCGAGCTTCCGCCGCTCCTGCCGTGGTGGGGACCTCGCCAACGCGGACAGTAACGGACTGAAGGTCATCGGACGATAACCACCTGGGCACGTTCACGCGTACCTATCTGGGTATCCGAACTCGTACGCCGACATGAGGCTGATGCTCAGGCGTCAAGGCCATCCGACAGGACACCGAAACCCGTCGGATCTCGGCCTCATGCATCACGCGAGACCCGCGCGGCAGTGTGGCGCCACACCCGCCGCGGGGACAGTACGTCACCGTGATCATTGACCTCACGCCGGTGCGTGCCGGTACGGGTCCAGCGAGGCTGCTGGACATGATCCCGGGCCGCTCCAAGCGTCGGGTCCAGCCGGAAGCCCTGGATCGTGTCGAGATTTGGAATCAGATGTAGCCGAAGAGCGGCGGGAAGGCGAGCACCACGGCCCAGGCCCAGACCGCGAAGACCGGAAGGTAGCGGGTCTGCCACCGCTCGACCGCCGCGAAGCACGCGCCGGCGGCAACCGGCCTGAGCGCCGTTTTAACAGTCGTCTCAGGTTCGCTCGGTATGAAGTAGGCATCGCCGGGCGACGCGGGTCTCGGCCTCGCCGGCATGGCCGAACGCGCCGTGCTCTACGGCGGCACGGTCAGCGCCGGCCCCGCACCGGACGGCGGCTGGACCGTCCACGCGACCCGGAAAGGCAGCCATTCATGATCACTGTGCTCGTGGTCGACGACCAGCCGCTGCAGCGCTTCGGGTTCCGAATGCTGCTGGAGAGCACCCCCGACACCGAGATCGTCGGCGAGGCCGAGAACGGCGCCGACGCCGTTCGGCGGATCACCGAGCTGCATCCCGACGTGGTGCTGATGGACATCCGCATGCCGGGCGTCGACGGGATCGAGGCCACCCGGCGCATCGTCGCCGCCGGTGGGCGTTCGCGGATCCTGGTGCTGACGACGTTCGACGTGGACCGGTACGCGCTCGCCGCACTGCGGGCCGGGGCGAGCGGTTTCCTGCTCAAGGACACCCGCCCGGAGGAGCTGCTCGCCGGCATCCGGGCCGTCGCCGCCGGGGACGCGGTGATCGCGCCGGCGCTGACTCGGCGGCTGCTCGACGCGTTCGCCGACCGGCTCGAGGATGACCTCTACGGGACCGTGCGGGAGGATCCCCGGCTGGACTCCCTGACCGGACGCGAGCGCGAGATCCTCGTCGCCATCGGCCACGGCCTGACCAACGGCGAGATCGCGCAACGGTTCACGCTGTCGGAGTCGACGGTGAAGACCCACGTCGGGCGGGTCCTCGCCAAGATCGGCGCACGAGACCGGATCCAGGCCGTCATCCTCGCCTACGACCTGAGACTCACCCGGCCGATTTAGCGCTTCATCTCGCGCGTCCGTCGGGGGCGCGACCGTAGTTCCCAGCCGCACCGCTCGGGGCCGATCCGCTCCGCGTGATCGACCGCTCCGCTGCCGGGTCCGCGTGCAGCCGCCCACGTCACCGCCCGTCCGACCGCCACGACGCCGCACGGGTGTGAGTTCAGCGCGGACGTGTGTGAGCTCAGAGCTGTTTTTCGGCTTGTTGACCTCAGTGAGCTCACACACGTTCGACGCTTCGTCAGGACTTGCGGGGGGAGACCGTCATGATGCCAATGCACATCTCGTCGCTGGTGCCGTCGCCCCACACCACGTAGCGCGGCGGCAGCTTGCTCAGCTGCGGCAGCCGTTTGCGCAGCCCCGCGTCGTGCGTACACGTCACCCGCAGCGTGTCCCCCGGACCGATCTCCACCGGCGACGGCAGCTTCACCAGCCGCTGGTTGTCGAAGTCGAACTGCGGCACGTCCAGCACGACCTTGGCGTTCGGCGTGCCCGGGTTGAGTTCGACCTTCATGGCCCGCCCGAGCATGTGCATGTGCCCGAACCCGGCGAACAACGTCATCGGCTCCGTCACCTTGTGGTCGCAGGTCTGGGTGTCACCGGGCTTCGGCGCGCCGCCCTGGTTGCACTCCTCCACCTGACGGTCCGCCATTTCGCCGACATCCGACCCGAACCGCTTCGTCACGTCCGCGATCGAGGCCGCCCGGTCACAGAGCGGACCCGACTCGTCGGCGGCGCAGGGCAGGTCGGTCGGCGCGTCGAGCGACCACGTGACGAGTTCCCGGGTCTGCGGCGTGCCGTCCGTCAGCCGCAGCCGCACCGCCGAGCGGTCCGACCCCGCAGGCTTGCCGTCGGTCGCGAGCAGGTTGTAGTGCATCTGGAGGATGAGCAGGCTGCCCGGCTCCAGCTTGTAGCCGGCGTCCTGGGTGAGTAGCGTCTCCGTGGCGCCCGGCGCCCAGGTGTCCACCCACGCCGCGTCATCTTCTTCTACCTCGGCGCCGGGCACGCCGGTCCCGCCGAAACACTGCCAGCCGAGGCCGGGGGTCTTCGCGTCCTGCTCGCGCACCAGGGCAGCGCCGCCCGGCGGCACCGCGTACACGATGGCGTGGTGCGCGATGGCGACGTTCTCCGGCATGACCTGGGTCCCGGTCAGGAACACCGCCTTGGTCAGGCCCGGATCGATCACCTGGCACCGGTACTCGTCCGTGCCGCCGCCCTCCGGCGGCGCGGGCGTGTACGCCTCAGCCATCTTCAGGTCCAGGAACCGCTCGCCGGCGCGCAGCGGCTGCGGTGGAGCCGACGACGTGTCGGCGTGCGCGCTGTGTGGGCCGGCCGCTGGGGACGCTGCACTGTTGTCCGCGTCCGACCCGCATGCGGCGACAGCAGCGAACGCCGTCAGCAGCGTCATGGCGCCCGCCGCGGACCTCCACCGTGGACTGTCAGGTTTCCTCATAGCCCGAACGCTAGGACCGATTCCGTCTTGTCTCGTCGTACCGCGGTCGTCATCGTCGGGAGGGAGGCGGTACCGCGGTACTACTCCCGGAGCGCCGTTGGACACCCGCACGAGAGCCGTGCCGCCTTGCTCATCCGGTCCGACGGCTGTGTCGCCTGGGCCTTGCCAACCGGCCTGATCACCGGATTAACGGTCGTCTCAGATTCGCTCGGTACGAAGTCGGCCTCAGACAAGCGATGCAACCCGTCAGGAGGCTATTGATGTCAGTCAACGCAGCGCCGTCCGGGGAAGCGCCGCCCGGTCGGTTGGCAGGCCGGTGGGTGCCGTGGCTGGTGATCGGCTTGTGGCTGGTGCTGGCGGCGGTCATGGTGCCGCTGAGCGGGAAGCTGAGCTCGGTCACCACCGACAGCGCCGCGGACACCCTGCCGGCCAGTGCCGAGTCCACCAAGGTGGCGGTGCTGGAGGACAGTCTCCCGGGTGGGGAGGACAACACGTTCGTCTTCGTGTACCGCCGCGCCGGCGGCCTGACCGACGCCGACCGTGCGACGGTCGAGCGCCACTACAACACCCTTGCCAAGCGGTACCCGCCGAAGGCGACGGCGGCGCCCGGCGGCGACGAAGGCGAGGGCCCACCCACGATGCCCTCCACGGACGGCAAGGCGATGATGTTCACCCTCGATGTGAGCACGACCTACGGCGCACCGGAGACCATCGTCGGCCCGTT
Organism: Plantactinospora sp. CA-294935; assembly: GCF_050936445.1. Classification (NCBI taxonomy): domain Bacteria; kingdom Bacillati; phylum Actinomycetota; class Actinomycetes; order Micromonosporales; family Micromonosporaceae; genus Plantactinospora; species Plantactinospora sp. CA-294935. The sequence goes on from NZ_JBNJMU010000001.1 coordinate 5,956,716, forward strand.
GCGTGACGCCGCGAAGGACCGCCCCGCCGGCCTGGAACTCGACGTGACCGGCCCGGCCGCGGTCGACGGCGACATGGACGCCGTCTTCGACGGCATCGACCTGCAGGTCTTCCTCACCACCGTCGTCGTCGTCACGCTCCTGCTGATCCTCACCTACCGCAGCCCGGTGTTGTGGTTGATCCCTCTGGTGGTCGTGGGCGCGGCCGCACTGACCGCGATGGCGACCGTCTACCTGCTCGTCAAGGGCTTCGGCATCGTGGTCAACGACCAGAACTCGGCGCTGCTGACGATCCTGGTGTTCGGCGTCGGCACGGACTACGCGCTGTTGCTCATCGCCCGGTACCGGGAGACACTGCACCACCACGAGAACGTCCGGGTCGCGATGGTCCACGCGCTACGCGGCGCGGCGCCGGCCATCGTCGCGTCCGCGGCCACCGTGATCGCCGGCCTGCTCTGCCTGCTCGTCGCCGACCTGAACAGCACCAGCGGGTTGGGCCCGATCGGCGCGGCCGGCATCCTGTGCGCGCTGGTGGCCATGCTGACGCTCTTCCCGGCGGTGCTCGTGGTGCTCGGCAGGCGGATTTTTTGGCCGGCCATCCCGCGGTTCAGCACGGCCGTGCAGGAGAAGCCGGGGCTGTGGGGACGGCTCGGCACCGCCATCAGCCGCCGCCGGTGGGTGGCGACGCTCAGCTCGCTCGGAATCCTGGGCGTTCTCGCCATCGGGCTGGCGGGCAACACCGGCGCCCTGCGGGAGCAGGACCAGTTCCTGTCCGCGCCGGAGTCGGTCACCGGCTTCACCGTCCTCCGCCAGCACTTCCCGGAGCTCGGCGGCCAGCCGATGACGATCTTCACGCGGCCGGCGTACCAGGAGCGGGTGCTCGACATCGTCAAGCGCACTCCCGGTGTGGCAGTGGCCATCCCGGGTCAGACCAGCGGAGGCTGGGCCGACATCTCCGTGTTCCCGACCGACGCGCCGGACAGCGTCGCGGAGTACGACACGATCAAGCGGGTGCGCACCGCCGTGCGCGCGGTGAACGGGGCGGAGGCGATCGTCGGCGGGCCGAGCGCGGAGAACCTCGACACCGAGGTGACCACCAGCCGCGACGAGAAGCTGGTGATCCCGCTGGTGCTCGCCGTCGTCCTGATCGTCCTCGGGCTGCTGCTGCGCGCGATCGTGGCCCCGCTGGTCCTGATGGCCACCGTGATCGTCTCATTCGCGGCGGCCTTCGGCGGCAGCGTGTTCGTCTTCGACACGATCCTCGGGTTCAAGGGCGTCGACTATTCGGTGCCGCTGCTGGCATTCCTGTTCCTGGTGGCGCTCGGCGTCGACTACAACATCTTCCTGGTCAGCCGGGCCCGGGAGGAGACCGTGCGTCTGGGCACCAGAGAGGGCATGCTCAAAGCCCTCTCCGCCACCGGTGGCGTCATCACTTCGGCAGGCCTGGTCCTGGCGGCCACGTTCGCGGTCCTCGCCACGCTTCCGCTGGTGATGCTGATCGAGGTCGGGTTCCTGGTCGCCTTCGGCGTGCTGCTCGACGCCCTGCTGGTGCGGTCGATCCTGGTGCCCGCCCTCACCCTGCTGATCGGCCGGCGGATCTGGTGGCCGAGCCGGCTGTCCCGTCCAGCTCCGGAGCTGCCCGACGGTCAACAGTCGCTCGCCGACGACGAGGAGCCCGCGCTGCAACGGTGAGCGCGGCGGCACGGACGAGATCCGGGACGGGACCCAGGCCCGTCCCGGATCTTTTCATGGGCCCGACGGCCGCCGCCCTCTGGTCCTGCGCCGTGCGCCGGGGCTGGGGTCGGCGCATCGCGGTGTCCTGCCCGGTGGTGGGCCGCTTGTCCTGCGCCGCGCCGCCGGGGCGGGTCAGCGCACCACCGTGTCCTCCCCTGCGGTGGGCCGCGTGATCCGAGCGGGCGAGGCAGCGGCCGGAAGGCTGACCCGAAGCAGCGCGCCACCGCGTGCGGACCGGGCGACGGTGACCTGCCCGCCGTGGGCGTCGACGACCCGCTGCACGATCGACAGCCCCAGACCGGATCCCGGCAACGCCCGGGCGCTGTCGGCACGGTAGAACCGGTCGAACACCCGCGGCACGTCGGCGGCGTCGATGCCCGACCCGGCGTCGTCGACCTCGAGCACCGCCGACGCGCCCTCGGCGACGAGCCGGACCTGGACCGGCTGGTCCGCGGGAGACCACTTGCCGGCGTTGTCGATGAGGTTGAGCACCGCCCGCTGGAGCGCAGCGGGACGCCCGCTCACCCACACGGACGTGACGTCGAGCGCGACCTTGATGTCGGGCACACGGGAACGCGCCCGGGTCACGGCGGCCACCACCACGTCGGCGAGGTCGAGCATCTCGGTGCTCTCGTCGCTGACGTCACCGCGCGCCAGGTCGGTCAACTCGGCGGCAAGGGTGCTCAACTCGGCCACCTGGGCGCCGAGATCGTTGAGCAGCCGGGTCCGGCTCCCCGCCGGCAGTGCGCTGTCCAGGGTGCCGCGCCGATCGAGCCGGATCAGCAGCTCGACGTTGAGGCGCAGGCTGGTGAGCGGGGTCTTCAGCTCGTGGGCGGCGTCCTCGGCGAGCAGCCGCTGGGCCCGCCGGGAGTCCCGGAGCGCGGCGAGCATGTCGTTGATCGACTGGATCAGCCGCCGGATCTCCCCACCGCCCTCATCCGGGATGTCGGCGTCGAGATCCCGGGTGTGCGCGACGCGTACCGCCGCGGCGGTCAGCCGGTCGATCGGCGCCAGCCCGGTCCGCGCCACGGTCCGCCCGACAAGGGCGCCCCCGGCCACACAGAGCAGCCCGATCAGCAGCATGCCCAACCCGAACCGGGTGAGCGGGTCGTCGTCGGTGTTGCGGGCCACCTGGACCGCGCCGCCGCCCGCCCGCAGCGTGTAGATGAGGTAGCCGTCGTCGTCGCCCGACTCCATCAGGTCGGCCAACCCGCCCTGCGCCACGCGCCCGGCCTGCTCGCTGACCGGGGGCAGCGCGGGTTGGCCGGCCGGCGTCCGGGTCGAGCCGTCGGGCAGGATGACCCGCACCAGCCGACCGGATCCGGTGTACGGCGGTAGTTGGACCTGCGCCGGACCGGCGCGCTCCGCGTCCGTCGCCAGGACGCGGGAGTCGGCGCGTAGCTGATCCTCGGCGGTGTCCTGCAGCTCCGAGTCCAGCAGCTCGATGGCCACCTGCAAGGCCACGAACACGCTGACCGCGATGGCCGTCGCCGCGATCACCGTCAGCCTGGTCCGCAGGGACCGCCGGCGCCACCATCGGGTCAGCCGTCGCGGTTCCCGGCCGGCGGGCCTGCTCACGGGGGAGTCTCCCGCAACGTGTACCCCAGGCCGCGCAGCGTGTAGATCAGTCGCGGCTCACCCTCGGCCTCCAGCTTGCGGCGCAGGTAGCTCACGTACACCTGGAGGTTGTTGGCGGTGGTGCTCATGTCGAAGCCCCAGATCGCCTCGAACAGCGCGTCTCGGGTCAAGACCCGGGTCGCGTTGCGCATCAGGACCTGCAGGAGGGAGAACTCGGTCCGGGTCAGGTGCAGCGGCCGCCCGCCCCGCCACGCCTCGAACCTGTCGGGATCGAGCCGGACGTCGGCGAACGACAGGAGCTGCGACTCCCCGTCGGTCGGCGTGTGGCGGCGCAGCAGGGCCCGCACCCGGGCCAGCAACTCCTCGGTGGCGAACGGCTTGGGCAGATAGTCGTCGGCGCCCGCGTCCAGCCCCGCGACCCGGTCGGAGACCTGATCCCGGGCGGTCAGCATGAGCACCGGCAGATCCCGACCCGCCGCCCGCAACCGCCGGCAGGTCTCCAACCCGCCGAGGCGGGGCATCATCACGTCGAGGATCAGCAGATCCGGCGCGTCGCCACCGGCCCCACCGGCCCCACCGGCCCCACCGGCCCCACCGACCACGTCGAGCACGGCGAGACCGTTGGCGACGGTGCTGGTGTCGTAACCCTCGACCTGGAGCACCCGCTCCAGCGACTCACGGATGGCCGCGTCATCATCCGCGATCATGATCCGCACGCCGGCCCGCCCCCTTCCAGTCGATGCTTTTGCCGCTCATTGTCCCCGATCAACCTGAGGCCAGGATTTGCGCGTCGCTGGGACCGCGCTCTTACGGATACCTAAGAAATGGAACCCACCGTCGGCTCATGAGCAGGGGGAGGACCAAGTGACCAGCATCGCACCCGGCAACCAGACAGTAGATCCTCCGCGCCGGTCACGGGCGCTCGGCGTCCCCAGGTGGCTCCCGCGCCCAACCCTCATCATCCTGCGGCTGCTGCCATTGATCCCGGTGCTCCTGGTGAGCGTGCTGCTGGCCGCTGCGCTCACCGGCGACGACGGCGCCGTGGCCACGCTGAAGCAGAACGCCGCCGGTATACCCGGAAACGCCGCGTTGCTGAGTCTCGCCGTGACGTTCGCGATCACGCCGGTCACCACGGTCACCGGCTGGCGATGGCACCAGATCCTGGCGCGGGACCTCGGATTGTGGACCTTCGCCTCGTCACCCTGGACCTGGTCCTCGCCGCCACGATGTCCACCGACGGCTGGCGCGCCGGGGTGGCCGGCCAGGCGTTCCTCGCCGCGGGTACCCTCGCCACCCTGCTGCTCGTCCCCCTCGCGTTCACCTCCAGCCGGTGGTCGATGCGCCGGTTCGGCAGCGACTGGAAGCGACTGCACCGGCTCGTCTACGTCGTGCTCGCGCTCGTCACGCTCCACCCGCTCCTGCTGCCGGGTGGCCCCGAGGAGTCCGGGCAGTTGTTGGCGTTCGTCCCGTCCCTGCTGCTACGGGTCCCGCCGGTGCGCCGCCGGGTGATCCGCGCCCGCGAAGCCTTTCTCAGCCGGCGCGCCGGCGGACAGCCGGAGGTCTGACATGTTCCCCAGCAGGTCGATACCGGCCCGGCGGCTGGTCCTCGTCGCGCTCGTGGCCGTGCCGGCGCTCAGCGGCGTCGCGGTGGCCGGGGCCGAGCTTGCCCGGCAGCGCGTCCTGCAGTGGACCCGTCGACGCCCACCGTGAACCGTGGCTCGGCAACGAGCCGGCCCGGCGATTGCACGCCTGAGGTGCCAACTCGGGCTCGGAAGTGTCAACTATGGCTGGTAGTCACATCACCGCCGCCCGATCGACCGGGAACGTGGCGCCGCCCGGCGGGCGACCGAGGTGGGTCGGCCCGCCGGGCGGCGGAGGGGGTGGGTGGAACGTCGTGCGGATCAGCCGAAGGCGCGGGCCTGCCAGGTGCGTACCTGGTCGGCCGGTAGCACCTCCGGCAGGATCGCCATCCGGTCGACCTCGCCGGTCAGCCGCTGGCCGCCGTCCTGGTCGGCGCCGAACCGCAGTTCCCGGGTGGCGCAGCCGACGATGCCGCCGTCGGGCACCTTGGCGGTACCGGCCTGCTGGCCGTCGAGGTAGACGACGATGTTGCCGTCGTCGTCCATCGTGACCACCAGGTCGACGTACCGACCGGTGGGTACGGTGGCGTTGCTGGTGACTCCGGTGCCGGAGCCGATGAACCGGAGCTGGTTGCTCGGGGTCAGGTCGATCAGGACCCCGTCCGTGCCGGGGTCGCCGCCGGGCTGGAAGTCGAAGAGCCGCCGGTAGCTGCCGCCGGTGGTCACCTTGACCTCGGCCGCGAACGTCGCCTTCTCCAGATATCCGAGGGTGGTCGGGGCGGTACGCAGGAACCGGTTGCCGTCCAGCACCAGTGCGCTGCCGGTCGGCCCGGCCGCGACGTACGCCCCGCCGGTCTGCACCGTCGCGGTCCGCCCGTTCGGCGAGTGGTCGGCCACCGTGTCGCCGGAGACCGGGTCCCAGGCCACCAGCGGGACGCCCGGGGCCGGCCGGGCGCACGGCGGCGGCACCGGCAGCGCGATCGACGTGCTCGCCGTGGCCCGCCACTTGTCGTGGGTCAGCCGCGCCTCGATCCGGTTCGGTCCCGGTGTCGCCTCCCGGCTCGGCGTGACGGTGAACCGGTAGGTCTGCGCGTCGCCGGGCCAGAGCCGGGGAACCTGGACCTGACCGGGCCGGACCTGCCAGCCCGCCGGCAGCGCCAGCTTCAACGGCGACGGCGGCACCTTCTCGGCACCGATCGCGGAAACGGTGACCGCGACCGTACCCGCCTGGTCGGTCTCCAGCGTCGCGGGTGCGTCGATGGTGAAACCGACCTGGGCGGTGGCGACGTACCGGTGACCGGCGCGGGCGGTGAAGGTGAGCCGGTCACCCTTCGCCTTTCCGTTCACCCTCTTGCCGGTGCGGGCGTCGACCAGCTCGTACGGCCCGGCGAAGAGCGGGCTGCGCAGGGTCACCTCGCCGGCCTTGTCGGCGGTGACCGCGATCTCGGTGGCGGCTCCGGCCGACCACTTCGTGTCGACGGTCAGCCCGCCCCGGGCCCGCAGACCGCTGACCGATCCGTTCTGCCACGCGCTGGGCAGCGCCGGCAACACGTGTACGTCACCGGTCTGGCTCTGCAACAGCATCTCGGCGATCCCCGCCGTCGCGCCGAAGTTGCCGTCGATCTGGAACGGCGGGTGGGTGTCCCAGAGGTTCGCCAGGGTGCTCTGTCGCAACTGTTCGGTCAGCATCTTGTGCGCGTGGTCCCCGTCCAGCAGCCGGGACCAGAAGTTGATTTTCCACGCCTTGCTCCAGCCCGTACCGCCGTCGCCGCGTGCGGTGAGCGAGACCTTCGCGGCGGCGGCCAGCGCCGGGTCGTCCAGCGCGGTGATCTGCGCGCCCGGATGCAGGGCGAACAGGTGCGAGACGTGCCGGTGCTGGTCGTTCGGGTTGTCCAGGTCTTCCTTCCACTCCTGGAGTTGCCCCCAGGAGCCGACCCGCAGGCCCGGGTCGAGCAAGGCCCGCGCGTCGCGCAGCTCCCGCCGGAACGCGTTGTCGCCGCCGACGATCCCGGCCGCCTCGATGGTGTTGGTGAAGAGCTCCCAGACGATCTGCTGGGACATCGAGGCGCCGGCGGTGAAGTCGCCGTTCTCCGGCGAGTAGCTCGGCGAGACCACCAGCTTGCCGTCGCGCGGGTCGACGACCAGCTCGTCCAGCCAGAAGAGCGCCAGCTCCTTCATCAGCGGGTACGCCCGCTGCCGCAGGAACCTGTCGTCCCCGGTGAACCGGTAGTGCTCGTAGTAGTGCTGGGCCAGCCAGGCTCCCGCCTCGGGGAACCAGAACGACTGCGGGTAGCTGTGCAGGCCGGTGAAGCCGTAGGTGTTGGTCTCGTTGTTCACCACCCAGCCCCGGTTGCCGTAGATCTGCTGCGCGGTGACCTTGCCCGGCGGCACCATCGCGTCGACGTAGTCGAAGAGCGGGGCGGTGGTCTCGGACAGGTTCGTCGTCTCCGCCGGCCAGTAGTTCATCTGGAGGTTGATGTTGACGTGGTAGTCGGCGTCCCAGGGCGGGTTGGTGACGTTGTTCCAGACGCCCTGGAGGTTTGCCGGCAGCGAGCCGGGCCGGGACGAGGCGATCAGCAGGTAGCGGCCGTAGCAGAAGAAGAGCGCCTCCAGCGCGCGGTCCGCCGCCGACGCCCCGCCCCGGTACTGCCGCAGCAGCTCGTCGGTGGGGATGGCCGGCATCTCCTGGCCGATGTCCAGGCGTACCCGGTCGAACAGCGACCGGTAATCGGCGGTGTGCGCGGCGAGCAGCGCGGCGTAGGACTTCCGGGCCGCCGCGTCGACGGTGGCGGTGACCCGGGCGTGTGGGTCGGCTCCCCGGTACGTCGGGTACGTGCCCGCGTAGTCGGTGCCGGCGCCCAGCACCAGGGTGGCGGCGTCGGCCCCGGCCACCGTGACCGTGCCGTCGGTGCCGTCGGTGACTGTGCCGCCGTCGGCGGTGACCTGGATCTGCGACTCGTACTTCAGCTTGTTGTCGTTGAGGGTGCCCGCGAAGGTGATCCGGCCGCCGCTGGCGGTGACGTTCTTCGACCGGTTGTTCGGCGCGGTCACCCCGGCGGTGAAGCCGATCTTCCCCGGCTGGTCGGCGCTGAGCCGCACCACCAGCACGTCGTCCGGTTGACTGGCGAAGTACTCCCGGGTGTAGCGCACCCCGTCGTCGGTGTAGGAGACCTTGGCGACCGCCCGGCCGATGTTCAACTCGCGGCGGTAGTCGCTGACCGTGCCCGGGTCCTCGGTGAGCCGCAGCGACAGATCCCCGAAGGTGTTGTACGACCCGAAGCCGCTCTTCGGCTGGCCGAGCCGGTCCGCCACCTCCTGCGGGCTGAGCCGGCCCCGCTCGTTGATCAGGCGCTGCACCTCCTCGATCGCGCCGGGGCGCGGCGAGGTCCAGTTGCCGAAGTTGTAGCCGCCGGCCGAGCCGGGGCCACCGGTCCAGAGCGTCTTCTCGTTGAACTGCACGGTCTCGGCCGCGACCCGGCCGAAGACCATGCCGCCGAGGGCGCCGTTGCCGATCGGCAGCGCCTGGGTCTCCCAGTCGGCGGCGGGTTCGTCGTACCAGAGGGTGAGCGCGTCGTCGCCGGAGGCCGCGCTGCCCGACCTGCTGTCGGGGGCGGCGGAGGCGGGGGTGGTGGAGAAGGCGGGCGCGAACGCGGTCAGCGCGGCCACCAGCGCGGCGGCCGTCCACCGGCGCGGCAGGGGCCGCCGGTTAGGGTCATCCATTACTGTCTCCGGATCGTCCAGATGGGCCGGGGGAGAACTCTGGCGGGGCGAACGTCGCGGCCACGACCGCGCGTCCAGCATGCATCCGATGTTTGGCGATGAGGTTACAAAGGACACCCGGGAGAAACAAGAGAGGATCTTGGCACGGGTCACCTGGTCACCGACCTATCGCCAGCCTAGGCCCGAATTTTCCGTGCGGACGACGGCAGCGTGCCGAGGTCGCAGGCCCGCGATTACCGTCCTGGTCTTGTGCCCGGCCGAGCCCACCTGATAGACATCGGATGTATTGCTGACGGGTTACCACAGAAGTCTGGGGGCGACGGGTGAGGCTGTTGCGGGTGGGCGCACCGGGGCAGGAGTCCCCGGCGCTGCTGGACGAGGCCGGGCGGTTGCGCGACCTCCGTGGAGTGGTCGACGACCTGGACGGATCGTTCCTGGCCGGCGGCGGCATCGAGCGGCTGGCCGGGCTCGACGTCGAGGGGCTGCCGGTCCTTCCCGAGGGCCTGCGGGTCGGGCCGCCGCTGCGGCCGGGAAAGATCATCTGCATTGGCCTGAACTACCGGGACCACGCCGCCGAGACCGGCGCTCCGCTCCCGACCGAGCCGGTGGTCTTCATGAAGGCCCCGGACACCGTGGTCGGCCCGGACGACGAGGTGCTGGTGCCACGCGGCAGCACCAAGACCGACTGGGAGGTCGAGCTGGCGGTGGTGATCGGGCGTAAGGCCCGCTACCTGTCCAGCCCGGAGGAGGCGCTCGGCTGCGTCGCCGGCTACGCCGTCTCGCACGACGTCTCCGAACGGGAGTTCCAGCTCGAACGCGGCGGCCAGTGGGACAAGGGCAAGAACTGCGAGACCTTCAACCCGCTCGGCCCCTGGCTGGTCACCGCCGACGAGGTGCCCGACCCGCAGGATCTCGGGCTGCGGCTCCGGGTCAACGGCGCGCTCAAGCAGGACGGCAACACCAGGAACATGGTCTTCCCGGTCGCCGAGATCGTGCGCTACCTGAGCCAGTTCCTGGTGCTCTATCCCGGCGACGTCATCAACACCGGCACGCCGGCCGGGGTGGCGCTCGGCCAGCCCGAGCCGAAGCCGTACCTGGTCGCCGGTGACGTCGTCGAACTGGAGATCGACGGGCTGGGGCGGCAGCGCCAGACGGTGGGGCAGGCATGATCTTCACCGGGCTGGAGATCGCCGACATCCGCTTCCCGACCTCCCGCGAACTCGACGGCTCCGACGCGATGAACCCCGACCCCGACTACTCGGCCGCGTACGTGGTGCTGCGCACCGACGCCGGGGACGGGCACGAGGGGCACGGCTTCGCCTTCACCATCGGGCGGGGCAACGACGTACAGGCGGCGGCGATCGCGTCGCTGCGGCCGTACCTGATCGGACGACCGGTCGAGGCGGTCCTGGCCGACCTCGGCGGCTTCTGGCGCGAGCTGGTGCACGACTCGCAGCTTCGCTGGCTCGGCCCGGAGAAGGGCGTCATGCACATGGCGATCGCCGCCGTGGTCAACGCGCTCTGGGACCTGCGGGCCAAGCGGGCCGGGCTGCCGCTGTGGCGGCTGCTGGCCAGGATGAGCCCGGAGGAACTGGTCGACCTGGTCGACTTCCGCTACCTCAGCGACGCGCTGACCCCGGACGAGGCGCTCCAGATCCTCCGGGACGCCCGTCCCGGCTGGGCCGAGCGGGAGGAACACCTGCTGCGTGACGGCTTCCCCGCCTACACCACCTCGCCCGGCTGGCTCGGCTACGACGACGACAAGCTGCGCCGGCTCTGCAAGGAGGCGCTGGCCGACGGCTTCACCCAGATCAAGCTGAAGGTCGGCGCCGACCTTCACGACGACATCCGGCGGATGGGCATCGCCCGGCAGACCTGCGGGCCGGACATCCGGATCGCGGTCGACGCCAACCAGCGCTGGGACGTGCCGCAGGCGATTTCCTGGGTACGCGAGCTGGCGCCCTTCGACCCGTACTGGATCGAGGAGCCGACCAGCCCGGACGACGTCGTCGGGCACGCCACCATCGCCCGGGAACTGGCACCGGTCCGGATCGCCACCGGCGAGCACGTCGCCAACCGGGTGGTCTTCAAGCAACTGCTCCAGCTCGACGCGATCTCCTACGTGCAGATCGACGCGAGCCGGGTGGCCGGGGTCAACGAGAACATCGCGATCCTGCTGCTGGCGGCGAAGTTCGGGGTGCCGGTCTGCCCGCACGCGGGCGGGGTCGGGCTCTGCGAGCTGGTGCAGCACCTGTCGATGTTCGACTACGTCGCGGTCGCAGGCTCCATGCAGGACCGGGTCATCGAGTACGTCGACCACCTGCACGAGCACTTCGTCGATCCGGTGGTGATCCGCAGGGGCCGGTACGTCGCACCGACCGCGCCCGGCTTCAGCGCGACGATGCGCCCGGAGACGCTGACCGAGTACGCCTATCCAGACGGCCCGGTCTGGGCCGCCCCGCCGGCCGAGGTGGCGGTGCCGTGACCGCCGAGATCGTGCCCGGCGTCGGAGGCGGCACCGGTCGGGGCGAGTTCGCCGGGCTGACCGCGGTGGTGACCGGTGGGGCCTCGGGCATCGGCCTGGCCACCGCCACCCTGCTGGCCGCCCGGGGCGCCCGGGTCGCCTGCCTGGACCTGAACCCGGGCGGCGTCCCCGAGCCGCTGAACCTTTTTCAACCTGAACCGCGCGGCGCCCACGCACCGCGTCCGACCTCGCGGCCCGCCGGACCGCAAGGGGAGGGTGAAAAAGGTTCACTGCTCGGGATCGCCGCCGACGTCTCCGACGACACCTCGGTGCGGGTCGGTGTCGCCGCCGCGGCCGGCGCGCTCGGCGGCATCGACGTACTCGTCAACAACGCCGGGATCGGCGCGCAGGGCACCGTGGAGTCCAACCCGGACGACGAGTGGCACCGGGTGCTCGACGTGAACGTGGTCGGGATGGTCCGGGTGACCCGGGCCGCGCTGCCGTACCTGCGCCGCTCGGCGCACGCCGCGATCGTCAACACCTGCTCGATCGCGGCCTGGGCCGGGCTGCCCAACCGGGCGCTCTACAGCGCCAGCAAGGGCGCGGTGCAGTCGTTGACCCTGGCGATGGCGGCCGACCACGTCCGGGAGGGGATCCGGGTCAACTGCGTCAACCCCGGCACCGTGGACACCCCCTGGGTACGCCGGCTGCTGAACTCCGCCGACGACCCGGCGGCGGAACTCGCCGCGCTCCAGGCCCGCCAGCCCACCGGCCGGCTGGTCGGCGCGGACGAGGTGGCGGCGGCGATCGCCTACCTCGCCAGCCCACTGTCCGGGGCGACCACCGGCACGGTGCTCGGGGTGGACGGCGGCATGCACGGGCTGCGGCTGCGCCCCGCCCCGCCGGGCTGACCGGCTCCACCATCGGCCCTCCGATGTGGACCGTCGACCTTCGGGCAGGTTGCCGGTTTCGCGTTCCAGGCTGCCTGTTGCACGGCTCTCCGATGTGGACCGTCGACCTTCGGGCAGGTTGCCGGTCTCGCGTTCCAGGCTGCCCGTCGCACGGTCATCCGATGTAACGATTCCGCCTGCCCGGTAACAGGCCGGGAGATTGCCGGTTCTGGGTCTTGCGGGGGCAAGGGCGGACTGATAGACATCCGATGTATTACCCGCGTGTTTCCGATTGCCTCCAAGAATTGCCCACCGTATCCGCACCGGATGGAGGACCACAGTGAGACATACCGCCAAGTCCCTGGCGGGGATCGCGATGGCCGCGACTCTCGCCGTCGGCACCGTCGCCTGCGGCGAGTCGTCGTCGAGCGGGACGGGTGGCCAGACCGGCAGCAGCCCGCAGATCGGCATCGACCTGCCCCGCGCCGACTCCGACTTCTGGAACTCCTACGCCAAGTACGTCCCGCAGTTCGCCGACGAGTACGACATCAACCTGATGGCGCCGACCAACTCGCAGAACGACGTCGCCAAGCTGGTGGCGAACGTGCAGGCGATGGTGAGCCAGGGTGCCAAGGCGATCGTGATGGCGCCGCAGGACACCGGCGCGATCGCCTCCACGCTGACCACTCTGGAGTCGAAGAAGATCCCGGTGGTCTCCGTCGACACCCGTCCCGACAAGGGCAAGGTCTTCATGGTGGTCCGGGCCGACAACCGGGCGTACGGCCAGAAGGCGTGCGAGTTCCTCGGCGAGAAGCTCGGCGGCAAGGGCAAGGTGATCGAGTTCCAGGGTTCGCTCTCCTCGATCAACGGCCGGGACCGCTCCGAGGCGTTCGCCGAGTGCATGAAGACGAAGTTCCCCGGGATCACCATCTTCGAGGAGCCGACCGAGTGGGAGGGGCCGAAGGCCGCCGCCGCGCTACAGACCCGGCTCGCCCAGCACCCCGACATCAAGGGCATCTACATGCAGGCCGGCGGCGTCTTCCTGGCGCCGACCCTCCAGGTGCTGAAGGCCAAGAACCTGCTGGTGCCACCGACCGACCCCAAGCACATCTTCGTCGTCTCCAACGACGGCATCCCGCAGGAGTTCGAGGCGATTCGCAAGGGCGAGATCGACGCCACCGTCTCGCAGCCCGCCGACCTCTACGCCAAGTGGGCGCTCTATTACGCCAAGGCGGCGGCCGAGGGCAAGACCTTCCAGCCCGGCCCGACCGACCACAACAGCACCATCATCGACGTCGGCAACGGCCTTGAGGACCAGATCGCCGCCCCGCTGGTCACCAAGGAGAACGTCGACGATCCGGCGCTCTGGGGAAACCAGATCGGCAAGTGATGACCGGTCAGACGCAGACCGCAGGCACCGTGGCCGGGGCCGTCGCCCCGGCCGCGGAGGCCCGCGACATCTCGAAACGGTACGGCGCGACGGTCGCCCTGCACGCCGCCGGCATCAGCATCGCAGCGGGCGAGACACACGCCCTGGTCGGGCGTAACGGCGCCGGCAAGTCCACCCTGGTCTCGATCCTGACCGGGCTGCAGCGGCCGGACAGCGGCCAGGTGCACTTCGACGGGGTGCCCGCGCCGGCGCTGGCCGACCGCGACGCCTGGCGACAACGGGTCGCCTGCGTCTACCAGAAGTCGACCATCATCCCCACCCTGACGGTCGCGGAGAACCTCTTCCTGAACCGGCAGGCCGGGCGCGGGCTGATCGACTGGCGCGGGCTGCGCCGCCGCGCCGCCGACCTGCTCGAAGGGTACGGCGTCGCGGTCGATCCGGCCGCGCCGGCCGGCAGCCTCAGCGTCGAGCAGCGCCAGCTCGTCGAGATCGCCCGCGCGCTGTCGTTCGGTGCCACGTTCATCATCCTGGACGAGCCGACCGCGCAGCTCGACGCCGCCGCGATCGAACGGCTCTTCGACCGGATGCGCGAGTTGCAGGCCGCCGGGGTGACCTTCCTGTTCATCTCGCACCACCTCCAGGAGGTCTACCAGGTCTGCCAGACCGTGACGGTGCTGCGCGACGCCCGGCACATCCTGACCCAGCCGGTCGACACGCTCTCCCGGGAGGCGCTGGTCGCCGCGATGACCGGCGACGCGGGGGAGACCCTGGCCGGGATCGACCGGCCGGCCGTACCGGAGAGCGCGCCGGTCGTGCTCGACGTCGCCGGGCTCGGCCTGGCCGGCTTCTACGAGAACGTCGACCTGACGGTGCGGGCCGGTGAACTGGTCGGGCTGATCGGTTCGGGCAGCAGCGGCAAGGTGGCGCTGGCCGAGACGATCGCCGGGTTGCGCCGGGCCGACACCGGCACGGTCAGCCTGGCCGGCAACACCCCGAAGCCGGGCAGCGTGCCCGCCGCGCTTGCCGCCGGCCTCGGCTACCTGCCGCAGGACCGGCACCGGGAGGGGCTGGTACCGCTGCTGTCGGTGGCGGAGAACGCCACCCTGCCGATCACCGACCGGCTCGGGCCGGCCGGGATCGTCGCGCCGGCCCGGCAGCGTGCCGTGGCCCAACGCATGATCGAAACCTACGACATCAAGACCGACGGTCCGCACCAGCCGGTCAACGGCCTCTCCGGCGGCAACGCCCAGAAGGTGGTACTCGCCCGCGCGCTGGCGAACGACCCGAAGGCGCTGGTGATGGTGAGCCCGACCGCCGGAGTGGACGTCCGTTCCAAGGACTCCCTGCTGCGGGCCGTCGCCGAGGCGGCCGCCCGGGGCACCGGGGTGCTGATCGTCTCCGACGAGCTTGACGACCTGCGCTCGTGCGACCGGGTGCTGGTGATGTTCCACGGACGGGTGGTCCGGGAGGTCTCCCGGGGCTGGGCGGATGCCGAACTGGTGACCGCAGTAGAGGGAGTGGAGGAGCCGTGACCGGCACCCAGACAATCGCCAAGCCGCCGGCCCCGGCCGGAGGAGGCCGGCCCGGCCTGGGCGGCCGGGTGCCGCTGGCCCGGCTGCGGGACCTCGCGCTGGTCCCCGCGATCCTGCTGCTCGTCGTGGTGGGCGCGATCATCGACCCGGTGTTCCTCTCCGCCGCCAACATCACCAACGTGCTGCAACAGCAGACCGAACTGGCCCTGCTGGTACTCGCCGAGGCGATCATCCTGATCGCCGGCAAGTTCGACCTGTCGCTGGAGTCGACCATCGGGCTCGCCCCGGCGCTGGCCCTGGCGCTGGTCATCCCGGCCGCCAGCAACGGGCTCGGCACCGAGCTGCCGGCCAGCCTGGCGATCCCGATCTGCCTGCTCGCCGGCATGGCGATCGGGGCGTTCAACGGGCTGCTCATCCTGCGCTTCAAGCTCTCCGCCTTCATCGTGACCCTGGGCATGTTGATCGTGCTGCGCGGTCTCCAGATCGGGATCACCGGCGGGCAGAATCTCTTCGACATCCCGCCCTCGGTGCTCTATCTGGGCAACGCGGTCTGGTTCGGCGTACCGGCGTCGATCTGGATCAGCGGGACGCTCTTCGTCGTCGGGATCGCCGCGCTCGGGTTCTTCCGGCACGGCCGGGCGGTCTACGCGATCGGCGGCAACACCGACGCGGCCCGGGCCGCCGGGATCCGTACCGACCGGGTGGTCTGGATCATCCTGATGATCGGCGGGCTGCTGGCGGCGCTGGCCGGGCTGCTGATGACCGGCCGGCTCGGCTCGGTCGCGGCGGCACAGGGCGACGGCATGATCTTCACCGTCTTCGCCGCCGCGGTGATCGGTGGGATCAGCCTCGACGGCGGCAAGGGGACGCTCTTCGGCGCGCTCTGCGGCGTCATCGTCCTCGGCTTGATCAACAACATCCTGACCCTCGCCGGGGTCTCCGCCCAGTGGATCCAGGCCATCTACGGCGCCATCATCCTGATCGCGCTGATCCTGGCCCGGCTCACCTCCGGCAAGGCGCAGGACTAGCGGACCGACCGGTCCGGTGTGCCCGCCGACGGCACACCGGACCGGTCCCGACCGGACAGGCATCGGAAGGAGCTTCGCAGCCATGCAGCGGATCGCCCTGCACACCCGGCTCAGGCCGGGGCGGGAGGCCGAGTACGACCGCGTCCACCAGGTCATCCCCGCCGAGCTGGACGGCGCGCTGCGCGCAGCCGGGGTGCGGAGCTGGCGGATCTGGCGGGACGGGCGCGACCTGTTCCACCTGGTGGAGGTCTCCGACTACCAGCGGATGCGGCACGAACTGCGCGACCATCCGGCGAACGTGCCGTGGCAGGCTCGGATGGCGGAGCTGCTGGAGGTGCGGGACGACTACTCCGGCGACGACTCGGGCCTGTCGCTGGTCTGGGAGTTGCCGGTACGCGACGAGGAGGCGGCATGACGGGGATCAGGGTGGGGCACTCCAAGGTGGTCGTGAGCCCGCTGGGCCTCGGCTGTGCCCCGATCGGCAACCTCTACACGGCGGTCGGCGAGGCCGAGGCGATGGCGACGGTGGCGGCGGCCTGGGAATCCGGGATCCGCTACTTCGACACCGCCCCGCACTACGGCCTCGGGCTCTCCGAGCGGCGGCTCGGCGACGCGCTGCGTACGCTGCCGCGCGAGGAATACACCGTGAGCAGCAAGGTGGGGCGGCTGCTGGTACCGGACCGGTCCGGGGCGGGGCGGCGGGACGACGAGGGTTTCGACGTACCGGCCGACCACCGGCGGCTCTGGGACTTCAGCGCCGACGGGGTCCGGCGGTCGCTGGAGGCGAGCCTGGTCCGGCTCGGCCTGGACCGGATCGACCTGGTGCTGATCCACGACCCGGAGGACCACCAGACACAGGCGCTGGAGCAGGGCTATCCGGCCCTGCACGAGCTGCGGGCCCAGGGCGTCGTCGGGGCCATCGGGGTCGGCTCGAAGCAGTGGCAGGTGCTGCACCGGTTCGTCGCCGAGACCGAGGTCGACGCGGTGATGGTGGCCGGCCGGTACACGCTGCTGGAGCAGCCGGCGCTGGACAGCCTGCTGCCGGAGTGCGGCCGGCGCGGCGTGTCGGTGCTGAACGCGGGCGTCTTCAACAGCGGACTGCTCGCCGTCGAGCGGCCGCACGCCGGGCTTCCGTACGACTACGCCGACGCCCCGGCCGAGATTCTGGAGCGGGCCCGGGCGATCGCCACCCTCTGCACCGAACACGGCACCACGCTGCCGGCGGCGGCGCTCGCCTTCGCCGCCGCCCACCCGGCGGTCGCCTCCGTGGTGGTCGGCGCGCACAACCCCGAGCAGGTACGCCGGAACGCCGCGCTCTACGCGGCCGAGCCGCCGTCCGGGGAGTTCTGGTCGGAGCTGGTCGCCGTGGGACTGCTCCGCCCGGACGCGCCCGTCCCCACCCAACGGGTCGGTACGCCGTGATCGTCGACGCGCACCACCACCTGTGGCGGATCGAGGACGGCTACCGGTGGCTGGACGCGCCGGAGCTGGCCCCGATCCGCCGCTCCTTCCTCCCCGCTGACCTGGTCACCGAGCTGGCGGCGGCCGGGGTCGACCGGACGGTACTGGTCGAGGGCGGCCGGTGCGACACCGCCGAGGCGGAGATCCTGCTCGGCCACGCCGCCGAGTGTCCGGCGATCGCCGGAGTGGTCGCCTGGGCGGACCCGGCCGATCCGGAGCTGGCCGACACCATCGCCGGCTACCGCCGGCTGCCCGGTGCCGAGCTGCTGGTCGGGATCCGGCCGCAGGTGCAGGCCGAGACCGATCCGGGCTACCTGGACCGGCCGGAGGTGCGGCGCGGGCTGCGTACCATCGCGGAAGCCGGACTGGCCTTCGACGTGGTGTGCCGGGCGGACCAGTTGCCGGCGGTGGCCCGGGCCGCCCGGGAGGTGCCGGAGCTGCGGTTCGTGCTGGACCACCTGGGCAAGCCGGCGATCCGCGACGGTGCGGCCGGGTTGGCCGCCTGGTCCGGTCCGGTCGCCGAGCTGGCGGCCGTGCCGAACGCGACCGCGAAGCTCTCGGGGCTGGTGACCGAGGCGGACTGGGGGCGGTGGCTCCCGGCGGACCTGCGGCCGTTCGTGGCCGAGGCGGTCCGGCTGTTCGGGCCGGAGCGGCTGATGTTCGGTTCGGACTGGCCGGTCTGCCGACTCGCCGCCGGTTACGGCGCGGTGTTGTCGGCGCTGACCGAGGTGCTGCCGCCGCTGTCGACGGCCGAGCGGTCGGCAGTCTTCGGCGAAACGGCGGTGCGGACCTACCGGCTCGGCACCTAGCCGGCGCCTAGTCTTCGCGGTACGGAAGGACGTTGGAGGAAACGCGTGGCGGTCACAGACGAGGCGATCGACAAAATCAAACAGATGATCGTCGCCGGCGAACTGCGCCCCGGTGACCGGCTGCCCCGGGAACCCGACCTGGCCGAGCGGCTCGGCCTGTCCCGCAACTCGCTGCGGGAGGCGGTCAAGGCGCTCTCGCTGATCCGGGTCCTCGACGTACGCCAGGGCGACGGCACCTATGTGACGAGCCTCGACCCGGCGCTGCTGCTGGACGCGTTGAGCTTTGTCGTCGACTTCCACCGCGACGACACCGTGCTCGAATTCCTGGAGGTACGCCGGATCCTGGAGCCGGCCGCGACGGCGCTGGCCGCGCAGCGGATGACCGAGGAGCAGTTGGGCAAGCTGCGAGATGTGCTGGACGGGCTCGGGGAGGATCCGAGCATCGACGAGCTGGTCGCGAACGACCTGGAGTTCCATCGGCAGATCGCGGCCTGTGCCGGCAACAACGTGTTGACGTCGTTGCTGGACAGCCTCTCCGGGCCGACGACCCGGGCCCGGGTGTGGCGCGGGCTCACCCAGGAGGGTGCGGTCAGCAAGACCCGGGAGCAGCATGCGGCGATCCTGGACGCGGTCGCGTCGGGGCAGCCGGAGCTGGCCCGGGCGTGGGCGACGGTGCACGTCGCCGGGGTGGAGGAGTGGCTGCGCCGGGTGCTCTGACGCCCCCCGTCGACATCGTCGTCGGGGCAGGCATCCTCAGCGGGGGCAGGGGCATCCGGGCGAGGCTGGTCACGGCACCGGGTCGGCCGAGCTGGCCTGGCGGCGCCCACCACGTCGTTGCAGCAGCCGCGCCACGACCATGGGCAGCAGGTGCAGCACGACGATGAGCACGGCGGCCAGCGAGGCGGTCTGACCGGCTGAAAGCCCCTGCAGCGCGAGCACCAACCATGCGCATGCGCCGGTGACCAGCGCGTTGATCGCAAGCCGCAGCACAATCCCGCGAGTCGACGTGTCCGTGCCGGCCGCGTCGGGCTTGGCGGCGTTCCGCCGCAGGTTCGTGACCGTCGCCGCGACCGCCATCAGGATGGCGAACTGGAGCGCCCAGAAGGCGGTCCTGCCGACGCTGGCCCCGCCGGTCACCGAGGGCGCGGCGACGGTCGTGACCGCGAACACGGCGAAGGCCGGAATCCAGGTGAAGACGAAGGCGGACGTCGCTGTCAGCGCGATCCTTCTCGGCAGGCTCATCTCCGGCTGAACCTGTTGTCCGATGCGGGCGAGCACCTCGTCGGAGGCCCACACCAACTTCCGGGGCGACCGCGTGTCGGGCGTCGGGCGTGACATGCGGGCAAGCCTAGTGGGGTCGGTCACCGATGGCGAGAACGGGCAAACCGCCGGACTCCGTGGCCTGGATATCCGTAGCGCCGCTGTTGCCGCCCGGTGGAGGTCAGACCTTCAGAGAGGTCGTCCGGGCGGACAATTCATCGCGTACCCGGTGTCGGTAGCGCAGCGGTGACTCGCCCACCTCCCGCTTGAACGCGGTGCTGAACGCACTCTCCGACGCGTAGCCCAGTTCCGACGCCAGCGATCCGACCCGGACATCGCCGTCCCGAAGAGCCCGCTGCGCCAGCAGCATCCGCCAGCGGTTGAGGTAGGTCAGCGGCGGCATGCCCGCCACGGTCCGGAAGCGTTCGGCGAACGACGTCCGCGACATCGCCGCGGCACGCGCCAGTTCCTCCAGGCCCCAAGGCTTCCCGGGTTCGGCATGCATGCGGCGCAGCGCCGGGCGCAGCCGTTCGTCGGTCAGTACCCGCAGCCATCCCGGGGGCAGCTCGGCCTGGTCGACGTAGGCGCGCAGCACCTCGAGCAGCAGGAGTTGGCCGTACTGCCGGATCGCGAACGCGGAACCCAGCCGGCTCCCGGTCACCTCGTCGAACAGCCGGTCGAGAGTGCCGCGCAGGTTGGTCGCCGCAGCAGCCGATGCCCGGACGTGCCCGACCGGCGGAAGCGCGTGCAACAGGAGTGCCTGACCGGCCGGGTTGAGGTCGACGCGACCGCCGACCACGACGTCGTCGGCATCGCGGTCGGCGGTGACGAGCCGGGTGGAGGCGAAGCCCGGCTCGGGCCCGATCTCGTGGCGTGGTCCGTCGCCGGTGCCGCCCTCGAGTTCCAGCCACGACCGGTTGTTCAGAATGGCGACGTCGCCCGGCTCCAGCTCGATCGGCCCGTCGACGCCGTTGGTGGTCAGCCGGGCCCGACCGCAGACCAGCGCGAAGAACTTCAGCCGGCCGTCGATGGCGGCGCGCGACACCCAGCGGCCCCGCATCGCGAAACCGCCGGACAGCAGACCGCGGACCTCGACGAGGTCGAACGCCTCGGATAGCTGATCACCGGCCATCTCCGTACTATCACGCAAGAAATGCGGACTGACAACTATTCAGAGTCCGAAAGGCCGGGCGCAGGCTGGTGGCATGACAGACAAGCAGCAGCCAATCGGCACCGGATTCACCGCCGCCTCGACGGCCGACGACGTCCTCCGGGGCATCGACCTGGCCGGCCGGAACGCCATCGTCACCGGCGGACACGCCGGGCTCGGCCTGGAGACCACCCGTGCGCTCAGCAGGGCCGGCGCATCCGTCACCGTCGGGGTGCGCAACCCGGACCGCGCGGCGGCAGCGTTGGCCGGGATCGAGCGGGTCGAGATCGGTCACCTGGACCTGCTCGACCCGACGTCGATCGACGCCTTCGCCGCCCGCTACCTCGGCTCCAACCGCCCGCTGCACATCCTGATCAACAACGCCGGCATCATGAGCGGGCCCCTGTTCCGAGACGCGCGTGGGTACGAATCGCAGTTCGCGACCAACCATCTCGGCCACTTCCAGTTGACGCTGGGCCTGCTGCCCGCACTGCGCGCCGCCCACGGCGCCCGGGTCGTCAACGTGACCTCCGGTGGGCACCGCCTCTCCGACATCCGCTGGGACGACCCGCACTTCGCCACCGGCTACGACGGGATGCTCGCCTACGGCCAGTCCAAGACCGCCAACGTGCTGTTCGCGGTCGAGCTGGACCGCCGATGGGCCGACGACGGGATCCGCGGCTACGCGGTGCACCCCGGCATCGTCGTCAGCACCGGCCTGGGACCCTCGCGGGCCGAGGACGGACCCTCGGTGACCGAGGACCAACTGCGGGCCATGGGACTGGTCGACGAATCCGGTCTGCCGATCATCGACCCCGACCGTGGGCAGAAGACACCGCAACAGGGGGCCAGCACCAGCGTGTTCGCCGCGACCAGCCCACTGCTGGCCGGAATCGGCGGTGTCTACCTGAAGGACAACGACATCTCACCGCTGGACACCCCGAGGCCCATCGACTTCGGTACCGAGCCGGACGTCCCGTCCGACGTCGTTCCGCACGCGCTCGACCCGAAGTCGGCGCAGCGGCTCTGGGAGCTGAGCGAGCAACTGCTCAAGGCGTAACGCACCGCCGCGGTCTCGGCGCGATGGCTGCGGCAGCCGAGCTCTATTGGAGGCCGAGGCGGAAGACCTCGAAGCCGGCCGCGTACCTGACGCCCAGGCGGTTGCCGGTCTGCCGGGAGATGCCCTCCAGGAACTCTTCGGGGTCGAAGTCGCCGGCGCCGAGACCGCGCAGGTAGGCGGCATGCGCCTCAAGTGACCGGACGCCCAGGTCGAAGGTGTCGGTGATATCGGCGGCGTGCTTCGACAGCGGTGAACCGGCCGCCCACACCTCCCGGACCCCGCCCCACCTCTCCAGCCCCTCGTCGAGTTGCTCGCGGAACACCCAGCGGTTGGCCGCGTCGCGTACGGCGTCGAGCACCGCCCGACCGGTGACGATGTGGTCGGACATGTTCAGCGCGTTGCCGGCCTCGTCCCAACTGTCCCGGAAGTTGTTGGTGATCACGATCTCCGGCCGGTACCTCCGGATCACCCGGCTCAGGTCACGGCGCAGCGCGACGCCGTACTCCAGTACGCCGTCGGGCAGCCCGAGGAAGTCGACCTGGGACACCCCGACGATCGCTGCGGAGGCGCGCTGCTCCTCCTCACGGATCGGCCCGGCCTCGGCCGGGTCCATCCCGTCAATGCCGGCCTCACCGCTGGTGAGTAGCGCGTAGACGACCTCCTTGCCCTGCCGCGTCCAGCGCGCGACGGCTGCGGCGGCGCCGAACTCCAGGTCGTCGGGGTGGGCGACGATGGCGAGCGCGCGCTGCCAGTCCTCGTCGACGGGCTGGAGCGGGTTGGGGACGACGGGTGTGTCAGCAGTCATGGAGCCCATCTTGCTCGACGCCGCTTCGAGGCAGCATCCGCGCCACGGTTCCACGCCGTTGCGATTCCGGCTGCCCGTCCCGTCCTCGGCCAACCAGGTCGGGTAGGTGTGCCGGGACAGCCGGGCCGGCGTGACCCGGCCGCGTTCCGGGTCGCGGTCGCTCAGCGGGCTCCGGTCGCAGTCTCAGCGGCGCGGGTCGCGGTCGCTCAGCGGCGCGGGTCGACGTGGATCTTCGGGGCGGCGCCCCAGCCGGGCTCGCGCTCGCCACGCAGCACCCCCGCCACCTCGTCCAACCCGACCGTCGCCGCCACCAGCGGGCGCGGGTCGACCGCTCCGGAGGCGTACAGCTCGATGGCGCCGGCCAGCCCTCCGGACGCGCTGAGCACGCCGACCGCGGTGACGTCCTTGAGCACCAGGTCCCGGGTGTCGAGCAGGCTCGGCCGTTCGGCGAGGCCGATGTAGACGACCCGGCCACCGGGCTCCACCCGGTCGACGGCGAGCGCCGGCAGCCGCTCGTCGTTGGCGGCGTCGGCCACCGCGTCGAAGGCGAGCGCCGCCGGGTCCGGCAACGTCCGCGCGGTCCAGGCGTACCCGAAGCCGAGCCGGCGGGCGAAGTCGAGCGAGGGCTCGTCCCGGCCGAGCAGGTGCACCTCGGCACCCCGGGCCGCCGCGATCTGTGCCACCAGCAGCCCGATGGTGCCCGGGCCGAGCACCAGCAGCCGGCGGCCGGGGCCGACCTGAGCCGCCTCGACCACCCGGAGCGCGTTGCCGCCCGGCTCCACCAGCGCACCGAGCGCCGCGTCGACCGAGTCGGGCAGCGGGTGCAGGGCCCGGACCGGTACCGGCAGCCGCTCGGCGAGCGCACCCGGCCACCCGCCCCGGATGCCGATCTCGTGGCGGTCGGCGCAGAGATGCTGCCGTCCGCCGTGGCACCGGGCGCACCGGCCGCAGCCGAGCATGGTGTCACCGGTGACCCGCCGACCCAGCCACCCCTCGGCCACGCCCGGGCCGACCGACGACACCACCCCGCACCACTCGTGCCCGATCCGGAGCGGATACCGGGCATCGCCGCTGTGCAGGTACGCCATGTGCCCGGAGAAGAACTCGGCGTCGGTGCCGCAGACGCCGGCCCGCCGTACGTCGACCACCACCTCGCCCGGCCCGGCGACCGGCGGCGCGACCTCGCGTACCTCGGCCGCACCCGGGCCGCTCAGCACGAAGGCACGCACGGTCAGATCACCGCACCGGACGGGGCGCGACGTCGCGGTGCCGGCGCGATTCGAGGAAGCCGGCGTAGGCGGTACCCGAAGTTGTTCTTGATAATGGAGAGTATGCCTGCACTTCGGAGCGACCAGTGGTACGCCGGCTCGGACCGTAACGCCTACCTGCACCGGGCGTGGATGCGGCGCGGCCTGCCGGACTCGGCGTTCGAGGGACGCCCGCAGATCGCGATCGCCAACACCGCCTCGGACCTCACCCCCTGCAACCGGCACCTGGACGAGGTCGCGGCGAGCGTCGCGAACGGGATCTGGGAGGCCGGCGGGGTGCCGCTGAACCTGCCGGTGGTCTCGCTGGGGGAGACGCAGGTCAGGCCGACCGCGATGCTGTGGCGCAACATGGCCGCGATGGCGATCGAGGAGATGATCCGGGCCAACCCGGTCGACGGGGTGGTGCTGCTCGGCGGCTGCGACAAGACCATCCCGGCGCTGCTGATGGGTGCCGCCTCGGTGGACCTGCCGGCGGTGGTGGTGCCCGGCGGCCCGATGCTGACCGGTACGTTCCGGGGCGTGCCGCTCGGCTGCGGCACCGACGTGTGGCGGCTGTCGGAGGAGGTACGGGCCGGCACGCTCTCCCCGGAGGGCTTCCTCGACTCCGAGTCGTCGATGATCCGCAGCCGTGGGCACTGCAACACCATGGGTACGGCCTCCACGATGGGCCTGCTCGCCGAGGTACTCGGGATGACCCTGCCCGGTACGGCCGGCCTGCCGGCCCCGGACAGCCGGCTGCTGGCCCGGTCGCACGGCACCGGCAAGCTGATCGTGGAGATGGTCGCGCGGCAGCGCCGGCCGAGTCAGGTGTTGACCGAGGCGTCCTTCCGGAACGCGATCGTCGCGCTGGCCGCGCTGGGCGGCTCGACGAACGCGGTCGTGCACCTGCTGGCCATCGCCGGCCGGGTCGGGGTGCCGATCACCCTGGACGACGTCGACCGGCTCGGCAGCGGGGTACCGCTGCTGGTCGACCTGCAACCGGCCGGCCGCTTCCTGATGGAGGACTTCCACCGGGCCGGTGGCCTGCCGGCGGTGCTGAACCAGGTCGCCGACCTGCTCGACCCGGCGGCGCCGACGGTGACCGGCCGGCCGATCGGCGACTACCTCGCCGGGCACGAGATCAGTGATCCGGAGGTGATCCGGACCCGCAGCGCACCGCTGATGCCGGAGGCGGGGATCGCGGTGCTGCGCGGCAGCCTCGCCCCGGCCGGCGCCATCATCAAGCCCGCCGCCGCCTCTGCGCACCTGCTGCGGCACCGGGGCCGGGCGGTGGTCTTCGACTCGGTCGAGGACCTGCACGCCCGGCTCGACGACCCGGATCTCGACGTCGACGCCGACTCGGTGCTGGTGCTGCGCGGCTGCGGGCCGAAGGGCTATCCGGGGATGCCGGAGGTGGCCAACCTGCCGCTGCCGGAGAAGCTGCTGCGCCAGGGGGTACGGGACATGGTGCGGATCTGCGACGGCCGGATGAGCGGCACCGCGTACGGGACGGTGGTGCTGCACGTCGCGCCGGAGGCCGCCGCCGGTGGACCGCTGGGTCGGGTACGCACCGGTGACCCGATCGTGCTCGACGTCGAGGCGCGCCGGCTCGACGTGGACATCCCGGCCGCCGAACTGGCGGCCCGGCCGCTCGCCGAGGCGATGGCGACCGCGTTCGCCCAGCCGGCCCGGGGCTGGGAGCGGCTCTACGTCGACACGGTGCTCGGGGCGGACACCGGCGCCGACCTGGCGTTCCTGGTCGGCGGCAGCGGCGACCGGGTGGCCCGGGAGTCGCACTGACGAACCGGGCCGGGCCGTCTGTCAGCGCCGTCCGGCTCTGGCCAGGGCCTCCTCGGCCTGGGTGGCCAGGGTGCTGACCAGGTCGGCTGCGGACGGCAGGTCGGTGATGAGGTCGACGGCCTCGCCGGCCCAGACCGGTAGCGGCGGTATGGCGCCGAGGGCGACGTCGTTCTGGTAGTCCCGTCCGGCCTGGGAGTCGCCGGCGAGTTCGGCCTCGCGGCCGCGCCACCGGTCCAGGTGGGGGTGGCCGAGGGTCCGGGCGGGGTACTTCGACGGCCATCGGGAGCCGCGCAGGACGTCCAGTACGCTGCTGCGCTCGGTCTCCTCGCCCCGTCCTTCGATGATCGCCTTGGTGATCTCGGGTGGGACCAGCGCCTCGGCACTGGCCTGGAAACGGGTACCGATCAGGGCTCCGGCGGCGCCCAGGGCCAGGGCCGCGGCGAGGCCGCGGCCGTCGGCGATCCCGCCGGCCGCCAGCACCGGCACCGGCGCCGCGAGATCCACCACGACGGGTACGAACGGCAGTGTGGACCGTCCCCGCCGGGCTCCGTGGCCGCCGGCCTCGGTGCCCTGCGCCACGATGACGTCGGCGCCCAGGTCCACGGCCTGCCGGGCCTCCTCCAGATCGGTGACCTGGATGATCAGGACCGCTCCGGCCCGCCGGACGGGTTCCACGAAGGGGCTCGGATCGCCGAAGGAGAGCATGACCGCCCGGGGGTGGTATTCCAGCGCGCGTTCCACCGCACCGACGTCGATCGCCCAGGTCAGGAAGCCGACCCCCCACGGCTGATCCGTGCCTGCCGCGACGATCGGCGCCTCGCGGTCGAGCCACTCCCGATCGCCGTGAGCCGCGCCGAGCATCCCGAGGCCGCCGCCGCGAGCGACGGCCGCTGCCAGTGCGCCGCCGGCCGACCCGCCCATCGGCGCCAGCGCGATCGGATGCCGTACCCCGAACAACCGCGTGAACTCTGTCGTCAACGCCATCGTCGCATCATCGCTGCCGCGCGGTGACATTGTCTCGTTCCCGACCCGGGTCGGTGCGACGTACTCGATCACGTCGCCGTGGCGGTGCCGGGACCCGACCGGCCCGGCGAGGGACCTCGCCGGGCCGGTGGCCCTGTCAGAGCTGCCTGAAACCGGGTGTCCGTGCCGACAGCCGGGTGCCTACAGCCGGGCGCCGAGCTGGGGATAGTCGCGTGGGCGCAGGAAGTCCGAGCTGCGGATGTTGCCGTTGGCGTCGCGCGGTCCGGTCAGCGTGGCCGGGTTGGTGCTGACCAGGTCGGCCGCGCTCCACGAACTCTTGATGTCCCAGGAGTTGCCGGTGGCCGTGGAGGAGCCGAGCGAGACCCCGGCGCCGTTGGCGACGGCGAGGTTCCCGGTCAGCCGGGACGTGGAGTTGGCGAACTTGAAACCGCCGTCGCCGTTGCGCCAGGCGCTGTTCCGGTCGACGGTGATGGTGCCGGGGTTGCCGTTGTCGATGAAGCCGCCGACGGCGTTGTCGAAGGCGATGCTGTTCCGGATGGTGTGGTTGGCCGGCGGATCGGGGTCGCCGCCGCCCATCTTGAAGCCGTTGCCGTCGCCGACGTAGTCGGGCAGGTTCCACCGGTTGACGCCGTTGCCCCAGGCGGCCGAGTTCTCCACCAGGATGGGGGAGGTGAAGAGCCAGGCGTCGAAGCCGTCGTCGGAGTTGTTCCACAGCCGGGCGCCGCGTACGACGTTGCCGCTGCCCGAGCCCTCCTTGATGGCGAGCCCGTCGGCGCTCTCGCCGTTCTTGCGCGGGTCGCGGTTGCCGTACGCGTCGAGGTTGAGCACCTGGTTGTTACTGGCCGCACCCTGGATCTGGAGTCCGGACTCGTAGTTGTCCCGGGTGACGAGCCGGTCGAAGACGTTGTTGTTGCAGTCCCGGCAGAAGATCGCGTACGGCCCGTGCGTGATCTCCAGCCCGCGGATCCGCCAGTAGTCGGCCTCCATGTGCAGCACTCCGCGCTCCAGGTTCGGGATGCTGCCGCCGACCGGCGCCGGGGTGTGCGGCAGGTTCTCCCCGTCCAGCACCACCCGTTCGCCGTTGTAGTTGCTGATCGTGTACGGGCTCGCCGAGGTGCCGTCCTTCATGATCCGTACGTTGGTGCCGAACTGGTAGGTGCCGCCCCGCAGCGCGATGGTGGTGCCCGGGGTGGCCAGGTCGACCGCCCGGCCCAGCGTCGCCAGTGGGGCACTCAACGTGCCCGGGTTGGCGTCGTTGCCGTTCGTCGCCACGATCAGCGTCGACGCCGCGGCCTGCGCGGGGACGGTGGGGCCGAGACTGGTGCCCACGGCAGCGGCGACGGTGGCAGCCAGCGCCGCCGACAGTGCCGTTCGGTGCAGTCGTCGAGACATCGAG
The DNA here is from genome assembly GCF_050936445.1 of Plantactinospora sp. CA-294935. Classification (NCBI taxonomy): domain Bacteria; kingdom Bacillati; phylum Actinomycetota; class Actinomycetes; order Micromonosporales; family Micromonosporaceae; genus Plantactinospora; species Plantactinospora sp. CA-294935. Next base: position 5,984,602 of record NZ_JBNJMU010000001.1, read on the forward strand.
AAACTCCCTGGTGGTTGACCGGGGTGGGCGGGCCCGCCGTGCCGCGCGGGCCCGCCCGGTGCGGCCCGGGTGTTACCGGTAGGTGAGGTCGGACGAGGAGTAGACGCAGTTGGTGCCGTCGGCGCCGGTGCCGACCTGGGTGGGCTCGTCACCGTCGTCGTTGCCGTTGTACTTGCGGCAGATCACCATGGACTGGCCGGAGTCGTTGACGATGGTGATCCCGGTGAACCGGGCGGTATCGCCGTAGTTCACGTTGACCCCGGCGACGGTGTTGCCGGGCCGGGTCAGCGTGACGTTGCGGATCACGACGTTGCGCTGGTGCTGGGTCGAGCAGTTGCCGCACGAGCGGTAGAAGGTGCCGAAGTTGCTGGCCTGGAAGTTCTGGATGGTCAGCGTGCCGGGCCCGTTGTGCTGGAAGACCTTGTCGCTGGCGCTGCGCGCACCGCCGCCGTCGACCAGGAAGCTCGGCGATCCGCTGCCCCGGAAGGTGGCGGCGTCCTCGCCGACGTCCTCCCACCAGACGTTGCGCAGGGTGCACGGCCCGGAGCAGTGCACGCCGTCCCCGGCGGGAGCGCCGATGATGACGTTCTGCAGGGTGGCGCCGGAGGCGAGGTTGAACATCGGGTCCTGGTCCTCTTCCTGGCCGCCGTCGCCGATGCAGCAGTACCGGCGCATCCCGCCGTCGAGGGTGCCGGAGACCGAGATGGTGCCGTTGACGCTGACCTGCCCGGTCGGGGTGGGCCAGGCGCCGGTCGGCGGCGGGTTCGTCGGTGGTGTACCGCCGCCGACGGTGGCCAGCCGCCACTGCTGGTTCGCCCCGTCCAGGTCGGCGAACTGGGCGATCGGGGCGCCGTCGGCGGTCGACCACTCCCAGACGTCCAGGGCCTTGCCGCTGTGCCGGTTGATGAACCGGACGTGCCCGCCGTCGGAGTCGGCCAGCCGGAAGTGCTGCCGGGTGTTGTTGTTGTCGGTCATCTGGACCAGGCCGGCGCCGTCGTCGGCGTTGGGCAGTTCCAGCACCTTGCCGCTGTGCACCGAGCGGATCCGGTAGTAGCCGCCGCCGGCGTCGACGAACCGCCACTGCTGGACGGCCAGGTCGTTGCGGGCGAACTGGACGATCGGCGCACCGTCGTTGGTGGCCCAGTTGTAGACGTCCAGGGCCTTGCCGCTGTGCCGGGAGATGATCACGTAGGTGGCGTTGGTGTCGACGGTCGCGGCCGAGGCGGTGCCGACGTCGACGACGCCGATCGTCGCCACCGCGGCGAGCGTGGTCGCGCCGGCCAGGACTGCCGCCCGCCAGCGTCTGGCGGGGCGGGTAAGGCCGGCCGCCGCTATGGACTGCGTCATATCGGAGGACCTCCGGGAGCGTGGGTGGTGGTTGGGGGTACGAGGAACGCGCTTTCCTGTCAAGGCCGGAATCCTGTCGATCGATCAACCTCCAGTGCTGGTAGTGCGGCCGGGAGCCGGACCGCCGGCTCGCCGGGGCGCCGGACCTGCTCCTCGGACGGTCGCGCCGTCCGTCGCCGGTGCCGGGACGACCGGTCGGTGTGGCTGCCCCGCCGCCGCTGTTGGAGCGGCACTGTAGTAGAGCCATCGACAGCCGTCCAGATAACAGAAACCTGCCGAGAATTCGCGTCCATTGGAAGAACTGGGCGAACGCCGTCTCGTTGACGTCCGCCGGTCACTGTGTCACGCTCTGGCACAGCATGGCGCCGATCGACAGTGAGCGATGTGCGGATGGCCCGGAGCAAGGTCGAGTCACCCCGCGACACCGGCACGCTGGTCCGCGCCGCGCAGGCCGGCGACAAGCAGGCGCTCGGCGAACTCGTCGCCACCCATCTCCCGCTGGTCTACAACGTCATCGGCCGCGCGCTGAACGGGCACGCCGACGTGGACGACCTGGTGCAGGAGAGCATGGTCCGGGTGATGCGCGGCCTGCCGGGGCTGCGCGAGCCGGACCGGTTCCGCGCCTGGGCGGTGACCATCGCCTACCGGCAGGTCCAGCGCTATCTGCGGGAGCACCGGTCGAACCGGCTCCGCCTCCAGGAGGCGCCGCCGGAACTCGCCGACCCGAGCGGCGACTTCGCCGAACGTACCGTCACCGAGCTGGTGCTCACCGGCCAGCGCCGGGAACTGGTCGAGGCCACCGCCTGGCTGGCCGACGACGACCGGTACCTGCTCGCCCTCTGGTGGCAGGAGGCGGCCGGCGAGCTGACCCGGAGCGAGCTGGCGGAGGCGCTGGCCATCACCCCGCAGCACGCCGCCGTACGCCTGCAACGGATGCGGGCGCGGCTGGACTCGGCGCGGAGTCTCGTCCGGGCACTGCGGGCCGAGCCGCGCTGCCCCGACCTGCCGGGCCTGGGCAGTGCCGGAACCGGCCCGTCCGACTCCCGCAGCCGCAAGCGGCTCACCCGGCACGTCCGGGAGTGTCCGCGCTGCACACCGCACCGGCACGGACTGGTGCCGCCGGAGCGGCTGCTCCTCGGCGTCTCCGCCCTGCCGCTGCCGGTCGCCGTCGCCGAAGGGGTCCGGATCGCACTCGACGCCGCCGCGCCCGCGCTGCTCGCCCCGGCCGTGCAGTCGGCGTGGCAGTCGGTCGTCGGCACCGTGCACCGGTTCTTCCAGGTCAAGACCGCGGCGGCGACCGCCGTGACCGTGCTGGCCGGCGGCGGGTTCTCGTATGCGGTCCACCAGACAGGGCTGCCGGAGGTCGAGGCCGGTGGCGCGGCGGCGTATCCGAGCGTGGTGACCAGTGGGGAAGCCGCTGCGGCCGCCACCCCGACCGCGAACCCGGCGGTACGGCAGCCCTCGCCGCCGGCCGGTCCGGGCGCGGTCACCGGCCTGACCCGGGCCGACCTGTACGTCGCGCCGGACGGCTCGGACAGCGCCGACGGCAGCCTGGAGCGGCCGTACGCCACCCTGAACAAGGCGGTCGCGGTGGTCCGGCCCGGCCAGACGATCGCACTGCGCGGCGGGACGTACCGGCCGACCGAGCCCGTGGTGATCGACACCAGCGGTACCCCGGACCGCCGGATCACCCTCGGCAACTACCGCGACGAGCGCCCGGTTGTCGACGCCGCCGCAGTGCCGGCGGACAAGTGGATGGTCACGCACCGGGGCAGCTACTGGACCGTCCTCGGCCTGGCGGTGACGAACTCCCGCAGCCACGCGTACGTCTGCGTGGCCTGCCGGCACAACGTGTTCCGGCGGCTCTCCATGCACGACAACGTGCGCTCCGGGCTGACCCTGCGCGAGCCGGGCACCATCGGCAACCAGGTGCTCGACAGCGACTTCTTCGGCAACTACGACCCGGCCGACCGGGGCCGCTCGGGTGTCGGGCTGGCCGTGAAGTTCGGGTCGGGGGAGGGCAACCTGGTCCGGGGCTGCCGGGCGTTCGACAACGCCGCCACCGGCTTCGACGTCGGCCACTTCGCCGGCTCGGTGCGGCTCGAACACAACTGGTCGTACGGCAACGGCGTCAACCGGTGGGGTGCGACCGAGTGGCAGGCCAACGCCGACGGCTTCCGGCTGGGCGGCGGCGACCCGGCACCGGCCGCCCCGCACGTGCTGCGGCAGAACGCGGCCTGGGACAACGCCGGGCACGGCTTCGCCGACGGGGGCAATCCCGGAGCGGTACGGCTGGAGCGGAACACGTCCTTCCGCAACGGCGGTACCGGCTTCGAGGTCCCCGGCGCGGCGGCCGTGCTGGACCGCAACGCGGCCGTCGGCAACTCCTCGCCCGCCTCGCTCGGCGACGACGGCCGGTCCACTGGCAACAGTTGGGACCGTGGTGGCCCGGCGGGGATGGGGTTCCGGTCCACCGATCCGGCCGGCGCACAGGGACAGCGCCGGCCGGACGGTCGGCTTCCGTCGACGGAGTTCCTCGTCGGCGCCACCGACATCGGCGCCACGATGCGGCCACCGGCACAGTGAACCTTTCACCCTGAACCGCGCGGTGCTTGCGCACCGCGTCTGACCTTGCGGTCCACCGCATCGCAAAGGCGAGGTTGGAGAAGGTTCAGTGACGAGCCGGTCCCTGCGGGCCCGGTCGTGGCGGACCGGCACCCGGGGCGAGGGCGGCGGGACGGAGATCCGGTGGGCCCGGCCGGTGCGGGGCCACTGTAGATCCGGCACTGACCGCAGTCAATGCGCTTCGCTATTCGCGAGGAGTTTGTTTCATCGGTTGACGTAAACCGAAATCCGGTCGTAACCTGTCCGGCAAGATCGGACCCGCCGGCCTGCTTCCCCTGCTCCACAGCGCCCCGACACCACCGAGCCGGTGGGCCCGTCGCGGCCGACCCGTCGCCGTAGCCGGTGCGGCGCGGCCCGCCCGGGTACCCCCGCACCAGCCTGGAACCCGCACCGGTGGCCGCCGGCAACTCCTGAAGGGACTGGGATCCCGTGACTGACCGAACGGCAAGAGTCGCCCGGACGCCGATGAGCCGCCGGGCCGTGCTGAGGACGGCCGGGCTCACCGGCCTCGGTCTCGGCCTCGGCGCCTCGGCATGCGGCCGGGGGTTCGGCGGCGGTGACGACGCCGAGGGCGGCACCGTCGCGCTCAACATGGTCTGGTGGGGCGACGCCAAGCGCGCCGAGAAGACCCAGGCCGCGCTGGACATCTTCCAGCGGAAGAACCCCGGCGTCACCGTGCGGACCGAATACCAGGACAGCGGACCGTACAAGGACAAGCTGGCCACCCGGTTCGCCGCCGGAGACGCGCCGGACGTGATGGCGATGCGGATGGACAGCCTGCGCGAGTACGCCGACCGGGGCGCGCTGCTCGACCTCGGGCAGCACGCCGACGCGGTGGACCTGACCGGGTTGAGCGAGAACGCCCGGGCGCTGGCCGCGGTCGGCGACAGGACCTACGGGGTACCGGCCGGGCTCAACGCGATCGGCTTCGTCGTCAACCGGACGCTGACCGAGAAGTACGGCGTCGCGGTGCCGGACGGCGACACCTGGAACTGGCCGGACCTGGCGAGGTTCGCCCGGGAGGTGACCAGGGCCAGCGGCGGCAAGGTCTACGGCACCAACTTCGAGGCGTACACCCTGGCCAACATCATCGTCTTCACCCGGCAGCGGGGTGAGGACTTCTACACCGCCGACGGCGGGCTCGGGGTCAGCGAGGCGACCGTCGCCGACTGGTTCGGGATGGTCGAGTCGATGCGCGCCGAGGGCGGCTTCCCGCCGGCCGGGTTCATCGAGAAGATCGGTGCGTCGGCGGAGCAGTCCTACCTGGCCAGAGGGTCCATCGCGTCGCAGATCATCCCGACCAACAACCTGCTGGCCTTCAACTCGGCCGCCGGGGGCAACCTGGCCCTGCTGCGCATCCCGGGCGAGACGCAGAGCTCTCGTCGCGGCCAGTCCGTCGACTGCCCGCACCTCTGGTCGGTCGCCGCCGCCTCCAAGCACCGTGCCGAGGCGTTGCGGCTGCTCGACTTCCTGGTCAACGATGTCGAGGCGTCGAAGGCCACCGGCACCACCCGGGGCGTGCCGGCGAACTCGACGGTGGCCGACGAGATCAAGGCGACCCTGAGCCGGGACGACCAGGTCGCCACCGAATACCTCGGCGGGTTGCAGCGGGAGCAACTGCCCCGCTCGTACACCTATCCACCCGGCTCGTCGAAGATCGCCGCCACCCTGGAGTCGATCGCCGCCGAGGTCGAGTTCACGCGACAGACCCCGCAGCAGGCGGCGAAGGCGTTCGTCGAGGCCGGTCGGAAGGCGCTCGGCAGGTGAGGGCATCCTCCCCGGCGGGGGACGGCCGACCGTGAGCACGACGACCGGAGCGCCGGCCGGCGCCGCGGTCCGGCTCGATCCGGGTACGCCGCCGCGGGTGCCCGCCGCCCGCCGGGCCCGGCCGGGCAGGGACCGGGCCGGCTATCTGTTCCTGCTGCCCTGGTTCCTCGGGATGCTCTTCACGGTCATCCCGTTCTTCGCCTCGCTCTACCTGGCGTTCACCGACTACAACCTGCTCAACGCGCCCCGCTGGATCGGCGCGGAGAACTTCACCGAGATGCTGCACGACCCGCTGTTGCGCCAGTCGCTGAAGGTGACCTTCGTCTACACCTTCGTCTCGGTGCCGCTTTCCCTGGTCGTGGCGCTCGGGGTGGCGATGCTGCTCAACCGCGGCATCCGGGGCCTGTCCGTCTACCGGGCCGTCTTCTATCTGCCGTCGCTGCTCGGCGGCAGCGTCGCGGTGGTGCTGCTCTGGCGGTACATCTTCGGCCTGGACGGGATCGTCAACGCCTTCCTCGGCTGGTTCGGCATCGACGGACCCGGCTGGACCTCCGACCCCGACTGGGCGCTGACCACCCTGATCGTGCTGCACATCTGGACCTTCGGCTCGCCGATGGTGATCTTCCTCGCCGGGCTGCGCCAGATCCCGACCATGTACTACGAGGCCGCCGCGATGGACGGGGCGTCGAAGTGGCGACAGTTCCGCTCGGTGACGCTGCCGCTGCTCAGTCCGATCATCTTCTTCAACCTGATCCAGTCGCTGATCACGTCGTTCCAGACCTTCACCCAGGGCTTCGTGCTCAGCGGCGGCACCGGCGGCCCGGCCGACTCCACGATGTTCTACAACCTCTACCTCTACCAGCAGGGATTTTCCCAGTTCAACATGGGCTACGCCTCGGCCATGGCCTGGATGCTGCTGGTCATCATCGCGGCCTTCACCGCGCTGAACTTCCTGGCCGCGAAGTACTGGGTCTTCTACGACAACTGAGGTCACGCCATGTCGATCGAGACGAAGACTCCGGCCCGGGCTGCCCGGCGGCGGGCCGAGGAGGAGAGCCACCTCGAACGGGTGGGGAGCACTCGCCGGTCCCGGTTCACCCGGCACGTACTGCTCTGCCTGGTCGGCGCGGTGATGCTCTATCCGCTGCTCTGGATGGTCTCCAGCTCGGTCAAGCCGAGCCGGCAGGTCTTCACCGACCTGTCGCTGTGGCCGGCGGACTGGGACCTGAGCAACTATCCGGACGGGTGGGTCGCGCTGGAGCAGCCGTTCAGCGTCTACCTGGCCAACTCGTTCGTGATCGTCGTGCTGAGCATCGTCGGCAACCTGCTGTCCTGCTCACTGGCAGCGTACGGCTTCGCCCGGCTGAACTTCACCGGCCGCAAGCTCTTCTTCGCCCTGATGCTCGGCACCATGATGCTGCCCGGGCACGTGCTGCTGGTGCCGCAGTACATCGTCTTCGCCAAGCTGGGCTGGATCAACACGTACTACCCGCTGCTGGTGCCGAACTTCCTGGCCACCAACGCGTTCTACATCTTCCTGATGGTGCAGTTCATGCGGGCGCTGCCCCGGGAACTCGACGACGCCGCCCGGATCGACGGCTGCGGGCCGTTCCGGACCTTCTGGAGCGTGATCATGCCGCTCTGCATGCCCGCCTTCGCCACCACCGCGATCTTCACCTTCATCTCGGTCTGGAACGAGTTCTTCGGCCCGCTCATCTACCTCACCGACTCCGAGCTGTACACGGTGCCGCTGGCGCTGCGCCAGTTCGTCGACTCGGAGGGCCAGTCCCAGTGGGGGCAGATGTTCGCCATGTCGTTCCTGTCGCTCGCCCCGGTGATCGGGTTCTTCATCGCCGGGCAGAGGTACCTGGTCAAGGGCATCGCCACCACCGGCCTGAAATAGCCGGCCGAGGACGGGGAGGGCGCCACGCCGATGGCAGAGCAGCGACGACCGGCAGAGCAGCGACGACCGGCAGAGCGGCGACGACCGGCGGGGTACCGGCGGCCGTGGGTCGCCGACAACGGCGACGGCACCTACCGCAACCCGGTGCTGCACGCCGACTGGTCCGACCCCGACATCGTGCGGGTCGGTGCCGACTACTACCTCGTCGCGTCCAGCTTCCACCGGGTACCCGGACTGCCGGTCCTGCACAGCCGGGACCTGGTCAACTGGTCCATCGTCGGCCACGCGCTGCCCCGGCTGGAGCCCGAGGAGGAGTTCCGGACCCCGCAGCACGGCCGCGGAGTGTGGGCGCCGGCCATCCGGCACCACGACGGCCGGTTCTGGATCTTCTATCCCGACCCGGACCGGGGGATCTTCGTGGTCACCGCCGCCGACCCCGCCGGTCCGTGGAGCCGGCCCCACCCGCTCAAGACCGGTCGCGGTCTGATCGATCCCTGTCCACTGTGGGACGAGGACGGCTCGGCGTACCTGGTGCACGCCTGGGCGAAGAGCCGGGCCGGCTTCAACAACCGGCTCACCTGCCACCGGATGAGTCCGGACGCGACCGAGCTGCGTGACGGCGGGCGGGATGTCGTCGACGGTGCCGCGCTGCCCGGCTACCGCACCCTGGAGGGCCCGAAGTTCTACCGCCGCGACGGCTGGTACTGGATCTTCGCGCCGGCCGGCGGGGTCACCGACGGCTGGCAGTCGGCGTTCCGGTCCCGGCACGTCCTCGGCCCCTACCAGGACCGGATCGTGCTGGCCCGGGGCGACACCGCGATCAACGGACCGCACCAGGGCGCCTGGGTGACGACCCCGCAGGGACAGGACTGGTTCCTGCACTTCCAGGACAAGGGCGCCTTCGGCCGGGTCGTGCACCTGCAACCGATGCGGTGGACCGCCGACGGCTGGCCGGCGATCGGCACACCGACCGGCCGCGCCGTCGACCGAGCCGGCGAGCCGGCGGGCGTGTTCGGCGACGGGCCCGGCCGGCCGGTGCTCCGGCACGCCAAGCCGGCCGTCACCCCGGTCAGCCCGGTCACCGCCCCGGCCGCCGGTGACGACTTCACCGGGCCGCGGCTCGGGCCGCAGTGGGCGTGGGCCGCCAACCCCCGGCCGGACTGGTGGACGCTGCGGCCGGCGGGCGGGCTGCGGTTGGCCTGCGTACCCACCGATGCCGGCGACGACCTGCGGGGACTGCCCAACCTGCTCGGCCAGCGGCTGCCCGCCGACCGGTTCCGGGCCAGCACCCGGCTGCGGCTCACCGGTACCGGCCCCGGCGCCCGGGCCGGGCTGGCCGTACTCGGTAGAAGCTACGCCTGGACCGGCCTGCTGCGCACCGCGCACGGCGCCGTGCTGGTGCGGCGTACGGCGGGCGCGGGGGAGCGGGAGCGGGACGACGCCGCCGGGCTCGACGTACCGCTGCTGGCCGACGGGGATCCCGCCCCGGTGCTGCTCCGGGTGGACGTCTTCCCCGACGGGCGGTGCCAGTTCCTCGCCGCCGTCGGACCCGAGCCGCCCCGACCGGTCGGCCCGCCGTTTCCGGCCACCGCCGGCCACTGGGTCGGTGCCATCCTCGGCCTCTTCGCCACCGCACCAGCGCAGGCGGCGCCGGAGGACCCGGCACAGGGGTCCGCCGACTTTCCCGGATCCGGCCCAGCAGCAGGTCCGCTGGCCGGCACCGGCACGGCGGAGTTCGACGCCTTCTGCGTCACCGATGCCGGCCGAGCGGACCGCCCGGCATGACGGCCGGGCAGCCACCCCGGGAGGAGGCGAGGATGCACGACCGGGAGAGCGCCGCCGACCCCGTCAGGCTGAGCCTGGGCGGCCGGGCCGTCGCCGACTACGTGTGGCTGCCGCGGCTGCCCCGCACCGTGTCGCCCCGGCCGTTCCTGCATCCGGTACGCACCCTCGCCGGCACCGAGGTCACCGAGTCGATGCCGGAGGACCACCTGCACCACCTCGGGGTCAGCGTCGCGGTCGCCGACGTGGGCGGCGCCAACTTCTGGGGCGGGCGCACCTACGTGCCCGGGCACGGGCCGGTGCAGCTACCCAACCACGGCACCCAACACCATCGCGTCTGGACCGTCCGGACCAGCACCGACGTACGCCACGAGCTGCGCTGGGTCGGCCCGGACGGCACCGAGCTGCTGCACGAGCGCCGGCGGATCGCCGCCCTGCCGCTCACCGGGCAGGCGTGGGCGCTCGACTTCGGCTTCGAGCTGACCAACGTGACCGCCGAGCCGCTGGCCATCGCCAGTCCCGCCACCAACGGGCGGCTGGGCGCCGGGTACGGCGGGTTCTTCTGGCGGGCCCGGCGCGGCGACCGCCGGGTGCACGTGCTGGGTCCGGAGCGGACCGGCGAGCGGCACCTGCACGGTCGACGGGCCGCCTGGCTGGCGCTGACCGGCGCCAGCACAGACCCGTGGACGTTGATCTTCGTCCCGGCGGACCGGCCGCACCGGACCGACCTGTGGTTCGTGCGCAGCCGCGACTACGCCGGGGTGGGTTCCGCGCTGGCCTGGACGCAGCCGCTGGTCGTCGCGCCCGGCGGCCGGCTGCACCGGCGCATCGTCACCGTCGTCGCCGACGGCAGGCTACGCTCCCGACAGGTCGCCGACCTCGCCGGCGCGGTGGCGGCGATCCCGGCCGAGGCGGCACGGTCGTGAGCGCCAGCCGTCGGGTCGAGCCCGGTGGCGCGGCCGTCCGGGCCGGCGGCGAACCTCGGCGGTTGGCGCACCACGGGGGCCAGGCGACGAGAGGCGGCGAGGTAACGATGGCACGTCCCGGCGTACCGGATCCGGTGCTCGCCGACCGGCCGCCCGGCACCGCCGTACTCCGGGTCCAGGGTCGCGACGTCGCCCGGTACACCTGGCGGCCCGACCTGCCGCTGGCCATGTCCCCACGCCCCTACCTGCACCCGGTGCGCACCCTCGCCGGCAGTACGGTCACCGACGCCGCCCCCGACTCGCACCCGCACCAGTTGGGGATCAGCATCGCCGCCCCGGACGTCGGCGGGCGCAACTTCTGGGGCGGGCGCACCTTCGTGGCCGGACACGGCCCGGCCTGGCTGGACAACCACGGTTTCCAACGGCACCGGCGCTGGCTCCGGCACACGGGCGAGGAACTGGTGCACACGCTGGTCTGGACGGACGCGCACGACCGCACGCTGCTGGCCGAGCAGCGCGCCATCACCTGCCGGCCGGTCGACGGGACCGCCTGGACGCTGGGCCTGCACACCCGGCTGGCCAACGTCACCGACCGGCCGTTGACCATCCGCAGCCCGGCGGCCCAGGGCCGGGCCGGGGCCGGCTACGGCGGGTTCTTCTGGCGCGGCCCGGCGGTCGCCGACACCGCCCGGATCCTCAGCCCCGCCGGCACCGACGCGACCGCCGTCAACGGCAGCCTCACCGGCTGGGTCGCGGTCACCGCCACCGGCGATGCCGGCCCGTGGACCGTGCTCTTCGTGCCGGGTGACGACACCACCGCCCGGGACAAATGGTTCGTCCGGGCCCGCGACTATCTCGGCGTCGGCTCGTCGCTGACCTGGGACCGGCCGCTCGTGCTCGGCCCGGCCGAGACGATCACCCGGCACCTGGTCACCGTCGTCGTCGACGGCGCCCTGTCGGTGGCGACGGCCGCCGTACTCGCCGAGCGCGTCCGGCAGCCGGCATGACCGGACCGATCCGGCCGAGCCGACCCCGGCAGGTCGAGCAGCCCGTCCGGCAGGAGAGCCTACGCAGCATCAACCTCGAACTCGTCTTCCGGCAGATCCTCGGCGCCGCGCACCCGATCTCCCGTACCGAACTCGCCTCGGTCACCGGGCTGACCCGGCCCACCATCACCCGGATCGTCGACGACCTGCTCGCCGGTCGACTCGTCACCGAGACCGGCCTCGCCCACGACGGTCGGGCCGGCCGGCCCCGGGTCGGGCTGACCATCTCCGACCGCGGACCGGCCGGGCTCGGCCTCGACATCCGCGCCGATGGGCTGGCCGCGTGCGTCGTCGACCTCACCGGTACCGTCCGGCACCTGGCCTTCGCCCCGGCGAGCTACGCCGACCGGGGCGCCCCGGCCGTGCTGGCCGACCTGGCCCGGATGGCCGACGCCGCCGTGCACGCCGTCGCGGCCGAGGATCTCGCCGTCGTCACCGCCACCCTCGCCGTGCCCGGTCCGGTCGATGCCGGGCTGGTCAGGTCCGCCCCGGCGCTGGGCTGGCGCAACGCCGACGCCGGTACGCTGCTGCGGGCCGCCACCCGGCACCTCGACCTGCCGATCACCGTCGACAACGAGGCCAACCTCGCCGCGCTCGGCGAGCTGTACGCCACCCACCACACCCTGGACAGTTTCGTCTACGTCTCCGGCGGGCTCGGTATCGGTGCCGGGATCGTCCTGGACGGACGGTTGATGCGCGGCTCGCGGGGTTGGAGCGGCGAACTCGGCCACGTCACCGTCTATCCGGACGGCAAGCCCTGCCCCTGCGGCTCCCGGGGCTGCCTGCAGACCTACGCCAGCCTGGAGGCGATCCTCGGCGCCGAGCCGGCGCCGCCGGGCTGCACTCCGGACGCCGAGATCACCGCCCGGGCCGACGCCGGCCGCCCCGACACCCTCGCCGCGCTCGACGTCGCCGGCACCGCGCTGGGCGTCGCGCTCTCCGACATGCTCAACATCCTCGACATCGGCTCGGTACTCCTCGGCGGCAGCTTCTCGCTGCTGGCGTCCTGGCTCACCGCCAACGCCCGGGCCGAGATCGACCAGCGGGTGCTGACCACGGACTGGGCGCCGGTGACCGTCCGACCTGCCCTGCTCGGTCCGGACGCGGCCGTGATCGGTGCCGCGCTGACCTCCATCGACCAGGTCCGCGAGCAGCCGGCCGGCTGGCTGTTGCGCCAGTCGGGACGGTCCGGACCTGCCCGGTCGAGACAGCCGGCGAAGCGGTCCGGGTAGCGGCCGGACCCGGCGCGCTTCGGCCCGCTCCGCGCCGGGGGCGGGGATGTCGGGCGTCCCGCTCGGTGCCCGGACCGAGTGGCCGGGGGACCGGTGCGGGGGCGTCGCGGCTGCTGGCCGGGAACGTACGTGATGGACGGACAAGCGCGAACTGCCCGGTTGGACGGTTCTGTGATGCCGAAAAGACAACGGTGGTTGTCCATGGCCGTGCCGTCGCATAGCGTCCCTGTCGTTGCCCGCGTGTCCGAGCGGATGCGCGGGGTGATTGCTTCGCTCAGGGAAGCGCGGAAGGGGAGGGACGTGCAACGACTGACAGTCAGCGGGGGGATGAGATGGGCGGGCGGGCGCAAGCGCCTGCTCGCGGCGTCGGTACCCGTGCTGCTGGTCGCGGCGGCCGGGGTGGCGATCAGCGGTGCCGAGCCGGCGACCGCTGACCGGGCGGCCCGGTTCACGCCGACCGAGCGGGACTACTACATCAACTACGTCGACCCGAAGGTCGAGCGGCCCAGCGACGGCCCCGAGGTGGCGGTCCAGGGCGGCAAGCGCAAGGTCAAGCAGGAGCGGCCCGATCCGGTCGCCGCGTTCGGCCGAAAGTTCGTCGAGGGCAACCCGGTGGCGGCCCGGGGCCTGGCCAAGACCGAGGCCGAGGCGATCCGGACCGGCAAGAACCCCCGGCACATCCGCTACAAGCAGGCCGACGAGACGCAGGTCGCGAAGCTGTTGACCATCCTGGTCGAGTTCAACCCCGACGCGGACGACGACTTCACCGGCGTGATGGTGCCACGCGCGACGTTCGACGACGCGACCACGCCGGAGAACGAGCGGGAGTGCGTGCCCGGCAACGTCCAGAACGGGCCGCTGCACAACAACATCCCGAACCCGGCGAAGGCCTCGCACCCGGACAACAACTCGATGTGGGTGCCGGACTTCTCCACCGAGTTCTACAACAAGATGCTCTACAGCCGGGAGGGCATCACCGAGCGGGTCCGCACCGACCTGCGCGGCCCGGACGGCCGGCGCGGCATCGACCTGCGCGGGTACACGATGCGCAACATGTACCTGGAGATGTCCAAGGGCGCGTACACGGTGGACGGCCAGGCGACCCCCTGGGTGACCGTGCCGCACTCCGAGGCGTGGTACGGCGCCGACACCTGCACGCAGGTCGACGGCGAGTGGGTGGCCGGGGCCAGCCAGGACATGAACGGGCACCCGGACAACCCGGCCGGGCCCGGCGCGCTCGGCGTCGACGCGGTCAACGTGCTGGCCGCGCAGAACCCGGACTTCCCGTGGGCCGACTACGACATCGAGGACACCGCGGACGCCGACGGTGACGGCAACTTCAACGAGCCGGACGGGGTGGTCGACCACCTGGTGCTGGTGCACGCGGGTGAGGACAAGTCCGGCGGCGGTGGCGCCGAGGGCGCGTACGCGATCTGGGCACACTCGTCCGCCATCGTGCCCGGCCACACCATCCCGGGTACCGACAAGATGATCAGCAACTACATCGTCCAGCCGGAGGACTCCGGTGTCGGCGTCTTCGCCCACGAGTACGGCCACGACCTCGGCCTGCCGGACCTGTACGACATCGGCTCCGGCGGCGACTCGGACGTCGACTTCTGGGACCTGATGTCGTCCGGCTCGCACACCGGCCCGATCTTCCAGGGCATCCCCACCCACATGGGCCTCTGGGACAAGTTCGTGCTGGGCTGGGCCGACCCGGTCATCCTGAACCCCGGCGACGACCCGGCCCGGGTCAAGCTCGGGCAGACCTCGCGTACCCCGGTCGGCACCGAGGACGGGGTCCGGGTGAACCTGCCGGCCAAGCAGATCACCCTCTCCACCCCGCACAGCGGGGAGGGCCAGTGGTGGACCAGCAACGACCAGTCCTGGGCCGACGTACGGCTGACCCGCACCCTGGAGGTGCCGGCCGGTGGCGACGTGCGGTTCTGGCTCTGGAACAACTACTCCATCGAGGCAGACTGGGACTTCGGCTTCGTCGAGGTCTCCACCGACGGTGGCAACACCTGGGCCGAGCAGAAGGTTTTCGACTCCGCCGGCAACCTCGTCTCCACCGACGACGGCTACGCCGACCCGAACGGCCGGATGCACGACTACGGTGACAAGAAGTACGGCCTGACCGGCAGCACCGGAGGCGAGTGGCGGCACGACTACGTCAGTCTGACCGGCTTCGCGGGCCAGACCGTGCAACTGCGGCTGCGGTACGCCACCGACGCCGGGTTCGAGGACACCGGCTGGTTCACCGACGACTTCTCGGTCACCGCGGACGGCGCCGCCGTCTGGTCGGACGACGTGGAGAGCGGTGCCAACGGCTGGACCGCGACCGTCGGCAGCTTCACCACCACCACCGGGGCCGGCTGGGCCATCTCGCCCGGCGAGTTCTCGTTCGCGCACTACTACCTCGCCGAGTGGCGTAACCACGACGGCTTCGACGAGGGCCTGAAGTACGCGTACCAGACGAACTACAGCCGGGACGGTGCCTGGAAGGTGGACCGGGTGCCGTACAACGCCCCGGGCATGCTCGTCTGGTACCGGGACACCAGCTACGGCGACCTCAACCTGACCCTCAACAACCTGTTCGACCCGCCGAGCGTCGGTTCCAAGGGCGGTCTGCTGATCGTGGACTCGCACTTCGACCCGTACCGCCGGCAGGGCACGGCGGCGGCGAAGGACCCCTCGGGGCTGGACAACCTGCCCTCGCGGCCGCAGTCGTCGAACGCGGCGTTCGGGTTCGGCAAGACGTACCCGTTCACCGAGTGTTTCGAGGCGCCGAACGAGCCGTTCAGCGCGTACTGCACCAAGTTCAAGTCGCAGCCCGGGGTCAGGTCGTTCACCGACAGCAGGGGCTGGTACCCGGGCATCGAGTACCGGCCGGACCTCGACGCCGCGAACCCGCTGTTCTTCCGCGACGCCGACGCGTCGGTCGTGCTGCCCTCGAAGGGCAACGCGCCGTACTCGGTGCGGACCGTGGACAAGAACGGCAAGCCGGCGCCTGGCCAGTACGGCATCGACCTGGGTGGCGGAGTCCTGACCGGCACCGGCAACCCGGGCGAGGTCGGACTGAACTTCGGTGTCCGGTTCGACCTGCTCCAGCCCGGCCACCGCAACCAGTGGGCGGTCGTCCAGGTGGTGCCGCCCACGGCGGCGCCGTAACCCGGCACCGGAGAGGTCCGGAGCGTTTCCGGGGCCGCCGCCAGCACCCCGCTGGCGGCGGCCCCGTCCGCTTCCGGCCGGTCTGCCGCCGCTGCCTGCCGAGCCGCCGGCGCACCGCGGCCGCCCGGTGGTGCGGTCGGGTCCGCCGCTCGGCGGGCGTGGCGACCCGGGCCAGCTTCACGAGATCGATTGGACGGAGGTTGGCGGGGAACTGGACGCCGTCGGCGACGGACCGGTGCGGTGCCCGGCGGGTCGGGGGCGAGGCTGCGCCGGCCCGCGTCCGGGCGTTTAGCCAGGCCGCAGGGCTGCCGCCAGGTAGCATTACGGGCTATATGCACGCAATCCGCTCCCCTCTCGGAGGTGCGCGTGACGACGACCGGTCGACGGCGGCCCACTCCCGCCGACCCGAGCCCCGAGCCGGTTCCGGGCGGCCAGGCACCGAGCGGGACGGATCGTGACCTGCCGCCCGAGCTGGGCCCGAACGCGATCGGCGTACTCGACGGGCTGTCGTTCATGCTCTCCGACGCGGTCGGAGACGTGCCGCCCGGCTCGATCGGCGGGCTGGTCCACGAGGACACCCGCTTCCTGAGCCGCTGGCAACTCCTGCTGGGCGGCGTCCGACCGCTGCTGCTCGGGTCCAGCTCGGTCGACCCGTTCTCGGCGGCCTTCTTCCTGGCCAACGCGGAGCTGCCCGAGCTGCCCGCCAACCGGATCGGGATCCGCCGGCAGCGGTTCGTCGGCGAGGGCATGTTCGAGCGGATCGCGGTGCAGTGCTTCGCCGACGAGCGGGTGCCGATCGAACTGCGGCTCGCGGTCGACGCCGACTTCGCCGACCTGTTCGAGATCAAGGAGCAGCTCCGGGACCGGTCCGGACAGATCGTCCGGCAGCACGTGGCCGACGGTTCCCAGCTCTGCTTCGGGTACGAGAACGAGGGTTTCACCGCCCGCACCCAGGTGCTGGCGATCCCGCCCGCGACCCGGATCGAGGGCGACGACCTGGTCTGGGACCTGGACCTGCACCCGGGGGAGAGCTGGCAGGTCGAGCTGCACGTGCCGCTGCGGTACGTCAACATCGACGTGGTGCCGACCCGCCGCGAGTTCGGCGAGGTGTTCGAGGTCGGCGGCGGCGGCAACGACTCGACCAGCCGGTGGCGGGCCAGCCGACCGGACGTGCACGCCGACTCCGACCTGCTCTGCGACGTCTACCACCAGTCCGTGGCCGACCTGGTGTCGATGCGGGTCGAAAAGGAGGTCTCCGGGCAGCGGGTCGTCATCACCGCTGCCGGGCTGCCGTGGTTCCTCACCGTGTTCGGGCGGGACTCGTTGATCACGGCGTACCAGGCGATGATCGGCGGGCCGGAACTCGCCCGGGGCACCCTGCTGACCCTCGCCGCGCACCAGGCCACCGAGCTGGACGACTTCACCGACCGGGAGCCGGGCAAGATGATGCACGAGTACCGCAGCGGCGAGCTGACCCGGCTCGGTGTCAAGCCGCACAACCCGTACTTCGGCGCCTCCGACACCACCCAGCTCTGGCTGGTGCTGCTCTCCGAGTACTGGCGCTGGACCGGCGACGACCAACTCCTGCACGACGTACGGGACAACGCGTACGCGGCGCTGCGCTGGATCGACGAGTACGGCGACTCCGACGGCGACGGCTACGTCGAGTACGCAACCCGGTCCAGCCAGGGGCTGGGCAACCAGTGCTGGCGGGACTCCTGGAACGGGGTGCAGTCCGCCGACGGGACGATTCCGGTGCTGCCGATCGCGACCTGCGAGATCCAGGGTTACACCTACGACGCGAAGCTGCGGATGGCCGAACTCGCCGACGGCCCGTACGCGGACCCGGAGCTGGCCCGGCGGCTGCGCGCCGAGGCCGCCGAGCTGGCCGACCGGTTCGACCGGGACTTCTGGCTCGACGACCGGGGCGGCTACTACGCCCTCGGCCTGGACGGCGACAAACAGCCGATCGACGCGATGACCTCCAACATGGGCCACCTGCTGTGGAGCGGCATCGTGCCGGCGGAGCGGGCCGCGATCCTGGCCCGGCAGCTCATGTCCGACCAACTCTTCTCCGGCTGGGGCGTGCGTACGCTCTCGACCGGTGATCGCGGCTACAACCCGATCGGCTACCACCTCGGCACGGTCTGGCCGCACGACAACTCGCTGATCGCGCACGGGCTGGCCCGGTACGGCTTCCGGGCGGAGGCGAACCGGATCATCGAGGCGATGATGGAGGCGGCCCGGTACTCCGACAACCGGCTACCGGAGGCGTACTCCGGCTACGACCGCTCGTTCGGCCGGGTTCCGGTGCCGTACCCGACCGCCTGCAACCCGCAGGCCTGGGCCAGTGCCGCACCGCTGCTGTTCCTGCGGACCATGTTCGGCCTGGAGGCCCGGGACGGACGGTTCGTGCTGGACCCGGACGTCCCCGAGCGGTTCGGACGGATCCAGCTCAGCCGGGTGCAGGGCTTCGGCCAGTGTTGGGAGATCGAGGTGAACCGCCGGCAGGGCCACCTGCGGCTGGTGGCCTGACCCGGGCGGTGCCGGGTTCGTCAGCCACCCGGTGCGGCGCGGCTGTGGCCGGGCGGAGGTGGACCCGGGCGGGGCCCGGGCCCACCGTGGCTCAGGCGTCGGCCGGCCGGTAGGTGGCGATGATGACACCGCTCTTCATGACCCGGGTGTCGGCCAGTTCCAGCGTCGTCGTCACGTCGGAGAGCGCCGAGCTGAACGTCGGGCCGCCCTGGAAGACCGGGTGGATCCAGAACCGGACCTCGTCGAGCAGGCCGGCCTTGAGCAGGGTGTGCGTGACCACGCCGTATCCGTACATCAGGATGTCCCCGCCGTCCTGGGCCTTGAGCCGGGTGACGGCCTCGACGAGGTCGCCCTGGAGTACCTCGGTGTTGTTCCACTCCGGTTCGGTCAGGGTGGTCGAGGCGACGTACTTCTGCACGCTGTTGAAGTACGCGGCACCGGTCCTCGGGTCGCTCTCGTCCATCTTCGGCCAGGTGGCGGCGAATCCGTCGTAGGTGTGCCGGCCCATCAGCAGCGCGTCGGCGGCCGCGGTCTGGCTGGCGGCGACCGCACCGGCCTCCTCGTCGAAGTACGGGGCCGTCCACACCGGGTTGTCGATGACGCCGTCGAGGGTGATGTAGGTCGAGCTGATGATCTTGCGCATCGGGGTGTCTCCTGTCGTGTCGTCGCTGTCGACCAGAACACTGCCCGGGCGCCCTTACGATTCGCTTCAGCTGGCCTTACCCGGCCGGTTCCGGCGGCCCGACCGGTCTCCGCGGGTCGGCGGCGGGGGCGGCGGCGGGTCCAGCGCCGCCCGGAGCAGCGCGACCGCTGTGCCGCGCCGACCACCACGGGCGCAGGCGGACGGCACCGGGGAGCCGACGCGCGGGTCCGGGTGGCCACCTCGACGGTGACCACCCGGACCCGGTGTCGTGCCGACCGCGCTACCGTGCGGCGAGCGCGCCGTCCGACCCGAACCGTGTCCGGAGTTGCTGGAGCCCGGTCGCGTCCACCTCGGCCGCCGGGCCGTGGTAGATCGCGTTGTACAGCAGGTTGAACTGCGCCCGGGGCAGGGTACGGAAGGTGATCTCGCTGCCGTACGTCACCGCCTGCCCCTTGCCGACGGTGAAGGACGCGGTGTTGACCGCACCCCGGATGTGCTCGGCCCCGCGCAGGTATCCGCTGGCCAGCACCTCACCCTCGGCCGGGTAGTTCGACACCACCGTCCCGCCCGCGCCGGTCAGCTCCCACGCCTGGGTGTCGTAGAGCCAGACCGGCCAGGATTCCGGCATGCCCCAGGCGACCGGGTTGTCCGGGTCGAACTCCTGGTGCAGCAGGCTGCCACCGGTGACGAACTGGTCCTCGTCGTCGGGCAGGGCCGGCTTGATCGGCAGGTTCAGCAGCTCCTGCACCGTCGCCACCGAGCTGCCGATCGCCAGCAGCGTGCCACCGTTGCGGACGAACTGCTGAAGCTTCCGCCACCCCTTGTCGCCGACCCCGTAGGCCCAGGAGTACTCCTCGGCGTACTCCTTCGGGTCCAGGCCCTCGACGATGTCGTCCTTGGAGATGCCGTGCGACAGGACGATGGTGTCGTACAGCTCGTTCAGCGACTTCCGCTGGAAGTCCTGCGCGGCGACCACGTCGTAGTTGACGCCGTACTGGTCGAACTGCCACATGTCCCAGCCGCCCGGCATGTTGCCGATGCCCCGGAACAGGCCGACCCGGGTCTGCGGCTTGAGCTGCACCCCGGCGACGCGCGGCGCCCGGGCGACCGCGGTGACCTGGAGGCCGACCTTGGCCGACGCGGTCGCCAGCACGTTGCGGGCCTGCGGGGTGGCCGGCACGACGTAGGTACCGGCCGGATAGCTGCCGCCCGGCGCGCTGAACCCCTTCGCGGCGCGGAACGTCGGGATGTTCGCGTCCTGCAACGCCGAGACGATCTGGATCGTCCCGTACGACTCGGGGCGGACCAGGTAGGCGCCCCTGTCGCCCGGAGCGGGCGGCATCGTCACCTGGGGCAGCTTCACCGAGGTGACCCGTTCCAGGCTGGCCTGGAACGGCGCGCGGATCTCGGCGACGTCGACCCCGAGTTGCAGCGGCAGGCTGGTGGTCGCCTCCGCGTACGGCAGCAGCACCGGGCACTCGGTGCAGTCGCGCACCTCGGGGTACTTGTCGGTGCCGAGCACCTGGTGCGCCCAGTTGCCGCGCGGCTGCCGCATCTTGATCACGTACGAGCCGGCGCCGTAGCGCTTCCCGTCGGCGACGAACTCCGAGGTGGCCCGCTCGATCTCCACCTGTGTCCACTCCAGGCGCTGGAGCATCTCGAAGGTGGCGTACGGGTCACGCTGGTCCGCGTCGACCACGAACGCGTAGCTGCCGGCGGGTACGCCCTTGGTCATGTACTCGTGCGGCACCGCGTACAGGTTGTCGTAGAGCAGTTCCCGGCCGTTGTCCGCGGTGTACTCCATCCCGGCGTAGGTGGCGATCTTCGCGTAGTCGACGATGTCCGCCAGGGTCCAGGTGTTCGAGCGGTACGGCTCGATCAGGCTCATCCGGGCCTGCTGCGGGCCGAGCGGGCGACCGTCCGACGACACCTGCGGGTACGCGTAGTCGGTCACCGAGGCGATCTCGGTCAGGTAGACGCCGGAGCCGGTGAACGGGAAGAACCCGACCGGCTGCTCCAGGGTCCAGAAGATGTGGTAGTCGAGGCTGCCGACCCCGGTCTTGCCGGCGGCGGCGAGCGACCGGGCGGCGTGCTGGCCGATCGCCGAGACCGAGGAGCTCATGTTCGCCGGCACGTTCTCGCTGGTGATCCCCCCATACGGCGGTACGAAGATCCGGCTGCCGGTGTTGCCCTTCTGGTGCATGATGTGCACGATCGCCGGCCGGTACTTCTTCTCCAGCGCCAGCCGGTACTGCGCCTCGATCTGGGTGAACATCGTCCAGTCGCGGTTGTCGTCGTGCCCGGTGTACTTCTGGTAGAGGTCCGGGTAGGTCCGCCGGTAGTTCGTGCCGGCGGTTTTGTTGAAGTGGTCGATGATCAGGTGCTGGCCGTCCGGGTTCTGCGACGGCACCAGCACGATGACCGAGTTGTTCAGGACGTTCCTGGTGAAGTCCGAGTCCTCGGTGGCGAGCCGGTGCACGATGTCGTTGATCGCCTGTCCGTTCCCCACCTCGCTGGAGTGGATCGTCGCCTCCAGGTGGTAGAACGGCACCCCCTCCTCGGCGAGCCTGCGGGCCTGCTCCGGGCTGGTGTTGCGCGGGTCCGAGAGCTTCTGGTTGATTTCGACCAGGCGGTCCAGCCGGCGCAGGTTCTTCGGCGCGCTGATGAGCACGGTCGCGTATTCGTTGCCCATTGTGGTGCGCCCGATGGTCTCGTAGTCGACCCGGTCGGACCGTTCCGCGACGAGTTTCATGTAGCGGAGTACGTCGGGATAGCCGGCCAGTTTCCCTTCGGCGCCCATCTTGAAGCCGAAGTGCTGTTCCGGGGTGGGGATGGCCGTGGCCCGGGCGGTGACGGCGGTTTCGGCGAGGCCGGGACCGGCGGTGGCGGTGGGTGCGACGGCGGTGGATCCGACCAGGGCCACCAGGCCGACACAGGCGGCGTATAACAACGGGGGGCGGGTCTTGAGCATCGCGGGACCTTTCGACTCGACATCAGTAGTCGTAGATCGACCGTGCCTGAACGCTAGCGGTGTGCGTGAAGATCCACAGTGGGGTCGCTGTTCGCGTTTGTTCGGTCTTCGGGCCCGCTCGACGAAAGCTCAAGAATGCCTCAACATGGTTGCCCCGGGCATGGACGGCGATGTATCAAGAGCCATGATCGCTGGGGTGCCGCAGCCACGGATCACCGACCAGCTCAGGGACGCCGACGCGGTGCCCGGGCGCCAGTCGGACCGGCTGCACGCCAGCGCCCTCGCATTGATGCTCACCGACCGGTCGGCCCGGGGGATCGCCGACCGGCTCGGCCACCTGATCTATTCCGGCGAACTCGGCCAGGGGCTGCACCTGCCCACCGTGCGTGCCCTGGCCGCCGCACTGCACGTCGGTCCGACGACGATCGCGTCGGCCTGGGCCCAACTGCGGCAACGCGGGCTGATCCACTCCGACCGACGGCACGGCAGCTTCGTGGGCGGCCCGGGTCGGCTGGCCGGTCGCCGCTACGCCAGCCTCCCGGCCCCGGCTCGGGTCGGGTTGGACCTCTCCACCGCCTTTCCCGATCCGGCGCTGCTGCCGGACCTGGCCGGCCCGATGGCCGAGGCGGTGCTCGGTACCCGCTGGCGCAGCTATCCGGACGACACCGTGGACCCGCACCTGGCCGCCGTCCTGCACGCGAGCTGGCCGTTCGAGGCCGAGGACTTCACCGTCACCAGCGGTGCGCACGACGCCGTGCACCGGGTCGCCGACGTGCTGCTGCACCCGCACGACCGGGTGGTCGTCGAGGAGGTCGCCGCCGCGTCGCTGCTGGACATCGTCGAGGACCACCGGGCCCGGGCGACCCCGGTGATCTGCGACGACGAGGGACCGCTGCCCGAGGCGCTCGAACTGGCCCTGACCGCCCAGCCCAGGATGCTGCTGTTCCAGTCCCGGATGGCCAGCCCGCACGGCCACGCGCTGTCCCGGCGCCGCGCCCAGGCGCTGGCGCCGATGCTCGCCGGCCGGGACATCGTGATCGTCGAGCAGGACACCGCGCACGAACTCGCCCCGACCCCGGACGTCTCGCTCGGCGAGTACCTGCCGGAGCAGACCCTCCTGGTGCGGAGCTGGAACAAGTCGCACGGGCCGCACCTGCGGGTCGGCGCGCTGGCCGGGATCCGGCGGGTCGTGTCCCGGGTACGTGCCCGGCAGAAGGCGACCGGCAGTTGGCCGTCGGTGCTGACCCAGCGCGCCCTGGCGCAGATGCTCACCGACCCGCAGACACAGGCGGCGATCCGGCTGGCCGGGAGCCGCTACCGGCAGCGCCGGCAGCGGATGGTCCGGGCCCTGCACGAGCACGGGCTGGCGCCCACCGGCGTGGCCGGGCTCTCCGTCTGGGTGCAGGTCCGCAACGCCGGCACCGCGATCCGGTCGCTGGCCGCGGACGGCATCGGCGTCGCCTCCGGTGCGCCGTTCGTCGCGTACGCCGACGGCAGGGCGCACGTGCGGATCGCCACCACCCTGCAGCACGACCGGCACGCACACATCGCCCGTACCCTCGGCGAGGCGCACCGTAGCTGACCGGCCGGCAGCCGGGTCCGGTCCGCACCGCCGTCGGGCGCCGTCAGCGCAGCACCAGCACGTCGTAGTAGTCGAGCCGGTCGACCGTGACCGACAGGCGGCCGTGCCGGCAGGACCAGGCCGGCACCCGCGACCCCGCGAAGTCGGGCGAGACCAGCTCGATCCGCCGGGGGCAGGACGGCAGCTCCACCCGCAGGTCGACGCCGGTCTGCGGGATGATCCCCCGGTCGTAGTTGTGGTTGACCAGGTGCAGTGTCCGCGCCCCGCTGCCCCGCTGCACCAGCAGGCTCGCCGCGACGTTGCCCACCCCGACCCGTACGCCCTGCGGACCGTGCTCGTTGTCCCGGTAGAGCGCCCGGTGCTCCCGGTAGAACCTGGTGTACGTCTGGAAGAAGCCCAGCATCCCGGACTGCTCGGCCGTCGGGCCACCGACCGTGTCCTTGAGGTGGAAGGCCGGAAAGAGCCCGTTGGCGTACGCCTCGGCGCCGAAGATCTGCCAGTAGTCCTGCTTCTGGGCCGGCGGCAGGTTCTGGTAGTCGGTCATCATGTCGTTGGGCCAGTCGATGAAGACCGCCACCGGCACGTCACCGGCGATCTCGCGGTTGCGCTCCTTGAGATAGCGGTAGTTGGCCTGCAACGACTTGGCGCCGTCGAGGTGCCCGTCGACCACCGGCACGTAGTCGGCGCCCCGGAAGTCGGGGGTCTGCTCGTCGGGGTTCCACGGGTACATCCCGACACTGTTGAAGTCGACGTACGGCAGCAGCCCGTTCGAGCTGACCAGGAGTTGGCGGTGCGCGGTGTCCCGGGCGTACGCCCGCAGCTCGTCCACCATCTCCTTCCAGTACCGCCGCAGGTAGCTGACGGTGAACGACAGGTCGTCGGCGTACATCCGGTTGGCGGTCACCCGCCCCCACTCGGCGGCCATCGGGTTGGCGGCGGTGAGCGGGTCGAGGTTCCAGCCGTTGGCCCGCAGGTAGTCGCGGTAGTTGAAGTTGCGGGTCAGGTCGTCGGCGGGTACGTCGGGGCGGACGAGGTTGTCGTCGGTCATCCCGAACCGGGACTTCCAGTCGGCGGCGGTGAAGGCCGGGTACTTCGCCAGCAGGTACCGGTTGAAGTCGGCGATGGCGTGGTCGTCGAAGCCCTCGTTGCCGTTGAAGCCGTACTTCTGCCCACCGCTGAACCCGGCGTTCACCTCGTCGAGGTTGATCCCGTCCACCCCGCCGTCGATCTGGATCTTGGCCCAGTCGAGCAGGTACTCCCGGTACCTCGGATTGAACATGTTGCCCCGGCGGGCCGGATCGGGGAATCCGAACTCGTCGTGCGGTACCGGGTTGTTGTCGGCGTCCCGGGTCGACATGTCGTCGAAGATCTCGGTGCTGGCGAAGTCGTGCGGGAAGATGACGCTGGCCGTCCCGCTGCCCATGAAGGTGATGCCCTTGGCGTGGTAGCGCCGGATCTGGTCGAAGTTGTAGTCGGCCGCCTCGTCGCCGCTGGTGGACCACTTCCCGATGGCCCGGATGGTGACATCGGGGACCAGCTCGTAGACCTGCGGATCCTCCTCGTGCACGTCGGACTGGCTGAAGCCGAAGACGGCGAAGTCGGCAGCCCGGGGCCGACCGACGGTCGCCGTCGCCCGGTTGCTGGCCGGCGAGACGTTGCCGGCCGCGTCCCGGGCGGTCACCACGAACGCGTAGGTCGTCCCCGGCACCAGGTCGGCGACGGTCGCGGTCGTGCCGGGGACCGACCGGACCAGGGACCGCCCGGCGTAGAGGTCGTAGGCCACCACCGCCACGTCGTCGGTGGACGGGCGCCAGCTGAGGGTGACCCCGGTGCCGGTCACCCCGGACGCGGTCAGCCCGGTCGGCGCGGTC
This sequence comes from Plantactinospora sp. CA-294935, assembly GCF_050936445.1. Classification (NCBI taxonomy): domain Bacteria; kingdom Bacillati; phylum Actinomycetota; class Actinomycetes; order Micromonosporales; family Micromonosporaceae; genus Plantactinospora; species Plantactinospora sp. CA-294935. The sequence continues at coordinate 6,010,003 of NZ_JBNJMU010000001.1, forward strand.
GGCGGTCGGGCGTCGTGGCCGTCCGGGAGCCCGGGCGCGGCCGGGGCGGCGGTGGCGGGCCGCACCGGCAGCACCAGCGCCAGTACGACGGCGCACAGTGCCCAGCGCGGGGTTCCGGATCGCCGTGGCATCGCGTTCCTCCGTGGCCAGCATCCGACGGTCGTCCGCCGGGCCGGCGTCGCGCTGCTGCCGGCAGGGCACCGCGAGCATATGCCCGGAGCATCAATATAGAAAGCTGTCTATCGTGACTCTCGGGGCCGACGGCGTCCGGAGGACGGGTTACGGCTGCCCGGCGGCGCAGTTGTTGCTGGTCCGGGTGACCGTGTATTCGGTGTCGTCGTGGGTGATCCCGGAGGGCTCGCCGTCGAAGTACGTCTCGACCTTCTGCCAGCCCTGGCGCTGCTCGTAGTGCAGGTGCGGGGCGCCGGAGTTGCCGGTGCTGCCGACCCGCCCGATCTGCTCGCCCTGCTCCACCCGCTGACCGACCCGGACCAGCGGCGGTTCGAGCAGGTGCAGGTACTGCGTCTCCCACTTGCCGCCGTGGTCGATCTTCACCCAGTAACCGCCGCCCCGCCCGCGCGGACCGTCCGGGTCCTCCGGCGTACGGCCGCCGACCGAACCGTTGATCCCGGCCACCGTGACCCGACCGGCGTACGACGCCAGCACCGGCCGCCCCCACGCTTCGCCCTCGGTCGGGAAGAGGTCGACGTCGTAGTCGTCGTGCCCGGGATAGGTCCCGAGCTGCCAGGTCTCGCCACAGGCGACCGGCAGCTGGAAGAGCGGACGTGGACCCGGCGGTCGCAGCAGCAGCACGGCGACCACGGCCACCGCGAGCACGGCCACGGCCGACGCGACGGCGGCGAGCGTCAGCAGGATCCGGCTGGTACGGCTCCGGGGGCGGCGGCGGGTGCGGCGTCTGGTCGGCTGGCCGGTCGTCACCGCCCCGAGGATGGCAGACGGCGGCAACCCGCCGGCCTCCGGGTCCGGCGCGAGCGGCCGGCGTCGGGCGGTCAGGTATGCGTGGCACCGGTTTGTTTCATCGATTGACTTAATCTGTTGCGGTGTCATAACCTCGCAGGTGCATCGAGATGGATCAGTGGCAGGGGCAACCACCTCCATCAGCTCGTCGCTCGTCCGGGCCGGCGGCGGCTACCCAGTCACACGATGACGGCCGACAAGATCGCGACAGTTCGGATTCCCCACGATCGCGACCCCGCGCGACGCGGCGACCGCCGTCGAGCCCCCGGCACCAGGCAGGGCGCCGCCGAAGCGTCGTACGGCCCTCTCGGCGTCGACCGTCCCACTGTCGGTCGGTGCTGCCTCGGACCCGATCAACGTGGCCACTGTCGGCGACGCTCCCGACCGGCGAGCCGTCGCACCCCACCCGGCCGGCCATCCTCACGCAGAAAGGACAGTAGATGTCCCAACCATTCCCGCCGGCGTTCCGGCGTGTGGTCCTGACGGCTGTGCTGGCGCTGACGGTGCCCGCCGCCGTCGTGGCGGTGTCGGTGCTGCCGTCCCAGGCGGCGGTGGCGCCGGCCGACGGCGGTGTTTACACGATGGCGGTGGGTGCGTCGGGTAAGTGTCTGGAGGTGGCGGACGGTTCGGCGGACAACGGTGCGTTGTTGCAGCAGGCGTCGTGTTCGGGATCGGCGCGTCAACAGTGGCGGGTGGTGTCGTCGGCGGGCCGGTTCAACGTGGTGAATGTTGGTAGTACCCGGTGTGTGGACGTGCCGTCGGGTTCGGCGGTGTCGGGTGTGCAGTTGCAGCAGTGGGGCTGTGGTGACGGTACGAAGGTGAACCAGTTGTGGTCGTTCGTGGGGTCGTCGGCGGCGTCGGGGAGGTACCGGATCACGAGTGCGGCGAGTGGGTTGTGTGTCAGTGACCGGGACGGTTCGACGGCGGGTGGTAATCCGATCGTCCAGGAGACCTGCGCGGACGTGGCCCGGATGCAGTGGGCCTTCGAGCAGGTCGGCGGCAACCCCAACCCGACGCCGACCGGCGGGCGGAACTGGCCGAACACGGCCGACGGCTTCGCGCAGGGCACCACGGGCGGTGCCGGCGGGCAGACCGTCACGGTCAGCACGCAGGCGCAGCTCAACCAGTACGTCACGGCGAGCGCCCCGTACGTGATCCGGGTGGCCGGCACCATCAACATCAGCCCGAAGGGCACCGAGCTGCGGGTCGCCTCGAACAAGACCATCATCGGGGTGGGCACCAGCGGACACATCGTCGGCGGGGGCTTTTTCCTCGGCGCCGGAGTCAGCAACGTGATCATCCGGAACCTGACCATCCGCGACACCCTGATGCCGGACGACGACCCGGGCGACGACGCGTACGACTACGACGCGATCCAGATGGACACCGCGAACCGGATCTGGATCGACCACAACCGGCTGTCCCGGATGAACGACGGCCTGATCGACAGCCGCAAGGACACCACCAACCTGACCGTCTCCTGGAACCACCTGGTCGACAACAACAAGACCTTCGGCATCGGCTGGACCGACAACGTCACCGCCCGGATCACCATCCACCACAACTGGTTCCAGAACACCCGGACCCGCAACCCGAGCGCGGACAACATCGCGTACTGCCACCTCTACAACAACTACGTCCAGAACACCTCGTCGTACGGCAACTACATCCGGGGCCTGACCAAGGGTGTGGTCGAGAACAGCTACTTCGAGAACAGCCGCAACCCGTACTACGTCGAGGCCGGTGAGCTGGTCAACCGGGGCAACGTGTTGGTGAACAGCCCGTGGGACTCCGGCAAGGTCACCGCCAAGGGCTCGGCGTTCAACCCGAGCAGCTTCTACTCGTACACCCTCGACCCGGCCGCCAACGTGCCCGGCCTGCTGCGCAGCTACGCCGGGCCGCAGGCGAACATCGGCACCTGATCCACCCCGCGCGCCGTCCCCGCCCCGCGTGACCCCCAGCCCGGGGCGGGGACGGCGGCATCCGCCATTCCGCCACGTCTGGAGTAGCGATGAAACGTCGTACCGCACTGCTCACGACCGGGCTGCTCGCGGCCACCTCCCTGGGCACGCTCTGGACCCCGGCCCTCGGCGCTCCGACGTCGCCGGACACGCCGGCTGCCGCTCCCACCGGCCCGCAGGCCGTCGGGCCGGTCGTCGCCTTCCCCGGCGCGGTCGGGGTCGGTGCGCTGGCCAGCGGTGGCCGGGGCGGCTCGGTCCACCACGTGACCAACCTCAACGACTCCGGCCCCGGTTCGTTCCGGGACGCCGTCGGCACCGGCAACCGGATCGTCGTCTTCGACGTCGGCGGCTACATCCGGCTCAGCTCCACCGTGCTGGTCAAGAGCAACATCACCATCGCCGGCCAGACCGCACCCGGTGGCGGCATCGGGGTGATGGGCGGCGAGGTCTCGTTCAACAGCGCGACGAACGTGATCGTCCGGGACTTCCGGTTCCGGCAGGGCGACCTCGACCCGAACGACGAGAACAACGGCCTCAACTGGCTCGACGCCAGCAACATGATTTTCGACCACGTGTCGGTGGAGTTCGCCCAGTGGAACAACATCGGCGCCGTCCGTTCCCGGGACGTCACCATGCAGTACTCGATCAACGCGAACCCGATCGGCCAGCAGTTCGCGGCGCACACCGAGACCGGCCCGTTCACCTGGTATCGCAACCTGTTCGCGAACGCGCACAACCGCTGCCCGCTGGCCAAGGGGAACACGCAGTACATCAACAACGTCGTCTACAACTACCAGGCGGCGTACACCGCCGGGAACTCCAGCGGGCACTTCCTGCACGACGTGGTCGGCAACTACTTCATCACCGGGCCGCGCACCACGAACTCGTCCAACGCGTACTACCAGATGCGCAACCAGGAGGTCTACAACAGCGGCAACGTCATCGACAGCAACCGCGACGGCCAGCTCAACGGCGGGACGCTCAACGTCGGTGCCGGGGGAACCGCGATGGCCACCCCGTGGTCCGGGACCACCGCCGGGATACCGACCCTGCCCGCCGCGGACGCGTACGCCGAGGTGCTGGCCCGGGCCGGTGCCCAGCCGCGCGACCGGGTCGACGACCTGGTGCTCGCCGACGTCGCCTCGCTCGGCACGGCCGGCGACCTGTGGGCCTCGCAGACCGCCACCGGCCTGGACAACAGCGGCTACGGCACGATCCCCGGCGGTGCCGGCCCCACCGACACCGACCGCGACGGCATGCCGAACGCCTGGGAGACCAGGTACGGTCTGGACCCGAACTCCGGCGCCGACGCCTCCGGCGACTTCGACCGGACCGGCTACACCAACATCGAGAAGTACGTCAACGGGCTCCTCGACGGCTCCTACCGAGCCTGAACGGTCAGCGGGCGCCGGGCCCGGCGGCGCCCGGCTCCGGCATCCGCCGTGCTCACTTTCCCGCCCTGGCCGCCCTGCGCCCGGACTTCGGCCGCCGGCCGGTCGGGCGGCGGTCCGCCCCGCCGGCCGGCGCCTGGCCGGCCAGCTCGGCTTCCAGGGCGTCCAGCGCGGTCCGCAACTCCCGCAGCCGCGCACCGATCTCCGGCGACGCCCCGGGCCGCGGCACCCGATGCCCGGCCGGTGCCGCCACGACCGCCGTCCGCGCCGGCTCGGGCGCCGTGCCGGGACCGGCCGGCCGCTCCGCCTGGTGGGCGTCCTCCAACGCCTTCAGCACGATGCCGACCAGCAGGTTGGTGAGCAGGTACGAGGCCATGATGATGTACGAGGCGTAGTAGAGGACGCTCCACTCCGAGACGGCCCGACCGGCCTCGAAGGCGTCGGTGATGCCGTCCAGGGAGAGCAGCAGGAAGAGCGTGAACATGGCGCGCCCGACCGTGCCGTACCGGTCGGGGTAGGCGTCGCCGAACGCCATCCAGCCCACCATGGCGTACAGGTAGATGGTCAGGGTCGCGATCAGCAGGAAGCTGACCAGTCCGGGGAGGCTGCGCAGCACGCCGCCGATCACCACCCGCAGGCCGGGAAAGAGCCGTACCGCCCGCACCACCCGGGCGAGCCGGACCAGGCGCAGCAGGGTCACGTTCTCCCGTACGCCGGGCAGCAGCGGCGCGCAGACGATCAGCAGGTCGAACAGGTTCCAGCCGTCGCGGAAGAACCGGTGCGGGGTGGTGAGGTGCGCACCGAACCGCAGGAGCAGTTCGACGACGAAGAGCGTGAGGCAGACGTACTCGACGGCCAGCAGGACACCGCCGGCCCGGTCGAGCGCGCGGTCGTAGGTCTCGACGCCGAGCACGATCGCGTTGACGATGATCAGGGCGAAGGACCCGGTGTTGAACCAGTCGGCGTCGACCACCCGGTCACACCGGGCCGCCAGGCGCGCTCTGGCGGTGGGCCGGGCTTCGTACACGCCGACACTCTCCTCTGTGGATGGACCTGCCGCCGGACAGCCTAATTCGCGGCCTACCCGGCGATGTCGGGGGAGGAGGATGCTGCCGACGACCCGGGCCGAACCACCCGGTGTCCCGCCCGTGCCGCCTTTGCTCTCCGGACCGGGATGACCTATGGTTCCTATTCGATGTAGCCGACTCCTTCCCCCGTGGGAGCCGGCTACATCCTTTTCGGAGATCGTCACCCGGGCGACGACGAGGGGCCTGACCGCCCGGACGGGGAGACCTGACGATGCCGGAGAGCAGGCTCGCGCGGCCTCGGGTCTCGGCCGGCGCGCTCTTCGCCGACGACGACGGCCGGATACTTCTGGTCGATCCGGTGTACAAGGCGTTCTGGAACCTGCCGGGCGGTGGCGTCGACGCCACCGAGACGCCCCGGGCGGCCTGCCGCAGGGAGGTACGCGAGGAACTCGGGCTCGACCTCCCCGTCGGTGCACTGCTCGCGGTCGCCTGGACGGCCAACGGTCCGGACGGACACCTCTTCTTCGTCTTCGACGGCGGAGTGCTGTCGCCGGAGCAGCGGGCCGCGATCGTGCTGCCTCCCGGCGAACTCGCCAGGTACGCCTTCGTTCCGCCGGCGGCGGCCCCGCCGCTGCTCGCCGAACCCCGCCGGGTGCTGCTCGCCGAGGTGTTGCGGGCCCGTGCCGACGGCCTGACCCGGTACCTGGAGCTGGAACTGGAACTGGACGGAGCCTGACCTCCCCGGCCCGGTCGCTCCGGCCGGCCGGCGGAGCAGCGGAAGCCCCGGGGCGCTCCCGTCCCGGTGGCGGGTGACGTCGGCACCCGCGTTGACTACCGTGCCGGGGAGGGGCGGGAGGTCCCGGTGCACCGGGTGGGCGCCGCATTGAGTTCGATCTTCAGGCGATCGGGCGGTATCGTTGCAGGCCGCACCCATGCTCATGTTCCGGGACGCCGTCGACGACATCCGCCCCCGAGACGAGCGGTCCCTCGCCACCCTGGGAGACCCTCGTGACCCTGCCACCGCCCGAGCCGACCGCTGACTGGTTCGGCACCGCCGCCGAGGCATTGCCGGACGACGCCGAGCACAGTGTCCTGGTCGGCCGGATCTGGGACCCGGCCGTCGGGGGGCCGTCGCCGGTGGTGGTCCGCGACGGCGAGGTCTTCGACGTCAGCGCCGAGTTCGCCACCGTTCGCGACATCTGTGAGCTGCCGGAACCCGCCGCCGTGGTCGCCGGGCTCGGTGGCCGGCGGGTCGGTGGCTTCGCGGAACTGCTCGGCAACACGGGCCGGGTGGCTCGGGACCGGGGCCGGCCCTGGCTGCTCGCGCCGGTCGACCTCCAGGCGCTCAAGGCCGCCGGGGTGACGTTCGCGGTCTCGCTGATCGAGCGGGTCATCGAGGAGCGGGCCCGGGGCGACCAGGCGCTGGCGGCGGAGATCCGGCAGCGGTTGCTCGCCGAGGTGGGCGCCGACCTCCAGGATCTGGCCCCGGGTTCCGAGGAGGCGGCGCGGTTGAAGGAGCTGCTGGTGGCCGAGGGAGTCTGGAGCCAGTACCTCGAGGTGGGGATCGGGCCGGACGCCGAGATCTTCACCAAGGGGCAGATCCTCTCCGCCGTGGGTACCGCCGTTCCGGTCGGCGTACTCGGCACGTCGACCTGGAACAACCCCGAGCCGGAGGTGGCGCTGCTCGTCGCGTCGACCGGGCGGATCGTCGGGGCGACCCTCGGCAACGACGTGAACCTGCGGGATGTCGAAGGCCGGTCGGCGCTGCTGCTGCCGAAGGCCAAGGACAACAACGCGTCGTGCGCGCTCGGCCCGCTCGTGCGGCTCTTCGACGACCGGTTCGACCTGGACCGGGTACGCGGGCTCGAGGTGGCGTTGGAGATCGAGGGTGCGGACGGCTTCCGTCTCGACGGGATCTCGGACATGTCGCGGATGTCGCGCGACCCGGAGGCGCTGGTACGGCAGTTGCTCGGCCCCCACCACCACTATCCGGACGGAGCCGTCCTGATGCTCGGTACCATGTTCGCGCCGATCCAGGACCGGGACCGCCCGGGAGAGGGGTTCACGCACAAGGTCGACGACGTGGTCAGGATCAGCTCGGCTCCGCTCGGCACCCTGGTCAACCGCGTCCGGCACAGCGAGGACTGCGACCCCTGGGACTTCGGGGTCCGCGACCTGATGGGCAGTCTCGCCCGCAGGGGACTGCTCTGAACGTCGGGACCCGCAGGACTGGGCGGGCGTGCCCTCGGCGACGATCTCGCCGCCGTGGTGGACCCGCCCCGCCGGCGGCGTCACCGGCGCGAAGATCAGGCGTCGGGCGACCGGTGCTTCGGCCCCGGGCCGCGACGGTCGGGCCCTCGGTCGACGGGAATCGGCGGGGCCCGGTGCGGAGGCTCGTCGCCGCCGCACCGGGCCCCTGCGGATAGGCTCCCGGGCGCGGGAGCCTATCCGGCGGAACAGGTCGGACTCATGCCCGACCCGGAACCGGATCCCTGGAAGCCGAACTCGGTCGACTGGCCGGCGGCGATCGAGCCGTTGAAACTGACGTTGGTGAACTGCACCGCACCGGCGTTCCCGCTGCGGTTGGCGTTCCAGACGTTGGTGACGCTGGCACCCGACGGCAGGGTGACCGAGACCGTCCAGCCGTTCACCGGCGCGGAGCCGGCGGTGACCCGTACCGTGGCGACGAAGCCACCCGTCCACTGGTTGAGCGACACCGTCGCCGAGCAGGCGCCGGTGACCGGCGGAGTGGTCGGCGGCCGCGTGGTGGGCGGGGTGGTGACCGGGGGCGTGGTCGGCCCACCGGTCGGCGGCGTGCTGGGCGTCGTGCCCGGGCCGTCGGTCAGGGTCGGGGTCTGCCAGTCGCGCCACTCGGCCAGGTTGCCGGCCTTCCGGCTGGAGATCCGCATCGTGCCGGCGGCGTTGCCCGTCTTCAGCAGGAACTTCTGGAGGTTCTGCTGCAACGGGGTGCGCCACTCGGACCGGACGGCGCAGTGGGTGCCGTCCTGGACGTCCGACCAGTAGGTGATGTTGTCACCCGCGCCGAGCGCCTTGTAGACCTCGGCGCCGCCCAGGGCCGCCACGCTGCCGGACCGGGCGCCCAGCCAGTCGACGTGCGGGTTGTCCATGATGAACAACCCGCGCGGCGCGACCATGCCCACCATCTGGTGGGTGTCGATCGGCAGGCTGTTCGGGTTGCCGGTGAACGAGCTGAACGCGTCACCGAGCCACGGCTGCTCGGAGTAGGCGCTGCTCAGTGGCTGGGCTCCGCTCTCCGTGGCGATCGAGCGGAAGGCGCCGACGCCGGCGCTGCCGGACTCGATCGGCATGGTCAGCGCGATGCGCTGGTCGAAGACGCCGATCGTGAACGCGCCCTTGCCGTACCGGGAGCAGCCGGTGACGCCCATCGCGTCGGCCCGGAGAATGTTGCCGCCGGACTGCTCGATGACGTCGATGATCCGGCTCACGCCCCAGGCCCAGGCCATCAGGATCCCGGTGCTGCTGGACGCGCCGTAGATGCTGTAGAAGGCGCCCTGCTTGTTGTTCCGGGGAGTGCCCTCCCGGCCCACGGCGAAGGGGTCGAAGCTGATGGTGGCGACACCGGCGGACCGGATCGTCGAGGTGTCCGCCCCGAGACCGCCCACGACGACGACGGCCGGGAAGGGGCCAGTGCCACTCGGCAGTTGGACGCCTGCCGAGAAGCTCGCGCTCCTGCCCTGGTCCGACACGTTCACCGTGATGTTGCTGTTCGACACCGTGCCCGTGACGGTGGCCGGCTTCGCGGGCTTCTGGCCGTAGACGTGCCGCTCCGCCAACTCCCGGGTCTCCGCCCGGCGGCATCGCCAGTCGGCCTTGCTGGTGATCCGGGTGCCGTCTATCTTCCGGAACGGGTCCGGGAGCCTGGAGTTGGATGTCGACGAGCCTGAGCCGGGCACGGGGCAGTCGGCGCCCTCGTCTTCCACGGTCGAGGCGGCCACGACGACGTCGGCGGCAGCCTCGGCGGTGGTTGTTCTCGCTACTACAGTTACCGTTCCGACGACCGCGAGCGCCGCTACCGCGAGCGTGACGACCGTCGAGCGGATCTTAGAGCAGCCCGAGGTGATGGCCACTAGGGCTCTCCTTCCGGGTGGGGTGATGGTCTCGGCGGACAGCGATCGATGATCGCCGATGCCGACATTGATAAGTTTCAAGCAAGGCACTGAAACATGTCAATGCCGCCTGGCCGCTGCTGGATCTTGTCGCCGCCGGTCACCCGAGGATCACCCGAAGTGGCCGTACTCACCCCTGGGGCAGGGGTAGGAGCTGGTCACCCGGGCGGGTGATCTCCGGCAGGTAGGGGGTCTCGGAGAGTACGAAACGGGTGACGCCGCGCTGCTACTCACCCGAACGGGAGGACGATCCCGGACACCGGATCAGCCCACCCGGGCCGCGCATGGCACCATCGCGCGAATGATGCCCGCCCACTCCCGCCCCGCCCGGTGCCGTCGCCTTGCCCGCCGGGTCCGCCCCGGCCAGCCGTTCCCGTACCGGACCCGGCGATCCTCGGACGAGGTGACGGCGCGATGACGGCCGCGGCCCGCTACGGCGACCCCGCCGCCGTTCTCGCGGTGGCCAGCGATGTGCTCAACCTGCAACTCGCACACCGTTCCGTGCGCAGGTTCGGGCCGCGCGAGGTCACCGACGACGAACTGACCGCGTTGATCGCGGCGGCCCAGTCCGCGCCGACGTCGTCCAACCTCCAAGCCTGGAGCGTGGTGGCGGTGCGCGACCCCGCGCGCAAGGCCCGGCTGGCCGGGCTCGCCGGCAACCAGGCCTTCGTCGCGCAGGCGCCGCTCTTCCTGGTCTGGGTCGCCGACCTCGACCGGGCCCACCGGCTGGCCGCACGCGCCCGCCGGGAGGTCGCCGCCGCCGACTACCTGGAGACCACCATCATCGGCTTCGTCGACACCGCGCTGGCCGCCCAGAACGCGGTGGTGGCCGCCGCATCGCTCGGCCTCGGCTCGGTGTTCGTCGGCGCCATCCGCAACCGGCCCGCCGAGGTCGCGGCGGAACTGAAGCTACCGCCGCACGCGGTGGCGACCTTCGGGCTGGCCGTCGGCACGCCCGATCCCACCGAACAGGCCGACATCAAGCCGCGGTTGCCGCAGGCCGCCGTCCTGCACCGAGAGCAGTACGACGCCGTCGCGGCCGACGCGCACATCGCCAGCTACGACAGGATCCTCTCCGGGTACAACGCCCGCTTCGGGTTGTCCGGCAACTGGAGCAGCAGGGTGTTGGACCGCCTCCGTGGGCCGGCGTCGATGGCCGGCCGGCACCGGCTGCGGGAGATCCTGGAACGCCTGGGCCTGCCGTCGCGCTGACCGGACCGGGGACCCGCCACCGGCCGATGACGACCGCGACGGGTGCGGGTAGCGCTCAGCGGATCGGTTCAGTGCACCGAATCGGGGTGCCCGGTCGTCGCCGAGCCGCCGCCGCTACCGCCGGACGCGCCGCCGGCCACCCCGGAGTTGTCGTCCTCGGTGACGATGTCTGGCCTCTCGTCCGTACCCGACGGCGCCGGAACCTCCGTCTCGGCGACCACCTGTGTCAACCTGGCCTGGCCGTCCTCGTCCTCGGCGCGGTCCGGATCGACCGGCTGCTCGCCCTGACGCGCCCGGTATCCCATGACCGTCCTCCCGATCCGCTCCCGGACGCGGCAGTCGCCTGCCGTTGCCCACCGAGGGCCCGTCCGCGCGGTGCGCTTACCCACGGCGGACTCCGAGTCACCCACCAGCGCCCGGATGTACGGCGGCTGAGCCGGACGGTGCCGGAATCGTGGTCGGTGAGGCTCGATCTCCCGGATCTCCCGCTTCGGGTCGGTTTGTGCCCGATGCGGGTCGGCTCGTGCCCACTTGGGGTCGGCTCGTGCCTGCTTCGGGGTCGGCTCGGCGGCTTGCCGGGGATCTCAGGCCAGCAGCGCTGGTCTCATCTCCGCGCCCAGATTGATCGCGCTGACCACCCGGCGGCCGGTGTGGTCATAGACGTCGATGTTGTTGTTGCGCCGCATCAGTTCCCGGGCCGGAGGCGGCAGCCGGGGTGGGTCGTCCATGGCCGCGCGGATCTGCTGGGCGGTCGATATCAGCCGGTTGGCCAGGGCGGCGGCGTCGACGTCCGCCCGGACCCGGCCGTACTCCCAGCCGGCGGCGGTGAGGTCGAGCACCTCGAACACGTGTCGGAGCAGCGGGCTCGGATCGGTCATCCGCACCAGCCGGGGCGCCCGGGCGCCGACGACCGTGACCGCGCCGGCCACCTGCGCGTACGGGTGGAAGCCGCAGGGCAGCGCCAGCAACGGCCAGCGCAACTGCGGCCCGGCCTCCCGCCACAGCGGCCGGTAGTTCCGGCGGTCCACCACGAGCCGGCGACCGGTACGCCGGTACAACTCGGTGGCCTGGGCGAAAAGGTCGGCGTGAGCCGCGTCGGCGAACTCCCGGATGACCCTGGCCGCCACGATCAGGCCGTCGTCGCCGTCCAGCAACCGGGTGACCGCGTCGGCCTGGTCGGCGAACCGGACCTGCGCGCCGGCGCCGAACCGGTGCCGAAGGTCCGACAGGAGTGCCTCCTGCCGGGCCGGATCGTGCTGGACCTGCCTCCTACCCAGCAGACGCCGGAACCACCGCATGTCGTCTCGTTTCAGCAGCCGACTGAGGAACGCGGCAATGTTACAAGGTCCGGCCGGCGGAAGTGGAGAGCGGCGCCGTACCCGGCCCGGCGATCATGGTGGCGGCAGCGCCCGTCGCGGCCTCCGGGGCGGGACGAGGAGGGCTGCCGTCCCGTCGGCGCCGGGGGGAGCGGATCCGGCCCGGACCGGAGGCCGGGTCCCGCGTCAGCCCCGCTGTCCCTTGTGGGAACGGCGGGGCCTCCTTGGCGCTGGATTCCAGGCGCACCACGGTAATCCCGCCAAGCCTACCGATGATCCGGTCTTGGCGATCTTCGCGGTGGGGGCGGAGCGCCGGGGCGGACGGGACGACGGGACGCCGGCGACACGGGACGCCGAGGGTGTGTACCGTCGCCCCGTGCTGGACGAGCTAGACCGGTTGCCGTGGACGGAGCTGACGCACGCGTACGGCCCCGCCGGCGACGTGCCCGACCTGATCCGCAGAGTCGCCGGTCCCGACGAGGAGGACGCGCTCCAGTCGCTCTACGAACTGCGCGCCCGCATCCTGCACCAGGGCAACGTGTGTTCGGCGACCGCCCCGGCGGTGCCGTTCCTCGCCGTCCTGCTGAACGAGCCGGCCACCACGGACCCGGGCGGCATCGCACATCTGCTCGGCGACATGGCCGACATCGTCGACCCGGACAATCCGGTGCTGGCCGCACTCCGCAGCACGGTCACCGCCCAGGTCGACCGGCTGCTTCCACTGCTGGCCGCCGCCGAACCGTGGACCCGGCTGGCCGCCGCCTACGCGCTCGGACAGTGCCCGGAGCGGGCCGGCGACATCCTGACGGCCCTGCACGGCCGCTGGCCGGTCGAGACCGACGCCCACGCACGGGGGGCGCTGGTCATCGCGGCGGCCACCCTCGACCCGGCCACCACGCTGCTCGCCGAGGCGTTCGCCGGGGACGGGCCGGCCACCGTACGCGCCGCGGCGGCACTGGCCGCGGCCCGCGCACCGGCACCGTGGCCCGGCGACGTGGCGGTCGCGGCCGTACGGGCGGGCTGGGCCGACGGGGACCCCTGGCTCGACCGCGACGAGCACGAGTACGGCGTCGAGGTCGGCCCGTACCTGTGGAACTGGGATCCGATCGAGGACCTGCTCGACCATCTCGTCCCCGCCGACCAGCCCGCCGTGGTCACGGCACTGCTCGCCTCGGCCGATCCGGCGGTACGCGAGAAGGCGGCCCGCTGCGGCGGCGGGCTCGTCGGCCGGTACCGGTCGGTGCGCCGGCCGATGGTGCAGGTGCTGGCGACCGCGCTCGACGACCCCGCCCCCGCGGTCCGGGAGGCGGCGGTCTGGGGACTCCGCCGGGCCGGCGACGCCACCGCCGTCGCCGCCGACGCGCTGGCCGCGTCGGTCGGGCGGGACGACGACCTCGCAGCCGGTTAGGCGCTCGCCGCCCTGGTCGAGATCGGCGACCCCCGGGTACGCCCACCGGTTGCCGGCGAGGATCGCCGCCGGGACCGCCGGTCCCGACGCCGTGACCGCGCTCGCCTCGGCCGGCGTACCGGCGGATCCGGGCCTGCTCGACGCGGTCCGCCACCGGCTGGCGCGGTTGCCCGCCGACGTGCCGTTCGACCCGGCCGCGCACCTCGGCCGGCTGTCCGACGCCTCCTGACCCGGCTCGCCGTCGTCGCCGCCGCCGAGCCGGCCAGTGGTACCGAGCGGAAGCACCGGATTTGCACGACCGTCACGTGGTGGAAACACCGGACGGCGACGGTGTACCGACCCTCCATGATCGAGAGGGCGGATCCGAGTACCCGGGAGCGGCTCCGGCCGGGCCCGTGGTGCCCTTGCCAGTGGACCTCATCAACCTCCGGTGCGGTCGGTGTGGCCGCAGGTGAGCGCCGAACCTGACCGCCACGGCCCAGGTTGAGCAGGTTCAGGGACGGGAGTCGAGCATGTCCACCAACCACTGGAGTTCGGCGAGTCGGCGCAGTCTGCTGGCCGCCGGTCTGGCCGCGACCGTCGCGGCCGGCGTCCCGGCCGCCGCCCAGGCGTCGCCCACCCGTGCCGGTGGCCGGGGCGGTCCGCAGCGGCCGAAGTGGAACCACCACCTCAGGTCCACCCCGGACACCTTGCACTGGGGCGGGTTCCCGATCGGCTGGGAGCCGGGTCTCACCATGAGGTCGGGCGAGACCGTCCGGGTCGACACCCTCTCCCACCAGGGGTTCACCAACCCCGCCGTGGACCCGCGCGACTATTTCGGTGCCTTCGGAGTCAAGCCGGACGAGATCCTCTCCGACGGACTGGCGTTCTGGGAGACCCTGCCGGAGCGGCAGGCCACCGGCCGGCAGTACGGCGGGCACGTGCTGACCGGCCCGATCTACGTCAGGGGTGCCGAGCCGGGCGACACCATCGCGGTCGACATCCTCGACATCGACACCCGGGTGCCGTACGGCTTCAACAACACCGCGCCGACCGGCGGAGTCATGGCGACCTTCTATCCGGGTTGGCGGGAGGGCGACCAGGGCCTCGACATACCGGCCGAGATCCCGCCCGGCCTGCCGGCCGGCGTCTGGCCCGACGTGCGTACCCACCTCTACCGCACCGGCATGTACCGGGGGAGGGAGGTCGTCTTCTTCTCCGAAGACATCATCATCCCGACGAGGAAGTTCATGGGGATCATCGCGGTCGCCTCGCCGACCGGCGAGTTCATCGGCAACACCGAGGACGCCCCGCCGCCGGCCACCGGCGTGCAGAACTCCACGCCGCCGGGCAAGTTCGGCGGCAACATGGACGTCCGCGACCTCAACGTCGGGACCACGCTCTATCTGCCGGTCTTCCAACCCGGGGCGCAGGTTTTCATCGGCGACCCGCACAGCTGCCAGGGCGACGGCGAGGTCAGCGGCACCGCCGTCGAGCACTCGCTCTCCGGTACGTTCCGGATCACCCTGGTCAAGAACGTGCCGACCGAACTGCCGTGGGCCGAGACCGACGACCACTGGATGATGATGGGCATCCACTGGGACCTCGACCGGGCGATGCGGATCGCGGTCGAGAAAACCGTGGACTTCCTCGTCACCACCCAGGGCCTGACCGTCCCGAAGGCGTACTCGTTCGCCTCCATCGCGGTGAACTACCACAACGCCGAGGTGGTCGACCGCACCCAGGTCGTGACCGGCTACATCCCGAAGAGCGTCTTCAAGGGCCGCCGCTGATCCGGGCACCGGTCGTGGCGACGCCGGGGAGGTGCAGACGGGACTGTCGTTACTCCGCGTTGCCGCGGTGGGACGACAAGCTCAAGTAATGCTCAAGATCCGGTTTGCGCCACCCGTCGATGCGAAAAATGCGCATACGCTCACCGCACCCAGCCCGCTCACCGGCCACGCCATCCTCTTCAGGTCGGCAACCGCGTCGTACCACGGCTCACCGTGGGCGAGCTCAGCACGACCGTGCTGAACGGATCGGGCCGCCCCGACCTGGGGCCGGCCCGGCGTCAACCACAGGCCGCAAACAGAAGGAGGGAGCATGCGACGCAGACGACTGCGCATCGCGCTGCTCGCGTTGCCCGCCCTGGTCGGGACAGTCCTCATGGCGACGGCGCCGGCAGGCGCGGATCCAGCGAAGTCCGCGGCCGCGGGCGGTCCCGGACGATCCTCGCTTGAGGGCCAGGAGTCGGTACGCCTGGTGCGCATCCAGCTCACCGGTGCCGACATGCTGGACAAGGTGGTCGCCGCCGGCTTCGACCTTGAGCACGGGCTTCGACGCGTGCCGGCCGGCATCGAGGGCGAGGCGGTGGTGACCGCCGGACAGGTCGCCGAACTCAGGGCGATGGGCGTCACCATCCTCGGCAACGGCGAGAGCTTCGCCTGGAGCGACGAGGCCGACGGCGGCCTCCAGACCCTCGGCGCGCGGGCCGTCCAGCCGGTCAACCACGAAGAGACGGTACGGGTCGTCCGCGCCGACTGGTTCACCACCAAGGGCCAGGGCTTCCTCTACGTCGAGGCGCGGACCACCGAAGGGCAGCAGTCCGACCCGGTCGTCACGATGCAGCTCGAGAACGACTCGGGCCGGGGCACGCCGTTCGGCTTCGCCCGGACGATGAGCCGGTTCGTCGACTCCGGGCAGTACATGTTCCATCGGAACCTGTTCAAGCTCGACGCGCGCCCGAAGCAGATCCGGGTGACGAGTTCGACCGGCGGCGTCACGACCGGTTTCGTCTCCAACTGGCTTGAGGAGGCTCCGCCGCCACTGACGGCGAATCCGGGCTACAAGTCGGACTTCGTGGACGGCTACCGGCACCCGCAGCAGCTCTACCGCCGCGCCGAGGAGATCGCCCGGCAGTACCCGGACATCGCCGAGATCGTCTATCTGCCGAACAGGACGAACGGCTACCAGCGCAAGGCGCAGGCCACCATCGGCGGTACCGGGCAGGAGGCGGTCGTCGTCAGTTCGGCGGCGTGGGGCCACGAGGGCGGCAACGACATCACCGTCGAGTTCGTGGACCGTCCGGGGGCGAACCTGCCGCTCGGCGTCGAGGTCGTCGGCAAGGCGGTCCGGGTCCTCCTCGGCAAGGACGCCTCGGGCGGGCTCGCGAGCACCGCCGCGCAGGTGGCCGCAGCCCTGGAGACCGGGTCGCAGGGCCTCATCGACCGGGCGCACCCGTACCGGACGAACGCCGGTACCGGCATCGTGGCTCCGACGGCCGGTCCGGTCGCGCTGACCGACTTCCTCGACCAGAAGCGCGCCGGCGCACCGGAGGGTGAGGTGCCACGCGGCCCGGCCACGATCCCGGTCCTGCGGATCGGCAAGCACCGCGACGGCAAGAAGCCGGGTGTGCTGATCCAGGCGCAGGACCACGCCCGCGAGTGGGTACCCGCGACGACCACGCTGGAGACGGCCGAGCGGCTGGTGCACAACTACCGGTCCGACCGGGAGACGAAGAAGATCGTCAACGACACCGACATCTTCCTCATCCTCTCCAACAACCCGGACGGCGCGAACTACAGCTTCTACAACTTCGCGTCGCAGCGGCGGAACATGACGAACCACTGCCCGGACGAGAACGCCGATCCGGCCCGGCGTGACGCCTGGGGCGTCGACCTGAACCGGAACTACCGGGTCGGGTCCGGCCACGACGGCTACGCGGGTGGGTCGACCGACTGCGTCAGCAACACCTACCAGGGACCGGAGGAGCTGTCCGAGCCCGAGTCGAAAAACATCATCTGGCTGGTCGAGAAGTACTCGAACATCAAGTTCATGATGTCGGTGCACTCCAACGGTGGCCAGCTCTTCTGGCAGCCCGGCGCCTACATCGCGGACGGCCGGATCACCACGCCGCGCCCGCCGCTGGGTGACGAGGCGTTCTACTGGCAGTCGGCCGCCCGGATCCTGTCGCAGGTCAAGGCGCACCGGGAGACCGTGGTCACGCCGGAGAACGTCGGCGGGTCGTCGGACGTCCTCTACTCCTCGGCCGGCAACGTGCGCGAGGACCTGTACCACACCTACGGGATCTACGCCTTCGGCTGGGAGGTCGGCGGCTCGATCTACAACCCGGCCACCGGCACCTGGCAGGGCGGCTCGTTCCAGCCGCCGTGGGTGGGTGATCCGGCGCTGGTCAGCGGCCACGCCGAGACGATGGAGTACGCCAACGGGATCATGGAGATGTTCCGGATCGCGGCGGAGTGGGGCAGGGACAAGCAGGACCCGACGTCCCGGCTGCTGCCTGGCGGCGGAAAGTACTACGGCCCCGTCGACGTCCGCTTCGAGACCAACGAGCCGGCCACCATCTACTACACGACGGACGGCAGCCGACCCACCCTGAACTCGCCGCGCTACGAGGCGACCGAGTTCCGTGAGCCGGGGCAGGTGTTCCACGTGACCGAGACGACGACGTTCCGGTGGTTCTCGGTCGACGCCGCCGGCAACATCGAGAACAACTACGACCCGACGAAGAACGAGCGGCGCGACAAGTACCGCACGGCGACGATCAGGATCGTCAAGAGATGACGATCAGGATCGTCAAGAAATAGCGCCCCAGGTGACCAACTGCCTCGTCAGTGCGGTTCCGCCGTACTGACGAGGCAGTGGTCGTCACGATGTCGGGCCCGGTCCGCCCGGGAGGTGCGGCGTCCGTCCGGTACTCCGTTGTCGCGGGATCGTCCGTCGAACGGACGCTAGCCGGCCTGGCAGGGGGCGCCGTTCACCGCGAAGTCGGTCGGGGTCGGCGCGGGAATGGTGGTGAGATAGCCGATCGTCACGCTGCCGTTCGGCGGGACCACGGCGTTGTACCCGAGGTCCCGGGTGGTGACGATGTCCGCACCCCGGCTGACCAGCTCCGCTCCGAAGAAGTACAGCGGCTGCTTGTCGGGGAAGGAGAATCGCAGCGTCCACCCGTTGATCTCGGCCTGGCCGAGGTTGCTGATGATCAGTTGGGCCTGCATGGCCGGCGGGAACGCTCCGGTGACCTGGTACCGCACGCCACAGGCGGGTGCCGGCTCCGCCGCCGCGTACCCGACCGTGCCGGAGGCGGCGGTCAGGACGGCGGCGAGGGCGGGCACGAGCAGGATACGGAGCCAACGGGCCACTCGGGACGGACGATTGCGCATGACGGTCCTCGCTCTCGGCTAGCGCCGGCGGCGGGGTGCCCCCGACACCCGGACATCCATGATGAGCGACGGATGACCGCTCGCGATAGCGTCGATTCGCCAAGGCCGATCGATGTCGGAAAGCTGTCCGTCCCGGCACGGGCGGTGCCCGGCACCGACCGCCGGCTCCAGGATCGGTGCACGACCTCGGCTGCGGCCCGGTCCGCGCGGCGGTACGCCGACGATCGTGACGTGCACGACCTCGGCGGCGGCGCGGCCGGCTCGGGGTACGCCTACGATCGTGACGTGCACGACTTCGGTGGCGGCCCGGCCGGCTCGGCGGTACGCCTACGATCGTGAGGTGCACGACCAGAGGAGCAGCGAGCCCGGAGTCGACAGCACGCTGCCGGCGCCCGGTTTCGGCCGGGCCGACATTCACCTGCACACCAACCTGGGCGACGGCTGGATCAGCCCGGCGCGGTTGGTCCAGACCGCGGCTCTCCGGCAACTGACACTGATCGCGGTCACCGATCACGATCATGTCGAGGGTGCACGGCGGGTCGAGGAACTGCTGGCCGAACAGGACTCCCCGGTGCGGATGATCACCGGAGTCGAGGTTTCGACACGTCACGGCCATCTTCTCGGCCTCTTCGTCACGAAGGCACCCAAGCCGCTGCGCCCGGTTCAGGAGAGCATCGACGCCATCAAGGAGCAGGGAGGGCTGGTGGTCGTGCCGCACCCGCTCGGGAACCTGGTGCCGAGCCTGAGCCGCCGGAGGATCGACGCACTGCTCAGCGCGGGGTACGAGATCGACGGGATCGAGGTTTACAATCCGAGCCCTGCCAACTCGACCCGGCGCGCCGCCGTGCGTTCGGCCAACGAGGAGTGGGGCCTGGCCGAGATCGGTGCGAGCGACGCGCACTTCTGGCAGCACATCGGTGCCGCCTACACGCGCTTTCCCGGAACCACACCGAACGACCTGCGCCGAGCCATCCTCGACCGCAGGGTGCGGGCCGGTGGGCAGGAGCAGCCACCGGCCCGGCTCAACCCCGCCGCCTACGTCGCACAATGTGCCTGGAGTTGGTTCGTCGACCCTCCGCGCCGGATGGTCCGTCGCCGCCGCGAGTCCCGGGCCGAGCGCCGGGCTGCCGAGAGCTGATCGCGGCGATCACGGGCGCTGCCAGGTCCCTGCGTCGGAAGCGCCTCACACCCGCAGGCGTGCGACCCATGGCGTGCGGAGATGGCCTCGCCGAGCGGTGTGTGCGGCTACGCGGCCATCGCCTCCGTGGCCTCCGCTCCCGGTACCTCCGCCTCGGCGGGCCAGAATCGGCGGAACATGAACCACTGCGTCGGGCACTGCCGTACCACCTCCTCCTGACACGCGAACATGTACTGCGCCAGGCGCCGCATCTCCCGCTTCCGTTCGGGGTGGCTACTCGCCGCGTTCGGGAACATCGGTGGGAACGCCCGGATGTAGTAGCGGTTGTTCGGTGCGTACCAGACGTAGCCGGGCATGATCGGCGCCCCCGATCTCACCGACAGCGCCGCCGACCCGACGGGCACGTAGGTCTTGTGGCCGAAGAACGTCACCTCCACGCCCCGTTCTCTGGGCACCGGCCGGTCAATGACGATCGCCACCGCTCTGCTCGCGACGAGTTCCTGCATCACCCGGCGGACGGCACTCGACACCGGGATGATGTCGACGCTCTTCTCCCTCCGGTGTCCCTGAAGGAGGTTGTTCAGTCGCGGATCCTTGAATGTGTCCGCGATGGCGGAGAGCGGGACGTGGCGCGCGGCGATGGCGCCGGCAAGGTCCCAACTCCCGAAATGACCGGTAGTGATGATCACCCCCTTTCCGGGCGCCATCGCCGATCGGACGCACTCTGTCCAGGTCATGCCCTGGGTCAGATCCTGGGTGCGGGCGTCGATGTCGAGCATGTCGAGATAGGGCAGGCAGATCAGTGATGCCGCAGTCCGGCCGTAGTTGCTCCAGGAACTCAGCGCGGCCCGCCTGACCCGAGAATCGGATGCGGGCAGACCCAGGACCTTCGCCATGTTTTCCTGCGTCACCAGGCGCTTGGAGCGCCATCCCAGGTAGCTCGCCGAGGTGACGGTTGCGGCAAGTCCGTTCCTCACGCGGCGCGGCGTCCTACCCACGACGGCAATTCCCGAGCGCGCGAGCCAGTATACGGATGACACCGTGCGGCCTCCCTACGTCCGGAATTCCATCATCAAAGACGAATGGCGAAGCAGACAGTGTGGATGCCTGAAATCTGTGTGGCTCGGTGGTGAACCTCGCTCATTCGCCGCCGGCCCCGTCGCCAGGGCTCGGCACCGTCGAGCGCTGTCGTCGCGGCGCGGCCGTGTCACGGCGGTGGACCGTCCGCCCCGGCTCGGCTGGGGCCTCGCCCGGGGTGGTCGACGGTCGCCTCCGGCACGGAGGAAGCGAAGGCCGCCTGGGTGCGGGACGGGGCGTGGGTGGAGCTTTCGACAATCGACACGTCGGAGAGGTGATGGTTAGGGTTGGGTTGCTACGTACTTCAACCGCACTGCTTCCCCCACGTGTGACGACGACCCGCGGCCAAGGAGGCACCACCGTGAAGTTCAGCTACGCCATGCTCCCCGATTATCCGATCAGCGAGTCACTCGCATCCATCAGGCTGGCGGACGAACTTGGCCTCTATGCCGTGTACGCGGCGGACGAGCCGTGGCACAAGGACATGTGGCTGCTGTTCGCCGCCGCTGCGGCCCAGACCTCGCGGATCCGGCTGGGCCCGAGCCTGTCGTCCGTCACGCTCCGCGAACCGAGCCTCATCGCGCAGGCCGCCGCGACCCTCGACGAGCTGACCGGCGGCCGTGCCGAGGTCGTGCTGGGCAGCGGCAACTTCGGCGTCCTGGCGCAATACAAGATCGACTGGACCACCACCAAGCCGCTCAGTCGGGTCAAGGAGGCGGTCGGGGTCGTCCGTACGCTGCTGGACCAGGGCACCATAACCCGCGATGGCGAGTTCCACTCCTACGACGGGTTGTTCACCTTCGCCCGTCCGGTCCAGCAGCACCTACCCGTCAAGATCGGTGCGATGCGAGGGCCGAAGTCCTTCCAGGCCGCCGGTGAACTCTCCGACGGCGTGCACCACGCGCTCAGCTACTCGCGTGCCGCCTACGAGTACGCGGTCGAGCATTTCAGGATCGGCGCGGAGCGCGCGGGCAAGGACTGGCGGTCCCTGGACATCGGCGCCTGGGTCGTCTTCGCCGTCGGACCGGACTCGGCTGCCGCCAAGGAGGCTGCTCGGAGCATGGTCGGCCTGTACGCCTCCGCGATGCCGAGCGAGCAGCTCGAACGCAACGGCGTGAACCCCGATGACCTGGTGCCGATCACCAAGGCCATCGCAGCGGGAGACCTCGCGCGAGGCATCGAGCTGACCAGTCCGGAGATCACCGAGAAGCTGTCCCTGGCGGGCACTCCCGACGAGGTGCGGGCGAAGATCGAGAGGGACATCGCCCCGACCGGTGTCAACCATATGATCTGCGCGATCACCGATGCCGGCCTGGTCAAATCCTTCACCGGCCGTGACGTTCCCGGGGTGGCCGACGTCGACAGTCAGCTTCGCCTGATCCACGACGAGTTGATGCCGGCCTTCCCCTGACCGGCGCTGCTTTCCACCCGCCTCGGATCGGATCGGATCTACCGATCGGACGCGTTCCGGTCGGCTTCGGGCCGCTCGTCGAGTACGGCGGTTCGACGGTCTTGCCGTCGCGGGGGCGGCACCGCACTATCTTGCCGATGTGGACCTCTTTTCACGCTCCTGGACGGCGCTGCGCACGGCGATCGCCGAACTGCCGGACGAGGCCTTCGCCCGGCCGTCCGGCTGTACCGGCTGGCTCGTGCGGGACCTGGTGTGTCACCTCGTCATCGACGCCCAGGATGTCCTGATCATCCTCGTGACTCCCGCCGAATCCGAACCGACCCGCGACGCGGTCACCTACTGGGAGGTCGCCGAGACGCCGCCGACCGGGGACGACCCGCTCGACGCGCTGATCGTCCGGCTGGCCGCCGCGTACCAGGAGCCGTGGCTGCTGAAGTTCCACCTCGACGACGTGGGTTCCGCCGCCGGTCGGGCCGCCGTACTCGCCGACCCGGACCTCCGGGTCAGCACCCGCGACCAGGTGCTCACCGTGCGCGACTACCTCGCCGCGTACGTCCTGGAGTGGACGTTGCACCACCTCGACCTGATCGCGTACGTCGAGTATCCGAGGAAGCCGCCCGCCGAGGGTCTCGCCCGGTCGCGCGAGATGCTGGAAAAGATAGCCGGTAGCCCGTTTCCCGCAGCGTTCTCGGACGAGGACGCGCTGCTGGTCGGCACCGGCCGGCGTCCCCCCACCAGCTCGGAAGAGGCCGAATTGGGCGAGCTGGCCGGGAAACTCCCGCTCGTCCTCACCTGATCGTCTGAGTCGACCGCACCGGCGGCGCGGCAGGACGGGTTTGCCGCCGGGGTCTGGACAGGAACTGTTAATAGTCCTAATAATTAACCATCCTGTCGATGGTCGGTATGCCCAGTGACGCCTCCGGAGGACCCCATGAGACGCTCCAGAACACTGCTGCTCACCGCCGTCGCCGCGGTACTGGCGACCAGCGGCGCCGTGGCTGTCGCGCTGCCCGCGTTCGCCGCCGGACCCACCGCCACCTTTGCCAAGACCTCCGACTGGGGGGCCGGCTGGGAGGGGAAGTACACCGTCAGCAACGGCGGCACCAGCACGCTGACCTCGTGGTCCGTCGCGTTCGACCTGCCGGCCGGCAGCGTCGTCGGCACCTACTGGGACGCCCTGCTGACCTCCTCCGGCCAGCGGTACACCTTCACCAACCGATCCTGGAACGGCACTCTCGCTCCGGGCGCCTCCGCGTCGTTCGGCTTCGTCGTGACCGGCGCCGGCACCCCGACCAACTGCACCCTCAACGGAGCCTCCTGCGGGGGCACCGGCACGCCACCCACCACCACCCCGCCCGCGACCACCCCGCCACCCAGCACTCCGCCGCCCACCACCCCGCCCACCGGTGGGCTGCCGAAACGGGCACTGATCGGATACCTGCACGCCAGCTTCGCCAACGGCTCCGGATACCTCCGGATGGCGGACGTGCCCGCCGACTGGGACATCATCAACCTCGCCTTCGGGGAACCGACCTCGGTGACCTCCGGCGACATCCGCTTCCAGCTCTGCCCGGCCGGCGAATGCCCCGGCGTGGAGACCGAGGCGGCGTTCATCGCCGCGATCCGGGCCAAGCAGCAGCAGGGCAAGAAGGTGCTCATCTCGATCGGCGGGCAGAACGGCCAGGTGCAGTTGACGACCACGGCGGCCCGGGACCGGTTCGTCAGCTCGGTCAGCGCCATCATCGACCGGTACGGGCTCGACGGGCTGGACATCGACTTCGAGGGCCACTCCCTGTCGCTGAACACCGGCGACACCGATTTCCGGAACCCGACCACCCCGGTGATCGTGAACCTGATCTCGGCGATCCGGGCCCTCAAGCAGCGCTACGGCGCCGGCTTCGTCCTCACCATGGCGCCGGAGACCTTCTTCGTGCAGCTCGGCTACCAGTACTACGGCTCCGGTCCGTGGGGCGGGCAGGACCCGCGCGCCGGGTCGTACCTGCCGGTGATCCACGCCCTGCGCAACGACATCACGGTGCTGCACGTGCAGGACTACAACTCCGGACCGATCATGGGACTGGACAACCAGTACCACACCATGGGCGGCGCGGACTTCCACATCGCCATGACCGACATGCTGCTCGCCGGCTTCCCGGTCGCCGGGAACGCCGCCAACGTCTTCCCGCCGCTACGCGAGGACCAGGTCGCATTCGGTACGCCCGCGGCCACCAGCGCCGGCAACGGCTACGTGGCCCCGGCCGGCGTGCAGCAGGCGGTCACCTGCCTGGTACGCGGCACCTCCTGCGGCGGCTACACCCCGCGCAGCGGCACCAATCCGAACTTCCGGGGCCTGATGACCTGGTCGATCAACTGGGACCGCTACTACGGCTGGGAGTTCCGGAACGCCCACGAGCCGTTCCTCAACTCCCTTTCCTGACCCTGTTCCCGTTCAGCGGCAGACCGCCGGTCGCCGCCGTTTCGGATCGAGTCGAGATCGACCTCGCGTTCTCCGAGCAGGACTCGGCGGAGGTGGTCCTGCTCCACCTTACCCGCCGCCCTAAGTGTCATTGATGGCCTTGAGCTGGGCGAACACGTCACGCACATGTTCATGACGTTGGTGTGGGGCGACGGGATCGATGCCCCCCGCCCTGCGGCTGCCGTCCACGGCACTGGCGCCGGCCCACTACACTCGGTCACCGCCTAGCGGATGCCTCGGGCGCGGATCGCGGCTGACTCGAAAATGTTGAGTGGGTGGGCAGGCGGCAGCATCGCGGTGTAGCCGCGATGGGTTGGGTTGGCTGTGACCTGGTTGGTTAGGTGGCGGAGGCGTCGATGCGGGTGGTGAGGGTGACTTGCTGTCCGGTGATGCGTTCGAGTTGGTGGATGAGGTTGTGTTGGAGGTGTTGGTGGTAGCGGGTGTCGTGGTAGTTGGCGCCGAGGTCGTGGTAGCGGGCGGTGGGGTCGGCGAGTAGGTGCCAGATGACGGTGCGGATCGAGTTGCCGGTGGCGACGATGGCGCGGAGTTTGCCTCGGCGTCGGGACAGGCGTCGGTAGCGTTCGCCGAGGAAGGTGTCGCTGCGGGCGAGCACTGCGGTGATTTCGCCGAGGGTGCTGGCGAGCCAGGGGTTGCCCTTGCCGGTGGTGGCGGGTTTCGTCTTGCCGGCGGACTGGTTCGCGCGGGGTGCGAAGCGGGCCCAGGACGCGAGATGTTTGGCGGTGGGGAAGACGGTCATGTCGACGCCGAGTTCGGCGATGAGTTCCTGGGCGCAGGTGGCGCCGATCCCGGTCACTTCATCGAGTTGAGCGACCTGAGCCGCATAAGGGCTGATCACGGTTTCGATCACGGTGTTGAGCTCGCTGATGTCGGCGGTCATCGCGTCGATACGTTGGAGCATCTTGGCGCAGAGCAGGGCGTGGTGGTCGGCGAAGTGGCCGGTCAGGGCCTCCCGGAGTTGGGTGATCTTTGCGCGGAGCCGGCCGCGGGCCAGCTCGGCCAGGACCTGCGGGTCGCGTTCCCCGGCGATCAGCGCTGTGAGGATGGCCCGGCCGGAGACGCCGAACATGTCCGAGGCGACGACGGACAGTTTGATCTGGGCGTCTTCGAGGAGTTTCTCCAGGCGTTGCTTCTCTCGGGTGCGGTCGCGGATGAGGGAGCGGCGGTAGCGGGTGAGGTCGCGTAGCTGGCGGATCGGTTTGGGTGGCACGAAGCTGGGCGCGCAGATGCCCCGCTCGACGACCTTGGCCAACCATACGGCGTCGAGTTTGTCGGTCTTGGGTCGTCCGGGCACGTTCTTGACGTGGCTGGCGTTGAGGAGCCAGCACTGGAACCCTTCCGCCTCCAGGAGGTAGAACACCGGCTTCCAGTAGTCGGAGGTGGCCTCCATCGCCACTCGCGTGACCTGTAGCCGACGCAGTTGGTCAGCGAGGTGGAGCAGGGCGCCGGTAGTCGTGGCGTACTCGGCGACTTCTTGTCGCCGTCGGCCTGGAAGGCGTTCGTGCGGCACCCGGATGCAGGCCACGAGATTGGCTTTGCCGATATCCAGAGCGGCGACCCGCTCCACGAACTCGGCTGATTCGTCGGTTGCTTCCACCTTCGCTCCTCACCGCACTGTAGGCAGCATCGGGTGGCTGCCCGCAGGGCCGAGGAACAACAACAGGCGGACCACCTCGTCCTGCTGAGGACTTCGGCCAGCGAGGCCCTGGGGTGTCAACCACGAAGCATGCGGATTGCAGGATCTCCAGGAGTGCGGCACGGACCCGTCGGATCCCGGCGTCGTCCACGTCGAGGTGCAGGCGGCAGTCGCGCGGGAAGCCGAGGGCCGCGGCGGTCCGTGCGCCCAGTTCGAGGGACAGCTCGTGGTCGATGAGGGTCCAAGCGCCCGGTCCGTTCGCGACCGATCCGGCGCTGTTGATCACCTCGTCCGCCCATCCGTCGTAGCGCAGCCGGATCAGCATGACGTGGACGCCTGCGACGCCGAGGATCAGCGTGAGTTCGTCCTCCCGACACACGACCGCCGACCCACATGATGCTCAACCAGATGCACGCGCCTCGGTGCAACCGACGCCGGCGAGCAGCGCCCGCCGTCGATTTCGGTGACGAGCGGATCGCGGCTTTTCCGCACAGGGATGTGTCACAGGTGTGCGCCGCCGGTGGCGTCGAGATGCTGGCCGGTGACCCAGCGGGCCTCGTCGGAGGCGAGGAAGGCCACCACGTCGGCGATGTCAGCGGGTTGGCCGACCCGGTTGAACGCGGAGAAGGAGCCCCAGAAAGCGAGTTGTTCAGGGTTGTCCCGCAGCCAGACGGCGTTGCTGTCCACGTCGACGATGCCAGGGACCACCGAGTTGACCGTGATACCGCGTTCGCCGAGCTGTTTGGCGAGGGTGAAGGTGAGAGTGTGGATGGCGCCCTTGGTCAGCGAGTAGGTGATCATCGCGGGTGCGGCGATGCGGGTGACGCCGGAGGAGATGTTGATGACCCGGCCGTTGTTCCGCAACTGGTTCAGGGCCTGCTGAAGGATGAAGAACGGGGCTTTCACGTTCACGGCGACGATCTTGTCGAATTCGGCCTCGGTCGTGCGGGCCAGGTCGTTGGAGCTCGCGATGCCGGCGTTGTTGACCACGATGTCGACGCCCGGTTCGGCGCCGGATTCGGTGAGGCCGGCGTCGAAGGCGGACCACAGCGCCTGTGCGTCGCCGGGTACACCCAGTTCAGCGCGGACCGCGAACGCGCGGCCGCCGGCTCCGGTGATGGCGGTGACGGTGTCGTTCGCGGCCGCCTCGTTGGTGCCGTAGTGGACGGCGACGAGGGCGCCGTCCGCCGCGAGTCGTGTGGCGATTGCCCGACCGATGCCTCGGCTGCCGCCCGTGACCAGAGCGGTCTTGCCGTTGAGCAGTGCCATGATGCCGCGTGACCTTTCTGTAGTAATCACTATGTATTGCCTGGGCATCAGGCTAGCGAGCGCTATAGAATGTGTCAATGGCCAATGATCGTCCCCGCCGGCGTGGCCGGCCCCGAGCCTTCGATCGGGACCAGGCCCTGGTGACGGCCCTGCGCGAGTTCTGGCAACGCGGCTTCGAGTCGGTGTCGGTGGCCGAACTCACCGCGGCCATGGGCATCACGCCACCCAGCCTCTACGCGGCGTTCGGCGACAAGAAGACCCTGTTCCGCGAGGTGGTCGAGCGCTATCAGCAGACTCACGGCGCGTTCTTCGCGACGGCACTCTCGGCGGAGGAGTCCGTGCGCGACGGTGTCGCCCGCGCGCTACGCGCCGCTGCGGTGGAGTACACCCGGCCCGAGCATCCACCTGGTTGCCTCGTCATCAGCGCGGCCGTCAACTGCACCGCAGCATCGGCTGACATCACCGAACTGCTGCGCGCCCAACGGACCGCCAACATCACCGCGCTGCGAAAGCGGATCGAGGCCGATGTCGCCGACGGCCGGCTGCCCGCCGGCACCGACGCCGGCCGTCTGGCCGTCCTCGTCGGCGTCATCCTGCAAGGCATGTCCCAGCACGCGCGCGACGGCGCCGGCACGGATGAGCTTCTCGCCGTTGCCGAAGCCGCTATGCTCGCCTGGCCCGCGAAGATCGACGCGTAACCGTTTACACGCTGCGCATGATCCGATATCCGCTCATCGGCTCCGTTCCGGGCGCCCGTCAGACCGCCTCCACGTGACCGTGCGTGACGCGCGGATCGCGGCTACGAGCGTGTGCGTCTGTCAGCCATCATGTGCGGATGGCAGCAGACATCTCGCCCACGCCCTTGAGCGATGCGGAGATGGAACAGCTCGTCGAGTCCTCGCCCGGTACGTCAACACCGAGCTCGACCAGTTTGAGCATTGGCGGGTCGAGACAGACTACGGACCCGCGTTCATCGACATCTCACGCCACGCGTCGCACGACGCCCACTGGGCGATCTGGCCATTGCCCGCTTCCGTCGGCAAGGAGTCCTGAACGACAGCGCGTGCTCACCGGCTCGGCATGAAGTCTTCCGACCATGCGCCCGCCGCTTCGGTCAACGCCCAGGCTCCTTTCCGGTAGTGGCTCCTTCCACCCGAGTGGATGACCCACGAAGATCAACCACAAGAGCGGAACCGAGCCGGCCGTTCCATGCTGACTAGGATGCGGCGATGCAGATCTCCATGTGGGTCCCCTATGACGAGAAGCGACTACGGCGCACGCTCCGGTTCCTCCTCCGTCCGCAGCTGAACTCCGTCCGCATCCTGGGCGGAGTGCTGATCGTCCTCGGCCTCGCCCTGGTGGCACTGGAGCCCTCGATGCCGATGGCCTACGGGGCTTTGGTCCTCGGACTGCTGTTCGTGGTCGCGATCGCACCGATCACGGTGGCTCGGTCGGTGCGTATGCAGTCCGACGTCATCAAGGACGGGTTTCACATGACGCTGGACGACGAGTGGGTCACGGTGGCCAACCCGCTCGCCGAGTCGCGGTTTCGGTGGGCCGGCCTCGGCCGCGTCATCGAGACCCCCGAGGTCTGGTACATCATGTTCGGCAAGATCCAGGCGATCACGATCCCGAAGGACCTGTTGACCGAGGAGCAGCGGGCCGAGTTCGCCGCGTTCGTCAACGGGTTGCAACCCGCCTGGAAGTGACCGCCGCCCATGGCGAAACAGTCACGAGCCAAGACGATGGGGCCGCGAGCCGGCCGATCGTCGGGTTCGGCGCAGGCGAGCTTGACTACCCCGCCCTGAGCACGTCGTCGAGCGGCCAGGCGCGGCGCAGCATAAGCAGCCCGCGGACCGTACGAAGGCGCTGGTGTTCGTCGCACAGTGAACCCGACAGGGCGGTGTACAGCGCCGAGCAGGTGACGGCGATCGGACGCTGGGGCATGTCGTCTGCCCACGCCGCACTCGGCAGGACCAGCCACGACCCCACCCGAGCAGGAGGCCCAAACGCACGACATTCGGCAGATCCGGGCACCGCCGTCCCCGCTTGCGGTGACTTAGCGTAGTCGACGAATGCTCGCGGCCTGCCCTCGCGGACGTACCGACGTCAATGGCTGCTGTGTACTTCATGGCGTACGCGGCTCTGCAGTTCGAGGCCTGTATCTCACTCTCTTCGATCAGGCCCTGGAAGAGTCGAGTTATCCGGGGAGGGTCGGCTATCCGGGCCGTCGTTCAGGAGCGCCGACGGAAGAGTCGGAAGGTCAGGTAGACGATCGCCGTGGCCAGCAGCACGCTTCCCACCGGCGCCATGACCGAGGTTCCCAGGGAGCTCTTTCCAGGGGATCCCAATGCCATGTGCACGAAGAAGCCACCGGAGAGCAGCCCCATCCCCGTGAAATAGACGAGGAAGCTGATGATCGTGGCGCGATCGGACAGACCGGCCCGATTCGCCGACATTACATAGAGGATGCCGATCGCGGTGAGGATGCCGGCGTGAGCATGACCGGCGCGGAAGAACTGTTCGGCATGCGCATCGATGGCGATCTCGGTCAGCAGTCGCAGCAGCGAGTAGCCGCCGAACATGACCCCGAGCAGGGTGAGCCAGCTGATGGCGATGAGAGTGTCGGTGACTTTCCGGCGCACGGGCGGGGCGGTGGTCTCTTGCGTCATGGTGGCTCCGTTCTCGATGGTGTGGTGACGTGGTCTGGCTGGTGGTGGCGGTTTCGCGGTCATGCGATGTCTGCTGTGCCGATGGCGACTAAGACGAATCCGGCGAGCAGTAGCCAGGGCCGCACGCCCTGGAACGCTTCCCAGCGGCGGCGGGTGCGTTCCCAGTCCACCGGTGGATCATCGATGTTCCAGGACCCCGTGGGCGATGTTGATAGGGACATTGACGATGACCGTGAACCCGATCGCCGAGCCGAAGGCGACCACCGCGACCCAGTACCACCGCGCTGAAGGCGAGCCGCTGGAGCTGGCGACGGCGATGGTCAGCGCAAGGCTGCGGAGAGCCTTTGGGACGAACTGCTTGACGGCATCAGGCAGCTCCAGGAATCGCCCGACGTACCGCACCGGCACTCGGACTAGCCGCAGGGATGACGCCGCGGGGCTGCCTCGCCAAGGTCACGTGTACGGATCTGCCGCCGAGCGCGGGCGCTCTGGACACCGGCGCCCCGTCACTCTCCGTACGCCATCGACCAGCCGCCGAACGCACGCTCGTGTCGATGAGCGGATGTCTATGCCTGCGCGCTCTCCGGCGGTTCGACGCGCTGCTGTGCTGGATGGCGACGCTGGCCGGCGGGTGGATCGGCCTGCCGATGGTCTGATCGAAATGACTCAACGGGACCGGTGCGTCGGTTATTCGGTATCGCCTGGATGGGAACGGATGTCAGGCGGATCAGGGTGATGCTGTAGGCGACGATCCACACGACCCAGATCAGCCAGCCGACAAGGCCGAGGAGACTGACCGGACCGGGGTCGTCGATGACCAGGGGGCTCAGCACGGCCGAGCCGAACTGGAGTGCGGCGGCCAGCAGGCCGATCCCGCTGTGCCAGCGGCGGATCAGGCCGGCGCGTCGGCCGCTGATGGACAGGCCGGTCATGGCCAGTGCCAGGAAGGTGCCGTTGAAGATGAACAGCGCGTTGTGTAGTGCCCAGAGTCCGGCGATCGTGCTGCTGTCCTGCGTGGTCGTTGACGCGAGCGCGAGCCGGGTGGCCATCACGCCGGTGAAGGTGATGTTCTGCATGATCACCCCGGCGAATCCGACCAGGGACCAGGCTGTGCCTTGCTCGCGATCGGATCGCCACAGCACGGAGACCGCGCCGGCGCCGAACAGGGTGGCCAGCACCCAGGCGATCGGGGCGAGTGCTGACGCGAGGCCGACGGTGTTCTGTTGGGTGGTGAAGAACTGGACAACGTCGTTGGTCTCAGCGCCGGTGTGGGGCAGGCCGGCTGGCACCAGGAAGGCGTTGGTGGAGGCGATCAGGATGGCGAAGCCGAGTCCGGCGAGTCCGGCGATCCGTGAGAACGTCCAGGTGCTTCCGACGCCGAGTTTACGTGACATGTATTCAATATAAGGTACGGAAAGCGAAGGAGGCAAGCCATGACCGCCGAGGCAGGCAGGCGCAGGTACGAGTCGTTGCGCCGGGCGGCGCAAGCGGCAGAGACCAGGGGTGAGATCGCCAGCGCCGCTCGTCGGCTGTTCCTCTCCCGGGGCTGGGCGGCGACCACGGTACGTGACGTGGCGCGGGAGGCCAGGGTCTCGGTGCCGACCGTCTACGCGGTGTACGGGAACAAGATCGGGCTGATCCAAGCCCTGGCCGACGCGGCAGACATCGCCGCGAATCCATCGCAGTCGCTCGCCGAACTGGAAGAGGCCGGGAACGATCCGGTGCGGCAGCTCGCGGCGATGGCCGGCTACGACCGGCGTCTCTTCGAGCGCGCCGGTGACGTCATCACGCTCGTGCGCGAGGCGGGCCGCACCGAGCCCGAGCTGGCGAGCGTCTACCACGCCGGCCGTCAGCGGGGGGACGAAACCAGGATCCAGGTGTTCTCGTCGTGGCCGGGTGGCGTTCTCCGGCAAGGATTGGACATACCGTCGGCCGTCGACATCTACGCGGCGATCTGCAACATCGACGTCTACACCGCACTGACCAACGAACGCGGCTGGCAACCCGATCAAGTCGAGCGCTGGTGGACCGAGGCCCTGGCCCGCGAACTCCTGACCTGAAGTGTCATGAGGCGCCTCATGACGGGCCGTCCTGGTACGGAAGATTACGAGGTAGACGACGACTACGAAGACCACGCCACCTCGTCCCACGGGCACCGCATCCCAAGCCAGGCGGGTACTGGCCGCGACTGACCGTCGGCAAGCCGGTCGCATTTGATTCGGTATCCGCTTCTGTAATCCCCTACACCACAACGGATCCCGTCAACTCACTTCACGTGGTCAACGGGTAACCCAACACTCTCTCAGCCGACCGTGGCGACCGAGAGAGCGACGAGCAGGAAGGCCGCGAGATAGGCCCACGAACGGTATCCCTGAAACCACTCCCAGCGGTTACGGCGCTCTTGCCAGCGCTCCGGAGGGAAATCCTTGTCCCAGCGCAGTGTGGACAGGTTGATCGGCACGTTCACGACCACGGTCGTGACGATGCCCGTGGCCCAGGTCGCGGCCGCAACCCAACGCAACACCTCGGGCAACCCCGCTCCATCAGGGCGGGCCGCGTAGCTGATAGCCAGCACGAGCGAAGCCGTCATCAGCACCGGCATCACAATCCCGAAGGTACGCAGCAGACCCTGTTCGACCTGGATGTGGTCACGCGGCGCCAGACGCTTGACCACCGGATGCACAAAAGCATAGGAGCCGAACTCGGCGCACGCCGTGAACCCCAGCACCGCGACGGTGGCGAACATCAGCACGTCCATACCCGGTCCTCTCATCGTGCCGGACTGCACAGTGTCACGCCCCATCGACGAGCTGTGCCGCAGCATCCGCGACGTGACACCGCACATGAGAAAGCACGACTGGAGCCGATCGCCGCGATCGCCGGTGCTCCCGCCGAGGTGGCCGATCGGCAGCGCAGCGCAAAGGTTATTGATTGATTGATAACATGTCAACCATGGGCCAGAAACGAAACTCCTCGTCCCAGCGACGCGCTTCCGTGCTCGCTGCGGCGATCCGGATCTTCGGCAGCAAGGGCTTCGCCGCAACCACCACGGCAGACATCGCCCGCGAGGCCGCCGTGAGCCAGCCCTACGTGGTGTCCCTGTTCGGCAGCAAAGACGCGCTCATCCGAGCCGCGATCGAGCACGCGCTCGACAGAGTGGTCGAGGTGTTCGAGCAGACGATCGACGACGACGCACCTGGCGACCTCGCACCGCGTATCGGCGTCGCCTACCTTCAACTGTTCAAGGAGCAGGGATTGCAACTCTGCCTCGCGCACGCCTTCACCGCCGGCACCGATCCGGAGATCGGGCCACTCGCCAGAGACGGCTTCCTCCGCGTCTACCGAGTGCTCGTCAACCGCGGCGATCTCACACCCGAACAAGCCAGTCAGACCCTCGCCACCGGCATGATGGCCAACGTCATCCTCGGCTTACGTCTGGCCGACGACTACGACCGTGAACCCGTAATACGCGAACTCCTCTCGGCGACCTACCCGAGCAATGTCGAGCTCCTCAGGACCGTCACCGGTGCCTACGATGGCGTCGCCCCTCTACAAGGTGGGGCCGGCGTTTGATCCGCTGGTGGGTCAGGTCAACGACGGGACGGTCGGATCGTTGGGCTGCAACTGCAGCGCCCGATGGGGCGCCGACCGTTGTAGTGACGCGAATGTTCAAGTGGCCCCTGCCCGGCGCATGCCGCAACTCCCGCCGTGCGCCCACGCCGTCGGCCAGCGGGTCGCCGAGCGGCTTGGTTTCACCGTAGACATGCGCCCGGGTACGCGGTGCCTGCCAGCATGGTGGATCCTGGTTGACGTGGACCACGATCTGTTGACCGCTGTAGCGCCCTCGCGAGAAGCGGAGGTCGGCGTTGCATGAGTGACTTAGACGTGTTTCTCGCTGACTGCCCCGCCCGCACGACGCTGGATCTGGTGGCTGACACCTGGTCGGTCGTCGTGGTGTTCGGGCTGGGACGCGGTCCGCAACGCTACAGCGATCTCCACGACCGAATCGGCGGGATCAGCAAGAAGATGCTCACCCAGACACTGCGCAAGCTGGAGCGCAACAACCTCGTGGAGCGACGAGTCTTGGCTACCGCGCCTGCGGGCGTAGAGTACCGACTGACCCAGCTCGGGCAGAGCCTGCTCGGGCCGGTGTCGGTACTCGCCCGGTGGGCTGAGGAGCACGCCGACGATCTTGTTGACGACGACAGCATCTGACCAAGCAGGGAACCGGATGGTGCCCCACGTCCGCCTA
This sequence comes from Plantactinospora sp. CA-294935, assembly GCF_050936445.1. Lineage (NCBI taxonomy): Bacteria > Bacillati > Actinomycetota > Actinomycetes > Micromonosporales > Micromonosporaceae > Plantactinospora > Plantactinospora sp. CA-294935. The sequence continues at coordinate 6,044,556 of NZ_JBNJMU010000001.1, forward strand.
ACGTTGCCGTCATGAGAATTGGTGTTCTTGGTGCCGGGGTGATGGCCGACGCGCTCGGCACCCGGTGGGCCGCCGCCGGCCACGAGTTGATGGTCGCGGGTCGGACGGCGAGCAAGGCCGAGGCATTGGCCCGGAAGTGGGGCTGCCGCGCCGGAAGCTTCAGGGAAGTGGCCGAGTTCGGCGATGTCGCTCTGATCGCAGTCCTCTACCAAGGCATGCCGGCCACCCTGGCCGAGATTGGCGACGCGCTGCGCGGCAAACCGATCGTCGACTGCAATAACCCGGTCGAGATCGAGCACTTCACTCTGGTCACCGAACCCGGTCGGTCGATGGCACAGGACATCGAGCTGGCGACCGGCGGACACGTCGTCAAGGCGTTCAACCTCTGTGAGGCGCGCGTGTGGCAGATGGATCCGCCGATGTTCGACAACCGTCGTCTGGTGGTGCCCTACTGTGGTGACCACTCCGCCGCGCTGGACATAACGCGACATCTCATCGCCGACCTCGGCGGTGAACCGGTGCCGATCGGCGGCCTCCGGCATGCTCACCACCTTGAGGCGATGGCTGCGGTCGTGATTTCGTTGCTGTTCGGCGGACGTGATCCGTACACCGTCTTCAACCTCGTTGACCGCGCCACCGTCAGTATCGACGCGTAGCTGAATCCGCCGGGACATCGCTGGCCGACAGCCGAAGGGCTGTCGGCCAGCCCGTCGAGATGCGTCTCCACGAACGCACTGTCATCGGCATTATGCAGGTAATCCTTGTCAAGTTGATCATGATGCTTGTTGGTCGAGGCCATCGAGGAGCCGGGTGAACAGGTCGGCGCGGTGGGTCTGGTTGTTGGCGGCGGCGTGGTCGTGCTGGCGTTGCAGGGTGGGCCGGAACTCGATGCTGGTTTGGAAGAAGGTGCAGGTCTCGCAGATGGCTTCGAAGGCGCAGTCGAGTTCGGGTGGGCGGGTGCAGTAGCCGTTGCCGAGCAGGCGGTGGTGTTCGCGGCGAAGTTGGGCCATGCGGGGCCCGATGGTGTCGGCGGGTAGGGGTTTTCCTTGCTGGTAAAGGGATTCGACCTTTTCGGTGACGGCGAAGTATTCGTCGGCGACGGTGCGGTTGGCGATTTTGGCGTAGCGCAGGGTCATGTCGAGGCTGCGGTGTCCGAGGAGGGCGGCGATGGCTTCGAGGGTCATGCCGCGGTTGATGGCCTGGGTGGCCAGAGTGTGCCGGAGTTGGTGCGGGTGGATGTGGGTGAGACCGGCTGCGGTGCCGGCTTTGTTGATCAGCCGGGTGACGGTGTGCCGGTCGAGCGGGCGGCCGTTCTCGCGGGGCAGCAGTAGCGGGTTGTCGGCGTGGACGTGGACGTTGCGGTAGTCACCGATCAGGGTGACCAGGTGCGGATGCAGGGGCAGGTAGCGGTCCTCGTGGAGTTTGCCGACCGGGACGTGCAGCCAGTGCGCGGCGCCGATGAGCACGATCGCGTCGGCTTGCAGGGCGGTGAACTCGCCGACGCGTAGCCCGGTGCGCAGCAGCACTTCGACCACGACACGGGTGAGCACGCGGGGCTGGGTTTGGGCGGCTCGTAGCAGTTTCGCCGCGGACGCGTCGTCGAGGGCCTTTGGCAGGGGGTGGTCCTGTCGCGGCAGGTCGGCGGGGATGATCGGGATCCGGGCGGGAGCTTCGGGCCAGTCCCAGTCGCTGATGCGGACGAAGAAGATGCGCAGGGTGCCGAGCCGGTGCGCGAGGGTCGCCGGGGTGAGCTTGTCGGTGCGGTAGCCGGTTCTGGCGGTGAGCCAGGTGCGGAAGCCCTCGATGTGCCGGCGGTGGATGTCGGCGACGTGGCGGACCTCGGGTGCCTGCTCGACCAGGAACGCGGCCAAGGATCGCAGGGCCAGGTCGGCGCTTTTCACGCTGCCCGGCCGCAGGATGCAGGTCAGTTGGTCGAGGTAGCGGCGCATCGGTGTCACCATGTCAGGGATCTCGGTGGCGAGCTGGTCCCAGCCGGGGAGCTGCCGAGGGCTGCTCACCGTCCCCCCTCGATCAGGCTGACGCCGTTGCGGGGCAACGGTTTTCCGGAGAACAGTTGCGCGTCGATCACCTCGGCGGCCCGCCGGTATTGCGAGGCCAGCCAGTCGTCGGCCAGGTGCAGGTAGATGCGGGTGGACTCGATCGAGGCGTGCCCGGCCTGGGCCTGGACCGCCTCCAAGGCCATCCCGGCCTCCCGCAGCCGGGTCAGGCAGGTGTGCCGCAGCTGATGGCAGGTCACCGTGTCCAGCCCGGCCCGCTGCCGGGCCGAGTCCAGGATCTGATCCAGCCCAGCCGGTGACAGTGGCCGGCCCCGGCGAGGGCCTTTCAGCACCACGAACAGCCGGTCGGTGGCGATGCCGGGCGGGCGTTCGTGGTGCAGGTAGGCGGCCACGGAGGTGAAGAACCGGCCGGAGACCGGGATCTGCCGCTGATGGCCGCCCTTGCCCTCGGCGATGAACACCCGCCGGGCAGCGACCTGCAGATCGTCCAGCCGTAGACCGAGGACCTCACAGCGGCGCAGTCCACCCAGCACCATCGCCTCACACATGGCCCGGTCCCGATGCGTGCGCAACGCCGCCAGCAGCGCATCCACCTGAACCGGAGACAGAATCCGCGGCAGGGTGCGTGGCGTGCGTACCAGCGGCACGCCCTGACGGGGTCGCTGCCGTTCGCGGCGTGTCGGCAGGCCTCGGGGCACCGGGTTCGCCTCGACATCACCGCGGGCCTGCAGGAACGCGAACAACCCGGACACGCTTGACAGCCGCCGCCGGACCGTCCGGGCCGACACGCCAGCGCCGTCACCGGCGGCCTGCAACCGCCGTGCCGGGCCGCCGGCATACTGCGCGGTTACGAACGCCAGAACGTCGGCCGCGACGACCCGACCCGGCGCCTTACCGACCACGGTGAAGAACACCTTCAGGTCATACGCGACCGCGACCACAGTGTTCGGCCGCGACCGCACCGACAGGAACTCCAGATAGGCGTCCAGCAACGGCATGCCGAACCGGACAACAAGATCACCAGCCGCGGTCCTCGACCGCCTCAGCACAAGATCGACCCAGACGGACATGCAGGAACCTCTCCATCGAACCCACCACCAACACCGGCAATGGGTCAACGACGATTACCTGCATATCAAGCAGTTCCGGACGTCCCACCATGGAGTCTGGTCACGAAGCGTGACGGCGGCAGATCGGCGGCCGTGGCATCCGAAGCTGGAGGTCGCTGATCTGGGCTTGCCGGACGGGTGCCTGCCGGATCTGCCGCAGGCATCGTGGGAAGGCTCGTGCTGACACTGGGAATTTTCAGGCGGTCGAGGGCCGGCGGTCGACCCAGTCGGTGATGAGCCGGCGCTCGGCGAAGAACCATCGACCGCTCTGCCGGACGAAGGTGTCGTGGTAGCGGATCGACATGACCATGAGGGTGCGCTGTCCCTGTTCGGTCCAGAGGTGGTGCGCGAGACAGTAGGTTTCTCCGGTGGCGTCGTCACCGTCGACGGTCACCGTGCTCTGACCGTTGAAGTGGGTCGTCCTGTCGTAGTTTCGCAGCGAGGCGAAGGCGGTGGCCAGTTCGTTTCGACCGGTGAGGACCTGCGCCGGCTCGGTCGTGTCGGGCTCGCCGTCGTACACCGCGACGCGGGCGTCGTCGGTGAAGAGTGCCGCTTGTCCCTGGGGGTCGCGTCGGTCGGCCAGGTGGGCGTAGGCGTCGACCAGTTCGCGGATCGCCAGCCGGTCGGCGACCTGCTCAGGCAACGGATTGCGATTACTCATGGTGGTTCCTTGTGCTCAGCACGGTAGCCCGTGGCGCATTGTCACCGACGATACTGACCCGGACCGGCCCAGTCCGGCCAACACCGATTACCTGGCACGGCGGCAGTCGCAGCCTGTGGCCCGTGGCTTTCGGTGCCAGGAAGCCCTGCCGACCGTCGGGCCAGGGCGGGGATATGTGTGGGGTTGGTGATCCGGAACTGGGATCCGGGTGATCGGTGGGTGGTCAGCCGGTGGTGGTGAGGTCCGTGGTGGCGGCCAGGTCGGTCACCATGTTCAGAATTCGGCGGAGCGCGGGCGAGGTGTTGTGGGGCTGCCAGACCATTTCGGTTGCCATGACCTCCCCGGCGAGCGGTATGAACACCACGCCGGTACGGCGCAGGTTGTGCGCCGACCAGCCGAGTCGGGTGATCCCGACGCCGGCCGCGACGAGGCCGAGTAGCCCTTGAACGCTGGTGTCCCGGGCGACGATGTCGGGGGTGAACCCGGCGGCGCGGAAGTTCTCGTCGAACGTCTGGTGCCAGGGTTCCCAGGAACTGCGCGGGGTCATCACCCAACGTTCGTTCGCTAGTTCAGACAGGGTCAGCTCGGTGCGGTCGGCGAGGGGGTGCCCCTGGGGCAGGACGACGCATACCGGTTCGGTGGCGACGGTGCGGGCGGCAAGGCCGGGGACCTGCGGTGGGCGGGTGAACGCGAGGTCGTACCGGCCGTCGAACAGGCCCTCGACCAGCGGCCCGATTGTGGTCTCTTCGGTGGTGAGTTTCAGGTGGGGGAGACGTTCCCGGGCGGCCCGGACCACCGGTGGGAGCAGGTGGTTCGCGGTGGTGGCCAGGAAGGCCAGGCGGAGCTGGCCGGTCTCGCCGCGTACGGCCCGTCGGATCACGGCGACGGCCTCGTCGGCGCGGTTCAGCACCGCGCGTGCCTCGGGCAGGAACAATGCCCCGGTATCGGTCAGTTTGGTGCCCCGACTGTCTCGGTCGAACAGTTTCGCGCCGAGGATCCGTTCCAGTGCGTTGATCTGCTGTGACAGGGACTGTTGCGTGATCATGAGTCGGGTGGCGGCCTGGGTGAAGCTTGACTCCTCGGCGACGGCGACGAAGTACCTGAGCTGCCGAAGATCAGGGGTCACAGGCCAAGCCTACCGCCGTACCAGGTAGCCGGTGTTGGCCGTTGCCAACCACTCGTCGGCAGCATCGTTCGTGTTCACGACGAACACGTAATCGGCAAACACCACGTTGAAGGGCATGGGAATGACGAACTCAACGCAGGGCCGCGTCTGGTTGATCACGGGCTGCTCGACTGGGTTCGGCCGGGAGGTCGCGCTGGCCGCGCTGGCTGCCGGCGACCAGGTCATGGCCACCGCACGCCGTCCGGAGACGCTCGCCGACCTTGCGGAGATCGGCGGCGACCGGGTCAGCACAGCGGCACTGGACGTTACGGACCCGGCATCCGTCCAGGCGGCGGTAAAGGCGACGCTGGCTGTGTTCGGTCGCATCGACGTCCTGGTGAACAACGCCGGGTTCACCATGATCGGCGCCGTCGAGGAAACCTCGATGGCGCAGCTGCGCTCGCTGATGGAGGTCAATTTCTTCGGTGCCGCGGAGGTCACCAAGGCGATTGTCCCCCTCATGCGCGAGCAGGGCAGCGGGACGATCGTGCAGATGAGCTCCCTAGGCGGCCGGATGACCTACCCGGGACTGGGCGGCTACGACGCCGCGAAGCACGCGCTCGAGGCTTTCAGCGAGGCGCTGTCGAGTGAACTGGCACCCCTGGGCGTTCGGGTGCTGCTGGTGGAACCGGGCATGTTCCGCACCAAGATCACCAGCAACATGGTGCTGGCCCCCGAGAACCCGGCCTACCAGGCGAGCTCGGGAGGTCTCCGGCAGATGGTCGCGGGGTTCGCGGGCAACGAACCGGGTGACCCCGCGAAGGCCGCCGCGGCCATCATCAAGGTGCTCGACGCCGAGAACCCGCCGCTCCGCCTCGTACTCGGCAGCGACGCGGTCGATGCGCTGCGTGCCCACCACGAGTCCCTGCTGGCCGACATGGTCACCTGGGAGACGCTCAGCCGCTCGACGACGATGTCGTGACATCCGCAACCGTCTTCCGGTGACCGGAGCCACCTGATGGCGTCTCCGAACAACGTCCGATGGCAGAACAACACGCGGGACCGGGCCTGGCTGATCACCGGCTTTTCCGCCGGCTTCGGTCGGGAACCGGCGGTGGCCGCCGGCGACCGGGTGATGGCCACCGCACGCCGGCCGCGGAAACCCAAGGAGCAATTTGACATGCCCGGTCCACAACGACCGATCGGTTCCGGCTTCGGCGCCGCGTCCACCGCCGGGGAGGTCATCGAGGGGATCGACCTCTCGGGCAGAACCGCGATCGTCACGGGCTGCCACTCCGGCCTCGGCCTGGAGACCACCCGCCGGGTTGCCGTTACCCCGTTACCGCCGAATGGGGCGCAGACCCGAGTTGTACCGGCGGGCGAAAGCCGCACCCGGTCGAAATGAGGTGCTTGATGATTCCGACGCCTGCCAGGCTGCGCGGCATGGACGTTCGTCTTGAGCCTTGGTCGGAATCCGCGCTCGACCTCCTGCGCCGGATCAACACTCCGCAGATGCGTCGACACGTCGGCGGTCCCGAGCCGGAGGAACAACTGCTTGCCCGGCACCGCCGATACCTTGCCATGCCGGCAACTGGTCGCGGCTGCATGTTCGCCGTACTGCTTCGCGACGAGATGGTCGGCAGCATCGCCTACCACCAGCGTGACTGGCAGGGTGAGCAGATTTACGAGACCGGCTGGAACGTCCTACCGCCCTACCAGGGGGGCCGAGGCATCGCCACCACAGCCGGCACCGCCCTGATCACCATCGTCCGCGAGCTTGCCCGCCACCCCGACACGCCCCACAGCCTGCACGCGTTCCCCTCGGCCGAGAACGCCCCCTCCAACGCGCTCTGCCACCGCCTTGGCTTCACTCTCCTCGGCCCCTGCAACTTCGAGTACCCGCCGGGTAGCGGCTCCCTGATGCGCAGCAACGACTGGCGCATCGACCTCGCCAACTCCGGCCGGCCTGCCGTCACGCCGCGGCTCGACCGCCGGTGACTTCGACACAGGCCCTAGCGGAGGTAGATGCGGACGTGCACCCGGTGGTCCCGTCGTCTGCGCGACGCTGTGCAGGTTCGTCTGGACCTACCCGTGCAAGTTGGGCATGTACGCCGAGGGCTGCAGCATTGCGCACCTTCTGATATCCCACTGTCCCAATATCCGCTGTGCCGGCGGGAATGACCGGGTCCGTGCCGGCGTACCCTTCACGCGGACGCGGTCTGCCGGGGCAGTACCGCCGCGCTGGGTGCGCTGGTGTCGTAGCCGGCGGCCTGGAGGGTGAACAGTTCGGCGTACCGGCCGGCGGCGGCGATCAGCTCGTCGTGGGTGCCGGCCTCGACCAGCCGGCCGTGGTGCAGGACGTAGATGCGATCGGCGTGCCGCACGTTGGCCAGCCGGTGGGTGATGAGGATCGTGGTGGCCCGGCCCTGCCGGTCCCGGATCGCCTGGAACAGCGCGTCTTCGGCACGGGGGTCGAGGGCCGAGGACGGTTCGTCCATGATGAGCAGGTCGGCGTCGCGCAGGAAGCCGCGGGCGGCGGTGATGCGCTGCCACTGCCCGCCGGAGAGGTCCTGCCCGTTGGCGAAGGTGCGGTCGAGCAGCGTGTCGTACCCGTGCGGCAGCTCGCGGATCATGTCGTGGGCGACGGCGCGGGCGGCGGCGGTCCCGATTCTGTCCTGGTCGGGATCGCTGGAGATGTCGCCGATGGCGATGTTCGTGGCGGCGGTGAACGGCCACTTGTGGTAGTCCTGCGTGACCACCGCGATCCGGGACCGCAGCTTGTCGACGTCCCAGTCCGGCAGGGGTCGGCCGTTGTAGCGGATGGTCCCGCCGGTGGGCGTGCGCAGGGTGGCGATCATGGCGGCGAGGGTCGACTTGCCGGAGCCGTTCTCCCCGACGAACGCCACCGTCTGTCCCGAGTCGATCGTGAGGGTCACGCCGTCCACCGCCGGCCTGTCCCGCTCGGGGTATCGCAGGCTGACCGCCTCGACCGCGATCTCACGTAGCCGACCGCCGGATGCGGCGTGCGGGGCCACCACGGCCGTGGGCGGGAGGTAGTCGGCGGCGCGCGCCATGAAGCCGGTGTAGTCGCGGAAGTGCTGGCCCTCGGTGTAGACGCGGTCGATCTGGAACGTGACCACGGACAGGGAGCGCTGCGCGGACTGCACGGCGATCACGCAGGTCGCCGCGGCGGCGAGCGGGATCTGCCCGTCGACGAGCAGCAGCCCGAGCAGGGCGTAGACCGCGGCCGTGGCCACGCCGCCGACCATCGCCCCGACGGTGGTGGTCGTGGTGACCCGCCGGGCCAGGGCGAGTTGGATCGCGGTCTCCACGCCCATCACCCGGTCGTACTGGTCGAGCAGGAACCGGCGCAGCCCGTACGAGCGCAGCTCCGGCGCCGAGGCCCGCTCGGCCATCAGGCGGTGCAGTAGCCACAGCCGGCGACGGCGGACCGAGCCGGCCGCGTAGGTCTGGTAGCGCAGGTGACCGGCCCGCAGTGACGCCCACGCGTTGGGTACCGTCGCGACCAGCAGCGCCACCAGCAGCAACGGGTGGACCACGACGACGGCAACCGCCACGGCGAGCAGCCCGGCGAGCCCGGCGAGCAGGTTCATCGACGACTGCACCAGGTCGGTGGTGGAGTCCGCGCCACGGGAGGCGCGTTCCATGTCGTCGGCGAACGCGTCGGCGTCGAACGCCTCCAGCCGTACGGCGGTGGTCACCTCGAACAGGCCCCGCTCCACCTCGCGGTCCACCTTCGGGGCGAGCCCGTTCTGCGCGTACCCCATCGCGGTGGCCATCCCCGCCCGTAGCCCGGTCACCGCGGCCAGGGCGACCAGCGCGGGCAGTGCGGCGATCACCTTGTCGCCGGTGGGTCCGCCCGCGAACAGCTCCACCAGCACCCGCTGCGCGGCGAGAAGCCCGAACGCCGACATCACCCCCGCGGCCACCGTCGTCGCCGCCACCACCGACGTCCGGACCCGGTCGGCACGCCAGCTCACCACGAGCGCGGCCCAGACCAGGCGGGGCAGCTCGGCGAAGACGGCGAACAGGCCCGCCTGCGCCCGCGCCCGCACTCCGGTCTCCCACCACATCTCCCGCAGTTCCGGCAGCACCGAATCCGTCTTGACCGGGCCGGGCGGGGCGGGTGTGCGGTGGTCGGTAGTGGGCATGGGGTACCTCCGGATCATGAACTGGCGGCGGTTCCGGTGCTTCCGGCGGCGCGGTGCGGCGAATGGGTGGCCCCTGCCGACGACGTGGCCGGTGCGTGCGAGGTGTACGGCGTCAGCGATGGTCCGGGGTCAGGCACCCGGGGGCCGCCCTCGGGGGACGGAGCGGCCCGGTACCCCGAACACGGTGAGCGGCCGCCCCGGGGAGAAGCCGAGTCGTACCCGCTGTTGGGGTCGGTGAGCGGCAGCCCGGCTGTCAGCCGCGTGCCGGGCAGGGTGATGGTGAAGTCGAGACGACCGGAGGGCATGGATGGACCGTAGGACGGCCTCCTCCCGACACGCCCGCAGCGCCGGGCGCGGAAAATTTCGGTAGACGCGAACACCAACTCCGACAGATCTCTGACACCGCGCGGCCCCTGCGGTCGCCGTCGGTTGCCCGGCGTCCCGGTGCTACCCGGACCGCGTGGGCGTCGGGGTGGCGTCTGCGGCGACCGTCGATGCTGCCTGGGCCGCCCACTCCTCGTCGGCGGCCCGCTTCCTGGCGAGCCCGTCCCGGCCGTCGTAGCGCATGAACGCCGGTAGGGCCGCCGCCAGCGCCAGCGTGCCGACCACACAGAGCACGCCACCGGAGACGATCGACCCGCCGATGCCCATGAAACGGGCGGCGACCCCGGAGCGGAGCTGGCCGAGCAGCGGCCCGGTGGCATACGAGATCATCTCGATGCCGGCCAGCCGGCCACGCAGGTGATCGGGGATGGTCTGGTTCCAGATGGTCATCCGGAAGATGCCCGAGACCATGTCGGCCGCGCCGGCGAACGCGAGGAAGACGAGCGCCAGCCAGAGCCAGTCGGTCAGGCCGAAGCCGATGATTCCCACGCCCCACAGCCCGGCGGCGATCACGACCATCAGCCCGTGCCGGTGCACCCGCCCGGTCCAACCGGAGGTCACCGTCGCGAGCAACGCGCCGGCGGCGGGCGCCGCGTAGAGCAGGCCGAGCACCGCGGGGCCGCCGAGCTTGCTCGCCATGAAGGGGTAGAGCGCCTGTGGCATCCCGAAGAACATCGCGTTGATGTCCACGAGGTAGGTACCGAGCAGTTCGGGCCGACTTCGCGCGTAGCGCAGGCCGGTCACCACGGAGCGCAGCGAGGGGCGCTCGGCGGCCGGCGGAGGCGGCACGGCCCTGACCAGATACAGGCAGATCAGTGAGAAGGCGAACGTGCCGAGGTCGACCGCGTAGACCCAGGGCATGTCGACCGACGCGATCAGCAGGCCGGCGACGGCCGGACCGCCGAGTTGGGCGATCTGCATCCGCAGGGAGTTCAGCGCGCTGGCCGCCGGGATCTCGTCCAGCGTGACGACGCGCGGGGTGAGTCCTTCGAGCGCCGGCCGCTGGATGCCGTCGATCGCGGCGGCCAGCGCGGCGATGACGTAGAGCAGCCAGAGGTGCGGGCGGTCGAAGAGCGAGTTGACCAGCAGCACGCCGCAGAGTGCGGTGAACGCGACCTCGGCGCCCAGCACCAGCGCGCGCCGGTCGAGGTAGTCGGCCAGGGCGCCGCCGACGAAGGCCATCACCAGCAGGGGTACGAGTTCGCACACGCCGAGCAGACCGACCAGGAGCGGATCGTCGGTCAGTGCGTACACCTGGAAGGGGATGGTGACGTACGTTATGAACGACCCGAACCCGGACACCCCGCCCGCCGCGAACAGGAGCCGGAAGTCCCGCGACGTGCGTAGCGGCGTGACGTCGAGCGCCATCCGGCGGAGCAGGCGTTTCACGAACCGTGATGCTGCACGACCGGTGTTGCCGGTGTCGATCGGGTTTCCCGGCCACCCGGAGCGACCCTACCGAATGTGGACAGTGGAATCCGACCCGCGAGGTCCGGTCCCGCGCGCCGACGCTCTGTAATCAGTAAGGACTGTGAACAAAAAGATTAGTAAGGTTTACGAACAGAGCGTGTTACGGTCACCTCCATCGATGTGCGGCCAGCCATCGGCCCGAGGTATCCCAGGGGAAGGAGTGACCACATGTCGAGACTGCGCGCCCTGGTCGCGCTCGCGACGCTGGTTGCCGCGAGTGGACTCATGGCGATCATCCCGTCGACCCCGGCGTCGGCGGCGGCCTGCGCCGCGCCGTGGCAGTCCTCGGCCGTCTACTGGGGCGGCGATCAGGCCTCCCGCGGCGGGCGTAACTACCAGGCGAAATGGTGGACCCAGAACGAGGCGCCGCCGGGCACCACCGGCGTCTGGCAGGACCTCGGCGCCTGTGACGGCGGCACCACGCCGCCACCAGGAGGAAGCTGCGACTACCCGAACTGGGTCGCCGGCACCTGGTACGCCGCCGGCAGCATCGTGCGGTACACCAACGGCCTGTACTACGTCGCCGAGCACGACAATCCCGGCTACGACCCCGTTGTCAGCACCTGGTACTGGGAGCCGTACACCTGCGGCGGCCAACCGCCGACCACTCCGCCCCCCACCGGCCCGGGCGGCTTCGTGGTCGGCGAGGCGCAGTTCAACCAGATGTTCCCGAGCCGCAACTCCTTCTACACGTACTCCGGACTCGTCGCCGCCCTCAGCGCCTACCCGGCGTTCACCAAGACCGGGAGCGCCACCGTCCAGCGCCAGGAGGCGGCGGCCTTCCTGGCGAACGTGCACCACGAGACCGGTGGACTCGTCCACATCGTGGAGCAGAACACCGCGAACTACCCGCACTACTGCGACCCCGGCCAACCCTACGGCTGCCCCGCCGGGCAGGCCGCCTACTACGGGCGGGGGCCGATCCAGTTGAGCTGGAACTTCAACTACAACGCCGCCGGGAACGCCCTCGGGCTACCCCTGCTGACGAACCCCTGGCTGGTGCAGAACGACGCCGCGGTGGCCTGGAAGACCGCGATCTGGTACTGGATGACCCAGAACGGGCCGGGCAGCATGACCGCCCACAACGCGATGGTCACCGGCGCCGGGTTCGGCGAGACCATCCGCAGCATCAACGGCTCGATCGAATGCAACGGTGGGAACCCCGCCCAGGTGCAGAGCCGCGTCACCAGGTACCAGCAGTTCGTCGGCATCCTCGGCGTACCGGCCGGAGCGAATCTCCACTGCTGATCCACGGCTGGGCCTCGTCACCCGTCGCCGCGCGGGCGACGAGGCCCGACCGGTCCCGGACAGTTACCCGGGACGCGCGACCCCCGACCCTGCCAGCCTCGGAGGCGCAGGACGTGTTCGACCGGCCCGGAGGTTCAGATCCGCGTTCTCGGCTGCGGTTGGATCGTCGCGACCGCGCCGTTGAGCGACGTCAGGGCACGGTTCTGGTGTGCGACGGCCTTACGCAACGCGTCGGCCGGGCCGGTCTGTCCGGCGGTGGCGGCGGCACCGGCCAGTTCGGTCATGCACTCCTCCAGTCCCGAGCCGATCCGCTGCAGGACGGCGAGCAGGACTGCCGGCTCGGTCACCCGCACGTCGCCGCGCAGGTGGAGCGCCAGCTCTTCGAGGGCCTGTTGCGAGTCGATCGCCAGGTTGACGAGCTTCGGGTCGGGGGTGTCGGGCATCAGCCGGCCCTGCCCGTGCGCGGAGTCGGCGGGTCGGCCGGTCGGCGTACGGCGTGGGGTGTCCGCTCGGCGGACCGGTTACGAAGGCCTGCGGTCGTACCGTCGTGCGGCTGCCGGGACAGGCCGACGGCGGCGCGGTGTAGGCGGTGGGCGGTCTGGGCGGGAGAGTCGGAGCATGGTGCCACCGGTCCAGGATGGCAGCGGATACCCGCGTCGCCCTCGGACCTCCGATCATCACTTGGGCCTGAGTGGTCCGGGCCGGGTGCCGATTGGACTGTCCCCCTTTCCTGCCCACGGGCACCGAATCACCGCACCTCGGCGGGTACGGCGACGGTCGGGCGATTTGGCGTCGGCCGATCGGCGGTCAACGGGGCGTGGTACGGCGCCTGGTGGCGGCCCGGCCGTCGTCGGTGACCGCGCCCGGATCTCGTGGCCGGGGAGGTCGCCGACGTGGCCCGGGCCGGACCGCCGTAGCTCAACGGGATGCTGACCAGGTGGCGTGCACTACTGAACCCTTTTCAACCTGAACCGCGCGGCGCTCACACACCGCGTCCGGCCTCGCGTTCCGCCGTACCGCAAGGGGAGGTTGAAAAGGTTCACTGGGTGGAGGTCGCCGGATTGCCGGGCGACTTGCGGTTGCCGAGCAGGTACGCCAGCCCCACGCCGGCGATCGCCAGCACGATCTGCAGGGTGATCTCCTTCCATCCGTACTGTCGGTCGTCGCCGAAGATCAGTGCGAGTACGGCGGCCACCAGCGCGCCGGCCACGGCGAGCGCGGGCGCCAGCCAGATGGCGTTGGCCTGACGGCCTTTCAGCGCGAACCCGCCGATGAGGCCGATGAGGACGCCGATGATGACGGCGAAGAGGAAGTTCATGTGGGTACTGCCTCTTTCTTCTCTCGAAGGGACGGATGCCCCAAGAGGATCCTCAGGTTCTCAACGGACGTCAATATGTAGACGGGCGGCGAGCCACCCGTCGCCCCGGACGCCTTTCCCGGAGGTCGGCGGTCGCGGTCGCCACCGCGACTCGGGACACCGCCGGTACCCCCGGCGGCCAGGAGCAGCCCGTAGCCGGCGGCCACGAGAACACCTGGCGACACGTCGCGATATCGAAATAGGCGCAATCCTTGCACCGTTCTCGACACCTGCTTTTCGGCTTCATAGGGTGGGCGATCACACAGTCTGTGGTGAAGAAGGGCGGTCCAGTGCCCAACACCCTGGTGGAGGTGTCGACGGTCGGGGACGGCACCCTCGTCGTGCAGCCGCACGGGCCGGTCGGGATCGACTGCGCCGCCGAACTGCGGCACATTCTCGTGCGTGCGGTCCGCAAGATCCGGCCGTGGCGTGTGATGGTGGACCTGTCCGACGTGTCGGCCCTGGACCCGATCGGAGTCGGCACGCTCGCCGCCGCCTGCCATGTCGGTGACGACGACAACGTCATCGTTTCCTTCTGTACCGGATCCGCGGTCATAGCCAGCCGGCTCGCCGCCGCCGGGGTCCCTCCGCAACGACTCCGGCAGACCCGGTGACATCCGCCCGGAAGAGTTGGTCGACTCGCTGCCCGCGACGTTGCGCGCATGGGATAGAAACAGTCACATGCACAGATTCCTGATCTCGGCCGCGCTCGCCCTGGCACTGGTGACGGGGGCGGCCGGGCCGGCGACGGCCGTTCCCCCCGGAAGCCCTTCGCCGCGGCCGGCGGCCTTGGGCTGGTCGGTGACCGACGGCAAGCTGACGTGGCGCTCGGAGAGCCGGGTGCCGATCGGCGACGCCGCCGTGGAGTTCTGGTCGGGCGACAAGCGGCTCGGCCGGGCCCGCCCCCACCCGGACGGTCGCACCTTCAGCCTCGGGCTCAGCGGATCCGTCCGGTTCGGCGAACTGACGGTGCGGGCCGGCGGCAGGCGGATCGACCAGGCCGCGACGCCCAGCCCCCGGCGCTCCGCGCCGGTCGCCGCCGTGCCGGCCCCACAGCCGGCCGGCGCCGTCGATCCCGGCGTCGCCGGGCCGTACCGGTCCGTCACCGGAGAATACGACCTGCCCGCCGTCAAGCTGCCCGACTTCCCGGAGAAGGTCGAGATGCGCGCCGTCGTGGTCGCCCCGCAGGGCGCGCCCGGCAACCGGCCGCTTGCCCTGTTCCTGCACGGCCGACACACCTTCTGCTATCGAGGAGCCGAGGAGGTGCCCCAGGAGTGGCCGTGCCCGGCCGGCACCGACCCGATCCCGAGCCACCGGGGCTACCTACAGGCCCAGCGGCTGCTTGCCTCGCAGGGCTACCTGACCGTCTCCATCTCGGCCAACGGTGTCAACGGACAGGACTGGGACGCCGAGGACGGCGGCGCGCAGGCACGCTCCTCGCTCGTCCGGCTGCACCTGGCGAACTGGGCCGACTGGGCGGGTGCCGGACGCGTCGGCGCCCCGGCGATCGTCCGCGCCGCGCCGCGCGCCGACCTGTCCCGGGTGTTCCTGATGGGCCACTCCCGCGGCGGCGAGGGCGTCAGCCGCGCGGCGATGGACTCGCTCACCCCGCCGCCCGCCGCACAGGACGGCTACCACGGCAAAGTCCGCTGGAGCGTACGCGGACTGCTGCTCATCGGTCCCACCATCTTCGGCCACGACCCGGTGCCGAGCGTCCCGTCGGTGACCATCCTGCCCGGCTGCGACGGTGACGTCTCCGACCTGCAGGGCCAGATGTTCGTGGACGAGACCCGGGACGTCGGCGACAGCCGGGCGCTGCGCAGCGCGCTGTACGTGGTCGGCGCCAACCACAACTTCTTCAACACCGAGTGGACGCCCGGGCAGTCGGTGGCACCGTCCATCGACGACTTCCGTGCGGTTGGCGAGCCCGACCCGGTCTGTTCGCCCGGCGCTGGGACCCGGCTCACCGCCACGCAGCAGCAGACCGTCGGCGCGACCTACATCGCCGCCGCCGCGCGGCTGTTCGTCGCTGGCGACGACCGGGTCCGACCGCTGCTCGACGGCACCGGCGTGCGGGCGCCCTCGGCCGACCCGGCCCGGGTGCTCAGCCACGCGCTCGGTGCCAACCGTACCCGGCTGCTCACCCCGGACCCGTCGATGACGGTGTCCGGCGGCGCGCGGATCTGCGACCAGGTAACCGACGACGCCGAGCGTTCATGTATCCCCCCGGAGGACCGGAACGCCCTCCGGGCGCACTTCGTGCCGTTCCTCTGGACCGTCCCCGAGCCCGACCGGTACGCGGCAGCGCTGAACTGGTCCGCCGCCGGCAGCCCGATCCGGCTGGCTCCGGCCCGCCCGGTCACCGTCGCCGGTGCCCGCGACCTGGCGCTGCGCGTGATCGTCCCACCGAACACGACCGGTACCCGGCTCGACGTCACCGTCGTCGGCACGGACGGCCGCCGCAGCAGGCTGGGCGAGGTCCGGATCGACGGTCTGCCCGGCACCGACAACACGACCTCGTACTGGGGTCAGGAGGTGCGGGTGCCGCTCAAGGACGCACCCGCGAGGCTGGCCGCCATCGAACTCACCCCGCGCGGTGGGCCGGGCCGGGCCTGGCTGCTCGACGCGTGGGGCTGGAAGCCGGGTACACCCCAGGCGCGCCCGGAACGCCTGCCACGGCTCGACATCGGCACCCTGCGGGTCGCCGAGGGCGACTCCGGCACGAAGACGTACGAGATCCCGGTAACCGTCACCGGAGACGGCGGCGGCGTGGTGCGGCTGTTCCAGTCCGACGACACGACGTTCACGAGCCGTTCCTGGCTGGTCACCGTCCAGCCCGGGCAGCGCACCATCCGGGTGCCGATCGACGTCACCGGTGACTCGGTGTGGAACTACACCGAGAATCAGACCCTGGCCGCCAAGGCGGAGCGGGGCTTCGTGATCGGTAGCTACTACGGCGGAATCTCGACCGTCAACGACGACCCGGAGCCGACGCTCTCCATCGAGTCCGCTTCCGCCCGCGCCGCCGAGGGCGAGACGCTGACCTGGCGCTTCTCCTCGTCGGCGCCGACCGAGACGGGCATTTTCGGGTACGCCCTGCCGCAGGCTCCGGCCAGCGGCGTGGAACTGTCCACCACGGACGTCGACCCGGACTGGTTCACCCTGGGCTCGCTGGAACCGGTGCAGCCGTCACGCCCGCTGTCGCAGACCTGGCTGGCGCCGTACCTGTTCATCGACCCGGCCGCGGCCACCGGCGAGATCACCGTACCGACGATCACCGACTCGGTGGCCGAACCGGACGAGTTCGTCGAGCTGCATTTCGTCGACATGCCGGAAGGGCCGGTACCGAGCACGGTATTGACCGGTGTGGTGACCGACGGCTGACCCGATGGGTCCGGGCCGTACCGCAGGGCACGGCCCGGACCTTCTCTGTTACGCCTGGATGGCGCAGCGCGGTTCGCAGGTGCCCAGGAACAGCGTCGTCCAGCTCGCGGCGGCGCTGGTCACCGGTGCCATCTCCCGGGTCAGCCGGCCGGTGTCCAGGTCGAGGACCTGCACCGCGTTGTCCCGGAAGACCGGTACGGCGTCCCGGGTGAGCTGGATCCTCCGCCACTGGTGCGACCCGGACGACGCCTCCCGCTGCCAGCGCGATTTTCCGCTGTGCCGGTCGAGGACGGCAATCCCGCCCGGCTCGGTCACCACCACGCTCCGGTCGCCGCAGAGCGTGGCGCCGCTCCGGGAGGCCTTCACGAACCCGACGAGACACGATCCCGATCCGGGACCGCCGGGTGTGCGGAGCCCCGGGCCCGGGCGGCCTGTCCGGTACGTTTCGCGCTTTCGTCGAACTATCGGAAAGTTAGAGCTGTCACGACGAAACATCTAGACATCCAAACGTAACGATCGTAGGGTTTGCCTCGCCAGGCAGCGGCGTGCCCGGTCAGCTCAGGACGTACGAGGTTTCCCGTCGGCCATCAGGGTGCGCGCCGCCGAGCGGTCGGCCGTGCCGTGACGGTGCGGCGTCGTCCCGCTCACCCCTGGGAGGAAACGTGTTCCTACCATCCCGACGAGCGCGCACATCGATTCTGGGCACGGTCGCCACCGTGCTCGCCGTCGCGGCCGTCTGCCTGCCGGCCGGCGGTGCCACGGCCGCGCCGCCGCCACAGGAGCCCGGTGTCACGCTGCGGGTCTTCGACCTTCAGGTGCCGCTGAACAACCTCTGCACCCTCAAGGCCGCGCAGACCCCGAACGTCGACAAGCTCATGCCGGTGGTCGACTGGACCAGCGCGGCCGACTTCGGTTTCGAGAACTACTTCCTGGCCCAGGTCCTCGGCAACATCAACATCGCCCAGGCCGGCAGCTACACCTTCCGGCTGCTCAGCGACGACGGGTCGCGACTGCTGATCGACGACGCTGTCGTCGTCGACCACGACGGACTGCACGGACCGGATCCGAAGGACGGCACGGTCGACCTCACGACCGGCTACCACTCGCTGCGGATCGAGCACTTCGAGCGCGAAGGCGGCCAGCAGCTGACGCTGCAGTGGCGCACACCCGGCTCGACGTCGTTCGTGACCGTGCCCAACTCGGTGCTGAGCACCGACGCCGGGGTCGTCCGGGTGACCGCGCCCGGCCGCAAGGAGTGCGAGGCCAGCGGTGACTCGCCCGGCGACGGGCTGCCGCTGGACGCCGTACACCCCGGCTTCACGCTGACGAACCTGCGGCCCAGTGGCTTCGAGCCGCAGGTCACCGGTTTCGACTGGCTTCCGGACGGGCGCCTCGCGGTGCTCACCTGGGGAGGTTCGCTGACCACCGCCGGCGAGGTCTGGCTGCTGGGCAACGTCACCGGCAACACCAGCCCGGCCCAGGTGACCCGGACCCGGGTGGCCAGCGGGCTCCAGGAGCCGATGGGCATCAAGTACGTCGACGGCAAGCTCTACGTGTCGGAGAAGCACCGGCTCACGGAGCTGAACGACACCAACGGCGACGGGGTGACCGACAACTATCGCACCGTGGCCACCTGGCCGTTCGGCCAGAACTTCCACGAGTTCGGGTTCGGGCTGCTCTACGCCGACGGGTTCTTCTACCTGAACCTCTCGGTGTCGATCAACTACGGCGGCGCCACCACGAACCCGCAGCCGGCGGGTAACCGGGGCACCACCATCAAGGTGAACCGGACGACCGGCGCGGTGTCGTACATCGCGGGCGGGCTGCGTACCCCGCACGGCATCGGCTGGGGGCCGGAGAACGGGCTCTTCGTCACCGACAACCAGGGCGGCTACCAGCCGGCGTCCAAGCTGCTGCACATCAAGCAGGACCGGTTCTTCAACCACTACCTCAACCCGGCCGGGCCGTTCGACAACAACCCGGTGACCCAGCCGGTCATCTGGTTCCCGCAGAACGAGATCGGCAACTCGCCGAGTACGCCGGTGATGATGACCCAGGGGCCCTTCGCCGGGCAGATGGCGATCGGCGACGTGACGTACGGCGGCCTCCAGCGGGCGTACCTGGAGAAGGTCAACGGGGAGTACCAGGGCGCACTGTTCCGGATGACCCAGGGTCTTGAGGCCGGTGTCTCCGAGGTCAGCGTCGGCCCGGACGGTGCTCTCTACACCGGCGGGCTGCACGGCGGCGGGAACTGGGGGCAGGAGGGCAAGCTCAGCTACGGCCTGCAGAAGATCACCCCGAATGCCAGCGCCAACTTCGACATGCTCGCGATGCGGGCCCGGCCGAACGGGTTCGAGATCGAGTACACCAAGCCGCTCTCGGCGGCGACCGCGACCGCGCTGGCCTCGAAGTACCGGGTCAAGCAGTGGCGGTACGTCCCGACCGCCGCCTACGGCGGGCCGAAGGTGGACGAGGAGACGCTGTCGGTCTCCTCGGCGACGCTGTCGGCGGACGGCAAGAAGGTCACCCTGGTCGTCAACGGGCTCAAGGCCGGCCGGGTGGTCCACGTCCGCTCGCCCCGGCCGTTCAGCGCGAGCGACGGCCAGGCGCTGTGGAGCACCGAGGTCTGGTACACCCTCAACGCCATCCCCGGCCAGGTGCCGCCGGTCAACCTCGCCCTGGGCAAGCCGGCCACGGCCGACAGTTCCTGCTCGGCGATCGAGGGCCCGGCGAAGGCCGTCAACGGGACCACCACCTCGGGGAACCTCGACAAGTGGTGCTCGTCGGGATCCAGCAGGTGGTTGCAGGTCGATCTCGGCTCGGCCCAGAGCGTGAACCGGGTCGTCGTCGCGCACGCCGGTGCCGGCGGTGAGGCCGCCGCCTGGAACACCCGCGACTTCGCCGTCCAGGTCAGCACCAACGGCACCGCCTGGACCACGGTGGCGAACGTCGCCGCGAACACCGCCAACACCACCACGCACACCTTCGCGGCGACCCAGGCCCGGTACGTCCGCCTCGCCATCACCACCCCGAGCAGCGACGGCAACACCGCGGCCCGGATCTACGAGTTCGAGGTGTACGGCGGTGCCGCCCCGACATCGGGCAACCTCGCCCTGGGGCGGCCGGCGACCGCGGACAGTTCCTGCTCCGGCACCGAGGGACCGTCGCAGGCGGTCAACGGCAGCGTGACCGGCGGCAACAGCGACAAGTGGTGCTCTCTCGGCGCCACCAAGTGGCTGCAGGTCGACCTCGGCACCACCCAGACGGTGCACCGGTTCGTGGTCCGGCACGCGGGCGCCGGTGGCGAGAACGCCGCCTGGAACACCCGCGACTTCGCCGTCCAGGTCAGCACCAACGGCACCGCCTGGACCACGGTCGCGAACGTCACCGGCAACACCGCGAACGTCACCACCCACGACGTCCCGGCCAGCCAGGCCAGGTACGCCCGACTGGCCGTGACCGCGCCGACCAGTACCACCGACAACGCGGCCCGGATCTACGAGTTCGAGGCGTACGGACCCGGTGCGGACACCGGCCGGATCACGCTCTTCGACGGGACCAACATGAACAACTTCCAGCAGGCCAACGGGGCCAACCCGACCTGGCCGCTGGGCAACGGCGGCGTGGAGGTGCTCGGCGGCGACATCCGGAGCCGGCAGAGCTTCGGCGACTTCAGGCTGCACATTGAGTTCTGGCTGCCGAACCTGCCGGCGGACGTCACCGGGCAGGCCCGGGCGAACAGCGGCATCTACCTGCAGGACCGGTACGAGTTGCAGGTGCTCGACTCGTACGGCGACACCACCCCGGCCAGCAACGAGTGCGGCGCCATCTACGAGAAGCTGGCGCCGAGGGTGAACGCCGCGACCGCGCCGCAGACCTGGCAGACGTACGACGTGACGTTCCGCGCCGCCCGGTTCGACGCCTCCGGGGCCAAGACGGAGAACGCCCGGGTCACCGTCGTGTGGAACGGCGTCACCGTGCACGACAACGCCGAGATCACCGGGCCGACCGGCGGCGGAGCGCCGGAGGGGCCGTCGGTGGGCCCGATCCGCCTCCAGGACCACGGCGATCCCGGCCCCAACCTGTTCTACCGGAACATCTGGGTCGAGCCGCTCAGTTAGCCGGCGTCCGGTACACCGCCCGTCGTGCGCGGGCGGGCGGTGCACCGGCGGCGGACGTGCGAACGGTCGTCTCCGGGGACACCGACGCGTCGAAGATCGGCCTGGTCAACCACGTTCGTCAACCGCGGCGACGACTCGTTCGATGCCGGGCCGGTGGCGAACGACGAGGTTCACTGATGAAAGCTCTCGCGACCGCTGTCGCCACTCCGAATCGGGAAGGCAATACAGACCGGCCGTCACGACGCCGAACCTCGTCGGCACCGCCGCCAAGGCTCGATCGGAGAAGCCGATGGCCAGCAACGGCGATGCCGGCTGGTGCGCCGGTAAGACGGTCTCAGGCCACGGGCAGGTCGGCGGCACGCCAGAGGCCGAGTGTTTTGTCGGCGTAGGCGCCGCCGGCCTCCGTACAGCCCTCGACGATCACGCAGAGTGGCTCGGGCAGGCAGAACGGCGGCAGCTGGAAGTTGAGCGGGCGCCAGTCGCCGGTAGCCGCGTCGGCGTTGGTGTCGATCTCGACGAACGTGGTCATCAGCACGTACTCGGCGCCGCTGGCCTTGATGTTGGCCAACACCCGCCGAATCTGGTCGTACGTCAGGTGTACCAGGCAGTCGCGGCACAGGACCAGGTCGGCCCGGGGCAGGCGATCGCGGCTCAGATCGAGCAGTTCGAAACGCCGGTGCTCGTCGGCGTATCGAGCGTTGTTGCGGTCGACGATATCCGCGACGATGTCGGCGCCGATGTAGCGGTCGAGCGTGCTCAGGTCGACGTGTCGCATCCAGCCAAAGTCGCCGCAGGGTGCATCGAGCATCACCTTCACGCCGAGCCGTCGCAGCAGCGCGGGGATCTCCGCGCGGAGCACCGCCGTGGCGCCCAGTTCGGAGCCCTCGCCCGAGGTGGATTCCGAGCTTCCCCACAGGTTCGTGCGGTGGATGTAGGTGAAAATCTCGTCCTGTAGCCGGCCGGTCAGATCGGCGGCGCGCTCGTGGTAGCGCAGGCTGGCGAGCACCGGCGGGCGCTCGGCGGCCGGGGGAAGGGGCCGGCGCGGACGGTCCTGGTCGCTCATGACGCCATTGTTCACGCTCCTGAGAACTGGGTATCGGCGGCGGCAGGCTGGCCCCAGCCGGCCATTCAGCCGGTAGCGGCGGCGTGGCTGAGGGTGTCGACGAGCACGACGGCCGCATGCGTGGTTGAGTGGGACGAGAGGGCCCGCCACGCGAAGGGAGCCGAAGACGTGAACGGTGCGCAGCTGCTCGGTGACGGGTTCGGCCGGGTACGCGACGAGCTGCGGGCGACGGTCGAAGGGCTGACCACGGAGCAGCTCGTGTACCGCCCCACGCCGGAGGCCAACTCGATCGGTTGGCTGGTCTGGCACCTGACCCGGATCCAGGACGACCACGTCGCCGACGTCGCCGGTACGGAGCAGGTCTGGACGGCGGCCGGCTGGTCCGACGAGTTCGGGCTGCCGTTCGACGTGTCGGCGACCGGCTTTCGACACAGCAGCGCCGACGTCGCGGCGGTACGGGTCCGGCCGGAGCAGTTGCTCGGCTACTACGACGCGGTGCACGACCGGACCGTCGAGTTCCTCTCCGGACTCACCGACGACGACTTCGACCGGATCGTCGACCCCTCGTGGGATCCGCCGGTGAGCCTCGGCGTCCGCCTGGTCAGCGTGCTCACCGACGACCTGGAGCACCTCGGGCAGGCGGCCTACGTACGCGGCATGCTGCCGGTGGCGACGTGATCTCCGGCCAGGAGGTGGTGAAGGCCAGAGCCGTCGACGACGTGGTGCTGCGTATCCTGCTCGCCCCGCTGTCGGGGCAAGGCGAGGGCGACCACCCTCCAGGTGCTCAGCGACCGGACTGGCGATGGAGTTCGCGCCGAGTCGGGCGGCCGATTACCCGGGCCAGCCTCCGCCGGCTCCGGTGAGCGCCGCCAGATCGTCCAGCGCGCGCCGGCTCGCCGCCTCGTGGCGTCGGTCGCCGAGGGCGCCGAACGCCGCAGCGGCTTGGTCGAGCAGATTTGCCGCGTCGTGGAGCCGGCCGATCCCGCGTACGGCGATCGCCAGCTCGTGCCGGGCGTACGCGGCGCCCCAGCCGTCGTCCACCTCGGTGAAGAGGCGGATGGCCGCGTGGTGCTGGTCGATGGCGTCGACGGTTCGGCCGGTGTGGGTCAGCGCCCGGCCGAGGCCCACCCGGGTCATGGCCTCGCTGCCGGTGCTGCCGAGGGCCTGGAAGATGCGCAGCGCGCGGCCGTACTCCCGCAGAGCCTGCGCCGAACCATCCGCCCGGATGAGCACGTGGCCCAGATGGTTGAGGGCGGCCGCCTCCTCCCACCAGTCGCCGTACTCGTGGGCCAGCGCGACAGCCCGGCGCAGTACGGTGGCGGCCCGGGCGTACCGGCCCAGTTCGGACAGTGCCATCCCCATCCGATCCAGTGCCCACGCCTCCTCGACGGTGCCGGCGCCGCGCGCTACCCGGACCGCCTCGCCGGCGCAGCGCAGTGCCGCGGCCGGCCGTCGTAGCTGGTACCAGGCGAGCGCCAGCGCGTTCAGGGCCGCCGCTGTCGGAACGGCGGCGCCCTGTCGGCGGGCCAGGCCGAGCGCTGTGCGGGCCAGTTCTCGCAGGTCGCGCCAGTGACAGCGCAGGTCGTAGAACCACGGCAGCAGCGAGACCAGCGGATGGACGAGATCGGCGCGGTTCAGCGCGGCGGCCCGCCGTACGCCACCGAGAATCGCCGCACGTTCGGCCTCGAGCCACTGGATCGCCTGCTGCTGGCTGGCGTGGTTGGCGTGGTTGACGGTGCGCCGCCGTCCGTTCGGCGGGGCGCCGCCGTCCGTCTCGTCCAGGGCGAGCCGGGCGGCCATCTCCGCCGTCGTGCCGAGCAGCCAGCCGAGCAGGTCCTCCTCCGCGCCTCGACGCTGGTCTGGCCCTTCCTCGGCGATCAGGCGCTCCCGGGCGTAGAGCGCCAGCAGGTCGTGGATCCGGTACCGGCCGGGCGCCGTGCCGGGCTGGACCATGCCCGCCTGCTCGACGCTGTGCAGCAGCCTCTCGGCCACCGAGGGCACCGTGCGGGTCAGGGCAGCGGCGGCCGGGATGGTGCACTCCGGTACGGGCAGCAGGGCGAGCCGGCGGAAGAGCCGGCGGGCGTCGGCCGGCAGGATTCGGTACGACATGTCAAAGGTGCTCCGCACCGCGCGGTCGCCGCCGGCCAGCCAGTCCAGGCGTTGGTGCCGGTCGGCCAGCGCCTCGGCGCAGTCGCGGAGTCGCCACCCGGACCAGGCGGCCAGGCGCCGGCCGGTGATCCGGGTGGCCAGGGGTAGTCCGGCGCAGTGCCGGGCGATCTCCGTGGCGGCGGCGGGCTCGGCAGCGATCCGGGCAGCACCGACGATCTCGCCGAGCAGCGCTGTGGCGTCCTGTTCGGACAATGGTCCGACGGGATGGTGCAGCGTGCCGTCCAGGCCCATCAGCGGGTTGCGACTGGTCACGATGACCAGAACCTCGGCGGAGCCGGGCAGCAGCGGCCGGACCTGGGCCTCGGTCGCGGCGTTGTCGACCAGGACGAGCATCCGGCGGCCGGCCAGCAGCGACCGGTACCAGCCGGCCAGCTCGGCATCGCCGTTGCGCGCCACCGCGTCCGCGACCCCGAGTGCGCGTAGCCACTGCCCGAGGGCGACGGCCGGCGCGACCGGCCGTTCGTCCGCTCCGCGCAGGTCGACGAAGAGCTGCCCGTCCGGGAAGCCCGGGGCGAGCAGGTGCGCCAGGTGCACCGCGAGACTGGTCTTGCCCACGCCCGGCGGTCCGGAGACCACCAGTACGGCCGGCGTCCGCGCGGCGGCGGCCGACAGCACTGCCAGGTCGTCGGCGCGGCCCACGAAGTCGGCCAGGTCTGCGGGAAGCTGGGCGGGGCGGGGACCGGCCGGCGGAGACTCGACCGGACCGGCCGGGGCGGCGTCGGTCGCTGACTCGCCGTCGGCCCTGGCCGCGAGCGCCTCCTGCCACTTCCGGCGCAGTGTCGCGGCGTGTTCCGGGAAGACCCGCTCGTACCGGTACAGCAGGTCCTCCGGCGGCAGGCGCCGGCCGTGCTCGTAATCGGAGAGTGCGCTGTGCGCGCGCAGGCCCAGCCGGCGGGCGAGTACCCGCAGCGACAGGCCGGCGAGCCGGCGGCAGCGGCGTAGTGCCGTGCCCAGCTCGGCGTACGGGGCTTCGGTCATCACCAGTTCCAGCGGAGGCGACGGTGGCGCGGATTCGGCGCGGTGAGTCGGATGTGCTGGAAGCGTTCCGCAATCGGTCTGCAGAACGCAAGTCGACCGCGATGGTTGCTTGACTGTGCACCGTGCCACCGGTCAATCGGGTGTCGTGGAGGGGGTAGAGCTTGGTAGGGCAGCCGTTTCCGTCCTCGCCCGTGGTGCGGCCGGCCTCCGGCGCGGGGGAGATCCGGTCCGGCTACCTCCACCTGAAGTTTCCTTCCGTGGACCTGGCGGCGGTGCTGGGCCTGGTCGACGTGGCGCTCGGTGAGCAGGGCTGGCTGCCGGGCGAGGCGCCGAACCGCGGTGTCCGGGCCGGGGACGGCCGGCGGTCGTACCACCGGAGCTGGCGGCATCCGACGGCGCCGGTCTGGCTGGCGCGGGCGGCCATCGCGTTCCACCCGGTGGCCGTGACCATCGGCCGCGAGCGGATCGGGCCCCCGTTCTCGCCGGGCCGCCGGCTGCTCCGTGGCACGCTGCTGTACCTGGTACGCCGGGCCAGGAGCCTCGGCGGGGTACCGCTGTCCGACGGGGCGCTGCCGCAGTTCCACGCGGATGCCCAGCGCCGGGTCGTCCAGGCGACCGCGATCGCGTTCGAACTCGAACAGTTGACGTTCGCGCTGCGACACCGCAGGTGCCCGCGCTGTGCCCGCTGGGGCGAGCCACGGCAGCGCTGGTGCTGGGCCTGCCAGTACGAGTTCACCGGCGAGGAGGACCACGTGGCCGATGCCGCCGCGGCCGCCGCGCGGCAGCGCCTCGACTGGCTCCGTGCACAGCGACTCGACGAGCCCGCCGGTCGACCGCCGGCCGCGCCACCGCTGTCCGCGCTCGGCCTGGGCGGGCCGGAATGACCGAGCAGAGCGACGGCGTCAGCCAGCTCAGCCCGACAGGCCAGGCCGCCGACGAGCGACGCGAGGAGGGGTCGTGACCGAAGCGCGGTGGGGAGCCGGCATGGGAGCCCGGACGCTGTCCACCACGGTGCCGGTCGGGGCGGCCGCGATCCGGCGGGCGGGGGAGCTGCCCGCCCGGATCTTCGCCTCGGCGGAGCGGTGGGGCTGGGAGTTCCGGCCGCCGGGTCCGGTGGCGGTGCCACCCGACCTGCCCCAGCCCGTCTGCCACCTGCCGCCGCCGGCCTGGGCCACCGACGCGGCCCGGGCCCGTGGCCGCGCGAGCACGCTGCGGGTACTGCTCGGACTGGCGATCGGCGTACTGGCCATCTCGTACGTGGTCGCCGGGTTCTACACCTTCGGCAGGGTGTCCGGGGCGCTCAGCGTGCCGGACGTGCCGGAGCCGGAGAAGACCCGCCTGGAGCAGGCGGCGGCGGACCGCTATTTCGAGGCGCATCCGTTTGCCGACGAGCCGTTGCACTACCTGTCCATGGGGCCCGACGTGGTGCTGGGCCTGCTGCTGGCCGGCGTGCTGCTGTGGGTGGTGGTCGGGCCACTCGCCCGGTCACGCGCCGCGGCCGGGCACCGGGACTGGCTCGGCGCGGTCCGCGACTCGCTGGACCGGTACGAGGCGGAGGCCGGGCCCTGGGCGGCCCGCCGACGGGCGGCCCGGGAGGAGGCGGAGGACCAGATCAATGGAATGCCGTTCTGGTTTCCGCTGGGTCCGCACGACGACGGCCGGGTCGACGTGTACGGGGGCACCACGCGCGGCTGGTGCTGCCTGCTGCTCACGATGGGCGCCTCCCTGGTCGGGGCGGGCGCCCGGCTGAGCCTGCTGGACCTGACCAGGGAGGGGGTCGGTCAGCCGCTGGTCCTGCTCGCCGAGGCGCACGGCCGGTCGGTACGGCGGCTGAACCTGCCGGCCGACGCCCGGAGCCTCAACCTGCTGGCCGGACTGGAGGGCCGCGAGGTCGCCGAGTTGCTCGTCATGGCCGCGCACGCGGCGGAGCCGGTCGCGTCCCCGGAGCGGCACACCCTGGACATGCGGGTGGTGGGCCAGGTGTGCGACATCCTCGCACCGGAGCTGACGATCGCCCGGGTCTGCGCCGGGCTGCGTACGCTGCTGCGCCAGGAGCCGTTTCCCGGCCCAGGCTCGGTGCTGACGGTCGACGAGTACGAGCGCCTGCACGAGGCGTTCGGCGAGGTGTCCCGGAAGACTCTTGAGGATCGCATCGGCGCCATCGAGGCACGCCTGCACCCGCTGCTGCGCTTCGGTGCCCACGCCGGTGAGCCGGTGCTCGACGGCACTGTCGAGATCTCCGTCGTGGAGGTGGACGAGGCGGCCGGCGATCTCGCGGCCGAGCTGCTCGCCCCGTTGCTGCTCAACGTCGCAGCCGCACACGCGCAGCACGGAACGGGCGGTGCCGGCGGTCGCCGGGCACTGGTCGTCGCCGGCGCGGACCTCGTCCCGCGCGCCCAACTCGAACGCCTGGACCGCATCGCGCGACGCCGTGACATCCGGCTGGTCTATCTCTTCCGGCACGTGCGGCAGGACGCCGAACAGTTGCTCGGCAGCGGCGGACCGGTGGTCCTCATGCGGGTGGGCAACGCCAAGGAGGCCGAGGCGGCGACGACCTTCATCGGGCGCGAGCACCGGTTCGTCGTCAGCCAGCTCACCATCGCCGCCGGCACCGGCACCAGCGAGTCCACCAGCACCACCCGTACGCACGGCACGTCCCGTTCCGAGACGAGGTCGGACAGCCGTACGTTCGGCGCCGGCCACGGCAGCCGCACGTCCGGCCGGAGCGTCACCGAGGGCACCTCGGAGAGTACGTCCCACGGCACGTCGGACGGGACGAGCATGTCGTTCAACGAGTCGGTCGGGCGGCAGCGCAACTATCAGCTCACCGTCGAACCGCGCCAGCTACAGACCCTGCCGGAAACCGCGCTGTTCGTCGTCGACCCGGAACGACGAGAGGGGCCACGGGCCCGGCTCGGCGACTGCAACCCGTGGATCGTCACCGCCGGCCGGGTACAGGACGAGCCGCGCCGTTCGTTGGCCGGGTGACCCGGTGTCCGGCGGAATCCCGCTCCTGGACGAGGGGCGACCCGTACACCGGCTGGTCGCGATCCAGGCCACCCCGGACGTTCCCGAACAGGACCGGGAACCGGCGGGGGCACGAGCCACACTGCTGCCGGCACTGGGCCAGGCGCACGCCTTCGGGTCCACCGTCCTACATGCCTGGGTGCGTCCGGTTCCGGGGGCGCCGATCGAGGTGCTGACCGGCGGCTTCGCGGCGGTCGGCGCGGCCGGCCCGTACCGGAGCACGCTGTATCCGCTGGGCGGGCTGGTGGCGCCGCTCGCCGACGGTGCCGCCGGTCGCACGCTGCGCTCCCTGCCGGCCTGGGTGCGTTGCGCGGGCGGGGTGGACACGCTGGCCGCCCCCGCGACCGGGCAGCGCCGCTCGCCGGGTGCGTTCGTCTTCGAGGACTGCGTGACGCAGCTCGTGGACACCCCGTTCGCCTGGTTCGTCGTCGCCGAGCCGGTTGCCGACGAACACGCCCGGAACAGGCTGCGCGAGCTGGCGTACGCGATTCCGCGGCTGCGTGACCGCCAGGGCGTCTCGGAGACCGGCCGGATGGAGCTGGAGCAGGCCGAGGCGCGCTATCGCGAGCTGGCCCGGGCCGAGCCGGCCGGGCTGTGGGACGTACACGTGCTCGTCGGGGCCACCGACAGTGTCCGCGCCCGCGGCGTGGCGGCCCTGCTCTGCCGGGCGGCGGCCACCGCCCCACTGCCGTACGCCCTGCGCCCGCTGCCGGAGGTGGCCGACGGGCTGGACGGGGCGTGGGCCGCACCCGGCCGGGTGACAGCACTGCACGCGCCGTTCGCCGCGCCGGCCGAGGTGGTCGCGGCGGTGGCCCGCCCGCCGCACCGGGAGCTTCCGGGGGTACGGATCGTCCGGCCGAACACCTTCGACGTCACGCCGGAGACCGTCCCGTCCGAAGCCGTCGTCGCGCCGGGGACCGTCCCGTCCGGGACCGGCACGGCGGCCGGCTCCGTCCCGCCCGGGACCGGCGCGGCGGCCGGGTCACTGGTGCTCGGCACGGTGCTGGACCGGGCGCTGCTGCCGGCCGGTGAGTTCCGGGTCGGCACCGGGACTCTCAACCGGCACACGTTCGTCTGCGGCGCGACCGGCGCCGGCAAGTCCCAGACGGTACGCGCGTTGCTGGAGTCGCTGCACGGTGCGGGCGTGCCGTGGCTGGTGATCGAGCCGGCCAAGGCCGAGTACGCCGGAATGGCCGGGCGGCTGCCTCCGGACGCCCGCGTGCTGGTCATCCGGCCCGGTGAGGTGGACGTCGCGCCGGCCTCACTCAACCCGCTCGAACCGGAGCCGGGCTTCCCCATGCAGACGCACATCGACCTGGTACGGGCTCTCTTCCTTGCCGCGTTCGAGGCCAACGAGCCGTTTCCACAGGTGCTCAGCCAGGCGATCGTGCGCTGCTACGAGGAACTGGGTTGGGAACTGCCGCTCAGCGAACCCCGGGACCAGTCCGTCCGGCCCCGTTACCCCACCCTCGGCGACCTCCAGCGCGCCGCCCGGGAGGTCGTCACCCGGATCGGCTACAGCGACCGGATCGCCGCCGACGTACGCGGCTTCGTCGACGTACGGCTCGGCAGCCTGCGCCTCGGCACGCCCGGCCAGTTCTTCGAGGGCGGCCACCCGTTGGACCTTGCGGACCTGTTGCGCCGCAACGTCGTGCTGGAACTGGAGGACATCGGCGACGACCAGGACAAGGCGTTCTTCATCGGTACGGTGCTGATCCGGATCGTCGAGCATCTGCGGGTACGCGCGGCCAGGGACGGCGCCCCGCGCGGCCTGCGCCACGTCACGGTGATCGAGGAGGCGCACCGGCTGCTCAAGCGAGTACCCGAGGGGAGCACCGCCGGGCACGCCGTGGAGCTGTTCGCCGGCCTGCTCGCCGAGATCCGCGCGTACGGCGAGGGCATCGTGGTCGCGGAGCAGATCCCCGCGAAGATCCTGCCGGACGTCGTGAAGAACACCGCCCTGAAGGTGGTGCACCGGCTGCCCGCCGCCGACGACCGGCTCGCCGTCGGTGCCACCATGAACCTGGACCCGGAGCAGTCGCAGTACGTCGTGACGCTGCCGCCCGGCCGGGCCGCCGTCTTCGCCGACGGCATGGATCGTCCGGTCCTGGTCGGGATCCCGTTGGGCGAAGAGCGGGAGGACACCTCGGCCGCCACCCGCCGGGTCGCGATCGCCCGGCCGGCGTTCGCCGGCTGCCCGGTGTCCTGCCGCGCGGAGCCCTGCACCCTGCGGCGGATGGTCACGGCCGCCGGGCTGGTCCGGGACGAGCCGAGGCTGGTGCTCTGGGCCGAGGTGCTGACCGCCGCCCACGTCGTCGGCGAGGCGGAACCGGTGCCGGACGCCCGATGGCTGGCCTCGGTGCGCGGTCGCGCCGACGAGGCGACGCTGGTCTGCGCTACGGCCCAACTCGCCCACGAGGCGGTCCAGGTGCGATACCAGGTCCTCGCGTCGGCGTACCAGCCGGAGGCGCTCGCCGGCCACCTGGCCGACCGGCTGCGCGGTTGGCTGCTCGGCCCGGCCGCCGAGGACTCCCGGTGCGCCGGCGAGACGCACTGGCAGGCGGGCGCCTTCCGCTGGGTGGACGTGGGTTGGGCGCTGCGGCGGGCCGGGCGACAGGACGGCCCGCACGCCGACACCGGCCAGTGGCGGCGGCGCGGCCTGGATCTGCCCGGTACCACCCCTGCCGAGCAGTTGGCACAGCTCCACGCCCGTCCGGAGAGCCGGCTGCCCGGGTGGACCGGGGTGGGTGGCACGTCCCGCCCGGCCCGCTGGGCCGTCGCGGTCGACCGGCTGAGCGACGAGCCGGACCCGCGCCGCCGCCTGCGGCAGGCGGCTGGCTTCCTCGCCCTGCAACGGCCCTGGCTGGTCGGCCGGTTCCTGCCACCGGCGCCCGGCACCGCCGGCCAGCCGGCGGGGCGGGCCGGGACGCCCCGGGCGGAGACCGGATCGGCGCCGGCGGACGCTCCGGCGGCCGGTGACGAGTAGGAGGACCGATGGACTCGCCGGACCACGACATCGTCGCCGCCGACCGGCGGCTGTCCCTGGCTACCCCGACCGACCTGGAGGCGGTCGCCACCCGCGCCGTCGACCTCTACGACGAACGGCTCCTCGAAGAGGAGATCCCCACCATCGACCAGGGCGGACCGACCGGGCCCGGTGGGTTCGACCCGTACGACGAGCAGTTCCTCGCCGACGGCGGCCCGAGTGGCTACCTCGGCCCAGCCGACCGGCACCCCGGGCCGGGCGGCGGTGCTGGTCCGGCCGGCGACGGCTACGACACGTCGAGCCTGGCGCCCCCGGTCTCGCCCTCGGCGCTCAACTTTGTCGACGGGCACCCGCACAGCGGACTCATGCCCGAGGAGTTCATCCTCGCCGAGCAGTTCGACCAGTTGCGCACGAAGGAAGGTTGGTGACGATGATCGGACTCGCCCAGGCCGACGATTTCGACGAGCAGCGGCAGGACCAACAGAAGGAAGGGATCGACTATCTGGCCCGGTTGCCCCAGCAGCCCTGGACGGACGAACCGAAGCCGCCCAGCGACACCTTCGTCGAGGACCTGCGTAAGGATGCGCAGGAGACCGCCGGCCTGCTGCACGATGCCGCCCAGGTGGGTGGGCAGCTCGCCGACGGGGCCGCCGCCGGCCTGCCGCAGGAGGGGCAAGCCACCGTCCAGGTCGGTGGCGATCTCGTCGAGGGCGCGACCGGAATGATTAAGGACGCGTACCAGATGCCACCGTCGCCGGAGTGGTACCTGGACGCGGAGACCCAGGAGGTGACCGCCTGGGTCGAGCATGCCGGGAGGCTGTACCACGGACCGCTCCCGGAGTCGGAGTCGGAGTCGACAGCCGGGGCGAGCATTCGCGATGCCAGCGAGTTCCAGCCGTTCGCCGACCCGATGGACGTGGTGATGACCCGGCCCTGGTCCGCCGGCCAGGGCCAGGGATCGGAGAGCGCCGACGAGGTGGCGACGCGGCTACCGGCACCGGCCCAGGCGGTGTCCGAGCTGTACGAGAGCGTGCAGGTCCTCGACGCCCAGTTCCGGCACGGGCACGACCTGCCGACCCAGCTACCCGAGCTGTCCGAGATGGACACCGCCGAGCTTCGCGGCGTGGTGGCCGAACTCAAGACGCAGGTCAAGGAGCTGGTCGCCGAGATCAAGGAGCGCCGCGCCGAGGAGAGCCGGGCGGTGGTCGAGGAGAGCCAGCAGGTGGTCGAGGAGACGGCCACGCTGGACGAGGCACCACCGCCGCTGGTCGCGGTGACCACCGACCCGCCGCCGGATGGTTCCTACCAAGCCGGGTATCGCGGTGAGCCGGGCGGCGACCAGACTCGACCGGTGGTCGAGCCCACACCGGCGCCAGCGGAACCGACGGTGGAAACGCCCACGACGCCGGAGGAGTATCCCCCGTACGAGGCCGGATATCGCGGCGAGCAGCCGCGCCGGCCGGAACAGTGACGGATCGTCCCCCGTGCGGGCCACGCCGTGAGTGAGCTGCCCGGTGCGTTCAACATCGCGCTGACCGTGTCACGCCCGCTGGCCCGCGCCCAGCTCCGTACCCTGCCGTGGGGAGTGTCCGGCTGGTTGTTCGGGCTGGGCTGGCGGTTTTTCGCCCGCAGGGTCGACGGGCATTGGGCGCTGGCGAACGCCGAACGGCTCCGCTTCGCCCTCGGCGCGGTGGTGGTCTGTTCCGGCCTGGCGAGCGCCGCCACCCTCGGTGCCCGGGTCTGGCCGCTGATCCTGGCGAAGGCCGTGCTCGGCCCGGTGCTCGGGACGCCGGGCGTCGCGGCGGCCGGCGCGTACCTCCTCGTGCGCTCCGAGGGCGACCGGGCGTACGCCCGGACGCTGCTGCGCCGCCCGTTCGTCGTGGGGCTCGGCTGGCTCTCCGCCGCCGGCGTTCTGCTGCTGGTGTTCTGGTTCGTGCACGACGATCTGCGCCGGCCCGGCGTGTCCACTCTGCTGTTGCTGCTCGGGGCGGCCGGTCTGGCGCCGTTCACGCTGGGCGGCGTACTCCAGATCCACCGCAACGTGTTCGCGGCGGCCGACGGGCATCCACTGATGCCCGCGCTCGCCGCGCCGTGGCTCTGCCTCGGCGCGGTAACGGTGGAACTCGCCATGGTGGGTGTGCGACCGGCGTCGCTGGCCCTGTCCGGGGCGGCCGCCGCCGCAGTGGTGGCGGTCTGCGGGTGGGAGTACCGTACCGGCCGCGAGGTGTACGGCATCAGCGCCCGTACGGGCCCACCGGGCCTGGAAACCGACCCGGACACCGGTCAGGTGTGGTGGTCCCCGGTTGCCGGCCCTTCGTACTCACCGGCCCGGCCCGAGTGAGGAGCTCCGGTGCTTGATCAGTGAACCTGGGCGCAGCCGGCCTGATGGCCGATCCGGACTGACCCGACCACGGTGGGCGTGCGCCCCTGCACGTCAACGAGCCGGTTCACGGGGTGGCGCGGGTGCGCGGGCCGGCGGCTCCGCCCCATCGTGGTGCGGGGCCGCCGGCGGACCTGCGGTCGGCTGTGCGCTTACCGCTGGGATGTACGGAGGCTTCCTCAGCGGACAACCGTCAGCAGGTGGAGTTGGTCTGGGTGAGTAGGCCGAGGCGCCAGGGGAGGCTGTTGTAGTCGCCTCCGGCGTTGGGGTCCATGCCCTGGTAGGCGTAGCGCATGTTGCAGGGGCTGATGGTGAGGGTCTGGTCGACCTGGTCGCGGATCATCTCGCCGTGGCTGATGTCCCGGGTCCAGGCGCCGGCGGGGAAGTTCACGTTGTTGGCACGGGCGAAGGGGTTGCTCTCGGTGTCGGCCAGCGCCTGCCAGGGGCCGGCGATGGCAGGTGCGGTCCAGGATCGGAACCACCGGCGGCCGTCGCTGCCGATCGCCTCGTGGATCAGGAGGTACTGATTCTGGCCGGCCACCTTGTAGACGTTGGCGGCTTCGAAGAGCCGGTTGCGGTCGGCGTCCTGCATCGTGATCACCGGCTGGTTCATGCCGTTGGGGAAGTTCGCCACCGAGGTCTGTGACCGGTAGAGGTGGCCGTTGTCGTCCGAGGAGAACAGGTGGCAGTTGGCGCTGTCGCAGATGACCCACATGTCGACCCAGTAGCCGTTGCCGATGTTGTCCCGGATGATCTGCGGCATGTCGCTGTAGAAGTGCCGTGGCGCGGTCCAGCCGTTCGGGTTGCTGATGTCCGGGTTGGTGGAGTAGGAGGCGTTACCGGTCTGGTAGACGAGGTACCACAGTCGGTGCGGTGCGAAGTAGAACACCTGTGGTGCGGCCCGGTACCCGGTGCCGAGCGGCGCCTGGTCGAGGTAGTGGAAGGTGGCGTTGTTGGCCTGCGACCAGTCGGTGAAGTTGAGGTAGACGAGGTTGTAGCCCTCGGACTTCGCCGTGCTCGCGAAGACGTGGTACCGGCCGTTGTGGTAGACGACCGAGGGGTCCTTGATCCCGGCGATCTGGCGACCGTCGTTCTTGGGCCCGACCAGCACTCCGCTGGAGTTCCACCGGAAGCTGGTGGGCAGGCTTCCGGTGGGCGGGTTCGTGGGCGGGTCGGTCGGCGGGTTCGTGGGCGGGTTGGTCGATGGGTTGGTGACGCCGCCGGTGCAGGTCGTGCCGTTCAGGGTGAACGTCGAGGGCACCGGATTGCTGCCGGTCCACGATCCGTTGAAGCCGAACGACACGCTCGCGTTCGTGGCGATCGCGCCGTTGTAGCCGGCGTTCCTCGCGGTGACCTGGGCGCCGCTCTGGGTGACCGACGCGTTCCACGCCTGGGTGACCTGCTGACCCCCGCCGTACGTCCAGGTCAGGGTCCATCCGTTGATCGGGTCACCCAGGTTGGTCACGGTGACATTCGCGCCGAACCCGCCGGACCACTGGGACGATATCGAGTAGTTCACCGAGCAGCCGGCCGCAGCGGCGTGCGCGGGGAGGACCGCTGCCGCTGCGGCGGCAACCATTCCGATGACCGGTACGAGCAACCCTGCTCGTAGTCTGGCTGTCTGACGCACTGAAGACTCCTTACAGTCGCGCTGGTATCCGCCGCGTGTGGTGCACGGGACGGCGGGGCGTGTCCGCGTCGGCTCCGTACCAGCCAGCGGCCCTCGTGCCCGCGATGGGGTCGCGAGCGGTGCGACCGCCGGCGGTGGGTCCGGGGTGCACACGGTGCGCGACCGGCGCACCGGGCGGGCCCGCCCGCTCGATCGTGATTGGCGTGTCGGGTGACCCGACCGGTGGCGCGTCCGCGCGGCGGTACCGGTGCCTCCCCGGGTGCGGTATGCACCCGTGCCCATGGGTCGACATCGATGTGAGCGGTAACATATCCCTATCGGGACAGGGATCGCAAGAGGCGATTCCCGGCGTGTCGAATGAACGCACCACGTCGTCCGAACGATGGACCTGGCGGTCGCCCTCGGGTCGCCTCTTCCTGTTTCTGGACGACAGCGAGAAAGTCCGAGAATCCATCCCGGGATCCCGGATAAGGCGTACCGGGTTCCGCGTTCTGGTGGGGGTGGTGCTTCGTGACCGGTGGCCGGACAGATGCGGCCGGTTCTTGACTCAGCCGCCGCCGTCCATCACAGTCAACCACCACACCGCGGGCGCGGCGACTGCCAGGTACGCGTTCGGCGTGTGGCGGTTCGACCCGTGCCGCTGCTCGCCGGGTCGTCCTCTGGTCCGGGACGCCGGCCCCGATCCACCACCACCCCGGGTCCTGCGACAGCGATGGGATATGCGAGCTACCCGTACCAACGAGGCGAGCCTGGTCGTCGCCGCGCAGGCCGGGGACCGGCAGGCGCTCGACGAGCTCATCGCCGCCTACCTGCCGATCGTGTACACCCTGGTGCGCAGGGCCATGAGCGGCGATCCGGATGTCGACGACGTCGTGCAGGAGACGATGCTCCGCGCCCTGCGCGATCTGCGGATGCTGCGGACGCCGGAGAGCTTCCGGCCCTGGCTGCTCGCGGTCGCGTTGCGCCAGGTAAGCACCCAACTACAGCGGCAGCGCCGGGCCGCCGAGCGGGCCGTACCCCTGGACGAGGTGGCCGCGGAGCCGGACGCCGACGCGGACTTCGAGGATCTGACGTTGCTGCGTCTGGACCTGTCCGACCAGCGCCGGCAGGTGGTACGGGCCAGTCGCTGGCTCGATCCGGAGGACCGGGCCTTGCTGTCGCTGTGGTGGCTGGAGACCGCGGGTCGGTTGAGCAGGGCGGAGCTGGCGGAATCGCTCGGCGTCGGAGTGGCGCACGCCGGGGTGCGCGTCCAGCGGATGCGCCAGCAGCTTGAACTGAGCCGGACGCTGGTGGCCGCGTTGGACGCCAGCCCCGGCTGCGACCGTCTCGGGGCTGTGCTGGTCGGCTGGGACGGCCGGCCGAGCCCGCTGTGGCGCAAACGTATTACCCGGCACACCCGGTCCTGCCCGATCTGCCAGCGCCGTACCGGGGATCTGGTCGCGCTGGAGCGCCTGCTCGTGGGCCTCGCGCTGGTTCCGGTTCCCGCCGCGCTGGCGGCGGCGCTGGCCGGCAAGAGCACGGTGACGGCCGGGGTCGTCGGCGCTCTGTCGACGGCGGCCGTCTCGGGCGGGAGCGGGGCCGGCGGTTCCGCGGCGGTCGGCGCGAGCCTCAAGGCCGGGCTTGTCGGACAGCTCGGTCAGCTGATCGGGGCGCATCCCATCGTGGCGGCGGTCGCCGCCGGTACCGTCGTCGCCGGTGCCACGGTCACCACGGCAACCTGGCCGGCGCCGGAACCACGGCCACCCGTGCGCATCGCCGCGCCGCCATCGGCACCTGGCGCCACCGTGCCGCCGTCGGTGCCGGCGGTCGTCGTCGCGCCGACGTCGGCACCGCCCGCGAGCGCGCCGACTCCCCGGCGCCCGAGCCCGGCCGGCGGTACGCCGTCGAGCGTCGAATCCCGGCCGTTTCCGTCCGGGAGCGTGTCGATGGAGTCGGTCAACCAGGTGGGGCTGTTCGTCATCACGACCGACGACCTCGGTGTACTGACCCGGGTCGGCCCGGACAGCGACGGGACGGCCCGGCAACGTGCGACGTTCGAGGCGGTCCCCGGCCTGGCCGACAGTAGCTGTGTCTCCTTCCGGGCCCAGGACGGGCGGTACCTGCGGCATCTGAACTGGCGGGTGCGGTTGAACGCGGACGTGGGCACCCCGCTGTTCCGGGGGGACGCGACCTTCTGCGTGCGCGAGGGCGTGCTACCGGGCTCCGTGTCGCTGGAGTCGTCCAACTACCCCGGCTGGTTCCTGCGCCACCGCGACCTCCAGTTGTGGGTGGACCAGTCGACCGGCACCCCGGACTTTCGTGCTGACGCCTCCTTCCGGACCCGGCCTCCGCTGGCCGGGTGACACCCTGCCCTCGCCGTCGGCCTCCCTCCGGGCGGTCACGTCGCCGGCCGTTCGGCGAATGGCCGTGCGGCGGCGGTGCGACGGTCGACCGCTCGGCGGCCGTCGCGACCGTCCGGCACCGTCGCCGATAACAGAAAAACGGTGTGAGATTTGTGATTGTGGTGGATCGGCTCCTCTTCGGTGAAAAGTGTTATCGGTCGCCACGGTCAGAAGTCGGAGTCGTAAGGGCTTGTTCGGACGTGCGGGAAGCCGGTTCAGGCGCGGGCATTGAGGCCTGCACCTTGAAGGCCCTGAAACGGTCGGGCAATATCACATACGTCCGCTGAGCGGTTTCATCCGGTCCCGTTCGATGTGCCGAGGCATCGGCCGTCGGCCTTTGTTACCGTTAACACGCTCGGTGTCGCACCCGGGCGACAGAGGGGAAAGACCCTTGGACGTCGTGGCGCAGACCCCGCCGGTCGCGCCGGCTGCCGGACCGCCCACGGTACGGGTCGCGGCTGGTGGCCATCCTGGCGGACCGCGATCGCCGCCACCCTGGCCGGTGGCCCTCCTGGCGGTCGCGTTCCGCCCGGCGACGGGATCGCCGGTGTCGGTGGATACCACCCGGCTCCGGCCAACGCGGACATCCGCCCCGGCGCCGGACGGCAGGCCCGCTCCTCCTGCAGCAGGGATGGCGTCACCTTCGCCACCCACGGCCCGGCCCTCACGTTGCACAACGCCTGGCAGTTCTTCATGGGATACCGGTCAGACCGAGGTCGTTACCGGTAGAGGACTCGGGATACTCAACTACGCCACCCAGGCGCTCGGTGGCGCGGTCACGGGCCGGAGGTTCGACCTGTCCGCACCCTGAGGCTCCCGACGAATCAGGCGCAGGGACCGCCTTTCGGCGTCGACGACGTCCCGACGTCACCCCATCCGCGACGTGGAAATGGCCCGCCCGGAGCCGGTGCGGAGCGGGCCCGCACCGGATCCCGGCGCTGTCCGTGGATACCCGGACGAGATCATTTCCGCTCGACCGGTCGGGCGCGGACACATCGATCGAGGCCTTCCGGATCAACGGGCAGCGTGATCAATTGTTTGGACTACCATCGGCCCCTCCCAACGGAAGGAGTCCATAGTGAAGCGATTGATCGTCGTCGGCGTCGCCGCCATCCTGCCGCTCTGGCCCGGCATCCCGGCGTCCGCCAACACCGCGGCGGCACCGCCGGCCCGGGTAACCTCGCACTACGAGACGGCCACCGGTAACACCGCCGCACGGGACTGTGGCTACAGCGTCGCCCTGCCGGACCAACCTGGCCAGGCGCTCTGGCTCTTCTGCGACACCGTGTTCCTCGACGCGGCGGGTGAGGCCTTCGGTTTCATCGGCGGGACCACCGCCGCCACCGGCCCGTACGCGCCGGGAGCGGTGCCGGACCAGTTGAGTGAGCTGCCCACCCCGCCCGCCACGCCAGCGGTACCGCCGCGCACCGATGCCCCACGCCCGTTCCTCCCGACGCCCACCGGGCTGGTGCTCCCGGACGGCAGGCCGTGCGGTACGGCCGGCACCAACTCGTACGCGGCGTCGTGGCTCAGTGGGGCCACCCGGGGGCCGGCCCGGCTGATCAACGGGTACGACGGCAGTGACCTAGTCGCCCTCACCTACTCCGACGTCTGCGTCCGCGGCAACTGGGTGTGGACGACGCAGGCCTGGGGGATCAGCTTCTATCACCCGGCGAGCAACACGTTCGTGGCGCACCACCGCGTTTTCGCCACCGGCTCCACCGACGACCTCGCGTGGCAGCGGCAGTTCGGCTCGCCGATCTTCGCCGACGACGGGTTCCTCTACGTCTACGCGTTCCACTGCGACGA
The DNA here is from genome assembly GCF_050936445.1 of Plantactinospora sp. CA-294935. NCBI lineage: Bacteria > Bacillati > Actinomycetota > Actinomycetes > Micromonosporales > Micromonosporaceae > Plantactinospora > Plantactinospora sp. CA-294935. The sequence continues at coordinate 6,084,008 of NZ_JBNJMU010000001.1, forward strand.
CTCGGGCTTCGGCACGTGCGGCACCGGCCGTACCGTGCTGGCCCGTACGCTGTGGCGCGGCGTCGCCGCCTGGTCGCGCCCGCTGGCCTACCGCTACTGGACCACCGACGGCTGGACCAGCGACATCACCGCCGCCGACTCGGTGATGTCCGGGGCCCGGCCGTTCTTCCTCGACGTTCGCGCCTATTCCGACGGGCTGGCCGCCATCGAGCAGACCAGCCTCGGCGGCCACTACCGGATCTGGCGCGCGGGTTCTCCGGCCGGCCCCTGGACCGTCGGTGAAGAGCGACAGATCCCGGATTGCGCGTCGAGTGCCGAATCCTGGTGCTACGCATTCTTCGGGCATCCGGAGCTAAGTACGGCGAGCCATCTCATGTTGTCCTATTACGACCCTGACCAGCAACACGTCTTGGCGAACGCCGTGTCGTGGTGAAGCAACCGACTGCATGGCATCTGCGAAATGTTACATAGCGGGTGCAGATACTCTGCGGCGTCCCGTCGATGACGGGGAATGCCCAGGTGCCTGGGGATTGAAGAAGATCACCAAAACGGCGAAGGGACGTCGTCAAGTGGTCTTGTCCGATTGATATTGGCGCCCATAAAGTGATGGCCAGCTCAGCAGCGGATCTTTGTCCACCTAGTGCGGATCGCCGTTGAAGTAATCACACCATTCGGGGGCATGCGGTGTGTAGTGATGAGCTAGTGGTCGCCATCTGTCCAGGTACCGTCTTCGAACCCAGTCCACGTCTGGTGGCCGCCGTCGGCGCCGGTGGCGGTCTGGGCGTACTCGACCTGTCTGTCGACAACACGCGCGGGTTGCGGGCGGTGCGCGAAACCGCGTCGCTCTCCTCCGTACCGTTCGGGATCCGGGTGGCCGCAGGCTGCGAGGCAACTTTGTCCGATGTGGAGCAGGCGGCCGCGGGCCGGCTCTGCACGGTGGTCGTGGCACCGGACTCACCCTGGCCCGTGCCGGAGGTGGCGGCCCGGCACCGGGTTCTCGTCGAGGTCACCGGCCTCGACGAGGCCCGCCGGGCCGCCACGGCCGGCGCGTACGGGCTGATCGTCCGCGGCTCGGAGGCAGGCGGCCGGGTCGGTGAACTCAGTTCGTTCGTCCTGATGCAGCGGATTCTCGCCGACGACACCCTGGACCTGCCGGTCTGGGTCTGCGGCGGCATCGGCCCGCGCACCGCCGCGGCCTGCGTCGTCGGCGGTGCCCGCGGCGTGGTGCTGGACAGCCAGCTCGCGCTCATGCCCGAGGCCGACCTGCCGGACGACACCATCGCCGCCATCCGCCGGATGGACGGCTCGGAAACCGTCCTTCGTGGACACGTACGGGGGATTTCCCGACCTGGCACCGACGACCTGCTCCAGGTCGGCCAGGACGGTGGACTGGCGTCGGAGTTCGTCCGCCGCTGGCCGGACGCCGCTGCTGCGGTACGCGGAGTCAGGGCGGCGATCCTCGACGCCACCGCCGACGACGCCGCCCCCGATCTGCTGGCCTCCGGGGCGCCGCTGGCCCGCGCGCTCGGCGTGCGGTTCCCGGTGGCACAGGGGCCGATGACCCGGGTCAGCGACGAGGCGCCGTTCGCGGCAGCGGTCGCGGACGGCGGCGGCCTGCCGTTCGTCGCGCTGGCGCTGGCCGACGCGGAACGGTCCCGGCGCCTGCTGCGCGAGACCGCCGCCGCGCTGGGCGACCGTCCCTGGGGGGTCGGCATCCTCGGGTTCGTCCCGGACGAACTGCGGGCGGCGCAGCTCGAGGTGATCCGGGAGATCCGACCGACCTGCGTCATCGTCGCCGGAGGGCGGCCGGCGCAGGCGACCGTGCTGGAGGCCGACGGCATCGCGACCTTCCTGCACGTGCCCTCGCCCGGCCTGCTGCGCCAGTTCCTGGCCGCCGGTGCCCGCAGGTTCGTCTTCGAGGGCGCGGAGTGCGGCGGGCACGTCGGCCCCCGGGCCAGCTTCCCGCTGTGGGAGGCCCAGCTCACGGTGATCGAGCAGCACCTCGACGCGGGCGGCGACGGCGCCGGCCTGGAGGTGTTCTTCGCCGGCGGCGTCCACGACGCGCGGTCCGCGGCGATGGTCGCGACCATGGCGGCGCCGCTGGCCCGCCGTGGCGTGCGGATGGGCGTCCTGATGGGTACGGCCTACCTGTTCACCCGCGAGGCGGTCGAGTGCGGCGCGATCCGGCCCGGGTTCCAGCGCGAGGCGTTGGCGGCGACCGGCACCGCCCTGTTGGAGACGGCGCCCGGGCACGCCACCCGGTGCCTGCCCAGCCCGTTCGTGGACGACTTCCACCGGCTCCAGGCCGAGTTGTCCGCCGCCGGAGCCGACAGCCGGCAGGTGTGGCAGCACCTGGAAATGCTCAACGTCGGCCGGCTACGACTCGCCAGCAAGGGCGTCCGCCGCGACGGCGACGACCTGGTGGCGGTCGACGAGCACATCCAGGCCGCCGAGGGGCTGTTCATGGCCGGCCAGGTCGCCGTGCTGCGCGACGAGCCGACCACCATCGCCGACCTGCACGCCGGGGTGACCGGTGACGCGGCCGCCTTCCACCGCGAGCGGACCCGCACGCTGCGCGCCGAACTCGGCAGCTCGGAGCCGGCCGGGCGGCCACGGCAACCCGCACCGCTGGACATCGCGATCGTCGGCATGGCCTGCGTGTTCCCCGGGTCGCCCGACCTGGCCGGTTTCTGGCGGACGATCCTCGACGCCGAGGACGCGATCACCGAGGTACCCGCACAGCGGTGGGACGTCGACACCTACTACCGGCCCGAGGTGGGCCCCGACCAGGCCGGCCGGTACACCGTGTCCAAGTGGGGCGGCTTCCTCCGGCCGGTACCCTTCGACGCGATCCGGTACGGCATCCCGCCGGCCGCGCTGGGCAGCATCGACCCGACCCAACTGCTGGCGTTGGAGGTCGCGCACCGGGCCTTGCTCGACGCGGGATACCCGCCGGAGTCGTCCACGGTGGACCGCTCCCGGATCGGGGTGGTCTTCGGTGCCGAGGCCGGCAGCGACATGGGGCACGCGCAGACGCTGCGTACCATGCTCCCCGGCTACCTGGGTGAGGTACCCGCCGGGCTGGAGGGTCAGCTCCCGACGGTGACCGAGGACTCCTTCCCCGGCGTACTGGCGAACGTCATCGCCGGCCGGGTCGCCAACCGGCTGGACCTGGGCGGGCCGAACCTCACCGTCGACGCCGCCTGCGCATCCTCGCTGGCCGCGCTCGACGCGGCCTGCAAGGAACTGCTGACCGGCGACAGCGACGTGATGGTCTGCGGCGCGGCCGACCTGCACAACGGCATCAACGACTTCCTGATGTTCACCTCCGCCCACGCGCTCTCCCCGACCGGGCGCTGCCGCACCTTCGACAGCTCCGGAGACGGGATCGCGTTGGGAGAGGGAGTGGCCTGCGTGGTGCTGCGGCGGCTGGCCGACGCCGAGCGCGACCACGACCGCATCTACGCGGTGATCAAGGGCGTCGGCGCGTCGAGCGACGGTCGGGCGCTCGGCCTCACCGCTCCGCGTGCGGAGGGCCAGCGGCGGGCGCTGGACCGGGCGTACCGCAGCGCCGGGGTCTCGCCGAGCCGGGTGGGGCTGGTGGAGGCGCACGGTACCGGCACGGTCGTCGGCGACCGTACCGAGCTGGAGACCCTCACCAGGCTCTTCACGGACGCGGGTGCGGCGGCCGGAGAGTGCGCGCTGGGATCGGTGAAGTCACAGATCGGGCACACCAAGTGCGCCGCCGGTCTGGCCGGCGTGATCAAGGTCGCCCTCTCGCTCCACCACGGAGTCCGTCCGCCCACGATCAACCTGAGCCGGCCCAACCCGGCCTGGCAGCCCGAACTGAGCCCGTTCGCGTTCTACACCGAGTCGCGTCCATGGCTGGCGGCCCCAGCGGATCGACTGGCCGGGGTGAGCGCCTTCGGCTTCGGCGGCACCAACTACCACGCCGTACTCGGCGGTCACGCCGGCACGGTGCCGCCGCGCCACACCCGGCACGAGTGGCCTGCGGAGCTCTTCTGCTTCCGCGGCGCCGACCGGGCCGCGGCACACCGGTCGGTGTCGGCGCTGGCGGGCGAGCTGGCCGCGCCGCGGGTACCCGCCGTCCGGCTGCGCGACCTGGCCGCCCGGCTGGCCCGGGAGTCCGACCGCCGGAGCGGCCCGGTCCAGGTCGCGGTCGTCGCCCGTGACCTGGACGAGCTGGCGACCCTGCTGCGGCGTGCGCTGGCCGGTGAGCACGACCCGAGGAGCGGCCTGGTCCAGCCGTCCCGGCCGCCCACCGGGGGCACGGTGGCCTTCCTGTTTCCCGGGCAGGGCAGCCAGCGGCCGGGTGCGTTGGCCGACCTGTTCGTGAGCTTTCCCGAGCTGCGGCGCTACCTTCACCTCGGCGGAGAGCTGTCCCGGCTGCTCTGCCCGCCCAGCGCGTTCGGCGAGCCGGCCCGGCGCGAGCTCTCGGAGCGGGTCCGGGACACCCGTGCCGCGCAGCCGATCCTCGGCATCTGCGGTCTCGCCGTCGACCATCTGCTACGCCGGCTCGGCGTCCAGCCGGACGCCGCCGCCGGGCACAGCTACGGCGAGCTGGTCGCGCTCTGCGTGGCCGGCGCCTTCGACGAGCAGACCCTGCTGGACCTCAGCCAGGAGCGGGCGGACGCCATCCTGGCTGCCGCCGGTGCCGACCCGGGCACGATGGCCGCGGTCGCGGGGACCGCGCGGCAGGTCGGCGACATACTCGCCGACGGTGGCGTCGACGACGTGGTCGTGGCCAACCACAACGCACCGGACCAGGTCGTGATCTCCGGACCCAGCCCGGCCGTCCGGGCCGCGGTCGCGACGTTGACCGACGCCGGACTGTCCGCTCGGGGACTCCAGGTCGGGTGCGCGTTCCACAGTCCGCTGGTCGCTGGGGCCGGCGAACGGCTGGCCGAGGTGCTGGCCCAAACCCCGGTGACGAGGCCGGCGATTCCGGTCTGGGCCAACCGGACCGCCGGGCGCTACCCGGACGACCCCGACGGGATCCGGCGCGAACTGTCCGCGCAGGTCGGCGCGTCGGTGCGGTTCGTGGACCAGATCGAGGCCATGTACGCCAGCGGGGTGCGGACCTTCGTCGAGACCGGTCCGGGTCAGGCGCTCACCCGGCTGGTCGGTGCGGTGCTGGGCGACCGCCCGCACCTGGCCGTCGCGTGTGACGGTGCGCCAGGTGCGGGGCTGCGGGCCTTCCTGCTCGCGCTCGCCGAGCTGGCCTGTGCGGGCGTACCGGTGCAGACCGGCTGGCTGTTCCGGGGGCGGGACGCGGACGGTGTCCCGGAGCGCGAGTCCCCGGCCCGGCCGACCTGGACGGTCGACGGTCAGCTCGTCCGGGACGCCAACGGCGACTGCCTGCCCGGTGGCATGAGACCACCCCGACGCGTCGAGGAGTTGCAGATGACCACAGCGGCTGGCGGACGGGACGATCTGGTCGCCGAATATCTCAAGACGGCCCGCGAGCTGATCGCCTCGCAGCGTGACGTCATGCTCGCGTACCTCTCGGACGGGGCGCCGGGGAACACCGGCCGGCTGGTCTGGCAGCCCGCCCAGGCGGAGCTGGCGGCGTCCCCGGCGGTCGCCGTACCGGCGCCGGCCGAACCCGCGCCGGAGCCGGTCGAGGCGGTACCCCCGGCCGAGCTGGACTTCCAGGGCGCGGTGCTCGCGGTCATCAGCGAACGCACCGGCTACCCGGTCGACCTGGTCGGCCTCGACCTCGACCTGGAGGCCGACCTGAGCATCGACTCGATCAAGCGCGCCGAGGTCGCCGGAGAGGTCGCCACCCGCCTGCGGCTGCCGGTGGCCGGCGGTGACCAGGCCGCGCTCGAGGACCTGGTCAAGGCGCGCACGGTCCGCGCCATGGTGGAGTGGTTGACCGAGAAGGTCGCCGCCACCGCACCGGCGGGTGGCCCGTCCCTGCGGGCGCCGGAACCACCGGCGTCGCCGCGCTCCCCGCAGGCGGCGGAGCGGACCGGCCCCGACCATCCGATCGCGGCGCCGACCCGGATGGTGGCCCGCCGTCTGGCCCTGACGGAACCGGCGGGGGCGGCGGACAGCGACCTGTCGGGCGCTACCTTCCTGGTCACCGGTGCCGGGCCGGTACCGGACCGGGTGGTGGAATTGCTCCGCGAGCGTGGTGCGACCGCGCGGACCGCAACGCTGGAGGAGGACCGGCCGCTCCCGGCGGACGAGCTGGCTGCGGCCGGCAAGCTGGACGGACTGGTCGTGCTCGACGGCCTGACCACCGCCGGGTGGCAGTTGCTGCCGGCGGTCTTCCCGCTGGTCAAGCAGGCCCTGGCCGCCGGTCCCCGCTGGCTGCTGGCCGCCGCCGCGGCCGGCGGAACCCGGGCCGACGGCCTGCCGGGTCTGTTCCGGACGATCAACCGGGAGTACCCGGCGGTGTCGGCGCGGCTGGTAGAGATGGACGGCTCGGCGCCGGCCGAGCGGCTCGCCGCCGAACTGGTCGAGGAGATCCTGCTCGGCGGGCAGGTGCCGGTGGTCTGCCGGGACGACGGCGCCCGGTACACCGTGGACCTGGTCGGGGAACCACTGCCCGGCCCGTCCGGCGGCGGCGCCGGGCCGGCGGCCGACGGGGTGGCGGAAGCGCGGGCGCTCGGTCTCGGCAGCGACTCGGTGGTGGTCCTGATCGGCGGTGCGCAGGGCATCACGGCGTCGTTCGCCCGGCTGCTCGCGTCCGCCACCCGCTGCCACCTCCAGCTGGTCGGCCGCACCTCACCGCCGGACCATCCCGAGCAGCCCGACACGGCCGGCGCCGCCGACCTCGCCGGGGTACGTGCGGCGCTGTCCCGGCGCGGCCTGCGCTCACCGGCCGAGATCGACCGGATGGCGCAGGGCATCATCACCGGACGCGAGGTCGAGGCCACCGTCCGCGAACTGCGTGATCTCGGCAGCGAGGTGCGCTACCACACCCTGGACGTGCGCGACCAGGAGGCGACCCACCGGCTGCTGAAGGAGATCCAGAGCGAGTACGGCCGGATCGACGGCGTGGTCTTCGCCGCCGGGATCATCGAGGACAAGCTGCTGGCGGACAAGTCCCCGGAGTCTTTCGCCCGCGTGTTCGGCACCAAGGTGGACGGTGTGCACGGTGTGCTGGAGGCGCTGGAGGACCTGCCCCGGGCGCCCCGGTTCGTGGTCCTCTACGGCAGCATCGCCGCGGCCTTCGGCAGTCGCGGCCAGGGCGACTACGCGGCCGCGAACGACGCGATGGCCACGGTCGGCGGGCGGTGGGCGGCCCGTACCGGCATCCGCTGCCTGACCGTGCACTGGGGACCGTGGGCGCCGGTGGCGGGGCACCGTGGCATGGTGACGGCCGAGCTGAGCCAGGAGTACGCCCGCCGCGGCATCGCGCTGATCGACCGCGAGGAGGGCGTGCTCAGCCTGCTGCGCGAGCTGGCCTGGGGTGACGCCACGGTCGGCTCGGTCGTCTACACCGCCTCGGGCTGGTAGCCGTGACCGGGCCGATCGCCATCGTCGGGATGGCCGTGCTGATGCCCCGGGCGCGGACCCTGGAGGACTACTGGCGCAACCTGGTCGACGGGGTGGACGCCATCACCGACGTGCCGCCGAACAAGTGGGACGCGGAGTTCTTCGACCCCGACCAGGCGCACCGGCCGGACCGGCTGTACTGCCGGCGCGGCGGGTTCGTCGACGAACTCGCCACGTTCGAGCCGCTGCGCTACGGACTCATGCCCGCGTCGGTCCCGGACATCGAACCGGATCAGTTGATCGCGCTGGACGTCGCCGCGGCGGCGATTGAGGATGCCGGCGGGTTCGACCGGCTCCCCGACGGCGACCGGGTCGGGGTGATTCTCGGCCGAGGTGGCATCCTCAGCCCGGCACAGGCCCGCTACGCCCAGCGGGTACGGATGTCCAGCCAGGTGACCCTGGCACTCCGTGAGCTGCTGCCCGACCTGGAGCCCGGCCGGCTGGACCTGGTGCGGCAGCTCTTCGACGAGCGGCTCGGGCCGCACCAGCCGGAGGGCACGATCGGGCTCGTCCCCAACCTGACCGCGTCGCGGATCGCCAACCGGTTCAACTTCCGTGGCGCCGCGTACACCCTCGACGCCGCCTGTGCCTCCTCGCTGATCGCGGTGGACCAGGCGATTGGCGAGCTGTACCGCGGGCGGCTGGACGTGGTGCTGGCCGGCGGTGTGCACCACGTGCACGACATCAGTTTCTGGTCGGTTTTCAGCCAGCTCCGGGCGCTGTCCCGGCGCGGCGAGATCCGGCCGTTCGACCGGGACGCCGACGGGCTCCTGATCGGCGAGGGCACCGGCATCGTGGTGCTCAAGCGGATGGCCGACGCGGTCCGGGACGGTGACCGGGTCTACGCCGTGGTCAGGGGCATCGGGGTGTCCAGCGACGGCCGGTCGGCCAGCATGTTCAACCCGGCCACCTCCGGCCAGGTACTCGCCATCCGGCGGGCCTGGCAGGCGGCCGGGCTGGACCCGACCGCTTCGGACGCGCTGGCGATGCTGGAGGCGCACGGCACGGGTACTCCGACCGGCGACGCGGCGGAACTGGCCACCGTGGCCGAGGTGTTCGGCCCGGACCGGGGCGGAACCCGGCCGGTGATCGGATCCGTGAAGTCGATGATCGGCCACACCATGCCGGCCGCCGGGGTCGCCGGGCTGGTCAAGGCGGTGCTGGCCGTACACCGTGGCGTGCTGCTGCCCACGCTGCACTGCGACCGTCCCCGGCCCGAGCTGGAACGGACGCGGTTCCGGCCGCTGCCGACGGCGGCTCCGTGGGAGGGTACCGGCCCGCGCCGGGCCGGCGTGAACGCGTTCGGCTTCGGCGGCATCAACGCGCACATCATCGTCGAGCAACCACCGGACCCGCCGCTGCGGCGCCGCACCTCCCCGGCCACGGTGACCGTCGAGGAGCCGGAGCAGGTACTCCGGCTGGCCGCACCCGACCCGGCGGCGCTGCGCCGGCTGCTCGACGCCGACGACGCCGAGGTCCGCGCCCTGGCCGCCGCCGGCCCCGCCGGGCAGCGGTGCCGGATCGGGATCGTCGGCCCCACGGCCGACCGGCTCGGCACCGCCCGGCGCGCGGTCGCGCTGGGCCGGGCGTGGCGTGGCGGTCGCGACGTCTGGTTCAGTCCGGAACCGCTGCTGTCCGGCCCGACCCCGGGGCAGCTCGCGTTCGTCTTCCCCGGCCTGGAGGCGGAGTTCACCCCTCGGGTGGACGACGTGGCGGCACACTTCGGCCTCCCCGACCGGGACTGGTCGGTACCGGATCTCGGCCAGCACGGGGTCTGCGTGATCGAGGCGGGCCGGCTGCTCGACGCGGCCCTGCGGCGCGTCGGTGTGCTGCCCGACGCGGTCGCCGGGCACAGCCTGGGCGAGTGGGCGGCGGCGGCGACCACCGGGCAGATGAGCACCGCGTCCGTCGAGGAGTTCCTGGCCCTGTTCAACGCCGACGCGGTCGAGCTGGCCGACTACCGCTTCGCGTACGTCGGTGCCGGCGTCGAGCAGGTGGAACCGCTGCTCCGCGACTACCCGGGCGTACGGATCTCGCACGACAACGCGCCCAGCCAGTGCGTGGTCAACGGGCCGGAGGCGCAGGTGCAGCGGCTCGTCGCCGAGCTGCGCCGTAACCACGTCATCTGCCAGCCACTGCCGTTCCGGTCGGCGTTCCACACCCCGGCGTTCGCGCCCGGACTGGAGGCGATCGGCGCGGCGTTGCGCCGCTGGGAGGTGGGTACCCCGTCCCGCCCGGTCTGGTCGGCGACCATCGCCGCGCCGTACCCGTCGGATCCGGCCGAGGTGTCGGCGCTGTTCACCCGACACATGATCGAACCGGTCCGGTTCCGGGCCACCGTCGCGGCCATGCACGACGCCGGAATCCGGGTCTTCCTACAGGTCGGAGTCGGACAACTCAGCTCGGTCATCGCGGAGAACCTGCGCGGGCGCGATCACCTCGCGATGCCGGTCAACGTGCCGGCCCGGACCGGGCTGGCCCAGCTCCGCCGGGTGGCCACCGCGCTGTGGGTGGAGGGCGCCGACCCGGATCTGACCGCGCTCCCGTCCGCGCCGGGAGGCTCCGCGTCCGGTACCCGGCCGACACCGCCCGCCTCCGGTGGCGGGCCGGCGGCGGGCAACCCGCCGGTACGTCGCGGCGCGCCGGTCCGGCTCGACCTCGGCGGACCGCTGGTGCGGCTCGGCCCCGCCGCGAACGGCCTGCTGGGCGCCGCCGGAGACGGCACCGGGCAGGTCGGTGCCTCCGACGACAGCGCCGCCACGTCCGGCGGGGCGGACGTGCTCAGCACCCTCGAACGGCTGGCCGGGGGTTCGAGCGCCGCCGCCGAGCTGGCCGCGCTACTGAAGGACACGGCACACAGCGCGGTCAGCGTCCTGGACGCCGCGAGCCGGACATCGTCGTACCGGGAGACCGTCCGGGTGTCCCTGGACGACATGCCGTACCTGCGACACCACTGCTTCTTCGTCCAGCCCGACGACTGGCCGCATCCGGAGGACCGCTGGCCGGTCGTACCGGCGACCACCGTCGTGCAGCACATGATGGACGCGGTGGAGCGGGCGGCGCCCGGCGTACGAGCGGTCGCGGTCCGCGACGCCCGATTCCACCGCTGGGTGATCGCCGCACCCCCGCAGGACGTCGAGATCACCGTCCAGCCGGACGGCCCCGGCCGGTACGCGGTCTCGTTCGGCGCGTTCGCCAGGGCCGTGGTGGAGGTGGCCGACGGTTATCCCACGGACCCGCCCCCGCCGCTGTGCCACGACCCGGGCACCGAACGGCCGCCCACGGTCAGCGCCGCGCAGATGTACGCCGAGCGGCTGATGTTCCACGGGCCGATGTTCCAGGGCGTCAGCGAGGTGCACGCGCTCGGCGACATGCACGTGCGGGGCGTGGTGACCACCCCGTCGCCGCCCGGCGCGCTGCTGGACAACGCGCTCCAGCTCATCGGCAACTGGCTGATCACCACCCAGCCGTGGCGCACCGTGGCGCTGCCGGTGGCGCTGGGCCGGGTCCGGTTCTTCGGCCCGCCGCCGCCGGCCGGAAAGGCGTTCACCTGCGTCGCCCGGGTCCGCTCCATCGACGACACCCAGCTCGTGGCGGACACCCAGCTCGTCGACGGCGACCGGGTCTACGCCGTGATCGAGGGGGCGGTCGACCGGCGCTTCGACAGCCACCCCTCGGCCCGCCCGGCGGAGCGCTTCCCGGAGCGGTACCCGATGTCGCAGCGGCAGCCGGAGGGCTGGGCCATGGCCTTCGACGCCTGGACCGACCCGGTGACGCTCGCGATGGCCGCCCGCGGCATTCTCGGCGGCGCCGCGTACGCCGACTTCGAGCGGCAGCCCCCCGCGACCCGTAAGCGCTGGCTGCTCGGCCGGATCGCGGCCAAGGACGCGGTCCGGTTCCGACTGTGGGAGGACGGCCACGTCGACGTGTACCCGATCGAGCTGACCGTCCGCGACGAGCCGGACGGGCGGTCCTGGGTGGACCCGCGACCGGGCCGGGGCATGCCGGAGTGCGACGTGTCGCTGGCGTACTGCGCCGAGATGGCGGTGGCGATCGCCCGGCCACGCGCCGGGACGGCATCACCCGGCGGCCCGGGGGTGGGCATCGATGTCGCCGAGATCGTCGAGCCGCCGCAGAGTACCGCCGGGTTCGACGAGGCAGAGTCCGCGCTGCGGGAGGCCGTGTTGGCGACGGGGGACCGGGCCACCTGGCTGGCCCGGACCCGGACGGCCAAGGAGGCGGTGGCCAGGGCGGAGGGTGCCGGTCCGGACGGCACCGCGGACCGGTGCACCGTCGTGGCGGCCACGCCCGACGAGACCACGGTCGCCGTCTCGGGCCGCACCTACCGGGTCGGGCACCGGACGGTGGCCAACCCCGACGACCTTCCGGCGCGGCGCTACGTCGTGAGCTGGACCTGGGGGCCGGTGTCGGGATGACGGACGAGCCAACGACAAGGGGGAGTACCCGATGATGCCGGCACAGGTCGCCATCCTCGCCGAGGTCACGGACATGCTGCGCGCCGTCCGCGACGACATCGACGCCGAAGTCACCATGGACACCACGTTCCGGGAGGACCTCGGCATCGAGAGCATCGAGATCGTCGCACTCGCCGGCCGGTTGCAGGCCCGGTACGGCAACGCGGTGAACCTGGCCCAGTTCGTCGCCGGCCTGGACCTCGCCTCCATCCGCGACCTGCGGGTCGGTGAACTCGTCGACTACATCGCGGCGGCCCTCGACCGGCCGGTACGCACATGACCACCCTGCGGGTGAACGGCATCTCTCTGCACGTCCAGGTGCTGGCGCCGGTGGCCGAGCGGGCCGCCCCGGCGGTGCTGGTGCACGGCCTGGGCGTCGACACGCTGGCCAGTTGGTACTTCACCCTGGCCGGGGCGGTCAACGACACCGGACGCCGGGTGGTCATGTACGACCTGCGGGGACACGGCCGCAGCGAGCGTCCGGCGACCGGGTACCGGCTCGACGACTTCGTCGACGACCTGGCCGGCCTGCTGGCGGCGCTCGGCGTCACCGGCCCGGTCTGCCTGCTGGGCAACTCCTTCGGCGGGACTGTCGCGTTCGGGTACGCGCTGCGGCACCCGGACCGGGTCAGCGGCATCGTCGCGATCGAGTCGGCGCCACCGACCGAGGAGTGGTTGTCGCGGGCCCGCCGCCGGCTGGAGTTGCCCGCCGGTCGCGAGCGGTACGGCGCCTCGACGCTCGCCGCCGACCTCGGCAGCAGCCGGCCGGCGGATCCGGCGGAACTGGCCGGGATCACCTGCCCGGTCCTCTGCGTCTACGGCGCGGAGTCCGGTCTCGCCGCAGCCCTGCCGCGGATCCGGAACTGGCTGCCGCAGGCACGCATGGCGGTGGTGCCCGGGCAGCGGCACACCGTCCTCGTCGACGCGCCCGCAGCGGTACGCGAGCTCGTCCTGCCCTGGTTGGACACCCTGGAGGGGAGGCATCCGGATGACCGCACCGATCTCGGGGCGCTGGATCATCATCAGCAACGGCCGCTGCGGCTCGACACTGCTCTCTGACCTGATCGCCGATCAGCCCGACACGCTGTCGGTGCAGGAGTTCTTCATGTCGACCGTACCGGCGACGAAGAGCGACGCCGTGCTCGCCGGTGCCGAATACTGGGCGCTGCTGAGCAGTCCCAAGCCGGACCTGGCCGAACTGTTCCGGATCGGCCTGCTGCCCCGCGAGGTGCGGTATCCGGCGGACGGCCGCTGGGCCGGCGAGCTGACCGCGCTGCCGGGCATCCTGGCGGTGACCCTGTCGAAGATCTCCGACGACCCGGACGCGCTGTTCGACGCGCTGGCCGCGCGGGTGCCGGGCTTTCCGCGCCAGCCGGTGGGGCGGCACCACGAGATGTTCCTCGACCTGCTGACCGTGCTCACCGGACGGCGGCGCTGGGTCGAGCGTTCCGGCGGCTCCAGCTATCTGGCGCCGTACCTGCTGCGGGCCTTCCCGGACGCCGGGTTCGTCTATCTGACCCGCAACACGTCCGACACGGCGCGGTCGATGAGCCGCCACTCGTCGTTCCAGATGATCCAGCTCCGGGCGGAGTTCCTGGGCCGCTGCGGGGTCGACCCGTTCTATGCCGAGCCGGAGGCGGTACCGGCGGATCTCGCGCCGCTGCTCCCCGACCGGCTGACCGCCGCCGCACTGCGCGAGCGGGGTCAGGACGTGCGCCGCTACCTCTGGCTGTGCGCGTTCCTGACCAACCAGGTGGAGCAGGCCCTCGCCGACGTCGCGCCCCGACGGTTGCTCACCATGCGGTACGAGGACCTGGTCGCCCGACCGGTCGAGGAACTGGGCCGGCTGGGCCGGTTCCTGGAGTTCGAGGACTGGGCCGGTTGGGCGGACGTCGCCTCGGAACGGGTCGTTGCGCCGGCACCCGGCACCCGCCATCAGATCGAGGGAGGAGCAACGGTCTCATGAACATCCGTCGCAGATATCCGACCCGACGACACCGGCTCGGCGCGGTGCTGGCCGTGCTGTTGCTGACCCTGCCGTTCACCGCCACCCCGGCCACGGCCACCCCGGCCCCAGCCGAGCCCGAGCCGGGGCAGCGCGCCTCCGTGACGAGCACGCTGCCGTACCAACTCATCGCCAAGGCGCGCCCGGACGAGTGCTTCAACGGGATCGGCGTGGTCTATCCGGCCGGGCCGCCGTGCGCACAGGGACAGCCGAAGGTCAACCAGGCGTACGTCTGGGGGCTGGCCCAGGTCGGTACCCGGGTGTGGTTCGGCACCGGCGCGAACGTGCACTGCGTGGTGCAGGGCGCGACGCTCGGCGAGCCGCAACCCGTCGCGATCCCGGACTACGTCTGCGAGTACGGGGAGAGCCAGATCGTCAAGCAGAACCCGATCGTGCCGGCGGCCGTCGGCGACCAGCGCCGGCCGGAGGTGTTCTACTTCGACCAGTCGACCCGCACGGTGGTGCGCAAGACCACCGACATCGAGAACGCGTCCGCCGCCGACCAGCTCCGGCTGCGGGCGACGCTCGGACTGCGGGCCGGTGGCGCCTTCAACAACGTGGTGCTCTTCGGTGGCCCCGGACTCAACAACAGCATCAACCTGTTCGCGTTCAACGGCACCACGGGGGCCTTCCTCGGGTCGACGAACCTCACCGCGTACGGCAACATCCGCCACTTCGTGGTGGCCGAGGGCGCCCTCTACGCGGGCGTCGGAATCGGGCGCAACGGCGAGGACGGCGGCCAGGTGCTGCGGTGGACCGGCAGCCTGACCAACCCGTTCAGCTTCGTGACCGTGGCGAACCTGCCGGCGCAGGCCGCCGACCTCACCTACTTCAAGGGCCGGATCTACGTCAGTTCGTGGTCGACCGCGCTGGCCAGTACCCCGCAGCAGACGGCCGGCCTGTGGATGAGCCCGCTGCTGGCCGACGGCCAGCCGGGACTGGTCGCGGGCGACGCGGGTAGCTGGCGGCAGGTCTGGCACGCGCGGATGTACGAGCCGGACCCGGTGATCGCCGGTACCTACGGCCTCGGCGGCCTGGCCGCGTTCGGCGACTACCTCTACTGGGGCACCATGCACGTGCCGCTGAAGTCGGCGTTCGCGCTGCGGTTGCGGTACCCGCAGCCGAGCGACGAGGCCAACTGCCAGCTCCTCAAGAGTTCGCTGCGGGCCGCCGTCGTGTTCCGGGGCCGGGACTTCGGTGCCACGAACCAGCAGGTCGACCTGCTCTACGGCGCCTCGGAACTGTCGGCGTACGACCCGGCGGCGAACGCCGGCGTGGGCGGCTGGGTGAACAGGCCGACCAACTACACCCCGCTGTACGGCTCGCAGGGCATCGGCAACGGGTACAACAACTACCTCTGGAAGATGACCGTGGCCGGCGGAAAACTGTTCATCGGCACGATGGACTGGAGTTACCTGCTCAAGGGGCGGATCGGCAGCGGCCGGTGCGGCCACGACATGGGGGAGTACAACGACTACGGCGGCGACCTGTGGATGTTCAGCACCCCGGACGGGCCGGGAACGCCGGTCGACACGGTCGGGGTCGGCAACTACCTCAACTACGGGATCCGCAACATGCTCGCCGACGGGTCCAGGCTGTATCTGGGCATGGCCAACCCGATGAACCTGCGCACCGACCCCAACGACGCCGTTCCGGAAGGCGGTTGGGAACTGATCGAGATGACCGTCGGGTAGGGCGGGGACCGGCATGGTCGACCGACCGGCATGGCACCGGCGGGTCCGGTCCGTGCTGCCCCCGGTGCTCGTCGCGCTGCTGTTGGCCGGCGGCTGCTGGTCGGCGGACCCGCCCCGCCGGCCCGGCGGATCCCCGCCGGCACCGTCCGGCGGGGCGGCGCCCGAGGGCCTGCCCGCCGGTACCAGCGAGCACACCCTCACCGTGGACGGCCGGCGGCGCACCTTCCGGGTGTACCGGCCGGCCACCCTTGCCCGGTCCGCCCCGGCGCCGCTCGTGGTGATGCTGCACGGCGCCCTGGGCAGCGGTAGCCAGGCGCAGTCGTCGTACGGCTGGAACGCCGAGGCGGACCGCGGGGGTTTCCTCGTCGCGTACCCGGACGGGATCCGGCGGGCCTGGGCGGTCAGTCCCGGCTGCTGCGGCCCGCCCGCCCGGTCCAACGTGGACGACGTCGGGTTCGTCGAACGGATGGTGTCGGCGATCGCCTCTAGGACGCCGGTCGACCCGGCCCGGATCTACGCCACCGGGATCTCCAACGGCGGAATGCTCGCGTACCGCCTCGGTTGCGACACGACCCTGTTCGCGGCGATCGGGGTAACCTCGGCCACCCTGCTGGGCCCGTGTCCGGCGCCAGCGCCGACGTCGGTCATCCACCTCCATGGCACGGCGGACCGCACCGTCCCCTACGGTGGCGGGCCGGGGCGGCGGGACAACGGCGGCCAGGGGGCGATGCCGGCCGACACCGCCGGCCCGGCAGTACCGGCGCTGATCGACACCTGGCGGCGGGTCGCCGGGTGCGGCGCAGCCACGGTCAGCGTCGCGGGCGCCGTGACGACCTCGGCCGCCACCTGTCCGGAGGGGCGAGGGGTCACCCTGGTCACCGTCGCCGGGGCTGGCCACCAGTGGCCGGGCCAGCCGGGGCCGGGCGGCGCGGCGGCACGGGCGCTGCTCGACCCGCCGTCACCGGCCCTGGACGGTACGGCGGTGATCTGGGCGTTCTTCCGCGCCCACCCCGGACCCTGAGCGGCGCCGTCCACCGCCGGGCGCCGTGCCGGGGGCGTGCGGTGCAGACCGGCCGGCGGGTGCGAAGGGTGCTACGCGGGACAGGACGCAGTCGTTGAGGTCTTCCAGCACAGACAGTCGCTGGTCCAGGCGGGTGCGGAGCAGCTCACGGCTTTCCAGGTCGAAGAACGTCGCCGGGACCGTACGGCATCCGGGGGCGCCCTGGTCGACTCCGACGGCAGCAGGTATACCGATTACGACCGTGTCGCGGACCGGTGGACGTACTGACACGGATTCCCAGGAGCTCCGGTGACACTACCGATCGCCAGGCATCGCCCGGCGCTGCCGGCGAGACCGATTGCCGACGCCCTCGTCCGCGCGGTTCTCGGTAAGCACGTCGAGGGCTGGATGCCATGACGGGTCGGTGGTGGTCGCGGTCGTCACCGCTGAAGCCTCGGCCGAGGCTGGCAGTTCCTCCGTCTGGCGGACTTCCGGGTGCGACGGAGGACGGGTTGGGCCGGCTGGGCCGCCGTTATGCCGTCCTCGTACGCACGGCGGTGCTGGTCTGCGCGAGCGGTGCGGCGTTGTTCCAGGCGACCCCCGACCGTCGGTCGCTGGTCGGAGTGGTGGTCGTAGGGCTCGGCACATGGAGTGTGGTGTACGCGCGCTTCGGCTCCCGTGGTTGGCTGCTGCTCGCGGACACGTCCGTGATCATGTTGCTGTGCCTGACCCAGCGGTGGACGGTGCCGCCGGATGCGCTCGGCGACAGCACGAACTGGGTCCTCGCCGTCGCGGCTATCACGGCCGTCGCACACCAGTGGCTCACCAGTGCGGCCCAGGGCGCGCTGCTGACCACGGCGATCGTGGCGGCGCACCTGACCGGGAACGTCCTCGCTTCGTCCGACCCGCCGGCCGGGTCCGTTCCGCTCGGCCTCTGGACCTTCGCCGAGGCCGGGCTGTCCAGGGCGCTGTACCTGCTTGTCCGGGCCGGTGCCCGGCAGGCTGACCTGGCTGTCGCGCGGAATGAACAGGCCCGGCGCGACGCCGCGGTCGCGGCCGCCCGGCGCGTGGACGAACGAGAGCACCTGGCGGTGCTGCACGACACCGCGGCGAGCACCCTGCTTGCGGTCGGCGCGGGCATGGTCGACGGCACGGAGCCGTGGCTCGCCGACCAGGCGGCCCGCGACCTGGAGATCCTCGCCGCACGACCGGACCTCGGCGGCGGTGACGCCGACCTGGTGCGGCTGCTGCACCAGGTGGTGCGGCAGGCGCCGGTCGCGGTGGAGCTGTGCTCGCCGCCGGTGGTGCCGATGACGAGCTTCCGGGCCACGGCGATCAGCGCGGCCGTCCGGGAGGCGCTGACCAACGTGGCGCGGCATGCCGGGGTTGAGTCGGCCGAACTGACGGTGCGGCGTACCGGTGGGTGGACCGTGGTGGAGGTCGCCGATCGGGGCAGGGGCTTCGCGCCGGAGCAGGTACCGGAGCACCGGCGGGGATTGTCGCACTCCATCGGGCAGCGCATGGCGCGGGTGGGTGGGCGGGCGGTCGTGACGTCCCGTCCCGCCGGCGGCGCCCGGGTGAGCCTGGAGGTGCCGGATGACTGAGCCGACGTCGTACCCGATGGCGGGCCGGCTTGTTCGGGGCCTGCGGTTGGCGACCTTGGCCATCACGGTCTCCGTGTTGTTCGGTTTCGCTCTGCCGTTGATGATCGGGAGCCCGGAGACCTACCGCAGCCTGGCGCACCAGGTGGTGGCCTTCACGCTGCTGACCGCTGTCGCCGTCGTGGCAGGTGTGCAGATCCTGCGGGACAGGCCGCTCGGCCGACCGCGCTGGGTGATGTTGGCGGCGGTCTGCGTGGCGGCGGTGTTGGCGACCACCGGGATTCCGCCCGCCGAGCTCATGTCGGAAGAGGAGTGGTCCTACGGTGTGATCGGCTGGTTCGGCCTGCTGGTGCTGATGGATTACAGCACCAGGGCCGCAGCCGTGTTCCTCGGTGCACACACCGTCGCGAGTTTCGGGCAGTTGGCGCTGGTCGGGCAGCAGCACGAGATCGCCGACCTGGTCGTCGTCACCGCCATTGTGCTCGGTGGCGAATTGCCGGTCCTGGCCGGTGCCATGGCGCTGCAGGGCCTCGTCGACGCCGCGTCGGCGGCCGCCGCCGACGCGGAGCGGGTGCGCACCGCCGAGGCCATCGCGGAACACCTGCACGCGGACCGCCAGGTCCGGTACGCCGACCTCGCCACGACCTCCGTACCGCTGCTGGCCGACCTGGCGGCCGGTTCGGCAGACCTGTCCGACGAGCGGGTCCGGGCCGGCTACGCGGTGGCCGCGGCACGCTTGCGCCGGCTGTTCGCCGAGCACGACGAGGTGTCCGATCCGTTGTTGCACGAACTGCGCGCGTGTCTCGACGTCGCGGATCGTAACGGAGTCGCGGTCTACCTCGGCACCCTCGGCACGTGGCCGACGCCGCCGTTGGCGGTACGCCGCGCGTTGACCGAACCGGCGTTGCGGATTCTGGCGGCCGCTGCCGCCCAGGCCCGGGTCACGGTGCTCGGATCGCCGACCAGCGTCACAGTGAGCGTTCTCGCCGACGCTAGGATCGGTGCGTCGGCCGGTGACGCCCCGGAGGCCACGGCCGTCGACCGCAGCGGGGTCACCGTGACCCGGCTGGTGGACGGGCCGAAGGTGTGGGTAGAGGCCACATGGCGCGCGAGGGACTGAACACGGTGGTGGTCATCGACGACCATCCGGCGATCATCTCCGGGATCGCGGCCTGGTGCGCGGCGGCCGACCCGCCGGTCCAGATCGTCGACTCCGGCCGGACCCCTGCGGTGGCGTGGACCGACCCCGGCCTCTCCGCCGACGTGGTCGTGTTCGACCTCCTGCTCAGCGGGCAGGTTCCCGCCTACCCCGACCTGCGGCGGCTGGTCGACTCGGGTCGGCAGGTGATCGTCTACACCATGCGCGAGGACCGGGAAACCATCCTCACCTGCCTCGACCTCGGCGCGTTCGCCTGCCTCGCCAAGACCGAGGGGCCGGGGCACCTGGTCCATGCGATCCACGCGGCGAGCCGGAACCTGCCCTACACGCCTCCCTCGATGGCCCGTGCGATCAGCACGGACACCCGGCCGGACCGGCCGCGTCTGACTTCCCGCGAACTCGACGTGCTGGCCAATTGGTTCGCCTGCGAATCCAAGGAGATGGTGGCCCGCAAGCTCGGGCTCTCCGTCCGAACGGTGAACAGCTACATCGACCGGGTCCGCATCAGGTACGCCGAGGCCGGCCGCCCGGCCTCGACCAAGGCAGCGCTGGTTGCCCGGGCCATCCAGGACGGCCTGGTCCGGTTGGACGAGCTGTAGTCGCAACTGCCCGGACTTGTGGGTCAAATGACCGTCACGGCGGCCTCGGCCCCGCCCTAGCGTTGTCGACAGGTACACCCCCACGCCGAACCGCGGCTCCCCAGGGTACGACGCGTCGCTTCGCCGTCGTGAGAGTTGTCGCCGAGGAGGAACGACATGGTCGCGGACATGACCGGTGACAGATCAGCGTGAGCGGGGCGGTATTCATCACGGTTCGGTCCGGACCGGCGTGGACGTTCCGGCGAAGCTGGGCAGGTTCTCCTCCGGGACTGGAGGCTACCGCAGGGCCGCCGGGGCGTGGGAGGCGATCGGCGAGGCGTCGGGACGGATCGGCAGGAACATCGACCGGGGGAATCGCCTCGCTTCCCGGCCGCGTTCGGACTGATCGGAAGGACGATCCAATGAACCATTTTCAACCTGAACCGTGCGGCGCTCACGCACCGCGTCTGACCTTGCGGCCCACCGCACCGGAAGGGGAGGTTGAGAAAGGTTCGATGCGAATGAGATCCGCGCACGTGACGGCCTTGCTCCTCGCCGCGATCCTGACGCTGGCCGGCTGCACCGGGGACGACGAGCGGGGTTCGGGATCGCCAGGTGCGCAGCGGACGACCGATCCCTCGGGCGAGCTGCCCGGGGGGCCGGGCCGCTCCGGTCAGCTCGGTGCCGTCGTCGCGACGCGGCAAGGATCGGTATCCGGCACCAACTGGTCCAATCCAATCAAGGTCGAGCTGTACGAACTCCGACGTGACCAAGGGTTCGTCACGGTCAATGTCCGGATCACCGACATGACTCCGAAGGGCGGTGGAGGCGTCTTCGGTTGGCGTGCGGCGGACTTCTTCAGCATCGAAGGCTCGGCCGGGACACACGGCTTCGACAGCGTCTATCTGCTCGACCGGAAGAACCGCAAGAAGTATCTGGTCGCACGTGACGCGCACAAAGGGTGCCTGTGTTCCACCAGGCTGGGGATTCATGTGCAGCCTCAGCAGACGATCGGCCTCTATGCCACCTTCGGGGCCCCGCCGGACGACGTGACCGCCGTCGACGTCTACGTGCCGCAGGTGGAGGCGTTCGAAGATGTTCCGCTCGCCTAGCCGCGGACGCCACCTGCCACGCGCCTCGGCGGCCGCCGTCGTCGGACTGCTTGCCTCGGCAGGGCTGCTCGGCCCGGAGCAGACCGGGGTGCGTGCCGCGCCGGCCCCCACTCCGGCTCCGTCGGCATCGGTGCTCGAGTTGGCCGGGGAACCCCCGGTCGGTCCGATCACCAGGCCCGTGGTCGAGGTACAGACTCCGGCGCTCGACGTGTTCTCGGTGACCGGGACGGTACAGGGAGACGAGACCGAGGCCGACTCCACCAGCGAGGTCGAACTGACCCTCGCCGCCGACGTGCTCTTCGCCTTCGCCAAGGCGGAACTGACGCCCGCCGCCCGCAAACGGCTCGACCGAGCCGCCGAGCGGCTGCGTACCCAGGCAGCGGGTTCGGTGCATATCGCCGGGCACACCGATTCGATCGGTACCGAATCCAGCAACTTCGCGCTTTCCCGATCTCGGGCCGAGGCCGTCCGGGCCCACCTCACTGCGCTGCTGGCCGATGTGCCGCTCACCTTCGAGGTCACCGGCCACGGGGAGAGCCGGCCGGTCGCCGGGAACACCACCGCGGACGGAGCGGACAATCCGTCGGGCCGGGCCAAAAACCGGCGGGTGGAAATACGCTACCGGAAATGAACCGCGTTCCGGCCGGCTTCTCGGAAGGGAGTGGCCCTGCGATGGACCAGCCGTACAACGGACGGCTCCGTACGCTGGCGGAGGATTTTCCGCACCTGTTCGAGCTGCTGCCGGGAATGTCCACACAGGAGATCGATGCTGCGGCCGAGCGGCTCGCCGTCGCGCTCCCAGGGGAGGTACGCCAGCTACTCGTCACCAGCAGAGGAATCCGGCTCCGCGGGACGTACGTCGAAGAGCGCTTCGACGATCATGGCTTGCAGCAAGGCTACCTGAGCGCAGGCGTCGGCTGGCCGAGCCGGCCCTGGCCGCTCTCCACCGACGGCGGTCGCGGCTACCAACTGGTTTCGGTCCTGCCGAGCGGGGCGTGGGGTCCCGTGCTGTACACCCACAACCTGCTGGAATACCAACTGCTCGCGACGTCGTTCGACGCCTACCTCGATTGGTATGCGGCAACAGCCCGGTCCCTCGACCTGGGTGAGATCCTCGACGACCTCGGCCTCGACGACCTTCCCGACGATACCGACCCGTGGCAGCACCACGACGTGCGAGATGCCGTCTCCGTCATCTTCGACGACAATCTCGTAGCCGATCCGGTACCCGCTCGGATCTGGACGGTCGCCGACGCGATCAAGGGTCCCGATGCGTGCGTGTCGGAGTGTTTGACGGACCTCGACGATTCCTGGTTGGTGGCCGACCTGCGCGCCGGCGGGCAACCGCTATTGCGTCTCCACTACGGCGAGCGGGACGAAGAGGTACCGGCTCGGTGCAGCGATGACGGCCTGGTCTTCGCCCTGCGGATGCACAGCCCGGAGGAGGTGAGGCAGGTAGTTCAGCGACATCGACCGACTGAGACGGCTCCAGGCGGGTCTTGAAGCCCGGGCAGACAATGGCCGGGGTGTTCGGCGCGTGTCAGGGGCCCGCACGGTCACGCCGCTGACACGCGCAGCTGCCCGGAACGGAGACGGAAAGGCCCGGTCAATTGACAGGTCTCGCAGACCCGGCGTGCGGGTGGGTAGGTCAGACGCTCAGCTTCGCATCCGGCCCGAACCGAGCAGACATCCCTCATTCGCGGCACTACCCAACGCACCGCACCGCCGCCGGTCTCACGCCCGGAATTAGAGCCCTCGTCACTTCTTCGGGTACGGCGTCAGGTCCGTCATCATGGTCACGCCGACGGGCGGGGGAGGTCGTAGAGCAGATGCGTCACACGGTTGCCCGCGGGCTGCGCACGGGTCCCAGAGTGCGGCGGCGTACGGCTGGCTCGCAGCGTCCGATCATGCCGAGAAACGGACGCGTGGACTGCGTACGAGGGCGTCATCGCGGGTGTGGTTCTGGAGCGGATCGCGCATCACGGGCGGACTCCGCGCGGTTGGGGGAAGTCCCAGGGGTGCGGCCCGGCACGGCGACGCGGATCACGAGCGGACCCCGGCGGCCCAGCGTCCACACGGTGAGCGCGCAGCAACAGAGCGCCGCTCCCGCGATCGTGACCGCTGTCCAGCCGCCTGCGGACCAGAGTGCGGTCGCGGTGGCGGAGCCGATCGCAGCGCCGATGAAGTTGCCGGTGCCCAGCGCCGTGTTGAGCCGGCTGCGGGCCTCGTGGGAGAGGGCGAACAGCCGCGCCCGGTTGAGGAGGGCCTGCCCCTGGAGGGCGATATCGATCATGATGATCACGATGACGACGAGCACGACAGACCGGCCGGCGAACGCCGCGCCGACGAAGGCGCCGAGGGCCAGTACCCATGCCGCGCCGGTGGCCGGAAGCGACCAACCGCGGTCGTGCAGCCGACCGGCATGCTGGACAGCGAGGGCACCGGCGAGGCCGGCCAACCCGAACAACCCGATCACCGGCACCGGGTACCGGAACGGCGGACCGCTGAGCAGGAACGTCAACGCCGTCCAGAACAACGAGAACACGGCGAACCCGATGGCCGCGAGGACCAGTGTCCATCGGGCCGCCCGCTCACGCATGACCACCGCGCCGACCGACGCGATCAGCGCCGGGTACGACATGCGCGTCCGCGGTGCCAGCGGTGGGATCGCGCGGTACAGCAGGACCGCGAGCAGGACGGCGACGACCGCGGCGAGGGCGAAGATCGTACGCCAGCCGGCGGCACCGGCGACGAACCCACTGATGGTGCGGGAGGCCAGGATACCGGTGAGGGTCCCGGACCCGACGGCGCCGACGACTCGGCCACGTCGGGCATCGTCGGCAAGGTCCCCGGCGAGCGGTGTGAGGACCTGTCCGGAAATCGTCGTCACGCCGAGCACGCCGAGCGCGAGGAGGAGTAGCCCGATCGATGGCGCCAGCGCGCACAGCAGCAGCGCGGCGGCCGACATCAGCAGCATCACCGGGACGAACCGGCGGCGGTCGACGACGTCGCCGAGCGGCACGAGCAGCAGCACGCCGACGGCGTACCCGAGCTGCGTCGCGGTGACGAGCCAGCCAGCCGTCGCGGTCGTGGCACGTAGCTCGCCCGCGATGAAGCCGAGCAGCGGCTGCGCCCAGTACAGGTTCCCGATGGCCGCTCCCGCCGCCACCGCGAACAGGAACGTCAGCCGGCTGCTCATCTCCGACGGCGGTACCACTCGGGGTGCTGCCACCCTGCCACGCTAAGGCGCGGAATCAAGGCGTCGACCCGGCGGCAGGACGGCCTTACCGCTGCGCTTGACCCTCACGTGGCGTCATGCCGCATTGTCGGTGGCGTGGAAGAGCACCTGACCGTGGGACGCGTGGCCGAGTTGGCCGACGTGAGCGTCCGCACGCTGCATCACTACGACGAGATTGGCCTCGTGCAGCCGTCCGCGCGGACCGCGGCCGGATACCGGGCCTACTCCGTGGGCGACGTGCAGCGACTGCGGGAGGTGCTCGCCTACCGGCGGCTGGGTTTCGGATTGCGCGAGATCGCGGATCTGGTGGACGCCCCGACCACCGACGCGGTCGCACATCTGCACCGGCTGCGCGGCCTGCTGCTGGAACAGCGCGACCGCGCTGCCGCCATGGTGACGGCCATAGACACGGAACTGGAGGCACGGGCAATGGGGATCAGGACGACGCCGGAGGAACAACTCAAGGTGTTCGGCGCGCAGTTGTACGAAGCCATCGGGTCCGCTTACCCGGCGACGCGGCGCACCGAGCCGCGGATCGCCGCGCGCGTCTGGGATGCGCTGGGTGACGCACGGACGGTACTGAACGTCGGGGCTGGCACCGGCTCCTACGAGCCCCCCGACCGCGATGTCACGGCGGTGGAACCGTCGGCGGTCATGCGGGCACAGCGTCCCGCGGGCGCGGCGCCGTGCGTGGCCGCCGCTGCGGAGAGCCTCCCGTTCGAGGACCAGTCCTTCGACGCCGCGGTGGCCTTCAGCACTGTGCATCACTGGCACGACCCGATCGCCGGGCTGCGCGAGATGCGGCGCGTGGCCCGCCGCGTGGTGGTGTTCACACACGACGCCAGTAACGCCGGCTGGCGTCAGCGGTTCTGGCTGACCCGCGACTACCTGCCCGAGGTCGCCGGCCTGGTCGCCGGCCGGCCCTCGGTGGACCAACTGGCCCGCGCGATCGGGGCCCGCATGGAGCCGGTGCTCGTCCCGTGGGACTGCGCTGACGGCTTCTTCGAGGCCTACTGGCGTCGGCCCGAGGCGTACCTGCAGGAACATGTGCGTCGGGCGGTATCGGTATGGACCAGAGTCGGGCCGGAGGCCGAGCAGCGGGCGATAAGCACGCTCCGGCAGGACCTTTCCTCGGGCCGGTGGGCCGAGCGCAACCGCGAACTCGCCGCCCTCGACGCGGCAGAACTCGGTCTCCGTCTCCTCGTAGCCTGACCACCGTGCGATAACGCCGTCAAGCGGTGCCTGAGCTGCGGTGGCCCCCCGACCCGCGGTCCCGGCCGACGCCAGTTGGCCCCGGCTGCCTGCTGTCGTGGGCAGGCGAGATCACTCAACGGGCTGCGGTCACGTGGTCAGGATGACGAGCTGCCGGGTCGCCCGGGTCATCGCGACGTAGCGGTCGACCGCTCCCTCGATACCGTCACCGAATCTCTCCGGGTCGATGAGGACGACCAGGTCGAACTCGAGACCCTTGGCGAGTTCCGGGGTCAGCGACCGGACCCGGGCCGTGTCACGGAATGCCGGGTCGCCGATGACACAGGCGATCCCTTCGGCGTGCGCGGCGAGCCATGTGTCGAGGATCGGGGTCAGCTCCGAGGCGGAGCTGTGCACGACCGGGATGCCGCTGGTGCGGATCGAGGTCGGCACGTTGGCGTCCGGGAGCACGGCCCGGATGACCGGCTCGGCTTCCGCCATGACCTCTTGCGGCGTCCGGTAGTTGATGCTCAGCGAAGCTGTCTCGATCCGGTCGAGACCGGCCCGCCGGAGGCGGTCCTGCCACGACTCGGTGAACCCGTGCCGGGCCTGGGCGCGGTCGCCGACGATGGTGAAGCTGCGCGACGGGCAGCGCAGCAGCAACATCTGCCACTCCGCGTCGGTGAGCTCCTGCGCCTCGTCCACGACGATGTGCGCGAACGGGCCGGCGAGCAGGTCCCGGGCATCGGCGGGCGGCGGCGCGACGCCGTCGGCCAGGGCATCCTGGAGGTCCGATTGGCGCAGCATCGTCATCAGGCCTTCGCCGTCGTCGTGGGCAGCGGAGGCGATCAGGTCGTCGACGACCCGGGCGAGCTGGTCGCGGCCGGCGGAGACGGCGGCATCATGCCGGCGCCGACGTTCGGAGGCCTCCGCATCGCCGAGCCGCTGCCGCGCGGCGTCCAGCAGCGGCAGGTCGGACACCGTCCATGCCTGGGCGTCCGCGCGCTGCAGCTTGCGGATGTCGTCGGTACTGAGCCAGGGGGCGCACTTGCGCAGGTAGGCGGGGACCGACCACAGGTCGCCGACAAGACTCGGGGCATCGAGCAGCGGCCACGCGCGGTGGAGAACCGCGCGCAGTTCCCGGTTCCGCTCCATCGACGCGCGGAACTGGGCCTCCGGCTCGTCGCCGTCGTACTTCTCCAGCAGGATCGTGAGCAGCGCGTCCCAGATCTGCTCGCGCGCCTCGTTGTGCGGCGTGCCCGGATCGGGCGCTTCGAACGCCTCTGCCCAGTCGTCGGCGCTCAGCCGGATGTCGGACCATTCGGTCGCGATCGTCATCCCCTGCGCGGGCGGCTCCTCGTAGAACCGTACGGCCGCCTCGATCGCCGTGACCATGTCCGCGGACGACTTCAGCGCGGCCACCTCCGGGACGGTCTCGGCGACCGCTGCGACGCCCTCGGGTACGAGGTCCCGCAGCGTGCAGGTCTGCACGTCCTCCTCGCCGAGGCTGGGCAGCACGTCGGCGACGTACGCCAGATACGGCTCATGCGGGCCGACGAACAGTACGCCGCCGCGCCGGTGACGGAGCCGGGGATCGGAGTAGAGCAGGTACGCGGTGCGGTGCAGGGCGACCACGGTCTTGCCCGTACCCGGACCGCCGTCGACGACGAGCGCGCCCTGTGATCCGGCCCGGATGATCGCGTCCTGGTCGGCCTGGATGGTGCCGAGCACGTCCCGCATCCGGGCCGACCGGTTGCCGCCGAGGCTGGCGATGAAGGCGGACTGGTCGTCGAGCGCGGCGTGTCCCTGCAGGCCGTCGGGGTTGAACACCTCGTCCCAGTAGTCGGTGATCCTGCCACGGGTCCAGCGGTACCGGCGGCGGCTCGCCAGGCCCATCGGGTTGGCGTGGGTCGCCGCGAAGAACGGCGCGGCCGCGGGGGAGCGCCAGTCGACCAGCAGCCGGCGGCCGTCGCTGTCGGTGAGGCCGAGCCGCCCGACGTAGACCGGCTCGGCGTCGTCCGCGCCGACCATGCGGCCGAGGCACAGGTCCAGGCTGAAACGGCGCAGCGTACGCAGCCGCGCGGTCAGCTGGCGGACCTCCTGGTCCCGGTCCACCGCCTGCCGGCCCTTGCCGGCGGGCGCCTTGCGCGCGGCGTCCAGGCGGGCGGACAGGTCGGTGTACGTCTGCTCCAGGCTCTCCGCCATGGCCGTGAAATGCTGGTCGTCGTCGGCGATCAGCCTCGGGTCGGCCTTGGCCGCGAGGTTGCCGGGCAGGTTGAACACGGCGGTGGTCAGATGGTTCATGTCTTGGCTCCGAGGTGAGTCAGTTGCGGCCGGCGGATTCCCGGGCGAGGCGCTCGTCGCCGGTGAGGGTGGACAGCGGCTTCTCCTTGATGAAGACCACCGCGAGGACGGCGAGGAACGCGATCGGCGCGGCGACCAGGAACAGCTCCGAGGTTGCCGTGCCGTAGATGTCGCGGATCACGGCGAGGACCGGTGCGGGAAGTGTCTCGAGGTCGGGTACCTTGGCGCCGCCCGCCATCGCGGCCGCACCGAAGTGGTCGGCGGAGAGCGAGGTCACCCGGGCGGTGAGCACCGCGCCGAGCGCGCTCACCCCGATCGCGCCGCCCATGCTGCGGAAGAACGTGAGCGTCGAGGTGGCCGCGCCGAGTTGCGCGGCGGGTACGTCGTTCTGCGCCGCGAGCACGAGGTTCTGCATGAGCATGCCGACACCGACCCCGAGCAGCAGCATGTACGCCGCCAGCGGCACCGTGCCGGTCCGCACGCCGATCGTGCTCAGCAGCAGGAACCCGCTGGTCATCACGAGCGAGCCCACCACCAGGTACGCCTTCCACCGGCCGAATCGGGTGATGAGTTGTCCGGCGACGGTCGAGGAGACCAGGACGCCGAAGATCATCGGAAGGCTCATCAGGCCGGCCACCGTCGGGGACTTGCCGAGCGCCACCTGGAAGTACTGGGACAGGAAGACCGTGCTGCCGAACATCGCCACGCCGACCAGCGTGCTGGCCACCACGGCGAGGGTGACCGTGCGGTTGCGGAAGAGGCCGAGCGGGACGATCGGGTCCGCGGCTCGCGACTCGGTCCGCACGGCGAGCGCGAGCAGGAGCAGACCGCCGCCGGCGAATGCCGCGCTCTGCCACGAGCCCCATCCGAAATGTTGACCGGCCAGGCTCGACCAGATCAGCAGGGCGCAGACGCCGGCCATGATCAGGAACGCGCCCAGCCAGTCGATGGTGACCGGCCGGCGGAGGACCGGCAGGTGCAGCGTCCTCTGCAGCAGCGCGATCGCGGCCAGGGAGAACGGCACGCCGATGAGGAAACACCAGCGCCAGCCCAGCCACGAGGTGTCCACCAGGATCCCGCCGATCAGTGGGCCGGCGATCGTGGCCACGCCGAACACCGCGCCGAAGACGCCGGAGTAACGGCCCAGCTCACGTGGCGGGATCATCGCGGCCATCACGATCATCGCGAGCGCGCCCATGCCCCCGGCGCCCACCCCCTGCGCGACCCGGCTGATCAGCAGCAGCGTGACGTCCGGCGCGAGGCCGGCGATCAGCGAGCCGACCACGAAGAGACTCAGCGAGATCTGGATCAGCAGCTTCTTGCTGTAGAGGTCGGCCAGCTTGCCCCAGAGCGGCACGGTCGCGGTCATCGACAGCAGCTCGGTGGTGATCACCCAGGTGTAGACCGACTGGGTACCGCCGAGGTCGGCGACGATGCGCGGCAGCGCGTTGGAGACGATCGTCGATGCCAGGATCGTGACGAAGAGGCCGAGCATCAGGCCGGACAACGCCTGGATCACCTCGGTGTGCGACATCCGCGGGGACGGCTCGATCCTCTCGGGCGGATCGTCCGGCGTGGCCGCCGCCGGGGTGCCGGACGAGGCCAGCTCGGAGGGAACGGACATCGATTCTCCTGACGGTCAGGTGTTTCATGGACGCGACGGATCGCGGCCGCGCGGTCACGCGGGCCGGGACGAAGGCGCTGTTGGTACCCGCCCGGTGGCGGGGCTTGATTGCTTCGGGCCGGACTGGGGCCGTGCGGGGTCAGGTCGCCCGCGCCCGTGTCACTCCTCCTGCGCGGTCGCCGTGCGGCCCGATCTTCGGCACCGACATCCGCATTTGTGAGCCCCCCGTTTCCCGCGGACTCCGGCTTCGACCAGCGATTCTGCAGCACGACCTGGGTCTTGCGGCAAGCCCCGGGGTGCGCTATACGTTAAGAAGGGCAAGGAGTGTGCAGTCCTCCTCGCCAGTTCTCCGGACCCGCCCATGAGAGCAAGGCGTCCCTCAAGTAGCTGTGCAGCTTGAGGGACGCCTCACAGATCACAGTGGCGGGGTCAGCCGGCTGGGCCGATCAGCTTCCACGGCTCGTGGTCCGCGTCCACCCCGGTACCCGGGATGTTGCCCTGGGTCCACCACTTGGCCTGCCAGACCATGCCGCCGTACTTCACGGTGGTCTGTTCGATCGGCTGGGTCGCCGGATCGTAGACCTTGCTCGCGTCCCATCCGGGGGCGGAGCAGCCGCCCGCCGGTGGGGCCGTCTGGGATGCCCCCCGGTTGTGTTCCGACTGCAGCGCGAACCGCTGGGTTGCCACCCTGAGCGTGGTGTTCACGGGTCCGGTGGCCGGGAGGTAGTAGATGATCGGGATGTCCAGACTCTTTCCCGACGGGATGATCTGGCAGTAGTCCAGTTTCACGCCGACCCGGTGGAAGTCACCGCTCAGCCCGCTGCCGACGTTGGGGCCGGTGTGCCCCGGCTCCACCTGCCATCTGCCGCCCTGCGGCCCTGTCTGCCAGTTGCCGTCCTTGACCAGGGGCGGGGTGGAGGTGGGCAGGTCGAAGCGGAGTTCGACGTCCTTGCCGCCACCGATCGTGACGCCGGTGTTGTTGGTGATCCGGAGCCTGGGCTGCATCGGCCACAGGTCCGTGGCCGTGGAGCCGTACTCCACCAGGTCGACCGTGACGTCGATCGCCGCCGACGGCATCGTCACGGAGCTGCCCGTGTTGCGGCTGTCGCCGTAGGGGTCCACGCCGGCCAGCCGCTGGTGCAGCTTGTCGGTCATCGTGTAGCCCATGCGGCAGGGGTTCGTGCCGGTCACGCTCGCCGGGCAGTGGTAGTCACCGGCCAGCTCCCACATCATCACACCACCGGCGCCCTTGTCGATCACGTAGTCGGCGACCGCGTCGATGCCTTCCCCGTCCATCGTGGACAGGAACACGTCCTTGCTGTCGTTCCACAACCAGGACGTCTTCGTGGTGTCGTCCCAGTGCCGGACGTACTGCCCCTTGATCTCGTCGGACGGGTCGTCGTCCGGAGTCAGGCCCACGTTGTCCGCGTACCCCGGCATGACGTTCCGCTCCAGGTTCTCGGCGTGCCACATGGGGCTGACGCCGGCACCCAACTCCTCGCCCTCGGCGGTCTTGTCGTGCCAGATGTTGTCGATGCCGACGGCGCCGTTGCCGCACGGCCGGACGAGGCCGGTGCCGGGTGCGCAGTCGGTCCCCTCTGACGTCCCCCACAGCCCGGATTCGCCACCGTCGACGCCCCGCCAGCCCCGGGTGTAATACGGGATACCGATGTTGATCCGCCCCGCCTGCATCGCACCGCGCAGGTAGTGGAATGCCCAGTCGGTGTTGAAGTAGCCGATGCCGTCGTACTCCGGGGTCTCGTAGAGGTCCTTCAGCTCCACGTCCCTGCCGTCGTCGTAGAGCGGGGCGTTGGGTCCGACCACGTCGTTCCAGGTGCCGTGGAAGTCGTACGACATCAGGTTGGTGAAGTCCTGGTACCGCAGCGCCTTCTGGTTGGCCATGCCGCGCACCAGGTAGCCCGACGCCGACGATGCGGAGGTCAACAGGTAGTACCTGTCGTCCGTGGCGGCGGCCCGGTCCAGCTTCTCACGCAGCGTCTTCATCAGCGCGGTGTAGCTGGCCGGCAGTCCCGGCCGCCGGGACCGCGCCGCGTCCCAGTCGTTCGGGTTGCCGGTCTGGTCCAGCATGGTCGGGTACTCGTAGTCGATGTCCACCCCGTCGAAGCTGTACCGGCGCAGGAAGTCCACCACGGAGTCCGCGAAGGTGTTGATCCCGCCCTGGTTGACCGTGCCGTCGGCGTTGGTGGTCATCGCGTAGAAGCCGCGTGACTCGGCCCAGCCGCCGACCGAGATCAGCGTCTTGACCCGGGGGTGCAGTCCCTTGTACTTGGTCAGCAGGTTGAAGTGCCCCTGGTACGGCAGGCCGGGGTCCATCTCGGCGCCCCGCATGCCGGGCCACGTCATGCCGATGGCCGGGTTGTCCGGGCCGGCGGCGCCCACGGATATCCGGTTGTTCTCGATGTGCGCGAAGGCGTAGTTGAGGTGCGTCACCTTCGACCATGGGATGTTCTTGACCAGGTAGTGCGGCGTGCCGTCGGCGCCGGTGCGGCCACCGTTGAAGTAGCCGATCACCCGCCGGGACCGGCCCTGGCCGAGCCATTCCCGGCCAGCGGAGTCGTAGACGTCGCAGTACGGGGTCTCCACGCCCGCGGTCGGCGGCAGGCCGTCAGGTCGGCAGGTGTGGTGGGCGCCGGTCGGCGGCTTGGTGCCGCCGTCGTCGCCACCGGCGTGCGCCTCCATCGGGTCGCCCACCCCGCCGTTGAGCTCGGAGGGGTCGGGCGGGGTGACCCCGTTGTACGCGTTCCAGGTGTAGTCGAGGTCGGCGGAGTCGGGCTTGCCCGGCCAGTTGAAGTAGTTGTGGACGAGCTCAGCCGGGTTGGTGGCCAGATACCCCCTGCCCGGGACGTCATCGGCGTCGTCCCAGGCCCACGCCGGGTTGGCGGCGTCGGTAGGGCAGTCGCCGTCCGCCGGTCCTGCCACCCCGCCTTCGCCGCAGACGGCGCCGTGCGGGTTGCCGCCGTCGTCGCCGGCGAAATTGTTCGGCGTGGCGAACAACGTTGTCAGGTTGCGGTTGTCCCACATGCCGCCCGGGGCGAAGATGTCGGTCAGGGTGTACTGCACGTCCCGGTCGTTCGGCCCGTCGGGCACCTCGGCGGTGGAGCCGGGGTAGTAGAGGATGCCGTCGCCGTTCCGGTACTGGTCTCCGAGGTCGGGGGAGGGCTTCCGCTCAGCACCCATGGCCCACGCGGCGTGCGTGCCGGCCTGCTGGGCCGTCCACGGGCGCTGGTGATCGTCGTCGTCGTGCGGACTGCTCGTCATCGCGATCACACCGTCGACGTCCTCCCCGCCGCTGGCGAAGTCGCTGCCGTCGGGTACCCAGGAGTAGAAGTCGCTGTGCGACACGGTGATGGCGGCCTTGAGCCTGCCGTGCGCGGTGCCGTCGTTGGCCACGACGAGCAGGGCGCCTTCGGCGTCGTTCTCGTGCTCGGTCGCGTCCTCCTCGTAGTCGTCGAGAGCGGCGTCCGCCCAGTCGCGGGGGTGGAAGAACATGTAGATCAGGTAGGAGAAGCTCGGCGTCTGGACCACCGAGTAGTACACCTGGGCCGCCAGCGGGTGCTCGCTGGCGTTCTCCCAGTTGTTGCGGCCGTTGAGGTCGCCGTCGAAGTCGTACGACGTGATGTAGTCGGACTCGCCACCGAATGAGGTCTCGCCGCTGGTGTCGACGTCCTGGAAGTGCACCGGGGCCCACCACCGGGCGAGTTCGGCCCGCTCCGCCGCCGTGGACGGAATTGTCGTCGCGGCTGCGGCGGGACGGGCCAGACCGACGGGGACGGACACGGCCAGTAGGGCGAGGACGAGCATTACCGCCAGAATTCTCGGAATTGACTGCACACGGTGGGGAAATGTCGCCATCGTTTCGACCGACCGCCCGCTGCTGCTCAACATTTGAGAATCGTGCCAGCAGCAGCACGGGTCAGACATCGGCACGGTGACGCCACTGGTCGGCCGAAACCTCGACCGGTCTGATAAGCCCATACGTCAGATGACGCACCCGTCCTCAGTCAGGATCAAGGAGTCTCCCACGTCCGTGCTCCCGACAAGAGGGACGCCTTGATCATGAGTGAGGCGCTATCGTATCGAAGTGATTCCCGTCGATCGACCGAATGTCTGGGTTGGGCGCGACGAGGAACTGGCGGTCCTCGGCGCCGCAGTCGAGGGCCTGGGGCGCGGTGCAGGCTCGGTGGTGTGGGTGGAGGGTGAGGCCGGCATCGGCAAGTCCTCCATGGTGGCGGCGGCGCTGGGCGCCGCCCGCGACAGCGGACACGAGGTGCTGTGGGGCACGGCGGATCAGCTCTCCCAGCGCTTCC
The DNA here is from genome assembly GCF_050936445.1 of Plantactinospora sp. CA-294935. NCBI lineage: Bacteria > Bacillati > Actinomycetota > Actinomycetes > Micromonosporales > Micromonosporaceae > Plantactinospora > Plantactinospora sp. CA-294935. The sequence continues at coordinate 6,117,847 of NZ_JBNJMU010000001.1, forward strand.
CGTTGGGCGTGATGGTGGATTGCCTGCAGGTCCGGACAGGCTCGCCGGATCCCCGTCGGGCGGGTATCGCGAAATTCCTCCGGGACCGGCGACCGGGACTGTTCGAGGCGGACGACATCGCGCACACCGCGGTCGAGATGCTCGTGTCGCTGGTGGACGAGATGTGCACGGCGGCCGCCACCGTCCTGGTCGTGGACGACGTGCAGTGGGCGGACGAGGCGTCGTTGCTGGTGTGGCACCGGCTGGCCATCGCGGCCGAGCAGCTTCCGCTGCTGCTGGTCGGTGTGTGCCGGATGGGGCCCGGCCGGCAGGAGGTGCGGGAGTTGCGGGCGGCCGCCGGGCGCCGCGGCACCGTGATCTCGCTCGGCGCGCTGCCGGATACCGACGTCGCGGCCCTGGTGGCCGGCCTGATCGGCGTGCTGCCAGGACCGGGCCTGACCCGGTTGACCGCACGGGCCATGGGCAACCCGCTCTACGTACGCGAACTGGTGGACGCGCTGGTCCGGGAGCAGCTCGTCGGGCTTTCCGGCGACGTACCGGAGACCGTGCTCGACCGCATTCCGCCCTCGTACGCGGCCGCGCTGAGCGACCGGCTCGGCGCCCTCCCCGCGCAGACCGCACGGATACTGCGCACCGCGTCCCTGCTCGGTGGCGAGTTCACGGTCACGGAGCTGGCGGCGGTGCTGGGGGTACCCGCCTCGGAGCTGGCCGCGGGCGTGCAGGACGCGGTCGTGTCCGGGCTGCTCGTCGGCGTGGGCCGGGAGCTGGCGTTCCGGCACCCGTTGATCCGGCAGGCTCTCTACGAGGGCATGCCCACCGCGTTGCGATCGGCGCTGCACGGCGAGGCGGCCCAGGCGCTGGCGGCAGCCGGTGCCGACCCGCTGCGGGTGGCGCAGCAGCTACTCGCGTCGGATCATCCCGGCCGCGACTGGGCGCGCGGCTGGCTCGTCGGGGCCGCTCCGGCCCTGGCCGCGCGGGCCCCCGGCATCGCGGTCGACCTTCTCCAGCGAGCGCTCGACCCGGCGCTGCCCAACCAAAGTGACCGGCAGACCCTGCTCGTCGGCCTCGCCCGCACGCTGCTCCGGATGGGCCGGCACGTGGATGCTGCGGCACGCGCTCGGCAGGCGTTGGCGATCACGGTCGAGCCGCAGCACCGCGCCGAGATGCACTGGGTGCTGGCCCGGGCGCTGTTCAGCGCGGGCGACAACGACGAAGCCGTGACCGCCGTCCGGCGCGCGCTCGCCTGGCCGGAGCAGCCCGACCGGTGGCGGGCTCGGCTGCTTGCGTCGCTCGCAATGTTCCAACGCGCGAGCACCGGCGACCTCGACGCCGCCGACGCCACCGCCCGGCAGGCTCTGGACGTGGGCGAGAAGGCGGCCGACCCGCTCTCGATGGGCTACGCGTTGATCGATCTCTGGTTGAGCCACTCCGTCCGGCGGGACCACGCCGCCGCGCTGCACTACGTCGATCGCGCCCTGGAAGTGCTGGCGGAGGACCCAGAGCACGCGAACCTGCGAACGTACGCGCTCGACGCCCGGACCTTCACCCTGCAGAACCTCGACCGCTGGCCAGAGGCTGAGGCCGCCCTTCGGCGCGGTCGGGCGCTGACCCCGCATACGAACGATTCCGGCCAGGTGACCTCGGCGCTGACCGCGGCCGTGCTGCTCTACTGGCTGGGCCAGTGGGACGACGCGATGGCCGCGCTGGCCCCGGTCGACCTGGACGCCACCACACTCACGTACTCCGGTCTGCGCGAGCGCGGGCCGATGCTGCTGTGGCACGGTGTTGCCGCGATGATCACCGGTCGGCGGGCCGAGCGGTCGGCGGCGGACGAGCACCTGCGCGCCGGACTGGACCTCCCCGTCGTGACGATCTCGGACCGGGAGAACTCCGACTTCCTGCTCGCCGGGCACGCGCTCGCCGCCGAGCAGGACGGGAAACCGGGCACCGCCCTGTCGATCCTGTCGGGCATGCTGACCCGGCGGCCCGGTGAGATGACGCTGGCCCACCAGTGGCTGCCAGACCTGGTACGGATCGCACTGGAGGTCGGCGACCACGCGGCCGCGGCGGCCGCGCTGCGCGCCTGCGAGTCCGAGGCCGCGGCGGAGGACCCGCCGGCACGGGCGTCCGCCGCCAGCCACCGCTGTCGGGGACTGTTCGACCGGGACCCCGCGCCGCTGCGCGCGGCCGCCGCACATTACCGGGCGGTCGGACCGCCGGTGCCGCTGGCCGGCACCCTGGAGGATCTCGCCGACGTGCTCGCCGGCCGCGGCGACGCGGCCGAGGCGCGGCTCGTCCTCAACGAGGCGGTCGACCTCTACGACGGCTTCGGCGCCGCCTGGGACATCCGCCGCGCGGAGAGCCGGCTACGCCGGCACGGCATCCGGCGAGGCATCCGAGGGGTACGTCCACCTCGCCCCACCGCGGGCTGGGAGGCACTCACCCCGACCGAGCGCCGGGTGGCCGCCATGATCGCCGAAGGCCGTTCGACACCGGTCATCGCGCAGGACATGTACCTGTCCCGGCGCACCGTGCAGACGCACGTCTCGCACATCCTCGGCAAGCTCGGCATGCGCAGCCGACTGGAGATCGCCCGCGAGGTACTGCGCCGCGAAGCCGACGCCGTCCAGCACTGAACCCAGCCAGGCTCCGGCCGTGTTCGGTGTCCCCCGGTTACGCACCCGCAGCGACCGGCGACGTCGCGACGGAGCCCGCAGCGTGCACGGCCCGGGCCTTCGCGCGCTCGTCCGCCGACGGCTGACGTCGGCGACCGGCGTGTGCTCGGTCGTCGACGGCATGCCGAAGCCGAAACGCTGCACCGCCGCAGTCGGGTGAGTTCGGTGGGCTGGACTTCAGCCCGGTCCGGAGGTGCTTCCTCCGTGCCCGATTCCGGCCAGCACGGTGGTGACGATGGATTCGACCGAAGGTGGCTCCGCGGTTGCCGCCCGGTGCCGGAACAACCCCGGTAGCACTGTCTCGTGACAGGCCCCCACGATCATCGCGGCGGCGGCGTCGAGTTGGGCGTCCGCGGCGAGCCGGCCCAGGTCTCTTTCCGCGTGCAGGTAACGGGCCAACCGATCGCGCCAGTCCTCGCCGTGCCCGTCCAGCTCCGCGAACTTGGCGAGGACCGTGGGCTGGGCGAGCAAGCCGGCGAACGCGGGCAGGATCGCCCGGTGCAGCGCCAGGCCGTAGCCGAGGTAGCCGCGCAGGTTGGCTTCGACGGTGTCGGTACCGGGTTCGGGGAGGTCACCCAGCCCTCGTTCGACGGTGCGGACATGCGCGCGTAGGGCGTTGGCCAGTAACTCCTCCTTGTCGGCGAAGTAGTTGTAGAGCACCCCGTCGGCGACACCCGCCTGCCGAGCGATCGCCCGCACGGTGAGTCCCGCCGTACCCTGGGTGGAGATCATGCGTTCGGTGATGGCGATCAGATGCTCACGCAGGCTTCGCCCATCGTCGCTGTGGCGCAGCGCTGCCGCGTTTCTCGGTGACATCCGGCCTCGTCGTGGTCAGTCGAACCAATCGGGCGGGAGATGTTACGGGGTGGCGGCGGTGACCAGCCACGCCGTGCCGCGCAGCCGGACGGCCTCGGCCTGGGCGAAGGAGCCCAGCGCGGTGGTGAGCGCGTCCCGGGCGTGCGCCGCGGCCTCGGGGTCGACCTGCGTCATGTGGTACCTGACCGGTCCCCAGCCGGTGAGGAACTCGACCGCGTCGGGGACATCCCGACCCCAGATCTGGTCCGCTTCGACGCGCATGCAGGTGATCTCCTGGAATCCGGCGTCAGTCAGCAGGCGGCGGATCCGCGCGGGATCGGCCAACGACGTGGGTCCGCTGCCATCCGCGCCGGTCGGGCGCGGCAGGTACGGGGCCATCGCGTCGAGCACGGTGCCCAGGTCGGTGCCGGTGAGTTCGGTCAGGGACACGAACCCGAGCCGGCCCGCCGGGCGCAGCGCGCGACGGATGTTGGCGAAGGCGGCGACGGGGTCGGCGAAGAACATCACCCCGAACCGGCTGACCGCGACGTCGAAGGCGCCCTCCTGGAACGGGTGGACCTGCACGTCACCCTGCTCGAAGGTGACGTTGGGGACGAACTCGGCCGCCGCGCGGGCCCGCGCCCTGGCGAGCATGGGCGCTGACAGGTCGACACCGGTTGCGTGCCCGTGCGGGGCTCGACCGGCCGCCAACCGGGTCAGTTGACCGTTCCCACAGCCGATGTCGAGTATCCGATCCCGCTCGCCGATCCCGGCCGCCTCGAGCAGGTACTCGTTGAAGCCGCTGTTCACCGCGTCGTAGCGGTCGTCGTGGGTCGCCCAGTGCTCGCCCTCGTAGCCGTTCCACGCCTGCGCCTGGGCGGTGTTGACGATGCCTGCCACCGGTACCTCCCCGTCATCGATATGAACGGTTGTTCATGAACGCAGGTTCAGAATGACCCGTCGGGGAGCACGCGTCAACGCGGCGGGCCGTTCCAACTGACCGATACTGCCGCCGGGCGTGCCGACACCGCGATCCGGCGATCGCGCCGACCGGTTGGCGGCCAAGGGGTGGAACTGTCGACCCGGAGGACGGCCAGCCCTACCCCGCTCTGCCTGCTGCGGCGCGGTAGAACACGACGCCGCCGAGCCGGCTCCTCCCACGACCGTTTTCCGTGACACCGGTCAGGCCGGCATCGGTCAGCGCGGCCAACACCCGCTCGGGGAGGCTGCCCGCCAGCCGCGGATCGCGGTGGGCCCGGCCCGCTCGCCGCCCGGACGGCGTGCCGTCGATGTCGACCAGGTGCAGTTCACCGCCGGGACGCAGCACCCGTCCGACTTCACGCAGCGCGCGCGTCCGATCGTCCTCGTCGAGGTGGTGCAGCATGAACGCGGACAGCACCCGGTCGAAGCTGTCGTCGGGCAACGGCAGCGCGCCGGCGAAGGCGCGCTCGTACCGGATCGGGAGCTTGGCCCGGGCCGCCTTGCGGCGGGCCCGGCGCAGCACGGCCGGGTCCGGGTCGATGCCCAGCGCGTCGACGTCCAGGCGCCGACGCCCGAGCGCCCGCAGCAGGTTGCCGGTGCCGCAGCCGATCTCCAGGATCCGCTGGCCGGGTCGGAGGTCCGCGAGGTCCAGAAGCTGTTCGTGAACGCGTCCGACGCCCACGAGGCGGGCGAACGGATCGTAGAGGGGCAGCAGCCAGCGCTTGCCCATGGCGGGCAGGTAGTGCTGCTCGCGACTGGCGTCGGCCGGTCCGGTCATGTCACGCTCCGATATCCGATGAAGTTTGGTCGCACCCTCAGCCTCATTCGGCCCGGGGACGTGGACAATGGCGGAAATATGGCTGAGATGCGACAAAGTTTGGTTCCGGGGTCCCGCCCTGTCGGGGTGACCGGCCAGGGCGTACCGGTCATCGGCTTCGGCCACGTGCCCGGCGTTGCCCCGGTCGCGGTGGCCCGGGTCCCCGAGAGCCTGCCGGTCGGCCCTGCCGGCGGCGGCGCGCACACGCACGACTTCCTGGCGCTCTTCTACGCGCATCGTGCCGACGGGGTGGTGTTGATCGACGGCCGGAGATGGACGGTGACCGACGGCGACGTGTTCGTCATCGCACCGGGGCAGGTCGTCTCGCTCCGTGACCCGCACGAGGAGGTCGCCACCGACGGCTGGGTGGTGTGGTTTCCCGCCGACGTCGTGCGGCCCGGGATGTCCGGGGCCTACTCGTCGTGGCGGGCGCACCCGTTGCTCTTCCCGTTCGCGCAGGGCACCGATCGGGCGCAGCGGCTGCGCATCCCAGCGGCCGACCGCGCGGGGTGGGTCGAGCGCTTCGCCGCGCTCGATGCCGAGCTACGGGCCCGGCGCGACGGCCACCAGGAGGCCGCCCTCGCCCACCTGACCCTGTTGCTCGTGGCTGCGGCTCGGCTGTCGACCGGCGTCGCCGACCAGTTGCGGTCCTCGGACGAGCCGCTGCTCGCGGCCGTCTTCGACGCCATCGAGCAGCGCTACCACGAGGGCATCTCGCTCGCCGACGTCGCCGCCGAACTCGCGCTCACCACCGGCCACCTCACCACCGTGGTACGCCGCAAGACCGGCCGGACCGTTCAGCAGTGGATCGCGCAGCGCCGCATGCAGCAGGCGCGTCTACTGCTCACCGAGACCGATTTGACCGTGGCGGCGATCAGCCGTCGGGTCGGCTATCCCGACGTCAGCTACTTCGTCAAACGCTTCCGCGCCGACCACGGGGTGACCCCGGGGCAGTGGCGCGACACCGCCCTTCCCACCCGGTGAAACACTCCACGGTGACATTTGTCCAAGACTGAACCTTTTTCAACCTGGACCGCGCGGCGCTCACACACCGCGTCCGACCTTACGGTCCGCCGGACCGTAAGGGGAGGTTGAAAACCGCGCCGCTCCAGCAGTTGCAGAGGTCGAACAGTGGTTCAGAGGTCGAGCGCCGGACCTTTCCTGAGCGCGCCGGGAAAATATGTGGGAGATACGAGTCATGAACTTCAGCGCGGACGTGCGTGCGGCCTTCCGGCGTGGTGAGAGCGATGCCGTGGTGCGGATGAGCGAGGCCGAGATCGAGCGGGCCCGGGCGGCCGGCGACCCGGCGGGCGAGGTGGAGGCCCGGTACAGCCTGGCGCGGGTGGCCATCCGCGGCGGTGACCTGCCGGGCGGGGAGGCTCGGGCTCGGGAGGCGCTCGCGGTCGCGGTGCGTTCCGGTGACCGGAGCCTTGAGGAACGGCCGAGGCACGTACTGGCAGCCGTGGCCCGGATGTCCGGCGACCTGCTCCGTGCGCGGGAGCTGTACCTGGAGAGCATCGCCCTCAACGAGGCGCTCGGCCAGCCCAGGATGGTGAACTCGGAATATCACAACCTCGCCTTCTGCGAGCTGGGTCTGGGCAATCTCGACGTGGCGAGAGAGCTGTTCGCCGAGGGCCGTGAGCGGGTGTTCCGCAACGGCTGGGCCGACTTCGTGCCGTACGTCTGCGTGGCGGGCGCCGCGCTCGCCTCGGTCGAGGGCGATCACGCGCGGACAGCGCGGATGATCGGCGTCGCCGACGCCGCGTTCGCGTCGCTCGGCCAGGTACCGGATCCCGACGACGCGGCCGACCTGGCCAAGGCCCGCGCCGCCGCGACCGAGGCGCTCGGACCGGCCGCCTTCACCGAGGAGTACGCACGAGGTCAGCTCCTCGACCCGGCCGCGGCCTTCACCGACGACCGCGAGGAGTGAGGGGAGGTGGCGAAGTATTGATGGCGCTGACCTCCTACGATCTGGTCGGTGACGGCGGACGAGCTGGCTCGCCCGTACCGACACCTCCCGGAGTTCACCGCTCGGCGGCGGGGACGTAGCGCCCGACGTGTGTGAGGTCAGCGGGTGGCGGAGGCCAGGAACATCGGGATGGCGACCAGCAGCCGTCCGTCCCGGGCGCGCTGGGTCTGCTCGTCGACCCAGTGCTCGGCCTGGTCGTCGCTGATGGCACCCGTCCTGCGTGCGGCGGTGGCATGTCCGGTGAGGATCGGCAGCATCGTGGTCTCGGTGAACACCGAGGTGTGAACCTCGATTTCGACGTTCTGGAAGCCCGTGTCGAGAAGCAGGGCACGGTAGGCGCGTGCGATGCGGGGGTGGGGGAGGGTGTCGGCGCGGGCGTGCACGATGCGGCGGGTCAGTGTGGGCTGGTCGGAGTCGATCACCAGGGTGTCCCAGTCCTGGCCGAGCAGGACGATCCGCCCATCGGGGGCGAGGACCCGGCGGGCTTCGGCCAGCGCGGCGTGCGGGTCAGGCAGGACGTGGTAGACCTTGTCCGCCCGGTATCCGCGCACCTGCCCGTCCGGCAGCGGCAGGTCGGCGGCGTCCGCGGCGCGTACGTCGATGTCGGGGAACCGGGTGTGGGCGGCGGTCAGCATCGCCGGATCCGGGTCCACGCCGATCGCGGTGGCGCCCTGTCTGGTCAGTTCGGCGACGGCCCGTCCGGTGCCGCAGCCGACGTCGACCACGGTCGCGCCTGGCGCCAGCCGCAGCAATTCATAGGTACGCGCGCGGAGCTGGGCGGCACCGGGCATGGCGTCGGCGGCGTCGAGTACCCGGATCAGAGTGTCGGTGTCGGTGTAGGCGGTGTGCGTGTCGGCCATGGCCCGAGTCTGCGAGTTCAGGTTGACCTGAAGTCAACCCGGCTCTTGTTAAGGTGCACCTGAACTGGGGTGGTGGTGGGGTGGAATACAGGATCGGCGAGTTGGCGGCCCGGTTCGGACTGGCCACGCACGTGCTGCGGCACTGGGAGGAGATGGGCTTGCTGTCCCCGGCCCGGCGGGTGGCCGGCCGGCGGGTGTACGGACCGGCGCACGTGACCCGGGTGGCGGAGATCCTGCTGGGCAAGGATGCCGGCTTCAGCCTCGAGCAGTTGCGGGAACTGTTCACCGCCCCGGACCGCGACCGACGGCGGGAGGTGCTGCGCGGCCAATTGGCCCAGGTGCGGGCCCGGATGGCCCGGCTGGCGCTGTCGCAGACGCTGTTGGAGCACGGGTTGCGCTGCCGGCACCCCGATTACCAGTCCTGTCCGCGGTTCCAGGCGATGGTGCTGGCCCGGCTGGACGGCGTGGACCTGGCCGAGTCCCTTGACCACCCCTGACCCTGCTGGCTGCGATGGGAGGACGTGCCGGTCCGGTGGATCGGTAGCCGCCCGGCCGTGCGCGTGCGGTCAGAGGTGCACGATGCCCCAGGTGCGCTCATCCGGGCCGACCAGAACAGTCATACCGGACCGGCTCACGGTCCGATTCGCTCACCAGGCCATTCTATGGAGCGTGGCGGACACCTCCACCGGTCAGGCCTATATCTGGGGCAACAACGCCTACGGCCAGTTGGGCAACGGCGGTAACGTCGACTGCAGCGCCCGGCACAGACCGTGCGTTGCCGGGCTGCGGAACGGGACGGCGAGGAGCCGGGGCTACCCGGCCCGGTAGCGGGCGATCGACCCGGCGGCGGCCTCGTCGTCCTCGTAGTAGCGCATGAAACGCTCGACGGAGCCACCGGTCTCCAACATGCTCAGTCCGATGGCCCGGACCTTGCGTGCCAGGTCGGGTCGTCTGGTCCACCGGCGTCGTCCGGGATGTCGAGGATGGCCGCCATCACGGGGGCGACTGCTGGATCGTGGTTGCCGGAAACTGCCCGGATCAGGTGGGCACGTTGTGTCCAGTCGTCCAGCGAGGGGTACGCCTCGACCAGAGCCTTGAGCAGGTTCTCACCGAACGGTTGCCGCAACCGCTCCACCGCGCCGCGGTCGCCGGCACGGATCGCCGCCAGCAGGGCATGCAGCAGGCTGGCGTCGCTGATGTCGTACTGCCGGGCCTCGACGGTCTCCACCCGGTGCTCCCCATCGACAACGGCCAGTACGGTGGTCAGTTCAAGTACCACAGCCGGTCGGCGTACATGTCCTGTTCGATCGCCCCGGCGAGATCGCCCTTCCCGTGCTCGCGGAGGCGGTCGGCGGCGTGCCGCAGGTAGTCGCGGGTGCCGGCGACCACCGTCCTGCCACCCGGAGACTGCCGCCGTGGCAACGTGTACTCGCCGGCCAGCGCGGTGACCACGAGCAGCTGCGGGCCGTCGTCGTCCGGCACCCGCCACACCGCGTCAAGCTCGTCGGGCTCGGTCGGCTCGCCGTCCCCGCCCCGGAGAGGTACCGCTCCCGGAAACACCTGTTGTACGTAGCTCCTGGCGCACAGCCGGGCGATCGTCCGGTCCGCCTCCCACACCGTGCGGGCCGCCGCCTCGCGATCCATCCGCCGTCAAAGCTCAGCCACGGGTCCGGGCACCAGCCCGACACGCTACCGCTGCGGCACCACGGGGCAGAAGGCCGCGTACCGCACCCGGAACCGAGCGCCCAGCACCCGGGCGACCAGGGTGTCCCCGTCGCGGGATGCCGCCGCGGGGCGGTACGGACGCCCACCCCGCGACGGTCGTTACCCGGTCAGCCGGCCGGTCGTCGGCCGACTGACCGGGGATGCTCAGCCGCCCGATGCCGTACCCGGTGGGTCAACGAACCAGGCGAGCGAACCTCCGCAACTCCTCGGTGAGGATTTCCGGTTGCTCGAACGCGGCGAAATGGCCGCCCCGGGTGACCGTGTTGAAGTAGACGAGATTGGACTCGTAGACGCGTTCGGCCCAGACTCTCGGAGTGGGGATGATCTCGTGGGGAAAGACCGTGAATCCGACCGGGACCGTGAAGTCGTCGGCCGTGCCGGCGGCCCGCGCGTCCTCCCAGTAGATCCGCGCCGAGGAGGCGGCGGTGCCAGGCAGCCAGTACAGCATGATGTCGTCGAGCATCCGGTCGACACCGAGGACCCGTTCGGGATTGCCGTCGCTGTCGGTCCACTCCATGAACTTCTCGTAGATCCACGCCGCCTGCCCCACCGGGGAGTCGGTCAACGCGTACCCCAGCGTCTGGGGGCGGGTGGACTGCTGGTAGATGAAGCCGGCGCCGTCGTCGAAGAACCGCCGCAGCTTGTCCAGCGCCTCCTGCTCCGGGGGCGTCGGCGGGTCGCTGACCGGCGGCTGGAAAACGGGGAAGAAGTTGAGGTGGATCCCGGCGAGTCCGGCGGGCCCGAGCTTGGCGAGTTCATGCGTTACGGAGCCGCCCAGGTCGCCGCCCTGAGCGAGCCAGCGACGGTAGCCGAGCCGGGACATGAGTTCCGCCCAGGCTTTCGCGATCCGCTGGATGTTCCACCCGGTCGTGCCCGGCTTGTCGGAGAATCCGAAGCCCGGTAGGGACGGCACCACGACATGGAACGCGTCCGCGGCGCTTCCGCCGAACGCCGTCGGATCGGTCAACGGCCCGATCATGTCGAGGAACTCCACCACCGAACCCGGCCAGCCGTGGGTCAGCACCACCGGTACGGCGCTGGCGTGCCGGGAGCGTACGTGCAGAAAGTGGATCCCCAACCCGTCGATCTGGGTGCGGAACTGGCCGAACCCGTTCAGCCGTGCCTCGACCCGACGCCAGTCGTACCGGGTCCGCCAGTGCTCGACCAGGGCGCGTACCCGCTCCAGCGGCACCCCCTGGGATCCGTCGGGAACAGTCGCCCGCTCCGGAAACCGGGTCGCCGCCAACCGCCGCTGCAGATCGCGCAGCGCGCTGTCCGACACCGACAACCGGAACGGTGTCACGTCGGTTGTGGCCGCCGGCAACGTCGCCCCGGGCTCGGCAGCCGCCGGGGATGCCGCTGTGCCCACCAGCCCGAGCGGGCCGGCGACAGCGCCGACCGTCGCGGCCGCCCGCAAGGCCGTGCGACGGGTCAGGCCACGGGTATCTTCGTTCCGCACGATTCCAGCCTTCCTTGTTCGAGTGATCGGCAAGGACGACGGTCTGCGGTGATGGTCGGGATGAACGTCCGACTGCGACTCGACCGGGCACCGTAGCGCGTCGAATGCCTGCGTCCGCTCACCGTGGCAGCCCTGCCCGGAGGTCACCAACGATTCGATGGGGTTGGAATCCGGCGTCGCCGTCGGCACCTCAGCCGGGATCCGGCCAGCTCCGCTCGAACCCGGAACCACCGGCCGTGACCAGTACGCTGGCCAGCGGCGTTCGCCGGTACAACACCCGGCGCCCGGACCGCCACGACGTCACCAGGCCGTTGCGGCGCAGCACCGACAGGTGGAAGCTGACCGACGGTGCGCTCTGACCGAGTTCACGGGCGAGGTCGGTGGTCGATTTCGGCAGCGTGAGACAGCTCAGGATCGCCGCGCGGCTGTGACCCAGCAGCGCACCCAGCGCGTCGTCGTCATAGTCGGCGTCCCGGGAATCGCCTCCCCACAGGGTGCCGACTCCGCGACAGGCATAGATGAGGCTCGCCGGTCGGTCGGGACTCTTGTCCACCACCAGGTTCGGCCACGCGAAGACCGACGGCACCAGCAGGAGCCCGTCACCGGCCAGGTCGTGTTCCACCGAGTGCCGGGGCTTGTCGATGCGCAGGATGTCACCCCGCACGCTGATCTCCGGGTGCAGGCTCGACAGCAGCGCGTCGACGCCACCGCCGGTCAGCCGACCAGCCCGGTACGCGACATCGTCCTCCAGCACCGCGCGTAGCTCCCGCCAGTGCGGTTCGAGCGCCACCGACCAGTACCGCCACAGCTCGTCGGCCAACCGTCGCGCGCCGGCCGCCCCTTCGGCAACCAATGCCTGGGCCGGCGCCGGCATGGGTTCCCGCTCCCACACCGCCGCCAGGTCGGCACGGATTTCCGCCACGGGCGACTCGGCAACCAGCGTTAGCTGGTCGTCGATGGTGCCGGCATCGGTGGCCGCGACGAACAGGAAGTCCGCCACGTACGCGCTCGCCGGCACCACCGCGCCCAACAGCGCCATGTCCACCCCACGGAGGCCGTCCCGCGTCGCCGCCAGCCAGCCCTGGTGCAGCGGCGCAACCCGTCCCGACGACAGTTGGTACAGGCTCTCGATCACCTCGGCGAGCGGCGAGAGCGTAAACCGCATTCTGGCCACGTCAGCCAGACCCATCCGCAGCCGGATCACACCGCCAGCCTAGGCGCTCCGGATGCTGGAAGAGCGGCGGCGGTCCAGGTGTCTCGGCTGGCCGGCCGGGTAGGCGTGAGCTTCGTGCGGGGGTGGCCGGATGTCCTGTGCGCGGCCCCGCCGCCGTGGGGGAGGGGATGTTCGACCGCTTATGCGGATAGGAGTGAGGTTTGCCCATGCTTACGGCCATTGCCACCGCAGTTGGTGAGCCGCTCACGGTCACCGAACGCCAGGTACCCGAACCTGGACAGGGCGAGGTCCTAGTCAAGATCAGCGCGTGCGGGATCTGTTACACGGACCTGGACCTGCTCCAGGGCCACTGGCCCATCGCCCGCTTCCCGGTCGTCCCCGGCCACGAGATCACCGGCGTGGTGGCCGCTACCGGCCCCGGCGTGTCGTGGCCCGAGGTCGGTGCGTCCGTGGGCGCCCAGTTCCTGGGCGACTCCTGCCGCCACTGCGACTACTGCGTGCGCGGCGAGCAGATCCTCTGTCCTCGTAAGCGCATCACGGGCATCGTGCTGGACGGCGGTTACGCCGAGTACGCGGTGCTGAAGGCCGACTTCGTGACCCCGCTGCCGGAGGGGCTCGACCCGGTCGCCGCGGCCCCGCTGATGTGCGCGGGCCTGACCGCCTTCAACAGCCTGCGGCAGGGCGGGATCACCGCCACCTCGCGCGTCGCGGTCATCGGCACCGGGGGCGTCGGCGCGCTGGCGACCCGCTACGCCGTCGCCATGGGAGCCCGGGTGGCCGTCATCGGCCGGACTGACCGGGGCGAAGCAGCCGCGAGGGAGATGGGCGCCGAGCAGTTCATCGCGACCCAGCAGACCGACCCGGCCGAGGCACTCAAGGCATGGGACGGCTGCGGTGCGAACCTCGTCCTCAACGCCACGCCGTCCACCTCGGCCGCCGCGGCGACGCTTCCCGGTCTGGCGCCCGACGGCTGGCTCGTGCTGTGCGGGTACGACCCCGAGCCGCTGACCCTGCCCACCCAGACAATGGTCCTCAACCGGCTGCACGTCATGGTCAATCCGTCCGGCTCCCCGCACGACCTCCGCGACACCCTCGCGTTCTCGGCGGCACACGACATCCTGCCCGAGATCACCCCGATAGGGCTGCGCGATGCCAACACGGTGCTCGACAACATGGCCAAGGGCCATTCCGGCAAGCGGTCGGTCATCACCTTCGACTGAACGCCACCCGTGACCGCATGGCCGGACATCGACTGCGCGCCGGAGATCCCACCACCACCTGACTGTTGCCCCTCGACCACACAGGCCCTTCCCAAGGTCACGCCCGTGCCCGGGCGCCGGTCGGCGCCGTTTGGTGATACTGTTGACTCAGTCAATGAAATAGCTGAGGTGGGCAATGTTATGTCACTTCTCCTGCTCCTGCTGTTCCTGCTCGGGCTCGGACTGGCCTCGGCGGCTGGTCTGACGGTGGACAGTCGGGACGGGGCGGACTGGCGTCCGAGCTGCGGCGGACTCCGCCAGCCGCCGGGCCGCCGCTCGTTGTCCGCGGGACGGTGACCTCCGCCCGTCGCATCCGAGTGCCCCGGGCGAGGCCGCCGTCCTTCCCGCGAGCAGTTGCCCGCACATCGATATCGGCCGCCGGTCGGTCCGGCCGATATCGGCGTCGAGTTGCCGTGCGGCACGAGCCGCCGGGCTCCGTCGCGGTGCGGGGGTACGACCTGGGCGAGTGTGCCGCACGTCCTGCTCCTCGGTGCCTGGGACACGCATGGTCACGGCCAGCCGGCAGGCGGATCTTGGTCAGCGTCCAGGCGCCTTCGTCGCGGTGCCGGGCTGTGGCGTCACGAGTCGGGCGGCCACGCTGGCACAGATCCCCGCACCGTGGCCGAGACCCCTCTGGTCGGGATGGCGCGTCTACGCGACGGGCCATCGGCGATGGCTCACCCGACAGCTCCCGTCAGGCGTCCCGGCGCGCGAACAATGTCCAGGCGGCGGTCAGGACGATGACGACGAAGGCCGTGAAGACGCCACCGGCTGCCCAGCGGCCGAACAGGTCGAAGTTGTCGGCGTCGGTGAGAGCGGCGGTTCCGCTGAGGTCGACCAGCCGCAGGCCGGCGGAGAACGGCAAGAACTTGATCATGGGCGCGAGCCAGTCGAGCGCGGGGACGAGCGACAGCCTGAAGATCATCTGTTCCACGACGAGTGGCGTCACGAGGATCGCCACCAGCGCCGCCGGCACGCTGCGGAACAACTGGGCCAGTGCGGCGCCCAGCACGGCCCACAGCACGACGAGCAGGACGTAGCCGGGCAGCGCCGCATCGAGAGGCTGCTCGGTCAGCCCTGGGAACTCACCCCAGAAGACGAGGCCGACGGCGACGTTGACGAGCATGGAGGCGACCGTGACCGCCACCGCCGCGGCGGCCACGACCGCGAGCTTGGCGGTCAGGACCGTGGCTCGGCGCGGAATGGTGGTCAGCGTCGGCTGGATCGTGCCGTACCGGTACTCGTGACCGGTGGCGAGGATGCCGACGGCGGCCATGAACACCGCCAGCAGCGGCAGCGGCGAGGCGGTGCCTCCGCCGGTCACGGTAGCCCCGACGATGTCGGTGTCCAGTGGATTGTTACGGGTGGCCAGATTGACCAGGAACGCCACCGCGGCGTTGAGGAGCAGGGCCAGGCCGATGAGCCAGTACGTCGAGCGGATGGTACGGAGGCGTACCCATTCGAAGCGCAACGCGTCGATCATGCGGCACCGCCGGCGGTGCCGAGTTGCCGGGCGACGTACTCCTCGGATGCGCCGGTGGCGGAGATGAACGCCGTTTCCAGCGACGCGGTCAGGGTGGTCAGCTCGTGCAGCGGGATGTTGTTGGCGAACGCGATCTCGCCCACGTCGGCCGCGTCGGCCCCGGACACCCGCAGTGTGCCGTCATCGGCGACCTCGACCTCGACGCCGTGGGTACCCTTCAGCGCCTGGGCGAGCCGGTCGGCCCGGGGGCTGCGGATCTGGACGGTCGCCTGGGTGAACTGCTTCACGAACCCGTCCACGTCGCCGTTGTAGATCATTCTTCCGCGGCCGATCACCACCAGTTCGTCGGCCATCAGCTCCATCTCCGACAGCAGGTGACTGGAGACGAGGATGGTGCGGCCCTGCGCCGCGAGCGACTTCAATATGTCGCGCAGCCAGTGGATGCCGTGCGGGTCAAGCCCGTTGGCCGGCTCGTCGAGAATCAGCGTCTGCGGATCCCCCAACAGGGCCTGCGCCAGCCCCAGCCGCTGCGCCATGCCCAGCGAGAAGCTCCGCGGCTTCTTCCGGGCCACCTCCGCCAACCCGACGAACTCCAACACCTCGTCCGCCCGGGCCGCCGGGATCCCGCCGCCGGCGGCCAGCATCCGCAGATGGTTCCGGGCAGTGCGGGTCGGGTGGAACGCCCTGGCCTCCAGTACGGCACCGATCTGGCGCATCGGATGCCGGATCGTGCCGAACCGGCGTCCGTCGAACAGTGTCTCGCCGCCGCCGTGGTCGAGATCGAGCATCAGACGCATGGTGGTGGACTTGCCGGCCCCGTTGGGACCGAGGAAACCCGTCACCATACCCGGAAGTACATCGAACGAGAGATCATCGACGGCGACCTTCCCGCTGTACCGTTTATGCAGTCCTTGGGCTCTGATCATGTCCCGGACGCTACGAGGAACCGGCCTGCCGGACATCGGTCTGTCGTCAGGCCTGCCCCTGACTTTCGTCAAGGGTGCCGCCGGCACCAGCGTATGTATCGTGGCCTGGTGCGTTACGACCGGGCGGACCGGGCGTGGACACCGCTGCTGATCGTGTCGGCCGGGGTGTCGGTCTCGGAGGTCTTCACCACCGGCGGCTGGCTGCCCCTGGTGGCAATCGTGCCGGCTTTCGTGGCCGGGCGGCGGATGGCCTCGCTTTCGGTCGCGCTGTGGGTTTTCACGGCGGCGGCGTTCGCCGGGCTCGCGGTGGCGCTGTGGCGCTCCACCGATCCGTTGTCGTACTGGCTCACGCTGGTCCTGCTGTTGTTCGTCGTCTCGGTGCTGCCGTGGTGGGTGGGCCGCTACCGGCGCCTGAGTGCCGAGCACGGCGAGCGCGAGCGCACGATCGTCGCGGGACAGGCCCGGCTGCGCGAGCGGGCGACGATCGCCCGGGACATGCATGACTCGCTCGGACACGAACTGGCCCTGATCGCGCTGCACAGCGGTGCGCTGGAACTGGCCGGCGACCTCACCGACAAGCACCGGCACGCCGCCGGAGAACTGCGGGCGAGCGCGGTCCGGGCCACCGAACGGCTGCGCGACATCCTCCGGGTACTCGGCAACGCCGATGCCGCCGCCGATCTGCAACCGGCCGACGAGAGCGTCGACGATCTGGTCCGCCGCGCCGTCACGGCCGGCATGCAGGTGCGGCTTCGCCGTGACGGATCAGGCCCGACATGGTTGCCGATGAGCAGCCAGGCGGTGCACCGCGTGGTCCAGGAGTCGTTGACCAACGCCGCCCGACACGCACCCGGAGCGCAGGTCACCGTCACCATCGCCCGCCAGCACGCCGGCACCCGCATCGACATCGTGAACGACGCACCGGCGCGGCCCGGCGACGGTGCCGGCAGCGGGCAGGGGCTGATCGGGCTGGACGAGCGGGTCCGGCTGGTCGGCGGCCGGCTCGAAGCCGGACCCCGGCCGGACGGCGGCTGGGCGGTCACCGCGGTGCTGCCCGACGACGCCGGATCGCGGCTCGACGACGGTCCCGCCGGATTCGAACTGCAAGGCACGAGGCGGCTCACCCGCCGCCGGCAGATGCAGTCCGCCGCCCTTCCCCTCGGCGCCGCGCTCCTGCTCGTCGCGGCCCTCGCCATCCTGCAGATGTACACCGTGTCACGCACCGGGCTCTCCGACGAGCTGTACCAACACCTGCGGCTCGGCCAGACGCGGGCACAGATCCAGCCGCAGTTGCCGCCACGCGAGATCGACCCGCTGCCGCGAATCCTGAACGAGCCACCGACCCCGGCCGGCTCGACCTGCGCCTACTTCCAGGCCGGTGCCAGCCTGTTCAGCGACGCCGCCAGCGTCTACCGACTCTGTTTCAGCGACGAAGACGTACTCGTCGCCAAGAACCGGATGGAAAAGGTGTGATGGTGACCCCGATCCGGGTACTGCTGGCCGACGACGAGGCCATGATCCGCGCCGGTGTCCGGGCGATCCTGGACACCGACGACCGCATCGAGGTCGTCGCCGAGGCCGCCGACGGACGCCGAGCCGTCGAGCTGTGCCGCGCCCACCGTCCCGACATCGCGCTGCTGGACATCCGGATGCCGGTTCTCGACGGACTCGCCGCGGCCGACGAGATCGCCGGCACGGTACCGACCACCAGCATCGTGATGCTCACCACCTTCGGCGAGGAGGAGTACATCGCGCGGGCGCTCGGCGGTGGCGCCGCCGGGTTCCTGCTCAAGGCCGCCGACCCGCGCGAACTGATCGCCGCGGTGCACGCCGTCAGCGACGGGGCCGCCTTCCTCTCACCGGCCATCGCCCGGCAGGTCATCGGAACCTACCGCGACAGTCACCGCCGCCGGGCCGCCGATGCGGCGCGGCGCGTCGGGTCGCTGACCGAGCGGGAACGCGAGGTACTCGCGCTGCTCGGCGCCGGACACTCCAACGGCCAGATCGCCCGCTCCCTGCACGTCGTCGAGGGAACCGTCAAGGCGCACGTCAGCTCGATCCTCATCAAGCTCGACGCGCAGAACCGGGTCCAGGCCGCCGTCCTCGCCCACCAGGCCGGCCTGTCGTGAGCACGTCGCGCACCTGGCCTGCGTCGCAGATGACATGGATCCTGCTGTCCGGTTCGTCGCGGTCGACCGGGTTCGGCATGACCGCTGCGTACACTGCCGCGCGCCTGGAGCGGGTCCGTTTCATTCCGGAAGAACCACTCCCTGGATGACCGGTGCGACTCGGTCGATACTTGTCGATGTGACCGATGCGCGCGGCGTGGCGGCGTCCTACGCCGCCGGGATCCGGCACCGTGCTGCTCGGGACCCCACGCCGCACGGGGCTCAGCAGCACGGCCCCACCAACCGTGACCCTGGAGAGGACTTATGGACGCCCCTGACGTCGGTACCTTCGTCATCGACCCCACTGGTCGCGACATCCTCGGCGACGCGGAGCGCATCCGCCGAGTAGGCCCGGTCGCCCGCGTCGAGATGCCTGGCGGCGTGCGGGCCTGGGCGGTGAGCGACCAAGGGCTGCTCAAGCGCCTGCTCGTCGACCCGCGCGTGTCCAAGGACGCCTACCAGCACTGGCCGGCATGGATCAACGGCGAGATCTCCTCCGACTGGCCGCTGCTCCCGTGGGTGGCCGTCCGCAACATGCTCACCGCCTATGGGCCCGATCACCGGCGGCTGCGCGGGCTGGTTGCCGGCACCTTCACCGCACGCCGGATCGCCGCACTGCGGCCGCGGGTCGAGGCGATCACCGGCGACCTGCTGACCGAGCTGACCGCCCTACCCCCGGACCGGCCGGTCGACCTGCGCGAACGCTATGCCTACCAGTTGCCGATCACGGTGATCTGCGAGCTGTTCGGCATCAGCGACGACGCCACCCGCGAGGAGGTGTCCCGGTGCGTGGACGCGTTGTTCAACATCGGGAAGGCGCCCGAGGAGACCGTCGCCGCCTTCCCGCGCCTACAGCAGATCCTCCGGGAGCTGATCGCCGAGAAGCGCCAGCGACCCGGCGACGATCTCGCCTCGGCCCTGATCGCCGCCCGCGACGACAGGTCGTCGCTGTCCGAGGACGAACTGGTCGACACGCTGGGGCTGTTCGTGAGCGCTGGCCACGAGACCACCGTCAACCTGCTCGGCAACGCGGTTGTCGCGATGCTCACCCACCCCGACCAACTCGGCCTCGTCCGCAGCGGGCGGGTCGGCTGGGGGGAGGTGATCGAGGAAACGCTACGCAACCAGGCGCCGGTGCCGAACCTGCCGCTGCGCTTCGCCGTCGAGGACATCGACGTCGGTGACGGCGTCACGCTACGCGCGGGCGAGGCCATCCTCGCCTGCTACGGGGCGGCCGGACGTGACCCGCTCGTACACGGCGGCGACGCCGACCGGTTCGACGTCACCCGCGCGGCCAAGGAGCATCTGGCCTTCGGCCACGGCGTGCATCATTGCCTCGGCGCGCCACTGGCCAGGTTGGAGGCCGCGATCGCGCTCCCCGCGCTCTTCGCGCGTTTTCCGGATCTGACCCTGGCCGCCGAGCCGGGCGAGCTGCTTCCACTGGAGTCCTTCGTCTCGAACGGGTACCGCACGCTGCCCGTCCGGCTCGCCCCCTGACCCCTTACCCGTCCAGCTCGTCGAGTGTGATCAGGCCGTCGTGGAGGGCTCGGGTCACGAGTTCGCTCTTGGTACGGGCCGGCCGGCCGACATTGGCGTACTTGACCCGTACCCGCTCGATGTGCGTGTCCACGGTTTTCACGCTGATGTTCAGCCTGGCGGCGACGAGTTCCTTGGAGGAGGAGGCGAACCAGGCGCGCAACACCTCGGTCTCCCGACGGGAGATCCGGGGGCGGCCCGGATCATCGTCGGTTATCAGCACTCCGCCGAGCGAAGGCGCGGTGTACGGCTTGCCGTTCGCGGCCGCCTGGATGGCCGGTACCAGGTGCTCCTGCCCCTCGGTTTTGGTCAGGTACGCGAGCGCGCCGAGGTTCACGCACTTGAGCACCGTACGACTGTCGGTGTGCTGGGAGTAGACGATGACCCGGCGACCGTGGTCGACAAGCCGGCTCAGCTCGCCGAAGGCGGGCGTCTTGGGTATCAGTTCCAGGTCGAGGATGACCACGTCGGCCTTTGCGCCCGGGCCCGTCCACACGTTTGCCAATCGGGCCTCCGCGTCGATCAGCTCGATCGGTGGCCGCGCCTGGCTGCACCAGTAGCGCACGCCTGCGGCGATCGCTACATGGTCGTCAACGATCACTGCCGTTATGGGTCCGCCCGCCATCGCACCTCCACCCACAGCTTCTCCTCGTTGCGAAACGTGTCGAGCCGTACCCCCGGCACCTCGGGCGGCGGCAGGTCGACCTGGCCGCAGTCGGCGACGACGCTGACCGACACCAGGTCGGGAGTGCCGATGACGGTGACCCGCGCCCACGACGCCGCCGTGGCCAGCATGGTGAGCGGGGCCTCGGTGAGGTCGCGACGGACCGGCAGCGGAAGGTCCGGGCATTGGCCTCGGGCGTCCAGCTCCACGAGTACGCCTTTGCGGTCCGCGACATCCGCGCAGTGCCGCAGCTCGTGCAAGAGCTGGTTCTGCGCGATGTCGACCTCGGCGAACAACCGCCGCATCCGGGCCGACTCGATCGCGCAAGCGCGGCGGACCTGTCGGTCGAGGGGGTCGAGCCGTCCGCTGGACAGCCCTTCCAGCAACGGGATCGTGCTGTGGTCCAGGTCGGCCAGCCGCTGCTGCCGCCGTCGGTGTGATTCGACCGCCGCGGCCTCCGCGACCGATATCCGCTCGGTTTCCCATTTGGCGGCGGCCGCCGACGCGGCGATGTTCCGGAACGCGGCGGCAGCTATCGCCATGCACATCGGGTAGCCGATGACCCCGATCGACCCCGTCGCGAACCGCAGGAGCATGGCCCGATCGCCGTCGCTGGACAACAGGACGTTCACCAGCGCCACGCTCCAGTGGGCGCCGAGAAATCCGAGATGGACCCGCAGCGGTTGACTCAGCAGGATCACCAGGCCGACCCAGGTCGCCTCGCCGAAGATCCAGTCACCGGCCAGGGCCGCGTGGCCGTAGGGCAGCGCCGCGTACGACAGCGCTGAACAGAGCAGGACCACCGCCACGGCCGGCCATCGCCACGCCACCGGCCACAGTCGGCCACGGGCCACCAGCACCGCCTCGACGGACAGTAGCCCGGCGAGCAAGGCGAACGCGCACATCTGTACCCACGCCGGCTCGTACCACGTCCAGTGCCGCAGAATGTTGGGCAGGCTCAGCAGCAGCAGACCGCTCGCTGCGACGGCCAGGACCCCGAACCGCAGCCGAGCGATCAGCTGGGCCCGGGTGGCTCGCTCGATCGCCTCCCGGGGATCGTCATCCACCGTGCCACTCCAGCCGCACCAGCGTGCCCTCGCCGAGCCGGGAGGTGACCGTCGCAGTACCGCCGATCGCGGCCAAGCGGCCGCTTATGCAGTCCCGCAGGCCTCGCCTGGTCGCAGGCACCTGTTCGGGGATGAAGCCCGCGCCATCGTCGGCGACATCCAGCCGCAACCGTGCCGGCCCTCCACTCAGCCGCACCGTGATTTCCTGTGCGCGGGCATGCCGGACGGCATTGTTCATCGCCTCGCGCGCCGCGTCAGCCAGCGCGCGGCCGACGCGGTAGGGCACCAGCAGGTCCGAGGGGGTCGAGAGGTGTACCGGCAGCCGGTTCACCGCCTCCACCTCCGCGCCGAGGAACTGCACCAGATCGGCGTGAGAACCCACCTGCTCGCCGTACGCACGCAACATCTCCAGGTCCCGCCGGGCCCGTGGTGCGAGCCAGTCGTTCCCGGCCCGCACCTCACCGCCGCCCACCATCAACAGAGTCGTGGCAGCGGTGTCGTGCAGCGCGTTGACCAGTTCCCGCTCGTCGGCCCGGACCGCGGCCGCGACCTGGTGCGCCCTGCGCGCGTTCTCCGCGTCCCGGGCCAGACGATCCGCGCTGCGGGCTCCCTGCTCCACGAGCAGCCACGCCACCCGGGACAGCGTCGCGATCGCCAGCACCCAGATCGCGGCGTGCACCACGTTCGCCGCCGCATCCGACCTCAGCACGACGGCAAGCAACGTCCCGGCAGCCACCGCGGTCGCCGCGATGCCGTACGCCAGCGGCGTATACCACTGATAGGTCACGCAGGCGAAGCTGACCAGCAGGCGTATCCAACCGATGTTCTCGTGCTCCGCCGCGTCGGTCCAGAAGATGCTCAGGCACACCAGGGCCATGACCGCGGCGTCCACCCCGGCTCCCCACAGGTCCGTCCGTCGGAGCAGCCACCACACGTACACTGCGCTCCACACCGCGGCGCAGCCGACCACCAGTGCCGTCGACGTCACGTGCTCGTCCGTGGCACGAAGCAGCCCGATGACGGCGACCGGCCCGAAGATCGCGACCCGGACAACGGCCGCGAAGCGCCGGCCGAACCGCGACAGGAGCACCGACGACTCCCCGCCGTCGGTCGCCTTCACCACATCACCGAAGCCTGGAACCGTGCCCACCGCCCCTCAGCTTGAAGGCATGGCCGGCAGACACTCTAGCGCCGCCAGCGGTACTGAGAACGAACATGTGTGGGGTGTTCACCTGACACAGCTCAGGTCCGTACGTCAATACCCTGATAGCCGCGATACGCCTCCTCGGCGGCGCTGCCGCCGGGCCGACTGCGCCGCCCGGTCGGTGCTGTACCGGATGCGGAGGCGCTGGCTGGCACCGTGCACCGGCTCACGGCGCCGGCTCGACACGCGAGGACGAACCAGGCACGGCGACGCGGGGAGCGGCATGAGCACATTGCGCGTTGAGGCAACCGGGCTCGAATCGTTCGCCTCGCGCATCGGCGACCTCGGCCGGGATGTGTTTGCGGCCCGGTCCTACATCTACGGATACGCCGATTTCAGCTGGCAGGAAGAGGGGCTGATCAGCCTCTTTCGCTCCGCCCACGAGAGCGCGAGCGACGACCTCGTCGATGCGCTGCGCCACCTGGAGGACCTGCTGAGCGAGTCGGCCTTCGAGCTGTTCTCCGCCGCGCACTACTACGTCAACACCGACATTGCCGCCGCCGCCGA
Source organism: Plantactinospora sp. CA-294935 (assembly GCF_050936445.1). NCBI lineage: Bacteria > Bacillati > Actinomycetota > Actinomycetes > Micromonosporales > Micromonosporaceae > Plantactinospora > Plantactinospora sp. CA-294935. The sequence goes on from NZ_JBNJMU010000001.1 coordinate 6,141,116, forward strand.
ACTGGACCGCGGCTACGCCGCGCCTGTGGCGTGGTACCAGCCGCCGGGTTGGCGCGAGACAGCCACGGTGCCGCACGGGCCGCTGTACGCCGGGAGCGACCCCACTCACCACCTGACCGACCCCGGTGAGCCGGAAGCCAGCGTCGGCAACGGGTACCTCGACCTGAACGCGGTCTTCGAACCTGTCAGTCCGGCATCCTGGCTGAACTGGCTGCTCCGCGAGACCCTCGGCTACGACGTCATCAGATCGCTGACCACACCGTTCACCGGTGACTGGCGAGCGCTGGCCCGCTACGGCCTCGCCCTGGACCGGTTGGGTGCGTGTCTGGCCGAGGTGGGCCGCAATATCCAGCACGCCACGGACGAGGTCGACCAGTACTGGACCGGCAACGCGGCGAGCGGCGCGACGGCGTACTTCGCCGAGGTGGCGGCGGCATGCCACCGAGCGCAGTCCGTGCTGCGTGAGGTGTCCGTGCAGTACCAGGAGGCCGCGCAGGGTGTGTGGCTGCTCGCCAACCAGGTCGCCGGGATCATCAGCGCGATCACCGACGCGGTGCTGGTCGGCGGACTCGGCGCCGGCCTGGGTGCGCTGACGAGTTGGAGCGGGATCGGCGGCTGGGCCGGTGGCACGCTGGCCGCCTCACAGGTGCTGCGCATCCAGCAGCTGATCCAGAAGGCAGCCGGCAAGATCCAGGCCGCCACCACCGCACTGCAGGCCATCGCCGGAGCGGTGAAGGCCCTGACCGACCTGGACGCGCTCAAGTCGTTGAAGCTGCCGGCCCAACCGTACGACCACCCGAGGCAACCGTGACCGTCTACGACGAGTTGGTGACGATGACCGGGGGCGACCAGCAGGCCGCCCGAGTGCTGCTGGCGGGCTTACGCCAACTCCGGGACCGCGCGCCGGACCAGGAGATGCGGAGGTTCGCCCGAGAGGTCCTGGAGGGACAGGTCAGCCTACGCGAGGTTGCCCGGTCCGAAGCGTACGCGTGCGTACTGAGCCGGCACTTCGATCACCTGACCGATTGGCGCGATCATGTCCAGGACGTCGATCCGGCCGGCGAGGACCGTGAGCGTGGCGTCCGCCGGGACCAGCGCTGAGCCGGCGTCGTGACCCGGAGCGTCGGCCTACCCCGGTGCCCGGAGATACCCGACGGCTCTGCGCCACTCACCCCCAGCGTCGGGCGAGGCCGTCGTACTCGGCCTGGGTCAGCGGGAGGACGGTGCCGTGGCGAGGCCGACCGGGCATCGTGTAGCCGGAGACCATGCTCCATTGGCCGGTCGCCAGGTCGGTCGTGGTGAACGGGATGTAGCCCCGGCCGCCGTACTCGTCGATGTAGAGGTACCACCGGTTCTCGGTGTTCGACTTGAACACGAGCGGCCCCTCGCCCTGGCTCAGCGAGCCCTGGCCGATGCACTCCCGGACGAACGAGTAGTTTCGGTTGAGGACCGTGGCGGACCGCTCGGCCAGGATGAACTTGCCGCACGCCGACTGGGAGGAGCTGCGCTCGTCCTTGGTGTAGCGGTAGTAGCTGCCGTTGTCCTTGATGAGCGTGGAGTCGATGGTGGAGTAGCCCTTGTCCACCCAGACCTGTGCGGGGCTGAAGGTGCGGAAGTCGCGCGTGGTCGCGTACATCATCCGGTTGTAGCTGCTGCCGGTGTGGTTCGGGTCGTCGGCGGCGTAGAGCTTCGAAGCCCAGAAGACCACGTACTGGCCGATGCTGTCGTCGTAGTAGGCCTCCGGCGCCCAGGTGTTGCCGGCGGTGTCGGGCGAGACCCGGACCAGCCGGGGGGCGCTCCAGGTCACCAGGTCGGTGGACTCCCAGACCACGATGGACTTGCTGCCGGTGCGCTGCGCGGCGTCCCAGTTGCCGCCGCCGTAGATGCGCAGGTCGGTCGCGATCTGGTAGAAGCGGTCGCCCTGCGGAGCACGGATGATGAACGGGTCCCGCACACCCCTGGTGCCGACGTTCGAGGTGAGGACCGGCTGTCCGCCGTTGAGCTGCCGCCACCGGACCGGGTCGTTGCCCTGGCTCAACCCGAAGTAGATCTGCTCGCCGTTGGCGCTACCCTCGCCGGTCATGTAGCTGAACAGGTAGCCGGCGTAGGTGGTGGGCGGGAGCGCGTCGGTGCGGACGAGTTGCCACTGCTGGTTTGCGCCGCCGGTGTCGGTGTACTGCGAGATCCGGCCGCCGTCCGTGGTCGACCAGTCCCACACCTCCAGAGCCTTGCCGCTGTTGCGGTTGACGAGCTTGACATACCCGCTGTCGGTATCCACGACCCGGAACTGCTGGTTGGTACCGCCGTTGTCGGGCCACTGCACGACATCGGCGCCGTCGGCGGTGGAGGAGCCCGAGACGTCGACGAGGCTGCCGCTGTGCCGGGCACGCAGCTTGTGGTAGCCGCCGCCGGCATCGACGAACTGGAACTGCTGGTTGGTCTGACCGGTCCGGGCCCACTGCTGAACGGCCGTCCCGTCGGCGGTGGACCGGCCGGCGATCTCGACCGCCTTTCCGCTGTGCCGGGACACGATCTGGTAGTACGCCAACGGATCGATCGTGGCGGCGCTGGCCTGCTGGCTGGGGACGAGCGCGGTGAGCCCGGCGACGAGCACCGTGCCGACCAGCGCGGCGCCGAGGCGACGGGGACGACGGTCCAGGCCGGCGGGCCGTTCAACGACGGACATGTTCAACTCCTGGAGACGGGGCGCTTCGAACGGAGCGCGACGATGGCCCGGTACGGGCGTCGCAGAACGGCACGGCTGCGCCAACCCTGACGGTGGGACGGCGGTGGTTGGTGGGTTCGGACGTCCGGCATCGTGCTGCCGGTACCGGCGGTGGGATCCAGGCACTCCACGACGACGTCTCGCACTGGTCGAGGCGCGGTGCCCGTTCGTCGCGGGTGTTGCACCTCATCCGCTGCAACAGGTCCATGGACAATCCCTGAGATCTCGTCGCGGTGCGACCGGTGACCGGTCGGGGTCCGGTCGCGCGCTACACAGTGACACCGTCGACCTGGAGGGTCTGCACCGATGCCGCGGGGAAGGCGACACTGACCCGTTTGCCGTCGACCCGGGTGTCCTGGCGTTCGGTGTACCGGTCACCGCCGGCCGGCACGGTGGACCAGCGCGGCACCAGGCCGGCGGAGCCACCGGTCACCTGGCCGAAGCCGGACATGTCGAAGGTGAGGGTCTGGGCGGCGCCCGTGTTGACGGCGACGATGACCAGCCGGCGAGCGCCGGGGTCGTACCCGGCGACGGCGTGGTCCACGCCGGTGTCGATGATCCGCATGCCGGGGCGGATGTGCCGGGTGAACTGGGCAAGTACGTAGTACTTCGGCTGTACGGCGCCGGCGCGCAGGGTGTTGAAGTCGTACTGGATGGCCGCCCAGCCCGCACTCGGGTCCATCACCTGCCAGTAGCACCACGCGGTCGGATGTAGCCAGCGCCAGTCCAGGCAGAGGTTGCGCGCCATGGTGATACCGGTACCGTCGCTGTCGCCGGCCTCCGAGTTCCAGAGAATCTTCCCCGCGGCGCGTACGTCGCTGTACAGCAGATCGCGTCGACCACTGGCGCCCTGGTATCCGTGCACGTTGACCTGCCGTACCACCGCCCTGGTGCCGGCGTCGAAGCTGTTCCAGGTGGTACGGGCCAGGTCGTAGCTGGTTTCGTCGGACGCCGAGATGGCGACACCGGTCAGGCCCTGCCGGTCCAGTTCGGTGCGCAGGTTGGCCAGCACGCTGCGCTGCGTGGTGGCGTCGATGTGGCATCCTTCCTGCGTGCCGCCGGCCCGCCACCAGTTCGACGACGGTTCGTTGAAGGGATCCACGGTGCGGAAGGTGACGCCCCAGCGGTCGCGGGCGTAGCGTGCGGTCACCGCCAGGTGCAGGGCGTGTTGACGGTGGTTCCACGACTGGAGGTTGAGACCGCCGTCCGCAGCGCCGGACGGGTTGTGGTTGAGGCACATCCACCACATCGGGGAGTTCGCGAACAGCTCGGCGATCGCCCCTCGCTGGACCGCCTTGGCCAGCGCGGCGCGTTGCGTGGCGTCGACGTTCCAGTTCCACGCCGACGACGCCGGGTCCTCGTTGTGCCAGTCCTGCCAGAAGCCCTCGATCTGCTTGAAGCGGGGGATGTTGGGGGAGGCCACCATCGTCTCGCCGTCGACGCTGTTCCAGCTACAGGCGCCCAGGTTGTAGCGGGCGATGTTCAGGCCGAGACCGGGGAGCGTGGCGCCGTTGTACGCCACGGACCCGGTGGTGAAGAAGATGTCCGCGAAGTCGTCCCGGTCGCCGAACACGTTGGCCCACCAGGCCAGCGACGTGCCCCAGCCCTCCCACCCGCCGTAGTCGGCGCGAGGATCGATCGTGATCGTGACGTCGGCGCGGGCTGGGCCTCCGGCGATCGCGCCACCTAACGCTCCGGCGCCCGCTGCGACGAGCAGCGTCCTGCGCTTGGTCATGGGTCCTCCAGCAGGCTGTGGGACACACCGCCAGGTGCCGAGACGAGAACCTGGCGAGCCGGTCGGCCGACCCGGGCCGGCTGCGGATCACGCCGAATTGATGTTAGCGCTCACATTCGCCTGGTTCGTCAGAGGCGGTTGTTTCGGGCTTGTGCTGAAGTGTTGACGCTCGTAACTGCGATGTCAAGGTCGGCGACGGTGCGCCTCCGGTCGGTCGGGAGGGGGGTCCTGGGTTCGTGAACGGTTCCGGTGTGCAGGCCTTTGGGTCGGCCTGGAGGGCCTGGCCGGGTGGCGGAGGAGTAGCGTTTGTCCTGGCTGGTCCGCCGGGGAGCACTTGACGCACATACGCTCCATGTTTACATTCGTCTATGCAAGTGTATTGACCGATCGTGTGGCGGATGTCCTCTAGACCGGACCAGGGGCGACGGGGGCCTCGGGGCGGGCTCGGGGGTGCGCGGCGAGCGGGGCCGCCTCGCCCGGAGGGTCGCCGCATCTGTTAGCGCTCACAGTTGCGGTCGGTGGGCTGACGCCGCTCAAGGGACGATGCCGTTCGCGTCAACACCGGCCGTCGTCCTCGGTAGACGGTGCAACATCGAACGTCAGGGCATCACCCGGTACGAGGCCACTCAACATCCATCGGTGCGCATTCCTGTGCACCCCTTACCTGGACGGTCCAATGAAACGTATCAACCACCACCCCCCGACCGGCCTGTCCCACGTCCGGTCAGCTCCGCGTCTCGTGCTCGCCACGGCAACCGCCATCACCGTCGTGGCTGCCGGCATCGCCGCCCCGACCGGCGCGCACGCCGCAACCGGCCCGCTCTCCGCCCGAGCCGCCTCCGCACCCCCCGACGCCCATGCGACGACGGAGAAGCTGAACCGCGGAGCGATCGCGATCCGCTCCGACAGGGGCAACTTCGTGTCCTGGCGGTTACTGCGTACCGATCCGCCCGGCACCGCCTTCAACGTCTACCGGGACGCAGTCAGAATCAACCCCACGCCGATCACCACGGCCACCAGTTACCTGGACGCCGGTGCGCCTGCGGACGCGACCTACTCCGTCCGCCCGGTCACCGCAGGCGTGGAGCTGCGCTCCGCCGCCGAGCCCGAGGTCGTACCGTTCGCCACCTCACGTGACGTGCCCTTGCAGATCCCGCCCGGCGGCTCGACGCCCAGCGGTGAGTCGTACAGCTACTCGGCCAACGACGCCAGCGTCGGGGACCTGGACGGCGACGGCGAGTACGAGATCGTGCTCAAGTGGGACCCGTCCAACGCCAAGGACAACTCACAGTCGGGCTACACCGGCAACGTCTACATCGACGCCTACAAGCTCAACGGCACCCGGCTGTGGCGGATAGATCTCGGCCGCAACATCCGGGCCGGTGCCCACTACACCCAGTTCCAGGTCTTCGACTACGACGGCGACGGCCGCGCGGAAGTGGCGATGAAGACCGCCGACGGCACCCGCTCCGGCACCGGGCAGGTGATCGGCAACGCCAACGCCGACCATCGCAACTCCAGCGGCTACATCCTCGCCGGTCCGGAGTTCCTGACAATGTTCAACGGCCAGACCGGCGCCGTGCTCGCCACCGTGAACTACGAGCCGGCGCGCGGCAACGTCTCCTCCTGGGGAGACAACTACGGCAACCGGGTCGACCGGTTCCTGGCCGGCACCGCGTACGTCGACGGGCAGCGACCGTCGCTGATCATGGCGCGGGGCTACTACACCCGGGCCGTGATCGTCGCGTGGGATTTCCGCAACGGCAGTCTGACCCGGCGCTGGACCTACGACTCCGGCAGCGGCGGTGCGTACGGGCAGGGCAACCACAACCTGTCCATCGCCGACGTCGACTCCGACGGCCGTGACGAGATCGTCTACGGGTCGGCCACCATCAACGACAACGGCACCCTGATGTACTCCACCGGCTTCGGGCACGGCGACGCGATGCACGTCGGCGACCTGATCCCCAGCCGGGCCGGCCTCGAGGTGTTCACCATCCACGAGTCCGGCAACCAGCCGGCTGCCGACGTGCACGCCGGCAGCAACGGCCAGGTCATCTGGCAGCGGCCGAACAACGGGGGAGCGGAGGGTCCCGGCCGGGGCGTGGCCGCCGACATCTACGCGGGCAGCCCCGGCGCGGAGTTCTGGGGCTCCGGCACCCAGATGGGCAACCTGTACAACAGCTCCGGTGCCTCGATCGGCCGCAACCCGTCCTCGGCGAACTTCGTCATCTGGTGGGACGGCGACGCGCAGCGGGAGTTGCTCGACGGCACCCACATCGACAAGTACGGGACCGGCGGCGACACCAGGCTGCTCACCGGATCCGGGGTCGCCTCGAACAACGGCACCAAGTCCACCCCGGCACTCTCCGCCGACATCCTCGGTGACTGGCGTGAGGAGGTCATCTGGCGTACGTCGAACAACTCGGCGCTGCGCATCTACTCCACCACCGACTCGACCAGCATCGCCCGGCCCTCCCTGATGCAGGACCGGCAGTACCGGGTCGCCGTCGCCTGGCAGAACACCGCCTACAACCAACCGCCGCACCCCAGCTTCGCCATCGGGTAGCGCACCCTCGGCGCCATTGCGCCGAATGCAGACCCATCGGGTACGTGCACAGCCGGGTGCAGTCGAGGCGGTCAGGTTCACCAACCCTGACCGTCCTCGGCTTCCGATATAGCTGGAGTATCGGGCCACGCCGGAGGGTGTCGGTGGGCCGGCGCCGATCCCGACCGGCACCTCCGACACCCGGTGAGGACGACGGCATGCTTCCCATCACCCGTGCCGCCGGCCGGGCACCGCTGGCGTCCCTGCTGAGCTACGTCCGTCCGCACGCCCGTGGACTGCTCGGCGGAGCGCTCCTGATGTTCCTCGGCGGGCTGGCCAATCTCGCCCAGCCGATGGTGGTCAAGAGCCTGATCGACGCGCTGACCGGCGGCACCCCGTACCACCAGCCGATGCTGCTGCTGGTGTCGCTGCTGGTACTCAGCGTGATTGTCGGGGTCTGGGGCATGTACCTCGTGGAATTGACCGCCGAGAGCGTCGTGTTGACCGCGCGGCAGCGGCTTGTCACCCGGTTGCTGCGGCTGCGCGTCGCGGTCGTGGACGGCGCCGAGCCCGGGGACCTGCTGTCGCGGGCGACGGGAGACACCACGCAACTGCGGGCGGCGGCCACCAGCAACGTCATCGACCTGGTGGCGGGGACCTTCCAGATCGCGGGCGCGGTGCTCCTGATGGCGCGCCTCGACGCGGTCCTGCTCGCGGTGGTACTCGTTGTGCTGCTGATGCTCGCCGCCGTGACGCTGGCCCTGGTCCCGCGGATCCGCAGCGCCGGGGAACAGGCGCAGGAGGCGGTCGGCGGGATGGGAGCGGTTCTCGAACGTACGCTGGGCGCCTTTCGGACGGTCAAGGCCAACGGCGCCGAGGAGCGGCAGGCCGCCGCGGTGCACGACGCGGCCCGGCAGGCGTGGCGGCGCGGGCGGCAGGCGGCGCGGTGGGTCTCGCTGGCCGGCATCGCCACCGGCCTCGCGGTCCAGGTCGCCTTCATCGTGGTGCTGGGGGTGGGTGGCGCGCGGGTCGCCGCCGGCGGTCTCGCCGTGTCGTCCCTGGTGGCCTTCCTGCTGTACCTCTTCTACCTCGGCGGCCCGGTGACCCAGCTGGTGGGCGGCTTCACCGGGCTACAGGCGGGCCTGGCCGCGGTCCGGCGTATCGACGGGATCGCCGAACTCGCCGCCGAGGACCTGGACCGGCCCGTGGACGCCCTGGCAGGCAGTACCGCGGCGCCCGTGACGGTGACGTTCCGGGACGTCTCGCTGCGACATCGGCCCGGCGGCCCGACGATCCTGGAGCACGTCGACCTGCGGCTGCCGGCGACCGGCCTCACCGCCATCGTGGGACCCTCCGGTGCCGGGAAGACGACCCTGCTGGCGCTGATCGAGCGCTTCTACGATCCCACCACCGGTCATGTCGAGATCGACGGCCGCGACGTACGGGATTGGCCCCTGGCCGACCTGCGCGCCCGGATCGGCTACGTCGAGCAGGACGCTCCGGTCCTGTCCGGAACGCTGCGGGACAACGTGACGATGGGCTCGGCACACGTGCCGGAGCCGTGGCTGGCGGAGGTGCTCGAACGGACCCGCCTCGTCCCGCTCCTACAGCGGCTACCGGACGGCCTCGGCACCGAGGTCGGCCATCGCGGTGCGTCGCTGTCCGGCGGGGAACGGCAACGCATCGCGATCGCCCGCGCCCTGCTGCGCCGACCGGGGCTGCTGCTGCTGGACGAGCCGACCTCGCAGCTCGACGCCATGAACGAACGTGCGCTCGGTGAGATTGTCGCCGCCGTCTCCCGGACCACCACGGTGGTGATGGTGGCGCACCGCCTGTCCACGGTGACCCGGGCCGACCGCATCGTCGTGCTGGACGCGGGCCGGATTCGTGCGGTAGGCACGCATGCCGACCTCCTGGACGACTGCGAGCTCTACCGCGGGCTGGCGGCGACCCAGTTGCTCACCGGAGCCGGTGCGCAGGTGCGGAAACAGAGCTCCGATATCGCGGCAGTATAGATCCACCTCGGATAGTGCTCGCACGACGGGCTCAGGACGCCGGAGCCCGACTCACACCGAGGAGGTACATCGAGATGGTGCAGAAGAAGGCCTACGAGCGGCCCACCCTGTCGAAGGAAGGCAGCTTCGCCCGCAAGACGGCCGGCAGCCTTTTCACCAGCTGCCGGGAGTCGTTCGTCACCCAGAAGCCGCGTTCGATCTGCAGCTGACGGCACGAGCCCACCGTACCGAGACAGAGGGGTAGTGCCGATGGTGGCCGTTCCGGACATGGCATCCGGGCTTTCGTGGTTCGTGGTCGTCCCGGACACCGACGCCGGTCGCGCGCTCGTCGAGCCGCTCCGGCAGCGGGCCACGGGGCTGCGGATGCTCACCCATGCCTCCGGACGCCCATGGATGCTCGGCCGGTGGACGGACGACGAGGTGGCGGTGGCCGAGTTGGGCGACCGCCGCCTCGTCGCGCTGGGCGAACACCGTCTCCCAGTGGATGAGCTCGAACGACGTGGTGCGGGCGCCCGCGACGCCGGGCAGATGTGCGCCGCCCTGCAGGGCCTGCCCGGAAGCTTCCATGCGCTCGCCGCGACCCCGGCGGGGACGGCGGTGCACGGCAGCCTGTCGGGATACCGCCGGGTCTATTTCGTCTCGGCGGGGGAGCAGACCGCCGCCGGCGACCGGGCCGACGTACTGGCCGGGCTGGGCGGCGCGCAGATCGACGACGAAGCACTCGCCCTGCGGATGCTTGCCCCGTACGCCCCCTGGCCGATCTTCTGGCAGCCGGTCTGGCGCGGAGTGCACGCCGTACCTCCGGACGGCCGGCTGCTTCTGGACCGTGCCGCGGCACCGCGCACCGTGACCCGGTGGCGCGCTCCCGAACCCGTGCTCGACCTGGCCACCGCCGCCGACCGGCTACGTCGGGCGTTGTCCGACGCCGTCGCCGTGCGCGCGGGCGCGAACGACGTGATAGCGAGCGACCTGAGCGGCATGGATTCGACGTCGCTGTGCGCGCTGGCCGTCCGCGGCGGCAGCCGGGTGGTAGGGCTGACGTGCGTGAGCCCGGACCCGCTCGACGACGACCTGCCGTGGGCCCGCCGGGCCGCCGCCGAACTCGGCTCCGTGATCCACGAAGTGGTGGACGGCGAGGCGAACCCCCTACCGTACGAGGGCATCCTCCGGGCGGAGGACCGCTTCGACGAGCCGACCGCCGCAGTGCTGTACCGAGCGAGCTTCCTCGCCGTGTCCCGCCGGGCTGCCGCGCACGGCGCTCGTACCCGTCTCACCGGGTTCGGTGGTGACGAACTGCTCACCGCCGACCCCATGATGCAACTGACCCTGCTGACAACGCATCCCCGGCAGGCTGTTCGTCACCTGCGACTGCTGCGCGCGGCATACCGGTGGGGACGCCGGGACACGCTGCGTGCGGTCGTGGACAGGCGCTCGTACGGCCGCTGGATGGCGTCGCTCGGCGAAGACCTGGACGGTGCCGAGATCGCGCGGGTGCGTCCGCTCCTCGGCTGGGGCGCTCCGGCCGCGACAGCGCCGTGGCTCACGGCGGATGCCAGGGCGGGGCTGGGCAAGGCACTGCGCGCGCGGGCGGCCGCGGCAGTGCCGCTCTCCGGCGACCGCGGGCTGCACGGTCGGCTCGCGGGGGTGTACGCCGGTGCGGCAAATGCCCGGCACCTCGCCCAGTCGACGCGCCGGGTCGGGGTGACCGCGGCTCTGCCGTACCTCGACGACCAGGTCCTCGAGGCGTGCCTGGCGGCGCACCCCGCCCACATCACCGCACCCCGCGACTACAAGCCCCTGATCCGCGCCGCTATGCAGGGCGTGGTGCCGCAGGCGCTGCTCGCGCGCGACACCAAGGCCGACACCTCGATCGCCGCCACCCGTGGCGCCCTCCGGTACCGCGACGACCTGCTCGCACTCGCCGACGATTCGCGGCTGGCCGGACACGGCCTCGTGGACGTCGCCGCACTGCGCGCGGCCCTCCGCAACCCGGACGACCGCACCTGGTACGACCTCGACCAGACGCTGGCCTGCGAGACCTGGCTGCGCACCGTGGAACCCGCCCCCGCTATCCGATGAGGGAACGACCATGACGTGGAAGCTGCGCGACCGGGTGTCCTGGACGCCGACCGAGTACGGTGGCGTGCTACTGGACTCCACCTCCGGCGAGTACTGGACGCTCAACCCGACCGCGGCGGCGGTGCTCGCCTCGCTGCTGGCCGACGGGAGCCCCGCGCACGCGGCGGCACGACTCGAGGAGGAGTTCGACGGCGACGCCGCGGCGATGGCCGCGGACGTGCCCGGGCTGATCGCCGACCTGGAGGCCGCCGGACTGGTGGTCGTGGGGTGACCTCGGAACAGGTACTCCGGCACGACCCCGGGCGCCTGGGTATGCGGCGCCGGCTGGTCGTGCGCGCGGTCGTTGCCGTGGCCAGGCTGCTGGCCGTGCAGAAGCCCGATCGCATTCAGCGGGTACTGCACCGCCTCAGCCGTGGCGCGCGTCCGGCGAGTCGTGCGGAGGCGGCCACCGCACGCCGGGACACCGTCGCGATCAGCGCCTTCTGCAGCGGTCCACTCGGATGCCTGCCGCGTTCGATCGCCACCGTGCTGCTGTGCCGGCTCGAGGGCGGCTGGCCGGTGTGGCACGCCGGCGTACGGCGGTATCCGCCGTTCGGCGCGCATGCCTGGGTCTCGGTGGACGGCGCCGCGGTGGACGAGCCGTACCCGGAGGGCTTCCACATCCCGCTGCTGACCGTCGCCGTCGAGAACCGGCAGGAACTCGGATGAGCGCGGTGCTCCCGTACCTCTCCGTCGTCTGCCGCGGCACTGTCGTCGTGGTGTTCGCGCTCTCCGCGGTCAGCAAGCTTCGCAGCCGGGCGGCGTACGCTCGGTTCCGCCGTTCCACCCGCCTGTTGACGGGCCTGCCGGAGGATCCGGCCTCGGCGCTGGCCCGGCTCGTCATCGCCGGTGAGGTGACGGTGGCGGTGACCGCATCCGCCGGCCCGCTCTCATCCGCCGGGCTCGGCGTGGCCGGCGTGCTGCTGTGCGGCTTCACCTGGGCACTGGCGCGGTCCCCGGAATCCGGGCAGGCACTGGAGTGCGGCTGCTTCGGCTCGTCGGTCTCCGCCACCCGCCACACCGCCATCGCCCGTAACCTTCTGCTGCTGGGCGTGGTGTTCGGCGGACTCGTGAGCAGCCACATCGCGACCGGGGCCGTACCGGTGCGCTGGGACGCCACGCTGGTGTGTGTGGTGGGCGCCGTCGCGCTGGCCACCTTCATCACCCACCTGCACGAGATCACGTCCCTGTTCACCGCTCGTCTGTGAGGCCGCGTCATGTCCGTGCTCGTCGCCACCGTCGTGCTCAACAGCGTCGTGTGCGTGTTCAACACCGCCCTGCTGGCCGCGGTCGTGCGGCGGCTGCGCTACCAGTCCGAACTGCTGTCCGAGGTGGAGCGACAGGGCGTTCCCGCGCGTGCACTCCCGCGCGGTGACATCGTGGGAGGCTTTCTCGCTCACGACACCCGCGGCCGGCCGGTCACCTCGGACGTACCGGCGGACACGCTGGTCGGCTTCTTCAGTCCCACCTGTGCATCCTGCCGTCGTGAGCGCGCACGGTTCCGGGCGGTGGCGGCGCGCTGGCCGGGCGGCTCGGCGCAGGTGCTCGCCGTGGTGACGGGACCCGGCGCGTCGGCCCGGTTCCTCCACCGGCTGGAGCCGGTGGCCCGGATCGTCGTGGACGCGGACGAGGTGATGCGACACGCGTTCGGTATCGAGGGATTCCCGGCGATCTTCGTGCTGGCGGAGTCCGGGTGCTTGAGCTGGACCGGTATACACGCCGATGCGGTGCCGGGCCTGACCGCGAACCCGGTCGGCCCGCAGGCACGGTGACCGCACGCACAAGGCGGGGCTGTCACTTCCGGTCCGGGGCGCGCGGCCGAATTATCGTGATCCCATGAGTACTCGCCAGGTGCCCGTGCAGATCGGTGACCTGCCAGCGATCGGCCGACCAGCCAACAGCGCCTTGCTCGAAGCCGGCATCACGACGCTCGCGGAAGTGGCCGCCTACCGGCGCCGCGATCTGCTGGCCCTGCACGGGGTAGGGCCGAAGGCGGTCAGCATCCTGGCCGCCGCGCTGGCCGAGCGTGGCCTTGCCTTTGCCGATTGACGACAGCGGCCCCGGCTTCGGTAGACGGGCGGGCCATCGCGCGTCACGTCAAAGGCCACGAGAACGGAGCTTCCGGTCAGGGGCAGGTGGCGGTACTCCAGGGCCGGTAGGAGCCGGTGACTGGTTGCGGCGCCGAGTGGTGACGGCAGAGGTCAGCCGCGGCCGCCGTGAATGCGTCGGCGAGCGCGGGAGCGCGCGGCTTCGGCCGGGGTCGAGCCGGTGGTTCGGGCGGTACGCAGGATGCCGGCGAGGGTGTCGGCGATGCCGCTGACCCGGACGGTGGCCTGGGCGGAGGTCTCGTGCAGCAGCTCGACGGCGGTGGCGTGGATGACGCCGCCGGCGCTGACGACGACGTCCGGCGCCCAGAGGATGCCGCGCTGGTGCAGCAGGTCGGCGGTGGCCGGGGTGTCGAGTTGGTTGTTGGCCGGTCCGGCGATCGCGGCGCAGCCCAGCGCCGGCACCGTACGCGCGGTCAGGAGACCGCCGAGGGCGGCGGGAACGAGCACCTCCACGTCGGCGGTCAGGCACTCCCGCGGACTGACCCAGGCGGCACCGGCGGCCTCGGCGAGCGGGCGCAGGCTCTCGTCGATGTCGCTGGCGACCAGGGTCGCGCCGGCGTCGGTGAGCATCCGCAGCACGTGGCTACCGACCCGGCCGAGGCCGAGCACGGCGAAGCTGCGCAGGGACAGGTCGTCCGAGCCGAACCGTTCGGAACACAGAGCGTGTAGTGCGGCGAGTACCCCGACGGCGGTGTACTCGGAGGAGTCGCCGCTGCCGCCGGCCTCGACCGGTCGGCAGAACGCGTACGGGGTGCGCTCGGCGATCGTGACCATGTCGTCCGGTCCGGTGCCCACGTCCGGGCCGGTGGCGTAGCTGCCGGCCAGACCGGCGATGACGTCGCCCACGTCGTGCAACACCGCCGTGCGGTCGGCCGCGTTCGGCGGGCTGCCCACAGGCAGGGCGACGACGGCCTTGCCACCGCCGTTGGGCAGACCGGCCAGCGCGCACTTGTCCGACATCGCGGCGGAGAGCCGCAGCGCGTCGGTGAGCCCGTCCCGCCAGTGCGGGTAGGGTGCGAGCCGGCAGCCGCCGATGGCCTGCCCGAGCTTGGTGGAGTGCACCGCGACCACGATCGGCAGGCCCGATCGTGCGCCTCGCCTGACGACGACGTGTTCGTGCGTGAAGTCGGTGTCGATCCCGCTCGTGACCATGATGGCTCCCTGCCGTTCGCTTGCCGCAACCGGGCCGACATTAGGCAGGTGATCGGCTCTGTCTCGCTCTTACCGAACGTCGTTCGAACAAAGTGGCAAGATTTGGGTCGTGGACGAACTTGATACGGCGATCATCGAACGCCTGCAAACGGATGCCCGGCAGACCAACCGCGAACTGGCCCACGCGGTCGGCATCGCGCCGTCCACCTGCCTCGAGCGGGTACGCGCGCTCCGGGAACGCGGCGTGATCACTGGATTCCACGCCGAGATCAGCCTGTCCGCCCTGAACCGGGGTGTCCAGGCCCTGCTGCACGTACAGGTCCGGCCCCTGAGCCGTACCGTCATCGACAGCTTCAAGAAGTACGCGATGGACCTGCCCGAGGTGCTGTCGGTGTTCGTCGTGGCGGGCGGTGACGACTTCCTGGTCCACGTCGCCGTGCCCAGCGTGGACGGCTTGCACGCCTTCCTCATGGACAAGTTCAGCGGGCGCCGCGAGATCGTCGGCTTCCGCAGCTCGATCATTTACCAGCACGCCCGGAAGCAGGTCATCGAACCGATCGATCTATGATCATGTGAGCGCGATCCCCGGCCAGTCGGAATCGCGCTAGGCGTGCTGTCGGCGCACCATCTCGCCGATCCAGATGGGCGCGAACGGAGACGTGCAGCCCGGGGAGGTCGGGTAGTCCTTGAGTACCTCCAGGCGCTCGCCGATGGCGATCGCCCGGGCGCGGTGCTCGGCATGCTCGATCCCGATCTGAGCCAGGCAGTGGTTCATCGCCCACTGCAGGCGATCCGGGGCACCCTTCATCTCCGCCTCGATGACGTCGAGCAGTCCTGCGAGGTCGAGGCCCTCGGGCTTCTTGGCCACGCGTTCGGTGGTCAGCGCCCAGCCGGCACTCGCGACCACCGGGTCCGGATCGGCAAACCAGGCCAGGCGCAGCTCTTCGAAGTGCGGATTGTTCTTCACCACGTAGTTCACGAGCCAGTCGTGCACCTTGGGCGTGCGCGCCTCGCGCAACATGGCGTCCAACTCGTCACGCGCGAACGCCTTCGGTCGGCAGATCAGCATCGCCAGCAGTCTCGCCGCGGTGTCGTCCGTCTCCCAGAGCTGGCGCGCGAGTTCCTGCTGCGTCTTCAGCCGCTTCGCGAGCGCGCGCAACTTGCTGAGGTTCACGCCGTGATCGTCACCGTGTTTCTCGTTCACCTTGCGGATTTTCGGGTCCTCAAGCTCGGCCAGCTCGGCCAGCACCTCGGCCAGCATCGTCTCGGTCAGCGTCGTCTCGGCCATCTCAGCCTCCTGTCCACCACGGGCGAGATGCAGC
The DNA here is from genome assembly GCF_050936445.1 of Plantactinospora sp. CA-294935. Taxonomy (NCBI): domain Bacteria; kingdom Bacillati; phylum Actinomycetota; class Actinomycetes; order Micromonosporales; family Micromonosporaceae; genus Plantactinospora; species Plantactinospora sp. CA-294935. Next base: position 6,156,839 of record NZ_JBNJMU010000001.1, read on the forward strand.
CTACGACGGAGCCCCTGCCGGTGGACCCCCGCCGCGAGCGACTACGGCGAACCCGGTCGGCGGTCTGACGCCGAATCCTGGCGATACTCCAACCTCCCGGCACGCTCGCTGCCATGGATGGCGGCCGATGTCGGCAGCGATTTGTCCGGCCGGTTGGCGATCGACGGTGCTAGATGCCGATCGCGAAAACACAAGGCTGTCTCGATGGGCCGGAGGCGACGCGATCGGTGAAAGCCCGATGCAAGCCTTGTGAAGGCGGGCCTCGATAACGTCATTCCGGTATCGGACTCTGAGCGCCTGTGGAGGTTGTGCTATGAGAAGTGGACGCACGATTGTCGGTATCATCGGCGTCGCTGTGGGAATGCTGGTTCTCGCACTGGCCGGCGCCCCGGCGCAGGCCGCTACGGCCGACCCGACCACGTCGGCGGCGGATTCGACCGCCTTCGCGCAGTCGCCCGGCATCTCGCCGGCTCCCGAGCGGGTCACACACGTCGGCCGTTACGACTTCGCGGACTACGACTGCCGGCTCGGCCGGGCCTGCCTGGCCGTGTGGGACCCCACGGTCGGCAACTGGAAGGTCTTCGACCTGTACCGGTGCGGCACGTACAGCGTGTCGTACTGGTACGACCTGGGAGCCATGAAGAACAACCAGACCGGCGGTGCCGCGGTACGGACCTTCGGATCCGGTGGCGGCCTGCTCGGAACGTATCCGCCGAACGGAAACGGGCTCTACGAGGTCAACTGGACCCCGGTATGGACCGTCCGGCCCTGCTGAATCCGGACGCCCAGCTCGAACGGGGCAGCATGCGTGATTCTGGTTGATTGAACCTTTTTCAACCTCCCCTTGCGGTCCGGCGGACCGCAAGGTCGGACGCGGTGCGTGAGCGCCGCGCGGTTCAGGTTGAAAAAGGTTCATTGTTCGGGAGTGTCGTCGGGCTGTGGCATGGTGACCGCGACCGGAACCTCTGGCTCCGGTCGCGGTCGGTCACACGATTGGCGGCGCGCAGGCGCTGGTGGACCCGTCGCAGGCGGCTGTGGTCCTATCCGCGAGTCGTCTCGTATTCGGGGAGTACGGCCGGGGCGGCCTGGGTTGCCGGGCGCATGGTCAGGATCAGCACGGCCAGTCCGGTGAAGATGATCGCGGCGGTGACGCCGGTGACGTGCAGGCTGGCGGTGAACGCCTCCCGCGCGCTGTGTAGCAGATCCGCGCCCTGACCGGCGGGAAGGTGCCGGCTCGCGGCGACCGCGCCGGCCAGTGAGTCGGACGTGCCGTCCATCCGGCTGCGGTAGACCACCGCGGCCAGCACGCCCAGCAGCGCGAAGCCGAGCGACCCGCCGAAGTAGTTGCCGGTCTCCGACATCGACGCGGCCGTGCCGGCGCGCCCGGGCGGTACGGACCCGACGACCAGCCCGGTTCCCAGTGCGAACAGCGGACCGGTGCCCAGCGCCAGTACGGCGATGCCGATCATCACCATCGGCAGGGCGCCCGTACCGTGCACGCCGACCAGCAGCAGGCTGCCCAGCGCAGACCCGACCAGCCCACCGGCGATCGCGGTCGCCGGCCTCATCCGCCGGGTCAGCACCGGCGCGGCCATGGTGCCGACCGCCGTTCCCAGGCCCATCGGTGCGAACAGCATCGCCGACGCGACCGGCGAGAATCCCAGTACGCCCTGCAGGTACTGGGTCACCAGCAGTCCCGTACCCGCCATGGCGATCCCGGCGCAGGCCAGCGCGATGAGTACGGCCGTGAACGGGCGGCTGCGGAACAGCCGGAGGTCCAGCAGCGGCGCCTCCAGCCGCAACTGCCGGCGCACGAACAGGAATCCGATGACTGCGCCGAGGACGAGTGCCGTGGCCGGCACGACCGACACGTGCGCGATGGTCAGCTGCTTGATGCCGTAGACCATCAGGAGCACGGCCGCGAGCGACAGCCCGACACTGGCCAGGTCCAGCCTGCCGACGTGGTCGCCGCGGAACTCCGGCAGCAGGGCCGGCCCGGCGAGCAGCAGCAGCACCATCGCCGGCACGGCGGCCAGGAACACCGATCCCCACCAGAAGTGCTGGAGCAGGAGTCCGGCGAGTACGGGACCGAGCGCGCCGCCGGCGAACTGGCAGGTCGCCCAGATCGCGATGGCCCGCCCGCGCTGTCGTTCGGCACGGAACATGTTGGTGATCAGGGCAAGGGTGGACGGCGCCAGGGATGCGCCGGCAACGCCCAGCAGGGCACGCGCGACGATCAACACCGTCGGGTCGGTCGCGAAGGCCGCCACGACCGACAGCACCGCGAACGCCGCCCCGCCGATCATCAGCAGGCGGCGGCGGCCGATCCGGTCGCCGAGCGTACCCATCGTGATGACCAGGCCGGCCACCATGAAGCCGTAGCTGTCACTGATCCACAACTGCTGGACGTTGGTGGCACCCAGGTCGGCGCTCAGCCGTGGGAGCGCGAGGAGCAACGCCGTCGTATCGATCGCGACGAGCGACGTCGGCATCATGAGGACGGCCAGTCCCAGCCAGGCCCGGTTGACTCGCATATCCGAAATTTCCTGTTCTCTCGACGTGTCGCAGGTTGGTCGGAGCGGCCGAGAGCTTCTTGACGTCGGTACGGAAGAAATCTCTTCCGTCAGCCACGGCGGGTGTCCCCCGAAATGACGACCTCGCCGTCCGGGTGGTGCGGCGGTGGAGAACCTCGTGCGAAAGTCCTGGCCGGGACGTCAAGACGGCGGCGGCGGGTCCGACCAACCGGCGATGGGCCAACCAGGGCTCGCGAACCACGAGGAGTAGCACCATGCAGTTCCTGATCAGCCTGCACATCAACCCGGCCGTGCTGGACGCGCTGACCGACGAGGAGAAGGCGGCGATCGGCGATGGCCACGGCACGTTCATCGAGGCGCTGAAGGAGTCCGGCGAGCTGATCACCACGCAGGCGCTGGTGGACCCCTCGCAGGCGGCTGTGGTGCGGGTACGCAACGGCCAGCCGGTGGTGACCGACGGCCCTTTTCTGGAGTCGAAGGAGTATCTGGGCGGTTTCTACCTGATCGACTGCGAGAACAGGGAGCGGGCGATCGAGCTGGCACTGCAGATCCCGGACACCGCGATTGAGGGTCTGGGTGTCGAGGTGCGGCAGGTGATGTTCGCTGACGGACAATTGGAGGCATGACGGCACGAGTCATCGAGGACCTGCTGCGTGAGCTGACGCCGCAGGTCCTCGGCGCGCTGGTACGTCGGCACGGCCAGTTCGAAGGGTGCGAGGACGCCGTGCAGGAGGCGGTCCTCGCCGCCACCGTGCGGTGGCCGGCCGAGGGGATGCCGGACAATCCGCGCGGCTGGCTGGTGACCGTCGCGTCCCGGCGATTCATCGACCAGCTACGCAGTGACCGCGCGCGCCGCGAGCGGGAGTCGGCCGTCGCCACCGAACTGGTGCCCGAGGACGTACCGGACACCGACGACACCCTCGTCCTGCTGTTCCTGTGCTGTCATCCGACGTTGACCGCTGCCTCACAGATCGCCCTGACGCTGCGGGCGGTCGGCGGCCTGACCACCGCCGAGATCGCCCGCGCGTTCCTGGTGCCGGAGGCGACGATGGCGGCCAGGATCAGCCGGGCCAAGCAGCGCATCAAGGCGGCCGGCAGCTCTTTCAGCCTGCCGCAGGGCGCGGCGCGCGAGGAGCGGCTACGGGTGGTCCTGCACGTGCTCTACCTGATCTTCAATGAGGGGTACACCGCCTCCTCGGGCACCGAGTTGCACCGTGCCGACCTCGCGCACGAGGCGATCCGGCTGACCAGGATGATGCACGCGCAGCTGCCCGAGGACGAGGAGGTGACCGGGCTGCTCGCGCTGATGCTGCTGACCCACGCGCGCCGCAGGGCGCGTACGACGGCTGCCGGTGACCTGGTGCCGCTGGACGAGCAGGACCGCACGAAGTGGGACCGCGGACTGATCGACGAGGGCATCGAACTGGCCAGGGCGTCATTGGCCGGCCCGGCGCTGGGGCCGTACCAGCTACAGGCCGCCATCGCCGCCACGCACGACGACGCGACCACGGCCGAGGAGACCAACTGGGCGCAGGTGCACGCCCTTTACCTGATCCTGGAACGAGTCGCCCCGAACCCGATGGTCACCCTCAACCGGGCGATCGCGCTCGCCGAGATCTCGGGTCCGCCGGCCGGGCTGGCCCTGCTCTCCACACTCGATGATGACGCGCGGATGGCCGGGCATCACCGGCTGCTCTCCGTGCGGGCGCATCTACTGGAGAAGACCGGCGACCCGGCCGGGGCGTACGACGACTACCGGCGCGCCGCGAAGTCCACCGCCAGCATCGCCGAGCAACGCTACCTGGAGTCCCGAGCCAGCCGGGTGAGGCCGGGATCCGGTGAGGCGTGCCCCGGCACCAGACATCGCTGCCGTTGATCGGCTGATCCTGGCCGTGGCCGCCGGTGGTGGCGCCCACGTGCGGGCGAGCTACCGGGCCCCGAAGACCGGGACACCACGCGCCTGGCCCGGGTTGCCGGACGGCACGTCGTGGCCGGGTGACCGGGGACGAAGGCGGGGCCGTCACCGGTACGGTGACGGCCCCGGGTAACGGGGTGGGCAACCGGTTACCGCTGCTCGACGACGCGGAAGTTCAGGATGTCGGTGAACTCGCGGCCGTACGAGTCGGTGGCGGTGACCACGGCGCGGTGCGGGCCCGTGGCGAGGTCGGCAGGGAGCTCGAACCGCCACAGGTGCATCGTCCGGTCGGCGAGGCTGCCGCCGTGGACCAACTGCTGCGCGGCGGCGGTCGGATCCGACCACTCCGGACCGGCCAACTGGCTCTCACCGCGCATCTGCTGGGTGCGGGTCGCCGGCCGTACCCCGCCGCCGTCGATGCGGACCCTGACCGTGGAGCCGGTGGCACCCATGAAGAAGTTCGTGGTGAGCCAGGTCCGGCCGGCCAGGTCCGCGCGGTCGATCACGTGCGGGTCACCGAGCTCGGGTGCCGGGCCCTGCGGCTCGTCGTTCCACTCGCCCCGCGCGACGTACCACTCGCGGTAGGTCGGGCTGTTGACGCCGAGTTGCGTCTGCACCCGGTCGCTCTCGCCGGTCACCGTGAACCGCTCCTTGAACGAACTGCCCCTGACATCGAGGGTGAGGATGCCGGGCCGGCCGCCGTCGCGCTGGAGTGCGGTCGGGTAGCCCTCCCCGGTCACCTCGCCGGAGTACCAGTCGCCGGAGATCGCTCCCGCCGTGATGTGCGGGAACGGCAGCCCTTCGACTCCGTAGACCTCGCGCCAGCCCTTGACGGCGTCGCCGGCCCTCAGGTTCTCGATCGAGTGGCTGTGCCCGGCGACGGCGACGGCCTTGCGGCGCTTGAGCAGGTCGTACACCTCGCGGACCTGGGCCACCTGGTGGATCGGGCTGCTCTCGTCGGCGAAGTTCAGCAGGCCGATGTGGCTGGCGACCACGACGAGCTTGTCCCGGTCGACCCTGGCCAGGTCCCGCTCCAGCCACTTGAGCTGGTTCTCGTCGAGCCGGCCGGTGTAGCGGGGCTGATTCACCGGGTCGTTGCAACTGGGCCGCGTACCGTCGACGTTGTCGACCTCAGGGGTGCACGGGTAGCGCACCGTGTTGAGCGCCAGGACGTGCACGTTGCCGACGTCGTACGAGTAGTAAGCGGGTGCGAGCTGGGCCCGGAACGTGTCGAACGAGTGCTCGGCCGTGGTGGCGTCGAAGTCCAGGTCGTGGTTGCCGGGCAGGAACCGGGCCGGGCCGTTGGTGAGGCGGGTGAGCCGCTTCACGTCCGGGTAGAGGGAGAGGTCGTCACCGACGACGTCGCCGATGAAGAGGCTGCCGCAGCCCTGGTAGTCGTGCCGCCTCGCGAGGTCGTCGATCGCGCCCTTGCGGGCGTACCCGACCTCGGTCTGGTTGTACGTCTGCAGGTCGCCCGCGATCACGCAGTGCTGTTCCTGCGACCGGGTGAGCTTGCTCTCCACCAGGGGGAAGTTCACCGCGGCCGGGAGCGGCCCGGTCGGGGCGATGCCGCCGTAGCGCAGTTCCGGCGAGCCCTCGGGCAGGTGGTGGTAGTGGAACTGCGCGACGTTGAACTCGTCTACCGGCACCTGGTAGCCGGACGGCTGGGTGACGAAGACCGTCATGTTGTCGTACACGGGAAGCCGGTAGCGACCGTCGCGGTCGGTCGTGACGACGTCGCGACCGTTCGACACCTCGACGCCGGCGAGGCCGCGCTCGCGGCGGTTGCTGACGCTGTCGCGGTCACGGTCGATGAAGACCCTGCCGGTCAGGACGGTGGGGTCGGCGGGACGGCCGTTGTCGCGGAGCACTTCGACGTGGCCGCGGTACGCGGTCTCGTTCCAGGTCTTCTCCGAACGGGTCGCCAGGGCGGCGGGGGCGGAAACGACCGTCGCGGTCGCTCCGGCGACCGCGACGGTGGTGAGGGTGGTCAGGGCGACGCGGAGTTTGCTGCGTACTCGCGTGGAGGACATCAACATGCACTACTCTCCGGTGAGTCGTCGGGACACGGTCGGTCATCCGACCGACAGAAATTGATCTTCCACGATCAACCTGAACAAAAGTCTCTTCCTGGGGCAAACCTCGGTCGTAGCCACGGTTTCGAGAGTTCACCTGACCGCCACTTGTCGGCAGGGATCAGCCACGATCGGAGGACCCGCTGGTCGTCCATGCCGTGACCCGCGATCCAGGGCGCGAGGTCACGGTCTCCGTCCTGACGGACCTATCCGGGGTGGTGGCTGGGCCGTCCACCGGATCGGCGAGGTGTGGGAGTGGTGGCCCGGACGCGGCGGGGCCCGGACGCGGCCGGAGCCGATCCGGCGGCAGCCCGCCCCGACCCGTCGGGCAACCCGGCGGTGCTGTGGTCAGTTCCCCCTGACGCGGAATTCGTTGCCGTCCGGATCGGCCAGCACGACGGTGCCGTCCTGATCGACCTCGAGCCGAGTGGCACCGAGGGAGACCAGCCGGTCGACCTCCGACTGCTGGTCACCGGCCGGGGCGAGGTCGAAGCGCTGCCGGTTCCTCGCCTCTTTCGGGGCCACGGGTGGGCCTCCCCACGCGACCTTCGTACCGCCGTCCGGTGACTGGATCGCGGTCTCCTGGTCCTGGTCCCACACCAGGGGCCAACCCAGCGTCTCGCTCCAGAAGAGGCCGACCTCCCGGGTGCCGTCGCAGGCGAGCTCCCCGAGTAAGCCGCATCCGGCGAGGAAGGCGTTGCCCGGCTCGACCACGCAGAACTCGTTGCCCTCGGGGTCGGCTAGGACGACGTGCCCCTCCTCGGGGCGCTGCCCGACGTCGAGGTGGCCGGCGCCGAGCCCCAGCGCCGTCGTCACCTTGTGCTGCTGGTCGGCGAGGCTGGCGCTGGTCAGGTGAAGGTGCATGCGGTTCAGCCCCACCTTCTCCGTGGGGCTTTGGACGAACCGGAGGCTGAGCTGGGTGTCGCCACCGGGCAGAAGCGCACCGGTGACCTCCTCGACGACCTCCCGGCCGAGGAGGCCGGCCCAGAACTGCGCCAGGCGGGCCGGGTCGTGCGCATCGAAGGCCACCGTCAACAGTCGCGAGAGCATCACCGCAGAGTAGACAGGGGTCGGCAGGACAACAAGGCGGCGAACCGAGCCTGCCGTGTCGGGATCCCCTGGCCCGCCTGGTTCAGGGGGATGACAGTCACCGCATGGCACCGGCCAGGACCGTGGTCACGACCTTGTGGACGGCTCCGGGCTCCGGTGGGCTGCCCGCCTCTTCGGTGAACAGCAGGTGCGCGGCGCCGATCAGGGTGGGTGCGAGGGCGTCGATGTCGGCGTCGGAGGCGATCCGGCCATGGTCCCGCTCGGCCGTCAGGTACCCGGCGATCATGGCCACCCCCTCGCCGACGAGCGGGAACCGGGCGGTGCCCGCCGCACGCAGCCGGGTGCGCAGTTCGTCCCGGGCGATGACGAGGACCACGATCGCGACCATGACCGGCTCGAAGAGGGTCACCAGGGCACGGGTCAGGTTGTCGGCGACGCTGCCGGTTCCGGCCGCGTCCCGCACTGCGGTGGCCTGGGCCTCGACCTGAGCGATGCGGTCCAGCACCAGCTCGGCGAGGAAGGCGTCGAAGTCGGCGAAGTGCCGGTGCAGGACCCCCTTGGCAACGCCCGCCTCCGTGGTGACCGCCCGGCTGGTGAGGCCGGTGACGCCGTCGTGGACCAGCACCCGCACGGCGGCGTCGAAGAGCTGTCGGCGTGGATCTTGTAGTGCTACGCCGGTCGGCAACGGGCGTCCCTTTCTCGCTGAGCGAACACGATTGCAGTAGTGGGCATGCGCCCACTACTGTGGGCGCATGCCCACTATATCGTCGTCGCCCACCCCGGACCCGCACCTGCACCGCCGCATGGCGGAGTCGTTCGGGATCGACCCCGAACGGTACGACCGGAACCGGCCCGCGTACCCCGACGCCATGATCGAGCGGATCGTGGCCCTCAGCCCGGGCGCCGACTTCCTCGACGTCGGTTGCGGCACCGGCATCGAAGCCCGCCAGTTCCTGGCCGCCGGCTGCGCGGTGCTCGGGGTGGAGGCCGATCCCCGGATGGCCGACTTCGCGCGCGGGACCGGCATCGAGGTCGAGGTCGCGACCTTCGAGGCGTGGGAGCCGGCCGGGCGGACCTTCGACGCGGTGGTCTCCGGTACGGCCTGGCACTGGGTCGACCCGATCGCCGGCGCGGCGAAGGCGGCACGGATCCTGCGACCGGGCGGCGTGCTGGCGCCGTTCGGGCATGTGTACCAGCTTCCGTCCACCGTGGCGGACGCCCTCGCTGCGGAGTACCGCCGCGTGGCCCCTGATTCACCGCTCAACCTGCGCGGCCCTTCGGACGGCTCGCTCCTCGACGGGTACCAGGCCCTGTACGCCAGGGCTGCGGACGGGATCCGCGAGGCGGGCGGGTTCGGCGAGCCCGAACTGTGGCGGTACGACTGGAAGCGCTCGTACACCCGCGACGAGCTCTTGGATCTGGTGTCGACCTCGGGCGGCCTCAGCAGTCTGCCGCCAGACCGGGTAGCGGGGGTGCTGGCGGCCGTGGGCACAGCGGTCGACGCCCTGGGCGCCTCCGTCACGCTGTCGTACGCCACCTGGGGGCTCACCGCGACGCTGACCGGTGTCCAGTCCGGGGAGAGGAAGGCCAACTGAGCCGGTGCGCCGACGACTGTCACTGAGGTACGCACCCTCCGCCAGCTGCGGTCGGGGCTGCGGCAGCGGCTGGTTTGCTCAGGACTGCTCGGTGAACTGTCATCATGCTTCCATGCCACTGCCCGCACCTTTGCTTCTGGCCAAGGCGCTTCGTCTGCTCGACCGGGACGAGGTGACGCGGGCGGAGGTGGCACTCAGGGACGCCCTGGCCGCCGGGGATGCCGACACCGGCGGTGTCACCAGGGTTGTCGCGCTGTGCTGTCTCGGCGATCTGATGGCCCGGCAGGGCCGGCGCGCCGAGGCCGTCGAAATGCTTCGCTTGTGCCTGGACACACCGGTACCGGAGCATCTGGACGACGTATGCGCCGACGAACGGGCCCGGGCACGGCAACTGCTCGCCGGGTTGTCGTGCCCGAACCTCGACCAGGTCGTCCAGGTCGTCTTCGAGCCGGGCCGTGCCGGTGTCCGCCTCGGCGTACGCGTCCTCGTGCTGTAGCAGCCCGGTTGCCGGTTGATCTTTCCGCACGGCCGGCTGGGCCACCTCCGGTGAACTGCTCCGGCCCAGGACGATGTCCTGGGCCGGAGCAGTTCCGTGGCTGTCGGTCTTGCGGATCAGGAGATGTTGATGTCGCTGCACCACATGTAGGCCTGGTCCAGGTGCGATGCCTGCCAGATCACGAAGAGGATGTGGTGGCCGGTGCGCCCAGAGGTCGAGACGTTGAACGAGATGTTCTGCGCCGGCGCGTAACGCCCGGTCGTCGTGATCAAGTCGAGGTTTCCCCAACCGAGGCGCTGGCTGGTGGGGTTGAACCCCTGCTTGGTGACGTAGACCCGGAAGTAGTCGGCACCGTGGCTGGCCTGGTCGTACAGCTGGACCGTGAAGCTGCGGCCGACGTTCGTCGCCTTCCACGATCCGGGGTTGTTCAGGCTGTTGTTCCTGGAGAGAGCGTTGCTGCACAGCTGTCCGTCGGGGGTACGGGCTTGGAACTGCCCGCCGAGGCCGTCGCGCAGCGCGCTCATCCAGTTCCACATGGTGTCAGGGTTGGCCTGGAACGCCTGGTAGCACATGGGGTCCTGTTGCTGCATGGCCGGGTTCGTGTGGTTGCTTCCCCAGTCCTTCCAGCACTGGTAGGCCCGAGACGCCGGATTGACGATGGTGCCATGAGCTTGGGCCGTGCCGGTCCAGGTCAGCGTACTGGCCACCATGGCGAGCACAATGACAAGCGCTCGAAGGGGCTGGCGGGCGGCTGACCGGGCTCGCCCACCGGATTGATCGGGCTTGTGTGAACGCACTGTACATCCTCCGTTCCTCGGCGCTGACGATCACTGTGGGAGCGCTTCCAGCAAGTATCACACCTACGGGTCGAAATATCAACGATCGTCTATTAGTATTGGCATGGGCCGAGTTGGCCGGAGTCGCCGTCGGGTGCGCGGCTTGTCCGCCCCGGACGGGCGGGGAAATCCGGCGGTCAGCGACGAACAGCGTGACGGTCGCCGGGCGGTTGGCGGCACGCGATCCAGAGCGTCGGCAAAGTCCTCGGTAAATATACGTGGGCTGTAATGACGTTGCGCGTCGGCCGGGGATGGGCAGGATCGATCGTGGATCAGAGGCCCGTCAGGCTATCCGCAACGGCTCGGCGTCGGCTTGCCGCAGCGCCAGCCCGTTGCCCGGTTCCGTCAGGTTCACCGGCACGTCGCCGCCGAGTGCCTGCACCGCGCCGTCGAAGAGGAGTGTCTCGATGCGGACGTGGTCGTGAAACCACTCCAGGTGGCGTAGGTTCGGCACCGCCGCGGCGACGGCGAGGTGCTGGTTCGGCGCGGTGTGCGCGGAGACCTCCAGTCCGGCCGCCGCGGCCACCGCTGCCGCCCGGAGGAACTCACTGATCCCACCGCATCGAGTCACATCGACCTGCTGGCAGTCCACGTACGGCACCATGCGCTGGAAGTAGGCCAGGTCGTAGCCGTACTCGCCGGCCGCCACGTCGGCGGTCACCCGGTCCCGGACCATGCCCAGCCCGGCCAGGTCGTCGGAGCTGACCGGCTCCTCGAACCACCGGACGTCGAGGTCGCCGGCCGCCCGCAGCACCCGGATCGCCTGCTTGCGCCGGTAACCGCCGTTGGCGTCGACGTAGAGTTCGGCCTCCCCACCGATGCTGCGACGGGCGGCTGCCATCCGGGCCAGGTCGCGTTTCTCCTCGGCCCCCCACGAGCCGCCGATCTTGATCTTCACCCGGGGGATGCCCTGCTCCCGTGTCCAGGCGGCCAACTGACGGTGCTGCCGCTCCGTGTCGTAGCTGGTGAATCCGCCGCTGGCGTAGACGGGCAGCCGGCGCCGTACGGTACCGAGCAGGCGGGCCAGCGGCAGATTCAGCCGGCGGGCCTTGAGGTCCCAGATCGCGTTGTCCGCCGCGGAGAGGGCCAGCGCCCCGATCCCGGGCCGGCCGGCGTTGCGCAGTTCGCGGTGCATCGCCAGCCAGGCGGCGGGTACGTCGTCCGGGTCGATCTGGGTCACGACCGGCGCGAGCAACTCGGTGACGACACCGGCGGTGACCGCCGGCCCGTACGTCCAGCCGAGCCCGGTGAACCCGTCGGCGCTCGCCTGGGCCAGGACCAGGGTGCTGCTGGACCAGGCGAGCGTGGCGTCTGCCTCGGGCGCGTCGGTCGGCACCCGGTAGGCCCGGGCGACCAGCCGCATCCCGTTCACCGCCGGCGGCTGGTGCCGGTCCCGGACGCGCCCGGCCCGCGCCCCGGGACACGGGTGCCGGCCAGCGCGCTCAGCGCGCCGATCAGCGCGCCGGTCGCCGCGACCCCGGCCGCCGCGCCGACCAGCGCCCGCAGCGGCGCGGTGGGCTGGTCCGGGCGCTGCGCCCACCGGCGTTCCGGCATCGGTTCGCCGTGATCGCCGCGCAGTCCGGCGCGGAGCAACTCGGCGAGGTGGATCGCGGCGCGCCCGTCCGCCGCGCCCTGCTCGATCTGGGTACGGCAGCTGAATCCGTCGGCGAGGATGACATCGCCCGGTTCGGCGGCGCGTACCGCCGGCAGCAGCACCCGTTCGGCGCAGGCCTCGGAGACCTCGTAGTGCCCCCGTTCGAAGCCGAAGTTGCCGGCCAGCCCGCAACAGCCGGAGTCGAGGAAGTGCGCCGTCACCCCGGCCTGGCGCAGCACCGCCGCTTCGGCAGTTGTGCCGAGCACGGCGTGCTGGTGGCAGTGGGTCTGGATCAACGCGGTCCGGGAGAGCTGGGGCGGCCGCCAGCCGGGGGTGTGCTCGTGTAGCAGTTCGGCCAGGGTCACGGTCTGCCGCTTGAGCCGGCGTACGTCCTCGTCGTCGGGGAACAGGTCGAAGGCGTCGGCGCGGAACACCGCGGTGCAGGAGGGTTCCAGGCCGACCACCAGTGCGCCGGCCCGCAGATGACGCCGCAGCGAGGCCACCGTACGCCGCAACACTCGCCTGGCGGTGTGCAACTGGCCGGTGGAGATCCAGGTGAGGCCGCAGCAGACGGTCTCGGCCGGCATGCGTACCCGCCAGCCGGCGGCTTCCAGCAGCTCGACGGCGGCCCGGCCGACCGACGGGTGGAACCGGTTGGTGAAGGTGTCCGGCCAGAGCACCACCTCGCCCCGCGACCCGTCGCCGCTCGGCGTCCGGTCGGCGAACCAGCGCTGGAGCGTCTGCTCGGCGAAGAGCGGCAGCTCACGGCGCTGGTCCAGGCCCCCCGCCGACTTGACCAACCGGGACAGGCCGGGCGCGTGGGTCAGGCTGTTGACCAGCCGGGGTACCCGCGACGCGGCCGCGGCCAGGACGGGTAGCCAGCCCATCGAGTAGTGCGCGCGGGGTCGCAGCCGCCCGGCGTAGTGGTGGGAGAGGAACTCGGCCTTGTAGGTGGCCATGTCGACGTTCACCGGACAGTCGGACTTGCAGCCCTTGCAGGCGAGGCAGAGGTCGAGGGCGTCGCGGACCGCGGTGGAGCGCCAGCCGTCGCCGATCGTGCCGCCCCGGTCGGTACCGTCGAGCATCTCGAAGAGCAGCCGCGCCCGGCCCCGGGTGGAGTGCTCCTCCTCCCGGGTCACCATGTACGACGGGCACATCACCCCGCCGTGTTCGCGGCGGCACTTGCCCACCCCGACGCAGCGCAGTACCGCCCGGGGGAAGCTGCCGGCGTCCTCCGGGTAGCGGAACACCGTGTCGACCGGGCCGTGGTTGTAGTCCACGCCGAGCCGCAACTGGGTGTCCATCGGGTAGGCGGGCGTCACCTTGCCGGGGTTCATCCGGTCGGTCGGATCGAAGATGGCCTTGAACTGGCCGAAGGCGCGGGCCACCCGCTCGCCGAACATCCGGGGCAGCAGTTCGCCGGTGGCCTGTCCGTCCCCGTGCTCGCCCGAGAACGAGCCGCCGTACGAGACGACCAGGTCCGCTGCGCGTTCCACGAAGGACCGGAACTGCCGTACGCCGTCGGCGGTGCGCGGCTCGAAGGGGATCCGGCTGTGCACGCATCCCTGCCCGAAGTGCCCGTAGCGGGACGCCTGTTCGAACCCGAACTCCTGGTAGAGCCGTTCGAGGTCGCGCAGGTAGGCGCCGAGCCGCTCGGGCGGGACGGCCGAGTCTTCCCAACCGGGATAGGTGTCGGCCATCCCGGGTACCCAGGCGGTGGCGCCGAGGCCGGCCTCCCGGACCGCCCAGAGCTGCGCCTCGTCGGCCTCCTCCTCGAAGCGGAAGACGATCGGCCCGTCCAGCCCCTGCGTCTCGGCGCTGAACCGCTGCGCGGCCTCGTCGGCCTCCCGCTCGGTGTCCGCACCGAACTGAACCATCAGCCAGCCGCCGCCCGGCGGCAGCAGGTGCAGGGCCGCCGGGTGCAGGTGCTTGCGCTTCTCGAAGTCGATGAGCTTGTCGTCGATCCCCTCCAGGGCGATCGGGTCGTACGACAGGACGCGCGGCACGTCGTCGGCGGCGGCGGCGAGATCCCGATAGCCGAGCACGACCAGGCACCGTGCCTTGACCGTGGGCAGCAGACGCAACCGGGCACGCAGGATCGTGACCAGGGTCCCCTCCGCGCCGACCAGCGCCTGGCCGAGGTGGAACCGGTTCTCCGGCAGCAGGCTGTCGAGGTTGTAGCCCGAGACCCGGCGGGGGATCTTCGGGAAGCGGGCGCGGATGTCGTCGGCGTACTCGTCGCGCAGCGCCCGGAGCTGCCGATAGATCTCGGCCCGCCGACCGCCGCCGCGCTGGATCTCGGCGTACTGCTCGTCGCTGGTCTCACCCACCCACATCCGGGTGCCGTCGTAGAGCAGCACCTCCAGTTCGACGACGTTGTCGACCACCTTGCCGGTGCGCTGGGCGCTGGCACCACAGGAGTTGTTGCCGAGCATGCCGCCGACGGTGCAGTGGTCGTGGGTCGCCGGCATCGGGCCGAACTCCAACCCGTACGACGCCAGCCGCTCGTTGAGCGTGTCCCGGACGATGCCCGGCTCGACCAGGCAGGTCCGCCGCTCCTGGTCGACCTCCAGCACCCGGTGGCAGTACTTCGACCAGTCCAGCACCACGGCCACGTTGGTGCACTCGCCGATCAGACTCGTACCGCCGCCGCGGGACAGCACCGGGGCCGCGTACCGCCGACAGACCGCCACCGCCGCCACGGCCGCCTCCACGGTACGTGGCAGCACCACCCCGAGCGGTACCTGGCGGTAGTTGGAGGCATCGGTCGAGTACGCGGCCCGGGAGCCGGCGTCGAACCGCACCTCCCCGTCCACCACGGCGCGCAGGTCGGCCGCGAGCCCCGACACGTCGATCCCCTCGACCGGCCCGGGCGCCCGGGTGACCGGGTCGGGCAGGTGTGTCGCACTCATCTCGGTACTCCGGTTCGCTCCGCGCCGCCAGCCGGCACGCCGCGCCCGATGACCCGCCTGCCGCGCTCGCTCATGACCGAAGCTGGTTGATCTTGTCGCGGGTGACCGTGGCCAGCTTGGCCATCCGGTTCGGCTCACCGCGCAGGAACGCTTCGGTGAACGCCTTCGCCTGTTCGTAGCGCACCTTGCCGGGCATCGGCGGCTCGTCGGCGTTGACCTGGCAGTCCACCAGCGCCGGCCCCGGGTGGGCCAGGGCCGCCCGGATCGCGGCGGAGACCCGTCCCGGCTCGGTGATCTTGGCGCCGTACCCGCCGCAGCTCTGGGCCCAGGCGGCGAAGTCGGGCTCCGGCTGCGGGTGCCGGACGGCATACTCGGGATAGCCGAGGACGATCTGTTCCCAGAGGATCTGCCCGTACGCGTTGTTGTTGTTGACGATCACCTTGATCGGCAGTTCGTGCCGGACCGCGGTGAGGAACTCCGCCATCAGCATCGCGAAGCCGCCGTCCCCGACGTACGCGATCACCTGCCGCCCGGGGTACGCGCGCTGGATGGCGATGGCGTACGGCAGGCCGCAGGCCATCGTGGCGAGGTTCCCGGAGAGGTAGTACTCCCGGCCGCCCCGGATCGTCCAGTGCCGTGCCGACCAGGTGGCGATTGTGCCGGAGTCGCAGGTGAGAATCGCGTCGTCGGCGGCCATCTCGTCCAGGCAGCCGACCACGTACTGCGGGGCGATCGGGTGCCGGCTCGGGTCGCAGAGCGACTTCAT
Organism: Plantactinospora sp. CA-294935; assembly: GCF_050936445.1. Classification (NCBI taxonomy): domain Bacteria; kingdom Bacillati; phylum Actinomycetota; class Actinomycetes; order Micromonosporales; family Micromonosporaceae; genus Plantactinospora; species Plantactinospora sp. CA-294935. The sequence goes on from NZ_JBNJMU010000001.1 coordinate 6,172,612, forward strand.
GTCCGCCCGCCACTCGTCGCGGGCCCGCTGGTACTTGCCGAGGAAGGAGCGGTCCGAGGCCGGTCGCAGCATCGGCACGAGCTGCTTGAGCGCCAGCCCGGCGTCGGCGGTGACCGCCGCCGCCACCGGCAGCCGCATGCCGATCTGGTCGGCGTCCCGGTCGATCTGGACCACCTTCGCCTGCCCCGGCGAGGGCAGATAACTGGAGTACGGGAAGTTCGTCCCCACCATCAGGAGGGTGTCGCACTCCTCGATCAGTTCCTCGCTCGGCTTCGTGCCCAGCAGCCCGAGACCGCCGGTGGCGAGCGGATGCTCGTCGGGAACGACCTGCTTGCCGGGGAGCGTCTTGACGATCGGCGCGGCGAGGCGGTCGGCCGCGGCCAGCACCTCGTCGCGGGCGTTCCGGGCGCCGACACCGACCAGCATCGCGACCTTGCGGCCGGCGTTGAGCACCTCGGCGGCCCGCTCCAGTTCCTCCTGGGCGGCCGGCACCGGAGGACGGGCGACCGACGGACTGCTGCGTGGCGGGGCTCCCGGGCTGACGTGCCGGTACGGGTCGGCCGTGGCCGCCGCGACCTGCACGTCGTTCGGAAAGGTCAGGTGTGCCACGGTGTGCCTGGCCAGGGCGGTGCGGATGGCGATGTCGACCACACCCGGCACCTGCTGCGGGTTCATGACCACCACGTTGTAGCCGGCGACGTCCTGAAAGAGCAGGTCGGTGTGCACCTCCTGCTGGTATTGGGAGCCGATGACCGAGGTCTCCGACATGCCGGTGAGGGCCAGTACCGGCACGTGGTCGAGCTTCGCGTCGTACAACCCGTTGAGCAGGTGGATCGCTCCTGGGCCGGAGGTGGCGGCGCAGACGCCGAGCCGCCCGGTCGCCTTGGCGTACCCGGTGGCCATGAAGGCCGCGGCCTCCTCGTGGTGGACCAGGACGAACCGCAGCCGGTCCCGCTGTCGACGGAAGCCTTCCATCAGGCCGTTGATCCCGTCGCCGGGAAGCCCGAAGATCGTGTCGACGCCCCACTCGACCAGGCGGCGGGCAACGACCTCTCCGACAATCTCCTGCATGACTGGTCCCCCGTATCCGACCGGCCGAACTGGTTCAGCGACGGCGGCGGCCGAGCAGATAACCGACGACCAGGGCGACCGCGATCCCGACCGCGGCCGGCCGGGCCACCCGGCCGCGGAGCTGCCCCACCCCCGCCCTGGGATCCGCGGCGGTACCCGCGGCGGCACCGACCGCCTCGACGACACGGTCACCGACCCGCCCCCGCGACATCGCCCGTCCCCCCGTCGCCTCGGCCCCGAACATCCGTCCACCCGACGATAGCGAGTTTTTATCCGAATACTGGACATACCGCAAAGGATCCGAGCAGCACACCGGCACCTGCACGGTGAGCTGGGCCGGAGCCTTCCTCCGGGCCGGCCGCCGACGGTCCGGAGGAGGTCACGCCCTCCGGCCGGCACGGACCTGCCGGGGCTGCCACCCGTGCTGAGGTGCCAGGGCGGGCAACGAGGGGCCCCGGGATCCGACGGATCTTCGCATCTCGGAGGTCGTGATGTAACGAGGTCTCCGGTTTCGGGTTCGGCGACCACCCGGAACCTGAACCGGAGACCTCGTGGACACCCGTAGGGTGCCGAACTCGGTTCGGGGTCTGGCGTTCTGGTGCGGGAACGGCCTCGGCTCTCCGGTTCAGCGGCCCTCGCGGGCCTGGCGTTCCCGGGCCCTGGCTTCCCGACGGCGCTGGCCGGCCCGGTCCAGGCAGTAGTAGACCGAAGGTCCGGCACGACGCTCACGGCCGCCGCACGTCGCGGTGAACCGGGCCAGCCCGTAGCCGCGCCGGTTGTTGTGGAACCTCAGGTGCGGGTTGTGCGAGTTGCGCCACGAGGTGAGGTGCGGTCGTCCGGGCGGCGCAGGAAACCGTCGGAGTCCTGTGCATGCCCAGCCGACCGCACCGGCGTTATCCGATCGGCGCCGTCCGGGTGTCGGGCGTAGCGGCCAGCAACAGCGTCGACACGGCCGCGAAGGCGGCCGCACCGGCGAAGACCAGACCTGGTGACGCGTACGTCAGCGACCACCCGAACGCCGTCCCGGCCGCAACCGGCACCACGGTCTCGGCAATGGCGCCGATCCCGGTCAGCGCGCCCTGCACGGTCCCTTGTTCGTCGGCCCGGACGTTGCGGGAGATCCACGATCGTGCGGCCGCACCGCCGACCGACCCGAGCACGCCGACCGCCTGTAGGACGTAGAGCATCCACGGCACGGACACGAACGCCGTACCTGCCAGCGACGCGACGCCGAGCAGGCTGCCGGCCACCGCGGCACGCTTGTCGCCGAGCCGTCGGACGACCGGACCGACGGCCCGCGCCTGGAAGACCGCGCCGGCGAACGCGCCCGCCGCCATCACGACGCCGACGTGCGTGGTGCTCCAAGCGAACTGGTACGTGAGGAAGAACGTCCAGGTCGACTGGTGGGTCATGCGGGCGACATCGGCGCAGAAGCGGGCGTACCCGAGCCGTCCGAGCACCGGCCGGCCCAGGACGACGGCGACCGCCCCGGCCGGGTTCGCCAGCCGCAGGGTGAGCGGGGTGGTCCGGTCGCCGGGCCGCGACTCGGGCAGGACGAACCAGCCGTACGCGACGTTGGCGAAGGACAGCGCGGCCGCGGCGAAGAACGGCAGGCGTACGTCGACGGCGCCGAGCAGGCCGCCGACGGAGGGGCCGGCAACGAAGCCGAGCCCGAACGCGGAGCCGATCAGCCCGTACGCGCGAGCCCGCGACTCGGGCTCCGTGACGTCCGCGATGTACGCGTTGACCACGGTGTTCGTTCCCGCGCACGCACCGGCGAGGGCATGGAACACCAAGAGCGTCCAGGGGCTGGGTGACATCGCATGGGCCAGCCAGTCGAGGCCGAGGCAGGCCAGCGACGCGAGTAGGACGGGCCGTCGACCGTACCGGTCGGAGAGCCGACCGAGCAGCGGCGAGACGGCGAACTGCAGCAGGCCGTAGATCGAGCCGAGCAGGCCGGACCAGAAGACCGCGGCGGCGGCGTCCTCGGTGACGGCCGTCATCAGGGCCGGCACGATCGGCACGATCAGGCCGAGCCCGAGCATGTCGAGGAAGACAGTGACGAGGAGAAAGGAGAGGGCGGGCGCCCGGCGCATTGCGGCTCCTGAGTCTTGAGCGGGCAGGGCCCCCTCGCGACTCACGATCCGCCGAAAGTACGGAGGATCAGACTATCGTCGCCGTCAAATCGTTTTCGCCGTCGCCTTGGCACCGACTCGACCGCCGTCGGGGTGAGCCTCCAGCAAGGAGCACGCCGTCAGGCCCTGGCCGACCGTCGGCGTACGACCACGACCACCACGGCGATGGCGACGGCGACCAGCGCCGAGCCCAGCAGGATCAGCGGCACCGCGGGCATCGGCCACGGTGAGCGGACGTACTCCGTGACGATCACGACCGCGCGGTGGGGCTCGTCGGTCGCGGAGCGGGTGAAGCGGATGTCGTCGGTGATCTGCGCGGGCCTGAACTCCCCGTCGTAGCGGGTCAGGAAGCGGGGGCCGACCAACGCCGCAGACAGCGTCGGATATTGCGGGTCCGGCTTCACCTCGCCCGCGAACGTCAGATCGGGCGCCTTGCCCCTGGGCGCCGGATTGCTGATATCCATCCGGTGGTCGGCCAGCACGTACAGGCGCAGCGGCTGACTGCCCTCGGCCGTGGCCGACAGTCGCATCGGGTAGACCGGAGTGTCGGTCTCGAACTCCAGCCGCATCGGCGGCAGTCCGGCGGAGAGGCTCCCGGAGGTCGGGGCCAGGCGCACCGCGACGACGAGCCAACCCTCCGCGAGGTACGGTCCGAGCGCGCCTTCGAGGGCGGCGGGCAGGGTGAATTCGTTGTCGCCCAGCCAGCGCGTCACGGCGGTGGCGTCGGTGCCGGCGAGTTGGGCGACCTCGTAGGGCCCGATCTCGATGTGGTCGACGACGGTGGCGCCGCGATCGGACTGCGGGGGTGCACCCGCGCCGTCACCGTCCACCCGCACGCGCCGCACCTCGACGTCCGGGCGGCTGATCCGGTCGAGCTCGCTGAACAGTTCCCCGTTGGCCACCGCGAACCGGGCGCGGGCGGGAACCGGCATCAGGAACGCCGCCTGGGTCGCCTCGGAACGCGCCTGTACCGAGAGGGTGATCGACTCGGTGCGGCCGGTCAGCTCCACCAGCGCGGTCTCCTGCTGCGCACGCAGCTTGTCGTTGGCGACGAACGCCCCGCAGGCGCAGGCGCCGGACGTCGCGGGATCGACTCCCAGCATCGTGACGGCGAGCGCAACCACCACCCCGATCCGGGTTGCCGTACGGCCGATTGCCATGACGCGTCGGACGCGGTCGACCACGGTCGGGTTCCGCCCTCCGGTCCGGCCGTCGTGCTTCTCGGCGATCTCCGGTCGGATCACCGGCCGGTCTGTTCCGCGGACTGTCACAGCACCCTCCCGTCGTGTCGTCGGCATAGTGTGCGGCAGCTCCGGAGCGTGACCGGGCGGGGGTCCACTCGGCAGCACCTGGTCGACCGCGGGCGCAGGGCCACGACGGTGCCGACTGTGTGCCGCGGGAGAAGCTGGTGATCAGGCCCCCGGTGCGCCCTCGCCTTGATCAAGGAGGCTAACCTGCCTACCGTCGACGAACACCCCCGCAGGCTTCAGACGGTCGCGACCCCTGCAGGCCAGGTCTCGGCCTGATCGGCCCCGGCCGGTTACCCCTTGAAGGAGACGACAGTGGGAAGAAACGGCCTGCGGTGGCCGGTGTCGATCATCGCGTTCGCGCTGGGCCTGACCTTGTTGACCGGCTGCGCCATCGACAAGGGCTCGGCACTCGCCGCGGATTTCGAGGACGACTGGGCCGGCACGCCGGACGTCGCCGAAATCCACACCACCGACAACAACACGCTGCCCTTCCTCGGAACGGCGAGCGGCGTGCTGATCCTCAAGGACGGCACCTCGGCCGACCGCGTGACCGAGCTGGCGAACGAGCTGAGGGAGTACGTCGCCGATCACGACAACACCACCGGCCGGATCACGGCGGACGGCATCACCTTCACCGTTGTCGCGGACAAGACCCGCGCCGGCAAGGTACTGGCGCTGTGGCACTCTCTGACGGACGACGACCGGGTGGTGACCGGCGACATCAAGGATGCGCCCTGGAAAGAGAAGACCGACCGCTGGGAGATCAAGGTCACCGCGGTCGATTCCGCTGGGGCGATGGCGCTGTTCAAGGACATGATGGCCGACGGCGACCAGCACCAGCCACTCTCGAAAGTGACCTCGTTGGAGGTCAGCACCGAGCGTGGCGTGCGGCCCTCGCTCCGCGTCGAGACCGACTTCAGCGACGGTTTCCCCGCCGAGGCGATCGCCGCGTACGACGCGGTGGTCGCTCGGTACCGCGTCGTCGGGGCGACGCTGCGACGCGATCGTGCGACAGGATCGGCGGTGAGCATCGTCGTGGCGGACGGCGCGGATCTGGCCCGTGCCGGCGAACTCGCCAGGACGGCGGCACCGACCCTCGGTGCCGCCGTCAAGGTCACCAGCGACGGCGGCGACTGACCTGGCCGAGGGCTGGGCACGGCGTCCAGTCGTCGGGTCCTGGGCCCACGACGTTTCCCGCCCGTCGTGTCCGGGGCAGGGCGGAGGTGGCCGGCGTCGGGTGCGGTACCGGCCCTACGCCGCTCCGCCGGGCGCCAGCCATCTGGCCCGCAGGTCCGGCCGGAGGAAGGCGGCGGGGGAGGCGATCGTGAGGCCGCCGTCCACCGGCAGCACCGCGCCCGTGACAAAGCCCGCTCCGGCGAGGAAGAACACCGCCGCCGCCACCTCCTCCGGCGTGCCGGTACGCCCCAGCGGGTAGCCCGCTGAGGCGTCGGGAATCCCGTCGCCGCCGATCAAGCCGGGCGCGACGGCGTTGACCCGTACGCCCACCGGGCCGTATTCCAGGGCGAGCTGGCGGACGAGTCCCTCCAGCCCGGCCTTGGCGGTCGCGTACCCGGGCAGGCCGGGTGCGGCGAGGGTGGCGTTGACCGAGCTCACCGCGACGATCGCGGGGCCGGACAGCCGAGGGCGGTCGCGCCGGGCGGTCGCCGCCAGCAGCGGCAGCGCCGCACGGCTGACCGCGAACGCCGTGCCGAGGGTGGCGTCGAGCGCCGAGCGCCACTGGGCATCGGTGGTCGCGGTGATCGGCGCCACCGGCATGGTGGCCGCCGCGAGCACCACCACGTCGAGCCGGCCGGCCAGCTCGACGGTGGCGCCTACCGCGGCTTCGGCGCCGGTCGCGGTCGCGCAGTCCCCGACCAGGTCCGCCGCATACGGGGAGTCGTCGACCTGCTCCAACGCGGCACCTACCACGGTGTCCCCGGCGTCGGCGAAGGCGCGGCCGATCGCCCGGCCGATCGGCGAGCCGGAGCCGACGACCAGGACTCCCCGGGTCACCGGAGCCCCAGGTCGTCGAGGATGTCGGCGAGCGCGGCCAGGGTGCCCGGGGTGGCGTCCACCGCCGGTGGCCGGACCGCCGGGGAGTCGATGATCCCGCGACGGACCAGGACGTGCTTATGGACCGACCAGGCGATTCCCGGTTGCAGGCCGAACCGGATCAGCGGAAGCAGCCGGTTGAACGCGGCGCGGGCGGACCGGACGTCACCCGCCGCCCAGTTCTGCAGCACCGGCCGCAGCAGGTCCGGGAACTCGCAGGCGGGCATGGTGCCGACGGCGCCGAGGCGGTACTCCTCCAGCAGGAACAGGGCGTTCTGCCCGCCGAGTACCAGCAGGTGCGGGGCGACGGCCTCGACCACCGCGCCGACCTTGGGCGCGGTCGGCGGGGCTTCCACCTTGACCGAGGCGACGCCGTCAACCTTGGACACCTCCGCGATCAGCGGCACCGGCATGGTCACCCCGGTACTTCCGGGGGCGTCCTGCACCATCACCGGCAGGCCGCCGTCCCGGGCGACCGCTCCGTAGAAGTCGACCACCTGCGCGGCGCTGGGCTTCACCATGAAGGGCGGTACCACCATGACGGTGCTCGCGCCATGGTCCGCGGCGCGGCGTGCCTGCTCGACGGCCTCGGCCGTACCGGTGGCCGCCACCCCGGCGACCACCGGCAGGTGTGGGCCCACCACGTTGGTCACGACGTCGAGGATCCGGGCCCGCTCGGTGGTGGAGAGGGCGAAGCCCTCGCTGGCGAAACCGAACACCGCGACCCCGTCGACGCCGGCTGCGGCCTGGAACTCGACCAGCCGGCGCAACGAGTCGAGGTCGAGCTCACCGTTGTCGGCGAACGGGGTGGCGAGCACCGGGATCAGGCCGCGTACGTCGGGTGATCGGGTCACAGGTCCTCCAGGAGAGATAGGTCGACGTCCACACCGAGGCCGGGGGTGTCGGGGAGTGGGAAGGAGACCGGGCCACCGGGCAGCGGCGCGCTGAGGATGCGGCTCGCGACGGCCATGGTTCCCGGCTGGAACTCGAACGCCGGCATCGCCTCGACGGCGGCGGCGAGGTGCAGGCCGGCGGCGACCGCGACCCCGAGGCCGACCGAATGGTGCGGGGCGACCGGCACGTGGTGGGCCGCGGCGAGTTCCGCGACCGCCATCGCCTCGGTGATCCCGGTCCGGGCCACGTCCGGTTGGCACAGGTCGACCGCGCGGGCGGCGAGCCAGGTCCGGAACTCGTACCGGTTGCGCAGCGCCTCGCCGATGGCGACCGGGGTGGCGATCGCCGCGGCCAGTTCCCGGTGGCCGTCGACGTCCTCGGGAACCAGCGGCGCCTCCAGGAACCAGGCCCGCCGTTCGTCCAGGGCCCGTCCCAGCCGCAGGGCGTCCGCGGTGTCGTAGGCCCAGTGCGCGTCGACCGCGACGCGTAGCTCGGGGTGGGCGGCGGCGACGGCGTCGTAGGTGGCGAGGTCGGCGTCGACCCCGTGCCCGAGGTGCAGCTTGATGGCGCGTACTCCCTGCCGGACCCAGTCGCGGGCGAGTTCGGCGCGGGCGGCGTCGGTGGGCTTGGGCAGCCCGGAGACGTACGTCGGCACCTCGGTGCGGTACGCGCCGCCGAGCAGGGCGTGCACCGGTGCGCCGTACGCCTTGCCGGCGAGGTCCCACAGGGCGGTGTCGACGGCGGCCAGCGCGTCGGCCTGGTGCCCGACGAGGTGACCGCGTTCCCGCATGAGCCCGGTGAGCCGGGCCCAGAGTGGGCGTACCCGGCGCGGGTCCTGGCCGATCAGCGCGGGGCTGAGCAGTCGGTCGACGATCGCCTGGGGCACCTCCGGCGCCACCGGGGCGAGCGCCTCACCCCAGCCGTACGTGCCGTCGACGCAGGTGAGTTTGACCAGCAGCGTCTCGAACCGGTCGGAGTAGAGGCTGCGCCACGGGGGCCGGAGATAGTACGCGTCGCCGTCGCCGCCGTCCGGCCGCGCGCCGAGGTACGCCTCCGGTGGACGCAGTTTCACCACGTGGGTCTCGACCCGCTCAATCTCCACTACAGACTCCCGGCTGGCGGTTGACCTTGTGCAACATGCGGGATATCTTGCCGTATCGCGCAAGCAACTTCCAGATAGGGTCGCTCACTCCACACCTTCACCCCCAGGGCGTGCCCCCGCCGCCCGGTGACTCAGGAGCCCATCATGCGGAAACGCGCCACGCGGACAACCGCGGTCGCCACCACGGTCATAGTCGGGTTCGGCCTCACCGCCGCAGCCCCCGCCGCCGGCCAACCCGACACCGACCGACCGGGCCGGCGGGTGGTCGACGCCGGTGACAGCATCGTGATCCGTGGTACGACCTACCGGATGCGGATCGTCAAGGACGGCTTCCGGTACTCGTTCGAGACCCCGACCGGCAAGCCCGTCGCGCCGGCCCACCCGACCTCCGGCCTGCGGATCAAGACCTCCACCGCGACCGACTTCAGCGACGCCGCCGACACCCGGCTGGTCTCCGGTCCCAGGTCCGCCACCGCAGTGCTGGCGGTCACGATGACGGACGGCGCGCGGGTCACCGTGCACATCCAGCCGACCGACACGTACGCCCGGGTCACCGTGCCGGACCTGCCCGGGCAGAGCAGCACGGTCGACTTCCGTACCGGCGGGGTGGCCCCGGCGTACGGGCTCGGCGACTACGGCTCGTTCGCCGACGGGCAGCCGGAGCAGGGCACACCGTGCAGCGGCAACGTGCAGGTCCGGCCGAGCACCGAGCTGACCGGCCTGGTGCTGGACAACCTGACCAACGAGGGTAGCTGCAAGCGCTTTATCACCAACTTCACCGTCTTCCCCAAGCAGCGGTTCGGCCAGGTGTGGTTCGCCGAGGGCCAGAAGCGGGTCGGTCTCACCACGGACGAGAACCGGCTCGGCGCCGCCGGCGTCGACGAGGTGCAGAGCCTGTACTACTTCGTCGGCCGCGACCTGCGCCAGGTGTACGCCGACTACCGGCAGGCCCGGCACCGGCACGGGTACCTCGACGCCAAGCCCGCCGAGTCTGCCTTCGGGCTGGGCTGGGAGGCGTACGGCGCCCTCGCCTGGGACACGTACCAGTCCTCGGTGCTGGACACGGTCCAGGGGTTCCTCGACCACGGCTACCCGCTGAGCTGGGGCGTGGTCGGGTCCGGCTTCTGGCCGGGGCCGCGCGGAAACAAGGTCGAGGGCACCACGAACAGCTTCGGGATGTGGGACGACACCGCCGAGGAGGGCCGCGACGACGGGCTGCCCAACCCGCGCTACCCCGATCCGGACGCGCTGAAGAAGCTCTTCGCCGACAACGACATCAAGCTCCTGCTCGGCGCCCGCAACAACTTCAAGGCCCTGCCGGCCGACGGCGGCAACCACAACCCGAGGTACGACGGGCCGTTCCTGCAGGAGGCGCTGGACCACGGCTACCTGCTCCGCAACGCCGACGGTACGCCGCGGGTGGTGACCCGGGCCCAGTTCCCGTCCGGCGCCAGCTACGTCCTGGACGGCACCAACCCGGAGGCGGTGCGCTGGTATGTCGACCGGCTGCGGCTGTGGGGGGTGGACGGGTTCAAGGAGGACACCATGCTCTACGACCCGAACTTCCACCTCGACGGCAACTGGAACGCGGTCCAGAACGCGCTGCACGACGCCAGCGAACTGCTGATGGTGCGCAACGCGGCGTACTCGGTGCCGGGTGACATGATCCGGATCAACGACACCATCTACGGCACCGGCGAGGTCTACCACGAGGACCCGGACCGGATGCCGGTGAACCTGCTCAACTACGCCGCCTCCGGCGCCGGCAACCTGTCCCCCGACATCGTCGGCGGCACCCCGGGACCGTCGCTGGGGGACCCGGCGTACCAGCGGTACTTCGTCCGCAACGCCCAGTTCAACGCGATGCTGCCGGTGCTGACCTTCGGCAAGGGCCCGTGGGAACTCGGCCGCGGGGACTACGCGGCGTCGGTGAAGCGGCTGGCGCTGTGGCACGAGGCGCTGCGGCCGTACATCTACGACGCGGTGCTGGACGGGTACGAGACCGGGTTCCCGAGCGCGGTGACCCCGCTGCCGCTGGCCTACCCGGACGACCCGGCCACCTATGGCCTGGCGAACGACACCACCCGGCAGTACGAGTGGATGTTCGGCGAATCGCTGCTCGCCACCCCGGTCTTCGGCGCCGACTTCGCCACGGCGCAGACCCGGGACGTCTACCTGCCGGCGGGCAAGTGGATCGACATCGAGACCGGAGCGGTGTTCCACGGACCGACGACCCTGCGCGGCTACGCGATCGGTGCCGAACGGATCCCCGCCTTCGCCGGCGGCAAGGGTGTCCTGGTCACCGGCAAGGCCGGGGCGCTGAAGGCCGAGGTGTACCCGGTCTCGACCGGGTCCCGCTACACCGCCGGCCGGGGCCGCGACGCGGTCACCGTCGAGAACGCCAACACCGGCTGGGATCCCCGCTCGCTGACCGTGCGGGACACCAGGACCGGCGCCCGGGTCGGCTACCGGATCGACCCGGTCACGGGTGCGCTGCGTTTCCCGGTCGCCGGGGGACACACGTACCGGCTCACCGGCGGCGGCACCGCCGAGCACACCGTCGGGCGGGACACCGCCGTGCCGGGGCGGGTCACCGGCCTGGAGCACGACACCGGCACCGGGACCACGACGCTGAGCTGGGACCCGGTCGAGGGCACCCGGTCGTACGTGGTGACGGCACAGCTACGGCAGGACTGCGGCATCAGCCCGGAGCTGGTGGTCGGCTCGTCGACCGGCACCAGTCTGGTGCTCGACAACGAGAGTGTCGCCGGCACCTACCGGGTGACCGCGACGAACAGCGCCGGCGGCGGGGAGCCGTCGGAGCCGCATTCGATCGAGCCGTTGCCCGGCGAGGTGGAGCGGGTCGTCGTCGTCACCAACGAGGGGACGCCGTCGACCTGCGATCCGGACAACCCGGCGTACGGCGAGTCCGGTAGCTGGCTCTCCAGCAGCCTGAAGGGCTTCGACGGGTCGGGCAGCCGGTACACCCGAACGGCCGGGCTCACCGCCACCTGGCGCGCGATCCTGCCGGCCGGCAGTTACCAGGTCGAGGTCTGGTCACCCGGGAACACGATCTGCAGCGCCGACGCGACGTACACGGTCGGCGGGGTGACGGTGCCGGTCGACCAGTGCGCCACCGGCGGGTCGTGGCACTCGATCGGCACGTACCAGCTACCGGAGGGACTCGCCGCGGTGACGTTGACGGCGGGTTCCGGCGCCACCCGGGCGGACGCGGTCCGCTTCACCCGGCCCTGACGAGCGGTCGACGCCGGATGCCGAGGCAGGTCGCCACGGCATCCGGGCGTTGACCGCATGCAACCTGCGGGATTAGCTTCCCGGATCGCGCAAGTAACTTTCAGAGAGGGTCTCACATGGCAGCGGAATCCGGCAGCAACCAGAGCGTCGAGCGGGCACTGGGCGTGCTGCGCGCCCTGAGCGCCGGGCGGTCCGAGATGCGCGTCTCCGACGTGGCCAAGGCGACCGGCCTCGGCCTCTCCACCGCGTCCCGGCTGTTGGCCACCCTGGAGAGCGCCGGCTTCGTCGACCGCGACCCGATCAGCGGCCTCTACCGGCTCGGGCTCGACCTGGTCTCGCTCGGCGGTTCGGTCCTGAACAACCACCCGGTGCACCGGGAGGCCCGGCAGACGGCGCAGAACCTCGCCGCCGAGCTCGGGCTGGGCGCCAACGTCGCGGTACGGCGTGGCGACCGGCTCTTCTACCTGCTCAACTTCGAGGGCCGGAACGCCCCCCGGTCGTTCGTCCTCGCCGGGCAGTACAACCCGCTGCACGCCACCGGCCTCGGCAAGGCGCTGCTCTCCGGGCTCACCGCCGAGCAGCGGCGCAGCGTACTGCCGGGCGAGGCGCTGCCGGCCTACACGCCCCGCACGGTCACCAGCCACGAGCAGCTCGACGAGGAGATCGCCCGTACGCTGGCCCGGGGCTACGCCACCGAGATCGAGGAGTTGGCCCTCGGCCGGGCCTGCGTCGCGACGCCGATCCGGGACGGATCCGGAGCGGTGGTGGCCGGCCTGTCGGTGTCCGGCCCGCTGTCCGCGATCGACCTGCCGCAGCGCGAGGCGGAACTCGTGCGGGTCGTGATCGAAGCGGCCGACTCGATCAGCATCGGTCTCGGCTATGTCGGCCCGGCCCACGTCACGCCGCAGCGGCTCAGCACGCCAGAGGTGGTGTCATGACCGCCGGCCGCCGGCTCTCCGACCGTACCTTCGGCTTTCTGCTCACCCTGCCGGCGCTGGTGCTGTTCGGCGCGATCGTGCTCTATCCCCTGGTCGGGTCCTTGACCACGAGCCTGTTCCGGCAGAGCCTGGTGTTGCCCGGGCGCAGCTTCGCCGGACTGGACAACTTCCGGACCGTCCTCGCGGACCAGTTCTGGCCGGTGCTGCAGAACACCCTCGTGTTCACCGTCGCCAGCACGCTCATCCCGTTCGCGATCGGCTTCGCCCTCGCGCTCGCGCTGCACACCCGGCTGCCCGGCCGGGCCGTACTCCGAGGGCTGTTCCTCTTCCCGTGGATCATCCCCGGCGTCGTGGTGTCGTTCGTCTGGATGTGGATCTTCAACGCCAACTACGGGGTCCTGAACGGCCTGCTGGTACGCCTCGGCCTGGTCGACGACCCGATCAGCTGGCTCGGGCAGCCCGGTACGGCGATGCTCGCGGTGATCGTCGCCAAGTCCTGGGCCAGCTTCCCCTGGATGATGGTGATGCTGCTGGCCGGTCTCCAGACCGTGCCGCAGACGCTGCACGAGGCGGCCGCACTCGACGGGGCCGGTACGCTGCGCCGGTTCTGGCACGTCACCCTGCCCCACCTGCGCGGCATCGTCGGGGTGGTGCTGTTGCTGGAGACCATCTGGAACTTCCAGCACTTCGACACGATCTACGTGCTGACCGGCGGCGGGCCCGCCGGTGCCACCACGACCTTCGCCGTCTCGGTCTACGACACCGCGTTCAAGGGCTTCGACCTGGGCCGCGCCGCCGCGCTCGGCGCGCTCTGGATGGCGCTGCTGTCGGTCCTCGTCGTGGTCTACGTCTGGGCCTCCGAACGAGGGGAGAAGTCGTGACGATCGCCGAATCCAGGACTCTGCCGGCAAAGGATGCCGGCACCCCCGCCGCCCCGCCACGCGCCCGACGCCGACGCCGGCCCCGGCCGTTCGGTGCGGCCGCCACCGTCGCCGTGATCGGCGCCTTCGCCTTCAGCCCGGTCTACTGGCTGCTGGTCACCGCGCTCACCCCGAACGACGAGGTGTTCGCCTTCCCGCCCCGGCTGTGGCCCCGGACGGTGACCTTCGAGCACTTCACCAACCTCGCCGACAACCCGGCGCTAGCCCGCTACCTGGGCAACAGCCTTGTCGTCTCGCTGCTGACCGCGCTCCTCACGGTGATCGTCTCCGGCTACACCGCGTACTCCTTCGCGAAGTTCCGCTACCGCGGCCGGCGGTCGTTGATGTACCTGGTGCTGGCCTCCCAGATGTTCCCGCAGGCGCTCCTGCTCATCACGCTCTACCTGGTCTTCAGCGCGTACGGGCTGCTCAACACCTACCTGGCGCTGGTGCTCTCGTTCACGACGTTCACGCTGCCGCTCTGTGTCTGGATACTCAAGGGCTTCTTCGACACGATCCCCGACGAACTGATCGAGGCGGCCAAGATGGACGGCGCAGGGCAGGGCGCCATCATCCACCGCATCGTGTTGCCGGTGAGCCTGCCCGGCCTCGTCGCCACCGGACTGTTCGCCTTCATCCGAGGCTGGAACGACTTCATCTTCGCCCTCACCCTCGCCGGCCCGGAGAAGCAGACCCTTCCCCCGGGGCTGGTCAACACCTATCTGGGCGAGTTCCAGGCCGCCTGGCCCGACCTCATGGCCGCCTCGCTCGTCGTATCGCTACCTGTCGTCGTCGGTTTCATCATCCTCCAGCGCTACCTCGTCGCCGGCCTCACCGCCGGCGCGGTCAAGGGCTGACGCCTCGCATCCCGCGCCGACCGTCCGGCTCCGGGCGGCCCGGCAATAACGCCACACACCTCGTCCCGTAACCACAGGAGATTCCAGATGACATCGTCAGGCAGTCTTCCCGCCAGCTCGCTGTCCCGCCGTAACCTGCTCCGGCTCGTGGGCCTCGGCGCCGGCGCCACGCTGGGCGCGGGGGCCCTCGCCGGCTGCGCCCCGTCGACCACCGGCTCCGCCGGGTCGTCGGGTGACGACGGCGGGAAGGACTTCTCGTTCACCGGATGGTCGCTCAACGAGGCGTCGACGAAGGACGCGCTCCAGGCGCTCCTCGACACGTACGCCGGCGCCAACGGCGCGAAGATCACCACCGCGTCGTACCCGTACAACGACTACCTCAACCAGGTGCTGCTACAGGTCCGTGGCGGCACGCTCACCGGCGCCGTACAGGTGGACGTCGCCTGGCTCGCCACCCTGGCCGCGACCGGCAAGCTGGTGGAGTTCGGCGCGCCGGCGACCGGTGGCGGCTACACCCAGGCGGCGCTGGACATCGGAAAGGTCCAGGGCAAGCAGTACGGACTGCCCTGGACCACGGCGGGGATCGGCCTGATCGGCAACTCCGAACTGCTCGGCAGGGCCGGCATCAGCACCGCGCCGACCACCGTCGAGGACTTCGAGCAGGCGCTGCGCGCGCTCAAGGGGCTCGGTAACGGGATCGTGCCGTGGGCGGCGATGACCAAGGTCGACCAGCTCAAGGACTTCATCGCCTGGATGTGGGCGTTCGGCTCGCCGGTCGTCCAGGATGGCCGGGTGGTCGTCGGCGACGACGCCAGCGTAGCGGCGCTCACCTGGTACAAGAAGCTGTACGACGAGAAGCTCATCGCCCCCGACGTGAACCGGTTCGACGCCCGTGCCCTGTTCGCCCAGGGGAAGGTCGGCTACTACGAGGACGCCATCGCGGGCCGGGGTGCGGTCCTCAAGACCGCCTCGGACAAGCAGCTCGGCGAGAAGCTGCGGCCCACCTCCCGGCCGGTGCTGGCAAGCGGAGCGAAGTCGCGCAACCTGGCCTGGGGACACGCGATCGCGGTCGTGCAGGGCAACGGTGCCGAGGCGGCGACGAAGTTCGCCGCGACGCTCACCAGCGACCCGAAGTACGGCGCCGAATGGTTCGCCAAGGCAGGTCTTCCGCCCACCACCACAGCGGGCCTGTCCGGTGCGGAGGTCCAGGCGGACGTGTTCACCAAGGAGTTCAGCGCCAGCATCGGGGCATCCGCCGAGCCCGACCCGTTCTGGATCTACCCCCAGTTCGCCCAGATCGAACAGGCCCTCGCGACCGGCGTACAGGCCGCACTGGTGGGCAAGGCCTCCCCGAAGGACGCCCTGGCCACGGCCCGTGAGCAGATGCAGGCGCTGACGAAGTGACCTTGCCAGGCGGCGCGCGGGCGATCGCGATCCTGCGGTCGCTCGCGCCCCGGGGTGGCCGTCCGGGCTGGTCGGCACACTCTTCGGCGTCCGTGACGGAGCTTGACGCCGAAAGCGACCCCTGGAGGCTCTGATACCCGTCGGGTCCTCCAGCCGTCGCGACCTTGGCCCTTCCGGAGTCGCGCTGCCCCTCACCGCAGCGGCGTGAGCTGCACATTCAAGCCGGCTGCATGCCAGATTCAAACCCGAGGCCCCAGGCTGGGACCGCATAGCCAACGCCGAAGCGGTACGGGGGCCGCCGGGTTGTCGAGTCGTGCCCCTGTATCCGCGGCATCGCGGGAGGAGCATGTATGCAGCAAGTCCGACGCCGATGTGCGACGGTACTCGCCGCCACCCTGGCAGCGGGAGTCCTTCTGGTACCAGCCAGCGCGGCCGAGGCCGCGGTCCCGCTCCCGGATCCGGTGGCCATCGGCCAGGCCACCGAGGACGACCTCCAGGTGTTGGCAGCCGACGCCGACGCCGCAGGCACCAAGGTCAAGGTTCGCAGCTACCAGGTCGGCCAGCTAGCCGACGTCAAGGCGCAGCGCTGGAGTTTCGAGGTCGTCACGCCGGGTGCCGCACCCGTCTACCGCATCCGGCACGCCTCGTCCGGCCGCTGCCTGCAGGCGGCGGCCGCCGCCGACGGTGCCGACGTCGCGCTCGCCGACTGCGGCACCGCGGACCAGCAACTGTGGACCACCGGGACCGCCCGGACATTTCCCACCGGCGGCTTCGCGCTACGCAACAAGCGCGACGGACGCTGCCTGGACCTGTACAACAGCGCGGACAACGCGCCGGCGACGATGTGGGGCTGTAGCAGCTACTTCGCGACCCAGCTCTGGCGGATCCGAATCGGTACCTTCGACTGTCCTGCCCGCCATGTGATCGCGCTGTGCGTACACTCGTCCGACCTGGTGTCCGGGGTGATGGGAGCGTGGCGCCAGCACCCGATGACGTTGAACGAGGCGGGCTCCACCCCTCGGGACGCCAACACCATGTCCAACCAGGTCAACTGGAATCCGTTGACCAGTGGGGGAGACAACCCCGGATACGACTACGTCGAAATGGGCTGGCGGGGCGACTACCTGGCCAGCACCAACTCCACCAGCCACTCGGCCTACTGGGTCGAGACGGGCCTGCGCGACGGGTGGCTCGTCGAGGAGTACCACGCCATCGACGCGGTCGACTCCACACTCGACGACGGCACCATGCACACCTGGATGAGCCTGGGGAACTCCGACGGCCAGTGGGACATGTTCTACGACTTCAATCCGGTGGGTACGACCCAACTCGCCACCGGCGGCCGCGCCCGGGACCTGCAGTACGGGCTGCTTCCCCAGTACGCCGAGAACACGGTGCTGGACAAGACGTTCGAAAACCGGGTGCAGATTCTCGGCGACGAGGGACTGTGGCGCCGTCCGCAGTTGCGCGAGGTGGCTGCCTTTCCGGCCAACGTCTGTGGACAGCCGGATCCGCTGACGCTCACGTTGGACGAGCCCGACAGTCCACCACACTGCTTCACCGCGTCACTGGTTACCCGAGACTCGAGCGCCGCCGGCTTGCCGGGGGAAGTGGACCGATTCGTGGTCGGTAAGCCCGGTGTCGGGTCGGTGGCCCGGACCGGCAGTGTGCCGCCGGCACCAGCGGCCCCGGCCAGCGGCGTACACAACGGAGTAGACCAGCGCGCTCTGGCTGCCTGCCTGGCGGCCGACGCCACCCGGTGCCTGGCCACTGTTCCCGGGCTGGCGGATTGTGTGCGGGCCCGCAAGGTGTGCAACACCACCCGCGGTCCCGCGGCCGGGGCAGACCGTCGGGCAGCCGCGCCGAAGCGGAGCGCTCCGGTAACGGCGGACGCAGCCCGGCAGCGTGCCCGCGCCGCGGTCGGCGACCGTGCGGCGGCAGCGGGTGTGCACACGACGACGTTGACGGCTGCGGACTTCACCCGCCGCTCCGGTACGACCCTCAACACCGTCGACGGTGCCGAGAAGGTGCATGTGGTGACCAGTGACAGCCCGGCGACCGGACTGAGCCGGCAAGCCGACCGGTCCTACGCCGGATACACGATGGTCTACCTGGCCGAGACCGGCCGACTGCTCTACGCCTGCCTGGGCCACCGCTGCGTCCGGAAGGAATTCGCGTGACCACCGTACTGAAGCGACTCGCAGTGCTGCTGACCACGACTCTCGCGACGGGCGTCGCCGCGGTGCCCGCCACGGCGGCCCCGGCGTCGGCCGAGTTCGGCTGGATCGTCACCGAGTCGGTGGGCGGTACGCCGGTGCCACCCGACGCGCCACCACAGACCAACAGCGCCGTTCCGCGCAGCGCCGACCGGGCCACAGCGTCCCGGGAGGACGAGCTCAAGGAGGTGTGCCGGAGCGAGCACGCCTCAGCCGCCGCGACCCAGGAGGGCTGGATGGCCGACCGGTTCAGCCGGTGTCACATCGGCCATCGCAAGGTCGAGCTGCGCTGCACCGGCTGCACCACCGTGCTGGCCAGCGTGGAGTTCGACTACACCCTGATCGGTATCGCGCAGAACGGCACCCGACAGGTGGACTTCACCCTGACCTTCGACAACTGGACGGCGCTGGGTGGCGTCGAACGCGAGACGACACCGATGAGAGTGGATCTGAGCGGCTGTAACAGTGGCCTCGTCACCTGCACTCCGACATCGGGTGAGCGGGAGCAACTGCTCGGGACCTGGCGACTCGATCCCCGGTTCGATGTCACGATGACCTCGCCGGACGGCACCGGCATCGGTGCCGAGTATCTGGTCGACAGCCTGGTCGAACTCAACATGGCGATCATGCCGGTGGATCCGAGGATCGCCCCGTGGATCGAGGACGACATGACCAGGGCCCAGGTGCGCTTCGACTCGGCTGGCCAGGTCGCCGGCAAACACAACGGTACGGTCTTCGCCGACTTCATTCCCACCTACGACCTGCTGGCGCTGGCCCGGGCCGACGGTAACGAGCAAGCCGTCAGAGAATCGATTCAGCACATCGATGACGCGCTGCACCATGTCGAGCGCACCTTCCCGTCCTTGTTGATCAAGGTCCCGCCGGGTGAGTTCAAGCCGTCGCTGGGTGCCGACCAGCGGCCGTTGCACCGCCTGGTCGACAGCGTCCTGCAGGACCGCAACCGCACGTACGCGGGCAAGGTCTGCGAGGACGTGTGGGGTCCGGGCGCGGCAAGCCCCAACCTCAACTGCGACGAGTATCCGTTCGCCTCGACCAAGGAGGGCGCGTACACCGGCAGTAGCGCGGCCGACGGAGACACCAACGGTTGGCGGACCTGGCACGGATCCTCCCGTCTCATCGGGGAACTCGACAACCAGGAATCCGGCCGCCGGTACCTGAATCTGGGCTTCTACCAGACCCAACGGATCCTCAACAACGATCCGTTCTTCGTCTCCATCGACCGCTGACCGGTTCCCGGGGTTGCCGGCGCTGCTCGCGGCGCCGGCAACCCCGGAAGGGTGGAGCAGGAGCAGCCGATGCCGCTGACCGTCGAGTGCGTGATCCCCACCGCGGACGGGGTGTTCCTGGTGCGAGACGTCAGCGCCGACACCGCTGTCGCGCAACAAGGGGCCGCCGACGCCGCGCGCATTCCCGGCAGCCGTGCCGGGCGCGGCTACGGCGCCGCCGGGGGTGTCCTGCTGGTCCGCTGTGCCGACCAGCTCAGCCGGCCGCGCCTGCGCATCGAGATCCTCGGTGCGGCGCCAGCCGACCAACCGCCGTGGCACCGGGAGCCGCACACCACCCTCGACCTACCGAGCGGACGGATCCTGGTGGACGCGGCCGACAATGCCGTACCGGCGGTCATGCGGGACATCGATGCCGGGGCGGGACCGGGCAGCTACGCCGTACGCCTCGGGCACACCGGGCGGGCCGAGATGCGCGAAGCGGCGCGCCGCGTCCGGGAGGAGACCCTGTACGCCTCCGTCGAGGACACGATGACGGCCTGGGGGAGCCTTGCGGGGCTGGAACGGTACCTCGTCCGGTTGTGGCCGCACCGTGCGGCGGCTGGCGGGATTCCCGTCGGCTCTATCGGAGTGCGGGCGAGACCGAGGGCGATCTGACCGGACCGCATCCAGTCGACCGAGACAGCGGCCCGCCTACCGACACGAGCCCCAGGGTCAGGGTCGTGATCACAAGCGTCCTTCGCATGCGGGCCATCCCGCCCATCGTTCGACCTGTTCCGGCGAAAGTGCCCACCAGACCGCTGCCAGCGTTCCCGACAACGTCCGGGGCCGGAATGTGTCGGCAGTAGACAGCGGGCCAGACCGCTCCGCTCCGTATCGTGAGCGCGTCGGTGGTCGCGCTGGACTACGGAGTCGACAGGAGGCGCACCGGACCGAGGTCCGTCTCGGCCGCCGAGGAAGAGTCGTCCCAGCTCCCCGCGGAGAACACATGTTGCGCAGAGCCACACTCGTCATCTCGACCGCACTCGCCGTCGTCCTGGCCTCGAGTCCGGCCGGTGCGATGGCCGCCGCCCAGGGCGGCTTCAGCCCCGGCGCGGCGGGCGCGGGCGACCCCTACCTCCCCCTCGACGGCAACGGGGGGTACGACGTCCAGCACTACCGGCTGGAGATCGGCTACAGCCCCGCCACCGACGTGCTGACCGGCGTTGCGACGATCACCTCGGTCGCCACGCAGAACCTCTCCGCCTTCAACCTCGACCTCGACGGGCTGACCGTCCGTTCGGTCACGGTCGACGGGCACTCGGCCAGGTGGAGCCGGGACGAGGGCGAACTGACGGTCACCCCGGCGCGGGGCGTCGCCCGGAACGCCACCTTCAGCACCGTGGTGCGTTACGGCGGCGTACCGCAGACGATCGACGATCCCGCGATCGGTACCTCCGGCTTCGTCCACACCACGGACGGCATGGTCGTAGCCGGCCAACCGCACGTTGCCGCCACCTGGTTCCCGGTCAACGACCACCCGAGCGACAAGGCGTCGTACACGATCCGGATCACCGTGCCGGACGGCCTGACGGCGGTCTCGAACGGTGTCCTGACCGGCCGCTCCAGCCGGGACGGCCGGACCACCTGGAGCTGGGACGCCCGGCAGCCGATGGCCTCCTACCTGGCCACCGCCACGGTGGGCAGCTTCGACCTGCGTGCGTACGAACGGGCCGGAATCCGGTACTGGGACGCGGTCGACAGCGAGCTGACCGGGCCGGTCGTGCGGCCGCGCACCGGTGACCGGCTGCTCTACTCCCGGAGCGGCGCGCCCGGCTACAAGCGGCTCTCCCGGACCATCGACGTCCCCGCCGACGGCGCGCAGCTGAGCTTCTGGGCCAGTCTGGACACGCCGGACCCGGGCTTCTTCTTCGTCGAGGCGCACACCGTCGGGTCGGACGACTGGACCACCCTGCCGGACGCCGACGGCTACGCCAGGGACTACCCCGGGTCGTTGTGTGACAGCATCCCCGGCACGCATCCCTTCCTCGCCCACTACCTGAGCGTCGGACCCGACGGCACGTGCGTGCCGTCCGGCACCACCGGCAGGTGGTTCGGGCAGAGTTCGTTCAACTACGGCAACGAGTACGGCAGGTGGACCGTCGACCTGGCCGCGTACGCCGGCAAGCGGGTGGAGGTCTCGCTCTCCTACGTCAGCAAGGCGCCGGGCCCGGCCGACGACACGACCGAGCGCACCGGTGTGTACCTGGACGACCTCACCGTCTCCACCGGGGCCGGCAACACCTCCTTCGAGGCGGACGGGGATGTCCTGGACGGTTGGACCACGCCCCCCGCTCCGGCGGGCAGCCCCGCCAACCCGAACACCTGGACCTCCACCACGGTCGACGAGCTGCCGTCGGCGGGGAGTGTCATCGACCGGGCACTCGGCCGCCAGCCCGAGGTCATCGAGTTCCTCGCCGACGCGTTCGGCCCGTACCCGTTCCGCACGGCGGGCGCCATCGTCGACAACGCGCCACTCGGCTTCGCGCTCGAGACCCAGACCCGGCCCGTCTACTCACCCGACTTCTTCGCGTACCAGAGCCAGGCCGACAGCGTCGTGGTCCACGAACTGGCCCACCAGTGGTTCGGCGACGCCCTGACGGTCCGGCAGTGGCGAGACATCTGGCTCAACGAGGGGTTCGCGACCTACGCCGAATGGCTCTGGGAGGAGCACGACGGCGGCTCGACACCCCAGGAGACCTTCGACTACTACTACCGGGAGTTCCCCGCCGACTCGCCGATCTGGCAACTGAAGATCGGCGATCCCGGTCCGGCGGAGATGCTCTCCCCGGTCGTCTACAGCCGGGGGGCGATGACGCTACAGGCGCTGCGGGTCACCGTCGGCGATGCCGCCTTCTTCGACATCCTGCGCACCTGGACGGCTTCCCGGGCGGGTGGCACGGTCAGCACCGACGAGTTCATCGCGCTCGCCGAGCGGATCTCCGGGAAGTCTCTCGACGAGTTCTTCGCCGCATGGCTCTACAGCACGACCAAGCCGACGGCGCCGGGCGTCCGGCGCGGCACCGACCAGCCGGGGCGGGACCTGGTACCCGAGCCCCGGTTCAGCTCGTCGCTCCGGCCCGACGGGCAGCCGATGCGCTACTGATGTCGCGGCGGTACGGGCGGCGGCGCGACGGTGGCGCCCGGCACGAGCGGGCACTCGACGCTCTCGCAGTGGGCCGCCTCCTCCGCCTCCTCCGCCGGCTTCAGCAGCCGAACCAGCAGCCGGGTCGCCTGTCGGCCCATCTGCTCGCGGGGCACCACCAGCCCGGTCCACGGCGTGTCGTCACCGCGGGCACCCGTGGAGTCGCCGAGAACGACGATGCTCAGGTCGCCCGGAACTGACATGCCCTGCCGCTCACCGCAGGCCAGCAGCTCCTGGGCGAGGACGTGCTGCTCCGCGACGACCGCGGTGACGCCGGCCCGGCGGATCTCCGCGAGCAACCCCGCCACCTCGTCCGGCGACTCAAGGGTCCATACCGGGCCGACGGGCCGCCGCAGGTCCCTGGTCGGCACCGCGCGTCGGAACCCCTTCTCCCGGTCGCGGCTCGGTTGGGCGTCGCCGTTGCCGATCCGCGCGTACACGACCCGCTCGTGTCCCACCTCGAAGAGTCGCTCGGTCAGCCGCTGCGTCGCTCGGGCATAGTCGGCGGCGACATAGGGGATCGGCGCACCGCTGACCTCGCGGTGTCCCACGTAGACGAACGGGTATCCGGAGTCGCGGAGCTGCTCGATCTCCTCGACGTTCGGATAGCGACCGAGGAGCAGCGCACCGTCGGCCAGGGCCAGCCGCGTCGACCCGTCCCGGAAGATCTGCCGGCCGCCGGCAACGCCGGTGAACAGCAGGAGGTCGTACCCGAGCTCGGCGGCCTCCTGCTCCATGCCGAGCAGGAACGGGAAGTAGAAGTCGACGCTGGTGGTGGGGAAGACCGGTTCGAAGGTGTAGACGCCGATGATCCTGTTGCGGCCACCGGCGAGCGACCTCGCGGAGGCATTGGCGACGTAGCCCAACTCGCGGATGACGTTCAGCACCCGCTCGCGGGTCACCGGGCTTATCCGCACGCCCGCGTCGCGCTCGTTCAGCACGAGCGAGACCGTCGCCTGGCTGACGTCGGCAAGGCGGGCGACGTCGGCCTGGGTCGGTCGCCTCGCCGGTCCGCGGGTCATCCCTGCCCCTTGCTAATGCGCCCGACTGTGGTGATCGCCAGCTTCGCCCGCCGGTCGCGGCAGTGTCAAGGGAGCTGGCGCTCGTCTCTTCACGGTCAGCGGCAGGAAACGAGCCGGAAATGCTAATACCCATTAGCACCTGGTGTCATGATCAGGACGGCGGTAACGTCCGGAAAACCTCATCGAGGTCGTGCAACGCCCGGAGCGTCCGTCCAAGGAGACATTCGCATGGTCCTGCCCATCAACCGGCACGGCGTACCACGACGAACCGTCCTGGCCGCCGGTGCGGCCGCAGCGGGCGCGGCGCTGCTCGGCGCGCGTCCCGCCCTCGGCTCCGGCTCCACACCAGCGACACGCGACGGGTTCTTCGCCGAGTCGACGGTCTGGGCCAGTGGCGAGGACGCAGTGGTGACGCACTTCGTCTACGGCCTGGCGGTCACTACTCGGGACACCGTGCTGGCTTTCAGCGAGGCGCGCCTGAGCCGTACTGACGACGGCGCACACCACGTGGTGTGCCGACGCAGCGTCGACGGCGGGGCGACCTGGGGCGACACCATCGCGATCGAGAGCAGCGAGGGGGAGGAGAGTTGGGCGAACCCGACGCCGCTCGTCGACCGGTGGACCGGCCGGGTCTTCGTCTTCTACGCCCTCAACGAGCACAACGCGGCGAGCCGGGTGTTTTTCCGGTTCACCGACGATGACGGTCGAAGCTGGTCCGACCGCAGCGAGGTGACCGGTCTCTTCGACGGTGACGAGCACGAATGGACGTTCCATCTGCCCGGGCCGGGCCACGGGATCCAGCTCGCCGACGGCCGGCTCGTGCAGCAGGTGTGGCACCGGCGCGGCGTGGCGTTCCCGGCCGATCAGCGGCGGTACGGGGTCGGCGTGATCGTCAGCGACGACCACGGCGCCACCTGGCGGGCCGGCGGTGTGGCCCCGGTGTCGCCGATATACCCGGTCAACGAGTCACGCCTGGTACAGCGACCCGATGGTTCGATCGTCCTCAACGGCCGGTACTCCAGCGGCGGCGTCCACCCGCGGATCACCGCGGTCAGCGTCGATCGGGGCGAGTCGTGGTCGCCCCTGGTGTTCGACTCGTCGGTGGCCCACTTCACGGCGGTGGACGCGAGCTTCACCCGCTACACCGGCGGTCCGGGCAGTCGTGCCGTCTCCCGGACGCTGTTCAGCCGACCGGACAGCACCGCCCGGCGGGAGAACCTGACCGTGAGCCTCAGCTACGACGAGGGATGCAGCTACCCCTACAGCAGGACCGTCTACTCCGGACGGTCGAGTTACTCCGACATCGCCCGGCTCGCCGACGGGACGATCCTGGTGTTGTACGGCAAGGATGTCAACACCAACAACGTCGTCGACCGCGTGGCGCTCGCGCGCTTCGACCTGGCATGGCTCACCGGTGGCGAGGACTCGCTGCGGCGGGGTACCCGGATCCGGGAGTTCCGCCTGCCGGCCGAGACCGCGCGGTGGCGGGTCAGCGGCGGTGCCGCCGAGGCCGTCACCGATCTGAACGCGTCGGGATACCGCCTGCTCGACTACGTGGCGGCGGCCCCGGGCGACCGCCTCGAACTGTCCGTGCCGGTCCCGCTGCCCGGTGTCTACGTCGTGACGGCCCGGTGCCGGCAGGACGCCGCGTCGGGCGTGGTCCGTGCCTCGATCGTCGGCGTCGGACCGGGGGAGACCTTCGCGCCGGCCATCGACGTCGGCACCGCATTCCGCGAGTTCTCCTGCGGACGCTTCACCATCGCCCGGCCGGGCACCTACCGGCTGCGACTCGCGGTCGACGGACCCGGGGCCGGCGGCGGGACAGGACTCGGCCTGGACCACATCCGCCTGACGCAGGTCCCGCCCGGTCGCTGACGCCCGCCCGCGTCCGCACCGTCGAGCCAATCTCCCCCGCAGGTAGACCGTCGGCCCTCGCAGGCACCTGCTCGACCGCACTCGGAGGTTCCCATGACCCGGCCCGAAGCGGGACTCGCCCGCCGCGCCCTGCTCCGGTACGCCGCAGCCGGAAGCGCCGGCGCCGCCGTACCCGCCCTGGTGGCATCCGGTGCCGCCGCAGCCGACACCGACGGCGGCGGCGACGTTGACGCCCTCGTCCTGCAGAACCACGCGATCAGCCTGAGATGGCGGCACACCCCCGACGGTTGGGCATTGACCTGGCTGCGGAGCAAGCGGCACAACGGCTGGCGGAGCGTCCGCACGCCGTCCGGCCGGTACGGCATCTGGTCGGCCGGTTCGGCCCCGGACCCCGACAGTGTGCGGCGGGTGACCGCCGGAACCCGCACGTCGTTCCTGCCGCAGCGGGCGAGCCGGCGGGGGCAGACGGTCACCTTCGTCGCGACGCAGCCCACCGGCACCATGCGGGCGGTGTGGCGGCTCGACCCCGCCACCGCGACCGACGTCGTGGTGACGCTCACCTGGACGCCGAACAGCGCCGGCTGGTATTCCATCCCGAGCCCGACGCTCGCCACCCTCGCCGACGAAGACCTAGGCTGGGGCGTCATTCCCGGCTACTGGTCGTCGGCGACCTCGGCGACCGACGACACGCTGACCTACCAGTACCAGGTGGGCGTGCCGACGGTACCGCTGGTGACCACGGAGGCCACGACGACCAGCCTCACCGCCATCCTGCGAAGCCGCACCCAGGACGTCGCGCTCGCGGTCATCGCCGACCCGTCGCTGGCCCGCGACCCGTGGGCCGACAGCGCCTCCACGCAGAGCACCTGGCAGGTGGGCATGTCGCTGCGGGCGCTCACCGGCGAACTCAGCCCGACGAGCGTCTACCCGGTGCTCGGGCAGGCCGGCTCGCAGCTCGCCGCCGGCGAGTCGGTCACGGCGACGTTCCGGTACGTGCTCAGCGACGAGAGCTGGTACGAGGCGGCCAGGCACGTCACCCGGGACGTGTACCGGCTGGGCGACTATCTGGCCCTGGCGCGCGCGACCGACTCGCTGTCGCATCGAATCAACCGGATGCACGACTTCATCGTGTCGCCACGCTCCCAGTGGCACACCTGGGAGCACGCCGGGCTGACCCTCGGCGCCGAGAGCGGCAAGCTCTCCGACGTCGGCGCCATGTGGATGATGGACAAGCTCACCGGTGACCCGATCATCCGCCATGACCGGCTGCCGGTGGCCCGGAACTTCAAGCTGGCCCAACAGCAGACCACCGAGGGGCCGTTCCACGGCGCCGCGCTCGGCGAGTACTTCATGAACGGTGGCTGGGTCAGCGAGCTGGTCTGGACCAACAACCCCACCCCGGACTACGTCTCGCCGATCTTCACCACCTTCTACACGCTCGCCGACATGGGCAACATCGCCCTGTTCGACCCGTCGGACACCGAGATCCGGGATCGGATCCGGCTCGGCGCCGACAAGCTGTTGAGCTGGCAGCACGACGACGGCAGCTTCGACATCGGCTACCAGCGGGAGAAGCCGGACGTCCGGCAGTACCCGGAGCTGCCCGACCTGCGTGCCACCTGGTACGGCTTCGTCGCCGCGTACCGGGTTCTCGGCGACGCCCGGTACCTGGCCGCGGCCCGCCGCGGGGCCGACTGGTTCATCGAGCACGCCGTCACCACCGGTGACTTCGTCGGCGTGTGCGACGACGCCCGGCTGACCCGCGACTTCTCCGTCATCTTCGCCGCGCAGGCCCTGCTCGAACTGCACGAGCTGACCGGGGTCCAGTTCTATCGGGATGCGGCGATCGAGTGCGCCCGCTTCTACACGCTGCACATCTTCGACCATCCCACCGCCACCACGACCACGAAGACCTTCCACGGTGTCGAGGTGGCGGACTGGCAGACCAGCCAGGTCGGCCTCAGCTACGAGCGGTCCGGCTACACCGGCAGCGCGAGATGGGGCGGGCCCATCCTGCTGGCCAGCCACGCCGGTGCGTTCGTACGGTTCTTCCAGCTCACCGGTGACGTGCACTTTCTCGACCTGGCCCGGGCCGCGGCCCGCGGCCGTGACGCCTTCGTCGGTCTCGGCAGTGGCATCCCGTCGTACTACTGGTCGGCCGGCAACGGTGGCGACAGCGTCTACCCGTGGCACGGGTGGTGGCACATCGGGTGGGTACTGGACTACCTGCTCGCCGAGGCCCACCTGCGCACCGGCGGCAGGGTCAGCTTCCCGCCCGGACTCTGCACCGCCAAGGTGGGTTCCCACCGGCCGTACGGCTTCGCCGCCGGCCGGCTGTACGGACAGCCGGTGGACCTGTGGATGCCACGGACCCTGCTCACCGTCGACGACCCGAATGTGGACGTCATCACCGCGCGGTCGACCGACGGCACCCGGTTGTACCTGGTGGCGCTCAACCAACTCGGCCGGGCCACCTCGGCCACCGTGACGCTCAACCCGCGCGGCGTCGAACCGGGCAGCCGCGCCACCTGGACGGGTTGGCGGGCCGTCACCGGAAAGGTCGCCAGGGCCGGCGACGCCGAGTGGTCGCTCTCGCTGCCCCCGAACGGAGTCGCCGTCCTCGCTGTCGACGTGAGGCTTTCCGACGACCCGCTGGGGCCGGAGTTGCGGGGCGTCACAATCGACGGCGAACCCCTGACGCCACTGGTCTTCTGGTCGTACTTCGCCACGGTCGAGAGCTGGGCCCAGTGGCGCGTCGCCGGCGTAGACGCCTGGACCGACACCGCCCACGAAACCGGGTATGCCTTCACGCAGACCCTGGACCTGTCGACCCTCGAGCGGCCGACCGTGGTGCAGGTGCGCGTCGCCACCCGCCTGCCGGACGGGACCGTCGGATACTCGCCGAGCACCGAGTGGGAGGTGCCCGAGGTGTACGTTCCGGACGGCCCGAACCTCGCGCTGAACCGGCCGGTCGACGTCAGCTCGACATACCAGCCGCGGTACACCGGCGACCTGGCGGTGGACGGCAACGCCACCTCGAACGCCAGCCGCTGGCTCTCCGCCCTCGACGACGCGCAGCCGTCGATCACCGTCCACCTCGCCGCGCCGACCTCGCCGAGGCTGGTCCGGCTCTACACCGGCGGAGGGACCCCCTCCCTTCGGATCGTCGCCGGCGTCGTGCAGACCCGCAGCCCTGACGGCACCTGGGCCCAGGCCGGCGCCTTCACCGGCAACACCCTTCCGGTGGTCGACATCCCGATCGACTCCGGCCCCACCGACCAGGTTCGCCTGGTGGTCACCGAGCGGTCCACCGACGAGATCGACGTGGCGCGCGTCCACGAACTCGAGATCTACGACAAGGTGCGTTAGTCGGGCA
This sequence comes from Plantactinospora sp. CA-294935, assembly GCF_050936445.1. Classification (NCBI taxonomy): domain Bacteria; kingdom Bacillati; phylum Actinomycetota; class Actinomycetes; order Micromonosporales; family Micromonosporaceae; genus Plantactinospora; species Plantactinospora sp. CA-294935. The sequence continues at coordinate 6,201,407 of NZ_JBNJMU010000001.1, forward strand.
ATAACAGAGGGCAGTCATACCCGCCCAGAAACCTGGTGTGGGCTGCCGCTGGCCGGGCTACCGGAGCAGGCGCGGGTCGACGGCGTCGGCCATTGCGCGGTAGCCCGGCCGGGCCGGGGTGGGTGTGGTCGCCGCTGTCGTACCCCGGGGAGCAGCGATGTCGGGTCCCGCGTAGCGCGGCGTCGAGGTCGATGACTCCGTGGTGGTCGACGCAACCACGGAGGTACGCGTCGAGTTCGGTGCGCACCCGCTCCCGGCCCAGTCCTGCGGGGTCTACAGTCTCGAGGCGAAACGGTAGGTGCCCGAGCCCACCTCGTAGACCGCGTACCCGCCTTGCGTCTCGACGTACCTGACGCCGTCGGCCCGGTCGGCTGGCCGACGGCCTTCGGTGACACTGTCACTGTCGCTGGTCGGCACGTAGACCGTCGCGGAGGAGTTGACCGGTACGGTGACGTCGAGCGTCAACGCGTCGTCGTCGCGCTCCCACCCGACCGCGATCCGGCCGCGGATGGACTCGTGCGTCGCGGTGGCGTGCCCGAGTGAACCGATGCGCGGTCGAACGACGAACTTCTCGTAGCCGGGCCCGGACGGGGACGGCGTGATGCCCGCGAGGTCACTGTAGAACCACTGGTCGACCGTGCCCAGCATGTAGTGGTTGTTGGACCCCGGAAGGATGGCCCAGCGCGACGGGATCGTGGTCGCTCCGTTCTCGATCCAGTAGCCCCAACTGGGGTAGGTGGTCTGGCTGGCGAGCCGGTGCGCAACGTCGTGGTGACCGTACGCGGACAGCACCGGCAGCAGCACGCTGGTGCCCAGGATTCCGGCGTTGAGGTGCCAACCGCGAGCCTTGATGTCGTCGACCAGGCTTTGCACCACCGAGGCCTTGTGCGCCTCCGGGACCATGTCGAAGGCGAGCGGCACGGCATTGGAGGTCTGCTTGTACTCGAACCCCTCGAAGGTGTCGTAGTAGCCGCCGTTCTGGTCGTAGTAGACGGCGTTGAACCGGTCCCGCACGTGGTCGGCCAGGGCGGTGTAGCGCGCGGCGTCGGCGGCTCGGCCGAGCACAGTGGCGATCTGCGCCATTTCGCGGGCCGACTTGTAGAAGTAGGCCGTGCCGACCAGGCGCCGGTCTTCCTGAGGGTTCGCCCCGAAGGGTGACGAGTGGTCGCCGTACTGCTCGACGCTCATGATTCCGTCGTCGAGCTGCGTCTGCATGAAATCCATGTACCTGGTCAGCAACCCGTAGTGCTCGGTGAGCACGGTGCGGTCACCGTAACTGACGTAGAGAGCCCAGGTGAGTGCCGGAAGCACGCCGGTCCAGGCCGCGGAGATACTCCCCGAACGGAAGTCGTTCGGCCATGGCGCGACGACCGTCACCCTCCCGTTCTGCGCGGTATCCACTTGGTTGTCCTCGAAGTCGTCCAGCCACTTCTTGAAGAAGGCGGCCATGTCGAAGTTGTAGAGCATCGTCGGCAGCGCGACGTGCGCGTCGCCGGACCAGCCGCGCCGCTCGAAGGTCGGGCTGTCGGTCGGAATGCTCTGCAGGTTGTTGAGGATGGTGGCCCGCATCGCATCGTGGATGCGACCGTACAGCCGGTTGGACGACGTGAAGCGGCCAACCGAGTCGACCGCGTTGTGTACCTGCCGACCCGTGATGGTGCTGGTGCTGGGCCGCTCGGGCAGGCCCTCCACCTGGACGTACTGGAAACCGGTGTAGCTGAACCCAGGCTCCCAGACCTCCCTGCCCTTGCCGTTGAGGAGATAGATGTCGAGCTGTCCGGGCGCGTCGCTACGCTCCGGGTCGTGGTGGCCGAGGTTCCGCACCGTTCCGTCGTCGTTCAACTCCTCGCCGTACAGCATCCTGACCTCGCGGCCGGCCGGACCGGAAACCGACAGTCTGGCCCAACCAGCCGTGGTCCGGCCCATGTCAAACACATATACGCCCGGCTTCGGCTCCGTGATGCGCACCGGCTTGATGTCGGTCGCGGTGATCGGAGGCATCGACTGCGCCCGAATCTCCTGCGCCGGGGGCGAGAGGACCGCCGCGCTGGACCAGCCTGTGGCGTCGTAGCCGGGCGTGACCCAACCCGGCAGCGCCCGCCGGGCGTCGTATGTCTCGCCGGTGGCGATGTTGTCGTAAACCCTCGGCCCCTCGGTCACCCGCCAGGTCCCGTCCGAGGCCACGGTCTGGGTACTACCGTCGGTGTATTCAATCTCCAACTGCAGTAGCAGCTTGGTATCGTCGACGAAATCCGCACCGCCGGCCGGGCTGACGAATCCGAAGTGACCTCGACCCAGTTCGGCGCCGATCGCGTTGGCACCCCGCTTGATCTGCCCGGTGACGTCGTAGGTCGAGTACAGCACCCGTTGGTTGTAGTCGGTGAAAGCCGGATCGAGGACTCGGTCACCGCTGCGTTCCTCGCTCCTCGTGGCCGCGGCTATCCGTGCGCCGTTGAGGTAGTACTCACCATATCCGAGCCCGCTCGCGTAGAGCCGCGCTTGTTTGACCGGCTTGGTGACACCGAACTCCTTCCGGAGCAAGGGCGCCGGCGGATGGGTAGGGCGAAGCCGCACCTGGTTCAGCCACGGCCCCTTCCCGTAGGCCGCCACCCCGAGCGCGTCGGACCAGCCGGTGTCGTCGAAACCGGGCTGGTTCCAGCCCGACTCGGCCTGCCGGGTCGCGCGCCAGGACGAGTCCGTCATGACCTCGACACGCTCGCCGCCGGCCAGTTCGACGATGAGCTTGGCGACCAGGCCCGCCGGGCCCACATACCGGTTGCGGGCCGAAACCGCCAGCGTGTTGGGCCCGGCCACCAGCATGTCGGCGAGATCGACCTCAATGGCCATCCGACCGCCGAAGACACGCGAGTGAGAACGCGCGGCCTCCGCCCCGTTGACATACAACACGAACGCGTCATCCGCCGCGACGACCATCACGGCTCGCTCGACGGGTTGGGCCGGCAGGTCGAGCGTCCGCCGGAAGTAGCGAGAGCCGGCGGGTACGGAGGTTGCCGGGTCGCCCTCCGGGTTCCAGATCCACCAGGCTCCGGCCAGGTTGTTCGGTCCCTCCGGCATGCCGATCCACTCGGCCTTCCAGTCGGACTCGTCGAGCAGCCCCATCTCCCACCAGGCCGGGGCGCTCCATGCCCGGACGTCGCCGTCACCGTCGGCGACCCGCACCCGCCAGAAGTACCGGGTACCGGCACGCAGACTCGGGCCCGCGTACGCGACGTTGACCGACTGGGACGACGCCACCCAGCCGGAGTCCCACACGTCCGGTCGGCCGCCGGTCAACCGGTCGGACGTGGACGCCACCTGAACGCGGTAGCCCGTCTGCACCTGTGCCCGCTGCGATGACTCCAGTACCCAGCTCAGCAGAGGATGAGGTTCGTCAATCCCCAACGGATTGTGCGCATACTCCACCGTCATATCGGCCACGACCAGCCCGCGATCAGCCGCCGGCGCCGGCTGCGGCACCAGCGACGCCACCAACAGCGGAACCGTCAGCACGGCAACCGCGCGAACCCGGAGTCGGAACACAATGCCTCCCACACAGATCGGTGCATGGAGCAATGGATGAATCGGCACACCGCCGCTACCACCAACAGACCGAACAATCGCGGTGTGAAAACGAAGACCTCGCGTACCCCGACGGCACGCCGTACCGGTTGAAGCTCGAGCTAACCGAGCAGGCGCAGTTCGACGGCGTCGGCCATGGCGCGGTATCCGGCCGGGCTGGGGTGGGTGTGGTCGCCGCTGTCGTACTCGGGCAACAACGATGTCGGGTCTTCCGGGTCGCGTAGCGCGGCGTCGAAGTCGATCACCCCATCGTGGTCGGCGCCGCTGCGGAGGTAAGCGTTCAACTCGGTGCGGACCCGCTCCCGTTGTTCGGTGTACGCGCCTCGGTGAGACGGCAGAACGGTGCCGGCGATGACCCGCAGGCCGCGGGCCGCCGCACGGTACGCGATCTGCCGGTGCGCGGCGATCAGGTCCGCAGAGGTGACGGTCGAGCCGTAGATGTCGTTGATGCCTTCCAACACGATCACGGTGCGCACGCCCGCATGGGAAAGGACGTCGCGGTCCAGCCGGGCCTGGGCGGTGACGCCGGCACCGGGTCGCTCGGTGATGAGCCGGTTGCCCGAGATGCCCGCGTTGAGGATCGCTGGCCTGCGGGGTGGGGGCAGGGTGGCGGCGATGCGCTCGGCGAGGAAGTCGCACCACCCCTGGTAGCCGCCCCGGGGCAGGCTGCCGCTGTCCGTGATCGAGTCGCCGAGCGCGACGATCGTACCGGCGGACGGCTCACCCTCGCCGATGACCGCATCCACCCAGAACCAGTGCTCCACCGGTGTGTGGAACGCCGCCCCGGACTCGTCCGCACCGGCGTCGCCCGGTGGGGACAGGAAGGAGAAGTCCTTGGGGCGTAGGTGCCCGGTGACCTGCTCGAACCGGCCGGGCGTGTAGACGCTGATCGCCAGGTCATCGCCCGGCCCGATGAGGAGCGGCACCGGGTCGCTGATCACCTCGGCGCCCGGCGGTACGGTGATCGCCGTCGAGCCGCCGAAGGTGAGCGCCTTGTTCGTGCCTGGCACCAGGGCCGCGCCGGCCGATCGGCGGCCGAGATAAGCCGAGCCGACGGGGAGCGGCGCGGTGCCGAAGGCGTTACTCAGCCGGACCCGCAGCCTGCGGGCGCCGATGGTCGCCCGCACGGTGACCCGGACGGTCTGGTCGGCGATCGGGTAGGGCAGCGCGTCCGGCGACGTTCCCCAGATGGTCACCGGTCGGTGGGTCGGCGGTGTCACGACCGCAGCCGCCGGCCGAGAGGTCGCGAGCTGCGCGCCGACGGCCGCCACGCCGACTCCACTGAGAAACGCGCGCCGCCCGACGCGACTCGGCGACTCCTTCTTGGAGGCGAACATGTGCGTCTTCCTCTCTACCTGGTCGGGCCTGGCGAGGTGGACGCCGGCGAGCCGATCACCGACGTGAAGTGCTCGCCGAGGAAGCGGGTCGTCGCGCTCAGACAGCCGGCGTGGTCGTGTACCGGGAGTGCGTGCCCTTTTCCCACGACGATTTCGAGCCGGTTGGGCACGCCGGCGGCGTCGAGCGCGGCGTGGAATGCCTCGGCCACGGCCGGCGGCGTGGCCTCGTCCTGGTCACCGACGCGGGTGAGGATCGGCGGACAGGTCGGGGTGACGTGGGTGATGGGGGACGCCTGGGCGGCCGTCACCTGGTCGCTGTCATCGCCGAGGAACGCCTGGACCCGCTCCGGGAGCGGCGGCCGCCCGAGTGCCTCGCTGCGCAGGTCGACGACAGGGTTGTAGAGCACCGCCGCCTGAACCTGGCTGGAGACTTCCGCCCAGCCGCCGGATCCCTCGAAGCGCCCAGGGGTCAGGGCGACCATGGCCGCCAACTGCCCTCCGGCCGATCCGCCGGCTACCGCGATCCGCCGGGGGTCGAGGCCGAGCTCGGCGGCGTGGCCGCGCATCCAACGCACCGCGCACTTCGCGTCTTCGAGGGCTGCCGGCCACCGGGCTTCCCCGGACAGGCGATAGTGGATCGTGGCGGTTACGTAACCGTCGGCGGCGAGCTCGTCGGCGAGTCGGGCGAGCAGACCGGGGGTACCCGAATTCCACCCGCCGCCGTGGATGAAGACGACCCCCGGCCGTTGCTGTGCCGGATCGCCGGCGTGGAGGCCCAGAGTCAGGGCGCGTCCTCCCTTGCCCGCTGTCCCGTAGACGACGCCCGATCGCCATCGATATCCCCGGCGCGGCGAAGGAGCGCTGGCGGGTGGTGGTTGTGTCACGAACGTTCCCTTCCGGGCCCGAGCCAACTCATCGCCTCGTCATGTGAGGGCGACCGCACCGCGCCCACGAGCAGCGGATCGTCGACCTCGGTCAGCCACTGGCGCAAGCGGGCCATCAGTGCTGCCCGGTCGTCGGCGTAGTGTGGATCGTCGATCACGTTGGACAGTTCGTCCGGGTCGGCGTCGAGGTCGTACAGTTCCGCAACGGGATGGCTGGAGGCCGGGCCACTCAGTCCGACCCGCGGCGTACACCGCCGGCGCCACGACTGGCTGGCGTCCATGATCGACGGCGCGGAGCTGAAGTTCACAATGAGCTTTCGCGAACCGGTTCGTACGCAGCGGCGCGGATCGTAATAGTCGTGGTAGGTGAGCTGACCGAAGACCGCCTGGTGATGTCGGCCGGCCGTCCCCGTCATGGCCGGCGCCTGGCTGAGGCCTGCCACGTCGGCCGGGATGTGTCGTCCGAGCCCGTCGAGCAGCGTCGGCACCAGGTCGATCCCGGAGAACAGATCGGTCACGATCCGGCCGCCCTGCCAGCCGAGCGCCGGTGCCCGGGCCAGTAGCGCTATCTCCAGTCCTGGGTCGTAGAGGGTGCATTTCGCCCTTGGCAGCGCGAGGCCGTGGTCGGTGACGAAGACCACGATGGTGTTCTCGGCCAGCCCCAGATCGTCGAGCTTGCTCAGAACCCGGCCCACGCAGGCATCCATGTACCGCACTGCGCCCTGCAGTTCCGCGATCTCTTCTCGGGCGCTCGCGTCGTCGACCAGGTAGTCGGGTACCGCAACTCCTCGCTCGGCGTACGGCGACATGTGGTCGCCGACGAATCCCATGACTCCGGCAGGGTCGCGGCGGCCCGGCAGCCGGTGCGGTTCACGGAACCCGACTTGAAGGTAGAACGGCCGGCCGAGGTCGGCGAACCGGACCAGCCGGTCGATCGCCCGGTCTGCCACGACTTCTCCGTGACCTCCCGTCAGCACCTCGTCGAAGCCGAGCCGCCGGGCAACCTCTCCGTCGGGTCGGACCCGGGACTCGTGCTGCACACCGATGAGCGAGGTGAGATAGCCAAGTTCCGCCAGCCTGTCCGCCAGGTGGCGTTCGCCCGGCCGAAGGTCCCAGCCGAACTGGGCGTGGGTCAGGCCGAGTACCCCGTTCTGCTGGGGGAAGCGGCCGGTGAACAGTGACGCCCGCGACGGGCTGCACTGGGGGGCGGTGCTGAACGCCCGGCTGAAGCGGACGCCCGAAGCGGCCAGACGATCCAGGTTCGGTGAGTCGACTGTGGGCACGCCGTAGCAGCCGAGAAAGCGACCGAGGTCGTGGCAGTGCAGCACAAGGACGTTCAGCCCGCGACTGTCCATGTCGATCCGTCGGCCGTCAGACAGCCGAGCCGAGGACGACGTTGCGCCAGGACTGGCCGTCGGAGAGCGCGAGGGTGCGCTTGCCGGTCAACGGATCGCGGACCATGACGAGCCCGCCGACGTTGTCCGCCGGGTCCGGCAGGGAGTCCGGCGCGTGCTCGGCGAGCATCACCTGATGGGTGTAGACGGACCGCATCCGCCGATCGGCGCTGCCCAGATCCCGCACCTTGTCGGCGGGCGGGACCAGGCCGTTGACGTTGGAGGTCATCGAGACCACCTCGTTGCTGGAGTTGGTCGCGCACAGCAACTCGGTGGCGGCCGAGCCGGACTGGTTGACCGGGACCACCCGCAGCCCGCCCTTGACGCCGACGCTGGCGTTGCTGCCCTCCACGACGAAACTGCCGTAGGCGTCCGAGCCGACGTTGGGTGCGGCGGTGGTGGTGGACCGGACGATGACGGAGCCGTTGACGGCGGCGGTGAGCTGGTGTTGGTTGGCTCCGGCGCTGCGCCGTTCGACGTAGTTGTCGGCGCCGACCGTGCCGGCGTACAGGACACCGGCGGTGTTGCCGAACGTGTTGCCCGCGACCGTGGATCCGGAGACGGTACCGACGACCCGCACCGGAGCCGTGCTCGCCACCGGGTTGTCGCCGAACACGTTGCCGATCGCCGTCACGCTGGCCGCGTCGCCGTTGATCCGGACAGCACCCCACCGTTCGTCCCGGTCGAGATTCCAGTTGTCGAACGAGTTCGAGGCAACCGTGATCTCGGACGCCGACGAGGCGAAGTAGACCGGCGAGCGGAGGACCCAGTTGAAGCTGTTGCCGGTGATCGTGACCTTCCGCGCGGTCGCCTCGGGGCGGAACTCGATCGCGTGCGACGGGCGACCTCCGCCGGTGGGCTCACCGCCGCCGAAGATGTTGCCGGTGAAGGTGAGGTTCGTGCCGCCGGACGTGATGGCGACGACTGATCCGCCGGACCCGTTCTCGACGACGTTGCCGGCGAACGTCGAGTTGACGATCCCGCCGGAGAACAGCCGCCGGCCGATGTCGAGAACGTTGTTCGAGATGACCGCGCCGCGGAAGTTGTGGGCGTCCGCGCCCGACGTGACGATGGCCGTGCCCATGCTGTGGAAGTGGTTTCCCTCGATGAGCCACTTGCGCATCCCGTAGGGCAGCAGGTGGACGCCGCTGCCGGAGACCCCGGCGGTGGGCCATGAGATGTCCAGCCCGAAGTCACCGACCGCGACCAGGTTGTTGGTGAAGACGAGTCCGCGTCCGACGTGCTTGACGGCGGTGTAGAACTCCACGAAGGTGCACTCGGTGATCGTGGCGTCCATGTCGTCGGTGTTCGCCCGTTCGGCACCGGGATCCCGGGCGATGTGGATGGCCTGTGAGTTCTTCAGGCTTGCCGCGACGACGAAGCAGAGGCCGCGGACGGCCGCCAGCGGTGCCCGCAGCAGGATGCCGGTCCCGTCGAAGTCGACGTCGATGATCGAGGTCCGCGAGCCCATCGTGCCGGCGCCGGCCAGGACGAGGCGGTTGAAGTGCGGGCCTCCCGCCCCCTCCATGTCCCGGACGACCAGGGTCCGGGTGATCCGGTACGTGCCCGGCGGGAAGTAGACGATCTTGGTCGCCCGCTGGAGCTGCGCGTCGATGGCCCGCTGGATGGCATCGGTGTCGTCGGCCACCCCGTCCGCGACCGCGCCGAAGTCCTGCGGAGTCGTCGCGCCGGCCAGGTTGACCGGAGCCGCGTGGGCGGGAGCGGTGACCGCGCCGACGGCGGCCGTGGCGATACCCGCGATGCCGGCTGAGCGCAGAAGGTGACGGCGGTTGACGGTGCTCATGCGATTGGCCCCCTCAGTGGAGTGGGTTGGGCGGAGCGCCCGGTCGTCGTGTGTTCCGGGTCAGCACCGGCGCGATCAACTGATACGTATTGAGGCGGCAGCGTACAGAAGATCGTCCAGGCACCACAAGAGGCGACGAGTGGTCCTTCTGTAACGAGCCGGCAGCACCGATGTCACCATTCCGTGATCCTGGCCCCTTGCGGAGGTGCCGCGGGACCCCTACTGTGACCGAAGTTCGTTACGTATTAGTCAGATGGGTCGAGATGCGGAAACGTGTGGGGCCGAGACGGCCCACCCAGGTCGAGATTGCCCGCCGGGCCGGCGTCTCCCAGGCAACGGTCTCGCTCGTGCTGAACGGGACCGACGGTGTGCCGGTCTCGGAGCAGACCCGCCAGCGGGTCCACCAGGCGATCGAGGACCTGGGATACGCGGTGAACCCGGCCGCCCGGGCGCTGCGTGGCATGACCGTCAAGACCATCGGGCTCTACACGTTCGAGTCGGTCTTCCCGGTCGACCAGCGGGACTTCTACTACCCGTTCCTGCTCGGCGTGGAGGAGGAGGCGGCCCGCCTCGGCTACGACCTGTTGCTGTTCACCTCGGCCAACACGGCCCGGGACGGCGTCTACGCCCGTGGGCACAACGCGCTGCTGAAGGCGGACGGCTGTGTCCTGCTGGGCCGGCACATCTCCCGCGACGACCTGGCGAACCTGGTCCGGGAGGACTTCCCGTTCGTCTTCATCGGTCGGCGCACGGTGGACGGCGCCGAGTTGTCCTACGTCGCCCCGGACTACGTCGCACCGACAAGGGGTCTCGTGGAGGAGCTTGTCGCGCTCGGTCACCGGCGCCTGCTGCTGCTGCGGCAGACCGACGGCGCCGAACCGGGCGAGGACCGCGAGCTGGGCAGCCGTACCGGCGCCCAGGCGGCCGGCCTGCCCGCCGCCGACCTGCTCGTCGAGTTCTCCTCCGGCGCGGAGGACGTCACCGCCGAGCGGGTGAGCGGTTGGATCCGAGCCGGCGTGACGGCGGTCCTCGTGGAGCCGTCCGAGGACAACGCCACGGGCGTGGCGCTGGCCGAGGTCACCAGGGCGGCGGGAATCCGGATACCCGACGACATCTCGGTGGCCTTCCTGGGCTCCGCGCCCGCACCGACGGCGACCCGGATCTGGACCTCCTTCGAGCTGCCCCGGGTCGAGATGGGCCGGGCAGCGGTCGACCTGCTGGTCAAACTGCTCGACGGTGTGCAGGACCGGCCGATCCAACTGTTCGTCCCGTGCACCGACGTGCGGGGCAACTCGATCAGCCGGGCACCGCGGGCGCAGGTGACGCCGCGATGACCAGATACGTGCTACGCACCGTCGGCACCGCGATCGTGATCGTCCTCGGCGCCGCCACCCTCGTCTTCTTCATCATGCGGGTCGCCCCGGGCGACCAGGCGACCGTGCTGCTCGGCCCGGACGCCACGGCCGCCGAGGTGGCGGCGATGCGGAGCAGGCTCGGCCTGGACCAGTCGCTGCCGGTCCAGTACTGGCACTACCTCACCCAGCTGGCGACCCTCGACTTCGGCGACTCCTACCGCTTCGGCCGCCCCGCCCTCGGCCTGGTGCTGTCCCGCCTGCCGGCCACGGTGGAGCTCACGCTGACGGCCACCGCGATCGCGATGTTCGGCGCGGCGATCGGTGCCCTGGCCGGCGCGTACCGTGGCCGGTGGGTCGACCGCGGGATATCGGGCTTCGCCCTGGCGCTGTACTCCATGCCGCCGTTCTGGATCGGCATCATGCTGATCCTGGTACTGGCGCTGAAGTTCCGGTTGCTGCCCAGCGCCGGCACCGGGACGCCGGCGCACATCGTGCTCCCCGCACTGACGCTCGCCGCCCCGTTCACCGCGCTGCTGGTCAGGATCACCAGGAGCAGCGTGGCGGACACCATGGCCGAGCCGTACGTGCAGCGGTCCCGCGCCAAGGGGCTCACCACCCGCCAGGTGGTCACCGGACACGTCCTGCGCAACGCGGCGCTGCCGGTGGTCACCATCGGGGCGCTGCACGTGGGCACCCTGCTGGGCGGCGCGGTCATCATCGAGACCGTCTTCGCCTGGCCCGGCCTCGGCTCACTGCTCGTCTCCGCGGTCGCCAACCGGGACTACTCCATCGTGCAGGCGGCGGTGCTCGTGATCGCGGTCATCGTGGTGTGCCTCAACGTCGCGGCGGATCTCGCGGCCGCCCGGCTCGATCCGCGGATCCGGTTGGGAGGCGCGGCATGAGTGCGACCGCCGTACTGGCGCGGGTCCGGCCGCGGGCCCGGCGTTACCCGCCGGCCGTCCCCGCCATCGCCGCCGTCGTCCTCGCCGGCTACCTCGTCGCCGGCCTGATCGGCCCGCTGCTGATCTCGTACGACCCGGTGGCGACGAGCGTGTCGGACCGCCTGCTCGCGCCCGGCTCGACGACCGCCGACGGAAGTGTCGCCGTGCTGGGCACCGACGGGGTGGGGCGGGACATGCTCGGCCAGTTGGTGTACGGGGCCCGCACCTCGATCATCATCGGGTCCTCCGTGGTGGCCATCTGCGTGCTCGTCGGGATGATGTTCGGGACGCTGGCCGGCTACCTGTCCGGCTGGACCGACGTCGGGATCTCCCGGCTCATCGACGTCCTGATGGCCTTCCCGGGCATCCTGCTCGCCGTCGTCATCGCCGGACTCTTCGACCGGGGCCTTCTTGTCGTGGTGCTGGCGCTGTCCGTCGCGGGCTGGGTGGCGTTCGCCCGGCTCGCCCGCGGGCTGACGTTCTCGCTGCGGGAACGGCCGTGGATCGACGCCGCACGGCTGATCGGGGTGCCCACGCCGATCATGATCGTCCGGCACATCATCCCGTTCGTGATCGGACCGGTCACCGCGTTGGCGACCACGGAGTTCGCCGGCGCCGTCCTGTCCGAGGCCGGTCTGAGCTTCCTCGGGCTTGGCCTGCCGCCCTCCGCGGTCTCCTGGGGCCAGGTCATCGCGAACGGCAGGGACTACCTCGACACCGCTTGGTGGATATCCGCCTTCCCCGGGCTCGCGCTGACCGGGCTCGTGGTGAGCACGGGCCTGCTCGGCGACCACCTCACCCAGCGTTTCGGCGCCCGGCGCTGACAACGCATCCCCCTAACCCAGGAGAAGATGCAATGACGCTACAGCGACGGATGCGTACGGAGGTCCTCGCCGCCGCGGCCCTGGCACTCGTCGGGCTCGTCGGCTGTACCACCACCTCCGGCGGGTCCGAGAACGGCGGCGACGTCGCGCAGGAACTGGCCGTCGCCGTCCAGTTCCCGATCGAGAATCTCGATCCGCACGGCGCGTCCGCAATGGACAACGGTACCCAGATCGCCGCCAAGGCCATCTTCAGCCCACTTGTGCGGATCGTCGGCAAGAGCCAGTTCGAGGGTGTCCTCGCCGAGTCGTGGCAGACCAACGCGGACGCCTCCGAGTGGACCTTCAACCTGCGCGACAACGTCACCTTCTCCGACGGGTCCCCGGTCACCGGCGCGGACGTGGTCGCCTCGTTCAACCGGGTGGTGAAGCTCGCCGGCCCGATGGCGGTCAACTTCAAGGACCACCAGGCCAGGGTCGATGGCACGGACACGGTCGTCATCACCGGCAAGGGCCCGGATCCCGCGCTGCTCGGCAAGCTCATCACGTTCTACGTGACGCCGGCGAACCAGGACAAGGCGGGTTGGGAGAAACCGGTCGGTAGCGGACCCTTTGTCCTCCAGCAGTTCGCCCCCGGCCAGAATCTCGTCCTCGGTGCCAACCCGAAGTACTGGGCGGGCAAGCCGCAACTGGACCGGCTGGAGCTGCGCAGCATCCAGGAGATTTCGGCGCGGATGACCGCGCTGAAGACCGGCGAGGTCGGACTCACCTGGGCCATGCCGGACGACCAGATTCCGGCCCTGCGCAGCGACCCGGACCTCGCCGTGGAGAAGCTGGATGGCGGCGCCGTGGTGACGATGTGGATGAACAGCTCGGCGAAGGGGCTGACCAGCCCGGCCGTCCGGCGGGCCCTGTGGCAGGCCGTCGACTTCGAGACGATCATCAAGTCGCTGTACCCGGAGACCGGCACTCTCGCCAACTCGGTGATCGGCACCAACGTGCTCGGCTACGCGCCGCAGACCCCGGTCAAGTACGACCCCGTCGCGGCCAAGGCGGCGCTGGACGCGGCCGGCTGGGACTACGGGCAGACGATCCGGTTCCAGTTCTCGCAGCCGCAGTTCCAGCAGTTCACCGATGCGGTGGCGAGCGACCTCGCCAAGATCGGCGTCAAGGTCGACCCCACCCAGAAGGAGTCCGCGGTCTTCCTCCAGGATCTGCTGGCGCTCAACTGGGACCTGAACATCCAGCAACTCGGTACCGCCGGCTTCGACGCGGCCACCAACCTCGGCCGGCTGTACACCTGCGCGGCCAAGCGGACCGGCTACTGCAACGCGGAGCTGGACAACCTGCTCACCCAGGCCGGCTCGACCAGCGACACCGCCAAACGCCAGGACCTGTACGCACAGGCATCCAAGATTATCTGGGACGACGCCGTCGGCATGTACCCGATGTTCGTCCAGATCCCGTACGCCCGGAGCAAGGCGCTGCAGGACTTCACGCTCCCGATGGACGGCGTACCGGACTTCGCCAAGGTACGGATCGGCAGCGACGCACGGTGAAGCCGCTCCCGACTTCCCCGGTCGCCGACCCGGCACCGAGCGAGCCCGGCCCCGACGGTGGCTCGGCGGAGCTGTTGCGGATCGAGCATCTGTCGATCGAGCTGCCCGGCCCGGCGGGTCCGGTCCGGGTGGTGGACGACGTGTCGTTCGCCGTCGACGCGGGCCGGACCACCGGCCTGATCGGGGAATCGGGCAGCGGCAAGACGATGACCGCCTCGGCGATCATCGGCCTGCTTCCGGCCGGTGGCACGGCCTCCGGCCGGATCTGGTGGCATGGCGAGGACCTGGTGGCGATGCCGGAGAAGGCCCGGCGCCGGCTGCGCGGGCACAGCATCGCCATGATCTTCCAGGACCCCCAGTCCGCGCTGAACCCGACGCAGACGATCGGCCGGCAGGTCGGAGAGATCCTCCGCCGTGGCGGCATGCCGGCCAGCCAGGTACGTCGGGCCGTGATCGACCTGCTCGACCGGGTGGGGGTGCCCGATCCGGAAACGCGGCATGCCCAGTACCCGCACCAGTACTCGGGCGGCCTGCGGCAACGCGCGATGGTGGCGACCGCACTCGCCGGTTCGCCACAGCTCATCCTCGCCGACGAACCGACGACGGCGCTCGACGTCACCGTCCAGGCCCGGATCCTGGGGCTGCTCAAGCGCATCCGCGAGCAGGAGGGCATGGCCATGTTGCTGGTCAGCCACGACCTGCGGGTGATGGCGCACGTCGCCGACGAGGTCGTCGTGATGTACGCCGGCCGGGTGTGCGAGATCGGCCCCAGCCGCGAGGTGTTCAACCGGCCGGCGCACCCCTACACCAGGGCGCTGGTGGTCAGCGTCCCGGCGGTGCGCAACAAGACGGCCATCGCCGACCCGCTGCCCGGCAGCCCGGCGAACCCGGCCGAACGGCCTCCGGGATGCCCGTTCCATCCCCGGTGTCCCAAGGCTCGCGACCGGTGCCGCACCGAGGTGCCGCAGTTGCGGCACCTCGCCACCGGCCGGCAGGTCGCCTGCCACTTTCCCGAGGAGGCGACGTGACCGCCACGGGGCAGCCCGCGCTGCTGGAGGTCGACGACCTCGTGGTCAACTTCGGCACCCGGCGGGAGCGCCGGCGCGGCCTCAAGCCGAACGCCGTCGACGGCGTGTCGCTCACGGTAGGTCCTGACGAGACACTCGCCGTCGTCGGCGAGTCCGGCTCGGGCAAGACCACGGTTGCCCGCTGCGTCGTCGGCCTGCAGGCGGCGCAGCGGGGCACGGTGCGGTTCGACGGCGTCCAGGTCGGCCCGGTCGGCACCCGCACTCCGGCGACCCGCCGCGCCGTCCAGATGGTCTTCCAGGACCCCGCCGCCTCGCTCAACCCGCGCATGACGGTCCGCGCCATCATCACCGAGGCCTGGCGTACCCACCGGTCGGTCGCGCCCACCGACCGGACCTGGGACGCCGCCATCGAGGACCTGCTGAACGACGTCGGCCTGGACGCCGGCATCGCGGCCCGGCGCACGCCGTCGCTGTCCGGCGGGCAGTGCCAGCGGGTCAGCATCGCCCGCGCCCTCGCGCTGCGGCCGCGCCTGCTGGTCTGCGACGAGGCGGTCTCCGCCCTCGACGTCTCCGTCCAGTCCCAGATCCTGCGCCTGCTGGTCAGCCTGCGGGCCTCCCGCGGGCTCGCCATCCTGTTCATCACGCACGACCTCGGCGTGGTCCGCCAGATCGCGGACCGGGTGGCGGTGATGCAGCACGGTCGGCTGGTCGAGACCGCCGGCGCCGACGACCTGTTCGACCAGCCCACCCATCCCTACACCAGGACCCTGCTCGACGCCGCCCTCGACCTAGAGGGCGCGTGACACCCAAGACGATGGAACGGAGCACATTGGAGTCGCAGATTGCGGACGTCGATCTTGCCATCATCGGTGGCGGCGTGGGCGGCGTCGCCGCGGCGCTCGCCGCGCTGCGGCGCGGGCTGCGGGTGGTGCTGACCGAGGAGACCGACCGGATCGGTGGTCAGTTCACCAGCCAGGGAGTGCCGCCGGACGAGCACAGATGGATCGAGCAGTTCGGCTGTACCGCCTCGTACCGCAGATACCGGTCCGCCGTCCGGGACTACTACCGTCGGTGGTACCCCCTCACCGTCGCGGCGAGGAACGACCCCCGGCTCAACCCGGGACTGGGTCGGGTCGGCCCGCTGTGCCACGAGCCGAGGGTGAGCGGAGCTGTGCTGCGGTCCCTCGTCGACCCGTACCTGAGCAGCGGGCGGCTGCGTATCCTGCTCCGGACCAGGCCGGTCGCGGTGGAACTGCGCGGTGACCGGGTCACCGGCATCACCGTGGAACGCGCCGACGCCGGCCGGGTACACATCGTCAGCCCGTACTACCTGGACGCCACCGAGCTGGGTGACGTGTTGCCGCTGGCCGACGTGGAGCACGTGACGGGATTCGAGTCCCGGCACGAGACCGGCGAGCCGAGCGGGCCCGAGGTGGCACAGCCGGACAACATGCAGGCAGTCTCGTGGGTCTTCGCCGTCGAGCACCGGGAGGGCGAGGACCACGTGATCGAGCGCCCGGCCCGGTACGACTACTGGCGCGGCTACCGCCCGGCGTACTGGCCGGGGCCGCAGATCGGGCTGACCGCGCCCGACCCCCGGACGCTCGCGCCGCTGACCCGCACCTTCACCCCGAACGCGCGTTCCGGGCAGGTGGTCGCCGACCAGAGCCAGGATCCCGGCGACCGCGAGCTGTGGGAGTTCCGCCGGGTGGTCGCCCGTGAGCTGTACGAGCCGGGCTTCGTCACCAGCGACGTGACCCTGGTGAACTGGCCGATGATCGACTACCTGGACGGCCCGCTGATCGGGGTCGGCGAGGAGGAGAAGCAACACCATCTGCGCGGCGCCCGGGAACTGTCGGCCAGCATGCTCTACTGGCTGCAGACCGAGGCGCCACGACCGGACGGCGGCCAGGGATGGCCGGGGCTGCGGCTGCGGCCGGACGTGATGGACACCGTCGACGGATTCGCCGCGGCACCGTACATCCGGGAGTCCCGGCGGATCCGCGCCGAGTACACCGTCGTCGAACAGGACCTCTCCCTCGCCGTCCGGGGCGACGCGGGCGCGGTGGCGTACGACGACACCGTCGGGATCGGCATGTACCGGATCGACCTGCACCCCTCGACCGGGGGAGACAACTACATCGACATCGCCAGCTGTCCCTTCCAGATCCCACTCGGCGCCCTACTGCCGGTGCGGATCCGCAACCTGCTACCGGCCGGGAAGAACATCGGCACCACACACATCACCAACGGCTGCTACCGGCTGCACCCGGTGGAGTGGAACATCGGCGAGGCAGCGGGCTCGCTGGTGGCGTACTGCCACCGCGAGGCGGTGGAGCCGCACGACGTCCGCCGCAAGGAGCAGCACCTGCGGATGTTCCAGGGCACGTTGGCCGCCGACGGCGTCGAGCTCGGCTGGCCAGAGGTTCGGGGTTACTGATGGCGCTGTCTGGCAAGGATCTGCTGGGCGGCGTGGTCGTCCCGGCCGTCACTCCGATCGGCGGGCACGGCGGTCCGGATTTCGCCGCCGGCTGTGGGTACTTCGACGCGCTGGCCGCCGCCGGCATCACGAAGATCATGCTGTTGGGCACCAACGGCGAGGGGCCGCTGTTCGACACGCAGTCCATCGGCCAGTTCCTGGCCGACGCCGTCGGGCAGTGGAAGCGGCGGGTGCCAGGGGGAACTGTCGTCGTGAACGTCTCCGCCGCCGGGACCCGCGAGTCGCTGCTGCGGGCAGAGGCCGCCGCCGCGGCCGGATCCGATGCGCTGGTACTCAGCCCACCGTTCTACTTCCAGCACAGCGAGCGCGACATCGCCGCGCATTACCACGCGGCCCGCGCGGCGTCCCTTCCCGTCATCGCCTACAACACACCGAGATACGCCTCTCCGCTGGCGGCCGGCTCGATCCGGGCGTTGGCCGAGATGCCGCACGTCGTCGGCGTCAAGGACAGCTCCGGCGATGCGGCCGTCCTCGCCCAATGGCTGGAGGTACCCCGCGGCCGACCGGACTTCGGGGTGAGCCAGGGCGCCGAACAGTACCTGTACGACGCGTTGGCCGCAGGCGCGGACGGAATCACGCCCGGCATCGCGAACATCGCGCCGCGCGTCGCCGTCGAGCTGGTCGCCGCCCATCGTGGCGACGACGACGTGCGGGCCGCTCGTGCCCAGGAGCGGATCGTGCGGCTGATGAAGATCCACAGCGTCCGGCCGGGTGTTCCGGTGGTCAAGGCGACGCTGGCGCTGCGTGGCCTGTGTCCGGCGGACCTGGCCCCGCCGCAGCGGGTCCTCGACGACGACGAGACCGCCGACCTACGGCGGTTTCTATCCACCGTGGAGCATGAGTTGATCGGTACCTCGGATGGCTGACGCGCAGTGGTGGCGCACCGCCGCCATCTACCAGATATACATCCGGTCGTTCGCGGACGGCGACGGCGACGGCATCGGCGACATCGCCGGAATCCGCAGCCGGCTCGGCTACCTCGCGCAGCTCGGTGTCGACGCCATCTGGATCACCCCCTGGTACGCCTCGCCCAACAACGACGGCGGCTACGACGTACGCGACTACCGCGCCATCGACCCGACCTACGGTGACCTGCGGGAGGCCGAGCTGCTCATCGGGGAGGCACACCAGCACGGCTTGAGGGTCATCCTGGATATCGTGCCGAACCACACCTCTACCGACCATCCCTGGTTCCAGGCCGCGCTCGTTTCCCCACCCGGCTCACCGGAGCGCGCCAGGTACCACTTCGTGGACGGGCGTGGGCCCGGCGGTGAGCTGCCGCCCAACGACTGGCGCAGCACCTTCGGCGGCAGCGCCTGGCAGCGGGTGACCGAGGCGGACGGAGAGCCCGGACAGTGGTACCTGCACCTGTTCGACCCCACCCAGGCCGACCTGAACTGGTCAGATCCCGAGGTACACCGAGAGTTCCTGGACATCCTGCGGTTCTGGTTCGACCGCGGTGTCGACGGGTTCCGCATCGACGTCGCCACCGGACTGGTCAAGCACCCTGGCTATCCCGACCTGGGCTACCGGGAGGAGGACCTGCTCGTCCTCACGAACGTGCCGGACCATCCGCACCGGGACCGCGACGGGGTACATGCGATCTACCGTGACTGGCGAACGCTCGCCGGCGAGTACGACCCACCAAGGATCTTCGTCGCGGAGGCATGGGTCGCCGATTCTGAGCGGCTGGCCCGTTATGTGGCGCCGGGCCAGCTCCACACCACCTTCAACTTCCCGTTTCTGCAGTCCGCCTGGGACGCCGGCGAGTTGTCCTCGGTCATCGAGTCCACCTTGCACGCGATGTCCCGGGTCGGGGCACCGCCGACCTGGGTGCTGTCCAATCACGACGTGGAACGGACGGTGACCCGCTACGGGCGTGCGGACACCCGGAAGCAGCCGGGCAGATCCGGCCACGAGCTCGGACCGGTCGACATTGAGCTGGGCCGGCGCCGGGCCAGGGCCGCGATCCTGCTCATGCTCGCCCTGCCCGGCGTGGCCTACCTCTACCAGGGTGAGGAACTCGGCCTGCCCGACCACATGGACATCCCCGTCGACCGCATCCAGGATCCGATCTGGACCCGCTCCGGCGGGCGGCGCCGGGGACGCGACGGCTGCCGGGTTCCGCTCCCGTGGACGCTGGACCCGAAGGGTGCCGGGTTCGGTTCCGCGGACCCGTGGCTCCCGCAGCCGCACGGCTGGGAGACACACTCGGTCCAGAGCCAGCTCGACGACCCGACCTCCATGTACCACCTGGTGGCGAGGGCGCTGCGGATCCGCCGGAACCTGGGTGCCGCACCGGAGCTTGAGTGGGTGGTCCGATCCGATTCGGTCCTGCACTTCCGGCGCGGGCCGGCCCTCGAGTGCATCGTCAATTTCGGCGCCACCGAGGTGCCGGTGCCAGCGGGCGCGGTTCCGCTCCTGCGCAGCGACACCATCGACGCGACGCCCGACCCGCTCGGGCCGGACACGGCCGCATGGCTGCGGCCGAGGGGATAGTTCACCGGATCAGCCCCGGCCCGGGCGACTCGTAGAGGATGAACCATGAAGCGGCCGAACGTCGTGTTGATCGTCGCCGACGACCTCGGGTACTCGGACATCGGGTGCTACGGCGGCGAGATCCGTACGCCGAACCTTGACCGGCTGGGGCGGTCCGGGGTGCGGCTGTCGCAGTTCTACAACACGGCGCGGTGTAGTCCGTCGCGCGCGTCCCTGCTGACCGGGTTGCACCCGCACCAGACCGGGATCGGTGTCCTGGCCAGCCCCAACCGGCCCGGAGGGTACCCGGGTAGCCTCAACGACCGCTGCGTCACCATCGCCGAACTGCTCCGGGACGCCGGCTACGCCACGAGCCTGTCGGGTAAGTGGCACCTGAGCGGGTCGGTGTGGGAGCCGTCCGACTCGTGGCCGACGCGGCGGGGATTCGACGACTTCTTCGGCACGCTCAGCGGCTGCGGCAGCTACTACGACCCGGGGACGCTGCGCCGGGGCGAGGCGGATGCGAGCGCCGAGGCCCGCGATCCGCGGTTCTTCTACACCGACGCGATCACCGATCACGCGGTGGAGTTCGTCGGCCGGCAGGCCACCGCCGACCGTCCGTTCTTCGCCTACGTCGCCTACACCGCGCCGCACTGGCCGCTGCACGCCCCAGCGGAGGACATCGCCGGGTACGACGGTGTCTACGAGGCGGGCTGGGACGAGCTGCGCGGCCGCCGGCTGGAGCGGCTGCGTGCCGAAGGCTTGGTCGGCGCGGAGTCGCCACTGTCCGAGCGGGACCCGGCACAGCCGCCGTGGTCCGCGGTGCCGCACAAGGCGTGGGAGGCACGCCGCATGCAGGTGTACGCCGCCCAGGTCGAGCGGATGGACCGGGGCGTCGGGCGGATCCTGGACCAACTGGCGTGCTCCGGCGTCCTTGACGACACCGTGGTGATATTCCTGTCCGACAATGGCGGCTGCGCCGAGGAGCTGCCGCTCGGTGACCCCGAGGAGTTCCGCAGCAGGCGGGCGACGATCCCGGCCGCCACCCGGGACGGCGCGCAGTTGCGGGTCGGCAACGATCCGGGCATCGACCCCGGCCCGGAGGACACCTACGCCAGCTACGGCGTCGCGTGGGCAAACCTGTCCAACACCCCGTTCCGGCTGTACAAGCGGTGGGTGCACGAGGGCGGTGTCGCCACCCCGTTTCTCGCGCACTGGCCTGCGGGCGGCCTGGCCGGCGGTCGGATGGTCCGGACGCCGTTCCAGCTCACCGATGTGTTACCTACCTTGTCCGGTGCTACCGGCGTCGACTACCCGCGCGAGTACCGGGGGCGGGAGGTGCTGCCGCCCGAGGGGCGCAGCATGTTGCCCGCCCTGCGGGGAGAGTCGGGACCGGATTCCGACTTGTTCTGGGAACACCTCGGCAACGCCGCGGTACGCCGGGGGCGGTGGAAGCTCGTCCGCGAGCACTCGCAGCCGTGGGAGCTGTACGACATGGACGCCGATCGTTCTGAGCTGAACGATCTTGCCCAGCGACACCCCGGCCTCGTCGTCGAGCTGGCCACCGAGTACCAGCGCTGGGCGCAGCGGGTCGGCGTCATACCCCGCGGCTAGACCCCGCCCGGGCCGGCCCGTCGATCCGTCGGCGGTCGCGGCCGATGCGGGCACTCCTCGACCAGCTCGCGAGCTTCCTCGACGGATCCGTAGCGGAGGTGGACGGCACGACAGTCGGCCACGTCGTGGCCTGCGTCGCGCGGCGGCGAGTCGAACCAGGGCGAGATCCAGATGGCGTCGATGCCGAGCGGCGACAGGCGGTAGATCCGGCTGCGCAGCCCGGTGATGTCGCCGGTCCCGCCGGCGTAGGCGTTGGCGAAGGACCGGTTCACCCCTGGTAGATCGCCGCGTTGCGGCATCATGCGGCCGATGTCGTGCCGTCCACTGCGTTTCCTACTTGATGGCGTTGCCGAGCGGCACGCGCTGCCACGACGTGCCGTCGGACATGGCGAGGCAGGGTTTGCCGCCGTGGCCGTCGCTGACGTGGATGATTGCGCCGGTGTTGCTGGCGGCGGGCGGCAGGGTCTTGACGGTGTACGGGTGCAGGCGGGTGGCATGGGTGTAGACGGTGCGGATCTGTGCGTCGGGGCTGCCGATGTCGCGGGCGTTGTCGGTCGGGGGGATGAGCCCGGCGACGCTGGCCTGGAAGGCGACGACCTCGTTGGTGTTGGTGGTGGAGCACAGCAGGTTGGTGGCCGCAGATCCGGATGCGTTGACCGCGACCACCTCGACGCCGCCCTTGACGCCCGGCCCGGAGCCGTCGGCCAGTGCGCCTTCGACGAGGTAGCCGCCGTAGCTGTCGCCGGCCGTGATGCCGCCGGTGGCGGTGCTGAGGACGCGTACGGCGGCGGCTTTCGCGGCGGCCACCTGGAGCTTGCTGAACCTGCCCGGTTCGGTCTCCACGTAGGAGTCGGGGCCGATCGTCCCGGCGGCGACGAGTGCGTCCTGCTCGAACGTGTTGCCGACGATGTTGGACTCGCGCAGGGTGCCGACGACGTTGACCCCGGGTTGCCCGTTGGGGTTGGCCGACAGGACGTTGCCGAGGACGGCGAGTCTGGTGGCGTCCGCGCCGAGGTGCACGGCGCCGTGGCCGGCCGCCTTGACGAGGTTGAAGTGGTCGAATGAGTTGTCGGTGATGCTGACCTTGTCCACGGACTGGTCGAACCGGATGGCGGAGGCGCGGATCCAGTTGAACGAGTTCGCCGAGATGGTGACGTTTTTCGCGGATACCCCGCTGGTGAAGTGGATCGCGTAGCGGGGCGGCTCCCAGGCCCCGGGGTCGGTGTCGAACCCGCCGATGATGTTGCCGGTGATGGTGAGGTTGTGTCCGCCGGAGTCGATCTGGATGACGGCGTTGCCGGTGCCGTTCTCGATCACGTTGCCGGTGATGGTGGAGTTGGTGAGGCTGCCCTTGAACAGCCGCCGACCGATGTCGAGCAGGTTGTTGCTGATGACAGCGCCGCGGAAGTCGCCGTCCGGGGGTCCGTTGAAAATGATGGCGTCGAAGTTGGAGTGGAAGTGGTTGTCGGTGATGATCCACTTGCGCGTACCGTAGGGCAGCACGTGTACGCCGCTGCCCTGGATCCCTTCGGTGGGCCAGGAGATGCTGATGCCGTTCGTGCAGACGGCGACCTTGTTCTTGGTGAACAGGAAACCCCGCCCGACGCTTTGGACGGCGGTGTGGAAGCGCAGGAACGAGCATTCGACGATGGTGATGTCGGTGTCGTCGGTGTTCGCCCGGCGCGCGACGTGGATCCCGACGTTGCTGGCCGTCTTCACCGGGGCGTCGAACGCGACGCCGTGGATGCCGCCCAGCGATGCCTCCCACCGGATGCCGACGCCGTCGTGATGAAAGACGATCTTTGACGACTCCTCGCCGAACATGCCGTAGCCGCGCAGCACGAACCGGTTGAGGTGGGCGCCCGGGGTGTCGTATTCGTGGTCGCCGACGACGATCGTCGACGTGACTTTGTAGAGCCCCGGCGGGAGCACGACGATCTTGTTCCGTTGGGTGCGGGCGGCGTTGATGGCGGCCTGGATGGCGGCGGTGTCGTCGGCCTCGCCGTCGCCGACCGCGCCGAACTGCTGCGGGGTGAGCACCGGGGATCCATCGGCGTCGACCAGGCTCGGCGGTGGGGTTTCGGCGTGTGCCGGCCGGGTGAGTGCGAGTCCGCCGATGCCGGCGGCACCTGCCGCGGCGGCGGAACGGATCATCATGCGGCGGTTGATTCGATCGGTCACTGCGTCCTGCTCCATTCGGTGGGTTGGTATGGATGGGACTGGTGCGTGGTACCGGGGAGCCTCAGTCGGCCGCGTCGAGGTCGACGGCGGCCGCGAGGAGTTCTCGGGTGTAGTCGTGTCGTGGTGCGGTGAACAGGGTCTGTGCTTCGGCGTTCTCGACAATCTCGCCGCGGCGCATCACGAGGACGCGGTCGGCGACCTGGCGCACCACACCGAGGTCGTGGGTGATGAACAGCATCGACAGCGACCGGGCCTGGCGTACCTTCACCAGTAGTTGCAGCACTTGCGCCTGGACGGAGACGTCGAGGGCGGATACGGCCTCGTCGCAGACGAGCAGCCGCGGGTTGAGGGCGAGTGCCCGGGCGATGCTGACGCGTTGGCATTGGCCGCCGGAGAGTGCGGTCGGGCGTTTGCCGGCGACGTCGGGGTCCAGACCGACCTGGGCGAGCAGGTCGACCACAGCGTCGCGGCGGCGGCGGGGGTTGCGGCGCACGCCGTCCGGGGCCGTCTCCGGGTGTGCCTGCCAGGCTTCGGCGATGGAGGCCTCGGCAGACAGCCGGGGGTTCAGCGAGGACCGGGGATCCTGAAAGATCATGGCAATGGTGCGCCGCATGCCGCGGTCGCCGGATCGCCGGCCCAGCAGGGACTTCCCGTCGTAGTGGATGCTCCCCGAGGCCGGTGTGACGAGTCCCACGATGGCCTGGGCGATCGTCGACTTCCCGGAGCCGGATTCGCCCACCAGGGCGACCGTCTCCTGCGGTGCGACCTCGAGGGCCACGTCGCGTACCGCCGTGATCGTCGTCCGCCGGCCGAGCCCACCGCTGCGTGGCCCGGGGTACGTCACGGTCAGATCCGTGATCTGCAGTCCGGTGGCGGTGGTCACGGCGACTCCTCCGCGAAGTGGCAGGCGCTGAGCCGTCCCGGTACCACCTCGCGCAGTGCCGGCACCTCGGCCCGGCAACGGTCCTCGGCGCGAGGGCAGCGCGGGTGGAACGGGCAGCCGGCGGGTCGGTCGAACGGGTTCGCCGGGCTGCCCGGCAGCGGGTCGGCGATCGCGGTCGGCTTGTGCACGGACGGGACGCTGCGTACCAGCGCGGCGGTGTAGGGGTGCAGCGGCCGGCGGAGTACGGCCTTCGCCGGTCCGCTCTCGGCGACCCGGCCGGCGTACATGACGACGAGGTCGTCGGCGACGTGCGACATCACCCGCAGGTCGTGGCTGACGAGCAGCATCGACAGGCGGTCCTCGTCGCGCAGCCGGGCGAGCAGGTCCAGGATCCGGGCCTGCACGGTGACGTCCAGCGCGGTGGTCGGCTCGTCGGCGAGGATGATCTTCGGCCCGCCGGCCAGCGCCAGCGCGATCATCGCACGTTGCCGCATCCCGCCGGAGAACTCGTGCGGGTAGGCGCGGACCCGGTTGCCCGGATCGGGGATGCCGACATGGTCGAGCAGTTCCACGGCACGCTGGCGGGCCTGGCGTCGGGACAGTCCGCGTCCCCACAGGATCTCGCCGACCTGGTCGCCGATCGTCATCGTCGGGTTCAGCGCGGTCGACGGGTCCTGGAACACCACGGAGATCTCCCGGCCCCGGACCTGCCGGATGCGGGTGGGGCCGGCCCGAAGCAGGTTCTCCTCGCCGAGCAGCACCTGCCCGCTGAGCACGGCGGTGTCCGGGGTGAGGCGGACGAGGGCCATCGCGGTGAGCGATTTGCCGCTGCCGGACTCGCCGATCAGACCCGTGGTGCGACCCTGCGCGATGTCGAAGGAGACGCCGTCGACCACGGTGGCCATGCCGCGGGGGCCGGGCAGCCGGATCGACAGGTCCCGGACCCGCAGCGTCGCCGCGGCCGATGGCTGCGACGCCGCGGGCAGCTGGGTGGACATTACTGCCGTCACACTCGTCGGCTGGTGCCGGTCAATCATCAACCGAGACCGTGTTCAGCGGCGGCAGGCTTTCGAGGGTGGGTGCGAGTCCGGAGACGCCGGACCGGGCGGCGAAGACGACCTTGACGAACATCGGGTACATGCCGACCGCCTCGTTCCAGATCAGCGCGGTCGCGTCGCCGTACGCCTGCTTGCGCGTCTCCTGATCGGTGGAGGTGTTGCCCTTCTTCAGCAGTGCGTCCAGATCCGGGTTGCAGTACCCGGTCCGCTTCGCCGCGCAGGTGTAGAGCCTGCCCAGGTTGTACGACGCGTCCAGGCCGAGCGTGCCGACCTGCTGGATGTTGATATCCCAGTTCAGGTTCAGCAGGTCCTCGGTGTAGACGGCCTGCTCCTTCTGCAAGGCCTCGACCTTGACCCCGATGGCGGCCAGGTCGGAGACGACCGACTCCACCCACTGCTTGAACTGCGTCTGGGAGAAGTGGAAGCGCAGGGTGGTGTTGAAGTCGAACCCGGCGTCGACGAGTGCCTGCTTCGCCGCCTGCGGGTCGTAGCCGACCGGCTTCTGCGGCGCGTAGCCGAAGACCGTCGGCGCCAGCACCGAGTCGGCGGGTTGGCCACTCTCCGGGTACAGCGCCTTGATGATCTTGTCGAAGTTCACCGCCTGCCACAGGGCCCGCCGAACCTCGGCCTTGTTCAGCGCCGGCGTCGAGGCATTCATCCACATCGTCATGACCCCGCTCCCGTCGGCGGTCGTGAACTTGATGTCGGAGTTGCTGCGTAGCTGGGTCACCTGGTCATCGGGGATGCCCCAGATGATGTCCGCTTCGCCGGTCTGCAGGGCGGTGACCCTGGCCGCCACCTCAGGGATGGACCGGATGGTCACCTGGTCCACCTTCGGCTTGTCTCCCCAGAACTTCTCGTTGGGGACGATCACCAGGTCCCCGCCGGGACTGAACGACTTGACCTTGAACGGGCCCGACGTCACCGGCGTACCCGTGTAGCTGTCCTCGGTGGCGCTCGCCGGGGTGATCCTCAGTCCGGTCAGCTTCGCCAGCAGCGCCGGGTCGGGCTCGGCGGGCTTGAACGTCACCGTGTCATCGGTCGACTCGACAGCGACGTTGACGAAGTTCGCCGAGAACGGGCTCTTCGCCTCCACGGTGCGGGTGAACGACGCCGCGACGTCCTTGCCGGTCAGCGCAGAGCCGTCGGAGAACGTAATCCCGTCCTTCAAGGTGAAGGTGAACTGTGTCGCGGTGTTGTTCGACTCCCATTTCTCGGCCGCGACGCCCTGGAACTCGCCGGGTCCGACCGTCGCCAGCAGCGGGGCGTACAGCTGCAACGAGGCGAGACCGGTGCCGCCGTCGATGGCGAGCTTGCCGTTCGGGTCGATCGACTCGATTGGGAACTGGCCGGCCACGACGAGCTGGCCGCCGCTGCCGCCGCCGGAGTTGTCGTCTGCGCCGCATGCGGCGGTTGTTGTCAGGGTAAGGACCGCCGTTGTCGCGATGGCGGCGAGCCGGATAGACCTCATCGTCGTGCTCCTTACTGTGCTGCTTTTGGCTGTGCTGCGGGGATGGGGGTGTGTGCGGTGGTGTCGTGTGTCGTCATTGCCGGCGGCCGACGTGGCGGGTGAACAGGTCTCCGGTGAATCCCACGCTGATGACGAGCAGGGCGAGGGCGATGCCGGGGATGGTGGATATCCACCAGGCGCTGGCGAGGTACTCCTTGCCGGAGGCGATCGTCTGTCCCCAGGAAACGGAGGAGGGCGGCAGGCCCAGCCCGAGGAAGCTCAGGCTCGCCTCGGCGAGAATGGCGCCGGCGAACTCGGTCGTCGCCAGCGCGAGCGCGGGCCCGGCGAGGAAGGGCACGATGTGCCGGGTCACGATGGTCCGCCGGGGCAGCCCCATCACGGTCGCCGACCTGACCCAGTCCCGCTCGCGCAGGCTCATCGCCATGGACCGCGACAGGCGGGCGAAGCTGACCCAGTTGGTGACGGTGAGCGCGATGACGACGATCATGAGGCTCCGGTCGAAGACGCCGGCGATGACGATGGCCAGCAGGATGCCCGGGAACGCGACCAGCACGTCGATGACGCGGGAGACCGCCACGTCGGTGATCCCTCGCCGGTACCCGGCGAACGTGCCGAGGGCGATGCCGACAAGTCCGCTGAAGGCGACCACGAGCAGCCCGATCACGATCGACGTGCGGGCGCCGTACACCACCTGGCCGAGCAGGTCCCGGCCGAGGGCATCGGTGCCGAAGAACGCCGTGCTGCCGTCGCTGGTGACCGAGCCGGGGCTGAGCAGCCGGTCGTCGAGGTCGCCGCGTACGGGGGAGTAGTCGATGATCAGCGGGCCGACGGCGCCGACCAGCACGTACAGCCCGAAGACCACCATCGGGATGGCCTGCACTGCCCGGCCCACCCTGGTCCGGGCAGCCGTCACCGGGACCGGTGTGACCGGGCTTTGCGCCAGCTCCAGCGCGGTCATCCGTCGCCTCCCGTCCTTCGTCCGGTTGCGCTGGCCAGCTCGGTCACGACGCCACCCCCGCCCGGATACGGGGATCCAGCCGGGCGTTGAGGACGTCGGCGAGCAGGTTCAGCGCCACGACGACGATCGCGATGAGGACGGTCGCCCCCTGCACGATGGCGTAGTCGCGGTTGCCGACGGCGCTGACCAGCAACGAGCCGACGCCCTGCCAGGCGAACACCTGCTCGACGATCACCGCGCCGCCCATCAGGGTGCCGATGTGCAGCGCCACGATGCTCACCACCGGGATCACCGAGTTGCGTACGGCGTGGCGGGCCAGCACCGTCCGCTCGGACAGACCTTTCGACCGGGCGGTCAGGATGTACGGCTCGCTGGTGACCTCCGCGAGACTGCTGCGGGTGATCCGGGCCACCAGCGCGGTGAACGGGATGGCGAGGGTGATCGCCGGCAGCACCAGATGCCGGGCGTCTCCGGACCCCGCACTGGGTAGCAGCCGCAGGGTCAGCGCCATCAGCAGGATCAGCATGATGCCCGACCAGAACGACGGAAGCGCCTGCATCACCAGGGTGACGGCGGAGATCGCCCGGTCGGCGAGCCGTCCCGGCGCGCGGCCGGCGAGGATGCCCAGCAGCGGTCCGAGCACCAGAGCCAGCAGCGTCGCCGTCGCCGTGAGCAGGATGGTGGCCGGGAGGCGGTCGAGGATGACCGTCATCGCGGACTCGTGGAAGCGGTACGACTCTCCGAAGTCACCGGTGACGGCTTCGCGCAGGTAGCTGAGGTACTGCGCGAAAATCGGCCGGTTGAGTCCGAGCTCTTCACGTAGTGCGTCTACTTCTGCGGCGGTGGCCTCCGGCCCCAACTGGACGGTGGCCTGATTGCCGGGGGCGAGCCGCAGGATAACGAAGGTGAGGCTCAGAGTCCCCCAGACGGTGAAGACCATGAGGCCGAGTCGCCGGACCAGCCGGGGAAACATAAGTTTCTCTCCTCCTTCTTGTCACTGAACCTTTTTCAACCTGAACCGCGCGGCGCTCACACACCGCGTCCGACCTCGCGCTTCGACGGACCGCAAGGGGAGGTTGAAAAAGGTTCACTATCGGGCCCGGAAGCGTGGCCGCCTGCGGGTCATCCCTTCAGGGCGAGATGGACCAGGACGGTTGCCGGCTGCTGCTGCGTGGCGCCGCTGAACGCCAGCCGCAGCCACCCACCGAAGTTCGTCAGTTCGATCGCGGCGATCTTCTCGCCCGCCGCGATCACCCGAGGGTCGCCCCGGTCGACCCAGTGCAGCCCGTCCGGCGAGATCTGTGCCTGGACGGACAGATCCGGGTGGTCGCCTTCGACCTGGACGAAGAAGACCGCTTCGCCGGCCCAACCCGCTTCGTAGGAATGGGTGGCGTGGTCGGCGGTGATCGTGAGACGGCGTTCGATCACGGAAGTAGCGAATGTGAGCACGAAGAACCTTTCCCAGTGGAACGACGGTTGGCCGGCAGCGGTCAGTCCGTGGAGTACACGACGGAATCGAGGAAGAGATTCACGGATCGGTCCGTGTCGGTCTCGACGAAGAAGATCGGGTTGATCAGGTTGGTGATGTTCTTGTACGGCTCGGTCAGCGTCGGTGACAGTCCACGCAGGTCGAACGTGCGGTCCATGCTCTGCATCTCGACGTACTCGCGCCGCTGGTAGTCGACGAGCAGCCGGAAATAGAGCCAGTTGAGCTTGTCCGGGCTCTCGTTGTAGAGCAGGTCCTGCTCGCCGTCGGGCACCCACTGGAAGGCGTCCGCCGAGCCGTCGGGGTAGCGGCGGCCGTACCAGAGGTTGTCGATCCCGGGACGCTGCCAGCCGTCCTCGCGGCCGTAGCACCAGTCCTTCTTCGTCACCCCGTCGGCCACCCGCCAGTACTGCCACTTCTTGGTGAGCGTGCCGTTGACGGAGTTCACGTACCGCATTCCCGGCATCCAGCGGTACTGCGCGTCCTGCAGGTCGAAGTAGAACCCGAACGCGCGGATGTCCTCCTCGCCGAAACCGAGCCGGTCCTGCTGCGGCGTGTACGCGTACCACGCCTCGATCTGGATGTACCGCATCGTCGGGTCGAAGTTCGACAGCCGCTTCAACGCGACACCCATGCTGCCGTTGGCCGGCTTCTCCTCGTACCGGTTGGCGACCGGCCTGGTGTTCAGCTTCAGCGAGTACGTGCCCTCCATCGACCCGTGCGTGGCGGCGAACCGCATCGGCGCCGCGCTGATCATCGACGGTGCCCAACTCGCCAGGTCCACTTCCGAGGGGTAATGCCGGTAGTCGTCGTTGACAAAGTTGGGCGTCAGGTCCAGCCACCCGTTGAAGCCCTTGTCGAAGTCGTCGTAGGTGACGATGTTGCGCAACGGCTTGAACTTCTCCAGGCCGCGCTCATAGTGAATGACCTTTTGCACCATGCCTCCGTGGCGATAGCGAATGTGCCGGATGGGGGTGTGAAGTTCTGCTACGTCCTGCCGGGCGGGTCGAGCCGGATCGAATCGACCTGGAACGTGTATGTGCCGTCGGGACCTGCACCGGCCGCGGCGAACTCGACGCGCACCGGCCGTTTCGCGCGGACGGTGATCAGTCCCAGGTCGGCGTCCAGGAAGGGGTTGCCGGATGAGGTGGTGACGACGCCGCCCCTGCGGCGACCGTCCACCGTGACGGCGACGTCGCCGCCGCTCGCTTTCTGCGGTGTGCGGAAGCGGCACCGCAGACGGCGGGGACCTGTCACGGCTGGCACGATCGTCACGGCGTACCCGTCACCGTGGGCCACCGCCGGAATGTGGGCCACCGCGGAGCCGGCCGCCGCCGCGTCGAGGACCATCGGCGCCCGCGGGATCGACGTTTCGACGCGCAGTCCCTCCACCTGGTAGAGCCTGTGCGGCTCCGTCGGCCCGTGGTGGGCGCCGTCGCGGTCCTCGGTGAGCCAGGCCAGGTCGAACCGGGCGGCCACGACGTCCTGCGTCTCGACTCCGGTCTGCCCCAGCCTGCTGTAGAGGACGAGCAGTTCGCCGTCGCTCAGCCATACGAGGTCGGAATAGCCGGCCCGCGCGCCGTCGACGACCCGACCCCACGACCACGACGTGGCGCCGTCGTAGCTGATCCGCGCGTACAAGGTCTCCCGTGCGGTGCCGGCCACGGGACTGGTGTAGACGATGCGCTCGACGCCGCGCCGGTCGACCCGGGCGGCGAGGCCGGCCGCGATCCCCGCGTGCGGGGCGATGTTCGTCTCGATGACGGCCTCGGTGAAGGTCCGACCGCCGTCGCGGCTACGGGCCACGGCACGGCTGGTGTTGCTCACCCCGCCGGCCAGCCGGGAGTGCACCAGCACCTCGCCCGTGCCGAGCTGCGCGATCCGCGCCTCGTCCAGGCCGAGCCCCGCAGGGTCCGGCACGACGCCGCCACCGGCCCAGCTCCGGCCGCCGTCGTCGCTGTAGATGACGCTCGCGCCGTAGTCGCGTTCGGCGGCAGGCAGGCTCAGCGTCCGCCGATGCCAGACCTCGACCAGCAGCCGACCGCTGGCGAGCTGAATGCCGCGGCCCGGCCCGGGTAGGTGGAACGTCCATCCGCGCCCGTTCGCGGCGAACAGGTCCGTCACCTCGACCGGGTCGCTCCAGGTGCGGGCGTCGTCGGTCGAGGTGCGCCGGAAGACCCTCGAGGACTCGCCCTTTTCGTTGAGCGCGTAGAAGAGCGTGATGCGTCCGGTGCGCCGGTCGACCACGGGTGTGGGATTGGCCCAGGCGCCGCCGTCATGGTGTTCGAGGTACCGCGTCGAACCCCAGGTCCGACCGCCGTCGGTGCTGCGCCGCAGTACCAGATCCTTCGGGCCATCGTCGGAGCTGGAACCGAAGCGCGCCTCACTGAAGGCCAGCACTGTGCCCTTCGGCGTCACGTCCACGGCGTGCACCCGGAAGTCGACCCATCCGTTCTCGCCACGGGACCACAGCGTCGTCGGATCCAGGAATCCTGCATCGGTGCGCCGGAGGCTTTCGCGGGCCGCCGACGGCGTCGCGGCCAGGATGGCGGTAGCCGCACCCAACCCGGCGGCGATCGCCTGTCGTCTGGTCAACCACGCCGGTGCCGTATCGCGTTCGATCATCTCGTCACTCCCGTCGAGGGCGGTGCCGACACCGAGTCGCCCGGGACCTGGATACAGTCCAGATAGATCTGCCGGTGCTCTCCGACCTCGGTGTCGAGCAGTTCGAGCAGCAGGCGTACGGCTTCGCGACCCATCTGTTCCCGAGGGATGCTGAACCGGGTCCAGTCGCGGGCGGTCGCGTGGACCAACGGCGGGTCACCGAGAAGGAAGACCGAGCAGTCCTGCGGAATGCTCGCGCCTGCCTCGGCGGCCGCCCGCTCCACGGCGAGGATGGCGCTGTCCTCTTCGCTGTGCTCCACCAGGACCGCCGTGATGCCCGCGGCGAGCCAATCTTCGAACCGGGCGCGGGTGATGTCGGCGGGCTCCTCGTCCGGCGGATGGATCACGACGTCGTCACCTGGGATCCCGGCAGCGGCGAGCCCTGCCCGGAAACCCGCCTCGCGATCCCGTAACCATTCCTTGTCGTCGGTCGCCTTCAAGTACGCGAACCGGCGGTGTCCGAGGCGCACCAGGGACTGCACCGCTGCGCGTGTCGCGCCGACGTAGTCGGCCGCCACATAGGACAGCTGTTGGCCGGGCACCTCGCGCCGACCGATGAAGACGAACGGGAAGTCCTCGCGCAGCAGCGCCGTCAGGTCGTCGTGGTGGAGATGACGTCCGAGCAGAACGCAGCCGTCGGCCAACTTGAGCCGGTTGACCCCGCCGGCGTAGATGCGGCGATCACCGCCGGCGGTCGCTGAGCTGAACAGCAGGAGGTCGTAGCCGTACTCGGCGGTGGCCCCCTCGACGCCGAGCAGGAACGGGAAGTAGAAGTCCCGTTGATCTACGGGGAAGACCGGCTCGAAGGTGAACACGCCGAGCAACCGGTTGCGGCCACCCTTGAGGCTTCGTGCCACGGGGTTCACCGCATAGCCGAGTTCGACCGCTGCCTCCAGCACAGCCCGCCGGGTCTGCTCGGCGACGTTCGCGCTCGCCGGCCCACCGCTGATCACCAGGGACACCGTCGCCTGGGACACGCCGAGGCGACGGGCGATGTCGACTTGGGTAGCTCGCCGACGTGGCGTCGTCATGTCGATAGCCTCTTTAATACGTATGAAGAAGATCGTCGCCGACGTTACGGAGAGATTTCTGCTCCGTCAAGAGGTCATGTCCGGCGTCCTCCGGTGCCGCTCGTGGGCGCGCTCCGCGACGCCGGGTACGCCACCGGGATGTCGGGCAACTGGCATCTGAGCAGTACGGTCTGGGACCCGACCGCGCGGGTACGGCGGGAAGGGGGTGCTGCCGCCCGAGCGGCGCAGCATGCTGCCCGCCCTGCGCGGCGAGCGGCTACCGGAGGTGACCCTGTGCGGGGAACACCTCGGCAATGCCGGGGTACGCCGGGGGCGGTGGAGGCTGGTCCGCGAGCACCCCGGACCATGGGGCCTGTACGATGTCGCCGCCGACCGCTCCGAGTCGACCGATCTCGCTCAGCGTCGTCCCGGCCCTGTCGCTGAACTGGCTACCGAGTACCAGCACTGGGCACAGCGGGTCGGTGTCGTACCCCGCGACCGGACCCGTACGGCGGGTAGCGCACCAGCACCCCGCTGAGCAGGGAGCGGGCTTCCACCTGTGGCACGGTGGGAGAAACCACGGCGTGCGGTGGAGAGGGGAGGCGTGACCTTGAGTTCGTGCTGCGGACCGGGCAGAGATCCAGGGCACCCGACGATGGCGACGTTCGACTTCGACATCCCGCAACGGGACTCCGTCCGGGTGGCGAAGAGCATGATAGCGATCCCGGCCGGTTCGTTCTGGATGGGCGGCGACGACCAGGATGCAATTCCTGCGGACGGGGAAGGACCGGTGCGGGAGGTGCACGTATCGGCCTTCCGTATCGACTCGAAGGCAGTGAGCAACGCAGCCTTCGCCGCGTTCGTGAAGGCCACCGGGTATGTGACGGAGGCCGAACGATTCGGCTGGTCGTTCGTGTTCCACCAGTTGGTGGGGGAGCGGGCGCGAGGTGCGGTGATGGATGCCCGGGTTCCGGACGCGCCATGGTGGCTGGGCGTGCAGGGGGCGGACTGGCGGCACCCGGAAGGTCCGGGTTCGCACGTGGGCGGACGCAGCAACCACCCGGTGGTGCACGTTTCCTGGGCCGACGCGACCGCGTACGCCGGCTGGGCCGGCAAGCGGCTGCCGACGGAGGCGGAATGGGAGAAGGCCGCCCGTGGCGGCCTGGTCCGCAAGCGGTTCCCCTGGGGGGACGAGTTCACCCCGCGCGGGCAGCATCGGTGCAACACGTGGCAGGGCCGTTTCCCGACCAGGAACACCGGCGAGGACGGATACCTCGGGACGGCGCCGGTGGACGCCTACCGTCCGAACGGGTTCGGCCTCTACAACATGTCAGGAAACGTCTGGGAGTGGTGTGCGGACTGGTTCGACGCCGACTGGCACGCGGAGCCGTCGGACGCCACGCGGATCGATCCTCGGGGACCGTCCGCGGGAAACAGCCGGGTGATGCGTGGCGGCTCCTACCTGTGCCACGTCTCCTACTGCAACAGGTACCGTGTTGCCGCGCGTACCCACAACACCCCGGACAGCGCAAGCGGTCATCTCGGCTTTCGCTGTGCCGTGGACGAACCGGAAACGCTGCCCGCCGCGGACTGAGTACCGGGATCGGCGGCGGCCGGTGAAGCGTAGTTGGCGGCCGGCTGCCTGCTCTTGACCCGCCCCGTGTCCGGCGTGCGCCACGCCACGGTAGAGGTCCCCCGGACCACGATCCCGGGCTCCCACCGCAGGATCTGCTTGCTCGTGCGGGATAGCGTGTCCGTCGTCGTGCCAAGGATCGGAGGCGATGTGTCCGGGGACCAGGTCCAGTTCGTGCTCGTGCAGGGCGTCATGCAGGTACCCGTCCTGCTGGTGCTGGTGGTGGGTCTCATCCTGGTGGCGGCCCGTCGCGACCGGCTTTCCCGGCTGGCCAAGGGCCTCGCCGTCGCGGGCTGCGGCGTGCTGCTGATCGGAGTCCTGGCGAACGTGGCGTGGCTGGCGTTGATCCCCACGCTGCTGCGCACCGACCCGTCCGCGACGGAGTTCGGCGTCATCAATGCGGGGATAGCCCTGGTGCTGAATCTCTGCCAGGCCGTCGGGCTCGGGCTACTGATCGGCGGCGTGCTGGCCGGCGGCATCCGGCCACCGGTCGCGGCCGGTCAACCTGTCGCGATGCGGTAGGCAACCTGGCGACCGCAGTCACGACGATCTCCAGATCGGGGCTGACCGGGCGGGAACGGTAGTTCCGGCGGATCACCGGCCCGCGGGTCATCGCACCGGAAGCGTCGCGTCGGGTTCCGGAACGGGTTGGGCCGGGGGAGTCGACCCGTGCGGGTCGATCCGGCGCTGGAGCCGGCGGAGCGGCGCCGGTGCCCACCAGTTGGCCCGACCGGCCAGCCGCATGAACGCGGGCACGAGCACCGCGCGGATGACGGTGGCGTCGACCAGGATCGCGATCGCGACACCGACGCCGATCATCTGGAGGTACATGACCCGGCCGGTGGCGTAGAGGGAGAACGACGCCGCCAGGATGACGGCGGCGGCCGTGATCAGTGGTCCGCTGCGCTGGAGTCCTTCGAGGACCGCGCGGGTGTTGTCGCCGGTGACCTCGTACCGCTCCTTGATCCGGGACAGCATGAACACCTCGTAGTCCATCGACAGCCCGTACGCGACGCAGAACATCAGGATCGGGAACGCGGGATCGAGGGTGCCGATCGGAGTGAAGCCCAGCAGCGAGGAGAAGGCTCCCTCCTGGAAGACGAACACCAGCGCACCGAACATCACCGACAGACTGAGCAGGTTCAGCACGGTCGCCTTGACCGGGATGAGCAGGCTGCCGGACATCAGGAACAGCAGCACGAACGTGATCGTCAGGATCAGCACGACCACCAGCGGGACCCGTTGCATCAGGGTGGATCGGAAGTCGGTCAGCTCGGCGGGGTATCCACCGACCACCACCCGGTCGTACGGCGTCGGGGTGGCGCGGATCCGCTCGACCAGGGCGGGGACCTCGGTGCCGGCGAGGACGTCACGGGTCGGGATGGCCTCCAGCCGGGTGCCGTCCGGGCTGGTCAGCCGCTCCGGGCGCGGTGCGGCGCGCACCAGTGCTCCGTCGGCGAAGATGCCGACGGCCGAGTTGACCTGGACGACGCCGTCGATCCGCGACAGTTCGGCGGCGTACCCCGCGGCGGCGTCGGGGCGTCCGTCGGGGGCGATGACCTGGATGGCGTCGTTCGGCTCCTGGGCGAAGTTGGCGCGCAGTTGGTCGTACGCCTGCCGGGTGGACGCCGACGGTGGCAGCACCCGGTCGTCGGGCAGTCCGATCCGCAGCCCCAACGCCGGTGCGCCGAGCGTGCCGACCAGGAGCAAACCGGCGACGGCGAACGGCAGCGGCCGGCGCATGACGCGCGCCCCGAAGCGGTGCCAGCGCCGTCCGGGTGCACCGGGCGCCGATCCGCGCCGGACCGCGCGGGGGCCGAGCGCCGCCAACGCCGCGGGCAGCAGGGTCAGTGAGCCGACTACCGCCATGGCGACGACCAGAACGCCCGCGTAGGCGAACGAGCGCAGGAACGAGTACGGGAACACCAGCAGCACCGACAGCGAGGCGGCCACGGTAAGCCCGCTGAAGATGACGGTGCGGCCGGCGGTACGCACCGTCGTGGCGACCGCATGGGGCACCGGTGTACCGGCGGCGAGTTCCTCGCGGAAGCGTGCGATGACGAAGAGGCAGTAGTCGACGCCGAGACCGATCCCCATCACCAGCGTGATGTTGGCCGCGAACGACGACACCTCGGTCAGGTTCGCCAGCAGGCGTAGCCCGGCGAGCGTGCCGAGCACGGAGAACAGCCCGACGCCGAGGGTGAGCAGCGCCAGCCGGGCCCGACGGTACAGGGCGTACAGCAGCAGGAACATCAGCGGCACGACGAGCAGTTCGGCCCGGACGAAGTCCGCCGCCGCCTCTTCGCTGATCTGCGCGGACACCGCCTCCGCGCCGGCTACCCGCACCTCGATCGCCTGGTCGACGAGGGTGAACGCGGGCAGCAGGCGTTCCCTGATCTCCTGCCGTGCGGTGGTGGCGTCACCCTCCACGTGGGCCAGGATCAGCGCCTGACGGCCGTCCGTGCCACGCAGCGTCGGGTCGTTCCCCTCCGACCAGTACGACCACACGTCCCGGACCAGCGGCCGGCCGGTAAGGTCCGCGGCGATGCGCTGCCCGGCCTCGCGGACCGGCTCACTGTCCACGGTGCCGGTGCGGGCGGTGACCAGCAGGATCAGGTTGGCGTTGCCGGTGTGGAACTGCTGCCGCAGCATGCGCTGGGCGTGCACCGACTCGGTACCCGGGGCCTCCCACCGGCTGAGCACCATGGCGCCCATCGCGCCCGCCCCGACGGCGGCGAAGACCAGGGTCGTGATCAGGCCCACGACCAGCGTGAGGCGGCGGCGCCGAGCGACGAGCGTGCCGAGGCGGTGCAGCACAGGCATGACGGTCCCCTGCTAGGCTCAAATACGAGCGGTCGCCCGTGTTCGCCACCATACGAGCGGTCACTCGTATTCGTCAAGGTGGCTTCGTGGTCGGAAGGGGACGCCGGTGACCCAGCCGCGAGCGGTCAAACGGCAGGCGCGGGGTCGGCAGCGGATCGCCGACATCCTCGACGCCGCGCTGGCCCTGTTCGCCGAGAACGGCTACGAGCGGACCAGCACCAACGCGATCGCCGCCCGCGCCGGCATGTCGCCCGGCTCGCTGTACCAGTTCTTTCCCAACAAGGAGGCCATCGCCGAGGCGCTCTCCACCCACCTGGTGGAGCAGATGCGGGCCGCCCACTCCTCGGCGTTCGACCTCT
This sequence comes from Plantactinospora sp. CA-294935, assembly GCF_050936445.1. Classification (NCBI taxonomy): domain Bacteria; kingdom Bacillati; phylum Actinomycetota; class Actinomycetes; order Micromonosporales; family Micromonosporaceae; genus Plantactinospora; species Plantactinospora sp. CA-294935. Next base: position 6,239,227 of record NZ_JBNJMU010000001.1, read on the forward strand.
CCCGGGTCACCGACCTCACCCTGCACGAGCTGATCGACCGGATGGTCGACCCGCTGGTCACGTTCAACGTGAGCCATCCGGGGGCCAAGGCGCTGCTGGCGAACACCGACATGCCGGCCGGCACGCACGGGGCCGCCCGCCCGCTGCACGAGGCGGTGGTCGACCGGGTCGCCGCCGTCATCCAGGCCCGGATCCCCACCCTGCCGGCCGCCGAACGCGACCTCGCCGCCATGGTCTCGGTCCGCATCGTCGCGGCCATGATGCCGCCTATCGTCGCCGTCGAAGGCGCCGCGCGCCGCGCGCTGACCGCCGAACTGAAGAAGGCACTGTACGGCTACATCGCCCCGCTGGATTCGGCCGGTAGCTGACGCCCGGCCCGCCCGCCCCGGTCGCCGCCGTGAGACACCGGCCCGCGCCCCGGCCGGTACGGGCCGCCGGCGCCGGCCTGCCCGGCACACCGGAACGTGCGGCTGCCTCCCGTCCTATTGCGGCCGCCTTCCGCCCTAATTGCGGCCGCCTCCCGTCCTATTGCGGTCGTCGCGGCCGCGTCGGTCGGTGCTGAGGAAGGCCGTAGCCCTGCGGCTCCTGGTCATGTGCGTTGTGGAGCCGTGCGTAGTGATCGCGAAGCAGGTCGCCGCCCCAGTCGTCGCGCAGATGCCGCCATACGGAGTGGGCGTGGTTGGCGTCGTCCTGGGTGTTGTCGTACTCGATGAGGAACTCGGGTGCCTGTATGCAGTAGTAGTGGCCCTCACCGGGTGTGGTCGGGCCCGCCCACGCGAACCGGATTCGGTGCAGGCCCGCCACCTCGGCGTCGCGCCAGCAGGCTTGCGCGTACGGTGCCGGTACCCGGTGGAGGTAGCGACGGACCAACCGGTCGAGGATTTCCTGTTGCGTCGGACGCAGCAGGTCGCGGCCGATACCTTCGGGCAGCAGTGTCGGGTCGGCCACCGGGTCGGCCCGGGTGAGGATGTCGTCCGGAGCGACGTCGGCACTGACGCCGAGCGCACGTTGGTCGGGGTCGAGTCCGGTCGCGAGCTGGCGGGCCAGGTCTTCCTCGGGGCCGAGGATCCGGCGGCCGGCGTGCGGCCCGGAGGGTACGACGGCCGGTTCGGACCCGACGAAGTGAGGGGTGAACGTGGTGCCGCCGGGCGTTACGACGACGTGCACGGCCAGGTGGTGACCGTTGATCCGCCAGCCCCATGGCTCGGCGCCGTCCGGGTCGCCGAGCACCCGTAGCCAGTAGCGGTCACCCCCGGGCGGTGAGCCGGTCGCCAGCTCCCGCCTGACCCGCTCGATCTCGATGGCGCCGACGGCGAGATCGCCGCCGTCGGGAGAGTGGGCCGACCGGAGCAGATCGATCGCGAGTGCGTGCTGGGCGTCGGTGAGGTGTTCCATCGACAGGCCGGGCCGGTCCCCGGGCAGATAGCTCCACTGCCGCAGGTGGGAGTCGGTGAGGTCGCCGCGGACCAGACGGCCCTGCTGTTCATCCAGGCTCGTGACGAGGGCGCGCGCGCATCGGCGGGCGTCGTCGGCGGCGGTCGTCATGGAATACCCCCAAAGAGACTGGTCGCGCGACGCCCCGTGCGTGCCCGGCACATCGCAGGGGCGTCTCGGGCCGATCAGACTACCGTCGCAGGTGCGCCCGGAAGAGTGGCGGCAGGTCTGATGCTATGGCAGTGGCTGAGAAGGTCACCCTGGCCCTTGACAACCCAGGCATCCGCATCCTTCGATGTCATTTTGGATGTGGGAGGCTCCGTGCGACATGCGGCAGTGGTGACTGCGGCGCTCCTGACCTTCGGTAGCGCGGCCGCCACGGCGGTTCCCGCTGGCGGCACACCCGCCACGAAGGCGGTCGGCCCGCTGGCGGCACCGATCGACTTGGCGGTCAGCGCGGGCGGTGAGTCGGGGATGCTCTCGTGGCGGCAGCCGTCGGCCGGACGGGCCCGCGCCTTCCGCGTCTACGAAAGCGGAGTCGAGATCGCCCGCAACACGACGACCCACGCGCCGCTCACCAACCTCGGCTTCGCGCGCACCCGCACCTACACCGTCACCGCCGTCGACGACCAGGGTCGCGAGTCGGCCCACTCCGCCCCGATCAGTCGCCGCCTCGGCATCTCCGGCATGCCACCGACGTGCGTGCCGGCCACCCTCGGCGACCTGGCCGCCACCGCTGTCAGCGCCTCGGCCGTCACGCTGACCTGGACCGTCGACGGCGACCCCGGCACGACCGTGGTCACCGGCGCCCCTGCCGGCCCGCTCACGACCACCCAATCCGGAATCCGCGTCGGCGGCCTCAGCCCTGGCACCCCGTACACCTTCGAGGTCAGCCACCACCCCCACTGCTCCGGCCCGGCCGGGCCGGCCATGCGGGTGGCCGTGGTGACCGTGGCCGGCCCGTCCGGCACACCGGCTCCACCCGCCGACCCGGCCGTCACCGCGAGCACCGACACCACGCTCACCCTGGGCTGGCAGCCGCCGTCCACCGTCGCCACCCGCTACGCCGTCTACGAGTCCGGACGCCGTGTGGCGACCTCCACCGGCACGTCCGCGACGGTTTTCGGTCTCTACCACGCCGCCTGGTACGCCTTCCAGGTCACGGCATTCGACGCCCGCGGCAACGAGTCACCCGCCGTCGTGGTCGCCGGAAACACCGCCGCGTGCCAGACCCGTCCGCCGCGCCCGGCCGCCCTCAGGGCCACCGTTCTGTCCGCGTCGTCGGTCCGGCTCTCCTGGGAGTACGACGCCTGGGCCGACGGCTACACGGTCTACACCGGCGACGTGGCGGTCGGCACAAGCGCCGGCACGACGACCGTTGTCAGCGGACTACCCTCCGCCACGACACAGCGACTGCGGGTTGTCGCCACACTGCCTGGCACGTGCGGCCAGAGCCCGGCCAGCCCGGCCGTGGCCGTCACCACCCCGGCCGGCCCCGCCAACCGACCCGCCCGGCCCACCGACTTCCGGGTGGCGTCGGCCGACCCGATGACCGGCGCGATGACACTTAGCTGGACCCAACCGGCAGGGGACGAACCCGCCGTCGGGTACCGGGTGTACCGCGGTGCCGAGATCCTCGCGGAGACAACGGCCGCACCGGTCACGCTCTCCCTCCCGCAGGCGACGACCCAGGTGCTCGCGGTCGTCGCCGTCGACGGGCAGGGGATGGAGTCCGCCCGCAGCGCCGACCTGACGGTCCGGGTGCCGTACCTGCCCCCGCCGTAGCCCGGCCCGGCCGGGTTGGCGTTGCGGCCGTGGCTGTGCCGGGGTACCCCCGGTATGGGTACGGACCGCGCGGGTCCGCCGGGTCACCCCGACGGACCCGCGCGGCCGAGCCCTCCGTGCAGACGTCGACGGAGATGCTGCCGATCGCGGCCCGAGCCGTACGTCGACGCCCGACTCCCGGCCGCTGTGCCCCTTCAGGCCGGCGAGCCCTTGGACGTACGCGTTGGCGAGGCGTTCAGGTCCACCGGATGGAGCGGTCAGCAGTGCGGTGGTACGGACGCCGGGCCGCATGGTTTTCCCTTCCTGTGAACGCTCTTCCTCGGCTGGCGGTGCGGGGACGGCACGGGTGAGTGCCGTCCCCGCGATCCGTCAGGACCAGGTGATGGAACTGGCCTCGTCGTCCATCCAGCCCATGTCGGCCTGCCCGGCGTCGTACGCGGTCGAGACGCCGGTGAAGTTGATGTGCTCGTAGTGCTTGGCGTAGCAGTTGGCGAACGCCTGGTAGGAGCCGATCTCGTCGTTCCAGTCGGACGACAATCCCGACATCAACCAGTCCGTGTCGGCGAGCGTGCTCGTGCAGCCGCTGGTCGCGGTGACGATCAGCCGGCTGCCTTCGAAGTCGCTGTCCTCGTACTCGATGCCGATGACGATGTCAGCGGCGGCCGCGCGAGACGCGGACTGCTTACCACCGCGGGCGTTGCTGGCCTCCAGGCGTGCCCGGAAGGCGCTGTCGCGTACGGCCGCGTTTCCATCCGCCGGGGCGTTGGTGATCCGGCTGCCGGTCGCCCGGGCGACCGCCTCGGTGAAGCTGGCGAAGCACACCGGCTTCGGTGCCGCGGCACTGACGTCCAGGACGCACGCAGTGACCGGCTCGGTCTGTTCGGCGGCCTGCGCCGGTGCGGCGGCGGCCGGCAGGGCCAGCGCCGCAGCGACGATCGGTGTGAGCGTGAGCGCACGCAGACGCATGAGTGTTTCCTCCTTGATTCGGGGCCACCGGGCGGGTGTGCCCGGTGAAATCACCTTCGCGTCCGGTTCTGGTCAGCAACCTTGCGGCGACCTTGCGGTCCAGCACAGGATCGATTGACGACGATGGAGGGTGGGTCGTGGAGTTCCTGCTGCTCGGGGAGGTCCAGGTGCGGGCCGACGGGGCCGGCGTGGATGCCGGCACGCCTCGGCAGCGGTCGGTCCTGGCGGCACTCGCGGTCGATGCTCCCCGGCCCGTCACCGTCGAGACGCTGGTCGACCGGGTCTGGGACGAGGAACCGCCGGCCGAGGCCCGCAACGTGGTGTACTCGCACGTCAGCCGGCTGCGGCGCATGCTGCGCCGGGCCGGCGGGAGCGCGGCGCCGCAGATCGTGCGCCGGCCGTCCGGGTACGCGTTCGAGGTGGAACCGGACCGGATCGACCTGCACCGCTTCGGACGGCTGACCGGCCGAGGGACCGATCCGCTCTGCCCCGATCGGGAACGGATCGACACGCTCGGCGCGGCGCTGCAGCTATGGCGTGGCGTGCCGCTGGCCGGGCTGACCGGTGCCTGGGCGGAGCGGGTCCGCGACACCTGGCTACGGCGCCGGCTGGACGCCGCGGTCGCGTGGGCGCTTGCCCAGGTCCGCCTCGGCCAGCCCGAATCCGCTGTCAGGGTGCTGACCGAGCTGGCCGTGGAGTACCCATTGGCGGAAGCGCTGGAGGAGGCGCTCATGCGGGCGCTGCACGCCGCCGGACGCGACGCCGAGGCCATCGCCCGGTACGCCACCCTGCGCGAGCGGCTCACCGACCAGCTCGGGGTGGAGCCCGGTGCCGGGTTGCGGGCCCTGCATCAGGCGCTGCTGCGCGGCACCTTGCCGCCGGCCGTGCGTACGCCCGGCGTGGCGCGGCCGCCGGTGACGCCGTCGCAACTGCCGCCGGACGTGCTGGTGTTCGCCGGGCGGGAACGGGAGCTGGCCCAGCTTGAGGAGTCCATCCGCACCACCGGGAGGCACGGCACGGCGCTCATGATCGTGACCGGCACCGCGGGGGTCGGCAAGACGGCCCTGGCCGTACGGTGGGCGCACCGCGTGCGGGACCGGTTCCCGGACGGGCACCTGTACGTCAACCTGCGAGGCTTCGACCCGACCGGCACGCCACTGGAGCCGGCGGAGGCCCTACGCGGCTTCCTCGACGCCCTCGGTGTGCCGCCGGAGGGTGTACCGGCCGGGTTGCAGGCGCGGGCCGGCCTGTACCGGAGCCTGCTGGCCGACCGCCACACGCTGGTGTTGCTGGACAACGCCCGCGACGCCGACCAGGTCCGGCCGTTGCTGCCCGCGGCCTCCGGTGGTGCGGCCATCGTGACCAGCCGTGACCAGCTCACCGCGCTGGTGGCGGAGGGCGCCCGGCCGGTGACCCTCGGACTGCTCGACCGCGTCGAGGCGGGTGACCTGCTGGCCCGCCGGCTCGGCGCGCAGCGGGTGGCCGCCGAGCCCGGCGCGGTCGACGAGATCATTTCCTGCTGCGCCCGGCTGCCGCTGGCGCTGAGCATCGTGGCCGCCCGGGCGGTGCTGCATCCCCACTTCCCGCTCCGCACACTCGCCGCCGAGCTCGTCGGTGGCCACGGTGGGCCACCGCAGGCCCGACTGCTGCCCTTCGCCGACGCCGGGCCGCAGGCCGACCCGCGCACCGTGTTCTCCTGGTCGTACCTGCGGTTGACCCCGGCCGCGGCGGCACTGTTCCGGATGCTCGGCGTGCATCCCGGTCCCGATCTGACCGTGCCGGCCGCGGCCAGCCTGGCGGGCCGGCCGCTGGCCGAGGCCCGCACGTCGCTGGCCGAACTGGCCCGCGCACACCTCGTCGAGGAGCACCTGCCGGGCCGTTACGGGTGCCATGATCTGTTGCGCGCGTACGCGGCGGAGCTCGCAGAGACCGTCGACACCCCCACGGATCGCCGGGCGGCGGCGGGCCGGATGCTGGCCCACTACGGGCACACCGCCGACGCCGCCGATGCCCTCATCGATCCGCATCGTGACGATCCGGCCGAGGTACCTTCGATCCCGGCAGGTGTGCGGCCTGAGCCGGTGACCGGCAACGCACAGGCACTGGCCTGGTTCACCGCGGAACGGTCGGTGCTGCTCGCCGTCCTGCGCCGGGCGACCGGCTTCGACGTGGAAGCCTGGCACCTGGCGTCGGCGATGCGCCGTTTCCTGGCGTACCAGTGCCACTGGCGGGATGAGATCGAGGCACTCACGGCAGCGCTGGACGCCGCACGACGGATGGGCGACCCGTCGCGGGAGGGTTTCGCCCACTGCTACCTGGCGTGCACGCAGGTCCACTTCGGTCGCACCGACCTGGTGCGGCGCCACCTCGACTCGGCGCTGGACTGTTACCGAAGGGCCGGAGACCCCGCCGGCCAGGCGCGCACCCATCACGTCCTCGCCTGGACGCTCGACGCCGCACATCGGTACTCGGAGGCGCTGGCGCACGCCGAGGCCGAACTCGAGCTGTACCGGACGATCGGCCACCGCGCCGGCCAGGCCCGCGCGCTCAACGCGGTCGGCTGGTTCCACACCCGTCTCGGCAACCACCAGGCGGCCGTCGCCCATTGTGAGGAGGCGCTGCGGCTGCAACGGCGACTCGGTGACCGGCTGAGCCAGGCGGGCACGCTGGACAGCCTCGGCTACGCCCGGCACCAGCTCGGTCAGCACGACCTGGCCTTCGCCCACTACCACGCCGCTGCCGACCTCTACCGCAGTCTCGGCCACCGCTACTACGAGGCGAACGTGCTCACCGCGCTCGGCGACGCCTGTCAGGCCACCGGGGACACGGCCGCCGCGCGCCGCGCATGGCAGGCGGCGCTGGACAACCTGGTCCTGCTGCGGCATGTCGACGCCAACGGGCTCCGGACCCGTCTGACCGCGCTGTCGACGGTGGACAAGAGGTCTTGACGCACCATATCGAGCCAGGCATTCTGCGCAGAACTGAACCTATTTCAACCTGAACCGCAAGGGGAGGTTGAGAAGGATTCACCGACATCCCCGGGAGAACGATGACTTCGCTGAGCTTCACCCAGGAAGATCTCGACGGCCTCGCCGCAGCGCTGGACACCCTACAACTCAACCAGAACCAGCACACGCTGCTGGCCGCCATAGTCGCCAATGCCGCCAAGTCCGTACCGCTGCACACGCCACCGTCGTTCGGCTCCTTCGCCGAGCAGTTCGACGCCGCCTACAGCCCCGGCCTGGCCCAATTCCTGGTGAATCCCGCCGGCCACATCATCCGCGGCTGACGTGCCGACCGGCCCTGCCCGGGCGGCGTATCCGGTGGTGCTGGTGAGCATGCCGTTCATGGCGGCCGATCGGCCGTCCATCCAGATCGGCCTGCTCGCCGCGATCCTGCACGAGCACGGATTCCCGGCCAGCACCCGGCATGCCACTCTGGACTTCGCCGCCCGGCTGGGACCTGCCCGCTACGACGCCCTCGCCCAGCACCGGGAACGGCTGGTCGGCGAATGGCTCTTCTCGGTGGAGGCATTCGGTGACGCGGCTCCCGACCCGCAGGGCCGATTCCTCGACGAATTCACCGATGATCTCGCCCACCTCGGTGCACCGGGGGAGATTCGGGAGTGGCTGCTACATACCCGGGACAGGGATGTTCCCGCCGTCCTCGACGCGCTCGCCGCCGACGACGCCTGGGCAGATGCCCGCGTGGTCGGGTTCAGCTCCACGTTCCAGCAGAACGCCGCATCCATCGCCCTCGCCCGCCGCCTCAAGGCGCGGCACCCCCGGCTGGTCATCGTGTTCGGCGGCGCGAACCTCGACGCCGAGATGGGCGCCGCGCTGATGCGTACCGCCGACGTGATCGACTTCGGCGTGGCGGGGGAGGCGGACATCGCGCTTCCACGCCTGCTCGACGCGCTCTGCGGCGGTCAGGACGGGGCCGGCATCCCCGGTGTGATCCGGCGTACCGCAGGCCAGGTCGTCGCCACACCGTCGGCGGCGCCACCGGAGCACCTCGACGCGTCGCCGCCGCCGGACTACGACGAATACTTCGCCCGCGCCCGGCAGCTTCGGCTGCTGCCCGGCGGTGGCCACTGGAACGTCTGGCTACCGTTCGAGTCGGCCCGCGGGTGCTGGTGGGGCGCCAAGCACCATTGCACCTTCTGCGGCCTCAACGCCACCAGCATGCGATTCCGGACCAAGTCGGTACCGCGGCTGCTGGCCGAACTCGCCGGGCAGGTGCGGCGGTACGGCAGCCTTCGCTTCGAGGCCGTCGACAACATCCTCGGCACGGCGCACCTGGCCCACCTCATGCCCCAGTTGCAGGAGACCGGCGCCGACTACGAGATCTTCTACGAGGTACGGGCCCACCTCAGCCGCGCCCAGCTCCGGCTGCTCTCCCGCGCGGGTGTGCGGCACCTGCAACCCGGTATCGAATCACTCAGCACCGCGGTGCTGCGTCTGATGGACAAGGGCACCACCGCCGCACAGAACGTGAACCTGCTGCGGTGGGCCCGCTACTACGGCCTCACCGTCAGCTGGAACATCCTCTGGGGCTTCCCGGGGGAGACCGCGCAACAGTACGCGGACCAGGCGCGCCTGATCCCGCACCTGACACACCTGACCCCACCCGCGGGCGCCTCGCGGATCTGGATGGAGCGTTTCAGTCCGCTGTTCACCCAGCCGGAACGCTTTCCCACCGTGTGGCGCGCACCGGAACGAAGCTACAGATACGTCTACCCGCCGGAGACCGACCTGGACGAGTTGGCGTACTTCTTCGAATACGAGCTGGAAGACACGCTGCCCGACGAGGCGTACCAACCGTTGCGGGAAGCCGTCGCAGGCTGGGGCGCGGCATGGCAACGCCCCGAGCCGCCCGCCCTCACGTACTGGTCATCGCCCGGCTACCTGCGGATCTACGACGCACGGCATCCGGGGCGGGAAGGCACGTACGAGTTTCGGGGACTCCTCGCCGAGATCTACCTCGCCTGCGCGGAGAGGCCCAGCAGCGCCGCGGCCGTCCGCTCCCGCCTGGCCACGCCGGTGGCCGTACCAACCGTCGAGGAGGCGATCGGCGAATTCAGCGCACGCGGGCTCATGCTCCGGGACGGATCACTCGCGCTCTCGCTGGCCCTCCCCGCGGTAGGCGGCCGGTAGAGAGCCCTACCGGCACCGTTCCGGGGGCTGACGAACCCGTACCAATACGGCCTGAACGACAACCGGTGCGCCGCACGCGCCCAGCGTGGTGGCGGTAGGCTGCCGCACAAGATTCCTGCCCTGACCGCTGTCCCAGGAGCCCCTCGTGTCTGTGAACCGCAGTGTCGAAGACGCTGGTCAGCCCGCGCCGCGGATCAACACCGCCGTTGCGCACAACGCGAGGATCTGGGATTACTGGCTCGGCGGTAAGGACAACTACAAGGTCGACCGCGAGGTGGGCGAGCGGATCCGCGAAATGGTGCCGCACATCGATGCGGTGGCCCGGGCGGACCGCCGGTTCCTGTCCAGGGCCGTGCGCTACCTGGCCGGTGAGGTGGGCATCCGCCAGTTCCTCGACATCGGAACCGGGCTTCCGACAGCGGACAACACACACCAGGTCGCGCAGGCGATCGCTCCGGAGTCCCGCATCGTCTACGTCGACAACGATCCGCTGGTGCTGGTGCACGCCCGGGCGTTGCTGAACAGCAGCCCCGACGGAGTCACCGACTACATCGAGGCCGACGTACGCGATCCGGACACGATCCTGACCCAAGCGGCACAGACCTTGAACTTCGACGAGCCGATCGCGGTCATGCTGCTCGGTGTCCTCAACTTCGTCCAGGACACCGGGCAGGTCCAGGCCATCGTGGACCGGCTCCTGGACGCGGTCCCTTCCGGCAGCTACCTGGCTCTCACACACCCGACCACCGAACTCGGCGGTGAGGGAAACGTGGAGGCGATGGCGTACTACAACCAGCACGCCACCCCCAAGATCTGTGCCCGCGGCGGCGCGGAGATCACCCGCCTTGTACACCGGTTGGAACTGGTCGAGCCTGGCCTGGTGTCGTGCTCCCTGTGGCGGGCCGGCGCCGACGAGAACGGCGCACAGCCGGTGCAGGTGCCGCAGTACGGGGTGGTCGGGCGCAAGCCCTGACCGATGGACACCGGCGGTCCAGCTTGCCAGACAGCACGTTCCGGGGTGCAACAGCAGGCAGGCGGCGCCGAGGACCGCGCTCAGCCGGGCGAGGGCTCTCGACATGGGGCGATCCCGCGATGGCTCTACAGAGTGGGGACGATCGGGCGGATGGTGCCGTCGGCGTTGAACTCCATCCGATCGATGGTGGTTTCCCGGTTGGTGCCGTTGCCGGCCGGCACGGCGAACCGGTGGTAGGCGATATACCAGGTGTCGGTGCCGGGTGCGCGGACGACCGAGTGGTGACCGGTGCCCTTGATACCGGCGCCGAGCCGTTTCTCCAGCACCACGCCGCGCTTGGTCCACGGGCCGAACGGCGACGGTCCGGTGGCGTAGGCGACCCGGTAGTCCTCGCTGCGGGTGTCGTTCTCGGACCACATGAAGTAGTAGGTGCCGTTTCGGGTGAGCACGAACGGTGCCTCGTTGTAGCCGGGCGGGGTGATGGTGCGCACCTGGGCCGGGTCGTACGAGACCATGTCGGCGTTCAGCCGTACGGCGCGGGCCACGCCCTGGCCCCAGTACAGGTAGGACTGGCCGTCGTCGTCGGTGAAGACCATCGGGTCGATCGCCTGACCGCCGGGGAACTGGTCGCCGCGCACGAGCGGGTGTCCCAGCGCGTCGCGGAAGGGGCCGGTCGGTGAGTCCGCCACGGCGACGCCGAGCTGTTTGCCGGTGTTGCCGCTGGCTGCCCCTCCGCTGAAGTAGAGGTAGTAGCGGCCGTTGCGGGCCGCGACCGCCGGGGCCCAGGCGGAGTTGTCCGCCCACGACACGTCCGGCCCGTGGTCGAGGATCACCCCGTGGTCGGTCCAGTTGACCAGGTCGGTGGAGGAGAACGCCTTGTAGTAGGTGCCGCTCCAGCCGGCGTACCCGTCGGTGGTCGGGTAGAGGTAGTAGCGGCCGTCGAAGGCGGTGAGGTGCGGGTCGGCGAAGAGGCCCGGGATGACCGGACCCTTGGTCGTCCTGGCCGCCCACGGCGCGGTCATCCGGAACGAACTGTCCGCCCGGAACGTTGCGGTGTCCTGGTAGGGGTCCAGCCAGAGCACGGAGTCGCGGTGCCGGATCCGCCGCTCGGGATAGTTGTACGAGGCGAGCGAGACCGATCCGGCGACCGAGCCCTCCACGGCGCAGAAGGTGGCGTCGGCCCGGAAGGTGGGGTCGCCGGTGTTGGTGTCGATCCGCAGGCGCCAGTCCCGGTGCCGCAGGAACTGCCCGTTCCTGGCCTGCAACGAGTGGCACCGCGGCGAGGCCAACCCGTTTACCACCGTGAATGTGGCATCCAGCTTCGCCTGGGTGGTGCTCCCGGACGAGACCTCGTCGAGCCGCCCGAGGTGGTCCTGGTGCCGTACGTACCGTCCGGCGAGGTTGACCGACTCCAGTGACCGCGCGCCTGTCGGTAGCGCCGCTGCCCGCGCGGGCGAGCCTGGTACCACGGCCAGCAAGCCGGCGGCCAGCGCGGACAGTGTGAGGACGGGAAGGATACGCATCACGAGGCTCCGATCTGGGTGTGCGGCCGCTGCCGGTCCACGCGTCGAGGCGTGTCCACGCCGTGCGTCGTCAGCCGGTGGTTCGGCAGGTGGCGTCGGCGCGGCCGGTCGCGGTGCTGATCGCATCCGGCCGCAGTTGGGCCTCGGCCGGTCGTTCGGTGCGGCAATTGCCATGATCGCCTGCCCTCGGGTAGGCGGGACGCAGGCCGGGGGAGCGGGTGGTGTGGGAACGTACCGCCCGCTCCCCCGGGGTTCGGTGGGCTGCCGTGGCGGCTACGGGGTGACGCGGAAGGTCGCGTCCTGCCGGTCGGCCGCGCTCGAACTCGCGCTGATCGGGTCGATCCGGAGCAGGTAGTCGGTGTGCCGCAGGTACCGGTCCGGGAAGTTGTACGACCGGAACGACGACCATGCCCCGTCCGCCAACCCGGCGACCCGGTAGAACGTGGCGTCGCCCCGGAACGCCGCGGTGTTGTCGTTCTCGTCCAGCCGGATCGCGTAGTCGCTGTGCCGCAGGTACCGGGACGGGAAGTTGACGGACTGGAAGGAGACGCCGCTGGAGTCCGCCAGGCCCGGCACCATCCGCCACATCTGGTCCTGGTGCGGGTCGAACGGGTACGCGTCGATCCGCCCGACGTTGTTGGCGTGCCGCACGTACCGGTCCGGGAAGTTCGACGACTTCAGCCGGGTCCAGTTCGGCAGTCCCCACCGGGACACCAGCGCGTCGTACTCGGCGGAGCTGATCCCGGCGATCGAGCCGTGCTTGGCGTTCAGCGGCGGCGTGTAGTCGCGCTGGTTCATCGCCGCCCACGAGTTGCCGGCGACGTTCGCGCTCGACCAGGCGTAGAAGTCGTTGTTGACCGGGCTGAACGAGTCGGCCCACAGCCGCCAGCCGGTGCCCTCGTTGGTCTTGAGCAGCAGCGGCGCCTCGATCGCGTTGCCCTGCCGTAGCCCGCTGGTGTAGGTGGTGTAGCTGTTCGGCGCGCCGGTGGTCGAGCGGGCGCCGTAGAGCAGGCCGGTGGAGAGGTTCTTGTAGTACAGGTAGTAGGTGGAGCCGTCGACGACGATGTCGCCGTCCAGTACCGGGAAGCCGGGGCTGAAGTAGACCTGGTTGGCGCTGACTGTCCGGAAGTCCGACGTGTAGTTGACCATGAGCACGTCGGTGCCGTTGTTGGCCGAGTAGACGATGCCGTACTGGCCCCGGGTGGCGTCCCAGAAGGCGGTCGGTGCCCAGGTGTGCGTGTTCAGGCCGTGCATCCGGATCCGGCGGTAGCCGGTGAAGTTGGTCAGGTCGGTCGAGTCCCAGACGTGCAGGTACTGGTTGTTCTGGCCGAAGTCGGTGCCGTTGAGGTCCGTGGCCAGCACCACGAAGGTGCCGTCCTGCTTGCGCAGGACGAACGGGTCGCGCAGGCCCCGGGTACCGGCCGTCGGGGTGACCACCGGACTGTTCTGGTTCAGCGGCGACCAGTTCAGGCCGTCCCGACTGACTGCCAGATGCAGACCGTAGTTCGCCCCGGACATGTCGGGAGTCTCGGTGAAGTACGCGAACACGTACGCCGTGTTGGGCGCCGCCGACGCCGCCGGCGGCACGGTCAGTACGGCGCCTGCGGTGACCAGCGTGGACATGGTGGCGAGCAGCCCGAATGCTCTTCGGTTCAGGAACACGATGACGACCTCCTTCTCGTCGGTGGTGCGGTATGACGGCTGTCGCAGAAGTGCTGTTAACGCTCACATCTGCGACTGTCGGTCTCGCCCTGAAGACGAACGACGCACGGGGCGTTCGGGTTCACGACGGAGTGGCGTGTCTGTTACCGGAAGGGTCGGGACGACATCCCCGCCTGGTGCGGTTTCGATTGGGGTGCTGTTGCCTATAAGAGTGTTAGCGCTCACATTGTCGCTGTCAAGCCCTCGACGGCCCTCGATGGAATCCACGGTTGCGGTCGTGCTGTCGCCACCACGGTGGACGGTCGGAGCGGAAGCTGCCGTCCGTGCGTCGACTGTGGCGCGGCGACCGCAGCGGCTTCGCCGGTGATGTCGGCCCCGCCGGTCACGTACTGCCGCAGGACCGTGCCGATCGGCCACTTCGACTGGTCGTTGAAGTAGATGATGGCCTCGAAGAAGCGGTTCCAGTACGCGACCGCGTAGAACAGTCCGACGACCGCCAGCACCGCCTTGGACAGGGGCAGCACCACCCGCCACAGCACCGCCCAGTCGCCGGCGCCGTCGATGCGTGCCGCCTCCAGCAGCTCGGCCGGGATCGACTGGAAGAATCCCCGCATCACCACCAGGTTGAACACGTTCACCAGGAACGGCAGGACCAGCGCCGCGTACTGGTCGAACAGCCCGGTGCTGCGCACCACCAGGAACAGCGGGATCATCCCGGGCGGGAACAGGAAGGTGAAGAGCACCAGCAGCAGCAACGGACGGCCGCCGTACAGGCCGGGGCGGCTCAGCGCGTAGGCCAGGAAGACCGTGCAGGTCAGGCTCAGCGCCGTGCCGATCACGGTGACGCCCGCACTGACCAGCAGCGCCCGCGTCACGATCCCACCGTCGAGGATCTCCGCGTACGCGTCGAAGCTGACCCGCTGCGGCCAGACCACCCAGCCGCCGTTGGCGATCACGTCCTGCGGCGCGGCCAGGCTCGTGGCCAGCACCGTCCACATCGGGAAGAGGACGAGCAGCACGACGACGGCGAGGGCGGCCGCCTTGGCGATCCGGATTCCCGGCCCCGGCCTGCCCTGCCAGGCGCGGTAGCTCGCCCGTTTTCGCTGAGTCACGGTGTTCACCGGTGGTACACCCCCTGCTCGCCGAGCCGGTGCGCGACCTTGTTGGCGGTGTAGACGAGGGCGACCCCGATGACACCCTTGAACAGGCCGGCGGCGGCCGCGTAGCCGAACTCGCCGTTGGCGAAGCCGGTGAAGTAGACGAACGTGTCGAGTACCTCGCCGGCCTCCGGGCCGACCGCCTGCCGCTGCAGGAAGAACTGCTCGAAGCCGACGTCGAGGAACTCGCCGAGCCGCAGCACCAGCAGCAGCACCAGTACCGGGCGGATGCCGGGCAGCGTCACGTGCCACAGCCGCCGCCACCAGCCGGCACCGTCCAGCGCCGACGCCTCGTACTGCTGCTCGTCCACCTGCGACAGCGCGGCCAGGAAGATGATCGTCGCCCAGCCGCACTCCTTCCAGATCAACTGGACGACCACCAGCGGTCGGTAGGTGTCCGGGTTGCCCATCACGTGGACCGAGCCGAGACCCAGCTCGCCCAGCCAGCCGTTCAGCACGCCCGCGCCGCCGAGCATGTGCTGGAAGAGGGCCAGGACGATCACCCAGGAGAGGAAGTGCGGCAGGTAGACGACGCTCTGCACGAACCGCTTGACGGTGCTGCCCACCAGGCTGTGCAGCAGCAGCGCCAGGGCGAGCGGAGCGGGGAAGAAGAAGACGAGTTGCAGTGCGGCGATCACCAACGTGTTGCGGACGGCGTCCCAGAACTCGGGGTCGCCGAACATCTGCCGAAAGTTGTCCAGCCCGACCCACTGGCTGTCCGCCAGTCCGAGGAACGGCACGTAGTCGACGAAGGCGAGCGTGTTGCCGAACAGTGCCCCATAGTGGAAGACCAGGAAGTACGCCACACCCGGCGCCGTGAGCAGCAGGAGGACCAGGTCGCGCCGGATCCGCTGGCGATGACCGGGCCGGCGCCGGGCGCTGGCAGCGGTGCGGCCCTCGGAATCCCGGATCTCCGACGACCGCCTGGTCCCGATGGCACCCACCCGGCGGCCTCCCATCATCACGATCGTCATGTGACCGAAACAAGGTGGCACGAAGATAAAGCGTTTACCTAGGCGTCCCGGATCGGCCGGCTCGTCCTGGAGCGGCTCCGGCCCGGGGCTCCCTCGTGGAGACGGCCGCGCTTACCGACCACTGCGGCAGCGGCCGGATCGACGCCGTGCTCGACGTCACCGACCCGGAGCCACTGCCGGCGGACCACCCGCTCCTGCTCCTGCCGAACGTCCTGGTCACCCCCCACCTGGCCGGATCGCAGGGGCACGAACTCGGGCGCCTCGGCGAGTACGCGGTGGCCGAGGTGGCGCGCCTGGTCAACGGCCAGCCGCTGGAAGGGCGGGTACGGGGCGGCGATCTCCATCGGATCGCCTGATCCGGGGCCCGCCTGGGGTGCCTTCTAGCCGGTGGCGACCTGGTGGTGGGAGTCGATGTGGTTCAGGAAGAAGTCCCGGATGTCCCCGGCGAGCAACTCCGGTACCTCCATCGCGGCGAAGTGGCCGCCGCGCTCGAATTCCGACCAGTGCCTGATGTCGTACAGTCGCTCGGCCAGCGGTCGCACCGACAGCGTGATGTCGTACGCGAACACCGCCACGCCAACCGGTACCGGGCACGGCTCGGTTCGCCGCGGGGTGTCGCGGTGCAACCGCGCCGAGGAGGCCGCGGTGGCGGTCAGCCAGTACAGCGAGATGTTGGTGAGCATCCGTTCGTCACCGATCCGCGAGCGGGGGTCGGTCCACTGTGCGAAGCGCTCGGCGATCCAGGCGAGCTGGCCGACCGGCGAGTCGGTCAGCGCGTAGCCGATGGTCTGTGGGGTGCTGGCCTGCAGAGCCTGGTACGGCGGGCGGTTCGCCATCAGCTTCCGGACCGTGTCCAGCCGCGCCTCATCCGTCTCGGACAGTTCGACGTCGGCGTCCGGTACCGGCCGGGTCGGCAGGTAGTTGACGTGCACCCCGACGACCTGCTCGGGTGCCACCGCGCCGAGCGCCGTTGAGATGCCCGAGCCGAAGTCGCCGCCCTGCGCGCCATAGCGTTCGTATCCGAGACGGTGCATGAGCTCGGCCCAGGCGCGGGCGATCCGGGCGACATCCCAGCCGCGCTCCTGGGTCGGGCCGGAAAATCCGTAACCCGGGATGGACGGAATCACCAGGTGGAAGTCGCGGGACAGCGGCTCGATCACGTCGAGGAACTCCAGGAACGAACCGGGCCAGCCGTGGGTGAGGATCAGCGCGAGCGCGTCCGGTTTCGCGGACCGGACGTGGACGAAGTGGATGTTCTGGCCGTCGATCTCTGTGGTGAAGTGCGGAAGCTCGTTGAGCGTGGCCTCGTGCTCGCGCCAGTCGTAGCCGGTGCGCCAGTATTCGACCAGTTCCTTGAGTCGCGCCAACGGGAAGCCGTAGTCCCACCCGGCGTCGGCGACCTCGTTCGGCCAACGGGTGCGGGAGAGCCGGTCGGTCAGGTCGTCGAGGTCGGCTTGGGGGATGTCGATGCGGAACGGCTTGATCATGGTCTCAGCTCCGAAGGATTCGTTCGGCAGATAAACGTTCGGGTTGCCAACGTTTAGGTTCCTAACGGTACCACTATCATTAGTGCTCCGAACGGTTCGTTAGACTCGTCACATGGAGAACCCGTCCGAGGAGACGCCCGCCAAGTGGGAGAGCCTGCCCAGCTGGCTGCTCACCCAGACGGGCAACCACGCGCACCGGCTGGTGGCCGAGGGATTCTCGTCGGTCGGCGCCCGCGGCTACCACTACCGCCTGTTGGCGACGTTGGAGGAGTTCGGCCCCGCCAGCCAGGCCGCGCTGGGCCGCCGTAGCGGCATCCACCTCAGCGACATGGTCGCGACGATCAACGAGCTCGCCGAGCGCAACCTGGTCGAGCGCGCGCCGGACCCCTCCGATCGGCGGCGCAACATCATCTCGCTGACCGCGGCAGGCAAGCGGCAGCTACGGCGACTGGAGAAGCGGCTCGCCGAATGCCAGGACGAGTTGCTGGCCCCGCTGTCACCCGAGGAGCGACAGCGGTTGACCGAGCTGCTGTCCAGGCTGTTGGACCACCACGACCGGCGAACCGGCATCGCCGAAGAGTCGCGGCACTGACCGGGTACGCCCCGAGAATTGCGGCCCTGCCCCGGCCTCCGTCGGCTCGCCGCCGCCGGTCAGCGGGTCGCGCTGAGCACCACCAGGCCGAGACACGCCAGTACCACCAGCAGGATCGCCGCGCCCTGGATCGCTCTCGTCCGCGCGCGCCGCCCCCGCTCCTCCTGCCACATCCGGCGCTGTGACTCCCGGCCCTGTTCGGTGTCGCGACGCCAGTCGGGTTCGAGCACCGCCGTACCCTCGGCAATCGCGTCGGCGACCCGCCGCACGTCCTCGGCGCGGTACTCGGTCCAGGTCGTCGTGCCGTACGTGCCGGTCGCCTGCGCCTGGGTGGTGCCAACCCCGTTGGCCCGGACCACCGCGTCGTAGCGCCAGACGACCGGCCAGGCGAGCGCGACCTCCTCGGCGCTGAGATAGCCGTCGGTGGCGTAGTAGCGACCGCGACGCCGCCGGGCGATCAGGTCCGGCACCGGCACCGGTGCGGGGATCTCCACCGTCACGGGCCCTCCCGGGGAGTCACGCTGGGATCACTCTGCCGCACCTCTACCGCTCCCACAAGGCGCGGCGCCCGGCAGGCCGGGTCCGCGCTGCGGTGACAGCGGCGGTCGGGACGAGGGAGTGGCAACCACCGGCGACGACCACCTCGCCCAGGACCACCGGCGTCGGCTCCTGGCCGCTCGACACCGATAGCATCGAGGCCGCCTACCGGCGCGAACACTTCCCGCCAACGCGTCCGATCGCCCGCCGTACGAAAACCCTGGAAGAAAACTCCGGCGGAACGTGTCGGATCGAGGCAGCGGCGTTCGTGGCAGGGGTGAGCGGCGGCCACCCGACGACAGGAGATGACTCCGATGGCGCAGTACCTGATTTCCGTGCTCGACGACACGACCAACTCCGCCACCGCGGAGGAGATGGTCGCGATCAAAGCCTTCAACGAGCAGATCCGGGCCGAGGGCCACTGGGTCTTCGCCGGCGGCCTCGCGTCGCCCAGTACGGCCACCGTGGTCGACGGCCGGGACGGGGCGGCGGTGTTCACCGACGGGCCCTACCTGGAGTCGAAGGAGTTCATCGGCGGCTTCTGGATCATCGAGGCCCCCGACCTCGACGTGGCGCTCCGGATCGCCGCCCTGGGGTCGAAGCACTGCAACCGGAGGGTCGAGCTCCGGCCGTTCCTGGGCGCATGACCGACGTCGACGAGGTGATCGCCCGGGTCCACCGCGAGGAGTGGGCCCGGGTGGTCGCGATCCTGGCCAGGCGGTTCGGGGACCTCGACATCGCCGAGGAGATGGCCGCCGAGGCGTTCGCGACCGCCGTCGAGCGGTGGCCTGTCGACGGCGTCCCTCCGAATCCCGGCGGGTGGCTCACCACCACCGCCCACCGCAAGGCCATCGACCGGATCAGACGTGAGGCCAGGCGCGAGGAAAAGCACAAGGAGGCGGTGATGCTGTCCGACACCCCCGAGCCGATCGGCGCCATCGACGACGACCGGCTCCGCCTCGTCTTCACCTGCTGCCACCCCGCTCTCGCCATGGAGGCGCGGGTTGCGCTGACCCTGCGGATGGTCGGCGGGCTCACCGTGCCCGAGATCGCCCGCGCCTTCCTGGTCCAGGAGACCGCCATGGGCCAGCGGATCACCCGCGCGAAGGCGAAGATCAAGGCAGCGAAGGTCCCCTATCGCGTGCCGTCACGTGCGGACCTCCCGGCCCGGATCACCGGGGTGCTCGCCGTCCTCTATCTGATCTTCAACGAGGGCTACCTGGCCTCGGACCCCGAGAAGGAGGCGGTCCGGGCCGACCTGACCGCCGAGGCGATCCGGCTGACCCGGCTGGTCCGTGAGCTGATGCCGGCGGACGGCGAGGTCGCCGGACTCCTGGCGCTGATGCTCCTGACCGAGGCTCGCCGGGCCGCGCGGGTGTCGGCGAGCGGTGAGCTCGTCACCCTCGACGAGCAGGACCGCGGCGCCTGGGACCGCGAGCTGATCGCCGAGGGCCACGCCCTGGTCCGCGCGCGCCTCGCCTCCGGCGAAGCGCCGGGGCGCTACCAGATCATCGCCGCGATCAACGCCGTCCACACCGACGTCCGCGACGTCCGCGACACCGACTGGTCGCAGGTCGTCGCGCTCTACGACCAGCTGGTCCGCCTCGAACCCTCGCCGATCGTACGGCTCAACCGGGCGATCGCGGTCGCCGAGCTCGACGGCCCGGAGGTCGCGCTGGCGGAGGTTGACGGTCTACCGCTGGAGGGCTACCACGCCTTCCACGCCACCCGCGCCAACCTGCTGCGCCGGCTGGGCCGCAGCGGCGAGTCGCGGACGGCGTACGACCGGGCCATCGCGCTGGCCGGCAACACCGCCGAGACGGCGTACCTCATCCGTCGGCGCGACCAGTTGGCCGGCCACTGAGCCGCACCACCCCGATCACTGCCCGGTCGCGTACCTTGGCGCCCCGGCTCACCCGTGCCGACCCTGCCCCGGCTGGGACCGCCCGTCGGTCCGCTGAGCCGGACGCCGTCGGTAGGCCGTCGTCGGTGGGCAGCCGTTGGTAGGCCGCCGTTGGTGGGCCGTCGTTGGTGGGCCGCCGTCGGTGGGCCGCCGTCGGTGGGCCGTCGTCGGTAGGCTGCCGCATTCCGCTTGAGCCGGTCCGACCGGCGTCATCCGCCGTACGGCCGATCCGGCGTCCTGTCCCACTCGAACGCCTCGTCATCGGTCCAGCCGAACCCGGTGAAGATCCGGTCCGGCCGCCCCAGTTGCAGCGCGCCGATGAACTCGCCGAGATCGAACGACCAGTCGAGCAGGGCGCAGGCGGCGGCCTCGGCGACCGAGGTCAGCGACTCGTCGGTCGGGGCGAGCCGCTCCCGGGTGTCCCGGGCGAGCAGCGCGGCGGCGGCCAGCGGCACCAGCAGCGCGGTACGCCCCCGGGAGTGCCGCAGTCCGGGCAGCGCGGCCATCGCGGCCAGCACCAGCACCCCGGTCCGGTTCAGCTTGGGCCGCCCCCGCTTCGGGTGGACGTCGAGCAACCACTGCCCGGACCGCCCGTAGGTGACCAGCCGGCGGCTCACCGTACCGAGCGAGTCGGTGCTGCCCTTGTCGTGTACGACCACCGCCGCCGGGTCGCAGGTGATCGTCCAGCCCGCCTCGGTGAGTCGGATTCCGAGGTCGACGTCCTCGCCGCCGACGACGGTCAACGGGCGTTCGGCGAAGCCGCCGACGGACTGGAACGCGCTCTTGCGGACCGCCAGGTTGCAGGTCGTGGCCCAGGCGACCCGACGGCACTGTCCGGGCCACTCGAAGGCGGCGTTGAGCAGCCGGGAACGGCGCATCACCCGGAAGACGGTGGTGTCCGCCCCCTGCAGGTAGGTCGGCCCGGCGACCGCGCCGACTTCCGGCGGGGCGGTCCGCAGGGTCTTCAGGTGCCGCTGCAACAGGTCCGGGGTGGCCAGGCAGTCCGAGTCGATGAAGAGCACCAGGTCGTACCTTGCCAGCCGCACCCCCAGGTTGCGCTTCGCACCGACGTACCGGGGCCCGAGGACGTACGTCGCACCGTGTTCCGTGCAGTGTGCCCGGTGCAGTCGGGCGTCGGCGGGGGTCGAGTCGTCCACCAGCAGGAGCTGCACCGGCTCCGGGCAGTACGCGATGGCGTCGCGCAGGCTCGCCAGCAGTGCCCGGGTCTCCTGGACCCGCCCCTTGACCGGTACGACGACCGACAGACCGCGTTCCGTCACCTCGGCACCCCACTTCGCTGGCCGGAGGCCGCCCCGGCCCCCATGCTCCGGATCACCGTGTCCAGGGCGTCCATCACCTCTGCCACGGGTACGGGCACCAGCGGGCGCCCGTCCTCGCCCCGGACTGGTCGGCCCGGACCGTCGAGCAGCACCATCAGCACCTCGTCCGGCGCGCAGTCGGCGTACCCGCGCTTGTTGTCGGCGGTCAGCGCGCGCAGCACGGCCGCCCGGTCGAGCCGGCGGAACCGGTCGCCGGCCTCCGGCAGCCCGAGCAGTGCCGTCAGCCGGTGGTGTGCCTGCACGGTGTCCCGGTCCAGCCCGTGGAACCGGCGGCCCAGTTCGGCCGCGACCAGCATGCCCCAGGCGACCGCCTCGCCGTGCCCGATCGCGCCGGCCGAGGCGAACTCGACGGCGTGCCCGACGGTGTGGCCGTACTCGAAGAGCACGGCCGGGCCCCGCTCGTGCGGATCGCCGGTCAGATACGGCTGCTTGGCCTCGATCCCGATCTCCAGCAGGTCGCGCAGTGCAGCCGTCGGCCGGTGCCGCAGGTCGGCCATGGCCCGGACGAACCGCTCTCCCTGATCGGGCACCGCGACCAGGATGTTCTTCGCCATCTCGGCGAGGCCGGTGTGCAGGTTGCCCTGCGGCACGGTGCACAGCCAGCGCAGGTCGCAGACGATCAGCGAGGGCGGGAAGTAGGCGCCGCAGAGGTTCTTGCCGGCCGGCAGGTTGACCCCCTGCTTGAGCGAGATCACCGCGTCGAACGCCGCGACCGGGGTGGTCGGGGCGTGCACCAGCCGGGTCCCCCGGTAGAGCAGCGCGGCGGCGAGTCCGGCGACGTTGCCGACGGTCCCGCCGCCCATCGCCAGGATCGCCGAGCGCCGGGTGAGCTTCCGCTCGGTGGCGTACTCCAGAATGGCCTGCACCGAGAAGAGCGTCTTCTCTGCCTCGACCGCGTCCAGGGTGAAGGTCTCGACCCGCAGATGCCGGGCGAGCGGGGCGGTCAGCCGGCCCGCGTGGTCCTTGACCTGCCGGTCGGCGACCACCAGCACCGCGTCGGCGTCGGCGAGCCGAGCTGCCACCGTGTCGACCAGTTCCGGTAGGCAGTCGACGCCGTACCGGTAGGGGACCCGGATGTCGCCGAAGACCAGATCGCGCGCGGTCAGCGCCATCGGGCACCGGTCTTCTCGACGCTCGGTGACCGAGAATTTTCGGAAAGATGGCCGGTCGGTAGCTGCTCTCGGATCGGCCGGAGGGTGTCTGTCGCGATCTGGTTGGACAAGGTCAAGGTCGGGCCCTCCCCGGATGAAACGCCACCACAACCAGCCGGAAGGGGTGGCCTCAGGACCGTCGGCGTCAG
This sequence comes from Plantactinospora sp. CA-294935, assembly GCF_050936445.1. Taxonomy (NCBI): domain Bacteria; kingdom Bacillati; phylum Actinomycetota; class Actinomycetes; order Micromonosporales; family Micromonosporaceae; genus Plantactinospora; species Plantactinospora sp. CA-294935. The sequence goes on from NZ_JBNJMU010000001.1 coordinate 6,262,016, forward strand.
ATTAGATCAGCTAAGATCGATCAGCAAGCCTTCCGGAAAGTATTCGCAACGACCGGCGAGGGGTTTTCGGGATCGGCGGTCATTCGACCAGTGACCGATAGTCGATCTTCCCGTTCGGGCGTCGTGGCAGCCGGTCGATCGCGGTGGCCACCACGCCCAGCCGATGCAGCCCGAGTCGTCCGGTCACCGTGCTGACCACCGCCGCCAGCCGGCCCCGGTCGGCCTCCTCGCAGAAGATCTGGATCCGGTCCCCGGCCGGTACGGCGGCGGCGGGGACGATCTCCGCGACCAGGTGCTCGACGGCGTCGAGGTTCACCCGGACCCCGAACGCCTTGCCGATCCGCCCCAGCCGACCGGAGAGCCACAGGTAGCCGTCGTCGTCGAGTCGACCGGTGTCGCCGGTGCGCAGTGTGCCGCCCAGGTCGTCGCCCCGGCCGAGATCCGCGGCGGTCTCGGCGTACCCGAGCATCACGCCCGGCCCGTGCACCAGCACCTCGCCGCTGCCCGGATCACCCGGCCCGGCGGGATCCGGCTCGATCGACAGCCGGGTCCCCGACAGCGGCGGGCCGACCGAACCGAGCTTGGCCGGCAACCGCTCCGGTGGCAGTACGCAGATCCGGGGCCCGGCCTCGGTCTGGCCGTACATCACGTACAGCCGGCCGCCGTGTGCCGCCATCGCGGTGGAGAACCGGGTGACCAGGTCGGTGCGGAGCCGACCGCCGGCGGCGCTGAGCACCCGGACGGTCGGGTTGCGCTCCGGGCTCCACGGCTTGCGGGCCAGCAGTTCGTAGGTGTGCGGCACGCCGGCCAGCGAGGTGACGCCGTAGCGGTCGACGTCCCGCCAGAACCCCTGGTCGAGTACGCCGCGCCGGTCCAGCACCACCGTCGCGCCGGCGAGCAGGTGACTGTGCAGCACGCTGAGCCCGTAGGAGTAGAACAACGGCAGGGTGGTGACGGCGACGTCGTCCGGGCCGATCCCGAGGGCGGTGCCGATCGACCGGGTGTTGGCCAGTACTCCGGCCGTCGACAGCCGGACCAGCCGGGGCCGGCCGGTCGATCCCGACGTGCCGAGCAGCAGGCCGAGCTGGTCGTGCGGCCGGACTTCCGGTCCGCCTCGGCGGACCCAGCTCGGCCCGAGGCCGGCCGGCTCCACCGCCCGGTAACCCGGTGGCGGGTCGGCGCCGGCCGGTCCGGGTACGCCGGGTGCCGCCGCCGCGTCCCATCCGAGTACGGCGGCGGGGGCGAACCGGTCGACCAGGTCCCGTACCGAGCCGGCGCCGATGCCCGCCCCCCAGACGACGACCGGCCGGTGGGCCCGCAACGCGCCCAGATAGCGCAGCACCGGGCGGAGTTCGTTCGGCAGCACACAGACCACGACGCCCGGCGGAATCGGATCGAGGGCCCGCACCACGACGTCGAGCGCGGCGTCGAGTCGGGTTCCGGTCAGCGTCTCACCGGTGGCCGCGTCGATCAGCCGCGCGCCCGGCGCCGGCAGCGGGATCATCGACCGAAAAGTACCCGGTACTTTCGGGTGCGACCAGACCCCCGCGTGCGCCGTCGATCGAGGACCGTCCACCCCTGGGACCGGTTGCTTCCGGCCGGCGGACCCGACCGTCGGTTGTGGCCTGCGGGCTGGTCGGTTCGGGGTGGAGCTGCGGTGGCGAGCCATCCGACGGCGGTTACCCATGTTCGATATCGAAGCCGGCTGCTATGTTGTGATCGACGCTGATCATCCTCACCGGCTTCCGGAACATCTTCGGAACATGGCTCCGACGATGGCCGCCGGCCCGGCCGGTCAGCAGCCGAACGGGGAGTCGCCTTGTCCACATTGGACCGCGACCGCACCACGCCGGAGAGCCGGGTCGAGCGGGTCGCCCGGCTGTCGGACGCCAAGCGGGCGATGTTGGCCCGCCGGCTCGGTGCCGCCGGCACCGGCCCGGCGGTCACCGTGCCGCGCCGGCCCGAGACGGCCGACCCGGAACTCTCCTGGGCCCAGGAGCGGCTGTGGTTCATGGAGCAGTTCGCCCCCGGCACCGCCGCGTACGTGGTCCCGGTCGTCCTGCGGCTGCGCGGCCCGGTGGAGCCGGCGGCCGTACGCCGGGCACTCGACCGCTGCGTGGCCCGACACGACAGCCTGCGTACCGGCTTCGCCGCCGGCCCGGATGGCACCGCCGGCACGTACGTCGTCGGCCCCGCCCCGGTGCCGCTCGCCGAGGTACCCGTCGACCGGGCCGTACCCGTCGGCCGGGCCGTACCCGTCGGCCGGGCCGTACCCGTCGGCCGGGCCGTACCCGTCGGGCCGGGGTCGGCGGGCGGCACCGCCGAGGTCGCCGACGCCGACCTGCCCGGATCATCGCCGGTGGAGGAGGCAGCCCGGGAGCTGATCGCCGCCGAGCTGGCCCGGCCGTTCGACCTGGCGGCGCCGCCACTGCTGCGGGCCACGCTGTTCCGGCTCGGTGCCGAGGACCACGTCCTGCTGCTCGCCATCCACCACATCGTCTGCGACGGCTGGTCGGCCGAGGTACTGGTCGGGGAGATCCGCGAGCAGTTGGCCGCCGAGGCGCGCGGGCTCCCGCCGGTCCTGCCCGACCTGCCGGTCCGGTACGCGGACTACGCGGCGTGGCAGCGCGGCAGGGCCGACTCGGGCGGCTACTTCGCCGACCTGGACTACTGGCTGCCCCGGCTGGCCGGACTGCCGCCACTGGAACTGCCGACCGACCGGCCCCGCCCGGACCGCCAGACGTACGTCGGCGCGACCCGGACCTGCACGGTCGAGCCCGAGCTGGCCGAGCGGCTGGTGGCGCTGGGGCGCCGGCACAACGCCACGCTCTACATGACGCTGCTGGCCGCGTTCCAGGTGCTGCTCGCCCGGCATTCCGGGCAGCGGGACTTCGCGGTGGGCTCACCGGTGGCCGGGCGCCCACTGCCCGAACTCGACCCGATGGTCGGGCTGTTCCTGAACATGCTGACCATGCGCGCCGAACTGGCCGGCGATCCCACCTTCGCCGAGCTGCTCGGCCGGACCAGGGACGCGGCGCTGGACGCGTACGCCCACCAGGAGCTGCCGTTCGAGCGGCTGGTCAGCCGGCTCAAGCTGGTCCGGGACGTACGCCGGTCGCCGCTGTTCCAGGTGCTCTTCGCGTTGCAGAGTTACGGTGGCCGGGGCGTCCGCACCGAGGCGGTGCAGCCGGCCGCGGACCAGCTCGCCGGGCCCCGGATCGAGGCGTTCGGCTTCGCCCACCCGGCCACCCGCTTCGACCTGGAGCTGTACGTCGCGCCGGACGCCGCCGGGGGTGGGCTGCACTGCACCTTCGTCTACCACCGGGACCTGTTCGACCCGGAGACCTGTGCCCGGCTGATCGGCGGATGGCAGCGGCTGCTGCGGGACGTGGTCGAGGCACCGGACCGCCGGCTGTCCGGACTGGCCCCGCTGACCTCGGACGAGCGGGACGCGCTGCGGCGCTGGAACGACACCGCCGTGCCGGTCACCGGACCGGCCACCCTGGTGGAGCTGGTCGAGGCACAGGTCCGGGCCGCCCCGGACGCCGTGGCGGTGCGCTTCGAGGGCGAGCGGTGCGACTACGCGGAACTGAACGCCCGGGCCAACCAGGTGGCGCACCGGCTCCGGGCCGCCGGGGTGGGCCGCGACGACGTGGTGGCGGTCTGCGCCGAGCGCTCCGTCGAGCTGGTGGTGGCGCTGCTCGGCATCCTCAAGGCCGGCGCCGCCTATCTGCCGCTGGACCCGGACTATCCCGCCAGGCGGCTGTCGTTCATGCTCGCCGACAGCGCCGCCCGGGTACTGCTGCGGCAGCGGAGACTGAACCCTTTCCAGCCTGAACCGCGCGGCGCGGGCGCCTCGACTTCCACCCGCGGCCTGCACGACCCGCAGGGGGAGTTGGTAGAAGGTTCACCGCCGGTGCCGCCGGCCGACCTGGCGGTCCGCACGCTGCTGCTCGACGACCCCGCGACCTGGGCGGACCAGCCCCGGCAGGACCCGCCGCCGCTGGCCGGACCGGACGACCTGGCGTACGTCATCTACACCTCCGGGTCGACCGGCCGGCCCAAGGGCGTGCTCGTCACCCACCGGGCGGTGGTCAACCGGCTGGACTGGATGCAGCGGGCGTACCGGCTCGGCGCCGACGACGTGGTGTTGCAGAAGACACCGGCCGGCTTCGACGTCTCGGTCTGGGAGTTCTTCTGGCCGCTGGCCACCGGGGCGCGGCTGGTGCTGGCCCGGCCGGGCGGGCAGAAGGACGCGGCGTACCTGCGTGACCTGATCGTCGCCGAGTCGGTGACCACCACCCACTTCGTCCCGTCGATGCTGTCGGTGTTCCTGGCCGAGGACCTCGGCGCCTGCCGGTCGCTGCGTCGGGTGATCTGTAGCGGCGAGGCACTGGGCCCGGGGCTGGCCGCCGATGCGGTCCGGGCTTTGCCCGGGGCGGAACTGCACAACCTGTACGGGCCGACCGAGGCGGCGATCGACGTCAGCTCCTGGCACTGCCGCCCCGAGACCCTCGACGGCCGATCACCGGTGCCGATCGGCCACCCGATCCAGAACATCCGGCTGTACGTGCTGGACCGGCACCTCAACCTGGTCCCGGTCGGCGCGCCCGGTGAGCTGTACATCGCCGGGGTCGGGCTGGCCCGAGGCTACCTCGGGCGGCCGGGCCTGACCGCCGACCGGTTCCGGCCGAACCCGTACGGGCCGCCGGGGGGCCGGATGTACGCCACCGGTGACCTGGTGCGGCGGCGTGCCGACGGTGCGATCGAGTTCCTCGGCCGGATCGACAACCAGGTGAAACTGCGCGGGTTGCGGATCGAGCTGGGCGAGATCGAGGTGGCGCTGCGCGACCAGCCCGGGGTGGCGGAGGTGGCGGTCGTGGCCCGGGAGGACGTGCCGGGCGACCAGCGGCTGGTCGCCTACCTGGTGCCCGCCCGCGTCGCCGGCGCGGGGCCGGTTGACGGTGCCGGGCCGCAACCGGCGCGGTTGCGCACGGCGCTCAAGGAGTCGCTGCCCGACTACATGGTCCCGTCGGCGTTCGTGGTCCTCGACGCGCTGCCGGTGAGCCCGAACGGCAAACTGGACCGGGCCGCGCTGCCGGCCCCGCAGCAGGACCGCGCCGTGGACACCGATTTCGTCGCGCCCCGGACGCCCACCGAGGAGGCGGTCGCGGCGGTCTGGCGTACCGTGCTCGGGCTGCCCAGGGTCGGCGTACTGGACGACTTCTTCGACCTGGGCGGACACTCGTTGCTCGGGGTCCAGGTGGTCACCCGGCTGCGTACGGTGGTGCCGGCCGGTGGCGCACCGGTCAGCGTGATGGACCTGTTCACCCACCCCACCGTCGCCGGGCTGGCCGAACTGCTGGACACCCCGGCGGAGCGACGCGGGCCCCGGCGACTGCTGCACGAACTGACCCCCGCCGTCCCGGCCGGCCAGCGGGTCCGCACCCTGGTCTGCGTCCCGTACGGCGGCGGCAGCGCGGTGGTGTACCAGCCGCTGGCCGACGCGTTGCCGGCCGGCCATTCGCTCTACTCGGTCTCGGTGCCCGGCCACGATCTCGGGCTGACCGAGGACTCGCTGCCGCTGGCCGAGGTCGCCGGGCGGTGTGTCGCCGAGATCCAGGAGCGGATACCGGGCCCGCTCGTGCTCTACGGCCACTGCGGACTCGGCAGCGCGCTGATCGTGGAGATCGCCCGCCGGCTGGACGCGGCCGGGCGGGACCTGGAGGCCGTCTACATCGGCGCGGTGTTCCCGTTCGCGAAGCCGACCGGCAAGGTGCTCGGTCGGCTCGGCCCGCTGCTCCGGCAGGACCGCCTGGCCAGCTACCGGCACCAGGTGAACTGGTTGAAGTCGATGGGCGTGGACGTCGACGAGCTGGGCCCGGAACAGGCCAGGCGGATCGTGCAGAACATGCGGCACGACTTCCGGGCGGCCGAGGAGTACTTCACCGGCCTGCTCGACAGCGGCGTACCCCGGCTCCGCGCCCCGGTCATCTCGGTGGTCGGCGACCGCGACCCGAGTACCGACTACGCACAGGAGCGCTACCGGGAGTGGGATTTCCTCGGCGCCGACACCGCGCTGGTGGTGATCGACGAGGCCGGACACTACTTCCTGAAGTACCGGGCGGACGAGCTGGCGGAGATCGTCACCAGCACACACACCGCGCTGGCCGCCGGCCCGGCCGGGGCCCGGTCGCTGACCGCCGAGGCCCGAGGTCCGGCCCCCGGCTGGTGGCTGGACCGCTACCCGGAGCGCGACGGTGAGGGCGAGCCGGCGGCACCGTCCGGCGCCGCCGATCCGAGGACGGGCGACCGGCGGGCCGTCGGGGTCGGGCAGGCCGCCGCGGTACGCGCGGCGCCCGCACCCAGCATGGGTCGGTTCCTCGCGGTCGTCGTCGGTCAACTGGCCTCGATGACCGGCTCGGCGCTGACCGAGTTCGCGGTGCCGATCTGGATCTACACGGAGACCGGCTCGCTGGCCAGGTTCGCCATCTTCTTCGTGGTGGGGCTGGTCCCCGGCATGCTGATCGCGCCACTGGCCGGTGCCATCGTCGACCGGTACGACCGGCGCCGGGTGATGCTCGGCGGCGACATCGCGGCCGGGAGCGTACAACTGCTGTTCGGGCTCCTGCTCTGGACCGACAACCTGCACGTCTGGCACGTCTATCCGCTGCTCGCCGCGCTCTCCTGCGCGCTGACCTTCCAACGGCTCGCCTTCACCTCGGCGGTGCCGCAGTTGGTGCCCAAGCGCTACCTCGGGCACGCCAACGGGTTCGCCCAGACGGCGGCCGGGATCGCCCAGTTCGTCGTACCGCTGGTCGCGGTGGGGCTGATGGCGAGCATCGGGCTCGGCGGGATCCTCGCGATCGACGTGCTCAGCTACACGGTGGTGATCGGCATGCTGCTGGTGCTCCGGTTCCCGGCCACCATGGCCTACCAGCGGCGCGAGTCGTTGCTCGCCGAGATCAGGGGCGGTCTGGCGTACACCCTCAACCACCGTGGGATCCGCGCGATGCTGCTCTTCTTCGCCGCGCTCAACATCTTCCTCGGTCCGCTGATCCTGCTCGTCTCGCCGCTGGTGCTCTCCTTCGCCGAGCTGCCGCAGGTCGGTCAGGTGGCGTTCGGCGGCGCCCTCGGGGTGGTGCTCGGCGGGCTGACCATGACCGTCTGGGGTGGACCGGCCCGGCGTCGGATGCGCGGCATGCTGCTCGGTACGGCCGTGCTGGCGCTCTGTGCCCTGGTCGTCGGCGTGCGGCCGGCCACCGCACCGGTCGCGGCCGGTGTATTCGGGATGATGTTCACGCTGACCCTGGTCAACGCGATCTACGCGACCATCGTGCAGGTGACCGTGCCGCAGCGGTTCCACGGCCGGGTCTTCGCGCTGAACACGATCGTGGCCTGGTCGACCCTGCCGTTCGGCTTCGCGGTGATCGTCCCGTTCGGCCCGCGCCTGTTCGACCCGCTGCTGGCCGAGGGCGGGGCGCTCGCCGGCACGGTGGGCCAGGTGATCGGGGTCGGACCCGGCCGGGGGATCGGGCTGATGTACCTGCTCTGCGGGCTCGCCATGGCGGCGCTCGCCCTGACCTGCCTGCGGGTGGGCATCCTGGCCCGGTTCGACACGGCGGTACCGCAGGCGCCCCCGGACGACCTGTTCGGGGTACGGGCCCGCGAGGAGCGGCAGCGGGCGCTGGCCGCCGCACAGACCACGAACGGGGGTACCGGTGACTGACGGCGAGACCGAGACCGAGGTGCTGGAGATCGTCCGGGAGGTGCTCGACGTCGACCCGGTACGGCCCGAGGACGACCTGTTCGCGCTCGGGTTCACCTCGCTGGCGATCGTGAAGACCGCCGCCCGGGTCCGGGAGCGTCTCGACGCCGAGCTGCCGCTGTCGGCGTACTTCGACGCGGCGACCGTCGCCGATCTGGTGGCGGCCGTGGTCGCCGTGCGTCCGCGATGACCGGCGCGACGACCGGCCGGCGGGCCGACGACGACCCGGCCCCGGGGACCGGCCGGGGGCCCCTCACCCTGGGGCAGCGACGCCTGTGGTTCCTGACCCAGCTCAACCCGGGGTCCAGCGAGTACCACATGCCGCAGGTGACCCGGCTGCGCGGACCGCTGGACGTGGCCGCGCTGACCGGCGCCCTGCACGACGTCGTACGCCGGCACGGCATCCTGCGTACCCGGTTTCCGGTGGACGTCGACGGGGAGCCGGTGCAGGAGGTGCTCGACGGCTGGCGGTTGCCGGTCGAGCTGGTCGAGTTGGACGAGCTTGACGGTGCCGCCGAGCTGGTCGAGCTGGCTGAGCTGGCCGAACTGGACGGTGTTGGCGAGACCGCGCTGGCCGCCGACGATGCCGACCTCGACGAGCCGGCGCGGCTGGCGTACGCCTCGGCGGTGGTGGCCGACCGGGTCAACACGCCGTTCGAGATCACCGTGGCCCCACCGGTACGGGCCAGCGTGCTGCGACTCGGGCCGGACGACCACGTCCTCTGCGTCGTACTGCACCACCTGCTCGCCGACGACTGGTCGCTCGGCGTGCTGTTCCGGGAGCTGTCGGCCGGCTATGCCGCCCGGCTGGCCGGGCTGTCCGCCGAGCTGCCCCCGCTGCCGATGCAGTACCTCGACCATGCCCGCGCCGAGCAGCGGCGCCTCGCGGCGGGCCGGGAGGAGAGCTGGCGGTACTGGAGCGGCGAGTTGGCCGGTGCCGAACCGCTGGATCTGGTCACCGACGCGCCCCGCCCGCCGAGCATGACGACGGCCGGAGCCTTCGTCGGGCACCGGCTGCCGGCGGGCGTGGCCGAGGACGTGCGCGGATTGTGCCGGGTCGGCCGGACGACACCGTTCATGACGATGCTCGCCGGGTACCTCGCGCTGCTCGGGCTCTACACCGGCCAGTCGCAGATCCGGGTCGGCTCGCCGGTCAGCAGCCGGGACCGGGCCGAGCTGGAACCGCTGATCGGGTTCTTCCTGACCACCGTGGTGCTGCGCGGCGACCTCTCCGGCGACCCGTCGTTCCGGGAACTGCTGGCCCGGGTCAAGACGACGGCCGTCGGCGCGTACGGCCACCTCGACACGCCGTTCGAGGAGCTGATCTCCCACCTGGCGCTCCGCCGGGATCCGGACCGCAATCCGCTCTTCGACACCATGTTCATGGTGCACGGCACCCAGGCCGGTGAACTGCGGCTGTCCGGCCTGGTCGCCGGAGCGTTCGATCCGGGACACCAGCAGGCCAAGTTCGACCTGCTGGTCGAGGTGCACACCGGGGACGACGGCTGGCGGCTCCAGGCCAACTACCGTCCGGAGCTGTTCGAGCCGGCCACCGTCACGCTGCTGCTGCGCCGCTTCGAGCGGCTGCTGCGGCACGCGGCGCAAACCCCGGACGAGCCGCTGTCCAGACTGTACGAGCGGCTGGCCGGTGACGAGCCCGACCCGACGGCGGGGGACGGTTTCGACTCCGGCCTCGTGCCGCGCCCCGCCGGACCGATGCCCGGCGAGCGCGGCGGCGTCGGGCCGCCGCCCCCGGCCGGCCTGGTGGAGCTGCTCGCCGCCGCCGCGACGGCGTACCCGAACACCATCGCGGTCAGCGGCGTCGACGGCGCGCTGAGCTACGCCGAGCTGCACCACCGCGCCGGTCGGCTGGCCCGGTTGCTGCGTCGGCACGGCGCCCGGCGGGACCACCTCGTCGCGGTCTGCCTGGAACCGGGACCGGATCTCGTCGTCGCACTGCTCGCCGTGCTCACCGTCGGGGCGGCGTACCTTCCGCTGGATCCCGGCCATCCGCGCCGCCGGCTGGGGTACCTGCTCGCCGACGCCGGGGCCGGGCTCCTGGTCACCACGACCGGCCTGCGGGACCGGCTGGATCCGACCGGGTGCGAGGTCGTCGACCTGGACCGGATGCGCGGGGACGACGAGCCGTCGGCCGAGCCGGCCGATGCCGAGCTGTCGGATACAGAACCGGCCGATGTCGAGCGGCCCGATGGTGAACCGCCCGCCCGTACCCTGCCTGACTCCGGGTCGGACCCGTTGGCGTACGCCATCTACACGTCCGGGTCGACCGGGCAGCCGAAGGCGGTGGGTGTGCCTCGGTCGGCGCTCGCCGCCCGGGTGCGGTGGATGGTCGAGGCGTACCGGATCGGCCCGGCGGACCGGGTGTTGCAGTTCTCCTCGGCCAGCTTCGACACCTTCGGCGAGGAGGTGTACCCCACCCTGGTCGGCGGTGCCACGCTGGTCGTGCCGCCGGCCCGGGCCGAACTGCCCGACTTCCTGGCCACCCCGGCCGGGCAGGAGCTGACCGTACTCGACCTGCCGACGTCGTACTGGCACGAACTGGTCGCGGATCTGGCCGGGATCGCCTGGCCGGCTCGGTTGCGGCTGCTGATCCTCGGTGGCGAGCAGGTCCGGCCCGACGCGCTCGGCCGCTGGTTCGCGGCGTTCGGCGACCGGGTCGAGGTGTTCAACACGTACGGGCCGACCGAGGCGACGATCATCGCGACGGCGGCCCGGTTGACCCCGGCCGACGCTACCGGTCGACCGCCGATCGGACGCCCGCTCGCCGGCACCACCGCGCAGGTGCACCGGCCCGGCGGCGCTCCGGTGCCGGTCGGCGTGCCCGGGGAACTGCTGCTCGGCGGTGCCGGGCTGGCCCGGGGCTACCTCGGGCGGCCGGAGCTGACCGCGCAGCGGTTCGTCGAGTACGGCGGCGAGCGCCGGTACCGCACCGGTGACCGGGTGCGGTGGCGGCTCGACGGTGCGCTGGAGTTCCTCGGCCGCCTCGACGACCAGCTCAAGGTGCGGGGCCACCGGGTGGAGCCGGGCGAGGTGGAGGCGGCGATCGTCGCCCACCCGGACGTCCGGCACGCGGTCGTCACGGCCGACGGTGACGCCCGGCTCGTCGCCCACCTGGTTCCGGAGCCGGGCACCGAGGCGCCCTCGCCGGCCCAGCTCCGGGCACACCTGTCCGAACTGCTCCCACCGCACCTGCACCCGGACGCGTACGGGGTGCTGGCCGCCCTGCCGCTGACCGCGAACGGCAAGGTCGACCGGAAGGCCCTGCCCGCCCCGACCTCGGTGGCCCCGGCTCCCGGCGGTACGCCGGTCGCGCCCCGGACCGACGCCGAGCGTCTCGTCGGGCAGGTCTGGGTCGAGGTGCTCGGCGTCGAGCGGGTCGGCATCCACGACGACTTCTTCGAGCTGGGCGGCCATTCGCTGCTGGCCACCCGGATGGCGGCGCGACTGCGGGGCGTCGTCGGGGTCGCCGTACCGCTGCACACGATCTTCCGGCGCAGCACCGTCGCCGAGTTGGCGGAGGCGGTCGAGGACCTGCTGCTCGCCGAGATCGAGCAACTCGACGAGGACGAGGTGGCGAACCTGCTGGCCCTCGACGACGTGGCGGCGCGGTTACCGGACGGCTGACCGGCCCCGCCCGGGGTACGACGCCGGGCCGGGCGCGCTCGCCCCGGTGGGACCGGGTGCGGGACGGCCCCTACCGGCGCTGGTCGATCGCCTCGGCGACCGCCCGCAGCGACGGCATCGACAGCAGCTCGTCGAAGGAGAGCGCGACGCCGAACCGCTCGTTGGTCGAGTCCAGCAGCAGCGTGGCGGTCATCGAGTCGCCGCCCAGGTCGAGGAAGTTGTCGTCCGCGGCGACCCGGCGGCGGCCGAGGATCTCCCGCCAGATGCCGGCGAGTTCCACCTCGGTCGGGGTCCGGGGCGGATCGAACCCACACGCACCGGGTTCGTCGACCGCCTCGTGCGCGATCTGTTCGGGCAGTACCCGGCTCTCGGCGTCCCGGGGCAGTTTCGGCAGCACCACGACGAGGTCCGGGAGCTGCTCGGCCGGCACCGACTCCCAGATGTCGTCGCGGATGTCCACCGCAGTGCAGTACAGCCGTGGGGTGACCGCGACGATCCGCCGCGCCCTGGCCCGGACGACCGCGAACTCGGCGACGTCCGGGTGCTGACCGAGCAGCGATTCGACGACCTCGGACTCAGTGGACTGGGTGCTCATCGGGTTCCTCTCCTGGGTCGCCTGCCTGGTCCTCGGCCGCCCGCGCCCGCTCCTCGGCCACGTACCGGGCCAGTTCCGCGACGGTGGCCAGTTCGAAGATCGTGACGGCGTCCAGTTCGACGCCGAGCCGTACCCGTAGCTGCGCGGCGACCTCGACCGCCAGCAGCGAGTCGCCGCCGATCTCGAAGAAGTTGTCGTGTACGCCCACCGAACCGACGTCGAGCAACTCCGCCCAGGTCTGCGCCATCCGCTCCTCGACCTCGGTACGGGGTGCGGTGAACGAGGCCGGGCCGGTGCCGTCGAGCAGCTCCGGCAGGTGTCGCTTCGGCACCTTGCCGGCCGCGTTCCGGGGAATCTCCTCGACGAGCCGGATGATCGCCGGCAACTCCCGCCGGCTCAACTGCCGGGCCGCGTGCTGACGGATCTCCCGCGTGCTGGCCTCGGCCCGCAGTACCACGAACGCGGCGATCACCTCGCCGAGCACCGGATGGTCGACGGGGAAGACGGCCGCCTCGGCCACCGCCTCGTGCCGGCCGAGCACCTCCTCGACCCGGTACGTCGACACGTTGAACCCGCCCACGTTCACCACGTCGTCGGTCCGGCCGGCGAGGAACAGGTAACCGTCGGCGTCCAGGTATCCGAGATCTCCGGTCCGGGTCCATCCGTCCTGGAACCCGGCCGCACCGCCCGCTGCGGTGCCGGAGCCGCCGGTCCCGGCCGTACCGCCCTCGCCCGGGCCGGGGCCGTCGGATCCATCGGACCCGTCGCCGTCCAGGAACCGCCGGGATGGGGCGACCGCGGACCGCAGCCAGACCACGCCCACCGCACCGGCGCCCAGCAGGCTGCCGTCCTCGGCGGTGACGCGTACCTGGTTCGCGCCGACGGGCCGGCCGACGGAGTCCGGCCGGTCGGGGTCGAACTGGGTCGCCACCCGGGCCGGAAACGCCTCGGTCGAGCTGTAGAAGTTGTAGAACGTCGCGTTCGGGAACACCGCCGGCAGCTCCGGCATGATGCCGACCGGCAGGGCCGCGCCGGAGAAGTGCACACCGCGTACGGTGGAGAGTTTCGCTGCCTGGTCCGTCCCGTCCCGGACCAGCCAGTGCCCCATCGCCGGCACCAGGAAGACCGAGCTGACCTGCCACTGCTCGGTCAGCCGCCGGAAGTCGGGGACGGTGAATTCGGGCATGATCACCAATGTCTGCTGGCCGCCGACGCTGTTGACCAGGTGGATCTGTCCGGCGACCGACCCCAGCGGCAGGGCGTGCAGGCCGGGCTGGTTGGCCCGGACACCGGTGGGCCAGGTGGGCTGGGCCCGGACCACGTTCGCGTGGGTCGCGACGACACCCCGGGGCAGCGCGGTGGTGCCGGAGGTGAAGACCACATCGGCGATGTCCAGCGGGGTGGCCTCGATCGGTACCGCCGAGTCGTCCTGTCCGGCGGTCAGCTCGGCGGTGTCGGCGGCCCAGCAACCGACTCCGGCGACCGCCGCCCCGCCCCCGTCCGGGCCGGTGTCGCCGGTCCCCGGCATGCCCTGGCCCGGTTCCGCCGGCCCGGACGGGCGGCGGCCGGAACCGACCGGCCCGGGCGCGCCGACGGTGCCGGGCGCGGTGACGATCCCGGCGACCCGGTGCCGGGCGACCAGCCGCCGGATGTCCTCGCCGGTGAAGCGCTCGCCGAGCAGCAGCGCGGCGGCCCCGACCTTCAGCGCGCCGAAGTACGCCACCACGAACTCCGGCCAGTCCGGACCGGCGAACACCAGGGCCAGCTTGTCGCCCCGGACGACGCCACGGTCCCGCAGTCCCCGGGCGAGCGCGTTCGACCGCGCCTCGATCTCGGCGAAGGTCAGCACCGGTCGACCGTCGACCACGACCGCCGGCCGTTCGGGTACCAGCCGCGCGCTGCGGCGGAGCAGATCGGGTACGACCCGGGGCGCGCCCGAGTCGCCGTACCGGGTGCCCTCGATGCGGGTCCGCGCCGACATCTCGACCCCCTCCAGTCTGGTCATTCGGCCAGCTCACCCGGCTCGTCCCGGGCGTCGCCCGGAAGGTGCCGGGAGCCGCCCCGGACGATGTCGGCCAGCTCGTACGGCGTCGGGGCGTTGAAGACGTCCTGGAGGGTCACCTCGTGGCCGGTCCGGTCGGCGATCCGGGCGGCCAGCACCGCCGCGAGCAGGGACTGGCCGCCGCTGGCGAAGAAGTTGCTCCGCTCGTCGACGTCCGGGCGACCGAGCAGCTCCACCCACAGCTCGACCAGCGACCGCAGCAGCGGGTCGAGCGCAGTCGGTGCGGGTGCCGAGCCGGACGGGCCCGGTCGGGTGGCCGGCGGCGCGACCTCCGGCAGGGCGTGGTGGTCGACCTTGCCACTCGGGGTCCGGGGCAACCCGTCGAGGCGGACCAGGTCGGCGGGGACCAGGTAGTGCGGCAGCACCGCCCCGGCGTGCCGGGCCAGCTCGGTCAGGAACCCGTCGTCGGTGGACGGATCGACCGGCTGCACGTAGCCGACCAGCCGGCCGTCGCCCTGCGGGTCGCCGTGCACCACCACGGCTGCCGCCGCGACCGACCGGTGCCGCTCCAGCGTCGACTCGATCTCACCCAGTTCGATCCGCCGGCCGCGCAGCTTGATCTGCCGATCGGCCCGCCCGAGCAGCTCGATCGTGCCGTCCGGCCGCCAGGTGCCGAGGTCGCCGGTCCGGTAGCGGCGGTCCGGCCCGGGTCCGCCGGCGAACCGTTCGGCGGTCAGCGCCGGCTGGCCCAGATAGCCCCGGGCCACCCCGGCACCGCCGATCCACAGTTCACCGACCACCCCGGGCGGGAGTTCCCGTCCGTCGTCGTCGAGTACGTGCAGGGTGGTGTGCCAGATCGGACCGCCGATGCCGACCGGGTCCGGTACGCCGGGGTGGATCTCGGCCACCGTCGACCAGATCGTCGTCTCGGTCGGGCCGTACACGTTGCACAGCCGGCAGCCCGAGCGGAGCAGCCGGTGGGCCAGCGCGGCGGTCAGCGGCTCGCCACCACACAGCACCCGGCGCCCGGCCAACTCGTCGGTCAGCCGTCCCGCCACCAGGCGCCAGATCGTCGGCGTGCTCTGCACCACCCCGACGTCGTGCCGGGTGACCAGGTCGAGCAGCAGGTCCGGACGGACCTGGGCCGAGTCCGGCGCCACCACCGCGGCACCGCCGTGGCCGAGCGCGAGCAGGAGTTCTAGGGCGGAGATGTCGAAGCCGAACGAGGTCAACCAGAGCGTCCGGTCCCGGTCGGACACGGCGAGATGGTCGGCGAAGAATCCGACGAGGTTGGCCAGGTTGCCGTGGGTGATCTCCACACCCTTGGGCGTTCCGGTCGAGCCGGAGGTGAAGATGACGTACGCCAGGTCGTCGTCCCGGACGAGGTCGAGCCCGGCCGGCACCGCCGGGGCGTCCGACCGGGCCACCGGGTCGAGGTGGTCGAGCCGGAGCACGTGTCGGTCCGCCGCCCAGGCCGGCGGGGGACCGGCGCTGGTGAGCACCGCCCGGACGTCCGCCGCGTCGAGCCGTACCCGCAGCCGGGCGACCGGCTGGGCCGGGTCCACCGGCAGGTAGCCGGCACGTAGCGACCAGGCGGCGAGGACGGCCGCGGCCAGGTCGCCGCCGCGGGGCAGGGCGAGCCCGACGACGGCGCCGGGGCCGACACCGGCCGCCGCGAGGCGTGCCCGGATGACGGCGGCCCGGTCGGCCAGCCAACCACGGTCGCGGGCCTGCCCCTCCGACTCGACCAGCGCGCACTCCGCTCGGCTCTGCCGGATCCGCTCGGCGACCAGGTGCGGCACCAACCGGCTCACCGGGGCCGCGGACCCGTTCACCCGCTCCAGGGTCGTCCGCTCGTCGGGATGCCACATGTCCAGGTCGGCGAGCGGTCGGTCCGGGTCGGCGGCAGCGGCCCGGAGCAGCAACTCGTACCGGCTGATCAGCGCCAGCACATAGGATTCGTCGTGGATCTCCGTGCTGTAGACCGCCTCCAGGGCAATCCGTTCCGGCCAGCGGAGTACCACGAACTGCAGGTCGTACCGGCTCATCCGAGAGTCGACGGTGACCCAGGCGGAGTCCGGCAACGGGCCCGGGGGCACCACGGTCGAGGCGGGCAGGAAGTTGAACATGTGCCGGAACAGCGGCGCGCGCCAGTTCATGGCGTCCAGGCCCAGCCCGCCGAGCAGGTTCTCGAACGACACGTCGGCGTGCTCCAGACCCGCCACCAGTTGCGCGCGGACCTCCGCGACGAGGTGCCGGAAGCTGTCCCCCGGCCGCACCGTGACCCGGAGCGGCAGCGTGTTGACGTGGTACCCGACCCGGCCGGCCGCCGCGCCGCCCCGGGTGTCGACCGGCACCGCGACCACCAGGTCCGGCCCGGCGCCGTGCCGGGCCAACAGCAACAGGTACGTGGCGAGCAGCACCATGTTGTCGGTGACCCGGAGCCGACGGCGCAGCGAGTCCAACGCCGCCCGGCCCTCGGCGGAGAGCACCCGTTCGAGCCGGGCACCGGTGAAGCGGGGCTCCGGCGGTTCGATCCGGGCCCGACCCAGCGGGAAGGTCTTCGGGTCGATTCCGGCCAGCCGCTCGGTCCAGTACCGCAGGCTGGTCTGCCGGGGGGTGGGCTCCCGGTGGCCGGCGTGGGCCGGCGAAACGACCTCGTCGGCCGGCCGGCCGACGTTCCCGGCCGGTGGGTCCGGCGCCGGACCGGCGCCGGCCAGCTCCAGGTAGATCGTGGCGAGTTCCGGCAGGACGATGCCGGCGGACCGGCCGTCGAAGGCGATGTGGTGGACGACCAGGCACAGCACGCTGCCCGGACCGTCCCGGAACGTGACCCGGGCCACCCGCAGCGGCGGCTCGGTGGTCAGCTCGAACGGCTGCCCGGCCAGTTCCGCGAGCGTGTCGGCGAGACCGGCCCTGGTGGTGCGGAGACTCCGCACCGGTGGCGGCGGCAGGTCGGGGTCGAGCACCCGCCGGTACGGGACACCGTCCCGGGCCGGGAAGACGGTACGCAGCACCGGGTGGCGTCGGGTCAGCTCGTGTACCGCGGCGGTCAGCACCGCCGGATCGATCGGGGCGGACGTGCTGATCGCGAACGGCAGGTTGTCCACCGCGACGGCGGGCGCCAGCCGCTGGAAGAGCCAGAGCGCCTCCTCCTTGCGGTTCAGCGCCTCCTCGTCGGCCCGGTCGTGCGCACCCGGCCGTTGCCGGGTCGACTGGGTCATGACCGGCCGGCCAGCGGCTCGGCGACGAGCGCCCGCCCGGCGAGGTCGGCGGCGCGAAGGTCGGCGAGCAGCTCGGGCGCCGGGACGTCCAGCCGGACCTGCCGGTCGGCGCCGGGGATCGGTGGTGGTTCGTGGCCGGCGGAGAGGACGACCAGCGCCGGCCCCGGGCCGTCGGGTGGCGCCGCCGCCGACAGCAACAGGTACCGCAGGTAGGTGTCGATCCGGGCGCAGAGCTGGTCCGCGATGGACGGTGGAACGCCCTGCCCGGCGCAGGCCGGCCGGGCCAGCGCCGCGTACCGGTCGGAGAGTCGCCCGGCCAGCCGGCTCAGGTCGGGCTGGGCCCGTACCTCCTCCCGGGCGGCCTCCCGGGCGGCCCGTACCTCGGCGGCGGGCAGCGCGGCGGCGAGACCGTCCAGCGCGGTCCCGAACTGGTCGTACAGCGTCTCCGCCGTTACCTCGGCCGGGTCGAAGAGGACGACCGGCGGGGTGACCCCGTAGCGGTCCGCCAGCCGTCGGGCCAGGGCACGGGCGAGCGTGCCGCCGGCGCAGTATCCGAGGATGCCGGCCGTCCCGCCCGAAACCGGCAGGTCCCGGTCCAACCAGAGGTCCAGCCCGCCGGCTGGGAAGTCGACCGACGCCGCCGCCACGTTTCGCCAGCCGGTCTCCTCGGTGCCCCACACCGGGTACGGCTCGGGCAGCAGCCGAGCCAGGTCGGTGAACCCGGCCCCGGCCCGGGCCTGCGCCGGGGTGAAGTCGACGGCGAGTAGACCGGGCCCGGCTCCGGGGCGCAGCAATCGCCAGCCTTCGGATGACATACCTTCCCCTCCCGGAACCGGCGGCGTGACCTACCGCCCGGCCCCTTCCCCGTCGAGGCAGCCCGCTCGCCGTCACCCTAGTGCGATCATCCACGTCCGTCGAGGTCCCGGATATTTTTCGGCCGGTTCGAGTCTCGCAGCTAGACAATAACCAGCAGCTCAGCCTGGTGGTCGGGTCGTCGTGCCGCCGGCCGGCCCGACCTACCGTGAGTCGGCTGATCGGGAAGTTTTCCGGACTACTTCCGGAGTGACGGCCGGCCGACCTACTGACCGAAATCCGGTCGGTGCCTGGCCGGGTTCCGGGACCTCCGCTGCCCGGCTGCCGGACGCGTCCGTCCTTGACAGACCTGAATGCCGGATAGCAGGCTCTGAGCCCATGCCGCCGACGGTCACCGCGCTGGCTCGCAGTCAGGAAACGCTCTGGGAGTTCGTCCGCTGCTTCGCGCCGGACGACCCGGGGTGCCTCGGCTACAACGTCTTCGGCACCATGCCGCTGACCGGGCCGGTGGACCTGGCGGTGTTCCGGGGCGCGGTGCGGGACGTGGCGCGACGGCACGATGCACTGCGGATCGTCTTCGAGACGATCGCCGACGACCCGCTGATCCGGATCGAGGACGAGGTCGAGCCGATCGTGACCTTCGTCGACCTCTCCGGCGAGCCCGCCGGTCGGGTCGCCGCGCGGCGGGGCAGCGTACTTGGCTACGAGAGCGGTCGTGCCTTCGACCTCCGCCAGGGTCCGTTGTGGAGCGTGACGCTGGTCCGTTCGTCCCGGACCGACCACACGGTCGCGGTGAGCATGTTCCACCTGATCGCGGACGGTTGGTCGACCGGAGTCTTCCTGCGCGACCTGGCCGCCGCGTTGGCGGCCCGGACCGGTCAGGGTGGCCCGCTGCCCGAGCTGCCCCTCC
Source organism: Plantactinospora sp. CA-294935 (assembly GCF_050936445.1). NCBI lineage: Bacteria > Bacillati > Actinomycetota > Actinomycetes > Micromonosporales > Micromonosporaceae > Plantactinospora > Plantactinospora sp. CA-294935. Next base: position 6,280,973 of record NZ_JBNJMU010000001.1, read on the forward strand.
GGTACGCCGACGCGACGGCCGCGCCGAGGTGGAGCGCCACGGAGCGGCGGCGCCGGACGGAGTTCTGGCAGCGGCAGCTCACACCGTTGCCGGAGGCGTTGCCGTTCCCCGGGGTCGGCGAGGGTGCGGGGGGATGGTCGGGCGGCACGGACGGTCCGGGCGGCGACGCCGGCCGGTACGCCGGGCTGGACGTGACCGCCACGGCGAAGGTGACGATCGGACTCCCCGCCGACCTGGCCCGCCGGCTGCACGGGTACGCCCGGCAGCACCGGATGACGCCGTTCGTGCTCTCCCTCGCGGCCTACCGGGTGCTGCTCGGCGCGATGACCGGCTGGCCCCGGCTGGTGCTCGGGACGGCCACCTCCGGCCGGGACGAGCCGGGGGCGACCGAGCTGGTCGGCCAGTTCACCCACAACATCTACGTGGCGACCACGATCCCGTTGCGGACCACCCTGGCGGACGCGGTCACCGAGGTCCGGACCAGCACCTTCGCGGCGATGCGGCAGGTGGCGTCGTTCAAGGAGATCGCCCAGGCGGTGAACCCGGGCTTCGCGGAGGCCCGGCCCTGGCCGTTCCTGCTGCTGTACCACTCGTGGTTCCAGTCGGCACCGCCGGCCGGTGGTGCGGCCGGTGGCCGGGCCGGGGCCGGGGACGAGGTCCGGGAACAGCGGTCGCGGGGGAGATTGCCGGTCGGGGCCGAGATCGGGCCCGATCGGCGGGCGCTGTGGGCCAAGCGGGGCGAGCCGGGTATGACGGTCAGCGACGACCGGCGGAGCGCGGAGCTGAACTACAACCCGACGTGCTACGACCGGGACGCGGTCGTCGACGCGGTCCGGGGGTACCGCGTCGTGCTGGAAGAACTGCTGCGTGACCCGACCCAGCGCATTTCAGACCTGAAGCTCTCCTGACCGGCGCCGGGCCGGCCGGCCCGGCGCGTGGGGCGACCGTACATCTACCTCTCAGCCCCGGGCGGCGGCCTGCTGGCGCAAGGCGTCGATCTTGCGCCAGGACTCGGCAGCCCGCCGGTAGTTGCCGTCTGCCTCGTAGCGCTCCGCCGCTTTGCGCTGCCACTCGATGGCTTCGTCGATACGGCCGATCCGTTGCAGCGCGTCGCTCAGCCCGGCGAGCGCCATCACCGTCTCGCTGCCGTTGACCTGCTGCGGCCGTTCGAGCAGCTCGGTGTAGAGCCTGGCCGCCTCGGCCGGGTTGCCGGCGGTGAGCTCGTAGTGCGCCCGCTCGCGCTGCGCCGCCAACCGGTCCGGCTCGAGCCCGGCCAGGCGCGCGTTCAGCTCGGCCGAGTCGATCCAGTCGCGGGCCTTTTCGAGGTCGTGCCCGCCCTCCAGCAGGACCGACGCGGTGAACCGGGAGAACCGGAGCCAGTCGTGCAGGGTCATGGTGCCGAAGACCAGGGTCCGATGTGCCGCCAGGAGGTGCTCGTACGCCGGGGCCGGGCGGCCCATCCGGGAGTAGGCCATGCTGGCGATCCAGTGCGTCCGGCCGAGGACACCTGCGTACCCGCCGTCGTTCGCCAGCCGGATCATCTCCTCGATCGTGCGCTCGGCGGCGTCGAAGGCGTTGGTCTCGACCTCGATCGAGGCGAGGATGCCGAGCAGTTGGACGTGCTCGCTGCTGCCGCTCAGTTCGCCCTTGCTGACCAGTTCCACCGCCTCCTGGGCGGCCTTCTGCGCGCTGGCCAACCGGCCCATCTCGCGCAGGATCGACGCGTTGTGCGCGGCCAGCACGACCTGGATGGCGGGGGAGCGGTCCACACTGGGGATCCGGCGCAGCTCGTCGACCAGGGCGAGTCGTTCCTCCTGGTCGCCGGCATCGGTCAGGACCTTGAGCAGTTCGATGCCGTACGCCAGACCGGCCTCGTCGTTGCCGGTGAGGCGCGCGCCGGCGAGCTTCTCCTCGATCAGCTTGCGGGCCCCGGCGAGGTCGCCCATCTCGGCGAGACGGCGCATCTCGACCTGGGCGACGAGTTCGGACGGTTCCCGGCCGCGGCCGCCGCCGAGTCCTTCCACCTCGTAACCGAGCAGCTCCTGTGGGGTGACGTCGAGCAGCCGGGCCAGCCGGATCACGACCTCGAGGCTGGGCACCCGGCTGCCGTTCTCCAGCAGCGAGATGTAGCTCGGCGTCATGTTGTCGCCGGCCAGGGCCTTCTGTGACAGGCCCATCTCGATGCGGCGGTTGCGCAGACGGTTACCAAACTCCGGTTGACCCACCACAAGTTCTTTCATCGGTGTTGTCGACTCCAGTCACTAAGTCCGATGTTTACCACTGTATCGCTACGCCGCTCTGTTGAGGGACTCGAATCGCCCGTCCTCGGCGAAATCTAGGTGTTGACGGCAGCAGATTACTGGAGTCATCATAGCTTAACTGGAGTTGAGGAGGTGATGGGGATGTCCGGACGCACCGGGGGCGGTCCATCCGTGGTGGCGCTGTGGAGCGCGCCGCGGTCACGATCGACCGCCTTCCTGCGCATGATCGCCGAGCGCGGCGACCACGTGGTGTTGCACGAGCCGTTCTCCCAGCTCACCGATTTCGGGGCGTACGTCGTCGCCGGGCAGACCGTGCGCGGCGAGGCCGAGCTGATCGCGCGGATCGAACGGCTGGCAGCGGACGGGCCTGTCTTCTTCAAGGACACCACCGACTTCCGCTACCCGGGCCTGCTGGCCGACCGCGGTTTCCTGCGCCGGGTCAGTCACATCTTCCTGATCCGTGACCCGGCGGCCGCCATCGCCTCGCACTTCGCCCTCAACCCGCGGCTGACCAGCCCGGAGGTCGGGTTCGAGCGACTGGCCGAGATCCACGACGCGGTCACGGCCGCGGGCGGGGCGGCCGTGGTGGTCGACTCCGACGACCTCGTCACCGATCCGCCGGGCACCGTCGCGGCGGTCTGCGCCGCCGTCGGCTGGGACTTCCGGCCGGACACGCTGTCCTGGTCACCGGGTCTGCTGCCGCAGTGGCAGCGCACCAGCCGGTGGCACGTGCGCACCGGCGCCACCGACGGCTTCCGCCCGGTACCGGCCGAATATCCGGACACCGTGGCCAACCATTCCGTGCTCGCCGCCTTCGACGCCCATCACCGGCCGTTCTACCAGCGGCTGCGGGACCGGCGGATCGCCATCGAGAGGAACAGCAGTGTCCGTTGAGATCGAAGCCCCGCCCGGCCGTATCGGCCTGTGGCACGGGATCACTCCGCTCGCCGTGTCCGCCGAACTGCTCGACGAGGACGCCCAGCAGGTCAGCGGCGCCGGCGTCTGGGTGACCGACCGGGCCGGCCGCACGTTCCTGGACGCGCGGGCCGGGATGTGGAACGTGGCTCTCGGCTACCGTCACCCCACGGTGATCGACGCCGTCACCGCGCAACTGCGGACCCTCCCGGCCGGCGTCACCATCCGCTTCGAACAGCCGCCGCAGATCACCATGGACTACGCGGAGCGGCTGCTGGACCGGGTCGGCGGTGACTACGCCACGGTGAAGCTGTACCAGTCCGGCGCCCAGGCGGTCGAGGGCGCGGTGCTGCTCAGCCGGTACCTGAGCCGGATCGAGGGGACGCCCGGCCGGGACCGGATCATCGCGCTGAAGAGCAGCTGGCACGGCGCCGGCGTGGCGGCCGGCGCGGTCACCGGCGAGCCGCACGTGCACGGCGCCTGCGGACCGCTGATGGCCGGGGTCAGTCACGTCGACCCGCCCGGCCCGGACGACACCGGCACCGGATGCGCCGCCGTCGCCGCGGAGTTCGACCGGCTCGGCCCGGACCGCGTCGCCGCGGTGATCGTCGAGCCGGTTCTCGGCACCGACGTGCGGCCGCTACCGGACGGCTACCTGGCCGGCCTGGCCGCGCTCTGCCGTCGCAGGGGCGCGCTGCTCGTCGTGGACGAGATCACCACCGGCTTTGGCCGCACCGGGGCACTGTCCCGCTCGCTGGCCGACGGGGTGCACGCCGACCTGCTGCTGCTCGGTAAGGGCATCACCGGCGGCTACCTGCCGATGTCGGCCATGCTGGTCGGCTCCGCACTGGCCGCCCGGCTGCTCGGCAGCCCCACCCGGGAGGGCTTCCCGCACGGCTCGACCAGCGACGGGTACCCGCTCGGCGCCGCGGCCGGGATGGCGGTGCTCGACGTCTTCGACGCCGGCCTGCTGGACCACGTCGCGGTCGTCGGCGCGTACCTGCGGGACCGGCTGGAGACGCTGCGCGAGCGGCATGCGTCGATTGTGGACATCCGCGGTCGCGGCCTGATGCTCGGCATCGAACTGGCCACCGGCGGGGTGCCGTGGCCGGCCGCCCGGTGCGAGTCGCTCCGCTTCGCCTGCGAGGAGCACGGGCTGCTGATCCACACCGGCAACAACGTCGTCGACCTGATGCCGCCGCTGATCGTGACCGCGGCCGAGTGCGACGAAATCTGCGCGCGGTTCAGCCGCGCCCTGAGCGGGGCGGAGGCGGGCTGGTGACCGGCGCGGGGAAGGCGTCCCGTCACTTCGACGTGGCGGTGGTGGGCGGCGGTAGCGCCGGCGCGGTCGTCGCCGCCCGGATGGTGACGGCGGGCGCCTCGGTGTGCCTGATCGAGGCGGGGCCGGACTACGGCCCGCTCGGCGCCGGACGGTGGCCCGCCGACCTGCTCGACCCGCGAATCCTGCCCACCTCGCACGACTGGGACGTGCACGGGGAGATCACCACGTCCCGGGCCCGGGTGCTGGGCGGATGTTCGGCGCACAACGGCTGCTGGTGCGTCCGGCCCACCCCGCTCGACGCCGCCGAATGGGTGGCCGGCAGCGGCGGGGACTGGACCCCGGCCGAGGTCGGAGCCGCCGTCGCCCGCGCCGAGGCGGTGCTGGCCCCGCGGCGGGTGCGGGCGGACGCCCTCACTCCGGTGGCCCGCGCCGCACTGGCCGGCGCGGACCGGCTGGGCGTGGCGATGCTCGGCGACGTCAACGACGCCACGGCGATCGACGGAGCCGGGCTGCCGTGGGTCAACATCCACGGGTCGGTGCGCTGGAACACGGGCTTCGCGTATCTGGACGGCCTGCGCGGGCTGCCCGGTCTCACCATCGAGGCGGATCTACCGGTCGACCGGCTGCTCTTCACCGGCGCCCGGGCGACCGGCGTACTCGGCCACCGCCACGGTGTGCCGGTCACGGTGGCGGCCGACCGGGTCGTGCTGACCGCGGGTGCGTACGGCACCCCGGCGGTCCTGCTGCGCAGCGGTGTCGGACCGGCCGACGAGCTGGCCCGGCACGGGATCCCGCCGGTCCAGATCCTGCCCGGCGTCGGCGCGAACCTGGCCGACCACGTCGGCTCCGGGCTCACCTTCGCCGCCTCCGACGACCTGATCGCGGCCACCGGCGCGTTCGCGGCCGAGCACGACTTCTTCCCCAGCCAGGTGCTGTGGAAGGCACGCAGTCCGCACTGCGACCCGGGCGGCTGGGACGAGTTCATCCTGCCGATCCCGCAGTACGACCCCACCCGTCCCGGTCGCGCCGGGTACCACGTCCAGCTGCAGGCCTTCTGCATGACCCCGCGCTCGCGCGGCCGGGTCCGGCTGCGCGGCCGCGACCCGCAGACGCCGCCCGAGATCGACCCGCGGTTCCTGACCGACCCGGAGGGCCACGACCTCGCGGTGATCCTGGACGGGCTGGAGCGGGCCCGCGAGCTGGCCGCGACCCCGGAGCTGGCCGGGCTGCTCGCCGCCGAGCTGCTGCCCGGCGCGGACGCGACCGACCGGGACGAGCTGGTCGAGCACGTCGAGGCCACGGTCCGCGGCTACTGGCACCCCACCGGGACCGCCGCGATGCTGCCCGACGCCGACCCGATGTCGGTGACCGGCCCGGACGGGCTGGTCCGGGGCCTGGACAACGTGCACGTCGCGGACGCCTCGGTCATCCCGGTGTCGCCACGCGGCAACACCAACCTGCCGGTCGTCGCGGTGGCCGAGGTGATCGCGGCCCGGCTGGCCGGCGCGGCCACCGCCGCCCGGGAACCCTCACTGGGTCTGGTCGCCTGACTGTCCCGGACGCCACGACGCGGAAAGGAGCACCACCGATGCGGGAGCAGGTCCCGATCGAGCTGGCGGCACACCTCAACAACGCGGGCATCACCCCGGCCAGCGACACCGGCCGCGGCCGATTCAATGTCTGGCGCAACTCGCTGCCCGGCGAGGAGCTGCCACTGGGCCGCCCGGTCACCGCCGGCGGCGTCCGCTTCGCGTTCCCCGCCGCCGGGCCCGGCCGGCCCGACAACGTGCGCTGCGAGGGGCAGCTCGTGACGGTACCGCCCGGCCGGTACGACTGGTGCTGCCTGCTCGCGGCGGGGGAGCGACGGGTCGAGGACGAGGTGGCCCTGCACTTCGCCGACGGCAGCGTGGACTTCGAGGCGGTGCGGGTCTCCGACTTCTGGGCCGCCTCGGCGGTGTTCGGCGAGGAGGAGGCCGTCGCCACGTCGGTCATGCACTACCCGCAGCACGTCCAGCCCGGGGTCACCGCGCACATCTGGTGCCAGCGCGTGCCGGTGACCCGCCGGGCCGAGCTGCGCCGGCTACGCCTGCCGCACAACGTCGCGCTGCACGTCTTCGCAGTCACCCTGTGCCCGTCCCGGGAGGAGGCGAACGCGGTATGACCTGCGTTCGGAGCGTCACCCAGTGGTACCGCGACCCGGTCAGCTGCCTGCAGTCCACCCTGGCCACCCTGCTGCTGGAAGCGGGCCACGATCCGCTCGAGGTGCTCGGGCTGAGCTGGGAGTTCCGGTACCACCCCGGCGACGTGCGGCCGGAGGAGTACTACTGGCCCTGCCGCCGCCCCGGCGACCTGGCCGGGAGCCTGCTGCCGCTGCACGACGTCACCTCGCGCTGGCGGGCGATCGACCCGGCCGACCCGCTCGGTGAGTGGCGAGACGCGCTCGCCGGTGGGCGGCTGCCGGTGGTCGCGGTCGACAACTACCACCTGCCGTTCCGGCCCGCGTACCACGACGTGCACGCCGCCCACCTCCTGGTGGTGTACGACGTGGACGAGACGGCCGGCACCGTGGCGGTGTCCGACGCCATGCCCCCGGACTTCGCCGGCCCGTTACCCGCCGAGGTGCTGCTGCGTAGCTGCGCCGCCGCCGGGGTGGACGACGAGCAGGACGTCTTCTTCAGCGGCCCGGTCACCAGTGGCGGCCGCTGGCTCGACGTCCGCCTGCCGGCCACGATCCCGGCCCTCGACCCGGGTCGCCTGGGACTCGCCCTGGAGGCCAACGCCGCCGCGTTCGCCGCGCCGTCCGCGCACGCCTGGACCGGCGCCGACGGGCTGCACCGGTACTGCGCGCGGACCGGCACGGCGGCCACCCCGGAGCTGCTCGCCGAGGCGTACACGTTCGGCTGGGGCATGCAGGCCCAGGCGTCGCTGCACGGCGAGCTGCTGCGCACCCTCGGCGCCCGCTGGGACCGGCCCGCCCTGGCCGAGGCCGGCCGCCGGGTCGAGCAGGTGGCGCACCGCTGGACCGCGGTCCGCGTGACGGCCGCGCACGGCCGCGACGACCTGGCCGGCTGCGCCGGCCCGCTGCGGGACCACCTCGGCCGCCTGCAGCGGGCGTACCAGGAGGCGCAGGCCGCCCTCGGCCGGGCCGCCGTCGACCTCCGATGACCACGACCGCGAAGGAGAGCACCGTGACCGCCCTGTCCGTTCCGATCCGCCAGCGTGCCGCGGACGTGCTCGCCGCCTTCGGGGGCGCCCCGGCCGTGCCCCGGGCGTTGCGCAACCTGCCCTGGCCGGTGATCACCGACGCCGACCGGGCCGCCGTCACCGCCGTGCTGGACGACCATCTGGTGTCCAACGCGGATGGCGAGACCGCGGTCAGCCGGCTGGAGAACCGCTGGGCCGAGCTCTGCGGCACGCCAGCCTGTGTCGCCGTGTCGAACGGCACCACCGCGCTGTCGCTCGCCCTGGCCGCGCTCGGCATCGGGCCGGGCGACGAGGTGGTGGTGCCGGCGCTCAGCTTCGTCGCGTCCGCCCTCGCGCCGCTGCACCAGCTCGCGGTGCCGGTCTTCGCCGACATCGACCCGGTCAGCTTCACGCTGGACCCGGACTCCGTCGCGGCGGCGATCACCCCGCGGACCGCCGCGATTCTGCCGGTGCACCTGCACGGCCAGCCGGCCGACATGGACCGGCTGGGCGCGCTGGCCGCCCGGCACGGCCTCGCCGTGGTGGAGGACGCCGCGCAGGCCCACGCCGCCACCTGGCGGGGCCGGCCGGTCGGGCAGTTGGGCGACGCGGGCTCGTTCAGCCTGCAGGCGACGAAGAACCTGCCCACCTGCGGCGAGGGTGGCCTGGTCACCTTCACCGACGCCGCGGTGGGCGCGCGGGCCCGCACCGTGCGGCAGTTCGGCGAGGTGATCGAGCCCGGCCGCGACCGGGACTACCTGTCCCACCGGCTCGGCTGGAACCACAAGATGAGCTCCGTCCAGGCCGCGTTCACGCTGTCCCAGCTCGATCGGTTCCCGGCGTACGAGGCGGCCCGGCAGCGCCAGGTGGCCGCCTTCCTCGACCGGTTGCGGTCGCTGCCCGGGCTGACACCGCCGCGCGTCGTGCCCGGCAGCACCCATGCCTGGCACATCCTGCGGTTCCGGCTCGACCCGGAGGCCGCCGGCCTGCCCGACGTCACCCCCGGTGCCCTGCGCCGGACCGTACACCGCCTGCTGCACGCCGAGGGAGTCCCCATGTCGCGATACCAGATCCGGCCGCTCCCCGAGCAGCCCGTCTTCACCGACCGCGTCGGTTTCGGCGGTGGCGTGCCCTGGTCGTACGCCGTGCCGGCGCCCGCACTGCCCACCCCGGTCACCAGCGCGGTGATCGACGACTCGCTGACCCTGCAGAAGCGGCACCTGCACCCGGACGCCGGACCGGCGCTGGAGCGGTACGCGGACGCGTTCGAGAAGGTCTGGGCGAACCTGCCGACCGTGGCGAGCATGGCGAGGGCACGATGACCGTCCTCGCCGTACCAGCCACCGGCCGTACCACCGCGACCGAGGCCGAGGCAGCCGCCGCCCGGATCCGGCACCACGTCGTCGACATGTGCGCCGGTGGCGACGGCGGCCATCTCGGCGGCTCGCTGTCCTGTGTGGACATATTGAGCGTGCTGTACTTCGACGTCCTGCGGGTCGACCCGGATCAGCCGCACGACCCCGGGCGCGACATCTTCCTGTTGAGCAAGGGGCACGCGGCCATCGCCCTGTACGCCACCCTGGCCGAGCGCGGTTTCCTGGACCCCGCGGAGCTGGCCGGGTACGGCCGGCGGGGCAGCCGCCTGCTCGGCCATCCGACCCGGGCGGTCCCCGGCGTGGAGCTGCCGACCGGATCCCTGGGCCACGGGCTCGCCCTCGGCCTGGGCCTGGCCCTGTCCGCGCGGCTGCGCGAGGCGGGCCGCCGGTTCGGGCCGCGGCGGCGCACCTACGTCCTGCTCGGCGACGGCGAGTTGCAGGAGGGCTCGTGCTGGGAGTCGGTGATGGCGGCTGCCTCGACCCGGGCGGACCACCTGGTCGCGGTGGTCGACCGCAACGGCCTGCAACTCGGGTCGCCGACCGAGCGGATCTGCCCGATGGAGCCGCTGGGCGAGCGCTTCCGCAGCTTCGGCTGGGACGTCCGGGAGGTGGACGGGCACGACCACGACGAGCTGCGCGCGGCGCTGGGCACCGCGCCGTGGACCGCGGGCCGGCCCGGCGTGGTGATCGCCCGGACGGTGAAGGGCCACGGCGTACCGGCCGCGGAGAACCGGATCGGCGCCCACTACACCGCCCTGTCGGCCCGGGTCGCCGCCCGCGCCCATCGGGACCTCAGCCTCCGGAAGGCGTCGTGACTTCCCCGGTCGCGGCGCCGGTCGCCACCCGGCACGCGTACCGCGACTGGCTGATCGCCCGGATGCGGGACGACCCCCGGGTGATCTGCCTGGACTCCGACACCGGCCTGTTCACCGGCGCCGACTTCGGTACCGCCGCAGACCGTTACCTGGACCTGGGTATTGCCGAGCAGAATCTGTTCGGGGTGGCGGCCGGACTGGCCCACGACGGGTGGCTGCCGTACGTGAACACGATGGCCGCGTTCGCCGCGAGCCGTGCCGCCGAGGCGGTGAAGATCGACATCGCGTACAACCGCCTCCCGGTCCGGATCGCCGCGACCCACGGCGGCCTGGCTGCCGGGCATCTCGGACCCACCCACCACGCGCTGGAGGACCTGGCCGTCATGCGCGCGATGCCGTCGATGACGGTACTGGTCCCCGGCGACGCGGCCGACGCCGTCGCCCTGCTCGACCAGGCGCACGGTTACGACGGTCCGGTCTACCTGCGGCTCGGCCGCAAGCCGACTCCGGACCTCCCGCCGGCGCCAGCACCCCGGATCGGCGTACCGCAGGTGCGGCGCGACGGGACCGAGGTGTGCCTGCTGGCCTGCGGCCCGCTGCCGACGCTGCGGGTGCTGGCCGCGGCCGAGGCACTGGCTGCGGCCGACGGGGTGAACGCGCGCGTGGTCCAGGTGCACACGCTGAAACCGCTGGACGACGCGGCGATCGCGGGCGCCGTCCGCGGATGCACGGCGGTCGTGACCGTCGAGGAGCACTGGCGCGAGGGTGGCCTCGGCTCGGCGGTGGCCGGGTTCCTGGCCTCCCAACCGGGCCCTCGGCTGGTCCGGATGGGCGTCGGCGACATGTACGTCTCGGCGGTCGGCAGCCAGGAGGAGCTGCTCGACGCGCTCGGCATCACGGCGGCCGGGATCGCCCGCGCCGCTCGCTCGGCGCTGCGGCCCGGGCTCGACTCGCCACTGTTCGCGAAGTTCTGACCGCTGACCCCGCCACTGTTCGCGAAGTTCTGACCGCTGACCCCGCCACTGTTCGCGAAGTTCTGACCGCTGAGGAGGACCGAAGTGACGACCACCTGCCCCGAATGCTTCGAGACCGTGACCGCGCCGGCCGAGCCGGTGCTGCACGAGATCCTCGAGTGCGCCGAGTGTCGCGGCGAACTCGAGGTGGTCAGCACCGCGCCGCTGCTGGTGGCCCTCGCGCCCGAGGTCGCCGAGGACTGGGGAGAGTGACCGCCCGCGCTGGTCGCGACCCGGTGCTGGTGCTGGCCTCCCGGGTCGGGCCGGACGAGAAGTGCCTGCTGACCGCCCTGCGGCGGGGCGGGCACGCGGCAGAGGTGCTGGACACCAACGCGCTGCACCGCGCGGCGTCCGGCCCGACCGGCCCGGGCGGGCTCGTGCTCAACCGGGAGATCGGCCAGGTCCGGGCCCGCTACGCGGCCACCATGCTGGAGGCGGCCGGGATGACCGTGGTCAACTCGGCCGCCGGCGTGCAGACCTGTGGCGACAAGTGGCTGACCAGCCTGGCGCTGGCCCGGGCGGGTCTGCCGGCGCCGCGCACCGTGCTGGCTGCCTCGCCGGCGGCGGCCGGCGAGGCAGCCGCGGAGCTGGGCTTCCCGGTGGTCCTCAAGCCGCTCATCGGGTCCTGGGGACGGCTCGTCACCCGGGTCCGCGACGCCGAGGAGGCGGCCACCGTGCTGGAGCACGTCGCGGCCCAGCCATCGCCACAGGCCCGGGTCGTCTATCTGCAGGAGTACGTGGACAAGCCCGGTCACGACCTGCGTGCGCTGGTGGTCCGGGGCGAGGTGGTCGCGGCGATGCGCCGGTACGCCGACGACTGGCGTACCAACGTCTCCCGGGGCGGTCGCACCGAGCCGTGCGTGCTCGACCCGGACACCGAGAAGCTGGCCGTTCGGGCCGCCGAGGCCACCGGCGCCGACATCGCCGGGGTCGACCTGGCCGAGGACCGGTCCGGCGCGGTGCTGGTGCTCGAGGTCAACCACCGGGTCGAGTTCGCCGGGCTGCAGCGGGCGCACGACGGGCTCGACATCGCCGCGACCATCGTGGACCGGATCGTCGGAGGTGCGTCGTGACCACGACCGCGGCGGTGATCGGCGGCTCCGGGTACATCGGTGGCGAACTGGTCCGGCTGCTGCTCGGCCACCCGGAGATCGAGCTCACCACCGTGACGTCGGCGCGGCTGGCCGGGCGGCCGGTCGACACGGCCCATCCCAATCTGCGCGGCCGCACCCGGCTGACGTTCACCGATCCGGAGGCGCTGAGCGGTGCGGACGTACTCTTCGTGGCCGCGCCGCACACCGAGACGATGGCGCTGCTGCCCCGCCTGCTGGACCGGGGCAAGGTGCTGCTCGACCTCTCCGGCGACTTCCGGCTGCGCGACCCGCTGGTGTACCGGGAGCACTACGGCGTCGCGCACACCGCGCCGGACCTGCTGGAGTCGTTCACGCCCGGGATCCCCGAGTTGCATCGCGACCGGCTGACCGGCGCTGACCGGATCAGCGTGCCCGGCTGCATGGCCACCGCGGCGATCCTCGCCGTGCACCCGCTGGCCGCCGACGGGCTGATCGACGGCGAGGTCGCGGTGGACGCCCGGACCGGCTCCAGCGGGTCCGGCGCCCGCGGCGGGCCGGGCGACGCGCACGCCGAGCGCAGTGGCGCGATGCGCGTGTTCGCGCCGCTGCGGCACCGGCACCAGGCCGAGATCACGCAGGCCACCGGACATCCGTGCCGGATGACCGCGACCGGCGTCGAGGCGGTACGCGGGGTCCAGGTGCTGTGCCGGGCCCGGCTGCGCGACGGTACCGGGCCACGGGAGGTGCGTGACGCGTACCGGCGGGCGTACGCGGCCGAGCCGTTCGTCCGGATCGTGGCGCAGCGCCGAGGTACGTTCCGGCTGCCCGACCCGAAGATCCTGGCCGGTTCGAACTTCTGCGACGTCGGCCCGGTGGTGGACTGCGTCGACGGGTGGGTCACCGCCGTCGGTGCCCTGGACAACCTGGTCAAGGGCGGCGCCGGCAATGCCGTGCAGTGCCTGAACATCCGGATGGGCTGGCCGGAGGAGCTCGGCCTCGGCTTCACCGGACTGCATCCGGTCTAGGAGGCGGGTATGGACGTCGTGGTGGTCAAGTGCGGCGGCAACGCCGGGGTGGACGCGGCCGCGGTCTGCGCCGACGTCGCCGCCCTACACGTCGCGGGCACCCCGGTGGTGCTGGTGCACGGCGGGTCGGCGGAGATCGACCGGCTCGCCGCCCGGCTGGGCGTGCCGCGCCGGGAACTGGTCTCGCCGGACGGCGTGACCACCCGCTACACCGACGCGGCGACGCTGGAGGTCGTCCAGCTTGCCCTGGCCGGAATCGTGAAGCCGCGGCTGGTCGCCGGCCTGGCCCGGCACGGGGTGCCGGCGGCCGGGCTGACCGGCCTGGACGCCGGTCTGCTGCGGGCCCGGCGCAAACGTGCGGTCCGGGCGGTGTCCGGCGGGCGCCGGGTGGTGGTCCACGACCAGCACGCCGGTCGCCTCGAACATGTCGATCCGGCCGTCCTGCTCGCGATGCTGGGTGCCGGTGTGGTGCCGGTGGTGTCCCCGCCGGCCGCGGACGAGGACGGCGCGCCGGTCAACGTGGACGCCGACCGGGCGGCGGCGGCGATCGCGGCGACTCTCCGGGCCCGCGCGCTGGTGCTGCTCACCGGCGCGCCCGGCGTGCAGACCGACCCGGACGACCCGGGCTCGGTGCTCCCGGCGGTGACCGTCGGAGACACCCTGCCGGCGTACGCGGCCGGCGGCATGGCCCTGAAGCTGGTCGCCGCGCGCGAGGCGCTGGCTGGTGGAGTGCCGCGGGTGGTGGTCGCCGCCGGCTCCGGTCCCGAGCCGGTACGCGCGGCGCTGGCCGGCGGCGGCACCCTGGTCGGTGCCCGGTGACCTCGCCCGTCGACCTGCTGACCGACCTGGTCGCGATTCCCTCGCCGTCGTACGCCGAGCACGAGGTCGCCGCCTGCCTGGTCGGCCACCTGCACCGGCTGGGGTTCGCCGCGCACCTGGACGCGGCCGGCAACGCGGTCGGCGTCCTGGACCGGGGTCCCGGGCCGTCCGTGCTGCTGCTCGGGCACATCGACACGGTGCCCGGCGGGCCGCCCCTGCGGGTCACCGCCGACGCGGTGCACGGCCGGGGCGCGGTGGACGCCAAGGGGCCGATGGCGGCGCTCACCTGCGGGGCGGCGCGGGCCACCGGCTTCCGGGGGCGGCTGACCGTGGTCGGTGCGGTGGAGGAGGAGACGCCGGGCTCCCGTGGCGCGATGGCGGTAAGGGACACCCTGCCCCGCCCGGACGCCGTGATCATCGGCGAGCCGAGCGGGTGGTCCGATGTGGTGCTGGGGTACAAGGGCAAGCTCGACCTGCGGGTCCGCGCCGACTGCCCGGGGGCACACCCGAGCGCCCCGTACCCGCGGGCGGTGGAACTTGCCGCCCGGGCCTGGGCGGTGTTGCTGGACGAGATCGGCGCCGACCCGGCCGACCCGGCGTCGGCGCACCGGAACTTCGCCGACCCGGCGGCGACGCTGACCCTGCTGCGCGGCGACCCGGAGCACGCCGAGGCCGAGATGAGCGTCCGGACCCCGCCGGGATTCGACGTGCACGCCTGCGTCGCCGCCGTGCGCGCCCGGGTCCCGGCGGCCACCGTGACGGTGCGGGGCGCGGTACGCGCCTGCCGGGTGCGGCGCAGCGACCCGGTGGTGCGCGCGCTCAGCGGTGCCATCCGGGCCGAGGGCGGGGAGCCGGGCGCCAAGGTGAAGACCGCCACCTCGGACATGAACACCCTGAGCGAGGTCTGGTCGGTGCCGATGGCCACGTACGGCCCGGGGGACAGCCGGCTCGACCACTCCGATGACGAGCACATCCGCATCGACGACTTCCTGCGCGGCGTCGCCGTCGTCGAGCGCGCCCTCACCTCGCTATCGCTCTGAGACGTACCGACATGGCGGGCGGCGGACCCCGATCCGGGATCCGCCGCCCGTCACCGTCCGGCGCTCACTCGGCGAGCATCGCCTCGACCTCGTCGTCGGAGAGGTCCGCCAGTCCGGCGAGGATGGCATCCAGGTCGCTGCCCGGTCCGGCGGTCGCGGCCGTTTCGACCGTGCCGGCGAGCCAGGCCAGCGTCGGCTCGCGGAGGAAGTCGCTCAGCGGGATCTCGGCGTCGAACTCCTCGCGTACCCGGGACAGCAGCCGGATCGCCTGGATGCTGTCCCCGCCCAGCTCGAAGAAGTCGTCGTCCGGGCCGGCGGCGACGGGCCCGAGCACCGGCAGCAGGCAGGTGTCGCGCAACCGCCGCTGGGTCGGGCTCAGCTCGGCCGCACCGTCGTCGCCACCGGCCGGCCGGATCCGGCGCAGCGCGGCCAGGTCGGTCTTGCCGTTCACCGTCAGCGGGATCGCGTCCACCTCGACGAGCAGGGCCGGAACCATGTGCCGGGGGACCAGCTCGGCCGCCCGGGCGCGGATCGCGGCCAGGTCGGCCGGCGCGGTGACCGGCACGATGTAGGCGACGAGCTGGCCGTCGTCCTCGGTGGTGGCCACGGCCTGCCGTACCCCGTCGGTGCGGACCAGGGCCGACTCGACGTCGCCCAGCTCCACCCGGTGCCCGTGGACCTGTACCTGCCGGTCGTTGCGGCCGAGGAAGACCAGGTCGCCGTCGGCGGTCCACCGGCACAGGTCACCGGTGCGGTACAGCCGGTCGCCCGGATGGCGGGCCCAGGGGTCCGGGACGAACCGGTCGGCGGTAGGGCCGGGACGGCCGGCGTACCCGCGGGCCAGGCCGGGACCGCCGATGCAGAGTTCGCCCGGTTCACCCACCGGCACCGGGCGCAGCCGTTCGTCGAGGGCGTACGCGACGTGGTTGTCCATCGCCCGCCCGATCGGCGGCGACGTGGTCCACTCGCCGGTGCACTCCTTGGCCACCACGGTCACCGTGCACTCGGTCGGGCCGTACCCGTTGAGGAATCGGCAGTGCCGCGCCCACCGGGTGGTCAGCTCGCCGGTGAACGCCTCGCCGCCGACGAAGGCCACCCGCAGGTCCGGGAACCCGGCCGGGTCGAGCAGGTCCAGGATGGCCGGTGGCAGGTCCACGACGGTGATCCGTTCCCGGCGCAGCGCGGCAGACAGGGCGGTCACCGACAGCCGCTCGTCGTCGCCGGGCAGGTACAGCGCGGCGCCGGTCAGCAGGGCGGCGAAGATCTCGAACACCGACACATCGAAGCCCAGCGACGCGTACTGGATGATCCGGTCCTCGGGCGTGAGCCCGAACATCCGCTGGACGGTCTCGACGAAGTGCACCGCGCCGGCGTGCTCGAGCAGCACCGCCTTGGGCACGCCGGTGCTGCCGGAGGTGTAGATGGCGTATGCCAGCCGGTGCGGGTGCCCGGGCGAGGCGGCGAGCGGGGGCGCGGCGGGCCACGGCCGGTCCAGCCGGAACACGGGCGGACCGTCCGGTGGCAGCACCGGCTCGGTGCCGGCGTCGGCCAGGACCAGGACGGGATCGGCGTCGCGCAGCACCGCGGCGATGCGCTCGGCCGGATTGCCCGGGTCGATCGGCACCCAGTACCCGCCGGCCCGCAGCACGGCCAGGATCCCGATGACCGCCCGTGCGTCGCCGCGTCCGGTGAGGACCGCGACCGGGCGCTCCGCGTCCACGCCGTGGGCGCGCAGGGCGGCGGCCAGCTGCTCGACCTCGGTGGCCAGCTCGGCGTACGTCCGGCGGCCGGCGCCGTCGACGACCGCGACCCGGCCGGGTTGTCGGGCGGCCGTCTCGGCGAACACCTCGCTGAGGGTGCGGGGCGTGCGCGGGATCTCGTCGGGCGCCCACTCGCGCATCAGGGTCTCGATGTCGTCCGGTGGCGGCGCCGGCGGCGCGGTGGCCGCCCGCAGTCCGGTGAGGAAGCTCGTCCGCCGGTCGGCCGGGATGCGGCTGAGCCGGCGCAGCAGCTCGTTGTCAACAGTCACCGCTCCTCCTCAGGAAATCGGGTTTACGGGAGTGACAGAGCGAACTTTACTGGAGTAATCTCCGGTTCACTAGAGAAAGGAGGTGGCCGTGGACTTCGGATTCGACTCGCACCAGAGCCGACTGCGCGCCCGGGTTCGCGCCGTACTGGCGACGCCCGGCGTCCGCCGCGCCATCGACGACCTCGCGGCGGGCACCGGCGAACCCGACGAACGCCCGCTCTACCGGGCGATCGGCGCCGCCGGCGTCCTCGCCCCCGACTGGCCCGCCGAGTTCGGCGGCCTCGGCGGCGGACCGATGACCCTCGCGGTGGTCGCCGAGGAACTGTCCCGGGCCGGTGTCCCGGACACCCTGCACATCAACACCGTCCAGATCGTCGGGTCGGTGCTGCGCGCCATCGGCACGGCGGACCAGCAACAACGCTGGCTGCCCCGGTTCGCGGCCGGGGAGCGGTTCGCCTGCGTGCTCTACACCGAGCCGGAGGCCGGGTCCGACCTGGCCGCGCTGACCACCCGGGCCGAGCCGGCGCCGGGCGGGTACCTGGTGAGCGGCACGAAGATCTACAGCCTCAAGGCCGCCCTCTGCGACGTGGCGCTCGCCGCGGTGCGCACCGGCGACCCCGGATCCCGCTACGACGGCATCACCCTCGTCCTGATCGACCTGCACGCGCCCGGCGTCCGCGTGGCGCGGATACCCAGCCTCGCCGATGAGCATTTCCACCGGGTCGACCTCGACGCGGTGTTCGTCCCGGAGTCCGATGTGCTCGGTGAACCGGGCGCCGGCTGGGCCGCGCTCACCACGGCGCTGGCCATGGAACGCACCGGGCTCGACTACGCGCTCAAGGCGGCCCGTTGGTACGACACCGCCCGCGCCGCCCTGACCCCCGGCGACGCCGCCGACAGCCTGGCCGACCTGGGCCGGCACGGCGCCCGCGCCGACGCCGCCCGGCTGCTCGCCTGGGCCGCGCTGGCCCGGCTGGAGGAGGACCGCTTCGACCCGGTGTTCGCGGCGATGGCCAAGCTGCACACCAGCGAGTCCGCCGCCGCGGTGGCCGAGTGGGGCGCCGCGCTGCACGGCGCGGCCGCCGCCCCGGCCACCGGCCGCGCCCGCTGCCTCGAATCGGCCTGGCGGGAGGCGCCCGGCCTGACCATCTCGGCCGGCGTCTCCGAGGTGATGCTCGAACTGATCGCCGGGTCCCTGTCCGGGAGCGCGCGATGAGGCCGCTGCCCGACGCCCTGCAGGACGAGCTGCGCACGGCGCTGCGCCGGGCGCTGCACGACGTACCGCCGCGCGGCGACGTGCACGACCTGCTCGGCCGGCTCGGTCTGCACGGCCTGGAGATCGCGCCGGCCGCCGGTGGGCTCGGACTCGGGCTGAGCTACGGCGTCGTGGTGGCCGAGGAGCTCGGACGGGTCGCGGCGTGCGACACGTACCGGTCCGGGTGCCTGGCCGCGGAGACCGGGCCGTCCGCCGCAGCCGAGGTCGCCGGGGGCGCGCGCCCACCGGCCGTGGCGCCGCCCCCGGCCGGCGGCGCGCTGGTCCGCGCGCGGATCCGTCAGGCCGGCTACCTCGTCGGTCTGGCAGCCGGCGCGCACGAACTGGCGGTCCGGCGCAGCGGTGAGCGACGCCAGTTCGGCCGACCGATCGCCGCCTTCCAGGCCACCGGCTTCATCCTCGCCGCCGACCTGGTCCACATCGAGGAGGCCCGATTGCTGACCGCGTACGCCGCCTGGCTGGCCGACCGGGACACCGCCGGTATCCCGGACTCCGCGGCCGACGAGCCGTGCGGCTGGCCGCCTGCCGACGGCGAACCGGAGCTGGCCGCGATCCAGGCCCTCGCCGCCGCCGCCGAGGCGGCCACCGGCGTCACCCGGCGGGCGCTGCACCTGCACGGCACGTACGGGCTCACCGGCGACGCCGCGATCCAGCACTACTACCGGCTGGCCGGGACCGAGGCGACCAGCCTGGGCCGGCCGGCCGCGCTGTGGCGGGCCGCCGGACACCGGCGCCTGACGGCCGGCCCCGACACCGAACACACGACCGCGGTCCTTGCCGCCGCGGGGAAGGGCGAGCGATGAACCCCTGGTTCCGGATCCACCAACGAGACCCCGAGGCGCCGATGCGGCTGTACTGCCTGCCGTACGCCGGTGGCAGCGCCTCCCTCTACCGTGGCTGGGGTGCCGGCCTGACCGGTGTCGCCGAGGTTGTCGCGGTGCAGTTGCCGGGACGGGAGAACCGGATCGGCGAACCGCCGGTGGCCGCCATGTCCACCCTGGTCGATCGGCTCACCCGAGCGATGCGGGCCGAGCCGGCCCGGCCGTACGCGCTGTTCGGCTACAGCATGGGCGCGCGGGTGGCCCACCACGTCGCGCATGTCCTCTCCGCAGCGGGCCGACCGCCGGAACGGCTGTTCGTCGCCGCCTCGCCCGGCCCGGCCGCGCCACCCGGCCCGGCCGCGCACCACCTGAGCGAACCCGATCTGATCGCCCACCTGCGCCGGCTCGGCGGTACCCCGGACGAGGTGCTGGACAGCGCCGAACTGCGCCGGCTGGTGCTGCCCGCGGTCCGTGCCGACCTGGCCGTGGTGGAGACCGCGGCCCGCCCGGCCGGCCCGCCGCTGTCCTGCCCGGTGCACGCCTTCGCCGGGCGCACCGACCCGGAGGCGTCACCGGACCGGATGGCCGCCTGGGACGTGGAGACGTCCGGCGACTTCGTCCTCGACACATTCGACGCCGGTCACTTCTTCGTCCACGCCGACCCGGCCGGTCTGCTCGCGCGGGTCCGGGCCTGTCTCGTCCCGGTCCCGGCGCGCCCGGTGGCCGCGCCGGCAGCCGTCGCCGCCTAGGAGGCCGTCATGGGCACCGACGATCCCGTCGTCATCCCGCACCCGCCGCGCTGGCCGGTCTACGACCGCGCGGCGGCCGACCGGGCCGCCGAGCTGATCAGGCGCGGCCGCTCCTTCGACTACGACCACGGGCCGGAGATCGCCGGCCTGGAGGCGGCGTTCTCCCGACGGCACGACGGGCGGCACGCGCTCACCCTGAACTCCGGGACCAGCGCCCTGCTGGCCGCGTACTTCGCGCTCGGGCTCGGGCCCGGCGACGAGGTGATCGTGCCGACGTTCACCTTCCTCGCCACCGCCTCGCCGCTGTTCCTGCTCGGCGCCGTGCCGGTACTCGTGGACAGCGAGGGTCCGGACGGCACGGTGAGCGCGGCGAGAATCGAGCGGGCGGTCACGCCGCGGACCCGGGCGGTGGCGGTGACCCACCTGTTCGGGCACCCGGCACCGATGGACGAGATCACCGCCCTGTGCCGGCGGCGCGGGCTCGCCCTCGTCGAGGACTGCTCGCATGCGCACGGGTCCACGTACCGGGGCCGGCCCGTCGGCACCTTCGGCGATCTCGCCGTCTTCAGCATCGGCGGGCTCAAACTCGTCTCCGGCGGGATGGGCGGGGTGCTGCTCGCCCGCGACTCCCGGCACTACGACCTGGCCTGCCTGCTGACCGCCTTCAAGCAGCGCAGCGAACGCACCGTGCACGATCCGCGGCTGCGCCGGCTGGCCGACGTCGGGCTCGGCGGCAACCTGCGGATCAGCCCGCCCGCGGCGGTGCTGGCGCAGAGCCACCTGGACCGGATCGAGGAGCTGGTGGCCGCGAAACGCGCCAACGTGTACCGGCTGCTGGAGCCGCTGGTCGCGCACCCCGGGCTGACCGGTCCGGTGATCGCCCCGCACGTGACGATGGGCGGCTGGTACGACGTCGTCGTCACCGTCGACCCCGAGCGGGCCGGGTTCAGCCGGGACGACCTCGTGGCGGCGCTGCGCCGACAGGGTGTCAAGGCCGACGTGCCGGCCACCCGGCCGCTGCACCTGAGCAGCATCTTCACCGGCGCCGAGCCCGGGCACCGGCGCCCGTACCCGCCGGACGTGCTGGCCCGGCACTTCCGGCACCGTCGTGGTGACCTGCCGGTCGCCGAGGCGCTGCACGACGGCTGGGTCAGCCTGCCCGGGCCGTACTTCAACGACACCGCCGGAGCGCTGGTCGAGCCGTACCGGGCCGCGTTCCGGGCCGCCCTCGACCGGCTGGGGTCGGCCCGCCCGCCGGCCCCGTCCGCTGCGACAGCGGTCGTACCGGGAACCCGTGCGGCCGCGGGAGGAGTCCGATGATCCGTTCCACCGAACCAGCCGCGCACCTGGTCATGCCGGCCAGCGTCGGCGTCTGGTTTCCGCATTTCCTCGGCTCCGGAGGCCCGGACCGCACCCTGGTGCTCGGCGAGGCGCCCGCCGTCGACGTCGGCGTGGTCCGCGACGCCCTGTCCCGGATCGGCTCCCGCCGGGTGGTGCTGCACTCCGGCCACGACACCCTCTACCGGGACCGGACCCTGGCGCAGGCACTCGCCGGATCCGGGTTCCGGCCGATCGCGCAGTCCGGCCGGGCCACCCGGATCGGGCTGGACAAGCTCCTGATGAAGGAGTTCTTCGACGCCCGCGGCTGCCCGGGCCTGCCCTGGACGACCGGCAACCGGCTGCCCGGGGTCGCCGGGGACCCGCTCGTCGTCATCAAGGACCGGCACGGCACGCAGAGCCGCGGGACCGTGCTGGCCCGGCTGAGCAACCGCGCTCCGGCCCCGGACGAGATCGCCGAACTGTACGCCGACGGCGTCGAGTACTCGATGGTCGTCTTCCGGGACGGCGAGCGGGTGGTGACCCTGCCGCCGATCTGGAAGGGGCCGACCTCGACCGCGCTGGTGCCGCCCTGGCGCCGGTTGCGGCTGTGCCCGTACGACTCGATCGATCCGGCCCTGGAACGCCGGCTGCGCGACGACGCGCGGGCGCTCGCCGTCTCCGCCGACGCGGTCGGCCTGATCGAGATCGAGTACCTGGTCACCGCCGACGGCGTGGCCCGGGTCCTGGAGATCAACCCGCGCGTCTCCGGCACCATGCGGCTGGCCGCGATGGCCACCGGGCTGCCGATCTTCGCGCTGTACGACGACCACACGGTCAGCGGCGACGTCGCCGCCACCGGCCATGCCGCCGAGATGCCGTACCGGGGCGACCCGGTCTGCGACCCGGCGGGCGGCGTCTTCGCCACCTCACGGCTCACCGTCGTCGCCGACGACCCCGGCCGTGCCCTCGACAAGCTGCGCCGCTGCGCCGGCGTGCCTGCCGTTGCCACCGCGGCAGCGGCCTGATCCGTTCGCCAGGAGGTTCACCGATGATCACCGAACTCGCACCCGCGACCACCCCGCCGCCCGAGCCGGCCCCACCGCGCGACCACTCCAAGCGTGACTTCCGGCTGCTCTGGTTCGGGCAGGGCGTGTCCACGATCGGCAGCGAGATCACCGAGATCGCGCTGCCGTTCACCGCCCTGGTCTTCCTGGGGGCGTCGGCCACCGAGATCGGCATCCTCAGCGGCCTGAAGGACCTGGCCGGGCTGGTGCTGACCCTGTTCGCCGGCGTCCTGGTCGACCGGATGCGCCGCCGCCGCCTGATGATCGCGGCCGACCTGGGCCGCTTCCTCGCGCTCGGGATAATCCCGCTACTGGCGCTCGGCGGCATCCTGTCGATGCCGATCCTGTACGTCGCCGCCTTCGTGGTCGGCTGCCTGACCGTCGTGTTCAACCTGGCGTACCCGGCGTTCGTGGGGTCCCTGCTGGACAACGACCGGCTGATCAACGCGAACAGCAAGCTGGAGGGCACCCAGCAGATCGCCGGCGTCGTCGGCCCCGGTCTCGGCGGCATCCTGGTGCAGGTGCTGCGCGCCCCGTTCGCGATCGCCGTGGACGCGCTCAGCTTCCTGCTGTCCGCGCTGAGCCTCAGCGCGATGCGGCACCGCGAGTCCGAGGACGACCTGATCCGCGGCGACACCGGCGGGTTCCGCGGCGTCTTCCGGGACATCAAGGAGGGCCTGGTCGCCACGTTCGGGAACCCACACCTGCGCGCCCTGGCCGCCGAGGCCGCGACGTTCAACCTCTTCTCCCAGATCGTCATGGTGCTGTTCCTGGTGTACGCCAGCCGCGACGTCGGCCTCAGCGCCGGTGTCATCGGGGTGGTCTTCGCCGTCGGCAGCGTCGGCGGCACCCTCGGCGCCCTGATCACCGGCAAGCTGGTGGACCGGATCGGGGTCGGCCCGGCGCTGGTCTGGTCGACCGCGCTGACCGTCGCCCCGATGGTGGCCCTGCCGTTCATCAGCGGGCCGAAGCCGGTGCAGGCCGTGCTCTTCGGCGCGGTCTACCTGATCGTCGGACTCGGCATCGTGATCTCCGCGATCACCAGCATCACGATGCGCCAGACCATCACGCCGAGCCGACTGCGTGGCCGGGTCAATGCCAGCTTCCGGTTCGTCACCATCGGCGTGATCCCGATCGGCGCGGTCGGCGCCGGCCTGCTCGGCGACTGGATCGGCCTGCACAACGCCCTGTACATCTCGGCCGTCGGCACGCCGCTGGCGCTGCTGTGGCTGATCTTCTCGCCCGTGCCCAAGGTCCGCACCCTGGACGAGATCACTCCGGAGGAGAACCGATGACCGCCGCGATCAGCGACCCGGCCGTTAACGCCGGAGGCTGCGACCACGGGTACGCCCTGACGCCGTGCCTGTGGGGCGTCGAGCCGGAGCCGTACGTCGAAGCGTTGGACCGTCACGTCACGCTGGACGGCGCCCGCGCGCTCGACGCCGGCTGCGGCGAGGGCCGCAACACCGTCTTCCTGGCCCGAGCCGGCGCGACCGTGGACGCGGTCGACATCTCCGAGCTGGCCCTGGAGCACGCCCGCCGGCTCTGGCCGGACGAGCCGCGGATCACCTGGGGGACGGCGGACGTCTCGCTGGCCGTCCCGGGCGGCGGGTACGACGTCGTGGTCTGCGACAGCGTGCTGCACTGGAACTCCAGCCTGGACCAGGCCCGGCGAACCGTCCGGAACCTCCAGGCGGCGACCCGGCCGGGCGGGGTGCACGTGCTCTGCTCGTTCAACGACCGCGCGCAGCAGTTGGACCGGCACGTCAATCCGCCCCGGCTGCTGCCCGCGCACCAGGAGTACCTGCGCATGTACACCGGCTGGGAACTGTTGCGGGTCGAGGACATCACGATCATCTCGTCGCACGCGGACGTGCCGGAGCCGCACACGCATTCGGTCACCAAGATCCTGGCCGCCCGGCCACGCTGAGGACGAGGAGGACGTGATGCTCGACTCCCCGACGGTCGCCGCCGGGCCGGTGCCCCTCTCGTACGCCCAGGAGCAGCTCTGGTTCATCGAGAACCTGTCCCCGGCGGCGCGGCTGTACAACGAGCTGTGGCAGCTGCGGCTGGACGGCGACCTCGACGTCGGCCTGCTCGGCCGGGCGCTGGACGCGGTGGCGGAGCGGCACGAGTCGCTGCGTGCCACGTTCCCGACCGAGAACGGCGCGCCGGTCTGCCGGTACCTGACATCCCTGTCGCTGGCCACCGGCCCGGCGCACGACCTGGGCCACCTGCCGGAGGGCGAGCGCCGGCCGGCGGCCGAGCGGATCGCCCGCGAGTTCGCCGACCGCCCGTACGACATCGCCGCCGGGCCGCTGACCCGCAGCATGCTGCTGCGCCTCGGCCCGCGCGAGCACCTGCTCCTCATCGGGTGCCACCACCTGGTCGCCGACGGGCAGTCGTTGACGCTCATCCGCACCGAGCTGGACGAGCTGATGACGGCCGAGCTGACCGGCCGACCGCCGGCGCTGCCACCGCCGGCCGCCCGGTTCGCCGACCACGTGGCGCGGCAGCGGGCGGCGCTGGCCGGCGGGGAGTGCGGCGAGGGGCAGGCGTACTGGCGGGATCGGCTGTCCGGCGCCCCCGCACTGCTCGACCTGCGCAAGGGACGGCTCCGGCCGGCGGTGAAGTCCGAGCACGGCGAACGTGCGCGGTTCGACCTGGATCCGGCGTCCGCCCGCGGTCTGCTCGACTTCGCGATCCGGGAGAGCAGCACCCCGGCCTGCGTGCTGATCGCGGCGTTCGCGGCGGTGGCGCACCGGCACACCGGGGACGACGACCTGATCATCGGCACCGCCGGCGCGGGAAGGAGCCCGGGCGGCTTCGACGACGTGGTCGGGTTCTTCGCCAACACCCTGCCGCTGCGGCTGCGTCCGCACCCGGCCTCGTCGTTCCGCAGCCTGCTCGCCGAGACCACGGACGCGGTGCTGGACGCGCTGGAGTTCGAGGAGGTGCCGTTCACCAGCATGGTCGAGGGCCTCACCGGCCGGGACCCGAGCATCCCGCCGCTGGTGCAGGTGATGGTCACCCAGTCGCCGAAGGTGGCCGAGGGCGTGCCGTTCGGCCCGGTGCGGGCCACCGAGGAGCAGATTCCGCGCGGCCGTGCCCGCTTCGACCTGCTGATCGAGGCCGAGGTCGGCCCGGGCGACGTGACCCTGTGGGTGGAGTACGACGACGCGCTGTTCGAGGCGGCGTACGTGGGTACCCTGATCCGGCACCTGGAAGCGGTGCTGCGTGCCGGGTGCGCGGACCCGGAACTCGAACTGGGCCGGTTGCCGATGCTGGGTGCGGGGGAGCGGTCCTGCTCGGAGCGGGAGGTGCTGATCGGCGACTGCGTGGCCCCCGACTTCGCGCTGGGTCGGCTGCACCGCGCCGGCCCGGGCGGGCGCATCGACGACGTGCTCGTCCCGCCGGGCCCGGACACCGGCCGGGTTGGGTACCGGCGGCCGGGTGGTGTCGTCGTCGACCTGGGCCCGGCGGACCGGTTCCCGGTCATCGGCGGCATCACCGTGCCGCTGGACGAGGCGGCCGCGCTGCCACCGGACGCCGTTCCGCGGTACGCCTCCGCCGCCCGGCAACCGGGTGCCGAGCCGGACGTCGGCGACCCGCCCGGCCTCGACACGGTCCGGCCGGCGCTGCTAGCACTGTGGCGCCGGGAACTCGGCGACCCCGGGTACGGCCCGCACGACGACGTGTTCGAGCACGGCGGCCACTCGATGATGGTGGCCCGGCTGGCCCTGTTGGCCCGTGACGAACTGGGGCTCGAAGCGCCGATCCGGGCGATCTTCGAACACCCCACCGTGGACGGTCTGGCCCGGTTGATCTGCCGGGGGCAGCCGGACGCCGTGCAGACCCTGCAACTGCTGGCCGGGCTCAGCGGCGACGAGCTGGACGCCCTGCTGCCGGCCGCCGCCGGACCGGCCGCCGCCGATCCCGGCCCCGCCCCGCTGACCGGGGCGCAACGGCAGATCTGGGTGATGGAGCAGCTCGCCCCCGGCGGGTCGACGTACAACGTCCCGCTGGAGTTCGACCTGACCGGCACGCTCGATCCGGAGGCGCTCACGGCGGCGTTCGCCGCGGTGACCGCGCGGCACGACGCGCTGCGGTGCCGGTACGAGTGGACCGCGGATGGCCCCGTGCAGCAGGTCGTGCCCGGCGCCGGCCCGGAGCTGGAGCTGCATGACCTCACCGGCCTCGGCGAGCAGCGGGCCCTGGCGGCCGCCGACCGGATGGCCCGCGAGCAGGCGGCGTCCGGGTTCGACCTGCGCACCGAGCCCCCGGTCCGGGCCCAGTTGGTGCTGGCCGGGCCGGCCCGGGCCCGGCTGCTGGTGGTGTTCCACCACATCGGCGTGGACGAGGTCGGCCTCTACACGTTCCGGCGGGATCTGGTGGCCGCGTACCGGGCGGCCCGGGACGGTCGGCCGGCC
Source organism: Plantactinospora sp. CA-294935 (assembly GCF_050936445.1). NCBI lineage: Bacteria > Bacillati > Actinomycetota > Actinomycetes > Micromonosporales > Micromonosporaceae > Plantactinospora > Plantactinospora sp. CA-294935. The sequence continues at coordinate 6,307,461 of NZ_JBNJMU010000001.1, forward strand.
GCGCTGCCGGCGCCCGCGCTGACCTGGACCGAGTACGCCCGGTGGGAGCACGACTGGCTGGCCGGCCCGGCCGGGGACCGCCAGCGCGACTACTGGGCCGCTGCGCTGCGCGGCGTGCCGGAGCTTCGGCTGCGCACCGACCTGGTGCCGCCGGAGGGCCTGAGCTTCGCCGGCGGCCACTACGACCGGGTGCCGTCGGTGCCGCTGATGAGCGCGGTCAGGATGCTCGGCGCGGAGCTGTCGGCGACGCCGTTCATGGTGTTCGCGGCGGCGTGCGCGGTGCTGTTGTCGCGGCTGTCCGGGCAGCAGGAGTTCGTGGTCGGGGCGCCGGCCGAGAACCGGCAGCGCGCCGACGCGCGCGAGCTCGTCGGGTGCTCGGTCAACGTGCTGGCGCTGCGGGTCCGGGTTCCGTCCGGGGCCACGTTCGCGGAGGTCGTCGCCGGAGTCCGGGAGGTGACCATCGACGCGTACGACAACCAGGGCCTGCCGCTGCCGGAGGTGGTCCGGCTGCTCGGGGTGCGGCGCGAGGCGAACCGGCTGCCGCTGGTCCAGGTCACCGTGGCCTGGCAGGACGGCGACGACATCAACCTGGACCTGCCGGGCTGCGCGTCGACCTGGCGGTACGTCTCCAGCGGCGCGTCCCGCTACGACATCTCGTACACCGCCCTGCGGCGCGGGGACGAGCTGGAGCTGGGCGCTGAGTACAACACCGCGCTCTGGCACGCCGAGTCGATCGATGCCCAGCTCGCCGCGCTGGAGCGGATCCTCGTCGGCGCCGCCGCTGCCCCGGCCACCGCGGTATCAGAGCTCGACTGACAGCGCACAGGACGGGAGCGGTCATCCACAGTGGATGACCGCCCCCTCTTTTCCGCGTCAGACGTCGACCCGGTCGAAGACCGCCCGCACCTGGCGGCACGCCTCCAGCAGCTCGGCCACCCGCCCCGGCGGGTACATCTGGTCGCCGTCGCCCGGGCGGTAGAGCCGCTCCGGGCGCAGGAACGACTCCAGCAGGATGCCGTCGGCGCCGAACGCGAAGGCGGCCAGCGCGGCCGGCGCGATCGCGTGCCGGCGTCCGGTGCTGTGGCTGGGGTCGAAGACGACCGGCAGGTCGCACCGCTGCCGGACGGCCAGGATGGCGCCGAAGTCGGGCTGGAAGGCCAGCGAGTCGTCGAAGGTCGCCACCCCGCGGGCGCACAGCACGATCGCCCGGTTGCCGCGGCTGAACACGAACTCGGCGGCGCGCAGCCAGTCCGACACCGACGAGCGCAGCCCGCGCATGAGCAGCACCGGCCGGTCGATCGTGCCCAGTTCGGCCAGCAGCGCCCGGTTGGACATGTTGCGAGTGTCCACCTGCAGGCAGTCGGCCACCTCGGCGACGGCCTGCACGTCCCGCGGGTCCAGCACCTCGGTCACCACCGGCAGGCCCACCTCGGCCCGGATCGCCGCCAGGTCGGCCAGCCCGCCGCGCCCCTTCCCCTGGAAGTGGTACGGGCTCGAGCGGGGTTTGAACAGTCCCATCCGCAGCGCCCGGGCGCCCTGGGCGCGCAGCACGTGCGCCGTCTCCAGGGTGTCCGGCACCGACTCCAGGGCGCACGGCCCGGCGGCGCACCACACGTCGCCGTCGCCGACCACGGCCCGGCCGATCCGCACCTGGTCGGGCGCCACCCGGCTCTCCCGGCCGACGAGCCAGTACCCGCGGTCGGTGGTGCTGTGCTCGGCGAGCACCACCTCGGCGGTGGCCGCGTCGAGCGCGGGCACCCGCGACTCGTCGCCGCTGACCACGACGAAGGTGCGGCCGGCCAGGCCGACGGCCCAGGCGGCGACGTCCGGGCAGGCCCGGAGCCGGCCGACCAGCCGGTCGATCACGGAGCCCGGCGTTCCGGGCATCATCTCGTAGAGCATGGTGTCAGGCGCGCAGGCGCCCGGCCAGGGTGGCCGGGGTGGGGTTCTGGAAGATCACGCGCAGCGGCACCCGCTTGCCGAGCAGCGCCCGCAGGCGCTGGGCCAGCCGCGCTCCGGTCAGCGAGTCCCCGCCGAGGTGGAAGAAGTTGTCCTCGGCGCCCACGCCGGTGCGGCCGAGCACCTCGCCGAAGGCGCCCGCGATCCCGGCCTCGAGCTCGTCCCGCGGTTCCCGGTGCTCACCGCAGCGGGCCATCGACACCCAGTCGGGTGAGGGCAGGGCGGTGCGGTCCACCTTGCCGTTCGGGGTCAGGGGCATCCGGTCCAGGAAGGTCACGGCCGCCGGGACCAGGTAGGCAGGGAGCCGCTCGGCGAGGTACGCGACGATCCGGGCCGCGTCCGGGCGGGGATCCGCGACGACGTACCCGACGAGCCGCCGGTCGGTGCCCTCGGTCCCGCCCTCGACCGCGACCACCGCGGCGTCCCGGATCCCGGGCAGCTTCAGCAGCTCCGCCTCGATCTCGGCCGGCGACACCCGGAACCCGCGGATCTTGATGTCCCGGTCGGTGCGGCCGTGGTGCTCCAGATGCCCGTCCGGGCGCATCCGGCCGAGGTCGCCGGTGCGGTACAGCCGGGTGCCGGGCCGCCCGTACGGGTTGGGCACGAACCGGTCCGCGGTCAGGCCGGCCGCGCCGAGGTAGCCGCGGGCCAGCTCCGGGCTGTCGACGCAGATCTCGCCGATCGCACCGGCCGGGACGGCGCGCAGCGCGGCGTCCAGCAGGTGCAGGCGCACGTCCGGCCAGGGTCGCCCGACCGGGGGCAGCCCGGCCCGGTCGGCGGCGGTGGCGGTGCGGTTGGTGAGCCGGCCGTCCCACGGGACCAGGCTGCTGGTGACCCCGTTCGCCTCGGCCGAGCCGCACGAGACGGCCACCTCGAACGGCAGCGCGGCGGACGCCCAGCGGCGCACGGTGTCACTGCCGATGGTGACCAGCCGCAGATCGGTGTCGGCCGGCCAGTCCAGGTTGACCATCAGCTCTGCCAGCGGCATCGGCAGGAACGCCTTGGTGACGGCGTACCGCAGCAGCCAGTCCCGCAGGTCCTCGACGTCGGCGACGATGCCGGCGGGCGCGGCGTGCACGCTGGCGCCGGCGGCCAGGTACGGCCAGATCTCGCCGACCATGGCCGAGGAGCCGGGCGGAGAGATCCACGCGGCCCGGTCGTCGGCGGTGATCCGGTGCCCGGCCTGGTGGGTGGCGATGCTGTGCGCGACCGAGCGGTGCAGCACGCCCACCCGCTTGGGCTCGCCGGTCGACCCCGAGGTGTGCACCAGGTACGCGAGGTTGTCCAGGTGCACCGGCACGTTGAGGTCGTCGGGCGCCTGCCGGTCGATCTCCGGCCGGTCGGTGTCGAGCAGCACGGCGGGCAACTCGGGCAGCCGGCGGCGCAGGTACTCCAGGGTGAGCACCAGCCTCGGCCGGGTCGCCGCGGCCACGGTGCGCAGCCGCTGGTCGGGATGCCCGGGGTCGAGCAGGACCGCGGCGCCGCCGGACTTCAGTACGGCCAGGAAGCCGACCAGCATCTCCAGCGAGCGCTCCATCAGCAGGGCGACCGGCTGCTCGGTACGTACACCGGCGGCGCGCAGGGTGCGGGCCAGCCGGTTGGCCCGGGCGTTGAGGTCGCGGTAGGTCAGCCGCTCGCGGCCGGCGCTGGCGGCCAGCGCGTGCGGGGTGCGCTTGGCCCGCGCCTCGATGAGGCGGTGCACCAGGGTGGTGCCGTCGGCCGGCGGCTCGGCGTGCTCCGGGACGGCCAGGGCGGGCCGGGGAAGTTGAGTGGTGGTCATCCGATGGTCTCCCTCTCCGAGCCGGCGACGAGGCCGGCGTTCTCCAACTCCGAGCCGGCGACGAGGCCGGTGACGAACAGGTCGAGCAACGGCGCCGGGGCGTCGAGGAAGGCGTGGTGGCCGCCGTCGAGCACGACCCGGCGGGACGGGGTGCCGTAGCGCTCCCAGCCCTCCGTGCGCCACGGCTCGACCTCGGCGTCGCCGGTCCAGGCGATCGTGGTCAGCGGAGCGTCCAGCACGGTCCGGGTGGCCGGCCGGTAGCGCCGGTTCACCGCCACGTCGGTGGTGAGCACGTCCAGGCAGAGCTCGACCAGGTCGGGCACCGGCGTGCCACCGGTGCGCCGCATCAGCTCGACGACCTCGGTGCGCAGCGCGTCCCGGTCCATGCCGAGGAACCGGCCGTACGGACCCTCGTCCGGCGCGACCTGGGATGACACGAAGACGTGGGCGGGGCGCCGCGCGCCGGTGCGCTGCAGCTCCACCGCGGTCTGGTATGCGAGCAGTGCCGACCCGCAGTGCCCGAAGAACCCGTACGGGCGGTCCAGCTCCGGCCGCAGCGCGGCGGCCACCGCCCCGGCCAGCTCCTCGTACGTCTCCGGAACGGGCTCCCGCATCCGGTTCTCCCGGCCGGGTAGCTGCACCGGGCACAGCTCGATCCCGCCGACGAAACGGGGCCAGGACCGGTACATGCTGGCGCCGCACCCGCTGTAGGGCAGGCAGAACAGCAGTGCCGCGGACTCGGACAGGGGCGCCCGGGTGAGCCACTTGCCTGTCACGACACCACCCCCCGCAGCCGGGCGGTGATGGTGAGGTGCTTGTACCCGGCGATGAAGTTGGAGACCAGCCGCTGCGGCTCGCCCGCCACCTCGTACGACTCGATCCGGTCGAACAGTTCGGCGAACAGCACTCGCAGGGTGGCCCGGGCAACGGTGTGCCCGATGCAGTAGTGCGGCCCGGCGCCGAACGCGATGTGCCGGTTGGGTTTGCGGCGCACGTCGAACCGGTGCGGCCGGTCGAAGACGCGCTCGTCCCGGTTGGCCGATCCGAGCCAGGCCACCACCGGCTCGCCGGCCCCGATCCGCACCCCGGCGATCTCGGTGTCCCGGGTGGCGTGCCGCATGAAGTGGTTGGCCGGGGAGACCCAGCGCAGGGCTTCCTCGATGCCGGACGCGAGCAGCTCCGGGCGGCGGGCCCAGTCCCGATAGCCGCCGCTACGGTCGAGTTCGACGAGCGCGCCGACCGGGACGTGCGGGGTGGTGGTGTTGGCGCCGAGGATCAGGCTGTAGCAGTTGGACACGATCTCGCTCGACCCGAGTGGCCGACCGTCCACCTCGGTGGCGATGAGCCGGCTGATCAGGTCCTCGCCCGGGGCCCGGCGGCGATCGTGCAGCAGGTCCTGGAAGTACGCGAACAGTTCCCGGTGCGCCTCCCGCAGGGTTTCGCCGGGTCCGCCGGGCAGCGCGTACTCGGGATCGTCCGGCGCGATGGCCATCGTGGTGAGCCGGGTCAGCCGGGGCCAGTCGGCGCGCGGCACACCCATCAGCGTGCCGGTCACGGCCATCGGCAGGTCGGTGAGCAAGGCGGCCACGTCGACCGGGGTGTTGTCGGTGATCGCGCCGAGCAACTGCCGGATCTCCGCCCGGATCATGCCGTCGTGGGTCTCCAGTGACCGCTTGGTCATGGCGCGCTGCAGCCGGTCGCGCATCTGGGAGTGCCGGGGCGGGTCGGTTACCGCGATCTGCCGGCCACCGGCGGGATCGCCGCGTCCGAGCAGGGTCAGCAACGATCCCTCCTCGGAGGTGAACAGATCGTGCCGGCGCAGCACGTGGTCGACGTCGGCGTACCGGGTCACCGACCAGAAGCCGAGTTCCGGGCCGGCCTGCTGCCAGTGCACCGGATCGTGCTCGCGCAGGCCCTGCCAGATCGGGTGCGGGTCCCGGTGGGCGTACAGGCCGGGGTCGATCAGATCGAGGCTCGCGGCGGTGCCGAAGCCGAACGGGCAGCGGCCGGTGGCGGGTACGGCGGTCGTGGTCATGCCGCCACCGCCAGGGTGTCCCGGAGTTCGTCGACGACCGCCGCGAGCCGGCGGATGGTCGCGTCGCGGTACAGCGTGCGGGCCGGGACCCGGACCGCGAACCGGCGGTGCAGTTCGCCGACCAGTTCGGCGGCGAGCAGCGAGTGCCCGCCGAGCTCGAAGAAGTCGTCGTCCACGCCGATGGGCTCGACCTGGAGGGTGCGGCCCCACACCTCGGCGAGCTCGGCCTCGGTGGCCGTGGACGGCGGGTGGTAGTCGCCCTGCACGGTGCGGGGCGCCCGGTCCGCGGCGGGCAGCCGGGAGCGGTCCACCTTGCCGTTGGCGGTGAGCGGCATCCGGTCCAGCGGGAGCACGGCGGCCGGGATCATGTACTCGGGCAGCTCGGTGCGCAGGTCGCGGCGGATGGCGGCGGCGGTCTCCGGCCCGGCGGCGCCGGCCAGTACGACGTACCCGACCAGCCGGGTCCCGGTCAGCGGGTCGGTCTGGGTGACCACGGCCGCGTCGGCCACCTCCGGGCGACGGCGCAGGGTCTGCTCGATCTCGCCCGGCTCGACCCGGAAGCCACGGATCTTGACCTGTTGGTCGGCCCGGCCGAGGTACTCGATCGCGCCGTCGGAGCCGACGCGGACCCGGTCGCCGGTGTCGTACATCCGGTCACCGGGTGCGCCCCACGGGTCGGGCCGGAACTTCTCGGCGGTGAGGCCGGGGCGGCCCAGGTAGCCGCGGGCCAGGCCACGGCCGGTGGCCCACAGCCGTCCCTCGGTGCCGGGCGGCACCGGGCGCAGCTCGTCGTCCAGGACCCGTACGCCGGTCCCGTCGATCGGGCGCCCGATCGGGGTGGTCCCGGCGGCCGGGGCAGTCGTGCTGGTCCAGCAGGTGGTGAAGGTGGTGTTCTCGGTCGGGCCGTACCCGTTGGTGAAGGTGAGCCCGGGCACCGCGTCCAGGACCTGGGCGATCTGCCGTGGCGCGACCACGTCTCCGCCGGCCAGCAGGTGCCGGACGCCGCGCAGGGCGCCGGGGGAGGTGCGGGCGAGCTGATGGAAGATCCCGGCGGTGAGCCACAGCACCGTGACACCCTCGGCCGCGACCGTCGCGGCGATGCTCGCCGCGGTGACCGGGCCGGGCGGATGCAGGGCGAGCCGCCCGCCGGTGGTCAGCGGCGCCCAGATCTCCAGGGTGGACGCGTCGAACGCGACGGGGGACGCCTGCAGGAACACGTCGTCCGGTCCGAAGCTCGCCCAGCGGGTGTCGTGCACCAGCCGGACGACCGCGTCGTGCGGCACGGCGACGCCCTTGGGGCGGCCGGTGGATCCGGAGGTGTAGCTGACATACGCCAGCGTGCCGGGCGCGATCGGCACCGGGACGGCGGGCCGGGCGGCGGGGCCGGTCAGGGGCAGTACCGGCACCGCCGGGTCGCCGGGCGGCGTGTGCCCGGGCCCGGTCAGGATCGCGGCCGGTGCGGCGTCGCCGAGGATCCAGCCCAGCCGCTCGGCCGGCGCGGACGGGTCGGCCACGAGATATCCCGCGCCGGCCTTGAGGATGCCGAGCAGCGCGACGATCAGGTCGGGGGAGCGGTCGGCGAGCACCGCGACGACGTCGTCGGCACGGGTGCCGGCCGCGGTCAGCCGGGACGCGACGGCGTCGGACGCCCGGTCCAGGTCGCGGTAGGTGAGCGAGTGGTCGCCGGCGCTGACCGCAGTGGCGTCCGGCTGGGCCTGAACCTGGCGGACGACGAGATCCACGATGCGCGGTGGAAAAGAGTGGGTCACGGCTCTTCCTCCGGGGTACGGGCCACGCGAGACGGCGGCCGTCTAGGGACTTGACTGTAGTTATGCTTACTGGGGTTGACAATGGAGCCGCGAGAATTAACTCTAGTTAACATCCCAGGACCGACGAAGGGAGACGACATGACGGCCCCGGAGAACGACGAGCAGTTCACCGTCGTCCGCAACGAGGAGGAGCAGTACTCCGTCTGGTGGAGCGACCGGACGCTACCGGCGGGATGGTTCGACGCCGGCTTCACCGGCACCCGCCAGGAATGCCTGGACCACATCGATCGGGTGTGGACCGATATGCGGCCGGCGAGCCTGCGCCGGTTCATGACCGCGAACCAGGCGGCATGACCGGGGCCGAACCCGCTGCCGCGGTCACCTGGGAGCAGGTGCTCGCCTTCCGCCTCGGGCGGCACCTGCTCGCCGGGGAGCCCGGCGACGCGGGACACACCGTCACCGGCGTCGCGTCCCGGCTGTGCGGCCTGCACGCGCAGATCGCCTCCTGCGCCGAACTCGCGGTCACGGTCCGGTCGGACAAGCTCCGACCGGGTGACGTGGCCGCCGCGGTGACCGACCGTGCGCTGGTGAAGACCTGGGCCATGCGCGGCACCCTGCACCTGCTGCCGGCCGCGGAGATGCCACTGTGGACCGCAGCCGGCCGGATGCGCCGCGGGCACCTGACCCCGTCGTGGCTGCGCTACCAGGGCGTCACCCGGGACGAGCTGGAGGCGATCCAGGCGGCGATCCCGGAGGTGCTGTCCGGCACCGAGCTGACCCGCGAGGAACTGGCCGTCGCGGTGTCCGACCGGATCGGCCGACCCGAGATGGCCGAGCGGCTGCGCTCCGGATGGGGTGACCTGTTCAAGCCGTCCGCGTACCGCGGCGACCTGTGCTTCGGCAGCGGACGCGGGCGCAACGTCACCTTCGTCAACCCCCGGGACTGGGTGGACGCCGAGTGGGACTCGATCGCCCCCGACGCCGCTCTGGCGGAGGTGGTCCGCCGGTTCGTGGCCGCGTACGGGCCGGTGGCCCGGGAGGACTTCGCCCGCTGGTGGGGCTGCCAGCCGGCCGAGGCCGGACGGGCGATGGCCGCGCTCGGCGACGAACTCACCCCGGTCGACGTGGCAGGGCATCGCGGCTTCGTCCGCACCGCCGACCTGGCGGAGCTGATGACCGCCGCGCTGCCCCGCGGACCGCACGCCCGACTGCTCCCCGGCTTCGACCCGTACGTGGTGGCCGCCTGCCCCCGGTACCACGAGGCGCTCCTGCCGCCGGAGCGCAAGGAGGAGATCTACCGGCCGCAGGGCTGGATCTCCGCGGTGCTGCTCGACCGTGGGCGCATCTGCGGGGTCTGGAGGCACGAGCAGAGCCGTGCCGCGGTGACCCTGTCGCTGCAGGGTTTCGGCACGGTCGCGGCCCGTACCCGCAAAGCCTTTGGCGCCCGCGCCGAGTCCCTCGCCCGCGCCCTCGGCGGCACCGCCCGCACCGTCTGGGCCGACGCCTGAGCCCACCGACCGCAGGAGACCCCATGTCCGCACCGACGCTGACCGGCGACCGACGCCGGCTCCTCGCCGAACGCCTGCTCGCCCGGCAGGCCCGCCCGGTACCGCGCCGTGACCCGGCGGCCCCGGCGCCGTTGTCCTTCGCGCAGCAGCGTCTCTGGCTGGCCGACCGGATGGCCACCCGGCCGGAGCAGTTCTGCGTCCCGCTGGCCGTGCGGCTGAGCGGCCCGGTCGACGCGGACCGGCTCCGGGACGCCTTCCAGTCCGTCGTCGACCGGCACGAGGTGCTCCGGACGCGGTACCGGCCGGGCGCCGACGGGCCGGTGCAGATCGTGGCGGCCAGCGCGGCCGTGGACTTCGCGGTGGACCCGGACCTGGACCCGGCAACGGCCGCCGAGTACCGCTACGACCTGGAGACCGACCTGCCCCTGCGGGTGCGCCTCATCCCGCGCGGCCCGCACGACGCCGTGCTGGTGCTCACCGTCCACCACATCGCCTCCGACTCGTGGTCGGTCGGCCTGCTCTTCGACGAGGTCCGCGAGGCGTACGCGGCCGGGCTGGCGAACCGCCCGGCCGACCTGCCCGAGCTGCCGGTCCAGTACGCCGACTACGCCCTGTGGCAGCACGCCCAGGCGCGCGGCGACCGCCTGCCGGCGCGGGTCGAAGCGGCCCGGCGGGTGCTGGAGGGCGCTCCGGACAGCCTGGAACTGCCGCACGACCGGCCCCGCCCGGCCACCCGCACCGGCCTGGGCGCCTTCCACCGCAGCACACTGCCGCCCGGCCTGGCCGCGCGGGTGCACGCCGCCGCCCGGGCCGCGAAGGTCAGCCCGTTCACCCTGCTGCTCGCCCTGTACCGGGTGCTGCTCGGCCGGCACGCCGGGACCGGCGACGTGGTGATCGGCATCCCGGCCGCCGGGCGCGGCCGGCCCGAGATCGACCGGCTGATCGGGTGCTTCCTCAACATGCTGGTGGTGCGCGGCGACATCGGCGCCGCCGGGACGGTGTCCGAGCTGATCGCCGCCGAGCACCGTCGGGTACTCGCCGCCTTCGAGGCCGAGGTGCCGTTCGAGCGCCTCGTCGAAGCGGTCGCGCCGGCGCGCGGTACCGGCGTGACACCGCTGTTCCAGACCACCTTCTCGTACCGGCCCGCCGAGCCCGCCCTGGAATCGCTGGGCCCGGCCGCCGTCACCCCGTACGACCTGCCCGGCGGCGTCGCGCAGTACGACCTCGCCCTGGACCTGACCGGTACGGCCGACGGAGGGATCGCCGCGGTGTGGGCCTACGACGACGAACTCTTCGACGCCGGCACGGTGGCCGCGCTGGCCGGGCGCTTCTCCGGCCTGGTCGCCGCCGCGGTGGCCGCTCCGGCCGGCCTGGTCGCCGACCTGCCCGTGCTGACCCCGGTCGAGCACGACGACCTGCTGCGCCACGGCAGGGCCGGCGTCTGCGCGCAAGACGCCGGCACCGACCTGTGCGCGGCGGTGTGGTCGGCCGGCCCCGGCCCGGCGGTGTCCGATGCGTCCGGTGAGCGCGACCACGCGTGGCTCACCGGGTACGCCGACCGCCTCGCCGCCCACCTGCAGAGCCTCGGCGTGCGGTCCGGCGACCGGGTCGGCGTGCTGGTCGGCCGGCGGGCCGAGCTGCCCGCGGTGCTGCTCGCCGTGGCCCGTACCGGCGCCGCCTGGGTGCCGCTCGACCCCGCGCACCCGACCGACCGGCTGCGCTACGTGCTGGACGACTGCGGCGCCCGGGCGCTGGTCACCGACGGCGCGCCGGCCGGGCTGGCGGACGGGATCCCGGTGGTCGAGGTGGACGCGGAACGCCCGGACGCCGTCCCGGATCCGGTGCCGTGCCCACCCGAGCGGCCCGCGTACCTGATCTACACGTCCGGGTCGACCGGTCGGCCCAAGGCTGTCGCGGTACCGCACGCCGCCCTGTCCCGGGTGTTCCGCGCGCTCCGCGAGGAGCTGCGGTTCGGCCGGCACACCCGGTTCGTGGCGGTCAGCACCGTCGCGTTCGACGTCGCCCAGCTCGAACTGCTGCTGCCGCTCACCGCGGGCGGTCACGTCTACGTCGCCGACGCCGCGCAGGCGACCGAGCCCGGCGCGCTGGCCGCCCTGATCGACGCGTGGCGGCCCAGCACCGTGCACGCCACGCCGTCGCTGTGGCGCCTGCTGGCGCAGCTCGACTGGCGGCCCGACCCCGGCATCCAGGCGCTCTGCGGCGGCGAGGCGATGCCGGCCACCGTCGCGGCCTGGCTGAGCGAGCACGTCGCCGAGGCGTACAACTCGTACGGTCCGACCGAGGCGACCATCTTCGCGTCGTTGCACCGGCTCGGCGGGGACGCCGCGAACACCCCGATCGGCTGGCCGCTGACCAGCCACACCATGTACGTGCTGGACGCCCGACTGCGGCCGGTGCCGCCCGGCGCGCCGGGGGAGCTGGTGATCGGCGGCCCCGCGCTCGCGCACGGCTACCCGCGGCTGCCGGCCCGGACCGCGGCTCAGTTCGTGCCCGACCCGTACGGACCGCCGGGCAGCCGGATGTACCGCACCGGCGACATCGTCCGGGTCGGACCGGACGGGCGGCTGCGGTTCCTCGGCCGCGACGACCACCAGATCAAGGTCCGCGGCTTCCGGATCGAGGCCGCGGAGGTGGAGGCGGCCCTGACCACGTGCCCGGGCGTCACCGGTGCGGTGGTCACCGCGGGCCGGGACGCCAGCGGCGACGCCCGGCTGATCGGGCACCTGACCGGCGACGTGCCCGCCCCCGCCGCGCTGCGCGCGACGCTGCGTGAACGACTGCCCGACTACATGGTCCCGTCGCTGTTCGTGACGCTCGACGCGTTCCCGCTCACCCCGACCGGCAAGGTCGACCGGGCCGCCCTGCCCGAACCCGGCCCGGTGACCGGTGACCCGGGGGACCGGCCGCAAGGCCCCACCGAGGAGGTCGTCGCCCGGATCTGGGGCGAGCTGCTCGGCCTGGACACGGTGCCGGCGACAGCGAACTTCTTCGACCTGGGCGGCCACTCGCTGACCCTGGCCCGGCTCGCGTTCGCGCTGGGGTCCGAATTCGGCGTCGAGGTGGCCTTCAACGGCCTGTTCGAGCGGCAGACCGTCACCGAGCAGGCCGCCCTGGTCGAGGAGCTGCTGGTGGCCCAGATCCTGGCGCTCGGCGACGACGAGGCCGACGAGCAGCTACGGAGGCTGTCATGACGGTCGCCGGCAGCCCGGCCCGGCTCACCCCGGCCCAGCAGGCGTTGCTCACCCGGCGGCTGCGGGGCGGCGGTTCCCCCGCCGTCGCCCCGCGCCCCGGCCCGGCCGCGCTCACACCCACCCCGGCCGAGGCACCGCTGTCGTTCGCCCAGGAACGTCTGTGGGTACACGACCGGCTGTATCCCGACGCTGTCCTGTACGCCACCGGGATCGCGCTCCGGGTCGAGGCGCCGCTCGACCCGGACCTCGTGGCCGAGGCGATGCGCCGGCTGCGCGCCCGGCACGAGGTGCTGCGCACCCGCTTCGCCGAGCGTGACGGAACCGTCCGGCAGATCGTCACCGACGAGGACCCGACGCTGCGCGTCGACGACCTGCGCGACGTTCCGGAGGCCGAGGCCGAGGCGCGCGTCCAGGAGGTGCTGCGCGACGACTTCAGCCGCGGGTACGACCTGAGCAGCGGCCCGATGACCCGGGGTCGGCTGATCCGGCTGCCCGGCGACCGTACCGTGCTGTCCTTCGCCACCCACCACGTCGCCGCCGACGCGTGGTCGTTCGAGATCGCCCGGACCGAACTCAGCGACTGCTACGCCGCGCTCGCGGCCGGGCGCCCCTACGACCCGCCGCCGCCCGGCCGGCAGTACCGCGACGTCGCCGTGGCCGAGCGCCGGGCGTGGCCGCCGGAGCGACTGCGCGCGGTGGCCAACGACCGGGCCGACGCGTTGCGCGACGCCCCCGCCCGGCTGGACCTGCCCACCGGGCGGCCACGCGCGAACGGTCGCGGCTCGGGCGACATCCTCGTCGACGGCCCCCTGCCCGCCACGCTCGTCGAGCCGGCCCGGGCGCTCGCCGCCGAGACCCGCAGCACCTTGCTCGCCCCGATGCTCGCCGCGTACACCCTGGTCCTGCACCGTTTCAGCGGCAGCGACGACCTGCTGGTCGGGATGCCGACGGCGGGCCGCACCGACCCCGCCGTGGCCGGGCTGATCGGCTTCTTCAGCAACAACGTGATCGTCCGGCTGCGCGTCGACCCCGGCGCCAGCGTGCGCGACCTCGTGCTCGCCGCCCGGCGCGAGTCGCTGACCGCGCTCGGCCACCAGGACCTCCCGTTCGACCACCTGACCGACGCGCTGCGCGACGGGCGCCCGGCCGGTCGGCTGCCGTTCCACGCCTCGTTCAGCACGTTCCGCACCGAGCCGGCCCGGGAGACGTTCGCCGGCCACCCCGCGTCCACCGTGGACGTCGACGTCGCGCACGAGCCGTTCGACCTGGCCCTCAACATCGTCGACCAGGGTGGCACCTGCACCGCGATCTGGAGTTGGGACGGCACCCGGTTCGGGCGGGACGCGGTGGCCCGGTTCGCGGCGGCGTACCGGCGCGCCCTCGCCGCCCTGGCCGACCCGGACCGTCCGGTGGCGGACGCCGACCTGCTCGACCCGGCCGAGCGGGAGCGGGTCCTGTACGCCTGGAACGACACGGCGGCCGGCCACGAGCCGGAGTTCCGGGTGCATGCCCTGGTCGAGGCGCGGGCCGCCGCCGACCCGGACGGGGTCGCCGTGTGCGGGACCGGCGGCGCCCTGACCTACGGTGGCCTGGACCGCCGGGCCAACCGCCTGGCCCGGGCCCTCGCCTCCCGCGGCGCCGGACCCGGCACCTGCGTCGGGGTCGCCCTGCCCCGCGGGCCGGAACGGGTCGTGGCGCTGCTCGCCGTGCTGAAATCCGGCGCCGCGGTGCTCGCCCTCGACCCGTTCGCCCCGGCGGAGCGCCGGGCCGGACAGATCGCCGACGCCGGCGCCCTGCTCACGCTCAGCACGGCCGCGGACACCGAGACCGGCCCGGACGTCCCGGACACCCCGCTCGACGTCGCGCTGCACCCGCAGTCGGCGGCGTACCTCATCTCGACCTCCGGCTCGACCGGCGTCCCCAAGTCCGTCGTCAACACCCACGCCGGGTTCAGCAACGAGATCCGCACCGCGGCCGGCCTGATCCGACTGGGTCCCGGCGACCGGATCCTGCACCAGGCGGCCGGCGGGTTCGACCTCGCGCTGGAGGAGGTCTTCCTCGCGCTGGCCAGCGGCGCCACCGTCGTCCCGGCCCCGGACGGCGCCGATCCGAGCGGGCTGCTGGACACCATGGCCACGCACCGGGTGACCGTGGTGGACATCGTGCCGTCGGTGCTGCGCGCACTGCTCGACCAGGCCGACCTCAGCGGCTGCGCGACGCTGCGGACCGTGGTGGTCGGCGCCGAGGCGCTCCCGCGGGAACTCGTCCGGCGCTGCCACAGCCGGCTCGGCGTGCCGCTGCTCAACTCGTACGGGCCGTCCGAGGCGGCGATCGCGGTGACGTGCCACCCGATCCCGACGGATGCCAGCACCGTCCGGATCGGACGGCCGATCGCCAACACCACTATGTACGTGCTGGATGCCCGAATGCGCCCGGTCCCGCCCGGCGCGGCGGGCGAGCTGTATCTCGGCGGCGTGCAGCTTGCCCGCGGCTATCACGGCCGGCCCGGCCTGACCGCGGACCGGTTCGTCCCGGACCCGTACGGCCCGGCCGGCGCCCGGCTGTACCGCACCGGCGACCTGGGCCGGCAACACGACGACGGCACGGTGGAGTACATCGGCCGCGCTGACGACCAGATCAAGATCCGCGGGTACCGGGTCGAGCCGGGCGAGGTGGAGGCGGTTCTGGCCGGCTGCCCCGGCGTTACCGGTGCCGCGGTCGTCGCCGTGCCCCGCGGCGGCACCCACTACCTGGCCGGCTTCCTGCTCGGCGACGCCGACCCGGACGACGTCCGCGCGCACTGCCGTGGCCGGCTGCCCGGGCCGATGATCCCGGACCGGCTGATTCCGGTGCCGGCGTTCCCGGTCACCGGGAACGGCAAGGTCGACCGGGCGGCCCTGCGCCGCCGGGCCGCCGCCGCACCCGAGCGGGCGGTCGTGGCGAGCCGGCCACCGCGCGACGCCACCGAGGAGAAACTGGCCCGGATCTGGGCGGCCGCGCTCGGCCGGGAGACCGTGGGCGTGCACGACGACTTCTTCGACCTCGGCGGCAACTCGCTGTTGGCGATCCGGGTGACCACCGGGGCCCGCGAGATCGGCTACGACCTGCCGCCCGCCGCGCTGTTCGAGAATCCCACCGTGGCCGAGCTGGCCGCCCGGCTCCGATCCGTCTCGGACCGGTCGGATAGCCGTACCAGCCTGGTGACCCTGCGGCGGGAGGGTACGGGTGCGCCGATCGTGCTGGTGCACCCGGTCGGCGGCTCGGTCTTCGGCTATCGCGAACTCACCACGCAGCTCGCCGGGCATCCGGTGCACGCCCTGGCCAGCGCGCCCGGCCCGGTTCCGGACGTCGGCGGGATGGCCGACCGGTACCTCGCCGAGCTGATCGCCTTCGGCCCGGACGCGCCGGGAGTGCTCGCCGGCTGGTCGATGGGCGGTGTGGTCGCGCTGGAACTGGCCCGCCGGATGCGCGAGCGCACCGGGACCACGCTGCCGGTGGTCGCGATCGACTCCGGCCTGCCGGACGAGCTGGGCGCACCGGACGGCCCGTACTCGACCCTGCAGTCCTTCGTGTACGACCTCGCCCGCCTGCTCGGGGCCGAGCCGCCGGTGCTGCCGCCGGACGCGGACGACCGGCCGGTCGACGAGGTGCTGGCGGGGGTGCTGCGCGACCTGCCGGACACCGGGCTCACCGCGGACGTGCTCGTCGAGCGGTGGGCAACCTTCGCCGGCAACGACCGCGCCCTGCGCGCCTTCCGGCCGCGTCCCCACCCCGGCCCCGTGCACCTGGTGGTGGCCGGTGACCACCGGCCCGACCTGGACCGGTGGCGCGCGCTCTCCGAATCCCTGCACGTCTCCCGGGTGGGCGCAGACCACTACGACGTCGTGTCCGGCCCGGGCGCCGAACTCACCGCCCGGCTGATCCGGGCCGTGGCGGCGGGCAGGGAGCCGTAGATGCGCGCGGTCCTGTTCGACGTGGACGACACCCTCCTCGACTTCCGCGGCGCGGACTCGGAGGGCTTCGGCCGGCATCTCGCCGACCTGCGGCCCGATCTCGGCCCGGCGGAAACCGCCGTGGCGCGGGAACGCTGGCGGTTCTGGGGCGCACATTTCTTCGCCCGGTTCACCGCGGGCGACCTGACCTTCCCGGAGCAGCGCCGCCGCCGCGCCCGCGCGGTCTGCGCCGACCTGGGTCTTCCGCTCGCCGCCGGACCGGACGCGGCCGACGCCTGGTTCGCCGGGTACCTGCGGCACTGCGAGCGGGCGTTGCGCGCGTTCCCGGATGCCGGACCGGCGCTCGACGCCCTGCGCGCCGGCGGTATCCGGGTCGGCGCGGTCAGCAACAGCGGCCACGCCAACCAGGACCGCCGGCTGCGCCTCGTCGGCCTGCGCGGCCGGCTCCAGGCGATGGTGTGCGTGGACGACGCGGGCGGCGTCGGCAAGCCCGATCCGGGCATCTTCCGGGCCGGCTGCGCGGCACTGGGCGTAGCGCCCGCCGAGGCCGCGTACGTCGGCGACCACCTCGACCACGACGCCCGGGCGGCCACCGCCGCCGGGTTGACCGGCTACTGGCTGGACCGGGCGGCCACCGGCGCCCAACCGGGCCCGCCGGTGGTGACCGGCCTGGCCGAACTCGTCCCGCTGTTCGTACCCGCCCCGGAAGGAGCCTGCCCGTGACAACGCCGTTCGTCCATCGCTGGGCCCGCCTCGCCGCCCACCGCGGCCCGCTCTGCCTCGGTGTGGCGCCGTCACACAAGTGGCTGCGGGCCTGGGATCTGTCCCCGGACCTGACCGGCGCCCGCGCCTACTGCCGGATCGTGCTCGACGCGGCGGGCGACCGGATCGGCGCTGTGAAGGTACAGACCCCGTTCTTCGAGCGACTCGGTCCCGCCGGTCTGGAACTGCTGCGCGAGTTCACCGACGCCGCTCACGACCGCGGCATGCTGGTCCTGGCCGACGCCAAGCGCGGCGACGCCGACGACACCATGGCGGACCTGGCCGCGACCTTTCTGGGACCGGACAGCGTGCTGCGGGCGGACGCGGTGAGCGCTGCCGCGTTCATGGGGTTCGGCACCCTGGCGCCGCTGCTGCGCCACGCGCACCGCACCGGCACGGCGGTGTTCGTCCTGGTACGCACCTCCAACCACGGCGCGACCGAGGCGCAGACCGCGGTGTTGCCGGACGGGCGGACCGTCGCCCAGCATCTGGCCGACGCGGTGGTCGCGGCCAACGACGGGTACGGCGACGCCGGCCCGGCCGCGGCGGTGGTCGGCGCCCGCGCCCCCGAGTCCACCGACCTGCTGGGCCGGCTGCGCGACGCGGTGGTCGAGGTGCCCGGGCTCGGGCGGGCCGACCGTGATCCGGACGAGGTCGTCGGGCCGTGCGGGTTGCTCCGACCGGGACGGGCCATGCTGACGGTCACCACCGGGGTGCTGCGGCACGGTCCGGACCCGGCCGCGCTGCGCCGTTCCCTGTCCGCCTGGCAGGCCGAGGTGGCCGCGGAGGTGCCGGTATGACCGAGCGGGGCGAGGGCATCAGCCAGCCCAGACTCAAGGGTCATGACGCCGACGAGTGGCGCGAGGAGGAGGCATGACCAGCGGAGTCCTGGTCCGGCCGGAACGTGAGGGCGGGCCGTCGAAGCACTTCACCGCCCGGCCGGGGGAGACCCGCCTGGGTCTGGTCCGGCGGGCCCGGCAGATCCACCGGGTCCTCGCCGAGCGGCACCCCGGCGCCCGTCTGCAGCTTCGCTGGGACGACCCGTTCCAGCTACTGGTGGCCGGGGTGCTGGCCGCGCAGACCACGGACGAACGGGTCAACTCGGTGACGCCGGAACTGTTCGCGGCGTACCCGGACGCGGCAGCGCTGGCCGAAGCCGACCCGGCCGGCCTCGAGGAGATGCTGCGCCCGGTCGGCTACTACCGGCTCAAGACCGAGGCCGTGCAGAAGGTCGCCCGGCGGCTGGTGTCCGCGCACCGGGGTCGGGTGCCCCGGACCCTGGACGCCCTGGTCGCCATCCCGTGGGTCGGCCGCAAGACGGCGAACATGGTGCTGGCCAACGCGTACGGGCGACCCGCGCTCACCGTGGACACCCACGTGGGCCGGCTGTCCGCGAGGTGGGGATGGACCGACGCCTGGGATCCGGCCGACGTGGAGACGGAGGTCGCCCCGCTGTTCCCGCGCCGGGACTGGGCGCCGCTGGCCGACCGGGCGACCGCGCACGGCCGGCGGATCTGCCATTCCCGCAAGCCCGCCTGCGGCGCCTGCCCGCTCGCCGCGCTCTGCCCGTCGTACGGCGTCGGGGAGACCGACCCGGAGCGCGCGGCGGGTCTGGTCAAGTCCTGACGCGGTGGCCCGCCGCCGTTCCGTGAACCGGGGCGGCGGCGGGCGCGTCAGCTCTGGTGATGGTCCCGGATCATCCGGGCGAGCCGCTGGATCCCGTCGCGGGCCCGGGCCGGGTCCAGCGCGGAGCACGACAGTCGGATCTCGTCGCGGCCGCCGCCGTCCAGGGCGAAGAACGCCATCGGGGTCCAGATCACCCCGTACTCCGTGGCGCTGCGCCGCAGCGCCGCCTCGTCCGCCCGGAACGGGACGCGCAGCCGCAGGAAGAAACCCCCGTCGGGGACGTTCCACCCGACGCCGAGCCGCTCGCGCTCGCCGGCCGGGAAGCACTCGTCCAGCGTCCGGAGTACCTCGTCCAGGGTCTGCCGGTAGTGCGCGGCGGTGGTCGCGGTCGCCTTGTCGAGGCGGAAGTCGTGCCGCAGCAGGAACCCGCCGAGCGCCGCCTGGGTCAGGCCGGGGGCGTTGCAGGTGACCATGCTGCGGACCTTGGCGATCTCGGCGGCGAGCATCGTGCGGCGCCCGTCCGGGTGGCGCACGGTCTGGTCGGCGACCAGATAACCGACCCGCAGCCCGGGATAGGCGGTCTTGGCGAACGAGCCGATCTGCACCACGCGTCGGCCGGTGTCGAGCGACTTCAGCGACGGCATCGGGTCCGGCCCGGTGAACACCCGGTACGGGCTGTCCTCGAGGATCAGGAAGTCGTGCCGTCGGGCCGCGGACAGCAGGGCGACCCGGTCCGCCCGGCTCAGCGTGGCGCCGGACGGGTTGGCGGCGTCCGGGACGACGTAGCAGGCCCGTACCCGGCGTCCGGCCGTCCGCTCGCCGTGGACCACCCGGTCGAGCTCGCCGAGGTCGATCCCGTCCGCGGTCTCGCGAACCGGCCGGACGGTCAGGTCGAGCAGCCGCGCCGCCCCGGAGACGCCGACGTAGCAGGAGCCTGGCACCACCAGCACGTCGTCCCGCGAGGCGAACAGCGTCCGCAGCGCGAGCAGCAGCGCCTCCTGCGCGCCGACGCTGACCACGATGGACTCCGGGGGCACGTGGACGTCCTCGGACGACGCCAGCAGCCGGGCGATCAGGTCGCCGACGAGCCCGCTGGTCGGGCCGTACTGCAGCAGACTCCGCTCCGCCGCACCCGGGTCGTCGCCGGCGGCCCGGTGAGCGACGTACTCGCGAACGTCGGCCAGTACGTCGTCGAGGGAGAACTCGGCGTCGTACGGGCGCCCGGGCGCGAACGAGACCGCGTCCGGGAACCGTTCGGTCACCTCGTTGAGGAAGGTCATCGTGTCGAGCAGCGGGTCGGTGACGCTGCCGTGCAGGAGGCCGGCATCCAGGTCGTCCGGGCCGCTGCGGTGCAGGAGGCCGGCATCCAGGTCGTCCGGGCCGCTGCGGTGCAGGAGGCCGGCATCCAGGTCGTCCGGGCCGCTGCGGTGCAGGAGGCCGGCATCCAGGTCGTCCGGGCCGCTGCGGTGCAGGAGGCCGGCATCCAGGTCGTCCGGGCCGCTGCGGTGCAGGAGGCCGGCATCCAGGTCGTCCGGGCCGCTGCGGTGGCGGGCGACGCGTCCCTCGGGCACCGCCCGGGCCGCCGCCGCGCCGCCGGATCCGTCGGCGAGCAGGGACTGGTCGACGTCGTCGCTGTTCCGGCAGCCGGCGAGCAGCAGGGCGTCGGCGTACTCCTGGGTGAGCCCGACCAGTGCCTGCTCCACCCCGGACGCGCCGCCCACGGCGAGCGCGTGCAGGACCGGTCGACCGACGAAGGTCGCGGTCGCGCCCCGGGCCAGCGCGGCCAGGACGTCGGCGCCGCCGCGGACGCCGCCGTCAACGAAGACGGGTACGTCCACCGCCGCCGCGACGTCGGCGACGGCGTCCACCGCCGCGATCGCCCCGTCCAGTTGCCGCCCGCCGTGGTTGGACACCAGGACACCGGCCGCGCCGGCCGCCACCGCCCGGGTCGCGTCGTCGCCGCGCAGCACGCCCTTCACCACGACCGGCAGTCGGGTGCGCGACACCAGCCAGGTCACGTACTCCGGGCCGATCGCCGGCTCGAAGGCCGCCGCGGTGTGCGCCGCCGGGTCGGACGGGTCCGCCGCCACCCGGTACGGGGCCAGGTTGGCCGGGGCCAGGCCGGGCGGCAGCCGGAAGCCGGACCGCCGGTCCCGGCGGCGGTCGCCCAGCCGCGGCGCGTCCACGGTGAGCACGATCGCCTCGACGCCGGCCGTTTCCGCGCGCGCCAGCAGGTCGGCGGTGACGGACCGGTCCCGCAGCGGATAGAGCTGAAGCCACAGTGGACTCAGGGCCGCCGCGGCCAGGTCCTCGAGCGGGTGCCCGGAGAGCATCGGGGCGATCACCGGCAGCCCGGCCGCCCCGGCCCCGGCCACCGTCGCCGGCTCCCCGGCCGGATGAGCCAGACCGTGGTAGGCCATCGGCGCGACCCCCACCGGCGCGGACCAGCGCCGGCCGAACACCAGGACCGCCGGGTCGGCGGCGGCGATCCCGCGCAGCATCCGGGGACGCAGCCGGATCGCCTCGAACGCCGTCCGGTTCGCCGCCAGGGTGCGCTCGTCACCCGATCCGCCGGTGACGAAGTCCCAGGCCGACGGGGCGAACAGCGGCTGCGCCCGGGCGGCCAGGGCGGCCATTCCCAGGTACGTCATGTCAGGCCCGGCCCGATCCGGTGAGCGACTCGGCGCGTAGCCGCTCGACCGCCTCGTACAGCGCTCGGATGTTGTTCGAGCCGAAGCCGCGGGCGTCGTGCCGCTGGATCAGCTCGTAGAACAGCGTCGGCCGCGAGTGCGGTGGGCGGGTGAAGATCTGCAGCAGGTATCCCCACTCGTCGCGGTCGGCCAGCACGCTGGTCTCGCGCAGGTCGCCGAGCTGCTCGTCGAGGTGCCCGACCCGGGCCTGCAGGGTGTCGTAGTAAGAGCCCGGCGTCCGCGCGAAGCCCACTCCGCGGGACGACAGCTCGCGCACCGCCGCGACGATGTCCGACACCGTGAAGGCGAGGTGCTGCACGCCCGGCCCGTTGTTGCCGCGCAGGAAGTCGTCGATTTGGCCGGGCTCGTGGGTGGGGTCAGGCTCGATCATGGTGAACGTCGCGCCGTCGCCGGTACGGACCACGATCGAGTCCATCGCCTGCGCGCCGACCTCGATGTACTCGCCGGAGAACCACTCGAACCCGAACGCGCGCTCGTAGTGCGCGACGGTGTCGCGCAGGGTGCCGGCGGTCAGGCACACGGCGACGTGGTCCAGGCCCAGATCGGCGCCGACCGGCGGGACCGGGCCGAGCCGGTGCCATCCGGCGCCCGGCAGCCAGCCGGGATCGGTGACGGAGGTGGGCAGCAGGGTGTGGCGGACCGCGCCGAAGCCCTCGACCGCCGGCGCGCCCAACGTCCCGGCCGGGAATGCCCGCGCTCCGGCGGCGATCGCGCGCCGCATGACATCGGCGGGGTCGTCACAGGTGAACGCGATGTCGGCGATGCCGTCACCGTGCCCGTCCAGGTAGTCGCGGACCGGACCGGCGCCGCGCGGCGCCGTGACCACGACGTTCAGCCCGCCGCGCAGCAGGGTCGAGGTCCGGTCCGGCCGCTCGGTCCGGGCCACCGGGGTGAACCCGAAGGCCGAGACGAAGTAGCCGAGCGCGGCGTCCGCGTCCTCGGTCATCAGCTCCACGTGGCTGATCGTGCGTACGGTCATCAGGGTTCTCCCTCCGGTCGGCGGGCCGGCTCGTCCGGCGCGCGCAAGTGATCGATGTCCCGCCAGATCTGCACCGCCATCCGGTAGGAGTGCAGCTCCTCGGCGAGGAGCGCGAGTTCGCGCAGGTCCCGGACGGCCTCGGCGCGCTGTCCGGCCAGGGCGAGTGCCCGGGCCCGGGTGACGCGGGTGCGCACCTTGTCCAGATGCGCCAGTCCGCCGGGGTCGCTCAGGATGAGGTCGGTGGTGCGCAGGCAGCGCGCGCTGAGCCCGGCCGCCAGTTCGTACCGGGCCCGCAGCAGGAGCACCCGACGCCGCTCCACGGGCAGAGCGAGCAGGCGTGCGGCGGTCTCGGCGTTCTGTAGCCAGTTGCCGACGTCGGCGAGATCGCCGCCGGTGTCGAGCAGGACCGAGGTGGAGGTCCGGCACAGCCGTACCCACTCGTGCAGCGGGAGCGTGGGCGGCATCGGCGTGCGGTGGGCGCGGTCCAGGTGGTCGCGGGCCTGCTCCGGGGAACCCATCCGGGCGAGTGCCAGCGCGGCGGCCTCGTGGGCTCGGCCGATCACCGCGGAGCGGCCGGTGGCTTGGGCGACCAGGAGCAACCTGTCGATCGCCGTTCGCGCCGGCTCGGTCTCCAACTGTTCGACGAGGATGGCGATGAGCACGGCGAGCACCTCGACGTGAGTGGCGGTGTGCGCCAGCATCGTGTCGCCGACCCGCTCCGCGGCGGCGGTGGCCAGCTCGCGCGCGCGACCGAGATCGCCGCAGGCGAGCAGTTCGGCCGCCCGCTCCGCCTCGACCATGGTGTGCAGCCACGGGTGCCGGTCGATCTGGGGCAGGGCGGCCAGCTCGTCCAGCAACTCGATCCGGGCCGTCCCGTCGTCCAGTGCGGCGAGGATGCGCTGTCGGCGCATCCCGGACGCGGCGGCGAGGTGGAAGTCGCCGGCCGCCCGGGCCGCTCGCCAGGTGACGGCGAGGGCCGCCGAGGCGGCCGCGTAGTCCTCGGCGTCCTCCGGGTGCGGGTTCAGCACCTCCTGGAGAAGGGACGTGTCCGGGGACGGAGTTCCGGCGTCGGACGGCGGTTCGCCGAGCAGATCGCTCACGCTCATGTCGAGCGCGGCGGCCAGGTTGCGGAGCACATCCGGAGTGGCTCGGCGCCGTCCCGCCTCGAGCCGGGAGACGTAGCCCGGCGTGACGAAGTCGCCGGCCAACTCGCGCTGCGTGAGGCCCTTCGACTCCCGCAGCGTCCGTAGCCGCCGCCCGAACTCCGTCCGTCGATCCACCCTCGCACCCACCTCATCAACTGGAGTTACGTTACTACTGTAACGGCTCCCTGACTCCAGTCAACCGTATGGATGGGGAGCGATTTATTGCGGCCGGTCGGCGTCCCGGCGGCGTGAAAGTTGGTGACAGGGCCTTGCCTCGACGTGACGGTCGTGCATACCGTAGTCATCACGCAGTTAACTCAAGTCAAGTCCAAGTCACGTCGGGGACATCTCCCGAAGGGTTACCTCTGATGCCACAGCTCACCAAGGCGCTGCGCCCCGTCCTCGCCGCCGTACTGTTCGCCGGCGTGGCTGCCTCCGCTGCTGCCACCGCAGCGGCTGCCCCAGCCTGACGCGACATGGTGGCCGGTGAATGCCGGTCGACGACCCTGGATGCCTCTACCAACGCCGAGCCGGCTGGCAGCCTCGTGATGGGCGCCAGAAGGCAACCTTCGACGCCCGCGAAATGCGACCCTTCAAGAGAGGATCACCCCATGCGACTCAGGCTCCGACTGCTTGTTCCGGTACTGGTGACAGGCGCCTTCCTGCCGCTCACCGTCGCCGCCTCCGTGCAGGCCACGGAAGGTTGCGAGGCACCCGCTTCCTGTCTCGTCGAGAAGGGGACCAGCACGGTCGTCGCCCGGGACCCCGACGACCCCGACGACCCGACCGACGATTGGCCGTGGGACCACGCCGGCTGACATCGCACCTTGTTCAACCTGAACCGAGCGGCGCTCACACACCGCCTCCGACCCCGCACGGACCGCGCAGGGAGGTGGAAAAAGGTTCATCGCACGAGCCCGCGCCGAAACGGTGCGGGCTCGTGCGTGTCCGGTGAACAACGGCAGGCGGGCCGTCATCCGGGTGAACAGCCAGTCCGGCCAGGCCGGTGCCGCCCGGTTTCGCCGGTCGCCCTGGGCGTACGGCGCATCATGTTCGCCGTCGACGACATCGAGGACGTCGTTGCCCGCCTGCGCACCCACGGCGCGGAACTCGTCGGCGAGCTGGCGCAGTACGAGGACAGCTATCGGCTCTGCTACGTCCGCGGCCCGGAGGGCATCATCGTCGGACTGGCCGAACAGCTCGGCTGAAGGCCGCGGCCGCGATCGACGGTCGGACCCTCCGGTCAGGTTCGCGGCCGGAACGGGGCAAGGGTGGCACGGATCTGGTCGCCCGCGCCCCAGTCGTCGTCGAACTGGGCCAGCACGGCGAGGTGCTGGCGTAGCTGGACGATCGGCATGCGGGCCCGCCAGTCGCCATCAAGGGAGGTCAGCTCGGCATAGACCTCGAAGAACCGTTGCGCCTCGGGCGGGGGCGAGGTGGACCACACATGGGCGAGGTCGACCTCGGCCCACATGTAGGACACGGCCGGGTCGATCAGCGCGGGCCGGCCGTCCGGGGTGGCCAGCAGGTTCTGCGCCCACAGATCGCCGTGCGTCAGGCATGCCGGCCGGTCCGGCAGCAGGTCGGGCAGCCGGTGACACAGCCGCTCCAGTGCCGCCCGGTCTCCGGGGTCGAGTGCCGCCTCGACGCGGGGCTGCCCGAGCCACCGAAGCAGCCGATGCTGTGCGAAGAACGCGAAGCCGTCGTCATCCCACGTGTTGACCTGCCGGCGGCGGCCCAGCCAGTTGTCGCGGTGCCATCCGAAGCGAGGATGGGTCGTGCTCAGGTGCAGGCGGGCGAGCGCGTGCGCGAACTGCTCCCAGAAGGTCTCACTGCGCGGCCTCGGCCGCAGTACCGACAACACAAGCAGTTCTCGGTCCGCCAGGATCACCTCGGGGGTCGCCACGCCGCCGAGTTCGCGTAGGGCGGCCAGCCCTTCGGCCTCCGCGACGAAGACGTCGTCGGCAGGCGCGTCGGTGAAGGCCTTGACGAACACCGACGGCGCGTCCCGGCGGGTGGCTACGCCCGCGAGCGCCGCGACCCCACCCGTCGCCGGCTCCACTGTGACGACATCGCGCATCCCGGCCCGGAACAGGCACTCGAGCAGGTACGTCGCCGAGTGCATCACGACGGGTTCCTCCTGTCCGGGTGCGTGTTCGCCAGATGCTATGCGAACGACAGTTGACCTCCCGATACCGACCTCCGGTCCAAGGCCAGTGGATCACGCACGTCCTCGCCAACCCGGACGACCCGCATCTGGACGACTATCTTGCGCAGCAGCTACACGATGACGTCTGACACCGAGATGAGTCCACGCGAGTGTCTGGCCCGGTGGCCGTCGAGCGTCCGGCTCTCGATCGGTTCGAGGTCGAGGTCGGCCGCCTGCTGGAAGATCGGCTCCGGCCCGGTCTGACCGGTGATCACGGGGAAGAGGGTCAGCGCCGCGATCCGTTCCGGGACGCCACCGCGCGGACCACGGCCGCCGTGCCGGCTGGTTGCGATCAACATGCGCCGGCACGGTACGCCGCACCGATGCCAGACCGGCTGCACGCTTGAACCCGTACTCGCTGATCGACCGGATGTCCCGCAACTTGTCGAAGGCGTTGCTTGGCAGGGCGAGGAGGCGGTCCGGTTCCCCTCGCACCGCTCCCGCGGCGGTCGCGCTACCCGCCACCCGGGAGACGGACGGCAGGGTCCGCACCGCCGACCCCCGCCGGGTGCCCGGCCCGGGCCCTGACCGGCCCGCCGAAGCGGATCAACGGGCTGGAACCAACCACCGGTCCACGACGACCAGTAGTAGAACGAGAAGCGAGAACCGGAGGAAATGCAGATGCGCAGGTCGGTATCACCCGGCGTACGACGCGGGGCGGTCAGGTTCGCTGTCACCGTGGTGGCGGTGCTCGCCGCGACGGGCTGCGGCGGAACCGCCGACACACCAGCGGCCGCGCCCAGCCCGGCGGCGTCGGCGACCACCGACAGCGCCGTGTTCATGGTGCGGGACCCGTGGGTCAAGGCGGCCGACAAGGGTATGACGGCGGCCTTCGGGACCCTGGTCAACAACACCGCCAGCGATCTCACCATCACCGGTGTGAGCACCAGTGTCTCCCCGATGGAACTGCACGAGATGACGATGAAAGACGGCAAGATGGTGATGCAGCCGAAGACCGGCGGGATCACGATCAAGGCCGGTGGCAGCCACGTGCTGGAGCCCGGCGGCGACCATCTGATGCTGATGGACCTGAGCAAGCCGGTCCGGGCCGGTGACGAGCTGACCTTCACCCTCACCTTTGCCGACGGGAAGACCACCGGGTTCACCGCGGTGGCGAAGCCGTTCACCGGCGCCGAGGAGAGCTACGACCCGAGTTCGGGCATGCCGATGACCCCCGGCCAGCAGATGACGATGAGCCCGACGCCGTGACCGAACCCGCGCAGACCCGCACGGTGAGCCGTCGGCGCCTGCTCACCGGCGGTGCCCTGGGAGTCGGTGGCGCGGTCGCCGGGGCGGCGGGCGTCGCCGCGACGGCCGCCGGCCGGCAGCCACCGGCACCGGTACCGCTCGACCCGGGCGCCGCCACCGCCGTCGGTACGGATGTCGAGCCGTTCCACGGCGCCCGGCAGGCCGGTATCGCCACCGACCCGCAGGCGCACGCGTCCTTCGTCGCCTTCACCCTGCACCGGGGAGTCGACCGGGCGGCGCTGGGCCGGCTGATGCGGCTGCTCACCGACGACGCCGCCCGGCTGACCCAGGGCCGGGCGCCGCTGGCCGACACCGAACCGGAACTCGCCGTGCTGCCGGCCCGGCTCACCATCACCTTCGGGTTCGGCCCCGGCCTGTACGTGGCGGCCGGCCGGGAAGACCGTCGGCCGCCGTCCGTCGCCGAACTGCCCGTCTTCGAGATCGACCGGCTGCAACCGGCCTGGTCCGGTGGTGACCTGCTGGTGCAGGTCTGCTCCGACGACCCGCTGACGGTCACGCACGCGCAGCGGATGCTGGTCAAGGACGCCCGGCCGTTCGCCGCCGTCCGCTGGGTGCAGCGCGGCTTCCGGCGCAGTCGCGGTGCGCAGGCCGACGGGCACACCCAGCGCAACGTCATGGGCCAGCTCGACGGGACCGCCAATCCCCGTCCCGGCAGCGCGGCGTTCGCGCAGTCGGTCTGGGTCGGCGACGGCCCGGACTGGCTGCGCGACGGCAGCACCCTGGTGCTGCGGCGGATCCGGGCCGAGTTGGAGACCTGGGACAAGCTCGGCCGGGCCGACAAGGAACTCGCGGTCGGCCGGCGCCTGGACACCGGTGCGCCGCTGAGCGGCCGGCACGAGCAGGACGAGCCCGACTTCTCCGCCCTGAACGAGGCAGGGCTGCCGGTCATGCCGGACTTCGCGCACGTGACCCGGGCCCGGGTGATGGACGACCGGCTCAAGATCCTGCGCCGGCCGTACAACTACGACGGGGTGCCGGACGCGACCGGACGGGCGGACAGTGGCCTGATCTTCGCCGCCTACCAGGCCGACATCGAGCGGCAGTACCTGCCGATCCAGCGCCGGCTCGCCGAGCGGGACCTGCTCAACGACTGGATCACCCCGATCGGCTCCGCGGTCTTCGCGATCCCCCCTGGCTGCGAGCCCGGGGGCTGGATCGGCGAACAGGTGCTGGGGTGACCGGCAAGATGCCGAGCAATGACGAGGAAGGACGGCCGATGCGAGGCGTCGGACGAAGGCTGGTGGCGCTGGCCGTACTCGCGGTCACCGGCGCCGCCGCGGGCGGGCTGCTGGGAGCCCGCCCGGCGGCTGCGCACGCCCAACTGCTGGGCAGCGACCCCCGGGCCGACTCGACCGTGACCACCCAACTCGACGAGATCACGCTCACCTTCAACGAGCTGGTCCGGGGCAACTTCAGCACCGTGGTGGTGACCGGTCCGGACGGGGTCCGGCACGGCGCCGGCCAGCCACGGGCGGCCGACAAGCGGGTACACCTGCCCGTCGAGCCGGTACGGTCCGGAAGCTACCGGGTCGCGTACCGGGTGGTCTCCGCCGACGGGCACCCGATCCAGGGACAGTTCCGGTTCACTGTCGCGCTGGCCCCGGCACTGGAGCCGACCGGCGAACCGGCCGCCCCGCCGGCAACCGCCGACGGCCCGTCCGTGTCGCCGGCCGCCGGAGTGCCGACCGCGGATACCGGCGCCGGAGCCGGGCTGTGGGGGGCCGGTGCGGCCGGACTCGGCGTCGCGCTGGTCGGCGCCGGGTTCGTCCTGGTACGCCGACGGCGCCGGATCCCGGCGCGGTGAGTACCGGATCGCGGCAGGGCACGACCACTCCCGCTGCGCCGGTCTCCCGCCCGGCCCGCAGGCAATACTGGCTGCCCGCCGGTGCCGGGCTGGCCGGGCTCGGCGTGCTCTTACTCGCGCTCGCCGCCGGAGACGGTCTCAACGCCGCCACGATCACCGGCCTGCCCGACCCGGGCCCGGTCACCGGCTACGCCCTGCCGATGGTCCGGCTGCTGGGCGACGTGCTGGCCACCCTCACCGTCGGGCTGGCGGTAACCGCCGCGTTCCTACTGCCCGGCGACGGCCCCAGCGTCTCCGCGCCCGGATACCTGCTGCTGCGCCGGGTCACCGCGCTGGCCGCCGGCTGGGCCGCGACCGCCCTCGTCCTGATCGTGCTGACCGTCTCGGACCTGCTCGGCGCCCCGCCGTCGCAACTCGGTGCCGCGACCGTGGTCAGCTTCGCCACCTCGATCTCCCAGGGACAGGCCCTGCTGCTCCAAGCCGGGCTGGCCGGGCTGGTCGCGGTACTGGCCTGGACCGGCGTGTCCCGGGCGACCGCCGCGACCACCGCCGGACTCGCCCTGGTGGCGGTACTGCCGCCCGCGTTCACCGGGCACGCCGCCGGCGCCGGCAACCACCAGGTCGCGGTGACCAGCCTGGCCCTGCACATCCTCGCCGCCACCGTCTGGGTCGGAGGGCTGGCCGCGCTGCTGGTGGTGCGCCGTCACCGGCCGCTCGCCGACGCCGCCGCCCGGTACAGCCGGCTGGCCCTGGCCTGCTTCGTCGCCGTCGCGGTCAGCGGCCTGGCCAATGCCTGGGTACGCCTCGGCGCCCGGGACCAGCTCTGGCAGTCCCGCTACGGCTGGCTGATCCTCGGCAAACTCGCCGCCCTGCTGGCGCTCGGCGGGCTCGGCGCGGCACACCGCTGCCGTACGCTCGCCGCGCTGCGCGCCGGAGAACGCGCCGCGTTCGTCAGGCTCGCCGCCGGCGAACTGGTGCTCTTCGCCGCGACCTTCGGCCTGGCGGTGGCGCTGTCGCGCAGCCCCACCCCGATCCCGACCGACCCGGTCGACGCGGACCCGCTGGTCGAACTGCTCGGCTTCACCCCACCCGCCCCGCCCACCCCGGTCCGGCTGCTCGGCGACCCGCTGCCGGACATGTTCTTCCTCACCGGCTGCGCCCTCGCGGTCGCCGGTTACCTCACCGGGGTATGGCGGCTGCACCGCGCCGGGCACCGGTGGCCGCCATCGCGCACCGCGAGCTGGCTGGCGGGAATGCTGCTACTCGGCGCCGTCACCAACCTCGGCATCGCCCGCTACGCCTACGTGCTGTTCAGCGCGCACATGGTCCAGCACATGGTGCTGTCGATGGCGGTACCGATCCTGCTCGTCTGCGGCGCGCCGATCACCCTGGCGTTACGGGCGCTGCGCCGGCCCGCCGACCGGCAGATGCGCGGCGCCCGGGAATGGCTGCTACTGCTGATCCACAGTCGACCGCTCCGGCTGCTGACCCATCCGCTGATCGCGCTCGGCATCTACACGGCCAGCCTCTTCGGCCTGTACTTCAGCGACCTGCTCGGCACCCTGATGCGCTACCACCTCGGCCACCTGGCCATGCTCACCCACTTCGTCATCGCCGGATACCTGCTCTTCTGGGTACTCATCGGCGTCGACCCGGGACGGCCACGACTCGCCCCACCCCTGCTGGTGATCGTCCACTTCGCGGCCATGATGGCACACGGCTTCTTCGGCCTGGTCCTGATGCAGTCGAGCACCGTCATCGCCCCGGACTGGTACACCGCCGTCCATCCCGACTGGGCATCCTCCCTGCTGGCCGACCAGCGTCTCGGCGCCGGTATCGCCTGGGCCTTCGGCGAACTCCCGGCCGCCATCGTCATGATCATCCTGCTCCGGCAGTGGATCCGCGCCGACCAGCGCGAACAGGCCCGGCTCGACCGGGCCGCCGACCGCGCCGACGCCACGGGAGAGGAGGACGACCTCGCCCGCTACAACGCCTTCCTCCGCGCCGCCGCCCGCGACTCCCACCGCAGTCGCGCCGACGAGCGGTACGGTGCCACCACCCGGGACAGCGAGTAGGCAGACCTTCGCCCCGCTCCCGCGGAGCGAGCGGCGTTTCTGGCCAAGCCGTTGGGGTCGACGGCGAGGGTGGATCAAATGCCGTCCCAGAATCGGCACCTGTGGTCGGTGGCGAAGGGAGTCGATGCGATCGTGTCCGTGGCGAGGCCGAGCACGGCGGTTGTTCCGCGGTGGGCGCGTGCCCATGGAGTCCGGCCAGCGGTGTTCGGGTCGCCGCGGTGCGCGAATGTCGTCCAGTAGTCGATCATCGCCTGGCTCAGCCGCCGTTGCTCGGGGGTCATCTCCGTGTAGTCCGGATACTGGCTCCGGGGGATGGAGGTGTCCCAGAGGAACGGCAGGTCCCAGCCGTGGTACGCGCCGAACGGCGGAGCGCCGTCGAGAAACTCGTAGGCGTACACGGGCGCGTACCGGCTTGCGGTCCGGGCCGTCTCGAGTACCGGGCAGGCGCCGATGCCACCGCCCCAGTCGGTCAGCACGGTCGCCAGCGCCAGCGCCGGACTGGCGAAGTCATCAGCCAGGTACTCCCGCAACACGTCCTCGGCACGATTGCCGAAGGCGGAACGGATCACCTCGGCATAGCCCTCGGCGGTCAGGTCACGGTGCGCGGTGAGCACGAATCCGCGCATCTCGTCGTGGGTACTGCCGATCAGCAGGGGAACGCGGGCCGCCGTGCCGTGCCGGATAGCGTCGATCGGCTGTCGTGGCAGGAAGGGTGTGCCGGCGACCGGTCCCCAGGGATCGTCTCGGCGCTGTCCGGTCACGGGCCGGTCGGGATCGGCCAGGACGTGGACCAGGTCCCCGACCGGGACCGACCGCAGACACCCGGCGATGTCCGCGGCGTCGTCACAACCAGCCTGGCGGATCGCCTCGACGCCCTTGCGGTCGGCGTCGGTCCTTGTCATGACCGGGTTGGCACACGCGCCGCTCTGCAGGATCGCCCGCTGGAACAGACCGCGCGACGTTGGCGAGGAGAGGTGAGCACAGATCGCGCGGGCGCCGGCCGACTGGCCCGCAAGGGTCACCCGGGTCGGGTCACCACCGAACGCCGTGATGTTACGGCGGACCCATCGCAGCGCCTCGGCCTGGTCGAGCAGGCCGTAGTTTCCCGAGATGGTGCCCTCGCCGTCGAGCGAAGCCGAGGACAGGAAACCGAGCGCGCCGAGTCGATAGTTGACGGTGACCACGACGACGTCGCCGCCGGTGGCGATGCGGGCGCCGTCGAACTGCGAGCCCGCGCCGGAGTTGAAGTTGCCTCCGTGCAGCCACACGATCACCGGCAGGCGACCCGGCCGACTCGGTCTGCTCGGCGTAACGACATCGAGGTAGAGGCAGTCCTCCTCGCCCATGACGATCGGCTGGTTCTGCTCGTCACGGCCGGCTTGCGGGCAGATGGGGCCGGGGCTTGTCGCATCTCGCACCCCGATCCACGGTCGTGCCGGCTTAGCTGCGGTCCAGCGCCGGTTGCCGACCGGCGCAGTGGCGTACGGAACCCCGGAGAAGCGGACGACTCCGGTGCCGGCCTCGCCGCGCAGGGTGCCCGCCTCGACCCGCACCTCTGGCTCTGCGGTGCTGGCCTCTGTCGCTGCGATGCCGGCGAGGACGGCTCGGTCCGGCTGGCGCGTTCGCGAAGGCTCGGCGCTCGACGCTGGCGGGAGCACCATGGCCGTCAGGATGGCCGGGGCCACCACCCAGAAGAGACGGTTCCGCGCGATCAGATTCATGCAGGGAGTGTGGTGGGGAACCTCGGCCGGTGCGTCCGCTCCTGGTTGAACAGTCTTCTACTCACAATTACGTACGACGCCCGGGCATGCGCCTGGTACGGCGACGCCCGATCGCGCCTGCCGTACCCCGGAACGGACCCGGCAGTCAGTCGGTGCCCGCCTCCATCGCGGCGTGGTCGAGCAGCTTGTCGACGTCGGAGACCTCGCCACGGGAGGCGATCGCCTCGGCGCCGCCCTCGGGCATCGCGCCGATCAGCCCGGTCGAGGTCGGCTGGGCCGCACCGAGCAGGGCCGGGTGCGGACTGCCCCCGACCATGCCGAGCCGGGCGTACTGCTCAAGCTTGGCGCGCGAGTCGGCGATATCGAGGTTGCGCATGGTGAGCTGGCCGATCCGGTCGACCGGGCCGAAGGCGGAGTCCTCCGTCCGCTCCATCGACAGTTTGTCGGGGTGGTAGCTGAACGCCGGACCCGAGGTGTCCAGGACCGAGTAGTCCTCGCCGCGTCGCAGTCGCAGGGTCACCTCGCCGGTGACCGCCGTACCGACCCAGCGTTGTAGCGACTCGCGCAGCATCAACGCCTGCGGGTCGAGCCAGCGGCCCTCGTACAGCAGCCGGCCGAGCTTCCGTCCCTCGGTGTGGTAGCTGGCCAGGGTGTCCTCGTTGTGGATCGCGTTGACCAGCCGTTCGTACGCCGCGTGCAGCAACGCCATGCCCGGCGCCTCGTAGATGCCCCGGCTCTTGGCCTCGATGACCCGGTTCTCGATCTGGTCGGACATGCCCAGCCCGTGCCGGCCGCCGATGGCGTTGGCCTCCAGCACCAGGTCGATGGCGGAGGCGAACTCCTTGCCGTTGATCGTCACCGGCCTACCCTGCGCGAACCCGATGGTGACGTCCTCGGGGACGATCTCCACCGCCGGGTCCCAGAACCGCAGACCCATGATCGGATCGACGATCTCGATGCCGGCGTCGAGGTGCTCCAGGGTCTTGGCCTCGTGCGTCGCGCCCCAGAGGTTGGCGTCGGTCGAGTACGCCCGCTCCACGCTGTCCCGGTAGGGCAGGCCGTGGGCGAGCAGCCACTCCGACATCTCCTTGCGGCCGCCGAGTTCACCGACGAAGTCGGCGTCCAGCCACGGCTTGTAGATCCGAAGCGAGGGATTGGCGAGCAGGCCGTACCGGTAGAACCGCTCGATGTCGTTGCCCTTGAAGGTGGAGCCGTCCCCCCAGATCTGCACGCCGTCCTCGAGCATCGCGCGCACCAGCAGGGTGCCGGTGACGGCGCGGCCGAGGGGCGTGGTGTTGAAGTAGGTGCGGCCACCGGACCGGATGTGGAAGGCGCCGCAGGCCAGAGCGGCCAGCCCCTCCTCGACCAGTGCCGCCCGGCAGTCGACCAGCCGGGCGACCTCCGCGCCGTACGCCATCGCGCGCCCCGGCACCGATTCGATGTCGGGCTCGTCGTACTGGCCGACGTCGGCGGTGTATGTGCAGGGCACGGCGCCCCGGTCGCGCATCCACGCGACCGCTACCGAGGTGTCGAGGCCTCCGGAGAAGGCGATCCCGACACGTTCACCGACAGGCAGGGAGGTGAGTACCTTGGACACGACCAATAGTATATGCACAGCCTCGCATGATCATGCATTCGGGGGTGCTGCTGTCGGAACCTCCGTCGCGGACAGGACGGCTTCAGTCGTTGCACCCGCAGCTCAGGTGGCTCCGACCGCCGGTTCCGCCTCGGCCCTCGAAGCCTGGGCAGCGCTGCGGCGTGTCCGCCCGGCCGCCGACCCCGGTGGCCGGTTCCAGGCCAACCGCGAGATCCTGATCGACCCGACGGGACGGTTGGGCGACGGGGGAGTGCGGCCACGCACTGCTGTTCGGTCCTGCCGTAGTCACCGGCGCACCGAATATCGACCGGTCCGCTACACGTCGGGAACATGTCTGCGCTGTCTAGTTAACATCCCACGTTGGACGTAGGATGTTGCGTCACAACCTCCTCTTGCTAGGAAGGGCGGCGACATGCGGGGTGGTCATCCTCCGGAGGGTCGTACCGGGCGCCTCCGGTGCCGGCGGGCGGGTGCCGTGTCGGTCCTCGCCGGCCTGCTCCTCAGCGGATTCGGCGCCCCGGCGGGTGCGGTCCCGGCAGGCCGGTTCGACGCCGGCGCGATCGGCGAGAACGCGCCGTTCGTGGACGAGCAGGTGCTCTACAAGCAGGGCGACTTCGGCTACGCGTGCTTCCGGATCCCCGGCGTGGTGCGGGCGACGAACGGCATGCTCCTGGCGTTCGCCGAGGGGCGGGTGAAGGACTGTGGCGACGACGAGGACATCGACCTCGTGCTGCGCCGCTCCGCCGACGGCGGTCGGACGTGGGGACCGCTCCAGGTGCTCTCCGAGGGCAACGGCACCACCCACGGCAACCCGGTCCCGATCGTCGACCGGCGTACCGGCCGGGTGGTGCTGGTGAGCACGCACAACGGCGCGGAGCCGTGTCCGAACGGCTGCGACCGGGATCCCTGGGTGCAGCACAGCGACGACCACGGGGCGACCTGGACGGCCGCCCGGGAGATGACCGAGGGCAAGCGTCCGGAGTGGAACTTCTGGTACGCCACCGGCCCGATGCACGGCATCCAGCTCGAGCACGGCCCGCACGCCGGGCGGCTGGTCGTCGGGGCGAGCTTCGAGAGCTGGGACCGGGTCGGCGCACACGTCTACGGCTCGCACCTGCTCTACAGCGACGACAGCGGACTGACCTGGAACATCGGCGCGGAGACCTCCCGCGACGACGGTACGGTCATCGCCCAGGAGCTCACCGTCGTCGAGCTCACCGACGGGCGGATCTACGCGTCGGCCCGCGAGCGCGGCACCGACGGCGGCAACCGGGCGTACGCGATCAGCAGCGACAGCGGCGAGACCTGGGACGCGCCGTTCCGTACCGTGCCGGCGCCGGCGACGACGGACGTGCAGGCATCGCTGCTGCGGTTCGACGACGACCGCATCCTCTACTCCTCGCCGATGCACCCCGGCGCCCGGGAGGCGATGGGGATCCGTTCCTCCTACGACGAGGGGCGCAGGTTCGAGACCTGGGACCAGGGCAAGGTCTTCTACTGGGGGCCGTCGGCATACTCGGACCTGGTGCGCCTGGACGGTGACGAGGCGGCGCTGATGTACGAGGCCGGCACCGTCACGCCGTACGAGCAGATCCGGTTCGCGCGGTTCAACGAGGCGTACCTGGAGACCCCGAACGGCGCCCCGCCCGGCATCCCCGGACCGCCGGCACCCGGGCCGACCACCCCGGACGTGTCGCCGTACCGCAACGAGGCGTACGTCCGCGGCGGTGCGCAGACCACCGACGGGCGGTTCGGCAACGGGCTGAGCCTGGACCGGGTCGACGACCGGGTGGAGGTGGAGTTCGACGACTCGATCGACCTCGGCGGAAACGACTTCACGCTGACCTCCTGGATCCGGTACTCGGACCGGACCGGCGCGCACGCGATCCTCTGGTTCCACCGGGTGGACCGCGGCACCAACCCGCCGGCGCTGTGGCTGCGGGCCGAACCGGCCAGCAACCGCATCCGGGCGATCCTCGCGGTCGACCGGTTCGACGTCACCGTGCAGTCGCAGAGCGCGTACAACGACGGGCAGTGGCACTTCGTGGTGCTGCAACGGGCGCGCGGCGAGCTCCGGCTGCTGGTGGACGGCCTCCAGGTCTCGTCGGCGCCGGCCCCGGCCGGCTCGCTGACCCTGGGCAGGGAGTTCGGCACCGGCGGGCTGCACATCGGGCAGCGGATCGACGGCGTGGACCGCTTCCGGGGCACGCTGGACGAGGTACGTGTCTACCGGCGCGCCCTCACCGCCACCGAGCTGGACCTGGTCCAGCGGCGGAACCTCCCGGTCGGCGGCAAGCTCGGGCTGCGCCTTCCGTTCGACAACGTCAGCTGAGCGACACGGAACCGCGTGGCGACGGCGTTCACCGCCGTGGCGTCGTCGCCACGCCTCGACGGCGCCCGGAAACCGGTCATGGATTGCCCGAACGGCGAGGACATCCTACCTGCGGCTCCGACGGGACGGATTTTCGCGGTACGACGATCGAAGGGGGAAACCCGTCCGATGACCATGCCCAAGATCATGTTTGGTGGGGACTACAACCCCGAGCAGTGGACCGAAGACGTCTGGGTCGAGGACATGAAGCTGATGGTCGACACCGGCGTCTCGCTCGTCTCGGTCGGCATCTTCTCCTGGGCGAGCGTCGAGCCGCGCCCCGGCGAGTACGACTTCGGCTGGTTCGACCGGGTGATGGACGGCCTCGCCGACGCCGGAATCGGCGCCAGCCTCGCCACCATGACCGCGTCGCCGCCGCCCTGGCTCGCCCGGCTCCACCCGGAGACGCTGCCCGAGCGGGTCGACGGCGTCCGGCTCTGGCCCGGCGGCCGGCAGCAGTACTGCCCGTCCAGCCCGATCTACCGCCGGTACGCGGGCCGGCTGGTCGAGCGGCTGGCCGGCCGGTACGCCGGGCACCCGGCGCTGCGGATGTGGCACATCGGCAACGAGTACGGCTGCCACGTGCGGGCCTGTTACTGCGACGTGTCGGCCAGCGACTTCCGCGACTGGCTGCGCGACCGGTACGGCGACCTCGACGCGCTCAACGAGGCGTGGTCCACCACGTTCTGGTCCCAGCGGTACGGCGACTGGGCGGAGGTACTGCCGCCGCGTACCGCGCCCACCTTCGCCAACCCGGCACAGAAGCTCGACTTCGCCCGGTTCAGCAACGACGCGATCCTCGCCTGCTATCTGGCCGAGCGCGACGTCGTCCGGCGGCACACCCCGGCCACTCCGGTGACCACGAACTTCATCGGTCTGCTGCACAAGCCGATCGACTCGTACCGGTGGGCCGCCGAGCAGGACGTGGTCAGCCTGGACAGCTACCCGGACCCGTACGACCCGCGGGCGCACGCGGCGGCCGCTTTCGGCTACGACCTGGTCCGCTCGGCCCGCGGCGGACAGCCGTGGCTGCTGATGGAGCAGGCGCCCGGCGCGGTGAACTGGCGGGTGCGCAACGCCCCCAAGGGCCCCGGACTGATGCGCCTGTGGAGTTGGCAGGCGGTGGCACAGGGCGCCGACGCGGTGCTCTTCTTCCAGTGGCGGCAGGCGGTCGGCGGCGCCGAGAAGTTCCACTCGGCGATGGTGCCGCACGGCGGGACGCGGACCCGTACGCACCAGGAGATCCGGGCACTGGGCCGGGAGTTGGCCCAGGTCGGCGAGCTGGCCGGTACGCGGGTCCGGGCCGACGTCGCGCTGCTGCACGACTGGGCCAACTGGTGGGCGCTGGAGTCCGACGCCCACCCGGCCGTGCTGGACCTGCTGGAGACGGCGCAGGCGCACTACGACCCGCTCTTCGACGCGCACGTCTGCTGCGACGTGGTGCCGCCGACCGCGGACCTCTCCGGATACCGGCTGGTCGTCGTGCCGAACCTCTACCTGATGTCCGCCGAGGTCGCGCAGCGGCTGCGCCGGTACGTCGACGGTGGCGGGCACCTGGTCGTGTCGTTCTTCACCGGCATCGTGGACGAGTGCGACCGGGCGTACCTGGGCGGCTACCCGGCCCCGCTCCGCGACGTGCTGGGGTTGCGGGTGGACGAGTTCTGGCCCCTGCCCGCGGGCGGCACCGTCGCGCTGGAGTTCGGCACACGGCGGCACACCGGCACGGTCTGGTCGGAGTGGGTCGAACTCGACGGGGCGGAGGTCGTCGCGACCTTTGCCGGCGGGGAGCTGGTCGGCCGGCCGGCGGTCACCCGGCACCGGTACGGCGCCGGGATGGCCTGGTACCTCGCCACCCGCCCGGAGCCGGCGATGATGCGGGCGGTGTTGGACCTCGCCCGCGCCGAGGCCGGTGCGGCGCCGGTGCTGCCCGACCTGCCGGAGGGGTTGCAGGCGGTGGTCCGGCACGGCGACGACCGGTCGTACCTGCTGCTGCTCAACCACGGCACCGAGCCGGTGACGGTACCCCTTCCCCGCCCGGCGGTAGACCTGCTCGGCGAACGTGACCGGACGGTCGACACGGTGACCGTCGCGCCGCGCGGCGTGGCGGTACTCCGGTCCTGAAGGGACGGTCTTCTGGACCTCGATGGCGGGTCGGGCCCACGCGGTGGCGGTAAGGCCCGGCCCGCCATCGACGGTGGGTCGGCGCTACGCCTGCGGGAAGAGTTCGGGCAGCCGCTCCCGGGCCAGCGGTCGCAGCCGCTCGGCGAGTGCGGGGTCGACCGAGGCGTACGGCCAGCGGACCCGGGTGCCGATGTCGGCCCAGTCGCCGACGTGGGCGAGGAACTTGTCGAGCGCGGAGTTGGCGTACCCTCCGCGCTG
Organism: Plantactinospora sp. CA-294935; assembly: GCF_050936445.1. Lineage (NCBI taxonomy): Bacteria > Bacillati > Actinomycetota > Actinomycetes > Micromonosporales > Micromonosporaceae > Plantactinospora > Plantactinospora sp. CA-294935. Next base: position 6,346,325 of record NZ_JBNJMU010000001.1, read on the forward strand.
GAGCGGCTGGATGTGTTCGGTGAAGAACGCATGGATCCGGCGCTCCACGTCGAGTGCGGCGTCCGGTCGCTCGGCCATCATCCGCTGCCACGCCATCGCCCCGGCCGGGCTGAGTGCGGCGATGTTCGAGTACGAGCCGGCGGCGCCGTGCCGGCGTCCGGTCGCCAGGTCGTGGCCGGCGACGAAGATCGCGATCCCGCCCGCGTGCCGCCGCATCCGGGCGTACCATTCGGCGTTGCCGCCGGCGACCTTGATCCCGATGAGTGAACCTTTTTCAACCTCCCCTTGCGGTCCGGTGGACCGCAAGGTCGGACGCGGTGCGTGAGCGCCGCGCGGTTCAGGTTGAAAAAGGTTCAGTGTGTGGACCTCGCGGCGGATCACCGGGTACAGCTCGGCCGGCACCTGGGTCTTGGCGTGCGGCGGGTTGTAGAGCACCAGCGGCACCGGGTCGGCGACGGCCGCGACCCGGGCCAGGAAGCGCAGCACCTCGCCGCGCGACATCGGCAGCCAGTCCGGCAGCGTCACCTGGATCGCACCGGGCCGGAGCGTACGGGCCCGGGCGACCCGGGCCAGGCAGGTCTGCGCGCTCATGTGGCTGGCCCCGATCTGGAACGGCACGCCGCGCCGTTCGCAGCGCCGCGCCAGCAGCTCGTTGACCCGGTCGTACTCGTCCTCGCCGAGGGTGTGGAACTCGCCGGCGGTGCCGTGCGCGTACAGGCCGTCGAGCCCGGCGGCGACGAGGATGTCCAGGGCCGGGTCGAGACGCGCCCAGTCGATCGACTCGTCGGCGCGGATGGGGAGCAGTATCGTACCCCAGGTGCCGCCGAGCGTCTCCGACGTCAGTATCTCCACGATGCCGCTCTCCCTGGTCGACGAGACGACCTGTGTTCAGCCGGATCGGCCGCGAGCGGGCGGGCGAGCGGCCGAGCGGGCAGGTGAGCCAGGTACGTCCGGCTGATTTCCAACCGGTACGGGCGGTGTCGCCGGTGTTACTTCCCGCACTGCCTGGCCTTCCGGGTCCGAGAGGTGGGATGTTATGACCCGAGGTTTCGACGAGCCTGGAGGCAGCATGCGTACGCGTAACGGTGGGTCGCTACAGGAGCGCATCGTCGCCCTGATCCACGAGCGCCGCCTGGCCCCCGGCGCGCCGATGCCGACCGAGCCGCAGCTCATGGACCTGCTCGGGGCGAGCCGCAACAGCGTGCGCGAGGCGGTGCGGGCCCTGCAGGCACTGGGCATCGTCGAGATCCGGCACGGCTACGGCACGTTCGTCGGTCAGGCGTCACTCGACGTGCTCACCCCGTCGCTGGCGTTCCGGGTGCGCTCCGGTCCGGGCGGCGGGATCCGCGCGCTGCACGACCTGGTCGAGGTCCGTGAGCTGATCGAGACCGGGCTGATCGGCCAGGTGGCGCAGATCGTCAGCGGCCCCCGGATCGCCGCGCTGGACGCCCTGGTCACCGCCATGGACCGGGACCTGGAGGCCGACCGGGCGTTCCACTCGCTGCTCTACGAGTCGTGCGGCAACGAGTTGGTGCTCCAGCTGATCGGCCTGTTCTGGGACGTCTACCACCAGGTCGAGCCGGCGCTCGGTCCGCCGGAGGAGCGGACCGCGGAGATCGTGGTCAACCACCGCCGGATCGTGGCGGCGCTGCGCGCCCGCGACCCGGAGGCCGCCCGGGAGGCGATGCGGCTGCACTTCCGCGACGTGAAGGCACGCATCGCGCGGGCGGAGGCCCGGCCGGTCGAGGCGCTGACCGAGCCGGTTTGACCCCCGCCGGGCGGGCGGCCGGGCCCGGTCACACCAGGCCGGCGACGGCAAGGTACTCCTTGACCCGGGCGACCTCGTCGGAGTTCAGCGGGATCTGCGGCAGCGCCGTGGTCGGGTGCGCGATGATGCCGCGCAGGTGCAGCGCCGCCTTGAAGGCGCCCAGCGCCGAGGAGCTCATACCGATCCGGCCGGCGCCGACGTTCACGAGCTGGAACAGGCGCAGCAGGCGCTCCTGCTCGGAGCGGGCCGCCTCCCAGTCCCCCTTGCCCGCCGCCCGGAACAGCCTCGCGTACCCGTGCGGGTCGACGTTGCCAAGGCCCGGCACGACACCGTCGGCTCCCATCCACAGCGCCGAGTCGACGGTCAGCTCGGAGCCGGTCAGCACGCTGAACGCGCCGATTTCCGGGCGGTCCCGGCGCCCGAGGATCACCCCGCGCAGCCCGGCCTCGTCACCGCTGGAGTCCTTGACCCCGGCGAGCGTCCCCTCGGCGGCCAGCTCCAGCACCAGGTCGGTGCCGAGCTTGCTGTGTACCGAGACGGGCAGGTCGTACGCGTACAGCGGAAGTCCGCCGCGGGCCGCGATGGTCCGGAAGTGCAGGGCGATCTCGTCCGGGTGGGTCCGGGTGTAGAACGGCGCGGTCGCCACCAGGCCGTCCGCGCCCGCCTCGGCCGCCACCCGGGCGTGGTCCAGCACCCGCAGCGCGGTCGTGTCGATGACGCCGGCCAACACCGGGACCTGCCCGGCGACGTGCCCGATCACCGTCTCCAGCACGACCTTGCGGTGACCGTCCGGCAGGTACGCGACCTCGGAGGTGGAGCCCAGCACGAAGAGCCCGTCCACACCGCCGGCCAACAGATGGTCCACCAACCGGGCCAGCGACCCGGTGTCGACGTCGAGGTCCGGGGTCAACGGGGTGGACACCGGGGGGATGACGCCGGTGAGGGCACTGGCGGTGGTCATGCTCGCTCCTGGGCTTGGCTGATCAGTTCGAGGTCGCTCGCCCCGTCCAGTACGGGGTGATGGCATCGGAACAGGTGGTCGTCTGGCCGGTCGGTGCTGCCCTGAACCGGCGGCATCGCCGAGGCGCAGACCTCGTCCGCCTTCCAGCAGCGGGTCCGGAAGGGGCACCCGCTCGGCGGCCGGGTCGCGGACGGCACCGGACCCACCAGCGGGATCGGGTCGATCGGGGAGAGCAGCCCGGGTGTGGCGGAGAAGAGCGCCCGGGTGTACGGGTGCCGGGCGTGCTGCGGTACGGCCTGCGCGGGCGTCTGCTCCACGATCCGCCCCAGGTACATCGTGACCACCCGGTCGCTCATCCGGCGGACGGTCTGGATGTCGTGCGAGACGAAGACCAGCGCCAGGCCGAGCCGGTCCTTCAGGTCCAGCAGCAGGTTGAGGATCTGCGCCCGGACCGAGACGTCCAGCGCGCTGGTCGGCTCGTCGGCGATGAGCAGTTCCGGTTGCAGCGCGAGCGCCCGGGCGATGGCCACCCGCTGCCGCTGCCCGCCGGAGAGCTGGCTGGGCAGCAGGTCGGCCGCACTGGACGGGAGTCCGACCAGGTCGAGCAGCTCGCGGACCCGCTCGTCCCGCTCCCGGCGGACGCCCCGGCGGTGCACATCCAGCGGATCGCGCAGGATCGTCCGGACCGGCAGCCGGCGGTTCAGCGCGGTGGACGGATCCTGGAAGACCATCCCGGTGGTCGATCCGATCAGGGACCGGCGCCGGGAGTCCGCCATCGACCAGACGTCCTCGCCGCGGAACGACACCGCGCCGTCGGTCGGCCGCTGGAGCCCGACCAGTACCCGGGCCAGAGTGGACTTGCCGCAGCCCGACTCGCCGACCACGCCCACCGTCTCGCCGGCGGCGATGGTCAGGTCGGCGCCGGTGAGCGCGTAGACCCGGTCCCGGGAGAAGATCCCGCCGGACCGCGCCCGGTGCACCACGTGTACGTCGTGCAGCTCCAGCAGGGTCGCCGCCATCAGTGTGCCTCCGATCCGACGGCCACCGGCGTCGCGATCTCGATCGCCGGGTGGTGGCAGGCGACCGCGTGCCCGTGCACCGCACCGGTCAGCCGTGGCGCCTCGGTACGGCAGATCTCGGTGGCCATCGGGCAGCGGTCGGCGAACCGGCAACCGGCCGGGAAGTCGGCCGGGGAGGGGACGACCCCGCGGATCTGGGTGAGCCGCCGCGCACCCGCCTCCAGCGAGAGCACCGAGCCCAGCAGCCCGCGGGCGTAGTGGTGGGCCGGAGCGCCGACCAGCGCCGCGGTGACGCCGGTCTCGACGATCTGCCCGCCGTACATCACCACCACCCGGTCGGTGACGTCGGCGACCAGGGCCAGGTCGTGGGAGACCAGGATGAGCGCGAACCCGAGTTCGGCGCGGAGCCGCAGCAGCAGCTCGATCACCTGCGCCTGTACCGTCACGTCCAGCGCCGTGGTCGGCTCGTCGGCGACGATCAGCTTCGGATCCCGGGACAGGGCCATCGCGATGAGCACCCGCTGCCGCTGCCCTCCGGAAAGCTCGTGCGGGTACGCCGAGAGGGTCCGGGCCGGGTCCAGCCCGACCATCTCCAGCAGCTCGGTCGGGGTACGCCGGCCACCGCGCCGGACGACCTGCTTGAGCTGCGCCTTGATGGTCATCGCGGGGTTCAGCGAGGAGAGCGCGTCCTGGTAGACCATCGCCATGTCGTGCCCCATCAGCCGCCGGCGGGCCGAGCGGGACAGCTTCAGCAGATCCTTGCCGTCGAACCGGATCTCGCCGCCGATCCGGGCGCCCCTCGGCTGCAACCCCATGACGGTCAGCGCGGTCAGCGACTTGCCGCAGCCCGACTCGCCGACCAGGCCGAGTACCTCGCCCGGCCGGACGTCGAACGAGATGCCGGCCACGATGTCCACCCCGTCGTGCCGGCCCTCGAAGCCGATGGTCAGCTCCTTCACCTGGAGCATCGGCGGACCGGACGGGAGCGGCCGGGCGCGTTCGGCCAGCCGCCGCGCCGCCTCGGCCAGGCCGGGCAGCTCGGTGAGCTCGCCGGATCCGGGGGCGGCCTGCTCCCACGCGTCGCCCTCGACCGGCTTCTTCGCGCCGGGCACCCGCCGGGCCGTCGGTGCCGCCCAGGCGTCGGAGACCCCCTCGGAGAGGATGTTCAGCGCGAGGACGGTGACCAGGATCAGCAGGCCCGGGAAGACGGTGGCCCACCAGCCGCCGAGCAGCACCATGTTCTTGCCGTCGGCGATGACGCTGCCCCAGGACGGGTCCGGCGGCCGGACCCCGGCGCCGATGAACGAGAGCGACGCCTCGAAGACGATCGCGTCCGCGACCATCACCGTGCAGAACACCAGCACCGGCGCGGCGCAGTTGATCGCCACGTGCCGGATCACGATGTACGGCGTGCGGGCGCCGATGACCCTCTCGGCGTCCACGTAGTCCTCGCCGTACTGGGCCAGCACGTTGGCCCGGACCACCCGGGTCACCGAGGGCATGTAGAGGAACGCGATCGCGAGTACGAGCACCTGGATGCCGCCGCCGAAGACCGCCACCAGCACGGCGGCCAGCGCGATGCCGGGGAAGGCCATGATGACATCGAGCGTCCGCATGACCCCCTCGTCGACCCACTTGCGGGAGGTGGCCGCGACGGCACCGAGCACCGCGCCGACGACCAGGGCCAGGGCGGTCGCACCCAGGCCGATGATCAGCGACCACCGCGCCCCGTACAGCAGCCGGCTGAGGATGTCCCGGTTGGCGCTGTCCAGCCCCATCCAGTGCTCCGCCGACGGGGCCCCGTCGGCGGCGGCCGCCTGCTCCAGCGGCGAGTACGGCGCGAGCAGCGGGGCGAAGAGCGCGGCGAGCGCGATGAGGAGGATGACGCCGAGCGAGATCCAGGCGGGTGCGGAGAGCCGCTTGAAGTTGACGCCCGGCCGGGCGAGACGTCTCGTCAGTCCTGGTCGCATCAGGCTGCGCTCCGAAGTCGCGGGTTGACCAGTAGATAGAGGATGTCGACGACCAGGTTGACCACCACGAATCCGGTCGCGATGGTCAGCACCACGCCCTGGACCACGGCCGGGTCCCCGTTGGTGACACCGTCGATCATCAGCTTGCCCATGCCGGGCAGGGAGAAGATGGTCTCGATGACCACCGCGCCACCGAGCAGGTAGCCGACCCGCAGACCCAGCACGGTCAACGGGTTGATCAAGGCGTTGCGGAGCACGTTCCGGCCCACCACGACGATCGGCGGCAGGCCGCTGCCGATGGCGGTCCGGACGTAGTCCCGGTCCAGTTCCTCGACCATCGACGTCCGGACGATCCGGGTCAGCTGGGCCGCCACCGGCAGCGACAACGACAGGGCCGGCAGGGTCATCGACCGCAGCCACCCGCTGAACGAGTCGGCGGGGTTGACGTAGCCGCCGGTCGGGAAGAGGCCCTGCTCCACCGCGAGGTACTGGATCATCAGCAGGGCCAGCCAGAACGACGGGGCGGCCACCCCGCCGAGCGACACGACCCGGATCAGCTGGTCCGGCCAGCGGTCCCGGAAGATCGCCGCGGTGACCCCGAAGACCAGCGCGGTGAGTACGCCGACCAGCAGGCCCAGGAAGGTGAGCTGGAGGGTGAGCGGCAGCGCGGTCAGCACCGAATCCAGTACCGGCGCGTTGGTGAGCACGCTGGTGCCCAGGTCACCCTGTGCCAGATCGGCGACGAACCGCACGTACCGCAGCGGCAGCGGATCCAGCAGGCCGTTCTCGACCTGGAACTGGTGGATCTGCTCGGGGGTGGGGTTGGCGCCCGCGAAGTAGGCGTACTCCGGCTTGTTCTGCGAGAACCGCATGACGATGAAGACGAAGAGGATCACGCCAAGCAGGAGCGGGATCAGGATGAGTACGCGGCGGACCAGCATTCTGGCGATCGCTGCCATGGGACTCCTCGGCGATGAGTTCCGCGGCCGGCGGGGTTACCGGCCGCGGAACTGGGATCAGCGACGCTGGGCCTGCAGCAGGTTGAACCCCGGGTACGGCTGCGGGCGGATCCCGGAGATCTTCTTCGGGTCCCACGCGGTCATCAGCTCGGTGTGCACCACCGGGTAGAGCACCGCCTGCTCGGCGACCATGTCCAGGTACTGGCGGGTCAGGGCGAGCTTCCGCGCCTCGTCCGGTTCCCGGATCGCCTGGTCCATCAGGTCGAAGATGGTCTTCGCCGCCGGGCTGGTGTCCCACCGGGTGTACTTCATCCAGGTGCCGCCCGAGGTGTAGTTGTAGCGCAGGATCAGGTCGGCGTCGATGCCGAACTGGTTGGGGTTGGAGGCGGCGGCGACCACCTGGTAGTCCTGCGACTGGTCCATCTTGGTGAACAGCGCGCTGGTGTCCTGTGGCTGGAGCGTCGTCTTGACCCCGATCGCGTTCCAGGAGTTCGCGACGGTCGGCAGGCAGTCGCTGATCCAGCTCACGTTGACCGCCATCAGCGTGACCGACAGGTTGGTGACGCCGGCGGCGGCAAGCAGCGATTTGGCCTTGTCCGGGTCGTAGTTGTAGACGGTCTTCGCCCTGGCGTAGGACGGGTTCTGCTCGTTGAGGAAGTTGGTGGCCGGCGTACCGTGCCCCTTGAGCGCGACCTCGATCATCTTGCCGGTGTCGATGGCGTAGAGCAGCGCCTGCCGCACCCGTACGTCGTCGAACGGCTTGGTGCCGGTGTTGAACATCAGGAACATGTGGTTCATGCCCTTGCCGCCCTCGACGGTCAGCCCGGATTCCTTCAGCTGGGCGATGTTGGCATAGGGGATGTTGTCGGCGATCTGCGCCTCGGCATGTGCACCGGAGATCTTCGCGACCCTGGCGGCGGCATCCACGATGGATAGCCAGTTCATCTTCTTGAACTGGGCCTTGCGCGGGCCGTTGTAGTCGGCGAACGCCTCGAAGGTGGTGTTCGACTTCGGGTTGTGCGCGGTCATCCGGTACGGGCCGGAGCCGACCGCCTTGCCGCCCTTGGCCGCGTCCCAGCCGCCCGGTGCGCCGAAGACGTGCTTCGGCATGATCTTGGCGATGGCGAGGCGCTTGAGGGCGTCCGGGAAGGGGAAGTTGAGGACCACTTCGACGGTGGCGTCGTCGACCTTCCTGACCTCCTTGAGCCAGGCGCCGAAGAAGCTGTAGAGCAGCACCTTCGCCTGGGGGTCGAGGATCCGCTGGAAGGTGAAGACGACGTCGTCGACGGTGACCGGCTGGCCGTCGTGCCACTTCGCGCCCTGACGCAGGGTGAGCTTCCACGAGGTAGCCGCCGGGTCGGTCGGCAACGCGGTGGCGAGTGCCGGGTACGGCTCGCGGCTGATCGGGTCGGTCTCCACGAGCCCCTCGTAGATGTGCCCGATCGCCGCCATGGAGAAGGCCGAGGCCGTCATGGTCGGGTCCCAGCTCTGGTCGTTGCCGTACCCGATCACGGCGGTGACCAGGTCTTTGTCGTCGGCGGCACCGACCGAACCGGTCGAGGCGGGGCCGGACTCGCAGGCGGAGACGGTGGCCGCGATGGTCGCCGCGGCGCTCAGCGCTCCGCTGTAACGCAGGAAGTCGCGACGGCTGAAAACGGGCCGAGATACCGGGGCGCTCACGGTGCCTCCTACAAGGCGTCGGCAGTTATGTGTGCGATGGAAGTTGGACGTCCCACATCCCATGTTGGCATTAGACTGGAGGCTAGAGGCCGATCAGTCCTCGGGTCAAGAGAGGGTTACCTGGAGATGTCAGCACGGTTTCGCCATGATCGACAGGCGGTCACAGCGGCGTCACGGCGGGCCGCCGAGCGTCGTCGTAGGACGTCTGGTCTGGATGCGCCCCCGATCCGCCCGGCCGGCCGGCGTCGCCCGGGCGGGACGTCATGACCGACCGCCCGACCCAGCGGAAACCCGCCGCGCCCGACCGCCGGACCCGACCGCGGCTGAGCCGCGCGGTCGAGGTCCAGGAGGCGGTCAAGGGCCTCATCCTCGAACGCCGGCTCGCGGCCGGGGACCCGCTGCCCACCGAGTCGGAGCTGATGGAGGACCTGCGAATCAGCCGCAACTCCGTGCGGGAGGCACTCAAGGCGCTACAGGCGGTCGGCATCGTGGACATCCGGCACGGCTTCGGGATGTTCGTCGGCCGGATGTCGTTCACCGGCTTCGTCGACGAGCTGGCGTTCCACAGCCGGATCACCCTGCAGGACGGGCGCAACGACCTCGGCTATCTGACCGAGATCCGCGAGGTCCTGGAGAGCGGGCTGGTCCAGCGGCTGATCGACCGGCCGCAGGAGCTCGATCTGGCGCCGGTCGCCGAGGTGACCGAGCGGATGGAGGCAGAGGCACTGGCCGGCATCGTCTCGCCGGAGACGGACCGCCTCTTCCACGAACTGCTCTACCGGCCGCTGGGCAACCCGCTGGTCGGCCGCCTGCTCGGCGCGTTCTGGGAGGTCTTCTACCAGCTCCGCGACGAGCTGGGGGCTCCGGACGAGACCCCGGCCGACGTCGCGCGCCGGCACCGCGACATCTACACCGCGATCGCCGCCGCGGACAAGACCGCCGCCGCCGTGGCGATGCACGCCCACTTCGACGGTGTACGCGGCAAGCTCGCCCGCCTCAACCAGCCAACCGACGGTCCGGTGGCCGAGGCTCAGTAAGCTCCGTCCCATGGACCACGGTCAACCTTCGTCAGTACCGACCGGGACGCCGTCGGCGGGCCTGTCCGGCCCGCCGGCGGCCGGCAGGCGAAGGGTCGTCGCGGTGCTCGTGGCGGGCGGGCTGGCCCTGGTCGTTCTCTGCGGTGCCGGGATCGCGCTGCTGACCGTCGTGGTCCGTGACCGGATCCGCGACGTCCGCGGCAGCACCACGATCACCGTGGAGGCGATCGCCCCCGCCACCGACGACGCGCTCGAACGGACCAGGCGGGCACTCGCGGACCGGGCCGATGCCGCTGGGTTGGCCGATCCGTCGGTGCAGCGGTCCGGCGACCACAGGATCGTCGTGCGGGTGACCGGCGCCCACCAGGAGGAGAAACTGCGCGCCCTGGTGGCCGTCGGCGAACTCGAGTTCCGTCGCGTACTCGCCACCACCACGCAGCGACCCGACGCCTCGGCCGCCGGCACCCCGCCGGCGCCAGGCCCGCCGACCGCACCGCCGCCCAGCCGGGACCAGGTGATCACCAAGCTCGGTCGGGCGTACGAGGTCGCCCAGTCGCTCGTCCGGGATCGGCCCGCTCCGGAACAGATCGATCCGGTGACGAGGGAGGCGCTCACTCCCTTCGCGGCGCTCTCCGGCGCTGAGGTCGCGGTGCTGCCGCCCGAGATGGGATATGTGGTGCCGACGGTGACCTGTGCGCAGTTGCTGGCTCGCCCGGTCGACGTGCTCACCGCGCCGGGCGAACGGACCGCCACCTGCGACCGGGCCGAGCCGCCGAGTAGGTATCTGCTCGACTCCGCCGCGTTGTCGGCGGTGGACGTCAGCAAGGCGACGGCGACCCTGGAGACACATGGTCAGTGGGTGGTGACGATCGGCTTCACCTCGGTCGGGCAGCAGCGGTTCACCGAGATGACCAGGACGGCGTCAGGTGCCGGGGATGGCGCGAACCAGGTGGCCATCGTGGTGGACGACGTGGTGGTCTCCGCGCCGGCGATCCAGGCCGTACTCACCGGCGACGCCCAGATCGTCGGGAACTTCACCCGGTCGACGGCGGAGGCGCTGGTGAGCCAACTGCGCTCGGGGCCGCTTCCCGTCGCGCTGAGGGTCGTCGAGCTGACCAGCGATCCGGACTAGTCGGCGTGAAGCCGTGGCCAGCCCCCGGCACCGCGCACGAAGCTCGGCGCCGGGGGCGCGTTGTACCACGAGTCCGCGATCCGGTGGAGACGACCGTCGGACGGCGATGCCCAACCGTCGCTGGTTGGTGCGGTGTTGCGAAGCTGCCGTCGGCGACCATTCTGCGATCGCTGGTTCAGACTGAACCTTTTCAACCTGGACCGCGCGGCGCTCACGCACCGCGTCCGACCTTGCGGTCCGCCGGACCGCAAGGGGAGGCGGAAAAGGGTTCACTGTGGCGTGGAGCCGATCTATAGTCCCCAGCCATAACGGATGCGGTCGCGGCCGGACGCATTGCGGACAGTCAGGTTGAGATTGGTGCCGCTGCCGCTGAGGGCGAACATCGAGTAATGGTCGTAGCCGAGGCTTCCGGTGGGCTTGCCGCCGAGCGCGGGCCAGTAGGTGCCGCCCATCTGGTTGTCACGCATGACCTGTGTGACGGCGCGGATGTGACGCACGAAGTTGTCGGTGCTGCTCGCGTCGGCGTAGTTGAGGCCGGTGGACATCGGTGCGCCGTACTCGGTCACGACCGCGCGGGAGGCGCAGTTCCCGAGGCGGGTCTGAATGTGGCTTCGGAAGGCGTCGTACGTCATCGGGCTGTAGAAGAAGGCGTAGTGGTGGAAGGACAGCAACGTTCCATTGAAGCGGCTGTCGTTGCAGACGTCCCGTAGGTCCTGGCTGTAGCCGGTGCCGCCGATGAGCGTCCGACCGGGCACCGCCGAGTAGTGGTAGCTGAGCCAGTTCGCCGCGACGTTGCGCCAGTCCGCCGAGCTGTAGCCGTGGGGCTCGTTCATCGGCTCGAAGTAGACATTGGTGTTGGAGCCGTAGGTGCTGGTCACGCGGGACCACATCGTGTTCCACGCGGCGAGGTTCGTGATCCTGCCGCCGGAGGCGGCGCCGTCCTCCCAATAGGCGAGGATGACCTTGAATCCGCGGGCGGTGGCGGCGTCGATGGCGCCCCGGTAGTTGTTCCACCACGTCGTGCCGACGGTGTGGGTGTTGATCGGCAGCCGGACGGTGTTGACCCCCATGGTCGCCATGTCGTCATAGAGGGCGTTGGCCTTGGCTCGCACGGTCGCGTTGCTGTCGGACTGGCTCAGGCCTTGGATGACGAGCGGGCCCGTGCTGAAGTTGTCACCCAGCACGGCCCAGTTCATCCCTCTGAACTGGTTGGTGGCCGCGCTCGCCGGTGATCCGCCGCCGACGGCGGCGACCGGAATCAGCGTCACCGCGGTCAGGGCGCCGATGAGGACGCGACCCAGTGAGCGCCGACGGGACGTCGATACCTCACCATGTCGAGTGTTGTTCATGATTCCGACCGATCTGCCGGCCTGTCGGGTCGTCAATGTCTCGTCCTTCCTCACGGGGATCCTGTTGCCAAGTACGGCGGATCCGTGCCGTACTGCCTGCGCGTAGCCGCCTGCTTGGTGTGCGCCGGTGCGCCGACTCGGACTGGAGACGACCGTGCCGGCGCCCGCAACGCCTCAGCAACCTGTTCTTAATCCAATGTGATCGATCGCGCCATTTATCGAACCAACTCGTTCAGAAAGAGACATAGACGAACATGCGCGGAGCGGAACGGTTCGCCAGCTTCTACCAAAGGTCACGGCCTCGTTACAGAAGGTGGGTGGACTCCGCCGCCGGCCGCTGCACCTCCCGGCGGACGGGTCCGCGGCCACCGAGCTGGGACGACGTCCTGTTCGGCTCCGCCAGGGGAACCCGGTCCAGACCGACGACGTATCCAGAAGTTGAATCGTTGGGAAACGATCAGTCGGCCCGGCGGGCGGAAGCGATGAGCGAAAGCGGTGGGCGCGTCGGTGTTCAGGATTGGGTGCGTGTCCATTGAACCTTTTTCAACCTCCCCTTGCGGTCCGGCGGACCGCAAGGTCGGACGCGGTGCGTGGGCGCCGCGCGGTTCAGGTTGAAAAAGGTCCATTGTTGGTTGGTGCTGTTGTTGCAGATGTACTGGACGATGAACGTCGATGGTTACTGCGACGCGCGTCGCTGGTACTAGGATTCTTTGCCCAGCTCAGGGGCGTGCCTGGAGAGCGCCTTATCGATGCTGGCCTACATCCCCGCTGGATGGTTCGGCGTCGTTGGAGCCACGTGGCGGCGCTGGCAGCACGGCGCGGCGGCGCACGGATCGGCCGACAAACCGACCCGGACCGTCCTCCGTGCACAGTCGCCTCGTCCGTCCGTCACACCTGCGTTGCCCGGAGCGACGGCGGCCCGGCAGCCGGGCGTTTTGAGCAGGACCGCGGTGGGGCATATCCGTCCGTCAGAGGAAGGGAGCGGACGAGATGAGTGACCTCAGCCGGGACGGCTCGGCTGGTCCCGCGCAGGCCCCGACCGCCGAACTGGTCCGCCAGGCCGCCGAGCAGATCTCGCGCCTGGTCCGGGACGAACTGGCGCTGGCCAAGGCGGAGCTGACCGAGAAGGGCAAGAGAGCCGGCATCGGTGCCGGCCTGTTCGGCGGCGGCGGGCTGGTCGCCCTGTACGGGGTGGCGGCGCTGCTGGCCGGCGTCATCCTCGCGATGGCCGAGGCGATGCCCGGCTGGCTGGCCGCGTTGATCGTGTCCGTGGTGCTCTTCGCCGCGGCCGCCGGACTGGCCCTCGTGGGCCGCCGGCAGGTGCGGCAGGCCAGCCCACCGGTCCCCGAGGAAGCGGTCCGCAGCGTCAGGGCTGATATCGACGAGGTGAAGGAGAGGGCACACCGATGAGCACGAGTACCGGTAAGAGCGGCCGTACCCGCACCACCGCCACAGGCGTGACGGCTGTACCGCCGACGGACGATCCGGACCTGATCCGTGCCGACATCGCCCAGACCCGGGCCGAGCTGGGCGACACCGTCGAGCATCTGGCGGCGCGGGCGGACGTCAAGACCCGTGCCAAGGAAAAGGTCGCCGAGGTCAGGGGTCAAGCCGGGCAGGTCAAGGACCGAGCGACGGACACCGCCCAGGTGGCCGTGGTGCGTGCCAAGGACGCCGCCCAGGTCACCGCCGTGCGGGCCAGGGAGGCCACCCGGCGCAGCGTCGGAAAGGCGCGGCAGCGGCCGGCGCCGTACGTCGGCGTGCTGGCCGGGCTCGCCACCGCCTTGGCAGCGGTGCTGCTGGTGCGCCGTCGCCGCGCGTCCAAACCCGGTGCCCGGCTGCGGCGGTGGCGGTCGCGGTAGAGACAGCCCGCTACGAAACCTGAGAGGCAGGCTCCGCGATGGTGGACAACAGCACCGACCGCGCCTATCGCGACCACCGGACCGCCGACGGCGAACCGACCGGCGCGGGTCGGGGCCCGTCGGCGTCGCAGGCCGGCTCGCACGGGGCGGGACAGGCTCCGGACCAGCCCACCACGCTCGGTGTACGGGGCTGGTGGGGCGTCCTGCGACGTACCGTGCGCGAGTTCGGCGACGACCGCCTGACCGACTGGGCCGCCGCTCACTTACTACGCGGTCCTGTCGATCTTCCCCGGCCTACTGGTCCTGGTCTCGGTGCTCGGCCTGATCGGCGACTCGGTACTTCAACCGCTGATCGACGACATGGGCAGGATCGCGCCCGGCCCGGTCGGCGAGATCCTGAAGACCGGGGCGCGCAACCTCATCGAGGCACAGGGCACGGCCGGACTGTTCGCCGTCATCGGTCTGGTCGTCGCGCTGTGGTCCGCGTCCGGGTACATCGCCGCGTTCATGCGCGCGTCCAACGCCATCTACGACGTACCCGAGGGGCGCCCGATCTGGAAGACCCTGCCGATCCGGATCGCGGTGACCATCGTGGTCGGGATCCTGCTCGCGGTCAGCGCTCTGATGGTCGTCTTCACCGGCAAGCTCGCCGAGTGGGTCGGTGACGCCCTGGGCGCGGGCTCGGCGCTGATCACCGGCTGGAACGTCGCCAAATGGCCGATCCTGGTGGTGCTGGTCAGCCTGATGTTCGCCATCCTGTACTGGGCCGCCCCCAACGCCCGTCAAGGCGGTTTCCGGTGGATCACCCCCGGCGGGCTGGTGGCCGTCGTCGTCTGGATCATCGCCTCGGCCGGTTTCGCGCTCTACGTCGCCAACTTCGGCACCTACAACAAGACCTACGGCACCCTGGGTGGCGTCGTCATCTTCTTCGTCTGGCTGTGGATTTCCAACCTGGCGGTCCTGCTCGGCGCCGAATTCGACGCCGAACTGCACCGCGGCCGCGCCATCGCCGGCGGGCACCCTGAGGACGAGGAACCGTTCGTCGAACTCCGCGACACCAGGAAGATCAAGAAGGGCAGAGACAGGGGTCTGGCCTGATCGACCGGCGTTGAGCGGTGGTTGTAGGTTCGCGTCATGGTGTCGAGCCCGGCGCACCGTCCGTTGATCTTTCTCGACGTGGACGGACCACTGATCCCGTTGGCCGCACGGCCCGCCAGCCCTGGACGTCCCGCAGGCCCCGCCGAGTCGACTCCACCGGACACAACGGGGAATCCGCTCCTCGACCGGCTCCGTCCGGAGGACGGGCGGATGCTCCTGGACCTGGGATGCCAGCTCGTCTGGGCGACGACCTGGATGGCGGACGCCAACGAGGTCATCTCGCCGCGGATCGGCCTCCCGGAACTGCCGGTCGTGCAATGGCCCGACTCGGACGACGAGCCGCGGCACGGCCTGCACTGGAAGACGACGTGCCTGACCCGGTGGGCGGCCGGACGTCCGTTCGTCTGGCTGGACGACGAGATAACCGACGCCGACCGGAGATGGGTCTCGGCCGAGCATCCGTCGCGGGCCCTGCTGCATCGCATCGACCCCTACATCGGCTTGACCGGGGCAGACTTCGCACTGGTTCGCCGATGGCTCGCGGAGTGACGACAGAGCTTCGGTTTCGTCCTGGCAGGCCGTGGGAACGAGCTAGGCATGCATCCGCACCAGCCGGCCGTGCCCGGCATGCCGACCGAGCCGCTGCCCATCGCCCGGGCCAACACGGGAATGTCGGTGGTGGACGCTGCAGGCGAAGCCGTCGGGACGGTCTCCGCCGTGCAGCAGCCCGGCACCGACGTGCGCCCGGATGCGCCACCCGGCGAAGCGGAACGCCTGATGGCGACCGGATATCTGCGGGTCGATGTGGCCGGGCTGATGGCCGGTGACGCCTACGTCGGCGGCGATCAGGTTGCCGACGTGTCGGAGGCCGACCCGGGCGTGGTGATGCTCGCGGTACTGCGCGACGCACTGGCTCGGGCAAACTGACGTCCGAGGTCAGAACGTGTGCCGGTAGAGGGAACAACCCCGGCACACGTCGGGTGGGTCGTTGCCGGAGAGACGCCGACGGAACTCGCGGTACGCATCGCCGTACCAGATCTGGGGGAAGCTCTGCTCGGCCAACCGTCCCAGCGACACCCGGTCGTCGCCCATCACCATGCAACAGGGCTGTAGCACGCCCGTACTGGTGACGTAGGCCGCCTCCCAGGGCCACGAGCAGCCCCGGCCGTCGGACACCCCGGTCACCGGTGGCGTGCCCGGGCGCGGCAGACGCAACCGTACCCGGTGGTCCCGCGCCACCCGCCGCGCCTCGTCGAAGACGGTGGCCGCCCGGTCGCCGTCCTGCCCGGCCCACAGTGCCTGCTCCATCGTGAACCGGCGGATTTCGTGGTAGCGGCCGGTCGGGTCGGTGTCCGAGAAGCTGTGCGACAGGTTCTGCACGTGCAACTCGTCCACGCCGAGGCGGCCCAGCAGGCGTACCAGGTCGGGCAGTTCGGCGACGTTGTCGCGCATCGCGACGAAGACCACCCGAACCCACGGGGTGCTGCGGCCGGCGGCGCGTTTGGCCCGGACGAGCCCGGCGAGGTTCGACACGACGGTGTCGAAGGCGGCGGTGTCGCGGACCGCCTGGTAGGTGCTCGTCGATGCGCCGTCGAGCGAGACATGGAGCCAGTCGACACCGCTGTCCACCAGATCTTCGGCCCGTCGGCGGGTGAGCAGGGTGGCGTTGGTGTTGAAGCCGACGGTGATCCGCCGATCGACCGCCGCCGTGATCATCTCCATCAGGTACGGCGACAGGAGTGGCTCGCCGAGTCCCTGTAGGGTCAGCCGGCTCAGGGTGGGCACCTGGTCCAGGAGCCGGTGGAACAGCTCCGGCCGCATGGCACCGGCGAGCCTGTTCACCGGCGGCCGGTACCGCACCAGGCACATGACGCAGCGCAGGTTGCATGCCGAGGTGATCTCGACCTGCAGATGCGCCGGCAACGGCGGGTGCAGAGCGTCGGCCGCCATGCCCTCCGATGCCCCATATCTATCCGACCAAACCTGCCTGCCCCGCGTACTCGTCCGCCACGGACACCGTCTGGATTCTGCCCTGACGACCCGAGCTGATCGCGGTGGACGAGGAGACCCGCCAACCGCGTCAGGCGAAGCAATCCGGTCGCCGATCTGGCGGTTTGACCACCGCCGGGCCGCCTGTCCTGTCAGGGTGACGGAAGGACCCAGGAGGATCGACCATCTGACATGAGCGGACCGGGATGGGGGTACCAGCCCGATCATGCGCGACGTGACGGTGGTGGTGGCCACCCGCAATCGGCGGGACCAACTCCTGGCAACACTGGCCCGGCACACGGCGCCGGTGATCGTGGTCGACAACGCTTCCACCGACGGAACCTCGGAAGCCGTGGCGGCGTGCTTCCCCGAGGTTCGGGTCGTCCGGCTCGATCACAACGCCGGTGCCGCCGCCCGCAACGTCGGCGTCGAATTGGCCCGCAGCCCCGTCGTCGCCTTCGCCGACGACGACTCCTACTGGGCGCCCGGCGCCCTGGACCAGGCGGTACGGCTCTTCCGGTCTCATCCCAGGGCGGGGCTGCTGACCGCACAGGTACGGGTCGGTCCGCAGCGGCGCCTCGACCCGGTGTCGGCGGCAATGGCCGAACAGCCGCTCGGGATGCCGTTAGACCTGCCCGGTCCGGCGGTGTTGGGTTTCCTGGCCTGCGCGACCGCGGTGCGCCGCCGGGCCTTCCAGCAGGTGGGTGGCTTCAACCCGAGGTTACGGGTGTACGGCGAAGAGGCGCTGCTGGCGTTGGACCTTGCGGCGGCGGGCTGGGGGCTGGCCTACGTCCACGATCTGGTCGTGCACCACCTTCCGCTGGCGGCTGACCGGGTCCATCGCGTCCGGCACCGGCTGGAGGCACGCAACCGGCTCCTCACCGCCGCTCTCCGGCGTCCCGTGCCGGTGGTCCTGCGTACGATCAGCGAGGTCTGGCGCATGCCCCACGGGCGGTACGCGCTCGTCGACGCGGGCCGGGAACTGGGCTGGGTGCTGCGGCGCCGCCGGCGATTGCCGGCCGAGGTCGAGGCGGCCCGGGCCCTACTCGACCGGTTCGACGGGAGGGCGCAGTCCGGGCTGGACGAGCTGCGCGACCACGGGGTTGGCCGGGCGACAGCGCGGCGCCCCGGTTGACTACCGCCCCGGACTGGCCCCGGGCGCTGGCCGGGATCGCCAGCCAGTCGATCAACCCGAGAACACCCGCGACCAGGGCAGCCACGATGCCCGGCGGCGATGGTGTACCCGGCCGCGACGGCAGAACTGTCGGGTGCCTTGCTACCCGGATCGAGGCGTTGTCCCGGAAACCTGAGGCGCCGTCCGTTGTCCTGGATACGGCGTGGACCCGCGCACTGCCGCTGCACTCCTGGCTGCCGGACGCGCACACCCAGGCGTCTGCCGTGGCCCTGAGTCAGTCGGCGCGGCCGGCCCTGAGTGCCGCCGCGGTGTCGACGACGCGCCGGGCCTGGTAGCGGGCCGCTTCCAGGACCACATCACCGGGTGGGTCATCGGCGGTGTCACGGCGATCGGCGACAGCGGTGGCCCTGTCAGCGCCGAACTCCGCCCGATCGAGGGCGGCGAGCGGGTCGCGTCAACGACTACGGCAGTAGCCGAGGCGGTGGTCAGCGTGGCGTACGGCCCAGACGACGACGACCAGCGCCACCGCCCATAGTGGATAGTTCATCGCGATCTTCGAGACCGTCAGCCAGCCGACCTCGTTCTGCTCGTAGAGCCGCTGCAACACGACGAACCGGGCCGCGAACACGGCCGCGAGTACGGCGGTGGCGATGTCGTACCGTCGCAGCGACGGACGGTCCCGGCGCCACCACATGCCGACTCCCTGGGTGGCGCTCCAGAGCACCCCGACCAGCGGCCGGCGCAGCAGGATCGAGATGACCAGGGCGACGGACGCCAGGAAGTACCACCAGATGTCGGCCAGGAAGAAATCCCGAGCCTCGCCGCTGCGTGCGGCGAGGATCCCGGAGACCGCAACGCCGACGAACCCGCCGAACGCCGGACGCAGTGGCTGGCGACGCAGCACCCGCACCAGGGTGACGAGCACGCCGGTGCCGACGGCGATGGCTATCGCCGGGTACAGGCCCCACCACAGGTTGGTGATCACCAACACGGTGGGTGGCAGGGACGACTGGATCAGCCCGGTCAGGCCGCCGGTACGCTCCCATACCGTTGTTGCCGCCGCCTTCGGAGCGGGGCGGTCGCTGTCTGGGTTGTTGTCGGACCGCATCGGGCTTCCCTTCACTGTGGATGTGTCTGACCTGCGGCTGCGGCACGGTTTCCCTGCGCGATCGACCGCCTCGCCCGAGCCGGGTCGTCGCCGTAGCCGACCAGCAGCCGGAAGGTCATGTCGTCGAGGACGAACCGGGCCTGCTCGTCCGGCAGGAGTTCGGCAACCGTCATGGTGACCATGCCGTGTCGCATGCTCCATATCTGGGCCGCCCAGACCGGGACCAGAGACGTACGCGCGGCCGGGAAGCGGCCGGCGGTCACGCATCGGCGTATCACTGCGACCAGCCGCTCGTAGGTGGCGGCGCCGAGGTTGTCGTCCTCCGGCGGGGGGTCGAGGAACATCGCCCGGTACAGGTGATGGTTCGCCACGCCGCTGGCGAAGAAGACCGCGCCGGCCGCGACGAGGTCGGCGACCGGGTCGTCCGAGGCCGGCACCGCGTCGAGTCGCGCGTTGAGGCGGCCGAACGCCTCCTCCCGGACCGCCCGCCGAACCTCGGCCATGCTCTGGAACCTGCTGAAGACGGCCATCGTCGAGGAGCCGATCTCCGCCGCCAACCGGCGGCTGGTCAACGCGGCGGGGCCCTCCTGGGCCAGCACTCGCGCGGCCGCTTCGACCAGCATCGTACGCACCCTGGGATCGGCCGGTCGAGGACTCATGTACGCAGCATACCATCGTTATATAACGGCGGTACAAAAAACCTGGGGCGACTTTTACTCATTCCTCCGAAAGTTTCGTTAGCAAGATCCAAAGTGGTACTGTCAGCGACCTATCTTTTGTGTTGCGAGATCGACCCGACCGGTCCATCGGAAGAAAGTTGCCCGACCGCATCTGCCGGATCCGCACTCATCAGGAGGAACCGTGACCGCACCGAACCGACGGCACCCGCGCGGTCGCGCCGCGCTCGCGGGTGCCGCTCTGGCGATCCTTTCTGCCGCCGCCACCGTCACCCCGGCCACGGCCGCGCCCGTCGCCGCCGACATCCCCCCGCAGGAACCCGGCGTCACCCTGCGCTCCTTCGACATGGGCACCCCGCTGGCGGCGCTGTGCACCCTCAAACCGGCACAGACGCCGAACGTCGACAAGCTCATGCCGCAGATCAACTGGACCACCACCGACGAGTTCGGCCTCTCCGACCGGTTCGTCAGTCACGTCATCGCCAACCTCGCCGCGCCCGTCGACGGCAGCTACACGTTCCGGCTCACCAGTGACGACGGGTCACGGCTGACCATCGGCGACCAGCCTGTCGTCGACCACGACGGTCTGCACGGCGAGACCTCCGCGGAAGGGCCCGTCACCCTGAGCGCCGGCCTGCACCCGTTGTTCGTCGAGTTCTTCGACAACGGCGGCGGCCAGGTACTGCGGCTCGAGTGGCGCGTCCCCGGCGCCGACCACTTCGAGGTCGTGCCGACCTCGGCGCTGAGCACCGACGCGGGCGTCGTGCGTGTCACGGCGCCGGGGTGGAAGTACTGCGAGGGCGCCACCGACTCGGCCGGCGACGGCCTGCCCCTCGACCGGGTGCACCCCGGCTACACCCTCACCGACCTGCGTCCACAGGGGGTCCAGCCACAGGTCACCGGCATGGCCTTCATGCCCGACGGCGACCTGGTGATCTCGACCTGGGGCGGCACCGACAACGCGACCGGCGAGGTCTACGTGGTCGAGGGCGCCACCGGCCAGACCGGCCCCGAGCAGGTGACCTACCGCAAGTTCGCGGAAGGGCTGCGCGAACCCCAGGGCGTTGCCGTGGTCGGCGGCACGGTGTACGTCAGCCAGAAGCACGAGCTGACGGCCCTGCGCGACACCGACGGCGACGGCGCCGCGGACAACCGCCGGACGGTCGCCACCTGGCCGTGGGGCGGCAACTTCCACGAGTTCGCGTTCGGCCTGCTCTATCGGGACGGATACTTCTACCTCAACCTGTCGGTCGCCATCGACCTGGGTGGCGCCACCACGGTTCCCCAGCCCGCGCCGAACCGCGGTACCTCGATCAAGGTGAACGCCAGGACCGGGAAGATCACGTACGTCGCCGGAGGGCTGCGTACGCCCAACGGAATCGGCTGGGGTCCGCGGGGCGAGGTCTTCGCCACCGACAACCAGGGAGGCTGGCTACCCGCGTCCAAGCTGGTCGAGATCAAGCAGGGCGCTTTCTACAACCACTACACCACCCCGGCGGGCCCGTTCGACGACAAGCCGGTGACGCGTCCCATCGTCTGGCTTCCGCAGAACGAGATCGCCAACTCGCCATCCACCCCGGTGCTGCTGAGGCAGGGGCCGTACCAGGGGCAGCTGGTCGTCGGCGACGTGACCTACGGCGGCCTGCAGCGTGTGTTCCTCGAGAGGATCGAGGGCCAGTACCAGGGCGCGGTGTTCCGGCACACGCAGGGCTTGGAGTCCGGCGTCAACGAGGTGGCACTCGGCCCCGACGGCGCGATCTACGTGGGCGGCCTGGGCGCCGGCGGCAACTGGGGCCAGGAGGGGAAGCTCACCTACGGCCTGCAGAAGCTCACGCCCAACCGCAGCTCCGTGTTCGAGATCAAGCAGATGCGCGCGTCGCATGTCGGGTTCGAGCTGGAGTACACCGAGCCGCTGTCGACCGAGACCACGCAGAAGCTCGCCGATGCCTACCAGGTGACGCAGTGGCGGTACGGTGCGACGAGCCAGTACGGCGGGCCCAAGCTGGAGCTGGAGACGCTCGACGTCGCCAGGGCCGAGCTGTCGCGGGACCGCCGTACCGTCAAGCTCAGGATCCCGGGGCTGAAGGAGAACCGCGTGGTGTACCTGCGCTCACCTCGCCCGTTCACCTCGGCCGACGGTGAGGAGCTGTGGAACACCGAGGCCTGGTACACGCTCAACGAGATCCCGGGTCGGGTGGTGCAGCCACAGACGTTCTTCGAGGCCGAGGAGGGCCGGACCGCCGGTGTCGGCATGGCGACCGACCACGCCGGCTACTCCGGTGCCGGCTTCGCCGCCGGGTTCGCCCAGGACGGCTCGTCGACCAGGATCGCCGTCGACGTCCGGGCGAGCGGGAAATACGACCTGGCGATGCGCTACAGCAACGGTCCGAACCCCTACTCCGGCGAGAAGCAGCTCAGTCTGTACGTCAACGGTGAACGGGTGGAGCAGACGGTCTTCCCCTCCACCGTGACCTGGGAGGAGTGGGGCACGGTCACCACGACCGTGCGCCTGGGCAGGGGCCGTAACGTGATCGAGTACCGCAAGGAGGCCACGGACTCCGGACACGTGAACCTCGACGTGCTCGCCGTCCGGCCGCACGGCACGCGCATCACCTTGTTCAACGGTCGCGAACTCGCCGAATGGCAGCACAGCGACGGGCGTGAACCCGAGTGGACGGTCGCCGACGGTGCCATGACGGTGCGCAACGGAGACCTGCGTACGGTGCAGGCCTTCGGCGACTTCCGCCTGCATGTGGAGTTCAACCTGCCGCTGTACCCGCCGGACGTGACCGGCCAGGCGCGCGCCAACAGCGGCGTGTACCTGCAGGACCGCTACGAGATCCAGGTGCTGGACTCGTTCGGGATCGACCCGCCGCAGACCAACGACGCCGCAGCCATATACCTCCAGAAGGCTCCCGACGTGAACGCGGCGCTGCCGCCCCAGCGCTGGCAGACGTACGACATCGTCTACCGGCAGGCTCGCTACGACGCGGCCGGCAACAAGGTCGAGAACGCGCGCGTCACGCTGGTGTGGAACGGTGTCAGGGTGCACGACGACGTCGAGATCCTCGGCCCCACCGGCGGCAGCCGGCCCGAGGGTCCGGCCTCGGGCGCCATCCGGCTGCAGGACCACGGCAACCCGGTCCAGTACCGCAACATCTGGGTCGAGCCGCTCGACCTGTAGCCAACGCCTGTGGCCACCACGCGGGCGGTCGGGACTGGTTCGCCAGCCCGGCCGCCCCGTCAGACTGCGTGTCGGGCGGTCGGTGCCTACCGGCCGGGTGTCGGGGTCGGACCGGTGCTCTCGGCTGGAGCGTCCAGCGGGACGATCCTGCAACGTTCCTCGTCGAGCGGAACGACGTTGACGTGGGTGGCGGCCAGCTCATCGCTGCTGTCCATGGCGTACGCGGTCAGCGCCAACCGCTCGTCCGGATCCAGCCGGCCGGGATGGACGATGAAGCCGTACCCGTTGCTTTCCAAGCCCTTCTCGGACGGGGAGAAGTCAGTACGAATGGTCTTCTGCCTGCAGACCGTGCCGGCGGGCGCGAAGCTGATGTACGCCGGGACGCCCGCCTCCGCCAGCTTGCGCTCCAGCCCTGCCGGGTCCTTCAGCTCCCAGATCTTCACCTCCACCGAGCCGTCGGCACGGGTCTCGACCGTCCAGGCCGCCGATCCCGCGTCCTGGCCGAGCACCACCGGCATGCCGATTGCCGCGCCGACGGCGAGCGTCCCGGCACCTGTCAGCGCACCGACCCGCGCCGGTCGGATGCCCCGGCGCCGCTCGACGGCGCCCGGCGCCGCCTCGCGCTGCGCGATCTCGGTCTCGAGTACGGCCAGCAGCCGGTCTTCGAATGACGTCGAGTCCTTCACCGTGGTACCTCCATGATCGGGTGATGCGTCACTGCGCCGACACCGGGCGGGTGCCGGTGTAGGCGCTTCCGGGCGCGGTGCAGGCGGACCCGCGCCGACACGGTCGATATGCCGAGGGCCGCCGCCGCATCGCCGACGGTGAGTCCCTCGATGGCGACGAACTCCAGTACCGCCCGCTCGCCCTCGGTCAGCTCGTCGATGGCGGGCAGCATCCGCCGGATGGCCGTCTGTGCGTCGATCCGCTCCTCCAGCCGGGTGATGTCGTCGTCGGTGAGCAGCCGCCGACCGGCCACCCGGCCGATGGCACGATGTCTTCATCCGGGACTTGCCCGCAGGGCGCCGGAACGTTACGCCGCCGGCGACCGGCTTTTTCAAGCTCTCCTTGCGGCCTGGCGGACCTCAAGGTCGGACGCGGTGCGTGAGCGCCGCGCGGTGCAGGTGGAAAAGGTCCAACGACGATGCCCCAGCGCGCCAGGTCGGCGTGCTGGGGCCAGGGCTCGGGCTCGGGGGAGGGCTGGGGGGCTCGTCGGTGTCCGGGCCGTCTCCGGCCGCATGGTGTCGATCGACACCATGCGGCCGGGAAGAACGGGTCAGACTCCCAACGAGCGCAGTTGGGGTAGGGCGGACAAGGCCGTGGGTCGGCTGGTGTTGCGGGTGGCGGAGTTCTCGGCCTGGGCGCGGACGGGCTCGGCCGGGGCGGTGACCCACTGGGACTGGCCCCAGTCGCCGTTGTAGGCGGTGCACTCCCACCACTTCTCGCGCGGGAGGCCCGGTTCCTTGAGGCCCTTCTTCACACAGTCCGTCGGGGTGAGCTTGGCGACGACCGCCTCGTAGCTGCGGATCTGGTCCTGGATGACCAGGTTGATGCCGTTGGGCAGGCCGGCGCGGCCCCGAGCGGCGACCACGATGGCGAACAGTGCGGGCAGGACATGGCCGATGTTGTCGACCGCCTGCGGGGTCTGGACGGTGGTGACGTACGCAGTCGCCAGCGTCGCGCAGCCCGTCGCGTTCTGCGCCCAGAGCTGCCGCACCGTGTTCGACATGTTCTCGATGTCGGCGAACTCGATGGTGTGCTGGCGGGCGCAGGCCTGCACCTCGGCGCTGGCGATCAGGTCGGTGTGGGCGATGATGTCGTTCTTCGCGGCCTCGACGGCGGCGACGATCTCCTGGACCGCCGCCTTCAGCGAGGCGTCCTCGGAGCCGCCGCCGGACAGCAGGTGCCCGGCGACCTGGACGACGAGGCTGACCCAGTCGAGGGCCATGGCCTGCACGTCACCGGTGCGCGGTGCGGCCTGGGCCGGTACGGCGGGGACCACCGTGACCGCGACGGCCAGGCCGGCGGCGATCAGGCAGTTGCGCAGTCGTTTTCTCACGTTGCTCTCCTACTGTCCCTGTCCGGCGAGGATGCGTTTGGCCGCCGCCCAGCTGGAGTCCTTGGCGGCTTCGAGCTTGAGGTTCTCCAGGTTGACCGGCCCGCTGTGCCAGGTGTCGCCGACCTTGTGGTCGACGGCGGAGGCCTTCTCACCGTTGGCCGCCGTGCACTCGTGACGGACGTAGATCCGGCCCGGAATGGGTTCGGGGTCGCTGACCCGGGTGCATGTCGGTTCCAGGTCGGCCACGATCTTCTGGTTGAGCTGGCGGTACGCCGCTGCGATGTCGCTGAGCCCACCGGTCCAGCCGGCGTCGGTGCGCGCGGCCAGCAGGATCGGGTAGAGCACCTGCGCGCCGAGGCCGATCTGGTCCTTGGCCTTCACCCCGACCGCCTCGTACTTGTTGCTCGCGTTCTGCGCGTAGCGGCCGACCTCCATGGCGAACATCTCCAGGAGGATCTCGTTGTCCCGGAAGTTGTGGTAGTCGAGCATGTCGATCTTGACTGAGGCGGCGTGTCCCAGCACCTCGGCCGCCTCGATGCCGTCGATGTGCTCGTTCACCTCGTTCTGCAGACCGGTGAGCGCGCCGGTCACGATCCGGACGAACTCGACGATCTGTTCCGGCGTCGCACCGCCCGACCGGTAGATGTTCCAGGCGATCAAGGATGCGTCCACGATCGGACCGCTGATGCCGTCGGCGTTGGCCCGGGCCGGTTGTGCGGTCCCGGTCAGCAGCATCGCGAGTGCGACGGCCGGCGCCGCGATGCCACGTATGAGTCTCCTCCACATGGCGCAGAGTGTCTCGGCACCGGACGGGGCGCGTCTTCGTGAGCGGTGCGTAAGTCTGCGGTGACGTTTGTCAGTCCGCGTAGTGCGCCACGGCGAGCGTCCGCGCTACCGTCGCACTCAGCAGCCGGACCCCGACGGTCGAGCCGGGATCGATGCCGGTGACCTCGCGCACGCGGCGCAGCCGGTAGTCCAGCGTGCGCGGGTGGATGTGCAGCGCGGCGGCGGCGCTCGTCCGGTTCATGTCGCTGGCGTAGTAGGCACGCAGCGTCGCCACCAGGTCCGGGCCGGTGGAGAGCGCCTTCGCGTAGCTGCGCAGCCACCCGTCGAGCGCCGGCGTGCGCGCCACCGCCATCTCCACGAACAGGTCCGCGATCTCCGGCAGCCGCTCCGGACGATCCTGCGGCGGTGCCACCCGGCTCGCCTCGCGGGCCCACGCCAGCGTCTCGGCCAGTCCGCCCACCACGCCCTCCGCCGAGCCCACGCCGCAGGGCTGGCCGATCAGCGCCGCCGCATGGCGTATCCGCTGAAGGATCTTCGCTTTCGGAGTAGTGCCGGGTGTGAGCACCGCGAACTCGTCGGCGCCGAGCCAGGTCACCGGGACCCGGTCCGCGGCGAACGCGGCGACCACCTCGGACTGCGTCTCCGAAGCCGTCGGCTGCGCCATCTTCAAGATCGAAATATGGTACTGCCCCGCGAGGCGCAGGTCGGCGACGAACGGCTCCACCGGCTCGTCGGCGAGCAGGGTACGGGCCAGGATCTCCAGCCGCGTCGACAACACCCGCGCGCCACCCACGCCACGGGTGTAGCCGCGCAGGTAGGCGCTTCGAGCCCGGACGCCCTGGGTACCGAGCCAGCCGACCATCCGCAGCAGGTCGGTGACGTCCTCGGGGCGGGCCAGATCGTGCACCTCCCGCACCATCATCGCGGTGTGCAGGCCGAGTACCTGTTGCTGCGAGGGCACCGACAGTCCCACCTCGGCCCGCTGGCGGCCGACCGTGGCGATGCCGGCCAGGTCCTCCTCGGTCAGCGGCAGCTCGGCCGCGGCGAGGTCGAGCGACCGGCGCCGGATGAACACCGCGAAGTCGTACATCCCGATGCGGTCATCGACGCCGGGCGACATCGCCTGGTACTCGCTGACCTCGTTGGTGTACGTCTCGACCGCGTGCCGCGCGTTGACCTCGACCCGTTCGCGCAGGGCGTTGAACAGTGCACTCATCGATGCGCTTCCTCTCCGTCGCAGATGCTTCGGAGCAGTGGCGGTTGCGGATGGGTCGCCACGTCATCGACCGTAACAGATACTCCACGCCTTCCCGGCCGTCCCGGGTGTACCTCGTCGTCGTGCGCCGGGTCGCCGTCGTCCGCGGCGCAGGTGTAGTGGATCTCCGTGACTACCGGGCGGTCGCGCTCGTCGTGCTCGACCCATCTCGCCGCCCGGTCTCAGCTCGACCGCGAGGATGTCGTAGCTCTGGTTCCTCCTTACATAGTTTGCTCTCTAAACTATTGACAAGCTGCATGCATCGATGTGAATCTCTGTTCAGGGCACCGCCGCCGGAGCCGGGTGGTTGGTGCGGGAGCGCCGGGCAGCCTCCCGCGTACTCGCTCGTGCAATCGACGTCTGGGGATTCCCATGTCTTCACTCGCCCAACAACTCAACCCGGCCCGGCATCGCGCCTCGATGGTCCTGCGGCTCGTCGCTCTCGCGGTGGCCGGGGCCGTCGCGCTCACCGTGGCCCTGGTGGTCACGCAGGACACCGCGAGCGCGCACGGTTCGACGATCAACCCGGCCTCGCGCAACTACGGCTGCTGGAAGCGCTGGGGCAGCGACTTCCAGAACCCGGCGATGGCCACCCAGGACCCGATGTGCTGGCAGGCCTGGCAGGCCGACCCGAACGCCATGTGGAACTGGAACGGCCTCTACCGCGACGGCGTCGCGGGCAACCACCAGGCCGCCGTGCCGAACGGACAACTCTGCAGCGCCGGGCAGACCGGCGGCGTCCGGTACGCCGCGCTGGACAACCCGGGCAACTGGCAGGCCACCAGCGTCGGCGCCAACTTCGGTGTCAAGGTCCACGACCAGGCGCTGCACGGGGCGGACTACTTCCTGATCTACGTCACCCGGCAGGGGTTCAACCCGCTCACCCAGCGGCTGGGCTGGAACAACCTCGAACTGGTCCGGGAGACCGGCCGGTACGCGCCGGGTGCCGGCACCCGGGAGAACGACCCGGTGCTGAACGGCGTCTCCAACACGATCAACGTCAGCGCGCCGGGGCGCAGCGGTCGGCACATCGTCTACACCATCTGGAAGGCCAGTCACTCCGACCAGACCTACTACTGGTGCGCCGACGTCAACTTCTGAGTCGGAAACCGGTAGGCGCCCGCCCGCCGCCCTCCGGCCCGGGCTGCTCGCCCCGGCAGGAGCAACGGGGCACCGACCAGAGCTGCACCGCGACCTGATCATAGAAGCTTTTCAACCTCCCCTTGCGGTCCGGCGGACCGCGAGGTCGGACGCGGTGCGTGGCCGCCGTGGCGGTCCAGATTGAAAAGGTTCATTCCGTGATGGTCCGGCACGGGCCGGGTCCGCGCCGCGCGTGGACCCGGCCCGTGCCCCGCCGAGTGACCGCTCGGGTCGATCGCGTTCGCCGCGGCAAAACACAGTCAGTGCCGCGGCAAAAACACAGTCAG
Source organism: Plantactinospora sp. CA-294935 (assembly GCF_050936445.1). NCBI lineage: Bacteria > Bacillati > Actinomycetota > Actinomycetes > Micromonosporales > Micromonosporaceae > Plantactinospora > Plantactinospora sp. CA-294935. Next base: position 6,374,780 of record NZ_JBNJMU010000001.1, read on the forward strand.
TAGGGTGCGGAAAACCACACCCGAAGCCGGTTCCTATGATCGCCGTCCAGAGGTATCTCTCACATGCGGGAGCGTGCTGATCATGGGGTCGATCACTGGCTGGGAACCCGCCGCCGGCGTCCTCCGCCTGCCGTCCGGGCGCCTGGTGCGTGGCCGTGGCCTGCGCCGGCCCCTGCCGGCTGGGCCGCCGCCAACCTTGGGCGTGTACCTGTTGGGTCGCACGCCACCGCCGGTCGCGTGGGAGAGCCGGTGGCTGCGCTGGCCCGACTTCTGGCTGCCCAGCGACCGCCGGCAGGCGGCGAAGACGCTGCGCGAGGCGTGGGAGCGCGCCGCGAGCGAACGCGTCGAGGTGGCCTGCGGCGGCGGGCGCGGCCGCACCGGTACCGCGCTGGCCTGCCTCGCCGTGCTCGACGGGGTACCGGCGGACGAGGCGGTCGGATTCGTCCGACGGCACTACGACAAGCACGCCGTCGAGACACCCTGGCAGCGCCGGTACGTCGGACGCTTCGCCGTCTCCGCCGTACCGTGACCCTCCGACGGCTACCGGACGAACGCTTCGCGCCTGGGCCCGTAGCCAAGTCTGGAAGGGTAGTCAGCAGGCCGGGCCAGGGAACGACGGCCGGAGCCGGTGACGCCGAACTGACCGATCCTCGCCGACCGCCGGTACCGTCACCTGTCGCGCAACCGCGTCCGTACACTCCCGGGGGTGACCCCGTCCTTCCCCGGTACCGCCGACCACGTTTCTCCGCACGGCCCGCGCCCCGGCGTACGCCCGGCCTGGCTGCTGATCGGGCCCGCACTCGCCGCCTCGCTGGGTGCCTTCCTGCTGACCCTCACCGTCGGGCCGGAATGGGCCGCGATGCAGCGGGACATGGGTCTGCCGGCCTCGGCGATCCTCTGGGTCTTCGTCGCCTACCTTCTGCCGGCACTACTGGCGGTCCCGATCGGCGCTCTGCTCGGCCGCCGGTGGCCGACCGCCGTCGGATTGCCCGCGATCGCCCTGATGGTTCCCGGATCGGTGCTGATCACGCTGGCCTCGGGGAGCGGTTCGCTGCTGCTCGGCCGCGCGGTGGCCGGGTTCGGGGCCGGTCTGGCCTGGGGCGTGACGGCCGTGCTGGTCGCGCAGGCGGGCCCACGGCGTGTGTGGGCGGCGCCACTCGTCGCCGGCGCGGTGGTGCTGGGGCTCGGTCTCGGGCCCGTGGCTGGGGCGCTGTTGGCACGGATGCTCAGCTGGCGGTGGCCCTTCATGCTGGCGGTGCCGTTCGGGGCGGTGGTGTTGCTGGTGATGGTGGTGAGCGGGATCATCATGCTGATACGGCAGGCGTCCACGCCGACTCAGCCTCCGGCCGCACCGTCGGCGTGACGGACCGGGCGGCCTAGCGCACCGGTCGAGAACGGGCTAGCGGGACCCGCCGGTCGACAACCACAGTCGTACCCAGGACGCCGCCGCAGGGTGGGCGCTAACGATGCAGCAGCGCGGCGGCTCCGTCCGCCACCGCTCTGGCCAGGTCTTCCAGACGGCACCGGGCCGTTCCGGCATCGCCAGCGAGTACCACAATGTCCACGCGCCCGGACGACGCGAGATGACCCACGTTGTGCACGAGCAGGTCACCGCGCCCGGTGGACGGATTCCACAGCCTGTCTTCCAGTCGTTCGATCAGGACGTGGAACGGTACCGTGCGAAGCTCTGGATGCCGCAGGAAGCCGAAGGCGTACGGTAGTTGCCCGTGGTGGGGAAAGAGGCGGTCCAACATGGCGCCCAGCACCGAGCCGCCGCTCCACCTGGCATTGCAGTCGACGACCCGAACGTCCGCGTCCGCGAAGGACCGACCGGTAACGATGAAATCCAACGACAGACGCCCGACATATCCCAGTCCTTGCAGGAGTACCGCGATCGTCGAAGCGTGGCGGCGCAGGCGGCGCACGATCTCGTGCGGAAGAGAACCGGCGACGCCGCCACCGAACTGGGACCGGTCGGCGTCCGTGAAAACCTGATCGATGACGCGGCCGCAGATCGGTGCCGCTGCTTTCCCCGGGGGGATCCTGACCTCGATGCTGGGCGCGGCGATTGTTTCCTCCCAGCCGGTTACCAGTACCGGAGAATCGTTGCGCAGATCCAGCTCGCGGTACACGTCGGCGGCCCAGTCGGCGAGGGCCTGCCGGTTGAGTCGACGCAGGGCGTCGGTGGCGAAGAAGCGCATTCCCAGGCCGCCGGCCGAATCTGGTATCCGTACGGCGAGCTTGGACGAGCGCCGGGAGATTTCCTGGACTGCGGCCGGGAACTCGGCGAGGCGGCGTGTCACCCGCAGCCGGGGGATCGCCTCGGCGCCGAGCAGCTCCGCGGCCGCGCCGAGGAACCAGGACTTGTCATTTGCCAACCGACACAACCGGGGCGGCGGCCCGAGCACCGGCACCGATCGGTGCGCCGCCCGGGACAGCCGCTCGGCGAGCTGCCATGCCGCTTCGCACGCGTGGTAGGGATGCAGATAAGCTCCACTGCGAGCGGCTTCGACCAGGGCGGCCGACGTACGGCTGTCGTTCCAGGCCGCCGTGCAGAGGTCCGCTCCGGAGTCGGGATGAAGCCATACCGGGTCACCCAGTCGAAGACGGGCCGAGTAGTACTCGTCGAAACCGGATGGCGGACGTGGCCGACAGACGATGACGTCGCCGTCTCCGGCACGCAGCCGGGCCCTCAGCTGGAACCCGTCGGGATATGAAATCTGATTCATGAGCCGGATCGCGCTGTAGTCATCGAACAGGACGGCCCGCCCGACCGAGGCCCACTGCCCGTGATCTGTCGTCGCTTCTTTCTGCGCGCGTAGCTCCGGATCGCCGTGGAGAATGTCCGCTGCCATCTGCCGAGCCCTGCGCCGCTGCTCCGGTGCCGGATCAGCCGGTTCCTGCCGCTGCGGATCTGTTCCTTCGCGGGGTTGCGATGGCCGCATCTGATCCTCATCTCGCCCGATGCGTTGAAGAGAAGGGATTCTTCGTGCCCCGATCCTCCCGTACGGTCCCGTCGCGTCGATGGTAGAGGAATCCGTCGATGCCTGCGGGTAGGGATGTTGCTACGGTAACGGCCACGGCGTCCGGCGGCGTCATGGTCGCCGCCGTCGGTCGTACGCTGCACGGACGTGCCGGCGTCGACGCGCTCGTGACCGACGTCTTACCTGGGCGAGAGGCTGATCACGTGGGAACACCAGCACGCACCAGGCCGGTCGTCGGCGTGCTCGCCTGTAGCAACCAGAGCGCCACCGGCACGACGTACTCCCGGGTCAACAGGACCGTCGTCAGTCAACTCGCCCGGCACGCCGGCGTTGCCAGTGTGTTGATCCCGGCGGCCGAGCCGGACGTCGCCGGCGCCGTCCTGTCCGTCCTCGACGGTCTCGTGCTGCCCGGTGGCCCTACCTTCGTGCACCCGGCCGGTTACGACGCAGCCGTGCCGGTCCAGCCGAGCCGGGAGTACGACGCCGCCCGCGATGCCGTCGCCGACGCACTGCTCGTCGCCGCCGCGCACCTGCCCGACCTGCCGGTGCTCGGCAGTTGCCGGGGCATGCAGGAGATCGCCGTGCACAGTGGCGGACAACTGCGCGACACCGATCCCACCGACAGCCACCGGCGGCTACCGGACGACAACGACGACAGGTGGGGCCCGGCCCACCCGGTCACCCTCACCCCCGGCGGCCTGCTGGCCGACCTGCCCGGTCTGCCACCCGGCGACCAGTTCCTGGTCAACTCCCAACACTCGCAGGTCGTCGCCGGGCTGCCGGACACCGTCGACATCGAGGCGGTCGCGCCCGACGGCGCGGTCGAAGCCGTCAGCGTCGACCGGCCACACCGGTTCGTGCTCGGTGTTCAGTGGCACTTCGAACAGCACACCGCCGGCAGCCCGCTGGACCTGGCCGTCCTGGCCGAGTTCGGCCGGCGATGCCGGATCCGACACGGCGGCAGGGTCGCACGCTGACCCGGTGGACCGGCATCGCGATCAACTACTCGGCACCGAGGGAGCGTCGACGAGGATCTGCTGGCGGCCGGTGTCGTCTTGCGCCGGGGATGCATCGAGGCGATATCATGTGCCAGCGTACGCATTCTCGGCTCCCCGAGCGCTGACGACGATGGTGCGGGCTTCGCCTCTGGGACACAATATGTTGGACTCGGAGTCGGCGTGAAGAGACAACCGGCACTCGCGCTGTATCTCAACGTCGCACTGATATTGGCGACGAGCCTGCTCGGTCTGATCGGCAACTATCTGACCAGCCTCAGTGAACCGCCCACCTATCTGCGGTTGCTCCAGTCCGTGGCGATTCCGGCGTTCATCGCCATCGTGGTGCTACTCATCATCGGACAAATCGTTCTCCACGTTGTGACGAATCCGAAGGCGAAGCGCTCCGACTGGGATCCGCAGCGGCCGCCGTACCCCGGTCTGGAGCCCTTCCGGGAGGAGGACTCCGCCGTCTTCTTCGGCCGGGACCAGCAGGTCTCGGACATCGTCCGGCGGATGCTCACCGCCTCGGCCGAGCCCCGGGAACGACTGCTGGTGGTGGTGGGCGCATCCGGCAGCGGAAAGTCCTCGCTGGTGCAGGCGGGCGTCGTCCCGACGCTCAAGACGCGGCGCTGGATCCCCCTGGCCACGGTCAACCCGGGCAGCGCGCCGGTGGGAAACCTGGCCAACGCCATCGCCGAGGCCCTCCCGGAGCCCATCGCCGCACCGGTCATCGTCCGGGCGATGCGGCAGGATCCGGCCAGCGCGACGAAGTACCTTGCCGAGATCCGTCGAGGACAGCGACGCAGGTTCGGCCACCTCCTCCTGGTGATCGACCAGTTGGAAGAGCTGTACACGCTCGCCGGCGAGAGCGATCGGCAACTCTTCCTCGATGTCGTCGAGCGCCTGCTACACGCCGACTCCCGGCTGTCGGTGATCGCCAGCATGCGCATCGAATACCTGACGCAGTTCCTCGACAGCGACAAGGCGGCGCTGTTCCAGAATCCCGTCGCGATCGGTGCCATCAAGACGGAGTACCTCACCACGATCATCGAGGAGCCGGCCCGGATCGCCGGCATGACGTTCGAGTCGAACGTGGTCAACCGGATCACCGCCGACGTCGGCACCACCGACGCGCTGCCGCTGTTGGCGTACCTGCTACAGGAACTCTTCTTCGAGGCCCGGCCGGGGACCACGGTGAGTTTGCACGCGTACCTCGCCACCGGCGGGGTCGGTGGCGCGCTCACCCGGCAGGCGGATCAGGCCGTCACCGAACTGCGCGGGGAAGGTGGCATCGCCCCGATCCTGACGACCCTGCTCCGGTTCGTCTCGCTCGACTCCAGCGAGGCGACCAAGCGGCCGGTACGGCTTCGGGAACTGAGCCCCGAGCAGCGCCGCATCGTCGCCGCGTTCGTGGACGCGAGGCTGCTGGTCAGCAAGATGCAGGACGGCGAACCGGTCGTCGAGGTGGCGCACGAGGCGCTGTTCCGGCTCTGGGCGCCGCTGCGGCAGGAGGTCGAGACACGGGCCGAGCACCTACGTCGGCGTTCCGAGTTGGAGCGGTGGGCGGCCGACTGGCAGCACTCCGGGCGTAGCGACGACTATCTGCTGACCGGGCAGCGGCTGATCCTGGCCGAGCAGTGGCTCGTCGGCCTGGAGGCGCTCGGCCAGGCGAGTGACGTGGTCCGGGCCCTGATCCAGCAGTCGAAGCGCCGGGACATCGCCTTTCTGCGTCGCGTGTCGGAGAACATCGGCCGGTACGTCCTCGCCAACGCGGAGCGGTTCCCGGAGCTGTCGATCCTGCTCTCGATCGCGGCGATCGCCGAGGCGCCCGTCACCCCCCTGATCGAACGCGCCCTGATGTCCGCGCTCGCCTTCAGCCACCTGCGCCGGGTGTTCGCCGGACACACCGATACCGTTCGGGCGATCGCCTGGTCCCCGGACGGCCGCCTGATCGCCACCGGCTCCCGGGACAGGTCCACCCGGGTCTGGGATCCGGACTCCGGCCGGACGGTCGCCGAGTTCACCGGGCACGACGCCATGGTGGAGGCCATCGCCTGGGCGCCCGACTCGCGCCGGGTCGCCAGCGGTGCCCGGGACCGTACGGTGAAGCTGTGGCGGGTGGGCGCGGACGAGCCACCGCCGACCCTCTACGGCGCCGGCGACATCGTCCGAGGCGTGGCCTGGTCGCCGGACGGCGAGTACGTCGCCGCGGGCGCACAGGATCACCACATCCACGTGTGGCGGACGGACACCGGCGAACAGACCGCCACGCTGCGCGGGCACACCGGCGATGTCTACGGCCTCTCCTGGTCGCCGAAGGGCACGCTGCTCGCCTCGGCCTCGCACGACCGCACCGCCATCGTGTGGGACTTCACGGTCGGCCAGCAGCAGACGGTGCTGCGGGGGCACACCGACTTCATCGAGGGCCTGGCCTGGTGCCCGGAAGGACGGCGGGTCGCCACGGCCTCCGGCGACCAGACGATCCGGATCTGGGACGTCGCCGACGGCCGCCAACTGCTGCTGATCCGCGGGCACACCGACTTCGTCTGGGACGTGTCCTGGTCGCCCGACGGGCGGTCGCTCGCCTCCGCCTCCAGCGACCGCACCGTACGGATCTGGGACGTCAGCGACGCCCGGGAGATCGCGGCACTGCGCGGACACGAGGACGCCGTCTGGGGCGTGGCCTGGTCGCCCGACGGTACCGCGCTCGCCTCCGCCTCCAGCGACCGTACCGCCCGGGTCTGGTCGGTACTGCCGCACGGCGCCGAACGGCAGTCGTTCACTGGGCACACCGGCGGGCTCCGCGCGGCGGTTTGGGCGCCGGACGGGGCCCGGATCGCGACCGCCTCGGACGACGGATCGGTCCGGGTCTGGAGCGTGGCGTCCGGAGTGGTCAGCACCTTCACCGGGCACACCGGAACCGTCTGGGGCGTGGCCTGGGCCCCCGACGGTCAGCGCCTCGGCTCGTGCTCCAACGACGGCTCGGTGCAACTGTGGCGCCCGGGTGGCGTCGAGCCGTACCTCCGGCTGGACGAGGAGACGATCTGCGAAGGTCTGATGTGGGCCCCGGACAACACACGGATCGCCACGGCCTGCCGGGACAGCACGGCCTCGATCTGGAACGCCACCACCGGACGCCGGCTGCTGCAACTGCGCGGCCACACCGACTGGGTGGTACGCCTCGCCTGGTCGCCGAGCGGGCGCATGATCGCCACGACCTCGGACGACCGTACCGCCCGGGTCTGGGACAGCTCCACCGGTGAGGAGATCGCCGTCCTCCGCGGGCACCACAACTGGGTGGACGGCGTGGCCTGGTCACCGGACGAACAGTTCGTCGTCACCTGCTCGGCCGACTGGACCTCCCGAATCTGGGATCCCCGGACCGGTCGGCACGTCCGGACGCTCGAAGGTCACGAGGGGCGGGTACGGGCCGTCGCATGGTCGCCGACCGGTGACCAGATCGCCACCGGCTCCTACGACCGCACGGTACGGGTGTGGAGCGCGCAGGACGACGCGGAGCCGCAGGTCGTCGGCGTACACGTGGACCGGGTGACCTCGGTCGCGTGGTCGACCGACGCGCGGACGCTGCTCACCGCGTCGCTGGACAAGTCGGCCCGGCTCTGGCCGGTCCAGCCCGACCTCGACGACCTTCGGAGCCGGGCCCGCCATCGGGTGTTCCGGGAGTTGTCCGCCGACGAGCGGCAGTCGCACATGCTTCCGCTGCCGGACGACCTGTCCGCGCAGCACTGAGCCGTCAGCGCCGGTCGCGCTCGCTGTGCCGGGTCAGCCGCAGGACGGAGTCCAGCAGGACGGCGGCGGCGCCCGGGTCACGGGTGTCGACCACCGGCACGGCGTGCTGATCGCCCTCGTGGAACGGCTTGCGCCCGAATACCGAGAAGCCGGCCAGCGCGGCCGGGATGCCGATCCGGCGGCCGAGGTCCGCGATCGTCTGGAGTTCGTCGGCCACCGGTGGGACCGGGAGGCCGGGAAACATCGCCCGGACCTGACGGTCGGTGTCGTGGCACATGATGATCGCATCGGGGGCGGCCCCGTAGAGGAGATTGACCGCGTTGCCGCCGTAGACACGGTGCAGGGTCGACGCCTGTCCCTCGACGACGACGAGTTCGTGCCCCGCGCTGGCCAGGCGGTGCACGGCATGCTGTACGGCCCCGGTGATGAAGTCCGCGAAGATGCGGTCGACCTGCACCACCGCGTCGGCGCCGCACATGGCCGCGATCTGCCCGGTCGCCAGGAAGGCACTGCGCATGCCCCGGGAGAGCGCCTCCCGGTGTACGGCCAGGGCGGTCGTCATCTTTCCGACCGCGCAGTCGGTGCCGGTCGTCAGCAGCACGGTCGCGTCGACCGACAGGTCGGTCGACAACGTTTCCCGGGGGCCGTCGCCCCGGACGTCGACCAGTTCGACACCGGCGGCGGCGGCCAACCGGACCAACTCGGGATCGTCGTTCAGCCGGGCGTGGGTGCTGCAGATGACGTTGAACCCGTGCCCGACCGCCTCGACGACGAAGCCCTTCAGCCGGGCGGGGACGACGGTGTAGGCGTCCATCGAGTTGACGCCGATCACCACGCTGCGGGCACCAGCACCGCGGGCCGCGGTGAGATCCGGCAGCACGGGTACCCCGAGCCGTCCGACGCCGAGGACCTCGCCGGCATCGGCACCGGCACGACGCACGTCGACCACGCAGGCGACCGTCCAGCGGGCACCGGTCAGGATCAGGCCGGACGCCGTCTTGGTGCCGGGCAGGCCCAGTCGACCATCGGTCCACACGGCGACGGGATCCAGGTCGGACGAGATCGCTCCCAGGTTCTCGGCGGGTGCTTCCATGCGCTCGAACACCCTCTCATCTCGTTCTCCGCCTCGGCTGCCCCCGTGTCGTCGAGCCGGCTGCCCGACAACGGCAGAGGCCCCTCGAACTTGTTCGGTGTCAGGCCAGGTCGGCACCCTGCCGAGCGCGAAGTGGCCGGCACCTGTCCTACCATAGACCGGCGGCGATGCGGGCGAGCGCGGCGTCCGGCACCGGCGGTGCTCCGATCGAGGACATGGCAGAGCTGCCACCCAGTCCTGACAGCGTGGCGAAGGAGCATTCGACAATGGATCGGCTTGTGGCAGTCTTCGGCAGCGGCCTGGTCGAGGCGGACACGCCGATCGTGCACGCCGACGATCCGGGATTGCTGCGCGGCGACGGGGCGTTCGAGGCGTGGCTCCTCGCCGCCGGAGCGCCCGTACTGCTGCCCGCCCACCTGAACCGGCTGTACCGGTCGGCAACGAGCCTGGAACTGTCGCTGCCGGAACTCGACGCACTGCGCACCTTCGTCCTCGACGTGGCAGCGGTCTGGCCCCGCGACGTCGAGGCCGTCCAACGCCTGGTGTGTACGCGGGGACGGGTCGGCACCGGCCGCCCCACCATCTTCACCACCGTGGAGCCCGTGCCGCCGTGGACGTCGCTCAATCGGCAGCGCGGCCTTCGTCTCGTTACCGGCACCGTCGGGTTCCCGGTCCGTGAACGCGCGAATGCGCCGTGGCTGCTGGGCGGCGTGAAGTCCCTGTCCTACGCCGTGCATACCGCCAGCCAGCGGTGGGCAGCCAACCGGGGCGCCCAGGAAATGCTCTGGCTCAGTTCCGACGGTTACGCACTGGAGTGCCCCAGCTTCAACCTGGTCTGGATCCGGTCCTCGACGCTGTTCACCGTGCCAAGCTGGTCCGGCATCGTCGCCGGTACGACGGAGGGCGCGCTCATCACCCAGGCACACCTGCTCGGCCTGGCCACCGACGAGGCCCTGGTGACCCCGGAGGAGTTGCTGCGCGCGGACGGCGTGTGGCTGACCGGGTCGCTGAGCGGAATCCTGGCCGCCACCGAACTCGACGGACGCCCGCTGGCCCGATCCCCGCTCCTCGGCGAGGCCAGGCGGCTGATCGGCTATCCGGAGACCTGACGGGGACCGTCCGAGTTCAGAGCACCGGTTCGACGGTGCGGATCTCCTCGTCGAGCAGGTACTCGTGGGGGTCGAGGCCCAGCGCGACGCGCTCCGGCGAGCGCCAGTAGTCGGCGTTGGCCTCCTCGAACGACTGCGGGCCGGGGTGCGACACGACCCAGAGGTGCTGCTGACGCGCGACATCGACCCAGGATCCCGAGATCTCGAAGCCGAAGCGTCGGCGCAGCGGCACGACGAGTGTTTGCCAGGCCTCCACCCACGCGTCGAGCCGCCCCGGTCGGGCGGTGTAGATCCGCAATTGCGTCGTCACGTCCCACCGCCGCCTCGGCAACCACAACGGAATTCGGGGCCCTGACAATACGCCGACTCGGGGTACGGCGCAGGTGAGGTCTGTCGACGTCCGCAGCCGGCCATGTGCCTGGGCGGTACGCGGAGGGCGCGTTCACCGGCGGCGAGCAGGTCCTGTTCGAGGGACGGGGCGGGTGGTGGCAGGCGTCGATGGCCCAGCCGAGGCGTGCCGGCGGCGCCCTTGCCCCCGGGAACGGTCCGCAGCGTCGGCGCCCCGGTCGTCGCCGGTAGCTCGGCGCGACAGCGGGCACCGACGCGCCGGCCGTCGAGACGACGCTGCGGGCACCGCCCGGCCGATGATGTCAGGACGGACGCCCATGGTGAACGGAGAATGAGCAGGGATGATCGGCCACACACCCGGAACGGTCGTGCTGACCGGAGGGACCAGCGGGATCGGCGCGGCGACCGCACTCCGCGTCGCCGAATCGGCCCAGCGACTGTTCGTGCACGGCCCGGAGCCGCACTCGGCGGTACAGCCGCTGGTCGAGAGAATCCGTGCCGCCGGGCGGGCCGAGGTCGTTTACGCGCAGGCCGACTTCGATCGCCTCGACGACGTCGTGGCGCTGGCCCGGCAGGTGGCGAGCGCCACCGACCAGGTCGATCTGCTCATCAACAACGCGGGTCGTCCTGGTGCGGCGAGCCGCCGGTGCAGCGCGGACGGCTACGAGGCGACGCTGCAGACGAACTATCTGGCGGCCGTGCTACTCACCGAACGGCTCGTACCACTGATGCCCGCGACGGGCCGGATCGTGCACGTGTCCTCCGCGACCCACCTCTCGGCGCACCTCGATCTCGACGACCTGCAGTTCCACCACGGCTACCAGCCGGCTGCCGCGTACGCGCGGTCCAAGCTCGCGCTGGTCGCCCACGCCGTTCGCCAGTCCGGGCACTACCGGCCCGGGATCGTCAGTGTCCATCCGGGGGTCATCGACACCCGACTGCTGCACGCGATGTTCGCGGTCCAGGGCAGGAATGCGTCGTACGGGGCTGCGAACGTCATCCACGCCGCGTGTGACCCCGGCGTGCCGAGCGGGGCCTATCTGGACGAGAACCGGGTGGACGAGCCGGCCGGACAGGTCCGCACGGCGAGCCTTCGAGACGATCTCTACCGGCGCACCATGGTTCTGCTCGGCCCCTGGCTCGACGGCTCTGCGGCCCAGCCGGACCCTGCGTAGGTGCTGCTGCATCGCCTGCGTGGCGGGCCGGAAGGGCGGATCTTCTGGGCGTGGGGGGAGTAGTACCCCGTCGAGCCGGCCGGCACCTACCCGGTGCCGGCCGGTCCTGACGTGCTGTCGTTTCCGTCACCGGCGAGGATGCACCACACATCGGGAACCCGGTGAGCGTCGGCGGGCCTCAGTAGGTGAAGGTCCAGAGGAAGTAGTAGCCGGGGCCGGTGGGGCCGTACTGGCGGTACTCGCAGTAGTACCAGCTCCACAGGCCGGTCTGGGCACCTTCGCTGCCGTAGCTGTTGCAGAACTGGCCGTCGGAGTAGACACCACGCAGGGTGCCGCCCGGCGGGTCCGCAGCCGCCGGAGCGGCGCCCATCCCGAGCAGCCCGCCCAGTGCGAGCGTCACCGCCGCTACCAGGGTCGCCCGTCTGCGTCCGCGCATGAGACTCCTTCCCGTTACCGTCCACAGTGCAGAGCGACTCCCCGTCGAGCCGGCGCCCGGGACATCGAAGTTCGTAAAAGTCAGGCTCACATGGGAGCGTATGATCCGGCTCACGACAACGGGTGATGCTGCGGCGACGATCCGTCAACACGGTCTCCGTCGAACGGGCATCCGCCCTGGCGGCGTGGGAGTCGGCTCCGGGCGGCCCCGGCGCGTCCGGCGATCGCATCGATATGTCGACACACTCAGGTCGGTCCTTCCGGGCGCCTCGGGGCGCGGCTTGCTGTCGCGTACCGCGATGTCCGGCTGGTGGCGGTTGACTGCGCAGTATCGGTGCGAGGAGGGCCTGGTGGAGATTCGGTTTGATTTCGGCGACGAGCGTGGTCGGGTGTTGGTGGAGGTGGTGCCCAACACTGACCCGGTCGCCGTCGGCAAGAGCGAGCGGGACCTGGGTATGCCGGTGTGTACTGCCTCCGTCGAGTTCAGTGCCCGCGGTTACCGGTCGCTCTTGGGCTGGGTGCAGTTGGTTCGGGAGCCGAGTGCGGCGGACCCGTTCGAGGTCGACCCGTTCGACCTGTTCACCGACTCCAGTGCACCGTTTGCCTGGTACGGGTTCCGGCCGGTGTTGTTCGACGCTCCCTCCCGGTGGCGTACCGGTGCCGTGCAGTGGCAGGCGCACAGCTTCTTGACGATCGGCCCCTGGGACGGGGACCGGCGACTCGTCGTCCCCCTGGTCGGATTCGCCTGGGGCTACCAGCAGGACTCGCACGGCGAGCTTCACCTGTCACCGCTGCGCCTGCTCGGGCCGGCCGACTGGAACGGCCACCGTCGTTACCTGGCCGAGCAGTATCCGATCTGGAGATTTGGCGACGGTGATCCGCTCGCTCCTCGGATCGGACCGCGTTCCCCCGACTCATCGCCGACGGGGACTGATTCCCGCCACGGTCAGCCCGAGTAGTCGGTTCGCTTCGGCGGCGGGGTTCGGGTGGTTCTCCGTGGCCAGGGCGATGCCGGTGATCAGCGCGAGCAGGTCGGTGATCGTTACCCCCGGGGCCAGCACACCATCGTTCGCGGCGCGGCGTACCAGGGGGTCACCTGCCTCGGTGAGTCGATCCGAGGCGCAGTGCTCGGGTGGCACCCCGAGGTCGGCTGTGCTGTTGTGGGCCAGCGCGATGGCCAGCCCTCGGATGGTTGCGGCGTACGCGGTGACGGTGTTCAGCCACTCCAGCAGCGCGGCCCGGGAGTCGGCCGCCTCGGTCAGGTCGCGAGCGTGGGCGCAGAGTGTTTCGATCCGTTCCCGGAAGACCGCGTCCAGCAGGGTACGGCGGTTGGGGAAGTGCCGGCGCAGCGTGGCCGATCCGACTCCCGCCGTGCGGGCGATCTGCTCCAGAGACGCGTCGGCGCCGTGTGCGGCGATCGCCTCCTCGGCGACCGCGAGCAGGCGCGCGTAGTTGCGCCGGGCGTCCGCACGTTGGCCGGTCATGGCGTCCTGCCTCAGGGTTGCTAAGTGGCGGGGGCCTCCGTATCGTAGCGATACAGAAACGGCGGGCCCCGCCGTTTAGTCCACGCATGGATCTCGTGGTCAAGGGTCGAAACGTCGAGGTGCCCGTGTGCACCACAGGAGGAGCTTCGTGTCCACCGATCCCGCATCCGTCCTGGTCGTCGGTGCCACCGGACAGCAGGGTGGCGCCACCGCCCGTGCCCTGCTCGCAGCCGGCGTTGCCGTCCGGGCCCTGGTCCGCAATCCCGCGACCGACCGGGCCCGGGCCGTCGAAGCACTCGGCGCCGAACTGGTCACCGGCGACCTCCACGACCGCGACTCCGTGAGCCGGGCCGCGGACGGAGCCCGAGCCGTCTTCTCGGTGCAGATGCCCCCGATGAGCGGAGGCGCTATCGACTTCGACGGCGAGTCGACCCAGGCCGTCAACCTGATCGAAGGCGCGCTGGCCGCCGGTGTGCCGCAGTTCGTGCATACCTCCGTCTCCGGAGCCGGACAGCACACCGAGGCCCCCGGCTGGGCCGATGGCCGTTGGGCCGCCATGGAGCCGTACTACACCACCAAGGCCGGCATCCAGGACCGCGTACGCGAGGCGGGCTTCAGGTACTGGACGCTCCTCAAGCCGGGTTTCTTCATGGAGAACTTCCTGCCCGCCGTGGCATACCTGTTTCCCCGTGGTGTCGCGGGTGGCCTGGTGACCGTCCTGAAGCCCGAGACCCGGCTCTCGCTCGTCGCGGTCCACGACATCGGCAAGGCGGCCGCCGCCGCCGTCGCCGAACCCGATCGGTTCAACGGGGTCGAGCTGGAACTGGCGAGCGACTACCTGGCGATGACGGAGATCGCCAAGATCCTCTCCCGTGCTCTGGGTACCGAGCTGACCGCGCCCGACATGACCGAGGAGGAGGCGGTCGCCGCGGGAATGCCGGAGTGGGCGGGTACCTCCCACGAATTGATGAACGCGGCCGGACAACCCGCCCGCCCGGAATACGCGCGCGCCCTCGGCATCCCGCTCACGACCTTCGAGGAATGGACGCACCAACACCTAGCAGCCACAGCCTGACCCGCGCAGAAGCGAAGGGCTCGCTCCGATGATCCGACCAGCGCCCGACCAACTCAAAGGAGAAACTCGTCTACCGCCTGCCGTCGGTCGATCGGCGAGTGACACCGGTCCTGCTCGGGCGAGGTTCGGTTGTTTCGCACATACAGCCCAGGAAACCGGTTACGCCGGTGACGTACCCTCTGCGAGCGAGGACTTCGTGCTGCGGACCACGGACGCACTGTCCTCACGGAGGTGGAGCCGGTTCACGGGTAGGGCGTGCATCCACAGCTCGTGGAAGCGCTCGATCCGGTGGCGTACGGCTTCCTCGTTCAGCACGAGCCGGGTCGTGAGCCGCCATGGCGCGCCGTGCACCTCCCGGCGCGACACCGACGTCGTGTCGTAGCAGAGCTGCTCGTCGAAGATCACGAAGTCGGGTAGTCCACCATCCTGTGGCGCCTCGCTGCCCTCGACCAGCCGCACCTCGATGCCGGCGCTCTTCTGCATCGCGAGAATGCGACTCAGTTCCGGGTCGGTCACCAGCGTCGCGGACTCGATGATGAATACACGCCGGACGAGTACACCGCGGCGGAGCGCCATTCGTTGCAGGTCGAGATACCGAGCGCCGAGATCGCTGAGCCAGAAACCGGCCTCGAAGCTGGCGCCCTCCGCGTTGATCGTCGCCCAGCTGACGGCGAACAAGGACACCGTGGTGCCACGGGTCAGGGCAAGCAGGAACTCCCGGTCCTCGCCGTCGTAGAAGACCTCGTGGCCGTCGGAGAGCGACTGTAGGGTATCGGCGAGCCTCTTGGTCTCGCTCTCCGCCAAGGCCTGCACAGCGGCGGGCCCGCCTGCGTGAGGTGCGCGGAGCGACGAATCACCTGCTTGAGCAGTTCGTGACGGACCGCCGACTGCTCCAGTTCAGCCATCAGTTCGGTCGCCTCGTCCACGCTCTCGAAGCCGCGCTGAATCATGTGGCGCAGGCCCTCTGTCGTCTCAGTCTGGAGTTGCTCGGCTGCAGCGAAGCGACGCTCCATGTCGACCAGGTATTGCGCAAGGAGCGTTACGCCGCCGATGACTATGGTGATGATCAGTTGGTCGGCGAGGGTCACTCCGAGAACCTCGTCGAGCAGTGCGGAGCCGGCGAAGCCGATGAAGCCGGTGAGCAGCGTCCAGCCGATCTTCCGCAGGAGTGTCGTACTGCGGGTCATGGGGTCTCCCTCCCTGCGCGATGCTATCGATTACGGTCAACTTCAGGACTTTTGATCTAGTGCTGAAACTCGCGGTGTTACGACCCCGGCTACCGACGGTCCTGCGGATCCTGAGATCGGAACTGGTCGACTCAGCTCGGTGCCTACTCCGAGCCATTTCTCGTGGGTGGCAGTTGGCCTCGACTAGGTGTCGGACGATAATGGCCTGCACGATCCCGTAGCTGGCGTGGGTAACACTGCCCACCGACACCCGGACGCGGCCGCCCCGGCACCGGCCGGTCGATCAGCGAGGCTGACACCCTCGTGCTGTCCGCGCGGTGACCGACGCACCGTCCCGAGCGGCGGACCAGCAAATCGTTAACCGGCCCAGCCTAGATTCGGATCCTGATATCCGAGTGGCGGGATGGGGTGAGATGCTCGCATTGCCCGGCAGTGCGCGACCGGCCACCGACACTCGATCGCCTTGCGACGCGCGACCGCCCACCGGGATCGAATCGCCCGACCAGGTCGGACGCGGGTCCCGTTCCGATACCGGGTCGCCGCCGTTCTCCCCGGCACACGGTGGGACGGGTGGGGACCGAACGCGGCGGCCGGCCGAGGGTCCGGAGCCGGCCGCGGTGTTCATGAGCTGGGTCAGCCGGCTGTTCGACCGGCGGATGCTGCCGCTGCGGCTGCTGATCCTGCTTACCTGCGCCGTGGGATACCTGGTGCAGTTGCGGGACCCGGCGACACCCGTACGCCCGGTCGACTGGGTCCTGGCGATCACGGCGGTGGCGGTCAGCGCCGGCAGTGGTCGGTGGCCGCTCGCGATCGTGCTGGTCCAGTCGACGCTGCTCGGCACGGCCGAACAGGTCGGTGCGAGCTTGCTGGTACCGATCAAGGTCGGCGCCAGTCTGGCGGTCTTCGAGCTGGCGATGTACCGGACGGGGTGGCAGTTGCTCGTCGGCTGGAGCGCGCTGGCCGGCGTCTACGCGACCCGGGTCGTCAGCGGCCTGCCGGCGGACCTCGCGCCGGTGCTGTACCGGGTGACCGTGCTGATCGGCCTGCCGCTGCTGCTCGGTGCGTACCTTCGCTCGGTCTGGCAGCGGGCCCGGCAGGCCGAGCGGTGGCTCGCCGAGGAGCACCGGCGCCGGCTGTCCGAGCTGGCGCTGGCCCGCGCCACCGAACGCACCGCGATCGCCCGGGACCTGCACGACATGGTCGCCCATCACATCGCGTCGATGGTGCTGCGGGTCGGCGTGGCCCGGCATGTGCTGCCGGAGACCGACCCGAAGGTCCGGGAGGTACTCGACGACGTACATGCCAGCGGTACGAGCACGCTGGCCGATCTGCGCCGGCTGGTGGGACTGCTGCGCCAGCCGTCGACCGGTACGAGCCTCGACCAGCCGCTGTTGGACCCGTCCGAGCTGCCGAACGCCCTGACCGAGATGGTGCAGCGCAGTCGCAGGGTCGGGCTGCGGGTCGACGCGTACGTCGATCCCCGGATCACCGGCGTGGACGCGGTACGCGGTCTGGCCGTACTCCGGCTGGTACAGGAAGGGCTGACCAACGTCGCCAAGCACGCCGGTACCCGAGCCCGGGTCTCGGCCGCGGTACGGATGACCGCCGACGGCGACGTCCGCGTCGAGGTCTGCGACGACGGCGGCGAGGACCCGACGGAGGCGGCGTCGTACGGTCTCGGTCTGGGGCTGGCCGGAATGCGTGAGCGGGTGGAGATCCTCGGCGGACGGCTCGCCGCCGGCCCGGCCGACCGGGGCTGGCGGCTGCACGCCCTGCTGCCCGGGGCGGCCCGGTCGAGCAGGGGGGCGTCGTGATCCGGCTCCTGCTCGTCGACGACCAACACCTGGTCCGGGCCGGGCTGCGGATGCTCTGCGAGGCGGCACCGGACGTCGAGGTGGTCGGCGAGGCCGAGAACGGGAGTGCGGCGGTCCGCTACGCCGGAGAGGTGCTGCCCGACGTCGTACTGATGGATCTCAACATGCCGGGCATGAACGGCATCGTGGCCACCGAGCGGATCCTGGCGGCCCGGCCGAGCGTCCGGGTGGTGGTACTGACCACCTTCGACGACGACGACCACCTCTACGCCGCGCTGCGGGCGGGCGCATGCGGGTTCCTCGTCAAGGACGCCGCCCCGGCCGAACTTTTGGACGGCGTCCGCAGGGCCGCCAACGGCGAGAGCCCGTTCAGCGCCGACGTGCTGGGCCGGCTGGTGGCGACTGCCGTCGACACGCACGCCGGCGACCGCGCGGCGGACCCGGTGGCCCGGTTCAGCTTCACCGGCCGGGAACGGGAGGTACTCGAACTGGTCAGCGGAGGACTCTCCAACGGCGAGATCGCGCAACGGCTGGGCCTCGGGGTGACCACGGTCAAGACGTACGTCACCAGCCTGTTGGCCAAGACCGGCGCCCCGAACCGGGTCCGGCTGGCCGTGTTGGCGGTCCGGGCCGGCATCGGCCCCGACTGAGCCCGTCGCCGCGTCCGGCTCCCACGCTCTCCGGGTACCCCGACGTCGTGACCCACGGCCCGCGCGCCTCCTCCACCTGGCCGGTTCCCTCGTCCGACCGGCCGGCCGGACGCCCCGGCACCGGTCGCCGGCAGCAGGAGGTGCCGGTGCGACGCCGGAACGAACATGGTCGGTGTAACGCGCCGACGGCGCCGGAGGGCAGGGCCGTCCGTGCTCCGTCGGCGATGTCCATGACACACGGAGGAGTCCCCATGGCGTTCCCCAGCGACCCACCGGCTTCCCGCCCGGGCGGGAACCCGACCAGGCGAAACCTGCTCACGGCCGCCGGAGCGGCCGGAGCCGGCGCGCTGCTCGCCGTCGGCGCCGCCGGCCGGGCCGAGGCCGTCGCCGTCGCAGCGGCGGGACCGGCGGCCAGTCGCGGGAGCGGCGGTGAGATCACCCGGGTCGTCGGGCGGACCGGCGAACGGCTCCGCGCGGTCGGTCTCGGCACCTTCATGACGTTCGACAAGCGGCCCGGTGCCCCGCGGGGCCACCTGCGGGAGGTGCTGAAGCGGTACTGGGAGGCGGGCGGCCGGGTAATCGACACCTCTCCGCTGTACGGCGGGGCCGAGCTGTCGGTCGGTGACTTCGCCACCGATCTGGGTATCGCCGACGACATCTTCCTGACGAACAAGAGCTGGTCCACCGGTGAGTATCTCAGCGACGAGAGCCACATGATGCGGCAGTTGGAGACGTCGAAGACCCGGCTGTGGCGCGACAGGATGGACGTGTTGCAGGTGCACAACCTCGTCAACGCCGAGGCCGCCGTGCCGATCCTGCGGCGTTGGAAGGGCGAGGGGAAGATCCGGTACGTCGGGGTCAGCCACCACGCGCCGCAGTACTATCCGGCGATCGAGGTTCTGATGCGCAACTTCGACGTCGACTTCGTGCAGGTCCGCTACTCCATCTTCACCCGGCACGCCGAGGAGCGGATCCTGCCGCTCGCCGCCGACCGGGGCATCGGCGTGATGGTCAACATGTCGATGGAGAAGGGCCGGCTGCACAAGCTGGTCGAGGGGCACCGGGTGCCGGGCTGGGCGAGGAGCTTCGGCGCCGACACCTGGGCGAAGTTCTTCCTGAAGTACGTCCTCTCGCACCCCGCTGTCACGGTGGTGTTGCAGGCCACCAGCGATCCGGACCACCTCGACGAGAACATGACCGTGCTGCGTGGCCCGCTGCCGGACGCGGCGACCCGGGCGAGGATGGTGCAACACATGATCACGGAAATCCCCGGCTTCGCCGACCTGGAGAGCATGCCGTGGTACCCGGGCAAGACGTTCGACGGGTACGTGAGACTCTGACCAAGGCCTGGAGCGGAGCAGAAAGACCAAGGCCTGGAGCGGAGCAGAAAGCTGCCTCGGCGGTGCCGAGGCAGCTTGCCTGCTCAGGCTAGTTGCCTGCTCAGGCTGGCCACCGGTCGGGGAGTACGGGCCGGAACGCCACCTTCACTCGCCGCCCAGCGGCTGGATCGGCCGGGCCGGTCGCTCGGGTAGAGCGGTGGCCGGCCTGGCGGTCCTGTTCTCCATGCTGACCTTCCCCGACACCTCTCCATGCTGACCTCCCGCGACACTTCTCCATACTGACCTTCCGCGACACCCCGCCCCAGGGACCCCGGCGCGCCCTGGGACTTCGTTGCGCTGGGTGTCACCGGTTGCGGCGCGGCCTTCTACGGCGCGGGCGAACTCCAGGCCAGCATGAGCGCCGAGGTGCGGTCGGTGGTACCGCTCGCCGTCGGAGCGGGCCTGATCGCGCTCCTGGTCGCGTCACCGTCGGAGCGGGTCTGATCGCGCTCCTGGTCGCGAACGAGTACCGGCTGCCCAATCCGCCCGTACCGGTCAGGGCGCTCGCCGCCGCGAGGAACCCGCCTGAGAGTCCCCGCCGTTCCTCAGCGCACTGCGGCGCGAGCGGCGGTAAGGAAGCGGTGGGGCAGCGCCGGCGTCGCCGTCCTGGCCGGGCAGCCCCGCACGCTGGGTATCCGACAGACCGGATCCCAACCCTCGGGGCGACGCTACGATTTTCTCGACACCGGGCAGAACCGCACGCCAGCCCTCGGGATCGGGATTCCGAACGGTAAAGCGAGCGCGGCACGCACCTGAAACTGGTTCGGCTCACTTTGTGCAATCGGAACGGATCAGTTCGGGTGCGCATGACGTATTTGCGGAGTCGGTCGGTTCTTGCGCCGTCGCGTATCTGTCGTTGATCATTTGATCCGGTCCGGGGGGAAGGGATCGTGGGCATGGCACACGCGTTGTGGACACGGTCCGTCGGGGCGCCGCGTGCCGGCCGTCCAGGCTGCGTTCAGTCACGATCCAGTCGCGCCTGGCATCGTCGGCCAATCCAACGACATTGAGCGAGTACTCGTGATGCTGGTACGGGGGATCCGAATGCCGAATCTCCGCAGGGCAAGATCCAGCCAAGGGCTGAGCTGGACCGAATTCTCCACTGTGGAAGCGAGCGGGATCCCGGTGTGCTCGTCTCGCAGGCCCGGTGCGTGGCGCATTCGTCACCGGTCACCGACTTGACCGCAATTCGGGTACGTCGCCCGAAGTTTCTTCCGACGATCAGGAAATATTCGTAATCGGCGTCGCCGAACCGAATTTCCGAACGACACATTCGACATCTGGCGAGATGTCGGTGTCCGCGGCAGGGAGGGGCAATCCGTGGACCGCATCCGGACACCACTGGTCGCACGATCCGGCCTGGTCCAGCAGATCATCACCGCGCTGACCACCGACCGGGGGGCCGTACTGGTGGGGCAGCGGGGGACCGGCCGTACGACACTCGTCGAGATCGTGACCCGGCAACTGTCGACCGACCGCTACGCCGTCACCCGTACCACCGCCACCGAGGCGGGACGTCCGATTCCGTTCGGACCGTTCTGCCAGCTGTTTCCGGTCACCGGCGACCTCGCCCTCGTCCCCGGCAGGATCCGCGCCGAGCTGGTGCGACGTGGACGATCACGTACGCCCCTGCTGGTCGTCGAGGATGCGCACTGGATGGACGACCGGTCGGCGAGTACCCTGCTCGGTCTCGCGCACGACAGTCACATCCGGTTGATGGTCACCACCCGGGCCGACGTGGCGACGCCCGACGCCGTCGTGGCGCTCTGGAAGGACCGGCATCTGCGTCGGGTCGACCTGCCACCGCTGGACCCGGCGGAGACGGCGACCCTGATGCAGGCGATGCTCGGTCACGCAGTCGCCTCGACCACCGTGCAGCTTGTCTACCAGTGGACCGGCGGCAACCCGCGACTGGCGACCGAGCTGGTCCGGCACGGCACCGCCACCGGCCGACTGGTCCGCGACCGGGGCCTGTGGTGGTGGCGTGGTCCGCTCAGCGTGCCACCGCATCTGGTCGAGCTGTTCCTTCCCGAACCCAACCGGCTCACCCCGACCCACCGGGACGCGCTGGCCGCGCTCGCCGTGAGTGATGACCTGCCGATCGAGCTGGTCGACCGGGTCGCCCCGGCTGCCGTCGAGGAGCTGGAGGATCTGGACCTGTTGCGTACCACGGACACCGAGGACGGGGTGTCCGTGGGATTCAGCCATCCGTTGCTCCAGGCGATCGCCTGGGCACAGGTGTCACCGGCCCGGCGGCGGCGGGTCGCGTCGGCGCTCGTCGAGGCGGCGCACGAAGTCGGTGGTACGGCACCGGATCCGGTCACGGTCGCCCGCTGGCAGGTGGCCGTGGGTGCGCCGGTCACCGGGGCGGTGTTGACGGATGCCGCCCGGCGGATACGTTCGCACGATCCGGAGCAGGCGCTCCGGCTGGCGCGGATCGCGTTCGGTCGGGACCGGTCCGCGCGCGCCACGGTCGTGCTGGCCGACGCGCTCGCCGAGCGGGGTACCGGACGCGAGGCGCAGTCGATACTTTACCAGGCGACCGCGTCCGACCGTTCGGCCGCCGGCCGCATCGTGCTCTCGGCGGCGCTCGCCCTGCACCGCTGTGCGACCGAGCGTGACCCGGCGTCCGCCCACGCCGACCTGCGGGCGCTGCGCGCCGTCGCGTCGCTGGACGCACCCGGGGCCGACGTCGTGGACGGCGCCGACGCGCTCGTCCTGCTGGTCGGTCAGCGCCCGGCCGAGGCCATCCGGGTCGCCGACAGGTTGCTGCACCGGCTGCCCGGCGCCGGGTCGGCCGGCGGCTCTTCCGCGCTGCGGTGCCGGATCGTCCGTACGGTGGCGCTGGCCCTCGTGGGCCGCACCGACGAGGCGGCCGCCGCCGGCGCGGCGGTGGCGGCGGATGCCGGCGGCGGCGCCGGGGCCCCGGACACGGCGGGGCTGGCCGCGGCGGCGCTGGCCCTGGTCGGGCTCTGGCGGGACGGCAGCGCGTCGCTGCCGGTCACCGATCCGATCCTCGGGCGCTGGCCGAGGCCACCGGGGACGGTACCCGGAACCCGGCTACGTGCCGTCGACTGGCCGCTGCTGGTCGGGTACGCACGGCTGCTCCGTGCCGAGTACCCCGCCGCGATCGCGCCGCTGCGTGAGGCGCTGGCGCAACAGGCGGTCGGTTTCCGGCCGTTCCGGTCGGAGGCGTCGGCGTGGCTCGCCGTGTCGCTTGCCGGGACCGGGCGACCGGACGACGCGCAGCGGGTGCTGGACGTGGAGCCGCCGGACCGGCTGGCGGTGCTGCCGGGCCTCCGGCCGTGGGCCGACGGGGCGGTCGCCGCTGCCCGAGGCGACACCCGGTCCGCCGGGCGGCGTCTGGAGGAGGCGGTGGCGGCGGCACACACGGCGGGTTGCTGGAGCGTCGAGCTGCAGTATCTGACCTGGGCGGCGCGGTTGCCGCCCGCCGACCAGCCGGTCGCGCTGGCCGACCGGGTCGCCCGCTGTCTGCGGTACGTGGACGCGAGGCGGCTGGTGACCGAGGCGCGCGGCGAGCTGGCGCTGCTCAGCCGTGACCGCGCGGGCCTGCTCGAACACGCCACCCGGCTCGCCGAGATGGGGCTGCACCGGCCGGCATGGCGGCTGGCCGAGGCCGCCACCTGGGTGTTGCCCGGGCGCGACCAGGACTACGCCCGGGCCGTCGCGCTGGCCGGTCGGCTCCGCGGCGCCCTCGGCCTGCCCGCACCGAACCTCGCGTCGCCGACCCTGACGGCCCGGGAGAACGAGGTCGCGGCCCTCGCCGCCACCGGTCTGCCCAATCGGGAGATCGCGACCCGGCTGGTCGTGTCGGCCAGGACCGTCGAGAGCCACCTGGCCCGGGTGTACCGGAAACTCGGCATCGGTTCCCGTCGTGAGCTGCGGGCGGACTGGTTCAGCCGGGCTGCCGAGGGCGTTCCGGGGTCGCCCACCACCCCGGACACCTACCTGGTCTGACCCGAGCCTGCCCGGACCTCGCCCCGGGTCGCCGCCGCAGTCGACTCCAGGACCGTCGGGCCGGAGACGTACGCGGCGGCGTGCAGCGCGTACATCTCGGCGTAGCGACCGGCCCGGTCGACCAGCTCGGCGTGCGGGCCGTACTCGACTATCCGGCCCTCGTGCAGGACCACGATCAGGTCCGCGTCGCGCACCGTGGTGAGCCGGTGCGACACCACGACGGTGATCGGCGCGTCGGTGGCCGGCCCGCCCGGTGCGAGGTACCTGCGCAGCAGTTCGGCCTCGCTGTCCGGGTCGAGGCTCGCCGCCGGCTCGTCGAGCAGCACCACCGTGGGTGCGGTCCGCATCCGGCCCCGGGCGAGCGCGAGCTTCTGCCACTGGCCGGACGACAGGTCGGTACCGTCCGGGAACGTCCGGCCGAGCCGGCTGTCGAGGCCGGCGGGCAGCCCTGCCACCACGGTGGCCGCGCCGGCCGATTCCAGCGCGCCGTTCACCGCCTCCCGGTCGTCGATCGCGCCGAGCCGGCCGACGCCGACCGACTCCCTGGCCAGCAGTTCGAACCGGCAGAAGTCCTGGAAGACCGCGGTGACCCGGCTCCGCCACAGGTCCGGGTCCACCTGCGCCAGGTCCTGCCCGCCGAACGTGATGCGCCCGGTCGACGGCGGGTAGAGGCCGGCCAGCAGCGCGACCAGGGTGGACTTGCCGGCACCGTTGTCACCGACGACCGCGACGGTGGCGCCGGCCGGCAGCCGGAGGTCGATCGGGCCCAGCGCCGGAGTCGCCTCGCCGGGGTACCGGAAGCTGACGCCGTCGAGGACGAGGTCGCCGCGCTCGGGCAGGTCCCGGCTCCGCCCGACAATGGCACCGGGGTGCGGATATCCGGCCAGCCGCTGGTAGAGCGCGACGGTGTGCAGCGAACGGCGCAGCCATCCGATCAGGAAACTCAGTCCGGTGGTGGCGCCGACCAGCCGGGTGCCGAGCAGCAGCACCAGGACCGCCTCCCCGGCCGACGCGGTGCCGGAGAGCACGGACCGGGTGACGATGTACAACCCGCCGACGAGCGCGACGCAGAACAGCAGCCAACCGGCCGCCACCGCGACCGCGCCGCGCGCCCGGGCGGCTTCCCGGCGGCGCGCCGAGACGGCGAAGGCCTCCCGGTGCCGGGCGGCGATCTCGCCGCCCAGCCGGTACAGCCGGACCTCGGGGGCGGCGGCCGGATCGGTGGCCAGGGTCAGCAGCGCCGCGCGTTGCCGGTCGGCCTCGGCGCCGGCCACCTCGGCCGCGGCGACGATACCCGCCTGAGCGCGGATGGCGAGGGCCAGCGGCACGATGAACACCGGAAGCAGGGCCAGCACCGGACTGACGACGGCCATCAGGGCCACCGCGCCGACGAACCGGGCCAGCAGGCCGGCGTTCTCCACCAGCGCCGCGAACGCACCGCCGAACTCGGTGCGGCGCTGCCGTACCAGCTCGGCCGTGTCGAGGAACTCGGGGTCGTGGTAGTGGCTGACGTGGGCGGGACCGGAGCACAACGCCATCAGACGGCGGTCGAACTCGAGTCCGACCCGCTGCTGGAGCACCTGCCGGAGGTCGGTGGCGACCGCGCTCGCCTGGTGCACGAAGACGGTGACGAGGACGAGGACCAGACCGCCGGTCAGCGCCTCGGTGACCTGCCGGGCGACCGCGCCGTCGACCATGCTGCGCAGCCCCAGCGCCTGCGCCGCCGCGACGATGTTGAACAGCGGGACGAAGATCATGACCAGTACCGCGCGTCGCGGGTCCGCCCGGACCGCGACGCCCACCACCAGGCGGGCGGCGCTCAACCAGCTACCCACGACGGCCTCCTGCCGGATCGGTGAAGGGCGCGGACTGCACCCGGAACATCTGGGCGTACCGGCCGTCGGCCGCGAGCAACTCGTGGTGGCTGCCGTACTCGCTCACCCGGCCGCCCCGCACCACCGCGATCCGCTCGGCCAGCCGGACGGTGGCGAACCGGTGTGACACCAGGATCGTGGTGATGCCGGCCGTGATCTCCAGGAACCGGGCGTAGAGTTCGTACTCCGCCTCGATGTCCAGGTGCGCGGTGGGTTCGTCCAGGACCAGGACCTTGGCGCCCTGCCGCACCGCGTAGAGCGCCCGGCTCAGCGCCAGCCGCTGCCACTGTCCGCCGGACAGCTCGGTCCCGCCGGTGTAGGCGCTGGTCAGCGGGGTGTCCCAGCCGTCCGCCAGCCCCTGCTCCACGCCGAGGAAACCACCGAGCCGGGCGGCCTCGACCACCGCGTCCCTGGTGCCGGCCGCCTCGACGGCGCCGAAGGCGATGTTGTCGCGCACCGAGAACGGGTACCGGCCGAAGTCCTGGAACACGACGGCCAGTTGCCGGCGCCAGCTCGCGAGATCGTAATCGTGCAGGTTCCGCCCGTCTACGAGGATCCGGCCGGCGTCCGGCCGGTAGAGCCCGGCCAGCAGCTTGGTGATGGTGCTCTTGCCGGCGCCGTTGTCCCCGACGATCGCCAGCGAGGACCCGGCCGGGATGACCAGGTCCAGGTCGTCGAGGACCGCGCGGGCGTCGCCGGGATATCCGAAGGAGACCCGCTCGAAGCGGATCTCCCGGTGCGGCAGCCCGGTCGCGGCCTGTCCGGCGACGGCGGGCCGCTGGCCTCCCAGCGCACTCACGGCGAGCGCCGGCGGTACCGCCGCACTGGCCAGGTGCAGCCGCCGTTGCAGGTCGCCGGTGAACCCCAGGGCGAACAGACCCAGCAGCGCCTGGAGGGCGATGGTCAGGTGCCCGACCGACGGGTCGCCGGTGCTGGCCCCGTACGCCAGCGGTACCACGACGACGACGTGTGCCGCCAGCAGCAGCCCGCTCGCCGCCAGGTGCCGCCGGCCGTCGGTGGTCTTGCGGCGCATCTCGACGATGCCGTCCCACCATTCCCGGGTGAAGCGTTCGGCGAGCCACTGGTGCAGGCCGAACAGGCGTAGCTCCTTGGCCGACGGCGCGGTCACCGTGATGTCGCGCAGGTACGCCGCGTGCCGTAGCTGAACGGTTCGCGCGGTGTTGGCGACGACGGCACGGGCCATCTCCTTCTCCTGCCAGCGGCCGGTGACGATCCAGGCGGCGCCGAGTACGACCGGCATCCACCACTGTCCGGCCCAGCCGAGCAGGACCGCGGACGCCAACCCGGTGAGCCGGAGCGGGACCAGCGCGGCCAGCGCGTTGACGGCCTGTCCGGGGGCGTGACCGCCGATCCCGACCCCGCGCGCCTGCTCGATCCGGTCGGCGACGTCCGGGTCGTCCAGGTGCGCGACCCCGGTGGGGCGCAGTGCGCCCTCGACGGTGCGTTGGGCCAGGCTGCCGTCGACCGCGGTACTCAGCTTGGCGGTGACCATCGCGCGGATCGGCTCCAGGGCGATGTCCAGGACGAGGGCCAGCGCCAGGAGGGTGAGCCCGGACCACGCCGCTCGGGACGCCGCCGGACCACCGCCGGCGGTCAGCGCCGTGACCAGTCGGCCGATCGCCAGCGGCAGCAGCACGACGCCCGCGACCTGTCCGGCGACGAGCGCGGCGAGCAGCGCGGTGAGCGGGGCGTTGACCCGCGGCAGCTCGCGGACGAGCGCCGACACACTGCCGGGGCGGCGGGTCACGCCGGCTGTCGGTGAGGTCGACACGGGCACACTCCTTGTGACGTCGACGGGTTCGGTACAGCGCCGCGGTGGCCACCCGCGCGGGGTGGCCACCGCCATCAGGCACCTGGCCCCTTACGAGGCGTCGACCGGCGGGTAAGCGCGCATGATCCACCTCCTCTGCTGGCGACGGACAGTGCACCGTGGCGGCCGCCACGCCAGAACGCTAGGTGCCACGGCGCACCGGGGAATCGGTAGTCGGGTACGCAACCGCCGTGCCGGCGCCACCGAGGGCCGACCGGTACGCGTACGCCGTCGGTGGGCCGGACCTGCGTATCCGGTGGTGCCGCTTGCGTATCCGTCGCCGATGTCCCGGGCGGTTCGCCGCCCGTACAGTTCCGGCGACCGCACTGCCGATTCCTTCGGGAGACCCGTCTCATGAATGTCGACGCAGGTCCCAACGTCCTCATCTGGGACGTCACCTTCGCCTGTCCACTGCGCTGCTCGCACTGCTACACCGAGTCGGGCCGGCGGCGCCCGCAGAATCTCAGCCACGAGGAGATGCTGAAGGTGGCGGACGCGCTGATCACCTTCCGGCCGATCATGATCACGCTCTGCGGGGGTGAACCGCTCACCGTGCCGCGCATCGTGGAGGTGGTGGAACGGTTCGCCGCGGCGGGCGTACGGGTCTTCCTGTACACCAGTGGTTGGTCACTGCCGGAGCGGACGGTCCGGGACCTGGCCGGCATGGTCGCCAAGATGGTGGTCAGCGTCGACGGCGCCACGGCGGAGGTGCACGACGGGATCCGTGGCCGCGCCGGCTCCTTCGACCGGGCCATGGCCGCGCTGGCACTGCTCGACGCGGAGAGCGCCCGGCGTGTCGCGGCAGGGGAGTCCCCGCTGCGGTACGGCATCGACAACGTGGTGGTCCGCAGCAACTACCACCAGCTCGACGAGATGTGCACCTCCGTCGTGCCGAGGTTCCCGAACCTGAGCGAGGTGGCGTTCGGCGCGGTGGTGCCCACCGGCCTGGCCAGTCGGGTGTCGTACGGCGCGCACGAGATGCTGACCGACGAGCAGGTCGCGGCACTGGTCGACGAGGGGACGAGGCAGCGGCTCCAGCAGGCCGTGCCGGCGTCGGTCACCGTCTCCACCACCGACAACTTCGGCGTGCAGATGCACCCCGACTACATCGCCAGCCACCCCGACTTCCGTCCACTGGAGATCGAACCGGACGGCAGGGTGCGGGCGATGCCGATCTACGAGGGCACCGTCGGCAGCCTGCTGACCGAGGATCCGTTCGTGCTGTGGGAACGCGCCCGCAGCCGGTGGCACGACCCCTTCGTCCTGGAGTGCCTGCGCGCAATCCGCACCAGGACGGACTGGGCCGAGGCGGTGCGCCGGATCGACTACCGGTTCGGCTCGGACGAGGTCCGCGCCCGGATCGACCGGCGTCCGGTCTTCGATCCGGACCAGCCGCAGCGGCGGCTCGCGCTGCGACCGGTCCGCGGCTGAGTCCTCGCCCTCGCGAAGGCGCCGGGGCCGGACGGGCCGGCCCCGGGCCGTGACGTGACCGCCAGTATGCGGCGATCGTGGGCACTCCGATGTCGGCGTGGACTCCCCGCCGCTCGCCTCAGGACGTCGGCGTGGCGGTGATGCAGGTGAGCACCCGGCCCTGCCCGCGGACCTCCATCGATCTGGTGGTGCTGAACCCCTGGGCGCGGAGCAACCGTTCGGTCGAGGTGACGTTTGCCACGGGGTGCGCGGAGGTGGGCCGCTCGCCGAACACGTAGAGCCGCCCGCCGGGAGCCAGCAGGTTCCGCATCCGATGGATCTGTCGCGTCGCCGCACCCAGCCAGAACAGGTTGACGTTCACGGCGAAGATCTTGGTGAAGTACCGGGTCGGGAGGTCGGCCGACTCGAACTCGGCGAGTCGGATCTCGGCCGTGCCCGACCGGATGTGGCTCGCGTTACGTTCGGTCGCGAGCCGCGTCATCGTCGCCGCGCGGTCGATCGCGACGATCCGGCCGGTGACGAGCCGGCTGGCGACCAGGGAGACGGCCACTCCGCGCCCGCATCCGATCTCCAACAGGCGGTCGTGGGGGGCGACAGCCATCGTCTCCACCGCCCAACGCTGCCGGTAGGTGGCCGCGAGGGCCTGGGCCGACGCGTCTGGCACCGGGACGGGGTCGCTGGCGAGGAGACCCGGATCGCGGGTCGGGAGGGTACATCTCACAACGTCACTCGCCGGTCCGGGTTCTGGTCACACACCCGATTTCACCCCTCTGGATCGCCGGATGCACCGTGTCCTCGGTCACCGTGCGGCCGGGCCGAGCATCCGGCAGGTCATCGCCGGGCGCGCCGGGCGGATGGCCCCAGGGTGCGTCGGGTAAGGCTACGGCCTGCGGCCGCCCCCGTCCGCCCTGCGGAGCTGGCCGCGCGTCGGCGGGAACGCCGAGCGTAGGAGTTCCCCCGGTTGGCGGGCAGAAACTGGCCAACTGACGGCGGGCGGTAATGGCCGCCCAGGCGCCAGGTCACCGACCACGGACGATCAACCGATTTCTGGTGAACCCCGCGTGAACGGGCGATATCAGTCGCGCAGGGCGGTGTGTGCTTGTCCGCCGAGGTTCCTCGACGTCGGGCACGTCGTCTGGCTTGGGCGGCGAGACGGGCGGGTCGGCTCCGCGGTCACCGGGACGTCGGCCGGCGGAGAACGGCGCGGTCGACGGCCGGATCCCCGGTGCGGTACCGGACCGGCGGCACCGGCCGGCGGCCGCGAGCGCCGCCTTCCCAACCTTCACCGCGTTCTCGGGGTTCGCCAGGAACCCACCGGTCCGGTACGCGAAGGAACCGCACCAGGTTGTCGCCGCGGATCTGCTCGCAGTCGACCGCCGTGTCGTCCCGCGCGTCGTTCAGCCGTCCGAGCGCGTCCAGCTCCACCGCAAAGGCCGCCATGGCTTCTCTCCCACCAGTGTCGACAGCACGCCGTTCCGCCGGGTCCGACAGCTCGCCTGCCAGCGGACGTCGCAACGTGGCGCTGCCCGCCGGGACGAGGCCGCGGCCGGCCGCGATGTGCTGAGCCAGCGTGGGATAGAACCATCCAGGAGGAGCTGCCCAGATTCCGCCCAGACCCCGCCCAGTCGCCGGCAGGGAAAAGGTCCGGGTCGAGCAGCGCGACTCGCGGTGGGCCCCGGACGAGCTTTCGGGGGAGAACCAGGGCGTTCCCGGATATGTCGGCCGTCCCTCACTCGTCAGGCTCGTTCTTGACGAACTGCTCACGAGGGGGTCGGGATGAGGCGGGTGCATGCGGCTCTGCTGGCTGCGGCGACAGCGCTGGCGGTGATCGCGGCGCCGGCTGCCCGTGCCGCCCCGGAGGAAACGGACCGGTTCGGGCTGCAGCGACGGCTGGACGACGTCGTGGCCGCCGGCGCGGTGGGTGCGCTGGCGGAGGTGCGTGACGAGCATGGCGTGTGGCGGGGTACCAGCGGTGTCGCCGAACTGGGCACGACGCGGGCGGTCCCGGTTGACGGCCGGTTCCGGGTCGGCAGCGTCAGCAAGACGTTCGTCGCCACCGTCGTCCTGCAACTCGTGGACGAGGGTCGGTTGCGGCTGGACGACACGGTCGAGGCGTGGCTGCCCGGAGTCGTCCCGGGCGGTCACCGCGTCACCGTGCGCCATCTGCTCAACCACACCAGCGGGTTGTACGACTACCTGGCCACCCTGCCGATGCCGCCGAGGTCGGACTTCCTGGCCAACCGGTGGCGGACCTGGACCGCGGCCGAGCTGGTCGCGCGGGCGGTGGCGAACAACCCGACGTTCGAGCCCCCGGGTTCGGCCTTCGGCTACTCGAACACCGGCTACCTGCTGCTCGGCCAGATCGTCGATCGGGTGACCGGCTCGTCGTACGGCGCGGAGATCGAGCGCCGGGTCGTCGAGCCGTTGCGGTTGCGCGGCACGTCGGTGCCGGGCACGTTCCCGCGCATCCGCGGTCCGCATCCGCGCGGCTACGTGCCGACCGGACAGGACGGCGAGGACCTCGTCGACTACACGAAGATGAATCCGTCGGTGATGGGCGCGGGTGGCGAGATGATCTCCAGTACGAGAGACCTCAACCGGTTCTTCGCCGCACTGCTCGGCGGCCGCCTGCTGCCGGTTCACCTGCTCGACGAGATGAAGACACCGGGTGTCGAGCACAGCAGGTACGGGCTCGGGCTGGCCTGGTGGCGGGACACCTCCTGCGGGGTCCGGGTGTACGGCAACGACGGCGATGCCGTGGCGTACCAGTCCTGGTCGTTCTCCACCGAGGACGGTGGCCACCAGGTCACGGTCGCGCTGACCCCCGACTTTTCCGGTGACCTCGACGTCGCCGTCGACGCGTTTCTGAACGAGGCGCTCTGCGGCTGACCAGTGAACCTTTTTCAACCTCCCCTTTCGGTCCGTCCGAGCGCGAGGTCAAACGCGGTGTGTGAGCGCCGCGCGGTGCAGGGTTGAAAGGTTCAGTGGTGATCTCCGGTCCGGACGGCGGCCCGCCGGAGCGCGGGGTCCCGGGCGGTGGAATCCGGGGTGCTGCCGCCATCGCCACGATCATCTTGATCGCGGCGTGCCTGCACCGGGTCGTCCCGGCTATCCGGAAAGGTTTCGGGGCGCGCGGACATCGACGACGCGGCGTCCTGCTGCGATCGCAGACCTCCGCTTTCCACGGGCTTCGGCTCACCGGTCGAGGCGAGGTCCGTCGAGTTTCCACGGGCTCCGGCTCACCGGTCGAGGCGGTCGGGGCGATGTCGGTCGAGCCGGCTTCGCGAATCCGGCCTTATCTGCCCCAACTATCGCAGATACTCCATCCCGTACGGCATTTCCGGGCAGGGGAGCGGGGGAGACGTGAGTCGAGACGACGGAATCGGGGGCGCCATGGGCCCGCCCGCACCGAGCGGGGCCACCCAGATCCAGTTGACGCTGACCGTGAACGGTGCCGACCACGGGCTGCGGCTCGACAACCGGGTCACCCTGCTCGACGCGCTGCGTGACGACTTGGGCCTGGTGGGCACGAAGAAGGGCTGTGACCAGGGCACCTGTGGGGCGTGCACCGTGCTGGTCGACGGCCGGCGGGTGCTCGCCTGCCTCACCCTCGCCGCCCAGTGCGAGGGCCGGCAGGTGACCACGATCGAGGGCCTGGCCGGTGACGGGCACCGGCATCCCCTGCAGGAGGCGTTCCTGCGCCACGACGGGTTCCAGTGCGGGTACTGCACTCCCGGTCAGATCATGTCGGCGGTCGCCCTGCTCCGCGAGGGGCGCGCGGGTTCCGACGAGGAGATCCGCGAGTTCATGAGCGGCAACATCTGCCGCTGCGGCGCGTACCCGAACATCCTCGCCGCCATCCGCGAGGTCGCCCGCGCGGGGGTGGCGTAACCGTGCGTGCCTTCGAGTATCTGCGCCCCGACGACGTGGGCACCGCGGTGGCGCTGGTCAGCGCCGACCCCGCGGCCCAGTTCCTCGCCGGGGGCACCACCCAGGTCGACCTGATGCTCAAGGACGGCATTCTCGATCCGGAGCGGCTGGTCGACATCACCCGGCTGCCGCTTGCCGGGATCACCGCCGACGACCGGACGTTGCGGGTCGGCGCGCTGACCACGATGGAGGAGATGGCCGCCGATCCGACGGTGGCCCGGCGTCTTCCGCTGGTCCGCACGGCGTTGCTCGCCGGGGCGTCGCCGCAGTTGCGCAACATGGCGACGATCGGCGGCAACCTCCTGCAACGGACCCGCTGCCGCTACTTCCGGGATCCGACGGTGCCGGACTGCAACAAGCGGCGGCCGTCGTCGGGCTGTGCGGCCATCACGGGTGCGGCGGCCCGGATGCACGCGATCCTCGGGGCGGGGGAGAGCTGTATCGCGCTGCACGCCTCGGATCTCTGCGTACCGCTGGTGGCGCTGGACGCGGTGGTGCAGGTGCGCGGTGTCGACGGCGAGCGCGAGATTCCGCTGACCGAGTTCTACGTGCTGCCGGGCGACCGGCCGGACGTCGAGACGGTGCTGCGGCACGGCGACCTGGTCACCGGGGTCGCGGTGCCGCTGCTGCCGCCGGCGGCCCGGTCGGGCTACCTCAAGGTGCGCGACCGCGCCTCGTACGAGTTCGCCCTCGTCTCGGTCGCCGCCGTGCTCGTGGTGGAGGACGGCAGGATCACCGAGGCCCGGGTCGGCCTCGGCGGGGTGGGGACGGTCCCCTGGCGGGCGTGGGCCGCCGAGCGGGTGCTGACCGGTGCCCCGGCTGTCGCCGAGACGTTCCGGTCGGCGGCGGCCGCCGAACTCCAGGAACCGTTCGTCGTGCCGGGCACGGCGTTCAAACCGGAGCTGGCCCGGCGGACGATCGTGCGGGCGCTGGAGACCGTCGCGGGGTACCAGCCGTGACCATGACCGAGCCGACCACGGTCGTCGGGGCCGGTGTCGACCGGGTGGACGGGCCGCTCAAGGTGGCGGGCGCGGCGGCGTACCCGTCCGACGTCAGCTATCCGGGAATGGTCCACGCCGCACCGGTACGCAGCACCATTGCCGCCGGCCGGATCAGCAGCATCGACACCGCCGCCGCCGAAGCCATGCCCGGGGTCCTGGCGGTGCTCACCCACCACAACGCGGCACGGCTCAACCGGGGACCGGAGAACAACCTCGGACCGACCCCGCCCCCGCCGCTGCAGGACGACCGGATCCTGCACAACGGGCAGTACGTGGCGGTGGTGGTCGCCGAGCGGCCGTACCAGGCAGCGGCGGCGGCCCGTGCCGTCACCGTCGGCTACGAGCGCGCCGACCCGGTGCTGGAGATCGACGACCCGCGCGGTGAACTGCGTACGAACCCGTTCGACACCGACGCCGAGCGGGGCGACGTCGCCACCGCGCTCGGCTCCGCCGACGTCGTGCACGAGGCGACCTACAGCACGGCGGAGAACACCAACAACCCGTTGGGGCCCTTCGCGACAGTGGCGGCCTGGGACGGCGACCAGGTCACGGTCCACGACTCGACCCAGTGGACCTCGAACGTGCGGACCACCGTCGCCGAGGTGTTCGGGCTGCCGGAGCCGGCGGTCCGGGTGTACGCGAAGTACGTCGGCGGCGGCTTCGGATCCGGTCTGCGGGTGTGGCAACACGTGATCCTGGCGGTGCTCGCCGCCCGTACCGTGGGCCGGCCGGTGAAGCTGGTGCTCTCCCGTCCGGAGATGTTCACCGGGGTCGGGCACCGGCCCAACACGGTGCAGACGATCAGGATCGGCGCCCGCCGGACCGGTGAGCTGGTCGCGATCGACCACGAGTCCGTGCAGACCGTGGCGATGGGGGACGAGAACATGGAGCCGGTGGCGTCGGTCAGCGGCAACTCGTACGCCTGCCCGAACGTGGCGCACCGCGACCGGCAGCGGCGGCTGAACATCCCCTGTCCCGGTTCGATGCGGGCACCTGGCGAGGCCCAGGGCAACTTCGCGCTGGAGTCGGCGCTGGACGAACTCTCCTACCGGCTGAACCTGGACCCGCTGACGCTGCGGATGCGCAACTACGCCGAAACGCAGCCGCAGTACGGCCTGCCGTGGTCGAGCAAGGCGCTGCGCGAGTGCTACGAGGTGGGGGCGGAACGGTTCGGCTGGTCCCGCCGTGAGCCCGGGGTCGGCGCGATGCGGGACGGCCGGTGGCTGGTCGGCTACGGCATGGCCGGGGTGAGCTACCTGTGGTGGCAGGTGCGCTGCGAGGCCCGGGCCAGCATCGGCCGGGACGGCACCGCCTACGTCAGCAGCGCCGCCACCGACATCGGCACCGGCACCTATACCGTGATGTGGCAGCTCTCGGCGGAGCTGCTCGGGCTGGAGTTGGCGCAGGTCCGGTTCGACCTGGGCGACTCGGAGATGCCCTGGGCGCCGCAGGCGGGCGGGTCGGGGCTGACCGGCGCGCTCGGCAACGCCGTGTACGCGAGCTGCCGTGAGCTGGTCCGGCGGTTCCTCCACACCGTCGCGGACGATCCCGAGTCGCCGCTGCGCGGCTGCACGATCGACGACGTCGCGGTCAGCGGCGGGCGCATCCACCACCGCGCCAACCCCGGGCAGGGCGAAAGCTACTCCGCGATCCTGGCCCGGCACGGGCTCGACGAGCTGACCGCCCAGGCGGCGAGCGCCCCGCCCGAGGCGCAGCAGGTGGGGATGGCGCCGGCCGGCGCCTTCGCGGCGAAGTTCGTCGAGGTGCACGTCGACCCGGATCTGGGACTGTTGCGGATCCCCCGGGTGGTCTCGGTGATCGACGGGGGCCGGATCCTCAACGAGAAGTTGGCCCGCAGCCAGATCATCGGCGGGATCGTCGGCGGGATCGGCCAGGCGTTGTTCGAGGAGACCCGCACCGACGCCCGGACCGGCCGGATCGCCAACGCCAACCTCGGCGACTACCTCGTCCCGGTGCACGCGGACATCGGCGAGGTGGACGTGGTCTTCGTCGGCGCACCGGACCGGCTGACCCCGGTCGGCACCAAAGGGGTCGGCGAGGTCGGGCTGCCCGGCGTACCCGCCGCGATCGCGAACGCGGTCTACCACGCTACCGGCAAACGTATCCGTTCCCTGCCGATAACCATCGACCAGCTTCTCTGAGTTGGACGTCGGTTGGGCGGCGGCGGGCGCCGGGGTGAGCTGGGCGGTCGGTTGCGGGCGCCGTCACGGAGATCGGTCGACAGTCGATCGAACTTAATGGACAATAGGGATTTTTAGGAAGACGCTGATCTTCGGTGTGGCGTGGACCCGGCCGGGGTAGAAGCGCCGTCATGCGCGTACTCGGGATCAACGCGATCTTCCATGACCCGGCGGCCGCACTGGTCGTGGACGGTACGGTGCTGGCCGCCGCCGAGGAGGAGCGGTTCAGCCGGCGCAAGCACGGAAAACGACCGGTGCCCTTCTCCGCGTGGGAACTGCCCGAACTCTCCGCCGCCTGGTGCCTGCGTCAGGCCGGCGTCGACCCGGCCAGCCTCGACGCGGTGGCGTACTCGTTCGACCCCGGGCTGTGCCGGGACGCGGCCGAACTCGGTCTGGCGGACCCGTGGGACTGGCTGCGGGTCGAGTACGCCGAACGGGCGCCGCAGTTCCTCGCCGAGGTGCTGCCCGGCCTCGACCCGGAGATCGTGCGGTTCGTGCCGCACCACGTCGCGCACGCGGCCTCGGCCGGCCTGGCCGCGCCCCCGGACCCGGCCGGCGCGACCAGTGCGGCGGTACTCGTGCTCGACGGGCGGGGCGAGACCGCCAGCCACCTGGGCGGGGTCTACCGCGAGGGCCGGCTGCGGCAGCTCGCCGCCCAGCAGTTGCCGCACTCGCTGGGCCTGCTCTACGAGGACCTCACCCGGCACCTCGGCTTCCTGCACTCCAGCGACGAATACAAGGTGATGGCCCTCGCCTCGTACGGTCAGCCCCGCCACCTGGGGCTGTTGCGTGAACTGGTCCGCACCACCGACGACGGTGGCTTCACCGTCGAGCGGATCGACTGGGCCTCGCTCGCCAAGGCCCGTACCCCGGACGGGGAGATGACCGGTGAGCACGCCGACCTCGCCGCCAGCGTGCAGGCCCGGCTGGAGGAGGTGATCCTCGACCTGGCCCGCTGGCTGCACGAGGCGGCCGACGGTCCGGCCACCCTGACCATGGCCGGCGGGGTCGCACTGAACTGCGTGGCCAACGCCCGCATCGCCGCCGAGGGGCCCTACCGGCGGGTGTGGGTGCAGCCGGCCGCCGGCGACGCGGGGACCGCCCTCGGCGCGGCGCTGCACCTGGACAGCGTGCTCGGCGACACCACCAGCCCGATGCCCGGCGTCGATCTCGGCCGCGGCTGGACCGACGAGGAACTGGAGACCGAGCTGCGCCGCGCGGCGCTGCCGTACCGGCGACCGGACTCGATCGCCGCCGAGGCGGCCCGGGTGCTGGCCGGCAACGGCATCGTCGCCTGGTTCCAGGGGCGTAGCGAGTACGGGCCGCGGGCCCTCGGCCACCGGTCGCTGCTGGCCCACCCCGGTGACCCGGACACCACCCGCCGGATGAACGACGTCAAGGGCCGTGAGCAGTTCCGCCCGATCGCGCCGATGGTCCGCGCCGAACGGGCCGCCGAGATCTTCGAGGGCGTGCTGCCCAGCCCGTACATGCTGTTCGTGCACCGGGTCGCACCGGTGTGGCGGGAGCGGATCCCGGCGGTGGTACACGTGGACGGCACCGCCCGGGTACAGACCGTCGACCCGGAGACCGAACCGCTGGTGGCGCAGATGCTGGCCGAGTTCGAGCAGCTCACCGGCCTGCCCGTGGTGGTCAACACCTCGCTCAACACCGCCGGCCGGCCGATGGTCGACACCCCGCGCGAGGCGATGGAACTGTTCGGCTCCGCACCGGTCGACCTGCTCGCCATCGGTCCCTACGCCGTGCACCGCGGCGACCTCGGAGCACAGCGGTGATCAGCGTCGTCGTGCCGACCCTCGGTCGGGACAGCCTGTCGGACCTGCTCAGCACCCTCGCCGGACAGGTGCACGACCGGCCGGGACTCGAGATTCTCCTGGTCGACGACCGGCCGGCCGGCGGCGCCGAGCTGGCTGTGCCGGGGGCCCTCGCGCCGTACACCAAGGTGCTGCGCGGACGCGGTGCCGGCCCGGCGGCGGCCCGCAACCTCGGCTGGCAGGCGGCCCGGCATCCCTGGGTGGCGTTCCTCGACGACGACGTGCTGCCGGCACCGGACTGGCTGGACCGGCTCCGGGCCGACCTCGCCGTGCCGGACCGGGTCGGCGGGGTGCAGGGCGTCGTGCGGGTGCCACTGCCGACCGATCGTCCGCCGACCGACTGGGAACGGGTGACCGCGGGCCTCGCCGACGGCGAATGGATCACCGCGGACATGGCCTACCGGCGAGCCGCGCTGGCTGCCGTCGGGGGCTTCGACGAGCGGTTCCCCCGGGCCTACCGGGAGGACGCGGAGCTGGCCCACCGGGTACGGCTGGCGGGCTGGCGGCTGCTCCGGGGCACCCGGACCGTCGTCCACCCGGTGCGGCCGGAGAACCGCTGGATCAGCCTGCGCGCCCAGCGGGGCAACGCCGACGACGCCCTGCTGCGCCGGCTCTACGGTCCGACCTGGCGTACCGACCTGGGCGTGCCGGCGGGACGACGCCACCAGCATGCGGCGCTCACCGGCGCTGCGGTGCTGACCGCCGTCACCCTGGCCGGCGCGGCGGCCGCCCGCCGGTCCCGGGCCGGCCGCCCGTTCGCGGCCACCGCGGCCCTGGCCGGTGCGGCCTGGCTGGCCGGTACCGCCCGGTTCGGGTACGCGCGGATCGCGCCGGGGCCGGGTACCCGCTCGGAGGTCACCACGATGTTGGTGACCAGCGCCGTCATTCCGCCGCTCGCCGTCGCCCACTGGGTGCGGGGCTGGTGGCGCAACCGGAACGAGACGCCGCGCCCGGTCCGGCGGTACCCGGGGGACCTGCGATGACCGGGCGGGAAGGCCGGCCACGTCCCCTCTTCGACGCCGTCCTGCTCGACCGGGACGGAACCCTGATCGAGGACGTGCCCTACAACGGGGACCCGGAGAAGGTACGTCCGATGCCCGGCGCCCCTGAGGCGCTGGCCCGGCTGCGCGCCGCCGGGCTGCGACTCGGCGTGGTCACCAACCAGTCCGGGCTGGCTCGTGGCCTGTTCACCGCCGCCGAGATGGGGGCGGTCAACGCCCGGGTCGAGGAACTGCTGGGTCCGTTCGACACCTGGCAGATCTGCCCGCACGGCGACGGCGACGGCTGCCGGTGCCGCAAACCCGCTCCCGGGCTCGTCGCGGCCGCCGCCCGGGCGCTTGGCACCGATCCGCGCCGCTGCGCAATGATCGGCGACATCGGCCGGGACATGACGGCCGCCGTCGCGGCCGGTGCCGCCGGCATCCTGGTACCCACGCCGGTGACCCGCCCCGAAGAGGTCGCGGCCGCCCCGTCGGTCGCCGCCGATCTCGCCGACGCGGTCGACCAACTGCTCCGCCGCCAGGCACTGCTGCGCGCCGCGCCGGCCACCGGCCGGCTGTCGACGGCCGCGTGGCGGGCCGGTGGGCAGCGGGGCACGGTGCTGGTGGCACGCAGTGACTCGGCCGGAGATGTCCTGGTCACCGGGCCGGCGATCCGGGCGGTCGCCGCCGGGGCAGACCGGGTCGTCATGCTCTGCGGGCCCCGTGGCCGGGCCGCCGCGCGGCTGCTGCCCGGCGTCGACGAGCTGATCGAGTGGCCACTGCCCTGGATCGACCCGGCACCCGCCCCGGTACAGCCGGAAGCGATGCGCGAGCTGACCGCCCGGCTCGCCGCCGTCGGCGCGGACCAGGCGCTGATCTTCACCTCGTTCCACCAGTCCGCCCTGCCACTGGCCCTGCTGCTGCGGATGGCCGGGGTACCCCTGGTCGGCGCGATCAGTGACGACTATCCGGGCAGCCTGCTGGACCTGCGCCACCGCGTGCCGGCCGGAATGCCGGAGCCGGAGCGGGCGCTGTCGCTGGCCGCCGCCGCCGGTTTCGAGCTGCCGGCCGGCGACGAGCCCACGCTGCGGCTGCGTGCCGACGTGCTGCCCGCGCGACCGCCCGTGGACGTCCGCACCGGCTACCTGGTCGTGCACCCCGGTGCGTCGGTGCCGGCCCGGGCCTGCCCGCCGGGGCGGTGCGCCGACATCGTCGCCGCGCTCACCCACGCCGGTCACCGGGTGCTGGTCACCGGCGGCCCGGGCGAGCGGGACCTGACCGCACAGGTGGCGGCGGCCGGCGGCGGCATCGACCTCGGCGGTCGTACCTCGCTGGGCGAGCTGGCGGCGGTCCTGGCCCGGGCGGCCTGCGTCGTGGTCGGCAACACCGGCCCGGCGCACCTGGCCGCGGCGGTCGGCACACCGGTGGTCAGCCTGTTCGCTCCCACCGTCCCTTTCGGACAGTGGGCACCCTACCGGGTACCGGTGGTACGCCTCGGCGATGCCGGCGCCGGCTGCCGGGACAGCCGCGCCGGCGTCTGCCCGCTGCCCGGTCACCCCTGTCTGGCCGGCGTCGACCCGGCCGAGGTGGTGGCCGCCGTCGACCTGCTGGTAACCCGGCCACTGCCGCCACCACCGCCGGCCGGGTCCGGCCACCCGGCCGGGTTCCACTACACGACACCGGGAGGAGCACGGTGAACATCCTGCTGTGGCACGTGCACGGCTCGTGGACCACCGCGTTCGTCCAGGGTAAGCACCGCTACCTGGTCCCGGTCACGCCGGACCGGGGGCCGTACGGCCTCGGCCGGGCCCGGACGTACGACTGGCCGGAGACGGTGCACGAGGTCGCTCCGGAGCGGCTCCCCGCCGAGCCGGTCGACCTGGTGATCCTGCAACGGCCGGAGGAACTGGAGCTGGCCGAGAAGTGGCTGGGCCGGCGCCCCGGCCGGGACCTGCCGGCGGTCTACGTCGAACACAACACCCCGAAGGGCGACGTACCGAACACCCGGCACCCGATGGCCGACCGCGACGACCTGCTCGTCGCGCACGTCACCCACTTCAACGCCCTGTTCTGGGACACCGGTGCCACCCGCAGCACCGTCGTCGAGCACGGCATCGTTCCGCCGACGGTCCGCTACGACGGCAGCCTCGACC
Organism: Plantactinospora sp. CA-294935; assembly: GCF_050936445.1. NCBI lineage: Bacteria > Bacillati > Actinomycetota > Actinomycetes > Micromonosporales > Micromonosporaceae > Plantactinospora > Plantactinospora sp. CA-294935. The sequence continues at coordinate 6,415,472 of NZ_JBNJMU010000001.1, forward strand.
GGCTGGCGGTGGTGACCAACGAACCGGTCCGTCGCTGGCGGGTCACCGGCACCGACCTCTTCCCCCACTTCGCCGCGGTCGCCCCGCTGGACGTCTTCGGCATGGGCGTCGACGCGCTGCCCGAGGCGGTCGGGCTGCCCGGCGACCGCCTCGGCACCTACGACCTGCCGCAGGCGCGATTGCACGAACAGCTCGCCCGACGGCGGGCCTACCTGCACCTGTGCCGCTGGACATCGCTCGGGCTCAGCCTCCTGGAGGCGATGACGATCGGCATGCCGGTCGTCGTGCTGGCCACCACGGAGGCGGTCGCCGCCGTACCGCCCGAGGCGGGCGTCCTCTCCAGCAACCTCGACACCCTGCGGGACGCCGCCGCGTGGTTGATCGCCGATCCGACCGCCGCGCGGGCGATGGGTGAGCGTGCCCGACAGGTCGCCACCACCCGCTACGGCCTCGACCGGTTCGTCGCGGACTGGGACCGACTGCTTCAGGAGGAGCAATGCGTATCGCGATGATCTCCGAACACGCCAGTCCGCTCGCCGAACTCGGCGGCCCGGACGCCGGCGGACAGAACACCCATGTGGCCGAACTCGCCGCGGCCCTGGCCGACCAGGGACATGACGTGCGCGTCTACACCCGACGCGACCAGCCGCAGCAGAGCCCGGTGGTGCCGATGCGGGACGGGGTCAGCGTGCTGCACGTGCCGGCCGGTCCACCCGAGCCGGTGCCAAAGGACGAGCTGCTGCCGTACATGACCGACTTCGGTCGGTGGCTCACCCGGCAGTGGCAGGACGGGCTGTGGCGCCCGGACGTGGCCCACGCGCACTTCTGGATGAGCGGCCTCGCCACGCTCGCCGCCGCCCGGCAGACCGGGGTGCCGGTGGTGCAGACCTACCACGCCCTCGGCACCGTCAAGCGCCGCCACCAGGGCCCGGCCGACACCAGCCCGCCGCAGCGGATCAGGTACGAGCGGATGCTCGGCCGGGCAGTCGACCAGGTCATCGCGCAGTGCCGCGACGAGGTGGCCGAACTGATCCGTATGGGCGTGCCGCAGTCCGCCATCACGGTCGTCCCCTCCGGGGTCAACCTGCGCATCTTCACCCGGGACGGTCCCGCCGCCGGCCGCGACCCGGGCCGCCCCCGGCTGCTGGGCGTCGGCCGGCTGGTCGAACGCAAGGGCTTCCAGGACGTCGTCCGGGCGCTGCGGATGGTGCCCGAGGCCGAGTACGTCCTGATCGGCGGCCCTCCGGCGGCGCGGCTCTGCGGGGACGGGTTCGCCAACCGGCTGCGTGCGCTGGCCGAGTCAGAGGGAGTCGCCGACCGGGTACACCTGGTCGGGTCGGTGCCCCGGGACGAGATGCCGCGGTGGTACCGGTCGGCCGACCTCCTCGTCGCCACGCCCTGGTACGAACCGTTCGGGTTGACTCCGCTGGAGGCGATGGCCTGCGGGGTACCGGTGCTCGGCGCGGCCGTCGGTGGCCTCGTCGACACGGTCGTGCCCGGCCTCACCGGCGACCTCGTACCGCCCCGTGACCCGAAGACGCTGGGTGCGGTGCTGCGCCATCTCCTCGCCGACCCGCAGCGGCGGCACCGCTACGGTCTCGCCGCCGTCGACCGGATCCGTACCGGCTACTCGTGGACCCGGACGGCGGCCCGGCTCGGCGCCGCCTACGCCGCCGTGTGCGGCACGCCCCAGACCAGCGGGGCGGTGGCCTGATGTCCGGGCAACTGCTTCTCGACGCGCACCTGACCCAGCTTTCCCGAGCCCTGCCGGGCTACCGCGACTCCGCCCGGCGCCTCGGCCGGTGGGGCGCCCACCTCGCCCGGATCCTGTCCGACGGCGGTCGTCTGCTCGCCGCGGGCAACGGCGGCAGCGCCGCCGAGGCCCAGCACCTCACCGCCGAGCTGGTCGGCAAGCTCCGCGACGACCGCACCCCGCTCTCCGCGATCGCGCTGACCGCCGAGACCTCCTCGCTGACCGCGATCGGCAACGACTACGGCTTCGCCGAGGTGTTCGCCCGGCAGGTACGGGCACATGGTCGACCCGGTGACGTGCTGCTGCTGATGTCGACCAGCGGTCGCAGCGAGAACCTGCTCGCGGCGGCCGACGCCGGCCGGTACGCCGGGCTGACCTGCTGGGCGTTCACCGGACCGGTGCCCAACCCGCTGGCCGACGCCTGCGCCGAGGTCCTGGCGGTGCCGTCGCCCGAACCGCAGGTGGTGCAGGAGCTGCACCTGGTCTCCACCCACCTGCTCTGCTCGTACGTCGACCAGGCCCTGTCAGGACTGCGGCCCGCCGGCCCGGGCCGACCACCCGGTGCCCGGGACGGTTCGGTGCCGCCGCCCAGACCGCACAACGGGCGCGGACCGTCGACACCGCGACGGCTGCTCAGCGTGCTGTCCGGCGAGGAGGCGTGCTCATGAGAGAGCAGGGCCAGCGAATCAGCCAGCTCAGCGAGTGTGTTCACGGCGAAGCGGGGTGCCGGCATGAGTGAGTTGCTTGTCGTGGTCGGGGACACCCTGCTGGACCGGGACGTCGACGGCCGGGTCGACCGGCTCTGCCCGGACGCCCCGGCGCCGGTCCTGGACGAGCAATCCGCCACCGACCGGCCGGGCGGGGCCGGCCTCGCCGCCCTGCTCGCCGCCGCCGACGGGCGGGAGGTCGCGCTGGTCACCGCGCTGGCCGACGACCCGGCCGCGGCTCGGCTGACCGGACTGCTCACGGCCGCCGGCGTGCGGCTCTACCCGCTGCCGCTGCCCGGCGCCACTCCGGAGAAGATCCGGCTTCGGGCCGGCGGCCGGACCCTGCTCCGGCTGGACCGGGGCGGTGCCGCCCAACCGCCGGGCGAACCACCGGCCGCCGCGCTGGAGGTCCTGGCCGGGGCGGGCGCCATCCTGGTCAGCGACTACGGACGCGGCGTGGCCGGACTGTCGGCGATGCGCCAGGCGCTCGCCGGGACCGCCGCGCCGGTGGTCTGGGACCCGCATCCGCGCGGACCGGCGGCCGTTCCGGGTAGCCGTCTCGTGACGCCGAACGAGGGGGAGCTGTTCCGGCTCACCGGTGACGCGGCCACCGGGCCGCGCCTGTCCGGGCTGGCCCGCGCGGCCCGGGTGCTGCGGGACCGGTGGCGTGCCGCCGCGGTCGCGGTCACGATGGGTGGGGACGGCAGCCTGCTCTGCCACAACGGCGGGGCTCCGCTGGTCGTACCGGCGCCGGTGAGCGCGGTCGGCGACACCTGCGGCGCCGGTGACCGGTTCGCCGTCGCCGCCGTCACCGCGCTGGCCGACGGGGCGCTCCTGTCGGAAGCGGTGCAGGAGGCGGTCCGGGTCGCCTCGACCTACGTGGCGGAAGGCGGAGCAGCCACGCTCGCCGGCCCGGCCGCCGGAGGACGGCCGGACGCCGCCGCCACGGGTGACGGCGATCGTCCAGCCGGCACACCCGGAGTCGACGGCGGCGGGCGGGAGGCCGCCTCCGCCGTCCTGGCGCGGGTACGCGCGAACGGCGGGACGGTGGTCGCCACCGGCGGTTGTTTCGATCTCCTGCACGCCGGCCACCTGGCCACCCTGCAGGCCGCCCGACGGCTCGGCGACTGTCTCGTCGTCTGCCTCAACTCCGACCGCAGTGTCGCGGAGCTGAAGGGGCCCGGGCGGCCGCTCACCCCGCAGGCCGACCGGGCCCGGCTGCTGGCCGCGCTGGACTGCGTCGACGCCGTCGTGGTCTTCGACGAGTCGACACCGCACGCGGTGCTCCGCTGGCTCCGTCCCGACATCTGGGTCAAGGGCGGCGACTACGCCCGTGGCGCCGACCCCGACCACCCCGACCTGCCCGAGGCCGAGCAGGTACGGCGCTGGGGCGGACAGACCGTGCTCGTTCCCTACCTCGACGGGCGCTCCACCTCCGGCACCATCGCCGCCGCCCGGGCCGGCGGCCGTCAACTCGCGGAAGGACGACGATGAACAACCTGACCGGCAAGGCGATCCTGGTCACCGGCGGCGCCAGCGGACTCGGCGCCGCCGTGGTGACCGCCGTGCAGAAGGCGGGCGGGCGGCCGTACGTGCTGGACCGGCAGGCACCGGCCGACGAGGTGCCCTGGATCGAGTGCGACCTCGCGGACACCCGCGCCGCCGAGCGGGCCACCCGGCAACTCGTCGAGCAGGCCGGCGGGCTCGACGGCGTGGTCACCGCGGCCGGCACCGACACGCCCGGGCGGCTGGCCGACGTACCCGCCGAGATCTGGGAACGGGTCGTCACGGTCGACCTGTTCGCCACCGCCGCGGTCGTCCGTGCCGCGCTGCCCGCGCTGGAACGCTCGCACGGCACGGTCGTCACCGTCGCCTCCACCCTCGGCGTCAAGGCGGTCGGCGACGCCACCGCCTACTGCGCCGCGAAGTTCGGCGTCGTCGGCTTCACCCGTGCCCTCGCCGCAGAACTGGCCGGCACGGTCGGCGTCACCCTGCTCATCCCGGGCGGCATGCGTACCGCGTTCTTCGACGGTCGCGACGAGCAGTACCGCCCCGGCGCGGACGCGGTACTCAACGATCCCGGCCACGTCGCCGACACGGTACTCTTCGCGCTCTCCCAACCGCCGGGCTGCGCCGTACGGGAGCTGGTGGTCTGCGCCGACCGGGAGAGCTCGTACCCGTGATCCTCGCGCTGCGCGCCCTCGGCATCGGCGACCTCGCCACCGCCGTACCGGCCCTGCGCGCGCTGCGGGCCGCCTTCGGCGGAGAAAGGCTGGCGCTCGCCGCACCGCGCTGGCTCGCGCCCCTGGTCGACCTGGTCGGCGGCATCGACGAGCAGGTCGACGTCGACGGGCTGGGGCCGTACCGGTGGCCGCCGCTGGCGCCGGGATGGGCGGTGAACCTGCACGGGCGCGGCCCGCAGTCGCACCGGTTGCTGCGCACCGCCCAGCCCCGGCACCTGATCGCGTACGCCTGCGCCGAGGCCGGACACCACGTCGGCCCGGTGTGGCGACCCGACGAGCACGAGGTGCACCGCTGGTGCCGCCTGCTCGACTGGTACGGCATCGCCACCGATCCGGATGATCTGGCGCTGCACCGGCCGCCGCCGGGCGACCTCCCGGTCGGGGTCAGCATCGTGCATCCCGGTGCCAAGGCCGCCGAGCGGCGCTGGCCGGCCGACCGGTTCGCCGCCGTGGCTCGGGAGCTGACGCGGCGGGGACACCGGGTCGCGGTCACCGGCGCACCCGGCGAGCGTGGCCTCGCCGAGGAGGTCGCCGCCCGGGCCGGGCTGCCCGGTTCGGCCGTCCTGGCCGGGCGCACCGACGTCGGTGCGCTGGCGGCGCTGGTCGCGCACGGCCGGCTGGTGGTCGCCGGTGACACCGGCATCGGCCACCTCGGCACCGGCTACGGCACCCCGTCGGTCCTGCTCTTCGGCCCGGTGCCGCCGGCGCTGTGGGGACCGCCGGTCGACCGGCCCTGGCACCGTGCCCTCTGGGCCGGCCCGGCGGTGGGGTGGCGGCACCCGCCCGCCGTTCCCGCCGCCCGGCAGCCGGATCCCGGCGCGTCGGGGCGGCCGGAACCGGAACCTGCGCACCAGCGGGGGAGACGACCGGCGGAGGCCGGGCCGCATCCGGCGCTGGTGGCGCTTGGCGTGGCGGAGGTCCTGGCGGCCGTCGAGGAGGTCGAGCGGGCGGGACGGGGGGCGGTCACCGCGCGCTGACGGGGCCGGGCCGGTCGGCTCGCCGGCGGGGGCTATCGGTGGCGGACGCGGTGGCGTGCCTACGCGTTCACTGAACCTTTTCGACCTGGACCGCGCGGCGCTTACGCACCGCGTCCGGCCTTGCGGTCCGTCGGACCGCAAGGGGACGTGGAAAAGGGTCGGTTTCGGAGTTCGCCGTCGTAGCGGGCCGTCGGTGCGACATCATGGCCGAAGCGGACCTTGGTTGCGGTGCGGGGCAGGGGCGGCGAGGGCGATTGCGAGGTGGCCGGGTGCGGGACGTGACGGCGGCGCCGCCGCTGACCGGTGTCGAACCGTCGGGCCTGGCCGAGGTCGTCTGGGACAACGCCCGGCAGGATCCGGAGGCGGTGCAGTTCGTGCGCCCGGATCCGGATCCTCGGTCCTGGCCGGCGCCGGGGGCCGGCAGCGACGGGGCCGTGCAGGTGTCCTGCCGGCAGTTCCGCGATGACGTGCAGGGGCTCGCGCGGGGGTTCATCGCGGCCGGGGTGGGACCCGGCGATCGGGTCGCGTTGATGAGCCGTACCCGCTATGAGTGGACGCTGGTCGACTATGCGCTGTGGTCGATCGGTTCGGTCACGGTCCCGGTGTACGAGACTTCCAGTCCGGAGCAGCTCGGATGGATGCTGTCCGATTCCGGTGCGGTGGGATGCGTCGTGGAGACCGCCGAGCACGCCGCGATGCTCGCCGACCTCCGCCCGGACCTGCCGGCGTTGCGGCAGGCGTGGCGGATCGACTCCGGTGACCTGATCGAGCTGGTCGGGCGTGGCCGCGCCGTCGACGACGCGCAGGTGGAAACGCGTCGTCGGGCGGTCACACCCGCAGATGTGGCGACGATCGTCTATACCAGCGGTACGACCGGACGGCCCAAGGGATGTGTGTTGACGCACCGCAACATCTCCTGCGACGTGGCCGTCTCGACCGCGGTGCTGTCGCAGTTGCTGCATCCTGGCGCGACGACGGTGCTGTTCCTGCCGCTCGCCCACGCGTTCCCCCGGCTGATCCAGGTCGGCATGGTGCGTACCCGGGCCACGTTGGTACACGGCGCCGGCACCGCCGGAGTGCTCGATCAACTGCGCCGGTACCGTCCGACGTTCATTCTCGCGGTCCCCCGGGTGTTCGAGAAGATGTACGCCCGGGCCCGGCAGACGGCCGACGACGCCCACCGCGGATGGTTGTTCACCGTGGCAGACACCGTTGCCGTCCGCCACAGCCGCGCGGTGCAGACCCGGCGCGGCCCGGGGCCGCTGCTCCGGCTGGCACGCCTGGTGTTCGACGCCCTCGTGTACCGCAAGCTACGCGCCACCCTCGGCGGGCGTTGCCGGATGGCGATCGTCGGCGGCGCCCCGCTCGGTGAGCGGTTGAGCCACTTCTTCCGGGGCGCCGGCGTGACGGTGCTGGAGGGGTACGGGTTGACCGAGACGTCGCCCGCGCTGACGGTGAACCTACCGTCGGCGACCCGGATCGGCACTGTGGGGCGCCCGCTCCCCGGCGTGGAGATCCGCATCGCCGACGACGGTGAGGTGCTCGCCCGCGGCGAGGTGGTCTTCGCCGGCTACTGGAACAACCCCGACGCGACCCGCGACACCTTCAGCGACGGCTGGCTGCGTACCGGCGACCTGGGCAGCATCGATGACGATCACTACCTGAGCATCACCGGACGCAAGAAGGAAATCCTCGTCACCGCCGCCGGGAAGAACCTCGCCCCGGAGCCCGTCGAAGAGCAGATCCGGCAACACCCTCTCGTCAGCCAGTGCATGCTCCTCGGCGACGATCGTCCCTACGTCGCCGCACTCGTCACCATCGACCCCCAGGCGTGGCCGCGTTGGCGCGCCACACACGGCCGACCCGACAAATCCGTCGCCGACCTGCGTGACGACCCGAAGCTCCGGCGGGAGATCCAGGCTGCGGTCGACCGGGCCAACGAGACGGTTTCGAGGGCGGAACAGGTGAAGACGTTCCGCATCCTGCCCCGGGAGTTCACCGAGGCCGACGGCGAACTCACTCCCACCCTGAAGATCAAACGCGACGTGGTGGAGGACCGCTACGCGGCAGATGTCGAGGCGCTGTACCGGGGGCACTGACCCCGTCCGGGCAGCCCGGCACCTCTACCGCGCGACCTCGGCGAGCAGGCGCGGCCCTGCGGCACCGGCCCGGACGGGCCCGCCGTCCCCTCGACCTCGACCGGGTGCCCGCGACGAGCAGACAGGCGCCGGACTTCAACCCCCGTCGCCGGGCGCCGGATCGTCGTGGTTGCGCACCATCTCGGCGAAGGCGGCGTGCAGCGCGGCCACGAACTCGCTCGCGGTGTGGGCCAGCGTCTCGTCGAGCAGGATGCCCACGTTCGTCGTGTCGCCCCAGCGCAGCACGCCGACGCCGATCGGCACGCCGTCGGCCAGTGCGACGACCGGGGTGACGGCGCGTACGGGCGCGCCGGCCAGCCGCTGTGGACGCGGCGAGCGCTCGCTCAGGTAGGAGACGATGACGTTGAGGAAGCGGCGGCTGTAGACCCGGCGGGCCAGGGCGCCGTGGACCGGTGCCGGCAGTGCACCCATGGCCCGCATGACGAGCGTGGCGGCGATCGGCTGTCCGCTCGCCACACTGCTCCGCAACCGATCGCTGACCTCGGCCAGACGCCGGAGGGGTGGCAGCGGCCCGACCGGCAGGTCGAGGGCGATCGCCCCGGTCCAGTTTCCGTGGGTCCGCGAGCGGTTCCGCGGATCCATGGAGACCGCGAACATGGCTCGCAGGCCGGTCGGGGCAGCCGTCGGGCGGTAGGTGCTCCCGAGCGCGTCGGCCAGCAGCGCGCACACCAGCTCGCTGACGTGCACGCTGTTTGCTCGCGCCGTTCGACGCAGTTCCTCGCTGGGCAGGGTGGTCGCGACAAAGACCCGACCCGGAGTGCGGAGCGGACGGTTGACGGGTGTACGGGGAGCCCGCCCGGCCACGGCCAGTCGAGCCAGTCCGCGCATCGCGCCGAGAGTATGCCGGGTGCCCGCTCTGGCCGCCCCGAGCAGTGCCGACCCGGGGTGCTGGATCCGAGGTCGGCGCGTCGGCCCGGGGGGTTCGCCGTGGACGTCCGCCCCGGGGGCCGGATCGAACAGCCGCTGCACCGTGCCGATCACGGACAGGCCGTCACCGAGGCTGTGGTGCAGCTTTATCGCGAGCCGGGTACGGCCGCCGGGCAGGCCGGTGACCAGCAGCATCTGCCACAACGGCCGGTGCATCGGGAGTGGCCGCGACCAGAAGAGGTCGATCGCCGAGTCGGCGGCGCTCCTTCCGGAGCCGGCCGGCAGATGGTGCTCATCCACGTGGTCCGCCGGATCGACGCAGGGATCGACGACCCAGCCGGGCCGCCGCCACCGGCCGCGCTCCGACAGCCGGCGACGCAAGGTGGTGATCGCGGGCAGCCTCCGGGCCAGCAGGTCGATGATCTCGTCGCGCTCGACGGGACGACCGTCCGGCAACGGGTCGAGTTCGATTACCGCGCCGATCTGTTGCGCGACCGTCGGGGACTGGACGTGCAGGAAGAAGGCGTCCTGGGCGCGAAGCGGCCAACTCGGCGGCCGCCGGGGTCGGCGTCGCCGCGAGTCCGTGGTTCCGGGGCCGGCCCCGACGGCCGGTGAGGTCCGCACGGCCAGTACCGGGGTCGAGGAGGGTGCGGGCGGTGCCGGGGTCGACGGCGGCGGGGTCGAAGCAGCCAGGGCCAGTAGGCCGAACTCGGCCAGGCAACCGCCACCGTCGAGCCCTTGGTGCGGGCGGGGCGAGGACGCGCGTTGCGCCGCCAGCCGAACCCGCCGCAGCAGGTCGGGCAGGTCCTGGGAGGTCTCGGTCAGCCCGCAGGCCGTCATCAGCGCGGCGTTCGCGGCACCGTGTGCGGCGATGGGCCGGTACATCAGCATCGGGGTACCGGTCGCCCACGCCTCCAGCGCGGTCGCGCCGCCGGCGTTGGTCACCAACAGGTCGGCGGCGCGCAACAGGGCAGGCATGTCGTCGACCCAGCCGAGCACCATGAGCCGGTCGGCCGGTGCCCCCAGCCGGCTGAGCCGGTCGACGAGCTGCCGGTTGTGCCCGCACACCACGACCACCTGTACCGGGCCGGCGAGCGTGGCCAGGCCCCGGACCGCCTCCTCCACCGCTCCGAAGCCGAAGGAGCCGCAGGCGACCACGACGACGTACCGGGAGGCGTCCAGCCCGAACCGGTGCCGAGCGGCGGCCTGGTCACCGGGGCGGAAGCGTTTCAGGACCGGCGGTGGGCAGACGGCGATCGGTGCCCCGGGTGCGGCGGCGTCCGCCAGCGGTACCGCCTGCGGGTGGACCACCAGGTTCAGGTCGAGCTGCGGATAGACCCAGAACGGGTGCGGGGCGAAATCCGACACCCAGGCCCCGATCGGTACGCCGAGCCCGCGGTGGCGACGCAGCCAGGCCAGCCCGGCACTGCCCAGCGGGTACGTGGAGATGACGAGATCGGGGTCGAAGGCCTCGATCCGGGGGCCGAGCCGACGCCCCGCCCAGGCCCCGGTGAACGCCTTCGACGCCCGAGCCAGCCAGGGATACCGCCACAGCGAGCGGAAGAAGAACTCGTACAGCCAGGGGGTCAGCTCCACGTTGGTGACGTAGACGCGCCGGAAGGCCGCCCCCACGCCGGGTCCCATCACGTCGAGGGTGTCCAGCCACCGCACCGTGCTGCCCGGCCACAACTCCAGAATCCGCTCCTGTAGTGCCCGGCCGGTCGCGTCGTGGCCACCGCCGATGTCGGCCGAGACCACCAGTACCCGACGCGGGGTCATTCCCGGGACGGGCGGGGTCGGTGGCGGGTCCGGCAGCCGACGGCTGACCACGCCACGGAGTGCGCTGCCACCTCCATCAGTCATGCCGTCTCCTCGTTGAGCGGCCCCGGGCCGACCGCCCCCGGTCCGGGTCAGCGGCGCGGATCGCCCTGGGCGCGGCGGGACTTCCGTCGTCCATGCTCAGATTGTCACGACGGGGACGGACGGGTCTGCCAGACCGGGTTGAGCGAGAAAGCCAGGCTCGGCGCCTGCCAGGCGGCACCGGCGGCGCGCAGCGCCCGGTACCCGCCGTCCCCACCCGGATCGGGTGAGTGGCCGTCGAGAAACGCGATCAGGAGCCGCTGCGTCCTCGCCCTGCCGTAGTCCATGGCGTGCCGCTCGGGAACGACGACGACCGGGATCCGCGGGTCGGGGCCTGGCGGGTTCGTGAGGGCGTCGACCAGGGGCAGGAACGCGATCATCCGTACGTCGGCCACCGGCTGGAGCATCCGGTCCCGGTACCGCGGCGCCTCGTCCAGCAGTGACCGGGCGAAGGGGTTGTCGCTGCCGAGGTCCGAGCCGCCGGTCGTGGCGACCACCCCGAAGATGATCCGTAACTGCCAGCCGGTCGCGATGCCCCACCCGGCCCGTGCCCGCGCCGGCGGATAGTAGACGCGGGCGGGTTGCGGAAGTGGGCTCAGCAGGGCGACAGCGTCGACGTCGGGGTGCGGGCCGTCGTCCAGGTAGGCACGCACCACCAGGGTCCCCTCGCTGTGCGCGAGCAGCGCCACCGGGCGGTCGGTCCGCCGACGTACCTCGATCACCTGGGCGGCGAGGAGTTTCGCGCTGCGGGTGAGCGGCTGGTGCGTGTCGGCGGGGGAGTAGGGCAACGGCTCACCCTGCCGGTCGAGCCCGGCATAGGAGAACCTGCGTACCGGCAGCGACGCCCGGCCCGCCGGGTCGGGGAGGTGTCCGGTCGAGCCGTCGTAGCGGGAGTCGTACCCGCCGACGTAGAGCAGCGCCTGCTCCGGGGTGACGTCACCGTCCCGCTGCACCAACGCCGGTGGCGGTCGGGCCGCGGCACGGGAGCCCGACCGGGCCAGCAGCCCGCTGCCGGCGAGGGCGAGCAGTAGCACCACCACGACGACCGGTACCGTCGGCAGCCGTGGCAGGCGCGATCGGCCCAGCACCGCGCTTCTGACCAGCGCCTGCCACAGCGGTGCGTTGACCGCGCCGGCGGCGGCGGCCAACGGCACCGCCGCCCAACCGGGGCCGAGGCCGACGACCAGGGCCCCGACGGTGAGCGCCCCGAACGTGGCCGCCGCCCAGAGCACCGCCCCCGGCGGCGGCAGCCCACGCCACCACGCTCCCGTCATCGGCCCCCGTTGCAGCAGCAGGGCCAGGACGAGCAGCGCGAGTACCGCACCGATCGAGAACCACGACAGCGCGGTGGCACCGGCGGCCACGGTGATCGACGTCCACGGCGCGAGCGCGAGCGCGGTCGCCGCGGTGACGGCCAGACCGGTACCGGCCAGCCGGCGTACCGATGGACGGGGTCGTTCCGGCGGCCACGCGACGATCACGATCGCGACCGTGAGCAGCGTCCGGACCACGATCGCGGCGAGCAGCGCGACGGCGAAGGAGAGCCACGAGTCGTGGTACACGAAAACCCAGCGCAGATCGTGGAAGACGCCGAACGGGTTGGCCGCGGCGGCCTGTGGGGCCATCCCGAGCGCGGACCGGTTCGCGGTCCAGCTCAGGACCGCCGCCTCGACCGCGGCGGGACCAGCGGTCAGGGCGAGCAGGAGCGGCACCCGACTCCGCAGCCCGCGCCGCCCGACCACGCTCGCCTCGACCACCCGCTCACGTCCGTCCACCCCACGCCTCCGCCCGGCGAGCCGGCTACCCGCGGCCCGGACGGGTAAACCCGGCGCCGGCCGTGCCGGTCGTGCGAAGGTTTGCCGGCGCTGCGACGGGGAACGCCCCGGGTCGGCCAGCCCGGCGCCGGCGGCGGCCCGGTCGCGTCGGCGTCGTCGGCCGGCCCGGACCATGGCGCGGACACCCGGCCGAGGAGACGCGATGATGCCCGGATCTACCCGTCGGTGAACCAGGGCGCGCAGCTGGCGCTCGGTACGACGCTCGCGGTGGCCGCCGCCGCCGCGTTCGGCACGTCCTCGGTCCTCCAGTACCGGGCGAACCAGGGGGTACCACAGGAGCGGGTGGCCCGACCGAAGCTGCTGTGGCGGCTGCTGCACCGGCGCAACTGGCGGTGGTCCGTCCTGCTGGCAGCGGCGGCCTTCGGCCTACAGGCGGCAGCGCTCACCCTCGTTCCGTTGATACTGGTGCAATCGGTACTGGTGACCGGCCTGCTGTGGTATGTTCTCCTGCTCGCCGCAGTGGAACGCCACCGCCCGGACGGACCCATCGTGCTGGAGTCGCTCCTCTGCCTCGTCGGCCTCTCCGCCTTCCTGCTGATCGCCGCTCCTGCCGCGAACCGCGGCCATGGCCTGGACTCGATCCAGGACGGGGCGTGGCTGGTAGCCGGCCTCGTCGGCGCCGTCGCCGGCTGCCTGCTGCTCGCGGCCCGACTGGGCCGTCGTTGGCGCCCACTTCCCCTGGCGGCCGCCGCCGGCACCTGCTACGGCGTCACGGCCGGTCTGATCAGCAGCCTCGCGCACACCTTCGACGACGGACCCATCGCCGTGCTGGGGCACTGGCAGACGTATGGCATCGTGGTGCTCGGCCCGATCGGCGTGCTGCTGAGCCAGAACGCGTACCAGGCGGGACCCCTCGGCGCGCCGGCACTGGCGACGTTCACCGTCACGGATCCCCTGGTCTCCATGGCAATCGGGCTGCTCTGGCTGGACGAGCGGATCCGGACCGGTGCCTGGAGCCTGGTCGGCGAACTCGCCGCGCTCGGCGGACTCGTCGTGGGCGTCTTTCTGCTCGCCCGACGTGCCCCGCGGGCGAGTGATCGCGCCGCGGCCGCGCGTGGGTCGCCGAAGGCCGTGGATGCCGGTCCGGGGGAGAGCCCGGGCGCACCGGGCGGGGACGTCACCGGTGCCGGTGACCGGGAACGGCGGACCGGAGAGTAGTCCCCGGCGGTCGACGGTCCCGGGCGGCGGCCGTGGCGACATCGACCGGGAAGCGGACGCCAGCAGGCCCAGTGGGGCGTGGCCGATCCCCAGGTCGGCGTCGAGTTGCGCGGCGGCGCGCCGACGGTGCCGGTGTCGGCGCTGTCGAGCGCGAGTACCGCGCCGAGCAGCCGGACGACACGCAGGCGTTCCCGGCCGCCCAGGATCCGATGGTTTCGGTACGCCTGCGCCTCGGAGCCGCCGTCGCCGGTTTACCCGGCTACCGCCGCGCTGTGCCGCTCGCCCTCGACCGGTTGACGCAGACGCGACTCGATGGCCTCGATGACGCGGGGGCGGAGGTCGGCCGCCCGGATGACGGCGTCGACGGAGCCGACCTCGACCGCGCGCTGGATGTTGTGCACGCGGTCGAACTCCGCCGCCACCTCGCCGAGCTTCTCCGTCCGGACCGACGTGCGGAGTTCGTCGAGTTCCGCGGTCAACGCGGCACGGTCGGCACCGGAGGCGGACGCGACCCGGGTCTCCAGGTCCCGTACCCGTGGGTCGGCGGCGGTGCGGGCGTCGACGTCGCCGGCGAACACCACGGCGGCGGCCGGAGCGCCGCCGAGCACCGAGGCGAACGAGCCTTCCAGGGCCAGCACGGTCATCCCGGGGTTCAGCGCCTTCGAGAAGACCACGAACGCGCCGCCGTGGTATCGCGAGATCACGCAGAACACGATCGGTCCGCGGAAGTTGACGATCGCCCGACCGATCTCGGCGCCGTACTCCAGTTGCAGCTTCCGCATCGACTCGGGCGAGCCGTCGAAGCCGGAGAGGTTCGCCAGCACCACCAGCGGGCGGTTGCCGCTGGCCGCGTTGATCGCCCGCGCGGCCTTCTTCGAGGAGGCCGGGAACAGCGTGCCCGCGGTGTAGGTGTCCGGGCCGTCGGTGGGCGGGAAGCCGCGCCGCGGTACCGTCCGGGACTCGATGCCGAGCAGGCACACCGGGATGCCGCCGAGATGCACGTCCTGCACCACCGCGGTCTCCGCGTCGGCCATGCCCGCCCAGCGTTCCAGCACGGGGTGGTCCTGGTCGGCCAGCGCCCGCATCACGGTGCGGATGTCGAACGGCTTCTTGCGGTCCGGGTTGGCCGCCGCGGAGAAGATCTCGCCGACCGTGCCGAAGTCGCTGCCGGGTACGGCATGCGGGAAGTCGGAGATGTCGCGGTCGGTGGGGTCGGTGGTGGTCGCCCGGCGCGGCGCCGCCTCGCCCGGGGCGACGTACGTGTGCTCGTAGTGCGACATCAGCACGTCCCGGGCGGCGGTGAGGTTCGGTGCCCAGTACTGCGCCTGTCCGTTCGGGCCCATCACCCGGTCGTAGCCGCCGATGCCGAAGTTGTCCTCGGCGGAGACGCCGCCGGAGAAGTCGAGGGCCTGCTTGCCGGTGAGCACCATCGCCGAGTCCGGCGTCATCACCAGGATGCCCCTGGTGTGCATGAGCATCGTCGCCTCGGCGTTCCAGTACGGCTGCGCACCGACGTTGATGCCGGTGACGACAATGTTGATCTCACCGCCCTGCTGGGTGAACTCGACGATCCGCTTGAGCGCGGCCGCCACCCAGTCCATGTTCTCGGTGCCCGACGTCATGGAGATCCGGGCGCCGGAGGAGAGCGTGTACCACTCCAGCGGCACCCGCATCCGCTCGGCCAGGTCCAGCGCGGCGATCACGCGACGGCACTCCGGCTCCGACAGCGCACCCAGCGACTTGGTGGGGTCGCCGAGCAGCACGACCCGGGTGACGCCCTGCGGGTGCCGTGCGGTCGGTGTGCTGACCACGCCGGCGACGATCGCCGCGGCGTTGCGCCCCTTCGGCCGGTCGACCGGCACCAGCGTGTGGTCGCCGTCGAGGTCGTACTCGACGAAGTCGCCGAGCAGGCCGGTCAGCTCGTACGGGTACACCGTGTTGCGGCTGCTTGCCCGCAGCACCTTCAGCCGGTAGTCGTCGAGCGGTTCGACCGGCTCGACCGGCGGCTCCCCGACGGTCAGCTCGGCACCGCCCGTGACGTCGAAGGAGATCCGTACGGCGATCTTGGCCAGCTCGCCGGTCCGGCGGTCGCGCTGCCGGGCGATGAACAGGATCTCCTCAAGCCCGGCGCCGGCGGTCGTCGGGCGTACCCGCCCGGCGATCATCTCCATCTCCTCGCGGGTCAGGCCGCTCGGCGGCCAGACGTAGATCACGATCCGGTTGGTGTTGAAGCGGGTCTTCGACGGCCGCCGCGACTGTGCGCGGCGGATCGAGTCGAGGCAGGCCGCCACGGTGTCCTCGGTTGTCGGCAGCGCGACCAGCCGGCCGTCGTGCTCGCGCAGCTCGGTCAGGTCGCGCACCTGCGCGAACGCGACGAGGCGCTGGTCGGACGGGTTCTCCCGGGCCACACACTGGAAGAGGTAGACCTCCTCGTCCGACGACGGCAGTCGGGTCAGGTCGAACTTGTGCAGCCGCTCCAACTGCATCCGCTGCGCGATGTACGGGTGCAGGCCGCGGATCAGCCGCTCCTCGGTCATCCCGCTGCCCGACGGCCGGAACGTGAAGTGATGGTGCATCACCGCCCCGCGCCGCCCCGCCACGGTGGTGGTGAGCCGGCGAACCTGCGGCGGCAGCGGGTGCGCGCCGATGACCTTGAGCAGCTCGGCGACCATCGCGTCGAAGTCCTCCGGCTGGTTCTCCCAGCCGAGGTAGAGGTCGGCGTCGACGGCGTCCCCGCCGGCCGCCAGTTCGGCGAGCCCGCGCAGGGCGCCCCCCAGCGCGTCGAAGCGCACCGCGGTGGAGACCAGGCGCGAACCCGCGCGCTCGGCGACCACGAACGTGCAGCCCGCGACCTCGCGGGTGTTGACGCCGGTGAGCCCCTTGTTGCCGTAGTACCGCCGGGTCAGCACTTCCAGCATGACCGCGTGGTCGAGGTGATCGCGGTGCAGCCGCCGGCCGAGCAGCCGCACGAGTGGCTCGGTGCTGCGTACCATCTCCGCGATCCGCTCGGCGCGGTCCGGCGAGTCCGGCTGCGCGTCCAGGTGCCGCAGGTGGGTGCGGACCCGGTCGTAGACCAGGGCGCGGTTGCGCCGCAGCAGCGGCTGGGCGAACCAGGCGAAGACCACGCCGCGGGCGAGGTCGGCGACCACCGGGAAGCGGACCTGCGTCGCGGCCACCAGCCGCTCGAGCGCGAGACCGGCCGGTTCGCGCAGGGTCTCGTTCGGCGGCGGCTCCCGCAGCCACGCGCGCAGCAGCGTCGCGATCACGGTCGCGTCGGCGGACGCGCGCTGCTGGGCGAGGAAGATCCGGAACACGGCGGCTTCGAGCGCGGGGGAGCGCTCCAGTTCGCTGACGCCGTAGTGTCCGAGCGCCCGGGCGAGCTTGGCCTGGAAGGCGGTCGGCAGTCCGGCCCGCTCGACGTCGAGGCTCCGCAGATAGGCGTGGAAGTACTCGCGGGCGCTGTGCACGTGGGCCTCGCCGCCGCCGTCCTCGCCCGAGGGTCGGTTGCGGCTCAGCTCGGCGAGGTTGGCGAACACGTCGACGAGGTCGAGTTCCTCGGCCAGGGGCCGGTGGCCCTCCTCGATGGCCGCCTGCCGGGTGGCGAGGTAGTCGTCGAGTACCCGGCGGTCGTCGTGCGGGTCGACGTCGAAGCCGAGCAGCAGGCCGCGCAGGTCCTCCTGGCCGCGCCGGGTGCGCTGACGCGCCGGGATCTGCTCGGGCGCGGCCGGCAGGTCCAGCTCGACGGTGGCGGCGGCCGGCGCGTCGTCGGCCCCGTCACCGAGTGGCTCCAGCCGCAGCAGCGGTGCGCCGGCCTGCACCTGGCTGCCCACGGAGACGGCGCACTCCTTCAGCCGCGCCTTGAACGGTGATCGCAGCACCGTCTCCATCTTCATCGCTTCCAGCACCAGCACCGGGGCGCCCGCCTCGACTTCGGCGCCGACCGGCAGCGGCGTGGCGACGACCAGCGCGGGCATCGGGGAGCGGACGACACCGCCCTCGTCCCGGCTGACCCGGTGCGTCACGCCGTCCACCTCGACCAGGTGGATCGGCCCGTGCGTCCCGGTCAGCAGGCGGTACCGGTTGCCGTTGACGACGATCTGTCCGCTGTGCCGGTCGAACCGGTCGAGTTCCACGTCGGCGGTGCGTACGCCGCCGCCCGACTCGATGCCGACCCGGAACCGGTGCGGGCCGATCCGCGCCACGCGCAGGCGGTAGCCGGCGCCGCGCAGCTTGAGGTCCAACGGTCGACCGCCGGAGTGCTGCACCTGCGGGCGTCCGCCGGACGCGGTCTCCAGCAGTCGCCGCCGCTCGGCGCGTTCCTCCTCCTCGTACGTCTCGATGGCGGCCGCCGACAGCGCGACGGCGGAGTGCCGGTGCGCGACCAGCCTGCCCTCACCCCGGACCCGGTCGATCCAGCCGGTGTCCGCGCTCGCGTCGATCACCTCGGGCTGGTCGAGCAGGTCGAGTACGAAGCTCTTGTTCGTCGCGCCGCCCTCGATGACCACCGTGGTCTCCGCCATCGCCCGGCGCAGCCTGCCGAGCGCCTCGCCGCGGTCACGGCCGTAGGCGATGATCTTCGCGATCATCGAGTCGAAGTCGGCCGGGATGGTGTCACCCTCGCTGACGCCGGTGTCCACCCGGATGCCCGGCCCGGCGGGCAGGTCCAGCCGCACGATCCGGCCCGGCGAAGGCGCGAAGTCGCGATCCGGGTCCTCGGCGTTCAGCCGGGCCTCGATGGCGTGCCCGCGCTCCACCGGCGGCGCGCCATCGAGCCGACCGCCCGAGGCAACGTGCAGTTGCGCCTTGACCAGGTCGAACCCGGTGGTCGCCTCGGTGATCGGATGCTCGACCTGGAGGCGGGTGTTGACCTCGAGGAACGCGAACAGGCGGTCGCCAGGGTGATAGAGGAACTCGACGGTTGCCGCACCCCGGTAACCGACCGCCACGGCCAGCCGTTCGGCCGAGGCCTTCAGCTCGGCGGCCTGCGCGGGGCTGAGTACCGGCGACGCCGACTCCTCGACGACCTTCTGGTTGCGCCGCTGCACCGAACAGTCGCGGACACCGAGCGCCCAGGCGGTGCCCTGACCGTCGGCGATCACCTGGACCTCCACGTGCCGGGCACCGGTGACCAGGCGCTCCAGGAACACGACGCCGCTGCCGAACGCCCGCGCCGCCTCCTGACGGGTCCGCTCGAAGGCGTCGGAAAGCTCGGAATCGTTCGTGATTACGCGGATGCCGCGTCCGCCGCCGCCCGCGGTCGCCTTCAGCATCAGCGGGTAGCCGATCTTGGCCGCCGCTGCCAGAGCGGCGTCCAGGGTCTCGACCGCGCCGCGGCTCCACGGCGCGACCGGCACGCCGACCTCCTCGGCGATCAGCTTCGCGCCGATCTTGTCGCCCAGTTGGCGCATGGCGTCCGCGTTCGGCCCGACGAAGGTGATCCCGAGCTTCTCGCACAGCTCCGCGAACGCCGGGTCCTCGGCGACGAAGCCCCAACCGACCCACGCCGCGTCGGCCCCGGACCGCACGAGCGCCCGCTCCAGCGCCGCCATGTCGAGGTACGGACGCGTGGACGCGGGACCGAGGTAGTGGCCGAGATCCGCCTCCCGCACGAACGTGGCGGTGCGGTCGACGTCGGTGTAGAGGGCGACGGTCTCGATCCGCGTCCCGGTCTCCGCAGCCAGCTCTCGGACCGCGTGGATGAGCCGCATCGCGGCCTCACCACGGTTGACGATGGCGATACGGCTGAACACCCGACCGACCCCTCTGGTAGACCCATCCGAACCCGCCGCGGGACGGCTGTCCCCGGCAGTGATCACCCTTCTGCCTGCGGACCGGCAGCGCCATGTCGTACGCACCGAACAGTACGCGGCCCGGTTTGTAGGAACCCGACAAAAGCTTTTGGCTGTCCTCGCCGCAGTCGAGGCTGCGGTCGAGAGCACTGGTGCCGCCCGGCCGCAGATGTGATCATGCTCTCCCGACCCGACCCCGGTGCTCACGCCATGACCGGACACCCCCGTCGCCCGGGTCACGGCGTCAACCGTGGTCAGCCGGACTCTACGCTGACGGACGGGACCGCTCGGCCCGCTCCGGTGGCCGGTGTGGGGTCGGGACGCGGCGGAGGTCGCGGACCGCCGGGGCGGGCGGCAGGGCGGTGCGGCGGAGTGCGCTGACCGCCACCGAGATGACGAGTACCCGTTCGGCGCCGACGAGGGCCGGCCGTCGGGCCGGACAGTGCCTGGCCATCGGCAGGCTTCCGTTCGAGCCCACGACCTCGCGCGAGGTGACCGTACCGCGCCGAGCGGGACCAGCGGGCCGGACGGCATGATCCCGTAGACCCTCCAGACCAGGATGAGGTGCCACATCCAGGTGCGGGACCGGTATTCGCGCCAGCCGTCGGCGAGGTCGCGCAGCATGGACGTCGGTGTGGTCGTGACCCGAGGCCGGAGACCCGCCGACACGAGTTGGCGGTGGACGGGCGGGCCGCGATCAGGCAAGGTGAGAGTCACGAATCGTAGGGCACTGCACGCGAAGCGTAGCGATCGGGGTGGTGCGGCTGGTGCCGAGCGCGAAGAGACGTTGGCATCTGCCCGTGACCGATCCACCGGTTCCGACGACCACGAAGGAGAGTCCATGTCCCTCGACGTACCCACCGCCCTGCTGGAGCGGGCCGAGACCGGCCCGGTCGACGACGCCGAGTTCGTCGCCTGCGTACGCGATTCCCTGCCGTACGCCTGGGCCGTCGTCAGCGAGGTCGCCGGTGACCTCCAGCGTGCCGGCGGGGAGTTCGCCGACCATGCCGTACCGCCGCCGAGCGAGGCGGAGCGGGGCCAGTTGCTCCGAGCCCTGGCCAGCGACGCGATCCGGGGGGCGCTGGAGCGCCACTTCGGGGTGAAGCTGGCATTCCAGAACTGCCACCGGGTCGCCGCGTTCGATCTGTCCGCGGTCGGCGGAGAGCGGTACCGCGCCTTCGTCTCCACCCAGGGGCAACTGCTCAACCAGTCACCCGAGCTGCGTGACTGCTGACCCGCCCGGCGACGCGCGGCCGCCCCAGGCCGCGCGTCGACCTCTTCCTGCCCGCCGGCCAGTTCCCCGGCACCGGTCGCCCTCGCCGGAGAGGCGGCGCTGCTCGACGCAGTCTCCGCCGGACGCTCCGACCTGGACGTGGCCCGATGACGGACTACTCGTACGGTTGCTTCGGCGGGTCTATCCGCCGCCACGACTCGACCTCGACATAGGGAATGTCCACATCGCTCACCGGATCCTTGCCGAGTCGTGTGGTGTACCGGCCGACCACCTCCACCCAGCTGTCCGGTGGCAGCCAGGTCGGCGCGTCCCCGGACATGCCGAGTTTGATCGGGCGGCCGTCCGCGGCGCAGCAGGAGAGGGTCATCCGGGCCAGGATCGCTTCCCCGTCCGGGCCGGGCGCGGTGAACCCGGTGAGCTGGATCCGCCGATTGCCGAGGGTGGTGCCCTCGTCGAGGATGGCGCGACCGGCATAGTCCAGCAGCGTGAGCGGCACCGGGTCGCCGTCCGGCAGCGGCGGGAACTCGTCGATCTCCTGGCCGGTCAACGCGGTGCCGGCCTGCCCGGCCGCGAAGGATCCCAGCGCCGGTGGGGAGATCAGCAGCAACCCGAGCGCGGGCAGGATGAGCAGCCAGCCCACCCACGGCTCGCGGTGGCCGTGCCCGCCGCCGTCCGGTCCCGGCCCGCCGCCGTGCTGGTCCTGGCTGTCGTGGCCGTGCCCGGCGTGCGCGTCGGCATCGTCGCCTCCGCCCCTCAGGTCGTACCAGAGCGTGGTCAGCGCGGCGGCCACCAGCAGGACCCCGGCGGCGATCAGGAACGGGCGCAGCCCCTCCTTGACGTACCGCAGGTAGACGTCGGTGACGCTGGCCTTGAGCACCGAGCCACCGAGCAGCAGCAGCACGACCGCCTGCGCCTGCCGGTTCACCTCGGCACTCCACTTCGACTACCGGTCACAGGATCACCGCTCCCACTCCGACGCTCACCAACACCGCGACGACGAACGTCGCCGGGGCGAACCGGGCCGCGAACCGGCGGCCGAAGACGCCGGTCTGCATCGAGATCAGTTTGAGGTCGACCATCGGGCCGACGACCAGGAACGTCAGCCGGGCCGAGAGCGAGAACTGCGACAGCGAGGCGGCCACGAAGGCGTCGGCCTCGGAACAGATCGAGAGCAGGACCGCCAGTACGGCGAGCGCGAGCACGGACAGCACCGCGTTGTCGGCCAGGCTCTGCAACCACCGCTCGGGCACCAGCACGTTGATGCAGGCCGCCGCCATCGCGCCGATCACCAGGAACCCGCCCGCGTGCACGACGTCGTGCCGGATCGCCGCCCAGAACGCCCGGCCCTTCGACAGGTCCTCCAGCTCCGGGCGGTACGGCAGCCGGATCCAGTCGGCCCGACCCAGCCGCAACCAGAGCCAACCCATGATCATCGCGACGACCAGGCTGGCCACCGCCCGCCCGACCACCATCTCCGGATTGCCCGGAAAGGCGACCGCGGTGGCGGCCAGCACGATCGGGTTGACCGCCGGAGCGGCGAGCAGAAACGCCAGCGCGGCGGCCGGGGTGACCCCGCGCCGGATCAACGAGCCCGCGATCGGCACCGACCCGCACTCGCAGCCGGGCAGCACCACCCCGGCCGCGCTCGCCACCGGTACGGCCAGCGCCGGATGGCGGGGCAACGCCCGGGCCCAGAACGACCGGGGCACGAAGACCGCGATCACCGCGGAGAGCACCACCCCGAAGACCAGGAACGGCACCGCCTGGACCATCACCGAGACGAAGACCGTGGTCCAGGTCTGCAACCGCGGAGTGGACAGCGCCGACGCCACCGGCCCGGAGAACACCACCAGCAGGATCAGCAGCAGGGCGAGTATCTCGATCGAACCCACCCGGTCGCCCAGCCGGCGTCTCCGAGGGCGGTCGGGTTCCTCCGTCCCGTCTGCCGATCCGGCACGCCGAGCGCCCACCTGATCCGGCACGGTCACGGCAACAACATCCCTTCGGCGGGTGGAAACCGGCCACTCACCCTAACCGGCAGCAGGGTGTCCGTCACGGTGTTCGATGCCGGGTCGCCCGGGGTCGTCGAGGCTATCTGCCTTCCGGAGCGCCGTCGGCGGTCAACGCACCCTGACCCGGCGCCGCGGGCAGGAAGACGTGGGCGTGCCCGTGCCCGGCATCGATGTTGAGGACGTCGAGTTGGGTGGCGGCGGTCGACCAGGTGGCGACGGCGATGTCCCGCTGGCGCCCGGCCAGCTCCAGCAGCGCCGGACGGCCGGCCGCCGGCGCGGCCAGCGCGGCCGCGTAGGTGTCGACGGCGAGGTCGAGCGCCCGGACGGCCGCCGTGAGACCGGAACGGGCGATGTTGACACCGGTACCGGCCGACGGCGGATCGGCGAAGCCGTCGACCGCCTTGCCGGTGACCGCCTGCCAGCCGGTCACCGCGGCCGGGGCGGCGAGTGGTCCGGCCGCCGCGCCGACCGGCACCGCCGTGGCCAGCCCGTCGAGGACGGGTACGAGGCTCTGCTGAACCTGTCTGGCCTGGGCGGTGAGGTCGACGATCTGCGCGACGTCCCGCCGGGCCTCCTCGGCGCGTAACTGCGCCACCGGGTCGGCCGAGGACGGGTCGTCGCCCGCCGTGACGGCGCCGATCGGGCCGGCGAGCAGCGCCCCGAGCGCGAACGCCAGGGCGAGCAGCAGCAGTAGCCGGCGTCCGGCGGGTGCCCGGGCGACGGGCGCTGCGGATCCACGCGGTCCCGAACGCAGTTTGGTCCGGTTGCTCATCTCTCTCCCCGACGGTGTGCTGGGGACGCTCGCCGACGCGCACTCCGCGGTGGACGATCGGAGCCCGCCGTCCGAAGCTGGCTCGGGTCCCGGTCGAGGGCAGTCGGCTTGGCTCGACCCGGCCCGGGCTGGGCCGATCGCTCGCCCCTGGCGGCCGCAACCGGGCGGTCCGGGCCGCGCGTCCGGTCGTACATGGCTGGCAGCGTACCGGTCCGGTACGCCGTGCGGTCCAGTTCGTCCTCCACGATCGACGACGGCGCCGACCGGGGACGACCTGACGGCTGCACGGCTCGGACTCGCTCGCCCCGCTGACGACGCCGCCAGGGCGCGCGAGCTGCCCGGGCGGCGGCACCGAGCTGTCGACGGCGTGGCAGGATCGCCGCCATGACCTCACCGCGGTGGCTCGACCGTTATCTCGCCGGGCGGCGGGACCAGGTTTGGCATGAACTGCGCCAGGCCGGTCGCGCCGTTCGACAGGATCCGGACCTTGCCGGCGAAGCGCGGCTGGTCTGCGACGAGATGGCCCGGCGGGCCCGGCAGAACGTCGAGGTACTCGTCGAACGGCTCACCGCCGACGGTTACCGGTTCCACACCAACGACGACGAACAGAACCCGGTGACGCCACACGTCGCCCCGACCGCGACGGCGGCAGAGCACGCGGATTGGCTTGCGGAACGGTTCGGCGACGTCCCCATGACGGTCCTTTCCTGGACCCGGTTGGTCGGAGACGTCTGGCTGGTAGGAAGCCACCCGCAGTGGGACACGTCGGCATCCGGCGACCCCCTGGTCGTCGAACTGGAGGGGGCGCGTCACCCCGACCACCCGCCGATCCGGCACTACTTCGATGCGGAATGGAATGGTTGGCGGGAACATTCCGAGGAGGACCCGGAGGCCGGTCTGTTCGTGCTTCCCCTCGCGCCCGACCGGCTGCACAAGGAGAACGTCAGTGGCGGTCCGCCCTATGGGATCGTGCTTCCCGACGGCTGTGTGGACGGGCTCTTCGCGGGCGAGACGACCATGCCGTTCGTCTGCTATCTGAACCAGGTCTTCAGCCACGGCGGTTTCCCGCGGTGGACGGGATCGCAGGACGAATGGCGCATCAGGCGGGCCCTGGCCAGAGACCTGCTACCGCTCTGATCCGGTCGGCTGTCGCCCGCCGTCGACGCCGCCTCGGAATCGGTCAGGAATCGAGAAGCTCGGGTCGGGAGGCCGCGGCTAGCCTGACCTCATCGGGGTTGCCCGTCGTCGTCCGAGGAGGTCCCGTTGACCTGGAACACGTGGATTCGGCAGATCCACCGCTGGCTCGCCGTCGCCTTCACGCTCTCCGTCATCGTTGTCGTCGTCGCCGTCGGGGCACAGCAGGAACCCGCCGCCTGGGTGTTCTACCTGCCGCTGCTCCCGCTCGTCCTGCTCATGTTCACCGGTCTGTACCTGTTCGTGCTGCCGTACATCACCAGGTGGCGCGGCGGACGGCGCGCCGTCCGCGGGACCTGACCCGGGTCAGCGCGGGACCGGCAATGCCTGGTCCGAGATCCGCCGGTACTCCATCGTGGAGCTTTCCCCGGCGACCCTCAGCAGCTCGGCGGTGCAGTCGTAGGTGCTCGGCGGTCCCGAGTCGTCCCAGCCCATCGCCTTCCGGTCGCGTTGCGAACCGTTGATCTTCCACACCGTCGTGCCGCGCGGGCGGCCGTCCGTGTGGGTGAGCTTGTCGCCGATCGTCAGGTAGCTGAACCGGATCGTCCCGGTGTGGGTCACCCGGTAGCTGCGCCCGCGCGCGGTGCCGCCGGTGGTGACGCCCCTGCGGTGGTCGGTCCACCCGGTGCCGGTCGGGCCGTAGTTGACCTCACCCCGACCCGGGGTCAGCAGCTTCAGGTCGACGTCGGTACCGAAGAGCCCGACGTTGCGCTCGTCCCAGCGGGTCATCCGCCAGCGGCCGACCACGCAGGGGTCGACGCCGGGCGCGACGCTCTTCGACGGTGTCGGGACCGGCGTCGGCGCGGCGGTCGGCGCCGAGGGCACCGCCCCGGCGGTCACCGCTCCGGCACCGGCCAGCAGCCGGTCGCCCCCGCCGGCACGGTTCGGTTCGCCGACCGGATTGAACACGAGCGCCATCGCGGCCGACACCAGTACGACCGCGACCCCGGCGGCGAGGGTGGTCGCCCGGCGCGACATCCGGGGGAGCCGGCGATATCGGGTCCTGACCGGTGTCGGTGGCTCGCCGGCCGGCAGGTCGGCGAGCTGCCCGGTGGGCCGGATCGCGCCTTCGGCGACCGCGAGCTCGGGTTGTTCGATCGCGGTGGGTGTCAGGCCGAAGGACTGGTGCAGCAGGGTGGCGACCAGCGGATAGCGGCTGGCGCCGCCGACCAGGTAGACGCCGGCCAGGTCGGCGGGCGTGACGCCGGCCCCGCCGAGCGCGGCCCGTGAGGCGGTGATCGTACGTTCGAGCAGCGGCCGGGCCAGTGCGTCGAGCTGTTCACGGCCCAGCGGGACGTCCTCGTCGACCAGCGGCAGCGTGATGCGGGCCGACGTCCGTCGGGACAGTGACTCCTTGGCGGTCCGCACGTCGTCCCAGAGCTGCCGCCGCGACCGCAGGTCGGGCTCTGACCCGGGGTGGGTGAGGCGGCGCCACGTGCCGGGGTCGCGGCTGCCGAACACCGCGGTCAGGTAGGCGACGATCGCGGCGTCGAGGTCGAGTCCGCCGGCGCCGACCAGGCCTTCGGTGCCGAGCACGTCGAAGCCCTCGGCGGTGCGCCGGACGACCGAGGCGTCGAAGGTGCCGGCCCCGAGGTCGTAGACCAGCGCGACCGACCCGGCGGGCAGGCGGCTGCCGGCCACGCCGACGAAGTAGGCGGCCGCGGCCACCGGCTCCACGACGAGGTCGACCGAGGGTACGCCGGCCGCGACCGCCGCGCTGCGGAGGATCTCCCGGCGCCGGTTGCCCCAGCCGGCGGGATGCGCGAGCACCATCCGGCCGGGTGGACCGCCGACGATCCGCCTCGCCTCGTCGACGACGCGGCCGAGCACGGCGGCGATCAGGTCCACCACCGGGTACTCCACGTCGGAGAGCAGCACGCTGCCGTCGTCGATCCGCTGTTTCGGGTAGGGCTCGGCGCCGGCCGGGTTGGCGCGGGCGGCCTGCAACGCGTCCCGACCGACCAGCAGGGTGCCGCCGTCGGCGCAGACCGCCGAGGGCAGCAGGGGAGAGCCGTCGAAGAGCACCGGCCGGACCCGGCCGTCGGGCCAGAGCAGTGTCGCGGCCGTGTTGGAGGTGCCGAAGTCCACACCCAGCACGATCCCGTCCGCGCTCATGGACACCACCGTATCCGGGCGGCGCCGGTCGTTCGTGCTTCGACCCCGGCGATCCCGACGGTCGTTCCTGCCGAGCTGTCACGCCCCGGTTTCGCGGTGCGGGGTGTTGACCGGCTTCGACTCCGGTGACCCGTGCTGGCGCAGGAAGACACTGAGCACGATCAGTGTGCCGACGGCGAGGAATTCGCTCTGCCAGTTCTGCATCGACTGGAACCAGAACTCGCTGCTGCCGAGGAACTGCCACGCGGTGATCGGCGGTGCTCCGGTTTCCAGCGCCTGCTGTTCGTTGTACTCGGCGGTGCCGCTGACCAGGTGCAGGACGAAGGAGGCGCCGAAGAGCAGGAAGAGCGCGATGGACAGGCTGTTGCGGTACAGCGCCAGTAGCAGGCCACCGGCACGTACCGGCCAGGGGGAGTTCGACTTCGCCTTGACCGGGTTGTCGCCTGGCCGGTCCTGGTCCGGCTCGGGCTTGGACTCCGCCGACCCGCGTTGCACCAGATAGACCGTGAGCAGCACGTACGCGCCCATCTGGAGGAATTCCGACTCCCAGTTCTCGAACACGGCTTCGGCGAAGTGCCCCGTGCCGAGGTAGTCGAGATAGCCCTCGGGACGCACGCCGGCCTGGACCAGTTCGTCGTTGTGGGTCTGCCAGCCGAAGAGGCTCTGCAGCGCGAGGAAGATCAGGAACGCGCCGAACATCGTCACGGCCAACCCGTGGTCGCGCAGCCAGTGCCGGGCCCGGGTGGCGGGCTGCGGGCCCGCCTGGCGCCGCGCTGTGGTCCGCCCTGGTGTGACGGTCTGTTGTCCCATGCCGGGACCTCCTTTCCCCCCGGAGGTGCCCTTTCCTGGGTCAGGGAAGCCCTCCTGCCCGGGCCTTGCTTCCCTGCACGGGGTCGCGGAAAACCTGGTCACGGCGTGTCGCGGCCGGGGCGGGCGCGGAGGTCGGCCGGGCGGCGCGCCCGGGTGATCGGCGTCGGGTGTCAGCCGCCCGGCGGAAATGGAAGCTATCCAGCAGGCGATACGGGAAAACGGCGATCCATGCTGATAGATATATGTCACCGTACGGGTGAGCGGTCCCGACGGACCTTGGAGTGCCCGAGCGGGTCCGGGGGTAGAAGGGCGGGCATGACAGCGACGGTGAGACATGCGGTTGCGTCGCTCTGACCCCAGCGCCCCCGGTTACCGCCGCCGACGACGGGGACGTGGAGTGACGTTTCTCGACTCCGCAGGGCGGCCGATCACCGACTCGGCACGGCTGCGCCGGCTGCGTGATCTCGCCATCCCGCCGGCCTGGCGGGAGGTGTGGATCTCGCCCGATCCCCGGGGCCACATCCAGGCCACCGGCATCGACGAGGCCGGGCGCAAGCAGTACCTCTACCACCCGGTGTGGCGACAGCGGCGCGATCGCGAGAAGTTCGCGCACGTCCTGGAGGTGGCCGGACACCTCGGCCAGTTGCGGAAGCAGGTCGAGAACGATCTGCGCGAGCGCGGCCTGACCCGGTCGCGGGTACTGGCCGTCATCGCCCGCCTGTTGGACCTCGGGATGTTCCGGATCGGCGGCGACCAGTACGCGGCCGGGGAGGCGCCGACGTTCGGTGTCGCGACGCTGCGCCCGGAGCATGCCCGGGGGGCCGCCGGCTGTGTGGTGTTGGAGTTCCCGGCCAAGGGCGGAGTGGAGCAGAGCCGGCGGGTGACCGATCCGGACCTCTGTCGGGTACTGCGGGACCTGCGGCGCCGTCGTCGGGGTCGGGACCGTCTGTTCGGCTACTGGGCGCGGCGGCGCTGGTGGGACGTACGTGCCGAGGACGTCAACGACTACCTCCGTGAGGCGAGCGGCACCGACATGACGGCGAAGGACTTCCGCACCTGGCACGCGACCGTGCTCGCGGCCACCCGCCTGGCCGCGGCCGGGCCCCGGAACTCGGAGGCGAAGCGGCGACGGGTCGTGGCCGGGGTGATGCGGGAGGTGGCCGAGCTACTCGGCAACACCCCGGCGGTGGCCCGGGCCTCGTACGTCGACCCCCGCCTTCTCGACCTCTACCGGGACGGCCGGCTCGGGCCGCTGGAGGGAACGTCCGGCCAAGCCGCCGAGCAGGCCGTCCTCGGCCTGCTCGGCGACTGATCCCGGCACCCCAGCCATGCGACGCCAGCGGAGGAATCCCACCCGGGCGAGCAACCCCGTCCTGGTGCCCGCTCGACGGGCCGCCCGGAGCGCTCGCCGGCCCGATCAGCGTCGGCGTACCTCGCCCATCGTCTCCTGGGTCTGCCCCCGCAGCTCCTCCGCCGACGAGCGGGCGTGCTCGCGCATCTCGCCCGCGTGCTGACCGGTCCGGGAACGGACCGACTCGACGGCGTGCTGGGCCGGTTCCCGCAGATTCTGCTGTGTCTGCCGGGCCATGCCGCTGGCCTGCTGCTTGAGCTGGTCGGAATGCTCGGCGACCTCGTCCCGGAGCCGGCCGACCACCCGCCGCTCCGCCGGACTGGCCGGCAGTAGCGCGGAGGCGAGCACACCGAGCCCGAACGCGACCAGGCCGGCGGCCAGCGGATGCCCTTCCGGCATCTGCCGGGTCTGCTGTCCCAGCGCCTGAGCCCGATGGCCGGCCGAGGAGAGCCCGGCCTGTGACGCCTCACGAGCCCGCTGCATGCCGCCGCGCGCCTGCTGGGCACCGCCTTGTGCCTGGCCGGCGATGTTCTGGCGGGCGTTCTCGGCGCTACCCATCACCGTCTCCCGCGCCCGCCGCCAGGCGTTCCGGGCCCGGCCCGCCTGGTGCTGCGCCATGTTGCGCGGGTTCATCCGGTCGCCGAGCGCGTTCAGGTTCTCACCCAGGCGATCCTGGGTACGGTCGGCGTCGGCCCGGATCGAGCCTGGGTCCGTACTCATCCTTGTCCCCCCGATCGATGCTGTGTCCGGTCACGCATGGCGGAAGGCATCCGCCGGATCGACTCGGACGTCTGCGGCAGCGGCCGGAGGCTGCGCGCCTGACGCCTGGCCACCCCGACGAGAATCGCGGCGACCACGGCCCAGACTCCCGCGACGACCAGTGCCCCCCAGCCCTGGTCCATCACGTTCGACAACCCCCACCACAGGGCGTACGACAGGAAGAGCAGCACCATCAACGCGCCGATCGCGGCGCCGCCGAACATCCCGGCGACCCGGCCGGCGGTACGCATCTCCTGCCGTAGCTCCAGTTTCGCCAACTGGATCTCCTGGCGGACCAGGGTCGACGTGTCGCGGGTGACGGCACCGAGCAGTTCGCCGATCGAGGCGCGGCTGGGGTCCTGCTCCCGGTCCGCGCCGAGCCCACCCGCCGAGACGCTCATCGCCGTACCTCGCTGGTCCGTCCGTCACCGGACCCGCCACGCTGTCCGGCCCCCGCCTCCGGGAGCGGGTTGCCGTGCGGCTGGCCACCCATCCCGGACGGCTGCCCGAGCATCCCGTCGGGCCGGACATCCGGCTCCGTCCCCCTCCCGTCAGGATGGGGACCGGACGGACCGCCCTGCAACGCGTCCCGGGTCCGGGTCAGTCGGCCCGCGAGCACCCCGGCGACGGCTGCCCCGGCGAGGAAGAGTCCGGGATTGCGGCGGGCGTAGTCGCGCACGTCGTTGAGTACCATCCCGGGTTCGCGCTGGTCGAGCCACTGAGCGGCCTGCTGGACGCGTTCGGCCGCGTGGCGGACCAGGTCCGTGCCGACCCCTGGGCGGTCGCTGCGCTCGGACATGGCCCGCAGTTCGTCGCCGAGGGCCCGCAGGCCGGAGGCGGCCCGCTGCTGCTGCGCGCCCGCCTGTTCCTTGAGCTGGCCCGACGCCTGCCCCATCAGATCCTTGGCCTGGCGGCCCGCCTCGGCTGCGACGTCCCGGCCCCGGTCGGCGGCGTTGTGTGCCAGGCCGCCTCCGGTCTGTGCCAACCGCTGTCCAGTCTCCGTGGCGCCCTGCCGGGCAACCTGGGTCTTCGACCGGTGACCGTCACCAGACGGGTCAGCAATCCTGTCCTGTGTCATCTCCGCCCCCAGCTTCGCCCGCGGTGTCGACCGCCGGATACCCCGCTGACCGGCGGTTATACCGACACGTGCCGGACCGCGGGAGGTCGTGACCGGTGCGGCTGTCGCGAGTCGGGTCCTCCCGCCTCGGGCAGCGGGGGGCGATAGTTTGCAGGGTGGCCCATAGCGGTCGTTATGGGCCGTTGCCACCCACGGAAGGCTGTCGAGGCCGATCGGGTAGACGGCCGGCTCTGACCGTTCAGATCAGCTCGCCGGGTAGGGCTGTGCCGCCAGCAGATGCGCCAGGTGCGCGGCGTTGCGGGCGAGGGCGCTGGTCGCGCTGCCGGTGGTGTCCGGCTTCGGTCCGGCGTCCCGGTAGTCGGTGCCGCCCATGGCCTCGCCGACCCAGTAGGTGGATGCGGCGGCGGCGACGCTGAACCCGACGTCGTTGAGCGCCTGGAGTACCTCGGCGGTGACGTGGTGCGCACCGTCCTCGTTGCCGACGACGGCCACCGCGCCGACCTTGCCGTACGTCCGCAGCCGGCCCTGGTCGTCGGTCTCGGACAGTTCGGCGTCGAGACGTTCCAGCACCATCTTGCAGACGCTCGACGGCTGTCCCAGCCAGATGGGGGTCGCCACCACCAGGATCTGCGCGTCCATCAGCTTGGTGCGGATGGCCGGCCACTCGTCGCCGCCGCCTTCGTCGGTGGATACACCGAACTTCACCCTGTGGTCCACCACCCGGATCAGTTCGCCGTCCACGTCGTGGTCGGCCAGTGCGGTGAGCACCTCCCGGCCCAGCAGTTCGGCGCTGGACGGCGCGGGGGAGGGCTTGAGGGTGCAGCACAAAACGAGGGCACGGACGGTTCCCACAGGTCTGCTCCTGAACTCGATCTTATCGGCTGACCGGTGTCCTCCTACCCCGTACCGTGCGAGCCGAATCGTCCGATTCCACCCTCCCGGCCGGGTGGGGCGACGAAACCGTCGCCGTCGGCTATTCGGCGACGACGAGTGCCTGGGGGGCCGCCTGCTTCATCCGGGTACGCAGCCAGCCGAGCTGGACGCCGGTCTCGGCGGCGCAGGACCGGACGACCTCGAACAGGTCCCGGTCCCGGACGCGTCGAAGCCGAGGGTGTGCGCGGCGACGTAGTCCGGGTCGTACCAGCCGTTGCGGATCACCTCGCGAAGCAGGCCGTTGAGCAGCGCCAGATTGGTGCCGGGACGGATCGCCAGATGCAGGTCGGCCTCGCGGGCCACCGGGGTGGTCCGGGGGTCCACCGCCAGCATGGCCGGCGGATTGGGACCGCGGCGGCGGTCGAGCATCCGGGTCCAGAGCACCGCCTGGGTCTCCGCGACGTTGTGCCCCCACAGCGCCAGCGCGTCGCAGTGGTCCACGTCGCGGTACGAACCGGGTTGCCCGTCGGTGCCGAAACTGGCCTTCAACGCCGAGGCGGCAGTGGCGGTGCACAGTCGCGTGTTGCCGTCCATGTGCGGGGTGCCGATCCCCGCCTTGCCGATCACGCCCAACGTGTAGTAGTCCTCGAGGAAGAGCTGACCGCTGGTGTAGAAGCCGAAGTGACCCCATCCGCCCGGGCTGGCGAGCAACTCCCGGGAGCGGGCCACGATCCGGCCCATCGCGGTCTCCCAGTCGGTCTCCACCAGGTCGTCGCCGTCCCGGACCAACGGCCGCCGGAGCCGGTCGGGGTGGTTGTTCGCCTGCCAGCCGTAGAGGTCCTTCGGATCCAGCCGGCCGTGGTTGACCCGATCCGTCGCCCGGCCCCGCACTCCGACGATCCGGCCCCCGCGTACCGCGATCTCCATCGCGTCACCGTTGGAGTGCAGCACCGACGCCGACCGGACCCACCGCTCGACATCCTCCGCGGATACTCCTGGTTCGAGGAACATGTCGACCCGTACCGGCCAGGCCGGTTCCCCCGACGCCTGCCCGATCCCGCCGGCCTGCTGCGGCCCGTACGGTGTCCGGACGCCCCAAGGATCCGCGATGCGGTCGGTCACCTCAACCTCCACGGCCTGCTCGACCAGGTCGGGCCCGACCCCTCGTCGAGGGACGCCGAAACGGCCCGGCAGGTACAACTGTCTCCGCTACCCCGTCGCCGGCGGACGAAACCGCCAGTCGGTGGCGTCGCGATCGGTGGCTGGACCGCGCGCACCCGACCGGTGACGGCCGGGCGTGCGGGGCGGCGGCGCCCGGCCGGGGCGCTGCCGGGTGGGCCGGGTCGTCGGGCGGCTCAGCCGGCGGCGGAGCCGGGCCTGGCCTGCCTGCCGTGCAGCTCGGCCTTGACCCGCTCGGGGGTCAGCTTGGCCGCGCCGGCCAACATCCGGTTGCGCACCGAACCGGCGACGACGTGGTCCCTGCCGGCCATCATGGCCTCGAATCCGTGCCGGGCCACCTCGGCCGGGTCGTCCTTCGGGCCGGCGCCGAGCCTGGTGTCGCCCATGTCGGCCCGCGCGAAGAACTCGGTGTCGGTGGGGCCCGGCATCAGCGCGGTCACCGTGACACCGGAATCCTTGAGTTCGTTGTGCAGCGCCTCCGAGAACGACAGGAGGAACGCCTTGGACGCCGCGTATCCGGCCTCGAACGGTCCCGGCTGGGTGGCGGCGATCGACGAGGTGAACATGACGCGTCCGGCGCCCCGCGCGACCATCGGCGGTATCCCGAGCTTGGCCAGATGCACCGACGACCGCACGTTGAGGTCGATCAGCCGCAGTTCGTCGGCGAGGTCCGTCTCGGCGAACCTGCCGCTGAGGCCGATACCGGCGTTGATCACCAGGGCGTCGAGCGGGCGGCCCGTCGCGGTGACCCGGTCGTACGCCCGCTGCACCCCTGCGGGTGTGGCCAGGTCGGCCTGGACGGGCTCGACGGTGACGCCCAGCGCCTCGACGTCCCGGGCGGCCGGGCCGATGCCGTCGTCCTCCGCGACGACGACCAGGTCGAAGCCGTGCCGGGCGAACTCCTTCGCCAACTCGTAGCCGATGCCGCTGGAGGCGCCGGTGACCAGCGCGAGCGGCCGGCCGGAGGTGTCGGTCATCTCGGGTGCTCCTTGTGGAGTCGAAGGAGTGCCTCCTCGGCGGAGGAGTGCTCCCTGCCGGGCCGGGAGGAACGGCGGCCGGCTGGCCGGCCGCGCGGTCCGCGGTGAGGTTGCCCTTCATGCCCCGCCGGCCCGGGGCTAAACCAGACCAGACCCGGCACCCGGCGTCGCGCGGGTGGCACCGCCGCCCGTTACGGCGCCAGCACCACCTTGATGCAGCCGTCCGTCTTCTTCTGGAACATCTCGTAGCCTTCGGCCGCACGCCGCAGCGGCAGTCGGTGGGTACGGAGATCCTCGACGCCGAGCGGATCGTCGTCCCTCTCCAGCAGCGGCATGATCTCGTCGGTCCAGCGGCGTACGTGTGCCTGGCCCATCCGCACCTGGACGCCGCGGTCGAACATCTCCAGCAACGGCATCGGGTCGAGTTCACCGCCGTAGACGCCGGAGAGGGAGACGGTACCGCCACGGCGTACCGACTTGACCGCGGCGTGCAGGACGCTGAGCCGGTCCACCCCGAACCGGTCGTTCATGGCTCGGGCCACCCCGTCCGGCAGCAGTCCCACCGTGGTCTGGGCGAGCTTGCCCCAGGGTGAGCCGTGCGACTCCATCCCGACCGCGTCGATCACGGCGTCGGGGCCACGGCCGTCGACCAGGTCGATGAGGGTGCCCGGCACGTCGTCCAGTTCGGTGACGTCGACGGTCTCCACGCCGTGCCGCCGGGCCATCGCCAGCCGTTCGGGCACGAGATCGAGACCGATGACCCGGGCGGCGCCGAGATGGCGGCCGACGCGGGCGCAGAGTTGTCCGACCGGACCCAGCCCGAAGACGGCGAGCGTGCCGCCCGGCGGTACGTCGGCGTACCGCACCGCCTGCCAGGCGGTCGGCAGGATGTCGGAGAGATAGAGGTACCGCTCGTCCGCTCCCGTTGCCGGCACCTTGACCGGCCCGAACTGCGCGTAGGGGACCCGCAGGTACTCGGCCTGGCCGCCGGGTACCGAGCCGTAGAGGGAGGTGTAGCCGAACAGGGCCGCGCCCTTGCCCTCGGACCGGACCTGGGTCGTCTCACACTGGGCGTAGAGCTGGCGCTCGCACATCCAGCACGAACCGCAGGAGATGTTGAACGGCACCACCACCCGATCTCCCGGACGGAGCCGGTCCACCGCCGGCCCCACCTCCTCGACGACGCCCATCGTCTCGTGTCCCAGGATGTCGCCCGGTTTCAGATAGGCGCCGAGTACCTCGTAGAGATGCAGGTCGGAGCCGCAGATGGCGGTCGAGGTGACCCGGATGACCGCGTCGGTCGGCTCCTCGACCCGGGGATCCGGCACCTCCGTCACCCGCACGTCGCGCTTGCCCTGCCAGGTCAACGCCTTCACTGGTTCCGCCTCCCGTCGGCATACTGATGCCAGAACTGCTACCCGGGTGTGTGCTGCGTCAATCGGCGTGGCGCCGCGCCTTCCCGGGACGCCGGTGACGCCGCAGGTCCCGACTGACTCGACGCTGCCAGCACATCGCGGAAAGTCACCGGACGTCGGGGCCGGTCCGCTCCACCGACGGCAGATGGCGCAGATCACGCCGCAACGACGGACCGAGCGTTTCAACCGGACGGCCGGGTGGAAGTAGTCACCCGCTGCGTTGCCCGGGTCGGCCGGAGACGCGGGGAGGGGGCACACCATGCGGAGGAAGTCAGGCTCGGCGGCACTGTTGGCGCTGGTCCTCGGCGTCGCCGGTTGTGGCGGGGTCGGCGGCACCGGCGACGACGGCGGCACAGGCGGATCCGGCCGGCTCACCACTCTCGGGTTCAGCTTCTCCGACGAGATCGCCACCAGCCGGGTCGACGCGTTCAAGCAAGCCCACCCGGAGATCACGGTGGAGGTCACCGAGGGCGGTTTCGACGAGCAGCAGTTCCTCTCGGCCGTCGCCGACGGGAATCCGCCCGATCTCGTCTATCTGGACCGGAAGCTGATCGGCACGTACGCCACCCGGGGCGCGATCACGCCGCTCACCGGGTGCGTCGAGAAGCACGACGTCGACCTCGACCAGTACCGGCCGGCGGCGCGCGAGCAGGTGACCCTGGACGGCGTCCTGTACGGCATCCCCGAGTTCTACAGCGTCCGCGTCGTCTACCTGGACGAGGCCGTACTCCGGCAGGCCGGGCTGACTCCCGACCAGGTCGACCTGGCGAACTGGGCCGACCTTCCGGCCCTGGCCGACCGGCTGGCCCGGGTCTCGGACGGCCGCCTTACCCGGATCGGCATCGACCCGAAGATTCCCGAGTTCCTGCCGATGTGGGCCAAGGCCAACGGGGCCGACCTGTTGTCCGCCGACGGGCGGACCGCCCGACTCGACGACCCGCTGGTGCTCGAAGCCCTTCAGACCGCGCTCGGGCTGCTCCAGCGGCAGACCGGCTGGGACAGGTTCAAGGGCTTCCGGGACACCTTCGACTTCTTCGGCCCCGACAGCCCGTTGGCCCGGCACCAGCTCGGCGTCTGGCCGATGGAGGACTGGTTCCTCAACCAGGTGGCCAAGAACACCCCGGACGCACAACTGGTGGTCAAGCCGTTCGTCGACCGGCAGGGCAACCCGCTCAGCCTGGTCAGCGGCCAGGCCTGGGCGATCCCCAAGGGCGCGAAGAACCCCGAGGCCGCCTGCGAGTTCGCCAAGCAGATGACCGCGACCGACACCTGGGTGGCGGCGGCGAAGGCGCGGGTCGGGGCCCGGCAGGCCAGCGGAGCGCCGTTCACCGGCCTCTACACCGGTAACGCGGAGGCGGACCGCCGGATCATGTCGGAGGTGTACCGCCCCAGCGGCAACCCCCGGTTCGACAACGCCGTCCAGACCATCCTCTCGGTGCAGGAGCACGCCTTCGCCATTCCGGCGTCCCGGGCCGGTGCGGAGTTCGACAAGGCGTGGATGGACGCGGTCAACCGGGTCCTGTCCGGCCAGAGTGACCCGGCGGGGGCGCTGCGCCGGGCGCAGTCCGAGGCGACCGCCGCGCTGGACCGGGCCGCGAAGTAGCCCGACGATGGCGATCAGCACCGTCGATGTCGCGGCCGCCGACCGGTCCGGCGGGACCGGCGTACCCCGGCGGCGCCGCCGGACGAACCCGCTGGCCCGGCACGAGACGCGCTGGGCGTACGTCTTCATCGCGCCCTGGCTGCTCGGCCTCCTGGTCTTCCAGGCCGGCCCGATGCTGGCCAGCCTCTGGCTCAGCCTGACCGAGTACGACGTGGTCAGCGCGCCGACCTGGACGGGTCTGGACAACTACCGGCGGATCGCCGAGGACCCGATGGTGCGACGCAGCCTCACCAACACGCTGTACTACACGGTGCTGCACGTGCCGCTGACGATGGCGGTGTCGCTCGGCCTGGCGATGCTGCTGCTGCGGGTCGGCCGGCTCCAGGGCTTCTTCCGGACGGTCTTCTATCTCCCGGTGATGACCCCGGCGGTGGCGATCGGGGTGCTCTTCCTGCTGCTGCTCAACACCCAGGACGGCCTCGTCAACCGGGGCCTGGCGGCCATCGGTGTCGACGGCCCGGCCTGGACCACCGACCCGGACTGGGTGATGCCGGGAATCGTTCTGATGAGCCTCTGGAGCCTCGGCTCGACCGTGGTGATCTACCTCGCCGCACTACAGAACGTGCCACGCGACCTGTACGAGGCGGCGAGCATCGACGGCGCCGGAGCGTGGGCGCGCTTCCGGAACGTGACCGTGCCGATGATCTCGGGGGCGCTCTTCTTCACGCTGGTCGTCAACACGATCGCCTCGATCCAGATGTTCACCGAGGTCTACACGATGTACTTCGGCAACCGGGAGACGCAGAAGACGTTCAACTCCGACGCCGCCACGTTCTACGTGATCCGGCTCTTCCAGGAGGCGTTCCAGTTCCTGCACATGGGCTACGCCTCGGCAATGGCCTGGCTGCTGTTCCTGGTGATCCTCGCCATCACGGCCGTGCAGGTACGGCTCTCCCGGCGGTTCGTCTACTACGAGGGGTGGGACCGGTGAGCGAGACCGTGTTCCGGGCCGGCGACGCTCCGGTGGTACCGCCGGCCGTTCCGCCACCGCTGTCACCGGACCCGGCCGGGCCGCCCCGGCGCCGGCCGGCGGATCGGCCGTGGTGGCGGCGGCTGCCGTTCGTACTCGCGCTGGTCGCCGTGGCGACGCTGTTCATGTTTCCGTTCGGCTGGCTCGTCAGTGCCTCGCTGCGCCCCCGCGAGTACGTCTTCTCCGCCAGCTTCCTGCCGCTGCCGTGGCGCCCGGAGAACTATTCCGCGGCCTGGTCGGCGATACCGCTGGTGAGCTGGCTGTTCAACAGCCTGCTGGTCGGGGTCGCCGCGGCGGCGGCGGTCACCGTCTCCAGTGCCTGGATCGCGTTCGGCTTCGCCTACTTCCGGTTCCCGGGCCGGAACCTCCTGTTCGGCCTGGTCCTCGCCACCATGATGCTCCCGTTCGCGGTCACCATGATCCCGACCTACCTGATCTGGTCGGAACTGCGCCTCACCGGTACCCAGGTGCCGCTCTGGGCCGGCAACCTCTTCGGGTCGGCGTTCTACATCTTCCTCATCCGGCAGTTCCTGCTCTCCCTGCCGAGGGAGTACTTCGAGGCGGCCCGGGTCGACGGCGCCAGCTATCCCCAACTCTTCTGGCGGCTGGCGTTCCCGCTGATCCGGCCGGCTCTGCTGGTCGCGTTCGTCTTCGAGTTCAAGGCGAGCTGGACCGACCTGATCAAGCCGCTGATCTATCTCCGCGACGAGGAGCTGTACACCCTGCCCAGAGGGCTGAAGGTCCTGCTGGACCGGTTCGGGTACGGCGGCGAACAACAGTGGGAGATCGTCCTCGCCGGCAGCGTCATCGCCACCGTACCGATGATCATCCTGTTCTTCCTGGCCCAACGACACTTCGTCGAGGGCATCGCCACCACCGGCCGCAAGGGCTGACGACGACGAAGAATCGCCTGCTCTCGATGCCGCGACGGGCATCGAATCCCGGGCTTCTGGGTAGAAGGCTCGCAAGGCCGTCCGTAGAGAAGGTGATTGGGTATGACAACCGCACGGGAGATCATGACGCCGAACCCGACCTGTGTCGGCGAAGGCGAGGACATGTTGACCGCCGCCCGCCGGATGTCGGAGCTCGGCGTGGGTTCGATGCCGATCTGCGGCAGCGACAACCGGCTCAAGGGCATGCTCACCGACCGCGACATCGTGGTGAAGGTACTCGCCCAGGGGCGGGATCCGCGCAGTGTGACGGCGGGAGAACTCGCCCAGGGCAAGCCGGTGACCATCGGGGCCGACGACGACGCCGAGGAGATCCTGCGGACGATGGGCAGCCACCAGGTACGCCGGCTCCCGGTGATCGACGGGCACGACCTCGTCGGAGTGGTGGCCGTGGCCGACGTCGCGCGAGCCCTGCCGGACCGTCCCGTCGGTGACCTGGTCGACGCCATCTCGCAGCACTGAACCCGACAGCAGAACGCCGGGCGGTACGGCGGATCCGGCTCGCTCCCATCCGGGCTCGACGGTACCGGCACCGTCGAGCCCGGTTGGCATCTCCGAGCGGCGAGCCGGTCTGCGGCGACGCGCGGCCCGGGGGCGTCGAGGAGACGTCGACGCACCGGACGGGTGGGGCCGGACACGACGACCGGGAGTGGACACCCGGGGCTGGTGCTGAGGTGGGCGGGCGTCAGGTCCCGACATCGCCCGCGGGCGGCAGTGGTGTGCTGGCCGGCCCGTGCAGTACGGCGCCGTCGACGTCGAAACGGGAACCGTGGCACGGGCAGTCCCAGGTCTTCTCGACATCGTTGAACGCGACGACGCAGCCCAGGTGGGTGCAGGTCGCCGAGACCGGGTGCAGGTCGCCGGAGTCGTCACGGTAGACCGCGCACCGCCGCCCGCCCATCCGGATCACGGCCCCGTCACCGGGTGCGAGCTGCTCGGGGGAGTCGGCAAAGCTGGCCGGTCGCAACCGGTCACCGACGAACCGCCTGGCGACCTCGGCCGCGGCTTTGACCAGGGGCACCGCCTCGACCACGGGACGCAGGCGACGTGGGTCGTACAGCGTGCTCCAGGGCGGCGGATCCGTTCCGTCGATGAGAGCGGTCAGCAGCCGGCCGGCCAGTACTCCGTTGGTCATTCCCCAGGCGTTGAAGCCGGTCGCCACGTAGACGTGCGAGGCGCCCGGGTGCAGCAGACCGATGTAGGGGATCCGGTCGGTGCTGGTGTTGTCCTGAGCCGCCCAGTGGTACGCCAGCGAGTCGACCGGGAAGTGCTCACCGGTCCAGTCGGCGAGTCTGTCCAGGCGCTCGCGCACTCCCGGCGTTCCGGGTTGGAACGACTCGCCGGTCACGATGAGCAGCCGGCGCCCGTCGCCGTACGGCGCGGTACGGACCGAACGGGTGTTCTCCTCCGGCGTGACGTACATCCCGGCCGGGTCGTCACCGGCGTCGATGACGGCGGCGACCACCAGTTCCCGGTGTGGTACCAGCCGGGTGAACAGGCCCGCCCGGTCGAAGATCGGGTAGTGGGTCGCGACCACGACGTCCCGGGCCGTCACCGTGGCACCGCTCTCGGTGCCGAGCCGGCACGGTTCGCCCTCGGTCAGGTCGACGACGCGGGTGCGCTCGAAGATGCGCCCGCCCCGGCGGACGAGGTCGGCGGTCAGCCCGAGCAGGTAACGGCGGGGATGGAACTGGGCCTGCCGGTCGACGCGGATGGCGGCACCGATCGGGTACGGCAGCCCGGACTCGGTGACCAGCGACGCCGGCAGGCCGGCGAGACGTGCCGCCTGGACCTCGGCCTCGATCTGGCCGCGTTTCTCCTCGGGCAGGTAGGTGTAGGCGGGCAGCCGCTCCAGGTCGCAGTCGATGCCCAGTTCGAGGGCTGTCGCGGCGACGTGCTCGATGGCGTCGAGTTGGGACGCCGCATACCAGCGCGCGGCCTGCTCGTCGATTTTCGTCCGCAGGTGGGCGTAGACGAGCCCGTGCTGGGCGGTCAGCTTCGCGGTCGTGTAGCCGGTGACCCCGGCGGCGATCCGGTCGGCCTCGAGGACCGCGACCGCAGCCCCGGTCCGGGCCAACTCCCAGGCCGTGCAGAGGCCCGCGATACCGCCGCCGATCACCGCCACGTCGACCTCGACGTCGTCGGCCAGCGCGGCGAACGAGGTCGCCGCGGTCGAATCCATCCAGTACGACTCCGCCGAGCCCGGTTCGTGCACCATGTCGTCGCTATACCCGCACCCGCTGACCGCCACGCTCACGGCGCGGCGCCCAGTTCCCACCCTCGCCGCTCGTCCTCGCCGTCCTGATCCGCGCGGTGCAACGGACCCCATTCGTCGGAGCGTTGTCCCCGGATCGCCAGGTCGGCCTCGCGGAGTGCCTTCTCGCCCACCCACGCGACCGGTCGGCGGCAGATCACCAGCGGTTCGTTGTCCGGTCCCCGTCCGCACTCCTGGCCGGTCAGGACCCAGGGGGAGGCTCCCGGGCCGCGGAGTTCCCGGACATGGCAGTAGTCGTAGAGACGCCGGGCGACCCAGAGATACCGCGAGCGGTCGCCCCACCACGGCTCGACCCGCAGCGGGTTGGCGGACAGGCCCGGCAGTGGCACGCCGGTGAGCGCGTCCCGGCTGGTCTGCCGGGACGCACCCCGACCGACGTGGTCGGCGTCCGGGCCGTGGGACCACCGCACGTACAGTTCCTCGTCCGCCGGCGCCTGCCGCACCAGTTCGGCCAACTGACAAAGATCCTCGATCAGGTACATCCCTGCGGTCGCCTGCTGATCCATGCCGTCCCTCTGCCCCGGCATTGGCCAGGTCATTCCTGGTTCGCCGAGCGGTGCCGTCGTGCGCCGGCCGGGCCGGCGCCAACCGGAATGGCGGCCGGCCGCTCCGCCGGTCGGAGCGTGGGGCGAGTGAACGGATCCGGCGCTGGGTAGTGGGCAGTCATGACGACACGTGACGACGCGATCCTGATCGGCGGCCCGCACGGCGAGAGCCTCGTCGCGGCCGGCGACGCCGGACTTGTCGAACTGGAGCTCGACGGACTGATCCACCGGTACATCCGGACCACCGCGACGAGGGAAGTCGGCGGCGGCACGTACCGGGTCTACAACTACGACGGGGAGGTGGCGCCGGACGGCGGGAGTTCGGGCTCGGAGAACGCCCGGGACCGGGTGGCCTCTCCGCTGGCCGCAGGCCAGGCCACCGAGCTTCCTTCCAGCCGGGACGACCTGTCCGGCTCCCGCTCCTAGCCCTCCGCGTCCTCGCCGCCGTCCGGGCCGCCGCCGGTCCTCCTTCGCAGATCCAGGCGGTCCGGACGGCGGCGGCGCGCCCGCTTCACCCCGGGTGCCGGGGTCGCCGCCCCATTCGCCGGCCGGAGCCTTCGGCCTCATCCGTGTACCGGAGCCTTCCTCATCCGTGTGCTGGAGCCTTCGGCCTCATCCGTGTGCCGGGGCCTTCGGCCTCATTCGTGTGCGGGAGCCTTCGGCCTCATCCGTGTGCCGGAGGCTCCGGACCGGGCTGAGCCGGTGGCGGCCCGGGCTCACCAACACCGGACCGGGCCGCCCGGATGGCGGTCACC
This sequence comes from Plantactinospora sp. CA-294935, assembly GCF_050936445.1. NCBI lineage: Bacteria > Bacillati > Actinomycetota > Actinomycetes > Micromonosporales > Micromonosporaceae > Plantactinospora > Plantactinospora sp. CA-294935. The sequence continues at coordinate 6,457,747 of NZ_JBNJMU010000001.1, forward strand.
GGCTGCCCGGCAGGCCGGCGTCGGGGAGCCCGACCGGGCGGTGCGGCGGGTTCCGGGCCGGGGTGGGGGAGTTCCGGCAGCGGCAGGCGACGGGGGTGGCGCGGTCGGAGGTGTACCCGCGTCCCGTGGTGGCGTAGCCGGATCCCGTGCTCGTCGGTACCCTCCCGCAGCAGGTACGTCGCGGTGTCCCCGGTCACCGTGACCCGAAGCCGGCGGCCCCGCCAGCGGAGCGAGAACTCCAGCCGGGTCAGTGCCGCCGGCAGCCGAGGCGCGAACGCGAGTTCGTCGCCGCCGTCCCGGAGCCCGCCAAAGCCCGTCACCAGGGCCAGCCAGACGCCGGCGAGGGCGGCGATGTGCAGGCCGTCGCGGCTCTGCCCGGCGAGACCGTGCAGGTCCTGTAGGGCCGACTCGGCGAGGTGGGCGTAGCCGAGTTCGAGGTGCCCGAGTTCGGCGGCGAGGATCGCCTGCGCGCTCGCCGACAGCGACGAGTCGCCGACCGTACGACGCTGGTAGTAGGCGAAGTTGCGGGCCTTTTGCTTCGGGGTGAACAGCTCACCGCAGTGCTGCATCGCCAGTACGACGTCGGCCTGCTTGATCACCTGTCGGCGGTAGAGCTCCAGATAGGGGTAGTGCAGCAGCAGCGGGTACTCGTCGGCCGGGGCGCCGGCGAAGTCCCACTCCTCGAGCGCGGTGAACCCGGCGCACTGCTGGTGCACCTCCCGCCCGGCGTCGTACGGAAGGTGCATCGCCTCGGCGGCCGCCCGCCAGGCGTCCAGCTCCGCCTGCTCGACGCCGAGTTGCCGGGCCCGGTCCGGCAGCAGTTCGGCCGCCGCGACGGCGCCGAGCAGGTTGCGCCGGGCCATGACGTTGGTGAACAGGTTGTCGTTGCCGAGCGCGGTGTACTCGTCCGGCCCGGTGACACCGTCGATGTGGAAGCCGCCCGCGTCGTCGAAGTGGCCAACCCGGTTCCAGAGCCGGGCCGTCTCGACCAGCAGTTCCAGCCCGGCGTCCCGGAGGAGGGCACGGTCGTCGGTGACGGCGACGTACCGCAGCACGGCCGCGGCGATGTCGGCGTTGACGTGCAGCGCCGCCGTCCCGGCCGGCCAGTACCCCGAGCACTCCCGTCCGTCGATGGTCCGCCACGGAAAGGCCGCACCGGCCAGCCGCAGCTCGCCGGCCCGCTCCCGGGCCCGGTCGAGGGTGGCATGCCGCCAGCGCAGCGCCGCCGCGGCGGCGTCCGGCCGCAGGTAGCTGAGGACCGGCAGCACGAACGTCTCGGCGTCCCACATGGTGTGACCGTCGTATCCGTTGCCGGTCAGTCCCTTGGCCGGCAGCGGGCGCTCACCCGCCCGGGCGCTGGCCTGCAACAGGTGGAAGAGCGCGAACCGTACGGCCTGCTGGAGCTGCGGATCGCCGTCGACGACCACGTCCGCGTCGGCCCAGAAACCGTCCAGGTAGCCCCGCTGGTCGGCGCGGAGTGCAGTCCAGCCGCCTCGTGCCGCCTCCTCGACCGCCGTTCCCGCCTCGGCGACCAGTTCGTCGAGCGGTCGCTGCCCGGACCAGGCGTACCCGACCAGCTTCGTCACCCGGAGTCGCTGCCCCGGCGGGAGCCGGGTCTCGACGGCGACCCGCACCAGATCCGGGCCGGTGGCCACGTCGACCTCCGCTCCCGCCACGTCGACCTCCGCTCCCGCCACGTCGACCTCCGCTCCCGCCACGTCGAGCAGGTGCGTGACGGCGGCGACGATCCGTTGCCCGCTGCGCCGTGTCCGGTGCGCCAGGACGCCACCGAGGCCGTCGGTCAGGTGCCGCTCCGGCAGCAGGGGCCGTTCGAGGACCGTCGGCGCTCTCGGGTCGTCGGTGTCCCGCTCGGGCAGTGCCGGGTTGGCCCGAAGCTCCGAGTGCAGCCGGATCCGTACCGGCCGGTCGGTGGCGACGACCTCGTAGCGGATCGCCAGCACCGCGGGGTGGACGAAGGAGACCAGCCGGGTGCTGGCTACCCGCACCGCCGCACCGGACGGGGCGGTCCAGCCGAACGACCGTCGAAGGGTGCCGTCACGCAGGTCCAGGATCCGTTCGTGCCGGTCCGTGCCCTCGGCCGCCGGGTCTACCGGGTGGCCGTCCACGAACAGCCGGAACCGGGTCCCCTCCGGCGCACCGACCAGCACCTGGTTCCGGTCCGGAAAGGCGTAGCCGCGCTCCGGGTAGGTCAGCTCGCATTCCTCGTAGCACGAGTTGAGGTAGCTGCCCGGGGTGCTGCTGGCCCCGCCCTCCTCCAGCACGCCACGGACGCCGAGCCGGCCGTTGGCCAGCGCGAAGACGGACTCCAGGTCGGCCAGCGCCGTGTGGTCGAGGCCGTCCTCGCGGACCTGCCAGGTCGACGCATCCGGATCCGGGTGCCCGGTCCGGGCTCGTGGTATCGATATCGTCGGCTGCCGCTCCCCGCTGGTGGGCCCGGTGTCGACGCTCACGCCTCGCCGCCGATCAGCCGATCGTCACCCGGTTCGGGAGCGGGGTCCGCCAGTCGCTTCCGTACCGCGGCGCCGCCGAGCGCGGGGCGGCCGCCGGGATGCCCGACACTGGCCCCGGCGGCGGCCACCGCGTACCGGGCCGCGTCCGGCGGCGGGTCACCGCGCAGCAGTGCCACGGTGAGCGCGGCGGTCAGCGCGTCTCCCGCGCCGGTGGTGTCCACGACCGTCTCCTCGGTGAGCGGCACCAGCAGATGCCCCCGGCCCCAGCGACGGTCGTCCCAGACGAAGAGGTTTCCCGCCGGCCCGAGGCCGAGCACGACCAGGTCCGGGCCGGCGCGGAGGAGCCGCTCGGCAGCGGCACGGACCCGATCCGGGTCGTCGGCGGAGACGCCGGTCAGCAACTCGGTCTCCCGGTCGTCCGCCCGTAGCACGTCGGCGGCTGCCAGCAGCGGCTGGCGGTGCTCGTCGTCGGCCGGCGCGCCGTCGAGCACGAGCAGCCGGCCCGCCTCCCGGGCGAGCCGCGCCGCCGCCAGCGCCGCCGGTGGTGGCTGCTGGAGCTGCACCAGTACGCCGTCGGCGGCGAACGCCTCCGCCGCCTCCCGCACGTCCGCCTCGGTCAGCAGCATGTCGTCGGGCAGGTGTTGCAGGTAGCGCCAGCCTCCCTCGGCGTCCAGCGCCTCCACGATCAACCCCGTGTCCGCCCCGACCCGGCGGCGTACCCACGACACGTCGACACCGTCCCGGCGCGCCTGCGCCAACAGGTCCGCACCGACCCGGTCGTCGCCGGCCACGGCGAGCAGGATCGGACGGGCGCCGAGCTGGGCCAGCGCCACCGCCTGGTTGGCGCCCTTGCCGCCGAGCATCTCGCGGCGGCACCGGACGTCGGCGGCACTGCCGGCCGGTGGCATCCGGTCGACCACCAGTACGAGATCGCGGGCCAGTTGTCCGACCACCAGAACCTGCGGGACAGCGCTCACGGACCTTCAGCTACCCAGAACCGACCCGCGCTACTCGGCCGGGCGTCACGACCGGCGGCCGGCCCGTGCTGCGGTACCGCGTCGGACGAAGCACATCGGGGGGCCGTTGGCGAAGCCGGAGCTGCCGCCGGACGACGGCCATCGCCGCGTCCGGCGGTCCTGGCTGACCTGAAGGGCCGACCGTCTGCCCGGTGCGTGGTCTCAGGTGCCGTCGCTCATGACGGAGAGCAGACCGGTCAATTCCAGGACCCGGCGAACGTTTCTCTGGCAGTTCACCACGTTCAGACCGGCGTCCTGTTTGATCGCGCGGTTGTAGGCGTGCACGAGTGTGGCGATACCGCTGGAGTCCAGGAAGGTGACACCGGCCAGGTCGACCGTGAGTTTGTCGGGCTTCTGGTCCAGCAGTTCGTCCAGACAGTCTCGTAGGTTGTCGGCGGTGCTCATGTCCACCTCGCCGTCGGCTGCCAGCCGGATCCCGATGCCGTCGCGCACCACCGTCAAGGACAGGACGGCCGCGGTGGAATCGAGTTCCGGGGACATCTCCCGCCTTCCGTCCGTCATCGCATCATAATGACACCTGCGGCGGCCCGCGAGGCGCAGGTCGGCGCTGGTCGGCCGATCTGGTCCCACACCCGGACCCACGATGCGGGACCCCGGCATCGTCATTCGATCATGACGGCGCCCCTCGGATGTCCGAATGTGACGATCGGTAACATTCACGTCCGGTCGCGGCCTCAAGGCCCGCACGCTGCCGGTAGGCGAGCGCGAAGCCGGCAATCAGGGTGGTGGACACGAGCAGGAACGCGGCCCTGGTGCCGAACTGGTCGTTGACCAGTCCACTGCTGGCCGAACCTGCCGCCACCCCGAGTTGGCCGGCGGTCTGCTGCCAGCCATAGCTCTCCGCGCTCCGGTGCGGCGGCACGGTCCGGACCATGAGTTCGTCGGTGGTGGCGAGCCACGGCGCCAGCGCGAGGCCGAAAGCCAGCAGGGCGAGGCCCATCTGAGGCACGGTGCGGGGCAACAGCAGCGTGCCGGAGGTGAGCGCCAGTGCCGCCAGCAGGGCCAGGTAGCTGACCACGAGGCCACCGGTGCGACCCCGTTTCACCAGCAGCAGCCCACCCAGCAGGCTCGCGGCCGACCAGACGGAGACCAGCAGCCCGGTCTGGTTCGGACGGCCGTGTTCCGTGGCGAAGGCGGGTAGGAGCACCCACATGGCGCCCATCCCGACCATGTACGCGAAATGCACTCCGACCAGCGTGAGTACGGCCACCCGCGCCGGCCCCGTCCAGGCCCGGGCGCCCGGCTCCTCGCGGCTGCCGCAGGGTGGGATGATCGCGGCGTCGAGGAGCAGTGCGATGGTGCCGACCGCGGTGAACGCCAGCAGTGCTGCGGCCGGACCGACGTAGCCGAGGATCACCGTCACGGCCAGCGGGCCGGCGACGTACAGCAACTCCTGCCCGACCGCGTTGAGCGCGTAGGCGCGACTGAGCGCGGGGGCGGGCACCAGGGTCGGCAGGATCGCGCGGCTGCTGCTGGTGACCGGAGGCGTGGCCAGCCCGGCCACGGCGGCGAGGGTGAGGTAGCCGGCCGGGCTGGCGGCGAAACTGAGCCCGATCAGTGCCGAGGCGTGCAGCATCCCGAAGCCGAGCAGGACTCTCCGATGCCCCAGCCGGGCGAGCAGCCGGCCGGCCAGCGGGGCGCTGATGGCGAGGCCGACGCCGCAGGCGGCGCCAGCGGCGCCGGCGACGGCGTAGCTACCGCTGATGTGGTGACCGAGCAGCACGACCAGTAGTTGTCGCAGGGCGATCGGTAGCTGGGCCAGGTTGGTCGCGGCGATGACGGCAAGGCTGCGACGCGGTAGATTCATGAGTTATGAATGTTCCCGCCGACGACGCGTCAAACCTGCTCGGCGCGCTGAGTCTGCTGATCGAAGGCACGGTCCGGGCAGCCGTGACCGCCGAAGCGGGAGCCGCCGGGGCACTGCCCGAGGCGCTGGTAGTGGTCAAGGACCAGCCGGGAGCCACCGCGGAGTGGCTCGGCCAGGTCCTCGGCCTCTCCCAGCCGGGGACCGCACACCTCGTCCGCCGCCTCGTCCAGTCGGGCTGGATCGAGCGACGACCCGGCAGCGACGCCCGCAGCTACCGCCTGCACCTCACCGCCGCCGGACTGCGGATCGCCGAACAGGTACTGCGGGCCCGACGCCAGGTCCTGACCGAGTTGCTCACTCCGTTGTCCGCCGAGCAGCGCCGGCAGTTGACCGACATCGCCACGGCCCTGCTGCGGCCGCAGCCGGCCGACGAGCGGTGCCTGGCCCGGCTGTGCCGGCTCTGCGATCGGTCGGCGTGCCCGGAGTGCCCGGTCTACGCGGGATACACGGATCGCGGGCCGGACAACTCCGGGTAGCCGACCCCACGGCGGGCGCGCCGACGGCTCGGCCCCGCTGAAGTGCTAACCCCAGCAAATCGGGTATTCGCGCGGAATGTCCGAGGCCGCCATCGCCGACTACGGTCTGCTGTCCGACTGCGCGTCGGCGGCGTTGGTCAGCCGGCACGGCTCGGTCGACTGGTGGTGCCCGGGCCGGTTCGACGCGCCGTCGGTGTTCGGCCGGCTGCTGGACCCGGACGCCGGACACTGGACCCTCTGCCCGGTGCCCGGGTCGGACCCGCGGACGGAGCGGGCGTACGTCGACGGTTCGCTGGTGCTGCGGACCGTGCACCGTACCGGCACCGGCAGCGTCGCGGTAACCGAAGCGCTGTTGGCGGAGCCCGGGGTGCATGCACACGACCTTGGACGGGATTCCCCGATGGTGCTGGCCCGGGTCGTCGAAGGACTCACCGGCACGGTACGGATGTGCTGCGAGTACGTCCCGAGACCGGAATACGGGCTGATAGTTCCGTACCTGCACTGCCGCGACGGGCAGGTATTCACCACCGCCGGTCCGCTGGCCCTGGCCCTGCGCGCCCCGGTGCCGCTGGACTGCGCGCGCGGGCGGGCGGTTGGCGAGTTCGACGTCGCCGCCGGTCAGGTGTTCGGCTTCGACCTCGCGACCGCGACGGCCTACGGCCCGCCGCCACGGCGGCTGGATCCGGTACCGGCGCTGCGGGACACCGTCGAGTCGTGGCGGGCGGGGGAGGACCTGCACCGGTACGACGGCCGTTACCGCGACCTCGTACGGCAACACGCGTTGATCGTGCAGGGCCTGACCTACCGGCCCAGCGGGGCGGTGGTCGCCGCCGTCACCACGTCCCTGCCGGAGCGGCTCGGCGGCACCGACAACTACGACTACCGCTACGCCTGGCTGCGGGACTTCTTCCTGACCATGCGGGCGCTCTGGGTCACCGCCTGCCCCGAGGAGACCGGCCGGCTCTTCGACTGGGCAGCCCGCTCGGCCGGTCGCACCGGTGACGAACCCGTGCCGGTCATGTACGGGGTGACCGGCGAGCGGAACCTGGCCGAGTACTCCCTCGACCATCTGCGCGGCTACGCCGGCAGTCGGCCGGTCAGAGTCGGCAACGGCGCCTGGCAGCAGCGGCAGCACGACGTGCCCGGCGAGGTACTGCTCTGCGCGTACCTGCTCCGCGACCGACTCGGCGACGTCACCGAGGAGCTACGGGCGCTGCTGGTCGGCCTGGCCGAGCAGGCCACGCACTGGCGGGAACCGGACGCCGGCATGTGGGAGGAACGCGGCTCCGGACGGCACTACCTCGCGTCGAAGGCGATGTGCTGGGGCGCGCTGGACAGCGCGGTGAAGATTGCGCCGCTCCTCGGCCCGCGCGCCGATCCCCAGCGGTGGGCCGCCGTCCGCGACGAGATCCGGCGCACGGTGCTGCGCGACGGCTGGAACGAGCGCGTCGGTGCCTACACCGGAACCATCGGATCGTCGGAACTGGATGCCTCCGTGCTGGTCCTGCCGGCCTCGGGCATGGTCGCGGCCACCGATCCGCAGATGCGGGCCACCATCGAGGCCATCGCGACAGGCCTGACGACCGATGGACTGGTCCGGCGCTGGCCCGACGATCCGGCCGGCTTCGTCATCTGCACCTTCTGGTTGGTCGAGTGCCTGGCGATGGCCGGCGAGACCGAACGGGCCGCCGCACTCTTCGAACGCACCGCCGCCCGCGCCAACGACCTCGGGCTGTTCGCCGAACAGATCGACCCGCGCACCGGCGCGCACCTCGGCAACACCCCGCTGGCGCTGTCCCACGTCGGTCTCATCGCAGCCGCCTGGCGGCTCACCAAGCCCACCTTCATCTGAGCCCGCCTGACCGCCTCCGGGAAGTGCGCCGGCAACCGGCGCGCGCGCCTCCTCCGGGACCCTTCGGCGCTCGGACGGCACGGTCGTCACCGGCGGCACGCCGGTGACGCCAGCCGTTCGACCGCGCCGATCACCAACTTCCAGAACGCCTCGACGTCCGGGTGCCCAGCCGTTCGACCGCGCCGATCACCAACTTCCAGAACGCCTCGACGTCCGGGTGCCCAGCCGTTCGACCGCGCCGATCACCAACCCCCAGAACGCCTCGACGTCCAGGTGCAGCGCCACGTTGGCGTTGTCCGGCGTGGCGGTCCGGTGGTGCAGGTCGACCACGGTCGCGCCCCGGGTGTGTGTCCCGGCCAGTTCCACCGCGACCGGCGCCGGTACGCAGGCGACGATCGACGGGTCTATCACCCGGGCAACGGCGATCGGATCGTGCAGCGGCGGATCGGCCAGCCCGAACACGTTCTGGTACGTCGCCGCGAAGAACGTCATGAGGTCGATGCAGATCCGTGCCAGGTCGGTGTCGAGCCGCCGGAATCTCGCGATGACGTCCGGCGTCACCAGGGCCTGGTGCGTGATGTTCAGTCCGCACATCGTCACCGGCAGGCCGGAACGCAGCACGATCTGGGCGGCCTCCGGATCCACCACCACGTTGAACTCACCGTACGGCGTGACGTTCCCGCGTCCGGTCGAGCCACCCATGAACACGATTTCGCGGATCTTCGGCGCTACCTCGGGGTGGTCCCGCAGCAGCGTCGCGATGTTGGTGAGCGGCCCGGTGGGGACGAGCGTGACGGGTTCCGGATGATCGAGCAGGATCCGGCGGATCAGCGCGACGGCGTGCTCGTCGAGGACCGGCACCGTCGGTTCGCCCAGGGTCGGGCCGTCGAGCCCACTCGCCCCGTGGATCTCGGGCGCCACCCGCAGCTCGCCGGCGAGCGGCCCGGCGCACCCGGCGGCGATCGGCACGTCGGTGATGCCGGCGGCGGTGCAGATCCGCCGCGCGTTCACCGTGGTCTTGTCGAGGGTCTGGTTGCCGGCGACCGTGGTGATGGCGAGCAGGTCGATCCGGGGGTCGGCCGCGGCCAGCAGGAGGGCCAGCGCATCGTCATGGCCCGGGTCACAGTCGAGGATCACCGGAGTGGTCACGGAACACAACCCGCTTCCGAGGTCGACGACAGCGGTTCGCCCAACCGTACGGCACGGCGCGCCGCTCGCCGGCTCCGGCCGGCGCGGAGTGGGAATCGAGGGTCAACGAACGGTTGGCGATGCCGCGGCCAGGCCGGAGCCGGAGACCGGCTCGGTGGCTCCTTCGGGACGACTACGCTGACAGTCGCCTTCGACTGTCTCGCGGGATTCTGTGCTCAGGCTGGCGTGCTCTCGGTGCGGGGAGAAGGTCAGGGGATGGTGACGCCGTACGCGGCCAGGATCTCCATGATCGGCTGGTAGTACGTCGTCCCACCGGTGGTGCAGTTGCCGCTGCCCCCGGAGAGGATGCCCAGGATGGTGCCGGTCGACGCGGAGTAGAGCGGGCCGCCGCTGTCGCCCGGCTCGGCGCAGATGTTGGTGCGGATGAGCCCGAAGACGCTGCCCTCGGCGTAGTTCACGGTCTGGTTGAGGCCGGTTACCGTGCCGCAGCGCACGCCGGTGGTGGCTCCACTGCGGCAGACGGCCTGACCGACGTACGCGTTACCGGCGCCGGTGATCGGCAGCAGTTGCGGGTAGGTGTAGACCGCGCTGGGATGGCTGACCGTACCGGTGTAGCGCACGATGCCGTAGTCGTTGCCGGGGAAGCTGCTGCCGGTGTTGGGGCCGAGCGGGATCGTCCGGCTGCCGTCGGCGTACCAGGTCGAGGCGACGCGGGTGCAGTGCCCGGCGGTGACGAAGTAGTACGTGCCGCTGGCGCGTACGTTGGCGCCGAGGGAGCAGCGGCCGGCGCCGCCGTAGATGGCCTCTCCACCGGCGATGAGTAGGCGTAGGCGGCCGGGTTCCCGGCGGAACACCGCTCCGGAGCGCTCGGCGACGACGCGCAGTGCGCGGGCCTGGGCGTTGTCGACCGACTCGTCGACGGTGAGCGTGGTCCGGCCGGTCGCCGGGTCGACACCCCAGGCGGTTCCGGCGGTCTGTACCTCGGCCACGGTGGCCGGACCGGGCGAGGATCTGCCGTGCTCGCGTGCGGTGGCCGGGGCGGCGGGCAGCAGTGCGGTGAGCGTGAGGACGAGGACCGGTACGAGGCGCATCCCGCAACCCCCGACTGTCGACTGTCGATGTACTGCCAGGATCCGTCCTCGCCGCTGTGGTTTCAAGCCCTCGGCGCGGGATCCGGGCGTTGATGGTGGGTACGGACCAGCGGTGTCGGGCCGGCCGGGGCAAGGTCGACGCGTCCAGGTCGTCCCGGCGGGCCATGCCGAGCCGGGGTCCGCTCATCGCGGCCCGGCGGCTCGTCGCAGCCAGTCGGCCCACTCGTCGGCCTCCTCCAGCCGGGCGAACCCGTTCAGCGCCGCGGCAGCCAGCCCGGTCGGCAGCGGACCGGGGTCGCGTAGCTCCCGCCACTGGGCCAGGTCGAGCTCCAACACTCGGACGCCGGGCAGATCCCCGATCCGGTGCAGGTCACTCGCTCGAACCTGTGACCGAGGGATGCGGGTGACGTCGGGGGAGTGGCCGACGACGATTCTGGTGACCCACAGTTGGCCTGCTCTTCAGCGCCGGTGGGCGGAGCGGTTCATCGGGCCGAACCAGCTCAGCGGCGGCGCCGAGCGGGTGGTCGGCGCCGCGCTCGTCTTCGCGGACCGGCGGTTCCCCGGCCGCTGATCTCGTACGCCGCAACGACCGACCCGGGCCGGTCGCCGGGAGCGGTAACCGCCGTCGGTGCTGACGATGCACGGATTCGGCCGGCCTGGTATTCCGTTTCTCGGCGCTACGGGAAGCGGACCTATTGTGACGTGGTGACAACTCAGGTGATCGTGCTGAATGGCGGATCGAGCTCGGGTAAGTCGGGAATCGCCCGGTGCCTGCAGGCGGTTCTACCAGATCCGTGGCTTGCCATCGGGGTCGACACGCTGATCGATGCGATACCCGCATCCATGCAGACCACGGATGCGGGCATCGAGTTCACTCCGGATGGCGGGGTGAAGGTCGGGCCGGAGTTCCGGTTGCTTCAGACCGCGTGGATGGAGGGAGTCGCGGCGATGGTCCGGGCCGGCGCCCGGGTCATCCTCGACGAGGTTTTCCTCGGCGGAGGGGGATCGCAGCAGCTCTGGCAGAAGGTTCTCGCCGGACTGGACGTGTTCTGGGTCGGCGTCCGGTGCGAGGCTCCGGTCGCCGCGGGCCGTGAGGTCGCCCGGGGAGACCGGGTCCGGGGAATGGCAGTGTCGCAGGCGGAGATGGTCCACCAGGGCGTCGTATACGACCTGGAGGTGGACACTACGCATACCGAGTCCCTGGCGTGTGCGCGGACCATCGCCGCACGGCTCAGGTGATCTGAGCCGGACAGCCGGTGTGAGCATGCCCGGCGAGGTCGCCGAGATACCTTACGGCAATGCCGATCGAACTGCGCCTCATCCGGTACGTGATCGCGGTTGCCGAGGCGGGCGGCTTCGAGGCTGCCGCTGAGCGACTGCACATGACCCAACCGCCGCTGAGCCGCCAGATCCGGGAGCTGGAGCGGCAGCTCGGCGTCGACCTGTTCCATCGCCGGCCCACCCGGTTGACCGAGGCGGGCCGGGTCTTCGTCGAATCCGCCCGCGAACTCCTGATCGAGGCCGAGCGGACCGTGGAGCGGACCCGCCGCGCAGGCCGGGCCGAGGGTGGGCAGGTACGCGTCGGTTACACCGTGACCACGGCCTTTGAGGAGATGCCGAAGCTGTTCGCCGCGATGCGTGACCGGCACCCGGGGATCCGGCTCGACGCGTGGGAGGCGTGGGACGTCGATCTCAGCACCGCGCTGCACGAGGGCGAACTCGACGTCGTGCTGGGCCGGCATCTCCCCGTGCCGACCACGTACCAGCGGACCCGACTGCGCCCCGATCCGTACGCCGTCGTGGTCGGCGCCGGGCATCGACTCGCACGGCGACGTACGGTCGCGCTCAGCGATCTCCGCGGGGAGACCCTGCTCTTCTTCCCGCGTCGGCTCGCGCCGCACTACCACGACACCGTGCTGGCCGCGCTGCGCAGCAGCGGCGAGACCTTCGACGTCTGGGAGAACCCGCTGCCGGGCCTGCGTAACCTCAACCTCAACCTGCGCGACCAGGGGTTCATGTTTCTGCCCTGGTCGCTCGGGCGGCAACTGCCCAACGGGGTTGCCTGCCTCTCCACCGCCGACGAGTTGCCGACGATCGACCTTGAGATCGCCTGGCGACGGCACCCGTCACCGCCGGTACGTGCACTGGTCGACACCGCCCGTCAGCTCGCCCGCCGGGAACGCTGGACGTCCTGAGCGGTCCGTTGCCCGGGGCGGTGATCGTCCATCCCACCGTGGCCGGAGATCAGGGCCAGGGTGCCGTCCGGCCGCTCGCCCCGTACTGGGTCACCGACGAGGCGCTGGGTCGCCGCGCAGGCGCACCGTCCGGACGTGATCGCGCTGCCGTTACGAGGCCTGCCGGCGGCCGAGAGCGCCCTGGTCTGGACGACGCTCCAGCAGAAACGGTTGGTGCCGACGCCGGTCACTCCGTCTCCGACGACGATGGCCGGCGGTGAACACCGACACCACCGCCGGCGTGCCGTGTTCCGGGAGCGGGGGAAGGGGCCGACAGCGGCGGATCAGCCGGACCTGCACCGGGAGGGTGCGGCGCGGCCCGACCCGGCGAACGCCTTCGGCGGGCGGCTGCGACGATCACCTCGGGACATGGCCGACGGGCTCGGCTACGTCCCGGCAGCATCCGGTGTACCGATGGATGCCCGGTGTCCCGCTGATCTCGTCGGGGTCCGGGAAGACCGACGGATCCGCCCCGCGTCGGTGGCGGGTCAGGTGGTGCTGGCGGGTTGGCGGTGGATGGGGCCGGTGCCGAGGCTGAGCCGGCCGGTCGTACCACCCCGGGCCAGCGCGATGATCTCGGCCGCGATGCTGACCGCGGTCTCCTCCGGGGTCCGGGCGCCCAGGTCCAGGCCGGTCGGGGCGGCGAGCCGGGCCAGCGACTCGGCCGGTACCCCCGCAGCCCGCAGCCGGCGTAGCCGGTCGGCCTGGGTCCGGCGCGAACCGAGTGCGCCGAGGTAGGACAGCGGCAGCCGCAGGGCAACCTCCAGCAGCGGTACGTCGAACTTCGCGTCGTGGGTCAGCACGCACACCGCCGTCCGGTCGTCGATCCGGCCGGCCGCCGCCTCCGCCTCGAGATACCGGTGCGGCCAGGCCACCACGACCTCGTCCGCGTCGGGGAACCGCGCCTCGGTCGCGAACAGCGGGCGGGCGTCGCAGACGGTCACCCGGTAGCCCAGGAACGCGCCGATCCGGGACACCGCGGCGGCGAAGTCGATCGCGCCGAAGACCAGCATCCGGGGTGGCGGGGCGAAGCTGGACACGAAGACCCGCCAGCTCTCGCCGTCCGGCCCGGTGCGGTACCGGCCGTCCGGCGAGTAGTCCAGCAGCCGACTGTCGCCCTCGGCGAGCAGCGCCCGTGCGTCGGCGAGCACGGACCGGTCCAGCGTCGTGGCGCCGAGCGTGCCCGAGTGCCGGTCCGGCCAGACCACCAACCGTCGTGCCGGCGCCGGGCCGAGCGCCGGCTCCGCCGACTCCGCCGACTCGGAGCTGGCCGACCGGGCCGGCGTTCCGCCCCCGGTCGCACCGGCCGGCCGGTCGACAGGCGTTCCGCCCCCGGTCGCGCCGACCGGCCCGCCGGTAGTCGTTGCGTCGCCGGTCGCACCGGCCGGCCGGTCGACAGGCGTTCCGCCCCCGGTCGCGCCGACCGGCCCGCCGGTAGTCGTTGCGTCGCCGGTCGCCCCGGCCGGCCCGCCGACAGGTGTTTTCGACCGGGGGACTGCGACGCAGGTGGCGATGGCGACCGGCCGGCCGGCGCCGACGTCCCGGGCCACCTCGCCCAGTTCGGGAAACGACACCGGATCCACCCGCTCGACGAAGACGTCCAGGTCGCCGCCGCAGGTCAGGCCGATCGCCAGTGCGTCGTCGTCGGCCACGCCGTACCGCTGGAGCAACGGCCGGCCGGTCCGCACCGCCTCGGCGGCAAGTTCGTACACCGCCGCCTCCACGCAACCGCCGGAGACGCTGCCGACCGCCGAGCCGTCCGGACCGACCAGCAGGGCGGCGCCGGGCAGCCGGGGCGCCGACCGCCAGGCACCGACCACGGTGGCCAGCCCGACCGGCTCTCCCCGGCGCCACCAGCCGGCCAGCTCCGTCAGTACCTCCCGCACGACGTCACCACCGTCCGCCGGGTCACCACCGTCCGCCGGGTCACCGCCACCCGGCAAGCACCTTGTCCGGGGTGATCGGGAACTCCCGTACCCGATGCCCGGTGGCGTGGTAGACGGCGTTGGCGATGGCCGCGCTGGCGCCGGTCGCGGTCACCTCGCCCAGGCCCCGGGCGCCCAGTTCGTTCGCCTCCGGCGCCGGCTTGTCCACGAAGACCACGTCGATGTCCGGCACGTCGGCCTCCACCGGCACCAGATAACCGGCCAGGTTCGCGGTGACGATCCGGCCGTGCCGGCGGTCGACCAGGGTGTGCTCGGTCAGCGCCGCGCCGATCGCCCAGACCGCGCCGCCGAGTGCCTGGCTGCGGGCGGTCGCCGGGTTCAGCACCCGGCCCGCGTCCACGGCACAGACGAGCCGGGTCACCCGGACCTCGCCGGTCACGCCGCTGACCTGTACCTCGGCGAAGGCGGCCCCGTACGACGGCCCGGCGTTGTCGCTGAGATCCGCGCCGCCGGACGCCTCCACCGAGGCGCCGTGCCGGCTCAGTACCTGCCGGTAGCTCTCGCCGCGCCCCGGGTTCTCCCGCAGGAACAGCCGCCCGTCCACCGTCACCACCTCGTCCGGTGCGGCGCCGTGCAGCGGGGACCGTGGGTCGGCGACGGCGAGCCCGACCACCTTGTCCCGGGTGGCCCGGGCGGCGGCCCGGACCGCCATCCCGACCGTGGTGGCGGTCGCCGACCCGCTCGACGACGGGGCGGGCGGGAACCGGGTGTCACCGAGCACGGCCCGTACGTCTCCCGGCCGCACACCCAGCCCGTCCGCCGCCACCTGCACCATGATGGTGTACGTGCCGGTGCCGATGTCCTGGGTGCCGCAGGTCACCCGGACCCGGCCGTCGGTGCTGATCCGCACCGTGGCCTGTGCCACCCCTGGATGCCAGTTGTGCTGCGCCCCGGCCATCCCCCAGCCCACCAGCAGTTCGCCCCGGCGCATGCTGCCCGGTGCCGGCCGGCGGCGGGGCCAGCCGAACCGTTCGGCACCGAGCGCGTAGCACTCGCGGAGGAACCTGCTCTGCGGGCGGTCCGGTGCGCTCGGGTCGACGTCGCTGTAGTTGCGCAGCCGCAGCGCGACCGGGTCCATGTCCAGCGCCTGGCTCAGCTCGTCGAGCGCCATCTCCAGCGCCTCGTTGGTCGGCCCGGACGGTGGCCGGGTGGCGATCGTCGTACCCAGGTCCACCTCGACGACCTGGCTCGCGATCTCCAGGTGGGGGACCGCGTAGACCGACTGGGTCGCGGAGATCGGATTGAACTGGATGATGTCCGACCGCGAGGTGTGCGAGGTGACGTGGTGGGTGATCGCGGTCAGCCGACCGTCCCGGGCGGCGCCGACCTGGAGCCGTTGCACGGACGCGGGCCGGTGGCCGCAGCTCGTGTACTGCTGGGCCCGGGACAGCACCAGCTTCACCGGCCGGCCGACCTGCTTGGCGACGGCGGCGGTCAGGTAGGTGTGCGGCCAGACGAAGCCCTTGCACCCGAATCCGCCGCCGAGAAACGGCGTGACCACCCGCACCCGCTCCAGGGGCATTCCGAGCATCCGTGCGACGGCGTCCTGGGTGAATCCGATCGACTGGGTCGACTCGTAGAGGGTCAGGTCGTCGCCGTTCCAGACGGCCAGGGTGGCGGACGGCTCGATCGGGTTGTGATGGTTGATCGAGGTGCGGTACTCCACCTCGACCCGGACCGCGGCGTCGGCCAGCCCGGCCGCCGGGTCACCCCGGCGCATCTGTAGCGCGCCGGGGGTGCCCTCCGCTGGCGTGTACGCCCGGGACAGGTTCTCCACCAGCCCGATCGTGGGCTGCTCGGCGTCGTAGTCGACCCGTACCAGCCCGGCGGCCCGGGTCGCCTGTTCGAAGCTCTCGGCCACCACGACGGCGACCTGCTGGCCGCCGTGCCGGATCTCGGTGCCCTGCATCGGCACCAGCGTCTGCGCGTGCGGCACCCAGCTCGGCGACTGCTGCGCGAACCGGGGCAGGTTCTCGTGCGTGTAGACGCCGAGTACGCCCGGCGCGGCCAGGGCGGCGGCGCTGTCGATCCGGCGGATCCGCCCCCGGGCGATGGTGCTGGTCACCAGCACCCCGTACGCGAGGTCGGGGATCGGCTGGTCGGCGGCGTACCGGGCCTGACCGGTGACCTTGGCCCAGCCGTCGACCCGGTGCAGCGGCTCTCCGACGTACTGTCTCACTTCCCGCCTCCGAGTTCATCGAGCACGCCGGCCAGCGTGCGGGACACCAGATCGAGCTTGAACGCGTTCTGTTCCCGGGGCACGGCGCCCCGGACCGCGGCCGCCCCGGCCGCCGCGATCGCCGCCTCGGTCAGCCGTCCGCCGCGCAACACGTCCTCGGCCTCCCGGGCCCGCCACGGCCGGGGAGCGACACCGCCCAGCGCGATCCGTACGTCCCGGACCGTCCTGCCGCGCAACTCCACCGCGACCGCGACGGAGACCAGGGCGAACTCGAACGACGCGCGGTCGCGCACCTTCCGGTAGCGCGAGCGGGCGGCCATCGGCGTGGCCGGCACCTCCACCGCCACCACCAACTCGCCGTGGTCGAGCACCGTCTCCCGGTGCGGCGTGTCGCCGGGCAGCCGGTGGAACGTCTCGATCGGCAGCCGCCGCGCACCGGCCGGACCCTCGGTCAGCACCGTGGCGTCCAGCGCGGTGAGCGCCACCGCCAGGTCGGAGGGGTGCACCCGGATGCACCGCTCGCTTCCGCCGAGGATGGCGTGCCAGCGGTTCTCGCCGGCCAGCGCCGGGCAACCGCTGCCGGGTACCCGGGCGTTGCAGGGCAGCGCGGTGTCCCGGTAGTACCAGCAGCGGGTGCGTTGCAGCAGGTTCCCGCCGATGCTGGCCATGTTGCGCACCTGTCCGGAGGCGGAGGCGAGCAGCGCCGCCGAGACCACCGGCAGCCGGTGCCGCACTCCGGCGTCGCGGGCCACCTCGGCCATCCGGGCCAGGGCGCCGATCCGGACCCGGCCCGGCCGCCATTCGATGCCGCGTTCCGCGACCCGGTTCACGTCCACCACCAGCCCGGGTACGTGCACACCGTCGCGCATCAGATTGGTCAGCTCGGTGCCGCCGGCCACGAACGCGGTGTCCGGTGCGGCGCTGGCCAGCGCGACGGCCTCGGCCGGGGTGGTCGCCCGGACGTACCGGATCTCGTTCATCGCCGCTCCCCGTCCCGCTCGTCGGTTTCGTCGCCCGGTCCGCCGCGCCCGTGCGCCACGTCCCGGATCGCGGCGACGATGTTCGGGTACGCGCTGCACCGGCAGAGGTTGCCGCTCATGCCCTCGCGGATCTCGGCGTCGCTGGGACGACTCCGTTCCCGCAGCATGCCGATGGCCGACATGATCTGGCCCGGCGTGCAGAACCCGCACTGGAACGCGTCCCGCCGGATGAAGGCGGCCTGCATCGGGTGCGGGGTGTCCCCGTCGGCCAGTCCCTCGACGGTGGTGATCTCGGCTTCGTCCTGCATCACCGCGAGGGTGAGGCAGGACTTGGCGCGCTGACCGTCGAGCAGCACGGTGCAGGCGCCGCACTCGCCGTGGTCGCAGCCCTTCTTGGTGCCGGTGAGGTGCAGCCGCTCCCGCAGCGCGTCGAGCAGGCTCACCCGGGGCTCCACCGCGAGGCGGTGGTCGGCGCCGTTGACCCGCAACGTGATCTCCACCGGGTCGGGCCCGACGACCGCCGGTCGGCCGGCCTCGACCGCCGGTACCGTCGCGGTCGGCGCAACCGTCGCGGCGGCGCCGGTCCCGTCGACCGCCGCTCCGACGGCGGCGCCGAGCGCCGCGCCGCCGCCACCGGCCAGCACCCGACGCCTGGTCAGCTGGCCATCCGGTCCATCCGGTCCATCCGGCACGGCATCCTCCTTGTCCTCGGCGACCGTGACCTCTCCGCCGTGATCGCCGATCGATGCACGGGAGACTAGGAGAGGCACGGTGCGGGCGTATTGCACGAAATTGCGGGTCTACGGTGTCGGCACGGCGTCCGGGTCGGATCCGCCGTGCGTTGCGGTCGCCCGTGCGCTGCCGCCCCGGCAGGTGGGGGATGCGATCGGGGACCGGCGCCCCGAAGGTACGGAGTTGCGGTTAAAGGTCGGCTAACGCGCCGGCGGCTCGGCCGGGCGGGTCGCGTCGTTCGGGGCGAGGACCCGGCTCAACAGCCCCACCAGGGTTTCCCGCTCGGCGGGCGACGGGGTTCCGTGCGCCGGTGACGACCGGACCGGTACGCCGAAGAGCCGGCATACCCGTGCGGTATGTCCCCGGTCCTTGTCGGTCCTTGCCGGCCGGGGGTGATCAACGGCCTAATGGCAGGGGCGGGTCGGCGCCGTCCGCGCGGGTGCCCACCCGAGTGGGCAACTCGGAGTCGACGGCCGGACGGGGGATCAGATGGTAGGCGGAGCGGTGTTTCGGCTCCTGGGCCCGGTCACGCTCGTCCATGGTGGACGTACGGTGGACCTGGGGCCGGCGAAGCAGCGTGCCGTGCTGGCGGCCCTCGCGCTCGCACCGAACTCGCTGATCTCCACCGAGCGGTTGATCGAGATGGTGTGGGGTGATGCCGCCCCCGCCGCCGCGCGCAAGGCCGTCCAGGTCTACGTGTCGCACCTGCGACGCATCCTGCCGGCCGGCCAGCTGGTCAGCCGTAAGCCGGGTTACCTGCTGGCCGTGCCACCGGAGGCGGTCGACCTGCACAGGTTCCGGGCGTTGGTCGCCCAGGCCCGCAATGCCGACGCCGGGCGCGCCCGCTCGCTGCTGGCATCGGCCGCACAGCTTTGGCGGGGCGAGCCGTTCGACGGGCTCGGCGACGTCCCAGCGTTGGCGAACATGGCGGCGGGACTGCTGGAGGAGCGGCTGTCGGTCACCGAATGGCGCCTGGGTCTGGAGGTCGAACAGGGGCGGGCCGCCGAGGTGATCGCCCAGTTGCGCGCCCTGGTCGTCGCACACCCGCTGCGTGAGCCACTGCACGTCCTGTTGATGCTGGCGCTGCTGCGCGCCGGTCGGGCCAGCGAGGCTCTCGTCGCCTACGGCGACCTCAGGGCAGTGCTCGCCGAGGAACTGGGCATCGGGCCCGGACCGAAGGCGACCGCGCTGCACCTGCGGATCCTGCGCTCTGAGAGCGGCCGAACCCCGACGGAGTTCGCTCCGGGAGCGGTGGAGGAGGTTCGGGCCGCCGACCCGGTGGCGGCGATCGACCCACCCGTCGTGTCGGCCGAACTGCCGTGCGACCTCGTCGACGCGGTGCGAAATCCCTCCCTCTGGCCGCACTGTCACTACCACCTCGGGTGCGCCCACGCCGGGCTCGGCGACGACCGGCTCGCGGAGGAGCAGAGTCCGCAACGGCAGAGCCGACCTATGCCGGCCGACCGGCGCGCCGGGCGGTGTCATGAGCAGCCGGCGGCTCCATCGTCCTCGGTCGGATCGGAGGCCGGGGCCGAGCGGCGGGCGGCGAACAGTGCGGCGAAGCCGTCGAGTAGGCAGTGCAGGCCGAATTCGAAGGTCTCGTCCCAGCCGGTGTCGAACGCGTCCGCGCTGAGTGCGGCCATCGCCGGGTAGTTTCCGGAGGCCATGGCCCGCTCCAGTACCGGGAGGTGCTGGCTCCAGAACTCCTCGTCGCCGACGCCGCTCTCCTCGGCCGCGGCGTCGTACAGGATCCGGTGCCGGGCGTAGCCGGTGACGAAGCCGTCGAGTGTGATCATCACACCGATCCGCTCCTGGCTGGTGAGGCCGAGACCGGTCAGCGCGGCGACGACGATCTCGGCCCCGGCGAGGCTGTTCGGGCCCATCACCGGCCGGGTCCAGTTGACCTGGAGCAGCCAGGGGTGTGCCAGGTGCAGCCGGTAGGAGTCGTGGGCCACCGCCGTCAGCAGTTCCCGCCAGCCCTTCTCCGCGGCCCGGACCGCCTCGTCGCCGGGCCCGCTGACCCTGTCCAGCATCAGCGCGAGGAGTTCCGCCTTGCCGGGGACGTACCGGTACAGCGTCATCGTGCCGACCCCGAGTTCGGCGGCCACCCGTCGCATGGAGATGGCGGCGGTGCCCTCCCGGTCGGCGGCCGCGATCGCCGCGTCGACGATCTTGTCCAGGGTCAGGGTCGGTTTCGGTCCACGGGCGGGGCGTTCGCCGGTGCCCCAGAGTAGTTCGATGCTGCGTCGCAACTGCTCGGTGGGGGTGAACTCGCTCGTCATGGTGCCGTCAGCCTACAATTCGGTTGTGATCTGGGTACAGCGTACGCTAATCTCCGTACACCGTACCCAGTCTAGGGAGGGTTCCCTTGCCCACTTCTGACTACGTCGTCTTCACCGAGGGATTGCAGAAGCGATATCGCGACACCCAGGCACTGGCCGGGCTCGACCTCGCGGTGCCGCGCGGTCTGGTCTACGGCCTGCTCGGCCCCAACGGCGCCGGCAAGACCACCGCCGTGCGCATCCTGTGCACGCTGCTCCGGCCGGACGGCGGGCGCGCCGAGGTCGCCGGCTACGACGTACGGACCCAGCCCCGCCTGGTACGCCGCCGCATCGGCCTGACCGGGCAGAACACCGCGGTCGACGACAACATCAGTGCCCGGCAGAACCTGGTGATGTTCGGTCGCCTGTTCCACATCGGCGCGGCCGCCGCCCGGCAACGGGCTCAGGAACTGCTGGAGCAGTTCGGCCTCTCGCACGCGGCGGACAAGACGCCGAAGAAGTTCTCGGGTGGGATGCGACGCCGGCTCGACCTCGCATCCAGCATGATCCTCGCCCCTGACGTGCTGTTTCTCGACGAGCCCACCACCGGACTGGATCCGGCCGGGCGACGCGAGGTGTGGCAGGCGGTGGGAGAGCTGGCCTCGCGCGGCACCACGGTGGTGCTCACCACCCACTACCTCGACGAGGCGGACCGGCTCTGTGACCGGATCGGGGTCATCGACCACGGCAGGAACCTCGTCGAGGACACCCCGAGCGGGTTGAAGCGCCGGATCGGCAACGAACGGCTCGAGGTCGTCGCGGCCGAACCGGCCGACCTGCCGACGATCGGCGCGCTCGTGGACAAGGTCGCGGCCACCGGGCGTACGGCCACGGTGGACGACGCGGTACTGGCGGTCAGCGTCCCGGTCGACAACGGTGTGGCCGCGCTGACCGAGGTGGCCTCCGAGCTGCGCCAGCGGGGCATCGCCGTGGCCGACCTGGGGCTGCGGCGCCCCACCCTGGACGAGGCCTTCCTGCACCTGACTCAAGAACGCCGGGATGCCGGCGCGCACACCGACGAGATGCGTCCGACCGCACACCTGGAGGCCACCAGATGACGACGATCCACCTCGCGCCGGACCCCAGTGACACCCTCGGCAGCCGGATCAAGTGGGCGGTCGTCGACTGCTGGACCATCCTGATCCAGGAGATGGCGCATCTCGTCCGGCAGCCCTCCAACTTCGCCTGGCAGCTCGGCTTTCCGATCGTCATGGTGCTGATGTTCGTCTACGTCTTCGGCAGCGCCATGGACGTCTCGGGGCAGGGTGCCGGCGCCGGCTACCTGGAGTTCGCCATGCCCGGCCTCTTCGCCATGACGATGGCCTTCGGCTTCATGAACACCGCCTTCGCGGTAACCATGATCAAGGAACGGGGCTTCATCGACCGCTTCCGGTCCATGCCGATGGCCTCGTCCGCAGTGGTCACCGGCCGTGGCCTGGCCGACGTCATCCATGCCACGGTGGACCTGGCCATCCTGGTCGTCATCGCGCTGGTCCTCGGCTGGCGCCCCGGCGGCAGCCTCGCCGCGACTCTGACCGCCTTCGCGCTGCTGCTGTGGCTGCGTACGGCCCTCATCTTCGTCGGAATCCAACTCGGGTTGATGCTGAAGAACACCGAGGCGGCCGGGAACCTGTTCGCGCTCGCCTTCCCGTTCGGCATGGTCTCCTCGGTCTTCGCGCCACCGGACCTGATGCCGGGCTGGCTCGGCGCGGTCGCCGCCTGGAATCCGGTCTCCTCCACCGCCGGGGCGATCCGGGAGCTGTTCGAGTCCCCGGCGGTGGCGGGCGGCTACTGGATCGAGGAGCACGCCGTCACCACTGCCGTGCTCTGGCCGGCGGTCATCACCGCGATCTTCCTGCCCCTGGCGGTACGCCAGTACCAGCGACTCAGTCGCTGACCACGAGCGTCGCGGCCGCGTCGTCCTGCCGGCCGGGCTCCGCACGCACGCCGACCGGTCAGCCTGCGACGAGGTCCATCCGGAGGAACTCGGTGATGCGCAGCAGCCTGGGCGGGCGTGCCACGTCGGCGGGGAGGGACTGGAACGCCTCGTCTTCCCCGACGAGGCGTGGGGCGGTGAGTTCCACCTCCCTCCCCGCGACGCGGAGCCGCGCACCGCCGGCCGCCAGTACGTTCCGCACCCAGTCCGAGCGCGATCCGTAAACCAGAATGAACAGGTAGCCGCCGTCGACCGGGTAGGCGTCGAGCGGCGTGCGGTACGTCGCGCCGGAGACGCGACCGAGGTGAGTCAGCACCGGCCACTTCCCGCCCGCGATCGCCCGAGGGTTGAACAGCCGCTTGTTCACCTGCCCCCACCACCTCGGCATCGGCATCGGGATCTCCTCTCGCCCGGAGGGGCACGTCCGTAGGTCGGGGGTTCGTCGCACTTCCGGTGGGGTTCCCACCTCGGCGGACTTACGCTCGTAAGGCTGACTTACATGTGTAAGCTTGTCAACCCGCCCGCACTCCTGGAGCCGTCGTGTCCCCACCATCGCCAGCACCGCCGCCACGGCAACCGCTCAGCCGAGGACGCGTGCTGGACGCCGCCATCCGGGTCGCGGATCGCGGCGGCGTGGCCGCGATCACGATGCGCCGGGTGGCGCAGGAACTGGGCGTGGAGGCGATGTCGCTCTACCACCACGTACCGAACAAGGACGCGATCCTCGACGGCGTGGTCGATGTGGTGTTCGCAGCGATCACGCTACCCAGCGCCGAGTGCGGCGACTGGCGCGCCGCGATCCGCGCCCGCGCCTCCTCCGCGCGTGCGGTCCTGTCGCGGCACAGCTGGGCTCTCGGCCTGATGGACTCCCGTCGCAACCCGGGGCCGGCGACGCTACGCCACCACGACGCCGTGCTCGGCGTCCTCCGGCAGGCGGGGTTCACACTGCCGATGGCCGCGCACGCTGTCTCGCTCATCGACAGCTACGTCAGCGGGTTCGTCCTGCAGGAGGCGAACCTGCCGGTGGCGACGCCGGACGATGTCGAGGATGTGGCCGGCGGCATCCTCGAACGCCTGCCGGCGGGCGAGTTGCCGTACCTCACGGAGATGATCGTCGACCACGGCCTGCGGGCGGGCTACGACCCCGCGCAGGAGTTCGGCTACGGCCTCGACCTGATCCTGGATGCGCTCGAAGCACGCCGGAGGTAGGTCCGGTACTGCTACGACCTAACTAGGCCGGTCGGCGACCGGGTCGCGGTCAGCCCGCCGGCGCTGGGGCGGGCGACGGCGGTGTCCGGCCGCTGACGGCACCGGCGAGCACCCCAGGTCCACCACCGCGCACCGGCGGTGGCGGACCTGGTCCGCCGGTTCGGCTGCCGCCGGTTCGGCTGCCGCCGGTTCGGCTGCCGCCGGTTCGGCTGCCGGCGACGTCGGCACCGTGGCGCGGAACATGGCGTATCGTCCTGCGACAACGGTTGCTACATGAGCGGAGGCATGGTGGGCAGAGGCTCGTCGGGCGCGGCACCGGGGATCGTCATCGACGCGTCGTCGCCGGTGCCGCCGTTCGAGCAGTTGCGTGTGCAGTTCGCCCGGCAGATCCAGGATCACACCCTGGTCGTCGGCACCCGCCTGCCGCCGATCCGCCAGCTCGCCACCGATCTCGGCCTGGCCGCCAACACGGTGGCCAGGACCTACCGGGAGTTGGAGGAGGCGGGACTGATCGAGACCCGGGGCCGGGCCGGTTCCTTCGTGTCGGCAGCCGGTGAGCAGGGGCGCGAACGCGTGCGCCGCGCCGCCGCCGAGTACGCGGCCGTGGTCACCAGCGCCGGCATCGACCCGGACGAGGCTGTCCGGATCGTCCAGGCGGCGTTGAGCACGGGTACGCCGGCCACTGCCGGATGACCCCGTCGCCTACGGCCAACGTGCTGCCGGGGGCGAGGCTCAGGCGCCCCGGGTGATCCGTAGGGTCAGCACGTCGGTCCGGACCGTGATGTGTCCGTGGAAGAGGGCCAGCCCCTCGGCGTTGTAGCCGATCTGGGTGGCGCTGACCAGCGGGTGCCCGATCGGCACCTTGAGCCGCCCGACCGCTGCCTCGTCGGCGAGTACGGCGGCGAACTCGATCTCGGCCCGGCGTACCGGCATGCCGGTGGCGCCGGCCAGGAACTCGAACATGTCCAGGTCGATGCTGACCAGGCCGGACGGGTCGAGTTCGCGGTCGCCGACCCGCAGCGGCAGGTGATCGCGGATCCAGGCCGCCGCGACGCCGTCGACGGCGAAGAGCCGGTCGACCCGCCAGACCGGTGAGCCGACGTCCAGCCCGAGGATCTTGGCGCAGTCGTCCGGGCACTCGGCCCGGCTCACCGCCGCGTCCTGCAACGCCGGCCGGTGCCCGGAGGCGGTGATCCGGTCCCGCAGCGCGGTGACGTCGCCGATCGACACCGGTACCCGTTCGGCCGGCTCGCTGACGAAGGTGCCGACACCCCAGGTCCGGGTCAGCACGCCCTCGGCGGCGAGCTGGCCCAGCACCTCCCGTACGGTGGCCCGGCTGACCGCCAGCCGGTCGGCCAACTCCCGCTCGTTGGGCAGCTTGTCACCGGTCCGGAACTCGCTGCCGATCAGATCGCGCAGTTGGCCCTGCGCGGCCTGTAGCGCGGTCTCGCGCCGAGCCATCAACCCTCACCTCTTCGCTCCGCCGCGCCAGCTACGGCGTACGGAGTGTAGTAGTTGGGCGCCCACCCGAGCGGGTGCACGCCAACCACCCGACGTCGTTACCAGACCTGTTCCAGTACCCGGATGGTGTTGCCACCGATCACCTTGGCGATCTCGTCGTCCGAGTAGTCGTGCTTGACCAGCCAGCCGACGATGTTGCCGAACGCCTCGCCCGGGTTCTCCACCCCGGAGACGTACTCGACCCGGGGGTGCGCGGGCTTGTTGCCCGCGTCCTTGCCGTAGTTGCCGGCGTACACCTTGTGCACCCCGACGTGGTCGCCGAACATCGTGTCCGGGCCGAACGTCACATGGTCGATGCCGACCAGGTCGACACAGTAGGTGAAGTGGTCCATCACCGACTCGAGGGAGTGCTCCAGGTGCGCCTCGGACAGGGTGGTGTGCGGGGCGGCCTCGATCCCGATCACCCCGCCCCGCTCGGCGCAGGCCCGGATCACCTCGTCCGGCTTCATCCGCGAGGTGTTCCACACCGACCGCGCCCCGGCGTGGGTGATGAAGACCGGCACCCGGCTGGCCTCGATGGTGTCCAGGCAGGTCTGGTCGCCGGAGTGTGAGATGTCGATGGCGATGCCGAGCTTGTTCATCCGGTCGACCGCGCGCCGGCCGAAGTGGGTCAGCCCGCCGTCCCGGGCCTCGGACAGCCCACCGCCGAGCATGTTCGCCTGGCTGTACGCGATGCCGAGCTGCCGCACCCCGAAGCCGTACAGGATGTCGATCCGGTCGAGTTCGTTCTCGATCGGGCTGCTGCACTCCAGGCCGGCGACGAGGGCCAGCCGACCGTCCCGCTTCGCCGCCCGGATGCCGTCCAGCGAGGTGGCCAGCGTGACGTAGTCCTGCTGGTAGAGGTCGCTCATCCGCATCCCGAGGGCGTAGACGAGGTCGTTCCACTTCCAGCCGTTTTCGCTGGTCACGCAGGAGGCGCCGGCCATGAAGTTGTCGAAGACGGCGGTCAGGCCGGACCGGGCCAGCCCCTCGTAGCCGGTCCGCTGCCGGGCGGTCCGGTTGTAGGCGCGCAGCTCGGTGACGTCCGCCGGCAGGATCACCGGGTGCTCGTGCAGGGAGATCGCGATGTGCTCGGCGAGCAGGCGCGTGACCCGCTGCCGCTGCGTGTCGGAGAGCCCGAGGTCGTGCTCGGGCACCCGACCGATCTCCGGGGCCAGCTCGAACACCCGGTAGTCGGCATCTGGCTCCAGGTACGAGTAGGACTTGTGGCCCTGGTACCGGGACGCGGGTTCTTGCAGCAACACTTTCTCCTTACGCGACGGAACGGTGCGTGGCTAGGCGGCGGCCAGCGGGTAGTGGCAGGCGACCGCGCGGTCGCCGCCGGCCAGCGGCGGTTCGGTGATGGCACAGGTCTCGGTCGCCTGCCAGCAGCGGGTGCGGAAGCGGCAGCCGGATGGGGGGTCGACCGGGCTGGGCGGATCGCCGCTGAGGAGAATCCGGCTCCGCTCCGCCCGGCCGACCGGCTCGGGGACCGGCACCGCCGACAGCAGTGCCTTGGTGTACGGGTGGGCCGGCGCGTCGTACAGCATCGGCTCGGGGCCGCTCTCCACCAGCTTGCCGAGGTACATCACCGCCACCCGGTCGGAGATGTGCCGGACCACCGACAGGTCGTGCGCGATGAAGACGTACGCCACGCCCAGCTCCCGCTGGAGCCGTTCCAGCAGGTTGACCACCTGGGCCTGGACCGAGACGTCGAGCGCGGAGACCGGCTCGTCGCAGACGATCACGTCGGGTTGCAGGGCCAGTGCCCGGGCGATGCCGATCCGCTGCCGCTGCCCGCCGGAGAACTGGTGCGGATAGCGGTCCAGGTGCACGCTCGGATCGAGCCCGACCAGGTCGAGCAGCTCCTTCACCCGGTCCAGCCGGCGCCTGCGGTCCAGCACGTCCGGGTGGATCTCGAACGGCTGGAACAGGATCTCCCGGATCGTCCGGCGCGGGTTCAGCGAGGTGTACGGGTCCTGGAGCACGATCTGGATCCGCCGGCGCAGCGCCCGCAGGTCCCGCCCCCGGGCGGCGTGCACCACCGCGTCGCCGAAGCGCACCGAGCCTGCGGTCGGCCGCTCCAGCCCGACCAGCATCCGGGCCAGGGTGCTCTTGCCGCAGCCGGACTCGCCGACGATGCCGAGCGTCTCGCCCCGGCGCAGTGTGAAGGAGACCCCGTCGACGGCCTTGACCACCCCGCCGGAGGTGAACGGCAGCCTCCCCTTCACCGGAAAGTGCCGGACCAACTTGTCGACCCGCAGCACCAGCTCGTCATCTGCGGACATGCAGCAACTCCTCCCGGTGGTGGCAGGCGCTGGCGCGGCCCTCGGGCAGCGGCTCCAGCGCCGGCAGCGTGGCCCGGCAGACGTCGTCGGCGCGCGGGCAGCGCAGGTGGAACGGGCACCCGCTGGGCAGCCGGGCCGGGTTCGGCGGTGCGCCGGGGATGGCGTACAGCTCCTCGTCGCGCCGGTCGATCCGGGGCATCGAGGCGAGCAGCCCCTCGGTGTAGGGATGTGCCGGACCGGCGAAGATCTGCTGCACGGTGGCCCGTTCGACGATCCGGCCGGCGTACATCACCGCCACGTCGTCGGCGACCTCGGCCACCACACCCAGGTCGTGGGTGATCAGCAGCAGCGCCATCCCGCTGTCCCGCTGGATCTCCGCGATCAGCTCCATCACCTGCGCCTGCACGGTCACGTCCAGCGCCGTGGTCGGCTCGTCGGCGATCAGCACGTCCGGCTCCAGCGCGATGGCCAGCGCGATCATGATGCGTTGTCGCATCCCGCCGGAGAACTGGTGCGGATAGTCGCGTACCCGGTCCTTCGCGGCCGGGATGTGCACCCGGTCGATCAGCTCGATCGCGCGGCGCCGGGCGGCGGACCGGGAGAGCCCCCGGCGGACCCGGAGCAGTTCGCCGAGCTGCTCGCCGACGGTGTAGACCGGGTTGAGCGCGGCCATCGCGTCCTGGAAGACCATGCCGATCTCCTCGCCGCTGACCCGGTCCCGCTGCTTCGGGGTCAGGGTCAGCAACTCCCGGCCGCGCAGCCGGACCGAGCCGCTGACCCGGGCCGGCGGCACGTCGAGGATCCCCATCACCGCCTGCGCGGTGACGCTCTTGCCGGAGCCGGACTCGCCGAGGATCGCCAACGTCCGGCCGGACTCCAGCGCCAGCGACACCCCGTTGACCGCGTGCACCGCGCCGGCCGACCCGGGGCCGCCGCCCGGCCCGGGGAAGCTGACCCGCAGCTCCTCCACCTCCAGCAGGGCCATTACCGGATCCCGGCCGAGTCGAGGAAGTCCCGCACGGTCCGCTGGAACAGCTCCGGCTCCTCCAGTTGCGGCGAGTGCCCGGAGTGCTCGAAGACCACCAGTTCGGCGTTCGGGATCAGGTCGGCGATCACCTGCGAGGCGGCCACCGGGGTACGCCAGTCGTGCCGGCCGACGGTGACCAGGGTCGGGCAGGTGATCGAGGGAAGCGTCGGCTTGAGGTCGTAGCGCGGCATGTTCTGCCCGAACGCGGCGTTGTGGGTCCGGTAGTGGAACCGGGTCGCGTGCAGCTTCGCGGCGTCCTTGGCCGGGTCGTGCCGGTGGTCGTAGAGCGGCAGGATCGCCTTCCAGTACTCCCGCAGCTCCTCGTTGCCGGCGAACCGGCCGGTGCCGATCCGGTCGATCGCCCACTGCGGGATCACCGTACGGTCGGTGTTCTTCGCCTTCTCGACCGCGAGTTCGTTGTGCCCGTTGTCGGCGGCGGTGTCCCGCAGGATCAGCGCGGCGACCCGGTCCGGATGTGCGACGGCGTATTCGAGGGAGATGAAGCCGCCGTACGAGCCGCCGGCCATCACGATCCGCTCGTAGCCGAAGTACTCCCGGATCGCGTCCACGTCGGCGACCCACTGTGCGTGCGTGAACGGCTCGTCGTCGCTGGACTCGCCGGAGCCGCGTGCGTCGAAGACGATCACCCGGTACCGGTCGGCGAACGGCCCGAACGACCGCTTCGGCTCCGACCGGGAACCCAGCCCGGGCGCGCCGTGGTGCACGATCATCGCCGGCGCGTCAACCGGTCCGAACGCCTCGACGACCAGCTCGGCACCGTTGATCGTCAGCCGGCCGGAAAAGCCGGACGAGTTGTCGACCGTCATCGGACCTCCTCGATGATGTTGGACGCGAGATCGCGCGGATAGCCGGTCAGCCGGCGCGGCCCGGCCTCCTCGACCAGTACGGTGTCGGAGATCCGGTAGCCGGCGTGCCCGGGCACGTAGACGCCGGGCTCGCTGGAGAGCAGCATCCCGGGCTCCAGCACGGTGTGGTCGCCGTCCTCCACCCAGGGCGCCTCGTGGTTCTGCAGGCCGATGCCGTGCCCCTGCCGGTGCCGGATGTAGTCGCCCAGACCGTGCCCGCGCAGCACATCCAGGCAGATCTTGTTCACCTCGGCGCAGGTCCGGCCGGCCCGCATCGCCTCGGTGCCGACCTCCTGCGCCTCCCGGTCCGCCTCGTAGTAGCGCCGCTGCTGCGCGGTCGGCTCGCCGACGACGAAGGTGCGCTCGCTCTCCACGAACCGGCTGGCCACCGCCGCGCCGAGGGAGAGGATCAAGGTGTCGCCGGGCTGGGCCCGCCGCCGGGTCGGCAGGCCGTGCGGCAGCGCCGAGTTCGGGCCGGCGTAGACCAGCCCGCCGGCCAGTTTGGTGGTGTAGACGACGAGGTCGTAGTCGGCGTACATCCGGTCGGTGCCGTACCCGATGACGTGCCGGGCGATCTCGTCCTCGCGGGGGAGTGCGGCGCCCCGGCGCAGCGCGTCCGCGATCAGCTCCCGGCCGGCGGCGAGCATCTGGTCGCAGATCCGTGCCGCCGCCTCGTGGAACGGGATCTCCTCGGGAAACTTGCGCAGCCGCAGCTTCGCCACCGCGTCGGTGGTGACCAGCGTGCTGCCGCCGAGCGCCCGGGACAGCGCCCGGTACGCCCCGATCGACAGCCCCGCGCTCACCCCGATCTGCTTCGCCCGCCGGCCGGCCAGCGCCGTGCCGAGGGTCTGCTCCGCGCTCACCACGCCGGGGAACTCGAAGTAGCTGACCGTTTCGACGCCGACGCCCTGCCCGGCGGCGTACTCCTGGTCGAGGCGGGGGATCACCAGCAGCGGGTCGCCGTCGCGGGGCATCCAGAGGTAGACCGGCCGTTCGGTGGCGATGTAGAAGAACCCGGACAGGAACGCCACGTCGGCGGGAGAGGTGGCCAGGAAACCGTCGAGGCCGCGTACGTCGAGCGCGTCGGCGAGTCGGGCCCGGACGGACGAGTAGAAACTGTCGGGCAGACGCACGGGTCAGCCTCCGTTCCGGCGGGGGTCTCGGATGTCGTTGAACCGCATGCCGGCGACCGTCGCGGCGAGCACCAGCAGCAGGATGGCCAGCGACGGGAAGAGGGTCTGCCACCAGGCGATGGCCACCACCCCGCTGCGCTGCGCGTTGAGCAGGATCCGCCCCCACGACCAGGCATCCGGGTCACCGAGGCCGAGGAAGCTCAGCCCGGCCTCGGAGATGACCGCCCGGGACGCGGTGAGCAGCACGCTGACCACGATCAGCGGCACCACCGC
The DNA here is from genome assembly GCF_050936445.1 of Plantactinospora sp. CA-294935. Taxonomy (NCBI): domain Bacteria; kingdom Bacillati; phylum Actinomycetota; class Actinomycetes; order Micromonosporales; family Micromonosporaceae; genus Plantactinospora; species Plantactinospora sp. CA-294935. Next base: position 6,488,314 of record NZ_JBNJMU010000001.1, read on the forward strand.
CGGCATGATCTCCCGGGTGACGATCCGCCAGCCGCTCGCGCCGAGCACCCGGGCCCCGTCGATGTATGGCATCGCGCTGACCACCAGCCCCTGCGAGCGGATCAGCCGGGCCACCTCGGGCCAGGCGAAGACGCCGATGATCACCGTCAGCGTCCAGACGCTCGGGTTGACGATCGCGGCCAGCATGATCATCAGGGGCAGCGTGGGCAGCGCCAGCATCACGTCGGTGACGACCGTGCCGACCGCGTCGACCCGGCGGAAGTACGCCGAGGCGAGCCCGATCGCCGTACCCAGCACGATGGCGATCAGTGAGGCCGCCACCCCGATCAGCAGGCTGGTCCTGGTGCCCCAGACCACCTGGGCGAAGATGTCCTGCCCGAGGTCGTCGGTGCCGAACAGGTGCCCGCCGGACGGCGACCGCAGCACGTCCGCGCTGGTACCGCCCGGCTCGTCGGCGATCAGCGGCGCGAAGACCGCGAGCAGCACCATCACGACCAGCACCGCCGCGGCGAGCAGCCCGGACGGCTGCCGGAAGAACGTCCGCCAGGCCGACCGGGCGCCGATCGCCGGCTCCGCGGACGGAGCGGTCGCCGCAGCCTCCGCCTCGGTCACCAGTGGCGCACTCATGGCTGTGCCTCTCTCGTTCGCGGCTGCGGGGCTCGCAAACCCGGCTCACTCCTCCCGCTCACAGCCGGATCCTGGGGTTGAGCACCGCGTAGAGCAGGTCGGTGAGCGCGTTGGCGACCACCACGGTGATGGCGAGCATGATGAACGCTCCTTGCAGGACGGGATAGTCGCGTTGCCCGACCGCCTCGTAGATCAGCCGGCCGACGCCGGGATAGGCGAAGACGGTCTCGGTCAGCACGGCGCCGCCGACCAGGGTGCCGAGTTGCAGCCCCATCAGGGTCAGCGCCGGCAGGATCGCGTTGCGGAGGCCGTGCTTCCACAGCCGACGCCGGCTGGACAGCCCCCGCGCCCGGGCCGCCCGGATGTAGTCCTCACCGAGTACGTCGATCAGGTTGGTCCGCAGGGTCAGCGCGTACGGGCCGAGTTGCACCAGCACCAGCGACGCGACCGGCAGCACCAGGTGGTGCGCCAGGCTCAGGTACGCCGCCACGCCCCGGGTGTCCGGGTCGATCGCGCCGCCGATCGGAAACCAGCCGAGCCGGGCGCCGAGCCAGACCAGCAGCAGCATCGCCACGCTGGGCACGAAGAGGGCGTGCCCGGCGATGCCGAAGCCCTGGAGCAGCTTGTCCGGCCAGCGGCCCCGGTGCGCCGCCGCGGACACCCCGATCGGGATGCCGATGGCGATGGTGAGCAGGAACGCCACCCCGGCCAGCAGCAGGGTCCAGGGCAGCCGGTCGAGCAGGATGTCGGTGACCGGCTGGATCTGCCGGAACGAGATGCCGAAGTTGCCGTGCAGGAGTTCGCGCAGGTACGAGACGTACTGTTCCAGCAGTGGCCGGTCCAGCCCGTACGTCTCGAGCAGCGCCGCCCGCATCTCCGGCGTCATGTCCCCCTCGACCATCAGGGTCGTGGGGTCCCCCGGCAGCAACCGGAGCAGGAAGAACGTCGCGGTGATCGCTATCCAGACGGTCAGTACGGCCTTCAGCGCCCGGTTGAGCACGAAGCGTGCCACGTGGGGGACCCCTCCCTTCTACCTCGTCGCGTCGGTCAGCCGACCGGCTTGACCTGGGCCAGCGAGTACGCGGTGACCATGCCGAGCAGGTCGGACGGCGAGGCCACGAAGCCGGTGAACTTGCTGGCGTTGTAGGCGAACTGGAAGTTCTCCACGTAGAGCGGCGTCAGGTACGCCTGCTCGTGCACCACCTTGTCGATGTTCTTGATCTTGGTGGCGAACGCCGCCGGATCGGTGGTGGCCGCGGCGTCGTTGATCAGCCGGTCGATCTCCGGCGACTTGAGCAGGTTGTAGTTGATCCCGCCCGGGTTGCTGGAGAGGTAGGTGCTGCGGAGCTGGTCCATCGGGTTGTCGAAGACGCCCCACTGCGACGCGTCGATGTCGTACTCGCCGTCCTTGGTGCGGGACAGGAAGGTGTTCCGCTCCACGCACTCGTTGGTCAGCTTGATGCCGGCCTTCGTCGCGCTCTCCCGGAAGAGCTGCACCACCCGGGTGAGGTTGGCGTTCGACTGGTCACAGGCGACGCCGAGTTCCAGGCCGTCGAAGAGCCCGTCGCCGTTGCCGTCGGAGTAGCCGGCGGCGGCGAGCTTGGCCTTCGCCCCGGCCGGGTCGAACGGGTACGGCTGGATCTCGGTGTTGTCGTAGTCGGCGAAGATCGGCGAGATCGGTCCGGACATCTCCCGGGCGTCGCCCTGGAGTACCGACGAGATGATCGACTTGGTGTCCACCGCCATCGACAGCGCCTGCCGGACCTCCTGCTTGGCCAGGTCCTTGTTGTTCATGTTGTAGGTCAGGTGGGCGAAGCCGAGCGCACCGACCTTGGTCAGCTTGATCTTCGAGTCGTTCGCGAAGGTCTTCGCCGCGGACGCCGGCACCGGGGTACCCATCAGGTCGATGTCGCCGTTGCGCAGCGCCAGCATCATCGTGTTGACGTCCGGGTAGAGCCGGAACTCGACCTTGCCGAGCGCCGGCTTGCCGCCGGGCGCCAGCGGGTACTTGTCGTTGCGCTTCATCACGTACCGCTGGCCCTTGGTGGCGCTCTCCAGCACGAACGGCCCGGCACCGACCCAGTTGGAGTCGTTGGCGAACTTCGACAGGTCACCGGCGGAGGAGAAGACGTGCTTCGGCACGATCGACATCCAGAACCCGACGCCCTCGGCGAACGGCGCGTACGGCTGGGAGAGGTGGAACTTGACCGTGGTCGGGTCGGGTGCCTCGATCGAGGTGACCCAGGTCAGCTTGGCGGCCACGTTGCCGAGCTTGTACTTCATGATCGATTCGGCGCTGAACTTGACGTCCTCGGCCACCACCGGCTTGCCGTCGGTCCAGGTGAAGTCGTCGCGCAGGTGGAAGACCGCGGTCTTGCCGCCGTTCTCGTAGCTGTACTCCTTGGCCAGCTCCGGCGCCTTCTTGGCGTTCTCGTCGATCCGCAGCAGGTGCGGGTACATCGCGTTGAGGATCCAGGAGTCGGTCTTGCTCAGCGACTGGAGCGGGTTGAAGTTCGACACGTCGGTGGTGGTGCCGATCCGCAGTACGTCGCCGCCGCCGGAGCTGTCCCCGGACGACGAGTTGCCCTCGTTGAGCCCGCATCCGGACAGGCCGAGCGCGGCCGCCGTACCGAGCGCGACGGCGACCCGCCACCGGCGGGTACGGCCGGAAATTGTCCTGCTCACCAAACCTCCCGAAGAACGCGAATGATGTTGCCGCCGATGACCTTGGCGATCTCGTCGTCGGAGTAGCCGTGCGTGACCAGCCAGCCGACGATGTTGCTGAAGCACTCGGCCGGGTTCTCCAGGCCGGAGACGTACGGCACCCGGGGATGGTCGACGGCGCCGTGCGCCTTGCCGATCGCCAGGTGGCCGGTGAAGCTGTCGTGCAGCCCGACGTGGTCACCGAAGTTGGTGTCCGGGCCGAACGCCACGTGGTCGATGCCGACCAGGTCGACGCAGTAGACGAAGTGGTCCATCACCGACTCGATCGAGTGGTGCGGATGCGCCTGCGAGAGTGTGGTGTGCGGGGCGGCCTCGATGCCGATCACACCGCCGCGCTCGGCACAGGCCCGGATGACGTTGTCCGGCTTCATTCGGGGGGTGTTCCAGACCGCGCGGGCGCCGGCGTGGGTGATGAAGGCCGGTACCCGGCTCGCCTCGATCACGTCCAGCGAGGTCTGGTCGCCGGAGTGCGAGACGTCGATGGCGATCCCGAGTTTGTTCATCCGGTCGACGGCGCGCCGGCCGAAGTGGGTCAGCCCGCCGTCGCGGTCCTCGGAGAGCCCCGAGCCGAGCATGTTCGCCTGGCTGTACGCGATGCCCATCTGGCGTACGCCGAAGCCGTACAGGATGTCGATCCGGTCCAGCTCGTTCTCGATCATCGTGGCCGCCTCCAGCCCGGCCACCAGGGCGAGCTGGCCGTTCCGCTTGGCGGTGAAGATCTCCTCCAGGGTGGTCGCCACGACCACGTAGTCCTGCTTGGCGATGTCGGCGAAGCGCAGCCCGATGTCGTAGATGACGTCGTCCCACTTCCAGGCGTGCTCGCTGGTCACGCAGCCGGTGCCGTTCATGAAGTTGTCGAACACCGCGGTCATGCCGGACCGGGCCAGCCCCGCGAAGCCGAAGGAGTTGCGCCCGGTCCGGTTGTAGTCCCGCAACTGGGTCACGTCGGCGGGCAGGATCTTGGGGTGCTCGTGCAGCGAGATCGCGGCATGCTCGCGCAGCAGCCGGGCGACCCGGTCGGACTGCTCCTCGGTCAGGCCGAGGTCGTGCGCGGGCACCCGACCGAGTTGTGGGGCGAGGTCGAACACCTTGAAGTCGACCTGCGGGGTCAGATAGTCGAACGACCGGTATCCCGTATAGCGGGAAGCACGTTCCTGCACTAGTCAGCTCACCTCGGAACACTCAGAGGCATGAGGATGGAGGTCTGACCTCCTGCCTTTCCGGGACCGTACGTGAGATCACTGCGCATTGGGAAGATCCCGTGACCCGACCGTTATCTACCGAGCGTCGCCGCGCGGGCCCGGAAACTTGCTGGTAACAGCCCTAGCCAAGCCCGAATCGGAGGACGTTCGCCGGGTTCGCCGCAGCTGCGATCGGCTGCCGGCGAACCGGGGGACCGACTGACCAGAGGTCTGACCACTGCTGATCGGTCGGCTGGCGCGACCGTTCGGTCGACCGCCGACGTCAGCGCGAGGGTCAGATTCTGGGACGACCGGCCGGGAGAGGCAGCGTGGCCGTCGACGAACTCCCACTCCGTGCGGTGACGGCGTACCGGACCCGCCGGCCGGCCGGCGCGTATCAAGATCCTTGGCGAATTGTGGTTCGCCACGAGCCCGAATTCGCCAAGGATCTTGGACGTACGCCAAGCGCCGGCAGGCACGGTGCTGGCGTGTAGGCGAACCGGAGGTTCTACACGTAGAGCGCGCCAGGCGAGAAGGATGTTCACCGGCCCTGGCATCCGTCGACTCGCCGCCGGGCGATGCAGGGGCACCGATGCAGGGGGCGCCGATGCAGGGGAACGATGCGGGGGGACGCGGCTGGGATGGCTGAAATCGTCACTGGCCTGTCATTGCTGCCAGATCGCTGCCCCGAAACGATGGACGGGTGGATGTCCGCCGGATCGTTTTCGTGATCTTCCCGAAGTTCCAGGTGCTCGACCTGACGGGCCCGCACGAGGTGTTCGCGCAGGCCAAACGGGGCGCGCAGGCCGAACGGGGTGCGCAGGCCGAACAGGTCGCCCGGACCGAACGGGTTGTGCTGGGCTACCGGCTGGAGGTGGTGGCCCCGCTGCGCGGGCCGGTCACGGCCAGCGGCGGCCTGACCGTGACGGCCGACCTCGACCTCGACGAGTGCGTCGGGCCGATCGACACGCTGGTGGTCGTCGGTGGGCCCGGTCGGGTCGAGGCGTGCGCCGACCGGCGCCTGATCGGCTGGCTCCGTGCCACCGCCGGACGGGCCCGACGGGTCGCCGCCGTGTGCAGTGGGGCGTTCCTGCTGGCCGAGGCCGGACTGCTGGACGGCCGGCGCGCGGTCACGCACTGGGGAAGCTGCGCCGAACTGGCCCGCCGGTATCCGGCGGTAACGGTGCAACCGGATCCGATCTTCGTCCGGGACGGTGCCGTGTGGACCTCGGCCGGGGTCACCGCCGGGATCGATCTCGCGCTTGCCCTGGTCGAGCAGGATCGGGGCGCGGAGGTGTCCCGGGCGATCGCCCGGCGACTGGTCATGTTCGTCCAGCGTCCCGGTGGCCAGGCCCAGTTCAGCACCCAACTGGCCGCGCAGCGGCCGGCCCGCGGCGGACTGCGCCAGCTCCAGGCATGGGTGGTCGAGCACCTCGCCGACGATCTCACCGTGCCGGTCCTCGCCGCCCGGGCCGGGATGAGCGAACGGCACTTCGCCAGGGTGTTCAGCGCGCAGACCGGGCAGACCCCCGCCGCGTACGTCGAGGCGGCCCGGGTCGAGGCCGCCCGGCGCCTGCTGGAGACCACGGACACCCCGCTCGGGTCCATCGCCCGGCGCTGCGGATTCGGCACCGTCGAGACGATGCACCGGCGCTTCCGACGCACGGTCGGGGTCACCCCCGGCCAGTACCGCCAACACTTCGGCTGAAAGGAACTCACACCATGCGGATCGTGATCCCGCTCTTCGACCGGTTCACCGCCCTCGACGCCGTCGGCCCGTACGACGTGCTCAAGCTGCTGCCCGGCGCCGAGGTGGTGTTCGTGGCGACCAGCCCCGGACCGCTCCGGAACAACGCCGGTAGCCTGGCCCTGACCGCCGACGCCGCCTTGGACGACATCGACTCCTGTGACGTACTCGTGGTGCCTGGCGGCCCCGGTGTCGATGATCACCTCGCCGGCGGGCCACTGCTGGACTGGATCCGGCGGATGCACGACGGCACCCGGTGGACGACCTCGGTCTGCACCGGCTCCCTGCTGCTCGGCGCCGCCGGACTGCTGCGCGGGCGTACCGCCACCACGCACTGGCGCAGCGCGGAGCGGCTGGCCTCCTTCGGCGCCACCTACTCGGCGCAGCGGGTGGTCACCGACGGCAAACTGCTCACCGCCGCCGGGGTCTCCGCCGGAATCGACATGGCACTCACCCTTGCCGCGCAGCTCGCCGACCGGATCACCGCCGAGGCCATCCAGCTCGCCATCGAGTACGACCCCCAGCCACCGTTCGACGCCGGCTCCCCGGCGAAGACGTCCCAGGCGGTCCGGGACCGGCACGCCGCCGGCCTGCGGGTGAGTACCCGGCCGGTGGCCGGCTGAGCGGCGGGGTGTGCGGCCGGTGTGCGAGCGGGAAGTAGGCCGGCCGTTCGGCGCTCGACCGGGACCGCGCCGGGGGACCCGGCACAGCGCCGCCGCGCCGGCCTCGGCGGAGGCTTCCTGCCGGGGGGAGCCCCGACCCGTACGCTGTCACGACCGACGGTATGTGGCGTAACCGGGCCTACGGGACCGAACCGGATGATCCGCCGCTTCTGCCGATGGCGTGCTTGCCAAAGCAGCAAGGATAGTTGCCGGGATCTCACTCTCTCGTCACCGTTGAGGCGCGAGCAGACCAGGCGGTTGCCGCCGGTCTTCCGGACGAATTCACCAGGAGCAGAGCGATGAGTGAGCCCCACGACCAGCATGGATCGCCGCACGCGGATCACCCCGCGTTCGGCCCGCAGTGGTGGGAGCGCCACTACCAGGAGCACACGGCGACGCACGGTTCGCCGAGTCCTCAGTTGGTGGCCGAGGTGACCGGCCTTCCCGTCGGGTCGGCGCTCGACGCGGGCTGCGGACGTGGAGTCGACGCGCTCTGGCTCGCCCGGCAAGGCTGGCAGGTGACGGCGGTCGACGTCTCACCGACGGCCGTCAGCGAGGCCAAGGACTTCGCGCACCACGAGCCGGACGTCGCGGCACGCATCTCCTGGGTCGTGGCCGACCTGACAACCTGGCAACCGCCGAAGCAGTACGACCTGGTGGTCAGCCAGTACGTCCACCCCACCATTCCCTTCGGGGAGTTCGTTGCCCGTCTGGCCCAGGCTGTCGCACCCACCGGCACGCTTCTCGTCGTCGGCCACGATCATGCGGATGAGCATTCGGCGGCCCACGCTCCCGAGCAGGCGTCGATCGGTCTGGACGCCGTCACCGGCTCCCTGACCCGGGAATTGTGGGAGGTCGACGTGGCGGAGTCCCGGACACGGTACGTCGAGCACGGCTCGACGCGGATGAGCATTCGCGACCTGGTGGTCAGGGCCCACCGCACGCCGATGTGAGGACGCCTCCGCGCGGAGCGACCGCTCGGGCGGGTCCACGGGTGGCCGGTTCCGAGCCACCAGAGGACCGACCGACCCGCCTCGTCGCAGCGACGCGGCGTGACGGGTCGAGCCGTGCCGGCTCCGCTGCGCAGAGCTGTCCGTCGACAGCGCTGGGCACTAGTCGGTGGCGGGCGGCTCGTCGTCCGGCGGGCGAAGCGCCGAGACCGGACGGTCCGGATCCGTGGCGACCAGGCTGAGCAGCAGCGCGAGGTCGGTGACCAGGCTCTCGACCGTCTCCGGCGCGAGATGCCGCAGGTCGTACCTGGCGTGCAGCCCGAGTCGCTCGCCAGGCACGACGAGCAGGTTGAACGGGTGATGCGACGCCGACCACCGGCCGTCGAAGCGTACGGAGAGATTCGACGCGTCGGCCGTACCGGTGAACAGGTCGTTGTCCATCGGGTAGGTCTCGAAGTCGAGCACGGTGTCGAACAGCGGCACCCCGGCGGGCAGCCCGGCCCAGGACCGGACCAGTGCCGGCGGCACGTGGTCGAACGGGCGGGCCAGCGCCTGGCGTGCCTGCAACCCGCGCAGCCACACCCCGACCGGCTGGTCGGGCCGGATCCGGACCCGGACCGGCACGGTGTTGGTCAGCGGTCCGACCAGGGCCTCCGCCGTCCCGGCCGCCCGGCCGGCGACCGTCGAACCGATGACGACGTCGCCGGTGCCGGCGCGGGTGGAGAGCAGCCGCGCCCAGCAGCCCTGGAGCACCGTTTCCAGTGCGATCCGCTGCTGACCGATGGTCTCGTGCAGCAGGTAGGTGTCCTCGCTGGTCAGTTCGAGGGAGTATTCGTCGAACGCGTCCGCCGGCTCTCCCTGCCAGTCCGGCGGATCGCTCTGAAGTGGACCGCACACGGGCCGGTCGGACAACTCCGCGCGCCAGAAATCCTCCGCCTCGGCAAGGTCGCGAGCGGCGGCCCAGGCGGCGTGGTCCCGGAACGGCGCCGGAGCCGGCAGCGGGGCGTCCCGGCCTTCGAACGCCGCCCGGTATTCGGTCAGTGCCTCGCGGAGCAGGATCGGCAGGCTCCAGCCGTCGACGACCAGGTGGTGGGCCGTCCAGACCAGCAGGTGCTCGGTCTCGGAGACGCGGAGCAGGGCGAACCGGGACAGCGGCGGGTCTTCCAGGGTGAAACTCCGAACCCGGTCGGCGGCGAGGAACTCGGCGAGGCCGCGCCGACGCTGGCAGGCCCGGATGGTCCGCAGGTCGTCGAGGTGCCATTCGGGTGCCGGCGGCTCGGCCACGACCACCTGGACAGGCTCCTCGGTCCCGTGCCGGACGAAGCCCGTGCGCAGCACCTCGTGGCGGGCGATCACCCGCTGCCAGGCCTGCTGGAACTCGGCGACCCGCAGCCGGCCACGGATGACGAGCCGTACCTGTTCGAGGTCGCGCGCCGGATCCGCCTCGTCGGAGGCCGGGTGGAGTATGCCGCGCTGGACCGGCGAGAGGGGGTAGCCATCCCGTACGTCGACCGAACTGGTCATCCCGTCACCTCCTGAGGCCGGGTGGACGCGGCCGGAGACCCGGGGACGACCACCGGGCCTGGCGCGGCCCGCACCCGCGACGCGAGAAGAACTGAGAGGCTCATGTGGACAGTGACAACTCCCTGTTCGCGCACCTGTCGGTACAAGGGACGACGGCGCACGGAAACATGGAGATCCATGATTCGACGCCGAGTGTCGCCGACGTTACCAGGGGTGGCGTCGCGCTGTCTTCCCGCCGCGCGCACGATCGGATCCGGGGCCTTTTCGCCGGAATTGTGCCTGCTCGTCGTTCCGCTCTGCGGAATGGTGCTCGCCTAGATCATCGCGTCGATCCGTTCGGTGAGCCTCGCGCACACCACACTCCGGCGAGTCCGGACGGCTGCGCTATCCCGCCTGCTCCGACGGGCCGGCAAGGTACTCGCGCCAGGTGATCCGCCCCCGGTTGCCGGTCGGGGAAACCAGCGCACCCGCCCGGAAGGCGCGGCCGAGCCGGCCCGGCACCGGGAGCCGGAGCATCCGACGCCGGATCCGCCGCGCCGCCAGCCATTCCCGGACGAGCGTGCCGCCGTCCAGTTCGGCCGGCCCGCCGAACTCCTCGGTCGCCCCGCCGGGTGCGGCGGTGACCCGCCAGCGCAGGTGTGCGGCGACGTCGGCGACGTCGACCGGCTGCGCCGTGATTCCCGGATCGACGGGCAGCACCGGCAGTCGGGCCAGCCGGGACAGCGCCTCGGCCAGGAACCCGTGGAACTGGGTGACCCGGAGCACCGTCCACGGCACCGGGCCGGCCGCGACCGCCGCCTCCGCCTCGATCTTGATCCGGAAGTACGGCCACGGCACACGGTCGGCGCCGACGATCGACAGGTACACCAGGTGCCGTACCCCGGCCCGGGCGGCGGCCTCGACCAGCCCGCGGGTGCCGGCCAGGTCGACCTGGCGGGTGTAGCTGCCCTGGTAGGGCGCGGACGCAAGGTGGACGACCGTCTCGACCCCGTCGACCGCGGCCGGTAGCCCGTCCCCGGTGGCCAGGTCGAGTCGGACCCGGCGCACCTCGCCGCCACCCCCGTCCGCCGGCCGGTCGGGGCCGGGTTTCCCGGTCGGCGCCGGAGTCCGGCCGGCGGCCCGTACGGTGTGCCCGGCCCGGGCCAGTTCCGGGGTGAGTACCCGGCCCAGCCGCCCGGTCGCCCCGGTGATCAGGATTTCCATGCATCTCTCCGCGTGTCGTCGGACCGGGCCGACCCGGACCGGCGGTCGGCGGGCGGGCCACGGTGGTGTCGCGGGAAGGACGGGCGACCACCCGTCGTTGTGACCGCGCCTCGGGCCCGCGCCACGGCACCGACGGCGGAGCGCCGTCGAGAAACTCGTCGCCGTACACGGGCGCGTACGGCGGCGGGGAACGGGCGGCCGTCGCCGTCCCGCTCGTTCCGCGTTCCCCGCCCGTCGCGCTGCGGGCGGGGGACGAGGTCGACACGCCGATACGACATCTTGGGGTATGACTTTCGGGCCATCCCTATATATGGTGTTGATCGTAGCTGGTTCGGCCGCCGCCCGGCGGTCGAGGCAAGAGGGAACCCGGTGGGAGTCCGGGACTGCCCCGCAGCGGTGAGTGGGAACGACCGCCGTCATCACGCACTGGGTCGTCCGGCCGGAAACCGGACCGCCTGGGAAGCGACGGCCAGTAGGCGAACCCGGGTACGCCCGCGGCCGGCCCACGAGTCCGAAGACCTGCCAGCGCGCCGCGTACGAGCCCGTACGCGGCGGTCCGAGGCCGCGCGGGACGGCCGACGCCACCGACGTACGCCAGCGCGTGCCCGTCGGCGTCTCCGCGCGGGCTCCTCCTCCACCGGAGGAGTCGAGTGCGCGAGGAGAGAGTTGTGACGGTCACCGAGGCCACGCCGAGCGGGGCAGCGCCGGGAGACGCCGAGCAGTCGACGATGTCGGGTACCGCCGGTCACCGTACCGGCCGGGACGCCCGACCGCCGCGGGTCCGGGGCCGCGGCGGCGGCACCGCGCCGGCCGACGTCGCCACGATCGCCCGCGCGCTGCGGCACGAGGCCGACGACCTCCCCGACGTCGACCCGGTACGGGTGGCGACCCGGGCGGTCAACGGCCTGCCCGACGGGGCGACCGCCGCCGAACTGCACCGGCTCTGCGTGCAGACCGCCGCCGACCTGATCGGGGAGGAGCCCCAGTACTCCCGGTTGGCCGCCCGGCTGCTCGCCGGATACCTCGACCAGGAGGTCCGGGGGCAGGGCGTCGGCTCGTTCAGCGAGTCGATCCGACTCGGGCACCGGCACGGCCTGATCGGCGACGAGACGGCCGAGTTCGTCCGGGCGCACGCCCGGGAGCTGGACGACGCCGTCGACCCGGCCGCCGACCGGCGCTTCGAGTACTTCGGGCTGCGTACGGTCTACGACCGGTACCTGCTGCGGCATCCGGCGGACCGGCTGGTGCTGGAGACCCCGCAGTACTGGCTGCTCCGGGTCGCCTGCGGGCTGTCCCGTACCCCGGACGAGGCGATCGGCTTCTACCGGCTGATGGCGTCGCTGGCCTACCTGCCCAGCTCACCGACGCTGTTCAACTCGGGCACCCGGCACACCCAGATGTCCTCCTGCTATCTGGTCGACTCGCCCCGAGACGAACTGGACTCGATCTACGACCGGTACGCGCAGGTGGCGCGGCTGTCCAAGTTCGCCGGTGGGATCGGCATCGCCTGGTCCCGGGTCCGCTCCCGGGGCGCGTTGATCCGGGGCACCAACGGCGCCTCCAACGGGATCGTCCCGTTCCTGCGTACCCTCGACTCGTCGGTCGCGGCGGTCAACCAGGGCGGTCGGCGCAAGGGCGCGGCCTGCGTCTATCTCGAACCGTGGCACCCGGACGTCGAGGAGTTCCTGCAACTGCGGGACAACACCGGCGAGGAGGCCCGGCGGACCCACAACCTGAACCTGGCCAACTGGATCCCGGACGAGTTCATGCGGCGGGTCGAGGCGGACGGGACGTGGTCGCTGTTCGACCCGGACGAGGTGCCGGAGCTGCCCGATCTGTGGGGTGCGGAGTTCGACGCGGCGTACCGGGCCGCCGAGGAGCAGGACCGCTACGTCCGCCAGGTCCGGGCCCGTGACCTCTACGGGCGGATGATGCGCACGCTGGCCCAGACCGGCAACGGCTGGATGACCTTCAAGGACACCTCGAACCGGCTGTGCAACCAGACCGCCGAGCCGGGCAACGTGGTGCACCTCTCCAACCTCTGCACCGAGATCCTCGAGGTCTCCAGCGACACCGAGACCGCCGTCTGCAACCTGGGTTCGGTCAACCTGGCCGCACACCTGGTCGCCGGCCCGGCCGACCCGGGCGGCTCAGCCGCCGCCCCGGACGGGATCGACTGGGTACGGCTGCGGGAGACCGTCCGGACCGCGGTGACCTTCCTGGACCGGGTGATCGACATCAACTACTACCCGAGCCGGGAGGCGGCGGCCAGCAATCCGCGCTGGCGACCGGTCGCGCTCGGTGTGATGGGGTTGCAGGACGTGTACTTCGCGCTGCGGCTGCCGTTCGACTCGCCGGCCGCCAAGGAACTCTCCACCCGGATCGCCGAGGAGATCTACCTGACCGCGCTGGAGACCTCGGCCGAGCTGGCCGAGCGGTTCGGCGCCCATCCGGCGTACCCGCAGACCCGGGCGGCGGCCGGGCAACTCCAACCCGACCTGCACGGAGTGGCCGGCCGCCAGACCGCGCGCTGGGCCGCGCTGCGGGACCGGATCTCGGCGTACGGGCTGCGCAACTCGCTGCTGGTCGCGATCGCCCCGACGGCCACCATCGCGTCGATCGCCGGCTGCTACGAGTGCATCGAGCCGCAGGTCTCCAACCTGTTCAAGCGGGAGACGCTGAGCGGGGAGTTCCTCCAGGTCAACACGGCTCTGGTGGCGGAGCTGAAGGCACGCGGGCTGTGGACGGAGCGGATCCGGACCGCGATCAAGCGGGCGGACGGCTCGGTACAGGGCATCGAGGAACTGCCGGCGCAGCTACGCGAGCTGTTCCGTACCGCCTGGGAGCTGCCGCAGCGGGCGCTGATCGACCTGGCCGCCGCCCGGGCACCCTACGTCGACCAGTCCCAGTCGCTGAACCTCTTCATGGCCGCGCCCGACATCGGCCGGCTCAGCTCGATGTACCTGTACGCCTGGAAGTCCGGGCTGAAGACGACCTACTACCTGCGGTCCCGCCCGGCCACCCGGATCCAGCAGGCGACGGTCGCGGTGCCGCAGGGTTCCCGACCCGTGCTCGCCGCGGTGACGCTGCCCGGCGCGGACTCCCCGGACGCGGCGTCGGCCTGCTCGCTGGAGAACCCGGAGTCCTGCGAGGCATGCCAGTGACCTCCGCCGGCACACCGACGACCGAACCCGGCACCACCGACCGATGCCCCGGCGACCGTGAGGGACCCATGCTGCTCGACCACGGAATGGACCTGACCCTGCGCCCGATGCGCTACCCGCACTTCTTCGACCGGTTCCGGGACGCGATCAGGAACACCTGGACCGTCGAGGAGGTGGACCTGCACGCCGACCTGGCCGACCTGGACCGGCTCTCCCCGGCCGAGCGGCACCTGGTCAGCCGGCTGGTGGCGTTCTTCGCCACCGGCGACACGATCGTGGCCAACAACCTGGTGCTCAACCTCTACCAGCACGTCAACTCGCCGGAGGGCCGGCTCTACCTGTCCCGCCAACTCTTCGAGGAGGCGGTACACGTGCAGTTCTACCTCAACCTGCTCGACACGTACGTGCCGGACGACGCGGAGCGGTTCGCCGCGTTCGCCGCGATCGAGAACATCCCGTCGATCCGCCGGAAGGCCGAGTTCTGCTTCAGGTGGATCGACTCGGTCTTCGAGTTGCGTGCGCTGAGGACCCGGGACGACCGTCGGGCCTTCCTGCTCAATCTGATCTGCTTCGCCGCCTGCATCGAGGGGCTGTTCTTCTACGGCGCGTTCGCGTACGTCTACTTCCTCCGGTCCCGGGGGCTGCTGCTCGGGCTCGCCTCCGGCACCAACTGGGTGTTCCGGGACGAGTCGATGCACATGGCCTTCGCCTTCGACGTCGTCGACACCGTACGCCGGGAGGAGCCGGACCTCTTCGACGACGAGCTGCGCGGACAGGTCCGCGAGATGCTCGCCGAGGCGGTCGAGTGCGAGGTGCAGTTCGCCGAGGACCTGCTCGAACACGGAGTCTCCGGGCTCTCCCTGCCGGACATGCGGGACTATCTCCAGTACGTTGCGGACCGCCGGTTGGCCCAGCTCGACATCGAGCCGCTGTACGGGTCGGCGAACCCGTTCGCCTTCATGGACTTGCAGGACGTGCAGGAGCTGTCCAACTTCTTCGAGCGGCGGGTCTCGGCGTACCAGGTGGGGGTGACCGGCACGGTCCGGTTCGACGACGACTTCTGACCCGCCACACTGCGCGCGCGGCGTGCCGGTCGGCCGCCGCGCGCGTACCGGTCCGGCGGACCGCGCGGCCACCGGTAGCCTGGCCGGGTGACCGGAGCGCCGCAGACGGAAGACCGAGCCCCCATCTCCGCCGCCTCGTTGTTCGACGCGCGGTTCATCGCCGACCCCTATCCCGGGTTCGCCGCGCTGCGCACGGCCGCCCCGGTGCACCGGCTCACCCTGCCCGACGGCGCGAACGTCTGGCTGGTGACCCGCTACGCCGACGTCCGTGCCGGGCTCGCCGACTCGCGGCTGTCGCTGGACAAGGCGAACTCCACCGACGGGTGGAAGGGCTTCTCGCTGCCGCCGGCGCTGGACGCCAACCTGCTGAACATGGATCCGCCGGACCACACCCGGATCCGCCGGCTGGTCCGGCACGCCTTCGGGCCACAGCGGATCGCCCGGCTGCGGCCGAAGATCGAGGCGGCGGCCGAGCGGCTGCTGGACCGGATCGCCCCGGCCGGGCGGGCGGACCTGGTCGCCGAGTACGCCGGTCCGCTGCCGGTCACCGTCATCTCCGACCTGCTGGGGGTGCCGGAGGCGGACCGGGCCGCGCTGCGCGGCTGGACCGACGTGATGCTCGCCCCGCCGACCGACGATCCCCGCTCGGCTGGCCGGGCGGTCCTGGCGATCCAGGACTTCCTGGTCCGGCTCATCGCCGACAAGCGACGGAACCCCGGCGACGACCTGCTCACCGCGATGATCGCGGCCCGGGACACCGGTGTGGACGACGCCGCTCGGGGCGTCGACGGTGCCGCTTCCGGCGCGCCGGACGGCCCCGGCCCGACGGCCGGCGGCGGCGCCGCGGACCCGGGCCGGCACAGCGGCGCCGACCGGTTGAGCGAGGACGAACTGACCTCGCTCGCCTTCCTGGTGCTCTTCGCCGGCTACGAGAACTCCGTGCACGTGATCGGTACCGGCCTGCTCGCCCTGCTGCGCAACCCGGAGCAGTTGGCGCTGGTACGTGCCGGTGCCGAACCGTCGCCGGCCGCCGTCGAGGAACTGCTCCGCTACGAGCCGCCGGGCACGGTCGCGTTGCGCCGCTTCGCGGTCACCGACCTCACGATCGGCGGGGTCACGATCCCGGCCGGGGCCACGGTGCTGCTCTGCGTCGCCGCCGCGAACCGGGATCCCGAGCGGTTCGCCGAGCCGGACGCGCTCGACCTGGAGCGGCCGGACAACGCGCACCTGACGCTCGGGCACGGCATCCACTACTGCGTCGGTGCGCCGCTGGCCCGGCTGGAGGCGCAGGTCGCGATCGGGGCGGTCCTGCACCGGTTTCCGAAGCTGGCCCTGGCGGTCGACCCGGCCGAGCTGGCCTGGCGGCCGTCGTTCCGGACCCGAGGGCTGAGCAGCCTGCCGGTCACCTTCTGAGCGGCGCTCACCGGCCTGGCTGCCGGCAGTGGTCATGCTGGGCCCGTCTCCGACGGTTCGACGGCGGGACCGGGCGCCGCTCCGCACTCGTGGCGGACGGCGCCGCGTGTCATGCGTAGCGGACGGCACCCCGCTCCCCACTCTTAGCGGACGGCGCCGCTCCCCACTCTTAGCGGACGGCGCCCCGCGTCACTCTTGACGGACGGCGCTGCTCCTCACTCTTAGCGGACGGCGCCCCGCGTCACTTCTGACGGACGGCGCCGTGCGTCACTCGTAGCGGACCAGGTCGGCGGCCCGGGTCCGGGCCAGCCGGCCGGCGGCCAGGACGCCGGCGAACGCGCCGGCCAGTGCGGTCGCCGGCACGGTCGCGGCGAGCAGCATGGCGGAGGGGGGTTCGGCGAGACCGGGACCGGCGCCGATGCCGACCAGCACCTGGTCGGTGAGCAGCCGAAACACCAGCAGGCCGATCGGCAGGCCGGCGAGCGCGGCGGCGAGGCCGAGCGCGGCACCGCCGGTCGCGGACTGGGCGAGGGTCTGCCGGACGGTGAACCCGACCGCGCGGAGCACTCCGAGGGTACGCGCCCGCTCCCGGGCACCGGTCAGCAGCGCGGCGGCCAGGTTGGCCAGGCTGACCGCCAGGACGAGGGCGGCCAGCAGGCGCATCGCCACGGTGTACGTACCGAGGTCGTCGGGGTCGGACGTCCGGGCGTGCACCGTGACGCCGGGGCCGAGCCGGTCACGCAGCGCGGCGGCCAGCGCCTCCGGCGTACCGGTCGGGCCGGCCGAGACCAGGTAGGCGTCCGGCGGTACCCCGGGCAGCATCTCGGCGCGGTACATCAGCAGTTCCCCGGTGTCCTCGGTCTCGCTGTACCAGCCCACGACGGTCAGCCGCAACGGGGTGTCACCGGCCCTGACCTCGATCGTGTCGCCGACCTGGAGCCCGAACCGGCGCAGCAGGCCGTACCCGGCGATCGCCTCGCCGGGCGCCCGCAGTGGCCTGCCCTCCCGGATCAGGAACCTGGCGTCGGCCGGATCCCCACCGATCGCGCGGGACAGGAACGTCTGGTCGCCGAGGGTGGTCCGCCGGTCGAGCTGGCTGTACCAGCCAGCGGCGCCCGGCGTACCGGCCAGCGCGGCGGTCACGGTGGCCGGGGCGGTGCCGTCCGCCACCACGACGGCGTCGTAGGGGTCACCGGTCCGGGCCGGCTCGGCGATCAGCCGGTCCACGGTGGCGGTGAAGCCGACCCCGACGACGACCGCCGCCACGGCGACCGCCAGGGCGGCGGCGGTCAGTGCGGAGCGCCCGGGACGGGTGAGTACGGCACCGAGACCGTACCGGCAGGCGGGGCCGAGCCGGAGCCGGTCGAGCATCCGGGTGACCCGGGCCGGGGCCGCGCCGCGCGGCGGGGCGTTGCCCAACACCTCGGAGACCGGTTGCCGGACCGCCCGCCAGGCCGGCAGGACGGTGGCCGCGGCGAGCACCGTGCCGACCAGCAGGGCGGAGCCGAGCAGCGACAGCGGTGCGATCCGCAGGCCCGGCCGGCCGAGCGCGCCGCCGAGGCCGATCTGGAGGTACGGGGCGAGCAGGGTGCCGGCCACCCAGCCGGCGAGTACGCCCACCGCGCCGAGCAGCAGCGCCTCGGTGAGCAGACCGGTGATCACCTGCCGGGTGGTGTAGCCGATCGACTGGAGCAGCGCGATCTCCCGCCGCCGGGCCATCAGCCGGGCGGTGGCGGTACCGGCGACCACGAACGCGGCCGCGAGCAGGACGAAGATGCCGAAGCCGGCCAGCGAGGCGCCGAAGATCCGGTCCCGGACGAGGATGTCCTCCCTGGTGTCCGGCCACGGCTGGACTCCCTCGATGCCGCTGCGGGTGCCGACCCGGGCGGCCACCGCGTCGGCCTGGCCGGGGTCGACCAGCCGGGCGACCAGCAGTGCCGTCCGGCCGCCCGCCGTCGATCGACCGGTCCCGGGCGACCCGGCGGGGTCACCGGCGCCCGGCGGGCCCGGGTTCGGAGCGGCACTCGACGGCACCGCGTTCGGAGCAGCGCCCGCCGGCGTCGGGTGGGTCGTCGGTGTCGGACGGCCGGTCGGTGTCGGGTGGGTCGTCGGTGTCGGACGGCCGGTCGGTGTCGGTTCCGTCGTCGGTGTCGAATCGGCGGTCGGCGGCGGGGTGGGCGTGGCCAGGGCGGCCAGGGTGGCCGGATCGACGAAGAGCCGGATCGGGTCACAGTCCGGATAGAAGCAGTCCGTCAGGTCGACCGCGGTGCCGACCACGGTCAGGGTCGCGGGCCGACCGCCGACGGTCAGCCGGACGCGGTCACCGGCGCGGATGCCGGCCTCGGTCGCGGCGGCCTGGTCGAAGACCACCTCCCCGGCTACGCCGGCCGCCGGCCACGCACCGGTACGCAGCAGCGGGCGGCCCACCGGGGACGGACCGGTGAGCAGGGTCGTGATCCGGGCGTCGACCGAGTCCCGGCCGAGCACGACCGCCGCATCGAGGTACGGGGTCACCGGGGCGGTCGCCGCGAACGCCGGGTCCAGGCGTACCGCTTCAAGCGCCTCCGGCGTGCCGTAGACGACCAGGTCGGGGCGGCCGGCGTCGCGGTAGATCCGGTCCACCTCCGCGCCGCCCTGATCCCGCACCGACAGCCCGGCGACCACGCCGGTGGTGGCCAGCGCGGCGACCAGCACGGTGGCGATCGCGGTGGCCCGGTTGCCGCCGCGCAGGCCGGAGCGGGCGAGCCGGAGGACGGCGGACACGGCTCAGCCCTCCAGGTCGATCAGGTTGCCGAACGCCGGCCGGCCGGCCGAGCCGGTCAGGTCCCGCTCGTCGGCGATCTGCCCGTCGAGCATGGTCACCACCCGGTCGGCGGCCGCCGCGACCCGGTGGTCGTGGGTGACCAGCACGATGCTCTGACCCTCCTCGTGGCGTCGGCGCAGCAGGTCGAGGACGGTCTCGGCGGCGGCCGAGTCCAGCGCCCCGGTCGGCTCGTCGGCCAGCAGCACGTCGGGGCGGTGCACCACCGCGCGGGCCAGGGCCACCCGCTGCTGCTGGCCGCCGGAGAGTTCGGCCGGCGCGGCGTCGGCAACCTCGGCCACGCCCAGCTCGTCGAGGACCTCCAGCACCCGGCGGCGCGCGTCCCGGCGGCCGACACCCTGGAGCACGAGCGGCAGCTCCACGTTGCCGGCCACCGTCATCGTCGGCACCAGGTTGAGGAACTGGAAAACGAAGCCCACGTGCCGGCGCCGCAGCATGGCCCGTTCGCTCTCCGAGCGGGTGTCCATCCGGTGGCCGGCCAGCCACACCTCGCCCCGGTCGGGACGGTCGAGCCCGCCGAGCAGGTGCAGCAGGGTGGACTTGCCGCAGCCGCTCGGCCCGGTCACCGCGACCCAGTCGCCGGCCGCCACCTCGATCGAGACGTCCCGCAGGGCGGCCAGCTCCCGTACGCCGCCGTGGTAGGTGCGTACCAGGCCGCGGGCGTGCAGCAGCGGCTCACTCATCGCCGTCTCCCTTCCAGGAGGTCTTGAACTCGATCTGCGTGAGTTGTTGCTGGCACGCCTCCAGCCAGCGCAGCTCGGCCTGAAGGTGCAGCGCGGTCGCCTGCACCAGCAGGCCGCTGACGCTCCCGGCGGCGGTGCGGGCCGCCTGCCGGTCGAGTTCCCGGAGTGCCTCCAGACATCGCTGCCGGTGGTCGGTGATGACCGTCCGGGGATCCACGTCCGGCAGCAGCGGCGCGGCCAGCCGGGCGGCGACCAGCCGGAGCAGCACGTCCGGCTTGACCAGCGGGGGATCCGAGGGGGCGGAGAGCCACTCGTGCAGCGCCGCCGTGCCGGGCGCGGTGAGCCGGTAGACCTTGCGGTCGCGCCGGTCGCCGCCGGACTCGGTGGTGTGTGCGACCAGCCCGTCCCGCTCCAGCCGGCCCAGTGTCACGTAGATCTGGCCGATGTTGACCTCGCCGCCGGCGTCGGCGAACAGCTCGTCGTAGCGCCGACGCAGCTCGTAGCCGTGGGCCGGGCCGGCGGCGAGCAGCCCGAGCACAACGTGTTTCATCCACCGACCTCCGATGCCTAGCCGCTAGAGTCTAACCGTTAGGCATTGATGGTCAAGCCGGACCGCGCGGCGCCGACGTGTCTTCCCCGACCCCGGCCCGCGTTCCGATCGGCGCGTGCCGGAGTGGACGGTCGGCGATAATTCCGGTCGACCCGGGCGGACGAGGGGAGGGAGGTCGGATGACCGGGACCGAGGCCGGCCCCCCACACCCCGGAGGTTCACCATCCGGACAGCCGCTACCCGACTGCTGGTCGCCGGAGCGGGGTTGGATTCCAGGTCGATCCACGGGCAGAGCCGCGCCCAGCGGCACGGCACCGCCTCGACCGACGGGAGACGACATTGGCACGTACCCTTTCCGCGCTCGGCCTGGCCGGCGCGTTGCTGGCGACCGCCGTGGCGGTGCCGGCCAGCCAGGCCGCCGCGCACGACGACCGGTCGCGGCCGGTGGCCGGTGACCGCCCGCTGGTGATCGCGCACCGCGGCGCCAGCGGCTACCGTCCGGAGCACACCCTGGAGGCCTACCGGCTGGCGATCCGGATGGGTGTGGACTTCATCGAGCCCGACCTGGTCTCGACCCGGGACGGGGTGCTGGTGGCCCGGCACGAGAACGAGATCTCCGGCACCACCGACGTCGCCGCGCACCCCGAGTTCGCCGCCCGGAAGACCACCAAGACCATCGACGGCGCCCCGGTGACCGGCTGGTTCACTGAGGACTTCACCCTGGCCGAGCTGAAGACGCTGCGAGCCAAGGAGCGGCTGCCGCAGGTACGGGTGACCAACACCGCGTTCGACGGCCAGTTGCCGGTGCCGACCCTCCAGGAGGTCATCGACCTGGCCCGCAGCGAGAGCCGCCGGCTGGGCCGGACCATCGGCATCTACCCGGAGACCAAGCACCCCAGCTACTTCCAGTCGATCGGACTGCCGCTGGAGGAGCCGCTGGTGCGGGTACTCCGGAAGAACGGCATGACAGACAAGAAGGACCCGGTGATCATCCAGTCCTTCGAGACCGCCAACCTCCGTAGGCTGAACAAGCTGACCGACGTACGGCTGGCCCAGTTGCTGGACGCGGCCGGCCGCCCGTACGACTTCACGCTGGCCGGTGACCCGCGTACCTATGCCGACCTGGTCAAGCCGGAGAACCTGCGCTGGATCGACAGCTACGCCGACGGCATCGGGACGAACAAGAACCTGCTGGTGCCCCGGGACTCCAGCGGCAAGCTGCTCGCCCCGACCACCGTGGTCCGGGACGCGCACCGGGCCGGCCTGGTGGTGCACGCCTGGACCTTCCGGGCAGAGAACCAGTTCCTGCCGACCGACTTCCGGATCGGTACCGACCCGAACGCCCGGGGCGACATCATCGCCGAGTACGAGCTCTTCTACGGACTCGGCCTGGACGGAGTGTTCAGTGACCACCCGGACACCGCCGTAGCGGCCCGGGCTGGCCTGACCTGACCGGAGGAGCACCGCGAGCCGTACGGCGCCGGTGGGCGGCTGCCCCGGGCGGGGGCGTCGCCCATCGGTCCGCCGTTATGCCCGGGCGGAGGCCGCCGGTCGTGGTATGACTGCCGAGTGACGGGGCAGATCGGGACAAGGCGGACGGTCCGTGGCGGCCGATGACCGACGCGGACACCTCGGCGACTCCAGAAGCCAGGGGCGGGCCACCTTCCTGGAACTCTTCCTCGATCTGGTGTACGTTTTCGCGCTCACCCGGCTCTCCCAGCGGCTGACCGACGACTTCACGGTCAGCCGCCGGACCCTGGTCTCCGAACTGGGACAGACCCTCCTCGTCCTGCTCGCCCTCTGGCAGGTCTGGCTGCTCACCGCCTGGACGACGAGCCGGTTCGACCCCCGCCGGATCGAGATCCAGCTCGTGGTCATCGCCTCGATGTTCGGTGCCATGATCATGGCGGTGTCGCTGCCGCAGGCCTTCGGCGAGCGCGGCGTGATCTTCGCCAGCACCTATGTCGCGGTGCAGATGAGTCGCCCGCTCATTCTGATCGTGGCGCTGCGCGGGCATCCCCGCAACGCGGAGTCGATCCGGATCCTCTGCTGGTCGACGATCGCCTCGGTGGGCTGGATCGCCGGGGCGCTCAGCGGCGGCACCGGCCGGGGGATCTTCTGGACGGCGGCGGTCGTCGTGGAGTTCCTCGGTGCCGTACTGCGCTGGTCGACGCCGGGCGTGGGCCCCAGCAACGCCGGCAACTGGGTCGTCAGCGCGGAGCACCTGGCCGAGCGCTACCAGCAGGTGCTGCTCATCGCGCTCGGCGAGGCGATCCTGGTCAGCGGCTTCGTGCTCAGCCCCGTCGGCTTCGCCGTCGAACGTACCGCGGTCTTCGTGGCGACCTTCGTCACCACCGTGCTCTTCTGGCGGATCTACTTCTACCGACCCGGGCCCGCGCTCGCCGAGGCCATCCGCCGGAGCCGTAACCAGCTCCGGTTCACCCGGATCGCCGGATACACCCACCTGGTCATGGTCTGCGGGATCATCGCCACCGCGGTCGGCTACGGCCTGCTCATCCACGATCCGTACGCCGAGCACGACATGGCCTGGATCGGGATCATCTTCGGTGGTCCGGTGCTGTTCCTCGTCGGGCGGATGTGGGACGAGCGCGAGGCGCACCGGAAGATCGCGGCGACCCGCTGGTACGCCCTGCTGGCGTTCGCCCTGCTCACCCCGGTCGCCCTCGTACTGCCCCTGCTCGCCGCGCCGTTCCTCGCCACCGCGGTCATGGCCGGGGTCGTGGTCGCCGACGCGCTGCGCGACCCGGGTCAGTTCGCGATCGAGCCGAATCCTCCGCTCTGACCACGAGCGCGTCCAGGAGAAGTCCAGGAGAAGTCCAGGAGAAGGAGTCGACCATGGCGGACGAGGCACCCGACTACTTCCGTCCCGAGGGCGGGGCAATGCTCTCCACCCTGCTGATCGTCCGGGACGTCGACCGGTCCCGGGAGTACTACCAGCGGGTGCTCGGCGCCACCTGCGTGCGGGAGCGCGAGCCCTGCATCCTGCGATTCCACAACAGCTATCTGGTGCTCAACACGGAGGGTGGCCCGACCGACGACAAGCCGACGGTCAACGCGCAGGCTCCGGCCGACCCGAACACGCTCGGCTGCGCGATGAACATCCGGGTGACCGACGTCCGGCGGGTGTACGCCGAGTGGTCGTCCCGGGGCGGCGAGTTCCTCACCGAGCCGAAGGACCACGGCGTCGAGATCCGCTGCTATCTCCGGGACCCGGACGGCTACCTGATCGAGGTCGGTCAGGGCACCGGCATCCTGGCCGAACAGGACCGGGCGTCCCGCTGACCGCCCGGCCGCCCGCCGGCCGGCACACACTCCTCGACGCAGAGCCACTCGCCGCAGAACACTCTCGCGGTACGCCCGGCGTCCCGCCGGACCGACCGGTAAGACCTGCCGGCGGTGCAGCTCCCGGGAGGCCAGCGCGCCGGCTCCATCCGGCCGCCGTGTTCGGCGGCGGTCGCCCACGATCGACGCGGGGTCGGCCACGGTCGACGCGGGGTCGGCCACCCACGGTCGACGGTAGGCACGGCGGTCAGCTCCACCTGGCAGGATCGTCGTCAGTCGACGGACGGGAGGAACGATGCTGCTGCCGGCACTGGGTGGGGTGCTGCCGGACCGTCCGGACGCGGTCCGGGTCGACGGTGAGGCGGCCTCCTGGGAGGAACTCCGGACCGCCGCCGCCGGGGTCGCCGGCCGGCTGGTGGGTGCGCCGGCCGTCGCCGTGTACGCGACCGCCTCGCTCTCCGGGGTGGTCGGCGTGCTCGGCGGGCTGATGGCCGGGGTACCGGTGGTGCCGGTGCCGGCCGACGCCGGGCCGGTGGAACTGGCGCACATCCTCACCGATTCCGGAGCCGCGCTGCTGCTGGCGGACACCCCGCCGCCGTACCCGGTGCCGGTGCCGGTCGAGCCGGTCCGCGCCGCCGGGTCGGCGCCGTCCGTCGAACTGCCGGAGCCATCGGGTACGGCCACCGCGCTGATCCTCTACACCAGCGGCACGACCGGGGCGCCCAAGGGCGTCCTGCTGACCCGGGACGCGATCGCGCACGACCTGGACGCGCTGGCCGAGGCGTGGGCGTGGACCCCGGACGACACCCTGGCGCACGGGCTACCGCTGTACCACGTACACGGGCTGGTCCTCGGCGTACTGGGGGCGTTGCGGGTCGGTTCCCGGCTGGTGCACACCGGCCGGCCCCACCCCGACCGGTACGCGGCGGCCGGCGGGACGCTGCTGTTCGGCGTACCGACGGTGTGGTCGAGGATCGCGGACGATCCCGGATCGGCCCGGGCGCTGGGCACCGCCCGGCTGCTGGTCTCCGGCAGCGCACCACTGCCGGAGCGGGTCTTCGCCCGACTGGCCGGGCTGACCGGGCACCGCCCGATCGAGCGGTACGGCATGACCGAGACCCTGATCACCCTCAGTACCCGGGTCGACGGCGACCGCCGGCCCGGACACGTCGGCCTGCCGCTGCGCGGCGTCGAGACCCGGCTGGTCGACGACGCCGGTGCCGTGTTGCCGGCCGACGGCGAGAGCATCGGGGAGCTCCAGGTCCGCGGTGCCACCCTCTTCGGCGGCTATCTCGGGATGCCGGAGGCGACCCGGGCGTCGTACGCCCCGGACGGCTGGTTCGGCACCGGCGACGTGGCGACGGTGGGGCCGGACGGGCAGCACCGGATCGTCGGGCGGGCCAGCGTCGACCTGATCAAGAGCGGCGGATACCGGATCGGCGCCGGTGAGGTGGAGAACATGCTGCTCGCCCACCCCGGTGTCCGGGAGGCGGCGGTGGTCGGCGCCCCGCACCCGGACCTCGGCCAGGAGGTGGTGGCGTACGTCGTCGGCGACGGCGTGACCGCCCAGGCACTGATCGACTTCGTCGCGTCCGGGCTGTCCCGGCACAAGCGGCCCCGCCGGGTGCACCTGGTCGACGCGCTGCCCCGCAACGCGATGGGCAAGGTGCAGAAGCGGCAGTTGCTCGGATAGGTGTTGACGATCTACCCAGGGCGCTGCGGTCCGTGATGGCACGGTTGCGATGCCGCTGACTGCCCGACGGGGGTACCGCGGGCCGTACCTGTTCACCCGGCCGCCTCGCCGATGCTTGATCCACTCGGTGGGCCCGGACGGGGCGCGGGTAGCGTGGTCGGGGGCACACCGCCGAGGAGGCGGTCGCCGGCCAGCCGGCGCGGGGTGCCATGGTGACGGCAGGCTCGTCGGGAGATCCGACGGCGTCGTAGCGGACCGGAGGAGCGCGCGTGCAGACCCGCACTGATCTCGTCGAGGACCTGATGGGGCGCTTCCCGCACATCCCGCGCGAGGCGGTCCTCAAGGAGGACCTGCTGCGCGGTGGCATGGCGTTCGACGACTCGGCGCTGACCGACAACGAGAACGGCGAGGTCAAGCCGAAGTCGTACTTCATCTTCTCCTTCGACCACCGGACCCTGCCCGAGCTGGGCTCGGCGGCGCTGCGCCGGCCGCCGGAGGAGATCGTCCTGACCGGCGGCCCGTACGAGCTGCGCCGCACCGTGGTCTCGGTACGGGTCAACCCCGACTCGCCGTACCGGGTCAAGGACGGCGGCGACGGGGTGCTCCGGCTCTACCTGGACGACCGGCCGATCGCCGACGTCGGGCTGCCGCCGATGCCGGAGTACTACCGGCACACCCTCGCGGGCGGCAAGTCGGTGATGGAGGTGGCCCCGACCATCCAGTGGGGTTACCTGATCTACCTCACCGTCTTCCGGGTCTGCCAGTACTTCGGCGCCAAGGAGGAGTGCCAGTACTGCGACATCAACCACAACTGGCGCCAGCACAAGGCGGCCGGCCGGCCGTACACCGGGGTGAAGCCGGTGGACGAGGTGCTGGAGGCGATGGAGATCATCGACCGGCACGACACCCTCGGCGCCTCGAAGGCATACACCCTGACCGGGGGTAGCGTCACCTCCAAGGTCGACGGGCTGGCCGAGGCCGACTTCTACGGCCGGTACGCGAAGGCGATCGAGGAACGGTTCCCCGGCCGGTGGATCGGCAAGGTCGTCGCCCAGGCCCTGCCAAAGGCCGACGTGCAGCGGTTCCACGACTACGGGATCCGGATCTACCACCCCAACTACGAGGTCTGGGACAAGCGGCTCTTCGAGCTCTACTGCCCCGGCAAGGAGCGGTACGTCGGTCGCGAGGAGTGGCACCGCCGGATCCTCGACTCCGCCGAGATCTTCGGGCCGCGCAACGTCATCCCGAACTTCGTGGCCGGGATCGAGATGGCCGAGCCGTTCGGCTTCAGCACCGTGGACGAGGCGATCGAGTCGACCACCGAGGGGTTGCAGTTCTTCATGTCCCGGGGGATCACCCCCCGGTTCACCACCTGGTGCCCGGAGCCGACCACGCCGCTGGGCCGGACGAACCCGCAGGGCGCGCCGCTCGAATACCACATCCGGCTGCTGGAGGCGTACCGGGCGACGATGGAGGCGAACGGGCTGAGCAGCCCGCCCGGGTACGGCCCGCCCGGTGCCGGCAACGCGGTCTTCTCGGTCAGCTCCTTCATGGACACCCTGCCGCCGAACTGACGTCCGGCCCGAGGCAGAGGGCGGTCAGTCGAGGCTGTCCGGGTCGGCCAGTGCCTGCTCCGCTGCGCGAGCAGCCCACGCATCCGTTCGGCGATCGTGTCGGGGTCGCTCGTCCCGGGCAGCTCGGCCCGGGCCTGCTCGACGAGTTGCCAGGCGTCCTCGGTGGCCGTGGCCGGCGAGTATCGCGGACCCCTACGACACGACGACGGGATCCCCTGCCCGCCCGTGACCGTCCCGCAGGACGGCGTGGGTGTACGGCCCGGCCGACCGTCGGTCGCGCCGTACCGGTACGACGAGAAGCTTGCCGGGCTGTTGGATCATGTCATCGAGGCGTTCCCGGGGTGGGAGGAGCGGCATGGCGCAGGTGGACGGCGCGGACCGGCGTAACTGCCCTGCCGCCGACGGGCGACCGCCGGACGACCGCCCGGGATGCCTGCCGGTCCGGCCGATGTCGCCGGACGGTCGTCTCCGGCCGGCGGATAACCTGGTGCCGTGACCACCGGTGGGGGATGGGCACCGGCTGGCGACGGGTGGCCCGATCCGGTGGTGCTGCCCAGGCCGAGGCTGATCAGGCGTCTCGACCAGCTCTCCACCTGCCGTTTCGTGGCCGTCGTCGCCAACCCGGGCGCCGGCAAGACGACCCTGCTGCGGGACTGGGCGGACCGGCGGCGGAGCACCTGGCACACCCTCCGTCCGGCCGATCGCGATCCGCAGCACCTCTTCGCCGCCGTCGCGGCGGCGCTGCGCGGCGCCGGCGTCCAGGTACCCGTCCCGAACACCCTGGACGACCCGGCAGTACTCGCCGGACTGCTCGTCGAGGCACTGGTCGCCGCCGGCCCGGCTGCCACTCCGCCCCCCGGCCCGGCTGCCACTCCGACCACCGACCCGGCTGCCGGCGCCACTGTCCGCCCGGTCGGGGGCAGCACGGCCGATCCGGCCGCGGCTGTCGAGACCGCCAGCGCGGGATCGGCCGCCGGTGCCGGCCCGGCCGGATCCGTTCCCGCCGCGATCCGCCTGGTGCTCGACGACGCGCACCTGCTGGTCGGTGGCCCGAGCGCGGGCCTGCTGGCGGCGCTCGCCACCCGGCTGCCCGCCGGCACGGTGCTGGTGGTCGCCGGACGGGACCCGTTGCCGTTCCCGGCCGGCCCGCTGCGATCCGCCGGCCGGCTCGGCGAGATCACCGCGGCGGACCTCGCACTCACCCCGGCCGAGGTACGCCGGATGCTGGCGGCCGCGGGCCCGGCGGGGCAACACCCGATCGTCCGGCGCAGCGCGCTCGACTGTGCCGACTCACCCGGGGTGGTCGCCGCGATCGCCGGCCTCGCCACCGAGTTCGGTGCGGGACGGGGACACCGGGCCACCCGTCCCCGCGAGGTCGGGGCACTGGCGCCGCCGGGACTGGACGAACTGTCGTCGACGCTCGACGAAGCCGACCTGGCCGCACTCTGGACACTGTCGGCGATCCGCCGGGCCGGTCCGCGCGGCCGGGTCGCGGGGGCGTACGACCGGGCGTTGCGCGAGCTGGCCGGTCGGCGCCGGCTCGCCGCCGGTCAGTTCGCCCCGCTCCGGGCGGCCCGGCTGGTCCTGGGTGGACCGTCCGGGATACCCGACGCCGACCTGGTGCTCGCCGAGTCGGCGGTACGCGACGGGCAGCACGACGAGGCGCTGCGCCACCTGGCGGCGGTACCGGCCGGGATGCCGCTGCCGGCGGCGCTGGCCTGGCAGCTCGGCACGCTGCTGCACCGGCGGGGCGAGTTCGACGACGCGGAGGCGCTGCTCGAACGGGCCTTGCCCGGCACCGGGACGCCCGGGGGCGGGACGTCCGGGGGCGGGACGTCCGGGCTGGCGGACCAGGCGCAGGTCATGGCGGGGCGGGCGGCGGTGCGGTGGGCCCGGGGAGACGGGGCCAGGACCAGGGAACTCGCCGACGAGGCGGTCCGGTTGGCCGAGGAGAGCCGGGACGACGCGGCGATCGCGGCGGCGTACGTGGCCCGGGCGCTGGCCGCGTTCAGCGCCGGGGACCGGGCCGGCAACGAGCACGCGTACGCCCGGGCGCTCGCCGCGGCCGTCCGGGCCGGTGACCTCGCCCAGCAGTTGCGGATCCACTGCAACGTCGGCTCCCGGCTCGTGGAGGAGGGCCGGTACCGGGCGGCGACCGAGGAGCTCGGCGCGGCGATCCGGCTCGGCGAGCAGACGGGGCAGCGGCTGCTGCTGGCGCTGGCCCTGCACAACCGCGCCGAGGCGTGGCTGGGGCTCGGCGAACTGGCCAGGGCCCGGACCGACTCCGACGCGGCGCTCAGCCTGTGGCAGCGCGACGGGTCGCCGCTGGCCGCGTTCGGGCTGCTGCTGACCGCCCGGGTGCACCGGGTCTGCGGCTCGACCAGCCAGGCGGTGGCCGGCTACCGGGCGGCGCTGGCGATGGCGGAACCGGACGGCAACGCGCAGGTGCTGATGGAGGCGTGTGCCGGGCTGGCCCGCACCCGCTACGCCGACGACCCGGCCGCGGCGGCCGAGTACGCCCGGCGGGCCCTGGCGATGCCGAGCGCCAACGGACCGACCGTGGCCGAACTCGCCGCCGGTTGGGTGGCGCTCTGTTCCGGAGACGTCGCCTCGGCCCGCCGGCACGCCGAGCGGGCCCGCGCCGAGGCGGGGCCCCGGCGCGACCCGGCCGGGCTGGCCGAGGCGATCGAACTCGCGGCGCTCGCCACCGGACTGGCCGGCCCGGCGGGTACGGCCGGCGGCGCCAGCGGCTCCGACGCCGGCCGTACGTCGGGCCGGCCGACGGTGGGGCTGGTCGAGGCGGCACAGATCTGGGCCGATGCCGGCAACGAGGTCGCGCTGGCCACGAACGCGCTGCTGCGGGCGCGGCTCGGGGCGGACCGGCCGGCCGAGGAGGTCGCCTACCAGCGGCTGCACCGGCTCGGCGTACGCGAAGGGGCCTGGCATGTCGCCGGGCCGCTGGCGGCGATCGGACCGGCGCCGGTGCCGGAGGTCGAGGTGCAGACCCTGGGGCACTTCGTGGTCCGGCTGGCCGGGGTGCCGGTACCGGCGGCGGCCTGGCAGTCCCGCAAGGCACGGGAACTGGTGAAGGTGCTGGCCGGCCAGCTCGGCCGGCCGCTGGGCCGGGAGACCCTGGCCGCCGTGCTGTGGCCGGAGACGCCGGCCGAGGTGGCGCTGCGCCGGCTCTCGGTGCTCGTCTCGACCGTCCGCGCCGTGCTGGACCCGGGCCGCCGGCACCCGGCCGACCGATACCTGGACACCGATCCGGCCACGGTAGGGATCAACCCGGACCAGGTGTCGGTGGACGCGGTGCGGTTTCACGACGCGGCCCGTTCGGCGATCGCGGCCGACGGTGCGAGCCCGCCGGACGGGCGTACCCGGGTGAACGGGGGTGCGCCGGTGGGGGAGCGGGACGAGGCGGGTGGCGTCGAGATACTGGGCCGGCTGGAGGCGGTGGTCGGGATGTACACCGGGGACTTCTGCGACGACGGCGAGGTGACCGGGGACTGGGTGGCCCGTCCGCGTACCGCCCTGGCCGAGTTGCACCGCGAGCTGATCCGCCGGTTGGCCCGCCGGTGCCTGCGAACGGGCCGCCCGGAGGCGGCGGTCGGCTGGTACCTGCGGCTGACCAGCGAGGACGGCTACGACGAATCGGCACACCTGGGGCTGGTCACCGCGCTGTCGGCGGCCGGGCGGCACGGCGAGGCGGCACGGCGCTACCAGGACTACCTCGACCGGATGCGGGAGATCGAGGTGCAGCCGACGGCCTTTCCGGCGGCCACCGCCGCGGCCGCCGGCCCCCTGAACGATTCCTGAACCGCCTCCGAACATCGCCGCCCATCATGGAGCCCGGACGGCGGGGTGCCGGCCGGGACGCCACGTCCCGGCTCCGGGTCCGGCCGGCGGAGGCGGCTGGCGCGGCCCGCCGGTGGCAGCCCGCCCGACGCGGCGGGATCGAGCGCGGAGGCGGCGGATGTCCAGTTGGCGGCGGTGTGGATCGCTACTTGGGGTGACCGTCCTGCTGGCCGGCGTCGCGGCGTGCGGTCTCCGGCCCGGCGGCGGCGAACCGGTGGGTGGGGCCGCCGCGAGCGAGGCGGGCCGCACCTACGGATACGGCCCGAGCCGCGACCGGTCGATCAAATACCAGCCGGACGTGGTGCTCGTCGAGGGCGGACCGGAGGCGATCCGGTCGGCCAGCGCGGACGGGACGACCTGGGTACTCGACGCCGACGCGCCGGGCGCCGACGACCTCGAACCGGGCCGGATCATGTACGCCACCAGCCGAGCGGTCGGCCGGGTGGTGCAGGCGCGGCGGACCGGGGACGATCTCGCCGTCAGCCTGGCTCCGGTGACGCTGACCGAGGTGTTCCGGGACGCCCACATCCGAAGCGATCAGCGGTTCGACGAGGCTGACCTGGCGTACCAGGAGGTCCCGAACCTGCCCGGGGCGGTGAGCGTGCCGGCCGGGACGCGGTCGCCGGAGGACGCCGTCACACCGATCGGGCTCGGCGGCGGCGCCGGGCCCCGGCCGCCGGCCGTTCCGGCTGGGCCGGCTCTTCCCGCCGCGCCGGCTCTTCCCGCCGCGCTGACTCTTCCGGCGGCGCTGACCGTTCCGGCCGCGACCCCGGCGCCGGAGGAGGACGGCACCACCGTGCTCGCGATGAATCCCGTGCGGCTCGCCCCGGCGGGTGGTGGCCGGATGCCACCGGCGCGGGAACGGAACTTCACGGTCAGCGTCGGCGACTGGGAGGCGCAGCCGTACCGGACGCCGGGCAAGCTCGGACTGAAGATCGGGTACGCGGCCAACGAGAACCTCAAGGTCTACATCGACTTCGCGATGAACGTCGCCGACCTGCGGATCCGGGCCGACGTCCCGATCTCGAACGGGCGGATCGGCGGCTCCGCCACCTTCGCGGTCGACGGCATCCGGAGCATCTCGGTCGACGTCTCGGCCGGTGCCGCGAACGGCGCGGACGACAACAAGAAGGTCCGCGTCGAGGTCCCGGTCGAGATCAACCTTCCGATTCCGGGTGAGCCGCTGGTCTACAGCAACACCTGGAAGTTCATCGTCAGCACCGGTCTGAGCGGCCGGAACACCACGGTGAAGGCGGCCGGGGAGTGGGCGGTCAACGGCACCCTCGGCATGATCGGCGGTACGTTGCAGAAGCCGACCCTCTCGGTGGTCCGCAGCATCATGGACTCGATCACCGGCATCTCGGTCGGCCCCAGCGGCCTCGCCTTCGCCGTGGAGACGAAGATCCAGTTCGGCATCGGCATCCCGGCGGCGTTCGCCGGTCCGTACGCCAAGCTCGTGGTCGACCTCGGCGTCACCAACGGCTCGGCGCTGGGCGCCCCGCTGGCCCGGTGCGTGTCGGCGAGCCTGAACGCCAAGGTCGGCGGCGGGTTCGGGATCACCGCCTCGTCGGTGGCGGTCGAGGCGCTGCAGAAGCTGTTGCCGGCGAAGCTGAAGTTCGAACTCGAGAGCGAGAAGCTGTGGCCGATCCACCGGGCGGCCCAGACCCTGCCGAACGTCCCGCTCTGCGTGGGCTGAGAGGAAGTCCCTGATGATCGTCCGTAGCCGCCTGGTGCTGGTGACCCTGACAGCGCTCGCGCTCGCCGGCGGGTGCGGCCGGTTCGGCGGCGGCGACCCGCCCGCGGCCCCGCAGGACGCCCCGCCGGCCGCCACCGGTGCCGAGCCGGCGACCGAGCCGACCTCGGCGGCACCGGCGGCCGCGTCGCTGGACCCCTGTGCACTGGTCACCAAGGCGGAGGCCGAGAAACTGGCCGGTACGCCGCTGGAGGACGCCGTACCGATCCGCGAGACGTGCAGCTACACCGGGCCGGTCACCGGCCCGACCGCGCAGGTGGAGATCTACGTCGGAGACGGGGCGAAGAAGTTTCTCGACATCGAACGCGAACTGGAGCACGAGATCTGGCCGCTGCCCGGCGTCGGCGACGAGGCGTACGCCGAGGACGGCGCCGTCTTCGTCCAGAAGGGCGGCCAGTGGGTCGCGGTCAAGCTGGTACTGCTGAACGACCCGAAGGAGAGCCGCAAGCCGCTGGAGGAGCTGGCCGGCACCGTCGCCAGCCGGATGTGAGCACGGTCGGGCGGCATGTCCCGAGTCCCGGCCCGGCTCACTCCGAGGCGGTGTTCGTGGTCGTGGGGACGCCGTCGGTACAGGTGACGGTCATCTGCACGGTGCGATTGCCGTGCCGGAACCTGACCATCGTGGCCGGCGCCGGACCCGGTTCGACCTCGTCGGTCTTGTAGGGGCGGTGCGGCGTCCAGGAGAGCAGCCAGGCGTCGCCGTCGGTGCAGGCCGCCTGGACCGAACCGCCGTCCGAGGTGAGGGTCTTCTCCTCCGGCGCCGGAGTCGGTGGCGGTGGTGACTCCGGCGCCGACGGCTCCGGCTCGCCCGGCCCGGTCGGTGTCGGGCCGCCCGGACCGCCGCCGGGTTGACCGCCCGGGGGAAATCCGGTCAGCGGGCCGGGCACCCGGCTGCCGGGCGGTGTCCCCGGGACGCCGGCGAGCGGCGTCAGCGGATCCGGCCATGGCGGTGGGGAGACGGATCCGCCACCGGTGCGCCCCGACGGCCCGGTCTCGGCGGTCGGCCGGCCGCTCGGACCGGGCTCCGCCGCTCCACTGTGCCGGCCCAGTCCCGAGCCGAGCGGATCGGCGAGCCAGAGCAGCAGCGCGGTGACCGCGACGGCCGCCGCGCCGGTCGCCAGCACTCCCGCGCGGAACCGGCCGTCTCGGCCGCCGGCGGCCCGGGGCACCAGCACGGTCGAGGGTTCCCCGTCGACCGAGGCCGGGGCCAGCGAGTGGGCGAGTTCGTCGCCGACGATCCGCACCCCGGCGGCCCGGGCGAGCACGGCGGCCACCTCCCGGGCCGCCGGGCGCCGTTCCGGGTCCTTGTCGAGGCAGCGTCGACACAGCTCGACGACCTTCGCCGGTACGTCGGGCAGCGGCGGCAGTGGCGCCGGTTCGACGTACACGTGGGCCCGCAGCATCTGGGTCGCGGTCTCCGCGCTCCAGGGCGGGCGTCCCGCCAACAGGCGGTAGAGCAGAACCCCGACGCCGTACACGTCGGAGGCGGGGACGACGGCGTCGCCGCTGATCCGTTCCGGCGCGAGATAGCCGGGGGTGCCGAGCAGTTCGTCGCCCCACTCGTCCGCGTCGCCCGGTCCGACCGCGGCGGCGATGCCGAAGTCGACGACCTTCGCCCCGGACGGCGTCACCATCACGTTGCCGGGCTTGATGTCACGGTGCACCAGGCCACGGTCATGGGCGGCGGCCAGCGCCGCGGCCACCTCGGCACAGATCCGGAAGACGACCCTCGGCGGAAGCGGCCCGGTCGCGAGGCGCTGTTCGAGGGTGCTGCCCTCGACGAGCTCCATCACCACGTACGGGATGCAGGTCAGGCCGGTGACCGACTCGCCGAAGTCGTACACCTGGGCGATGTTGGGATGCGACAGCGCCGCCGCGGCCCGCGCCTCGTGCCGGATCCGCCGTCGCGAGACCGGGTCCCGGGCGTGCGGGCCAGCCAGCAGTTTGACCGCGACCGGACGGCCGAGCACCTCGTCACGGGCCCGCCAGACCACCGCCATGCCGCCCCGACCGAGCTGGTCTTCGAGCCGGTAGCGGCCGCCGAGTACCTGCTGCGCCTCCACGCGGACAAGTCTGCGCTGCGCGGCTCCGCCCCGCCCGGCCCACACGCCGACCGTACCGGCATTGTCATCGATCGGGCAGCAACTCGACCGAACGGTCGAGGGCGGAACCGGGCGGTGGTCGACGGGGCGGATGCGATCGCCCGAGCGGGTGTCCCCGGCGTCACCTGGGCGCGACGCCCTCCGGTGCGCTATTCGGGCAGGTGGATCGGCACACTGGTGACCACCACACCGGGTACGTCCCGCAGCGCGCGACGGAGCCGCAACTCGGTCCGGGTGTGCAGCAGTTGGTGCCACAGATGCCGGACCACGATCTCCGGTACCACCACGGTCAGGGTGACCTCCGGGCGGACGGAGTGCAGGGCCGCGACGTACTGGGCGAGCGGTGCGATCACGGTCCGGTACGGCGAGATGATCGTCTCCAGCCGCAGGTGGGCGCCCCAAATCTCCCACTGCCGGCGGAACCGGTCGGCCTCCTCCTGTTCCGGACTGAGGTGCACGGCGAAGGCCGGCTGCCCGAGCGAGGTCGCGTACGCCAGCGCCCGCAGTGCGGCCAGGTTCAGCCGGGCCACCGGTACGACCACCAGGTGCCGTACCTCGCCCGGGCTGAGATCGACCCGCAGGTCACCCGGTCCGCTCGTCTCCTCCACCTCGTTCGGCCGGCGGGCATCCTCCGCCGCGCCGCTGCGCGCGGCCGCATCCCCGCCGCCCGACCCTGTCCGTTCGGCGTCGCCGCCGCCACTCGACCGTGGTTGTGCGGGCTCGGGGCCGCCGTCCGGCCGGGCCGGGTCGGTGCCGGGGGCCGCTGCCGGCAGGGTCAGTGCCTGCCGCATCGCGTCGTAGTGCCACCGGATGTGCAGGCAGAGCAGCACCAGCAGCGGCACGGCGACCACCACCACCCAGGCCCCCTCGAAGAACTTGGTGATCGCGGCGGTGACCAGGACCAGGGCGCAGAGCACCGCGCCGGTCGCGTTCAGCGCGGCCCGCCAGCGCCAGCCCCGCTCCCGGCGCCGGCGCCAGTGCATCACCATGCCGCTCTGGGAGAGGGTGAAGGCCAGGAAGACCCCGACGGCGTAGAGCGGGATCAACGACTGGGTGTAGCCGCCGAACGCCACGAAGATCAGGGCCGCCGCCACCGCCAGCGCGATGATGCCGTTGCTGAACGCGAGCCGGTCTCCCATGTGCAGGAACCGTCGGGGGGCGTAGCTGTCCCGGGCCAGGAAGAAGAGCAGCCGGGGGAAGTCGTTGAACGCCGTGTTCGCGGCCAGCAGCAGGACCAGGGTGGTGGCGGCCTGGATCAGCGCGTACCACGGCCCGGTGCGGAACGTCGCGCGGGCGAGTTGGGACAGCAGTGTCTCGTCGGCCCGGGGTACCAGCCCGTTGAAGTGGATCAGGAGGGTCAGCCCGGCGAAGAGCACGACCAGGATGCCGACCATCCAGGTCAGCGTGGTCCGCGCCTGCCGCCACTCCACCGGCCGGAACGCCGGAACCGCGTCGGCGACCGCCTCGATCCCGGTCATCGAGGCCGCGCCGGAGGCGAAGGCGCGGAGCACCACCAGCAGGCCGAGCCCCTCGACCGCGCCGACCGGAGGTGGCGGGACCGGTTCGAATCCCCGGCCCGCCGCCCGGACCAGACCGACGACGAAGAGCAGGCCGATGGCGGCGATGAAGAGGTACGTCGGCGCGGCGAAGAGCCGGCCGGCCGCCCGTACCCCGCGCAGGTTGCCGGCGAGCAGCCCGGCGATCACCAGCAGCCCGAACAGCACCGTGTACGGGGCCAGCCCGGGCAGCGCCGAGGTGATCGCCTCCACCCCGGCCGCCACCGACACCGAGACGGTCAGCACGTAGTCGAGGATCAGCCCGGCCGCGGCGGTGAGCCCGAACCGGGGACCGAGGCTGTCGGAGGCCACCAGGTAGGAGCCGGCGCCGTGCGGATAGGCGTAGACCGTCTGCCGGTACGACGTACCGACCGTGATCATCAGCACCACCAGCGCGGCGGCGATCGGCAGGGAGAGGTTCAGCGCGCCGCTGCCGGCCAGCACCAGGATGGCGATCATCGCCTCCGGCCCGTACGCCACCGAGGAGAGCAGGTCGGAGGAGAGCACCGGAAGGGCGACCAGCTTCCGCATCCGCTCCTGGAGTACCGCCGCGCTGGCCAGCGGTGGTCCGAGCAGGGCGCGTCGGAGGGCACCACCGGCCCGGCCGAACCGGCTGCCCGTGGTGCTCGCCGAGCCTGTCGCGGTCAACTGCCCCCGCCGCTCGGTCGGGAACATCTCGATCTGGCCCAGCCGGTGGAAGCGGCTCGGTGCCGGCCGGTGCCGGTACTGTTCGAGGCTCGGATCCAGCGGCAGTACGGTGTCCCGGGGTGGATGGTCCCGCAGCTCCGCCCGCCACCGCTGGCCGACGTCGTGCAGGGCGGCCAGCTCCGTCTCGTTCAGCGGCGGGAACTCGGCCGACGGGCTGAAGGTGATCGTTGGGTGCTCCGGCGGCGTCGCACCGGGCCCGTTCCGTTCCTGCCGCCCCACCATCTCCGCCTCAGTCCGGCACCGCTCCCGCCTCGCACTGTCACCGATCCGGCTCGCCCGGGGTATGCGAATGGCGATACTCGGCCGGAAAGTATCGGTCGAGCCGGCTCGCCCGGGGCATGGGAATGGCGATCCTCGGCCGGAAAGTATCGGTCGAGGTCGCGGGGGCGGCGCCGGCTGCGGGACCGCGGTGATCCCCGGTGGGGGCGCTAACGCACGTACTGCCGCCAGACGGCCAACAGGTCGTCGGCGTCGAGCGTGCTGCCGTGGGTCACGGTCAGGTCGCCGATCATCGCCGACGTGTCGTCGTCCCAGTAGATCACGAACTGGTCGGCCCGGAAGACGTACCGGATCAGGGCGCCGGATCGGGTGCGGCTGGCCGCGTACGGTTCCCGCGTCCCGCCCTGGTCCCTCACCCGCTGGGTCCGGGCCCGGTCCCGCTCGGTCTGGTCGGCGAGCGCCCGGAACTGGACCTCCCAGCCGTCCCCGGTGCAGGCGACGTACTCGGTGGCGGTCCCGCCGTAGGTGTCCGGCGGGCGCTGTTCGCAGCCGCTCACGTCGTCCAGCCACGGGCGGGCGAACTCGCGCAGCGGCGAAGACTTGATCACCTGCTCGTTCGCCCGTCCGGTCCGGCTCAGTCCGGAGTCCGGACCGGTCGCCCAGACCACGACCAGCACGGCGACGACCAGCAGCACCAGCGTGGCGGCGCCCGCACCGATCCAGACACTCCGGCGGCGACGCCGGTCGTCCCGGGCCGGCCCGTTCTGGGAGATCAACTTTGCCGCGTCAGCCGACCGGTCCGGCCCGGACCCGGTCGGCGGCGGTGGGTGACCCGGCAGCGGCGATGCGATGTTCGCCGAACCGGCCACGCCGCCGACCGTCCGCGACCCGGCGCCGGCCGCCGAGGCAGCGGGCGGGGCGCTGATCCCGGCCACGGCACCCGGTGTGGCGGTCGGGGACGTACCGGCCGGGGTGTCGGCCTCGGCGGTGAGCAGCGCGCCCTGGGCGACGACCAGCTCGGGCTGCTCGACGACGGTGGGCACGATGCCGAGCCGCCGGTGCAGGCAGGTGGCCACCAGCGGGACCCGGCTCGCTCCGCCGACCAGGAAGAGCCCGGCGATGCGCCCGGCGTCGATGCCGCTGCTGGAGACCGTCGCCGCCGTCAGCGCCACGCTCCGTTCGATCGGCGCGGCCGCCGCCGCCTCGAACTCCTCCCGGGTGACGTGCACGTCACGCTCGAAGATCGGCAGGCGCAGCCCGGCCGTGCTGCGCCGGGACAGCTCCTCCTTGGCCGCCCGGGCCTCTTCCCACAGCGACCGGTGGTGCCGCAGGTCCGGCCCGGGTCCCGGCTGGCTCAGCCGGCGCCACCGCACATCGTCCGGCCCGGCCGGTACGACGGCAGCGCGGACCCGCTCGACGACGACGTCGTCCAGGTCGAGGCCGCCGAGGTCGGAAAGGCCCTGGCTGGCGGCGACGTCCCAGCCGTCGGGCCGGCGCCGGAGCACCGCCACGTCGAAGGTGCCGGCACCGAAGTCGTAGACCACCACGGTGTCACCGGTCCGCACCGGCCGGGCGAGGACCGTGGTGAAGTGCGTGGCGGCCGCGGTGGGCTCGGCGACCATGGCCGGTGGGGGCAGCCCGGCCCGCGCGGCGGCGTCGACGAGGACCTGCCGGCGCCGGGGGCCCCAGGCCGCCGGATGGGTGAGCACGAGTTCGCGGACCGCACCGCCGACCACCCGTACCGCCTCGTCGGCGCAGCGCCCCAGCACGGCCGCGA
Organism: Plantactinospora sp. CA-294935; assembly: GCF_050936445.1. Classification (NCBI taxonomy): domain Bacteria; kingdom Bacillati; phylum Actinomycetota; class Actinomycetes; order Micromonosporales; family Micromonosporaceae; genus Plantactinospora; species Plantactinospora sp. CA-294935. Next base: position 6,527,167 of record NZ_JBNJMU010000001.1, read on the forward strand.
CCAGGTCGACGACCGCCACCTCCGTCCGGCCGAGCAGGATGACGCCCTCGTCGATCCGCCGTTTCGGGTGCGGCTCCAGGCTGCCCGGCTCCGTACGCCCGGCCCGTAGCGCGTCCCGGCCGACCCGCAGCCGACCGTCGGAGTCGACGAACACCGCCGACGGAAGCAGTGGCGAGGCGTCGAAGAGGAGTGGCCGCCCCGCACCCGCCTGCCACTGGCACACCGCGACCGTGTGGGACGTACCGAAGTCGATCGCGAGCCGGGGGGCGGTGACCACGGGTCACGACAATAGCGAACCGGTGTCCGTCGCAGCGGTCCCGACCTCTCCGGCAACCGCTCGCCGATCGGCGGTCCGGGTGCGGTGCCCAGGCGGCACCGAGCGCGGCGTACGTCTGTCCAGGACAGCGGGCCGCGGCCCGACCGGGGGCTGGTCGGGCCGCGGCGCAGGGGTGGGCGGATGGCCTCTGTCGGGTGTGGTCAGTCGGACGAGTCGGCCGAGCCGCCGGAGTCGGCGGAGCCGCCCGAGTCGGCCGAGCCGCCGCCGCTCTTCTTCCGCACCGGTGCCGGGGAGTCGTCCGGGCTGTCGTCCACCACCTTCGACTTCGGCTCCGGCTTGGCCTTCGGCACGTCCTTCTTCGGCTTGACCACCGGCTTCGCCTTGGCGGGCGAGTCCGCGGCCGAGGCGTTGACGCTGTCCGCCGACTCGGGCGACGGGTCGACCCAGCCCGGATCCCCGGGACTGTCCCCGGCCGAGTTCGCCGAGTCGAACGGCGACTGGTGAGCGCTGTCGGCGGACTCCGGCGAGTCGTCGACGGCGCCTGCGTCGTACTGGCCACCCTGCAACTGGATCGGCTGGACCTTGTCCCGCAGCTCGATCCCGTCGCTGGCGGTCGCCGCGCCGGCGGTGAGACCGGCGACCAGCGCGGCGGCACCCGCGCCGCCGATGACGATCTGCCACGTACGGTTGATGCGCATCTCTTCCTCCTCGATGATCTGCTCTGGTTACAGCCTCCGACCCGCGGATGAGACAGTCCTGACGCCGGGATGAGACCTGACTCATCGACCCTGACGGCTCTCCGGCCGACCCTGACGGCTCTCCGGCCGACCCTGACGGCTCTCCGGCCGACCCTGACGGCTCTCCGGCCGACCCTGACGGCTCTCCGGCCGGCACCTCGCCGACCGCACGGCGCGCTCCTGGTCAGCCGCGCCGGCGCAGCCGTCGGGCACTGTCCAGCCAGAGTTCGGCCAGTTCCAGCCGGGCCCGGGTACCCGCCGGCCAGTTCCGCTCCTGAACCCGGTGCGGACCGGTGGCCAGGGAGAGCACCACCGCCGCCGTGCGGTAGCGCAGCTCGGCGGGGTCGACGACCTGCTCGAACGCGGCCAGATAGCCGGCACCGGCCCGCTGGATCGCGGCCGCCCGGTCCCGGTGCATCAGGGCCAGCACGGAGAGGTGCCCGAGCAGGCAACCCAGGTCGTCCAGTCGCTCGCCCGGTCCGGCGGTGTCCACGTCGAGCAGACCGGTGATCCGGCCACCGGCGACCAGTAGCTGGCCCTCGTACAGGTCGCCGTGCACCACGGCCGGTGGACCGGGGTTCGACTCGTCGGTCAGCGCCTCGGCCAGCGCGGTGGCCTGGTCGGCCACCCCGGGCAGGGCGGCGGCGAGCACCGAGGCGTAGTGCGGGGCCTTCTCCCGCCAGGAGCGTCGGGGCCGGTCCCGGGTCAGCTCGGCCGGGAACTGGTCGAGCAGGTGCAGCAGGGCCCGCCCCGAGGGCAGCGGTGCCGGGCCGTGCAACGCCTGGCGCAGGCTCTGCCCGGGCAGCGCCTGGAGCACCAGCAGCCCGTCGGGGGTGTAACCCAGGCTGGGTGCGGCCGGCACCCCGGCCCGGACCAGCAGCCGGTGCCGGTCGTGCAGCTCGGACACCTGCTGGCGGCGGACCACCTTCAGGAAGACGCTGCCGCCCGCGCCGACCGCCTCGATCACCGCCCGCCGCCGGGGCCGGTAGGCGCGTACCCGCAGATCCACCGGGCCGTCGCCGAGGCCGAGGTCGCGCAGCAGGGCGGCGACGACCCCCTCGTCGTACGCGCTGCGTAGCGCCGGCAGCGCCGGATCGTACGGGAAGCGCCACGCCGCCACCCGGTCGGTGCCGTTGCCCAGCACCACCGTGCCGGCCGGGGCACGTCCGGTGCAGGCGGCCAGCCGCTCCTCCCGGACCCGCCCGTCCGGCCAACGGATCCGGGCCTGGTACGCGGCGGTGACCCGGCGGCCCGGCTGGTGCTCCACCTGGACGGCCCGCCAGTCGAGGAGTTCACCGCCGGAGGGCCGCAACGCGGCCCGGAGTACGTCCTCGGCGGCCGCTCCGGTGAGCAGGGCGAGCTGGCGGTCGCCGCTTCGCCCGGTCGGGATGGTGCTGGTCGTCGACATGCCAGCGACGATCCCGCCCGGTCGTGAGGTGGCGGTGAACCGACCATGAGAATCCGCTCAGCCACCCGCCCGACTCGGCCGCCCGCCCCGACTCAGCTACCCGCCCGGGCCCGCCCGACCGGACTCAGCTACCCGCCCGGGCCCGCCCGACCGGAGAGGGCAGAGGCGGAGACGACGGAGACGCGGAGGGGCGGAGGGGCGGAGGGGCGGTGAGTGCGGTGAGGATCAGGCGGTCAGCCGGTAGCCGATGCCGCGTACCGTCTTGATCCGGTCGGTGCCGAGCTTGCGGCGCAGATATCCGATGTAGACGTCCACCACGTTCGAGCCGGGGTCGTGGGCCAGGCCCCAGACCCGGTCCAGCAACTGTTCCCGGCTGAGCACCTGACCCGGATGGCGCAGCAGGGTCTCGGCGAGCAGGAACTCCCGGCCGGTCAGCTCGATCGGGACGCCGTCGACCGTGGCCGTACGCCGAACCAGGTCGAGCCGGACCGGCCCGGCCTGCAACACCGTCGGGGTGGCCTGGCCGTGCTCGCGCAGCCGGGCCCGGACCCGGGCGAGGAGTTCCTCGAAGCTGAACGGCTTGGTCATGTAGTCGTCGGCGCCCAGGTCGAGCCCGGCGACCCGGTCCGGTACGGCGTCCCGGGCGGTCAGCACGATCACCGGCAGCCGTTCGCCCCTGGCCCGGATCTGGGCCAGTGCCGCCAGCCCGTCCTGCCCGGGCAGTCCCAGGTCCAGGATCAGCACGTCGTAGTCGCCACTGCGGGCCGCCGCGGCCACCTCCACGCCGTTGGTCACCACCGTGGCGACGTAGCCGGCCGCCCGCAGCCCCTTGGTCAGGAACGAGGCGATCCGCGGCTCGTCTTCGGCGATGAGTACCCGGTTCACCGGTCGCCCCCGGTCGCCGGCGGCCGTACCGCGCTGGCCGGCAGCACCAGGGTGAAGGTCGACCCGGCGCCGGGCACGCTGTCCACCGCGACCGTGCCCCGGTGCGCCTCGGCGATCGCGGCCACGATGGCCAGCCCGAGGCCGGAGCCCTCGGCATGCCGTCGCGGCGCGTGCTCGGCGCGGGCGAACCTCGCGAAGATCCGTTCCCGGTCCTCGGGCTCGATGCCGACCCCGGCGTCCCGGACCGAGAGCAGCACCCGGCCCGGCTGTCCCGGCCTCTCGGCCCGGGCGGACAGCTCGATCGTGTCGCCGACGTCGGTGAACTGGACGGCGTTCTGGGCGAGCTGCATCAACGCCTGGGTGAGCCGCTGCCGGTCGGCCCACACGGCCGTCTCGCCCAGCTCACCGAGCCGCCAGTCCCGGTCCCCGAGGGCGACGGCCTTGGCGTAGACGTCGTGCATCATCATCGCGACCTCCACCTGCTCGGGATGCAGGAAGTCGGGCTGTTCGGCGCGGGCGAGCATCAGCAGGTCGTTGACCATCCGGTTCATCCGATCCAGCTCGTCGGTGATCAGCGCGACCGTCTCGGCCCGCTCGTCCGGGTCGTCGCCCATCAACTCCAGGTGGCCCCGGACGATGGTGATCGGGGTACGCAGCTCGTGGCCGGCGTCGGAGACGAACGCCTGCTGCGCGGCGAACGCCCGGTGCAACCGGCCCAGCATCCCGTTGAAGGTGTGCGCCAGGTCGGCGACCTCGTCGGTGCCGGTGACCTCGATCCGCCGGGACAGGTCGGTCTCCTCGATGGTCCGGGCGGTCTCGGTGACCGTCCGCAGCGGACGCAGCGCCCGGCCCATCGCCAGGTAACCGCCGGCGGCCACCACCACGATCACCAGCAGGCAGGCCAACGCCATCAGGCGTACCGCGCGTTCGATCTCGGCCCGCCGTTCGGCACCGAACTCGAGTACGACCACCTGGCCGCGTACCGCGCCGTCGATCACCACCGGTACGGCCAGCCAGCGCGCCGATCCGGCCGGAGTGTCGGCGATCCGCCCGTACGCGCTGTCGGTCAGCCCGGTCCACCTGCGCAGCAGGGCCGCGTCACCGCTCGGGTCGTACGGCGGGTTCGCCGTCGCCCGGTAGAACGCCCCGTCGACGAAGACGAGTACCAGTTCACCGGCCTGCGGCTCGTTGCGCAGCAGGTAGGTGTCGGCGATGGCCCGCAGGTCGGTCCCGAACGGCTGCCCGCTCTGCGGATCCCGACCGCCGACGAGCCGGCGGAACTCGGTGACCTCCTGGCGCATGTCGGCGGCGATCCGGTTCTCCAACTGGTTGAGCAGCACCTGCCGGATCACCACCACCGAGGCCAGGCTGGCGACGGCGAGCAGCGCCAGGGCCCAGCCGAGCAGCCGGAGCCGCAGCCCGAGCGTCGGTCGCCAGCGCCGGCCCGGCGGCTCAGTCGTCGTCCCCGTCCCCGTCTCCGTCATCATCTCCGTCGTTGCCGGAGCTGTCGTCGTCCCGGTCGTCCTCGGCGTCGGCTCCGTCGCTGTCGGCGGGCGGCTGGTTGCGCGGTGGCCGGCGGTCGTCACCACCAGCGGGTGCCCCGTCGTCCCCGTCGTCGTCGCCACCGCCGGTGCGGGGCGGGCCGTCGTCCCCGTCGTCGGCACCGCCTCCGTCGTCCGCTCCGTCGCCGGAACCGGTTCCGTCGCCTCCGGCGTCGTCATCATCGCCTCCGCGCTCGGCTGGGCCGAGGCTCTCGTCGTCGACCGGGCCGGCCGCATCGTCGCCCCCGTCGGTCGTCGTGGTCTGGGTGGCCGGACTGATGATCTGGATCACCGGAACCCGATCGTGCGGCAGCAGCGCCGGCAGACCGACTCCGGCGAGCAACCCGGCCAGCGCCCCCAGCCCGACTCCGGTGGCGACTTTCTGCGCGCTCATGCCGCCAGGCTGCCGGAGCCGGATGACGTCCCGATGAGGGATGGATGAGAAGCCTCTCATCGTCCGGGCCCGGCCGGGCCGGCAACGGCGGGAAGAGCGTAGACGAAACCATCGTCGGTGCCGGCGCCGCACGGTCGGGACGTGGCGCTGACCGGCCGGGAGTTCGTGCTGCCGGAGACGCTGATCCGGCATGCCGGCCGGGTGTTGGGCCGGGAGCAGTTGCTCTCGCACGCCCGGGGCTACGACTCCGATCCCGGCACGAACCTGGTCAACGTCCACGTCAGCGCGCTGCGCAAGAAGCTCGGTGAGGACGTCTTCGAGACGATGCCCGGCTTAGGCTACCGGCTGCGTACCTCCTGACCTGCGACGCGGTCGTCCCGGTCGGATGGCCCGGGTACGCCCCGGATCCCGGGCCGTAGGCTGTTGCACCGGTCAGTAGCATCGAGCCATGCCACAGCGACCCCAACTCGCGGAGTCCGACTCCACCGAGGTCATCGCGGTGACTCCCGACGGGAGGCCCACCGAAACACCGGCCCCCAAGCGGCGGCGGCGCACCAGGCGGATAGTCCTCATCACGCTGTTGGTGCTGGCCTTGCTCGGCGGCGGGGGAGCGGTTGCGGCGGGCTTCTACGTCCATTCCCTGGAATCGGGCATCGAGCGGGTCGAGGCGTTCGACACCGTTCCCGAGGAGTCGCGCCCGGTCAAGGTGGCGAAGGACGCCAAGAACATCCTGATCCTGGGCAGCGACACCCGGGACCCGTCCAGCACGGGCGGATCGCGCAGCGACACCATCATCCTCGCCCACCTGCCGGCGGACCGGTCCAGCGCGCAGCTCGTCTCGATCCCCCGGGACACCTGGGTCAACGTGCCCAAGTCCAAGGACGGCAAGCACGGTGGCCGGGACGCCAAGATCAACGCGGCCTACGCCTGGGGCGGCATCCCGCTGATGGTGCAGACGGTCGAGAAGTTCACCGGGGTCCGCGTCGACCACGTGGCGCTCGTCGACTTCGCCGGCTTCAAGGAGATCGTGGACGCGCTGGGCGGTGTGCGGATCACCGTCGAGGAGGGCTTCACCTCGACACACTCGCTGCTGCCGAGCGGCCGCCGCGAGTTCAAGCAGGGCACGCAGGTCATGGACGGCGCGCAGGCGCTGGACTACGCCCGGGAGCGCTACGCGTTCAAGGACGGGGACTTCGCCCGGATCCGGCACCAGCAGCAGGTCATCCGGGCCATCCTGGACAAGGCCGCCTCCGGGGGGACCCTGGCCAACCCCGCCAAGCTGAATTCGTTCATCCGGGCCTCCGCCGATGCGGTCTCGGTCGACAAGACCCTCTCCATGCTCGACATGGGGATGGAGCTGCGGCATCTGCGCAGCGGCAACTTGACGTTCGTCACAAGTCCGACCCAGGGCACCGGCCGGGTCGGCAGCGAGAGTGTCGTCTTCGCCGACCGGGAGAAGGCCAAGAGGTTCTACGAGGCGGTCCGCCGGGACGCGGTACCGGAGATTCTGAGCAACGCCAAGAAATAGCGGTACGCCAACCACCGTGTCCAGACGTCCACCGTGGACCGGCGGGCGGGGCACGACTCCGACCACCACCGTCCGTCGACCGTCCAGCGGGGGCACGGCAGCCTCGGCGGCTCGCTCCGCTGCGTCGCCACCGGCGCAGCCGTGCCGGAAGTGGACGGGTAGCCCCTGGAAACACGGGCGGTCGGGCCGTATCCTGCTGGCGACTTCGCACGGTTTCGGCTCGCCGCGACCGTGCTCCGGGGGGAGGTCATGGAGATGACGAGCTGGCCGGCGGTGCAGCCCGGCGCGGCGATGGAATCGGCGCTCAGCCACGACGTCGGTCGGTTGGCGCCGCCGACGGTGGAGCAGTCCCGGCCGGTCGACGAGAGTGACCAGCGGGTGCTCCCACGCCCTCGGGCGGCGGAGCAGGCCGTGACGGAGCGGGCCGGGCCCGGGCTCGACACCACCGCCGTGCTGCCCTACGCCGGCTCCGCCACCTCGAAGCGGACCCGCAGCCTGCGTGCCTGGATGGTGACAGCTCCGGTCGACCTCGTCGCCCTGCTGACCCCACTGTTGCTGACCGACCGCTACTGGCGGGGGACGCTGTTCACGGCCGCTCTCACGGTGACCATCTTCGCGGCCGGCGGGCTCTATCGTGGTCGCCGGCACGTGAGCATCCTCGACGAACTCCCCACCCTCTGCGGCCGGCTGCTCGCCTCGGCCGGCACGGTGGCGATCATCGCGGCCACGCGGCACGGCTCGGTGGAGTACGTCGCCGGCTTCATGCGGGGCGTCGCCCTCTCTGCCGGACTGGTCCTCGTCGGGCGCACCATCACCCGGCGTGCGGTCGTACTGGCTCGCCAGCGGCGCTGGGTGGAGCACAACGCCATCATCATCGGCAGCGGCCCCATCTCGCTGGAACTGGCCCGCCTGCTCCGGCGCAACCCCCGGTACGGCCTCCGGTTCGCCGGATGCGTCGACTCCACCCACCGCCACCTCCCGGGCGCGGCGCCGCTGATCGGCACCCTCGAGGACCTGGAGCAGCGGATCGCGCTGACGGAGTGCGACGTCCTGATCATCGCCGACCCGGAGTGCCCGGAGCCCGCGCTGATGGAGTTGCTGAGCCGCCCGGCAAGCGCCCGCTGCGACCTCTGGGCGGTACAACGGCTCTGGGGTTCCCGGTCACCCGGCGGGATGCCCGACCACATCGGCGCGATCCCGGTAGTGCAGATCCGGTACACCACGCTCTCCGGGCCGCGCTGGGCGGTCAAGCGGGCCTCCGACCTCGTGCTGGCCTCCGTGGCGCTCGTCCTGCTCAGTCCGGTCATCCTGCTCTGCGCGATGCTGACGTTCCTCGACGGCGGCCGGGGCATCTTTTTCCGGCAGGAGCGGATCGGGCAGTACGGCAAGCCGTTCAAGGTAATCAAGTTCCGCACCATGCGCCCCCGCGACGAGCACGAGTCCCAGACGAACTGGTCCATCGCGGACGACCGCCGGGTCGGTCCGATCGGCCGGTTCATGCGCCGTACGTCCCTCGACGAGCTGCCCCAGCTCTGGAACATCCTGCGTGGCGACATGACCGTCGTCGGGCCCCGCCCGGAGCGCCCGTACTTCGTGGAGAAGTTCTCCGCCGAGCATCCCGACTATGCGATGCGGCACCGGGTACCGGTCGGTCTGACCGGCCTTGCCCAGGTCAGCGGCTTGCGCGGCGACACCCCGATCTCCGACCGGGCCCGGTTCGACAACTACTACATCGAGAACTGGTCACTCTGGCTCGACACCAAGGTGCTGGTGCGGACGATCGCGGAGGTGTTCCGGGGCGGCGGTCGGTGATCCGGCGCCACCGGGCAGGTCATCCGGTCCGCAGCAGCGGCAGCCAGCGGCTCTGGAAACCGTCGAGATAGCGCTCCGGCTCGGCGTCCAACACCGAATCGAGCAGAGTGCCGACCACCGTCCGCAGGTCCAGGCCCGCCTTCAGGTCCCCGTCGTCCAGGTCGGTCAGGCTCGGCTGCTCGCCGTAGAAGCCGCCGGCCACCCGCGGACCGAGCACGAACACCGGGCCGGCGGTGCCGTGGTCGGTGCCGTCCGAGGCGTTCGCCCGGACCCGCCGGCCGAACTCGCTGTAGACCACCACCGTCACCTGCCGGCCGGCTTCGGTCCGGGACATCCGGGCGACGAAACCCGACAACGCGTCGTCGAGCCGCTTCAGCAGGCTCTCGTGGGCGCCGATCTCGTCGGCGTGGGTGTCGAAGCCGTCCAGGCTCACCGAGTACACCCGGGTCGGCACGCCGGCCTCGACGCAGCGCGCCACCAGGGCGAGCTGGGTACCGAGGGAACTCGTCCGGCCGGTGCCGGTGGTGAGGAGCTCGAGTTCCTGACCGGCCGGATCCTTCGGCGCCTGCTCCGCCTCGCGGATCAGGTGCTCCACGTGCAGCAGGTCCGCGTAGGCGGACGCGGCCCGGGCCCGCAGTGCCGGCTCGGCCGCCTCGGACCGGCCCAGTGCCGCGATCATCTCCGGCGTTATCCCGTTCGGCAGCTTCAGGCCGGCCGGGCTGACGCAGGCACCGGCCCGGCTCTCCCCGGCGAGCAGCGGCGGCAGCACGGGTTCGAAACTCACCGCCGTCTCCGGCGGAGCCGAGGTGCCGTCCAGCCAGCGCCCCACCCAGCCGCTCGGCACGGGGTTGGCCGGCGAGGCGGTCTGCCAGATGTCCATCGACCGGAAGTGGCTGCGGTCCGGCCGGGGATATCCGACGCCGAGGACGATGGCGAGTTGCTTGGCGTCCCAGAGCTTCTTCAGCCCTGGCATCTTCGGATTGAGCCCGAGCCGGTCGTCGAGGTGCAGCACCTCCGCCGGGTCGTACGCCAGCTCCGGCCGCGCCGAGTGGTACGCGGAATCCGCGTACGGTACGACGGTGTTGAGGCCGTCGTTGCCGCCGTACAGGGTGACCACGACGAGCTTGCCATCGGTGGCGGCACGGGCGCTCTCTGCGGTGCGGAGCAGTTCGACCAGCCCCAACGTGCCGGCTCCGGCAGCCAGTGCACCGGCACCGACCACTCCGGAGGTGAGGAGGAACCGGCGCCGCGTCCGTAGGTCCATCATGTCAGGCCACCAGGTATTCCGGGCTCACGAGTCCGAGGGTCAGTAGCCGGCGGGGGTCACTGGCCGCGTCGCGTAGCACCGCGTAGGTCCGGTTGGACCAGGCGTCCACACAGAGCAGATATGCCAGACTCTCCGGCGTCAGCCGGTCGATCGCCGCCCGTTCGGCGATCTTGCCGGCGAGACGTAGCCGGACCTGGGCCGCGGCGGAGGTCAGCCAGGCGCCGCCGGAGCGCCAGCCTCCGACGTTGGGCGGCGCGAACGGAAGCTGGCCCAGGTCTTCCAGGATCTTGAGCAACTCGTCGTGGGTTTCCGTCGGCAGAGCTGCCGGCCGCAGCCCGAGCTGGCGCAGGGCGCCGATGAACCACTCGATCGGCTGCTTCACCATCTCGCCGTTGGTGGCGTGGAACGCGTCGTCGGAGAACATCACCTTGAGCATCGCCATCGGGATCGGGAACGCGGCGACCATCTTGTCCCGCAGCGCCTCAGGCAGTGGACGGGTCGACGACCCGTAGCGGAACCAGAGCCGGGACGCGATGAACCGTGGACATGCCTCCTGGGCCAGCAACAGGTCGATCAGGGTGGCCGCGGTGAAGTCCAGGGTTGAGCCGAGGATCGTCTTGCTGCCCGGGTCGTGTTCCGCCGGGTTGAAGATGGAGCGTTCCTGGGCCAGGCTGTAACGCCACCCGGTCAGGGCCCGGCCCGCCTCCTTGACGTCCTTCTCCGTGTAGTGGCCGATGCCGAGCATGAACAGCTCGAACAGCTCACGGGCGAGGTTCTCGTTCGGCGCTCGCCGGGTGTTGCGGTTGCCGTCCAGATAGAGCGAGAGCGCCGCGTCGACCACCATCTGTCGGGCCATGGTCACGAAGTCGGTGGACTGCCGGAAGGTGCGGTGCTGCACCATCATCAGCTGCGGGCTGCGGACCTTCTTGATCGAGGTCGCCCAGTGCCCGTGCCAGAAGAAGATCAGCTTCTCCACCGCCTGGTGGCTGGCGACCGTCATGCGATCCACCCACCACCGGGTGATCTGTTCGGTCTCGATCTCCCGGCGACGCTCGAACGCGACCTTCTGCTCCGGGGTGGGGTCGCGCTGTCCCGCGTACGGATCCCGAGCCAGCACGGGCACGGGGGCACTGGTCGCGCCGACGTCCGGGCCGGCGGGGGAGAGCAGGGCGGACAACGTCGCCGGGTAGCCGGCCTGTCGCGCCGCCGACAGCTCGCTCGCGGTGGGACCGAAACCGGCCCGGCGCAGCAGGAGCGCGACGACGTCGGTCATACAGCAAACATAGGGGACAGACTCCGATCAGGAAAACCCGGGCCGCGGCCCGGCCGGAACGGGTCGTCGACCGTCCGGCAGGCCGAGCACGGCGAGCGAGTAGCCGACCATGCCGAGCGACGACCCGACGAGGTAGCCGGCCGCACCCCACCAGAGAGTCATCAGCGGTGCCGCGAGCACGGTGAGGCCGAGCATGACGTAGCGGGCGCGCAGCAGGACGTCGAACTCACCTCGGACGAACCTGCTCAACGAGCAGCCGTAGGAGAAGCCGAGCGCCGCCTTCTCCACACCGGCGGCGACCAGCGCGGCGCCGACCGGGATGAAGGCCAGTGCGGGCACGAGCCGCCGACCGAGGACCACCGCCAGACCGATCAGCACCGCACCGGCGGCCATCAGGGCCAGCGACAGCAACCCGTCGCGGAGATCCTGCCAGACCGTACTGGTGCTGTCGGCGCGCCGCCGGTATATCAGTACCCGCCGGAAGGTGATCGAGACGAACGCCAGCGGTGCGAGCACCTGTTGCAGTACCCGGATGACGCCGAGCGTGGCGGCCGTACTGACAAACGCCGTGACCTGCATGGCGAGTACGGGTGTCACGCCGACGACGAAGGCGTCCAGCGAAGCCGCTCCCATGCTCGCCCGGCGGGAGCGCAGCCACCGCAGCAGCCCGCGCAGCGCCGGCCGGCGATCGGGCTGGCCGGCGGCGACGAGGAAGAAGACGGCGTTCACCACGGCCCAGGACAGACAGATGCCGACCGGCGAGCCCAGCGCCGCGAAGCACAGCATCGACGCCGTCTGGACGACGAGCCAGAGCGCCGACTCCAGGAACGCCGACCGGGCCGCGCCGGCGGCCACCGCTGCGGACCGGCCGACGTCGAGCGCGAGTACGAACGGGATCCCGGCCGCGTAGCCGAGGGCCAACTCCACCGGTACGTCCGGGACGGCGAGGCTGGACAGCAGTGCCACGACGGCGCCGAGCAGGCCGCCGCCCAGCGCGGCGGCCACCGACCACCGGCAGGTCGCCCGCTCGGCGGGCCGGCCCTCGTGGGCGGTGGCCAGCAGCGTCGCCTCGGCGAGGGTACGTTGCAGGACTCCGCAGCTTAGTTGGAAGACCAGCATCGCCGGTGCGACGGCGCCGACCGCCGCCAGCCCGCCCGCATAACCGAGGGAGAGGCTGAATACCAGGCTGGTGGCCATCAGCGCGAGCTGACCCAGGGTCAGTGCCGGCGTCGACCAGGATCGCCCGCCGGACCGTGCGGCTCCGCCGGTCGCCGTCGCCGTCTCCGTCACGCCGGTTGCTCCTCCCGGTTTCCGGGCCAGCCCTGCAACGCCCGCGCGACGGCGGTCACCACGCCCTGCTCCAGCGGCATCGCCGGGCCCGGCGCCGGTGCGGACGTGGAGTCCGGCTGCGGGTCGAGGAGTTCGCCGAGGGCGCGGGCGGCGGCCTCCGGGTCGGTGAAGTCGGTGAAGGCGTACCGTCCCCCCGAGACGGCGGCGGCCTCGGGGAGGCCGCCCACCCGCGAGACGAGCATGGGTCGACCGTGGCTGCCCACCTCCACCGCCACCCGGCCGAACGGTTCCATCCAGGTGGACGGGATCAGCGCCGCGTCGATCCGGGCGCAGAACGCCTCGACGTCCAGGTGTCCCGCGAAGTCCACGTCGACCTGCTGCCCGGTGGCGAGGTCCGCCAGCCTCCGCAGGTAGTCCGGCTGGCCCTCGCCGGCCACGAGCATGGTGACGGCCGCGCCCGTGTTCCGCCGGTACGCCGCGGCGGTGCGGATCGCCGCCTCGACGCCCTTCACCGGGGCGACCCGACCCAGATAACCGAGGACCACCCGCGCCGGGTCGCGGCGGTGCGCCTGCGGCGGGGCCGACGGCGGGCCGATCAGCGGATAGCCCACCAGGCTGGTCTCCCCGCTGGTCAGGCCAGCCCGTGCCAACTCGTCCCGGACGAAGCCGGAGACGCAGACGGCGATCGTCGCGGGTGGCGTCGCCCGGCGCATGACCCGGGTCTTGACCCGACAGTCCGCGCAGATCTCGACGCAGTTCCGGGCGCCCCGGCGCCGGGACCGCCGCCAGCAGGTGTCGCTCAGGTCGTGGTACGACCGCACCAGCCGGACACCGTTCGCCCTGGCCCAGCGCAGCAGCCACGGGCCGGTGCGGGAGATGTTGGTCGCGACGACCACGTCCGGGCGGTACGCCCGCAGCGCGCGGATCTGCCGGGAGGCGACCGTCGGCAGCAGCCACGCGGTCAACAGCTCCAGCCCACGCCGGAGCGCCGAGTCGGCGTGCACCCGCCGGGCGTACGGCCGTCGCACGGCGTGCACGGTGAGCGGCCCGTCGGGGTACACCTGGTCTGCCGGTGCGGGTACGAAGACCGCGACCTCGGCGGTCCGGGCGAGTTCCAGCGCGGCGGACCGGGACGACCGCTCCGCCCCGCCCACCAGGTTCGGCCACCACCAGTCGGCGAGGACGGCGATCCTGGGGCGGCTCACGTCGGCACCTGGACCGGGTCGCTCGGCTCCGCCACCGGGCCGACCTCGTCCGGCCGGGTGAGGCCCCAGACCCGACCATGCCAGCCGAAGACTCCGACCAGCAGCACCACGAACGCGGCGCCGACGAACGGGATCTGGGCGCCGAGCGGCCCCCGCAGCAGCCCGATCTGGCAGGCGGCGAAGATGACGGCCAGCGCGACCGGCAGGTTCGCCGGCGAGGTGTTCAGCGCCCGGTCGAGTCGCCGGGCCAGCTTGCCGTAGCAGAAGAACAGCACCACCACGCCGACGAAGCTGAACTCGACGAAGACCTCGGCCCAGAACGGCAGGGCCAGGTTCTGGAACTCGTAACCGCGGCTGTCCGCGACGACGTTTCCGGCCGGGATCGCCTTGCCCTCCCACAGCGACCTCGGCACCCAGAAGAAGAGCGCCGAGATCAGGTGGTGCCCCCAGGTGTGGCCCTGGCTGTCGACGTAGAAGGCGGCGTTGACGGTCTGCTGGAACCCGTCGAAGTCCCAGGTGTAGTAGGCGTCCAGGCCCAGCCGCAGGTTTCCGCGTGACCGGTCGTTGCGGAACAGGTTGGCCAGTGGATAGAGGACGGCGAGCCCGAGCAGCATCCCGACCGAGAAGAGGGTACGCCAGCGTTGCCGGCGGAGCCTGACCAGCGCCAGCCCGGCGGCCAGCATCACGCTGAACGACGAGAACCGGTTCGCGGTCAGCGGATTGTTGTAGACGAGGTTCAGGGCCACCGCGACAGCCGTACCGGCGGCCAGGATCAGCCGCGCCCTCGGATCGGCATAGCAGCGGTTGCGCCAGCAGAGCAGGCACAGGATCAACGCGACCACGCTGATCGCGGCCGGCAGCGTGCTGAGCAGCCCGAGGAGGGCGAGGTCCTGGCCGCCCCGCAGACCGGCCTGCTCGATGGCGCGTTGCAGGTCGTCGCGACTGGTGAACCGGACCGCCAGTCCACCGGTGCGGGGCAGGCAGACCACCGCCATCACCAGGGCCAGCCCGGTCAGCACGACCGCCTTCTCCACGGTGACCTGGAGGCGGCCGGACGAGACCGTCCGGGGCGCGGGCAGCCGGCGGGTGTAACCGGCCCAGTACGCGGTGACGGCCAGGATGAGGATCACCTGGGCCGTGACGTAGTGCTGGTAGAGCGGCAGGTCGGGCCAGGGCAGCCGGCGGTCCCGGATCTGCAGCAGCGGCGCGAAGCCGACCCACACCCCGACGAACGCCCAGAACGTCACCGCGACAGGTGCGAACGACTCGGCGACGGTGGCGTGGTAGAGCGCGGCCAGGCAGATCGCCACCACGACCAGTCCGAGCACCCCGGCCACGGTGGGCCGGGGGAGCACGGTGGTGACGCCGAGGGCCGCGACGAGTAGGGTTCCGGCCGCCGACGCGACGACGGGAGCGGTACGCCAGCGGGTGACGTTCGCGGCCACGCCGGCACCGTCGCCGCGGTCAGTGCGCTTCATCGGTGACCCACGACGCCACGTTGCCCGCGAACACGTCCGCCGAGAAGTCGGCGGCGCGGGCGGTGATCCGGGACGGGTCCAGTTCGTCGAGGCGGCGCAGCGCGTCGGCGTACCGGTGCGGGTCTGCCGAGTCGAGCAGGAAGCCGGTCTCCCCGTCGACCACGGTCTCCAGCAGGCCGCCGCGCCGGGCGCCGATCACCGGCGTGGCGCAGGCCATCGCCTCGACGGGGATGATGCCGAAGTCCTCGTGCGCGGGGAAGAGCAGCGCCCTGGCACCCCAGTAGAGTTCGCGGAGCCGTTCCTGCGACGGACGGTGCTCGAAGCTGACCGGCACCCGTACCCGGGCGGCGGCACGTCGCAGGGACTCCTCCGCCGGCCCGGAGCCGGCGATGACCAGTGGCAGGCCGGCGGCGTCGGCGATCTCGATCATGAGGTCGAAGTTCTTGTACGGGATCCAGCGCCCCACCCCGAGCAGGTAGTCGCGATTCTGTCGGCGTTGCGGCGCGGGCGGGTCCACGTAGTAGTTCACGTCGACCGGCGGGTTGATCACCCGGGCGTCGCGGCGCCAGAACCGCTGGATGCGTGAGCGCACCTCGGCCGAGTTCGCGGCGTAGCTGTGCACATGGCGGCTGAGTCGCCGGTCGGTGTGCCGCAACGCGGACCGGGGTAGCGCGAGGAGCCCGCCGGAGCCGCGTCCGTCGAAGTCGGGACTCCACAGGTAGCGGGCCGGCGAATGGACGTAACTGAGGTATCGGGTGCCCTGGTCCTGACGGAGCTTGACCGTGTGCGCGAACGCGTGGCTCGACGAGATGACCACGTCGAACCGTTCACGGGTCAGGGTACGCCAGGTCAGCGGCATGACCGGCAGGGCGAGCGCCTTCGCCCGGCGCAGCGGCGTACGGGCGAGCCAGGACTCCCGGAACTCGAGCCCGCGCCGGGCGTCCCGGTCCCGCCAGAGCACGAACCCGGTGGCGTGCGGGACTATCGCGTGCAGTGAGAGAAACACGTTCTCCGAGCCGCCCGTCGCGCCGAACCACTCGTGCACCAGTGCGACGGAGCGCCCTGCCAACGGTGCGGTCCGGGCGCCGGATGTCTCCGCAGATGACGCCGCGATGTCCGTTCCTCCCCTCGAGCCCCCGTCACGGCCGCGCAGCGGGCCGCCCGGAATTCCACCGGCGCGGGACCGTGCGGCGAGCCGCGCCAGATAGTAGTACAGGGATGAAACGCCGGACGCGGCCGGCGGCGACGATGAGCAGGACTCCCGCGGCCGCCGAGAGCAGATAGCGGAGCCACTGCGCCGAGTTCTCGACCGCGTCGCCGTCGACCTCGAGCCGGTGCTGCGCCCGTTCCCGGTACGTCCGTGCGGAGCTGTGCGACGGCGCCAGGCGGAGGAGTTCGTCGAACCGGCGGACGGCGGTGGAGAACTGTCCCGCGAAGTAGGCCCGCAGCCCGTCCCGGTACGCACGGTCGACCTCGCTCAACCGGTTCGCGACGTCGGCCTCCGCGAGCAGTGCGGCGACCTCGCTGGCGGGGACGAGTAGCCGGCTGCGTCCGTCGGTGGTCGACGGGTCGCTGTCCAGGATCGCCAGGAGCCGCCCGTCGGTGTCCAGCACCGGACTGCCCCGGAAGCTGGGTCCGAGGCCGTCGCCGGCCAGCCGGTCCGGTCCGGTCCAGCCGCTGCCCTCGACCGGCCGGGCCCGCTGCCGGTAGTCGCCGGATCCGGTCTCCGGCTCGTCGGGCCCGTAGCCCAGGACCACCACTTCGCTGCCCGGCTCGGGGCCGGCACCGGCGCCGACCTCGATCGCCGACAGACCCGAGCGGGAGAGCTTGACCAGGGCCAGGCTCTGCTGCGCCGCATCCCGATCCGGCTCGACCACGCTGGCCCGGATCGCGGGTTCGGCGGTGATTCCCGGCCGGGCGACACCCAACTGCCCCCACAGCGCCGACGAGGGTTTCGTGCCGGGACGCGGGCCCGAGAAACTGGCCGTCTCGCCGATGCCGCGGACGAAATCCTCCAGCCCGTCGGCGGGGAGCCGTTCCGCCTCGACCAGCGCCTGGGCCAGCGCGTACCGGGCCTCGACCAGCAGTTCCCGCTCGTCGGGACGTACGCAGCCGTTGGCGGTGGCGACGTGTCCGTCCGGGTTGACTATCACGCCACCACACCGGCGGTGTACGGTGACCCGCTCCTGCCGGCTGGTGCCGTCCGGTGCGGCGTACCGCAGGTAGCCGGTGAACGTCGCCTCGAGATAGACCGTGCTCCTACCGGCCACCGCGGTCGCCGGCTCGTTCGGGGCGAGCCCCGGCGCGGCGGCCGCCGGCGGGCCGGCCATGCCGACGACGATGCCTGCGAGTGCCGCCGCGAACAGCGGTGTACGGGAGGTCCGCGGGATTCGCCGTGGACGCGACCGGCCACGCCGGTCGGCGTCGGTGTCCCGGTGAGACGAGGCGTTCTCTGCGCCGCGATGGACGTCTCTGCTCACTGACGACCCGAATCCGTTCTCGGCAACGCGTGGATGGCAATCGGAAGAGCGCTGATCTTCAATTCAGAAGATCAGCGTGTCGCGCAGGTAGTTCGCGACCCGGCGGATCTGGCCGGCACCGTCCACCGGTGAGGTCATCCGGAGCACGATCTGCCGGTCGACATTGGTGCCGGTGCGGTAGTAGGCGATCAGGACCAGGCCGTACCGCCGGTCGGGATTGCCCTCGAGCTGGAACGACTCGGCGTAGAGGGCCGACCCTCCGGCGCGGTTCCACTGCAGCCCCCACGCCTCCTCGGCCAGGCGCATCCTGAACCGCGTGTCCCCGTCGCACGGGGTGCAGGACCGGACGACCAACTCGCCCCCGATCTCGGGTCCCGAGCCCGGGGGTACGCCGCAGTTGTACTTCGCGTACCCCTCGGCCTGTCCGGCCGGTGTGCACTGCCAGGCCTGCGGAGTCTTGAGCGGGAAACCGAGACCCTCCAGTTCGAGGGTGTGGAAGGGGAAGCTCGGATTGAACTTCGGCCAGTCCGTCGGCCACTTCACTTCCTTCGGCGGCTCCTTGCCCGGCGCGACCGGCGGGGCGGTCGGGATCGCCACCGCCGACGGGGTGGGGCTGACCGCCTGCGGGGTCGTGGCCGGCGGCGCGGGATCGTCGTCGCCGACGGTCAGGGCCAGGGTCGTTCCACCGCCGACGAGGAGCAGTACGACCAGTGCCGCGACGCCGATCCAGAGCCCGTTGCGGCGGGGTTTCGGCTCGGAGGGCACGATGTGCCGCACCGGCGAATAGAGCGGGTCGTACCCGGACGCGTTCGCCGACGCGTCGGCCGGGTACGCGCGCGGCATCTCCGGCAGCGGCTGCGGCGGTCCGGAGACCGAGTCCGGGGGCACGGAGACCTGGTACGGCGGCGCCGAACTCTGGTCCGGCGGCACGGAGACCTGGTACGGCGGCGCCGAGGTCTGGTGCGGCGGGGCCGAGGTCTGGTGCGGCGGGGCCGAGGTCTGGTGCGGCGGCGACGACGTCGGGGTCGCGTTCACCGGCGGCGTCGGCTGCGGTGGCCCGGCCTGCCACGGGTTGGGTGGCGCCACACCCGGGGTCAGCCTGGTCGTGGGGGTGGCCAGTTCGTCGTCGGGTGTCGGCGAGCCGTCCGGCGTTCCGGCGGTCGTCGGCGCGGTGACGGCGGCGGTCTTCATGGTCGGCGACTCGCCGTCGCCCAGTCCTTCCTGTGCGGGCCGGCACTCCATGCCCAGCGCCGCGAAGAGTCGTTCGCCGCCGTTGGTCTCGCTGGCGGCGTAGGCGACCCACGGTGCGGGAGCGGCGAACTCCGCGTGCACGTAACGGGGGCCGCCCGCACCGGGCTGCGCCAGCGCCTGGGCGGTGCCGACGAACGCGTCCCGCCAGCGCTGGTCGCTCGCGACGGCGGCGTCCAGCACGGCCACCGTGTACGAGTTACCCTGCCCGTCGATGGCGGACCAGACGCTGCCGACCTGGCACAGGCTGACCGCCTCGATGAACTGGTACGGACCCACTGGCTGCATCCCAACCCACTTCCGCTTCGCTCTGTGCGGATCCTAGCGAGGCGTGACCAGTGCACCCGAGGCCCCTCCGGAGGCCCGGTGGTCGTGTAGTGCCCGCCGCAGTCGTCCGGTGATAGTACATGAGTACTGACTCAGGGTGTCGGGCGCGACAGGGGCGAAGTGGACGGTGCCCGAGGCACCCGAGCTGCTCAGTCCGGTTCCTGGTGGAGCTTGGCGAGCAGCCGCTCACCGGCGGGCCAGCGGCCGTAGCCGCTCGCGGTCTCGACATGTCCGGCGTCGCCCGCGTCGAACAGCTCCGCACCCCAGTCCTCGGCGTACTCCGCGAACTGTGCGAACGTCGTGTACGGGTCGGTACGGCTGGCCACCATGATCGACCGAAACGGCAGCCGGGTACGCGGCACCGGGCCGTAGACGCTGTCGTCCGGTGGACGGTTCGGGTCGGGCTCCCACGCCGGGTCGAGGTAGGGCGGGGTGACGAGCAGGGCGGCCCGGATCGGGCCGGTGTGCCGGGCCGCCCAGGCCGCCACGGTGAGGCAGCCGGCGCTGTGCGCCACCAGCACCGCCGGGTCCGGCGCCTCGCGGAGGGCCTCGTGCAGCGCGGCGACCCGGTCCGACAGGGTGAACGGCGGACCGGGCGGATAGGGCGCCCACCGGTACTCCGGATGTGCGTCGGCCCAGCGTCGCAACCAGTGTTCCGGCTTTGGGCGACCGCGTCCCGGCACCAGCAGGGTCCGCGTCGGCGTCCGCTTTCCGGGGTCGGTGGTCACGGCACCAAACTAGTCCGGTGTTATCCCGGTGGCTCGCGCGCGGCCGAACGGGCAGACTGAGCGGCATGACCGCGCCGACTCCAGACTGGATCCGCGTCCTGGCGTTCGAGAACACCGGTCGGCTGCACCCGGCGGCCGCGCTGCGCGGTTGACTGCGTGACCGGGGCATCGACTGGATGCCCTTCGACTCCGACGACGTCCGGTGCGGGCTGGCCTGCGGCCCCGGACCGGACGGCCGGTGGCGCGGCTGGTACGACGTCCGGGTACGGGCGGAGGCCCTGCGCCGGCTCGGGTTGCATCCGGACCAGCCGACCTCGGCGGTCACCGGGCCGTCTCCACCGGGCTGGTGGCACGCCGCCGCCGAGCGGGCCGCCCGCTGACCGGCGACGCGGACTGACCCGAGGGCGGCTGACCGTCGTCGGGTCGGCGGTCCGCTC
Organism: Plantactinospora sp. CA-294935; assembly: GCF_050936445.1. NCBI lineage: Bacteria > Bacillati > Actinomycetota > Actinomycetes > Micromonosporales > Micromonosporaceae > Plantactinospora > Plantactinospora sp. CA-294935. The sequence goes on from NZ_JBNJMU010000001.1 coordinate 6,547,482, forward strand.
AGCGGCTCATCGCCGCCAGCACTTCCCGGGAGGCCCGTTCGGCGACCCGGCAGGCCTCGGCGCAGATCCGGCAGTGCTCGTGCATCTTGGCGTGCCGCTCACACTCGTCGGCACAGGACCGGCAGGCGGTCGCGCAGGCCTCCAACAGGCTGCGGCTGAGGTTGGCGTCGTAGCCGGTGTGCCGGGACAGCACCCGCGCGGTGGTGGAGCAGACGTCGGCGCAGTCCAGGTCGGTCCGGATGCACTTGACGAGCTGGGCGACGTCCGCCTCGCTCAGGCAGGCGTCCGCGCACGAGGTGCAGGCCTGGGCGCAGGCGAGCAACGCGTCGATCGACCTGGCCAGCAGGTCGCGGTCGAGGTTGATCTCTCCTGGGTACGTGGCCAGCATGGGCCGGGTGGCGGCAGTCATGTTCGCGTCTCCTCGCGTCGGCGGTCGGCTCCGCGTTCGGTGGCCGTCCACCTGCCGATACCCGGTGCCGCCGAGGTCCATTCGGGCTCCGGCCGACCGGGCGGCATCTCCGTGGCGCACTGTCGAGCTGCCCCGTTTGTGCGCCCGCCGCCCCCCGTCGCGCTTCGCCCTCCGGCGTCCCGTCGGTGCCGCCTGCTCCCGCCCGGTGCTGCCCGGCGCCGCCCGTCCCGTGCCCGGTCCCGCTGCCTGCCGCCCGGCGCCGCCCGTCCCGTGCCCGGCGCCGCCCGTCCCGTGCCCGGTTCCGCCCGTCCCGTGCCCGGTTCCGCCCGTCCCGTGCCCGGTTCCGCCCGTCCCGTGCCCGGTCCCGCCCGTCCCGTGCCCGGTCCCGCCCGTCCCGTGCCCGGTCCCGCCCGTCCCGTGCCCGGTCCCGCCCGTCCCGTGCCCGGTCCCGCCCGGTCCCGCTGCCTGCCGCCCGGTCCCGCTGCCTGCCGCCCGGTCCCGCTGCCTGCCGCCCGGTCCCGCTGCCTGCCGCCCGGTCCGGCCCCGGTTCGCTGCGGCGGTTCGAGTTTCGGCCGGACGCCTAGACTTCTGTCGGTAGCGCCGTCTTTCGGACTTCTGTCCGGAGGCGCCGTGTTCCGCGCCGATCTGCCGGCGAATCGCGGAGGACCGGATATGGACGCAACGCGTGGTACCGACAACACCCCGACCACCTCCGCCCAGGAGGGCAGGCCACTGTTCCTGATGAGCGCCTGCCTGGCCGGGACCTGCTGCGCGTACGACGGTGGCGCCGCGAAGGAGGAGGTGGCGCCCGGCGCCGATGCCCGGGTCCGGCTGGTCTGTCCGGAGGTGATGGGCGGGCTGCCCACCCCGCGCGACCGTGCCGAGATCGTGGGTGGGGACGGATTCGACGTACTGGACGGCCGCGCCCGGGTGCTGACCCACCGGGGCGAGGACGTGACCGAGGCGTACCTGGCGGGTGCCCGGCGGACCCTGCGGATCGCCCAGGCATCCGGGGCGGTCGGGGCGGTACTCCAGGACTACAGCCCGTCCTGCGGCTGCCGGCAGATCAGCGACGGGACGTTCCGGCGGAACCGGGTCGCCGGCCAGGGGGTCACGGCGGCCCTGCTGCTCCGCAACGGGTTCCAGGTCGTGGCGCACCACGAATACGACGCCTCGATACCGTTCCCGCCCGCCTCGGCGGCGCCCCCGGACTGAGCGCGCCGGCCATCATCCCGGGCATGCAGACACGGGTCGGGTGCCCCGCAATCGGCGCACCTGTGCCCGGCGAGACCGTCGACCGCTTGGTCGTTGCTGCAGTAGCGGCGCTGATCGGCCGGAGACCGACCGGGACGGCCGGGGTACCCCGGGGTCCGGGTCGGGCACCGACCGTTCGACGTCCCGGACCGACCGTTCGACGCCTCAACGCACGACCTGCGGATTACCGCGCTCCCGTTACTGAAGCGTTACGGTGTACGGTTTGACTGCTCCAATGTTAGCGGTAACACTCGGCTCGCGACGTGATCGCGACCAGACCGTCGGGGCTGGCAGGAGCCATGCCCCAAGTAGGAGAGGTGGACATGCCGCCGGCCACGCATCCGCAGATCTGGTTCCTCACCGGGAGCCAGCACCTGTACGGTCCGGAGACCCTCGACCAGGTCGCGTCCCAGTCGCAGCAGATTCTGCGCACGCTCACCGGCTCCGGTCAGATCGTCGCGGACATCGTCTGGAAACCCGTACTGACCGAGGCGTCGGCGATCCGCGCTGTCCTGCTGGAGGCGAACGCCGACCCCGGCTGCCTCGGCGTGATCGCCTGGATGCACACCTTCTCGCCGGCAAAGATGTGGATCACCGGCCTGGACGCGCTGCGCAAGCCGCTGCTGCACCTGCACACCCAGCTCAACGAGGCGCTGCCCTGGGAGTCCATCGACATGGACTTCATGAACCTCAACCAGGCCGCGCACGGCGACCGCGAGTTCGGGTTCATCCAGACCCGACTCGGACTGGCCCGTAAGACGGTCGCCGGGCACGCCTCCGACCCGACCGTGGTGGCCCGGATCGACGAGTGGGCCCGCGCCGCGTTGGGCCTCGCGCACCTGCGCAACCTCCGGCTGGCGCGGTTCGGCGACAACATGCGCGACGTCGCCGTCACCGAGGGCGACAAGGTGGAGGCGGAGCTGCGGTTCGGCGTCTCGGTCAACACCTACGGGGTCAACGACCTGGTCGAGGTGGTGGACCGGGTCGCCGACCAGGAGGTCGAGCGCCTGGTCGGCGAGTACGCCGACACCTACCGGCTCGCCCCCGAGTTGGCCAAGGACGGCGACCGGCACGAGTCGCTGCGGTACGCGGCCCGGATCGAGGCCGGGCTGCGGCAGTTCCTCGCCGAAGGCGGCTTCGGCGCGTTCACCACGAACTTCCAGGACCTCGGCGGGCTGCGGCAACTTCCCGGGCTCGCCGTGCAGCGGTTGATGGCCGACGGCTACGGCTTCGGCGGCGAGGGCGACTGGAAGACCTCGACGCTGCTCGCCGCGGTCAAGGCGATGGGCGTCGGGTCCGCCCGGGGCACCTCGTTCATGGAGGACTACACCTACCACTTCGGACCGGGCGAGCCGAAGATCCTCGGCGCGCATATGCTTGAGATCTGCCCCAGCATCGCGAGTGGGCGCCCGTCGTGCGAGATCCACCCGCTCGGCATCGGCGGCCGGGAGGACCCGGTCCGGCTCGTCTTCGACGCCACTCCCGGTCCCGGGGTGGTGATCGGGATGGCCGACCTCGGCGAGCGGTTCCGCCTCGTCGCCAACGAGATCGAGGTGGTGCCGCCGGACGAGCCGATGCCCCGGCTCCCGGTCGCCCGGGCGGTGTGGAAGCCGGCACCGTCGCTGAGCACCTCCGCCGAGTCGTGGCTCACCGCCGGGGGACCGCACCACACCGTGTTGACCCAGGCGGTGGGCGCGGCCACGCTGCGCGACTTCGCGGACATGTTGCACACCGAGCTGGTGCTGATCGACGAGCGGACCACGACCGCGGACTTCCGGGACCGGCTGCGCTGGAACCAGGCATACCACCGACTCGCCCAGGGGCTGCCCGGCCGGGGCTGACCCTGACCCGTTAGGCCCGCGCCGGGGCAGCATCGCCCGGGCGGGCCCGCCCCGCCACCTCGCCGGCCGTCCCGTGACCCGGGCCGGCGGCGGACCGGAAACCCGCACGCCGTACCAGGAAATGGAGGACCAGATGAAATTCGTCCGGCTCGCGGCGGTGGCCAGCGCCGCCACGCTCGCCGCCGCGCTCACCGCGTGCGGATCGAGTACCAAGACCGTGGACCAGGAGGCCGGCTCCGGCGACAACGCCGGGGCGCTCGTCGGGGTCACCATGCCGACGAAGTCCTCCGAGCGGTGGATCCACGACGGCAACAACGTCAAGGCGGGCCTGGAGAAGCTCGGTTACACCGTCGACCTCCAGTACGCCGAGAACGACATCCCGGCCCAGGTGAACCAGATCGAGAACCAGATCACCAAGGGCGCCAAGGTGCTGATCATCGCCTCGATCGACGGCACCGCCATCACCACCCAGTTGCAGAACGCGGCGGACAACAAGATCCCGGTCATCGCGTACGACCGGCTGATCCGCAACAGCCCGAACGTCGACTACTACGCCACCTTCGACAACTTCAAGGTCGGGGTGCAGCAGGCGACCTCGCTGCTGGTCGGGTTGAAGCTCAAGAACTCCGACGGCAGCGACGGCACCGCCAAGGGACCGTTCAACGTCGAGCTGTTCGCCGGCTCGCCGGACGACAACAACGCCACCTTCTTCTTCAACGGCGCGATGTCGGTGCTCCAGCCGTACATCGACAAGGGCACCCTGGTGGTCAAGAGCGGGCAGAAGGACTTCAAGACCGTCGCCATCCTGCGCTGGGACGCCGGCACGGCGCAGCGCCGGATGGAGGACCTGCTGACCAAGACGTACGGTGGCGGCACGAAGGTCGACGGGGTGCTCTCGCCGTACGACGGGCTGTCGATCGGCATCCTGTCGGCGCTGAAGAGCAACGGCTACGGCACGGCCGGGCAGCCGTACCCGGTCGTGACCGGGCAGGACGCCGAGGTCGCCTCGGTGAAGTCCATCATCGCCGGTGAGCAGTACTCGACCATCTACAAGGACACCCGGCAGCTCGCCGAGGTGGCGGTCAAGATGGCCGACGCGGTGCTCAAGGGAAGCAAGCCCGAAGTCAACAACGAGAAGGACTACGACAACGGCAACAAGGTCGTGCCCTCCTTCCTGCTCGACCCGGTGATCGTCAACAAGGCCAACTACAAGGCCACGCTGATCGACACCGGGTACTACAAGCCGGAGCAGCTCCAGTAGTACGGTCGCGGCGGTCGCCCCGGGTCGATCCCCGAGGCGGCCGCCGCGCCATGCCGGCCCGACCGGCGACACCGGCCCACCCACCGACCCTGGAGGCGATCCGTTGGCATGACCGACGACATTCTGCGGATGCGGGACATCACCAAGACCTTTCCCGGGGTACGGGCACTGCACCAGGTCAGCCTCTCGGTGCGCCGGGGTGAGATCCACGCGATCTGCGGCGAGAACGGCGCCGGGAAGTCCACCCTGATGAAGGTGCTCTCCGGGGTCTACCCGCACGGCTCGTACTCCGGGGAGATCTCCTTCGACGGCGAGCCCTGCGAGTTCTCCGACATCCGGGACAGCGAGCGGCGCGGGATCGTCATCATCCACCAGGAGTTGGCGCTCTGCCCACAGCTCTCGATCGCCGAGAACATCTTCCTCGGCAACGAGCGGGCCAGCCGTGGCCTGATCGACTGGAACCGGACCAACCACGAGGCCGCCGAGCTGCTGGCCCGGGTCGGACTCCACGAGAACCCGGTGACCCAGGTCAGCGACATCGGCGTCGGCAAGCAGCAGCTCGTCGAGATCGCCAAGGCGCTCTCCAAGCGGGTCCGGTTGCTCATCCTCGACGAGCCCACCGCGGCGCTCAACGACCGGGACTCGGCGCACCTGCTCGACCTGCTGCGCGGCCTGCGCGACCAGGGCATCACCTGCGTGATCATCTCGCACAAGCTGAACGAGATCGCGGCGATCGCCGACCGGATCACCATCCTGCGGGACGGCCGGACGATCGAGACCCTGGACCCCGAGTCCGACCAGGTGACCGAGGACCGGATCATCTCCGGGATGGTCGGCCGGGACCTCGACCACCGGTTCCCGCCGCGCGAGCCGCGCATCGGCAGCGAGGTGCTGCGGATCGAGGACTGGACGGTGCACAGCCCCAGTCAGCACGGCCGGGTGGTGGTCTCGAACGCCAACCTGACGCTGCGGCGCGGCGAGATCGTCGGGCTGGCCGGGCTGATGGGCGCCGGCCGTACCGAACTCGCGATGAGCGTCTTCGGGCGCTCGTACGGGACGAACATCTCCGGCCGGCTGGTCAAGGACGGCCGGGAAATCAGCGTACGGTCGGTGCGGGACGCGATCCGGCACGGCATCGCGTACGCGACCGAGGACCGCAAGCGGTACGGCCTCAACCTGATCGAGGACATCAAGCGCAACGTCTCGGCCGCCGGCCTGACCCGGCTGGCCCGGCGCGGCTGGGTCGACGACCACCGGGAATACCAGGTCGCCGACGAATACCGGACCAGCATGAACATCAAGGCGCCGAGCGTGCTGAGCGTGACCGGCAAGCTCAGCGGCGGCAACCAGCAGAAGGTCGTACTCTCGAAGTGGATCTTCACCAATCCCGACGTGCTGATCCTCGACGAGCCGACCCGGGGCATCGACGTCGGCGCCAAGTACGAGATCTACTCGATCATCAACCGGCTCGCCGACGAGGGTAAGGCCGTTCTGGTCATCTCGTCGGAGCTGCCCGAACTGCTCGGCCTCTGCGACCGCATCTACACCCTCTCCGCCGGCCGGGTCACCGCCGAGGTGCCGCGCGCGGAGGCGACCCAGGAGCACCTGATGCGGTACATGACCAAGGGCCAGGCCGACCACGGCGACGCCCGCACCAGCTCGGACGACCCGGGTCCGGCGGCCGCCGGCCGGCCGGGCGACCCGACGAACGGACAGGAGTAGACCTCGATGAGCGCCACCGCACCCACCAACGCCGACGTCGCGGTGAGCGGGCCCGGTCTCGGTGAACCGTCCGCCCCGGCCGGCGGCTCCGGCCGCCGGCTGTCGGTGAACCTGCGGCAGAGCGGCATCTACGTCGCCTTCGCGCTGATCGTGCTGCTCTTCTCGGTGCTGACCGACGGGGCACTGCTCCAGCCGCAGAACATCTCCAACATCGTCGTGCAGAACTCGTACGTGCTGATCCTGGCGATCGGCATGATCCTGATCATCATCGCCGGGCACATCGACCTCTCCGCCGGCTCGGTGGTGGCGGTCACCGGGGCGATCGCGGCGGTACTGATGGTCGAACACGACGTACCGTGGCCGCTGGCCCTGCTGATCACCCTTGTCGTCGGCGGGCTGATCGGTGCCTGGCAGGGGTTCTGGATCGCCTACTTCGGCATCCCGGCCTTCATCGTGACCCTGGCCGGCATGCTGCTGTTCCGGGCGCTCACCCTGACCGTCCTCGGCAACCAGGGCATCGGCCCGTTCCCGGACCCGGTGCGTACTCTCGCCAACGGCTTCACCGAGGGCTACCTGGGCAACGTGGGGCTCGGCCCGCTGGGCGGGGCGGACCTGTTCAGCCTGCTGGTCGGGATCGCCGCGATGGCCGGCATCGCGCTGGTGCAGTGGCGTAGCCGGGTGGCCCGGCTCGGCTACCAGCAGAGCGTCGAGCCGCTGCCGCTCTTCGTCCTCAAGCTCGTCCTGGCCGGCGTCGTGGTGATGACGGTGATCGTGCAGCTGGCCCGGTTCAAGAACCTGCCCTGGGTGCTGATCCTGCTCGCGGGGCTGATCCTGGCGTACTCGCTGCTGACCAACCGGGCCGTCTTCGGCCGGCAGATCTACGCCGTCGGCGGCAACCTCCAGGCCGCGACCCTGAGCGGCGTCAAGGTCAAGTCGGTGATCTTCTGGATCTTCGTCAACATGGGCGTACTGGCCGCGCTTGCCGGGGTCATCTTCGCCGGCCGGCTCAACCAGGCCGGGCCGACCGCCGGCAACGCCTTCGAACTCGACGCCATCGCGGCGGCGTTCATCGGCGGGGCGGCCGTGCAGGGCGGCGTCGGCAAGGTGGTCGGGGCGATCACCGGCGGTCTGATCATGGGCGTCATCAACAACGGCATGTCGTTGATGGGTGCGCCCAGCGAGCGGGTGATGCTGGTCAAGGGCGCGGTACTGCTCGCGGCGGTGGCCTTCGACGTCTGGACCAAGCGGCGCGCCGGAGCCTCCCGGTAGTACCCGCTCCTCGTTGATCGGGCAGCGCGGCTCGCTGTCGGTACGGCGAGCCGCGCGGCGTCGGAGGGCCATGGCGCTTACGGTGGAAATCCGGATGAACCATCAGGATCGTGGTGGCGCCGGAGCCGGGCGTGCCCGATGCCGTGCGACCCACTCAGGAGTCGGGAGGCGGGCCGGTGGCCGATCCGGGACGCGCCCCGGCGAGCGGGCCCGCGCCGGGGAATCCCGACTGAGATGGACTGGGCTGGATGGGCACTGTTCGGCGTGGTGGCCACCGCCGCGCTGACCGCGGCGATGATCACGGCGCAGCTCGCCGGGCTCACCCGGGTCGACCTGCCGCTGATCCTCGGCAGCCTGGTCACCGAGGACCCGGACCGGGCCCGGGTCGCCGGGTTCTTCCTCCACCTCCTGGCCGGTCAGGGATTCGCGCTCGGCTACGCCGCGACGTTCGCCCTGCTCGGGCGGGCCACCTGGTGGCTCGGAGCGCTGCTCGGCGTACTGCACGTCGGCATCGCGCTGACGGTGTTGCTGCCGCTGCTGCCGGGCGTACATCCCCGGATGGCATCGGCGCGGGCCGGCCTGTCCAGTACGGCGGTGCTGGAGCCGCCGGGCCTGCTGGCCCTCAACTACGGCATGCAGACTCCGCTGGTCACGGTGGTCATGCACGTCCTCTACGGGACCCTCCTCGGCCTGCTCCTCCAGGCCCGGTGAGCCGAACTCCGGCCGGACCGGCACACCGCGTCGCCAGCCGGCCGGCACACCGCGCCGCCAGCCGGCCGGCACACCGCGTCGCCAGCCGGCCGGCACACCGCGTCGCCAGCCGGCCGGCACACCGCGCCGCCAGCGAGCTGTCACACCGGGCTGACGGCGGACCGGCACACCGGGCTGACGGGTCCCGGTCGGGGCGCCGGAGAGGGACGCGATGACCAGCGGACCGGCCGCCGGCCCGGGGCTGCCACCGATCGCGGACTACGGGCTGCTCGGGGACACCCGTACGGCGGCCCTGGTCTCCAGCGCCGGCGCGATCGACTGGATGTGCGTACCCCGGTTCGACGGCGCGCCCCTGTTCGGCCGGCTCGTCGGCGGCCCGGCGGCGGGCACCTTCCGGATCGGCCCGGCCCGACCGGCCGAGGTGGTCGAGCGGCGGTACCGGCGGCACGCGGCAACCCTGCGGACGACCTGGGCGGTCGGCGACCGGCGTCTCACCCTCACCGAGGGGATGGTGGCCGAGGTCGCCGGACGGATGCTCCCGGCGATGCTCCTGGTCCGACGGCTCCACGTCGCCGGAGGTCCGGCCGAGGCCGTCGTCGAGTTCGACCCCCGGCTCGGCGCCGACCACCGGCCGCCCCGGGTACGCCGCCGCCGGTCGCTGCTCGTCTGCGAATGGGGCTCGCTCGCGGTGTCACTGACCTGCGCTCCCGGGCCCCTCGTCGAACCCGGCCGACCGGTCCCGGTGACCGTCCACCCGGACCGACCGGTCACCTTCGTACTGGTCATGGCGCACCGGGAACCACTGCTGTACGTCGATCCGGAGGCGGCCTGGGAACTGCTGCGCGCCGACGAGGCGCACTGGCGGGCATGGATCGCCGACGTCGACCCCGAACTGCCGTTCCGGGACGCGGTGGCGCGCAGCCTGCTCACGTTGCGGCTGTTGACGTACTCGCCGTCGCATGCCCCGGTCGCCGCGCCGACCACCTCGCTGCCGGAGCAGCCCGGCGGAGTACGGAACTGGGACTACCGCTACGTCTGGCCCCGCGACGCCAGCATCTCGATCGCCGCCTTTCTCGGCGTCGGCAAGCCCGATCAGGCCCGTGGCTTCCTCGCCTGGCTGTTGCGGGCCAGCCGGTTGCAGCGACCGCGCCTACCGGCTCTGTTCACCCTGGACGGACTGCGGGTGCCGGGGGAGCGGCGGCTCGACGGCTGGCCCGGCTACGCCGGCAGCACCCCGGTACGCCTCGGCAACGGTGCCGCCGGTCAGCACCAGCTCGACGGCTACGGCTGGGTCGTCGACGCCGTCTGGGTGTACGCCCGGGCCGGACACCGCCTCGACGCGGAAACCTGGCGGACCGTACGCGGCTTCGCCGAGGTGGTCGCCCGGCGGTGGCGGGAACCCGACGCCGGTATCTGGGAGCTGCGGCACGCCACGCAGCAGGTGCACTCCAAGCTGATGGGTTGGCTCGCGCTGGACCGGGCGCTGCGGATAGCCGAGACCCATGCACTTCCCGAGCGGCAGCGGCGACGCTGGCGCGACGCCCGACAGGCGATCGCCGACGACGTGCGGGCGCACGGCGTCGACCCGGAGCGGTCGAACTTCGTCCGAGGCTACGGCTCCCGGGAAGTCGACGCGGCGCTGCTGGTGCTGCCGCTGCTCGGCATCGAGGACGCCGGCTCGGCCCGCGTCGCGCGCACCATCGAGGCCATCCGGAGCGACCTGGACGCGGGCGGCCCGCTGCTCTACCGCTACCCACCCGGACGCGACGGCCTGCCCGGCGCGGAGGCCGCCTTCCTACCCTGCTCGTTCTGGCTGGCCCAGGCCCTCGCCGCCACCGGACGGCGGGTCGAGGCGGTCGAACTGTTCGAGGCACTCCTTGACCGGGCCAGCCCGTTGGGTCTCTACGCCGAGGAGATGGACCCGGCCACCGGCGCCCACCTCGGCAACTATCCGCAGACCCTGACCCACGCCGCGCTGGTCCAGGCCGTGCTCGCGATCCGGTCCGCATAGTCCAGGACGCCACCTGCGAACACCCCTGCCCGCACCCGCCCGGAACCGGATGGCCGCGCACCGCCCGTGGCTCCGGGCGGTGCTGACCGGTGGCAGCCGCCGCCTGCCGGGCGTCCGTCGGGACCTGCTATCCGCCGCGTCGACCACCGGCGGTCGCGGCGGGGCGGTGCTGGCCGAGCCGGTCGAGGACGAAGGTGAGGAAGGCGTGCACCTGCGCGTCGTCCACTGTGTCGTCGGCGGTCCGGCCCCGGGCGTAGCCGTGCAGTGCCGCGTGGATCAGCGGACCGAACTCCGGCGCGGCGCCGGCCGCCCACTGCGCCGCCGGCCGCTTCGCGTACCACCGGCGTTGGCTGGCGTACCGCAGCGAGCGGCAGCCGTTGAGTACCGCGTTGTCGCCGAGATCGAGGTCTGTGTGCAGGCGCGCCTCGACCGACTCGACCAGTACCGGCAGCAGCGCGTCGAACGGCACCGGCGCCAGCAACGTGGCGGGTGGCGGACCGAGCAGCGCGACGCCCTGCTGGCTACTGATCGACCGGTCGATGGGATACCAGAACACCGCCTCGTCCTCGCTCGCCCCGAAGCCGACCTTCGGCGGCAGTTCCCGTCCGGTGTTGAGATTGAGTGCGAAGCCCGCGCCGTTACCCGCGCCGGCCACCGCCGACCGTTCGTACAGCACGAACTCCAGGCCGGTGGCGGGGCAGGGCAGCACGTCGTGGGACAACTCGGCGGCGAGCGTCTCCAGTACCGCCGGACCGGCGCGCTCGACCACGGCGATCAGGTCGATGTCGCTGCGCCCCGGCGAATAGCCGTCGAGCGCCAGGGATCCGGTCGGGTAGACGCCGAGCAGCGCGTCCCCGAGTACGGTGCGCAGCCGGTCCAGCACCCGGGCGAGGTAGCCGCTGACGTCGGGCGGAAGGGTCGATGTCACGGCGATACCCTGCCATGCCGGCAGGCGCCTCGCCCGTGCCTCGCCGCCGGAACGACCGACCTCACCGGACGGGACGGTCGACGTCGGAGCGATCTCCCGCCGCACCGGGCGTCCGCATCCGGGACGGGAGCGTGCGGAGGGCCGGGCGAGCGGCCAGGCGTACGGCGGGGGGACCTCCGGGGGTGCGGAGGTTTCGTACGATTCCCAGCGTCCGACGACCGCTCGTCCCCAGACCCGAAGGAAGAACGTGGACTCGTCCCTCGCGATCCTCATCGGCGGCACGGCTGTCTGCGCTGGCGCCGTCGCCTACCTGGTTCTTCTTCGCGACCTCGGCCCACGGCGCGCCGCCGGGGCCGCCGGAGCCGTGACGATCGGCATCACCGCCAGTTTCCTGTTGATGCTCTACCTCGCCACGCTCGCCCTTCCGGCCGTGGTGGGTTTTGTCGCCGTCTTCGCCGCCGGTGTCGCCTACCCTGTCTTCCTGCGCGACCTCGGCCCACGCCGGGCCGGTGTGGCCGCCGCGGGTGCGGCTGCCGTCGTCGCCGCGAGCTTCCTGCTCGTGATCTACCTCGCGGTGATCGCCTTCATCGCCGCCATCGGCGTGTACCTGCTGCTGCGGGTCCGGGTCCGGATCGCCCCGGCGTTGGTCCTCATGGCGACCACCCTCGGCGGGCTGCTCGCCGCCTCCGCACTCGTCTTCTGGGTCAGCCTCACCTACGTCATGTGACCCGCACGTACGTCAGGCCGGGTTCACCCACGTCAGGCCGGGCGGGTCCGTCCCGTGCGGCGGATCACCTGGTCCCGATGGCGTCCCGTGCGGCGGATCAGCTCGTCCCGATGGCGTCCCGTGCGGCGGATCATCTCGTCCCGATGGCGTCCCGTGCGGCGGCGACGAGGGCGGGGAGCACCTGGGCCGCGGTGCCGCGTAGGTTGATCGCGCAGACCTCGTCGAGCGGTGTCGGTTCCGGGTTGACCTGGATAACGGTGGCGCCGGAGCGTGCCGCGATCCGGGGAATCTCGGCGGCCGGATAGACGACACCAGAGGTACCGACCGTCAGCAGGACGTCGCAGCCCACCGCGGCTTCGACCGCCGCGGTCAACGCCGCCTCGGGCAGTGCCTCCCCGAACCACACCACACCGGGACGGACGAGCGCGCCGCAGTGTGTGCAACGGGGCGGTGGCATCCGGCTGCCCTCGTCCGGTCCGGCGGTCTCGCCGTGCGGCGTCTCTGGCAGGGCCGCCGGGTGGGCGGCCTCGGCGATGCAGCGGGGCGCGAAGAGGCTGCCGTGCAGATGGACCGGGGATCGGGAGCCGGCCCGCTCGTGCAGGTCGTCGACATTCTGGGTGACGACCACGGTGTCGGGGACCAGAGCCTCGATGGCGGCCGTGGCGAGGTGCCCGGGGTTGGGCTTCGCCCGGCGTACCCGGGCACGCCGCCACTCGTACCAGCCCCAGACCAGGTCCGGGTCGGTGTGGAACGCCTCCGGGGTGGCGAGTTGCATGGCGTCGAAGCGGGCCCACAGCCCGGTCAGGTCATCGCGGAAGGTCGGCACACCGCTTTCGGCCGACATCCCGGCGCCGGTGAAGACGACGACCCGACGCGCCTGGCCGAGGGGAGCGGCCGCACCGGGCGGCAGGACGTACTCCATCCGGGAGATCCTGCCACCACCGGCTCCGTCCCGACGTGCGCGGCCGTGACTTGGAAGCCGTCGGGGTCGCTGTTCTCGACGGCAGGCACCGGGTCCCCGTCGGGTTGTTCGGTGCTGGCGTGGCAGTGGGTTCGGGGACTGTGTGGATCGGTTTCAGAGCCCGCAGGCGACGGCAGCGGCGATGAACAGCACTCCGGCTCAGCGGCGCGATCACCGAGAGCACCACCGGCGACGCGGCGACGACCGCCCGATCCGTACTCCAGGTCATGCTCGACCAACTGCTCCGCAACCTCCCGCCCTCCCGTCAGGCCCTGATCCGCGATGAGATTGCCGTCCGGGGGCCGGCATGGAGCGGCGCAGCAGCACCGCCGTTTCGCGTGGGACCTGCCCAGGGCGAGCGCCGGCCCGGCCCGGCACGCCACGAATCCGGATCCGGATCCTCGGCCCTGGTCCGGACGGGGTCAGGGCCGCTCGGCGGCGGTCCGCACGGGGCGGACGGCGTCGCACCGGAACGAGGTGTGGGACGCTGGTCCGGATACGATCCCCAGCCGTCGGCCGTCGGTGATGACGAGGTGGTGGTGGACGAGGCGCCCCGCCCGCTCGCGTCGACCGACGGCGTGCACGCGGGCGCGTCCGGCGGCCCGGCGGCGGGGCCGGGCCCGGACGGCGACCGCCGGATCCACGGTCTCGACCTGACGGTGGTGCGGCACGGCCAGAGCACCGCGAACGTGGCGTTCGCGGTGGCCGAAGCGGCCGGTCACGGCGAGACGGGTCTGGTCGGTCGGGACCGGGACATTCCGCTGTCGCCGTTGGGCGAGCGGCAGGCCGCCGCGGTCGGGCGGCGTCTGGCAGGGTTGCCGGCGGGTCAGCGGCCGGAGGTGGTGATCTGCTCGCCTTACCGGCGGGCGCGGCAGACCTGGCGGTTCGCGGTGGCGGCGGCCGACGCGGCCGGTGTCCGGCTGCCGGCGCCGCTCATCGACGACCGGTTGCGGGATCGCGAGATGGGCGAGCTGGAGCTGCTGACGAGGGCCGCGATCGGGGTACGGTTCCCGGGCGAGGCCGCCCGCTGGCGGGAAACGGACGAGCTCCGGTACCGGCCGCCCGGCGGCGAATCGCTGCTCGACGTCGGGGCCCGGCTCGCGCCGCTCCTCGCTGACCTGCGCACCTCCCACGCCGGCCGGCGACTGCTGCTGGTCGCCCACGACTCCGTGGTACTCATGCTGCGTCACCTGATCGAGCGGCTGTCGCTGGACGAGCTGCGCGCCGTGGTCGCCGCCGGCCCGGTCGCCAACGCGTCGTTCACCACCTGGGCCGATGTGGACGGGGACGACGGCCCGGTGCTGGTGGAGTACGACGTCGTCGATCATCTGCCCTCCGATCCCGCCTGAGGGCTCCCGGCGACCCGGGCCGGGCGGAGGCGTCGGGTCGGGTACGGCCTTTCGGTGGCTCTTCGGTCGGCGGCCGTAGGCTCGGTCGTCATGGTTTCCGCAGCTACGCCCCAGCAGGGGCCGCCGGCCGGCCGGGGGCCGTGGCGGCGCGACGACCTGACCGACGTGGTGCTGCTGGTCGGCCCGGCGCAGGCGTACCGCGACGCGGTGCACGACGACTTCAAGCTGGTGCTGCTGGAGGGGCATGGCGGTACGGTGCGGCGCCGCGACGCCGAGTACCCGGTGCCACCGGGCCGGCTGGTCGTGCACCATCCCGGTACGGCCCACGCCGGCACGCCGGACGACCCCGACGGACGGTGGCGGGTGATGTGCGTACCGGTGGATCTGGTCGCCGAGGTGACCGACCCGGTGTGGCTGCGGTTCGACCCACCGGTGCTGCCCGATCCCGGCCTTGCCCACCGCTACGTGGAGCTGTTCGGGCTGTTCGAAGGGCCGACCTCGGCGCTGGCCTGCGAGGCGGGCCTGTTCGACCTCGTGCTGGCGCTGGCCCGGGTCGCCGGCGCGGCGCCGCCTCCGGGCACCGTCCGGGCCGCCGCGATCGCCGAGACGGCGCGCGACCACCTCGCCGCGCACCTCGACCGGAACGTCACGCTGGCCGCACTGGCCGGGCTGACCGGTACCAGCCGCTTCGGCGTCACCCGGGCCTGCGTCGCACACTTCGGACTGCCGCCGCACGCGTTGCACCTGCGGCTGCGGCTCGACCACGGGTGCGGGCTGATCCGGCGCGGCGTGCCGCTGGCCGAGGCGAGCGTGCTGACCGGCTTCCACGACCAGGCGCACTTCGCCCGTACCTTCGCCCGGACGTACGGGATGACTCCCCGTCAGTTCCGCGACTCCTGGACGGGACGCCCCGGCCCGTACCGGAAGCAGGTCCGCCGCCTCTGAGTCTGGGTACGCCGGCCGAACGGCCGCAGGTCGCTGGCGGTTGACCTATTGACATTCGATAGGTAACGAGTGATAGTCGATGTATGTTTACCGAACATCGGGCGGTAGCCCCGCTCCGAGTGCTCCTGGTTCTGCTTTTCGGGGTCCTGGTCATGTTCCAGACCTTCTCCCTGCCCGGACAGTTCGCGCACATGGCCGAGGAGTCTCCGGACCTCGCGTACCTGAGGTGGCCGATGACCGCCGTCTCGGTGTTCTGGGTGCTCTGCATCCAGGTGGTGATCGTGGCCACCTGGAAGTTGCTCACGATGGTCAAGAACGACCGCATCTTCAGCGAGGCGTCGCTGGCCTGGGTGGACGCGATCGTGTGGGCCATCGCCGCCGCCTGGGTGGTGCTGGTCGGCGTTCTGCTCTACGTCGGTTTCACCTCGGACGACCCCGGGCTGCCCCTGCTGCTGTTCCTGATGTCGATCGGTGTTGCCGTGCTCGGGCTTCTGATGGTGGTGATGCGCGCACTGCTGCGCCAGGCAACCACGCTGCGGACCGACATGGAAGCGGTGATCTGATGCCCATCGTCGTGCGCATCGACGTCGAACTGGCCAAGCGCAAGATGAGCGTCGGTGAGTTCGCCGAGCGTGTCGGGCTCACTCCGGCGAACGTGGCCGTGCTGAAGAACGGCCGGGCCAAGGCCGTCCGGTTCAGCACCCTGGAAGCCATGTGCCGGGTGCTCGACTGCCAGCCCGGTGACCTGCTCGAGTGGGTCGAGGAACAACCATCCCCAACCGCCGGACCCGGTGGAGAAGCCGATCCTGGAACGGAGACCCCATGAAGTATCTGCTCGCCATCGGCGCCCTCCTCGCCATCGGGATCGGCGTCGCCGGAATCGTGTACGGAGGTCACGACGATTCGCCGGGCCTCCAGTTCCTGAGCGCCCTACTCGTCATCGGCACGATCGCGTACGGCGTCCGGGTCGCCCGGCGCAGCCGCTAGCTGGTTAGAGCCGGCCGTCCGGGTAGCGGGTCAGGTAGCCGCCCATGGTCCGGAAGTAGTCGGTGGCGGCGTACTCCTGGCCGTCGTCGGTGCGTACCCGGGTGATCGCCAGGCCGGGCCGCTGCCCGCGCCGCGCGTCGGCGCCGGCCACGATCACCACGCCGTCGCCCTCGCGGTAGAAGATCCGGCCGGGCGTGCCGCCGTAGCGGCCCTCGGAGACCCGGGCCGCCAGGATCCGCAGTCGCGCGCCGTCGTGGTGGGTGAAGGCGTTCGGGTACGGGTCGGACTGCGCCCGCACCAGCCGCTCGATCTCCTCGGCCGGCCAGTTCCAGTCGATCCGGCTCTCCTCGATCGAGCGCTTGTGGAAGAAGCTCGCCTTCGACCGGTCCTGCGGGGTCCAGTCGGTGCGTCCGGAGGCGATCAGCGCCAGTCCGTCCACGGTGATCGGGCCGAACAGCTCCAGCGTGCGGTGGAACAGGTCGGTGGTGGTGTCGGTCGGACCGACCGGTATCGCGCGTTGCAGCACGATGTCGCCGGCGTCCAGGGTCTCGTCCATCAGGTGCGCGGTGACCCCGACCTCGCGCTCGCCGTTGAGCAGCGCCCAGATCAGCGGGCTGAACCCGGCGTACGCCGGCAGCAGCGAGTCGTGCACGTTCAGCGTCCCGTACGGCGGCAGGTTGAAGATCTCCGGCGGGATCCAGGTACGCCAGTTGGTCGCCACGATCACGTCGGGTGCCGCCTGCCGGAGCCGCTCCAGCAGCTCGGGATCACCGGGTCGCTTGCGCAGCAGCACCGGTACCTCGTGCTTCTCGGCCAGTTCGGCCACGGAGTCGTCCCAGATCTTCTCGTACGCGTGCTCGCTGCGCGGATGCGTGACGACCAGGGTCACCTCGTGCTCGGAGTCCAGCAGCGCCTGTAGGGTGCGGTGCCCCCAGGTCTGGTAGCCGAACATCACAACCCGCATCGACGGTCTCCTCTTCGGTCGGTCTGTCTCGCCCTGGTCGCACTGGTCAGGTGGTCCATATTGTTCTTGACCTTGGTGTAGGTTAGCCTAACCTAAATGCCACGGATGGTCGACCGTCCGCGCCAGCCGCACCGGGTCCGTACGGGATCCAGTCCTCCACCACGCCGCCGACCGGCCGGCAGACTGATGGGACAGGTATGTCACGAACCAATCGCAGCGACGATTCCCAGGTCCACGATCTCCTCGGCATCGGCTTCGGCCCGTCGAACCTCGCCCTGGCCATCGCCATCCGCGAGGCGACCGCCGGCCCCGGCCGGATCGACAGCGCCGTCTTCCTGGAGCGCCAGCCCAGCTTCGGCTGGCACCGGGGGATGCTGCTCGACGACGCCACCATGCAGGTGTCGTTCCTCAAGGACCTGGTGACGCTGCGCAACCCGGCGAGCGGGTTCAGCTTCCTCTGTTACCTACAGAGCCGGGGTCGGCTGATCGACTTCATCAACCACAAGAACCTCTTCCCGTCCCGGGTCGAGTTCCACGACTACCTGGAGTGGGCGGCGGCCCAGGTCGACGACATGGTCCGGTACGGGCACGACGTGGTCGACGTACGCCCGGTCTGGCGGGACGGCGAACTCGACCACTACGAGGTACTCGCCCAGGCCGGCCCCTGCTCCGCCGCCCCGGTCAGCTACCGGGCCCGCAACCTGGTGCTGGGCGTGGGGCTGCGGCCGTACCTGCCGGACGGGATCACTTTGGACACCCGGGTCTGGCACAGCCGCGACCTGCTGCCCAACCTGCGCGGCCTGGTCCCGTCGGAGCCGTCCCGGTTCGTCGTGGTCGGCGCCGGGCAGAGCGCGGCCGAGGCCGTCGACCACCTGCACCGCGAGTTCCCCGCCGCCGAGGTCTGCGCGGTCTTCTCCCGGTACGGCTACAGCCCGGCCGACGACAGCTCCTTCGCCAACCGGATCTTCGACCCGGCGGCCGTGCAGGAGTACTTCACCGCTCCGGCCGAGGTGAAGGAGATGATGCTCGCCTACCACGGCAACACCAACTACTCCGTGGTCGACCAGGAACTCATCGACGAGCTGTACCGGCGCGTCTACCAGGAGAAGGTACGCGGCGTCGAGCGGCTCCGGATCCTCAACCTGTCCCGGCTGGTCGAGACGGTCCGTACCCCCGAGGGGGTGCGGATGGTGGTGGAGTCCCTGGTCACCAACGAAAAGACGGTGCTCGACACCGACGTGGTGGTCTTCGCCACCGGATACCGGCCGGTCGACCCGTTCGACCTGCTCGGCGAGGCGGCGCAGGTGTGCCTGCGGGACAACGCCGGGCGGGCACTGGTCGACCGCGACTACCGGCTGCGGACCGGCCCGGAGGTCCGGGCCGGCATCTACCTCCAGGGCGGCACCGAACACAGCCACGGCATCTCCTCCTCGCTGCTCTCCAACACCGCCATCCGGGCCGCCGAGATCCTCGGCTCGATCTGCGCCCGCTCCGCCGACCCGGCACTCGACCGCGAACCCGAGTACGCCGGCGCGCCCGGTTCCGCCTGACTCCGCTGACTCGCCGGCCGTTCTCGTCGCCGGTGCGCGCCGGACTTGTCGGCGGACGGTCGGGGCTGTCCGCGGTCGGCGGACGGTCGGCGGATGTTCGCCGGCAGGTAGCCGGGAGCGGGCCGGAGGTTCACCTGCCCCGGTAACCCTGCGCGAATGCGGGAGAGCCTCTCACCGGCCCGACTGCGCTGGCTGGGCCTGCTCGGCAGCGCACTCATGGCCGCCAGCGCCCACCTGGCCGGCTCGGCCACCGACCGGGGGCCGGGTTGGGCGGTCGGCGTCGGGCTGTGGCTGGTCGGCGCCGGTGGACTGGCCGCCGTCTGGTGGCGACTGCGCACCGTCGCCGCGCCGGGCTGGCTGCTGGGTACCGGCGCGCTCTGGGCGGTGCCACTGCTGCTGGCACCGCCGCTGGGCAGCTCCGACGTCTACGCGTACGCCTGCCAGGGCGAGATCGTCCGGGCCGGGCTCGACCCGTACGCCGTGGGACCGGACGCGCTGCCGTGCCGGTGGTTGGACGCGGTGGCGCCGAGCTGGCGGGACACGCCCGCACCGTACGGCTCCCTCTGGCTGCTCGTCGAGAGGTTCGCCGCGAGCGTGTCGGCCGGCAGCCTGCCGCTGGCCGTCACGGTGCTGCGGCTGGTGGCGATCGTCGGCATCCTGCTGGCCACCGCCGCCGCTGCCCGGCTGGCCCGGCACTGCGGCGGCAACCCGGCCCGGGTGGTCTGGCTCGGCGCGATCGGCCCGCTGCCGCTGGTACACGTCGTCTCGGGGGCGCACAACGACGCCCTGCTCGCCGGGCTGGTCGTACTCGGGCTGCTGGCCGCGGCCGAGCTGCGTACCGTGGTCGGCCGGCTGGCCCTTGCCGGCGTCGCGTTCGGGGCCGCCGCCTCGGTCAAGGCAACCGCGCTGGTGGCGGTACCGTTCGCGCTCGCGGTCGTACCCTGGGCGCGCACCGGCCGGCGTCGCGTCGCGGCCGGTGCCGTCCTGACCGGCGCGACCCTCGGCACCGTCCTGCTGCTGGCCGGCGTGACCGGGCACGGCCTCGGCTTCGTCCGGAGTTGGCCGGCGACCGCCGGCAGCGTGCAGTGGTCGTCGATCCCGACCGGAGTCGGGATGGCGGTCGGCTACGGGCTACGCGCGGCGGGCCGGCCCGAGGCGTTCGGCAACGCCGTCGAGGTCGCCCGGTTGCTGGGGCTGGCGGCGCTCGGCGCCGTCCTGCTGCTCGCCTGGCGCCGGGCGCTGCGCGGCGGCGTCGCGGTCGCCGTACCGGCGGCCGGGGTGGCACTGCTCGCCACCGCGCTGCTCGGCCCGGTCTTCTACGCCTGGTACGCCCTCGCCGGGGTCGCCGTGCTGGCCGCCGCCGCACCCCGGGGACGGCTGGGTACCCTGCTCGACGCCGGCTCCGCCGGGCTGGTCTTCCTCACCCTGCCGGACAGCCTCGGACTGGTCACCAAGACCAAGGTCCCAGGGGCGCTGCTCGACCTGGCCCTGGTCGGCTGGCTGCTGACCCGCTGGGCGGGGCGGAGGCCGACCCAGCCGGCCGGGCCGGTCCGGATGCCGGCCGGGCGCTCGCGGGAGTTGGCACGACGTTCACCTCTGATGCCCGGGCCTTCGCGGATGCTGGTGAGGCGCTCACGGACGGTGCTCCGGCGCTCCGGGGAGCTGGTAGGGCGGTCGCGGATGTTGCTCGGCCGGGTCGACGCGTGGCGGCGGCGCCGGGTCCGCGCCGTCGTCAGACAGCCGCGGTCGCCGGTGTAGCCGGTCGCCCGCTGTTCACCTCGGCAGGGCACCCTTCCCGGGTGACCGCCGACGTGATTCCGGCCGCCGGACCGCCCGCCGTGCCGCCCACGGCCGCCCGCCGCGGCTACCTGGCCGTCGAGTACACGCTGCTCTTCTTCGGCGCGGTGCTCGGCTACGTGCTGGCCGGCAGTCCGGGTAGCCCGATCCCGCCGTTGCTGCTGCTGGCCGGGCTCGCCGCCGGCTACCTGTGGCGGCGCCCGGACTTCGACCGGCAGAGCTGGTGGGGCCGGGCGGCGCTGCGTGCCGAGTGGCTCCCGATGCTCCGGCTGTGGACGGTCGCCGCCGTACTGGCGGTCGGCGCGCTGGCCGTGCTCGCGCCGGACCGGCTCTTCACGCTGCCCCGGCAGTCGCCACTGCTCTGGGGCGCGATCGTGCTCTTCTACCCGCTCTTCTCCGTCTATCCGCAGGAGCTGATCTTCCGGGCATTCCTGATGCACCGGTACGCCCCGCTCTTCGGTTCCGGTCGCTGGCTGCTGGCGGCCAGTGCCGTGGCGTTCGGGTTCGTCCACCTGATCTTCGGGAACGTCCTGTCGGTGCTGGCCACCCTGGCCGGCGGCTGGCTCTTCGCCCGCCGCTACCAGCGCACCGGTTCGCTGCTGGTCGCCTCGGTCGAACACGCCCTGTACGGGCTGCTGGTCTTCACCGTCGGGCTGGGCGACTTCTTCTACCACGGCGCGGCGTAGGCGTCCGGCCGCGCCGGTCAGCCGGCGGTGGTCGACGGGTCCGCGACCGCCGATCGGTCCGACGTGTCGTCGGGGTCTGCGGCCTGCTCCCCGGGGGCGCCCTGGTCCGGCTCAGCGGCGCCGGGAACCGGCGCGGCGCGGCGGTTCCACTCGAAGGTGACCTTCATGTGCGCCTCACCGGTGGTCTCGGCGACCACAAAACCACCCTTCGCGGCGACCTTGAGACCGAATTCGATCGCCACCCGGTCGGCCCCGCCAGCGTCGCGGGCCCGTGCGGCCGCACTCTGGGCGAGCCGGTGGAACCGGTCGAACGCCTCGCCGAACGTCTCCGACAGCCGGGCGACCACCTCGCGGGGACGACCGGCCGGCGCGACTCCGGCGACCTGGTGGGTCACCTCGACCAGCACCGTGCTGTCGTCGTCGACCGGAATCTCCACGTAGTAGGTCATTGCCGTCCTCACCGGTCGACGAACTGCGGCCGGCTCATTCTAGTGGCGGACTACCACCCCTTCGGACGGTCGGCGAAGCCCTCGGTCGAACTCCGACCCGGCCACCTTGTCCGACGTCGATACCCTCGAAGGTCCAGTGCAGAGCGACGCGGTTGCGAACGGGAGGGTGGCCGATGCCCCACCACACGTCGTCGGACGTACCCAGCTCTGGAAGGTGACACCGCGAGTGGTGCGTCGGCTGTCGTCCATCCCCGGCCAGGAGGCCTGATGCCGCGAGTGCAGTCGTACACCCGCCGGGACGGCACCCGGGTCAGGGGACACTACCGATCCCGTACGCGCCGCCCGCGCCTCCGCCGCTCGTACACCCGCCGACGCCGGGGCGGCAACCCGGCGTCGGACCGGTCGGGCTGGTGGCCCGCCGGGGTGGCCGGCGCGCTGGTGCTGGGCTGGCTGGTCGTGGACTTCGTCCAGCGGCATCCGGTCTGGGCACTGGTCATCGGGGTCGGCCTGGCAGCGGCCGGCGCCGGGATCCTGACCCTGCTGGTCAGGGCGCGGTTCCGCGAGGAGGCCGACGCGGCGGTACGGGCCCGGCACGTCGAGGCGACCGACACGATGACCGGGCCGGAGTTCGAGCGTTGGGTGGCTGCCCTGCTCAGCAGGTCGGGATTCTCCCGGGTGACCGTCTGCGGCGGTGCCGCCGACCGGGGCGCGGACATCACGGCTGTCGCCCGGGACGGGTGCCGGGTGGTCGTGCAGTGCAAGCGGCACAGCGCGGCGAACCGGGTCGGCAGCGCGGTGATCCAGCGCTTCGCCGGTACGTGCCGGAGCATTCACCGGGGCGAGATCTGCGTGATCGTCACCAACGGGTTCTTCGCGGCCGGTGACGGGTTGCGGCTGGCTCGCGAGTTGGGGATCGGGCTGGTGGATCGCTCGGAGCTGGGGGAGTGGGCGTACACCGGCCTGCCGCCCGCGTCACTGGGCCGGGGCTGAGCAGTCGATCCCCCGTGGGGTGGACCGGTCTGCCGCTTCGGCACGTACGCGTTGAGGTAGCTCCGGTGCCAGCAGTCGATCGGTCGCTCCGACCCGGCTATGCGCGTTGGTCAATGCGGTTGTGGCGGTGCTTGCGGTTCGGTGGCATGAGCGGCGGCGGGACGGTCACTGGCGTCAGCGGGTGGAATTCCGTCGAGAGCGGCGCACGCCTCGGCGATCAGGCTGGCGTCGGCAGGGATGTCTCGCAAGAGGCAGCCTTGGAGGAGACCGCGGGCGAGCCCGGCGGCCGCGGTTGCGACTCGCTGCGCCGACAGCTTGTCGAGGATGACGCCGTGCGCGGCTGGCCGGCCGGTGAGGGCTGTGCCGAGTGTGTCGACGACCGGGTCGCCGTCTTGGCGTACCTGGTCGGCGAAGCGTCTGTCGTGCAAGGCCAGGGCGGTCAGTTCAAGCTCGAACAGGTACAGGCGCCGGAGGCCGGGCGTTGCCGCGGCACCGGCCATCACCGTGCCGAAGCGGTGGAGTACCTCGGCCGCCGTGCACCGAGGCGGCAGGTTCACCTTCAGCCGGGGTAGCAGTTCATCCCGGCAGGAGGCGATGGCTGCATAGAACAGCTCCCGCTTGCCGCCGAAGCTTGAGTACACCGCGCCGGTCGTCAGGTCGGCCCGGGCTGCGATCGCCTCGACGGTCGCGGCCCGGTATCCCTGGGTGGCGATCAGGTCGATCGCGGCCTCCAGCAGCGCCTGCCGGTTCCTCTCCTGGATCTGCGCGCGCGTTGCCATCGTCCTCCTTGAGATAACATCCTTATCCGAGTAACGTCATTATCCATGGATTCGGAGCTCGCCGCGATTCTGGACGGCATCCCGCACCAGCATTGCTTTCCCGGTCCCGGCCAGGTTGGCGAGCGGCTGGCCGCGATAGCAGACCGCCATCCAGGCCTGGCGTGCCGCCAGCGCGTCGGCACCTCCCGTCAGGGCAGGCCCATCGAGTTGGTGACCATCGGTTCTGGCCCGTGCGACGTGCTGGTGTTCGCCGGCCCGCATCCCAACGAGCCGGCCGGCTTTCTCACCGTCCCGTACCTGGCCGAACTGCTCTGCACCGACGACGCCCTCCGTGAACGGCTGGGCTGCACCTGGCATCTCATCGGTTGCGTCGACCCCGACGGCGCACGGCTGAACGAAGACTGGTACGTCGGCCCGCTCACACGCCGGCACTACGCCCGCCGGCACTACCGGCCACCGTTGCGCGAGCAGGTGGAGTGGACGTTCCCGCTTCCGGGCGGCTCGGATGCCGGGCTGCCCGAAACCCGCGCGCTGATGCACGCGATCGATACTCTCCGGCCGGAGCTGATGTGCTCGCTGCACAACGCCGAGTTCGGCGGGGTGTACTACTACATCGGCGAGGAGCGGCCAGACATCGCCGACGCGCTGGCGGGCCTGTCCGCATGGACCGGCATCCCGCTGCACATCGGTGATGCCGAACTGCCCGGCACCAGGCGCATCCGCCCCGGCGTGTTCGCTGTCCCGTCGCTGAGAGCAGCCCATCACGCCATGACCGGGACCGGCGGTCCGATGGGCGCTTCCAGCCTGCACTACGCCGGGCGGCGCGGCACCTTCCCCCTCGTCATCGAAGTGCCGCTCTGGGCCAGCCCGCAGAGCGCTGAGGAAACCACGTGCGACCAGCGGCGCTCCGGCGTGCTGGCCGGCACGGCCGACATGCTGCAAGCGGTCTCCCCGGACATCGGCGAGGCCATCGATCCGGTACTCGAAATGATGACCACCCCCGGCTCGCCGTTCGCCCGCTCGCTGGCCGACGTTCGCCGGTCCGCCAGCGCCCTGGCCGCAGTGCTTCGAGAGCAGGCACGGCAGGCCGGTGACGGCCTGACCACCGTCGCCGAACGATTCGCCGCGCGGCAGACCGCCCACACCCTTCGCCTGCGCGCCTGCGGCACCGCACTGCGGCTGCTCGACGAAGAGGCCGGCCGCGGCAATCACACGCCGGCCGTCCAGGATGCCCGCCACGCCCTCGACGATCTGTTCACGGACTGGGTGAATGACGCTGACGCTGACGCACCGTGCACACCCGTGCCGCTCCACCGCCTGCTCGGCGCTCAACTCGGCGCCATCCTCACCACCGCAGCACTCCTCACCGAGGCGCACACAGCCGGCACCGGCCGGTAGTACGCCACCCTCGCGCAGAGAGCACCTGCCTGACCGGAAGAGAAGAAATGGACCCTGCACAGGCGCGCGAATTCCTCCGAACCCATCACCACGCCGTTCTCAGCACCTTCCGCAAGGACGGGCATCCCCAGCTTTCACCGGTCATCGTCGCACTCGACGGCACCGGCCGAGTCGTGCTCAGCACGACCAGCGCGCGAGCCAAGACCCGTAACCTACAGCGATGTCCGCAGGTCTCTGCATGCGTCTTCACCAGCCCGTTCTTCGGGCCATGGATACACATCGAGGGCACGGCCGAGATCCTGCCTCCAGCCCTGGGCCTGGATCGTGAGGCCCTGGAAGGCCTGCACAGCGCGCTCGGCGGCGAGTACCCGGACCGGGAAGCATTCAACGAAGGCATTCATGCCGACGGACGGGTAGTCATCCGCTTTGCCATCGAGCGCGCCAGCGGCATCACCGGGCGATAGAAATGGCGGCTGGACGCAGCCTGGCCCGGTCACCGTTACCACCGCCTACGCGCGGCCGGCCGGTACCGGTCCGGTGCTGTCCCGGACCAGCAGTCGGGGTTGGAAGTGCACGTCGTGCCCGGCCGGCCCGCCGCCCAGCAGCGCCCAGAGCCGGTCCCAGGCCTGCCGGCCGAGTTCGTTACGGGGGATCGAGGCGGTGGTAAGCGGCGGGGTGGTGTAGCGGGCGAACGGGATGTCGTCGAAGCCGGTAACCGAAAGGTCCCTCGGCACCCCGATGCCCAGCTCGTGCAGGCCGCTGAGCGCGCCGAACGCCACCATGTCGTTGAACGCGACCACGGCGGTCGCGCCGCTGCGCAGCACGGCCCGGGCCGCCGCGTACCCGTCGTCGAAGGTGGCGCCGCAGGGCAGTTCGGTGAGCGCGCAGACCGGTTCGGCGGCGCAGGTGGCCCGGAGTGCGGCCTGCCGTTCCCGGTTGGACGTGCTGGCCGCCGGGCCGGCCAGATAGACGATCCGGCGGTGGCCGAGGGACCGCAGGTGGGCCACGATCGCGGCGATCCCCGCCGCGTAGTCGACCGAGAGCGACGGGACGTTGCTGCCCGGCAGGTCCCGGTTGACCAGGACGAGCGGGGCGAGTCGGTCGCTGAGGGCCCGCAGTTCGGCCTCCGGTACCCGGGGCGAGGCCAGCACCAGCCCGTCGGAGCGGCGCCGCGCCTCCACCGCCAGGATCGCCTCCTCGGCGACGTTCTCGTTCGACTCGGCGACCAGCAGCCGGTGACCCCGGGTGGCGGCGGCGTGGCTGAGCCCGCGCAGCACGTCCTGGAACATCGGGTTGGACAGATCCGGCACGATCAGCGACACCGTGCTGGTACGCCCCAGCGCCAGGCTGCGGGCGACCAGGCTGGGTTCGTAGTTCAGCTCCTCGGCGGCGGCGCGGACCCGGGCGGCGAGGTCGGCCGCCACGGTCGGGCTACCGTTCATCACCCGGGAGACGGTCGCCCGGGAGACTCCGGCGGCCTCGGCGACCCGGCCGATCGTGGCCGAGGGGCGGTCCGACCGGGCGGATCTGCGGCGCCCCGGTCGCGATCCGCCGGTCGGTTGGTCGGCCGACTGCCCGGCGCGGCGGTCTCCGGTCAGGCTCATCTCGAATCTCCCAAGGGTGGCCGCCGTGCCGACCGTCCACTGCGGATATCGGGCAGTGATCGTCCGTTGACGCCCTGATGGCCATCTCGTGGGCACCGAAGATACCGGTTACCGATCTTGGAGGCAACCGGTTTCTCTCACCTGGCCACCGGCCTGTGCTGCGACGTTTCCACAGCTAGTTGACGAGTGTTCGATCCGTTGACAGTTGATGTTGGCTTTGTTAGAAACTGGTTACCCAGCCCGGATGTGGGCCGTGCGGGCATGGCGGGCATGACGGGCAGCACCGAGGCTCCACCCGCGACGTATCTCCGCCGAAGGGTGCTCCGATGAGCGATCGCACGGGCAGACCCACCGCACGGTCCGGGCCGCGCCGCCGGGAGACCCGGGTGGCGTACGGCTTCCTGACGCCGTGGATCGTCGGGATGGTCGTGTTCACCATCGGGCCGATCCTGGCCTCGCTCTATCTCTCCTTCACCGACTACACCCTGCTCAGTCCGCCGGAGTGGCTGGGGCTGGAGAACTACCGGCGGATGCTGGAGGATTCCCGGCTGCACAAGTCGCTGCTGGTCACCTTCCAGTACGTCTTCGTCTCCGTACCGTTGCAGCTCGTCCTGGCCCTCGGCCTGGCCATGCTGCTCAACCGGGGCGTACGCGGGCTGCCCATCTACCGCTCGGTCTACTACCTGCCGTCGCTGCTGGCCGGAAGCGTCTCCATCGCGATCCTGTGGCGGCAGATCTTCGGCAGCGAGGGGCTGATCAACCAGTTGCTCGCCAAGGTCGGCGTCGAGGGTGTGAGCTGGGTGTCCCATCCGGACTACGCGCTCGGCACCCTGGTCGTGCTGAACGCCTGGACGTTCGGCGCGCCGATGGTGATCTTCCTGGCCGGGCTCCGCCAGATCCCGAGCATGTACTACGAGGCGGCCTCGGTCGACGGCGCCGGCGCGGTCTCGCAGTTCTTCCGGATCACCATCCCGCTGCTCACCCCGATCATCTTCTTCAACCTGATCCTCCAGATGATCGGCGCCTTCCAGAGCTTCACCCAGGCGTTCGTGGTCAGCGGCGGCAGCGGCGGCCCGGCCGACTCCACCCTGCTCTACACGCTCTACCTCTACGAGCGCGGCTTCGGCTCGTTCGAGATGGGCTACGCGTCCGCGCTGGCCTGGACGCTGCTGGTCATCATCGCCGTGCTGACCGGCGTCAACTTCCTCTTCGCCAAGCGATGGGTGTTCTACGGTGACTGACCTGACCACCGCCGCCGGGGCCAGCGTACGGCCGGCGGCCCGCGCCGACCCGCCCGCGCGGCGGATCTCCAAGCACGCCCTGCTGATCGTCTTCGGCGTCGTGATGATCTATCCGCTGCTCTGGATGGTCTCCAGCTCGGTCAAGCCGACCGAGGTCATCTTCCGGGATCCGTCGATCTGGCCCCGCGAGTTCGACCTCGGCAACTACACCGGCGGCTGGACGGCGCTGGAGCACCCGTTCCAGCACTACCTGTGGAACTCGGCGGTGATCGCGATCGCCTCGATCGTCGGCAACCTGCTCTCCTGCTCGCTCGCGGCGTACGCGTTCGCCCGGCTGGAGTTCCGGGGCCGGCGGGTCCTCTTCGCCGCGATGCTCGCCACGATGATGCTGCCGATCCACGTGCTGATCGTGCCGCAGTACGTCCTCTTCTCGCAGCTCGACTGGATCAACACCAGCCTGCCGCTGATCGTGCCGAAGTTCCTCGCCACGGACGCCTTCTTCATCTTCCTGATGGTGCAGTTCATCCGCTCCCTGCCCAGGGAGCTGGACGAGGCGGCCCGGATGGACGGCTGCGGGCACCTACGGATCTACTGGCGGATCATCATGCCGCTCTCCGTACCCGCGCTGGCCACCTCGGCGCTGTTCACCTTCATCTGGACCTGGAACGACTTCTTCAGCCAGCTCATCTTCCTGACCAACCCCGACCTCTACACCGTCCCGGTCGCGCTCCGGTCCTTCATGGACGGTCAGGGCGAGACCGCCTGGGGTCAGCTCTTCGCCATGTCCATCGTCGGACTTGCGCCGATCTTCGGCTTTTTCCTCGCCGGCCAGCGTTATCTGACGCAGGGGCTGGCTACGACCGGCCTCAAGTGAACCGTTCCAACCCACCGCTTCGCACACCCACCGTCAGCGAAGGAGTTCCGATGAGAGCCAGATCCGTCCGGACCCGCCTGGGCACCGTCGCCGTCTCCGCCACCCTGCTGCTCTCGGTCGCCGCCTGCGGCGACTCCGGGGGCGACGGCGGGCCCGTGGAGTTGCGGTTCTCCTGGTGGGGGAACAACGACCGGGCCCAGGCCACCCAGAAGGTGATCGACGCCTTCCAGGCGCAGAACCCGGACATCAAGGTCACCGGCTCGTCGTCCGACTTCAACGCGTACTTCGACAAGCTCGCCACCGAGGTCGCGGCCGGCGACGCGCCGGACGTCATCACGCTGGGCGGCGCCTATCCCCGGGAGTACGGCGACCGGGGTGCGCTGCTCGACCTGGCCCGGGTGCAGAACGAACTGAAGACCGACAAGATCGACGCCGCCGCACTCGGCAACGGGCGCTTCGAGGAGAAGCAGTACGGCGTGCCGACCGGGGTCAACACCTTCGCGGTGGTGGTCAACCCGACCGTCTTCCAGAAGACCGGCGTACCGCTGCCGGACGACAGCACGTGGACCTGGGAGGACTTCGCCCGGATCGCCCGGGAGATCTCGGCGAAGTCGCCGAAGGGCACCTACGGGGCGGCCGACCCGAGCAGCGCCGACATGTTCGACCTCTACTCCCGGCAGCGCGGCGAGGGGCTGTACACCCCGGACGGCAAGGTCGCGATCAGCCGGAACACCATCACCGAGTGGTGGACGATGACCGTCGGGCTGCGCGACTCCGGCGCCACCCCGCCGGCCTCGGTCACCACCGAGCTGGAGGGTCAGCCGGCCCCGGAGCAGACCCTGATGGGTCGAGGGCTGGCCGGGATGCAGTTCGACTGGAGCAACCAGCTCGGCTCGCTGCGCAAGGCGTCCGGACAGCCGCTCGAGCTGCTGCGGGCGCCGGGGGAGGGCGCCCAGAAGCCGGGGATGTGGTTGCAGGCCTCGCAGATCTACACCATCAACGCCCGTACCGAACACCCGAAGGAGGCGGCGAAGTTCGTCGACTTCCTGGTCAACAGCCCGGAGGCCGGAAAGATCATCCTGACCGACCGGGGCATTCCGGCCAATTCCGAGGTGCTCTCGGCGGTGGTGCCGGCACTCAACCCGGACCAGTCCGCCCAGGCGAAGTTCATCGAGCGGGTCACCCCGCAGGTGGGTCCGCCGCTGGTGATCGGGCCGACCGGCTCCACCGACACCCGGCTCATCCTGCAACGGCTCAACGCCGAGGTGCTCTTCGACCGGAAATCCCCGGCCGACGCGGCGGACGAGTTCGTCAAGCAGGTGGAGGCGGCGATCGGCAAGTGACCCCGGACCGGAACGGGGACGACGGCCGGCTGGCGGAGCAGGGCGGGCCCCGGATCGACCGCCGGGCCCTCGTCGACCGGCACGCGGTCGAGCTGACCGGCATCCTGCCGGAGTCCCCGCTCTCGGTCGGCAACGGGGAGTTCTGCTACACCGTCGACGTCACCGGCTTGCAGACCTTTCCGGAGCACTACCCGGTGCACAACCCCGGCGGCATCGGCACACCGGGCACGCTGCTCGGCACCCAGGCACAGTGGGGCTGGCACAGCGTGCCGGCCGGGCGGGCGTACGACCTGGCGGAGACCTGCCGGGCCTATCCGACGCCGCGCGGCCCCGTCGAGTACGTCGACATGCGCGGCACGCTCTCCGGCACCCGCGAGGCCCCGGAGTCGCCGGCCGAGTCCTGGCTGCGCGGCAATCCACACCGGCTCGACCTGGGCCGGATCGGGCTGGTCTGGACGGCCCGCTCGGCCGGCTCCGGAGTCGGCATCCGGGCGCCCGAGCCGGCCGAGCTGACCGACCCGCACCAGCGGCTCGACCTGTGGACCGGCACCATCACCAGCCGGTTCCGGCTGGCCGGCACACCCGTCCAGGTGCACACGGTCTGCCATCCGGACCGCGACGTCGTCGCCGTACGCGTCGAGTCGGCGCTGCTCGCCGAGGGCCTCGCGGTGCGGATCGCCTTCCCGTACGGCTCGCCGGAGTGGAGCAACGCCGCCGACTGGTCCCGGCCGCAGGCGCACTCCTCCAGGCTGCGCCCGACCCCGGACGGGGCGGTGCTGCGCCGGGTACTCGACGACACCGCGTACTCGGTCGGGATCGCGCTGCCGGACGGCGCCCGGATCCTGCACGTCGGCCGGCACGAGTTCCTGGTCAGCACCGGGCTGGCCGCCGTCGAGCTGGTCGTCGCGTTCGCGCCCGGCGCCGGCTCGGCCGCCGGCACCGCGCTGCCGTCCTTTCCCGAGGTCGCGGCCGCGTCCGCCCGGCACTGGCCGGAATTCTGGCGCGGCGGTGGCGCGGTCGAACTGGCCGGCAGCCGGGACGAGCGGGCGGTCGAGCTGGAACGGCGGGTGGTGCTCTCCCAGTACCTGACCGCGGTGCACTGCGCCGGCACGCTGCCCCCGCAGGAGACCGGCCTGATGGTGAACTCCTGGCGCGGCCGGTTCCACCTGGAGATGCACTGGTGGCACGCGGCGCACTTCCCGCTCTGGGGCCGTCCCGGCCTGCTGGAACGCAGTCTCTGCTGGTACGCCGGCATCCTGCCCCGGGCCCGGGAGACCGCCCGCCGGCAGGGCTGTGCCGGTGCCCGCTGGCCCAAGCAGGTCGGCCCGGACGGCCGGGAGAGTCCGAGCCCGATCGGGCCGTTCCTGCTCTGGCAGCAGCCGCACCCGATCTTCCTCGCCGAGCTGGTCCGGCGTACCAGCACCGACCCGGAGGCCGCGTTGCACCGGTACGCCGACGTCGTCCTCGACACGGCGACGTTCATGGCCGACCACCCGGTCCGGGGCGAGCGCGGCTACCAGCTCGGCCCGCCGCTGGTCCCGGCCCAGGAGTCGTACGCCGACGTCCGGGAGAGCCTCACCAACCCCACCTTCGAGCTGGCGTACTGGTCCTGGGGGCTGCGGATCGCGCAGTCCTGGCGGATACTGCTCGGCCTGCCGGCGGAGCCGTCCTGGGAGAAGGTCGCCGCCAACCTGGTCCGGCCGCACGTCCGGGACGGGGTCTACACCGCCGTCGACGTGCCGCCGTACACGGTGCGGGACGACCACCCGTCGATGCTGTACGCGTTCGGCCTCGTACCACCCACCGAGCTGGTCGACCCGGAGGTCATGCGGGCCACCCTGCACGGGGTACTGGCCGACTGGGACTGGCCGTCGACCTGGGGCTGGGACTATCCGGCCATCGCGATGACGGCGACCCGGCTGGGCGAGCCGCACACCGCCGTCGACGCGCTGCTGCGACCCGAACCGAAGAACGGCTACCTGCCCAACGGGCACAACCGGCAGACCGCCGCGCTGCCGGTCTACCTGCCCGGCAACGGTGGGCTGCTGGCCGCCGTCGCGCTGATGGCCCGGGGCTCGGACGCGGACGCCGGCCGGCCGACCCCCGGCTTTCCCGACGACGGAAGCTGGACGGTCCGGCACGAGGGACTGCACCCGATGCCCTGACCGACCAGGGGATGCGCTGACCGGCCTCAGTCGGTCGCCGCTCCGGTGGTGAAGTCGCTGGATGCCCTGACCGACCTCAGCCGGCGCCCGGCCCGATGGTGAACTCGCTGACCCGCAGGCCGGCGCCGAGCCGCAGGTACACGTCCCGGACCCCGGTCGTGCCGGCCAGCGCCGCCTGCACGGTGGTGTACGCGTACCGGTCGCCGGTGCTGGGCACGGTGGCCCGGCCCAGCAGCGGACCGGTCGGGGAGTCGAGGCGTACCTCGATGGTTTCGTCGCCCGGCGCGGACCTCGCGGCCCGGACGGTGAGGGTGCGCGAGCGGGCGTCGAGGGCCGTGCCGGTGAACGCGATCCAGCCGCCGGAGCCGGCACCCTCGACGGCGGTGCCGCGCACCTTCGTCTCGTCCACCAGCAGGATTCCGTCGTAGTCGTCGAAGTTCTCCGCCCGGGTCGACCGGGACAGGTCCCGGGGCGGAATCGTCTCGCCGCGCACCCGCAGCGTGCCATGCTGCCGGACGTCGGTGGCGGAGGCGCCGACCAGCAGGTCGTGTTCGGCGGACTCGACCACCCAGCGGTCCCGGGTCACGTCCCAGTGCCCCAGTTCGGTCGCCCGGACGGCGAACGTCACCCGGCGGGTCTGGCCGGGGGCGAGGGTCACCCGCCCGAAGGCGCGGAGCTGCCGCAGCGGCATCCGGTCCCGGGACGTGCGTTGCCGGGTGTAGAGCTGCACCACCTCGTCGCCGGTCCGCCGACCGGTGTTGGTCACCTCGACCGTCACCGTCACCGAGTCGTCCGGCCCGGCCGACGGCGCGCCCACCCGCAGGTTCGCATACCGGAAGCGGGTGTAGGACAGGCCGTGCCCGAACGGGAAGAGCGGCTCGCCCCGGTGGTACAGGTAGGTCTGCCCGGACCGGATGATGTCGTAGTCGCGCAGGTCCGGCGGCAGGTCGGCGTCGGCGCGAGGCCAGGTCTGGCTGAGCCGCCCGCCCGGGTTGCGGTCGCCGAAGAGTGTGCCCGCCAGTGCCCGGCCGGTCTCCGGCCCGGCGTGGGTGGTCCAGAGCAGCGTCGCCGGCTCGGCCGCCAGGGTCACCGGATAGCTGGTTTCCAGCACCACCGCGGTGTCCGGGTTGGCCGAGGTGACCGCCTCGACCAGTGCGGACTGGCTGGCACCGAGCGCCAGACTGCGCCGGTCGGCGTTCTCCCGCCCGTAGACCAGCGGATGGCTGCCGACCACGACCACCGCCGCGTCGGCCCGGGCAGCCGCCGCGGCGGCGGTGGCGGCACCGCTTTCCACCACCTCCCGGGCGAACCGGGCGGCGGCGGCGCGCTCGCCGGTGCCGACCGCGCCGTCCGGGGACACCGTCAGATACCGACCGGGGTACGGCCACCAGCTCTCGTTGGTCTCGTAGCCCGCGTACCGGATCAGGTACGCACCGTCCGGCTCCCGTTCCAGCGCGAACTGCTGCGGTACGAACCATCCGCCGATCTCCGTCTCGGCGGTGTGGTACGGCCCCCAGTTGCCGGCGAGGTAGCGCCCGTTGCCGGCGTTGCGCAGCGTGCTGACGTCGCCCGCCCAGTCGTTCTGGTCCCACTGTGCGGCGGCGGTGGCCGGCCCGGCCGCCGCGACGACGTTCTCCCCGGTGGCGGTGCCGGTGGCGGTCAGGTACCGCCCGGTCGCCAGGTCGCGCAGCGCCACCCGGTCGAGCGCCTCGACGCCGGTGACCGTGACGCGGTCGCCGAGCCGTTCCCGGATCCCGGCCAGCGGTGTCACCCGGTACGGCAGGGCGCCGCCGTACCAGTCGCCGTGCAGCGCGTCGTGCAGCGGGCCGATCACGGCGACGTTCCGGACCCGGGTCGGGTCCACCGGCAGGGTGCCGGCCGAGTTGCGCAGCAGCACCATCGCCCGCTCCGCCGCCTCCCGGTTGAGGCGTCGGTGCGCGGGGCTGCCGATCACCTCCGGACCGATGTGTGCGTACGGGCCGCCGTCCGGGTCGAAGTGCCCGAGCCGGAGCCGGATCGACAGCACCCGCCGCACCGAGGCGTCCACGTCGGCGACGGTGAGCAGCCCTCGGTCGAGCGCGGCGCGCAGGGTGGCCACCATCGGACCGGGCTGGCCGTCGTCGACGGTGAAGCTGTCCAGCCCGGCCTTGAGCATCGCCGCGTACGCCTCGGTCTCGTCGGCGTAGTAGCCCTGGAGCTGGGTCAGCGCGTGCGGAGCCCAGGCGTCGCTGACGTGGTAGAGGTCGCGGTCGGTCCACGCCCGGATCACCTCGGCGAAGTCCGGGTTGACGTGGCTCGGGCGGCCGTTGACCAGGTTGTAGCCGGCCATCACCCCGGTGGCGGCGCCGGCCGCGATCGCGGACCGGAAGGCCGGATCCTCGTATTCGTGCCGCAGCCGTGGTCGCAGGCCGGCCGAGGTCAGGCTCCGCTCCGCCTCCCGGTTGTACGCCGCGTAGTGCTTCAGCACCGGTGCGGTCTTGAGTCGCTCGGGATGGTCCCCGCTCAGGCCCCGTCCGTACGCGGTGGCGATCGCGCCGGTCAGCAGCGGGTCCTCGGAGTAGCCCTCCTCGTTCTTGCCCCACCGGGGGTCCCGCAGCAGGTTCACCACCGGCGCCCAGACCTGGAGGCCCCAGACGTCCGGATCGGCGGCGTGGTGGCCGCGCACCTCGTCGCCGACGGCCGAGCCGATCCGCCGGACCAGGTCCGGATCCCAGGTGCTGGCCAGGCCGAGCGCCTGCGGGAAGACCGTGGCCTCGGTGGCGGTCACCACGTTCCAGTCGGCGTCGACGTCGTTGGACCAGGCCACCCCGTGCAGGGCCTCGGTGCCGGTCTTGAAATATCCGACGCCCAGGCGGGGGATGGCCGGTTGCGACTGGTGCAGCAGGGAGAGTTTCTCGTCCAGGGTCAGCCGGCCGAGAAGGTCGTCGATCCGTTGCCCGTCGGGCAGCCGAGGGTCCCGGAAGGGAAACCCGTCGGCCGGGTCCGCGGTGCCGGTG
This sequence comes from Plantactinospora sp. CA-294935, assembly GCF_050936445.1. NCBI lineage: Bacteria > Bacillati > Actinomycetota > Actinomycetes > Micromonosporales > Micromonosporaceae > Plantactinospora > Plantactinospora sp. CA-294935. The sequence continues at coordinate 6,582,693 of NZ_JBNJMU010000001.1, forward strand.
CCGGCCGTGACCACCATGCTGAGCAGCACCGCCACCAGTGCCGCCGCGCCACTGCGGACGAGCCGACGTCCGTCGGTGCCGCGTCCCATGCGTCCCCCGTCCGTCGAACCTTTCCGACCTGGACGGCGTGGCGCGCGCGTCCCGACTCTGACCTGCGGCCACCACGGATCGCAAGGGGAGGTGGAAAGGTTCGTTGTGCTAGCCCGGCACGACTTTGTTTAATTACCCAACGATCTCATCATCGATGGGAGTGCGGAAGGGGAGGAACCGATGAAGAAGTTCGCCACCCGGATCGCGGTGCTCGCGATCGTCGGGGCCGGCGCGGCGGTCGGAGTCACCGCCGTACCGGCACAGGCCGCACAGGCCCGGCCGTGCAGCGCCGACGGTCTCAGCCTGTACGGCCGCTATCCGGTCGACCACGACCAGCGGATCTACCAGTGCGTGCCGGACCCGTTCACCCCGCGCTGGGTGCTCTCCGAGACCTGTCCGGCGGGGACCCAACCGGCGACCACGCTCACGCCGTACTACCCGGGCAGCAGCACCGGGCCGTACCTCGCGACGACGACCTGCGCCAGCGACTGAACCTTCTCCACCTGGACCGCGCGGCGCTCACGGACCGCGTCCGGCCCTGCGGTCCACCGCCGCAAGGGGAGGTCGAAAAGGGTCACTGAACCGTCGCCGCTGACGCGGGCGGTGGTCGCCGGAGCCCTGTGGACGGTCGAGCCAGGACCGGTCAGGCGCCGGCGGCCACCGGCATCAGCGGCCGGGGGTGGTGCCGGCTGGTCGGGATCACCAGCGGTGTGCCGGTCAGCGGGTCGACGCTCACCTCGCACCGCACGTCGAAGACCTCGTCGACCAGTTCGGTGGTGACCACACTCGACGGTTCGCCCTGCGCGACGATCCGGCCACCCTTCATCGCGATCACGTGGTCGGCGTACCGGCACGCCTGGTTGAGGTCGTGCAGCACCATCACCACGGTCCGGCCGTCCCGCCGGTTCAGGTCCACCACCAGGTCGAGTACGTCGATCTGGTGCGACAGGTCCAGGAAGGTGGTCGGCTCGTCCAGTAGCAGCACCGGGGTCTGTTGGGCCACCGCCATGGCGATCCAGGCCCGTTGCCGCTGCCCGCCGGAGAGTTCGTCCACCGGTCGGTCGACCAGCTCGGTGACCCCGGTCGCGGCCAGCGCGTCGGTCACCGCCCGCTCGTCCTCCGGCGACCACTGCCGCCACCAGGTCTGGTGCGGCGAGCGCCCCCGGCCGACCAGGTCGAGCACGGTCAGGCCGTCCGGCGCGACCGGTGCCTGCGGCAGGATCCCCACCTGCCGGGCCACCTGCCGGGTGGGCAGGGAGTGGATCGCCCGGCCGTCGAGCTGGACGCTGCCGGCCGTCGGGTTGAGCAGCCGGGCCAGCGCCCGGAGCAGGGTGGACTTGCCGCAGGCGTTGGCGCCGACGATCACACTGATCCGGCCCGCCGGTATCACCAGGTCGAGGTCGTCGACGACCACCCGCTCGCCGTACGCCAGGCGCAGCCGCTCGGCCCGCAGCTCGGGGTGACCGGCCGCGCCCGGCGGCGGGGCGTCGAGCGCGGTGTCGGTGATGGTCAGGTCCACGGTCATCGTCAGCCTCCAGAACCGGCGCGGTTGGTCCGGACGAGCAGCCAGAGCAGGAACGCCGCGCCGAGCGCCCCGGTGACCACGCCGACCGGCAGGTCGACGTCCGGGATGATCCAGCGGGCCACCAGGTCGCTGGCCGAGACCATCAGGGCCCCGGTCAGCGCGGACGCCAGCAGTGGCGGCGCGGGGAGCCCCGCCAGCCGCTGGGCGATCTGCGGTGCGGCCAGTGCCACGAACAGCACCGGCCCGGTGGCGGCGGTGGCGAACGCGACCAACGCGACGCCGACGACCACCAGGCAGAGCCGGGCCAGTTGCACGGGCGTGCCGAGCCCCCGGGCCACCTCGTCGCCGAGGTGCAGGGTCCGGGTCCACCGCCCGAGCAGCATCCCGGCGGGCAGCAGGGTCAGCACCGCGGCGGAGAGCGGACCGACCGTCTCCCAGCCGCGACCGCTGAGGTTGCCGACCAGCCAGCCGAGCGCCGCCTGCGCCTCGGCGAGTTGGGCCCGGGTCAGCAGGTAGTCGGTGGCGCTGGCGCACATCCAGGAGACGGCGATGCCGACCAGCACGATCCGGTAGCCGGTGGCGCCACGCCGCCAGGCCAGCAGGTAGATCAGCGCGGCGGTGACCAGCCCGCCGATCAGGCCCAGCGCCGGCAGGCTCAGCCCGGCACCGCCGAGCACGATGGCGGCCACCACGGCGGTGGTGGCACCGGCGTTGATGCCGATCATGTCGGGACTGGCCAGCGGGTTACGGGTGATGGTCTGGAAGATCGCCCCGGAGACGGCGAACGCGGCACCGGCGAGTACGGCGGTCAGCGCCCGGGGCAACCGCAGCTCCCGCACGATGAAGACCTGGCCCGGATCGCCGGAACCCCAGAGCGCGGGGACCACCCGCAGCGGGCTGACCGGGTAGTCGCCGGTGGCGATGCCGACGCAGAAGACCACGAAGGCCAGTGCGGCGAGCCCGAGGCAGCAGGTCAGCAGCCGCGCCCGGAGTACGCCGGAGACCGGTGGCCGGCCGATCCGGAACGCGGTACGCCCGCCGGTGCGGCGCAGGTCGAGGAGGGTCACCGGATCAGAGCTCCGCGAGCCGGCGGCGCCGGACCAGCATGATGAAGAACGGACCGCCGATGAACGCGGCGATGATGCCGACGCCGACCTCGCTCGGCCGGGCGACGACCCGACCGACGATGTCGGCCAGCAGCAGCAGGCTCGGTGCGAGCACCATGGTGAACGGCAGCAGCCAGCGGTGGTTCGGGCCGGTGATCAGCCGGGCCACGTGCGGCACCACCAGCCCGACGAAGACGATCGACCCGGCGACCGCGACCGCGGCCCCGGCGAGCAGGGTCACCGCCAGGGTGCCCTGGAGGCGTACCAGTCCGACCCGGCGGCCCAGCGCGGCCGCGACGTCGTCGCCGAGGGCGAGGCTGTTCAGCGCGGGGGCGGCGGCCAGCGCGAGTACGGTGCCGGCGGCCAGGAACGGCAGGAGCTGGCCGATGGTGCCGAAGTCCGGCCCGGAGAGCGAGCCGGCCGCCCAGAAGCGGTACCGGTTGAGCGCCTCCGGGTCGCGCAGCACGACCGCGCTGGTCACCGAGTTGAGCAGGAAGGTGATCGCGATGCCGGCCAGCGCCACCTTGACCGGGGTGGAGCCGCCCCGGCCGAGCCCGCCGAGCAGGTAGACGACCACGCTGGCCAGCAGGGCACCGGCGAAGGCGAACCAGATGTAGCCGTAGAGCGTGGCGATGCCGAACCAGGCGATCGCGACGACGATGCCGAGCGCGGCACCGGCGCTGACCCCGAGCAGGCCGGGATCGGCGAGCGGGTTGCGGGTCAGCCCCTGCATCAGGGCGCCGGAGAGGCCCAGTGCCATCCCGACCAGCAGGCCGAGCACGGTGCGCGGCAGGCGTACGCCCCAGACGATCGCCTCGATCTGCGGGTCGACGCCGCGCGCCCCGGCCCGGTCGAGGAGGGTCTGCACCACCTGGTCCAGCGGGATCTGCCGGCTGCCCACCGCGACGGAGAGCAGGGACAGCACAATCAGGACGGTCGTGGCGACCAGGAAGAGCCCGACCGGACGCCTGGATCGGTGACCCGTCGCCCGGACGGGCGCGGGTCGGCTCACCGGTGGTGCCTGGTCGGTCGTCACGCGGTCCTCGGGTTTCTTCCGCCGGCAAATCGGGTCTCGTCCGCCGGCAATGTGCAGGGGTTTCGCTTCTTAGGGTAGGTATACCTTAGTTCACGGCTTCGATGGTTGGGGAGGCCCGTCCCGGCGAAGCTGTTGAGGTTAGGTAAGGATTACCTTACTATCACCGTCATCGGAACCGGACGCCGGTGCCGGGCCCGACGTCGAGGCACCGTCGCCGGATGTCGCGCGACCGCATTCCGAGCCGGCGCACAGTGCCGGGCCCGCCGAGACGGATGTCCGTCCGACCGCCGAACCGGCGGGGGAACCCGAGAGACCGAAGAGGAGCCGATGTCCACGACACCTGCCCGCACGATGCGTCCCCGGCCCGTCCGACTGGCGGCGGCGCTGGCCGCCCTCGTACTCGTACTCGGCCTGGCCGGCTGCGGCGGTGGCGACGACGGCGCCGACCCGACGCCTTCGACGAGCGCCGGTGGCACCTTCCCGGTGACCGTCGAGCACAAGTACGGCAGCACCGAGATCACCAAGGCGCCCAGCCGGGTGGTCACGCTCGGGCTCAGCGACCAGGACCCGGTGCTCGCCCTCGGCGTCGTGCCGGTCGGTGCGATCGACTGGTTCCTGGAGCGGCCGTACGGCAAGTGGCCGTGGGCGCAGCCGCTGTGGGGCAGCACCCCGCCGGAGATCGTCGGTGAGCGGGACGACTACAACCTCGAGAAGATCGCCGCGTTGCGTCCGGATCTGATCATCGGGCTCTACTCTGGAATGACCCAGGAGCAGTACCAGAAGCTCTCCCAACTCGCCCCGACCGTGGCCCAGCCGAAGGGCTTCGCCGACTACGCCGCGCCGTGGCAGGAGATGACCCGGCAGGCCGGCCGCGCGCTCGGCAAGCCGGAGCAGGCCGACAAGCTGATCGCCGACGTGGACGCCCGGTTCGCCAAGGCCCGGCAGGAACACCCCGGTTTCGCCGGCAAGACCGTGGCGGTGGTCGACCCGTACGAGGCCGGCAAGTACGCGGTCTTCGCGCCGAGCGACCCGAAGGTGGTCTTCATGACCCAGCTCGGCTTCACGGTGCCGGACAGCATCGTGCAGGCGGCCGGCAAGGAGTACGCCGCCGAGATCGGCTCCGAGCGGCTCGACCTGGTCGACGTGGACAGGCTGCTCTTCCTCACCTCGGACGCCAGCGCGGAGCCGCGGGTGAAGGCGGACAAGGTCTACGCCACCCTGGACGTGGCGAAGCAGAACCGGGCGGTCTTCCTGCCGTACGAGAACCCGCCGCTCGGCGGTGCGCTCTCGTTCAGCACCGTGCTCAGCGTCCCGTACGCGCTGGACCAGATCCTGCCGCTGCTCGGCGACGGCTGACCGCCGGCCGATTCCCGACACTCCGCACACCGGACCGTTCCCACCCGCTCGCGAGAGGCGGTACTTCGTCGTGCCCACAAGTGACCTGAACCGCGCCGAGACCGGGCCGACGACCGAGACCGGGCCGACGACCGAGACCGGGCCGACGACCGAGACCGGGCCGACGACCGAGACCGGGCCGACGACCCAGGCCGGGCCGACGGTAGAGGCCGGGCCGACGGCAGAGGCCGGGGTGACGGCGGTGGAGCGGCACCGGATCCTCGTCGAGTGGAACGAGACGGTCCGGCCGGCACCCCCGGCGACCTGGCCGGAACTCTTCGCCGAGCAGGTACGCCGGGCACCCGGGGCGGTCGCGGTGGTCTGCGAGGACGTCGAGCTGACGTACGCGGAACTGGACGCCCGGGCGGACCGGCTCGGGTACGCGCTGCGGGCCCGGGGGGTCGGGCCGGAGCGGGTGGTCGCGCTCTGCCTGCCCCGCTCGGTGGACATGATCGTGGCCGAGGTGGCGGTGCTCAAGGCCGGCGGCGCGTACCTGCCGGTGGACCAGGACTATCCGGCCGAGCGGATCGGCTTCATGCTGGCCGACGCCCGGCCGGTCTGCCTGGTCAGCACGGCGGAACTGGTCGGCGAGCTGCCGGAGACCCCGGGCCTGCCCAGGCTGCTGCTCGACGAGCTGACCGACACCGATCAGGTCGAGTCGGGCCCGGGGGACCTGCCGTCGCCGGCACCGGAGAACGCCGCCTACGTCATCTACACCTCCGGCTCGACCGGCCGGCCCAAGGGCGTCGTCGTCTCGCACGCCGGGGTGGCCAAACTGGTCGCCACCCAGAGCGCCCGGCTCGGCGTCGGGCCGCACAGCCGGGTACTCCAGTTCGCCTCGCCCAGCTTCGACGTGGCGTTCTGGGACCTCTGCCTCGGGCTGCTCTCCGGCGGCCGGCTGGTGGTGGTGCCCGCCGAGCGTCGGGTGCCCGGCCCGGCGCTGACCGAGTACGCCCACCGGCACGGCGTGACCTTCATGATCCTGCCGCCGGCGCTGCTCGCCGCGATGCCCCCGGAGCTGACCCTGCCGGCCGGGGCGACCCTGCTGGCCGGTACCGAGCGGGTCTCCCCGGAACTGGTCGCCCGGTGGGCCCAGGGCCGGCCGATGTTCAACGCGTACGGGCCGACCGAGGCGACGGTCAACTCGACGCTGGGGGAGTGCGACCCGCAGACCCCGCCCGGTGGCGTGGTGCCGATCGGCCGCCCCGACCCCGGCACCCGGTGCTACGTGCTGGACGCCGCCCTCCAGCCGGTGCCGGTCGGCGCCACCGGCGAGCTGTACCTCGGCGGCACCGGGCTGGCCCGGGGTTATCTCGGCCAGCCGGGGCTGACCGCGCAGCGCTTCGTCGCCGACCCGTACGGGCCGGCCGGCGGGCGGCTCTACCGCACCGGTGACCTGGTGCGCTGGCTGCCGGACGGGCGGCTGGAGTTCCTCGGCCGCGCCGACGACCAGGTGAAGATCCGGGGGTACCGGATCGAGCCGGGCGAGATCGAGTCGGTACTGGCCCAGCATCCGGCGGTCGGCCAGGTCGCCGTACTGGCCCGGCCCGGGCGCGACGGTCAGCAACGGCTCGCCGCGTACGTCGTACCGGCGCTGGACCGGCCGGCGGAGCGGGACGGGGTCGAGTCGGCCCGGGTGGACGACTGGCGGGAGCTGCACGAACTGCTCTACACCGCCGGGCGCACCGAGCGGTTCGGGGAGAACTTCACCGGCTGGAACAGCAGCTACGACGGGCTGCCGATCCCGCTGGCCGAGATGCGCCAGTGGCGGGACCGGACGGTGGAGCGGATCCTCGCGCTGCGCCCGCGCCGGGTGCTGGAGATCGGCGTCGGCAGCGGCCTGCTGCTGGCCAGGGTGGCGCCGGAGGTGGAGGCGTACTGGGGTACCGACCTCTCCCCGGCGGCGATCGAGGCGCTGCGCGACCAGGTGGCGGAAGTCCCGGCGCTGGCCGACCGGGTCGAGCTGCGGGCCCAGCCGGCCGACGTCACCGACGGGCTGCCGGCCGGCTACTTCGACACCGTCGTGCTGAACTCCGTGGTCCAGTACTTCCCGAGCGTCGACTACCTGGCCGACGTGCTGCGCCGGGCGGTCGGCCTGCTGGCACCGGGCGGCACGGTCTTCGTCGGCGACGTGCGCAACCTGCGGCTGCACCGCGCGTTGCGCGGGGCGATCGAGGCGGGTCGCCGCCGGCCGGACCCGGACGGCCGGCAGGCCGCGCTGGCCGCCGTCGAGCAGAGCCTGCGCTGGGAGGGCGAGCTGCTGCTCGATCCCGACCTCTTCCCGGCGCTGGCCCGGGAGGTGTCGGCGATCACCGCGGTCGACCTCTGGGTCAAGCGCGGCCACGCGCACAACGAACTCACCCGCTACCGGTACGACGTGGTGCTGCGCACCGCCGCCAGCGCACAGTCCGGGACGGACGCTGTCGTGGAGCTGCCCTGGGCGGCCGAGCCGGCCGGGCTCGCCGGGCTGGCCGACCGGCTCGACTCGGCGCGGCCGGCCGCGCTGCGGGTGACCGGGGTGCCGAACGCCCGGCTGGACGCCGACCTCGCCGCCTACCGGGAACTCTCCGTCGGCACCGGCCCGAACGGCGGCACCGGCCCGAACGGCGGCACCGGCCCGAACGGCGGCACCGGCCCGAACGGCGGCACCGGCCCGAACGGCGGCACCGGCCCGAACGGCGGCACCGGCCCGAACGGCGGCACCGGCCCGAACGGCGGCACCGGCCCGAACGGCGGCACCGGCCCGAACGGCGGCACCGGCCCGAACGGCGGCACCGGCCCGAACGGCGGCACCGGCCCGAACGGCGGCACCGGCCCGAACGGCGGCACCGGCCCGAACGGCGGCACCGGCCCGAACGGCGGTACCGGCCCGAACGGCGGTACCGGCCCGGCCGTCGACACCGGGCCGGCGGGTGGGTCGGCCGTCGATCCCGAGGCGGTGTACGAGCTGGCCGCACGGCACGGCTACCGGGTCGAGGTCACCTGGTCCGGTACCGTCGGCGACGGCCGCCTCGACCTGCTCTTCTCCCGCCCGGACGCGGTACCCGCCGAACCGGCGTACCGGCCGGCCCGGCCGGAGCCGGCCCCGCCGCACGGGTACGCCAACCGGCCCGCGCCGTTCCGGGACGTCACCGCCCTCCTGGCCGAGCTGCGCGCGTACGCCCGGAGTTGGCTGCCCGACCACATGGTGCCGGCCGCCTTCGTACCGCTGCACAGGCTGCCGGTGCTGCCCAGCGGCAAGCTGGACCGGGCCGCCCTGCCGGCGCCGGACTTCGCGGCGCGCAGCACCGGAGCCCGGCCCCGGGACGCCCGCGAGGAGGTGCTCTGCGCCCTCTACGCCGAGGTGCTGGGGCTGCCCGAGGTCGGGGTGGAGGACGACTTCTTCGCCCTCGGCGGGGACAGCATCGTCTCGATCCAGCTCGTGATCCGGGCCCGGCAGGCCGGGTTGGTGGTCACGCCGCGCCAGGTCTTCCAGCGCCGTACCGTCGCCGAGCTGGCGCCGGTGGCCGAGTCGCTGTCGCGGGCCGTGCAGGACGACCCCCGGGCCGGGGTCGGCGAGTTCCCGCTCACCCCGATCATGCGCTGGCTGGACGAGTGCGGCGGGCCGATCGACGCGTTCGCGCAGTGGCTGGCGGTCCGGGTACCGGCCGAGGCGAGCGTCGAGCGGCTGGCCGCAGCGCTCCAGGCGGTGGTCGACCGGCACGACGTACTCCGGTCCCGGCTGGTCCGGGCCACTCCGCAGCGTCCGGGCCGGCTGGTGGTACCGGCGCCCGGTACCGTACCTGCGGCGGACCGCCTGCACCGGGTCGACGCTGCCGGGCTGACCGACGAGGCGCTGCGGGACCGGATCTCCGCGGCCGCCGACTTCGCGGGCGCCCGGCTGGCACCGGAGGCCGGCGTGATGCTCCAGGCGGTCTGGCTGGACGCCGGCCCGGACCGGGCCGGCCGGCTGGTCGTTGTGGTGCACCACGCGGTGGTCGACGGGGTCTCCTGGCGGATCCTGCTGCCCGACCTGGCCGCCGCCTGGACCGACGTGCTGGCCGGGCGGACGCCCCGGCTGGAGCCGGTCGGCACCCCGCTGCGCCGCTGGGCCGAGCTGGTGCACGCCGACGCCGAGTCGGCGGACCGGACCGCCGAGCTGCCACTCTGGACGGAGCTGCTGCGCGGCGACGACCCGGCGCTGGCGGACCGCCCGCTGAACCCGGTGGGCGACCTCGACAGCGTCCGCCGGCTCACCCTGCGGCTGCCGGCCGAGCAGACCGCACCGCTGCTCACCAGTATTCCGGCGGCGTTCGCCGCCGGGGTCAACGACGTGCTGCTCACCGCGTTCGCCCTGGCGCTCGCCGACTGGCGCCGGCGCCGGGGGACCGGTCTGCCCGGACCCGCGCTGGTGGCGCTGGAGGGGCACGGCCGGGAGGAGCAGCTCGCCGACGGCGTCGACCTGTCCCGCACCCTCGGCTGGTTCACCAGCATCTTCCCGGTACGGCTCGATGTCGGGCCGATCGACCTCGACGAGGCGCTGTCCGGCGGCGAGGACGCCGGCCGGGCGCTGAAGCGGATCAAGGAAGGGCTGCGGGCCATCCCCGACCATGGGCTCGGCTACGGGCTGCTCCGGCACCTCAACCCGGAGACCGCCGCCGTACTGGCCGGGCTGCCCCAGCCGCAGATCAGCTTCAACTACCTCGGCCGGTTCGGGGTGGAGTCCTCCGCCGACGGCTGCTGGACGGCGCTGCCCGGGCTCGGCCTGCTCGCCGGTGGCTTCGACGCGGGCATGCCGGTGGCGCCGTACACGCTGGAGGTGAACGCGTTCACCGAAGACCGGGCGGACGGGCCCGGGCTCGGCGTGACCTGGGCCTGGCCGGCGACGCTGCTCGCCGAGGCGGACGTGGCGGAGCTGGCGCAGGGCTGGTTCGCCGCGCTGGAGGCGCTGGTCCGGCACGCCGCCCGGCCGGGGGCCGGCGGGCCGAGCCCGTCGGACTTCCCATTGCTGCCACTGCGCCAGGAGGACGTGGACGCCCTCGCCGCCGCCGTACCGGTGGTCGCCGACGTGCTGCCGCTGACCCCGTTGCAGGAGGGCTTCTACTTCCACGCGGTCGCCGCCGGAGCGGACCGGGACCCGTACCGGGTACAGCAGGTGATCGAGCTGCGCGGACCGCTGGACGCCGCCGCGCTGCGCCGGGCCGGGCAGGACGTGCTCGACCGGCACGCCCCGCTGCGGGCCGCGTTCCCGCAGCTCGCCGATTGGCGGCCGGTGCAGCTCGTCGCGGACGGCATCACCCTGCCGTGGCGCGAGGTCGACCTGACCGGGTACCCGGAACCGGAGCGGGCGGCCGAGTTCGAGGCGCTGGCCGAGGCGGAGCGGGCCGCCCCGTTCGACCTGACCCGACCGCCGCTGCTGCGCTGCGTACTGGTCAGGTGGGCGGAACAGCGGCACAGCCTGCTGCTCACCCACCACCACATCGTCACCGACGGCTGGTCGGCCGGGGTGACCCTGCGAGACCTGCTTGCCCGGTACGCCCCGGACGGCGAGCCGGACCGGTTGCCGCCGGTCACCCCGTACCGGCGGTACCTCGAGTGGCTGGCCGGCCGGGACCGGGCGGCGGCCGGCGATGCCTGGCGGGCCGCGCTGGCCGGACTGGACGGTCCGACCCGGCTCGCCGCCGAGGCCGAGGAGGGCTTCGACGGCATGTTCCACCCCGAGCGGGTCCGGGTGGCGCTGCCGCCCGAGGTGGCCGCCGGGTTGGCCGGGCGGGTCCGGGCGGCCGGGCTGACCGTGGGCAGCGTGCTGCACGCCGCCTGGGCGGTGGTGCTGGGCCGGCGCCTCGGCCGGCGTGACGTCGTCTTCGGCAGTACGGTCTCCGGCCGGCCCGCCGAACTGGACGGTGTCGAGGCGATGGTCGGGCTGTTCATCAACACCCTGCCGGTCCGGCTGCGCTGGACTCCGGCCGAACCGCTGGTCGAGCTGGCCGGCCGGCTCCAGCGGGAGCAGGCCGAACTCCTCGACGCACAGCATCTCGGGCTGCCGGCGATCCAGCGGCTGGCCGGCGGCGGCGAGCTGTTCGACAGCCTGGTGGTGATGGAGAACTATCCGGTCGACCCGGTCCCGGCCGGGCGGGCCGGCGGTCTCGCCCTGGCCGGGGTCGAGTTCCGGGAGGCGACCCACTATCCGGTCACCCTGCTGGTGTCGCCGGCCGGCGAGTCGCTGGACCTCACCGTCGAGTACGACCCGGACCGGATCGACGCCGCGACCGTACGCCAGCTCCGTTGCGGCCTGGCCGAGGTGCTCGGCGTATTCGTCGCCGAGCCGGACCGGCCGGTCGGGCGGATCGACCTGCTGCCGGCGGCCGAGCGCGGCACGGCGCTGGCCCGGCTCACCGGCCCGGCCGCCCCGGTGCCGCCGGAGACCCTGCACGGCCTGGTCGCCGCGCAGGCGGCCCGGACGCCGGACGCGGTCGCGCTGATCGACGGCGAACGGCTACTCGACTACACCGAGCTGGACCGCCGGGCCGCCGGGCTGGCCCGGCGACTGGCCGCCCGTGGGGTCCGGCCGGGTGACGTCGTCGCGGTGGCGGTGCCCCGGTCGGCCGAACTGGTGGTGGCACTGCTCGGCGTCCTCAAGGCGGGTGCCGCGTACCTGCCGCTGGACGTCACGCATCCCCGGGAGCGGCTCTCCGTCGTGCTCACCGACTCGGGCGCCCGGGCCGTCGTATCCACTGTGGACGTGATGGCCCGGCTGCCCCGGCCGGCCGGCGTGGCGCACCTGCTGGTCTCGGCGACGGCCGGACCGGAGGAACCGTCGGGCGCGGTCGTTCCGGCCGGTGACGGCAGCGATCCGGAATCACCGGCGTACCTGATCTACACCTCGGGATCGACGGGCCACCCGAAGGGCGTACTCGTCGGCCACCGGGCGATCGTCAGCCAGCTCGCCTGGTCGCAGCGGCGGTTCGGCCTCGGCACCGACGACCGGATGCTGCAACTCGCCCCGGCCAGCTTCGACACCTCGGTCTGGGAGATCTTCTGGCCGCTGACCGCCGGTGCCGCCGTGGTGCTGCCCGGCGAGGACGAGGCCGGTGACCCGAGCCGACTCGCCGGGCTGGTCCACCGGCACCGGGTCACCGCGGTCACCTTCGTACCCTCGCTGGTCGAGGCGTTCCTGCTCGCCGACGAGCTGACCGCCGATCCCGGCTGGGCGGCCAGCCTGCGCTGGGTCTCCTGCGGCGGCGAGGCACTCTCGCCGGAACTGGCCCGGCGCTGGCACGCGCAGACCGGCACGGCGCTGGACAACTTCTACGGACCGACCGAGACGGCGGTGCAGGTCACCTGGTGGGCGAATGACGGCGGCGCGGAACGCACCGTGCCGATCGGCCGCCCGGTGGCCAACACCCGGCTGTACGTGCTGGACGACTGCCTCCGTCCGGTCCCGCCCGGCGTACCCGGTGAGCTGTACGTCGCCGGAACCCAGCTCGGGTACGGCTACCACGCCCGGTTCGGGCTGACCGCGCAGCGTTTCGTCGCCGACCCGTACGGGCCGGCGGGGCAGCGCATGTACCGCACCGGTGACCTGGTGCGGTGGCGTACCGACGGCGTACTCGAATACGTCGGCCGCAGCGACGACCAGGTCAAGATCCGGGGGCACCGGATCGACCTCGGCGAGGTGGAGGCGGTGCTCCGGACCGGGCCGGGTGTGGCGCAGGCGGTCGCCGCCGCCCGGGTCGACGGTCGGGGCCGGACCGGTCTGGTCGGCTACCTGGTGCCGGCGGCGGGACTCCGGCTCGACGTCGAGGCGGTCCGCGCGGCGGCCCGGGCCGGGCTGCCCGAGTCGATGGTGCCGGGCCGGTTCGTGGTGCTCGACGCGCTGCCCCTGACCCCCAGCGGCAAACTCGACCGGGCCGCCCTGCCCGCTCCGCAGGGCACCGGCACGACGGCCGCCGTCGCCCCGGCACCGCCCAAGACGTCGGAGGTGGACGGTCCGGTACGGCCCGCCAGGGGCGGCGCGGCCGAGCGGCTGCTCCGGGAGGTCTTCGCCGAGGTCCTCGGGGTGCCCGAGGTCGGTGCCGACGCGGACTTCTTCGCCCTCGGCGGCGACAGCATCCTCTCCATCGCGGTTTCCAGCCGGGCCCGCCGGCACGGACTGGCGGTCGCCCCGCGCGACGTCTTCCGGCACCGGACCCCACGAGCGCTGGCCCGGGCCGGCGGCGGCGACACCGCCCTGTCCCCGAGCGACCCGCCGGCCAGGGCCGGCGCCGCCTCGACGACCGCCGCCTCGACGACCGCCGCCTCGACGACCGCCGCCTCGACGACCGCCGCCTCGACGACCGCCGCACCGGCGGCCGGTTCTCCGTCGGCCGGCACCGCGACCCCGGTCGGCGATCGCGCCGTCGGCGTACCGGGCGCGGATCCGGACGAGCTGGGTGAGGTGCCGCTGCTGCCGATCGTGCACTGGCTCCGGGAGACCGGACTGCCGATCGACCGGTTCACCCTGAGCACCCTGCTGGTCGTACCGGCCGAGCTGGACCTCGGGTCGCTGACCGACGTCCTCCAGGCGGTGCTGGACCGGCACGCCGGCCTGCGGCTCCGGCTGCGCCGGATCGCCTCCGTGCTCTGGTCGCTCCAGACGACCCCGGCCGGTGTGGTGCGGGCGGCCGACCTGGTACGCCGGGTCGACGTGGCCGGGCTGGACGACGCCGGGCTGCGTGCCGTGCTGGCCACCGAGTCCGCCGCCGCCACCGACCGGCTGGATCCGGACGAGGGGAGCCTGCTCCAGGCGGTCTGGTTCGACTGCGGCGACCGGCCCGGCCGGCTGCTGCTCGCCGCCCACCACCTGGCGGTCGACGGCGTCTCCTGGCGGATCCTCCTGGCGGACCTGGCCGCCGCCTGGGCATCGGTACGGGCCGGGCAGCCCCCGATTCTCGCCCCGGTCGGCACCTCGCTGCGGCGGTACGCCCGGGTGCTCGGCGAGCACGCGCAGCGCCCCGAGCGGCTGGCGGAGCTGGCGCACTGGGTCGAGACGCTCGCCCCGGGAGCGGAGCTGCTGCCGGCGCAGGCTCGGCCGGCCGGGGAACCGCCCCGCCAGTACGTCGTACGCCTCGACCCGGCCGAGACGCTGCCGCTGCTCACCGCCGTACCGGCGGCGGTCGGTGCCGAGGTGACCGCAGTACTGCTCGCGGCGTTCCGGCTCGGGGTGACCCGGTGGCAGCAGCGGCACGGCCGCGACGGTGCTGCCGACCTGCTGGTCGACCTCGAACGGCACGGCCGGGAGGAGATCGAACCCGAGCTCGACCTCTCCCGCACGGTCGGCTGGTTCACCAGCGTCCAGCCGGTACGCCTGCCGGCCGGCACCGACCCGATCGACCTGCTGGCCGCGGTCGGCGAGCGGATCCGGGCGGTTCCGGACGGTGGCCTCGGCTACGGGCTGCTGCGGCACCTGAACGCACAGGCGGCGCCGATCCTGGCCGGACTCTCCTCGGCCCAGGTGCTGTTCCACTACTACGGTCGGTTCCCCGGTGGCACCGAGCTGGACTGGACGCCGGCGGCCGAGTCCGACGCGATCATCGCCGTCAACGGCGGGCTGGGCCTGACCCATCTGATCCAGGTCGACGTGGTCGCCACCGAGACGCCGGCCGGGCCGGCGCTGACCGCGACCTGGACGTGGCCGGACGGCGTGCTCGACGAGCCGGACGTGACCGGGTTGGCCGCCGAGTGGCTCGACGCGCTACGCCAGCTCAGCACCGCCGCCGGCCAGCCGGCGGGCACCGCCGGTCCGGACGGTGCGGAGGCCCGGCCCACCCCGGCGATCGCGGCCGGACTGTCGCTGAGTCGGGACGACATCGACCGGATCGAGCGGACCAGCCCGGTACCGGTGGCGGAGATCTGGCCGCTCTCGCCGTTGCAGGAGGGGCTGTACTTCCACGCCAGCTACGACACCTCGGCGCTGGACGTCTACACCGCGCAGGACGCCTTCGACCTCGGGTACCGGCTGGATCTGGACCGGCTGCGCCGGGCCGGAGCCGCGCTGCTGGCCCGCAACCCCAGCATGCGGGCCGGGTTCGCCAGCGAGGGGCTGTCCCAGCCGGTGCAGTTCGTCGGGGTGGCCCCCGAGTTGCCGGTGGTTGAGGTGGACCTGACCGACCTCGACCCGGAGGCCCAGCGGGCCCGGATGACCGAGCTGATGGTCGAGGACCGGCGTACCCGGTTCGACCTGACCCGGCCGCCGCTGTGCCGGCTGCTGCTGCTCCGGCTCGGCGACGACCGGGACCGGCTCGTCGTCAGCCACCACCTGGTGCTCTGGGACGGCTGGTCCGAGGAACTCTTCGTCGAACAGCTCTTCACCCTCTACGAGCGGGACGGCGACGACCGGGACCTGCCGCCGGCCGGCTCCTACCGGGACCACCTGGAATGGCTGGCCACCCAGGACACCGAGCGGGCCGGTCGGGCCTGGCGGGACGCTCTCGCGGGCCTCGCCGAGCCGACCCTGGTCGCCCCGGAGGCGAGCCTGGCACCGGTCGTACCGCACCGGGTCCGGGCCGAACTGCCGACCGCGCTCGGCGACCGGCTGCGCGGACTGGCCCGCCGGCACGGGCTGACCCTCAACACCGTGCTCACCGCTGCCTGGGGGCTGGTCCTCGGCGGTCACCTCGGCCGCACCGACGTGGTCTTCGGGATGACCGTCGCCGGTCGGCACGCGGACGTGCCGGACGTGGAGAACATCATCGGGCTCTTCCTCAACACCGTGCCGGTACGCGTCACCGCCGAGCCCGGCGAACCGGTGCGCGGCCTGCTGCGTCGGTTGGCGGAACAGCGCATCGATCTGATGCCGCACGACCACCTCGGGCTCGGCGCGGTGCAGCGGGCCAGCGGGCACGCCCGGCTCTTCGACACCCTCTACGTGTTGCAGAACTTCGTCGACGAGGGGGAGTCGGCCCGGCTGCGGGACCGGCACGGGATCGCCGCCCTCGACGGGGTGGACGCCACCCACTATCCGCTGACCCTGGTGGTCACCCCGGCACAGCGGCTCCGGGTCGCCCTGGACCACCGCCCGGACGTCGTACCCGGCCAGCTGGCCCGGACCCTGCTGGACCGGTTCGTCGCGCTGCTCGCCCGGCTGGTCGCCGAGCCGGAGATCCCGGTCGGCCGGCTCGACCTGCTCACCGGGGCGGAACGGGCCGAGCTGGCCGCCGAGTGGACCGCCACCCGACACCCGATCGGCACCGAATCCGTCGCCGACCTGCTCGCCGAGCAGGCCGCCCGGACCCCGGACGAGATTGCAGTGGTCAACGCCTGCCGCACCCTGACCTACGCCGAGTTCGACGCCCGGATCAACCGGCTGGCCCGGCTGCTGGTCGCCCGGGGCGCCGGACCCGAGCGGGTGGTCGCGCTGGCGCTGCCCCGGTCGATCGAGATGGTGGTCGCGCTCTTCGCGGTGCTGCGCACCGGGGCCGCGTACCTGCCGCTGGAGCTGGACCATCCGGCCGAACGGCTGGCCTTCGTACTCGCCGACACCGCCCCGATGTGCCTGCTGACGGTGACCCCGGTCCGGGCGGGGCTGCCGGGGACCGACACCCCGACGGTGCCGCTCGACGATCCGGCGGTACAGGCCGAGCTGGCCGGGCTCTCCGGCGCGGCGCTCGCCGACGCCGAACTGCCGGCCGGGTTCGCCCGGAGCGAGCCGGACCGGCTGGAGCACCCGGCGTACCTGATCTACACCTCCGGCTCGACGGGGCGGCCGAAGGGGGTGGTGACGCCGTACCGGGGGTTGACGAACATGCAGCTCAACCACCGGGAGGCGATCTTCGACCCGACCGTGGCGGCGGCCGGTGGCCGGCGGCTGCGGATCGCGCACACCGTCTCGTTCGCCTTCGACATGTCCTGGGAGGAGCTGCTCTGGCTGGTCGAGGGGCACGAGGTGCACGTCTGCGACGAGGAGCTGCGCCGGGACGCCCAGGCGCTGGTCGCCTACTGTGACCGGCACCGGATCGACGTTGTCAACGTCACCCCGAGCTACGCACACCACCTGATCGAGGAGGGCCTGCTCGACCGGGACGACCTTGCCGGCGAGCCGCTGGGGCAGCCGGTCGACGAGCCGCTCGGCGAGCCGACGGACGACACCGGCGGGACTCCTCGACACCGGCCGGTGCTGGTGCTGCTCGGCGGCGAGGCGGTCTCCGAGGCGGTCTGGAACCGGTTGCGGGACACCGAGGGTACGGCCGGCTACAACCTGTACGGGCCGACCGAGTACACCATCAACACCCTCGGTGGCGGCACCGGAGACAGCGTCACTTCGACCGTCGGCCGGGCGATCTGGAACACCCGGGCGTACGTACTCGACGCGTACCTGCGACTCGTCCCGCCCGGCGCCCCCGGTGAGCTGTACATCGGCGGGATCGGACTGGCCCGGGGCTACCACCGGCGGCTCGGGCTGACCGCCGAGCGCTTCGTCGCCGACCCGTACGGTGCGCCGGGGGAGCGGATGTACCGCACCGGCGACCTGGTCCGGCGCCGGTCGGACGGGAACCTGGACTTCCTCGGGCGCACCGACGACCAGGTGAAGATCCGCGGGTACCGGATCGAGCTGGGCGAGGTCGAGAGCGCGCTGGCCGAGCACCCGCTGGTGGCGCACGCCGCGGTGGTGGTCGACTCCTCGACCGACCCGGCGGTACGCCGGCTGGCCGGTTACCTCGTCCGCGCCGCAGAGTGGACGGAGCCGGACGACGACGCCGTGCTGGCCGCCCTCCGGGCGGACCTGAAGCGGCGGCTGCCGGACTACATGGTGCCGGCCGCGCTGGTGCCGCTGGACCGGCTGCCGCTGACCGTGAACGGCAAGCTCGACGTGGCGGCGCTGCCGGCCCCGACGGTCCGGGCCGGTGCGGCCGCCCGTCCGCCGGCCACCGCCGCCGAGGAGGCGCTCTGTGCCCTCTTCGGCGAGCTGCTCGGCGTGCCGGAGATCGGCGTCGACGACAACTTCTTCGACCTCGGCGGCCACTCCCTGCTGGCGATCCGGCTGGTCAGCCGGGCCCGGGTGGCGCTCGGCGCCGAGCTGGCGATCCGCGACCTGTTCGAGGCGCCGACGGTCGTCGAGCTGGCCGCCCGGATCGGGCCCGCCGGGCCGGACGGCGCGGCCGATGACGGTGCGGCCCGGATCGCGCTGGTCCCGGCCGAGCGCCCAGCCGTTCTGCCGCTCTCCTCCGCGCAGCAGCGGCTCTGGATGATCCAGCAGCTCGCGCCGGAGTCCGCGGCGTACAACTTCCCGATCGCGGTACGGCTGCGCGGGCCGCTGGACGTGGCGGCGCTGCGTACCGCGTTGGCCGACCTGACCGGCCGGCACGAGACGCTGCGGACCCTGCTCGGCGAGCGGGACGGCCGGCCGTACCAGCGGGTACTGCCGGCGGCCGACGCCCGGCCGGTGCTGGAGAACATCGCCGCCGCTCCGGACGAGGTGACCGGGATCGTCCGGGACACGGTGCGTCGCCCGTTCGATCTGACCACCGAGCTGCCGCTGCGGGCCGCTCTCGTCGCGGTCGGCCCGGAGCCGGGTGGTCCGGAGTCGGGTGGTCCGGAGTCGGGTGGCCTGGAGTCGGGTGGCCTGGAGTCGGGTGGTCCGGAGGAGCACGTCCTGGTGCTGGTGCTGCACCACGTCGCCACCGACGAGTGGTCGGACCGGCCGTTCCTGCGCGACCTCGGCACGGCGTACGCGGCCCGGCGGGCGGGACGGGCGCCGGAGTGGGCACCGCTGCCGGTCCAGTACGCCGACTACACCCTGTGGCAGCGCCGGCTGCTCGGCGACCCGGCAGACCCGGCCAGCCTGGCCGCCCGGCAGCTCGACTACTGGCGTACCACGTTGAGCGGGGCGCCGGAGGAGCTGGTGCTGCCCACCGACCGGGCCCGGTCGGGACGACCGGACCCGGCCGGGGCGGAACTTTCCGTGGTGCTGCCCGCCGAGGTCGGCGCGGGGCTGCGCCGGCTCGCCTCCCGGACCGGTACCAGCCTGTTCATGGTGGCGCACGCGCTGGTCGCGGCGCTGCTGCACCGGCTCGGCGCCGGCACCGACATCCCGCTCGGCGCGCCGATCGCGGGGCGGGGTGACGCGGCCCTCGACGATCTTGTCGGGTTCTTCGTCAACACCCTGGTACTCCGGACCGACGTGTCCGGCGACCCGACCTTCACCGAGCTGCTGGCCCGGGTCCGGCAGACCGACCTGGCCGCCTTCTCCGCCCAGGAGGTGCCGTTCGAGGCCGTGGTCGAGGCGGTCAACCCGGCCCGCTCGGTCTCCCGGAACCCGCTGTTCCAGGTGATGGTGGTGCACCGCAACCGGACCGCCGAGTGGAGTGGCCTGGCCGGGCTGACTGTCACCGACGAGCCGGTCGACACCCCGGCCGCGAAGTTCGACCTGGTCTTCGACTTCGCCGAGTCCGTCGCGCCGGGCGGGTCCGTCGCGCCGGGCGGGTCCGTCGCGCCGGGCGGGTCCGTCGCGCCGGGCGGGTCCGTCGCGCCGGGCGGGTCGGTCGGAACCGCCGGGTCCGTCGGGACGGCCGGGACGGCCGACTCCGTCGAGCCGGACGACGACGCGCTGAGCTGCCTGCTGAAGTACCGGACCGACCTGTTCGACCGGGAGACGGTCGCGCTCCTCGGCGAGCGGCTGCTCCGGCTGGCGAAGGCGGTCGTCGCCGACCCCGCAACGCCGGTGGGCCGGATCGACGCCTTCGTCGGCGATGAGCGCGACCGGGTGCTGCGCGAGTTCAACGCCACCGGCCGGCCGGTGCCGGAGGAGACCCTGCCGGCGATGTTCGCCCGGCGGGTGGCACAGAACCCGGAGGCCGTCGCCGTGGTCGACCGGCGGCGGACCCTGTCGTACGCCCAGCTCGACGCCGAGGCGGCCCGGATGGCACGACTGCTCGCCGGGTACGGCGTCGGTCCGGAAACGGTGGTCGGGGTGGCGGTGCCCCGCTCGCTGGAGACCGTGGCGGTGGTGCTCGGGGTACTGCGGCTCGGTGCCGCGTTCCTGCCGCTGGACCTCGGCCATCCGGCCGACCGGCTGGCATACATGGTCGAGGACTCCGGCGCCCGGACCGTGGTGACGACACCGGAGGCCGCCGAGCGGCTGCCGGAGCTGCCCGGAGTGGACCGGCTGCTCGTCGAGCCGGTCCGGCCGGAGCCGGTGCCGACGACGCCGGCCGTCCCGGCCGGGACCGGGCCGGTGGTACCGGCCGGGCTGGACCACGCGGCGTACGTCATCTACACCTCGGGCAGCACCGGTCGGCCCAAGGGCGTGGTGGTGCCGCACGAGGGAATCGGCAGTCTGGTCGCGACCGCCGCCGACCGGATGGGGGTGGACGCCTCCTCCCGGGTGCTCCAGTTCGCCTCGACCGGCTTCGACGTCTTCGTCTTCGAGTTGGCCATGGCGCTGTGTGCCGGTGGCCGGCTGGTGCTGGCCCCGGACGAGGCCCGGGCGCCCGGCCGGCCCCTGGTGGACCTGCTGGAGCGGGAACGGGTGAGCCACGCCATCCTGCCGCCGTCCCTGGTGTCGGCACTGCCGCCGGACTGCCAACTGCCGGCCGGGCTGGTGGTGCTGGTCGGCACCGAGACGGTGCCGCCGGACCTGATCGGGCGATGGGCGCAGCGGCTACGGCTGTTCGCCGCGTACGGGCTGACCGAGGCGACGGTGAACTCCACGCTCTGGCGGGCCGAGCCGGACTGGGCCGCTGCGGTGCCGATCGGACTGCCCGACCCGAACACCCGGGCCTACGTGCTGGACGAGGGGCTCCGCCCGGTGCCGCCCGGGGTGGCCGGTGAACTGTACGTCGGCGGTCGCGGTCTGGCCCGGGGCTATCTCGGCCGTCCCGGGCTGACCGCCGAACGATTCGTCGCCGACCCGTACGGCCCGGCTGGCGCCCGGATGTACCGGACCGGTGACCGGGCGCGGTGGCGGGCCGACGGCATCCTGGACTTCCTCGGCCGGGTCGACGACCAGGTGAAGATCCGCGGCTTCCGGATCGAGCTGGGCGAGGTGGAGGCGGTGCTGGCCCGGCACCCGGGGGTACGCCAGGCGGCGGTGGTGGTGCACCGCAACGCCGACCTGACCCGACTCGCCGGGTACGTGGTGCCGGCGGCCGGACCACTCGACCCCGCCGAGGTACGCGCACACGCGGCCGAGCTGCTCCCCGACTACATGGTCCCGTCCGCCGTGCTGGTACTCGACGGACCGCTGCCGCTGACCGCCAACGGCAAGCTCGACCGGCGTGCCCTGCCGGCGCCGGACTGGGCGGCGCTGACCGGCGACGAGGCGCCCTCCACCCCGGCACAGCAGACCCTCGCCGAACTGGTCGCGGAGGTACTCCGGCTGCCGAAGGTGGGGATCTCGGACGACTTCTTCGCCCTCGGCGGCCACTCGATGGCGGCGATGCGGCTGCTCGGCCGGGTCCGGGCGGCGCTCGGCGTCGACCTGGCGGTGCGGGACATCTTCGAGGCGCCGACGGTGGCCGGGCTGGCGGACCGGCTCGCCGGGGCGGTGGCGGAGCGTCCGGCACTGCGCCCGGCACAGGAGGTCGCCGAGCCGGTCGCGGCCCCGGTGCAACGGATCTGGTGGGACCTGCACCGTAACCCGGCCGAGCGGGACTCCGCCGGTCGGACCGGCTGGGACCTCGCCCTGCTGGTCCGACCGGCCAGCGGACCGGCCGATTCGGCGGGCAGCGGGCGAGGCGATTCGGCGGGCAGCGGGCCGGGTGACGGGCCTGGCGACGGGGCGGGCAGCGGGTCGGGCGACGGGGCGAGGCTGGACGTGGCGGCGCTGGCGGCGGCGCTGGCCGACCTGGTGGAGCGGCACGAGCCGCTGCGTACCGCGCTGGCGGCCGGTGCTGGCGGCGAGCCCGTACCGGTGCCGGCGACCGACCGGGCACTTCTGGAGGTGCTGCCGGGGAGCGGGGTGCCGCTGAACGAGCGGATCACCGAGCTGGTCAGGGCCGGCGTGGACCCGACCCGGGAGCCGCCGCTGCGGGCCCGGTTGCTGACCGGTCCGGACGGCGATCGGGTACTGCTGCTGACGATGCACTACCTCGGGGTGGACGAGTGGTCGGTGGTGCCACTGGCCCGGGACCTCGGCACCGCGTACGCGGCCCGGGTCGCCGGTCGGGCACCGGAGTGGGCGCCGCTGCCGGTCGGCTATCCGGACTACGCCCGCTGGGCGCGTACCCTGCTCGGCGATCCGGTCGACTCCGGCAGCCGGCACGCCCGGCAGCTCGACTGGTGGCGGGGGGCGCTGTCCGGCGTACCGGATCGGCTGGTCCTGCCGACCGACCGGCGGCGACCGGTGGCGCTGTCCGGGCGCGGCGGCCGGGTCGAGTTCGTGCTGGACCCGGCGTCGCACCGGGCCGTCGACGAGCTGGCCCGGCAGACCGGGACCAGCATGTTCATGGTGTTCCAGGCCGCTCTGGCGGCGCTGCTGCACCGGATCGGCGCCGGGCCGGACGTGTCGATCGGCACCCTGGTGGCCGGCCGGACCGAGGCGGCCCTCGGCGACCTGGTCGGCTGCTTCGTCAACCCGCTGGTGCTGCGCACCGACACCGGTGGCGACCCGACCTTCACCGAACTGCTCGGCCGGATCCGCGAGGCGGACCTGAGCGCCTTCGACCGCCAGGACGTCCCGTTCGACGCGGTACGCCGCATCCTGCCGGCCGGCTGGACGCTGCCGCCGGTGATGCTGGTGCACCACGAGGAGGCCGGGCTGGACGGCCCGGGCGGCGCGGCGGCGCTGCGGTTCGCGCCGGTGCCGACCGGGACGACCCGGGCGGAACTGACGGTCAGCTTCTACGAGCCGGTCGGCGACGGCCCGGTGCACGGCGAACTGGAGTACGCGGTCGAGCTGTTCGACCCGGCGACCGCACGCCGGCTCACCGACGAGCTGCTCGGGCTGCTCGCCTCGGCCCTTGTCCGGCCGGACCTGCCGCTCTCGGCGCTCGGGACCGGAACCGCCGATCAGGCACCACCCCTGCCCACCCAGTCGGACGGCGTACCCGCCGACCAGCCGGAAAGGATCGAATCATGACCACCAATCCGTTCGAGGACCCGGACGGGCAGTATCTCGTGCTCGTCAACGACGAGGGGCAGCACTCGCTCTGGCCGTCCTTCATGGACGTACCGGCCGGCTGGGCGGTGACGTTCGGCGCGGACGGCCCGCAGTCCCGGGACGACTGCCTGGCGTACGTGGAGGCGAACTGGACCGACCTGCGCCCGCGCAGCCTGCGGGAGCGGATGGCCGGGTCGGCAGTCGCCGACCCGGCACGCTGACCGTCCTCGGTGGACGGGGAGGCGAGGAAGGACCCCCTGTCGCTTTCTGTATAGGGGCACCGGCCAACCGGGGTGGGCGCTCGCCTTTGCCGCCACGCGCGCGGGATATGCGAGAATGTGGACCCCTCGTCTCCTGGTGGCTAGCCCGTGACAGATCGCCATGCCCTGCTGATCGGTGTGCCCGCCTGCGACAGCGACCTGTTTCCGCCGATCCGCGACGTGGTGGCCAACGACATCGACCGGATGACCACAGCGCTGGGGCAGTCCGGTTACCAGGTCCGGCACTGCGGGGTGGGTGGCGGCGTGGAGCGGGAGCCGACCGGGAGCCGGATCCGCGCCGCCGTGCTGCGGGCGTGCCAGGAGGCACCGCCCGGCGGGGTACTGCTGCTGTACTTTTCGGGTCACGGTGTGGTCATCGACGGGCAGAGCTATCTGGCTCCCTGTGACGCCTATCCGGAGCCGGGCGGGCAGCGGCCCGACCGGGACGGCCTGGTGCCGCTCGTGCCGCGCTACCTGGAATACTGCCGGGCCCGGCTGGTGGTCTTCTTCGTGGACGCCTGTCGGGAGGATCCGGCCGGCGCGCTGGGCTCCACTCCGCAGGGCGGGTTGCTGCCGTACCCGGCCGGTGGCGACTTCGCCCTGGTCAACAGCTGCCGCCCCGGACAGCGCAGCCGGTACGCCGACACCGGCAGCTTCTTCACCCAGGTGCTGGCCGAGGCATTGGACCGGCGCAGTCCGGCCCGTACCCTCGACGAGGTCTACGCCGAGGTCGAGCGGCAGATGGCCCGCAGGGCCGCCCGGATCGACGGGGTGGAACAGGCCCCGGAGATCGTCTGGGCCCGGCACGGTGCCGGCACCGGGGTCCGGGGCGACGTGGTCATCTGCGAGGGCGACCAGGTCAGCGAGGCGTGGCGGCGCGCGGTCGCCGACACCCCGCTGTGGGACCGGTGCCGCTCCGGGACGGACCCCGAACGGATCAGGGCTGCGGTGACCGGGGTGGTCGAGGAGTGTGCGCGGCGCTGGGGCGAGGCGCAGGAGGCCCTCGCCGAGCGGGCCGGGGTGCGGGACCCATGGTCGACCCAGGACTATCCGGTGCGGGTGCTGGCGGCGGTCGAGTCGTTCGTGACCGCGCCGGCCGGCCTGACTCCCGAGGAGGTCGGCATCCTCGCGGCGGTGCCGTTCCTGCGCGAGGCAGCGATCGCGGGCGGCCTGCGGGAGGCGGCGGCGATAGCGCCTACCGACTTCTCCCGGACCTACCGGGACGGTCCCCGGGCCGACCTGGAGATCACGCACGCGATGCACGAGCACGTCTGCCGGCGGGCCGAGGGACTGGCCCGGCGGGACCGGCCGGAGGCGCGGGACGCGCTGGCCATGTGGCTGGTGCACCGCTGGCTCGGCGACCGGCTCCGGCTGTGGGAAAGTGCCGCCGCCACCGCGGTCTGCCGTCGGCTCGCCGCCACCCTGGCGTCCGGACCGACCGGCACGATGACCGAGAGTGAACTCTGTTCGGTGCTGCGGGCGCTGATGCACGGCGTCGGTGCGGACCCGGAAGATCGGCGGCTGGTCGAGCGGCTGAACCGACCGGACTTCGATGCGCGGTTCCGGAGCCTGGCCGTCGCGCTCTGGCTCGCCGGGATCGTCGCCGCCGATCCCCGGCGGATGCCGACCGTGGTGGTCGACCACGTCGGCATCGGGGCCGAGCTGCCGCTGTCGGCGCTGCTGGCGGCCATGGCCCGGCTGGACTGGCGGCGCGGCGCCGACGTGCTGCACCTGCATGCCGTCTGTGACCACCCGGCCATGCATGACGCGTTCAGCGAGGTGGCGATGCGCGCCGAACGGGCCAGGGAGACGACCCGCGACCTGGCCGTCGCCGACGAGCTGCTGGGCAACCTGCCGGCCCGGTTCGACGCCGCCGGGCTGCGGCCCGAGCACCACCACGACGGCACGCCCGCGTACGAGACCCCGCTGCTGCGGTTCCGGCTCTCCGACGAGAAGATCCGGGAGCTGCTGATGGGCCGCCAGCTGTACGGCGAGCCGGCCCTGGCGATCCGGGAGCTGTACCAGAACGCCCTGGACGCCTGCCGCTACCGGCACGTCCGGCGGCGCTACCGGGAACGGATCGGCCGGCCGACCGCCCCGTGGACCGGCCTGATCACCTTCCGGCAGGGCCGGGACAGCGCCGACGGCCGGGAGTACGTCGAGTGCGTCGACAACGGCGTCGGGATGACCGTCGAGGCGCTGAAGAACACCTTCGCCAACGCCGGTGAGCGGTTCGTCTACCGGCAGGGCTTCCGGCACGAGCAGGCCCGCTGGCAAGATCTCGACCCGCCGCTGCGACTCGTACCGAACAGCCAGTTCGGGGTCGGGGTGTTCAGCTATTTCATGATCGCGGACGAGATACAGATCGTGACCCGGCCGGTCGGCGAGGAGGACCTTGTCGCGCCGCAGGCGCACAGCGTGCGGATTGCCAGCAGCGGCAGCCTGTTCCAGATCACCACCGCCCCGGACGAGTTGCCGACCGGCGGTACCCGGGTCCGCCTCTACCTGACCGGCGAGGAGCGGATCTCCGTACTGCGTACGATGCGCCGGCTGCTCTGGCTGGCCGAGTTCCGGGTCGAGGTTGCCGAGGACGGCGCCGGACACGAGACGTGGCAGGAGGAGGAACTCCGCTATCCGGACGCCACGGCGCCGCCGCTGAAGTACGGTGCCGACCTGTGGTGGGTCTCCGGGGAGGGCGGGCTCGCCGCCGACGGCATCCAGACGAACGAGGAGACCCACGGCTTCGTGGTGAACCTGCGGGACGTCCGCCGCCCGCAGTTCACGGTGGACCGCAACACGCTGCGGAACTGGGACAAGGCCTGGGTACGCGATCAGATCCGGGACTCGCTGCCCGAACTCGCCCGCTGGCCCGGACTGAACCTCTCCTGGCTCTGGGAGGTGACCCGATCCACCCCGTCGGTGGCCCAGGACGTCTTCAGCTACCTGGCCGGGGTGGACCAGGAGCTGCCGGTCGAGGGGCCCTGGGGACACGGCGTCTCGGTGCCGATCCGTCGGGTCGGCTGCCTGCCGGTGGACCTCGACCTGTTCACCGGCGAGGGCGCATGGTGGGCCGGCCAGGACCAGGCGTGGCTGCGGGCGTGGCGGTTCGGCGTGTGGCGCGGCTCCGCGCCGTCTCTGGGTGCCGACTTCGTCCCGGCCGTCGTGCATACCGACGGGTTGCCGACCGTGGAGCCCTTCGACGCGGACATGCTCGAATCGCTCTACCGGGGCAACTACCGCGACCCGGCCCGGTACGGCCGACCCACCGCGGACACGCTGCTCGAACTCGCCGCCCACGAGGAGCACCGCGGGACCGAGCGGCTGCGCCGGCTGCGCCGGTTCGCGATCGTCGGACTGGACCTGTCGGCCGCCCGGGTCATCCCGCCGCTCGCCCGGACCTTCGAGCCCGACGACCAGGTGCTGGTGCTGGCCCTGGCCGCCTGGGCACCACCGGGCGAGCCGCCGCGGAGCGCGGTCGGCGGCTGGCTCGGCCGGGTCTCCACCGGGCTGCACATCCCGCTGGACGAGGTGCTCCGCCGCGCCGGGCAGCTCGTGCCGCCCGGCTGGTCCCCGCCGCCCGGCGACCTTGCGGCGCTGCGGGACCACGTGTTCAGCCAGGCGGAGCTGAACCTGTTCTCCCAGGACCTCGACGGTGGGCCGCCGTGGATCGGACCTTTGGTCAGCCCCGCCCACGTGCTGCGGGCCAGCTCCAACCTCGGCCGGCCGGTCGACCAGGTGCTCGCGCTCTTCGACAAGTTCGCCCCGCTCGGCTACACCGTCGCCGGCCGGGACCGCTACCCGGACGAGCTGACCACGCTGGAGCGGGAGGCGCTGCGCCACGTACACACCGTCGGTCAGCGCCTCACCCCGCTGCACCTGCTCGTGCTGAGCGCCCGGACCGGGACGAGTACCGGGCAGATCCACCGGGACCTTGCCCGGCTCGCCGGGACGGGCCTGCTCCGGCTGCCCGACATGAACGCGTACCCGGACTTCACCCCCACCGACGCGGAGCGGGCCTTCGCCGTCGACGACCTGCAGTGGTACGACGCGGTGACCGGCTCGTACACGCTGCATACCGGATGGCAGGCGTTACGCGCGATCGCCCGGGAGATCGGGTCGCGGAACTTCGCCGGGTTCGACGAACGGCTGGCCCGGTTCCGCCGGCTGCTCGACATCGTCGACCCGGGAGGGCCGGTGACCGTACCGCACCTGGTCGACCTGGCCTATTACCTGGACTGCAGCATCGGGGCGGTCACCGAATACCTGCGTACCCTGCTGCCGGACACGATCGACCTCAGCCAGCTTCCCACCGAAGCGTTGACCAGTGCCGCCACCTGCCACCACTGGGAGGAGCGGCTCGCCCTGATCGGCCCGTGGCACCGGACCTCCGAGCCGGACGCCGAGCTGTCCTGGCAGTTGGGCGCGGGCGACATCGTCGTCGCCGCGTCCACCGCCCGGCAGTCGGTGGGCGAGTTCCTGGACGACCTCGAACCGTACCGGGCGCTTGGCGCCCCGCTGCCCGAGTTGGACGAGGCGACCCTGGCAGCCTTCCGCGACCTGGTGCCGGACCGGTACGACCGGGCCCTGCTCACCCGGGTCGACCAGCACGGCCAGGAGTTCTACCGGGACACCGTCGACGCGCTGGAGCTGATCCAGGTCGCCGGCCGGTCCGGCTGGACGGTGGCGTACGCCCACGAGCGGCTGGCCCGGTTCGTTCCGCTCGGCGTCACCCTCGACTACCCGGTCGACGCCTGCCCGGACGACCTCGTGCACTGGCAGGACCTGCTGGTCGTCACCCGGCACCTGGACGGGCAGGCGCCCGCGCTGCGCGGCACGGTCGGCCCGGCACACGTCGCGGCGGCGGCGGACGAGGTGGGCGAGTCGACCGGGCAGGTCCGCGCCCGGCTGCGCCGGTACGCCGCACTGCTCGGATTCCAGGTCGACGAGCCCGGGACGCGAGACGAGGAGGAGGTCCAGGGTGACGGAACCCCGCATCGAGCACCATCGCCCGGTCGAGTACCGACTGGCTGACCACCGGTTGCAGCGGGACGGGTTTACCGTCGCGCCGGCGGCGGACGGACGCCGGATCGAGGTGACCGGATCGTGTCCGGGGTGTGGTGGACACACCACCGTCGTCTGGGAGTACGGCATCCCCTCCGGACACAAGGGATTCCTCGGCCGCAGCAAAGCGCGCAGCATCGACCGGCCGGTAGGCGCGCGTACCGTCTACTGCGACTGCGGCCACGTGCACGCCAACCGGCCGGCGGAGGCGTGGGACCAGGGCTGCGGGGCGTATTGGCAGGTGGAACTGCCGTGAGTATCGAGCGCTGGCGGTGGGCGCAGCGGGCTGACCAACTCCGGTTCCACCAGCTCGACGCGGCCCGCAAGCAGGCGGAGAGCTGGCGTACCGGACTGGCCGGACTCACCACGCTGCTCGGCGCCGTACTGATCGTCAAGGGGCGGGACACCGTGGCGACCCTGGCCGCCCCGTACCGCTGGTTGGTGGTGCTGCTGCTCGGGCTGGCCCTGGCCGGGCTGGTCTGGGCGACCCTGACCGCAATCCGCGCCGCGGCCGGTACGCCGTCCGACGAGTGCCTGCTGACGGGGGAGGACCTGGCCGAATGGACCCGGGCCGAGGTGGTGGGCGTACGGCGGGCGATCGTGCGCGCCGGCCGGCTGACCCTGGCCGGTATCGGTCTGGTGGCGGTGGCGGTTGGATTCACCTGGCTGGGTCCGGGCGCCACCCCTGCGGCCGGCGCGCTGGTCACCGTCACCACCGAGGGCGGCACACTCTGCGGAGCCCTGATCGGGACCGATCGGGGCAGCCTGATCATCCAGGTGGGGCAGGGGAACCCGGTGCACCGGATCGTGCCGCTCAGCACGGTCACCGGGCTCCAGCCCGCCCGGAACTGCCCACCCTGACCTCGCTGTCGTCGGCCGGGGTCGGCGGAGCCGGCCCGGCTCCGCTGCGTAGTCCGCTCCGGGCTGCGTAGTCCGCTCCGGAGTCAGCCGGTCGGAGTCAGCCGGATCATGTTCCAGGACAGCGGCGGCAGCACGGCGCTCACCCGCCCGTCCTCGACCTTGAGGTCGGCGAGCCGGCTCGGCGTCACCCGCTCGGGCGCCTCCGCGCTGTTCGTCGCCTCCGGGTCCGCGTCGGTCAGCACGACATGCTCCCCGCCGACGAGACCGGAACAGGCCCGCAGGTCGACGTCGAGGGCGAGCGGTTCCCGCTGGTCCCGGTTGACCGCGAAGAGGGTGACCGCGCCGGACTCGTCGTCCCGGACGGCGGTGGCGGTGACCGTCGGCACCTCGCCGTGCCGGGTGGTGTCGTGCGCAGGGCCGGTCGGCTCGACCCGCAGCACGGTGCCGCGACCGTGCCGGGAGGTCAGCGCGAACGGGTGGTACGTCGGCTGCATCCAGGCCGGCCCGCCCGGCTCGCTGCGGATCGGCGCGATGACGTTGACGAGCTGTGCCAGGCAGGCAATCTTGACCCGGTCGGCATGCCGGAGCAGCGAGATCAGCAGATCGCCGACGACCACCGCGTCGACCACCGAGTAGGTGTCCTCGATCAGCCGGGGCGCCTCCGCCCAGTCGAGCTTCTCCTCGCCGACGAACCGGCTCTGGTACCAGACGTTCCACTCGTCGACCGAGAGGTTGATCCGCTTCCGGTGCCGGCCGGCCGCCCGGACGTGGTCGCAGGTGGCCACCACCGACTCCATGAACCGGTCCAGGTCGACCGCGCTGGCCAGGAAGCTGTCCCGGTCGCCGTCGTGCTCCTGGTAATAGCTGTGTACCGAGACGTAGTCGACCAGGTCGTAGGTCTCCTCCAGTACGGTCGCCTCCCAACTGCCGAAGGTCGGCATCCCGCTGCCCGAGCTGCCGCAGGCGACGAGTTCGATCGAGGGGTCGACCCGGCGCATCGCCTGCGCGGTCTGCGCCGCCAGCCGGCCGTACTCCCGAGCCGTGGTGAATCCGGTCTGCCACGGACCGTCCATCTCGTTGCCGAGACACCACAGCTTGATGTCGTACGGGTCCGGGCTGCCGTGCTGCCGCCGCAGGTCGGACCAGTACGTCCCGGACGGGTGGTTCGTGTATTCCAGCAGGCTCCGGGCGGCGTCCACCCCCCGGGTACCGAGGTTGACCGCCATCATCGGTTCGCTGCCGACCCGGCGGGTCCAGCCGACGAACTCGTCGACCCCGACCTCGTTGGTCTCGATGGAGCGCCAGGCCAGGTCGAGCCGGCGTGGTCGCGCCTCGCGCGGGCCGATGCCGTCCTCCCAGTTGTAGCCCGAGACGAAGTTGCCGCCCGGATAGCGCAGTACGGGTACGCCGAGCCGCCGGACCAGCTCCGCCACGTCCCGGCGGAATCCGTGTTCGTCGGCGGTCGGATGTCCCGGCTCGTAGATTCCGGTGTAGACGCAGCGCCCGAGGTGCTCCACGAAGGAGCCGTAGATCCTCGGGTCCACCTCGGCGATCCGGAACGCGGGATCGATGGTCAACGCGGCCTGGTGCACAGAACCTCCAACGGTCGATCTTCGGTGCGGTGGTCAGCCTTTCAGCCCGGTGCCGGCGATGCCCTCGACGATCCGGCGCTGGAAGAGCAGGAAGACCAGGACCAGCGGCAGCGCGCCGAGGATTCCCGAGGCCATGGTGTCGGCGTAGCGGATGCCGTAGGTGCCCTGGATGGCGGCGAGGCCGACCGGGATGGTCATCAGCTCCGGGTCGGTGACGGCGAGCAGCGGCCAGAGCAGGTTGTTCCAGCTCCAGACGAAGGTGAAGATCGTCACGGCCGAGACCGCGGGCCGGGACAGCGGCATGACGACCCGACGGTACGTCCGGAAGAAGCCGGCGCCGTCCATCCGGGCGGCCTCGTCGAGGTCCCGCGGGATCCCGTCGAAGAACTGCTTGAAGATGAAGACCGCGATGGCGGTGGGGACCTGCGGCAGGAACACCGCCCACCAGGTGTTCAGCAGGTGCACGTTGCCGAGTTCCCGGAACTGCGGCACGACCAGCACCTGACTCGGGATCAGGAGGCCGCAGAGCAGGAACCAGTAGGCCAGCCGGCGGTACCGGAACCGCAGCCGGGACAGCGCGTACGCCGCCATGCTCGCGGTGAGCACCGTACAGGCCGCGCACAGGGTCGAGGTGACGAAGCTGGAGAGGTACCAGTTGAGGATGTCGCTCTCCGTCAGCACGGTGCGGTAGGAGAGCAGCGTCGGATTCTCGATCAGCCAGGTCGGGTCGGTGGTCTCCCCGTTCGGCTTCAACGAAGTGTCCAGCGCCCAGGCCAGCGGCACCAGCCAGAGCAGTGCGAACGCGACCAGGACCGCGATGCAGCAGCGGTTGAACAGCCGCAGCCGTCGGTCCACCGAGTTCGCCAGCGCCGAGGCACCGGCCTCGGCGCGGCGGTCCCGGTCGGTGTCGCGGGTCGATTCGAGGAGGGCCATCCTCACACCTCCGATTCCTGGCGGCGGGTCATGACCAGCCAGACCGCGGAGACCGCCAGCACCAACAGGAAGAACAGGGTGGACGCGGCGGCGGCGTAGCCGGTGCGGTAATCGGCGAAGCCGACCTCGTAGACGTACTGGAGCGTCGAGCGGGTGCTGAAGTTCGGGCCGCCGCTGGTCATCAGGTACATCTGGTCGAAGACCTTCAGCGAGGCGATCACCTGGAGCACCACCACCAGCGTGGTGGTGCGGGCCAGCAGCGGCAGGGTGATCCGGCGGATCTGCTGCCACGGCCCGGCGCCGTCGATCGCGGACGCCTCGTATAGATCCCGGGGGACGTCCTGGAGGCCGGCGAGGTAGAGCACGAAGTTGAAGCCGAGCGTCCACCAGACGGTGGTGATCGCCAGCGAGACCATCGCCCAGTCCGGGTCGCCGAGCCAGTTCGGCGCGGTGAGGCCGATCGCGTCGACGGTCCGGCTGAGCAGGCCGAGTTCCGGCGTGTAGATCCACATCCAGATCAGCGCCACCACGGCGGAGGGCAGCACGTACGGCAGGAAGAAGGCCAGCCGGAAGAACCAGCGCCCCCGGCGGGCGCGCTCGGCCAGCAGCGCGAAGACCAGCGCCAGGAGGACCAGCGGCGGGGTGGTCAGCAGGGTGAACCAGCCGGTGTGCCAGAGCGCCCACCAGAAGTCGGAACTGCCCAGCGCCTCGGCGTAGTTGCTCAGGCCGGCGAAGTCGCCGAGCCCGGATCGGACCATGCTGGTGTGGAAGAAGCTCATCACCAGCCCGTAGAGCGCGGGGCCGATGATGAACAGCAGGTAGAGCGCGAGGAACGGGGACAGGAAGAGCAGCGCCGGCCGGCCGTTGCGGGGCCGCCGCTCGGCGGCGGGCCGCGATGAAGCGGATCCGGTACCGGTCCGGTCGGGGGAGTGGGTGGTGGTGGCCACGGCAAACCTCCTCGATGAGGTCAGATCACACCGGCGACGGGGTCTGGGCGAGGATGGATAGCTGCGACCGGATTTGCGCGATCGCGGCCTGGGAGGTGAGCTGCCCACCCTCCACCGCGCCGACCGCCGAGCCGATCACGTTCTCGAAGCTGGAGCCGGAGCCGGAGTACCAGCCGGGCGGGTCGTAGACGGCGGTGTCCGCCGCGGCGGCGTAGCTCGACTGTGGACTGAGCCGGCGGTAGGCGTCGCTCTCGGCGAACGGCAGCCAGGTCGGGACGTGCCCGCCCTCCGCCCAGGTGAGGCTCTGGTCGAGAACGAACCGGACGAAGTGCAGCGCCCGGTCCAGCCGGGCCTGGTCGGAGTCGGGGCGGGCCGGCAGGATGAGGGTGTGCGAGTCGGCCTGCACGGCGTGCGGCCCGCCGAAGATGTTGGGCACCAGCGTCATCCCGAACGGCATCTTGGCGGTCTGGAAGGTGCTGATCTCCCATTCGCCGTTCAGGTGGAAGCCGACCTGCCCGGTGGCGAACATCGCGATCGCACCCGGGTAGTCGGCACCGCCCGGGATCAGCCCCTGCTCGACGGTGAGGGCGCGCAGGTAGTCGAGCACCCGGCCCGCCTTGGCGTCGTCGAGCACCACCCGGGTGCCGTCGTCGGCCAGGATCTCGCCTTCGAGTTGCGAGTAGAGGGTCTGGAAGAACCGGAATGGCGACGCCGGGTCGGAGTTGATGCCGTGCGTGGCGGCGTACCCGCCGGTCACCTGCTTGACCCGGGTGAGCGCGTCGGCGAACGCCGCCTCGCCGACGATCGGCCTGAGCTGGCCGTCGGAGTCGAGCAGTCCGGCCTGCTGGCAGATGTCGGTGTTGTAGAACAGGACGAACGGGTGCGTGTCCAGCGGGATCGCGTACGCCCGGCCGTCGACCAGCCCGGCCTGCCAGGCCCGCTGGTTGAAGTTCTCCGCTGCCATGCCGTGCCGGGCCAGGTCCTCGGGGCGCAGTTCCTGGAGCAGTCCCGCGTCGACCAGGGTCTTCATCCGGGTGAGGTGCGAGATCGCCACGTCCGGCGGTTCCTCGCCGACGGTGGCCAGGGAGAGCTTGGTGTAGTACGGGTCGCCCCAGGCCAGCGTGATGGCCTTGAGCGGGGTGCCGGGGTTCGCCCGGCGGTAGGCGTCCTGGATCTGCTGCATCCGGACGCCGTCCCCGCCGCCGAAGAGGGTCCAGTACTCGACGGCGCCCGGCGCCGCCTCCGTCTTCAGCAGCCCGGCGCCGACCGGGGTGGCGCAGCCGGTGAGGGTCGCGGCGCCGGCACCGGCGAGCGCGCCGAGCAGTACGCCCCGGCGGCTGAGTGCGGGCCCGGGAGGCCGGGGGGCGGGTGGCGGACCATGCATGGTTCCCCTCCTGACCGGAGTAGTCGATGAACCGTTTCAGGGACCAATCCCGGGAGCTCCGGCGGCGGGCGACGCGATACTGCGCCAGCGGTCGCTATCGGAACAGCCCGATGTTAGCGGTCACACTGGTGCAGATTGTTGCCGCTCGCGGCAAGGTCGTCAATCGGTAGTCACCGTTTTCCGCAGAAAGCGGCGCGGTGCTCCGGGCGCGGTCGCCGTCCGACAGTTCAGGACCCGAGGGGGACCACCGACCGGATTCTTATCGTTTCAATCGGTGCTCGGTGCTCGGTGCTCGGTGCTCGGTGCGTCGGGTGCGTCGGGTGCCGGGCGAGGGCCGGGGGGTCAGGGGTCAGCCCTCGGCGCCGGTCGTCGGCTCCGGCTGCCGCTGTCCCGTCGCCGGGTCCTGCGCAGGTGTGTCCCGGGTGCCGGTCCAGGCCGCCCAGAGCGCCGCGTACCGGCCGCCGGCGGCGACGAGTTCGTCGTGCGTGCCGGTCTCCGCCACCCGGCCGGCGTCCAGCAGGATGACCCGGTCCGCGGCCGCCGCCTGGGTCAGCCGGTGCGCCACCACCAGCCCGGTACGCCCGTCCAGCGCCCGCGCCGCCGCCGTCTCCAACTGCCGGGCGCCGGCACTGCCGGCCTCGGCGGTCGCCTCGTCCAGGATCGCCACCGGCGGCGCGGCCAGTACCAACCGGGCCAGGGCCAACTGCTGGGCCTGTGCCGCCGTCAGGCGGTGTCCGCCGTCGCCGACCACCGTGGCCAACCCGTCCGGCAGCGCGCGTACCCAACCCAGCGCACCGACCCGGTCCAGCGCGGCGAGCAGTTCGTCGTCGGTGGCGTCCGCCCCGGCCAGCCGCAGGTCCTCGGCGAGCGGTCCGGCGAAGACGTGCACCTCCTGGCTGACCAGGGCCACGGTCCGGCCGGCCACGGCGGCGCCGAGGTCCTCGATCGGTACACCGCCGAGCCGGATGCTCCCGCCGCTGGGCCGGTGGATCCCGGCGATCAGCTTGGCCAGCGTGGTCTTGCCGGCGCCACTCGCCCCGACCAGCGCGACCCGCTCGTTCGGCGCCACGCTGAACGTGACGTCGTGCAGTACGTCGTGCCCCGGCACGTACGCGTGCCGCAGCTCCTTCGCCTCGACGCCGCCGTCCACCGGCACGGGCCGGTGTTCCGGCCGCCGGTGTGCCGGCAACCGGGTGACGCCGACCAGCCGGACCAGGCTGGCGACGGCCGACTGCGCGTCGTCGACCAGGCTCAGCGCGGCGTTGAGCGGGCCGAAGAGGTTGTGGAAGTAGAGCGCGGCGGCGGATGCCGTACCGACCGTGACCGCGTCCGCGCGCACCAGCAGGAAACCGGTGACCAGCACGGCGGTCAACCCGACGAACTCGGCGAGGTTGAGCCGGCTGAAGAACCGGGTCATCAGCCGGATTCCGCGCAGCGTGAGCTCGACCGCCGCGGCGGAACTGCCGGACACCCGGTGCAGGTGCGGTTCGGTGAGCCGGAACGCGCGTACGGTCCGGGCACCGCCGACGGTGTCGAGCAACTGCTGCTGCTGGGCGCCGTGCGCCACCCGCTGGCTGGCGTAGAGCGGCTGGGCCCGGCCGGCGTACCACCGGGCGGTGTGCAGTTGGATCGGCACCGCAAGCAGCGCGGCGAGCAGGAACCGCCAATCGAGCACGGCGAGCCCGACCAGCGTCAGGCCGATGGTCAGGCCGGAGCGGGCGAGCTGCGGCAGCGCCATCCGCACCGCCTCGGCGATCACCGTCACGTCCCCGGTGACCCGCGCGGTCAGGTCGCCGGACCCGGCCCGCTCGACCTGTTCCAGCGGCAGGTCCAGTACCCGGTCGATGAACCGTTCCCGCAGGTCCGCGAGCATGCCCTCGCCGAGCCGGGCGACCTGGGACAGCCCCAGCGCCAGCGAGATCCCCTGGACGACCGCGACCAGTCCGAGCAGCACCGTCGGGGTGGTGATCGCACCCGGCGGCCGTCCGTTGACGACCAGGTCCACGATGTGCCCGAGCAGCGGGGCGGTGAGCAGCCCGGCCGCGGTGGAGCCGACGAGCAGGCCGAGGGCGCGGACAGCCAGGAACCGGCGCGGCCGCAGCAACTCGGCCAGGGTGTCCCGGACCTGCCGCCCGGTCGCGGTCGGCAGCAGCTCACGGGCCGGCTGGTCGGCTCCGGCGGGCTCGCTCATCGGGGCACCTCTCCCGTCGGGGTTCCTCGGCCGGCGTCCACCTCGGCATCGCCGCCCGGGAAAGCGTCCCGGGCGCCTCGGCCGGCGTTCACCGCAGCACCGACGACTGATAGGTGGCGTCCCGCCGGATGAGGTCGGGATGACTGCCCTCGGCCCGGACGACGCCGTCGTCGAGCAGCACCACCCGGTCGGTGACCGCGAGCAGCGCGGGGCTGGTGGTCACCAGCAGGGTGGTCCGGCCCTGCCGGAGTTCCCGGAGCCCGACCGCGATCCGGGCCTCGGTGGCCGCGTCGACCGCGGTGGTCGGATCGTGCAGGACCAGTACCGGCGGCTCGGCGGCCAGCGCCCGGGCCAGGGCCACCCGCTGGCGCTGCCCGCCGGAGAGCGACCGTCCGCGTTCGGTGAGCAGCGTCTCGATCCCCTGCGGCAGGGTGCGGGCCACCTCGTCCACGTCGGCGGCGGCCAGCGCCCGGCGTACGTCGGTCTCACCGGTCGCCGGTGCGCTCACGTTGTCCCGCAGGGTGCCCTCGAACAGGTCGGCGTCGTGCGGCGCGACCAGGACGGTGGCCCGCAACCGCTCGGGGTCCAGGGTGTGCAGCCCGACGCCGTCGAGTTCGACGGTGCCGGCGTCCGGATCGACGTCGCGACCGAGGCAGCGCAGCAGGTCGTCGGCGACGGCCGGGTCGGTCGCCACGATGCCGACCAGTTCGCCGGCGGCGGCGTGCAGGCTGACGCCGCGCAGCGTGCCGTGCCGGACGTCCCGCAGGTCCACCCGGCCGAGTACCGGGGTGCCGGGGGAGCCGCTTCCGGTGGGCGTCGCGGGAGGTGCGCCGAGTACCGAGGCGATCCGGTCGGCGGAGGCGCGGCCCTGGGCGAACTCGGCGTTCACCCAGCCGAAGATGGAGAGCGGTCCGAGCAGGAACAGCGCCAGGCCGACCGCCGCGACGAGTTGCCCGACGCTGAGGTCGCCCTGCGCCGCGAGCCGGCCGCCGAGCAGGCCGACGGCGGCCACGAAGAGTCCGGTGATGATGAGCAGGGTGCCGTCGTACCAGGCCTGGGCCTGTGCCGCCCGGACCGTGGCGGCCAGCGACTCGCGGCTGGTCCGCCGGTAGCGCTGGGCCGCGGCCGGCGCCGCGCCGAGACCCTTGAGGACGCGCAGGCCGGCGACCAGGTCGGCGGCCACCCCGGAGGCGTACGCCGCCTGCTCCTGCTCGGCGTGGCTGCGCCGCTCCAGCGGGCGGCCGAGCCGGTGGGCCAGCCAGAGCAGCAGTGGTGCGCCGACCAGCACCAGCAGGCCGAGCGGGACCGAGACCACCAGCAGGGCGACGCCGCCGACCAGCAGACCGGTGGATGCCCCGATCGCGGTGGCGAAGGCCCGGTTCACCGCGCCGACCCGATCGGCGTCACCGGTGGCGGTGGCGACCAGGGCACCGGGCAGCCGCCCGGTCTCGGCTCCGCCCCGGTGGTCCAGGATCCGCCGGGTGAGCGAGATCCGGAGCTGGTGCGCGGCCTGCTCGACGGCGCGTTCGCCGGTACGGGCGCTGAACCGGAAGCTGGTCGACAGCACCGCGAACACCACGGCCAGTACGCCGATCCAGCCGATCAGGTCTACCACCCCGCCCCGGCCGACGGCCCGGTCGATGACCACTCCGATCAGCACCGGTACCAGCGCCTCGCCGGCCTGGTGACTCGCGCTGAGTCCCGCGCTGGCCAGCACGTGCCGGAGCTGGCCGGTGATGGCGCCGGTCAGCACGGTACGTGCCGTGGGACTGCCGGTCCGCACGCTCGGGCTCCTTCGCTTGATGAATTGAAGGTTAGGCTAACCTAAACCATTGCCGAGCCGCGACCCCCGGCCTAGGCCAGGAAGAGGATCGTAATCCCGATCACCGCGTCGACGACCCCGCACCACTCGGAGAAGCCGCGCGGGACCACCCGGTTGACCCGGTGGTGGGCGTAGTCCCAGACCGAGTGGGCGAGCCAGCCGAAGCCGACCAGATAGCGGCCCAGGTCGTCCGGCACCATCAGCGCGGCGGCCACCAGGAGCAGGTAGCCGGCCAGCCCGGCGAGTTGCAGCGCGAGGATCTTCCGGTCGCCGAACTGCCGGCGTACGGTGCCGATCACCAGGTAGCCGACCGGGAGGATCAGCATCACCCAGGCGTCCAGTACCAGGGGGTCGGTCCAGTTGTCGATGGTGACCATCAGGGCCAGCCAGGTCGGCCAGCGACGCTTCAGCACCTCGACCACACGCCGGGCCGTACCGCCGCCCGGGACGGTCGCGGCGGGGACGGCGGCCGGGGCAGCGCCCCGGTGTCCGCCGGTGTACTCGTCCAGCCGGCGGACCATCGCGAGCAGCATGGCGGGCAGCATCAGCACGTGACCGGCGGTCATCAGGAACTCCCCGTTCACCGCCCCCAGCCAGTACGGGGGCAGGAAGAGCAGGAACGGCAGGTACATCGCCGCGCCCATCTCGGCGACCGGTGCCCACCCGTGTGCGCGGTGGCGCATCCAGACGGTCATGCCCAGCGTCATGTTGCCGGCCATCAGCAGCGCACCCACGTCGGGGCGGTCGAGCACCTCGGGCAGGGCCAGCCCGGTCGCGGTGCCGAGGGCGGTGGCCAGCACCTCCCACACCGGGCCGAGCAGCAGCATCCCGACGACCATCGCGATCGTCATCTCGGCGAAGTGCCGGAGAAAGTGCCGGGCGGCGTGCCGCCGGGACGTCCCGACGGCGGTGGGCAGGGTGTGCGGGGTACCGGCGGATTCGGTGTTCCGGACCGTGGCGTCCGGTGTCGTCGATGTCATGGCTCCAGGCTGTCGGGGCCGCCGCTCGACCGGCAGGCGTGCGCCGCACGGTTCGACCATGCGGATCGCATGGTCGAACCGTGCGCGGCCGACAGCCTGGTACGCCGGCCCGGTCGTCACCGGGTCGGCGCCACGGTCAGGGGCGCCGGGCGGTGGTGTACGCGGCGGTGCCGACCAGTTCCAGCGACACCTGCAGCCGGGACAGGCTGATGTTCTTCTCGATGGTGTCCTCCGGGCTGTGGTACGGCGGCTCCAGCAGCGCCGGAGACTCCTCGCCCCGCCAGGAGAAGTTGGCGCTGGCGATGCCGACCTCCTGGAACGACTGGTGGTCGCTGGAACCGCGCTGCGTCACCGGCGAGATCCGGGGCTGGTAGCCGAGCCGGGTCGCCGCGGCGGCCACCTCGTCGGTGGCCCGGTTCGGCAGACCGTCGAAGGAGAGCAGCCAGTAGCGGGTCGCCGGATCCCAGCTCGTCGCCACCATGTCGTTCTGGTAGACGGCGACGATCCGGTCCCGCTCGGCCTGTGGCAGTTGGGCGACGTAGTAGCGGGAGCCGATCAGCCCCTGCTCCTCCGAGCCCCACAGTCCGAACCGGATCGTCGCGTCGACCGGCAGGCTGCGCAGTACCCGGGCCAGTTCGAGGCAGAGCACCGTACCCGAGCCGTCGTCGTTGGCGCCCGGTGCGCCGATCACGGTGTCGTAGTGCGCGCTCACCATGACCACCGGGCTGTTCCGCCCGCCCCACCGTGGTGCCCGCTCGGCGAGTACGTTGTGCGAGGTGAGGCCCCGGTGCGCCGAGGTGGTGACGGTCAGGGTCAGCGGGCGGGCGGCGAGCCGCTCCCGCAGCCGGTGCTTCTGCGCCTGGGCGACGCCGACGACCGGGATCGGCACCGGGGAGGTGGCCGAACCGGGCAGGGTGGGGGCGAAGGCCTGCGCCCGGCGCGGCTCCACGAGGTCGGCCGGCAGGAAGACCACCGCCGACACCTGCTTGGCCACGGCGGTGGCGACCAGCGTCTCGCGCCGCGCCGCGACGTAGTCGACGAGTACGACCTTGCCGGCGACGTCCGCCGGGTAGTCCTCCGGTGCTCCGGCGCCGACGTCCACCACCCGGCCGGTGACCCTGGTGTCGAGGGCGGCGTGTGGCGACGCACCGACCTGCCAGTTCAGGTCGTCGGGCAGGCCGGGACGGGAGCTGAGCTGGCCGAGGAACTTGTCGGCGACGGTGAACGGCTGGAGGGTCGTCCGGTAGCCGAGGTCGTCGAGGTCGTCGGCGAGGTATTTCGCGGCCGTCCGCTCCGAGGAGGTGCCGCCGATGCGCGGGCCGATTTTCTCGGAGAGATGCCGCAGGTGGTGCAGCGCCCGCCGGGCCGAGACCCGGCCGGCGACCAGCCGGTCGTGCACACCCAGGCTCGGCGGACGGACGGCACCGGGCCGCTGGTCGGTCACCGCCCAGGCCGGGCCGGCGGTGGCGAGGGCGGCCGCACCGCCCAGGCCGAGCGCGATTGCCCGGCGTCGGCTCACCGCGGACTTCTCGGGGCCCTTGGTGTCGGCAGTGGGGAAGTCGGGGCGACTCTCCAATGTGGTCCCTCCTGGCTGCGCCGGTCCGGCCGACATCACCGGCGCGGACCGCGGGGTGGTCACCGTCGAAAGAACGTGGTCACGGTGCGGGAATTCGGGGTTACGGTGCAGTGAATGTAGCCCCGGCCGGCGACCGAATTCAAGATCGATTTGCGGCTGCGGCTCACGGCAGCGGTGGGAGGGCGCCGCCCGCCGTCCCACCGCCGCCGTCCCCGTCACTGTCGGTCGACATCGTCCCCGTCACTGTCAGTCGATTCGGTCCGCGTCACTGTCAGTCGACATCGTCCCCCGCACTGGCGGTCGATCCAGTGCCTGCACTGTCGGTCGACATCGTCCCCCGCACTGGCGGTCGATCCGGTCCCTTGCGCTGTCGGTCGATCCAGTCCCGGTCACAGCCAGTCGACCCCGTCCCCGTCCGGGTCGGGGCAGACGCCGCTGTCCAGGTAGGAGTCGACGAGCTCCGTCGGGGCACCCGCCTCGAGCAGCAGGTCGACGGCGTTGATCGCATACCAGTTGTCGGCGACGGCGTGCATGGCGGCGGCCTGGGCGAGCAGGTCGGGGTCGGCGGCGAGATCGGCGAGCTCGGCAAGGGCGGTGGCCCGGGTCAGACCCTCGCGATAACCACCGGCGTAGTCCGTGGCGATCCGGTGCACCCGGGAGAGGACGAGTCGGCGGTCGGTGGGCTGGTGGGCGGCGAGGCGGGCGTGGCCGCCGGCCTGGTCTCGGCTGTCGTACACCTCGATATTCTATCGTACATGTGTTCTAATCGGGTGCCCGGGAGGGGATGACACGAGCCGTGGTCCACAGTGTTTCGGCAGCGCCGATCCGCAGGTAAACGGGCGTGGGCGCTCGATCGACCGGACCTTCTTCTACCACCGCCGGCGCAGCCGGTCGACCAGTCCGGCGAAGCGTTCGAGCGCGGCGACGCCATCCGTCGAGGCCACCTGGAGGGCCAGCACGTCCGGGCGGAGCCGGTCGAGCAGCCGTTCGCAGAAGCCGAGGAGTTGCCGGGGCTCGCCGACCCGCCGATACCGGGCGAGGATCGCATCCCGGCCGAGCCGGTCGGCCTGCTGGCGCAGCCGGGTCGGACTCGACGCCACCAGCCGGCCCGGCGTACGCAGCCCGCGCCAGGGCCGCAGCGCCCGCATCGCGTCGTCATCGCTGTCGGCGAGCACGACGAAGCTGCTCAGCACCACCTGCGGTGGCGTACGCCCAGCCGCCGCAGCCGCCGCCCGAGCCACGTCCACCACCTCCCGGCCGGTCCAATCGGGATCCTTCACCGAGCTGATCACCCCGTCGGCGAGCCGACCGGCGGTGGCCGCCGAGCGGGGACCGGCCGCCGCCAGGTGCACCGGTACGCCGGTCAGCGGCGGGCTGTGCAGCCGGATCGACGAGACCGGATAGTACGCCCCGTCCGGCTGCGTGACGGTCTTGCCGGCCAGCAGCGGCCGGAGCAGCCCGAGCGCCTCCGTCATCCGGGCCAGCCGCTCCGGGTACGGCGGAAACCGGCCCAGCGGTGCCTCGTTGATGCCCTCCCCGGTGCCGACCCCGAGGTGGAACCGGCCGCCGGAGAGCCGGTCGAGCGTGCCGGCCGCCTGCGCGACCAGCACCGGATGCTGGCGGAACAGCGGGCAGGCCACTGCGGAGACCAGCATGGCGCTCCGGGTCGCCGTGGCGATCGCACCCAGCGTGGCCCAGCCGTGGCCGGCCGACCCGGCGTCGTCCACCCAGGGTTGCAGATGGTCGGAGACGAGTACCGCGTCGAAACCGGCCTGCTCGGCCCGGCGGGCCTGGGCCACCAATTGCTCGGGCTGCCACTCCTCGTGACCGAGGAACCAACCGAACCGGGTCACCGGGCTCCTTCGGTCTCGATGATGCCGTCTGGCCGGTCGGGCGCTGCCGGGCCCGCCGCTCACCGCCGATCCGGAGGCGCCGGATCCGACGAGTTCGATCCGGTCTCGGCGGT
Organism: Plantactinospora sp. CA-294935; assembly: GCF_050936445.1. NCBI lineage: Bacteria > Bacillati > Actinomycetota > Actinomycetes > Micromonosporales > Micromonosporaceae > Plantactinospora > Plantactinospora sp. CA-294935. The sequence continues at coordinate 6,625,473 of NZ_JBNJMU010000001.1, forward strand.
GCCGTCCGGCGGGTCGGGTGCTGCCGGACCCGCCGCTACCCCGATCAGCCCGACGGCGTCGGATCTGACGAGTCCGACGGAAACGGGACCGACGGGTCGGACGGCGCCGGGCCGGGATGTCCGCCGAGCCGGGGCGGCGATGGCCGGCCCGGCCCGCCGAGGGTCGAACCGGTGGCGGGACCGACCGGACGGCCGGGGCCGAAAGCTGGGCGATAACCCTATCATCATCGATGTAACAACCTCGGTGAGCGGCGCGTCGGCGCGGTGTACCGGCCGGGCACGGGGTCGTTCGGCAGCCGCCTACCCTGGAGCCACCATTGATCAACGCAAGTCCCGGGAGCAGATCATGAGATCCCAGCGCCGTGACCCCGCCAGGCCCACGCTGAGCGAGGTCGCGGCCCGAGCGGGCGTCGGTCGCGGCACCGCCTCGCGGGTGGTCAACAACTCCTCCCAGGTCAGCCCGACGGTCCGGGCCGCGGTGTGGGCGGCGGTCCGGGAACTCGGGTACGTGCCGAACCGCGCCGCCCGGGCCCTGGTCACCCAGCGGACCGACTCGGTCGCTCTGGTCATCTCCGAGTCCGGCGAGCGGGCGTTCGGCGAGCCGTTCTTCGCCGGCATCGCCCGAGGGGTCAGCGCCGGCCTGGCCGACACCCCGCTGCAACTCTGGCTCTCCTGGATCCAGTCGCCGGGCGGGCGGGAGAAGATGGAGCACCAGCTCACCGACCAGCACGTCGACGGGGTGATGCTGATCTCGCTGCACGACGCGGATCCCCTGCCCGGCCTGCTGATGGAGCGCGGGCTGCCGACCGTCCTCGGTGGACGTCCGGCCCGGATGCTCGGCCCGGACGCGCAACCGGCGTACTTCGTGGACGTGGACAACGCGGGCGGCGCCCGGCAGGCGGTCGAGTACCTGATCGGGATCGGCCGGCGGGCGGTCGCCACGGTCGCCGGGCCGCAGGACATGGGCGCCGGGGTGACCCGGCTGACCGGCTACCGCGAGGCGCTCGCCGCACACGGTCGACCGGTCTCCGAGGACCTCATCGAGTACGGCGACTTCAGCGCGAAGAGCGGCCTCGAGGCGATGCGCCGGCTGCTGGACCGGCGCGGCGACCTGGACGGGGTCTTCGCCGCCTCGGACCTGATGGCGTTGGGAGTCATGCATGCGCTGCACGAGGCCGGCCGGCGCATCCCGGCGGACGTGGCGGTGGTCGGCTACGAGGACTCGTCGCTGGCGCTGCACGCCAACCCGCCGCTGACCTCGGTGCACCAACCGGTGATCACGATGGGCACCGAGATGGCCCGGCTGCTGGTCGCGCAGATCAGGGGCGAGGAGATCCCCTCGCCGGCCATCTTCCTGGACACCCACCTGGTCCGCCGGCAGTCGGCCTGACCCGGGGCGCCCGGTGCGGGACGCCCCCCCGCACCTCGCCGACAGGATGCGCCCGACACCCTCCGCCGAGTCGGCCCAGCGCGCCCGGGGCGGAGCCATGCACCGGACCGGGTTGGTTACCGTCGACTGGTGACACCGGACCTCGATGCCTGGGCCCCCTGGCCGCCGTCGGTGGTCGCCGACCGGCTGGCCGGCCTCGACCTGCCCTGGTACGTGGCGGCCGGCTGGGCGATCGACCTGTGCCGGGGCGCACCCTCCCGGCCGCACGACGACCTGGAGATAGCCGTACCGGCGGAGCGGTTCGCCGAGGTACGGCAGCGCTTCGGCGACTGTGGCTTCGCCGTACCGCACGACGGCCGGCTGTTGCCGTTGACTCCGGAGTCGATGCGGACCAGTCACCAGACCTGGGCGTACGAGCGGGCCACCGGACAGTGGCGGTTGGACGTGTTCCGGGAGCCGCACGACGGGGGCGTCTGGATCTGCCGTCGCGACGACCGGATCCGCCGCCCGTACGCCGACATCGTCCGGTACGACCCGGACGGGGTTCCGTACCTGGTGCCGGAGGTGGTGTTGCTGTTCAAGGCGAAGGCCGCCCGGGCGAAGGACGAGGCGGACTTCGCCACCGCCCTGCCGCTGCTGGCCGACCCGGCACGACGCTGGCTCGACGACGCGCTGGCCCTGGTGCACCCGACCCACCCGTGGCGGGCGCGGCTGACCGGCTGACCGGCCGGCCCCGCTCGGCGATCCTGGTACGGACCGATGCCGCCGGCCGTGCGGAGGGCGCACGGCCGGCGGGGGACGGTCCCGGTTACCCGGCGGTGCAGGAACTGACCTGCGGTCGGGCGCTGGAGTTGCCGTTCATCATCGTGGTGAAGCCGAAGGTGTTGCCGCTGCCGTTGGAGCGCATCGTCAGCACGGTGTTGTTACTGCTCAGGCTGGCGCTGCCGCTCCAGGTGGTGCTGATCGACTGCGGGGCGGTGACGGCCACCACCACGGTCCAGGTGCTGGCGCCGCTGATCGTCACCGACGTGTTGTACCGGTCGCCCCAGACCGTTCCGGCGGTCGTCGCCGTGGTGCAGCCGCCGCTGCCGGGGGGCGGCGTGGTCGGGTTGCCGCCGGGGTTGCCGTTGTTCAGCGCGGTGAGCACGGCGTCGTACGCCGGCTTCTTCTGGCCGCTGCCGTTGAACAGCAGCGGGCTCTCGCCGGACCGCCACGAGTCCGAGTCGCGGATGCCCCACACCGTGATGCCCTTGCAGCGGGCCACCGCGAGGCAGTCGTTGGTCACGTTGCGGTACGCGTCGGCCGGCGCGTTGCGGATGTCCAGCTCGGTGATGTGCACGTCGACGCCGAGGGCGGCGAAGCTGGACAGCGTGGTGCGGTAGTTGCTCGGGTAGTTGGAGCCGCCGGTGAAGTGCGACTGGAGGCCGACGCAGTCGATCGGTACGCCCCGGGACTTGAAGTCCTGGACCATCCGGTAGACGGCCTGGGTCTTGGCGTCGTTCCAGTTGTCGATGTTGTAGTCGTTGTAGCAGAGCTGCGCGTTCGGGTCGGCGGCGTCCGCGGCGCGGAACGCGGCCTCGATCCAGTCGTTGCCGGTGCGCTGGAGGTTGGAGTCGCGCCGGGCGCCGCTGCTGCCGTCCGCGTACGCCTCGTTCACCACGTCCCACCAGGTGACCTGGCCCCGGAAGTGGGTGGCGACCTGGGTGACGTGGTTGAGCATGGCCTGGCGCAGCGCGCTGCCGGACATGTTCTGCATCCAGCCGGGCTGCTGCGCGTGCCAGGCCAGGGTGTGGCCGCGTACCTGCATGCCCCGGCTGCGGGCGTGCTGCACGATCCGGTCCGCGTTGCCGTACGAGAACTGGCCCTGCTGCGGCTCGGTCGCGTCGATCTTCATTTCGTTCTCGGGCGTGACCTGGTTGAACTCGCGGTTCAGGATGGTCGTGTACGCGCTGTCGCTGAGCTTGTTCGCCGCCACGGCGGTGCCGAAGTAGCGGCCGCCCCGCTCGGCGGCGGAGGCACCCAGGGTGCTCGCGGCACTGGCGGTGTTGGGCAGCGCGATGGCACCGGCGGTGGCGAGCATGCCCACCGCGCCGATGACGACCGCGAGTCTGGTCCGGTAGCGCGGTGTCGGGCCGCGGGCGCCGTCGGTGAAACTCCTGATCATCTCTGCCCCTCCTGGCGGATGGCCGGACGGGCGCATGGTGGTGGACCGTCCGGGCGTCACGGTGTGGGAGGGTCGAGGGCACCTGATCCGCCCGCGTTCGATCCCTGGTGGGCGGTGTGGCGTCAATCGACCCTAATGGATGCATAGTGTTGCATCGGCGATTCCGGTGGTCAACGGTTCCCGGAACATTTCCGATGTGCCGTCGTCGCCCTGCTGTCGGCGACAGTCCAACGCTGACCAGCCAATTCGCTGACGAATCACGTTACGGACAACGGTAGGCCGAGATGACCGCAGGTCAGTGCGGCGCGGGGGCCCCGAAAATTTGCGGCGCTCGCATCTCGGGCAGCGGCGCGACCGGCGGACAGTCGAGCTGTGCCGGTGGCGGCGCGACCGGCGGACCGTCGGGCTGTGCCGGTGGCGGCGCGCCGCACCGCCGCCAGCGGTGCCGGGGCAACCGCGGGAGCGGCGTCCGGGGCAACCGCGGGAGCGGCGTCCGGGGCAACCGCGGGAGCGGCGTCCGGGGCAACCGCGGGAGCGGCGTCCGGGGCAACCGCGGGAGCGGTCCGCGGGCGCGGGGGAGTGGCTCAACCGGGGTGCCTCACGGTGCGGGCCACGAGCAGGGTGCTGCGGGCCGCGGCCGTCGCCACCACCGCCGTCGAGAGGGCGGAGAGCGCCAGTGGGTTCAGTACCAGCCCGAGCGGGCCGAGCGCGACCAGCACGATCACGGCGGTGAGATGGGTCCGGGAGCGCACGCCGAGGATCGCGCTCTTGAACAGCAGGAATCCGGCCAGGAAGAGCACCGGTCCACCGAGTACGCTGCCGATCACCGCCGGGTCGCTCTCCCCGGTCGGGTGGTGCAGCGTGCGATCGTCCCCGACCGCGGTGACGATGACGCCGGCCACCATCGGGATGTGCAGATAGGTGTACCCCGACCGGCCGAGCCGACCCGGCTCCTCGGCCACGGCGATCGCCTGCCGGGCCGCCTCGGCGCTGTGGTCGAAGTAGATCCACCACAGTGCCACGCTGCCGAGGAAGGCGCTGGCCAGTGCGGCGAGGGTGGCCCAGTCGTGTCGCAGGGCGCCGAAGACGGTGCCGGTGACCAGGATGGACTCGCCGAGCGCGATGATCACGAAGAGTCGGGCCCGCTCGGCCAGGTGCGCCCCGTTGATCGCCCACTCCGCCGGCCTCGACCGGCCCCACCCCGGCACGTAGAAGCCGCAGGCCGCCGCGGCGCTGTCAATGGCCACCGCCGCCACCCACAGGCCGAGCCGGAGCGGGCCGGAGGCGAACCCGCCGGCCAGCCAGAGCGGTGCGGAGACCGTCCGCCAGACCAGCAGGCGTTGGAAGTTGCGGTGCAGGTTGGAGCGGCGGGCCAGGGCCGAGGCGACGAAGAGCGAACGACCCACCGACAGCGCCACGTACGCCACGGCGAACCAGAGCCCCCGGTCCCCGTACGCCTCGGGTAGCGCCGAGGACATCACCAGGCTGATCCCCATCAGCCCGATCAGCAGCACCCGCACCCTGGGCTGGTCCGGGTCGAACCAGTTGGTGATCCAGGCGGTGTCCACCCAGGCCCACCAGACGGCGAGCAGCAGCACCGCGGCATCGGCCACACCGGCCGGGTGCAACCGGTGCAGCAGCAACTCGGTCAACTGGGTCACGGCCAGCACGTAGACCACGTCGAAGAAGAGTTCGATGGTGGTGACCCGGGCGTCCTCCGGCCCGCGCAGGACGTCCGGCCGGCCGCCAGGGCTGGTCAACCTGCCTCCACCCGGGGATCCTCCGGCCGGTCGTTAGAGGGGCATCAAGCGGATAACGAGGGATGATCGTCATATTATCTGTTTTTCTGCTGCAATACGGTGGTATCCGGCGAGCTGCGTGATCGGGACGGGTGCCGCGGGCTCGGGTCGGGCCGACCGGCGGTGCCGGGTCGGACCGGCGGGGCCGTTTGCGGGCCGGTCCGGACGGGGATGCGAAGCACTCGATCGCCGGAGTGCGCCAGCTCGTGACACCGAGACTTTCCGAGGTCGTACGAGACGGGGGATGGCCCCAGCGGAGGAGACATGCCCGTACTTGCCAAGAAGGTTCTCACCTGGCTATTCGTGGGTTTCCTGATTTTCTTCGTCGCGTTCCGGCCGGACGGTGCGGCCGAGCTGGTCGAGACGATCGGGGCGGTGCTGATGGCCATCGCCCAGGGGATCGGTGACTTCCTGACCCGACTGATGGCCTGACCGGCCCGTCGTTCGCCGGTGGGCTGGCGGCGGAAGATGATAAGTACATCAGTTTGATTTAAGATATGTCCTCCGGCACGTGCCGATGCCACCGAGGCACCGGCGCGTGCGGCAGCAAGCGGACCCTGGAGGATTTTCCGTGGCGGAGGCGAGCACGGCGGTCGGGCTGCCCGCACCCCCCGCCGGGTCCGCTACCGCCCTTCGCCCGATCCGGCAGGTCGGATGAACCGCGCCGCCGCCCGGCCGGGCGTGCCGCCGGGAACGGTTGCCCTCCGGTTACCCTCAAGGCACCCCAGATCCGAGCCGGGAGAACGGGCGTGACGATCGACCAACCGACTGTTCGGCGGGGGACCAACCTTCCCCGGGTGGGCGACTTCAACGAGTCGGTCGTGCTGGACGCGATCCGGCGAGCGCCCGACGGGCTGAGTCGGGTCGAGCTTGCCGCCGCGACCGGTCTGTCGGCGCAGACCGTCTCCAACATCTGCCGCCGGCTGCTCGACCGCGGACTGGTGGTCGAGGCGGGCAAGAAGGGCGGGCGGGTCGGCAAGCCCCGCACCGTGTTGCAGGTGAGCCCGGGCGGCAGCTTCGCGATCGGCGTACACCTCGATCCGGCCGTGGTGACCTATGTGGTGCTCGACCTGATCGGCGGGGTGGTGCACAGCATGCGGCAGCCGACGCCGCAGGTCGTGGACCAGGCCGAGACGCTGGCCGACATGAGTACCGCGGTGCAGCGGCTGGTCGACGAGTCCGGCATCGCGCGCGAGCGCATCCTGGGGCTGGGGGTCGCGGTGCCCGGGCCGATCGACCCGGTGGCCGGCGCGGTGGTCGAGCCGCCGCAGTTGGCCGGCTGGGAGCGGGTGCCGTTGCGGGACCAGTTGTCCCTGGCCACCGGCTGGCCGGTGGTGATGGACAAGGACGTCATCGCGGCGGCCATCGCCGAACGGTGGGCGGGCGCCGCCGTGCACTCCGGGAACTTCCTCTTCTTCTACCTCGGCACCGGCTCCGGGATGGGCGTGGTGGTCAACGACGTCGTGCTGCGCGGCGTCTCCGGCAACGCGGGCGAGATCGGCGGGCTGGACGCCAACTGCACGACGTACGCGCTGGTCGAGGAGGCGATCGAGCGAGGTGTGCTGGGCCCGGAGAAGGCGCCGGTCGGTCCCGGCGAGGCGGAGCGCAGCCTGCTCGACCTGGTGGCGCTCGCCGACGCCGGAGACGCCAGCGCGCGGAGCATCATCGACGGCTGGGCCCGCCGGGTGGGGTTCGGCGTCAGCGCCGCCGCCACCCTGGTCGACTCGGAACTGATCGTCTTCGGCGGTCCGATCTGGCCGCATCTGGGGCGGCTCTTCCTGCCGGTGATCAACCCGATCGTCGCGTCGTCGCCGTTCGTCGGGAAGATGCACGAGACGGCGGTCACCGGTACGGCGCTCGGCGACGACGTGGGCGCGGTGGGCGCCGCCTGCCTGGTACTCGATCAGACCCTCTCCGCCCGACCCCAGTCCCTGCTGCTCGCCTAGTAGTGCTTGTCGTGATTGGGCAGGTTGTTTGGCAGGTGGCGCATGTGCCGCCCACCAGGCGGCCTTGTAGTTTGCGGAGTACGGCGTAGAGGGTCAGGCCAGCGAGAGAGCCTTTGGGCCCAGGCGTTGCAGGGTACAGAAGGCGTGGGTGGCGGAGACGAGGCTGGGGCAGTGCCAGCTCGCCGGGCGCGTCCGGCCATGGCCATCGTCAAGCATGACCCTGCGATCGTGACTGCATGGCTGGACGCCAGCCCGGACCGAGAACGAATCGCAGGACCAGGGCAGCCAGGACGCCGCCGATCAGCGGCGCCACAATGAACACCCAAAGCTGGGAGAGTGCGGTCCCGCCTTCGAAGAGCGCTGGTCCGAACGAGCGTGCCGGGTTTACCGAGGTGCCGTCGAGCGCGACCCCGACCAGGTGACAGACGGCAATGGCAATACCGATCGCGACTCCGGCGATGACGCTCTGCTCGACCCGGCTGGTGACCGTCAGGACGACCAGCACCAGCAGGAAGGTGAGCACGATCTCCAGCAGGAAGGTACCGCCAAGGTTGATGTTCGCGCCGTACCCATTCGTGCCGAGCCCGCCGCTCTGGTCCTTTACGCCACCCACCTCTACCAGAATCCAGAGCAGCAGCGCGCCGATTGTCGCACCAACGAACTGTGCGATCCAGTATCCGATCGCGCCGACCGAACTGATCCGGCCGGTGAGCAGGGCACCGAGGGTCACCGCAGGGTTGACATGGCAGCCAGAGATCGGGCCGAGCAGATAGACCAGGACGAGCAGGACGAAGCCGAATGCCAGGGCTACCACCACCACCCCGCCCTCGACGCGAGCGGCGATGGCGCTGCCGACACCGAAGAAGACCAACAGCAGGGTGCCGAGGAGTTCGGCGCCGTAGCGCTTGGCATTGCTCATGCGGCCAGAATAGTTATCTCTCTCATGCGTACTTTGGCTTTCATCAGATTCCATAGGTCGTCTGACGATCTAGGGTAATGGGCCGCGCCGTCAGGGGCGGTGCGCGCTGCCGTCGGTGGCGCGCAGCAGGGCCCACCGGTCGTGCTCCAGCGGCGCGGTGACCGGGTAACGCCGTGCCGCCGCCTCGTCGAAGTCGACACCCAGCCCGGGCACCTCGGCCGGGTGGAACCGGCCGCCGACCGGCACCGGCGCACCCGGAAAGACCTCCAGGGTCGCGTCTCGGAAGGTCGCCGCCTCCTGGACGCCGAAGGCGGGAGAGGAGATGTCGAGGGCGACGTTCGCGGCCTGCCCGACCGGGCTCACGTCACCCGGCCCGTGCGGCGCGGTACGCACCCCGAACAGCTCGCAGACGGCCACCAGCTTGCGGGTCGGGGTCAGCCCGCCGAGCGTCGGGATCCGGATCCGGGCGTAGTCGACGGCCCGCTGCTCCAACAGCGGCAGATACTGGGTGACGTCCGCGTAGAGTTCGCCGACGGCCAGCGGGGTGCTGCCGGCGGCCCGCAGTCCGGGAAAGTGCGCCGCGTCCTCCGGCGCCAGGGCGTCCTCCAGGAAATAGAGCCGGGCGTCCTCGACGGCCCGGACGAACTGCCGGGCCTGCGCGGGGGTCAGCCGTTCGTGCACGTCGTGCAGCAGTTCGACGTCGGGCCCGACACGCTCGCGGATCCGGACCAGTGCCGGCGGAACGTGCCGGAGATAAGCGAGGCTGTCCCAGGACTCCCGCCGCATCCGCCGGTCCGCGGCCTGCCGCTCGTCGGCGGGGGCGGTGCCGTAGGTGTCCGTCCCGGGTACGGCCACCTGCACCCGTACGTGCCGGTAGCCCCGTTCCCGCGCGGCGAGGACCAGCTCCACCACCTGCGCCTCGTCCGCACCGTCGACGTGGGTGTACGCCTCCGCGTATCCCCGGGCGCGTCCGCCGAGTAGCTGGTGCAGGGGGAGACCGGCCACCTTGCCCTTGAGGTCCCAGAGCGCGACGTCGATCGACGCGAGGGCGTTGTTGGCGATCGAGCCGCCGCGCCAGTAGCCGCTGTTGTTCAGCAGCCGGTGCAGGTCCTCGATGTCCGCCGGGTCCCGGCCGAGCAGCATCGGGCCGAGGTAGTCGTCCACGACGGACCGGATGGCGAGGGTCCGTTGTGGATCGCTGGCGCAGCCGAGGCCGTACAGCCCGGGTTGGTCGGTCTCGACCCGGGTGATGACGTACGGGCAGCCCTGCGGGGCGCAGAGGAAGGTGCGTACCCGGGTGACCCGGATGCCGGCCGGAGCGGTCCACGGCGCCGGGGCCAGGATCGGCGCCGGGCCAGGGGATTCCGCTGGCGGGGACGGGGACATCGGGCTGCCCTCTCTGGACTCGACGACGATGTTGACACTATATATCAAATTGATTTACGTTCTGTTTCGTCGGCGCGACCAGCAAGCCCCCCGTAGGCATGGAAGAGGCGCAGCGTGAACCGATACCTACCTCGATCAGCCCGCACCTGTCTCGCACTCGCCACGATCCTCGCGCTCGCCGGGGCGGTCACCGCCTGCGGTCCGGGCGGAGGCGGTGACTCGGCGAGCGGAGACAACCTGACGATGTGGACCTTCAAGCAGTCGCACGTCGCGGCGTTGCAGAAGGCCGCCGAGAGCTTCAAGCAGAAGACCGGCGTCGGCGTGACCGTCGAGGCGATCACCCCGGACGACGCGTTCATCGCCCGGGTCCAGGCCGCGGCGCAGACCCGCAGCCTGCCCGACGTCTTCGAGGTGCACACCAACGGCGACGACTTCACCTTCGGCGCCGCCGGCCTGCTCGAGGACCTCACCGAGGAGGTCACCTGGACCGACCGCTACCTGCCGTCGGTCGCGGCCGAGGGGACCGTCACCGAGCGGTACTTCAAGCAGTCGCAGGAGAAGGGTGCCAAGACCGCGGGCATCAAGCTCAACCAGCGGTTCAGCGTACCGCTCACGATCGGCACCTTCGGGATCGTCTACGCCAACAAGGAGCGGTTGACCGCGGCCGGGGTCACCGAGTCGCCGAAGACCTGGGAGGACTTCGTCGCCGCGCTGGAAGCGGTGCGCAAGGCGCGCCCGCAGGACGGCGGACTGAGCATCGGCTTCCAGGCGCCGACCACCGGCATGGAGTGGCTGATGCAGCCGATGGCGTACGGCAAACTGGGCAAGGACGGTTTCGCCGGGCTCTTCTCAGGCGACCCGGCCCGGAACTGGACCTCCGCCAACGGCCGGTCGGTGCTGGAGAGCTACCACCAGGTGACGCCGTACTGGATGCCGGGCACCCAGACACTGACCATCGACGACGCGGACCTCGCCTTCGCGCAGGGCCGTTCCTCGTTCGTCGTCGGCGGCACGTTCACCCTCGCGTTCCTGTCCCAGAACGGGATGAACGCGGAGAACATCGTGACCTTCCCGGTGCCCTCGCCCCGGGGCGGCGCGGTGCCGGAGCTGAGCCTCGCGCCGTTCGCGCTGACCGGGCTCTCGGTCTCCGCGACGACGAAGAACAAGGACGGCGCGGTCAAGTGGCTGGAGCACCTGGCCCAGACCGACGTCGCCAGCCAGTTCGCCAGGGACGCCCTGGACATCCCGCCGGTCAACCTCGGCGACGACCCGACCGGCACCCTCGGCCCGGTGCTCGGCGCGATGATCGGCTCGTTCGGCTCCGGTGCCGAGGCGTACAACCCGGGCGACACCACGCACCAGCCGCCGTCGTACGACGCGGCCGTGGTAGCCCGGTCGCTGATGGAACTCACCCCGTTGAAGAAGGCCGACGTGCCGAGCGCGGCCGCCGGGCTCCAGAAGATCATCGACGGGTACTGGGCAGGCAAATGACCACCGACGTACCCACGTCACCCGGTGCGGTCACGGCCAGGCGTGGCCGCACCGGCCCGGCCCGCCGGGGGCGGCGGCGGTACCAGCCCCGGGAGGTCGCCTGGGCGTACGCCTTCGTCGCCCCGGCCATCGTGCTCTTCGCCGTGATGGGCGTCTACACGCTCTTCTGGGGGCTGCAACTCTCCTTCGTACAGTGGAACGGGCTCACTCCGACCTGGCTCTGGGTCGGCCTGCGCAACTACACCGACCTGCTCTGGGCCAGCCCGGTCTTCTCCCCGCCGGTCCGCGCGGCGGCACTGAACACCGTCTGGGTCATGATCGCGGCACCGCTGCTCACCGTCGCGATCTCCTTTCCGCTGGCCCTGGCGCTCAACCGGACGCGCCGGTTCGCCGGGCTGCTCCGCTCGGTCTACTTCGTCCCCTACATCACCACCGGAATCGCGGTCTACCTGGCCTGGCAGTACGTGTTGGAGCCGAACGGCGCGATCAACACCCTGCTCGGCGCGCTCGGCCTCGGCTCGCTGTCCCAGCCGCAGGGCTGGCTCGGCAATCCCGACACCGCGCTGCCGACACTCATCGTGATCATGGTCTGGTCCGCGGTACCGGTCGCGACACTGCTCTACCTGACCGGTCTGCAGACCATCGACCCGGCGCTGACCGAGGCCGCCCAGATCGACGGCGCGGGCTGGTGGCGGGTGAACCTCAGCGTGGTCTGGCCGCTGCTGCGCGGCATCACCGCGGTGATCCTGCTGCTCAACCTGCGCGACGCGCTCCAGGGCTTCCAGATCTTCCTGATCATGACCGATGGCGGTCCGGGCGACCACACCAACGTGCTCGGCCTACAGACCTACCGGCTCGCGTTCCAGTCCGAACTCGCCCCGACGCTGGGGCTGGCCAGTGCGTTGGGCTGGATGCTCTTCGTCGCCGCCCTGGTGGTGGCCTTCGTCCACCTGCGCGTCACCCGGGAGCGAGGATGACGGTCAGTGCCGCACCGGCCGCGATCGAGGCCGCCGCCCCGCCCGCACCGCCGAACCGACGGGCCCGCCGCAGGCCGCCTCGGGTCGTGGTCGCCCGGACGGTGGTCGGGCTGCTGCTCGCCGGGTACGCCGTGGTCAGCCTCTATCCTTTCCTCTGGATGGTCTCGGCGGCCTTCAAGACCCCGCAGGAGGTCATCGCGGGCGGCCACCTCGTCCCGCACGACCCGACGCTGACCACCCTGGTCGACACCTGGAACCGGCTGCACTTCTTCGACTACTTCGTGAACAGTCTCAAGGTGACCGCGGCGACCACGGTCGGCGTCGTGGTGATCTACTCGGCCGCCTCGTACGCCTTCGCCGCGCTGCACTTTCCCGGCCGTACCGCGCTGTACCGGCTCTTCGTCGCGCTGCTCTTCGTACCCGGGGTGGTCACCCTGCTCCCGGTCGTACTGCTGGAGAACCGGCTGGCGATCCTCGGTACCCACCTCGGCCTGGTCCTGCCGTTCGTCAACGGCACCGCGCCGTTCGCCGTGCTGCTGCTGACCAACGCGTTCCGGGCGGTACCGGCCGAGCTGCGCGACTCGGCCCGGGTGGACGGCGCCGGCGAGCTGCGCATCTTCGCCCGGATCTACCTGCCGCTGGCCCGGCCCGCGCTGGTGACCATCGCCCTGCTGACCGCGATCCCGACCTGGAACGAGTACCTGCTGACCCGGGTGTCGCTCAACGACCCCGCGACCTACACGCTGCCGATCGCGCTCCAGGCGCTGAGGTCCTCGCAGGTGGTGCAGTACAACTCGCTGATGGCCGGTGCGCTGATCGTGGTCATCCCGGTAGTGATCCTCTTCCTCGCCGCCCAGCGCTATTTCGTGAACGGCCTCACCGGGGCGATCAAGGGCTGACCGGGGAAGTAGGGAGAGAGCAGATGTCCCAGCAGGGGACCCGGCAATCCGTGCCGGGCGCCGACGCCGTGGTACTGGTCACCGGCGCGGCCGGGGTGATCGGCGCGGTTGTCGTGCCGTACCTGGCCGATTCGGGGTTGCGGGTGGTCGCCGTGGACCGGTCGCCGTTCGCCAGTCCCAAGGCCGAGCTGATGCTGGTCGGCGACGTCCGGGACCGGGGATTCGTGCAGGAGAGCCTGCGCCCGTTCGGCCCGCCGGTCGACGCCGTCGTGCACCTCGCCGCGATCGCCGCACCCGGCCAGGTACCCGAGGACGAGACCCTGGCCCAGAACGTCCAGGGCGCCTATCTCGTGCTCGACGGTGCCGGCCGGGCCGGCGTACGGTGCGCGGTAGCGGCGTCGAGCGTCGCGGCGTACGGGTACGCCTGGGCCGGGCGGGACCTGTCCCCGCCGTACGTACCGGTCGACGAGGCACAGCCCTCGGTGGCGATCGACTCGTACGGGCTGTCGAAGACGATGACCGAGCAGGTCGGCGCGTTCGCCACCCGGCGGTGGGGGATGCCGACGATCCTGCTGCGCTTCCCGTTCGTCGGTGACGGCGACCGGTTGACCGCCCACCTCGCCCGGATCCGCCGGGACGTGGCGGCCAACCGCCGGGAGCTGTGGGCCTGGCTCGACACCCGGGACGCGGCCCGGGCCGTGCACGCCGCGCTGACCTCGGGGCTGACCGGTCACCACGTCTTCAACGTCGCCGCACCGGACACCTCCACGACGGTGCCGACGGCCGAACTGCTGGCCCGGTTCCATCCCGGTACGCAGCTCCGGGCGCCGCTCGACGGCTTCGACTCGCCGCTGGACAGTTCCGCCGCGCGCCGGCTGCTCGGCTTCCAGACCCGGTACGGCTGGCGCGACGGCACCGGGAACGACTGACCGGCCGACCAAGTTGCTTCGGTGGGCCGAGATCACCTCGGGTCGGCGAGCCGAGGGTCGGGACAGTGCGGCGAGGGTCGGCACAGTGCCGCGAGGGTCGGCGCAGTGCGGCGAGGGTCAGCGCAGTGCCGCGAGGGTCGGCGCAGTGCCGCGAGGGTCGGCACAGTGCCGCGAGGGTCGGCGTAGCGCGGCGAGGGTCAGCGCAGTGCCGCGAGGGTCTCGGCGGCGACCTGGAGGTCCTCCCGGGGTTCGACGACCAGCACCGGGACCCGGGCGTCGGGGGCCGAGACGATCGTGTCGGTCTCCCGGTTGCCGCCCTGCGGTGGCGTGACGCCGAGCAGGCCGAGCCCGGCGCAGACGTCGTGCCGTACCTCCGGTTGGTCCCAGCCGATTTCGCCGGTGAAGACCAGCGCGTCCAGCCGGTCCAGGCTGGTGGCGGCGGCGGCCAGTTCCCGGCGTACCCGGTGGGCGTAGACCTCCAGCGCGAGTGCCGCGACCGGGTCGTCCGGGGCGGCGGCGACCAGGTCACGGGTGTCGGAGGAGCGTCCGCCGGAGAGGCCGAGCAGCCCGGACCGTGAGTTGAGCCCCTCGGACAGCTCGGCCAGGCTCAGCCGGTCGTCCTCGAGCAGCCAGAGCAGCATGCCCGGGTCGACCGCACCGGAGCGTTTCGACATCGGGATGCCGTCCAGCGGGGTGAAACCCATCGAGGTGTCGACGCTGCGGCCGTCCCGGACCGCGCAGACCGAGGCGCCGCCGCCGAGGTGGGCCAGCAGGAGCTGGAGGCCGTCGGCCGGCCGGCCGAGCAGTTCGGCGGTGCGGCGCAGGGCGTAGGCGTACGACAGGCCGTGGAAGCCGTACCGGCGCAGGCCCCACCGCCGGCGCCACTGCGCGGGTAGCGGGTAGGTGGCGGCGGACGCCGGCAGGTGGGCGTGGAAGGCGGTGTCCGGGCAGAGCACCTGCGGCACGTCGGGCAGTTGCTCCCGGATCCGGTCCAGCAGGCGTAGCGCGGGTGGCAGGTGCAGCGGGGCCAGCGTGCCCAGCCGGTCGAGTCCGGACCGGAGGGCGTCGTCCACCCGGGTCGGGGTGCGGACCAGGTCACCACCGTGCACCAGCCGGTGACCGACGGCGTCGGGCGGGTCGTGGGCGGCGAGGAAGTCGCGTACCGCCCGGTCCGCCTCGGCCGATCCGGGCGGCTCGGTCCGGGACAGGCCGTCGGTGACCTCGCCGGCCCGGACGTAGTCGAGCCGGAGGCTGGCCGACCCCGCGTTGACGGTCAGTACGACCGGCGGGCCGGGTGGCGGCCCGCTCGTCCCGGTCGGCATCGGTGCCTCCTCCGCCCCGTCGTCGCTGGCAATCGCCCGTCCCGTCCGCCCGTCCCGTCGTCGCTGGCAATCGCGTTACCCAGCCCGCCGCGGTCCACGCCCGGCAACCTGGCGGTACGCCCTTCCCGAAAGCGTTTCGAGAACCTTTTCGGAACATCCCAGAAGATCAACCACTGTTCCTCCCGATACTTACGTCTCGCCGTTACGTCCTCGTAATATGCGCAACACCTTGCCGAAAACCTTTTCGTAAGCCATCGTGTGCTGAACGCCGAAACCCCACCACCCGCCGAACCTCTGGCGGACCCGGCGCCAAGAAATTGATCATCATCAATCACTTGAGCGAAGGAGGAACTGAAGATGAGGCGATGGTGGCAGGCCCTGGTGCCACTGCTCACGGCGGTGATGCTGGTGACCGGCGTCGGGGTTGCGCAGGCCGCTCCGGCCGGCGACCCGACCCGGGACGCGACCGCCGGCGCGTTCGACACCGGGCTGTCCCGCGACGGGGCGGCGGGCCGCGCGGGAACCGACCCGACCCTGTTGTCCACCTGGAGCCCGCCGGCCAACCTGGTCACCCCGCTGGACGAGGTCTGGCGGCACCAGGAGCAGACCTACAACAACGGCAACCTGTACGGCTTCCGCAACTACGGCTGGGACCAGCTCTTCGCCAACCGGGGCTACATCAACTACTGCGTCCGCTGGGACTCCTCGGCCACCGTCACCGCCGCCCAGCGCGACCAGATCCACGCCACCCTGGCCCGGCAGTACAAGAAGTGGATGGACGTGATGGTCGGGCACAACGCGTTTCCGTACACCGACGTCCCGGTCCGGGTGGTCGGCTGGGCGGTGCGCAACCGGTCCCAGTTGCAGTGGTCGGACAACTCGGTCGACATCTACGTCAACGACATCCGGGAGAACGCCCCGCAGTGCGCGGCGCCGTGCGGTCGGTTCTTCAACCAGAACGGCCAGTACCCGAACTGTCCCGGCGGCGCGGCCCGGCACTACGACCACTCGCTCTGGCTGACCGACGGTTTCGGGGGTGGTCACGGCGGCGACTGGGGTCAGCGGTTGGGCCGCGAGTACTTCATGAACAACATCAACGCCGCGGACATGTACATCCTGCTGCACGAGATCGGCCATACCTACGGGCTGGACGACTTCTACGACTGGACGCCCACCGGGGTGTGCTGCTTCCTCATGAAGGCGGGCACCGCCAGGTCGATCACCGAGTTCGACCTCTGGATGTTCCGGGACTGGTGGCGGCACCTGAAGAGCCGCTACGGCTACTGACCTGGTCGCTCGAACCCCCATCCGGGGTCGCCCGGCCGGTCCGGCCGGGCGACCCCCCGCCCCCGGAGGTGACCAACCATGCCCAAAACCACCCTGTCCCGCCGGTCCCTGTTGCAGACCGGGGCCGCCGTCGCGGTCGGCACCGCGGTCGCCGGCACACTGCCGGCCGGACCGGCCGCCGCGGCCCGGGCCGACATCGGCGTCTCCGCGTACGCCTTCCCGCTCTCCGCGGTCACCCTGCTGGCCGGCCCGCTCCAGTCCAACGCCGGCCGTACCCAGGCGTACCTGAACTTCCTCGACCCGGACCGGCTGCTGCACACCTTCCGGCTCAACTACGGACTCTCCTCCTCGGCGACCGCCTGCGGCGGCTGGGAGTCGCCCAGCACCGAACTGCGCGGCCACTCCACCGGGCACGTGCTGACCGCACTGGCCCAGGCGTACGCGAACACCGGACAGGCGGCCTTCAAGACCAAGGGCGACTACCTGGTGGCCCAGCTCGCGATCTGCCAGAACCGGGCCACCACCGCCGGCTACCACACCGGCTACCTGTCGGCGTACCCGGAGAGCTTCATCGACCGGGTGGAGGCCCGGCAGCAGGTCTGGGCGCCGTACTACACGCTGCACAAGATCATGGCCGGGCTGCTCGACATGCACCTGCTGACCGGCAACGCCCAGGCGCTCGACGTGCTGACCCGGATGGCGGCCTGGGTCAAGTTCCGCAACGACCGGCTCAGCCAGACCCAGCGGCAGAACATGCTGGACACCGAGTTCGGCGGGATGAACGAGGTGCTGACCAACCTCTACCAGCTCACCGAGAACCCGGACCACCTCACCACGGCCCGCTACTTCGACCACGCGGAGATCTTCGACCCGCTGGCCGCGAACACCGACGCGCTGAACAACTACCACGCCAACACCCAGATCCCGAAGATCCTCGGCGCGATCCGCGAATACCACGCCACCGGCACCACCCGGTACCGCGACATCGCGGTGAACTTCTGGGACATCGTGGTCGGCCGGCACAGCTACGTGATCGGCGGCAACTCCAACGGGGAGTACTTCAAGGCGCCGAACCGGATCGCCAGCGAGCTGTCCGACAGCACCTGCGAGTGCTGCAACACGTACAACATGCTGAAGCTGACCCGGCAGCTCTTCTTCACCAACCCGAGCCGGCTGGACTACCTCGACTACTACGAGCGGGCGCTCTGGAACCACCTGATCGGCGCGCAGAACCCCAGCTCGTCGCATGGCTTCCACTGCTACTACGTGCCGCTGCGGGCCGGCGGGACCAAGACGTACAGCAACGACTACAGCAACTTCACCTGCTGCCACGGCACCGGGATGGAAACGCACACCAAGCTCGCCGACAGCATCTACTTCCACAACGGCGAGATCCTCTACGTCAACCTCTTCGCCGCCTCCCGGCTGGTCTGGCCGGGCCGGGGGATCACGGTGCAGCAGGACACCACCTTCCCGGAGGCGCCGTCCAGCCGGCTCACCGTGACCGGCTCCGGCGCGATCGACCTGCGGATCCGGATCCCCGGCTGGGCCACCGGCGCGCAGGTACGGCTCAACGGCGCGGTGCAGTCCGGGGTCACCGCCGGCAGCTTCGCCCGGATCAACCGGACCTGGTCCTCCGGTGACGTGGTCGAGATCAGCCTGCCGATGGCGCTGACCCGGGAGGCCACCCCGGACAACTCCACGGTGCAGGCGGTCAAGCACGGACCGATCGTGCTCGCCGGGGCGTACGGCAACACCAACCTCTCCTCGCTGCCGACTCTGAACCCGGCCACCATCACGCCGACCTCGACCCCGTTGCAGTACACGGCGACCGCCGGCACCGGCGCGGTCACGCTGCTGCCGTTCTACAAGATGCACGGCCAGCGCTACACCGTCTACTGGACGGTGACCGGCGCCCCGCCGGCCCCGTTCGTCGCGCACTACCGGTTCGACGAGGCCGCCGGCACCTCCGCCGCCGACGCCACCGGCAACGGCAAGACCGGCACGCTGACCGGCGGGGCGAACTGGACCACCGGCCGGACCGGCAACGCGGTCAACCTGAACGGCACCGGCGGGCACGTCAGCCTGCCGGCCGGGCTGCTGGCCGGCGCGACCGCGTTCACCGTGGCGACCTGGGTACGCCGGACCGCCGCCGCGGCCTGGGCCCGGGTCTTCGACTTCGGCACCGGGACCGGGGCGTACCTCTTCCTCACCCCGCAGAGCGGCGCCGGCACCGTCCGGTTCGCCATCACCAGCGGGGGAGCCGGAGCGGAACAGCAGATCAACGGGCCGACCGCGCTGCCGGTCGACACCTGGACGCACGTCGCGGTCACCCAGACCGGCAACACCGGCGTGCTCTACGTCAACGGCGTCGAGGTGGCCCGGAACACCGCCCTGACCACCCGCCCCGCCGCGCTCGGCTCGACCACCAACAACTGGCTCGGACGCTCGCAGTACTCCGGCGACCCCTACCTGAGCGGCGCCGTGGACGGCTTCCGGGTCTACGCCCGGGCGCTGAGTGCGGCCGAGATCGCCGAGCTGAACTCGACCGGCCTGTGACGTCGCCTCGTTCCGCCTGACCACCACCCCCGCACCGAACAGGAGAAGAGACGGTGAACCTTTTTCAACCTGAACCGCGCGGCGCGCGCGTTCCGACTTCCGCCCGCGGCCACGACGGACCGCAAGGGGAGGTGGAAAAAGGTTCAGTGCGCAGCAGACGATGGTTCCGGGTCGCGGCCGGCGGGGTCGCCGGACTGCTGGCCGGGGTCGGGCTGGCGATACCAGCCGGTCCCGCCTCGGCGGCGAACCCGATCATCACCAGCATCTACACCGCCGACCCGGCGCCACTGGTGGTCGGCAACACCATGTACATCTACGCCGGCCGGGACGAGGCGCCGGTCGGGGACAACAACTTCCGGATGCGGGAGTGGCACGTCCTCTCCTCGACCGACGCCAACACCTGGACCCACCACGGCGCCCGGGCCTCGATCGCCACCTTCGGATGGGCCGGCGCGGACGCCTGGGCCAGCGAGGTCGAGCCGCGCAACGGCAGGTACTACTGGTACACCTCGGTGAACGGTCGGGGTGCCGGCTGGATGGACATCGGGGTCGCGGTCGCGGACAGCCCGCTCGGCCCGTTCACCGACGCCAAGGGCGGACCGCTGATCAGCGACAGCACCCCGAACTCCTCCGGGCTGAACATCGACCCGACCGTCTTCGTCGACGACGACGGGCAGGCGTACATCTACTGGGGCGGCTACTGGGGTGCCCGGGCGGCCCGGCTGAAGTCGAACATGATCGAGCTGGACGGGCCGGTGGTCACCCCCACCGGGCTGAGCAACTTCTGGGAGGCCCCGTGGATGTTCAAGCGCAACGGCCTCTACTACATGATGTACGCCGCCAACGACACGAACGGCTGCGTCACCTCGTCCAGCTACGCCTGCCAGCGGTACGCCACCGCCACCAACCCGATGGGACCGTGGACGCACCGGGGCATCGTGCTCGGCCAGGTCTCCTCGACCACCAACCACGCCGGTGTGGTGGAGTTCAACGGCCAGTGGTACATGGTCTACCACACCGCCAACGCCCCCGGCGGCGGTAACTTCCGCCGATCGGTCGCGGTCGACCGGCTCTACTTCAACGCCGACGGCACCATGCAGCGGGTGGTGCAGACCAGCACCGGCCCCGGCCCTGGGCCCGGCCCCGATCCGGGCGGCCCGCCGGCCGGCACCAACCTGGCCACCTCGGCGACCGCCAGCACCTCGTACGTCTCGACCTGGGAGAGCCTGGCGGCGCTGAACAACGGCGGCGTACCGGCCAACTCGGCCGACAAGAGCAACCTGGCGTACGGCAACTGGCCGGAGCAGGGCACCCAGTGGGTCGAGTACACCTGGCCGTCGGCCCGCACCGTGAACCGGGTCGCCACCTACTGGTTCGACGACGACCAGGGCATCGACCTGCCCGCCTCCTGCCAGGTGCAGTACTGGACCGGCAGCGCGTACGCGAACGTGCCGGGCCAGTCGGGCTGCGGGGTGGCCGGCAACGCCTACAACGTCACCACCTTCAACTCCGTCAGCACCACCCGGCTGCGGCTGAACATCACCGCGCGGTCCGGCTTCTCCACCGGCCTGCTGGAGTGGCTCGCCTACCAGCCGTAGCCGTGCGGGGCCCGGCCGGTTACCCCCGTCCGGCCGGGCCCCGGACCTTCCCCGTCCCGCCGCCGACGGCGGCCGTCCACCTCGCCGAGGAGGAAGTCCTCATGGCACTCCCCGCCCATCACCCCCGTGGCCGTACCCGGCTGCTGGCCGGCGCATCCGGCCTGCTCCTCGTCCTGTTCGCCCTGGTCGGGCCCGCCGGCGCCGACCCCCGGTCCGCTCCGGCGGCCGGCCCGCCGCCCGCCGACCACCAGCACCCGCCCGGTACCGCCGACCACCACCATCCACCCGGTACCGCCGCGCACGGGCACGGACCGGTCGGTCCCGCCGCGCGGCCGCTCTCCGGAGTCCCGGCCGACGACCCGGCCCGGGGTCTGGTGTACGGCGGGCTCGTCGCCGCCCGGACCGGCCCCTGCGTCGGCGCCTACCAGGTGGCCGGGATCGTCCCGACGATGTGTACGCACGGCCCGGACAGCCCGCCCGCCGGCCTGTCGGTGCACCGGGAGATCCAGCCGATCTCGCCGCGCGCGGCCCGACTCGCCCCCCGGGCGCTGCCGGTCTGCGAGGGTGACGGCGTCTCCGGTCGGCGGGTCGAGGTGCTCTACGTGCACGGCAGCGTGAACCGGTACGCCCAGTACCTGGAGACCTTCCGTACCCTGGCCGAGAGCGTCGACGCGATCTTCTACGAGAGCGCCCGGGAGACCGGCGGGTCGCGGCGGGTCCGGTACGTCACCGAGACGGTGAACGGCGCCTGCCGCCCGGTCGTCCGGGACGTGCAGATCCCCGACGCCGCGCTGAACGCCAACGACTGGGCACCGCTGCTGAACGCGGTCCGGGCGGCCGGCTACACCCGTACCGATCGCAAGTACCTCCAGTTCGTGGACGCCCGGGTCTACTGCGGCATCGGTGGCTTTGCCGGCGACACCCGCAAGACCGACCAGAACCGCTCCAACTCCGGCCCCGAGTACGCCCGCGCGGACAGCGGCTGCTGGAACGCCGGGGTCGCGGCGCACGAACTCGGGCACACCCTCGGCGCGGTCAACAACAACGCCCCGAACGCCTCCGGCTACGCGCACTGCGTCGACGAGTGGGACGTCATGTGCTACAAGGACAACGCCAGCACGGTGATCCAGACCAGGTGCCCGGACCGGGCGCACGACCAGCGGCTGGACTGCAACCACGACGACTACTACCACACCGCCCCGGCCGCCGGCAGCTACCTGGCCACCTACTACAACGTCGCCGACAACCTGTTCCTGATCCGCAACGCCGCCGCCCCGGCTCCGGCGCCGACGACGTTCCGGATGGTCAACGGCGCCTCGGGAGGCTGCCTCGACGTACCCGACGGCGCCGCCGGCGCGGTGCAACCCGTTCTCGGGACCTGCGACGGCGGTGCCGACCAGTCGGTGCGCCAGGTGGGGGAGACCCTGCGGGTACGCGGCAGGTGCCTCGACGCGTCGGGTCCGGGCGCCGCGGCGGGGACCGCCGTGCTGCTCTCCGGCTGCGACGGCGGCGCCGGCCAGCGATGGAGCCTGCGGCCCGACGGCTCGGTGTCCGGGATGTCCGGCAGCCGGTGCCTCGCCACCACCCCCCGGCCCGGCGGCACGACCCTCGTGCTCGCCGACTGCACCGGCCAGCCCGCCCAGCAGTGGAGCCGGGGATGAGCCCGGTCCGTCGTAGCGGTCCCGTTCCCCACCGTCGACCCCCTGGAGGTGCCCCGATGCGGTTCGGTACGGGCCTGAAGCGGAGCGCACGGGCGGCCGTACTCGCGGTCGTGCTGGCCGCCGGCGCCCTCGTCGTACCCCAGACGGCGGCCACGGCCGCGCAGACCATCGGCTATCCCACCTTCTCCGGGCCGGCCGTTCCGGCACCGCCGGTCGGCTACAGCACCGGCAACACCATGCAGGCGATCTACGACGCCGAGAGCGGCGGCACCGACTTCTGGCTGGACCGGCTGCTCGCCCGGCCCGGCAACGACCCGGCCGGCACCTGGCTGATGACCCGGGGCCGGGGCATGTTCATGTACACCCACAACCCGGCCCAGATCGGCTTCGCCGGCAACGCGGCGTACTGGGACAACATCAGCAGCCAGGCCGCGTACACCGTCGCGGTCACCCCGGGCACCTTCACCGAGCAGGTCTCCAGCCGGTGGCAGTCGCCGAGCCACTGGCGGGGCGTCTACACCAGCGGCTCGGTCCGGGTCGAGGTGTCGAAGTTCATCACCGCGCAGAACGTCGCGGTGACCAACCTGAACGTGCTGAACAACGGCTCCGGCTCGGTGACCCTGCAACTGCGGGCCACCTCGCCGTACGCCGCCACCGGCAGCGGCAGCGAGCTGACCGGCACCCGGGCGGTGAAGAACAACCTGACCACGCTCTATCCCCGGCTGTCCGGGGACGGGTTCACGGTCAGCTCGGGCGGGCTGAACCGGTCGGTGACGCTCGCCGCCGGGCAGTCGGTCAGCACCAAGGTGCAGCTCGGGTTCGTGGCGAACGAGGTACCGGAGTCGCTGACCGAGTACAACGCCTACCGGGGCTACACCCCGGCGACGGCGTTCGCCACCCACGTGCGGGCGTACAACCGGTGGTGGGCGGAGAACATCCCGTACATCGACGTGCCGGACGCGGCGATCAAGAAGAACATCTACTACCGCTGGTGGCTGATGCGCTTCAACTACCTGGACGTGGACATCCCCGGCCAGGACTTCCAGTTCCCCACCTCCGTGGAGGGGGCGCTCGGCTACAACAACGCGATCGTGCTGACCCAGCCGATGCACATCGACGACCTGAAGTACCTGCGCAACCCGATCTACTCGTACGGGCCGTGGACCTCGGTCGGGCAGGTCTCCCGGAACGGCCGGTTCTCCGACAACCCCGGTGACCCGGAGAACTGGTCGAACTCCTACACCCAGTACGTCTCCGAGGCGGCCTGGCGCAGCTACCAGATCCACGGTGGCCAGCCGGCGATCGTGGCCAACCTGGCCCGCTACGCCGAGCAGGACGTCAAGGGGCAGCTCGCCAGCTACGACACCAACAACAACGGCGTGATCGAGTACGACTGGGGCGCGATGACCGGCAACGACGCCGACGCGGTGTCGTTCCACTGGCGTTCCGGCAACCTGGACCGGGCCGAGGGCGCGTACGTCTGGAGCAACGCGATGGCGGCGGTGCAGGCGTACACGCTGCTGGGCAACACCGCCAAGGCGAACGAGATGCAGACGATCGCCGACCGGATCCGCAACGGCATCGTCAACGTGCTGTGGAACCCGTCCCGGCAACTGCTGGAGCACAAGCACGTCTCCACCAACACGCACGTGCCGTGGAAGGAGATCAACAACTACTACCCGTACTCGGTCGGGCTGATGCCGAACACCGACCAGTACCGGCAGGCGCTGCGTCTCTACGACGACCCGGCGGAGTACCCGATCTTCCCGTTCTTCACCGCCAACCAGCGCGACAAGGCCGCGGCGGCGGCCGCCGGCCAGCCGGGCAGCAACAACTTCTCCACCATCAACTCGACCGTGCAGTTCCGGCTCTACTCCTCGGTGCTGCGCAACTACCCCAACCAGTGGATGACCGCGGAGAACTACAAGCAGCTCCTCTACTGGAACGCCTGGGCGCAGTACATCGGCGGCAACACCCAGTGGCCGGACGCCAACGAGTTCTGGGCGGACTGGAACCCGTCGTCCCGGACCATCGCCTACCGGTCCTGGATCCACCACAACATCCTGGGCAGCAGCAACTGGACGGTGGTCGAGGACGTCGCCGGGCTGCGGCCGCGTTCCGACAACACCGTCGAGCTGTCCCCGATCAACATCAACTGGTCGCACTTCGCCGTGAACAACCTGCGGTACCGCAACATGAACCTCAGCGTGGTCTGGGACGACCCGGCCGACGGGGTCACCCGGTACTCCGGGGTGCCGCAGGGCTACTCGGTCTATCTCAACGGCACCCGGGCGTTCACGGTGGACCGGCTGACCCGGGTGCTCTACAACCCGGCGACCGGCGCGGTCACCCTGCCGGCCGGCGGGACGACCAGCTTCAGCACCGCCGTGTCCGGCCTGCAACTGCCGCAGCAGGTGGTGCAGAACAGCGCCCGGATGGTGGACATCTTCGCCAAGGCGGGCGCCGACCTCACCTCCACCACGCCGAACCTGGCCCAGGGGTCGACGGCGACGGCGTCGTACACCGCCTCCGGCACCTCCACCGGGGCGGCGATCGACGGCTTCCCGATCAACGAACCGATCTGGGGCAGCTACGGGACGCCGAACGCCACCGACGCGTACGAGCTGAACTTCGGCCAGGCCCGGGCGGTCGACGAGGTACGGCTCTGGTTCCGCAACGACCGGGCGACGAACCGGTACCGGCCGCCGGCCTCGTACAACGTGCAGTACTGGAACGGCAGTGCCTGGGTGAACGCGGCCTCCCAGGCCAAGTCCCCGGGCGCACCGCAGTCCAACTACAACCGGGTCACCTTCACCGCGGTCAGCACCGCCCGGCTGCGGGTGCAGTTCACCCACGCCTCCGGCTCGGCCAAGACCGGGCTGACCGAGATCAAGGTCTACAACCGGGGCGGCACCAACCCCGATCCCGATCCCGATCCCGACCCGGAGCCCGAGCCGGGTGCCAACGTGGCGGGGGCGGCGACCGCCTCCGCGTCGTACACCTCGGCCTGGGAGTCGGTGGCAGCGATCAACGACGGGATCGACCCGCCGAGTTCCAACGACACCGTCAACCCGCGCTGGGGCACCTGGCCGAACACCGGCGAGCAGTGGGCCGAACTGACCTGGCCGACCAGCCGCACCCTGAACGCCGCCGAGGTCTACTTCTTCGACGACAACGGCGGGGTGCGGGTACCGGCCACCTGGAAGCTCCAGTACTGGACCGGCAGCGCCTACGCCGACGTGCCCGGCGCCAGCGGCTATCCGGTCGCGGTCAACCAGTACAACCGGGTGACCTTCCCCAACGTCGGCACCATCCGGTTGCGGGTGGCGCTGACCAGCGGCCAGGGCTCGGTGGGGCTGTTGGAGGTGAAGGCGTACAGCCCCTGAGCCCGGCCGCCGCCGGACCGACCCCGCACAGGGCCGTCCGGACGCTCCACAAGGGCGTCCGGACGGCCCGGGGCGGGGCGCACGCCGGCACCGGACCACCACCCACCCGTACCGGCGCAGCCCCCGCCATCTCGCCACCACCACCGGCGCACGAGTACCGCACACCGTCCTGACCATTTCTGGGGAGACTCCGATGACCACTTCGAGACTGCGTCGCGGCGCCGTCGCCATCGCGGCGTCGTTGGCGCTGGCGGCCTCGGCCGCCGTGCCGGCGTCCGCCGCCCCGGCCGCCGGGACCGGCCAGGCGGCCGAGGCACCCCCGGCGGTCGCTCCCGCCAAGACCGTCTACATCCCGGCCCGCTGGGCGAACGGCGAGGTGCCGTGGACCCAGAGCCGCACCCGGGAGTCGGCGAACTTCATCCTGCTCTGGGGCGACCGCTCCGGCACCGACCCCCGTAACGCGCCGAGCGCGTACCGGTTCGACCCGGACAACATCCTGAGCCAGTTGGAAAACCTGTACTCGTTCTACGTGCACACCATGCGGTTCACCCCGGAGACCGGACTGCTGGCCCAACACAAGATCATCGTCATCGTCACCCGTACCTGGTCGACGGTGCCGCTGGACGCCTGGGCCACCGGCGGCTCGGTGGACAACCGGGTCGGCGTGATCAACATCGCTCCGGCCGCCGCCGCGCCAGGTTCCTGGGGACTGGCGCACGAGTTGGCGCACGTCTTCCAGTGCTACACCTTCCTCGGCCGCGCAGGCTTCGGGCTGACCCACGCCAGTGCCGGCACCTTCTGGGAGGCCAGCGCCGAGTTCATGGCGATGCAGGTCTACCCGACCGGCAGCGCCGGGGACCTGACCCGGTTCATCCGCACCGAGAACCTGGCGTACAGCAGCAGCCGGCACCACTACGGCGCCTGGATGCTGTTGCAGTACATCAAGGACCGGGACGGGCTGGCGATGTTCAACCGGATCTGGAACGAGGCCCGCAACACCGAACACCCGCTGGAGGTGTACCGGCGGATCACCGGGATCAGCCAGGCCGAACTGAACCGCCGGCTGGGGGAGTACGCCCAGCACAACGTCACCTGGGACTACTCGAACCGGGCCGACTTCATGCCGTTCATCAACCGGCTGTACCCGTTCGTCACGGCGTACAACGGGGTCGCGGTGGAGGCGGTCAACGCCGCCGCCGGGCACTTCCGGATCTCCGACGCGCTGGCACCGTCCGACTACGGGTACAACAAGATCAAGCTGGTGCCGGCCTCGGACGGCGCGCTGATCCGGCTCCGGCTGCGCGGGCACGTCAACTCGGCCGCCCAGTCCGGCTGGACCTTCGGCTTCGTCGCGGTCCGCAACGGCACCCCCCGGTACGGCCCCCTGCTGACCAGCAGCGACGGCCAGCTCAGCTTCCAGACCCAGCCCGGGGAGCGGGAGGTGTACCTGGTGGTGACCGGCACCCCGGGCACCGTGCACAAGTACGCCTTCCTGGACGGCTACCCCAGGAACTACCGGTACCCGTACCAGTTCCGGCTGACCGGCGCGACACCGTCCGGTTTCGAGCCCGGCCACGTCCGGCCGGCGGCGCCGGGCGGCGGACGCTGGCACAGCAACGGCGGCGGCTGGGTCGACAGCCGCGCCACCGTCGCGGCCAGCGCCTACGTCGGCCCCCGGGCCGCCGTCTACGGCCGTTCCACCGTCAACGGCAACGCCCGGATCGAGGACCTGGCCTGGGTCAACGACGGCGCCACGGTCGGCGGCAACGCGATCGTCCGGCAGAACGCCCTGGTCCAGGCCGGGGCCAACCTGAGCGGCAACGTGGTGATCGGCGGGGACGCGGAACCCTCGGTGCCGTGTGGCGCCGGCACCTACCTGATGTTCGCCCCGGAGCGCGGCTGCGACGGCCGGGGCGGCGAGGCGGACGTCAACCCGGCACATCCGATCTTCAGCGACGCCGACCTGGCGATCACCGGCTGACCGCCGCAGACCGATACCGCCCCGACCCTGGTGCCGGCCGCCGATCCGCACGGCCGGCACCAGGGCGGGTAAGCCCTGGGTACGAGTTTGTCGGCCGATCAAGCCCATGTGACCATTGCCGCCGGACCAAGGAGGCGCACCATGACCGAGCCGAACGCGGAGCCGGACGTCGACGGGGACGGGTCGGCCTGTCCCGGCGACCACGTCCGGGCCTGCACGGTTCGCGAGGTTCTGGACCGGGTGGGCGGTAAGTGGAGCATCGGCATCATCATCGAGGCGAGCCGGGGACCGATCCGCTTCACCGAGCTGGAACGCTCGGTCGAGGGGATCAGCCGGCGGATGCTCACCCTCACCCTGCGCAACCTCGAACGTGACGGACTGCTGGTCCGGACCACCTATCCCACCGTCCCGCCCCGGGTCGAGTACGTCGCCACCGAGATGGCCCGGGAACTCTACGATTCCCTGCTCGTGCTGACCGGCTGGGCGGAACGGCACCGGCAGGCGATCGCCGCCGCCCGGGAGGCGTACGACCGCCGCAACGCCGGCCCGGACTGACCCCCGGCCGACGGGCGGGTCAGCGCTCGTTCGGGTCGATCCGGGCGCGAATCTCGGCGTGCTCGGCCAGCAGGTGCAGCAGGTTGGAGCCGTCGATCAGCTCCAGCGGCTTGCCGGAGGCGAACTCGAACGATTCCGGGCCGTAGCCACTGGTCGTCACCAGGATGCCCTTGGTCGCCCCCTCGCCCAGTACCGTGCCGAAGAGGTCCCGCACCGCGGACACGTCCATGGTGCCGCGGTCCCGTCGGGCCTGGATCACCACCTTGCCGCCGAAGATCGGGCGCGGGTCGAACGCCACGCAGTCGAGGCCGCCGTCCGGCGCCGTCCGGGTCGTCCGGATCTCCAGGCCGAGCCTGCCGAAGAGGCTCCGGATCACGTCCTCGAACTCGGTCCGGCTCAACTTGTGCAGGTTGGCACGATGGTCCAGGTCGGCCAGCACGTCCACCTCGTCGACGAAGCGCTTGTCGACCACGTCGAACTCCAGCACCGGGCGTACCTCGACCAGATCCTCCGGCCGGGGCGACAGGGTGGCCCGCAGGTGCCGCAGGCAGGCCGCCGGATCGACCTTGGCCAGGTTGATGGCGGTGAAGGCGTCCCGGCTGGTCCGCAGGGTCACCAGGCAGGGCCGGACCGCCTGCCCCGTGCCGGGGTGGGTGGTCTCGACGATGCCGTTGAAGACGATCGTCTCGACCAGCCCGGTACGGTCGGCCTCGAAGAGCTCGTGCACGGTACGCAGCGCCACCTGGGTGATCACGTCGGCGTACCGCTGCCGGATCTCGTCCGCCGCGCGGGCCACCGTCTGCACCTCGTCGCCGGCCTTGACGTACCGGTATTCCCGGACCCTCGGCACGACCGCGACGGTCGGCAGCAGGTATTCGACCACGATCAGCCGGGAGTCGGGGACGTAGGCGAGCCGGTAGCGCTGCGGGAAGTCCTCCGGATAGACCGAGTTGCCGAGCACCAGCCCGAAGTACTTCACCACGGCGTTCGGCTCGGCGGCGGCCAGCGCGGCACCGAATTTGTCGATCTCGGCGTTGTGGCTGGCGACCTGGGCGTCGAGCTGCTGGCAGTGCTTGTCGTACTTGCGCCGGGCCTGGGCGAGCCGCTGCTGCCGGGCCGCCTCGCCCGCCGCGTGCTTGGCCTTGGCCTTCTCGAACGCCTGCTCCGCCTCGGTCAGCAACTGCTGGTAGCGGGCCTCGCCGCCGAACATCTTGCCGAGCGCGTTCGGCTCGGGCGGCGCGAAACGTCGCCAGTCCGGCGCCCGCAGCGGCATGCCCAGCTCGCCCGGCGTGAACTCCGGATAGCTGGCCTGCTTCTTCAGCCGCTCGAGGTCGATGTGGTCGTCGATGGCGAGGGTGGTCCGCAGCAGGGTGTCCAGCTCGTCCAACTGGGACTGGAGGTTGGCGTTGGCGGCCTTGACCCGGGCCGTCCTGGCCTCCACGTAGAGTCGTCGGCGCTCCCGCTCGTCCGCCTCCGCCGCCCGCTCGGCGGCCTGCCGGGCGCGCTCGGCCTCCCAGAGCATCTGTTGGTGCTGCTGGTACGGGGTGGTCGATGCTCGTTGCTGCGCGTGCACCTGCTGTGCGTGCGCCCGCTGCATCTGCCCCATGATGCCCATGTACGTCCCCGATCAGCTTCCAGCACCGTTCACCATCGGTGACCGGTGGCGTCCCGTCCCCCCGAGCTGACGTCCCTTCTCCCGGCGTGCCGTCGACCGCCATCGCTCGATGCACATTTTGGTCCCAGGGCGCCGGGTGCGTCCAGCGGGGACCCCAGGGTAGCGTGCGGGGCGAACCGCCGATCCGGGTCCGAAACGCCCCTGGTGACGGCGGGGGTGGCCGGGCTACCCGCCAGGTCGGGCGGTGCTAGGGTGCCCCGGGTGACCGACGCAGATGTGCACCTCGTCGCCCAGCCGCGCCTCGACACCGTCGTGACGGAGTTCGCCACCGACGCGCGGCGGCTGCGCAGCGACTATGCCGGGATGGCCTGGATCGGCGACCGGCCGGATCCGGAGAGCGGCCAGTTGGGGCCCGACTACCGGCAGCGGGGCGTGGACTCGCAGCTCTTCCTGCCCGACACCCACTGGTACGACGTGGACCGGCTCGACGACGTCGAGGTGCAGGTCGGCGCGGGTCTGCTCCAGGTGGCCAGCACCGCGCTGCGGACCCAGGGCCTGGTGGGGGCAATCGCCGAGCCGGTGGTCGAGTTCTTCGAGCACCCCGAAGGGCTCCCGGGGGTGGGGCTCTGCCTCGGTCTGCGCGGCCAGATCTTCTCCAACCTCGGCGTCACCTACCGGGTGACCGTGCTCTGCGCCCCCGAAGCCGTACTCCGGCGCGGCGAGACCGCGCAGCCCGACGAGCAGACCGAGGAGAGCGACAGCGGCGACTGAGCCCTTCTCAACCTGAACACCGTTCAACCTGAACGCCGCTCGTCTGCACCGCGCTCGTCGAGGGTTTCACTCGCGCAGCCGCCAGGCCCGTCCACCGCTCGTCGCCCGTTCGGCGGGCGGGGCGTCCGAGGCCGCTGCCGGGTCGGCGGAAGTGCCGGACGCCGGCTCCGGCGGGGAGGCGTCGCCGTCCGACCCGGCGGGCGGCGCCTCCGCCCGGTCGGTGCCCCCGGACCGGGGGCGGCGCAGATACAGCCAGGCGGCGACGGCCAGTCCGAGGACCAGTCCGGCGACCAGGCCGGTGGCCAGCGAACCGAAGCCCTGGTCCGGGTCGTCGGCCGCGGTGCCGCTCTCCGGCACCGCCGCCCCGGCGGCCCCGGGCGCCGCCGCGGTCGGGCCGGCCGTGGCCGCCGGCGGGGCCAGGGTCAGCACCGGCGCCGGGAACTCCGGCTGCGGGACCTCGGACGAGGGTGGCTGGTTCCAGTTCGTGACATGACCGTCCGAGTACGTCTGCACCAGGTGGAACGTCATCCGGTCGGTCTGCGGCAGCGGGCCGAGCGAGACGACCAACTCGGCCGGACCGGCCCCCGGCGCGGGAGCACCGGCACGGGTCCAGACGATGCTGGCGACCACCTCGGTGACCTGCCCGTGGTGGATCCCGCCGAGCGTCTGGTCGACCTTCCGCATCGTCATCCGGGGCGCCCACTGCGGGTCCGACATCGGGTACGTCTCCGCGACCGGAGCCGACTCCGGCATCAACAACTCGATCTTGGTGGTGTGCGCCGGTGCCCGATCCTCGGTGACCCGGAAGGTCAGCTTCACCGCCCCACCCTGTGCGGCCTGCCCCGGCGTCATGGTCACGTCGGCGGTCGCGGCCCCGGCACCGAGGGTCGTACCCGCGACCGTGGCGGTGAGCAGGGCGACGACCCAGCACATTGCCCTGTGACGCACAGCGAAGTCCCTTCGTCCGGCCGATACTCCTGTAGTTCGGCTGTCGAGCGAAAAAGGTTCAACCAACGGGCCGGTATGTTACGCCGTCCACTCGGGGTGTCTTCGCGACCGCTTAAGAGTTATCCTCGGAAAGTTCCGATTTTGCAACTGTTGGTTGCGATCAGCCCGGATCCTGTGCGGAGGCCCGGCGTTATGAAAAACGTGCATCGACGCGTACGCCCTCTCGTCATCGTGGCCGCCTCGTTGGCGGCCACCCTCCTCACCACCTCCTGCGGGGCCGACCCGGACGACGGCTCGGAGCCGGCGGCGGCGACCGCCTCCGCCAGCGCCCACGGCGGACTGCACGGCACAGTGGAGATTCCACCGGCCGCACCGCTGCGTACCGGGGAGCGGTTCGTCAACCTGAACATGGCGCAGCCGTACCGCCCGTCGGCGCCGAACGGCGGCACCGACGAATACCGGTGCTTCCTGGTCGACCCGGGCCTGACCGAGCCCGCGTTCCTGACCGGCAGCCAGTTCCTGCCGCAGAACGGCGACATGGTGCACCACGCCATCTTCTTCCGGCTCGATCCGGCGGAGGTGGCGCCGGCCCGCAAGCTCGACGCGGAGACCCCCGGCGACGGTTGGACCTGCTTCGGCGACGCCGGGGTCGGCGACGCGGCCTGGGTGGCGCACTGGGCGCCCGGCGCGAACGAGACACTGCTGGCACCCGGCCTCGGCTACCCGATGCCGCCCGGCAGCCAACTCGTGATGCAGGTGCACTACAACCTGATGGACGTCCGGGCCGGCAGCAACGACACCGACCGGTCCGGCATCCGGCTGCGCCTCGTCGGCGGCTCCGAAGAGGTGAGCCCACTCTCCACCGAGCTGCTGCCGGCGCCGGTCGAGCTGCCCTGCGCACCCGACGAGCGTGGCGAACTCTGCCGGCGCGAGGCCGCGGTGCAGGACGTGCGGCACCGGTTCGGCGCCGAGGCCGGTGCGCAGGCGGAGCAGCTCAACCAGTACTGCAACCAGGGGCGTGCCCCGGCCGCCGGCAACACGCAGCGCTGCGACCACCAGGTCAGGGAGGCCGGCGTGGTGCAGGCGGTCGCCGGTCACATGCACCTGCTGGGCAGCGCGATCAAGATCGAGCTCAACCCCGGTACCCCGACGGCGCGGACCCTGCTCGACATTCCGACGTACAACTTCGACGAGCAGGCCAACCGTCCGCTGCCGCAACCGGTCGCGGTCAAGCCCGGCGACGTCTACCGGGTCACCTGCACCCACGACGTGACGCTGCGGCAGCGCCTGCCCCAACTGCGCAACCTGCCGCCCCGGTACGTCGTCTGGGGCGAGGGGACCAGCGACGAGATGTGCCTCGGCATCGTCATCATGTCCCGGCCCGCCTGACGCATCCCGGATCCCGCCGTACGGCGGCCGCGGCGCCCTGCCCGAACCACGGGCGAGCGTCGAGAAACCTGGGAAGGCACCGGCGCGCCAGCGAAGGCACTCCTTCGGCAGGGGGAGTGTGACGACGGTGTGGAGATGCCGGGCAGATTGTGTGCACACCGCCGTACGGGCCGGGTGGCGCCCCTATCGTCGCAGGGTGTGCAGACAGTGGATGTACTGGTCGTGGGTGCGGGCCTGGCCGGTCTGCACACAGCCCGGCTGCTCGCGCAACGGGGACTGGATGTGATGGTGGTCGACCGCCGCAGGTCGCTCTCGACGGGCATCCGGACGACAGGGATCTTCGTGCGTCGTACCCTCGACGACTTCGATCTGCCGGATCATCTGCTCGGGCCCGGCATCCGGGATGTGCTGTTGTATCCGCCGTCGCGGCGGGCACCTATCCGGCTCACCAGTGACCGGGACGAATACCGGGTGGCGGACATGGCGGCCGTGTATGAGCACGCAGACCGTGCGGCGGCGTCGGCCGGGGTACGCGTCCTGCTCGGCGTGCGGTATGTCGACGCCTCGATGGGACTTGTACGGTTCGCGGGCGCGGAACCGGTGAGGACCCGGTTCATCGTCGGGGCGGACGGCGCCCGCTCCCGGGTGGCCCGCGATCTCGGTCTCGACGTCAACCGACGCTTTCTCGTCGGTGCCGAGATCGTCCACCCGATCGCGCCGGGAGACGCCACTCCGGCGTTCCACTGCGTGCTGGACCCCCGAGTCGCCCCCGGGTACCTGGGCTGGGTCATCGACGACGGCCGGCATGCCCACGTCGGCGTCGCGGGATATCCGGACGCGATGCGTACCGGCATCCGCCACCTGCTGAGTACCTTCGCCGCGGACGCTCCCGGCCGCACCGCGCCGACCGGTCCGGTCGAGCGTCGAGGTGGTCCGATCCCGGTCGGCGGTGTGCTACGGCGGTTGGCATGTCCCGCCGGGCTGCTCGTCGGAGATGCGGCGGGTGCGGTGTCGCCGCTGACCGCCGGCGGGCTGGACCCCTGCCTACGCATGTCCGAACTGGCCGCGGCGGTCGTCGCCAGATATCTGCGTACCGGTGATCCCGGCACCCTGCGTCGCTACGACGGGAACGCGCTGCGGACCCGGTTCCGCGGCCGGCTGTTGCTCCGCCGCGCGTTCGCCGGCATCCGGTACCCGGCAGCGGCAGAGGCGGCGGTCGCCGTGCTACGCCGTCGTCCCGGTCGCCTCCTGGCAGCGCGGATCCTGTTCGGCGACGGCTCGTTTCCCGATCTCGAACCACGGCTCGCGGACCCGGCGTTCGACCGCCCGTAACGGCCTCGGCCAGCCAGCTCGGCCGGACAGACCAGACGCGGTCCGCGCTCGGTGGGGGTGGGCACGCTGATCCAGTCTGCCGACCCGTCCGGCCCGGCCGCGCCCGCATTTCCGGACGCCACCTTCGTCGGCCCGGGTGACCCGGACCGGCGACGCGGGGCCGGCGGCGACTTCCTAGCATGGTGGGGATCTGCCGCCGGACGGGCGGTGTCGGAGGCGGCGAGCGGATGTTACGGACCAGGGGACAGATGGCAGAGACCGGTAGCGGCGGACCGTCGGCGCGATCCACCCGGCTTCCGGCCGAGCCGGGGGCGTCCGGCGGGATCATCGAGCGGGCCGGTCGGATCGCCCGGCCCGACCAGCGGCTCGGCCAGCTCGTGCCGCGCCGTCCCGAGGGCATCACCGGTAACCAGTGGAACGCGGCCAGCCGGGGCCGCTTCGACTTCGTGGTCTCCGACCCGGACGGTCAGGCGGCGCCGTTCGCGGTCGAGCTGGTCGACCCCAGCGTGCAGACCGGGCGGACGCAGCGGGACGACCGGATGAAGCACGCCGTCTGCGACGCGGTCGGCCTGGAACTGCTCCGGATCGAGTCGGCGACGTTGCAGCCGGCCACGCACGGCCGGCGGATCGTCGAGTACGTCATCGACGCCCGCGCCTTCCTGCTGGCGACCGGCGACCCGGCCGAGTACGCCGAACTCGCCCCGGACGCCCCGCGCAGCTACCGCGACATCGTCGGTCGGCTGCCGGACGGCAACAGCGGACACGTCAACGATCTCGGGGCGGTCGCCCGGACGGCCGCGGTGGACGCGTACGTCAACCGGGAGCTGGTCGACCCGATCCTGCGCAGCCTGCACCTGGACTGGAAGGACGGCCCGGCCGAGGGCTGGGCCTGGCTCCAGGTGCGGCCCGGGGCGTACCTCTTCGAACGGGTCCGGATCTGGCAGCACCGCTTCTCCTGCGGCATCGAGCCGGGCCGGCTCGCCGAGGACCTGGCCACGATGGCAGTGGGGGAGCGGCTCCGGTTGCGCGAGACCGTCGAGTTGCCGTTGACCGGCCGGGAGCGGCTGGCCGGCGAGCTCGACGGGTTGCGCCGGCGCCGGGAGGAACTGCTCAACCCGTACACCTTCGAGCACGTCTCGTTCGACTAGGTTCTGTCTCGCGAATTCAGTCAGCGGGATCTTGTCGCGACTGGCTACCGTGAGGCCGGGACGATCAAGAGAGGTGCCGGCGGTGGCAGAGCGGACAGGCGACAACGGACCCGCCGAACCGGCGGAGCCGGAACCGAGGGGCGGCGGCGACGGTGGACGTCGTACCCGATCGGTCGGCGCCACGATCGGCGCCGCGTTCATCGCACTCGCCTCGGTCGCGACCTGGTACATCGACGACCGGGCCGCCTCCTTGGACGCCGAGCAGGAGGCGCGGGAGCGGGCCGTGTTCGCCGAGGTCTGCAACGATCCCGT
This sequence comes from Plantactinospora sp. CA-294935, assembly GCF_050936445.1. Lineage (NCBI taxonomy): Bacteria > Bacillati > Actinomycetota > Actinomycetes > Micromonosporales > Micromonosporaceae > Plantactinospora > Plantactinospora sp. CA-294935. The sequence continues at coordinate 6,661,237 of NZ_JBNJMU010000001.1, forward strand.
CCGGGCCGCCGCGCTCGTCATGAACACCCCGTCGCTCGCCAGTACCTGTCCGACGGGCCTGCGTCACCTGCTGTCGATACCGGCGGACGAGGTCGATCCGGGACCGGAACTCCTGGACGCCTATCTGGACCGGCTGTTCACGTTGCTGGACGCGCGGATCCCGAGTGACGTCACGCCGTACCTCCACGCGCTGCACCGCGACGACGCCTACAGCACCGCCCTCAACGAGCTGCACCGCAACGCCCGGCGGTGTCAGGTGCTCCTGCCGACCGGCACTCCGCCACCGGCGGCACCCCGCCCGACCGGGAACTTCTGGGACGACTGGCAGCGGATCGAGGTCGCCCCGCAACCCCGGTCGGTACGGGCGACCGAGGAGCCGGACGGGCACGTCGTCGTCACGGCGAGGGTGGTCGACACGACGCCGGCCTGCCTGACCCAGCCCACCCTCGAGTCGGCCCCGCCGCCCCGGTACGTCGGCACCACGGCGCTGACCCTGTCGTTCAGTACCGGCACCGGCCCGAGCGGTGAACGGGTGTGGCTGCTCGACCGCCTCGACGCCTGCCCGGTCCGACCGGACCCGCTGGCCGCGGAACCAGTGGTCGGCACGTACTCACTGACCCGGCGCCGGTCGATCCGGAACGACGTCACCGACTCCCTCTTCCGCTACGCCGGCAGCACCTGTCCCGCGGCAACTCCCTCAGCCGGCGGCTGAGCGGGACATCCGGGTGGTGGTGAACCCGGCCCGGGAGAGTGGCCGGTTCCGGTCGGCCTGCCGGCGGATCAGCGTTGCGCGGCGGCACGCCCGACGAGCCACTTCCTGGTCCGCGAGACAGAACCTCGGCGGTCACCAGCGGTCCGGCCCGGGACAGGGATCCGCCAAAGGGTCGACGTATGCGCCGCACTGTAGGCCGGTTCCGTTCACCTTGCTTTCGGTCGACAAACGAGACCGCGCCAGGGGGCGACGGCGGCCGGCGGTTCCGCCGGACGGATCGGGCCGGGTCCGCGCCGACACGGACCCGGCCCGATGTCTGGCCGCTGCCGGAGGGGGTCAGGCGGCGGCGCAGCTCAGGGTCGGTACGGCGTTGCTGCCGGTCTGCGACCCGAGGAACCCGAAGGTGGTGCTGGCCCCGGCGGCGAGACTGCCGTTGTAGCCGGAGTTCCGGGCGGTGACGCTGGATCCGCTGGTGGTGATCGTCGCGCCCCAGGAGTTGTTGACCTGTTGCCCGTTGGCGAACGTCCAGGTCACCGTCCAGCCGCTGATCGCGGCGCTGCCGGCGGTGACCCGTACGTCGGCCTGGAAGCCACCCGACCAGGTGCCGGTGACGGTGTACGCCGCCGAGCAGCCACCCGAGCCGCCGGCCGGCGGGGTACTCGTCGGCGGCGGGGTGGTTCGGGTCGGTGTCGGGGTGGCGGTCGGCTGGGGGTTGCCGCTGCCGCCGAAGTTGACGTCGCTGCACCAGTAGTAGTTCTGGTCGGCGTGGCTGGCCTTCCAGATCACGTAGACGATGTGCCGGCCGGAGCGTCCCGGCGCGCTGACCGGGATCGTGATGGAGACGCCGTTCAGCACCGGGTCGCCGGTCTCCCGGGTGCCCTCGCCCGGTGCGTACCGGCCGGTTTCCCGGACCAGTTCGAGGTTGTTCCAGCCCAGCCGCTGGGTGAGCGGGTTGAACCCCTGCCGGGTGACGTAGATCAGGAAGTAGTCCGCCCCGTGCAGCGCCTGGTCGTGCATGGTGACGTTGAAGTTGGTGCCGACGTTGGTCGCCTGCCAGTTGCCCGGGTTGTCCAGCGCGGCGTACCGGACGCCGCCGGTCTCGCCGGCACTGCAGAGTTGGCCGCTCGGCACGGCGGCCTGGTGGTCACCGTTCACGCCCTCCCGGTAGAGGCCGTTCCAGTTCCACATGGCGTTCGGGTCGGCCTGCCAGGCCTGCCAGCACATCGGGTCCTGGGTGGCCATCGCCGGGTTCTGGAAGTCGTTGCCCCAGCGCTTCCAGCAGCCGTAGTTGCGCGAGGCCGGGTTGATCGTCGAGCCGTGCGCGTTCGCGGTGTCCCGCGAGACGGCGAGGGCGGCGGCGAGGAGGACGACGGTGGCCGCCGCGAGAGCGAGGATCCGCAGGACCATCGGGGCGCGGCGCCGGGCCGGATTCACGGGTTGGGCGAGTGAAGACATGGGATCCCCAGACGTCGGTTGCACGAGCGAGTACGCGGAAGGCTGCCCGGCGCTCCCGCACCAACCACCCGGCTCCGGCGGCGGTGTCCCTGCACAGAGATTCACATCGCCGAATGGTGCTTGTCAATAGTTTGGGGTGCCAACAAAAGAGGGCGTCGAGACCGGCGGACCGGGACCCGGCCGGTGCTCAGGTCCGGGGAAGGCCGCGTCGCTGCGCGGTGCGCTGGCGTACCTCGTCGAGGTGTTCGTTGATCGCGTCGACCTGGGCGGCGAGGCCCGGATGGTCGGCGCGGAGGTGTCGCTGCGCGTCGGAGAGCGGCCGGACCAGCGCGTTCGGGTCGGTGCCGCCGAGGGCGTCGTGCAGCCGGTCCAGGCTGGGGCGGGCCGCCGAACCGAGATCGGTCAGTGCGGTGATCTGCCCGGCGAGCTCGCGCAGGTCGGCACCGTTGTCCCGGGCCCAGCGGGCCGCCGCGCGGTCGCCGGCCCGGCGGTCCCGTTCGGCGCGTACCCGGTCGTCCCGGGTCTGCGGCGCGGCGTCGTCCTCGGCCGGGCGCAGTCGCAGGTAGCGGCGCTCGGCGGCCTGCCGGCTCGCCACCCCGAGCGCCGGCGCCAGCTCCGCCCAACTCGCCCCGCGTTGGCGCGCGGCGGCGATGAGCCGTGGTTCCCACGACTCGAGTTCCGCGCGCAGGCGCCGGAGCAGGGCGAGGGCCGTGAGCACCTGGTCGACCGGCACCTCGGCGCCGTCTGCCGCCGTGGTCGCAGGTGCAGCCGCCGGCCGGTCGGCACCCCACCTGGGGACGGGGGCGGCGGAGTCGCCGACCCGGCTGGTGACCGCCTGCACGCGGTCGAACGCCGCGCCGGTCGGTGTCACCGCAGCGCCCGCCCCGGTCGGCCGCCCCGGGTCGGCCCGCCCCTGCTGGTCCATTCCGTCTCCCGTCCTCGGCATCTGTCATCGTTTAGATGACGGATCGCCTTGTCATCATTCCGACGACATGCTACAACGGATGTGTCGCGCATTGACAGCACTGTTGCCAGCACTAGGAGGTGGATCTGATGTTGATGCGCACCGACACCTTCCGCGAGCTCGACCGGTTCGCGCAGCAGGCCCTCGGCACACCGGGTTCGGGCACCTGGTCCCGGCCGACAGCCATTCCGATGGACTCCTACCGCAACGACGACGAGTTCGTCGTCGCGTTCGACCTACCCGGGGTCGCCCCGGACGCGATCGAGATCAACGTCGAGCGCAACCTGCTGACCGTCCGCGCCGAGCGCCGGCCGCCGAGCCTCGGCGAAGGTGCCCGCGTCCAGGTCTCCGAGCGACCGCTCGGGGTCTTCTCCCGGCAGCTCTTCCTGGGCGACGGTCTGGACACCGACCGGATCGAGGCGAGCCACGAGAACGGTGTGCTGGCCGTGCGGATCCCGGTGAAGGAGCAGGCGAAGCCCCGCCGGGTGGCGATCACCTCCGGCGGATCACCGGAAGGTCATCAGCGCCTGACCGGCGCACAGAAGGTCATCAGCGCCTGACAGGTACAGCCGAACCGGTCCGGCGGTTCGCCGGCTTCCGGTGCCGTCGGCGGTGGGGGTGACGAAGATGCGCAGCGGCGTACGGCACGAGGTCTCGACGCCCCGGTCGGTGCACGAGGCATTCGTCGAGCTGGTTCAGCGGGACGACGACCTGATGCGGGCAGAGTTCGAGGCGCTCATCGACGCCTGCTGGAACCCGCCGCCACCTCCTCCGCCGGCTCGACCACAACCCGGGCCACGTCCTCCACTGTGGCCCGTCGGACCGCCCGACGGCGTACGGTTCGTCGCGGTCGAGGCCGGTCCCACAGCAAACCGATGGCGTCGGCAACGCGGTCCTCCGGGCAACCGCACGGGCCGACCAGCACGCAGAGGCAGGTGATGACTCGGCCGCATCTCTCGTCGATTTCTCTCCGGCGGGTCCGGCGGACGGCAGCTCCGGTGGCGCGGCGACGGTCCCAGACACCGCGCCAGGCGCGTAGGCGTGACGGCCGCGCCGGCACCCGACAACCATCGGCCCGGCCCACCTCGGGTGGGCCGGGCCGCCGCGCTTCTTCCCCGCCCGGACGCGGCCGCCGGCTAGGGTGGAGCCGTGCGCCTGGTGCTGATGGCGGACACCCACGTGCCCAAGCGCGCCCGGGACCTGCCGCCGCAACTGTGGGCGGCGGTCGACGAGGCGGACGTGGTCATCCACGCCGGGGACTGGGTGCACGAACCGCTGCTCGACACGTTGGAGTCCCGCGCCGCCCGACTGGTCGGGGTGTACGGCAACAACGACGGCCCGGAACTGCGGGCCCGGCTGCCGGAGGTCGCCCGCGTCGAGTTGGCCGGCCTGCGGGTCGCGGTGGTGCACGAGACCGGTCCGGCCGCCGGGCGGGAGCGCCGCTGTGCCGACCGGTTCGGCGGCTGCGACCTGCTGGTCTTCGGCCACTCCCACATCCCGTGGGACAGCGAGGCGCCGGGCGGGCTGCGGCTGCTCAACCCCGGCTCGCCGACCGACCGGCGCCGTCAGCCGTACGCCAGCTATCTGACCGCCGAGATATCGGCCGGCCGGCTCGACGACGTCGTACTGCACCGCCTGCCGCGCCGGACCTGACCCGGAAAGGAGCCGACCATGCGCGCCGAGCTGGCCGGGTACGCGCGGCAGGTGCTCGGCTCGGGGCAGGTGGTCGCGGACCGGTCCTGGGGGCACGGCGTCGCGGGCGTGCTGGAGGTGCGGGACGCCGACGGAGTCGTCTGGTTCGTGAAGGGGCACGGCGACCCGGAGCGCTACCGGCGGGAGCTGGCGGCGTACCGGCGCTGGGTGCCCGGGCTCGGCGGGCGCGCACCGAGGCTGCGGGCGTACGACGACGAACGGCTCGCGCTGGTGCTGTCGGCGGTGCCGGGCGAGGCCGGCCTGTCGTACGTGACGGATCCGGACGTGCAGCGCGAGGCGGGGGTACTGCTGCGCCGGTTGCACGGCACCGAGACGCTGCCGCCCTGGACGGACCTGGTCGCCGAGAAGCTCGACGAACTGGACCGGCTCTCGGTCCGGGCGAGCCGGCTGCTCGAACCGCGGGAACTCGACTTCGTCCGGGCCGAGCTGCGCAACCTCTCCGGCGTCGCGGCACCGGCCCGGGTGCCGTGCCATCTCGACTACAGCCCGCGCAACTGGCTGGTCGCCGGCGCCGACCGGCAGCGCGCCGGGCGGCGGGTGCACGTCATCGACTTCGAGTGGGCCGGGCCGGAGGTCTGGGTCAACGACCTGAACCGGCTCTACTTCGGCCCCTGGCGGGACCGGCCGGACCTCGCCGACGCGTTCCTGGCCGGCTACGGGCGTACCCTCGACGACGCCGACCGGGCGGTGCTGCACGCCTGCGGGGCGCTGACCGCGGTCTTCATCGTGGTCTGGGCGCACGGGCGCGGCGAGCCCGGTTTCGCCGGGGCGTGGCGGCAGAACCTGCGCCGGTTGATGGACGGCTGGCGGTGAACCGGCGGATGGGTGGCTGGCGGTGAAGCGGTGACCGCGCCGGGTAACCGGCCGATCGGCCCGGCGCGTTCCGATCATCCGCCTGCCAGACTGTAGGGGTGCATGACTTCGACGTGCTCGTGGTGGGTTCGGGGCCGGGCGGTCAGAAGGCCGCGATCGCGGCGGCCAAGCTCGGCAACCGGGTGGCGGTGGTGGAGCGGCAGCACATGGTCGGCGGGGTGTGCATCAACACCGGCACGGTCCCGTCGAAGACGCTGCGCGAGGCGGTGCTCTATCTGACCGGGCTGAGCCAGCGGGAGGTGTACGGCCAGAGCTACCGGCTCAAGGACGACATCACCGTCGCCGACCTGACGGCGCGGACCCAGCACGTCATCGGCCGGGAGGTCGACGTGGTGCGCAGCCAGTTGGCGCGCAACCGGGTACGGCTGATCACCGGCAACGCCCGGTTCGCCGACCCGCACACGGTGACCGTGACCGACCCGGTCGGGCGCGAGTCGAAGGTGACCGCCGAGAAGATCATCATCGCCGTGGGTACCCGGCCGGCGCGACCGGCCAGTGTGGACTTCGACGAGCGTACGATCATCGACTCGGACGGCATCATCAACCTGGAACAGGTGCCGAACTCGATGGTGGTGGTCGGTGCCGGGGTGATCGGCATCGAGTACGCCTCGATGTTCGCCGCGCTCGGCACCAAGGTCACCGTGGTCGAGCGGCGGGACCGGATGCTGGAGTTCTGCGACCTGGAGATCGTGGAGGCGCTGAAGTACCACCTCCGGGACCTGGCGGTGACGTTCCGGTTCAGCGAGGCGGTGGCGGCGGTGGAGCGGCATGCCCGGGGTGCCATCGCGGTGCTGGAGAGCGGCAAGCGGATCGCCGCCGACACCGTGATGTACTCCGCCGGCCGGCAGGGGCTGGGCAGCGAACTCGACCTGGAGAACGCCGGACTGGCCGCCGACGCGCGGGGCCGGATCGAGGTCGACGCGGAGTTCCGGACGACGGTGCCGCACATCTACGCGGTCGGGGACGTGATCGGCTTTCCCGCCCTCGCCTCCACCTCGATGGAGCAGGGCCGGCTGGCGGCGCACCACGCCTGCGGCGAACCGGTCCGGGCCCTGTCGGAGGTGCAGCCGATCGGCATCTACACGATTCCGGAGATCAGCTTCATCGGCCGGACCGAGGACGAACTCACCCGGGACAAGGTGCCGTTCGAGGTCGGCATCTCCCGCTACCGGGAACTGGCCCGGGGCGCGATCAGCGGCGACTCGTACGGGATGCTGAAGTTGCTGGTCGCCCCGGACACCGGCCACCTGCTCGGGGTGCACATCTTCGGCACCGGGGCCACCGAACTCGTGCACATCGGACAGGCCGTGATGGGCTGCCAGGGCACCGTCGACTATCTGGTCGACGCGGTCTTCAACTATCCGACGCTGGCCGAGGCGTACAAGGTCGCCGCGTTGGACGCGATGAACAAGATGCGGCACCTCGCCCGGCTGCGGGACTGACCGCCCCGCCGAGCCGCAAGGCCGACCACTCCGTCGACAATTACTCTCTGTCCACGATCCGTCACCTGAGTGTCGTGTCTTGGCTGTTCTCCGCCCGTTGAACCGGGTGACGGGCATTGGCCGGAGCGACCGGGGAGGCGCGACGATGATGATCCGACGATGGTATGGCGCGGTGGCCTCCGTGGTCGCCCTCCTGGCCGCCGGGGCGGGAACGGTCCGGATCGCGTACGGGAACGCCGACCGCAACGACGACGACCGGGAGCGCTGGGGCGTCGTACGGGAGCGGCTGACCGGCTACCAGGAGGACCCGTTGGCGATCTCGACCAGCGGCAAGGGCGGGTTCAGCCTCGACATCGACGAGGAGGAGCAGGAGCTGACCTACCGACTCAGCTACGAGGCGTTGGAGGGGAACGTCACCCAGGCGCACATCCACGTCGGCGGCCGGGCCCAGAGCGGCGGGATCAGCGTCTTCCTCTGCACCAACCTCGGCAACGGCCCCGCGGGTACCCAGTCCTGTCCGGCCGCCCCGGCAACGATCACCGGGACGATCCGACCGGTCGACGTGATCGGCCCGACCGCACAGGGGATCACGGCGGGACAGTTCGACGAACTGGTCGCGGCGGTCCGGGCCGGTGTCGCGTACGTGAACGTGCACAGCTCGCTCTATCCCGGCGGCGAGATCCGGGCCCAGCTCGGCCGTCACCGGCACTGACCGGCGCGACGGTCCCACGCCACCTCGTCAGCCCCGACGCGTGCGCCGGCCCGGCAGCCACCAGTTCAGGTCCCCGAGAAGCTGCATGGCCGCCGGTACCAGCACCAGCCGGACGATCGTGGCGTCGACCAGTACCGCGGTGGCCAGTCCTACCCCCATCATCTTCAGCGCGCGGTCGTCGAAGGCGGCGAACGCGACGAAGACGCACACCATGATCGCGGCGGCGGCACTGATCACCCGGGCCGTCGCGGCGAGCCCGTCGGCCACCGAGCCGGCGTTGTCGCGGGTGCGCAGGTACTCCTCCCGGATCCGGGAGAGCAGGAACACCTCGTAGTCCATGGAGAGCCCGAAGACCACCACGAAGAGCATCGTCGGCACCCAGGCGTCGACCGGGCCGCCGTCCCCGGTGCCGAGCGCCCCGGCCAACCATCCCCACTGGAAGATCGCGACGATCACGCCGTACGCCGCGCCGACCGAGAGCAGGTTCACCAGCACCGCCTTGAGCGGTACCAGCAGGCTGCGGAACACGACGGTGAGCAGCAGGAACGAGGCGAGGAGTACCGCGCCGGCCAGCCACGGCAGCCGCCGTACGCTCAGCTCGGCGAAGTCGATCCCGGCCGCGTTGGCGCCGGTGACCAGGATCGGGGATCCGGGCCCGGCGAACGGCGGCAGCACCTCGTCGCGGAGCCGGTGCACCAGCTCGGCGGTCTCCGCCGCCTGCGGACCCGTGCGTGGCGTCACCACCGCCACGCTGATCCCGCCGTCCAGCGGGACCACCTCGGAGATCCCGGCGACCCCCGATGTGCCGGCCACCGCGCCGGCGGCGGCCCGCAGCCCGGCCGGCCCGGCCGGGGCGCTGTTGCGGGCCGGGTCGGCGGCGACCAGCAGTAGCGGACCGTTCGCGCCCGGTCCGAAGCCGGCGGCGACCAGGTCGTACGCCCGGCGGGTGGTGTCGCTGGTCGGCCGGTCGCTCGCGTCCGACCAACCGAGCCGCAGCCCCAGCGCCGGCAGGGTGAGCAGCACCAGCAGGCCGAGCGCGACCGAGGTGAGCAGCCACGGCCGTCGCTGCACGACCCGGCTCCACCGGTACGCCGGTGCCGGGCGCACGGCGGCCACACCCGGGTGCGGTTCGACGGTCGGGTGGCCGGTCGACCGGCGGTGCGGCAGGCCGAACCGGTCGATCCGGCGGCCGACCAGGCCGAGCAGCGCGGGCAGCAGGGTGAGGGCGGCCAGCATCACCAGCAGCACGCCGCAACCGGCGGCCAGCGCCAGTCCGCCGCCGAGTTCCGGACCGAGGAAGAGCATTCCGGAGACCGCGATGATCACGGTCGTTCCGGCGAAGAGTACCGAGCGGCCGGCGGTCTCCATCGCCTCGACCACGGCCTCCGGCACGTCGAGTCCCCGGGCGAGCGCACTCCGGTAGCGGGTCACCACCAGCAGCGCGTAGTCGATGCCGACGCCCAGCCCGATCATGATGGTGAGGTAGATCGCGAAGTCGGGCATCGTGACGACGTGCCGGAGCAGCACCAGCAGGGCGCTGCCGCAGCCGACCCCGACCACCGCGACCAGCAGCGGCAGCCCGGCCGCGATCAGCGAGCCGAACGCCACCAGCAGGATCACCGCCGCCGCCAGCAGTCCGACACCCTCGGCGAGGCCGCCGGCCGAGGAGTCCGCGAAGGCGTCCCCGGCCAGCTCGACCGTGATCCCAGGCGCGTCGAAGGCGTCCCGGATCGCCCGGACCTGGGCGGCCCGGTTGGCCTGTTCCGGTGCACTCACCCCGGCACCGAGACCGATCTCGGCGGTGCCGATCCGCCCGTCGGCCGAGATCTGCCCGCCCGGCGGCCGGTACGGGCTGCCGACCGAGACTCCGGGTACCTGGTCGAGCCGGTGCAGCAACCCGTCGAGCGCGGCCCGGACGTCCGGGTCGCGTACGCCGGCCGTGGCGGCGACCACGAGGGTGCCGTCCGGCGCGCCGAGATCGCCGAAGCCGGCCTCGGCCAGCAGGTCGGCGGCTCGCTGGCTCTCCGAGCCGGGCATCCGGAAGTCCACTCTCGCCGTACTGGGCAGTGCGCCGGCCAGGCCGAGCAGGGCGGCGGTGAGCACGGCCCAGCCCAGCAGCACCAGCCAACGGTGCCGTACGCAGGCGCGGGCTGTCGGGGCGAGTCCGAACATGGGGTGCTCCTCGGTCGTACCGGTCGGAATGGCGGTCCCGACGCTAGGTAGGCCGACCGCGGGCGGTCATCCAACCGGGGCGGGCGTTCGGCTACCGCCGTAGGCGTAGCGGTGACCGGACGGGGCGGCGGCGGGGGGACGGTGGCGACCGGGCAGCCGGGCGGGAGAGCGTCGGCCGGTCAGAGCCAGCCGGGTCGGACCAGGCCGGTCTCGTAGCCGATCACCACGAGCTGCGCCCGGTCGTGCACCGAGAGCTTGGCCATGATCCGGTTGACGTGCGTCTTCACCGTGGCCGGGCTCATCCGCAGCCGTTCCGCGATCTCGGCGTTGCCGAGCCCCTCGGCGACCTGGCCGAGCACCTCACGCTCCCGGTCGGTCAACCCGTCCAGCCGGGCGGTGCACGGCTGCCCGTCCGGCCGGGCGGCGAACTCGGCGATCAGCCGGCGGGTGATCCCCGGTGCCAGCAGCGCGTCGCCCCGGGCCACCACCCGGACGGCGTGCCGCAACTCGTCCGGCTCGGCGTCCTTGCCGAGGAAACCGCTGGCGCCGGCCCGAAGCGCCTCGTAGACGTACTCGTCGAGGTCGAAGGTGGTCAGCACCACCACCCGTACCCCGGAAAGCCGGTCGTCGGCGACGATCCGGCGGGTGGCGGCGAGCCCGTCCAGCTCCGGCATCCGGATGTCCATCAACACGACGTCCGGCCGGACCTCCCGGGCCAGCCGGACCGCGACGGCGCCGGTGGCCGCCTCGCCGACCACGGCGATGTCGGCGGCGTTCTCCAGCAGCGCGCGGACCCCGGCCCGGGCCAGCGGCTGGTCGTCGGCGAGCAGGACGCGGATCATGCCACCGCCTCCGGCGCGAGCGGCAGCCAGGCGACGACCTGGAACCCCTGCCCGAGGGCAGGGCCGACCCGGAGTCGACCGCCGACCGCCGCCACCCGTTCGGCCATCCCGACCAGCCCGTGCCCGGTCGGCTCCGCGCACGCGGCCGGGTCGGCGCCCCGACCATCGTCGTCCACCTGCACCACCACCGCGCCGGTCTCGAACCGCAGTGTCACCACCGCCCGGCGCGCTCGGGCATGCCGCAGCACGTTGGTCAGCGCCTCCTGCACCACCCGGTACACCGTCAGGTCGAGGGCCGGCGGCAGCGGCCGGGGGAGACCGGTCTCGACGAACTCGACGCGTACCCCGGTGCCGTCGAGCGTGCCGGCGAGGCCCCGTAGTTGGGCGACCCCGGGCATCGGCCGGCGCAGCCCGGCGCCCCGGTCCGGTCGGAGCACGCCCAGCGTCGCCGTCATCTCGGCCATCGCCTGCCGGCTGGCCGTCCGGATCGCCCCGAGCGCCGTCCGGACCTGTTCCCGGCCGTCGGCCCGGTCGACCGCCTCGGTGGCGGCGGCGGCCTGGAGAGCGATCACCGAGATGGTGTGCGAGGTGACGTCGTGCAGTTCCCGGGCGATCCGGAGCCGTTCCTCGTGCGCCCGACGCAACGCCTCCTCCTCCCGGCCGTGCTCGGCCGCGACCAGCCGCCGTTCCACCTCCCAAACGTGCTCGCGCCGGGCCCGGGACACCTCGGCCAGTTGACCGACGACCACGACGACCAGCGACCACATCAGGGACGCCACCACGTCGTCCGGATTCCGGGCCAGCAGCAGGGCCGCGCCGATCGGCACCACGACGAGGCAGCCCGCCCCCGCCCAGCCCGCCACGCGGCGGCCCCGGCCGATCACCAGGTGGACCGTGATCAACGCGGCCAGCGGGGAGAGCGCGTAGGGGTACTGGAGGGCGAAGTATCCGACAGCGCCCGCCACCGTGACCGCGAGCGTCCACTCGGGATGCCGCCGCCGTACGGCCAGCGCCAGTGCGGTGCCGGCCAGGATCAGGTACGCCCACACGTCGAGCGGGCGCGCGGCGGGCTGGTTCCGAGCCGCCGCCCACGACGTGTAGAGCTGCAACACGCCCACTCCGAGTACCAGGCCGGCGTCCACGGCCCAGGCCGGTGCGGTCAGCCCCCACCACCGTCGCTCCCGGTCCACCTCCGAACCGTAGCCAGCGCCGGGGCCACCGGCATCAACCGCCCGGCGTACGGCCGCTACCGCCGCTGCGGTATGCCCCGATCCGTTGTCGTCCCCTCCGTCGGCGACAGCTTCGCCACCACCTCGTCGCACGCTCTCCGCTCGGCGCCGGTTGCCTTAATTCGGTGCACCACCCTCCCGGCTCTCCTCTCGTCACTCCAATCCGGTGATCCGGCGCAACTCTTCGTCCGTCGGCACCACCGTCGGGCGAAGGGCCTGAACCGCTGGCGGCAGGTAGTCGTCCCGGACAACCTGCAACCAGGTCGCCGCGACCTGCATCCGGGTGCAGTCCGGCAGGCCGCACGGCCGGCAGCCGTCGACACCGTACGGCCAGTGGTTGGTGAGCACCTGCCGCGCGACGGTGGTCACCAGTTTCTCTCCGACCGGGGGTGGGAAGTGCTCGGTCACAACTACCCAGAGCGCCCACTCGGCGGTCGGGCACCAGCGGGCCCGGCACTGGCCGCAGCCGCGACCCTCGGCGTGGTCGATGATGATCCGGTGTGCCCAGGTGATCGCCAGGCCCGGCGCGCTCTCCGGCACCATGCTCACCGGACCCGCTCCAGTGCCGCGCGGACGTCCCCGGCCGTCACCGCCGCCGGCAGGGTACCGCCGAGCAGCACCCTGACCGCGTGCTCCCGCCGGTGGACCTCGGCCGCCCACGACCAGAGCGGGCAGCCGTCCGGCCCGCACCGGCCACACTCCCGCAGCGCGTGCGTGCCGAGGACCAGGCGGGCGAAGGCGCACTCGACCGGGACGGGCCACTCCACCGTCAGCCAGCGCCGCACCATCCGGATCACCGTCCCGTCACCTCGGTTCGGGCGGCGAGCGCGGCGGCGAGGTCGGTACGTGCCTGGCGGCGGCGGATGACCCGAAGCATCCGCATGCAGCCGCCCCTGGGTGCGCACTCCGCACACCGGTGCCCCGCGAGGTGCTGGGCCACGACCTGCTCGTCGGTCTGCTGCTGCGTCTGCTGGATCACGGCGGACCTCCTGCGCGCCACAGCGCCCCGGATCGCAGATGACGGAGCGCCGCTCAGCTGGGCGGATGGCTGGTGCCGGCCGGGCCTACCCACGGGGGAGGACCGGCCCGACCGGCCAGGGGCACGGTTGCCGGCTGCGTATACCCGACCAGCATCCCTACCCGCAGCCTCGCCCGGTTGGCACGGTGAGGTCCAGCTTGTCGGCGTCCGCCGCATGTCCGGTGCCCTGTGCGGTGATCCGGACAGCTCCGTCAGCAGGTGCTGAGCGCCTCGCGGTACTCCATCGTCCACTCGGCATCCCGCTGATCGTCCGGCAAGCCGTCCAGCCCGGTACGCAGGTTGTCGGCGGCGGCGGCCTTGTCACCGAGCGCCAGGTACGTCAGCCCGAGACCCATCCGGGAGAACGTCGGCGTCAGCCAGTAAGCGGCTGCCGGCGCGGTCGCGGTCTCGGCCGCCTCGGCAAGGTCGCTGGCCTCGCCGAGCAGACGCCCGGCCGCGTCTCGGTCGCCGAGCAGCGCGTACCCGTGCGCTGCCTGTACCGCGTCGCCGACCCGTTGCAGCACGGTTGCACTGGGGGTGTGGTACGCGGCCAGGAAGTGCCGAACGATGCCGCGTGGGTTGCCGCGTTGGCGCTCCAGGTAGCCCCGGAAGTTCTCGACCTGCGCCGCGAGCGGGCCGCTGTCGACCGCATCGGCTTGGTCGGCGGCGTCGATCAACACCCGCGTCGCCTCGGCGTCGTCGCGGCCCTCGGCGTACAGCCAGCCGATGAACTGGGTCCACTCGGCGATGACCTCGTGCAGTTCGGCCGCGTGCGGGCCACGGGCCTGCTCGGCGAGGCCCTGCACGGTGCGCCACTGCGGCACGGACCACGGCAGCATCACCGGCGCCGGCAGCACATCGTCAAGGCGGCGTTGGGCGGCCAACGTGTCGGCGAGTGTTCGGACGGTGGCAGCGTCCAGCCGAGAGGGCTGGGTGAGCACGTACGCGATCCGCTGGTCGTCGTCGGGAGTGGTCACGGCCGGTGCTTCGACGACCAGCGCGGCGAGCGTCCCGCCTGCTTCGAGGGCGTCGTCCAGACGCCGGGCGGCTTCGACGGTTGGCCGGCTCCTCGACGTCTCAAGGTCGTGCAGCTGGCTCTTGCCGTAGTAGGTGCGGCGGGCCAGGTCCCGCAGCGACAGGCCGCGGGCGGTCCGTAGCTCGCGCAGGCGTGCCGGAAATCGTGGGTCGACGATGGGCGGGTGTGGCATGGCGTGCTCCCAGGTTACGACTGGGGTGGTGGCGGTCCGGGCCGTAACCCCGAACCGCCACTTCGGACGGTACACCGGTCATCGCCCCGGGTCACTGACACCGATCGGCGGTCCGCCCGCCCATCGCGACCAGGCACACGCTGGCGACGGCCACGAACCGCATCTCCGCCGGCTGTCCGCCTTCGGTAGCAGTTCCTACAGGTCTGGGACACAGTGCAGAAGGGGGAGGTCAGCCGGTGAGCCGGCGCGTGGACTACTTCGACGATCCGTCCGCGCCGGCGGCGAACTCGCTGGTACCCGGCGGGGCCGCGCTGGTGGTCGATGAGCAGGGCCGCATCCTGCTTCAGCGGAGGGCGGACTCCGGGAACTGGTCGCTGCCGGGCGGCACGATGAATCTCGGCGAGACCCTCGGCGACGCCGTGATCCGGGAGGTCCGGGAGGAAACCGGACTCGACGTCGAGCTGACCGGCATCCTCGGGATCTACACCGACCCCCGGCACCTGATCGCGTACGCCGACGGGGAGGTGCGACAGGAGTTCGTGGTCGCGTTCACCGCACGCCCGGCCAGCGGCACGCTCGCGGTCAGCGACGAGTCCACCGAGGTCGGCTGGTTCGCACCGGCTGCCGTCGCGGATCTCCAGATGCACGAGTCGGTCCGGCTCCGGATCGATCACTGGCTGGCTGGGGCGGCGCCGCACATCGGATGACAGGATGAGCGGCCCGACGGCCGACCGGGGAGAAGTCGGTGCGCAGACTGTCGAGCTGGGTGCACAGACGGGGCACGGAGAGCCGGGTTGTCGAGACGGCGCGTGGTGATGCGGTCGACCGGCCGGCGGGGGTCGGGGCTCGGACAGCCCGAGACAGTGGGCGCACAAGCGGGGCAGCTCGACAGTGTCTCCGGCAGATACCCCATCCCCACGCCACCTCGGACACACGACCCGACGTCAGGAGATCACCAGCCCGAACGGTAACCGGAAGCAACGGGTTGCCCGATCACCACCTTCGAAGACGGCGCACCAGGCACACACTGGCGACACCCACGAGCCCGTCGACCGAGAGCGGTGGCAGGCCAGGGCGCCGACCGGCCTGCGAGTCCACAAGGGACGCTACTCGGTACGCCCAGCCTCCACCGATCCGGTGGAATGGGCGCCCGTAGCACTGATGCTCTTGACGGGACGTTGCGCCGTGGTTAATGTCCGGTAACTTTGTGAGCCGCGCCACAACAGAGAACCGGGGGTTCCCGGATGCTGCAGGTGCGCAATCTGGAGGTCGTCTACGACGACGTGATGCTGGTGCTGCGCGGGGTGAGCCTCGCCGTACCGCCCGGCGGGATCGTCGCGCTGCTCGGCGCGAACGGCGCCGGCAAGACCACCCTGCTGCGGGCGATCAGCGGCCTGCTCGACGTGCACGACGGCGCGGTCACCAAGGGCACGGTCACGCTCGACGGGGAACCGATCCACCGGCTCCGCCCGGCCGCCGTGGTCCGCCGGGGCGTCTGCCAGGTGATGGAGGGACGCCGGATCTTCGCCGAACTGACCGTGGAGGAGAACCTGCGGCTGGGTGGACACACCGCGTACCGGCAGATCCCGGCCCGGCTGGAGCACGTCTTCGGACTCTTCCCGGTGCTGGCCCGGCGCCGCCGGCACACCGCCGGATATCTCTCCGGTGGCGAGCAGCAGATGCTCGCGATGGGCCGGGCGCTGATGGCGCAGCCGCGCTACCTGCTGCTCGACGAACCCAGCCTCGGACTCGCCCCCCGGCTGGTCGACCAGGTCCGGGAGCTGATCGTGGCGATCAACTCGACCGGTGCCGGGGTGCTGCTGGTCGAGCAGAACGCCACCATGGCGCTCTCGCTGGCCACCCACGGCTACGTACTGGAGACCGGCCAGGTGGTGCTGGACAAGCCGGCCGAACAGTTGCTGGCCGACGACGACATCCGGGAGTTCTATCTCGGTCTCGGCGCCGCGGCCGGTGCCGGCCGGCGGTCGTTCCGGGAGGTCAAGCACTACCGGCGGCGTAAGCGGTGGTTGTCGTGACCGCCGTGGCGGCGGCCGAGCGTGCGGCGGGCCGGGTCGAGGACGACCCGATCCTGCGCTTCGAGGACGTCCGGCTGCACTTCGCGGGGGTACGGGCCATCGACGGGGTGAGTTTCACGGTCGGCCGGCACGAACTCTTCGCCATCATCGGGCCGAACGGCTCGGGCAAGACCTCCATCTTCAACGTCCTCTCCGGGGTCTACCGGCCGCAGACCGGCCGGGTCGTCTTCGACGGGGTGGACCTGGTCGGTCGCCGGCCGCACAGCATCGCCGCGCTGGGCATGGCCCGGACCTTCCAGAACGTCGAACTCTTCGGCAACCTCACCGTGCTGGACAACCTGCTGCTCGGCCGGCACCACCACATCCGCTACGGCCCGCTCGCCGCGATCGGCTGGCTGGGCCGGGCCCGGCGGGCCGAGATCGCCAACCGGGCCGCGGTCGAGGAGATCGTGGACTTCCTCGAACTGGAACGGTGGCGCCGGATGCCGGTCGGGCTGCTGCCGTACGGGGTGCAGAAGCGGGTCGAGCTGGGCCGGGCCCTGGCGATGGAGCCGAAACTGCTGCTGCTGGACGAGCCGGTCGCCGGGATGAACCTGGAGGAGACCGAGGACATGGCCCGGTTCGTCCTCGACATCCGCGACGAGCTGGACATCCCGATCGTGCTGGTCGAACACGACATGGGCCTGGTGATGGACCTGGCCGACCGGGTACTGGTGGTCGACTTCGGCCAGGTCGTCGCGACCGGCAGCCCGGCGGAGATCCCGCACCACCCGGACGTCGTACGGGCCTACCTCGGCGGCAGCGCGTCCGGCACCACTGACGGCCGGCGCGACCCCGGGCAGGGCGGCGACGATCCGCGACGGGAGGAGCGGCCATGACCGAACCCGTCGCCGACGACACCGTGTCGGCCGCCGTCTCGGTGACCGCGACCACCACCGCCGGCACCGCCGACCCGCCGGCCGGCGCCGTCCCGGCCAGCACCATCGCGGTACGGGTCCGGGACCGTGCCCTCGCCACCCCGGACGCGGTGGCGATGCGGGAGAAGGACCGGGGCATCTGGCAGGAGGTGACCTGGGCCGGCTACTGGGACACGGTGCAGACCGTGGCGCACGGGCTGCTGGCGCTCGGCGTGCAGCCCGGCGACCGGGTGGCGATCCACGCCGAGAACCGTCGGGAGTGGCTCTTCACCGACGTGGCGACCGTGGCGCTGCGGGCGATGACGGTGGGGCTCTATCCGACCAATCCGCCGCCGGAGGTCGGCTACCTGCTGTCGCATTCCGGCGCCCGGGTGCTGATCGCCGAGGACCAGGAGCAGGTCGACAAGGCGCTCGAGGTGATCGACGCGTGCCCGGAGCTGGAGCGGATCGTCTATCTCGAACCGCGCGGCATCCGGCACCGCTACCGGCACCCCGCACTGCTCGGCTGGGACGAACTGCTGGCGATCGGCGCCGAACACCGGGCCGCCGAGCCCGGGGCGGTCGCCGCCCGGATGGCGGCCGCGACCGCCGGGGACGTCGCCACGCTGATCTACACCTCCGGCACCACCGGCCCGGCCAAGGGCGCGATGCTGACCGTCGCCAACGTGGACTTCGCGATCCGGGTACTGGTCGACGGTGGCGGGTTCACCGATCCGCCGCCGGGGCCGTACGACCTGCTGCTGTCGTACCTGCCGCTCTGCCACGTCGCGGAGCGGATCTTCACCACCTGGTTCAACGCCGGTGCCGGGGTGCAGGTGGCGTTCGCCGAGTCGATCGACACCGTGCAGTCGAACCTGCGGGAGATACAGCCGACCATCCTGTTCGGAGTACCCCGGATCTGGGAGAAGATCCTCGCCGGGGTGACCATCCGGCTGGCCAACGCCTCGCCGGTCAAGCGGTGGAACGCCCGGCTGTGGCTCGGGGTCGCCGACCGGATCGCCGGCACGCTGGTCCGGACCGGTGGCCGGCACACCGCCGGCACCCGGCTGGCGTACGGGATCGGCTGGCTGTTCTGCTACCGGGCGCTGCGGGTACGGATCGGGATGCGCCGGGTCCGGTACGCCGCCTCCGGTGCCGCCCCGATCGCCCCGGACGTGCTGCGGTTCTTCATGGGCATCGGCATCCGGATGCACGAGGTGTACGGGATGACCGAGAACACCGCGGTGGCCACCGGCAACCGGCCGGGCCGGGTCCGGCTCGGCACGGTCGGCGAGCCGCACCCCGGCGTGGAGGTGCGGATCGACGAGGAGACCGGGGAGATCCTGACCCGGCACGGGGGTGTCTTCGCCGGCTACTACCGGGATCCGGCGGCGACGGCGGCGGTGTTCGACGCCGACGGCTGGCTGCGCACCGGCGACGTCGGCGAGTGGGTCGACGGCACCCACCTGCGGATCACCGACCGGGCCAAGGACATCATGATCACGGCGGGTGGCAAGAACGTCGGCCCCTCCGAGATCGAGAACGCGCTGAAGGCGTCGCCGTACGTCAAGGAGGCGATCCTGGTCGGCGACCGCCGGCCGTACCTGACCGCGCTGATCGGGATCGAGCTGGAGACCGTGGGGGAGTGGGCGCAGCGCCGCGGGCTGGCGTACACCACCTATCGGGACCTGGCCGGCAAACCCGAGATCCGGGCCCTGGTCGAGGGGCTGGTCGCCGCCGTGAACGCCGGGCGGGCGCCGGTCGAGCAGGTCCGGCGGTTCGCGCTGCTGCCCAAGGAACTCGACCACGACGACGGCGAGCTGACCGCCACCCAGAAGGTACGCCGGGCCGCCGTCGCCGAACGCTTCGCCGACCTGATCGACGAGCTGTACGCCCGCGGTCCGGCGAAGACCGTTCCGGAGGCGGCCGACACCGGACCGGGGGAGGCGGGATGACCGAGCTGGTCGAGAGCCTGCTGCGCGGCCTGGGCACCGGTAGCGTCTACGCGTTGCTGGCCCTCGGCTTCGTCATCATCTACAAGGCGACCCGGGTGATCAGCTTCGCCCAGCCCGCCTTCATGCTGGCCGGCGCGGTGCTGGTCACCTATCTGGCCGGGCCGGTCGGCTTCTGGGTGGCGGTACCGGTCGCCGCCGTACTCACCGCCGGGCTGGCGCTCGGGGTGGAACGGGTGGCGGTGCGCCCGATGGTCGGCCGGCCGGCGTTCGTGGTCGCCATCATCACCCTCGGGGTGGACGTCGCCGTCCGGGTGGTGGTCAACGGGTTCATCGGGCTGGACGTCCGGCACGTCGGAGACCCGTGGGGGCTGCGTACGGTGGCGGTCCCCGGCACCGGGATCGACCTGCAACAGCGGCACCTCGCCGCACTGCTCGCCACCACGGTGCTGATCGTCGGGCTCTTCGCCTTCTTCCGCTACACCCGGATGGGGCTGGCGATGCGGGCCGCGGCGTACGACCAGGAGGCGGCGCTGGCCCAGGGCGTCTCGGTGGGTGCGGTCTTCGCCCTCTCCTGGGGGCTGGCCGGTGGGCTGGCAGCGGTGGCCGGCACCTTCGCCGCCGCCGGGGCCAGCGTCGACGCGGCGCTCTGGCTGATCGCGCTGACCGCCCTGCCGGTGATCATCCTCGGTGGGCTCGACTCGCTGCCCGGCGCGGTGGTCGGCGGGCTGGCCGTGGGCACGATCCAGGAACTCACCGCCACCTACCAGCAGCACGCGCCCTGGCTCGGTGGCAACGTCTCGGTGATCAGCCCGTACGTGCTGATGCTGCTGGTCCTGCTGGTCCGCCCGTACGGGCTCTTCGGCACGAGGGAGGTGGAACGGGTTTAACGCTTCCCTACGGCTGGAAGCCGGGGGATTTCTGGCTCGGACCGCATCCGAACGCCCTCCCCGGAAGGAGGTGATCGCATGTCTTATGTCGTCGGCGCCGGCACGGTCGCGCTCTGCCGTGGCGAGGATCGTCCTCGCGGCGTTCCGGTCGCGGCAGGCGGTGTGCCCGCAGGTGTCGCACCGGAAGACTCTGACCCCCAGCCCGAGGCGGTGCTTGGTTCTCGTACCGCACTGCGAGCAGGTCATCGTGGTGTAGGCGGGCGGTACCAGCACCACCTTCCGGCCCGCCCGCATGCCACGGTCGATCAGTTCCCGCTTCGCGGCGCCGACTGCCGCATCGGCGGCCTTACGGGCAGCCATCCGGGACCTGGTCAGGAATGTCGGCCTGAAGTCCTCGACGGCGATCGTCGCATGATTGTCGACGACCTGCCTCGCCCAGACCCGGGCGTCGTGGGTGTTCTGGCGGGCCGCCCTTTTCGCGACCTTCGCCGCATGGTGCTTGGCCCGCAGGTAGCCGTTCGACGGCCGGGCGCCCTTGTCCCGTCGGCGTCGGGCCATCCGGCGCTGCGCCCTGGCCAGTTCGGCGGCGCACCGTTTTCGGTGGCCGAGGTGCGGCAGGTCGTAGACCGGGTCGGTGGTCGTGGCGGTCGTCGTCACACCCCAGTCGACACCGATCGCCCCGTCCGCGTCGGGCGCGGCGGCGACCTCACGACGGACGACGAACGAGGCGTACCAGTGGCCAAGGTTGTCCCGGTAGACCCGGACACTGGTCGGCTCGGACGGCAGGTCCCGGGACCAGACGACCGGCGCCGACACGCCGCCGGACAGCCGCAGTCGACCGTCCCGGATCGAGAAGCCGCGCCTGGTGTATTCGAGGCTCGGCCGGGCGTCCTTGCGCCGCTTGACCTTCGGCCGGCCACGGCCCTTGACCTTGAACGAGTCGTTCAGGGCGGCGGCGTAGGTGCGCAGCGCCTGCTGCTGGGCGACCTGGGAACCGTCACGCAGCCACGACGACCGGGCACGGGCCTCGGTCAGCAGCTTCGACAGCTTGCAGAACGTCGGCCTGCGCCGGGACTTCTGCTGGTGCACGGCCTCGTTCCACAGCCAGCGACAACGGCCCCACTCGGCCAGGAGTGCGGCGGTCGCAGCCGCGCCGGGACGCAACCGGTAGGTGTACCGCACCACTTCCTCCACACCGACCAGCGTCCCCGCCGGGTACGACATTTCCACAGCTCGGGCTACCCTTACCTCCCCATGGCTGCAGCCAGGGGCTTCTCGGGTGGTAGTAGATGAGCGCCACCGGCCGATGTACCCGGCTGCGCGGACGTCCCGACCTGCACACCTCGTACGCGCAAGAGTTGAGCCTTTTCGACACCCCGGCCAAGCGGGCGGCGATGGCGGTGCTGCTGGCCGTCGCCCTCGGGTGCCCGTTCCTGCTCACCGACGAGGTACTGCAACTGCTCGCGCTCTGCTGCGTCGCGGCGATCGGGGCGATCGGGCTGGGCCTGGTCACCGGGTACGCCGGCCAGGTCTCGCTGGGGCACGCGTTCTTCCTCGCGGTCGGCGCCTACACGGCGGCGGCGGTCAGCGGCGACCCGGACGGCCGGGTGATCGGGTTCGGGATCACCAACATCGCGGTCTGGCTGCCCGCCGCCGGCCTGGCCGCCGGGCTGGCCGGAGTGGTCGTGGCCCCGCTGGCCACCCGGCTGCGCGGGCTCTACCTGGCGATCGTCACCCTCGGCCTGGTCTTCATCGGACAGCACGTCTTCAGCGAGTGGTCGGCGCTGACCGGCGGCGCCGGGGTCGGCCGGCCGGCGGCCACCCTGGAGTTCTTCGGGCAGCCGATCGCCGCCACCGGCCCGCTCGGCACCCGGGACCAGAAGCTCTACTGGCTGATGCTGCTGCTCCTGCTCGGCTTCGCGCTGGCCGCCGCCAACCTGGCCCGCTCGAAGGTGGGGCGGGCGTTCACCGCGATCCGGGACCGGGACATCGCGGCGGGGGTGATCGGGGTGAACCTGGCCCGGTACAAGACGATCGCCTTCGCCGTCTCGTCGGCGTACGCCGGCTGCGCGGGGGCGCTGCTCTACACCATCACCGGGTTCTTCGACCCGGGCTCGTTCAGCCTGCTGCTGTCCGTGCAGTACATCGCGATGGTGCTGATCGGCGGTGCGGGCACCATCTCCGGCGCGATCGCCGGGGCGTTCTTCATCACCCTGCTGCCCCGGTTCACCCGGGAGTTGCAGGCGTGGGTGCCGTTCCTCAGCGCCCAGCCGAACGAGGTGCCGAACGTCTTCCAGGTGGAGACGATCCTCTACGGCGTACTTCTCGTCGTCTTCCTCATCTTCGAGCCCCGGGGCCTGTTCGGGATCTGGGTACGGGTCCGCAACTACTGGAGAACCTGGCCGTTCTCCTACTGAACCTTTTTCCACCTGAACCGCGCGGCGCGTCCGCCCCGACTCCCACCTCCGGCCACGACGGACCGCAAGGAGAGGTTGAAAGGTTCACTGAGCTGCTCCTACTGACCTGTGAGGTAGCCATGGGAAGGAACAGTCTGTCCGGCTCCGGACCGCGTCGGGTCGCCGCCGTGACCGTCGCCCTGTTGCTCTGCACCGCACTCGCCGCATGTCGCGGCGGGGACACCGAGACCGACGCCTCCGGGGTGAAGACCGACGTCGGGGTCACCGCCGAGCCGTGTCCGGAGGCGGTGGACCGGAACAAGGGCTGCATCTATCTCGGCATCATCTCCGACCTGACCGAGGGGCCGTTCCGGGCGCTGGCGGTGCCGATCACCGACGCGCAGAAGGCGTTCTGGAAGCGGGTGAACACCGCCGGTGGGATCGGCGACTACGAGGTCGACGTGACCCGCTGGATCCGGGACAACAAATACAACCCGCAGACGCACAACCAGGTGTACCAGGAGATGAAGCCGAACGTGCTGGCCCTGGCCCAGACCCTCGGCTCGCCGACCACCGCCGCCATCCTGGCCGATATGAAGGCCAGCAGCGTGGTCGCGGCGCCGGCCGCCTGGACCTCGGCGTACGCCTTCGAGGACGTGATCGTCGAGTCCGGCGCCAACTACTGCCTGGAGTCGATGAACGCGCTCGACTACGCCCGCGAGGCGCACGGGGTGAAGTCGGTGCTGGCCGTACACCTGGCCGGGGACTACGGCGACGACGCGGCGGCCGGCGCCAAGCTCGCCGCGCAGAGCCTCGGGCTGGGCTTCACCGCGGTGAAGACCGACACCGGCGCGGACAAGCAGGCCGGCGCGATCCAGGCGATCCTCTCCGGCCGGCCGGACCTGGTGATCCTGACCATGGGGCCGGCCGACGCGGCGGCGATCGTGGGCCAGGCGGCGGCCCGGGGCTTCACCGGCCGCTTCATCGGTACCAGCCCGACCTGGAACCCGGCGCTGTTGCAGAGTGCCGCCGCCCCGGCCCTGCTGGCCCGCTACGAGCAGACCGCGCCGTGGGACGCGTGGGGCACCGACACCCCGGGGCACCAGGCGCTGCGCCAGGCGCTGGGCCAGGTCACCCCGAACGACGGGTACACCGCCGGCTGGGTGTGGTCGTATCCGATGAAGGCCGCGCTGACCAAGGCGGTGGCCGACGGCGACCTGACCCGGGCCGGGGTGCTGGCCGCGGTCAAGTCGCTGACCTCGGTCGACTACGAGGGCATGTTGCCGGCCGGTGCCGGCAACTACGCCGCCGGCCCGAACGACGGGGCGGTCCGGGTCTCCGCGGTGTACCGGCCGGACCGGGCCGCCCCGACCGGGGTGACCCAGGTCCGGCCGCTGACCGCAGGCCCGACCGCGCAGGCGTACACCCTGGACCGGCCCTGCTACGAAAAGCTCTGACCAGCGCGGGACCGGCCACCCGGGGATCCGGGTGAGCCGGGGTTGAGCGGGCCGCGGTCGACCGGTCAACGGGCCAGCCGGTCGACCGCGGCCACCACCGCGCCGGCACCGTCCTCGGCCGCCAGCCGGTCGCCGAGGGCCCGGGCCCGGCGTCGAAGCCCCGGCTCGGTCACCGCCGCCCGGATCGCGGCGGCCAGTCCGGTTTCGTCGAGCCGGCGGTACGGCAGCACCGCCGGGCCGACCCCGAGGGCGACCAGCCGGGCGGCCCAGAACGGCTGGTCGGCGAGGATCGGTACCGGCACCGCCGGCACCCCGGCGCGGAGTCCGGCACCGGTGGTGCCGGAACCGGCGTGGTGGACCAGCGCGGCCATCCGGGGAAAGAGCCACTCGTGCGGTACGTCCCCGACGGCGAGCAGGTCCCCGTCCTGAGGTTCGGCCCGTGCCGGTCCGGCGTCGCACAGCCCCTGCAACACGCCGCGTACCCCGGCCCGGCGCAGCGCACCGGCGACCAGGGCGTGCAGTCCGTCCCGGCTGTCGGCCAGACTCCCGAAGCCGACGTAGACCGGGGGCGGGCCGGCGGCGAGGAAGTCGACCAGTTCGGCCGGCGGGCACCAGCCGGGGTGGGCCAGCGGCCACCAGTAGCCGACCACGTCCAGCCCGGCCGGCCAGTCCGGTGGCCGGGGCAGCACGGCCGGGCTGAACCCGTGCAGCACCGTCCAGCCGTCTGCGGCGGCGTGGCGCTCCAGCCGGGCGAGTCCGACCGGTGGCAGGCCGAGTTGCGCGCGCAGCCGGCGGGAGGCGTCGGCGTACACCCGGTGGGCGAGTCGCCGGCCGAGCCGGCCGGCGAGCCGGTTGCCCCAGCCGCCCAGTGACCGCAGGCCCAGCACGATCGGCGGAAACGCGCTGGTGGGAGCGGTCGGCTGGAGGAAGACGCCGAGGCTCGGGATGCCGTGGTACTGCGCCACCGAGTAGCCCAGCGGTGCGGTCGTGCTGGACAGCAGCAGTACGTCGGTGTCCGCCCCCGCCGCGCTCGCGATGCCGGTCCCGAGATCGCCGACGAACCGGCCGCCGAGCCGGACGAAGTCGACCAGCCCGGGGGCGCCCGGCACGGTCCAGGAGCGGTGTTCGCCAGCGGTGGCGGCCCGGATCGCGGAGAGGTCACCGGCGATCGGCCGGAAGTCGAGCCCGGCCCCGGTGACCAGGTCGGCGTACGGGGCCGGGGCGGCGACCGCCACCCGGTGACCGGCGGCCCGTAACCGGGCACCGAGGCCGGTGTACGGCGTGACGTCGCCGAGGGAGCCAGCGGTGACGATCAGGACCCGCATGGCGACCTCCCGGTGGGCCGGGGCTCCGGCCGGCGGCGCGTTCTCGCGCGTGGGCCGGCTGTCGCGGGGTACCCGGAGTCTACGTCCGCCCGGCGTCCGGGTCGGGACCTTCGCGGAGAAGCACCGCCGGAAAGGGGTCCGCTCCGCCCTGCGGAAGCCGGTGTGGCCTTCCGAGGATTCTTCGCACCTCCTGCGGGTAGATGGCCGGATGACGTTCAGATCCGGGCGGTACGAGACGAACCGCAAGGAGGCGTCCGAGCCGCTTGCCGGCGGCATCGGTGAGCGGCGTCCACGTGTAATGATCATCTATGCCAGCGCGGGCGCCGGGCACGACGGCGCGAGCCGCGAACTGGCCAGCCGGCTGCGCGAACGCGGCCTGCTGGCGGACTGCGTGGACCTGGCCGACATCTTCCCGTGGGGACTGGGCCGGCTGCTTCGCGGCACCTACCACGGAATGCTGAGCCGGCTGCCGTGGATCTACGGGCTGCTCTTCGCGATCGGCGGCAACTTCAGCCGGGCCGCGCCGATCACCCGGGCGCTGCTCCGACCGGTGTGGCCACGGGTGCTCCGGATGCTGCCTCCGGACACCCGGGCGGTGGTGTCGACGTACCCGGTGGTCAGCCAGATCGTCGGGCCGCTGCGTCGGGAGGGGCGGCTCGCCGTACCGGTGATCACCTATCTGACCGACTTCGCGGTGAACCCGATCTGGGTGTCGCCCGGCATCGACGTGCACTGCGCCGCGCACCGCACCACCCGGGCCGAGGCCCGGGCGCTCGGCGCCGGCGAGGTCCGGGTGGCCGGCCGGCTGGTCTCGGCCGGCTTCTGCCCGGGGTCGGCGGCGGAGAAGCGCCGCGCCCGCGAGCGCCTCGGCCTGCCCGTCGACGCCCGACTGGCGCTGCTGGTCGCCGGCTCCTGGGGGATCGGCGCGGTAGCCCGGACGGCGGCCGAGATCGCGCGTACCGGGGCGGCGGTCCCGGTGGTGGTCTGCGGTCGCAACGAGGTGCTGTTCCGCCGGCTGGAGCGGCGCCGCACCGGATACGTCTTCGGCTGGGTCGACGACATGCCGGAGTTGCTGCGCGCCGCCGACGTCCTGGTGGAGAACGCCGGTGGTCTCACCGCGCTGGAGGCGATGGCCTGCGGCCTGCCGGTCGCGACCTACCGGCCGATCCCCGGACACGGCCGGGCGAACGCGGCCACCATGGCCCGGGCCGGGGTGGCGACCTGGGTACGCCGCGCGGCCGAGCTGGGCCCGACCCTGGTCCGGCTCGCCGACGGTACGGCCGGCGAGCGGCAGCGGGCCGCCGGGCTGGCCCTCTTCGAGACCGATCCCGCGACGGTGGTCGCCGACGTCGCCCGGGGTGGTGCGGTGGCCGGGCCGACGGAGGGGCGCGGGCGGGAGGTGCTGTCCCCGTTCGACGCCGCCGGTCCGGCCACCACGCCGTCGCTGGTCGACCAGCCGCTCTGCGCTGCCGGGCTGGTCGGCGGTGCGGCGCCGCTCGACGCTCCCGCCCTGGTCGACGGTGTGGTGCCGGCCGATCCGGAGGTCCCGGCCGAGGTCCCGGCCGGCGTGGCCGCGGTGCCGTCCCGCCGGACGCTGACCCGCTGGGTGGGGCTGCGGGCCGGCGTGGCGAGGTTGCGGATCGGCGCGGACCAGCCCCGGGTCGACGGTGGGCACCCGGCGAACCACCCGGACCGGCAAGGCTGAGGTGGGGGCCACAGATCGGGCCGCCCGGCCTGTCCCGGGGGCGCCGGCCGGCCGGCCCGGTGCCGGGGCGGTCCGGTGGGCCCGATCCGGAGGTGCTACCCCGTGAACGGCATCGCCATCCTGCTCGGACTCGCCTCGGCCGCCTGCTTCGCGGTCAGCTCGGTACTGGAGCAGCGTGCCGCCAAACGGGAACGGCCGACCCGGACCATCGACCCGCGGCTGCTGCTCCGGCTGCTGCACCGGCGGCTGTGGCTGCTCGGCTGGCTGCCGGACGCGCTCGGCACCTTCCTACAGGCGCTGGCGCTGCGCTTCGGTGCGCTGGCCCTGGTCGAACCGCTGCTGGTCAGCGGGCTCTTCATGGCGATTCCGCTGGAGGCGGCGCTCGAGCGTCGCCGGCCGCACCGCCGGGACATGCTGGTGGTGGTGATCGGGGTGATCGGGCTGACCGGGTTCCTGCTCGCCGCGAACCCGCGCGGCGGGGTGGAGGAGCCGAAGACGTGGGCCTGGATCGGGGTGGGTGCCGCGATCGGCGCACTGGTCACCATCTGTCTGCTGGTGGCCTGGCGGACCCAGGACGCGACCCGGGGACTGATGCTGGGCATCGCCACCGGACTGCTGTACGCGATGGCCGCCGCCCTGGTGAAGAGCGTGATCGAGAAGCTGCCGGACCATCCGGGCGAGGTCCTCACGGACTGGCACCTCTACGTCCTCATCCTGGTCGGCGGTACCGCGCTGACGCTGAACCAGAACGCCTTCCAGGGCGGCCCGATCGCCGCCCCGCTGACCGCGATCGCCCTGCTCGACCCCTTCACCAGCGTACTGATCGGGGTCTTCGCCTTCGAGGAGAAACTGTCGCTGCAGGGGCCCCGCCTCTTCTTCGGCCTGGTCGCGGTCGCGGCGATGACCATCGGCATCTGGATGGCCCGGCGTACCCAGTCAAGCTGACACGCCGACCCGCGACCGTCGATCCACCGCCCGACCCGCCCGGCCGGGGGTACGCCTCGGCGGGCGGGCGAACACGCCGAGAGGAATTCGCCAGGCCGCACCGCCGAGCGTGGGAAGTTGGGTACTCTCGGTGAAGATTACTTAGCGCGAGTGGTGGGTTACGACCAATCCGGCGCGGCGGTCTGGCGCGGCCCCGCTGAGCCGGCTGGACCTCGCGAGAGGCGGCAGCGTGCTTCATCTGACCGACGACGCTCCCGATCATCCGTCCGCGAATCGGCCGGGTGGGCGCCGGCAGCCGGACACCGTACTGACCGGGGAGAACTTCCCGGTCGCGCTGCGCGTCCTGCCGGCACGGATCCGCCGGCACCTGCTCGCCCTCTACTGGTACGCCCGCTACGTCGACGACCTCGGTGACGAGCCGGACGAGGCCGGCCGGGACGAGACGCCGGCCACCCGGCTCGGCAGGCTGGACCGGTTCGACCGCGAGGTACGCGCCCTCTATCACGGCCGCCTGCCCCGGCACCCGGTACTGGTCCGGTTGGCGCCCACCGTGGTCGACTGCCGGCTGCCGGTCGACCCGCTGCTCCGGTTGATCGAGGCGAACCGGCGCGACCAGGTGGTGACCCGCTATCCGACCTTCGGCGCCCTGGTCGACTACTGCCACCTCTCCGCCGACCCGGTCGGCGAGCTGGTGCTGCACGTCTTCGACGCCGCCTCGCCGAACCGGATCCGGCTCTCCGACCGGATCTGCACCGCCTTGCAGGTGGTCGAGCATCTCCAGGACGTCGCCGAGGACCGGCGCCGGGGCCGGATCTACCTGCCGACCGAGGAGTTGGCCGCGGCCGGGGTGTCCGAGGAGGACCTCGACGCGTCCCGGGCGGGCGACCGGCTCCGGAGCGTCGTCCGCCGCCAGGCGCAGCGCGCCGCCGACCTGCTCGACGCGGGTGCGCCGCTCGTCGGCGACCTGCACGGCTGGGCCCGGCTGGCCGTCAGTGGATACGTCGCCGGTGGGCGGGCCGCGCTCGCCGCCCTGGCCCGGGCCGACCACGACCCGCTGCCCGGGCCGCCCAAACCGTCCCGGGCCGGGATCGCCGCCGCCTGGATCAGGTCGTACTGGCCGCCCCGGGCCGCGCTGCGCCCGAGCGGGGTGCGCGGATGACCGCCGACGCCGGGCTGGAGCGCGCATACCGGGAGTGCGCCCGGGTGACCCGCAGCCAAGCGCGCAACTTCTCGTACGGGATCCGGCTGCTCCGCCCCGACCGGCGCGCCGCGCTCTGCGCCGTGTACGCCGTCGCCCGGCGCATCGACGACATCGGCGACGGCGATCTGCCCGCCGCCACCAAGCTGGCCCGGCTCGACCAGGTCCGGGCGGCGCTGCACCGGCTGCCGGAGGCCGGCGGAGACCCGGTGCTGGTCGCCCTGGCCGACGCCGCGGCCCGGCTGCCGATTCCGGTGGCCGCCTTCGACGAACTCATCGACGGCTGCGTGGCGGACGTCCGGGGCGTTCGGTACTCCACGTTCGAGGAGCTGGTCGGCTACTGCCGCTGCGTCGCCGGGTCCATCGGCCGGCTCTCGCTCGGCGTCTTCGTCCTCCGGCCCTCGGCGGACCGGGCGGCCGCCGCCGAACTCGCCGACACCCTGGGCATCGCGCTGCAACTGACCAACATCCTGCGGGACATCGTGGAGGACCGGGCCGCGGGCCGGGTCTACCTGCCCCGCCGCGACCTGGAGCGGTTCGGCTGCACCCTGGAACTCGGCCCGGACGGCACGTTGACCGACCCGCCGGACCGGCTCGCCGCGCTGCTCCGCTGGCAGGCGCACCGGGCCGAGCGCTATTACCAGACGGGTCTGCGGCTGCTGCCGCTGCTGGACCGGCGCAGTGCGGCCTGCGTGGCGGCGATGGCCGGGATCTACCACCGGTTGCTGGCCCGGATGATCGCCGACCCGTTGGCGGTGACCCGGCAGCGGGTCTCGCTGCCCGGCTGGGAGAAGGCGTATGTCGCGGCGCGGGCGATGACCCGGAGCGCACCGTGACCGACGGAGGAGTCTGCGTGGTGGGCGGTGGACTTGCCGGCATCGCCTCGGCGGTGCGGCTGCTCGACGCCGGGCACCGGGTGACCCTGGTGGAGGCCCGTCCCGCGCTCGGCGGCGCGACGTACTCGTTCCGGCGCGGCGAACTGACCGTGGACACCGGGCAACACGTCTTCCTCCGCTGCTACCAGCAGTACCGCGACCTGCTCGTCCGGCTCGGCAGCGCCGACCGGGCCGCCGTGCAGGACGGATTCGCGGTGCCGATCCTGCGGGTCGGCGGGCCGCCGCACGTACTGGCCAGCAACCGCCGGCTGCCGGCCCCGGCCCACCTGCTGCCGGCCCTGCTCGGCTACCGCCCGCTGCGGGTCGGGCAGCGGCTGGCAGCGGTCCGGGCCGCGGCCGCGCTGCGCCGGGTCGAGCCGGACGACCCGGCCGCCGACCGGGTCAGCTTCGGCGCCTGGCTGGCCGCGCACGGGCAGGACGCGCCGACCGTGGCCCGGCTCTGGGAGCTGATCTGCACCGCGGCCCTGAACGCCCCGCCGGAACGGGCCTCGCTGGCGCTGGCCGCCCGGGTCTTCCGGACCGGGCTGCTCGACCGGGCCGACGCCGCCGACATCGGCCGGCCGACCGCGCCGCTGTCCGAGCTGCACGGCGCACCGGCCACCGTACTGCTCCGGCAGCGCGGCGCGACGGTCCGCACCGGCGTACGGGTTCAGCGGATCCGTACCGACCAGGGCCGGTTCCAGGTCTCCGGCGACGGCATCGAGCTGACCGTCGACGCGGTGGTGTTGGCGGTGCCGCATCCGCAGGCCGCCCGGCTGGTGCCGGACGAGGCCGCTCCCGACCGGGCGCGCTGGGCCCGGCTGGGTGCCGCGCCCATCGTCAACGTGCACGTGCACTACCAGCAGCGGGTCACCGATCTGGAGTTCGCCGCCGGGCTGGACACCCCGGTGCAGTGGGTCTTCGATCGGACCCCGCCCGGTGGGTCCGGCCAGTACCTGGTGGTCTCCATCTCCGCCGCCGAGCAGGTGTTGAGCGTCCGGGCGAGCGAGCTGGTCCGGACCTATCTGGGTGCGCTGGCGGAACTCTTCCCGGCAGCCCGGCAGGCCCGGGTCAGGGACGCGTTCGTGACCCGGGAACCCCGGGCGACGTTCCGGCAGGAGCCGGGTTCCCGCAGCGCCCGGCCACCGGCCCAGACCCGGGCGCCCGGGCTGGCCCTGGCCGGAGCGTGGACCGACACCGGGTGGCCGGACACGATGGAGGGCGCGGTACGCAGCGGCCACCGCGCCGCCGACGTGGTCCTCGCCCACCTCGGGTCGACACCAGCCGAGACGCCAGGCGCCGGCACGACCGGGCGCGGCGAGGAGACGCTATGACCGGGCGGAGCTCGGGCATCAGGCAGCTCAGTTGTCGAGGTCATGGCGACGACGAGCGCAGCGAGGGGACGGTATGACCGAGCGGAGTGAGGTCATCGAGGGGCTCAGTTGTCGAGGTCATGGCGACGAGCGCAGCGAGGAGAGGACATGACCGTGATGCTGCCCAGCGTCCTCGCCCAGGTGGACGAACTCGTCCAGCCCGAGATCCGGGCGACGCTGGAACGGATCGACGAGCGTACCCGGCTGGTCGCCGGCTACCAGCTCGGCTACTGGGACACCTCCGGCGAGCCCGCCGGCCGGGGCGGCAAGGGGCTGCGCCCGGCGTTGGCGCTGCTCTCGGCCCAGGCCGCCGGCCAGCCGGTACGCCGGGGTCTGCCAGCGGCGGTCGCGGTGGAGCTGGTGCACAACTTTTCGCTGCTGCACGACGACGTCATCGACGGTGACCTGGAGCGGCGGCACCGGCCGACGGCCTGGGCGGCGTTCGGCGTCGGGCCGGCGATCCTGGCCGGGGACGCCCTGCTCGGCCTCGCCGACGAGGTGCTGGCGGACGACCCCGCCCTGGACGTACGCGCGGGACTGACCACCATGCACACGGCGATCCGCCGGCTGATCGCCGGGCAGGCGGCCGACGTGGCGTTCGAGTCCCGGGCCGACGTCACCCTCGACGAGTGCCTCGCGATGGCCCGGGACAAGACGGCGGCGCTGCTCTCCTGTTCCGCGACGCTCGGCGCGGTGCTCTGCGGCGCCCCGTCGGTGCTGGTGGACGGCCTGGCCCGGTACGGCGAGCGCCTCGGCCTGGCCTTCCAGCTCGTGGACGACCTGCTCGGCATCTGGGGTGAACCGGCGGTCACCGGCAAGCCGGTCCTGTCGGACCTGCGGGCCCGGAAGAAGTCGGTTCCGGTGGTCCGGGCCCTCACCTCGGGCGGTCCGGCCGGCGAGCAGCTCGCCGAGCTGTACGCCCGACCGGGCGACCTCTCCGACCCGGACCTGAGCCTGGCCGCCGCGCTGATCGAGGAGACCGGCGCCCGGGACTGGACCGAGAAGCAGGCCGACCGGCTGCTCACCGAGGCGCTGGCCGAGCTGGACCAGTTGGGCGAGCCCGGCTCGGCCGCGGAACGCTCCGGCGTGCACGCCGACCTGGTGGCGATCGCGCACTTCATGACGGGACGGGACCACTGATGGGCTCGACCCTCTCCACCAGCGACGGCAGCCCGACCGATTCACCGGCGAGCGGCACGCTCACCGGGGCGCGGGGTCCTGCCGAGACGGAGGGACGCAGTCCTGCCGAGACCGAGGGACGCAGTCCTGCCGAGACCAGGGGAGGGAGCCCCGCCGAGACCGGCGGCGACGGGTCGCGGCACACCGCCGAGGCGGCCCTGGACCGGGCCCGGGATCTGCTGCTGTCCCGGCAGCAGCCGGGCGGCTGGTGGCAGGGCGAGCTGGAGACCAACGTGACGATGGAGGCCGAGGACCTGCTGCTGCGGGAGTTCCTGGGCATCCGTACCGAGGTGGAGACCGCGCCGACGGCCCGGTGGATCCGGTCGAAGCAGGGCGCGGACGGCGCCTGGGCCACCTTCTACGGCGGGCCGGGCGACCTCTCCACCACGATCGAGGCGTACGCGGCGCTGCGGCTGGCCGGCGACCCGCCGGACGCCGAGCACATGTGCCGGGCGCGGGAGTTCGTCCTCGCGCGCGGCGGCATCGAGCGCAGCCGGGTCTTCACCCGGCTCTGGCTGGCACTGTTCGGCGAGTGGCCGTGGCACCGGCTGCCGGCGATCCCGCCCGAGGTGGTGCTGTTGCCGTCGTGGTTTCCGCTCAATGTCCACGACTTCGCCTGCTGGGCCCGGCAGACCATCGTGCCGCTGTCGATCGTCCGCTCGCTGCGCCCGGTACGCCCGCTCGGGTTCTCGCTCGGCGAACTGCGTACCGGCCTGCCGGCGGAGTCGGCGGCGCCGGGGAGCAAGGGTCGCTGGATGCACCGGCTCGACGCCGCGCTGCGCGGCTACGAGCGCCACCCGGTCGGCCCGGTACGCCGCAACGCGCTGCGCCGGGCGGCGGAGTGGATCGTCGCGCGGCAGGAGGCCGACGGGTCGTGGGGCGGCATCCAGCCGCCGTGGGTCTACTCGCTGATCGCGCTGCACCTGCTCGGCTATCCGCTCTCCCATCCGGTGCTGCGCAGCGGGCTGGCCGGGCTGGAGCGGTTCACCGTCCGGGAGGAGACCACGGACGGCCCGGTACGCCGGCTGGAGGCGTGCCAGTCGCCGGTCTGGGACACCGCGCTGGCGATGGTCGCGCTCGCCGACGCCGGAGTGCCGGCCGACCATCCGGCGCTGACCACCGCCGCCGAGTGGCTGCTGGCCGAGGAGATCCGGGTCCCCGGCGACTGGTCGGTACGCCGCCCCCGGGTCGCCCCCGGCGGCTGGGCGTTCGAGTTCGACAACGACGGCTATCCGGACACCGACGACACCGCCGAGGTGCTGCTGGCGCTGCGGCGTACCGGTGCGCCTCCGGCGTTGCGGCCGGCGATGGAGCGTGGGGTCCGGTGGCTGTGCGGGATGCAGTCCGCCGACGGCGGCTGGGCCGCGTTCGACGCGGACAACACCCGGGCAATCGCCCGTGACCTGCCGTTCTGTGATTTCGGTGAGGTGATCGACCCGCCGAGCGCGGACGTCACCGCGCACGTGGTGGAGGCGCTCTGCGCGGAGGGGCTGGCCGGTTCGATACCGGTCCGTCGGGGCGTGTCCTGGCTGCTGCGCCAGCAGGAGGCGGACGGTTCCTGGTTCGGCCGGTGGGGTGCCAACCACGTCTACGGGACCGGGGCGGTGGTGCCGGCCCTGATTGCCGCCGGGGTACGCCGGGATGATCCGGCCGTCACCCGGGCGGTCTGCTGGCTGCACCGGCGGCAGAACTCCGACGGGGGCTGGGGCGAGGACATGCGCTCGTACCGCGACCCGGCCTGGCGGGGGCAGGGCGACTCCACCGCCTCGCAGACCGGGTGGGCGCTGCTGGCCCTGCACGCCGCCCGCTCCGACGACTCGGCGTCGATCCGGCGCGGGGTGGACTGGCTGGTACGCACCCAGCGGTCCGACGGCGGCTGGGACGAGCCGCAGTACACCGGTACCGGCTTCCCCGGGGACTTCTACATCAACTACCACCTCTACCGGCTGGTGTTCCCGGTCAGCGCCCTCGGCCGGCTGCTGCGCGACCCGGACGACTTCGCGCGGCTGCGCACCGATCCGGGAGAGCCCAGTTGAACAACGGGAACTGGGTGCTGTTCGCACCGATGCGGGCGGAGGCCCTGGCGCTGCGGCGCGGCCTGCCGCCGGGCGCACCGCTGCGGCGTACCGGTCGGGGACCGGCCCGGGCCACCCGGGTCGCCGCCGGCTACCGCGACACCCCGGCGCTGGCGGTGGCCGGGATCGCCGGCGGGCTGGTGCCGACGCTGCGCACCGGGGACGTGGTGGTGGCCACCGAGGTACGCCGGGCCGGCGTCGTCGGCGGCGCCCCGGTACCCTGCCCGGCCGCCCCGATGATCGCGGCGGCGCTGCGGCGGCGCGGCCTGACCGTCCACCTCGGACCGGTGGTGACCAGCCGGCGGATCGTCGACGGCGCCGACCGGACCCGGCTCGCCGCCACCGGCGCGATCGCCGTGGACACCGAGTCGGCGGCGCTGCTGGCCGGCGCCGCCGGCCGCCCGATCGCCTGCGTCCGGGTGGTCGCGGACGTGCCACCCCATCCGCTGTACCGGCCGGCGACGCTCGGCCGGGTGCTCGCGGCGCTGCGGGTACTGCCGCAGCTCGGCCCGGCCCTGTCGGAGTGGGCGGCGGCGACCACGGCCCGGCAGGTGGTGCTGGCCGCGCCCCGGTCGTTCTGTGCCGGGGTGGAACGGGCGATCAGCGTGGTGGAGCAGGCGCTGGACCGGCACGGCCCGCCGGTCTACGTCCGCAAGCAGATCGTGCACAATCTGCACGTCATCGCCGACCTGCAACGCCGGGGCGCGGTCTTCGTCGACGAGCTGACCGAGGTCCCGGACGGCGCCACCACGGTCTTCTCCGCGCACGGGGTGGCGCCGGCCGTCCGGCAGACCGCCGCCGACCGGGGACTGCCGGTGATCGACGCGACCTGCCCACTGGTGACCAAGGTGCACAGCGAGGCCCGCCGGTTCGCCGGGCGGGGCAACACGGTGCTGCTGATCGGGCACGCCGGGCACGAGGAGACCGAGGGCACCCTCGGCGAGGCGCCCGGCCGGATCGCCCTGGTGGAGTCGGTCGGAGACGCGGAACGGATCGAGGTCGCCGACCCGGACCGGGTGTCGTACCTGGTGCAGACCACCCTGGCCGTGGACGAGGTGGCCGGGGTCCTCGACGTACTCCGGCGGCGGTTCCCCGCGCTGACCGGACCGGGCTCCGACGACATCTGCTACGCCACCACCAACCGGCAGGCGGCGTTGCGCGAGGTGGCCGCCGTCGCCGACGTGGTGCTGGTGCTCGGCTCGGCCAACTCCTCGAACTCCCGGCGCCTGGTCGAGGTGACCGAGCGCGGGGGCACCCCGGCGTACCTGGTCGACGACGTCGAGCAGGTCGACCTGCGCTGGCTCGCCGGGGTACGGACGATCGGCGTGACCGCCGGTGCGTCGGCGCCGCCCTGGCTGGTCGACCAGACCGTGGCGGCATTGGCCGGGCTCGGTGCCGGCGCGGTACGGGAACACACCACCCGCACCGAGGACGTGCATTTCACCCTTCCCAAGGAGATCCGGACACCATGACGGGGATCAGTTCGCGAAGCGCCGCGCGGTACCGCCGCGCGCCGATCGACCGGCCGACCGGAACGGGGTGCTGACCATGGGCATGCCACTGCGCCAGAGCCTGCGGGTCGGCCGCTATCTGATGGAACAGAAGCTGCGCCGCAGGACGCACTTCCCGCTGTTGGTCGAGCTGGAGCCGCTCTTCGCCTGCAACCTCGCCTGCGCCGGCTGCGGCAAGATCCAGCACCCGGCGGACGTACTGAAGCGCCGGATGCCGGTGGAGCAGGCGCTCGCCGCGATGGAGGAGTGCGGGGCGCCGATGGTCTCCATCGCCGGCGGCGAGCCGCTGATGCACCCGGAGATCGACCGGTTGGTCGACGAACTCGTCAAGCGCCGCAAGTACGTCTTCCTCTGCACCAACGCGGCGCTGCTGCGCAAGAAGCTGGACAAGTTCACCCCGTCCCGCTATTTCTCGTTCGCCGTGCACATCGACGGGCTGCGGGAGCGGCACGACGCCTCGGTCTGCAAGGAGGGCGTCTTCGACGAGGCGGTCGAGGCGGTGCGGGAGGCGAAGCGGCGCGGCTTCCGGGTCACCAGCAACACGACCTTCTTCTCCACCGACACTCCGCAGACCGTGATCGAGGTGCTCGACTACCTCAACGACGACCTGGGCGTCGACCAGATGATGCTCTCCCCGGCGTACGCCTACGACAAGGCGCCGGACCAGGAGCACTTCCTCGGGGTCGCGGAGACCCGGGCGATGTTCAAGAAGGCGTTCGGCGAGGGGCGCCGGAAGAAGTGGCGGCTGAACCACTCGCCGCTCTTCCTGGACTTCCTGGAAGGCAAGGTCGACTTCTCCTGCACCGCCTGGGCCATCCCGTCGTACTCGCTCTTCGGCTGGCAGCGCCCCTGCTATCTGCTCGGCGACGGCTACGCGCAGACGTACCGGGAGTTGATCGAGACCACCGACTGGTCGGCGTACGGCCGGGGGCGGGACAGCCGCTGCGCCAACTGCATGGCGCACTGCGGGTACGAGCCGACGGCGGTGCTCGCCACCATGTCCTCGCTGCGCCAGTCGATCCGGGCGATCCGCGCCAACTGAGGCGGTGGGGCCGGGCCGTGGGTGCGAGCCGGGCCGGTCAGCCGAACCGGTCGGCGAGCCGGCGGTAGGTGGCCGGCAGGGTGGCCCGGACCGCGATCGGCAGTACCATCCAGCGCGGCAGGCACACCTCGTGCCGGCCGGCGAGCATCCCGGTGAGCAGGGCGTCGGCGGCCCGCTCCGCCGGCACCGGCCGGGGACGGCGGCGCGGGTACGGCCGGCCCCGGCGGGCGAAGAACGGGGTGTCCACCACGGCGGGGACGAGTTCGGTGACCACGATGCCCCGACCGGTGGTCTCCTTGCGCAGGCTGTCGGCGAAGACGCTCAGCCCGGCCTTGGTGCCCGCGTAGACCGCCTCCTCGCGTACGCCGAGCCGGCCGGCGATGGAGCCGACGAAGCCGAGCCGGCCGCTGCTCCGGGCCAGCATTCCGGGCAGTACCGCCCGGGCGAGCAGCATCGGTGCGGTCAGGTTCGCCGCCACCAGTGCCTGGATCTGGGCGTCGGTCATCCCGGTGAGCGGCCCGGCATAGCCCTGGCCGGCGTTGTTGACCAGGATGTCGACCCGACCGGCGTCCTCGAGCACCCGGCCGGCGAGTTCCGCCGTCCGGTCCGGGTCGGTGAGGTCGCACGGGATCGCCGTACCGCCGGACTGCTCGGCGACCGCCGCGAGCCGCTCGGGGTCGCGACCGCTGAGGAAGACCCGCGCGCCGGCACCGGCCAGCCGCCGGGCCGCGGCGGCGCCGATCCCGGACGACGCACCGGTGACCAGGGCGACGGCACCAGCGAGGCGGCGGGAAGTCATACCGGTAGTGTGGCCCATCCCCGGCCGGTGGACCGGACGGAGCGCCGAACCGGGCCCGCTGGGCGGGCGGCGGTCTGGTCGGGAATCGCCGATCGGGTCGGGAATCGCCGGGTCCGATGGGGAATCGCCGGTCGGCCTCAGGAGTCGAGGTCGGCCAGGGCGGCGCGGAGGAACGCCGGGGTCTCGGTCGGCGAGACGGCCTCGACGCAGAGCCGTTCCATCGCCGCGGCGTAGTAGTCCACGTCGTCGCGCTTGTCGAGGTAGAGCGCGCTGGTGAGCTGTTCCATGTAGACGACGTCCGGCAACTCCTGGTCGGGGAAGCGGAGCAGGCTGAACGCGCCCCCGGCCGCGGCGTGCCCGCCGGCCCGGAACGGGATCACCTGGACGGTGACGTTGGGCAGCCGGCCTGCCTCGATCAGGTGCTCGATCTGGCCCCGCATCACGTCGGTCCCGCCGATCGGCCGGCGCAGCGCCGCCTCGTCCACCACGGCCCACAGTTGCGGCGCGCCGGGCCGGGTCAGCACCTTCTGCCGGTCCATCCGGAGCTCGACCCGGCGTTCGATCTCGTCGGGCGGTGCCCCGTCGTGGGCGAGCAGCACCACGGCCCGGGCGTACTCCCGGGTCTGCAACAGCCCGGGAATGTACTGCACCTCGTACGCCCGGATCAGCGCCGCCGCCGCCTCCAGCCCGAGGTAGGACTGGAACCAGTTCGGCAGCACGTCGCCGTACCGGTGCCACCAGCCGGGGTTGTTGGCCTGGCGCGCCAGGGCGAGCAGGGCGGACCGTTCGGTCTCGTCGGTCACCTGGTAGAGGGTCAGCAGATCGGCGACGTCGCGTTCCTTGAATCCCACCCGGCCCAGCTCCATCCGGCTGATTTTGGACCCGGACGACCTGATCTCCCAGCCCGCGTCGTCGCGGCTGACGCCCCTGGCCTCCCGCAGCTTGCGCAACTGGCTTCCGAGCAGGATCCGCAGCACGGTGGGGCCGCCCGCCATCCCGGGGTCGGCCGCTCCAGCCGCGAAGACCGGTCCACCGTCGACGATCGGTTCACCGTCGGCGACCTCGCCGTCCGGGACCGAACCATGGCCGGATGGAGCCATCGCCACGTGTCGCCTCCACACATGCTCGACACAGCCCACCGAGGGCTGGGCCAAATCCGTCGGTAAGCATGCCATGGCTTGACGGTGAGGAGGGTAGACCCAACGCGCTAATTTTCTCGACCCTCGTCCAGTCCGGATCGCGGGAGCGTGTCGGGATGGTGGCGAACGGTGGTGCCGGCGTGCCGGACGCCGTAGGTACCGTCGGTCAGCCGATGAGGTTGTCGAAGTCCCCGTCCCGGGCACCGAGGATGAAGGCGGTGATCTCGTCGATGGTGTAGATCAGCGCCGGCCCGTCGGGGTCCCGGGAGTTGCGGACGGCGATACCGGCACCGCCGGGCAACTCGGCCATCTCGACGCAGTTCCCGCTCGGGTTACTGCGGCGGCTCTTCTGCCACGCGAGGGTCGGCAGTTGGCCGGTGGACATGCCGTTGTACGTCTGAATCATCGCCAGTCTTTCTGGAGGTTCCGGAGGGCTGGGGGCGGTGGGCGTCGCGTAGGCCCGACTGCGTTCTGAATCCTCCCCGTGGACGCGTCCTCAGCCGTGACGGTGCGTGCAGCACCGCGGGTGGTCATCTCTGCATGACCATCTGCACGTGCATTCGCTCTTGCGCCTGCACCTGACAGCGAGCATGATAGCGCGGTAAGGGGTGTGTCCGTTTGTTCACTTTTCGTGATGGAGGCGGGGTGCCGTTGCCAGCGCAACCGAAGCGTCGGGGACCAGGCAAGATCGCTGGCATGCCCGCCTGCCTGGGCAGATGGGCGCCAACGGATCGCGACGGTTCGGTTCCGGCCCGTGCTGGCCTACGTGAAATTGGATCACGGACAGTCACCGATTACTCCCGGCTGCCGGCCTTCGGACAGGGTCTCGGTCCGGCCCACGACCCGTCCCCGAGCCGGGTCTGCTGAAGGGACACGGCACCGTGGATCCCTTCACCCTCGCGGCCGGCGCCGCCGCGGTTGCCGGCCTCGGCGCGGCCTGGCGGATGCGCGGCCGGGTGCGGATGGCCCAGGCGGAGGTGGTCCGGCTCCGCGAGGAGTTGCAGTCGGAACGGCACGCGGCCACCCACGACCCGCTGACCGGGCTACTCAACCGGCGGGCCTTCTACCAGATCGGCGCCGCGCTGGTCGCCGATCCAGGCCGGCCGCCGCTGGTCGCGGTGGTGCTGGACCTCGACGACTTCAAGCAGATCAACGACCGGTTCGGCCACGCCGCCGGAGACCAGGTGCTGGTCGCGGTGGCCTGGCGGTTCGCGGCGTACGCGGGCAACAACCTGGTGGCCCGGCTCGGCGGCGACGAGTTCGCCGGCCTGCTCGCCGGCACCCGTGCCGACGGACGGTGGCTGCACCAGTCCGCGCGACGGCTCGCGGAGCTGCTCTCCGCGCCGATCCAGGTGGCCGAGCGCGACCTGCGGGTCACCGCGTCGATCGGACTGGCCCCGGTGCACGGCTGCGTGCAGTTGGCCGAGGTGCTCAACCTCGCCGACGCCGCGATGTACCGGGTGAAGACCCGGCGGGCCCGACTCGCCCCGGCCGATGTCGACGCCGCCGGTTGCGTCGGCCCGTCCGCGGGGTACGTCCAGGGCCAGGCGCAGTTCGGCCTGTCCAGCGGTACGACCGGCGAGGCCACCGGCATGCCGGCCGTGCACCGTGAACTCATCGAGACGACACCCGGTGCCGAGTCAGGAGGGCAGTGACAACATGCCAGTACCCAACGTGGATCCGCACCGACGGGACCCGGCGGAGATCGACTCCACCGCCAGTTACCGGCCGACCGATCCGGTCTGGGTCTACCGGTCAGGCACCTGGCGGGCGGGGGTGGTCGAGGCGGCCTCGGCGCTGGCCGCGACGGTTACGTACCGGCCGAACAGCGCCCGCGGCACCGGCGTGGACACCCTCACCGCCCAGTACATGATCCGGCGGCAGGAGCCGGACCCGCTGCTCGACGGCGAACCCGCCGGCCGGCGCTAGGCCACCGCACACCGCAGTTCCCGTCGGCCCGTACCCCCGGGCCACCACAGCCGTAGGGGGCGGAGCAGCTCGTCGCCCGCCCCGCACGGAGACCCCGGCGGTGCCAGGCTCACCGCCGGGCCCGCCGGTACTCAGTGGGCGCGCGAACGCCGCCCCGCCAAGGCGCCGAGCGCCGCGACCAGACCGGTGCCGAGTGCCGAGCCGAGCGCCACGAGCACCGCACCGACCACCCAGAGCCCGTCGCCGTCCGGGTCGGTCGCGGCGTCGACCGAGAAGGCCACGGTGAGCACCGCCGGCACCACGATGCCGGCCAGCCACGGGCGGCCCCGGCGCCCGGTCTCGAAGACCAGCAGGGCCAGTACCACCCCGAGGCCGAGCACCTGCCAGGCCGAGTACGGACCGGTCTGCGCCCCGGTCACCGGATCGGTCTCCTTCTGCTGGTCCCAGCCGAGGAAAGCCCAGTACGCGAGCGCGGTGAGGCCGGCGAGTCCGACGATCCAGAGCGGAGTGTGCCGGGCGTGGCCCGGTTGCCGTTCGGTCATACCCCCGACTCTCCACCATCGGCCGCACCGGAGCCCGAGTACCCCTACTCAGCTCCGGCGTGCGGCCGCTCAGCCCTTCAGCCCGGAGGTGGCGACGCCCTGCACCAGGAACCGCTGGAAGAACAGGAAGAAGAGGATGACCGGCACCAGGGCCAGCATCGACATCGCCATCAGCGCACCGTAGTCCGAGACGGTGGTCTGGTCGATGTAGAGCTGCAACGCCAGCGGCAGCGGGTACTTCTCCGGGGTGCTGAGGTAGATCAGCGGGCCGAAGAAGTCGTTCCAGGTCCAGATGAAGGTGAAGATGGCCGTGGTCACCAGGGCGGGTCGGGACAGTGGCAGCACGATGTGCCAGAAGGTGGCCCAGTGCCCGGCGCCGTCGATCCGGGCCGACTCGTCCAGCTCGGCCGGGATGGTCCGCATGAACTGCACCATCAGGAAGACGAAGAACGCCTCGCCGGCCAGGAACTTGCCGACCAGCAGCGGCAGGTAGGTGTCGACCAGGTCGAGCCGCTGGAAGACCGCGTACTGCGGGATGATCAGAACGTGGAACGGTAGCAGCAGCGTCGAGATCATCAGCACGAACATCGTCCCCCGGCCCCGGAAGCGCAGCCGGGCGAAGGCGTAACCGGCGAGCGCCGACGAGGCCACCGTGCCGACCACCGAGAGCCCGGCGAGCAGCGCCGAGTTGCCGAAGAACCGCAGCACGCCGATCCCGGCCAGCCCGTCGGCGGCCCGCTGGTAGTTCGCCACCGTCGGTTCGGTCGGCAGCAGGTGCAGACTGCCGAGGATGGACTGGGACGGCTTGAACGACGCGGCCACCAGCCAGCCGACCGGATAGAGCAGTACGGCCAGGATCACCAGCGCCCCGAGGTGCCAGGCCAGGCTGCCCCACCGGCGGCGGGGTGCGGCGGACCGCCCGGCCACCGTCGGGGGCGGCGTT
Source organism: Plantactinospora sp. CA-294935 (assembly GCF_050936445.1). NCBI lineage: Bacteria > Bacillati > Actinomycetota > Actinomycetes > Micromonosporales > Micromonosporaceae > Plantactinospora > Plantactinospora sp. CA-294935. The sequence goes on from NZ_JBNJMU010000001.1 coordinate 6,703,784, forward strand.
CCGGTCCGGGGTACCTCGGTGGTGGTCATCGCTGGTCTCCGGCGTAGTGCACCCAGCCCCGGGCGGTCCGGAACAGGAACGCGGTCACCAGGCCGACGCCGAGTAGCAGCATCCAGGCCAGCGCGGAGGCGTACCCCATCTGGAAGTCGGCGAAGCCGCGGTCGTAGAGGTAGACGGTGTAGAAGAGGGTGGAGCCGGCCGGGCTGCCGTTCCGGCCGCCGATGACGTACGCCGAGGTGAAGATCTGGAACGAGTTGATGGTCTCCAGCAGCAGGTTGAAGAAGAGCACCGGCGAGATCATCGGCAGGGTGACCGACCGGAACCGGCGCCAGCGGCCGGCCCCGTCGACCTGGGCGGCCTCGTAGAGTTCGGCCGGCACCTGCTTCAGCCCGGCCAGGAAGATCACCATCGGCGCGCCGAACTGCCAGACGGCCAGCAGCACCAGCATCAGCAGCGAGAGGTCCGGGTTGCCGACCCAGCCGCCGACGTCGAACCCGACGGCACGGAGCAGCCGGTCGACCACCGCGTCGTCGCTGAACAACGCCCGCCAGACGATCGCCACGCTGACGCTGGCCCCGATCAGCGACGGCCCGTAGAACGCCGCCCGGTAGAAGCCCTCGCCGCGGCGGCGCTGGTGCAACAGCAGTGCCACCGCGAGCGCGGCGGCCAGCTTGACCGGTACGGCGACCAGCACGTACCCGCCGGTGACCCGGACCGACTGGAGCCAGCGCGGGTCGTCGAACATCCGTCGGTAGTTCTCCAGTCCGACCCACCGCGGGGCGGTGAAGAGGTTGTAGTCGGTGAACGAGAGGTAGAGCGAGGCGGCCATCGGCCCGACGGTGAGCAGCAGCATCCCGAGGATCCACGGCGACAGGAAGAGGTAGCCGGCCGGTCCGTCGCCCGGTCGCCGGGATCGCCGCCCCGGTCCGGCACCGCCCCGGCCGGTACGCGGCACCGGACCGGCCGGCCGCTCCCGGCGTACGGTGTTCTGGCTGGTCGTCGTCATACCCTGCTGGCGCTCCTTCTCCGCCGGGCGGCCGCCAATGGTCCGGCCGGTCGGCGACCGACGGTCTCCCGCGTCATGAACCGAGCTTCTGCTCCGCCTCGGTGAAGAACTCCTGCACCGCCTGGGCGACGGAGATCCGGCCGTAGTGGAGTTCCTCGCTGATCCGGATGAAGGTCGCCTCCACGCTGCCGGCACCCTTCGGGGGCGCCGGGGGAGCCTTGGTCAACTGGTCGGCGATGCTCTTCTCGTAGGCGGCGACCTCGGCCAGCGGACCCTGGAGCTGGGCGGCGGCGCGCTGGGCGTTGGTCGCCGGCAGGCCGCGGTTGCCGCCGAAGATCCGGCCGACCTCCGGGTCGTTGATCAGGAACGAGATCAGCTTCGCCGCCTCCTCCGGGTGGTCGGTCCGGCTGGAGGCGCTGAGCAGCATGGCCGGCTTCAGGTACTGGCCGAGCTGGCCCGGGTTGTCGGTCGGCACCGGGGCCAGTTTCAACGGGGTCTTGACCTCGGCCGCGTACCGGACGAGGAAGTTGTCCCAGCCGAGTTCGGTGGCGATCAGGTCGTCGACGAAGCCGGAGCGGGGCTTGATCTGCACCGCCTTCTCGACCGGCAGCACCACCTCGGCCTCGATCAGCTCCTGGCCCTCGGTCCAGAACGCGCTGAGCTGCTCCCTGGTGAAGCCGAGCTTGCCGTCCGGGGTGAAGAGCTGCCCGCCCTGCTGGCGGAGCCGCGCCTCGAGGTTGTAGATGATGCCGGTGTAGTTGCCGCCGCCGTAGCTGTCGGTCGCCTCGGCGATCTTCGCCATGCCGGTCCGGTAGTCCTGCCAGGTCCAGCCGGCGGCCGGTTCCGGTACGCCGGCCTTGGCGAAGATGGCCGGGTTGTAGTACAGGCTCCAGGTGTTGCCGCCCACCGGTACGCCGTACAGCGCGCCGTCGACCTCGCCGGCTCCCTGGAAGCCGGCGAGCAGGTCGGAGAGGACGAGGTTGCCGCCGGTCTGCTTCTTCAGGTCGTAGAGCACGCCCCGGTCGGCGTACTCGCGCAGGTAGGAGAAGTCCATCTGGAGTACGTCCGGGGCGTTGCCGCCGGCCGTCTCGGTGGCCATCTTCTGCCAGTACGCCTCGTACTCCTGGAAGCTCGGCGTGATCTTGATGTCCGGGTTCTTCGACTCGAAGAGCGCGATCGCCTGTTTCATCAGGTCGGCCCGTTCGGCGTTGCCCCACCACGAGTACCGGAGGGTGGCCGGGCCGGACTCGGAGTCGTCGCCGCAGCCCGTGACCAGTAGGCCGAGGCAGGCCAGTGCGGCGCCGCCGGCTACGAGCATCCTGAAACGTTTCATCATCGGTCGTGAAACCTCCCGGGCCAGCGTGCCGATAGCGGCAACGGATGGGGCAAGGGGCGAGTACGGCGAACCTGTCAGGTACGGTAAGAGATTGATCTACATTCGTCAATGGATCGCTAAAACGTTCCAAAGGTGACCCGTCGGCGCCTTCCGGTCGGCTGCGGACGGGGGTGGTGCCCGCGTCGCCGGCAGGGACAACCGAAGCAACGCGCGTTTTTCTGGTTTATCGGGTGTTACGGTCAAAACCGGCAGTACTTTTCGGGGTCACGCCGAAACCTGGGAGAGGCCGGAGATGCCCAGCCAAGAGGTCGCCGGGGAGGTCGGATCACGGATCCGGCCGAGCGGGCAGCAGCAGGGGCGCGTGACCGCCGGCCGGCCCCCGCGTCCCGGTCCCGTCACCGGAGCGTCCCTGTCCGAACTGGTCGGATACCGGGCGGCAGTGGCGGACCTGCTCGCCGAGGTGGCCGGCTACGCCGGCCGCGACGACCTGCCGAGGCTGGAGCGGGCCCTGACGGACCGGATCACCGGCCCGGACTTCGCCGCCGTGCTCGGCGTGCTGCCCGGCGGCGCCGCCGACGCCACCGACCGGCTCGTCCGGGAGATCCGCGACTACCGGCCGAACAACCGCAGCGCCGCCCGCAACCTCGCCGGGCTGATCCGGATCTACCTGCTCTCCCGGATCGACGTCATGTGGTGGGGACACCTGCCCGGCTTTCCGACCGACGACGACCTGCACGGCTCGGCCGAACTGGTCGACCTTGAGGCACTCCGCCGCACCGACCTGCTCCGGTTCCGCTACCGCCGGCCGGATGGACACCTGCTGGCCGGCGCGGCCCGCGCGGTCCGGTGCCGGGTCCGGCCACCGTCGACACCGCAGGCAGGCCGGGGCGGCGTACCGGCGGCCGGTACCGGGCCGCGGACCACCCGGACCCGGCCCGAGGTGGTGGCACTGCTCAACCAGCTCGCCGTGGACCTCGCCCGGCGCCGCCCCGGGCCGACCCCGCCGTTGCGGGTGACCAGCCTCGCCCGCAGCCTCGAACACCAGCACCGGCTCCGGGCCCTCGGCTACGCGGCCATGCTGCCCAGCGGGCACTGCCTCGGGTACGCGATGGACCTGGAGATGTCCTGGCTGCGCCGGTTCGACGCGCCCGGCATGGTCGCCGCCCTGCTCCGGGAGCGGCAGGGCTGGGGCGACGTGAACGTGATCGACGAGGGTCAGACCTGGCACCTCTGTGTCAGCCCGCGCGCGGCCAGCCGGCTGCGGCGCGACTTCCTGACCGCCCTGGGAGGTTGAGCGGCATGTCCGGCATCGTCCTACTGCTCGGTCCCGGCGCCGACCGCCGCACCTTCCACCGGATGATGGCGGAACTCACCCCGCGCGGCGACCTGGCGGAGACCCAGCTCGGTCCCGACCTGCTGGCCGGCGTCCAGCGGCTGCGGATCGTCGACCGGGAGCGCGCGGCGCAGCCCTGGTGCTCCGCCGACGGCCGGTGGCTGCTCTGCTACAACGGCGAGGTCTACAACCATCGGGAACTCGCCGCCGAACTGCTCCGGCTCGGCCGGCCGCTGCGCACCGAGAGCGACACCGAGGTGGTGCTGGAGGCGTTCCTGGCCTGGGGACCGGAGGCGGTCACCCGGCTGCGCGGCGAGTTCGCGTTCGCCCTCGCGGACACCGCCACCGGACGGCTCTACCTGGCCCGCGATGCGCTCGGAGCGCGCCCGCTCTACTGGTCCCGGCACCTGCGCCGGCTGCACGTCGCCTCGGAGGTCAAGGCGCTGGTGCCGGTCGGCGCGCCGATCTCGGAGCTGCCGCCCGGGCACCACGGCTGGGCCGACGCCGTCAGCGGGCCGGAGCTGGTGCCCTACCTGGACCTGGCCCGGCTCGGCGGCGGGCAGCCGCCGGTCCGCGACACCGAGGAGGCGGCGGGGCTGCTCCGGGAAGCGGTCCGGGACAGCATCCGGGCCCGGGTCGACACCGACCTCACCGTCGGGGTGCTGCTCTCCGGCGGCCTGGCCAGCACCCTCGCCCTGCTGCACGTCCGGCAGCTCCACCACGACTGCGTGGCGTTCACCGTCGGCACCCCGGACAGCGCGGACGTGAAGTGCGCCCGCCGGCTCGCGGCCGACCTCGGTGTGCACCACGAGGTGATCGAGGTCCAGCCCCGGGATATCCGGCTCGACGACATCCGGGCGGCCATCCGGATCTCCGAACTCACCGAGTACGCGGACCTGATCGATGCGGTCATCTCGGTACCGCTGTTCCGGCGGGTCCGCGATCTCGGCGTCCGGGTGGTGCTCACCGGCGACGGCGTCGACGACCTCTTCGGCGGGCATCCGGGCTCGGGCCGGGTCGGTCCGGAGGCCGCCGGCCGGCTTTTCCGGCACCGGATCCGCAACCTCTGCCGTACCGGATTGCAGCGGATGGACCGGATCAGCCTCGGGCACGGGGTGGAGACCCGGCCGCCCTTCCTCGACCTGTCGCTGGTCGAGTTGGCGATGCGGCTGCCGGCCGAGCTGAAACTGCGGGACGGACGACGGCAGTGGCTGCTCCGGCACGCGTACGCCGACCTGCTGCCGGAGTACGTCCGGGACCGGGCGAGGGAGCCGATGGCGTACGGGTCGGGGCTGCACGAGGGGGTGCGGCCGTACCGGGCACTCTTCGCCCGCCAGTACCGGGCGTTCGGCTATGAGCTGCTGGAACCGGTACGCCGGGACTTCGACACCGTACTGGTGCGCTGCGGCCACGACCTCGACCGCGCGGTCGCCAAGGGCACGGCCCGGCCGGACGTCTTCGAACACGCCCGTGACCTGGCCGGGATGGCGAGATGGAAGGTCGGCCCCGCGTGGCGGCGGCTGACCGGTTCCGGCCGGCAGAACTGAGTCGCCGCGGGCGCGCGACGCCACCGGTTCAGCCCGGCAGCGGGGTGGACCGGCTCGACAGACCGGCCTCCCGGTACGCCCCGGCCAGCCGGCGCACCCCCTCGGCCAGCGTCTCCGGGTCACACATCGAGTACGACAGTCGCAGGTGGCGGTGCCCGGTGTCGGCCACGAAGAACTGCCGGCCGGGCACGTACGAGACCCCGGCGGCCTCGGCGTACGGCAGCAGGTCGGTGCCGCCGTACGGGTGCGGCAGCCGCAGCCACAGGAACCAGCCACCGCCGGGTACCACGAACCGGGCCTGCGACAGTTCGTCGCGTACGGCGGCCACCAGCGCGTCGCGTTGCCGGCGGTACCGGATCCGGATCGCCTCGACGTGCCGCCGGTACGCGCCGGACGCCGCGAACTCGGCCATGGCCAGCGCCACGGCGTGGTTGACCCCGCCACCACTGTCCACATAACCCCGTGCGGTCACCGCCGCGACCAGCGGCCGGGCACCGGTGAGCCAGCCGAGCCGCAGCCCGGGCGCGACGCTCTTGGCGAACGAGCCGATCCGGACCACGGTCCCCGGCTCGGCGCCGCTGAACAGCGAGGCCGGCGCCGGAGCGGGATAGGCGAGTTCCCGATAGGTGTCGTCCTCCACCACCGGTACGCCGGTGCGGGCGGCCACCGCCAGCAGGGCGGCCCGGCGCTGCGCCGGCAGTGACCGCCCGGTCGGATTGTTGAACGTCGGCACCAGGTAGAGCATCGCCACCCGCCGGCCCTGCCGGGTGATGGCCCGGATCAGCCCGGCGGTGGCGGCGGGATCGATGCCGTCCTCGTCGGCGGGGGCGGGCACCGTGTCGACCCGGTGGTCGGCGACGACCCGCAGCGCCAGATGGTAGGTGGGGGAGTCGACCAGTACGACGTCGCCGGGTCGGCAGAGGACGGAGGCGACGAGGTCTAGCGCGTGCGACGCGCCCGCGGTGACGAAGACCTGGCCGGGCTCCGGCGCTCCGGCGTCCACTTCGGCCAACCGTTCGCAGAGCCACTCGATCAGCGGACCCGGGCCGGCCGCGTGCCCGTAGGTGAGCGCGGCGGCACCGTAGCGGCGCAGCGCGGAGTGGGTCGCCTCGGCCCAGGCGTCCATCGGCAGCGCCGCCGGATGCGGGTGTCCCCAACCGAGGTCGATGGTCCCGGCCTGGCTCCGGAACTGCACGACGGGCAGTACGGGCGGGCGGGGTGCGGTCACCCGCCCACCATAAATCGGCGGGTGCCTCGGGGACGTGAGTGAACGGGTACTCCCGGCCGCGCCCGCGAGCCGGCGTGGCGTATCGGGTGCGGCGTGATAGACACTGCGTTACGCTTTCGTCCCTGTCCGCCTACTTGAGGAGCGCCTTCGCGACATGGCCGCGGTCTCAGCAGTCCGGCACGTGCCGGGTCCGGGGCGGCCGGGCCCCGGGCGGCGAGCTGTCCGACTGCTGACCCGAATTGCCCTGCTCGGCGGCGGTGCGCTGACCGGATATCTCCTTCTCGCCACGTTCGACGGACCGGCGCTCGCCGGTGACCGCGGCGCCCCGGCGAGCGGGCCGCAGCCGCTCGGCTCGCTCGCCGAGACGGTCGCGCCGGGGCTGCCGGAACTCCTCGACGATCACGTTCAGTTGACTCGAAAAGCGACACCCGAGACCGTTCGCCCCGCCGCTCGTCCGGAGTCCGCCCGTCCGGAGCGTGTCCGTCCGGACCGCGCTCGTCCGGAGAGTGTCCGTCCGGACCGCGCACGTCCGGAGTCCGCTCGTCCGGACCGCGCCCCTCCGGAACGTGGCGCTGCGGAACGGGTCCGTTACCCCTCCGGGGTGGAACGTGGTGGGCCCGCGTCGCGGCCGCAGCCGGGAGGCTCGGCCGCCGGCTCGGCGCGCGGTGGTTCCGCGTCGCGTCCGGAGCCTGCCGCGCCGGCGGCCGGCGCCTGGCGCTCGGCTCTCGCGTCCCGACTGGACGGTGCGAGCACCGCGATCCGCCCGGACCGGATGAGGTCGCAGACCCATCGCCCGGCCGCCGACCGGGCCGCTCCACTCCAGGCGGCGGCTGTCGCTCAGATCCCGACCGAGGTGCCCGTGCTGACCGGTGCGTTTCCGGAGCTGGCAACCGGGGTACCCGTGCTGACCGGTGCGCGGCCCGACCTGCTGGCCGGGGTACCGCTCGTGCTGGGGGCGCTGCCGGACGTGGTGCGAGGCGTCCCGGAAGTGGTCGTACGGTTGCCGGAGCTGGCGGGGACGGTACCGGAAATCGTCGGTAGCGTGCCGGAGGTCGTCGGTGAGGTTCCGCGCGGAGGCTACTCCGGCGGACCGTCGCCGCTGTTGCTGGCGCACCAGCCGGTCGAGCCGCCCCCCACGTCCGCCGTGGCGCCACCGGTGCTCCCGCCGGCCCTGGCCGAGTCGCCTGCGCCGGTCGCGGTTCCCGCCGAGCCGTCCAGGTCGTCCGCGCCACTGCGGGGTTCGCTCGATCCGGGTGCCGGCGGCGCGGCGGGCCCGAGCGGTCCCTCGGCCTCGCGTGCCGCCGCCCGGAGCACCGACTCCGGGCTTCCGTCCACTCCGCACTCACCCGTCGGCACCGGTGCCGGCACCCAGCAGGCCGGGCCTGCGTCGTCCAGCGGTGGACAGGCCACCGCACTGCCGGCCGGCGCCGGCTCGTCGCCGCCCACGGGAACTCCGTCGGTGTTCCCGTACGGAGCCGCCAGCCCCACCGGCCGGTCGCCGGGCGTACCAGCCTTGCCTGGCTGATCCGCTCCGGCGGCCGTACTCCCGGTCGCTCTCCATCTCCGCCGTCGCCGCTCCCGTCCCGGGAGCTGCCGGTGGAGCCTCCGTCGGTGCACCGGGCACCGCGGTACCCGTCGAGGTGGCGGGCCCGACCGACGGCGCCGTACTCAATCGTGCTCGTGATCGGCTCCGGTCGGGATGAGACCCGCTCGGACGTCGCGTTGTCGCTGAGTTTTGTGTACCGAGATCGGAGTGACCTCGTGATCCGGATTGTGATCGTGGAGGAGATGGGTTTGCTGCGGGGGGCGCTGCGGGCGGTGTTGTCGAGTGAGGAGGACCTGGACGTGGTGGCGGACCTCCACGAGCCCGCTGAGCTGGTGACGGTCGCCCGTCGGCGACGACCGGACGTGGTCGTGGTCGACATGGAACTGCCGGGTGCCGACATGCTCGACGTGATGGCGCAGCTCGGTGTGCAGGCGCCGGGCAGCGCGGTGCTGGCGTTGAGTACCCAGTTGACCCCGGAGGCGCTGCAACGGGCGATCCGGGCCGGTGCCCGGGGTTTCGTGGACAAGAACCTGCCACCGGCGGAGCTGGCCCGGCTGGTCCGGGCGGTGGCGTTCGGCGAGCGGGTGTTCGACCCGGTCGCCGCCGTCGCCGCGCTGAACCCGCCGGAGAGCCCGCTGACGAACCGGGAACTGGAGGTGCTCCGGGTGGTCGCCGAGGGTCTGCCGCTGAAGGAGATCGCCCGCCGGCTTTTTCTCGCACACGGCACGGTGCGTAACCACCTATCGGTGATCCTGCGCAAGACCGGGACCCGCAACCGGCTGGAGGCGGTCCGGCAGGCCCAGCGGGCGGGTTGGATCTGACCTCGACGGTTCCGGTCGCTCCAACGGGCGTACTCGGCGTGCTCGTGTTTGAATGTTCACGCGGGGTGATCTAGCGGTGACAAGTAGCAGGGGGGAACGTGATCCGAACGCTGCTCGCGCTGAACGGCGCTCTCATCCGTGGCGCCCTGGCCTTCGTGCTGACCACTCAGGACGACATCGAGGTCGTCGCGGAGGTCGACCGAGCCGAGGACGTCGGCACGGCGCTGCGGATGCAGCGTCCCGACGTGGCCATCGCGGACGTCAAGCTCTTCGAGGCGGGGGCGCTCTCCAACCGGGTCGCGCCGTCCGAACCGCCTCCGGTACTGGTACTGGTGGACCCGCGCCGGCCGAGGGTGCTCGGGGACGCGTTGCGTGCCCAGTGCCAGCGTCTCGGGTTCCTCGGCAGTGACGTCGCGCCGGAGCGGGTGGTCGAGGCGGTCCGCCGGCTCGCCCGCGGGGGTTCCGTCGTGGACGCGGATCTGGTGGTCGCGGCGCTCAGCCGGGACAACCCGCTCACCGAACGGGAGGTGGAGGTGCTGGAGATCGCCGCCGAAGGGTGGCCGGTGGTGGAGATCGCCAGCAAGCTGTCGCTGTCTGCCGGCACCGTGCGGAACCATCTGTCACGGATCGCCGGCAAGACCGGCGCGCGTACCCGGATCGAGGCGATCCGGATCGCCCGGGAGAAGGGCTGGATCTGAACCGGTCGACCGGGTCGGCGGCCGCAGACCGGTGGCGGGCGGGACGATCGCCGTCCCGCCCGCCGTCGCGTTCCACCGCTCGGGTCAGCCCTGCCGGGGTGACCGGGCGCCGGCGAAGGCCTGCTGGATCCAGTTCGGATAGGCCGGCGGCAGGCTGCTGACCTCGTCGAGTTCGGCGAGGTCCTGCGGGCTGAGGGCCAGCTCGGTGGCGGCGAGGTTGTCGGCGAGCTGGTCGACCCGGCGGGCACCGACGATGACGCTGGTCACCGCCGAGCGGCTCAGTAGCCAGGCGAGCGCGACCCGGGCCGGGCTGACCCGGTGCCGGGCGGCCACCGCCCGCAGTACGTCGAGCACCTCGTGCCCGCGCGCCGGGTCGATCAACGGGAACTGAGAGTACTCCGGGTGCGCCTGCCGGGAACCGCCGTCGGTCACCGTGCCGGTCCGGTCGGTCTTGCCGGCCAGGAAACCGCCGGCCAGCGGGCTCCACACCGTCAGCCCCACCCCCTCCGCCTCGGCCATCGGCAAGAGGTCCCGTTCGGCGTCCCGGCCGACCAGGGAGTAGTGGGCCTGGACGGAGACGAGACCGGCCCAACCGTGCCGGGCGGAGATGCCGAGCGCCCGGCTGACCTGCCAGGCGGCCAGGTTGGCGCAGCCGATGTAGCGCACCTTGCCCTGGCGTACGGCGTCGTCGAGGGCGCGCAGCGTCTCCTCGAACGGGGTCAGGTGGTCGAAGTTGTGGAGCTGGTACAGGTCGATGTGGTCGGTCCGCAGCCGCCGCAGGCTGTCCTCCAACGCCCGCATGACGTGCAGCCGCGACTGGCCGTGGTCGTTGGGGCCGGGGCCCATCGGCGCGTGCACCTTGGTGGCGAGTACGACGTCCTGCCGCCGTTGCCCGAGCACCTGGCCGAGCAACTCCTCGGACTCGCCGTCGCTGTAGACGTTGGCGGTGTCGATGAAGTTGATCCCGGCGTCGAGTGCCGTGCCGACGATCCGGTCGACGTCCTCCCGGCCGAGGGCGCCCAACTGGCGGTAGATCGGGTGATTTCCCCCACCGAAGGTCATCGCGCCCAGCGAGATCTCCGAGACCCACACTCCGGTACGCCCTAGCAGGCGGTATTTCACGTGTTGCCCTCCGCGTCGTGGTCGATTCGCGGCCGCGTCCGGCCGCCGAGCCTGATCCGGACAGTGCGTCGGACATAGTGTCCGGCGCAATGTTATCCCACCCTCCCGGGCCGCGGTCCTCGACGCCGTCGACCCGACCCCGAGCAGGTCGTCGACCACGCGACGGCGGTCGGTGCCCCACCCGGACGGGCCGACCTAAGATTTCCGGCATGCCATCGATCACCCGGCGCCGCGCGCCCGACCCCGACCGGCGTGCCTCGGTCGAGGCCCAGGTCCTGGCCGCGACCGAGCGGCTCCTGGTCGAGGGGGCGAGCTTCACCGAGCTGGGCGTGCAGCGGATCGCCGCGACTGCCGGCGTGGCCCGGTCGACCTTCTACACCCACTTCCGGGACAAGTCCGAGCTGCTCACGCGGCTGGCCGGCACGATGCAGACGGCCGGCTTCGACATCGCGAGCGCCTGGCGGCCGGAGGACGGCGTCGACGCCCTGGCGGACGCCTTCCTCCGGATACTCGGGATCCACCGCCGGTACGCCGCCGTGATCAACGCCGTCAACGAGGTCGCCGCCTACGACCCGGCGGTACGGGAGTTCTGGCGCGGCGGCCTGGTGCGGTTCCTCGACAACACCGTCACGATCATCGGCGAGGAACAGCGGGCCGGCCGGGCGCCGGCCGACCTCGACGTGCTCTCCGCCAGCCGGGTGATCGTGGCAGGCGGCGAGACCGCCATCATCGACCACGTCGCCAGTTCCGGCGGCGACGCCAGCGGTGACGCTTCGTTCGCCCGCGAACTCGCGCTGATCTGGTGGCACGGCGTCTATCGACGGCCGGCGACGACGAGCTGAGCCCTGCACCGGTACCACGTCGGCCGCCGCCGCCGATCCGGCCGCCGCACCGGACCCGCGTCTGGCCGGACGACGCCGAGCGGGGACGACGGGTCGACCGGCCGGAGCCGGCTCACAGCACGGGCACGCCCGTCCGGCTGCTGAACCGGCGGGCGTCCGCCACGTCGTTGACCAGCGGTTCACCCTTCAGGTTCAGGCTGGTGTTGAGCAGGATCGGGCAGCCGGTCCGCCGCTCGTACTCGCCGAGCAGGTCGTACAGGCCCGGGTGCTGGTCCCGGGTCACGGTCTGCACCCGGGACGTCCCGTCCACGTGCACGATCCCGGGAAACGCCCGGGGATCCCGACACCGGGCGGTGAACTGCATGTACGGCGACGCGCCGACCGGCATGTCGAAGTACCTCTCGGCGACCTCCTGCCGGACCACCGGGGCGAACGGGCGGAACGGCTCCCGCCCCTTCACCCGGTTGACCCGGTCCCGGCTGTCCGGACCGCGCGGATCGGCCAGCAGCGAGCGGTTGCCCAGCGCCCGGGGACCGAACTCGGCCCGACCCCTGGCCACTCCCACCACCGTCCCGGTGGCCAGCGCCTCGGCCAGGGCCGCGACCGGGTAGTCACCCCCGATCAGGGTTCCCAGGTACGGCCCGGTCCAGTTGAGCTGGTGGCCGAGGACCGCCGCCGCCGCGCCGAGGCTCGACCCGGCGTCCCCGGGGTTCGGCAGCAGGGTCACCCGGTCGAAGCCGCTGCGCCGGGCGAGCAGTTCGTTGGCGACGCAGTTGAGCCCCAGCCCACCCATCACGGTCAGCGTCGCCGCGTCGACCCGGGTCCGCAGCCAGCGCGCCGCCCCGAGCAGGACCTCCTCGGTCACCGCCTGGATGCTCGCCGCCAGATCCGCCGGATCGGCCCGGGGCTGCCAGTCGCCGATGCCCCGGTGCACGTTGCGGCGCAGCCGGAAGGTGGGCGGGGTGAGTTCGATCAGGTCCGCCTTGAGCTGCGCCACGTACCGGGGTCGACCGAGCGCGGCCAGCCCCATCACGATGAACTCCTCCTCGTTCGGCTTGAACCCACAGCGCCGGGTGAAGGCGCTGTAGAGCAGCCCGAGGCTGTGTGGATATCGGCAGCGGGCGAGGACCCGGTAGACGCCGTCGGAGAACTCGCCGAGGGTCAACGTCTCGAACTCGCCGATCGCGTCGGCGGTGAGTACGGCCGTGTGCCGCTCACCGCTGGTGAAGTGCCCGGCGGCGGCGTGCGAGTGGTGGTGCCCCACGTACCGGATCGGCACGCCGCGCAGCTCCGGCAGGTCGAGCCGGGCCAGGTAGCGGCGGGGGAGGTCGTCGACCGCCACCGCGTGCCGGAACTGCCCGGCCCGTAGGTGGCGCAGCTTCTTCCACAGCGGATGCTCGTACCAGGCGACCAGGTCGGGGCGACCCCAGGAGAGCGCCTCGGCGAGCAGCCCGGGAGTGAGGTCAGGATCGTTCTTCCGGCGTGAGTAGCGTTCGGCGTGGCCGGCGAAGAGGATCTCGTCATCCCGTACGACACATGCCGACGCGTCGTGCGACAGCGCGCTGAGGCCGAGGACGTGCATGACTGCCATCGAGACAACTCTATCTATTGGCCCCCTCGGCTAGCTATCGGCCACCCCGGCCGCAACCGGATCGCCCTGCCAGTGCCCGACCAGTTCCCGGTAGGTCGCCGAGCGGGTCAGCAGTTCGTCGTGCCGGCCGCACAGCGGGGGACCGCCGTCGAGGATCAGCACCTGCCGGGCCCGCAGTGCCGAACTGATCCGGTGGGCGACCACCACCAGCGCACCGGGACGGGTGCCGAAGGCGCCTTCGACCGTCGCCTCGGCCACCGGGTCCAGGTGGCAGGTCGCCTCGTCCAGGATCGCCAGCGGCGCGGGGGAGAGGTATGCGCGTACCGCCGCCACGAGTTGCCGTTCGCCGGCGGAGAGCACCGTGGGGTCCACCGTCGCGGTCAGCCCGCCGAGGCGGCGTACCAGCGGCAGCAGGCCCAGCCGGTGCACCGCCGCGTCGACCTGACTGTGCCGCGCGTCGGGTCGGAGGTAGCGCAGGTTGTCCAGCAGGGTGCCGGTGAAGACGTACGCCTCCTGCGGGATCAGTACCCGGTGTCGGGCCAGCGTCGCCGGCCCGGCGCCATCGACCGGTGTCCCGCCGAGCAGCACCGTCCCGGCCTGTGATTGGAGCAGCCCGGCGAGCAGTCCGGCCAGGGTGGACTTGCCGGCCCCGCTCGGTCCCACCACCGCCAGGTAGGCCCCATCGGCGAGGGTGAGGTCGAAGCCGTCGAGGACCGGACGGGCCCGCGGGCCGTAACGGAAGGTCACACCGCGCAGCTCCGCCCAGGCCAACCCGGTCCCGCTGCCCGGCGGTCCGGTGCCGGTGCCTGGCGGTTCGGTGCCGGTGCCTGGCGGTCCGGTGTCCGGCGGCCCCGTGCCGGGCCCGGACCCGACGGCATCCGATGGCAGGGGCGCCACGGCTTCCGCGGGGAAGGCGGCTGCGGCAGCCCCCGTGCGGGGCGGGTCGGCCGCGACGCGCCCGACGGTGGTGGGGCTGGTCGAGGGCGTGGTGGCGTCTAGGATCCGGTCCAGCGTCACCGCGAACCGGAGTCCGCCGCCGGCCACGCCCTGCACCAGCGCGTGCAGCGCTGGCTGGAGACCGGTGGCGACGTACACCAGGGCGCCGAGCACCGCACCGGCGGTGAGCCCGCGCCGGACCAGCCACGGAGCGGCCAGCAGCAGTACCGCCAGCGGCAGCCAGCCGCCGACCGCGAGGCTGAGGCTGCGCAGCGCGGCCATCCGGGCCAGCGCGTGCTCGGCCCCGGCCTGCCGGTCCACCTGCCGGCCCACCCGGTCGGCGACGATCTCCTGCGCGCCGCACGCCACCACGTCCCGGTGGCCGGCGAGGGCGGTGCCGGCCGCCTCACCGAGCCGCTCGTCGGCACGGACGTAGTCGCGCTGCCGGGCGACCATCGCCGGCAGCGCGGCGGCGAACAGCACCAGCCCGGCGACCAGCGGTACCGCGACCACCCCGGCCACCACCGGGGTCAGCGAGAAGAGCCCGAGCAGGGCCGCCCCGGCGGTGAACAGGAAACCCCGGACCACCATCACCAGCCCGGCGAAGGTGTCCCGGACGATCTCCACCTGGTGGGTCAACCGGGCTACCGCGGCGGTCTCCGGGCGGGCTCCGGCCGCGGTCGACCGGTGCAGCGCCCCGGTGACGACCCGTTCCGCCAACTCGTCGCGGAACGGCTCGACGATGTCGCCGAGGCAGGCGTACGCCCGGTTGGTGCCGACCGCCCCGATCACGACCGCGACGGCCAGTACGCCGAGCCAGCCCAGTCCGGTTCCCGGCCGACCGGCCAGGAATCCGTCGTCCACGGCCCGCGCGGTCAGGTACCCGGCGAGCAGGGCCGGCAGCGCCTCGGCGGCCGACCAGCCGGCGAGCCGGCCGAGCGGGCCGGCCCGGCGGCGCAGCGCGGCGGCGGTGAACCGGACGACGCGGCTCATCGAACCGCCTCGACCGGCAGCTCCACCGGCCCGGTGGGCCCCGTCCGGGGCAGTGCCGACGCAGTGAATACGGCCCGGTACGCCGGGTCCCGCCACAGCTCCCGGTGCGGGCCGACGCCCCGGAGCCGGCCGCCCTCCAGCCAGGCGACCAGGTCGGCGGCGGCGGCGGTGGCCACCCGGTGGGTCACGACCAGTCGGGTACGCCGGTCCGGGTGCGCGGCGACCGCCGCCGCGATCCGGTGCTCGGTCGCGGTGTCCAGGCTGGACGTCGCGTCGTCGAGGATCAGCAGCCGCTGGGCGTGCAGGGACCGGGCCAGGCCGAGCCGCTGTGCCTCGCCGCCGGACATCGGGGTCGCGTCGAGCCGGCTGTGGTAGCCGTCCGGCAGCCGCTCGACGAACTCGTCGATCGCGGCGGCCCGGGCCACCGCGACGAACTGCCCGGCGGCCCGTCGCCCGTCGATGGTCGGCTGCCCGGCGGCCCGTCGCCCGTCGATGGTCGGCTGTCCGGTGTCGGGCTGCCGGTCGACGGTTGCCTGTTTGGTGTCGGGCTGCCGGTCGACGGTCGCCCATGTGGTGTGGGGTGGCGCACCGGAGCCGAGCGTGATCGCCTCCGCGATCGTGTCGCCGATCAGCACCGGCCGTTCGAAGCCGTATCCGACCGCGTGTCGCAGGGCGGACCGGCTCAGCCGACGCAGCGGTACCCCGTCCAGCAGCACCTCGCCGGCGTCGGGATCCCGGAGCCGGCCGGCGACCGCGGCGAGGGTCGACTTGCCGGCTCCGGACGGGCCGATGACGGCGATCGTGGCGCCGGGCGGTACCCGCAGGTCGATTCCGTCCAGCACCGGCCGGCCGTCGTTGCCGTACACGGTCACGCCGGAGAGGACCAGCCGGCCGGTGCCGGCGGGCAGCGTCGCCGTCCCGTACGACCGGGGCGGTTCGGCCAGTACGGCGGCGACCCGCTGCGCGCCGGCCCGGGTCCGGACCAGCCGGTTGAGCGTGGCGACGATGCTGCCCAGGCCGGCGCCGAGCGCGGCGTACTGCACCGCCGCGAAGAGCTGGCCCGGGGTGAGCCGACCGCCGGCCACCGACCAGCCGCCGACCGCGACGATCGCCAGTTGCAGCAGCGGGGCCACCGCGGCGGTCCGGCCCGAGGCCCGGGCCAGGGTGGTCCAGGTACGGGTACCGTGCGCGCGCAGTTGCGGCAGCGGGGCGAGTACCCGGTCGATCTCGGCCCGGACGGTGCCGGCGGCGGCGATGGTACGGGCGCCGTGCAGCGCCTCGGTGAGCCACCCGGCGATCCGACCCTGTACCCCGAGATAGCCGGCGGCGGCGGCCGAGGCGTCGGTGACGAAGGCCCGCAGACCGACGGCGAGCAGCAGCAGCCCGGCACCGAACGTGACGGCGAGGCGCCAGTCGAGCAGCAGCAGTGCGACGACGCTGCCCAGCGGGGGCAGCGCGGCGGTCACACCGAGTACCACGGTGCTGCCCGCCTGCCCGGAGTCGGCTGCCTGCCCGACCAGCCGGCCGACCAGGTCGCCCACCGGATAGCGGGCGGCGCGGCGCGGATCGAGGGCGAGCAGGTGCCCGAGCAGCCGGTGCCGGAGCCGTGCGGTGGTGCGGGCGGTGCCGGCTCCGCCGGCCAGATTGCTCAGCGTGTCGGTGGCGACGATCAGCACGACCAGGCCGCAGGCGGCCAGCGGCCACCGCCGGTCCGCCTCGCCGAGCGCGGCGTCCACGGCCAGCCCGAGGGCGGCCGGCAACAGCAGTTCGGCCGCCGCGCCGAGCAGCGCGGCGGCCCCGAGGGTGACGGTCCAGCCGCCGCCGTACGCGATCGCCTGCCGAAGAAGCCGGTTCCCGTCGGCCTGGAACAGCCGGTTCCCGTCGGCGGCCACGCGTACCACCCTCCCGTCGACACGGGGTTGCCCTGGGTGGGGACGTCTGCCCACCCAGGGCCCCGATGCTGACCTGATCAGTTGCAGGTCGTCACGGACAGCGAGCTGTCGCCGCACAGCAGCAGGCTCGCGCGGCTACCGCCGCCGCCACCGCCACCACCACCGGTGCGGTCGGCCAGCTCCATCCCCTGAAGGTCCAGAAGCGCCATGTGTGTTCACCTCCTCCTAGATGTCGGTCCGATGTGCCCCTCGCGGCAGCGAGGGGAGTCTGGTCGCGCCGGTCAGCGGCGCGAGGAAGGGCAGCGTCACCGGCTCGTCGTGCCGGGCCATCCCGGTGGCGAGCAGTACGCCCGCGCTCCCGGTGGCCAGGTCCATCGACAGCCGCAGCAGTTGCTCGCCGGGGAAGGCGAGGTAGTCCCGGTACGGCAGCGCGTGCCAGGCCAGCCGGCCCACCTGACGGTCCAGTTCGGTCCGGTCGTCGGCCCGGTCCGGCCCCGCACCGCTCGGGTGCTCTCCGGCCGGGCGGCTCCGGTCAGCCGTCCGCGCTGCCAGGTAGGCGATGATGCCGGCCCGCCCGGCGAAGAGTCCGGACTGCGCGTAGAACGGGGCCCGGGCGGCCCGCCGGACGGCGTCGGCGGACTCGGCGAGTTCCGGGTCCGGCCGGTGCCGGAGGTACTGGTCGAGCACCAGTCCGACGCCGACGCTGCCGTGTGCCAGGTACGGCATGGTCCGCCAGCCCTCGTTGACCTCCAGCGCCCCGTCCGGGCGTACCACGCACCGGCGCAGGTCGTGCCGGAGCGCGTCGCCGGCCCGGTCCAGCAGTTCGGTGTCGCCGCTGCACTCGTAGAGCCGGAGGAACATCAGGGCCGGGCCGGTACGCCCCCGGGTCAGTCCCGCGTACGGGTGCTGCCCGCCGCTGATCTGCGCTCCGGCGCCGGTGCTGCCGGCGGTGTCGCCTCCGGCCGGCGCACCGGCGCCGTCGGTCGACCGGTCGGCGACCAGTTCGGCGGCGCGCCAGGCGGCCTGCCGTAACGTCGGTTCGCCGGTCCGGCCGGCCATCTCGGCGAGGTTGAGCGCTATGCCGGAGAGCCCACTCACCAGGTCCTCGCCGAGTTCTTCCCAGGGCTCTCCGAGGCAGATGTCGAGTACGTCGAGCGCGTCCTGCCGCCGGCCGAGGTGCTCCAGGGCGTACGCCACCCCGTGCAGTCCGTCGTAGAAGCCGCAGCGGGTGCCGGAGGCCGGGTGCAGCGCCCGCTTCACCAGCCAGTCCTCGTACTCCGGGTACCGGCCGGCGCCGGTGGCGTGCAGCGCGTGCAGGACGCCGGCCGCGCCGTAGCAGAGATTGAGGCCGCCGGTGCGGAACTGGTCGATGTCGCCGGGGAAGAGTCGGTCGTCGCGGTCCGGCGTCGCGCTGGCGAGGATGGCGCCGGCGACCCGGTCACGCAGTCTCGGCCAGGCCGACGGGCCGGCGGCGAAATCGTCGGTCCCGGGCACGGGGTGGCCCGTGCCGGCCCGCGCCGAGCCCTCGGCCCGACCGGCTGGCACCTCGCCGGACCGCGTCGCGGCCCCGCCGACCCGGGTGGCTGTCTCGCCGACCCGGGTGGCCGTCTCGTCGGAACGGCCGCCGGGTCCGCCGGGGCGGGCGGCGCCGCCGGTGATCTCGGCGACGGCCGCGTCCAGGAAGTCGCGCGGCACCGGGAAGTGCGCGGCGACCACGTCGGCGAGGTGCGCGGCCTTGGCCGGGGCCAGCCGGACCATCTGGGTCAGCGGCAGGAACAGCGCAAGCCGGAGGCAGGCCAGGGCGTAGCGGTCCACGGCGAGGCCGGTCCGGTCGCGCGGGGCGGCGAACGCCTGGTTGCGCAGCGCGGGCCGGCTCGCCTCGGTGACCGGGGCGGCGACCTCGAAGTCGATCAGGGTGACCCGGTCGTCCGGCCCGACCATGATGTTGAACAGGTGCAGGTCGCCGTAGACGATGCCGTGCGCCGCGATCGCCTCCACGGTCCGCTGCACCTGCGCGTGGATCCGCAGCGCCCAGTCCGTGTAGTCGGCCAGCTCGGCCGGAGTGGCATCGGCGTCGACCAGCGGGTACCGCTCGACGACCAGCTTGTTCAGCGCCCGGCCCTCGACGAACTCCAGGGCGAGGAAGTGGTGGTCGCCGAGGACGAACTCGTCGTGCACCCGGGCGATCCCCGGCACGTCGGCGAGCCGGCGGAGCATCTCGGCCTCGCGGTGCAGCCTCGTGATCGCGTCCGTGCCGGTGGCGTCCAGCCCGGCGTGCGGGCGCGCCTCCTTCAGCACCACCTGGGTGTCGCCGCGGGTGTCCCGGCCGACGTACAGGCCGCCGCCGTTGGAGAAGTGGATCACACGTTCGATCCGGTACGGCAGGTCTGTGGTGGTGGTCGCGTTGCGGGCGGCGAGGTGCGGGCCGAGGAACTCGGGCAGGGTCACCCAGTCCGGCACGTGGAAGACCGGGTCGCGTCGGTCCGGTACCAGGGTGCCGGTGCCGTCCTCGACGGCGGGTACCACCTGGCCGTCGGCGCCGACGCAGTACCGGGCGGCGAAGCCGCCGTACCGGACGTAGACCGGGCCGGCGCCGTAGCGCAGGTCACTGAGGATGTACGGCCCGGCCTCGCCGTCCAGCCGCTCGGTGAGTTCCTTGCAGGCCAGTTCGAGTTCGGCCTCGTCCCGGGGGTAGATGGTGACGAACTTGCCGCTGGATCCGCGCCGGGCGTACTTCGAGTTGCGCATCAGCAGCATCCGCGGACCGCGGAGGAACTTGAACGACATCCCCCGGGGGACGCAGTAGTCGAAGACGCTGTCCAGGATCCGGTCGGCGTTGTCCAGGCAGGCCGACACGTGGATCTTCCAGCCCTGCTGGGGCAGCTTGCCGTCCTCGGGACCGTAAACCAGCCAGTCGTCGCTCGGCTCGCGCTGCCAGCCGGCCGGCACCGGGCGGTCGGCGGCCGCGAACCCGGCGGCGGTGGTTGCGGAGGTGGTGCTGAGGGAGTCGTAGAACAGCGGATCGACCGCGCAGTAGGCGTCGTATCTTTCGTCCATCGTCGCGGCTCCTCGGGTGGTCCCTGGGCGACCGTGCTTCATCGACGCATCCGAGTCTCCTGGTCGGATCCGAGGTGTTACTAGTGTGTTAAGTCATCCCCAGGGGTGCGTCGTGCACGGGTACCTATGACAAATGTCAGGGCTCGCATGTGAATGAAGATCATCTATATAGCTAAATCCGGATATACGAATCTCCGCTGGTTGGAGCCGTCTGTTCCGATACGTCCGTCCGGACTTCCCCCGTCGGTCGGCCGGCGACCGGCCGATGCGGTGCGCCGCCGGGTCGGCCTCCGCCGACCGCCGACAGCGCCACTGTCCGGGGCGGTCGGCGGAGATCGACTGCCGGGTGGCTCCGCTACGGCGACGGGAGGCTCCTCGGCCCGGCCAATCTGCCCGGCGGCCGGCAACCGCGGAGCCGGCCCGAGATCGTCGACGCGGGAGTCGGGCGCAGGGCGATGCTCGGGTTACCCCGATTCAGGTCAACGCCGGCACCGCGACGGGCGAGGTGACCAGCATGCAGAAGGCAGCGTGGGGAGACCTCACGAGGGGTACGGCGCCGGGCGGATACAGCGGCGCCAGGCCGATACAGCGGCGCCAGGCCGATACAGCGGCGCCGGGCCGACACAGCGGCGCCGGGCCGACCTGCTGGGCCGGCCCGGCGCGATGCTGTCGGTGGGCGTGGAGCGGTGTTCTCGGCTGCCGCTGTGAGTCGGGGAGGTCGTCACCGTGCAGCGGAGCCAGCCGGCGGGACGGCGCGGACGAGGGGTCCGGCTGGCCGTCCCGACCGGCCGAGGTCACTGCGAGGGCTCGGGCACGTCACACTCGATCTCGGGGTTCAGCCCGACGTAGTTGAGCGGTCCGGCGACCACCGTCACGGCGGTGGTGCCCACCTCGGCGCAGTTGTCGTTGCTCCGGTCGAAGTATCCGCGCTGTCCGGCCGCGATCGCGCCGATGATCAGCCATAGCAGTACGATGACGCCGCCTATCGATCCGTAGCGCATGAGAGCCTCCTCGGGGGTGGAATGCGGATCGACCCGGCGCGGTGACCGATGGCCGAACTCCTGCCGGCCCCGGCCCGCCGGGAGTGTTGCCGACCTGATACCCATCGCCCGATCAGGCGCAAACGCCGCCACTCAGGCGGTGGCGGCCATGCCCGGCGAAGCGTCGCCATGCCGCCGGTTCGGGTGCCGCCGGAGGCACGCCTCGGGCGGAGCGCGTTCGGTCCGGCGGGCGGCGGCAGCGACAACCGGTCACTGCAACCGGTGCGGCCCCGAGCCCTGTTCGCCGAGTACGTCCCGCGGGTTGACCAGCCCGCACTGCTCGAAGGAGAGGCAGCCGCAGCCGACGCACTCGGTGAACAGATCGCGCATCCGCTCCAGCCGGGCTATCCGGCCGTTCAGTTCGGCACTCCAGCACTCCGACGCGCGGAGCCAGAACTCCCGGGTCGGTGCGACGTCCTCGGGGAGAAAGCCGAGCACCTCGCCGATCACCGACAGCGGGATGCCGACGCTCTGCGACGCCCGGATGAAGGCGACCTTACGCAAGGTGCTGCGGTGGTAGCGCCGCTGGTTTCCCGAGGTGCGACGGCTGCCGATCAGCCCCTGTCGCTCGTAGAACCGCAGCGCCGACGCCGGTACGCCGCTGCGCTCGGCGAGCTCGCCGATCGTCAGCTCCGCCGCCTGCCAGGGAATCGTCGTCACCCGACCGAGGGTACTTGACTTGAACCTTTGTTTAAGTCCGAGCCTGGGTCGGCGGTCCCACACCGGGACCCGGCCGGCCCGTATCTGGTCGGTCCGGTCGACACGAGGGGAACTGGAATGGGCGACAAGCGAACGATCCTGGTCATCGGCGCGACCGGAAACGTGGGGCGGCACGTGGTCACCGGACTGCTGGCGGCCGGTGCCGGCGTCCGGGCGCTGGTCCGGGATCCGGACCGTGCCGACCTGCCCGAGGGTGCCACCCTGGTCCAGGGTGACCTCGCCGACCCGGTCGCCCTGGCCGGCGCCGCCGCCGGGGTCGACGGGGTGTTCCTGCTCTGGCCGTTCCTTACCGCCGAACTGGCTCCGGCGGTGGTGGATGCCATCGCCGCAGCCGGCGTGCACGTCGTCTACCTCTCCGCGATGAACGTCCGGGACGACCAGGACCCGGCCCGCAACGGATTCTGGGGCGAGGTCGAGCGGCTGATCGAGGCGTCCGGAGCGACCTGGACCTTCCTGCGCGCCGGCGGCTTCGCCACCAACACCCTGGAGTGGGCGGACCAGATCCGCGCCACCGGAACGGTCCGCTGGGTCTACGGCGGAGCCGCCCGGTCGCTGATCCACGAGCGTGACATCGCGGCGGTGGCGGTACGGGCGCTGACCGAGCAGGGGCACGCCGGCCGGAAGTACGTGCTCACCGGGCCGGAGCCGGTGACCCAGGCCGAGCAGGCGCGGCTGATCGGCGAGGCGGTCGGCCGGACGGTGCGCTGGGTGGAGATCCCGGTCGAGCAGGTACGCCAGGACCTCCTCGAGGTCTGGGGCGACGCCGACTTCCTCGACGGGGCGCTGGCGTACTGGGCGGGACTGGTCACCGAACCGGAGCCGGTGACCCGGACCGTGCAGGACGTGACCGGTGTCCCGGCGCGTACCTTCCGAGAGTGGGCAACCGACCATGCGGACGACTTCGGGCCGCTCTCGGTGCGGGGCGTCGCGCAGCGGTACGTCTCGCTGGTCCAGAGGGGACGGTTCGACCTCGTCGCCGCGCTGCTCGCACCGGACATGGCCAGGGTCGCGCCGATCGAGACCGGCGGAGAACCGGTCGAGGTACGCGGCGTGCCGGCCATCATGGCGAACAGCCGGCGGCTCACCGCCGACCTCGACATCCACGGGGTGGAGATCGACGGGCCGTTCCTGGCCGGCGACCGGTTCGCCGTACGGTTCAGCTTCGACGAGACGCACCGGCCGACCGGCGTACGGACCACCAGCCGGAAGATGTCCCTCTACACCGTGACCGACGGGCTGATCAGTCGCGAGGAGGTGCACTACTTCGACCAGCCGAAGCCGGCCGCGTGAGGGGCCGGTCGGATGTGCCGGCGCACGACGTGGTCGATCGGGTGGGACGGCGGATGGTCGGGGGCGACGGATGACCGGGAGACATGAGGAACGGGACGAGGCATCGGAGGAGGTCCGGGACAGCCCCACCGGTTGGGTGTCGGCGCACATCCGGCGCTATCTGGAGACCGACGGGGTGGAGGGACACGACTACCAGGGCTTTCCGACCCTGCTGATAACCACCCGGGGCCGGCGGACCGGCGCCCTGCGCAGGACCGCGCTGATCTACGGACGGGACGGCGACCGGTACGTGGTGGTGGCCTCGAACGGCGCCGCCGCGCGCGACCCGAGCTGGTTTCTCAACCTGCGGGCAGACCCGATGGTGCGGGTGCAGGTGCGGGCCGACCGGTTCGTAGCCCGGGCCCGGGTCGCCGACCCCGGCGAGCGACCCCGGCTCTGGGAGTTGATGGCCGGGATCTTCCCGATGTACCGGACGTACGCCGGGCAGGCACCCCGGCAGATCCCCGTGGTGCTGCTGGAACGCCGCTGAGACGCCGTCCGGTCGGGTTCGGACCGCCGGCCGGGACGTACACCGGTCCTGGACTATCCGGCCGCCGCCCGGACGAGTCGTCCCCGCAGCACGACCGCGCCGGGGCGGTCCAGCCGGTCGAGGTGCTGGCGGGGGTCGTCGGGGTAGACGACGGCGTCGGCCGGAGCGCCCGGAACGAGGCCCGGCAGGCCGAGGTAGTCCCGGGCGGTCCAGGACGCGGCACCGAGCGCGACGTGCGGGCGTACGCCGGCGGCCACCAGCGCCCGCACCTCGTCGGCGACCCGTCCGTGCGGCCGGGAGTCGGTACCGGCCAGCAGCGTGACCCCGGCCTCGGCGGCGGCCGCGACCAGTGGTCCGTGTGCGGCGGCACCGCCCAGCGCCCAGCGCCGGCGCGGGGAGTCTGCGGTGTCGCGCAGCCGCTGGGACGCGCCGTTGATGACCGACAGCGTCGGCGTCAACGCCGTGCCCTGCTCCGCCATCCGGTGCAGCAGGGCCGGATCCAGGTGCATGCCGTGCTCGACCGAGTCGACCCCGGCGGCCACCGCTGCCGCGCCGCCCGCCCCGTGCTGGGTGTGCACGGCGACCCGGCCTCCGACGGCGTGCACCGCGGCCACCACGGCCCGGAGTACGTCCACCGGCAGCGGGGCGTCGCCCGGCAGCCAGTCGGCGATCACCTTCGCCCACCCGGTCCGGGCGGCCTGGGTCGCGGCGACCTCCGGCAGGTCGGCGTGTGTGGTCCGCCGGCCCCAGTCGGCGAAGAACTGGCCGTGCTGGGCGATCCACGGTCCGGCGTGGACCGCGCGGGGCAGGTCCGGGTCGGTGCCGAACCAGGACGGTGGCTCGCCGGCCAGGCCCGGTGCGCGGATCAGGGTCACCCCGTGCTCGGCGTGCCGGCCCAGGTCGACCCGGAGCAGTTCCTCGTCCAGCGGTTGGCCGGGCGCCTCGGCCCCGGGGTGGGTGTGCGCGTCGACCAGGCCGGGCAGTACCCAGCCCTCGGCGACCAGTTCCGCGTTCTGGACCGGATCGGTGGTCCAACGGTCGCCGTCGGCGTACAGGTCGATCCATTCGCCGTCGGGCAGGGCACGCCCACGTATCCGGACTACGCTCACCGCGCTCGTCCGGCGCTGGTCGGGCATTCCGCTGTCACCGGCTGCCACCCTACCCTCCGCGACGACCGCCCACACCGCCCCGCCGTCCACCGGGGCCTGGCGGCCACCCGGACTGTTCACCGTCCACCCGATCGACCGGCGGCCGGCGTGCGGGCCGGCCGCCGGCGCCGACGGTTACGGTAGCGCCCATGACCGACAGCGACTGTCCCTGGGAACCGCCCCTGGCCGGCACCGAGGTCGCGCACCTTCTCGGTGCGCTCGACCGGTTGCGCACCACCTTCCGCTGGAAGGCCGACAACCTGGACGCGGCTGGACTGGGTACCCGGCTCGGCGTCTCCGCGTTGACCCTCGGCGGCCTGCTCAAGCATCTTGCCCTGGTCGAGGACCATGTCTTCACCACGAGGCTGACTGGGGAACCGATCGGCGCACCGTGGGACACCATCGAGGCCGCGGGCGGGGGCGACCGGGTCTTCACCTCCGCCGCCGACGACACGCCCGAACAGCTCTACGGATACTGGGACGGCGCCGTCGAGCGGTCCCGGGCGCGGCTCGGGGCGGTCCTGGCCACCGACGGGCTCGACCAGCTCGTGTACCTGTCCTGGCCGGACGGTCGGCGTGCCAGCCTGCGTCGGCTCGTCTTCGATCTGGTCGAGGAGTACGGCCGGCACACCGGGCACGCCGACCTGCTCCGGGAGGCGGTGGACGGACTCGTCGGCGAGGACCCTCCGGCGGGCTGGCAGCCGAAATCCGGCACGTTCCGGGTGGCTGACTGATCCGCGTCCTTCCGCACCGACGCCGGCCTTCGTCCGGGGCGCCGCCGGTGGGGGCGACCAGCGCCGTCGCCGGCCGCCGGCCATTGTCGACCCTGCTAATTTGCCCGATCATCGGTCTGTCCGTCCAGATCGGCGTATAACGGGACCAAAGGTTGATTTCGGCGCGACCGATCACCGGATCGGCCGTGCCGCGAGGCGTGAAAGGTCTGGTCATGCGACCGCTTCGGGTGCTGCGGATCATCTCCCGAATGGCTGTGGGCGAGGCCGCGCCGCAGGTCGGCGCCTTGATGCGTGGGCTCGACCCGGACCGCTTCGAGCAGCGGCTCTACGCGGGCCCGGTCGAGCCGGGTACCGGCGACTACCGCCGGTTGCGGGCCTCCGACGTACCCGTCCGGGTGCTGCCCGCGCTCCGCAGCCCGGCCCGGCCGGTCGACAACCTCCGGGCGCTGGCCGCGTTGATCACGGAGATCCGCCACTTCCAGCCCGACCTGTTGCACACCCACGACGTGCGGGCCGGGGTGCTGGGCCGGGTCGCGGCGGTCACCTGCCGGGTGCCGATCCGGGTGCACACCTTCCACACTCATCCGGTGCCCGGGTCGTCGCGCACCGCCGGCCAGGTGGCCGCGGGTGCCGAGTGGATGCTGGCCCGGACCAGCCACGCCCTGGTCGCGGTCGGCGCCCGGCTCCGCGACGAACTCCTGGCCGCCTCGATCGGCCGTGCTGACCAGTACACCGTGATGCCACCGGGGGCGAGCCTGTCGCCGCTGCCCGGGCAGGACCACGCGAGGCGTACCCTCGGCCTGCCCGAGACCGGGCCGGTGGTGGCGTACATCGGCACGCTCAGTACGGCCAAACGGCCGGACCGGTTCCTCACGGTGGCCCGGGCGGTCCGGCGTACCCGGGCCGACGTCCGGTTCGTGGTCTGCGGCGAGGGTGCCGAGTTGGCCGAGACGGTCAGGGCGGCCGCCGCCGATCGGATCGAGGTGACCTTCCTGCCCTGGCGGTCGGATCTGGAGACGGTCTACGCCGCCGCCGACCTGGTGATTCAGACCTCGGACCACGAGGGGACGCCGCTGACCCTGATCGAGGCCGGCCACGCCGGCCGACCGGTGGTGGCCACCGACGTCGGCGGCACCGCCGAGGTGATCCGGCACGGCCGGACCGGGCTGCTCTGCGATCGCCGGGACATCGACGGGCTGAGCCGCGCGGTGCTGCGGCTGCTGGCGGACGACGAGTTGCGGCACCGGATGGGCCGCACCGCGCTGGCCGAGACCAGGGAGGCGTTCGGCACGCCCCGGCTGGTGGCGGCGACCAGGGACCTCTACCACCGGCTCGCGATGGCCCGGGGGTGCTGGCCGACCGAGCCTGCCGAGTCCCCCGGCGCCCTGGCCCGCGCCCGCTGACCCACCGCCGTCCGGCGGCCGGGCCGCCGGTGCACGAGGGATCGGGTCACCGGCCTGCCTGTTCCGACGGATCGGGTCACCGGCCTGCCTGCTCCGAGGGACCGGGTCACCGGCCTGCCCGCTCCGACGGGCCGGACTGCCGACCTACCGCTGCCCGACGACGGGGCCGCGCCGACCTCCCGGTGCGCGGACCACCCGGGCTACAGGCGTTCGACCACCGGGCCGCGGCAGCGGTCGCGGCTGTCGAAGACGTACCGGGCGGTTCTGATGATCATGTCGTAGTCGAGTACGTCATGGTCGGTGACCACCACCACGGCGTCGGCGTCCCGGACCTCGTCCTCGGTCAACTCGACCATCGCCAGTTCGGTCGGCACCTGCCGGGGATCGGCGTACGGCTCCACTGCCCTGATCCGGGCCCCGAGCGCGTGCAGCCGGCCGGCCAGGTCGATCGCGGGAGAGTCCCGGAGGTCGCCGGTGTTCTTCTTGTACGCCAGACCGATCATCAGCAGCCGGGCGCCCCGCAGCGGCCGGCCCCGGCTGCTCAGCCCGGCCATCACCCGCTGCGCCACGTACTCCGGCATGGCGTGGTTGATGTCGCTGGCCAGCTCGACGAACCGGAACTGCCGGCCGAGCCGGCGTTTCACCTGCCAGGACAGATAGCAGGGGTCGATCGGCAGGCAGTGGCCGCCGATTCCGGGGCCGGGCCGGAAGGACATGAACCCGAACGGCTTGGTCGCCGCCGCGTCGATGGCCTGCCAGATGTCGATGCCGAGCTGGTGGCTGAAGGTGGCCAGCTCGTTGACGAGCGCGATGTTGACCTGGCGGAACGTGTTCTCGATCAGCTTGGTGAGTTCGGCGACCCGGGTCGAGTCGACCGGTACGGTCTGCTGGACGATCCGGCGGTAGAACGAGTCGACCCGGTCCAGCGCCTCCGGTCCCATTCCGGAGACCACCTTCGGGGTGTTCTCCAGTCTCCAGACCGGGTTGCCCGGATCGATCCGCTCCGGACTGTAGCCGAGATGGAAGTCGTCCGGGCTGCGCAGCCCGCTGCCGGATTCGAGCAGCGGCCGGAGCAGTTCCTCGGTGGTCCCGGGATAGGTCGTCGACTCCAGGATGACGGTGCAGCCGGGCCGGACGTACGGGGCGAGCGCCATGCCGGCCTGCTCCACATAGCTGAGGTCGGGTACGCCGTCCCGCAGCGGGGTCGGCACGCTGATCACGCAGACGTCGAAGTCCCGGGCGTCGGCGTAGTCGCTGGTGGGCAGGTAGCGGCCGGTGGCCAGCGCCGCACCGAGCCGCTGGTCGGAGATGTCCTCGACAAAGGACTCCCCGCTGCCGAGCCGCTTGATCCGGTCGGTGTCGAGGTCGAGTCCGACGACGTCCAGTCCGGACTCCACGGCGGCCACCGCGAGGGGCAGACCGACGTATCCCTGACCGACGACAACCAGCTTTTCGCTGCTCATAGGGGCTCCCACCGTACTCGGACGACGTGGTGCACACCTTAGGGTGATTTATCGTTGATCACCTTGGAAACGGGGATAAAGGGAAGTATTTCCCAGCGTCGTGCTGGCATGCGGCGCTACGCACCGTTGGTAGCGGAGAGGCTACCAACAGTGCGGCACCGTTCGGCTCAGTCGTTGCCCGGCTCGACCGGCCCGCCGCTGCCCGGCGGGTCCTCGGGACCGGTCGGCGGGTCGCTCGGCGGCGGATTGGTCGGCGGCGGCTCGGTCGGGTCGTCGGTCGGGTCGCTGTCCGGGGTCGGGCTCGGCGTCGGCGAGGCGGTGGGACGCGGCCGGGGACTGTCCCGGGGCCGGGGAGAGTTCGCGTCCTGCCCGCTCGGCACCGTCGCCGACGGCTGTTCCGGAATGTGAGCCTCGACCGTCGCGGTGCTGCTGGGCGTCGGGGACGGCGGTGCCTTCGTCGCCGGGGCGTCGTCGGACATCCGGAAGGCGATCACGGCGGTGACCACCGCCGCGCCCAGCCCGATCACGGCGGCGATCCCGGCCAGGGTGAGGACGCGGATTCCGGGCTCCCGGCCCCGGCCCTCCGCGCCGACCACCGGATTGTCGGTCAGGGTGCTCGGTCCGCCCGCCGCGCCCGCCTTGCCCGTGCCACCTGCCGAGCCCGCCCGGACGCCGAGACCGGTGACCGCGGTCGGCTCCGCCGGGGCGATGCCGCCACCGTCGACCCCGCCGACCGCGTCCGCCGCCAGCACCTCCGGGTGGTTCGCGGCAGCCCGGGCCGCCGTCGCCAGCGCCGCCGCGTCCGGGTACCGGTCGGCCGGCTCCTTGGCCAGGGCCCGGCCGATCAGTTCGGCCACCGGCGCGGGTACGTCGACGGGGAGCGGATCCGGATCCTCGTGCAGATGCTTCACCGCGACCTGCAACGGGTTCTCCCCGGTGAACGGCGGCTGCCCGGCCACGCACTGGTACGCCACCGCGCCGAGCGCGTAGATGTCGGTGGCGGCCGAGACGGGCTTGCCGGAGGCCTGCTCCGGCGCCATGTAGAGCGCCGTCCCGGGCACCGCGTTCGAGCTGGTGATGCTGGTGATGTTCACCGAGCGGGCGACCCCGAAGTCGAGCAGCCGGACGGCGCCGTCGGCCTGCACCAGCAGGTTGCTCGGCTTCACGTCGCGGTGCACGATCCCGCCCTGGTGGGCGGCGTGCAGTGCCTGGGCGACCTGGGCCACCACGTGCAGCGCGTCGACGACGCTCAGCCGTCCGGTGTCCCGGATCCGGGCCGACAGCGGCTCGCCGTCGACGTACTCCATGACCAGGTAGTCGGTCCGGCCGGAGGGCAGCTCGTCCTCGCCGTAGTCGAAGACCTGCACGATGCCCGGGTGGTGCAGGGTGGCCAGCATCCGGGCCTCGGCGCGGAACCGGGCGATGAAATCGGGGTCGGACAGCAGCGAGGGGAGCAGCACCTTGACCGCGACCCGGCGCCCGAGCACCACGTCGGTACCGCGCCACACGTCGCCCATCCCACCGGTGGCGACACGCTCGTCAAGGCGGTAACGCCCGCTCAGCAGGACTCCCGATTCCAGCACGTGCACACCGTACCCAGCCGTGTGGCCCGGTACGCAATCGCGGCGGCGACTGTGCTGCGTCGGCTGGTGACGCTGTCGATCACCGTACCCGGAGGCCACCGCGACCGGTCCGGCACCCCGCCGGACCGGCCGCCGGATCAGCCGGAGACGGCGATCGCGGTCGAGTCGGCGGGGTGGTAGCAGCGCACCCGGTCCGGGTCGACGGCGAGCCAGACCGGGCTGCCGGGGCCGATCCGGAACGTCGGCGGCGCCTGCACCTTGAGCTGCCGGCCGGCCAGGTCGACGGTGAGCAGGATGGCCGCGCCGGTCGGCTCGACCACCTCCACCCGGGCCGCCAGCCGGCCCGGCCCGTCGGCGTCGAAGACCTCGATGTTCTCGGCCCGGACGCCGACCGTGACCTCGTCGCCCGGATAGTCGCCCAGCGCCGTGGGGGCGGCCGTGTACTGGTCGCCGATCCGCAGCCGGGGCCGGCCGTCGGCCCGGTCGACCCGGGCCGGGAGGAAGTTCATCGGCGGGGCGCCGAGGAAACCGCCGACGAACTCGTCAGCCGGGCTGTCGTAGACCTCCAGCGGCGGGCCGACCTGCGCGACCCGCCCCTCGCGCAGCACCGCGATCCGGTCGCCCAGGGAGAGCGCCTCGGCCTGGTCGTGCGTGACGTAGACCGTGGTGGTGCCGAGCTTGCCGACGATCCGCTTCAGCTCGGTGCGGAACTCCATCCGGAGCAGTGCGTCCAGGTTGGACAGTGGCTCGTCCATCAGCAGCACGTCGGCGTCGGTCACGATCGCCCGGGCCACCGCGACCCGCTGCCGCTGCCCGCCGGAGAGCTGCGCCGGGTAGCGGTCCAGGTATTCGGTCAGGTGCAGCAACTCGGCCGCCTCGCCCACCCGGCGGTCGATCTCCGCCTTCGGCGTCTTGCGCATGGCCAGCCCGAACGCGATGTTCTGGCGTACCCGCATGTGCGGCCAGATGGCGTACGACTGGAAGACCATCGACAGGCCGCGCTGCCGGGCCGGCAGGTCGGTCACGTCCCGGCCGCCGATGTGCACGCTGCCGGAGTCCGGGGACTCCAGCCCGGCGATCATCCGCAGCAGGGTGGTCTTGCCGCAGCCGCTCGGCCCGACGAGGACCAGGAACTCGCCCTCGCGTACCTCCAGGCTGATGTCGTCGGTGGCGGGGGAGCGGGTGCCCGGATAGGTCTTCACCAGGTTCCGCAACACGATCTCGGCCAACGCTCGTCCCTTTCAGCGGATCGTGGTTCCCCACATGTTCAACAGGTAGCGGCGCATGAACGCGATGAAGAGCAGGGCGGGTACGACCAGCGCGAAGCCCCCGGCGAACCGGAACGCCAGTGGCGAGTCGGCCAGCGTGGAGAGCACCTGGGCCGGCAGGGTACGTCGGTTGAGGGTGAGCACGGCCGCGCCGAGCACCTCGTTCCAGGAGGTGACGAAGGTGAAGATGGCGGCGGCGGCGATCCCGGGCAGCGCCTGCGGCAGTACCACCCGGGCGAACGCCCTCGGCGCACTGGCCCCGAAGACCATCGCCGCCTCCTCGTGCTCGACCGGTACCGCCACGAAGATCGCCGACGTGATCAGTACGGTGGTCGGCAGCGCCAGCGCGGTGTGCAGCAGCGCGACCGCGTACGTGGTGTCGTAGAGCCCGGTGGCCAGGAAGACCCGGGCCAGCGGTACCGAGAGCACCACGATCGGCAGCGCCCGGGTGAGCAGCAGGAAGAGCTGGTACGGCTCCCGACCCCGGAAGGCGTACCGGGCCACGGCGTAGCCGGCCGGCACCCCGAGGGCCAGCGAGAGGGCGAGGCTGAGCAGGCCCACCTCGACGGAGTTCTGGAACCCGCCGACCACCCCGGTGCTGTCCAGGAAGACCCGCATCGTCTCGGTCGAGACGTCGGTGGGGAGCAGGGTGAGCGGGAACCGGTTCAGCGACTCCCGGCTCGAGAACGCGGCCAACGCGATCAGATAGATCGGCAGCCCCATGAAGAGGGTGACCGCGACACAGGCGACGTGGATCGCGAGCGTGCGGCGCCGGGCCGCCGTCAGCCGGTTCACCGGCCACCGCCGGTGGCCGCCGGGTCACGCAGCACCCGCAGGTAGACCACTGCGGTGCCGAGGGACATCAGCAGGATCACCAGGGCGATCGCCGCCGAGACCCGCTCGTTCTGCAACGTCACGTACCACTGGTAGGTCTCGCCGACCAGCAGCGGGAAGCTGCGGCCGGTGAGTGCCTGGGCGACCGCGAAGGTCTGCAACCCGAGGATGGTACGCAGGATCAGCGCCACCTGGAGGCTCGGGCGCAACTGCGGCAGGATGACGTGGCGCAGCCGCTGCCAGTAGGTCGCGCCGAAGACCGCCGCCGCCTCGTCGTAGTCGCGCGGGATGTTCTGTAGTCCGGCCACCACGATCACGAGTACCAGTGAGGTGGCCCGCCACAGCTCGGCCAGCAGCACCGCGAGGAACATGGTGGTGTCGTTGTCGTAGGAGAGCCAGGCGTAGCCGTCGCCGAGCCCGAGGTGGTCCAGGACCGAGTTGAGGTAGCCCCGGTCGGCGAAGATCGACAGCCAGACCAGCCCGGCGGCCAGGTCGCTGATCGCCAGCGGTACGCACCAGACGTAGAAGTAGAACGAGGAGAGCCTCGGCCGCTCCCGCAGCAGCAGCGCCATGGTCAGCGCGAACGCGAACTGCAACGGGATCAGTACGACGATCAGCAGTGCGGTGTTCCGGGTCGCCGTCCAGAAGTAGGGGTCGTCGAGCATCCGGCGCAGGTGGGCCAGGGTCGGCCCGTCGGTGCCGGTGAACGCCTGCCCGACGCCGACCACGATCGGCCAGAGGAAGAGCGCGGCGAGGAAGACCACCGAGGGCGCGACCAGCAGCGCCGCCGTCGGCACCCGGCGCCGGGGTCGCCGACGGCTCGGCCGGGCCGGTGCCGCCGGGGATCCCTCGGTGGGCGCCGGGTCCGGCGCGGTGGTCACTGCACCCGGCACGTCTGTCCCGCCGCGACCGGGTCGGGGCGCCAGCACGGCACCTTCACCTCGTCGAGGATGGTGTTGAGCTGCTGCGCCTGCCGGTCGAGGACCTGCTGCACCGGCCTGCGGTCCAGGCAGATCTCCTTGAAGCAGTTCTTGAAGATCTGCGACACCTCGCCGTCCTTGCCGCCCAACCCCACCGGGGGCAGGGCCAGCACGGCGACCTCGGCGTCCTGCTGCCGGCGCACCGCCTCGGCCTCCAGCGCCACGGCCGGCGGCAGGTCGGTCGGGAGCGCGGCCTCCACCACCGGGAAGAAGGCGTTGCGGCGCAGTACCTCGAGCTGCACCTCCGGGCTGGTGAGCGCCTCGATCACCTGGCGTGCCCGGTCCGGCTCCGGTGCGCCCTTCGGAATCGCCAGCCCGGCGACGACCAGCATGTAGCCGAGCCCCTTCGGACCGCGCGGCGCGGGCGCCATGATCCAGTCGTCCGGCTTGTCGGCCGGGGCGTTGACCAGCCGGGCGACGTGGTCCCAGGCGATCAGCACCTCGCCGCGCTGCAACGGCTCCTGCATGTTGTCGTAGTTGGTCGACGCCGGCGCGGCCTGCGCCCACAGCTCCACCATGTACTGCCAGGCCTGCACCGCCTCCGGGCCCCGGAACGTGGTCATCTGGCCGCCGGTGAAGCTCGGCAGCAGGTAGCCCTGGAAGAACCGGTGGTAGAGACCCTTCGGGCCGCAGGGCAGGCCGAAGACCGGCTTGTTGCCGTTGGCCCGCCGGGCGTTGCCGACCCAGGTCAGCAACTGGTCGTACGTCAGGTTCTGCACGTCGGCACCGCTGGGCAGCCACTGCAACGCCCGCTTGTTGACGGCGAGCACGTACGACGCCTGCATCCAGGGCAGATAGGTGGTGGCGCCACCGGCCAGCTTGCCGAGCTGGGCGAGGTCGGTCGGGAACTTCCGGTCGGCCAGCTTGCCGGCCAGGTCGTCGAGGTTCTCGAACTTGTCGGCGTGCGGGGCGAAGTCGCCGTGCAGCCCGCCGGCGAGGCTGACCTCGACCCGCCCGGCACCGACCTGCGAGGTGATGGTCGAGGAGAAGACGTTCGGCTCGACGGTGTTGTACGCGACCGCGCCGCCTTTGACCCGGTCCCGGAGGATCTGCTCGAACCGCTGCCGTTCCTCGACCGGGGTGAACTGGGTGGAGAGGAAGGTGATCGACCCTTCCTCGTCCGAGCCGGTGGTCGACGCGCCGCCGCAGGCGCTCAGTAGTGGAGCGGCCCCGGCGGCGAGGCCGAGCCCGAGTAGCCGGCGCCGGTCGAGCCGGAGGTCTGTGCCGGGCGTGCCTGCGCGTCGTGCCATCGTGCCTCCCCGTGACGGTGGTGGCCGGCCCGGTTCCGACTGCTGAGCGGGCACCGATGCCGGCTGGAGCGGAGTGCCACAAGTGCACATATTCGCAAGCTTGGTGTCAAGCCGGGAACGCCGTTACGTTCCGTCCCGTTATCCAACCGGCGCCGTGCCGAGTCCGGTTCCGGCGGGCATCACCCGGTCGGGTCAGCCGGCGAGCCGGTCCGCCTCCTCGGCGAGCTGGCGGGCGAGCGGCTCGATCCGGGAGCGCCAGGCGGCCAGCGCGGTCGCGTGGCCGCCCGGCGCGTCGGCCGGGCCGGTCTGCTCCAGCACCAGCCGGGCACCGTGCCCGGTGCCCTGGGCCAGTTCCCAGCGGATCCGGCCGGCCGGTGCTCCGGCGGCTTCCCAGGCGTACTCCAGCAGGGTCGGGGGGTGCAGTGCGGTGACCGGGCCGGCCGGGAACTCGTCGGTGGTGAAGCCCGGCGGCGGTGGCGCGCCGAGCGTGGCCGGTCGGTCGGGGGCGGACCGGGTCAGTGCCGCCCAGACCGCCTCGGCGGGCCGGGTCAGCTGCCGCTCGAAGCGCACCCGCCAGCCGTCCCCGGTGGTGTCGGCGACCCCCTCGGCCAGCCCGAACCGCTCGACGTACGACTCGTGCAGCCGTCCCGACGGGCGCGCCGACTGGTCGACGGGTCGGCCGTCCAGCACCAGTTCGAGCGCGTCGAGGCAGATCTGCCAGCCGGAGGCGAAGCTCGCCGCGCCGGCCCGGTCGTCGAAGACGTGGCTGAACACCAGCAGGCAGCCCGGACCGTCCGGGTGCAGTTCGATCCGGAAGTGCTCGTCCTCCCAGGTGAAGGCGAACAGCCGGGGCGGCTCGTACGCGTCGACCCGGCCGACCGACTCCGCCGACGCGTCGGGACCGGACCCGAAGCTGAAGGTCATCCGCCCGCCGGGGCGCGGGTCCAGCCGTATCTCGGCGGGAAACCACTCGCGGAGCTGCTCGGGCTCGGTGACGGCGGGCCAGACCTTCTCCGGCGGATGGGCCAGCCGGCGCTCGATGCGCAGCACCTGGCGTCCGTGCGCGGTGTCCAGGCTCTCGTTCACGACAACTCCTCGGATCTCGGATCGGTCCGCCGCTGCTCGGCGGGGCCGGAACGCGCCGGTGGCGGCGGCTCGACGGCCGGCGGGCGCTCGGGGCCGGTGGAATTGTCGGACCCGGATGGCATGGTGTTCAGATGTCGTTCAAGAGCATCGATCCGGCTGGACCACATCCATCGGTAGGGTGCGAGCCAGGCGTCGAGTTCGGCGAGCGGTTCGGGGCAGAGCTCATACCAGCGACGTTGCGCCTCCGGTCGGACCCGGACCAGCCCGGCGTCGCGCAGCACCCGCAGGTGTTTCGAGGTGCCCGGCTGGGTCAGCCCCAACTGCTCGGTGAGTTCGCCGACCGAGCGCGGGCGCTCCCGGAGCAGGTCCAGGATGTGTCGCCGGACCGGCTCGGCGAGGACTTCGAACGGCGTGGCCATGACCTCGAACATACCAACTCAGTAATATGCCGAGCAAGTTATGCATGGGCGGCGCTCGACAGTGTTCCGGAGCGTGTGCTCCGGAAAACCGGGTAAGGGGAGTCGGTTCCCAGGAGGGGAGGACCTGCACTGATGCCATCCGACCTGGACAGCGGCACGATCCTGCGGGCGATGGAGGACGCCGAGGGATATGTCGCCAAGATCTGCTTCAAGACCGGGCCACCCACGCTCAGCGGCGTGGAACTGGAATGGACCGTGCACGACGCGGCCGTTCCGAGCCGACCGGTGGATCCGGCCCGGCTTCGCGCCGCACTCGGCCCGTACGCCCCGACCACCCTCGATCCCGACAGTCCCGGCCAGCCGTTGCCCCGTTCCGGCACGGTCAGCGTGGAGCCCGGCGGCCAGGTGGAACTCTCCACCGCCCCGCGTCACCTCCTCGGCGAGCTGCACGAGAGCGCCACCTCGGACCTCGCCCACCTCACCGATCTGCTCGGCGCCGCAGGACTCGTCCGTGGCGACACCGGCATCGATCCGTACCGGCCACCGACGCCGGTGGTCGACACCCCCCGCTACCGCGCGATGCGCTGCGCCTTCGACCGGCTCGGCGCGGCCGGCCGGACCATGATGTACAGCACCGCCGGGCTCCAGGTCTGCCTGGACGCCGGCACCGTCGACCGGTTCGCCGACCGGTGGGCCGCCGCACACGCCTTCGGGCCACCCCTGCTCGCGCTCTTCGCCACCGCCCGCCGGCACGCCGGCCGGGACACCGACTGGGCCTCCGCCCGGATGGCCGCCTGGCAGTTCATCGACCCGGCCCGGACCCGTCCGGCCTGGTCGCCGACCTCGGGCTCGGCCGACCCGGCCGATGCCTGGGTCCGGTACGCGCTCGCCGCCCCGCTGCTCTGCGTACGCCGGGACGACGGGGACTGGACTGTCCCGCCCGGGATCACCTTCCGGGACTGGCTGGCCGGTGCGCTGCCCCGGCCGCCGACCACCGACGACCTGGACTATCACCTCAGCACCCTGTTTCCGCCGGTACGCCCCCGGGGGTACCTGGAAATCCGCTACCTCGACGCGCAACCCGGCGGTGAGTGGATCGCGCCCGTCGGCGTGCTCGCGGCGCTGCTCGACGACGACCGCACCCGGGACGCCGCCCGGGCGGCCTGCGAACCGGTCGCCGGCCGGTGGGCCGAGGCGGCCCGGCGCGGGCTGCGGGACCCGCTGCTGGCCGGAGCGGCCGACACCCTGCTCGACCTCGCGCTGCGGTCGCTGGACCGCACCGGACTGTCGCCGGCGACCTGCGAGGAGATCACCCGGATCGTGGCGCGGCGGTTCGCCGCCGCGCGGAAGGGATCGACATGACCGACGTCCGACCCGACAACCGGCCGACCGAATCGCTGCGCGACCGGATCGCCACCGAACTGACCCGGGCCCGGGAGCGCAGCGTCCGGCTCACCGGGGCGGTCGACGACGACGACCTGGTCCGGCAGCACTCACCGATCATGTCCCCGCTGGTCTGGGACCTCGCCCACGTCGGCAACCAGGAGGAACTGTGGCTGGTCCGCGATGTCGGCGGCCGCGATCCGGTGCGGCAGGACATCGACGACCTCTACGACGCCTTCAAGCACCCCCGCAAGGACCGGCCGGCCCTGCCGCTGCTCGGCCCGGCCGAGGCCCGACGCTACGTGGCGACCGTCCGGGACAAGGTCTTCGACCTGCTCGACGGCGTCCGGTTCGACGGCAGCCGGCTGGTCGCCGACGGGTTCGCGTTCGGCATGATCGCCCAGCACGAGCAGCAGCACGACGAGACCATGCTCGCCACCCACCAGCTCCGGACCGGCCCGCCGGTGCTCTCCGCACCCGCGCCGCCGGCCGCGGTCGTACCGGTCGCCGGTGAGGTGCTGGTCCCGGCCGGCCGGTTCACGATGGGCACCTCCACCGACCCGTGGGCGCTGGACAACGAGCGCCCCGGCCACCCGGTGGAACTGCCGGCGTACGTCATCGACGCGGCGCCGGTGACCAACGCGGAATACCTCGCCTTCGTCGCCGACGGCGGTTACACCGACCCGCGCTGGTGGAGCGAGGCGGGCTGGCGGCACCGGTCGTCGGCCGGACTGACCGCTCCGATGCACTGGCGACGGAACGGCACCGACTGGGGCTACACCCGGTTCGGCCGGTTCGCCCCGCTGGTCCCGGACGAGCCGGTGGTGCACGTCGGCTTCCACGAGGCCACGGCGTACGCCGCCTGGGCCGGCAAGCGGCTGCCGACCGAGGCCGAGTGGGAGAAGGCGGCCCGCTGGGACCCGGACAGCGGCCGGTCGCGCCGGTATCCGTGGGGGGACGACGACCCGACGCCCGAGCGCGCCAACCTCGGGCAGCGGCACCTTGCGCCGGCACCGGTCGGGGCGTACCCGGCGGGTGCCTCGCCGCTCGGCGTCCACCAGCTCATCGGGGACGTCTGGGAGTGGACCTCCAGTCCGTTCATCGGCTATCCCGGGTTCGCCGCCTTCCCCTACCGGGAGTACTCCGAGGTCTTCTTCGGCTCCACCTACCGGGTGCTCCGGGGCGGCTCGTTCGGCACCGACCCGGTGGCCTGTCGGGGCACGTTCCGCAACTGGGACCTGCCGATCCGCCGGCAGATCTTCAGCGGCTTCCGGTGCGCCCGGGACGCCCGGCCGGACGAGGCGGCGTGACCGGTCCCGACCCGTCGCCCGGCCGGCGGAGCGGGGCCCGCTGATGTGCCGTCACCTTGCCTATCTCGGCCCCGCACTACCGCTGGCCGCGCTGC
The DNA here is from genome assembly GCF_050936445.1 of Plantactinospora sp. CA-294935. NCBI lineage: Bacteria > Bacillati > Actinomycetota > Actinomycetes > Micromonosporales > Micromonosporaceae > Plantactinospora > Plantactinospora sp. CA-294935. The sequence continues at coordinate 6,742,267 of NZ_JBNJMU010000001.1, forward strand.
TGTTCGACCCGCCGCACTCGCTGACGCGGCAGTCGTGGGCGCCCCTGGACATGCGCGGCGGCGGCACGGTCAATGCCGACGGCTTCGGCGTCGGGTGGTACCCGCTGGACGGCCCGCCGGTGCGCTACCGGCGGGCCACCCCGATCTGGGCCGACGACACCCTGCCGGTGCTGGCCGCGGCGACCACGGCCGGCGGGGTACTGGCGGCGGTGCGCTCGGCCACCGTCGGCATGCCGGTGGTCGAGACCGCCGCCGCCCCGTTCGCCGAGGGACCATGGCTGTTCAGCCTGAACGGCGCGGTACACGGCTGGCCGGACTCGATCGCGGCGCTGGCCGGCCGGCTGCCGACCCGGGACCTGATGACCCTGGACGCCCCGACCGACGCAGCCCTGGTCTGGGCCCTGGTGCGCCACCGGCTGCGCGCCGGGGCCGCGCCGGCCGAGGCGGTCGCGGAGACCGTCCGGGAGGTGGCCGCCGCGGCTCCCGGCTCCCGGCTGAACCTGATGCTCACCGACGGGAAGCTGGTGGTGGCGAACGCCGGTGGGCACGCGTTGTCGGTCCGGGCCACCGGTGGGTCGGTGCTGGTCAGCTCCGAGCCGCTCGCCGAGGAACCGGGCTGGCGGCCGGTCCCCGACAACCATCTCGTCGTGGCCGCCGCCGGCCAGCTCGACGTCGCGCCGATCTGGCCGACCCGGCCGGCGGCGACCCGACCGAGCGACACACCGCCGACCGCGCCACGGGGACGCGCGCGACCGGAGCGCGAGCAGCAGCAGAGTCCGGGGTGAGCGAGGCCGGTGCGAGTAACCGGACCCGCCGCACGGTGCGGCGGTGTCGACCGAGGGGAGTGTGCGGGTGACCGCTGATCCGTTGGAGATATACCTGGAGGAACGAGACCTGGAGCGGGCGTTGCGGTCCGACGTCCGGACCGGGCTCACCGGCACGCCCCGGTGGCTGCCGCCGAAGTGGTTCTACGACGCCCGGGGCAGCGAGCTGTTCGAGGAGATCACCCGGCTGCCCGAGTACTATCCGACCCGGGCCGAGCGGGCCGTCCTGGCGGCCCGGGCCGCGGAGATCGCCCGGCTCACCGAGGCGAAGACGCTGATCGAGCTGGGCTCGGGTTCGTCGGAGAAGACCCACCTGCTGCTCGACGCGCTGACCGCGCGGGGCAACCTCGGCACCTTCGTGCCGCTGGACGTCTCGGTCAGCGCGCTGGAACAGTCGACCGCCGAGATCGCCGCCGCCTATCCGGGGCTGCGGGTACGCGGCATCGTCGGCGACTTCACCCGGCATCTGGACCGGCTGCCCACCGGCGGCCGGCGGCTGGTGGCCTTCCTCGGCGGTACCATCGGCAACCTGCTGCCGGTGGAGCGGGCCGGATTCCTGGCCGCGCTGCGCTCGGCCCTGGAGCGGGGTGACTGGCTGCTGCTCGGCACCGACCTGGTCAAGGACCCCGGCGTGCTGGTGCCGGCGTACGACGACGCGGCCGGGGTCACCGCCGAGTTCAACCGCAACGTGTTGCGGGTGCTCAACCGCGAGCTGGGCGCGGATTTCGAGGTGGACGCGTTCGCACACGTCGCGCTCTGGGACCCGGACGAGCGCTGGATCGAGATGCGGCTGCGCGCCCGGCGGCCGATGCGGGTCCGGGTGCTCGACCTCGACCTTGCCTTCGCCGAGGGGGAGGAGCTGCGGACCGAGATCTCGGCGAAGTTCCGCCCGCAGGACGTCGACGCGGAACTGGCCGCTGGCGGCTTCACCGTACAGGCCCGGTGGACCGACGACGACGGCCTCTTCGCGGTGACCCTCGCCCAGGCCACCTGACCGGTGTCGGGGCGGGGCCGGTGACCTCGGGGCGGCCGAGGGCGCCTCGTCGCTGTCGGGCGTGCTCGGGTAGGGTCGTCGGCAGCGAAGGGGAGTAGCTCCCAACGTCGTGGTCGACATACTGGTGCGCGCGTGTCGCGCACCCGGCCACGCGGCCTCACCCCGGTGGGGCGGGCGAGACCTTCGACTCAGGCAGCAATGCCGGGTCGAGGTCGCCCACGCCCCCGCCCGGCATCGACCGGGAAGGGTGACATGCAGGACTTCGACACCGCCTTGGCGATCAGTTTCGGCGTCATCTTCGTAGCCGAGCTGGGCGACAAGTCGCAGTTGATGGCGTTGACCTTCGCCACCCGGTTCAAGGCACTACCGGTGATCATCGGCATCACCGTGGCGACCTCGGTCGTGCACCTGGCCTCGGTCGCGCTCGGTGTCGGCCTCGGCGCCGCCCTGCCCACCGGCTGGATCGCGCTGGTCGCCGGGCTCGCCTTCCTCGGCTTCGGCATCTGGACACTGCGCGGCGACTCGCTCACCGAGGAGGAGCGGCGCAAGGCGGAACGGACCCGCCGCTCCGCGATCATCGCGGTCTCGGTCGCCTTCTTCCTGGCCGAACTCGGCGACAAGACCATGCTGGCGACGATCACCCTGGCCACCCAGCACGGCTGGTTCGGTACCTGGCTCGGCTCCACCATCGGCATGGTGGCGGCCGACGCCCTGGCCATCGGCGTCGGCCGGATCCTCGGCCGCCGCCTGCCGGAAAAGACGATCCGGTACGGCGCCAGCGCACTGTTCGGGATCTGCGGGGTCTGGTTGCTGGTGGACGCCGTGCACCAACTGACCTGACGACCGCTGCCGGGTGTGGGACGGCCGGGATGCGGGTAGCCGTTTCGATGGCCGGCGGTCGGTACGGCCGACCCATGGCCCGAACGGAGGATCACTGCATGACCAGGCACGATGAGCCGAACGAGTACGGGTTCGCCGGCGACGTGGCGCTGCCCGAGCCGGAACGGCCGCACAAGCGGGACGTGGTCGCGGAGGAGGCCGAGGAGGCCGCCGTCCCCGGCTCGGACCTCTCGCGTGAGTTCCGGGAGGCACTCGCCGACTCGGACCAGGTGGGCGAGGCGGACGAGGGTGCGGAGCCGCCCCCGTCGCGTTGAGTCCCGGGCATCATCGACGGCGCCGGCCGACTGGCCGGCGCCGTTCTGTCTTCTCCGCTCCGCCGCCGTTCCCGTCCGCCCTGCTCGGGCGCACTGTGCTGGCCACGTCGCCCGGCCGAACGCGTCGCTGGTACTTATCGGCCTTATTGGGCCGAGTGCGACTACTGAGGGCGCTCAATCATCTACATTCGGTAGGAACTGCCGAGCGACAAGTGCGAACTTTTCATACTGTCGCCTTTTTTATGATCACTAGAGGTCTTGGCGCCGGTTGGTGCCGGGACGGAAGGCCGGGGCTGATGGATCTGCACACTTACCTGCGCGCGCTGCGCCAACGCTGGTGGGTGGTACTCGCGACCGTGATGGTCGCGCTGGGCCTCGCCGGGGTCGTCACGGTACGGGCGACCCCGCAGTACGCCTCCTCGGTAACCTTTTTCGTCACCTCCTCCGGGCACGGCATGACCGACGCGTACCAGGGCAGCCTCTTCCTCCAGCAGCGAGTCAAGTCGTACGTCGACCTGCTCAGCAGCGACCGGTTGGCGCAGACCGTCGCGGCGGAGGAACGCGTCGGGCTCACCGCTGACGAGGTGCGCTCCCGGGTCAGCGCGCGGGTCGAGGCGGACACCGTCCTGCTCTCCGCGACCGTCACCGACACCGACCAGGCCAGGGCACTGCGGCTCACCGAGGCGCTGGCGGCGCACTTCGTGAAACTCGTGCACAGCATCGAGACCCCGCCCGGGGCGAAGGAACCGCCCATCAAGATCGAGGTGGTCGGCGGCCCCAGGGTGAACGCCGAGCCCGTGTCGCCCCGCCCGGTCCGCAACCTCGTCCTGGCCGGAGTGTTCGGGCTGGTGCTCGGCGCCGCGCTCTCCGTGTTGCGCGGACTGACCGACACCACCTTCCGGGACGGCGAGACGCTCCAGGAGGCGACCTCGGCACCGCTGCTCGGCAGCATCCCGTACGACGGGCAGGCCCGGTCGAGCCCGCTGATCGTCGGTGGCGCCGCCCAGACGGCTCGGGCCGAGGCGATGCGGAAGCTGCGGACCAACCTGCGGTTCGTGGACGCCCAGGAGCCGGCCCGGGTCATCGCGGTGACCAGTGCGGTGCAGGCCGAGGGAAAGTCCACGCTCGCCTGCAACCTGGCGATCACGCTCGCCGAGGCGGGCTGGCAGGTGCTGCTGGTCGACGCGGACCTGCGCCGGCCCCGGGTCGCCGGCTATCTCGGGCTCGGCTCGGGCGCGGGCCTGACCGACGTGCTGATCGGCGAGGTCGCGGTCGAGGACGTGCTGCAACCGTGGGGCGACAAGTCAATGCTGGTCCTGCCGGGCGGTTCGGTACCGCCGAACCCGAGCGAGTTGCTCGGCTCGAAGGCCATGGCCGACCTGCTGCTGTCGCTGCGCGAGCTGACCGACATCGTCATCATCGACACCCCGCCGCTGCTGGCCTTCACCGACGGCGTGGTGGTGGCGGTGCAGGCCGACGGCGCGCTGCTGGTGGCCCGGCAGGGCAAGACCCCGAGCGCGCAGACCGCCGCCGCCGCGCAGGCGCTGCACTCGGTCTCCGCCCGGGTACTCGGCTGCGTGCTGAACATGTCGAAAGAGAACAAGATCGACGTCGAGCAGTACCGGGCGTACCGGAAGGGTGGGCCGGTGGAGACGGTCCTCGCCACGCGCGGCGAGGAGCCGCCCGTCGCCGACCCGGTACGCGTCCCCCCGAACGGCGTCGTGGCCGCCGCGCCCGCGGACAACACGGAGGAGCTCGACCGGGTACCGCGATGACGCGGGCTCGCCCGGTCGCGGGGTGATCGGGGGATGAAAAATGAAGATCGGCGTCATCTCGTACTGGTTTCCGCCTGAGCCCGCCTTCATACCGGGCTGCCTGGCCGAGGAGCTGACCGCACGCGGTCACGAGGTGCGGGTGCTCACCGGGTTCCCGAACCATCCGACCGGCCACGTCTATCCGGGGTACCGGCAGCGGTGGCGGCACCAGACCGACGACGGCGGGGTCACCATCCGCCGGGTGCCGGCGTACGCCAGCCACGACGGTACGGCGGCCCGGCGGGCGGCGCGGCAGCTCACGTACGCGATGAGCAGCGCGCTGGCCGCGCCCGGCTTCCTGGCCGGGGTGGACGCGCTCTACGTCCACTTCCCGCCGGCCGGCGCGTACGCGGCGGCGGCTCTGCTCCGGCTGCTGCGTCGGGTGCCGGCGGTGGTGCACGTCCAGGACATCTGGCCGGAGGGGGTGACCCCGCCGCCCGGCGAGTCGGGCCGGGACGCCTCCGGCGGGTTCACCCACGGGCTGCTCAGCCGGACGATGCGCGCGATCTACCGGTCGGCGGCCGGGATCGCGGTGATCTCGCCGTCGATGCGGGACGTGGTGATCGAGCGGGGCGCCGAACCGGAGCGGGTGCGGGTGGTGCTCAACTGGACCGACGAGCGGCTGTTCCGGCCGATGGGCACCACTCCGGCGGCCCGGCGGGCGATCGGGCACCGCGGGCTGACCACCGTGATGCACGCCGGCACGATGGGGCCGTTCCAGCGCGTCGACACGGCGGTCCGGGCCGCCGCCGCGATCAACGGCAAGGTCGACCTCGATCTCGTCCTGGTCGGCTCCGGGCCGGAGGAGCGGCAGTCCCGGCAGCTCGCCGAGGACCTCGGCGCGACCAACGTCCGGTTCCTCGGCTGGCGTCCACCGGCCGAGATGGCCGACCTGTACGCCGCCGCCGAATACCAGCTCGTGCTGTTGCGCGATCTTCCGGCGCTGCGCGGGGCGGTGCCGGCGAAGTTGCAGGCGGCGCTCTCCGCCGGGGCGCCGGTGGTCGCCTCCGCCGGCGGGGACACCGCCGACCTGGTGGAGCGGGCCCGCGCGGGACTCTCCTGTCCGCCCGAGGACTGGCAGGCGCTGGCGGACCGGTTCGCCCTGGCTGCGGTGATTCCGAGTACCGCTCGCGCGGAGATGGCGCAGCGGGCCCGGGACAGTTATCTGTCCCGGATGTCGCTGCGCACCGGCGTCGATCAGATGGAGCAGATGCTGGCCGAGGCGGCGGCCAGCCGACGGCGGCGCTGACCTGGCTCTTCGCCCGTCATCGCCGTGCCGCTATGACCGGTTTATGAACTTTTCTCACTGTAGGTACACAAAAGTATCATAATGGCACCTGAAATACCAACAGTGAACTGTTCACCGTGCTATAGAGATATAGGCGCTAACGGCGTTGTGTCTACTTCATCCGACTTAGTCGAAAGCGGTGGTGGCGGTGGGGGACGTGTCCCCGAGGCGGCGGACGGCGAGCCGTCGAGTGGTTCGGTGGAAACTCCGCCGGATCCTGCTCACCGCGCTCGTCATCGGCTGCCTGCTGGCCGTCGGCGGCGGCTGGCTCGGACTGCGCGGCTGGCAGGCCGGTGGACATCTGGAGAACGCCGCCAGCCTGGCCCGGGAGTTGAGCCAGCAGGTGCTGGACGGCCAGACCGGGCAGGCGCGCCGGACCCTGGAGGCGCTGCAACAGCAGACCGCGGCCGCCCGGTCGCGTACCGGTGACATCGGCTGGCGTGCCGGCGGCGCCGCCCCGTACGCCGGCCGGAGCATGTCGGCGGTCCGGGAGCTGGCGGTCGGCGTCGACGAACTCGCCCGGCGGGCCTTCCCGGCCCTGGTCGAACTGAACCCCCAGACGTTGCTGCCCAGCTCCGGACGGCTCGACCTGGCCGCCATGCGCGGCGCGATGCCCGCGGTCGCCGAGGCGGACAGCGCGGTACGCGAGGTCCGGGACCGGATCCTCGCGGTGCCGACCTCCGGGCTCGTGCCCACGGTCCAGGACGCGGTGTCGCAGTTGCGTGCCGAGCTGGACCGACTGGTCGAGGCGATCTCCGCCGTCCGGCGCAGCGGTGCCCTGCTGCCCGCCCTGCTCGGCGGCAACGGAACCCGGACCTACCTGGCGGTCTTCCAGAACCTCGCCGAACCCCGGGCGACCGGCGGGATCTTCGGCGCCTACGCCGTCATCCGGGCCAGCAAGGGCGAGGTGAAGTTGGTCAAGCAGGGCCCGGTCACCGACCTGAGCAACCACGGCCAGCCGCCGCTGTCACTGAGCCGCGAGCTGCGCGCCCTCTACACCGACCTGCCCGGGATCTATCCGGCGGACGTGAACCTCACCCCGCACTTTCCGACCGCGGCCACCCTGATCCGCCAGATGTACCGGCGGGCCGGTGGCGGCACCGTCGACGGCGTACTCGCCACCGACCCGGTCGCGCTCTCCTACCTGCTCAAGGCGATCGGACCGGTGTCGGTGCCGGGGCATCCGACCCTCACCGCCTCCACGGCGGTGCGAACCCTGCTGTCGGACGCGTACCGCCGGATCGACGAGCCGGCCCAGCAGGACAAGTACTTCGCCGCCTCGGCCCGGGCGGTCTTCGATGCCCTGCTGAAGCGGTCGGTGAACCCCCGCGCGGTGGTGCAGGCGGTCAACACGGCCGTCGCCGAGCGCCGGATCCTGTTCTGGAGCGCGCACCAGAGCGAGCAGCGGGAACTCGTCGACACCCGGCTCGCCGGAGTGCTGCCGGAGCGGGAGACGGTGCACAACGTCGGCGTCTTCCTCAACGACGGCAGCGGCGCGAAGCTCGGCTACTACCTGGACCGCTCGGCCGAGCTGACCGTCGGCGACTGCCGCGCGGACGGTAGCCGGGAACTCCACCTCCGGCTCACCCTGCGTTCCTCCGCACCCTCCTCCGGGCTCAGCGAGTCGGTGCGCGGCCTCGCGATGTCCGGCGACCCGTACACCGCCCGCGTTCTGGTCTCGGTATTCAGCCCGGTACGCGGCTCGCCGCTGGGCGCCCGGCTGGACGGCAAGCCGAAGCCGATGGGTGGCGGAGTGGAGCGGGGCCGCCGGGTCGGGGTACTGGCCGTCGACATCGGACCCGGACGTACCCGCGTACTGGAGGTGGGTCTGCTGACCCCGCCGAAGTCCAGTGGCGCGGTCGAGTTGTGGCTCACCCCGGGCCCGACCCCATGGACCACCCGTGTCAGTTCCGCACCCGCGTGTGGCCAGTAGGCCGGCACGTCAGAACAAGTCATGCGATCCGTTGTGAACGTCATGCGATCAATAGAGAGAGGATCCATCATGCGGCTATCCCGCATCATCGGCTCGGCGGTGGCGACGCTCGCCACGGTGGGCGCGTTCGCCATCGCGGGGTCGCCCGCACAGGCCCAGCCACTACCACAACCACCGTACCCACCACAGGCGCCGGCGCTGACCGTCAGCGACCCGACCGTGGAGGTGAACCAGACCTTCACGGTCTTCGGCAGCGGGTTCGGCGGTAACGAACTCGTCCGGCTCGACTTCGCGCGTACGCCGCTGGCGCTCGGCGCCGGTACGGCGGCGCAGGACACCGGCGGGGTCGGCGCGATGCTGCCGATCGCGCAGCAGGCGCAGACGGTGCACCGGAACCCGACCACGCTCACCGTCCGGGCGAACGTGACCGGGGAGTTCTCGGTCCGGGTCCGGTTCACCCGGACCGGCACCGTGACCATCACCGCCACCGGGCTCACCACCGGTCGGGTGGCGAGCACCACGGTCACCATCGTGCAGGGGCAGCCACCGCTGCCGGTCACCGGTAGCGAGACCGGGCCGCAGATCGCGCTCGGCACCATGCTGCTGATCGCCGGCGTGCTGCTGGTGCTGGTGGCGGTCGCGTGGCGGACCGCGAGCCGCCGTCGGGGCCGTTCCCGAGAGCTGACCTCGGTCGGCTGACCGTCGGGCGGGCGGCGAGAGCCGATCCGCACCTCGCAGGATTGCCTGCCGGACGAGACACCTCGTCCGGCAGGCGCCTTCGTTTCCCGGCCGGACCTCCCGGGTCGGCGGCAGTGCTCGCCGTCGGCCCGGCGGTCGCGCGATCAGGAGTCGAGCCGGCAGCCGGGGCCCTGCACCAGCCGTTGGAAGTCGGGGCACTCCAGGAAGTCCTGCACCGGGCAGTCGAGGGCGTGGTCGAGCAGGTCCCGGGAGGCGGTCGCGACGGCGATCCGGCGGTCCAGCTCGTCGCGGTGCCGCTGGAGCACGGCCCGGCGGGCCGCCGCGTCGTCCGCGCCGAGCATCATCCGGAGCTGGTCGAGGCCGATGCCCACCTCGCGGCCGCGCATGATGATCGCCACCCGGGTGAGCTGGGCCCTGGTGTAGCGGCGTCGACCGTTGACCCGGCGGTCCGGCTTGATCAGGCCGACCGACTCCCAGTGCCGTAGTACGTGGGTGGCCAGCCCGAACTGGGCGGCCAGCTCACCGATGGTCAGCTCGGCTGCCTCTTCGGCCGGGGCGGGGCTTGACTTCATGTTGACATTAACATGCAGAGTGACCCCTATGGTCAAGCGAGAGAGCGCCCGCCAGGCCTGGGACCGGCGTGCGGCGGGCTACGACCGGGCGGGTGACCGGATGGAGCGGCTGACGATCGGGGACAGCCGGGAATGGATCTGCGCGCGGGCCCGGGGCCGGACCCTGGAGGTCGCGGTCGGCACCGGGCGCAACCTTTCCCGGTACGGCCCGGACGTCGACCTGGTCGGCCTCGACCTGAGCCCGAACATGCTGGCCGTGGCCCGCTCCCGGTCCGAGGTGCTGGGCCGGCGCGTCGAGCTGCGGGAGGGCGAGGCGGAGCACCTGCCCTTTCCCGACGCGTCCTTCGACACCGTGGTCTGCACCCTCGCGGTCTGTGCGGTCGGCGACCGGAACGCCGCACTCACCGAGATGCGCCGGGTACTCCGCCCCGGCGGCCGGCTGCTGCTGCTCGACCACGTCGAGCGGCGGTGGCTGCGGGGCCGCCCCGCCGATCTCGCCCTGCGGCTCGGGTTCGTGGTCGAGGCCCGGGGCCGGCTCCGGCTCGGCCTGATCGAACGGCTGGCCGCGTGGAAGCCGGCCTGACCGGCATGTTCGGCCGGTCAGCCGACCTCCAACAGCGTCTTGCCCAGCGTACGGCGGGACTGGATGGCCGCGTGCGCGTCGGCCGCCAGGTCCAGTGGAAACCGCTGCCCGATCACCGGGCGCAGCCGGCCCGCCGCCGCCTCGGCCAGCGCGCGGCGGGTCAGCTCCCGCAACTGCTCCGGTGATCGGGTCAGCGACCGGACGACGGTCGCCCCCCGTTCCTTCGCGACCTCGTCCGGAACCTGCGTCCAGCTACCGCTGGCCAGCCCGAAACTGACCAGCCGGCCGCCCCGGTCGAGCAGGTCGAACGCCGACCGGCCCATCGCACCACCCACCCCGTCGAAGGCGACGTCGAGCCCGCCGGCACCTCCGCCGGACCAGTCAACAACCTCGACCACGGTCGAGGTCAACCGGCGTACCGCACCGCCGGCCGGGATCCGGCCGATCCATATCCGCCAGTCCGGTATCCGGGCAGCGGCCGACCGGCCGGGTTTTCGGGCAGCGGCCGACCGGCCGGGTTTTCGGGCAGCGGCCGACCGGCCGGGTAGTCGGGTCTGGCGGCCTGGCCGCCGCGTAGGCTCGACGGGTGAGCATCACCGAGCCGATGCCGGGGGAGACTCTGCCGCCGGGCACCGGGACGGGCGCGGACACCGAGCCGACCAATGTGCTGCTGCCCGGTCACGACGTGCCGCTGGGCCGTTACACCACCGTGCGCCGGCTGTTGCCGCAGCGCCAGCTCCGCACCATCGGCGCCTGGTGCTTCGTCGACCACTTCGGTCCGGACGACGTGGCCAACCGGCCGGGCATGGGGATCGGGCCGCATCCGCACACCGGGCTGCAGACGGTGACCTGGCTGGTGCACGGCGAGATCCGGCATCTGGACAGCCTCGGCAACGACCAGCTCATCCGGCCCGGTCAGCTCAACGTGATGACCTCGGGCCACGGCATCGCGCATGCGGAGTACTCGCCACCGGAGCATCCGCCGACCCTGCACGGCCTGCAACTGTGGGTGGCGCTGCCTGACGGGGCCCGGTCCGGCCCGCCCGGCTTCGCCCACCACGCCGAGCTTCCGGTACTGACCGGGCCGGACTACTCGGTGACCGTACTCGTCGGCGAGCTGGCCGGGGTCCGGTCGCCGGCGGTGGTGCACTCGCCGCTGCTCGGGGCGCAGCTCTGGCTGCCCGACGGTGGCCCGGCCCGGTTGCCGCTGACCACCGGCTTCGAGCACGGCCTGCTGGTGATGACCGGGGCCGCCGAGATCGGCGGGGTCACGCTCACCCCCGGTTCGCTGCTCTACCTCGGAGCCGGCCGTCCCGAGCTGGCCGTACGGGCGACCGGCCCGACCCGGCTGATGCTGCTCGGCGGCGAGCCGTTCGACTCCGCGCTGGTGATGTGGTGGAACTTCGTCGGGCGCTCGCACGAGGAGATCGCCGAGGCCCGCGCGGACTGGGCGGCCGGCAGCCTCCGGTTCGGCCGGGTGCAGGGCGACGACTCGGATCCGCTGCCGGCTCCGCCGATGCCGACAACCCGGCTGAAGAGCCGCGACCGGCACGGCCGGACCGTCGGCTGACGGGGATGCCGGCCGGACCGTCGGCTGACGGGGATGCCGGCCCGTCGCGGCGGTGGCGGGAAAACGGCCCCGGCCAGCTTTGGCCCGACCCGTCGTGGGTAGTCGCCGGCATGGCGACGACTGCGACGACGAGCGTCGAGGACCGCAAGCGGCTCGTCCGCCGGCTGGTGGCACGCAGCCGGGGCTTCGCCGAGGAGTACGGCCTCCAGGTCACCAACAACCCGGCGAGCCTGTTCCAGGTGCTCTGCCTGGCGATCCTGCTGCGCCGCACCGGCGAGGTCCGGCGCGCGGTCGATCCGGCCCGGGCGCTGCGGGACGCGGGCTGGGAGAGCCCGGCCCGGATGGCGCGGTCCCGCACCGAGGCGCGGGCGGCGGTGCTGCGCGAGCACGGTCGGGGTGCCGACGCCGACCGGTTGGCCGGCACCCTGGGCGAGCTGGCCGAGGCGCTCGTCGCGCGCTACCACGGCGACCTGCGCCGGCTGCGGGCCGCGGCGAAACACGCGCCGGCCCGGGAGCGGGCGTTGCTCGCCGAGTTGCCGGGAGTGGACGCCGAGGTGGTGCAGCTGTTCCTGCGCGAGGTCCAGGCGCTGTGGGCGGAGACGGCGCCGGTCGCCGACCGGCGGGCTCTCGCCGCCGCCCGCCGGCTCGGACTCGGGCGCTCGGCGGCCGACCTGGCCACCCTGGCCGGCGGCGGGGAATCGGAGAAACTGGCCTGGTTGGTGGGTACCCTGGCCAGGATTGATCTCGAGGACAGATACCACGAAATCGCCCGTTGAGCAGCGAAACAGCGTGCTTTCACACACAGTTTCCCGGATTTCTGGCCGAACGGTCCATCCCGGATCGTAAGATGGGTGCGCGGCGTCAGCCAGCCCGGTTCGGGCCTGCCGCCGCGATCCGGTGAGCGGGTCCGGTTCGGACGTGTGACCTCACCGGGGCACTGGCGGACGTGGCGCCCGGGATCCGCGTGTGAGCGCGGATGTGACGGGCGCCCCGTCCGGTGCCTTCCCTCCTTTCGGGACGAACGGTCATTTGGCGAGCCCGGCGAGCAGGTTGATGGTCGCGGCGATGATGACCGCGCCGAACAGGTACGACAGCAGGGCGTGCCCGAGCACCGTGACCCGCATGGTCTTCGTGGTCAGGTCGGTGTCGGCGACCTGGAAGGTCATTCCGATGGTGAACGAGAGGTACGCGAAGTCCGTGTACTTTGGCGGATCCTCCTCGTGGAAGTCCACCCCGCCGTCGTCGCCGGTGTAGTAGAGCCGGGCGTAGCGGGCGGTGAAGACGAAGTGCACGACCGTCCAGGAGAGCAGCACGCTGACGATGCCGAGTCCGATGTGCAGTTCCCGGTCGAGGCCGCGGGCCTCGTGGTCGGTGGCGAGCAGGATGCCGATCGCCAACAGGCTGGCCAGCCCCGCTCCGACCAGCACCGCGTCGCGTACCGGGCGGCTCGGGTCCTCCCGGACGGCCAGCTCGGCGGTCTGCTGCGAGTCCCGGAACCACAGCACCCGCCACGCCCACACCAGATAGGCCGCCGCCGCCGCGTCCCAGCCGATCAGCGGCCCGAGCAGCGGCGACAGCAGGAGGGTGGCCGGTATGCCGACGCAGACCCCGACCAGCATGATGACGGCCATCTGGATCGAGGCCTTCGGCGGGTCGTACCAGGGTCTGCGCCGCATCCGCGGAACGGGGGAGTCAGATCTGGCGCTGGTGCCGGGCGACCCGCTGGTGGGTACGGTCGCGGGTCTTGGCGGCCATCTCCGCCGGGCTGGCGTCCGGGGCCAGGTCGGTCTTGGCGGACCGGGCCACCTCCTCGGTGTTCTGGTAGTCCACCGGGGGCATCCCGCGCAGCGCCTGGAGTACCTCGCGTGGCGCCCCCGCGCGCTCGGCCTCCCGGACGATGTCCTCCTTGGGCGCCGGAAAGTCCATCGACTCCAGGTACCGCAGTACGTCCGCGTTAGTCACCATGGGATCCCGCTCCTCGCCCGTTGTCTGGTTCACCGGCCGGCCGGATACCCGTTGTACGCACCCTCACGCCTGCCCGGGCGGATGGATCACCGGCCGGTATCCTCGGCCGAATGCCCGAAGCTTCCGTCCGGTACCGGTCCGGCGACGAGGACAGCGCCCGGTGGACCGGCTTCCCGTTCCGCCCGGGTGACATCGTGATCAGCACCCGCTCCAAGAGCGGCACCACCTGGATGCAGATGATCTGCGCGCTGTTGGTCTTCCAACGGCCGGAGCTGCCGGCGCCGCTGGCCGAGCTGTCACCCTGGCTCGACTGGCTCGGCGAGCCCCGGGACGACGTCGTCGCCGCGCTCCAGGCCCAGCCGCACCGCCGGTTCGTCAAGACACACACCCCGCTGGACGGGATTCCCCTGGACGAGCGTGCCACCTACGTCGTGGTCGCCCGGGATCCGCTGGACATGGCGGTGTCGCTCTACCACCAGAGCGGAAACCTGGACCGGGAGCGGGTCGCGCGGCTCACCGGGCAGCCGGCGCCGACCGGCCCACCCCGGGTACGTCCACCGGTGCGGGAGTGGCTGCTGTCCTGGATCGACCGGGACGTCGCACCGGCCGAGGAACTCGACTCCCTGCCGGGAGTGCTGTGGCACCTCCGCGACGCCTGGGCCCGGCGGCACCTGCCCAACGTGCTGCTGGTGCACTACGCCGACCTCTCCGCGGACCTCGCCGGGCAGATGCGCGAGATCGCGCGGCGGCTCGGGATCGAGGTGCCGGAGCGGCGCTGGCCGGCGCTGGTCGAGGCGGCCACCTTCACCCGGATGCGGGACCGGGCGCCGGAGCTGGTGCCGGACCGGTCCGGGGTGCTGAAGAGCCAGGCGGCGTTCTTCCGGCGGGGCGGCAACGGGGCGGGACGGGAACTGCTGCGTCCCGACGAGGTGGCGCACTACCGCCGCCGGCTGGCCACGCTGGGCCCGGCGGACCTGCTCGACTGGCTGCACCGGGAGGACGGCGACCGTCGGTAGTTCCCGGACCGCCGGCCGGCTGGCTCAGGCGACGGTGCCGTCGGTCCGGAGTCGGCTGATCCGGTCGGCGTCGAGGCCGAGTTCGGCCAGCAGTTCGTCGGTGTGCTCGCCGGGCTGCGGCGGCGGCCGGCGGATGGACCCCGGCGTACGGCTGAACCGGGGCGCCGGGGCCGGCTGCTCGGCTCCGGCGTGCACGACGAAGACGTCCCGGGCGGCCAGGTGCGGGTGCCGGGGCGCCTCCCGCCAGTCGAGGACCGGTACCACGCAGGCGTCGGTGTGTTCCAGCAGGGCGGCCCACTCGTCCCGGGTACGGGTGCGGAACAGCCGGGCCCAGGCGTCGTGCAGCGCCGGCCAGTTCGCCGGATCGGTGCGGTCCAGCGCCTCGTCCGGCGGCAGCGGGAAGCCGGTCAGCCGGACCAGTTCGGCGTAGAACTGCGGCTCTACCGCGCCCACCGCCAGGTGCCGGCCGTCGGCACACTCGTAGGTGTCGTAGAACGGGGCGCCACCGTCGAAGATGTTCACTCCCCGGTCGTCGCCCCACTGGCCCATCCCGCGCATTGAGTGGATCATCGTGGCCAGCAGTGACACTCCGTCCACCATGGCCGCGTCCACCACCTGCCCGGTGCCGCCGCCCCGGATGTCGAAGAGCGCGCAGACCACGCCGAGGGCCAGCAGCATTCCGCCGCCGCCGAAGTCGCCGACCAGGTTCATCGGCGGCACCGGCCGCTCGCCGGCCCGGCCGATCCCGTGCAGTACGCCGGTCAGCGCCAGGTAGTCGATGTCGTGCCCGGCGTACCGGGCATTCGGGCCGTCCTGGCCCCAGCCGGTCATCCGGCCGTAGACCAGCCGGGGGTTCACCGCCAGGCAGTCGTCCGGGCCCAGCCCGAGCCGCTCGGTGACGCCCGGCCGGAAGCCCTCGATCAGCACGTCGGCCGCGCTGACCAGGTCGAGCACCACCTGCCGGCCGGCCGGCGTCTTGAGGTCGACGGCGAGCGACCGGCGGCCCCGGTTGAGCAGGTCGGGATGGGGAGTGCCGAACCGTTCCGGCCGGACCTCGCCGACCCGGTCCACCCGGACCACGTCGGCGCCCAGGTCGGCGAGGACCATCGCGGCGAACGGGCCGGGGCCGATGCCGGCCAGCTCGACGATCCGGACGCCGGTGAGCGGGCCGGTCCCGGTCGGTCGGGGTGCGATCATCCGTGCACGATAGGACACGCCGGCGTGGTCGCCGTGTCGACCCGGGTGGTTGCCGGCGATCGGCCGCGACAGGACGTATCGTCACCAGGTGGAGTGGCTCGATCACTGGCGGTTGGTGGGTGCGCCACGACCCAACCGGGCGGAACGGCTCGGCCGGCTGGTCGGCCTGCGTGTGCTGCGGATCCCGGGCGTACCCCGGGTGCTGGTCGTCGCCGGTTCGACCGACCGGCTCCGGGACCTGCTGGTCGAGCCCGTCTCGCTGCGCCCGACCCGCCGGGCGGTCGTCGTGGTGGCGTACTGGCGGGCGCCCCGGCGCGGCTGGTCGAGCGGCATCGGGCCGCTGGACCACCTGCGCCGGCACCGGGTGGCGCTGCCCGGCCGGGGCCGGGGTACCGCCGTCGTCAGCGTCCGGCTGTCCCGGCCGGCGCAACTGCGCGAGGTGCTGCGGGCGGCGTTGGGTGCGCTGGCACCGGGGCGGCCGTTGCCGGCACCGGCCGGGCCGAGTCTGACCAGCCACGGGACGCTGCCGGCGTACCTGCCGGCGGGTGGGACGGTGCTGCTCGGCGAGCTGGTCGGCAGCCCCGACATCCGGGCGTACGACGTGCTGCTGCGGGCGCCGGGCGGCACCGGGGTGGGGTCGGGCGCTCCGCCGTACGCGGTCGGCTGGTCGGCTACCCGGCACGGGGCCGAGGCGCCGGACGCCCCACCGGCCGTACTGGTCGACGCGCTCCGGATCAACCCGCGCGGCCGCCGGCCCGACTGCTACCGGCCGGACGCTCCCCGGGTACGCCTCGACTTCACCCCCGCCCGCCGGCCCGGCCCGGGGGCGTACCCGCTGGACGGGCCCGGGGTGACCGCGCCGGTGCTCGCCACGCTGCGCCAGACCGGCGTGGTCGACTGCCCGGAGGTCCCCGACACCGACCCGGTGGCGGTGGCGGCGCTGCTGGTGCAGATCGCGATGACCGGCGCGGTGCTCTCCGTGCCGGTGCTGCCGGAGCGTGTCGCCGAGCTGATCGCGCCGGAGTTGCGGGTCCTGCTGACCGCCCCGGTGCCGCAGACCGGGACGCTGGCGCTGGAGGCGCGCAGCGTGGTGCAGCGGCGGGCGGCGCTGCGCGGGCACGCCGCCGCGTTCGCCGTGCCTCGGCTCGCCTCGGCGGTGTTCCCGCAGCTCGGTCCGGTGCCGTCGGTGAGCGCGATCCTGGCGACCCGGCGCCCCGAACGGCTGCCGGAGGCGGTCCGGATGCTGGCCGCGCAGACGTACCCGGAGCTGGAGATCGTGCTCTGCCTGCACGGCGTCGAGCTGCCGGAACCGGTCCGGGTCACGCTGGCCGGCTGCGGCCGGCCGTACGAGATCGTCCGGGTGCCGGCCGCCGCCAGTTTCGGGGCCGCGCTCGGTGCCGCGACCCGGCGGGCCCGGGGCAGCCTGGTCAGCAAGTTCGACGACGACGACAGCTACGCCGCCGAACACCTCTGGGACCTGGTGCTGGCCCGGCACTACTCCGGTGCGACGCTGGTGGGCAAGGGCTCCGAGTTCGTGCACCTGGAGAACCGGGGTGTGACGCTGCGCCGGCCGTCCGGCACCGCCGAGTCCGACTGCCAGGTGGTGGCCGGCGGCACGATCCTGATCGCCCGGGGCGACCTGGAGGCGGTCGGTGGCTGGCGGCCGGTACCCCGCTCCGTCGACTTAGGACTGCTGGACCGGGTACGCCGGGACGGCGGCGGGATCTACCGGACCCACCCGCTCGGCTATGTCTACCACCGGCGGGCCACCGGGCACACCTGGGACCCGGGCGAGGACTACTTCCTCGACAGCGCGTCGGCGTACTGGCCCGGGCTGCCCGCCGAGGTGCTGGGCGAGGTCGACGAGCCGCCGGGGCGGCCGGCACCGGACCAGCGGACCGGCTCGGCGGCCGCCCGACCGGACCGGTCCTGACGGCTGCCCCGCGTGCCGGTGCCCGGCCGGAAAAACCCCGGTTGTAACCTGCGGTGCACCGGGAGGTGGTAGGACTAGCGGGTGGGCATCGTGTCACCAGGCTTCCAGGGCCGGCGTCGGCAGGCCGAGCCGAACCTGCCACCGGGGCAGTACCTGACGGAGGACTTTCCCGTGCTCTCCGCCGGCCCCACCCCCCGGGTGCCGTTGACGGACTGGGAGTTCGTGATCACCACCGAGACCGGTACCGAGTTCCGGTGGAGCTGGGACGAGATGTGGGCACTGCCCAACGAGACGCCGACGGTGGACATCCACTGCGTGACGCACTGGTCGAAGCTCGGCACCAACTGGCAGGGCGTCTCCCTGGACACCCTGCTCGACGGCGTCGACACCGCCGCCGACTACGCGCTGGTGCAGTCGTACGGCGGCTACACCACCAACCTGCCGCTGGACGACCTGCGTGACGGGCAGGCCTGGGTGGTGCACCGGTACGACGGTGCCGACCTGCCCGCCGAGCACGGTGGCCCGGCCCGGCTGCTGGTGCCGCACCTGTATTTCTGGAAGTCCGCGAAGTGGGTGCGCGGCATCCGCCTCGGCCTGACCGACGAGCCCGGTTTCTGGGAGACCGCCGGCTATCACGATTACGGTGACCCATGGCGCGAACAGCGGTACCAGGGAGACTGATGAAGCGGACCGGCTGGTGGGTCGCCCGGCTGGTCGACCGCCGGCCCGAGACCGCCACCTCCGGCACGCTGGTGCTGGAGGTACCGGACTGGCCGGGGCACCTGCCCGGGCAGCATGTCGACCTGCGGCTGACCGCCGAGGACGGCTACCAGGCGGCCCGCAGCTACTCGGTCTCCGCGCCGGCCGACGGCAACCGGATCGAGGTCACCGTCCAGCGGGTGCCGGACGGCGAGGTCTCGCCGTACCTGCTCGACGGCCTCTCGGTCGGCGACCAGATCGAGGTCCGCGGCCCGGTCGGCGGCTATTTCGTCTGGCGGGTGACCGACCCCTCGCCGGTGCTGCTGGTCGGCGGTGGCTCGGGCATCGCGCCGCTGATGGCGATGATCCGGGCCCGTCGGGACGCCGACAGCCGGACACCGTTCCGGCTGATCTACTCGGTCCGCTCCGAGCGGGACGTCTACTTCGCCGACGAGCTGCGTCGGCGCACCCGGGACGACCGTGGCCTCGACGTCGCCTACGTCTACACCCGGGAGGTGCCGGAAGGGTTCTCCGCCCAGGCGCACCGGGTCGCCGTCGCCGACGTCAACACCCACGGCTGGCCGGCACAGCTCGAACCGGTCAACTTCGTCTGCGGGCCGACCGGCTTCGTCGAGGCGGTTTCCGACATCCTGGTCGCGCTCGGGCACGAGCCCCGGCGGATCAAGACCGAACGGTTCGGTCCGACCGGCTGAACCCGCCGACCCTGGAGGCGAGATGACCGAGCAGCTCCGACCCGACCCGGGGCGGACGGACTACCTGGACGGCAACGTGCTGGCCGGGCCGATGCGGGACGTGTTCGCGGTGGACCTGACCACGGCGACCGGCCGGTGCGCCTCCTGCGGGCGGACCGGCCCGATGGCCACGCTGCGGGTCTACTCGAACGCACCCGGGGTGGTGGCCCGCTGTCCGGCCTGCGAGGAGGTGATGCTCCGGCTGGTGCGTACCCCGACCAGCGCCTGGCTGGACCTGCGCGGCACGACCTTCCTACAGATCCCGATGCCGGCCGAGCCGGCCACGACGCCCGGCCCGACCGCGATGTAACCGTCGGGGGGCGCCGACCGCGATGTAACCCGTCGGCGGGCCGCCGACCGCGATGTGCCCGCTGCGACGTGGCGGCCGAGCCCGACTGCGGGAGTACGTCACCGTCTATGGTGGACTTCTGGGGCTCGGGTACTTCGTGTTCGGCCGGTGCCCGGTGGACGGTCTGTCTGCCGCTACACTGGTCCCAACGGTTTCCCGTCGATGGCCCGTGTGCGCCGAGAAGCACACCTATCATGATCGACATTTCCTGCGGCGGAGTCGCCGTCCGCCGATGAGCCCGGCGATCCGGGTCCGTCCCCGCCGTGAACTGACCGCCGCCCGCCGTCGCCGGGCGCACCGCTGCTGGGGCCATCTCGTCGCGGCACCGCTGTGGCCGATGCACAACGCCAACCTCGGCACGCTGCTGCGTACCTGTGACGCGGTCGGCGCCTGCCTGGCCGTACCGCCCTGGCGGTGGGTCGACGAGGCGCTGGCGCGCGGAAACACGCTGCGCCGGCCGAGCTGCGTACACCGGGTCGGCAATCCGGTGCGTTGGCTGGCGGCGGAGCGTGCGGCAGGCGCCCGGGTGCTCGGCGTCGAGTTGACCGACGAGGCGGTCCGGCTCGCCGACCTGCCGACCGCCCGGCGCCGCACCATCGTCGTCCTCGGGCACGAGTCGACCGGCATCCCGCCGGAGGCGCTGGACAGCCTCGACGCCGCAGTGGAGATCCCCATGCTCGGCACCGGCCTCAGCCTGAACGTAGCGGTCGCCGGTTCCCTGGTCCTCTACAAACTCGCCGGCCTGATCTGATCCCGGCAGGCAGACGGAGATCTGGACGACTTGTTGTTGTCGGGACCACAAGAAGTCGTCGAGATCTGTCCGCTCCGCTTCGGTGGGTGGGTGGCGGTGTCGGACGTCCGCCCTAGACTCCGGCGCCATGGTGCGGGACATCGTGGGCGAGACGAGCACGGGGCAGCGACGGTGGGCGGCGAGCCGGGCGGCGGAGGGCCTTGACGGCGGCCTCGTCCTCCCGCCGGGGGCGGAGTTCAAGCAGGGCGGCGACGGAACGGCGCAGCAGCGCTTTCCGCGCCTCGCGCCGCTGGCCGGTGCCTGATGTCCAGCGTGGAGCAGACGACGGTGATGTCGGTGCCGCTGTCGCCGTACGCGGCCGCGCTGCTGCGCCGGATGACCGACCCGGATCAGGAGCCGGCCGCCGAGCGGCAGCCGGTGGACCTGTCCCGGGTCGGTGACCGGGAGTTCGGGGTACTGCTGGTGGCCGCCCGCGGCCTGTCGCGTCCCGAGAACGCCGGCCAGCATCCCGGCTGGGCGGTGCGGTGGGCGGTGGAGCAGGCGCTCCGGGAGCGGCAGCCGAGGTTCACCCCGGAGTCGTGCGCGGCACTGCTGGCGGTGCAGGCCGAGCGGGTCGGGACCGAGCCGTACAGCGCCAGTCCGACGCTGGCCACCGGCGCCCTGCTCCGCTGCGACGGCCCGTGGCCGGAGTCGGCGAGGCGCTCGGCCGGCGTCATCGCCCGGGGCGTGCTCGGGTACGGCCGGGTCACCGAGCCCTACGCGGTCGCCGCGCTCGCCGGGCTGGCCGGCGGGCTCACCCGGCCGGTGCTGTCCAAACTCTTCGCCTGGTCGCTGCACTCGTTCGCCCGCGACGAGTTCGACCTGCTGGTGAAGCTCGGGGTGACCGCCCAACTCCTGGTCGCCGAGGTCTGCCCCGACCGGTCCTACGTCACCCCGCCGCAGCTTCCCGACGCCTGGCAGCGGCTCGCCGCCATCGGGGAATACGTCTCCTTCGCCCGCCGGGCGCTCGAGGCCGCGTACGCCCGGGTCGCCGCGATCCGGGCCGGCGAACTGCCGTACGCGGCGGACAGGGCCTTCGGCAGGGACGAGGTCGAGGTGCTGGGCCGGGCTGCCCGGATCGCGCTGCTCCGCGACGAGCCGTGGCTGCCGGAGTTGCTCCGCCCGCTGCTGCTCGGCGTGGCGGTCGCGCCGACCGGCGCCAACACCCTGCCGTCGCAGGCGCTGCTCTACGAGCTGGCCCGGGCCGTCGGTGATTTCCCCACGCCGGCCGCGCTGGCCGCGCTGGTCGCCGCCCGGGGAGTGGTCCGGCACAAGGGCGTGCCGAAGCAGCTCGACCGGATGCTGAAGCGGATCGAGCGCGGGCTCGCGGAGCGGCCCGACGCGGTGCTCCGGCTGCCCGACCTCGGCTTCGACGCCGACGGCGGGTGCGTCGTGCCGGTCGGTGACCACCACGCCGTGCTGACCGCCTCGGAGGGCGTGCTGCTGCGCTGGCGACGCGCCGACGGCACGCTCTCGGCGACCGTGCCGGCGCCGGTCCGGCGGGACCACCCGGACCGGCTCAAGGAGTTGCGTGCTCGGGTCAAGCAGGCCAAGGACCAGCTCACGGCGCTGGCCCGGACCCTGGAGGCGGGTTTTCCGGCGGCCTCGGCGCAGCCGTACCGGCAGTGGCGGGAGGGACTGGCGAGCAACGGGCTCGGCTGGCAGGTGGCCCGTCGACTGATCTGGGAGTTCCCGGACGCGTCCGGGCGGTGGCGGGCCGGGCTGCCGGACGCCGGCTGGCGGGCGGGGGAGCCGGACGAGGCCGGTGAGCTGTTCCGGGACGTCGCGGGCGGACCGCTGCCCCCGCCCGGCCCGGAGGCGCCGATCCGGTTGTGGCATCCGGTCCGGGCCGGTGTCGACGAGGTCCGGGCCTGGCGGGACCTGCTCACCGAGCGACGGTTGCGGCAGCCGCTCCGGCAGGCGTTCCGCGAGGTGTACCTGCTGACCCCGGCCGAAGAGCAGACCGGCGACCACTCGCTGCGGTTCGCCGCGCACGTCGTGCACTACCGGCAGCTCTACGCGCTGCTCAAGGGGCGGGGTTGGACGACCAGCATGCTCGGGCCGTGGGACGGCGGGGACAGCGCGGAGGCGTGGCGAGTGCTGGCCGGCGGGGCGTGGCGGGTCGGGCTGCACCACGACTACCTCGGCGAGGAGGGGGTGGAGTGCGCCGGCACCGGCCGGGTGTGGTTCGAGCGGATGCGCGAGGGTGCCTGGCGGCCGAGCGTACTGACCGAGGTGCCGGTGGAGCTGTTCAGCGAGGCGATGCGCGACGTGGACCTCTTCGTCGCGGTCGCCTCGATCGCCGCCGATCCGTTCTGGACGGACGGCCGGACGCAGTACGTCGACTACTGGCGGGCCGAGAACAGCCGGGAACTGACCAGCACCGCCCGCGTCCGCCGCGAGGCGCTGGCCCGGATCCTGCCCCGGACGAAGATCGCCGACCGGTGTGAGCTGACCGACCGCTATCTCGTCGTCCGGGGCGACCGGCGGACATACAAGATCCACCTGGGCAGCGCGAACATCCTGATGGAGCCGGACGACTCCTACCTCTGCATCGTGCCGGCCCGCCGGAAGGCGCCCGGCGACATCTTCCTGCCGTTCGAGGAGGACCGGCTCGGGCTGATCCTCAGCAAGGCGTTCCTGCTCGCCGACGACACCCGGATCACCGACCGGTCGATCCTGGCGCAGTTGCGCCCACGGCGGTGATCCGGGCATCGTGCGAAACGGCCTACACCCGAGAGGTGAAGGTGGAGAGGAACTCGTGCGGTGCGGGGCTGCCGGTGTTGTCGAAGCAGATGGTGTCGACCTCGGCGGCCGGGGCGGCGCTCAGCTTCCAGGGTTGCGTCAGGTGGCAGTAGTTGGAGCCGGAGCCGTACGCGGTGACCTGGGCGTGCGTCTCCTCCTCGGTCAGGAACGGGTACGTGACCAGGTAGCGGCCGGCCGGGGCGAGCGGGGCGGACGAGTTGAACCCGAACCCGCCGGCCGGATAGTTCCAGTTGGTCTGGCCGGCGCCCGCCGAGAAGAAGTAGCCGGTGTACTTCGGCGGCCCGAACGAGCCGTACACGGCCCGCTCGCGGTGGTACGACAGGGTGAACTCGCTGTCCACCGGCGCCCCGCCCTGGTCGAAGCAGGTGACGTACCCGACGATGTCGAGCCCGCTGGCGCCCCAGCGTGCGACCTTGCAGCGGCGCGGTCCGGCGTTCGGCTGCACCGCCGTCACCTGGAGATTGCCGGCGAGCGTGCCCGCCACCCCGACCCCGCCGAGCCGGACCTGGTAGACCCCGACCCCGCCCGGCACGACGCTCACCCCGCCACCTGCCGAGTTGTACGCCTGCACGATGGCCGCCGGTCCCCACTGGAGCCAGGCGTGACTGCCCTCGACCGTCGGCACCAGACCGGAGCTGTATGTCCAGAGCACCGTGAACCGGGTGTCGTCCCGCTCCCCGCCCGGCTTGTGGCACTGCACGTCGATGATCTCGTCCGCCCCCGACTGTCCCCAGCGGACGATCTCGCAGTAATGTCCGGTCCGGTTCACCGGCGTGACGTGCACGTTTCCGCGTGAACCGGTGCCGACCTGCGGAAACTTGACGAGGTAGCGGCCCGGCGCCTGCCGCATCCCCTCGGCGAACAGGCCGGGGAAGGCCGTCTTCCAGCTACCCCACTGCCGGGCCGGGTCGAGCACCGTCCAGGCGGCCGGCAGGCTCGGGTTGTCGACGTACGCGAAGCCGAACCGGTCGGCGGCGGCAGCCTGGCTCGGCGCGGGTGGGCCGAGGACGGTGGCCGCCAGCGCGGCGACCAGGGCAGTGGCGAGGATGCGGGGACGGAGTCGCATCGGGCCTCCAATCGGGGTGGTTCGATGTGTGCCCCGGAGTCTGCGGTTCCGGCCGCCCCGGCCGCTGTCGGCTCCCCGGCAGTCTTGGCACGGCAGCGCCAAAACCCATCTGCGGGCGATCCCGGAATATGCAGTGGTATCCGGAACGTGGCTGGACGGCGCTGATGCGTACCGGTTGCCGCCGGCATCTCCGCATCGGCGCCCTCCGGGGGCGGTGTCGCGTCGCGCCGGTCGCTCCTCGCCATCACGCCCTCCTGCTGTTCGGTCCTCCGGTTGTTGGATGGGGGTCACTCCGCTACGGGGGAAGTGGAGTGACCCCTCGGTTCCGCCCTGGCGGTCTGGCCGGTCCTGAGCGGTCCCGCTATCACGTTCTGTTGTGGCACGCTTACCGGCGACAGTGGACGGGCTGCATTCCGGAACCAGGAGGCGGACCTCGAATCAGCGTGGAATCAGCGGAACGACCTTGGAAGGGCGTGGAAAGGGTCGGGCATTTCGCCTTCGGAGTTCCTGCTCCGCGAACTGCGACGGCGCCGCACGTTCGCCAACGTGGCCCAGGACGCATTAGCCTCCACAGCGTGACCACGAACCCCGCACGCTCGTAGACACGTGGCTCCACTCGAGGCTCAAGAGCAGCTACCGGGCTCCCGGATTCGGCGAGCCGTTGCGCAACCTCAATCTCGGTGTGCGCGACCTGATCCGCCGCAGGTGACCCCCGGGCCACGACGTCACATGGCAGCAGACGCAGAGTCAGCTTGTTCGAGTCCTGAAGAACGACAGCGTCGTCAACCGTCAGGTCAACTGATGCCGCGATCGACATGGCCGCGGCCACCGCACGCGGAAACTCCGACGCCTGCATCGTCGCCGGCTCTCTCCCTCGCGCGCTGCCGTACTTTCCCAGGGGGACCCTATACGGGTTGTCGGTAGAGGGCCGCGATGGCGTGACGGGCGGGGCGCAACTGAGCAGCCAACGACCCGCATCGGCGGTCAAGCGACGTGCCCGAATACGTTTCGGGCTGGCGATCTCCTGACGTCGGGTCGGGTCCGAGGTGGTGTTGGGTTGGGGTATCTGCCGGGCGGACTGTCGAGCTGCCCCGCGTGTGCGCCCACTGTCCCGGGGTGTGGGTCACTCGTCGCCGGAATCGCCAGCTTCCGGGCCCCCGACTTCCGGCCGGCCCGTCGACCCAGAACCGCATCGCCATGCGCCGTCTCGGCAACCCAGCTCTGGCGTGCCCCGTCTGTGCACCCAGCTCGACAGTCCGCGCACCAACTACTCGCCGGTCGGCCGTTCGGTCGCTCGTCCTGGTCAGCCGGGCCGTCCGCCCAGCGGTACCGGTGCTACGTCACACAGCCTGGAACGGTGATTCGCACTCAAAGCGTCGCCGACGGGTGCCCGGCCAGGACGGGGTCACTCGCCCGTGACCGGGCCCCGGTCCATCTCTTCGAGTCGGATGCCGCCGGAGCGGGTCGCGTTCCGGTGCCGGAACATCTCCTCCATGACGGCGAGCCCGGCCACGAGCAGGAGCAGGAGCCCGAGTGCGGCCAGCGCCGGCAGCAATGCCACCAGCGGCAACAGGCTGAAGCAGGCGGCGGCCACGCCGAGCCGCCGCCAGGCGACCTTCCGGTGGATGCGCCAGTGGGTGTAGGTGAAGGTGCCCAGGAAGAGGGCGCAGCCGCCGACGAGCCTGGTCATCTCGGCGCCGGTCAGCAACTCGACCGGCGCCATCACCACGTCTGCCAGACCGTCGGCGATCACGATGATCGCAAGGCTGAACAGCAGGTGGCCGTAGACCAGGATCGCCCGCCGCAACGCCGCCTGCTCCCGGTCCTCCGCCCGCTCCAGCGCCCACCGGAATGTGTGCACGCCGTAGCCGAAGTACGTCCACCAGAGCGCGGCGACCAGGGCGTACCCGGTGGCCATCGTCAGCACCCGGACGGCCGTCAGCGGTTCTTCGACGGACGCCGCGCCGATCTGGATCACGGACTCGCCGAGCACCAGAATGATCAACAGTCCGTAGCGGTGCGCGTAGTGCCGTGGCTGCACGCGGATCGTCCGGACGGTCCTGTCGGCAAGCCAGGGGCTCAACACGTCGAGGACGGCGGCGACCGCCCAGAGCGCGATCCGGACCGTGCCCTGCGACAGGGCGCCGGCCAGCAGCAGCGGACCGGTCAGCACGACCACCCCGTGCGGGCTGAAGACGAAAGCCCGCCAACGGGGCAGGGTACGCAGCGTGACGAGGCCCAACAGGATCCGGGAGGCGAGGGCGGTGCTGGCGAAGAGCAGACCCCGTTCGCCGTACGCGTCGGGAATGGTCATCGCCAGCAGCACGCTGCCGAAACCGAGCGTGAGGATCACGAGCCGGCCGGACGCCATGCTGACGTTCCGCTGGTCGGTGTAGAGGCCGGCGCCGCCCCAAATCCAGTAGACCGTGACGAAGAGGATCAGGGCCTTGCCGACGCCCGCCCAACTTTGGTCGCGGTGCAACACGTGGGAGAACTGGGTCAGCGCGAACACGAAGGCCAGATCGAAGAAGAGCTCCTCCCAGGTCACCACCTTGTCGTTCGACTGCTGGGGCGGCACCGCCACACCATACCGAGGCGGTGGCCAGCGGAAAGCCACTTCGGCTGCGCGATCTTCGGCCCAGGACGAATGCCGGCCGAGCCGCTGGTCGCCGGTACCGCCCCGGCGCGGAACCCGTGCCCTATACGGCTCGTCAGTCAAGGTGGTCTTCGGACTCATTGCTGATCACTCACCCTTTCCATCCATTGAAAGGTCAGCGCCTGGTCGTGCTGTTTTCGCAGCGCAAGCGCACCGGGCTGTACTTCGTGTGCGAGGTCGAGGGGAGGCGACGGGTCACCGTGGCTCAGGAGTGGACCGATCGCGGCGTGCCCGCCTCGGTCGACCGTCTCGCAGTGGATGGCCTGATGGCCGCGCGGACGCTCGCCGATGCGATCGACCCGCTCGCGGCGGATCCGTCGAGTGCGGACGGCGCTGGAGATGAGACGGGTGACCGACCGGGAACGGGAGCAGATGTCGGGTTGGGACCGTCAACAGGCGGTGATGGCGGTGGCGAACATGGTCGAATCACTGCTGCGCGGCGGCGGGCAGGCCGGCGGTGAACCCGACGGTGAAGATCAGCAGCTCGCATCTGTCGAGGCTGGCGATCGTGTATGTGCGGCAGTCGACGGTGGCGCAGGTGCGGTTCAACACCGAGTCGACCCAGCGGCAGTACGGTCTGGTCGGTACCGCCGCCGAGTTCGGCTGGCTGGCCGAGCAGATCGTCGTGGTCGACGCCGACCTGGGCGTGTCGGGCCGGTTCGGCGCCGAACGCGACGGCTACCGGCAGATCGTGGCCCGGATGTGCATGGGCGAGGTCGGCGCGGTGTTCGGCCTGGAGGTCTCCCGGTAACTGACCTGTTCGCCGAGTTCGGCCGCACCGGGTCGGCGTTGGGGGTGGTCCGCGCGTTCGCCGAGACCGGCCGGTTGTTCCCGCAGCGGGCGTGGGGCGGCGCCTGGGCCGGGCAGCTCAAGTGGGGCAAGCTGACGCACGCCCGGGTGCTGCAGGCGTTGAAGAATCCCACGTATGCCGGCGCCTACACGTTCGGCAAGACCCGCGACGTGCGCCGGGTGCAGCCCGACGGCAGCGTGCGCTCCGCGCGGCGTAAACGGGCCCGCGAGGACTGGACGGTGGTGATCGAGGACCACCACGAGGGATACCTGACCTGGTCGGACTACCTGACCGTCGAGGCGAAACTGGCGGCGAACAACACCCAGAAGAATGCCCGGCCGGTGCGGGAAGGCATGGCCTTGTGTCAAGGCATCATCTTCTGCGGCGTGTGCGGGGGCCGGGTCGGCACCCGCTACGACCGCCGTGACCGCAAGGTCACCTACAGCTGCCAGGTCAAGGACTCCGCCCGCACGCCGCAGTGCCGCAACTTCTCCGCAACGGCGGTGGACGAAGCGGTCGCCGCGTTGTTCCTGGACACCATCACACCCGAGCAGATCGGGATGGCCCTCGGCGCGGCCGAGGAGAAAGTCGCCGGTTCCTTCCGGCTCAACCCGGTCCTGCCGACAAAGCAGGCCAGGGACAAGACTGGCTCCCCAGGCCACGGCCTGTCGCGGTGACGCGACCGGGGGCATCGAAGCGACCATGATTGCAGGGGGTAGATCGTGACCGAGTGGACCAACGAGGCGGCGATCCAGCGGTGGGGGTCCATGCCGCGTGCGGTGCTGGAGCAGATGGCGCACGACGGCGATTTCGCCAAGCGCCACCTGATCAATCCGGTTCTGCTGCGCATGCTCGGTGATCTGACCGGCCAGCGGGTGCTCGACGCCGGCTGCGGCAACGGCTACCTGAGCCGGATGCTGGCCGATCGCGGCGCGCTCGTCGTCGGGGTTGAGCCCGGCCAGTCGCTGTTCGACTTCGCCGTGGAGCAGGAAACCGTTGCGCCGCAAGGCATCCGTTACGTTCAGGCCGACCTGTGCGCACTGCCGGAGCTCGGCGCACCGTTCGACGCGGTGATCGCCAGCATGGTCCTGCCCGCCGTCCCGGACTGGACCGGCGCCATGCGCGCCTGTGTGCATGCGCTCAAACCTGGCGGGCTGTTCGTGTTCACCGTCAACCACCCCTGTTTCGAACAGCTGTGGACGACCTGGCGCGAGCACGGACAGTACCGGACCAGCCGCTACCTGGACGAGTACGAGATCCCGGGCCCGAGCGGCGTCGACTTCCACCGCACCGTCTCGACCTACCTCAACCAGCTCATCAGCCTCGGCTGCCACGTGACCGAAGTCGCCGAACCGGGGCTCGACCCCGAGAGCGCTGCCGACGGCCCCGAGGACATCGAGGCGTATGCCCACCTGCCGAACTTCCTCATCGTCGCGGCGCGGCGAGCGGCCTGACACCGACGACGCACAGATCGCCTCGATGAGCCGCAGAGAACTGTGGTACGGCACGACTAGTCTCCACGTCCATGCATGCCGGGCAGGGCCCGGCATCGGCACCGCCGCGATGAGGATGGCGGAGGCGAATGAGCTTGACCTCGCCCCAAGGGAATAGCCCAGGCTGGGCGGGTGAACGACGCGGACCTCATGCTGCCCGGCGAGTTCGGCGCAGCGACCCGGCTGTCGTCGAAGGCGCTGCGCCTCTACGCCGAGCAGGGCCTGCTGGTACCCGTCGGTGTCGACCCGGCCACCGGCTACCGCCGCTATCACCGTGATCAGATCCCGCGCGGTCGGCTGATCGCCCGGCTGCGCATCTTGGATCTGCCGCTGGCGCGCATCGCCACTCTGATCGAGCTCAGCCCGCACGGCCGCCAGGCCGAACTGCGCGCCTGGCTGGCCGCCCAGGAGGCCCACCTTCGACACCGGCGCGAGCTGATCGAGGCGCTCGATGGTGCAGCTGCACCGATCACCGCCGCTCCACGGCTGCGAGTGAGGCCACCACGCAAGCTGTTGTGCCAGGAACGGCGCGTGCACATCGGCGGGCTGGACACCTTCGTCACCGACGCGCAGCAACGCATCCGTGCCCGGCTGCAGACGACCGGCCTGCCGCACGACGGACCAACCTTGGTGCAGTTCCACGGGTTCGTCACCCACGACAGTGACGGACCTGTCGAAGTAGCGGTGCCGTTCACCGGCTCCGTCGAACCCGTCGATGACTTGCGAGTCCGGCTGTCGCCGGCCGGCACCGATGTCTACCTGCCGGTCGCCGAAGCCGACGCCGGGTTCCCCGACATCCTGCGCGCCTACGAGACGGTGGAGGCGTGGATCGACGCGAACCGTCTGGTCAGCCTCGCCAGCCCGGTCGAGATCCGGCCCGGCACCGACGGCGCGCTCCTCGACGTCACCTACCCCATCTCGACCAGCGAAAGAGGCTGAAGTATGCATCCCTACATCGGTTCCGGGCCCTACTGCTACGCCAACTCGCTGGCAATGGCCCTCGGCCCCACGGCCCCCTCCCCATCGATCATCGAAGTGTTGACCGGCTCGCCGTTCGGCGTACATCTGCTCGGCGGGCGGCTGCCGCTGTTCGACCCTTACGGCTGGGACGACCGCGGCATCGACGATGCGATCGCGCTGCTCGGCTGGACCTGCCGCCGACAAAGCGCCGACGACGGCGAACAAGCCCTGGCGATGCTCCAGGAAGCGGTCAAGACCGGCCCCGTCCTGGCCGGACCGCTGGAAATGGGCCTGCTGCGTCACGTGCCCGGAATGACCGGCCCCATCGGGTCGGACCACTTCGTAGCTGTCCTGGAAGCCGACGACACGCTGGTCCGGTTCCACGATCCGTACGGCTGCCCCTACGCGACCCTGCCGACCCAGGACTTTCTGGCCGCATGGCGCGCCGACACGATCACCTTCTACCACGCCGAGCCGTACACGATGCGCGGCGACTTCCAGCAGGTCCGCGAGATCACCACCGAGGCCGCGCTGCGCGCGGCCCTGCCCGGCGCGGTCGCCTGGCTGCGCGGACGCGACGACCTCGCCGTGCCACCCGGCACCATCGGCGGCGCCGCCGCGGTGAACCACCTCGCTGACCTGGTAACCGACGGACTGGACCCCGAGACACACGATCACCTGACGCATTTCGCGATCCGGGTCGGTGCTCGGCGGCTCACCGACGCCGCCACCGCGCTCACCAGCCTCGGCCGCAAGGAAGCCGCCGCCGTCGCTACCCAGCAAGCCCGACTGGTCGGCAGCCTCCAACACGACATCGTCAACGGACACACGGAATCCGCCGCCCAGACGTTGCAGCAACTCGCTCCGACCTACGACCAACTGGCCGTCGCGCTCAGCTGACACCGCCGCACCCGCAGCGCCCGGCCGACGGTAATCTCCAACCACGACAGTCCGGCCACGCCGGCCACACCGGCACGCCACCCACCAGACAACCGAAACCGTTTCGAATCCGAACAACAACCGCAGAGAAGGCAGTATGAAAGCGCCCGTCGGGACCAGCATGGACATGGTGGCCCGGGTGCTACCCGGGTCGATCCCGACCGGCGCGGGCGACCCGGCGAGCGGCCCGGCTACGACCGGCTGGCGGTGAACAGCAGCGGGGTGTCGACCCCCTGTCCGGCGGCCAGGTCGGCGAGGAAACCGCCCAGCCAGCCGACCGCGTCGAGCGACCACTCCGTGAGCGTCCCCTGGAAGGTCACCCGGTGCCGGGGCGGGCCGTTCCAGAAACCGTCGTCGAACGGCGGCGACATGGGTGGCGGATCCTGATCGGCCAGTGAGTACGAGTCGCACTCGAAGACGTGCTGGTCCAGCCGGCCCATCCGCTCCCGGATCGGCGGTGCCGCCGAGGCGACGGACGGCGCCCGGCCGCTGTCCAGGATGACCCGGACCGGCGTACGTGACCCCGGGTCACCGGCGCCGAACCAGCCGGCGGTACGCAGCGACGGCATCCCGGCGTACTCCGGAGGCGACGACGCGGGGTCGAGGCCCTGCACCGGCAGCAACACCTGCACCGCCCGCAGGTCCAGCGTGCCGATCCGGGCCGTCACGTCACCGGCGCAGCGCAGGAACGGCTGCACCGGCAGCGGGCGGTCGGCGGGCAGCGGCTCCACCCCCACCTGGAACCAGGCGACCAGGGAGGCGTCGGGGACGGCGAGTGGATGGTCCTGCCCGGCGTCGTTCATGCCCCACAGGCCCGGTGCCCCGGTCTTCCGCTCCTCGATGCCCGCGTCGGTGATCCGGACGACCCCGCCGACGTCGTCCAGCCACCCCATCGCGAGCGACCGTTCGTAGAACAGCGCGTACGCGTCCGCGGCACTGTGCGGGTCCCGCCACGGGTGCGGCGTCAGGCTGCCGTAGAGCGCGGCGAACATGGTGCCGACGGGCGAGCGGGCACCGGGTGCCAGGCCGGGGCGGGCTTGCGCGCTGTCGCCGGTCACGTCCGCTCCGCAGCCTGGTCGGGCGGGGCCGTCGGGCGCCAGCCGAGGGCCGGGCCGAGTCGGGTCGCCATATCGGTGAGGATCTGCACGTAGTCGTCGTGCCCGAAGGTGAACGGCAGGGCGAAGGCGACCTCGTCGACCTCCTGGAAGGCGGGGTGCGCGTGCAGCCGCGCGGCGATCTCGGCCGAGCTGCCGACGAGGTCGGGCGCGAACATCATCCGGGCCGGCCCCTGCGGCGTGGCGGTGCGGGGCATGCGCTTCTCGGCGTACCCCCGGTATTTCGCGCGTTGCTCCGGCGACGCGCTGTCGGTCGGGATCACGACCAGCCCCTGGGAGACCCGGGCCCGGTCACCGTCGGGGTGGTGGGCCCGGAAGGTACGGATGTGCGAGAGCTGGATCTCGGCGAAGTCCTCGGACTCCTCCGCCTTGACCACGCTGCTGGTCAGGAAGTTCATCCCGTGCTCGCCGGCCCACCGTGCGGAGCGCAGGCTCCCGCCGCCGTACCAGATGCGCCGGCCCAGCCCCTCGGCGTGTGGCTGGACCCGGTCGGAGTAGACCTCGAAGCCCTCGACCCCGCTGAAGTCGGTGACCGGTTCGCCCCGGACGGCGTCGAGCAGCCGGCGTACCCGCTGGTAGCTGAAGTCCTCGACGTCGGCGGTCTCCGGATAGAGCGCCTGCCTGACCCGGTCGTAGTGCATCGGCGGGCCGACGCTGACGCCCGGGTTGAGCCGGCCACCCGAGAGGATGTCGACCGTTGCCAGATCTTCGGCCAGGCGCAGCGGGTTCTCCCAGCCGAGCGGGATGACGGCGGTGCCCAGCTCGATCCGGCTGGTCCGCTGCGAGGCCGCCGCCAGGACGGCGACCGGGGACGAGATGCCGTACTGGAGGTGGCGGTGCCGCACCCAGGCGCTGTCGAAGCCCAGCCGCTCGCCGAGCGTGATGATCTCCAGGGTCGTCTCGTGGCCCCGGCGTGGGTCGGCGGCGTCGAACAGCCCGATGGTGAGGAACCCCAGCTTGCGCAGGGGCTTCGAGGTCGGCGGCAAGGGTCCTCCTGTCCTGCGCGGGCGATCCGGGGCGTCGGCGTACCGGCCGGAACGACCTAACCCGGTTGCCCCGGCCCTCGCCCATCGGCGATGCTGCCGCAAGTCTGCCCCTTGATCAGGAGAGCTGTCTTGCCCGTTCCGAAGATGCACGAGGATGAGATCGACATCTCGGCGGAGCTGGTCGCCCGGCTGGTCGCCGGGCAGTTCCCCGAGTGGGCGGACCAACCGGTGCGTCCGGTGGCCGCCTCCGGCACCGTGAACGCGCTGTTTCGGCTGGGCCCGGAACTGGTGGTGCGGCTGTGCCGGGTGCCGTGGGCGGCGGGGGAGGAGGCGGCGGAGCACCACTGGTTACGACGGCTGGCGCCGTACCTGCCGGTCGCCGTACCGGCTCCGGTGGCGGTGGGGAAACCCGCCGAGGGGTACCCGTGGAACTGGTCGGTGCTGCGCTGGCTTCCCGGCGCCAACCCGGTCCCCGGCCAGCTCGCCGCGGCGGACGACCTCGCCGCCGACCTGGCCGGATTCGTCCGCGCCCTCCGGTCCGTCGGGCTACCGGACGGTCCGCCGGCCTACCGGGGCGGGCCGTTGGCGGACCTGGACGTGCACACCCGGAACGCGATCGCCGAGTTGCGCGGGACCGTCGACACCGACGCGGCCACCGCCGCCTGGGACGACGCCCTGCACGCCCCGCCCTGGGCGGGCCCGCCCACCTGGGTGCACGCCGACCTGATGCCCGGCAACCTGCTCACCGTGGACGGGCGGCTCAGCGCGGTCATCGACTTCGCCACCGTGGGTGTCGGCGACCCGGCCTGCGACCTGATCGTCGCCTGGAACCTGCTGCCGGCCGGCGCCCGGGGCACGTTCCGGGCAGCGGTCGACGACGCCGACGCCGCCACCTGGCGGCGGGCCCGGGGCCGGGCACTGTCGATCGCGCTCATCGCGCTGCCCTATTACCAGGACCGGGCACCCGGGTACGCGGCCGAGGCCCGGCACACGATCGACGAGGTCATCGCCGATTTCGACGCCTTGGGATAGCTGCCCGGGCGCGGCATAGTGAACCGATGGCCATCCATCTCACGACCCCGCGTCTGGTGCTCCGGGAGTTCACCGGGGCGGATGTCGACAATCTCGTCGCGCTCGACGCCGACCCCGAGGTCATGTACTTCATCAACGGTGGTCGGCCGACGCCCCGGGAGTACGTCGAGCAGGTGGTCCTGCCGCGATGGCTGCGTTACTACCGTGAGTCGCCGGGGCTCGGGTTCTGGGCCGTCGAGGAGCGGGCGTCCGGGGAGTTCCTCGGGTGGTTCCACCTCCGGCCGGGTGAGGGACATCCGGCGGACGAGCCGGAGTTGGGCTATCGGCTCCGCCGTTCCGCTTGGGGCAGGGGGTACGCCACGGAGGGCAGCCGGGCGCTGATCGACAAGGCCTTCGCCGAGCAGGGCGTACGGCGGGTGCTGGCCGAGACCATGGTCGTGAACACCGCGTCGCGGCGGGTGATGGAGAAGTCCGGCCTGCGGCTGGTCCGGGTGTTCCACGCGGACTGGCCGGACCGGATCCCCGGTGACGAGCACGGCGACGTCGAGTACGCGCTGGACCGGGCGGACTGGCAGCGGCAGCGGGCGGCGGGCCCGGACGGTACTCGTTAGCGCCGGCCTCCGTTCGACACGCCGTACGGTCCCCACCTGCCGGCAGGGCCGACGCCGTTGCGGTCCGGCGGGTACCCGGACCCGTTGTCCGGGGCGTGGTCGAGTCGGGCGAAGTATCAGGATTCCCCCTGGCATCATGCGTCCGTTGTGAGAGGGTTTGCGCGGTGGGGCTCGCTGGTTGGTCGCGATCGCCCCACGTCAGCATTCGACGTCGACGGGGGCCGACAGATGAGGTGGCTGGTCGGAGGGGCGGCAATGGTCGCCGGAGGATTGGTCGTCCGGCGGCTGCTCGGCGGATCAGCGCGCGGCGACGGACAGTGGCCGCAGCGCCTCGCCGGCCGCCGCAAACCGCGCTGGCACGTCGCCACCGTGAACCGCCCGGCAGACAAGATCGCCGTGGACGGCCAACTTCCGGAGCCGTTGACCGGCCTCGGCGACGCGGTCGAGATCCAGGTCCGGCCGGCGGCCGGCAACCGGGGCACCGAGATCGCGGTACGGCTCAGGGACGGCGCCCGGCTTCCCGCCGCCCCGGCGGTCCGGCGAGCGATGGGCCGGGATCCCGAGCAGGCGATCCGGGCCGCGCTGCGGGAGGCGAAGCAGCTCATCGAGACCAGCGAGGTGCTGCACCCCGACTATCCGCCGACCACCGAGTCGACCCCGTTGAACAGGCCACTCCAGCTAACTACCCGGCACGGGCGCAGGGAGGGCCGGCTGTGAAGGCGCTGGTGTGGGAAGGGGCCAACGAACTCGCCGTACGCCAGGTGCCGGATCCACAGCTCCGCAACGACCAGGACGCCATCGTACGGGTGCGCCAGACCGTGACCTGCGGGTCGGACCTGCACCTGCTCGGCGGGTACGTGCCGTTCATGGAGCGCGGCGACGTGATCGGGCACGAGTTCCTCGGCGAGGTCGTCGAGGTCGGTTCGCAGGTGCGCAAGCACCGGGTCGGGGACCGGGTGGTGGTCTGCTCGTTCGTTTCCTGCGGCAAGTGCTGGTACTGCCAGCAGAAGCAGTACTCGCTCTGCGACAACGGGAACACCAACCCGGTGATCACCGAGAACGTCTGGGGGTTCGCGCCCGGCGGCTGCTACGGGTACTCGCACGCGCTCGGCGGCTTCGCCGGCAGCCACGCGGAGTACATCCGGGTGCCCTACGCCGACCAGGGCGCCTTCGCCGTACCGGAGGGGGTGAGCGACGAGCGGGCCGTCTTCGCCTCCGACTCCGCGCCGACCGGCTGGATGGGCGCCGACCTCGGTGGCGTGCGGCCGGGCGACGTGGTGGCGATCTGGGGCGCCGGGGCGGTCGGGCAGATGGCGGCCCGCGCCTCCGCCCTGCTCGGTGCCGACCGGGTGATCATGATCGACCGGCTCGACGACCGGCTGGAGATGGCGCAGCGGCACCTCGGGGTGGAGACGCTGAACTACGAGCGGGAGGAGATCGGCGGCGAGCTGCTGGAACGCAGCGGCGGCCGGGGTCCGGACGTCTGCATCGAGGCGGTCGGGATGGAGTCGCACAGCGGCGGTCCGCAGCTCTGGTACGACCAGGTGAAGCAACAGTTGCGGATCGAGACCGACCGTCCGGTGGCGGCCCGGGAGGCGATCTACAACTGCCGCAAGGGCGGCAGCGTGTTCGTGCTCGGTGTCTTCGCCGGCATGGTGGACAAGTTCCCGCTCGGCGCGCTGATGAACAAGGGGCTGACCCTGCGCGGCGCCCAGCAGCACGGGCAGCGGTACATCCCCATGCTGCTGGAGCGGATGGCCCGGGGCGAGCTGGTCACCGAGCACCTCGCGACGCACACCATGCCGTTGGACGAGGCACCGCGCGGCTACGACATGTTCAAGCAGAAGCTCGACGGTTGTGTGCGGGCCGTCTTCGTGCCCGCCGGCTGAACTGCCGGGGCGGCCCGCCGGCAACTCCCTCCGCCGGGCCCCGGCGCCGGTGCCACCCCTCGCCCTGCCAGTCCGTTCGTCGATGGGATGAGCCGCGATGCGGAAACGGGTAACCACCGAACCCGGACACGACCCTGGGCGGCTGATCCTGGCCCCCGCCCGCTCGGGCGGATATCCCGGGCCGGTCCGGGAAGCGGTCAAGGGCAGCCAACTCCTCCGCCTGCTGGCCACCACCGACGCCAAACAGATCGGGCTGCTCTATCTGACGACGTCGTTCGGCTTCTTCCTGGCGGCGGGGCTGGAGGCGCTGCTGATGCGGGCCGAGCTGGCGCGTCCGGGAATGCAGTTCCTCTCACCGGAGCAGTACAACCAGCTCTTCACCTCGCACGGCACCATCATGATGCTGCTCTTCGCCACCCCGCTGGCGTTCGCGTTCGGCAACTTCCTGGTGCCGTTGCAGATCGGCGCTCCGGACGTGTCGTTTCCCCGGCTCAACGCGCTGGCGTACTGGCTCTACCTGTTCGGCGGCCTGATGGTGCTCGGCGCGTTCCTCGTACCCAACGGGGGGCCCGACTTCGGCTGGACGGCGTACCCGACGCTGAGCCGCTACGAGCACAGCCCCGGGATCGGCGGCAACCTCTGGGTGGTCGGTCTGGTGATCTCCGGACTGGGCACCATCCTCGGCTCGGTCAACCTGATCACCACCACCCTGACCCTGCGGGCACCGGGCATGACGATGTTCCGGATGCCGCTGTTCACCTGGGCGATGCTGATCACGGCGCTGATGGCGGTGGTCGTCTTCCCGCTGCTGGCGGCGACGCTGCTGGCCCTGCTCGCCGACCGGGTGATCGGCGCGCACGTCTTCGCCGCCGACCACGGCGGGCCGATCCTCTACCAGCACCTGTTCTGGTATTTCGGCCATCCCGAGGTCTACATCGTGGCGCTGCCGTTCTTCGGCATCATCAGCGAGATCATCCCGGTCTTCAGCCGCAAGCCGCTGTTCGGCTACAAGACCATGGTGCTCGCCCTGGTCGTCATCTTCCTCTACTCGATGACGGTCTGGGCGCACCACATGTTCTCCACCGGCCAGGTGCTGTTGCCGTTCTTCTCCGCGTTCACGTTCATCATCGCCGTACCCACCGGGATCAAGTTCTTCAACTGGATCGGCACGATGTGGAAGGGGCAGTTGACCTTCGAGACGCCGATGCTCTTCTCGGTCGGCTTCCTGGTCACCTTCCTTTTCGGCGGGTTGACCGGCGTGCTGCTCGCCAGCCCGCCGGCCGACTTCCACACCACCGACACCTACTTCGTCGTCGGCCACTTCCACTACGTGCTCTTCGGCACCATCGTCTTCGCCGCCTTCGCCGGGGTCTACTTCTGGTTCCCCAAGATGACCGGCCGGCTGCTCGACGAACGCCTGGGCCGGGTCCACTTCTGGACGATGTTCCTCGGCTTCCACGGCACCTTCCTGGTGCACCACTGGCTCGGCAACGAGGGCATGCCCCGCCGGTACGCCGACTACCTGTCGACCGACGGCTTCACGATCCTGCACACCGTCTCCACCATCAGCAGCTTCGTGCTCGGTGCCTCCACCCTCTTCTTCATCTACAACGTCTGGAAGTCGTGGCGGTTCGGCCGGATGGTCGACGTCGACGACCCCTGGGGCTTCGGCAACTCCCTGGAATGGGCCACCAGCTGCCCGCCGCCGCTGCGCAACTTCGACCGGATGCCCCAGATCCGGTCCGAGCGGCCCGCCTTCGACGCGAAGTACGGCCCGCTCGTCGCCGACCTCGGCCGGGACCTGCCGCAACGGGCCGCCGAACCACCGCAACGGATCCGCGACGAACTGCACCGTGGCCGTAGGACGCCGGAGCCGCCGATGGCGGAGGGCGCCGAGCGGGCCCGGGAGACGGTCGCGCACTATCCACCGGAGCAGTCCGGCGCCCGGCCGGTGCAGGTACCCGAGCCGGACGAGGTCCGCCGGCCGAGCTTCGAGCGGACCGACGAGGCGACCGACAACCCGTTCGACGCCGAACGCACCGGACCGAGTTCGAAACGGTGGCGGGACCCCCCGAGCGGCAGAGAGGAAGAGGAAGCGGACTAGACCGGCGGACCAGCAGCTCAGGCGCGCGGCGGAGCAGAGACGGTGACCCGCGGTGGGGGTGCCGGCGTGCGGAAAGTCCATCGAGGGGTGACACTCTGCCCATGACGGTGATCCCGCCCGCGACACGCGTCCGGCACTGACGGGGGAGCGGTCGTGGCCACCGACCTCACCCGCCGGGAGTTCCTCGGCCTCACCGCAGGGGCCGCCGCCGCTGCCACCGGACTGGCCGCCGTCCGTACCGTCGAGGAGCGGCACCGGGTGATCGTGGTCGGCAGCGGGTACGGCGGGGCGATCGCCGCGTACCGGCTGGCCGAGGCCGGCGTACGCAGCGTGGTGCTGGAACGCGGCCGGCGCTGGCCGGTGACCCCGGCCGGGGACACTTTCCCGCCGTTCCTGCGCCCGGATCGCCGGTCGTCGTGGTTCACCCCCACCCCGGTCTATCCCGGCATGCCGCCGGCGGTCTACCGGCCGTACGCCGGACTCTTCGAGAAGATCGTCGGACAGGGTATGAACGTGGTCACCGGTGCCGCCGTGGGCGGCCTCTCGCTGGTCGACGGGGTGCTGCTGCAACCGGCCGGGCCGGTCTTCGACCGGGTGATGCCGGCCGAACTCGACTACCAGGAGATGGCCGACCGCTACTACCCCCGGGTCCGGGCCCGGATCGGGGTCGGCACCATCCCCGACGACGTCCTGGCGCACCCGCGCTACGCCGGCACCCGGCTCTTCCTCGACCAGGCACGCCAGGCCGGCCTGCCGGCGGCGCGGATCGACGAGGCGTGCAACTGGTCCGTGGTCCGGGCCGAGCTGACCGGGGACGCGGTGCCGTCGGCGTCGATCGGCGAGTACCTGACCGGGATCAACAGCGGAGCGCGTACCTCGGTGGACCGCAACTACCTGGCCCGGGCCGAGGCGAGCGGGCTGGCCGAGGTCCGGCCGCTGCACGTGGTGACCGACATCGCGACCGACGCGCAGGGCCGGTACGTCGTCCGGGCCCGGCACATCGATGCCGACGGCAACCTGCTGGAACGGGTGACGTTGACCGGTGACGCCCTGGTGCTGGCCGCCGGGTCGATGGGTACCTCCCGGATGCTGGTCCGGGCCCGGGAGACCGGGGCGCTGCCGCGCCTGACCGAGGAGGTCGGCCGGCACTGGGGCAACAACGGGTCCCGGATCCACCTGCGGGCGTTGGTGCCCGAGCCGACCGGGGCGTACCAGGGCGGCCCGACAAGTGTGGCGATCATGCGCTGGGACGACCCGGAGAACGCGGTCACCATCGAGTTCGGTCCGGCGCCGTTTCCGGTGGAGACCCACGCGATGCCGGTGCCGGGCTTCGGGATCTGCGAGCCGGTCGGCCGCTTCGAGTACCTGCCGCTGACCGACGACGTCCGGCTGGTCTGGCCGCCGGACGGGGACCGGGCGGCCCAGCAGGCGATCCGGGCCGCCCTGCGACAGTTGGTCACCGGGTCGGGCGAGTCGTCCGGCCCGCCACCGCCGCCGACCGGGATCGGCGTGCTGGACGGGTTACTGTCGCTGGCCGCCGCCGCGCCGTACGGGCTGCTGGACATGAACGGGCTGGAGGCGTACACCTTCCATCCGCTCGGCGGCGCGGTGCTCGGTCGGGCCTGCGACGGCTTCGGCCGGGTCGCCGGCCATCCCGGGCTGTACGTCGTCGACGCTTCGTTGATCCCCGGTTCCACCGCGGCCTGTAACCCGGCGCTGACCGTCGCCGCGCTGGCCGAGCGCTGCCTCGACGACATCGTGGCCCGGGACGTGGGTGTCGTCTTCTGACAGCTCGGCTCGGGCGATTCTGTCGTACCGGGGCGGCAGGATGCGGGCCGACGACCCCAGGGAGTGAGTGACTGATGATCGGAAAGCTGGAGATGGTGGTGCTCGACGCGCCCGACATCCAGGGTCTCGCCGCGTTCTACGGAGGGCTGGCCGGGTGGGTGGAGTCGGACGTGGACGACGACTGGATCACGCTGGACACGCCCGACGGCTGGCAGGTCGGCCTGCAACTGGCTCCGGACCACCAGCCGCCGCGCTGGCCCGGCCAGGACCGACCCCAGCAGGCTCATCTCGACCTGCGGGTCCCCGACCTCGACGCCGGACTCGACCGGGCCGTCGGCCTCGGCGGGACCCTGCTGAACCGGAACGAGACGTGGTACACGATGGCCGACCCCGCCGGGCACCCCTTCGACCTCTGCCTGAAGGCGGACAACCCGAACACCACCCTGATGGGCGTGATGCTGGACTGCCCCGACGCCAAGGTGCTGAGCGCCTTCTACGCCGAGCTGCTCGGCAAGCCGGTCAGCTACGAGGCCGACGGCATGGCGATGATCGGCAACGACGGCGAGCAGCCGGTGCTCTTCCAGCAGGTCGCCGACTACACCGCACCCCGCTGGCCGGACCCGGCGCATCCGCAGCAGGTGCACCTGGACGTGCTCGTCGAGGACTTCGACGTCGCGGAGCCGGCGGTGCTCGCGCTGGGCGCGACGCGGCAGCCGGGCGGTGGGCGCACGTTCCGGGTCTACACCGACCCGGCCGACAAGCCGTTCTGCCTGACCCGTCCCGGGCAGCCGTAGCCGCCCAGCGGCCGTTACGCCCAGCGGGGCAGCCCGGCCCGCATCCTCGGGTCGGCGGGTTCGCCGAACCGCAGGTGGTTGCCGAACGGGTCGGCGACGGTGAGCACCCTGCCGTCCCACTGGGCCTGCTCGACCCGCGGTGTCCAGACCGCCGGCCCCCACACCGGCACCTCGGTACGCCGCTGGTTCAACCGTTCGCGTAGCTCGTCGATGCCGTCGATCCAGAGGAACACCGTCGCACCCTGACCGGCGTCGTACGCCGTCTCGGCCAGGTGCAGGGTGGTGCCGTGCCGGGACACCTGGCCGTAGTACGCGGTACCGGGGCCGGCGTTGGGTCCGCCGAAGTCGACGGTGAAACCGAGGAAGTCCACATAGAACTGGAGAGCCGGGTCGACGGCGAAGATCCGTAGTACCGGGATCGTGCTGTTGCCGGCGCCCCACGGGAACGCGGCTTCCGGCTCGTCGCCGGCCGGTGTGGCGGCGGCCGGTTGCCGGGCGGCCAGGATGTTCCAGTTGTCGACGCCGTGCTGCCGGGCGACGATCTCCAGGCACTCGCTGTGCGTCACCGCCAGGTCGAACCGGCCGCGCAATTCGCCCCGCAGCGCCCTGGCCATCGCCTTCGGGCCGGGAGTCGCGGACGCCGGACCGGGAGTCGCGGGCGTCGTGCCGGGTTCGGCCGCCGCGTTCGTCGGGTCGGGGATCGACGTGGTCATCGAAGCTCCATACCGGCGGCCGTCGTCTCAGCGCTTGCGTTACTGACCGGGCCGCCTTCGGGAGTCTCCGGTGCGACAGTCAGGAATCGAGCGATGCATTCACCAAACCCGGGGGCGCAAGCGGCCGGCCGCATCGGAGCCGGTCACAGCATAGCGTCCCGGGTATCCCACCACCGCCCCGCGCGCCGGCCTCCCGGGCGGCGGCCATCCCGCCCGGGAAGACCGGACATCCGCACGCCCGTCCCGTCGCGCGCCCGGGCATTAACTGCTCCGGACGGGACGGGACGGGACGGGCGACGGCGGCCGGTCGCCGGGTGGGCCGATCCGGCGCTCAGCTACCGGGGCGGGGGAACGCCACCGGGCTGCGGTGCCCGGCGGTGTCGACGGCGCGTACGCCGAAGAAGACGTTGTCCTTCGACAGGTCGATGGTGGTCGTGGTGACGTCGCCGACCGGGATCACGTGGGTCCACTCCGGTGCGGTGGTCTCCCGCCAGACGACCTCGTAGCCGGCCAGGTCCGGTTCGGTGCCCCGGGTCCAGCGCAGTTCGGTGTCGTTGGTCAGGTTCGAGGTGACGATGGTGGCGCCCTTCGGCGTGCCGGGGGCCTGGGCCAGGGACCAGAGCGCCGCCGCGTTCACCTTGGCCACCCGGGTGATGTACTCGAAGTCGCAGAACTCCGGCAGGTCGCCGTACTGCTTGCCGTCGACCACCCGGACGTCCTGGTGCTGGTGCGCGAAGTCCTCGTTCGGCTCGGTGAACCGGCCGGCCGGGTACCCCTGCTCCAGGAACGAGATGTGGTCGCTGC
The DNA here is from genome assembly GCF_050936445.1 of Plantactinospora sp. CA-294935. NCBI lineage: Bacteria > Bacillati > Actinomycetota > Actinomycetes > Micromonosporales > Micromonosporaceae > Plantactinospora > Plantactinospora sp. CA-294935. The sequence goes on from NZ_JBNJMU010000001.1 coordinate 6,784,905, forward strand.
CGCGCAGGTAGCGGTCCCGGCGGTAGATCACCCGGATCCGCATCCCGGTGCTGTCGTTGTCCGCCACATCGCTGACGTACCGGGCGAGTTGCCGGCTCGGCGAGTCGTTCTCGCCGCCGACCGAGCGCCGGGTGTTGCCCTCGGCCGGCGTCTCGGCCGTCGGCACGCCCTCGGCGAAGAGCCGGAGCGTACGCCGGTCCCGGGTGCCGTCGTCCGCCGTCGAACTGCCGACGATGTCGTCGCTGAACATGCCCTGCACGTCGGCGCCGGCCGCCTTGTACTGCCGGGCCATGTATCCCGAACCGTAGAGGCCCTGCTCCTCGCCGGCCACCGCGGCGAAGACGATGGTGGCCTCGCTGCGCCGGGTCGCCATGATCCGGGCGAGTTCCATCGCCACCGCCACCCCGGAGGCGTCGTCGTCGGCGCCCGGCGAGTCGCTGGTGGCGTCCATGACGTCGGTGCACCGGGAGTCGTAGTGCCCGGTCACCACGTAGATCCGCTCCGGCGAGGTCTCTCCGCGCAGCGTGGCGACCACGTTGGTGATCCGGGTCGGCACCGGGATCCGGGAGGCCGGCTCCTGGATGTACGACTGGAGTTCCACCGTCATCCGTCCGCCGGAGCGGGCGGCGTAACCCCGCATCTGCTCGTAGATCCAGTCCCGGGCGGCGCCGATGCCCCGGGCCGGGTCGTCCTGGCTGGAGAGGGTGTGCCGGGTACCGAACTCGGCGAGCCGGCGGACGATGGCCTCGATCCGGCGCTGGTCGATCTCGCGGAGCAGCTCCCGCAGTTCCCGGTCGGGCGACTGGGGCCGGATCGGCCGACCGGGTCCGGACGGGCCGCCGCCGGTGCTGGCGGAGGCGGCCGGGGCGACGGTGAGCGGAGCGGCGACCGTGGCGGCGGCCGCGGTGACGGTGGCGGCGGACAGGAACGTACGGCGGCTCGGCTTTGTGGGCCCGTCGCCTCGGGAGTCCTGGGATGTCATGCCAGGCATCGTCATCAATGCGAGCTGTGGCTGTCAACGGGCATGATCGTCTTTCTCGCCCGGTCCGCCGTCGTCGGCGACCCGTCCGGTCCGCCCGGACCCGTCCGCCGGGTACGCCCACCGGTGGGTTTGCCCGGCGGATGGCCGGGAAGGGGCCTCCCATGACCAAACCGCGCGTTGTGATCGTCGGGGCCGGGTTCGCCGGCTACCACGCGGCCAAGAGCCTGTCCCGGATCGCCAACGGCCGGGCCGAGATCATGCTGCTGAACCCGACCGACTTCTTCCTGTACCTCCCGCTGCTGCCCGAGGTGGCGGCCGGGATCCTGGAGCCGAGCCGGGTTTCGGTCTCCCTCGCCGGCACCCTGGACGGGGTCCGGGTGGTGATCGGCGAGGCGAAGCACATCGACCTGGCCACGAAACGGGTCGACTACACCGGCGCCGAGAACGACCCCGGGCAGCTCGACTACGACCGGCTGATCATCTCGGTCGGCAGCGTCAACAAGCTGCTGCCGATCCCCGGGGTCACCGAGCACGCGCACGGCTTCCGAGGGCTGCCCGAGGCGCTCTACCTGCACGACCACGTGGTCAGCCAGATCGAACTGGCCGAGGCGACCGACGACGAGGCGGAGCGGGACGCGCGTACCACCTTCGTGGTCGTCGGCGCCGGCTACACCGGTACCGAGGTGGCCGCGCACGGGCAACTCTTCACCGACGCGCTGGCCGCCCAGCACCCCCGGCTCGGCGTACGGCCGCGGTGGATGCTGCTCGACCTCGCCGAGCGGGTACTGCCGGAACTCGACCAGCGGATGTCGCAGACGGCCCGCCGGGTGCTCGACGCCCGGGGCGTGGACGTGCGGATGGGCACCACGGTCAAGGAGGCGACGGCCGACGGCGTGCGGCTCAGCGACGGCGAGTACGTGCCGACCCGCTCGCTGATCTGGTGCGTCGGCGTCCGCCCCGACCCGCTCGTGGCCGACCTGGGACTGCCCACCGAGAAGGGGCGGCTGGTGGTCGACGAGTTCCTCAACGTGCCCGGCTTCCCCGACGTCTACGCCTGCGGGGACGCCGCCGCCGTACCCGACCTGACCCGGCCGGGCGAGTCGACGGCGATGACCGCCCAGCACGCCCAGCGGCAGGGGAAACTGGCGGCGCACAACGTCGCCGCCTCGTACGGGCAGGGCAAGCGGCGGCCGTACCGGCACCACGACCTCGGCTTCGTGGTGGATCTCGGCGGCACCGACGCGGCCGCGAACCCGGTGCACGTGCCGCTGTCCGGGCTGCCGGCCAAGGCGGTCACCCGCGGCTACCACCTGATCGCGATGCCGGCCAACCGGGCCCGGGTCAGTGCCGACTGGCTGCTGGACGCGGCGTTCACCCGACAGGCGATCCAGCTCGGCCTGGTGCCGGCGAACGCCGTACCCCTGGAGAGCGCCTCTCCCGAGCTGCCGGCCCGCCGGTAGCGGCGGGCCGGCAGGGCGCGGTGTGCCGTCACGGGCCGAAGCGGGGTCCGCTCGCCCGTTCCGGCGGCGGTGCGGCCATCCCGGCGCCGACCTCGTCGATCGCGTCGTCGATCTGGTGCGCCAGCGCCACGTCCGGCGCGGTCACCGCGTCCAGTGAACGCGTCCGGACGGTGAGCACCGCCGTCCCCGGCGACTCGCGGCCGACCATCGGCCCCCGACCGGTCTCCGGCCGCAGCCGGGACAGCCGGCCCAGCACCCGGTCCAGGTTCTCCGGCGGCAACTCGATGGTCCGGGTCAGCCTGCGGCGGTCCCCCGACCAGTAGGGGAGGGTCGCCAACGCGTCCCGCAGTTCGTCGTCGGTCAGCGCGGCGGTGGCGCCGGCCGGGTCGACCAACCCGCCGCCGGCCGGTGGCGGGCCGAGCAGGTCCCGCAGCTCCGGCGGCAGGTTCAGCGAGTCGATCAGCCCGCCGTCCTGTGCGGCGAGCGCGCTCAGCGTCGCCTGTGCCTGGTACCGGGCCTGTTCCGGGCTGCGATGGGTCAGCCGGGCCACCTCGTCGAGGAAGCCGGCCAGGTCGCGGCGCCGGTTGCCGGCGGCCAGCGAGCCGTCGTCGTGCAACTGGTTCGGTACGGCGGCGAGCAGCCGCTGCCGGTCGGCGGCGTCCAGCGCCCGGGCCAGCGTGACGACCGTGGCCCCGGCGGCGGCCCGGGCCTGTTCGAAGTCGACGCCGGCCCGGCGTCCGATGTCGGAGACGAGTTCCCGGTACCCGATCACCGGGACGTCGGTGGTGGTCGTGCCGACCAGCTCGTCGGGGACCGGGTTGGGCCGCTCGGCCGGTGCCGGCGGCGGGGTGACCGGGCCACCGCGCTCGGCGTTCGGCTTGCGGCTCCCGGCCGGGGCGGGACCGTCCCGGCGGCCCCGGTCGAGGCTGGTGAGCTGCTTGTCCGCGCCGAAGGTCGCGCCGACCTCGCTCGGCCGCCGGCCCCGCTGACGGGCCTGCCGGGCCAGGGTACGGCGCCGCTGGTTGTCGCCCTCCATCTGCTTGCCGCTCATGCCGTCTCCTCGCTGCGCTCGTCGTCGTGAGCCCGAAGAGTTCGACCGGCCGATCGCCGATCCGGGCCCACCTCGGCTCGCTCCGCGTTTCGCCACCACCGGGGGTCGGCCATGCGCCGGCCGACCGTACGCCTGCGGCGCGATCAACCGCCTTCCCGACCCCGCACCGGCGAAACGCGCCGGGACCCGGGGCCCGGAGTGCGGGGAGTTCATCCGGCCGGGGTGAGGCCAGCTCACCCGACCGGCGCCGATGATCGGGTCGGCCCGTGAGACCCACGCGCCCGCCGGAGGAGGGTCACCATGAAGCGGATCGTCGAGATCGTCCCCGCCCGGCCCGGTTGGTACGCCCGCTGGCGGCTCGCCCCGGACACGACCCGTTGCTACCCGGTGTCGCTCTGGGCACTGCTGGAGGAGACCGACGAGGGTGGTCGGGAGGTCATCGGGGTGGACGCCGTCGGCCAGTGGCCCGGCTCCGAGGAGAACGAGACGGGCGGCGAATTCGTCCGCTACCTGTTCCAGCCGCCGGACAGCGGCGCACCCGAAGATGCCGCCCGCGCCGACGAGTTGGGCGTCGAGCCGATCCGCCAGCCGGCCCGGCTCAAGGCCGTCTGAGCGACAGGCCGTCTGCGGTTCAGAGCAGTTCGAGCGGTCGCGGTCCGTCGGGTGCCGGGAAGGCCCGGTCGAGTTCGGCGAGGTCCTCCTCGGTGAGGGTCAGCGCGGCGGCCGCCCGGTTCTCCCGGACGTGCTCCGGGCTGCTCGCCTTGGTCACCGTGCAGACCCCGTCCTGACCGAGCAGCCAGGCCAGTCCCACCTGTCCGGGCGTGGCGTCGTGCCGCCGCGCGACCCGGGCCAGCACCGGGTGCCCGAGCATCCGGCCCCGCTCCAGCGGCGAGTACGCCATCACCGGCAGGCCGGCGGCGCGGCAGCGGGGGAGGAGGTCCCACTCGGCGCCCCGGCGGGTGAGGTTGTAGGGGATCTGGTCGGTCTCCACGGCGGTACCGCCCGGGATGGCGGCCAGTTCGACCACCTCCGGTACGTCGAAGTTGCTCACCCCCCAGTGCCGGATCAGTCCCTGGGTGATCAGACTGGTGAACGCCTCGACCGTCTCCGGCAGCGGTGCGTCGCCGCGCTGGTGCAGCAGGTACAGGTCGATCCGGTCGGTGCCGAGCCGCTCCAGGCTGCGGGCGCAGGCGTCGGCGGTCCCGGTGACGCCTGCGTGCTGCGAGGAGACCTTGCTGACCAGGAAGATCTCCTCGCGCCGGTCGCCGAGCGCCTCCCGGATCAGTTCCTCCGCGCCGCCGTCGGCGTACACCTCGGCGGTGTCGATCAGGGTGAGGCCGGCGTCCACCCCGGCGCGGAGCGCGGCGATCTCGTCGTCCCGCCGTCGTGGGTCCTCCGCCATGCCCCAGGTGCCCTGGCCGAGCGCGGGAATCTCCTCGCCGGAGGGAAGTGTGACCGTGGGGACGCCCCGCTCCGCCATGCCCGTTCTCCTTCCTGACCAGGCCGTACCCCTGCCGCCGGTGCGCGCCTTCCCCCGGCCGTCCCCGGCAAACCGACCTCGCCGGCCGGTGGCCGGGGAAGGCGGCGAACGGGCCGCCCGGTACCGTCGGCCGGCACCGGGGCCTCGATGTGGTCCTCTGGTCGATGCGTATACTTGCCTGACTGCAAGTATTGGCTGCCGAACGTTCGGAGGCGGGTGTGGTTTTCTCCGTCAGGCATGTGGCGCACTCCCGAGTGGTGCGCCTCCACCTGGCCGGCGAACTGGACGTCACCACCGCGCCGACGCTCGGCGCGGAGATCGACCAGTTGGTCGACGACGGGCACCATCGCCTGCTCGCCGACCTCGCGGAGCTGACCTTCTGCGACTCCAGCGGCCTGGCGGCGTTCGTCCGGGGGGACGACCGGGCCGGCTCCCGGGGCGGCTGGCTGCGGTTGACCGGCGCGACGGGGCGGGTCGAGCGGGTGTTGCGGATCAGCGGCCTGGACGACTTGCTCCGTTATGACCGGGAACAGCATGACCCGGCCGCCTTGGGCGACCGTTGATCGGTTAGAGTTCGCACGCCGCGTCAATGGTCGACAGCTTGCCGGAGACCACACCGTAGGCTGGTGACGCGGGTCGTGCCGTTCCATCCCGACGACCAGAGGCAGGTGTGCCGTGCACGCAGCCGAGCCGAACCCCGTACGCATCCTGGTCGTCGACGACGACCCGGGCGACGTCCTGATGATCGAGGAGGCATTGGCCACCTCGGAGGTGCCGAAGGCGATCGACGTGGTCGGCGACGGTCAGGAGGCGATGGAGTTCCTGCACCAGGAGGGGCGGCACCGGGAGGCTCCCCGGCCGGACATGATCCTGCTGGACCTGAACATGCCCCGGATGGACGGTCGGCAGGTGCTCAACCAGGTCAAGAGCGACGACAACCTGCGGACGATCCCGATCGTCGTGCTGACCACGTCCAACGCCGACACGGACATCCTCGGCAGCTACAACCTGCGGGCCAACGCGTACGTCACCAAGCCGATCGACCTCGACGACTTCAACGACGTGATCCGGCGGATCGACGAGTTCTTCGGGCAGATCGTGGTGCTGCCGAAACGCCCCTGACCGGGGCATCGCCGGGCGGACTCGACGCCGGCCCGGCCGAGCCCGCCGGACGGGCGGCTGGCCGTCCGGCGATACTCGCCCAGCCTACCGGCTGCACTTTCGATCATGCCCTGTCGGCGGCGTGCGTCGCCTTGTTACCGTCGGCGCCCAGCGGGATCGAGAGGAGCACGGGCGTTGGACGGGGCGACGGCGTACCTGGTGGCGGCGGCGGGTCTGCTGGTCGCGGCGGCGGGCGTGCTGGTGGCGGTGGTCGCGCTGCGTACCGCCCGGAAGCGGGCCGCCGGGCCGGCCAGGACACGGGTGACCGATCCGTTCCGGAGCGCCGACGACGACGCCGACGCGCTGCGCGGCGACCCACGCACCCTCAAGCCCGGCGACCTGGTGGAGATCCGGCACACCTCGTACGGAGTACGCGGCACGCTGCGGTTCCGGGAGGGCGCCTGGGGCTGGACGGAGCACCTGCTCGACGACGCGCACGGCAGCAAGCTCTGGCTCTCGGTCGAGGAGGACCCCGACCTGGAACTGGTGCTCTGGACCGCGCTGCCGGACGTTGACGTCAGCCCGGGCCCGGCCGAGCTGGAGGTCGGCGGCCGGCGGTACCGGCGGGACGAGTCGGGGCGGGCCACCTTCACCTCGGCCGGCAGCACCGGACTGCACCCGACCGGCACGGTCCGCTACCACGACTACGTCGCCGCCGACGGCTCCCCGCTCTCCTTCGAGGCGTACGGCGACAGCGAGCGCTGGGAGGTCGGCACCGGCGAGCGGCTGCACCGGGCCGAGGTGCTGATCTATCCACAGGCGACGGACGGCGCCGACGACCCGGCGGCGGGGCGGATCGGCTGAGACGATGCTGGTCACCCTGCACACCGCGTACGAGGACACCACCGCCGCCGAGCTGAGCCTCGCGCTGGACACCCCGGAACAGCCCGCGCTCCACCTGCTCGACCTGGGCCGGCTGGCACACCTGGGCCGGCCCGGGACCCGGCTCCAGCTCCGGCTGCTCGGCGCCTCCCACCAGGTGGTGCTGGAAGGTCCCGGCGGTGGGCTGATCGAGACGGTGGCCTGCCTGCCCGGCCGGCGCCCCGAGCTGCCGGCGACGCTGACCGACCCGGCCACCGGCTACCGGTTCACCGCCCGGGTGCGGCGGCTGGCGCCGGCGCGGATGTCGGCCGCGACCGCCCGGCTGCGGCGTGACCTCGCCGGCGACCCGTACGCGCTGGTCGGGGTCTTTCCCGGCGGTCCGGACGCGATCACCGCGCTGCGGGTGGCGCGCCGGACCGACCCGGGCGGGGACGGGACCGGCCGGATCGGTTGGCGCACCTGGCACGCGTACCCGCAGAGCGGCGAACTGGTGGAGACGGAAACGGTGGTGACGGCGGTATGACGTACCGCAGGTGGTTCGTGGTCGGCGGCGCGTTCGCGCTGGTGGGCGCCTTGGTCGCAGGCTTCGCCATCTTCTACGGCAACTTCTCCCCGCGCGGCTACGTGCGGGACCGGTACGTGCGGGCGGCGGCCCAGGACATCGGCGGGGACGCGACCGCGTACCGCTCGGACAAGTCGCCGAGCGTGGTCGCCGACGAGATCACCGGGGCGTGGCAGCCGGCCGACCGGTACGTCGACGCCAGCGGCGTCTACCTGCGCTACGACGAGGACTCGGTGGTGATCCTGCCGCTGGCCGGCGGCTCGCTGATCCTGCTGGAACGCCTGGTCACCGCCTATCCCCGCTACTCCAGCACGGTCGGCAACGCCTGGGGCTGGGGGCGCGGCAGCACGGTCCGGGGTGGCGGCCCCGGCGCCGGCAAGTAACCCGGGGCACCATCCCCGCGGCTCACCACCACCCCCACCTCCTCATCCCTCCGGAGCCTGATGTGTTGACGACCCTCGCCACCGACCTGCTGGCCACCCTCGCCTACGGGGCGGTCGGGCTCGTGCTGATGGCCGTCGGCTACCTGCTGGTCGACCTGGCCACCCCGGGCCGGCTGCACGACCTGATCTGGGCCGACCGCAACCGCAACGCCGCGCTGCTGCTCGCCTCCAACCTGGCCGGGGTGGGCGTCATCGTCACCACCGCGATCGTGGTCAGCCACGACGACTTCGTCGAGGGGATCGTGAGCTGCGCCGCGTACGGGCTGCTCGGGTTGCTGATCATGGCTGGGGCGTTCCTCCTGCTCGACCTGGCCACGCCGGGGCAGCTCGGCGAGATCCTGGTCGACCCGGAGCCACATCCGGCGGTCTGGGTCTCGGCGGTGGTGCACCTGTCGACCGGGGCCGTGATCGCGGCCGCGATCAGCTGATGGCCGCCGGCGCAAAGGGAGGCGGCGCGCGGAGCGGGAACGCGCGCTGGGTCGCCGCCGGGCGGGCGAAGGCGGCCGAGAAGACCGCCAAGCGACTCAAGATCGTCCTGGCGGTCGTCGTGAGCCTGGCCGTCGTGGGGTTCATCGTGCTCGCGGCGCTGAGCCCCGACGACGACAGCACGCTGGTGCCGCCGCCCGAGCCCGTCGAGCGGACCGACACCGTCACGCTGCTCCGGCGGGCGCACACGACGCAGCAGATCTGCTACGGCTGGCGGCTGCGGAGCGGCGGAGCGTCGTACCAGGCCACACCGGTGAGCGTCGGCTCCAACCTCGGCGACGACGTCGCGGTGGACAGCGATCCGACCCGCTGCCCCCGCTGGGTGGAGATCGACGCGGCGGTCTGGTACACCTCGGCGAGCAGCGAGTCGAGCGACAGCGCCTCGTACCGGGTGAGCAGCTCCGCCGACCTGGCGCACATCGACTTCGACCGGGGTCTTCAGCGGTTCGGCGTCGATTCCGACCGGTTCGTCGACGATCCCGGCTGGGCGGTCTGCCAGGCGGCGGTGCTGCTGCCGCTGCTGGTCTCGGAGAACGGTGCCGGCTCGGCGACCCGGGCTCCGAGCGCGTCGGCTGCCTCGACGGCACCGTCGCCGCTGCCTGATCCCGGGAACGACTTCTGGCGCGACCGCTGGGTTCTCCTGCTCGGTGCCGCCGGGCTCTTCCTGCTCACCGCCCTCTTCCTGGCGATCGGCGTGTTCGAGCGCCGGCACCAGGATCCGCCGCCGGTCGCGTCCGCCACCGACCCGAGCCCGGGCGCCGGCGGCGCGGCCGTACCCCGGAAAGGCCGCCGCAGCCGCGGTCGACGCCGATGACGGAGACCCTTCCCGACCCCGGTGCGGTGCCGGAGACCGCGCCGAGCGTGCCGGCGGGGAAGCCACGGCGGCGGGCGGCCCGGGCGGCGGTGCTCGGCGCGGTCTTCGTCTGCGCCGCCTGCGGCCTGGTCTACGAGCTGGCCCTGGTGGCGCTCGGCAGCTACCTGATCGGGGACACCGTCGGCCAGGCGTCGATCGTGCTCGGCGTGATGGTCTTCGCGATGGGCATCGGGGCGCTGGTCGCCAAGCCGTTCCAGCACCGGGCCGCCGCCGCGTTCGCGGTCGTCGAACTCGCCCTCGCGCTCTTCGGCGGACTCTCGGTGCTCGGCCTCTACGCCGCCTTCGCCTGGCTCGACCTCTACGCGCCGGCCCTGGTCGGCACCGCCCTGCTGCTCGGGCTGCTGATCGGGGCGGAGATCCCGCTGCTGATGGTGCTGTTGCAGCGGATCCGGGAACAGTCCGCCGGCAGCGCCGTCGCCGACCTGTTCGCCGCCGACTACGTCGGCGCGCTGCTCGGCGGCCTCGCCTTCCCGTTCCTGCTGATGCCCTTCTTCGGCCAGCTCCGTGGCGTACTGGTGGTCGGGGTGGTGAACGCGCTGGCCGGGTTGGCGCTGGTCGGCACGGTCTTCCGGCGGGAGCTGACCGCCCGGGTCAGGGTCGCGCTGGCCGCCGGCACCGTCGCGGTCGGACTCGTCCTCGGGTACGCCTACCTGACCGCCGCCGACTTCGAGGTGACCGCCCGGCAGCAGCTCTTCCGGGATCCGGTGGTGCACGCCGAGCGCAGCGCGTACCAGGAGATCGTGCTGACCCGGTCGGTCCCGCTGGTCTCGCAGGGCGTCACCGACCTGCGGCTCTATCTCAACGGGGACCTCCAGTTCAGTTCGGTCGACGAGTACCGCTACCACGAGGCGCTGGTGCATCCGGCACTCGCCGGCAGCCGGCGCTCGGTACTGGTCCTCGGCGGCGGCGACGGGCTGGCCGTACGGGAACTGCTGCGCTATCCCGACGTCGGCTCGGTGACCGTGGTGGAGCTGGATCCGGCGGTGGTCCGGCTGGCCCGGACCGAGCCGCAACTGCGGGCGCTGAACGGGGATGCCTTCGCCGACCCCCGGGTCCGGATCGTCAACGCCGACGCCTTCGGCTGGCTGCGCGCCCAGCCGGCCCGGTTCGACGCGGTGGTGGTGGACCTGCCGGACCCGGACGAGACGGCGACCGCGAAGCTCTATTCGGTGGAGTTCTACTCGCTGGTCCGGGCGGTGGTCGCCGACCGGGGACGGGTGGTGGTGCAGGCCGGTTCGCCGTACTTTGCGCCCCGCTCGTACTGGTGCGTCGAGGCGTCGCTGCGGTCGGCCGGCTTCGGCACGCTGCCGTACCACGTCGACGTGCCCTCGTTCGGCGACTGGGGGTTCCTGCTCGCCGCCCCGGGGCCGGACGCGCCGGTGCTGGGGCTGCCGGCCGAGGTACCCGCACTGCGCTACCTGGACGCCGGGACGCTGCGGGCCGCCACGAACTTTCCGCCGGACCGGCACCGGCTGGAGCTGCCGCCGTCCACCCTGCTGCACCCCCGGGTGCTGGAGTACGCCCGCGCGGAGTGGCGCCGCTACTGAGCCGGTCCGGCGTACCGCTCAGACCAGTGCACCGACCACGGTTCCGGCCCGCCCCTCGTGCTGGGCGTACGCGTCGGGGAACGCGGAGACCTGCACCGCCTGCGCGGCACCGGTCACGCTCATCTCCTGCCAGCCGGGGATCTGGAGCAGGGCCGCGTAGAACTGCTCGGCCGCGTACGCCGGGCGCATCAGGTCCGCGACGGTGCCCCAGCCGGAGCTGGGCCGTTGCTGGAACAGCCCGACCGAGTCGTGGTCGTAGCCGACGCCCTGGTTCGGGTAGTCCAGCGATTCCGGCAGTACGCCGCTGGCCAGGTTGTAGAGGTTGCTCTCCTGCATGGCGGTGGCGATCGCGACCACCAGCCCCCGGCGCGGGATGTCCATCTTCACCCCGACCTGGACGATGGTGTGCGCGTTGTCCATCTGTGCCTGGGTGAGCCCGGCGACCGGGGTCGGCCGGCTGGGTTTCTTGCTGGCCCGGGCGACCTTGGTCCGGGCCAGCGTCGGCCGGGCGGTCGGCGTGGCGGAGGGGGTGGCGGTCGGCGTGCTGGTCGGGGGCGGCGCGGGCGCCCGTTCGGTGGCCCGGGAGGCGGGCTGGCGTTCGGCGCTGGCGGCGCGCTCGGCGAGCAGGTTGGCCGGGGCGGGGTCGACCGGTGTGGTCGCGGCCCGCGACTCGACGAAGACCACCGCGCCGAGGCAGCAGGCCACCGCGGCGACCGAACCGACCCGGACCGGGCCGGACGAGAGCAGTGCCCGGGTCCGGCGCAGCCGGCGCGGCGCGCCGGCCCGGTGCCGGCCGGTTGCCTGGTCGGTGGAGTCGACATCGGCCGAACGGTCAGCCTGCGCCCCGTTGTCCTGTCCACGATCAGTGTGTTCCGTGTGATGCACCCGCCGAGGTTAGGTAACGCCGAGCTGAATGGGGCGGGTCGGGTCGGTGGCCTGCGCCACACTTTTGCCTGGTCAACCGGGCAGTCGTCGGCACCGGAGGCCGACCGTGGCGGGACCGGGCAGATGTGGCATGTCCGTCTTGTCGCAGCGGCCGTGCCGGTCGGGCACGCTTCGCCTTCGCCGCCCGGGCCGGCGTCGAAGATCGCCCGGTTCGGTCGTTCGGTCCAGTTCGACTGGCCCGGTCGGACCCGTCCGGAGTTGGCCCGAATGGTCGGGCGGTCGATGCGGGCGCCGTCGCCCCGCTGGTTGATGCCGCCCGGGGTGACCGGACCGGCCGGTTGGGGGCGCATGCTGTCCGGTTGTCGGCTCGGGTAGACAGCGGCTCCGATACGATGCTGTCGGTGGCGGAGAGCAAGATCAAGCCGGCGGGTGGCGGGCCGGCCGGGCGGGGGCGGCGCCGCGGCATGCTGATCCTGGTCGCGGCCGCACTGCTGACCGCGTTGATGGCCGGCCACCGGTTGATCCCCAACGTGCGGGGCCTGGGCAGCCTGGTGGACAGCGGTGCACCCTTCCTCGGCCTCGGAGTTCCGCTGCTGGTGCTCGCCGCCGTGCTGCGTCGGTCCCGGATCGCGCTGGCCGGGGCGCTGGTGCCGGCCCTGCTCTGGGCGGTGCTCTTCGGCACGGCGTGGCTACCCGGCGGCGGAGGCGGGTCGGTGCGGCTACGGGTGGCCAGTCAGAACCTGCGGGCCGGCAACCCCGACCCGGCCGGCACGGTGGCCAGCCTGGCCGATACCGAGGCCGATCTGATCGGGTTGCAGGAGGTCTCCGGCGACACCCGTACTCCGGTCGCCGGGACACTGGCCGGGCGCTACCCGTACCGGGCGGCCGTCTCCACGATCGCGCTGTGGAGCAGGTTCCCGATCCGCGAGGACGCCGGCGTCGACACCGGGCTGGCCTGGACCCGCGCGCTGCGGGCGGTGGTGGCCGCACCCGGCGGCGACGTGGTCGTCTACGTCGTACATCTCGGCTCGGCCCGGGCCGGGGACACCGGCACCCGGGACCGCACGGTGACCGCGCTCGCCACCCGGATCCGGCAGGACCCGGCCGAACGGCTGATCGTGCTCGGCGACCTCAACACCGCCACCACCGACCGCATGATCGAGCCGCTGACCGAACTGCTCAACGACGCCCAGGCGGACGCCGGTCGGGGACCGGGCTTCACCTGGCCGGCCGCCCTGCCGCTGACCCGTCCCGACCACGTGCTCTACCGGGGGCTCACCGCGGCGTACGCCCGGGTCGTCCGTACTCCGGCCAGCGACCACCGGGCGGTGACCGCCGGCTTCCGGTAGCCGCCGCCCGCCAGCGGGGCGGATCAGCGGCGGCCGGGGTCGGCCGGGGTGACGGTGAGGGTGTGTCGGCCGCCGTCGCTGGAGAACGGCCAGAGCCGGTCGGCGTACCGGGCCAGGTCGGTGAGCTGGTCGCGGTTCAGGCCGACCGAGGCGATGCTGGCCCGTACGTCGGCCCGGTAGAGCCCGTCGGCGTCCCGGGCGAGCCGGGCCTGGGCGCGGACCTGGACCGTGTGCGCCTCGTCGGTGATGCCGGTGGCCGCCTCGACCGCCGCGTGGTGCAGGCAGGAGGCGAACGCCGCCGCGAGCAACTGCTCGGGGGCGAGCCCGGTGCAGTGCGGCGCCAACGGCGAGGCCAGGGTGGTGGAGAGTTCACCGTCGTCGGTACGCAGCCGGCCCCCCTCGGCCGTCGCGGTGGCCTCGTGCACCCAGGCTTCCGATTCCGGCATCCCGTACCCCTCCCCGTGTGGCTCCCCGGCCGGGCTACCCGGCACGGCAGCCGGGAAACCCGCAGCTCAGCCCGGGCAGCCGTCAAGATCACGTCAAGAACCGCCATGCCCGTGTAGTCGAACCGTCAGGACCGGCCGGCCCCACCCGATCCGCGGGTTTACCTGGATCGGGCGGTCGAGAACGGTCGCCCGGACGCGTGTGCTGGAGAGGACGTTTCAGTGGTCGACGTCGTGTTGGTGGTGCTGACGCTGGGGCTCTTCACGGCCCTGGCCCTGCTCGCCCGGGCGGTGGAGCGGCGGTGAGCGCAGTCAATCTCATCGGCCTGGTGCTCTCAGCCGGGCTGGCCGTCTTCCTGTTGTTCGCCCTCCTGTTCCCGGAGCGTTTCTAGATGAGTACGACGACCGCGGGCATCCTCCTCCTCGCCTCGCTCGCCGTGGTGCTGGTGGCGGTCCACAAGCCCTTCGGCGACTACCTGTACCGGGTGGTCTCCGGAACCCGGCACTCCCGGGTCGAGCGGGGCATCTACCGGCTGATCGGCGTCGACGCGAAGGCCGAGCAGTCCTGGGGGACGTACGCGCGCAGCGTACTGGCGTTCTCCCTGCTCTCCCTGCTGTTCCTGTACGCCTTCCTGCGGTTGCAGGACAAGCTGTGGCTCTCGCTCGGCTTCGACCCGGTCACCGACCACATCGCCTGGAACACCGCCGTCAGCTTCGTGACGAACACCAACTGGCAGGGGTATTCGGGTGAGTCGACCATGGGTCACCTGGTGCAGATGGCCGGGCTGGCCGTACAGAACTTCGTCTCCGCCTCGGTGGGCGTCGCGGTGGCGGTGGCCCTGGTCCGGGGCTTCGCCCGGAGCCGCACCGACCAGCTCGGCAACTTCTGGGTCGACCTGGTCCGGATCACGTTGCGGATCCTGCTGCCCATCGCGGTGCTCGGCACCATCGTGCTGATGATCGGCGGGGTGGTGCAGAACCTCTCCGGCGGCACCGACGTGACCACGGTGGCCGGCGGCACCCAGACCATCACCGGCGGCCCGGTCGCCTCGCAAGAGGTGATCAAGGAACTCGGCACCAACGGCGGCGGCTTCTACAACGCCAACAGTGCCCACCCGTTCGAGAACCCGGCCACCTGGACCAACTGGTTCGAGCTGTTGCTGATCCTGCTGATCCCGTTCAGCCTGCCCCGGGTCTTCGGCCGGATGGTCGGACAGAACCGGCAGGGCTACGCGATCGTCGCGGTGATGGCGATCCTGGCGATCGTCAGCATCACCCTGACCAACGTCTTCGAGCTGACCGGCGACGGTACGGTGCCGCAGGCGGTCGGTGCGGCGATGGAGGGCAAGGAGGCCCGGTTCGGGGTCTCCAACTCGGCCTCCTTCGCCGCGATCACCACGCTCACCTCGACCGGTGCGGTGAACTCGTTCCACGACTCGTTCACCCCGCTCGGCGGGATGATGCCGCTGGTCAACATGATGCTGGGCGAGGTGGCGCCGGGCGGCGTCGGCGCCGGCCTGTACGGCATGCTCATCCTCGCGGTGATCACGGTCTTCGTGGCCGGCCTGATGGTGGGGCGCACCCCGGAGTACGTCGGCAAGAAGATCGGCGCCCGGGAGATCAAGTTCGCCTCGCTCTACTTCCTGATCACCCCGATGCTGGTGCTGATCGGCACGGCGACGGCCTTTGCCACCGGCAACAACTCCACGGCCCTCAACGTCGGCCCGCACGGCCTGTCCGAGGTGCTGTACGCCTTCACCTCGGCGAGCAACAACAACGGTTCGGCGTTCGCCGGCATCACGGTCAACACGCCGTGGTGGGACGTCGCGCTCGGGCTCTGCATGCTGCTCGGCCGGTTCCTGCCGATCATCTTCGTGCTCGGCCTGGCTGGCGCGCTGGCCAGGCAGAAGCCGGTGCCGGCCTCGGAGGGAACGCTGCCAACCCACCGGCCGCTCTTCGTCGCGATGCTCGCCGGCGTGACGGTGGTGCTGGTGGCGCTGACCTTCCTGCCAGCGCTGGCGCTCGGCCCGCTGGCCGAAGGGTTGTGAGCCCGATGAGAGTCCTGAACGACATGGTGAGGAAAGGGACAATGACTGTCAGCCCGGTGGTGCCCGCCCCTTCTGGTGGGCTGCCGTCCTCCGGTCCCGCGAGCGGTGGCCGGGTCGGCGGTGGGCTGCTGGACCCCCGGCAGTTGCTCCGCTCCCTGCCGGACGCGGCGCGCAAGTTGAACCCGGTGACGCTCTGGCACAACCCGGTGATGTTGATCGTGGAGGTCGGCGCGGTCTTCACCACGGCGCTGGCCATCGCCGATCCGAGCGGTTTCGGCTGGGCGATCACCGGCTGGCTCTGGTTGACCGTGCTCTTCGCCAACCTGGCTGAGGCGGTCGCCGAGGGCCGGGGCAAGGCGCAGGCGGCGACGCTGCGGCAGGCGAAGCGGGACACCGTCGCGACCCGGCTGACCGGCTGGACGCCGGGGACGAAGCCGGGCGCGTACCGCGACGAGGCGGTCGTCGCCACCGAACTGCGACACGGCGACATCGTGCTGGTCGAGGCGGGGCAGGTCATCCCCGGTGACGGCGACGTGGTCGAGGGGATCGCCAGCGTGGACGAGTCGGCGATCACCGGCGAGTCCGCCCCGGTGATCCGGGAGTCCGGCGGCGACCGCAGCGCGGTGACCGGCGGCACGAAGGTGCTCTCCGACCGGATCGTCGTGCGGATCACCCAGCAGCCGGGGCAGAGCTTCATCGACCGGATGATCGGTCTGGTCGAAGGGGCGAACCGGCAGAAGACCCCGAACGAGATCGCGTTGAACATCCTGCTCGCAGCGCTCACCGTGATCTTCTTGATGGCGGTGGTGACGCTCCAGCCGTTGGCGATCTTCTCCAAGGGCTTCCAGGGCGCGGCACCGGACACCGCGGCGATCAACGCGGACGGGGTCAGCGGGATCGTGCTGGTCTCGCTGCTGGTCTGCCTGATCCCGACCACCATCGGCGCGCTGCTCTCCGCGATCGGCATCGCCGGGATGGACCGCCTCGTCCAGCGCAACGTGCTGGCGATGAGCGGCCGGGCGGTCGAGGCCGCCGGTGACGTCAACACCCTGCTGCTGGACAAGACCGGCACCATCACCCTGGGCAACCGGCAGGCGGCGGAGTTCGTCCCGGTCGACGGGGTCAGCGCCGAGCAGGTCGCGGACGCGGCCCAGCTCTCCAGCCTGACCGACGAGACCCCGGAGGGGCGCTCGATCGTGGTGCTGGCCAAGAACGCGTACGGTCTGCGTGAGCGCCCCGGCCTGGCCGGCAGCGACTTCAGCGCCGGCAGGTCCGGCGGGGATCGTAACGTGCCGTTCACCGCGCAGACCCGGATGTCCGGGGTCGATCTGGCTCCGGACACCACCGTGGGCGGCGGTGCCGGCAGCCCGTCCCGGCGGCTCCGCAAGGGCGCCGCCGCCGCGGTGCTGAAGTGGGTCCGGGAGAACGGCGGGGACCCGACCGAGCAGGTCGGGGAGATCGTCGACGGGATCAGCGGCGGCGGCGGTACCCCACTGGTGGTGGCCGAGCACGTCGAAGGCGAGCCGGCCCGCGCCCTCGGGGTGATCCACCTCAAGGACGTGGTCAAGTCCGGCATGCGGGAGCGTTTCGCCGAGATGCGCCGGATGGGCATCCGGACCGTGATGATCACCGGTGACAACCCGCGTACCGCGAAGGCGATCGCGGACGAGGCCGGGGTAGACGACGTCCTCGCCGAGGCCACCCCGGAGGACAAGCTCGCGCTGATCAAGCGGGAGCAGGAGGGCGGGCGGCTGGTCGCGATGACCGGTGACGGCACCAACGACGCCCCCGCGCTGGCCCAGGCCGACGTCGGGGTGGCGATGAACACCGGTACCACGGCGGCCAAAGAGGCCGGCAACATGGTCGACCTCGACTCCGACCCGACCAAGCTGATCGAGATCGTGGAGATCGGCAAGCAGTTGCTGATCACCCGGGGTGCGTTGACCACCTTCTCGATCGCCAACGACATCGCCAAGTACTTCGCGATCATCCCGGCCATGTTCGCCGGGATCTATCCGAGCCTGGACGCGCTGAACATCATGCGGCTGTCCAGCCCGGAATCGGCGATCCTCTCGGCGGTGGTCTTCAACGCGATCATCATCGTGGTGCTCATCCCGCTCGCCCTGCGCGGTGTCCGGTACCGGCCCAGCAGCGCCAGCAAACTGCTGACCCGCAACCTGTGGGTCTACGGCCTCGGCGGCATCGTCGCGCCGTTCGTCGGCATCAAGATTCTCGACCTACTTCTCTCGCTCATTCCAGGGATCTCGTGATGCGCCTACCAACCTGGCTCGCCCAACACCTGGCCGCGTTCCGGGCCGTGCTGGTCTTCACCGCACTGCTCGGCCTGGCCTACCCGCTGGTCATGGTCGGGGTCGGGCAGATTCCTGGCCTGCACGACCGGGCCGAGGGCTCGCTGGTCCGCGGTGCCGACGGAAACCTCGTCGGCAGCAGCCTGATCGGCCAGTCCTTCACCGACGCGGACGGCAACCCCGTGCCGCGCTACTTCCAGAGCCGCCCGTCGGCGGCCGGCGACGGCTACGACCCCACCGCCACCGCCGCCAGCAACCTGGGGCCGGAGAGCGTCGAGGACACCCTCCCCGTGCCCGGCGCCGTCGACGAGGAGGGAAACCCGGACGAGGGTACCCAGAGCCTGCTCACCCAGGTCTGCGCCCGTAGCAAGGCGGCCGGTGAACTCGACGGCGTCGACGGCCGGCGACCGTTCTGCACCACCGACGGGGTCGGCGCGGTGCTGCGGGTCTTCCACCGCGACGGGCTGACCGGTCCGGTGACCCGGGCGGTCAGCGTCAACCAGGCATGTCCGGCCACCCCGTTCGTCGGCACCTTCGGCGGGGTGACGGTGGAGTGCGCCGTGCCGGGGCAGGACTACTCCGGCGGGCTGATCACTCCGATCCGGGGCGACGCCCCGGCGAAGCCGGCGGTACCGGCCGACGCGGTCACCGCCAGCGGCAGCGGCCTCGACCCGCACATCAGCCCGGCGTACGCGTCGATCCAGGTGGCCCGGGTCGCCCGGGAGCGGCACACCACCCCGGACGAGGTACGCCGGCTGGTGGAGGAGCACACCGACGGGCGGGGGCTCGGCTTCCTCGGCGAGTCCCGGGTCAACGTGCTGGGACTCAACCTCGCCCTGGACCGCGAGCTGCCGGCCGGCGGCTGATCCGCACCGGGCGGCCCCGACAGATAAGGCAGGATCGGCAGCGTGGCACGCGGGCAACTGCGCATCTACCTCGGGGCCGCCCCGGGGGTCGGCAAGACGTACGCGATGTTGGAGGAGGCGCACCGCCGGGCGGCGCGCGGCACGGACGTGGCCGTGGGTCTGGTCGAGACCCACGGCCGCCGGCACACCGCCGCCATCCTCGGCGACCTGCCGGCGATCCCCCGCAGGACGATCCGCTACCGGGACAGCGACTTCACCGAGATGGACGTCGACGCCGTGCTGGCCCGCCGGCCCGAGGTTGCGGTGGTGGACGAGCTGGCCCACACCAACGTGCCCGGGTCGCGCAACGGCAAGCGCTGGCAGGACATCCAGGAACTGCTGGACGCCGGCATCGACGTACTCACCACGGTCAACATCCAGCACCTGGAGTCGCTGAACGACGTCGTCGCGCAGATCACCGGGGTGACCCAGCAGGAGACCGTGCCGGACGGCGTGGTGCGCGGCGCCGAGCAGGTCGAACTGGTCGACATGACCCCGGAGGCGCTGCGCCGGCGAATGGCGCACGGCAACATCTACCACCCGGACAAGGTCGACGCGGCGCTGGCCAACTACTTCCGGATCGGCAACCTCACCGCGCTGCGCGAACTCGCCCTGCTCTGGCTCGCCGACTCCGTCGAGGACCAGCTCGACCGGTACCGGGCCGACCAGGGCATCGCCGCCACCTGGGAGACCCGGGAACGGGTGGTGGTCGGGCTCACCGGCGGGCCGGAGGGCGACACGCTGATCCGCCGGGCGGCCCGGATCGCGGCCCGGGGCAGGGGCGCCGAGCTGATGGCGATCCACGTCGCCCGCAGCGACGGGCTGCGCGGCGCCGACCCGGGCACGCTGGAGCGGCAGCGGCTGCTGGTGGAGCGGCTGGGCGGCAGCTACCACCAGGCGATCGGCGCCGACATCCCGACCGCGCTGCTCGACTTCGCCCGAGGCGTCAACGCCACCCAGATCGTGCTCGGGGCCAGCCGCCGGGGCCGGTTCGCCCAGATCCTCTCCCGGGGCGTCGGGGCCACCACCACCGCGCTCTCCGGGCCGATCGACGTACACCTGGTCACGCACGAGCGGGTCGGCCGGGGCCGATTGGCGACGCCGCCGGCCGCGCTGTCCCGGCGGCGCCGGCTGGTCGGCCTCGGGCTGGCCGTCGTCGGCATCCCGCTGCTGACGTACCTGCTCTGGCTGCTCGCCGACGACCTGTCGCTCAGCAGCGACCTGCTGCTCTTCCTCGCCGCCGTGATCGGGATCGCCCTGGTCGGCGGCTGGTGGCCGGCGCTGCTCGCCGCGCTGCTCAGCTCACTGCTGATCAACTTTTTCTTCACCCCGCCGCTGCACCGGTTCACCATCGCCGAGACCGAGAACCTGCTGGCGCTGGTGGTCTTCCTGCTGGTCGCCGCCGCGGTCAGCGGGGTGGTGGACCTGGCCGCCCGGCGTACCCGGGAGGCGGCCCGGGCCAGCGCGGAGGCGCAACTGCTCGGCGCGGTCGCCGGCAGCGTGGTCCGGGGCGCCCGGCCGGTGACCGCACTGCTGGAACGGCTGCGCGAGACCTACGGGCTGGGCTCGGTCACCCTGCTGGAGCGCTCCCCGGACGCGCCGGAGAGCCCGGACCGGCAACGGGACCCGCGTGCCTGGCGGGTGGCCGCGAACGTCGGCGAAGAGCCCTGCGGCACCCCCTCCGCCGGAGACGCCGAGGTGGGCGTCGACGGCGACCTGCGGCTGGTGCTGCGCGGGCGCCTGCTGCCGGCGGCCGACCGGCGCATCGTCGAGGCGTTCGCCGCGCAGGCCGCCGTGGCGCTCCGGCAGGAACGGCTCGCCGAGGAGGCGGCCGCGGCCCGGCCGATCGCCGAGGCGGACCGGCTGCGTACCGCACTGCTGGCGGCGGTCAGCCACGACCTGCGTACCCCGCTCGCCTCGGCGAAGGCGGCGGTGACCAGCCTGCGCAGCGCCGACGTCGAGTTCGACGCGGGCGACCGGGAGGAGTTGCTGGCCACCGCCGAGGAGTCGCTGGACCTGTTGACCCGGCTGGTGGCGAACCTGCTGGACATGAGCCGGCTCCAGGCCGGGGCGCTGGGGCTGCGACCGGCACTGCTCGGCCTGGAGGACGTGGTGCCGTCGGCCCTGGACGAGCTGGGCGAACCGGCCCGCCGGGTCCGGGTCAGCCTGCCCGCGCACCTGCCGGCGGTCCGCTCCGACCCCGGCCTGCTGGAACGGGTACTGGTCAACCTGGTCGCCAACGCGTTGCGGTTCAGCCCGGCGGACCGGCCACCGGCGATCACCGCCAGCGAGCACGGTGGCTTCGTCGAGCTGCGGGTGGTGGACCAGGGCCCGGGGCTGCCGCGCGAGCAGTGGGAGCGGGCCTTCCTGCCGTTCCAGCGGCAGGGCGACCGGGGCAACCACGCCGGGATCGGGCTGGGACTGGCGCTGTCCCGGGGGTTGGCCGAGGCGATGGGTGGCAGCCTGGAGCCGGAGGAGACCCCGGGTGGCGGGTTGACCATGGTGCTGCGGCTACCCGTGGCGGACGAGGAGGGGACCGGGTGACCCGGGTACTGGTGGTGGACGACGAGCCGCAGATCCTCCGCGCGCTGCGGATCAACCTGCGGGCCCGGCGGTACGACGTCGAGGTCGCCGGGGACGGCGCGGCCGCACTACGGCTGGCGGCCAGCCACCGCCCCGACATCGTGGTGCTCGACCTCGGCCTGCCGGACATGGACGGGGTACAGGTGATCCGGGGGCTGCGCGGCTGGACCAACGTGCCGATCATCGTGCTCTCGGGCCGGGCCGGCAGTCAGGACAAGGTGGCGGCGCTGGACGCCGGTGCCGACGACTACGTCACCAAGCCGTTCGGGGTGGACGAGCTGTTGGCCCGGGTCCGCGCGGTGACCCGACGGGCCGCCGGAGCCGGCGAGGAGGTGCCGGCGGTGGAGATCGGCCGGCGCATCGTGGACCTCACCGCGCACGCGGTACGCACCGCCGACGGCGCCGAGGTGCGGCTCACCCCGACCGAGTGGCACCTGCTGGAGATCCTGGTACGCAACCCGGGCCGGCTGGTCAGCCAGCGTCAACTGCTGCACGACGTCTGGGGCCCGCAGTACCAGTCGGAGACGAACTACCTGCGGCAGTACATGGCGCAGTTGCGCCGGAAGCTGGAGGACGACCCGTCCCGGCCCCGGCACCTGCTCACCGAGCCGGGGATGGGCTACCGCTTCCAGCCGTGACGTCAACCGGGCGGGGGTCCCGGCCTGCCGGATCAGCCCGGCTCGTCCTCATCGGCTCGAATCGGATGCGCCCGACGGTGCTCTCTCGCCCAAGCCAAGACCTCGGACTTGCGGCCTGCCGGCCGCAGTCTCGCCGCAACATCCATCCGGTACCGGGCCGGGCAATGGAAGATCAACGACAGGAGCTACCCAGCTGTGGCATGTCGGCGCAGTGTTGATGGTCGATTCGTTGATAACAGTGCGGCGGGAGCGGCCGGAGGCTGACGATGGAGTTGCGGGTGCTGGGGCAGGTGCAGATCCGAGTAGCTGATCGCGTGGTGGCGGTCGGGCCGCCGCAGCAGTGCGCGGTGCTGGCGGCCCTGGCCATCGACGCGGGCCGGCCGATGTCCGTCGAGGCCCTGGTGGACCGGGTGTGGGGCCCGGCCGCACCGCCGGGAGCACGCCGGACGCTGCACACCTATGTCACCCGGATCCGGCGCCTGCTGGAGCGCTCCGACACCGCGGACAACCGGTCCGAGCGGCTGGTGCTCCGCACCGCCGCAGGATATGTCCTCGACATCGACCGTCTTCGGGTGGACCTGCACCGGTTTCATGACCTGGTGGGTCGGGCGCGTGAGTCGCACTGCGCCGGGGACCGGCGGGCCGCGATGTTGCGCGAGGCCCTGGATCTCTGGCGTGGAGAGCCGCTCACCGGCCTCACCGGGCCATGGGTGGAGCGGACACGCGAGAGGTGCCGCCAGCAGCACCTCGATGCGGTCCTGGCGTGGGCCCAGGCCGAACTCCAGGTCGGCAACCCGATCGTCGTCGTCGGACCGTTGACCGACCTGCTCGACGAGTACCCGCTCGTGGAGCCGTTGACCGCCGCTCTGATGCGGGCCCTGCACGCCACCGGTCGGGACGCGGAGGCCCTGGACCGGTACGCCGCGACCCGCCAGCGGCTGGCCGACGACCTCGGCGTCGACCCCGGGGCCGCGCTGCGGGGACTGCACGTGGCGATCCTGCGCGGGGAACTCGATCGGGTCGCATCCGCGCCACTTGCGGTGGCGGCGCCGGCCCGACACGTGCCGGCGCAACTGCCTCCCGACGTGTACGGGTTCGCCGGCCGCGGCGGTGAGCTGGATCAGCTCGACACCATCCTGGACGCGGCCGCCGAGCAGCCCACCGCTGTGGTCATCTCGGCGTTGTCCGGTACGGCCGGAGTGGGCAAGACCGCGCTGGCGGTGCACTGGGCGCATCGGGTGGCCGACCGGTTCGGCGACGGACAGTTGTACGTGAACCTGCGCGGGTTCGACCCGGGCGGCTCGGTGATGAACCCGGCCGAGGCGGTGCGCGGGTTTCTGGACGCGTTCGCGGTACCGCCGCAGCAGATCCCGGCGGGCCTGGACACCCAGATCGGCCTCTACCGCAGTCTGCTGGCCGGGCGGCGGGTACTGGTCGTGCTGGACAATGTCCGGGACGCCGACCAGGTCCGCCCGCTGCTACCCGGCGCACCGGGCTGTCTGGTGGTGGTGACCAGCCGGAACCAGTTGCCCGGCCTGGTCGCCGCCGAAGGCGCCCGCCCCATCACGCTGGACCTACTCTCGGTCGACGAGGCGCGACAACTGCTGACCCGCCGCCTCGGAGCGGCCCGGGTGGCGGTCGAACTGCCGGCCGTCGACGAGATCATCGCCCGGTGCGCGCGGCTGCCGCTGGCGCTGGCGATCGCGGCGGCCCGCGCAGCCATCGATCCGAGACTTCCGCTCGCAACGTTGGCCGGCGAACTGCGCGACGCCCGGGGCAGCCTGGACGCGTTCGCCGGCGCCGACGCGGGGATCGACGCGCGGTCCGTGTTCTCCTGGTCGTACCGTGCGCTCAGCCCCGGCGGGTCGAGGCTGTTCCGGTTGCTCGGGGTGCACCCCGGTCCGGACATCGGCCTTCCCGCCGCCGCCAGCCTCATCGGCACCCCACCCGCACAGGTGGGACCGCTGTTGGCCGAACTCACCCGCGCTCACCTCGTCGCCAAGCAAGCCCCGGGCCGGTTCGCCTTCCACGACCTGCTGCGCGCCTACGCCGCCGAACTCGCGCACGCCCTCGACGACGAGGGCGACCGGAACGCGGCGGTGCACCGGGTGCTCGACCACTACCTGCACACCGCGCACCGCGCCGCCCGGCTGCTGGACCCGCACCGCGACCTGATCACGTTGGCCGACGTCCATCCCGGTACGACGGCCGAGGAACTCGTCGACGAAGCCCAGGCGACTGCGTGGTTCAACGCCGAGCACGCGGTGCTTCTCGAAGTTGTCCGGCTGGCGGCCCAGGTCGGGTTCGGCACCCACACCTGGCAGCTGACCTGGACCCTCACCGATTTCTTCGACCGCGGCGGACACTGGCAGGACCAGATCACCGCCCATACAGCCGCACTGACGGCCGCGCGGCGCCTGGCCAACCGCACCGGTCAGGCGTACGCCCACCGGGGTCTCGCCCGCGCCTACGCCCGCCAGGGGCGGGAGGACGACGCGTACACCCACTATCGGGAGGCGCTCGCGCTGTTCCGCGAGTTGGGCGATCACACCGGCCAGGCGTACACGCACCGTGGCCTGGCCTGGGTGTACGAGCAGAAGGGGCGCTGCGGGGAGGCGCTGCGCCACGCCCAACAAGCACTCGACCTGTACCGGGCCGCCGGCCACCGGGGCGGGCAGGCCAGGGCGCTGAACTCGGTCGGCTGGTTCCACACGCTGCTCGGCGACCACCAGCAGGCGCTGACTCACTGCCAGCAGGCCATCGTCCTGCATCGGGAGATCGGGGACCGTCCCGGTGAGGCCGACACCTGGGACAGCCTCGGCTACGCTCATCACCAACTCGGCGACCACCAGCAGGCCGCAGCCTGCTACCAGAACGCCCTCGAGCTGATCCGGGGCTTCGGCGACCGCTACTCCGAGGCTGCCGTCCTCAACCATCTCGGCGACACCCGCCGGGCGGCGGGTGAGATCGACGAGTCCCGCCGGATCTGGCAGCGCACCCTGGACATCCTCGACCAGCTCGGACACCCCGAGGCCGAGCAGGTCCGCGCCAAGCTCACCGGCTGACGATCCCGTCCACGCCCGCGGCCATCAACAATCCGTTGAGAACTCGACCCACAGCCCTGCCGGATGCTGAGGCGGCAACCGCAGAGGTCGCCGGCCACACCCCACCAACGGGGGTGGCATGTCAGTCGCAGCAGAGGAGAGACTGTGATGCCAGTGAAGAGATTGTCGAGTGTCCTGGTCGGTGCGCTCGCCGCAGTTGCCCTGCTCCTCGGGGTGGTCGTGGCGCCCGCCCAGGCATCGCCAAACGTCGGCAACATCGGGCTGGGTTCGTCCAACGCGGCCGGGGTGCGGTGCGTACAGGCCGGCCTGAACTACGTCGGCGGCGCCGGCCTGGATGTCGACACCATCTTCGGGCAGGCGACCAAGCGCGCGGTCGAGAACTTCCAGCGCTTCTTCGGCCTGAGCGTCGACGGCATCGTCGGCAAGGCGACCGGCACCACGCTCATCGATATGGTCAACTACAAGGCCGGCTATCCCATGTGGCCGCACGGCGGGGGCTGCTGGTCGGTCATCCCGACCTACACCTGATCGGCGAGTAGGTCCGAAGCCGTTCGGGGCTGCGGGCACGGGGTGAAGGGTGTCGAGGATCTGGTCGTGACGACAGACCTCAACACCCTTCACGCACTCTGCCTGAAGATCGAACGGTGGGCAGGCGGACAGTGCCGCGACGGGCGCCCCGACTAGCTAGCTCGCCGACAGTGCGGGGGAGCTGCCCACGGGTCGCGCCTTCGTCATTCGCGCAGGTTCCTGCCGGTGCCTGCGGGCCGGCGTTGAGCCAATGGCGTTGCCACCGGTCGGGTTGGGGCCTTGGCCTCCAACATGCCGGCGTCTCGCTGCGCCGGAGCCCGCACCACCAGCGCCAGCCCGACCAGTACGACCGCACCGGCCACGATCTCCGCCCACGTGATCGGCTCGCCGAGCAGCAGGGCGGCGGCGGCCAGCCCGAAGATCGGCACCAGCAGGCTGAACGGGGCGACCCGGGCCACCGAGTAGGTGCCGATCAGCCGGTTCCAGATGCCCCAGCCGACCAGCGTCGAGAGGTACCCGACGTAGCCGACCGCCAGCACCGCGCTCCAGGACATCCCGATGATCGCGTCGAGCACCACCCGTGGCCCGTCCACCACGCCGGCCAGGCCGAGAAGCGGCAGCGGCGGTACCAGGCTGGACCAGACCAGCAGCGACAGCGGCCGGGTCTCGCCGCTGGCCCGGACCACCACGTTCGCCAGCGCCCAACTGCCGGCGGCGGCCAGGGTGAGCGCGAAACCGATCGCGGTGGCGTGCCCACCCGTGCCGACCGCCAGCAGGGCGATCCCGGCCGAGCCGGTCAGCACCCCGGCGAGCTGCGTACCGCTCGGGCGCTCGCCGAGAAAGGCGGTGGCGAGCATCACCGAGACCATCGCCTGGGTCTGCAACACCAGCGAGGCGAGCCCGGGCGGCATCCCGGCGTCGATGGCGACGAAGAGGAGGCCGAACTTGAAGACGCCGAGGACCAGCCCGTAGCCGAGCACGTACCGGAGCCGCGCCGTCGGCCGGGGGACCAGGAAGACCAGCGGCAGTGCGGCGGCGACGAACCGCAGCGCGGTCAGCACCAGCGGCGGCAGGTCGCGGAGGCCGACCTCGATGACGACGAAGTTGACTCCCCAGAGGGCGGCGACCAGGACCGCCTGCATGCGGTGCGGAAATCTCATGCCGACCACGCTGCCGGCCGGCTCGTTTAAGGTCCAGTTCAAGATTCTTAACGGGTGTTGTAGCGTGCCTACATGGACCTGGACGTCCGGCGCCTGCGCGTACTGCACGAGGTGGCGCTGCGCGGCGGGGTGACCGCTGCCGCCGCCGCGCTGCACGTCACCCCGTCGGCGGTCTCTCAGCAGCTCGCCCAGCTCGCCCGCGAGGCCGGCTATCCGCTGGTCGAACGCTCCGGCCGGGGCGTGGTGCTCACCTCCGCCGGGCAGGTGCTCGCCGGGCACGCCGAGCGGATCCTCGGCGCCGTCGAGCAGGCGGTCACCGGGCTCGCCGTCGCGCACCGGCGGGTCGCCGGGACCGTCCGGGTCGGCTCGTTCCCGTCCGCTGCCGGCGCCCTGGTCGCCCCGGCCGCCGCCCGGGCGATGGCCGCACACCCCGACCTCGACGTACGGGTGAGCGAGGCCGAGGACGAGCAGAGCCGGCTGGACCTGCGCTCCGCCGCGCTGGACATCGCGGTCCTCCAGGAGTACGACCACGTACCCGGGATCGCCACCGCCGAGCTGGACCGGCACCCGATCGCGACCGACCCGATGCACCTGATCACTCCGGTCGGCTGGGGCCGGCGCACCGGGTGGCTCGCCGACCTGTCCGAGGTGCCCTGGGTGGCCAGTGCTGCGCACACCCCGTGCGGCCGGTCCACCCTGCACGCCTGCCACCTGGCCGGCTTCGAGCCCGACATCCGGCACCGGGCGGTCGACTTCGCGCTCACCCTGGACCTGGTGGCAGCCGGGCTCGGTGCCGCACTGGTGCCGGGGATGGCGTTGCGCAACGTACCGGCCGGGGTGCGCGTCGAGCCGCTGCTCCGGCCGGTCACCGGTCGCCGGATCTTCGCGGTGACCCGTCCGCGCGGCGACGGCCCGGTCCATCCGGCAATCGCCGCCGTGCTGGACGCGTTGGCCCAGGTACCACCCGCAACGCACTGACCGCCCGGTGCCGCAGGGCATCGTCGAGGAGTTCGTCGGTGCCGCGTGTGATGCTGGCCGGCGTGATCGTCGATTTCGAGGCCGAGCTGTGGATCTGGGACGCCCGGCGTGACGACAGTTGGACGTTCGTAAGCCTGCCGGCCGAGGCGTCCGAGGAGATCCGCGAGCTGACCGCCGGACGGCGTCGCGGCTTCGGTTCACTCCGCGTCCGGGTCACCCTGGGCGGCAGCGGGTGGACGACCTCGATCTTCCCGGACAGCGCGCGGGGATGCTTCGTGCTGCCGGTCAAGCGCGCCGTCCGCAGGGCCGAAGGGCTCGACGCCGGTGACCTCGCCGCCGTGACCGTCGAACTCCTCGATTCCTGACCGTCCACATCCTCGACTGTCGAGTCGGAACGCCCCCGGCACCGCCCGTCGCACGACCGCGGCCGAGCACCCCTGCGAGTCCTGCCGCATCGCGTCGAACAGCAGGTCCGGGGGCTACGGTCGGTCGGCGGCCTGGATGGGAACAGACTCCCGGAGCAGCGTTCCGAGTGCCGCCCAGGTGTCGGCCACGGTCGCCCAGTCCGGCACAGCGCCGTCCGGCGGCCGTTCGTCGGTCCCGCCCAGGAACAGGTAGCGGTGCTCGACGGTCTCCAGGTGGGCCAGTACGTCGAGCCGGTCATCGACG
The DNA here is from genome assembly GCF_050936445.1 of Plantactinospora sp. CA-294935. Taxonomy (NCBI): domain Bacteria; kingdom Bacillati; phylum Actinomycetota; class Actinomycetes; order Micromonosporales; family Micromonosporaceae; genus Plantactinospora; species Plantactinospora sp. CA-294935. The sequence continues at coordinate 6,813,333 of NZ_JBNJMU010000001.1, forward strand.
AAGTGGGTGATGCCGAGGCGCTGGCAGACCGGCGCCTTGTCCCGGCGTTCCCGGACGAAGTGCAGGTGGCCGACGGGGATGCCGGTGCGGTCGAAGAACCGGTGGTGGACCAGCCAGGCGCGGGTGTTGGCGGCCACCTTCGGCCCCGCCTTGGAGACCAGGTGCAGCCGCCCGGCGAACGGTCCGGCGGTCAGCGCGGCGAGGGCGTCGAAGACTCCCGGCACCGCCGGTGTCAGCAACGGCTGGCCGCCGAAGAACGAGGTGTCGTCGTCCCGGCCGGCGAGCGTGACGAGTACCCCTCCGACGTCGACGCCGAGCATCGGCGGTCGGGTCGGCCCCGGGCCCCGGTACGGCCCGGGCTGCTGTCCCGGCCGGCGTTGCCCGACCCGCTGCCGTGCCACCTCGACCTCCGACCCGCCGTGGAACCGCCCACCGCGACGCCGCCAGGCTATCGGCGGACCGCTGGCCGACGACAGTGCGTTTTCAGGCCGGCAGGTCCAGGTCGAGGCCGAGCCATCCGGCGAGGTCCCGGATCTCCCGGGTCATCGCGCCGGTCGACCCGCCAGACGCACTTGACCCCTCGACGACCGCCGGCTCACCCGCGTCGCCGACGTCCGACGGCTCCACCGGGCACTCCGGCCCGCGTGCCCGGGCGATCCCGAGGGCGCGCAGCCGCCGCTCGTCGCGCAGCCGCCGCGCCTGCTCCTCGGGTACGGCCTCGGCGGGGTAGACCCGGGTCGCCAGGTCCCACAGCCGGTGCCGACCGTCCCGACCGGCGACCGCCACCTCGCCGCGCAGCACCATGAATTCCACCGACGTCGAGCAGCGTCTCCGGCCGGGGCCGGTCCAGCAGTTGGGCCCGTACGGCGATCCGCCGCGCGTCGCGTCGGGAGAGCTCGTGCACGACCACCCGCCCAGGCTAGGCGAGCGCACCGGCGCAGTGCCGGGCCCGGGGCTACCGCCGCCCGAGGAAGCGCTGACCGGCGAGTTCGATCCGTTCGATCTCGGTACGGAAGAAGCCGGCGATCTCGGCGCACCGGTCGAGGTTGGTCGGGCCGCCCTCCCGGCGGGGCAGGTCCGGATAGGGGCTGCCGACCACGAAGATGTTCTCGTCGTTGAACTGGTTGGCCGGGGCCGTGTAGTTGAACGAGCCGGCGACCACCACCGCCTCGTCGATCACCATCAGCTTGTGGTGCAGCTTGCCGAAGGCCGGTGACCGGACCGGGGCGTACAGCGCGATGTTGGCCCGGTCGAGGTCGTGGGTGGCGGCCCACTTCTGCACGCCCTGCCCGGGGTCCACCGCCCCGGTCACGGTACGCCCGGCGGCGGCCAGCGCGATCATCGCGTCGTCGATCCCGGACGAGCCGGAGAAGGTGAAGATGGCGAAGTCGACCCGGGCGGTCGCCTTCAGCATCTGCTTCATGATCTCCAGCTCCGGGGTGTGGTCCGGCGCGAACAGCACCTTCACCGGCACCCCGCCGACGTTGTACGCGTTCGGCACCCGGCCGTGCTCGCCGCGCCCGAACCGCCCCTGCCGGAGCCGGGCGAACTCGTCGGCGTACTCCTGGCAGATCCGGGTGTCGTGGAAGACCACGACGTGGTTCAGGTTGCGGTGGCAGTCGGTGCCGGTGAAGTTGGCCGAGCCGGAGAGCACCGCCGCCCGCCCGGCGGCCCGCTGCCGGTAGTCGCGGACCGCGAACTTCTGGTGGAAGATCGCCGGGTTGTAGTCGGCCTTGACGTCGACGTTGCAGCGCAGCAGCGCGGCGACGATCCGCCGGTTCGGTTCCAGGCTGCGGCTGCCGGGCTCCGGCTCCCACTGGGCCCGGCGCCGGGCGTCCGCCTCGGGTTCGCCGGCCCGGACGGTGACCCGGGGCAGTTTGGCCGTCCGCAGGTAGTCCTGCTCCAGCACCATCCGGACGCTGACGCCCCGGAACCGGGCGTCCAGGATCGCCTGGGCGATCGGCTCCGAGTCGAGTTCCTGGACGGCGATGTCGAGGCTCTCCCGGGCGCCGGCGATGAAGTCGACCACCACCTGTTCGAGGTCGTCGGCCGCGCCGAGTTCCCGAGGGCCGACGTACGCCTCGATCTTCTTGCCGGCGAAGGTCGCCATGCGGCACAGGTTCGCATCCCGGGCCCCGCACCGGTGTCGTCCTGGTTACAAACCCGGCCCCGGACCGGACAGCCGTACCCGTTCGGGTGGCAGGCTGGGGGCCGTGTATCGGGAGCGGATGTCCGGGCTGGCCGGTGCCGTCGTCTGGACGGTCACCCGGACCGCCGACGCCGGCCCGGGACGGGTCCTGCCGGACGGCTGCATGGATCTGATCTGGTCCAGCCGGAGCGGCCTGCTGGTCGCCGGCCCGGACACGGTCGCCCAGGTCGCCGCCGGACCGGCCGGCGAGCGGTACGTGGGACTGCGCTTCCCGCCGGGCACCGGCCCGGCGGTCTTCGGGCTGCCGGCACACGCGCTGCGGGACCAGCGGGTTCCGCTCGCCGCGCTCTGGCCGGGACCGGAGGTGGCCGAGCTGGCCGAGCGGGTGGCGTCGCACGACCGGCCCGGCCGGGTGCTGGAGTCGGTCGCGGCCGCCCGGCTCGCCGCCGACGGCGGCCCGGACCCGCTCGCCGCGCCGCTCGCCGCCGGGCTCGCCGTCGGCGGCGACGTGGCCGGCACGGCCGACGCGCTGGGGCTCGGCACCCGGCAGCTACACCGGCGCAGCCTGGCACTGTTCGGGTACGGCCCCAAGACGCTGGCCCGGATCCTGCGGATGCGCCGCGCGCTCGCCCTGGCCCGGTCGGGTACGCCGGCCGCCGAGGTCGCCGCCCGCACCGGGTACGCCGACCAGGCGCACCTGTCCCGCGAGGTCAGGAGCCTGGCCGGGGTACCACTGCGGCAGCTTGTCAGGTCCTAGCCCGCTGCGGGTGCGAGCGGGGCGTAGAGGTCGACGCCGTTGCCGTCCGGGTCGAGCAGCACCGCGTACCGCTGGCCCCAGGGCGCGTCCCACGGCTTGAGACGGCCCTCGTGGCCGGCGGCGGTCATCTCGGCGTACACGCTGTCCACCTCGGCCGGATCGGCGCACCGGAAGGCGAGGCTCATCTGCGACCCGGCCGGCGGCGAAAAGTCCGGCTCGATCGAGCGGACCATCTCGTGGGTATCCCACATCAGGCGCACTCCGCCGGGCAGGGTGAACTCGGCATGCGGCTCGGTGTCGGCACCGGCCGGGATCTCCAGTCCCAGCTTCCGGTAGAAGGCGAGAGATCGGGCCATGTCGGCCACGACCAGCCCGAATGCGTCTAGTCTCGGTGTCATTCGGGCAGCGTAGGAACCGGTTGCGTCCGCGTCTTGAACGAATCGGACCTGCCGGCCCGGCGTTCCGGGTGCCGGTGCGGTCGGCGGATCATCGGCGTACGGTGTGTTTAACGGCATCCGACGTTCTGCTTTCCGCCACTTGGCCGGTGGGTTGCGGGGCGTCGGCCACGTTGTCGTGCGCGCGGGTCGGGTCGTCCGGGCAGGCGGCCGGACACGGCGCTCTTTTTTGGGTACGGGGGTAGACAGAAAGGGAGGTAGCCGGGAGATGGAACAACTGGCCTACCTGGACGCGGGATCGGGCAGCCTCATCGTGCAGGCCGTGGTCGGCGGCGTCGCCGGGGTCGCGGTGGCGGCGAAACTCTACTGGCGCAGACTGACCAGCCGGTTCCGCAAGCAGCCCTCGAAGCAGGATTGAGGGCGGTCCACACCCGATGGTCGCACCACCTCCCGTCCCGGCAACGTCCAGCACCCCCGATTCCGTTCCCCGAGCCGATCCCGGCTCCTTCCGCGACCCGGCGAACCGGGTCTTCCACGCCGACGGCCAGGTCCTCCGGGGCCTCGGCCCGCAGGCCGCCGAGGACTGGCGGGCACTCGCCGGTGCAGAGTTCTTCGGCCGGCTGCTCGCCGACGGCAAGGTCTGCGGCACCGAGACCGTCGACCCGGCGACACTGCCGGCGAGCGCTGCCGTGCAGTGGGCGACCGTACTCCGGCACGAGCGCATCCCGTTCGTGTCGTACCCGTACGAGTGGTCCTTCGCCATGTTGCGGGACGCCGCACTGCTGCACCTGGAGATCCTCCGTACGGCGGTACCGGCCGGCTTCACCACGAAGGACGGTTCGGCGTACAACCTCCAGTGGCGGGGCGCCGAGCCGGTCTTCATCGACATCGGTTCGTTCGAGCCGGCCCGCGACGGCGAGCCGTGGGCCGGCTACCGGCAGTTCTGCCAGACCCTGCTCTATCCGCTGCTGCTCCAGGCCCATCTGGGGCTGGACTTCCAGCCCTGGCTGCGATCCCGGATCGACGGCATCGAGGCGGGCGAGCTGCGCAAGCTCTTCGGCGGGACCCGGCGGTTCCGGGCCGGCGTGCTCAAGCACGTGCACCTGCACGACGCCATCCAGTCCCGGTACGCCGCCGCCAGCACCGGTACCGTGCGGGCGGAGTTGAAGGACGCGGGCTTCTCCCGGGACCTGGTCCTGGCCACCCTGCGCGCGCTGGAGAAGCTGGTCGGCCGGCTCGACTGGCAGCCGCCGGCCAGCCACTGGTCCGGCTACCGGGAAACCTGCACCTACTCGACCGCCGACCGGGAGGCCAAGGAGCGGTTCGTCGCCGAGGCCCTGGCCGAGCCGAACCGGTCCCGGCTGGTGCTGGACCTCGGCGCCAACGACGGCACGTACTCGCGGCTGGCCGCCGGGTACGCCGACTACGTGGTCGCGGTGGAGAGCGACCCGGCCGTGGTCGACCAGCTCTACCGCCGGCTGCGGGCCGACGGCGAGCGCCGGGTGCTGCCGCTGGTGATGGACCTGGCCGACCCGTCGCCGGGCGGCGGCTGGCGCGGGGTGGAGCGGGGTTCCTTCGCCGCCCGGGCCGAGGCGGACGCGGTGCTCGCGCTGGCCGTGGTGCACCATCTCGCCATCGGGCGCAACGTCCCGCTGCCCGAGGTGGTCGACTGGCTGGTCGGGCTGCTCGCGGCGGCGGAGGGCGGCGGCCGGCTGGTGGTCGAGTTCGTGCATCCGGACGACCCGATGGCGGTCCGGCTGCTGGCGAACAAGCCGGCCGGCCTCTTCCCGGACTACCGCCGGGAGGAGTTCGAGCGGCTGCTCGGGCAGCGGTGCACGATCGTCCGCCGGCTCGAACTGCCGTCCGGCACCCGCACCCTCTACCTCGGGACGCCGCGTGGCTGAGCCCGCTACCACCGGGCCGGCCCCCGACGACGTCCCACCCACCGACGACGCCCCACCGACGGACGAGGCACGGCCCGGGGCGTCGGGTGGGGATGCGGGACCGGTCGCCGCCGCCACGCCCGGTGGGGATGCCGAGCCGGTCGCTGCCGAGCCGGTCGCTGCCGGGGCGCCGGAGCGACCGGGAGTGGCCGCCCGGTCATGGCGTCGGGTCGAGTCGCGGGCCCTGGTGGAGATCGTGGCGCTCTGCGGACTGGTGATCACCCAGCCACTGCTCGACGTGACCGGGAAGAGCCCGGACTTCTTCCTCTTCCACGGCGCAGGCCGGCGGGACATCCTGCTGCTGGTGGCCGCGTACACCGTGCTGCCGCCGTTGGTGCTGTGGGGGACCGGTGCGCTGCTCGGGCTGCTCGGCCGCCGGGTCGCGGGGCCGGCCCGGGGCCGGGCGGTCCGGGCGGTACTGCACACGACGACCCTCGGCCTGCTGCTCGCCGCGCTGGCGGTCCAGGTGGGTAAACAGCTCACCCCGGTACGCGGCGCGCCGCTGGTCGTGCTCGCCGTGGCGGTCGGCGCCGCCGGGGCGTACGCGTACCGGCGCTGGCAGGTCACCGGCCAGGTGCTCCGGGTCGCCGCGGTCGGTCCACTGGTCTTCGTGCTGCTCTTCGTCTTCGCCTCGCCCGCCTCGGCCGTGGTGCTGCCGGGGGAGCGGTCCGGGGCGGCCGGGGCGAGCCGGGGCGGGGTCAGTCATCCGCCGGTGGTGATGCTGATCCTGGACGAGTTCCCGCTGACCTCCCTGCTCGACGCGTCGGGCGCGATCGACGCCCGCCGCTACCCGAACTTTGCCCGGCTGGCCGGCGAGTCGACCTGGTACCGCAACGCGACCGGGGTGAGCGGCTACACCCCGTACGCGCTGCCGGCGATGCTGACCGGTCGGTACCCGGGCGAGCAGCAGGCGCCGCACCACTCGCGCTATCCGGACAACCTGTTCACGGTGTTCGCCGGGCCGTACCAGATCCGGGCCCAGGAGAGCATCACCCAACTCTGCCCGCCACGGGTCTGCCCGGACCGGGCCGCCGGATCCGCCCGGGGCGGCCTGCCGACGCTGCTGCGGGAGAGCGCCACCCTGCTGGAGCAGATCGTCTCGCCGTCCGAGACGGGGCAGCGCGACCCCGAGGACTCGTACCGGGAGATCACCCGGCGCGAGGCCGGGGACGCCGACGAACCGCCGCCGCCGACGGATCCGCAGTTCCGCTGGGGCGCGCTGGACGAGAACCAGCCGGCCCGGTTCGCCGACTTCCTCGCCACCCTCCGGCCGACCGTCAGGCCGACGCTGCACTTCCTGCACCTGCTGCTGCCGCACTCGCCGTGGAACTACCTGCCCTCCGGGATCCGATACGGGTCACCGGACGGGATGCCCAACGACGGTGACGGTTGGGTCGAGCTGGCCCACCGGCGGCACCTGCTGCAACTGGAGTACACCGACCGGCTGCTCGGCGAGACGCTGCGCCGGCTGGACGAGACCGGCCTCTACGACGACGCGCTGGTGGTGCTCACCGCGGACCACGGGGTCAGCTTCACCCCGGGGGTGCAGGGGCGCGGGCTGGGCGCGGTGCAGCGGGTGCCGGGCGAGGTGCTCTGGGTACCGCTCTTCGTGAAGCGGCCGGGGCAGCGGGCCGGCGCGGTCGACGACCGGAACTGGGAGCACGTCGACCTGCTGCCGACCGTCGCCGACCTGGCCGGTGTCGAGGTGCCGTGGCGGACCGACGGCGCCTCGGCGCTGCGTACCACCCGGGCTCCCGCGGACAAGCACTACTACGACCAGCCGGGGCAGCCGCGTACGGTGCCGGCCGGTGTCTTCGCCGACGTGGTCGCCGGCCGGGCGGGCCCGGTGCTGCCGGCGCAGCCTCGACCGGACCTGATCGGTCGCTCCGTCGCCGAGCTTCCACTCGGCTCGGAGGCCGGCTCGGTGACCGTGCGGAACCGGTCCGATTTCGATCAGATCGACCAGACGGGTGGCCGGCTGCCGGCACTGGTCTACGGCACCGTGCCCGACTCGGTGCCGAACGGGACGCTGCTGGCGGTGGCGGTCAACGGCCGGATCGGTGCGGTGGCTCCGGTGGTGCCGCCGGACCCGGGCGGGCAGCGGTTCGGCGCCCTGGTGACCGACGAGTCGCTCTTCCTGCCGGGCCGGAACACCGTGGACGTGTTCCAGGTCACCGACACCGGCACCCTGCGCCCGCTGCGCGACTGACCCGCCGAGCCGGCCGGGCCTGCCCTGACCTGGGGATCGGCCCGGCTGGCGACGGCCGCCGGCGGGTGCGCCGGGACCATCCGCGCCGGCCGGGCCGGACCCGGCTCCCATGATCGCGGCCAATGCGCGCCCGGACGGGAGTTCGGCGTCGGGGCAGCGGATAGCAGGTTTCTTCCCGGCGGCAAACGTGTGACCAGCGTGATCCATCACTCACCGGTCGACCACCCGAGGTCCTCGGCTACCCTGCACGATTACCGTAAAAAGTGAAGGCAATTCAACGTAGATTCTGCCGGCGAAGCGAGGATCACATGACGGATGTCAAACTCGACCACCCGGGCGGCCAGCTGTCGATACCGGTCAAGCCCGCGGTCGACGGCCCAGCCGGCATCGCCACGGGCAACCTGTTGAAAGAGACGGGGTACGTCACCTACGACCCCGGATTCGTCAACACCGCGGCCTGCTCCTCGGGGATCACCTACATCGACGGCGACGCGGGCATCCTGCGTTACCGGGGCTACCCGATCGAGCAGTTGGCCGAGAAGTCCTCCTTCCTGGAGGTGTCGTACCTGCTGATCTACGGCGAGCTGCCCACCACGGCACAGCTCACCGAGTTCGACGAGTGGATCCGGCGGCACTCGCTGCTGCACGAGGAGATGCGGCGCTTCTTCGACGGTTTCCCCCGGGATGCGCACCCGATGGCCGTGCTCTCCTCCGCGGTGAGCGCCATCTCCACCTTTTACCAGGACAGCCTCGACCCGTTCGACCGGGAGCACGTGGAGATCTCCACCGTGCGGCTGATGGCCAAGGTGCCGACCATCGCGTCGTACGCGTACAAGAAGTCGATCGGGCAGGCGATGCTCTACCCGGACAACTCGCTCGGGTACGTCGAGAATCTCCTCCGGATGACCTTCGGAGTGCCGGCGGAGCCGTACGAGGTGGATCCGGTCGTGGCCCGGGTGCTCGACATGCTCCTGGTGCTGCACGCCGACCACGAGCAGAACTGCTCCACCTCCACTGTCCGGCTGGTCGGTTCGAGCCAGGCGAACCTCTTCGCCTCGGTCTCGGCCGGGGTGAACGCGCTGTTCGGTCCGCTGCACGGCGGCGCCAACCAGGCGGTGCTGGAGATGCTCGACGACATCAGGGCCGGCGGCGGCGACGTGCCGGCCTTCGTCCGGCGGGTGAAGGACAAGGAGCCGGGCGTCAAGCTGATGGGCTTCGGGCACCGGGTCTACAAGAACTACGACCCCAGGGCCGCCATCGTCAAGAAGGCCGCCCAGGACGTACTGGCCCGGATGAACAAGCCGGACCCGCTGCTGGACCTCGCGATGCAGTTGGAGGAGATCGCCCTCGCCGACGACTACTTCGTGTCCCGCCGGCTCTACCCGAACGTCGACTTCTACACGGGGCTGATCTACAAGGCGATGGGCTTCCCGACCAAGATGTTCACCGTGCTCTTCGCGCTCGGCCGGCTGCCCGGCTGGATCGCACAGTGGCGGGAGATGATTTCGGACCCGGAGACCAAGATCGGCCGCCCCCGGCAGATCTACACCGGCGCCGCCGAGCGGGACTACGTACCGGTCGAGAAGCGCTGATCCATCCCAGGCCGTGAGGCCCGGTCGTTCACCGGCCGTCGACGCGTACCGTGCGCGCCGGCGGCCGGTTTGTCGTGGGCCGCCCGGCGGCGGACGAAGTCGACCTTCCGTGTAATGGCTCTTACATCGGGTAGTCGGCGGTGGCCACGTGCCCGACCGCGTCAAAGCGGTGCGAACCGCTGCGTAGAAGGAGCCTGTGATGACCCATATGTCACGTTCGGCGCAACCCAGTCATGATGGCGAGTTCGAATTCTGGCGTAACCACGCGCAGATCTCCCTGCAGCCGGTGGCCGCGCCATCGATCCTGGGACTCTTCGGTTACGCGGCCGCCACCTTCGTCGTCGCCACGAACCTTGCCGGCTGGTACGGCAACACGACCACCCAGACGTTCCTGTTCCCGTTCGCCGCGATGCTGGGCGGGCTCGCGCAGTTCCTCGCCGGGATGTGGGCGTACCGGGCGCGTGACGGGCTGGCTACCGCGATGCACGGGATCTGGGGTGCGTTCTGGCTCTCCTACGGGATCCTCTACCTGCTGATCGCGATCGGCGTACTGGTCCAGCCGACCCCGTTCGTGGCGATCGGTTTCTGGTTCGCCGCGCTCGCCGCGATCACCTGGTCCGGGGCGTTCGCCGCGCTGGCCGAGAACATCGGACTCACCCTGGTGCTGGCGACCCTCGCCGCCGGGGCCACCTGTCTGGCCGTGGGGCAGATCGCCGACATCTCGCCGTGGCGTACCGCCGGTGCCTACATCCTGATCGCCTCCGCGGTGGTCGCCTGGTACACCGCGACGGCGATGATGCTGGAGGGCACCTTCCGGCGGGTCATCCTGCCGATCGGCAAGCTGCGCGGCCCGAACGTGCCGGGCCGGGAGCCGCGCCAGGTCATCCAGTTCATGGCGGGCGAGCCCGGCATCAAGGTCGGCCAGTAGCCGACCGGCCGGCGGCGGTGCCGGCCCGACGCGCCGCACGGACGGGTTCCGGACGACGGGCCGGAGCCCGTCCGCTCCCGGTGCCCACCCCGGGTGCCCGCCCGGGTCCGGTGCGGCTGGTTTGTCGCTTTGCGACGGTTGTTCGGGTTCAGCCCGATAGCGTGATGGTGCGCGGCGTCCGCGACGACGGCCGGGCGACGGTGAACGGGCGACGACGGCCGGGCGACGACGACGGGGCGACGACGGCCGGGCGACGGTGAACGGGCGACGGTGAACGGAGGGAACGATGCGGGGAGCACCGCTGGACATGCCCGACGGAACGCTGGACATGCCCGACGGCGACGGCCAACTCCTGCCACGCGCGCTCGGCCTGCTGGGCCTCGGCCTCGGTGTCGCGGCGCTCGCGGCGCCGCACCAGGTCGGCAGGCTGGTCGGGCTGGACGGCCCGGCGCCGGCCCCGTCCGTCGTACTGCGGGCGATCGGTGCCCGCGAACTGGTACCGGTCCCCGGGCTGCTGTTCGCCGGCCGGCCGGCGGGCTGGGCCTGGGTCCGGGTCGCCGGGGACCTGCTGGATCTGCTACTGCTCGCCCGGGCGCTGCCGCACCGGCGCGGCCAGCACCGCCGGCGGGTCGCCGCCACCCTGGGCGCCGTCGCCGGAATCACCGCCGTCGACGTGCTGGCCGCGCTGCGGAGCGGGCGCTCCGCCGGGGCCCGGCGTCGGACGCTGCGCGCCAGTGCCACCGTCACCGTCAACCGGCCGGCCGACGAGGTCTACCGGTTCTGGCGGGACTTCGAGAACCTGCCCCGGTTCATGTACCACGTGGAGTCGGTCCGCTCCGACGGGGACGGGCGGTCACACTGGACCGTCCGGGGCCCGGGCGGGCGGCGGATCGAGTGGGACGCCGAACTGGTCGAGGACAACCTCAGCGAGATGATCGCCTGGCGTTCGGCCCGTGGTGCCCGGGTACCCAACGCGGGGCGGGTCCGGTTCGCCCGCGCGGCCGGCGGCCGGGGCACCGAGATCCGGGTCGACCTGGCGTACGCGCCGCCGGGCGGGGCGGTGGGCCGGGCCGTCGCAGCGCTCTTCGGCGAGGAACCGGGGCAGCAGATCCGGGACGACCTGCGCCGGTTCAAGCAGGTCATCGAGACCGGAGAGGTCGTCCGCTCGGACGGCAGCCCGGCCGGGCTGGCCACCCCGCAGCAGGTACTCCAGAAGCCGGCGCGGCCCCGGGCCGGGCGAGCGGCCGGCTGACCGATCGCGCAGACCGGAGGTGGTGCATGAAGGCGAACTGCTGGCAGGGCCGGGAGAGCGTCCGGGTGGAGGAGGTGCCCGAGCCGCGGATCCTGAACGCCCGGGACGCCGTCGTACGGGTCACCAGCACCGCCATCTGCGGCTCCGACCTGCACCTCTTCCATGGGTACATCCCGACGATGAAGCACGGCGACATCCTCGGCCACGAGTTCATGGGCGAGGTGGTCGAGGTCGGGCCGGAGGTCGGCAACCTGCGGATCGGCGACCGGGTGGTGGTGCCGTTCCCGATCGCCTGCGGCAACTGCCGGGCCTGCCAGACCGGGTTCTACTCGCTCTGCGAGAACTCCAACCCGAACGCGGGACTCGCCGAGAAGCTGCTCGGGCACTCGCCGGGCGGCCTCTTCGGCTACTCGCACATGCTCGGCGGGTACGCCGGCGGCCAGGCCGAGTACGCCCGGGTGCCCTTCGCCGACGTCGGACCGCTGAAGGTCCCCGACGACCTGCCCGACGAGAAGGTGCTCTTCCTCTCCGACATCTTCCCGACCGGTTACATGGGTGCCGAGATGTGTGGACTCACCGGTGGCGAGGTCGTCGCGGTCTGGGGCGCCGGTGCGGTGGGCCTGCTGGCGATGCGCAGCGCGTACCTGCTCGGCGCCGAGCGGGTGATCGCGATCGACCGGTATCCGTACCGGCTGCGGATGGCGCAGGAGCGGGCCGGCGCGGAGCCGCTGAACTACGAGGAGGTCGACGTGGTCGAGGCGCTGCGCGAGATGACCGGCGGCCGGGGGCCGGACGCCTGCATCGACGCGGTAGGCATGGAGGGGCACCACTCGTCGGCGGTGCTGTCCGGGTACGACCGGGTCAAGCAGTCGGCCCGGCTGGAGACCGACCGGCCGCACGCGCTGCGTCAGGCGATCATGAGCTGTCGCAACGGCGGCACGGTCTCGGTGATCGGGGCGTACGCGGGCTTCGTCGACAAGTTCCCGATCGGTTCGCTGATGAACAGGTCGCTGACGCTGCGCAGCGGGCAGTGCCACGTGCAGCGCTACACCCGGATGCTGCTGGACCGGATCCGCCGTGGCGAGGTCGACCCGAGTTTCGTCATCACCCACCGGCTGCGCCTGGAGGACGCGCCGATCGGCTTCGAGATGTTCCGGCAGAAGGCGGACGAGTGCGTCAAGGTCGTGCTCAGGGCGTGACCCGGACCCCGGCCCGACCGCCGCGAGGCGCTGTCCCGGTCGCCGGGCCGGGCCCGCGGCGCGCCGCCCCGGCACGTTCGACCCCACCCGCAGCGGGTACGCCCCGGATCCGGTCCCGGATTGGCCACCGGGGCGCGGCGGACCGTGCGGAGGCGTGATGGACGGCGTCGGCAGGCAGTGGACGGCGGCGGTGCCGGTCACGCCGCGCCGCCAGTGGCTGCGGATCTTCCTGGTCGGCCTCGCGCTCTGGCTCGCCACGGTGGTGGTCATCTTCCTCACCGGGAACCCGACCCTGCTGCCCACCCTGGTGCTGCTCGGCAGCTTCCTGGTGCCGGTGACCTTCGTGGCCTGGGCGTTCCAGCGCCGGGACACCGGCGAGGTCACCGTCAGCCTGGTCTTCGGCACCTTCCTCGCCGGTGGCGTACTCGGGATCCTTGCCTCGGCCGTGCTGGAGTCGTACCTGCTGCGCCCCTCGGTGCTGCTCTTCCTGGGGGTCGGCCTGATCGAGGAGGCCGCCAAGCTGGCCGCGCTGGCGCTGCTGACCCGGCGGTTGAGAGCCAAGACCATCCGGGACGGGATGATCCTCGGTGCCGCGGTCGGCTTCGGCTTCTCCGCGCTGGAGTCCGCCGGGTACGCCTTCATCGCGCTCTTCACCGTGCAGGGCCTGTCGGTGGTGCAGGTGGTGCAGACGGAGATCCTGCGTGGCCTGGTCGCGCCGGTCGGGCACGGGCTGTGGACCGCCATCCTCGGCGGTGTGCTCTTCGCGCCGAGCGGCCGGGACCACTTCGTGGTCGGCCTGCGGCTGCTCTTCGCCTATCTGGGTGTGGCGATCCTGCACGCGCTCTGGGACGCGATGCACACGATCGCGTTCTACCTGACCCTGTTCTTCACCGACGCGCGCGGCCTGCTCACCCTGGACGGTTCGCTGGGCCAGCCGACCCCGGTCCAGGCGGTGTTGATGCCGGCGCTGGAAGGGCTTGGGCTGGCGCTCGTCGCCGTGATCGGGGTCGTCTGGCTGGTGGTGCTGTGGCGGTCCGCCCGGCACGGACCGGGGCGGCCGACGAGCGGCTGGCGGGTGCCGACCGGTTCGGGCAGGGCACCGGCACCGCGCCCCTGAGCCGCGCCGGACCCCGGCGCCCCGGCCGTGACCGCCGCCGGCGCGGCGGGAGCTGGTCGGCCGAGGCGAGTCGTAGCACGCCCCAGGCGGCCAGGCCGGCACCGACCATCGCGGCCAGGCCGCCCCAGTAGCCGCCCGCGGTCCGTTCCCCGAGCAGCAGCACGGCGATGGCGGCCGAGGCGACCGGGTTGGCCAGCGTGACGGTGGCCAGCGGTGCGCCCAGCCCGGCGCCCCGGTAGGCGACCTGGGACAGCAGCAGCCCGGCCGCGGCCATCCCGGCCACCGCCACCGCCAGTCCGGCGGTGGCGAACACCGCGCCGCCGTCGGTGACGAGTCCGGAGACGAGCTGGGTGAGCGCGGAGGCGACCGCGAAGGCGATCCCGGCCGCGGTGGCGGTGAGCAGGCTGCGCGGCAGCGCCGACCGGCTCGCCCGGCCGGCCAGTACCAGCGCGGCCACCAGTGCGGTCGCCACCCCGGCCAGCGCCCAGCCCTGCCCGGGCAGGAGGTCGTGGTCGCCCGCCCCGGGCAGCGTCAGCGCGAGCAGCAGTACCAGGCCGGCCACCGTGGCGGCGGCCCCGGACCACTGCCGGGCCGACGCCCGGCGACCGATGGCGGCCGCCGCGATCGGCAGCGCGAGCACCAGGGTGAGTACGCCCAGCGGCTGCACCACCGAGAGCGGCCCGTACGCCAGCGCGGCGACGTGCAGGGCGGCGCCCGCGCCGTTGCCCGCCACCGAGAGCCACCAGCCGGACCGGCGCAGGACGGTGCCGAGATAGCCGCGCCCTGCGTCCCCCGTCGGTCCGGCCTGGGTGGCGAGCCGTTCCTGTAGCACCGCCGCGCCCGCGTACGCCGCTGCCGAGGCCACCGACAGGACGATCGCCAGCACCAGTGCGATCACGGCCGGCCCCCGGGACCATGAATCGTCATGACCTCATGATCCTCCGTAACCGCTCTCCTGGCGTCCCCCCGTGGTGGGCATCACCCGTACGCCGCTGGGCGTAGAAGGACGCTGCCCGGTTCACCCGGGAGGGGGAGATCCTCCTCCCCGAGAGCGGTGCCGCTCCGCTGAGGAGGACGGTCCGGACAGCCGGGGCGGCGGCGTCGCCTAAGCTGTCAGCCGGACCGGATCTCAAGCGGCCGGCCGGCGGGAACGCCGAGGCGGACCAGCGGGAGGGGGAGCGGATGCACCGTACGGCGGTGAGGCTGTTCGTGCTGGCGGCGGTCGCCGAGGCGATCTCCTGGCTGGCCCTGTTGGTCGGGATGGCGGTCAAGTACGGCCCGCCCGGCAACGAGATCGGCGTGCAGATCTTCGGCCCGGTGCACGGTGGACTCTTCCTCGCGTACGTCGGGCTGGTCCTGCTGGTGGCCCGGCTCGGCCGGTGGCGCTGGCTGACCGTCGGCGTCGCACTGGTCTGCGCGGTACCGCCGTTCGCCACCCTCGGCTTCGAGCGGTGGGCCCGGCGCCGGGGCCTGTTGACCGTCTCCTCCACCGGCTCGGTCACCGGTGCGGGGCAGCCGGCCGGAGCCGACCGGCCGCTGGAGGACGCGGCCCGACCCTGACCGGTCCGGGGTGCGCGCTAGCGTCCCAGCACGAGCCAGGCGACGAACGCGCCGATCAGCAGCAGGCCGATCGCGGCCTGGGACAGCAGTGCCGGCCCGAGATGTGACCAGAGGGTCGGGGTACGTGGCGTGAGCAGTTGTCCGGTGGTGAGGTTGACGATCCGCTCCACCCGGGGTGCGAGCCCGGCGTCCTTCTGCGAGCGTACGGTCACCTGGACGTGGTCAGCCGGCTCCAGCGCGCTCTGCGGCAGGTGTCCGTGGATCTCCATCTCGCAGAGCACACCGCTGCCGTCCCGCAGCCTCAGCGGGGTCACCAGGAACTCCGGCCCCTTGCGCAGTTCCTTCCACTTCCGTCTGGCGCCCGCACCGGCACCGGCCCGGAGCACCGAGGCGAGCAGCAGCAGCGCCACCCGGACCACCGCCGCCGTGCCGAGTACGGCGACCAGGACAGGCTGCCCGACCCGGATCTCCCGGGAGTAACCCTCCATCAGCCGTACGACGTGACCGGTGATGACCGGTCCGGGACGCCAGGCGACCCGTTCGGGAAACAGTTCACCGTCCATGTGCTCACCACCGAGAGTCCGCTCCCGAGCACAAATTGTATCGATCATGGCGAATGAACCCGCAATGAGTGAATCACTTTCACGTAAGGTGACGATCTGCTCACTCCTGGCTGCTGGGGGCGGTTCCGGACGGCCGGTGGTTCCCGGCGGCGCGCTCAGGTGACAAGCCGACCGGCGTGGGTAACCCCGGCACGACCTTGGAGAGGGGACGACCCATGCAGCTGTCCTTCCTGCGTCCGATCTGTGCCCATCCCGGCCCGTGGACGTCGGTCTACCTGGACGCCTCCCGGGACACGCACGACGCCCATCCCGCACTCGACCTGCGCTGGCGGGCCCTCCAGGAACGGCTCGCGGCGCAGCGGACCGACCCGCGCGACGTGGCGGCCCTCGACGCCGTGATCCGGGGGCACGACCCGATGCCCGGCGACTACGGACTCGCCGCGTTCGCCACCGGCGGCGAGGTGGTGCTCACCGAGTACCTCACCGCACCGCCGCGCAAGGACATCGCCGCGCACGGGCCGGTCGCGCACACCATGCCGTTGGTCGCCCAGCGCCGCGAGCAGGTGCCCTGGGTCCGGGTACTGGCCAGCCGCACCGGCGCGGACGTGGACGCGGTGAGCGCCGGTGGGGTACCCCGGCACGCGCACGTCAAGGGCGGCAACCAGTTTCCGCTCCGTCGGGTCCAGCGGGGCGGCTGGAACCACTCGCACTACCAGCGGGACGCGATCACGTCCTGGCGGCGCAACGCCGAGGACGCCGCCTCGGCCACCGCCGCGCTGGCCGAGCGGGTCGGCGCCGAGGTGATCGTGGTCGCCGGGGACACCCGCGCCCGGCAGTTGCTCGCCGCACAGCTTCCGGAGTTCTGGCAGGACCGGGTGGTGCAGACCGACGCCGGCTTCCCGGCCGCCGGCGCCGACCAGAGCGCCCTGGACGACGTCACCGTGCAGGCCATCGCCGAGGTCGCCGCCGCGCACACCGACGTGGCGATGGACAAGTTCGGCATGCAGCGCGACGTCGGCGCCGGCCTGGACGCCGTGGTGACCGCCCTGCAACGCAGCCAGGTGGACACGATGCTGATCGTGGACGACCCCTCCTCGACCGAGGAACTCTGGATCGGCCCGGAGCCGACCGAGATCGCCACCGGTCCGGACGAACTCCGGGCGATGTCCGTCGCCGAGCCGCTGCGGGTACGCGCCGACGCGGCCCTGGTCCGCGCGCTGGTCGGCACCGACGCCGGAGTCACGGTTCTCGGCCCCGAGCAGGCGCCCGACCTCACCGACGGGGTCGGCGCCGTCCTGCGCTACGTCGACGCCAGCACTCCGGCAGGTCGCAATGGCTGACCCGGGGCGGTCGACGGTGCGGACGAGCACGGCGACGGCGGACCGGACCATCGCCGACCTGCTGGTCGAACGGCTGCGGGCCTGGCGGGTGCCCCGGGTGTTCGGGCAACCCGGCGAGGGGGTGGCGCTGATCGTCGAGGCGCTGCGCCGGGCCGGCGGCGATCCGGGCTTCGTACCGTCCCGGCAGCCGGAGGCGGCGGGGTTCATGGCGGCCGGGCACGCCAAGTACACCGGCACGGTCGGAGTGTGCCTGGCCACCCAGGGACCGGGCGCGCTGCACCTGCTCGGCGGACTCTACGACGCCAAGCTGGACAGCAAACCGCTGGTCGCGATCATCGGGCAGCAGACGTACAGCGCGCTGGGCAGCGCGTACCAGGAGATCGAGCTGCCCCGGCTGTTCAGCGACGTCTGCGCCCAGTTCCTGCGTACCGCCGCGGTGCCGGAACAGGTGCCCTACCTGCTCGACCAGGCGATCCGTACCGCCGTCTCGACCCGGGGCCCGACCTGCCTGGTGGTGCCGCACGACCTGCTCGGCCAGGCCGTACCCGACGGGATGCCGCACCCGGACGGCGGTGGCGTGCTCGCCTCGGCGCCCGGCCTGCCGCCGGCCCGGGTGGTGCCGCACGACGAGGACCTGAACGCCGCCGCCCAACTGCTCGGCGCGGGGCGGCGGGTCGCGATCCTGGTCGGCCAGGGCGGCTACGGTGCCGCCGAAGAGATCGTCGAGCTGGCCGACCGGCTCGACGCCGGGGTGGCCACCTCGCTGCTGGGCAAGCCGGTGCTGGACGAGCGGCTGCCCTACCACACGGGCGTGCTGGGCCAGGTGGGCACGGCGGCCAGCGCGCAGTTGATGGCCGGCTGCGACACCCTGCTGATGATCGGCACCAACGACCCGTGGACCGGCTACTACCCGGTGCCGGGGCAGGCCACGGCGGTGCAGATCGACATCGACGGCAGCCGGCTGGCCAGCCGGTATCCGATCGACATCCCGCTGATCGGCGACGCCCGGGAGACACTGCGGGCACTGCTGTCCCGGGTGCCGCAGCGGCAGAACCGGGACTGGCGCGGCATGATCGAGGGGGCCGTCGACCGGGCCCGGACCGAGTGCGACGCCCGGGCCGAGGAGCGGACCGCGCGGTTGAACCCCCGGCTGGTGCTCCGGGAACTCTCGCCGCGACTTCCGGCCGATGCCTCGGTCGCGGTGGACGTCGGGTCGGTGACCTACTGGTACGCCCGGCACCTGCAACTTCCGCCCGGAGTCCGGGCACACCTCTGTGGCACGCTGGCCTCGGTAGGTTCGGCGGTGCCGTACGCCATCGCGGCCAAGTTCGCCCAGCCGGACCAGCCGGTCTTCGTGCTGCTCGGCGACGGCGCGATGCAGTCCGGCGGACTGGCCGAACTGATCACCGTGGCCCAGCACTGGCCGGAGTGGCCGGATCCCCGGCTGGTGGTGCTGGTGCTCAACAACGAGGACCAGGCCGGCCGGGGCGGCGAGCCGGAGCGGGGGCCGGACAGCGAGGCGGTCCGGGCGCCCTGGCCGGACCTGGACCGGCCGGCCGCGCCCGGGATGCCGTCACCCGAGGCGGTACGCGCCGGAGACATCCCGTACGCCGGCTGGGCCCGGCTGCTCGGGTTGCACGGCATCGGTGTCGACCGGCCGGACCAGATCGGGCCGGCCTGGGAGGAGGCGATCGCCGCCGACCGGCCCACCCTGATCGAGGCGGTGGTGGACCCGTCGATCCCGCTGGACGCACCGGAACAGCCCTTCGCCGACCTGCGTGCCCTGACCGCCGGCGGCGTCGAGCAGGGGGCCGGTTCGGCGGTCCGGGGCCGCGCCCAGACCCTGGCCGAACGCGCCGCCAACGGCGCCGACCTGGTCTGACACCCGCCCAACGGCCGGCACCTTGGTCAGAAACGCGGACAGATGCCTCTACCGAGGGGCCGGCGGCTTGTGCCGCCGGCCCCTCCGGTCGGTCTCCGGCCGTCGTCAGGTGGTACAGAGCACGATGTCGACGGTCAAGGTGCCGGTCCTCGGTACCGCGAACACGGCGGGCTTCGGCTGTCGGCCGCGGGCCGCAGCGGCGTCCTGCCCCGCTGACGTCGTCGGATCGGTGGCGGAGCAAGGAACGTACGGGCCGTCGTAGGACCGCTGGTCGTCGGAGACCGTCTGATATCTGGTTGCCCTAGCTCCACCTCGGCGCCCGGCCGGAGTGCGGCTGGCGGCCGTACGGCCGGGCCGGATCAGGCGCGCTCGACCTGCCGGCCGGACCACTGCTCGACCAGCCGGATCGCCTCCTCGGCCGGCACGTCGGCCCGGTCCACCGAACCGAGCCAGACCGGGGTGCGCGCCCCGGTCGGCCAGGCCGCCAGCAGGCGCTGGTCGTCGGCCCCGCTGTGCAGGCTCAGCTTGCCGACCCGGGTCCAGGCGAGCACGCTCTGCCGCCCGGTGCGGATCCCGTCCGGGCCCGCCGACCGTCCGGCCCGGCTCCGCCGCTCCGCCAGCAGCAGGCCGACCGCCACCAGCAGACCGGCCAGGCTGGTCACCAGGGTCGCCAACGCGAGCGGCCGAAGCCCCTCGCCCGACGCCGCCTGCCAGCCGGCCATCGCCGCCACGACCAGGGCGAACGGGACGACGGCGATGGCGAAGTAGCTGGCGTACCGGGGGCCGCCGGCTGGTCCGAAGCTCAACTGGGTCACAGCCCTCGATCATCCGGCTCCGGCCCGCCCGGGGCAACTCGACCCGCACCGGGCGCGGCGGGCCGGAGGCGCTGCGGCCGGACATAACCGGCCGTCCTCCGAATTGCGCCCGCGAGGTTGCTGACCGCCCGTTTAGACGCGATCGGGACGGGAAGGCCCGGGCAGCGCGGACGAGGGGGGTGAGCCCGGTGCGGGAGATGCAGGAGTGGCTGGCCGCGGGCGGGTCCGGGCTCCCGGAGCCGGACCGCATCGTGTCGCCGGAGAGTACCGGCCGGGTGCTGCTGGCCGTGGCGTCCCGCGGGGTCCGCGGCCGGGACTGCGCGGACCTCGGGTACCACCCGCTGCTGTCGCGCTTCCGGGGCGCGCCGGAGGCGGTACGCCGCTCCGCGCTGGCCCGGGCCGCCACCCGCACCGCGCTCACCGCCGAGCAGGCCGGTGCGTTCGACGCCGGCCGGGTGGCCCGGTGGATGGTCGGGCACTATCCGCCGCGCTGGTATCCGGGTGTGGTGATCGGCTCGCCGCACGGCGGGGCGGTCCACCTGGCCACCGCGATGGGGGTGCCGTGGCTGCCGGCCGGTTTCGACGTGGCGGTGCAGTGGCCGGACGGCCGGGTGGACAGACCGGTCGAGGCGTCGGCGTACGGCGCTCGGATCGCGGCCCGGCTGATCGGGGGCAACCCGGGGGTACGGGTGCGGCAGGTGCACGATCCGGCCTGTCGGGGCGTACTGGCCGGCTCGACGGTGTCCCTGGTGGTCCGCTGGCACACGCTGCCGGAGGCGTACCGGGAGTTCCTCGGCAGCCGGCTGGCGCCGGGCGCTCCGGTGCTGCTGCTGCGCGATGTGCGTACCTGGCCGGTGCTCGACTCGGGTGACGGGCACAGCTTCCAGCTCGGCGGCCCGGCCAGCGGGCTGGAGCCGGCCGACTTTCGCGCCGGCAGCGACCTGCTCGGGCAGGTGCTGCGCGGGGCCGGCGGTGACGGGGCGAGCTGGGACGCGCCGGAGGGCGGCCGCCCCGGGTACGCCGAACAGGGCGTCGAGCCCGGTTTCGAGACCAGCCTGCTGGACTGGGCGCGGGGGGCCGGCAGCCCGCTGCACCGGGTGCTCTTCCCCGGCCCGGACGCGTTGAGTGCCGCCGCGGCGGACGTGTACCGGAGCTGGCTGCGCGGGGCCGGCAAGAGCGGCGACCGGTGCGTGGTGGAGTGCGGGCGGCTGATCGACCCGTGGCAGGTGGTCCGGGCCGGGCTGGTGCCGTACTGGTGCGAGAACGCCACGGCGCGCAGCGTGACCGGTGCGGAGTGGTGGCTGGCCGGCAGCACGCCGTTCAGCTCGCTGGACGTACTGCCGGAGCCGCCCGGGCTGCGCTCGCCGGCGCTGGCCGGGCTGCCGCAGTGGCTCGCGGTGGCCTCGTTCGGGCGCCTCCGCCGGGCGGTGGACCGGGTCGCCGCCCGGGGCTATCCGGTGACCTCGGTGGCTACCCGGCACGCCACCGAGGTACTCCGGAACCAGCCCTACGACCTGCCGGCGCCCGCGCCCCTGCGGGTGGTGGAGGCGCTTGCCGGGCTGCGGGCCAGCGGCGCCCCGCAGGGGCTGCTGGTCTGCTGATCCCCCTGATCGCAAAACTCCTCGCGGACGTCACGTCCCGTGATTGAGTACCTACAGGGCGGGAAGAACGCTGACGCTACTGGTCAATCGCGCTGCGCAGCGGAGTGTGCGGGCGTTCATCCGTCCAGTTTCGGTACATGTTCGCTTCCGGCGAGGTGACGTTCCGTACGGCACCGATGACCGGATTCGCATCCCGGGCGGGGGACCTTCCTGAGGGAGGCGCGGATGTTCGGACAGATCACGACCACACCACCGGCCGAGCGTGGGCTGGAGGACCTGGACGCGGCCGCCTTGGCGTACGCGGCGAGAATCGCCGGCCTGCCGCCGGAACGCCGGCAGGAGGCCCGGGACGACCTCGTCCGGTTCGCCCTGCCGTTCGCCGGCAGGTTGGCCCGGCGCTACCGGGGCCGGGGTGAACCGCTGGAGGACCTGGAACAGGTGGCCCGGTTGGGCCTGGTGAACGCGGTCGACCGGTACGACCCGGAACGGGGCTCGTTCACCGCGTACGCCGCGATCACCATCGTGGGCGAGATCAAACGGCACTTCCGGGACCGGACCTGGGGAGTGCACGTGCCCCGGCGGCTGCGCGACCTGATCCTGGAGGTCGGCCAGGCGACGGCGGCGTTGACCAGCGAGCTGTCCCGCTCGCCCAGCGTGGCCGAGCTGGCCGCCCGGCTCGAGACGCCGGAGGAGGAGATCCTCGCGGCGCTGGAATCGGCGGCCGGCTACAGTCCGGCCTCGCTGAACGCGCCGGTCGGCGGGGAGAGTTCGGCGGAGTTCGGCGACCTCGTCGGCGAGTCCGACACCGACCTCGAGTCGGTGGACGACCGGGTGACGGTCAGCGGGCTGCTCGGCCGGCTGCCCTGGCGGGAGCGGCGGATCCTCGCCATGCGGTTCTACGGCAACCAGACCCAGGCCGAGATCGCCGCCCGGTTCGGCATCTCGCAGATGCACGTCTCCCGGCTGCTCTCCCGGGCGCTCACCTGGCTGCGGCAGGCGATGCTCGCCGACTCGCCCTCGCCGTGGCAGGCCGGCGGGACCGAGGCAGGCGGCCAGCCGGCCCGGCTCTCGGTGCGTCAGGTGGGGGAGCGGGTGGTGGTCGAGGTGACCGGGGAGATCGATCGGGACACCGCCGAGCAGTTGCGCCAGGCGGTGGTCGAGGCGGTCGCCGACCGGCATCCGTCGGAGGTGGCGATCGACCTGACCGACGTGGCGAAGCTGGACGGGCCGGCGCTGGCCGCCCTGGTCGCCGGACGGGACGCCGCGCACCGGGCCGGAGTCCGGTGGCGGCTGGCTCGGGCGCAACCAGTGGTGCAGCATTCGCTCAGCGCCGCCGGCCTGGTCGCGCTGCCCGCGGACTGACCGGCGCGCCGGGGCCCGCTGGTACGCCCCTCGTCGTCATCGACCGTCCTCCTCTTCCGGCTCTTCCGGTTGGTCGCCACGGGTCCGCCCGGTGCGCCAGCGTGGGCTCTCCGAGCCGCCCCGGGCAGCGTCGTCGACGTCTTCGTCGGGTTGGCTCGGCTCGAACGCCGGCCGGCGTACCTCGTCGGGCTCCGGCACCTCGATCGGGCGGGCACCGGACCGGGCCGGTGGGTGGTGCGCCACCGCGGCCTCGGCGCCGTGCGCCCCCTCCGGGGCGGGCACCTCGGCCTCCGGGTGGCGCTCCTCGTGCCGCAGTTCGTCGCGGACCTCCTGCGGCGGTCGGGTGGACCGCTGTGGCAGGTCCCGGCCGAGGTCGGCGACGAGCGGGCCGTACTTGTCGTCGAAGGCGGGCCGCTCGGACCGGATCCGGGGCATCCGGTCGAAGTTGCGCAGCGGCGGCGGGCAACTGGTCGACCACTCCAGCGAGTTGCCGAACCCCCAGGGGTCGTCCACGTCGACCATCCGACCGAACCGCCACGACTTCCAGACGTTGTACATGAAGAACAGCGTGGAGAAGCCGAGCACGAACGAGCTGATCGTGGAGACGGTGTTCAGCACGGTGAAGCCGTCGGTGGGCAGGTAGTCGGCGTACCGGCGGGGCATGCCCTCGTTGCCGAGCCAGTGGTGCACCAGGAAGGTGCCGTGGAAGCCCAGGAACATCGTCCAGAAGTGCGCGCGGCCGAGGCGTTCGTCGAGGAGCCGGCCGGTCATCTTGGGGAACCAGAAGTAGACCCCGGCGAACGCGGCGAAGACGATGGTGCCGAAGAGCACGTAGTGGAAGTGGCCGACGACGAAGTAGGTGTCCGTGGTGTGGAAGTCCACCGGCGGGCTGGCCAGCAGCACCCCGGTGAGCCCGCCGAAGAGGAAGGTGACCAGGAAGCCGACCGAGAAGAGCATCGGCGTCTCGAAGGTCAACTGCCCCTTCCACATCGTGCCGATCCAGTTGAAGAACTTCACCCCGGTCGGTACGGCGATCAGATAGCTCAGCCAACTGAAGAACGGCAGCAGCACCTGGCCGGTGCCGAACATGTGGTGCGCCCAGACGGTCATCGAGAGGATCGTGATCGCGATGGTCGCGGCGACCAGGCCCTTGTAGCCGAAGATCGGCTTGCGGCTGAAGACCGGGATGACCTCGGTGATGATGCCGAAGAACGGCAGCGCCACGATGTAGACCTCGGGATGGCCGAAGAACCAGAACAGGTGCTGCCAGAGCAGCGGCCCGGCGTTGGCCGGGTCGTAGACGTGCGCACCCATCCGCCGGTCCGCGTAGAGCGCGAGCAGGGCGGCGGCGAGCAGCGGGAAGACCAGTACCACCAGCAGGGCGGTGAAGAGCATGTTCCAGGTGAAGATCGGCATCCGGAACATGGTCATCCCGGGTGCCCGCAGGGTCAGGATGGTGGTGATCAGGTTGACCGCGCCGAGGATGGTGCCGAGCCCGGAGAGGACCAGCCCGATCACCCACATGTCCGGGCCGATGCCTGGCGAGTGCTGGTCCCGGCTCAGCGGGGTGTATGCGGTCCAGCCGAAGTCCGCCGAGCCGTTCGGGGTGAGGAAGCCGAGCAGCACCAGCGAGCCGCCGAGCAGGTAGAGCCAGTACGCCAGCGCGTTGAGCCGGGGAAACGACACGTCCGGGGCGCCGATCTGCAACGGCACCACGTAGTTGCCGAACGCGAACGCCAGCGGGGTGGCGAAGAGCAGCAGCATGATCGTGCCGTGCGCGGTGAAGAGCTGGTTGTACTGCTCGGTGGAGAGGAACTGCAACCCCGGACGGCCCAGCTCGGCCCGCATCAGCATCGCCATCGCGCCGGCGACGAGGAAGAAGCCGAACCCGGTGACCATGTAGAGCAGGCCGATCTGCTTGGCGTCCGTGGTGCCGAGCAGCCGGATCAGCGTGCTGCCCCGGATCGCCCGGCGTACCGGGCCCGGATAGCCGCCGGACCGGGCGGGGGCTAGGACCAGCGGCCCGCGCTGCTGCCCGGGATCGGTGACCACCCGCTTCGGCATGCCCGGCTCACCCCGTACCTGATTCGCAGCTAGGACGAGGGGCGGCTACCCGGTATTCGAACGGCAAAACCCGGCAGGCTAGCAATTTCCGCTCTGTTTGCCTCTAACGGGTGAAAACCGGCGTTACTGCCCGGGTCAGCGGCGGGGCCGGCGCCGGCCACCCAGGGTGGCGAGCGCGATCATGGCGATGCCGAGGCCCAGGTGCAGCCAGTTGTCCGCGTCGTCGACCGGCAGGAAGTTCGCCGCGCTGTCCTGCTCGATCGCGCTGCCGTAGACCACCAGGACCAGGTAGACCGCGCCGGCGCCGATCAGGAAGCCGCGGGCTCCGGTGGCCGTCCGGGCCAGCGCCAGCCCGACCACCCCGGTGAGCAGGTGTACCAGGTTGAGCAGCACGGAGACCTGGAACAGCCCGAAGAGCCGGGCGTCGGACCGGTGCCCGGCCAGCCGCAGCTCGTCGTAGTCGCTGGTGATCTCCGGAATGAAGCCGAGTACCCCGAGCGCCAGGAAGGCGACCGCGACCCCGACCGCGGCGGTGCTCACCGGTGACCGGCCGGTGTGCGGCCGGGTCACCGTCGAACTGGCTCTGTGCACGTCGCTGGACCCTTCCGTGTGTCGTCTCCCCGGTCGCGCTCTGCCGGGACACCCATGCCGACGCCGGACCGCCCTGCCCGGCGGTGCCCGGGCCGGACCCGCACGGGTCAGCCCGGCGCGGCGGCGGCCGACCGGCGTACCTGCTCGTACAGCTCGACATACCGCTCGGCCATGATCGTCGGGGTGAACCGGCGGCTGGCCTCCCGGCGGCAGTCCCGCTCGTCCAGCCCGGCGGCCTCCCGCACCAGGTCGGCCAGCCCGTCCTCGTCGTCGGCGAGCAGGCCAGTCCGACCGTGCTCGATCAGCTCCGGCAGGCAGCCCCGGCCGATCGCCAGCACCGGGGTACCGAGCGCGAGCGACTCGATCACCGCCGTGCCGCCGGGCTCCTCCCAGCACAGCGGGAAGAGGCTGGCCCGGGCCGCCGCCACCAGCTCGTCCCGGGCGGTCCCGGCCACCATTCCGACCCAGCGCACCCGGTCGCCGTCCACCAGCGGGGCGACCTGCTCGCGCCAGTACCGTACGTCCGGGTTCTGTCCCGCCTCCGGCCCGGCCGCGGCCAGCTCCTCGGGCCGCCGGTACGGCCCGACCGGTCCGGCCAGCACCAGGTCGAACCCGGCCTGGTGGGCGAGCCGGGCCCCGACGTGCTGCCCCTTGCCCGGCGTGATCCGGCCGAGGATCACCAGGTGGTCGGACTTCTCGACCGGTGGCCGACGATCGGCCTCCACCGCCAACGGGGTGGCCAGGTGCACATGCCCGACCGCGTGGTCGCGCAGCGCCTGCGGCGCCCGGGCGAGCTGCGCCGCCGAGACGCCGTTCACCCGGACCCGGTCACCGCCGTCCAGATATCCGTAGAGGTCCGGGTGCTTGCCGAGGTCCCAGTGCAGGGTGTGCAGCGCCGGACCGCTCCCCGGGCCCATCGCGGTCAGCACCGCCAACCCGACCGCCTCCACGTGGTCGTGCACCAGGTCGATGTCGTCCCGTTCGCGCAGCGCCCGGACCACCCCGGACAGGTGCGCGTGCGAGATACCGCAGACCTGGTTGTACGGCCGTTGCAGCGCCCCGAACTGGCCGTCGGGAAAGACCGACAGAAGTTCGTCGACCGGCAGCGTGGCGTCGGCGGTGGAGGCCAGCACCACCCGTACGCCGAGCCGGCGCAGCTCCGGCACCAGGGTGGCGACGACGTTCTCGATCCCGCCGTACCCGGGCGGTGGCACCGGAAGCCACGGCCCGGCGTTCATCAGCACGGTCAGGCTCATCCGCCCTCCCCGGCCCGTCCGGCGTCCTCCGCGGCGCGTCCGGCGGCGTCCCCCGCAACCCGTCCGGCCGGCCCGGCCTGCCCCGTCACGCGGCGCTGCCCGACCGGACCCCGGTGCCCGGTCATACCGCCGCCCTCCGGGACGACGACGGCCGGAGTTCCGCCAGCGGCGGGCGCTCCCGGACCGAGACGTCGCTGACCACGATCTCCCGGTCCAGGTTGGGCAGTGCGCTGCTGCCGTCCCGGCGGAACTGCACCAGCAGGTTCCCCGGCGGCGCGGTCTCCTCGACCAGGCCCCGCCGGCACAGCCGCTGCCACACGGTGTGCATGATCTGCCCGGACATCCGGCCGAGCGCCTCGGTGTCCTGGTGCCGGTGCAGGCGTTCGCCGAGGTCGACCTGGGCGAGCGCGTCCAGGCCGCACATCTCCAGCAGGTCGATCAGCATCGCCGTCTCGACCCCGTAACCGGAGACGAAGGGCACCCGTTCGAGTACGTCGCGCCGGCCGGCGTACTCCCCGGCCAGCGGCTGGACGAAGCCGGCCAGTTCCGGCCAGAAGAGGTTGAACAGCGGGCGGGCCACCAGCTCGGTCACCCGGCCGCCGCCCTCCGCCTCCACTCCGCTGGTGCCGACCAGCGGGCGGTGGTAGAAGCCCTTGACGAACGCGACGGACGGGTCGGTCAGCAGCGGGCCGAGCAGTCCGGTGACGAAGTGGGGCTGGAACTCCCGCAGGTCGGCGTCGACGAAGGCGACCAGGTCCCCCGTGGACGCGGCCAGCCCGGCCCAGAGCGCGTCCCCCTTGCCGTCCAGCCGGGGCAGCCCCCGGGTCATCTCGTCCTGGCCGACCACCCGGGCCCCGGCCGCCGCCGCCACCACCGCGGTCCGGTCGCTGGACCGGGAGTCGACCACCACGACCTCGTCGACCAGCTCGACCTGCTCGACCAGGCAGGCCCGGATCGCCGCCACGATCGCGCCGACGGTGGCCTCCTCGTCCCGGGCCGGGATCACCACACTGACCGTGCGGTCCCCCTTCAGGTACGCGAGCTGTCGCGGCGTCCACTGGTCGGCCACCCCGGTACGGTGGGTGGACCACGCCTCCAGCGCCGGTGACACGGGTGTACGCGAGCGCCGCATGGGACGACCTCCCCCACTGCCTCGACCGGTGCCCGGCCGGGCCCGGTGCAGCCCTACAGCCTTCCCCGCCGGTCCCGGATCAACCGTCCCGACGAGCTGGTGCAGTGCGTGCCGGCTGTAGACGACCCGCCCGGGACCACTCCGGGGAGGGCGCCGGGGCGCCGCTCGCATTCCGCCCATCCGGGCACACTCGGGCGGTACGGACATCCGGCCACCGGCCCGGCCGAGAGCGGACCCGGCACGCGGCCGGGCGGGCCGCACTTTGCCGGAGAGTTCGCGTACCGTTGCCCGTCATGGGTGTGTCGCAACGGTTGAAGACCAGGGTCCGGCGTTTCCTCCAGCGTCCGGGCACCACAGTTGATCTGGCGCCGCTGGAGAAGCTGCTGCCCACGATCGAGGCGCGCGAGGAGGAACTCACCGAGCTGGACGACGCCGAGCTGACCGAGGCGGCCGGCAAGGCCGAGGACTTCGTCGAGATCTGCGCGGTGGGCCGCGAGGCCGCCCGGCGCGGGCTCGACCAGCGGCCGTACGACGTCCAGCTACTCGGCGCCATGTCGCTGCTCGCCGGCAAGGTCGCCGAGATGGCCACCGGTGAGGGCAAGACGCTGACCGCGACGATCGCCGCGTACGGGCACGTCCGGCGGGGCAACGGGCCGGTGCACGTGCTCACCGTCAACGACTACCTGGCCCGCCGGGACGCCGAGTGGATGGAGCCGGTCTACCGGCTGCTCGGGCTGAGCGTCGGCTGGGTGACCGAGGCGTCCACCCGCGAAGAGCGCCAGGCGGCGTACGCCTGCGACGTCACCTACGTCTCGGTCAGCGAGGCCGGTTTCGACTTCCTCCGCGACCAGCTCGTCACCGACATCGACGACCGGGTGCAGCCGCCGCTGACCACCGCGATCGTGGACGAGGCCGACTCCATCCTGATCGACGAGGCCCGGGTGCCGATGGTGCTGGCCGGTGCGGTGCCGGGCGAGCAGGACCCGGTGCACCAGGCAGCGGCGGTGGTCCGTGGGCTGCGCGCCGGCCGGCACTACACGGTGGCCGACGACGGCCGCAGCGTCGCCTTCACCGACGCCGGGCTGGCCGAGGTCGAGTCCCGGCTCGGCGGTGTGGACCTCTACGACGCCGAGCACGTCGAACAGCTCTCCGCGGTCAACGTCGCCCTGCACGCGCATGCCCTGCTGCACCGGGACGTCGACTACATCGTCCGCAACGACGGGGTCGAGCTGATCGACGAGATGCGCGGCCGGGTCGCCCAGCGCCGCCGCTGGCCGGACGGGCTCCAGGCGGCCGTCGAGGCGAAGGAGGGGCTCGACGCCACCGCCGAGGGTGAGGTGCTGGGCACCATCACCGTGCAGGCGTTCGTCGCGCTCTACAAGACCGTCTGCGGGATGACCGCCACGGCGGTGCTGGTCGGCGACCAGTTGCGGGAGTTCTTCTCACTCGAGGTCGCGGTGATCCCGCCGAACACCCCCTGCGTCCGGGTGGACGACCCGGACCGGATCTACGCCACCCGGGGTGAGAAGGAAGAGGCGCTGATCCAGGAGATCCAGGAGCAGCACGAGACCGGGCGTCCGGTGCTGATCGGCACCCTGGACGTCCAGGAGTCGGAGCGGCTCGCCGAGGCGCTGCGCGAGGCCGGGGTGCCGTGCACGGTGCTCAACGCCAAGAACGACGCTGAGGAGGCGGCGATCATCGCCGAGGCCGGCAAGTACGGTGCGGTGACCGTCTCCACCCAGATGGCCGGCCGGGGTGTCGACATCCGGCTCGGCGGCAGCGACCAGGCCGACCGGGACCGGGTCGCCGAACTCGGCGGCCTCTTCGTGATCGGCAGCGGCCGGCACGACAGCCGGCGGGTCGACGACCAGCTCCGGGGCCGGGCCGGCCGGCAGGGCGACCCCGGTCGCTCCGTCTTCTTCGTCAGCCTGGAGGACAACCTGGTCATCCGGCACGCCCCGGACGCGATCCCGCCGTCGCCCCGGATGAACGCCGACGGTCTGGTCACCGACGAGCAGGTCGACTTCGCCGTCGAGCACGCCCAGCGGATCGCCGAGGGCGTCAACCACGAGATCCACCGCAACACCTGGCGCTACAGCGTGGTGATCGAGCAGCAGCGCAAGGCGCTGGCCGAGCGCCGGGAGCGGCTGCTCACCACCGAGGTGGCGGCGGAGATGCTGACCGAGCGCTTCCCGGACCGGGCCAAGGAGATGGACGAGGAACTCCTCTCCAAGGTCGGCCGGTCGATCGCGCTCTACCACCTCGACCGGCTCTGGGCCCTGCACCTGGCCGAGCTCTCCGAGGTACGCGAGGGCGTGCACCTGCGGGCGCTGGGCCGGCTCGACCCGCTCGACGAGTTCCACCGGTCGGCGGTGCCGGCGTTCAACGCGCTGGTACCGGAGATCGAGACCCGTACGGTGGAGACCTTCGAGGAGAACGAGTTCGACGACGACTGGGAGCCGGGCGAGGGAGAGCTGGCGCGGCCCAGCGCCACCTGGACCTACCTGGTGCACGACAACCCGTTCGGCTCGGAACTCGACCGCCTGATCGCCGCCGTCGGCCGCCGGCTCAGCTCCGGCTCGCGCTGACCCGGAACGCACCGCGATCCCGGGGTTGATCGTCGGAAGCCTGACGGCAACCCCGGGACGGGCGGGATCGTTCTCTTCCTGGAACGGGTGGTTTGTCCACCCGGCGCTCGGGTAGTAGCGCAGGTCCGTACCGGCACGGGATCGGGAACGGCGGGGGAGAGGCGACCATGAGACAGGCGACGGCGCGAACCGGACGTACCGCGGCAGCCGCGGTGGTGGCGGGGGTTTCGGACCGGTGCTGAAGCTGAGGACGACGACGGAGCCGTCGACCGAAGCCCCGGGCGTGCTGGAGACCGCCGCCCTGCTCCGCGAGGTGACTGCCGGACTGATCGCGAGCGACGACTTCGACGCCGCGCTGGACCGGCTGGTACGTACCGTCCGGGACGCCATCCCGGCAGTGACCTGGTGCGGGGTCACCGTGCTGCGGGCCGGGGCGCCCCCCTCGGTCGCGGCCTCGGAGCCTCGACTCGGCGATCTCGACGACGTCCGGCACGGCCAGGACGGGCCGGCGATGGTGGCGATCCGCTCCCGGGAACTGGTCTGGTCCGGGGACCTGCGCACCGAAACCCGGTGGCGGCCGTGGACCGGCCGCGCGCTGGCCCTCGGCGTACGCGGGGTGCTCGCCGTACCGGTGGACGTCGACGAGCACGTGGTCGGCTCGATCAACCTGTACGCCCGCGAGCCCGGAGTGCTGACAGCCAGCCAGCAGCTCACCGCGATGCTGCTGGCCGAACACGCCGGACTGCTGCTCGGCGCGGTGCGGGACCGGTCACGGCAGACCGGGGCGGCCGGCGACGCCGACGACATGCTCACCGCAGGGCAGGTCATCGACCAGGCGGTCGGGGTTATCATGACTCAACGTGGCTGTCCGGCCACGGAGGCGCTACGGGTGTTGCGGTCCGCCTCGGCGGCGCTGGCCATCCCACTACGGGACGTGGCCGAGCGGCTGGTCACCTCGGTGGCCCGGCGCCGCGATAGCTGACCGTCCGGCGTGGACCGCGCGATTGCGGTCCGTTTCGGCCGGGTGGCCCGGGGGTAGCACGCTGGGGCTGGTCGAGAGCGAGCCGGGGAGGCGTCACCATGCAGAGCCGCCTGCGGGTGCACGGACATCCGATCCAGCCCATGCTGGTGACCTTTCCGTTCGGGCTGTTCGTCTCCGCCACGGTCTTCGACCTGGCCGACGTGCTCGGCGGCCCGGCGATCCTGGGGCTGGTCGGCTACTGGACCGCGGTCGCGGCGCTGGTCGCGGGCGGGCTCGCGACCGCGGCCGGCATGGTCGACCTGTGGGACGTGCCGGGCGATCCGACCCGGCGTACCGCGATCATCTTCAACCTGGTGAACGCCGCCGTCGCGGTGCTCTTCGTCTTCGCCTGCCTGATCAGGTCGGGTGAGCCGGAGCACGGGGCGAGCGGTGGGCTGGTCGCGGTCGAGCTGCTCGGCCTGCTGCTCGGCGCGGTCGGGGTACGACTCGGCGGCAGCCTGGTCCGGCAGTTCGACCAGGGGCGCGGTGAACCGACCAGCTTCGACGGGTTCGGCCCACCGGCGAGTTCGGTGGCCGGCGGGTTCGGCCGGCGCCGCGGCGGCTGACCCGAGGGCCGGGCGACGGCCGCCCGGCTCGGCCTCGCCGTCTCAGGGGTGGCCGCTGGCCCGGTGTTCGGCGAGCAGGTCGGCACCGAAGTCGCCGCGCGGGCGGCGCAGCACGGTGTGCGCGTGGTTGCCGTCCTCGCTGGTGTTGTCGTACTCGATCAGCAGGTCCTCGCCCTGGACGCGGTAGTAGTGCCGCCCGCCCGGCCTGGTCGGGCCCTCCCAGGCGAAGTAGAGGTCACCCCGGCGGACCCGGGCCGCCTCCTGACCGGCCAGTTCGGGCGGGAGCCGGTCGAGATAGAGCGCGACGAGCTGGTCGAGCAGCGCCCGGCCGGTCGGTCCGAGCCCGCCGGCCCGGAGCCCGACCGGCTCGATCCGGCCGTCGAACCGCGCCCGGGTGCCGCTGCGGATGTCGGCGGGTGCCTCATCGGCGACCACCGCCGCGCCGCGCCCGTCCGGGCCGACCGCGTCGAGCAGGGCGCGGGCGAGATCCTCCTCGGGCCCGAGCGGCCGGCTGACCGGGCGGCCGCCGTAGCTCACCGTCGCCGGGTTGGCGCCGAGGAAGAGCGGCGCGGGGGAGACCCGGTCGCCGGCGACGGTCATCGTCACCGACAGGTGGTGTCCCTCGAACCGCCAGGACCAGTCGTCGTCCCGGGCCGGGTCGCCGAATACCACGATCCGGTAGTCGTCGCTGTGCCGGCCCCGCCGCCAGTCCTCCCGCCGGTCGAGTACCTCCTCCAGGGCCATCACGGTGGCCGCCTGGGCGTACGCGTGCGGGCTCAGCGCGGTGGCCAGCAGCCGGTGCGTCGCCTTGCGGCCGGTCCGGTCGAGGTCGGCGAGGCAGGCACCCGGCCGGGGCAGTGGCCGGTACTCGATCCAGCGGCGGCCGGCCTCGTCGTCGAACGGGCGGGCGGCCAGCGCCCGGGCCGGCCCCGGCAGCGCGTCCAGCAGTGCGGTGGCCGCCGTCCGCATCTGTCCGGCCAGGGTGGTGTTGCGCATTGCCCCTGTATACCGGCTGCCCCGGTGACCCGGTGGGCCAGGCCCGCGGTGCGGGCGAGGTCGACCATTCGGGTGGACGAACATGAAATCTACTCGTCCACCCCTTCGGTATCCGTCCACTCTAGAGCTGCCTGCTCCGGGCCTGTCCCGGGCCGGTGGGCCCGGTTTATGCCTTGTGGACCGCGCCTGGTCGGCGCATGATCAGGGGAAGTTCCTTGATCATTAATAATGTGATGGGGATCACATCGACGTACTCTGACTCCAGGTAAGGTCTGCACAATCGTCAACCCCTTTCGAAGGGTGCCGCCAGATGTTCAAACTCTCCCCACAAGGGCCGCGGCGACTACGGATCGTCGGGCTCGCCGCCCTCTCCTTCCTGGTGGTGACCGTTGCCGTTGCCCCGGCAAGCAACGCCCAGCCAGTGGCCGCAACGGGCCAGACCACAACGGACGTTGCCAGCCCGCCCGGCGTAGACGAGATCTCCAGCAGTCCGAACCTCCGCCAGATAGCCAACGTCCCGAAGCAGGGCACCTTCGCCACCGAGGGCGCCCTCGACTCGGACCTCGCCTTCCAGGGCCGGTACGTCTTCGCCGGCAACTACGAGGGCTTCGTCATCTACGACGTCAAGAACCCGGCCCGGCCGTCCATCGTGTCGCAGGTCCAGTGCTCGGGCTCGCAGAACGACATCTCCGTCTACGGTGACCTGCTGTTCCTCTCCACCGACGACCCGCGCAGCGACGACTCGTGCGCCAGCACGAGCGTGCCGCGCAGCGAGACGGTCTGGGAGGGCATCAAGATCTTCGACATCAAGGACAAGCGCAACCCGCGCTACATCAAGGCGGTGAAGACCGCCTGCGGCTCGCACACCCACACCCTGGTGCCGAGCAAGGACAAGAAGTCGGTCTACCTCTACGTCGCCTCGTACGGACCGTCGGACACCTACGCCGGCTGCGCGACCCCGCACGACTCGATCTCGATCGTCAAGGTGCCGGTGAAGAAGCCGACCCAGGCCGCCGTGGTGGCGGTGCCGAACCTGTTCCCGGACGGTGGCAACCCGGGTAGCAACGGCAGTTCGACCACGAGCGGCTGCCACGACATCACCGTCTACCCGAGCAAGGACCTGGCCGCCGGCGCCTGCATGGGTGACGGCATCCTGCTGAACATCGCCAACCGGGAGGCGCCTCGGGTGATCAACCGGGTCCGGGACACCGTGAACTTCTCGTTCTGGCACTCGGCGACGTTCAACAACTCCGGCACCAAGGTGGTCTTCACCGACGAACTCGGTGGCGGCTCCGGGGCGACCTGCGTCGAGACCGTCGCGCCGACCCGGGGCGCCAACGCCATCTACGACATCACCGGTCGGGGTGACGGCCGCAACCTGGTCTTCAAGAGCTACTACAAGATCCCGCGGCTGAACACCACCCTGGAGAACTGCGTCGCGCACAACGGCTCGCTGATTCCGGTGCTGGGTCGGGACATCATGGTCCAGGCGTGGTACCAGGGCGGTGTCTCGGTGTTCGACTTCACCGACTCGGCCCGCCCGGTCGAGATCGCCTACTGGGAGCGCGGCCCGCTCTCGACGGACCGCCGGATCATCGGCGGATCGTGGTCGGCGTACTGGTACAACGGCCACATCTACTCCAACGACATCCAGAAGGGTCTGGACGTACTGGAGCTGCGGGACTGGCGGATCTGGACGGCGCACCTGACCAGGTTCAAGGAGCTGAACGTGCAGAGCCAGCCCAGCTTCCTGGGCAGCAACTGGTAGCCACAGCCGTATCCGGCACGGACGGCCCGGTCCCCAGCGGTGGGGACCGGGCCGTTCCCGTGATAACTTGCCCGACCTGTGGAGGGGAGGGCCGGGTGCGGGACGGCATCTACGTGGGCCAGGCGGGCGCCGACGGCGCGGAGAACGGGGGCTGGCTGCTCGGCCACTTCATGCCCGGTGCGGACGTACGGCACAGCGCCGACGTGGAGGTCAAGTGGGGCGTTCATCCGGCCGGTGACACCCGGGCCGAGTGGGTGACCGGGGAACGGCGTACCGCCCTGCTGGTGCTGGTCTCCGGCCGGTTCCACGTCGAGCTGCGGGACCGCACCGTCGTGCTGACCAGGCCGGGTGACTACGTCGTCTGGGGACCGGGTGTCGACCACTCCTGGCTGGCCCCGGAACCGGCGGTGGTGCTCACCGTCCGCTGGCCGTCGGTCGCCGGCTACAAGGTCGCCGCGGGCTGAGCCGCACCGCGCGCCGGGCCGGGGAGGCGTCCCGGCGCGGCCGGGTGGGTCCCCGTGTCCAGGGGACCGACCGCCACGACGGGGGCACGCGGGGCCGGTTCCTGGGCACGGGGACGTCCTCGGCACCGGGCTTCTGCCAGGCGGCACCGGCCGGTCGGTCAGCCGAAGGTGCAGCTCACCGCCGGGGCCGGATTGCTGCCGGTCCAACTGCCCACGAAGCCGAACGTGGCCGTACCGGCGGGGGTCAGCGCGCCGTTCCAGCCGACGTTCCGGGCGGTCACGGTGCTGCCGCTCTGCGAAACGGTGGCATTCCAGGCCTGGCTGACCTGCTGGCCGGAACCGAACGCCAGCTCGACCGTCCAGGACCGGCTCGGTGCGGTGCCGTCGTTGCGTACCGTCACCTCACCCTGGAAGCCGCCCTGCCACTGCCCGATGCTCCGGTAGGTCGCCGCGCAGCCGCCGGCCGGCGGCGGAGTGGTGGTGGGCGGCGGGGTCGGCGTCCGGGTCGGCGGTGGCGTGGGGGTCCGGGTCGGCGGCGGGGTGGGCGTGACGCCGTCCAGCGCGGCCGTCAGCGCCGGGTACCACCGGTCGGACATCTTCTGGTCGCCGGCGGCGTTGGGGTGCACACCGTCGTAGGTGTCGGTGCCCGTGCTGAAGCCGCTCCACTGGTCGACCACCACGATCGGCGATCCGGCGGTGGTCTTCGAAGCCGCCCAGCCCGGAATCGCGTCGTTGAGCGCCACCACCCGCTGGCCACACTCGGCGCAGGTGCTCGGCGCCATCGGGATGATCTTCGCGACCAGGATCTTCATGCCCGGGTTGCTGGCCCGCATCTGGTCCACCAGTTTCCCGTACGCGGCGAGGATGGTCGCGGTGGCCCGGTTGCTCCAGACGTCGTTGGTGCCGAAGTGCATCAGTACGACGTCCGGGCGGGTGGCGGCCAGCCAGGGCGGCAACTGGTTCTGGTCGGCCACGGTGGTCACCAGGGCGCCGCCGTGCCCCTCGTTCTCCCCGTCGTACGGCTCTCCGCAGCCCTGCGGGCCGAGCGTGCCGACGAAGTCGATATCGGTGTAGCCGGTGTCCTGCAAGCGGTTCCAGAGGATGGAGCGCCAGCAGCCCGGGGAACCGGTGATCGAGTCACCGAGCGGCATGATGCGCACGGGTGCCGGCGCCTCCGCCGGCAACGCGGGTCTGGCGATGACGACCGTGCCGAGCGCGACGACGAGCGCGGCCAGTACGGTGCTGAGCAGGGGCCTGCGGAGCATGGTTGTCTCCTGTCACGGTGCGAGAGGTGAGACGTGCCCGGCCCGGTGCTCCCGAGACATTCAAGCAGGTAACTGGATCGGAACTCAACCGGTCAAGTGGGCGTACGGCTGGCCGTCGCCGTGGCACCGTTACGCCGATGGTGAACCGGTCTTTGCCGGGCTGCCGGCGGCGGCGACGATGGACCGGTGAACCAGCCCGACACGGCGGTACGCCGACTCGACCTCGGCTACTTCGTCCGGCCGGCCGCGGAGGCGGGTGAGTCGCATCCCCGGGTCGAGCCGGCGTACGGCTACCTGGTCCGGCGTGCGGAGGGGCTGCTGCTGTTCGACACCGGGATCGGCGAGGTCGATCCGGAGACCGAGGCGCACTACCGCCCGGTCCGCCGGCCGGTACTCGACGCGCTGGCCGCCGCCGGGGTCGAGCCCGGCGAGATCTCGCTGGTGGTCAACTGCCACCTGCACTTCGACCACTGTGGTGGCAACCCGGCGCTGGCCGGCCGCCCGGTCGTGGTGCAGCGGGCCGAACTGGCCGTGGCCCGCCAGCCCGGTCACACCATCCCCGAACTGGTCGACTTCCCGGCCGCCCGCTACGAGGAACTGGACGGCGAGGCCGAGATCTGGCCGGGAGTGTGGGTGGTGCCCACCCCCGGACACACCGTCGGGCACCAGTCGCTGGTGGTACGCCAACCGGACGGCACGGTGATCCTGGCCGGGCAGGCCCACGACTTCGCCTTCCAGTTCGGTGCGGCCCAGCTCGCCCTGCGGGCGGCCCGGGACGGGGTGGCGGAACCGCTGCCACCGGTGCCGGAGTGGCTGCCCCGGCTGTTGGAGCGCGACCCGGCCCGGGTGCTCTTCGCGCACGACGGCGCGGTCTGGGAGCCCTCGTTCCGCTGAGCCGCCGGCAACCGCAGGGCCGGTCCGCGTTCCTGGCGTCGCGGATTGATCCGCTGGTAGCGCAAACCGTTGCCCCACCGCGACACCTGGTCGACGCTGGGTCGGAGCCCGTGCGGCGGGCGGTGCGAACTGGAGGTGGGCCGGATGTCCGACGACTCCCGGATCGAGGCGCTCCGTGCGGCCGAGCGGCGGCTACAGGCCGCCCAGCTCAGCTCGGACGTCGCCGAGCTGGACCGGCTGCTCGACGAGCGGCTCGTCTTCACCGGGCCGGGCGGCCGGCTCTACGACAAGGGGGACGATCTGCGGCTGCACCGCACCGGGGAGCAGGTGTTGACCGAGGCCAAGGAGGAGGAGTTGACCGTCCTGGTCAGCGGGGACACCGGCGTTACCTGGTTTCTGGGCACCCTCACGGGGGTGCTCGCCGGCACGCCGTTCACCGCCCGGGTCCGGTACACCCGGACCTGGATCCACACCGAGGGATCCGGCTGGCGGCTGTTGGCGGCACACGTCAGCGCCCTGTGACCGGCCGGACCGGTCCGAGTGGGGCGGGTCGCGGCGACAGTCGTACCGTTGGCGGTCGTGGAGCATTGCGACGAGTGCGGGTTCGACTATGCCTCGGTGCCGGCCGAGGCACTGCCCGACCGGCTGCGCGGGTTCGGGCCGAGGTATTCCGCCGGGCTGCGCGCGGCACGGGATCCGCGACGGCGGCCGGCGGAGCGGGTCTGGTCGCCGCTGGAGTACGCCTGCCACGTGCGGGACGTCTTCCGGGTACAGCGCCAGCGGCTCGCCCTGGCGCTGGCCGTCGACGAACCGGAGTTCACGCCGATGGGACGCGACGAGCGGGCGGTCGCGGACGCGTACAACCAGCAGGACCCGGCCGTGGTGCTCGGTGAACTTGCCACGGCCGCCGGAGAACTGGCGACGGCGTTCGGCAGGCTCGGCCCGCCGGAGCTGGCCAGGACCGGCGGCTATCCGTGGCCGAAGCGGCAGGTCCGGACGCTGTTGTGGTTGGGCCGGCACACCGTGCACGAGGGGGAGCACCACCTACTCGACATCAGCCGCGGCTCGTAGCCGCCGGCCAGGGTTCGTCGCCAACTCCGTGTCGACTCCGAGCGTCCGTTACGTTGCTCACGGCGAGTACGTCGCTAACGGCGATCCGGCCGCCGAATCGGGTCAGCGGCGACCGTTGAGCGAGTCGAGGAAGCGCTCCTCGAACGCTGCGCCGAGGGCGGGTCCATCCACATGTTGAACTCCTGCGAGTTGTCGAACCCGGGCAGCGCCGAGCCGTACAGGTTGCCGGGTGCCGTACGCGTGCCGGGATCCGCCCGGCGGGACGGACCGCGGTCCGTCCCGCCGGGCGGGGAGGTGTGCCGGCGCTACCGTCGCTCGCCACCGCCGGGTGGTCGGCCGGCGGCGGTGGCCAGGTGCAGGGAAAGTTCCCGGATCAGCTCGTCCATCGACTGTCCACTCTGGGCACGCAGCAGCCCGAGGGCGAGGTCGGCCAGGAGATAGAAGCCGAGAGTTCTGGCCTGTTCGGTGGGGAAGGCGGCCAGCAGGGCCTCGGCGCCGTCGAGGTCGCCGCGGTGTCGGGCGGCGACGACACCGGCGGCCCGTTGCACGGCTTCGGCGGCGGTGGGGACCGGGGTGGGGTCCACCGGGATCAGATCTTGGGTCGGCTGGCTCGGGCGGCGTCGAACCGGGCGGTGACGTCGGTCCAGTTGACCAGATCCCAGAGCCGGTCGACGTAGTCCGGGCGGACGTTGCGGTATTGCAGGTAGTAGGCGTGTTCCCAGGCGTCGAAGACGAGGATCGGGGTGGAGCCCTGGCCGACGTTGCCGTGGTGGTCGTAGACCTGCTCGACGATCAGCCGGCGGCTCAGCGGTTCCCAGGCCAGCACGCCCCAGCCGGAGCCCTGCACGCTCTTGGTGGCGGCGGAGAGCTGCTTGCCGAAGGCGTCGAACGATCCGAAGTGTTCGTCGATGGCGGCGGCGAGGTCGCCGTCGGGGCGGTCGCCGCCGTCGGGGGAGAGGTTGTTCCAGAAGATCGTGTGGAGTACGTGGCCGGAGAGGTTGAACGCGAAGGTCTTCTCCAACCCGACCAGGGTCTCGTAGTCGCCCTTCTCCCGCGCCTCGGCGAGTCGGTCGAGGGCGTCGTTGCTGCCCTTGACGTACGCGGCGTGGTGCTTGCTGTGGTGCAGCTCCAGGATCTCGCCGGACATGGCGGGTTCGAGCGCGCCGTAGTCGTAGGGCATGTCAGGAAGCGTGTAGACAGCCATCCGGATCGGTCCTCTCCAGTCTCGCCAGCATTTTGCTACTGCCACAGTATGGCAATAGTGTCGGAGGCGTTCGGGTCACCCGCCGATGCCGGGCCAACCGGACCGGCAGTCGACCGGCCGGTTACGCGAACAAGATCACAGGCTTAAAGCCACCTCTGCGTTGTTGCCAAAGTTTTGCAACTCTGCCACCGTGATCAGCCAAGGGTGTTGCTGACCTGGCACTGCCCGAGCCAGCCGGCTCCGTCAGGTCGTCGGCGCCCGGTCCCAGGCCGTCCGGCGCCGGTGTCGACCACCGCGCCCGGTCGGCGGGGTGCCTCCATGTCCGACCTCCGTGGGAGACCTCCGTGATCCGGATCCGTCCGACCGTCCGACGACTGGTGGCGGTGGCCGCCGCCGGTGGCGTGCTCGCCCTCGCGTCCTGCTCGTCATCGACGACGCCCGGGGCGCCTGCCGCCGGTGACACCTTCGTGGTCGCCACCGCCGGTGAGCCGGACACGTTGAACCCGGTGCTCAACTACGGTGTCGACGGGGCGTCGCTGATCTTCGACGGGCTGGTCGCCCGGGACGCGCAGAACCGGCTGGTGCCGGGCCTGGCGGCGGAACTGCCGACGGTCTCGGCGGACGGCCGGACGGTGACGGCCAAGCTGCGCGACGGGGTGGTGTTCCACGACGGTGCGGCGCTCACCGCCGCCGACGTGGCCTTCACCTACCGGACCGTGCTGGACCCGAAGGTCGACTCGACGCTCCGGTCCGACCTGGAGATGCTGGAGTCGGTCGAGGCGCCGGACCCGGCCACGGTGGTGTTCCGGCTCCGGCACGCGTACGCGCCGTTCCTGCAACGACTCACCCTCGGCGTCGTGCCGGCCAGGGCGCTGAGCGGGCAGGACGTCAACAAGGCCGAGTTCAACCGGAAGCCGGTCGGCACCGGCCCGTACCAGGTGGAGTCCTGGACCCCCGGCGACCGGCTGGTGCTCACCGCCAACGACCGGTACTTCGGCGGCCGGCCGACGAACCGGCGGCTGGTGGTGGCGTTCGTCGCCGACGACAACATCCGGGCCCAGCGGATGCGGGCCGGTGAGTTCGACGTCGCCGAACTGGCCCCGAAGCTCGCCGCCGGTTTCGACGGCAGCGCCGGCTACCGGGTCGAGCGGGTGCCGACGGCCGACTACCGGGGCGTGATGCTGCCGATGGGCAACCCGGTCACCGCCGACCCGGCGATCCGCCGCGCCCTCAACCTCGCCGTCGACCGGGCCGCGATGGTGGCCGGGGTACTCGGCGGCGCCGGTGAACCGGCCTACGGCCCCGTCCCGCCCACCTCGGAATATGCCGAACCGGCCGTTACCGGCAAGCCGACCGCCGATCCGGGCGCCGCCACCGCGCTGCTCGACGCGGCCGGCTGGACGCCCGGCGCGGGCGACATCCGGGCCCGGGACGGCCGCCCGGCCCGGTTCACCCTGATGTACCCGGCCAGCGACAGCCTGCGCAAGGAACTGGCGCTGGCGGTGACCGCCGACGCCAAGAAGGTCGGTATCGAGATCACCCCCGAGGGGCTGACCTGGGACGCGATCGACCCGCGGCTCAACTCGGACGCCCTGATCATGGGCTACGGCACGCCGTACGACCCGGACTTCGTCTCCTACAAGCTGTTCGGGTCCCGGTTCGCCGGGCAGGGCTACTTCAACCCGGGACATTACAAGTCCAGTGTGGTGGACCAGGCGTTGCAGCAGGGCCGGGACCAGTCCGACCCGGCCCGGCGCAAGGCGGCGTACTCGACGTTCCAGAAGCAGCTCGCCGCGGACGTTCCGTGGGTGTACCTCAGCTATCTCAAGCACACCTACGTGCTGCGGGACACGATCGACGGCGTGACGCCCCGGGTCGAGGCGCATGAGCACGACGTGGCGAACAGCCTCTGGTGGAACATCAACACCTGGACCCGGCGGTGACCCGGCCACCGACCCGGCGCCGGCTCGCCGGGGCGGGTGCCGTGGTCCGGCGCCGGCTGCTCGTCGCCGTACCGGTGCTCGTCGCCACCAGCATCGGCATGTTCGCGCTCGGCGCGGCCTCCCCGGTCGACCCCGCCAAGCAGTACGCCGGGGCGGCGGCGTTCACCACCACCGAGGAGAACCTGGCGCAGCTCCGGGCCAACTGGGGCGTCGACGACCCGCTGCCGGTGCAGTACCTGCGCTGGGTCGGCAACCTGCTCCGCGGCGACCTGGGGTGGTCGACGAGTCGACACGAGGCGGTCGGCTCGGTCATCGCGGCCCGGGCCGGCTGGACGCTGCTGCTGGTCGGTGCCGCGCTCGGCGTCGTACTCGTGGCGAGCCTGCTGCTCGGTTCGCTGGCCGCGTACCGGCGCGGTGGGCTCTTCGACCGCGGCCTGCGGGCGGCCGCGTACGCCGTCGGGTCGATGCCGGTGTTCTGGCTCGGCCTGGCCGCGATCGCCCTCTTCGCCCTCGCCCTGGGCTGGTTGCCGGCCGGCGGCCTGACCGACGTGACCGCGACCGGAACCTCGTGGACCGACGTCGCCCACCACCTCGTGCTGCCGATCGGAGTCCTCGCGGTCTCCCAGGCCCCGTGGTTCGTGCTCTTCGTCCGGGACGCGGTCGCCGAGAGCCTCCGCGACGACCATGTGCTCGCCGCCCGGGCCCGGGGACTGCCCGGCCGGACGGTGCTGTTCGGGCACGCGCTGCGCACCGCGTTGCTGCCGTTCCTCACCCTGGTCGGCACGCACCTGCCGGAACTCGTCGGCGGTGCGGTACTGGTCGAGACCGTCTTCTCGCTGCCCGGACTCGGCGCGGTCACCGTGCAGGCCGCGCTGGGCAGCGACTTCCCGCTGCTGGCCGCGATCACCCTGCTGACCACCACCGTGGTGCTGGCCGCGAACCTCGCCGCCGACCTCGGCTACGCCGCCGCCGATCCCCGGGTACGCCTCGATGGCTGAGCTGACCCGTACCCGTGTCGGGCTCGCCGGTCGGCGGCCCCGGCTCCGGCTGCGTCCGGGCCAGACCGGTGCGGCCGTGGCCGGCACGGTGCTGGTGCTGGCGATCGCCGCCTGCCTGCTCGCACCCCTGCTCTGGCCGCTCGACCAGAGCGCCGTCGCCCTGGACCGGACCCGGTTGGCCCCGTCCTGGACCCATCCGGCCGGCACCGACGACCTCGGCCGCGACGTCGCGCACCGTGCCCTCTACGGGCTGCGGGTCTCGCTGCTGGTCGGCGCGGTCGCCGCGCTGGTCGCCACCGTGATCGGCGGGATCGTCGGTGGGATCGCCGGCACCGTCGGTGGCCGCGTCGACCGGGTACTGATGCGGATCGTGGACACCGTCGCGGCCCTGCCACACCTGCTGCTCGGCA
This sequence comes from Plantactinospora sp. CA-294935, assembly GCF_050936445.1. Lineage (NCBI taxonomy): Bacteria > Bacillati > Actinomycetota > Actinomycetes > Micromonosporales > Micromonosporaceae > Plantactinospora > Plantactinospora sp. CA-294935. The sequence goes on from NZ_JBNJMU010000001.1 coordinate 6,856,228, forward strand.
TCTTCATCGTCGCGATGCTCCGGCCCAGCCTCGGCGCGGTGATCGCCTCGATCGGGCTCACCCACTGGCTCTCCACCGCCCGGATCGTCCGGTCCGAGCTGCTGAGCCTGCGTACCCGGCCGTTCGTGGACGCGGCGATCACCGGGGGTGCGAGCCGGGGCCGGGTGCTGACCCGACACCTGCTGCCGCACGTGCTGCCCCGGCTGGCCCTGGCCATCACGCTGATGATTCCGCACGCCGTCTGGCACGAGACCGCGCTCTCCTTTCTCGGGCTCGGCCTGCCGCCGCACCTCGCCTCGCTCGGCAACATGATCAACGACGGACAGGGGTCGCTGCTGGCCGGTGCCTGGTGGGCCAGCCTCGCCCCCGGGGCGGTCATCGTCGTGGTCACCCTGGCCATCGCCGTACTCGCCGCCCGTTGGCGGGACCGGCTCGATCCCCGCGTCCGAGCGGAGTTGCAGCTATGAAGACCGGTCGGAGCATCACCGCCGCGCAGACCAGGCCGCCCGCCGACACCACACGGTCCGCCGATGCCGCGCAGTCTCCGGACGCGCGGGGGTCCGACGGTACGGGGCGGTCCGATGGTGCGGGGCGGTTCGACGGTGCGGGGCGGTCCGACGGTGCGGGGCGGTCCGACGGTGCGGGGCCGGTGCTCGACGTCGAGGGGCTCACCGTCCGGTTCCGGCTCCGGGACGCGACCGTGCACGCCGTCACCGACCTCACCCTCCGGGTCCACCCCGGCGAACTGCTGGCCGTCGTCGGCGAGTCCGGCTGCGGCAAGTCCGTGCTGGCCCACGCTCTGCTCGGTCTGCTGCCCCGGAACGCCACCGTCACCGGCCAGGCTCGGCTGCACCAGCCCGGCGGCGGCCCGAGCGGCCCGATCGACCTGGTCGGCTGCGGCGAACGGGTACTCGCCGGACGGGTCCGGGGCCGGCTGGCCGGTCTGGTGCCGCAGAGCCCGGCCACCGCGCTCAACCCGGTGCGTACCGGCCGGCGGCTGATCGAGGAGACGCTCCGGGCCCACCGGCACACCCGGGCCGAAGCCGTCGGCGCGGCCGAACGCGTCGCCGCCGAGGTCGGCCTCGACGTCGCCGACCTGGACCGCTATCCGCACGAACTCTCCGGCGGCATGGCGCAACGCCTGGTCACCGCGCTGGCCCTCGCCCCGGACCCGACCCTGCTGATCGCCGACGAACCCACCAGCGGGCTGGACCGGCCCCTGGTCGACCACACCCTCGACCTGCTGCGCCGCAGGTGCGACAGCGGACAATCCGTCGTGCTGATCACCCACGACCTGGCCGCCGCCGAGCGGGTTGCCGACACCGTCGCGGTGATGTACGCCAGCCGGATCGTCGAACACCTGCCCGCCGGGCGGTTCTTCGCGGCCCCCGCCCACCCGTACGGTGCCGCCCTGCTCGACGCGCTGCCGGGTCGCGCCTTCCGGGCCGTACCCGGGCATCCGCCGATGCTCACCGCCCTGCCGGACGGCTGCGCCTTCGCCGCCCGCTGCCCGTACGCCACCGACGCCTGCCAGCGGCAACCCGGGTTGACGGCGTACGACGCCGGGGCGGTCGCCTGCCACCACCCGCTCTCCGCCGGAGTTCCGTCGTGACCACCGCACCCGTACCCGTACCCGCGCAACTCGCCGCGCACGAGGTCACTGCGAGCTACGGGCGGCAGGTGGTGCTCGACCGGGTCGGCCTGTGGATCGACCGAGGTGAGACGGTCGGGCTGCGCGGGCCGTCCGGCGGTGGCAAGTCCACCCTGGTCCGGGTACTCGCCCTGCTGCACCGGCCGGATCACGGACGGGTGACGGTCGACGGCACGCCGGTCACCGGCACCCGGTATGCCGTGCCGGTCGCCGTGCGTACCCGGATCGCCGTGCTCTTCCAGAGCCCCCGCGCCGCCGCCGACCCACGGCTGAGCCTGACCGACCTGATCGCCGAACCGCTCCGGGCCACCCGGCATCCCGAGGACGAGATCCGCCGGCGGGTCGCCGAACTCGCCGACCTCGTCGGACTCACCCCCGACCTGCTCGGCCGGCGCCCGCACGCGGTCAGCGACGGGCAGCTCCAGCGCGCCTGCCTCGCCCGCGCCCTCACCCACCGCCCCGACTACCTGCTCTGCGACGAGGCCACCGCCATGCTCGACGCCTCCACCCAGGCGCACGTCGCCGCCGTGATCACCGACTACCAGCGGACGCACCGGGCCGGGGTCCTGCTCGTCACGCACGACCCGGCGCTGATGAGCCGCTGGGCGGATCGGGTCGTCGACCTTCCGACGGCGGCGGGAACCGGCGGGGCGGGGAGGTCAGCGGGCGGGGCGGGCAGGTCAACGGCCGGCGCGGAGACGCCAGCGGGCGGGGCGGGGACGTCGAGCGGCGTCGACCGGCCCGTAGCAGGTGGTGTGCCCGGCCGGCCATGATGGTGGCTGATGGCCCGGCTGACGCAGATCCATTCGATACCGGCGCAACCACAGGCCGTGGCGTGCGAGACGATCGTCCGGCTCCCGCACCCCCGGCTGCGGCACCATGTGCTGGGCTATGCGGGATTCCGGGCCGGAGCGCGGGGCCGGATCCCACACCGGCTGCTGCCGTTGAGCTACGTCATCCTGCTGGTCGACTTCGCGGACCCGTACGCCCTGGTCACCGGGGCGCGCCGCACGGCGACGGTGGCCGGGCAGACCGACTGGGCGTACGGGGTGAGCGTCGGGATGACGCCGGCCGGGGTGTCGGCGCTGCTCGGCGTACCGATGCCGGAGCTGGCCGAGGCCACGGTACCGCTGTCGGAGCTGGTCGGCCGGCGCGCCGCCGGGTTGGCCGAGCGGCTGGGCGCGGCACCGGACTGGCCGAGCCGGTTCGCACTCCTCGACCAGGTGCTCACCGGCTGGCTGGCCGGTGCACCGTCCGGGCCGGCGGGCGGGCTGGTCACCGCAGCCTGGTGGCGGCTCGCGCACAGCCCCGAGCGGCTCCGGATCGGCGCGCTGGCCGACCGGCTCGGAGTCAGCCGCCGTTATCTCGAACTCGGCTTCCGCCGCCAGATCGGCCTGTCACCGGCGGCCGTGGCCCGGACCGCCCGGTTCCAACACGCGATCGGGCTCCTCGTCGAGGGTGCGGACCTGGCGGGGACGGCGGCCGACACCGGGTACGCCGACCAGCCGCACTTCACCCGCGAGGTGCGTGCCCTCTCCGGCCTCACCCCGACCGAGCTGTGCGCATTTCTTCAAGACCACGCACCTGGCTCCGGATAGCGTCCGGACCCATGACATTGGCTGGCAGGACGGCACTGGTCACCGGCGGTTCCCGGGGCATCGGCCGGGCGATCGTGCGACGGCTCGCCGAGGCCGGTGCCCGGGTGGTCTTCACCTACCGCAGCGACAAGGCGGCGGCCGACGACCTCGTCTCCCGGTACGGCGACGTGGTTGCCGTCCGCGCCGACCAGGCCGACCCGACCAGCCTCGGGCCGATGTTCGCGCCGGTCCGGGACGGCCTGGACATCCTGGTCAACAACGCCGCGATCGTCTCGTCGACGCCGATCGCCGAGATCACCGCCGAGGAGTTCGACCGGGTGATGACGGTCAACGCGAGGTTTCCGCTGCTGGCGATGCGCGAGGCGGCCACGGTGCTGCGGGACGGCGGCCGGATCGTCAACATCTCCACCCTGAACACCGTGCTGGCGGCGCCCGGACTCGCCCTCTACTGCGCCAGCAAGGCGGCGCTCGAACAGTTCACGGCGGTGGCCGCCCGGGAACTCGGCCCCCGGGGCATCACCGTCAACACCGTCTCGCCCGGAGCCACCGACACCGACATGCTCCGGGCGTCGAACCCGGCCGAAGCGCTGACCCGGACCGCGACGCTCACCGCGCTGGGCCGGCTCGGGCAACCGGAGGACATCGCCGCCGTCGTCGCGTACCTCGCCGGACCGGACGCGCAGTGGATTACCGGGCAGAACATCCGCGCGACCGGCGGCCTGCTGGTCTGAGACCGGCTTCGGCGCGGGTGTGCCAGGTCAGACCCGGTCGAGGGTGTGCCAGGTCAGACCCGGTCGAGGGGGGTGCGGCTCGGGCGGCAGCTCGACGGTGATCTCGTCGCCGGGGCGGATCTCGCCGCCCTCGCGTACCACGCCCATGATCCCGGCGAGCCGGACCAGGTTGCCGGTCTCGTCGCGGTGGACGACCCGCTTGAGCAGCCCAGGCTGGAAAATAGTGCCCCTCGTCCCGGGACACCGCCGTCACCACCGCGGCAACCGTGAGCGAAAGCAGCGGATGTGTGGGCAGAGGATGGGCAACCCGGAGCATTTTTGGCGGTGACAGTCCGCAGTGGACACGACTACGCTCTGATCCGGCATTCGGCTGATCGCGGAGAGTGATCGACTGAGGCCGTGGAGGCGGTCGATGGCACGAGTCCATTACGAGCAGGGGAGTAGCGGCAGATGACCATGTCACCGTCCGAGTTCCTGATCCGCGAGTTGCGCCGCCGCAGAGTCGCGGCCGGACTCAGCCAGGAGGCGCTGGGGAGCTGATGCACTTCTCCGGCTCACACGTCAGCTCGGTCGAGACCGGCCAACGCCCACCCGACCCCCAAGTTCCTCAAGGTCGCCGATGAGGTACTGAACACCGGCGGCCTGCTGATGAGCATCTACGAGGACCTCGTCAAGGCCGACGAGTCACCGGTATGGGCCAAGGAGTGGTTGTTCTACGAGGAGCAGGCCGAGGCGCTACGGACGTTCGAGAACACCACGATCCCCGGTTTGCTCCAGACCGAGGCGTATGCCCGGGCGATTTTCGAAAGCGGTGGCCTGCTGACACCTGGCGAGGTGGAGCGCCGGGTGAAAGCTCGGCTGCAACGACAGTCGGTGTTGCGGGGGGAGAACCCGCCGCAGTTCACTGTCGTGCTGGACGCTGGGGTACTGCGGCGGGCGGTCGGCGGCCCTGAGGTGATGCGGGAGCAGTTGCTGCACCTGGTCGAGATCGCCAAGGAGTTGCCACACGTCCGGATGCAGGTCGTGCCGGAATTGGTTGGTGCGTACCCTGGGCTCGGCGGTGCCTTCATCATCGCCACCCTGCCTGACAACGAGGACGTCGCCTATCTGGACCACCAGGCGCCGGGTCAGGTGGTGGTCGGCGGTCCGGTTCTGGCCTGGATCCTGAAGGCGTGGGAGGCCATTCGGTCCGAGGCGCTGCCGCACCAGCAGCCGATCGAGCTGATTTCGGAGGCGGCGGAGACATGGGCGACCTGAGCGGTGCGTGCTGGCGGACGAGTAGTCGAAGTGGCCAGACCGGCAACTGTGTCGAGGTGGCGGACAATCTGGCTGGCGTGGTTGCGGTACGGGACAGCAAGGACCGGTCGGGGCCGGTGTTGCGTTTCGCGCCGGCCGCCTGGCGGGCGTTCGTCGGGCTCCCACCGCTCCGGTGACGGGTGTTCCGATCTGGAGGGCTTCCGGGCCGGAGTCGAGAGCACAGCGTGTCACCTCGGTGTCGGGGCGGCCGGAACCCCGGGCGGGCAGTCGATCGTCTCCGGAGTGATCTCGCGCGGCCCACTGCTCGCCCGGCGGACCTCGAAGCGTACGCAGACGTTGTAGTCCTTCTCGTCTCCGCCCATCCACAGACTCGACGCCGATTGCACCAACAGGACCTCTAGCGTGGCCAACCGGCCCACCCCGCGCTCGTCGGGGTTGTGCACCACGGACGTGAGCCGCTCCCCCTGGGTCAGGAAGACCAGGTGATCGAGCACCGCCTGGTTACTCGCCCAGCCGCCCAGGTTGTGCGAGTCGGTCGCCCACGGCTCGGTCTCGTGGGCAGCCTGCTCGGCCTCCGCCATCACATCGTCCCGAGCACGGTCGGGGCCCGGAGAGCCACATCCTGCGGATGACAGCACGAGAAGACAGGCCAGCAGGCCGGCGGGGCCGGCCGTCCCTGTCGTCCCCCGGTGAACCCGGCCGACCGCCGGCCGAGGAGCGCGGACGCGTCGCGCCATGACATCAGACAACATGACACCAGGCAATCAGCGATCCCTATGCCGCGTATCCGTCCCGGTACTCAGTTCGCTCGGGTCGGGGCCGACGGCTGCGGGTGCTCGCGATCCCGATCGTCCTCGCCTGGATCCCGCTCGTCCTCGGCGCGCTGTACGGCGGGACCGCGCAGACCCTGCTCTGGGCGGCGTCGTTGCTGGTCGACATCGGTGGTCAACGGCTCACGCTCGCCGCCGTCGGGGGCTGGCAGCTACGGAACCCCGGTCACTTCAGCGAGCGGCACAACCTGGCGTTGATCATCGCACTCGGCGAGTCGCTGATCTCCGTCGGTACCGGGGCCGGGACGGCGGTCACCCACCCGCCGGTGCTGGCAGCCGCCCTGCTGGCCCTGCTCGCGACGGTCTGCCTGTGGCGGTTGTACTTCGAGAACGTCGGGCCGGCCGCGGCCCGTGTCCTGGCCGGCGCGCCACCGCCGCAGCGCGACCGGATCGCCGCCGACGGGTACGGCCTGACCTACCTGCTGATGATCGCGGGAATCATCTACCTGGCGCTCGGGATCGAACAGGTCGTCGCGCACCTGGCGGAGGACCGGTCCGGCCGGTTCGCCGGTGAACCGTTGGACTGGCCGTCGCTGATCGCCCTATACGGTGGTGCGGCCCTCTACCTTGCCGGCCGACCCCTGTTCCTCCGGGTCGCCGTCCGGTCGGCACCCCGGGCACAACTCGGCGCGGTCGGCGCGGCCCTGCTCCTGTTGCCGGCAGGAAGGCACCTGCCCGCCCTGGCCGCGTTGGGCCTGATCGTGGCATTGCTGTTGGTGGTTGCCGGTTACGAACGCGCGATCTGGCGGGCGGAGCCGGAGTCGTGACCGGCGGCGCGTTACTCGTCCTCGTACGGCGGGCGGCCGACCATCTCCCGGTAGATCTCGGGCCGCCGGCGGTGCTTTGCCGGCGTTCGTCCGTTTGATTGAAGTACGTCATTTCGGGGGTTACGATGACCGGGTAAGTGGTGGCTTACCCGGACTCCGCTTCGTCGTAGCCGACGTGCGCTGGGGATGGGTGGGAAACGTGAACGTCACCGGGATCGACCGTCGCCCGACGGTCCTGCGGGCTCCGCCCGGGCCGACTCGACGCCGCACCTCCGCCGGCACCCTCGCCGGGGCCATGGCCGGAGCGGCGCTCGCGCTCCTGCTCGGCTACCTCTCCGGGGTACACCTCGGCCTGCCGGGCCGGCCGACCGGACCCACCGGACCGCAGCTCCGGTGGACCTTCACCGCCGCCGACGAGACCCATGCCGGCCCGGTCGTCGCGGCCGGCACGGTCTATCTCGGCAGCGCCGACGGCACCCTCTACGCGCTCGACGCCGCGACCGGCGCCGTTCGCTGGACGCACCCGGTTCCCGAACCGGACACCACGCTGACGATCGCCGACGGCGTCCTCTACCTCGCCGGTTCCGAGCTGCTGTACGCGCTCGACGTCGACACCCACCGGATCCGCTGGAGCTACCGGGTCGGCGGCAGTCTCCGCTCGACGCTGAGCGCGGCCGACGGGCTCGTCTACGTCACCGACCAGCACGGCGGTCTCGGTCCGAACCTCTACGCGCTGGACCAGGCCACCGGCCAGCTCCGCTGGAGCCGCAACCTGGGCCGCTCGGAAGGTACCGGTCCGACGGTGGCACACGGCGTCGTCTACGTCGGCGGCGATCGCACGCTGTACGCGCTCGACGCGGGTACCGGTCTCCTCCGGTGGAGCTATTCCGGGCTGCCGGGCCCGGTGGATGCCGCCCCGGTGGTCTCGGAGCGGGCCGTGCACATCACGGCCGCCGCCAGCTACCTGGGCGCCTTCGACCTGTCGGACGGCCGGAAACTGTGGAGCCACGAGTCCGATCTCGTGGCCGCACCGGTCGTCCGGGGCGACACCGTCTACGTGCCGTTCGGCACCGGCTGCTGTTTCGACCGCTGGCGTACCAACGCCTACCGGGCGTCGACCGGCGAGCTGCTCTGGTCGGCGGCGTTCCACGCGTCCGAGCTGGTCACGGCCGGTCCGATCCTCTACTCCAGCGCTGCCGGCGACGGCACGGTGTATGCGTTCGATCCGGCGACCGGCCAGGTGGGCTGGCGCTTCGCGGCCGGGGACCGGAACTCGGGACCGCCCGCCGCGACCGGCGACACGGTCTACGTGGCCGACGGCGAGCACACCCTCTTCGCGGTCCGGGCCCCGCCGCCGCCACCGTGGCGGTGAGCCACCGCACCACCGCCGCACCACCGCACAACAGCACCGCCGCCACCGCCCGCCGCACAGCCGCACAGCCGCACCGCCGTGCCGCCGTGCCGCCGTGCCGCCACACAACAGCACCGCCGCCACCGCCGCCACCGCCCGCCGCACCGCCGTGCCGCCGCACCGCCGTGCCGCCACGTCCGTTGCGGCCGAACGGTCGCCCCGGTCGCGGTTCAGCGGATGCTGCGGCGCAGGGTGCGCAGGCGCCGGCCGCTGGCCCGGCTCGGTCCGCCGGCCGCGTCGGCGAGCAGGTCGGCCAGGTCGTCGAAGCCGTCCCGGACCAGCCCGACGGTGAGCCGGACGTGGTCGGTGCCGAGCGGATCGATCTCGAACGGGGTGCCGGGGGCGACCGCGATCCCGTGCGCGGCGAGCGAGAGCATCGCCTGCTGCTGGTCGCGTACCGGAATCCACATGTTGATCCCGTCCGGGGCCGGAGCGTCGACACCCCGGTCGGCCAGCGCGGCGGTGAGCAGGTCGCGGCGGCGGGCGTACTCGCGGCGGGCGCCGGCCAGCGACCGTACCGTCGCCGGATCGGTGAGCAGGTCGAGCAGCACGGCCTGCAGCACCCGGCTGGACCAGCCGGGGCCGAGCAGGCGCCGGTCGGCGACCGAGGCGACCAGCGCGGCCGGCCCGCCGACGGCGGCGAGCCGCAGGTCGGGGCCGTGGCTCTTGGAGAAGCTGCGGATGTGCACCACCTGGTCGGGCAGCCACTCGCCGAGCGAGACCGGCGGGGCGGAGGCGATGTCGCCCGCGTGGTCGTCCTCGACCACCACGACGGCGCCGCCCAGCGGGTGCCCGGCGAGCACGCTGGCCAGCTCGACGGCGCGCTCCGGCGTCATCGAGATGCCGGTCGGGTTGTGCGCCCGGGGCTGGAGCAGCAGCGCCACCGGGGCCCGGTCGAGTCCGGCGGCGAGCGAGGCCGGCGCGATGCCGGACCCGTCCAGCGAGACCGGCACCGGCACCGCACCGACGGTGTCGAGCAGGTCGAGCAGGGGTGGAAAGGCCGGGTTCTCCACGAGTACCCGGTCGCCGAGCCGGACGGCCACCCCGACCACCCGGTCCAGCGCGTCCAGCGCACCGTCGACCACGGTGAGCTGCTGCGGTGGAAAGGGCCAGCGGTCCCGGAGTACCACCTCCAGGCGGGGCAGCACCGGCTCCTCCAGGTACGACGTGGTGAGCCGGGTGTCGCCGATCCGGCGCAGCGCGGGTGCCAGGTCCGGCAGCAGGTCGTGATCGGGTACGCCGGTGGAGAAGTCGTGCGGCAGCGTCGCCGGCCTGGCGGTGAGCCGGGCGTACCGGAGGCTCTGCCGGAGCCGGTTGGGTGGCAGCACGAAGGTGCCGGAGCGACCCCGGGTCTGGATCGCGCCGGCACTGGCCAGCGAGCGCCACGCCTCGCTGACCGTGGTCGGGCTGATCCCCAGTTCCCGGGCGACGGAGCGGACCGTCGGCAACCGGGTGCCGGCCGGCAGCTCGCCGGTACGGACCAGCCGGCTCACCGCCGCGGCGACGCCCCGGGCCGTACGGTCGTCGATCGCACTGGCGATGAGCTGCAGCATGTTACTTCTCCGAAAAAATCAGTAACAAATTGGCCATTGTCCGCCCCGACTTGTGTCACTAAAGTCCTACGCCATCCGGTCGGAAAATCAAAGGTCACACAAGGTCATCGCAAGGTCAGCAGGCTCTCCACCGACGAGCACCACCAGCGGGCACGGTGCCGAGGAGGTTCGACCATGGCAGAGATCATCCGCGCGGCCCTGGTGCAGACGAACTGGACCGGCGACAAGGAATCGATGATCAAGGCGCACGAGGAGTACGCCCGGCAGGCCGCCGCACAGGGCGCCAAGGTCATCTGTTTCCAGGAGCTGTTCTACGGCCCGTACTTCTGCCAGGTGCAGGACCAGGGCTACTACGCGTACGCCGAGTCGATCCCGGGCCCGACCACGGAGCGGTTCGCCGCGCTCGCCGCCGAACTCGGCATGGTGATGGTGCTGCCGATGTACGAGCAGGAGCAGCCCGGCGTGCTCTACAACACCGCCGCGGTGGTCGACGCCGACGGCAGATATCTCGGCAAATACCGGAAGACGCACATCCCGCAGGTGAAGGGATTCTGGGAGAAGTTCTACTTCCGCCCCGGCAACCTCGGATATCCGATCTTCGACACCGCCGTCGGCCGGATCGGCGTCTACATCTGCTACGACCGGCACTTCCCGGAGGGCTGGCGGGCGCTCGGCCTGGCCGGTGCCACCGTGGTGTTCAACCCGTCGGCGACCAGCCGGGGCCTGTCGGCGTACCTGTGGAAGTTGGAGCAGCCGGCCTCGGCGGTGGCGAACGAGTACTTCGTCGGCGCGATCAACCGGGTCGGGGTGGAGGACCTCGGCGACAACGACTTCTACGGCACGTCGTACTTCGTGGACCCGGAGGGGCAGTTCGTCGGGGAGGTCGGCGACGACCACGCCCCGGAGCTGATCGTCCGGGACCTCGACCTGGGCCTGCTCGCCGAGGTACGCGACCGGTGGGCCTTCTACCGGGACCGCCGCCCGGACGCGTACGGCGGCCTCGTCCAGCCCTGAACAGGAGGCACGCCATGACACTGCTGGTCAGTGGGGGCACCGTCGTCGGGGCGACCGGCACGCACGCCGCCGACGTCCTGGTCGACGGCGAGACCATCGTCGCGCTCTTCGCACCCGGGCGGGCGCCGGGCGGCGACCACCAGGTCGTCGACGCCACCGGGAAGTACGTCATCCCCGGCGGGATCGACGCGCACACCCACATGGAGCTGCCGTTCGGCGGCACCAACGCCTCCGACACCTTCGACACCGGCACCCGGGCGGCGGCGTACGGCGGCACCACCACCATCGTCGACTTCGCGGTGCAGCGCACCGGCGAGGTGGTGCAGGACGGGCTGGCCGCCTGGCACGCCAAGGCCGACGGCAACTGCCACGTCGACTACGCGTTCCACATGATCCTCGGTGGGGTCGACGACGACGCGCTCAAGGCGATGGACATGCTCGTCGCCGACGAGGGGATCAGCAGCTTCAAGCTCTTCATGGCGTACCCGGGGGTGTTCTACTCCGACGACGGCCAGATCCTCCGGGCGATGCAGCGGGCCCGGGAGAACGGCGCCATGATCATGATGCACGCCGAGAACGGCATCGCGATCGACGTACTCGTGCAGCAGGCGCTGGCCCGGGGCGAGACCGACCCGATCCACCACGGGCTGACCCGGCCGGAGGCGCTGGAGGCCGAGGCGACGCACCGGGCGATCCGGCTCGCCGAGGTGGCCCGGGACTGCCCGCTCTACATCGTGCACCTGAGCGCCAGCCAGGCCCTGGCCCAGGTCGCGGCGGCCCGGCACGCCGGCCGGAACGTCTTCGCCGAGACCTGCCCGCAATACCTCTACCTGACCCTGGAGGACCAGCTCGGCGCACCCGGCTTCGAGGGCGCCAAGTGGGTCTGCTCGACCCCGCTGCGCAGCAAGCACGAGTCGCACCACCGCGACCTGTGGCAGGGGCTGCGCAGCAACGACCTGGCGGTGGTCTCCACCGACCACTGCCCGTTCTGCTTCAAGGACCAGAAAGAGCTGGGGCTCGGCGACTTCTCCAAGATCCCGAACGGGATCGGCGGGGTGGAACACCGGGTGGACCTGCTCTATCAGGGCGTGGTGGACGGCAAGCTGACCCTGGAGCGCTGGGTGGAGACGATCGCCACCACCCCGGCCCGGATGTTCGGGCTCTATCCCCGCAAGGGGGTGCTCGCCCCGGGCTCCGACGCCGACATCGTCGTCTACGACCCGGCCGGCCGGACCAGCATCGGCGTCGGCACCCACCACATGAACATGGACCACTCGGCGTACGAGGGCTACGAGATCGCCGGCCGGGTCGACACCGTGATCAGCCGGGGCAGCGTACTGGTCGCCGACGGGGCGTACCACGGGCGGCGCGGGCACGGGCGCTACCTGCGGCGCGGACTGTCGACCTATCTGAACTGAGGTGGCGTGATGCGGGAGATTCCACACTGGATCGACGGGGCCGAGGTCGCCGGCACCGGGGACCGGCGGCTGCCGGTCTACGACCCGGCGACCGGAGAACGGCAGGCCGTGCTGGTCGCCGCCACCGACGCCGAGGTACGTACCGCGGTCCGCTCCGCCGCCGCCGCGCAACCGGCCTGGCGGGCGGCGTCGCTGTCCCGGCGGGCCGAGGTGATGTTCCGGTTCCGCGACCTGGTGGACGCCAACCGGAAGGAGATCGCCACCCTGCTCTCCGCCGAGCACGGCAAGACGGTGGCCGACGCGGCCGGCGAGCTGGCCCGGGGCCTGGAGAACGTCGAGTTCGCGGCCGGCGCGCCGCACCTGCTCAAGGGCGGCTACAGCGAGCAGGCCGCGACCGGGGTGGATGTCTATTCGATCCGGCAGCCGCTCGGGGTGGTCGCCGGGATCACCCCGTTCAACTTCCCGGCCATGGTGCCGATGTGGATGTTCTGCACCGCGCTGGTCGCCGGCAACACCTTCGTGCTCAAGCCGAGCGAGAAGGACCCGAGCGTCTCGCTGCTCCTGGCCGACCTGCTGCGCCGGGCCGGGCTGCCGGACGGGGCGTTCAACGTCGTCCAGGGCGACCGGTCGGCGGTCGAGGCGCTGATCGCCGACCCGGACGTGGCCGCGCTCTCCTTCGTCGGCTCCACCCCGGTCGCCCGGTCGATCTACACCGCCGGCACCGCCGCCGGCAAGCGGGTACAGGCGCTCGGCGGGGCCAAGAACCACATGGTGGTGCTGCCGGACGCCGACATCGGGGCCGCCGCCGACGCCGCCGTCTCGGCCGGGTTCGGTTCGGCGGGGGAGCGCTGCATGGCGGTCTCGGTGGTGGTCGCGGTCGGCGCGGTCGCCGACCCGCTGGTCGAGGCGATCTCGGAGCGGATGGCGCGGATCCGGGTCGGCCCGGCCAGCGACCCGGACGCCGAGATGGGGCCGCTGATCACCGGCGAGCACCGGGACCGGGTGCGGGCGTACCTGGACCGGCCCGGCGGCCGGGTGGTGGTGGACGGCCGGGCGCTGCCGGCCGCCGACGGGCCCGGCTTCTTCCTCGGCCCGTCCCTGGTGGACCACGTCGCGGCCGACTCCGACTACTACCTCGACGAGATCTTCGGGCCGGTGCTGTCGGTGGTCCGGGTGGACAGCTACGCCGAGGCCGTCGCCCTGGTCAATTCCAACGAGTACGGCAACGGCACCGCGCTCTTCACCCGGGACGGCGGCGCGGCCCGGCGGTTCCAGTACGACGTGGTCTGCGGCATGGTCGGGATCAACGTGCCGATCCCGGTGCCGGTCGCCTACTACAGCTTCGGCGGCTGGAAGTCGTCGCTCTTCGGCGACCTGCACATGTACGGCCCCGAGGGGCTGGCCTTCTACACCAGGACCAAGGTGGTCACCTCGCGCTGGCCCGACCCGGCGACCAGCGAGGTCGACCTCGGCTTCCCGAGGGTGCGGTGAGCGGTTGATGGACATCGGGGTGGTCTTCCAGTGCGACCCGCCGGCCCGCGAGGTGGTGGCGCTGGCGAAGCAGGCCGAGGCGGCCGGCTTCAGCCACGTCTGGACGTTCGACTCGCACCTGCTCTGGCAGGAGCCGTTCGTGATCTACTCGCAGATCCTCGCCGAGACCGAGCGGGTGATGGTCGGACCGATGGTCACCAACCCCGGCACCCGGGACTGGACCGTCACCGCCTCGCTCTTCGCCACCCTCAACGAGATGTACGGCAACCGTACGGTCTGCGGGATCGGCCGGGGCGACTCGGCACTGCGCACCCTCGGCTATCCGCCGACCACCATCGGGGAGCTGCGGGACTGCGTGACGGTGATCCGGGAGCTGGCGCACGGCCGGACCGCCGACTACCGGGGGCGGCAGGTGCGGTTCCCGTGGGTCTCCGGCGGGGCGCTGGAGATGTGGATCGCCGCGTACGGGCCCCGGGCGCTGGGGCTGGCCGGCGAGGTGGGTGACGGCTACATCCTGCAACTCGCCGACCCGGACATCGCGGCCTGGATGATCGGCACGGTCCGGCGGGCCGCCGAACGGGCCGGCCGGGACCCGGCGGCGATCACGTTCTGCGTCGCCGCACCCGCCTACGTCGGTGACGACCTGGCACACCAGCGCGACCAGTGCCGGTGGTTCGGCGGGATGGTCGGCAACCACGTCGCCGACATCGTCGCCCGGTACGGCGCCGACGGCTCGGGCGCGGTACCGAGAGCGCTGACCGACTACATCGCCGGGCGGCGCGGCTACGACTACGCCGAGCACGGCCGGGCCGGCAACACGCACACCGACTTCGTACCGGACGAGATCGTCGACCGGTTCTGCCTGCTCGGGCCGGTCTCGGCACACCTGGAGAAGCTGGCCGCGCTGCGGGAACTCGGCGTCGACCAGTTCGCCGTCTATCTCCAGCACGACGACAAGGAACACACCCTGGCCGCGTACGGCGAGTCGGTGATCCCGGTGCTGGGCGGGGTGCCGTCCCTGGCACCGGCACCCCGGACCGGTCCCGACGTGCCGGCGACGGCGGGCTGAGCGCGGCATGCCGGTGAGTGGCGGTTGGCGGGGGCGGGGCCGGGTGGTCGCCGGCACGCTCGGTGCGACGCTGCTCGGCGTACTGCTGTGGGAGGGCTACAAGGCGGTCGGCGATCCGGACGGCACGACGTTGTTCGGGGTACGGCTGCTGCCCCGGGCCGACGACGGAGCCATGCCGCACGTCGCCGAGATCCTCGGCCGGTTCGCCGATCCCGAACTGGCCGGTGGCGAGCCGGTCGGCCTGGTGGTGCTGCGGGCCGCCGCGTTCACCCTGCGCGCCGTGGCGGTCGGCTTCGTCGCGGCGGTGCTGGTCGGTGCCGTACTGGCGGTGCTGATGCAGCGGTTCCGGGTCGCCGAGCGGGGACTGCTGCCGTACGTGATCCTCTCCCAGACCGTGCCCCTGATCGCGCTGGCCCCGGTGATCGCCGGCTGGGGCGGGCAGTTCAGCATCGGCTCCCGCCCGTGGCAGCCGTGGATGTCGGTGGCGACCATCGCGGCGTACCTGGCGTTCTTCCCGATCGCGGTCGGGCTGCTGCGCGGACTCCAGTCCCCGGCCCCGATCGCCGAGGAGCTGATGCGCAGCTACGCGGCCGGCTGGTGGCGCACGCTGGTCAAACTGCGGCTGCCGGCGGCCCGACCCTACCTCTTTCCGGCGCTGCGGCTGGCCGGCGCGGCGGCGGTGGTCGGCGCGGTGGTCGGGGAGATCTCCACCGGTACCCGGGGCGGCATCGGCCGGCTGGTCGTCGAGTACGCCCGGGAGGCGACCACCGACCCGGCCAAGGTCTACACCGCGCTGCTCGGTGCGGCGCTGCTCGGGCTCGTCGTGGCCGGCGCGGTCGGCCTCGCGGAACTGCTGCTGTCCCCCCGACGAAGGGCCTCGACGCGGTGACGGAGATGGAGACCGGTGCGGTGACCGACCGGGCGCCCGAGGCGGTGACCGACCGGGCCGAGACCGAGGCGGTGGTCGACCGGGGATCCGAGGCGGTGATCGATCGGGTGGTCGGGTCGACCGGTGGCCCGAGCCCGGGCGGTCGCGCCGGACGGCCGGTCGAACCCGGTCCGGCCGTCGAGCTGGCCGGGGTGACGAAGGTGTTCAACGCCGGCCGCCCGGACGAGGTGACCGCGCTCGACGGCGTCGACCTGACGGTCGGCCGGGGCGAGTTCGTCACCCTGATCGGGCCCTCCGGCTGCGGCAAGTCCACCCTGCTCCGGCTGGTGGCCGACCTGGTGCCGCCGACCGGCGGCACGGTACGGGTGGCGGACCGGTCGGCCCGGCAGGCCCGGCGGGACCTGGCCTACGGCATCGCGTTCCAGCAGGCCGGGCTGCTGGACTGGCGGACGGTGGCCCGCAACGTGGAGCTGCCGCTGGAGCTGCGCGGCCTGTCCCGGCGGGACCGGCAGGCCAAGGCGCGGGAGATGCTGGACCTGGTCGGGCTGGCCGACTTCGCCGGACACTATCCGGACCAGCTCTCCGGCGGGATGCAGCAGCGGGTGGCGATCGCCCGCGCGCTGGCGGTGGACCCACCGCTGCTGCTGATGGACGAGCCGTTCGGGGCGCTGGACGAGATGACCCGGGAACGGTTGCAGGACGAACTGCTGCGGATCTGCGCCCGCAAGGGCACCAGTACGGTCTTCGTCACCCACTCGATCCCGGAGGCGGTCTACCTGTCGGACCGGGTGGTGGTGATGTCCGCCCGGCCCGGCCGGATCGTCGAGATCGTCGGGGTGGAGCTGGGGGAGCGGACCGAGGCGACCCGGCAGTCCGCGGCGTTCTTCGCCGGCATCACCCGGGTCCGGCAGGCGCTGCGGGGCACGCCAGGGTCGGCCCCGCCAGCGGGGGCGGACCCGGCTGCCGCCGGAGCACCGGCATGACCACCGGCGGAGCCGCGCCGGGGTCGCCGGCCGGGTCGGCCGTCCTGGTCGACCCGACCGTGGCGGTGGATCCGGCCGCACCGGTCGGGGGCCGCCGACGCCGCCGGCCGGCCGGGGCCGTCGGGCTGGTCCGGTCCGCCTGGCCGCCGCTGCTCTTCGGCGTACTCGGGCTGGTGCTCTGGGAGCTGACGGTCACCCTCGGCCGGGTGGCGCCGTTCCTGCTGCCGGCGCCGTCCCGGATCGGCGTGGAGTTCTGGGACAACCGGGCCACCATCTGGCAGGTCGGGCTGGCCAGCGGCGGCAACGCCGGGATCGGGCTGCTCCTCGGCGCGCTGGCCGCGCTCGGCGCCGCGATGCTGGCCAGCCGGTTCGGTTTCCTGGCCGAGGTGTCGCTGCCGGTCGCGGCGGCGCTGAACGCGCTGCCGATCATCGCGCTGGCTCCGATCCTGAACAACATGTTCTCCTCGACCAGCAGCATCCCGCGCCGGCTGGTGGTGGCGATCGTGGTCTTCTTCCCGGTCTTCCTCAACACGCTGCGCGGGCTCGCCGAGGTCAATCCGGTGCACCGGGAGCTGATGGCCAGCTACGCGGCCGGCGGTTGGACCTTCACCCGGCTGGTCCGGCTGCCCGGGGCGCTGCCGTTCGTCTTCACCGGACTGCGCCAGGCCGCCTCGCTCGCGGTTATCGCCGCCGTGGTTGCCGAGTACTTCGGTGGGCGGCAGGACGGGCTCGGCTCCCGGATCACCTCGGCCGCCTCGTACACCGCGTACCCGAGGGCCTGGGCGTTCGTGCTCGGGGCCTGCGTACTCGGTCTCGTCTTCTATCTCGCCGCCCTCGGCCTGGAACGCCTCGCGATGCCCTGGCGCGCGCGGCGGCCGGGCTGAGTCCCGACCCGCCTGGCCCTCGCCCGCCCGGCGCAGCCCGACCCCGGGGCCGACCGGCCCCGAACGGAGTTCACCGCTGGAGGAACGATGCGAACATCGGCACGTCTGCTTCCGGGTTTCGGCGGCCACCTCGGCCGCGGCCTCGTCGCCGGAATACTGAGCGTCGCCCTGCTGACCGGCTGCGGCACGGCGGACACCGCCGGCACCCCGAGCGCCGGGGCGGGCGGGACCACCAAGGTCCGCCTGCAGTTGCAGTGGTTCGTCCAGGCCCAGTTCGCCGGCTTCATCGCCGCCGCCGACCAGGGCTTCTACGCCGAGCAGGGCCTGGACGTGCAGATCCTGGAGGGCGGCGTCGACATCGTGCCGCAGACCGTGCTGGCACAGGGGCAGGCCGACTTCGCGGTGGCCTGGGTGCCGAAGGCGCTCGCCTCTCGGGAGCAGGGCGCCGGGATCACCCAGATCGCGCAGATCTTCCAGCGGTCCGGGACCTACCAGGTCAGCTTCGCCGACAAGAAGATCACCTCGCCGGCCGACCTGCGGGGGAGGAAGGTGGGCAACTGGGGGTTCGGCAACGAGTTCGAACTCTTCGCCGCGATGACCAGGGCCGGGCTCGACCCGGGCCGGGACGTCACGCTGGTGCAGCAGCAGTTCGACATGCAGGCGCTGCTGCGCGGCGACATCGACGCCGCCCAGGCGATGAGCTACAACGAGTACGCCCAACTGCTGGAGGCGAAGGACCCGAAGACCGGCCAGCTCTACCGGCCGGAGGCGTTCACCGTGCTCGACTGGAACACCGTCGGCACGGCGATGCTCCAGGACGCGGTCTGGGCCAGCAGCGAGCGGCTGTCGACCGACAAGGCGTACCAGGAGACCGCGACGAAGTTCCTGGCCGGCACCCTGAAGGGGTGGATCTACTGCCGGGACAACGTCGCACACTGCCGTGACCTGGTGGTGAAGCGGGGGTCCAAACTGGGCGCCAGTCACCAACTGTGGCAGGCGAACGAGGTCAACAAGCTGGTCTGGCCGTCGCCGGGCGGCATCGGAGTGGTCGACGAGGCGGCCTGGAACGCCACCGTCGACCTGGCGTTGACCACCCGCAATCAGGACGGCAAGACGGTGCTGACCAAGCGGCCGGAGCCGACCGCGTACACCAACGACCACGTCCGGGCGGCGCTGGACCAGGTCCGGGCGGCCGGCCTCGACGTGACCGGCACCGGGTACAAGCCGGTCACGGTCACCCTGAACGAGGGCGGCGCCTGAGCGGACACCTCGGCCCTCGGGTGGCTTCTCCGGTCGGTGGTTCACCGGGAGGGGCCCTCCGAGTGCCGGCCGGGGCTTGTGGCAAAACCTACTAAGCAGATAGGTTTTATGGGCTACTCTCACCGGTAGTCGAACGCCTGCCCCGAGGACCGAAAATGATCTCCATTTCTTCGAACCCGTTGACCGGGCCGGACCCGCTGGCCGTCGCCCGCCGGTACGCGGCGGACGCGGCCGGCCCGGCCGGCTGGCCGGTGCCGCTGCGCTTCGATCCGGTCGAGCGCTGGTACCACCGCCTGGCCAGCGCCACCGACCACGAGGTGTGGCTGCTCACCTGGCTGCCCGGCCAGCACACGGACCTGCACGATCACGGCGGATCCGCCGGCGCCTTCCTGGTCGCCGCCGGAACGCTGGTCGAGGAGACCGTGGCGCGCGGCCGGCTCCACCCCCGCCGGCTCGGCACCGGCACCGGTCGCCGGTTCGGTGCCCGGCACGTGCACCGGGTGGCCAACAACGGCGACCAGCCCGCGGTGAGCGTGCACGTCTACCGCCCGGCGCTGCGCCGGATGACCCGCTACCGGATCGACGGCGGGCGGCTACGGGTCGCGGACGTCGCCGAGGCGGGGGTCGCCTGGTGACCAGGTGTGGCATCCGGTGCGGGGACCGCCTGGTGAGCAGGTGCGGCGCCCGGTGCGGGTTCGAGGCCCGACACGACGGAAGGACAGCGCGGTGAACCTGACCAACCTCCGAGAGCCGGTCGACGGCTGTCGCCGAGCGCAGGCCCCGGCCGGTTCGCGGAGCATCGACGAGATCCTCGCCGCCGCCCGGGTGCGGCTGCGTCGCCTGGAACCGGAGGCGGGGCATCTCGCCGCCCGCGCCGGTGCGGTGCTGGTGGACATCCGCCCGGCCGCCCAGCGGGCCGCCACCGGATCGGTCCCCGGCGCGCTGGTGGTGGAGCGGAACGTCCTCGAGTGGCGGTTCGACCCGCGCAGCTCCGCCCGGCTCCCGCTCGCCGACCGGTACGACCTGCCGGTCATCGTCTTCTGCCAGGAGGGCTACGCGTCGTCACTGGCCGCCGCCGCGCTCCAGGACCTCGGCCTGCACCGGGCCACCGACATCGTCGGCGGGTTCGTCGCCTGGCGCGGGCTCGGGCTGCCCGCCTTCGGGCCGACCGACGTCTACGCCCAACCCGATTTCGTCCCGCCGGTCATCCCCCGGCGGGCGCTCACCTGACCCCGCGCGCCACCGCACGCGGGCGGACCGGACCAACGTCCCACGAAGGAGTTCCCATGTCGGTCGTCGCCATCCACCCGCGTACGCCGTCACCGGCCGGACCGCGCCGGGCCACCTCGGCCCGGCGCCGGCCGCCGGCCGCCGAGACCGCACCGGTCATCCGGGTCACCGTCGACCTCCCGCTGGTCGGCGGGCGGGTCACCCCGGAGCTGGCCCTGCTGCTGGGACTGGTCCGGGAACTGCGTGACCAGGGCGCCGACGTGGCGACCGAGACCCGCCTGCCGGGCCATGCCGCCACCGACCCGGGCTCGGTGCTGCCCGACCTGCCGGATCCGCTGCTGGCCGACGGTGCCACCTCGGTGCTGCCCGACCTGCCGGATCCGCTGCTGGCCGACGGTGCCACCTCGGTGCTGCCCGGCGTCGCCGGGTCGGCGACCGGTCCGGGTGGCGCCGGTACGGGGGCGCTGCGGGTGCTCACCGGCCCCCGGGTGGTACTCCAGGGCGGGCGACCCGTCCCGTTCACCCGGCTGGAGTTCGACCTGCTGGTCTTCCTCGCCCGCAACCCCCGCCGGGTGTTCACCCGGTTGCAACTGCTCAGCAACGTCTGGGGGTACGAGCACGCCGTCGCCCGCACCGTCGACGTGCACGTACGCCGGCTGCGGGCCAAGGTGGCCCGGTCGGTGCCGCTGGTCACCACCGTGCACGGGGTCGGCTACCGGCTCGCCGACGACGCCCCGGTACGGATCGACGACGGCGCCTGACCGACGGAGCGCAGGGGCCGGGGATCGGTGGGGTCCGCAAGCGCCGGCTCCGGTCCGGCGGTCCGGCGGTCCGGCGGTCCGGCGGTCAGGCCGGTTCCGGTCCGGCGGTCCGGCGGTCCGGCGGTCCGGCGGTCAGGCGGTCAGGCCGGTTCCGGTCCGGCGGTCCGGCGGTCAGGTCGGTTCCGGTCCGGTTCCGGTTCCGGTGGGTCAGGCCGGGGCCCGGTCCGGAGGTCGGGGCGGCTGCGCTCAGCCGAGCAGGGCGGCGATGGCGGCGAGCGAGACGGCGGCGGCGATGGTGGAGAGCACCACGACGTCCCGGGCGTGCGACTGGGCCTGCCGGTAGTGGGTGGCGAAGACGAAGACGTTCTGCGCGGTCGGCAGGGCCGAGGTGACCACGGCGGCCAGCAGGGCCGGCCCGGTCAGGCCCAGCGCGTACCGCGCGATCAGGTACGCCACCACGGGTTGTACGACGATCTTGAGGGTCACCGCGACGTACCGCTGCGCGGCGCCGGGGCCGACCGCCAGCGGGCGACTGCCGGGCAGCGACATGCCGAGCGCGATCAGGGCCAGCGGGACGGCGGCCGAACCGACCAGGTCGAACGGGCGCAGCAGCTCGGCCGGTGGCTGCCAGCCGGAGACCGAGACCAGCAACCCGCCGGCCGAACCCAGCATGATCGGGTTTCGGGCCGGCAGTAGCGCCAGCCGGCGTACCGACAGGCCCCGGTCGGTGGTGGTGGCATCCAGTACCCCGAGTGCCAGGGGCGCCGCCACCAGCACCTGGAAGATCAGGACCGGGGCGACGAAGGAGACGTCGCCCAGCACGTACGCGGCGACCGGCAGCCCGAGGTTGGCCGCGTTGACGTACGCCGCGGACATCGCCCCGATGGTCGACTCGCCGGCCGGGCGGCGCCAGCCGAAGCGCGCGACGAGCAGGTAGGCCGCCGCCACGATCAGGGTACTCAGCACGAAGGCGGCCAGTGCCGGGGTGAACAGATCGGCCACTGTGGAGCGGGCCAGGGTGCCGAAGAGCAGCGCGGGGGTGGCGATCAGGAAGACCAGCCGGGCGATCACCACGGTGCCGTGCGGGCCGAGCAGGTCGTACCGGCCGACGAGGTAGCCGACCAGGGTGACCGACCAGATCACCGCGAACCCCGTCACCACACCCCGCATGTTGACCATCCTGCCGGGCGTGCGGGGCGTGACATGATCTGGTACTAAGAGCGAGCAAGTGATTCCGGTGAGTTTGTCGATTGTCACATTCATGCATCGTCGTGTCCCCTTGACCCTTGCCCCGGTGGCCGGAAGCATCGAGGCAGCGGCGGTTCGGGCCGTGGGGGAACACCCGTTGCAGCCAAGGAGGACCATGTCGGTCAGCCCCGCCTCGTCGCGTACCGGGTGGCACAGCGCCCAGCCGGTCGGCCCCGGTCGACCGCCCGGAGCGTCCCGCCGGCCCGCCGGGTCGACCGCACCAACGCCGACGCTGACGGTGACGCTATCCATCCCGCTGATCGGCAACGAGGAGGTCCTGACGGCACCGGCCCGCCGACTGCTCGAGGCCGCCCGTGAGCTGGTCGAACGGGGTGAGGCGACGATCACCGGTGGGTTCGCCGGCCAGGCGGAGCGTCGCGCCGACGCCGCCGTGCCGCGCACCCCGGCCCGGCCGGTCAGCGCCACCGCCACCGGCGCGTCGGCGCTGCACATCCTCGCGGCGTCCCGGTCCGTGCTGCTCGGCGGCGAGCCGCTGCCGCTCACCCGGCTGGAGTTCGACCTGCTGATGCACCTGGTCGCGCACCCCCGGCGGGTCTTCACCCGACTCCAGCTCCTCACCGCGGTCTGGGGCTACGAGCACACCGGGGTACGCACCGTCGACGTGCACATCCGGCGACTGCGTGGCAAGGTCGGCGACGTACCGTTGATCACCACCGTCTACGGGGTCGGCTACCGGCTGGCCGACGACGCCGTGGTCACCATCGACCGCAACGCCTGACCCGGCGACCGTCACGCCTGGCCTGTCCCGGGCGAGTCGTCAGTCCCACGGAGCGGGCCCGGCGTCGCGGGCCAGCAGGGCGGCCTGCACCCGGTTCGTGCAGTCCAGTTTCGCCAGGATCCGGCTCACGTAGGTCTTGATGGTCATCTCGCTCATCCGCAGCCGCCGGCCCACCTCCGCGTTGGACAGTCCCTCGGCGACCAGGCGCAGGATCTCCGACTCGCGTGCGGTCAGCGCCGCCAGCCGGTCCCGCGCCTGCCGCCGGCGCCCCGCCGGTTCCGGCGCGACCATGCCGAGCAGCAGCCGGGTCACCGCCGGGGAGAGGTAGGCGTCTCCGTCGTGCGCGGCCCGTACCGCACGGATCAGCTCCTCCGGCGTGCAGTTCTTCAGCACGAACCCGGCCACCCGGGCCTGTACCGCCCGCAGCACGTTCGGCTCCGCCCCGAAGGAGGTCAGCACCACCACCCGGAGGCCGGGCACCCGCCGGCCGAGTTCGTCGACCGTGTCGAGCCCGTTCAGCACCGGCATCCGGATGTCGAGCAGCGCCACGTCGGCCCGGTGCCGCAGCGCTGCGTCGACCGCAGCCCTGCCGTCCGCCGCCTCGGCGACCACCTCGATGTCGCCGGCCGACTCCAGCACCGTACGGATGCCCGCCCTGATCAGTGGCTCGTCGTCGGCGAGCAGCACCCTGATCACGTCACCGCACTCCCAGCAGCATGCTCGCCGGCATCGCCACGAACATCACGGCCGCGGTGGTGAGCCCCAGGGCCAGGGTACGGGTCCCGGCCGGCGTGGCGGGCTCCGCGCTCTCCCCGCCCGACTCCGTGGCCGGCAGCATCGCGAGGAGTCGCCAGCTCCGCCCGCCGCCGTCCGGGAGGGCGGGATCGCCGGGCTCGACGATCCGGTACGCCACGAGTCCACCCGCCTGGTCGGCCCGCTCCCGCAACCCGGCCAGCCCGTGCCCGACCGCCCCCGGCCGGATGCCCTCGGCGTCGCCGCTGCCGGTGCCGGCGGCCTCGACGGTGCCAGCGGTGGGTCCGGGGTCGGGCGTCGTCCTCGGGTCGTTGGGCAGCGGGTTGTCCAGGGTGAGCAGCAGCGCGTCCGGCTCCCACCGGAGCCGCACCGTGACCGGCTGGCCGGGGGCGTGCTTGAGCGCGTTGGTCAGCCCCTCCTCGACCACCCGGTACGCCGCCTGCCCGACCGCGCTCCGCAGCGGGCGCGGAGTTCCCTCCTCGCGCAGGGTCACCGGCGTCCCGGCCGCGCGGAACTCCGCCACCAGCGGGCCGATCCGCTCCGGGCCCGGCGACCGCTGATCGGTGCCGTGCCCGCCGCGCAGCGCACCGACCAGCTCGTAGAGTTCGTCCAGGGCCCCGCGCGCGGCGCCGGCGAGCTGCCGCACCGCCTGCCGCTGCACCGGCGGCAGCTCCGCCACCTCCAGCGCGGCGGCCTGCACCGAGACCAGGCTGAGCCGGTGACCGAGCGAGTCGTGCATGTCCCGGGCGATCCGCAGCCGCTCCCGGAGCTGCTCCTGCTCGCCGAGCAGCTCCCGTTCCCGGCGGAGCTGCCGGTTGTGCCGGTCGAGGGTGGAGACGAGCCGCTCGTGCTGGGCCAGGTACCGGCCGACCAGCACCGGCAGCGCGGCGAAGACCAGGTACGTGGAGACCAGGTTCGGGATCGTCCGGGGATCCGCCGGTGCGCTCACCAGATGTACGGCGAGCGCGCCGGTCAGCGCCCCGCCCAGCATGACGGCCCGGGTACGGTCCAGCGACTCCCGCCCCGCCTGGTAGGCGGCCCAGAGCAGCAGCACGTACCCGCCGTCGGAGAGCGCGACGAGCAGCAGCGCGCCCATCAGCGCACCGACCGGGGCCCGGTGGCGTACCGCGATGACCAACGCCACCAGCCCGGCGTGCCCGGCGACGTCCCACGGTGACGCCCCGTCCCCGGCTCCGGCCAGCAACAACGCGGTCTCCGCCAGCAGTACGACCACGGGCAGCAGGTGTCGACGCATGCCAGCAGGTTACGTCCGTCGGTCACCCGCCGGCACCGGCCGCCGACTCCGCACCCGACCGGCGTGGCCCGTCGACATTGGTGGCCGGAGTCGACGACTTTCGAGGACTGTTCCGGCGGCCGGAGCTGCCTAGCGTGGCGGGCGTGATCGACGTGTGCAGTCTCCGCAAGCGCTACGGCAGAACCGTCGCGGTCGACGGGATCTCCTTCACCGTCCGGCCAGGGCAGGTGACCGGCTTCCTCGGACCGAACGGCGCCGGCAAGTCGACGACGATGCGGATGATGCTCGGCCTCGACCGCCCGAGTGCCGGGCAGGTGCTGATCGACGGCCGGAGCTACCCGGAGCAGACCGCACCGCTGCGCTCGGTCGGCGCGTTGCTGGAGGCCCGGTCGGCGCATCCGGGACGGCGCGCGTACCACCATCTGCTCTGGTTGGCGCAGAGCAACCGGATCCCGCGCTCCCGGGTCGCCGAGGTGCTGGCGCTGGTCGGTCTGCAGGACGTGGCGAAACGGCGGGTCGGCGGCTTCTCGCTCGGCATGGTGCAGCGGCTCGGCATCGCCGCCGCGCTGCTCGGCGACCCGCCGGTGCTGCTCTTCGACGAGCCGGTCAACGGGCTCGACCCGGAGGGCATCCGGTGGATCCGGGAGTTGATGCGCGGGCTCGCCGCCGAGGGGCGGACGGTCTTCGTCTCCAGCCACCTGATGAGCGAGATGGCGCTGACCGCGGACCACCTGGTGGTGATCGGGCAGGGCCGCCTGCTCGCCGACACCGGGATGCGCGAGTTCGTCGAGGCGAACTCCGGCACGGCGGTACGGATCCGGACTCCGGAACCGGAGCGGCTGCGGGGCGTACTGGCAGCCGCCGGCATCCGGGTCGAGGCGGAGCCGGACGGGACGCTGCTGGCGTACGACAGCGAGGCCGCCCGGATCGGGGAGCTGGTCGCGGCCAACCGGCTGACCGTGCACGAGGTCGGCGTGCAGCGGGCGTCCCTGGAGGAGGCGTTCATGCGGCTCACCGCGACGGCGGTGCACTACCGGGCCGGCGGCGACCCGCCGGCGGACGCCGACCGGAGCGCGGCCGGAGATCGACGGGTGGACGGCGGCTCGGGCGTGGACGGCGGCGCGGCCGGAGGTCGACGGGTGGACGGCGGCTCGGGCGTGGACGGCGGCGCGGCCGGAGGTCGACGGGTGGACGGCGGCTCGGGCGTGGACGGCGGTCAGCGGGTGCGGGGCGGTCAGCGGGTGGACGGGGGAGAGCGGTGAGTGCGGTGACGGAAATCGGCGCGACGACCGGCGGGCCGGCGCGGGACCGGGCCGCCCGGCCCTGGCTCGGTGCGGTGCTGCGGGCCGAGCTGACGAAGATCCGGACCGTCCGGTCGACGGTCTGGACCCTGCTGCCGACCTTCGTCGTCGGCGTCGGCATGAGCCTGCTGGCCGGGCTCAGCTTCGGGTCGCGGCCACCGGAACGGACGGCCGGCTTCGACCCGCTCTTTCCCGCCTTCTACGGACTGACGCTCGGCCAACTCGCCCTGGTGGTGTTCGGGGTGCTGGTGATGGCGAGCGAATACAGCTCGGGCACGATCCGGGCCACCCTGGTCGCGGTACCACGCCGGGGTCGCTGCTACGCCGGTAAGGTGCTCGGCACCGCGCTGCTGGCCAGCGCGGTCGCGGTACCCACCGTGCTGGTCGGCTTCTTCGTCGCCCAGGCCGCGCTCGGCCGGTACGGCGTCGGGCTCGGCGCGGACGGCGCGGTGGCCGCCGTGATCGGTGGCTACCTGCACCTCGTGCTGCTCTGCCTCTTCGCGCTCGGGGTGGCGGCGATGCTGCGCAGCCCGGTACGCGCGCTGGCGGTACTGCTGCCGGTCTTCTTCCTCGGCTCGCAGGGCCTCGGCAACATCCCCGGACTGCGTACCGTCACCCAGTACCTGCCGGACCAGACCAGTTGGGTGATCCTGCACCTCGCCGGGCCGCAGGACGAGGGCCGGTGGGTCCGGGACTACGGACCGTGGACCGGGATCGGCATCCTCGTGCTCTGGACCGCCGCCTCGCTGCTCGGCGGCTACCTCGTGCTGCGCCGTCGCGACGCCTGACCGGGGCGCCGGCCGCCGGGCGTGCTACTCCGGCGCGTACCCCGGGCGGTCCCGCCGCCCGATCCGCCGCGACCACCGCCCCCGGGCGGTCGGCGCCGCTCCGGGCCGGGGCAGGATGGTCGGATGAGGGTCCGCCCGATCAGCCCGGAACTGCTGGTGCAGGAGTTGGCCGAGCGGCTGGCCGGCGAGCGTGCCGGCGGCTGGCTGCGGGTGGCGGTCGACGGGCCGCCGGCGGCGGAGCCGGGCCGGCTCGCCGACGCGCTGGTCGACCCGCTGCGGGTCCGGAGCCGCCCGGCGGTACGCGTCGACGCGGCGGACTTCCTCCGGCCGGCGTCGCTCCGCTACGAGCAGGGCCGTACCAACCCGGACGCGTACTACCTCGGCTGGCTCGACGAGGCCGGGATGCGCCGGGAGGTGCTCGACCCCGCCGGCCCGGCCGGTTCGGGGCGGATCCTGCCGACGCTGTGGAACGCCGAGACCGACCGGGCCACCCGGGCGGACTACGTCACGCTGCCGCCCGGCGGCGTGGTACTGGTGAGCGGGCCGCTGCTGCTCGGCGGTGGCCTACCGTTCGATCTGGCGGTCCACCTGGTGCTCTCGCCCGGTGCGCTGGCCCGGCGTACGCCGCCGCCGCAGCGCTGGACCCTGCCGGCGTTCGCCCGCTACGCCGAGGAGGTCGGGCCGGCGTCCTTCGCCGACGTGGTGGTCCGGCTGGACGATCCCCGGCACCCGGCGCTGGTCGAGTCGGAGAGCGTCCGCTGACCGCTCGGCACGGCCTACCAGGGCCGACGGCGGGGCGGGAAATCGGCGGTTTGCCGGCGACGGCGGTGGGGTAATCGCGCTGCTCATGACGGAGCGACCCGGACAATACCGTCCAGGACCGCAGATCCGTACCTTCGACGGAAAGGCAGGCAGCGCATGCTCGTCAACGAGGCAATCGGTACTCGCCGCTCGGCGGCCGACAGCGACCAGATCCGCCGTGCCCTGCAGGCCCGCTACGACGAGCTGACCGTCGAATACGACGAGGCGTTGACGCAGAGCCAGGTGCTGCGACTGGTGGAGGTCGGCGACACGGCCGGCGACGACCAGGCGGACAGCGGTACGAAAACGGCCGAGCGGGACACCGCACAGTCGCTGCTGCGGACCATCCTCGACCGTCGGGCCCAGTTCGAGCACGCGCTCAGCCGGCTGGCCGAGGGGACCTACGGCTGGTGCGAGGGCTGCGGCGACTCGATCCCGGTGGAGCGGCTGGAGATTTTCCCCTCCGCGACCACCTGCGTCACCTGTAAGCAGTCCCGGGAACGCCGGGCGGCCTGAGCGGACGCGACCGACGACGGAGGTGGACCGCGCCCGGCTTGCCCGTCCCGGCCGGGGCGGGTGAACTGGAGTCATGGGTGAGATCAGGGTCGGCACGGCCTCCTGGACCGATCGGACGCTGCTGGAATCCGGCTGGTATCCGGCGGGCGCGGACACCCCGGAACGGCGGCTGGGCTACTACGCCGAGCGGTTTCCGCTGGTCGAGGTCGACGCCACCTACTACTCGCCGCCCGCCGAGCGCACCGCCGAACTGTGGGTGGGACGCACCCCGGCCGGGTTCACCTTCAACGTGAAGGCGTTCAGCCTGCTCACCGGGCACGCGACCCGGGTCTCCGCGCTCTACAAGGACCTGCGGCCGGAGACGGAGAAGAAGAACGTCTACCCGGGTGACCTGCCGGCGCAGGCGTACGAGGAGGTGTGGACGCGCTTCCTGTCCGCCCTGGAGCCGCTGGCCGAGGCGGGCAAACTCGGGGCGCTGCTGTTCCAGTTCCCGCCGTGGTTCACCATCCGCCGGGACAACAAGCAGTACCTGCTGGAGGTGCGGCGGCGCTGCGGCCCGTTGCGACCGGTCTTCGAGTTCCGGCACGCCTCCTGGTTCGCCGACGGCAACCGGGAGGAGACGCTGGAGTTTCTCCGCAAGCACGAGCTGGCGTACGTCTCGGTCGACATGCCGCAGGGCCACCGTTCGTCGGTGCCGCCGGTGCTGGCCGCGACCGCCGACCTGGCGGTGGTCCGGTTCCACGGGCACAGCGACAAGTGGACCAGCAAGGACATCTACCAGAAGTTCGGCTACCACTACTCCGATCGGGAGCTGGCGGACTGGGCGCCCAAGCTGCGCGAACTGGCCGGCGAAACCGCCGAGACGCACGTCTTGTTCAACAACTGCTACCGCGACTACGCCCAGACGAACGCCGAGAAGCTCCGCGACCTCCTGTCGGCGTAGCCGCCGGAATCACCCGCCCCGGGTGAGCGGGGCTCACCCGCGACCCAGGGAGCATGGCAAGGGTGGCCAGTAGCCGAGACGGGACGGGGGAGCAGTCGTGACGAACAATTCGTACTCGGCCTTCGAGACATCGATAGACAAGACCAACCTCATCCTCAAGGAGATCGAGCAGGCGTACGGGTGGCCGAAGGAACGCCGCAACCAGTCGTACGCGGCGCTGCGGACCGTACTGCACCTGCTGCGGGACCGGTTGCCGGTGCAGGAGAGCGCGCACTTCGCGGCCCAGTTGCCGTTGCTGGTGCGCGGGCTCTACTTCGACGGCTGGGACCCGAGCGTCGTCCCGATCAAGCTGAATCGGGAGGAGTTCCTCTACGAGGTACGCGCCGGCTTCCCGTTCGACGTCGAGGGCGGCCCGGCGACAGTGGTCAACACGGTGCTGAACGCGCTGCGGCGGCACGTCACCGACGGCGAGTGGGACGACGTCAAGTCGAGCATGCCGAAGGACCTCGTCAAGATCATGCCGTAGCCCGGCATTCCCGCCTGCCGTGGTGCCGGGTGGGCGGCCGCCGGTCGGTCGGCACGCTCACGGCGTCCGGCTGACCGGTACGCCCCGGCGTCGGGCGAGCGCGGCCAGCACACCGGCGTCGACGATCGCGGCCCCGCCCGGGTCGTTGTTGAAGAAGACGAAGACCGGTTCGTCTCCGGGGAAGGCCGCGGCGATCCGGTCCAGCCAGGAGCGCAGCGCGGCCCGGCCGTACCGGGGCCGGGGCTCGGCACGGCCCTCGTGCAGCCGCAGGTATCCGAAGCCGGCGGTACGCCACAGCGGCGTCACGGGCCGGCCGCCCCGGTCCGCCCAGCAGAGCGCGGCGCCGTACCGCTCCAGCACCCGCCGGGTCTGGTCGGTCCACCAGGACGGATGCCTGGGCTCCACGGTGACCCGTACGCCGGACGGAAACCGGGACAGCACCTCGGCCAGCGCGGAGAGGTCGGCGGGAAGGTTCGGCGGCAGTTGCAGCAGCACCGGACCGAGCCGGTCACCGAGCGCGGTGGCCCGGTCGAGGAACCGGGTGACGGGTTCGGCCGGCTCCCGCAGCCGCTTGATGTGGGTCAGGTAGCGGCTCATCTTCACCGCCACACAGAAGTCGTCCGGGGTACGGGCGCGCCAGCCGGCGAAGACGTCCCGTTCGGGTAGCCGGTAGAAGGCGTTGTTCACCTCCACCGTGCCGAACCGTTCGGCGTAGTGCTCGAGCCAGCGTCGCTGCGGCAGGCCGGTCGGATAGAACCGGTCCCGCCAGTCGCGGTACTGCCACCCGGAGGTGCCGACGAGGATCACCCCGGTCAGTATGCCCGGTCGACCGGCCGTTCACCCGTCGGGCGACCGCCGGCCGACCGGGTGGGCCCGGCGCCCCGACCGCCGACCATCGGGGCGCCGGGCGGCTGGGTACCCGTCGTCCCGGCCCGGGCGGCGGGGTCAGCGAACCCGTTTCAACCTGGACAGCGGGGCGCCCGCCCCCGAGTTCCCACCTCGGCGACCGCGGACCGCAGCGGGAGGTGGAAAGGGTTCAGCGCAGCGTCACCTCGGCGACGAGCTGCCGGCGGTGGTCCACCCGCCGCTCGGGGCCGGTCAGCCGGACCGGGACGGTGTGCCGGTGCTCGGCGCTGGAGGCGGAGAGCCGCAGTTCCAGGTCGCCGGGTTCGACCACCCGGTGACCGAGTCGGCCGGTGAACGAGGAGAGGTCGGCGTGCACCCGGAAGTCCACCTGCCGGGTCTGGCCCGGATCCAGCGGCACCCGGGCATATCCGATGAGCCGGACCACCGGGCGGGTCACCTGGGCCACCGGATCGTGCAGGTAGAGCTGCACCACCTCGGTGCCGTGCCGGTCGCCGTCGTTGCGGACCGAGACCGAGACGGTGACGGCACCGTCGGTGGGCACCTGCACCGGCCGCTCCGCGACCGGCACCGCACCCTCCACCCGCACCTCCGGCCAGCTGAACGTGGTGTACGACAGGCCGTGGCCGAACGGGAAGAGCGGGGTCGGGTCGACGCTGCTGACCTCGGTCTTCTGGCCCAACACCGGGTTGAGGTAGCTGTTCGGCTGGCCGCCCGGGTTGCGCGGCATACCGACCGGCAGCCGGCCGGACGGGCAGACCGCCCCGCTGAGCACCCGCGCCACCGCCGGCCCGCCCTCCTCGCCGGGGAAGAACGCCTGCACCACCGCGGCGAGCCGGTCGACCGAGTCGCCGAGTGCGTACGGGCGGCCGGCGAGCAGCACCAGCACCACCGGGGTTCCGGTGTCCAGCAGTGCCGCCAGCAGCTCCGCCTGGGCGCCGGGCAGCCGCAGGTCGTCGGTGTCGCAGCCCTCGCCGGAGGTGCCTCTGCCGAAGAGTCCGGCCCGGTCGCCGAGTACCGCCACGCAGACGTCGGACTCGGCGGCCACCGCCGCGGCCGCGCTGATCGCCTCGGCGTCGAGGTCGGCCGGTCCGTCGACGGTGCCGCCGGGCGCGTACTTGATCGGGGTCTCCGGCAGCTCGGCCCGGAGCGCGGCGAGCAGAGTCTGGATCTCGACCCCGTCCGGCAGCTCCGGATGCTGGCTGCCGACGTGGCCGGGGAAGGTGTAGCAGCCGAGCATCCCGGCGACGTCGTCGGCGAGTGGCCCGACCATGGCGATCCGGCTCTCCGGGCGTAGCGGCAACGCCCCGGAGTTCGCCAGCAGCACCACCGACTCCTCGGCGAGTTCCCGGGCCAGCGCCCGGCTGGCGGGTGGGTCGAGGTCGACGGAGCCCTCGACGATGCCCGGCGCGTCGCCGTTGCTCCGTTCGGCGATCGCGGCGAGTGCCGGCGGCACGGTCGACCACTCGGCGTCGAGCAGACCGAGTTCGCACTTCTGCCGCAGGACCCGGGTCACCGCCCGGTCGACCAGGGCCTCCGGCACGGTGCCGGCCCGGACCGCGTCGACCAGCGGGCTGCCGTAGCAGTGTGCCGACGGCAACTCGACGTCCACCCCGGCGTCCAACGCCAGCGCCGCTGCCTCGCCCAGGTCGGCCGCGACGCCGTGCAGCCGTTGCAGGAAGCTGATCCCGAAGTAGTCGGAGACGACGGTGCCGGTGAAGTCCCAGTCGTCCCGGAGCAGCCGGGTGAGCAGTTCCGGGTCGGCGGCCGGCGGTACGCCGTCGATCTCGTTGTAGGCGTGCATCACCGATCTGGCGCCGCCGTCCCGCAGGGCCATCTCGAAGGGCGGGAGGAGCACGTCGGCCAGTTCCCGCGGGCCGGCGCCGACCGGCCCGTGGTTGCGGCCCGCCCGGGAGGCCGAGTATCCGACGAGGTGCTTCAGGGTGGCGACCACGCCGGCGGACTCCAGGCCCCGCACGTACGCGGTACCGATGGTGGCGACCAGGTAGGGGTCCTCACCGATCGACTCCTCGCAGCGCCCCCAGCGCAGGTCCCGGATCACGTCGAGCACCGGGGCCAACCCCTGGTGCACGCCGAGCATCCGCATCGCCGAGCCGATCTGCCCGGCCATCCGCTCGACCAGCTCCGGGTCGAAGGTCGCGCCCCAGGCCAGCGGGGTGGGATAGACGGTCGCCTTCCAGGTCATGATGCCGGTCAGGCACTCCTCGTGCGCGATCGCCGGGATGCCGAACCGGTTGGCGGCGACGATCTCCTCCTGCATCCGGGCCAGTGCCCGGGCGCCGAGGGCGGGGTCGACGGGTGCGGTGCCGAACGCTCGGGTGACCTGGCCCAGGCCGGCGCTGATCAGCCCGCGCCAGTCGGGGGCCTCGCTGGCCATCTCGTGCTGGTGCGGCGCCAGGTCCTCACCGGTGGCGTCGCCACCCACCCAGACGCCGTAGAGCTGCGCTGTCTTCTCCTCCAGCGAGAGCCGGGCGACCAGGTCGTCGACCCGCTGTGCGGCGGGCAGTCGCGGGTCCTGCCAGCGGGGCAGGGCGCCGGGAGCGGGGCTGTCGCCGGGTGCTGCGTCCGCCGGGACGGTAGCGGTGAGCTGTCCGTCGTGCGGATGCCCATCGTGCACCCCCGTGACCTCAAGCCGCTCGACGTCGGTGGTTGTCCGACTGGTGTCGGCGGCGTTGCGGTTGCTGCTCACGGGCAGCCTCCTGTCGCTTGTTGCTGGCCTCTTCCAGAGCCGCCCACACGTCGAAGTGAGGTTGGACGCGGGCGTGCACACGTACTTCCGACATGTTTCCGGAAAGTCGGGCCCGCGTCGAGAGGCTACTTAGGCCGAAAGTAGCTCGGAGGTTTCCGGCTGGCGCAATCCTTGACCGTTCGTTCACAGCGTCGTAGCGTGCGCCGCATCACAGCGAATTATCGGGCTGGCACCGAAAGTTTGCGGACCGTTCGACTCTGCCCGCGGGCTGGGTCACCCAGCCGGCACGGCCGAGCGGGCACGCGCCGACGGATGGAAGGGATGGTGACTCATGCGACGACCTCGGGACCAACAGAACGGTATCCCACTGGCGGGGCGCGTCGAGCGTGATGATCATCTCTGGTCCGGCGGGCGGCGGGCGGCGGGTTTCGTACTCGCGCGGCGGGCCGGGGAGGTGGAGGCCCGGTCCGACCGGACCGCCACCCGGTGGGGTGTGGTCGCACCCGGGTGAAGGACGGGCGGGGGAACCCGCCGAGGACGCGGGCGGGCCGGCCGGGCGGGGACCGGCTCGTCCGCCCTCGGCGGAGCTGATCTAGACCGCGCCGGGCGGCGGTGATACATTGACGAGCATCTCTGTACCGTCGGGCGGCCGTGCCCGGGGAAGAGGTTGGTCCGCCTGGAGGTGCGGCATGAGGAGTAGTCGGCTTCTCGTCACGGGTGCGGCGCTCGCCGTCGTGCTCGGCGGCGCCGGGTTCGCCGTCGCCGACACGACGTCGGCACCGGGCGGCGGGGCGGGGGTGCTGGCCGCCGGCGAGTTCGACTTCAGCCGGCCGCAGACCGTCGCCACCAACCTCCAGGCGCCCTGGGGGATGGCCTTTCTGCCGGACGGCAGCGCGCTGGTCGCCGAGCGGGACACCGCCCGGGTCCTGCAGATCCGCCCGGGGCAGACCCCGCAGCAGGTCGCCACCATCTCCGGCGTCTCGCCCGGCGGTGAGGCCGGGCTGCTCGGCCTGGCCGTCTCGCCGAGCTACGCCAGCGACCGCTACGTGTACGCCTACTTCACCTCGGCCAGCGACAACCGCATCGTCCGGTTCCGGCTGGACGCGCCACAGACCCAGACGCCGATCCTCACCGGGCTGGCCCGGGCGAACTTCCACGACGGCGGCCGGATCGCCTTCGGTCCGGACGGCATGCTCTATGCCGGCGTCGGCGACGCGGGCCAGACCGCCAACTCGCAGAACCCGTCCAGCCGCAACGGCAAGATCCTGCGGATGCGGCCGGACGGCAGCGCCCCGCCGGACAACCCGACCGCCGGTTCCCTGGTCTACAGCCTCGGCCACCGCAACGTGCAGGGGCTCGCCTGGGACGCCCAGGGCCGGCTCTACGCCAGCGAGTTCGGGCAGAACACCTGGGACGAGGTCAACTACATCGTGCCCGGCGGCAACTACGGGTGGCCGACGGTGGAGGGTCAGGGAAACGATCCGCGGTTCCGCAACCCGATCGTCACCTGGTCGACCGCCGAGGCGTCGCCGAGCGGTGCCGCGATCGACGGCAACATGCTCTTCGTCGCCGCGCTGCGCGGCACCCGGCTCTGGCAGGTGCCGCTGAACGGCAGCGGCGGGGTCGCCGGCAGCCCGACCGCCCAGCTCACCGGCCAGTACGGCCGGCTGCGTACCGTCGAACGCGCCCCGGACGGCTCGCTCTGGGTGGCCACCAGCAACCGGGACGGCCGCGGCACGCCGGCCGCCACCGACGACCGGATCCTGCGCTTCCTGCCGGTCGGCGCGACCCCGGGGCCCACCGCCACCACCCGACCGCCCACCTCCTCGCCGACACCGAGCGTGCCGCCGACCAGCACCCCGCCGCCGAGCGGCACCGCCTGCACCGCGACCTACCGGCAGATCAACCAGTGGCAGGGCGGCTTCCAGGCCGAGGTGACGGTCCGCAACAACGGCACCGGCACGCTGAACGGCTGGACGGCGCGGTGGACCTTCGCCAACGGACAGACGATCGGCCAGCTCTGGAACGGGACGCTGACCGCGAGCGGATCGTCGGTCACGGTCCGGAACGTGAGCTGGAACGGCACGCTCGGCGCCAACGGGTCGGCCAGCTTCGGCTTCCAGGGCTCGTGGACCGGGACCAACACCCCGCCCAGCGACCTCACCTGCACCAGCCCCTGAGCGGTCGTGGTCGACGGTGGCCGGCCCGTCCGGCCACCGTCCGACCGGTCGGCGTCCCGGTGCGGCTGCGCTGGTATTCGGCGCCACGGGACAACGCTCGCCGGATTCCGGGTGCGATCACCTGCGGCCGAGTAGGCAAGCCCCGAGATGTTCAGCCCGAGGCGGGATCGGCGGTCCGGGCCGGTACGAGTTCCGGACGCGGCACCCGGATCGGGGTCAGCGTGCCGACGGCGGCAATGCCGAGGCAGGTCAGTCCGGCGGCGAGGCAGACCGGTGCGGTGCCGTACCGGGCCACCGCACCGGTCAGCACGGCCGCGCCGAGCGGGCCGAGCGCGGAGTGCAGGGTCCAGAACGCCGAGGTCACCCGGCCGAGCAGATGATCCGGGGTGACCTGCTGGCGCAGCGACATCGAACAGATCCCGGCGAGGCTGGTCCCGAACGTGTACGCGGCGACCAGCAGGGCCAGCGCCGGTACGTCCCGGGTCAGTCCGGCACCGGCGACGGCCAGCCCGCCCAGCGCGTACGCCCCGATCCAGCAGGTGCCGAAGCCCAGCGACCGGCGTACCGGCGCGACCAGCAGCGCGGCCACGATGGTGCCCCCGGCCGCGGCGGCGAGGACGTGCCCGACGGTGCGGTCGGAGCCGCCGAGGTCGTGCTTGACGTGATAGATGAAGACGTCGGTCAACCCGATGGTGAGAAAGGTCAGGAACGACAGCAGGACCGTCAACGTGCGCAGCACCGGATGCCGCCAGAGGAACCGGATCCCGACCAGCAGGTCCGACCAGCCGGTCCGGCCGGCCCGGGCCCCGGGAGTCGGCCCGGAGTCGGGTACCTCCGCCGGCGCGGTCTCCGCCGCCGTGTCCCCGGCCCGGTGCGTCGGCCGGCTGCGGAACCGGACGAAGCAGAGGCCGAGCGCGGAGAGGGCGAAGGTGCCGGCGTCGACGGCGAGCGCGGCGGTCGGCCCGACGGCCGAGGAGAGCAGCCCGGCCAGTACCGGGCCGATGATCCCGGCCGTCGCGTACGTCGCGTAGAGCTGGCCGTTCGCCCGGGTGATCCGGGCCGGACCGACCAGCGCCGGCACGGCGGCGACGTAGCCGACCTGGAAGACCATTCCCGCGGCGGCGCAGGCCGGCGCGACCAGGTAGAGCAGCCAGAGCTGCGGCGCGAAGAACCAGATCGCCGGGATGCTGGCGTACCCGACGGCCCGGAACAGGTCGCAGCCGAGCAGCAGGAGCCGCCGGTCCACCCGGTCGACCAGGTGGCCGGCGAAGATCCCCGCTGCCACCGACGCCGCCCCGACCAGTCCGGTCAGCAGGCCCATCCGGGCCACCGAGCCGGTCGCGTGCAACACCAGCAGCGGTACGGCGAGCAGCGAGAACGAGTCGCCCAGCGCGGAGAGCGCCTGACCGGCCCAGAACAGCGGGAAGTCGCGGCTGCGCCATAGCGTCCCGGCGCCCGGTGTCCCGGTGCTCACCTGCCGGAACTGGCCGACCGGGACATGTCCCGCAGCGTGTCGACGATCCACTCCTCGGCCCGGTCCCGGGTCACGCCCAGTCCGGTCAGGATCCGGGCGCCCGGCTCGGTCGGGGCGGCCAGTAGTCCGAGCAGGATGTGTTCGGTGCCGACGTAGTTGTGCCCGAGCCGCAGTGCCTCGGCGAAGGTGCGGTCCCGCACCTGCTTGGCGCCGGAGGAGAACGGCAGGTGCTCCGCCGCCTCCGGCTGCCCGACCGGACCGTCGGATGCCGCGGAGCCGGTGGTCGACCCGGCGGCGGTGGACTCGGGTGCGGTGGCGCGGACGCCGGCCCGGATCGCCTCGGCGGAGACGCCCAGTGCCGTGAGTGCCCGGCCGGCCAGGCCGTCGGGTTCGTGCAGGATGCCGAGGAGCAGGTGTTCGGTGCCGACCTCGGCGCTGTCGGCGGCCCGGGCCTCTGCCTGGGCCTGCGTCACCACGTTGCGGGCCCGGTCGGTGAACCGGGCGAAGACGCTGGCCGGAATCTGCTCGTCCTGGTCGGACCGCCGGGTCACGAAGCGCTTCTGCACGGCCTGCTTGCTGACCCCCATGCTCTGGCCGATGTCGGTCCAGGAGGCACCGGAGCGGCGGGCCTGGTCGACGAAGTGCCCGATCAGGTGGTCGGCGAGGTCGCCGAGGTATTCGCCGACCAGTACCGCGTCGGTGAGCCGTTCCAGGGCGTCCCCGGTGGGGTGCTGGTGGCGGACGTACTCGATGAGGTCGTCGAGGCGTACCGGTAGTCGCTCCATGCGTCAACCGTAGGTTGACGATCCGTCGTTCGTCAACCTACGGTTGACCGGTCACCCGGTATCGCGCGGGTCAGGCCGGTACGGCCGGCGAACGACCACGCTCGGCGGTGGCCTCCCGGATGCCCCGGACGGCGAGCTGGTCGGCCCGCTCGTTCTCCGGATGCCCGGCATGCCCCTTGACCCAGTGCCACCGCACCTGGTGGGGGGCGGCGGCAGCCTCCAGCCGCTGCCACAGATCGGCGTTCTTGACCGGCTGCTTCGCGGCGGTCTGCCAGCCATTGCGCTTCCAGTTCGGCAGCCACTTGGTGATGCCGTCCCGGACGTAGGTGCTGTCGACGTAGATCTGCACCGTCACCGGCCGGGTCAGGCTCTCCAGGGCCTGGATCGCCGCCATCAGCTCCATCCGGTTGTTGGTGGTGGCCACCGCCTCGCCGCCGTGGAGTTCCTTCTCCACCGTCCCGTACCGCAACACGGCGCCCCAGCCGCCCGGACCGGGATTGCCGCTGCACGCGCCGTCGGTGTAGATCTGCACCACCTGCTCTGTCACCCGGGCAACATACCCTGCCCGGTCAGCCGAACAGGGCGCTGACCGACTCCCCGTTGTGGATCCGGCGCATCGCCTCGGCCAGCGCCGGGGCGACGGAGAGCACGGTCAGCTTGTCGGTGCGGTCCCGCGCCGGGATCGGCACCGTGTTGGTGCAGACGATCTCGGCGATGTCCGGCTCCGCGGAGAGCCGGCGCAGCGCCGCCGAGGCGAACAGGCCGTGCGTGCAGGCCACCCGTACGCTGCGGACCTTCTGCTCGCGCAGCCGGTCGAGCAGTTCGAACACCGTGCTGCCCTTGGCGATCTCGTCGTCGAGCACGATGACGTCCCGGTCGACCACGTCGCCGATCACCGTGCTGATCACCACCTTGTCGTCGGAGAACCGCTGCTTGGCCCCGGCCGCCACCGGCACCTTCAGCATCCGGGCGAACGCGGCCGCCTGCTTGGCGTTACCGAGGTCCGGCGAGACCACCACCGTGTCGGTGAGGTCGTACCCCCGGAAGTGCGTCGCCAGCTCACGCAGCGCGTGCAGGTGGTCGACCGGGATGCTGAAGAAGCCGTGCACCTGCGGCGAGTGCAGGGTGACCGCCAGAATCCGGCTGGCACCGGCGGTGGTGAGGAGGTCGGCGACCAGCCGCCCGCCGATCGAGATGCGCGGGGCGTCCTTCTTGTCGCTGCGGGCGTACGCGTAGTGCGGCATCACCACCGTGATCCGGCCCGCCGAGGCGCCCCGGGCCGCGTCCAGCATCAGCAGCAGCTCCACCAGGTGCTCCTGCACCGGCGGCACCAGCGGCTGGATCAGGAAGACGTCCCGCTCCCGGCAGTTCGCCTGCAACTGCACCTCGAGGCAGTCGTTGGCGAACCGGGAGATCCGGGTCGGGAGCAGGGGCACGCCGAGGTGGTGGCAGATCTCGGTGGCCAGCTCGGAGTGGGCACTGCCGGTGAAGACCGCGATGTCACGCACGGGGCCACTCTAGTGAAACGGCGGCCCGGCGGCCGGTGTCGGGCGCGGAGTGCCGCGATCGGGTCCCGTCGGCAACCCCGGGTCACGCCTGCCGGGTTGACGGTGATTGCCGCTGTTGACGGCGGTGTGCCGGCGTTGTCGCTTTGCTCAGCGACCCCCATTTGTCCGCCCGACCGAGTTCCGTCGAGCGGTCCCGGGGTAAGGCGCGATCATTTCGCGCCGGCAACGATCTTTTCGCGGCCGGCGTCGACCTTGTCCGAGCAGAGGGGAACGAGATGGCTCTCACCCGACGCGGCTTCCTCGAAGCGTCCGCCGTGACGGCACTGGGCACACTGTGGACGCCGGGGGACCGCCCGGCACCGCCGGACTTTCCGGCGGAGGTACCCGTCGAGCGCGCGGCGTACCGCAACTGGGCCGGCGAGATCCAGGCGGACGGCGTCTGGACCTGTACCCCCCGGACGGCGGCCGACGTGGTGACGGTGACCAACTGGGCGTACCGGAACGGCTACTCGGTGCGGGCCCGGGGCTACCGGCACACCTGGGCACCGCTGACCGTCCCGGCCGACGGTGCCGCCGACCGGACCATTCTGGTGGACACCACCCGGCACCTGACCTCGATGGCGGTCCTCTCCACCGCGCCCGCGGCGGTACGCGTGCAGGCCGGCGCCTCGATGGACGACTTCCTCGCGTTCCTGGAGGAGCACGGGCTCGGCGTGACCAACACTCCCGCCCCCGGCGACCTGAGCGTCGGCGGGGTGCTGGCGATCAACGGCCACGGCACCAGCGTGCCGGCCGACGGCGAGACGCCGGCACCCGGGCACACCTACGGGTCGCTGAGCAACCTCGTCCTGTCGCTCACCGCCGTGGTCTGGGACGCGGCGGCCGGCGGGTACGCGCTGCGCACCTTCGACCGCTCGGATCCGGACTGTACGGCGCTGCTCACCCACGTCGGCCGGGCGTTCGTCACCGAGGTGACGATGCGGGTCGGGGCCAACCAGAACCTCCGCTGCGTCAGCCGGGTCGACATCCCCGCGTCGGAACTGTTCGCCGCCCCGGGCACCGGCGGCCGTACCCTGGCCAGTCACGTCGCGGCGGCCGGGCGGGTCGAGGCGATCTGGTTCGCCTTCACCGACAATCCGTGGCTCAAGGTCTGGAGCGTCAGCCCGACCCGGCCGCTGACCTCCCGCCCGGTGGTCACCCCGTACAACTACGTCTTCTCCGACAACGTCCCGGAGCCGGTCTCGGAACTGGCCGAGCAACTGCTGACCGGGGCGTGGGCGCTGACCCCGACGTTCGGGCAGGTCCAGTACACCACCGCCGCCGCCGGGCTGACCGGCACGCTCGCCACCGACCTGTGGGGGCCGTCGAAGAACCTGCTGCTCTACGTCAAGCCGACCACCCTGCGGGAGACCGCCAACGGGTACGCGGTGCACACCAACCGGGGCTCGATCCAGCGGGTGGTGCACGAGTTCGCCCGGTTCTACCAGCGGCAGTTGGCCGGGTACCAGGCCCGGGGGGAGTTCCCGGTCACCGGCCAGGTGGAGATCCGGGTCGCCGGGCTGGACCGGGCCGCCGACGTAGGCGTACCCGGGGCGGAGCCGCCGGCGCTCTCCGCGGCCCGGCCCCGGGCCGACCACCCGGATTGGGACACCGTGGTCTGGTTCGACGTGCTGACCTTCCCGACCGCGCCCCGGGCGCACGCCTTCTACCGGGAGATGGAGACCTTCTTCTTCACCAACTACACCGGCTCGTACGCCGGCAGCCGGGTCGAGTGGTCGAAGGGCTGGGGCTACACCGACTCCGCCGCCTGGGCCGACCCGACCATGCTGACCCGGACGGTGCCGGACTCCTACCGGCACGCGCCCGACCCGACCTGGGACCGGGCGGTGGCGGAGCTGAACGGGTACGACCCACACCGGGTGTTCAGCAACGCCTTCCTCGACGTGCTGCTGCCCGGCACGCCCTGATGCCGCTCACCCGCTGATCCGACGGTCGGCCGGGCACCCGGCCGACCGTCGCCATCCGGGCCTGCTGCCCAGGTCGGCCTGCGCCCTGAGCGAACACTGCTGGCCCGGCACTGCCGTGTGATGCGGAAATGGAACCGGAACCGTGCAGCCGACCGGGGGAGGAACCGATGCGTGGTGGCGCGGCGTACGACGAGATCGCCGACTGGTACGAGGCGGAGTTCCTGCCCCAACGTACCGTCGCCGACGACGATCTGGAGATCGGCCGGACCCTGCGTCTGCTGCTGGGCCCCGGCGAGGGACCCTGCCTGGAACTCGGCTGCGGCACCGGTGCGTACGCCGGCACGGTCCGCGCCCTCGGCCGGACGCCGCTCGGGGTCGACCTCTCGGCCGGCATGCTCCGGTACGCCCGCGGCCGCCTGCCGACCGTGCGGGGCGACGCCACCCGGCTGCCGGTCCGGGACGGTGCGCTGCCGGCGGTCGTCGCGGTGATGGTGCACACCGACATGCCCGGCTATCCGGCGGTGCTCCGGGAAACGGCCCGGGTGCTGGCCCCCGGCGGGACCTTCGTGCACGTCGGGGTCCACCCGTGTTTCTGCGGCGGTTTCGCCGACCGCGCCGACCGGAACGCGGTGCTGATCCGCCCCGGTTACCGGGACAGCGCCTGGACGAAGGAGTCCTGGACCGACCAGGGGATCCGGGACAAGGTCGGCGCGACGCACCGTCCGCTGGCCGAACTGCTGCACATGTTCCTGGACGCCGGGCTGGCCTTCGAGCGGTTCGCCGAGGCCGGCGCACCCACCCCGATCGTCTTCGCCGTCCGGGCCCGCCGGTCAGGCTGAACCGGTCGCCCGGCCCTGGCCGGCGCCGCCGAGGCGGCGCAGCGCGGCGTCGTGCAGCGCCGGGGTCCGGGCGAACAGCGACGGTCCGGCGGCCGGTCGGGACCGCCCGTCGAATCCGCTGTACCGGCCACCCGCCTCGGTCACGATCAGCGAGGTGGCGGCGAAGTCCCAGACCTGCCCACGGGTCTGCACCGCGAGGTCCAGTTCGCCCCGGGCCACCAGCAGCGCGGCGTGGGTACGCCACGAGGTCGGCGTGGTGACCGCCCACAGCGGGGCGATCATCTCGCGTTCGGCCGGGTAGACCTGCTCGTCCGGCGGTACCACCCCGAGCCGGCTGCCGGGCAGCGGGTCGGCCGCGCCGGATCCACCGGAGCGGAGGAGCCGTTCTCCGGTCACCTCGGTCCCGGAGATCTCCGCCTGGTAGGCACCCGCGCCGCGCCGGGCCCACCAGATCGTCCGCTGTGCCGGCAGCGCGGCCACCCCGACGACGATCTCGCCGGCCTCCTCCAGCGCGACGAGTACCTGCCAGCGGTCGTCCCCGGCGACGAACTGGGCCGTACCGTCGATCGGGTCGACGATCCAGCGCCGGGCGGCCCGCCCGGTCTGCCCGACCTCCTCGCCCAGGATCGCGTCGTCGGGCCGCGCCCCGGCCAGTACCTCCCGGATGGTGGCCTCGACGGCCCGGTCGGCCTCGGTCACCACGCTGCCGTCCGCCTTGCGCTCCCGGTCGAGCCGGCCGAGGTCGGCGAAGTACCGGAGGGCGACGGCGGCACCGGTCAGCGCGGCCCGCCGGGCAAGGAGAAGATCGTCTTCCATGGACCCATCCTCGCCCGTGCCGCTGTCCGGTACGCGGCCGGGTGGCGAGGGCGGTGGGAAGGGCCCCTTCCGGGCCGGTGAACGATCAGCCGTTGACCGGGGTCATCCGCAGAGCCAGGGCCGGGCACATCCGTACCGCCTTGCGGGCGCCCCCCTCCAGCCAGGTCGGCACCGGAGTGGACGGGAACGACGGGAAGCCGTTGGAGTCCAGCCGGACGAACTCCGGCACCACGCTGGCGCAGAGCCCGTGCCCGTCACAGCGGGACCAGTCCACCACCAGCTTCGAGGTCGGGGCATCGGCCGCGTTGGGCAGCCCGAGGATGCCCTTCACCTTCTTGCCGCAGGTGCCCCGGGCGGCGTGTGCCTCCAGGTCCTCGGTGAAGATCTCCAGCGCCGAGGTGGCGAACCGCGCCGTGCCGTCGGGGTGGCTGCACGCGCCGCGACCCTTCACCGCACCGGCCGCCGCCCGGACCACCTCGGCGGCGGCGCTGCCGCCGACGATCAGGTCCAGCGACCGGGCCAGGTCCGGCAGGCCGAGCCGGCACGGCCCGCACTGCCCGGCGGACTCCCCGGCCAGGTAGGTGACGACCTGGGCGGCCTCGCCGAGCGGGCACACCTCGGCGCTCAGCGGCATGATGATGCCGGCGCCGAGCGCGCCGCCGACCTTGGCGAAACCGGCCCGGGACACCTCGGCGGTGGCGGCGCCCTCCGCGCTGATCCACTTGCCGTGGTAACCGCCGGTCAGCACACCCGGCCCCGCCGGCGTCTCGCAGAGCTCCAGCACGTCCCGCAGCGGAATGCCGGTCGGGCATTCCACCACCGCCGGGCGTCCCGCGGCGCCGGTCACGGTGAGCAGTACCGTGCCGGGCTCGTCGGCGGTGCCGACCGTGCCGTACTCGTACGGGCCGAGCCGGGCCGCCAGGGCGAGCTGGGCGTAGGTCTCGGCGTTGGAGAGCAGCGTCGGCAGGCCGCCCACCCCGGTGTCGCTGGCCCGCAC
This sequence comes from Plantactinospora sp. CA-294935, assembly GCF_050936445.1. Taxonomy (NCBI): domain Bacteria; kingdom Bacillati; phylum Actinomycetota; class Actinomycetes; order Micromonosporales; family Micromonosporaceae; genus Plantactinospora; species Plantactinospora sp. CA-294935. Next base: position 6,900,035 of record NZ_JBNJMU010000001.1, read on the forward strand.
CTTGCGCCCCGGCGGGATGTGCGCCTCGCCGTTGATCCCGCGCACCAGGGCGCCGCCCTCGCCGGAGATGAACCGGTGCGGCACGGTGACGATGCCGGTGCGTACCGGCATTCGGCGTTCGGCCAGCGCGGCGGTCAGCGACGCCTCGCCGATGCCGTCGTCGGCGACGCCGATGACGATCTCGTCGGCGTCCAGGGCGTAGGCGGCGATCGCGGCCCCGTCCAGGATCAGGTGCGGCGCGCGGGTCAGCAGCGCCTTGTCCTTCCAGGCACCGGGCTCGCCCTCGGTCGCGTTCACCACCACGACGGTCGGCAGGTCCTGGCGGTCCGCCGACTCCAGCACCGCCCGGAACTTACGGGCGAACGGGAAGCCGGCGCCACCCTTGCCCTTCAGCTCGATTCCCTCGACCAGCCGGAGCAGGCCCTTGGGGGAGAGCGGGTTGACGGCACCGTGCACCATCTCGTGCGCGGCCAGGTCGAGCCGGCCGAACTCGTCGAACCCGGCGGTGAGCCGGGGCTCGCCGAAGCAGGCGACCGGGGGTACGGCGGTCAGGCTCACCGCGCTTCACCTTTCAGGCTGGTCCAGTACGCGCCCTCCTCGGCCGCCTCGTCCGAGTCGTCCCCGCGCCGGGAGGACCGGCTGGGCGGCTCGTCGGACCTGCGGGACCGGCGGGTGGCGAGGTCGATCAGGGCAGGCTTGTCGTCGTCGTCATCGTCGTCGTCCGCCCGGGCGACGAGGTTGGGCTCGTACCGGGCGGCCCGGCCCCACTCCGCGGTGCTCTCCTCGGCGTCGTCCCCGCCGCGCGTCCGGCTGTGCCGACCGGAACGGTCGGCCGGCTCCTCGTCGGCGGCCCGCCGTCGCCGGCCCGCCCGGGTGGCACCGGTCGACGTCGGCTCGTCCTCGGGCTCCCGCCACGACCGCCGTCCCGACCCGTCGGTGTCCCGGCGAGGCCGCCGGCTCTCGCCGGGCTCGTCGCGGCCGGTGCCGGCCGCCGTGTCGTCCCAGGCGCGCGGCCTGCGGTACATCGCGTCGTCCTCGCCGCCCCGTGGACGCTCCCACGGGTCTCCCGTGCCGTCGGCGGCCCAGCGCCGTGGGCTGTCCCAGGGCACCTCGGCGTCGGTGAGGTCGCCGTCGGAGTCCGCGCCGGCCGACATGCTGCCGGGCGGCGGCACCTCGGGCACCGCGAACCGGTCGGACCGGCCCCGGGGCGCGTGGGTGCTGTCCAGCTCTCCGGCCAGGGCCCAGGCGTCGATCGCCGCCTCCGAACCGCCGCGCAGGTCGGAGAGGCTCTCCCGGCGACGCCGGCCGCCGCCCTGGGTGTCGTCCATCCGGTCGCCGTAGGTGTCCCGGTCGCCGCGGGCGGACCTGCTCCCCGGCTCGCCGCGCCGGCCGCTCAGGGTGTCCGGGTCCTCCCAGCGGTTGCCCCGGCCGCCGCGCGGGCCGGCGAGGGTGTCGTCCTCCCAGCGGGTGCGCCGGCTCCGGCCGCTGTCCCGGCCCGGGGAGTTGGCCCGGCTGGCCCGGATCTCGTCGGCGGTCCGGCGCTTGGCCGGCGCCATCGAACTGGTCCGGCCGATCGGGCCCGGCTTACCCGGCTTGCCCGGCCGCCCCGGCTTGCCGGGCCGGCCGACCGGCGACAGCGCAGCGGTGGTCTGGCCCTGCTCGGCACGCTTGCGGCCCAGCGTGACCGAGAGCCGGACACCCAGCAACGCCAGCACGAGAGCCACGCAGAGCAGATAACTGAGGGTGACCCAGGTGGCCGCGGCCCGACCGGCCTGGAGCCCGTGCACCAGCGCGATCGGCCAGGCGGCGTACGAGATGCTGTGCAGCGTCCGCCACAGCCACGGCTTGCCGACTCCGGCGAACCGGGCCCGGACCAGACCGGTCCAGAGCACCGCCACCATCATCGCCCCGGCGACGGTGCCAAGCCCGACGTAGACGTTGGCGCCGTTGACGAACGGCAGCAGCGCCTTGTCCGGGCTGATGTGCCCGGCCGCGATCTTCGTCAGCACGTGCAGCACCAGGCAGAAGACCGCGATGATGCCGAGTGACCGGTGGGCCGACTGGAGCAGTACCCGGTGCCGGATCAGCAGGACGATCCGGTCGGTCGCCACCAGACCGACCATCACGGTCAGGCTCAGTGACACCAGGGTGGCCGGTCCGGCGAAGAACGTCATGTAGACGAACATGTAGGCGTTGATCAGCCCACCGATCGGGCTCAGCATCGCCGCCGCCCACGCCGCCGCCAGTGTCGAGACGACGAGCACCGCTACCGCACCCTGCGGCTTGGGTGTGCTTCCCCGGCTGGTGAAGCTCATGGGGACGCTGGCACGCTGCATCTGTCTCGTCCGGGCCATCTGCTCCTCGATCTTCCGCCTCGGCGCCCACCACCGCGCCCCGCCTGCCCGCTCGTCGCGCGACGAGCACGGCCGCCCATTGTGCCCCGTCCTGATCGCGCCACTTTGGGCGGAGTCGTACCGCCGCGCGTCGCTCGACGGCGGTCCGACCCACATCAGGTACGGGAAAACGGGCCGGGGGGATGAGTCCCGTGCCGATTATGTTTCACGATCGGTGGAGTTGGCTGCCCCCCGGGGGTGGGCAATCCGGGGTCAACCGGTGAAGAGCTTCGCCGCGGTGATGACGGTCTGTACGACGCCGTACCCGAGGAGTGCGGCGACCAGCAGCCACGAGATCCAGAGTCGGCCGGACTGGTTGTTCGGTTGCCCGGTCATCGGGTGCTGCTCCTCTCGGTCCCGGTCGCCTCGGCGGCCGTGGCGGCGTCGGGGGTGTCGGACCGCTCACCCTCTGTGGTGTCCGGAACCGGCGTGTCGGTCGTCCGGGCCGGCTCGTGGAAGCGGTCCGGCACCGGCCGGATCAGCAGGTTCGCCACGAACCCGATGGCCAGTACGCCGACCATGGTGAACAGTGCCGGCCGGTAGGCGGAGGCGGTGAGGGTACCCGGCTTGCCCTGTGCGTCCAGGAAGCCGTTGATGATCAGGGGCCCGGCGATTCCCGCGGCCGACCAGGCGGTCAGCAGCCGGCCGTGGATGGCACCGACCTGGTAGGTGCCGAACAGGTCCCGCAGGTACGCCGGCACGGTGGCGAAGCCGCCGCCGTAGAAGGAGAGGATGACGCAGGCCAGCAGGACGAAGAGCGCGGTCGCGGTGGAGCCGACCAGGGCGAGCAGGGCGTACAGCACCATGCCGACGCCCAGGTAGACCAGGTAGATCGGCTTGCGCCCGATCATGTCCGAGGTGGACGACCAGACGAACCGGCCGGCCATGTTGAACAGTGACAGCAGCCCGACGAAGCCACCGGCCGCCGCGATGGTGACGCTGGAGGTGCCGCCGTCCCGGAAGAAGTCCTGGATCATCGGGCTGGCCTGTTCGAGGATCCCGATCCCGGCGGTGACGTTGCAGAACAGCACGATCCAGAGCAGCCAGAACGACCGGGTCCGGATCGCGTTCGACGCCGAGACGTTCGCCGTGGTCACCAGGGGCTTGGCGGCCACCGTACCCGGATCGAAGCCGGCGGGGCGCCAGCCCGGCGCCGGAACCCGGACGTTGACCACTCCGAACATCATGATCGCGAAGTAACCGACGCCCAGCGTGACGAAGAGCCCGACGAGGGCGCCGCCGGAGGCGACCGAGGCGGAGTTGGCCGGGTCGTAGCCGGAGTCGTAGAGCGAGAGCAGTTGCCGGGAGAGCGGGCTGGCCAGCATCGCGCCGCCGCCGAACCCCATGATCGCCAGACCGGTGGCCAGCCCGGGGCGGTCCGGGAACCACTTGATCAGCGTGGAGACCGGCGAGATGTAGCCGATGCCGAGCCCGATGCCGCCGAGGAAGCCGTAGCCGAGGTAGACCAGCCAGAGCTGCCCGGTCGCGATGCCGAGCGCGCCGACCAGGAAACCGGCGCCCCAGAAGCAGGCCGAGACGAACATCGCCTTGCGCGGCCCGTTCGACTCCACCCAGGTCCCGCCGAGCGCCGCCGAGAGGCCGAGCATCACGATGGCGATGCTGAAGATCACCCCGATCGCGGTCTGGCTGGCGTCGAAGTGCGCGATCAGGGAGTTCTTGTAGACGCTCGTCGCGTACGCCTGACCGATGCACAGATGCACGGAGAGTGCCGCCGGTGGTATCAGCCAGCGACTGTATCCCGGTGGGGCGACGGTGTGCTGGTGGTCGAGTGCGGACATCAGCGACACGGCGTACCTCGCTTGCGGGCAGGGCGGGCGTGGCGCGGTGCTCCGGATGGGTCGTCCCGGGTCGACGCCGGCCGCGGTGGCTTTGCTCTTCGCCCGGAACCTAGTCCCCGGTGCGCGGCGCCTTGATCATCGATGCGTCGCCGATCGGCGGACGGTCGATCGGCTGAGACGAACGGTCGTTCGTATACCGTACGCGGTCGTCAGTCCGCCCCGACGGCGGCGGTGAGCGCGGCGGCGATCCGGGGCAGCGCGCTGCCGATCGGCTCCCGGATCACCTCGTCGGCCAGGCCGTCGTAGGGGGTCGGGTCCCGGTTGACGATCACCAGCCGGGCACCCGCCCCCACCGCGAGCCGGCACAGCGAGGCGGCCGGCTCGACCAGCAGCGAACTGCCGACCGCGAGCATCAGCTGACTCGCCGCCGCGATCCGCTTGGCCTGGTCGAGGGTGTCCGGGTCGAGGTACTGGCCGAACAGCACGACCGCGAGCTGGAGGACGCCCCCGCAGTCCCGGCACGGCGGATCGGCCTCGCCGGCCGCCACCCGGTCGAGGGTCGCTCCCGCGTCGGACCGTGCCCGGCAGCCGGTGCAGACCACCGAGCGCATGCTGCCGTGCAGCTCCAGCACCTTGCGGGCGGCGATCCCGGCCATCTGGTGCAGGCCGTCGACGTTCTGGGTCAGGATCCGCACCGCGAGGCCGGCCCGGTCCAGCTCGGCCAGCGCGTGGTGCGCGGCGTTCGGCTCGGCCCGCCAGGCGGCGTGCCCCAGATAGGTCCGCCAGAACCGGGCCCGCACCTGCGGGTCGGCCATGAAGCGGTGGTGGGTGAACGCGTCTGCGAGCTTCGGGTCCCGGGTCCAGACCCCGTCCGGCCCCCGGTAGTCGGGCACCCCCGAGTCGGTGGAGATGCCGGCCCCGGTCAGCACCGCCACCCGGCGTACCTCCCGGGCCCACCCGGGGATCTCGACGTCCTCCATGGCGGCCCATCGTAGGTAGCGCCGGCGGCCGGAGCGACAGGTTATCGGCGGGCGGCCCGGTGCGGCGGCCGCCCTGGCTCAAGTGTGCGGCGGGTACCACCTGCGGGTGGTGCCCGCCGTCCCGCCGTCGAGGTACGGCACTACGGTCGGATCTGTAGGGATACGCGCCGGTCCTCCTGGACCGCTCACATTGGGGAGCCTCATGACCGTGCAGATCGACCTGACCGGCCGGACCGCGCTGGTGACCGGATCGACCCAGGGCATCGGCGCCGCCATCGCCACCGGGCTGGCCAGAGCCGGCGCGCGGGTGGCGGTCAACGGTCGTACCCCTGACAGTGTCGCGCGGGCCACGACCGCGCTGCGGGCCGAGGTGCCGGACGCCGAGGTGGTCGAGGTCCCGGCCGACGTCGCCACCGACGACGGCACGGCGCGGACCCTCGAACTGCTGCCCGCCGTCGACATCCTGGTCAACAACCTGGGCATCTTCGGCGCCCGACCGGCGCTGGAGATCGACGACCAGGAGTGGCGGCGCTACTTCGAGGTCAACGTGCTGGCCGCGGTACGGCTGACCCGGAGCTACCTGCCCGGGATGATGGAGCGCGGCTGGGGACGGGTGCAGTACATCGCCAGCGACTCGGCGGTGGTCATCCCAGCCGAGATGATCCACTACGGGGTCTCCAAGACGGCACTGCTCGGCGTCTCCCGGGGGTTCGCCAAGGCTGCCGCCGGGACCGGCGTGACGGTCAACTCGGTGATCGCCGGCCCGACCCGCACCGGCGGGGTGGAGGACTTCGTCTACCAGCTCGTGGACCGGAACCTGCCGTGGGCGCAGGCGCAGCGCGAGTTCATGCGGCTGCACCGGCCGCAGTCCCTGCTCCAGCGGCTGATCGAGCCCGCCGAGATCGCCAACATGGTCAGCTATCTGGCGTCGCCGCTCGCCTCGGCCACCACCGGCGCGGCCGTACGGGTCGACGGCGGCTACGTCGACGCGATCGTGCCGTAATACGCCGTCACGCACCGTTGTCGCAGACGGTTCTGTGTCTGCCGTACTGCCATCAGCCGACAAGGCCTCTATTCTTGACAACCGAAGTTGTCGGTGCGATGCGCCGTGGTCGGCCGCCTCGGCCAGCACCTCTGCTAGACAGGGGTTCGACGGAACGGCGGGTGAGGAGGCAGGGGTGCGGATCGAGGTGGCCGAGCGGCAGGCCAGGATCGGCCGGCGGCACCGCCTGGCGGCCGACGCCCGGGCCGACGACCCGGTCGCGGTCGCCCGGGACCTGGTGGCGCTGCACGCCTCCGATCCGCCCACGGTCTATCTGGCCCTCTTCGCCCGGCTGGCCGGCGCCGACGTCGACGTGCGGACCGTCGACCGGGCGCTCTACGACGACCGGACCCTGATCCGGATGCTCGCCATGCGCCGGACCATGTTCGTGACCCCGGTCGAGTCCGTGCCGGTGCTGCACGAGGCGGCGGCCCGGACCGTCGCCGGCCGGGAGCGGCGCAAGCTGCTCGGCTTCCTCGCCGAGGCGGGCGTCGCCGACGACGTCGAGCGCTGGCTCGCCGGGGTCGAGGCGGTGGCGCTGCGGGCGATCGAGGCACGCGGCGAGGTGACCTCGGCGGAACTCGCCGAGGAGGACGAGCGGCTGCGCCAGCCACTGGTGTTGGCCAGGGGAAAGTCGTACGAGGGCCGGCAGCGGGTGGTCGCCCGGCTGCTCCTGCTGCTCGCCGCCGAGGGGCGGATCGTGCGGGGACGGCCGCGCAGCACCTGGCGGTACAGCCCGTACCGCTGGTCGCTGGCGCAGCGGTGGTATCGGGTGGCTCCGGAGCCGTGGACGGCCGAGGAGGCCGAGGTCGAGCTGGCCCGCCGCTGGCTGGCCGCGTACGGGCCGGCGCCGGCCGAGGACCTGCGCTGGTGGGCCGGGTGGACGGTCGGGCAGACCCGCCGGGCACTCGCCGGGGTCAAACCGGTCGAGGTGGAACTGGACGGCGGCACCGGACTGCTGCTCCCCGACGACCTCGAACCGGTACCCCCGGTCGAGCCCTGGGCGGCGCTGCTGCCCGGCCTGGACCCCACCCCGATGGGCTGGTCCCGGCGCGAGTGGTTCCTCGGCGGGCACGGTCCCCGGCTCTTCGACCGGTTCGGCAACATCGGCCCGACGGTGTGGTGGGACGGCCGGATCGTCGGCGGCTGGGCCCAGCGCAAGGACGGCGAGATCGCGTACCGGCTGTTGGAGGAGGTCGGTGCCGAGGCGGTGGGTGCGGTGGAGGCGGCGGTGGCGGAGCTGACCGGACGGCTCGGCGAGGCCCGGATCACGCCGCAGTTCCGTACCCCGCTGGAACGGGAACTCTCCGGCTGACCCGGCCGCACCGCGAGTCGGGCCGGCACCGCAGGTACCGGCCCTCGGCAGCAGAGCAGCCCGAGTTCGGCGTCGGCACCGACCCGCTCGACCACCCGCCGGGCGGCCGGCAGCAGGCTCCAGCCACAGTTTGCCCTTCTCGGCGGCGGTCAGCACCCGGTCGACCATGCCGACGGAGGTCACCGGCTCCGACGGCCCGGTTCCGGCCGGTGCCGGGGATCGCCGGCCGTTCGGGGTACCCGGTGTGCGGGCGGGCTATCCGGGTAGGTGTGCCCGGACAGCGGTACCGGCAGAGCGGAGCGACCGATGAACGTGTCCCATCTTCCGCTGCGCCTCGCGATCGGCGCGTTCGTGCTGAACTCGGGCGTTTCCAAGTGGAACCTCCAGGGCGAGGAGGCGGCGGGCATGCACGGGATGGCGGTCGGGGCGATCCCGCCGATCAAGCGGGTCCCGCCGGAGCAGTTCGCCCGGCTGCTGGCCGGCACCGAGGTGGCCCTCGGCGCCGCGCTGCTGCTCCCGGTCGTCCCGTCCGCGCTGGTCGGGCTGGGCCTGCTCGGCTTCGGCGGCAGCCTGATGCGGCTGTACTGGGCGACGCCCGGCATGCACCAGCCCGGCAGTCCCCGCCCGACCCAGCAGGGCATGCCGATCGCCAAGGACAGTTGGCTGATCGGGGCCGGCCTCACCCTGCTCCTCGACGACGTGCTCGGCCGGGCGGCCGGCAAGCGTCGGGGTCTGGGGCGGCAGATCGCGCGCCGGTGCGGCAAGCGTCGCGGCTGACCGCGCGGCGACCCGGCCGGCGGCTGTTTCGGCCTGCCCATTGCGGGTACGCCCGGAAGCAGACGAGCGGCACCACCGGCGTCGTCGGCCGGTGGCGTCCGGACAGATCCCGCACCGGGAGGAGGTCGACGCCATGGCCGGGATCCTGATGCGCAGCCGCGCCTTCAACGACCACGACCGGCTGCCGGACCGGTTCTCCCGGGACGGTGGCAACATCTCGCCGCCACTGGAGTGGTCGGACGTGCCGGAGGAGGCGACCGAGCTGGTCCTGCTGGTCGAGGACCGGGACGCCGGGCGGACGCCGTTCCTGCACTGGCTGGTGACCGGGATCGAGGCGACCTCCGGCGGTGTCGACGAGGGGCAGACCCCGCCGGGCGGCCGGGTCTGGGCGAACGGCTTCGGCACGGCCGGCTGGGGTGGCCCGCACCCGCCGATGAACGACGACCCGCACCGGTACTTCTTCCGGCTCTACGCCGTGAACCGGCCGCTGGAACTGCCCGGTGCGCCGCAGGCGCCGGACGTGCACGCCGCGGTGCGGCAACTGGAACTGGCCAGCGGCAACATGGTCGGCACCTTCGCCCGCTGAGCCCCGGCGCGCCGGTGGAAAAAATCGGCGGCGCGGGACGGCCGACCGGGGTTAGATGCTCGACATGCGACTGCCCCCCGGCTGGTCCGTGCGCCGGCCCGGCCTCGACGACGTGCCGGCGATCCTCGCCGTGGTGCACGCCAGCGACATCGCCGCGCTCGGGCACCCCGACTTCAGCGCCGACGACGTACGCGAGGTGTTGACCGCACCCGACCTCGACCTGGCCCGGGACACCTGGCTCGCGCTCGACCCGGACGGCGAGGTGCGCGGCTGGTCCTACCTGGAGGACTCCAACCGGGGGCCACGGGAGACGGTCGAGGTCTACGTGCACCCGGAGCTGGGACTGCCGGCCCAGGTGCCGCTGCTGACGATGCAGCTCGCCCGGTCCGCCGAGCGCGCCGCCGAGTTCGGCCTCGCCGCGATGACCGTACGGGCGCTCGCGCTGCCCACCGAGGAGCGCTGGATCGGCGTACTCCGGGACGCCGGCTTCGAGTTCGTCAAGCGGTACGCCCGGATGCGCCGGCCGCTGGCCGGGGTGGCCGCCGAGCCGCCGCCCCCGCCGCCGGGGGTGCTGGTCCGGCCGGTCCGGTCGACGGACGACGCCGAGCTGCGCACCTTCCACCGGATCCTGGACTCGGCCTTCCGGGACACCCCGGACTACCAGCCGGCCAGCTATGACCAGTGGCGGGCCCAGGTGGCTGCGCTGCCCAGCGTCGCCTGGGACGAGTGGTTCGTCGCCGAGGTGGCCGGCGAGCCGGTCGGCATCCTCCAGTCCGCCGACCAGACCCTCGACCAGAACGAGGGCTGGGTGAAGCAGCTGGCGGTGCTGCGGGAACACCGGCGGCGGGGCGTCGGCGCGGCACTGCTGGCCCGGGCCTTCGCCTGCTACGCGGGCAAGGGCCGGGAGTACGCCGGGCTCGGCGTCGACCTGAGCGACCCGATCGGCCCGGTCCGGCTCTACCGGTCGGTGGGGATGAGCCCGCTCTACGAGGCGGTCGTCTTCGAGCGGACCGTCGCCGCCACCACCGGGTAGGAACGTCGGCGGGTCAGGCGTCGACCAGGTCGTCGTCGACCACCTCGGCCCGGTCCAGCGAGGCGAGGACCCGGTAGTCGTACCAGTCGACGCCGATGGCGTCGGCGGTGGCGTAGCAGCCGATCACCCGCCCGGTGAAGCCGCCGGCGACCTCGGTGGAGAGGTATCGCCCGTCGAGTTCGGCGAGGACAACGAACTCGCCGCCCGGGGCCTCGTAGCCGAGCCGCACCACGTCCGGCTCCTGCCGGGGGTGGTCCATGCCCGGCCCCGAGGCCCAGGTCTCGACGCGCAGCACCACCGGGCCGGTGACCGGGCGGCTGCCGATCCGCTGGCACAACGGTCCGATCCGGGCCCGTACCCAGACCTCGCCGCCGCCCAGCTCGACCGCGTAGTGGTGCGCCTCGTCGAGGCGTACCGCCAGGCCGCCCCGGCCGACGCCGGGGTCGACCAGGGCGCGTACCCGGACGTCGTGCTGAACCTGGCGGCGGCCGACGAAGGTCACCGTCGGCTCGTCGAGTGAGCCGCCCCGGGCCCGCAGGGTCAGCCAGCCGGGGCGTTCGATCAGCGAGACGTCCTCCGGCGGACGGCACCGGACCGAGATCCACTGCGGATGCAGCTCGGTGGTGTCGAAGTCGTCCCGCGCCGGTGCGGCACCCACCGGCGCGGGGGCCGGGGCGGTGGTACTCGGCACCGTGCCGATCGGCCCGACCGCCGGCCAGCCGTCGGACCAGGTGACCGGGGCGAGGAAGGTCTCCCGGCCGAGTACGTGCCAGCCGGGCGTGCCGCCCCGGGCGCGTACCCCGAGGAAGACCAGCCACCACGAGCCGTCCGCGGCCCGCACCAGGTCGCCGTGCCCGGTGTTCTGCACCGGGTGGTCGGTGCTGCGGTGGCTGAGGATCGGGTTGGCCGGGCACGGCTCGAACGGACCGTCCGGGGCCGGGCCCCGGGCCACCGAGATTCCGTGCCCGCGTTCGGTGCCGCCCTCGGCGATCAGCAGATACCAGGTGCCGTCGACCTGGTAGAGGTGCGGCGCCTCCGGTGCCTGCGCGCCGGGGGTGCCGGACCAGATCCGTTTCGGCGTGCTGAGCGCGGTGCCCCGGACCGGGTCGATCCGCAGTTGGTCGATGCCGGCGACCGTGCACCAGCAGGTGCCGTCGTCGTCCCAGGCCAGGTCGGGGTCGATGCCGAGGACGTCGGGCAGGTGCACCGGCTCCGACCAGCGGCCGGCGGGATCTTCGGCGGTGACCAGCAGGGTGCCGCCGTGCGGAACGTTCGAGGTGATCAGCCAGAACCGGCCGTCGTGGTGCCGCAGGGTGGGCGCGTAGACCCCGCCGGAGGAGGGTGTGCCGGGCGGCAGGACGAGCTGGCTGGGCCGGTCGAGGACGTTGCCGAGCTGGGTCCAGTTCACCAGGTCCCGGCTGTGGAAGATCGGAACGCCCGGGAAGTATTCGAAGCTCGAACAGGCCAGGTAGTAGTCGTCACCGACCCGGCAGACGCTCGGGTCCGGGTGGAAGCCGGGGATGACCGGGTCGCCGGGGATCGCCATCAGGAATCGATCACGGCCCGGGTACCGGCCGTCCGAGCTGGAGGGATCGTGGTCGCGGCGGAACGGGGCATGGACGATCCTCTCCGGCGTAAACTTTCCGGAATTGTTCCGTAACTCGTTCGGAACGTTATGGCCCACCGTGCGGTCAGTCAACCCCGGAACCTGCGGCAAAATACTGGGAGGGCGCGCGACCGACGCCGGTGCACCCGCGAAAGTGTTTCGGTCGTAGGCTGGAGCCTCAACGAAGGAGCTGCCTCGTGACGGTCGACGAAGGACGCAGGATCACGATCACCGCCATCGCCCAGGAGGCGGGCGTGTCGGTGCCGACGGTCTCCCGGGTACTCAACGGCCGCAACGACGTGGCGCCGCAGACTCGGGAACGGGTGGAGGAACTCCTCCGCCGGCACGGCTACCGCCGACGGGCCACCCGACCGAGGGCCGGGGCGAGCCTGATCGACCTCATCTTCAACGACCTGGACAGCCCCTGGGCGGTCGAGATCATCCGAGGGGTGGAGGACGTCGCGCACGCCTCCGGGGTCGGCACGGTGGTCTCGGCGATCCACCGCCGGTCGACCTCGACCCGGCAGTGGTTGCAGAACCTGCGTACCCGGGCCACCGACGGGGTGATCCTGGTCGCCAGCGACCTCGCCCCGCCGGTGCACGCCGAGCTGCGCCGGCTGAACGTGCCGATGGTGCTGGTCGACCCCGCCGGGGTGCCGAACCTCGACATCCCCACCATCGGCGCGACGAACTGGGCCGGTGGGCTGCGCGCCACCGAGCACCTGCTCTCGCTCGGCCACCGCCGGATCGGCTTCATCGCCGGCCCGCCGCGACTGCTGTGCAGCCGGGCCCGGCTCGACGGCTACCGGGCCGCCCTGGACGCGGCCGGCATCCCGCTGCGCGACGAGCTGATCGTGCCCGGCGACTTCTACCACGAGTCCGGCTACTCCGGCGGCGCCGCGCTGCTCGACCTCGACGAGCCGCCGACGGCGATCTTCGCCTCCAGCGACCAGATGGCGTTCGGGGCGTACGAGGCGGTCCGGCGGCGCGGTCTGCGGGTGCCCGACGACGTCAGCGTGGTCGGCTTCGACGACCTGCCGGAGGCGCGCTGGGCCTCGCCCCCGCTCACCACCGTGCGCCAGCCGCTGGCCGAGATGGGGTTGCTGGCCGCCCGGACGGTGCTCCGGCTGGCCGGCGGCGAGCCGCTGGACACGCCCCGGGTCGAACTCTCCACCGACCTGGTGGTCCGGGACAGCTCGGCGCCGTACGCCCGGAAGTGACGACGGCTTTCGACCGAGCCGCGTCCTTCCCTACCCGGACAGTTTCCGCTGCCTGCCGGCCGAACTTCCGGGAGATTTCCGGTAGAAGTCGGAGGACCTGTCGAGACATTTCGGGCGGCGGGTCGACCCGGCACGGGTCGGCATCGCCTGCCGCGCCGGGCAGGCACTTTGCCCCGAACAGCGCCGCCTGCCGTGCCGGCTGACCGCGACCGGTCCGCTGGGTCGCGAGTCACCCGCGCACATGAGCGGACCGGTTTGCCGGGTTAGAGGTGATCGGGGGCGGGGTACCACCCCCGCGTAGCGACGCCCGGCCGCGCGGCGGGGCGCTGACCCGAGGGAGCACCCGATGAGACTCGACGACGACGACATCCGGACCACGGGCGGCGGCGGTGGGGAGGGGCCGGCCGACGGCGGGGCCAACCCGCTGGGCCGGGACGGTGGCGCCGATGGTGCCGCCGAAGGCCCGGCCGACGCCGGAGCCACACCGGGGCAGCACGACGGTGGGGCCGACGGCAGTGCCGAGGGGCCGGCCGACGGCGGCGCGACCCCGGGGCAGCACGACGGTGGGGCCGACGGCAGCGCCGAGGGGCCGGCCGACGCGGGCGCGGCACCCGGGCAGCAGGACGGCGGCGCCGACAGCGCCGCCCGCTAGCGCTGGCCACCGGCGATGACCGAGTACGACGGGTGGACCGGCACGGTCGCGCCGGAGTGCCGGCCGGACGCTTCCCGGGCGGACTCGCCCGACGCGCCGCCGACCGAGCGGCGGAGCGCGCCACCCGGACCGGTGGCGCCGGCCGTACCGGCCGCGGATCCGGCGACCGGGGCGGGCGGCGACGGTCGCCCGGCCCGGTCCACCGGCCCGGCGGTGCGGACCGGCCCGCCGAGCCGACCGGCCCTGGCCCGCTGCGTGGCGGTCGAACCGGCGAAGTTCGCCGCCGCGTACTGGGGACGGGCCGCACTGCTGTCCCGGGCGGCCGAACTGGGCAACCCGGACGGCTTCCGGGATCTGCTCAGCCCGGCCGACGCCGACGAACTGCTCAGCCGGCGCGGACTGCGTACCCCGTTCCTGCGGGTGGCCAAGAACGGGCAGGTGCTGCCGACCGGGCAGTACACCGGCGGTGGTGGGGCCGGGGCCGAGATCACCGATCAAGTGCTCGACGAGCGGGTCCTCGCGCTCTACGCCGACGGCGCCACCCTGGTGCTCCAGGGACTGCACCGGACCTGGCCACCCCTGATCGACTTCACCCGCGAACTGAGCCTGCACCTCGGCCAGCCGCTCCAGGTGAACGCCTATCTCACACCGGCGGGAAACCAGGGCTTCGCCACCCACTACGACACGCACGACGTCTTCGTGCTCCAGGTCGACGGGCACAAACACTGGCAGGTCCACGAGCCGGTGCTGCCCGACCCGCTGGAGCGGCAGCCGTGGGGCGGCCGGGCCGACGAGGTCGCCGCGGTCGCCGACGGCCCACCCGCGCTGGACGTGGTGCTGGGTCCCGGTGACGCGCTCTACCTGCCCCGGGGCTGGCTGCACAGCGCCCGGGCGCAGGACGAGAGCAGCCTGCACCTGACCGTCGGCGTCCGGGCCCTCACCCGGTACGCCATCGTCGAGACGCTGCTGGAGTTGGCCGCCGAGGATCCGCGACTGCGCGCCACGCTGCCGTTCCGGATGGACGTGGCCGAGATCGACCAGGTCGAGCCGGAGCTGACCGAGACCGTCGAGGCGCTACGGGACTGGCTGCTGCGCGCCGACCCGGGCGCGGTCGCCGCCCGGCTGCGAGCCCGGGCCTGGCCGGCGGCCCGACCGGCGCCGATCCGGCCGCTCGCCCAGGCGGCGGCGATCGCCGCGCTGGACGCCGACAGCCGGCTCGCCCCCCGGGACGGCCTGCGCTGGCAGTTGACGGCCCAGCCGGCCGGCGACGACGGCGGCCGGGGCCGGGTCGTGCTGTCGCTCTTCGACCGCACGGTGACCTTCCCGGCCCAGTGCGCGCCGGCGGTCCGGGCGTTCCTCTCCGGCGGGGTGCACCGGGTCGGCGACCTCCCCGGGCTGGACGACGACGCCGACCGGATCGTGCTGGCCCGGCGCCTGCTCCGCGAGGCGGTCGCGGTCCCGGCCTGAGCAGAGGACGAACCTGACATCCGGCTCGGCACGACGTCGGTCTCGGGCCCCTCCAACATCTCGTCGAGAGGACCAAGGTCCGGCGTGGACGGGGCGCCACGACCCGGTCGCGCGGCGTCAGCGGAGCAGGCCGAACAGGGCCCCGGTGGTGACCAGCCCGGCGACCACGACCACCAGCGCGGAGCGTACGTCCAGGCCGGCGTGCCGCCGGTCGGCGAGTACCCGGGCCGGTGCCAGCCCGACGACCGGGCCGAGCAGCGTCACCAGCAGCCCGAGTACCGGCATGGCCACCGCCAGGTCGCCGCCGTACCGGTCACCGGCGGCCCGGGCGGCCAGCCCGAGGGCGTACGCGGCGGCCGCGCCGAGCACTCCGAAGAGCGCCAGCAGCGGTCGGGTGGCCGGCGGTAGCTCACCCGGTTTCCGGGCCCGGTCCAGCAGCTCCCGGACCCCGTCGAGCAGCGCCTCGACGTCGGCCGGTACGCCGTTGCGCGGCACCGGTGGCTCGCCGACCCGCCGGTCCGCCGCACCGAACTGCCCGCGCAGGATGCTCCACAGGTGGACCGACTCGGCCTCGGTGCGGTCCACCTCCTGCTGGGCCGCCGCCACCTCCGCCTCGGCCCGGCGTACCGCCTGCTCCGCGTCGCGTACCGCCCGCTCGGCGGCGGCGCACTGGCGCTCGTACCAGCCGTTCGCCTCGGCGCGCTCCGCCTCGGCCCGGCCGGTCAGCTCGGCGAGCTGCCGGATCGCCTCGGCGTAACCGGCCTCCCGTTCCAGGTCGCCGCTCATCGGGACGGTCCGTAGGGGATGATCACTTGACCGGTTCGGTGCACCGAGCGGTCGAAGAAGAGCCCGCGCCACGGCCGGGGGTACCAGTCCGGGCCACCGCCGGCCCCCGGGTAGAGCGCCGAGGTCAGCTCGCCGCCCTGCACGTCGAGCGCGACCCAGGCGCCGATCTGGTCGGTACGCGACGCCGGGCCGCCGAGGTCCGCCCGCAGCCGGGCCACCCCCCGCCACCAGGCCAGGGTGTGGGTACGCCGCTCCGGCCCGTTGTGCAGTACGTGCCGCAGGTGGTCCAGGCCGGACCGCCGCCCGATGGTGGTACCGAGCTGGCCGGCGGCCGCGTCGACGGCGTAGAGCAGCAGGTAGTGCGGCTCGCCCGGAGTGCCGCCGGAGCCCAGCCCGTCGGCCGTCTCGGCCATCAGTTCGCCGATGTCGTCCTCGGAGTACCAGGCGGCGTCGGTGCCGAGCGCCTCGTAGAGCGCCCGGGCGGCGGTGTCGGCGTCCGGGTCCAGGCAGGCGATGGAGAACCGGGCGGTGCCGGGCCGGTGCTGGCGGCGTAGCGACCGGGCCGCCGCGTCCAGCACCGCGCAGGCCTCGTCCACCCCGGTGCCGAGTACGGCCAGGTTCCGGCCCGGTGCCCGGGGCAGCCGCATCCCGGCCGACCGCGCCTGCACGTCGATGATCTCGCCGAGCAGCGCCACCGGCCCTCGGGCGCCGCCACCGGTCCGCTCCGTACCCCCGGGCCGGTCCGCGCCGGCCTGGGCCGCTGTGCCGCCGTTCGGTGCGGCGCTCCGCTCCGGCCCGACCCCCGCAGGCCAGATCGCCCCGCCGGCCGCGCGGTCCCGGGGATCTCCGGCCGGGGCCGGCTCGCCCGGCGGGCGCAGCGCGACGAAGTCCGGTGCCTCGTCCAGCCGGGGGATCGCGTCGCCGTCGAAGAGCCGGGCCGGGGCCGCGTCCGGCGGGCGCATCCGCCACAGCCGGTGCTGGAGGTCGCTCCAGGTACCCCAGTCGCTGGCCGCCGGGATCCGGGCCACCTGGTTGCCCTCGGACATCCCCGACTCGGCGTTGACGATCGCGTGGTGCCGGGGCAGCACCTGCGCGGCGTCGTTGCGCTCGGCCAGGATGCGCAGCGCCTTGGGCAGCGCGATCCGCAGGGTGAACTGGGCGACCAGCGCAGGCCGGCCCCAGAGCGCCTCGATGCCCCGGACGTCCTGCGAGGCCAGCACCAGGTGGATGCCCTGGGAGCGCCCGCGTCGGGCCAGGTCCTCCAGCAGGTCGGCCGCCTCCCGGGCCACCGCGTCCCGGCCGGCCAGCAGCATCTGGAACTCGTCGACCACGGCGACGATCCTCGGCCAGCGACCGCCCGGGTCCACCGCGCGCAGCTCGGCCAGCTTGGTCACCTCGTGCCGCTTGGCCGCGTCCGCCCGGCGGCGCAGCTCCTCGGCGAGGAACCGCAGCAGGGCCAACCCGAACTCCCGGTCGGTGTTGACGTTGATCCCGACCAGCCGCATGTGCGGCAGCCAGCTCGGGTCGCGGCGGCCCTGGGCGAACCGGGCGAACGACACCCCCTCCTTGAAGTCCAGCAGATAGAACTCCAGCTCGGCGGGGGAGTACCGGGCGGCGAGCGAGCCGATCCAGGCGAAGATCAGGTTGGTCTTGCCGGTACCGGACGGGCCGCCGATCAGCGCGTGCGGCGGGTAGTCGCCGAGGGTCAGCGTCACCGGCCGGCCGTGCGGACCGTCCCCGATCGGCGCGACGAGACCGGCGGCCGAGTCCTCCCGCCACATCTCGTCGACCGGCGGGAGCAGGTCGGTGAAGGGTGTCGGCGGCGGCCCGGCGTTGACCCGGGTCGCCACCTCCCGGCAGGTCTCGGTGACCAGTGCGGCCGGTGGGGCCGGGTCGGGGCGTACCGGCAGTTCGGGGCAGCCGTCCAGCCGGGCGGTGCCGCCGTCGACCACCACCCGGTGCACGTCCGGCTCGTCGGGCAGGTCGATGCCGCGTACCACCAGGTGCACCCCGCAGGCGGCACCGGTCCGGGCCACCCGGTCGAGCTGGCCCCGCTCGTGCCGGGACAGTTCGTCGCCGCCGAGCAGCACCGCGATCCGCCACGGCTCGGGGCGCCGGCCGGTCGCCGCGGCCAGCTCGCGCAGCGAGGCGTACTCGCCGGCCAGCACGGTCTCGTTGATCCGGCGGATCTGGTCGACGAGGTCGTCGAGGAGCCGGGCCAGCCCGCCCGGCCCGACGAAGGTGAGCAGCCCGGCGGTGGAGAGCGGGGCGAAGCCGGCCAGCCCGCCACCGAGGTGCTCCGGGTCGTAGCCGACCAGCCGGAGCGCGCCGGGATCGGCCCGGCCCAGGGCCCGGAGCAGCAGCGCGGCGACCACCGCGTCGCAGCCGCCCCGGTCGGCCCCGGACAGGTGTACGTGGCCGGCGTCGAGCAGCGGCACCAGCGCCGGTACGGGCACGCTGCCGGGCAGCCGTACGGTGCCGATCCGCAGCGGTCCCGGTGCCTCGCCCCGGACCACCGGGCTGGGCTGCCAGCCCGTCCACTCCGTACTGGCGGCACCGGGCGCCTCCCGGGCGGCGGCCTCGGCGGCCCGGGCGGCGAGCCGGCCGATCTCCGTCCCGTACCGGTCGGAGAGTTCGGCGACCCGGCGGTCCCGTTCCGCACCGACCCGGCCGGGAACCCGAGCGGCCGCCTCCCGGATCCGGCGCAGCCGGTCCTGTGCGGTACCGAGTTCGGTCCGCGCCGCCGTGAGCCGGGCCCGGGACGCGCCCAGGGCGTGCGACAGCATGGTGCGGACCCGGTCGACGAGCTGGGTCCGTAGGTCAGGCATGGGTGTCCCGGGGTGCGCGAGCGGTGACGGGTCGCTGGTCGAGGCCGAGCCGGCGCATCAGCAGTCCGGTGAGGACCCCGGCGGCGACCGCGGGATCGGCCGGATGCGGCTGCTCGACCGGCTCCTTCGGCGGCGGCATCCGGCAGACCCGGCTCAGCAGTGTGTCGAGCACTCCCGGCGGCAGGTTGGGCACCAGGTCCTGGACCTGACCGGTGACCTCACGGCGCAGTCTCGGCAGGTCCGCCGCCCGGGGCGGGTGGCCGAGGAGTTCGGTGGCCAGGTCGCGCAGCATCGGCGGGGCGACCGAGGCGAGGCCCAGCCCGACGTTCGCCTCCACCGCGCGCAGCTCGGTGTGCAGCCGGGTCCGGTCGCCGGACCGGACGCCGCTGGTCACCCGGCGGAGCAGCTCCTCCGCGTCGGTGATCTCGCGGTCCGGCTTGGGCGCCGGGGTGTCCCGCCGGTCGAACAGCTCGGCCACCCGGACCGACCACCAGCCGCCGGTCGCGGCGGGAGGGGCTCGCCGGGCCGGCCCGGACGAGTCGGCCGGACCCCGGGCGCTGGGGCGGGCGGCCGGCCGCTGCGGGCCGGCGGCGGGCGTCCCGTCCCGGCCCAGCCCGATCGCGGCCAGGTAGGTCGCGAACTGGTCCTGGGCGAGTCGCAGCGCGTGCCCGGCCGTCTCCAGGTGCTCGGTGGCCGCCGACAGTTCCGGTACGCCCATCGGGTCGGCCGACTCCTGCCGGACCCAGCGCAGCCGCTCGGAGGCGAGTTTCAGGTGGTCGAGTGCCTTGATCACCAGCTCGACCGGCAGTTCGTCGGACGCGGCCCGCACCCGGGCACCCAGCTCCTCGATGATGGACATCCGCTGCTCTACAGCGTCGAGACGTAGAGCTGGGCGTGTTCGACGGCGGCGAGCGTCGCGGCGAGGCACTCCTCCAACTCCTGGGCGGCCTGCGAGAGCGACGCCTGCGCGGCGTCGACAGTGGAGTGTCCACTTCCCTCCAACGCCCCGGCCAGGGTCTGCTGCGCCTCGGCGAGCTTGTCGCTGGCGGCCTGCACCGCGGCCTGGCCGTCGCCGATCTGCTGGAGTGCGGCATCGATGGCCGCTTTCAGCTCGGCGACACTCGCCACGGCGAAACCTCCTGGGGGCGGGGAGGGCTCTAATTAGAGCTTATCCCGATCGGCGCTCTGCGGCGCCCTGGGCGTTTGCTGCCCGGCTGTCCGTTCCCAGGTGATCCCGGCGACGCCGGCCGTACGGCAGGCTTCCTCCCACTTTGTGCCACCGTACGACTACTCAGTCGGATCTCCGACAGTTGTCTGGCGGCAGCCGGCCAAGTCCAGCTCAGTCCTGCAACTTCCAGGCTTGTCGAGCGCTGCAGATGTTGCTGGTCGCCTTCTCCCGGCGGATGTGGGGTCAGTTCTCCGGCACCCGGTCCAGCGGCTCGGTGAGCCAGCGCGGTCCGCGTACCTCCGCGCCGAGGGCCGTGACACGGGCCCGTAGCGCCCGGTCGGCGGTGACCACCAGGCAGTTCCGGCCGGCACCCTCCGCCTCGACCAGGCCCACGATGGCGTCGTCGCCGGAGCGCTCCGCCGCCACCACCCGGACGCCCTCGGCCGGCTCCACCCGGCGGGCCGCGCCCTCCACCACCAGCACCATCTCGACCGGCGGGGCCAGCCCGGGCAGGCCGAGCCGGGCGAGGCGGGCCAGCCGGTCCCGCAACCGTGCGGTGGCCCCGGCGCGGTCCCGCCACCAGCCGTCCGGGCGGGACCCCACCACGTTGGCGGCGTCCACGACGAGGAGAGGTTCGGCGACCATCCGCCCAGCCTGCCATCCCATCCGCCCGGCCTGTGGTTACGGCGCGTTTGTCGGGCCTTCCGCCGGGTAGCCGAGGTGACGCCAGTGCCCGCGCCCGTGAGGGGGACGAGAGATGACGCAGGGACCCGGCGACTTCGGCCCCGATCCGTGGGATGAGTTCCTGGCCCGGTACTTCGGCCGGGGAGAGAGCCGCCGGCAGGGGCAGCGGGTGGACATCACCAGGCTGATGACCGCGGACGCCCGGGAGCTGCTCGCCGACGCGGCGCGCCGGGCGGCCCAGGCGAACAGCAGCGATCTGGACACCGACCACCTGCTCTGGGCGGCCCTGCAACGCGAGCCCCTGCGGGACCTGATCAGCCGGGCCGGCGCCGACCCGGAGGCGCTGCTCGGCGCGCTCGGCGGCGAGCAGCGGGTGGACCGGCCGGCCAAGCACGGCCAGGTGCCGTCCAACATGTCGCTCACCCCGGCGGCCAAGCGGGCGCTGCTCGACGCGCACCAGCTCTCCCGGGCGATGGGCGCCTCCTACATCGGGCCGGAGCACATCCTGATGGCCCTGCCGCTGAACCCGGAGTCGCCGGCCGGCCGGATGCTGGCGGCGGGCCGGATCCAGCCGCAGTCGTTGCAGGCGGCCAGCGCCAGCGGCGGCGGCGGGAACGGCGGCGCCAAACCGGACCGGGGCACCCCGACCCTCGACCAGTACAGCCAGGACCTCACCGACCTGGCCCAGGCCGACGGGATCGACCCGGTGATCGGCCGGATGGACGAGATCGAGCAGGCGGTGGAGATCCTGTCCCGGCGTACCAAGAACAACCCGGTGCTGATCGGCGAGGCCGGGGTGGGCAAGACCGCGATCGTCGAGGGACTCGCCGAGCGGATCTGCGACGGGGACGTGCCGCAGACGCTGATCGGCAAGCGGGTGGTGCAGCTCGACCTCGCCCGTCTGGTCGCCGGCACCCGCTACCGGGGCGACTTCGAGGAGCGGCTGAAGAAGGTGATCGACGAGATCCGGGCGCACGGCGACGAGCTGATCGTCTTCCTCGACGAGCTGCACACCCTGGTCGGCGCGGGCGGTGCCGGCGCCGAGGGCGGGATGGACGCCGGCAACATGCTCAAGCCGGCGCTGGCCCGCGGCGACATGCGGGTGATCGGCGCCACCACGCTGAACGAGTACCGCCGCAACATCGAGAAGGACGCCGCGCTGGCCCGGCGGTTCCAGCCGGTGCTGGTGCCGGAGCCCACCGTGGACGACACCGTCACCATCCTGCGCGGGCTGCGGGACCGCTACGAGGCGCACCACCAGGTCCGGTTCACCGACGAGGCACTGGTCGCCGCCGCCGAACTCTCCGACCGGTACATCACCGACCGGTTCCTGCCGGACAAGGCGATCGACCTGATCGACCAGGCCGGTGCTCGGGTACGGCTGCGCACCCGGACACCCGCCGGTGACGTGCGGGAACTGGAGCAGGAGCTGGAGGAGGTACGCCGGGAGAAGGATCAGGCCGTCGCCGACGAGCAGTACGAGCGCGCCTCCGAGCTGCGCGACCGGCTGCACGAGGTGCGCGAGCGGCTGCACGTGGCGAGCGGCAACGGCGACCAGCCGGCGGTCCCCGAGGTGGGGACGCAGGAGATCGCCGAGGTGGTCTCCCGGGCCACCGGAATTCCGGTCAGCCAGCTCACCGAGGAGGAGCGGGACCGGCTGCTGCGGTTGGAGGGGTACCTGCACGAGCGGGTGGTCGGCCAGGACGACGCGGTCAGCGCGGTCGCCGAGGCGGTACGGAGGTCCCGTACCGGGCTGGCCGACCCGGACCGGCCGATGGGCAGCTTCCTCTTCCTCGGCCCGACCGGGGTGGGCAAGACCGAGCTGGCCCGGGCGCTGGCCGAGGCGCTCTTCGGCGACCAGGACCGGATGGTCCGGCTGGACATGAGCGAGTTCCAGGAGCGGCACACGGTCAGCCGGCTGGTCGGCGCCCCGCCCGGCTACGTCGGGTACGAGGAGGCGGGCCAGCTCACCGAGGCGGTCCGGCGCCGCCCGTACGCGGTGGTGCTGCTCGACGAGATCGAGAAGGCGCACCCGGACGTCTTCAACATCCTGTTGCAGGTACTCGACGACGGGCGGCTCACCGACAGCCAGGGTCGGACGGTGAACTTCCGGAACAGCGTACTGATCATGACCAGTAACCTCGGCTCCGAGCTGATCACCGGTGCCCAGCGCAGCGTCGGCTTCGGCGGCGGTGCGGGCAACGCCGCCGAGGAGGAGAACAGCGAGCTGCGGGACCGGCTGATGCGCCGGTTGCAGGAGCAGTTCCGTCCCGAGTTCCTGAACCGGATCGACGAGGTGATCGTCTTCCGCCGGCTGGAGACCGAGCAGCTCCGGCAGATCACCGAGCTGCTGCTGAACGAGACCCGCCGTCGGCTCCGCGCCCAGGACATCGGGGTCGAGTTCACCGCCGAGGGGGTGGACTGGATCGCCGAGCACGGCTACGAGCCGCAGTTCGGCGCCCGCCCGCTGCGCCGGACGATCCAGCGGGAGATCGACAACCGGCTCTCCCGGATGCTGCTGGACGGGACCGTGGAACCGAGGCAGCGGGTCACGGTCGGCGCCCGGGACGGCGAGTTGACCTTCGACGTGTCGGCGGGGGAGCGGCCCGGCGGGCGCAGCCCGGCCACCGCCACGCACGGGCGATGAGCCGACAGCCGCCCGGCGGTCCCGCCGGGCCGCGGACGTACCGGACCGGCGGGCCCGGTCGGGGAGCGCGCCCGCTGGCCGGGAGTCCGGGATCCCCGCGCGTCGGGCGCGCGGGGACCGCCGCAGAACCGGATCTGCCGGTACGACCCGCCCGGTGGGAGCCGGGGCGAGAGGAGGAGAGCGGCGTGAGCCAGCCCGAGGAGAACCGCGAGAAGAGCGCGAAGACCGACGCCGTGCTGCGGCCGCCGGCCGCCGCCGGCCCGGCGCGTCCGCGGCCGCCGCAGCGGAACCGGAACCGTACCGAGGAGGAGCCGGCCCGGCCCGAGCCGCCGCCGGCGGAGGAGGCGTGATGGCCCGGCAGCAACGGGTGGAACCGGAGGTGGAGCAGTTGTGGCAGGACTTCCACAGCCGCGTCAACCTCAGCTCCGAGCAGCTCCGCAACTGGCTGCTCACCCAGGGCTCCGGCGAGCAGGCGTTCGGCGCCGACCCGGATCTCGGGCTGCCGGAGCCGGGCCGGCAGATCCTCGCCATCCTGGGCAAGCGCAAGGTCGACCTGACCGATGGCGACATCCAGCTCATGCGGGAGACGGTCGCCGAGATCCAGGACCTGATCGACACCCGACCGCCCGCCGGCGCGACCGACGAGGAGTGGCGACGGGCCCTGCTCGATCTCGGCCACGACCCGCTGATCGAGCGGTAGCCGGCGGCGGTGGCGAGCCCGGCCACCGCGACCGAGCCGTGGCGGCGCCGTCGAATCGTGGCGGCGCCGTCGACGTGGTGCCGGCGTCGAATCGTGGTGCCGCCGCCGTTCCGGCCCGTCCGCGCGGCCTCGCCGCGAACGGGTCGGACCAGGTCGGTTCAGGCGCCGCCGATGCTCGGGACGTTCAGCCCGGCGGCGTCGGCCGCGTCGGTCCGCTCGGTGCGCAGCGCCTCCTCGCGGGCCAGCAGCGCCGCGTACTCGGCGATGTCCTCGGGGCTCGGCAGCGCCGGTACCCGGCGCAGGAAGGCCTCGACGTCGCGGGAGGCGGCGGTGTGCGCGGCGGCGAGCCGGCGTACCGTCTCCCGGTCGTCCTCGGGCGGGATCATGTCGGTCATGCCGGTACCGGTACCCGCTTCCGGCCGGTTCGCACCGGTCGGCGTCGAGGTACCTGCACCGGCCGCGCCACCGGGCTCCCCGCGTGGCGCGCGCGGGGAGCCCGGTGCGGTCGAGGCGGGTACGCCGGGTGGCGGAACCGGCCCGCCGGTCAGGGCGCGGTGGCGCCGAGGGTGTAGCTGCCCGACCCGCTGTACGCGTCGACGGCGTACCGGTAGTACCCGGCCGCGCCGCTGTACGAGGTCGTCTCGTCCGGCCCGGCTGAGGTGCCCTGGGCGACGGTCACCCAGGAGCTGCCGTTCCAGCGTTGCAGGTATAGGTCGAAGTCCACTCCGGACGGTCCGTCGAGGCAGCCGCGGTGGGTGCCGGACCGGGTCGTCTGGTAGTAGCTGCCGTTCGGCTGGTACTGCACCCCGCCGGCGGCCAGCGATCCGCTGAAGGTGCTGGCGTAGCCGGTGCAGGTACCGGTCGGCGGCGGCTCACCGGGCCCGCCCCCGCTGGTACGCAGAGTCAGCCCGTACACCGAGAGGATCTCGTTGACCGGCTGGAAGTAGGTGGTGCCGCCGGACGAGCAGTTGCCCGACCCGCCGGAGGTGACGCCCTGGGCCTGCTGACCGGAGAGCCACGAGCCGCCCGAGTCACCCGGCTCGGCGCAGGCGTTGGTCCGGGTCAGGCCGCTGACCGAGCCCTCCGCGTAGTTGACGGTCTGGTTCTTCGCCTGCACCGTGCCGCACCGCCAGCCGGTGGTCGAGCCGGACCGGCAGATCGCCGCGCCGACCGCGGACTCGGTGGAGCCGGCGACCGTCACGTTGCCGCCCGCGTAGTCGTTGACCCAGGGCTGCGGGGTCCAGTTGGTGTTGGTCTGCACCCAGCCGTAGTCGTTGCCCGGGAAGGACGAGCCCCGGAAGGTGCCCTGGGCGACCTGGTTGTAGCCCTGGGTGGCGGTACCGGTCCGGCCGCAGTGCCCGGCCGTGACGAAACCGCCGGTGACGGAGAAGCCGACCGAGCAGCGGCCGCCCATGTAGTAGGCGTCGCCGCCCCGGACGTCGTAGTAGAGCCGGGGCGCCTCGGTGGTGGCGACGACCCGTACCGCCGCGGCGTCCACCCCGCTGGCCGCGACGAACGCGCTGGCGGCCACCGTACCGCCGCTGGCCAGCACCACGACGCTGTTGGTGGGCGCGTCGACGTACCAGCCGGGTACCGAGCGGGCCGGTGCCTTGGCGGCGGCCCGGTCCAGCCCGGACTTGACCCCGTCGAGCTGGGCGGCGCTGCGGGCGACCAGCCTCGGCTGGGCACCGGCGGCGGTCACCCGGGCGGCCTGGGCACGGTCGGTGACCGCCACCACCAGGTCACCGGCGGGCGTGATCCAGCCACCCGCGTACGCCCGGCCGAGCGACTTGCGCAGCCCGGCGTCGGCCCGGCTGGCCTGGTCGTCCCGGCTGATCCTGGTCCGGGCCTGCGCGGCGGTGAGCCCGAGGTCCCGCTGCATCGCGGTGAGCATCTCTGCGGTGGCGGCCTCGGCGGTGGCCGGGGCCCGGTCCGGGGTGCCGTTGTCGGGCGCCGCGGCGGCGGGTGGGGCCACGGTGCCGAGGATGCCCACCGGCAGCAGGGTCACCGCTGCCAGCGTGGCGAGTCTTCGCTTCATCCGGAGTCTCCTTATGGAACGGAAGTTCGGTGGGGAACGGAACCGGCAGCCGGCATCGGCCAGCCCCCTGCCCCGGGGCAGGGAGGCGGCGGCGAGTGGCACGGGAGCGGTCGAGCCGCGGGCAGCAGCAGGGCGGCGGCCCGCAGCGGCGGGGGATGGACGGCCGGGCCGATCGGCCGTGCGCCGTCCGGCCCGGAACCGGACGGCGCACGGTGGCCGGTGCCCCGCCGACCGGGGGTCAGCCCCGCGGACCGTGGCGATGTCGACGGTCGCCTCGGTACCAGCGGTTCTGGGTCGGGCAGGGCATGGTTAAGGTAACCGGCCACAATCGACCGAGGTATATCCCGCCTAGCTCATACCGCCCCCGCCAGCCGGCCGTACGGACCCTTCCGCGCCGCACCGGCACCTCGTAATCTTGGGCGCCCGGTCGAGCCGTCGATCACCACCGCACACCGCACCGTCGCCGAGGAGCCCAGTTGTCCGTCACCCGACCCGCCCGGCGGCCGGTGGTCCTGCTGGCGTACGCCGCGTTCGTCCTGGTCGGCCTGAGCGCCGGGGTCGGCGGGGTGCTGCTGCCGGCCCAGATCGACGACTACGGGGTGGACAAGGCCACCATCGGGATCACCTTCTTCACCTTCTCCGCCGGCTTCCTGCTGGCCGGGATCACCACCGGCGGCCTGATCGACCGCCTCGGTACCCGGGCCGCGCTGGCGGTCGGCGGCGGCGCCTTCGTCCTCGCCAGCCTCTACACGGCGCTCCGCCCGCCGTTCCTGGCGTTGGTGGCGGTGCAGGTGGTGGCCGGCTACGGCATCGGGGTACTGGAGTCGGTGCTCAACGCCCACCTCAGCGAACTGACCGGGGCGACGACACTGCTGAACCGGCTGCACGCGTTCTTCGGCGTCGGGGCGCTGCTGGCACCCGCACTGGCCGCCTGGATGCTTCGCGCGCTGCCATGGACGTTGGTCTGGCTGGTACTCGCCCTGGCCGGCCTGCCACTGGTCGTCGGCTTCCTGCTGGCGTACCCGAAACGTCGCGGCCCGGACGACGGCGGCCCCACCGCCGACGGCGCTCCGGCGGTCAGCGGTCCGGCGGTCGGCGGTCCGCCGCCCGACCGGGTGGGTGTGACCGTTCGACCCGGTAACGGCGGGCTGCTGGTCGCGGCGCTGCGGCAGCCGGCGGTGGTGCTGGCGGCGGTGTTCCTCGCGGTCTACGTCGGACTCGAGATCAGCGTCGGCAACTGGGGTTTCAGCCTGCTGGTCGGCGGCTACGACCAGTCGGAGGTACTGGCCGGCTACGCGGTCAGCGGCTACTGGCTGGGCCTGACCGCCGGACGCTTCCTGATCAGCCCGCTGGCCACCCGGGCCGGCCTGACCCCGGCCGCCACCAGCGCCGGCTGCCTGGTCGGGGTCACTGTCAGCGCCGTACTCGCCTGGGCGGTGCCGGTCGCGGCGGTGGCCGGCGTCGCGCTGGTGCTGCTCGGGTTCTTCCTCGGGCCGCTCTTCCCGACCGCGATGGCGATGGTGCCCCGGTTGACGGCCAGCCGCCTGGTGCCGACCGCGATCGGTGTGCTGAACGGCGTGTCGGTGATCGGCGGGGCGGTCTTCCCCTGGCTGGCCGGCGCCATCGCCCAGGGGGTCGGGGTGTGGACCCTGCTGCCGTTCGCCGTCGTCCTGGCGGTCGGCCAGCTCGCGATCTGGTGGCGGCTGGCCCGACAGGTCGCCGCCGCTGACCGGGCCGGACGGGTGGCCGCCGGCTGACCGTGCGGATCGGTGGCCGCCGGCTGACCGGCCGATCCCGGCGGTCGACGGGGTGGTGGTGCCGTTCGGGCGAGAAGTGGTCGGCCGGTCGGCACCGCGGTGCTTGCCGCACCGGACAGCGCGGAGAGCTTCCGGGCCAACCGCCGACCGCCACGGAACGGCAGCCGGGCCGGAAGGAGCCGGACGGCGGTCAGGCGGCGGCCAGGTCCTGCGGGCCGAAGTTCGGGTTCCGGGCCAACCAGGCGAGGTAGTTCGGGTTGCGGGACAGCGAGTCGGTGTAGGCGGCGATGGCGTGCCCGAGCACCCGGTCGGCGATGCCGGCCGCCGGGGCGTCCGGGTGCCAGCCGAGCAGCAGCCGCCAACGCAGTGGCGTGTGCGCCAGCGGCCGGGTGACCAGTCCGGAGACCGGCCGGAAGGTGGCCTGGGCGAGCGCGATCGCCTCACCCGCCTCGACCAGGTCGATGCAGCTACGGATGTCGGTCTCGTAGATCTTCGCCGGGGTGAAGCCGGCCCGGGCGCAGGCCGCCACGAAGCAGTCGGCGAAGCAGCCGTCGCCGGGCGCCGCCGCCCAGCGTTCCGCGGCGAGCGCCGCCAGGTGCACCTCGTCGTGCGCGGCCAGCGGATGCGCCTCCGGCAGCAGCACGAAGACCGCGTCCACCGCCACAGCCCGCCAGGTCAGCCCGAACTCCGCCGACGGTACGGCGTCCCCGCAGACCCCGGAGAGCACGAAGTCGAGCCGGCCGCTGAGTACCATCTGGGCCAGCTCGTCCACCGACCACGAGGCGTGGGTGCTGATCTGCGCGTGCGGCTGGTCGGCGGCGAGCCGGTGCACCAGTCCACCGAGGATCGGACTGTTCACCCCGCCGAACCGGAACCGGGTCATCGTGGTGCCGGTACCGGCCAGCCGGGCCGCCTCGTCCTGCAACCCCTTCATCGCGGGCAGCAGCACCCGAGCCCGGGCCAGCACCAGCTCGCCCAGCGCGGTCGGTCGGGCGCCGCGTCGGTCCCGCTCGAACAGCGGGCCGCCGAGAGTCCGCTCGATGCGCTGGAGCTGTGCGGTGAGCGCGGGCTGTGCCAGGCCCAGGGTCGAGGCCGCCTTCGTCACGCTGCCCGTCTCCGCGATCGCGCAGACCACCTTGAGGTGCCGCAGCTCCAGGTTCATAGCGTGACGGTAGGACCCGAAAGGGATTCACGGCTAGACCTTTGACTAGTGAAAGATCCGCCAAAGGAAACCCAAACTGCGACCGAACGGACACCTAAATCTGACGGGCGGCCCAGAGCAGCCCCCGTTCGGTGATCGTCCGGATCGCCGGCAGGGTCAGGTCGTCGAGCTTGTGGCCGACCGTCGAGACGAAGACCCGCCCGGCACCCCAGGATCTGGTCCACACCGCCGGCAGGGTGACCGAGCGGTGCCACGGCGTACGCTCCGCCGCCCCGGCCGGCTCCCGCACCGCCGGTTCCGGGTCGAAGGTCACCGTCGCGAGCACGTCGTTGAGCGGGTCGGTCAGCACCCAGTACTTCTCGGTGTGCAGCCGTACCGCCCCGATGTCCCGGACGATCGGGTGGTCGGCCCGCTCCGGCAGCACCGTCAGCTCGTGGTCGAGGAAGCCCGGCGGATGGTGCACGAAGACCCCGCCGGTGAGCTGGTGGTACGCGTTGTGGTGGAAGGCGCCGACGATCCCGCCGTGCCAGCCGGCGAACCCGGTCCCGGCCCGGACCGCCGCGACCAGTCCGGCCGCCTGCTCATCGCTGATCGTCCCGATCGACCAGCACTGCACCACCAGGTCGGCGGCGGCCATCCGGTCCGGGTCGGCATACACGGACAGGTCATCGTGGACCTCGACCCTGAAACCCGCGTCCCGCAGGAACGGGAGGAACACCTCCGTCGCGGCCACCGGGACGTGTCCCTCCCAACCACCCCGGACCACCAGCGCGTCTCGCACCGCCAAACCTCCGTCCCGCAACGCACCTCGGCCCGGCGCGGGTCCGCACCGGGCCGAGCAGGATCATGTCATCCCGCCGCCGTTCAGGTCGCCGCCGGCGGAGTCGCCGCGGTCGGCGACGGCGGCGTGAGGTCGTCGACGTAGGTCGGCCGGCCGCTCACCGCGTCGCGTACCTTGTCGACCACGCCGAGCGCGGGTTCGACCACCCGGTTCCACGGCGGTGTCGCCGGGGCGTCCGGGTGCGGCCGGGTCGGCGCGGCCTCCTCGGCGATCTCCACCCGGTTGCCGAGCCGGATCAGGTCGGCGTCACTGGCCGCCGCCCGCAGCGCGGGGAAGATCTCCGTCGAGGCGGTCGACGCGTGTCGGCGGAGCTGTCCGGTGACCTCGTCGGCGAGTTCGGCGAAGCGCGGCTCGGTCGGCGTGACCTGCGCGAGTTCCCGCAGCGTACGCAACATGTCGTTGTCCGCCGCGAGCTCCCGGTCGGCCAGCGGCCCACCCTCGGGCAGCGCACTTCGCACGGTCGGGTAGAGGTACTGCTCCTCGCCGGAGAGGTGTCGGGCGACGGTCGCGGTCAGCACCTCGGCGACCTGGCTGCGCCGCTCCGGTGCGGTGTCGTCGGTCAGCTCGCCGCAGAGCGCCACGATCTGGTCGTGCTCCTCGGCGAGCAGGTCCACCATGCTGCGCCCGCCGGGCCGGTACTCCTCGTCGTCACCGGTCGGGGGCAGCGGCGGCAGTGGCACGCTCACGATTGGCCTCCTCACTGTGGTCCGCCGATCGCGCCGGTCCATCGACCGGCGCTGCTCCGCGGACATCCGCAGGTACCCTCCGGTCCAGATGGCGAAACCCGACACCGGGTGGGGGCGGGACGCACCAGGCCGCTCGGCTGGTATGAAGAACCGCATGAGTAGCCAGCCCGCGTCCACCCACCCGAGCGCCGCCGACGAGGTCGTCGACCTGTGCCGGGACCTGCTCCGGATCGACAGCAGCAACACCGGGGACCCCGAGACCACCGTCGGTGAACGGGTCGCCGCGGAGTACGTGGCGGCCAAGCTCGCCGAGGTCGGGGTGGAGTCGCAGCTTCGCGAGTCCGCCCCCGGCCGGACCAGCCTGGTCGCCCGGATCCCCGGCACCGACCCGGGCCGGGGTGCGCTGCTGGTGCACGGGCACCTGGACGTCGTACCGGCCGACGCGGGCGAGTGGTCGGTGCACCCGTTCTCCGGCGAGATCGCCGACGGCTACCTCTGGGGCCGGGGCGCCATCGACATGAAGGACTTCGACGCGATGGTGCTCGCGGTGGTCCGCGACTGGCAGCGCACCGGGGTACGCCCACCCCGCGACCTGGTGCTGGCCTTCACCGCCGACGAGGAGGCCGGTGGCGAGTACGGCGCGCACTTCCTGGTCGACCGGCACCCCGAGCTGCTGGAGGGCGCCACCGAGGCGATCGGCGAGGTGGGCGGCTTCTCCTACACGGTCAGCCCGGACCTGCGGCTCTATCTCATCGAGACCGCCGAGAAGGGCCTGGAGTGGCTGCGGCTGCACGCCCGGGGCCGCCCCGGGCACGGCTCCATGGTGCACGACGACAACGCCGTCACCGCGCTGGCCGAGGCGGTGGCCCGGGTCGGCCGGCACCGCTTCCCGATCGTGGTCACGCCGACCGTGCGGGCCTTCCTGGAGCAGGTCTCCGAGGCGCTCGGCATCGACCTCGACCCGAACGACCCGGAGTTGGCGATCGCCAAGCTGGGGCCGATCGCCAACCTGATCGGCGCGACGATCCGGAACACCGCCAACCCGACCCGGCTGGCCGCCGGCTACAAGGACAACGTGATCCCCAGCCGGGCCAGCGCCACCATCGACTGCCGGAGCCTGCCCGGCCAGTCCGAGCTGCTGATGGAGCAGCTACGCGAGGTGATCGGGCCGGACATCGAGATCGAGCACGTCCAGCGGCAGCCGGCGCTGGAGACCAGCTTCGACGGCGACCTGGTGGACGCGATGGCGGCGGCGCTGCGGGCCGAGGACCCGGGCGCCCGGCCGGTGCCGTACATGCTCTCCGGCGGCACCGACGCCAAGGCGTTCGCCAAGCTCGGCATCCGCTGCTTCGGCTTCGCGCCGCTGCGGCTGCCGGCCGACCTGAACTTTTCCGCGCTCTTCCACGGCATCGACGAGCGGGTGCCGGTCGACGGACTACAGTTCGGCGTGCGGGTGCTCGACCGGTTCCTGCGGCAGAGCTGACCGCCCGCCTGGCACATCCGGCGGCACTCGTCTACGGTTCCCCGGTTGATCCATCTACTTCCGGTTCCACCTATTCTCGGTCCGTCAATCCCGGCCCGCGTCGGCGCATCGAATTCCCGCCCGCGCCGCGGTCGGCGGGCTGGCGACATCGCAGCGAAGGGACAGGCCACACCATGACCGACCAGCACGCCGAGCTGGACGCCGCCCTGGAACGGGTCATCGAGACCGCCCGGGCGCACCTCGCCGCCGTCCGGGCCGCCGAGGGCCGGATCGACGACGATGCCGTCTGGCAGGCGTACGTCGAGCTCAACAACGCGTCGTACGAGTACGACGAGCAACTGCTCGACGCCTTCGGCGAGGTCACGCCGTGGGACGTGGAGGCGATCGACCCGGACGAGGCGGACGAGCGCTTCGGGGTGGGCCTGGGCGGTGCCGACGGCTCCGAGCCGAGCGACCCGCACCCGCTGGTCCTCTCCGTACGCCATCGGCGCGACTACCGGGTGCCGAGCGTCGCCGCCCTGCTCCGGGTGGCCCAGGCCGCCCGGCGGGCCGCCGTACCGGACGAGGAGGAGGCGCCGGCGGTGGAGGGTGTCGGCGAGGCGGTGCTGGAGCTGCTGCAGACCGGGGACGGGTCGCTCGGCGCCCTGGACATCCCGGAGCTGGAGCCGCTGGACGGTGTCGTGATGGTCAGCGAGGTGTCCGTCCCGCTCGACCTGGAGTCCTTCGACGACGAGGACAGCAGCGGACCGTTCACGCCGGGGGCCGACGACCGGCTCGTCGGTCGGCTGGACGAGCACCCGTTCCTGTCGGACGCCGACGAGGAGTCCGAGCGGGCCCGGTAAGAGATGCGGTGAACCCTTTCACCCTCGCCTTGCGGTCCGTCGACCGAAAGGTCGGACGCGGTGTGTCAGCGCCGCGCGGTTCAGGGGTTGAGAAAGGTTCAGTAGGAGAGGCCCGGTTGCGACTGGTTGACCACGCGACGCCGCAGCACCACCTGCCGCGTACCGTCACGGAACAGTCGCACCCGGGCCAGCTCCCAGCCGGAGAACTCGGCTTGGATCGCCAGTTGCGCCATCGCGGTCATCCGGTCGACATTCGGCGGTAACCGCAATGGCGCGTATTCGTAGTCCATGTCCTCTATCCTGCCCACGCTCGCGGGGCGACACCAGTCCTTCTCCGGGGTGAGCCACGAGGTGTCCGCCTCCGGGGCGGCTGTCCGCTTTCCGGGGTCAGCTGTCCCGTTCCGGATAGCCGACCGGGACGGCCGAGACGTCGTCGAGGGCCCGGGTGATCTCCAGCGGCAGCGTCATCCGCTCCACCTGGAGCGCGCCGAGCAGTTGACCGACGGTGCGGGCGCCGAGGATCGGGGCGACCACGCCCGGCCGGTCCCGCACCCAGGCCAGCGCCACCTCCAGCGGCGACACCCCGAGACCACCGGCCGCGGTGGCCACCGCCTCCACGATGCTGGAGCAGCGCGGTTCCAGATAGCGGGCGACGAAGGGTTCGAAGTGCGCCGAGGCGGCCCGGGAGTCGGCCGGGCGGCCGTGCCGGTACTTCCCGGTCAGCACCCCGCGCCCCAGCGGCGACCAGGGCAGTACGCCGAGCCCGAGCCCCTCGCAGGCGGGCAGCAGTTCCCGTTCGATGCCGCGCTCCAGGAGCGAGTACTCCACCTGGGCGGCGACCACCGGGGCCCGACCGGGAAAGGCGGCCTGCCAGGTGGCGGCCTGCGCGGTCTGCCAGCCGGAGAAGTTGGAGACGCCGACGTACCGGACCCGGCCACTGTGCACCGCGTGGTCCAGCGCGGCCAGCGTCTCCTCCAGCGGGGTGGCCGGGTCGTAGCCGTGCACCTGCCACAGGTCGACGTGGTCGGTGCCGAGCCGGCGCAGTGAGGCGTCCAGGGTGCGCAGCAGATGCCCCCGGGAGGTGTCCCGGCGGCGGCCGGCACCCGGCCGCAGCCCCGCCTTGGTGGCGATCAGCAGGTCGTCGCGGGGCACCAGGGTGCCGAGCAGCGAGCCGATCACCGCCTCGGCGTCACCGTCGCTGTAGACGTCGGCCGTGTCGACGAGGTTGCCCCCGGCGTCCAGGTAACTCTTCAGTTGGGCGGCAGCGTCGTCCGCATCGGTGTCCCGACCCCAGGTCATGGTGCCGAGCGCGAGCCGGGAAACCGCCAGCCCGCTTCGGCCGAGCGGTCGCTGTTGCATGGTTGAACCTTATTCAGAACATCGCTCCGCCGATATCCTCGCTCCCACCATCCCGCTCCGGGTCGACCGGTACAAAGCCGACGTCCGGGCACGGGTCCGGCATCGGCGGGTCAGCGGAGGACGTTCGGGGGTCATTGCGTACCCTGATGCGACTTGCGGATGGATGGGGGAGAAGAACCAGTGCGACTCGGGCTCAGCCTCGGATACCAGACCGCGTGGAGCACTCCGGCGGACCATCTGGCCCTCGCCCGCGAGGCGGACCGGCTCGGCTATTCGGTGGTCTGGGCGGCGGAGGCCTACGGCTCGGACTCGCCCAGCATGCTGGCCTGGCTGGCCGGCCAGACCGAGCGGATCGACGTCGGCTCGGCGGTGATGCAGATCCCGGCCCGCAGCCCGGCGGCCACCGCGATGACCGCCGCCACCATCGACGCGGTCTCCGGCGGCCGGTTCCGGCTCGGCCTCGGCGTCTCCGGCCCGCAGGTCTCCGAGGGCTGGCACGGGGTGCGGTTCGCCAAGCCGCTGGCCCGGACCCGGGAGTACGTCGACATCGTCAAGCTGGCCATCGCCCGCAAACCGGTGGAGTACGACGGCGCGCACTACCGCCTGCCACTACCGGACGGCCCCGGCAAGGCGCTCCGGCTCGGCTTCCACCCGCCCCGCGAGGAGATCCCGATCTACCTGGCCGCGGTCGGCCCGAAGAACCTCGAACTCGCCGGTGAGATCGCCGACGGCTGGCTGGCGATCTTCTTCGCCCCGGAGTTCGCCGCCGAACAGCTCGGCACCGTCGCCGCCGGCCGGGCCAGGGCCGGCAAGGAACTCGCCGGCTTCGACGTGGTGCCCAGCGTGCCGGTGGTGGTCGGCGACGAGGTCGCGAGCTGCGCCGAGCTGGTCCGCTGGTATGCCGCGCTCTACGTCGGCGGGATGGGCAGCCGGGAGCAGAACTTCTACAACCAGCTCGCCACCCGGATGGGCTACGGCGATGCCGCCCGCGAGGTGCAGGACCTCTACCTGGCCAAGCGGCAGCGCGACGCGGCCGCGGCCGTACCACTGGAGTTCATCGACCGGACGTCCCTGCTCGGCCCCAAGGAGCGGATCGCCGACCGGATGCGCGAGTACGCGGCGGCCGGGGTCACCACGCTCTCGCTGACCCTCTTCGTCGCCGACGCGGACAGCGGCATCCAGACCCTGCGTACCTGCGCCGAGGCGCTGGATCTCGCCGGGGTCGGCGAGTGAACCTTTTCCGACCGGAACCGCGTGGCGCTCGCGCACGGCATTCGATCTTGCGGTCCATCGGACCGCAAGGGGAGGTGGAAAAAGGTTCAGTGAGCGGGCGGGGACACCGAAGGCCGGCGGGCGACGGGCGGGGTGCGGCGATGAGCGGGGTGCGCGGGTGAGCTGGATCGAGGCAATCGTCCTGGGAATCGTCCAGGGCCTCACCGAGTTCCTGCCGGTGAGTTCGTCTGGGCACCTGCGGATCACCTCGGCGATCTTCTTCGACCAGGACGCCGGGGCGTCGTTCACCGCGGTCACCCAGCTCGGCACCGAGGCCGCCGTGCTGCTCTACTTCGCCAAGGACATCTGGCGGATCACCCGGGTCTGGGTGATCGGGATCTGGGACAAGTCGGTCCGGTCGAGTCTCGACTACCGGATGGGCTGGTACGTGATCATCGGCTCGATCCCGATCGGCCTATTCGGTTTCCTGTTCAAGGACCAGATCCGCACCGCCGCCCGGAACCTGTGGCTGGTCGCCACCACGTTGATCGTCTTCGCGTTCGTGTTGGCCTTCGCCGAGTACTGGGGCCGGCAGACCCGGCGGATCGAGAACTTCACCCTCCGCGACGGCATCGTGATGGGCTTCGCCCAGGCGATGGCGCTGATCCCCGGGGTGTCCCGGTCCGGCGGCACGCTGACCGCGGGGCTCTTCCTCAACCTGACCCGCGAGGCGGCGGCCCGGTACTCGTTCCTGCTGGCCATCCCGGCGGTGGTGATGTCCGGGCTGTTCAGCGTGCCGGACGTCTTCGACACCAGCGGTGGCGGGTCGATCCCGAGCCCGGCGCAGATGGTCGTGGCCACGGTGATCGCCTTCGGGGTCGGCTACGCCGCCATCGCCTGGCTGCTGCGCTATGTCGCACATCACACCCTCTACGTCTTCGTGCTCTACCGGGTGGCGCTGGGCAGCCTGGTCCTGGCGCTGCTGCTGACCGGCACGATCAGCGCGACCTGACCCCCGCACGCCACGGGTCGCCCGCCGGCCGCCGCGCGGCGCCTGCGCGGTGGGGATCGGCGGGCGGCGCCCGGTCGACCCGGCGGCTCGCGCCGGCGGCCCGACGGACGGAACGTAGGGTGTGGTCGTGGCGACCCTTCTGCTCCTCCGGCACGGCCGGACCACGGCGAACGCCGACGGCGGCCTGGCCGGACGGCAACCCGTCGAACTCGACGAGACCGGCCGGGCCCAGGCGGCGGCGGTGGGCGGCCGGCTCCGGGCGATCCCGCTGGCGGCGGTGGTGACCAGCCCCCTGATCCGCTGCCGGCAGACCCTGGAGCTGGCGCTGCCCGACGCCGTACCGGTGGTCGAGGAGGGGCTGGTCGAGTGCGACTACGGCGCCTGGCAGGGCCAGCCGCTGAAGAAGCTGGCCAAGGATCCACTGTGGCAGGTGGTGCAGCAGCACCCGAGCGCCGCGATCTTTCCGGACGGGGAGTCGATGGCCGGGATGGCGGCCCGGGCGGTCGAGGCGGTACGCCGCTGGGACGCCCGGATCACCGCCGAGCACGGGCCCGAGGCGGTCTGGCTGGCGTGCAGCCACGGTGACGTGATCAAGGCGATCGTGGCGGACGCGATGGGCGTACATCTGGACCAGTTCCAGCGGATCGTGGCGGATCCGGGCTCGGTGACCGGAATCCGCTACACCCCGGTCCGCCCCTTCGTGTTGCGGCTCAACGACACCGGCGGCGACCTGACCAGTCTGGTACCGCCGCCCCCCACGCGGCGCCGCCGCTCCCGGGCGGTCTCCTCGGATGCGGCGGTCGGCGGCGGCGTGGGCGCGGCCGGCGCCGGGGCGGCGCCCCCGGACGGTGCCGCCCCCCGCTCCCGGGCGGTCTCACCGGACGCGGCCGGTGGGCTGGGGGTGCCCGGCGCCGGGGCGGGGGCGGCCGACGGGCGGAAACGGTGACCGGCCGGCCCGGTCAGATCGGCCCGGGCGGTGGCCCGCCGCGACCGGATCGGGGCGTACGGTGATTCGGGTCGGTGGGCTGCGCGGTATGGTATCCGGCCGGATAGGGTCGTGGGTATGACCCACCAGGTGCACGCATTCGAGCCGCCCGAGCGGTTCGTCGCCGGAACTGTGGGTCCGCCGGGTGAGCGGACGTTCTTCCTCCAGGCGCGCGGCGGAGGCCGGCTGGTCAGCGTCGCGCTGGAGAAGGTCCAGGTCTCGCTGCTGGCCGAGAAGCTGGAGGAGCTGCTGACCGAGGCGCACCGGCGGTTCGGTGTCGAGCTGCCCGAGCCGCCCCCGGTCACCTCGGACAACGAGCCGCTGGACACGCCGGTCGACGAGGAGTTCCGGGTCGGCACCCTCGGCCTGGCCTTCGACGTCGACACCGCCACGGTGGTGATCGAGGCGATCGCCGCCGGGGAGGCCGAGGCGGAGGTCGAGCTCGGCGGCGAGGAAGAGGTCGACGAGGAGGACGAGGAGCCGGACGACGACCTCGACCGGCTGCGGGTCCGGTTGACCCCACAGGCGGCCCGCGAGTTCATCGAGCGGGCCCGGCGGGTGGTGGCGGCGGGCCGGCCGCCGTGCCCGCTCTGCGGCCAGCCGCTCGACCCGGCCGGGCACCTCTGTCCCCGACACAACGGCTACCACCGGTGACCGTCGCACTGCTGCGGCCGGGACCGGCCCGGTGACCTCCTCCGAACTGCGGCCCGTGCTGGACGAGAGCGACGCCCTGCGCCTCCTGCACGGGGGCGAATTCGAGCTGGAGGGTCGGTTGGTCGACGCCTCCAACACGACCCTGCGCGGGTTCCTGACCCTGGACGGGGTCACCGCCCGCTGCGTCTACAAGCCGATCCGGGGTGAGCGTCCGCTCTGGGACTTTCCGGACGGCACCCTGGCCGGTCGGGAGGTCTCCGCCTACCTGGTGTCCCGGGCCACCGGGTGGGACCTGGTCCCGCCGACGGTGCTCCGGGACGGCCCGCTCGGCCCCGGCGCCTGCCAGCTCTGGATCGACGAGCCGGAGCAGGCCGAGCCGCTGGTCGGGTTCGTACCGGCCCGGAGCCTGCCGGCCCGGTGGTTCCGGGTCGCGGCCGCCCGTGACGACGACGGCGCCCCGTACGCCCTCGCGCACGCCGACGACCCCCGGCTCGCCCGGCTCGCCATCCTCGATGCGGTGATCAACAACGCGGACCGCAAGGGCGGGCACGTGCTCGTCGGGCCGGACGACCGGATCTACGGCGTCGACCACGGGGTCTGCTTCCATTTCGAGGACAAGCTCCGGACGGTGCTCTGGGGCTGGTCCCGGCGGGACCTGCCGCCGGACGCGCTGGAGATGCTGACCGGGCTGGCCCGGGAGCTGACCGGCCCGCTGGGGGAGTGCCTGGCCGAGCACCTGACGATCGGCGAGGTCGCCGCGCTGGCGCGCCGGGTCGACCGGCTGCTGGCGACGGCCCGGTTTCCGGAGCCGTCCGAGGAGTGGCCGGCCATCCCCTGGCCGCCGATCTAAGCCCCGTCTCCGGCCGCTGCCGTGATTGCCGTTGGGCGCTGCCGGCCTGTCTCCGGCTGCTGCCGTGATTGCCGTTGGGCGCTGCCGGCCTGTCTCCGGCTGCTGCCGTGATCGCCGTCGGCGGGTACCGTGATCACCGCTGGGCGGTGCCGTCCCAGGCCCGCTCCGGCCGTCCGGGCGGTCCTGTCGATCTGATCACCCCGTCCGCCGGGCCGGGGTTCGCGTCCGCCCGGCTGACTAGGCTGGTGACCATGGAAACCTGGATGGGTCACGAGATTCCGCGGCTGCCGGGCAGGGGACCGCGGCTCGCTCTTTACGACTCGGCGCGCCGCGGCGTGCACCCGACCCGCCCCTCCGGGCCGGCGACGATGTACGTCTGCGGGATCACCCCGTACGACGCGACCCATCTGGGGCACGCCGCCACGATGATCGCCTTCGACGTCGTACAGCGGGTGTGGCGGGACGGCGGCCATCCGGTCAGCTACGTGCAGAACGTCACCGACATCGACGATCCGCTGCTGGAGCGCGCCGAGCGGGACGGCGAGGACTGGGTGGTTCTGGCGATGCGGGAGACCGCGCTGTTCCGGGAGGACATGGAGGCGCTGCGGATGATCCCGCCCGCCTACTACGTCGGCGCCGTCGAGTCGATCCCGGCGATCGCGGAGAAGGTCCGGGCGCTGCTGGACGACGGTGCGGCGTACCGGCTCGACGACGGCACCGGGGACGTCTACTTCGACGTCTCCGCCGCGCCCCGGTTCGGTTACGAGTCCAACCTCTCCCGGGAGGAGATGCTCGGCTATTTCGCCGAGCGGGGCGGGGATCCGGACCGGGCCGGCAAGCGGGACCGGCTCGACCCGCTGCTCTGGCGTGGTGCCCGGGACGGCGAGCCGGCCTGGGAGGGCGGCCCGCTCGGCCCCGGCCGGCCGGGCTGGCACATCGAGTGCGCGGTGATCGCGATGGCGTTGCTCGGGGAGACCATCGACGTCCAGGGTGGCGGCAACGACCTGCTCTTTCCGCACCACGAGTGTTCCGCGGCGCACGCCGAGCGGCTGACCGGGGCGGAGCCGTTCGCCGGGCACTACGTACACGCCGGGATGATCGGCCTGGACGGCGAGAAGATGTCGAAGTCGAAGGGAAACCTGGTCTTCGTCTCCCGGCTCCGGGCCGACCACGTGGACCCGATGGCGGTCCGGCTGGCGTTGCTCGCCGGCCACTACCGCAGCGACCGGGAGTGGACCGACGACCTGCTCAAGGAGGGCACGAAGCGGCTGGCCCGGTGGCGGGAGGCCGCCGCGGCGCCGTCCGGGCCCGCCGGTCCGGACCTGCTGGCCGGGGTACGCGAGCGGCTCGCCGACGACCTGGACACGCCGGGCGCGCTGGCCCTGGTGGACCGTTGGGCGGATGCCGCGCTGGCCCGCTCCGGTGCCGACCCGGCCGCGCCGGACCTGATGGCCGCCACCGTCGACGCCCTGCTCGGCATCAAGCTGTAGCCGGCCTCGAAGGCCCCTCCCCGCCGTCGCCCCGGTGGGCCGTGGACGCGCTCTCGGCGTCGAGCGGTAGCCGCCGCGGACGCCGGCCCGCCGTCAGCCCCGGCGGCGGGGGGCGTTGACGCGGCCCGGACGGGACCTCGGGGCGCCGCTCAGCCGAGTACCAGTCCCGGGTCCGGGTCGGCCTCCGGCGCCGGGCCGGGGACCTGGTACCGCTCGGTCAGCGTGGTCATCGGGCCGGGCCAGGTCGCCTGGGCCACCTCGATCGGCCGGTGACTGGCGTCGTAGGCGACGTGCAGCAGGTGCAGCACGGGCGTGTCCGGCCGGATCTGGAGGATCTCCGCCTCCTCCCGGCTCGGCTGCCGGGCGCTGATCTGGTCGGTCGCCGACACGTAGCGCCGGCCGATCGCCTCCTCGGCCTCCTGGTAGAGCGGCCGGCCGTACGCCTCCATCCGTTCCAGGCTGGTGCCGGCGGCGTCGGCGGTGCGGAACCAGGAGGCGCCGACCTCCACCGGCACCTCCTCGGTGCGCACCAGGTGCCGCCGGACGATCAGCTCGGTGCCGTCCGGCACCCCGAACGCGTCGGCCACCTCGGGTGGGGCCGGTGCCCGGCCGACCTGCACCAACTGCTGCCGGTACCGGGCGGCCAGGTCGGCGTGGTAACCCCGGTGGCCGCCGTACCGGCCCCGGGAGAGGCGGTTGAGCCGGCGCCGGGTGCCCCGGACGTACGTCCCGGAACCCGGCTTGGTGATCAGCACGCCCTCCACCCGGAGCTGGTCGATGGCGCGCTGCACGGTCTGCTTGGCCACCCCGAACATCTCGGCGATGGCCGGGATGGACGGCAGCCGCTCACCGGCCGCCCAGTCACCCGCCCGGATCCGCGCCCGCAACTGCGTGGCGATCTGTCGGTGGGGGAACTCGGCCGCTCCCGGGTTGATCTGCACCGCTGCTCCCGTCCAGGTCGTGAGCCAAGAAAAACAACTAGGTTCCTAGGATGCCGTACCGAGTGTGCGCCGGGCAACCGGAAGGGCGGTCAACCACCGAAACCGAGTCCTTGTTCGGGACGGCCCATCGTCAGTGCCGGCACCCGTCTGCGGCGCTTCCTCCTGGCACACCGCTGCTCACCTGGACACCAGAGGCGCTACCGAGGGGTGATAGCGCCTCTGGTGTCCAGGTCGACGTGGCAGCTATCCGGTAGCGCCGGGAGCGGGGGCTGGGCGGTGGGTGGGTAGGGTGCGGCACGGGGTGTGGTGGTCAGCCGGGGACGCCACAGGTGGAAGCGGGACGGTGTCGCGGGCGGGCGTCACCCGTCCGAGAAAGTCACGCCGGAGTGGCCGGGCCGCCGGTCGGACCCGGTGGCTCGGCCGGCGGGGCAACCCGGGTCTACCAGGAGCCGGCGGTGGGGCCGGCCGAGCCGCCGCGACGGCGCAGGTACTTCTCGAACTCCTGGGCGATCTCGTCGCCGGTCAGCGGCTGGATGCCGGCGTCGCCGACCCGTTCCTCCAGCTCGCGGACGTACTCGCCGAGTTCGGCGTCCTGCTCGGCGGCGGTGCGGACCCGCTGCTCCCACTCGGCGGCCTCCTCGGCCAGGTCCGACATCGGGACGGGCAGGTCGAGCACCTCCTCGACCCGGTGCAGCAGGGCCAGCGTCGCCTTCGGGCAGGGCGGATTGTTGGCGTAGTGCGGCACGTGCACCCAGAACGACACGGCGTCGACCTCGGCCCGGGTGGCCGCGTCGTGCAGCACACCGACGATCCCGGTCGGGCCGTCGTAGCGGGTCGGGGTGAGCTGGTAGCGCTCGGCGGCGTCCTTGTCCGAGGCGCTGCCGCTGATCGGCAGTGGTCGGGTGTACGGCACGTCGGCCAGCAGCGCGCCGAGCAGCACGATCCGGTTGATCTCCAGGCTGTGGCAGAGCTCCAGCACCTGCTCGCAGAAGGTGCGCCAGCGCATGCTCGGCTCGATGCCCCGGATCAGCACCACGTCCCGGTCGGTACCGTCCGGGCTGGCCCTCATGAACCGGGTGGTCGGCCACTCGACCCGGCGGGTCTCGCCGTCGGCCATCGTGATCGTCGGTCGGCTCACCTGGAAGTCGTAGAACTCCTCGGGGTCGAGTTCGGTGATCTGGCGTGCCTGCCACACCTGTTCGAGGTGTTCGACCGCCGCGGTGGAGGCGTCGGCCGCGTCGTTCCAGCCCTCGAAGGCCGCGATCGCGACCGGCGAGCGCAGCACGGGCAGCCCGTCGAACTCGGTCACGCCCTACCCCCAGCGTGCGTGCCACGGCCGAGCCGGGCGGTCCGGTGCCGTGCGGTCGTGCCCGCGATGTGCCTGGTGCTGCCGTCCCTGTTGTCCCTCACGTCCGTCAGCCTACGTCCCTGACTCGGATGCGGCCCGCCGGCCGCGCCGGCTCGGCCGCCGGGGGAGCGCTCCGGGCGGTCAGCCGCCATCGGGTCGGCCCGGACATCCGGGACGGAAGGGGCGATCGTCCGACCGACGTACGTTGCGGAACGCTACGCCTACAACGGGTTGCCGGAAGGCCGTCCGGACTAGCCTGGAGCCGTGCCGACTCCGCTACGTGACGCGCTCGGCGACCGGGTGCTGGTCGCCG
This sequence comes from Plantactinospora sp. CA-294935, assembly GCF_050936445.1. Classification (NCBI taxonomy): domain Bacteria; kingdom Bacillati; phylum Actinomycetota; class Actinomycetes; order Micromonosporales; family Micromonosporaceae; genus Plantactinospora; species Plantactinospora sp. CA-294935. The sequence goes on from NZ_JBNJMU010000001.1 coordinate 6,942,691, forward strand.
ACGGCGCGATGGGGACGATGTTGCAGGCGGCCGAGCTGACCCTCGACGACTTCGAGGGCCACGAGGGGTGCAACGAGATACTCAACGTGACCCGCCCCGACGTCGTCCGGTCGGTCCACGAGGCGTACCTCGCCGCCGGGGCGGACTGTGTCGAGACGAACACCTTCGGCACCAACCTCTCCGCCCTGCGCGAGTACGGCATCGAGGACCGGATCACCGAGCTGGCCGAGGCCGGCGCCCGGCTGGCCCGGCAGGCCGCCGACGCGGCGGGCACCCCGGAGCGGCCCCGGTACGTGCTCGGCGCGATGGGGCCGGGGACCAAGCTGCCGACATTGGGACACCTGGGCTACCGGGAGCTGCGCGACGCGTACCGGCGCAACGCGGCCGGGCTGGTCGCCGGCGGCGTGGACGGGCTGATCGTGGAGACCTGCCAGGACCTGCTCCAGGTCAAGGCGGCGGTGGTCGGTGCCCGCCGGGCGCTGGCCGAGGCGGGCCGGGAACTGCCGGTGATCTGCCACGTCACGGTCGAGACCACCGGGACGATGCTGCTGGGCAGCGAGATCGGCGCGGCGCTGACCGCGCTGGAGCCGCTCGGCATCGACCTGATCGGCCTCAACTGCGCCACCGGGCCGGCCGAGATGACCGAACATCTGCGCTACCTGGCCCGGCACGCCCGGATCCCGCTGTCGGTGATGCCGAACGCCGGCCTGCCGGAGCTGACCGCCGACGGGGCCCGCTATCCGCTGACCCCGCAGGAGTTGGCGGACGCGCTCGCGGGGTTCGTGGCCGACTACGGGCTGTCCCTGGTCGGCGGCTGCTGCGGCACCACGCCTGCGCACATCCGGGCGGTGGTGGACCGGCTGGGTGGCGCGGTGGCGCCGCCCCGGACGCCGGAGCCGGAGCCCGGGGTGGCGAGCCTGTACCACCAGGTGCCGTTCGCCCAGGACGCCAGTGTGCTGATGGTCGGTGAGCGCACCAACGCCAACGGCTCCAAGGCGTTCCGGGAGGCGATGCTGGCCGGGGACTGGCAGGCGTGTGTGGAGATCGCCCGGAGCCAGGCCCGGGACGGGTCGCACCTGCTCGACCTCTGCGTCGACTACGTCGGCCGGGACGGCGTACGCGACATGCGGGAGATCGCCGGCCGGTTCGCCACCGCCTCCACCCTGCCGATCATGCTGGACTCGACCGAGCCGGCGGTGATCGAAGCCGGGCTGGAGATGCTCGGCGGCCGGTGCGTGGTCAACTCGGTGAACTTCGAGGACGGTGACGGCCCCGACTCCCGGTACGCCCGGGTGCTGCCGCTGGTCCGCGAGCACGGCGCCGCAGTGGTGGCACTGACCATCGACGAGGAGGGGCAGGCCCGGACGGCCGACTGGAAGGTACGGGTGGCGTCCCGGCTGGTCGACGACCTCACCGGCCGCTGGGGGATCGACGTGCGGGACATCCTGGTCGACTGCCTCACCTTCCCGATCGCCACCGGCCAGGAGGAGACCCGCCGGGACGGCATCGAGACGATCGAGGCGATCCGGGAGATCGCCCGCCGCTATCCCGGGGTCAACTTCACGCTCGGCGTCTCGAACGTCTCGTTCGGGCTGAACCCGGCGGCCCGGCAGGTGCTCAACTCGGTCTTCCTGCACGAGTGCGTGCAGGCCGGACTGACCAGCGCCATCGTGCACGCCAGCAAGATCCTGCCGATGGCCAGGATCCCGGACGAGCAGCGCGAGGCGGCGCTCGACCTGGTCTACGACCGGCGCCGGCCCGGCCACGATCCGGTGCAGCGGTTCATCGAACTCTTCGAGGGGGTGGACGCCGCCTCGGCCCGGGCCACCCGGGCGGAGGAGCTGGCCGCGCTGCCGGTCGACGAGCGGCTGAAGCGGCGGATCGTCGACGGCGAGCGCAACGGGCTGGAGGCCGACCTCGACGAGGCGCTGAGCACCCGGCCGGCGCTGGCCATCATCAACGAACTGCTGCTGGACGGGATGAAGGTGGTCGGCGAGCTGTTCGGCGCCGGCCAGATGCAGTTGCCCTTCGTACTCCAGTCGGCCGAGGTGATGAAGGCCGCGGTGGGCCATCTCGAACCGCACATGGAGAAGTCCGACGACGGCGGCAAGGGCCGGATCGTGCTCGCCACCGTCAAGGGCGACGTGCACGACATCGGCAAGAACCTGGTCGACATCATCCTGTCCAACAACGGCTACGAGGTGGTCAACCTCGGGATCAAGCAGCCGGTCGCGGCGATCCTGGAGGCCGCCGAGGAGCGGGCCGTGGACGCCATCGGGATGTCCGGCCTGCTGGTGAAGAGCACCGTGGTGATGAAGGAGAACCTGGCCGAGATGGCGTCCCGAGGGGTCGCCGGGCGCTGGCCGGTGCTGCTCGGCGGTGCGGCGCTGACCCGGTCGTACGTCGAGGACGACCTTCGGTCGACCTACCCGGGCGAGGTGCACTACGCCCGGGACGCCTTCGAGGGACTGTCCCTGATGGACCGGCTGATGGCGGCGAAGCGCGGCGGCGCCCCGGTGGTGGACGCCGAGCGGGAGGCGGCGCTGGCCGCCCGGCGGGCCCGTCGGGACCGGCAGCGGGCCCGGGCGACGGCGGCGCTGCCGGACCTCTCCGACGACTCGGTCCGCTCCGACGTGGCGACCGACGTCGCGGTGCCGGCACCGCCGTTCCTGGGCACCCGGGTCGTCAAGGGCATCCCGCTGGCCGACTACGCGGCCCTGCTCGACGAGCGGGCGACTTTCCTCGGCCAGTGGGGGCTGCGCGGTTCGCGCGGCGGCGCCGGGCCGAGCTACGAGGAACTGGTCGAGACCGAGGGCCGGCCCCGGCTGCGCTCCTGGCTCGACCGGCTCGCCGCCGACCGGGTGCTGGAGGCGGCGGTGGTCTACGGCTACTTCCCGGCCTACTCCGACGGCAACGACCTGGTGGTGCTCGACGAGCGGGGCGCCACCGTGCGGGCCCGGTTCAGCTTCCCCCGGCAGCGGCAGGAGCGCCGGCTCTGCCTCGCCGACTTCTTCCGGCCCCGGGGCGACCAGCTCGACGTCGTCGCGCTGCAACTGGTCACCGTCGGGCAGCCGATCAGCGAGTACGCCGCGAAGCTCTTCGCCGGTGACGAGTACCGGGACTACCTGGAGGTGCACGGGCTGTCGGTGCAGCTCACCGAGGCCCTCGCCGAGTACTGGCACCGCCGGATCAGGGCCGAGCTGACCCTGCCCGACGGCCGTACCGTGGCCGACGACGACCCGGACGACCTCGCCGGGCTGCTGCGCACCGACTACCGGGGCTGCCGGTACGCGTTCGGTTATCCGGCCTGCCCGGATCTGGAGGACCGGGCGAAGCTGGTCGAGCTGCTCGGCGCGGAGCGGATCGGGGTCCGGCTCTCCGAGGAGTTCCAGCTCGTACCGGAGCAGGCGACCGACGCCATCGTGGTGCACCATCCGGAGGCCAGCTACTTCAACGCCAGGTGACCGGCGGCGGAGAGACGCCCGGTGACCGGCGGAGGTAGCCCGGTAACCGGCGGAGGTAATTGCCGGCGAACCCCGGCGCACTCGGGAACGCCGTGGATAGCCTCCGGATGGAGGCCGAATCCGTCTCGTGTCCGGGCACGGTCGCCGCCGAGGGGGTGCCATGGCCACGTCGTTCACGCTGGACCGGCCGGGCGGGTCGGCGGCGGACGGGCTACCGGTCGCCTCCGCCGCCCAGCGGTGGATCCTCCGGGCGGTCGCGATCTGCGACGACCCGTGCCAGATCTGGTTCGTGGAGCGGATGACCGACCGGTCCGGTCCGGGGCTGCACGACGACGTCGAGGCGCTGATCGCCCGGGGTGCGCTCGCGGACTCGCCCGGCGGCCTGCGGCCCGGCTCGGTCGAGTTGCGCGATGCCGTACGCCGGGGCATCCCGCCGTCGTTGCTGGCCGCGCTGCACAACCGGGCGGCCGGCGTACTGGCCGACGAGGCGCGTGCGGCGGCCGCCGCCGAGCACCTGCTCCGGGTGCTGGAGGTGGCCGGGCGGGTCGACGTACCCCTGGTCTCCCGGCTGGTCGCCGATCCGGCGGTCGATTCGTCGACGGCGGCCGACCTGCTGCTCGCGGCCCGGGCCGGTCAGGATCCCGCGCTCGATCCGGAACTGCGCCGGGACTGGGCGCTGGCCGCGGTCGACCACCTGATGCTGGCCGGCCGGATCGAGCCGGCGCTGGCGATCCTGGGCGACGAGATCGCGGCCGACCGGGCCGGGGCCGGATACCGGGCGTTGCTGCTCGGCCGGCTCGGCGCCTGGTACGCGACCGGCCGGCCGTCGCTGGCCTTCGACTACCTGGACCGGGCCCTGGCCCAGCCCGACCTGCTGCCCGGGCACCGGAGCTGGTTGCTGAGCACGCTGGCCGCGGTGGCGGGCCGGCTCGGTCGGCCGAACCTGGAGTCGCTGCTGGCGGCGGCGGACCGGGCCCAGGCCGACGCGCCGAGCCCGGACGGCGAGATCCGGTTGGCGCTGGCCCGGGCCGGGAGCGCCCTGGCCGGCGGGGATCTGCCGGCCGCCCGGCAGGTGCTCGGTCAGGTCGACCCGAGCGCCCCGGCTGCCCGGGCACAGGCCGCCTTCCTGCGGGCTGAACGGATCGCCTGCCAGCTCGCCTGCGGCGAGTACGACGAGGCCGGCACCGCGCTGCGGTTCGCCGAGGTGGATCTGGGCAGCCTGGGCGGGGCGGCCCAGCCGATGCTGGCGGCGCTGGACTGCCGGCTCCGGGTGGCCGCGGGTGAACTTCCGGAGGCGTCGGCCCGGGCCGGCCTGGCGCTGCGGCGCTGTCCCGCCGGCCAACTCGCCGACGAGGTCCACGCCGAGCTGCTGGCGGTACGGGTGGAGGTGGCGTTCCGGCAGGGCGAGCCGGCGACCGCCCGCGAACTGCTGGCCGGGGTCGAGCCGCCGATGGACTGGCCCGACGCCGTGGCGTGGGTACGGCTGGCCGGTGCCGCCGCTTTCGACCCGGAGCCCGGCCGGCACGCCGGGTTGCTCCGGGCGGCCGTCGACACGCTGGCCCGGTCGGTACGCCCGCTGCTCCTGGTCCCGCAGCAGGCGCCGGCGCTGACCCGGGCCGCGTCGCTGCTCGGCGACCCGCACCGGGCACGGCAGCTCGCCGACCACCTGGTCCGGATCGCAGAGCGGGTGGACAGTGGACTGTGGTGGGGCGTCGCGCAGCACGTCGCCGGCCTGGTGGAGCAGGATCCGGTGCTGCTGCGCGACGCGGTGGCGCAGTTGCGTACCACCTCCGCCCGGCCGGTACTGGCCGACGCGCTGCACGACCTGGCCGGTACGCCGGGCACCGGGCGGGCGGAGGCCCGGCGGGCGGCCGAGGAGGCCGCCGCGCTGTTCGGCCGGCTCGGTGCGACCGGTGACCAGGAGCGGGCGGTCCGCCGCGGGCGAGCCCTGGTGGCGTCGGACCGCCGGCACCGGGCCGGCCGGCACGGCGCCGGGTTCGACGCGTTGACCGCCGCCGAGACCCGGGTCGCCGAACTGCTGGCCGGCGGGGCGACGAAGCAGCAGGCGGCGGCGAGCCTGTTCGTCTCCTTCCACACCGTCGACGCCCAGCTCCGCGCGGTGTACGCGAAACTGGGCGTGCGGAACCGGCTGGAACTGGCCCGCTTGTGGGCCGCCCGGGAGAACCCGACCCGGCCCACCCCGGCACCGTCCGAGTCGGCCGGGCCCACCCCGGCACCGTCCGAGTCGGCCGGGCCCACCCCGGCACCGTCCGAGTCGGCCGGGCCCACCCCGGCACCGTCCGAGTCGGCCGGGCCCACCCCGGCACCGTCCGAGTCGGCGGGGCGCGACTGATCCGGCCGGTGCGGTCCGGCCGGGCCCGGTGCGGCGCCGCCCCGGGTTAGGAGGCGATCGGCCGCTTCGTCCTCGGGATCGACTCGACCAGCGAGCGGGGCAGGTTGAGGGTGTCGGCGGCGACCTGCGGCGGGGTGTTCGCCATCCACTGGGCCAGCGAGATGTCCTCGAACCGCGGGTTGCGGAACATCTCCAGGAACACCAGCGGGTCGCTGCCGGTGTTCTCGATGTAGTGGCCGTAGGCGAACGGCACGTAGCCGACGTCGCCGGACCGGTAGTCGAAGGTCCGGTTCACCCCGGAGCTGGCGAAGACCCCCATCCGGCCGGAACCCGAGATGTAGTACTGCCACTCGTCGTCGGTGGGATGCCAGTGCAGTTCGCGCATCGCGCCCGGCTCGATCTCCACCAGTGCCGCGCAGATGGTGGTGGAGGCGGCGAAGTTCGTCACGTCGGCGATTCGTACCGTGCCGCCGTCGAAGCGCTCGGGCGCCTGGGCGTGCAGCCGGTGCCTGAAGGTACGCGGTACGTCCCCGGTGGGGCTGACCACCCGGTCCGAGTCGAGCGGGGGCGGTACCTGCCCCCGGAAGATGTACTTCTCCTTCTCCGGCAGGTCGGCGAGCTGCTCCGTACGCCAGCCGAAGTTCTTCGCGATCACCTCCTTCGGGGTGTGCGCGAAGAAGTCGCTGATCAGGAAGGTGCTGTTCTCCGAGAAGGCACCGTCGTCGAAGACGAGCAGGAACTCCACCCCGTCGTCGAGAGCCTGGATGTGGTGCGGCACCCCCTTGGGGAAGAACCACAGGTCGCCCTGGGAGACGTCGTCGAGGAAGTTGCGCCCCTCCTGGTCGACCGCGCCGATCCGGCAGCTTCCGGCCAGCACGTACGCCCACTCGGCCTGCTTGTGCCAGTGCAGCTCGCGGTAGGCGCCCGGTTCGAGGGCCATGTCGACCCCGGAGAGCGTGCTGGCGATCGGCAACTCCCGCTGGGTCACCTCGCGGGTCCAGCCGCCCTCCTCGATCCGGGTGTGCGCGTTGGAGAACGAGAACCTCAGGTTGGGCACCGTGCCCCGGTCGGTCGGTGGCGGTACCAGCAGGTCCGGGTTCTGCCGGTCCAGCCCGACGTTGCGGGGTCCGACGTCGAGGCCGCCCGCGGTACCGCGTTTCGGCTCGGGTAGGTCGTCGCGCGACGTTCGGCTCATACCAGTTCTTCCCTTCGTCGACTGATTTCCGGTGGTCGGGTCCGCTGCACGCGCTCGTGCTGCGGCGGCCGCGGGGCGGCCGTGCCGAGCAGAAGCGTCCGCACCAGCGGAGATCCGCCGTGCAGCCCGACGGCGGCCGGGACGGCGAGACAGGTCAGGGCCAGCACCACGACCGTCCAGAGTGGTGCGCCGGTCAACGCGGCACCGGCGGTCAGTACGGTGAGCGCCCCGAGGTTGCGCCGGGTCCGGCCGAGCGGAACGGTCATCAAGCTTCCTTTCGGATGGTCGCGCGGACGCACCCGGCCTTGCGGCGGCGGGCGCGGCCGCCGCTCGGAACCGGACGGAGCGCGGCGGGCCGCGCCGGGCGTGGTGGCCACGGCGCCGGGCGGTGGCCGCGATCCGGGGCCGGGCTCCGGCGGCGGGCTCAGTCGTCGGCGGTTCCGGCCGGAACCAACCCGGCCCGGCTGGTTCCGGCCGGGTTAGTTCCGGCCCGGCTGGTTCCGGCCCGTCCCGACGGGGCGTTGGTCGTCGTCACGCCTTCGGTCTAGCCGGGAAGCGCGGCGACAATCTCACGTGATCGCGGGAAATGCGGCCCGGCGCGGCATCCGGGCCGTCCGGTGCGCGACCTGTTCGACGTCGCCGTGGTCGATGCCGCCGTGGTCGGGCCGGCCGGTGCGCCGGGGGCCGACGCACTCCGCATGACCGGTACCGCGCCGTCCATACTTGTGGCGGGTCTCCGGCCGCTCACCGGGCAGGGTTTGGCCCGGTGCCCGCCCTGGGAAGTGTTCTGGTCCGTCGACCCGTGGGAGGCCGCGATGCGCCCGTTGCGCCGTACCGACCGGTTCTGGCCGCCGCTCGCGCTGATCGTGACGCTGGTCGTCGCGGGCGCCTGCTTCGCCGGCGGGACGGGCGAGGACGATCCGTCGGTGCCGGGCGATCAGGGTACGCCTGCCGCGAGCGGCAGCGCCGGGGCCGACGGCACCATGACGGTGGACGAGTTCGAGCGCGACATCGAGGGTGCGGTGCGGGTCGCCGAAGAGTACTGGACGGGGCGGTTCGAGGCGTCGGGGGAGCGGTTCCAACCGATCCGCCGGATCGTCACCTACCAGCGGGACGGCGAGGTCGACTGTGCCGGCCAGGGGCTGCCGCGCAACAACGCCGTCTACTGCTCGGCGGGCGACTTCATCGCGTACGACGTCAACTGGGCGGTCGCCGCGTTCCGGCAGGTCGGCGACGCGTTCCTGTACTACCTGCTCGGGCACGAGTACGCGCACGGCGTGCAGGTGCGGCTCGGCATCCGGTACGACTTCACCATCCAGCAGGAGTTGCAGGCAGACTGCATGGCCGGGGCGTACCTCGGGGATTCCGTGCGGGACCGGGCGTTGACGATCGAGGACGGCGACCTCGACGAGCTGGGCGCCGGGCTGCGGGCGGTCGCCGACGAGCCGGGCCAGCCGTGGTTCGCCGAGGGGGCGCACGGGACCGCGCAGCAGCGTACCGACGCCTTCTTCGCCGGCTACCAGGGCTCGCTGGACGCCTGCGACCTCGGCTGAGCGACCGGGCGGCCCGACCGGTACGACGCCCGGCCCGCCGGCCCGGCTGAGGCATCCGCCACACTTCCGGGCCGGTACCGGGAGATCGTCGGCCGGCGTTGGCAGGATCGGACCCGGCAGCTCGCGTCCGATCCGGGAGGAAGCCCTGAACAGCCAGCATCTCGCCGCAGTGCTCTTCGACATGGACGGCACGCTGGTGGACAGCGAGCGGTTGTGGGACATCGGGCTCCAGGAACTCGCCGCGCAGTACGGCGGCACGCTCTCCGACGCCGCCCGGCTCGCCATGGTCGGCACCGACATGGCCGTCTCGATGGAGATCCTGCACACCGACCTGGGCCAGCCGTGGCGGGACCCGGCGGTCAGCGCCGCCTGGGTCGATCGCCGGGTCGGCGAGCTGTTCCTGACCGACCTGAAGTGGCGGCCCGGGGCGCTGGCCCTGGTGACCGCGGTACGCGCCGCCGCGGTACCGGCCGCGCTGGTCACCTCCACCCGGCGCGCGGTGGTAGAGATCGCTTTGGAGACGCTCGGCCGGGACACCTTCGACGTGGTGGTCTGCGGTGACGAGGTGGCCGCCACCAAACCGGACCCGGAGCCGTACCTGACGGCGGCCCGGCTGCTGGACGTGCCGATCTCCCGCTGCGTGGCGATCGAGGACTCGCCGGCCGGGGTGGCCAGTGCGCTCGCCGCCGGAGCCGCCGTACTCGCCGTGCCGCACGCGGTGCCGATCGACCCGGCCGACGGGGTACGCCTGCTGGAGACGCTGACCGAAGTCGACCTGGACCTGCTCTCCGGCCTGCTGTCCGCGCTCGACCTTCCCCGCTGACCGCGCGTCCAGCCGGCACCCTGGGGCCTCGCCTATCCCGGCTCGACCTTCCCCGCTGACCGCGCGTCCAGCCGGCACCCCGGGTGCCGCCACGGCTCCCGACCCGCCGGATACCGTAGCCGGAACACGGCCGAAGCGGCGCCTGTGTCCCGGACGCGGCCGGTGGCGTCCAGCAACGGAACGCGCCCCGGCGGTGGCGTCCCGGAACAGAACGCGGCCGGGGGCGGCGCCCGTCCCGACGCCGCCCCCGGCCCTGCTGCCCACGGCCACCCCCACGGCCGTGGGCCGGCCCACTACTCGTGCGCGATCGCGCTGAGTACGTTCAGCCGGGCGGCGCGGATCGACGGCAGCACTGCCGCGATCACCCCGACCACGGCCGCCAGGCCGAGGAAGACGCCCATCTCGGTCCACGGCAGCACCAGGTTGGTGATGCCGTCCTCGCGCAGCGCCCGGACCACAGCGGCGCCGAGCCCGGTGCCGACCGCCACCCCGAGCAGGGCACCGAAGACCGAGATCACCACCGCCTCGACGGTGATCATCCGCATGGTCTGACCGCGCCGCAGCCCGATTGCCCGCAGCAGACCCAGCTCCCGGGTCCGCTCCAGCACCGACAGCGCCAGCGTGTTCACGATGCCGAGCACGGCGATCACGATCGCCAGCGCCAGCAGGATCTGGATCATCGTCAGCAGACCGTCGAGCTGGCCGGCCTGCTGCTCAATGAAGTCGGCCCGGTCGGCGACCGACACCTCGGGGCTGTCCGCGAGCAGCGTCTCGACCCGCGGCATCACCTCGTCGACCGAGGCGCCCGGCGCCAGCTTCAGGTACGCCTGCGTCGGCTGTGGCACCGCGAAGTCGGCCGCCGCCGAGGCCGGGACGACGAACCCGCCGAACAGGTCGGACTCGGCGTAGATGCCGCTCACCGTGTAGGTCCGGGCATCGCCCCGGGACAACTGCACCGGCAGGGTGTCGCCGACCGAGAGACCCCGGTCCTTCGCGGTCTTCGAGTCGACCATGAGCTGGTTGGGGCCGAGCGAGTCGATGCTGCCGGCGGTCGGGGTGGCCCGGTAGATCTCCCGCAGCGCGGGCACGCTGCTGGTCGCGGTGATCCAGCCCTGCTTGCCGCCGATGACCGCGCGGTCGCCGTACAGGCCGGCCACCATGGCCACGCCGGGCAGTCCGGCGGCCTGGTCCAGTACCGCCGGGTCGAAGCTCGGCGGCCGGGGACCGGTCTGCGCCCCGGAGATCACCAGCTCGGCCTGGATGGTGTCCTCGGCCAGCGCCGTGATGCTGCTCTTGGCCGAGTCGAGGATCACCGTCACGCCGGTGACCAGGGCGATCCCGACCATCAGCGCGGCGGCGGTGATCGCGGTACGGCGCGGGTTGCGACCCGAGTTCAGCCGGCCCAGCTTGCCCGGCACCGACCAGGAGAAGAGCCGGCCGAGCAGCCCGACCACCGGGCGGCTGATCAGCGGGGTCAGCAGGGCCACCCCGATGAAGGAGAGCAGCACGCCGCCGAGGATGGTCAACAGGGTGTTGCCCCCGGTGCCGCTGAGGCCGAGTGCCATCAGGGTGCCGCCGAGCGCGGCCACCACCGCACCGGCGGCCGAGATCTTCGTCAGCGGTCGGTCCGGCGTCGCCACGTCCTGCATGGCGGCCACCGGGGGGATCCGGGCAGCCCGCATCGCCGGGAGTACCGCCGCGATGACGGTGACGACCAGGCCGACCGCGAAGGAGCTGATCACCGCGGCCGGCGGTACGCCCAGCCCGGCCAGTTGCAGCCCACCGGCGGTCTGCCCGAAGACGTACGCCAGCAGCGCGCCCACGCCGATCCCGGCGCCGAGCCCGAGTACCGAGGCGACCAGGCCGATCGCGACGGCCTCGACCAGGACCGAGCCGATCACCTGGCGGCGGCCGGCGCCGATCGCCCGGAGCAGCGCAAGCTCTTTGGTGCGCTGGGCGACGATGATCGAGAACGTGTTCAGGATCAGGAAGATGCCGACGAAGAGGGCGACCCCGGCGAAGCCGAGCAGGATGTTGTTGAAGAAGGCGAGTCCCTCCTTCAGCCCGGCGGAGGCGTCCTCGGAGAGTTGTTCGCCGGTCCTGACCACGTAGCCGTCGCCGAGGGTGCCGGCAATGTCGTCGCGCAGCTTCGCCGGGTCGACCCCGTCGGCCGCCTTGACGCTGAGCTCGGAGAAGACACCGGGCTGGCCCAGCATCAGCTCCTGGGCGACCCGCTCGGTGAACGCCACCTCCTGGGCGCCGCCGAGGCTGTCCCGGTCACCGCTGTAGCCGTAGATGCCGACCACGGTGAACTCGCGCTTCGGTTGCAGGGTCAGGATGCCGACCCGGTCGCCGACGGCGAGCTTGGCCGCCTTGGCCACCCCCGCGTTGACGGCCACCTCGTTGTCGGCGGTGGGGCCCCGGCCCTCGCGCAGTTGGACCTGACCGCTCTCGCCGGTCCAGTTGGAGCCGATTTGGGGCGGGCCGACGGAGGTCAGCACCTTGCCGTTGCCGCCGATCACCCGGGCGCCGTCGGCCGCCGCCACACCGGTGGCGCTGGCCACCCCGGGCACCTTACGGACCTGCTCCAGGGTGCTGGCCGGGAAGGTGGCGGCGACCTCCATTCCCTCCATCTCGCTGACGTCGATCTTCGGCTTGGCGCTGACGCCGACGTCGGTGCCGGCGTACGCGTCGCTGAAGACGGTGTCGAAGGACCGGCCCAGGGTGTCGGTGAGGACGAAGGCGCCGGAGACGAACATCACGCCGAGCACGACGGCCAGGCCGGAGAGGACCAGCCGGACCTTGCGGGCGAGCAGGCTCTTCAGAGTGGCGCGCAGCATCAGAGCCCCGCCTCGGCGAGCCCGTCGAGCTTCTTCATCGTGTCCAGCACGGTCTCCGGGGTCGGTTCGATGAGTTCGGAGACGATCTGGCCGTCGGCGAGGAAGATCACCCGACCGGCGTAGGAGGCGGCCACCGGGTCGTGCGTGACCATCACGATGGTCTGCTGGTATTCGGCGACGGAGCGGCGCAGGAAGCCGAGTACCTCGGCGCCGGCCCGGGAGTCCAGGTTGCCGGTCGGCTCGTCGGCGAAGATCACCTCGGGTCGGGAGGCGAGTGCCCGGGCGCAGGCGACCCGCTGCTGCTGCCCGCCGGAGAGCTGGGCCGGGCGGTGGCCCAGCCGGTCCCGCAGCCCGACGGTGTCGATGACGGTGTCGAGCCATTCCTTGTCGGGTTTACGACCGGCGATCGAGAGCGGCAGCAGGATGTTTTCCAGCGCGGTCAAGGTGGGCAGCAGGTTGAACTGCTGAAAGATGAAGCCGACCTTGTCCCGGCGCAGTTTGGTGAGACCCGCGTCACCGAGTCCGGTTACGGCCGTGTCGCCGATATGTATCGTCCCCCGGGTTACCGAGTCGAGCCCGGCAAGGCAGTGCATCAGGGTCGACTTGCCGGATCCGGACGGTCCCATGATGGCGGTGAACCGGGCCCTTTCGAATTCCGCATTCACGCCGCGCAGCGCGACGACCTGTGCCTCCCCGCTGCCGTACACCTTCCACACGTCGTTGGCCCGGGCGGCCATCTGGGCACCTCGAGCTACCGTCGCGGTCACTTTCATCTCCCCCTAGACATTCTTGGTCCGGCCGGACCACCTGGTCCGGCCGGCAGCATCCATCGTCGGCGACCCGGGCAACCCCGGCGTCCGCCCCGCGACGGAGTTCGACGCGGAAAATTCGCTGCGGGTGCGCCCTGATACCGAATCAGGGTTGCCCCTGACTGATATGTGTCGGCGCCGTTAACTCCGCCGGTGTCGGCATCCCGGCGGGCCGGGGTTACGACTCGCCGGTGTTCGCCGATCTCTTTCGTTGCCCGGATCGGTTCGGCATTTCACGGTCCGATTCCTTATCGGGCGGATACGTTTGGTTGCGGCCCCGCTGTCCGGCTCCGGCCGGATCTCGGGGCGGGTCGTACCAGTGTGTCATGATCCGCTTGCGCTGTGCGTCGATCGCCGGAACGTCGATCCGGTCCGCTCCGCTGCCCCCGTTGTCGCGGTCATGTCATCCTCTCCGTCCGCCCGGGCGGCGGAACCTACGCCACCCTCGCCGTACCTGGGAAAAACGGTAGGCGCGGAAAGCCGGCGGGCCGTCGTGCGCCGGGATGGTCTTCGGGTACGCCCCGTGCCCCGGGCCGGTCCTCCGGCTGGACGACTCCACGGCCGGCGGGTCGTACGCCCTCCGGGCCGTCGGGCCTACTCCTCCAGGGTGGTGCGTTGGCCGCCGGCTACGCCTGCCGGACGGCCCGGCCGGAGCACGACTCAGGGTTGGTCGGGCCGGCCCGTCGGGAACGCCGTCGGTCGTGTGCGACCGACGGCGGGACGGTGAAGGGGTGCCGGGAGTTCCGGGATGACGCCGGTCCACGGCTGGAGCGCCACGGTCGCCACCGGCGCCGGGGTGGCGGTCGGCCGGCCGAGCCGGGCTCCGTCGCGCGGACGGCACCTCCACCGACCCGATCAAACCTCCACCGACCCGATCAGACCTTCACGACCCGACCAATCGGGACGGAGCGTGGTGGCGCCGTTACGCGCCGGGCCGGACCAACCCGGTCTCGTAGGCCAGCACCACCGCCTGGACCCGGTCGCGGAGGCCGAGCTTGGTCAGCACGTGCCCGACGTGGGTCTTGATGGTCGTCTCGCTGACCGACAGCACCCGGGCGATCTCCGCGTTGGAGAGCCCGCGGGCCACCTGGACCAGCACCTCCCGCTCCCGCTCGGTGAGCACGCCGATCGCCTTGGGCGGGGTGGCGTCCGGGTCGGGCAGGGTCTCGGCGAACCGGTCCAGCAGCCGCTTGAGGATCCGGGGCGCCACCACCGCCTCGCCGGCGGCGACGGTCCGGATGGCGGTGACCAGGTCCTCGGCGGGTACGTCCTTGGCCAGGAAGCCGCTCGCCCCGGCCCGCAGCGCACCGACGACGTACTCGTCGAGGTCGAAGGTGGTCAGGATGAGCACCCGGACCGGCAGCCGGGCGTCGATGATCGCCCGGGTGGCGGCGACACCGTCCATCCGGGGCATCCGGATATCCATCAGCACCACGTCGGGGAGCAGCCGCCGGGACAGGTCGACCGCCTCGACGCCGTCTCCTGCCTCGCCGACGATGTCCAGGTCGTCCTCCGCGCCCAGCACCATCCGGAACCCGGTACGCAGCAGCGGCTGGTCGTCGGCGAGCAGGACGCGTACCGGCCGGCCCGTCTCCCTGCCGTCACTCATGCCGGCACTCCGCTTCGCTGCGTGCCGTCATGAGGCTTGTCCGCACTGAGCTGGCTGATTCGCTCGCGACGCTCGCTCATGCCGGCACTCCGCTTCGCTGCGTGCCGTCATGAGGCTTGTCCGCACTGAGCTGGCTGATTCGCTCGCGACGCTCGCTCATGCCGCCCCCTTGTTGATCGGCGCGCCCAGTTGCTCCATCGGCATCTTGGCGTACACCCGGTAGCCGCCGCCGGGACGGGGCCCGGTGCGCAGGGTTCCACCGTAGAGGGCCATCCGTTCCCGCATTCCCACCAGGCCGTGCCCCAGCCGCCCGCTCTCCGGCGCCGGTCCCCGGCCGGTGTCCGCGACCTCGACGATCAGCCAGTAGACCCCGAAACTCAACCGCACCTGGGCGGTCGCCGCGCCGGCGTGCTTGAGGGTGTTGGTCAGTGCCTCCTGCACGATCCGGAACACGGTCAGCGCCACCCCGGGGTCCAGCGGGCCCGGCGTGCCGTCCACCCGCAGGGTCACCGGCAGGCCGGCCTCCCTCACCTGCTCCACCAGCGCCTCGATGCCGGCCAGCCCCGGTTGCGGGGACAGTTCGGCGGCCGGCTCGGCATCGGTACGCAGCACGTCCAGCAGCCGTCGCAACTCGCGCAGGGTCGTCCGGCTGGTCTCCTCGATGGTGCCCAGCGCACCGTCGGTGGCCGCCGGATCCCGGGACAGTACCCGGCGCGCCCCGGTGGCCAGTACGCCCATCACGCTGACGTGGTGCGCGACGACGTCGTGCAGCTCACGGGCGATCCGTCGGCGTTCGTCGGCGACGGCCTGGTCGGCCAGCGACCGCTGGTTCTCCTCGGCGACCCGGGCCCGCTCCTCCAGGGCCAGGATGGTGGCCCGCCGGGCGTGCACCGTACGGCCGACGAAGAAGCAGACCAGCGCGAGCAGTACCTGGGTGAAGACCAGGTACGCGGGGGAGGGTTCGGTGAAGTCGGGTGGTGGCGGCTCGACGAGGGCGACGGCCAGGGCCGGCCCCCAGAGCGCCCCGGCGGCCAACGCCGCCTGGCGAAGGGGCAGCAGCGCGGCGGTGGTGTAGGTCAGCAGCACGAAGGTGACCCCGACGGTGACCGGCTGCGCGTCGGCCAGTACCGAGGCGACGAAAATCGGGACGGCCAGCACTACCGCCGTCCACGGAGCCAACCGACGCAGGGCGATCGGGGCGGCGGAGAGGACGCTCCAGAACGCCGTTCCGGGCCACCCCCACGGGGCGACGCCCGGCGGCGCGGTGCCGACGAGTACCGCCTCCACCACGACGGCGGCGACCGCGAGCAGCCCGTCCCGGGCCAGCCATCTGCGCTGCCCGGGATCGAGCCGGATGCGCCGCCAGCTCCCCGGGATCCGGCCGGGGGCCGGCGTCGCGGGGGCATCGGTTCGGGTCATGCTGGCGACGCTAGCCGCTGTGTGGCGCGACAGGTCGTCGCCAGCGGCGACCCTGGGATCCTCCTTCAGGAGGATCCTTGCTCCTCCTGGACGGAGCCGACCCCGAGCCCCGGAGCCGCGTCCGTCCGGCCCGGCCCGTCCGGCTGGCGCGACCCGGTCGACTGGGTCGGCAGCGCCGGGACGCCCGATACGCTCGCCGGAGCCGGAGCCGGAGCCGGAGCCGGAGCCGGAGCCGGAGCCGGAGCCGGAGCCGGAGCCGGAGCCGGAGCCGGAGCCGGAGCCGACCGGGCGCCGGGCCGGGCCGGTGGCGGGATCGGAGCGGTCGGGTCGACCGGCGCGGTCGGTTCCGGGAACGGCGGGGGAGTGCCGCCGAAGGTCGGGCAGTGCGCCTGGTGACTGCACCAGTCGCAGAGCCGGCTCGGCTTGGGCCGGAAGTCGCGGGCCCGGGTGGCCTGCTCGATGGCCCGCCAGAGCGCCAGCACGGTGCGCTCGAACCGGGCCAGCTCCTCGGCGTCGGGGGTGTAGTCGCAGACCTCCGCGTCCTTCAGATAGAGCAGGCGCAGCACTTTGGGCACCACCCCCCGGGTGCGCCACAGCACCAGGGCGTAGAACTTGAGCTGGAACAGTGCCCGGGCCTCGAACGCCTCCCGGGGCGCGCCACCGGTCTTGTAGTCGACCACCCGCAGCGCGCCGTCGGGCGAGACGT
The DNA here is from genome assembly GCF_050936445.1 of Plantactinospora sp. CA-294935. Lineage (NCBI taxonomy): Bacteria > Bacillati > Actinomycetota > Actinomycetes > Micromonosporales > Micromonosporaceae > Plantactinospora > Plantactinospora sp. CA-294935. Next base: position 6,959,462 of record NZ_JBNJMU010000001.1, read on the forward strand.
CCAGCCGATCGATGTATCCCCGGATGAGCAGTTGGTCGTCCACCACCGTGGAGACCAGGGTCTCCCGCTCGGCCGGCTCCAGCCGACGCGGATCCTCCACCGTGAAGTAGCCGTCGAGCAGCTCGCGGGCCGAGGTCAGGAACTCGGCCGGACCGGCGAGGTCACCGGCGGTGAAGATCTCGGCCAGCTCCGCCTGCTCGGTCACCAGCCGGTCCCACTGCGGCGCCACCAGGTCACCGGCGGCGGCCGGCGTCCGCCGCTCGGCCGGTAGGTCGAAGAGACGTTCCAGCACCGCGTGCACCAGGGTGCCGCGAGCCTGCTCGACACTCGGCCGCTCCGGCAGCCGGTCGATGCTGCGGAACCGGTAGAGCAGGGGACAGGTCTTGAAGTCGGCCGCCCGGGACGGTGACAGCGATGCCGTGACCCGCGACGCGGCCGGGGTCTGGGTCGGGAGATCCGCCGGGGCGCCCGTGGCTGTCTGCGATGTCACCGTCTCCGCCGTCATGTCCGGAAGGCTATGTCACGGGTACGACCGAACCCGGCCCACCCGCCCCGCCATGCGTACCGGCGCCGATCGTCGACGGTCACCCCGGCCGAACCGGCGGGCCCACCCGACGGGATGTTCCGTAGCATCGGAGGAGATGGAGGGAAACTCGCGACCGCGACGCGGCGCTGACCGGCGGCCCGGCCTCACCGTCGGCCGGGTGTTCGGCGTCCCGGTCTACCTCAACCCGTCCATGCTGATCCTGGTGGCCCTGATCACCGTCATGTACGGCGAGTTCGCCCGGCAGCAGCTCGGGTTGTCGCAGCTCACCGGCTATCTCGTCGGGCTGGTTTTTGTGGTCCTGCTGCTCGGCTCGGTGCTGCTGCACGAGTTGGGGCACGCGCTGACCGCCCGTCGGTACGGGATCGGAGTGCGCGGCATCACCCTCGAACTGCTCGGCGGCTACACCGAGATGGAGCGGGACGCCCCGACACCCCGGGTGGACCTGCTCGTCTCGCTCGCCGGGCCGGCGGTCTCCCTGGTACTCGGGCTGGTGGGGGTCGGCGCCACGCTCGCCATTCCGGACGGCACCCTGGCCAACCAGTTCGCCTTCCAGTTCGCCGCCAGTAACGTGCTGGTCGGGCTCTTCAACATCCTGCCCGGACTGCCGCTGGACGGCGGTCGGGCGTTGCGGGCCGGGGTCTGGGCCGTCACCCGGGACCGGCACCTGGCCACCGAGGTGGCCGGCTGGGTCGGCCGGGCCGTGGCGATCGGCACCGCTGTGCTCTTCACGCTGCTGACCTGGCTCGGCGGGCTGCCATGGCTGGGCCTGGCGCTGGTGCTGCTGGTCGCGTTCACCCTCTGGCAGGGCGCCGGTCAGACGATCCGGGCAGCCCGGATCAGCCGCCGGTTCCCCCTCATCGACCTGGCCCGGCTGGCCCGGCCGGTCTTCTCGGTGCCGAGCGGCACGCCGCTGGCCGAGGCGCAGCGGCGCGGGGTGGACGCCGGGCAGCCCGGTTCGGCGCTCGGGGTCGCGGACTCGTCCGGCCGGCTGGTGGCGCTGGTCGACCGGACCGCCGCCGAGGCCGTACCGGTCGAGCGCCGGCCCTGGGTGGCGGTGGACACGGTGGCCCGGGGCGTGGACGGGGTGCCCAGTCTCGCCGTCGGGCTCGGCGGGGAGCAGGTGGTGCACGCGGTGCAGGCCCACCCGGGCGCGCAGTACCTGGTGACCTCAGGCGAAGATGTGGTCGGCGTTCTGCATATCGCCGACCTGGCGCAGCTCCTGGAGCCGAAACGGAAGATGACTCAGTGACCGCACAGCCCACCGCCGTTCCCGCCGTCCCGACCGCACCGGTGCCGGCGCGCCGAGGGCCGTTCCGCCCCGGTGACCGGGTCCAGCTCACCGACCCGAAGGGTCGGATGCACACCATCACGCTGGAGCCCGGGCGGTCTTTCCACACCCATCGCGGCGCGCTGGAGCACGACGCGTTGATCGGATTGCCGGACGGGAGCGTGGTCACCTCGACCGGCGGCACGGCCTACCTCGCGCTGCGGCCGCTGCTCGCGGACTACGTGCTCTCCATGCCGCGCGGTGCGCAGGTGATCTATCCCAAGGACGCGGCCCAGATCGTGACGATGGGCGACATCTTCCCCGGCGCGAAGGTCCTGGAGGCCGGTGTCGGGTCCGGCGCGCTCACCTGCTCGCTGCTCCGGGCCGTCGGCCCGGAGGGCGAACTGCATTCCTACGAACTGCGCGAGGACTTCTCCGAAATCGCCCGCAGAAATGTGGAATCCTTCTTCGGTGGACCGCATCCAGCCTGGAATCTCCGGGTGGGCGACGTGGCAGACTGCCAGGAGTCCGGTTTCGACCGGATTATCCTTGACCTCCTCACCCCCTGGGAGGCGCTCGACATGGTCGAACGCGCGCTGGTCCCGGGCGGGGTGTTCATCGGTTACGTCGCCACCACGCCCCAGCTCTCCGAGCTGGTCGAGGCGCTGCGCGAGCGGGGCGGGTTCACCGAGCCGCGGGCCTGGGAGTCGCTGGTCCGGGACTGGCACGCGGACGGGCTCGCCGTGCGCCCGGACCACCGCATGATCGCGCACACCGCCTTCCTCGTCTCCAGTCGCCGGCTCGCGCCCGGGGTCACCGCGCCGCCGCGCCGCCGCAAGCCCAGCAAGGGCGCCGAGGCGTACGCGCTGCGCCGCCAGGCGCGGCAGGAGGCCGAGGCGACCTCCGGGAGGGCTGCGGAGTGAACCCCTCCCGCCGGAGTCGACGCATCAGCGGGCGTGCCGAGCACGGCGAGGAGACGGCATGAGCGAGCGCAGTGAGCGAATCGGCCAGCTCGGTGCGGATCAGCCTCAGCTCGGCGCGGATGTGCCTCATGGCGGCACTGAGCGCAGCGGGGTGTCGGCATGAGCCGGCCGGCGTTCGGCGGGGGAGATCTGCCGGCCGTGTTCCCGGACTGGTCGCCGTACCGGGACCTGGAGTCGGCCGCCCGGGCGTACCTGCGCGATCCGGATGTCGCGATGGAGGCGCTGACCGGAGTGCTGAACGGCGCCTCGGTGCTCGGCTTCACCCTGGAGCGCTTCGTCAACGAGGTGAACGGGGTCTGGCAGGAGGTGGCGATCTGTGACGGCAGCCGGCTGATCCTCTGGCACGGCGAGGACGTGCCGCCCGACGACGGCCCGGCCGGTTCGATGACCTCGTCGTTGCGGGTGGTACCGGTCTCGACGGTCAGCGAGGTGGGCTGCCGGCGCCGGCTGAGCCGTACGCCGACCGGCCAGATCCGGGTCGACAGCATCGACGTGTACCTGCTGCTCAGCTCGCTCGACGAGGGCGTGCCGGGCGACGACGCGCAGGTGCCGCCCCGGCACGACGCGCTGCGGTTCGGCAAGACGCTCGACGACGGCGGCGCGGGGCAGATCGCCCGGCTGGAGGAGTTCGCCCGGCTGGTCGCCTCGGTGGTTGGCCGTCCCACCCTGTGAGCACCGTCGCCCTGAGAAACGTCCCGTGCTCGTCCGTGGGAAACCTCACGCCCTCGCCGTACCGGACCGTCCCGTCGCCGTCCTTCGCGTCCCGGAATCGTCCGGCCGGCCCGGCTGACCGTTTCCCGGTGCGCCCGGTGTCGGCGCGACGCACCGGGGCCATGCGTGGCGAGGTCGCCGGCGCCGCGACGTGCGGTAGCGCCGCGACGCCGGATCGGGAGCGTGGCGCCGTCAGAACGGCGCTACGGCATGGGAGTACCTGGTCAGCCGCGCCCCGGGGCGCCTGCTGGCAGCGCCGGACGCGGTCGCCGCAGACCCGCCCGGCCCGCCGCGACGGTACCCCGATCCATCGACATCGGCCCCACCGGTCGTTGACGACGTGATCAAGGTTCGGCGACGAGGGTGTTGCGTGGAACCGAATCAGCGTCATAGCGGTTAGTGTTAGGGCAGAACGTTCAAGCCCCCGGGGAGGTGGGACGTGGCACGCAGCGACGACGCGGACTCGCGCGCCGCACGGTGGGAGAAGGAGGCCCACGATCTCTCCACCCAGGTCGCGTTTCTTCAAGAGGAACTCGCTCTGGTGCGGCGCAAGTTGACCGAAAGCCCTCGACACGTCCGGCAGCTTGAGGAACGGCTGGCGGCGACACAGGCGCAGTTGGCTCGACTCACGGAGAACAACGAGCGGCTCGTGAACACCCTCAAGGAGGCACGCGCCCAGATCGTCACGCTCAAGGAGGAGATTGACCGGCTGGCGCAACCGCCCAGCGGTTATGGTGTCTTCCTGGCCCGGCACGACGACGGCACAGTCGACGTCTTCACGGGTGGTCGCAAGCTCCGGGTGGCGGTGTCACCCTCGCTCGACGTGGCGGAGCTGCGCCGTGGGCAGGAGGTCCTGCTCAACGACGCGCTCAACATCGTCGACGCGTTCGGCTACGAGCGGGTCGGCGAGGTCGTCATGCTCAAGGAGGTGCTGGACAGCCCTACCGGCGGTGCCGGCGACCGGGCACTGGTGATCTCCCACGCCGACGAGGAACGGATCGTCCACCTCGCGGAGACTCTCATCGGCGCGCCCCTGCGGGCCGGTGACTCGCTCATGATCGAGCCCCGCTCGGCGTACGCGTACGAGCGGATCCCGAAGAGCGAGGTCGAGGAGCTGGTCCTGGAGGAGGTGCCGGACGTCGACTACGGCGACATCGGCGGCCTGCAGGCCCAGATCGAGCAGATCCGCGACGCCGTCGAGTTGCCGTTCCTGCACGCCGACCTCTTCCGCGAGCACCAACTCCGGCCGCCGAAGGGCATCCTGCTCTACGGCCCGCCCGGCTGCGGCAAGACGCTGATCGCCAAGGCGGTGGCGAACTCGCTGGCCAAGAAGATCGCCGAGCGGCGGGGCGAGGAGAAGCACACCAGCTTCTTCCTCAACATCAAGGGCCCGGAGCTGCTCAACAAGTACGTCGGCGAGACCGAGCGGCACATCCGGCTGATCTTCCAGCGGGCTCGGGAAAAGGCCGGCGAGGGCACCCCGGTCATCGTGTTCTTCGACGAGATGGACTCGGTGTTCCGGACCCGGGGCTCCGGCGTCTCCTCCGACGTGGAGAACACCATCGTCCCGCAGCTGCTCAGCGAGATCGACGGTGTCGAGGGCCTGGAGAACGTGATCGTGATCGGCGCCTCCAACCGGGAGGACATGATCGACCCGGCGATCCTCCGCCCCGGCCGGCTCGACGTGAAGATCAAGATTGAGCGGCCGGACGCCGAGGCGGCCAAGGACATCTTCTCCAAGTACATCCTCACCGGGCTGCCGCTGCACCCGGACGACCTGACCGAACACGGCAACGACCCGCAGTCCACGGTCGCGGCCATGATCGAGGCGGTCGTGCTGCGGATGTACTCGGAGACCGAGGAGAACCGCTTCCTCGAGGTCACCTACGCCAACGGCGACAAGGAAGTCCTCTACTTCAAGGACTTCAACTCCGGCGCGATGATCCAGAACATCGTCGACCGGGGCAAGAAGATGGCGATCAAGGAGTTCCTCTCCTCCGGGCGCAAGGGGCTGCGGCTGCAGCACCTGCTCGACGCCTGCGTCGACGAGTTCCGGGAGAACGAGGACCTGCCCAACACCACCAATCCCGACGACTGGGCCCGGATCTCCGGCAAGAAGGGGGAGCGGATCGTCTACATCCGTACCCTCGTCTCCGGTGGCAAGGGCGCGGAGGCCGGTCGGTCCATCGAGACCGCGAGCAACACCGGCCAATACCTGTAACGGACGACGGCATCTGTGGGCGCCGCGGTAGCGGCGCCCACAGTGCTGTCCGGGATCCCACGGTGCGCCCCCGGAACCACCCGGAGCCGAATCGGGTCGAACGGGCGGTGAAGGCGTACCGTGGCCGTGTCGACACACCGGGCGAACAATCCGGCGGCGGCGCGGACTAGGCTCAACGACATGGGCAAGCGGAGCGAGGCGGCGGCATGAGCGAGCGTAGCGAGCGAATGATCAGGCTCAGGGCGGTCGTGCCTCATGGCGGCACGGAGCGAAGCGAGGCGGCGGCATGAGTGTCCGGCGGATCATGGGCACCGAGGTGGAGTACGGCATCTCCGTGCCCGGCCAGGCCGGAGCCAACCCGATGGTGACCTCCTCGCAGGTGGTGAACGCCTACGGCGCCCGTCCGGAGCTGGCCCGGGGCGGCCGGGCCCGCTGGGACTACGAGGAGGAGTCCCCGCTGCGGGACGCCCGGGGCTTCACCTACTCGGGCGCCGCCTACGACCCGGCGGAGGCACTGGCCGACGAGGACCTCGGGCTGGCCAACGTGATACTGACCAACGGCGCCCGGCTGTATGTCGACCACGCCCACCCGGAATACTCCACTCCTGAGGTGACCAACCCGCTGGACCTGGTCCGCTGGGACAAGGCGGGGGAGCGGGTGATGGCCGAGGCGTCCCGGCGGGCCGCCACCATTCCCGGCACCCACCCGATCCACCTCTACAAGAACAACACCGACAACAAGGGCGCCAGCTACGGCGCGCACGAGAACTACCTGATGCGCCGGCAGACGCCGTTCGCCGACATCGTCGCGTACCTGACACCGTTCTTCGTGACCCGGCAGATCGTCTGCGGTGCCGGCCGGGTCGGCATCGGCCAGGACGGCTCGCAGCCCGGCTTCCAGATCTCGCAACGGGCTGATTTCTTCGAGGTCGAGGTCGGCCTGGAGACGACGCTCAAGCGGCCGATCATCAACACCCGGGACGAGCCGCACGCGGACGCCGACAAATATCGCCGGCTGCACGTCATCATCGGCGACGCCAACCTGTCCGAGATCTCCACCTATCTCAAGGTCGGCACCACGGCGCTGGTGCTCACCATGATCGAGGAGAAGGCGCTCAGCCCGGACCTGGCCATCGCCGACCCGGTGGGTGAGCTGAAGGCGGTCAGCCACGACCCGTCGCTGTCGCACCGGCTCCGGCTGCGCGACGGCCGCCGGCTGACCGCGCTCGACCTGCAGTGGGCGTACTTCGAGCGGGCGCGTTCCTTTGTGGACGAGCGGTACGGCGACGACCTCGACCAGGACACCGTCGACGTGCTCGACCGCTGGGAGGGCATACTCGACCGGCTCGGCCGGGACCCGATGCTCTGCGCCGGCGAGCTGGACTGGGTGGCGAAGCTGCGGCTGCTGGAGGGCTACCGGGAGCGGGAGAAGCTCGGCTGGGCCTCGCACAAGCTGCAACTGGTCGACCTGCAGTACTCCGACGTACGCCCGGAGAAGGGCCTCTACCACCGGCTGGTCAGCCGGGGGTCGATGGCGACGCTGCTGCCCGAGGAGCTGACCCGGGCGGCGATGACCGAGCCGCCGGAGGACACCCGGGCCTACTTCCGGGGCCGCTGCCTCGCCCAGTACGCCTCCGAGGTGGTGGCGGCGAGCTGGGACTCGGTCATCTTCGACGTCGGCCGGGAGTCCCTGGTGCGGGTCCCGATGATGGAACCCGAGCGGGGCACCCGCAAGCATGTCGGCGCGTTGTTCGACCGGTGCGCGAGCGCCAAGGACCTGCTGGAGACGATCACCGGTGGCTGACGCCGGGCCACCCGCCGCCGGCAGCGGCGGTGCCGGAGGATTCGTCGTCCATCCGAGGTAAGTTTTCCCCAGGCGATCGTGGAGGAGGCAGCAGATATGGCTACCCGTGACACCGGCGGTCAGTCACAGTCCGGCAAGGCGCGCCGGGACGAGGAGGTCGACGAGGTCGCGACCGAGGCGAACCCGGAGGTCGCCGAGCGGCACGCGGAGATCACCGAGGACGTCGACGACCTGCTGGACGAGATCGACTCGGTGCTCGAGGAGAACGCCGAGGAGTTCGTCCGGGGCTACGTCCAGAAGGGCGGACAGTAGCCGTACCCGGGCCGGGTCGGACGTGGTCCACCCACGCCGAACCCGGCGCGGTGCGCGGCGGTACGCCTGTGCCGACGCACCGGCGTGGCGGCCGAGCGGGTAGCGCGGGCCCCGACCCAGGTGCCCGGGTGGTGACCGGCCGGCGAACCGGCGGCGGCCGGGGCGCACCGGGCCGTCGCCGTCGGGAGTGGCGCAACACGACGACGACGATCATCGCACCGGGGAGATCCGGGGGATACTCTGCTTCAACCGCAACGGTGGCCTCGCCCGGTTCCCGCGCTGACGCGGGGGATCCGGGCGACGTGATGAGACAGCTGAGAGGGAGCACGTGGCAGCGGCTTTTGATCCAACCGGGCGTCTACCAGACGTGTTCCTCAACGTGGGGACGTCCTCGTTCACCCAGTTCCTGAGCACGGCAGCCCCCGACCTGCTGCCCGGTCGCCGGCCGCTGCCGCCCGGGTCCGCCGGCGAGCTCGTTCCGCACGCCACCACCATCGTCGCGCTGACCACCGCGGACGGGGTGGTGATGGCCGGTGACCGGCGGGGCACCATGGGCAACCTGATCTCCAGCCGGGACATCCGCAAGGTGCACCCCGCCGACGAATACTCGCTGGTCGGCTTCGCCGGCACGGCGGGCATCGCCCTGGAGATGGTGCGACTCTTCCAGGTGGAGCTGGAGCACTACGAGAAGATCGAGGGAGCGATGCTCTCCCTCGACGGCAAGGCCAACCGGCTCGCCGCGATGATCCGCGGCAACCTCGGCGCGGCGATGCAGGGGCTCGCGGTGATTCCGCTCTTCGCCGGCTTCGACCTGGCGGCCACCGATCCGACCAAGGCCGGCCGGATCTTCAGCTTCGACGTGGCCGGCGGACCCTACGAGGAGACCGGCTACGACGGCATCGGCTCCGGCTCGCTCTTCGCGAAGGCGGCGCTGAAGAAGCGGTACCGCCCCGGGCTGAGCACCCCCGACGCCATCCGGATCGCCGTCGAGGCGCTCTACGACGCCGCCGACGACGACAGCGCCACCGGTGGCCCCGACCTGAGCCGCCGCATCTTCCCAGTGGTGATGACGGCCAGCGCGGAGGGCACCAACCGGCTCTCCGACGCCGAGGCGGCCGAGGTCGCCGAAGCGGTGGTCGCCGCCCGGATGGAGAACCCGGGCGGCTGACCGCCCCGCACCACCCGCAACCCGCCGTCGTCAGCAGAACCGGTTAGGAGAACCGCCGCCGTGGCCATGCAGTTCTACGCCTCACCCGAGCAGATCATGCGCGACCGCTCGGAGCTGGCCCGCAAGGGCATCGCGCGCGGGCGGAGCGCCGTGACGCTCAGCTACTCCGGCGGGGTGCTCTTCGTGGCGGAGAACCTCTCCAGCGCCCTGCACAAGGTCAGTGAGATCTACGACCGGGTCGCCTTCGCGGCGGTCGGCCGGTACAACGAGTTCGAGAACCTGCGCCGCGCGGGAGTGCGGATGGCGGACGCCATCGGGCTCAGCTTCGACCGGCGGGACGTCACCGGCCGGGCGCTGGCGAACGCGTACGCCCAGACCCTGGGTGCGATCTTCACCGAGCAGTCCAAGCCGTTCGAGGTGGAGATCTGCGTCGCCGAGGTGGGCAGCACGCCGGAGCAGGACGAGCTCTACCGGATCACCTACGACGGTTCGGTCAACGACGAGCCCGGCCGGATGGCGATGGGCGGGCAGGCGGAGGCGGTCACCGGGGCGCTGCGCGAGGAGCACCAGCCGGACATGTCGCTGGACGCTGCGGTCCGGCTGGCGGTCCGGGCGCTCGGCAGCGTCGGTGGCGAGGGCGGTGCGCCCCGGACCGTCGCCGCCAGCCAACTCGAGGTGGCGATCCTGGACCGGCGGCGGGTCGGCCGTACCTTCCGCCGGATCACCGGTGCCGCGCTGGTCTCGCTGCTGGACGGGGCGCCTGCCGAGGCCGACGGGGGCGAGGCGCCGCCGGCCGAGCCGAAGACTCCGGCCCCCGGCCCGGACAAGCCGGCCGAGTCCGCCGGCTCGGCCGACCTGGAGGGCAAGGCGAAGCCGGCCGGCGGTGACAAGTCGACCAACGGCGAGAAGAAGTCCGAGTAGGACTGCGCCGCTCCGGTCGCCGCCCCGACCGCGTCCGGTCAGGAGACCGGACGCGCACCTTGCCACTCGCCCAGTCGCGCCGCTAACGCGAGCCGGAGCGGATCCGGTCGTCGGCGGCGTGGCTCGGTCGGGCTGGCGGGCGGGCGTCGGCCAGCGTTCCGTCCGGTCGCAGCGCCTCGGCGAGCATCGCCCGCCAGTCCGCCATCGGGGCCAGCCCGGCCCGGGACCACCCGGCGTGCCCGAGCACGCTGTAACCGGGCCGGCGGGCCGGGCGGGGGAACCGGTCGCTGCCGACGGGACGGATCCGGTCCGCGTCGAGCCTGGTCCGGGCGAAGACCTCGCGGGCTAGGCCGTACCAGGTGGTCCGACCGCTCGCCGTGCCGTGGTAGATGCCGGCCGGTGCGGCGCCCCGGTGGGCGGTGGCGCCGAGGTCGGCCAGCCGCTCCGCGAGCGCGTACGACCACGTCGGCTGCCCGAGTTGGTCGTCCACCACGTCGAGGTGTGGGCGTTGGGTGGCCAGCCGGAGGATCGTGGTGACGAAGTTGGGGCCGTGTGCGCCGTACAGCCACGCGGTGCGTACGAGGTATCCGGTCTGCGGTAGCAGCCGGGCGACGGCGAGTTCCCCGGCGAGCTTGCTCCGCCCGTACGCGTTGACCGGCGCGGTCGGGGCGTCCTCCGGATAGGGCCGGTCGGCGTCGCCGGCGAAGACGTAGTCGGTGGAGATGTGCAGCAGCCGCGCGCCGGTCTCGGCACAGGCCGCCGCCAGGTTGGCCACCCCGGTGCCGTTGACGGCGGTGGCGGCCGCCTCCCGCTCCTCCGCGCCGTCCACGTCGGTCCAGGCGGCGGCGTTGACCACGATCCGGTGCCCGGCCACCGCCGCCCGTACCGCCACCGGGTCGGTCAGGTCGACCTCGGCCCGGGTGGCGGCGGTGACCCGCCCCGGGTGCCGGGCGGAGAGCACCGCCACCAGGTCCCGGCCCAGCATCCCGCCGGCCCCGGTCACCAACCAGCTCGGCGGCTCCGCGTCCCGGTGGGCGCCCGGCTGGACGCTCGGCGGCTCTGCGTCCCGGTGGGCGCCTGGCGGCTCTGCGTCCCGGTGGGCGCTCGGCGGCTCGGCGTCCGGCTGGACGCTCGGCGGCTCCGCATCCGGCTGCACGGTCACCGGACGTCCGGCCCGGGTCGCCCGATCTCCTCGCCGCTCAGCCGCGCCTTGAGCGGCTCCCACCACGCGCGGTTCTCCCGGTACCAGGTGACCGTCTCGGCCAGCCCGCGGTCGAGGTCGATCCGGGGCGCGTACCCGAGTTCCTCACTGATCTTGGTGATGTCCAGCGAGTAGCGGCGGTCGTGCCCCATCCGGTCGGCGACCGGCCTGACCCGGTCCCAGTCGGCGTCGCAGGCGGCGAGTAGCCGGGCGGTCAGCTCGCGGTTGGTCAGCTCGGTGCCGCCGCCGATGTGGTAGACCTCGCCCGGCCGCCCCTTGTCCTGCACCAGGGCGACCCCGACGCAGTGGTCGTGCACGTGCAGCCAGTCCCGGACGTTGCCGCCGTCGCCGTAGAGCGGCACGGTGCCGCCGTCGAGCAGGTTGGTGACGAAGAGCGGGATCACCTTCTCCGGGAACTGGTACGGCCCGTAGTTGTTGGAGCAGCGGGTCAGCACCACGTCCATCCCGTAGGTGCGGTGGTAGGCCAGGGCCAGCAGGTCGGAGCCGGCCTTGGCGGCCGAGTACGGCGAGTTCGGCGCCAGCGGGGTCGACTCGGTCCAGGATCCCTGCTCGATCGAGCCGTAGACCTCGTCGGTGGAGACGTGCACGAACCGGCCGGTACGGTGCCGCAGCGCCGCCTCCAGCAGGGTCTGCGTGCCGAGCACGTTGGTGGTGACGAACGGGGCGGCCCGGTGGATCGAGCGGTCGACGTGTGACTCGGCCGCGAAGTGCACGATCACGTCGTGGCCGGGAACCACCTCGTCGAGCACGATCGGGTCGCAGATGTCGCCGACCACCACCCGGAGCCGGGGGTCGGCGCGTACCGGATCGAGGTTGGCCAGGTTGCCGGAGTAGGTGAGCTTGTCCAGTACGGTGACCGCGTTCGGCGCGAGCCGGGGACCTGCGCCGGTCAGCAGCATACGTACGTATTCAGAACCGATAAATCCGGCTCCACCGGTCACGAGGATCCTCATGAATCGGAAAGTCTACGCGCCGTTTGCCGGTCGCACCGTCAGGCCGAGCTGTCGGCGAATTGACTCTCCAACGCGGCTACCACCGGTAGCCTGCGCGAATGCGTGGAATCCTGCTGGCGGGCGGCACCGGCTCGCGGCTGTGGCCGATCACCCAGGCCGTGTCGAAACAACTCATGCCGGTTTTCGACAAACCAATGATCTACTACCCGCTCTCCACGTTGGTCATGGCGGGAATACGGGAGATCCTCATCATCACCACTCCCGGCGACCAGGGGCAGTTCCGGCGACTTCTCGGCGACGGCTCCCAGTGGGGCCTCCGGTTGGAGTACGTCGCGCAGCCGAGTCCGGACGGAATCGCGCAGGCGTTCCTTCTCGGCGAGGAGTTCCTGGCCGGCGATTCGGTGGCGCTGATCCTCGGCGACAACATCTTCTACGGCGCCGGACTGGGCCGGAGCCTGGCCCGCAACGGCGACCCGGACGGTGGCCGGATCTTCGCCTATCCGGTGGCGAACTGCGAGGGTTACGGGATTGTCGAGTTCGATTCCGACGGGCGGGCGCTGTCGATCGAGGAGAAGCCGGAAAAACCCAAGTCCCGGTACGCCGTCCCGGGCCTCTACTTCTACGCCAACGACGTGGTGGAGGTCGCCAAGGGGCTGACCCCGAGCGACCGGGGCGAACTGGAGATCACGGCGGTCAACCAGACCTATCTGGCGGCGGGTCGGCTCCAGGTCACCGCGCTGGACCGGGGTACCGCCTGGCTGGACACCGGCACCTTCACCTCGCTGGTCCAGGCCGGCGAGTTCGTCCGGGTGATCGAGGAGCGGCAGGGCCTGAAGGTGGGCTGCATCGAGGAGGTGGTCTGGCGCAGCGGGCTGATCTCCGACGAGCAGCTCCGCGAGCTGGCCCAGCCGCTGAGCCGGAGCGGCTACGGCGAGTACCTCTTCGGCATCCTCGAGGATCCCGGCCGGTGACCGGTGCAGGACGATCGGCCGCCGGAGTTCCCCCACAACGCCACGGCCCGAGGCTGACCAACTCGGGCCTCGGGCGACTAATCTCCAATCATGGAGCGGCGAATCTTCGGCCTTGAAACCGAGTACGGTGTCACCTGCACCTACCGCGGCCAACGGCGGCTGTCCCCGGACGAGGTCGCCCGTTACCTCTTCCGCCGGGTGGTCTCCTGGGGGCGCTCGAGCAACGTCTTCCTGCGCAACGGTGCCCGGCTCTACCTCGACGTCGGGTCCCACCCGGAGTACGCCACCCCGGAGTGCGACTCGGTCTCCGACCTGGTGGCCCACGACCGGGCCGGCGAGCGGATCCTGGAGGGTCTGCTGGTCGACGCGGAGAAGCGGCTGCACGACGAGGGCATCGCGGGTGAGATCTACCTGTTCAAGAACAACACGGACTCGGCCGGCAACTCGTACGGCTGCCACGAGAACTACCTGGTCTCCCGGCACGGCGAGTTCGGTCGGCTGGCCGACGTGCTGATCCCCTTCCTGGTCACCCGGCAGTTGATCTGTGGCGCCGGCAAGGTGCTGCAGACCCCGCGTGGCGCCGTCTACTGCCTCTCCCAGCGTGCCGAGCACATCTGGGAGGGCGTCTCCTCGGCGACCACCCGCAGCCGGCCGATCATCAACACCCGGGACGAGCCGCACGCCGACGCCGAGCGCTACCGCCGGCTGCACGTCATCGTCGGCGACTCCAACATGAACGAGGTCACCACCCTGCTCAAGGTCGGCAGCGCGGACATCGTGCTGCGGATGATCGAGGCCGGGGTGGTGATGCGTGACCTGTCGCTGGAGAACCCGATCCGGGCGATCCGGGAGGTGTCGCACGACATCACCGGCCGGCGCAAGGTCCGGCTGGCCTCGAACAAGGAGATCAGCGCGCTGGAGATCCAGCAGGAATACCTGGCGAAGGCGACCGAGTTCGTCGAGCGGCGGGGCGGGGACCAGACCGCGAAGCGGGTGGTCGAGCTCTGGGGCCGGGTGCTGCGCGCGGTCGAGACCGGCGACCTGGAGCCGGTCTCCCGGGAGATCGACTGGGTGACCAAGCTCCGGCTCATCGAGCGCTACCAGCGCAAGAACGACCTGCCGCTGTCGCACCCCCGGATCGCCCAGATGGACCTGGCGTACCACGACCTGCGCCGGGGGCGTGGCCTCTACGGGCTGCTGGAGCGGCGCAAGCAGGTGGACCGGATCGCCACCGACCCGGAGATCTTCGAGGCGAAGGAGACCCCGCCGCAGACCACCCGGGCCCGGCTGCGCGGCGAGTTCATCCGGCACGCCCAGGAGAAGCGCCGGGACTTCACCGTCGACTGGGTGCACCTCAAGCTGAACGACCAGGCCCAGCGCACGGTGCTCTGCAAGGACCCGTTCCGGGCGTACGACGAGCGGGTGGAGCGGCTGATCGCGAGCATGTGAGGCCCGGCAGTTAGGCTTTCCCCCGCTATGACGCATCCAGACGGTCGCGACGACGACGAGCACCGGCGCCCCGAGACGATCCGGCAGAACCGGATCGAGCGGCGACGGGCGAAGATCCGGGAGGAGATCGAGCGCAACCGCCGGGGCGAGTACACCGTGCCCACCTGGGTGCTCACCCTCGCGCTCGTCCTGGTCGTGGCCGGCTGGCTGGCGCTGGTCTTCCTGAGCTGACCCCGACCCCGACCGGATTCGCCGAGCGCCCAGGCGCCGGGTCAGCGCAGGCCGGGTCAGCGCAGGCCGGGTCAGCGCAGGCCGGCGGCGTACCGGCCGGCGGCGGCCGCGGCCAGGAAGTAGGCGTGCTCCTCGGCCAGTCCCCGGCCCATCGTCGAGAGCGGGACCGGGCTGGCCCGTAGCGCCTCGTCGAGCCCGTGCACCGGTACCCGGACGACCCGGTGCCGCCGCGCCAGCGCCGCCACGGCCGGCTCGACCAGCGCGGCCAGCTCCGCCGGCAGCTCCGCCGGGAGTACCAGGTCGGCGGCGGCCAGCGCGACCCGGCCGTACGCGGTGACGCTGTGGTGCGACAGCCCCCGGTGCCGGTCCCGCGGGTCGGCACCGGAGATCCGCAGCGAGCCGACCGGCCGGCCGCCCAGCGCGGCGACCGCGTTGACCGCCTCGCCGACGGCGACCCCGGAGAAGCCCCACCGGGTGCCGGTGCCCAGGTTCCCCGGTCCCTGCGCCACGATCGCCACGTCGGCCCGCAGCACGTGCCGGGCGGCGAGCAGCCCGCTGTGCAGGTTCGTCGCCTCCAGGTCGCCCCCGAACGCCTGACCGACGGTGACCGTGCCGGCGAGTTCGGCGCGCAGGCCGTGCAGGGTGCGGGAGAACCAGGCCGGCAGCGCACCGCCGTCGGTCCACAGGTAGCCGATCCGGGCGTCGGGCGCGTCGGCCCGGATCCCCGCCACGATCGCCGGCAGCGCGGAGTGCAGGTCGGCGGTGACCACCGGCAGCCCGCCGAGGTCGTCGGCGTCGACCAGCGCCGCCCGGTGCGGGGAGGCCTCCTCGTCGACACCGAGCAGGATCGGTTGCAGCGGCGTGTAGCGGGCCTTGACCAGATGCCCGGCGTCCCGGGTGTCGACCGTCCGGGGCGGATCCGCCGGCAGCCGGTCCGGCAGCGCCACCACCAGGGCGTACCCGCCGGTGCCGAGCCCCATCAGCAGCGCACCCACGTTCAGCAGCACCCGGTCGCCCGGCTCGGGGGTGCCGACCAGTTCCGGGTACGCCAGCGCCCGTACCGGCGTCCCGTCGGACTGCCGGACGTCGAGTTCGACGGCGCCGTGCCAGCTCCGCCGGACCGCCGTGACCGTGCCGGACCGCCATCGCACCATGGCCGGCAGGGTAACCGGCTACGGCTTGCCGCTCCGGGTCGGGTCGAGGAAGACGTACCGGATCTGCGGGAGGAGGCTCTCCGAGGTGCCGTCCGGATCCGCCACACCGCCAGCCTGGGAGCCGGCCGGGGCGCCGCGCGGGTACCCGCTTCGTGATCCGACACTGCTAGCGTCTGTGTCGTGTCGCGGACCCGTACCGAACGCCTGGTCAACCTGGTGATCTGTTTGCTGTCCACCCGACGGTTCCTGACCGCCGCGCAGATCGCCGCGACCGTGCCGGGCTATGAGCATGATCCGGACGACCCACGTGACCACGAGGCCTTCCAGCGCAAGTTCGAGCGGGACAAGGCCGAGCTGCGTGAGCTGGGCGTACCGCTGGAGACCGGCACGGCCAGCGCCTTCGACGCCGAGCCGGGCTACCGGATCGCCCACCGGGAGTACGCGCTGCCGGACATCCCGCTGGAGCCCGACGAGGCGGCGGCGGTGGGCATCGCCGCGCGGCTCTGGCGGCACGCCGGGCTGGCCGCGGCGGCCTCCTCCGGGCTGGCGAAGCTCCGCGCCGCCGGTGTCGACGTCGACCCGCAGGCCACCCTCGGGGTGGAGCCGGTGGTCACCGTCGACCCGGCGTTCGGGCCGCTGACCGCCGCGGCCCGGGACCGGCGCACCGTCGGCTTCGACTACCGGGTACCCGACGGCGACGCTCCGACCAGCCGCCGGCTGCAACCCTGGGGCGTGGTCTGCTGGCGGGCCCGCTGGTACGTGGTCGGCCACGACCTCGACCGGGACGCGGCCCGCTGTTTCCGGCTCTCCCGGATCGTCGGCGGGGCGGTCCGGATGATCGGTAGGCCGGGTGCCTTCTCCCCGCCGGTCGGCGTCGACCTGATCAGCCACGTCGCCAAGTGGTCCGGTCCGGTGGAGCGCTCCGGCCGAGCCACCGTGCTGGTCGCACCGGGCCGCGCCGCCGGGCTGCGCAGGTGGGCCCGGGAGGTGATCAGCGGGCCCGACGGCGACCGCCTGGTCCTGCCGTACGCCGATGCCGAGTCGCTCGCCGGTAGGCTCGTCGGCTACGGTCCCGATGTCCGGGTGCTCGACCCGCCGGAGATCCGGGACGCCGTGATCCAGCGGCTCAAGGAGATCACCGCCCGGCACGACGAGATGGCGACCGCCCGGGCGTCGGGGTAACGCGGGGCGGACCGGGGTTGGGGCCCCGGGAACTGACCAGAGGGGGGAGCCGGCGTGACTCGTCCGGCGCAACGGTCCGGCGGCGCTGCGCGGACCTCGGCCGACCGGCTGGCCCGACTGCTGAACCTGGTGCCGTACCTGCTGGCACGGCCGGGGATCGAGCTGTCCGAGGCGGCGGCCGACCTCGGGGTGACCGAGCGACAGCTACGCGAGGACCTGGAACTGCTCTGGGTCTGCGGCCTGCCCGGGTACGGGCCGGGCGACCTGATCGACATGGCCTTCGACGGTGACCGGGTCACCATCACCTACGACGCGGGGATCGACCGCCCGCTGCGGCTCACCCCGGACGAGGCACTGGCACTGGTGGTCGCGCTGCGGATGCTCGCCGAGACGCCGGGGATGGCCAACCGGGACGCGATCGAACGCGCCCTCGCCAAGATCGAGAATGCGGCCGGCGAACTCGCCGACGCCCCCGTCGCGGTACGGATGCCGGGGGACAGCGACCGGGTCGCGGCGCTGCACGGTGCGGTGCAGCGGGGCCGGGCGCTCCGGATCACCTACTACGCCGCGACCCGGGACGAGACCACCGAGCGCACGGTCGACCCGATCCGGGTGCTGATGGTCGGCGGCCTGGCCTACCTCGAGGCATGGTGCCGGCGGGCGGAGTCGGTGCGGCTGTTCCGGGCCGACCGGATCGACGCGCTCGTCGAGCTGGACGAGCCGGCCGCACCGCCGCCACAGGCCCGGCTGCACGACCTCAGCGCCGGCATCTTCCGCCCCGACCAGGACCTGCCGCTGGTGACCCTGCGGGTCGGCCGGTCCAGCCGGTGGATCACCGAGTACTACCCGTGCGAGCGGGTCGAGCCGGATCCGGGTGCCGGCGACGCCGGCCGGGCCGGCCGGGAGTGGCTGGTCTCGCTGCGGGTCACCGACCTCGACTGGGCCCGGCGGTTCGTGCTGGGGCTCGGGCCGGACGTCACGGTGGTCGCCCCGGCGGAACTCGCCGACCAGGTACGCGACCGGGCCGCCGCCGCGCTCGACGCGTACGCCACGCTGCCCCCGGACGGCGCACCGGAGGCGGCTGCCCCGCGCCCGGGCGTCGAGCTGGTCCCGGGCGCCGATCCGGCGACCACGGCCGGAAGCCACTAGGCTGGCCGACGTGGTGAAGTGGATCGTGCTCGCGGCCGTCCTCGTCGGGCTCCTGGTGCTGGGGCTGGCGGTCCGCCGGGTGCTGACCCGGCTGCCGCGACTGCAGCGGGCCGCGCTGGTCATGCAACGCCGTCAGGAGCAGGCCGAGGACCTCCAGCGGGTGGCGCTGGCCGTGCAGGACCGGGCCGAGGCCATGCAGCAGCAGGTCGAGACGCTCCAGCAGCGGCTCGTGCTGATCCGCGCCAAGCGCGGCGGCGAAGAATAGCTACGGGGGAGACCAGCCTCGGCGGCGAGGGATAGTCCCTGCTCAGGGCCGTCGATCATGTGCTTGACGGATGCCCCGCGTTGGTCAAGACTTCACCAGCCGGCCGGAAAGTCACCAGCCTGGCGGGTGGCACTCCTCCCCGACGCACGTACGATGGGCCAGGACACACCCCTTCGCTGGACAAAACATCGAACTGGAGCTTCCATGGGCGCCCTCAAGCCGTGGCACATCATTGTTCTCGTGGTTGTGCTGATCCTGCTCTTCGGCGCGAAGCGGCTTCCGGACGCGGCTCGCTCGCTCGGTCGTTCGCTGCGGATCATCAAGGCCGAGACCAGGAGCCTTTCGGAGGACGACAAGGACCTGGCCGAGAAGGCCGACGCGCAGGCGGGTCGCCAGCCGCTGGCGGGTGACACCGTCCACCCGACCAGCGTGCACCAGCCCGGTTACCAGCCGCCAGCGGCGCCGGTCAACGACCCGGTGCAGCGCGTCCGCGACAACTGACCGGAGCCCGTCCCGTGGCCTTCGCCCTGCTGCGCCGGCGCGGTCCGAGCAAGTTCGAGCGAGCCGCCGACGGCTCGATGACGCTCATCGAGCACATCCGGGAGCTGCGCAACCGGCTGTTCTGGGCTTCGCTCGGGCTGCTCGTCGGCTTGATTGTCGGATGGTTCCTTGCCGAGCCGGTCTACAACATCCTCCGTCAGCCGTACTGCCGGCTCGACGGATCTACCGACGCTAACGGGGTCTGCCAGCAGTTCCTCATGCTCGGTCCGACGGACGGCCTGGTACTCAAGCTCAAGCTGGCGTTGTGGGTCGGCCTTGTGGTCGGCGCACCGGTGTGGCTCTACCAGCTCTGGGCGTTCGTCGCGCCGGGCCTGCACCGGCACGAGCGGAAGTGGGCGTACGTCTTCGTCGCGATTTCGGTCCCGCTCTTCGCGGCCGGCGCGACGCTGGCCTACATCGTGGTCGACCGGGGCCTCGAGTTCCTGATCGAGGCCGGCGTGGGCGATCTCGCCGCCGGGCTCGAGATGAGCCGGTACATCGCCTTCGTCACCAACATGATCCTGCTGTTCGGGCTGGGGTTCGAGTTTCCGCTGCTGCTGTTGATGCTCAACTTCACCGGCGTGGTCACCGCCCGCCGGCTGCTGAGCTGGTGGCGGGTCATCGTCTTCCTCAGCTTCGCCTTCGCGGCGATCGCCACGCCGGACCCGGGACCGTTCGGCATGACCCTGCTCGCCCTCTCACTGTCGCTGCTGTACTTCGTCGCCGTCGGGGTGGCGTTCATCAACGACCGGCGAAAGGGCCGTGGTAAGGAGATCTACGCCGGGCTGGACGACGACGAGGTCTCGCCGCTGAATCCGGATCCGGAGCCGGTCACCGCGGGCGAACCGGTCTCCGCAGGCGAACCGGTCGGCACGGTCGCCCCGATCGGCGAGCCGGACCCGATTGCCGCGCCGCAGCCGATCGAGCGGCGTTACGACGACATGACCTGAGTTCACCTGAGCTGTCGAAGGCGGCACGGCGGGCGGTACGGTGCTCGCCGTGACCGCCAACGATCAACTTCCCGGCTCCGTCGCTGCCGGTCGGCTGGCCGACGGCTACCTGGCGGTGCTGGCCAACCCGGCCGCCGGACGGGGCCGGTTCCGGGGACTGCTGCCGGCCGTACTCGACCGGCTCGGCACGGTGGGTCGGCCGGTGCGGCTGCTTGAGGCCGGCACCCCCGGGCAGGCGGACGCGGCCTGTCGGGCCGCGGTCGCGGACGGCGCCGCCGCCGTGGTGACGGTCGGCGGCGACGGCACGGTCCATCTGGCGCTCCAGGCGGTCGCCGGTACCGGCGTCGCCTTCGGCCCGGTCCCGGCGGGCACCGGAAACGACTTCGCGGCCGGCACCGGCTATCCGGCCGATCCGCTCGCCGCGGTCGACGCGATTGCCGCGGCGGCCGCCGCCGGCCGGACCCGTCCGGCGGACCTGGCCCGGATGACCGGCCCGGACGGGACGACCCGGTGGTACGGCGCGGTGCTGGCGGCCGGCTTCGACGCGCTGGTCAACGAGCGGGCCAATCGGATGTCCTGGCCGCGCGGGCCGCGCCGCTACGACCTGGCCATCCTGGTCGAGCTGGCCCGGCTGCGGCCCCGCCGCTACCTGCTCCGGCTGGACGGGGTGGCCCGGGAACTGGACGCGGTGCTGGTGGCGGTCGGCAACTGCCCCAGTTACGGCGGGGGGATGCGGATCTGCCCGACGGCCGACCCGACCGACGGGCTGCTCGACGTGGTCTACGCCGGCCCGATCGGCCGGACGACGCTGACCCGGATCAAGCCCCGGGTCTACCGGGGTACCCACCTGGCGCATCCGATGGTGCACACCCAGCGGGCCCGTACGGTCGAACTCGTCGCCGCGGACATCGTCGGGTACGCCGACGGTGAACGCGCACTGCCCCTTCCGGTGACCGTGACCGCGGTCCCCGGCGCCGTACGCCTGCTGCGCTGATCCGCCGCGCCAGGACACCCTTCCGGCCGGTCACCCGGGGGCGGCGGGGACGCGCCGGTCAGCGGCCGTTCGCGACCGCCAGGTCCACGGCGGCGGTCAGCCCGTTGACCTGCCCCGGCTCGGCCGCCGGCAGCACCAGCACCGCGCAACCGGCGCCTACCGCGCCGGCATCGGCGGGGGTGTCGCCGACCATCAGGGTCCGCTCCGGGTCGACGCCGAGCAGGCCGCAGGCCCGGTAGAAGATCGCCGGGTCCGGCTTGCAGCGCCCGACCTCGTAGGAGAGCACGAACGCGTCGACCAGTTCGGTCAGCTCCCAGGCGTCGAAGATCGGCCGGAGGTCGAAACCGATGTTGCTGACCACCGCCACCGGCACCTTGGCCGCGCGCAGCGCTTGCAGGGTCGCCCTGGTGTCGGCGTACGGGAGCCAGCCGTCCGGGACCACCAGGCGGTCGTACAGGGCCTCGGCGAGGCCGCTCACGCCGCTGTCGACCGTCTCGGCCAGTCCCACGAAGGCGGCCCGGTGGGCGGGGCCGTACAGGTCGCGTTCCGCCCACACCTCGGCCAGGTGCGGGGGGACCCGGGCCGGCAGGGGGCCACCGGCCCGGCCGGCGGTGACCAGGCGGTCGGCCAGCGCCGTCGCCCGGGCGCGGTCCAGCGTCGCCCCGCAGGCTGCGGCGGCGGCGGTCACCCAGGCGACCGGCTCCTCCACCTGGGCGAGGGTGCCGTGGAAGTCGAAGAGCACCGCGTCCACCGGGCGCCGGAGTGGCGCTCCGGGGGCGGGGTCGGAGGTTCCGGTCGACGTACGAGGCTTGGGCGGTTCGGCATGATCCGGCACGTCGTGCACCCTACCGACCGGCTCCCGGGGGGCCGCTCTACGGCCTGCCGACGTGCGACCACCCGGTACGCATTAATCTTGGGTTCATGTCGAGCCCCGCCGAGCGGTACGCAGCGGCGCGCCGCCGGGCCGCGCAGGCCAGCATGTTTCCCGCGCTTGACGAGTTCGCCCAGCAACTGGGGTTCGATCTCGACGACTTCCAGCGGGAGGCGTGCCAGGCGCTGGAGCGGGGCAGCGGTGTCCTGGTCTGCGCCCCGACCGGCGCCGGCAAGACCGTCGTCGGCGAGTTCGCCGTGCACCTGGCGCTGCGCACCGAGGCCGGGGCCGATCCGGGCGGACCGACCCGGAAGTGCTTCTACACGACTCCGATCAAGGCGCTGTCGAACCAGAAGTACCACGACCTGGTGGACCGGTACGGCTCCGACCAGGTGGGGCTGCTCACCGGGGACAATGCGATCAACGGTGACGCGCCGGTGGTGGTGATGACCACCGAGGTGCTGCGCAACATGCTCTACGCGGGCTCGTCGAGCCTGACCGGCCTGGCGTACGTGGTGATGGACGAGGTGCACTACCTCGCCGACCGGTTCCGGGGCGGGGTCTGGGAAGAGGTGATCATCCACCTGCCGGAGTCGGTGACCCTGGTCTCGCTCTCCGCGACGGTCTCCAACGCCGAGGAGTTCGCCGACTGGCTGGTCACCGTACGCGGTGAGACCGAGGTGGTGGTCAGCGAGCACCGCCCGGTGCCGCTCTGGCAGCACATGCTGGTCAACCGGCGGATGTTCGACCTGTTCCACGACGCCGACGCGGCCCGCAAACACGACGTGCACCCGGAACTGCTCCGCTACACCCGGGAGATGCTGCGCCGGCTCGAACTCGGCGACGGTCGTACGCACGGGCCGGGGTGGGGGCGTGGCGGGCCCCGGGGGCCACGCTGGCGCGGGCCGCTCCGGGCCGACATCGTCGAGCGGCTGGACCGGGAGGGGCTGCTGCCGGCGATCCTGTTCATCTTCAGCCGGGCCGGCTGCGACGCCGCCGTGCAGCAGTGCCTCGCCGCCGGGCTGCGGCTGACCACCCCGGACGAGCGGGCCGAGATCCGCCGGGTGGTGGAGAGCCGGATCACCAGCGTCCCCGGCGAGGATCTCGCCGTGCTGGGCTACTGGGAGTGGCTCGACGGCCTCGAACGCGGCCTCGCCGCCCACCACGCCGGGATGCTGCCGGCGTTCAAGGAGGTGGTCGAGGAGCTGTTCGTCCGTGGGCTGGTGAAGGCGGTCTTCGCCACCGAGACACTGGCGCTCGGGATCAACATGCCGGCCCGCTGCGTCGTGCTGGAACGGCTGGTGAAGTTCAACGGCGAGGCGCATGTCGACCTGACGCCGGGGGAGTACACCCAGCTCACCGGTCGGGCCGGGCGGCGGGGGATCGACGTCGAGGGGCACGCCGTCGTCGTCTGGTCGCCGGAGGTCGATCCCCGGCACGTGGCCGGGCTGGCCTCGACGCGTACCTATCCGCTGCGGTCCAGCTTCCGGCCGTCGTACAACATGGCGGTGAACCTGGTCGGGTCGGTGGGTGCCGCGCCCGCCCGGGAGCTGCTGGAGTCCTCGTTCGCGCAGTTCCAGGCGGACCGGTCGGTGGTCGGCCTGGCCCGGCAGGTGCAGCGCAACGTCGAGACCATCGAGGCGTACGGCGCGGAGGTGCGCTGCCACCACGGCGACTTCGACGAGTACTTCGGGCTGCGGTTGGCGATCGCCGACCGGGAGCAGGCGCTGGCCCGGCAGGGGCAGTCGCAGCGCCGGGCGGCCACCCTGGCCGCGCTGGAGCGGCTGCGGGTGGGTGACGTGATCCGGGTGCCGTCGGGCCGGCGGGCCGGACTGGCGGTGGTGCTCGATCCCGGCGTCGGTGGGTTCGGCGAGCCCCGCCCGCTGGTGCTGACCCAGGACCGCTGGGCCGGCCGGATCACCCCCGGCGACTTCACCACCCCGGCCGAGGTGCTGGCCCGGATCCGGGTACCGAAGCATTTCAACCACCGCTCGCCGGCTGCTCGGCGGGATCTGGCCGCGGCGGTCAGCGGTACCGGGCTGGACCGGCACGCCCGGCGCGGCGGCCGGTCCCGGGGCGGTGGCGGCGAGGACGAGCGGCTCAGCCAACTCCGTGCCGAGCTGCGCCGGCACCCCTGCCACGGCTGCCCGGACCGGGAGGAGCACGCCCGCTGGGCGGAGCGCCGCCGTCGCCTGGAGCGGGACACCGCCGAGCTGCGGCAGCGGGTCTCCGGGCGTACCGGATCGTTGACCCGGACCTTCGACCGGGTCTGCGGCATCCTCACCGCCCGCGGCTACCTCTCCGAGGCCGGTGAGGTCACCGACGCGGGCCGGATGCTCGGCCGGATCTGGACCGAGGCGGACCTGCTGGTGGCGGAGTGCCTGCGGCGCGGGGTCTGGGACGGGCTCTCCCCGGCGGAGCTGGCCTCGGCGGTCTCGGTGGTGGTCTACGAGGCGCGCCGGGACACCGACGAGCGCGCCTCGGTGCCCCGGGGGCCGGTGTCGGACGCCGTCGGCGAGACCCTGAAGATCTGGGCCGAGCTGGAGTCCGACGAGGCGGCCCGGGGGTTGGAGGTGACCCGGGAGCCCGATCTCGGCTTCGTCTGGCCGGTGTACCGGTGGGCCCGGGGCGAGGCGCTGGCGAAGGTACTGGCCAGCGGCCACAACCTGGACGGCGACATGCCGGCGGGTGACTTCGTGCGGTGGGCCCGCCAGGTGGTGGACCTGCTCGGGCAGGTCGCGGACTCGGCGGGTGCCTCGGTGGAGCTGCGCGGCACGGCGCGGCAGGCGATGGCGACGATCAATCGAGGCGTACTGGCCTACCACGGCGCGACCTGACAGCCGAGCGTCTCCGGCTCGGCCGTTCAGCCAGCCGTCGTGTTCCGTCAGGTCAGCCGGCACTCCTCCGGGGTTGATCTTTCCGGGCACCCTGCCCGGGGCCCTCCGGCCAGCAGAACCGCCCGAACCACCGTTGTGGCTGGTCGGACCCCAAGTGATCATCATCCGGGGGCGCGGAGCCGCCGTGCGACGGCGCGAGGAGATCACCGAGATGGCCACCATCCACCACTTCCAGTACGGCTGGGTCACGCCCGTGCTGAGCTACGGTCTCGCCGTCCTCGGCTCGTTCCTGGGGTTGCTCTGTGCGGTACGGGTCCGGGAGGCGACCACCCCGGGACGCCGGATCTGGTGGCTGGCGCTGGCCGCGTGGGCGATCGGCGGTACGGCCATCTGGACCATGCACTTCACCGCGATGCTCGGGTTCAGCGTCGCCGGTACCCCGATCCGGTACGACCTGCCGATGACGGTGGCGAGCGCACTGGTCGCGGTGCTCACCGTCGGGGTCGGCTTGGTCGTGGTGGTGTTCGGGCGGGTCGCCTGGCCGCGGATCCTGCTCGGCGGGCTGTTCGCCGGGCTCGGCGTGGCCGCCATGCACTACCTGGGCATGTCGGCGTTGCGGATGCGCGGGCGGATCGACTACGAGATCTCGCTGGTGGCGGTCTCGGTACTGATCGCGGTGGTCGCCGCGACCGCCGCGCTCTGGCTCGCCGTCAACGTACGCGGGACCCGGGCGGTGACCGGCGCCGCTTTCGTGATGGGGTTAGCGGTCAGCGGCATGCACTACACCGGGATGGCGGCGATGTCGGTGCACCCCCAGCCGTCCGCCCCGGCACCGACCGGCGCCAGTGGGGCGAGCCTGCTGCTGCCGATCATGCTGATCGTCATCTTCGTGGCGTTCGTGCTGTTCTACGCGCTGCTCGCCACCCCCACCGCGGACGACCGGGCCGCCTCGGCGTACCTGGCCGACCGCGCCGCCGAGCGGCTGGCCGCCGAGCGGCTGGCCGCCGAGCGGCTGACGGCCGAGCGGCGCGGCACGGAGCAGGCCACCGGGGGCGCGGCCGAGCGCTCCGCCCCGACCGCCGGCCCGGGCCGGCGCTTCAAGACCCGTCAGCCCTTC
Source organism: Plantactinospora sp. CA-294935 (assembly GCF_050936445.1). Classification (NCBI taxonomy): domain Bacteria; kingdom Bacillati; phylum Actinomycetota; class Actinomycetes; order Micromonosporales; family Micromonosporaceae; genus Plantactinospora; species Plantactinospora sp. CA-294935. The sequence goes on from NZ_JBNJMU010000001.1 coordinate 6,985,281, forward strand.
TGACCTTCCACGCCTCGGCGGGCCGCCCCACCCGACACCCCGGGTAGACGGCACCGGCATACGGCACGCCGGCGGACAACACCGGCCGGCACCTCCGGATCGGCGGCACCGGGCCACCGGCGGGACGCCTCAGGCGGGCACGGTGTTGCCGGCGAGGGCGTCGACCAGCCGGCGGCACGGGCCGGCGAGGTTCCACTGCTCGGCGAGCGCGAGCAGCCGGTCGGGGTCGGCCGGCGCCGCCGGCAGGGTGGGATCCAACGGCGGTAGCGGCACGTCCAGGGCCACCCGGACCACCGTCGGCGCGACGGCCAGGTAGTCCCGGGCGGCGTTCAGCTTGGTACGCAGCCCCGGCGCGAAGCCGGAGGACGGGTCGTCGAGCGCGGCGAGGATGCCGTCCAGGCTGCCGTACCGGTCGACGAGCCGGGCGGCGGTCTTCTCGCCGACGCCGGCCACCCCGGGCAGGCCGTCGCTGGGGTCGCCCCGCAGCGCGGCGAAGTCGGCGTACCCGGCGGCCGGCACGCCGTACTTGGTCCGGACGGCGGCGTCGTCGCAGTCCTCCAGTTTCGCCACCCCCCGGCCGCAGTAGAGCAGCCGTACCGGCCGGCTGTCGTCGATGAGCTGGAACAGGTCCCGGTCGCCGGAGGCCACCTCCACCGGTGCCGGCGAGGTCGCGGCCAGCGTGCCGAGTACGTCGTCGGCCTCGTAGCCGTCCACCCCGATCGCCGGGATGCCGATCGCGGCCAGCAGTTCGAGGATCAGCGGCACCTGTGGGGAGAGGGTGTCCGGCACCACCTCGCCGCCCTCCGGCGCCACCCGGTGCGCCTTGTACGACGGCAGCAGCGCCACCCGCCAGGCCGGGCGCCAGTCGTAGTCCAGCGCGCAGACCAGCCGGTCGGGCCGGCGGGTGCGGATCAGTGTCGCCAGCATGTCCAGGAAGCCCCGGACGGCGTTGACCGGGCTGCCGTCCGGCGCCTTGGCGGCCGATTCCGGGATGCCGAAGTAGGCCCGGAAGTAGAGGCTCGGTGCGTCGATGAGGAGCAGGGGGGGGCTGTCGTTCACCCGGACAGCCTGGCACAGCGCCGCCCGCTCCGGTCGCAGGCCCCGCGACGGCGGGTCGACGGCACCCGCTCCGACCGGTCGGGAGACGCTCCGCCACCGGGTCGGGGGCGACGGTGCCGCGGTGCGGCGACGGAAGCGGCCCGGATCCCACCGCTGGCGTACCAGCCGTCGGATCCGGGCCGCTTCTCGTGTCGCACGCTGCTGCGGTTGACCGGGGCAGGGCCGGTGGGTTCAGCGCCGGACCGGAGTCTGGCGCAGCAGCGGGAAGAGCGCGGCGGCGACCACGAGGTGCATCACGCCCAGCAGGATCTTGGTGTCCACGGTGGCCAGCTCGATGCCGAGCGGCACGAAGGACAGCGCCAGGACCACGGTGGCGAGGACGGCCCAGCTCTGCCGGGCCCGGCGGGTGAAGCGTTCGAGCAGGGCCAGAGTGCCCCAGCCCAGCAGCCCGAACACCGCGGTGATGACGGCGATCTCGGCCACGATCAGCGGGTGCGGCACCGGGTTGCCCGGGGCGGTGAGCACGAAGTCGGTGCCGAAGGCACGCCCGGCCAGGTAGATCACGCTGTTGACCAGCACTGCGGCGCCGACGGCACCGAGCCGGAGCCTGCGGACCCGACCCTTGCCGGCGGCGGCGGTGACGGTCGGGGTGATCGGCTGGGCGGTGGTCATGGTGGTCATCTCGGACTCCTCGGTCTGCGTCGAAGATCTGGTCCCCGGCTCCCCCTGGCGCCGGCCGTAGGAGAACCCTCCCACCGACAACTTTTCTTGTCAAGACACATCAGCTTGTCGGTCTCGGACCCCTTCTCTCATTCCGCCGGGACTTCGCCGGAACGCGGGCTCCGGGGCGCCGGGCGGAGATGTTTTCCGGACTGTCCCGCCGGTCGATCAGGCCCGAACGACCGTTAAGCTAAGGAGGTGGGTGACGAAGACCTCTATCCGCCGCACCGGCTGGCGGCAGCCCAGCAAGCCACTGCCGAAGCCGGCCTGGACGCCCTGCTCATCCCGCCGGGCTCCGACCTGCGCTACCTGACCGGCTACCACGCGCACGCCCTCGAACGGCTCACCTGCCTGGTGCTGCCGGCGAGCGGTACACCCACCCTCGTCGTACCGACCCTGGAGCGGCCGGCGGCCGAGGCGTCACCGGCGCCGCGCACGGGCGTACGCATCGTCGACCATCCGGACGGCACCGACCCGTACCCACTGGTGGTGCGGGCCCTCGGCGGCCCCGTCGGTGCGGTCGGGCTCGGCGACCGGATGTGGGCCGAGCAAGTGCTCGCGCTGCGCGCCGCGCTGCCCGGCACCGCACAGCGGCTCGCCGGCGAGGTGTTGCGGGGGCTGCGGCTGCGCAAGTCGCCGGCCGAGGTGGCGGCGCTGCGGGAGGCCGGCGCCGCGATCGACGCGGTACACGGCCGGATGGCCGAGTGGCTGCGCCCCGGCCGGACCGAGGCGCAGGTCGCCGCCGACATCTCGGTCGGGATCAGGGAGGCCGGCCACGCCACCGCCGACTTCGCGATCGTCGCCGCCGGCCCGAACGGGGCCAGTCCGCACCACGGCACCTCCGACCGGGTGATCCGGGTCGGCGAACCGGTGGTCGTCGACATCGGCGGGACCATGCCGTCCGGGTACTGCTCGGACTCCACCCGCTGCTACGTGGTCGGCACCCCGCCACCCCAGTTCACCGACTACTACCAGGTGCTGCACGCCGCCCAGCGGGCCGCGGTCGGCGCGGTACGACCCGGGGTCAGCGCGGCGGCGGTCGACTCGGTCGCCCGCGAGGTCATCGCGGACGCCGGCTACGGCGCCGCCTTCCTGCACCGCACCGGGCACGGGATCGGGCTGGACGGGCACGAGGACCCGTACCTGGTCGCCGGCAACGAGCTGCCGCTGGAGCCGGGGATGGCGTTCTCCGTCGAGCCGGGGATCTACCTGTCCGGCCGGCACGGCGCCCGGATCGAGGACATCGTGGTCTGCACCCCGGACGGGGTGGAGCGGCTCAACACGATCTCCCGGGAGTTGGTGCGACTATGACGGTCGACCGGATCCTGCCCACCGACGAGGCGTACGAGCTGCTCGACCTCGTCACCGAACTCGCCGACCGGGAACTCGCGCCCCGGGTGGCCGACTTCGAGCGGCGTGGCGTGTTTCCCCGCGAGCTGCTGCGTACCCTCGGCCGGGCCGGACTGCTCGGCCTGCCGTACCCCGAGGAGTACGGCGGCGCGGCGCAGCCGTACGAGGTCTACCTCCAGGTGCTGGAGATCCTGGCCAGCCGCTGGCTGGCGGTGGCCGAGGCGGTCAGCGTGCACACCCTGTCCTGCTACCCGGTGGCCACCTACGGCGGCGAACAGGTACGCAAGCTGCTGCCGGACATGATCGGCGGCGAGTTGCTGGGTGCGTACTGTCTCTCCGAGCCGCAGGGCGGCTCGGACGCGGCCGCCCTGACCACCCGGGCCAGGCGGGACGGCGACGACTACCTCGTCTCGGGCACCAAGGCCTGGATCACGCACGCCGGCAACGCCGACTTCTACAACATCTTCTGCCGTACCGGCGGTCCCGGCGCCCGGGGCATCTCCTGCCTGCTCGCCGACGCCGGCACCGCCGGAATCGTCCCGCAGACCCCGGAACGCACCATGGGGCTGCGCTCGTCGCCGATCGCGCAGATCGCCTTCGACGACGCCCGGGTCCCGGCCGACCGGCTGGTCGGTGCCGAGGGGGAGGGGTTCCGGATCGCACTGTCGGCGCTGGACAGCGGCCGGCTGGGCATCGCCGCCTGCGCCGTCGGGCTGGCCCAGGCGGCGCTGGACTACGCGGTCGGCTACGCCCGGCAGCGGAAACAGTTCGGCCAGCCGATCATCGACTTCCAGGGGCTGGGCTTCCTCCTGGCCGACCTGGCGACCCAGGTGTCGGCGGCCCGGGCGCTGACCCTGGCCGCGGCCCGGCTGCGGGACGCGGGGCGGCCGTACTCGACCGAGGCGGCCAAGGCGAAGCTCTTCGCCACCGACACCGCGATGCGGGTCACCACCGACGCGGTGCAGGTGCTCGGCGGCGCCGGCTACGTGGCGGACCATCCGGTCGAGCGGTACATGCGGGAGGCGAAGGTGTTGCAGATCGTCGAGGGGACCAACCAGATCCAACGACTGGTGATAGCCCGCTCGCTGACCCGCTGACCGCAGTGGTCCTGGCCCGCCGACCCGAGCCTTCCGTGGCCCGCCGGCCGGGCCCGCCGGCCGACGCCGGGGCCGCCCGCAGCTATCGACCTGATAACGTGCGGCGGCGACGCGGCCGGTTCGACGTCGTCCGGACCATCCTTTACCGGTAGGTTGCACGCCGTGGAGGAGACCGATCGGGCCATCGTGGCGGCTCTGGCCGCCGACGGCCGGCTGTCGTACACGGACCTGGCCGAGCGGGTGGGGCTGTCGGTGTCCGCGGTGCACCAGCGGGTCCGCCGGCTGGAGCAGCGTGGTGTGATCAAGGGGTACGCGGCGCGTATCGCGTTCGAGGCGATCGACCTGCCGTTGAGCGCGTTCGTGGCGATCCGGCCACTGGATCCGTCGCAGCCGGACGACGCACCGGACCGGCTGGCCCACCTGCCGGAGATCGACTCGTGCTACTCGGTGGCGGGGGAGGACTTCTACCTGCTGCTGGTCCGGGTGGCCAGTCCGGTGGACCTGGAGCGGGTGCTCCAGGAGATCCGTACCGCCGCGAACGTCACCACCAGGACCACCGTGGTGCTCTCCATCCCGTACGAGAGCCGCCCGCCGAAGCTGCCGGCGGAGTCGAAGCTCAGTTCGGAGCCGGGGACGGCTCGGCTGCGGGCGCTACCGCCCGACCCGGCGAGTTCCACCGCAGGATGACCGGTCGGCCGTGCTCGTAGCCGAGCGTGGAGAGCGTGCCGGTGTCCAGGCGCAGCCGTCCGCCGCCGCTGGCCGGTAGCCCGATCCAGCGCGCCCCGGCCACCCGCAGGCTGTGCCCGTGCGCCACCAGGGCCACGTCACCGGTGTCGAGCAGTGCCGTCGCCCGGGCCAGTACCCGGTCCAGCCGGGCACCGACCCGGTCCGGGGACTCACCGCCGGGGCAGCCGTCGGTCCAGAGCACCCAGTCCGGGCGTTCCCGTCGGATCTCGTCGGTGGTCAGCCCCTCGTACTCCCCGTAGTTCCACTCGCTGAGATCGTCGTCGACCTCGGTCACGCGCAGTCCGGCGAGTTCGGCGGTGCGCAGTGCCCGCCGCCGGGGGCTGGAGAGCACGGCGGCGAAGGTCCGCTCGCCGAGTTCGGCGGCTACCTCCCGGGCCTGCCGCTCGCCGTCCGGGGTCAGTTCCAGGTCGGTGTACGAGGTGTGCCGGTGACTGGCACTCCAGGTGGTCTCGCCGTGGCGGATGAGGATGATCTCGGCCATCCCTCCAGTCAACCACCTCGGCCAAATCCAGCCTTGACCTAGCATCCTAGGATGCCTTACGCGAGGTGGCACGCACCGCACGGCAACACTGAAGCACACGCCTACAGGGAGGGGCCTGTAACCTTTGAGCGCTTCTAAGGCCTTTGCGGCGATTAGGCAGGTTTCATTACACCCTCGTCGGGCAACTCACTTGCGGGCCAGCCGCCGTGAGCGGAGCCATCGAGGTGAGGAGTGCGACATGAGTGCCATGGACAAGATGCGCAACAAGGCGGAGGAGCTGAAGGGCGCCGCCAAGGAACGGATGGGCGACCGGAGCAACAACGAGCAGATGCGTGGCGAGGGCGCCTCCGAGCAGATGCAGGCCAAGGCGAAGCAGGCCGGCTCCAACGTGAAGGAAGCCGGCCGCGACGCCAAGCAGGCGTTCGACCGTTGACGATCGCCCGTGCTCAGTGAACCTTCGTCAACCCTGCTTGCGGTCCCTGGCGGCCGTGGGTGGAAGTCGGGGCGTACGCGTCGCGCTGTCCAGGTTGCGAAAGGTTCAGTGACCGGCCTGAGAGCCGTGCCGGGCCCACCAGGCCCGGCCGGCCTCGGGCAGGGTGTCGATCGGGTCGTAGTAGGCGTACCGCCGGTCCAGGGCGGTGAGGTCGTCCGACTCGATCGACGTACGGTAGTTTTTGGTCCAGTACGAGATGCCGCGTTCGCGGTCGTACTCGGTGACCATGTGCACCCAGCGCTTGCCCACGAAGGGCACGTCGCAGACGATCCGTGGGGTGGCGTAGCCGGGCAGGTAGCCCATCATGTCGTGCTGGAGCGCCTGGGCGTGCCAGACCGGTACCCGCCAGTGTTCGGCGTTCGGGATCATGTCGCACATGTAGAAGTAGTACGGCAGGATTCCCGCTTCCCCCTGAAGCGCGAAGCAGAGGTCGAGCAGGTCGCCGGTGGTCGCGTTGACGCCGCGCATCAGCACTCCCTGGTTGCGTACGTCGCGGACACCGACCTCCAGCGCGGTCTGGGCGGCCCGGGCGACCAGCGGGGTGAGCGACTGGGCGTGGTTCACGTGGGTGTGGATGGCGAGGTTGACGCCGCGCCGGGCGGCGGTCCGGGCGACCCGTTCGAGTCCCTCCACCACCTCGGGCTGGAGCCAGTGCTGGGGGAGTCCGGCGAGTGCCTTGGTGGCGAGCCGGATGTCCCGGATCGTCTCGATCCCCAGTAGCCGCATCAGGTACGACTCGAGGTTGCGCCACGGCACGTTGGCGACGTCACCGCCGGAGACCACCACGTCCCGGACGCCGGGGTGGGCGCGCAGGTAGTCGATGTGCGCGTCGTACCGGTCGACGGGCTTGAGGCGCAGCCGCAGCTTGTCGACGGTCGGGGTGGAGTTGCCGACCAGGTCCATCCGGGTGCAGTGCCCGCAGTACTGGGGGCAGGTGGAGAGCAGTTCGGCGAGGACCTTGGTGGGGTAGCGGTGGGTGAGACCCTCGGCGACCCACATGTCATGTTCGTGCAGGGAGTCGCGGGTGGCGTACGGGTGGGAGGGAAAGTCGGTGCGCCGGTCGGTGGCGAGCGGCAGCATGTAGCGACGGATCGGGTCGGCGCGGAAGGCGTCGGTGTCGATCGGGCCGTCCGGCACCATCGTGTTGAGCATCTGGGGCGGGACCAGCATGGACATGGTGGCCCGGGTGTCCTGGTCGGCGGTGAGGTCGGCGTAGCAGTTGTCGTCGACGGCCTCGCCGAGCACGGCGCGGAGCTGCTTGACGTTCTTGACGCAGTTGGCGCGCTGCCACTGGGCGGATTCCCACTGCTCCCGGCTCACCTGTCGCCAGCCGGGGAAGCGGGTCCAGTCGGGTTCGACCAGGGCGCGGCGGCGGTATTCGTACGGCTGGCCGGTGCTGGGCGCCTCGGCCGGGCCGGGGTGCGCCGGACCGCTGGGGTTGCGGGGGGCGAGCACGGCGGTTGCCGGTTCGACCTGGGTCACGGCGCCTCCTCCAGTTTCGGGTGCCGGTAAGCCTCGGAGCGGCCTGGACCTCGAACGCTACTGGAAGATTTCCCGCCTAGGAAATATCCTGCCGTAAGTTTTCCTGTTCATGGCGGGCTTTGAGGGCTGATGCCCCGTCGGACGGGCCGTCGGGAGGAGGCAGCGGTGGGAACGACGCCGGGAGGTGCGGCGGTCACGTCCGCGGTCGGGTTGCACCGGGTGCGGGAGCCGGCCGGGGTGTTGCCGCAGGCGGCGTACCGGCTGGACGCCCGGGGCGAGATCGCCGCCGACGAGGTCCGGATCCGGGTGGAGCGGCTGAACCTGGACGCGGCGAGTTTCCGGCAGTTGTCGGAGAAGCACGGCGGGGACGGGGCGGCGGTCCGGGCCGAGGTGCTGGAGATCATCCGTGAGCGCGGCAAGATGCACAATCCGGTCACCGGGTCCGGCGGGATGCTGGTCGGCACGGTCGCCGAGGTCGGTCCGGAGTCGCCGCTGCCGGTCAGGCCCGGTGACCGGGTGGCGACGCTGGTCTCGCTGACCCTGACCCCGCTGGCGGTCGCCGACGGGCTCGCCGGCTGGGACGGCCGCTCCGAGCAGGTGCCGTGCACCGGGCACGCGATCCTGTTCGCCCGGTCGATCGTGGCCGTACTTCCGGAGGACCTCGACCCCCGGCTGAGCCTGGCGGTCTTCGATGTCTGCGGTGCGCCGGCGCTGACCTCCCGCACGGTGCGCGGCTACCCGGCGTCCCGGGTGGCGGTGCTCGGCGGGGCCGGCAAGAGCGGCTCGCTGGCGCTGGCCGCCGCCCGGCAGGCGGGCGCCGGCCGGACCGTCGGGGTGGTGCCGGTGCCGGCCGAGCGGGACCGGCTGGTCGCCGCCGGGCTCGCCGACGAGGTGGTACTCGCCGACGCCCGGGACCCGGTGGGGTTGGCGGCGGCCGTGACGGCCGCGTTGGGCGGGCCGGCGGACGTCACGGTGGTCTGTGTCGACGTGCCCGGTTGTGAGCACGGTGCGATCCTGGCCACCGCCGACGGCGGGACGGTGATCTTCTTCTCGATGGCCACGAGTTTCGCCTCGGCGGCGCTCGGCGCGGAGGGGCTGGCAGCCGACGTGACGATGCTGATCGGCAACGGCTACGTGCCGGGGCACGCCGAGTACGCGCTGTCGCTGCTGCGTACGGTGCCCGGAGTGCGCGCGCTGTTCACGGACCGGCTCGCGGCAGACTGATGTCATGACGAACCCCTCGACTCTCTACCGTGGCGGCCGGTTGTACTGTCCGGCCGATCCGCAGGCCACCGCACTGCTGGTCCGGGACGGCCGGATCGACTGGCTCGGTGCCGACGCCGACGCCCCGGCCGCCGACCGGGTGGTGGACCTCGACGGCGGGCTGGTGACCCCGGCGTTCGTGGACGCGCACGTGCACGCCACCGACACCGGGCTGGCGCTGGCCGGGCTGGACCTGTCCGGGGCGCGGTCGGCCGCGGACGTCTGCGCGGCGGTCGCCGGGTTCGCGGCGGAGTTGCCGGCCGACGCGGTGGTGCTGGGGCACGGCTGGGACGAGTCGGGCTGGTCGGACCGGCGGATGCCGGAGGCGGCGGAGCTGGACCGGGCGGCCGGTGGCCGGCGGGTGTACCTGTCCCAGGCGTCGATCCATTCCGCGCTCTGCTCGTCGGCGCTGTTGGCGGCGGTGCCGGAGGTGGCCGGGGTTCCCGGCTACGACCCGGCCGGGTGGCTGCGCCGGGATGCCCACCACGTGGTGCGGGAGTTGGCGTTGGGTTCGGTGACCGAGGCCCAGCGCCGGGAGGCGCAGCGGCTGGCGTTGCGCCGGGCGGCGTCGTTGGGGATCGCGGCGGTGCACGAGTGCGGCGGTCCGGATATTGCCGGTGAGGCGGACTTCACCGGGCTGCTGTCGCTCTCCGGTGTCGACGGTCCGGAGGTGTACGGCTACTGGGGCGAGCTGATGGGTGCGCGGCGGGCCCGGGAGCTGGGTGCGGTCGGTGCCGGTGGGGACCTGTTCGCGGACGGGGCGCTGGGGGCGCGTACGGCGCACCTGTCGGTGCCGTACGACGACGGTGAGCCGGGGGCGTGCGGGCACGGCTACCTGACGGCGGAGCAGGTGCGGGACCATCTGCTGGACTGTGCGGCGCACGGGGTGCAGGGCGGCTTCCACGCGATCGGGGACGCGGCGATCGACACGGTGCTGTCCGGGTTCGCCGGTGCGGCGCAGGTGCTCGGGGTGGAGCGGTTGCGGGCGGCCCGGCACCGGGTCGAGCATGCCGAGATCATGAGCAAGCGGCTGATCGCCGGCTTCGTCGAGTACGGGATCGTGGCGAGCATGCAGCCGGCGTTCGACCGGTTGTGGGGCGGCGAGCGGCGGATGTACGCGTCGCGGCTGGGTGTGCGGCGGTCGCTGGAGTCGAATCCGATGGGTGCGATGCACGGGGTCGGGGTGACGCTGGCGTTCGGTTCGGATTCGCCGGTGACGCCGCTGGATCCGTGGGGTTCGGTGCGGGCGGCGGTGGCGCACTTCAACCCGGCGCAGCGGATGGGCGTGCGGGCGGCGTTCGCGGCGCACACCCGGGGTGGCTGGCGGGCGGTGCCGGCGGGTGCGGGTGGCCGGGATCCGCGGCTGACCGAGGGTGTGCTGGTGCCCGGGGCGGCGGCGACGTTCGCGGTCTGGTCGGTGCCGGCCGGGGTGGACGGTGGACTGCCGGTGCTGGTGTCGGCGAGCCCGGAGGAGCGTGGGCCGGACGATCCGACGCCGCTGCCGACGTGCCGCCGGACGGTGCTGCGCGGTTCGGTGATCTACGACGGGGAGGACGCGTCGTGACGGAACGGTGGAGGGTCGCCGATGGCGCCGGGTAGTGGGGCGGGCGGCAAGCTGGCGCTGGATCCGGCACTGGTCGGCCGGGCCCGGGAGTTGGCCCGGCGGGCGGGGCGGCCGGTGGTGGAGTTGGCCCGGGGGCACACGACCGTGTCGGTGGAACGGGCGGTGTTGCGGCTGGCCGGGGTGACCGGCGCGGATCCGGACGGGATTCCGTGGGTGAACCGGCTGGTCGACGCGGTGGTCGCGGACGTGGGGCTGGCGCACGGGGTGGCGGTGCCGGTCTTCGACGCGGTGCGGCGCGAGCTGGGTCCGGCGCCGGCCGGTTCGGACGTCGGGGCGGCGGTGACGCTGCTGGCCCAGAAGGCGGCGGCCGGGTCGGTCCGGTTCGAGGTGCCGGCGGGCCGGGCGGCGAGGTCGGCCCGGGCGGCGGCGCGGCGGTCGGTCGGCGCCGGGCTGCGCCGGATCGACCGCCGCCGGGCGGAGCGGGACCGGATGGTACGCCGGCACGGCGATCCGGGACCTATCGCTCCGGGTCGCGGCGCGGCGCCAGACGCGCCGAGCCAGGGCGGTCGCCGGCCGTGGATCTATCTGATCGTGGCGACCGGTGACATCTACGAGGACATTCCGCAGGCGCAGGCGGCGGCCCGTGCCGGGGCGGACGTCATCGCGGTGATCCGGTCGACGGGGCAGTCGCTGCTGGACTACGTGCCGGAGGGGGCGACCCGGGAGGGCTTCGCCGGCACGTACGCGACGCAGGAGAACTTCCGGCTGATGCGGGCGGCGCTGGACGAGTCCTCGAAGGAGCTGGGCCGGTACGTGCGGCTGACCAACTACGCCTCCGGGTTGTGCATGCCGGAGATGGCGGTGCTGGCCGGGCTGGAGCGGCTGGACATGATGCTCAACGACTCGATGTACGGGATCCTGTTCCGGGACATCAATCCGGTGCGGACCTTCGTGGACCAGCGGTTCTCCCGGCAGGTGCACGCCCGGGCCGGGATCGTCATCAACACCGGTGAGGACAACTACCTGACCACGGCGGACGCGGTCGACGAGGCGCACACGGTGACGGTGTCGCAACTGCTCAACGAGTACTTCGCGCACGAGGCGGGGTTGCCGGACGCGCAGTTGGGGCTGGGGCACGCGTTCGAGATCGACCCGGATCTGCCGGAGTCGTTCCGGCTGGAGTTGGCGCACGCGCTGCTGGCCCGGGAGTTGTTCCCGGACGCGCCGCTGAAGTGGATGCCGCCGACCCGGCACATGACCGGGGACGTGTTCCGGGGGAATCTGCTGGACGGCTTCTTCAACCTGGTCGGTGCGATGACCGGGCAGAGCATTCTGCTGGTCGGGATGATGACCGAGGCGGTGGTGACGCCGTGGCTGTCGGACCGGGACATCGCCCTGCAGAACGTCCGGTACGTGTTGGGCGCGGCCGGCGGGCTGCACGAGGATTTCGTGCCGGCGCCGGGCGGGTTCATCCAGCGGCGGGCGGCGACGGTGCTGGCCGAGGCGGTGGCGTTGCTGGAGCGGATCGCCGACGGCGGGCTGTTGCCGGCGATCGCGGACGGCACGTTCGGGATCACGAAGCGGCCGGCGGACCGGGGTCGGGGGCTGGACGGGGTGGCGGCGCACGCGGACGACTACTACAACCCGGCGACGGAGCTGCTGGAGGCGGGATCGTGAGCGGCGGTCCGGTGGTGCGGCCGTACGGGGACGCCACCGGGGACGGGATGGTGCAGGTGTCGTTCACCCTGCCGGTGCCGCACGACAAGCGGGCTGAGGGGGCGGCGCTACAACTGGCGGCGAAGATGGGGCTGGACCCGGCGATGCTGGTGCATGCCCGGCAGATGGGTGACGGGTTCACCTTCTTCGTCGTCTACGGCCGGGTGAACCATCTGGTGGACCTGTCGGCGGTGCGGGTGGTGGAGCGGGACTATCCGCTGTTGTCGGCGAAGGAGGTCAACGCCCTGATCCGGCGGCGGCTACGGCGCAAGCTGTCGGTGGTCGGTGCGTGCATCGGCACCGACGCGCACACGGTGGGGATCGACGCGATCCTGAACGTGAAGGGGATCGCCGGGGAGAAGGGCCTGGAGTACTACCGGGAGTTGCGGGTGACGAACCTGGGCGCCCAGGTGAGCGTGCCGGACCTGGTGGCGGCGGCCCGGGCGGAGCGGGCGGACGCGGTGTTGGTGTCGCAGGTGGTGACGCAGCGGGACGCGCACCTGCACAACACCCGGGAGATGTCGGCGGCCTTCCGGGAGGCGATGCCGGCGGGCCGGCGTCCGCTGCTGGTGGTCGGCGGTCCGCGGTTCGACGAGTTGATGACCGGGGAACTGGGCGTGGACCGGATCTTCGGCCGGGGTACCACGCCGGGCGAGGTGGCCAGCTATCTGGTGCACCGGCTGGTGGCCGGCGGCCCGGAGCGGGCGGCGGCGGGCGCGACGGCAACCTCGGGTGATCGGGATCGGTCACCGGGTCGGGGAGTGGAAGGGGTGGGCGGATGACCGACGGGGCGGCGGATCCACGGCTGGGGCTGACGGTGCTGCACCGCCGGTACGTGCCGTACTCGCACGCGCACTATGCCGGCAACCTGGTGGACGGGGCGTACGCGCTGGGTTTGTTCGGTGACGTGGCGACCGAGGTGTGCATCCGGACCGACGGCGACGAGGGGTTGTTCGCCGGCTATGCGGAAGTGCGGTTCCAGGCGCCGATCCGGGCCGGGGACGTGCTGGAGGTGGCGGCGACGGTGGTCCGGGTCGGCAGCCGCAGCCGGACGTGCGAGTTCGAGTGCCGGGTGGTGTGCCGGGGTCGGCCGGAACGGGGTGAGTCGGCGGCCGAGGTGCTCGATCCGCCACTGGTGGCGGTGACCGCCGTCGGCACGGTGGTGGTCCCGCCGGCCGGTCCGGCGGTACCGGCCGGTGGCGGGCCCTGGTAGCGGTGACCTCGTACGCGGTCTGCGCCGACGTCGGCTCCACCTGGACGAAGGTGGCGGTGGTGGATCTGGCCGACGGCACGTTGCTGGCCTCGGCGTCGGTGCGGACCACGGTCGGCACCGACGTGCTGCACGGGCTGGACGCGGCGGTGGCCGAGGCGACCGCCGGGCTGTCCGGGGCCGGATCGGCGCCCTGGTACGTCTGTTCGTCGGCCGGTGGCGGGCTGCGGCTGGCGGTGCTCGGCTACGAGGAGCTGATCACGGCCCGGGCCGGGCACCAGGTCGGGTTGTCGGCCGGCGCCCGGGTGGTGCACGTCGGAGCGGGTCGGCTCGACGGGGCGGGTTTGGCGGCGTTGCGGGCGGCCCGGCCGGACGTGCTGCTGCTGGTCGGTGGGACTGACGGCGGTGACGCGGAGGTGCTGTCCGCGAACGCCGGGCGGCTGGCCCGGGCGCGCTTTCGGGTGCCGGTGGTGGTGGCCGGCAACGCGGTGGCGGCTCCGGCGGTCCGGGATCTGCTGGCCGGGCGCGGCGTGCCGGTGACGGTGGCCGGCAACGTGCTGCCGTCGATCGGGGTACTGGCGGCCGGGCCGGCCCGGGCGGCGATCCGGGAGGTGTTCCTGCGGCACGTGATCGGCGGTAAGCGGCTCTCCCGGGGCGGCCGGTTCGCCCGGCTGGTCCGGGCGGCGACCCCGGACGCGGTGTTGACCGGGGTGGAGTCGCTCGCCGACCGGCTCGGCGGTGATCTGCTGGTGGTCGATGTCGGCGGGGCCACCACCGACGTGTACTCGGTGCTGGTGCCGGACGAGCGGGCCGGTGGTCCGGGGCGGCCGGCGGCCGGGACGCTGTGGCGGGCCCGGACCGTCGAGGGTGATCTGGGGATGCGGTGGAGCGCGCCCGGGGTGGTGCGCGCGGCGGTGGCGGAGCGGCTGCTGTCCCCGGGCGAGGAGGGCCCGTTGGCGGCGGTGGCGGCGACGCTGGCGGCCGAACCGGGCCGGTTGGTGGCGACGGCGGGGGAGCGGGCGGCCGAGCGGCGGATCGCGGCCCTGGCCGCCGTGGTGGCGGTACGCCGGCACGCCCGGGGCGGGGGTGCGGCCGGGCAGCCGGGGCGGGACCTGCGGGACGTCCGGCTGCTGGTCGGCTCCGGCGGGGTGTTCCGGCACGCCGGTCCGGTGGTCGCGGCCGGGCTGCTCGACGGGGTGTCGACCGATCATGCCGGCGGCTGGCCGCTGCCCCGGTCGGCCCGTACGGTGGTCGACGTCACGTACGTGCTGGCGGCGGCCGGACTGTTGGCGCAGCCGCATCCGGTGGCGGCGGCCGGGCTGCTGCACCGGCACCTGCTGGCCGGCTGAGTCGGCTAGCTGAGTCGGCTACCGGGCGGTGTCCGACGGGCCGGCTCACCGGCTACCGGGCGGTGTCCGGCGGGCGAACGGGAGACGAACCGGGGGCGGCGCGGCGCGGCGGATCCCGACACGCCGCCCGAACCGGACGACTGGCCGGGGGCGGTTGACAGTGCCTGGGGGGTACCACGTACCGTCTTTGAGTCCTACAACGGGAAGCGGCTGTTGTTCGCTTCGTCCCTTCGTCCGCTGGCCGAGCGACATGTGTTCGTGTCGTCGCAACGGCCAGGTCCAGCGGGCGGGGGTCGGCGGGGCGGCGCGAACCGGCTGCGGTTACCGGTGCTCGGGCAGGGTGGTGCAGGCGGCCAGTAGACAACGGCCTGACGGGAACAGCCAGTTCACGTCCGGTCGGTCCGAAGGTCGTGTGGCAATGCCCTACCGCACCGGCCGGGGAGGGCCTGGGAGCATCGGGGCGCGGCTTGTCGGCCGCGCCCCGATTTTCGTTCCGGTGCGTCGGCCGCTGTCGCCTTTCGGCTGGTGCCGGCCGCTGTCGCTGCCACGCCGGCACCCGGTCCGGGCGGCCTTTCGACTGGTTCGGTGGGTTCACGCCGTCGGGATTCGATCCGGGAGCGTCGCGGCTGCCGGTCCGGGTGGCCGGGCCGGTAGCCTTCGGCAGGTGGTCTCACCGGCGCCGGGGCCGGTGGCGTTCGAGAAGACGTGAGGCGCGCGTGACAGTGGTGACGGCCGAGCCGACCGAGACTGCCGAGAGCGGGGACCGGCCCGCCGAGCCGGCCGGAAGACCCCTGCCGCGGTGGCTGGCGCTGCCGGCCGCGCTCGGCGCCGGGCTGGTGCTGCTGCTGGCGTTCCCGCCGTACGGGGTGTGGTGGCTGGCGCCGGTCGGGGTGGCGCTGCTGTCGGTGGCGGTGCACCGGCGGCGGATGCCGGCCGGGTTCGGGCTCGGCGCCCTGGCCGGGCTGGCGCTGTTCCTGCCGATGCTGAGCTGGACGAATCTCTACACCGGTAACGTGCCGTGGCTGCTGTTGTCCGGGTTGCAGGCGGCCTATCTGGGGCTGCTGGGGCTGGCGCTGGCGTTCACCGGTCCGCTGGTGGACCGGTTCCGCTGGTCGTGGCCGCTGGTCACCGGGGTGCTGTGGGTGGCGCAGGAGGCGTTGCGCGACCGGACCCCGTTCGGCGGGTTCCCGTGGGGGCGGCTGGCGTTCAGCCAGGGTGACTCGCCGATGCTGCGGCTGGCGGCGTACGGGGGTGCCCCGCTGGTCACCTTCGCGGTGGCGGTGGTCGGCGGGCTGCTGGTGGTGGCGGTGTGGCGGCCGTGGCGGGGGCTCCCGGTGGCCGGCTGGCTGCGCGGGGCCGGGTTCGTCGCCGGGGCGGCGGCCCTGGTGGCGGGCGGTCTGCTGGTGCCGCTGGCCGGGGCCGGCTCGGATACCGCCCGGGTGGCGATCGTGCAGGGCAACGTGCCCCGGATGGGGCTCGACTTCAACGCCCAGCGGCAGGCGGTGCTGGACAACCACGTCGACGCCACCATCGAGTTGGCCGGCCAGGTCGCGCGGGGCGAGGCGGAGCGGCCCGACCTGGTGGTGTGGCCGGAGAACTCCAGCGACGTCGACCCGACCCGCAACGCGTCGGCGGGGCGGCGCATCTCGGATGCGGCGAACGCGATCGGCGCGCCGATCCTGGTCGGCGCGGTGCTGCTCGGTCCGGACGAGGGGCAGGTGCGCAACGCGGGGCTGGTGTGGCTGCCGGGTACCGGCCTGGACGGGTCGCAGATGTACGTCAAGCGGCATCCGGTGCCCTTCGCCGAGTACGTGCCGCTGCGGGACATCGCCCGGATGGTCAGCAAGGAGGTCGACCGGGTTCGCAACGACTTCGTGGCCGGCACCGAACCGGGGGTGCTGCGGGTCGGCGGGGTGACGCTGGGCGACGTGATCTGTTTCGAGGTCGCCTACGACGAGGTGGTCCGGGACACCGTGACCGGTGGTGCGCAGGTGCTGGTCGTGCAGACCAACAACGCGACGTTCAACGTGGCGGAGGCCGAGCAGCAGTTGGCGATGGTGCGGCTGCGGGCGGTGGAGCACGGCCGGGAGGCGCTGATGGCGTCGACGGTCGGTGTTTCCGGGTTCGTCGGGGCCGATGGGCGGGTAACCGGGGCGACCGGGTTCAACACCAGGGCGGTGGTGACCCGGCAGATGCACCTCGGGGAGGCCCGTACGGTCGCCACCCGGGTCGGCCTGTGGCCGGAGGTGGTGCTGCTGGCCATGGCTGTGGCGGCGCTCGCCGCCGCGACGCTGACCCGTCGGCGTCCGCTTCCCGGGGTCGGTACGGCGACGGCCGGCGACCCGGCGGATGCGGAGGAGCGGTGAACGAGTCGAACGGATCGGACGGGGACGGCTATCCGGGGGTGGGCCGGGTGCTGGTGGTGGTGCCCACCTACAACGAGGCCGACAACATCGGGGTGATCGTCGACCGGGTGCACCGGGTGGCGCCGTCGGTGGAGATCCTGGTCGTCGACGACAACAGTCCGGACGGCACCGGGGCGATCGCGGACCGGATGGCGGAAGCGGATCCCCGCGTGCACGTCCTGCACCGGCCCGGCAAACAGGGCCTGGGTGCCGCGTACGTGGCCGGGTTCGGGTGGGCGGCCGAGCACGGCTACGACGCGGTGGCGGAGATGGACGCCGACGGCTCGCACGCCCCGGAGGAACTGCCCCGGCTGCTGGACGCGGCCCGGGACGCGGACGTGGTGATCGGGTCCCGGTGGACGCCGGGCGGTCAGGTGGTGAACTGGCCGTGGCACCGGCAGTTGCTGTCCCGGGGCGGCAACCTCTACACCCGGGTGGCGTTGGGGATGCCGCTGTCCGACGCGACCGGCGGGTACCGGGTGTACCGGGTGCCGGCGCTGGCCCGGCTGGACCTCGACTCGGTCGCCTCGCAGGGGTACTCGTTCCAGGTGGAGCTCTCCTGGCGGGCGCACCGGGCCGGGCTGCGTACGGTCGAGGTGCCGATCACGTTCGCCGAGCGGGAGCGGGGGACGAGCAAGATGAGTCCGGTGATCGTCGGCGAGGCGTTGTGGCGGGTCACGCTCTGGTCAATGGCGGACCGGCGGGTGGCGCCGGGCCGGTCGCGCCGGGACGGTACCGGCGACCAGCGGCTCCGCTGGCCGTGACCGGTGGCGTGTCATGCTGGACGTACGGGGTTTGTGGGCCCGACATCCGGATGGGGTGACATGCGCCGAGGGTTGAGGATCGTGCCACTGGCACTGCTGCTGACCGGGATCGTGGAGGTCGCGGTCTTCGTGCTGCTCGGGCGGTGGATCGGGTTCGGCTGGGCGGTCCTGCTGGTGCTCGCCGCCTCGCTGCTGGGGCTGGCCCTGCTGCGCCGGGAGGGGATGCGGGCCTGGCGGGGGCTGCGGGCCGCGGTCGAGGCTGGCCGTCCGCCGGGCAGCGAGGTCAGCGACGGGCTGGTGGGCCTGCTCGCCGGACTGCTGCTCGCGATTCCCGGCCTGGTCACCGGGGTGGTCGGGCTGTTGCTGACGGTGCCGCTGCTGCGCCGGCTGGTGCGGGGGCAGGTGCAGCGGGTGGCCGAGCGGCGGGTCTCCGCCGAGGTCGCCGGTGACCTGTTCGGGCCGCGCCGGGTGCGGGTCCGGCGGGGCCAGCCGCGACCGGAGGCACGCCCGGAGCCCGCCGACACGGCGCCTCCGCCGGCCGCCCCGGGTGGGGCGATCGAGGGCGAGATCGTGGAGCCGCGCCGGCCCTGACGGTCGGTGACCAGGCGCGTCGACGGCCGGGTGAGCCCTCGCCGACGTGCGCCGGGCTTGCGGCCAGTGGTGGTGCCGCGACGGCACCGCAGTGGTGGACGGCCGAGGGGTGCGGCCGGGACGTGTCGGCGGCCTCGGGGTGGCGCCGGAGACACCACCGCCCCCACGGCGACGCCGTGAGGGCGGTGCTGTGCTGGCTGCCGCGACCGGTCAGGCCCGGCCGCGCCGGGTCCGGACCTCTTCGAGCCGTTCGGCGAGAATGCTCTCCAGTTCGGCGATCGAGCGACGCTCCAGCAGCATGTCCCAGTGGGTACGCGGCGGCTTGGCCTTCTTCTGCTCCGGCTCGCTGCCGTCGACCAGCCGGGCGACGCTGCCGTCGAACTTGCATTCCCAGGTCATCGGCACTTCGGCATCGACGGCGAAGGGCACCTCGAACTGGTGGCCCTTGGCGCAGAGGTACTCTCGGGTCTGTCGCGGGGCAAGCTCGGTGTTGCGGTCGGACTCGTAGCTGACTGCTCCCAGACGGCTCCCGCGCAGCATGCGCTCGCCCATGATCGGCTTTCCCCTCGGTCGTGGTGCGTGTTCTTATCGGTGTAACGACAGGTGCCGGGTGGGCGATTCCCGCCGCCCGGCAGAAACGTACAAGTGGTCAAACGCTCCGAGCGTAGCCGGATCTCCTAAACGGTGATCGAGATCACCGGTGTCGGCGGAGAATTGCCGGGATATGTCGTCTTGCTCCGGCTGTCCGGTCCGGCCCGGCCGCACCGGGACCGGAACCCGTCGGTCACGGCTCGGGTGCCGGTCCGGCGGGGCGGGATCCGGCGGCTGCCGGACGGCCGGTCGACGCGTCGGCGACGGCCCGGGCGCTGAGTCCGGCCAGCGCGGCGGCGAGGTCGCTGACCTGGGTGGAGAGCTGACCGGCCCGGGCCAGGGCCGCGTCCCGGTCGGCTTCCGCCGCCGACAGGCGTACCGTCAGCGCGTCGAGCCGGGCCTGCACGGCGGTCGCGGTGTCCCGCGCGGCCCGCAGCTCGGCCCGGGTCCGCTCCAGGTCGGCAGTCGCGGCGGCGGCCGTGGACCGGGCCCCGGCGGCGTCGGCGGCCGCCCGCTCGGCCTCGGCCCGGAACCGGGCCGCCTCCCCGGCCGCGCTCTCGGCGGCGGCGCGGGCCTCGGCCGCCGCCGCCCGGAACCGTTCCGCCTGGCCGACCGCCTCGGCGGCCGACCGGGCCGCCCGCTCCGACTCGGCCCGGGCCGAGTCGCGGTCCCGGGTCGCCTCGGCGAGTTCCCGGGTCAGCTCGGCCAGCCGCCGCCGGTCGGCGTCCGCCTCGGTGCGCAGCGCCCGCAGTTCCCGGCGGGTCGCGTCGCGGTCCTGCTCGGCCTGGGTACGCAGCGCGGTGGCGGCGCTGGCCGCCTGCTGGGCCGCGTCCCGGGCGGCGAGCGCGGCGGCGGTCTCGGCGCTGGCCCGCTCGGCGGTGCGGGCGGCCCGCTCGGACTCGGACCGGGCGGCGGCCCGGTCGGTGGCGGCCGCGCTGGCCGCCTGTTGCGCCTGGTGCAGGGTGACCGCCGCCGTTTCGGCGTCCCGGCGCGCCTCGTCCCGTTCGGTCTGCGCCGCCGCGATCTGGTGGGCCGCCTCGGCCCGCACCTCGGCGAGCCGGCGTTCCACTCCGGCCGGGGACAGTTCGGCGTGCAGCGCTTCGGCCAGCGCCTCGGTGACCTGGTCGAGCCGGTCGACGACCTCCCAGGTGCGGGCCACCTGTCCGGCCAGCCCGGGTGCGTTGCGGTGCCGCATCCGCTGGTTGCGGGAGGCCCGCTGGCACGCGCCGTCGTTGTCCCGGCAGTACCGGAACGGCCGGCCCGCTGCCGCCCGCTGCGGTACCGGCCGTCCACAGTGGGCACAGGGCCGGGTCTCCGTCGGCGGCTCCGAGGTGGGGTTCTGCTCGTCCATCGCCGGGGAAGTCTAGTGCGGCCCGTCCCCGGCGGCGGCGGGCGGCCGGCCGGGTAAATGCGGTGCCCCGGCCGGCCGAAAGCGGCGATACTGGCGCCTCGTCGGGCCGGTGCGGGACCCGGCCGTCGCGCAAGGGCGTAGAGGCCCGGTGGAGGAGTCGGATGGCACCGCGGCAACACCCCGACTGGTGGCTCGACGAGCTGGCGCACGCCGGACCCGAGCACCTCGACCCGGCGTACGTCGACGGCTACGACCGCAAGGCCGGTCACGACCCCGGCGCCGACCTGGAGATACTGCGCCGGCACGGGCTGGACGGCGACGCCACGCTGGTCGACCTCGGCGCCGGTACCGGCCGGCTCACCCTGGCCGCCGCGGCGCGTTGCCGGCGGGTGGTCGCGGTGGACGTCTCGGTGGCGATGCTGGCCCGGCTGCGGGCCGGCGCCGAGCGGGCCGGGCTGGACAACGTCGAGGTCGTCCGGGCCGGCTTCCTCAGTTACGCCCACCAGGGCCCGCCGGCCGACCTCGTCTACAGCCGGCACGCGCTGCACCAGCTACCGGACTTCTGGAAGGCGGTCGCGCTGACCCGGGTCGCCGGCATGCTGCGGCCGGGCGGGATCCTGCTGCTGCGTGACCTGATCTACACCTTCGAGCCGGCGCAGGCGGCGGAGCAGTTCGAGACCTGGTTGGCCGGCGCGGCCGGGTCGACCGCCGACGGTTGGACCCGGGCCGAACTCGCCACCCACATCCGCACCGAGCACAGCACCTTCAGTTGGCTGCTGGAACCGATGCTGGCCAGGGCCGGGTTCCGGATCGTCGAGGCGAACCCGAGCCGCGACCCGGCCACGTACGCCAGCTACGTCTGCGTCCGGACCTGACGTCGCGATCACAGGCGATGCCGGGACCGGCCCGGGGTGGTCAGCGCCGCTCGGGCTTTGCCGAGCGGGCCATCAGCTCCTTCACCGCGACCCGCGGCGACTTTCCGCCGCGCACGATGTCGACGACCATCTCGGCGATCGGCATCTCGACGTCGTGCCGGCGGGCGAGGTCCAGCACCGACTCGCAGGAGGTGACGCCCTCCGCCGTCTGCCGGGTCGCCGCGACCGTCTCGGCGACCGTCATGCCCCGGCCGAGGTTGGTGCCGAAGGTCTGGTTGCGGGACAGCGGCGAGGAGCAGGTGGCGACCAGGTCGCCCATGCCGGCCAGGCCGGCGAAGGAGAGCGGGTCGGCGCCCATCGCCAGCCCGAGCCGGGTGGTCTCGGCCAGGCCACGGGTGATCAGCGACGCCTTGGTGTTGTCGCCGAGGCCGAGACCACCGGCGATGCCGACCGCCAGCCCGATGACGTTCTTGACCGCGCCGCCGATCTCGCAGCCGACCACGTCGGTGTTGGTGTAGGGGCGGTAGTAGCCGGTGTGGCAGGCGGTCTGGAGCCGCCGGGCGACCACCTCGTCGCGGCAGGCGACGACGCTGGCGGCGGGCTGGCGCCGGACGATCTCCGGGGCGAGGTTGGGGCCGGAGACCACCGCGACCCGGTCCGGTCCGGCGCCGGTGACCTCCGCGACGACCTGGCTCATCAGCTTGGCGGTGCCGAGTTCGACGCCCTTCATCAGGCTGACCAGGACACTGTCCGCGGCGATCAGCGGTGCCCAGGCGGTGAGGTTGGCCCGCAGGGTCTGCGACGGCACCGCGAGCACCACGAACGCGGCGCCCTCGGCGGCCTCCGCCGGATCGGCGGTGGCGGTGATGCCGGCCGGCAGCGGGATGCCGGGGAAGTAGTCGGGGTTGGTGCCGGTGCGGTTGACGGCGTCGACCAGGTCGGGGCGCCGTCCCCACAGGGTGACCCGACAGCCGGCGTCGGCGAGGATCATCGCGAACGCGGTGCCCCAGGAGCCGGCGCCGAACACGGCCATACGGGTGGTCACCGGGGGGCCTCCCTCTTCCTGCGCCGTCCGTGCGCGGCGCGGGTCCGGTCGTAGCGTACGGGGCTGCCGGGTTCGGCCCGTACGGCTGCGCGGGTCGACGGTGGTGCGCCGGGTCGACGTACGCCGGTCATCCGGTGCCGGCGGGCAGATCCGGGGTGGTGCCGCCGGTCCGGGCGACGGGGTCGCCGCCGACCGGGCCGTGGCGGTTCTGGCCGGGCGGGTCCTGGCGGGCCAGGTCGTGGCGGTCGTCGCCGGGCGGGGCCGGTGTGGGGCCGAACAGCAGCCCGAGGTGGGCGTCGAGGGCGGCGACCGCCTGCTCGTCGGAGTAGTGCCGGCCGAGGAGGTGGATGCCGAGCCCGTCGACCAGGGCCAGCAGGCCGGTGGCCGCGTGCACCGGGTCGATCCGAGGTGCCGTCCCGGCGGTCGCCTGTACGGCCCGGATCTGGTCGGCGATGAAGGCCCGCATCTCGTCGGCGCTTCCCCGCAGCCCTTCGGCGATGGCCGGCTTGACGGCGGTGTAGGCGAGGAAGGCGAGGGTGACGTGCCCCTCGAGCCGTCGGGGCTCGTCCAGCGGCAAGATCTGGATCATCAGCGTCCGGACGAGTTCGGCGGGGTTGAGGACCCGACCGGCGGCGGTCACCTCGGCGGTGATCCGCTGCACCGCATCGCGCATCACCATGTCGAGGGCGAAGGTCATCATCTCGTCCTTGGTGCGGAAGTAGTGCTGCACCATGCCGGTCGACACCCCGGCCTCGGCCGCCACGTGCCGGAGGCTGACCGCCTCCAGGCCCTGGGTGGCGGCGAGTCGCATCAGGGCGTCGGCGAGTTGCCGGCGGCGGGCGACGTGATCGGCTCTCCTGGGCACCCCGCCACTTTACATTGCAGTCGTATTGACACGGGGTCGCCGAGCCGATTACATTTCAGTCGTATTGCAAAAGAGGGGAGTCCCTGGTGAACGTGATCACGCTGGCTGAGGCGTCCGCCGGCACGGCGGAACTGGTCGGCGGCAAGGCCGCCGGGCTCGGCGAGCTGATCAAGCTCGGCGAGCGGGTGCCGGAGGGCTTCTGCCTGACCACCGCCGCCCACGACCGGGGCGTGATCCCGGAGGCCGAGGTGGCGGCGGCGTACCGGGCGCTGGGGGGTGGGCCGGTCGCGGTCCGGTCCAGCGCCACCGCCGAGGACCTGCCGTACGCGAGCTTCGCCGGCCAGCAGGACACCTTCCTCGGGGTCACCGGGGCCGACGCACTGCAGGACGCCATCGCCAAGTGCTGGAGTTCGCTGCACACCGAGCGGGCCGTCGCCTACCGCGAGGCCAACGACATCGACGGGCGGACCGTCCGGATGGCGGTGGTGGTGCAGCGCATGGTCGAGGCGAAGGTCGCCGGAGTGCTCTTCACCGCCAACCCGCTCACCGGCTGCCGCACCGAGACGGTGGTCGACGCCGCCCCCGGGCTCGGCACCGCCGTGGTCGACGGCACCGCCCCGGCCGACCACTACGTCCTGGACGGCACCCGGTACGACGACCGCGGCTGCCTCACCCCCGCCCAGCTCGCCGAGCTGCACCGGGCCGGCGAGCGGATCCAGGCCCACTTCGGCACGCCGCAGGACGTCGAGTGGGCGATCGACTCCGACGGCACGCTGTGGCTGCTCCAGTCCCGGCCGATCACCACACTCTTCCCGCTGCCGCCGCCGACCGACCGGCCACAGCCCCGGATCTACCTGGAGTTCGGGCACGTCCAGGGGATGCTCCGCCCGGTCACCCCGATGGGGATGTCCGCGCTGCGGGTGATCCTGGCCGGCATGCTCGGCTCCTTCGGCATCAAGGCCGAGATCGTCGACATCGGCGGCCGCCTCTACGGCGACCTGACCGACCTGGTCCGCGACCCGGCGACCCGCAAACGACTGGTGAAGCTGATGGCGGTGGACTTCGGCCCGCGCGCCCAGGCGGTGGTAGCACACCTGCTCACCGACCCCCGGTTCGCGCCCGTGCCCACCGTCCGGTCCCGCCCGGCCGGGGGTCTCGGCCCGGCGCTGCGTACCGCGCCACGGGCGATCGCCGGGATCGTGGCCGCACTGGCCCGGCCCGAGGCGGCCCGGGTCCGGCTCTTCGAGGAGATCGACCAACTCCGGCAGCGGGCCGCCGCCGAGCCGGCCGGACTGCGTACCGCGGCCGAACGCCTGGACTTCGTCGAGGCCCAGGACCCGTCGACCCGGTACGACCGGATCGTCTGGCCGGTCGTCGCCGGCATCCTGACCGCCGCCCTGCCGGCCGAACTGCTCAAGGGGATCGCCAGCCAGGCCGAGATCCACGCCGTGCTCGGCGGCATGCCGCACAACGTCACCATCGAGATGGACCTGGCGCTGTGGCGGCTCGCCGAGCGGGCCGGCGCACACCGCGACCTGCTCTGCACGACACCGCCGGAGGAACTCGCCGCGCGGTACCGGGCCGGCACCCTGCCGGAGATCGGACTGGCCGCGTTCCTCGACACGTACGGGCACCGGGCCGCCGCCGAGGTCGACCTCGGGGTACCCCGCTGGGCCGAGGACCCGACCCCGGTCTTCGCCTCGATCGCGAACTACCTGCGGGTCACCGACCCGGAGCAGGCGCCCGACCGGCGGTTCGCCCGGGCCGCCGCCGAAGCCGAAGTGGCGCTCGCCGCGCTCGTCCGCCGGGTCCGTCGCCGCCGACCGGTCCGGGGCCGGCTCGCCGGGTTCCTGCTGCGCCGGGCGCGGGTGCTGGCCGGGCTGCGGGAGGCCGGCAAGTTCGCCGGGCTGTATCCGCTGCGGGAGAACCGCCGGCAACTGCTGCTGGTCGGTGCGGAACTGGCCGACGGCGGGCGGTTGGCGCAGGCCGACGACATCATGTTCCTGACCATCCCGGAGGCACGTGCCGCCGTGTCCGACGGGATCGACCAGCGGGCGCTGGTCGCGCAGCGCCGGGCGACGTACCGGCGGGAACTGCGCCGCCGGCACGTACCGGTCGCGGTGCTCTCCGACGGCACCGACGTCGAGGCCGCGCTCGCCCCGGCCACCGCCGCCGCAACCGACGCCCTGCGCGGCGTCGGTGCCGCCCCGGGCACGGCGACCGGCCCGGCCCGGGTGGTGCACGACCCGGCGACCGCACGCATCGAGCCCGGCGAGATCCTCGTCGCCCCGACCACCGATCCCGGCTGGACGCCGCTGTTCCTGACCGCCGGCGGACTGGTGACCGAGACCGGCGCGCCGATGGCGCACGGCCCGACCGTGGCCCGCGAGTACGGCATCCCCGCCGTCATCTGCGTCCCCGGCGCCACCGATACGATCAGAACCGGTCAGGTCATCACCGTCGACGGCGCCGCCGGGACGGTGACGGTGGACCGGGGACGGTAGGCGATCGACGCCGTCCCATCCGGACCAGACGTTGGTCAGCATGCACCCGGCCGGTCGCCGTAGGAGAGGGGTCCACTCTGGACGACGAGCCGACGACGGTGCGGCGGCCGGTGCGGCGGGGCTGGGGCGTCGACGCGCGCGGCCGGTCGGCCTGGCGACGCGGGTGGCTGCCTGCGGCCCTGGCACTGCTGGTCGGGGTGCTGCTGACCGGCCACGCCCTGCTGCCCAACCGGATCGGCCGGCTGGGCAGCCTGCTGGAGACCTTCCTGCCCTGGCTGGGAGCCGCCGTCCCGGTACTGCTGCTGCCGGCGCTGCTGCGCCGCTCGGTGGCCGCCCTGCTCGCACTGGCGCTGCCCGTCACCGCCTGGCTCGGGCTGTTCGGCGCGGCGCTGCTGCCCGGGGACCCAGGGGACGGTTCCGACGGAGGCATCACGGTGGTCCAGCACAACGTCAGCGACACCAACCCCGACCCGGCGGGCACGGCCGGCGCGCTGGCCCGGGTCCGGGCCGACCTGGTCGGGATACAGGAGCTGACCGCACCGGCGATGTCGGCGTACGCGGCGGTGCTGGGCCGGGACTATCCGTACCGTTCGGTGCACGGCACCGTCGGTCTCTGGTCACGCCACCCGCTGCTGGACGACCGGCCGCTGGACATCAGACCGGCCGGGTTCGGCCCGGACTGGAACCGGGGGCTGCGGGCCACCGCCCGGATGCCCGGCGGCGACGTCGCCGTCTACGTGGCGCACCTGCCGTCGGTCCGGTTCGGTCTGCCGGACGGTTTCGGCACCGCCCGGCGCGACGAGAGTGCCGGGCTGCTGGCCAGGGCGATCGACGCCGAACCGCTGGCCACGGTGATCCTGCTCGGCGACCTCAACAGCACCGTGCACGACCGGGGGTTGGCGCCGGTCAGGGAGCTGCTGCCGTCGACCGCCCCGGCCTTTCCGTTCAGTTGGCCGGCGGCGTTGCCGGTCGCCCGGATCGACCAGGTGATGGCCCGCTCGGTGACCGTCGCCGACCTGTGGACACTGCCGGCCACCGGCAGCGATCACCTGCCGATCGCCGCCCGCCTCGGCCGGTGAACCCGGCGCGGCAGAGCGGGACCGGCCGGCTCGGCGCAGTCGCGCTGCTGGTCGGCGGCGGCGCTCTGGTGCCCGAGTGGGCCGGGGCCCGCCGCGCCGAGCAGCCAGCGGGTCGGCCCGCCGTCGACGGCGATCGCGGCATGCCGTCGTCCCGGTCCGCCGGCGGGGTACGTCCCGGGCCACGCCCCGGGTCGGCCGGCTCAGCCCAGCCAGCGGACGTGCCGGAGGACTTCCCCGGCGATCTCGGGTACGGGTCGGCGATCCGTGTCCACGCGCCGGTCGCCGAGCGCGGCATCCTCCAGGGCTTCGGCGTCGGCCGTCGCCTCGTCGGCGGCCTGGCGCAGCCGTGCCGCCGGCTGCCCCGACAGGTCGTCGCCGGCGATCTGCGGGCCCTGACCCTGGCCCCGGAGCATGATCCGCTCGGTCAGCGAGTCGCGGCCGGCGTGCAGCCGACACAGCGTGATCCGCACGGACGGCAGCGCTTCCCGGTACGTCCGCACGGCGTCGGCGTCGCCGACCGGACCGACCACGATCATGCGCCGCAGACCGGTGGCCCGGTAGGTCTGCCACACGGCGGCGAGATTGCTTGCCCGCAGCGGATGGTTGCGCGGCGGTGGGACGCCGGCCGGGCGGTAGAATCCGATCTGGTCGAGGTCGACGAACGCGGTGTGGACTCCGGCCCTGCGGACGGTCGTGTAGATCTCCCAGCCCACCGTGGACTTGCCGACCCCGGTCGCGCCGCAGAGCCACAGGATCTCGCCCGGCCCGGCAGGGTAGCTGGGGTAGGGCCCGGGCGGCTCCGCCAGCGGTGCCGTACCCGGGCTGGTCAGCGCCGGCCAGCCGCCGGTTTCGCCCAGTACCAGCTTGAGTACCTCGGTGATGCTCCGCCCCGTCGTGTCGAGGCAGAGGCCGGTCGGATGGTTGCGGTCCAGGGCCTCCGCGTACTCCAGCACCCGGTCTGCGGCCTCGTCCCCGGCCCGGCCCCGGCCGGCCAGCCGCTGCCGCAGCTCGTGCGGCTCGCAGCGCAGCCGGCACGCCGTGAGCGCCGCGTGCGGAAGCAGGTCGACGTCGATCCCACGGACGGCGTCGACGACCCCCGAGGCGACGAGGCAGCGGGCGCCGGCGGCCCGGACGTTCGCCGCCACCCGGTTGAGGTTGCGGGCCTGCCGCCGGTGCCGACCCGGGTCGGAGGCCGGCTCCGGGGCCCAGTTCTCCGGCGTCGGCGGGGCGTAGCACATGCCCAACTGGTCGAGGTCGACGTAGCCGGTGGGGATCCGGCGGGAGAGCTGGGTGAACAGCTCCCAGCCGATCGTGGACTTCCCGACGGCGGGCGGCCCGTAGAGCCACAGCACCGGCAACGGGGGCGCACTCATCGGCGGGCTCGCCGACCCGTCGACAACGGCGACACCAGGGCCCGGGTCATGGTCGGAAGTATCCTGACCGCTCGCGGCCAGGTCGACCGAATATCCGGTACGCCGCCAGCGTCGTCGTACCCGGGGGCGGCCGCGCCTGCGCCGTCCACGGTGGACGGCTCGTGGCCGGGCCGGAGCGGCTGCCGGGCGCGGCCTGCCGGCGCCGGTCAGGGACGGCGGTGGTGGGTGCCGGTGGTGTAGCCGCTGTTCGGCGCGCTCACCGACCGGCGGCCCATGCCCTGGCTGCTGCCGGGCGGTGTCGCCAGCCCGCTCGTCGGAGCCGTCGCCGACGCCACCTCCCTGCGGACCGCCCTCGGCCCGCTGATCGCGTTGCCCGCGGTGGGCTGGCTCCTGCCTGACCGAGCCCGGCCGGCTCGAAGCGGGCAGCGCCCGGGCGACGACGCCCGCGCGGCAGATGCCCGCGACCGGGAGCGCGTCCCGCCACTGACCGACCTGAGCTGCCTGCCGTTTTGAGGCTTTTACCGCACTGCCCTGCTGATTTCGCGGATAAGTTTCAACTCGCCAGTTCAACGATAGTGTTAAAGGCTATGACCACCGGTATCGAAGACACCGCGCATGTCGTTGACGCTGCCTCTGTCATGCGGCTGCTCCCGGCCCGGCCGCGGCTGCTCGCCCTGGGCGAGCCCGCCCACGGTGAGGACGTTCTGCTCGACCTGCGAAACGAGCTCTTCCGGCAACTCGTCGAGCGAGAGGGCTACCAGACGATCGCCATCGAGAGCGACTGCCTGATGGGTCTGGTCGTGGACGACTACGTCACCTCGGGCAGGGGCACCCTCGACGAGGTCATGGCGCGCGGTTTCAGCCACGGGTTCGGCGCGTCCGCAGCCAACCGCGAGTTGGTGAGCTGGATGCGCGCGTACAACGACGGACGGTCCGGGCCCGAGCGGCTGCGCTTCGCCGGTGTCGAGGGTCCGCTGGAAATCACCGGCGCCGCGAGCCCTCGGCAGGCCCTCACCGCACTCCACGCCTACCTCGCCGCCCGGGTCGACGCCGACCTGCTTCCCTGCAGCGCGGCAACGCTCGACCGCCTGCTCGGCGCCGACGACCGGTGGACCAATCCCGCCGCCATGACGGACCCGTCCCAGTCGGTGGGGCAGACGCCCGAGGCCAAACGGCTGCGGCTGCTCGCCGACGACCTGGTAGCCCTGCTCGACACGCAGACGCCACATCTGGTCGCGGCGTCCCTACAGGACGACTGGGACCGGGCAGGCATGTACGGTCGCACCGCCACCGGGCTGTTGCGGTACCACTTCTGGATGGCCGACACGTCACCGAGCCGCATCGCGCGGCTGCTGGGCGTGCGGGCCTCGATGATGGCGGCCAACCTGCTCGCCATCGCCGAGCGGGGCCCGGCGCTGGTGAACGCCAACAACGGGCATCTGCAACGGAACAAGGGCAGGATGCGAATGGGCGGCCTGCCGGTGGAATGGTGGAGCGCCGGGGCGATCGTCAGCGCCCGGCTGGGCGAGGGATACGCCGTCCTGGCCACGGCCCTCGGCACGATCCGCCACCGCGGTGTGCAGACACCACCCCCGGACACCGTCGAGGGGCTCCTGTACGCACTCCTGGAGGACCGATACGTCGTCGACGCCCGCCGGCTGGCCGTCGCCCTCGGCGACGTGACGCCCGCGCCCCGCGTGTCCCCCTGGTTCGGCTACTCCCCGCTCGACCCGGCCCACCTGGCCAGCAATGACGGGATCGTGTTCGTCAAGGACGCCCCCGAGGGGCAGACATGGTGGCCGGTGGCGTGATCCTCGACAGGTCGTCGACGTCCCGTCGGCGACCGGCGTCGCCGACTACTCGCCGGTGGCTTCAGCGGTCGGGCGGGAGGCGGTAGACGGAGACGTGGGACCGGGATTCGGCGGTGAACTCGGAGCCGGTCCAGTCCGCGTACCTGGACTCCAACTCGAAGCCGGCGAGCTGTGCCATGAGATCCAGTTCGGCGGGCCAGACATAGCGGTGCGGACTGCGGAACACGCGTGCGTGCCGACCGTCGTCGAACCAGAAGTGGTGCGACACCACCTGCTGCCGCAGCAGGTCGTAGGTGTCCAGACCGACGTAGCCGGTTGCGGTCCCGAAGACCACCGCCTGCTGACCCGGCGGGAGCTGGCGCAGCTCAGGCACCCATAGCTCGATGACGAACCGACCACCGGGCAGCAGGTGGCGGGCGGCGTTGCGGAAGCAGGCGACCTGCTCGGCCTGGGAGAGCAGGTTCGAGATGCCGTTGTAGACGAGGTAGACGAGGGTGTACTTGCCACCGGTGGCGGCGGTGGCCATGTCTCCGACCACCACCGGGATCCTCGTCTCGTCGACCTTGGTACGCAGTTGCTCCACCATCGGACGGGACAGCTCGATGCCGGTGACCGGTACGCCGCGCTCGGCGAGCGGAACGGCTACCCGCCCGGTGCCGATGGCGAACTCCAGCGCCGGTCCGGCACCGGCAAGTTCGGCGAGGCGGTCCACGACGGGCCCGAGTACCTCGGGTGCGAACATCCCCCTGCCGGGAGTGTCGTAACCCTGGGCGGCGTCGGCGTCCCAGATCTCCTCCTGTCGCATCTGGCCACAATCGTGACCCGGCCCGTGTGCCGTCCACCGAATTTGCCGGAGTTGCCGCCCGGCTGGACGAGCCACGGACGCCGGTACGAAACGCGTCACCAGGTCCACACCGAACTGGTCGTGCAGGCTGA
Source organism: Plantactinospora sp. CA-294935 (assembly GCF_050936445.1). Classification (NCBI taxonomy): domain Bacteria; kingdom Bacillati; phylum Actinomycetota; class Actinomycetes; order Micromonosporales; family Micromonosporaceae; genus Plantactinospora; species Plantactinospora sp. CA-294935. The sequence goes on from NZ_JBNJMU010000001.1 coordinate 7,016,002, forward strand.
TGCAGGGATTGCCTGTTGAGCCGACGCCCGATCGGGAGAAGGCGCTGGTCACCGGGTGTAGCCGCTCAGCGACATCGACGCGGCGCTGGCCGCCGCGGCGGCCCGGACGGGCCTCAAGGTGGTCGTCCACCCCCAGGGCTGAGGCGCGCCCGTCAGGGATCGACCGTCAGGCAACCGTCAGGTTCGCCGACGCCGGACCGTCAGGCACGGACGGTGTGCTGAGGCTCCTCGACCCACGACCACGGGAGTCTGCCGTCATGGCCGCACTGCTCTACCGGCTCGGCGCTTGGACCTGTCGGCGCCGCCGGACCGTCCTGGTGGCCTGGCTGGCCGTTCTCGTCGCCGCCGGGGCCCTCGCCGGCACTGCCGGCGGCTCGTACGAGGACGACTTCTCGATACCCGGCTCGCGCGCCCAGCGGACCCTGGACACCGTCGCCGAGCAGTTCCCCGCCTCGTCGGGCACCTCCGCGCAGGTGGTGTTCGTCGCGCCCGCCGGCCACCAGGTCACCGAGCACCGAGCCGTCATCGAGCGGACCCTCGCCGCCGCCGCGAAGGCGCCGCAGGTGGCCGGGGTGGTGGACCCGTTCGCCGCGAAGACGGTCTCGCCGGACGGTCGCGTCGCCCTGGCCATCGTGGACTATCAGCAGAAGCGCGCCCGGCTGGAGGGCGGCTCCCTCGAAGCGCTGGAGGACGTGTTCCGACCGGCCCGCGAGGCCGGGCTGCGGGTGGAGGTCGGCGGGCCGGCGTACGCCGACAGCTCCGGCGAGGGTGGCCAGGGCACCGAGACCGCCGGCGTGCTGATCGCGCTGGTCGTCCTCGTCATCACCTTCGGTTCCCTGGTGGCGGCCGGGCTGCCTCTGCTCACCGCCCTGCTCGGGGTCGGCGCCACGGTCGCCGGCCTGGCCACGGCCGCGGGCATGCTGACGCTGCCGACGACCGCGCCGGCCCTGGCCCTCATGCTCGGGCTGGCGGTCGGCATCGACTACGCGCTGTTCATCGTCGCGCGGCACCGGTCGCAGTTGGCCTCCGGCATGCCCGTGGCCGAGTCCACGGCCCGTGCGATCGGTACGGCCGGCACCGCGGTGGTGTTCGCCGGCCTCACCGTGGTCATCGCCCTGGCCGGGCTGACCGTCGTCCGGATACCGTTTCTGACCGCGATGGGACTGGCTGCGGCCGCCGCCGTGATCGTCGCGGTGCTGGTCGCGATCACCCTGATCCCGGCTGTGCTGGGCTTCGCCGGGGGCCGGCTGCGCCCGAAGCCCGGCTCGCGGGCCGTTCGGCGCGAGGCCGCGGATGCCCGGCCCACCATGGGCGTGCGCTGGGTCCGGCTGGTCACCCGCCGGCCGCTGGTCACGACCGTCGCCGTCGTCGCGGCGCTCGGCGTCGTGGCCGTACCGGTGCCGGGGTTGCGGCTCGCGCTCACCGACAGCGGTTCCGCTCCGGCGGCCAGCACGCAGCGGCAGGCGTACGACCTGACAGCCGCCGCGTTCGGACCGGGCTTCAACGGCCCGCTGCTGGTCCTGGCCGACCTGAGGAACGAAGGCGACAAGCAGTCCGCCGCCACGGCGCTGGCCGAGCGACTCGGCGCGGTCGACGGAGTTGCCGCCGCCGGCCGCCCGCAACTGTCCACCAGCGGCCGGTACGCGCTGCTGACGGTGATCCCCGAGACCGGGCCGCAGGACGAACGTACCGAGCAACTGGTGACCGGCATCGAGGCCGCGGGCGGGGAGTCGGTGTCGGTCACCGGCGTGACCGCCATCGGCATCGACATCTCCGAGCTGCTGAGCGCCTCGCTCGTACCCTTCGCGCTGGTCGTCGTAGGTCTGGCCTTTCTGCTGCTGATGGTGGCCTTCCGGTCGCTGGTGGTGCCGCTGAAGGCGACACTGGGCTTCCTGCTGTCGGTCGGTGCGACGCTGGGCGCGGTGGTCGCGGTGTTCCAGTGGGGGTGGCTCGCCGATCTGATCGGGGTCTCGCGAACGGGGCCGGTGATCAGCTTCATGCCGATCATCCTCATGGCGGTGCTGTTCGGCCTGGCGATGGACTACGAGGTCTTCCTGGTCAGCCGCATGCACGAGGAGTACGCCCAGAGCGGCGACCCGCAACGCGCGGTCGCCCAGGGGTTCCGGGCCTCGGCACGCGTGGTCGCGGCGGCCGCCCTGATCATGACTTCGGTCTTCGCCAGCTTCATCCCGGACGGCGACGCCACGCTGAGGCCCATCGCCTTCGCGCTCACGGTGGGTGTCCTGCTGGATGCGTTCCTGATCCGGATGACGCTCGTGCCGGCGGTGCTGGCGCTGACCCGGCACCGCGCCTGGTGGCTGCCGCGGTGGCTCGACCGGGTGCTGCCGAACCTGGATGTGGAGGGCAGGCAGCTCGACCGGCGCTCTTCCGTCGTGATGGTGAGATAGACAACGTGGACCGCATTCTGGTGGTGGACGACGATCCGGGGCTGCGGGAGCTGCTGCTGTCCGCGCTGCGGTTCGCGGGGTTCGAGGTCGAGACGGCCGGCGACGTGCCGGCCGCCCTGGCCGCGGTCGAGGCGCGCACGCCCGACGCGATCGTGCTGGACGTGATGCTGCCCGGCACGGACGGCTTCGACCTGCTGCACCTGCTGCGCTCGCGGGGCGTCCACCTGCCGGTGATGTTCCTGACCGCCCGCCACGAGGTGGACGACCGGGTGCGTGGACTACGTCTGGGCGGCGACGACTACCTCAGCAAGCCGTTCAACGTGGTGGAGCTCGCCGCGCGGCTGGAGGCGCTGCTGCGGCGTTCCCGCCGCGTGCCGCCGGCGGTGCCGGAGGGAGTGCTGCGCTGCGGCGACCTGGAGATGGACGAGGCCCGGCATGTGGTGACCCGGGGCGGGCGTCCGGTCGAGCTGTCCCCCACCGAGTTCCGGCTGCTGCGCTACCTGCTGGCCAACACCGGTCGGGTGGTCTCCAAGGCGCAGATCCTGGACCACGTCTGGCAGTACGACTTCGGCGGCGACGCGGGCGTGGTCGAGCGTTTCGTCTCGAACCTGCGTCGCAAGATCGACTTCGGTGGGCCGTCGCTGATCCACACCGTGCGGGGATTCGGGTACAGCCTGCGGCCGGTGCAGCAGTGAACCGGTCCTCCCGGTGGCGGCTGGCCCTCATCGCGCTGTTCGCCGGACCGGAGGCCGCAGCGATCACCGCCGCGGTCCAGAAGGCGTTCGACGCCCGCCGACGGGCCGAGGACCGGTTGCGCAGTTTCGTCGCCGACGCCAGCCATGAGCTGCGTACGCCACTGGCGACCATGCACGGCTGGATCGACCTGTACGTCCAGGGCGGGCTGCGCGACCCCGACGAACTCGACCACGCCATGGAACGGATGCAGGCCGAGGTGGACCGGATGCGGCTGCTCGTCGACGAACTGGCGCTGCTGGCCCACCTCGACGGGGCGCGGCCGCTGGACCGCGGGTCGGTGGACGTGGTGCCGTTGGCCGGCGAGGTGGTGGACGACGCCCGGGTGGTCAGCGCCGACCGGGCCATCACCCTGGAAGGCGTGGCGGAAGCGGTGGTCGACGGGGACGGCCCGCGCATCCAGCAGGTGCTACGCAACCTCGTCGGCAACGCGGTACAGCACACCCCGCCCGGCACGCCGGTCACCGTCACCGTCACCGCCGAGGACGGCGAAGTGGTGATCGCGGTACGCGACGAGGGCGACGGAATCGCGCCGGAACATCTGCCGCACGTGTTCGAGCGCTTCTACCGCGCCGACCCCAGCCGCAGCCGCGACGGCGGTGGCTCGTCGGGGCTGGGTCTGGCCATCGTCGAGGCGATCGTGGCCGCGCACGGTGGCCGGGCCGGGGTGACCTCGGTGCCCGGGCAGGGCACCACCGTACGGGTCACGTTCCCGGCGACAGCTCGCCCTGCCCGACCGGACCGCTCTGCTGGACCGGCGCGACCGGCCCCGCCCGGTACCGCGCACTGAGCTCGGTCATCGCAGCCGGGCCAGCAGTGGGGTGGCGGCGTCCTCCCTTCTGCCACCGCCGGTCGTGGTGGGGCTCTTGCGCGTTCTGCGCCGGGGTGTGGCTTGCGCGTCCGGTACCGGCATGGGTTTCGGGGTGTAGCCGGGCTGGCCGGGTGGTCCGCCCGGCTACGTCCCGGCTAGTCCCCGGCCATCACGGTGAAGGTGAATCCGGCGGTTGTCGGGCGGCGCAGCGGAATGTCGCACTTGATCCGCCGCAGCACCTCGGGCCTGCTCAGGCCGAGCCCTTGCGCGATGAGCCGATCCGGGCGCACCGGTACCGGATCCTCGAAGAGGACCTCTAACTGGACCGGCCACGCCTCGTCGCGCCGTACCGACGGGGTGTCCAGCCGCCAGGCCCCCGTCCAGTCCAGGGCGAAGCGGCTACGCCGGGCGAGCAACGGATCCAACAACCTGGACGCCACCAGTTCCGGATCGTTGACACGGTAGCCGTGCAGCTCGGCCGGATCGAAGGAACTGACCGGCGTTCGCTCGTGCACCGTGAGCTTGCTCGTCCGATCGCAGGATACGCAGCGGACCAGCAGCCACACGTCCAGCAGCTTGCGGTTGGCGTTGACGCGGAACCTGCCCTCGCCGGTGGTGGCCGACTCCGACCGGCAGTCCACGCACCGCAACGACAGTAGAGGCAGCCTCGTCCGACGGACGACCCAGGGCAGCACGGTATGAGGTGGTGAAGACATGGTCTCTCCAGACCTGACACGAGGCCGTTTGTGCGCGGCCTCAAACGCTGGATGACCGGGCGCGCATGGGCAGCCCGGCAGAGCCGACGGGGACGCCGGCTACAAGTGAGCGCAAGAAGGTGTCAGGTCTAGAGAGCAGGCGGGGTCACGCGGGTTTGTCCTCTGTCCTCACCGGGATGGGGCTGGGGGGCAACCTACGGGAACGCGGAACGAAGGCTCAAACGGTTTTCGACGAGACTTCGTCAGCGCTACCGGGACGCCTCAGCGGGAAGGGGTCGTCGAGGCCCGGCCGGCCGTCCCGGGTCCACGTCGACGTTTCTTACCGGCGCCCAGACAACCCAGGGGTGGGCGGGGTCACTGGATATTGCCGGATTGTCATTACTGGTAATTCATTAATCCCCGTAGCCGGGACCGGAGGGGCGGCCGGAGCGACCGGGACGCGGAACATCATAATGACAGTTCTTTACCGTAAGCGATTAGTCTGGTGTAAGGCGCTTCTCTCTGCGGCCGTACCCGATGTTGATCGTCGGCGGGCCGTCAGCGGTTTCACCCTGGGGGCGGACGCCCGCCGTGCGTCGGCGTCGGCGTTCTCCCGTCCGCCGCACCGTCCAGCGCTACTACCGGCTAGCTGCCTGGACCGACCGTCGAACCGGACCCGGCGTCGGTCTGATCCCCGGTCCGGGGCGCCGCCGACATGGGCACCGTCGGTAGCTGCCCCACCGTCCGGGGTGTTGGTCCGCCGGACGGCCGCCCTTCCCACCGACGTGCTGGTGTCGCTCAACAGAAGCGCCCGGAGGCGGCGAACCCCGGATCCCGCGGCCGGCGTCAATCCATTGCGCGGCCGTAGCTGGCGCGGCCCTCGGCAACCTGGCGTGCTTGCCGTTCGCGCCACCGCTTCTGCGCGTCGCCGTTGCAGCGGCGGCAGACCTTGCGGTAGCGGCCGGTACGGGTGTCGATCTCGCGGTCGTGCCCGTTGCGGCACCGAGGTTGCTGCTTGCGGCTACGACAGTTCTCGGCGTGACTGAGCTGACGCAGATGGGTCGGCTCGATACAGTCCGGCACACCGCAAACGTGGTCGACTTCCCACTCGGGACTGTAGTCGCCGACGAAGACGACGTATGCGGCGATGTGGGCCCATGCCCGACCCGCGATCTTCTGGTGAACGCCCCGCTGGCTACCGTAGCCGCGCACGATGAGGCAGCCGTCGGCCATGCGCACCGAGCGGTCCAACAAGTAGGTCCGGAGCGTTTCCTCGGTGAAGTGGCGGGACAAGCCTCTGATCTGGGAGAGCACGCCGGGAGGATAGCGGGCAGCTCCGATCTTCCCCGTGGCCGGCGGCGATACCCCCGCTGTCCTGGCCCGACCGGCGGCCACCGAGGATGGCGTTCTGCCGGGCGCGCCTCGGCACAAATCCGCGTGGTAGCTGAGAGCCTTCCTCGCATGCTGTCTTCCGAAGTCGTACGCCGCAGGTCGAGCAGCCCCGCGCTGGCAGCCGCCGGGCCCGCCGACTTCACCGAAGCCTGGCTGGACAACCGGCGGCTGTCCGAGCACACCCGCGACGCGTACCGGCGAGACGTCGCCGGCTGGCTGAGCTGGTGCGGGAGCCGAGACCTCGATCCGCTGCGGGCCACCTTCCTCGACGTCAACGCGTACGCCCGTCAGTTGGAGGCGACGCTGGGGCGCCGCAGTGGCCGCCCGCTCACCCCGGCCACCGTCGCCCGCCGCCTCTCCGCCTTGTCGAGCTGGTACGAGTTCCTGGTCAAGCTGCACGCCGTCGAAACCAATCCGGTGGCCGCCGCCGACCGCCCGCGGATCGACCGGGACCACTCCGCCACCGTCGGGTTGACCCCCGACGAGGTCGATGCGCTGCTGGCCGCGGCCGAGGCCGACACTGGACCGACCGCCGTCCGGAACCGGGCCACCATCGCCCTGCTGGCCGATCTGGGGCTGCGGGTCGGCGAGTTGATCTCACTGGACCTGACCGACCTGGGTACCGAGCGTGGACATCGCAGCATCCGCTTCGTCGGCAAGGGCGGCAAGGTCCGTCGCCGCGCCCTCACCCCCGGCACCGCGTATGCGGTGGACGCCTATCTGGCCGCCCGGGCCGCGGCGCAGGGGCTGAGTGTGCCGGAGTTGACCGGTCCGCTGCTGGTCACCGGTACCGGTGCCCGGCTGGACCGGAACGCGGTGTTCCGGCTGGTCCGCCGACTCGCCAGGGCAGCGGGCATTCACGCCTGGGCGAGGCTGTCGCCGCACTCGCTGCGGCACGCGTTCGCCACCACCGCCCGCGCCGAAGGGGTGTCCCTGGAAGACGTGCAGGACGCGATGGGACACGCGGACCCGCGTACGACCCGTCGCTACGACCGAGACCGGCACAACCTCGACCGTGATCCCGCGTACGTCATCTGGGCGGCCCGTGCCCGCCGGAGCGGCCGACGGAACGGGACCGGTGCGGCGAACGTCTCCTGAGGCGCTGGTTCGTCACCGAGAGCAGCCACGATCGTCGCCGGCGATGCGGCGGGCGTCGCCTGGATACTCGCTTGCGTGTGGGTCCACTGCCCAGCATCGTCAACACGGTGAGCGACGTACCCGAGCGGTGGACCCAGGCCAGCGTCTACCCCGACATGTGGACGGATCCCGACGAGGATCCCCGAAACAACGACGGGGTCAGCCCGGACGGTGAGTTGGCGACGCTGCAGGACTTCCTGACGAACTACCGACTGACCCTGAGGATGAAGTGCGAGGGGTTGGACCCGGAGCAACTGGCTCGTCGGTCGGTTCCTCCGTCGACCATGTCGTTGCTCGGACTTCTCCGCCATCTGGCCGAGGTGGAACGGGACTGGCGTAACTGGATCCGGCCAGAGAACCCCGCACCGAAACTGTACGGAGCGAATGACGCGGATTTCGACGGAGCCGTCGCTGAGCAGGCGGTAGTCGACAGCGCATTCGCCGATCTCGCCCGCGAGCAGGCGGCCACCGACACCGCGTTGGCCGCGCATCCGGATCTGGGTGAGCGGGTCGGGAAGGAGAGCTTCGCCGTCCGCGAACTGTGGGTCCACCGGATCGAGGAGTACGCCCGACACTGCGGGCACGCCGATCTGCTACGTGAACGCATCGACGGCCGAGTCGGGCAGTAGAGCCCTTCGGCGGCTTTGCCACGAGCTGTCGCACGGCGGCCGCGGAACTGCTGCTCGGCCAGACCGGCGCGCGTCCGGTGGCGGGGACGCGCATCTCGACGCCGCACCGACACGTACTGCACCGTTCTGCTGGACGGTCTCCATCCGGCGACGGCCTGACGGACGACGACCACCGGCCTCACCGGTCGTTCCGGGGACGGTCAGCGGACCCGAGCACGTGGGCGTTGATCGCGGTAACGAGGGGCCCCAACTCGCTGATCTCGACAACGTCGACCCCGCCCCCGCGCAGGGTCTCCACGCCGTCGCAGTCGGCGAAGAGGAGCGGCTCCCGCAGGGCCAGCACCACCCGCGCGACGCCGGCATCGAGTAGCAGGTCGGTGCAGGGATCCGGCCGTGACCTGCGGGCGGTACACGGCTCCATCGAGGTGTAGATCGTCGCCTCGGACAGGTCCAGGTCGGCGCGGCCGGCGAGCTTGGCCAGAGCGGCTTCCTCCGCGTGGTAGTGCGGATCGGTCTCCCCGGTGTACCCGGTGGCGAGCGCGATGCCGTGCCGGTCGACGATGATCGCGCCGACGGCGTAGTGGGTCGGCGAGAGTGGCGAGAGACGAGACAGTTCGATGGCCGCCCTGAGCCATCGCCGATCCTGTGCGGTGACGCCGTTCATGCCCGCCCATAACGATCCGTCCCGGTCCGTCGCCCACGCCGGGCCGACCAGGTCACCCGAGCCGCCGACGGTCACCACGTCGGCGACGAGGTGCCGATGTCCCGTACCTGCGACGCACGCCCCAACCTCCCGAGCCCTTCGGTGTCCGGCCACCCCGCACTCCGTACGCCCCGGCCGGGGTCGGGGGAGGGGCCTCCGGTTCGATTCGCACACCGCACGGTGGAAGAAGACGACGACGCCATCATGAACGAGATCGCCCGCCGGATGGTCGCCGGGGCGTATGTCCGACGAGGATCAACAGCACGCCGCCGACGCCCGCCAGCACTCGCAGCGGATCGGGCCGAGCAGACCGTCGCGACGTACGAGCCGATCGGGCGGCCGCCCCGGACCGCGACCGTGGCCGGTATGCGGTCCGGGGCGGCCGCTCAGACGTCGCGGCGGCGTACCACGATCAGGGCGACGACGATCGCGACCACCGGCCAGGCGGCGTAGACGATCCACGACCCGGCGACGTCGGGCCGGTAGAAACCGTCACCCGGCGGCGGTACCCACATCGCGGTCAACCGTTGCCATGCCGTGAGCACCATCGCGTGGTTGATCTCGGCGGTCCACCGCGTCCGGATCGAGAAGAACTGCGGCAGCATCAGCAGGGTGAAGATGCCGGTGACCATCGTGGTGGGGGCGTGCCGGATCAGGACTCCGAGGCCCAGTCCGATCAGCGCGCAGACCGTGGGAAGCAGCGCGGACGCGGCCAGGGCGCGCAGCGCGACCGGTTCGGTGATCGATATCGCCGCGTCCCGCCCACTCAGGATGGCCTGGGAGACCGTGAACGCGCCGGTCGCGGCGAGGGTGCCGGCCACCGTCCAGAGCACGGTCACCACGACCGCCTTGGCCAGCAGCACCGAGCCGCGGGCCGGCACCGCGACGGTGGTGGTGCGGATGAGGCCGCTGCCGTACTCGCCGACCACCACGATCGCGCCCGCGCTGATCGCGACGAGGGCCAGCGTCCAGTAGCCCATCAGCGGAAACGCGTCGGAGAGCGCGAACATCGGCTCTCGCTGCGTCTCCGGGCTCATGCTCGGGAAGTCGCGGTAGTCGTCGAGCGCCTCCATCGTGGCGGTGCCGACGACGAAGAGCGTGCTGAGCAGCAGCGTCCAGGGTGTCGAGCGCAGCGACCAGACCTTGATCCACTCGGCGGCGAGCAGGTCACGGAACCGGGCAGGTGGCGCGGCGAGCGCTTCGGCCCGGCGCGCCGGAGTCGGTGCCGAGGTGTCGGTGTCGGTGCTCATCGGGGCTGCCCCGCCAGGTATTCGACGCGGTCGGCGGTGAGTTCCAGGTAGGCGTCCTCCAGTGAGGCGGTCCGGGTGGCCAGTTCGTGCAGGACGAGCCGGTGGTCGAAGGCGAGGGTGCCGATCTGTTCGGCCAGCAGCCCGGTGACGGTCAGCGTGGGTACCTCGGAATCGATCCTCTCCTGCGCCTCCACCCGCGCCCCGGCGGCGGTCAGCAGCGCGGTGAGTTCGACGGCCCGTGGGGTACGCACCAGCACGCTGCGCCGGCCGCTGCCGGCGGCGAAGCCGGCCAGCGACTCGGCGGCGACCAGCCGGCCCCGGCCGATCACGACGAGTTGGTCGGCGGTGTTCTCCATCTCGGTCATCAGGTGGCTGGAGAGGAAGACCGTCCGGCCCTCGGCGGCCAGCCGGCGGAACAGGTGCCGGACCCAGCGCACCCCCTCGGGGTCCATCCCGTTGATCGGCTCGTCGAAGAGCAGCACCGGCGGGTCGCCGAGCAGTGCCGTCGCGATGCCGAGTCGCTGCTTCATGCCGAGGGAGAACCCGCCGACGCGCTGCCGGGCCACCTCGGCAAGGCCCACCTCCCGGAGCACCTCGTCCACCCGGCGCGGCGGGATGCCGTTGCTGCGAGCCAGGGCGAACAAATGTGCCCGGGCGCTGCGTCCGCCGTGCACGTGGTTCGCGTCGAGCAGGGCACCGACGTGCCGCAGCCCGCGCCGGTGGGTCCGGAACGGCACGCCGCCGACCGTGGCGGTGCCCCGGGTCGGCGCGTCCAGGCCGAGGATCATCCGCAGCGTGGTGGTCTTGCCCGCACCGTTCGGACCGAGGAAGCCGGTGACGTGCCCGGGCCGTACCGTGAAGGAGAGAGCGTCGACGGCGGTCTTGCGACCGTATCGCTTGGTCAGGTCGTTGACTTCGATCACGACCGCAACGCTGCCGAATCGGGCGGCCCGGGACATCGGGCCGGCGGCGGCAACCGTCCGGGCGGCGCCAGCCTGCGGGATTACGTCCGTGGACGGATGCCGCGCCGGCCGGCCGGTGGCTAGTCTCGCCGCGTGGACGCCACCCCGCACCTGCTCCGGCCACCGCTGCGGCACCGCCTGCCGGCGGGGCTGCGGACGGCGCTGGTCTGGTGCGGAATCGCCGCGTTCCCCGTGCTACTGGTCCTTACCGTGACAATCGTCTCAGACGGTCCCGACCGCTATTACAGCATCCTGGAGACGATCCCCCGGTACGCGCTGCCGGCCCTGGTGATGGCGCTGCCCGCCGTCCTGCTGCGGCGCAGCCCGCTGGCGACCCTGGCGCTGATGCTGTTCGGGTCGGCGGCGATGACGGTGATGATCCACTCGTGGTACCAGGACTACCTGGCCGACCTCCGGTATCTGCAACTGCTGGCGATCAACCTGGTCGTCGGGTTCGTCGCGGCGACCAGGTCCCGTCGACTCTCGGTGACCGTCGCCGTACTGACGCTCTGCGCCGAGATCATGATCGGCTACCTGGACCTCGGCGACAATGCCGTCTTCCAGCCGGAGATCCCCACCCTGGGAATGCTGGCCACCTGGATGATCGGCAACTCGGTGCGGGCCCGGCGGCGGTACGCCGAGGCGCTGCGGTCGCAGGCCACCACCCAGGCGGTCACCGCCGAACGGCTGCGGATCGCCCGCGAACTGCACGACATGGTGGCGCACAGCATCGGCATCATCGCGATCCAGGCCGGGGTGGGTAGCCGGGTGATCCAGACGCAGCCGGCCGAGGCCGGCGCCGCGCTGCGGGCGATCGAGACGACCAGCCGGGAGACCCTTGCCGGCCTGCGCCGGGTGCTCGGCGGGCTGCGTCAGGCGGACCCGTCCGACCCGGCGCCCCGGGATCCGGCGCCCGGGCTTGCCGACCTCGACCGGCTGGCCGAGGCGACGGCGGAGGCCGGGGTCCGGGTCGAGCTGTGCCGGCGGGGGGAGCGGCGTCCGCTGCCCGCCGACATCGAGCTGTCCGCGTACCGGATCGTGCAGGAGGCGGTGACCAACGTCGTCCGGCACGCCGGTACGCGACGGTGCCGGGTCACCCTCGACTACCGGGAGCACGACCTGCACGTCGAGATCGTCGACGAGGGGCGCGGCGGGCCGGTCGCGGCCAGCGGGTTCGGGATCGCCGGGATGCGGGAGCGGGTCGCTCTGCTGCACGGCGACTTCGCGGCCGGACCGGTCCCCGGCGGCGGTTTCCGGGTGGCGGCCCGGCTGCCGCTGCCGGAGACCCGGGCGGTGCCGGCATGAGCGTCCGGGTACTGCTCGTCGACGACCAGCCGCTGGTCCGCTCCGGGCTGCGGGTCCTCATCGCCGACACCCCCGACCTGTCGGTGGTCGGCGAGGCGGGCACGGGTGCGGAGGCCGTCGAGCTGGCCCGGGCCGTCCGGCCCGACGTGGTGGTGATGGACATCCGGATGCCCGGCATGGACGGTATCGAGGCGACCCGGCAGATCGTGGCCGGTGACGGAGCGACCCGGGTACTCGTGCTGACCACCTTCGACGAGGACGAGCACGTCTACGGCGCACTCCGGGCCGGTGCCAGCGGTTTCCTGGTCAAGGACATGGCCGTGGACGACATCCTCGGGGCGGTCCGGGTGGTCGCCGCCGGTGACGCTCTGATCGCACCGAGCGTGACCCGCCGGCTGATCGCGGGCTTCGTCGAGGCCGCCCCGCCGGCCGCCCGTCGGGTACGCCCGGTCGCCGGGATCACCGAGCGGGAGCGGGAGGTGCTGACCCTGATCGGGCAGGGCCGCTCGAACAGCGAGATCGCCGAGGAGCTGTTCATCACGATGGCGACGACCAAGTCGCATGTGGCCCGGCTGCTGACCAAACTCGACGCCCGGGACCGGGTACAGCTCGTGATCATCGCGTACGAGCTGGGGCTGGTCGCGCCGGCCCGCTGACCGGTCCCCGGTGCCGCCCCGACACACCCGCGCGGATACCTCCGCCGACACCACCGGGCGTACCATCGCGGACATGGCGGACAAGGTCACGCTCAGCCTGAACCCGGACACGCTCGCCCGAGCCCGTGCCGCGGCGAAGCAGGACGGCCTGTCCCTGTCGGCCTGGATCGACCGTGCGGCCCGCAAGGAGGCGCTTCGCGCCGCGGCTCGGCAGCACGAGGCGTGGCTGGCCGCCAATCCGGAGGTCCGAGACGAACTCGACGCCTTCGACCGCTACGCCGACCGGGTCGACGCGGGCTGGTCCGATCTGGCCGGCGCCGCGTGAACCGGGGCGAGATCTGGACCGTCGGCGACCGTACCCAGCAGGCCAGACACCGGGTCATCGTGCTCTCCGGCGAGGGGCACAACGACCGGCCGTCCACCTCCCCGTACTGTGCCCCGATCGTCCGGCAGCGCCGCAGCAGCGAACTTCCGCCGTTCGTGGTGCCGCTGGCCGAGACGGATCCGGTCACCGGGGTCGTGGTGGTGAACCGGCTGCGCCGGGTTCCGGCGGCGGTGGCGGTGGAGCGGGTGGGGATGGCGACCGGCGCGAGCATGGCCCGGATCGGCGAGGCGCTGCGGGACCTGTTCGAGCTGTGACCGCCAGGGCGGGCCACTTGTTCGGTCAGAGCGTCGGGGGGCGCTCGGCGGCGAGCATGACCCGGCGCAGCAGGTCGGAGAGGGTACGCCGCTCGTCCGCGGTCAGCGCGCCGAGCAGCCTGTACTCCTCGTCGCCGAGGATGTCCATCGCGCCGAGCCAGGCGGCCCGGCCCTGCTCGGTCAGCTCGATGTCGACCCGGCGCCGGTCGGTGGCCGACGGTGTCCGCCGGACGAAGCCGCGGGCGACCAGGGCGTCGATCCGGGCGGTGACCGAGGGCGGCGCCAGGTTGAGGTCGTCGGCGAGCTGGGACGGCACCGCCCGACCGTGCCGGCCGGCGAGCGCGTGCAGGGTGTCGAACTCCGGCCGCTGGAGGTCGAAGTCGACCAGCGACTTCTCCCGGACCCGGCGCAGGTGCTGGGCCAGCAGTTTCGCCCGGGTCACCGTGCCCTCCACGTCCGGGTCGAGGTCGGGTAGCACGGGCAGCCAGCGCGCGACGTGCCCGTCGGTCCAGTCCTCCTGGTGCTCCACGCCACGATCCTACGTCGAAGCGGAATTATTCGTTGACGAAAGATTCGGCTTCGAAATAACCTCCGAGCCGTGACCCACCCGCTCCGGCTGCGCGCCTTCCAGTTGCTCTTCCTCGGCCGTACGCTCTCCGCACTCGGCGACGCCGTCGTGCCGGCCGCGCTCGCCCTCGCCGTGCTGCGAACCACCGGTTCCAGCTCCGCCCTGGCCCTGGTACTCGGCTGTGCGATGGTGCCGAGACTGCTGCTGCTCCCCCTCGGCGGGGTACTCGCCGACCGGCTCGATCCCCGGATCGTGGCCATCGGCAGCGACCTGGTCCGCTGCGCCGCCCAGGTCTTCGTCGGTGTCGAACTGCTCGGCGGCGATCCGACCCTGCTGTCGATCGCCGTCGCCTCGGCGGTCGGTGGGGTCGCGTCCGCCTTCGCGATGCCCACCACCTCACCGCTGGTCGCGGGGGTGGTCGACGCGTCCGGCCGGCAGCGGGCCAACGCGGCGCTGGGCGCCGCCCGCAGCGTCACCGGCCTGGCCGGACCGGCGCTGGCCGGCGCGTTGATCTGGGCCGCCGGCCCCGGCTGGGCGTTCGTGCTCGACGGCGCCAGCTTCGCGGTCAGCGCCGCCCTGCTGGCCGTGCTCCGGGTACGCCGGACCCCGGTGCAGCGCCGCCCACTCCTCGCCGACCTGCGCGAGGGCTGGTCCGAGGTCCGCTCCCGCGACTGGTACTGGAGCAGCCTGGTGGCGCACGCGGTCTGGAACGGCGTGGCGGCGGTGCTGGTCACGCTCGGCCCGGCGGTGGCGATCGACCGGCTGGGCGGCGAGGGCGTCTGGGTACTGGTCCTCGAGGCGGGTGCGGTCGGTCTGCTGGTCGGCTCCCTGCTGGCCGGACGGGCCCGGCTGCGCCGGCCGATCCTGGTGGCCAACCTGGGCCTGGCCACGTACGCGCTGCCGCTCACCCTCTTCGCGGTGGCCGCTCCAGCCTGGACCGTGGTGGTCTCGTACGGCGTCGCGCTGGCCGCCCTCGGCTTCCTCAACCCGATCTGGCAGACCGTCGTCCAAGCGGAGATCCCGCCGCACGTGCTGGCCCGGGTCACCTCCTACGACTGGCTGCTCTCGCTCGCCGCGATGCCCCTCGGGTACGCGCTCGCGCCGCTCGCCGCCGACGCCTGGTCGCCCACCGTGCCACTGGCGCTGGCCGCCGTCGCAGTCGCGGTGGCCTGCCTCGGCACCGCCGCGGTCCCCGGGGTGCGGCGCCCGGTCGGCACCGGCCCGCAAGCCGCTCCGGAACCGGCGTCGGTCGCGGCGGTCCGCTGACCGGTCGCCCCGCGCCACCTGCCCGGAGCGGGGAAAACCGCTGGACGCGCCGGCCAGACTGACCGGGTGGGAGACATCCTGACCCTGGGCTGGACGGTCCGCGCCGAGCCCGTCGACGGACCGGTGGCCCGTGCCCTGCTCCGTGACTACTACACCGAGATCGTCGGCCGGTACCATCACCGGCCGACCGACGACGCCGAAATCGACCAGGTGCTGGCGGACGAGCCGAGCGACGACCTGACCCCGCCGACCGGGCTGTTCCTGGTCGGCTGGTACGACGGCGAGCCGGCCGGCTGCGCCGGGGTACGGCTGGGTGACCTGCCGTACGCCGAGGTGACCCGGGTGTTCGTCCGGGCCGGCGCGCGACGGCGCGGGGGCGGGGCACGGCTGCTCGCCGCCGTGGAGGAGGCAGCGGCGGCGTACGGGGCAACGACGATGCGGCTGGCCGCCCCGGCACGACCTGGTGGAGGCCCGGGCGCTGTACGCCAGGCACGGCTACCGGGAGGTGCCGGCCTACGCGGTCTCGCCGTACGCCGACCACTGGTTCGAGAAGCGGCTCGGTTGACGTCGCGTGGTCGGGGTTGACGCCGGAGCCGTGGGCGCGGTAATAAGGAGGAGAACTTGAGTCACCTCGACTCAACTTAACCTTCGGCCAGGAGAACCGAGGAGGATCGACGATGTTGATGCGTACCGACCCATTCCGCGAGATCGACCGGATCGCCGAGCACTTCTTCGGCACCACCAGCCGCCCGGCGGTCATGCACCTGGACGCCTACCGCGACGGCGACTACTTCTACGCGGCCTTCGACCTGCCCGGCGTCGACCCGGAGAGCATCGAGTGCACGGTGGAGCGCAACGTGCTCACCGTCCGCGCCGAGCGGCGCCGGCCGACCGGCGACAAGGTGGAACTCGTCGCCGCGGAACGTCCGATGGGGATCTTCACCCGGCAGCTCTTCCTCGGCGACACCCTCGACACGGACAAGCTCGAGGCGGGCTACGAGAGCGGCGTGCTGACCCTGCGCATTCCGGTGGCCGAGCGGGCCAAGCCGCGTCGGGTCGAGGTCACCGTCTCCGGTGCCGGCCCGCGCCAGATCAACTCCTGATTCCCCGCGTACCACCGACGCGCGCCCGTCCGGTCGACACCTGGACCGGCGCGCGTCGGCCGTCCCGGGCGGCGGCCTGGCCGGGCATGCCGGCCAGGAACAGCGCCAGCGCCTCGTCGGTGGTCGGCCCGGTCCGGTAGCCGTCGAACGACCGGCAGCCGCCGGCCGGATCCCGGTCGGCGACGGGTACTCCGGCCGCGCCGAGCGACTCGACGTCCCGGTGGACCGTCCGGACCGACGCCTGCAGCGCGGCGGGAAGCTCCTGCGCCGTCATCCGCCCGGGCCGACAACAGCAGGAGCGGTGAGACCAGTCGGCCGGCGCGCACCCGTGCACGATTATCCCGGTATTTCCGAGAGTTGGAGATCGCCGGGCGCGTCTTCGAGGTCTCGGGCGAATGGTCTGAAAAACTTTCTCGCGTGTCCCGATCCACCCTGGTTCGCCGGACGACACCCCGATCGGTGTCGATGCCCGCCCCGGCCGACTTCACCGAGGCATGGCTGCGTAACCGTCGGTTGTCCGAGCACACCCGGGCCGCGTACCGGCGGGACATCGCCGGCTGGCTCGGCTGGTGCGGCGGCCGGGCACTCGACCCGCTCGGCGCGACATTCCTGGACGTCAACACGTACGCCCGGGAGCTGGAGTCGAGCGTCGATCCGCGCAGCGGTCGCCCGCTGACCGCGGCCACGGTGGCCCGGAAGCTCTCCGCGCTGTCCAGTTGGTACACGTTCCTCGGCAAGCTCGGGGCGGTGCCGGGCAATCCGGTCTCCGCTGCCGACCGGCCCCGGGTCGACCGGGACCACTCCGCCACCGTGGGCCTGACCTCGGATGAGGTCGACGCCCTGCTCGCCGCCGCCGAGGCCGACACCGGCCCCACCGCGCTGCGCAACCGGGTGGTGCTGGCCCTCCTCGCCGACCTCGGGCTCCGGGTCGGCGAACTGGTCTCGCTGGACCTGACCGACCTGGGCCAGGAGCGGGGGCACCGCAGCGTGCGGTTCGTCGGCAAGGGCGGCCGGGCCCGCCGCCGGGCGCTGACCCCGGGTTCGGCGTACGCGGTGGACGCCTACCTGGCCGCCCGCGCGATCGTGGCCGGGCGGCCGGTGGAGCAGTTGACCGGCGCGCTGCTGGTGACCGCCACCGGCAACCGGCTCGACCGGCACGCCGTGTTCCGGCTGGTCCGCCGGCTGGCCCGGGCGGCGGGCATTCCGGCCTGGGAGCGGCTCTCCCCGCACTCGCTGCGGCACGCCTTCGCCACCTCGGCCCGGGCCGAGGGGGTACCGCTGGAGGACGTGCAGGACGCGATGGGACACGCCGACCCGCGCACCACCCGCCGGTACGACCGGGACCGGCACAACCTGGACCGGGATCCGGCGTACGCGATCTGGGCGGCCCGGGCCCGCCGCCGGAACTGACGCGCCGGGCATTCAGGTCCGCCTGCTCAAGCGCCTTCCGAGCCCCGGGGGCGGTCTTGAACCGGACCTCGGGAGTCCTGGTCCTGGGCCCGCAGGCAGCCGCGGAACGGCTGCCCGGCCGGATCGGTGAGCACCCGCCACCGGTCATCTCCCAGCCGGGCGCCCGGGAGTAGAACTCGGCGTGCCCGCGGGGATCCGGGCTGTCCGGGTTGACCATGACGAGGTCGCCGATCTTTTCCGTGCCGGCCAGCCTGCCCGCCGTACCTGACACCTCCTGTCAGGTACGGCGACCGGGTCCGCGCGCCGCCGGTCTGCCGGGCCCGGGGCGGTTCAGCAGAGCAGGTCCAGTTCGTGGTGTGCCTCCGCCGCGATGTCCGCGCCGCGCAGCCAGCGCCGCCCCCAGAGCCGGGCGGCCACCTCCGCCGTCTCGTCGCCGCCGGCCGCCTGCTCGACCAGCAGGGCGGTGGCCAGCGCGTACGCCATCCGCAGCGCCAGCCCGCGCGCCCCGGCCAGCACCGCGACCGACTCCGGGGTCACCTCGGCGAGCGAGTTCCGCAGTTCCGCCGTCGTACCGGCGAGCGCGTCGGCCAGCGCCGGGTGCAGCCGTCGGGCGGTGTCGGTGGCGGCGTCCAACCGGGCCAGCAGTGGGGTGGCGGCGTCCTCCCGGAGCACCGCCCGGAGCACGTCCAGCGCGAGCACGTTGGTGGTGCCCTCCCAGATCGGCAGCACCTGGGCGTCCCGCAGCAGCCGGGGCACCCCGGTGTCCTCCACGTATCCGGCGCCGCCGAAGCACTCGACGTACTCGCTGGCCGAGGAGACCGCCAGCCGTCCGGTGGCGAGTTTGGCCAACGGCGCCACGATCCGCAGCTCGGCCGCGGCGGCCGGATCCGCGCCCACCTCGACCCGGCCGAGCAGCACGAACGCGTGCCCGGCCAGCGCGAACGCCCCGGCGGCGTCCACCGCCAGGGTGCCCAGGGTGGCCCGGTGCAGCGGTGCGGTGATCAACCGTCCGCCGGCCACCTGGCGGGCGTCGGCGTACGCCAGGGCGTACCCGAGTCCCCGGCGCATGCCGGCCGCGGCCGCCGCCGCGTTGTGTAGCCGGGTCACCACGACCAGGGTCATCGCCCGGCTCAGACCCGGCACGGACGGGTCACCCAGCGGCCAGGCGTACGCGTCGCGCAGCCCGATCTCGGCGGTCGGCAGTGCCCGGGTACCGAGCTTGTCCTTGAGCCGGTGCACGGTGATCCCCGGCGCCGGGGCGTCCCGCTCGGCACCCGGCCCGGCCAGCGGCGAGTCGGCGGCGTAGCGGGGGATCAGGAACGGCACCAGCACCCGGCTGCCCGCCCCGGCGTCCTCCGGGCGGGCCAGCGCGACCGCCAGCTCCGCGTCGGCGGCCGAACAGAACCACTTCTCGCCGGTGAGCCGCCAGGAGCCGTCGGCGGCGGGCCGGCCGGTGGTGGTCGACCGGGCCAGGTCGGAGCCGCCCTGCGACTCGGTCATCCACTGCCCGCTGCTGACCGCCGTCGCCGGGTCGGTGGCGGTGAGCCGGGGCAGCCAGGCGTCCCGGAGCGCCGGATCGACCTCGGGGCGGGCGAGCAGCGCGGCGGCGCCGTCGCTCATCGCCACCGGGCAGGAGAAGGTGGCCGACTCCGGACCGTACAGGTGCAGCAGGGCGTACTGGACGACCCGGGCCGCCGCTCCCCAGGTGCTCCGGGCCTGCACCAGGTACGGCAGCGCGACCACGGCGTGCCGGGCGGCCGCCGCGCGCTGGGCCTGCCAGCCGGCGGAGGTTTCGATCCGGTCGATCCGGGCTCCCCACGGACCGTAGCGGACCAGGGTCGGCGGGTGCGCCTCCGCGTCGGCGTGCGCGGCCCGCAGCGGACCGGTGACGTCGGTGGCGAGCGCGGCCAGCCGGTCCGCCGCGGCGGCGTGCCCGTCCGGGCCGAGCTGGTGGTCCAGCCAGGACCGCAGCAGCCGGTCGCTGAGGTACGGGTCGGCGGGTGGCGGGACCGACTGGACGTAGCGCTGCATGGTCGTCGTCCTCGGGGGGCGAGGGCCGGCCGGCGGGCCGGCGAAGCTGGCGGGGGATGGTCCCGACCGTAGACCACGGCGGCCGGTGGCGCCGACCGAGCCGATCATGGTCGGCGGGTGCCGACCCGGCCGGTTCGGCACCCGCCGGACGCGGCGGCTATCTACCGTCGGTGGCATGGGCTACGAGCTGTCCGGCGGGCGCGGGGGACGGCGACCGCGCCGGCTCCGGGGCGTGCTGTCGGTGGTCGCGGTCGGCCTCTTCGTCTGCTGTGTGGGCGCGGCCGGCCTCGGGGCCTGGAACTACCAGCACGTCCGGCAGTCCTCCGGTGCGGCCCAGCAGGCTGCGGAGGCGTTCCTGCAGGACGTGACCAGCGGCGACGCGGGCGGCGCCTACGACCGGCTCTGCGTCGACACCCGCGAGCGGTGGAGCCGGGACGAGTTCGAGCGGCAGCTCTCGGTGCCACCGACGATCACCCGGTACGCCATCGACGACGTCACCGTCGCCAGCGACCGGGGCCAGCTCCGGGCGACCGCGACGGCGAAGCTGACCCGCCGCTCCGGTGCGGTGGACCGGCGGGAGATGCCGATGATCAAGGACGGCGACGAGTGGCGGGTCTGCGGCGACCCGTTCTGACCCCGGTCGGGCGGGCCGGCTCCGGCGTCAGCGGCTCTCGCCCAGGTCGCCGGAGCGGAAGTGTCGCCGGCAGAGCACCTGGTAGCGCACCTCGGCCGCCTCGACGGTGTCGCCGATGACCACCTGCTCGCCCTGCCGGGCCACCGCGCCGCCGACCACCCGGGCGTTGAGCTGCCCCGGGCGTCCACACCAGCAGAGCACCTCGACCTGGATCCGGGACACCTCGTCGGCGAGTTCGAACAGCCGCTGCGCCGCCGGGAACAGGCAGGACCGGAAGTCGCTGGCCAGGCCGAACGCGAAAACGTCCACGTCGTAGCAGTCGACCAGCTCGGCCATCTGCTCGACGTGCCGCACGGTGTAGAAGCAGGCTTCGTCGCAGATCAGGTAGTCGAGCCGGTCACCCTCGGCCCACCGGCCCCTGACGAGTTCACAGAGGTCGAGGTCTTCGGTGACCTCGATGGCCTCGTGCGCCAGGCCGATCCGGGTGGTGATCTGCGGGCCGAGGGAACGGTCGATCCTGGTCAGCACCAGACCACGCCGACCCTGCCGGGCGTGGTTGTAGTTCATCTGCAGGGCCATGGTCGACTTGCCACAGTCCATCGGTCCCCAGAAGAACTTCAGGGCGGCGCCCTGACGTAACCGGCCGTCGCCGGCGGCGAAGCACGCCTGGGCGAGCGCGGACTCGTCGCCGGCGGACAGGGTCGGGCTGGTGCGGCTGTCGTCGGTCACGGTCGGGGAGCCTAAGCCACCAGGTGTTTCCGGTTCGACCCGCCGTGTCGTTGACCACTCTGGTCGGCCGGCGGTCCGCCAGGCCGCAATTCAACCTGTCGGACCGGGACTCAGCCCGGGCCGGAATCCCCGTTCGGCAGCCGGCGGGTGATCCCGGCCCGCTCGTCCGCCGGGAGCGCCGGCACGAGGTGCTGGTCGACGAGGCGCCGCAGGCCGGCGGCGAGGGCGGGGTCGCCCTGCACCAGGTTCCGCAACCGGCGCTGCCAGGTGTCGGCGAGGGCGCGTTCCAGGGCGGGGTCGCCGGCCTGGCGGGCGGCGAGCACCTCGGCGCGTACCTCGGTCAGGTCGGCGGCCACGTCGTCCGCCTCCCCGGGCCGGACCTGCCGCCAGAAGGCCACCACCTCGGCCCGGGCCGCCGGCCAGCCGGCATCGGCCATCGCGCCGACCAGTGCCATACCGGCCGTCACCTCGATCGGCTCCATTCCGCGCCTCCTGCCCACGTGCCGCCCCGGGCCCACCCTAGGCCAGATCGTGCCGCCGGTCGGCCCGGTCGCCCAGCTCGTGCGGGCCGACCGGGCCGACGTGGCAGCCGGTGGGCCGCGGCGGTGCACTGCCGGTCAGAGCCGTTCCGGCGGGGTGTTGCCGGCGGCGACGATCGCCCGCCGGATCGGCACGGCGGCCAGCAGCACGAACCCGATCACGAAGAACGCCAGCAGCGAGATGATCGCCACCCGGTAGCTCTCGGTCATCCCGTACGCCAGCCCGAACAACAAGGGCCCGAGCCAGCTCGTACCCTTGTCGGAGATCTCGTACAGCCCGAAGTACTCGGCCTCCTTGCCCTTCGGGATCAACTGGCTGAACAGCGACCGGCTCAGCGCCTGGCTGCCGCCGAGCACGATGCCGATCCCGCCGCCGAGCAGCACGAACGGCAGCGCCTGGTTGGCCGGCAGCCGGAACGCGACCGCCAGCACGACGGTCCAGAGCACCAGGCTGATCAGGATCGTCTTCCAGGCACCGAGCCGCTTCGCCAGCGCGCCCATCCCGAGCGCGCCGAAGAAGGCGAGGAACTGCACCATCAGGATGGTCGGCACCAGGACGTCGTCGGAGAGTTTCAGCTCCTCGGTGCCGTACACCGCCGACAGCGAGATCACCGTCTGGATGCCGTCGTTGTAGACCAGGTAGGCGACCAGGAAGAACAACGTCAACGGGTACGCCTTGAGGCTGCGCAGGGTGTGCCAGAGCTGGCGGAACCCGTCGAGCAGTACCGGTCCCTGTGCCGGGCCGGCGACCGGCGGCCGGTTGCGCAGCCGGATCAGCGGGATGGTGGTGAACGCCGCCCACCAGATGCCCGCCGACACCATGCTGTACCGGGCGACCTCGCCGGTGTCCATCCCGAGCGAGTCCTTGAACAGCACCGCCGCGACGTTGATCGCCAGCAGCAGTCCGCCGCCGATGTAGCCGATCGCCCAGCCGATGCTGGAGACGCTGTCACGTTCCTCCGGCCCGGCTATCTGCGGAAGGAACGAGTAGTAGACGACGATGCTCGCCCCGTAGGAGATGTTGGCGACCAGGAACAGCCCGGCGCCGAGCAGGTAGCGGTCGCCGGTCAGGAACAGCAGCCCGACGGTGGCCGCCGAACCGATGTAGGCGAAGAGCGCCAGCATCTCCTTCTTGCGCGGTGACCGGTCGGCGACCGCACCGACCAGCGGCAGCACGAAGACGGTCAGGAACACCGACAGCGACACCATGTACGGGAAGAGCGAGCCGGGCGCGATGTCGATGCCGAGCAGGCTGACCCGCCCGCCCCGGCACGGGTCGTCCGAGGCGCAGCCGGCGGCCGCCTTGGCGATCGAGGTCAGGTACGGGCCGAGGAAGACGGTGATCACCGTCGTGTTGAAGGCCGAGTTCGCCCAGTCGTAGAAGTACCAGCCGACCCGCTCGTGCCGGGTGCTGGGTGGCGCGTCCGGCGCCGTCGCGGGGATGGTCTCGGCCATGTCGGTCCTTCGGTATCGGGGGTCGGGCGGGCCTGGTCCGGCCGACCTACCGATCGGACGGCCAGTGACCGCGGCTCTGGTACGCCTCGCGCAGCACGTCGACGTGATCGGTCATGATGCCATCCACACCGAGGTCGAGTAACTCGTTCATCTCGGTGATGTCGTCGATGGTCCAGACGTGCACCTGGAGACCGAGCCGGTGCACGTAGTCGACGAACCGCCGATCGACCACCTTGACCCCGCGGTAGCGGACCGGCACCTGGGCGGCGACCACCGTCGGCGGCAGCATCAGCCGCCGGTTGGCCAGCGAGGCGAGCCGTACCCGGGCCACCCCGCGCAGCCCGAGCGAGGTGGCGATCTTCGGCCCGGCCAGGATCCGCAGCCGGGCCAGCCGGGAGTCGCTGAACGAGGCGAGCAGCACCCGGTCGCCGGCCCCGGCCCGGTCGACGGTACGCACGGTGGGCGCGACCGCGCCGTCGGCCTTCACGTCGACGTTGAACCGGATCTGCGGCCAGGCGCCGAGTACGTCGTCGAGCCGGGGTACCGCCGCCGCCCCGCCGACCCGGATCGTCTTCAGGTCCGCCCAGCGCAGTCCGGCGATCCGGCCGTGCTCCCCGGTCATCCGGTGCAGGGTCGCGTCGTGGAAGACCACCGGCACCTCGTCGGCGGTGGCGTGCACGTCGGTCTCGACGTACCGGTAGCCGAGCCGGACCGCCCGGGCGAACGCCTCGGTGGTGTTCTCGTCGCCGCGCGCGGCGCCGCCCCGGTGCGCGAACGCCAGCGGTGTCGGCGCGTCGAGGTAGGCGAAGTCCCGGATCACGGTGCGAGTATGCCCGGCCCGGTTGGCCGTGCGGTGACCGGAGGGCGGCGCTTCGCCCCGCCCGACGGGAACTCTTGCCAGCAGTGAACCGTTGTCGACCCGGGACGGCGCCCCGATCTCCGCCGGTGGCCGGCACGGGCCGGGCGGGGAGGCAGAGCAGGGTTCAGTAGGGTCTCGCCATGCGGCTGCTCGCCATCGACTTCGGCACCTCCAACACCGTCGCCGTGGTGCGGGGCGCCGACGGCCCGGCCCGGCCGCTGCTCTTCGACGGCAGCCCGCTGCTGCCCTCGGCGGTCTGCCTCGACCCGGCCGGCACGCCGCTGACCGGCCGGGACGCGTTCCGGGCGGCCCGGCTCGACCCGGCCCGGTTCGAGCCGGCACCGAAACGGCGGATCGACGACGGGGCGGTGCTGCTCGGCGACCGGGAGGTGCCGGTCACCGAGCTGGTCGGCGCGGTGCTGCGGCGGGTCTCGGCCGAGGCGTACCGGCAGCTCGGCGGGGTCGACGAGGTCCGGCTCACCCATCCGGCCCGGTGGGGGGAGCGCCGTCGCAACGTGCTGGTCGCCGCCGCCCGCGCCGCCGGGCTGCCCCCGCCCCGGCTGGTCGCCGAGCCGGTCGCGGCGGCGGCCTACTATCCGGCGGTACTCGGCACGGTGCTGCCGCCCGGCCGGGCGCTGGCCGTCTACGACCTGGGCGGCGGCACCTTCGACGCCGCCGTGGTCCGTCGCACCGCCGACGGCTTCGACGTGCTGGCCGAGTCCGGCCTGACCGATCTGGGCGGGCTGGACTTCGACCAGGCCCTCGTCGAGCACCTCGGCCGGGGCTACGCCGGCGGCCGGACCGAGCTGTGGCACGGCCTGCTGAGCCCGGCCGACGCGGGGCAGCGCCGGGCGCGGGAACTGCTCTACGACGACGTCCGGGCGGCCAAGGAACTGCTGTCCCGGGCCACCAGTGCCGAGCTGCACCTGCCGGCGCTGGACCTGCGGGCGCATCTGACCCGGGACGAGTTGGAGTCGCTGATCCGCCGGCAGCTGCAACAGACGGTGAACTGCCTGGCCCGGACGATCGCCGCTGCCCGGCTGGACCCGGCCGACCTGGTCGGGATCTTCCTGGTCGGCGGCTCCAGCCGGATTCCGCTGGCCGCCCGGCTGATCCACGCCGAGTTGGGCGTCGCCCCGACCACCCTGGAGCAGCCGGAGACGGTGGTCGCCGAGGGAGCCCTCCGGTTCGACGACCCACCGGCCCGGCCCGCACCGGTGCTGTCGCCCGGACCGGCCCTGGGCGGGTCGGCTCCGGCCCCGGTCGGGTCGGCTCGTGATGGATCGGCTCCGGCCCGGGCCGTGACGCGGCTCCGGCCGGCGCCCGCCCAGCCCGAACGGCCGGCTCCGGCCCGGCCCGGTCAGCCCGGGGCGCAGCCGGCCGGCCGGTTCTGGACCGGGACGACCGGACTGGTCTGGACCGGGACGCTGGCCCTGCTGGTGGTCGCCGCGCTCGTCGTGCTGGTCGCGGTCGTCACCGCCGGATCCGGCTGACCCGGGGACAGGCCGGGACGCGACCGGGTCGGCGGTCCGCCCCCGTGCCGGAGGACGGACCGCCGACCCGTCGGGTTGGCGCGGTCAGCCGCGATTTGCGGTCAGGCCGGAGACTCGGTGCGGGCGCCGGCCCACTGGGTGTGGAAGCTGCCCTCGGCGTCGACCCGCTGGTAGGTGTGGGCACCGAAGTTGTCCCGCAGGCCCTGGATCAGCGCGGCCGGCAGCCGGTCCCGCCGCAGCCCGTCGTAGTAGGAGAGCGAGGAGCCGAAGGCGGGGGCGGGCACGCCGGCCTGGGCGGCGTAGCTGACCACCCGCCGCCAGCTGGCGACGCTCTCCGCGACCCCCTGCACGAAGTACGGCGCCACCAGCAGCGTCGGCAACTGCGGGTCGGCGTCGTACGCCTCCCGGATGCGGTTGAGGAACCGGGCCCGGATGATGCAGCCGCCCCGCCAGATGGTGGCCAGCGCCGCCGGGTCGATGTCCCAGCCGTACTCCTGGCTGCCGGCCCGGATCTGGTCGAAGCCCTGCGCGTAGGCGACGATCTTCGAGGCGTACAGCGCCTTGCGGACGTCCTCCACGAACGCGTCCCGGTCCACCTCACCGGTCGGCGCCTCACCGCTGGCGTCGGCGTACGCCCGGGCCGCGGCGGCCCGCTGGTCGGCGTGCCCGGACAGCGAGCGGGCGAACGTCGCCTCGGCGATCCCGGTGATCGGCACGCCCAGGTCGAGCGCGCTCTGCACCGTCCACCGGCCGGTGCCCTTCTGCTCGGCCTGGTCGAGGACGATGTCGACGAACGCCTTGCCGGTGCCGGCGTCCACGTGCCCGAGCACGTCGGCGGTGATCTCGATCAGGAACGACTCCAGGTCACCCTCGTTCCAGCCGGCGAAGATCTTGCCGATCTCGGCCGGTGTCGCACCCAGCCGCTCCCGGAGCAGGTCGTACGCCTCGGCGATGAGCTGCATGTCGGCGTACTCGATGCCGTTGTGCACCATCTTCACGAAGTGCCCGGCACCGTCCGGCCCGATGTGTGCGCAGCACGCCACCCCGTCGACCTGGGCGGCGATCGACTCGAAGATCGGCCCGAGCTTGCGGTACGCCTCGACCGAGCCACCCGGCATGATGCTCGGGCCGAGCAGCGCACCCTCCTCGCCGCCGGAGACACCGGTGCCGACGAAGTGCAGCCCGTGCTCGCGCAGCGTCTCCTCCCGCCGCCGGGTGTCGGCGAAGTGGGCGTTACCGCAGTCGATCACGATGTCATCGGGTTCGAGCAGCGGGATCAGCTCGTCGATGACGGCGTCGGTGGGTCGGCCCGCCTTCACCATCACGATGACGGCGCGGGGCCGCTCCAGCGAGGCGACGAAGTCGGCCAGCGACTCGCTCGGCACGAACGTCCCCTCGTCCCCGTGCTCGGCGACCAGGCTCCGGGTCCGCTCCGGCGACCGGTTGTGCACCGCCACCCGGTGACCGTGCCGGGCCAGGTTCCGGGCCAGGTTGCGGCCCATCACCGCCAGCCCGGTCACCCCGATCTGGGCCGTGGCGCCGGTACCGCCACTCGTCGTCTCCGCCATCTTGCCGCTCGCTTCCTTCTGGGCCAGGTACGGCCGGTTGCCAGTTCCCGTGCCGGCGTCGGAGGAGCGCGCGGAATCCCGCAGCAGGGCGGAAGGCCCGGTGTTCCTCAGCGCTCGTCCGGCAACCAGAACCGGGCAAGCGTACTCGTCGCCGGGTCGTCGGAGGCGGTCAGCGCCGACCACGGGTCGCCGTCGGCCGGTAGTTCCTCGCCGGCGTACCCGGCCAACTCGTCCGGGGCGACCGTCGTGGCGTCCGGTTCGGACAGCGGCGGCGGCACCGTGGCGTCCGGCTGGCCGAGCAGGGCGGGATCGGTCCACGGGAAGCCGTCGACCGGCTCCGGCGGTGCGCCGAGGTCGGGCAGCTCGGTCGACTCCCACCAGGCCGGTCCGGTGTCGGCGTACGGGTCGAGGTCCGGGTCGGCGCCGACCGGCGGGTCCGCCGCGCCGAAGCCCTCCTCGGCGGGTACCTCGGAATAGCCGTCCGGCCCGAACCCCGACTCCTCCGCCGGGTACGGGTCCGCCTCGGCGTACGGGTCGGCGGTCGGCAGGTCGTCGTAGCCGAGCGGTATCGGCGGGTCGCCGGGCGCCCCGGACAGGTCGCCGGGATCCGGGTCGGCGGCACCGAACCCCTCGACCGGGAAGCCGCCGTCGTCGGGCTGGTCCGGGGTCAGGTCACCGAAGTCCTCACCTTCCGGGCCGCCGAACTCCGGCTGGTCGGCGGACCAGCCGCCCCAGTAGTCAGTCATGCTCCCGCCCTCGTGCGTCGGTGGCCGGGGCCAGCACCCGGGCCCGGACCAGCACCTCGTCGACCTGCTTGACCCGGGCCCGGACCGTCTCCCGCTCCGCCTGCGTCGCGGCCCGGCGCCGGGCCCGCACGGCGCTGTCCTCGGCCGCCGCCGCGTCGATCTCCGCGATCCGCTCGTCGAGCTGCCGCAGCCGGCGCTCGATCGCGTCGTCCAGGGCGAGGGTCAGCGCGTACTGCAGGTCGGTGAACCGGTTGGTGATCTCGTCCGACAGCGCGGCCCGGGCGTCGGCGACCACCTCCCGCAGCCACACCCGGGCCTGCTGCCGGTCGGTGTGCACCCGGCGCCGGTACAGGATGAAGCCACCGGCGGCGAGCCCCAGGCCGAGCCCGGCGAACGGGATCAGCAGGCTGCCGCCGACCAATGCGCCCGCGCCGAGCGCCGAGGCGCCGGCCATCGCGCCCCGGCCGGCCAGGAACGCCATCGACCCGGCCGACATCGCGATCATCATGTTGTCCGGGCCGCCGCCGTCCCGGCGTGGCTTGCTGGCCAGCGCGTGCCGCAGGGTCGCGTTGAGCCGCCCCAGCACGAACCGCAGCTCCTCCGGCTGGAACACCTCGGCGAGTACCCGCTCGCCGACCTGCCGGAACCGCACCTCCAGATCGTCGGAGAGCCGCACCGACAGCGCGTGCAACCCCTCGTCGACCTGCTGCGGCAGCCCCTTGAGCTCCTCGCCCCGGGCCTTGTCGATCCGGTTCAGGAACTCCTCCTGGAGGGTGCCGACGTAACCCCGGAGCAGCCCGGTCGCCTCCACCCGGGCCCGCTGCGTCTCGGTGCTCAACGCCAGCGACCACTGCCGCGACTCGGTACGCTTCCGCGCCGCCAGCGCCGCCCGGTCCTGCTTGATCCGGGCCAGGTCCGCCGGATCGGGGTCGGCGGCCCGCAGCCGGTCGCCGAGTTCCAGGTCGTACCGGACCAGTTCGCTGCGGACCGTACGCAGCAGGTTCGCCTGCCGCAGCAGGTGCCCCCGAGCGGCCACCCCGATCAGGGCGTGCTGCAACTCGGCGATCCGGGACTCCCGGATCAGCTCACCGGCCGCCTCCGCCGGCATCGTCCGGGCCAGCTCGGCCAGCCGGGCCGAGACCGGAAACCACGACGCGCCGCCGAACCGGGGGGCGTGGGCCTGCAACTGCGCCCGGTTGTCGGCCAGGATCGTCCGCCAGCCCGGGTACGCGTCTGTCTTGGTCAGCGCGAAGACCACCAGGTTGACCCGCTTGCTCGCCTCGATCAGGAAGTCGAGTTCCGGCTGGGCGAACGGGGCGGCGGCGTCGACCACGAAGAGCAGGGCGGTGGCCCGGGCCGCCGCGTCCAACGCGATCTGGGCGTGCGCCGGATCCAGCCCGCCGGTGCCCGGGGTGTCGACCAGGCTGAGATATTGCAGCAGCGGCGCCGGATGGGTCACCTCGATGTGCCGGGGTGGACGCTGGTCGTCCGGCAGCCGGCCCAGCGGGGTGGCCCAGTCCCGCAGGTCGGACAGGCGCAGCGGCAGCGGCTCGCCCCGACCCGGCAGGAAGGCCCGGGCGCCGGCCTCCGGCCCGGGCACGAACTCCAGATAGCAGCAGGTGGCGACCGCGACGTCGACCGGCGACAGCCCGGGCACCCCGACCAGCGCGTTGACCAGAGAACTCTTGCCGCGTTTCGTCTCGCCGACCACCACGATCGAGGGGCGGGTCACCACCTGGCGGCGCAGCAGGTCGACCTCGGCGGCGGCGTCCGGGGCGACCTTGCGCAGGAACGCCAGCCCGCCGTCGACCGCCCCGCCCAGCGCCGCGCCGAGCGCCGCCTCCGGGTTCCCGCCGCCACGCTGGGCCGGGGCGGCGGCACCCGACCCGGTGGCGGTACGGCTGGCGGTCACCGCGGGCTCCCCTCGGCGCGTACCCGCTGGGAGAGCAGGAAGAAGCCGCGGTGCGCCACCTGGGCCACCCGGGACTGCGCCGGGCTCGCCCCGGCGACCGCGTACACCCGCCACCGGGTGGCGGCCTCCAGCGCCGCCCGGGCCAACTGCTCCGGCGCGGCGGCCGGCAGGCTCAGGATCCATCGGGGGTCGGTGGAGAGCGCCAGCCGGGTCAGCTCCTGCTCCATCGGCTCCGGCAGCTCCACCGAGCCGGAGCTGACCAGCTGGGCCACCTCCAGCAGCCGCAGGCGGTGGTATTCCGGCTGTTGCAGCACCTGCTCGATCGCGTCCCGCAGCAGTTCCCGCTCCTCGGGCCGGGGAGCGTGGCTGGCCAGCTTCTCCAGGGTGGAGAGCCCCCAGCCGGCCTTGATCGCGTCGGTACGCCACCGGAACGCCTGGTCGAGGGTGTTGCGCAGCCGGGGGAACCCGGACGCCTGGAACAGCAGCCGCACCAGGTCGCCACTGGCGAGCTGCGGCTGGGCGGCGAACTGGGCGATGGCGAAGCCGATGCCGTACAGGTCGAGCAGCCGCAACAGCCGCTCCCGCTGCTCCCGGGGAACCGGGCAGTCCCGGGACGTGAACAGGTCGACCGAGGCGAGCAGCACCGCCCGCTCGCCGGCCGGCAGCCGGGCCATCGTCCGCAGCGCCTCGCAGTCGGCGGCGGTCAGCCGGCCGGCCTCGGTCGTCTCGGCCAGCAGCCCGACGATCGGCACCACCTCGGAGACCACCCGGCGCAGCACACCGGTCTGGTCGGCGGCCAGCGGGCCGGCCACCGGCCACGGGTCGGCCGCACCGCCGACCAGCTTGTCCACCTTGTTGAACAGGCCGAGCGAGTTGATCGGGTTGCTGGCCAGCCGGGCCGAGACCGACCGGAACGCCTCCAGCGCCGCCACGTCGTCGTCCCGGACCGACTGGGTGAAGACGTAGACGATCGCCTCGGCACCGGCGATCGCGCCGGCCGAGTCGTCGTCGATGTTGTCGTCGAACGGGGCGGCCGCGGCCTCGAACAGGAACCGGCGGGCACCCGCGCTGACCGAGGTGTTCGTCGAGGCGAGCCCCGGGGTGTCCAGCACGGTCAGGTCGCGCAGGTGGTCGCTGGTCAGCGTGACGTCGACGTAGGAGATCTCGGCGCGCGGCACGCCGAGCCGCTGCGGGATCATGCCGGCGTCGTCCAGCGGCAGGCTGAGCCGGCTGCCGTCCCGGCGTACCACGTCGACCCGGTCGGCGGTGCCGTAGCGGAACTGGGTGACGATCCGGGTGCACTCGCCGACCTCGGTCGGTGCCACCCGCCGGCCGATCAGCGCGTTGACCAGCGTCGACTTGCCGGCCTTGAGCCGACCGGCGATCGCCACCCGCAGCGGCTCGTCGAGCCGGCGGCGTACCCCCGACACCTGGGTTCCGGTAGCGGCGCCGAGTCGGGGACCGACCTCGTCACAGAGGCCGGCGACCCGGGCGCTGAGCGGACCTGCTCCCATCGCTCGTCAGCCGGCGGTGCGGTCGGCGACAATGGCAGGAACCCGGCGGTGGGGCACGTTCATCTCGTCTGCTGTCCTTCCGACACGACGGCGGGGGCGGGCTGCCCCTGCCGGACATCACACTACGAATATCCTGCCGGCGCAGGATCCCATGTTCGTGCCACCGTCTTCCACGGTGGTCAGGCGTCGACCCGGGCGGGGGAGGGACAGTGCGGCACGCGTCGGTCGGTGATCTGCCCGACCAGTTCCGGCCAGCCGACCTGCCGGGCGACGGGCCGGTCGGCGATCGGGCCCCGGACGTCGTCGCGGCCGGCTCCGGCCTGCTCACCACCCCCGGCCTGGTGGTGCTGCACAGTGGACCCGGTGGCGGGCGCAGCACCGCGCTGCACCGGCTCGGCGCCGCGTTCCGGGGGCCGGTCTTCGCCGGTGGCGGCCTGGCCAGCCTGCCCGGTGAACCGGCGTTCGCGCTGGCCCGCGCGGTCCGGGTCCGGCTGCCCGGGCACGATCCGGCACTGCTCGCCGAGGCGGTCCGGTCCCGGGTACGCGGCGGCCTGCTGCTGTTGGACGACCTCCAGTGGGTCGATCCGGCCACCCTCGCCGCCCTGGTGCCGCTGGCCGCACACTGCCGGATCGCGGTCGCGCTGCGTACCCCGCACCGGCTGCCGCCGGCGGCGGTGGCGGCGCTGCGGGCCGTCGCGGCGGGCTGGCTCGCGGTGCCGCCGCTGACCGTGGAGTCGGCGACCCTGCTGGCCGGGCGGATCGCCCCCGGCCTGGGCCCGTCGACCGTCGCCGACGTGGTCCGGCGGGCCGGCGGGGTGCCGCTGGCGGTGGTGACCCTGGCCCGGCAGGTGGCCGCGCAGCGGGCGGCCGGAGCGCCCCGACCCGGCGGCAGCGGCGAGCGGCGTCCGGAGCCGGTGCCGGCGGACCGCGACGTGGACCAGGTCGGCTACGCGGTGGCGGCGGCGCTGGCCGACCTCACCCGGCCGGCGCGTACCACGATGGCCGCACTCGGGCTGCTCGGCCGGCCGGCACCGGCGGGCGTGCTCGGTGCCGGGGTCGACGAACTGGACGCCGCCGGCCTGGTCACCGTCGAGCAGGACGGCGCCGCGCTGGTCGCCCCGGTGTCGCCGTACGTCGCCGAGGTCGCCGCCGGGCTGCTCGACGAGACCGGCCGGCAGGCGCTGCACCGGCGTCTGGCCGAGCTGGTACCACCGGCCGAGGCGGCCCGGCACCTGGCGGCGGCCGGTGACGGCGCGGCGGCGTACCGGCGGGCGCTGGACGTGGCGGCCGACGCCGACGCCGCCGGTCTCCGCGCCGAGCTGCTGCTGCTCGCCTGCGCGCTGCCCGGCGTCGAGCCGGAGCCGGCGGTCCGGGTCGACGCCGCCCGGGCCGCGCTGGCCTGCGGCCGACCCCGGGCCGCCGCCCGGGTGCTCAGCACCGGCACACCGCTCGGCGTCGACCCGGACCTGCTGCGGGCGGAGGCACTGGTCCAGCTCGCCGACCTGGCCGGCGCCCGGTCGGCGGTGGCCCGGGTACCGGACTCGGCCACCCCCGAGCAGCTCGCCGCCCGGGACCGGATCATGCTCCTCGCCCAGCTCGACGCCGACCCGACCGAGGCGACCCGGGCGGCGGCCCGGATCACCGCCCTGCACGGCCCGGAACCGGCGCATCCGGGCCTGCGGGCCGCGCTGGCGGCGGTACGCGCCGCGAACCGCGCCCCGGGCTGGGAGTCGACGCTGGCCTCGGCCGCCGCCGCGGCGGGTACGGCCGGTGATCCGCTTTCCGCCCGGTGGAGCGCCTGGCTACTGGTCGAGACGCTGCTCGCCGACGGCCGGCTCGGCGAGGCCGGGCAGGCCGCCGAGGCGGCCGAACACGCCTGCGCGGCCGACCTCGCCTACAGCTGGCAGACCCGGTTCCTGGCCGCCCGGCTGTGGTGCGCGGCGCTGCGCGGCGGCCTGCCCGCACTCGACTCCGGCCCGGCACTCGACTCCGACGAGGCGCTGCGCCGGGCGGCCGACCTGACCGACCGGACCCTGCCCCGGCTGGCCCGGGGCTACGCGGTGGCCGCCGCCAGCCTGGTCGAGGCCGACGGCGGCCTGCTCGGCCCGGCCCGGTCCCGGCTGGCGGCCGCCACCGGCGGCTCCACCGGCGCCGACGCGCTGCTCGACTGGGTGAGCCGGGAGGCGGCCTGGCTGGACGGCCAGCCGGACCGGGCCGGCGGAGCATCCTCCGGCGGCCCGCCGCTGATCGACGGGCTGCGCCAGATCACCGCCCGCTGGGCGGCGTACGACGGCGCGGATGCCGGCCCCGGTCCGGCGCTGCCCGGCGGTGCGGTGACCGGAGTTCCGCCGGAGCCTGCGCCGGTGTGGCAGACCCTCGCCGCCTGGGACACCCCGGGCGGCGACCCGGCCGGCTTCACCCGGGCCGCCGACGGCTGGCGGGACCTGGCGGTCCGCGAGGAGGTGCGCTGCCTGCTCGCCGCCGGCCTGCACGAACCGGACCCGGCCCGGAGCGTCCCGCTGCTGCTGACCGCCGAGGAACGCGCCGACCGCGCCGGGCTGGTCGTACTGCTCGGCCGGATCCGCCGGGCACTGCGTCGGCACGCGGTACGCCGCGACATCCGGGGTGCCCGCGCCGACGGCGACCTCACCGACCGGGAACGTGAGGTGCTCCGGCTGGTCGCGGCCGGCGAACCGACCCGACGTATCGCCGGTCAACTGGGTATATCCGCGGAGACGGTGGAGACCCACGTCCGGTCCGGGATGCGCAAGCTGGGCGCCCGCACCCGTACCGAGGCCGCGGCCCTCGCCCTGGAGGCGCTGTGACTGGTGCTGGAGGTGCAGCGATGACCGACCCGCCGCGCTACGTCGTACCATCGGCGACCGACGCGACCACGGTGCTGCGCCGACTGGCCCGGGACGGGTGGGCGACCCGGGAGGGGTTCGCCGTCGCCGAGCCCGGCTGGGACCTGGCGGCCGCCCGGCTGGTGCTGTTCGGCCGGGTACCGGACGCCGACACGGTCCGGCTGGCGGTGCTGGCCGCGGCCCGCGGCGCCGGGGTGGTGGCCATCGTGGACCCGGCCGGCGAGGTCGGCCGGGCGCTCGTCGACGACCTGAGCCGGCTCGGGCCGGTGCACCGGGATCCGGACGAGGTGCCGGAGTCCGACACCGAGTCGGTGGTGAGCCGGCTGATCCCCGAGCAGCGGGCGCTGCTGGAGCGGCTCGCCGACGGCGAGACCATCGCCGCCGCGGCGGCGGCGGAGTTCCTGTCGCTGCGGACCGCGAACCGGCGGATCGCCCAGGCCCGCGAGGCGCTCGGGGTGCGAACCACCCGGGAGGCCGTCCTCGCCTACCTGCGACAGCGCCGCTCCGGCTGACGGGCGCGGATGAGGTGCGACTGCCACTTGATCAACAGAACGGTCGGAACATAAAGAACGGAATACCAGCATCCTCAGCGATGCGCTTGTCCTCATCCGAGTCCCCGACGTACCCGGCACGGCACACTGGCCGGGAGGTGATCGCATCAGCGAGGAGGCGGCACTTGTCCAGGCGTCCTGATAGGAACTCTCTCCCGACGACCTGCATCTCATTGAATATGTGGGCCGGAAGCGATCTGCGCAAAATGCCGGACGTCGACTGAACCGTGCCTCGCGTGATGACAGCTATTTCAGCAATTTCGGACACTGCCACAATGGCTCGCACGATATCCGCATCTAGGATTAGCCGGGCTGTAAGGACTTCCACGAACGCACGCTTCTCGACTGCCACTTGTACGGGATCTGCATCGAGGCTAAGTGCCCGGATAATTCGCCAGGCCATTTCAACGGAGTCCTTTCCCTCATGAAGCGAGGCACGAACGATATGCCGCACCCGCCTTTCTGCCACTCGATCGACGATGTCAAGTGTCAACAGGAAGGACCGGACGTGGATCGGCTCGAAGTCGAGCAGGGTACCACCAAAGTCGAAGCCGCAGAGCTCGAGACCTTCAGCACGAATCCACGCCACAAGCTCGGCTGAGGATCGCAACGCTGTTGTCACGACGAAGGGGGTCGCGTCAGCGCGGAGCATCGCCCCGATAAGGGCGGCCGCCTTGCAACGAACACCACGGTGCTTACCTCCTCCGCTCGATGGCCCGTCCATCCTCACACACATCTGCTGTTACCTGAGGAACTGGCGGGAGGGGCCTAGCGGCGCACCGGCGAAAAGTCATTGAGCCCGCCAGCGGTTATCCCTCTCCTAAACCACACTCCGGACGGATCCACCCGTAACCACGCAAGCCGGCCCGGCTCATACTTGTGGGCTGCGCCGCCACACAATGGACCTTGGCTTCAAGAACTCCGCCGATGGCCGCTCCGCAGTCGATCTTCAAAGGGACATGACATCAGTGATCCAGACCCTGGCGCCGGAGGCCTGAGGGCCCATCTCCCTTCCTCGGTCTTCCAGCGCCGGACGTGGCAGCGGGCGGACCACGCCCGTGCCCAACTTGTCGATCAATCGCAGTCACACGTGCGTTGAACCCCGACCACTGCCGCCGCAGCCAGGCGGAGAAACGAGATCCGAGTAATCAAGATCCTAAGTTGAGGGCGAGTCGGCTCACTGACACGGTGTGTATGTGGGGTGCGTCACGTATAGTCGAACCATGTATCGGTCAGACAATCCTTCGGCTACGACAATTGTTTTTGACTGGTCGGGAACGCTCGTAGACGAGATTGATGCCACGGCGGCAGCGCACGTTAGCGCCATCGCGTTGCTCGGAGGCGCATTACTGACGCCCGGTCAGTGGAAAGAGCGTGTCGGTATGCGATGGATCGACCTTTACAAGGAGCAGAGCGTGCCGGCGAAAAAGCTCAAATATGCGGCACGTACCTTTGAGTACGAGTATCGCAAACGCCTTGATCAGGTCCGACCGACCGAAGGTGCGGCACAAACACTGGCAGAACTGCACGGGCTGGGCATCAGTATGGCAGTCCTCAGTAATCAGCTCCGATCCTGCGTTGTATCTGCGGCAAGGCGATACGGATGGACGAAATATTTCTGCACGATCATGGCCGCCAGAGGGACAGAGGCACCGAAGGCGGACCCTATCGCGTTGTGGGAAATCCTTCGAAGGACGGGGTCCGAACCGGCCAGGACCATCATCGTAGATGATATGACCGAAGGCATTGCCCTCGGCCGCACCGTGGGTCTCGTAACTGTGGGAATTAATTCAGTGCTAGGACGCGACCTCGGGCGCGCTGATTTCCGCATATCCAGCCTTCGTGACCTGACCGAACTCGCACCTCTCGGTGGGACACGGGCCCGGATGGAGCACGAACCGACCGCAACCAGGGAATACCGTAGATATTACGAGCAACGCGAGGCCGATAAATCCACGGGAGACATCCAGAGGATTCCCGGTTGGTATCACGCGGAGAACCAAGCTTTTGTGGACTGGCTGGTACCCATCGTTCAGGCTCAGGCCGGCACGGGCCGTGTAGCAATTGACGTGGGCTCAGGCGCCTCGAGCCACACCCGTGCGCTGATTTCCCGGGGTTTTGACCTGGCCATCCGTGTTGACCTTTCCGCAAATGCCCTCAGGAGGTCGCAGGACTTGATCGAAGCCTCCGGGAGGATACTCGATGTACAGGGTGATGCCGCCCACATCCCCATCAAAACCGGCGCTAGCGATTTCACTCTGTGTGCCGAGGTCCTGGAGCATGTAATTTCACCCACTCAGGTGCTGAGGGAGTTGGAACGCATAACTCGTCCTGGCGGCTGGCTCGTTATTGCGGTTCCAAATTCAACCGCCGGGACTCACATCTTCTTCCGAAGCCTACAACGCAAGAGCTATCACGCGGGACATGTTCGGGAGTACAGGTGGGAGACGATATCGCCAGCGATCGAGGCTGCCGGATTCGCTGTGCACCGGGTACAGTCACGTTGGCTCTTCTGCTACTGGGCATTCTTCTCCCTTGAGCGGGGACGCAATGCTGGAGTGATAAATCGTGCCTTACGAAGGTGGCCGCATTTGGATCGACTCACGCGACGTGTCGTCCATCGCGCCATGTTAATCGAAAACACCATCGCCGGCCGGTGGGCACGACGAGGACTAGGCTTGGTAGTAATTGCCCAGAAGAGGTCTCTCGCTCAAGGGAATAGCGAATGAGCCTCGCGGACATCATCGTACCGATTGTCATTGCCGCCCTGGGGCTCATATATTTGGCACTCTTCGGCCAAAAGTCGGTGGCCGACTGGAACAGATCCCGACGTTCTAGGCGGGCGACGGCACGGTCGAATCGCGCTGTGCACTCCGACCCTCGACCTCTAGAAAACCTACCCGCACCCGACTTCACAAACTTCGTGGGACGCACAGAGGAGCAGGCGAAGATCCATCAGCTACTTCGCCCATATCCGCAGTCTCAACATTCGATTGTATCCATTGACGGCATAGGCGGAAGCGGCAAATCAGCCCTAGCGCTGGTCGTCGCACGGCACTACGTCGATACATTCAGGTCCCTCTTACCCGAAGAGCGTTTTGGTGCAGTCATCTGGACTTCGGCGAAGGAGGAGTTGCTCGCAGCAGAAGGCCCTCGTCCCAGGCCGTCTCGACACCGTACCCTAAGTGACATTCTTGATACGATCGGCATTACCTTAGGGCGAGAGGATATTACGAGATCTAGTGATGACCACAAACTTGAGGCAGCAAAATCAGCTCTAAAAAAGCAGCGGACGCTCATAATTGTGGACAACCTCGAAACAATCGACGACGAGACAGTGTACTCGTTCCTCAGGGAGTTGCCGGCACCGACCAAGGCGATCGTCACAACAAGGTATAAGATTGACGTCGCCGTTGCGATAGCCTTGGACATTCTAAGTGAAGAAGATGCCGCAACCCTGCTCGAGCAGCAATTCTCGGAACACACCGAGAAACTGTCTCAATACGATGAGGCCAGAATACTTCGTCGCTCAGGTAGGCTTCCCCTTGCGATCGTTTGGTCGGCTGCGCAAATTAGGTTGGGCATGCCAGCCGACGAGGTGCTTGACGACAATGGCAGCCAAGATCCGTTAGCGGAGTTTTCTTTCGCTGGACTATGGGCGACGCTGCAAAGTCAGCCGAACGCAGCTAAGACAATAAGAGCAATAGCCACACTTCCACTACCCTCCACGACAGAGATGTTGGCGAACTGTACGCAGATCTCCGTTGACGAAAGTCGCGAGGCACTCTTTCATCTAAGCCGATTGGCGCTGGTGCAGCGCAAAGAGGATGCCTGGACCGTCCATCCGTTGGTGAAGCGCTACACCCTTGACCGGGTGGGCGAGGACTCGGAGCCGTTGCTCGAGCGAGCTGCCGACTACGTTATTCGGAAGCTCGAACGATCGATTGGAGATGAGCGGGTCAAGGCAATCGCAGTCGCCGAATACGCGAGAATTGACGCAGATCGGCCGAATATTGTATTCCTAATTGAGTGGTGTTACAGTAGAGGAGACATGCAACGCACGAAGGATATCGTCGCCGGCCTGGGTTACTATCTGCACGCGCGCGGTCTTTGGAGTGACGCCGTACGTGCGTGGGAGCTGGGCTCGCTCGCCGCAGAGCAGAGCGACGACTCAACACTTCAGTCGCGGTTCCTGACCTACCTTGGTTATATGGCGTTCTTCATGCAGAACGCGGCCCGCGCCCAGTTCTACCATGCGCAGGCGGCGCGCCTGGTTGATTCAACGTCAGCAAACTACCAGCATGCAAGTTTGCTGCGACTTCAGGCATACATTGTCCGCGAGAACGGGGACAGGGTCGAAGCGCTCAACTTGTTCGGGAGGGGCTTGCAAGAAATGCGAGCCTGCGAAAATGCGCACGGAATCTGCCGGCTGTTGAACGACATGGCTGAGACACTTATATTGTCTGGCCAATTTACGGAGGCAGAATCGGTGGCGCAGGAGGCGCTCGCGCGAGCCGACAGGAGCGGGGAACTGATTGAGCGCGTCCGGGCTATTCGTTTACTCTCCGTGCACTCTCGAAAAGTTGGCAATCTGGCGAGGTCGAAGGTGTACGCGATCGAGAGCCGCGACGATGCGCTGGCCTCGGGATGGTGGGAGGACGCCGGTCTTGCGACGCTTGAGCTTGCCAGGTACTCGGCGGAAGTAGGTTTGGTCGAGGAAGCGATAATTCACTCGACTGAAGCCGATTCCTACTTTGAACGCATTGGAGACGCCCGAGGACGTGCCGAAGCGTCTCGTTTGCTGGCCCAACTCAGTCAAAAGGGTCGGTTCGTTGACTTCCCCCGTCTTCGTATCCCCCTGCCGCGCTCGTCCGACAAGACGAACGACAAGACGGAGAAGAGCTAGTGCCTCGTCATGCAGTCTTGAACGGGTAGTCGGGGTGGCGGATCTTGGAACCGGTGGCGAATGCGGTTTTCGGTCGGGCGTGTTGGTTTCGCCAGCGGATGTAGTCGCCGATGGCGGCGTCCTGTTCGGCGTGGGTGCGGTGGTCGGTGCCGTTGAGGGCGAAGTACCGCACCGCGGCGAACTCGGCCTCGATCCAGTTCAGCCAGAAAGCGTAGATGGCACCAGGTCAACGCGGTTGGTCGCGCACCAGACGCGGATCTCGGGATGTTTGTGTTGGGGAGAAGTTGTCGACGATCAGGTAGAGGCGTTGGTCGGGCCAGCGGCGCAGGGTATTGAGGAAGTCGAGGAACTCCCGCCGCCACCTCCCACGGCTCAACATGTTGGGAGACAGCCGCCCGATAAATTCCTCCGAACCGACGGATTACACGATCAACCTCCAAAGACGAGGTACTAGCCTCTGCGTTGCCACCACCGCGAAGCGGCGGATCGCCCAGCCCGCGAGGCGCTCGGGGTGCGGACCGCCCGGGAGGTATTCCCGCCTACTTGCGGCAGCGCCGTTCCAACTGACGGGTGTGGGCTGCACTTCTCATCCTCGGCATGGCGGCGCACGCGCCCCGGCTTCCCCCAGCGCCCGCGGCGGACTGCAGGAGGACCGGAAACGGTTCACTCGTGGTCGGCAGGGTTCGGGGCACGAGTCCCGGGCGGTAGGCCGCTGAGACTCAGACGCAGCCCCAGCGCTCCTGGACCTGGATCGTGACCGGGACGCTCTGCGTCTGCAGCCCGTCCGACGCCGTCAGCACCGGCTGGTACACCCCGAACGGTAGCGGCGGCAGGGTCATCGCGATCAGATTGAGCGCGGTGTGACCGTCGCTCGATCCGGGCGGGATCGGCGCGTGCGGCAGGCTCGTGGTCGTGCCGGCGGGCAGGTTGCGGGCTCCGACCTCGATGGGGGTCGACCACTCTCCGTCGATGGTGATCCAGAAGTACGTCCACCAGGACTCGCCGGCCGGGATGCAGATGCGCTGGCCGATGTTCGTCAGCTGCCAGCCGCCCTCCGGCGTGGTGGTACCCGCCGCAGCGGCGGGCTGGCCGGCGATCAGCGCCAGGGTCAGAGCGGTGACCAGCCCGAGCGCCAACCGAGCGGCGCCGAAGGTCGATCGCAACATCGAAACCTCCCAAAGCTCGTTCGACGGGCGGCTCACACCCGGCATCGTCGTCACTCGAATCGCCGCCCTGAACCCGGCAGCCTACGGTTGTCGTCTCAGAGAGACATCAGAAGCAGCCGAAGCCGCCGAGAAGTCGCCTGTTGATAACTTTCGCGACATGACACAGGGACGTGGATTCTTACTCAAGAAAGCGGCCTTCGCGCTGGCCTTGGCCGCTGCGTTTTCTGCCGGCGTGGCGGTGCCTGCGGGCCCGGCGCTGGCCCAGCCGGCTCCGGTACCGGCGGAGCAGGCTCGG
Organism: Plantactinospora sp. CA-294935; assembly: GCF_050936445.1. Taxonomy (NCBI): domain Bacteria; kingdom Bacillati; phylum Actinomycetota; class Actinomycetes; order Micromonosporales; family Micromonosporaceae; genus Plantactinospora; species Plantactinospora sp. CA-294935. Next base: position 7,056,951 of record NZ_JBNJMU010000001.1, read on the forward strand.
GCTGCGGTGGTGGAGCCGCTCGTCACCGGATGCAACGGGAACCTACCGAGCGGATGGCAGTACAGGTCGTCGTTCCGGTACTGCGCGGAGTGCAGGTTCGCCGGCGAGGCATGGGAATACACCGGAAACTACCTGGCCCACTGCCAGACGTACGGGGATGGTTATCGGCTGTGGACGCTCTGCACCGCCTGCCGGAGCGACGAGTCGACACCGGGTTGGCGGCCGGTTCTGTCGGCACAGTACGAGCACCGATCCCACCACCGCACCGGACATTCTCAGCAAGGGTGAGCGACACGGCTTGCTGAGAGCACCGTCGACCTGCTCCGGATCCGCGTGACCGGCGCGGTTCGCTTCCCGCTCGCCGATGCCTAAATGGCTGGCCGGGAATTGCCGCGCTGCGTACCGTTTTCGATCACCAGGTTGGTCGTCGTCGGGGGTGGATCATGCGGGTGCCGTACCCTCGCACCCCGCACCTGCCCTGGTCGCCCGGGGTGGCCGCCGACGACCTGCGGGTCGGGGACCTGTCCGGCCTGCGCGGCCGGGAGGTGGTGGTGACCGAGAAACTCGACGGCGAGAACACCACCCTCTACCGGGACGGCCTGCACGCCCGCTCGCTGGACTCGGCGCATCATCCGTCCCGGGCCTGGTTGAAGGCACTGCACGGCCGGATCGCCGCCGGGTTGCCGGCCGGGTGGCGGATCTGCGGGGAGAACGTCTACGCCCGGCACTCGATCGGCTACCAGGATCTGGCGAGCTGGTTCTACGCCTTCTCGGTCTGGGCCGGTGACCACTGCCTGGACTGGGACCGGACGGTCCGGTTCACCCGGCGGCTCGGCCTGCCGGTGCCGCCGGTGCTGTGGCGGGGCACCTTCGACGAACGGGCCCTGCGTACGCTGCGGCTCGACCCGGCCCGGCAGGAGGGTTACGTGGTCCGGACCGTCGACGGCTTTACCCGCGCCGAGTTCGCCGCCCGGGTCGCGAAGTGGGTACGCCGGGACCACGTACGCACCGACGCGCACTGGATGTTGGCTCCGGTGCTGCCCAACGGGCTCGGCCCGCACGCCCCGCTCTGGGAGGTGCGGTCGGGCGGCCGGGCGGACGTACCCGCGCTGCTCGCCGCCACCCTCGGCGGCACCGGCACCGGAAACGACGACACCGCGGGTGACGGCGGGACGGTCGAGCGGGCCGAGGAGGTCGTCGCCGACGTCCTGGCCCGGCTCGACCTGCTGGACCGCCGCGGTGACCCGCGCCTGGCCGGGGTGCTGGCGGCCCTCTTCGCCCAGCCCCGCCGGCCGGGGCTGGCGGCCCGCCTGGTCGCTCCGCTCGGCATGCCGCTGGCGCGCCGAATCAACGACCTGGTGGAGCTGCACACCGGCCCGCACCGGCCGTTTCCCGACGAGGCGCGCCGGGCCGGCCTGGTCCGGCTCGCCGACGCGGTCGACGTCGGCGTGCTGCACGCCGTCGCCGCCGCGGTGCTGACCGGCCGCGACGACGCCGGCAGCGCCGAGGCGCGGGAGCAGGTCGCCTGGTCGGAACTGCACGCCGACGAGGCCGGCCTGCTCGCCGAGGCGCCGCTGCGCCCGCTGCGGGCCGAGCTGCGTACGGCGCTGCGCGGGTGTGACCCGGAGGCGGCGGACCGGTGCTGGGCCGAGGCCCGCCAGGCGTACGCGGACGGCCGGATCGGCACGCCGGAGCAGGCGCCGGCGGCAACCTGGCGGTGGCGGTCGGGGCGCTTTCCCCGGCTCGTGCTGACGGTCGGGCCGGCCGGCAGCGGCAAGAGCAGCTTCGCGCGGCGCCTGCCGGGCGTGGCCGGGATCGTCTCCCTCGACGAGCTGCGCCAGGCCCGGGGGTCCCGCGCCGACCAGCGGGCGAACGCCGAGGTGTTGCGGGCCGGCCTGGACCGGCTCGACACCCTGCTGGCCGCCGGCGGGACGGTCGTCTGGGACGCGACCGCGCTGAACCGGCAGCAGCGGTCCCTGGTGCACGCCGTGGCCCGCCGCCGCGACGCGCTGACCACGCACGCGGTGCTGCTGGTTCCGGACGACGTGCTGGCCCGGCGCAACGCCGACCGGGCGTACCCGGTGCCGCCGGAGGTGCTCGCCGGCCAGCTCCGCCGGTTCCGGCCGCCGCTGCCGGGGGAGGCGCACCGCACCTGGTACGTCGGGCCGGACGGCACGGTCGGCGACGTCGCCGGCAGCCTCGCCGACGAGGAGCCGGAGAACCCGGCCGACGGTGCGCCGGTGCGCGACGGTGAGCCCGTGTGTGGCGAGGTGGGGTGAGCATGCGGACCAGCGAGGAGATCTACCACCGGATCCGCTGGGATCCGCGTTTCGACCCGGCCCGGTTCGTGCTCGGGGTCAACGTCCGGGGCACCGCCCCGAAACGGGTGCCGCTGCCCGCGTTCACTCCGGGCGGCGACATCCCGTGGCACCGGGTGCTGTTCATCGAGGCGGACGGCGAGGTGGTCTGGGACCGGGCCGCCGGTCTGGACCGGATCGACTCGGCTCCGGTGGGCCGCAGCCGGCGACCCCGGCTGCTCCGGGCACCGTCCTTCACCGCCGGCACGCCGTTCCGCTGGTCGGCCGGACCGGATGGCCGGACCGGCGTACCGGCCGCCGGCTGGCGTGCCGCGCCCGCGCCGGCCGGCACCGCATCGCTGCCCGGCCCGGCCCGGCTGCGGGTGCTGACCTGGAACACCCTCTGGGACCGGTACGACAGCGACCGGATCGACACCGCCCGGCGCCGGCCGCTGCTGCTGGCCGCGCTCGAACACGCCGACGCGGACGTGATCGCCCTGCAGGAGGTCGAAGCCGGCCTGCTGCACCTGCTGCTGAGCGCCCCGTGGGTCCGCGCCGGCTACACCCTGGGCACCGACCCGACCGGTCGGGACGTCGACGACACCGGGCTGCTGCTGCTCAGCCGGCTGCCGGTCCGGGAGGCGGGCCGGCACCCGCTCGGCCCGCACAAGGCGGTCGCGGCGATCACCGTGGAGTCGGCCGCCGGGCCGCTGGTGGTGGCCGGTACCCACCTGACCAGCGACCACGCCGACGGCGGGGCGGCCCGACGGCAGGTCGAACTGGCCCGGCTCGCCGAGGCGCTGGCCGGGATCGACGGCCCGGTGGTGCTGGTCGGCGACTTCAACGACGGCGGACGTGGCCCCGGCGTCCTGCCCGAGGTACGGGACGCCTGGTCCGAGCTGCACGGGCCGGCCGACCGGACGCCGACCTTCGATCCGCTGGCCAACCCGTTGGCGGCCGTCTCGTCGCTGTCCGGCCGGGCGGGCCGACTCGACCGGGTACTGCTGCGCGGCACCGGACTGCGGGCCGAGGCCGCCGCCCTGCTCGGCACCGCCCCGGCCTCCGTCGACGGCCTGTTCGTCTCGGACCACTACGGCGTCACCGTGGACGTCGTCGTCGACGGCTCGACCGACCCGTCCGGCGAGCCGGCCCGACCCGCCGGGGTCGAGCCGGAGAGCGTGCACCCGCCCCCGGCGCCCGGGCACTGCGGCACCGCACCGGCCGACCCCGGTCTGCGCACCGCACCGGCCGGCTCCGGCGTACCGGAGCAGTCGCCTGCGGACCCGCTGACCCGGCGGGTGGTGTCGCGGCTGCGAGACGCCCTGCCGGAGGCGGTGTTGCACGTCGTCGGATCGCGGCGGCTCGGCTGCGCCCTGCCCGGCGCCGACCTGGACCTGGTGCTGGCGCTGCCGGGCGTGGTCGAGATGTCGGCGGTCGAGGCCCGGGTGCGGGCCGCGCTGCCGGCCGCGACGGGGCTGCGTCAGGTGCGCGGCGCCCGGGTGCCGGGCCTGCGGCTGCGCGTCGACGACCGGGACGTCGACCTGGTGGTGGTCGCCACCGGGGACGTGCCGGCGACGGCGGCGGTGTCCCGCCGGGCCGTGCTGGACACGGCGGCGGCGGTCGCGCTGAGCGCGGTCAGCGACGCCGAGGAACTGCTCGCGGCGGTACGCGGGCACCGGTCCGCGTTCGTCGGGCTGGCCCGGCAGGTGAAGGCGTGGGCGCGGGTACGCGGGCTCGACTCGGCGCCGTTCGGCGGGCTGCCCGGGCTGGCCTGGACGGTGTTGGCCGCCCGCACGGTACGCCAGGCCGGCGACCTCTCCGCGGTCCCGCTGCTGCGGCAGTTCTTCGCCGACTGGGCGGCCTGGGACTGGCGCGAGCCGATCGCCCTGCACCCGTCGCCGGCCGGTCCCGCCGAACCGGACGGCTCGGTGGCCCCGGTCGATGCCGGCACCGATCCACCGGTGCAGATCATGACGCCCAGCGCGCCGGTCCGGTCCTGCTCGGGGCAGGTGTCCGCGGCCGGTCGGGACCTGCTGACCCGGGAGCTCTATGCCGGGTGGGAACTCCTCGACGCGGCGGGAGCCGCCCCGGAGCCGCCCCCCGAGGTGTTGTCGCCACCGCCGCTGCACCGCCGGCACGCCGCCTGGGCGGTGCTGACCGTACGGGCGGTCCGGGGCGAGGCGTTCAGCGTGACGCTCGGCCGGGTCCGGGGCCGGGTTCGGGCCCTGCTCACCGCCGTGGAGCGGGCCGGGGCAGCGGAGCCGCACGCCTGGCCGCGCCCGTTCGAGCGGACCCCGGAGCTGACCCGGTACGCGATCGGCCTCGGCCCGACGCCACCGGATCCGGTCCGGCTCGCCGAGGCGGCCGCGCCCTGGACGGCGGGACTGCCCGGTGCCACCGTCGACTGGCTGCCCGGCGGCGACGTGCCGACCCTGCGGTGAGCCGCGCGCACCGAACCCGGGCACGGTGCTCCCGACGCCGGGAACACCGTGCCCGGCTCAGCCGCCGGCCGCGTCGTCGAGGCGGGGACGGCGGTGCTGGCGCCGGGCTTCGGTGGGCCGGGTCGGGTCGACGTACCGGGGCCGGTCGGGTTCGTCGGGGCGCAGCGGTGCCAGGGCGACGGTGAGCGCCTCGATGATCGCGTCGGTGGCCCGGGCGGCGGCGCCGGGGCTGGTCGGGTCGATTCCGGTCAGGTCGACGGGCGGGCCGAAGTGCACCCGGATCACCGGCCGGCGGAGCATCGCCCGGCCGACCGCCCGGAGCATGCCGGCCGGTGCGGCGTACGGCAGCACCTCGTGCGCGCCCCACTGGGCGACGGGCACCACCGTGGCGCCACTGGCGAAGGCGAGCCGGGCGGTGCCGGTCTTGCCCCGCTCGGGCCACATGCCGGGGTCGAGCCCCATCCGCCCCTCCGGATAGACCAGCACCACCGAGCCCTGGGCGACGGCCGACGCCGCGTGCTCCAGGGCGAGTCCGACGGTCGGGGTACGCCGGTCCACCCGGATGTGTCCGCTGGCCCGCATCGCGGAGCCGACGATCGGGGCCCGGAAGACCCCGCCGGTGGCCATGATCCGGGGCGCGATCCGGCGTACCCGGCAGGCGGCGGTCAGCACCACCGGGTCGAACGGGTTGAGGTGGTTGGCGGCCAGGATCAGCGGGCCGTGCCGCAGGTTGTCGGGCACGTCGCCGGTGACCCGCAGCCGGGCGAGCAGCCCGACCACGCCCCGGGCGAGGACCTGGAGGAAGAGCCAGAAGCGAGGGGCGCGCCAGGGCGCGGCGGTGGTGGTCTCCATCAGCGGTCGATCGTCGCACGCGCCGGCCGTCCGGGAGGCCCGGGGCCGGGGGTGTCGCGCCGGCCGGGACGCGGTGCACCGCCGCCGGCTCACGAGTCCGGCGATCCGGCGGAGGCGCCCGCCGGACGTGATCGACCTCCCAGCGCCACCGTCTACGACGACAGGTAGTATTTACTACGTCCGGTAGTAAATACCTGGGGGTTTGCCGTGGACGCGCTCGACGTCGCCCGGTGGCAGTTCGGTGTCACCACCGTCTACCACTTCCTCTTCGTACCGCTGACCATCGGGCTGTCGGTGCTCGTGGCGATCCTGCAGACCCGCTGGCATCGCACCGGGGAGCTGCGCTACCTGCGGTTGACCAAGTTCTACGGCAAGCTCTTCCTGATCAACTTCGCGATGGGTGTGGTCACCGGCATCGTGCAGGAGTTCCAGTTCGGGATGAACTGGAGCGACTACTCCCGCTTCGTCGGCGACGTCTTCGGCGCCCCGCTGGCGATCGAGGCGCTGCTCGCGTTCTTCCTCGAATCCACCTTCCTCGGCCTGTGGATCTTCGGTTGGGACCGGCTGCCCCGACGGATTCACCTGGCCACCATCTGGGCCGCCGCGCTCGGCTCGACGCTGAGCGCGTACTTCATCCTGGCCGCGAACTCCTGGATGCAGAACCCGGTCGGCTACCGGATCAACCCCGACACCGGCCGCGCCGAACTCACCGACATCGTCGCCGTACTCACCAACAAGGTCACCCTGGTCACCTTCCCGCACACCCTCGCCGGCTGCTTCCTGGTCGCCGGGGCACTGATGGTCTCGATCGCCCTCTGGCACCTGCGCCGCCCGACCGGCAAGGCCGGCAAGCAGGCCGCCGAGCGGCAGAGCCCGGCAGCGGGGGAGGACCGGGCCGCGTTCCGGTTCGCCGCCCGATTCGGCGCCTGGGTCACCCTCGCCGCCGCGGTCGCCGTCGTGATCACCGGCGACCTGCAAGGCAAGATCATGACGCAGGTGCAGCCGATGAAGATGGCCGCCGCCGAGGCGCTCTACACCACCGAGCAGCCCGCCTCGTTCTCCGTACTCACCGTCGGCAGCCTGGACGGCAGCCGGGAACTCTTCGCCATCAAGATCCCGTACCTGCTCTCCGTGCTCGGCACCGGCGACCCGAACGGGCAGGTCCGGGGGATCAACGACCTCCAGGCCCAGTACGTCGCCCAGTACGGCCCCGGCAGCTACACCCCGGTCATCCCGGTCACCTACTGGAGCTTCCGATTCATGATCGGCTTCGGGTTGGCCGCCGCCGCGATCGCCGCGTGGGTGCTCTGGGCGCAGCGCCGCGGCCGTACCCCGAACTCCCGCTGGCTGGTCCGGGCCGGCCTGGTCATGCCGGTCCTGCCGCTCGCCGCGAACTGCTTCGGCTGGATCTTCACCGAGATGGGCCGGCAGCCGTGGGTCGTCTTCGGCGAGATGCTCACCCGCGACGGCGTCTCCCGCAGCGTCTCGCTGGCCGAGGTCCTCACCTCGTTCACCGCCTTCACCCTGGTCTACGCCGCCCTCGCCGTCGTCGAGGTCCGGCTGCTGATCCGGTACGCCCGCGCCGGCCTGCCGGACACCGCACCGCCCGCCGAACCCGATCCCGACACCGACGACGAGAACCGCCCCCTCGCCTTCGCCTACTGACCCGGCGCCCGCCCGCCGCACCCGCAGCCCGCCCACGACCGACCCGACCGGAGTCCACGATGGACCTGTCCACCTTCTGGTTCCTGCTCATCGCCGTGCTCTTCACCGGCTACTTCATCCTGGAGGGCTTCGACTTCGGCGTCGGCATCCTGCTGCCCGTGCTCGGCCGCGACGACCGGGAACGCCGGGTGCTGATCAACACCATCGGGCCGGTCTGGGACGGCAACGAGGTCTGGCTGATCACCGCCGCCGGCGGCCTCTTCGCCGCCTTCCCCGGCTGGTACGCCAGCCTCTTCTCCGGCTTCTACCTGCCGTTCCTGCTCGTGCTGCTCGCCCTGATCTTCCGAGGCGTCGCCTTCGAGTACCGACACAAGCGCCCGGAGGCAGCCTGGAAGGCCCGCTGGGATCTCGCCATCTTCCTCGGCTCGCTGATCCCCGCCGCGCTGTGGGGAGTCGTCCTCGGCAACCTGCTGCGCGGCGTACCACTGGACGCCCGGCACGACTACACCGGCGGACTGCTCGATTTGCTCAACCCGTACGCGCTGCTCGGCGGGGTGACCACGACGGCGCTGTTCGTCACGCACGGCGCCGTCTTCCTCGCGCTCAAGACCACCGGCGAGATCCGGGCCCGGGCCGGCCGGCTCGCCGCCCGGGCGGCCACGGCCACCGCCGCGGTCACGGCCGCGTTCCTGGCCGTCGGCCTGACCATCCGGCACACCCCGGCCGCCGTCGGGCTCGCCGTGGCCGCCGCGCTCGCCCTGGCCGGGGCGCTGGCCGCCACCCGGGCACGCCGGGAGGGCTGGGCCTTCGTCGGCACCGCCGCCGCGATCGGGCTGACCGTCGCCGCCCTGTTCGCCGCGCTGTTCCCGACCGTGCTGCCGTCCACCACCGACCCGGCCGGCACCCTCACCGTCGACAACGCCGCCTCCAGCGCCTACACCCTGAAGGTGATGACCTGGGTGGCCGCACTCTTCGCCCCCGTCGTCGTCGCCTACCAGGGCTGGACCTACTGGGTGTTCCGCAAGCGGATCGGAGTCGCCAACATCCCCCGCTGACCATCCCGCCCCGCCATCCGGAGTTGTACCGGCGACTTGAGACTTGACCGGCCGCCAACCGGCACGACCCGCGCCCACACGCACGCCAAGCCTCAAAAAGGACTTCAATGAAACAATTGAAGCGAAAGGCTCGTACAGGGCATCGACCTTCCGCAACTCCGGAGGCCCCCGATGGCACAACTTCCGATCCGGTACATCCGGGTCGCCGACGTCACCCGGATCACCCCGAAAATGGCCCGGATCACCTTCACCGGCGACGACCTCGCCGACCTGCACCTCGCCGGCCCCGACCAGCAGGTGAAGCTCTACTTCCCGAGACCGGGCCAGCACCGCCCCCGACTACCGGCCCCCGACCCCGACCTCTGGCGCTGGTACGCCGGCTTCGCCGACATCCCCGCACCCGTTCGCCCCTGGACCCGCAGCTACACCATCCGATCCCACCACCCGCACGGCAACCTGATCGACATCGACTTCACCCTGCACGAGCACGCCGGCCCCGCCACCCGATGGGCCGAATCCGCCACCCCCGGCGACACCCTCGGCATGTTCGGCCCGTCACCGGTCTTCGCCCGCCCCGTCCCGATCGGCAGCAGCGACTGGATGCTGCTGGCCGGTGACGAGTCGGCGCTGCCGGCGATCGGCACCATCGTCGAGGCGCTCCCCGCCGGCACCCGCGCGCACGCCTTCGTCGAGATCCCCGACCGGGCCGAGGAACAACACCTCGACACCCCGGCCGACCTCACCCTGCACTGGCTGCACCGCGGCGACCCGCCGGCCGCACACGGCAGCCGCCTGCTCGACGCCGTACGCGCCGCGACCTTCCCGGCCGGCTCGGTCTTCGCCTGGCTGGCCGGCGAGGCCGGCACCGTACGCGCCCTGCGGCGACACCTCGTCGACGACCGTGGCCTACCGAAACAGTCGATCGACTTCACCGGCTACTGGCGGCGCCACCTCACCCAGGACGACGACCCGACCGACGAGGACCTCGCCGAGGCACGCGAACGCCTCGCCGACGCCGAGGACGCCACCCGGACCCGGTGACCCGCACGGCGGGCGCCGGCAGCCACCCCGGCGCCCGCCCGGCAGACCCGACCCGCTGGGCGGAACCGGCACCCGTCCGGGCGGCGCCACCCGGGTCCCGCATCCACCCTCCCGGTCCCGTCGCCTCCATAGACGCCGCGGGAAGCCGCGAGGGTTACCGCCACCACCACCGAACTCGACCCGGCTTCCGACCCCGCCACCACCATGCTCAGCCCGGACCGGCCATGTCAGCCGAGATTGGCCACCCTCGGCCCGGACCGGCCACCGTCAGCCGAGATCGACCACCGGATACAGCGGATAACCTTCCAGCAGCTCCGCGGCCTGCCCCGCCACCCGCTCGGCAACCGTCCGATCCAACACGTACCGGGCCTTGGACGGCGCACCGTCCGGCCCGACCCCCGGCCGGGTCTGCGTCAACACCGTGTGCAGCAACCCGGCGACCTCGTCCATCTCGGCCACCCCGAGCCCCCGACTGGTCAACGCCGGCGTACCGAGCCGCACCCCCGACGTGTACCAGGCGCCGAACGGATCACGCGGTACCGAATTCCGGTTCGTCACGATGCCGGCATCCAACAACGCCGCCTCCGCCTGCCGCCCCGTCAACCCGTACCCCGACACGTCCACCAGCAGCAGATGATTGTCCGTACCACCGGTCACCAGCTTGGCCCCCCGCCGCACCAACCCCTCCGCCAGCGCCACCGCGTTCTCCACCACCCGGCCCGCGTAGGCCGCGAACTCCGGCCGCCGCGCCTCCGCCAACGCGACGGCCTTCCCGGCCATCACATGCGGCAGCGGGCCGCCGAGCACCATCGGGCAGCCCCGGTCCACCTGGTCGGCCAGCTCCGGCCCGCACAGCACCATGCCGCCGCGCGGGCCCCGCAACGACTTGTGCGTCGTCGTGGTCACCAGATGCGCGTACGGGACCGGATCGAAGTCACCGGTGAACACCTTCCCGGCGACCAGCCCGGCGAAGTGCGCCATGTCGACCAGCAGCGTCGCACCGACCTCGTCGGCGATCTCCCGCATCAGCCGGAAGTTCACCCGCCGCGGGTACGCCGAATAGCCGGCCATCAGGATCAGCGGCCGGAACTCCCGGGCGACCCGGCGCAGCTCGTCGTAGTCCAGCAGCCCGGTCTCCGGATCGGTGCCGTAACTACGCTGGTCGAACATCTTGCCGGAGATGTTCGGCCGGAAACCGTGCGTCAGATGCCCACCCGCGTCCAACGACATGCCCAACATCCGCTGGTCACCCAGCTCCCGCCGCAACACCGCCCAGTCCTGGTCGGTCAGCTCGTTCACGTGCCGGACCCCGGCCCGCCGCAACGCCGGCGACTCCACCCGGTCGGCCAGCACCGCCCAGAACGCCACCAGGTTCGCGTCGATCCCCGAATGCGGCTGCACGTACGCGTGCGCCGCCCCGAACAACTCCCGGGCATGCTCCGCCGCGATCGACTCCACCGTGTCGACGTTGCGGCAGCCGGCGTAGAACCGGCGGCCGATCGTACCCTCCGCGTACTTGTCGCTGAGCCAGTTACCCATCGCCAGCAGCACCGCCGGGGACGCGTAGTTCTCCGAGGCGATCAACTTCAACGACTCGCGCTGGTCGGCCAGCTCCGCCCCGATCGCGTCGGCGATCCGGGGCTCGACCGCACGCACCACGTCCAACGCCGCGCCGAACGCGACAGACTCCGTGGACCTCGTGCCGAGCGGGGACACCTGGTTGGCCATGGAAACCTCCTGGGCAGGGGAAAATTGGCCCAGGCGCACGGCACACGTCACTCGACGGGACCGCTTCCCGATGGTTGACCCCATCCCAGCACGCCAGTCACGGTCCGGGCCGAGCGTACCAACCCGCCCGGCCCGCAGCGACCAACCACGCCAACCGCCAACCCGATCCGACCGCCAGCCCCGGCCGGCGCCGCGAGCACGACCAGCCGGGGCTCCGCGTCGCCCAGATCTCCAGGGTGGACGCGTCGACGCGACGCGGGACGCCTCGGCTCAGCCCGCGTCGCGCAGCTCCGCCAACCGCGCCTCGATCTCCGCCAGCTCGGCCCGCAACTTCTCCGCCTGCTGCTCGGCCTCCCGCCGCTCCACCGCCATGATCTGCTCCACCGCCTCGTGCACCCCGGGAACATCGATCAGCGCCACCATCTTCAACGCCTCGGCCGGCTTGATCACGTACGGCTTCGCCAGCGACTTCGTGCCCTGCGTCGCCGCCAGCGTCCACTCGCCCTCCGCGTACGTCAGGGTGACCGTCAACCCCGCCGGACCCTTCGGCTTCACCGCCTTCGTCGCCCGACGGGCCGGCTTCGCCTCGCCCTCGCCCTCGCCGTCGGACGGACGGGCCGGGGGAGTGTCCACTGCGGTCACTGTTGCCTCCTCGCGGGGCGCCGGAACCGGCTCCCTGACAATCTTGAACTCTGGTTCGGCGACCGGCTCGGGCTCCGGCTTGACCGCCACCCGCCGGGTCGCACCCTTCGGCGCGACAGCCAGATCGGTGGGGGAGAAGGGCAACTCGTCCCGGCCGAACCGGACCACCACCCACTCCTCGGACACCTCCGGATCGGTCAACTCCACCACCTGACCGAGCTGACCGGCGATCTGCCCCGCCGCCTCGGTGAACATCACCTTCGGCTTGCGACCACCTGCCAACGCGTCCCTGATCTGCTGCAACTCCTCGGTGGACAACCCCTGTTCGGCGGTACGCGCGGCAGCCATCGGATCCCTCTTCCGTACACCTGTTTGATTCATGACTTACTACCAGGCCGGCCCGACAACGTCGAGACGGACACACCGGTCCGAGATCAACAAAACCGCCGCCCGGTCCCGCCCACCTCCGCCGCGCCCACACCTGGCAGGATCGCCAGCTACCGGACCCGCGCGGCCAACCCGCGACAACCGCACCCCCCGCGCGCCGGCACACCCCGGCCCCGACCCGGCAGCCGGGAACGGCGACGACCGAGGGGAGAGGCCCATGACGCCGCTGACGGTGGTGACCGGCGGCAGCCGGGGAATCGGCGCCGCGACCGTACGACAACTCGCCACCGCCGGACACGACGTCGTCTTCTGCTACCGCCGCGACACCGAAGCCGCCGACGCCGTACTCCGCGACATCGCCGCCGCCGGACGCCAGGGCCTGGCCGTCCACGCCGACACCACCGACCCCGACCAGGTGCTACGACTCTTCGACGAGGCCGGGAAACTCGGCGAACCCACCGGCCTGGTCAACAACGCCGGCGTGACCAGCCCGATCGGCCCGTTCCAGGACCTGACCGTCACCGACCTGCGCCGCGTCGTCGACGTCAACCTCATCGGCTACGTCCTCTGCGCCCAGCAGGCCGCCCGCCGGTTCGGCTCCGGCGGGGCGATCGTCAACGTCTCCTCGGCGGCGGCCACCCTCGGCAGCCCCGGCGAATACGTGCACTACGCCGCCGTCAAAGCCGCCACCGACACCCTCACCGTCGGACTGGCCAAGGAACTCGCCCCCCGAGGCATCCGGGTCAACGCCGTCTCACCCGGCATCATCGACACCGAGATCCACACCATCTCCGGGGTACCCGACCGGGCCCGGCGGGCCGCCGGCCGGGTACCGCTCGGCCGCGCCGGCCGGGCCGACGAGGTCGCCGCCGCGATCGTCTGGCTGCTCGGCGACGCCGCCTCCTACACCACCGGCGCGGTACTCCGGGTCGCCGGCGGCCTGTAGCCCCGTCCCGTGCGGAAACGTGGCGGCACGCCGTACCCGATTCCGGCGGGCGCCCCGCCGGACGGCCGTCTCGGCAAGACGTCCTGGTGAAGGCGCCAGCCGCGCTGGGCAATGTCGGCCGCTTATGGCACGATTCCGCAGGTGAGCAGCACACCCGCCGAGGCACAGCACCTCCGCGACCTGGTGCGGCTGCGTCGGGTCCGCGACCGGATCGACCGGGAGCACGCGCAGCCGCTGGACGTCGAGGCGCTCGCCCGCGGCGTGAACATGTCCGCCGGGCACCTCAGCCGCCAGTTCCGGCTCGCCTACGGCGAGTCGCCGTACGCCTATCTGATGACCCGGCGCATCGAGCGCGCCATGGCACTGCTGCGCCGCGGCGACCTCACCGTCACCGAAGTCTGTTTCGCGGTCGGCTGCCAGTCGCTGGGCACCTTCAGCACCCGGTTCACCGAGCTGGTCGGTGTACCGCCGAGCACCTACCGGGCCCAGACGGCTCACGCGACCGCGGAGATGCCACCGTGCATCGCGAAACAGGTGACCAGACCGATCAGGAATCGAGAAGCGCGGGTCAGCCAGCCGCAACTAGCGTGATGGCCATGGACATCAGCATTCACGCGGCCTTCCTCCCGCACACCGACCCGGACGCCGCACTGGCCTTCTACCGCGACGCCCTCGGCTTCGAGGTCCGCAACGACGTCGGATACCAGGGGATGCGCTGGATCACGGTCGGCCCCGTCAAACAGCCCGAGACCTCCATCGTCCTGCACCCGCCGGCCGCCGACCCCGGCATCACCGACGACGAGCGGCGCACCGTCCTCGAGATGATCGCCAAGGGCACCTACACCGCCATCACCCTCGCCACCGACGACCTCGACGGCGTCTTCGACCGGCTCCAGGCCAGCGGCGCCGACGTCGTCCAGGAGCCGACCGAGCAGCCGTACGGGATCCGCGACTGCGCCTTCCGCGACCCCGCCGGCAACCTGATCCGGATCAACCAGCTCCGCTGACCCGGCCGGCGTCACTCGGGCCGGCGCCCCCGGCGGTGCCTCCGACCCGGGTGGACCCGCGTACCGTGGTCGCGACCACGGATCAGAGGAAACCAGACAAACGACACCAATCCGGTCAGACGGTGCCAGGCGACGCCGCCGGAGACCGCGAGGCGGCCCGCCCACGAAGGGAAGACACGGAAGCATGGCCACAAGCACGGACACCCCACCGCCCGCGCCACACGTCGCCGACAGCCACGACCTGATCCGCGTGCACGGTGCCCGGGAGAACAACCTCAAGGACGTCAGCGTCGAGATCCCCAAGCGCCGGCTGACGGTCTTCACCGGAGTCTCCGGCTCCGGCAAGAGCTCGCTGGTGTTCAGTACGATCGCCGCAGAGTCGCAGCGCATGATCAACGAGACGTACAGCGCCTTCGTGCAGGGCTTCATGCCCACCCTGGCCCGGCCCGAAGTCGACGTACTCGACGGGCTGACCACCGCGATCATCGTCGACCAGGAGCGGATGGGCGCCGACCCCCGCTCCACCGTCGGCACCGCCACCGACGCCAACGCCATGCTGCGGATCCTCTTCAGCCGGCTGGGGGAGCCACACATCGGCTCGCCCAGCGCCTTCTCCTTCAACGTCGCCTCGGTCCGCGCGAGCGGTGCGATCACGGTCGCCGGCAAGACCACGAAACAGACCTACACCCGCACCGGCGGCATGTGCCCCCGCTGCGAAGGCCGGGGCAGGGTCTCCGACATCGACCTCACCCAGCTCTACGACGACTCCAAGTCGATCGCCGAGGGCGCCTTCACCATCCCCGGCTGGAAGTCGGACAGCTGGTGGACCGTACGCACCTACGCCGAGTCGGGCTTCCTCGACCCGCACAAACCAATCCGCGAGTTCACCAAGCGGGAAATGCAGGACTTCCTCTACCGGGAGCCGACCAAGGTGAAGGTCGAAGGCGCCAACCTCACCTACGAAGGGCTGATCCCCAAAATCCAGAAGTCCTTCCTCTCCAAGGACCGGGAGGGGATGCAGCCGCACATCCGGGCCTTCGTGGACCGCGCCGTCACCTTCACCACCTGCCCCGAATGCAGCGGCACCCGGCTCAGCGAGGCCGCCCGGTCGTCCCGGATCAAGGGCGTGAACATCGCCGAGGCGTGCGCGATGCAGATCAGCGACCTGGCCCAGTGGATCCGCGACCTCGACGAACCGTCGGTGGCGCCGCTGCTCGCCTCGCTACGGCAGACCCTCGACTCGTTCGTGGAGATCGGGCTCGGCTACCTCTCGCTCGACCGGCCGTCCGGCACCCTGTCCGGCGGCGAGGCGCAGCGCACCAAGATGATCCGCCACCTCGGCTCCTCGCTCACCGACGTCACCTACGTCTTCGACGAGCCCACCATCGGCCTGCACCCGCACGACATCCAGCGGATGAACAACCTGCTGCTACGGCTACGCGACAAGGGCAACACCGTACTCGTCGTGGAGCACAAGCCGGAGACCATCGCCATCGCCGACCACGTCGTCGACCTCGGCCCCGGCGCCGGAACGGCGGGCGGCACCGTCTGCTTCGAGGGCACCGTCGAGGGACTACGGGCCAGCGGCACCATCACCGGCCGCCATCTCGACGACCGCGCCACCCTCAAGGAGACGGTGCGCAAGCCCACCGGCCGGCTTCCGATCCGCGGCGCCACCGCCAACAACCTGCGCGACATCGACGTCGACATCCCGCTCGGAGTGCTGGTCGTCGTCACCGGCGTCGCCGGCTCCGGCAAGAGCACCCTCGTACACGGGTCGATCCCGGCCGGCGCGGGCGTGGTCTCGATCGACCAGGGCGCGATCCGCGGTTCGCGACGGAGCAACCCGGCGACCTACACCGGGCTGCTCGACCCGATCCGCAAAGCGTTCGCGAAGGCCAACGGGGTGAAGCCGGCGCTGTTCAGCGCCAACTCCGAAGGCGCCTGCCCCAACTGCAACGGTGCCGGCGTCATCTACACCGACCTGGCCATGATGGCCGGCGTCGCCACCACCTGCGAGGAGTGCGAAGGAAAGCGGTTCGAGGCATCGGTACTCGAATACCACCTCGGCGGCCGCGACATCAGCGAGGTGCTCGCGATGTCGGTGACCGAGGCCGAGGAGTTCTTCGGCACCGGCGAGGCGCGTACCCCGGCCGCGCACGCCATTCTGCACCGGCTCGCCGACGTCGGGCTCGGCTACCTCAGCCTCGGCCAACCGCTCACCACGCTCTCCGGTGGCGAGCGGCAGCGGCTCAAGCTGGCCACCCACATGGCGGAGAAGGGCGGCGTCTACGTCCTCGACGAGCCGACCGCCGGCCTCCACCTCGCCGACGTCGAGCAACTGCTCGGCCTGCTCGACCGGCTCGTCGACTCCGGCAAGTCGGTCATCGTCGTGGAGCACCACCAGGCGGTCATGGCACACGCCGACTGGATCATCGACCTCGGCCCCGGAGCCGGTCACGACGGCGGCCGGATCGTCTTCGAGGGCACACCCGCCGACCTCGTCGCGGCCCGCTCCACCCTCACCGGACAGCACCTCGCGGCCTACGTCGGCCGCTGACCGGGGCGGGGCCGACACCGAGCCAGCCGCCGGCGTCGATGCCCGGTCGGAGCGGGGCCGGCCGCTCCGGACCAGCCGGTGTCGGTTCAGAACCGGGGGCTTCTCGGTTCTTGAGCTGCGGTGGCCCAAGTTGGTGAGGTTCCTTGAAGAGGAATGATTCTCATCATCTTGGGCCAGGTGCAGGTTTCTTGGTGCCGTGCCAGGGCCTCAACCCGCTGCGGTGATCGGAGGCCGTGCTCCAACAACAGAAGTAGAATTGCTCCATGGTGGGACCGCTGAACCTGCTGGCCCTGGAACTCAACGCGGTGACCCATTGCAACCTCTCCTGTGTCGCCTGCAGCCATTCGAGTCCGGTCTCGGCCGTCAGCTTCGCCCGAGTCGCGACCGTCTTGCGGGACTTCAGCGCGTTCGCCCGGGTGACCACGCCTCGTTACGTCCGTGTCGTCGGTGGCGAGCCGCTGCTGCATCCCGATCTGACCGGCGTTCTCGCGGCGATTCGGGAAGCGATGCCGGGGGCGACGATTCGCCTCTACACCAACGGGACCCGCATCCGATCCGCTCCGGTCGGCTGGCTGCGGCTCGTCGACGAACTGCTGGTGTCGGTCTATCCCCGAGCCGCGATCACCGACACCCAGCTCCGCTCTTTGGCGCGTCTCTGTGCCGACAGCGACACGACCCTCCTGGTCGAGCGGTTCTTCGCGTTCCGGGCAAGTGTCCCTGAGCGCCGGTTGACCGACGCCGAGGCACGCGACGTCTTCGAGACCTGTCAGATGGCCCACGCCAAGAGCTGTCATGTGGTTCAGGACGGCCATGTCTACCTCTGCCCGCCGTCGGCGCCCTCCTCGATCGGAGAGCATGCGCTGCCGTCGTGTCCGATCCTGCCGACCGAGACGTTGGGCGAGAGGTTGCGTGCCTTTCTCGGACGTCCAGCGCCGATCGAGCTGTGCTACTCGTGCCTCGGCACGGTCGGAACCCGCGCGGCGCACACGATGGCACCGCGCCGGGATTGGGCCGCGCTCAGCCACCACGGTCGCGTCGATTATCCTCATCTGCGGACACTCCGGGCGAGCCCGGACTCCGACAATTTCTGTTCCACAGCCGAATCGTGGATGGCCGACCCCTAGGACCTTCGATTGCCCGATCTGACGTGGCCGAACGTCGAGACGCTGAATGCCGCGCTGGCCGCCGGAATCCGGGCGGCGAATCTTCGTGTGAACCACATCGTCGCGATCTCGCGGGGAGGCTTCGTTCCGGCCCGGTTGCTCGCCACCGCGCTTGGTGTACGCCGCTTGAGCAGCATCGGAGTGTCGTACGAGGACGCCGGCCGAATGACGCCGACCATGTGGGCGCCACCCGCAGGCCTGCTCGCCGCGGACCGCGTCCTGCTGGTGGAGGACGCCATCGAGAGCGGGCGCAGTGCGATGTACGCCGCCGAGCAGATCCGCCCTCGCGTCGAGGCGCTCTTCACCGCCGCGTATCTTCGCCGCCCCGACTCGATCGCTCACCTGGACTTCGTCGTCGAGGTGAGCGCTCAGCTTCCGCGTTTCCCCTGGGAATGATCGCTCAGCGCAGCTTGTGCCGTGCCCATCCGCTCCCGGAGATCGGCCAGCACGGTCACATTGTTGCGTTCCTGGACCACCGGTAGCGCGGCGTTCCAGGCGGACAGCGCTTCGGCTGGCTTGTGCAGCAGCCACAGCGCCTTTCCGAGTTCGATGTGGGCCATCGCGGTCCACCACCGGTCGGCGACCCGCTCCAGAATCGGCATCGCCGTTCCGAGCGCTCGCATCGCCCGCCGCCCGTCACCCGAGTCCGCGTACGCCCGGGCCAGATGAACCTGGGCCACGGCACCCCGCCGCTCGTCGCCGAGCCGGGTCATCACGGCCAGGCTGTCGGAGAGCCTTCGCAGCGCGGCCGGATAGCGCTCCTGCCCACGGTAGACGTCGCCGATCCAGATGCCGGCGTTCGCCTCCCACCAGTCGTCGCCGACCCGCCGGAACACAGGCAAGCTGAGGCCGAACTCCTGAAGCGACTCGTCGTACGCATGCTGCAGGTGGTAGATGTCCGCGATGTTGGCCGTCACGTACGCCCACGCGTGATCGTCACCCACCTCGGCGTAGATCCGGCGTGCCTCCTCGAAGAAGGGCAGCGCCGCCTCGATCTCGCCGAGTTGATGGACCTTACCGATGGCGCAGAGGCAGGCCGCCCTGATCGAGGGGATGTCATTCTCCTGGGCGAGATCCCGGGCCTGTTCGAACTCGCTCATCGCCGTCGTCCAGTCGCCGAGGAGGTGGTGCACCCGGCCGAGCTGGAAGAGGAAGAAGACCTGCTCGGCGGGGGAGGCTGCGGCCGAGCGTCCGACCATGGCCAGCGTCTCCCACTCACGCCAGTGCGACCACTCCTCGCAGAACGCGATCAGGGCGGAGGCCAGCGCGGTCACGTCGCCGCGCTGGCCGACGGCCAGCAGTTGGTCGGTAAGAAGCAGCAGGCTCGCCAGCTCCGTCTCGCACCAGAGCCGCGCCCGCTCGGCCGACTCGAGCGGCACCGGCGGCGCCTGCCGCGGGTCCGGCAAGGTCAGGACGGGGAAGATGTCGTGCCGCGGGGCAGCGCTGCGGATCAGCGCGTCGGCCGCCCGTGCCATCACCACGTACGTCCGCCCCACGGTTTCGACAGCGGCCGCGGCGACCTCGCTGTGATCCGTCCGTTCGGCGAGCTTCTCCCGGGAGAACTCCCGGAGCAGGTCGTGGTAGCCGTACCGGCTCTGACCGACCTTGTCCGGCCCGAGAAACTCGATCATCTCTTCCCGCATCAGCTCGCTGCGGCCGGTCAGCGCGGCGTTCCCGGCGCGGGTGTCGAGCTGAGCGAGCATCCATTCGGGGAACGTCTTGACGGTGACGGCGCCCAAGGTCGCGAAGAGCCGGCGTGCCGATTCGGACAGCGCCACGAAGCTGATCTCGAGCGTCGACCGCACGGCGCGCTGGCCGTCATCGAGGGTCGAGAGCAGGGTCTGCTGGGCGAGGAGATGCTCCACGACGTCCTCGACCCGGCGAGCCGGGTCGGCCGCCAGCCGGGCGCCGAGAATCCGGATCGCCAGTGGTAGGTACGAAGCCAGGGCGACCAGCCGCCGGGCCGCCTCCAGCTCCTGATCTGCCCGTCTCCGGCCGATGATGCTGCGGAGCAGGTCGAGGGCCTCCTGCTCGGTGAGCACATCGAGCCGCAGCGCGGTGATGCCGTCCAGCCCCGCCATCCGGGCCCGGCTCGTGATCAGCACCACGCTTGTCGACACGCCCGGCAGCAACGGCTGCACCTGGGCCTCGGACTGAGCGTTGTCCAGAAGGACCAGCATCCGCCGACGAGCGAGTATGGACCGGAACAGCCGGGACCGGTCGGTCAACGACTGGGGTATCGCGTCCGCGCTGACGCCGAGCTCCCGCAGCAGCGAGTCGAGCACGTCATGCGGATCCAGCGCCTCCGCCTCCGGCCCGCGCAGATTCACATAGATTTGACCGCTGGGAAAGGAATGGGCGACCAAATGGGCCACGTGCACGGCCAAGACGGTCTTCCCCACACCGCCCTGCCCGGCGATGGTGGTCACCAGGACGGCGCTGCGGTTCCCGGAAGCCTTCACCAACGCTCGGGACAGAGCCCGGACCTGCTCGTTGCGTCCCGTGAAATCGAGAAGATCCCGAGGTAGCTGGCTCGGCACGGTCTCTCGCCTACTTTCCGGCTTGCTCCTGCTCTCCAGCGAAAGCACGATCTGGACGGCGGTGAGCAACCCGACTACCACCGCGGCCATGACACCGACGACCATCCGCGTCGTCGGGGGCAACCCCGACGACCCGGCGAAGAGCGAGAGGTAGGCACCCGTCGCCGCTACCGAGGTGATAGCCGTGAATCGCAGAATAACGGGCGTGCTCACCCGAGTCCGCCACTGTCGTCTGGCTGTCATCCCTTCCGCCCACGCCCCGTCCACCACTGGTCGGCCCCAGCCCTGGGCCCATCCGCCCGTCCGGGCGTGACCCCATACATCCATAGATCGCTGTTGATTGCAAGATGTCACGGGTGGGCGCTAGGCGTACGCGAAACGGCGGCTACGCCGGCCGGAGCCGGGCGTGACCCGGTCCGACCGAGATACGGCGTGAGCCTGCCGTAGCGGGCCGTTCCCCGTTATCTGAAGCCGCGATCGCCGACCACCTCGTCGCGCACGGCCTGGTCCTCGAGATGCTCACCGGGCCCCTGCCCGGCATCTACGGCCCCAGCGGGCCCGGCCGGATCCTGTTCTTGTACTTCGCCGCGCTGCTCGACCCGATCGACCCCGTCTGGCCGCCAGAATCCAGGGGCCGTCCCTCGACCGGCTCGAATAGCCGCTCCTCGGCCTCGCGCTGGGAGCGCGCCGCCCTCCAAGATCACCCTTAGCGCCAGTTTCCGTTCCGATGTTCCTTCCGCCGCCTATTCGACCTGATGCGAGTACGCGGCGGTCTGCATGTGGATGCGCCGGAGTTCGCACTGCTGGTCGCGTGAGCAGTGGCACCGCCGACTGTAGACCTCGTGGATGCGACCCTCCCGCAGAGGTTTGTGGAACCGCATCGCTGACCTGCATGCTTCACAAGCGGGTCGCATTAGATGCGAGATTTTTGCATCTAATGCGATGGCGGGAGGTCACTGTTAGGGGAGGGGAGCACGCCGTGCCGGGGTCGGCGGCCCTGCAACTGGTCGACGGCGTCCGGCTGGATCGGCGAGTGCGAGAAGCGGTGCAGGTGGTTCACGAGACGAGTTCGGGGAGTACGGCGTGCTTTACGTACGCCACGGCAAGGCGATGAAGGGCTCGCCGCCGAAGCGAGGCAGCGTGCTGACGGCCTGGTCCTGGGCGCCGGAAATCCTCGCCGAGTGGGTCAAGGATATCCGGCCGCTTCTGGCCGTCGAGGGGGACTCAGCATCCCGACCGTTGCCGGCCGCCTCGCCGCACTACGCCAACTCGTACTTCAAGCACCGGCCCCCGGTCGTCGCCCAAGCCGCCGGCTTCCACCACGCCACCGAACGACACCACGCCGGTTCCCGCTCTGGACCGCGAGGTCGATAAGGTACATTATGTCAACTAGTGGTTCCGGGGCCCCTCCACCGGGGGCGAGACGCCGGCCGAGCGGCGACCACCCCGATCCGCAACCGGGTCGGGGTGGCAAAGCCTGGAAATCCATGGCATGCGGGCGCCGGGCGGCGCCGGCTACCTGGTACGGGACCCGATCGCGCACCCAGCCCGGCCGAACTCGCCTTGACGCGAGGTTGGCCGGGCTGCGGCTGGCCGGGCGCTGGAGCGACTGGTGACGTACTCCCGTCGCCGGTGAGAGCCGCGGCCACGACTCGATCTGACCGCAGCAGAAACCACATCCGGGGCCGAACCTGCCGCTCCTCGTCCCCCTCTCCCGGTTCGGTGGGCCGAGCTGGAGCGGCTCGGGAGCAACGTCTGCCAAGATCGCCGACTGGCCGAATTGTCGGAAATCATGCATAATATTCGTTATGCAGGACAAAGAGGACTTTCTGCTACTCCCCCTGGTCGAGCAGTTCCTGACCTCCCGCGCCACCCGCAAGCCTTCCCCGCACACGCTGGCGGCGTACCGCCGGGACCTGCTGGCAATCGCCCGGCTGGTCGCCGACCACCACACCACTCCCCTCCCCCTGGCGGCCCTGCCGATCCGTGCAGCGACCACGCGGTCGCTGCGGGCGGCCTTCGCCCGGTTCGCCGCTCCCCGGGCCGCCGCCTCGATCTACCGGGCCTGGTCCACCTGGAACGGCTTCTTCGACTTCCTGGTCGCCGAGCAGGTGGTGACCGGCAATCCGATGCCCGCCGTGGACAAGCCCCGGGTGCCCCCTGCCCCGCCGAAGCCGCTGCGCGGCGCGCGTACGCCGGAGCAGTTGCTGGCCGGAGTCGTCCGGCCAGACCAGCGGCAGCGTGATCCGTGGCCGGAGCGGGACCTCGCGGTGCTGGCCCTGGCGCTCTGTGCGGGGCTACGCCTGGCCGAGTTGCTGGCGCTGCGGGCGGGTTCGCTGGTCGGCCGGGACGGCGAGCGCCGGGTCGAGGTGACCGGCAAGGGCAGCCGGTCCCGGATGATTCCGGTGGAGCCGGAGCTCGACCGGGTGATCGGGGACTATCTGGAGAGTCGACGCCGCCGGTTCGGCTCCCGTACGGTCGGGCCGGACTCGGCGCTGCTGGTCGACCGGCAGGGTGCGCCGCTGCGCCGGGGTGGCCTGCAGTATCTGGTGGAGTCCTGCTACCGGCGGGCGGGGATCGCCGACCGGGTGCCGCCGGGAGCGCGGCTGCACGCGCTGCGGCACACCTTCGCGACCCGGTTGGCCGAGGACGGGGCGAGTGCGCCGGAGATCATGCGGCTGCTGGGGCACGCGAGCCTGGCGACGAGTCAGAGTTACATCGAGGTGACCGCCGAGCAGGAGCGGGCGGCGGTGCGGTCGAACCGGACCAACCGTTCGCTGGGCACGCTGTTGTCGGAGTGGTCGGGTGCCGGCGATTCCGCTTAACGGGGTGCGGCGGTGGGCAGGCCGGAGACGTTGAGGACGAGGGTCCGGCGGTCGGCGGTGACGACTCCGACCAGGTGGTCGTCAATCGCCACCTGTTCGGGTCTCTTGTCGCCGACGGCGAACCGGTTGGTGCCCTGCCCGACGGTGGTGTCCTCGACCTGTAGGTGCCAGCGCGGCGGTGAGCCGCCGACGGTGCTGAGCAGCAGTCGGCCGTCGGCGGTGGCCTCGAGGCTGGCGGACTCGGGGAGTTCAAGTTTCTGTGCGTCGCCGCTGGTGCCGTTGACGAGTCGGGGGTCGCTGATCGTGTCGAAGGTGCCGCGTCCGGTGACCAGCATGTCGCCGTGGGCGTACCAGTTCTCGTCGGAGTGTTCGACGGTGGCGCTCCAGCGCTGTTTGCCGGTGCCGGTGTCGAGGGCGATGACCCGGTGGTCGACGCTGTTGGTGATGGCGACGCAGACGAGCTTGGACGCGCAGGGTTTGATCCGTTCGACGCGGTCGCCGGCGGCGAGCGGCACCTTCCATTTGAACCTGAGGTTGGGTACGGCGTAGGCGGCGAGGACGTGGTCGTCACCGGTGGTCTTGCCGATCACCGCGTTGTCGTGGGCGGTCCAGAGGTCGGCTTCGAGTGGTAGTTTGCCGCTCCCCCGGACTTTTCCGGTCTTGGCGTCGAGTACGTAGCCGCGGTCGTTGGCGGAGTCGAGTTCGACGATGGTGCTGCTTCCGCCGGGTGCGTCGTTGAGGGTGCCGGCGACGGCGGGCAGGGCGCCCGGGGCGGGTGTGCCGGGTGTGGTCCACTGCCGTACCGGCTCGGCCCGGTGTTCGCCGGAGGTGAGCAGGTCGGGTTCGCCGGCCTTGCTCCACACCTGTCGGCCGGTGCGCAGGTTGATGCGGCTGATCGCGACGTCGTCGGAGCTGCCGAGGGTTTCGACGACGGCGTCGGTGCCGTAGTAGGCGACGTCGACGCGGTCGGGCCAGACACGTTGCCAGAGGACTTTGCCGTCTTTGCCGGAGAGTACGGCGCGGACGTTCTCGCCGCCGTTGGTGACGGAGTCCTCGCCGTCGACGATGATCAGGTCTTCGACGGCGGTGAGTCGTAGGTCGGTGGGTTCGATCGGCAGGGTCGCCGTCCACCGGGGTGGGCCGGCGGAGGCTGTCAGGGCCACGACTTCGGTGCTGCGGTTTCCGGCGACGGCGGAGATCACGTCGGTGCCGCGTACGGTGACGGCGGCCGCACCCCGGCGGGTGCTGACGTATGCGTTGACCTGGTCGAGGGTCCCGGCGGGTGTGGCGCTGGAGCCGAGGATGCCGAGGCCGGTGATCTGGTTGTTCAGCCATTCGCCGCCGACAACGACGGTGCTGACGCAGCCGGCGACGGCGAGGAACGCGGTGGTGGTGACCAGGAGGCGGCGGATCCGTCGGCGGCGCGGGTTGGCCGGTGACGCGGGCCGGGGGGTGGCCGGTCGCGGTGCCGGGGCGGGTGGCTGTGCGAGTCGCCCCGCGGGCGGCACGGGTGGCGCCGGGGGTGGCGGAACGGGGCGCGGTGGGACGGGGGCGCCGCTGGTCGGGTATCCCGGCGGGCCGCTGGTCGGGTACCCGGGCGGGGTGGCCGGCTGTCGCGGTTCGGGTCCGGTGTGGTGGACGGCCCCGTACGCGACGGGGAGTTCGGGTTGTTCGGGGACGGTGGGGGCGATGCCGAGCCGGGCGTGCAGGCGGCTGGCGACCAGGGGCAGCCGGCTGGATCCGCCGACGAGCAGCAGGCTGTTGAGGTGTCGGGCCTCGATGCCGGCCCGGTCGAGGGTACGGCGGGTCTCGTCGACGGCGCGGGCGACGAGTGGTCCGGCGATCCGGTCGAGTTCGTCGCGGGTGAGGTGCAGTGGGTCGTCGCGGCCGGGCACCTGGACGGGGGCGCTGGCGGTGCGGGAGAGCATCTCCTTGGCGGCGCGGACCTCGGCCCAGAATGCCTGCCGGTCGCGGCGTTCGGCGGGGGTTTCGGGGTGGCGTAGTCGTCGCCACTGTTCGGGGTCGCGGAGTTCGACGAGTTGGCCGAGGTGGGCGACGAGGGCGTCGTCGATGTCGAGGCCGCCGAGATCGTCGAGGCCGCCGGTGGCGAGGACGCGCAGGCCGGTGGGGTCGCGGCGGACGACGGCGACGTCGAGGGTGCCGCCGCCGAAGTCGAAGATGCCGATGCTGCCGCCGACGGGGATCTGCTGGTGAAGGATCTGGGCGCAGTAGGTGGCGGCGGCGACGGGTTCGTCGAGGAGTCGGACGGTGCCGAGACCGGCGTCGGCGGCGGCGGTGCGTAGCAGGGTGCGGCGGGGTTGGCCCCAGTCGGCGGGACAGGTGAGGACGGTGGCGCCGGTGGGGTCGATTCCGGCGGTACGGGCTTCGTCGGCGACCCGGCGCAGGGTGGCGGTGAGGAGTCGTTCGACGGGTACCTCGTCGGTGCCGAGCAGCAGGGTGCCGTCGTCGACCCGACGTTTCGGGTGTGGTTCGTACCGTTGTGGGTCGGTGCGGCCGAGCCGGACGGCGTCGCGTCCGGTGTGCACGGTGCCGTCGGGGGTGAGGTGGCCGGCGGAGGCGAGTAGCGGGGTGCCGTCGAAGATGAGGGCCCGGGCCGGTTGGTGGTGGTCGCGGCGGACCACGGCGACGGTGTGGGTGGTGCCGAGGTCTATGGCGAGCCGGACCGGCTGGTCCACCGATGTCACCTCCGGGTGCGGCGGGCGCGGCGGGGTGGGCCGCCGCGTGCGGATGCTACTTCCCGCCGTGCTGCTGGCGGGGCGGGGGTGCCGCCGGTCCGGGGGTGTGGGAGGCGTTCGACCGGCTCGGTGTGTCCGGAGCGACGGTGTCGGGGCGGGCGGCCGGAACTCGCCGGCCGGGCGCGCGGGTGGGTGTCGCCGGCAGGACGGACACCGTCGTCGACGCGGCCGGGTGGGGAGGGGCGGGCCTTCTGGAGCCTTGTCGTGCAGGGTTAGGCTTCGGCGCATGCCGAGGTGGCGATGGCACGGCCGGGCGGCGGACGTGGCCCTGCCGCTGGTGGTCGCCCTGGTCGGTGTCGTCGGCCTGGCGGTGCAGTCGGCCGGCGTCGACGCCGCCGTCGACTGGGTGGCGCTGCTGGCGGTGCTGGCCTCCTCCGGTGCGTTGTACGTCCGCCGCCGCTTTCCGGTGCCGGTGGCCGTGGTGGCGCTGTTCGCGGTCGGTCTGTACGGGGAGTTGCTGCAGCGGCCTGGTCCGATCATGTTGGTGTTCGTCGTGGCGCTCTACACCGTCGTCGACGAGGGGCATCTCGCGGTTGCGATCGGGCTCGGTCTCGCCTCGGTGGTTGCTTTCGCCGTGGCGGACAGTTACCACCGGCCGGCCGGCGGTGGTAACGGGGCGACGTTGCTGCACGCCGGTTGGCTGGTCGCGGTCATCGTCGGGGTGACCCGTAACCGTCGGGCCTATGTCGCGGAGGCGCGGGCCCGGGTGCTCGCCGCCGAGCAGGGCAAGGAGGAGGAGGCCCGGCGTCGGGCCACCGAGGAGCGGTTGCGTATCGCCCGGGAGTTGCACGACGTGCTGGGCCACCACCTGTCGCTGATCAACGTGCAGGCCAGTGCGGCGTTGCACCGTCCGGATCCCGCCCGGTCCACCGAGGCGCTCACTGCGATCAAGCAGACGAGCAAGGAGATGTTGGGTGAGTTGCGTACGACGTTGGGCGTTCTGCGGCAGGAGGGCGGGGCGCCGTCCGTGCCCGGTCTGGACCGTCTCGGCGATCTGGTGGTGACGGCCGGGCGGTCCGGGTTGGCGGTCCGTACCGAGCTGGCCGCGGTCCGGTCGCTGCCGCCGGAGGTCGATCTGGCGGCGTACCGGATCGTGCAGGAGGCGCTCACCAACGTGACCCGGCACGCGGGCGCGACCGCTGCGGTGGTGCGGGTGCGGTCCGACCGCGACGGGGTGCTGGTGGAGGTGCAGGACGACGGCACCGGTGGGCCGGGGGTGCCCGGTAACGGGATTCTGGGCATGGGTGAGCGGGCTAGGGCGCTGGGCGGGTCGCTGACCGCCGGCCCTGGGCCGGACGGCGGCTTCCGGGTGTGCGCCCGGCTGCCGTTGCGGCCCGGCCCGGTGCCGGCGGGCCCGGGAGCTGCGGCATGATCCGGTTGCTGCTCGCCGACGACCAGACCCTGGTACGCGCCGGGTTCCGGTCCATCCTGGACGGCGAGGACGGTTTCGAGGTGGTCGGTGAGGCCGCCGACGGTGCCGAGGCGGTGCGGCTCGCCTGGCAGTTGCGGCCGGATGTCGCGCTGATGGATATCCGGATGCCCGGGCTGGACGGGCTGGCGGCGACCCGGGAGATCGTCGCGAGTTCCGATGTCCGGGTGATCATCCTGACCACGTTCGATCTGGACGACTACGTCTACGGCGCGTTGCGGGCCGGTGCGAGCGGTTTTCTGGTGAAGGACACCGAGCCGGCGGAGCTGATCCACGGGGTGCGGGTGGTGGCCCGGGGTGACGCGCTGATCGCGCCGTCGATCACCCGTCGGCTGATCTCCGAGTTCGCCGCCCGGGTCAGGCATCCGGATCCAGGGCCGCGGCTGCGTGCGCTGACCGAGCGGGAGCGGGAGGTGATGGTGCTGGTCGCCGCCGGCCTGTCCAATGACGAGATCGCGGCGCGGCTGGTGGTGAGCCCGGCGACCGCGAAGACGCACGTCAGCCGGATCATGACCAAGACCCAGGTCCGGGACCGGGCCCAGTTGGTGATCCTCGCGTACGAGTCCGGGCTGAGTATCCCCGGCTGGCTCGCCCGCTCCTGACCGCAGCCTCGGGGACGCCGCCGGCGGTCCGCAGCCGCCGCCGAGCGGGCCTGTTCCGGCCAGATGGGCTCTGCTCCGCCGGGACACGGGTGGCTGGGGTTGGGCCGGCGCACGGCACTGACCCGGCACGGTGGCCGGGTCAGTGGGTCTCGCGAGTCAGCCGGTGCGGCGGGAGCGGGTCAGCGCCAGCCCGCCGAGGGCCATGCTGACCAGTCCGAGTGCCACGGCGACGACGGCCCCGCCGAGCCCGTTGCCGGTGCCGATGCTTCCGTCGGAGGTGGCCGCCACCACCCCGCCGATGACCACCCCGACCAGTCCGAGTGCCAGGGCGACCGTGGCTCCGCGACGCCCGGAGCCGGTGCCGATGCGTCCGGCGGCGCGGGCCCGGGCGAGCCCGCCGACGACGACGCCGGCCAGCCCCAGCAGTCCGGCCAGGAGGGACCCGATCCGGCCGGAGCTCATGGTGTAGACGGTGGCGGCGGCGGGCTGGCCGGCGACGTGCGCGGCCGCCGGTGCGGCGAGCCAGAGCCCTCCGAGCAGGGCGGCTGTGGCGGCGGCAAGCAGGTGACGGACGGACATCGGGGATTTCCTTCCCTCGCACGACGGGTACCTGCCGGCAGCGTATGTACCGGCGTGGTCCCGGGTCGTCATGCCGGGGTTGCCGGTGGGCGTACCACCCGGGTCGTACGTGCGTCCGGCGTCGTGCCGCCGGGGCGGTATCCACCGGCTTCCGGGGTGGTCCGGGTCGGCTCGGGAGACGGCCCACCCGTGGTTTCCGGACCAGAAGCAACTCCAGCGCTGGTCAAGGGCAGGATGGAGTCCCGAGTTCCGGACGTTACGTTCGCCCGGGGGCGTGACCAGGCTGGAGTTGCTTTCGCCGAAACGACGGCGAGGCCGGGAGGGGTCCCGGCGTGGAGGTGGTACACCAGCAGGGTCGACAAGCACACATGAGAGGGGCGTCGGATGCTCGGGCGACTGGGAGTGGTGAGCCTCGCGGTGTCGGTGCTGGCCGGGCTGGTGGCCCTCGCCGGCTGCTCCGAAGGTCCATCCGGGCCGGGCGGTGCGGGGTCGCCGACGGGCTCGCCGAGCTCGGCGCCCGATCCGGCGGTGCTCGACTGGGTCGGCAAAGCCTGCACCGCCCACGATTCGCTGCTGAACCTGCCGAGAACCTCGCTGACCATCGACAGCGCCTTCTCGGAGAGGGAGCGACCCGAGCTGGTCCGGCACCTCGCCGCGCTGCGCGACAGGTTCCAGGCGGCGCGGACCACGCTCGACGGACTGCGGCCGGCGCCGGTCCCCGGCGGTGACGACCTGATCGCCGTCGAACTGGCGCCGCTCGACAAGTCCCTCGCTGAGCTCAACGAGTTTGTGGAGAACGCCAGGGTGTTCCCGTCCGACGGCATGGAGGCGGTGTTCGCCCTGGCGCAGGTCGAGGCCGTCACGTTCGAGCGGGACACGGCCGGGGTACGCCGGGTGCTCGACACGAACCCCGTGCTGGCCGCCGCGTACCGGCAGAACGACGAGTGCCTGGTTCCCGAGCCGACGTCCTCCTGACCGGTTCCTCAGCCGGAGGGATCTCCTGCGGCCCGGGTCGTCCGTCCGGCGGCCCGGCTGGACCTGGCGCCAGTGGTGCCGCACCGACCATCAGAAAAAACCTCGACGAGGCACCAATATCAGCGGTATTGGACCTGGTAGGCACACCCGCATGTACCGCTCGTGCATTCATGGCAAGGTGAGCGCCCGTGGGCGAGACGCGGTTACCGGAAAACGGTGGCTGAGCCGGACGGGCCCGGGCTTTTACGAGCGGTCGGGTTTCGCGGGCGCCTATATCCTCAGTTCGTCACCGTTCCATCGTTGTCATGATGAGGAGACTGGCTATGCCGGATCCACAGCAGGATGCTGGCCCACCCACCCGAGTCGCTACCTCGCGCCCGAGCCCCCCGTGGCCGGTCGTGGTCGCCGGACTGCTGGGCTTGACCGCGACGGCAGTGTGGTTGGTGGGCACCTACTTCTTCTGGTACTACGAACCCGCCATGCCTGCTGCGGGGAGCCTGGTCTTCGGCATAGCGATCGTCCTGGCGTGCCGGGGTGGCCGCGTGGCCCGCATCGTGGCCACCATCGCCGGCGTACTCGAGAGCGTCATGTATGGCCCGGGCGGTCTGGTTGCCGCGGCGCTTTGCCTGGTAAGTCTTGTCCTGCTGTACGTGCCGCGAAGCAATGTCTACTTCCGCCGCCGCGATGAGGTGCCCCGGGTTGGTTGGCGACTCCCGCCCGGGCAGGCAGGGCGATCCTGAGGCTACGCGAGGCAAGGTAGCCGGGTGGCAGAGGAGTGTGCCGCCCGCGACGTGGTGACGCCGACACGCCACCCGGTGGCGACGCTCGTCGAAGCCGCTGTCGCATCGGCCGGGGCTTGGCGATTCCGTCTTGATCCTGTATGGGTGTAGGTCGGCAGCCGCTTCGGCACCTGGGTACAGAGGTCGGCCGGACATGCCCTGGAGGATCAATAGATGGAACCGCTGGCGACCTTTACGGGCCGGACGCCTGGCTTCCGCAGCGCCAGGATATCGGTGTACCCAGACCGGATCGAGTGGGTAAGGCCAGGCCGGAACTGGATAGCGAACGTCCTGCTGACGCTCTTGGCGCTGTATACGGTCGGCCTGTCACTACTGTTCCCCTCCGCCTGGCCCAGGTGGTGGAATCGGAGCCGCCAGATGCTGCCTGTTCAGGATGTGCGAGCAGTTGCCAGCCGAGATTCCGGACGACGCCACACCGCCGTGTTCGTATCGCTCGACGGGCAGACGGTTTTCTTCCGCCTGCCCGTGGACGACGCTTTGAGGTTCAGGCAGTTGATTCAGGAGTTGTCCCATCCGTAGTTGCCGGACCAAGAACAACATCAAGGATCAGCGGTGTCGACGACGGTTGGGGTCGTCGTTCTCGACGGTGATCCCGGCGGCGCTGTCCTCGCCAAGCTCGTAGAGCATCCGCCGCAGACGGGTCTACCGGATGGCCGGCCCGGTCGGGAGTCAGGCGAGGTCGACGACGAGCGGCCGGTGGTCGGAGATGGTGGCGATCGGGGCGTCGACGGCGGTGACCGCGGGCAGCGGGTGCCCGTCGCGCGGGTCGGCGAGGATGTGGTCGAGTTGGACCCGCGGTTGCCTGGCCGGGTAGGTGGGGCGGCGGGCCAGCGAGCGCCAGCCGGAGGCGAGGGTGGCGAGTCCGGCCGGCAGGTTGAGGTCGCCGAGCAGGATCCGGGGCGGGGGCAGGGTACGCAGGGCGCGGACGACCTGGCGCAGTTGCCGGATGTTCCAGCCGGGTACGAAGGAGAGGTGGGTGGCGGCGGCGGTGATCGGCCCGTACGGGGTGTCGAGGATGGCGGTGAGGACGACTCGGGGTTCGTCGCGGAGCAGGATGATGCGGCCGCGTGGGCCGGGGTCGATCACCGGGGAGCGTACGGGTATCGGGGCGAGGCGGGTGACCTGCCAGGAGCGGACCGGGTAGCGGCTGATCAGCCCGATGCCGTAGAGGGGTTCGCCGTGGCCGTCGTCGTCGTGGGTCAGTGGCCGGAGCCGTTCGCCGGGGGTGCCGACGATGGCGGCGGCGAACCGGTGTTCGGGGGCGTTCATCGCGCTCGCGGCGATGGCGGTGAGGTCGAGGTGGTTGCTGCGGGACTGGTCCCGGTCGACCTCCTGGAGGGCCAGGATGTCGGCGTCGAGGGTGGCGACCGCGGTGGCGAGCCGGGTCTCGTCGACGAGGCCGTCGTGTGGGGATCGGCCATGCAGCACGTTGAAGGTTGCCAGGCGCACCTGCACACCTTACGGCGGGATGTGCGACAGTTTCGGCGTGATCTTCAAAGCGCTGTGTTGTTCCGCGCTGGTGTTCGTGGCGCTGGGGGCGGCCGGCATCTGGTTGCGGCGGCGGCGGGACCGCTGACGGTCACCGGTCGGGGGTGGCGAACCGTCCGGCGCGGATTTCCCGGAGGGCGCGGCGTCGGGTGTCGCCGCGCAGGGTGTCGACGTAGAGGCGGCCGGCGAGGTGGTCGGTTTCGTGCTGGAGGGCACGGGCGAGGAAACCGCTGCCGGCGATGGTGACGGGTTCGCCGTACTGGTCGAAGCCGTGTGCGGTGGCGTGCATGGCGCGCGGGGTCGGGAAGTAGAGGCCGGGGACGGAGAGGCAGCCCTCGTCGTCGTCCTGCGTTTCGGCGGAGAGTTCGAGGGTGGGGTTGACCAGGTGGCCGCGGTGCCCGTCGGCGTCGTAGACGAAGACCTGGGCGCTGATGCCGATCTGCGGTGCGGCGACTCCGGCTCGGCCGGGTGCGCCGAGGAGGGTGTCCATCAGGTCGGTGACCAGGTCGCGTAGTTCGGCGTCGAAGCTGGTGACCGGTTCGGACGGGGTGCGGAGCACGGGGTCTCCGATGATCCGGATGGGCCGCATCGTCATGACCGGAACCCTATCGGTTCGTTACCCGCCCGGCCGCCCCGGCGCGCTCGGCGACGGCGTGGCCGGCCGGTCCGGGGGTGCGGGCGGACACGACCCGAAGGGTTTCCCGTACGTCATACGGTATAATGGCCGGGCCGGTGAGCGGGAGGCGCCCCGCCGGGCGGTGGTTCCGGGTCGGGGCGGCTGGCGGACGAGGGGGTAGGACCGGAGATGCGGCCGAACGCGACGTCGGAATCCGGGAGCGTGTCCCGGACCCGACGGTCCCGGGACACGCGTCTCGCCGGCCCGGACGACCGGTGGCCGGCGGGCTGCGCGGTGGTGTTCGAGCCGGCCGATCCGCCCCGCACCGGTGTGCTGGCGTTCTGGCGGCCGGACGGCGCTCCGCTGCCGGACGACGGCCCGGGCCGGGGCGGTGAGCTGACGGTCGCCGTGCCGGACACCGCCGGAGTGCGGGCCCGGGTGGTGCCGGCGCGCCGGCTGCCGGTCGGCGACGCCCTGCCGCTGCTGCTGGCCGACCCTGCCCCGGCCGATCCAGCCCTGGCGTACTGGGCGGCGGCGACCGTGCTGGCCCTGCACCTGGTGGCCCGGCGCCGGATCCTGCCGACGGTGTCACCGGCCGGTTTCGACGCCTGGACGGTCGGGGCGCTGGACGCGGCCGACGCGGGCCGGATCCGGGAACTCGCGGCGGCGATGCCCGCCCGGGCCCGGGCGAATCCGGCCCCGGCGGACGGGGCGACACCGGACGGCCCGATCCTGCCGGACGCGGCCGGCCTGCTGCGCGGGTTCCTCGACGCGGTCGCCGACACCCTGCCCCGGTCCCCCGCCGCCCGGCATGCCGCCGGCACCGACGCGTTCGCCGCGACGGCGCCGCAGCCGGTACCCCGGCTGCGCGGCTGGGCGGAGGAGGTCCGCGCCGGTCTCGACTCCGGGGTACGCGTCGCGGTGCGACTGGAGCCGATCGACGGCGACTTCACCCGGCCCGGACTGCGGGCGGTGGTGCAGGTGCACAGCCTCGTCGACCCGGCGCTGGTGGTCGACGCCGCCGCGCTGTGGCAGGGCGACGTCGCCGGGTTCGGGCCCCGGGCCCGGCTCGACACCACGCTGGCGATCCGCCGCGCCGCCGGAGTCTGGCCGCCGCTGCGGCACCTGCTCGACACCGCCGTCCCGGACGAACTCCTGCTCACCGACGAGGAGGTCACCGAACTGGTCGACGCCGCCGGTCGGCTCGGCGCGGTCGGGGTGGCGGTGCACTGGCCCCGGGAGCTGACCGCCGGGCTGACCTCCCGGGCGGTGCTCGGCGCCGCCGACGAGCCGCCGTCGGACCTGGCCGCCCTCTTCGGCGGTGACGGGCTGCTCCAGGTCGACTGGCAGCTCGCCCTCGGCGGGCGGCCACTGACCGCCGACGAGCTGGACCTGCTCGCCGAGGCGCACCGGCCGGTGGTCCGGCTGCGCGACCAGTGGGTACTCGTCGACCCGGAGCTGGCCGCCCGGGCCCGCAAGCCGGGGCTGCCGCCGGTCGGCGCGATCGAGGCGCTCGGCGCCGCGCTGACCGGGACGGTCGACGTCGACGGGCGGCCGGTGGAGGTCGACGCCACCGGCTGGCTGGACGGGCTGCGGCGCCGGATCGCCGACCCGGAGCCGGCCGCCGGGGCCGACCCGGCGCGGGTCGGGGTGCCGGCCGGGCTGACCGGCACGCTCCGGGACTACCAGTTACGCGGGCTGCGCTGGCTGGCCCGGATGACGGAGCTGGGGCTGGGCGGCTGCCTCGCCGACGACATGGGGCTCGGCAAGACGGTCACGCTGATCGCGCTGCACCTGCACCGGCAGGCGGATCCGGCGACCGCCGGCCCGACCCTGGTGGTCTGCCCCGCCTCGCTGCTGGGCAACTGGGAACGCGAGATCGGCCGGTTCGCCCCCGGCACCCCGGTACGCCGTTTCCACGGCGGCCGGCGCAGCCTGGACGCGCTGACCGACGGGTTCCTGCTCACCACGTACGGGACGATGCGCTCCGACGTCGACCGGCTCGCCGCCGTACGGTGGGGCCTGGTCGTCGCCGACGAGGCGCAGCACGTGAAGAACCGCGCCTCGGGTACCGCCCGGGCGCTGCGCCGGGTCCCGGCCGCCGCCCGGGTCGCCCTCACCGGCACCCCGGTGGAGAACAACCTGACCGAGCTGTGGGCGATCCTGGACTGGACCACCCCCGGGCTGCTCGGCCCGCTGCCCCGGTTCCGGGCCAGGTGGGCGGCGCCGATCGAGTCCGGTCGGGATCCGGCGGCGGCGGGACGGCTGGCCCGGCTGATCGCGCCGTTCCTGCTGCGCCGCCGCAAGTCGGATCCGGGGATCGCGCCGGAGCTACCGCCGAAGACCGTGACCGACCATCCGGTCGGGTTGACCGGCGAGCAGGCCGGCCTCTACGAGGCGGTGGTCCGCGAGACGTTGGCGCGGATCCGGGACAGCACCGGGATGGCGCGCCGGGGCCTGGTGCTGGAGCTGCTGACCTCGTTGAAGCAGGTCTGCAACCATCCGGCGCAGTACCTGCGGGAGGCACGGCCCCGGCTGGCCGGCCGCTCCGGCAAGCTGGAACTGCTCGACGAACTGGTCGACACGATCCTCGCCGAGCACGGCGCGGTGCTGGTCTTCACCCAGTACGTCGCGATGGCCCGGCTGATCGAGCGGCACCTCGCCGACCGGGGCGTACCGGCCCAACTGCTGCACGGCGGCACCCCGGTGGCCCGCCGCGACGAGCAGGTACGCCGGTTCCAGGCCGGTGAGGTGCCGGTCTTCCTGCTGTCGCTGCGGGCGGCCGGGACGGGGTTGAACCTGACCCGGGCCGACCACGTGGTGCACTACGACCGGTGGTGGAACCCGGCCGTCGAGGAGCAGGCCACCGACCGGGCGTACCGGATCGGGCAGACCCGGCCGGTGCAGGTGCACCGGCTGGTCACCGAGGGGACGGTCGAGGACCGGATCGCCGCCCTGCTCGCCGTCAAGCGGGACCTCGCCGACGCGGTGCTCACCGGTGGCGAGGCCGCGTTGACCGAACTCTCCGACGCCGAACTGGCGTCCCTGGTCGAGTTGCGCGGGCCGGCATGACGGGATCGTCGACCGGGCGCGGTACGCCGGCTTCGGGCCGGCCGTGGAAGGTGGGGGCCGATGAGCGGCGACGACCGGGTCCGGGGCTTTCCGGCGTTCCCGCCGGGGCGGCGTGCCCGGACCAGCCGCTCCTGGTGGGGGGACGCCTGGATCCGCGCCCTGGAGGACACCTCGCTGGATCAGACCCTGCTGCGCCGGGGGCGGCGGTCGGCGTCGGCCGGGCACGTCGGCTCGATCACCGTCAGCCCGGGCCGGATCGCGGCGGAGGTGCACGACGGGGTGCGGGACCTGCCGTACCGGACCCGGGTCTTCGTGGAGCCGATGACCGACGCGCAGTGGTCCCGGTTCTCCGACCAGGTGGCGGCGAAGGCCGGGCACATCGCCGCGCTGCTGGACGGGGAGATGCCGCGCGACCTGGCGTCGTCGGCCGACGACGCCGGGATCGCCCTGCTGCCCGGGCTCGGCGACCTGCAGCCGGAGTGCGACTGCCCGGAGTGGGCCGCGGCGGCGTGCCGGCACGCCGCCGCGCTCTGCTACCAGGTGGCCTGGCTGCTCGACGCCGACCCGTTCCTGCTGCTGCTGATCCGGGGCCGGGGCGCCCGGGAGGTTCTCGCCGAGCTGCGCCGCCGGGCCCACCGGCCGGCCGCGGCGCCGCCGTCGGCGGCGCCGGCCGGTCGACCCGGCGCCGGGGTGCCGGCCGCGCGGGCGTACGCCCGGCCGGATCCGCCGCTGCCCGCCCCGCCGCCACCGCCGGAGTCCGGGGTGCCCGGGCCGGCGCTGCCGGACGCGCCGGGGATCGCGGCGGAGGTGCTGCGCGGGCTGGTCGACAACGCCGCCGTCCGGGCCGCCGCGCTGCTTCGGGTCGCCCCGGACGGCGACGGCCCGCCGCCGGCGCTGCCGGAGCGGGTGGACGCGGTCCGGCTCGCCGTCGGGGCCGGCGGTCCGGTGCTGGCCCGGCTGCGGCGGGCCGGCGGCCGTACCGCCCGGGAGTTCAGCCGGGCGGTACGGGCCTGGGAGTACGGCGGCCACGCCGGCCTTTCGGTGCTGGACGAGCCGTGGACCCCGCCGCCGGTACGGGTGGCCCGGGCCCGGGCCGACCTGACCGCAGGCTGGGCCGGTGACGACCCGCCGGAGCCGCAGGTGTGGCGCAACCGGTGGACGTTTCCCCGGCACCGGGCCCAGTTGCGGTACGGCCGCGACGGCCGCTGGTACCCGTACCGGGAGCGGGCCGACGGCGACTGGTGGCCGGCCGGGGTACCCCGCGACGACCCGGCCGACGCGCTGGCCGACCTGCTCGGCGACTGACCGACCCGCCGGTCGCCCGGGATCGGCCGGACGGGGACGCCGCCGGCTCCGGCGAGCCGGACGACGACGCCTCCGGCGAGGCAGGACGGGGACGCCGCCGGTGCTGACGACCTCGGACGGCGGCGGTCGGCGGAGCCGACGCGGGACGGGGGCCTCGCCGGCCCCGTCGTGGGCGCCCGTGCCGGGGGTGGTCAGCGGGGCCGGTGGTGGCCGGCCAGGATGGCCCGGACCGGGCCGGACTTGGCGGCCGCCTCGGCGACCTCGGCCGCCGGGTCGCTGCCCCAGGTGATGCCGCCGCCGGCCCAGACGTGCACCCGGTCGGCGTCGACCGCGACGGTCCGGATGGTCAGCCCCAGGTCGATCCGGTCCGGGCCGATCCAGCCCAGCCCGCCCATGCTGGCGCCCCGGCCCACCGGTTCGAGGGCGGCGATCTGGGCCAGCGCGGCGAGCTTGGGCGCGCCGGTGACCGACCCGCCGGGGCAGACCGCGCGGAGCAGGTCGGCCAGGCCCCGCCCGTCGGCGAGGGTGGCCGAGACGGTCGACTCGGCCTGCCACAGGTCGGACCAGCGCCGGATGGCGTAGAGCTGGTCGACCCGGACGGTGCCGGTGCGGGCGATCCGGGCCAGGTCGTTGCGCTCCAGGTCGACGATCATGACGTGCTCGGCGCGTTCCTTGGCGGACTCCAGCAGCTCCCGCCGCCCGGGGCCGGTCGCCGGCCGGGTGCCCTTGATCGGCCGGGTGTGTACCGTACCGTCGGTCACCTCGACCAGGGTTTCCGGTGAGGCGCAGCCGATCGCCCAGCCGGCGCCGGTGAGCACGCCGCCGTACCGGGCGCCGGGCAGCCGGGCCAGCCGGTGCAGCGCCGGCAGCGGGTCTCCGGTGTACCGGGCGTAGCCGTGTCCGACGACGTTGACCTGGTAGATGTCGCCGGCCGCGATGGCTTCCCGGGCCTGCCGTACCGCGTCGGCGTGCCGCTGCGGCGTCCAGCTCTCGGTCCACGGGCCGAGCTGCCAGTCGTCGGCCCGGTGCCGCCGGAGCGGACCGCCGGCCGGGACGGTGCCGTGCCGGTAGACCACCGCGACCAGGTCGGGGACGGCGGGTGCCGGGCTGGCCGGGCCGGTCGCCGCGCCGACCATCCGGGCTCCGGCGGCGGCGGAGACGAAGACGGCGGCGCCGCAGACCGTGCCGGCCGGGCCGTCCGGCGGATGGACGCCGGGGCGGGCCAGGTCGCGGACCGGGAGGCCGTGTCCGGCGAGGAACTCCTCCAGCAGCGTGGCGGGGTCGTCCGGGCCGTCGGCCCGGCATTGAAGCCGGTCGTGCTCCACGAGCCGGGGTACGCAGCCCGCCGGCGCTCCGGGCGGGGCGAATGGGAGCGCTTCCACGACGTACGGGTGGATCTGCCTCATCCGAAAAGTGGATTTCCTCGGTCAGAGACGGATACCCGCTCGTCATCACTGGGCGTAGGGGGGTACCGTCCGTCACTGGTCATGTGAACCATGCCACAGCGCCCCCATAGTCCGGAGAACCCGATGTGCCAGCACGAACCGACCTGCCCCTCCGCTGAAGCAACCGACCGGGAAGCGGCCCGGGTCCTCGCCTGCTTCCGTGAGCAGGGGTGGAGCCTGCTCTGCAATGGCGTCATCCTCTTCGAGGACACCGGCGAACTGCTGCCCGACGGCAGCACCATAGCGCCGCACCGTGGTCCGGCCCGGCACGCCCTGGTCGGCTGATTCATCACTTAAAGTGATCGACCGGCGCCGGATTCGCCGGCCGATCACCCGTTGTCAGTTCTCGAACGCGTCCGGCGGCGGGCAGGCGCAGACCAGATTGCGGTCTCCGTAGGCGCCGTCGATCCGGCGTACCGGCGGCCAGTACTTCGCCCGCCGGTCGACCCCGCCCGGATAGCCGGCCACCGACCGCGGGTACGGGTGCGGCCACTCGTCGCCGGTCACCATCGCCGCGGTGTGCGGCGCGTTGGCGAGCGGGTTGTCCCCCTTCGGCCAGTCCCCCGCACCGACCTTGTCGATCTCCGCCCGGATCGCGATCATCGCGTCGCAGAACCGGTCGAGTTCGGCCAGGTCCTCGCTCTCGGTCGGCTCCACCATCAGGGTGCCGGCGACCGGGAACGACATCGTCGGGGCGTGGAAGCCGTAGTCGATCAGCCGCTTCGCCACGTCGTCCACGCTGACCCCGGTCGCCCTGGTCAGCGGCCGCAGGTCGAGGATGCACTCGTGCGCGACCAGGCCCTTGTTGCCGGCGTAGAGCACCGGGTAGTGGGCGCGCAGCCGGGCCGCGACGTAGTTGGCGGCCAGTACCGCCACCCCGGTCGCCCGGCGCAGCCCGTCCGGCCCCATCAGCCGCAGGTACGCCCACGGGATCGGCAGGATCCCGGCCGAGCCGTACCGGGCCGCCGAGACCGCCGGCCGGGCCGCCCCGGCGGAGCCGAGCGGGTCGCCGGGCAGGTACGCCGCCAGGTGTGCCCGGACCGCCACCGGACCGACCCCGGGACCGCCGCCGCCGTGCGGGATGCAGAACGTCTTGTGCAGGTTCAGGTGCGACACGTCGGCGCCGAACCGGCCCGGCTTGGCGTACCCGAGCAGGGCGTTGAGGTTGGCGCCGTCGACGTACACCTGGCCGCCGGCGTCGTGCACCTTCGCGCAGAGCGCGGCGATGCCGCCCTCGTACACCCCGTGGGTGGAGGGGTAGGTGACCATGATCGCGGCGAGGGTGTCCCGGTGCGCCTCGATCTTGCGGTCCAGGTCGGCCAGGTCGACGTCGCCGTCGGGGTCGCAGCCGACGACCACCACCCGCATCCCGGCCATCACCGCGCTGGCCGCGTTGGTGCCGTGCGCCGAGGACGGGATCAGGCAGACGTCCCGGTGCGCCTCGCCCCGGTCGCGGTGGTAGGCGCGGATCGCCAGCAGTCCGGCGAGTTCGCCCTGCGAGCCGGCGTTCGGCTGGACGCTGACCGCGTCGTAGCCGGTCACCTCGGCGAGCCAGCCCTCCAGGGCGGCGACCAGGTCGCGGTAGCCGGCGGTCTGCTCGTCCGGGGCGAACGGGTGCACGTCGGCGAACTCCGGCCAGCTCACCGGCTCCATCTCGGTGGTGGCGTTCAGCTTCATGGTGCAGGAGCCGAGCGGGATCATGCCCCGGTCCAGCGCGTAGTCGAGGTCGGCGAGCCGGCGCAGGTAGCGGAGCATCGCCGTCTCGGAGTGGTGCGACCGGAAGACCGGGTGGGTCAGGTAGTCGCTGGTGCGGGCGAGGCCGGCCGGCAACGCGGACGCCGGCTGCCCGGTGGCCGGGGCCACGGTCTGGCCGGTGACGGCACCGAAGGCGTCCCGGACGGTCGCCAGGTGCGCCTCGGTGGTGGTCTCGTCGCAGGCGATCCCGACCTGGTCGGCGTCGACCAGCCGCAGGTTGACCCCGCGCCGCGCGGCCTCGGCGACCACCTCGGCGGCCCGGCCCGGGAACCGGGCCAGCACGGTGTCGAAGAACGCCTCGTGCACCACCTCGACGGCGTCGAGGGTGCGCAGCCCGGCGGCGAGGGTGGCGGCCCGCCGGTGGGTCCGTTCGGCGATCGCCCGCAGTCCGGCCGGGCCGTGGTAGACGGCGTACATGCTGGCCATCACGGCGAGCAGCACCTGTGCGGTGCAGATGTTGCTGGTCGCCTTCTCCCGGCGGATGTGCTGTTCCCGGGTCTGCAACGCCAGCCGGTAGGCGGGGTCGCCGGCCGCGTCCCGGGAGACCCCGACCAGCCGGCCGGGCAGCATCCGCTCCAGGCCGGCCCGGACCGCCAGGTAGCCGGCGTGCGGGCCGCCGAAGCCCATCGGTACGCCGAACCGCTGGGTGGTGCCGGCGGCGATGTCGGCGCCGATCTCGCCGGGTGCGCGGAGCAGGGTCAGCGCGAGCAGGTCGGCGGCGACCGTCACCAGTGCCCCGGCGCCGTGCGCGGCCTCGACCAGCCCGGTGTGGTCGCGGACCGCGCCGGAGGCGCCCGGGTACTGCAGGTGCAGGCCGAAGAACTCCGCCGGCAGCGGCTCGGTGGAAAGGTCGAGCACGCGCACCTCGATGCCGAGCGGCTCGGCCCGGGTGGCCAGTACGGCGAGGGTCTGCGGCAGGGTGTCGGCGTCGACGACGTACACCTGGCTCTTGTTCTTGCCGGCGCGGCGGGCGAGGGTCATCGCCTCGGCCGCGGCGGTGCCCTCGTCGAGCATGGAGGCGTTCGCGGTGGCCAGCCCGGTCAGGTCGGTGACCATGGTCTGGAAGTTCAGCAGCGCCTCCAGCCGGCCCTGGCTGATCTCCGGCTGGTACGGCGTGTACGCGGTGTACCAGGCCGGGTTCTCCAGCACGTTGCGGCGGATCACCGCCGGGGTGTGGGTGCCGGAGTAGCCGAGGCCGATCATGGAGACGGCGACGGTGTTCCGGGCGGCCAGCGCGCGCAGTTCGGCGGCGACCTCCTCCTCGGTGGCGGCCGGCGGCAGGTCGAGGTTGCCGGTCCAGCGGATCACCTCGGGGATCGCGGCGTCCATCAGGTCGTCGATCGAGTGGTAGCCGACGGTCTCCAGCATCCGGCGTTCGGCGTCGGCGTCGGGGCCGATGTGCCGGTCGGCGAACTGCCCGCCGTCACGGGTGGGGTACTGCGCTGTGGTCATGGGGACACTCCCGGGCGAGGTCGACGCTGCAACCTCCCCCTCTGTCACGCTCCGCGACGTCGCGGGCGCTCCACAGTCGCCTGCCCGCGGGCTCCTTTTGCCTGAGAGGTTCCGGGGAGGATTTGCCCCTTCGGCGCCGCCCCACGCTGCCGGGCGGTCTCTCGCTCGCGAGTGTTGTCGGCGTTGGCAACGGTACCAGTGACCGGATTTCCTCCTGGTTTCGGCCGTTCCCCGTTGATCGCCGTCAGCGCCGGCCGACCTGGCGGAGCGGTCGCCGCTCTTCCGGCCCGCCGGCATCGGCAGAACCGGTTAAGTGGCGTCGCACCGGCCACCGTTCCGGCCCGCTTTCAGGTCTCGCCGTGCGTGCCCGGCCCGGCGCTCCGGTACCCGATGGAATCGCTTTCCATCTATTGACTCTGAACCGGTTCGGTGTTGTCATCGATCTCACCTGCCCCGGACGCCAGGTGGCAACCCGTCCGAAATCCCTCGACCCGGGAGGCAACGATGCGCCCCATCCTCGCCCGCCGGCTGCTCGCCGCGCTGGCCACGGCGACGCTGGCCGTCGGTGTGACCGCCGGTTGCGGCGACGACGGCGACCGGTCCACCGGCGCCGAGGGCAAGATCATCAATGTCTTCTCCGGGGCGAACGCCGGGTTCGTGCCCAACTTCAACCCGTTCTCCCAGAACAGTGTCGCCGGCACGATGAGCGTGCTTTACGAGTCGCTGCTCTACTTCAACGCCGCCCGCGCCGACGACGTGCAACCACAGCTCGCCACCGGCTACGAGTTCGCCGACGACGGCCGGCGGCTGAACTTCACCATCCGGGAGGGGGTGACCTGGAGCGACGGGAAGCCGTTCTCGGCCGAGGACGTCGCGTTCACCTTCAACCTGATCCGGGACAACCCGAAGCTCAACCAGAACGGCCTGCCGATCGTCGAGGCGGTCGCCGCCGACCCCACGCACGTCTCGGTCACGTTCAGCCAGGGCGTCTACACCCGGCTCAACCTGATCGCCGGCCGGACCTGGATCGTGCCCAAGCACCTCTGGTCGAGCATCGCCGACCCGTCCGCCTTCACCAACGAGAAGCCGGTCGGCACCGGCGCGTTCACGCTGGCCTCGTTCAGCCAGCAGAACTACGTCTTCGAGCGCAACCCCAGCTACTGGGAGGCCGGCAAGCCGAAGATCAAGGGGATGCGGTTCCACCAGTTCGCCAGCGCGGACAGCGCGATCGCGGCGCTCGCCGCCGGGCAGCTCGACTGGGCCGGGTCGTTCATCGCCGACATCGAGAAGCAGTACGTGAGCAAGGACCCGGAGCACAACAAGTACCTCAACGAGTCGCAGCTCTACCTGACCAACCTGATCCCGAACCTGGACCGGGCACCGTTCGACAGCGCCGCGGTGCGCAAGGCGGTCAGCCTGGCCCTGGACCGCGACCAGATCATCCGGCTGGCCTTCTCCGGGTACGGCAAGGAGGCCAGCCCGGCCCAGCTGCCCCGGCCGCTCTGGGACGACTACATCAAACCGGAGTACAAGGACCGCAAGCTGGAGTTCGACCCGGCCCGGGCCGAGCAGACCCTCCAGCAGGACGGCTGGGCCAAGGGCGCCGACGGGGTCTACGCCAAGGCCGGCCGGCGACTCTCCTTCACCGTCAAGGTGGTGCAGGGCTACAACGACTACATCTCCGCGCTCCAGATCATGACCCAGTCGCTGAAGTCGGTCGGGATCGAGATGAAGACCCAGGAGGTGTCGTTCACCGCCTTCTCCACCGACCAGCAGACCGGCGACTTCGACGTGATCATCACCAATCTCTACAGCGAGGGCACCGCGTACTCCTGGTACAGCCGGGCGTTCTCCAGCAAGCGGACCGCCCCGCTGGGCCAGCAGGCCGGCTCCAACTACGGCCGGTTCCGCAACGCGGCGGTCGACGCCGCCCTGCTGGTGATGGAGACCACCCCGCCGGACCAGCGGGACGCGATCAGGGAACAACTGTTCAAGATCCAGGATGTGATCGTCGAGGAGCTGCCGTACATCCCGATCCAGCAGTCCGCCTCGCTGATCGAGTACCGCACCGAGAACCTCGGCAACTTCCCCACCGAGCAGAACCACTACGCGCTGACCACCCCGTACAACGGGCCGGACATGGGGATCGTGGCCAAGAACCTCACCCCGGCCGGCTGAGCCGCCCGATGCGGTACCTGCGGCGCAAGGCGCTGTTCTATCTGGTCGCGGTCTGGGCGGCGGTCACCCTCAACTTCCTCATCCCCCGGCTGATCAAGGGCAACCCGGTCGACGCCGTACTGGCCAAGACCCAGAACATGACCCCGATGTCGCCGGAGGCCCGCCGCGCCCTGGAGTTGCAGTTCGGGGTCTCCGACGACCCGCTGTGGCAGCAGTACCTCGGCTATCTCGGCAACCTGCTGCGCGGCGAGTTCGGCCTCTCCGTCGCCTACTACCCGACCCCGGTGTCCAAGGTGCTCAGCCAGAGCCTGCCGTGGACGGTGGTGATGGTCGGCA
Organism: Plantactinospora sp. CA-294935; assembly: GCF_050936445.1. Lineage (NCBI taxonomy): Bacteria > Bacillati > Actinomycetota > Actinomycetes > Micromonosporales > Micromonosporaceae > Plantactinospora > Plantactinospora sp. CA-294935. The sequence goes on from NZ_JBNJMU010000001.1 coordinate 7,100,888, forward strand.
TCGCCACCGTGCTCAGCGTGCTGCTCGGGATCACCCTCGGCACCCTCGCCGGCTGGCGCCGCGGCACCTGGCTGGACGCGCTGGTGCCGACCACCACCTTCCTGGCCGCCATCCCGTACTTCTGGCTCGCCCTGGTGCTGCTCTACCTGCTCGGCGGGGTCCTCGGCTGGTTTCCGCTGAACAGCGGCTACAGCTACGAGACCACCATCGGGTTCAACTGGCCGTTCCTGCGCAGCGCGATCTACCACGGCATCCTGCCGGCAGCCTCGATCGTGCTCGCCTCGGTCGCCGGCTGGCTGCTCGGGATGCGCAACATGATGGTCTCCACGATGGCCGAGGACTACGTGCTGACCGCCGAGGCGAAGGGGCTGCGTCCGCGCCGGATCATGATCCAGTACGCGGCACGCAACGCCGTACTGCCCAGCGTCGCCGGGTTCGCCATCACCCTCGGCTTCGTGGTCAGCGGCTCCATCGCCACCGAGATCGTCTTCTCCTATCCCGGCGTCGGGATGAGCCTGGTCGCCGCGGTCGCCAACGCCGACTATCCACTGCTGCAGGGCATCTTCCTGGTCATCTCGCTGGCCGTGCTCGGCGCCAACTTCGTCGTCGACCTGCTCTATGCGGTGATCGACCCCCGTACCCGGCAGGCCGGCTGATGGCGACCATCGAGACCCAGCGCGACGTGACCGGCGACGTCGTCCCCGGGGTGGTGGTGCCGACCCGGCGACCCCGCTGGCGCGGGCTGCTGCGCTCCCGCAAACTCGCCGCCGGGCTGGCCATCGTCGGCTTCTTCGCCCTAGTCGCCCTGGTCGGCCCGCTGCTGGTCGACGACCCGAACCTGGTCAGCGACGACCGGCTGCTCGCCCCCTCCGCCGAACACCTGCTCGGCACCACCACCACCGGCCAGGACGTGTTCCGGCAACTCGTCGTCGCCACCCGCGGCTCGATGCTGGTCGGCCTGGTCGTCGGGCTGCTCGCCACCGTCGTCTCGGTGCTGGTCGGCGTCCTCGGCGGCTACGCCGGCGGGCACGCCGACGAGAGCCTCTCGCTGGTCAGCAACGTCTTCCTGGTGCTGCCCGGCCTGCCGCTGGTGGTCCTGATCACCGACTACGTGCAGACCCGGGGCGCCCTCGCGATCGCCCTGATCGTCTCGATCACCGCGTGGGCCGGCTCCGCCCGGGTACTGCGGGCCCAAACCCTGTCGCTGCGCTCCCGCGACTACGTCGACGCCGCCCGGGTCAGCGGCGAACCCGGCTGGCGGATCGTCACCTTCGAGATCCTGCCCAACCTGCTGCCGCTGATCGCCGCCCAGTTCGTCTTCGCGGTCATCGGCGGCATCCTCACCGAGGCCGCGCTGGCCTTCCTCGGCCTCGGCGGCGCCGGCTCGTGGGGCACGATGCTCTACTTCGCGCAGAACTCGCAGGCGCTGTCCCAGGGCGCCTGGTGGTGGTTCGTGCCGCCCGGGCTCTGCATCGCACTGGTCGGCGCCGGACTCGCACTGATCAACTTCAGTCTCGACGAACTGATCAACCCGAGGCTGCGGGTCACCCGCCGCCCCCGACGGACCGGACCGGCATGACCCTCGACACCACAGACCCACCGGCGGTCACCGGCACCGACGTGGTGCTCTCGGTCCGCGACCTGAGCGTCGTCTACGACGGCGCCGACCCGGTCCGGGCGGTCCGCGACGTCAGCTTCGACCTGGCCCGCGGCGAGGTGCTCGGCATCGCCGGCGAGAGTGGTTGCGGCAAGTCCACCCTCGCGTACGCGATCACCCGGCTGCTCAAGCCACCCGGCCGACTCGCCGCAGGCAGGGTCGTCTTCCACCCCGCCGACGGCCCGCCGGTCGACCTGTCGACGCTGCACGGCGAGGCGCTGCGCCGGTTCCGCTGGAACCGGGTCGCGATGGTGTTCCAGGGGGCGATGAACGCCCTCAACCCGGTGCTGTCGGTACGCCGGCAACTCGCCGACGTCTTCACCGCGCACCGCCCCGAACTGCGCCGCGCCGACCGGGAACAGCGCTGCCGGGAACTGCTCGACCTGGTCGGGATCGGCCCGGAACGGCTCTCGGCGTATCCGCACGAACTCTCCGGCGGGATGCGTCAGCGGGTGCTGATCGCGATGGCGATGGCGTTGCGCCCGGACGTGGTGGTGATGGACGAGCCGACCACCGCGCTGGACGTGGTGGTGCAGCGCGACATCCTGGAGGAGATCGACCGGCTACGGGCCCGGTTCGGTTTCGCGGTCGTCTTCATCACCCACGACCTCTCCCTGCTGCTGGAGATCAGCGACCGGCTCGCCGTCATGTACGGCGGCCGGATCGTCGAGTACGGCCCCGCCGCCGACCTGCACGCCGCGCCGGCCCACCCGTACACGGTCGGGCTGCTGCGCTCCTTCCCGAGCCTGCGGGGCGACCGGGCGGTACTGCACGGCATCCCCGGCAGCCCGCCCGACCTGTCCCGCCCGGTCGCCGGCTGCGCGTTCACCGCCCGCTGCCCGTACGTCTTCGACGCCTGCCACCGCACCGACCCGCCGCTGAAGGTCGCCGGCACCACCCGGGCCGCCTGCCTGCACTACGACCCGGTACTGCGCCCGGGCGGCCCACCGGCGGCGCTGCGGGCCGGCCGGTTCGACCCCACCGCCCCGGCGCCGGAGCCCGGGCCGCCACCCCACCCCGACGTACGCCCCGCCGACCCGACGCCGCCGGAGGACCCGGGCGGTGCACCGCCGGTCGAGAAGCGCGCGGCGCCGCGGCCGGTCGAGAACGGCGGGACGCCGGGGCCGGTCGAGAAGGGCGGGACGCCGGGGACCGGACCGGAGCCGTCGACCGGAGGGGGCGGCCGGTGACCACGCTGACGGTCAGCCACCTGAGCAAGCACTTCCCGCTGCGGGACGGGCGGCACCGCCGCACCCTGCGGGCGGTCGACGACGTCTCCTTCGAACTGCGCTCCGGGCAGACGGTGGCGCTGGTCGGCGAGAGCGGCAGCGGCAAGTCGACGATCGCCCGGATGCTGGTCCGGCTGACCCGGCCGACCGCCGGGGAGATCCGCCTCGACGGCACCCCGCTGACCGCCGACCGCCGGGCGGTCCGCCGCTACCGCCGGGACGTGCAGATGGTGTTCCAGGACCCGTTCGGGTCGCTGAACCCGGCACACACCGTCGGATACCACCTGGACCGGCCGCTGCGACTGCACGGGGTCGCCCGGTCCGGCGGCGACGTCCGGGCGGCCGTGCGCGACCTGCTCACCCGGGTCAACCTCACCCCCGCCGACCAGGTCGCCCGCCGGCTGCCGCACGAACTGTCCGGCGGGCAGCGGCAGCGGGTCGCGATCGCCCGTGCCCTGGCGCCCCGGCCCCGGATCCTGCTCGCCGACGAGCCGGTGTCGATGCTCGACGTGTCGATCCGGCTGGAGATCCTCAACCTGATCGACCGACTCAAGCGGGAGGAGGAACTGGCCGTCCTGTACGTCACCCACGACCTCGCCACCGCCCGCTACTTCGCCTCGTCGATCATGGTGTTGTACCGGGGGCAGGTGGTGGAGTCCGGCCCCAGCGACGAGGTGATCCTCCGGCCGGCGCACCCGTACACCCAGCTACTGGCGTCGGCGGCACCCGACCCGGGCCGCCCGCGTACCGCCGCACCGGGCGGGATGCGGGCGCTGCGCGGCGGGCAGCAGACCACCACCGACCGCGGCGGCTGCCTGTTCCGGGACCGCTGCCCGGCCGCGATGGAGGTCTGCCGCACCGAGGTGCCGGAGTTCCCGGTCGCCGCCGGGCACATGGCCCGGTGCTGGCTGCGCCGGCCCGACGCGGGTTAGGGCCGGACGGTCCCTAGCCGCCGGTCGGGGCGGCATCGGGTACCGTCACCGACACCCGGCCGTCGGCGAGCTGGTAGAACATGCCGACCACGTCGCACCGGCCGGCGGCGACCGCGTCGGAGAGTTCGGTACCCGACCGGGTGATCAGCTCGACGGTGTGCCGGGTGTGCAACGCGGCGATCCCGGCGTCGTCGGTGATTTGTCGCGCCTGGGCGGCCTCGACGCTCGGGGTGACCCGTTCGACGATGGCGCCCAGCTCCCGGCCCGGCAGCCGGGCACCGTCCCGGGCCGCCCGGGTGGCCTGGATCGCCCCGCACGAGTCGTGGCCGAGGACGACGACCAGCGGCGCCCCGAGCACCACCACCCCGTACTCGATGCTGGCGGTCACCTCCGGGCCGACGATGTGCCCGGCGGTGCGGACCACGAACAGGTCGCCGAGCCCTCGATCGAAGATGATCTCGGCGGCGAGGCGGGAGTCGGAACAGCCGAACACCACCGCGAACGGCCGCTGCGCCGCCGCGACCACCGCCCGGTGCTCGGCGTCCTGGTGCGGATGGATCCGGGTACCCGCCACGAACCGCTCGTTACCGGCGAGCAGCTCGTCGAGCGCCTCGCTGGGAGTGGCCGGCCGGTGGTCCAGGTATGCCATGACGTCCCCTTTCGACGGCACCACCACAGGTGGTGAAGCGAGGTCGGCGCCTTCGGCGACCCGATGCGTACCGATCAGATATCACGGAACACCGCACCGGCCCAGCCGAACCTGGCCAAACGGTGATCTACGGAACAACGGCCGGTGCTCCGGACCGGGCAAGCCCGGGTACGAACAGGCTACGGCCCCGTCCCCCGCCCCGACCGGCCGCCACGCGGCCCCGCCCTCCCGCCTGCGCGTGCGGTCCGTCTCGGCCACGGGTGAGGCGCCGGGCGGTGACCTCCGCGCGGTCCAGCGGGACCCAGGTTCAATAGGGTGGCAGACGTGACCTACCTTGCCGCGGGCGACCGCTACGACTCGATGACCTACCGCCGGGCCGGCCGCAGCGGCCTGCGACTGCCCGCCATCTCGCTCGGCCTCTGGCACAACTTCGGTGACGAACGGCCGTGGCAGCAGCAGCGGGAGATCTGCCGCCGGGCGTTCGACCTCGGGGTGACCCACTTCGACCTGGCCAACAACTACGGCCCGCCGCCCGGCTCCGCCGAGGAGAACTTCGGCCGGACCCTCGCCGCCGACCTCGCCCCGTACCGCGACGAGTTGGTCATCTCCACCAAGGCCGGCTACCACATGTGGCCCGGCCCGTACGGCGAATGGGGCTCCCGCAAGTACCTGGTCTCGTCACTGGACCAGTCGCTGCGCCGGATGGGCCTCGACTACGTCGACATCTTCTACCACCACCGGCCTGACCCGGACACCCCGCTGGAGGAGACGATGGCGGCGCTGGACGCCGTCGTCCGGGCCGGCAAGGCCCTCTACGTCGGGCTGTCGAACTACACCTCCGAGCAGACCCGGCAGGCCGCCGCGATCCTGGAACGGCTCGGTACGCCGCTGCTGATCTCCCAGCCGTCGTACTCGATGATCAACCGGTGGATCGAGGCGGACCGGCTGCTCGACACCCTGGAAGAGGTCGGCGCCGGCTGCATCGCCTACAGCCCGCTCGCCCAGGGCGTACTCACCGACCGCTACCTAAGCGGCATCCCGGCCGACTCCCGGATCCGCACCAGCATCTTCCTCAACGAGAGCGACCTGGACGACACCACCATGACGACCGTACGGGCGCTGCACGCCATCGCCGAGCGGCGCGGCCAGTCCCTGGCCCAGCTCGCGCTCGCCTGGGCGCTGCGGGACTCCCGGATGACCAGCCTGATCATCGGCGCGAGCAGCGTCGCCCAGCTCGAGACGAACGTGGCCACGCTGGACAACCTGATCCTGACCGACAGCGAACTCGCCGAGATCGGCGGTCACCTGACCGTCGGTTGAGCGCACCTCACGGCACAGTCCGGCCGGGGACGGCGGGAACCACCCAACGGTCGCCCCCGGACCGGACCGATCTACGACACCGGCTCGGACTCGGACGCGGCCGCTTCGACAGCGGGGTCCCGCCGGCAGTGTTGAGCCAACCGGATCCGGCCCGGCCCCCGGGCACCCCGTACACCGACAACCGCTCGGGATTCATGTGCGCGGCGGACCGACCGTCCGGTCGAGGGTGTGGCTGCACGGCAGCAGGACCTGCCGCTCGTATTCACCGGCCGGATCGGTGAGCAGTGCGGTGAGCAGGCGTACGGCCCAGGCGCCCATCGCGTTCCGGGGGATGTGCATGGCGGCCCACGGCTGGCCGCCCACCTCGCCGTTGGGATCGTCGACCAGCAGGACGACCGAGACGTCCTCGGGGATGCGCAGGCCGCGGAGGCTGATGATGGCGTGCAGCACCCGTAGCAGGCTGACCGATTCGACGAGGATGGCGGTGGTGGCGGCGGCGAGGGAGTCGTCGAGCCACTGCGCGGTGAGTTCGTCCGGGTTGACGTACGCCGGGGTGGGTACCGGCAGCCCGAACCGGTCCAGGGCGGCGGCGAAGCCGTCCCACCGGTCGGCCTGCGGTTCGTACCGGGAGCTTTCGCCGAGGTACCCGAACGACCGGTGGCCGAGGGCGACCAGGTCGTCGACGATCCGGCCGGTCGCGGCGCGGTAGTCGCCACCGACGTAACAGATCTCGACGCCGGGGACCTCCCTGTGTCCGATGTAGACGAACTGGTGGCCGTCGGCGGCGAGCCGGGCGAGGTCGTCGAGGTGTGCCCGGTGGCCGAGGATCAGGCTGCCGGCCGCCTGGCCGAGTCCGTTCACCCCGTTGCGGTAGATCCGGCGGATCCCGCCCTCGTCCCGGGCCGCGGTGAAGAGCACCAGGTTGCAGCCCTCGATGCCGGCCTGCTCCTCGATGCCCTGGAGGAACTCGAAGTAGTAGTCGCCGATGCTGGTGGGGAAGATCGGTTCGAAGGTGTGTACGCCCAGCAGGAGCGGGGTGTTGCGGCTCTGTGTGGCGGTGCGCTGATGCGGGCTGGTGGTGTAGCGCAGCCGACGGGCGGCGGTCAGCACGCGGCGCTGCGTTTCCGGAGAGATGCGGCTGAGGTCACCCGCGCCGCGCAGCACCTGGGAGACGGTGGACTGGGAGACACCGGCCTCGCGGGCGATGTCGGCCTGCCGCGAGCCCTGTCCGCGCCTCATGCCCGTACCTCCTGCTCGGGTGGCCAGGTGAGTACCGAGCCGGTCCGCACGAGTTCCTTGCGCAGTGTCTCGTAGTCGACGTCCCGTACGCCGCCCCGCGCGCCGACCGCCTGGGCGGCGGCGCAGCCGGCTGCCTCGCCGATCATCATGAAGACCGGCTCCATCCGGACCGAGGCGAAGGCCACGTGCGACGCGGAGACCGCCGAGGCGACGAGGAGATTCTCGCACTCGCCGGCCCTCGGCACGATCGACCGGTACGGGATGCCGAACGGCGCGGTGAGTGGATGCTGGACGTTGCCCTCGTTGCGCGGCTGCCCGTCGACGACGACCCGCTTGGCGTTGTGCGAGTCCATCACGTACGAGGCGAGCGCGATCGGATCGGCGGGCCGGGACCGTCCGGCGGCGTCGTGCTGGGTGACGACGTAGTCGGCGACCATCCGGCGGGCCTCGCGGATGTAGAGCTGGTGCGGCCAGTGTCCGGTGCTGGTGAACTCGGCCGGGGACAGCCCGTACGCCCGGGTGGCCGCCCGGATCGGCGCGGGCAGCCGCGGGTCGTTGGCCAGGAAGTACAGCAGGCCGGCCTGGTAGCGGACGTGGTCCTGGAAGATCTCCTCCCGGCGGGGGTAGGCCGCTCCCGGCCAGTTGGTGTTGGCCCCGATGTGGTCCGAGGAGACCGCACCGTGGTTGTTCATGTCGTAGACGTCGCCGCGCACCGGGGTGGTGCGCCCGTAGAGTTCGAAGACGCCGGCCTCGATGTACCGGCGCAGCAGTTCGTACCGGTCCGGGTGGTAGCCGTCGGGGCGGGGGTAGCGGACCCGACCGGCGCTGGTCGTGATGTGCAGCCGGAAGTTGTACGCCTGGAGGCGCCGGTCGCCGGCGCCGATCTCGCCGTGGTCGTCCGGGCTGATCCCGGGCAGCAGGCCGCTGTCCGGGTGGCCCGGCCGCAGGTAGGGGTCGACGGGGCGGCTGAACTGGTGGTTGGTGCTGGGCTGCACGCCGGCGAGGGGTTCGCGGTAGGTGGTCGACGCCTCGCGGCCGACGGTGTGGGTGACCCGGGCGGCCGCCATCAGGTCGCCCTCGTAGGAGGCGTCGACGTAGACCCGGGCGCGGTGCCGCCCGCCGTCGTCGGTACGCAGCTCGACGATCCGACCGGATTGCACGACGACGTCACTGAGGTGCTGGCGGCGGCGGATCCGCACGCCGGTGTCGGCGAGCCAGCGTTCGAAGATCTCCTCGGCCACCCGGGCCTCGACCCGCCAGTGCGGGTCGGGCGCGTGGTAGGCGGCGGCGACGTCGGCGTAGAAGGCCCTGGCCAGCCCGCCGACGGTTTCCGGCCGGCCGACGTCGGTCTCGCCGAGGCCACCGGCGGACATGCCGCCCACATGGTCGTCGAAGGCGAGCAGGAGCACCGTCATGCCGTCCCGGGCGGCGCGCACCGCCGCCGTGACGCCGCCGGAGGTCGCACCGTAGACGACCACGTCGGCCTCGGTCGGCGTGCCCTGGGCGGGCGGCGCGGGCAGGTGGTAGCGCAGGCCGGGCAGCGCTGGTGCTGCTGTCATGACTGGGTTTCTAACAGCTCGATCGCAGATCGCAAATAGCTAATATTTGCTAATTTGAAGATGCCGAACCGTCACCGAAACAGCAGCTCAGCAACGATTGACATCCACCTGACGGAGAGATGTAACGTAGCCGCAATCTTCGAGCGGTGACCATTGCCAATATATTAGCAGCGCCGCCGCAGACGCGTACCCCATCGGAAGGGAAGCGGGCGAGCATGAGCAAGACGACCGGGCTGGAAACCGATCTCCTGGTGGTCGGCGGCGGCCTCGGCGGCGTCGCGGCGGCACTGACCGCCGCCCGACTGGGCCGCCGGGTCATCCTCACCGAGGAGACGGACTGGCTGGGCGGACAGCTCACGGCGCAGGCCGTGCCGTCCGACGAGCATCCGTGGATCGAGACCGAACACATCTCGCCCGGCTACCGACAGCTGCGCGACGGCATCCGCGCCTACTACAAGCGGAACTACCCGCTGCGCCCGGAAGCGCTCGCCGACCCGACCCTCAACCCGGGGCTGGGTAACGTGAGCCGGCTCTGCCACGAGCCCCGGGTCGGCGTCGCCGTCATCGACGAGTTGCTCGCCGGCTACCGGTCCGCCGGCCGGATCACCGTGCTCTACGAGCACGAGCCGGTCTCGGCGGCCACCGACGGCGACCGGATCACCGCGGTGACCCTGCGCGACCGGCGCAGCGGCGAGCTGCGGACCGTCACCGCCGCCCTGGTCGCCGACGCCACCGAACTCGGCGACCTGCTGGAACTGGCCGACGTCGAGCACGTGCTGGGCGCCGAGGCACAGGACGAGACCGGCGAGCCGTTCGCCGCGCCCGAGGCGGACTGGACCGACCAGCAGGCGATCACCTGGTGCTTCCCGCTCGAATACCGGCCCGGCGAGGAACACGTCGTCGACCGTCCGGCCTCGTACGACCACTGGAAGACCCATGTCGACCCGTTCTGGCCGGGCCCACAACTCTCCTGGATGAAGATCGACATCCACACGAACGCGGGCAAGGAGAACCGCATCTTCGAGGGCGACCTGGACGCCGTACGCGTGCCCGACCTGTGGCACTTCCGGCGCATCCGGGCCCGCAGCCAGTTCCGCCCCGACCTCGTCGACACCGATATCAGCCTGGTGAACTGGCCCAATATCGACTACTGGGAGGCGCCGCTGGTCGGTCCGGGCATCGACGGGCACGCCCGCGAGCGGGCACTGCAACGCTGCCGGGAACTTTCCCTGTCCTACCTGCACTGGATGCAGACCGAGGCGCCCCGCCCGGACGGCGGGCAGGGCTACCCCGGCCTCAAGCTGCGGCCCGACCTCACCGGCACCGACGACGGACTGGCCAAGACGGTCTACATCCGCGAGTCGCGCCGGATCCGGGCCCGGTTCACCGTGCTCGAACAGCACGTCGCGGTCGTGGACCGGCCGGAGGACGCCGGGGCCGTCCAGTTCGCCGACGCGGTCGGCGTAGGCCACTACAACATCGACCTACACCCCAGCACCGCCGGCGTCAACTACGTCAACCTGGAGTGCTACCCGTTCCAGATCCCGCTCGGCGCGCTCGTCCCGGTCCGGATGCGCAACCTCCTGCCCGCCTGCAAGAACATCGGCACCACGCACATCACCAACGGCTGCTACCGGCTGCACCCCGTCGAGTGGAGCATCGGCGAGGCGGTCGGGGCGCTGGCGGCGTACTGCCTGTCCCGCGACACCGAGCCGCACGCCGTGCACGACTCAGCCAAGCTGACCGAGGACTACCAGACACTGCTCACCCAGACCCTGGGCATCCCGATCGCCTGGCCGGACGACATCCGGCGAACCCGCCCGTCACGGGCCGCCCGGAGCGCCACACCGCTGCTCGCGCTCCCCGAACGCCGGGTGAAGAAGGCGGCGAACCAGGTGGCCGGGGCAGCACCTCCGGTGGCGGCGCGGCAGCCGGGTCCGGCGGGCCAGGCGGCGGAGCCGGCCACCCCGGCGGGACGGTGACGGTCATGCGGGTACCCGACACCACCACCGCTGCCCCCACCGCTCCGGCGCCGGTGGACGTGGTGATCTACGGCGCCACCCTGGCCGGCATCATGGCCGCCCTGCGGCTGCGCCTGCGGGGCCTGTCCAGCGTGGTCCTCGAACCGACCGGGCACGTCGGCGGCATCGTCGCCGGCGGGCTGGTCAAGACCGACGCCCCCAACGTGACCGAGGCGCTCGGCGGGCTGACGTCGAGCCGGTTCTTCGCCGGGATCGGCGCCGCCTACGGCGACGACGGGCCCCGGTACCGGTTCGAACCCAAGGTGGCCGAACGGGTCGCCCGGGACCTGCTGGCCGAGGCGCGGGCCACGGTCCTGCTGCACCACCGGCTGCACGGGCCGGCCGACGTCGAGGTCTCCGGCCGGCGGCTGCGGGCGGTGCGTACCGCGCAGGGCTGGCAGCGAGCCAGCTTCTTCATCGACGCCTCCTACGAGGGTGACCTGATGGCGGCCGCAGGTGTGCCCTACACCGTCGGGCGGGAGCCGAAGGCCCGGTACGACGAGCCGCTGGCCGGGTTCCAGCCGGTGCAGGCGTACCGGCGGCGCAGCTTCCGGCCCAACGACCGCTACCCGGTCGGCCCGGCACCGAAGCTCCACGCCGGTGAGGGCGACGAGAAGACCCAGGCGTACAACTTCCGCGGCGTGCTGTCGACCAACGACGATCGGCTGGCGTTCCCGAAGCCCGCCGGCTACGACCCCGAGCACTACCGCTACCTGGCGCAACTGCTGCGGCAGCGCGGCATCCCCGGGCTGTCGTCGATCGTCACCGAGACCGCACTGCTGCCCGGCGGCAAGTACCAGACCAACCAGGCGCTCTTCATCGGCTTCGACCTGCCCGGCGCGTCCTGGGACTATCCGGACGGTAGCTGGCGGCGGCGCGACGAGATCATCGCCGAGCAGGTGCGCTGGCACCAGGGGATGCTCTACTGGCTCGCCAACGACCCGTCGCTGCCGGAGAGTTTCCGCGCCGACGCCCGCCGCTTCGGCCTGCCGCCGGACGAGTTCACCGACAGCCCGCACGGTACCGGCTTCCCGCACGCCCTCTACGTCCGCGAGGCGCGCCGGATGGTCGGCGCGCACGTACTGACCCAGCACGACCTGCTCAGCCCGAACAACACCAAGGCGACCCCGGTGTGCTGCTGGAAGTACGGCATGGACAGCCACATCGTGCAGTACTACGCCGAGGGCGACGACACCATCGTCGGCGAGGGCACCCTGAGTGGCACCGAGTTCAACCCGCCGGTGGACCTGTACCAGATGCCGGCGGAGGTACTGTTCCCGGCGCGCGGCGGGCTGGAGAACATCGCCGTTCCGCTCTGCTTCTCGGCCAGTCACGTGGGCTACACCTCGCCCCGGATGGAACCGAACTACGGCATGCTCGGCGAGGCGAGCGGCGAACTGGCGGCGCAGTCGCTGCGCACCGGCCGGTCGGTGCAGGACTACGACCACACCGACCTCGCCACCGCCCTCCGGGAGCACGGCAGCGTGCTGACCCTGCCCGGACTGGAGCCGGAAACATGCTCCCGCTGACCATCGCCACCCCCGGCGTCGAGCTGCCGGCGTTCCAGCCCGGCCCGCTCAACGCGTCGACCGGCTGGCGGCCGCACCGGGTCGAGCTGCCGCTGCGGATCGAGCCCGGCGACATTCCGGCGTACGGCGCCGTGCTGCGCCTGGCGTTCACCGCCGGCCACGGGCCCTGCCCCGACCTCCTGCTGGAGCTCGACGGTACGCACCGTGGCCTGTTCCACCCCCTGGTACGCCGCGACGACCGGTCGGAGGTCTACCGGCACGGCCCGATCGCCGGCGACGTCCTGCTCGAGGTGCCGCTGCCGGCGGCCTGGCTCACCCCCGGCGACCACCTCCTGGCGGTCACCACCACCCTCGACGGACCGGCCGCCACCGGCCCCGTCCCGGCCGACACCGACCGGCCCCGCCATCGCGAGCAGTTCGGCAACCACTTCGGCAGCGGCATCACCTGGCAGGAGCTGACCCTGGTCCCGGCCACGGCGCCCGCCCTCGATGCGCTCGGCGTGGCGCTCGACGCGACGCCGCTCTACGTCGAGCACGACGGCGCCCTGCACGAGCTGCTCGAACTCACCGTCACCGTCCCGCCGGGCGCGACCTGGCCGGCCCGGGCCGAGGTACGTCTCGCCGGGCGGACCCACGAGCTGGACCTGACCCGCGCCGGGCGGACCTTCGGGCAGGTGCGGATGCGATTTCCGGTACCGGAGTTCACCGGTCCCGCACCGGCGACGGTCGCCGTCGACGACGGGCCGGAGACCCGGGTCGTGGTGCACCCGGCCCGCAGGTGGACCCTGCACCTCATTCCGCACGTCCACCTGGACGTCGGCTACACCGACGTCCAGGGCAAGGTCCTGGAGCTGCACAGCCGCAACCTGGACCGGGCGGTCGAGGCGCTGGACCGGGATCCGGACTTCGCCTTCTCCGTCGACGGCTCCCTGGTCGTGACGCAGTACCTGGCCACCCGCTCACCGCAGCGGGCGCAGCGGGTGCTGGCGGCGCTGCGCTCGGAACGACTCGCCGTGAACGCCTTCCACAGTCTGTTCCTGTCCGGAGTGGCCAGTCTGGAGGAGATCTACCGTGCCGCGTACGCCGCCGGGCGGCTGCGCGACGAGCACGGCGTCCCGGTCCGGTACGCCAACCTCACCGACGTCCCCTCGTACAGCGCGGCGCTGCCGTCGATCCTGACGGCGCTGCACATCGAGGCGTTCGTCGGCATCGAGAACCACCACCGGGGCGGCAACGCCGAAAGCGACGAGCAGCACCTGGCCAGCCCGGTGATGTGGGAGGGCGTCGACGGATCCCGGGTGCTCACCCACTTCTCCGACACGTACTCCCAGCTCCGGTTCATGGCCGGCGATCCGCAGACGGTCCCCGGCGCCGCGCACGCCTTCTGCCGGCTGCTGGGCCGCTACGAGCGGACCGACTACCTGCCGCACGACCTGGCGGTGATCGGCACCCACGCGGACAACGAGGACCTGGCCGACGGCGACGCCGGCTTCGCCGCCCGCTGGAACGAGCGGTACGCGTACCCCCGGATGCGGGTCTCCACGATGGCCGGCTATCTCGCGGCGGTCCGCCCGCTCGCCGACCGGCTCCCGGTGTGGCGCGGGGACGGGGGCAGCTACTGGGAGGACGGTGTCGGTACCGGAGCCACGGTCAGCGCCGAGCACCGCCGGGCGCAGACGGCGCTGCCCGCGGCCGAGGGGCTGGCCGCGCTGGTCGCGCTCGCCGACCCCGGCTACCGGCCGCACCGGGCGGCGCTGGACGCCGCCTGGGAGGGCGCGCTGATCGGCTGCGAACACACCTGGACCTGGGCGCACGCCAACGCCCACCCGCACGGCCACCAGGTCGGCGACCAGCTCGACTGGAAACGGCACCAGGTACACACCGCGCACCGCACCGCCGTCGACGAGGCCAACCGGGCACTCAGCCAGCTCGGCGAGCTGGTCGGCACGCGCGGACCCACCCTGCTCGTGCACAACCCGCTGGGCTGGCGGCGCGACGTGGAGGTCGAGGTGGAAACCCTGCACGGGCCGCCGACGCTGCCCGGCGGTGAACCCCTCGGGGCGGAACCGCTCGCCGACTGCAACGGGCTGCGTCGGCTCCGGGTCACCGTGCCGGAGGTACCCGGATTCGGCTACCGGGCGGTGCCGCTGGGCGGCGCGCGGACGCTCGCCCCCGGCGAAGAGGACGGTGCGGCGGCCGGTGGTACCGCCGGGACCGGCGAGTCACCGGACTGGGGGCCGGTGCCGGCCACGCTGGTGGCCGACCGGTGGCTGGTCTCCCTCGATCCGGCCACCGGCGCGGTCCTCGGCCTGGTCCACCGGCCCAGCGGGCGCGACCTGCTGGACCGGGCCGGGCCGTGGCGGTTGGGTCAGGTGCTCTACGCGCTCGACGGTCCGGTCGAGCTGACCCGCGGCGACGTCGACCGGCCGGGCGAGCAGTCGTGGACGCCGCCGCTGCCGCGGCTGCGGAGCGGCACCCCGGACAGCCCGTGGCACAGCGGCAGCCCGCACCGGCACGAGCCACAACCGCGCAGCTCCCTGCTCGGTCGGCGGCCGAAGGCGGATCCGCCGGCGCTGGTCGTGCACGCCGCCGAGATGCGGCCGGTCGGGCTGCGCCGGACCTACGACGGGTGGCGGTTGCGGACCGTCGGCCGGGCGCCGAGCCTGCCGCGCGTCGAGGTCGACGTGCTGCTGCGCGACGGCGACGACCGCGTCGACGTCACCGTCTCGTTCGACAAGGAGCCGGTGCTGGCCAAGGAGGCCGTCTACGTCGCCTTCCCGTTCGTGGCCACCGACCCGGTCTTCCGGTACGACCGGCAGCAGGGCTGGATCAACCCGGCGGTCGACCATGCGCCGGGCGCCTGCCACGACTGGTTCACCAGCCAGTACGGCGTCGTGGTGGCGGACGGCGTCGGGCCGGCCATTGCCTGGTCCTCGGCCGACGCGCCGCTCTGGACCGCCGGGGACATCGTCCGGGGCGCCTGGTTCGAGCGCTTCGCACCCGCCTCGGCCGCGATCTTCTCCTGGGTGCTGAACAACTACTGGCCCACCAACACGCCGCCGCAGCAGGAGGGAAACCTGGCCCTGCGGTACGCCTTCACGCCGCTGCCGGAGTTCGACCCGGTCACCGCCGGCCGGTTCGGCCGGGAGGTCCGGGCTGCGGCGGTCGCCACCGAGATCACCTGGCTGGACAAGTTCGACCTCGACCCGAGGCCGCTGGCCGAACCGGCCGGTGCGCTGCTCGACCTGGACCTGCCGGAGACCGTACACGCCACCGTGGCCCAGCCCCGGTCCGGCGACGGGCTGCTGGTACGCCTCCAGGACCTCAGCGGTCGGGCCCGCACCGTACGGCTGCGGAACCCGGCGGGTGGGCGCGGCGAGGCCACGCTCTGCCACGCCGACGAGCGGCCGGTGGCCACCCTGCCCCCGGACGCCGACGGTCGCTTCGCGGTACGCCTCGACGCGTGGCAGGTCGCCACGCTGACCCTCCCCGGCGGTGCGTCCCCGGCCGCCGGCCCCCATGACGCCGCTGCACCCCCGAAGGAGTAACCATGCGCAACGTCCAGGTGAGCCGACGCCGGTTCCTGGCGATGACCGGCGGCGCGGCCGCCGTGGCGGCCGGCTCCGGCCTGCTCGCGGCCTGCGGCAGCTCGACCACGCCGACCACCGGCGGTGCCGGTAGTGTCACGTTCCCGGACTATCTCCCCTACACCGGCGTCCAGGCGGATCTGCCCGCCACCGCCGACGGGGTGATGGCCGGCTTCTACCGGTACCCGACCGACCTCGTCACCGCGTTCTCCGGCAAGCCGGGCGAGGGCGCGGGCACCGTGTCGGTGCTGACCAACATCCTGACGCCGGTGCCGCCGGCCGCCGGGTCCAACGCCTACTGGCAGGAGCTCGACAACCGGCTCGGCGCCACCCTCGACATCACGATGACCCGGCAGGTCGACTACCTCAGCAAGCTCTCCACCGTCATCGCGGGCGGGGACCTGCCGGACATGACCCTGATCTCCGCCCGGCTGGCGAACCGGGCCGACGTGCTCACCCGGCTCTGCGCCGACATCTCGGAGTTCGTCTCCGGCTCCGCGATCAAGCAGTACCCGTTCCTGGCCAACATCCCGACCGACGCGTGGCAGGCCACCGCCTATGGCGGCGGGATCTACGCCGTGCCGATCCCGCGCGCCGTCGTCGGGACCATCATGTTCGCCCGGGCCGACCTGATCCGCGACAGGGGTCTCAACCCGAATCCGGCGAGTTACCAGGAGTTCCTGGCGCTGGCCCGGGGACTGACCGACGCCCGCGCCAACCGCTGGGCGTTCGGCACCGCGAAGCAGGTCGTCACCTTCGTCGGCACCATGCTCGGCGTGCCGAACGTGTGGCGCGAGGAGGGCGGCAGGTTCACCTCGGAGTACGAGACCGAGGAGCGCAAGGAGGCCCTCGCCCGGACCGCCGACATGGTCAAGGGCGGGCTGTTCCACCCCGACGCGATGGGCGGGAAGCTGCAACTGCGGGACCTGTTCGGCAACGGCACTCTCGCCTTCAACCCCGACGGGTACGCCGCCTGGGACACGCTCGCCGACACGTACCGGGTCGAGGTCGGCGCGGTGCCGGCGCCCAGGTACGACGGCGGCGGCGTGGCCCGGCACCGGGCGGGTACCACGGCGTTCGCGATCACCGCCTTCAAGCAGGCCGACAAGGGCCGCATCCAGCAACTGCTGCGCATCTGCGACTGGCTGGCCGCGCCGGTCGGCACCACCGAGTACATGTTCCGCAAGTTCGGCGTCGAGGGCAGCCACTACACGGTGCAGGACGGCAGGCCGGTCCTCACCGACAAGGGCAAGGTCGAGGTCAAGCTGCCCCTGGAGTACGTCGCGGACGCCCCGCACGTGCTCGGCCCCGGCGACCGGACCCGGATCGACGCCCAGCGGGCGTACCAGGAGAAGGTGGTCCCGAGCATCCTGCGCAACCCCGCCGAGGGCCGCTATTCGGCCACCGCCGTCGACAAGGCCGGCGCGATGAGCAAGATTATCGACGACGCCGAGCTGGACATCGTCGCCGGTCGCAAGCCGGTCAGCTCCTGGGACGAGGCGGTTGCCCAGTGGCGACGGGCCGGCGGCGACGCCGCCCGCGCCGAGTACGAGAAGGCGCTGGCCGAGCAGTCCTGACCAGCCGATCGCGGCAGGAGGAGGAGAGGCGATGGCATCGACCGAGCTTGCCCCGGGTGCGGTGGCTCCGGCCGCCCCCGGCGCGACGGGTCCACCCGGGGCGCCGCCACCGGACCGGCCCCGCCGGCGGCCGTCGGCGCGGCAGCGGCTGCGCCGCGACGGCTTCCTGTTCCTGCTCGGCCTGCCCGGGCTGGCGCTGATCCTGCTGTTCCACTACGTCCCGCTCGCCGGCAACGTCATCGCCTTCAAGGACTACCGGCCGTACCTGACGATCTGGGAGGCGCCCTGGGTCGGCCTGGCCAACTTCCAGGTCATCTACACCGCCGACCCGGCGTTCCTCAACGCGCTGACCAACACGCTGATCATCTCGCTGCTCCAGATCATCGTGGTCTTCCCGATCCCGATCGCCGTCGCGTTGCTGCTCAACAGCCTGCTCTCGGAACGGCTCAAGCGCGTCGTGCAGTCGGTGCTGTACCTGCCGCACTTCATGTCCTGGGTCGTGGTCGTCGCCCTGTTCCAGCAGCTCCTCGGCAACGCCGGGCTCTACAACACCTGGGCCCGCACCCACGACCTGCCGCTGCTACACCTGATCGGCAACCCCGACCTGTTCCTCACCCTGATCACGTCGCAGGCGATCTGGAAGGACGCCGGTTGGGGCACCATCATCTTCCTGGCCGCGATCTCCCGGGTCGACCTGGAACTCTACGAGTCGGTCGCGGTCGACGGCGGTGGGCGGCTGCGCCAGCTCTGGCACGTCACCCTGCCGGCGATCCGGTCCGTCATCGTCCTGCTGCTCATCCTGAGGCTCGGTGACGTGTTGACCGTCGGCTTCGAGCAGATCATCCTCCAGCAGGCCGCCGTCGGCCAGGACGCCTCCGAGGTGCTCGACACGTACGTCTACAACCGCGGCATTATCGACGGTGACTTCGGCATGGCGGCGGCGGTCGGCCTGGTCAAGGGCGTGGTCGGGCTCGCGCTGGTGCTCGCCGCCAACAAGATCGCGCACCTGTTCGGGGAGAGGGGGATCTACTCCCGATGGTGACCACAACCGCCGCCCGCGGCCGCCGCCGGTTGGTCAACGGCATGGCACCCCCGCATCCCGCCGTACGCGGCCTCAAGGGCATCGTGCTGGCTCTGTGCTGCGCCGTGGTGATCGTCCCGTTCCTCAGTGTCGTCGCCACCTCTCTGGCCGACCAGGAACAGATCACCCGGGCCGGCGGCTACGTCCTGTGGCCGCAGGACCCGACGTTCGACGCCTACGCCGCGATCTTCCGGGGCGGGGTGGTCACCCGGGCCACCCTCGTCTCGATCGGTGTCACGCTGGTCGGGTCGCTGCTGTCGGTGGCCGTGGTGGCGCTGCTGGCGTACTCGCTGTCCCGGCCGGGCAGCTTCGGCAGCCGTCCGGTGCTGATGCTCGTGCTGGTCACCCTGCTCTTCAACGCGGGCATGATCCCCAACTACCTGCTGATCAAGCAGCTCGGCCTGATCGACTCGTGGTGGGCGCTGATCCTGCCGCCACTGGTATCCGCGTTCCAGGTGATCATCGTGCGCGCGTTCTTCCTGGAGGTGCCGAAGGAGATCGTCGACGCCGCGCGCATCGACGGCGCGGGCGAGCTGCAGATCCTCACCCGGATCATGCTGCCGCTGTCCAAGGCGGTGCTCGCGGTGGTGGCGCTGTTCCAGGCCGTGGCCTACTGGAGCGCCTTCTTCAACGCGTTGCTGTACCTCAACTCCACCGAGAAGTGGCCGCTGCAACTGGTGCTGCGCACCTATGTGGTGGACAACGCCGCGATCGGCACCGACCTGCCGGGCGAGGTGGTCCCACCGCAGCAGTCCCTGCAGATGGCCATCCTGGTCGTCTCGCTCGTCCCGATCCTGCTCGTCTACCCGTTCCTGCAGAAGCATTTCGCCAAGGGAGTGGTCATCGGAGCCGTCAAGGGCTGACCGCTCCCGTCCCCCACCCGTACCCCGGCCGTGGCCGGCGTTGCCGCCGGTCGCGCGGTGGTGCGCGCCCGCCGCCCCGGGGGCCACGCCGACAACAGGAGGCCCGAGATGCCCGACCGTCCCGACCCGACCGGCACGCCATTCGCCGGTACCCGCCGCCGCGCCCTGGCCACCCTCGGTTTCGCCGGTCTCACCCTGACCGGGGGCCAGGCCGTCGCCACCGCCGCGCATGCCGCGCCGCCGAAGTCTCCCCGGGCCGCGGCCGACGACATCGCCAGCGTCGAGCAGTTGCGCGGCACGCCCGGCCAGACCGACGGCCAGCAGGTGCACCTGCTCGGCTACCACGCCGACGCGCCCGGCGTCGGCGGCGGCCCGCTGCACTGGGATGCGGACAGCACCGAACCCGACAACGGGGGCACCGTCTTCGCCGTCGCCGGGACCGCCACCGGCCGGTGGAAGCGGCCGCACACCACCCGCCTCGACCTGGCCTGGTTCGGCTGCACCGGAGCGGGGGTGGACGACGACTCGGCGCGGGTGCAGGCCGCCGTCGACACGCTGCGCACGGGCGGCGTCATCGAGGCCGGTCCCGGCAAGATCCGCCTGGAGCGCACCATCCGGGTACGCGACGTGCCGGTCACCTTCTCCGGCGCCGGCCCGACCGACAACGACGACTACGCCACCCAGTACGTTGTCGCGACCGGCGCCGGGCACGGGTTCCTGCTCACCAACGTGTCCGGCGGCGGGCTGCGCGACCTCGTGGTACGCGGCGACGGCCTGACCGGCGGCAGCCTGGTCGCCACCGAGGCGGTCGACGGCGGCCGCAACTACATGGTGTCGTTCGTCAACGTCCGGTTCAAGAACGGCTACACCGGTACGACCCTGCGCTCCTGCAACACCATCCGGTTCCGCAACTGCGTCTGGAACGGGTTCACCGGCCCGTACGTCATCCTGCTCAACGGGGTGGGCAACACGTCCCGGGCCGACCCGGTGGAGTTCGTACAGTGCGGCATCGCCGCCGGCTCCGGCAACACCACCACCGACAACCTGGTCATCGACGGCCTCGGCGGGTCGATCAAGTTCTTCGCGACCGCGGTGCTGTTCGGCCGGCACGGGCTGTGGCTGAAGAACACCACCGGCGGGTCCTACCCGAAGTTCGTCTACTTCGAGGGCGGCGGTTTCGAGAACGGCCACGGCACACCGGTGCTGCTCGACGCCGGCGCGCACGCCCAGTTCACCAACGTCTACATCTCGGCCGACAACGAGCACGACAACGTCCGGATAAATCCTGGCTTCACCGGCATGGCCACCTTCACCGGGTGCGTCATCCGGGGCTCCGGGCGCAACGGCCTGGACATCGCCGCCACCCGGGTCACCGTCACCGGCTGCATCATCGGCAACAACGGCCGTACCGCACATCCCACCTTCGCCCGCGTGATCAGCGGCATCACGGCGGGCCCCGGAGGCCGGGCCCGGGTCACCACCGCCGTCGAACACGGCTGGGAGACCGGCGACCGGATCACCATCTCCGGCGCGACCGGCAGCACCGAGCCCAACGGCACGTGGCGGATCGAGGTGGTCAGCCCGACGCAGTTCGACCTGCCGGTCACCGTCGCGCACGCCTACGCCGGCGGGGGCAGCGGCTACCGGCACGGTGCCGGCATCAACATCCGCTCCGGTGCCAGCCGGGTCGTCATCGTCGGCAACGCCGTCGGCTCGCTCGCCGACGGCATCAACCGGCAGGACTACGGCGTGGTCGACGAGGCCGGTGACGTGCTGGTCGCCGAGAACGACCTCAACGGCAACCTGGTCGGCCCGTATCTGCTCGCCGGGACGTCCACCGGGCAGGCCCGGTACACCGGCAACAAGGGTGTCGAGCAGATCGACGGTTGGCTGGCAGCCCGGGTGACCGGTCCGGTGGCCGACGGACTGTACGACTTCGGCAACCTGCTCTATCTCGCCGGGCAGCGCATCCGGGTGGTCAAGGTGACGCGTAGGCTCGCGGCCGGCGCCTGCGCCGTGCGGTTGGACGCGGACGGGGAGTCCGCGGGCGGTAACGCCGTCGGCGTGACCACCGCCGTGCAGACCACCGCACTCGTCGCGCCGTTCACCGTCGACGGCAGCGGCGACGCGCCGCGACTGCAGGTCCGCGTCCTCGACGCGGCCGCCGCCAGCGGCCTGGAGGTGCAGTTCGGGTACCAGTTGCTCAGCTGATCCGCGGTTGGCTGCCTCCCCGGCCGGGGAGGCAGCCAACCACCAGTGCCATCCAGTCGGCGGGCCGCGATCTCGGCCGACCGTCAGCCGCAGCGGGTGTTTCAGATGAGATGGTGGGTGAGACGCCGCCGGAGGACGACCGTGGTGATGCCGCCGAGCGCCAGCAGCGATGCGGTCTCGATAGAGCAGCCGCGCATGATCCAGGACCGCCGACCGGACGCAGGCTGCGACGTATACCGGTTCGGCGGTCTGCGCGTGCAGTTGGTCGTGAAGCCGGCCAGTCGGCAAGCACAGCGGCCACCCGAACGGGCCCTGCGCGAGGTCACGGAACTCGCGAGGTCACGAAACTCGCGAAGACAAGGAAAGGAACTGGTTGCGGAACGTACGGTTCCGGGCGCGACGGGTCGCCGGATCAGGCGTCACCCCGTCGCCTGGCCGGCGACCCCCCACGGTCGCCGGCACACCACCCAGGCCCGGCCCACCCGGTCACAGGCCGACGGGCCGGGCCGGCAGCCTACATCTGCCGAGGCTGCTCCGGACGCGGCGACAACGCCGGCCGCCCCGACGCCTGCGGCCCGGCCGCGACCGCCCCACCGGCCTCCCGGACGATCCGATCCATGGTCCGGGCCAGATGCTCACTGCCGTCGTCGAGATGCCGGGCCGCCGCCTGCATGTGCGAGATCATCATCTCGCCGAAGATCCGCAGCGCCTCCCGGGTCGCGACCGTGTCGTCGAAACTCGACCCGGCCGACGCCCGATAGTCCTGCACCGCCCGCTCCGCCTCGTTCCGGGCATCCTCGGCCGCCGCCCGCAGGTAGTTCTCGTACTGCACCCGGGCGTACTCGGCGACCCGGCGCGCGTAGTCGTGCGCCTGGGCGATGATCTGCTCGGCCTCCCGCTGCGCCGCCGAGAGCAGGTTGACCTCCTTCGCCCCCGGCAACTGCGGCCGGTTGCTGGCACTCGGCAACACCCCGTGCCGGTGCAGCTCCACATGGTCGTGCAGCCGCTGGTTCTCCGCCCGCAGATCCGCCAACTGGGTCGCCAACAGGTCCAACTCGTCGGCCACCTGGTGCCGGAACCGGTCGACGTCGCGGTCGTCGTAGCCGCGCCGGGTGAACGACGACGTGCTGAACTCCCACCGCCGGACCCGGTCCGCGGTCATCCGCACCCGGGGACTCGGACCCGACAGCGCCGTGGCGCGGTCGTACTCGCTGATCGGGCTGGCGCTCACTGCGTACCTCCGTCTGCCGGCCTATGCTCCTGCACCTCGCCGATCCGCCGCCCGGGCGCATACCACTGCCCACCCAGCGCCTCGTAGTGCAGCTGCCCGGCGTGGTAACCCGCCTGCGCCAGTCCGGTGACCGCGCCCGACACCATCGGATCGGACCCGCAGACGAAGACGTGCCGGTTGCGCCAGTCGCCGTCGGCGAGGGCGCGGTCCACCACCTGGACGAACTCTCCGGGGCGTGACGGGTCGGCGTTGACCACGTACGTCACCCGCAACCATGGATACGACGCCACCAGCTTCTCGGTCGCGTCGACGTCGTAGAACTCGGTACGGGACCGGGCGCCGACGTACGCGTCGACCCGCCGACCGCCGCCCTCGGCCGCCACCTGCTCCACCAGCGCCTTCAACGGCGCCCAGCCGGTGCCGTTGGCCAGCAGCAGCAGGTCGCCACCGCCGGACGCCTGGCGCAACGTCAGCCGCTCCCCCACCGGGGCCGCCAGATGCACCTGGTCACCGACGCTGGTGCCGTACACCAGCCGGGAACTCACCGCCCCACCCGGCGCCGCCCGCACGTGCAGCTCGATCGTGCCGTCGGTGCGGGGCGCGTTGCCGGGCGAGTAGTACCGCCACGCCCGGGTCGCCGGACTCGACACCCCGACCGACTGGCCCGCCTCGAACGGCAGCAGGTACTGCGGCCGCAGCGTCAGCACCGCGATGTCGAACGTCCGCGGCTCGTGCGCGACGACCTCGCCGACCCACCACGGTGGGCTGACGTTCTCCGCCGCCGTCGCGCCGTCGGTCATCACCTTCGCGACCAGTCCGTACGCCGCCGTCCAGTCCTTGGCCAGATCCTCGGTCCAGTGCTCGCCGAGGAAATGCGCCAGGGTGGCCAGCAGCGCCTCCCCGACCGCCGGATAGTGCTCCGGCCGGACCGCGAACTTGCGGTGGTCGGCGCCGAGGGAGGAGAGGAAGCCGACGAGCTGGTCCACCTGGTCCACGTTGGACACGATGTGGCCCAGCGCGGTGACCAGCCGGTCCCGCTGGCCGGCCATGTTCGTCGGGAACATCTGCCGGACGTCGGGATGCGCCAGGAACAGGGTCGAGTAGAAGTAGAGCGGCACCTGGTCGCCATGTCCGGCGACCAGGTGCCAGCTCTGCTTGAGACGAGCGACGTCCACGGTCAGACGCCCGCGGAGGTGCCGCTCGCCACCACCTGGTCGCGCACCGAACCCAGCGTCGCCCGCACGTCGTCCAGGATGTCGTCCGGCACGCCGAGCCCGGTCAGGGTGTCGATCAGGTGCACACCGACGAGGGCGTAGTGCTCGTCCGGGATCTTCAGCGGCTGGTGCGCCTCGGCCAGGCCCCGGCCGGCGTAGTTGTTCGGCCCGCCGAGCACCACGGTCAGCATCAACACCATGTGCCGCCGCTGCTCCTCCATGTTCACCGAGGTGAAATAGCCGGCCAGCTCCGGGTCGGCCAGCACCCGGTCGTAGAACAGCCGCACGGCCGCCTTGACCGACTCCGCCCCGCCGATCCGCTCGTAGTGCGTCACGCGGGCTGCTGCACCGTTACCGGTGGTCGTGGCGCCGTCCGCGGGGGACGACACGGCGCTGTCATGTGGATCCGTCACGGTCTTCCTTCCGGCGCGAGGGGGATCGCGCGGCGTGTGGGGGCGAAACACCAACAGTGCCGGCCGTCGGGCGGATGGCCGACGGGTGACACTGGGTGGGGACACTACCGCGCCCACCCGTTCTGTGTCATCCAACCCGAATCGGTGTCATCCATACCCAACCGGCTCGGCAATCGTCGAGCTCGATCCAATCCGGACCATCATCCCCATCGGACGCCGCCCCGGCCACCCCGGTCACGCTGCGCGACGAACCACTCCATCGCCCGCACCGTCAGCCGGCCAACGCGTCCCGGACCCCCGGCTCAGCCGGGCCCAGGAACACCGGATCCCGCCCGCTGAGCACGTCGTAGACCGCCTTCACCGCCGCGAAGTGCTCCCGGAACCCGCCCCACCGCCAGGCCCGCTCGAACCGGCGTACCGAGTCGTCGCCGACACCGACCGCGTCCAGACCGACCCGCCGGCACACCGTGACCGCCCGCTCGATGTGGAAGCTCTGGGTGACCACAATGGTCCGATCGACCCCGAAGACCCGACGGGCCCGTGAACACGAGTCGTAGGTGTCGAACCCGGCATGGTCCTGCACCACCAACCGGGCCGGCACACCCCGCTCCACCAGCCAGCGGCGCATCGCGCCCGGCTCGTCGTACGCCCAGCTCCGGTGGTCGCCGGAGACCAGGATCGCCCGGACCTTGCCCGCCGCCAGCAGCTCCTTCGCCAACTCCAGACGCGCGGCCAGGAACGGCGCCGGGGTGCCGTCCGGATACACCCGGGCACCCAGCACCAACGCGACCGGCGCCGCCGGAACATCGGCCGGCGCGTACACGTGCTCCCGCGCCGACTGCCGCACCCACACCACGCTGCCGACCACCGACACCGGCAACAGCAGCAGCACGACCAGGGCCCCGAGCACGAACCGGCGACGCCAGCGACGCCCGGCGACCCGACGCGGACGATCGGAGCCGGACGACTCCGGCGACGAAGCAGACGGCATACCGCCAAGTATGCGATAACGATCAAGGGGGCGGGCGGCGGCAACCCGAGCCACGCACCTTCCCGGCGCCGGGCCGGTACACCTCGACAACCCCGACCCGGACGGACCGGCCCGGCGCCGGGTCAGCCCGCGCGCCGCCGGGCCCGCCGGGCCGCCAACTCGTCGCCGGCCTCCACCGCGGCCGGCTCCGGCGTCTCCCCCGCCAACGGCGTCTCCCCGGCCGGCTCCGCCGGCAGATGCGACAGCGAGCCCTGGACCTCCTTGAACGCCCCACCGATGGCGATCCCGAACACCCCCTGCCCACCCTGCAACAGGTCGACGACCTCCTCCGGAGACCGACACTCGTAGACCGTCGTCCCATCCGAGATCAGCGTGATACCGGCCAGGTCCGCCACCCCGCGCGAGCGCAGCGCGTCGATCGCCCGCCGGATGTTCTGCAACGAGACCCCCGCGTCCAGCAGCCGCTTGACCACCTTCAGCACCACCAGGTCCCGGAACGAGTAGAGCCGCTGCGTCCCCGACCCCGAGGCATCCCGCACGCTCGGCACCACCAGCGCCGTACGCGCCCAGTAGTCCAACTGCCGGTAGCTGATCCCGACGGCGTGGCACGCCGTCACACCCCGATAGCCGACCGAACCATCCTCCACCGCCGCCCCGCCGGCCGGGTGATCCTCCGCTACCCCAGGAGGCCCCTGGACGTGCCGCTGATCCATACCCTGGGGATTCGACCTACCCGGATCAGGGTCCTGTGGCTCATGCATCGGACAACCTCCCCGCCCGTGCGGTGACACGTCGTTTCCGGGACGTGCACCCCTCGACAGGCCCAACCCTATAGCCCGGCTGGAGGGTTGCCCCGCAGGAAATGCCGCGACACGCCGCACACGGGGATCACCGCAGGGTTACCCCAGGACGAATCGATCGTTACCCGACCGGCAGAAGCACGACCCGCCGTCCGCGCCGTCGCCACGGTGCCGCAGTCAGCCGGCGAAGTCCTCCGGGCGGACCTGCTCCAGGAACTCCCGGAACTTCTCCACCTCGTCCTCCTGCTCATCCGGGATGATGATCCCGGCCTCGGTGAGCACCTGCTCCGCACAGCGGATCGGCGCACCCACCCGCAACGCCAACGCGATCGAGTCCGACGGCCGGGCCGACACCCGCAGACCGTCCCCGATCAGCAGATCGGCGTAGAAGACGTTCTCCTTCAACTCCACGATCTCCACCGCCCGCAGCGGCGCCTGCAACGCGGAGAGGATGTCCCGCAGCAGGTCGTGGGTCAGCGGCCGGGCCGGCTTGACCCCCTGCTGCTCGTAGGCGATCGCGGTAGCCTCCACCGCCCCGATCCAGATCGGCAGATAGCGGTCGCCCTCGACCTCTCTGAGCAGGACGATCGGCTGGTTGGTGGGTAGCTCCACCCGAACCCCGACCACGCTCAGCTCGCGCACCGCCGCCTCCGTGTCGCCGTCGTCTCTTCCCCACCAGCGTCCTGCGGCGGCCGATGCTACCCGCCGCCGGGGCCGGTATGCCCCTTCCCTGCACGGTACACGGGCTCGGATGACACCGCCCCACCCGCAACCGCCGCACCGCACGGGTTACCCCGGGAAGCGTACGCCACGCCCGCCGCCGCAGATCTTTCCTACCGGCCGAGTGCGCCAGGCCACACCCGGCAAGCCACCGGACAACCACCCCAGGGCGGCACATCCGCCGCCCTGGGAGGTCACCGGCCCAACGTCCCGCGCAGCCCCACCCGGACCAGCGCCGCGTGCAGCCGCTGCGACAGGCCGACCAGCTCCCGCGCCGCCTCCGCCGCCCGCGCCCGGGCCGCCGGATCGTTCTGCCGGGCCAACGGCGACACCAACTGGGCGAACAACCCCACCTCGCGATCCGCCGCCGTCCGGTAACCCCGCAGATGCCGGGGCTCCAACCCGTACGCCGCCAACCCCGCCACCGCCTGCGCAATCACCAGCGCGTCCGTGTCGTACCAGCCGGGCGGCTGCGACACCACCAGACCCATCCGCTCCAACTCGGCCAGCAACGCCTCACCGAGCCCACTGCGGGACAGCAACTCGGTCCGGTCCAGCCGGGTCTCCGCCGACTCACCGACCGCAGCGGCCGGCTCCCGACCCGGCACCTCGCCGTCCGGCCCCACCGCCACCAGCGACGGCCGATGCCGCTCCGGACCCGACAACCCGTCCCGAGCCGCCTCCGCGAGCTGCTCCCGGATCACCCGCAACGGCAGGTACTGGTCACGCTGCGCGGTCAACACGAACCGCAACCGCGCCACGTCGTCCCAGCTGTACTTGCGGTAACCCGCCGGCGTGCGTTGCGGCTCGACCAGACCCTCGGACTCAAGAAAGCGCAGCTTGGAGATCGTCGTGTCGGGAAACTCCACCCGAAGCTGCGCCAGCACCTCACCGATACTCATCAGTGAGCCCTTGTCGACCTCCCCCTGCGGTCCGTCGTGGCCGCGGGTGGAAGTCGAGGGGTGCGCGCCGCGCAGTTCAGGTGGAAAAAGGTTCGGTGGCTGGCCCCGAGCGGCCGTCCCCGGCCCGGGAACAGCCGCCGCCGCACTCTCGCTCACCCCCGGACGGCCCCCTCCTCCGGACGCGGACCGGCGATGAAGACCAGCCGGAACTTCCCGACCTGGACCTCGTCGCCGTTGCTCAGCGTCGCTGCCTCTACCCGCTCCCGGTTCACGTACGTCCCGTTCAGGCTGCCCACGTCCCGGACGGTGAACGTGCCACCGTCCCGGTGGAACTCGGCATGCCGCCGGGACACCGTGACGTCGTCCAGGAAGATGTCACTGTCCGGGTGCCGGCCACTCGTCGTCACATCGTGATCCAGCAGGAACCGGGCGCCGGCATTCGGACCACGCCGAACCACCAGCAACGCCATACCCGGAGGCAGCGAACCTGACATCCGGCTCGGCACGACGTCGGTCTCGGGCCCCTCCAACATCTCGTCGAGAGAACCAAGGTTCAGCGTCGATGTGACGTCGAGTGGGGGGAACTCGTCGTCTGGGCGCGTCATTGGGACCACCTCACGGATCTGTTCGGTCGGCGTCGGGTGTTACGGGTCTGGCCGCCGGGCGCCCTCAGGGCCCAGCGGCTGGCTCCCCCGTGCCCGGGAAGGCATTTCCGCAACGCGCAACTATTGGTTCTCGGTCGACTGGGCGAGCCTAGCCAGCGCCGAAATACAGGGCAACCAGACGCGCGGACACAACCACGCGACGGCGTCACCACGATCAGCTCTCGGTCAGCTCCCGATAAGCCTCGGCGGTCAACAAACCAGCCACCGCCGACGCGTCACTGGGCGCGATCTCGACCAGCCAACCCGAGCCGTACGGGTCGGTGTTGATCACCTCAGGGGTATCCGTGAGCTGCTCGTTCCGCGCCACCACCGTACCGGTCAACGGGGCGTAGATCTCCGAGACGCTCTTGGTCGACTCGACCTCGCCGAACGATTCGCCGGCCTGCACCGTCACACCCTCGTCGGGAAGCTGGACATAAACGATGTCGCCCAGCGCGTCCTGCGCGAAGTGGGTGATGCCCACCCGCACCGGTCCGCTGCCGTCGCCAGCCACCCACTCGTGCTCGGCGGTGTACCGCAGGTCCTCAGGAATCACCAGACGCGTCCTTCTTCGTCGCACAGCCAATAACCGGGACGCCGTGTCGCCGCCCCGACCGCGCCCGGTCAGGAGACCGGACGCGCATGTTGCAGATCCTTCGGCGGGCTGAGGGCCGTCACGTCGACCACCTCCCGCTCCTGGATCGCCACGTTACCGCCGTCCCCGCTGACCGACGCCACCACCCCGCCCGGGATGTTCAGTGCGGTTTGCATCGTCTTCGGATCGCCGATCACCGAGATCATGTACGGTCCGGTCAACCGCCGTCCACTCACCGAGAT
The DNA here is from genome assembly GCF_050936445.1 of Plantactinospora sp. CA-294935. NCBI lineage: Bacteria > Bacillati > Actinomycetota > Actinomycetes > Micromonosporales > Micromonosporaceae > Plantactinospora > Plantactinospora sp. CA-294935. The sequence continues at coordinate 7,130,094 of NZ_JBNJMU010000001.1, forward strand.
ACCGCCGTCCGCGTCGAGGAAGTACGTCGACGCGATGATCCGCACCGTGGCACCGTCACCGCCGGAGATCTGCATCGCCTCCGCCCCCGCGCCCCGCAGCTCCTGCACCGCGTCCAACACCCGCGACGCCGCGATCGGCTTGCTCACCGGCATGAAGCTGACCGTCAACCCCGGCCCCCGGGCCGGCAACGTCCCCGCCAGGATGCCCAACTCGTCGGCCCGCCGGGTCGCCTCGTCCAACGCCGCCTGCCGCCCCTCGGCACCGGAGTTCAACTGCCGCTGGCTCTCCTCCAGCGCCGCGATGTCCTGCCGGACCCGCTCCTCCTGCGCGTCCAGGTCCGACAGGATCCGCACCAGGTCCTCCTGGCGGGTCGTCTCCAGCGACGCGTCCGTGGAGTTGGTCCGCAACTGCACCGCCAGGGTGAACCCCAGCAGCGCCAGCAGCACCCCGATCATCGCGTTCGCCGCGGTCAGCCGGGGCAGCAGCCGGCGAACCGCCGACACCGGGCCGACCGGCTCCGGCGCCGGGATCGGCACCGTCTCGTCGTCTCCCGGCAACGGCACCGTCGGCCCGTCGTCCGTCGACAGCCGCACTGTGGGCCCGTCGTCCGCCGAGACCGTACTCCGGTCGGCGTCCGGCTCCGCCCCACCGTCCGGCTCCGCCACAGCCGGCCGGTTCGCGGCGGCGTCCGGCGACTCCGGCGTACCCGGGGGCTGGTCCGCCGGCGAACCACCCGGCACCGCACCCACGGCCGCCTCGTCCGGACTGTTCTGCTCGCTCGCTCCCGCCATCGCCGTCGAACCTACGCCCGGAACAGGTGCCGGCGAATGGCCGCCACGTTCCCGAAGATCCGGACCCCGAGCACCACCACGACACCGGTGGACAACTGCCCACCGACGCCGAGCTGGTCACCCAGGTAGACGATGAGCCCGGCGACCAGCACGTTCGAGATGAACGAGATCACGAACTGCTTGTCGTCGAAAATGCCGTCGAGCTTGGCCCGCACCCCGCCGAACACCGCGTCCAAGGCCGCCACCACGGCGATCGGCAGGTACGGCTGGAGCGCCGACGGAACCGTCGGATCCAGCCAGACGCCGAGCAACACCCCGGCGAGCAATGCGAGCACAGCGATCATCGGCCGCCTCCATGCGGACTCGGGGACCCCCCGCCACTCGCCGACGACCCGGACGGCGTCGGGGTGGGCTCGGGCGAGGGTGTGGCGTAGCGCAGCCGCGGCTCCGTCGCGGCCGGCAGAGTCAGATCGTCGACCCGACGGAACTCGAACGACATCCCGTGCTCCTCGGAGACGCTGTCCAGCAACCGCGCCGCCGCGCTGTCCCGGAACCGCCGCTCCAACTGGCCGGGACCGATCGCGGACACCTCGTACGGGCCGATCACCGGTTTGAAGTCGACCAGAATCGCGCCACCCGCAGCCCGGATCGTCGAGGTGGCGGTCAGCCGCTGCCCGTTGATCGAGACCGCCTCCGCCCCGCCGCTCCACAACGCGTTCGCGATGTCCTGGAGGTCCCGGTCGAGCACCCGGCCGAGATTCGTCCCGCCGGCACCGGTGACCGCGTCCGGCTCCTCGGGCGCGTCCGCGACCCGCACCACCAGACCGTCACCGCGGACCCGGCCCAGCCCGGTGGCCGCCTCCAGATTCCGCAGGTTCGCCGCCGCGCTGCCGGACAGCGCCGCGTCCCGCTGCCGGAGCACCTCGGCACGCAGCCGGTCGGCCCGCTCGGTCAGCGCGGCGGTCTCGGCCTCCCGCTGCTTGATCTGGCTCACCAGGCCGGCCCGCGCCTTGCTGCGACTCGGCTCCGCCGCCACCGTCTGGCGGTAGGCCATCGCGAGCAGCAGCCCCAGCACGACCAGGGTCACCAGGGTCACCGCCCGGGGCGTCGACCGGCGCCACCCGGTGGCCGGAGCCGAGCGCCGGCGCCGCTCGGCCGCGTCGGCGTAACCGGGGTCGAGCGGGTTCTGGAACAGCTCGGTGAGGAAATCGGCCGCGTACGTCCGCTTGCCCTGCCCGGTCATCCCACCTCCGCCCGTGCCGCCCGGATCAGCCGGCCCGCCTGGATCAGGTAGAGCCCGCCGGCCAGCCAGTACAGGCCCAGTCCCCACAGTGCCAGCCCCCAGCCGATCGCCCCGGCGGCGGTAGCCGCCCCGGGCACCGTAGCCGCGAGCAGCAGTACCGGAAAAGCGGCCAGTAGGACGAACGTCGCCGTCTTGCCCAGATAGTGCACCGGCGGGGGGCGGAAGCCGAAAAGGCGCAGCACGCCCAGATTGGCGGTCATCACGACATCCCGGGCCAGCAGCGCGACGGTGAACTGCCACGGCACCACGTCGCGCACGGTCAGCGCGACCAGGGTGGCCAGGATGTAGAGCCGGTCGGCGACCGGGTCGAGCAGCTCGCCGAGCCGGCTGACCTGGCGCAGTCGCCGGGCGACGAAGCCGTCCACCCAGTCGCTCATGCCACCGACGGCGAGGACGACCACGGCGGCCGCGTCCGCCTCGGCGACCAGGAAGAGGTAGAGGAAGAGCGGTACGCCGAGCAGCCGGACGAAACTGATCAGGTTGGGGACGGTGAGGATCCGCCCCGTCGAGCCGGCAGGCCCGGCGGCGGCGTCACCGGTTGGCTGGGCGTCATCCGCCCGCGCCGGCCGACGCGACACCGAACCTCCCTCTGCGCCACGGCCCGGCGTCCGCACGATGGCGGAGGACGGTCCAGAACCGGTGCGCGCTCCGGCCGACCTCTCCCCCGGGAACGGTGACGCATTCCGGACGAGTGACGGCACCTGACGCAGCCCCGGTTACGGCGTATTCGGCTCCCGTGGCTGCTCAATTGCCGTGCCACTATATCCGGCCCGATTTTGGCGCGGCCGTCCGTGTCCGGCGTCCTCTGTTTTTGCTGGCTTCCTGTGACTGGGCGCACGTCCCGTAAGGCATCCTAGGACGCTAGTTCGGGAGCTGGAACCGGCGACCACGAGCAGGCGCGGCCAAGCGGGATCGAAGACGGCTCTGGCGCTGGCCGGGCTGGACCTGTCCGGGGCGCGCAGAGGTGGATCGGCTGCTCAGCCGCTCAGGCCGGCCCGGCCGAAGAGTACGGCGTACCCGGACGGGAGCTGGGTCAGCACGTCGTTGAGCTCACCGCCGGAGATGGCCTCGGCCACGGTGCACAGCACCGCGCTGGCGTCCCACTCGGCGGTCCGGGCCGTCGCCCCCGCCCCGGTGGCGACCCGGCCCAGGAACTCCCGTGCGCCGAACGCACCCGCGACGCCCTGCCCGGCCGAGATCAGGGTCGCGGCCAGCGGGCCGGGCAACTGGGCAGCCAGATCCTCCGCCTCGTCCGGGTGCAGCCGCTGGGCAAGGATGCCGAGCACCAGGTGGGTCACCCGTTCCGCCTCCGCCGAATCGGCGTACTCGCCGCGGTCGCGCACCTTGGCGACGAACTCGTCGTACCGCACTCCCCCACCCCCTAGCCAGCCTCCGGTACGCCGATACCCGCCGGCACGCCGTTGATGCGTTCCGGCGGGTATCGGCGACGGAGTCGGTACGGGTCAGACCCGGGTGACCCGTACCGCGTCGGCGATCACGTATCCGGTGGCGCCGCTCCACCGGCTCACCCCGACCACGTTCTTGTCGCCGGCGGTCAGCGTGAAGGTGCCCAGCGAGCGCCACGTCCCGCCGCCGGTGCTCTGGTCCACCACCACCGTCTGGTTGCCGCTCTTGGCCAGCACGATGTACGGGGTGGCGGTGTTGTAACCGGCGATGCCCGGGTACCAGGCGTCGATCCGGTACGTCCCCTCGGCCGGGATGTTCACCTTGTAGTACGCCACGTCGCTGATCGCGGCCGGGTCGGCGTACCGGTAGTCCGCACCGTACCGCTCGGTGGAGTACGCCGAGGTGAGCCAGTTGGCGCTGGCGGTGAACCGGCCGCTGGTGGTGTTGTCGACGATCGCGCTGAAGGCCGGCGGCGGGGTGGTGCCCCCGTCGAGCGCGTCGGCGACGTCGGCGCGCAGTTGCGGGAGCATGCCGTAGAGCACGTTGCCGGGGCAGGCGGTGGCCACGTAGTCCCGGTGGCCGTAGATCCGCGACGCGGCGATGCCGTACTGGTCGCAGATGTACGCGCAGAACTGCACCAGGCTGTCGTAGAGCGCGGCCGTCGGGGTGGCGCTGGTGTAGGTGCCCTCGTTCTCGATCCCGATGCCCTTGTCGTTCTGGCCCGGGCAGTGCGCGCCGACCACCATGCCGCTGCCGGCACGCAGCCGGGACAGGCTGTTGTGCCGGCCCTCCATGATGTAGCCGCCACGGCTGATGGTGAAGTGCTGTCCCGAGTCGGACCAGCCGTTGCCGTCCATGTGGAAGTTCTGGATGCTGCGGGCCATCGCGTACGCGTGCGCCTGGGTGTAGTTGGTGGTGTTCGAGCCGGCGGTGTGGTGGATCACGATCTTGTCCGGCGAGGACGAGATCACGCTGAGCGAGCCCGGCGACCGGGCCCCCCAGGTGGCGCAGCTGGCGATGGTGGGTACGGGCACCGCGAGCGCGTCGGCCTCGTCGGGCGCGGCCAGCGCCGGTGGCGCGCCGGCGATCGACAGGCCGCCGGTCGCGGCGCCGACACCGAGGAAGACCGCGCCGCGTACGACGTCACGGCGAGACAGGGGGTTGCCGGTCACGTGGACCTCCAGGTGAACGGGGGTTGAAGGTTTCTTTGATGACGGCGGGAGAGATTGAAGGAATTCTTACCAGAGGATCGACGTCCGCCGCTAGACCTGTCTCTTCGCGTTATCCGCGATCCGTCGACCGACGCGGCGCGGACGACGTCTCGCGCCCGTCCCTCCCCCGCGACGCCCGGCCGGCCGGAATCAGCCGACCGGGGCGGCCTCGTCGGATGCGGGCACCTCGTGGTGGATCCGGCCGGACAGCGCCGACAGCGGGTTGCCGGTGCCGCCCCAGCGCCCGGCGACCACCTCGGCGGCGATGCTCACCGCGGTCTCCTCCGGGGTACGCGCGCCCAGGTCGAGTCCGAGCGGAGAGGAGAGCCGCCCCAGTTCCTCCGGGGAGAGACCGGCCGCCCGCAGCCGGGCCAACCGGTCGTCGTGGGTCCGCCGGGAGCCCATCGCGCCGACGTAGCCGAGCGGCAGCCGCAGCGCCACCTCCAGCACCGGCACGTCGAACTTCGGATCGTGGGTCAGTACGCAGACCACGGTCCGCCCGTCCAGCCGGCCGGCCTCCGCCTCGGCCCGCAGGTAGCGGTGCGGCCAGTCGACCACCACCTCGTGCGCGTCCGGCAGCCGGCGGGAGGTGGCGAAGACCGGCCGGGCGTCACAGACCGTCACCCGGTAGCCGAGGAACGCGCCGATCCGGGCCAGCGCGGCGGCGAAGTCGATCGCGCCGAACACGATCATGCGGGGCGGGGCGGCGTACGCCGCGACGAAGAGCAGCAGGTCGTCGCCGCGACGCTGGCCGTGGTAGCCGTACCGGAGCGTGCCGGTGCGGCCGGTGGCGAGCAGGCCCCGGCTGTCGTCGGTGGCCGCCGCGTCCAGCCGGTCGGTGCCGAGCGAGCCGGCGGTGCGGTCCGGCCAGACCACCAGCCGCCGGCCGAGCCGCCCGGCCGAATCGGACTCGCCGGCCGACACGCAGGTGACCACCGCGACCGGCGCACCGGTCCGGATCGAGGCCGCCACCTCGGCGAACTCGCCGAACCCGGCCGGGTCGACCCGTTCGACGTAGACGTCCAGCAGGCCCCCGCAGGTCAGGCCCACCGCGAACGCGTCGTCGTCGGTCACGCCGTAGCGTTGCAGGGCCGGTCGACCGGTGGCGGTCACCTGCCGGGTCAGCTCGTAGACCGCACCCTCGACACAGCCGCCGGAGACGCTGCCGACCGCGGCGCCGTCCGGGCCGACCAGCATGGTGGCGCCGGCCTGCCGGGGCGCGGAACGCCAGGTCGCGACGACCGTCGCCATCCCGACCGGCTCACCCGCCCGCCACCACCGGTCCAGTTCGTCCAGCACGTCACGCATGACCCGCTCACCCGTACCCGTTCCGCCTGCTCCGTTGGCCGGCAACGACCCACCTGCGGTGCTCCCGCACGGTTACCGGGCAACCTGGCACCATCCGTCGATCGTCCCATATGTCCGATCACCTGCGCCGGCCCATCCCGGACCGCGACTGCGAGATTACGCGGGCGCCGAACGCCCTCCCGGTAGGTCACTCTCCGTGAATGGCCCGGACCCGGGCGGGTAGACCAGCCGGGACGGCGCCGACACGACGGGAGGCACCCCATGCCAGGACCACGACCCGGCAGCAACGCGTACGACGTGGAGCGGGCGCGGCTGCGCAAGCGGATCGACGACTCCGGTCGCCGGACCAACGACGGCAAGGCCGACGACACCGCGAACCGGTATCTCCAGGAGGACCGCGGGCGGCGGGGATTCGTCCGGGGTGAACGGGGGCTCGGTCCGAAGGGTGAACGCGGCCCGGGCGAGCCGAAGTGACCGGACAGGGGGTCCTCGCCGGCCTGCTGGACCGGCCGGCGACCGGGCGGTCCGGTGACCGACGCGGTGGACGGGGCGATCGCCGGCGCGGTCGGCAGTGTGGCGCTGAACGTGGTCACGTACCTCGACATGGCCCTGCGGGGCCGGCCGGCCAGCAGCAGCCCGGAGGATAGCGCCCAGCGGCTGGCCGAGATGCTGCACATCGGTCTGGGGCCCGAGGACCGGGCGGCGAACCGCCGCTCGGGCCTCGGGCCCCTGCTCGGCTACGCGACCGGCGTACTCTCCGGGGCCGCGCTCACCGTTATCGGGCTGCGCCGTCTTCCCGGACCGGTGGCGGCCGGGCTCTTCGGCGCCGGCGTGATGCTGGCGTCGGACGGTGCGTTGACAGCCCTGGGCAGCACCGATCCACGCCGGTGGAGCCGGACGGACTGGCTGTCCGACATGGTGCCGCACCTGGCGTACGGGCTGGCCGCCGTCGCGACGCTCGGGCAGCTACGTCACGCCCGGTGCCGAGGGTGACACCGCTGCGCGGGATCCCGCACCGGGCCCCCGCCGTCCGGGTCACTCGACCGGGCGTGCCTCGCTGCGGCCCGCGGCCTTCCGGTCGGGATCCTCGGCAACGGGCCGGGCCGACGGACCGTACGGAGACACCTGCTCGGGCGGGACCCGCCGGCCGTCGCCACCCCGGACCCGGGTCGGGTCACCCGGGCGCGGACCCTTGCTGTCCTGCACCGTCGGGTTCAGCTCGTTGCGGCGCATCTCCGGCTGCTGCACGTTCGTCATCGCCGTCCCCTTCCGCCGTCGTACTCCCTCGCTGGTGGGCGCCGGCCGGCGGTGGTCGCCGACCGGCGGGGTGCCCCGGGGGTTCGCAACCGCCCGTTCGGCGAGCGCGTCACGCACACCCGGGTACCCGACGTGGGGTTACCCGGTGCGGGTGGCGCCATTCGGTCGGCCGCGCCGGTGCATGGACCCGCTGCGCGGGTAACCGGACGGAATGAACCGTGACCGCGCACTGGTGCGGGTACTGCTGGACCGGCAGGGCCGCACGTACGCCGAGGAGGCGGGCATCCGGCTGGCCGACCGGCCCGGCCCGCTCTACCAGCTCTTGGTGCTGACCACGCTGCTCAGCACCCGGATCCGGGCGGGTGTGGCGGTCGCCGCCGCCCGCGAACTCTTCGCCGTCGGCTGCCGTACCCCACAGGGCACGGACGCGCTGAGCTGGCAGGACCGGGTGGACGCGCTGGGCCGGGGGCACTACCGCCGCTACGACGAGCGGACCGCGACGATGCTGGGCAACGGGGCACGGCTGTGCCTGGAACGCTGGAACGGCGACCTGCGCCGGTTGCACCGGGAGGCCGGTGGTGACCCGAGCGCGCTCCGCCGCGAACTGACCCGGTTTCCCGGAATCGGGCCGACCGGGGCGGACATCTTCCTCCGGGAGGCACAGGCGGTCTGGCCGGACGTCCGCCCGTACGCCGACCGCCGGGCGGTGAACGCGGCCGGTCGGCTCGGTCTGCCGTCCACACCGGACAAGCTGGCCAGGCTGGTCGGCGGCGCCGACTTTCCGCGGCTGGCCTCCGCACTGGTCCGGGTCTCGCTCGGTCAGCAGTCGATCGGCGAGCTGACCAGGGCGGCCGCCGGCCGCTGACCGGCCCGCACCGCAGGCGGAGATCCGGCGGTCAGCTCACCGGTTTGCCCGAGGTCGGTCTGGTCAGATACCACACGGTCAGTCCGGCCGCGACCGCCAGCAGCAGGACGGTGTTGGTGACCCTGCCTTCCTCCTCCCCGGTGCTGCCGAAGTAGATGACGGCGAGCGCGGCGCCGACCGACAACAGGGTCCGTAGTCCCTTGTTTTTCACGCAAATCATACTAATTACGGCAGAGCGTTCTCTTCCGGGAATCGGCCAACCACCCCGATCCGGTGACCCCGCCGGGTCGCCCGGGCCGGCGGTCGGGTACCGGCTGCGACGTCGGTCGGCCGGGGCCGAGACATCCGCGGTTACCGATGGACGTACAGTTCCGCCGTGACCGAAATCCGGACCACCGTCGAGCTGCGCCATCCCCCGGAGCGGGTCTGGCGGGCCCTCACCGACCGCGAGCTGCTGCCGAAGTGGTTCGCCTCGATCGAACCACGACCCACGTCGATCAGCCGGTTCGAGTTGCGCCCCGTGGACCTGCCCGAACTCGGCGAGCTGATCGTCATCGAGCTGATCGAGGTCGACCGGCCACACCGGATGGTGCTGCGCTGGCCGGAGGAGGGCCAGCCGACCCGGTTGGAGTGCGAGCTGACACCCACCGCGGAGGGCTGCCGGCTGACCGTCGTGCAGAGCGGCGAGGAGGAGCCCTGGCTGCCGGCCGACCCGGCCCGGCGCGAGGAGTGCTACCAGGTGCTGCTCGACACCCGGCTGCCCGCCGTACTCGACTGGTTGGCGTTCCGCGAGGTGGACCTCCCTGGGCCGACCCAGATCATCAGTGCCGTGCCGGCCGGGCGGGCCGGGCCGGGTCGGCGGTCACGGCGCCGACTCGGCGCCGGGCTGGCGGTGCTGGCCCTGGCGGTCGGCGTGGTGGTCGTGGTCGCCGGCCTGGCTCGTGGCCGGGGCGGCGACTCGCCGTCCGGAGCGGCGGCCACCGTCGCCAGCGCCGCGCCGAGCACGCCACCGGGTACGACCGCTCCGGTCGGCCGGACCCCGGCCAGCGGTGTCACCCCGGTCCAGCCCAGCCATACCGCCCGGCCCGGCGCGACCCCGCGCCGGACGTCGCCGGCCGCCACCGCCAACCCGCCCAGGCCGGGCCAGCCGAGGCTGACCGCCCAGTACAGCACGCTGTCGAGCCGGCTCCTCGGCTATCAGGGCGAGGTGGTGGTGACCAACGACGGCGAGGCGACCGCGACCCGGTGGACGGTGGTGATCACCCTGGCCGGCGGTGCCCAGGTGGCGAGCGTCACCGGGGCGGAGAGCTACCGGCAGGAGGAGCAGCAGGTCACCTTCACCGGCGCCCCGCTCGCCGCCAACGGCTCGGCGACGATCCGGTTCGACGTGGAGCGCGCCGGCGCGCTCGCCCAGAAGCAGCCGAGGAGCTGTGCCGTGGGCGACCAGCCGTGTGCGGGACTGTGACGACGGGTCAGTGAATTTCTTCGACCTGAACCGCGCGGCGCTCACGCGCCGGGTCCGACCCTGCGGTCCGTGGGACCGCAGGGTCGGTGGAAAGGTTCAGTAGAGCAGGTACGGCCGGCGTCGGCGGTCGAACTCCGCCAACTCGGCCGACCAGGCTCCGACCACGTCCGACACGTCGGCACCGGCGTCGATCATCGTACGCAGCCGGGTGGAGCCGGTCAGCTTGTCGATCCAGTACGGCCGGGCGGTGTCCCAGGTGTCCGCCCGCCAGGCGAACGCCGGATATTTGCGGGACTCGACCAGCAGCGCCACCCCGGTGCGCACCGGGTCGAACCGGGCCGGGTCGGTGACCTTCACCTCCACCCCCGCGCAGAGCTTGTTGAGCAGGTCCGGCTTCTGCCCGGCAGCGGTCGGCGAGAAGTACGCCTCCCGGAACTCGACCCCGGGCAGGTCCCGGGCGACCAGCCGGTCCACCAGGTGGTAGTCGAACTCGGTGGCCAGGCCGCCGATCAGCTCGAACGGCCGGGTGGTGCCCCGCCCCTCGGTCATCGACGCGACCCCCTCGAACATGCAGGTGCCGGGATAGACCAGCGCGGTGTCCGGGGTCGGCATGTTCGGGCTGGGCAGCACCCACGGCACGCCGGTGTCGACGGCGAAGTCGCCGCGCCGCCAGCCCCGGCACCTGACCACCGTCAGGTCGACCGGCCGGCCCGCCTCCGCCGGCAGGAACTCGCCGTTGTAGAACCGGGCCAGCTCACCGACAGTCATGCCGTGCTGCTGCACGATCTCCTTCTTGCCGACGCCCGAGGTGAACGGCGTGGTCATCATCGGCCCGTACGCCCGCCCGCCGATCGGGTTCGGCCGGTCGAGTACGACGTACCGGCGGCCGAGCCGGGCGGCGGCGACCATGGAGTCGTAGAGGGTCCAGATGTAGGTGTAGAAGCGGGCGCCCACGTCCTGGATGTCGAAGACCACGGTGTCGACACCGGCCTGGGTGATCAGTTCGCCCCACTTCGCCTGCGAGGCGCCGTACGCGTCGTAGACGGTGATGCCGGTCCGGGCGTCGATGCCGGTCCCCTCGCTGCCGCCGGCCTGTGCGGAGCCCCGGAACCCGTGCTCCGGCCCGAACGCGGCGGTGAGCCGCACCCGGCCGGAGGCGTGCATCAGGTCGACCAGGTGGCGGTAGCGGGCGTCCACGCCGGTCGGGTTGGACAGCACCCCGACCCGCTGGCCGGCGAGGACCGTGAACCTGGAGTCGACCAGCACGTCCAGGCCGGTGCTGACCCGCCGGCCGTGCCCGCCCGCCCCGGAGCGGTCCGCCCCGGTGTCCGGAGCGGCGGAGGCGGTGGCGCCACCGAGGGTGCCGGCCGTCGCGCCCATGGCGCTCACGGCGGCGGTGCTGGCGAGGAACCTTCTGCGTTGCACGACGGCCTCCCGGGGGCGGGGCTGCGGGCAGGGGACGTGTCGGAAGTTACCTACATCACAATGGTTGGTCAAGAAGGAAAACTACGACAGCGGACTCAGAGCTCCTCCGCCTCCAGGTCACCGAGTTCGATGTTCTGGATCATCAGCCACCGGGCCAGCGCCGGCATGCCGTACAGCCACAGGGGTGCGGACTCGGTGGTGCCGTTGGTGGCGTAGATGGCGAACCGCAGGTCGGGAGCGTGGATCGCCTCGATCCGCCAGCGATGGTTCTTGTCCCGCCAGATGGCGGATGGGTCCATGCCCCTCACCGTAGTGCCGGCTCCGGTACCGTTCGCCGAGTTTTGTCGTACGCCGGGTGTTGGCTCTGGCGATCGGGGCGCCGGGCCAACGGCTGGCAGGTGCCCGGCGGATCGGGAGGGGACGGCATGGCCGACTACGACTGGCTCGACGACCACGGCCTCCGCGAGGCGTTCTGCCTGACGTTCGTCCGGGACCCGGACGAGGAGGCGGTGTTGCGTCGGTTCGGCGTCGAGCCGGCCAGCCTTCGATCGTTGACCGGCCTCGCCGAGGCCACCGAACTGCCGTTCGACCACCTCGTGCTGGCCGGCCGGCTCGACGGCTGGGTCTTCGTACTGGAGGAGAACGGCTTCGAGGGGAGCCGGACCGAGGTGCTGCGGGCCGTCTCCGGCGGTACCGAGGCGGTGTCGGTCTACACCAACGTCAACGGCAACCAGCGGTTCGCGTACGCCGTGGACGGCGTACTGCGCACCGGGTTCGACCCGAGTTCGCCGGTACGCCGCTGGGGCGAGGCACCGGACGCCCTGGTCCCGCTGATGCGTCAGGTCGGCCTGCCGGAGCACGGCGACGCCGGCTGGTCCAGCGCCGGGCTCGACGCGGGGCTGCGCCTCGCCGATCTGGTCAGCGGCGTGCACCTCGAGGCCGACCGGCTGGCCGGGCCACTGAGCACCGGCCGGCTGGTGCCCCTGCTCCGGGATCCGCCCGCGCTGCCGACCTGGATGCTGCGCGAGGACCACGAGTTGCTGACCGCGATCACCTCCGCCCCGCCCGACCTGCTGCGCCGGGTGGTGGCGGCCGAGGCGCTGCGGCGCGCCGACGAAGCGGGGATCGCCACCGAGCCGGTGGTGGCCGACGCGCTGGTCCAGGTGGACCGGGGCGGGACGCGGATCGTGCCGGACGACTCGGCGCTCGGCCTGCTGCTGCGCGAGTTGGCCTGCCGGGCCGGCGTCGCCGGCACCTCGCTGGCGCTGCCGACCCAGCGGGGCCGGATGACGGACGCGCAGCGCCAGCAGGCGTTCCGCCGGCACGCCGCCGGGCGGGCGGTGCAGGCGGCGCTCTTCCCGGACCCGGTGCGGGCCGCGTACGAGGTGCTCGGTTGGGTGGCGCCGGCCCGCGATCCGGCCCGGGTCGCCCGCCGTGCGCGGTTCCTTGCCGAGTTGCGGGGCTGACCACGCGCCCTCGGAGTGCGCGACCTGGGCCCGCTCACTCCGGGGTGTGCCGGCCCGGCCGCTGTCCCGAGCCAGCGTCGGACCCGCCCCGTATGCTGTACGGTGGCTCGTTGTCGTACACCATACGGGAAATAGGGGGAGCGCGTGGCGGCCGACGACATCGTCATCACCGGGGCCCGGGAGAACAACCTCAGGAACGTCTCGCTGCGGGTGCCGAAACACAAGCTGGTCGTCTTCACCGGCGTCTCCGGCTCCGGCAAGTCTTCCATCGTCTTCGACACCATCGCCGCGGAGGCGCAGCGCCAGCTCAACGAAACCTTCACCGCCTTCGCCCGGACCTTCCTCCCCCGCTACGGCCAGCCAGACGTGGACACCATCGAGAACCTCTCCGCGGCCATCGTGGTCGACCAGAAGCGGCTCGGCGGTGGCTCCCGGTCGACGGTCGGCACCATCACCGACATCTACTCGCTGCTGCGGCTTCTCTACTCCCGGGTCGGCAAGCCACACGTCGGCTACTCCAACGCGTTCTCCTTCAACGACCCGCAGGGGATGTGCCCGGAGTGCGAGGGCCTGGGCAAGTCGGTCCAGCTCGACCTCGACGCCTTCCTGGACCGGTCGAGGTCGCTGAACGAGGGCGCCCTGCTGCATCCCGACTTCGCCAGGACCGGCTGGTTCTGGAAGATGTACGCCGCCTCCGGCTTCTTCGACCTGGACAAACCGCTGGCCGACTACTCCGAGCAGGAGTGGCAGACCCTGCTGTACGGCGACGGCAAGGTCCCGCTGGAGTGGCAGGGCACCACCATCAACTCCAGCTACGAGGGCGTGGTCACCAAGTTCACCCGGCTCTACATCCGCAAGGACGCGGCGGAGATGTCCGAGCGCAACCGGGCGATCTTCCTGCGGTTCGTCACCGAGCAGACCTGCCCGCTCTGCCGGGGCGCCCGGCTCAGCCAGGCGGCGCTGGGCAGCGAGATCGACGGCTACAACATCGCCCAGTTGGCCGCGATGGAAGCCACCGAACTCGTCGCGGTGCTGCGGACCTTCACCGACCCGCTCGGCGCGACCGTGCTGGAGAGCCTGCTCGACCGGGTCGGCAACCTGGTCGATATCGGTCTCGGCTATCTGAGCCTGAGCCGGCCGACCGACACCCTCTCCGGCGGCGAGTCCCAGCGGATCAAGATGGTGCGGCATCTGAGCAGCAGCCTCGTCGACATGATGTACATCTTCGACGAGCCGAGCGTCGGCCTGCACGCCCGGGACGTCGAGCGACTCAACCGGCTGCTGGTGAAGCTGCGCGACAAGGGCAACACCGTGCTGGTGGTCGAGCACGACCGGGACGTCATCGAGATCGCCGACCATGTGATCGACATCGGCCCGTCCGGTGGTGCGGGCGGCGGTGAGGTGCTGTTCGGCGGCACCGTCGACGAGTTGCGCGGCGCGGACACCCCGACCGGGCGCTATCTGGAGCACCGGCTGCCGCTCAAGACCGACTACCGGCAGCCGACCGGGCACCTGACCGTGACCGCGGCCGAGGTGCACAATCTGCGGAACGTCACGGTGGACATCCCGACCGGGATGCTGGTGGTGGTCACCGGGGTCGCCGGGTCCGGCAAGAGCACGTTGATCAACAACGTCTTCGTCGGGCAGCACCCCGAGGCGATCGTGATCGACCAGTCCGCCGTCGGCGCCTCGATCCGGTCCAGCCCGGCGACGTACACCGGGCTGCTCGACCCGATCCGGCAGCTCTTCTCCAAGGCCAACGGCGTACCGGCCGGGCTGTTCAGCTTCAACTCCAAGGGTGCCTGCCCGAACTGCCAGGGGCTCGGCGTGATCTACACCGACCTGGCCTTCATGGACGGGCTCAAGTCGGTCTGCGAGGTCTGCGAGGGGCGCCGGTTCAGCGAGGACGTACTCGAGCACAAGCTGCGCGGCAAGTCGATCAGCGACGTGCTGCGGATGCCGGCCTCGGAGGCCCTGGAGTTCTTCCCCGAGAAGAAGCTGCGGACGATCCTCCAGGCGGTCAACGACGTCGGGCTCGGCTACCTTCAGCTCGGCCAGCCGCTGAGCACCCTCTCCGGTGGCGAGTGCCAGCGGATCAAGCTCGCCACCGAACTGCACAAGGGCGGCACCATCTACGTGATGGACGAGCCGACGACCGGCCTGCACATGTCCGACATCCAGCACCTGCTCGACATCGTCGAGCGGCTGGTCGGCGGCGGAAACTCGGTCGTCGTCATCGAGCACAACCTCGACGTGATCAAGAACGCCGACTGGATCATCGACCTCGGACCGGAGGGCGGCAGCCAGGGCGGCACGGTGCTGTTCGAGGGCACCCCGGCGCAACTGCTCGACGCCCGCAACTCCTACACCGCCGAGTACCTCCGGCGCGATGTCGGGGCACCCGCACCGGCCTGAGCGGTCGGGCCGGGCCGGGCCAGCGGTGGCAGCGAACCGCCGCAGTTCGTGCCGACGTCTGCTGGCACGGTCCCCCGCCGTACCGGGTGTTGCCGCGCGCCGGCCGCCCCGTCGCGGTGAAGCCGGGAACCGGACCGCCCCGCCGTGGTACGACTGCTTCGACGGTGGGGCGTGACGGGTCCGCCCAGGTCAGGGCGCTGGGCGGCGGCCGCGTGCGGCGGGTTGGGGGAACAGGCGGTCGATGGCGACAGGCAGACACTCCACGCTGATCCGCGATCCGGGTCAGCCGCAGCGGGCCACTCCGGTGGAGCTCTTCTACGATCTCGTCTTCGTCTTCATGCTGGCCCGGCTGGCCGAAGCGTTGCTCATGAATCTGCACCCGCTCGGGGCCTACCAGACGTTTCTGCTGCTGCTGGCGATCTGGTGGGTGTGGTCGTACACCAACCTGACCACCGACACCCTGGACTCGCGGCGGCCGGCCGTACAACTGGTGGTCATCACGATCATGCTCGGCAGCCTGCTGATCTCGACCGCGCTGCCCGAGGCGTTCGACGGTCGGGCCCTGCTCTTCGCCTCCGCGTACGTCGGGATCCACCTGTTCCGCAGCACGATCCTCGCGGTGATCCTGCGGGGCCACCGGCTACGGAACCGGCCGCTGCGCGGGATCTTCTGGTTCAGTCTCTCCGGCGCGCTCTGGTTCGGCGGGGTCTTCGTCTCCGGCACACCACGGCTGCTGCTCTGGTCGGCGGCCCTGGCCATGGAGTACCTGGGGCCGGTGGTGCGCTGGCCCACCCCGAGGATCGGACGTTCGCCGGCCTGGGAGTGGAACACCGCCGGTGAGCACCTCGCCGAGCGGTACCGCCAGTTCATCATCATCGCCCTCGGCGAAACCGTGGTGATCACCGCCCGGACCGTGCGGAGCACCGACTACTCGCCGAAACAGGCCGTCGCCGTGCTGATCTCGTTCGCCACCACGGTGCTGCTCTGGTGGATCTACTTCTACCGGGCCAGGGAGAAGCTCGGCAGCGCGATCACCGGCTCGGCCGACCCGGCCCGGGAGACCAAATGGGCCGGGTACGCCCACCTGATCATGGTGGCCGGCGTCGTCCTGACCACGGTCAGCGACGAGCTGATCATCCGGCACCCGATGGAGGACACCCCGGGGGGCTGGGTCGCGGTGATCGTCGGTGGTCCGGTGCTCTTCCTCGCCGGCCGGATCCTGCTCGGGCACGAGGTGTTCGTCCGGGTGTCCCGACCGTGGCTGGTCGGGATCGGTGTGCTGATCCTGATCGCGCCGACGATGGTCCTGCTGCCGCCGTTGCTCGTCTCCGTGGCCGTCATGCTCGTCCTGCTCGGAGTCGTCGTCGCCGACGCGGTGACCGTCCGGGAACCGCGCGGCACCCCGGGCATCACCTAGGACCGAATGCCGGGGCGACCGGCTCCGCACCCGAGCGGCAACGGCACACTGTCAGCCAGATCTCCGGCAACGCCGACCGCGCCCGGTTCGACCGGCCCGGCGGCTGCGGCGGTCGCGGCTGCCGCGGCCCGGCGGTCGCGGCTGCCCGGCCACCGCCACCGGTCGCCGGGCAGCTCACGGGTCCGGACCGCTCCGCACCGGCAGCCGGACGGCGAACTGGGCGCCCTGGCCGGGGTGGCTGCGGGCCTCGATCGTGCCGCCGTGGCCGGTGACGACCTCGCGCAGCAGCGCCAACCCGAGGCCGGTGTGTCGCTTCTCGGCGCCCACGCCGCTGTGGAACCGGTCGAAGATTCGGTCGGCCGGATCGAAGCCCTCACCGGTGTCGACCACCATCAGCTCGGCGACGTCGTCCCGGCGGCGCACCGTCACGTCGATCCGCCCGTGTGCGGGCGTGTGCCGCAGGGCGTTCGTCAGAAGTTCACTGATCACCCGGCGCAGTGCCGACTCCACCCCGGGCACCGGAACCGGCACGTCGGGACGGCTGAGGGTGAGCGTCACGCCCTGTTCGGCGGCGCGGTCGGTCTCGGCGACGACCGCCGCCTCGGCGAGCGCGGCCAGGTCCACCGCAGTGGTGGCCGGCCGGTCGTCCGGCATGGCCGCCAGCCGGGCGGAGAGCAGCAGGTCGTTGACGACCTCGCCGAGCCGCCTGCTGGTGCCGACCAGCCGGTCCAGCTCCGACCGGTAGTTGGCCGGAACGCCGGTCGAGCCGGCCCGCCGGGCCAGCACCTGTGCCCTGGTGTGCAGTTGCGCGATGGGCGTACGCAGCTCGTGGCTGACGTCGGCGATGAACCGGCGCTGCCGGGCGAGTGCCTCGGCGAGCGGCGCGACGGTGAGTCGGCCCACGACCAACCCGCTGACGACCGCGGCGAGCAGCCCGACCAGCTCCGCGACGGCGAGGGCGAGGAGCAGATGGCGGCGGTCGGCGAGCTGGTACCGGGCGTCGAAGATCGCCTGCACCACGTCCTCGCCACGGGGTTCGGTGAGGACGAAGTAGACGGTGCCGTTGCGCTCGATCCTGTCGGTGGCCGGGGTCCGGGTGGCGGCGGTCGCGGTCATCGCGGCCGTGAGGGGGAACCCGGCCGGCGCGGGTACGGCGCCGGAGACGAGCTGGCCGTCGTGCAGCAGGAACAGCCAGGTGCACCCGGGTGGCCCGGACGGATCGCCGCGGACGGCGGTGTAGGCGAGTTCCCGCTGGATCTGGCGCTCCTGGCCGCGTACCAGCATGCCGTAGGAGACGGCGCCGACCAGCGAGACCAGGACGGTCACCGCGAGTCCGACCAGCAGGCCGACCCGCCGACGGGCCCGGGCGACCACCGCCCGCTCCGCCGCCATCCACGAGAGCCCTGCCGGCGCCGCCGGCCGCCGGGCCCTCACAGCTCGCCGAGCCGGTAGCCGAGGCCGTGCACGGTACGGATCGCCGCCCGGCCGAGCTTACGGCGCAGGTAGTAGACGTAGGTGTCCACGATGGACGACGCGGCGGCCTCGTCGAACACCCGGCGGCGCAGCTCGGCCCGGGAGTGCACCGCCCGTGGGCGTACGGCGAGCACCCGGAGCAGCTCGAATTCCCGGGCGGAGAGAGCCACCCGGGATCCGTCGGAGAGCACCACGTCCCGCAGCCCGAGGTCGAGCCGGCCGGCACCGATCGGCAGCGCCTCGGCGCCGTCCGAGGTACGCCGGCAGAGGGCCCTGATCCGGGCACTCAGCTCGTCGAGGTCGAACGGCTTGATCATGTAGTCGTCGGCGCCCGCGTCCAGGCCGGCGACCCGGTCGTCGACCGTGCCGAGCGCGGTGAGCAGCAGGGCGCGGGCGCCGACCGCGCGGGAGCGCAGCCGGGCCAGCAGGTGCAGCCCGTCGAGCGCCGGCAGCAACCGGTCGATCACCATGACGTCGTAGCGCCGGGTGAGCCCGAGATGCAGGCCGCGCTGGCCGTCCGGGGCCACGTCGACCAGGTATCCCTCGTCGGCCAGGACCTCGGTGAGCAGTTCCGCCAGTTCCCTGTCGTCCTCGACCAGGAGCAGGCGGCGTACGGTGGGTGACGCCTCGCTTGCCTGTAGCACAGGCTGAGAATCCCACACCCACCGACATACATAGACTGTGATAGATATCTCTATGCCGTGTCGGCCACCGGTTGAACCGCCGGCACCGGATCCTTCGTGGCAACCGGAATGGGGTTCCGAGCCTCGCGCCGGTCGATCCAGCTCAGCAGTGGCGTGGTCATCAGCGTGGTGACCAGCGCGACCAGCACCAGGGCGGTGAAGAGGGTCGCGTTGACGATCCCGGCCGCCATGCCGACGTTGATCGCGATCAGCTGCATCAGCCCGCGGGCGTTCATCAGTACGCCGATCCGCACCGCGACGCCCTTCGGCTCACCCCGGAGCCGGGCCGCCGCCCAGCAGGCGCCGAACTTGCCGACGACGGCGACCGCGACACAGCCGAGCGCGAAGAACAGCACCGAGGGTTGGCTGAGCAGCCCGAATTCGGTGTGCAGCCCGGAGTAGGTGAAGAAGAGCGGAAGGAAGACGATCTGGCAGACCGGGGTGACGGTGGCAACCATCCGATCCGTGCGGGCGCGGTGCGGCATCACCGCGCCGACCGAGAAGGCGCCGAAGACCGCGTACAGGCCGATCTCGTCGGTGTACCAGGCGACCACGAAGAGCAGTGCCACCAGGCCGAGCAGTCGGGACTGGTCACCGAGCCGGTCGCTGCCGACCAGCGCCGCGGCCACCCGCCGGCCCACCGACCAGAGCAGCAGCCCGAACAGGATCGCGCCGGCGACCGTGACGAGTGCCGGGCCGGGCCGGCCGGTGGCGGTGGCGAGGACGACGGCGAGCAGGATCCAGGCGACCGCGTCGTCCAGCGCGCCACTGGCCAGGGCGAGCGACCCGTGCCGAGTGCCCTCCTGCCCGCGTTCGGTGATGATCCGGGCGAGCATCGGAAAGGCGGTGATGGCGAGGGCGACCCCGACGAAGGCGGCGGAGACCCCGACCGAGGTGCCCGGGGCGAGCACCGGCACGTCTCCCGCGGTGGCGAGCACCAGCAGTACGCCGAGGCCGAGCGGCGCGAGTACCCCGGCCAGCGACACCGCGCCGGCGGTACCGGCCAGTCCGGTCACCGGGTGCGAGGTAAACGCGTAGCCCGCCTGGAACATGAAGATGACCAGACCGACCTGACCGACGATGTAGAGCACCGGATAGAGCTGCTCCGGAAAGAGTGCGTCCTGCACGGCCGGGGCCAGCAGCCCGAGCAGCGACGGCCCGAGCAGGACGCCGGCCAGCATCTCGCTCACCACCGGCGGCTGGCCGACCTTGCCGAGCAGCCACGTCGTCGCCCGGCAGACCAGCAGGATGGCCGCGACGGCGATGAAGAACCGTGGCGCCAGCTCGACGGGATTCATGCCGTCCCGCCTTCCCCGGTGTCCGCTGTGGACCCGACCTCGATCATGGCCGAACCTCCTCGAAGTAGCTGGTGCAGAGTCGTACGCGTCGCGCGTCGACCACCATCCAGGTGCCCAGGACCAGTTGGACGAGGCTGCGCCACACGTCGGCCCAGCGGTCCGTCCACCGCATCCACCACCGCCGCACGCCCCCGGGCGACGGTGCCCCGGGCGGGACCAGGAGGCAGGGGCCGCGGCTGGGCAGCGAGCGGGTGTGCCGCGCGGTGGAGACCAGGGCGTACCGGCGCAACACCTCCCGGGTGACCGCGCGCATCATCACCGGGGCGACGCCACGGGCCGGACAGGCCCGGTTGGCGGTGACGCCGAACGGGACGAAGTGCGCGTCGCCCCGGCGCAGGGTCAGCCAGCGGGCGGGGTCGAAGGTGTCGTCGGCGGCCGGCCCGGTGCGCTGGAAGGCGAGATAGTTGAAGAGCAGGACGGAGCCGGCCGGGATGGTGACCCCCGGCTCGACCTCGATCGGGCCGGAGGTGATCCGGTGTGCCACGCCGAAGAGCGGGTGCACCCGCAGCGCCTCGTCGATCACCCGGTCCAGCGCCCGGTCGCCCTCGCCGTCGAGGTCGTCGAGGGTCGCGATCAGGTCCCGCTGGGCCGACGGGTGTTGGGCGAGGGCCAGCAGGAGGTGCGCCATCGCCTCGGACATCTGCACGACGGCGGTGTTGAAGAAGGTGCCCTGGAGATACCAGGTCGTCTCCTCGGCGGTGAACGGCTCCGGCAGGGTGACCGGTGCCGTGCCGGCCTCGACCCGGGCCCGCAGATGGCGGGTGAGCCGGTCCCGCCGGTCCAGGTGCCGCAGCCCGCAGCACTTGAGCGCGGTGACCACGTCGTCGGCGTTGGCCACGATCAGCGCCCGGACGTCGGGCGGGCACGCCTCGGCGAAGACGAGTTCGTGGTAGACCTCGGCCCAGATCGGCATCATCAGGTCGCGCAGCCGCACCTGGCTGGTCCGGCCGGCCGGCAGTTCGTCGAGGACACGTCGGGCCGCCGCCCCGGCCAGCTCGGCCGACCGGTGCTGCGACACCGCCAGCACCCGCCGGGTCGTCCGGGCGACCGTGCGGTAGCGCTCGCCCGGCTCCAGGTGCTCCTGGTGCATCTGCGGCCCGGGCGCCAGCCAGTACCAGAACAGGTCGGAGAGCCCGGCCCCCCGGCTGCGCCCGTCCGCCGCCGGGTCCGAGTACACCCGTTCGAAGTGCTCCGGGCCGACCAGCGGGCCGGGCACCGGGATGCCCTCGACGCCGTTCACCCGGACGAAGATCCATTCGCGGAGCCGGACCACGGCCGGTGGCAACCACCGCGGCAGCGTCCACGCCACCGCCGCCACCAGGACGCCCGCCGCGTACCACGGAAACCCGGGAAGCCGGCTCATCGCGGCACCCGCGTCGCGATCATGTCCGGAGCGAGGTCGGTGGGGCGGACCGCGCCGGCCAGCGTCATGGCCCGGACGAGGTCGGCGCGGAGCAGGTCGAGGAGCTGGCGTACCCCGGACTCGCCCCGGGCCGCGAGACCCCAGACGACCGGCCGGCCGACCCCGACCGCGACCGCGCCGAGCGCCAGCGCGGTGAGGATGTCGGTGCCCCGGCGGATCCCGCCGTCGAGCAGTACCGGAATCCGCCCCTCGACCGCCTCGACGACCGCCCGCAGCGCGTCGATGCTCGCCGGTACCCCGTCCAGTTGTCGCCCGCCGTGGTTGGAGACCAGCACGGCGTCGACCCCGTGCGCGACGGCGAGCCGGGCGTCGGCCGGGTGCAGGATTCCCTTCAGCACCACGGGCAGCCGGGTCGTCCCGCGCAGCCACTCGATCCGGGCCCAGTCGAGGTCGGCGTCCAGCACGATGTCCCGGACCCGCCCGGTCTCCGGGTCCCGCATGTTCTCGCAGCGGAGCCCGGACGGCAGGTCGAGGAAACCGTTGCGCAGGTCGCGCTCGCGGCGCCCGAGCACCGGCGAGTCGACGGTGACCACCAGGGCGCGGCAGCCGGCGGCCTCCACCCGCCGGATCACCGACTCGGTGAAGCCGAGATCCGGTTGCGGATAGAGCTGGAACCACAGCCGCGCCGGCCGGCCGGCCGGGTCCGTCGCCCCGGCGACCGCCTCGATCGGCGCGGTGGCCGCCATGCTGACCACCATCACGGTGCCGGCCGCCGCGACCGCCCGGGCGCTCGCCACCTCCCCGTCGGGGTGGGCCAGCCGGTGGAAGGCGGTCGGTGACACCAACACCGGCATCGCGAGCGTCTCGCCGAGCAGGTCGGTACGGAGGTCACGCGCGCCCCCGCCGCGCAGCACCCGGGGCAGGATCCGGTACGCATCGAACGCCGTCTCGTTGGCCCGCAGCGTACGCTCGTCGCCGGATCCGCCGGCGAAGAAGTCCCGGTGCACCGGGTCGAGCCGGCGGTGTGCCTCCGTCCACAGGTCGTCGACGTTGAGCAGGGGGCCCGCGCCGGCCGTGGGTGTGCGGCGCGGGCCCGCCTGGTCCGTGACCGGGGGCATGGCGGTCAGCCCACGGTGCCCGAGAGGCAGCGGTCCAGGAAGGCGACGAGCGGCCTGCGGTGCACGTCCGGCCGGTTCCACCGGTTCTCCAGGTTCTCCGCCAGGTGGTGCACCGCCGCCACCCGGCCCCGGTGGTGGTGCCGGACCACCGGGTGCAGGTATGCCGCGTCGTGCGCCTGGCCGGCCACGTCCTGGGCGATCCGACTCACCGAGATGTCGAACGGGTCGACCTGGTCGTGCTGCGGGCCGTACTCCAGCGTGACGACGAAGGCGTGTTCGACCGGATGGTCGGCGGTGTCGAGCCCGGTGTCGACGAGGTAGTCGACCGGCACCTCCTCGTGGTAGCGGGCGTCCGTCCCGGCCACGGTCAGCACGTCGGCGAGTACCCCGAACTGCTGCCAGAGGGCGGAGCTGCGGTTGACCCGTTCGATGATCGCGTCGGCGGCCGCGTCGGCGGTCGCGTCGACCTTCTCGGCCGGCCACGGGTTGTCGTGGTAGCGCCGTTCGAGGATGCGGTGCAGGGCCCGGACCCCGTACCGGAAGCCGTGGATGAAACCACTGGTCGACCGCTTGAAGTCCCGCTGCTGGGAGAGGGTGCCGGCGAAGAAGAGGTCCGGTACGTTCACCGACTCCCACTGCGCGGTCTGGGCCGGAAACCGGTCGTTGATGGCGAGCGCCGGACGGCAGCCGTCGGCGAAGACGGACGGGTCGAACCGGAAGCCGGTGCAGGCCAGTACCCGGTCGTAGCGCAGTTCCTTGGTGACCTCGTTGGCCCGGGAGAAGCTGAAGGTGACCCGGTAGCCGTCCGCGTCCCGCTCGATGTCGCGCACGTGCCCGTCGAGGATCGCGTTCGCCGACTTGAGCTGGTAGGTGTCGAGGAAGTTGTTGTTCACCGCCCGCAGGTGTCCGACGTAGTGCGTGCGCCACGCCATCCGCACCGAACTCGGCCCGGCGACGTGGATCAGCGTGGTGGTCTCCATCAGGGCGTCGGCGGTCTCGAAGGCGGAGTTGCCCTTCCCTATGATCAGCACCCGCTGGTCGAGGAAGTCCCGCGGGTCGACCGGCATCTCGTCGTACCGCTCCGCGTGCGCGATGCCGGGGATCGCCGGGACGTACGGCTGGGAGACCCCGGTCGCCACGACGACCCGGTGGGCGCGGTGCGTGGTACCCGTCTGGTCGGTGACCGCGAAACCGCCGTCCGCGACCCGGGCGACCCGGACCACCCGGCTGCGGTACCGGACCCGGACCCCGGTGGCCGCCGCGAAGTCCGCCAGGTAGCGGAGCAGCACGTCGGCGTCCGGGAAGTAGCGCTCGGTGTACCGGGTGAACCGCAGCGCCGGGTCGTCGCTGAGCAGCGAGTTCCAGTCCAGCCGCAGGTTGAGTTCCGGGTCGTCGGAGCCGGTGTGCGGCTTGTTGATGGAGATGAGCTGGCGATGCCGTGGAAAACGGGTGAAGAAGGCGCCCGGGACGTCGGCCGCCTCCAGCACCAGGTAGTCCCGCCGGCCGTCCCGTTGGAACAGGGCCGCGAGCTGTAGTCCGGCCGGCCCCGCCCCGATGATCAGATAGTCGAGCATCTCTGCGGTCACGGGGGAAACGTACGAAGGAGAACTCAGAGAAAAATCAGTTCGCCGGCTCGGCCGGCGCCTCCGGCGGTTCGGTCAACAGGTCGAGCAGGTCGGCGGCCCGGACGACGTCCGCGTCGAGCGGCCGGTCCGGGTCGATCGGCGGCACCAGCGCGACGAGGCGGTCCAGCGCGGCGGCACAGCCGGGGGCGGTGGGGGTACGCGCGCCGACGTGCAGAGCCTGGCGCAGCCCGACCGCGAGCGTGCCGCAGACCAGCCGGAGCAGCCGGGCCTGGTCCACCGCCCGGAGCGCGGCCTGGGTACCGAACGGCACGACGTCCTGGTTGTGCAGGTTGGTCGGCAGGCTCTGCATGCTGGCCGGGGTGGCGGCCCGGCGGATTTCCGCCACCATCGCGGTGGCGGCCAACTGCGCGCCCTGCAAACCGTGCTGCCGGCCGGGTCCGGCTGCCAGCATCGGTGGAAGTCCCCCGTTGCGGGCCGGGTCGACCAGCAGGTCGAGTTGGCGCTCGACCAGGTTGCCGAGTTGGGCGGCGACCATCGCCAGCACGTCGGCCGCGAAGGCGGCGGGCTGGCCGAAGAAGTTCCCGCCGTGCAGCACCAGGTCGTCGTCCGGGAAGAACAGCGGATTGTCGCTCACGCCGCGCAGGTCCGCCGCCACCACACCGTCGACGTAGCGCAGCGCGTCCTCGGCCGCGCCGAGCAGTTGCGGGGTGCAGCGGATGCTGTACGCCTCCTGGAGCGGGCGGGCACCGGACGGCACCGCACCGGCGAGGTACCCGCGCATCCGCCCGGCGACGTCGACGGCGCCGGGGTGCCCGTACGCGGCCAGCAGCCGGGGGTGCGGGAACTGGTCGGGGTCGCAGCCGAGCAGGTCGACGAGGAGGCAGGTCAGCAGTTGGGCGGCCCGGTGCGCGCGGCGGATGTCGTCCAGGGCGAGCGCGGTGGCGGCGGTGGTCAGCGAGGTGCCGTTGACCAGTGCCAGGGCGTCCCGCCCGTCGAGGGCGAGCGGGGTCAGGCCGGCCCTGTCCAGCGCCTCGGCCGCCGGCACGCGCCGGCCGTCCAGATAGGCCCAGCCCCGGCCGCGCAGCGCCTGGGTGGCGTAGGCGAGCGGGATCAGGTCGCCGCTGGCCCCGACCGAGCCGAGGCGGGGCATCGCCGGCGCGAACGTCGTCGCCAGCATCGCGGCGAGCCCCTCGACGACCCGCACCGAAACCCCGGAGACGCCCTGGGCGAGCGACCAGACCCGGACCAGCATCGCGGCCCGGCTGACCGCCGGATCGATGTCCGGGCCCTGACCGGCGCCGAGATGGGCCAGCGTGTTGTCGCACTGGTCGGCCTCGTCGTCCCGACCGGCGAACCCGACCAGCGCACCGAATCCGGTGGTGGCGCCGTACACCGGGCGGTCGTCGCCGAGCACCGCCCGCAGGTGGTCGCGGGAGCGCCGCAGCCGGTCGCGTACCGGGGTGGTGATGTCGACGCGGATCTCGGCGGCGGCACGGCGCAGGTCCGTTTCCCGCAGCGGCCGCGTCAGGTCGATGGGACGGATCGCCTTGCGGGCCTGGATCGTCATCGGGCCGACCGTAGCCGGGCAATCTCAGAGCGGTCTGAGACATCTCTGATTACCGGTGGCTACCGTCCCGCGCATGACGCACGACTACCTGATCATCGGGGCCGGGCCTGCGGGACTGCAACTCGCCGCCCTGCTCGAACGCGACGGTCATGACTACGTCGTGCTGGAGGCCGGCGCCGCACCGGGCACGTTCTTCAGCACCTATCCGCGACATCGCCGGCTGATCTCCATCAACAAGGTCTACACCGGCTCCGACGACCCGGAGTTCAACCTGCGGACGGACTGGAACTCGCTGCTCAGCGACGATCCCGACCTGCTGTTCGGCCGGTACAGCCAACGGTACTTCCCGGACGCGGACGACCTGGTGCGCTATCTCGCCGACTTCGCCACGGCGACCGGGGTACGGGTCGAGTACCGGACCACGGTGGTCCGGGTGAGCCGCGACGGTGACGGGTTCCACGCGCTCGACGCCGACGGCCGCACCTGGCGGGGTCGCCGCCTGGTGGTGGCGACCGGGGTGTCCCAGCTCCACCTGCCGCCGATCGAGGGGATCGAGACCGCCGAGCGGTACGACACGGTCAGCGTCGACCCGCGCGACTTCGTCAACCAGCGGGTCATGGTCATCGGCAAGGGCAACTCCGGATTCGAGACCGCCGACGCCCTGGTGGAGACCGCCGCCGTCGTGCACGTCGCCGGGCCGCACTCGGTCCGGTTCGCCTGGCAGACGCACTACGTCGGACACCTGCGGGCGGTGAACAACAACTTCCTCGACACGTACCAGCTCAAGTCGCAGAACGCCGTCCTGGACGGCACGGTCGAGAGCATCCACCGGCGCCCGGAGGGCGGCTACCTCGTACGGTTCCGGTACGCCCGCACGGTCGAGGCGATCCGGGAGATCGAGTACGACCGGGTGATCGCCTGCACCGGCTTCCGCTTCGACGCGAGTGTCTTCGACGACACCTGCCGGCCGCGACTGGTGATCAACGACCGCTTCCCGGAGCAGACGCCGGGCTACGAGTCGACCTCCGTACCCGACCTGTACTTCGCCGGCACGCTCACCCAGCAACGCGACTTCAAGCGGTCGACCAGCGGATTCATCCACGGCTTCCGGTACGGCGTCCGGGCGCTGCACCGGATCCTCAACTCCCGCTACCACCAGGTCGGGTGGCCTGCCGTGGAGTTGGCGGCGACCCCGGAGGCGATCACCGACGCGATCATCGCCCGGATCAACCGCTCGTCCGCGCTGTGGCAGCAGTTCGGCGTGCTCGGTGACGTCGTGACGGTACGCGGGGACAGCGCGTACCTCCACGAGGAGGTGCCGGTGGCGTACCTCGCCGACGGCGGGCTCGGTCCCGGTGCCTCGTCCGCCTTCGTCGTCACGCTGGAGTACGGGGCGGACCACGACGCGGTGGACCCGTTCGACGTCTCGATCCCCCGGGTCGCGGAGAACGACCCGCACGCCGCGCACCGGGCCAGCTATCTGCACCCGGTGGTGCGGCACTACCGGGACGGGACGGTGCTGGCGGTGCACCACCTGGCGGAGAACCTGGAAAACCAGTGGAACCTGCCCACCGTGCACCAGCAGCCGCTGGCCGCGTTCCTGAAGGAACGCCTGGCCGACGGCGAGGTCGGCACCGAGCACCTGACCGACGGCGGATTCGTCGCCGAGCACCTGACCGACGGCGAAGTCGTCCCCGAGCGCCTGACCGACGGCGGGAACGCCGAGGAGGTCCGGGTCGATGCCGGGAGCTGAGCCGAGCTATCCGCAGGCGGTTCTGGACCTGCTCGGCACCGGCCGGGACCGCCCGGTCTTCGAGCACGGCCCGCGTACCGTCACCGCCGACGAGCTGGCGGACCTGGTCGGCCGGATCAGCGCGGGCCTGCGGGAGGCGGGGGTCGGCCCGGGCGACGGGGTGGCGGTGGTGCTCGGCGTCTCGCCGGAGGCGTTCGCCGCGATCGTCGCGGTGCAGGTGGTGGGTGCCCGGATGGCCGGGGTACGTCCCGGGCTCACCCCCGGCCAGCTCCGGCACCTGCTCAGCCATCAGATCACGGCGGTGCTGGTCGACCCGTCGACCGCGACCCCGCAACTCCGGTCGGCCGCCGCCGGCCGCCCCCTGCTGGCGGTCGGCCCGGTCGACGGGGTACCCGAGCTGACCGCCACCCGGGCGTACCCGCGTACGCCGGTCCCGGCCGGACGCCCGCACGACGTCGGTCGGGTCATCTACACCAGCGGCAGCACCGGCAACCCGAAGGGCTGCCTCCAGACGTACGCCGCACTCGGTGCCGCCTGGGCACCGTACCCGGACCGGTGGCCTCCGGCGATCCGCGACCTCGCCGCGAACCTCGACCGCTACCTGGTCTTCGGCTCACTCAGCAGCCAGGTGATGCTGGAGTACGGCATCCTCACCCTGGCCGCCGGCGGGACCATGGTGGTCGCCGAGCCGCCCCGTGGCACCGAGCCGTTCTTCCCCGCCGCGATCGTCCGGCACCGGGCCACCGCCAGCGTGATCACCGTGCCCCGGCTGGCGAAGCTGGTCGCGATCCAGCGCGCCGCACCGGTCGACCTCGGCACGCTGCGCGCCCTGCTGGTCTCGGGCTCCCCGCTCGGCCCGGCCCGGCTCGCCGAGGCGCTCTCGGTGCTCGGGCCGGTCGTCTACCACGGCTACGGCCAGACCGAGACCGGCATGATCTCCATGCTGACCCCGGCGGAGCCGACCACCGCGCCGGCCGCTCTCGCCTCGGTGGGCCGGCCACCGGCCGCCGTCGAGGTGCAGGTCCGGGACGGGGACGGCCGACCGGTACCGACCGGGGTCGAGGGGGAACTCTTCGTCCGCACCCCGGCGCAGGCGAGCGGGTACTGGGCCGACCCGGCGGAGACGGCCGAGGTGTTCGTCGACGGCTGGGTACGCACCCGCGACCTCGCACGGCTGGACGCCGACGGATACCTGCACCTGCTGGGGCGGGCCCGGGACGTCGTCATCGTGAACGCCGACCTCCAGTACGCCGGGCCGATCGAACGTGTCCTGGCCAGCCATCCCGACGTGGCCGAGGCGTACGTGGTGGCCGCGCCCGACGAGGAGACCGGCGAGGCGGTACACGCCTTCGTCGTCCCCGCGCCGGACCGGCGGCCTGAACCGGACGTGCTGCGCGACCTCGTCCGGGAGCGGCTCGGTGCGGCGAGCAGCCCCCGACACGTCACCTTCATCGCCGAGGTTCCCGTCTCCGCGGCCGGCAAGCCCGACAAGCGACGCCTGCTGGCCGACCGGCGACCGGCGCTGCCCTGACCCGCGGCTGCCGCAGATGCTCTTGGCGAGTGCGTGACCAGTGGGGCGCTCTCGGCGGGTCGGCGGGGTCGGGAATCGGCGGTGGGCTCAGCGGTCGCCCGGTCCGGAGAGCATGATCCGGGCGTCGTCGGGGAGCCGGCGGGTGGCGCCGCGCCGGTCCAGCAGTTCGAGCAGGGGCACGGCGACCCGCCGGGTCGTACCGAGGGCCTGCCGGGCGGTGCTGAGGGTGAACGGCTGCGGCAGCGCGGCGAGGACCCGGATCGCCCGCTCGGGGGCGTCCGGCAGCAGTACGACGTTGTCGGCGAGCTTGAGCAGCGCGCCGGCCCGTACCGCCGCGCCGATCTCCCGGTGGCCGAGTCCGAACTCGGCGAGCCGGGCCGCCTCCGGGGCGACGAACGGCCGCTCGGCCAGCTCCGCACCGACCCGCCGTACCGCCCGGGCGACCTGCTCGGGCAGGGCGCCGGTCGCCCCGCCCCGGCCGATCCGGCCGTCGCGGGCCAGCAGCGGCGCCTCGACCAGGGCCTCGACCAGGGCCCGGTCCGGCAGCTCCAGCAGACGGCGGGCGGTCTCGACCGGTACGCCCGGCTCCAGCGGATGCGCCTGCGCCCACCGGGTCACCTCGGCGACGAGTCGCCGCCGCAGCTCCCGCCAGCGCACCGGATCGGCGTGCCACTCCCCGGCCACCGGTGCGGTGCGCACGGTCACGCCCATCCGCTCCAGCTCGGACCGCCGGGCCAGGCCGCGCCGGGCCAGCTCCCCGGACTCGTCGGGACGGCCGTCCAACCCGGCCAGCACCGCCGCCCGGTCGGCCGCCGCACCCCGCCGGCCCAACCTGGGCGGTACGACGTCGAGCACCGTCACCCCGCCGGCCACGTGCCGCCGGCCGGGATCCCGCAGCAGCGCCCGGTCACCGATGCGCAGCGGCAGCGGCCGGTCCAGCCGCAGCCGGGCGGTGTCGGCGCCGAGCGGGCGTACCCGGGCGGTCACCGCGGCCGAGCCGACGTGCAGGGTGACCTCCGCCGGCAGCTCGGCCACCGGGTCGCCGACCAGCCGGACGTCGACCAGGTCGGTCTGCTGGAACCGTCCCGGGGTGAGCAGCGCGTCGCCCCGGCCGACCTGTTCCCGGGACACCCCGCGCAGGTTGACCGCGACCCGGGCCACCCCGGCAACCTCGGACACCTGGGTACCCAGGGTCTGTAGGCCCCGGATCCGGACCCGCTGCCCGGTGCCGGTCAGCTCCAGCTCGTCGCCGGTACGCAGGGTCCCCGCGCCGAGGGTGCCGGTCAGCACCGTGCCGCTGCCCCTGATGGTGAACGCCCGGTCCACCCAGAGCCGTACCGGGGCGCTCGGCTCAGGCACCGGCAGCCGGGCGGCGAGCCGGTCCAGGGCGGCGCGCAGCTCCGGCAGCCCGGCGCCGGTGGTCGCGCTGACCGCGACCGTCTCGACCTTGCCGAGCGAGGTGGCCGCGATCTCGACGAGCGCCAGTTCGGTGGCGGCGGCGGGATCGGCCAGGTCGGTCCGGGTCACCACCAGCAGCCCGTCCCGGACCCCGAGCGCGTCCAGCGCGGCCAGGTGCTCGGCGGACTGCGGCATCCAGCCCTCGTCGGCGGCGACCACGAACAGCGCGGCCGGGGCCGGGCCGATCCCGGCGAGCATGTTCGGGACGAACCGCTGGTGTCCGGGTACGTCGACGAACGCCAGCACCGTCCCGGACGGCAGCGCGGTCCAGGCGAAGCCGAGGTCGATGGTCATGCCCCGGCGCCGCTCCTCCGCCCAGCGGTCCGGCTCCATCCCGGTCAGCGCCCGGACCAGGGTGGACTTGCCGTGGTCGACGTGTCCGGCGGTGGCGACGACCTGCACGTCAGCTCTCCCGCCATCCCATGGGCACCCGGGCGACGGCGGCCCGCACCGCCTCGTCCCGGTCGACGGGTACGCAGCGCAGGTCGAGCAGCAGCCGGCCCCGCTCCAGCCGGCCGAGTACCGGCGGGTCGCCGAGGCGCAGCGGTTCGGCGTACCCCTCGGGGAGGGCGAGGGCCCACGAGTCGAGGGTGACCTCGGGCGCCCCGCCGCCGCCGACCACGGCGTCGTGCGGGACCACCTCGGCCTTCACGCCGTCGGCGGCGAGCTGGTCGCGGAGCCGTTCGGTGCGCAGCCGCAGCGCGGCCGGGCTGGCCCGCAGCGCCCGCCAGGTCGGCGTCTCCGGACCGGTCAGGGTCGCCTCCAGGGCGGCCAGGGTCAGTTTGTCCACCCGCAGCGCCCGGGCCAGCGGGTGCCGGCGGAGCAGCTCGACCAGCTCGGCGTCGCCGAGCAGCAGCCCGGCCTGCGGGCCGCCGAGCAGCTTGTCGCCGCTTGCGGTGACCAGTGCCGCGCCGGCCCGCAGCGCCGAGGCGGCGTCCGGCTCGTCGGGCAGCAGCGGGTCCGGCGCCAGCAGTCCGGAGCCGATGTCCACCACCACCGGTACGCCGAGGGCGGCCAACTCGTCGACCGGTACGGCGGCGGTGAAGCCCCGCACGACGAAGTTCGACGGGTGCACCTTGAGTACGAACGCGGTACCCGGCCCGACCGCCGCCGCGTAGTCGGCCAGCCCGGTCCGGTTGGTGGTGCCCACCTCCCGCAGCGTCGCGCCGGTGCTGGCCAGCAGGTCCGGCAGCCGGAACCCGTCGCCGATCTCCACCAGCTCGCCCCGGCTGACCACGATCTCCCGACCGGCCGGCCCGCCGCCCGGCGCCGCAGTCCCGTCCGTCCGGCGCATCGCGGTGAGCGCGGTCGCGACCAGGGCGAGCGCGGCGGCACCGTTGTTGACCACGTGCACCGCGCCGGCCGCCGGCACCGCGGCGGCGAGTGCGGCCAGCGCACCCCGGCCCCGCCGGGCCCGCCGCCCGGTCCGCAGGTCGAGTTCCACGTCGGTGTGTCCGGCCGCCGCCACCACCGCGTCGACGGCCGCCGCCGACAGCGGTGCCCGGCCGAGGTTGGTGTGCAGCACCACCCCGGTGGCGTTCAGCACCGGGCGCAGCCCGGCGGCGGTCTCCGGCAGCGCGGCCAGGGTGGCCGGGACGACCTCCTCCGGCGGGATCTCGCCGCGCCGGACCCGGTCCTGGGCGGCGCCGAGTGCAATCTTGAGCCGGGCCCGCCCGAGGGTGGCCTCGGCGGCGGCCAGCCGGGGATCGGCGAGCAGAACGTCGGTGCGTGGCACCCGCCGCCGAGGATCGACCGCCCCGTTCATCCCCACCCCACTGTCGAAACCCTTTCACCGGCACTTAACCACACCTGATCTCCAGCCGCCGGGGAAGTCCCACCGCGCAGCGCTGTGACCGGCCGCACACGCCGGCCGCGACAATCGACGGCTGCGACCGGCCGGCGGCGGATGGCACAGTGGTCCGGTGACGACCACGGAACGCCACCGGCTCACCCAGTACGCGCACGGCGGCGGCTGCGCCTGCAAGATCCCGCCCGGGGAGCTGGAGGAGGTGGTCGCCGGTCTGGTCGGTACGTCCGCGCCGGCCGGGCCGGGCGAACTGCTGGTCGGGCTCGACGACGGCGACGACGCGGCGGTGGTCCGGCTGGAGTCGGGTACCGCGGTGGTGGCGACCGCCGACTTCTTCACCCCGGTGGTCGACGACCCGTACGACTGGGGCCGGATCGCCGCCGCCAACGCCCTCTCCGACGTCTACGCGATGGGCGGTACCCCGGTGGTCGCGGTGAACCTGCTGGCCTGGCCCCGGGAGGTGCTGCCACTGACGCTCGCCGCCGAGGTGCTGCGCGGCGGGCTGGACGTGGCCCGAGAGGCGGGCTGCCACGTCGCCGGCGGGCACAGCGTGGACGACCCCGAGCCGAAGTACGGGATGGCGGTCACCGGGATCGCCGATCCGGAGCGGCTGATCCGCAACGACGCCGGCCGGGCCGGACTGCCGCTGACCCTGACCAAGCCGCTCGGCGTCGGGGTGCTCAACTCCCGGCACAAGCAGACCGGCGAGGTGTTTCCGCAGGCGGTGGCAGCGATGACCGAGCTGAACCGGGCAGCCTCGGCGGCGGCGGTGTCGGCCGGGATCCGGTGTGGCACCGACGTGACCGGCTTCGGGCTCCTCGGCCACCTGCACAAGCTGGCCCGGGCCTCCGGGCTGACCGCCCGGGTGGACGCGTCGGCCGTACCGTATCTGGACGGGGCCCGGGCGGCGCTGGCCGACGGTTTCGTCAGCGGCGGCACCCGGCGGAACCTGGCCTGGGTGCGCCCGCAGCTCGAGGCCGCCGGGGTCACCGAGGACGAGTTGCTGCTGCTGGCCGACGCGCAGACCTCCGGTGGCCTGCTGGTCGCCGGCGAGCTGCCCGGCCATCCGGTGATCGGCGAACTGCTGCCGGCCCGGAACGACGGGCGGACCCTGGTCGTCGCGGGCTGAGAACGGTGGTGACGGACTGAGAAGACGGGACGGGTCCCCGGGATCGTCGATCCCGGGGACCCGGACGGTGCAACCCGCTGCTACTGCTGCTTACTTGGCGCCAGCGGTGAGCGGGGCCAGCTTCGGGTCGTTGGCGTACGCCTCGACCACGTTCTTCTTGGTGACGATCAGCGGCTCCAGCAGGTTGGCCGGAACCACCTTGACACCGTTGTTGTAGGACTCGGTGTCGTTGGTCTTCGGGTCGTTACCGGCCTGGAGGGCCTTGACCATCTCGATGGTCTCCTTGACCAGGTTCCGGGTGTCCTTGTTGATGGTCGAGTACTGCTCGCCGGCCACGATCGACTTGACCGACTCCACCTCGGAGTCCTGGCCGGTGACCACCGGCAGCGGCTTGCCGGCACCCTTGACCGAGGTCAGGATCGCCCGGGCCAGGGTGTCGTTCGGGGAGAGGACGCCGTCCAGCGTCTTGCTGCTGTAGGTCGAGGTGAGCAGCGAGTCCATCCGCCGCTGGGCGTTCTCGGCCTTCCAGCCGTCGGTGGCGGTCTGCTTGATGTCCTTCTGACCCGACCCGACCACCACGTTGCCGGCGTCGATCTCCTTCTTCAGCACGTCCATCGCACCGTCGAAGAAGACACCCGAGTTGTTGTCGTCCGGCGAGCCGGAGAAGAGCTCGATGTTGTACGGCCCGTTCGGCTTCTTCGCCTTCATGCCCTCCAGCAGCGCCTGGCCCTGGAGCTGGCCGACCTTGAAGTTGTCGTACGCGACGTAGTAGTCGACGTCCTTGCTGTTCTTGATCAGCCGGTCGTAGGCGATGACGGTGGCACCGGCCTGCTTGGCCTGCTCGACCTGGGTGGTGAGCTGCGCGGCGTCGGTCGCGCCGATGACGATCACCTTGGCGCCCTTGGTGACCATCGCCGAGATCTGCGCCTGCTGGTCGGCGACGGTGCTGGTGGCGCCGGCGTACTGCACGTCGGACTGGAAACCAGCCTCCTTGAGCCCGTTGGTGAACAGGTCACCGGCGAGCACCCAGTTCTCGGAGGTCTTGGCCGGCAGCGCCACACCGATCAGCGAGTTGGCGGCGAAGCCCTTCTCGGCTCCGGCCTCGTCGCCGCCGCCGTCCGACCGCTCGGAGCAGGCCGTGAGGGCCAGCAGGGCGATGGCGCCGGCGGCGACACCCCTGGCTAGGAATCTACGCATTGCAGGTTGCCCTTCTTGACAAGGTGGTGGGGGGTGGGGCGGAGGTTTTCCGCCCCACCGGCGGTGACCGTCAGCCGGCCACCGGAGTCTTGGCGGGCTCCTGACCCGTCTCGACGCTGGGCGTGGGCGCCGGCCCGGTGGGTGTCTCCCGGCGGAAGGGGCGGGTCACCGATCCGATGATCGAGAAACGCCCGCGGTTCTTGTTGTAGACGTCGAGGGCGACGGCCAGCAGCAGAACCAGACCCTTGATGATCTGTACCCGGTCCGAGCCGACACCCATCAGCTGGAGACCGTTGTTGAGCACCGCCATCACCAGGCCACCGACGATCGACCCGCTGATGGTGCCGAGGCCGCCGGAGACGGCCGCGCCGCCGATGAAGACCGCGGCGATGGCGTCCAGCTCCCAGCCGATGCCGTCCTGCGGCCCGGAGGCGGCCGACCGGGCCACGAAGATCATGCCGGCCAGCGCGGCCAGGATCGACATGTTCATCATGACCAGGAAGTTGACCCGCTTGAGCTTGACGCCGGAGAGTTCCGCGGCCCGGGAGTTGCCGCCGACCGCGTAGATGTGCCGGCCGCCGGCGGTGTTCCGGGTGACGAAGGAGTAGAACACCACCAGGACGCCGAGGATGATGCCGGAGACCGGGAAGCTGGTCCCGACCCGGCCGCCGGCGAACCGGAAGGCCGCGTACAGGATCACCGCGACCGGCACGGCGACCCGGATCAGCGAGATCCACATCGGTGCCACGTCGGCGTCCATCTCCCGCCGGGTACGCCGGACCTTCCACTCCCGGACCACCACGGCGACCGCGACGAGCAGCCCGAGCAGCAGCGTGAGGTTGTTGTAGCCGGTGTTCGGGCCGACCTCGGGCAGGAAGCCGGCGCCGATCACCTTGAAGCCCTCCGGCACCGGGATGGTGTCGGCGCTGCCGATGAACTGGTTGCCGCCCCGGAAGAGCATCATCCCGGCCAGGGTGACGATGAAGGCCGGCACCCCGATGTAGGCCACCCAGAAGCCCTGCCAGACGCCGATCGCGGCGCCGACCAGCAGGCCGAACAGGATCGCCACCGGCCAGGGCAGCGACCAGTCCTGCATGGCCCGGGCCACCACGATGCCGACGAAGGCGGCGATCGAGCCGACCGACAGGTCGATGTGGCCGGCGACGATGACCATCAGCATCCCGATGGCCAGGATCAGGATGTACGAGTACTGGCTGACCAGCGAGATCAGGTTGCTCGAGTTCAGCGTCAGCCCGTCGGTCAGGATCTGGAACAGCAGGACGATCGCCACCAACGTGAAGATCATCCCGAACTGCCGGGCGTTGGATGTCGTCCCCGCGAACAGGGACTTCTGGAGTTCCTTTATGCGACTCACCGGATCTGCGCCTTCTTCGCTGAGGTCATCTGCTTCATGAGGAGTTCCGGATCGGCGTCCCGCCGTTCGATGTTGCCGGTGATGGTGCCCTCGAAGACCGTGTAGATGCGGTCGCAGAGGCCGATCAGCTCCGGCAGCTCCGAGGAGATGACGATGACGCCCTTCCCCTGGTCGGCGAGCTGCTGGATGATGCCGTAGATCTCGTACTTGGCGCCGACGTCGATGCCCCGGGTCGGCTCATCGAGGATGAGCAGGTCCGGGTCGGTGAACATCCACTTGGCCAGCACCACCTTCTGCTGGTTGCCGCCGGAGAGCTTGGTGACGCCCTCGTCGACGTTCGGGGCCTTGACCCGCAGGCTCTTGCGGTAGCCCTCGGCCGCCTGGTATTCGCGTACCGGGTCGACCACACCGTGTTCGGTGATCTTCGAGAGCTTGGCGGAGACCACCGAGGTCTTGATGTCGTCGAGCAGGTTCAGGCCGAGCGACTTGCGGTCCTCGCTGACGTACGCCAGGCCGTGCTTGATGGCGTCGGCCACCGACTTCAGCACGATCTCCTGCCCGTCCTTGAAGATCTGGCCGCCCTGGTAGACCCCGTACGAGCGACCGAAGACGCTCATCGCCAGCTCGGTACGGCCGGCGCCCATCAGCCCGGCGAACCCGACGATCTCGCCCCGCCGGACGGTGAAGCTGGAGCCCTTGGCCACCATTCGGTCGGCCGAGATGGGGTGCCGGACCGTCCAGTCCCGCACCTCGAAGAAGACCTCGCCGATCTTCGGGGTGTGGTCGGGGAACCGGCTGTGCAGCTCCCGGCCGACCATGCCCCGGACGATCCGGTCCTCGTCCACCCCGTCCGCCTTGACGTCCAGGGTCTCGATGGTCCTGCCGTCCCGCAGGATGGTGATCGAGTCGGCGATCTCGGCGATCTCGTTGAGCTTGTGCGAGATGATGATCGAGGTGATGCCGCGCTGCTTGAAGCCGCGCAGCAGGTCCAGCAGGTGCTGCGAGTCGGACTCGTTCAGTGCGGCGGTCGGCTCGTCCAGGATGAGCAGCTTGACGTCCTTGGCGAAGGCCTTCGCGATCTCGACGAGCTGCTGCTTGCCCACGCCGATGTCCTTGATCAGCGTGTCCGGGTCCTCCCGCAACCCGACCCGGGCCATCAACTCCAGGGCCTGCCGGTTCGCGCTCTTCCAGTCGATCGCACCGCCGCGCTGAGGCTCGTTGCCGAGGAAGATGTTCTCGGTGATCGACATCCCGGGCACCAGGGCGAGTTCCTGGTGGATGATCACGATGCCGGCCTGCTCGCTGGCCCGGATGTCGGAGAACCGGCTCTCCTCGCCGCGATAGACGATCTCCCCGGAGTAGCTGCCGTACGGGTACACCCCGCTGAGCACCTTCATCAGGGTCGACTTGCCGGCGCCGTTCTCGCCCGCGATCGCATGGATCTCGCCGCGCCGGACCACCAGGTTGACGTCGGAGAGCGCCTTGACCCCCGGGAACTCCTTGGTGATCGCGCGCATCTCCAGCAGCACGGGAGCGTCACTCATCGCCGACGCCCCCCGGTCCGGGCCGGTACGGCGGGCCGGCGGGGGGCAGCCGGAGCCGGCCGCCCGTCGTCGGGGCGCCAGAGGGAACCGCGCGCGTCCAGCGGCTGGTCGCCGCGCCGCGTCATCAACATCATTGTTGCCTCCGGGCAGGTCGTCAGACCGGCTGACATACTTTTGTTGCCTGGAGGAACTTATTGGAAAGCGAGGAAGTTTCGCAAGATTTCGTGACCTGGTCTTGACAAATTCACAGGGTCCCGGCTCATTGGCCGGCGCCGTGGTTCACTGCGGGCATCGAGCGTCCGCAACCGGAGACGATCACGCGGTTCGACCGGAACGTCCGGAGAAAGCGCCGGATGTGCTGCACAAGCACTGGACGTCGGTTCCCCGCCCGGCTCGTCCGGGGCGGCCCGACGGTCGCGGAAAGTCCGGTCCCGCTCCCCCTCCGAGCCCGCTCACCATACGCCCGGCAACACCGGCCGCCGCCAGCCCGGGCCGGCGAAACGTGCGGCCCGTCACGCCGGGGCGCCCGCCGACCGCCGGTGCCGTCCCGATAGGTCGCCGGCCGATCGTCGGGAGCAGGTGCCGGTCACGGGCCGGTGACCTCGTCGTCCGGCCGGGCGGCACCGGCTCGGGACGGCAGCCGGGTGATCGGCGGCAGTACCAGGGCGACCACCGCGATCACCGCGAGGACCGTGAACGGCAGGGTGTAGGAGTTGCCGCTGGCCTCGAAGAGCGTCGCGGTCAACAGCGGTCCGGCCACCCCGCCGATGCTCCAGGCCACGATCATCGCCCCGTAGACCGCACCGGCGTGCGGGGTGCCGAAGTAGTCGGCGGCGGTCGCCGGCATGGTGCCGAACCCACCGCCGTAGGCGAGGTAGATCAACGCGGCGAGCACCGCGAAGAAGGCGAAGCCGGCCGCGTGCGGCAGGATGAAGAAGCACACCGCCTGGAGCGCCAGCATCCCGCCGAAGGCCACCATCCGGCCGGTCTGGTCCGACAGCCACGCCCAGCAGAGCCGCCCGGCGCCGTTGAAGAGCCCGAGCACCGCGACCAGGGTGGCGGCGGTGGCCGACCCGACCCCGGTGATCGCCTGCGCGGCGTCGGCGGCCTGCGAGATGAAGGCGATGCCGCAGGTCACGTTGAGCGCCAGGATCGCGGTGAGCAGGTACCACTGCGGGGTCCGCAGCGCCTCGGCGAGGGTGTAGACCCGGGTACCGGCCGGCACCCGGCCGGTGGTCACCGGGCGGTACCCGGGCACCTGGTAGCCCGGCGGCGGATTGCGGAAGAACGAGGCGCCGAGCAGTACCGCGACCAGGTACGCGATGCCCAGTGGCAGGAAGACGCTGGGCTTGTCGGTGGTGTTGCCCAGCAGCGCCTTCGCCACCGGGGCGGTGATCACGGCGCCGAAGCCGAACCCGGCCACCGCGATCCCGGTGATCAGACCCCGGTGGTCCGGAAACCATTTGCTGAGCATCGCGATCGGGGTGATGTACGCGGCGCCGAGCCCGATCCCGCCGAGCACACCGTAGGTCAGCACCAGCAGCCAGAGCTGGTCGGCGTCGGAGACCAGCGAGGCGAGGATGTTGCCGACCGCGTACAGCACGCCGCCGCCGAGCGCGACCGGCCGGGGACCGCGCCGGTCCTGCACCCGGCCACCGAGCAGGCTGCCGATGAAGATCGTGCCGATCGCCACCTCGAACGGCAGCACCGCCTCGGCCTTGCTCCAGCCGAACGCCTGCTGCAACGGCTGATTGAAGACGCTCCAGGCGTACACGGCGCCGAGGGCGAGCTGCACCAGCACGGCGGCCACCACCAGACCCCACCGGCCCGTCGTCGGGCTGCGCCGTCCCCGTACGCGTTCGACTGTCCCTGCCATGAGCGTGACCCCCGTCTCGGCTCATGGACGGCACCCGCTCGTGGCTACGGGCCGGCGCCGGCCCCCCGTCTCGCCCGCCGCTCCCGCTGCGGCAGCACCGTGTACTTCGGGTCCCGGGCGGAGGCCACCCCGGCCTCGAACACCCCGAACCGGGTCAGCAGCGAGGAGGCGAGCAGGGCCGCGCCGGAGAGCACCGCGAGGGTCCGGTTGCCCCGGGCCAGCAGCGCGCCGGCGGTACCGGCGGCCAGCAGCAACTGCCCGCCGCGGATCAGCCGGGCCGGCCGGCCGGTCCGGTACGGCTCGCCGGTCAGCCCCATCCGGGCGATCCGGCGCTCGGCGAACGTCTCGACCACCGCGCCGGCCACCGCCAGCCGGGCCGCCGGGCCGCTCTGCGCGGCCGGCGCGGCGACCAGCCCGGCGCCCGCGCCGGCCACCAGCGCGCTGCCGCCGAAAATGAACGGCAGGTCCGGGTACGCGTCGTGCCAGGCCGGCATCGCGGTGTCGGCGAGCAGCACCCCGGTGTACGTGGCCAGCCCCGGTGCCGCCGCCGCCGCGACCAGTCCGGCGACCCGGCCGGCCGGAGGCAGCAGCCGGCGGACCAGCCCGAGCCCGCCGCGCCGGGACAGCGCCGGGGCGACCTCGCTCACCGCGGCAAGTCCGGCCGCCGGCCCGAACGCGGCCAGGATCCAGGTGCCCATCGACATCGGCGAGGTCGGCTTGGCGACCCGCAACATGTGGTGGAACCGTTCCGGCCGGCCGAGATCGTTGACCAGGAAGTAGGCGCTCGCGCAGACCGCCCCGAGCGAGACGAGCCGGCCGGCCCGGCGCAGCGCCGCCCGGCCGGTCAGGTCCGCACCGGCGGCCAGCAGCGCCGATCCGGCGGCCAGCCCGCCGGTGAAGAGGTACGCCGGAACGTCCCTGCGCCACACCGGCGCCTTGACCACCGGCCGCCCGTAGTACGAGCTGAACTCGGCCGGCGGGACGACCACCGGCTGCCCGGCGACGACCCCCGGTCCCGGCCCGCCCCGCCGCCCGGACCGGCGCCGCAGCTCCGCACCGTTCGGCCGGTCGAGGCTCTCCCCGACCTCCCCGAGGTGCTGTCCCAGCGGCCCGTCGCCGTCGGGGCCCGGCCCGGTCATCCCGTCCCACCTCTCCCGGAGAGCCCGACGGTCCGCCGGGTCATGACGGCCGCCCGACGAACGCGGCCACCACGGCGGCCGTCATGGTCAGCGCGGCCAGCCCGGCCCGGCGCCACATCCGGGGCAGGTCCCGGGTGGTCACCACGGGATCCGGCGGCAGGCCGTACACCTCGGGCTCGTCGAGCAGCAGGAAGAACGCGCCGTCCCCGCCCACACCGTCGTCCGGGTCGTGCCCGTAGAGCCGTGCCTCGGGGACGCCGTCGGCGTGCAGCCGCTCGACCCGGGCCCGGGCCCGCTCGCGCAGCTCGTCGAGCTCGCCGTACTGGATCGACTCGGTGGGGCAGGCCTGGGCGCAGGCCGGGGTACGCCCGGCACCGATCCGGTCGTAGCAGAGCGTGCACTTCCACGCCCGGCCGTCGCCCTTGCGCTGGTCGATGACCCCGTACGGGCAGGCGGGAATGCAGTAGCCGCAGCCGTTGCAGATGTCCTGCTGTACCACCACCGTGCCGAACTCGGTGCGGAACAGCGAGCCGGTCGGGCAGACGTCCAGGCAGGCCGCGTGGGTGCAGTGCTTGCAGACGTCCGACATCATCAGCCAGCGCAGGTCGGTACGCCCGTCCCGGTCCTGCTCCCGACCGGGCAGGCTGGCGCCGGGCATGCCGAGGAACTGGGTTCCGTCCGCCATCCGACCGGCCGGTCCGGGTTCCGGGGCCGGCGGCACCCCGGGCCTGCTCCCCTGGTCGGTGGTGGTACCGGCGGCCGCCTCGGCGGTGGCCGGGCTGATCGGCGGCCCGCCCGGGGTACCGGCCAGCGGCGGTGACG
Source organism: Plantactinospora sp. CA-294935 (assembly GCF_050936445.1). Taxonomy (NCBI): domain Bacteria; kingdom Bacillati; phylum Actinomycetota; class Actinomycetes; order Micromonosporales; family Micromonosporaceae; genus Plantactinospora; species Plantactinospora sp. CA-294935. The sequence goes on from NZ_JBNJMU010000001.1 coordinate 7,171,204, forward strand.
ACTGCCAGCCGACCGGCCGGGGTTGCTCGACGAAGGCGACGTGCCGCCACGAGTTGGCGGTCAGCGCCCCGGTGTTGTCGTACGACATGCCGAGCAGGTCGAGCCCGCTCTCCGGTACGAGGTTCCACTCCTTGCAGGCCACCTCGCAGGCCTTGCAGCCGATGCAGACGCTGGTGTCGGTGAAGAATCCCATCCGGGGTGGCGGGTCGAGGTGACCGGCCTGCTCGGCGGGGTTGACCGGCGCGTCCGTTCGGCGCGTCTCGACCATGCTCATCCCTCCCGTTCCGGGTCGCCGCCGCCGGCCCGGCGCCCCACTGATCCCGCGTCGCCGCCGGTCCCGCGCTCGGCCGACGCCGGGTCGCCGGGGGCGGGTCCGGCGCCCGGTGGGACGCCCCGGCCGGCGGTCACGACCGGCGGGTGGTGCCCGTCGAGGCCGGCCCGCCGCCGGTAGTCGGCGAGATAGTCGAGCAGGCCCGGTCCGGTCGGGCGCCGCCCGGCCCGGATGTCGCAGGTGCCGACCTTGCTCTCCTGGATCAGCACGTTCGGGTCGAGGGTGACCCCGAACAGGTCGTTGGCCGGCTCGCCCCGGACCAGTCCGGCGCTGCCGAAGTGGTACGGCAGCCACACCTGGTGGATGATCCGGCCCTCGATCCGCAGCGGGGTCAGCCGGTCGGTCACCATCACCCGCGCCTCGATCACGCCCCGGCTGGTGACCAGGTGCGCCCAGCCCAGGTGGGTCAGGCCGCGCTCGACGGCCAGCTCCGGCCCGACCTCGACGAACATCTCCGGTTGCAGTTCGGCCAGGTGTCGGACGGTGCGGCTCATCCCGCCCGCGGTGTGGTGCTCGGTGAGCCGGCTGACCGTGAAGACGTACGGGTAGACGTCCGTGCCCGGATCGGGCGGGCTCGGGTTGGTCGGGTTGTCCGGCCGCTGGTACGTCTTGCGGGTCGGGTTGGCCTGCTGGCCGTAGAGCGGGTTGCGTACCGGGGACTCGACCGGTTCGTAGTGGGTCGGCAGCGGCCCGTCCAGGATTCCGGCTGGCGCGTACAGCCAGCCCTTCCCGTCGCCCTGCATGATGAACGGATCGTCGCCGGCCAGCGCTGCCACCCCGGTCGCGTCCGGGTCCGGCCGGTACGACGGCGGCTTGGTCTTCTCGAAGTCCGGTACGTCGTACCCGGTCCACTCGCCCCGCTCCGCGTCCCACCAGACGTACCGCTTGCGCTCGCTCCACGGCCGCCCCTCCGGGTCGGCGGAGGCCCGGTTGTAGAGGATCCGCCGGTTGAGCGGCCAGGCCCAGCCCCACTCGGCGGCGACCCAGTTCTGCTCCCCGCCGGGCTTGCGCCGGGCCGCCTGGTTGACGCCGTCGGCGAAGACCCCGGTGTAGATCCAGCAGCCGCCGAGGGTCGAACCGTCGTCCTTCATCTCCACGAAGGAGCTCAAGGGGCGGCGGGTGGCGATCTCGTACCCGTTGATCTCCCGAAGCACCGCCTCGGCATCCGGCTCGGCGTGCGGGCCCTCGGTCGGATAGTCCCAGGCCAGGTCGAGCAGGGCCCGGTCGCGCGGCCGGGTGGAGCCGGCGAGCTTGCCGCGGATGATCCGGCCGAGGTGGTAGAAGAACCAGAGTTCCGAGCGGCAGTCGCCGGGTGCCTCGACGGCCTTCTCCCGCCACTGCAACAGCCGCTGCGTCTGGGTGAAGCTGCCGGGCTTCTCCACGTGCGAGGCGGCCGGCAGGAAGAAGACCTCGGTACGGCACCGCTCCGGGGCGATTTCGCCGGTCTCCACCTCCCGGCTGTCCTTCCAGACCGTCGCGCTCTCGATCATGAAAAGGTCGCGGACCACCAGCCAGTCCAGGTTGGCCATGCCGAGCCGCTGGGCCCGGCCGTGCGCCGAGCCGACCGCCGGGTTCTGCCCGAGCAGGAAGTAGCCCTTGACCTTGCCATCGATCATGTTGAACACGGTCTGGTACGTGCCGTGGTCGCCGCTCATCCGCGGCAGGTAGTCGTAGCAGAAGTCGTTCTCCGGGGTGGCCGCCGCTCCCCAGTACGCCTTGAGCAGGTTCGCCGCGTACGCCCGGGCATTGCCCCAGAAGCCCTTCTGGCCCGGGTGCAGGATGGCCTCACACCACTTGTCGAAGGTCGGATGCTCCCGGTGGTTCGGCATCGGCAGATAGCCGGGCAGCAGGTTGAACAGCGTCGGGATGTCCGTCGAGCCCTGGATGCTGGCGTGCCCGCGCAGCGCCAGTACCCCGCCGCCGGGCCGGCCGACGTTGCCGAGCAGGAGCTGGATGATCGCCCCGGTCCGGATGTACTGCACCCCGACGCTGTGCTGGGTCCAGCCGACCGAGTAGACCAGCATGGTGGTGCGGTCCCGGTTCGAGTTCGCCACCCAGGCCCGGGCGACCTCCTCGAACTTCTCCCGGGGTACCCCGCAGACCCGTTCCACCATCTCCGGGGTGTAGCGCGCGTAGTGCCGCCTGAGGATCTGGTAGACGCAGCGCGGGTGCTGGAGCGTCTCGTCCCGCTCCGCCTGGCGGGAGACCGGCGGTCCGTGCGACTCGTGCCGCAGCCCGGCCGCGCTGTCCCGCTCGGCGGCGGTGTCGTTCCCTCCGTCGCCCTCCTGGCCGGCGTACTGCCAACTGGACTGGGCGTAGCTGGTCCGGTCCGGGTCGTAGCCGGAGAAGAGCCCGTCCAGGTCCTCGGTGTCCTGGAAGTCCTCGCTGACGATGGTGGCCGCATTGGTGTACGCGACGACGTACTCCCGGAAGTCCAGCTCGTTGTCCAGGATGTACCGCACGATGCCGCCGAGGAACGCGATGTCGGTGCCGGCCCGGATCGGGACGTAGGTGTCGGCGAGCGCGCTGGTCCGGGTGAACCGGGGATCGACGTGGATCACCTTGGCGCCCCGCTTCTTCGCCTCCATCACCCACTGGAAGCCGACCGGGTGCGCCTCGGCCATGTTCGAGCCCTGGATGATCACGCAGTCACTGTTGATCAGGTCCTGCTGGAATTCCGTCGCGCCGCCGCGACCGAAGCTGATCCCCAGACCGGGGACCGTGGCGGAGTGTCAAATCCGGGCCTGGTTCTCGATCTGGATCGCGCCCATCGCGGTGAACAGCTTCTTGATGAGGTAGTTCTCCTCGTTGTCGAGCGTTGCCCCGCCGAGGCTGGCGATCCCGAGGGTGCGGTGCAGCGGCCGGCCCTGGTCGTCGACGTCCTCCCAGGTGGCGTCCCGGGCGGCGAGTACCCGGTCGGCGATCATGTCCATCGCGGTCGGCAGGTCCAGCTCTTCCCACTCGGTCCCGTACGGGCGGCGGTAGCGCACCCGCTGCTGCCGCAGGTCGCTGGTGACCAGGCCCAGGCTGGCGGCGCCCTTGGGGCAGAGCCGGCCCCGGGAGATCGGGCTGTCCGGGTCTCCCTCGATCTGGGTGACCCGGCCGTCGGAGACGTAGACCCGTTGGCCGCAGCCGACGGCGCAGTACGGGCAGATGGACCGGGCGACCGAGTCGGCGGTGTCGGTACGCGGCGTCAGCCCGGCGGAGCGGGCGGACTTCGCGGCGGCACCCCGGCCGAGCGGGTCGGTGCCGGTGAGCTGGCGGTAGACCGGCCACCCCTCGATCCAGGTGCGGACCCCCATACCTCAGCACCTCCTGCGATGGCGAGGCCGGTTTCCCGACCACCCGAGGGTAGGTCAGCCAGACGGTGCCCCGAGGGAAAGCGCCGAAACCCGGCGGAGCCGGAAATCCACCGGGAAGTTTTCGGCAGCCTCGCGTCGCCAATCGCGCCTCCAGCCCGCGAAAACGGGACGAAGGGCAGCAAAGCCCCGAGCGCCAATGCGAATGATCATGACATCCGAGGGCGATTGGGGCAGTACCCTGACGCGATGTCTGTCGATCAATCCACCGAGACCGGTTCGGATTCCATCCCCCGGATCGACTTCGACCACCACTCCCCCGAATACCGCGCCAACTGGCGGGCCATCTCCGACGACCACCTGGCCCGCTGCCCGGTGGCCCGGACCGACGCGTACGGCGGCTTCTGGGTGGTCTCCGACCACGCCGGCGTGAGTCAGGTGATGCGGGACGACGCCACCTTCAGCTCGGGCCGCAGCACCGAGGACCCGTCGGACCCGCGGCAGGGCATCGTCATCCCGCCGAACCCGATCAGGCAGGTGCCGCTGGAGCTGGACCCGCCGGAGTACAACCCGTACCGGCGGATCATGAGCCCCTACTTCTCGCCGAGCGCGGCCCGCGACTCGCTGCCCTTCGCCGAGCAGGCCGCCGACGCCCTGCTGGACCGGGTCTGCCCGAGCGGCCGGATCGACCTCGTGCTGGACTACGGCAACCCGCTGCCGGCACTGGCCACCATGAAGCTGATCGGACTCCCGCTGGACGACTGGCAGACGTACGCCGGGCCGATGCACTGGGTCGCGGCCTCGCCGCCGAGCGACCCCGACTACCCGCGCAACGTCCAGGTGATGGGGCAGCTCGGCGGTGCCATCGCCGCCGAGGTGCCGAGGCTGCGCGAGGAGCCGGGCGAGGGACTGCTCAGCGGTCTGGCCAGGGCCACCGTCGACGGCGCACCGCTGCCCGTCGAGGAGGTGGTGAGCATCGCGCTGCTGGTGATCCAGGGCGGCCTGCACACCACCACCGCGCTGTTCGCGCACACCATGCGCTGGCTGGCCGACCACCCCGAGCACCGGGCGGCGCTGATGGCCGATCCGGCGCTCTGGGAACACGCGACCGAGGAGTTCCTCCGGGTCTTCCCGCCGGCGATGGGCTTCGCCCGGACCGCCACCCGGGACGTGATGGTCGGCGGGCAGCAGATCCGGGCCGGCGACCGGGTGATGATGTCCTTCGCCGCCGCCAACCGGGATCCGTCGGTCTTCCCGGACCCCGACGAGGTACGGCTGGACCGCTCCCCCAACCGGCACACCAGCTTCGGGCTCGGCATCCACCGCTGCATCGGGCTCAACCATGCCCGCGCCTGGTTCCCGCTGATGGTGCGGCGGGTGCTCGAACGGATGCCGGACATCGTCATCGACCAGGCGGCCACCAGGCAGAACGAGAGCCTCGGCGTGATCAACGGCTTCGGCAGCATGCCGGCGACGTTCACCCCGGGCGAACCGCTCGGCGTGACGATGCCGGACTGACCGGCGCAGGTCGCCCGGTCGCCGGTCCGGGCGGTCGCCGGGAGCGTCCCGGCGGGCGCCCGGCCGTCGGGCGGAGCGGGTACGGTCTCCGCTGACCACCAACCGATCCACCGTACGGGGGTAGCGATGACCGTCAGCGCGGACGACCTGGAGACGGCGGTGGCGAGTGTCGTCGAGACGCTCCGGCCCGGCACCGACCGGGACTGGCGGGTCCCGGCGGACGGACTGGACTGGGACTGCTGGCACACCGGGGAGCACCTCGGCGACTGCCTGCTGTCGTACGCGATGCAACTCGGCTCCCGCCCCGCGGACCGGTACGTGCGGTTCCTGGCCACCGTCGCCCCGGAGGCGACCCCGGCCCAGCTACTGGAGTTCGTCGAGGGCAGTGGGCGGGTCCTCGCCGCGATGGTCCGGACCGCCCCGGCGGCGGTGCGGGCCTGGCACCCCTACGGCATGGGCGACCCGGCCGGCTTCGCCGGGATGGGCTGTGTCGAGGCGCTGCTGCACGGCGACGACATCGCCCGGGGCCTCGGACTGACCCTCGCACCGCCGGCCGAGGTCTGCTCCCGGGTGCTGGCCCGGATGTTTCCACAGGTCGCCGCCGAGTTGGCCGAGGTCGACCCGTGGTCGGCACTGCGCTGGGCCACCGGCCGGACCGAGCTGCCCGGCCGGCCCCGGGTGCGGCGCTGGCACTGGCAGGCCGCGCCGCCGGACGAGCGCGGCTGACCGGGCTCTCCCGCCCGCCCGGACCTCGTCGCGTCGCCGTCACCGACAGCGGCCGAGGTTCGACGAACCAGCACGCCGGCCGGCACCGTCGGCCTACCGTCAGGTGCGTGGAGGAAGAGACGGCGTGCGGATGAGCAACACCCGGATGTACCGGGACGGCGCCCTCGTCGACCAGGACTTCCCTGCGCGGGAGGTCGGCGACCGGCTCGCCGGCGACGACCGGGTGGTGATCTGGCTCGACATCTGCCGGCCGACCGAGGACGACCTGAAGCTGCTCGCCGAGGAACTCGGGATGCACGAACTGGCGGTCGAGGACATCGTCCAGCAGGCCCAGCGGGCGAAACTCGACCGGTACGACACGCACCTGTTCCTGAACACCTACATGGTGCGGCTGGACGCGGACGGCGGGCTGACCGACGACGAGTTGTCGGCGTTCATCAAACCCCGGGCCCTGGTGACGGTCCGCTACACCGACAAGTTCGACATCCGGCACGTGCTGGCCCGCTGGGACGAGAGCGCCGAACTCGCCCCGCACGGGATCGCGTTCCTGCTCTACGGCCTGCTCGACACCCTGATCGACGGCCACTTCTCCGCGGTGCAGCAGCTCGACGCGACGCTGGAGCGGGTGCAGGGCTCGATGTTCAAGGACGGTCGGGCGGGCGGGGCCGGCGACGCGGGCCGGGGCGGCGACGCCGGTGCCGCCGGCGAGATGGACCGCAACGAGGTGCAGCGGCAGATCTTCCTCGCCCGGCGGGACCTGGTCCGGCTCCGCCAGGTCACCCTGCCGATGCGGGAGGTGGTGAACGCCCTGATGCGTCCCACCATGCACACCGTCGATGAGGAGATGCTGCCGTACTACCAGGACCTGTACGACCACGTGCTGCGGGTGATCGAGTGGAGCGATTCGCTGCGCGACCTGAACACGACCATGCTCGAGACGAACCTGATGCTGCAGAACAACCAGCTCAACCTGATCGTCAAGCAGGTCACCGCCTGGGCGGCGGTGATCGCCGTACCGACGGCGGTGACCGGGTTCTTCGGGCAGAACCTCGCCTTCCCCTGGCGGCACACCCCGGCGGAGTTCATCGTCTCGCTGGTCGTGACGTTCGGGCTGGCGATCGCGCTGTACGTGGTGTTCCGCCGGAAGAGTTGGATCTGACCGGCCGTCCGGGCCGGTTGCCCACTGCGGGCTGCTCGCCAGCGCAACGTTCCCGAGGACGGACCGGGTCAGGCTGGCTTCCGGGCCAGGTGACGGTTCCGGGCCAGGTGACGGTTCGGGGAGGCCGGCGCGTGGCCGGGCCTCCCCGAAACGGTTCCGTCGACGGCGTTACCGCGACCAGACGTCCTGCACGATGTCCGCGGCCTGGTCCTCCCACTGCGCGTACGCGTAGGGGTACGCGGACACCTGCACCGCCTGGGCGGCGTCGGTCAGCGGCCGGTCCCACCAGCGGTCGACCCGCTTGAGCCCCTCGAAGAACGCGGCCGAGGAGTAGTCGCGGTCGCGGATCTGGTCCGGCGAGCCCCAGCCGGACGACGGCCGCTGCTGGAACAGCCCGAGCGAGTCGTGGTCGTTCCACTCGCCCAGGTGCCCGAGGTTGCGCAGCTTCGACTCCTGGAGGGCGGTCGCCACGCCGATCACCGCGCCCCGCTGACCCATGTCCAGCTTCCGGGCCACCCGGACGATCTCGCGGGCGTTGTCCCGCTGCTCGTCATCGAGGTCGATCCGGGACTGGTAGCCCTGCACGCCGTACGGGACCAGCTTGTCCCGGGACGCCCTGCGGTCCGAGTTCCCGCTGTCGGCGGGCCGGTTGCGGTCGTCCTCGTGCGAGTCGTCGTCCCGCATCGACTGGCTGTACGCCGCCGGCTGCGCGCCCGGGTTCCCGGAGGCGGCCACCACACCGACCGGGCCGGCCACGGCCGAGCAGGCGGCCGCGCAGGTAAGGCCCGCGACGGCCAGCGCGGACCGGCGGGCGATCGGGGTTTCCGCGACGGCCGGAAGCCGGCGCGTCACCGGATGTGCGGCGATGGCGGGAAGCCACCGCGTGCGAGCGGTCTCCGCGATGGCGGGGAGCCATCGTCCGAAGATCGGATTCATGGTTGCCCTTTCGTCTGGATTCCGGGAGGCACTGCGAGGCTCTGGGGGACCCCCAGCGCACAAGGGAGGTACGCCCGCGGTCCAGGGGGCTGAGCTCGCGGGCGTACCGAGATAAACAACCAGCCCGCCCAGTCCGGCATTCCGGATTTGCCTGGCTGGCCTCGGCCCCGGTCCGGTCCTGCGGTGCCGTCCGGGACCGGCGGTCACGGACGCCGGGTCCGGGCCGGTCCGGGGCCGGCGGCAGGCCGGACAGACCAGCAAAATCGGGTACGGACGATCCGTACCCGCCAGCTTCCGGCTACCCTGAGCGCATGCAGTACGCCGCCGTGGCCGGAACCGGCGTGGTCCACCTGGCCCGCCCAGGCCGGCCTGCCGTGGTGACCCCGACCGTCGCCGAGCTGACCGGCCCGACCCGGGGCACGGTCGTGCTGCCGCTGCGCCTGATGTGGGGGCCGGAGCGCAGCTTCGACCTGGACGATCCGGACCAACTGCTCTGGATGTACGAGAACGTCCTGCGCGAGAGCACCCGCTCCGACGACCTGCGCCGGTTCCTCAACGGCCGGGTGCTCCGCCGGATCTGGTCCGCACTGAACCTTCCGCGCGGGGTCCGGGCGGCGTGGGAGCGGCGGCACCCGTCGCTGGCCGCCGCTGATCGCCGGGCGGCATGACCACCACCCATCTCGACGACTTCTACCGCCAGGTCGCCCGGGTCGCCCTCTCCGTGGCCGACAAGCACGGATTCGTGCTCGGCGGCGGGGTGGCCTGGGCTGCGCACGGGCTGCTCTCCCGGCCGACCGAGGACGTCGACCTCTTCGCCGACGTCGACGGCGCGGCGGCCAGCGCCGAGGCGGAGGTCCGGACCGCGCTCGAGGCGGCAGGCTTCAGCGTCGTCGACGAGGACCCGTCGAGCGACCTGGCCGGGCTGTTCAGCGGGTTCGAGCTGGACATGAAGGACTTCCTGGTCGGCCGGGGCGGACGGCGGCTACGGCTCAGCCTGGGGCGGCTGGACCGGCACCGCAGCCCGGTGGTGATGGACCTCGGGCCGGTCATGCACGTCCAGGACCTGGTGGCCAGCAAGACCGCCGCCCTGGTCACCCGCCGTGAGGTCCGGGACTACATCGACGTCGCGGCGGCGCTCGACCGGTACGCCGTGGATGACCTGATCCGGCTCGCCGCCGAGTACGATCCGGCGATCGAGCCGGACGACATCACCGCCGCCGGCCGCTACCTGGACCGGCTGCCCGACCAGCGCTTCGCCCGGTACGGCCGGGACCCCGCACAGGTCCGGAAGATCCGCGCGAAACTGGCCGGCTGGCCCCGCTGACCCGGTCGTGCCCCGCCTCGTCCGGCGCCCCTAGCTGGCGTTTTCCCGATCGCCGCCGTCGACGGATGTGAGACTGGGACCGGGCCCGCTCGGTGACGGGCAGCACTCCGATTCGTCTGGTTGACCATTGCTGGAACCCCGTCCCGACAGCGCCCGCCGGCCGACGATGCTCGAACTCTTCTTCGACCTGGTGTACGTCGTCGTCCTCGCCCTCGTCTCGCAACGGCTGATGCGCGACCCGGACTGGGCAGACGCGATCCGCGCCCTGCTCCTGCTGACGGCGCTCTGCTGGGTCTGGGGCGCGACCGTCCTGATCACCAACCTCTACCACCCGGACCAGCCGAGGATCCAGGTCGCCACCATCGTGGCCATCGTCGGCAGCCTGCTGATGGCCGCCGCGATACCGGGCGCCTTCGACCGGCACGGCCTGGTCTTCGCGGTCACGTACGTGGGGATCCATCTGGGCCGTGGGCTCCTGCTGATCCCGACACTCCGGGGCCAGCCCGGCGAGTTCCAGCGGGCCGTCAAGGTGATGACCTGGTTCTCCGTCTCCGCCGTACCGTGGCTGGCCGGCGGTGCGCTCGGCGGGACCGAGCAGATCGCGCTCTGGTCGGTCGCGTTGGCGATCGACGCCCTCGGGCTCGGCCTCCGGTACCCGGTACCCTGGCTGCGCAGGGTCCGGGCCGCCCAACTCCTCAGCGTGGCCGAGCACCTCGGCGAGCGGTTCCAGCAGTTCTTCATCGTCTCGCTCGGCGACGCGATCCTGATCATCGGGCTGGCGATGAGTCGCACCGAGTTCACCGCCGTACACCTGGCCGGGTTCGGGGTGACCCTCGGCAGCACCGTCCTGCTGTGGCGGATCTACGTACACTGCGCCGGGCAGGTGCTGCCCGCCGCGATCGGCGCGTCCAGGCGGCCGGCACGGTTCAGCCAGAGTTCGCCGTACAACCACGTGGTGATGGTTGCCGGGGTTGCCGCCACCGCCGCCGGCTTCGAACTCGCCATCGTGGATCCGACCGGCGAACCGACACCCGGGTGGGTCGCCACGACCCTGGGCGGTCCGGCACTCTTCCTGGCCGGACGGGCCCTCTTCGAGTACGAGGTCTTCGGTCGCGTCTCCCCGGTACGCCCCGCCGCGATCCTCGTACTCGTCGCGGCGGTGCCGGGCGTGCTGCGGCTGCCTCCGCTCGCCGGTACGGCCGTGGCCGCTCTGGTGCTGGCCGGGGTCGCGGTCACGGACGCACTGCGCGGCCGGAGGCACTCCGCCGGGGCGACCGCCTCGGCCGGTTGAACCCGGCGACCGCACCGCGCGCCCCGGCCAGCGCCGGGTTCGGCCCGGACACGCCGAAGGCCGGACCCGGGTGGGATCCGGCCTTCGGTTTCCTGCGTTAGCTGTTGTTCCAGGTGTTGGCGACCAGGTCAGCGGCCTGGTCCTCCCACTGCGCGTACGCGTCCGGGTACGCCGACACCTGCACCTTCTGCGCCGCCTCGGTCAACGGCAGGTCATGCCAACCGTCAACCTGACGCAGACCCTTCAGGAACGCCGTGGTGGAGTACTCCGGATCGGTGATCTGCTCCGGCGAACCCCAACCCGACGACGGACGCTGCTGGAACAGCCCCTGCGAGTCGTGGTCGTTACGGTCACCCAGATGACCCAGGTTCTCCAACTTCGACTCCTGAAGGCTGGTGCCGACCGCGATCACCGCGGCACGCTCGTCCAGACCAGCCTTCTTCGTCGCCTTCACAATCGCCTTCACGTTCTCGGACTGCTCACCCGACAGCGAGATCCGCGACTGCTCACCCTGCACACCACGCGGCACCAGCTTGTCCCGCGACGGCTTACCGCCCTTGCGGTCCTTGTCCCGCTTGTCACCCTTGTCACGCTTGTCGCTCTTGCCCTTGTCGCCCTTGTCGCCCTTGTCGGCCTGCATCACCGACTGCGACACCGGGCTACCGGCATGCTCCGGAGCGGCCTGCGCGGCCACGGCGGGGCCGGCGACAGCGCCACCGACGAACGCCAGACCAGCCACACCCAGAGCGGTCCTACGAACCAGAGAAGTCTGCTCGACGGCCGGAAGCCATCGGCTGAACAGAGTCGTGTTCATGATGGTCCACCTTCCAATCGGGGGAACAACACCCACAGGGGGCTGGGGTGTCATCGGAAATGCAACCTCGTCCCGAGACACACGCTGACGCTGGTCTCCAAGGGACAGAAGAACACCCGAGCACCTCGCAGGGGGATGCCGGTACTCGGGCGAACACCATATGTAACGACCGGCGGCCCCGGATCATTCCCGGAGACCCGACCACCAGCCCAGCTCACAGCCGGTGGTACTCAGCCGTACGCGATATGTAACGACCGGCAGGCCACCAACATTCCCCGAGACCGAGTCGATCATGAAATCGAACCGGACACCCGGGACGAGACAGGCCATGGCACGCAGCCAGCCGCTTGGTCCAGCGTGCGCGGCTAATCGTCCGCCGTCAGGCGGGTCACCAGTTGGCCGAGGTAGCCCTCCACCTGCGCCCGGTCGTAGCCGCGGAGCCGTACTGTCAACACAGGTCGGCGAAGCTGCTGGGCAGCGGCGGCACGATTCGCCGGACTGCCCGACGCAAGCGCGTCGTTGCCGCGACGGATCAGCTCGTGCACCTCGTCCCGGTCGTACCCACGCAGTGTCACAGTGAAGTCAGGATCTTGGGTCACCTCGGCAGGGTCGCACCCCGTGTCCAGACACGCCGCTGGCCGGGCCCCTGTCTGTGTGGAGTTCCAGCGGCGCACAGTCAGGCCCAAGCTGGGCTGGCGGATGTGGAGAGGTCACTCGATGAGCTGCCCGGCCCGCACGGCAGCGGCCAGTGCGGCTCGCTCCCCGGTCCGCTGGTACACGTCGAGCGCGGTGTCGGCGAACTTGATGACGTGCTCGTCGCCGTGCGTGACCGCGCACTCCAGCACGTCCGCGTCCCCGCCGGAGACCGTAGGTGGGCGGCGATCGGGTGGCACGGAGTCCGGCGCGTACGCGCAGATGATGGCCGCGGTCGCCGACCAGGCTGCGGTGAGACTCGCCGGCCAGAGGTCACGCGGCAGCGCCGGCAGCGTGTGCAGTACGGCGTTGGGTGCCGTCGCGGTGTGCACCAGCAGTACCGGACCGGCGTGCCCGTGGCCGGTGTAGCGCAGCGTCGCGGCGGTGGTCAGCTCCGAGAGGATCACCCGAGCCTCGTCGGGATCCGACGGCGCCCGCAGCGACGCCACCGCGCTGGTCCAGCCCGGCAGTCCGGGCAGTCGGGCCAGCCGTTCCGCGACGGTACCGGCCGGTGCGTCGAGTCGGGGCAGGACGGCGATCGCGGCATCCGCCGGCAGGCTGCCCACCGGGATCGAGGCGCCCGGCACCGTACGGAACCGAGCGGCCCAGAACGCGAGCCCGTACGCGAGTTCGACCAGCACCGGTCGGCGCGGGTCACCGGCGAGCAGTGCCCGTACGGCATGGCTGACCCGGATCACCCCGTGGGTGGTGCCGGCGACGATGCCCGGCAGCAGCCGGGGCCACCAGGTTGCCAGTACGTTCCGCCACGGCCGTTCGGTGACCTGCCGGGTCAGGTACGCCGTCCAGTCGCCGATCCGCCGCTCGTCGCCGAGCGCTGCCCGCCAGTTCCGGTCGGTGACCGCCTCGGTCGGCGCCGGCAGGTCGTCCAGCCGCGTGATGTACCGGTCGAGCCAGCGGTGTACCCGATCCGCGTGGCCACGGCGTACCAGTACCTCCACCGCCATCGGGCCGTGGTTGGTCAGGGTGTTCTCGCCCCACTCGGGGCCCGCGCCGTGCAGCCGCTCGTACGCTTCGGAAAGCAGTTCGGTATCCATGGGTACGAGGTTCTCGTTCGGTAGTGTCCAGGGCGACGATTAGGATGTGACCTAATCGTCCGGACGGAACAGCCACCGTCGCGGCACGGCTGCCCCGCAGGACCATCCGTGGCAACGGTGGCCACTCCGCTTCCCCCGCCCGCCTTGCCGGCCGTCCGCCTTGCCGGCCACTAGTTGCGCGCCGGCCGGGCTTCGGCCCGCGAACCGGCTCCTAGCCCTCGCGGACTCGGCCGCGTTGGTGCGCGGCCAGCAGCGACGTCCAGGTCAGGACAAGCCCGATCGCGACGGCGAAGGCGACGTTGGCCGGTCGGGACCCCGCCAGCACGAAGATCGACATCCAGCCGGCCAGGAAGAGCAGGCCGGTAGTCGCGCTGAACACCGCCCAACCGTGACGACCGGCCGACGCGAACCGCCGGGCGAACCCGAAGCACGCGGCGATCAGCGCGAGGAAAGCGACCCCGGCGACCAGGAAGTGCAGCATTCCGTGCCAACTGACGCTGGTGGGCGGGCCGGTCGGCGTGCCGGGCGGGAAGCCGTCGACCGGGTCGGCGGAGAAGAACGCCGCGCCGACCATCCCGGCACCGAAGACGCCGATCAGCCGGGGTGCCCAGGCCCGGCCCGCCGCCGGCTCGCGGAGCCGGCGCAGACCGATCGCGTACGCCACGAACAGCAGGCCGGTGACCGCGAAGTTGACGATCTGGATCCATCCCTGGGCACCGTTGCTCAGCAGGCTGGCCGGGTGCCGGCCGATGTCGAAGCCGTCCCTGGTGAGCATCTGTAGCACGACCACCACTATGTAGAGGGGGCCGGCGACGACGCCGCAGGCCAGCAGGGCCCTCGTCGACCCGACGACCGTTCCGGGCACCCTGCCGGGCTCGGCGCTGACGGTCCCGGTCACCGGTCTGTCCCGTCCGCCGGTACCGGACGGGTCACTTCCGCCCGCCGCCGGTCAGCCATTGTCGTCGCCGTTGGTGTCGGGGGCGAAGTGCTGCACCGCGAACGCGATGGCCGCGGCGAGGTCCTCGTCGCTGGTTCCCCAGGCGCCCTGGACCGCCGGTCCCCAGGCGTGGCAGCTCTGCCGGGCGAACTCCTGCACCTCGGGGGCGTCCTCCCAGGTGGCGGGATCGAACTCCGTACCGCCCAGGAACAGGTCGAGGCCGAGCAGGGCGATGTCCCAGCCGCCACCAATGCCGATCGTGCCGCCAGGGCCGTAGGTGGCCACCATCTCGTCGACGATCTGGGCCGGCGACGCGTGCTCCAGCTCCAGTACGGTACCGCCGTCCGCGTCGGGCGCGAGCCGGACTTCGACCTCGGTGGACATTCCTTCGCCGAGCACCCAGGTCACCTTGATCAGGCGGGGCTCCGCACAGCGCAGGATCTCTCCGCCGGCATTGTCCCTGAGCTGGAACTTGCCGCCGAGCCGCAGGTCACCCTCGATCGGGGCCAACCATCGGCTGATCCGTTCGGGGTCGGTGCAGGCGCTCCACACCTCCTCGATCGGTGCGTCGTAGCTGCGGCGCAGCAGCAACGACCGCCCTTCGCCCGTGGCGACGGCCTGGTTGCCGATCTCCCGGTGGGTGGCGTTCACCTGGTTGACGATGTCGATCACGTGTCTTCCTCGCTCTTCGTGGATGGTTGTCTGCCCGCGGATGACGTCCCGGCAGCCTTGTCGCGTGGTTCGCGGCGCTCGCGCCTGCCCCGGGCGAGTTCGGTGCCCAACGCGTCCAGGCGCTGCGTCCAGAACCGGCGGAAGCGCTCCAGCCAGATGTCGACCTCCCGTAGTGGCGCCGAATCGACGGTGTACAGGCGGCGGGTGCCGTCCGGGCGGACGGTCGCGAACCCGGACTGTCGCAGCACCCGCAGGTGCCGCGACACCGCCGGTTGGGAGATCCCGAACTCCGTCCGGATGACCTTGCTGACCACGCCCGCGGCCTGTTCGCCGTCGGCGAGCAGTTCCAGGATCCGGCGTCTCACCGGATCGCCGAGCACGTCGAACGCCTGCACGGCAGAGAGAATGTCATCCGACACTTATATAAGTCAAGCCTGAACTTTGACCTTCGAGTGGACTGCCTCCGGTTCCGCCGGACAGGGGTGTGGGGTCGGCCGGCGCCCCGCCACAGCACGGCACGGACCGGGCCTGTCGCTCGGGGGCTAACCTCTGCCTGGTGATCCACCTCCACTTCAGCACGGAAGACCTGGGCCGGATCCGGTTCGCGTTCTCACCGCTGATGGAGGCCGTGACCAGCGTACGAGCGCTGTCCGCCAGCACCCCGAGCCGACTGCACGCCCCCTGGGTACGGCAGGTGGCGGCGCGACTCGACGAAGTCGACCTGGAACTGTTGACCGCCGTCGTGCGGCCCACCGGATACATCCCCGACTTCCTCGTCCCGCCGCCGTCGACCCGACTGTCCAGCATCGAGGCGAGCCTCGACGAAGTGGCCGGGGCCGACCTCGACGAAGTGGCCGCGCAGCTGTCACACCTGGCCGGACACCGGGTTGCCCAGCAGGGCGCGGGCCGACCCCGACGGGAGCGGCTGCTGCGGGAACTCGTCGACGACCCGGAGGCGGCAGTGGCCCGTCTGGTCGGCGCGTTCGCACACTACTGGCAGATGGTGATCGTGCCGTACTGGCCACGGATCCGCGCCCTCTTGCAGGCCGACCTGGGGTATCGGCTCGAAGAACTCGCCGCCGGCGGGGTACAGCAACTCTTCCGTACGCTGCACCCGCTGGTCAGCTTCGACGGCGACACGCTGCGCGTCGTCAAGTACTACGAAGGGCACGCCGACCTGCGGCATCGTGGACTGCTGCTGGTGCCCTGCGTCTTCGCCTGGCCGGACGTGATCGTCCGCACCGGTGACCCCGGCCCGCCGACCGTCACGTACTCGCCTCGCGGGCTCGGCCGGCTGTGGGAGACCCCAAACCTCCAGCAGCAATCCCCGTTGGCCGGGGTGCTCGGTCGTACCCGCGCCACGATCCTCGCCCAACTGGACCTGCCGATGTCGACGACCCAGCTCGCCTGTCAGGTGGAGCTGACCCCGCCCACGCTCAACTCCCACCTGAAGGCGCTGGAGGCAGCCGGCATCCTGTCGGCACGACGGGACGGCCGCTCGGTCCTCTACGCCCGCACGTCCCTGGGAGACGCGTTGCTCACCGGGCCGGTGGACGCCCCGACAGGCGGTTGACCCGCACCGCGCCCGGTGCGGAGACGCCGCTGGCCGGGTCCCCGATGGTGGGGACCCGGCCAGCGGATGTGCTGCTCTGCTTGTTCGTTAGCTGTTGTTCCAGGTGTTGGCGACCAGGTCAGCGGCCTGGTCCTCCCACTGCGCGTACGCGTCCGGGTACGCCGACACCTGCACCTTCTGCGCCGCCTCGGTCAACGGCAGGTCATGCCAACCGTCAACCTGCTTCAGACCCTTCAGGAACGCCGTGGTGGAGTACTCCGGATCGGTGATCTGCTCCGGCGAACCCCAACCCGACGACGGACGCTGCTGGAACAGCCCCTGCGAGTCGTGGTCGTTACGGTCACCCAGATGACCCAGGTTCTCCAACTTCGACTCCTGAAGGCTGGTGCCGACCGCGATCACCGCGGCACGCTCGTCCAGACCAGCCTTCTTCGTCGCCTTCACAATCGCCTTCACGTTCTCGGACTGCTCACCCGACAGCGAGATCCGCGACTGCTCACCCTGCACACCACGCGGCACCAGCTTGTCCCGCGACGGCTTACCGCCCTTACGGTCCTTGTCGCTCTTACTCCTGTCACCCTTGTCGCCCTTGTCGCCCTTGTCGGCCATCACCGACTGCGACACCGGCGAACCGGCATGCTCCGGAGCGGCCTGCGCGGCCACGGCGGGGCCGGCGACAGCGCCACCGACGAACGCCAGACCAGCCACACCCAGAGCGGTCCTACGAACCAGAGAAGTCTGCTCGACGGCCGGAAGCCATCGGCTGAACAGAGTCGTGTTCATGATGGTCCACCTTCCAATCGGGGGAACAACACCCACAGGGGGCTGGGGTGTCATCGGAAATGCAACCTCGTCCCGAGACACACGCTGACGCTGGTCTCCAAGGGACAGAAGAACACCCGAGCACCTCGCAGGGGGATGCCGGTACTCGGGCGAACACCATATGTAACGACCGGCGGCCCCGGATCATTCCCGGAGACCCGACCACCAGCCCAGCTCACAGCCGGTGATACTCAGCCGTACGCGATATGTAACGACCGGCAGGCCACCAACATTCCCCGAGACCGAGTCGATCATGAGATCGGACGCCGCAGACTGCCGGCTATCCGGTTTGCCCGGTGATGGCGTCGCTGAGCGCGGTGGCCAGCGATCCGCCGGCGCGAGGTCTGAGCAACTCCGTCCGGTGCACCAGACGTGGAGCGACCAGCGGTACCTGATCGATCCCGGCGCAGGACGGCACCGCCGACCGGGGCAGTACCGCGAGCCCGTGCCCGGCCGCGACCAGTGCGACCAGCGCGGCGATATCGGTGCCGGCGTACCGGATCGAGGTTCGCGGGTTGTCTGAGCGGGCGACGGCGCTCAGGTCCGACAACGCGGCCGTCACGTCGGGTGCGTCGATCCACCGGGCATCCAGCAGATCGTCCAGCGTGAGCCCGGCGCGCGGCCCGAGCGGATGGCCCTCCGGCAACAGCACGACGAGCGGTTCCTCGGTGACCGCGACGCCGACGAGCGCGCCGGAGTCGAACAGTCGTAACGGGTCGCTCGGTGCGACCACGCCGTCGACCAGGGCGATGGTGTACTCGCCGGTGGCGAACCCGGCGGCCACCGACTGCCGGTCGGCGACCCGTACGGTCACGTCGAGGCCGGGTCGGGTCCGGCGTACGACGGTGAGTGCGGTCGCTACCCGGGCCGTCGCGGCCAGCGGGGTCATGCCGAGGCGCAGGGGTTCGTTCGGGTCCGCAGCCGCCCGCCGGACGTCGACCCGGGCCGCGTCCAGCCGCAGCAGGATCGGACCGGCGTGCTCCAGCAGCCGCTCCCCCGCCTCGGTCGGCGCCACCGGGCGGCGGTGCAGCAGCATGGTGCCGAGATCGCCCTCCAGCGCGGCGATGTGCTGCGAGACCGCGGACTGGGTGTAACCGAGTCGCCGGGCGGCCGCCGAGAACGAGCGGCAGTCGGCCACCACCACGAAGGTACGCAGCAGGTGCGGGTCCACCGCATCAGTATTGCTTATCAGGCCAGCGCTGATCATCATTGGTGCTGCACGCGGTCGGCGGGCCAGGATGGTGCCATGTCCGAGATCCGATCCGCCTTCACCGCCCGGGTCGCCGCCGTCGGCGACCGTTCTCCGCACGTCCGCGCCCATGCCCGCATCCCCGCGCTCCTCGACGCGCTGCGGCTGCGTGACCGGCTCGACCTGGACCTGTACTGGATCCCGACGCCCGAGGCGGCGGACGGCGGCGCACTGGCCGGCTTCGACGGGATCTGGCTCACTCCGGGCAGCCCGTACCGGAGTGAGGTGGGTGCGATCAACGCCGTCCGCACCGCACGGGAGCAGGGCATACCGTTCCTCGGTACCTGTGGCGGCTTTCAACATGCCCTGTTGGAGTACGCGCGTGACGTGTGCGGGCTGTCCCGGGCCGCGCACGGCGAGAACAACCCGGAGGCGACCGGAGAACTGCTGATCGAACCGCTGGCCTGTTCGCTCGCCGGGCACGAGGGGACGGTACGGATCGCAGCCGGCTCGCTGGCCGAACGGGTGCTCGGTGCCGCCCGGAGCGTCGAACGTTATCAGTGCGCCTACGGGGTCAATCCCTCCTATCTGGACGTCCTCCGGGCGCACGGGCTGCGCCTGACGGGCTTCGACGACGCCGGAGACGTCCGCGTCGCCGAGTTGCCGGGGCACCCGTTCTTCCTCTGCACCCTCTTCCAACCCGAACTCGCCGGGGACGGCACCGTCGTGCACCCGATGATCCGCGCCTTCGCCACGGCCGCCGCCCTGCACGCTGGCAGCCCCGACCCGGTACCCGCGACCTGACTGTCGCCGCCCGGCCCGCGCGCGACCCTGACCCGCCCGGCCGCCCCACCGCCGGGACGGCCGACCGCCCCACCGACCGACCGGCACGCCGGAGAGCACGCCGTCCCGGTGGCCTTGGCGCCCCCGCTCCAGTCGACCCCGCTCCGGTCGACCCGTCCACGCCGGTGGTCCGTCAGCTCGGAGCCGGGGAGAGTGGCCGGTTCAGCCCCACGTGGAGGTATCCGGCCCATCGGGTCGGAGTCGACGGAAACTCGTCGCGCAGCGCCCGTACCGTGTCGGTGAGCGCCCGCGCCGCGTCGGCCGTCTCCGGTGGCCTGGTGCCAGCGCCGGTCAGGGTGCCGTAGAAGGCCTCGGCGACCCGGGCGCTGTCCGTGGTGCGCCACATCGTGCCGACGACCCCACGGAACCCGGCGAGTTGGAACGCCGACGCCAGGTGCAGCGGCTCGTCGGTGAAGGTCGGATGGGCCTCGGCGGTACTGCACGCCGACAGGAAGGCCAGCTCCGGCCGGTCCAGCCGGTACGAGCGGACCAGGTGCGGGCTGAGCGTCGCCGAGCCGAGTCGCAGGCCACCGCCGAGCATCGCGTTGGCGCTGGTGTCGGCGGCGCCGTGGCAGGCGAAGTGCGCGATCGGGTGGACCCGGAGCAGGTCCTCGACATCGCGCAGCGCCACCTCCGTCCCGCTGAGCAGGGCGGAGCCGGGGATCAGCCGGGCGACCTGCTCGACCTCGGCGCGTACCTCCGGCAGCGCCGACAACCGCGGTGCGCCCGGTACGCCGACGACCGCCGCCGTTGCGGTGGCCGATGGCCGGGCCCGCCCGGTCGCCGCGTGGGCGAGCGCGCTGAGCGTCGGAGTGTACGACGACACGGTGCGGTCGAGCACCGTACGGGACCCGTCCGCCGCGCGGTGGTGACCGGCCGCGTGCAGCGGAAGCCGGGCCAGCGAGCCGACCGGGCACCACCAGATCCTCGGCGCCGGACCCTCCGCCGGGGCGATCCGGTCGAGTACCGGCCCGGTGACGGCGTCCCACAGCCAGGCCAGCACGTCGAGCAGGTCCTCCTGGGCGGCGACCCGCCGGTCGAAGGGTACCGCCGGGTCGGTCGCGTCGAGCACGGCCGCGTACATCCGGTTGACCTGGCGTTGGACGGCGGCCTCGCGCAACTCGGGCAGCCGGACCAGGTCCACCGGCCGTCCCGGCTCCGCCGGGACCAGCAGGGCGTCGCCCCGGTCGCCGAAGGTGTTGACCACGACCACCGGCAGGCCCCGGAGCCGTTCCCGGAGCACCGGCAGCGACGGTGGCCGCAGCAGGTCGGCGAAGCCCGGCAACGCGCGGATCCGGGCCACCAGCCGGTCCCGCTCGGCGGCGAGTTCGCGGGTCCGGGGCAGCCAACTGGTCCGGGGATCCCACTCCCGGGTGCTCTTGGCCAGCGACTCGCCGGACGCCGTGGTCCGCTCCACCTCGATGATGAACTTGCGGACGTGCGTGTACGCGTCCGCCTCGGCCAGTTCACGTTCGACCCTGGCCAGGTCCGCGGCGAGCAGCGGATCGACGGCAGCCAGCTCCGCTCCGCCGACGCGGATGTCCAGGGCCTCGTTGAAGAGCAGGCCGCGCCCCCGCTCCAGGAGTTCCACGGCGGCGTCGGGATCTCCCGCCGCGACCGCGACGGCGGCGGCCTCAGACGCCAGCCCGCCGAGTCTCGCGATGGCGTCCAGCCGGCGCCGGCCGGCGGTCGACCGACTGATCACCGAGGGGATCCGCCGGACGGCACGCTCGAGCGCGGCCAGCCGGGCGGCGGGATCTGCCGCCTCGACGGCGAGTTCGGCCTGGCGGCGTTCGGCGTCGATCCGGCGCTGCGGATCGGTCACCGGCGAGGCGGCGATCGCGGCGTAGGTGGCGATCGCCTCGGCGCGTGCCGCCGCCGCCTCGGGCCCGCCCAGGCCGGCCAACTCGGCCGATGCCCGGGCCAGGATCAGGGCTCGGATCGGCCACCAGTGGTGCCCGGCCGGAGTCTCGTCGAGCGCCTGCCGGGCCAGTGCCACGGCTCCGGTGAGCGCGTCCAGGTCACCACCGAGCACGAACCGCTGGTACCGCGTCTCCGCGATCGAACTGCGGATCCGCGGCTGGTCGGGATGACCCGGCGGCAGCAGCGCGAACGCCTCCTCGAAGACCTGCTCGGCTGCCAGCAGCTCCACCGGGTCCTTACGCCGAAGGGCGTACTGGGACCGGCTGCTCGCCAGGTTGTAGGTGAAGCCGACCCGGCGGGAGTCGTCGCCGGGCAGGGCGGCGAGCGCACGCCCGTTCGCCTCCACCGCCTCGGCGAGCAGCGCGTCGTCCGGCGCCAGGGCGTCGCGGTGCACCAGCATGCTGGCGAGGCTCATCAGCCGCACCGGGTACACCTCCTGGTCGGCCGAGGTGTGCGCGACCGCCTCCCGCTGGTGCCGCACCGCCTGGTCCAGGGCGTCGCGGTCGCCGGCCAGCCGTCCGGCCCGGGCGTACGCGTCGGCGAGCACGCCGAGCTGGGTCGGTCGGGCCTCCGGGTGCGCGTCGGTCAACTCCAGGGCGGCCCGGGCGGCGCTGACCGCCGCCTCGACCAGCGCGTCGGAGCGTCTGTGCAGTCCCGCGTCACCGGCCGCACCGGCCAGCAGATTCAGGAGTTCCCGGCGCAGCGGGTGCTCCGGGCCGGCGGCGTCCAGGGCGATCTGGGCGCAGATCGCGGCCCGCTCGGCCCCGTCCAGTTCACCGCCGTGCTGCCAGCGGTCGTGTTCCGCCTGGCCGAGTAGGAGCAGGGCACGCGGCCGGGCCGGGTCGAAGGCCGGTACCGCGGCGCACAGCACCAGGGCCGAGTCGAGCCGCTCGGCCAGTACCTCCGGCGAGGTGTCGACGCCGACCCGGTCGGCCAGTTCCCCGGTACGCCGGAACAGCCGGTCCAGCAGCCCCGGCCGCTGGGCGGCATTCAGCACGGTACGCACCGGTTCGAGGCCGACCGCACGGGCCAGCAGGTTGCCGACCTCGTTGAGTCGCTCCAGCCGGGACGGCAGCTCCGGATCCTCCGGAAGCGACGAGGTCACCGCGTCCCGCCACGCCGCCGTCGCCTCGAGCAGGATCTCCACCGACGGCTGTTCCGGCAGCTCCGACAGGCGGCGCAGCGCGGCACCGAGCCGACCGACGAGGTCCAGGTCGGTCGGCCGCCGGTGCCAGCCGAGCTGCGCGGCCCGACGGTAGTCGCCGACCGCCATCTCCAGCGCCCTCGGGCCGGCACCCTCGTCGAAGTACAGCTCGAAGAGACGGCCCCGGAAGGTGAGCCGGGCCGGCCGGTGCGGGTCCCGGGCGGCGGTGACCGTCAGCGCCTTCGTGGCAGTGTCCAGCGCGTCGTCGTACCTGCGTCCGTCAAGGGCGTGCTCGGCGACCGCGAGCAGCGCGTCGGCGAGGTCGGTCAGCAGCGCGGCCTGGAGCAGAACGCCGGGCCAGCCACGCTGCCGGGCCGCGTACGGGAGCCACTCCCGGTAGAGGCTGACCAGCATCCGCAGCGCCCGATCGTCGCCGGCCAGGTGCCGCTGCCGCAGCCGGTCGACCCGGTCGGCCTGCTGCCGGCTCAACAGGACGGCGGAGAGTTCGTCGACTCCGGACGGACCGGGCTCACGGCACTCGTCGCGCAGCGGCTCGGGCACCAGATCCGGTTCCCGGCGCTGGAGCCGGCGGAACAGCTCGACCGCCGCCTGGCGCTCCCGCAGCCCGTCCAGCCCGGGCAGCAGCAGATAGCGGCACCAGTGCAGTCGAGCCAGCACCCCCGCCACCTGCCAACCCGGGCCCCGGTCACCGACCTGCGGGCCGAGGCGCTGCGCCGCGTCGGCCAGATCCGCGTCGAGCGGGATCGACGGATCGGCGCTGCGCTCGTACTCGTCGAGGGCGGCGGTGATCAGGTCCAGGTCGCTTCTCGACATCGCTGCGTCCCATCGTCCGGCCGGGCTACCGAGGCTGGCCCGCGGTCGCCTTCCGGCACACAGTCTCGCCGACCGGGGTGGTGGGTGCGAGGCGATGCCACCGGGTGCCCGCACCTCGCGACGACGCGGTGCGGTGGGCGTTACTGTGTCAGCGGAATCCGGCCGGCCGACGCACGGGGAGCGGACATGGAACTCGTTGCGCAGCGCATCGGGCGGCTCTGCGGCCAGGCGGGCGGCGGACAACTCCGGGAGTACGCCGAGCGGTTCGGCGCCGTCGACGTGCTGGACCGGATCGCCGACGCGATCGGGCAGGGACGGCTGGACCGGCAACTCGAAGCCGACCTCGACCGGCTCGACGTCGTGTTCGCGCGGCACGGCGTCGACGGGCTGACCACCGGCAGCCGGGGCTTCGAGACCTGGCGGGGCGGCGGCGGGCATCCCACGGTCACCGGCTGGACCTGCCCGAACCGACAGGCATGTGCCCGGGCGGAGCGGGCCGGTGACGGTGACCGGCCGACCTGCGCCCTGACCGGGCTGCCGTTCGTCGAGACCCGGATCACGCTGTGACCGCGTTCCTCGCCGAGCTGGGCAAGCAGTTGGTGACCCGGTGGACCGCCACCCTGATGGTGCCGGGGGCGCTCTTCGCCGGGGTGGTGGTGCTGGCGCAGGTACTCGGACACCGCCACGCGGTCGACCGTCGGATCCTCGGCACCTGGCTGGACACGGTCGCCGCCACCCCGACCAGCGGACGCAACGCGACCCTGCTGATCGCCGCGGCCGGATTCCTGCTCAGCGCCGCCGCGGCCGGGCTGCTGGCCGGGGCGGTGGGCCTGCTCGTCGAGTGGACCTGGGGACTGGCCGGCTCGGCGCCGGTGTTGCGCTGGCTGGCCGGGTCCCGGCAGCGGCGGTGGGCCACGGCGGACGCCGAGGTGGCGGAGGCGGAACGCGCGCTGCTGGCCGATCCGGCCGATCCGGCGGCCCAGGCCCGGGCCCGGCGGGCGATCGCCCGGCGGGACGCCATCGGCCTGGTGGCGGCGGAGCGGCCGACCTGGATCGGTGACCGGTTGCATGCGGCTGACGTCCGGGTGCACCGCAGCTACGCGATCGACCTGGCGACGGTGTGGCCACGCCTCTGGCTGGTGCTGCCCGAGGCGGTACGCGGCGAGTTGACGGCGGTGCAGGACCGCTGCGCCTCGGCGGCCCGGCTCGCCGGCTGGGGTGTGCTGTACGTGCTCCTCGGCGCCCTCTGGTGGCCGGCCCTGTTCGTCGGGGCGGTGGCCCTGCTCACCGCCCGGTACCGTGCCCGGCTCGCCGTCGGCGTCTACACCGACCTGGTCGAGGCCGCGGTGGACCTCTACGGACGGAAGCTCGCCACCCACCTGGGCCTGTCCGGCCAGGGTCGGCTCACCGCCGAGACCGGGGCGGAGATCAGCGCGATCGTCCGCAAGGACGACGTGGTACGCCAACTCCGCCCGACCACGCCCGCCGGCTCTGCTCCCCCGCTGCCGCTGCCGCTGCCGCACGGCTGACGGCGTGCCGGCCGTACGCTACTCGCGTGCTCCGGCGCCCCTACGGTTGCCGACGGCGCGGCCGAGGCGTCGCGACGGTCAGGGCCGCCAGGACGGGTTGTGCAGGATGGCGAGGTTCTGCCGGGCGGTGACCCCCAGCGCGTGATCGGCGCCGGCCAGCGCGTCGAGCACCGCCCAGTACCCGGTGATCGCCCGTTCCCGCTGGCCGGCGAGGGCGAGGGTGGCGGCCAGGTTGTTGCGCCGGCCGATCGTCTCCAGGTCGGCCGGCCCACGCCGCCGCTCGGTGTGCCGGACGTTCTGCCCGTGCAGGTCGATGGCGAGCGCGTACTGGCCGGCCTGCTGGTAGCCGATCGCCAGGTTGTTGCGGAACACCAGGCTGAGTTCACCGTCGACGCCGTGCAGGTGCTCGGTCACGGCCACCAGTTCGCGCAGCACGTCCAACCCGTCGTCCACCGCCCCGGCCGCGAGGTACGTCTGGCCGAGCGCGTTGCGGACCTTCAACGTGTCGTCGTCGGTCGGGCCGAAGGCCCGGGCGGCCTCGGCCGCCAGCGGCCCGAGCACCGCGACGGCCTCGGTGAACGCCCCGGCGAACCGATGGTTCTCGGCCACCGCCAGCCGGTAGGCCAGGGTGCTGCGGTCGGCCAGCGGCTCCCGGCCGAGACTGGCCGCCCGCCAGACGTCGAGGGCCATCCGCACCGTACCGAGCTGACCGTCGACCTGGCGCGGGGCGGGCGGCGGTGTCGCCGGCAACGGGGCGTCCGGCCCGGCCTCCCGGGTCACCCACCCGGCGAGCGCCGCCCGCAGGTCGGCCTGGCGGACGCCGTTGACGTGCAACCGGGACAGCCCCCGGTCGGTACGCAGGTGCAGCGTCGCGCCGTCGGCGTCCACCTCGGACAGCGACGTCGACAGCACGAAGGTCACGATGTCCGGTGACCGTACGTCGAGTCCGCGCAGGTCGGGCCAGCGGAACTCGAGGAAGCGGCGGAACCGTCCGCGTACCACGATGCCGGAGCGGTCGAGGACGACGGTGAGCTGTGCACTCTGCTCGGTCCGATCGGGATGCCCGCCGAGATAGGTCACCCTGGGCAACGTCAGCGCCGGCATCCCGACATCCTCTCACCCCGACGCCGCCCACCGACCGGGCTGGACGACACCGGCCGCCCCGCCGCCGCGCCGCACCGGTTCCGCCGACGCCAGCAGACCGTGCCGACCGGTGAACTCGATCGCGGTCGCCGCACCCAGCTCGGCGGTGGCGGCGAACGCCGGATGGCCGAGCGCACCGAGTGCGCCGCCGTACGCGCCGACGAAGGCCGGCTCCGCCTGCGGTGCGGCACTGTTGCGCTGCGAGGCCCGGGGTGCCGCCAACGCCTGTGGCAGGGACATCCCGAGGTCGATCCGGTTGACCAGGATCTGCAGCACGGTGGTGATGATGGTGGCGCCGCCGGGGGTGCCGAGGGCCAGGAACGGGCGACCGTCGTCGAGCACGATCGTCGGCGACATCGAACTGCGCGGTCGCTTGCCCGGCGCGGGCAGGTTCGGGTCCGGCGCGGCGCCCGGGGTCTGGGCGAACGTGAAGTCGGTCAGCTCGTTGTTGAGCAGGAATCCGCGTCCGGGCACCACCATCGCGTTCCCGCCGGTCTGCTCGATCGTCAGGGTGTACTCGACGAGATTGCCCCAGCGGTCGGCCACCGTCAGGTTCGTGGTGCTCTGCCCGGGGTTGGCCTCGGCACCGGCCGCCACGGTCGCGCAGTCGCCGTACCGGCCGTCGGGGTCGCCGGGCGGTACCGGCTTCGGTGCGGCCCGGGCGGGGTCGAGCCGGCAGGCGCGCTCGGCCGCGTACCGGTCGTCGAGCAGTTCACCGAGGATCCGCCGGGAGGTGCCGTCGGCGACGTACCGGTTGCGGTCGGCGAAGGCCAGGGCACTCGCCTCCAGGTAGTGGTGCAGCGCCTCGGTGACGGTCAGCTTCGACAGGTCGAACCGCTCCAGGATGTTCAGTGCCTCGCCGACCGCGACACCGCCGCTGGACGGCGTCGACATGCCGTACACCTGGTAGCCCCGGTAGTCCGACCGGGTCGGCGCGGGGAACCGCAGCTCGTAGCGGGCGAGGTCGGCCCGGGTCATCCCGCCGGCCTGGATCGGGAACTGCCACGGCACGGCCGGGTCGGTGGCGACCGGCGGGCGGCGCACCGCCGCGACGAGGTCCGCGCCGACCGGTCCGGTGTAGAAGACGTCGACACCGGACCGGGCGATCTGCCGGTAGGTGTCGGCCAGGTCCCGGTTGCGCAGGGTGGTGCCGACCGCCGGCGGCTGGCCACCGGGCAGGTAGAGCTTCCGGGTCGCGTCGAACTGGGCGAACGCCGCCGCGTTCTCCGCCACCTGCTGCTGGAACGTCGGGTCGACCACGAACCCCCGCTCGGCGACCTCGGCCGCCGGGGCGAGCGCCGCCGACAGCGGCCGGCTGCCCCACCTGCGCAGCGCCTCCTGCCAGGTCATAAGCGTTCCGGGTACGCCGACCGACAGCCCGCTGACCCGGGCCTGCGGGAACGGGTACGGAGCGCCGGTGGCCGGGTCGACGAAGGAGTCCTCCCGGATCGAGGCGGGCGCCGACTCCCGGCCGTCGACGGTGTGCACCCGTCGGGTACCCGCGTCGTAGTAGACGAGGAAGCCGCCACCGCCGATGCCGGCCGAGAACGGTTCGGTCACCCCCAGCGTGGCGGCAGCGGCCACCGCCGCGTCGACCGCGTTGCCGCCGCGACGGAGTACCTCCAGACCGACAGCGGTGGCGGTCGGGTCGACGGTGGACACGGCGCCGCCGTACCCGTGTGCGGTCGGCGTCTTCGGTGCTGCGCCGAGCTGGCCGGCGGCGCCCGGTGCGGCGCTGGCCGGTGCCGATGCGGCGACCAGGGTGACGGCCACGGCGACCGTCACCGCCGTCCGGGACGTTGCCCTCTTGGTGAGCCTCATTGCCCCTCCATGGTCAGGTTGCGTCCTTGATATGCCTCCGGCGGCGGCACGGCAAGCGGAGGCCGGCACGGATCGGCTCCGGTTGCTGCCTTCGTGGTCCTCCGGTGTGTCTGCCCGCACTACCCGTAAGGCATCCTAGGACGATAGGCTGCTCGACATGGGCTCAGGTTGGTCGACATCGACCCGCGCCCCTGCCGCTTCGACCACCTTGGACCAGGGAGGTATTGCACGGTGAGTTCTACGCCGCCTTCGCCCTGGTCGACTGAGCGGCGGCAGCAGGTGACAAAAGACGATCGCGGGGTGGGCCGGCGGCAGGGACGGCCCGCCCCGCTCCCCGGCTCCGGGTCAGGGCGTACGCGAAAGCGGGCCGGCGGCCGGTCGAGCGAGCCGCCGGGTGGCCAGCTCGGCGAGAAACGCCGCGCCGTCGGCCAGCACGCTGTCGTCGTAGACGGCACGGGGCGAGTGGTTGCCGGGCGCCGTCTCCGGGTCGTCGGTGGCGCAGGCACCGAGGAAGACGAAGGCTCCGGGCACCCGGCCGAGCACCCGGGAGAAGTCCTCCGAGCCGGTCATCGGGTGACGCATGTCGACGAACCGCTCCGCGCCGAACAGCTCCCGGACGGTCGACGCGGCGAACTCGTGCTCGTCGGGGTCGTTGGCCGTGACCGGATACTCCGGTTCGTACCGCACCTCGGCGCGCAGGCCGTGCGCCGCCGCGATCTGCTCGCAGAGCCGGACGGCGTGCCGGCCCAGCTCGGCGTGCACGGCGGGGTCGAAGGCCCGTACCGTCGCCTCGAAGCTCGCCTCGTCCGGGATGACGTTGCGCCGGGTTCCGGCGTGGAAGGTGCCGACGGTGAGCACCACCGGTTCGAACGCGTCGAACCGGCGGGTGACCATCGTCTGTAGCGCGGTGACCATCTCGCAGGCCACCGGCACCGGGTCCAGGGTCACGTGCGGCCGGGAACCGTGCCCGCCCGCCCCGACGACGGTGACGAAGAGACCTGCCGAGCCGGCCATCAGCGGGCCGGGGCGGGAGGAGAAGACTCCCCGGTCCAGGATGGACGAGAGCACGTGCAGCCCGTACGCCGCCTCGACCGGGCGGCCGGCGGCGGTCAGCACCCCCTCGTCGATCATGTGTCCGGCGCCGTTGTAGCCCTCCTCGCCGGGCTGGAACATGAACACCACGTCGCCGGCGAGGTCGTCGCGACGGGCGGCGAGCAGCCGGGCTGCCCCGACCAGGCCGGCGGTGTGCAGGTCGTGCCCGCAGGCGTGCATCACCCCGTCGTGCCGGGAGCGGTAGTCGACACCGCTGCTCTCGGTGATCGGCAGCGCGTCCATGTCGCCCCGGAGCAGCACCGCCGGTCCGGGCGCACCGCCGCGCAGCACGGCGGTGACCGAGGAGAGTCCGGTTCCGGTGCTGATCTCCAACGGCAGGGGTTCGAGCGCGGCCAGCACCCGTTGCTGGGTACGCGGCAGGTGCAGGCCCTCCTCCGGGATCTGGTGCAGCTCCCGGCGCAGCCCGGCCAGCTCGTCCTGGATCTCCGCCGCATCCTCGCGCAGGCTCATCCGTCTCTCCCCCGCCCTGGCGTACCGCCGTGGCCGCTGCCGCCGAGGTCTCGGACGCCTCCGTCGTGGCTGGTCCGCGCCCCGACCTCGGGGATATCGAGATCCTACGGAGCTGACCCGGGCGATCAAGTCTCATGATCATGCGCGGGAGCCGGACGTGACGAACGGCACGCTTCCTGGTGGCCTGGCCTTACCCGGCGGCGGCCTCGTCGCGGTAGCGGTCCATCGCTCGGCTGGCGTGACCCGCGACCGGTCGTTATGGTGCCGTCGGCGCGCCCACCCGGCGCTCCCCAAGTCTAGGAAAGGCGCGGCATGACCCCTCTTCCCGGCCCTTCGCGACGCCAGGTGCTCGCCGTCGCCGCGGCGGCCGCGACGGCACCGCTCGTCGGGGCCGCACCGGCGCAGGCGCATCGGCAGACCAGGCCGAAGACCTACGACCTGACCGTACTCGGCACGTCGGACACCCACGGCAACGTCTACAACTGGGACTACTACCGGGACGCCGAATACGACGACAGCGCGCACAACGACGTCGGCGTGGCGAAGCTGGCGAGCCTGGTCAAGCAGATCCGGGCCGAGCGGCGTGGCAGGGCGACGCTGGTGCTCGACGCCGGTGACACCATCCAGGGCACGTCGCTGGCGACCTACTACGCCAAGCAGGAGCCGATCACCGAAACCGGCGAGACGCATCCGATGGCCCGGGCGATGAACATCCTCGACTACGACGCGGTGACGCTCGGCAACCACGAGTTCAACTACGGGCTGCCGCTGCTGGACAAGTGGATCAAGCAGCTCGGCTTCCCGGCCCTGGCCGCCAACGCGGTCAACGAACGCACCGGCAAGCCGGCATTCACCCCGTACCTCATCAAGAAGGTGTCGCTCGGGTTCGGGGCGCCAACGCTGCGGGTCGGCATCCTCGGCCTGACCAACCCGGGCAGCGCGATCTGGGACCGGGGGCACGTCGAGGGCAGGCTCCGCTTCGAGGACATGGTCGCGACCGCCGCGAAGTGGGTACCGGTGATGCGCCAGCGCGGCGCCGACATCGTGCTGGTCTCCGCGCACGGCGGCGACAGCGGTACCTCGAGCTACGGGCCCGAACTGCCGAACGAGAACCCGTGCGCGATGATCGCCGAGCAGGTGCCCGGGATCGACGCCATCCTGTTCGGGCACGCCCACGCCGAGGTGGTCGAGCGGTTCGTCACCAACACCCGGACCGGCGAACGGGTGCTGATGTCGGAGCCGTCGAAGTGGGGCCAACGGCTGACCCGGATGGACTTCACCCTGGAGCGGGAGCGCAACCGCTGGCGGATCACCGGCAAGCGGGCCACGATGCTGAACAGCAACACCGTGCCGGAGGACCCGAAGGTGCTCGCGGCGGTACGGCGGCAGCACGGCAAGACGGTCGCGTACGTCAACCAGGTGGTCGCCACCTCGGCGGTCGAACTGTCGGCGGCGGGGTCCCGTTACCAGGACACCCCGATCCTCGACTACATCAACAAGGTGCAGACCGACACCGTCACCGCCGCACTGTCCGGCGGCGAGTACGCCGACCTGCCGGTGCTGTCGATCGCCGCGCCGTTCAGCCGGACAGCGGTCTTCCCGGCCGGGGACGTACGCATCAAGGACGTGGCCGGGCTCTACATCTACGACAACACTCTGGAGGCCGTACTGGTCAGCGGCGCCGAGCTGCGCGCCTACCTGGAGTACTCGGCGAAGTACTTCCGCACCCTCTCCCCGGGCGCGCCGGTCGACCCGGCGCAGCTCAACGACCCGAGCGTGCCGGACTACAACTACGACACCATCTCCGGAGTCGACTACGACATCGACATCAGCAGGCCGGTGGGCCAGCGGATCACCAGGCTGACCCATCCGGGCGGGGCGGTGGTCGCCGACACCGACCAGTTCGTGATCGCGGTGAACAACTACCGGCGCAGCGGGGGCGGCAACTTCCCCGGCATCGTAAAGCCGCAGATCTACAACGAGCAGCAGGAGATCCGCCAACTGCTGATCGACTGGGCGCAGGCCAAGGGCAGCATCGACCCGGCCGACTTCTTCCAGCCGAACTGGCGGCTGGTCCGCGAGGGCGTACCGGTCTTCTGAGCCGGGCCGTCCGGTGATCCGGTGCGGCTCGCCGGCCCTGTCCGGGCATGGCGGGTCGGCCGGTGACGGCGGCGGGTGTTTCGGGCAGGCGCCCGGCTGGGACATCCTGGCCGGGCGCCTCGCTCTCCGGCCTCGACCGACCGCCGGGCCCGGCCGGGCGGGCCGGGTGCGGACCGGAGCGTGTTTAGCGGCTCGCGCGGAGGGGAGACAGCGTCTCCGGACAGGGACCCGCCCGCCGGACGATCCGCCGTTGCGGCGGTACCGGTCCGCCGGGGTCGTACCGGACGAGGAGGAGCCGAGGTGGCCGACGCACGACGAGCAGGCCCGATCCGATCCACCGCCACCCAGGGGAGACGGCCGGCGGACGGTCGAGGCGGCAGCAAGCGCACCCCCACCAGGCCCGCCGCGGCCCGCAAGGCCACCGGCGCGAAGAAGGCCCCGGCGAAGAGCAGCGCGAGGGCGAAGAAGGTCGCCACCGCCACCCGTCGGGCCACCGGGGCGACCGCCGCGAAGACCCCGGAGCAGCGGGCGGTCTCTGCGGCGAAGGCGGCGAAGAAGGCCGCCCCGGCCACGCGGACCGCACCATCGAAGCGGGTACCGGCGAAGAAGGCCACCGCGGAGAAGGCGACCGCGAAGCCGGCGAAGAAAGCCACCGCGAAGAGGGGGACCGCGAAGAAGGCCACGGCCGGGAAAGCCACCCCGGGGAAAGCCACCGCGAAGAAGGCCACCGCGAAGCCGGCGAAGAAGGCCACCGCGAAGAAGGCCACCGCGAAGAGGGCCACGGCGGCGGGCGCCCGCAGGAGTACGGCGAAGACGACGACGGTCCGGAGGGCGACCCGGTCGCGGTAGCTGTGCACCGGGGCGCCCGGTAGCCCGGTCGGCCACCCGGGGACCCGGGCCATCTATGTAGGTTCTTGTCGCGCGACGTTGTCGTGGTGGAAGATATCGCCGTGACACGACTGCCGCGCCGCACCCTCCTGGCCACCCCGCTGGTCCTCGGCTCGCTGCTCACGACGACACCGGTCGCCCGCGCCGCCGGCCCGGCAGACCTCGCCGAGCCGTACACCGGCTATGTCGACGTCTCGGTGGCCACCCTGTGGGTGGAGCCCGGTCGACAGCGTCCCGTCGACCTGCCCTCCATCACGAACCCGGTGGACCTGCGGGCCTGGACGGCGGGGATGACCCTCGCCGAGCGGCGCTGGCTCATCGGCGACCTGGAGACCCAGGCGACCTACGGTCAGCGGGTACTGGTCCTGGAGGAATCCGGCGACTGGGTGAAGGTGGTCGTACCCGGTCAGCCCACCCCCCGGCACGCGCTCGGCTACCCCGGCTGGCTGCCGAAGGCGCAGTTGACCGACCCGACGGTCTTCCCGCGCCTCGCCGGTCGTCCGTTCGCACTGGTGGAGACCCCCACGACCTGGCTCTACGACGACCCGCGCCGGACCCGCCGGGCGATGGAGTTGAGTTACAACACCCGACTACCGGTGCTGGCCCGGCTCGACCGGGCGGTGCTGGTGGCCACCCCGAGCGACGGCACGAAGTGGCTGGCCGCCTCGGACGTCTCGGTGTACGCCTCGTCCGCCGACATCCCCCGGCCGACCGGCCCGGACCTGGTGGCGGCCAGCCGGATGTTCCTCGGCCTGCCCTACCTGTGGGCCGGTACCGCCGGATTCGCCTTCGACTGTTCCGGGCTCACCCACTCCGTGTACGCCGCACACGGCATCACCATCCCCCGGGACGCCCAGGACCAGGCCAACGCCGGCACTCCGGTCGCCAGGGAACAGCTCGCCCCCGGCGACCTCGTCTTCTTCGCCCGCAACAACGGCACCGGACGGGTGCACCACGTCGGCATGTACGCGGGTGACGGTTACCTGGTCGACGCGCCGACGAACACCGACACCGAGGAGAGCGGCGTCGAGTACGTCAAGCTCGACGAGCACCGGTACGCCCACGAGTACGCCGGAGCGCGCAGGTATCTGTAGCCAGGTCCGGCCGCGCCCCTCGGCAACGCGGGTGGCCTGCGCCGCCAACGCCCCAACTCCGCCCGCCTCAGTACCGGGTGCTGTCCTGGAGCAGCGGCGGATAGCCGGCCGAGGAGACGCCGTCGACGGTGGCACCGCCGAACTGCAGCATCGCGCCGGTCTGCCGGTTGAGGTCGTACGGGTAGTTCAGCTTCGGCGCCGACGCCTCGTCGAGTACGGCGATCTGCTGCTCGCTGAGCCGGACGTCCAGTGCGGCCAGGTTGGCCTCGAGGTGCGCCACGCGGCGTGGCCCGAGGATCGGTGCGGTGACCGTGGGGCGGGCGCGCAGCCAGGCGAGGGCCACCGCGGCCTCGCTCGCCTCGACCTCGGCGGCGACGGCGGTCAGCGCGTCGATGACGGCGTACTGGGCCTCGGTGGGGCCGCCGGTGATCTGGCCACGCCGGGTGTCGGCCACCTCGGCGACGCCGCGACGGTACTTGCCGGAGAGGAATCCGCCGGCCAGCGGGCTCCACGGGGTCACTCCCATCCCGGCGTCCCGGGCCAGCGGGACCAGTTCCCCCTCGACGGTACGGGCCAGCAGCGAGTACTCGACCTGGAGGGCGATGACCGGCGTCCAGGAGCGCAGCAGTGCCATGGTGTGCGCCTGCGCCGTGTACCAGCCGGGAGTGTTGGAGAAGCCGACATAGCGGATCTTGCCGGCGGTGACCAGCGTGTCGAGGGTCCGCATGGTCTCCTCGACCGGGGTGTGCGCGTCCCAGTTGTGCAGCCAGTACAGGTCGAGGTAGTCGGTCTTCATCCGCCGCAGCGTCTGCTCGAGCTGGGCGACGATCGCCTTGCGGCCGGCGCCGCCGCCGTTCGGGTCACCCGGGTACATGTTGCCGAAGAACTTGCTGGCCAGTACGACCCGGTCGCGCAGGCCCGGGCGGGCCGCGAAGAAGTCGCCGAGGATCGCCTCGGAGTGGCCGTTGGTGTAGAAGTTGGCGGTGTCGACGAAGTTGCCACCGCGGTCGAGGTACGCCTGCAGGATCCTCTCGGACTCCTCGACCGAGCTGCCCCAGCCGCCCTCCTCGCCGAAGTTCATCGCGCCGAGGGCGAAGGGGCTGACCCGCAGCCCGGAGCGGCCGAGGGTGAGGTAGGAATCGAGCGACATGTCTGGGCTCCCAAGCGTCCTGTCGGAGATGTGGACCATTCCACTACAGCAGCCCGACCTGCCCGGCAGATAGAACTATCCTCCCTACCTCTTGCCTGATCCTGCCTGCGACCGCCGGATCGGGCAGGGCGGGTTCGACCGGCGCGGGGTGGGCGCCGGCGGGCCGCGCTAGCCGGACAGGTCCTGGGCGGCGGTACGGCCGAGGGCGGCGCCGAGCCGGTCGAGGTGCTCGGCGACCGGGCCGGCGGTGAGCATGCCGCTGCCGGCCCCGGCCAGCTCGTGCACCGCCGGTGCGAGTGCGGCGTGGGCACGCTCCAGCATCGCCCGGTCGTCCAGCATGATCGCCGCCTGGCCGGTGAGGCACCAGAGCGCCTCGACGAGCAGGTCGTGCGGCGGATCCGGGGTCCGGCGCAGCGCCACGGCGGCATCGTTCGGACGGTCCCGAGCCAACAGGACGAGTGGTCGGGCCCAGGGCGCGTACGGGCCCCAGTCGGTGTGCTCGGCGGCGGACGCCGGTCGGCCGTGCCAGACCCGCAGGCAGAGCAGGGCCAGCGGCAGCAGTCCCCGCTCGACCCCGGGCATGCCGGCGCCGGCGAGCTGTGCCGCCGCGGCCCGGTACCCGGCCTCGGCCTCCGGCGCCGACGCCCCGGTCGCGGCCAGCCGCATCGCCCGGTACCACCGGGTGAAGACGGCCGCCAGCGGCCGTTCGTGCCGCTCGGCGACCCGGTCCACCTCGGCCGCGTGCGCGTCCGCCGCCGCGAAGTCCCCGAGCGCACTGCGGGCCTGGAGCCGGATCAGGTGGCCGAGCACCTCGAAGGTCGGCAGGTCGTGCCGGGTGGCGAGCGCGACCAGTTCCGCGCCGACCTCGTCGCGCTGCGGGGCGAGCCCCGCGCGCCGGAAGCTCTGCATGAACACCCCGTTGAGCGCGAAGGCCAGCAGAGCCGGGTCGGCCAACCGCCGGGCTATCCGCTCCGCCTCCCGGGCCGCCTCGGGGCCGCGTGCCGCCCGGGTGCCGCGGGACTCCACGGCGATCGTGGCGAGCAGGCGGGCCCGGGTGGCGGCGGACGCGTCCGGGTGCAGGGCGGCCAGAGCCCGTTCGGCCGCCGCCACGATCCGGGCCGCCTGCGCCGGGTCGTCGGACCGGGTCCAGATCGCCGGTACGTCGTAGCCGCCGATCACCCGCGCGGTGAGTTCCGGGTCACCGAGCTGCTCGGCGGCGGCGATGGCCGCGAACCGCTGTTCCCTGGCGGCTTCGAGTCCGCCTCCGCCGGCCACCGCGAGACTTCGCAGCAGGCCGACCGTGGACTCCAGCCGGGCCCGGGCGCCGGATGCGACCGTCCGGTCGTAGGCCGCGGTGGCCTCCGCCCAGACCCGGTCGGCCGGACCCGGTGCGGGGCCGGCTTCCGGGTCGGTCTGCCGGAGGATGTCGGTCTCCAGCCGGCGCAGTCGGGGACCCGGGTCGACGCCGAGCTGGTCGAGGAGGAGACGGCGGGCCCGGCGCAGCACGGCCAGCGCGTCCCCCTGCCGGTCCGTGCGGTAGAGGGCCAGGGCCAGCAGCCGCCACGTCTCCTCCCGCCATGGATGCTCGGCCACGTGGGCGTCGAGATCCGCCACCACCTCGGCGGCCCGGCCGAGCGCCAGCAGCGCCTCGGCCCGCGACTCGACCGCGTGCAGCCGTAGCTCTTCGAGCCGGCCGCGCTCCGGGCGGGCCCACGACTCGTCGTCGAAGCCGGCGTACGCGGGTCCTCGCCACCAGCCGAGCGCCCGGTCGAGGCGGTCGAGGGCCGGTTGAGGTGGTCCGGCGGAGCCGGCGCCGACGGCCTCCTCGAACCGCCAGGCGTCGACGGTCTCCGGCCCGGTCCGGAGGGCGTACCCCGGTCCCTCGGTGACCAGCAGCCGGGCCGGCTCACGCGGTGGCCGGTGCGGCTCCAGCGCGCGCCGCAGCGCCGCCACGAACGTCCGGACCGCGCTCACCGCACCCGGCGGAGGCTCCGGCCACAGGTCGTCGACGAGCCGGCCGACCGGGACGACCCGACCGCGCGCGACGACGAGCCGGGCCAGCACGGCGCGGTGTTTCGGCCCTTTCACGTCGATCGGCGCTCCGGAGGCGTCCCAGACGACGACCGGCCCGAGCACCCCGAAGCTGACCTGCACCGATTCACCCTTCCGCACCGAGGCGACCAACGTATCGCGCTCATCGGTTGCTCATCGGCGATCGGCACGCTGGACGGGCCCAGCCGGGCAGGACCGACCAGGAGAGGACAACACCATGGCTGCTGCCATTTCCGGCTTCGACTACCGTCGGGTCGCGGTCGACGACGACGTGACGCTGTCGGTGGCGGTGGGCGGTGCGGGCAGCCCGATCGTGCTGCTGCACGGCTTTCCGCAGACCCACCTGATGTGGCGGCACGTCGCCGCCGACCTGGCCGCCGAGCACACCGTGATCTGCCCCGACCTGCGCGGCTACGGGGCGAGCGACAAGCCCGCCGTCCGCGACGACGGGACGTACGCCAAGCGGACCATGGCCGCCGACGTCGTCACCCTGGCCCGGGAACTCGGCCACCCGCGCTTCGCGCTCGCCGGCCACGACCGGGGCGCCCTGGTCGCCGTCCGCGCCGGCCTCGACCACCCGGACGCGATCTCGCACCTCGCCGCGCTCGACGTGCTGCCGACCCTCGACATGTGGGACGTCCTGCACGGCGCCCGCGCCGCGGTCGCCTTCCATCTGTACCTGATGGCCCAGCCGCCGGGCCTGCCGGAGCAGATGATCTCGGCCAGTCCGGACGCCTTCTTCGGCTACTTCCTGGACGGTTGGGCCCGGGACCCGCGGGCGATCCCGCCGGAGGTGCGGGCGGAGTATCTCCGGGCGTCCCGCGAGGCGGTGCCGTCCATCGTCGCCGACTACCGCGCCTCGGCCGGGATCGACGTCACGCACGACGAGGCGGACCGGGCCGCCGGCCGCCGGCTGGCCATGCCGGTCACGGTCGTCCAGCAGGACTGGGGGGCGGCGCTCGGCTACGACGCCGCTGCGCTGTGGCGGGCCTGGGCCCCGGACCTGGTACACCAGACCACCTCGGCCGGGCACTTCATGGCCGAGGAGGCGCCGGAGGAGATCGGCAGGGTACTCCGCGCGCTCGTCGCCCGCTGACGCACCGACCGGCGGTGCGGGGGCCCGGTCGGGTACTCGGCCCCGGCCGCAGATGCGCGATCGGGATGGCGATGGTGGTGCTGCCGGGCGTGACGGTCAGTGCGCTGGTCGTGGCGAGCCCGGTCAGCGGAGTCCACCACGAAGACGCGTACCTGGCCGTTGCCGCTGCCGGGGACCTGGGCCGGCACCTGGTAGGTAACCGTCCCGGGGGTTGCCCTCCTGGACCGTCCGCTCACCCAGGTCGACCCGGGGCAGCGACACCGGCTGCGGCCGGCGGCGCGACCGGCCCGGCCGACTGGGCAAAGGGAGATCAGCCCGGCTGGCGGACGGCGGTGGCGAGAAACCGGTGCGCCGCGTCGTCGTAGCTGCTGAGCTGCCATCCGGCGCGGCGGGCCGACCGGCGGAGCGGGTCTTCGGCGAGCGGTTCGTCGGGGCGCAGGGTCCGGCCGTGCCGCGCGGCCAGCGCGGCGCGACCGGACGGATGGAAGAGCACCAGGCGACCGCCGGGGCGGGTGACCCGGGCCAGCTCGCCGAGCCCGGCCACCGGATCGGGCAGATGGGTGAGCAGCCCGGCGGCGAAGATCACGTCGGCGGTCGCGTCCCCGAGCGGAAGGTGCCGGGCGTCGCCGATCAGCAGGGCGGCGGCCGCGTCCCGGCCACGCGTCGCGGCGGCGGTCACCATCTGCGGGGTGAGGTCGAGTCCGATCACGGTCCCGGCGGGCCCGACCGCGCGCCGGAGCGCGGACAGCGCGCGACCGGTGCCGCAGCCCACATCCACCGCCACTCCCCCGGCCGGCAGTCGCGCCTCCGCGACGGCGGCGGCGTAGGCGGGCAGATCGTCGCCGAACTTGGCGTCCCAGGTGGCGGCGCGGACCCCGAAGAAGGCACGGGCCTCGCCGACGTACCAGCGCTGCACCGGAGCGAGCCGGTCGGCGAGTTGCCGGATCACCGGCCAGGTCGGATCGCGCAGGTCGACGACGATGTCGCCGCTCTCCCCGTCGGCGGCGGGCCCGCCCGGCTGGGCGGATCGGGTGCGCAGCCTGACGACCACGTCCCAGCGCCCGGTGGGTGGACGGGCCCGCCAGCGAGACCCGTCGGCCAGCGCGACGGTCTCCGGGCTCCGGCCGGCCCACCAGGTGTCCTCGTCGGCCAGCGGCGTCGTGTCGGTGAGCCGGGCGCAGGGGCGGCCGGCGGCGGACAGCGTGTCCGCGAGGCGGTCGGCGACGACGCCCGCGAGCGGACCGCCGTCGACCAGCACGGTGGCCGCACCACTCGGAAGGGCGGCGGCAAGGTGGTCGAGGACCTCGGCCCACCGGCGGGCCTGCTCGCCGGTCAGGGTGGGCCGTGCCGGTACGGGACGCACGTCGCCAGCCATCGCTCCATCATGCAGGTGCTGGGAGCATCCCGCTACCCACTGCGGCAGATGCAAACCGCTCCGCCACTTTCACATTGCAGATGCGGATCGGTAACCTGGCCGTGTGACGATGTTCCGGATCGGTGAGGCCGCAGAACTGCTCGGCGTCAGCGTCGACACGGTACGCCGCTGGATCGACGCCGGACGCCTACCCGCCCTGCGCGACGACTACGGGCACCGGCTGATCGACGGGGCGACGCTCGCCGGATTCGTCCAGGCGCAGGGAGGCGGGCCGGAGGAGCGCACCGAGGAGTCGTCGGCGCGCAACCGGCTGCGGGGCATCGTCACCGCCGTGGTCAAGGACACGGTGATGGCCCAGGTGGACATCCAGGCGGGGCCGTTCCGGCTGGTGTCGCTGATGAGCCGGGAAGCCGTCGAGGACCTCGGACTGGAGGTCGGCTCGGTGGCGGTCGCGGTGATCAAGTCGACCACGGTCGTGGTGGAGAAGCCCGCGACGACCGCCGGCAGCCGAGGGAGGACCAGTCCGTGAGAGCAGCACCATCCCGTACCGCCCTGGCCGCGTTCACCACGCTGGCGGTGCTGGGGCTCTCCGGCTGCGGGAACGGCGACGACACCGCAAGCCCGGCACCGGACGGCGGCGGCACCCGGGCCACCGGAAACGTCACCGTCTTCGCGGCGGCGTCGCTGACCGAGTCGTTCACCCGGCTCGGCCGGGACTTCGAGGCCGCCAACCCGGGCGTGCGGGTCACCTTCAGCTTCGCCGGCAGCTCCGCGCTGGCCAACCAGATCAACCAGGGCGCCCCGGCGGACGTGTTCGCCGCCGCCGCGCCGGCCAACATGAAGACCGTCACCGACGCCGGTAACGGCGACGGCACCCCGAGCACCTTCGCGCGGAATCAACTCGTGATCGCCGTGCCGAAGGGCAACCCCGGTGCGGTGGCCAGGCTGGCCGACCTGGCCAGGCCCGACGCCAAGGTGGCGCTCTGCGCCGAGCAGGTGCCGTGCGGAGCGGCGGCCAGGAAGGCTCTGACCGCCGCCGGGGTGACGCTCACGCCGGTCACCCTGGAGCAGGACGTTAAGGCGGCGCTGTCGAAGGTGCGGCTCGGCGAGGTCGACGCGGCGCTGGTCTACCGGACCGACGCCAGGGCCGCCGCGGGCGAGGTCGACGGAATCGAGTTCCCCGAGTCGGCCGGGGCGGTCAACGACTATCCGATCGTGGTGCTGAGGGACGCGCCCAACAAGGCGGCCGGGCGGGCGTTCGTCGGCTATGTGCTCTCCGACGCCGGCCGGGGCGTACTCACCGCCGCCGGATTCCAGGCGCCGTAGCCGGTGTCCCTCCTCGACGACGTACCCGCGGCGACCCCGTCCGGGAGGGGCCGATCGCTCCGGCGGCGACGACGTACCGGCCGGGTGCCGGCCGCGCTGCTCATCCCGGCCGCGCTCGGCCTGCTCTTCCTGGTGCTGCCCCTGATCGGCCTGCTGGTACGCACACCATGGAGCACGCTTCCGCACCGGCTCACCGAGCCGGGAGTACTCGCCGCGCTCCGGCTGTCCCTACAGACCGCCACCCTCGCCACCCTGCTCTGCCTGCTGTTCGGCGTACCACTGGCCTGGCTGCTCGCCCGGGTCGAGTTCCCCGGCCGCCGGGTCGTACGCGCGCTGGTCACCGTCCCGCTGGTGCTGCCGCCGGTGGTCGGCGGCGTCGCCCTGCTGCTCGTCTTCGGTCGCCGGGGGCTGCTCGGCGGCTGGCTCGACAGCACCTTCGGGATCACCCTGCCGTTCAGCACCGCCGGAGTGGTCCTGGCCGAGGCGTTCGTCGCGATGCCGTTCCTGATCATCGCCGTCGAGGGGGCGCTGCGTGGCGCCGACACCCGCTACGAGGAGGCCGCGGCCACCCTCGGCGCCGGCCGGTGGACCACCTTCACCCACGTCACGCTGCCGCTCGTGGCCCCGGGGATCGCGGCCGGGGCGGTGTTGTGCTGGGCGCGGGCGCTCGGCGAGTTCGGCGCCACCATCACCTTCGCCGGCAACTTCCCCGGTCGGACCCAGACCATGCCGCTCGCCGTCTACCTGGCGCTGGAGACCGACCTGGAGGCGGCGATCGTGCTGAGTCTGCTGCTGCTCGCCGTCT
The DNA here is from genome assembly GCF_050936445.1 of Plantactinospora sp. CA-294935. Classification (NCBI taxonomy): domain Bacteria; kingdom Bacillati; phylum Actinomycetota; class Actinomycetes; order Micromonosporales; family Micromonosporaceae; genus Plantactinospora; species Plantactinospora sp. CA-294935. Next base: position 7,212,229 of record NZ_JBNJMU010000001.1, read on the forward strand.
CGGTGGCCATCCTGGCCAGCCTGCGGGACCGCTGGATCACCAGCCCGTGACCGCCGTCTCCGTGACCCGGGCCGGTGCCGAGGCCGGCACGCCGCTGCTCGACGCGCATCTGGTCGCCGACCGGGGCGCCTTCCGGCTCGACCTTCCGCTGCGGATCGGCGCCGGCGAGGTCGTCGCGCTGCTCGGCCCGAACGGTGCCGGCAAGACCACCGCGCTCCGGACGCTCGCCGGCCTGCTGCCGCTCACCGACGGGCACATCATCCTCGCCGGCCGGGACCTCGACCGGCCCGACCGGGACCGCTGGACCCCGCCCGAACGGCGGCCGATCGGCGTGGTCTTCCAGGACTACCTGCTCTTTCCGCACCTCACCGCGCTCGACAACGTCGCCTTCGGGCCTCGCCGGCACGGCGCCGACCGCCGGCAGGCGCGGCTGCGCGCCGCCGAGTGGCTCGACCGGATGGGTCTGGCCGGACAGGCCCGGCGGAAACCACGGCAGCTCTCCGGTGGGCAGGCCCAGCGGGTCGCCCTGGCCCGCGCCCTCGCCGTCGACCCCGCACTCCTGCTCCTGGACGAGCCACTCGCCGCACTCGACGCCCGGACCCGGCTCGACACCCGTACCGAACTGCAACGCCACCTCGCCGAGCATCCCGGCGCCACCCTGCTGGTCACGCACGACCCGCTCGACGCCCTCGTCCTGGCCGACCGCTTGGTGATCGTCGAGAACGGCCGGGTCGTCCAGGAGGGTGACGCCGCCACCATCACCGCGCAACCCCGCACCGACTACGTCGCCCGACTCGTCGGGCTCAACCTCTATCGCGGCCGGGCCGACGGGGACGCGGTACGGATCAGCGACGACTTCTCCCTCACCACCACCGACCACCCGCACGGAGAGGTCTTCGTCGCGTTCCCGCCCTCCGCCGTCGCCCTCTACCCCGGCCGCCCCGACGGCAGCCCCCGCAACATCTGGCCGGCCACCATCTCGGCGATCCAACGCCACGGTGACAACCTGCGGATCCAGCTCACCGGCCCGATCCAGGTCGCCGCCGACATCACCCCGGCGGCCGCCACCCAGCTCCGGCTGACCCCGGGGCAGCCGCTCTGGGCCGCGGTCAAGGCGACCGAGACCCGGGTCTACCCGGCGGTGACCGGCGGGCGACAGCAGCCGGACCGGTAATCGCCGGCAGCGGACCGGCAGTCGCTGGCAGCGGGTCCGCTCCGGCCGGCGGCGTAGGTACGGGTGGCTCGGCGGCGCGCCCGGGCCCGGCGGCGGTCGGCACGGTCCCGCGGCGTCACCGGCTTCGCCGGTCGGAGCGGCAAGGGCGGTACGGCCGGGCCGGGTCGCCCCGACCCGGGCCGTACCGCCCTTGGGCTCAGCTCGCGGTGCAGGACAGCGTCGGCGCGCTGTTGGTGCCGGTCCACGACCCGAGGAAGCCGAAGGTCGTGCTCGCCCCGGCGGCGAGGCTGCCGTTGTAGCTCACGTTGCGGGCGGTCACGTCCGACCCGCTGCTGGTCACGGTCGCGTTCCAGGCCTGCGAGACGCGCTGGCCGCTGGCGAAGGTCCAGGTCACCGTCCAACCGCTGACGGCCGAGCTACCGGCGGTCACCCGTACGTCGCCCTGGAAGCCACCGGCCCACTGGCCGGCCACGGCGTACGTGGCGGTGCAGCCACCGCTCCCGCCCGGCGGGGTGCCGGTGGGGGTCACCGGCGGCCCGGTCGTGGGGGTGACCGGCGGAGTGGTCGGGCCCGGTGTCACGCTGTTGTAGATGGTGGCCTGCCGGGCGGTCGCCCTGATGCCGTCGGCGCCGTTGAAGATCCGCTCGCCCCAGGTGGTGAGCTGGTTCGGGTCGAAGTTGGTGGCCATGTCGAGGATCGGGTCGGTGTTGCCGCTCCACGACCAGCCGAGATAGCCCAGGCCACGGGCGTTCGCCTCGGACAGGATCGTCTCGTGGTCCACCTCGCCGGAGTTGAACCGCCAGCCGAACTCGCCGATGACCAGCGGCCAGCCGTTGGACTGGAAGCGGTTGAGGTAGTCGGTGATGCTGGCGGCGGTGTTGAAGACGGCGTACATGTGGATCGACAGCACGGTGTTGCGCTGGCTGTCGGCGTCCAGGATCGTCTGGGCGTTGTCCCGCATGACGTACTGCCAGTCCTGGCCCCAGTTGGGTCCGTCGACCATCAGCAGGTGCTGGAAGCCGTTGGTGCGCATCTTGGCGATGGCCGCGGTGGTGGCGGCGGTCCACTGCCCGGCGTTGGTGTTGCCGATCGGTTCGTTGCCGATGTTGATGACGACGTAGTTCTCCTGACCGACCAGTGCGCTCTTCTGGCTGATCCAGTAGTCGACCGCCTCGTCGAGCGAGGCGGCCGCCGCCTCCTCGCCGTAGCCGGTGGTGTCGTGCACCTCCAGGACGCAGATCAGCCGGTTCTGCTTGCACAGCGAGATCACGGCGCCGACGTCGGTGGACGGGCCCCACCGCTTGCCACTGCCGAGTACGACGCGCACGGTGTTGGCACCGAGCGCCTTGATGTTGGCGAACGAGCTGGTCTGGTTGGTGTACCAGACGTGCGGATGGTTGACGCCGCGCATGACGAACGTCTGGCCGTTCGCCTCGACGATGTTCCGGCCGCTGACGTGCAGACCGACGGCGGCGTCCGCCGGTCCCACGGAGATCAGGACGGAACTGGCGACCGCGAGCAGCACGGCGCCGAAGGCAGCGAGTCGTCTCTTCATGACCTACCTCGAGCTGAGGGCCCCGGTACCGGGGCAGGACGGGCTGGCCACCGGCGTGGGCCCCCGACGATCGCTGCCCTGCTCTCGGGGGTGGGACGGGCACAGTCCGTTGGCTCGTTACTGGATGATCCGGCTCGTGGATGCACGGTACGCTTCGCCGCATCCCGATGCAATCCATGACCTTCGATGCCCAGGTTGCCGCGACCGGTGCGTCGGCGCCGCGTCGTCCGGGTGGCGACCTGATCGACGCATATAGTGTGCTCTATGCGCAGCCAAGCGGTGATGCCGCTCGACAAGGCGCGGGCCTGGCTCGCCGACGTCATCTCCGGCACCGACCGGCTGCGAATCGAGACCGTCGACGGTCCCCGGGTGGTCTGCGCCGCCGGCCCGGACGGGCTCGAACGCCGGCTGGACGGCGCCATCTCCGGGCCGGCGATGTTCTGGGCGATCGACCTGACCGGGTTCGTCGCGGTCAACGTCCTGGTCGGCCCGACACCCGCGATGGCGCTCGCGCACAGCAGCGTCAGCTTCCTCGAACCGGCCGAGCCCGGCATCCTGCTGGTGGCGGCCGAGGTGGTCAAGCTGGCCAGCCGCTCGGCGGTGGTGGACGTCCGGGTCAGCGACGGTCGCGGGCACCTGGTCGCGATCTCGACGCTGCACTTCGCGCTCCCCTCCCGGGCCACCCGGGTGGCGCTGGCCGACGGTCACGCCGAGACGGTGGCCAGATAGCTGCCGCGCTGCCACGGATAGCCCGGTAGGGAGACGACCGCGCGGCCCGGCGGGATCGGCACCGGCTCGTCGGGGCCGACCGGGCGGACGGCCGGGTGCGCCGAGCCGGCGGCGAGCGCGGTCAGCGCCGGCACCGCGTCGCGCGGCTCGGCGGCGCGTACCCAGACCGCGTGCTTCAGCCGGGTACGTCCGGCGGTGGCGGTGCCGGCGAAGGCGGGATAGTCGCGGTCGGGCAGCGTGCCCAGGTGCGCGGCGTAACGGCGGGCCAGCTCGGCCAGCGCGGCCGGGGTGGCGGCCGAGACCAGGAAGCCGGGTGCCGCCGGCAGCTCCACCGCCGGGTCGACCGGCGGGGCCGGGGAGAGCACCGCGTACGCGTTGGTGCCGCTCATCCCGTACGAGCTGGTCGAGGCGCAGTCGCCGAGCCGGCCGTCCCAGGGCAGCGGTTCGACCGGGATGTCGATGCCGGTCCCGGAGAGGTCGATCCGGGGGTTCAGCGTCCGGTAGTTCGCCTGTGGCGCGATGGTGCGCCGGACCAGGCAGAGGATCGCCTTCACCAGCCCGAGCACCCCGGCCGCCGCCTCGGTGTGCCCGACGTTGCCCTTCACCGAGGCCACGTAGAGCGGCCGGTCGCGGCGGCCCAGCGCGGCGACGATCGCGGCCATCTCGACCGGGTCGCCGAGCGGGGTCCCGGTGCCGTGCGCCTCGTGGAAGCCGATCTCCTGCCCGGAGATCCCGGCGGCGGCCAGCACCGAGTCGATGAGTTTCGCCTGCGCCGACATGTTCGGCGCGGTGAAGGCCGGCGTCCGACCGTCGTGGTTGATCCCGGTGCCGCGCAGCACCGCGAGGATCCGGTCCCGGTCCCGGCGGGCGTCGGCCAGCCGCTTCAGCACCAGCATGCCGCACCCCTCGCCCCGGACGAACCCGTTGGCGGCGGCGTCGAACGGGCGCGAGCGGCCGTCCGGCGACAGCGCGCCGGTCTGGTTCACCCAACGGGTGGTACTCGGCGCCAGGATCAGGTTGACCCCGCCCGCGACCGCGGTGTCGCAGTCGCCCGCCGCCAGCGCCCGGCAGGCCTGGTGCACCGACACCAGAGACGACGAGCAGGCGGTGTCCAGCGCGAACACCGGCCCCTGCAACCCGAGGGTGTACGCGATCCGGCCGGCGGCGAAGCTGTGCCCGTTGCCGATCGTCGAGTACGGGTTCGGCTCCCCGGAAAGCCACTGCCGGTAGTCCCGGCCGGTGATCCCGACGAAGACGCCGGTGCCCGCCGCCACCTCGGCGACCGGGATCGCGGCATCTTCGAACGCCTCCCACACCACCTCCAGCAGGAGCCGGTGCTGCGGGTCGAGCACCCGGGCCTCCTTCGGCGAAATGCCGAAGAACTTCGGGTCGAAGTCGAACGGGGCGTCCAGGTAGCCGCCTCGGGTCACCATGCCGTCCCACTGCGCGCCGAACGCACCGCGCCGGTCGGCGGGTAGCTCGCCGGTGAGGTCACGGGCGTGCACGACGGCCGACCAGTACGCGTCGAGGCTGCTCACCCCGGCCGGCGCGCGGACGGCCATCCCGACGACGGCGATGGATGCGCTCACTAGTTCACCCGGTACATCCAGCCGGCGGTGTCGACGGTCCGGCCGTACTGGATGTCCAGCAGGTGCTCGCGGAACTGCTGGGTGTACGTGCCCGGCTTGCCGTCGCCGACCGTGCTGGAGAACTCCTCGCTCTTGAGCCCGACGATCGGGGTGATCACCGCGGCGGTACCGGCGGCGAACGCCTCGGTGATCGATCCGCTGGCCAGCCCGTCGTGCAGTTCGTCCATGTCGATGGAGCGCTCGACCGGCGTGAGCCCGTGCTCGGCGGCCAGCCTGAGCACGCTGTCCCGGGTCACGCCGTCCAGGATGGTGCCGAGGGTCGGGGTGACGAGTTGCTGGTCCCGGGTCACGAAGAAGACGTTCATGGTGCCCGACTCGTCGATGTTGCGCCGGTTCTCCCCGCCCAGGTAGAGCACCTGGTCGCAGCCGTGCTCCAGCGCCTCGAACTGGGGGGCCAGGCTGGCACCGTAGTTGCCGCCGCACTTCGCCGCGCCGGTGCCGCCGATCGACGCCCGGCTGTACCGGGTGCTGATCCACAGCGTCACCCCGGTGACGCCGTTCGGGAAGTACGGCCCGGCCGGGCAGGCCAGCACGCAGTAGCTGACGTGCTTCGCCGGGCGTACCCCGAGGAACGCCTCCGAGGCGAACATGAACGGCCGGAGGTAGAGGCACTGCTCGCCGCCGTACACCGGCACCCAGGCGTCGTCGGCGCGGACCAGCGCGGCGACGCTCTCGACGAAGGTCTCCTCGTCCATCTCGGGCAGCATCATCCGGCGGGCCGACGCGGCGAACCGGCGGGCGTTGAGCGCCGGCCGGAACAGCCACACGCTGCCGTCAGCGTGCCGGAACGCCTTGAGTCCTTCGAGGATCTCCTGCGCGTAGTGCAGTACCGCCGAGCCGGGGTGCAGGGTGAACGGCGCCAGCGCCCTCACCCGGTGGTCGTGCCATCCGGCGTCCGGGGTCCAGACGGCCGTCGCCATGTGGTCGGTGAAGTGCCGGCCGAACCCGGGATCGGCGAGGATCTCCTCCCGGGTCTGCTTCGGAGTCGGGTGGTCGGTGCGGGTCAACGGAAACTGAACGGTCATTCGCAATCTCCCGGCGAGGGTCCATCGGTGAACACGGCGACGCAATTCTGCCCGCCGAAGCCGAACGCGTTGGTCAGTGCGGTCCGCACCGGCACCTCCCTGGCCTGGTGCGGCACGTAGTCCAGATCGCACTCCGGATCCGGCTGGTAGAGGTTGATGGTCGGCGGCACGACCCGCTCCCGGATCGCCATGGCGCAGACCATCGCGCCGAGCGCACCGGCGGCCCCGATCAGGTGGCCGAGCATCGACTTCGGAGCGCTGACCGCGACCCGGTCGGCGGCCTCGCCCAGCGCCGAACGGATCGCGACGGTCTCGGTCAGGTCGTTGGCCTTCGTGGAGGTGCCGTGTGCGCAGACGTAGTCCACGGCCTCGGGGCGTACCCCGGAGCGCCGGAGGGCCTGCCGGATCGCCGCGGCGGCGTGCACCCCGCCCGGCCGGGGCGCGCTGACGTGGAAGGCGTCGGAGGTCAGTGCCCCGCCCGCGACGGCGGCGTACCAGGTCGCGCCGCGCCGCCGGGCGTGTGCGGCGGACTCCAGGACCATCACGACCGCGCCCTCGCCGAAGACGAACCCGTCCCGGTCGGCGGCGAACGGCCGGCTGGCGCCGGTCGGGTCGTCGTTGCGCTCCGACATCGCCCCCATGCTGACCAGGCCGGCGAACATCACCGGCGTGATCGCCGCGTCGGTGCCACCGCAGACGACCACGTCGGCCTCGCCGGCCCGGATCAGCCGGGCGGCGTCGAGCAGCGCGTAGGTGCCGCTGGCGCAGGCCAGCGCGCTGGCGTTGACCGGACCGTGCGCGCCGAGGTCGATGGCGACCTCGCAGGCCGGCATGTTGGTCAGCGAGGCCGGCACGAAGTGGGCGCCGGGCGCGGCCGGGTCGGGCCCGGTCAGCCTGCGGGTGGCCGCCTCGACCGTGTCGAAGCCGGCGACCGCGGCGTTGACCACCACGCCGACCCGTTCGGCCAGATCCGGGTCGATGGTGAGCGCGGCGTCGGCGACCGCCTCCCGGGCGGCGACCACCGCGAACTGGCTGAACCGCGCCATCCGGCGCATCCGCTTGGCGGTGAAGTGCTCCTCCGGCACGAAGCCGCGCACCTCGGCGGCGATCCGGGTGGCCAGGTCGCCCGCGTCGAACGCGGTGATCGGGCCGACGCCCGACTTGCCGGCGAGCAGGCCCTGCCAGGTGCTGTCCCGGTCGAGGCCGAGCGGCGTCACCGCGCCGATGCCGGTGATGACGACGCCGTCCCCGATCATCCCGCGAGAACTCCCGTTCCCCACCGACATCCCTCCAACTACTCAGCGCACACTACCGGTCGCCACAGGTGCACCTGAGATCGACCCACGATAATGATTTCGAGCCCCGTCCGCTCACCCGGACCGCCCGGATCCGGCGGCGACGACGGTGGCGTCCCGCCACGCGTCGAAGCCGGCGCCGATCCGGCGGACCGGCTCGCAGATCACGTACTCGGCCGGCGCCACCAGGCCGGGCCGGTCGGGCAGCGCGTCGAGTACCCGCCGGTGCAGTTCCTCGGGCGAGATCCATCCGGCGGCGACGTACGCGGTCAACTCCCGGATGCCCCGGGGATCGGCCCGGTCCGGTGCGAACACCCCGGTCGCGGCGCCGCCGGCGGCCTCGCGTACCAGTTCCGCGACGTCGTCGGGGCGGACCCAGCCGTCCGGGGTACGCACCCAGTCCGGGCCGCGCCGGGCGGGCGTCATGCCGATCCGGGCGGCGATGTCGGCGGACCGGACCTCGCCGGTGACCGCGTCGCAGAGCAGCGTCTCGATCCCCCGCACGATCACCTCGCCGAGCGCCCCCGGCAGGTACGCCGTGTCGACCAGCAGCCCGAGCCGGCACACCCCGCCGCCGGGGTTGCTGGCGGCGACCATGAACTTCATGTCGTGTTTGGACAGCGGGTCGAGCCGGGTGTACCGGGACTCCCGGCGGAGCCGGTCGAGCCGCACCGCCGGAAGGTCCGGACCGGCCGGCGGCCAGTCGTTGCCCCGGTGCCCGTTGTTGAAGTACGCCGACAGGTCGAAGCCGACCCCCCGCCGCCGGCCGGTCTCCGCGAGCAGGGCGTCCAGCGCGACCGGGTCGTACTGGGCGCGGCGGTAGGCGTCGAAGGCGGGACGGTGCACCTGCCGGGCGGTGTCGAGCAGGTCGGTCTCCGGCACCGGGAACGCCAGGAAGGCGTCCTGGGCGTTGATCGCGATCAGCTCGCGGCTGCGCCGGTCGAGCCGGTTGCCGGCGATCAGCTTGAGTACGCAGGTGTGGTGGCCGTTGTACGCGGTCAGGATCATCGCGGTCAGCCCGAGCAACACGCTGGAGAAGGACGTCCGGGTGCGCGCCGCGAGCCAGGACGCCGCCTCGGCGGCCGCGACGGAGTCCAGCAGGTGCCGCTCGATGGGGTGGTCGCCGGTCTCCGCCCGGGGCAGGTCGAACATCGAGGCCGGCGCCGCCGACAGGGCGTCTTCCCAGTGCCGCAGCGCGAGTCGGCCCTGCCGTTCGCCCTCGGGTGAGGACTGCAGGACGGCCTGCTCGACCGGCTGGAAGCCGGCACCGGCCGGTCCGGCCGGCGCGCGGGTCGGTGCCGACCCGACCCCCGCCGGGGGCGGCCGGTCGTCCACGGACTCGCGCTCACCCACACCCCGGCCGAGGTGCGGGGCTGCCGGATCGTCGGCGAGCTGTGCGCGCAGCAGGTCGACCAGGGTGGTGAACGCCCAGCCGTCGAGGGCCAGATGCGATCCGACCAGCGCGATCCCGGTCACCAGGCCGTCGGAGTCGACGGTCCAGCCGAGCCGGAGCGGGAACTCGACCTCGTGGTCGAAGGCGGCGTCGGCCAGCCGCGCGGTCAGCTCGTCGAGGACCGGGGCGGGCTCGGCCCGGTCGTCGGCCACCGTGACGTCGAGGCAGCCCTCGGCCGCGACCCGCTGCCGGGGCCCGTCCGAGGCGTCGACGTAGTGGCTCCGCAACGCCTGGTGACGCTCGACCAGGGTACGCAGGGTCGCCAGCACCCGGGCCTGGTCGGCCGGCGCGGCGAGCACCAGCGTACCGGTGAGGTTGAACTGGTTCGCCTCCTTGCCGAACCACTGGATCGGTCCCCACATCACCCGCTGGGCCCAGGTCAACGGCGCGGTGGCGGGCTCGCCAGCGGCGAACTCCAGGCGGACGGAGTCCGGCCCCGTCGCGGTACCGGCCCGGCCGGTCTCGGTAGCGTCAGTCACTCGGATTCTCCCGCTCGGGACGCTCCGGCTCGGCTGTCCGCGCCGGTCGGCGCTCCGGGGCCGGACTTCGGGGTCAGCCGCAACGGCAGGTGGTCGAGCCCCCGGAACGCCGGACTCTGCACCTTGACCAGCTCGCCGATCAGTTCGATGTCGTCGGTGCGCTCGATGAGCAGGCGCAGGAACGTCGCCGCCTGGAGCCGGGCCAGGTGCGCGCCGACGCAGGTGTGGATGCCGGCACCGAACCCGAGGTGGCCGTCGGTGACCCGGTCGATCCGGTACCGGTTGGGGTCCGGGAAGCGGCGCGGGTCCCGGTTCGCCGCCGCGAACGACAGCTCCACCCGGGCGTCCTTCGGGATCCGGGTGTTGCCGACCACCACATCGGTGATGGCGGTCCGGAAGACGTTCTGGACCGCCGGATAGAACCGGGCGGTCTCCTCGATCGTCGCCGGGATCAGGTCGGGCCGCTCGCGTACCATCCGGAACTGGTCGGGGTGGTGCAGCAGGGCGTCCACCATGCTGCCCAGGAAGTGCGTCATCGTCTCCTGGCCGCCGACCAGGAGAGTCAGGCAGAGCCAGAGGATCTCGTCCTCGCTCACCCGGTCCTGTTCCACCGCGAAGAGCTTCGAGACCAGGTCGCCCCGGGGCGCCTGGGCGCGCCGCTGTTCGAGGACGCCACGCAGGAAGCCGGTGAGGCCGGCGACGGCGGAGAGCGTCTGCTTGGCGGCCTTCAGCCGGAGTGCCGACTCGGCGGGATCGGCGGGATCGAGTTCGGCGCGCGGCCCGACCCGGGCGTTCGGGATGAAGCTCTCCAGAACCCCGGCGGTGAGCTTGAGGGTCGTGAGGTCGTCGCCCGGTACCCCCACGATGGTGGTGATGACCCGTACCGGCAGCGGGATCATCGCCTGCTGGACGAGGTCGACGTCGCCCATCGCCACCGCCTCGTCGAGCAGCTCGCCGCAGGCCCGCTCGATGAAGGTGCGCCAGACCTGCACACCGCGGGGCGAGAAGGCGTGCCTGATCAGCCCGCGCAGCCGGGTGTGGTCCGGCTGGTCGATGCCGAAGAGCACCGGCAGCGCCGAACGGTGGTAGGCGATCCCCTCGGCTGAGGAGAGGCCCGGATGGTCCTTCGCCGCCGCGCGGACGTGGTCGTAGCGGATCACCAGCCACATGTCCCGCTGTTCCAGGTACAGCGGCTCCTCGTGCCGGAGGAGTTCGGCGTACGCCGGGTACGGGTCGTCCATGGCTTCCGGGGAGAACGGGTCGAACTCCCCGGTGTACGTCGCACTGGTCACTGCGATCTCCTCCCTACCTGGGTCGCGCAGGATCCCGCCGCCCTGCTCATCGGTACGCCTTGGCCTGCAGGTCGAACATCTCCGCGTACCGGCCGCCGGCGCCGACCAGCTCGGCGTGGCTGCCGACCTCCTCGACGCGGCCGTCGGCGAGTACCACGATCAGGTCCGCGAGCTGGACGGTGGAGAAGCGGTGCGACACGAAGACGCTGACCGCACCGGTACGCCCGCCGACCCGGGCGGCCTGCTGCCGGTAGCGTTCGAACAGCGCGTGTTCGGCCTCGGCGTCCAGCGCCGCGCTCGGCTCGTCGAGCACCACCAGCAGCGGGTCGTCCCGGATCAGCGCCCGGCCGAGGGCGAGCTTCTGCCACTGGCCGCCGGAGAGTTCGACGCCGTCGGCGTAGCTCTTGCCGAGCGGGGTGTCCAGGCCCGCCTCCAGCGCTCCGGGGAGGTCGTCGGCGCCGGCCCGGTCCAGCGCGGTACGCACCGCCGCCTCGTCGTCGAGCCGGGGCAGGTCGCCGAGGCCGACGGTGCGCCGGGCCGGCAGCTCGAACCGCACGAAGTCCTGGAAGCCGGCCGCGATCCGCTCGCGCCAGTGCGGCGCCGACAGCTCGGCCAGGTCGATGCCGTCCACCAGGATCCGGCCGGCGGTCGGCCGGAGCAGACCGCAGATCAGCTTGACCAGGCTGGTCTTGCCGGCGCCGTTCTCGCCGACCACGGCGACCGTGCTGCCGGCCGGCAGGTGCAGGTCGAGGTCGGCGAGCACGGTCCGGTCCGCACTCGGATAGCGCAGGGCGACGCCGACCAGCCGGATGCCGTCGCGCAGCCGGTCCGGCGCCGGGGCGAGGGTGCCGGGCGACCGGGCGGGAGCCGGCTCGTCGGCCCGGACCAGCTCGTGCACCTCGTCGAACCGCTGGTAGACGCTGCGCAGCCGCTGGAGGTCCTGCAACACCCCGACCGCCGCGGCCACCTGCTGGTTGACCTGGGCGGCGATCGCGATCACCAGGATGAGGTCACCGGCGCTGCGGCGGCCGGCGACGGCGTCGCGCAGGATCACCAGTACCGCGGCGATGTAGCCGGCCGCGAAGGCCGACTGGCCGAGCATCCGGACCAGGCTCGCCACGGTCTGGCTGCGGCACAGCCGCCCGGTGGCGTCCTGCCACAGTCCACGGTGCCGGTGCCGTACCTCGTCGGCGAGGCCGAAGACCCGCAGCTCCTTGCCGGCGGCGGCGGAGGTGGCCAGCCGGAACAGCCCGAGCGCCCGCCGGGTGGTCTCGGCGGTGGCCTCCCGGCTCCGGTCCACCATCCGCTCCGCCCACCTGCCGGCCAGCAGCGGCGGTACGGCGACCAGCGGCAGGAGCAGCAGCAGCGGGTGCAGCGAGCCGAGTACCGCCGTGGTCAGCGCCATGGCGACGGCCAGCCCGACCCCGGTCAGCACCGCCTGGAGGCCGACCCGCAACTGCTCGATGTCCTGCTCCAGCACCGCGACCTTGTCGGCGAGTTCGGGCCGCTCGTGGTGCGCCATCCCGGACGACCCGTTGGTGGCCGCCATCAGCTCCTGGTGCAGGTGCAGCACGTCCAGTTCGGAGAGTTCGAAGTAGGCGATGTGCGCGAAGTGCCCGAGGGTGAGCCCTGCGATCAGCAGTACGGCGACGCCGATCCCGGCCAGGCTCGCCGCCAGCGGGCGCCCGGCGCTCGCGGCGTCGAAGAGGGTACGCAGCAGCACCGCCACCAGCGGCCAGGCCGCCGCACCGGCAACCACCAGGGCCAGCGCGGTGACCGCCTTGCGCCGGTCCTGCCGCAGCGACGTCCGCCACAGGGTCCAGGCGGCCGACAGCAGTCCTCGACTCATCCGACCCCCCGCTCTCCGGCGGTGCCCACCGGGGTACGGCCGGGCCCGTCGCGGAACCGTGCCGCCTGGAGTGCGAAGAGCCGGGCGTACCGGCCGCCCCGACGCAGCAGTTCCTCGTGCGTACCCTCCTCGGCGACCCGCCCCTGCCCGAGTACGACGATGTGGTCCGCCCGGCGGACGGTGCCGAACCGGTGCGAGATCAGCACCTTCGTCACCCCGGCCGTGGCGGCGACCACCTCGTCGAAGAAGCGTGCCTCGGCCCGGGCGTCCAGGCTCGCCGTCGGTTCGTCGAGCACGATCACCGAGGCACCGTGCCGGACGGCGAACAGCGCGCGGGCGATGGCCAGCCGCTGCCACTGGCCGCCGGAGAGCTCCACCCCGTCGCGCAACTGGCTGCTGAGTGGCGTTTCCAGGCCCAGCGGAAGTGCGTCGAGCGCGTCGAGGATGCCGGCGGCCTCGGCGGCGGCCCGGATGCCGGCCCGGTCCCCGGCGTACTCGACGGCGCCGAGCGCGATGTTGTCCGCCGCGCTGCTCTGGTGGCGCAGGTAGTCCTGGAAGATGACGGCGAGGCTCCGCCGCCAGCGGGCCGTCGGGATCTCGTCGATCGGGCGCCCGCCGAGCGTGATCCGGCCCGAGTCCGGGATCGCCAGCCGGGTCAGCAGCTTGACCAGGGTCGTCTTGCCGGCGCCGTTGAGGCCGACGATCGCGGTGCAGGCCCCGGGACGCAGGGTCAGCTCCAGGTCGGTGAAGACCGGGGTGGCCCGGTGCGGATAGCGGAACGACACCGACTCGAAGCTGATCGCCGCCGGGGCGCCGGGTTCGGCGCCGGGCCGGGCCGCGAGCGCCGGGGTGGTGCCGGTCGGTCCGGCAGCCGTAGCCGGTGCGGCGGCACCGGGCGGTCCGGTGGCCGTGGCCGGGTCGGCCGAGGCACGCATCCCGGCCTCGAAGTCCCGCACCGCCCGGTAGGCGTTCATGCCGAACTGGGTCTGCACGTCGGCCTCCGGATAGAAGTCGCCCAACTGGATCGCCGCCAGGGTGGCCTGGACGACCAGTGCCAGTTGGGTGAGGTTGACCTGCCCGGTCGCACCGCTGCGGCCCAGCGCGGCGAGCAGCGCGACCACGACCAGCAGGCCGAGCGCGGTGTACCCGAAGTAGGGCTTGAGGTAGACCCGGCGCCGCTCCGCCCAGACCGGACGCATCCAGTCCAGGTACGCCGACCGGTACTGGTCGCGCAGCCAGGGCAGCAGGCCGAAGATCCGGATCTCCTTGGCCGCCGGCAGGCCAGTGGCGACGCCACGGAAGTAGCTGAGCTTCCGTACCCGGGGCACGATCGAGCCGTATATCGCCGCGTACTTGCGCAGGCCGCCGCGTTGGCCGTGCCGGAACACCAGGACGGCGACGAGCAGCCCGATCCCGGCCGGCCAGGAGAAGACGGCGCCGACCACGGCCGCGTACCCGGCCAGTTGCCCGTAGCGGGCGACCAGGGCCAGCATCCCGGCGCAGGCCGCTCCGGGGCTCTGGATACCGTGCTCGACCTCGCGGGACGCCTCGGCGAGCTGGTCGAGCCGGGCCTGGTCCTCCAGCGGCGCCATGCTGACGCTGCTCAGCGCGGCGTCCATCAGCTCGTCCGCGACCCCGCCGTCGATCCGGCGCTGCACCAGCAGCCCGGTCGCGACCTGGAGCTGCGCCAGCACCTGCTGCGCGCACAGCGCCCCGGCCGCCACCACGAACGCGGTCACCAGCCGGTCGAAGGCGGCCGAGTCGACCCCGTCGCGGACCGCGGCGGGCAGCCGGCCGACCAGCAGGCTCGTCTCGACGACGAACAGCACGGGTGCGGCGGCCAGCAGCAGGTTGTCGAGTACCGCGACGGTCACCGCCGGCCACCCGGCCCGGGGCAGCAGCCGCAGGATCCGCCAGCGGTCGGCAGCGACCCGCCGGAGCACCCCGAGCGCGGAATCCCGCTCCGAACTGGTCATACCTGCTCCTCGACCCGGTCTCGTCCGCGTACCCGGGAGAACGCCTGCGCGGCGGCGTAGCCCTCGTCGAACGCCCGGACGGCGTCCAGCCCCGAGGTGTCCCGGGCGCCGCCGACGACCCGGTACCAGACCCCGGTGCGGCGTACCGTCGCCGTCAGGGCGTCGTTGCGGAGCTGGCCGGCGGCGATCACCACCGTGTCGGCGGGTACGGTCCGGGGCGTCCCCTCGGCGTCGACCAGGTGCACGCCGTCGGCGTCGATCCGCAGGTCCCGGACTCCCGGCAGGATCCGCACGCCCTGGTCGCGCAGGGCCGCGAGGATCGCCCAGCGGGTCGACCGGCCCAGCCGGGGCCCGAGCCGGTCACCCCGGTGCAGGACCGTCACCTGCCGGGCCGGACGGTCCGGGGTCGGATGGCTGGCCAGGTGGGCCAGGTCGACCGCGACGCCGCCACCGCCGATTACGACCACCCGCTCCCCCAGCGCCCCGGTGCAGAACGCCGAGGCGTAGTCGCGCACGTGTGGCAGCTCGGCACCGGGGATCGGCACCGGTCTCGGCAGTACCCCGGTGGCCAGCACGATCCCGTCGTAGCGGCCGAGCAGGCGGTGGTCGGCGGCGGTGACCGGCCGGCCGGTGCGGATGTCGCCGCCGAGCCGGGTCAGCTCCGCGACCAGGTAGCCGATCGCGTCGGCGTAGTCGGCCTTGCCCGGCACCCGGCAGGCCAGCCGGAACTGGCCACCGAGGTCCCGGTCCGCCTCGTAGACGGTCACCCGGTGCCCGGCCAGCGCCAGCCGGTGCGCGGCGGTCAGCCCGGCCGGGCCGGCGCCGAGCACCGCGACCGCGCCGGGCCGCCCGCCGTGTTCCGCCGCCGGCACGGCCTCGCGCCCGACGGCCGGGTTGACCATGCAGGAGACCGGGCTGTCGACCAGGGAGCGGTCGATGCAGGCCTGGTTGCAGGCAACGCAGACGTTGACCGGCAGGCCCCGGCGGCTCCGGTCGACCAGTGCCGGATCGGCGAGGAACGGCCGGGCCATCGAGACGAACTCCACGGCGGTACCGGCCAGCACCGCCTCGGCCTGGGTCAGCCGGGTGATCCGGTTGCTCGCCATCACCGGTACCGTGCCGACCGCCGCCTTGACGGCCGTGGCGACCGGTACCCAGTGCCCCGGCGGCACCACCGCCTGCACGGTCGGAGTCGGCGACTCGTGCCAGCCGACCCCGACGTTCAGGGCGTCGGCACCGGCGTCGGCGAGGGCGCGGGCGAACCCGAGTACGGTCTCCCGGTCGGTGCCCCCGGCCATCAGGTCGGCGCCGGTCATCCGCATGATCACCGGAAAGTCGGGACCGACCGCCTCGCGGACGGCCCGGACCACGGCGACGCCGAACCGCATCCGGCGTACCGGGTCGCCGCCCCACTCGTCGTCGCGGTGGTTGGTCAGCGGGGAGAGGAACTGGTCGACGAGGTACCCCTCGGAGCCCATGACCTCCACCGCGGCGAAGCCGAGTTCGCGGGCCTTCACGGCGCCCCGGGCGAAGTCCCGGACGGTGCGCTCCACCTCGGTGCCGGGCAGCGCCTCCGGTAGCTGCCGGGAGAACGGGCTGAACACCGCGGACGGCGCGACCGGCCGGGGGCCGGCCAGGCCCGGCTTGGCGTACCGGCCGGCGTGGAAGAGTTGCAGGGCGAGCAGGCCACCGGCCTCGGCCACCTCGGCGGCGACCCGGCGCAGCCGGTGCCGGAACGCCGGGTCGGTCAGCACGCCGTACCCGGGGCCGCCGGCACCGGCCGGGCTCACCGCCGCACCGCCGGTGACCATCAGCCCGGCACCGCCCCGGACCCGGGCCAGATAGAACGCGGCCAGCGCCGCTCCCCCGTCGTCCCGGGTCTCCCAGCCGAGGTGCATGGCGCCCATCACCACCCGGTGCGGCAGCACCAGCCGGCCGATCCGGCCGGCCCGGATGACGTGTTCGAGGCCGCTCATACCAGCGGTGCGCTCAGGTCCTGGGTGAACGGCGGGGCGACGATCGACAGGCCGCCGTCGACCACCAGCGTCTGCCCGGTGACGTACTCGGCCGCCGGTGAGAGCAGGAAGGCGACGACGTCGGCGACCTCCTGGGCGCTGCCGATGCGGCCCTTCGGGATCCGGGGCAGCACGGTGGACAGCGGTGCCATCCCGGGGACGTTGTAGAAGTACTCGGAGGACTCGGTCTCGATGATGCCGCCGTTCACCGCGTTGACGTTGATGCCCCGACCGGCGAACTCGACGGCCATGTAGCGGACCCACGCCTCGATGGCGGCCTTGGCGGCGCCGAGGTTCGCGTACGTGGGATAGGCGCGGATGCTGCCGTAGCTGGACAGCGCCACGATCCGCCCGCCGTCGCGCATCAGCCGTACCGCATGCTGGGCGCCGAGCACGAAGGAGCGGGTGTTCATCGCGTAGGAGCGGTCGAGGTGGTGCTGCTTCAGGTCGAGGATGTTCTTGAAGGAGCTGGCCGCCGCGTTGCAGACGAAGAAGTCGAGCCTGCCGAACTCCGCCTCCACCGCCGCGAAGAGCCGGTCGACCTCCTCGGGCTGCTCGACGTCGGCGGCGACGGTGAGCGCCGTACCGCCGAGCTGGGTGATCTCCTTGCGGGTCTGCTCCGCCAGCTCCGCGTTCTTCTTGTAGTTGACCACCACCGTGCCGCCGCCCCGGGCCAGGGTCAGCGCCAGTGCCCGCCCGATGCCGCGCGAGCTGCCGGTGATCAACGCGGTCGTACCCTGATAGCTGGTCACCGGATCCCTCCCAGGATCTCTCGGGCGATCACGGTCTTCTGGATCTCGTTGGTGCCCTCTTCGAACCGCTGGGCGCGGGCGTCGCGGTAGACCCGCTCGATCGGGCTGCTCTCCCAGTAGCCGATGCCGCCGTGCACCTGGAGCGCCTTGTCGGTGACCCGGGTCAGCATCTCCACCGCGACCAGCTTCGCCATCGAGGAGAGCGCCCCGGCGTCGGGCTGGTCCGCCTCCCACCGCCGGGCGGCGTGCAGGGTGAGCTGCCGGGCGGCCTCGATGTCGGCGGCGTTCTCGGCGAGCGCGAACGACACCGCCTGACGGGCCGCCAGCGGCTTGCCGAAGGTGACCCGCCGGCCGGCGTGCGCGACCGCCAGCTCCTGGGCCCGGCGGGCCAGGCCGACGCAGGTCATCGCGACCCCGATCCGGCTCGGGGTGAGGAAGCCGCCGAGCGCGACCGCCAGCCCGGCACCCTCCTCGCCGAGCCGGTTGGCCACCGGTACCGGCGCGCGGTCGAAGACCAGGTGCGCGTGGTCGGTGCCGCGTACGCCCATGGTGTCCGGCATCGGCTCGACCCGTACCCCGGGCACCTGCCGGGGCACCATCAGGGCGACGGTGCCGTCCTTGCCGCTGGTGCCGGCGAGCCGGGCGAAGAGCAGCCAGTAGTCGCAGCTCGCCCCGAAGGTGATCAGGTGTTTCTCGCCGGAGAGGTGGTAGGTGTCGCCGTCCCGGACCACGCTGGCACGCAGGTCCGCCCCGGTGCCGGCGGTCGGCTCGGTGAGCGTGAACGCCACCCGCAGGTCCCCGGCGACCTGCGGCAGCACGAACCGCTTGCGCTGCTCGTCGGTGGCGAACTGGTCCATCGCCCGCCAGACGCCGTTGCAGACGTGCACGATCATCCGCAGCGAGGCGTGCGACATCGAGAAGAGTTCGAGCAGTTCCAGGTAGCGGCTGAAGGAAAGGCCCGCGCCGCCGTACTCGGCGGGGGCGGCCAGCCGGAGGTAGCCCCGGTCGCGCAGCTCGGTCCAGAGTTCGGGCGGGACTTCACGGGTACGTTCGATCGTCGCCGCGTACTCCTCGCCGGGTCCGCGTACGAAGGACTCGACCTCGCGTACCAGGGTCGCGAACGAGGGGTCGTCGTTGCCGGTCACTGCTCCTCCTCGCCGGGTGTGTCGCGCAGCCGCTCCCGCAGCACGAACTTCTGCACCTTGCCCACCACGTTGCGGGGCAGTTCGGGCACGGTTTCCAGCCGTTCCGGCCAGTACTGCTTGGCCACCCGGTGCTCGTCCAGGAACCGCCGCAGCTCGGCGAAGCTGACCGGCTGCCTCGGTACGACGAAGGCGCAGGCCCGCTCGCCGAGCCGCCGGTCCGGCATCGCGACGATCGCGACCTCGCGGACGGCGGGGTGGCCGTGCAGCAACTGTTCGACCTCGGCCACCGGGATCTTCTCGCCACCCCGGTTGATCACGTCCTTCACCCGGCCCGTGATCCGGACGAAGCCCGCCTCGTCGATCACCGCCAGGTCGCCGCTGCGGTACCAGCCGTCCGGGGTGAGCGCCGCCGCCGTCCACTCCGGATGGTCCAGGTAGCCGGCGAAGAGGCAGTTGCTGGTCACCTCGAAGTTGCCCTCCGCCCCGGCGGCCAGCACGTTGCCGTGCTCGTCGGTCACCCGCAGCCGGACCCCGCGCAGCGCCCGGCCGTCGGTACCCCAGGCCCGGGCGGGTTCGTCGGTGGGCGCGGAGAGCGAGCCGAGGCAGGATTCGGTGGAGCCCCACGCCCCGCAGACGGCCGCCTCCAGGGTCCGGGTGGCCCGCTCGGCGAGCGCGCGCGGCACGGCGGCGCCGGTGGCGACGAAGACCCGCAGGGCCGGCGGCGGCTTGCCGCCGTCCTCGACCGCCTCGACCAGGTCGGCCAGGAACGGGGTGGCGGCCTGCACGAAGGTGCCGCCGGTGCGGTGCAGCGCGGCCAGGGCGGCCGGGCCGTCCCAGATCGGTTGCAGCACCGCCGGGGCGCCGAGGACGAAGCCGAGCCACATCCCGTAGAGGAAACCGGTCTGGTGGGCCAGCGGCGAGGGGATGAAGAGCCGGTCCTCCGCCGTCAGTCCGAGGTGCCGGGCCTGCATGGCGGCGGCCCGGGTCAGCGTCGCCATCCGGTGCAGCACGCCCTTCGGCTCTCCGGAGGTGCCGGAGGTGAAGAGGAGTTGCACGAGGGCGTCCGGGGCGGGTGCCCGGGCGGCCAGGGTCGCGGGGTGCGGTCGCTGCCGGGCCAGCGCCTCGGCGAACCGCTGCCACCGCACCCCGCCGGTGGCGGCCGGCAGCGGGCCGGTGCCGCCGACCACGAGTACGTGGGTCACCTCCGGCGGGTCGGGCCGGTCCAGCACCGACACGGTCTCGGCGACGTACGCCCGGCCGCGGAACTCGGCGCAGATCACGAGTACCCGGGCCCGGGACCGGCGCAGCAGCGACTCGACCTCCCGCTCCCGGAAGAACGGCATCAGCGGGCAGCAGACCGCCCCGATCCGGGTGGCGGCCAGCGCGAGCACCACGAACTCGTGCCAGTTCGGCAGTTGCCAGGCGACCACGTCGCCCGGGGCGACGCCGAGTTCCAGCAGCAGGGCTGCCGCCTGGTCGGCCCGCCGGTCGAGGTCGCGCCAACTGAGCACCCCACCGGGCCGGCCCGGCGACTCGACCTCGACCACCGCGTCGGCGTACGGGCGCTCCCGGGCGTGCCGGCGGACCAGCTCGGAGACCGGGGTCGCGGCCAGCCGGGCCGGCGTGGGCAGGGCCGGCCGGCTCGGCGTACGGGTGACCCGGGAGCGGTCCACCGACATGTTCAGGCCGATCGAGTTCATCTGGTCGAGGAATTGCGGGTAGGAGATCCGGTGCGCGTTCGGATAGGTCAACCGGCTCTGCCCGCCGGCCCGGGTGGCGGCCACCGCCAGCGCCATCAGCACCCGGTGGTCGTTGAACGACGACAGGTCCGCCTCGCGCAACCGCGGGACGCCCTCGCAGACCAGCCGGTCGCCGTCCAGCCGCAGCCGCCCGCCCATCCGGTTGAGTTGCAGCATCGCCGTGACCCGGTCGGACTCCTTGAGCCGGACGTGCGCGACGTGTTCCAGTACGGTGCTGCCGTGCGCGTGCGCGCCGAGCACGCTGAGCACCGGCAGCATGTCCGGCACGGCGCGGCAGTCGACGCGTACCGGATCGAGCCTGGACCCGTCGTGCCGGACCCGGAGGAAGCCGGTCGCCGGGTCGCGCAGCAGCGGCAGCCCCATCACCCGCAGGCTGGCGAAGAGGTCGGCCTCCGGATGGTCGAGTTCGCCGGGGGCGACCGCCGGCAGGTTGCGGAACAGCACGTCGGACGGGTGCAGGGCGGTCGCGGCCAGGCCGAACGCCGCCGCGCCGACATCCGGCGGCAGGTGCACCACCGCCGGGGTGGGCCGCTGTCCGGGCTCGATCTCGAACCGCCGCCCGCCGCCGTGCACCGCCACGTGCAGGCCGAACCGCCGCATCATCGCGATCGTCAGGTCGACGTAGCTGCGCTCGTTGAACGGACCGACCACCTCGACCACGGTCGGGCCGGTCGCGAACGCGCCGACCAGCAACAGACTGGAGATCCACTGCGAGAGGGTGCCGGGGATCTCCACCCGGCCCCCGGCCGGCGGGCGGGCGGCGACCCGGATCGGCAGGAACCCGTCCGCCGACGTGATTTCCACGCCGATTCCGGCCAGCGCGTCGAGCAGCGGCCGGATCGGCCGGCGCCGGAAGTACTTCTGGCCGGTGATGGTCACCGGTGTCTCGGCCAGTGCGGTCAGCCCGGTCAGGAAGTACAGCGTCGTACCGGAACTGCCGACCGAGATGTCCGGGCGGCGCGGCCGGTAGCGGCCGCCGCGTACCAGAAAGGTGTCGCCGGCGACGGTGACCGAGGTGCCGAGGTCGCGCAGGGCCCGGATGGTGTGCTGCACGTGGCCGGCGCCGCAGCCGCCGTGGATCCGGCTGGTCCCGTCGGCCAGTGACGCCAGCATCAGCGCGCGGTGGGCGTGGTATTTCGACGCCGGTACGTCGAGTTCGCCCACCAGCGGTTCGCTCGTCCCCTTGACGACGAGACGCACGTTCCCTCCCCGCGGTATGTGGTCAGCCGGCCGTGGCGTCCGGCCGCGACGCCGTGCTGCCGGCGGCCGGGTCGACTCCGCCGAACACGGCGTGCATCCCGCCGTCGGCGTGCACCACCTGCCCGGTGGTGTGGCGGGACAGGTCCGAGAGCAGGAAGAGCACGGCCCCGACCACCCGGGCCGGGTCGGCCCGGTCCCAGCCGAGCGGCGCCCACCGCTCGTACTGCTCGGCGAGCGCCGCGAAGGTGCCCACGCCGCGCGCCGAGACCGTCTCGATCGGGCCGGCGGCCACCAGGTTGACCCGGATGCCGGACGGTCCGAGGTGCATCGCCAGATAGCGGGCGATCGCCTCCAGTGCCGACTTGTAGACGCCCATCCAGCCGTAGCCGGGTAGCGCCCGGGCGGAGTCGACGGTCAGCCCGACCACCGCACCACCGCCGGGCGCCCGCGCCAGCAGCGGCGCCAGTGCGGTGCTGAGCTGCTGGAACGAGTACGACGATGCCCGGAACCCGTCGAGCACCTCGCCGGCCGGGGTGCTGCCGAACCCTGGGCCGAGCGCCTCCGGCGGTGCGGCGGCGATGCTGTGCACCACCCCGTCCAGGTGCCCCCAGCGGCGTTCGACCGTGGCGGCCAGCGCGTCGACGCTCTGGTCGGACATGACGTCCAGCTCCAGCACCTCGGTGCGGGACGGCAGCAGCTCCGCCACCCTGCGGGTGATCCGGGCGACCCGCCCGTACGAGGTCAGCACGACCTCGCAGTTCTCCCGTTGCAGCGCGGCCGCCACGTGCCAGGCGATCGACTCGTTGTTCAGGACCCCGGTGACCAGGTAGGTGCGTTTGTCCAGGCTCAGCAGCGAGGTCAACGCGACACGCCCGCCACGATCCGCTCGACGAGTTGCCCGATCGTGACGTCAGCCAGCTCGCTGCGCGGGATCTCCACCTTGTACTCCTTGGCCACCATGGCCATCAGGTCGGCGACGTCCAGCGAGTCGATGTCGAGCTTGTCGAACTTGGCGTCCAGGGTGATCGCCTCCTCGTCGACGCCGAGGTCGATCAGCTCGGCGCGGAGACGCTCCTCGACGGCGGAGGCGGTGACGGAGGTCGATGGCGAGGACATACGCGGGCTCCTTCGGTCGGGTCGGGTGGCTAGGCCGCCATCGGTGCGCGGCGGGCGAAGTTGGCGGAGTGCAGTTGCGCCCAGTACCACTGCCGCCAGTAGCTCTCGGCCAGGTCCAGCCAGGTCTCCAGCCGGCCCACGTCGTCGAGGAACCGGTTCATGCTGACCAGCAGCCAGCTGTAGACGCCCTGGCTGTCCCGGCAGTCGGCGCAGTTGCCGGAGGTGCAGCAGAACTGGAGGGTCTGGTAGTCGGCGCCGTAGACCGCGAAGCCGTCCAGCACGGGATTGCCGTTGCGGATCCGCTCGGCGTGGTCGGGGTGGTCGACGCTGATGCTCGGGCAGACGTCGTAACCGAACTGCCCGCCCCAGTGGGTACGCCCGGAGATGAGCGTCTCGATGAAGTACGGGTGGCTGACCACGGTCTCCGGATAGGACTCCTTGACCCGCAACGCCTCGTCTAGGGTGCGCCGCTCGTTCTCGATCCGCAGCGCGTGATCGCTGCCGTGCGCGGAGTAGAAGTTGAAGGTGACCTGGTTGCCGTTGTCCCGGATCGCCCGCACGGTCGGCTCGACGTACTGGAGGCCCTCCTCGGAGAGCGCGAAGACGAAGATCACCCTCGGGTCGTTGCGGTAGTGCCCGAGCGCGGTCTCGAAGAGCCCGGAGAAGGCCGAGCCGTTCACCCGGTACCCGCGCAGGGCGTCGTCCAGCGGTCCGCCGCCGAACAGGCTGATCGCGACCGCGATGTTCTCCAGTCCGGCGCGGGGTACCGGCCGCAGCCCGTTGGTCGAGATGGTGATGTACGGCAGCCGCTCGACGAACGGCGCGATCCGCGCGGGTACCAGCGTCGGCTCCCCGCCGATCAGGGTCGCCTGGGTGACGCCCCGGGCGACGAGCGAGTCGACGAACTCGGCGATCAGCACCGGGTCCGAGGTCTCCCGGACGGCCCCGTCGAAGCCGCCCTCGAAATACCAGCATCCCTTGCAGCGGATGTTGCAGGTGGTGGTGAGGTGCACCTCGCAGGCGCTGACCCGCAGCCCCATGTCCCGGACGACCTGGAGCCGCTCGGCCAGGTCGGGGCGGCCGGCCAGCAGCGACTGGAGTTGGGCCTTCGCCTCCCGGCGGGACGGTGTCCGTGGATTGATCACGATCGGCGTGGGCATGGCACGACGTCCTTTCGGGTCCTCGGGTCCGGCTGCTCGGCGCGCGGGGTGTTCCTCCTCGACCTCCGCCCGCGGTCCGGCGTGGCCGCAAGCGGCAGGTCGGGACGCGTGCGCCGGGCGGTGTTCGGGCTGAGAGGTTCAGTCGGGCACGACGAGGCCGAGGGCGTGGATGCGCGGGGTCACGGTCTTCTCCCACTGCGCCAGCGCCTCGGCGTTGGTGGTCCTGCGCAGCCCGTACCGGACCGCCCGCTTGGCGCGCTCGGACTCCGGGGTGCCGAAGAGGTCCCGGAAGACCGGCCAGAGCCGGTTCAGCCCGGCCTGCAACTGCGCGCGCCCCTCCTCGGTGGTCGCCAGGTTGCGGCACACCCGGGCGCCGTGCGCGATGTGGATCTTCTCGTCGAGGATGATCGTTCGGACGGCGTCGGCCCAGGGCTTGTAGCTGCCCTGCGCGAACTCCTTGATCATGATCAGCGCGCTCTCCTCGCCGATGTAGGAGTAGATCCCCCGCTCGGCCCAGGTCGTGCACTGGTGCAGCCGCTTGTCCGCGAAGAGCCGGCGTTCCTCGATCGTCTGGCTCTCCATGTGCGAGGTGTCGATGCCGATCTCGGCGAGTACGCGCTTGCCGATCTTGTAGTGGTCGTACTCCTCCGCCGCGCGTTCCGCACACACCTGGCGCTCCTCGGCGTTCGGGGCCAGCGGCAGGAACATCATGGTGTAGTCGTCCCCGCCGGAGAGCTCGCCCTCCGTATTGATCATGATCTGGCTGATCAGCGCCTTCTGATAGCCGCGAGGCATGCGCTTCAGCTCTTCAGGGGTGCGGACTACGACTTCCTCGTCGTCGAAGATCTGGACTGACATGGAGAACCACCTCGCGTCGACAACCACACACTATTGGGACCAAAAAGGAATCTGCATTCCCGTCGCTAAACGTTGTTGTAACTTGTCCGCCACACCGTTTTTACAGATGTCCCCCGTTCCTCCGGACTGCGGTCGCCGTACCGCTCAGGTCAGGTGTGCGATCGCCAGTCGCTGTACCTCCGGTCGCTGGATCTTTCCGAGTGGCGTACGCGGAAAGCTGTCGACGCCGATCTCCTCGACGGCGACGAACCGGCGCGGCACCTTGAAGGTGCTGAGGTTCCTGCGCAGCGCGCCGCGCCACTCGTCGTCCCGGGCGACCGCACCGGGGAGCAGGCGGTAGACGAGCACCAGCTCCACGCCGGTCACCGGGTGCGGCAGGGCGGCGACCACCGCGTCCTCGACGCCTTCGAGCTGGGGTACGACGTTCTCGATCTCGGCCGGATAGACGTTCTCGCCGCTGACGATGACCATGCTGTCGATCCGGTCGACGATGGACAGTTCGCCGTTCTCGTCGAGATGTCCCAGGTCACCGCTGCGGACCCAGCCGTCGCTGCACCGCTGCCGGGTCAGCTCCGGCGCGTTCTCGTACCGGGTGAAGATGCTCGGGCCGCTGAGCAGGACCTCACCGTTCTCGCCCGCCGGAACGTCGCGGCCCGCCGGGTCGACGACCCGGACCTGGGCGAACGACACCGGCGCTCCGGCGGTACGCGGCTCGCCCGGCTTGCGGTCCCGCGGTTCCACGGTGGTCAGCGAGGTCATCTCGGTCATCCCGTACACCTGGTAGACCGGGATGTCGAAGGTGCTCTCGAACCGGTGGATCAGTTCCGGACTGAGCGCCGAGCCGCCGGCCAGCACGCCCTTGAGCCGGCTCGCGGCTGGTCGTTCCGGGCGTTCGACCAGGTTCGCCAGGTAGGCGTTGACCACCAGGGTCCAGGTGGGGTGGTAGCGGTCCACGTAGTGCCAGAACCGCACCATCGCCAGCTCGGAGCGTACGCAGGCGGTCCGGCCGCCGGACCAGAGCGGGGTCAGGGTCGGAAACCCCTGGCCGCCGGCGTGGAACAGCGGGACGACGTTGAGCAGGACGTCGTCCGGTCCGGCGTCCGCCCAGTGCACCATCGCCAGCGAGTTGGCGAGCAGGGCCCGGTGGGACAGCACGACCCCCTTGGGGGTACCCGTGGATCCCGAGGTGTAGACGATCTCGGCATCGCCTCCGCCTCCGCGTCCGGCCAGTTCCCCCCGGTACGCCGCGCCCCGGGCCAGGATGTCGGCGAGGACCGCCGCCTCGTCGTCGACGGATCTCCAGCACAGGTCGGCCCGCACCTGTGCCGCGGTCGACGCGGGTCCGAACCCGAACACCGGCCCGGAGTGGGCCAGGAGTGCGTCCAGTTCACCCGCCCCGGACTTCGGGTTCAGCGGCACCAGGGTGCGCTGCGCGGCGATGACGCCGAGGAACAGCAGCGCCGACAGGGGCGAGTTGTGCATGACCGTCGCGACCCGGGCCCCCGGCGGCACGTCGTACTCGTCGAGGAGCGCCGCGCAGCCCCTGGTGAAGGTCAGCACGTCCGCGAAGGTGACGGCCGGGCCGCCCTCCTCGGCCGGCAGCAGGTACGGACGGTCGCCGTACGCCGCGGCGGCGGCCGAGACGAGGTCGAGCAGGTTGGTGGTGACCGCGAGATCCGGCTCGGCCAGCGGGCTAGGCGGCGGCATGGGGTTCGCCACGTCGGGTGGCTCCGGACACGACGTCGCAGAGGCGGTTCACCGTGGGGGTGTCGAAGATGACGTCGACGACGTCCACCCCGTAGGTCGTCTCGACCCGGGTGACGATCTCCACCGCGGCGACCGAGTCCATGCCGAGTTCGATCAGATCGTCGTCCGGTCCGAGAGTAGACCGATTCAGCACTTCCACGCAGATCGATGTCATCTGTAGTTGCAGATCGCTGGTGGTCACTTAAGGCGGTCTCCATGTCATTCCACGGGGGCCACCGCGACGTTGCGACAGCGGACTTCCCTCACCTCGGGTACTGGCCGGGAACATACCGACGACTTCCATGGGCTGTCCAGGAGCGGATTATCGCGCTACCGACACCGGCACCACCTCCGTCCGGTACGCGCCTTTAATTCGTTCACGTCGATGTATAATCGAGCACATGACACGGGGGCGGGGAAAGATCGAATTAGTGCTTACCGACGAGGAACGAGCCCTGTTGATCCGGGGTGCCCGCGCGGCACACTCCACGCAGGCGTACGCCCTGCGCTGCCGGATCGTGCTGGCCTGCGCCGACGGCGCCACGAACACCGAGGTCGCGGCCCGGTTCGACGTCTCACTGCCGACGGTAGGCAAGTGGCGGTCCCGGTTCGCGGCGCAGCGGATGGCCGGGCTCGCCGACAAGCGGCGGGCCGGCCGGCCGTCGGTCGGGGCGGACCAGGTCGAGCAGGTGCTGCACGCCACGTTCGAGTCGACACCGCAGGACGCCCGGCGCTGGTCGCGGGCGTCGATGGCCGCGCACAGCGGACTCTCCCCGTCGACGGTCGGGCGGATCTGGCGGCGGTTCGACCTCAAGCCGCACGTCCAGGACGGGTTCACGCTCGCCACCGATCCGGCGTTCGTGTCCAGGGTCGTCGACGTGGTCGGCCTCTACCACAACCCACCGGACCGGGCGGTCGTGCTCTGCGTGGACCCTCGATCGCCGAGGCGGGCCGGACACCGCCGCCAGCTGGCCACCCCGGCGACGCCCCGACATCCGGTTGCGGACCTCTGGCGCCCCGGCCCGGCCAGCCGGTTCGGCACGTTCGACCCCGTCGACGGCATCGTGACCGGCCAACGGCACCGCCGTAACCGAGGCATCGCATACCGGAGGTTCCTCGTCGCGATCGAGAGGGCCGTACCCGCCGAGTTGCAGGTGCACGTCGTCTGCGACAACCAGGACCTCCACCGGACGCCGACGGTCGGAACGTGGCTGGACCGGCGCCCCCGGTTCCACGTCCACTTCACTCCGGCCGGCTGGTCCTGGCTCGACCAGGTGGAACGCTGGTTCGCCCTGGCCGTCGAGGATCTCCTCGGCCCCGGCGGTCACCCGGGCCGGCGCTCTCGCAACCGAGACGTCCGCCGATGGGTCGCCACCTGGGCCAAGAGCCCGGAACCCTTTGTATGGACCCGAACCACCGAAGACATCCGCAAGGCAGTCGCCAGATTTCTTGAAAGGACTTCCGACGCGCCGGCCACCGCCGAGTGACTGGTCAGCACGCCCGCGCGGTGCGGGCTAACCGACATGTGAGACGGCTTCGACGGTACGACCGGGCCGACACCGGGGGTGGAGACGCCGCTGGCCGGGTCCCCGGTGTGGGGACCCGGCCAGCGGGTGTGTTCGTACCTGTTCGGTTAGCTGTTGTTCCAGGTGTTGGCGACCAGGTCAGCGGCCTGGTCCTCCCACTGCGCGTACGCGTCCGGGTACGCCGACACCTGCACCTTCTGCGCCGCCACCGTCAACGGCAGATCATGCCAACCGTCAACCTGCTTCAGACCCTTCAGGAACGCGGTCGTCGAGTACTCCGGATCGGTGATCTGCTCCGGCGAACCCCAACCCGACGACGGACGCTGCTGGAACAGCCCCTGCGAGTCGTGGTCGTTACGGTCACCCAGATGACCCAGGTTCTCCAACTTCGACTCCTGAAGGCTGGTGCCGACCGCGATCACCGCGGCACGCTCGTCCAGACCAGCCTTCTTCGTCGCCTTCACAATCGCCTTCACGTTCTCGGACTGCTCACCCGACAGCGAGATCCGCGACTGCTCACCCTGCACACCACGCGGCACCAGCTTGTCCCGCGACGGCTTACCGCCCTTACGGTCCTTGTCGCTCTTACTCCTGTCACCCTTGTCGCCCTTGTCGCCCTTGTCGGCCATCACCGACTGCGACACCGGCGAACCGGCATGCTCCGGAGCGGCCTGCGCGGCCACGGCGGGGCCGGCGACAGCGCCACCGACGAACGCCAGACCAGCCACACCCAGAGCGGTCCTACGAACCAGAGAAGTCTGCTCGACGGCCGGAAGCCATCGGCTGAACAGAGTCGTGTTCATGATGGTCCACCTTCCAATCGGGGGAACAACACCCACAGGGGGCTGGGGTGTCATCGGAAATGCAACCTCGTCCCGAGACACACGCTGACGCTGGTCTCCAAGGGACAGAAGAACACCCGAGCACCTCGCAGGGGGATGCCGGTACTCGGGCGAACACCATATGTAACGACCGGCGGCCCCGGATCATTCCCGGAGACCCGACCACCAGCCCAGCTCACAGCCGGTGGCACTCAGCCGTACGGTGAATGTAACGACCGGGTGGGGCCCAGCATTCCATCCAGACGAAGTCGATCTTAGAAATCCGGAGCCAGCCGGGCGCATGATCCGGATTGCCCGGCCACGCGTGCGCCGTCCCCGATCAGGCGGCGGTGAGCCGGACGACGAATCGGCAGCCCCCAACCGTGTTCTGTACGTCGACGTGCCCGCCGTGCGCTTCGACCAGTCCGTGCACGATGGCGAGGCCGAGTCCCCCGGAGGCGCTGCCGCCGACCCCGACGCCCTGTCCGGGGGTACGCGCCGGTTCGCCCCGGAACGCGACGTCGAAGAGTCTGGGCAGGTCGGACGCGGGGATTCCGCCGCAGCCGTCCGTCACCGCCAGCCAGGCGGC
Source organism: Plantactinospora sp. CA-294935 (assembly GCF_050936445.1). NCBI lineage: Bacteria > Bacillati > Actinomycetota > Actinomycetes > Micromonosporales > Micromonosporaceae > Plantactinospora > Plantactinospora sp. CA-294935. Next base: position 7,241,393 of record NZ_JBNJMU010000001.1, read on the forward strand.
GTCACGTTCCCGACCGGCCTCGACGCGTACCGTGCCGTCCTCCGGGGTGTACCGGACCGCGTTGAGGAGCAGGTTGCCGACCACCCGGGCGAGTTCCGGTTCACTGGCGACGACGGTGGGCCAGCCGGACTCGGCGGCGACGAGTCGGATCCGTCGGGCCGCCGCGAGCGGGGCGGTCGTGGCGAGCGCGTCGGAGACCACCTCACCGAGCGGTACGGCGGTCAGCGACAGCCGCAGCGCCCCGGCGTTGATCCGGGACAGCTCGAACAGGTCGTCCACGAGTCGGGTCATCCGGTCGGTCTCGGTCCGGATCCGCCGGTGGTACTCGCCGACGGTCTCCGGATCGTGCACCACCCCGTCCTCGAGCGCCTCGGCCATCGCCCGCAGCCCGGCCAGCGGGGTACGCAGGTCGTGGGAGACCCAGGCGACGAGATCGCGGCGCCCCTTCTCAAGCTGCCGTTCCCGGTCACGGGCCTGGGCGGTCCAGACCGCCGCGGCCGCCAGCCGCCGGCCGAAGTGCCCACCGACGGCGAGGCTGACCACCGCCGCCGCCGCGACCGTGATCAGGACGACCTCCAGGTCGTGCGGGGACAGGAACATCGCCTCGGCGACCACCGCCACGCCGCCGACGACCGCCAGCACGGTGACGGTGAGCAGCACGTAGAGGTGCACGGTGATCGAGGTGTGCCGCAGTCGCCGCAGCAGCAGTGCCCCGGCCACGCCGACGGCCAGCGCCGCGGCCAGCGCGATAGTAAAGATGAGTACGAGGTCACGCATGGGCTGGCTCGTACCGGTAGCCGACGCCCCAGACCGTCACGATCCGGCGGGGCTCGGCCGGATCGGTCTCGATCTTCTCCCGCAGCCGCCGTACGTGCACCGTCACGGTCGAGTGGTCGCCGAAGTTCCAGCCCCACACCTGTTCCAGCAGTTCGGCCCGGGTGAACGCCCGGGACGGATGCCGCATCAGGTGCACCAGCAGGTCGAATTCCCGCAGGGTAAGCGCGAGTTCGGTACCGCGCAGCACCGCCACCCGAGGGCCGGTACGCACCTCGAGGTCGCCGTCGGCGAGCCGCTCCGGCCGGTCCGGTGCCGGCTCGCCGCCGGTGCGGCGGAGCACGGAACGCACCCGCAGCACCAGCTCGCGCGGGGAGAAGGGCTTGCTCAGGTAGTCGTCGGCACCCAACTCCAGGCCGAGCACCCGGTCGGCCTCGTCGCCGAGCGCGGTCAGCATCACGATCGGGATGCCGTCCGGCCGGCTGCGCAGCTCGCGGCAGACTTGCAGCCCGCTCACCGTCGGCAACATCAGATCGAGTACGACCAGGTGGGGCGCCTGGCGGGCGACGGCGGCCAGCGCCGCGGCCCCGTCGCCGACGTGACTGACCTGGTAGCCGGCGTGCCGCAGATAGCGGCAGACCACGTCGCTGATGGTCCGGTCGTCGTCCACCACCAGCACGCGTTGCGTCACCACCGACCTCCCGCCGATCCCACCCGGCCAGCGTAGCCACGCCCCGGGAGGAGCCGGCCGTCCGAGATCTTGCGGGAGTCTTACGGCTGCGCCGGAACCTCCGATACACCCGTCGGCGGCGCATACCGTGACCGGAATGCGGATACTCGTCACCGGAGCCGCCGGTTTCATCGGGTCGCACGTCGCGGACCTGCTCGTCGGGCACGGCCACGAGGTCGTGGCGGTGGACGCGCTGCTTCCGGAAGCGCACGGCCCGACGGCGCCGGACTGGGCGCACCGGCACCGGCCGGTCGTCGGTGACGTCCGCGACCTCGACCTGCTGGCCAGGCTGCTGCGGGGCGTCGACGCCGTCTGCCACCAGGCGGCCATGGTCGGACACGGTCTCGACCCCGCCGACGCCCCCCGGTACGCCGGCCACAACGACCTCGGCACCGCGACCCTGCTGGCAGCGATGCACGGCGCGGGAGTACGCCGGCTGGTGCTGGCCAGTTCGATGGTGGTCTACGGCGAGGGCCGCTACCACTGCCCGGAGCACGGGGTGGTGCGGCCGGCCGAGCGACGGGCCGCCGACCTCTCCGCCGGCCGCTACGAACCGGTCTGTCCCCGGTGCGCGGTTCCGCTGATTCCGGGCCTGGTGCCCGAGGACGCCCCGCTGGAACCGCGTAGCACGTACGCGGCGACGAAGCTGGCCCAGGAACACCTGGCCGGGGCGTGGGCCCGGCAGACCGACGGGCAGGTCTGGGCGCTGCGCTACCACAACGTCTACGGCCCCCGGATGCCCCGGGACACCCCGTACGCCGGGGTGGCGTCGATCTTCCGGTCGGCGCTCGCGTCCGGCCGGCCGCCGCAGGTGCTGGAGGACGGACGGCAGCGGCGTGACTTCGTCTCCGTCAGCGACGTCGCCCGGGCCAACCTGCTCGCGTTGACCACTCCCCCACCGGATCCGGTGGTGGCGGTGAACGTCTGCTCCGGTGATCCGCACACCGTCGGCGACCTGGCCCGCGAACTGGCCGCCGTGACGGGCGGCCCCGACCCGGTCGTGGTCGGCGGCGGCAGGGCGGCCGACGTCCGGCACGTGGTCGCCGATCCCGCCCGGGCGGCCCGGCTGCTCGGCTACACCGCCCGGATCCCGTTCGCCGATGGTGTCGCCGAGTTCGCCGCCGCCCCGCTGCGGGCACCGGCGACGGTCAGGACACCGTCCACAGTAGGTGGTTGACCGCCAGCGCGGTGACCGCCTGGACCACGAGCCACCAGCGCCGCTGCCGGGCGGGCAGGTGCGCGGTGGCGACCAGCAGCCAGACCCCGAACGGTAGCCAGATCCGCTCGACCTCCGCCTTGCTCAACGCGGACAGGTCCGCGACCAGCACCGCCACGGCCGCCGCGATCGGCAGCCACACCGTCGCGCCTCCGGATCCGCCCCGGCGGCGGCACGGCCGCGCCCGGACCTCGCACCCGGCCCTGCCTGCCCGATCCTCGCACCCGACCTCACCCGCCCGGCCGTCGCGCCCGGCATCACCCGCCCGATCCTCACCCGCCCGGCCGTCGCGCCCGGCGTCACCCGCCCGGCCCGCCGGGCGTGGCCGCCCGGGCCACCCGGCCAGCACCGCGCGGCGGAGTGCCGGCCCGACCACCGGGCCGGCGGAGAGCAGTAGGGCGGCCAGGTTCGCCCAGATCCAGTACCCGTACGGGCGGTCCGCCGCCCAACCCTGGTAGTACCGCCGCACCACCAGGTGGTAGCCGTCCCACCACCAGAAGCCCGCCGCGGTGAAACCGGCGACGACGGCGGCGACCGCGAGCGCGGCCAGCACGCCGACCCCGACCCGGTCCCGGGTACGCAGCGCCAGCACGGTCAGCGCGAGCAGCCCGACGAGCACGAACCCGTACGACAGGTAGAGCGCGAAGCCGAGCAACAACCCGCCGAGGACCGCCGGAGCCCGGCCGCCCACCGCCAGCAGTGCCAGCCCGGCGGCTACCACTCCGGTGAAGATCCCGTCCGCCGAGGCGCCGACCCAGACCGCGCCGGGGAACAGCAGCAGGAACGGCCACACCGCCCGGGCCGCCTCCTCGGCGCCCAGCGCCCGCAGCGTCACCGGGACCGAGACGGCCACCGTCGCCCCGAGCAGCACACAGGCCAGCCCGGCGGCGGCGCCTCCGCCGAGACCGATCCGGTCCAGCCAGACGAAGAGCAGCAGCGCGCCCGGCGGGTGCCCGGCGGTGTGCGTGGACCACGAGTCGGGCTGGAAGTCGAGGATCCGGCCGGTGAACCCGGCCAGCATCGCGCCGACATCGGCCACCCGGGGCACCTCGTGCAGGTACTCGGCCTGCGCGGTCAGCCGTCGGGCCAGGCCGGCGGACCAGCCGTCGACCAGAGCCAGCGACAGCGTCCAGGCCAGCGCGCCGAGATAGCCGACGGCGAGCAGCCGGGGCCAGGACGCGCTCCGGGCCCAGCCGGGACCCCGCCCGATCACCAGCGCGGCGACCAGCAGCGCGGCCGGGGTGCCGGGGCCGAGGTGCGGTCGCCAGGTCGCGTAGAGCGGGGCGGCGTCGGCGTACAGGTGGACGCCCCGGGCGTTGAGCAATGCGCCGACCCCGATCGCGGCGAGGAGCAGCGCCGCCTCCACCGTGACGACGACCGCGTCGGCGTGCCGGCGTCGTACCGGCCGGTTCAGCATGGTCATGGCGACGGCCGACGATACGAGTCCGGCAGCCGGGGCGGAAGGCGATCGGGCCGGACGTCAGGAAGTCGTAAGAACCGTTGCGGCGTAAGCGATCCGTAAGCCCGCCAGGCATTCCCGGGCGGGCGGTGCGGCGCCTAGCGTCGCCGGACATGAGCACAACGATTGACGTGGTGCTGCCGTGTCTGGACGAAGCGGCCGCCCTGCCCGCCGTACTCGCCGCGCTGCCGCCCGGTTACCGGGCCGTGGTGGTGGACAACGGCTCCACCGACGGGTCGCCGGAGGTGGCCGCCGCGCACGGGGCACGGGTCGTCTCCGAGTCGCGGCGCGGCTACGGCGCGGCGGTGCATGCCGGACTACTGGCGGCCGAGGCGGAACTGGTCTGCGTCCTCGACGCGGACGGGTCGTTCGACCCGGGCGAGCTGCCCCGGCTGGTCGCACCCGTGCTCGCCGACCGGGCCGACCTCGCCGTCGGCCGCCGTCGACCGGTCTCGGCCGCTGCCTGGCCGTGGCACGCCCGGGCCGGCAACGCGCTGGTCGCGGCGCTGCTGCGCCGCCGGGGCGTACCGGTGCGGGACATCAGCCCGATCCGGGTGGGCCGCCGTACGGCGCTGCTGCGGCTCGGCGTCGCGGACCGGGCCTTCGGCTATCCGCTGGAGCTGCTGCTGCGTGCGGCGGCGGCCGGGTGGCGGATCGTCGAGCTGGACACGGCATACGCGCCCCGGGCCGCCGGCACCGCTTCGAAGGTCTCCGGCTCGGTACGGGGCACGCTGCGCGCCACCCGGGACTTCGCCGGAGTGCTGCGCTCCACCGCCGGTGCCGGCCGATGAACGTCCTGCTCGTGGTCGCCAAGGCACCGGTGGCCGGGCTGGCGAAGACCCGGCTCTGCCCGCCGGCCACCCCCCGACAGGCGGCCCGGATCGCGGCGGCCGCCCTGCTGGACACGCTCGCGGCGGTACGTGCCACCGCCGCGACCGTCCCGGTGCTCGCGCACACCGGCCGGTTCTCCGACGCGGAGTGCGCGGCCGAGCTGACGGCCGCACTCGCCGGCTGGCACCTGCTGCGCCAGTACGGCGACACCTTCGCCGACCGGCTCGCCCACGCCCACGCCGAGGTCGGCGCGGCCTTCCCCGGGATGCCGGTGTTGCAGATCGGCATGGACACCCCACAGGTCTGCCCCGGTACCCTCGCCGACGCGCTGCACCGGCTCAGCGGCGCCGACGCGGTGCTCGGGCCGGCCGCCGACGGTGGCTGGTGGGCCCTCGGCCTGCACGACCCGGCGCAGGCGGCCGCGCTCCGGCCGGTGCCGATGTCCACCGCCGACACCGGGCGGCTGACCCTGGCCGCACTGCGGGACCGGGGCGTGCGGGTCGCCGCCCTGCCGGTACTGCGCGACGTGGACGACTGGCCCGCCGCCCAGGCGGTCGCGGACGGGCTGCCCGGCAGCCGGTTCGCCGGAGCCGTACGCGCCGTCGAGGTCGCGACGGCCGGCCACCGGGCGCGCCGATGAACCGGAGCGGCTCCTCGGGTGGCTTCGACGGCCCGCTCGCACCGCCGGCCTGGCGAGACTGGCCGCCGGCCGGACGCCGTCGACCGGGTGGGTGCGGCGGCACGGTCGACACCCGCCGCGCCGAGCACTGGCTGGTGCACGCCGACGCGCCGGCGTACCCGTTGCCGGTGCGCCGCTGGCACGGCCCGCCGGAACCGGCCGTCGCACCGATCGTGGCGCGCTGCCTCGGCCCCACCATCGACCTCGGCTGCGGACCGGGCCGGCTGGCCGCCGCACTGGCCCGACGCGGCGTGGTGACGCTCGGGGTGGACATCTCTGCCCACGCGGTACGGCTGACCCGGGCCCGTGGTGCGGCGGCGTTGCGCCGGGACATCTTCGCTCCGCTGCCTGCTGAGGGACGCTGGGCACACGCCCTGCTGATCGACGGGAACATCGGCATCGGCGGTGACCCGGTGGCGCTGCTGCGCCGGTGCGCCACGCTGCTCGCCCCGGGCGGCACCGTGTTCACCGAGTTGGAGGCGCCCGGCGCCGGCCTGTGGCAGGGCCTCGCGCACGTCGCCTCGACCGGGCCGGACCGCGGCCTGCGGCGCGGGTCCGCGTTCCGCTGGGCCCGGGTCGGGGTGGAGTCGGTGGAGCACGTCGCCGCCGGCACCGGGCTGCGGGTGACGGAGCTGCTGCGCTGCCGCGGCCGCTGGTTCGCCGAGCTGGTCCGCCGATGATCCGCCGACGATCCGGAGGACCGGCTCGGCGCCCGGCCGGGCCAACCGGTCCGATCGGCCGGCTGGTCCGGTCGGTGCCGCGCCCCGAGGACTTCACCGGGCCGTCGCACTCGCCGCTGGTGGCGGCCCGGCTCGGCCGCTGGCTCGGCGTCGCGTTCGGGCTCTGCTTCGTCACCGGGCTGCTCAGCCACGCCGTCGCGCACCCGCCGGACTGGTTCGGCTGGCCCACCCGCCCGACGAGCCTCTACCGGGTGACCCAGGGTGTGCACGTGCTGTCCGGGATCGCGGCGATTCCGCTGCTGCTGGCGAAGCTGTGGAGTGTCTCTCCCCGGTTGTTCGCCCGTCCGCCGCTGCGCCGGCCCGCCCGACTGGTCGGGCACGTACTCGAACGCGTCTCCATCCTGGTGCTGGTCTGCGCCGCGTTCTTCGAACTGGTAACCGGGCTGTTCAACGTCGCCCAGTCGTACCCGTGGCGGTTCTTCTTCCCCGCCGCGCACTACGCGGTGGCCTGGCTGGCGGTCGGGGCGCTGCTGGTGCATGTCGGGGTCAAGTTGCCGGTGACCCGGGCGGCCCTGGCCAGCCGCCTCGACCGGGAGCCGGTACCCGGCCGCCGGGCCTTCCTGCGCACCGCCGCCGGCGCGACCGGCGTGGCGGTACTGGCCACCGCCGGGGTCACGGTGCCGTGGCTCCGGCACGTCTCCGCGCTGGCCTGGCGTTCGGCCGGCGGCCCGCAGGGCGTACCGGTGAACCGCACCGCGACCGCCGCCGGGATCGTCGTACCGGCCGACTGGCGTCTGGAGATCGTCTGGGCCGGCGGCCGGCACGCTCTCGGCCTCGCCGACCTCGCGGCCCTGCCGCAGCGCACCGGGCGGCTGCCGATCGCCTGCGTGGAGGGCTGGAGCGCCGTGGCGGACTGGACCGGCGTACCGGTGGCCGACCTGCTCGCCGCCGTCGGCGCGCCCGCCGGCCGCCCGGTGCGGGTCTCCTCGCTGGAGACCGCCGGGCTGTACGCGACCAGCACGCTGCCGGCGGTGCACGTCGCCGACCCGCTGACCCTGCTCGCCCTGCGGATCAACGGGGAGGTGCTACAGCCCGACCACGGGTACCCGTGCCGGATCATCGCGCCGAACCGCCCCGGCGTGTTGCAGACCAAGTGGGTGGCCCGGCTGGAGGTGCTCGGATGAGCCGCAGCGCAAGGAGCAGGGGTAAGCGGCCGGCACCGGACGGCGGGGCGGGTGGCCGGGCGGGCGGTACCGGGGCGGTCCGGATCGCCCTGGTCGTGCTCGGCACGGCAACGGCGGCGTACGGCGGATCGCTGATGCCCCGGCCCGGGCCGGTCCTCCCCTGGCTGGTCGCCGGTCCGCTGCTGCACGACGTGCTGGTCGCCCCGCTGATCGGACTCGTCGGGCTCGTCCTCGGCCGCCTGGTGACCGACCGGACGGCCCGTACCTGGATCGGTGCCGGCCTGACGGTGACGGCGACGCTGCTGGTGATCGCGGTGCCGCTGCTGTGGCGGCCGGCACCGGCACCGCCCAATCCGGGGCTCCAGGACCGGGACTACCTGGTCCAGCTCACGGTCTGGCTGGCCGTCCTCTGGGCTGGGCTCGCGATCGGCTACCGGATCCGCCGCCGCGCCACCCGAGGCCGGGTGGACGGGGAACCGGACCGGTAGCGGACGGTGACCGGGGAACCAGTTCGGCCGACCCGGTAACCGGGGACCGGGGCGGACCGCCGGGAACCGGGGCGGACCGCCGGGAACCGGGGCGGACCGGTTCCGGGACCCAGCGGATCGAGGTGGCGATGGAACAGGCCGGCGTTTCCGGCACGTTCTGCCGGTCGGAACCGTGCGTGATCAAGATTCGGTCCAGAAACGGTCGAGGAGAGATCGTTACCTTTTTGTCCTTACCGCTGCCCGGATCCCGGACGCGGGCGACCGGCTCCGCGGATTCGGAGGAAGCGCCGTGACCAGTACCTACCTGGGCGCCAACCCCGACGAGGCCGGCCATCCACCGCCGCGCCGCCAGCCGGACCCCCGCACACCGGCCCCGTCGGCACCGGCCGGGCCGCGCCGCCACCCGGACCCCCGCACACCGGCCCCGTCGGCACCGGCCGGGCCGCGCCGCCAGCCGCGCCGGCAGGCGTACCCGAGAGCCGGACTGGTGCTGCTTCCGCTGCTGGTCGCCGCCGCCGCGGTGGCGGTGCAGCAGAGCACCGGGAGCTTCTGGGGCGACCTCGCGACCTACCACGCGGGAGCCTCGGCCGCCGCGTCCGGGGACGGCGGTCTCTACCAGGCCAGCCACCGGGGTACGGACGGCATCGCGCTGGGCTTCACCTACCCGCCGTTCGCGGCCCTGCTGTTCCAGCCGCTCGTACCGCTCGGTGTGCCGGTCGCGGTCGGGGTGTGGACCTTCGTCTCGGTCCTCGCGCTACTGGCGGCGGTCCGGCTCACGCTCCGCGCCACCGGCGTGCCGGCGGAGCGCCGCGCGCTGGCGACGCTGGCCGGCGCTGCCGCCGCGCTGCCGATGTTCGCGGTCTCCGGGCACCTCCAGGCCGGCCAGGTCGGGCTCTTCCTGATGCTGCTCGTGCTGCTCGACCTGACCGGCGACCCCCGGCGCCGGTGGTCCGGCCTCGGCGTGGGGATCGCCGCCGGGATCAAGCTCACCCCGCTGGTCTTCGTGGTCTACCTGCTCGCCACCGGCCGGTTCCGGGCGGCGGGCACCGCGGTCGGCGGGTTCGCCGCCACGGTCGCGCTCGGGTTCGCCTGGCGGCCGGACGACTCGGTACGGTTCTGGACGGGCGCGCTCTTCGACACCTCGCGGGTCACCACCGACCCCCGGACGATCCTGAACCAGTCGCTGGCGGGCGCGCTGGCCCGGTTGACCGACTCCGCCGATCCGGGTACCAGTTGGCTTCCGGTGGCCCTTCTGGTCGCGGCGCTCGGGATGGCGGTCGCGGCGTACTGCGCCCGGGTCGGTGAGCAACTGCTCGGCGTTCTCGCCTGCGCGACGACCGGCGTCCTGGTCTCGCCCGTCTCGTGGCACCACCACTGGGTCTGGTGCGTACCCGCGCTGGTGCTGCTGGTCGTCCGGTCGTGGCGGCGCCGCAGCCGGCTCGGGCTCGCGGCCGCCGGCCTCACCTGGCTCGTCTTCGTCGCCAGCACGAGTTGGGTACTCGCCGGCCTGCACGGCTGGGACCTGCACTTCCGGGGTTGGGGCCTGCTCTACAGCAACCTCTACGTACTGGTCGGCCTCGCCGGGCTCGGCTACCTCCCGGTCCACCTGCGCCGGGCCGGGCGGCGCGCCCCGGCCCGCCCCGTCTCCGAGCCACCGACCGGTCTCCGACAGCGCGGCGCGTCGCTCCCGCCCGGTGCCGAACCGCTCGAACCGAGGCCGGAGCCCGGGACGAAGCTGTAGCAGTACCGAGATCGTCGACCGGTGTGGTCACGCCGTGTCGACGGCGGCGTGCACCTCCGCGGCGTAGAGCAGCGCCGGATCGAAGCTCATCCCGGTGAAATGACCGGCGACCTCCAGGCTGACCACGCCGTGCAGCCGGGTCCAGAAGGTGAGTGCCCGACGCAGCGCCGCCGACGGGGCGGGATGCCCGTCCGCCCACTGCCGGTGGGTGGCCAGGTGCCGGTCGAGAGCTGCGGCGGGCTCGCCGGCAGGTCCGCTCGGGTCGTCGCCGACGGCCTCCGTGAAGGCGTCGAGGAGCACCGACATGATGCTGGCGGCAACCGTCGTCGCCTCGGGCGGGGCGGCGTAGCCGGGTACCGGGGTGCCGTAGATGAGCAGGTAGCGGTGCGGGGCGGCCAGCGCCCAACCGCGTAGGGCGGCGGCGACCGCCGTCAGCCGGGCCGTGGCTGTGTGCTCGGATGCCGCCGCGGCCCGACAGGTGTCGGCCAGGTCGTGGTAGGCGTCCAGCACGAGGGCGGTGATCAGGTCGTCCCGGTTGCGGAAGTAGCGGTAGAGCGCAGGACCGCTGATCCCCATCTGTCTGGCGATGGCGTTGAGCGACAGCGCGGACGCGCCGGTACTGGCTACCTGCGTCCAGGCGTGCGCCTTGATCTCGTCACGGACCTGCGCACGGTAGCGCTCCCGCGGACTCCTGGCGGCCTCGTCCATGCCGGTCCCCTCGCTTGACACCACTTCAGTGAGCCCATAATACTGAAGTTAGAGGTTCTAACTACAGCTAGATGCAATCATCGCCCCTCGGAGGAGACGAGATGACAACCGATCGACGGACCGAGATCGTGCTTCCCGGCGTGGTGGCCCCGGACGGGCTACAGGTGCGCACGTCACCGATCCCGACTCCCGGCACCGGCCAGGTGGTGATCCGGATGGAGGCCACCGGCGTCTCCTTCGCCGAACAGCAGATGCGGCGGGGCCGCTACTACGACCAGCCACCGTTCCCGTTCGTCCCCGGCTACGACCTCGTCGGGGTCGTCCAGGCCGCCGGACCCGGCACCGACCCCGTGCTGCTCGGGCAACGCGTCGCGGCGCTGACCAAGGTGGGCGGCTGGGCCAGCCACGTCGTCGTCGAGGCCGCCGACGTGCTGCCGGTGCCCGCCGGGCTGGACCCCGCGGCGGCGGAGACCGTCGTGGTCAACGGCATCACCGCCTGGCAGATGCTGCACCGGAAGGCGCGGGTCCGCGCCGGCCAGACGGTTCTGGTGCACGGCGCCAACGGCGGCGTCGGGACCACGCTGGCACAGCTCGCCCGCCTCGCCGGGGCTCAGGTGATCGGCACCGCCTCGCCGCGCCACCACGACCGGCTGCGCGAGCTCGGCATCACACCGATCGACTACCACGCCGACGTGCCCGCCGCCGTCCGGAAGATCGCACCGGGCGGCGTCGACGCGGTCTTCGACCACCTCGGCGCGCGCAGCGTGTCGGACTCGTGGCGACTGCTCGCCCCCGGCGGAACCCTGGTCGCGTACGGAAGCGCCAGCACCCGGGACGACACCGGCCCGAAGCAGTTGCCGGTACTCAGGATCCTTGCCAGGGTCTGGACCTGGAACGCCCTGCCCAACGGCCGGCGCGGCTACTTCTACAACATCTGGGCCGGTCGTCCGCTGGCGAAACAGCGGTTCCGCGCCCGGCTGCGAGACGACCTCAGCCAGGTCCTGGAGGCCATGGCCCAGGGACACCTCACCGCGCAGATCGCCGCCCGGTTCCCCCTCGCCCGCGCCGCCGACGCCCTGCGCCTCGCCGAATCCGGAACCGTCACCGGCAAAGTCATCCTCACCCCCTGACCGCGGTTGCCGGCCCGGGCGCACCACCGGGGCTGGTAATGCGGAATCAACGCCGGCACGGGAACGTTGCCGGCACACCTGCGCGGTACCGTCGCTTCGTGGACCAGGCCGAGGAGGGCGCCCGGATCGGCGCCGCGTTGACTGGTTGGCTGGGCCGGCTGACGTTCACCGACCAGACGAGTGACGAGGTCACCGTGCTGCTGATCGACTCGGTGGCGGCCTGGGCCATGGCACAGGGCTGGCGGGTGTACCGGCGGGCCGCCAGCGTGATGCCGCTGCCCCCGCCGTACGAGCACCGGCACTCCATAGTGGATGTCGGGTGTGCGCGGCCGGACGGTGCGCCGGTGGTGGTCGAGGTCGACCACTCCGACCGGCAGCGTTCGGTCGACAAGCTCAGGCTGGAGGCGGCGGCCGGCCGGATCGCCATCTGGCTGCGCTGGGGCGACCGCAGATTCGAGCCGCCGCCGGCACCGATCGTGATGGTGCCGTTCCGGGTCACCTCCCGGCCGGACCGAGAGGGATCCGGGCGGCGGTATTCAAGGCTGCCGGCGACCGACCGGCCGGCGCCGGCCCACCTGGCCGGGGACGTGGAACTCGGCGAGCAGGTAGACCTCTTCCCGACCCCCGACCCGGAGGGCCGGGCCGACCCGGCCCGGAGTTGACCGGTCAGCCGCGCTTCATCAGGCGCCCGACGGCGGCCATCATCTCGGTGGCCATCTCGTCCGCCCGACCCTCGGCGGCGCCCTCGTGCATGCAGTGCCGGGCGTGCCCGTCGAGCAGCCCCAACGCGACCTTGTCCAGCGCCGCCTGGATGGCGGAGATCTGGGTCAGCACGTCGATGCAGTAGCGGTCGTCCTCGACCATCCGCTCGATCCCGCGGACCTGCCCCTCGACCCGGCGCAACCGCGCGAGCAACTGGTCCTTGCTGGCGGTGTAGCCGCGAGTCGGGGTCTCCGCAGGTGTCGTCATGCCGCAAGCATAGCTAACCCCCCAGGGGTATGCTACGGTCCTGATGTACGGATACCCCCGAGGGGTAAAGTGTCCGGCAGATACCCCCCTCGGGTATAGGCTGGGTCCGGGAAGGGAGAACTGCAATGATCACCCAGAGCTACCAGGTCAAGGGAATGACCTGCAGCCACTGCGTCAGCGCCGTCAGCACCGAGGTCGGGGCGATCCCCGGCGTGACCGAGGTGAGCGTCGACCTGGCCTCCGGTGCGGTCACCGTCACCAGCAACGACCCGGTGGACCAGGAGCAGCTCCGCGCCGCCGTCGACGAGGCCGGCTACGAACTCGTCACCTCCTGACCGTGCTCGATCCAGCAGAAACCAGGTAGCACGATGAACACCGCGACGAAGTTGGGCGCCTTCGCGCTCGGGCTCGCGACAGTGTTCGGCGCGGCGTACGGGACCGGCCAGCTCGCCGGCCCCGTACGCACCGCCGACTCCAGCAGTTCGACCGACTCCGCCCACTCCACCGGACACGGCACCGGCAGCGAGGCCAGCACCGCACCGCAGCTACCGGGTGGGCTGCTCGTCTCCGACCGGGGCTACACGCTGGCCGGCGTACCGGCCCCGGCCGGCGAGTTCGCGTTCCGGATCATCGGGCCGGACGGGCAGCCGGTGACCGGCTACGACGTGGAACACGACAAGCGCATGCACCTGATCGTCGCCCGCCGGGACCTGTCCGGCTTCCGGCACGTGCACCCGGAGATGACCGCCGACGGAACCTGGCGGGTCGCCTCGCCGTTGACCGGTCCCGGGAGCTGGCGGGCGTTCGCCGACTTCAAGCCCAGCGGCGCGGAGGCGCTGACCCTCGGGCTCGACGTCGCGGTGGCCGGCGACTTCCGACCCCGGCCACTGCCGACACCGACCCCGACCGCCGAGGTCGACGGATACCAGGTACGCCTGGACGGCGCCCTGACGCCGGGACAGACCAGCGAACTGACCCTGACCGTCAGCCGCGACGGGCGACCGGTCACCGACCTGCAGCCCTACCTCGGCGCGTACGGCCACCTGGTCGCGCTCCGCGAGGGTGACCTGGCGTACCTGCACGTACACCCGGACGGCGAGCCCGGTGACGGGCGGACGCCCGCCGGTCCCGAGATCACCTTCTTCGCCGACGTCCCCTCGGCCGGCAGCTACCGGCTGTATCTCGACTTCCAGCACGGCGGCACCGTCCGCACCGCCGAGTTCACCCTGACCGCCGGCTCGCCGGCCCAGCCCGCACCCACCGGCACCCCGGGCGGCGGTGCGACACCCGACGGGCCCGCGCCGACGGCCACCGCCGGAGCGGACGAGCCGGGGCACGGCGAGCCCGGCCACGGACACAACTAGCGCAGGAGGCAGGAATGGCACCGGCCGCCGGACGACCACCCATGGCACCCAACCGGATCGAACTGAAGATCGGCGGGATGACCTGCGCCTCCTGCGCCAGCCGGATCGAGAAGAAACTCAACCGGCTGGACGGGGTGACCGCCACGGTCAACTACGCCACCGAGAAGGCGACGGTCACCTTCGACGACACCCGTACCCCGGACGAGCTCATCGCCACGGTGGAGAAGACCGGCTACACCGCCGCGCTGCCACCGCCGCCCCGACCGGCCGACGATCCCGGGTCAGAGCCGGCGGCACCCGTCGACGAGCTGCGGACGCTGCGGACCCGGCTGCTGGTGTCGCTGGTACTGACCGTGCCGGTGATCGCCCTGGCGATGGTGCCGGCCTGGCAGTTCGACTACTGGCAGTGGCTCTCGCTCACCCTCGCCGCGCCGGTCGTGGCGTACGGCGGGCTGCCGTTCCACCGGGCGGCCTGGATCAACCTGCGGCACGGTGCCGCCACCATGGACACCCTGATCTCGCTCGGTACGCTCGCCGCGTTCGGCTGGTCGGTGTGGGCGCTCTTCCTCGGCACCGCCGGTACGCCCGGCATGACGCATCCGTTCAGCCTCGACATCGGCCCGAGCGACGGCGCCGGCAACATCTACTTGGAGACGGCGGCCGGGGTCACCCTCTTCATCCTCGCCGGCCGCTACTTCGAGGTCCGGTCCAAGCGCCGGGCCGGTGCCGCCCTGCGTGCCCTGCTCGAACTCGGCGCCAAGGAGGTCACGGTGCTCCGCGACGGCGTCGAGCATCGGATCGCGGTCGACCAGCTCGCCGTCGGCGACCGCTTCCTGGTCCGCCCCGGTGAGAAGATCGCCACCGATGGTGTGGTCGAGGACGGGTCGTCCGCCGTCGACGTCAGCATGCTCACCGGGGAGTCGGTGCCGGTAGAAGTCGGTCCCGGCGACCAGGTGGTCGGGGCGACGGTCAACGCCGGAGGGCGGCTCGTCGTCCGGGCCACCCGGGTGGGTGCGGAGACCCAGCTCGCCCAGATGGCGACCCTGGTCGAACGAGCCCAGACCGGCAAGGCCCAGGTGCAGCGCCTGGCGGACCGGATCTCCGGGGTGTTCGTACCGATCGTGATCACCCTCGCCGTCGCCACCCTCGGCTTCTGGTTCGGCTCCGGGGACGGCGTCACCGCGGCGTTCACCGCCGCCGTCGCGGTGCTGATCATCGCCTGCCCGTGCGCCCTCGGGCTCGCCACCCCCACCGCGCTGCTGGTCGGCACCGGCCGGGGTGCCCAGCTCGGCATCCTGATCAAGGGCCCGGAGGTGCTGGAGTCGACCCGGCGGGTGGAGACCGTGGTGCTGGACAAGACCGGCACCGTCACCACCGGGCGGATGACGCTGACCGAGACCCTCCCGGCCGACGGCCAGGACGCGGACGAGTTGCTGCGGCTGGCCGGCGCCCTGGAGAACGCCTCCGAGCATCCGATCGCCCGCGCGGTCGCCAGCGCCGCCGTCGAGCGGACCGGGCCACATCCCGAGGTCGGCGGGTTCGCCAACGTCGAGGGGCTCGGCGTAACCGGTACCGTCGACGGCCGGGTCGTCACGGTGGGCCGGGCCCGCCTGCTGGTCGACCGCGACCTGGAGCTGCCCGCCGCGCTCGGCGCGGCGGTCGCGGACGCCGAGGCCGCCGGCCGGACCGTGGTGCTGGCCGGCTGGGACGGCCGGGTCCGGGGGGCGCTGGTGGTGGCCGACGCGATCAAGCCGACCAGCCGCGAGGCGGTCGCCGGACTGCGCCGGCTCGGCCTCACCCCGGTGCTGCTCACCGGCGACAACCACGCGGTCGCCCGGTCGGTCGCCGCCGAGGTCGGCATCGACGAGGTGATCGCCGAGGTGCTGCCGGCCGACAAGCTCGACGTGGTCAAGCGGCTCCAGGCCGAGGGTCGGGTGGTGGCGATGGTCGGGGACGGTGTCAACGACGCCGCCGCGCTGGCGCAGGCGGATCTCGGGCTGGCCATGGGCACGGGTACGGACGTCGCGATCGAGGCCGCCGACCTGACCCTGGTACGCGGTGACCTGACCGCCGCCGTGGACGCGATCCGGCTGTCCCGGGCGACGCTACGGGTGATCCGGGGCAATCTGTTCTGGGCGTTCGCCTACAACGTCGCCGCGCTGCCGCTGGCCGCGATCGGGATGCTCAACCCGATGATCGCAGGTGCGGCGATGGCCTTCTCCTCGGTCTTCGTCGTCGGCAACTCGCTGCGGCTGCGCCGCTTCAGGCCGTACCAGGACGACCGGGCGGTCGCCGCCGGCAGATAGTCGCAGTTGGGCGCCGCCGGGGCGGGGTCAGCCGAGCAGGGCCAGCGCGGCGCGTACCCGGCGGCGCTCCAGGGTGCGGTCGAAGCTGGTCTCGCCCCGACAGAAGGCGGTGAACATCCGCCAGCCGGGCGGTGTGGCCAGGGCGGTGTGGAAGAGCCCCGGGTGCCGGGAGAAGGCGGCGAGAATCCGGTGCCCGGCCCGCATCGGCGGGACGAGCTGGTCGTGCACCGCCCGGACGTACCCGTCGAGGTCACCGCCGGCCGCCGCCGCGCCGGCCAGCGCACCGGAACGCAGCGCGAAGCTGATCCCCTCCCTGGTCCACGGCTCCAGCAGGCCGGCCGCGTCACCGGCGACCAGCACCCGGCCGTGCCGCAGCGGGGAGTTGTCGGCCCGGCACCGGGTCAGGTGCCCGGAGTCGTGCGCCGGCTCCAGGCCGGACAGGCCCAGCCGCTCCACGAACCGCCGCAGGTAGCGCCGGGTCCGCTCCCCCTCGCCCCGGGCGGCGATCACGCCGACGGTGAGCCGGTCGCCCTTGGGGAAGACCCAGGCGTACGACCCGGGCAGCGGGCCCCAGTCCAGCAGCAACCGGCCGCGCCAGCGCTGCTGGAGCGGTGCGGGGATCGGAATCTCCAGTTCCAGCCCCAGGTCGACCTGTGAGTACTCCACCCCCACCCGGCGGGCCGTCACCCCGGCCGAGCCGTCGGCGCCGACCGCCACCCGGGCACCCAGTTCGGTGCCGTCGGCGAGCCGGACCCGTACGCCGTCGGGGTCCTGCTCGATCCCACGCACCGCGATCCGTTGCCGGAGTACGGCGCCCGCGTCGACGGCCGCGCCCCGCAACCGGTCGTCGAACTCCTCCCGCCGCACCATCGTGAGCAGTTGCCCCGGCCGGTGCCGCCGGGTGAACTCCCGCCGGCCGTCGGCGGTGAACGTCACCCGGTCCACCCGGTCGTCGGCGGGTACCTCGATCCGCGCGGCGGCGGCCGCCAGCGAGGTGCCGATCAGACCACCGCCGCAGGTCTTGTAGCGCGGATGCTCGGACTTCTCCAGCACCACCGTCCGCGCTCCGGCCCGGGCGGCGGCGAACGCGGCGGAGAGCCCGGCCGGTCCAGCCCCGATCACGGCCACGTCCCAGATCACGGGTAGCAGCCTAGGCGACCGCCCGGTCGGCTCCGGGAACGGGACGCCGGCCGACGATCGTGGCGGATCCGTTACCCGGGTGCATCAACGCCGTCTCGGTGGGTAATCGCGGCCTCGCGAACTGCCCGTGCGCGGTGCGCGGGCGAGGAGGTCACCATGCAACAGCTACATCTCACCGACATCGAACAGCGGGTGTACCAGGCGGTCACCACCCTGGAGGCCCGGGGACAGGTGCCGTTCCCGGAGGCCATCGCGGAGGAGGTCGGCCTGCCACCGGACCAGTTGACGACGCCGCTGCACGTGCTCGGCGAGAAGAACCTGCTGCACCGCGAGGACTCCCCGATGGAGGGTCTGGACTTCGGTCCGCGCTGGTGCTCGCAGCACCTCACCTGAGCTGCCCGGCCGACCGGGCCGAGCGGCGGGGCGACGAACCACCGGGCAGGTCAGCGACTGTGCATTGGGGCGGTTTGCGCTAGTCTGTCCCCGGTGGTCACCGTTCGCGGCCCACGACTCGGACGCGGCACCAGTCAGCGAGGCCCGATTGAGCGCGGCACAAGGCAGTCCACCGGATCGTGCCGGCCGGCCCGGGCCGGGCGACCGGGCCGGCCCGGCAACACCGGAACCGGATCCACTGGCCGGGCTGGACGAGCGGACAGCCACCCGGCGGCGCCGGCAGATCCTGACCGTCGGACTGGTCGCCGCGTTCATGACGCTGCTGGACGTGAGCATCGTGAACGTCGCGATCCCCTCGATCGACCGGGCCATCCACGCCGACCCGAGCGATCTCCAGTGGATCCTCTCCGGCTACGCGCTGACCTTCGGCCTGATGCTGGTCCCCGCCGGCCGGTTCGGTGACGCCCGGGGCCGGCGCAACGTCTTCATGCTCGGTCTCGCGCTGTTCACCCTGACCAGCGCGGCGGCCGGGCTGGCCGAGTCGCCGGCCTGGCTGATCGCCGCCAGACTGCTGCAGGGCGCGGCGGCCGGACTGGTGAACCCGCAGGTGATCGGGCTGATCCAGCAGCTCTACCGGGGTGCGGCCCGGAGCCGTCCGTTCGGGCTGCTCGGCGCCACCATCGGCATCTCCACCGGCGTCGGGCCACTGCTCGGCGGCGCCCTGATCGAACTCGGCGGCCAGCATCTCGGCTGGCGGTTGGTCTTCTTCGTCAACGTCCCGGTCGGCATCGCCACGATCGCCTTCGCCTGGCGGCTGCTGCCGGCCGGTCCCGGACGGCGGGCCGGCCGGAAGGATCTCGACCCGTTCGGCGTACTGCTGCTGGGGATCGGTGTCGTCCTCCTGCTGCTGCCGCTGGTGCAACAGCGGCAGTGGCACGGGCCGCTCAAGTGGCTGCTGATCCCGGGTGGGCTGCTGGTGCTGCTCGGCTTCGTCGGCTGGGAACTGCGGTATCGGCGCCGTCGGGAGCCGCTGTTCGACCTGGCCCTGTTCCGGCTCCGGTCGTACTCGCTCGGCACCCTGATCGGGCTGCTCTACTTCGGCGGCTTCGTCGCGGTCTTCTTCCTCTTCACCCTCTATCTGCAGGCCGGGCTGCACTACACCGCCCTGGAGGCCGGCTTGGCGATCACGCCGTTCGCGCTCGGTTCGGCGGTCACCGCAGCACTCGGCGGCCGGATCGTCAACCGGTTCGGCCGGCCGTTGGTCGCGATCGGCCTGGCCACCGTGGCGCTCGGGCTCGGCGCCGTGATCCTGGCCCTGCACTTCGTGCCCGGGCGCGGCGCACCGCTGGCGACCGCCCTGCCGTTGCTGGTCGCCGGGCTCGGCAGCGGACTGGTGATCACGCCCAACCAGAACCTCACGCTCTCCGAGGTACCGGTCGGCCAGGCCGGCAGTGCGGCCGGAATGTTGCAGACCGGCCAGCGGATCGGCGCCGCCGCCGGCATCGCCGGAGTCGGCGCGATCTTCTTCAGCACCCTGGCCGCCACCCACGACGGCTGGTCACGGGCGTTCCGGGACGCTCTGCTGGCCACCATCGGTTTCGTCCTGGTCGCGCTGGTCGCGGCGATCGTGGACAGCTGGACCGAGCGGCCCGGCACCCCGGCCGGCCGCGGCCGCACCAGGTGACCAGCACGCGGACCGGTCCGCTGGCCGGGCGTACCGGTCCGCCGGTAGTGGTGCGTCAGGCCGTCTCGCCCGGGGTGAGCCAGCGGTAGCAGCCGGCGCTCTCCTCGGCGAGCCACCCGTGCACGCTCTGCAGCCCCCGGTCGTTGACCTGCGCGTCGTGGATGCCGTACGCCCGTTCGGGTGCGATGGCCCGGACGAAGTCGATCGCCTCGGCGGTCTTCAGCCAGGACCCCTGCACCGGTACGAGCAGCGTCTGCACCGGCATGTCCGGCCGGTGCACCGAGTCGCCGGGATGATAGACCTGCCCCTCGACGAGGTATCCGAGGTTCGGGCAGTCCGGCTGGCCGCCGTAGATGGTGGCGTGCCGACCGCCGAAGGCGCGCACCCGCAGGCCGGCGGCGGTGAACTCCTCCCCCGGTGCGACGGGGTGCACGTCGAGATCGGGGATGTCCGCCCCGGCCGGGGCGTAGACCGAGACGCCGAGGCCGGCCAGCCGCAGCACGTCGACGTGGTCGGTGTGCTCGTGCGTGACGAGGACCGCGTCGGCACCGCGCAGCGCCGCCGGCTCGCTCCAGACGCCGGGGTCGATGACCAGGACACCGCCGGAGTGTTCGAGCCGTACGCAGGCGTGGGTGTATTTGGTGAGCCGCACCCGGTCACGCTACCCGCCGCTCCCGACAGTCATGATCACGGCACTTGGAGTGACGCGGATCACACATGTCGTCGGTTCGGCAGGGTTCGAGTTCTCCGCCAGCGTGTAAGCACTGCCGACCTGCCGCACCCAGCCGGGGAGGAACGCATGTCACGCCAACAGTTCGGTTTCGTCGTCGGTTTCCTCGTCGCGGCGGTATGGGCCGTCGCCGGCTTCGGAGCGGCGGCGGGTGCCGTGCTCGCCGGCCTGGTCGGGTGGCTCGCCGTACGGGTGATCGACGGTGATCTCAGCGTCGCCGGCCTGGCCGACCGGGCGACCGCGTCCCGACGCCGCTGAGCGGTGCAGGCCACCCGCACCGGATCGACCCGGCATCGGCAGGAGATGAGGACAGGCGATGGCTGACAGCAGTACCGCCACCAAGAACGACAACCGGACACAGGCGGCCACGCCGGGCCCGATGGCCACGCCGGACGGCGGTGGACCGGCCCGGGCCGAGCTGACCACCGAGTCCGGCAAGACCCGCATCGCGGAGGGCGTGGTCGCCAAGATCGCCGGGTTCGCCGCGCGGGAGATTCCGGGCGTGCGCTCGATGGGTGCCGGCCTGGCCCGGCGGGTCGGACAGCTCCGCGGTCTCGTCCCGGGCGGCAGCGAAACCATCCGGCAGGGCGTCTCGGTCGAGGTCGGCGAGCGCGAGGCAGCGATCGACCTGGACATCGTCACCTTCTACGGCCAGAGCATCGTCGAGGTCTCCGAGGCGGTACGCCGCAACGTCGTCGACCGGGTCCAGGCGATGACCGGCCTGCGGGTCGTCGAGGTGAACATCAACGTCGACGACGTCTTCGTCGAGGGCGACCAGGACGGCGACGACGGCCAGCAGCGGGCGCGATGACCAGCCGGGCGGCGCAGAGCGGCACCAGCCGGGCGGCGCAGAGCGGCACCGACCGCGGCGGCCGGACCACCGCCGAGCCCGGCCGCGCGACGACCAGCCGCGACACCCGTAACCGCCGCACCTCGCCGCGGACCAACCCGGCGACGGCGGAGGCCCCGAACACCAGGACGGCGACTCCGCGGAGCGGCCGGGCGACCACCACCCCGGCCCCCAAGGCCACCCCGGCCCCCAAGGCCACCCCAGTCTCCGAGGCCGCCCCGGTCACCGTCGCCGACCAGGCCACGGTCGCCGGAAAGATCCGGGAGGCGGTACTCGGGGTTCCCGGCGTGACCGGGCTGACCGCCGGTACCGGCGTGGAGGTGGCCACGCTGTTTCCCGGCGGCAAGGTCGTCGGCATCCGGCTCGGGGACCCGGTCGAGGTGCATGTCGGGCTCGGGCCGGTGCCAATCGCCCCGGTGGCCGAGCAGATCCAGGTGGCGGTCCGGGGCGTACTGGCCGGCTTCGGTCAGCAGCCGTCGGTGGAGGTGGTCGTCGACGACATCGACCTGCCGGTGCCGGTGGACGGGAGCTGAGATGCGCCTGGTCAACCGGCTCGCCACCCTGCTGCTCGGCTGCGCTCTGCTGGGCGTGGGGCTGCTGCTGATCGTGGAGGTCTTCGCGGTGGCCCTGGGCCGGGAGTCGGTGGTCGTCGACCGGGCGGCCTGGTACCGCACGCTGACCGGTACCCGGCTGGAGGATCCCTGGGTGCGGACCGGAATCGTCGCCGCCGGCGTACTCGGGCTGCTGATCCTGTGGGGACAGCTGGTCCGCTGGAAGCCCGACCGGCTACCCACCCGGCTCGCCGACGGCTGGCACCTGCAACGCCGCTCGGTGGAACGGCAACTGGCGACGGCCGCGAACGCGGTACCCGGAGTCGAGTCGGCGAGCGCCCGGGTCCGCCGCGAGGGCCTCGGCTGGCGGACCCGGATCCGGGCGGTCGGCGACGCCTCGGTCAGCATGGCGGTGGAGTTCACCGTCCGGCGCGAACTGGAACGCCTCGGCGCCTCGCCGCACGACCACGTCGGCGTGCAGATGATCCGGTCGGGCAGCCGGCCACGGACCGACGTACCCCGGGTGGAGGGCTGATGCGGCAGCCTGGAGAGCCGGCATGACGAACAGCGCCATCCGGGTGCTCTGGACGGTGGTCGGCCTGGTGCTCACCGCCATCGGCGTGGTCGGGCTGATCGCCAGCCTCGGACACCTGGCCGGCGTCGACAACAACGCACCGCTGCTCTGGTCGGGTCTGCTCCGCACCTGGCGCGGCCTCGACCCGTGGGGTCTGGTCATCCTCGGCGTGCTCGGTACCTTCTTCGCCTGGCTGGGGTCGAAGCTGCTCGGCCGGGTGCTCCGGGCCCGCCGGTACCCGGTGCTGGGCGACCTCGACCTGCGGTCCGTCACCGGTCAGACCGCGGCCGCCGGTCCGGCGCTGCCCGGCGCCACCCGCGTCCGGGGTGCCCGGCTGGCCCGCGGCCTCGAACGCGACCTCGCCCGGGATCCGCAGGTCCGCCGGGCCTCGGTCACGCTGGCCGGCACGGCGCCCCGGCCGGAACTCTGGATCGAGTTGCAGCTCAACTCCCGGGCCGGGCTGACCGCCGTCCGGGAACACGTGGCGGCGGCGGTCGAGAGGTTCCGGGCCACCTCCGGGCTGGCGCCGCGCCGGCTGGAGGTGACCGCCCGGATCGACGCCGCCGGCCCGGTCCGGGTGCACTGAGCGGCCCGCCCGGCCGCACCGCCCCCGCCACGGTCGCACTGAGCCGGCCCGCCCGGCCGCACCGCCCCCGCCAGGGTCGCACCCGCCCAGCGAGTGGCCGAACACACCGTGCCGGGGCGGCGGGTCAGAGCCAGCCGTACCGGCGGGCGATGGCCACCGCCTCGTGCCGGTTGGCGGCACCGACCTTGCCGGCCGCCGAGGAGAGATAGTTGCGCACCGTCCCCGGCGAGAGCGAGATCCGCTGGGCGATCTCCTCGATCGGCGCGCCGTCCGCCGCCAACTCCAGCACGTCGGCCTCGCGGGGCGTGAACGGGCTGTCGCCAGCGCTGATCGCCTCGGCGGCCAACTGGGGATCGACGTACCGGCCACCGCGGTGGACGCTGCGGACCACGTCGGCGAGCACCTCGGCGGAGACCGTCTTCGGCAGGAAGCCCCGTACCCCGACCGCGAGTGCCCGCTTGAGGTGCCCGGGCCGGCCGTGGCTGGTGACGATCATCGTCCGGCAGCCCGGTACCTCGGCCCGGATCGCCTCGGCGACCGCGATGCCGTCCAACTCCGGCATCTGCAGGTCGAGCATGGCCACGTCGGGCCGCAGCGCCCGGGCCAGCGAGAGCGCCTGGGTGCCGGTCGCCGCCTGGCCGATCACCACCAGGTCGTCGTGCAGCCCGAGCAGCGCGGTCAGCGCGCCGCGGATCAGGTGCTCGTCCTCGGCGAGCAGGATCCGGATCTGCTCGGGCGAGCCGGCCCCGATCCGTTCGCCGTCCCGCGCGACGGGCTCCGGCTCCGGCGGTCCTGGCCGGCCGGTCACGATCGGCTCCGCTGTGCCGGGACGGAGTCGGGCTCCTCCCGGGACGGGGCCCCGCCGGACGGCGCACCGCCGGACACCGCACCGGAGCCCGCCTCGCCGGACGGCGCACCCCCGAACGGCCCACCGCCGGACACCGCACCGGAGCCCGCCTCGCCGGACGGCGCACCCCCGAACGGCCCACCGCCGGACACCGCACCGGAGCCCGCCTCGCCGGGCGGCGGCGCCGCTGCCGTCAGCGGTAACTGTGCGGTCAGCCGGAACCGGTCCCGGCCCGGTCGGGTGGCGGTCACCCGACCGCCGAGCGGCGCCAGCCGCTCGCTGAGCCCGAGCAGGCCGTTGCCGAACACCAGCGGGCCGCCGGGACGTACGCCGTCGTTCTCCATGACCAGGGTCACCAGGCACGCGCCGTCCGGCGGGTCGGGGGCGTACCGGGAACGGTCGCCGTCGGCTGCTCCGGCTCCGTCGGCTGCTCCGGCTCCGTCGGCCGCCGGCCGGCCCCGGCGCACCGAGACGGTGCAGGTCAGCGCCTCGCTGTGCCGCAACACGTTGGTGGTGCCCTCCCGGACCACCCAGCCGAGCGCGCTCTGCGCCTGCGGGCTCAGGTCGTGCCCCTCCCCCAGCACCCAGCACCGCACCCCCGCCGAGGTGAGCACGGCACGGGCGCCGGCCAGTTCCGCGTCCAGGTCGGCGGCGCGGTAACCCCGGACGACCTCGCGTACCTCGGTCAGCGAGTCCTGCGCGATCCGGCGCACCTCCAGCATCTCCTCCACGGCCCGGGGCCGGTCCCGCTTCGCCAACTGCGCGGCCAGTTCGCTCTTCAACGCCACCACCGCCAGGTTCCGGCCGAGTACGTCGTGCAGGTCCCGGGCGAACCGCAGCCGTTCCTCGGCCACCGCCAACCGGACCTGGTTGCCCCGGGACCGCTTCAGTTCCCAGAGCACGCCGAGCATCCAGAGCGAGCACCGGAAGGTGGAAAACAGGACGACGAAGCCGAAGCTCAGCATCCAGACCGACGAGCGCAGGAGATCGGCCGACGCCCCGTCGACCAGACCGATCAGCAGCACCACGAGGACGAGCCCGCCGGCTCCGCCGAAGGCGTACCGGGGTGGGGCCACGGTGCAGAGCGCGCCGAGGAAGTAGCACGAGACCAGCACCGTCACCGGCAACGTCCACCCGGCGGAGCCGGGCTGCGCGCCCGTCAGGGCGTTGGTCACCTCGGCGGCGAGGATGGTGACCAGGGTCAGCCACCCCGCCGCCACGACCAGCCGGGTGGGACGGTCCCGGCGGCCGAGGAAATGGTCGACCCCGGCCCGTACGGCGAGCAGGCAGAGCACCATGTGTGCGGTGCCGAACCCGAGTACCGCGATCCGGCCGGCCGCCGGCCAGCCTGCACCGGTCGCGTTGAACAGCGCGATCGGCTCGGTCAGCAGGACCAGATAGAGGCTGGCCCGGGTGACCAGGTCGAACCGCTCGGGCTGGCCGCGTCCGGTCCACCAGCCGACCAGCTCACGCATCCGGGACCTCCCTGCGTCCGACCTGGGCTAGCGTCGCGTGTCCCAGCGGAACCAGCGGCGGGTCGCCGAGACACCGACGGCCAGCCACAACAGTATGATCAGCGCCGGTCGCCCCGCCTCGGCCAGTACGCCGACGAAGTCGCGCGGCGCCTCGGCGCCGGTGGTGCCGACCCAGCCGAGCCGGACCAGTTCGAGCACCGGAGTAAGCGGCAGCATCTGGAACAGTCTGGCGACCCCGTCCGGGAGCGAATCCACCGATCCGGTGAAGCCCGACCCGATCATCGACAGGATCAGCACCGGCATCGTGGTGATCTGTGCGGTCTCCACCGTCCTGGTGAAGCCCGACGACGCGGCCGCGAGCAGGACGAAGACGGCACCGCCGGCCAGTACCGCGACGAGCAGCAGCGGAAGGTTGACCGGCACCGGCAGGTCGAAGAAGACCGTCGCCGCGACGACGGTGAGCACCACCTGGGCCAGGGCTAGCACCAGGGCCGGGACCGCCGTGCCGACCAGGATCTCGCCGTCGGTGACCACTCCGGTACGCAGCCGCTTGAGCACCCGCTCCTCGCGCCGGGCGACGTAGGTGGTCACCAGGTTGTAGTAGACGACGTAGAGCAGGACGAAGCCGAACATGCCGGTGGCGAGCAGCGCTCCGGTGGAGACGTGCCCGTCGCCGCTGAGGAAGGTCGAGAAGAGCCCCACCGTGGCCAGCGGCAACAGCAGCGCGGTGGTCGCGGCGGTCCTGTTGCGTAGCAGCAGGACCAGCTCCGCCCGGCCGAGCGCGCCGATCCGGCGCAGGCTCGCCCGGCCGAACCCGAGCCGCCGGACGAGGCCGCCGCCGCTGGTCGCCTTCGCCGGTGCCGTCATCGGACCTCCTCCTCGACCGATCCACCGGAATGCGCCACCGCGAGGAACGCCTCCTCCAGGGACGCGGACCGGGCGTCCAGCCCGGCCAGGTCGAGGCCGCGCCCGTTGGCCCAGCCCAGCAGCGTGGTCAGCGCGGGTTGCAGCGCGTCGGTGTAGAGGGTCAGCCGGCCGCTGGGCGCGGCCGGCGCACCGGCCGGCGGCGGCTGGGCCCCGGGCAGCGCCGGCAGCTCCGCCGGGTCGAGCCCGTCCGGCAGCGCGAAGCTGATCCGGGCCGGGTGCGCGGCCACCACCTCGGCGACGGTACCGGCCGTGACGATCCGGCCCCGGTGCATGATCGCCAGCCGGTCGGCGAGTTCCGCCGCCTCCGCGAGATAGTGCGTGGTGAGCAGGACCGTGAGGCCGTCGACGAGCAACGCCCGGACCAACTGCCAGGTGTTGTGCCGGCTCTCCGGGTCCAGCCCGGTGGTCGGCTCGTCGAGGAAGAGCACGTCCGGCCGACCCAGGATGGCCATCGCCAGATCGAGCCGGCGCCGCTCACCGCCGGAGAGCTGCTTCACCTGGGTACGCGCCCGGTGGCGCAGGTCCACCAGCTCCAGCACCCGGTCGACCGGTTGCGGTTCGGGCAGCGTACCGGCCCACATCCGGGCGGTCTCCGCCACGGTCAGGTCGGCGGGAAAGCCGCCCTCCTGGAGCATCACCCCGGTGCGCGGCCGGACCGCCGCCCGGTCCCGGTACGGGTCCCGCCCGAAGACCCGGACCGTGCCGCCGCTGGGCCGGTCCAGCCCCTCGACCAGTTCCAGGGTGGAGGTCTTGCCCGCACCGTTCGTGCCGAGCAGCGCGAACAGTTCACCCTGGCCGACCGAGAAGGAGACCCCGCGCACCGCCTCGAAGCCGCCGCTGCCGCCGTACCGTCGTCGTAGGTCGCTGACCTGGACGACGGTCGGGTCGGGCGGCGCGAGTCCCGGGTCGATGGCCGTCATCGTCTGGTTCATGGCTCGATTCTTCGGGCCACCGGTCACCGGCGGCAGTGCCACCGATCACCGCTTTCCGTGCGGGGCACCCGGTCGCACCCGTGACGAATGTCAGTCGAGCAGCGCGGCGACGGCAGCCGCCGGGTGCCGCTGCCGGCGGGCACCGAGGGTCAGCCGGCCGGGACCACCGGGACCGGTCGCGGTGGCTGGGTGGACAGGTCGACCACCCGGGCGCTGCCGACCGGCGCGTCGAGCGGTACGGCGGTGCTCTCGACCCGCGCCGAGTTCGGCACCTCCTCGGCCGGGCCCGGGGCCCGTTCCCGCACCCAGACCAGCAGGCCCACCTGGTCGCCGTCGCGGCGCTGGTCGACCCGGTCGATGCCGTCGGCCAGCGCCGACATCGCCACCCGGATCCGCAGTTCGCGGTCGCCGGGCGCCGGACTGCGCTCCAGGGTGAGGCTCAGCGCCGGAACCACCCGGGACGAGGCCGGCCCGCCGCCGCCGCGGTCCGCACCCGCGCACGCCGCCGGCGTTGCCGCCACGGTCGAGAGCACGACCATGGCGGCAACCCGGCGGCGTACGGAACGCATCAGCTCAGGTTACGCACCGCAGCGTAGAGGTTCGAGACCCCGTCACCGAAGTACGGCCCGTAGATCTGCGTCAGGTCGTTGCCGACGTGGTAACTGTTGACGCTGATCGTGTAGCCCGAGTCGCCGTTGAAGTCGGCCAACCAGGCGCCGCCACTGCCACCGCCCTGGATGGTGCAGGCCAGCTTGAGGTCGCCCCAGAGGACGTACCGGAGCGACGTCGCGCCGTCGCAGGTGATCAGATCCTCGCCGTCGAACGGGGAGTTCAGCGGGAACCCGAAGTGCCACACCGACGGGGTCGACGGGCCGTTGATCCGGATGCCCTGGCTGCCGGTGACGTCGGCGAGCCGCTGCCCGGCGTTCAGGTGCATCACCGCGACCCCGACGTCGTACGCCCGGTCGCCGTCGTTGATCCAGCCGTTGAGCGACCACAACTCCCGGGCGGTCCAGGTGCCGAGCGGCCGGTCCCCGTAGTAGTAGTCCGGGATGAAGGTCCAGTTGGTGTTCTGCCAGCCACCGCCGGAGCCTTCGTGCACGCAGTGTCCCGCGGTGAACACGGTGTTGCGGGCCTCGCTGCTGACGACCACGCCCGAGCAGTGCCAGAGCCCTCCGTTGTGCTCGTAGAGCACCTTGCCGTTGGTCAGCGACACGAAGTCGTGCCGCCACGGCCAGGAGGTACCGGTCGGGCCCGCCATCACGGACGCGTCGCCCCGGGCGGCCTTGGCCGGCCCGGCACCGGACTGGCCGTGCAGGTTGGTCGCGGCGGCGCGCGGCGGCAGACCGGCCACGGTGGTCTCACCGAGTACGGAACTCTGCGCGGTCTTGCGGAGTTCGGCGAGCGAGACGCCGTTGTCGGCCGGCCTGGCCGCCGCGATGCGCTCCTTCGTCCAGAACCGGGCGAGAGCGATCTCCGGAGTGCTGCCCAGCGCGGCGGCCTCCGGGCTGAGCTTGACCGACGTCGAGCTGACCCCGGCCGGGTCCACGGGTGCGGCCGCGGCGCCCGCCGTCGTCAGCGTCGACGACAGGACGGTGGCGGCCAGGATGACGATCGTCGCGGTGGTGGTCCGAAGAGATGGTCGTAGTCGCATGGATGTCCCATCTGATGCGAAGCAAATCAGGACCGGCTCTCGAGTGCCACACCGAAGCTATCGAGGAACGTTCATATTGTTCTGTCGCCAGAACGGCAGTGTCGGAAAACTCCCCCGGGCCGCCGGAACGTCGGTCAGGGCTTGCGGGCCACGGCGCCGTAGGCGTCGATCTGCTCGGCCTCGGAGTCGTCCGGGCGCCACTGCGTGATCGGCACCAGGCCGGGTTCCACCATGGTCAGGCCCTCGAAGCAGCTCGCGAGCTGCTCGGGGCTGCGCAGGATGTAGGGAGCTCCGCCGCTCTCCACCAGCTTGTCGGCGCCGTCGACCACCGCCGGGCTGGTGTCGCTGCCGTCCCACAGCACCAGGTGGCTGCCGGAGACGGCGGGTTCCAGTATCCGGCCCACGATGGAGCGTACGACGTCCAGGTCGGGCTCGTAGCCCAGTACGCCCATGAACATCACCGCGACCGGCTTCCGGAAGTCGAGCGCCTCGGCCGCCTTGGCGAGGATCCTCTCCGGATCGTGGTAGTCGGCGTGCACGTAGTTGGTCAGCCCCTCGGAGGTGGTGCTGGCCAGCAGGGCGCGGGCGTGCACCAGCACCATCGGGTCGTTGTCGACGTAGACGATCCGGGACTCCGGCGCGATCTGCTGGGCGACCTCGTGGGTGTTCTGCATGGTGGGCAGGCCCGTGCCGACGTCGAGGAACTGCCGGACGCCCGCCTCGGCGGCCAGGAAGCGCACGGCCCGGATGAGGAAGCGCCGGGACTGCCGGGCCATGACGACGATCTCCGGGTAGACCTCCGCGACGGCGGCCCCGGCGGCCCGGTCGGCCTGGAAGTTGTCCTTGCCGCCCATCCAGTAGTTCCAGATCCGCGCCGCGTGCGGCACCTCGAACTGCAACCTGGCAGCGAGTTCGGGATCCAGGTCGGCCATGGCCAGGCTCCAATGTGAGGGGACCATCGGGTGCGAAGACGGTGCGCAACGAGATCGACATCGTACCCGCGAGGCGGTTGCGAGTTTTTTCACCACGCCGCCGGAGTCGGGGGCGCGGGCGAGCCGCCCGGCCCTCCGGCGACGGTTACCTCCGCCGCGGCAATCCGCGGCCGCCCGCGCCCGGGCGGCCGCAGTCTCGGAGTACCTGAGGGCGCGGCACTGCTCCGACGCGCGCCGCCCCATCACCCGGTACGACGGGAGTCGCCATGTCCACCGTGTCCACCGCAAGCCCCGCGCTGGAGATCCTCTCCACCGCCCTCACCGCGCTCCGGCCCCGGATGGAGGCGGTCAGCCTCGCCATCCACGCGCGGCCGGAGCTGAAGTTCACCGAGTTCCACGCCCGGAAGCTGCTGGCCGCCTGGCTCGCCGAGTCGGGCTTCACGGTGCGGGCGCCACTGGGCGGGCTGGAGACCGCGTTCGCGGCCGAGCACCGGGGCAGCCGGCCCGGCCCGTACGTCGCGGTTCTCGCCGAGTACGACGCGCTGCCCGGCCTCGGGCACGGCTGCGGCCACAACCTCATCGCGGCTGGTGCCGCCGCGGCGGCGATCGCGGTCGTCCGCGCGCTGCCCGATCATCCGGGCACCGTCGCGGTGCTCGGCACTCCCGGTGAGGAGATGGGTGGCGCCGGCAAGGTCCGGCTGGCCGAGGCCGGGGTCTTCGACGGCGTCGACGCGGCACTGATGTTCCATCCCGGCGACCGTTCGCTGACCGCCCGCCCCGGACTGGCCGCGGCGCACCTGCGGGTCGCCTTCACCGGGACCAGCGCGCACGCGTCGATCTCCCCCTGGCTGGGCCGCAGCGCGCTGGCCGGAGCCCAACTGTTCCTCCAGGCGGTCGACGCGATGCGCCAGTTCGTGCCGCCCACCGTACGGCTGCACGGCATCGTCTCGGACGGCGGCGCGGCCCCGAACGTCGTACCGGTGCACGCCGCCGTGGACCTGTACGTCCGGGACCGGACGGCAACCTCGGTCGAGGCGCTGGTCGAGCGGGTCCGTAACGCGGCCGACGGCGCGGCGCTGGCCACCGGGACGGCCGCGGCGCTCCACGAGACCGGCCCGATGTACGCCGAACGCCGCAACAACACGGTGCTCGCCGAGCGGTTCGGTGCGGCGGTACGGGCGCTCGGGGTGGAGATCCTGCCCGGTGACCCGGCCGGCCCGGCGGGCTCCTCCGACATCGGCAACCTCTCCGGGCTGCTGCCGGTCATCCACCCGTACATCCAGATCGCCGAACCCGGCACGCCGAGCCACTCGGCGGCGATGCGCGAGGCGGCGGCGACGCCCTTCGCGCACGACCGCACCCAGATCGCGGCGACCGGACTGGCCCGGGTGGTCGCCGAGCTGCTCACCCGGGCGGAGTTGCTGGCGGCGGCGCGGGCGGAGTTCGCCGCGCAGGCCGAGGTGCGGGCCTGACGAGTTGCCGACCATACACTCACCGCCATGTCGGTTGTGATCCTCCTGGCGGGGGTGGGCCCCGACCGATTTCCCGTCGTCGTGTCACCGCTGGCCGAGCTGGCGGCGAGCCTGCACGTGCTGACCGGCCACCTCCACCATCCCGAGCACGCGTCCTGGGCGGCCGAGGTCTCCCGGGCCGCCCCGCCCGCCTTCCGGGCCGGGCTACTGCGGTTCGCACCACTGTGGACCGCGCTGCGCTGGCGGGCCTTCTATCCCGGGCTCGGCACGGCAGCACCGGCCGCGCCGCTGACCCGGCTCCCACTGCACCTTTCTCAACCTGGACCGCGCGGCCCTCACACACCGCGTCCGACCTCGCGCTCCGACGGACCGCAAGGGGAGGTTGAAAGAGGTTCACTGCACCGGTTCGCCGAACTCACCGCGTTCACCTGCGCCAGCGGCTACCACGGCTTCGACTTCGGCCGGGTGCTGCACGACCCGACCCAGGCCAGTGCGCTGCGGCAGGCCGCGTCCCGGCTGCCGGAGCCGCACCTCAGGCTCGCCGAGGACCTGTTGCGGGACCCCGAGGCGCTCCGCGCCGACGTACTCGACTTCCTCGGCCTGTGCCACCGGGTCTACTTCGGCGACCTCTGGGCCGAGACCGAGCCCCTCCTCACCCGGGCCGCGCACCGGGTGCGCCAGCGCCTGGCCGACGAGGGTCCGGCGGCCGCCCTGGTCGGACTGAGCCCGTCCACCGCGCGGACGGCCACCCCGTCGACCGGGCCGGCCCGGGTCGTCTTCGACAAGGTGCACCACGCGGTGATCAGGCCGTCCTGTACGCCGGTCCTGCTCATCCCCACCCGGTACGGCGCACCGCACCTGCTGGTGAAGAACGAGCCGGGGCTGCCGCCGGTGGTGCACTTTCCGGTCGAGGCGCCGGAGGTCGGCGTCACCCTGGCCCGCAGCCGCCTGCTGGCCCTCACCGACCCGCGTCGGGTACGCCTGTGCCGGCTGATCGCCCGGCAGGCGATGACCACCGCCGACCTGGCGGACCGGCTGTCGATGACCCGGCCCCAGGTCTCCCGCCATCTGCGGGTCCTGCGCGACCTGGGACTGGTGCGGGTGGAACGGCACGGTCGCTACGTGCTCTACGGGCTCGACCTCACGGCGGTCGAACGCATCGGGCGGGACGTGGCGACGGCATTGCAGTACTGAGGTCACCCGGGGGCGGACCCTGCGAGGATGGGGCGGTGGATCTGGAATCGGGCGCCGGGCTGCTGCACCGGCTGACGTCGTACGAGCCGGGCCGGCGCTGGGACGTGCCCGTCGACGACCCGCGGGTCCGGCACGACCTCGTGCCGAACGATCCCGGCACCCGGCCGCCACCGATGAAGGCGTACCACGGGCTGCCCGCCGTGCCGCTGCCGCGCGAGCTGCCGGATCCGGGGGTCTCCGCGACCTCGGTGCTGGCCGGGCAGCCGGCTCCGGCACAGCCGCTGGACGCCGCACAACTGGGCCGGGTGCTCTTTCTCGGCGCCGGGGTGGTCCGGGTCGCCGAGCGCGACGGGGTCACGGTGCCGTTCCGGGCGTCCGGCTCGGCGGGCGGGCGCTTCCCGCTCGAGGTCTACGCCAGTACCCGGGGCGTGGCCGGCATCCCCGACGGAGTCCACTGGTACGACGGGCGCGAGCACGCCCTGGTGCGGGTCGGCCCGGCGGCCGAGGGCGGCACCAGCACACTGGTCGTCACGGGTGTGCCGTGGCGGACGGGCTGGCGCTACGCCGAGCGGGGCTGGCGGCACCTCTACTGGGACGCCGGCACGCTGCTCTCGCAACTCGGCGCGGGGGCGGCGAGCGCCGGGCTGCGGCCGCGGCTGCACAGCCGGTTTCCGGACGCGCGGCTGCGGACGCTGGTCGGCGCCGACGGGATACACGAATACCCGCTCGCTCTGCTCTGTCTCGGGGACGGCGAGCCCGCGGTGGCACCCACCGGTCCGGCCGCCGCCGGTGAACTGCCGCCGGTCGAACTGCCGCTCTGCACCGCCGCGCAACGCGCGGGCGAGCGTGACGACCTCGGCCCGGCCTGGCCGGAGGGGCCGGAGCTGCCGGACGTACCGGCGGCGGAGTCCGTGGACGAGGTGGTCCGGCGGCGCGGCTCGCAGCGCCGGATGGACCGGCGCCGGACGCTGCCCCGCGCGCTGCTGGACTGGCCCCTGCGGGCGGCACTGCGCGGTGTCGAGGTGCCGCACTGGGTGGCCGTGCACGGTGTCGACGGGCTGTCCCCGGGGATCTACCGG
The DNA here is from genome assembly GCF_050936445.1 of Plantactinospora sp. CA-294935. Taxonomy (NCBI): domain Bacteria; kingdom Bacillati; phylum Actinomycetota; class Actinomycetes; order Micromonosporales; family Micromonosporaceae; genus Plantactinospora; species Plantactinospora sp. CA-294935. The sequence goes on from NZ_JBNJMU010000001.1 coordinate 7,274,672, forward strand.
TGGCCGGACCTGGAGCGTCCGGTGCGCGCCGGTGACCACCGTGCCGAGTTGCTGCGGGTCTGCCTCGACCAGGGCCTCGCCGGCGACGCGGCGTACGTCGTCATCGCGGCGACGCCGCTGGCCGGGCTGGACGACCGTGGCTACCGCGACGCGCAGTTGGCCGCCGGCCTGGTGGAGGGGCGGCTGCACCTCGCGGCGTACGCCCTCGGGGCCAGCGCCAGCGGCATGACCTTCGTCGACACGGAGATACCCGGGCTGCTCGGCGAGCCCGAGGATCTTGCGGCGCTGCTGTTCACCTGCGTGGGGGTGCCCGGGTACCGATCGCGGCGTGCCGGCGACCCCGGCGCCCCCGCGGCGTTCCGGCCGGTCACGCCCCGGGAGTAGCCGGCGACCCCGATGTCCCGAGGGCGTACCGGCCGGTCACGCCCCGGCTGCGGGAGGAGTAGCCGGCGACCTGCCCGGCCGACGCGGTCGCCCCGTGGCGCCGGCCACCCGGGTGCGCCAGTGAGGGCGCCGCTGCTACCGAAGGTGACGATCATCACGGGCGCCTCCCAGGTCAGGAAGGGAATGCCGGTCTTCTGACTACCCTGTGAAACCGGTGAGCGGGAAGATCACCGCACCGCGCAGCAGCCGTCCGGGGGGAAGCACCAGCATGACCGGCACCGCCACACGCTCCTGGCAGGGCATGACGATTCCGGCACCCGGCACCTACCTCCTCGACCCCGCGCACAAGCGGGTCGGGTTCCTCGCCCGGCACATGATGGTGAGCCCGGTACGCGGTGAGTTCGGCGAGGCGACCGCGCAGATCCTCGTCGAACCGGACCCGTTGGAATCCTCGGTGACCGCGACGATCCGGACGGCCAGCATCGGCACCGGCAACGCCGACCGGGACAAGCACCTGAGCAGCGCCGACTTCCTCGACGTGCTGCGGTACCCCACCCTCGAGTACCGCAGCACGGGGATCAGGTGGCAGCCGGACCGGAATGATTCGATCTTCTACTGGGCCCGGCTGCGTAGCCAGCGCCCGGGTCGACGCAGCGAGGTCACCGTGCCGGCGCAGGCTGACCGGACGTCCGGCCGGTTCGTGCTGACCGGAGAGCTGACCGTCAAGGGGATCACCCGACCCGTGGACCTCCAGGTGGAGTTCGGCGGCGCCCGGCGCGACCCGTACGGCCAGGACATCTTCGGGTTCAGCGCGACCGCCGAGATCGAGCGTGAGGACTACGGACTGGTCTGGAACGTGGCCCTGGAAAGCGGCGGCGTGCTGGTCGGAAAGAGCGTACGGATCGAGATCGCCGGCGAGGCCATCCGGCAGTCCGGACCGCGCATTGGGCCACGGGCCGGGTACGCCGGTGAGTGAACCTTTTTCAACCCGAACCGCTTGGGCGATGATGGCTTAGTCGCCCACCGTCAGATTCGAGTGTCCGGTGCTCTGGTACCCCTCCGTTGCGAGGATCATATAGTAGCGGAAACTGCCCAGGTTCATGCCATTGTTGGCCCACGCGTCAAAGTGGTTGCCCGTGGTTATGGTCCCGCTGCTCCTCTTCGACTGCCGGACACTCCAGAACCGAGGGAACGTCGTGATGCCCTCGACGGAGGCAGCGTTGTATCGCATCGTCAGGTAGATGTCGTACGTGCCGCCGTCGCTGGTGACTGCGCCCCTGCGAATGCCTATGGGCCGGTAGTCGCCCCAGTTGTCGACGATGATGTACTCCACGAGTGGGTTGGACGTCCACCCTTGGAGAGCCAGATAGCCGTCGGAGGTGTTGAAGCTGCCGGAGTAGCTCACGCTCCTGCGCCCGCCGCTGCTCCAGCCCTTACCACAGACGAAACTCCCGCAGTTGGTCCATGACGTGCGGTAACTTCCACCGGAGTCCAAAGTCATCGAGACCGATCCACCGCCATCGGTCCAGAACGAATAGTAGTAGCCGTCCTCCATGCCGGTTTGGGTCGTGGTGATGGTCGTCGCGGCGTTGGCAGTTCCGTGCAGCATGGTTGTGGCCGTGACCAGCCCCAAGGCGCCGGCGCCGAGGACGAAGCTCCTGCGCGTGATCGGGTTGGTGGGGGCATTGTTCAGGGCCATACTTCTCTCCTCGTTACGCTTCCCGATGTGGAGGCTGGTGAGCGGCCGGGTCGTCGGATCGGCGGTTGTCGAGAACTGCCAAAAACTGCCGGCCGATACGGTCCGGGCCCGCGACGGACGGATCCGCCACGGGCCCGGACCGGTTGGTGCTGCCGTCAGTTCGGGGCGTGCACCCCGTTGGCAGCCCAGTCCCTGGTCGCACCACGGACGTACATGGTCGACGACTGGTTACCGGAGAAGTACTGCTGGATGGAGCCGGCGAACGGCGTGCTGGAGGCGTTCCGGCCGTACACGTCGGTGTAGACCGTGGTCGGGCCGCTGTTCTGCACCTGGAAGGTGCCCGGCCGGAACTCCCGCAGGGTGCCCTTGAACGGCGAGCGCGGGTCGTCCCAGGCGAGGTTCTGTCCGGCCTGCCGGGCCTGGTTGCAGTAGTCGCCGCCCGCGAGGTCCGTGTAGCACAGGTCCACGATCCGGCCCAGGTTGTTCGGCTTGGTCGGGTCGTAGTAGCGGGACGGGTTGACCACGTAGAACAGCGGTGCGAGGCGGAAGTTCAGCCCGGACCCCGTCACCTGGAAGTCGGAGAACCAGAAGTCGTCCATGTCGGAGACGGTGAACGGCACCGGGTTGGGGTAGAGCGGGTCGTAGTGGGTGCGGCCCTCGCGGATCGCCTGCACACAGCCCGGCTCGGTGATCAGCCGGCCCAGCGAGCGGGTGTCCGACGGCGAGTCCGCCGGCACCGGGGGCGCGACGTTGATGAACGCGCCGCCGAAGCCCGGGCATTCGCTCGGGCTGAAGCCGCCGGCCCGGCCGAGCGGGATCATCGCGTTGTACCGGGCCTCGGTGACCTGGCCACCGTTGCTCGCCGTGCAGCGCTGGTTGAAGAGCAGCTCGTGGACGTTGTTGCTGAACGCGTCCGGCGAGTGGGTGCCCTGGTGGAACTTGAGCAGGGTGTCGCAGACGGCGATCGTGGTGCCCTGCGGCGGGAAGAAGCTGGTGCCGTTGTCACCCTGGATCACGTTGGTGTTGTTGACCGAGAGCACCTTGTGCCCGACGTGGTCCTCGTGCCGGTGGCTGTTCTCCGGCATGTTGTCCAGCATCACCTCGCTGGTGTAGCCGAAGGCGGGCCAGCCGACGGTGCTGTACAGGTCCGAGTTGCGCGGGTCGTCACCGTGTTCGTGACCGAAGTTACAGCCACTGGGATCCCGGGTCGGATGCCAGGTCGGATAGACCTTGCCGTCGGGGCCGTACGTCCAGTAGCGGGCGTGGATCTCGACAGAGCACTCGCCGGACCTCGGCAGGTACCCCTTCTCGTTGGCCGTGGCGATCAGGTCGTACGCCCGGCTGGTCTCCGCTCCCGCCGGCGGCAGGGCGGTGCCCCAGGTGGGGTTGCCGGGCGGCGGCGCCGAGGTCGGCGGTGGGGTGTTGGGTGGCGTCGTCGGTCCGGTGGTGGGGTTGGGGCCGGGGGCCCCGGTGCAGGCGGTGCCGTTCACGGCGAAGCTGGTCGGCGCGGGGTTGCTGCCGTTCCAGGACCCGTTGAAGCCGAACGAGACGCTCGCTCCGGTGGCAATGCTGCCGTTGTAGGTGGCGTTGCGGGCGGTGACCTGGCTACCGCTCTGCGACACGGTGCTGTTCCATGCCTGGGTGACCCGCTGGCCGGCGTCGTAGCTCCAGGTGAGCGTCCAGGAGCTGATCGAGTCGCCGACGTTGGTGACGGTGACCGTCGCGGTGAAGCCGCCCTGCCATTGCGAGCCGACCGTGTAGGTGACGCCGCAGCCGGCGGCAGCCGCCGCGGGTCCGGCGACGGTGATCGCCGCTCCGCTGGCGACGACCACGGCTGCCACGGTCACGGCTGACCACAGCCGGGACCGGGGACGGTGTAGGCGCATTGCTGGTCCTCCGAACGATGGTGGGTGGATCGACGGGGAACGTGGACCCCGGCAGGCGGGTGTGCCGGACGGCGGGGACCGGGGCCTGCCCGTCCGGTGGCGGGCGCGAGCCGCGCGGGTCACCGGAGCGGCCGGGCGGGTGACCCCGGCGGGGGTGCCGGTGTATCACCATCGATTGATTTACATCTATGTTACTGGCCGGGTCGGGACTGTCAACGCGTATCGGCCGGTCCGGTCGAAATCGGAATTGATGCAGGTAGATGTATATCGCATCGGTGGGGAGGGGGTGCGGCCACCCCGGGTCCCGGGCGCCAGCACCGACGCCCGACCGCCGTGCTCGCCTCCGCCACGGAAAATCCTCCAGGGTCCGCTTGCTGCCCGCCGGATCTCCGGTTTGTCGGCGCGATCGACGTTTACCCGCCCGCCGCGCGGGAACGGCTACCGCCATGAACGTTCGGGTGGCCGGGTGCCGACACGGTCGGCGGATCATCGGTGTACGGCGGGTCGCCGGCGGCCGGGACGGCGGGGCCGACCGGTGACGGCGGTACGGGGCGGCACCGGGTCGGGGCTGCGGGTGGTGGTGGTCGGCGCGACCGGCAACGTGGGGACGAGTCTCGTCGAGGCGCTCGGCCGGGACCCGGCGGTCGGCACGATCGTCGGGGTGGCGCGGCGGCCACCCCGGTGGCGGGCCCCGAAGACCGAGTGGGCCGAGGCGGACATCGTCGCCGCCGACCTCGTCGAGATCTTCGACGGCGCCGACGCGGTGGTGCACCTCGCCTGGCTCTTCCAGCCCACGCACCGACCGCTGACCACCTGGCGGGTCAACGCCGTCGGCGGGCGGCGGGTCTTCGCCGCAGCGGCCCGGGCCGGCGTACCGGCGCTGGTGTACGCCTCCTCGGTCGGGGCGTACTCGCCGGGGCCGAAGGACCGACCGGTGGACGAGAGCTGGCCGACCGACGGCTGGCCCACCGCCGGATACACCCGGGAGAAGGCGTACCTGGAGCGGGCCCTCGACGCCTTCGAGCGGCGGCATCCGGAGATGCGGGTGGTACGGCTGCGGCCCGGGTTCATCTTCAAGCGGGAAGCCGCCAGCCAGCAGCGTCGACTCTTCACCGGCCCGCTGCTGCCGGGCCGGCTGGTGCGGCCGGGGCTCGTACCGGTGCTCCCCGACCTGCCGGGGCTGCGGTTCCAGGCCCTGCACTCGGCGGACGCCGCCGAGGCGTACCGGCTGGCGGTGCTGCGCGACGTGCGCGGGGCGTTCAACGTGGCCGCCGAGCCGGTCGTCGACGGGCGGCTGCTCGCCGACATCCTGCGGGCCCGCCCGGTACGGCTGCCGTCCGGACCGGTCCGGGCCGCCCTCGCGCTGGCCTGGCACCTGCACCTGGTGCCGGCCTCCCCGCACCTGCTCGACGCGGTGCTCCGGCTGCCGGCCATGGACACCACCCGGGCCAGGACCGAATTGGGCTGGACACCCCGGTACACCGCCCGCGAGGCGATCGAGGAGTTCCTGCACGGACTACGCACCACCGGTGGGATGCCGACGGCACCGTTGACGCCCCGGCTGAACGGTGGCCGGCTCGCCGAGGCCGGCACCGGCGTGGGCGAGCGCCCCTGACCGGGACCCGGCGGAACCTGCCAGCCCCTCAGACCCGGGTGACCCGGACCGCGTCGGCGACGACGTAGCCGGTGCCGCTGGTCCACCGGCTCACACCCACCCGGTCGCCGTCCCCGGCGGCCAGCGTGAAGACGCCGAGTGACACCCACTGGCCACCGGTGAGGCGCTGGTTCACCCGTACGGTCTGGTTGCCGCTCGTGCTGGCGACGACGAACGGGGTGGAGTCGTTGTAGTCCGGGTTGGCCGCGTACCAGACCGAGACCTCGTAGCTGGCCGTCTCCGGGACGTTCACCCTGTACCACGCGACGTCGCTGGCCAGGACGGGGTCGGCGAAGCGGTAGTCGGCGCCGTACCGCTGGCTGGAGTAGGTGGACGTTCCCCAGTTGGCGCTGGCGGTGAACCGGCCGGCGGTGCTGTTGTCGACGATGCTGCTCCAGACCGGCGGCTGGCCGCCGCCACCGTCGGCGGAGACGTCGAGATAGTTACGGTCGATCCGGATCTGCACCCCGCCCCAGGTCTCGTAGACGTCACCGGCGTACTGGTGCAGCCGTTGGTGGTCGGCGTAGTACTCCGCCGGGCAGTACGGGCCGGCGTCGAGGTTCGCCGCGCCGTTCCACCAGGCGAACCAGAGCTGGTCCACTCGGGTGTAGGCCGGGTCGTTGTACGCGCCGCACAGGTCCGCGACCCCGGACGAGCCGCTGGAGTACATCCCCGAGAGGTAGCCGAGCGCGTGCAGCCGTTCCGTCCAGCCGGACAGGTACGACAGCACGGCGGCCTTGCACGACGCGTTCGACGGGTAGTGCTCGATGTCGTTGTAGATCGTGCTGCCGGCGAGGATGCCGAGGGCCTGTGCGGCGTTCACCGCGCTGGTCGCCCGGCTGGCGCCCTGGGATCGCGCCGTGGCCGGGTCGCTGGACATCTTCGGCGTCCGGGTGCCGCAGGGCGCCTGGCGGTCGAGTTCGATGGGGATCAGGCGCCAACCGTTGTTGGTCTGGTTGGTCACCCAGGTCGCGGTCAGGTTGGGTTGGGAGCACGAGCGGCTGGCACCGCTGATGTAGATCCCGACGGCCCGGTACGGCGAGCTGGCCCGCCAGGCGTTCATGGTGGACTGGGACGGGGCGGCGCAGGTGTCGAAGCCCCGGCCCAGGAAGGTACCGGGTTGCGGGCCGGCCGCCGCCAGCGGCGCGACCGCAGCGGCGGGTCGGGTCAGCGACCCGAGGGCGGAGGATGTCAGCGGCACCGCGTCCGGTCCGAGGGTCGCGGCGGCGAGGATCCGTCGGACGAGGCCCTCGGTCAGCGGCGTGTGCACGGCGGTGACGAGCACGCCCGCGTCCCGGACCGCGACCTGGATCGCGTCGTCCCGGGACAGCGGCGCGGCCACGGTCGCCGCGCCGGCCGCCGTGGTGGCGGCGGTCGGCAGCCGGTCCGCCGAGCGGGCGTCGATCGGTTCGAGGAGCAGCCCTGCGGTCCGCCCGACGAGTCGGGCGGGACACTCGGACTGGTCGCCCGGATGGCCGAGGTAGACGGCGGGGCGGTCGAACCGGACGCAGGCGTGCGGTCGGGCGGCGAGGTCGACGACCTGCCAGCTCTCCGGCACGGCGACCCGGTAGCCCTGGTAGCTCACCGTCCGGCTGCCCTCGGGCGCGATCGGGCCCTCGACGAGGCCGGCCCGGGCCGGCATGACCGCCATCGTCGAGCCGGCGACCACGGCCGCGAGGCCGGTCAGGCCCGCCATGGTTCTCTTCATCCGAGCCTCCTGGAGAAATCCTTACCCGAAGCCGCGATATTTGGAAAATTCTTACCAGACATCGACGCCGACCGCTAGTAGTGCTTTGGTGGGTTCGGTGGCGTTTATGCGGTGCGCTGGCCTCACGGGCTGTCGACGTCGACGCGGACGCCGGTCCAGGCCGCCCGGACAGCAACGGCCGCCCCGGAGTGGCGCAGGCGATCGAGACCGACCGCCGCTCCGACACGTGGGACCACAAAGACCACAACGAACTCCATGACCGTAACAGTGACGGCCGTCACCTCGACCGGAAGCATCTACGCAACCCAGCGGTAACGCTGCGGCAACGGCTGCGCATGTCGAGGAGAGACCGATGACAGACCTTCGGAACGCGCCGGACCGGCTCCGGGGCGGCCCCCGCCCGCCGGGCGCCCCGGGGCGGGGTACGGGTGGCCGGCGGCGGGTCACGGCGCTCGCCTGCGTACCGCTGATCGCGCTCGCCGCGGTCGGCTGTGGCCGCAACGACGGCGGAGGCGGCGATGCCGCGGCCGTGAAGTATCCGACCCGGACGATCCAGTTGATGGCGCCGGCCGCGCCCGGCGGCGGCTGGGACAGCACCGCCCGCGCACTACAGAAGACGCTGACCGACGGCAAGCTGGTCACCGAGTCGGTCGAGGTGACCAATGTGACCGGTGCGGGCGGCACCCTCGGCCTGTCCCAACTGGTGACGAAGAACCGGGGCGACGCACACCACCTGATGGTGACCGGCCTGGTGATGATCGGCGGCGTACTGACCAACAAGTCCCCGGTCAACCTCGGGCAGACCACCCCGATCGCGACGCTCACCGCCGAGCAGGAGGTCATCGTCGTACCGGCGAACTCGAAGTACGCCACCCTGCAGCAGTTGATGGCCGACGCCAAGGCCAACCCGGCATCGATCAACTGGGGTGGCGGCTCCGCCGGTGGCACCGACCAGATCCTGGTCGGACTGCTCGCCAAGGCGGCCGGCGCCGATCCGAAGGCGATGAAGTACGTCGCCTACTCCGGCGGCGGCGAGTCGAAGGCCGCGCTGCTCTCCGGTGACCTCACCGCGGCGGTCTCCGGCGCCAGCGAGTACGCCGACCTGGTCGCCGGTGGCCAGGTCCGGGCCCTCGCGGTCTCCGGCGCCACCGGCATCGACGTCGGTGCCGGCAAGCCCGCCCCCACCATCAAGGAGTCCGGGTACGACGTCGAGCTGATGAACTGGCGCGGCCTCGTCGCCGCACCGGACATCTCCGACGGCGAGCGGGCCGCCATCATCGAACTGGTCGACAAGCTGCACGCCTCGGAGCAGTGGAAGCAGACCCTCGCCGCGCAGAAGTGGGATGACTTCTACCGCAGCGGCGACGAGGCGGAGGCGTACTTCGAGCAGGAGAGCAAGCGGATCACCGAGGTCCTGACCGAGATCGGACTGGCCGGCTGATGCCGTCGGAGTCGCAGACCGGGACGGGGGCGGTCGAGCCGGCCGCCCCCGTCCCGGCGCCCCGGGGAGCCCGGATCCTCGGGGCCGTGCTGCTGGCGGGCGGGCTGTTCCTGTTCTGGACGGCGTACCGGGCCGCCGGCGGGGACTACTCGGTCTCCGGGCCGTGGCTGGCCCCGCTGGTGGTGACGACCGGCTGGGTGGTGCTGGCCGGGTGGTATCTGCTCACCCAGTTCCGCACACCGGCCCGGGTCGAGCCGACCGGCACCCTGGGCCCGGACCCCTCCCCCGGCACCCTCGACGAACCCACCACCGACCAGGACGCCACCGCGGGACGGACCGGCACAGCCGAGCAGACCGACACAGCCGAGCAGACCGGCGCGACCGAGCGGAACGCCGAGCCGGCGGCGGACGTACGCTGGCTTCCGCCGGTGCTGCTCAGCGCGGCGCTGCTCGGCTACGTGCTGCTGCTCGACCCGGCCGGCTTCGTGCTCGCCTCGGCGCTCTTCTTCGTGGCCTGTGCCCGGATCCTCGGCAGCCGGCACTGGCTCCGGGACGTCGCGGTCGGTGTGCCGCTCGCGGTCGGCGTCTACTACGGCTTCACCCGGGGACTCGACATCACGCTGCCGGCCGGGGTGTTGCCGCTGTGAACGTCTTCGGCGACCTGCTCGGCGGCTTCGGCACCGTCCTGGAGCCGCAGTACCTGCTCTACGCGGCGATCGGCGTCACCCTGGGCACCTTCGTCGGGGTGCTGCCCGGGATCGGCCCGGCGCTGACCATCGCCCTGCTGCTGCCGGTCACCTTCAACCTGGACGACCCGATCGGCACGTTCATCATGTTCGCCGGCATCTACTACGGCGCCATGTACGGCGGCTCCACCACCTCGATCCTGCTGAACACCCCGGGCGAGTCCGCCTCGGTGGCGACCGCGATCGAGGGGTACCAGATGGCCCGGCGCGGCCGGGCCAGGGCGGCACTGGCGACGGCGGCGATCGGCTCGTTCGTCGCCGGCACCATCTCGACGCTGCTGCTGACCCTCTTCGCCAAGCCGGTGGCCGCGCTCGCGGTCGAGTTCCGCGCGGCGGACTACTTCGCGCTGACCCTGCTGGCGATGGTGGCGGTCACCGCCCTGGTCGGCCGCTCGCTGGTCCGTGGCCTGATCTCGCTCTGCCTCGGCCTCCTCCTCGGCCTGGTCGGGCTCGACGAGCTGACCGGGCAGGCCCGGTTCAGCTTCGGCACCCTGGAACTGCTGGACGGCATCGACGTTGTGGTGATCATCGTCGGGCTCTTCGCCATCGGCGAGACGCTCTACGTCGCGAGCCGGCTCGGACAGTTGCCCGACCGGGTCACCCCGCTCGAACCGGCCCGGGGCGGCTTCGGCTGGCTGAGCCGACAGGACTGGGCGCGGTCGTGGCGGCCGTGGCTGCGCGGCACCGCCGTCGGCTTCCCGTTCGGCGCGCTGCCCTCCGGCGGCGCCGACATCCCGACCTTCCTCTCCTACACCTACGAGCGGCACCGGGCGAAGAACAAGGCCGAGTTCGGCAAGGGGGCGATCGAGGGGGTCGCCGGGCCGGAGGCGGCGAACAACGCGGCCTTCTCCGGGGTACTCGTGCCGCTGCTCACCCTCGGCATCCCCACCTCGGCGACCGCGGCGGTGATGCTGGCGGCGTTCCAGATCTTCAACGTGCAGCCGGGGCCGCAGCTCTTCGACAAGTCCCCGGAGCTGGTCTGGGCGCTGATCGCCTCGCTCTACGTCGGCAACGTACTGCTGCTCCTGCTGAACCTGCCGCTGATCCGGCTCTGGGTGAAGGTGCTCCAGATCCCCCGGCCGATCCTCTACGCCGGCATCCTGGTCTTCGCCACCCTCGGCGTCTACGCGGCCACCAACAGCGTGACCCAGGTGCTGATCGCGTACGGGATCGGGGTGGTCGGGTTCTTCATGCGGCACTTCGAGTTCCCGATCGCACCGGTCATCCTCGGCGCCATCCTCGGGCCGATGATGGAACTCCAGTTCCGCCGTACGCTGGTGCTCTCCAACGGGGACCTGAGCGTCTTCGTGACCCGGCCGCTCACCGCCGTACTGCTCGGGCTGGTCGTGGTGGCGGTGCTGGTGCCGTTCCTGCCCCGGATCGTCGCCCGGCTACGCGGCCGGCCGGCCACCGCGCGGCGGCTCGCCTTCGGCGAGGACGACTAGTAGGACCTTGTATCTGGGCGGTCACCGGCATCGGCGCGCCGTGCGCGGCGCCCAGGCCAACGGCCAGGTCGAGATCCTTGACGATTCCAGAAGTGGTGAACGTGGCCCGGTAGTCCCGATTGCGTAGCGCCGTGGACTTGCATGCCAGGAACGGGCTGGCGATGACGGTGGTGCCGAGCGCGTCCAGCAGCACTTCGCGCGGTACGCCGGACGCCTCGGCCATGACCGTGGCCTCGGCGAATGCCTGCAGGGAGCGCGCCGCGGTCGAGCAGTACCGACCGTACCGCGGCACCGTCGGTCGGGCCCGTCACCACTACCGGTGCGCCCGTCACTGCGGCCGTAACGTCGGTCTGAGTGTGTACGGCCGGGCCGCTCAGCGCACGCGCGCCCGCGACTGTGCGGTTCCATACGACGACTTCGCGGCCGGCAGCGGTCCAGCGAGTGACCATGGCGGCGCCCATCCTGCCCGTGCCGAGCAGGGTGACCGGGCGCTGTTCCACGTGTGCCTCCGGCAAGCCCGTCAGGCGGGGTCGGTCATGTTGCCGGTGTTGAGTGAAGCACGGTCGGGCGTCTCGGGTGCCGGGGTGTTGCCGGACGGTGTGGTGTTCGTCTGCTGCTGGTTCGCCCAGAGGGCGAGTAGGCGTAGGTTGTCATGCGAGGTGCTGCCGGGGGCGGTGGTGTAGATGAACAGCGTCTGCTCCTCGTCACCGGGCAGGGCCAGTGCCTCGTACTGAATGGTGATCGGCCCGACGGCGGGGTGCACCATGTGCTTGGTGCCGTGCGTACGCTCGTACACCTGGTGACCGTTCCACCAGGTACGAAACTCCCGGCTCTTGATTGTCAACTCCCCGACCAGCTCGTTGAGCAGGGGGTCGTCGGGGAACCGCCCGGCGTAGAGCCGCAGCGTGCCGACCACCTCGGCCGCCACGGTCGGCCAGTTGAGGAATGCCTCCCGAGCGGCCGGGTCGAGGAACACCCAACGCGTGTAGTTCCGATGCCGGGGCGGCAGGCGGGTCCAGTCGGTGAGCAACGCACGCGCCAGCGTGTTCGATGCGAGGACGTCCGTACGGCGACCGACGACGAAGGCTGGCAGGTCCATCGAGGCGATCATCTGGTGCATCGCGGGCCGGACCCGCTGGGGCGGCATCGGCGTGGCGTGACGCCGGACCGGTCGGGCCAGGTCGGCGAGGTGGGCGCGGGCGGCGGCGTCGAGCTGGAAGACCCGCCCCAGGGCGTCGAGGACTCCTTCGGAGGGGCTGCGGTGCCGACCCTGCTCCAATCGGGTGTAGTAGTCGACGCTGACCCCGGCGAGTTGGGCCACCTCCTCTCGACGTAGACCACGCACCCGTCGTCCGGTCTGGCCGGCATAGCCCGGAATGCCCGCGATTTCCGGTGTCGTGTCCGCCCGGCACTTCCGCAAGAAGTCACCCAGATCTGTACGTCCCGCCATGCCATCAATAATCGCCGTACTGGTCGTGTGATGCCCACGGTCGGGGTGGGCATGTCGTTCCCAGGTAGCGGCGGGAACGGGTCCGTGGAGCCGAGGGCCGCGTCGAGCCGCTCGACCAAGCGGGTCGTGGCTGCGGCGTTGTCGCCGCGCGCCAGGAGCTGCTTGACCAGTTCTCCCGCAGCGGATACAGCCCGGCGAACTTTGGCGGCCTCCCGCAGCCCGGCCAGTTCGAGACGAGCCCCGCGGGAGGCGCCGGTGACGAACCACGTGGCGGGCCCGGAGGCGGGATATGGCATAAGATGCCTCCTTGAGGGCATACATAGCTTCCCTCCCTAAACGGTACGCATTCCACGCCGTCGCAGAGCAGATGCCGGACATCCACCAAGCGGAGCACTACGTGGGGACGACAGGTCACCTAACCGTGAGCAAAACTCCCTCGGTACGGCAATCATGAGGGGGTGACAGTTCCGTTTCGGTCGCCGTTCTCGCTGCTGACCCAGCTCGTGGGCGATCAAGAACAGCTCGGCATCTTCGCGGCGGACGGCTGTCTGGAGAGCTGGCTGGCAGCCGAGCGGGCTCTGGCGCTCGGTCAGGCCACCAGCGGAGTCATCGAGGTCGCCGACGCCGAGGCGATCGTTGCCGCCGCATGCGCCGGCAACATCGATCACGACCGTCTGTGGGCGAAGGCTCGGACCGTCGGATACCCGATCGTCGGACTCGTACGGGAGATCGAGCGCAATCTGTCGGACAGTCTCACCGGACGCGTGCATTTCGGCGCCACCACACAGGACATCATGGATACCGGGCTCGCTCTGCAGCTCTCTCGCTCGCTCTCGGCCCTGGATCGGCGGCTGGGTGATCTCGGCGATGCCATCGCGGAGCAGACGCACCGGTACGCGCACACCGTCATGGCCGCCCGGACCCACGCGCAGCAGGCTGTGCCCACCACCTTCGGCGCCACCTTGGCGACGCTGCTTGCCCAGTTCGCCCGGCATCGCCGACGGTTGGCACAGGCGCATCCGCGGATCGCCGTCGTCTCGCTCTTCGGCGCGGGCGGGACCTCGGCGGCCCTGGGCGAGCACGCTGGCCAGATACGCGCCGACATGGCGGAACGCCTGAATCTGTACGACACCGAGATGCCGTGGCATGCCGATCGGGACGGTGTCGCCGAGTTCGGCTGGCTGTGCGCGACGATCACGGCGGCGTGCGCCAAGCTGGCCCGTAACGTCGTCGACCTGTCCCGTACCGAGATCGGCGAGGTGTCGGAGCCGTATGTCTCCCACCGAGGCGCGTCCTCGACCATGCCGCAAAAGGTGAACCCGATCTCCTCCGAGGCCATCATCGGCCTGTCCGGGGCAGCAGGGGCACTGAGCTCGTCGCTGCTACGCCTGCAGGAAGCCGGCCACGAACGCGCGGCCGGCGAGTGGCAAATCGAATGGCACGTCATCCCGCAACTGGCCGTCCTGGCCGGCAGCGCGCTCGGTGAGGCGTTGACGCTGGTGCGTGGTCTCCGCGTCGACGCCGACCGCATGCGGACGAACCTGCTCCTGGGCGGCGGCACCATCATGGCCGAGGCCCAGATGATGCGGCTCGCCGAGACCATGGGCCACGACCGGGCGCACGCGCTGGTGTACGAAGCTGCTGCGCGGACCCGTCAACGCGGCATCGCGCTGACGCACAGCCTGCGTGAGGTCGCCGAGGAGCAGAACGTGCTGCACCTGGTACCCGATCCACTCATCACGGCCGACGACTACCTCGGCCAGGCCGTTCAGAACTGCGCCCGCGCGGTGAACGCCTGGCAGCGGACGCCCGCCCTGAAGGTCCACGACATCGCCATTAGCGAACTAGCCCGCGAACGGCGTTGAACGGCGCTAGCTCGTCGCCCCTACAGGGACGGTGTTCGGCGCGGCGGCGGATGTCGCCGCCGCTGCCGGCGGGGTGCTGGCGGCCAGCACGTCGGCCCGGGCGGAGGCGGCTCCGCGGACCCACGCCTGGTCCGGACGCCGCGCAGTACCGTGCCACCATCGTCGATGCCACCGCTGGTCCATCGTCAGCGGAACGGGCAATTGTCACAGCGGCCCACCTGGCGGCGAGGGCTTTTCGGACGCGCTCTGCCGGGTGCGGACCGTATCGGTGATCGCAATTCCGGTAAGGACCGCCGTTGCGGCCAAGGCGACCACCAGCGGTGGTACGAGCAGTGCCCCCGGCGCGATGACGGCCAGCACGAGCAGCCCCACCGGCCGGTCTCGGGACACCCGCCTGAGCACGGCGTGTTCGAATTGCGCGCGCCCGACCAGGAAGAGCGCGGGTCCGCCGAGGATGACGGCCGTCCAGTCAGGTGGGGTGTGTCCGAGTGGATGTGCGATGACGAGTTCGACACCGACGGCGGTCACGACGATTCCGGCCATCATGACCATGTGGGCGGACAGCGTCGAGATGGCCAGGCGGAGCGGGTCAGGGGATGCTTCGATAGCCGTGGCAAGTACCTCCCCAGCGCGGTAGATGTAGATCCGCCAGAGCAGCACAGTGATGCCAATCGATGTCAGGAAGGCGGCGCTCTTGTCCACCGCCATGTCGTTACCGCTGAAGGTCAACGAGGTGACCAGGATCAATTCACCGAGTGCGATGATGAAGAACAGGCGATAGCGCTCGGCCAAGTGCTCGGCCACGATCCTCCACTCCGAACTGGATGAGCGGCCCAGGCCGGGCGTGGGCCGGCCGAGGGCGAATGCCACGTAGTCCACGGCCACCGCCAGCGTCCACAGCACGTCGCGCGCCGCGCCGTGCGTGACTGCCCCGACAAGCCAAGGCACGGCCGACACACTGAACCAGCACAGCGCCCGCGCCGGCCGGCGCCTCAGCTTGCGGTCCCGTAGCGCGAACAGGGTGAACAGGGGGCGACCGATCTGGATGGCGACGTATGCCCCCGCGAAGACCAGGCCCCGCTCGCCGAAGGCCGCGGGCACTGCCGCGACCAGAACGAGAGTGCCGACCAAGGTCGCGATGACCAGTACCTGGA
The DNA here is from genome assembly GCF_050936445.1 of Plantactinospora sp. CA-294935. Lineage (NCBI taxonomy): Bacteria > Bacillati > Actinomycetota > Actinomycetes > Micromonosporales > Micromonosporaceae > Plantactinospora > Plantactinospora sp. CA-294935. The sequence goes on from NZ_JBNJMU010000001.1 coordinate 7,290,104, forward strand.
TCACCGGCCGGTGCGGGTTGTACCGGTCGGTGATTGCCACCGTGATGTACCAGATCCAACCCATGGCGAACAGCAGCACCAGCGTTCGGAACGCGCCACGCCAACTGAGATCACTCGCTAGTACGTGCGAGAGTTGGATGAGCGTGACGACGAACGCCAGGTCAAAAAAAAGTTCCAGGAAAGTCGTCCGCTGCGGCTCGCCGGGTCTCCGCAGGAGTTCGCGCGCCTCGCCTGCCATTCGTCTGCCCGTTCTGTTCGCTTCACCTCGGCATCGAAGTAGTCGTACCACGCAGTCGCTTGGTGCGGATGCGAACAAGCGCGTACTGGACGTTTTCTTGTTCCACTTCGAGGTCCCGGCGGAAGCGACAAACGGTGATCGACAGGCCAGACTACGCGGGCCAGCCGGCAGCTCATCTCCTGAGGGCCGACGAAACAGTCACCGATCCCGCAATGCGTTCAGTGCACCTGGACGACCGTTCTGCCGCGTAGGCCGTCGGCCGCAAGGCGGTCTTTCCGCAAGGCGACCGTGATCACCGGTGACCCCGAGCTCGACGTCCGGCCGAGACCGATGGTCTGGTGACCGGCAGCATCCAGATGGTCGGCGCGACCTTGTCGGTACCCCGCCACGGTCACCTGCCGTGCCCGTCGCACATCGTGAGGATGGCGTTGGCCACCGCGCCGGCCGAGGCCGGGTTCTGACCGGTGATCAACCGTTCGTCCGCGACCACGTACGGCAGCCACGGCGGACCGTGTTCGAACCGCGCGCCCAGCTCGACGAGCCGCGACTCCAGTAGGAACGGGGCCTTCTCCATCGTGCCGTACAGCTTCTCCTCCTCGTTGTCGAGAGCGGTGACCCGGCGGCCGGCGAACAGCCATCCCCCGTCTGGGTCGGTCGCGCTGAGCAAAGCAGCGGGGCCATGACAGACCGCAGCGATGACCGTCCCGGACTCCACCGCCGCAGAGAGCAGGCGGCCCATCGCCGGGTCCTGGTACAGGTCCTCCATCGGCGCGTGCCCGCCGGGAATCATGATTGCGTCGTAGTCGGCAGCATTCACCGCGCCCAGCTTCTGCGGAGACTGCCACTCCTGCGCGATGGAGTCGCAGTACTGCCCGTAGTATTTGCCATTCGGGCTCGCCGGGCTTGACTCCCGGCCGACGGGATCCAGGTTTGGTCGCCGGCCCTCGGGGGATGCGAAGCCGATGTCCGCCCCACTTCGCACGAACACCTCGTGGGGCGCCCCCATCTCTTCGGGAATGAACCCCGCCACCCTGGTGCTGCCGTCGCTCTGGGTCCAGTGATCCGCCCCAGAGAGCACGAACAGGATACTTGTTGTCATGGCCTTCTCCTCTCATTCTGGGTTACTGCATCACGCCCCCCGCAGCGGACTCACCGTCGACGAATCCCCACAGTAGTTACGACCATGCATCGCCAAGAGCGCCCGTCTCGGACCTGTCGAAATCCGGCACGCTCAGGTGGACGAGGACGAACTCAGGTTGTGCTGGTCGCCGGCCGCGTGGAATGTGCTGGGCCGGGGATACGGATTGTGGCTGGAGCCACCGCTCGACGGGGACGCGGAGATCGACTTGGACGAGGCTGCGCCGATGAGCAGGCCGAGCGTTGACTGAGTGGAGTGCGTGACCGAATGGGGTGAGAACGGTGCCGAGGCCGGGCTGACCGGGTCCCCGTGAGGTCCGCACCTGCGGTGAGGCCGGCGTAGGCCATCACCGATCGGGCGTACCGGCGCTATCAAAGTGCCCGATCGGTGATGGCCTTGCGTGACATGCGGCTCAGGCGTCAGGTCAGAACGTCACCACGGCCTTGAAGCGGACCTTGCCACTGCTGGCAGCCTCGTACGCTTCGCCGACACGCTCCTTCGAGAAGACCTCGACCATCGGCTTGACGGCTCCTCGGGCCACGAAGTCGAGGGCCTCAACGAGGTACTCCATGCCATTGTGCGCGGATCCGATCACCTCATAACCCTGAAAGGTCAGCGGCCCGGCCGGCAGCGGCATCTCGTCGGTGGCGACGCCCATCATCACGACCTTGCCCCAAGGCTTGAGGCCGTTCATGGCGTCCACGATAGCGGCGTGCGAGCTGCTGGTGTGCATGAGGACGTCAGCCCCGCCGGCCTCCTTCAGCGCCGCACCGTCGGCGACGACGTTATCGGCGCCGAGTCGCCGCGCGAGCTCCTGCTTGTCACCAGTACGGGTCACGGCAGTGACGTGGTAGCCGGCAGCCTTCGCGTACTGGATGGCGAGATGGCCGAGGCCGCCGACCCCCACGACAGCGACCTTCGCGCCAGGCTTGGGGTCAACCTTGCGCAGCGCGGCCCACACCGTGTAGCCCGCGCACAGAGTCGGAGCCGCGTCCTCGTAGGAGATGCCGTCGGGCAGCAGCACGGTGCCGTCGGCATCAGCAGCGATGTACTCGGCGAAAGCGCCGTCAACCGTGACGCCGGTCAACGTCGGGTTGGCGCAGTTGACACCGCTGACAAAGCTGACCGGGTGCTCCTCGCGGCAAAAATCGCACACACCACAGGTCTTCTGGGCCATCGGGATACCGACCCGGTCGCCGACCCTGCGCTTGGTCACGCTCTCGCCCACGGCGACGACCTCCCCGACACCCTCGTGCCCGAGGATCAGCGGAAACTCGTGGAACGACAGGGTGCCATTGGCCATCCACACATCTGTGCCACAGATCCCACACGCGCGAATCCGCACCAGCACGTCGTTCGGTCCCACCTCGGGAACAGGCCGATCCTCCAGCACCCACCCAGCGTTCGCCTCCGCGATGACTGCCGCCTTCATCTGTGACATGATCGATCCTCCTGTTGCACTGGCTTGATGCCTGTTTGCGCCGCCGCAGGTGGTGGCGGCGCTTCACTGAACCTTTTTCAACCTGAACCGCACGGCGCTCACACACCGCGTCCGACCTCGCGCTCCGACGGACCGCAAGGGGAGGTTGAAAAAGGTTCACTGATCGAGCGGCTCCCGGGACTTGGGGTCAGGCCGGAAGCCGCCTCCGTCCCGGCCAACACAACCACCCCGGACGGGTGTGCGAGGCCCTCGAACTGGCCCGGCTCTACCTGGGCAGAGCCAACCTGGGTACAGCAGACCCACCCTGGAACACCCGGGGTGGCCTCTCGACGGCGCAGACCGCACCGATGTAGAAGAGTGAGCCCTTTCCATCGTGATGTTGCAGCTCAGGGTGGGTCAGCGTAGGGGATGGTGGGGTGAGGGGCAGGGTCACGCTCCGCCGGTCCACCGGTAGCGTCGCTCCGGTCGGCCGGCGGAGCCGTACCGCAGGCTCACCCCGGCCTTGCCGGCCCCGACAAAGTGCTCCAGGTAGCGCCGGGTGCTGACTCTCGACAGCCCGACCCGGTCGGCGCACTCGGTCGCCGACAAATCGCCGTCGGTTGACCGCAGTGCCGTGGCGACCAGGTCGGCGGTCGGCTGGGTGAGCCCCTTCGGCAGTTCGATCGGGGCCGGCCGGAGCGCGACGAAGAGCCGGTCAACGTCCTCCTGGGCCACCTCTCCCGAGCCGGCCAGCCGCTGCTGGGCGGCGGCGTAGCGCTCCAGCCGGTCGCGCAGGGCGTCCGAGGTGAACGGCTTGATCAGGTAGTGCACCACCCCGCCCCGCAGTGCGGTCCGGATCGTGTCGACGTCCCGGGCCGCCGTCACCGCGAGGACGTCCACCACCACCTCGCCCTCGCGCAGCCGGCGCAGCACCTCCAGCCCGGAGAGGTCCGGCAGGTAGATGTCGAGCAGTACCAGATCGGGGCGCAGCCGGTGCACCGCGTCGAGCGCCTCCGCGCCGGTGTGCGCCACCCCGACGACGGTGAAGCCGGGCGTCCGCTCGACGAAGCCCCGCTGCACCCGGGCCACCATGAAGTCGTCGTCGACCACCAGTACCCGGATCATGCCGGCCCCCTACCGGGCAGCGGAGCATCCCGGGTCGGGTCGCGGCCGGGTGGCGCCGCCGGCCGGGCCCGGTCGTCGACGGGCGGCGCGGCCTCCCGGGCCGGGTCCGGGGCGGGCAGTGGCAGCCGGGCCCGGAACGACGCGCCGTCGACCTCGACGCTGCCGCCCCGGCGCTGGCAGATCAGCCGGACCAGTGCCAGTCCCAGTCCGTGGTGGCCCCGGGCCGGATCCTTGCTGCTGTAACCCTGCCGGAACACCGCCTCGACCAGTTCCGGGGGCACTCCCGGGCCGGAGTCGTCGACCCGGACGACGACCTCCGCGTCGACCCGGGCGAGCGCGACCTCCACCCGGCCACCGGGGCCGGCCGCGTCCAGCGCGTTGTCGACCAGGTTGCCGACCACCGTGACCAGGTCGGCGGCGAGCTGCTCGTCGACCGCGGGCAGGTCCGACTCCGGCGAGACCGCGAGCCGGACACCCTGCTCGGCGGCGAGGCTTGCCTTGGCGATCAGCAACGCGGCCAGGGCCGGGTCGCGCACCAGCTCGGTGACGTCCCGGTTCAGCTTCTCGTGCACCTGGCTGGCCCGGGTGACGTACCGGATCACCTCGTCGTGTTCGCCGAGTTCGATGAGTCCGGCGATGGTGTGCAGCCGGTTGGAGAACTCGTGCGCCTGGGCCCGCAGGGCCTCGGTGGTGTGCCGGCTGGCGTCCAGCTCGCGACGGAGCGCGGTCAGTTCGGTCCGGTCCCGCAGGGTGGTCACCGAGCCGACCCGGCGGCCCCGGACCAGCACCGGCCGGCGGTTGAGCACCAGTACCCGGTCGTCGCTCAGGACGATCTGGTCGACCCCGGTGACCTTGCCGGTGAGTACGTCCCGGAGCCGGGGCTCCATCGGCTCGGCGTGCAGCGATCGGCCCACCGGCAGGGCCGCCAGCCCGAGCAGCCGGACCGCCTCGTCGTTGACCAGGGTCACCCGGTCGGCGGTGTCGGTGCCGAGCACGCCCTCCTTGATGCCGTGCAGCATCGCCTCACGGTGCTCGACCAGGCCGGTGATCTCGCGCGGCTCCAGCCCGAGCGTCTGCCGCTTCACCCGCCGGGCCAGCAACAGCGACCCGGCCACCCCGAGCACCCCGCCGAGCAGCAGGTAGGTAAGCAGGTTGGTGAGGCCGGCCGCGAGTTGCTCGGGCAGCGTCGGATAGGTCTGGCCGACCACGATCAGGCCGAGGAATCGGCCGTCCTGTTCGTCGAGCACGGGCACGTGCGCGACCAGCGCCTTGGAGCCGTCGTCGACCACACCGACCCAGGACCGGCCGGCGAGGCCGTCACTGCTGCCGAGCACCATCGGCGATCCCGCGTCCGGGCCGGTGACCAGTTTGCCGGTGGCGTCGGCGATCAGCACGTACGTCGCGCCGGAGACCGCCCGGGCGCTCTCCGCCACCGCCGCCAGCGCCTCCTGGCCGTGCGGGTCGCCGATGCCCATCCGTACGGTCCGGTTGATCGCCGCGTTCTCCCCGACGGAGCGCAGCCGGGAGCCCTCGTTCCGGCGGAACGCCGCGTCGGACTCGGCGATCGAGACGGCCGCCACCGTGCAGACGACGAGCAGGACGATGCCGAGTTGCAGCAGCAGGAACTGACCGGCCAGGGACATCCGCTGCCGCATCGCTCCTCCTCGTCCGGTTCGTTCCCCGGGGCTGGTTCCGACGCCCTCGCCGGCCCCGCCACGGCGCCCGGCCGGCACCGGCCGGGCAACCGGGAAGCTCTCACCTGACCAGCCCCGACGTCAACCGGCAAACTGGTCCGGTCACGGGTGGTGACAACCAGGCGCCGGCCGGCCAGGATCGGCGGATGGCCCGCACGAGGTATCCGACCACGAGAAGCCTGGCCGGTGCCGTCGCCGCCGGTCTCGCCGTGGTGCTGGTCGCCATGTCGGGTTGCGCCGGACGCCTCGCCGACGGGACTACCGAACTGCGGCTGCTCGTCCCCAACGCGCCCGGCAGCGGCTACGACGTGACCGCACGCACCGCCGCCAAGGCACTGGCGGACGCCGGGATCGCCCGTGCCGTGGAGGTCTTCAACCTGCCCGGTGGCGGTGGCGTCGTCGGGCTGCGACGGCTCGGCTACGAGCGGGGAAACCCGGACCTGATGATGCTGATGGGGCTCGGCGTGGTGGGCAGCCAGTACGCCTCCGGGGCCCGGTTCACGCTCCAGGACACCACCCCGATCGCCCGGCTGATCGAGGAGCCCGCCATCGTGGTGGTGACCCGGGACTCGCCGTACCGGGACATCGGCGGGCTGATCGCGGCCTGGCGGGCCGATCCGGCGGGGGTGCCGGTGGGTGGCGGCTCCTCCGCCGGCGGACCGGACCACCTCGCCCCGATGCTGATCGCGGACGCGGTCGGCATCCCGCCCCGGCAGGTGAGCTACCGGCAGTTCGACGGCGGCGGCGACCTGCTCGCCGCGATCCTCGACCACCAGGTCGACTTCGGCGTCTCCGGCCGCAGCGAGTACGCCGACCAGATCGCTTCCGGCCAGCTCCGGGTACTCGCCGTGACCAGCGAGTTCCGGGTCACCGGCACCGACGCGCCGACCCTGCGGGAGCGCGGGGTCGACGTCGTCTTCACCAACTGGCGGGGCATCGTCGCGCCGCCTGGACTGGCCGGGGACGACGTCGCGGCGATGCGGGAGATGGTCGCCCGGTTGCACGGCTCGGCGCAGTGGCGGGCGGTGCTGGCCAAGTACGGCTGGACCGACGCGTACCTGGACGGTGCCGGGTTCGGCGACTTCCTCCGGGCCGAGAACGATCGCCTCGCCCACGCACTCGACGGGCTCGGCCTGAGCCCGGCCGGCACGTCCGGGCCGGGAACCGGCCGATGATCGACGCGTACCTCGACCGGCGGCAGGGCTCAATCGGGGGCGAGGCGGGCGAGAACGTCCCGGTGAGTGTCGATGCTCGCCCGCTGTTCGGCCGACGCCGCCGGGTGCCGGTCCAGCCAGGCGTCGAGCCGCCCGACCGCGCGGCGCACGACGTCAGCCGCCGCCCGACCCGCCCCGGCATCCTGGCGCAATCGGTGTGCCACCTGCGGTAGCAGCTCGAATGCCGTGCCGTCGTCCACCCGCACCTCGAGCCAGTCGAGCGCGACCGCCAGCACCCGGTCAGCCTCCGTGACGTCACCGAGACCCCCGTCCCGCAGCAGCGCGGCGAGCAGTCGGCCGGCACCGGAGACGCGCGAGGTATCCGAAGTCACCCGCGCGGAACCGACCTGCCAGGCGCGGCGCCGCACCGACGGCGACAGGGCACGGTCGCCGAGCACCGTGGGTAGTAGCTGGAAGATCTGGCCGGAGCGGGGGTTGGCCGCGCACCAGCCGATGCAGGTCGCGTGCAGTTCGTCCCGCACCGGGCCGTCGAGCACGTCGGCGCCGGAGAGCAGGACTCCCAGCACCCGCGCGGCCCAGCCCGGCATGCCGTCGACGGCGACCTGGCCGCACACCCGCCCGACGAACCGGTTCCACTCGGGCGTCGTCTCGGTGCGTTGCGCCAGCAGGACGCCGACCAGCTCACGGCCCGGCCGGCTCAGCAGCAACGGCCGGGACAGGATCCGGACGGCGCGGTCGGCCAGCTTCCCCCGGTCGTCCCGGTTCGCCCGGCGGTTCCTCAGCGCGCTGACCAGCAGCGGTATTGCGCTGTCGTCGAACGGGTGGGCGCCGAGCCAGTCCAGCGTCGCGGTCATCGCCGTCCGGTACTCCTCGGCGGTGAGGTCACGGCGGCGCAGCAGCGAGGTCAGTGGGTGACTGGTGTGCCGGTCGCGGGGGTGGCGACGGAGCTGGTCGAAAGTGAGGTCCAGCAGTTCGGCCCGGAGGTCCGCCGGCAGTGCCGGCTTGGCCAGCAGCGGCGGAAGCAGGTCCCGCGCCACCGTGGGGCTCGGCGTCCGCCGGCACAGCGCCAGCGCCTCGCCGACGCGCCCGCGCAGTTCGTCGGCATCGTCGTCGAGCAGCCGGGTACGCAGCAGCGCGCCCAGCACGCTGATCCGATTGGTCCGGGTCGCCTCGGGGGCGGACAGCCAGCTCAGGGTACGCCGGCTCAGCTCCGCCGACTCCTCCTCGGTGAGCCGGGCCCACGGGTCGGTCTCCAGGCGGGCGAGGTGCAGCAGGCGTTCGAGAAGCCGGCCGGCTTCCTTCACGTCTCCGTTCGCGTCGAGCCAGTCCCAGGCAAGGCGTACGGCGTGGGAGAGGTCGTCCCGGCCGCGCAGGTCGGGAGAGATCAGGTTCTCCAGCACGTACACGGCGGCGGGGCGCCGACCGTAGCCCCGGCGGTCTTCCAGCCAGCGCAGGGAGTCCTTCACCGCCTGCTTGAACACCGGGTCGGGCAGGTCCCGACCGAGGCGGTGCCGGCGGAACACGGCCTCCAGGGCGAAACTGGCGTTGTGCGGCTCCCGGGGCGCGACCCGGTCGAGCAGGAACGACGCGGTCGCCTCCAGGTCCGCGCCAGCCAGTTCCGGGCGCTGCACGAGCGGCCGGGCGACGAACGCCGCATTGCGGTGGTGGCCGTTGCGCCGCAGCCAGCCGAGGGCCCAGGCGACGAGGCGGGCGCCGTGCGGATGGCCGGGTGGCAGGCCGAGCTGCTTGCCGTGGTCGAGCAGGCTGGCGAGCACGAACGAGGCGTTCGGATGCGGGGCGTGCTGCGCCAGCCACTTGAAGGCCCGCTCGACGGTCCATTCGCCGTACGCCGAGTCGACGCCCTCCGGCGGGGACAGCTTGTGGAAGGCGTACGCGGCCCTCGGGTTGGCGACGTTGTGGCTGATCCAGGCGATCACGTACGGGTACCCGACCTGGGGGTCCAGACAGGACGCGACGGAGAGTACCCCGTCCCGGGCCTTCGGGTCGCGGAAGCGCCGCCGCAACCAGGTCTCGGCGATCGGCTCGACCAGCCGACGCGTGGCGGGTCGCCAGGTCGGCAGGCGCAGCAGGGTGTGCAGGATCCGGCCGTCCGGGTCCCGGTCGAGCAGTGCCGTCAGATCTCCGGCGTTGTCAAGGCACCACTGCTCGACGGCGGCGCCGAGCGCCTGCGCCGACTCGTCCTCGAGCGCCTCGCGCAGTCGGTGCACCGCCTCGGCCACGTGGCACAGCACCCGCTGATCGGCGAGGCCGGGTTCGAGGGTCTGGTGGAGGACGTCGGCACGGATCTTCCCCGAGCGGCGTTCGAGCAGAACCTCGGTGAGCAGGCGGTCGGCGTACAGGTGGTGCACCGTCTGGATGGTGTCGCCACGTCGGGCCAGAATTCCGGCCCCGCACAGCGAGTCGAGAAGCTCCGCCGGCGGCCACGGGGTACCGAGCGGGCTGAGGATCTCGCCGCGCCTCCCGAGTGCCGCCTTCAGCGCCTCGGCGGAGAGCGGGGTGGCCGCGGCGATCCAGGCGGCGGCGGTGAGCCGCCCGTCCGGCCTGGCGGCCGGCTCCGAGCGGCGTACCGACGGCAGCCCCAGCTCTTCCCGGTCCAGCACCTCGCGCAGCCAGCCGGCGATGTCCTGGTCGCCGAGTGGCCTCGCCGTACTGACGTCGCGCCCCGCGGCGACCTCGCCGTTGTAGTAGTTGGCGAGCAGCACCGCGATAGCCGGAATGCCCCGGCAGATCGTCATCAGGTGTTCCTCGCCCGCCTGCTGCACGGCCTGTTCGGCCAGGCTCCGCACCGTCCGCCGCAGGATGTCAGCCTGGTAGCCCGGATCGGCGCGGACCTCGATCTCCTCGAAGAGCTTCGGCGGCGCCAGCTTCCAGCGGGTCGTGTCCGGATCCAGCGCAGCCGTCCGCACCGGGCCCAGGACGGCCAGCCGCGCACCCGTGTTGAGGGCGCCGGCCCGCAACTGCCGGACGGTCTCCGCAGTGGTCTCGGCGAGCCACTCGAGGTCCTCGACAACCAGCAGCACCGGCGAGGAGAGCGGCTCGACGCACTTCCACGCGTCCTCCAGCGAGGCGCGCTGGTCCCACCGCGGCAGATGGACGACGAGCCAACCGGCGCCGTCGGCGAGCGCGGCGGTTTCCAGGCAGAGCCGGGTCTTGCCGACACCGGGTATCCCGGACAGCATCACCCCGAGCCGCCGATCCGCACCCTCGACCATCCGGGTCAGTGCGGCGAGGACGTGGCGCGGCGCGCTCGGGTGGTCGCCCGGATCCACGAACCGCAGCCGGCCGGAGGTGAGGAAGGAGTCCTCGGCCACCAGATTGTCGACGTGGTCCCCGTGCGGGATCAGGCCGGGACAGGTCTGGTTCCACCCGTCGGGGAAGACGGGGCGCGGATCCGGGTCGATATCCTCGGCCTCCAACAGGTCACGCCAGCGCTGATCGGTGACCGCGTCGAGCCTGGTGATCTCCTGCTGGCCGGCCCCCGCGCCGGAGAGCTGCTCCCAGAACACCCCGACCAGCAGATGGGAGGAGCCGGCGAAGACCGCCGCGCCGGACATCCCCTTCCAGGGGCTGTCGCCCGGCGCAGCCTCGGGCACGGTGACGTCGGGATGGAGGCGCAGCGCTTCCGGGCGCCCCCCGCTCGCGGTGTGGATCCGGCCGTTGATGTGCGAGCGGCCGCGCCAGTACTCGCCGGTGCGCGCGAGGTAGATCTCGGTGTGTCTCGGATATCCCATCGCCAGCACGCTGACCGTCGTCGCCCTCGTGAGGTCGATCCGGCCCAGCCGTACCGGCGGGACGTGCCCCGGCGGCGGATCGGCGAGCCGCAACAGGGCGAGGTCCCTGCCGTCCGGATCGCGCCACACGCAGGTCGCCGGCCGCTCCAGACCGTCGCCGCCGAGGTCGACGAAGAGAGCGGACCCGCCGTCCGGGCCGATGCCGTCGGGCGGCAGGTTTTCGAGGACGTGCGCGGCGGTGAGCACCAGTCGGTCCGAGATCCGGTATCCGGTGCCGAAGTCAGGGACGGGGTCGAGGCCGGCGTCGGGGTCGGGGGATCCCGGACGGTACGCGAAGACTCCCGTCACCCGAGCCGGTCGAGGTTCGGCATGCCGTCGCACCGCTGACGATCCTGACTAGCGCGGCGGTCGCCGCAGCCTGTCGCTCGTCTGTATCGGTTCTCCGTTGGGTGTCCGGGCATCGAGCTGGATCCGGAGGGTCTGCACGTCGCTGCGGCTTTCCGACACCCTCGCGCCGGCGGAGATCACGTAGACCTTGATGCCACCGTCCACGTCGCCGGTGCGGCTGAGCGTGGTCTGCAGCTCCAGCTCGAGTGCCGAGACCCCGAGCCGTACCGGTCCGCCCTCGGCCGCGGCGACGTTCATCGCCTCGGCCAACTCCCGACGGATCGCGCCGAGCGCGGCCGCGAGGCCGATCCCCTGGTCATCCGGCAACGAACTCATCTGCCCCCCGCACAGCTACCGCGACGATCCGTCCACTCCGCGGACATTCTTCCGCATCCGATCCGGTGGAGTCCACCGCGCGGCGATCGTGCACCTGCCTCGATGGCGCCGTCCCGGCTCCCGGACCTGACCCGGCGCAGCCGACGACGGTCCTCCACCGCGCCGCACGGCCGATCCGTCGCCGGGAAACCCGCGACACCTGACCCGGCACGCCGACGACGAGCGACCCGGACAGGACCGACTACCACCAGTGGAAGCGGACCAGCGCCATCGCGGCGAGGTTCACCATCAAGGCGACCGGCACCACCGTCTTCGCCGCCACCATGCAGCTACCGCAGGAAAACCGGCCACCTGGCCCTGTACGGCTTCCTCACCTACTGAGCACCGCCGGCCCGATGCACGACACCGGCACAGGGCGGTCGGTGCGGCCGGCGGAGTTGCCCGCCGACCGCACCGACCCGGGTGATCGGCCCGGCCGGACGCCGGCTCAGCGCCGGGCCGGATGGACCGCCTGGAACAACGAGATCCACTGCTCCGGCCAGACGTACCCGACCAGGATGTCGGCCGGCACCCGGTTCGCCCGCAGTGCGGCGTCGACCCGGCGCGCCGGATAGCCACGGTGCAACGAGGTCCGCAGCGAGCCGCCCACCCCGCTGAAGCCGAGCGCGACGAACCGCTCGTAGTCGGCGAGCTGGTGCGCCGGCAGCAGCTCCACCGCCCGACGCTCCAGGCGCAGGATGCCGGAGTCCACCCGGGGCATCGGCCGGAACCGCTCCCGGGGGATCCGGCCGGCCAGCCGCCAGTTCATCCGAGGCCAGGTTTGCACGGTACGCAGCGTCCACCGGCCGTAGTCGCCGCAGCGCTTCCGGGCGTACTCGAGCTGGGTGACGAGGGTGGCGGTGGTCAGCCGGGGGGCGTCCAGGCACCAGTCGACGATCCGGCTGGTCGAGGCGTACGGGATGTTGCCGACCACCGCGAACGGTTCGGCGGGCGGCCGGGCCGCGACGAAGTCGGCGTGCACGAGCCGGAGCCCCGGCTCGGACCGGAACTCCTCGCCGAGCCGGGCGACCAGCGCCGGGTCGATCTCGTACGCGACGACCCGCCGGCACCGCCGGACCAGCTCCCTGGTCAGCGCCCCCTGCCCGGCGCCGACCTCAAGGATCAGTCCGGCCGGATCCGGATGGGCCGAGGCGATGATCTGCGCGATGGTCCGGTCGTCGCGCAGGAAGTTCTGCCCGAGCACCCGGCGCGACCGGTCCGGCCCGGTACGCGGCACCGCCGGCCGGTCGGGCCGGTCGGGTTGCCGGCGGGCCGGCGGGTTCGCCCGGCGGGCGCCGGGACGGTTGTCTCGATTGGGATGGTGATGCGGCACAGCCGTGTCCTCCCGCCCGGGCACTCCGGGCCGGTCTGTGAGACAGGCGGGCGCGCAGCGGCCACGACCTGTCCCGGATGGATCAGGACTCGGGTGACCCTGGACGTGCGGAGATGCCGGCGCCTTACGCTCACGCGTCATCGACGGCAACGGCGTCACGCGTCATCGACGCGTACGGCGTCACAGGCTGTCGACGCGGGTGGCCCGCACCGGCCGCGACGACGCGGTACGTCGGGCGGACAGCAGGAGGGCCACGGCGCGGCGCGCCGCCGGAAGGACGGGCCTGGCGTTCGACCGCGCCGCGTCAGCGGCGTCGGCGATCGAACCTGGGTGCTCCCGCGCTCAGCCGACCAGGGCGGAGCGGCCGGCCCGAAGGCGGATCAGGAGCAGGGGCGCCCCGTCGGCGGTGCACGTCCCGGTCAGGGACCCGCGGATCAGGGCGTGGAAAGTGCCGGACACCCCACCACCCTAGCTCAGCACGTGGGGACCGGATCAACCGGTTTTCCGCCCTCCCCGACGACCATCCGGTGCAGTACGTCCGGTTCGCCGGGCCGGGCGAACCACCAGCCCTGGGCGTGGTCACAGCCCATCGAGCGGAGCAGTTGGGCCTGTTCCCGGGTCTCCACCCCCTCGGCGGTCACGGTCAGGTTGAGCCCGTGCGCGAGCGCGATCACGCTGGCCACGATCTGCCGGTCGGCGGGCGTACCGGGGTGCCCGGGCGTGAGGCCCTCGATGAACGCGCCCGCGATCTTCAGCTCCCGTACCGGGAGTCGACGGAGGTAGGCGAGGTTCGAGTAGCCGGTGCCGAAGTCGTCCACCGCGACCCGTACCCCGTGCGCGGCCAGTGCCTTCAGTGCGTCGGCCGGGCCCTGGGCCGGCCCGAGCAGGGCGCTCTCGGTCAGTTCGAGCTGCAGTTGGGAGGCCGGCAGCCCGACCTCGTCGAGGGTACGCAGCAGTTCGTCGGCGAGGCCGACGTCGTGCAGTTGCCGGGCGGAGAGGTTGACGCTGACGAACGGCGCCCGCTCGCCGAGATCCCGGTACCACCGGGCGGCCTGCTGGCAGCCGCGGGTCAGCACCCAGCGACCCAACTGCCCGATCAGGCCGATCTCCTCGGCGAGGTCGATGAAGAATTCCGGGGCGACCGGACCGTGCTCGGGATGGGTCCACCGCAGCAGCGCCTCGGCGCCGATCGGCACCCCGTCGGTGAGCCGCACGATGGGCTGGTACCGCAGCGTGAAGTCGTCCCGGTGCAGGGCCGAGCGGAGCCCGCTGGCCAGCGTCGACCGGAGCGCCTGCGCGTCGTGCCGGTTCGCGTCGTAGATCTCGTAGCGGTCGCCGCCGGCCGCCTTCGCCCAGTACAGCGCGATGTCGGCGGCCCGCATCAGATCGCTCGGCTGGCTGTGCGGGATCCGGTCGTCGGTCACCCCGATGCTGACCGAGACCGAGAGCTGGTGTCCGGCCGCCGGGATCGGTTGCCGGACCGCCGACACCACCCGCTCGGCGACCCGTACCAGCCGGGTCGGGTCCGGGTGTGCGGCGACGATGACGAACTCGTCGCCACCGAGCCGGCCGGCCAGCCAGCCGGGGTCGGCGACGCACCCGGCGAGCCGGGCCGCGACGGTACGGAGCACGTCGTCGCCGGCCGCGTGCCCGAACGAGTCGTTGATCGTCTTGAACCCGTCGAGGTCGAGGTAGCAGATCCCGACGTGCTCGTCCGGGCCGAGCCCGTCGATCAGCTCGTCGAGCCGGCGCAGCACCAGGGCCCGGTTGGGCAGGTTGGTCAGCGGATCGTGCAGCGCCTGATGGGAGAGCGCGGACTGTAGGTGGTAGCGCTCGGTGTCGTCCTGCGCCGTGACGACCAGGTGGGTCACCTCGCCGTGCGGCACCGGGGCCAGCGAGAGCCGCAGCCAGACGGTGCCGCCGTCCGGGCGGCCGAAGGCCGCGTCGAGTTCGGCGTGCGCCCGGCGGCCGGCGTGCAGTTCGTCGAGCGCCCGGCCGACCGCCGCCCGGTGACCGGACTGGACGAGCCCGGTCAGCCGCCGCCGGACCAGTTCGGCGACCGGACGGTCCAGCATCCGGGCAAGGGCGGGATTCACCTGCACGATCCGGTTCTCCGGGTCGACGACGCAGATCCCGCTGGCCGAGGAGACGAAGAGGGCCTCGAACCGCGCCTCGCTGGCCGCCCAGGCCCGCTCGGCGGTACGTCGGGCGGTCAGCACCGCTCTGATGATCGACTCCAGCTCGCGTTGCGTTCGCTCGCGCAGTGCCCGGGCGTACCCGGCGGCGACCGCGCCCAGCAGCTCGGTCCGGCCGGCGGTCTCGCCGGACGGGTGCGTCGCGGGGTCGTGACGCGCGTCGGCCGCGCCCTCGTCGGGTGGAAAGTGTGCGGCCAGGGCGGCGACGGTGGCGTGCAACGCGGCCACGTTGGTGTACCCGTCGGCGACCAGCGCGGCGCCGACCTCCCGGGCCGCAGCCGTGCCGTCGGGCGAGCCGGCCATCCGTTCGGCGTAGCCGAGCAGCACCTGCCGCAGCTCGTCCAGGCGCACCGGGACGTAGCTGATCTGGGCCATCACCCGGGCCCAGTGCTGGGCGAACTCGTCGAGGGCGGCGGACGCCGGCCCAGGCCCCTGGCCCGGCTGGGTCACCGCTTGCGTCCCACTCCGGCGTAGATGAGGGCGCCCCGGTAGCGGTCGTCGACCGTCTCGGTCGGGTCCGGACGCCAGTCCGGCAGGTTCACCAACCCTGGCTCGACCAGTTCGAAGCCGGTGAAGAAGCGCTCGGTCTCGGCCCTGTCCCGGGCGGTCAACGGCGTCGGGGTACGCCGGTACAGCTCTCTGATCTCCTCGTCCGACTCCTCGCTGGCCCCGTGCGCGCCCTGGGTGACCACGAGATAGCTGCCCGACGGCAGCCCCTCGGTCAACCGGGCGATCGCCCCGTGCGGGTCGTCGGAGTCGGGCACGAAGTGCAGCAGCGCGACCAGCAGCAGCGCGGTCGGTTGGGCCAGATCGAGCAGGCCGCCGTCGCGGACCTGGTCGAGGATGTCCTGCGGCCGCCGCAGGTCCGCCTGGAGTACGGCGGTGCGGTCGTCGCCGGCCAGGATCGCCCGGCTGTGCGCCACCGCGACCGGATCGATGTCCACGTAGACCACCCGGGCCTCCGGGTCGAACTGCCGGGCGACCTCGTGCACGTTGTTCGCGGTCGGGATGCCGGAGCCGACGTCCAGGAACTGCCGGATGCCCTGCGCCGCGAGGAACCGGACCGCCCGGCCCAGGAAGGCCCGGTTGGCCCGGGCGTACCGGACGGCGTCGGGCCAGGCCAGTTCGGTCTTCCGGGCTATCTCCCGGTCGACCTCGAAGTTGTGCGATCCGCCGAGCCACACGTCGTAGATCCGCGAGGCACTGGGGCGGTCGATATCGATGTCGTCGGGCGCCCAGTCCGGTTGTGTCACCGTCACACTCCGCCAGCTCCGTGTTCGCCGTCCCGGCCCGACCCCGGCCACCCGTACTGGCCAGCCTGGTGTCCGCGCCGGTTTCCCGAGCCGACAGCGTACCGATCGCGGACCGGTTGGCGAACCCACGGACATCGAGACACGCCACGTTCGGGCCCGGCCACGGCGCCGACGATCCGTGCCCCGACAGTGGTTGCGGCGCTCACCTGCCGCGACACTCCACCGGGTAAAGTGATCACGGTCCCGGTCCGGCGTTAAGGTACCCGGATGGAAAAGCCCACCGTGGGTCTGGTCGACGGTCCGCCGCCGGCCGACCTCGTCATCGAGGACATAACGATCGGCACGGGCCAGGAGGTCCAGCCGGGCCAATGGGCCGTGGTGCACTACGTCGGGGTCTCGTTCGACACCGGCGACGAGTTCGACTCATCGTGGAACCGCGGCTCGCCGTTCAGCTTCCCCGTGGGTGGCGGGAAGGTCATCGAGGGTTGGGACCGCGGCGTACTCGGGATGCGGGTCGGCGGCCGGCGCAAGCTGGTGATCCCGCCGCAGCTCGGCTACGGCAACCAGGGTGTCGGCAACCGGATCAAGCCGGGTGCCACCCTCGTCTTCGTGGTCGACCTGGTCGACGTGAAGTTCTGACCCCCGAGTTCTGACCCGTTCCGACCCGGCCGGGGTACGTCCGCCCGGCAGACCGGCCCCGGACGCCGTCGGCGTCCGGGGCCGGTGACCTGATCGGCCAGGTCCGCGCTCAGAAGCCGAGCGCGGTCCGGCCGCCCACCACCGGCAGGGTCAGGGTGCTCGACTTCGGCAGCACCGTCAGCCGGGTGCCGGGCAGCGGCAGCAGGGTGTACTCCTGGTCACTGGAGAAGATCACCAGTCCGAGCCGGTGTCCCGAGCGGAACACATAGTCCTTCGGCTCCATCGTCCAGCGGTAGTCGGCGAGGCGCCCCGGACGCAGCGGCTGGCTGTGCGCCTCACTGGTCCGGTTCTGCGGGTCCAGCCAGCCCCGGCTCACCACCACCGGCGCCTCGGTGGAGCCGACCGGGCCGTAGTCGACCAGGTAGCCGGTCAGGTTCGCGGCCGTCCGGTTGTCGACGGAGAGCCGTACCCGCAGCTCCGGCCGGCCCGAGATCCGTACGTCCCGGCCCAGCGCCGGGGAGGTGTAGACCAGCCGGTTCGGGTTGGCGGTGTCCGGTCCGGCCACCAGTTCGGCCGGGGTGACGGTCCGTCCCGAGTCGACCAGGCTCTGCGCGGCCCGGCCCCGCCCACCGTGCCCGACCAGCCGGCCCGGTGCGGTCGCGTCGCTCGCCGAGAGCCCCAACGACACCTCCCGGGTAGCCGGGTCCGGCCAGTCCCGGTACGTGGCGTAGACCCGGTCCTCGCGCTGCACCACGGCCCTCGGCTCGGCCATGACGTCGTTGTCGACGCCCCACAGCCAGTAGTCGAACCAGCGGTTCTCGGTCTGCTTGTAGGTCCACGAGCGCCCGTCCGGCAGGGTCACCGTGGCGGCACTGCCCGGTCCACCGTGGCCGCCCCGGTGCAGCCACAGCTTGCGCGGCACGCCGTACCGGTCGAGCTGGTCCCACCAGTCGGCGAACTGCCCGGTCTTCACGTTCCAGTCGTTGAGCCCGTGTACGACGAAGACGCTGGCCCGGACCTTGCGCGCCCCGGGCAGGTAGTCGCGCTCCCGCCAGAACCTGGTGTAGTCGCCGGTGACCCGGTCCTGTTCCTCGGTGATCTCGGCGATCTCGTCGGCACAGGTGCCCTCGGAGCGGGCCCGCCCGGCGGTGTACATGGTGAGGATGTCGGCGTCCTCACCCTGGTATCCGCCGGGTGCCACCACCAGGCCGTTGGCCCGGTAGTAGTCGTACCAGTTGCTGATCGCGGCGACCGGGATGATGGTCCTGAGCCCCTCGACGCCGGTGGTCGCCACCATGTTCGGCAGGGTTCCGTTGTAGGAGACCCCGGTCATCCCGACCGCGCCGGTGGTCCAGCCGGCCCGCACCGGTGCGCCGCTGGCGTCGTACGCCCTGGCCCGCCCGCCCAGCCAGTCGATGATCGCCTTGGTGCCCAGCGTCTCGGCCGAGTCACCGGTGGTCGGGCAGCCGTCGGAGTCACCGGTGCCGACGCTCTGGCCCAGCACCACCGCGTAGCCACGCGGCACGTAGTAGTCGTCGAGCTGGCCGGAGAGGTTCGCCTTGGCCCGCAGGACGCCCGGTTGCTCGGCCCGCCGGGCCGACGCGCCGGCCGACGAGCTCTGCGGCAGGTCGTCGACGAGAACGCTCGGATAGGGGACGTCGCCCCAGGTGTCCTTCCGGTACGGCGAGTGCTCCAGGATCACCGGCACCCGCAGGCCCTCGGTGTCGGTCTCCCGGGGCCGGGAGATGTCCGCCACCACCCGGTCACGCCGGCCGTCGTGATCGGTGTCGAGCGGGGTCTCCACCCACACCCGCTCCTCGATCGCCTCCTCGAACGAGAAGACCGGCTGGGTCATGCCGTCCTGCACGACGATGCCCGGCGGCGGCGCGGCCGTGGCGGCGCGGGCCGGTACCGGTGCCGCGACCAGGGCCAGGCCGACCGCGTACGCCCCGAGAATCCTCACGGGACCTGCTGATGGCATGGAGTTGCTCCTCTCGACCAGTCCTCGTGGGCTGGCGCCCGGTGCCGCGCTGCCGGCCCGGCGGACCGGTTGTCGCGGTCGCCGGAGCAGAGCACCGTCCCGATCGGACGGTGTGGCGCATTCCAGGGTTGTCGGAATGGTCGGGCGGGCCGCACCGAGAACGGCTGACTACGACGGAAAGAGATTGCCGATGGTGGGAACATTGACGGCCCATCCTAGATAGCTCAGCCGGATACGTCGATCGGTGGGGCCGCCGGTCAGTGAACCTCTCGCGCGGTTCAAGGAGAAAGGTTCAGTGGCCGGCCCGGATCGTCAACCGGGTCCAGGCACCGAGGTAGACACGGTCGCCGGCACCGAACGGGACCGGGCTGTTCGCGACAATCGGTGGCGTCGACGGATCGTTGAGGTATGTGCCGTTGGCGGACTCCAGGTCCACCACGGCCCAACCGTCCGGCTGTGGGAGCAGCAGCGCGTGCAGGTGGGAGACGCCGGGATCCTCGGGCGGGCCGACCAGGTCGATATCCGGGTGTACGCCTCGGGAGCGGCTGCGGCGACCGACCAGCAACTGCCGGGGTTCCAGGGTGAACCGGCGAGGCACGACGAAGCGGGGGAAGGTGAGGCGTCCAGCGTCCGTACCGCCGAAGGATCGGACGAGGTCGAAGTATTCGGAGTCGGCCTCCACCACCAGTTGCCAGCCGGCGCCCGGCCCGGACGCCTCGCTGCCGGCCTCCGGTGCGGCAACGGTCGAGGCGGAGACGACCGGCGGGGCGAGCAGGAAGTCGTAGCCGTCCTCCTCGCAGAACCGCCCCACCTGCGGGGTACCGCACACCGGGCACGGCACGGCCGGGGTGGACTCCGCCGCGGCTTCCGCTGCACCGCCCGCCGGCTCCACCGGTACGCCGACCTCCGGCGCCGGACTCGGTCCTGCGGCGCCGTCCGGAGCCGGGCCGGCGCCGCCACCGGAGATCGGTACGCCGCAGACGTCGCAGTAGTCCACGGTGGACGACTCGTGTCCCCGGGGACAGGCGGTCGCCGTCACCGGCTCACCCCTGCTCCTTCTTCACCCGCACGGTCTTCACCGACCGCACGTCGGTCAGCTCGGCGTCCAGCGCGGCCACCTGCCGCTTGAGCCGGATGGTGCCGGTCGGCGCGTCGATGACGTCGACGACTCGGCCGAGCAGCATCGCGGTCTCCTCGTGTCCCGACTCGGCGGCCAACTGCACGGCCCGTCCCAGCCGGGCGGTCGCGGCTTCCACGTCGCCGGCCTCCCGGGCCCGCAACCCCGCCTGGATCGCGGCGGCGAGTTCGGCCTGCCCGGTGTAGTGCGCCACCTGCGGGCTGATCCGGGTGGAGAGCGCGGTCTCGTCGGTCCACCTGGCCAGGATCAGCCGCTCGGTCAGCACCTGGCCGGCGGCGACCAGGCTGACCCGGGCGGCCAGCACCTCCTCACCGACCGCGTGGGGTTCGAGGATCACGGACATGTGGTATTCGCGCGTCTCCGCTCCCCACGCGCCGGTCGGATAGTCCCCGATCCGGGCGCTGACCGCGAAGCGGCGTGCGGTGAGTTCCTCCACGTGCGGGAAGACCTGCTTCACCGTCCGTACGGTGGAGCCGGCCGGACTCCAGATCCGCAGCGCGACGTCCGCCACCCGCTTGCCCATCGCGGCCGCCGTCATCGCCTGGAACGCGGCCGGCAACTGCGCCGGGTGTTCCAGCCCGTCGGCCGTGCCGAGCAGGGCCGAGGCGACGGTACGCAGCTCGCTGGCCACCCAGCCGCTGCCGATGCCCCGGCTGTCGCAGACGAACCGGCCCGCACAGACGGCCAGCATCCGGCGCAGGTCTTCGGGCGTCTCGTGCTCGTTGCGCCCGTCGGTGAGCAGAATCGCGTGTCGTACCTCGCTGGGACGGCTCGCGAAGAGCCAGTTGGCCAGGTCCAGCCAGCGGCCGATGGCGGTTCCGCCGTCGGCCCGCAGCCCGGCCACCGCCGCCTTCGCCGCTGCCCTGGTCTGCGCGTTCGCCGGCGCCATCCCCGGTTGCACCGGGTAGACCATCCGGGCGACCGCGCTCCCGGAGACCACCGCGAAGGCCACACCGTCGCGCAGGGTGTCGATCGCGACCGCCGTGGCCCGCTTCGCCTCGGCGAGCTTCGTCGGGGGCATCGCCATCGAGCCCGAAGTGTCGATCATGATTACCTGCGCCGCCGTCGGGACGGTCGCCGGATCGCGCAGGTCGGGACCGGACGCGGTCACCGTCAGAATCGCGTCCACCACCTGGCCGCCGGCCGGCAGGTACTCGTTGTGGTCCACCTCGGCGACGAACTGCGGTACCCCGCTCACCCGCCCGCTCCCCCCGAGACTGCGGCGGGCGGGAACGGCAGGACCGCGACGGCGATGTTGTCGTGTCCACCTGCCTCCGCCGCGAACCTGGTCAGGTCCTGGGCGATCGCGATCGGCGTGGCACCGCCCGGTCCCGGTACCCGCGCCGCCAACGCCGCCGCGTTCGGCAGGTAGTGCGAGAGCCCGTCCGAGCAGATCACCAGCCGCCCCGGCCGCCCCGGTTGGAACGTCACCACCTGCGGCTCGGCGTCGCTGGAGTCCGCGCCGAGCCACCGGATCAGCGCCTTGGAGGTCGGATCCTGCTCGGCGCCGGGCGGCACCGGCCGCCCGGCCCGGATCTGGCCGACCACCGAGTCGTCCACGGTCAGGCAGACCGCCTCGTGCACCGCGCCGTCCGGCCCGAGCCAGTAGGCCCGGCTGTCGCCGATCCAACCGACCGTGACCGAGCCGCCGGTGACGACAGCGGCGACGAAGGTGCAGCTCGGCGGCACCTGCCCGTCGTCGTGCAGTGCGGTCGCCCGGGCAGCCGTGGCCGCGGCCCGGCCGGAGGCCACCACGGCATCGGGCGCGGTGGCGCCGTTGCCCAGTGCGGAGAGCATCGTGGCCAGAGCTGCCTCCGCCGCCGCGTGCGCCGCGAGGTCGGCGCGGAGCGAGGTCGACACCCCGTCACAGACCACCGCCGCGATGGTCTGGCCCAGCCGGCCGACCGTGACCGCGTCCTCGTTGCGCCGCCGCCGGGCCCGGTCGGTGACGGCGGCGACCGCTCCCAGATCCAGGTCGGCACGGTCCCGGCCCACGGACGAGCGCCGTCCACAGTGGTCGCAGTGACCGGAGTCGCCGGAGGGTGGGGTACCGCAGCCCGGACATGGTTGGCCGACCGCACGGGACGAGAGCCAGCCGCCGGGTGGGCTGCCCGGGTCGGCCGGAGCCGCCGGCATGCCGGCGGCCGGGCCGGGCGACGGCGCCGCACCGGTCCAGCCGGATGAACCGGCCGGTGCGGCCGGGCCGGTCCAGCCGGGCGGGGCGGACGGTGCCGGCGGCCCGGACCAACCGGGCGGGGCCGATGGTGCCGGCGGCCCGGACCGTCCGGGCGGCGCGGGTGGTGCCGGCGGCCCGGTCCGACCGGGCGGGGCGGGTGGTGCCGGCGGCCCGGACCACCCCGGCGGCGCGGGTGGCGGCGGGTAGCCGGCCTGGCTTTCCGGTCCGGCCGGTGCGCCGGGTGGTGCGGGTGCGGCCCGGCCGGCCGCACCGGGGTGCGCGGCTTGCGGTACGAAGCCACCCTGCTCGCCCGGCTGGCTCTGGACGCCGGACGGCGTCGACGCACCCCAGCCCGGCGCACCGGACGGAGTGGCCGCACCCCGGCTCGCCGGCGGTACCGCCGCGACACCGGACGCGCCACTCCAACTCGTCGTCGCCGGCTGACCGCCCGGATCGGCGCGCCAGCCGGGGGCGGTTGGTGGAGCCGGTGCCAGGGCCCGATCGCGCCCGGCGGAACCGGGTGGTCCCGACGGTGCGGACGGGCCGGTGGGACTCGACGGCGCGGACGACCCGGTCGGACTCGACGACCCGGTGGAACTCGACGACCCGGTGGAACTCGATCCGCTCGGCCTCGACGATCCGGTCGGCCCGGCCAGCGCCTCCAGCCGGGACAGCGCGGTCGGCCCGGAGAGATCGGCCAGCCGGAGCAGTTCGGTCGACTCCGGCACCTCGACCGAGCCGGACGCCTCCACCCGGCCGGTCGGGGTCGGTCCGGCCGACCGGGGCGACTCGGCCGGAGCGAACGAGCCGGTCGCCGGGGCGGCCCAGCCGGACGACCCGGTCGCCTCCCCCAGCGGTACGCGCTCCAACTCCCGGCCGCAGACCTCGCAGTACCGGTGTGCCGGGTCGTCGGGCGCGCCGTGCTCGGGACAGGGTTTCGGCATGCTTCCGGCGGCGCCGGCTCCGACGGCGGTCACACCAGGGTCCTCGGTCGGACCGCGTTCGCGTGGTCGACCAGCGCGACCCGCAGCTCCGGGTCGCGGGAGAGCTGGGCCAGCGTCCGGTACGCCCGTTCCAGCCCGAACCGCAGGCCGCGCTCGGACAGCTCGTGCCCGAGTACCCGGGCTCCGGGGGTGGGCGCCGACCGGCTGCGTACCCAGGCCAGGGCCACCTCCAGCACCTCGATGGTGAGCCGGGTCTGCCGCTCGACGTCCAGGCCGAGCCGCTCCAGCCGGGCGGATGCCCGTAGCAGGTCGTCCGGCCCGGTGGTGCCCGCCGCCAGACCGGGCAGACTGGCCCGGACGGCGGCTACCTGCGCGGCGACGTGCTGACTCGAACTGTCCGGCACCTGGTCCAGTACGGCGAGCGCACCCGCGCGGTCGCCGACCAGGAACCGGATCCGGGCCAGCCCGAACGCGGCGCTCAGGTAGCCGTGGTCGACCCGCCACACCCGGTCGTACAGCCGGGTCGCCAGTTCCCGGTCGCCGGTGCACTCGGCGCTCACCGCCAGCGCCAGCCGGGCCGCCGGCTCACCCGGCAGGACGTCGTAGACCGCGTCGAAGGCCACCCGGGCCTCGGCCGGACGGTTCGCCGTCAAGGCCGCCAGGCCCCGGTACCAGTCCACCCGCCAGTCGAACGGGTCGGCCGCGGCCAGCCGGTCCAGGTCCGCGGCGGCCCCCGCCAGGTCGCCCCCCTCGATCCGGGCCCGGGCCAGCCGCAGCGCCACCTCCACACTGCGGACCGGCGCCGCGGAGAGCTGCCGGACCAGCTCCGCCGGGTCGGTCGCGCCGAGCGAGGCGAGGAAGCCGGCGCCCGGGTCGAGCACGTCGACCTGCGGCAGCGGCAGCGCGGCGGCGACCACCGGCGGCGCCGGGGCGATCGCACCGGGCGGGACACCGCCCCCGGCGCCCCAGGCCCGGCCCGCCACCGCCCGGCCGACCTCGCCGGCCTCGGTGCCGAAGGCACGCCGTTCGGGCGTGAACTGCCGGGACACCGCCGGCCGGGGCACACCGTCGGCGGCGGAGAGCACTTCGCGCAGTACGCCGAGCAGTTGCTCGCTCATCTCTCCGGCGCTCTGGAAGCGCCGGTCCGGATCGGGGTGGGTGGCCCGGCGCAGCAGCCGGTGGTACGACATCTCGGCCGCGAACAGCGGCGCGTCGGCCGGCTCCGGCAGCCGGTTGGCGTACGTGGTCGAGAAGCCTCGGAAGTCGAGGCTGAGCACGGCCAGCGCCCGGCCGACGGTGTAGATGTCGGAGGCGACCGAGGGGCCGAGCGTGCCGACCTCCGGCGCCTGGTAGCCGGGCGTGCCGAAGATCGCGCTGGCGCTGTCGTCGACGTGCCGTACCGCGCCCAGGTCGATGAGTTTGAGCTGCTCCTCGGCGTGGATGACGTTGTCCGGCTTGAAGTCGCAGAAGAGCAGGTTGCGGTCGTGCAGGTAGTCCAGCGCCGGCAGGATCTCGATCCCGTACGCGATCACCTCGGGCAACGGCAGGGCGCGCTGGCCGGTGTCCCGGCGCCGGGCCAGCAGCATGTCCCGCAGCGACTGGCCGCCGACGTACTCCATCACGATGTAGCCGACCGGGGTGCCGGTGCGCGGATCGGGGTGCTCCACGAAGTCGTGGATCTTGACGATGTTGGGGTGGTCCAGCTCGACCAGGAAGCGACGCTCCGCGACGGCCGAGGCCATCGCGTCCTCGTCCGAGGTGTTGATCAGTCCCTTGAGTACCACCCAGCGGTCGCTGACCGTGTCACTGACGTTGCGGTCCCGGGCGAGATAGATCCAGCCCAGCCCGCCGTACGCGAGCGCGCCGAGGATCTCGTACCGCCGGTTGATCACGTCGCCCGGGCCGAGCCGGGGTACGAAGGAGAACTGGGTGCCGCAGTGCGGGCAGAAGCCCTCGGCTCGACCGGGGCGGTCGTCCCGGCCCCGTCCCACCGGCTTCTCGCAGCTCACGCAGTACCGTCGCGACTCGGCGACCTTCGGCTCGGCCATCACCGCTGTCGCCGGGTCGCGCAGCGGCACCCGGGCGATGTCGACCAGGCCGGCGCCGAGGCCACCCCGGGACGCGCTCCGGGACCGGCTGGAACCCCGCGAGCCGGAGTTCGAGGTGCCCCGGCTCGGCATGGTGCTGCTCCCGGTCGAGGCCGGTCCCCGCCCGGTGCCGGTCGATGCCGCGCCCCGTCCGGCCGATGCCGGTCCCTGCCCCGTCGACGCCGGGCCGGGCCGGGGGCCGGTGGAGATCGGCGCCTGGCCGGGCGGCGCCCCGGCCTGCCCCGGCACCGAGCCGTGCCCGGACGGCGCCCGGCCCTGGCTCGTACCCGTGGAGACGCCCACTGCGGCGGCCGGCACCGACGCCCGGCCGGTTCCGGTCGGTACCGACGCCCGGCCCGCCCCGGTGGGCGCCACGGACCGGCCGGTACCGGCAGACGCCGCCACCTGGCCGCTAGCCGTCCCGGCCTGGCCGGTAACCGCCTGGCCGGTAACCGCCTGGCCGGTAACCGCCGGGCCGGTAACCGCCGGGCCGGTAACCGCCGGGCCGGTAACCGCCGGGCCGGTAACCGCCGGGCCGGTGTTCTCGGGTGCGGCCGTCGACCCGGCCGGTGCCCGCCGACCGCACTCGTCGCAGTAGCCGTCGGGCAGGTAGGAGCCTGGGCAACCGGGCCGCAGGCAGCGGGTGCTCATGGAACGGCTCCCTTCGCACCGGGCGCCGGGCGCTCGGTGAGATCGTTGAGATGACGCTGGTACGCGACCACGGCCCGGGTCGCCGCCGACAGATCGCACGGGCTGGTGTAGAGCAGGTCACGGGCCCGCCGGTACCGCTCGGAAAGCTCGGGGTGCTCGATCAGGCCGAGTCGACCCGCCTTGGCCCGGTACGCGTCGAGCCGCCCCCGCAGTTCGGCACGCCGCCGCAGCAGCCCGTCCGCCGCCTCGTGCGACTCGGCCATCCGGCGGCGGGCGGCCGCCACGCCGCGTTCGAGCGCGGCCAGTTCCGTGCCGACCTGGCTCCACCGGTGCTCCCGGTGCACCTGGCCGAGCTGGGCGAACTGGGCACGCAACGCCGGAGTCGGATCGGGCGACGCGTCCGGCAGCGCCGAATTGGCGATCTTGTCCTGCGCCAGTGCGTGCGTACGGGCCGTCTCGGCGGCGGCCCTGGCGAGTTCGTCCAGTTCGGTCGCCAACCGCGCGGCCCGTCCGGAGTAGCCGTCGCGCACCTCGGTCAGCTCGGCGAGCCGACCGGTCAGGGCGGCGACCTCGATCTCGAACCGCCGCAACCGGTCCCGAAGTGCGGTCGCGGTCGATCCGGTCCCGGTCGCGCCGAGCGGGTCGGCGAGCGCAGCCAGGTACGCCTGCTCGACCGCCCGGTCGAGCCGGTCGAGTTCGTCGCGCAACGACGGCGCGGCACCGGTCACGGCCGGACCGCGGGCGTCCCCCGGATCGCCGGGTCGCTCCGACCCGCTCAGCGCGACGGCGTCCGCCCGCAACCGCCGCAGCGCGTCGGTGAGCTGCCCGAACCATCCGGCGAGCCGGGACCGCGCGGCTTCAAGCCCGGCGAGTGTGCCGGCCAGCGCGGCCGCCTCGGTCTCGATCCGGCGGGCGAGTTCGGACAACCGGATCCGTTGTGCCGGTGCGGCGGCCGGCTCGTCGAGCACCGTCCCGTCGGCGTCGAGCGCGACCAGCGGGGCACCGAGCAACTCGCCGAGTTCCCGCAACTCGAGGTCGCCGGGCCGGGACCGCCGGGCACGTACCTCGCGGGCCTGGCCCAGCAGGGCGCCGAAGGCGGCGAACTGGGACCAGAGCGCGCCGGTCCGGGCGAGCACGTCGGCGCCGACCCGGGCGGTCTCGCCGATCGGCCGGGTGTCCCGCAGCAGGGCGAGCTCGGGCCGGCCGTCCAGGGCGTACATCGCGGCCGAGGCCCGTTCGTGTACCGCGCCGAGTGCGCCGAGCAGCCGGTCGACCTCGGCACGGCCCATCGGGGACGGCGGCGGCACGGTCATCGGCGCGACCGACCGCCTCTCGTGGTGCCGGCCGGCGCCGACGGGTGACCGCCGATGCCCCGCCACTGCGCCGGAGGGTCCACGAGACACGCTAGTCCCGGTAACGCGCGACCGGTGGCGCGGGCGCCGGGCCCAGCGACGTCAACCATCGGGTGTAGAGCCGGGTCCAGGTCCCGTCGGAGCGGATCTTGGCCAGTACGCCGTTGACGAACCGGACCAGTTCCGGCGCCTCGCGGGAGATCGCCACCCCGTACGGCTCGTCGCTGAACCGCGGGCCGACGACCTCGGTGTTCGGGTCCTGCGCGGCGAGCCCGACCAGGATGCTGTCGTCGGTCGAGACCGCGACGACCTGGTTCTGCTGGAGCAGCACGAGGCAGTCCGTCCAGTTGACCACCGAGACCGGCACCGTGCCCTTCTCCGCGATGTTCCGGATCGAGGTGCTACCGGCCGCCGCGCAGACCTTCTTGCCGCGCAGGTCCTCGATGGTCTGCACCCCGGAGCCACGGTTGACCAGGACGCGCTGGCCGGCGGTGAAGTACTCCGTGGAGAAGCTGACGTCCTGCCACCGCTCGCAGTTCATCGTCATGGTCCGGACCACCATGTCGACGGTGCCGTCCTTGACCACCTTGATCCGGTCGGCCGAGCTGATCGCCCGGAACTGGATCCGGCCCGGGTCGCCGAAGAGACCCCGGGCGATCTCCCGGGCGATGTCGACGTCGAAGCCGGTGAGTTGGCCGCTCCGCGGATCGCGGAACCCGAACTGGTAGTTGTTCTGGTCGACGCCGACGATCAACCGTCCACGGTCGACGATCTCGGCCATCGCGGTGCCGGACGGCATCTGCCGGGGACGGGGCAGCGTACCCGACGGCCGCAGGCTGGCCCGGGGGTTGCACGAGCC
This sequence comes from Plantactinospora sp. CA-294935, assembly GCF_050936445.1. Classification (NCBI taxonomy): domain Bacteria; kingdom Bacillati; phylum Actinomycetota; class Actinomycetes; order Micromonosporales; family Micromonosporaceae; genus Plantactinospora; species Plantactinospora sp. CA-294935. The sequence goes on from NZ_JBNJMU010000001.1 coordinate 7,318,016, forward strand.
GGACGACGCCGCCGGACCGGTCGGGACGACCGCCGGATCCTGCATGCCGACCGGCCGGGGCGGGTCGGCATGCATCTGGCTGTCGGGGAGCGTCGGTTCGTCGGTGCCGCATCCGGCGAGACCCGCCGTGGCCACCACCACGAGGATGCCGGCCAGGAACCGGCCGGCGAGATGCCGGTGTCTCATCGATACTCCACAATCCGCTGCTGCATGCCCACCGCGGCCCCGATCAGCAGAACGAGGCTCAGTCCGACGATACCGATGTCGACCCCGGTCAAGGCGCGGCCGGCGCCGACCGCCTCGCGTTCGAACCGGTCTCCGTTGTGGGTGATGGCCAGGGCGAGCGCCTCGTCGAACTGGTTGAAGATGGCGGCCGTGGTCTGCTCGCCGGCGCCCACCGTGGCGGCCACCGCCTTGGCGTACTCGCCGCTGTCGTCGAGGGTCCGCACGTTGCGGTGCGCCGCCGACCACTCCCTGCTCCGGGCGATGGCGGCCTCGACCGCCTGCCGGGTGGTGTCGTCCGGAGCGGCCGCCCGGGCCTGCGCCAGCAGTCCGCCCGAGCCGTCGGCGCCGGCGAGTCGCTCCATCACGACACCGTAGTTCTCCTCGAACGCCGCGCCGTTGCCTCGGGCGACCAGGGTCAGCGCCTCGTCGGCACGTGCCTGCAAACCGGCGATCCGGGCCTCGGCGAGCAGGTTGACCTGGGCCGAACCGGAGTCCCGACTGTCCCGCAGGTTTCCGGCCGCGACCAGCGCCGACCCGGTCAGCCAGGCCACCAGCAGTACCGTGGCACCGGTGCCGACCAGCAGCCCCACGTTGAGCAGCCGGTTGGTACGCCGGGTCAGGTGGATCTGCGTCAGCACCAGTGCCGCCAGGGTGAGCAGGGCGAGCAGCACCGCCACCCAGGGGAAGCCGGCCGCCCGGTCCCGCGCCTCGTCCAGCTCGGTCGAGGCGGTCGCGTAGAGCTCCTGGGCGGCGGGCAGCAGCTCGTCGCGCATCAGGCCGGAGGCTTCCTGCAGATAGGCGACGCCCAGCGGCAGGCCCTGCCGGTTGTAGGTGCGGGCGGTTTCCACCAGCCCGCTGTAGACCGGAAGCCGGGCCGTGATCCGGGCGACCGCCGCGGCACCCCGGCTGTCGTCCGAGACCGCGGCCGAGACGACGGTCAGCGCCGAGGCCGCGTCGGCGAGGTCACGCTGGTAGCGGTCGCGCAGCGCCGGCGGTTCGAGACCGTTGGAGAGGAAGGCACTCGCGGCGGTGGCGTCGGCGTCGGACAGCGCGCGGTAGAGGCTCTGTGCCGCCACCGCCAGCTCGCCGCTGCGGGCGGTGACGCCGCGGACCAGGTCCGCGCGCTGCCGTACGCCGACGAACGCGACCACGCCGGTGAGCAGGCCCAACACGACGACCCCGGCCAGGATCGCGGTGAACCGGCCGGGCGTACGGCGCAACGGCGTGGTGATCCGGCGCAGCATGTCCGGCGGGCGGGGTTGCGGCGGAACGGCCAACCGGCCTGGCGGGACAGCCACCGCCGACCCGTGCGAACCCACCCGAAACCTCCCCAACACCGCACCGGGAACCAGCCGACCGGACGTGGCCCAGGCGGTCAGATCTTGAACGACCGGCTTCAAGGTAACCAATCGGCTCAACCGGTGGGGGGCGGCCCGCCGGTGTCGGCGACCCTACCGGCCGCCCCCGACGACCACCTCGTGCGCGGTCCACTGTAGCCAGTCGTTCGGGTCCGGAACTCCCGCCGCGCCACTCCGGGAGACCCGGCGGCCAGGGCCACCGCCAGGACCGGTCCAGGTGCCCGCCCGGACAGCAGGGCACGGCAACGGCCCGGGCGGCGCGCCGGCCCGCCCGGACCGGGAGTCGCCCCGGGCGGGCCGCGCCGGGTGCTGCGGCGCGGCCCGCCCGGCGGTCAGCCGGTGGTCCAGACGTACGTCCCGGCGACGGTCGCCGCCGCGCCGCCGGCGTACCCGGGGACGAGGCCGCCGGCGAACAGCGCGTCGACCCGGGCCGCCTCGGCCGCGCTGGGGTACGCGTTGCGGCAGGAGACCGGGGCGCTGCTGCCGGACATCAGATCCGAACAGAGTCCGGTACGCCGATCGGGCAGCCCGAGGATGTGCCCGAGTTCGTGGGTCGCGATCCGGGTCCGGTCGTACCCCTGGTTCACGGCCTGCCAACCCATGTAGACGCGTCCGGAACCGAGCCCGGTGACGTACGCCCGCGGCCAGCCGCTGTCGACGTAGATCGTCACCGTCGCCGGCGTACCGGCGACCAGCCGCACGTTGCTGACGCTGCTGTTCCAGATCTGGGCGGCCTGGGTGAAGTTGGTGGTGAACTCCCCGGCCCGGCTCGCGTCGTAGTAGACCGTGCGCACCGGCGCGGCGGTGGCCGGCGCGGCGGCGACCTGGACCCCGACCAGCGAGGTGGCCAGGGTCAGCAGGCCGAGCGTGGCCCGGAGGAGGTGGCGTCTGAGCATGACGACTCCTTATGGGAGCGGGGAAGATGAGGACCCGACGCCCTCGATCGATGCTCATTAATTTAGGTCGCCGACCCGCCGGCCGGCGCATAGCAGTTGCCTCATACCGGGCAGCCGGGCACCGCCGGGCAGCCGGGCACCGCCGGGCAGCCGGGGAGCACCGGCACGCCGGGCACACCGCTGTGGCGACCGGGCCGGTCGTGCGACCGCGGGAAGAACCGTCGAGCGCCCGGGGCGAGCGCGGGCGTGGTCCGGCGGGCCGATCTGGTGCTGCCGACCGCTCGGGGGCGGGGGTCGGCGGGCGGGCGGCAGGGATCAGCGGCGCCGACGGATCGGAGATCGACATCGGCCGGTGGACCCGAAACGTAACCTGGCCGAAGACGCGCCGTCGCGAACGTCGACCAGGGTGATAGGGCTAACCTGGATCGAACGTCCGGCGTCGCCGGCGGGGGTGGAAGGTGGTAGCGGGATTGTGCTGGCGGAGGAGAACCACGTGACCACGCCGTCGCGGACCGGGCGCCCGGCGGTGATGACCGACGTGGCCCGGCTCGCCGGAGTGTCGCACCAGACGGTCTCCCGGGTGATCAACGGTCATCCACGGGTCCGGCCGGAGACCCGGGACCGGGTGGTCCGGGCGATGGCCGAGCTGAGCTACCGGCCGAACGCGATGGCCCGGGCCCTGGCCAGCCGCCGCTCCCGGGTGCTGGGAGTGGTGAGTTTCGACACCATCCTGTTCGGCCCGGCCTCCACACTGCTCGGCATCGAGCGCGCCGCCCGGGCCGCCGGTTACGGGGTCAGCATCGTCACGCTGGAGAAGGTCGACCGCCGGGGCGTACTCAGCGCGGTCGAGGCGTTGGACGGTCAGGGTGTGGACGGGGTCATCATCATCGCTCCGCAGATGGCGGCCGCCGCCGCGCTGCACAGCCTGCCCAAGGGCATGGCGGCGGTGGCCGTCGAGGCCGGCCAGGACAGCGGACTGCCGTCCGTCTCGGTGGACCAGGTCGCCGGGGCCCGACTCGCCGTCCGGCACCTGCTCGAACTCGGACACCGCACCGTGTGGCACGTCTCCGGCCCGAGCGACTGGCTGGAGGCGGGTGACCGGATCATCGGCTGGCGGCAGACCCTGGAGGAGGCCGGCGCCGCCGTACCGCCGATCATCTCCGGGGACTGGAGCGCCCGGTCCGGGTACGCGGCCGGTACCGCGCTGGCCGGCAACCCGGACGTCACCGCGGTCTTCGTCGCCAACGACCAGATGGCGCTCGGTCTGCTCCGCGCCCTGCACGAGCGGGGCGTCCGGGTACCGGCCGACATCAGCGTGGTGGCCTTCGACGACATCCCGGAGGCGGAGTTCATGCTGCCGCCGCTGACCACCGTCCGGCAGGACTTCGACGAGGTGGGTCGGCGCGGCATGGCGACCCTGCTGCAACTGCTCGACGCCACCGGCCGGACGGGCGGGCCGGTCCCCGTGCTGCACAGCGCCACGCCGATCGAGCCGACCCTGGTGATCCGGCAGAGCACCGCCGCGCCGCCGGCCGGCCGGAGTTGACCGGGCGAGCCCGACCGGGTCGGAGGGCAGCGCACCGACACCGGCTGCGCTGACCGTGCCTGGCGGCCCGACCGGGCGGGCGGTCGCCCCGGCCGGGCCGCCGACATCGGGGGTTACGCCGCCCGGGTCCGCGCCCCGGTCGCGGCAGCGCCGTGGCAGGGGCAGCCGACAGCCGCGACCGCGCCACCCGGCGCCTCCTCGGACATCGCGGCGGCTGCCTCCTCGACCCCGCGCAGCAGACCGTCCAGCGCCGCCCGGTCGAGGTAGCGGCCCCGCACCACCACCCCGTCGATCCGCCGGGTGTTGCCGATCTCGGTGAGCGGATTCGCATCCAGCACCACCAGGTCGGCGGCGGCGCGCCGGGCGATCCGGCCGGTGCGGGCGCCGAGGAAGCTCGCCGGTTCGGCGGTCGCGGCGTGCAGCGCGGCCATCGGGCTCAGTCCGGCCTCGACCAGGAAGCGCAGCTCGTCGTGGACCGAGAAGCCCGGGAACAATCCGCAGGTGCCGACGTCGGTGCCGACCATCAGCGGTACTCCGGCCCGGTGCAGCTCGCCGACCATCCGGAGCCGGTGCGTGAACATCGCCGCCCACTCCGCGTCCTCCGCCGGAGAGCGGTCCTTGAGGTACAACTCGTCGAGGGCGTACTGCTGGCCGGCGAGCATCGGCGCGGGCAGGTAGCGGACGCGCGGGTCGGCGTACAGGTCGAGGGTGCGCGCGTTGTCCAGGCCGTGGTGCATGGCGAGGGTCAGCACCTGGCGGGTACGACGGCCAGCCAGCCGCTCGAACACCCGGCGTGCCTTGGCCGGGCTGTACGTGTGCGCGGCGAGCCATTCCACCGGGTGGATCGCGGCGAACCAGCCGCTGTAGTCGCCGGTCTCCAGCCGGATCCGTCCGATCTGGGCCCGGAGCTGCTCCTCCGCACTCGACGTGTCGATGGCGGCCCAGAACACGTGCTCGACGCTCGCCTGCCCCAGCGTGGCCGCCTCGGTGATGGGCAGTTCGTCCGGACAGTGGCCGGCGAACTCGACACCGAGCCGACGGCACTCGGCGGCGATCGCCCGGTACGCCGGCGGCGACAGCCGGGAGTAGACCTTCACGAAATCTGCCCCCTCCGCCACCACCTGGCGGACCGCCTGCCGGGCCTGCTCGGCGTCGGCCACCGAGAGCACGCTGAGCATCATCGGGTCCCAGATCGTCGGCGCACCGTCGATGATCCGGCTGCCGATCGTGTAGCGCGGGCCGAGCAGGGTGCCCGCCTCGATCCTGCGCCGCCAGTCGTGCACGGCAGCGGTGCCGGACATCTCCCGTACCGTGGTCACCCCGTTGGCCACGCAGAGCGCCGGATCGATCTGTTCGGCGTACCCGTGGGTGTGCATGTCGGCCAGGCCGGGGATCAGGAACCTGCCGCGCAGGTCGACCACGACGGCGCCGTGCGGCACCCGGACCTGGCCGGTCCGGCCGACCTCGGTGATGCTGTCGCCGCGTACCAGCACGGTCGTGTCAGGTCGGACCCGCCCGGACGCCGGGTCGATCACGGTGGCGGCGGTGAACGCGATCCCCGCGTCCGGTGCGGTGGATCCGGAGTGGCCGGACTCCCGGCCCGGGCCTGCGGTCGCCGTGCCGGCGGCCAGCGAGGTACCGGCGGTGGCACCGACGGCGAGACCGGCGACGAGCACGTTCCGGCGGGAAAGCTTCGTTGTCATACCTGGAATCGTCGCGCCGACGGGCCCGGCCGGTCACACGTCCTGCCACCCGGAGCGGGGTGGTCCCAGCTCTACCTCCGCCCGCGACCGACCGCTGTCGGCGGGAGCGGGTCCAGGGCCGCCACGGCGGTCGCGAGGCCACCCGTTCCGTCAACCCCGGTTGACAGGCGCTGCTCCGCCACGACCGCCTGCCCGGCCCGGTGTCGACGGCACTGAGCCGGGCCGGCGTCACGTACCGGGACACCCGGCGGCGGGTGGAACTCGCCCGGCACCCGCCGGCACCGAAGGATGTACCGGCGGATAACCGCTCGCCCCGCCGCCGCCGCGATGCGAAGATCACGCGGGTGTCGACATCCCGCGGTGAGCTGCTGCGCTGGCAGTTCGACCTGACCTGGTCGCTGTTCGAGTACCACCTGGAGCGGCTGGAGCCCGCCCACCTGCTGTGGCAGCCGGCCGCACATTTTTGGACGGTACGTCCGGACGGCGCCGGCCGATGGCTGCCGGACTGGTCGGACACCGAGCCGGATCCGGTCCCGGTTCCCACCGTCGGCTGGCTCAGTTGGCACATCGGCTGGTGGTGGCGCGTCACCGTCGACCACGCACGGGGACGGACCCCGCCGGACCGTACCGAGGTCGACTGGCCCGGCGACGCCGCCTCGACGGTCGCCTGGTTACGCGCCCTCCGCGCCGAATGGCTGTCGGTGCTCGACGGACTCAGCGAGGCGGACCTGGACGAGACAGCCCCGTTCCCGTGGCAGGGCGACCCGGCGCACACCGTCGCGCACATGGTCGCCTGGGTCAACGCGGAGCTGATGAAGAACGTCGCCGAGCTCGGCCAGCTCCGGCTGCTGCACGATGCGCGGGCGGCGGCCTGACCCGCTCCGCCGAGCACGGACGGTGGCGGCCGCCCGTGCTCCGGGCGGGACCGGTCACGTCGTGGCAGGAGCCACCGGATAGCGGAGGATCGTCCTCAGCTTCGCCGCGGCCGTTCGGGTCGGGTCCGACAGGTAGATCTCGTGGTGCTGCCCCGAGATCCGGTATCCGGACCTGTCGAGAAAGGCCACCAGCCGGTCGCGCGTCGCCCGCTCCTCGCGGTACGGCCCGACGTGCAGTAGCTGCGCGCTCGGTCCCTCCGCCATCCGGCGCAGCTCGACCCGGTCCACCGGCACGCCGGGCTTCTTCCGGGCGGTCGCCGCCACCACCCCGGCGACCAGTTCGGCACCCGCCTGCGGCGGCTGAAGGATCATCATCGTCCAGTTCCAGGTCGACCGGTCCTGGCGGGTCAGGTCCTGCTCCTCAGACCCCCACCACAGCCCCTCCAGCGGCGCGACGGAGTAGTCCAGCACGCCGGCCCGGCGCAGCCCGAACCGCAGCCCGTACGCGACCGCGTACAGCGCCCGCACCGCCTCCTGGTACGCGGGCCCGTCCGGATCGCCGACGCCGTCGATCGTCAGGTACGGCAACTCCGGTACGTCCACCAGCGCCGGGGCGGGGACGGCCGCGTACAGGTGGGAATAGGTCTTCTTGAGGTCCGTCCTCGGCGTGGTCGTCATCTCAGCTCAGCTCCTCGTCATCGATCGGCACGACCACCCGGGTCACCAGGTGGGCCGGCTCGGTCGTACCCGGGTCGGCCAGGTACGCCTCCCGCACCTGGCCGCACGGGCGCAGCCCGCGTTCGTGGATCCAGGCGAAGACCGCCTGGTACGTCAACGTCAGGTGTTCGTACGGGCCGACGTGCACCGCCGCCACGACCGGACCCGCCGGCAGGTGTGCGACGGCGATCCCCGGTACGGCCTCGGCGGGCTCGTCGCTCTGCACGCCGACGGCGATCCGGAGCTGGCTGCCCAGGTCGACCGGGAACAGGCCCCAGACCGGCGGCGTCCAGTCCAGGCCCGACACCCCGGCCATCAGCGTTCCGATCCCGCTGCCGACCGTCGGGCCGATCTCCTCCGGTGCGCAGACCGCGTGCTGGACCAGCAGCCGGCGGGCGGGCTCCTGCGCCAGGATCACCTCGTGCCGGAGCAGTCCGTCGGCGAGCAGGCCGCCGGTGAGCAGCCGGTCCAGGAGCTGCCAGCTCCGCTGCTGTGCGGCGATCCGCTCGGCCGTCCGGGTTCGCTCGGTGCGTAGCACCGCGGCCCGTGCCTCGTCGTCGCCGGTGAGTACCCGGGTGATCGCCGCGAGCGGGACGTCGAGGCTGCGGAGCAGGGCGATCACCATCGCGTCGCGCACCTGGTCGCGCCGGTAGTAGCGGTAGCCGGTGGCCGGGTCGACGCTCGCCGGCCGCAGCAGGCCCAGTTCGTCGTAGTGGCGCAACTGCTTGACGCTGAGTCGGCACAGCCGGGCGAACGCGCCGATCGGCAGGAGTTCCCTGGTCACCGCCTCATCCTGGACCCTCCCTCGGTGGGAGGGTCCAGCCGCCGGGCGGCAGGCTCGATCGAGTTTTCGTTACCCACGCTCGACCCGGGTGGGTGGCTCCGCGCCCCCCGGTGACGTCGCCCGGTCGGATCAGCGGTCGGTCAGGCGCTGGAAGAGGATATGGTCCTGCCACTCCCCCGCGATCTCGACGTGCGCCCTGGCGACGCCGATCCGGTCGAACCCGTTGCGCCCGAGCACCCGCTGTGACCCGGTGTTGTGCAGCAGCGTTCCGGCCATCACCTGGTGCAGGTCCAGTTCGCCGAAGGCGATGTCGAGGATCAGACCCACCGCCCGGGTCGCGACTCCGCGTCCGTTGACGGACTTCGCCACCCAGTAGCCGAGGTTCGCGGACTGTGCCGGCCCGCGCAGGATCGAGGACAGCGTGATCGTGCCGCAGATCTGCCCGTCGTACTCGATCACGCAGCCGTAGCCGGCGCCGCTCTCCCGCTCCGCCGTCGCCTGTTCGAGCCGGGCGCGCTGACCGGCGGGGGTGAAGTAGCTCTCCGGCCGGACGGGTTCCCAGGGCGCCAGGAAACTGCGGTTGGCCAGGTACGCCTCGGCCAGCGCCACCGCGTCCTCGACACCGGCGGGTCGAATTCGGATCATGGGCCGATTCTTGCAGTCGACCCTTCGGCGATCCGCCCCCGCGGAGTCAGCCGGACACGACCCGCAGGCCGTGCGGCCGGCGGCGGTGCAGCCGGTCGAGTGCGCCGCCGGTCGCCGCGTCGGCGGGCAGGTAGACCACCAGCCGCTGGTCGTCCTCGGCGGCGAGGTCGAGCATCTCGTACGCCAGGCGCAGCTCGCCCACCTCCGGATGCACCCACCGGACGATGCCGCTCGACCTCGGCAGCCCGGGCACCGTCCCGGTCCGGCGGGTGAACGCCTCCCCAGCGGCCAGGGTCAGCTCGTCGGCGAGACCCGCGACGTGCGGGTCCGCCCGGAACGGGCCCTGCTTGAGCATCGCCACCTGCTCGTCGGCGACATGGTCCCAGTCCGGGTACGCGGCGCGGGCCCGTTCGTCGGCAAAGACGTAGCGGGCGAAGTTCGGCACCGCACCGTCCAGCAGGCCGACCGGCCCTGCCAGCCGCTCGAAACCGGCGGTCCGACCGACGATCTCGTTCAGCCGGTTGAGCAGCATCGCCGGGGTCGGCTCCAGGCGTTCGAGCAGTGCCCGCACGGTGGGGCGGACGTCACGCCCGGGAACGGCGTCGCCCATGCAGCTGAAGCCGCCGCCGGACGCCTTGCTCAGCCGGAAGAGGTGGACCCGCTCGCTCGGGGTCAGCCGCAGCGCCTCGCCGAGGGCGGAGAGGACCTGCGGCGACGGGTGCCGGTCCCGGCCCTGTTCGAGCCGGGTGAGGTATTCCACGCTGACTCCGGCGAGCATCGCGACCTCGGCCCGGCGCAGTCCCGAGGTGCGTCGCCGGGGACCGGCCGGCAGCCCCACCTCGGCGGGAGTGATCGCCGTACGGCGGGACCGGAGGAACAACCCCAGCTCGTTGTCGCTCACTCGTCGAACCTAACAGCCGTACGGCGCCCGGACGGTGTCCCTGTCCCTACCACCATCGGCCCGGCCTTCCTGCCCCTCGTCGCGGCCCGCAGAGTCGGCGACGCGGAGATGCGACCGCGACCCAACTCCTCGGAAGGTGTGCTGTGGCTCCCACTGTGGCTGTGCTCGGCGGCGGATACGGCGGAATCAGCGTGGCGAAGGCGCTCGACGACGTCGCCGACGTCGTACTGGTCGAACCCCGGGACACGTTCGTGCACAACGTCGCCGCGTTGCGCGCGGCCGTCGATCCGGACTGGACGGAAAAGATCTTCATCCCGTACGACGGTCTGCTCAGCCGTGGTCGGGTGCTCCGCGACCGCGCGGTCCGGGTACACCCGAACGCGGTCGAGCTCGGCTCCGGCGGGCGACTCACGGCCGACTACCTCGTGCTGGCCACCGGTTCGCGGTCGCCGTACCCGGCGAAGCTCGACGTCGAGGAGGCCGCCGGCGCCGCCGCCAAGCTCCGGGGGACGCGTGCGGCGCTGGCCCGCGCGGGCCGGGTCCTGCTGCTCGGCGCCGGGCCGGTGGGGCTGGAGTTCGCCGGCGAAATCAAGGCGGTCTGGCCGGACAAGCGGGTCACCGTCGTCGACCCGGCCGCCGACCTGGTGTCCGGCCGGTTTCCGGAGGCGTTCCGCGCGGAACTGCGGGCCCAGCTCGACGGGTCGGGCGTGGAACTGCTGCTCGGCACGTCCCTGCGCGAGCTGCCGGAGACCCGTCCCGGTCAGCCCGGCGGCTTCACCGTGAGGGCCCGGTCGGGGGTCGGCATCAGCGCCGACATCTGGTTCCCCTGCTACGGCGGGACCGTCGACAGCGACTACCTCGGCCCGGAGCTGCGCCCGGCCCGGCACGCCGACGGCCGGGTCGCCGTCACCGCGGAGTTGCGGCTGCCCGGCCAGGAGGCAGTGTTCGCCGTCGGCGACGTCACGGCGGTGCCGGAGATGAAGCAGGCCCGGGCCGCGCAGCAGCACGCCGAGGTGGTCGCCGCGAACATCCGGACGCTGATCCGGGGCGGCGGCACCCTGGCCACATATCAGGCGGCGGCGGACGCCATCGTCCTTCCGGTCGGTCCGAGGGGCGGGGTCACCTACGACCCCGAGGTGGGCCTGCTCGGCGCCGGCCCCAGCGCGGAGCTGAAGGGCGGGCTCTTCCTCGACATGTACCTCGAACTGCTCGGCGCCGTCGCCGCGCGTTGACCGACGCCGCCGGAGCACCGTCGGCCAGCCCCCGGGACCGGACCGGAAGGGCTCGACCGGTGCTCGCCGGTGACGTCGATCCGGTGCTGCCGACGGGAGATCGGGAGGCGGTTCAGGCTCGGCCCGGCAGGCGGAAACCTCACGTCGCGATGCAACCTCGCGGGTGGGCATGCGCGTATAACCCGCATGCATTTTCGCGGAGGACCGGGTGAGTGACGGCCATGGCTTCGACGACTTCTACCGGGGCACCCGGCAACGCCTGGTCGGATTCGTGTACGTCATGACCGGCGACCTCGCCGAGGCGCAGGATGTCGTGCACGAGGCATTCGTCCGGGCCTGGCAGCGCTGGTCGACCGTGGGTCGGTACGAGGACCCGGAGTCGTGGGTACGTGTGGTCGCCACCCGGCTCGCCATCAGCCGGTGGCGTGGCCTGCGCAGCCGGATCCGGGCACACGTCCGACACGGTCCGCCCGCCCCGGTGGCCGCACCGTCCACCGAGACCCTGGAGATCGTCGAGGCGCTGCGACGGCTACCGGAGGCGCAGCGTCGGGCGCTCGCCCTGCACTACCTGTTCGGCCTGAGCGTGGCGGAGACGGCGCGGGAGACCGGCGTACCGGTCGGAACCGTCAAGGCGCGGCTGTCCCGGGGCCGCGCGACGCTGGCGAAGCTACTGACCGACGAGCCGGAAGGTGCGGTGTCATGACCGACAGGCTGGACGAGCTGGCGGGCCGACTGGACCGGGAACTGTCCACACTGTACTGGGCGGAGGCGGCCCGGATCCGACGGCGCGGTACGCGTCGGCGGATTCGTGCCGTGGCGGGCGCGACGCTCGCCGTTGTGATGCTGCTCGGGAGTGCCTGGACGCTGCTGCCGCCGCCGGTCGAACCGCGCACCGAGTTCCAGGGCGACGACATCCCGATCGAGGCGATGCTGCAACCCTCCGACGTCGGGCCGGACTTCGAGATCGACAACGCGCACACCTATCTGGCCGGGGAGTATCCGACCTGGCAGTTCGCCCAGGACGACCTGTGCCCCCGGTACGCCTCGCTGAACATCGACGCCTACCGGACGTACCTGTTCATGCGCGGCCAGATCGTGGCCAGGAAGGGCGACGACGAGGGGCACACGTACGTCTTCACCGAGGCCCGACGGTTTCCCGGCGAGGTCGCCCGGCAGGTGATGACCGACGTGACCCGGACGGTCTCGGCCTGTGCGGTCTACCGCACCACGACCGAGTACTCCTCGCCGACCCGCCCGGCCGAGGCGGAGCGTTCCGCCTCCGTGATCGACCGGAACTTCGCCGGTGAGGAGTCGCTGATGGTCCGGACCCAGATCGACCATCGGGAGACCGCCACCGGAGAGGTGTTCGACCGGCAGGTGGTGCTCGCCGCAGTCGTCCGGGTGGCCGACCTGGTCGCCGTCACGAGCTTCTACGTCGAGGATCCGCAGCGCCTGCGGGAGTTGGCGAAACACACCGCCAGCCGGCTCTGCGTGGCCACCACGGCCTGCTGACGGACGGGGTGCTTCCAACCTGACGGTCGCACAGACCAGTGCGCCGGCCGCGCTGATCGCCGCGCGTTGCCACTGCCGGTGGTGCTCGCCCACCTCGGTTAACCTGACGAAGTGTTGAAGGCCCGCAGGGTGAGCGCGTGGCGCAGCCGATACGAGATCAGTGTCCGGGACCGGGCCGTGACGACCTGGGATAACGCCTTCTGGCGCAACGGCGGCGACTTCGAGTTGGAGGGCCGGCGCTACGAGGTGCGCGGGAACGCCTGGGGAAACCGCTACACCCTGCTCGACGCGGCGGGCGGTGCGGTCGCCTCGGCGGACCGGGTCGGCCGCAAGCGGTGGACGGTCGAGGCCGACGGGCAGACGTACCACTTCCAGCGCGCCTCGCTGTTCAGCAGCGAGCAGGAACTGCACGCCGCCGGTCGCCGGGTCGGCTCGGTGCGGCAAACGAGCTTCTGGCGCGGTGACGTCGCCGCCGACCTGCCGGGCCTGCCGCTGCCGGTGCAGGTCTTCGTCGTCGGCATCGTGATCACGATGTGGAACCAGCAGGCGGCCGGCTCCGCCTGAGCTCAGGCGTACTCACCAGCGAGACGCACGCAAATTCGAGGTCGATCTGACGGAGGGCGTGCGCGTGGCTGCAGCCCTGCTGGCCAAAGGGTGCCGGTGCCGACGCGGCTGCCGACGGCGACATCAGGATCGACATCCACCCCAGCAGCCGCGACGGCGCCGGCCGGGCGCTACGACCGGAACGCCGGCGGGTCAGGACGGCCACCCCGGACTTCGGGCGTCGAAGCCGGGGATACCCCCACGTATTCGATCATCCGGGCGCGCTTATCGCCTCCGCTCGGCGTCTTTCCCTTGTCATGCACGGTGGTCACCTATGACCGGGTCGAAAAGCGTCGTTGACGTCCATCGGTGCTCCGCCGCCGCGGTTGCCGCCGCCGGGCAGGTAGATGCTGTCGCCCACGGCGACCGCCGCGCCGCCGTGCCGGGGAATCGGCATGGGCGCCAGCCGTTGCCAGCGGTCACGGCGGGCGTCGTACGCCTCCGTTTGCGGGAAGACGGTGTTGACGCCGTCGACGACGTTGCCTTCTCCGCCGAAGGTGTAGATGGTGGTCCCGATCACGGCGGTGGCGATGCCGCCTCGGGCGGTGGGCATCGAGGCCCGAGCGTTCCAGCTACCGCCGCGTAGGTCGAGGGCGAACACGGTGTCACGGACGTTGACCTGCCCGCGGTCGCGTCCGCCGACGACGAACAGGGTGGTGCCGACGACGGCACCGCCGGCGTGGTCGCGGGCCTCCGGCAGGTCAGGCAGCCGTGCCCAGCGGCGGGTGACGACGTCGTAGGAGTTCACCGTCGCCACGGTGTCCTGCAACCCGCCTGGGCCGGGAGTCAGTGTCCGCATCCCGGCGGCAAGGTAGATCTTGCTGCCGGAGACGCCGATGGCCGCGCTGCCCCGCAGGACATCGGCCGGCATCGGCGGCAGCGAACTCCATCGGTTCGTCGCCGGGTCGAACACGAAACTGTTCCCGAGCGCTTCCCAGGACGCGCCACCGGACAGCCCACCGAGGACGTACAACTTGCCACCCACGACTGCCGCGTTCGGATGGTTCATCGCCACCGGCAGCGGCGCGGACCGCCGCCAGCGGTCCCGGCGCGTGTCGTAAACCTCGACGTCGGTGACGGTGACGAGACCACCCGCCCCATCCGGCTTGATCCCACCGACCACGTACACGTCCGCACCGATCGCTACGACGCTGTGCTCCTGGCGCGGCCCGCCCGCGAGGGGCGCCAGAGCACGCCAGCCCCGCCCGTAGACCGGCGTGACGGTCGGTCCGACCGTAGGCGCCGCGGCAGCCAGGTGTGCCGCATGACCGCCCTCGACGGCTGCTTGCCGCGCGGGTGCCGCATCCTCCGAACCGGCCCGAGCCACGCCGGCCAGGACCGCGAGAGAGAGCGCAACGCTGGCGCCCACAGCGACATGAACCTGTCTCTTGATCATCAATTCCTCCATTGTGAAATCGACAATTCGTGTTCCGCCGTTCGGCGATGCGTTCGGTGGCGCGACCCGGCGACGAGTCGGCGACCTCAAAGGGGTGTCCGCGCTGGACGCGCAGGCGCATCGGACGCTCTGCCTGCGGACCGCGCTTGTGAGGCAGGCTGGTGGTCAGGGGCTGGCGTACCCGGGCAGCAGTTCCGCGCGGCCGCCGCGGTGGTGGAACTCGGCGGACGCGGCCGCGTCGGCTCGCACCGCGACCGCTGTGCCGCCTGCCTTCCGCGCCTGCGCGACGGACTTGGCCGCCTCGTCACCGACAGCCACGCGGACGTCGTCAGGCATGAGCTTCTCCCGGTTGACTGAGCAACCACTCATTCTTGTGGCTCAGGTCGTTGATGTCGCGGTCGAGGGCCTCATAGTCGAAGTGTCCACGCCGGTTGCCGGCACGGCCAATGCATTGTTCGTATTGAACGTATGCGCGGGACGCATCGTCGCCGACGATCAGGTCGGTTGGCACGCCTCCGTCCGGCGCGCCGACGTAGTCGGACGGCTTGTTCCGGTGGGCGGAGCGGTGACGCACGGTGTCGCCGTCGCCGATGCGGTCCTGGTGCGAGAAGGCGCATATCTATAATGCCTCGGATGCGGGTCACGCATATTGATAGGGTTGACCTCAACCTGCTCCCCGCGCTCATCGCCTTGCTCGAGGAGAGGCACATCTCCCGCGCCGCGCTACGCGCCGGCCTGAGCCAGCCGGCGATGAGCCGGGCTCTCCAACGCCTGCGGCGGACCCTCGACGACGACCTTCTCGTTCGCACGACGAACGGCTACCAGATCACCCCTCGTGGCGAACGGATCCTCGAACGCTTGTCGACCGCGATCCCGCAACTGGAGGACATCTTCGCCGGTGAGGACTTCGACCCCTCCACGACCGCCCAGCTGATCAAGCTCGCGGCCTCCGACTACGCTCAGGCGGTGCTCGGGCCGGGCCTCGCCCGCAAGATCGCGGCCGGCTCGCCCGGATCCACGTTGCAGTTCCACGCGTGGCACCGCGACATCCTCACCGAGGTGGAGCACGGCGCGGTCGATCTCGCCTTTCTGGGCACCCAGGCGCCGGACCAGCTACGCAGCGAACGACTATTCACCGACCGCTTCGTCTGCATGCTCTCCGCCGCCCATCCCCTCGCCGATCGGGAAGGCCTCGACTTGGAGGAATACCTTGCCTCCCGGCACCTGATCATCGACCTGGTCAACGGCCGGCAACCGGCGATAGACCGCGTCCTCGCCGCACACGGCACCCCCCGCCGGGCCGGGATGACCCTGCCCGTCCACGCCGCCGGCCCGCTCGTGCTCCCCGGCACGGACCTCATCCTGACGATGCCAAGCCGGCTCGTCGGCATCTACGCCGAGACCAGCGCGATCAGGATCCTCGACGCGCCGCCCGAGATCGACACCATGCTGTATTACATGACCTGGCACCCGCGCCTCGACTTCGACCCGGTGCACCGCTGGCTGCGCACAACCATCCGGGAGGTGGTAACCGAACTCGCCGACACCGGGGGAGTTCACCACCGTGACGGTGGCTGATCGAGTACTCGAAGCAGATCATCGGGGTTCTCCAACCCGGCGGCGGTGGCAAGAATTGCCGACCACCACCCCTGCATCGGCCAACACTGAACCTCTTTCAACCTCCCCTTGCGGTCCGTCGGAGCGCGAGGTCGGACGCGGTGTGTGAGCGCCGCGCGGTTCAGGTTGAGAAGGTTCACTCTCTGAGCCGGCATGCCGGCCGCCGCGGTCCCGCGGCTCTACTGGGCATCGCCGATCACCGCGGCCAGGGCGTCGACGGTCGCCTCGATCTGGTCGGCGGTGTGTGCCGCCTTGACGAAGAACCGCAGCCGGCCGGCGGCTTCCGGGACCGCCGGGTGCACGATCGGTTGGACGTTGATCCGCCGCTCCCGCATCCGCGCGCCGAGCCGGAGGGTCCGGGCCGAGCCGCCGGTGACGACCGGGACGATCGGGCTGCCGCCACCACCGGTCCGGACACCTCGGGCGGCGGCCCGGGCCCGGAACAGGGCGGCGTTGCGGTGCAGCCGTGCGACCGGTCCGGCGTCGGCGGTCAGCACCCGCACGGCGGCGAGCGCGGCGGCCGCGGCGGCGGGCGGGATCCCGACGCTGTAGACGAACCCGGGCGTGGTGTACCGGAGATAGTCGATTAGCTCCGCACGGCCCGCCACGTACCCGCCGCAGCTCGCCAGCGCCTTGGACAGGGTACCCATCCAGAGGTCGACGTCGGTGGGCTCCACCTGCCAGTGCTCTCCGGCACCCCGGCCGGTACGCCCGAGCACGCCGATGCTGTGCGCCTCGTCCAGATAGAGCAGGAAGCCGTACCGGCGGCGCAGCCGGACGAGTTCCGGCAGGTCGGCGAGGTCACCGTCCATGCTGTAGACGCCCTCCACCGCCACGACGACCCGCCGGTACCGGCCCGCGTCGGCGTCCAGGATCCGGCGCAGGGCGGCCAGGTCGTTGTGCGGAAAGCGTCGGCGGGTCGCGCCGGAGAGCCGGATGCCGTGCACGATGCTGTCGTGCGCGAGCGCGTCGTGCACGGCCAGGTCGTCGGGGCCGAGCAGATGGCCGAGCACGCTGAGGTTCGTGGTGTAGCCGCTCACCATCGCCAGCGCGTCCTCGGTGCCGAGCAGCCGGGCCAGCTCGGTTTCGAGTTCGCCGTGCAGCGGCCGTTCGCCGGAGGCGACCCGACTGGCCGAGACCGAGGTGCCGAACCGCGCGACGGCCCGCTGTGCGGCCTCCACCACCCGCGGGTCGGTGGCCAGGCCGAGGTAGTCGTATCCGGAGAAGTCGACCAGTTCGACTCCGTCGACCGTGGTGGTCGCGCCGAGCGCGCCGTCGTGCGCGACGAAGTACGGGTTGGGCAGGCCGAGTTCGTCGAGCAGTGCGCGGCGGTGTGCGAGGGCGGCCAGCTCCGGCAGCGCGCCGGCGCCGGGCGGGGGACGGTCCCGGGCCGCCAGCGAGGCGTGCAGGTCGGCGATGGTGGTGTCGCGGCCGAGCAGCTCCGCGGGCAGTTCGGCGGCGAGGTCGTACCGCTGTGCCAGCTTCTCCTCCAGCTCCGCCAGCATCAGCGAGTCGAACCCGAGGTCCGCGACGAGGGACTGCCCGGCGCGCAGCGAGTCGCGCGGATGGTCGCTGACCGAGGCGATCACCGCCAGCAGGTCGTCGTCGGGCGGCAGGGCCGGGGCCGGCACGCCCGCCGCCGGAGTGGGCCGGTCCCGGCCCGGGTCCGGTCCCGGAGTCACCGCCCACAGCGTCCGCCCGGACCCACCGGTGGACGCCGGTCGGGCGGCCACCGCACCGGGCCGGCCCTGGTCGAGTACGACGTGCACGTTGGTGCCGCCGAAGCCGAACGAGTTGACCGCAGCCCGCCGGAGAGCGTCCGGCGCGGCGGGCCACGGGTGGGGCCGGCCGACCAGCCGTAGCGCGCCGAGTCCCGGGGCGGGCTCCTCGCAACCGACCTGCGGCGGTACGACGCCGTGCCCGAGCACGAGCAGCGCCTTGATCAGACCGGCGATGCCGGACGCCGACATGGCGTGCCCGATGTTGGCCTTGACCGACGACACGTACGGGTCGGCGTCCTCGCCGAACACCGTACGCAGCGCGGCCAGCTCCACCGCGTCGCCGGTCGGGGTGGCCGTGCCGTGGCACTCGACGAACCCGATCCCGGACGGCTCGATCCCCGCGTCCTCGTACGCGCGACGCAGGGCCGACACCTGTCCCTCCAGGCGCGGCGTCATCGGCCCGTCGGCCCGACCGTCGTTGGCGCACCCCACCCCCCGGACCACCCCGTGCACCCGGTTGCCGTCCCGCAGCGCGTCGTCGAGCCGCTTGAGCAGCACCACGGCCGCCCCCTCGCCGAGCACGAACCCGTCCGCCCGCCGGTCGAACGGCCGGCACACGCCGGAGCGGGACAGCGCGCCGATCCGGGAGAACGCGACCAGGTTGTCCGGGACGAGGTTCAGGTACACCCCGCCGGCGACGGCCAGGTCGCAGCGGCCCGAGCGCAGGTGTCCGACCGCCTCGTGCACGGCCAGCAGTGACGACGCGCAGGCGGCGTCCACCACCAGGCTCGGCCCGCGCAGGTCGAAGACCGCGCTCACCGTGGCCGCCGCCATGTTCAACATCGAGCCGGCCATGGTGAACGCCCGCATCGGCACCACTCCGCGGACCGCCGCCTCGGCCAGCGCCGGGTCCAGCGGCTCACCGAGGTCACCGGCCGCCATCTGTCCGGCCCGGAGCCGGCTGGTGAGCAGTTCCCGGTATTCGCTGACCGAGGCGCCGACGTAGACACCGGTCCGCTCGACGGGCAGCTCCGGCAGGGCCGCGTCCCGCAACGCGGCGTCGGTCAGGGCGACCAGCAGCCGCTGCTGCGGATCGGTCACCTCCACCCGCCGGGGCGCCAACCCGTACCGCTGGCCGTCGAAGGTCCGCACGTCGGACAGGTGGGCGACCACGTCGGTGTACGCCGAGTCGGCGTGCCGCGGATCGTCGGGCCGATGCAGGTACTCGTGCCGCCAGCGGCCGGATGACACCCGCGCGGTGGCCACCCGACCGTCCCGGACCAGCGCCCAGAACCCGTCGACGTCGTCCGCTCCCGGAAAGCGACACGCCATGCCCACCACGGCGACCGCCGAACGCTCCCCCCATGTCACGTCTCAAGTAGACCGCACGGGCCTTTCAACCGGCTAACACCGGCTCGTGTCTTCGGGCCGTGCCCCGACAGTCCGGTCGACTCCGTCGGGCACATCGGGACGCGGGTCCCGCCCGGGTGGTCGACCGGGGTGGCCGGGTCTGGACGAGACCGGCTCCGAAAACCTTTTCGGGAGATATCGAGCGGGCTGCCCGATTGCCAACCCGTCTCACGAAGGGGCAAATCGCGGTGTAGTGGGCCTAGACTACAATCCTGGTTGCTCGGCCTTTTCGAAAGACGGTCCGAAAGGATTTCGGTGGTCAGACAACGCTCTCAATCAGTGACCCTGACCGACGTGGCACGGCGCGCCGGGGTCTCGGTGGCCACCGCGTCCAAGGCGCTGAACGCGCGGGACGAGGTCGCCCCGGCCACCCGCCGCCGGGTCCTGGAGGCGGCCGAGGAACTGTCCTTCCACCCCAACGCCCTGGCCAAGGGACTGATCTCGGGACGCACCCGGACCATCGGGCTGCTCACCGACGAGCTCGGCGAACGGTTCGCCTTCCCGGTGCTGCTCGGCATCGAGAACGCGCTCGGCAACGAGCAGATGTGCGTACTGCTCTGCGACGCCCGGGGGGACGTCATCCGGCGCCGCCACTACATCCGTACGCTGCTGGCCCGCCAGGTGGACGGCTTCATCATCCTGGGCGACTCGAACGACATCCGCCCCTCGCTGACCCGGGACATCCCGGTCCCGGTCGTCTACGTCTACGGCGAGTCCGACGACCCGAACGACCTCTCCGTGCTCGCCGACGACGCCGGTGGGGCACGGCTGGCCGTGGAACACCTGGTCGCCCTCGGCCGCCGCCGGATCGGGCACATCACCGGCCCGGAGACCTACCGCGCCGCCCGCGACCGGGTGACCGGCCTGCACGCGGTGCTGGCCGAGGCGGGCCTGCCGCTGGCCGGCGGCGACCCGCTCTACGGCGAGTGGTCCCAGCGCTGGGGCCGGCACGCCGGCCGGATGCTGCTCACCGCCGATCCGGAGATCGACGCGGTCTTCTGCGGCAACGACCAGATCGCCACCGGGGTCGCCGAGACCCTGCTCGACCTCGGCCGGCGGATCCCGGACGACGTGGCCATCGTCGGGTACGACAACTGGGAGGTCTTCGCCGCCGACTGCCGGCCGCCACTGACCACCGTGGACCTGAACCTGCAACAGCTCGGCGCGACCGCGGTCAAGCAGCTCTTCGCCGCGCTGGACGGCGACCGGGCCGCCGGGGTGATCCGGCAGCCCTGCCGGCTGGTCGTCCGGGAGTCGACCGGCCCGGTCGCCTCGCTCGGCGCCGCCCGTGCGGTTACCCGGACCGACGCGGTTAGCCGGACCGACGCGGCCACCCGGACCGACGCGGATACCCGGACCGACCGCGGATAGTCCCGCCGGCCGCCGCCGGCCCGGTCCGGTGGGCAAAAACCGATAACAGGGGACCCTCCCGCACCCGTCGGGGCATGCTCAGGTGGTGGGCGGGGAAGGGAGTACGGCGTGAGGAACTACGACGACGACTGGACCGAGGACCAGCGCGCGCTGTACGACGAGTGCTACGAGCTGGGTGAAGCCTGGGCCGGTGACCCGGAGACCGACACCGACGAGCTCCAGGACGTGATCAATCTCGCCGAGGCCGACGACGACGAACTGGCCGACGTCGACCTCAGCTACCCCCCGCTGGTGGACGCGGTCGCCGAGGCGACCGGTGAACAGGTGACCAGCGTGACCGCCGACCGGGACGACCCGGCTTTCCGGGGCTTCGTGGACGGTGTCCGACAGGGCGCCGAGGAGGACGTCTTCGGCCTCTGAACCGCCGGGTCAGCGCGGCAGCCGGGCCGGTACGCCGAGCACCGCCATCGCCCGCCGGTAGCGCCGGTACGCCTCGTCCGCCTCGCCGTACCGGCCGACCGCGCTCAGCACCGAGATCAGCTCCTCGTGGGTCCGCTCGTCGTACGGGTCGATCTCCAGGGCCCGCCGCAACTGGTACGCCGCCTGCTCCGGGTCGCCCCGGTGCCGGGCCAGCTCGGCCAGGGCCCGGACCACCCGCAGGTAGAGCCGGCGCATCTCCTCCCGGACCGGCAGCGCCGAGTCGTCGTACGGGTCGTCGGCCAGGAAGTCACCCAGGTAGCGCCGCTCGGCCAGCGTGAGTACGTCCTGCGCCGAGACCCGTTCCCCGCGCTCCAACCGGCGCAGCCCGAGCAGCGCCTCGGCCTGGAAGAGCTGCACGTCGAGGTCGACGTGCGTGACGTCCAGCGCGAGGCTGGCCCGTTCGGCGACCACGTACCGGTCGACCGGGCCGTGCCGGTCCGGATCCAGCACCCCACGCAGCAGCGAGAGCAGCACCGAGAGTCGATGGCCGAGCCGCTCCGGCGGCTCCCCGGGCCAGAGCAGTTCGCCGAGCTGCTCCCGGGAGACCGGTCGACCCCGCCGGGCGGCCAGGATCCGGAGCAGGTCCCGGGCCTTGCGGGACTGCCAGGCCGAAGTGGGCACGGGTCGACCGTCGACGCGTACCTCGAACCGGCCGAGCGTGCGTACCGCGACCGTCCCGGCCGCGACGGCCGGTACCGGGACCACCACCCCGATCTCGGCGAGCCGGGCGGCGGCGACCTCGGCGTCGATCCGCTCCTCCGCACTTGCCCCGGGCAACCGGCCGAGCAGTACCCGGACCCGGTCCGCGTCGACCCCCGCCCCGGCCTCCCGCAGGATCGCCCCGGCCTCCACCAGCGCCTGCCGGGCCGACGACGGGTCGTCGGTGGCGGCCGCCCGCAGCCGCAGCGCCTCGGCCAGTCCGGTCCGGTCCTGGTGCAGCCGGGCGTGTTCCTCGGCCTCGGCGGCGAGCAGCACCGCCCGGGGAAGGTCCCGCCCGGCCACCGCCACCCAGCCCAGCGCGCACCGGGCCGGGCCGCCGTCCGGGCCCGGAGCCAGCCGGACGGCCCGCTCGGCGAGCGCGGTGGCGCGGGCCGGATCCGTCCCGGCGATGACCCGGGACAGCCCGGCCAACGCAGGTACCAGCGCGATCACGTTCCCGGTCGGCTCGCTCACCTGTACCGCCTCCTGGTAGGCGGCCCGGGCCAGACTGTCCCGGCCACAGAGCAGGTGCACCCGGCCGAGCCCGGCCAGCGGCACCGCCGCGTACGCCGAGCCGAGCCGGTGGTGCAGGGCCACCGAGCGCTCGTACTCGGCAACCGCCTCGGCCAGCCTCCCGAGCCGGACCAGCGCGGTGCCCCGGACCGCCAGCGCCAGCGCCAGCATCGCCGGGTACTCGGCCTCCTCGGCCAGTTCGACGGCCTCGCCCGCCACCGTCACCGCCTCCCGGTAGCGGGCCGCGCCGGACTGTGCCACCGCCAGGTTGAGCCGCGCCCAGGCGGCCAGGCCGAGATCACCCGCGGCGTCGGCCAGCCGGACCGCCTCGGCGAGCTGTCCGGCCCCGGTCGCCCGGTCGCCGGCCAGCCGCGCGGTCAGGCCGGCCGCCACTGCGGCGGTCACCACCGCCTGCGCCGTGCGCAACGCCGAGCCGACCGGTAGGTCCGGCCTGGCCAGCGGTACGAAGCCGGCCGGCGGTACGGAGCCGGGCGGTGCCGACGGCCGGGCCGGTGCCGGTTCGCCCAACCGACCCGCGCCCGGTACGGCGGACGCCGCTGCCAACGCCCGGCGGGCCCGGTCCCGCCCCGTCGCCACGTCGCCGGAGAGCGCGTACGCGCACCCGGCCCAGGCCAGCAGCAGCGCCTCGTCGGGGGTCCGACCGGCCCCGGTGCTCGCCCGGTTGAAGACCGCGATCGCGGCCAGCGGCTCGCCCCGCAGCAGGTGGACCAGGCCGAACCGCCAGGCCAGTGCCGGGGGCAGGGCGGCATACCGGGCGGCCTGCGACCGGTACACCTCGAGCGCCGACTCGGCCGCGCCGGCGATCCGCAGCGCGTCGCCGTGCAACTGGCGCAGCGGTGCCGGGCACCGGGCCGGCGGCAGCGTACCGACGACGGCGCCGACCAGGGCGGCCTCGCCGTCGGCCAGCAGCCGCGTGCCGTACCGGCGAAGCAGCCGGACGGTCGGGTCGACCCGGCCGGCCGCCCGGTAGCCGTGCAGGGCCGGTGCCGTCAGGCCGCGCCCGGCGTACCAGTCGGCCGCCCGCACCTGCAGTGCGGCGGCCCGGGCGGGCGACAGCGGAAAGTGCCGGTGCGCCGCCTCGGTCACCAGCGGAATGGCGGGGTGCCCGGCGCCGTCCGACCGCTCGGCGCCGAGGAGACCGGCGGCGGCCAACCAGCGCAGCAGGCGACCGGTGCGGCGCGGGTCGGACCCGGCGAGGAGTTCGCAGTGCGCCGGGTCGACCCGGGCCGCCTGCCGGAGGACCCGGGCGGCGTCGGCGGGCAACTCCCGGAACACCTCGCCGGCCAGGTAGGCCACGGCTCCGGCAGCCGCGGCGGCAAGCCCGGCCGGCCCGTCGTCCCGGTCACCGAGGTCCCGCAGCGTCCGGGCCAGCAGGTGCACCAGTGTCGGCCAGCCGGCGGTGGCCCGGTGCACCGCCCGGGTCAGCGCCGGATCCGGCAGGTCGTAGCGGTCCCGCAACAACGCGGCCACGTCCACCCGGGACAGCGCGAGGTCCACCGGCCCGAGCAGGCCCAGGTCGCCGCGGCGGATCCCACCGGCGACCAGGGCCGCCGCGGGCGGGCGGCGGGTGACCACCACCAGGCGGACCCGGTCGGGCAACCGGTACGCCGCCGTCAGCAGCGCCCGCAGCCGTGGCGGTGGCAGCGGATCCACACCGTCGAGCACCAGCCACCGGTCGTCGCCGGCCGGCCCGTCGGTGGACCCCGGCAGCCTGCTCAGGTCGACCCGGGGCGGCCCGCCGTCGGTGCCGCCGAGCACGGGCGTCCACTCCGCCCTGGTGTACCAGCGGCTGGTGCCCGGGGCGAGCATCCGGCGTACCGTCGTGGTCTTGCCGTAGCCGGCCGCCGCCGCGACGAGGAGGCAGCGCCAGCCCGGCGACCACGGCGGGAGTGGTGGCGCTGTCTCCTGGACCGGCGGGTGACCAACCGGCGGCCAGATCGACGGGTGGCCGGCGGGCAGCGGCCGGATCGGCGGTTGCCGGGGCAACGTACGCAACCCTGCTACACCTCCCCCGGTAACCGGACGTGACACGGTCGGGGGCTCCGGGCGCCAGCATGTCGGCACAGAGCGGGCATATGCCAGCGAAAGTCGGAATACCGACACGGGCCGTCGGCGCGCCAGGTGCCGCCGCGGCCGCCCCGCACGGAGGTCGGGCGCCGGTGACCGCCCACCCTGATCCGGCCCTGATCGGACCCGGACCGCACCGTGACGGATCTGACCAGGCTGGACCGTGCGCCACCGCCAGCTCAGGCGGCGGGCGACGAAGGGAGATCCGCAGCGATGGCTGTCAATAACACCAGGGTTCGGCGCGGTACCGTGTCGGCCCTTGCCCTGATCATGGTGGCGGGCGCGGTCAGCACCGCCGGCCCGGCCCGGGCGGCCGACTCCGGCACCCGGGTGGCGGCCCCGGTCCGCGTCTCCGTCACCAGCGCCACGAACTCGATCGCGAGCAAGAGCGTCGTGGTCAACTGCCCGGCCGGGCAGCGGGTCTACGGCGCGGGCGGCGAGATCACCGGTGGTGGGGGCAACGTGAGCCTGGACGACATCACCCCGAGTCTCACCTTGACCAACGTGCTCGTGACCGGTGTCGAGAACGGCGCCTTCGCCGGCAACTGGAACGTGACCGGCTACGCGATCTGCGGCGTCAACACGCTCAACCTGCAACGGGTGCACTTCACCAGTCCGACCAACTCGGTCAGCCCGAAGTCGGTCTTCGCCGGTTGCCCGGCCGGCCTGCGGCTCTACGGTCTCGGTGCCGAGCTCAACGGTGCCGGCGGAAACGTCTTCCTCGACGATCTCACCCCGAACGCGGCACTGACCGGGGCGACGCTGACCGGGTACGAGAACGGCGCCTTCGCCGGGAACTGGAACATCACCGGGTACGCGATCTGCGGCAACGCCTCGGCCAACATGGTGCGCAGGGTCGCGACCAGCGCGGCCGGTTCACCGGTGGCGGCGTCGGTCACCACCGCGGCCTGCCCGGCCGGTACCCGGGCGCACGGGGTGGGCGCCGAACTCAACGGGGCGGTCGGCGCGGTGGTCATCGACGACCTGCGCCCCAACGTCGGCCTGCCCACCGCCACCGCGACCGGTGCCGAGAACGGCGCCTTCGCCGGCAACTGGACCGTCACGGCGTACGCGATCT
This sequence comes from Plantactinospora sp. CA-294935, assembly GCF_050936445.1. Classification (NCBI taxonomy): domain Bacteria; kingdom Bacillati; phylum Actinomycetota; class Actinomycetes; order Micromonosporales; family Micromonosporaceae; genus Plantactinospora; species Plantactinospora sp. CA-294935. Next base: position 7,343,386 of record NZ_JBNJMU010000001.1, read on the forward strand.
GTTCGGCCTGACGCGACCCGTCCACGGGCTGTGCCTCCGCCCGCCCTCCGGCCGCTGGCCGGAGGGCGGCGGCCCACCACCACCGCCGGACCACGCCGACGCCGGCCGGCCACCGACCGGAGGACGACCGCCCACCACCACCGCCGCACCACGCCGACACCGGCACCGGCACCGCTGGCGGCGGCGGGACTTCGTCCGTCGCTGGACGGGACAGACAGGATGGACCCGGACCGGTAGACATACGGGCATGCGGTACGCGATATCCCTCCCGCCCGCCGGGGCGCCGGCCGACCTGGTCGACGCTGCGGTCGCGGCCGACCGGGCCGGCTGGCACGGCTTTTTCCTCTGGGACCACCTCGGCGCCGACGGCATGCCGATGCACGATCCCTGGGTACTGCTCGGCGCGGTCGGTGCCGCCACCGAACGGGTCCGGCTCGGCGCGATGGTCACCCCGCTGGCCCGGCGGCGCCCGTGGAAGGTGGCCAAGGAGGTGATCACGCTCGACCAGCTCAGCGCGGGCCGGGCGGTGGTCGGGGTCGGCCTCGGCGTCCCGGAGACCGACTTCACCGGGTTCGGCGAGTCGGCCGACCCGCAGGCCAGGGCGGCCGCGCTGGACGAGGCACTGGTGGTGCTGGACGGACTCCTACGCGGCGGCGAGGTGGCACACGACGGTCCGCTGTTCCGGATCCGGGCCCGGCTCGGCCCGGAGACCGTGCAGCGACCCCGGCCGCCGATCTGGGTCGCCGCGACCTGGCCGCACCGGCGTCCGCTGGACCGGGCCGCCCGGTACGACGGGGTGTTCGCGCTGGGCCGCGACGCGGTCGGCGGGCTGACCCCGGCACAGGTCGTCGAGGTACGCGCCGTACTCGGGCCGGACCGGGACATCGTCGTGCCGCACGATCCGGCGGTACCGGTCGAGGAGTACGCCGCCGCCGGGGTCACCTGGTTGGTGGTCGGCCCGGACACTCCGGACGGCGACTGGCTCGCCCGGCTACGCCGGCAGATCGAGGCCGGCCCACCCGCCTGATCCGGTACCTGTGCGCCAGGCTGTCCGGGTCCGGGTCCGGGTCGGGCCGGGCCGCCGGAGCCGACTGGCCCTGAGATCGTCGTGACCCGCCGGTGAAACGCACACCACAGCGGGACCAGGCAGCCGCGCGCCCGTCCGGCCTGGCCTTCGGGCCAGTCGTCCCGGTGGCCGCCGAGGGACTTCGCCGACTACGCACGGCGCTCCACCCCGAAGGGTGCCCGGCACAGCGTGAAGGGGTCGCCGGGAGCATATCCCGACCGGGTAGCGGGGTCACGTGACGCACCCGCTCACCCCGGCCCTGCCCGCCCGGCGCACCGCAGCGGCGCGCCCCGAGGTCGCCGCCCGGTGACGGCGCCGACCGACGGAACGGCTCGACGCCAGGAAGGGATCACAAAAAGGCGTTCGGGTCGCGACGGCGGACGTCGGACGGCGCCTACGCGAATGAACCTTTTTCAACCTGAACCGCGCGGTGCTCACACACCGCGTCCGACCTCGCGCTCCGACGGACCGCAAGGGGAGGTTGAAAAAGGTTCAATGCCCAGGCTGGTGCGGATTCTGTCGCGGCGGCGTCCTGAACAGGCTACCGACCCGCACCCAGAAATGCTTCCAGATGTCGCGGACAATGCTCAGTAGGTCAGAGCCAGCAGGGCCCTGACACTATCCATAGCGGAATCGAGGTACGTCTTTGCGATCCTTGGTACAACCTCCCGTCCATTAATATCGGCGGACAACGACGATACCGGGAGGTACGACATGTTCGGTTCGGCTGCTTGGTCGCGGGTGCGGCGTCCACGCTCCATTGTGCTCGCCGCCGCGATGGCGGCGGGCCTGGTCGGCGCGGTGATTCCGGGCGTGGCCAACGCGGGTCTCACCTCCGACGCGGCCGCCGCCGTCGACTGTCCATTCACCAACACGGTCTGCCTGTTCGAAGGCACCAACTACAGCGGTACGCGTTTCACGGTCAGCGTCCCCGGCCCGAGCCAGGCCTGCGTCAGCCTCGTCGACCACGGCTGGGGCGATCGGGCGAGGTCGGCGTACAACACCGGCAGCCAGAGCGCGGCGCTCTTCGCGAACGACGACTGCGTCGGCGGGCCGTACCAGCTCGCCGGCAACACCGGCATTCCGGACCTCGGCAGCTTCTCCCCGGAGAGCGTGTGGGTTCCCTGATCTAGGCGTCCCACGGATCCAGCCGAGTCGAGGCCGACATCCAGCCCGGCTCGGCTGGATCTGTGTGTGCGGTGGTTGTGCGTCGTTTCCCCCGGGACCTTGGTGGACGCCGGGCCGGAGGCCTAGTCTCCCGACATGTCGGTGCGTGACCGCCTGGAAACCGTCTTCGCCAAGTCGCTCGATCTGAAGGAGGGGGTCGACTTCGCCGCGTTACGGCAACGCGAGCACGACGAGTGGGACTCGGTGGGGCACATGAGCCTGGTGGTGGCCATCGAGGAAGAGTTCGCGGTGGATCTGGAGCCCGAGCAGATGGTGGGAATCGACAGCTTCGAAGCCGCCCTGCGCATGCTGCGTGAATTCGGCATCGACGACGGCTGACCAGACCGGTCCGGCTGCGCTGGCGACCGGTGGCACCCGCTGCGCCCGGACGCCGAGCCGGCGCGGCACGCCCGCCCCTGGGAGACGCTTCCATGTCTGCGGACGGTCGCGCCGGCAGGAGCGCGGCCGCGTTTGTGATGCCCGTGTTCCTGGACGGCGGGCCAGGTTCGCCGACGAGGGCATGCCGGTCCCGGCGTGGCAGAAAGTTCGTCCACGACTCCAGCGTTACCGGATCCCCCAGTACGGCGCGGATGCGTCCCCAAGGAGCGTTCGAATGACGGGCGCTCGAATGACGGACGTCGTCATCGCGGCGTACGGAGCCGAGCATCTCCTCGCATCGTTCTGATTCCGTCACGGCGATGCCCTTAACCCAGTCCGTCTGCGCTACCCGCATGGCCTCGTGCCCGCGGAACTGCTGCGGAAGAGGTGTGGCGCCCGCGCTGTCCGTGCCCGTCCGGCACCGGTGAACGAACCATTTTCGACCTGAACCGCGCGGCGCTCACGCATCGCGTACGACCTTGCGGCCCACCCGACCGAAAGGGGAGGTTCAAATATGTCCGACGGTGTTGGTCCGGGCCGGCCGGACTATTATCTGCCGATGTCATCATCTTCGATACGGCCGTCGCCCGGCAGCCGTCCGTTGAGGACAGCGCCACTCCAGCACGGATTCGTCCAACGGAGCTGGCTGTCGCACCGCACATACGGCCGCGACCTGTGGGAAGCGCAGCGGTTCGCTCTGACGGTGCCGCCCGCGCTCGGCCGGGCCGACGTCGCGCGGGCCCTCTCGCTGACGCTGGAGCGGCACGAGGCGCTGCGCACCACGTTCTCCGCAGACCGGGACGGCGACCCGACGCAGACGGTGTGGCCCGCCGAGCCGGTCGCGCCGCAGGAGCACACCGTCTCCACGGTCGACGACGAGGAGCAGGTCGCAGGCCGGTTACACAAGGCGCCGTTCGACGTGGCCCGGGACTGGCCCATCCGGTCCGCACTGGTGACCCGCGACGACGTCCGGACGCTGTATGTGGTGATCGCGCACATCGCTGCCGACTACGCCGCGGCCCGCATCGTCGAGGAGGAGATGACGCAGACGCTGGAGGCCTACACGGCCGGCGCGGAACCAGACCTGCCCGCCACCGGGGAACAGCCCGCCGACGTGGCGTACGCCGAACAGAGCCCGGCCGGGCGCGCGGCGGAGGAGCGCGCCCTCGTGCACTGGCGGGACGAGCTCCGCCTGCTCCCCACGGGCCTGTTGCCGGTCCCGGTGCGTCCCGAGCACGGCGGGTACGTGGAGGCCGAACTCCTCTCCAAGGCGTCGACGTACGCCATCCACCAGCTGACGAAGCGCGACGCCGTCGGTCACTCGGCGGTGTTCCTCGCCGCGCTCTGCACCGCGCTCTCCGTCCACACCGGCCAGACCGTGATCCCGCTCGGCTTCACCTGGGGCGGCCGCGACTCCGCCCGGCTCCGGCGGACGGTCGGCAGCCTCTTCCGGGACATGGTCCTACGCGTCGACCTGTCCGACCGGCCGGCGTTCCGGGTGGCGGCAGCCCGGATGCAACACCTGATCTACCGCAACGCCAAGCGGATGCGGTTCGACACGATGCGCTTCATCGAGCAGGAGATCGCGCTCGACGTGCAGCGCGGGACCCGGCTGCGGGCCGGCGCCTTCCTCAACTTCGTCCGGCTCGCGGCCGCGCCCGATGATCTGGACCGCACGGTGCCGCCGCCCGGACCGCCATGGCGGCACCCGATCCGGCGGGCGCGGGTCGCGCTGCGCTGGCGGCGCCTGCACGCCGCCACGGAGCTGACCGTGACCCGCCTGGCCGAGAGCGAGCCCTACGCGGTGCCGAACCTGTACGCCGAGGTGTTCTCCTCCGGGCCCTGGCTGCGGACCTTCGTCTCGGCGAAGGAGAGCCTGCTGCCGGCACCCGCGGCGGAGTGGCTGGTGCGCGCGGTGGACCACCTGCTCACGCGGGCCGCCCGCGACGGCGACCTGACGTTCGACCGGATGACCGAGCTGATCGGTGGCGGCACGGCCCGCGACGCGCGCTGGGTGTTTCTCGACCACTCCTGGGTGCACTGTGGCGCGGTGGAACTGCTCCTGCTCCGGCACTCCGGCGTGGCGTCGGCGCAGGTGTTGGCCGGCGGCTCCGCGGATGGCGGCGAGGCACTCACCGCACGGGTGGCCGTCCGGGATCCCGAGCTGACACCGGCGGACCTGCGCGACTTCCTGCTGTTCCACGGCGACGACCGGTACGCGGTGGCCTGCCCGGTGCGCTTCGAGATCTACGCCGACCCGGGGTCCCCGTCGTCGGCCGGCGGTGAAAGGTCGGACTGGTCCGGCCTGGTGCTGCTGGCCGCCGGCGACGGCCGGGGCGAGGGCCCGCGCCGGCCCGGCACCGCGGCGGAGACGGCCCTGCGCGACGCCGTGGCGGAGGCGAACGGGCTCACCGACGTCGACCTCGCGGCGCAGTACGTGACCGCCGGCGGCCGGCTGGAGCGGCTGCCACTGGTACTCACGGCGCTCCGCAGGCGCGGCTTCACCGGGGTACGGCTGGAGGACTTCTGGCGTCCGTCGCGGCTGGCCACCCTGGCCGCCCGACTCGCCGCCGACCCGGAGCGGGGGTCCGGCGGGTCCACGCCGGACCAGCGGAGCGCGCGGACCGCCTCGGGATAGGTCCGGTCGGCCGGGAGGACCCCTGGTACGTGTCGACGTTGCCGCCGACGCCGCACAGGTATCAGGCCTGGAGGCATCCACATCGCTGCCATATGCTCGCGTCTGCGACGGGCGGCCTCCAGTCGAACAGCAGCACCCTGCGGCCGGTCAACCGACCGGCTCGGGTGGAGCGGCCCGACGCGGACGCCATCGAGCACGGTGAGAGTGTCGTCGACCATCACCGCAGAACGTATCGCCATCCCAGGGGGATCCCGTGGACTATGTCGACTGGTACTGCGAGCGGACCGGGCCCGGCTTCTGGGGCGAGCCGTTCAACGCGGTCAGCAACATCGCGTTCCTCGTCGCCTCGGCGGCGGTGTGGCTGCTGCTGGCGCGGGGACGCGCCCGCGGCGAGCGGGTCCCGGCCAGTGTGGTGGTGCTCGCCGTCGAGATGGCACTCATCGGTCTCGGCAGCGGCGCGCTGCACACGACCGCCACCGAGTGGGGCGCCGAGGTCGACAACTGGTCCATCATCGTCTTCATCCACACCTACGTGGTCTGTCTCGCGCACTGGATGTGGGGGGTGCGCTGGCGGTACGCGTGGTTGGCCGCGCCGGCCTACACCGGCGCGGCGAGCGCGCTGCTCTGGGCGGTCGAGACGACCGCGGGCGAGACCGCCACCGTGGGCGGCTACCTGCCCGCGTTCGTGACCCTGCTCGGGTTCGCGATCGCGGTCGGCGTCTCCCGCGACCCGGCCCGCCGGGCGTCCGCCCGGCTGATGTGGCTGGCCACCGGAACGCTCACGATCGCCATCACCTCCCGCACGATCGACCAGGTCGAGCACGAGCGCGCCTGGGAGCACGGCGCCCACGTCTGCGACCGGATACCCGGCGCCGGCACGCACTTCCTGTGGCACGTGTTCACCGCGGTCACCCTGCTACTGATCACGGTGGCGCTGCTGCGCCGCGCCCGCCAGGTACGGGACTCCGGCGCGGCGCAGGATCCGGGCGGTCAGACCCGCGTCTCCGCCTCGGCAACCGGCTGAGCCATCGCGACGACGACCTTCCGGGCGCCGGTGAACGGCGCCCGGCCGTGCGCGGCGAGCATGTTGTCCACCAGCAGGATGTCCCCGGCCCGCCAGGGGAAGCTCACCGTGGCCCGCTCGTAGGCCGCGCGCAGGTGGTCGAGCACCTCCGGTTCGATCGGGGCGCCGTCGGCGTAGTAGCTGTTGGCCGGCAGGTCCTCCTCCGGCAGCTCGGCCAGCAGCCCGTCCCGGATCGTCGGCTCCAGAGTGGACACGTGGAAGAACGTGGCGTGGTTGAACCACACCACGTCCCCGGTGACCGGGTGTCGGGCGGTGACCGGGCCGATTCGGCGGGTACGGAGGCCACCATCGGGGCGCCACACGACCGTGAGCCCCGCCTGCCGGGCGTACTCCTCCAGGCGGGCGCGGTCGTCGGTCTGGAAGGAGGTCTGCCAGGGCAGCCCGAACCGGTCGCCGTAGTTGCGCACATAGCAGACGCCCCGCCGCACCAGCCGGTCGCGGATCGCCGGATCGATCAGCCGGTACACCTCCCGGACGTCGGCGAGCGGCGTCTGGCCGCCCGTCTCCGGCGCCACCACGCAGTGGAACGCCAGCCGGGCCGGCCAGGTGCTGGAGTACGACATCTCGTTGTGCACGAAGATCCGTTGGTCAGCGGGGTGGTCGGTCGAGGTGAACACGTTGCCGGCCACGTGGCTGCGCGGCGAGGAGCGTTCGTGCTCGGCGACCAGGTCGGGGTAGAGCGAGGCGAAGAACGCCTCGAAGTCCGGCACCGACGGCGGCCCGAAGCCCCGGAACAGGACCGCCCCGTGCCGATGCAGCCGCTGCTCCAGATCGGTGCGGTGGTCGGCGGCCCAGCCCCGCAGGTCGACTCCGGCCACAGTCGCGGTCACCATCAGGGGCAGTCCCCGGTCGGCCGGCGGGACCATCTCCACCAGGGCTCCGGCGCCGCTCGGGACCGGCCGCCGCCGGCCCGACACGAATCGTCGCGCGTCCATCGTCATCACTGTCTCCTCTCGGCGTCGGGCACCCTGCGCAGCGGGCGACGCCGCGCAGCGCGCAGGCCGTCCCGGGCGGCCGCGGCGAGCGCGGCAGCCTCCCGGTCGCCGTGCTCCCGTTCCCGCTCCTCCAGTACGGCGTCCAGGTCGTCCAGCCGGGCTGTGGGCTCGGCGACCACCCGCTCGAGTACGGCTTCGAGCTGCGCCAGGAGCAGCCGCACGGTCGACGGCGCGACCCGCGCGGTGTCGTACTCGGCGGAGAGGACGACACCGCGCGTGGTCCGGGCGGCGCGCAGGTTCAGGTCGACCTGGGCGGTCCCCCGGTCCAGCGGGTAGTCCACCAGCCGCACGCCGGGCAGCCGGAGCTGGTGCTCGGGCACGTTCTGGAGCACCAGCTTCACCTGGAACAGCGGCGACCGGCCCGGCCGACGGAGCGGTTTGAGCTCCTCGACCAGCCGGTCGAACGGCACCTCGTCGTGTGCGTAGTCCGACAGCGTCCGGTCCCGGACCCTGGCCAGCAGGGCGGCGAAGGTCTCCACGCCGGACAACTGCACGCGCAGCGGCAGCTGGTTGACGAAGAAGCCGATCAGCCCGGCCAGCTCCGGCTGGTCCCGCCCGGCGACGTCGGTACCGATCACCATGTCGTCGCGGCCCGTGAGCCGCCGCAGCACCAGCGCGTAGGCGGCCAGCAGCGCCATGAACAGGGTGGCGCCCGCCCGGGCGGCCAGGTCCCGCACCGCGTCCCCCAGCGCCGGCGGCAGCACCCTCGTGTCGGTCCGGCCGTCGCCGCCGGAGCCCGTACCGCCGGGCAGGTCCAGTAGGTCCGGCGCGTCCCGCAGGCGATCGCGCCATCGGTCGAGCAGGGCGGCCAGCCGCGCGCCCCGCAGCCGTTCCCGCTGCCACAGGGCGTAGTCCGGGTACTGGACGGGCAGCGCCGGAAGCGGCGCGGGCCCGCCGGCGGCCACGGCCGGGTACAGGGCGCTGATCTCGGCCAACAGCAGCTCCATGGACCAGCCGTCGCAGGCGATGTGGTGCGCGACCAGCACGGCGACGTGCTCGTCGGGGCTGACCCGCACCACCAGGGCGCGCAGCAGCGGCCCCTGGGCGAGGTCGAACGGGCGCCGGATCTCGGTGGTCGCGACCTCCCGCAGCCTCTCCTCCCGGTCCGGCTCCGGCACCTGCCCGAGGTCGGCCAGGCGGAACTCGGGCGGCAGGTCGGGCCGCACGCACTGCGCCGGCTCGCCGGTCCAGGTCGCCGGGTCGGGGAACGTGGTACGCAGCACCTCGTGCCGCCGGACGATCTCCCGCAGGACGCCTCGCAGGACCTCGACGTCGAGCGGGCCGTGCAGGCGCGCGGCGACGAAGACGTTCCACTGCACGCCCCCGTGGCCCATCTGGTGCACCAGCCAGAGCCGGCGCTGGGCAAACGACATCGGCACCCTGTCACCCGGTGCCCGGGACAGTCGCGGTACGGGTGCCCGCACCGGGTGCACCCCGACGGCCCGCTCCGGCAGCCGCCGGGCCAGCTCGGCGACCGTGGACGCCTCGAAGATGGTGCGGACCGGCACCGACCAGCCGTGCCGGCGCAACTCGGCCACCACCCGCATCGCGGCCAGCGAGTCGCCACCGGCGTCCAGGAAGTCCTCGTCCACCCCGATCCGGTCCCGGCCCAGCACCTCGGACCACACGTCGCACAGTGTCTCCTCGACGACACCACGGGGTGGGGTGGACGGCTGCCCGCCGTCCTCGGCGGGCGGCGGCAGCGCGGCGAGCGCGACCCGGTCGACCTTGCCGCTGGTGGTCACCGGGAAGGCCGGCAGGACCGCGAGGCGCGCCGGCAGCAGGTGCGGGGGCAACCGGTCCCGGGCGAACCGCCGCAGTTCGGCCGTTGACGGCTCCGGGTCACCCGCCGCCAGGTAGGCCACCAGGATGCGGGCGCCGTCGGCACCGGGTACGCCGAGCACGACCGCCTCGCGTACCGCCGGATGGCTCCGCAGCACCGCCTCCACCTCGGCCGGCTCGACCCGGACACCACGCACCTTGAGCTGCCGGTCGCGCCGGTCGAGGTAGAGGATGTCCCCGCCGGGCAGGTGGCAGGCGCGGTCGCCGGTGCGGTAGAGCCGGCCCCCCGGGACGGGCCCGAACGGGTCCGGGACGAACGCCTGCGCGGTCAGCTCGGGATCGTCGTGGTAGCCGCGCGCCAACCCCACGCCGCCCACGTAGAGCTCCCCCGGCACCCCGACCGGCACCGGTTCGCCCCGGGTGTCGAGGACGTGGGCGCGCATGTTCCAGATCGGACGTCCGATGGGGACGCCGACGGCGGGCACGGGCCGGTCGCCCGGCTCGTGGCAGGTGACGTCCCAGACCTCGGAGGTGCCGTAGATGTTGAGCAGCCGGCGCCCCGGCAGGCGCCGCCGGAACAGCCGCAGCAGCTCCGGCGTGAGCGCCTCCCCGCTGGTCACCCAGTACACCAACCGGGGAAGAGCCGCGGCGAGGTCGGCCTGGTGCTCCAGCAGCACCCGCAACAGCGTGGGCACCAGCCAGATCCGGGTCACCCCGTGCTCGGCCAGCGCCCGGACCAGCCGTGCCGGGTCGCGGACCTCCTCGTCCGGAATGATCACCGTCGGTACGCCGCGCAGCAACGGCCCGAGCAGCTCCCACAGCGAGTCCACGAAGCCGAGACTGGTCTTCTGGCAGCCGACCTCACCTGCCCCGAACGGGTACTCGTGCCACATCCAGGCCAGCCGGTTCAGCACCTGCCGGTGCGCGACGGCCACCGCCTTGGGGCGGCCGGTGGAGCCGGACGTGTGCAGCAGGTAGGCGAGCGCGTCCGGGTGCACGGCGACGCCGGGATCGGTGTCCGGCGTACCGGGCGGATCGGCGCGGTCCACCGCCAGTACGGCAACGCCGGGCGGGGGCGTCACCCGGGCCAGCCCGGACCGCGTGACCAGTACCGCCGCCCCGGTGGCGGCGAGCAGCGTCGCCATCCGGTCCGGCGGCTGCGCGGGATCCAGCGGCGCGTACACGCCGCCCGCCTTCAGCACCGCGAGCAGTGCCACGGCGGCGTGCGGGGACCGGTCGAGGCAGACCGCGACGACCTGCTCCGGTCCGGCACCGAGGGCGCGCAGGCGGTGCGCCAGCCGGTTGGCGCGGCGGTCCAACTCGGCATAGCTGATCCGCTCGCCCGCGCAGAGGTACGCGGTGGCCGCCGGCGTCCGGGCAACCTGGGCGGCGAAGAGTTCCGGCAGACTCCGGTCCACCGGCACCGGCTGTCCCGTGCCGTTCCATCCCGTGACCACGGCCTCGTAGCCGGCCGGATCGATGCTCCGCAACCGGTCGCAGCGCTGGTCCGGCTCGCGGGCCATCGCCGCCAGCACGGCCGCGTACTCCCCGGCGACGGCCCGGACCTGGGCCGGCGGCAGCTCCGCGGCGTCGTAGGACAGCTCGGCGGAGATCCGGGAGGTGGCCGGATCGACGCCGAACTCCGTCCACAGCGGGAAGTTCGTGTCGTCGAAGGTCCTGGCGTCCAGCAACGCCAGCTCGGTCACCCCCTCGAGCAGCCGGTAGACGTGGAACTGGACGAAGTTGAACGCGGTACGCAGCCGGGGCGGCTGGCCACCGGGCCCGGCCATCCGGGCCGCCGGGTACCGCCGGTGGGGCAACATCTCCCGTTCCACCTCGAACGCGTGCCGGACCAGTTCTGTCCACGACCCGGCCGGAACCGTGACGGGGACCGGCACGACGTTGAGGTACAGCCCCAGAGCACGTTCCCCGTCCCGCTCCTCCGGGCGGCCGTTGGTGACCAGACCGGTGAGAGTCGCGGGCTCGCCGGCCCGCAGGCTCATCACCCGCAGGTGCGCCGCGAACAGGACGCTCTTGACCGGCACGGCGGCCCGGCGGGCGAGACGGTGCAGCCCGTCGCCCACCTCCGGCGGGATCGACACCGGCTCGGCGTGCCGCCGACGGCGGGCCGGCGCGCGGGCGGCACCGGGCTCGGGTGCGGATGCGGGCTCGGGCTCGGGTGCGGGCTCGGGCCAGCGGGGCAGCGCCGCGCCACTCGCCCCACCCAGCGTGGCCGCCCAGTAGTCGCGGTGCGCGGCCGACTCCACGGCCGCGAGTTCGAGGCCGACGTACCGGCGGAAGGTGCTGGCCGGCACCGGTGACGCCGGCGCCGCTCCGCCGCGCAGCAGCGCCGCGTAGCTGGTGAACAGCTCGGTGAGCATCGACGCCATGCTCCAGCCGTCGAGCATCACGTTGGAGCAGCTGAACGTGGCCTGGAAGGTGTCCGGGCCGCGCAGGTGCACGTGCAGACGGACCAGGGACGGGGCGCTCCAGGAGAACCCGCGCTCCTTCTCCTGCTCCAGCCAGTCGGTGATCGCCGCCTCCTGCGCCTGCGGCGCGGCGTCCCGGAGGTCGGTCACGGCGACCGGCACCCGGCCGCCGCGGTGCACGACCTGGCGCGGCTCCCGGAACGAGTGCAGGTCGATGGAGGTACGCAGCACCGGGTGCCGGTCGGCGAGCTGGATCACGGCACTGCCGAACGCGTCCGGGTCGAATCGCCCGCGCAGGTGGAAGCTGAACACGTCGTGGTAGATCGAGAAGTCGTCCCGGTACTCGTTGTCGAAGATCATCCCGGCCTGGAGGGCCGTCAGCGGGTACGCGTCTTCCGCGTCGGGCGGCAGCCGCTCGCGCTCCTCCTCCGGGATCAGCGCGAACGGCGCGTCGACCGGCCCCGGGGACCCGGCCGGGTCGTCCTGCCGCCCGCCAGGCGTCCGGGCCAGCTCCCGCACGGTCGGGTTGCTGAACAGGTCCCGCAGGGACAGTGGCACGCCGCGTTCCCGGGCCAGCGCGAGCACCTCGATGGCGCGGATCGAGTCGCCGCCGAGGGCGAAGAAGTTGTCCTGTACGCCCACTCGGTCCAGCCCGAGCACGGCCGCCAGGACGCCGGCGAGAATCTCCTCACCCGGCGTCGCGGGCGGCACGAAGGTGCCCACGTCCGGGCGGGTGTCGCCCGGCGCCGGCAGGGCGGCCCGGTCCAGCTTGCCGTTCGCGGTCACCGGCAACGCGTCCAGCAGCATCAGCGGCGACGGGATCAGGTGCGCGGGCAGGCGCTCACGCAGGAAGTCGAGCAGGGCCGGGACGGCGGGCGCGGCACCGGGCGCCGCCACCAGGTAGCCGACGAGCTGGGCCGGGCCGGCCGGTGACACCCGCGCCAGCACGGACGCGTCCGCGACCTCCGGGTGCTCGCGCAGCACGGCCTCGATCTCGCCCGGCTCGATCCGTTGGCCGCGCACCTTGACCTGGCGGTCCAGCCGGCCGAGGTACTCGATCGCCCCGTCCGGGCGGCGGCGGGCGCGGTCGCCGGTCCGGTACAGCCGGGCACCCTGCCGTACCGCGAAGGGGTCCGGCACGAACCGCTCGGCGGTGAGGTCCGCCCGGCCGAGGTAGCCGCGGGCCAGCCCGAGCCCGCCCAGGTACAGCTCACCGGCGACACCGACGGGAACCGGGTGGAGCCTCTCGTCGAGCACGTGGACCGAGGTGTTGGCGATGGGGTGTCCGATCGGGACGGTCGGGCCCGTCGACCCGTCGCCGGCACCGTACGCCCAGGCAGTGACGTCGATGGAGGCCTCGGTCGGGCCGTAGAGGTTGTGCAGCCCCGCATCGATCGTCGCGGCGCAGCGGCGGGCGAGCTCGACGGGGAGCGCCTCCCCGCTACAGATCACGTGGCGCAGGCTCCGGCACCGCCCGGTGCCCGGCTCGTCGAGGCCGAGCTGGTCAAGGAACGGGCGCAGCATCGACGGGACGAAGTGCACGGTGGTGACGCCGGCGGTGGTGATCAGGTCGGCCAGGGCCGCCGGGTCCCGGTGCGCACCGGGATCGGCAACCACGATCTGGGCGCCGGCCAGCAGCGGCCAGAAGAACTCCCACACCGACACGTCGAACCCGAACGGTGTCTTCTGCAGCACCCGGTCGTCGGGCGTGAGCCGGTAGGTCTCCTGCATCCACAGCAGCCGGTTGAGCAGGCCCTGATGGGTGCTCATGACCGCCTTCGGCATACCCGTCGAGCCGGAGGTGTGGATCACGTAGGCGAGGTTGAGCCCGCCCGGACGACCCGGCGGCGGGCCGTCCGGTACCCCGGCCGAGCCGGCCGGAAACGGTTCCACCGCGACCCGGGGCACCCCTTCCAGGCCGGCCGGCGGCCCGGCCGCGTGGGTGAGCACGGCGGTGGCGTCACAGTCACGCACCAGGAAGGAGAGCCGCCGGGCCGGATGGCCCGGGTCCAGGGGCGCGTACGCGCCACCGGCTTTGAGTACGGCCAGCAGGGCCACCACCAGCTCGACCGAGCGCTCCAGGCACACCCCGACGACCCGGTCCGGGCCGACCCCGAGCAGCCGTAGGCGGTGCGCCACCTGATTGGCCCGCTCGTCCAGCTCCCGATAGGTCAGCCGGACCTCGCCGTGCCGGACCGCCACCGCGTCCGGAGCCCGGGCGACCTGGCAATCGAACAGGTCGACCACGGTCCGGTCGGTGTCGATGTCCGCTCCGGTGCCGTTCCAGCCGGCGACGAGTTGCTCGTGCTCCGCCCGGCCGAGCAGGCTGGCCCGCCACAGTGGACGGTCCGGGTCGGTCAGCGCGGCGGCCAGCAGGTTCCGGTAGTGGTCGGCGAACCGGGCCACCGTGGCCGGGTCGAAGATGTCGCTGTCGTATTCGACCGCGGCGGCCACCCCGTCGGCGTCCTCGGTCAGCACCAGTGTCAGGTCGAGCTTGGTGGTGCCGTTGTGCAGCGGGACACGTTCGACGGCGAGCCGGGCCGTCGAGAGCGGCGGCTGTGGTGCGTTCTGCAGGACGAACATCACCTGGAACAACGGCGCATGACTCAACCGCCGCACCGGCCGCAACTCCTCCACCAACCGCTCGAACGGCAACCCCCCATGCTCCAACCCACCCACCACCACATCCCGAACCCGACCCACCAACCCCCGAAACGACACCCCACCCGACACACCAACCCGCAACACCAACGTATTAACAAAAAACCCGATCAAACCCTCCAACTCCGCCCGCGACCGATTCGCCACCGGCGTACCCACACACACCTCACGCTGCCCCGAATACCGCGACAACACCACCACGAACCCCGCCAACAACGTCATGAACAACGTCGCACCCACACCCCGCCCCACCCCCACCAACCCCTCCACCAAACCCCGCTCCAACCGGAACCGGTGGTATCCGCCGCGACAGCTCTGCCGGGGCGGACGGGGACGGTCGGTGGGCAGTTCCAGCGCGGCCGGGGCGCCGGCCATCACCTCCCGCCAGTACGCCAGCTCACGGTCGAGCACCCGGCCGCGGAGCCGGTCGCGCTGCCAGGCGGCGAAGTCCGCGTACTGGATCGGCAGCTCCGGCAGCGGGCTCGGGCGTCCGGCCGCGAAGGCCGCGTAGAGGGTGGTCAGTTCGCCGACCAGGACCCCGGTCGACCACCCGTCGGAGACGATGTGGTGCATGGTCAGGACCAGCAGGTGCTCGTCCGCGCGCAACCGCAGCAGCGCGGCCCGCAGCAGCGGCCCGGCCGCGAGGTCGAACGGCCGCCGCGCCTCGGCGACGGCGTGGTCGAGCGCCGCCGCCTCGCGCTCCGGCTCCGGTACCCCGGTCAGGTCACGCACCTCCAGGACCGCGACGCCGCCGGTGAACTCCTGTCGGACCTGGCCGGATCGGATCGGGTACGTCGACCGGAGCACCTCGTGGCGCCGGCACACCTCGGCGACCGCGCGCCGCAGCGCCGCCACGTCCAGGACGCCTCGGGTACGGACCACCTCGTAGATGGTGTACGCGGGGCTCTCCGGCTCGTACTGGTGCAGGAACCACATCCGCTGCTGGGCGAAGGACAGCGGCGCCTCGTCGTGCCGGGCCCGGGGCACGATGCTGTCCCGGTCCGCCCGCCGCTGCTCGCGCAACCGATCCAGCAGGGCTCGGCGGTCCGGCGGCAACGCGGCGATCCGGCTGGTCCACTCGGTCACGGTGCCTCCGGGTTCTGGGCGTTCAACAGCAGTTCGACCTCTTCGTCGGTCATCCGCTCGACGGCCTCGACGAGGGCGCTGAGATCCTCGTCCCGGTCCACACCGGACAGCCGGCGCTCCACCTCGGCGGCGAGGCTCGCGACGGTGTCCGCCTCGAACAGCACCCGAAGCGGCAGGTCGACGTCGAGGCTCCGACGCAGCCGGGCCACGACCTGGCTCGCCAGCAGGGAGTGCCCGCCGAGGTCGAAGAAGCTCTCCTCGACACTGATCCGGTCCCGGCGTAGCACCTCCGCCCATACCTGGGCGACCTGGTGCTCGACCGGAGTCCTGGGTGCGACGAAGGTGCGGGATCCGGTGGTGAGGTCGGGCGCCGGCAGTGCCTTGCGATCCACCTTCCCGTTCACGTTGAGCGGCAGCGACCCGAGCGGGACGAACACGCCCGGCACCATGTACTCCGGGAGCCGGTCGCGAAGGAAGGCGCGCAGTTCGTCCCCGGAGACCGGCCCGGGATCGGCGACCACGTACGCCACCAGCCGCTTGTGCCCGGCACCGTCGTCGTGCGCGACCACGACCGTGTCCCGCACGGCGGGGTGTTCGGCGAGCGCCGCCTCGATCTCGCCCGGCTCGATCCGGAAGCCGCGCACCTTGACGAGGTGGTCGTTGCGTCCCAGGAACTCGATCGCGCCGTCGGGGCGGAACTGGCCGACGTCCCGGGTGCGGTAGAGCCGCGCGCCGGGCACCTTCGAGTACGGGTCGGGCAGGAACGTCCCCGCGGTGCGCGCCGGGTCGGACAGGTAACCCCGGCCCACACCCACTCCCCCGACGTAGACCTCGCCGGGTACGCCGACCGGGCACGGCTGGAACCGCTCGTCGAGGACGTACGCCCGCATGTTGCCGATCGGACGACCGATCGGCACGATCGGCGCCGCGTCGTCCGCGGGCGGCGATTCGCGCAGGGGCAGGTGGCACTGGTCGTCCGAGCACTCGGTCGACCCGTACGTGTTGAGCATCGGGACGTCCGGGTAGACGGCGAACCAGCGGCGGCACAGCTCCGCCATCAGCGCGTCGCCGGTGGGCACCACCCAGCGCAGCCCGCCGAGCCGCGGGCGCTGCGCGCCGAGCGTGTCCGCCTCGTGCACCATCTGGCGCAGCACGGACGGGACCACCTGGAGGACGGACACCCCCCGGTGCTCGGTCTCGGTGAGCAGCGCAGCCGCGTCGTGGGCGATCTCGTCGGGAATGATCTCCGTACAACCACCCCGGGTCAGCGCGGCGAGGAACTGCCACACCGAGACGTCGAACGACTGGGGACCGTTCTGCGCCACCACGTCCGCCTCGGTGATGCCCAGATCCCGGATCTTGGCAGTCAGGTGGTTGACCAGCCCCGCGTGCTCCACCATCACCCCCTTCGGGGTTCCGGTCGAGCCGGAGGTGTAGAGCAGGTAGGCGAGATTGCCGGGTACTGCCCGCCGGTCCGGGTCGCCGCCGTCCCGGTCCGCGGCGGCGGCCCGCAGCGCGGAGAGGCGACACAGCTCGGGCCGGTTCTCCTCGGGCAGCCCGCCGCACACCGCGCCGGCCAGGTCCGCGTACGCGTCGGCGGCGAGCACGACTCCGCAGCCGGAGTGCGCCACCATCGCGCCGAGACGGGCGGCCGGCTCGGCCGGGTGCAGCGGGGCGTAGACCCCGCCGGCCTTGAAGATCGCCAACAGGGTGACGAGATAGTCCACGTCCCGATCGGCGAGCAGGCCGACCAGCACCTCGGGCCCGACCCCGCGGTCGATCAGCACCCGGGCGAGCCGGTTCGCCGCCTCGTTCAGCTCGGCGTAGGTCAGCTCACGGTCGCCGCACCGCACGGCGATCCGGTCCGGCGTGGTCGCCGCCTGCGCCGCCACCAGCTCGTGCACGCAACGGTCCACCGGCACGCTGGACGCGGTGTCGTTCCAGTCGTGCAGGATCTGGCGCCGCTCGCCGTCCGTCAGCAGGGGTAGCGAACCAACCGGGCGGTCCGGCTCGGCGGCGGCCGACGCGAGCAGGGAGCACAGGTGCCCCACCATCCGCTCGATCCGGGCCGCGTCGAACAGGTCGGAGCTGTACTCGACGATCCCGGTCAGCCCGCCGTCGGCGGGTTCCAGCTCCAGGGTCAGGTCGTACTTGGCGGTGCCGTTGTCCACCGGTACCGACTCGGCGTGTACACCCGGCAGGCTCATCGCCGGGCGCGGTGCGTTCTGCAGGATGAACATCACCTGGAACAACGGCGCATGACTCAACCGCCGCACCGGCCGCAACTCCTCCACCAACCGCTCGAACGGCAACCCCCCATGCTCCAACCCACCCACCACCACATCCCGAACCCGACCCACCAACCCCCGAAACGACACCCCACCCGACACACCAACCCGCAACACCAACGTATTAACAAAAAACCCGATCAAACCCTCCAACTCCGCCCGCGACCGATTCGCCACCGGCGTACCCACACACACCTCACGCTGCCCCGAATACCGCGACAACACCACCACGAACCCCGCCAACAACGTCATGAACAACGTCGCACCCACACCCCGCCCCACCCCCACCAACCCCTCCACCAAACCCCGCTCCAACCGGAACCGGTGGGTGGCGCCGGCCGAGGTGCGCCGATCCGAGCGCGGGCGATCCGTCGGCAGTTCCAGTACGGCAGGGGCGCCGGTCAGCTCCGTGCGCCAGTACTCCAGGTCGGCGTCGTGCTCGTCGACGCGCTCACGCTGCCAGGCGGCGAAGTCCGCGTACTGGATCGACAGCTCCGGCGGCGCACCCTTCGACCCGCCGTCCACGCGCTGTCGGTAACCGGCGACGACCTCCTCCACCAGCAGGCCGAGTGACCAACCGTCGGCGATTACGTGGTGCATCGTGAGCAGGAACAGGTGGTCGGTCGGACCGATCCGGACCACAGCGGCGCGCAGCAGCGGCCCCGCCGCGAGGTCGAACGGCCGGCACGCCTCCTCCCGGGCCAGTCGCAGCGCCTCGGCCCACCGGTCCCCGGGCGCGATGTGCGACAGGTCGACGGTCGGGCAGGGTGGCTCGGTCTCCACCACCACCTGCATCGGCTGGCCGTCCACCACCGGCAGGACGGTCCGCAGCGCGGCGTGCCGCCGGACCGTGTCGGCCAGCGCCTCCCGCAGCGCGACGACCCGCAACGGCCCCCTGAGCCGGACGGCGAACGGCAGGTTCAGTGCCGGGCTCTCCGGCTCGTACTGGTGCAGGAACCACAGCCGCTGCTGCGCGAACGACAGCGGCGCCGGGCCCTGGCCGGCACGGCGCGGCACGGCCGGGTCCGGGGCGGGGCGGTCCGACCGGTCCGGCCCGTCGACCAACCGGGCGATACCGGCGATCGTCGGCGCGGCCAGCAGGTCACCGGCCGCCAGGTCGGCACCGAACGTGGCGCGCAGCCGTACGACCAGCCGCATAACGGTCAGCGAGGTGCCGCCGGCGTCCAGCAGGTCGTCAGTCACGCCGAGCCGGTCCACGCCCAGCAGGGAGGTGACGATGTCGTGCAGGGCATGTTCGGTCGGGGTACGCGGAGGCACCCCGGCCGGCGCCGGCCGGGCGGCGGCCGCGCGGGCGGTCAGCGCGGCCCGGTCCACCTTGCCGGTCGGCGTGCGGGGCAGGTCGGCGAGCACGACCAGGTGGGTGGGGACGAGCTGCTCGGGTAGCCGCGCCCGCAGGAACGACCGGAGCCGCTCGACGCCGTCACCCGCAAGCCGGCCCGGGTGGTCGGGCCGCTCCGTCAGGTACCCGGTCAGGACCGGATCGCCGTCCGGGCCGGTCACCGCCACCACCGCTGACTGCGACACGTCCGGATGCCGCTCCAACGCGGCCTCGACCTCGGCCGGCTCGACGCGCACGCCGCGGACCTTGAGCTGCCGGTCGGCGCGGCCGACAAGCACGAGCGTGCCGTCCGACAGCAGTCGCGCCCGGTCCCCGGTGCGGTACAGCCGGCCACCCGCGTCCGGACCGAACGGGTCCGGCACGAACCGCTCGGCGGTCAGCTCCGGCCGGCCGAGGTAGCCCCGGGCCAGGGCCGCCCCGCCGACGTACAGCTCCCCGGTGACCGCGATCGGAACGGGTCGCGCCTCCTCGTCGAGCACGTACAGCCGGGTGTTGTCGAGCGGGCGCCCGATCGGGACCGGTCCGCCGCCCGCGCCCGGCGGGCAGGCGGCGGCGGTCACGTCGCCCATCACCTCGGTGGCGCCGTACAGGTTGAACAGGCTGGCGCCGGGCAGTACCTGGTGGAACCGGTCCAGCAGGCCGCCCGGCAGCGGCTCGCCGCTGACCACCCAGTGCCGTAGCCGTGGCAGCGACCGGCCCTCGGCGGACAGCGCGTCGAGTACGACCCGAAGCAGGGACGGGACCAGCACGATCCGGGTCACGTTCCGGTCGGCCAACTCCCGTACCAGCGTGCCGGAGTCCCGCGTCGCCTCCGCCGAGAGCACCACCGTGGGGATCCCGCTCAGCAGCGGCAAGAACATCTCGGCGACCGAATCCACGAAACCGAGCGCCGTCTTGTGACAGCAGACGTCCTCCGGACCGAACGGGTGGCTGCGCCAACCCCACCGCAGGCGGTTCACCACCGCCCGGTGCGTGCTCACCACCCCCTTCGCCGGGCCGGTGGAGCCGGAGGTGTAGATGACCCAGGCGACGCTCTCCGGCCCGGCTGGCCCGGACGGACGGGAAGCAGCGGTGCCGCCCGCCGAAGCGATCTCCGGCCAGTCGGTGTCCAGCCGCACCACCGGTCCGGCGCCGGCAGGCAGGAGCGGGGCGAGCCGGTCCAGTGTGACCACCGCCGCCGGCTTCGCGTCCGCCAGCACGTCCGCCCGTCGCCCGTCCGGATGGTCCGGATCGAGCGGCAGGTACCCGGCGCCGGCCTTCCACGCACCGAGGATCGCCACGTACGCCGCCGCCGACCGTGGCAGCAGGACAGCCACCACCCCGTCCTCGGGCACGCCGTGCCCGTGCAGGTGCGCCGCCAACGCGTCGGCCCGCTCGCGCAGTTCCCGGTAGGTCAGCCGCTCGGCACCGTCGTACACGCAGACCCGGTCGGGCGTCCGCGCGGCCTGCGCGTCGAACAGTTCCGGCAGGCAGCGGCCGTCACCGGCCACCACCGGGCCGGTCCCGAGGGCGAAGATGGCGGCGAGTTCGCCGGGCGGGGGTGCGGTCAGCTCCCGTACCGACCGGTCCGCGCTGCCCGGCAGCCTGCCGAGCAGGTCGCCGAGCAGGTCGAGCCAGCGGACCGGGGTTGCCGGGTCGAAGAGCCCGGTGGCGTAGTCGAGCTCCAGGCGGAACGTGTCCGGGGTCTCGACCACGTTCAGCGCGAGGTCGAACTGGACGTAGCTGGTGGGAAACGTGACCTGTTCGACCCGCAGGCCGGTGAGCGCCGGCGGTTCGACCGGGCGGTCCAGGTTGAACATCGTGCCGACCAGTGGCGTGCGGGCCGGGTCCAGCCGCAGCCCGAGCCGCCGCACCAGGGCCGGGAACGGGTAGTCCTGGTGCTCGCCGGCATCGAGCACGGCGTCGCGGACCTGCGCGATGCAGTCACCGAGCGGCGCCGCCGGCGCGATCCGGACCCGGATGGGCACCAGGTTGGCGGACATGCCGATCATCCGCCCCCAGCGCCCGTCTACGCGCCCTGCCACGGGCAGGCCCACGACCAGCTCTCGCGCCCCGGTGATCCGGTGCAGCAGCAGCACGTACCCGGTCAGCAACAGCATGGTCGGGGTCGCCCGGTGGGCGGCGGCCACCTCGCGCAACGCCCCAGCCAGCTCCGGCGCCAGGGCGCGGGCGAGGCGTGCCCCCCGGTAGCCGCGGATCGCCGGCCGGGGGTGATCGGTCGGCAGCTCCAGGACGGGCAGGTCGCCCGCCATCCGGTCCAGCCAGTACCGCTCGGCGGCGCCCAGCCCTGGACCGGCCCCCCGCTCCAACCAGTCCCGGTACGCGCGGAACTGCGTCGGCGGCGGCAGTACCACCGGCACGTCCCGGCACGCGGCGTTGTACGCCTCGCCCAGTTCCCGCATCAGCACGCCCATCGACCAGCCGTCGGCGACGATGTGGTGCGCGCAGACCAGCAGGGTGTGCCGGGACTCCCGCTCGCGCAGCACGGTCACCCGGAGCAGCGGCCCACGGACGAGGTCGAACGGGAGACGCCCCGCCGCGGTCACCACCTCGGTCGGCGACGCGTCCGGCGGGACGTCCCGCACTGCCACCTCGACGTCCACCTCGGACGCCGGCCGGACCCACTGGTGTTCGCCCGCCGGGTCGAACACGGTGCGGAGCGACTCGTGCCGGCGCAGTACCTCGGCGAGCGCCGTCCGCAGCGCGTCGAGGCGCAGGACGCCCTCGACGCGCAGGACCGCAGTCTGGTTGTAGGCGACCGAGGCGTCGGTGTCCAGGCCGGCGAGTGTCCACAGTTGCCGCTGCGCCTCGGTGAGCGGGATCCGGTCCGGCACCGGTTCGTCGGCCGCCGGGGTCACCGGTTCCCGGGCGGGCCCGGACCGGGCGGCCGGAAACAGCAGTCCACTCTGCCGGCCCTGGCGGAGGCTCGCCGCGACTGCGGCGACCACCGCGTCGACGTCGGCGTCGGTGTGTGCGGTGGACAGGAAGCAGTTGCCGCCCTCCCTGGCGTGCACGCCGTTGTGGACGAGGTGCTGGAAGAAGAGTTGAAGGTCGGCGCCGGAGGCGAACCGGAACTGCGACCCGAACCGCAGCACCGACACCGGCACCCCGTCGGCCGCGAAGAGGTCGCCGAGCCGCTCGACCAGCCCCGCGGTCCGCTCGTTGAGATCGCGTTGCAGCTCCGGACCCTGGCGCTGGAGTTCGGTCAGCGTCGCCAGCGCGGCCGCCATGGCCAACGGATGCTTGCAGAACGTGCCGGCGAAGAAGGTGGTGCGCGCCCTCGGGTACGAGTCGTCGCCGTAGCTCCACCGGCCCCCGTCCACGGCGTCCAGGTATGCCGCCCGCCCGGCCACCGCCCCGATCGGCATCCCGCCGCCGAGCACCTTCCCGTACGCGCAGAGGTCGGCGCGGACGCCGAACCACTCCTGCGCACCGCCGGGCGCGCACCGGAACCCCGTGACGATCTCGTCGAAGATCAGCGCCGCGCCCAGCCGCTCGGTGAGCTCCCGCAACCGGCGCAGGAACTCGCCCGGTTGGACGTCCGGCCGCCGGCTCTGCACCGGTTCGACCAGCACGGCCGCCACGTCCGCCCCATTGGCTGCCAGGTATTCGAGCGACTCGGGCCGGTCGTAGTCGAGCACCACCACGTCGTCCACCACGTGCGGCAGTACGCCGGGTGCGAGCGGGGCGGGCCGGCCGCCGGCGAGCCGGCGCGGGCGTACCAGCGTCCCGTCGAAGCCGCCGTGGTACGCGCCGGTGAACTGGACCACGGTGCCCCGGCCGGTGTGGGCCCGGGCCAGCCGCAGCGCGGTCATCACCGCCTCGGTGCCGGTGTTGCAGAAGACGACCCGCTCCGCCCCGGTCAGCTCGCAGGTCAGCTCCGCGACCCGCCCGGCCAGGTCCGACTGGGCGCCGAGGTGCACACCGAGCCGGAGCTGCTGGTGAATCGCCTCGGTGACGAACGCCGGGGAGTGCCCGAAGAGATTGGTGCCCATGCCCAACAGCAGGTCGACGTACTCGTTCCCGTCGACGTCCCAGACCCGGCTGCCGGCCGACCGGTGCAGCGCGATCGGATACACGATCTCCTTCGTCGCCATCCGGAAGTCCGACAGGGCACGGTTCGCGTTGTCCGCGAGCACCGGCCGGTAGGTGGCGGCCAGCCGCTTCGAGCCGGCGGTGCGGGCGGCGTAGCTCTGCAGGAACGGGGCGAGCGCCGCGCGCCGCGCCGGGTCGTCCGCGTCGGCACCTCGCACCGTGAACGGGCGGTACGGCCCGAGGTCACCCGCCTCCACCGGCTCCGCAGGCCCCGCCTCCGCGACCGCCTCGGGCGACCCGCCGTCGGCCGCCCGGTCCACCGGCGTGGGCGCCGCGCCCTCCGGCTCCGTCGGAAGGGTGTCGCCGCCGGCCAGCACCCGCAACTGCTGCGCTATGACGTCGGCAAGCACCTCGAGCTGCCGCTCCATCAGCTTTGCCGCCGTCCCGCCGTCCGGGAGCTGCAGGGTCTGCGGCACCGCCGGGTCCCGGTGCGGCGCGCCCGCCGCCGTCGGGGCGGCGCCTCCGGCCGCGACCGGAGGCGTGTCCGGCTCCCCCGGACCTGGTTCCGCCGCCTGACGGCGGTCGGCCGGCAGCAGCGCGTCGATGTGCGCGGCGAGCGCGTCGAGGGTGTTCAGCTCCGAGATGATCTGGCGCATCCCGACGGTGATCCCGTACTCGTCGCCGACGAGTTGGGCCAGTTCGATCATGGCGATCGAGTCGACACCGGCCTGGAGAATCGGGATCGCCGGGTCCACCTGCTCGGGGCGGGCGCGCAGCAGCCGGGCCACGGCCGCGCGCAGGTGTGCGACGATGCGCTCGTGCCGCCCGGCGGGCGTCGAAGCGGTCAGCGCGGCGGGCGTCGAAGCGGTCAGCCCGCCGGACGTCGAAGCGGTCCGCGCCTCGCCGGACGTCGAAGCGGTCCGCGCCTCGCCGGGCGTCGAGGCGGTCAGCCCGGTGGACGTCGAAGCGGTCCGCGCCTCGCCGGGCTCACCCGACCCGGCGTCGGTGGGCGCGTGGTCCTCGATCCAGTACCGCTGCCGTTGGAACGGGTAGTCCGGCACCGTGACCCGGAACCGGCGCTCGTGCCGGTCGAAGCCGGTCCAGTCCACCGGAACCCCGTGCGCGTACAGCCGGCCGAGCGTGTCGAGCAGCGCGTCCCAGTCGTCGACGCCCTGCCGCAGCGACGGCAGCCACAGCGCCGGCTCGCCCCCACCGATCGGGTCGATGTGCCGGCCCACCCCGGTCAGCGTCGGGTGCGGCCCCACCTCCAGGAAGACCCGGGCCGGCGGCCGGATCGCGGCGAGCGCGTCGGCGAACCGAACCGGTTCGGTGAGGTGCGCCAGCCAATGCTCCGGGCCCGGTACCTCCCCCGGGCCGATCCGGCGCCCGGTCAGCGCGGAGTACATCGCGGTGGCCGGCTCGGCGAAGCGCTGGCGGGCCAGCACGGCGGCGTACTCGTCCCGCATCGGCTCGATCAGCGGGGAGTGGAACGGGCAGTGCCCCGGCAGCTCCTGCACCGCCGTGTCCCGGGCCCGCAGCGCCTCGGCCAGCTCGCGCACCGCTTCCCGGTCCCCGGAGACGACCACCTGGCGCGGGCCGTTGACCGCGGCGACCGCGACCGGATGGCCGCCCGCCGCCAGCACGGACCGGACCTCCTGCTCCGGCGCGAAGACGGCGGCCATCGCGCCGTCCGGGGCGACCCGCTGCATCAGCCGGGCCCGCTCGGCGACCAGCCGCACGCCGTCCTGCGCCGGGAAGACGCCCGCCACGCACGCGGCGACGTACTCGCCGAGGCTGTGGCCGAGCACCGCGGCCGGGCGCACCCCCCACGACTGCCAGAGCCGGGCCAGGGCGTATCCGAGACTGAACAGCACCGGCTGGGCCACCCGGGTGTGGTCCAGCTCGGCGGAGAGCCCGCCGTCCGGGTCGAGGTACCGCTCGACCGGGGCGTCCAGGTAGGACGCGAGCGGCTCCCGGCACTCGTCGAGCGCGGCCCGGAACGCCGGCTCGCCGTGGTACAGCGCCCAGCCCATGCCGGAGTACTGGGCCGTCTGGCCGGTGAACAGGAACGTGACCGCCGGCGGCTGGCCTGCGGCGCCGAGGATCAGCCCGTCGGTGTCGTCCCGGCCGTACCGCTCCAGGGCCGTACGGAGCTGCGCCGTCGAGGCGGCCGGCAGTGCCAGGCGGTGGGTGAAGTGCCGCCGTCCGGTGTTCGCGGTGAAGCAGTAGTCGGCCAGGTCCACGCCGGGCTCGTGGCGCAGCCGCTCGGCGTGCCGTCCGGCCAGCTCGCGGAGCGCCGGCTCGGTCCGGGCGGAGAGCGTGAGCAGGTGCCGTGTGCGTCCGCCGGCCGGGCGGGCCGGCCGGGACGGTGCCTGCTCCAGCACGACGTGGGCGTTGGTGCCACCGATGCCGAACGAGCTGACCCCGGCCCGGCGGGGCCGGCCGGTACGCGGCCACTCCCGCCGCTCCGTGTTGACGTAGAACGGGCTGTGTTCGAAGTCGATCGCCGGATTGGGATGCTGGAAGTTCAGGCTGGCCGGGATGACGCCGTGGTACACGGCCAGCGCGGTCTTGATCAGGCCGGCCACCCCGGCCGCGGTGCTCAGGTGACCGATGTTGGTCTTCAGCGAGCCGATCGCGCAGAACCGCTCGCGGGCGGTGGTCCGGCGGAACGCCTGGGTCAGCGCCTCGACCTCGATGGGGTCGCCGAGCGAGGTGCCGGTGCCGTGCGTCTCGACGTAGTCCACGGTGTCCGCGTCCACCCCGGCGAAGTCCAGGGCACCCGCGATCACGGCGGCCTGGGCGTCCACGCTGGGCGCGGTGTAGCTCACCTTCGCGTTCGCGTCGTTGTTCACGAACGAGCCCTTGATGACCGCGTAGATCCGGTCGCCGTCCCGCACCGCGTCGTCGAGCGGCCGGAGCACCACCACCCCCATGCCGTTGCTGAACACCGTGCCGCGGGCGTCCCGGTCGAAGGCCCGGCAGTGCCCGTCCGGGGAGAAGATGGCGTCCTCGTGGTAGATGTACCCGGTCTTCTGCCGCGCCTGCACCGAGACGGCGCCGGCGACCGCCACGCTGGACTGCCCGGTGAGCAGGCTCTGGCACGCCAGGTGTACGGCCACCAGCGACGTGGAGCACGCCGACTGGACGGTCATGCTCTCGCCCGACAGGCCCAACTTGTACGACACCCGGGTTGCCAGGTAGTCCTTCTCGTTGGCGACCAACCCCTGGTAGCTGCGCAGCCTGGAGCCGGTCCGGGGCAGCACCGAGAGCAGGTACGTGTTGCTGGTGGAACCGGCGTAGACCGACACGTTGCCGTCGTGGTCGCCCAGGTCGTGGCCGGCGTCCTCCATCGCGTGCCAGACGAGCTCCAGGAAGAGCCGGTGCTGGGGGTCCAGGTCCTCCGCCTCGGCGCGGGAGATGCCGAAGAACTCGGCGTCGAACCGGTCCGCGCCGGCCATCACCCCGGCCACCGGCACGAAGTTCGGGTCGGCCGGGTCCACCGGCAGGAAGTCGTACGGCTCCAACTCCTCGGGGCGGAAGACCGACAGGCATTCCCGGCCCTGTACGAGGTTGGCCCAGAACTCCGCGAGGTCGCTCGCCTCGGGGCAGCGGATCGCCATCCCAACGATGGCAATGTCGGTGGAACTCATCGCGTACCGCCCTGCCGCCGCGCCCGCAGGTCCTCGAGTCTCTCCCGTCGGTGCGCGGCGGTGGCCCCGCTGCGCCGCAGATGGGTGGAGACCCGGGGGTCGGACTGGCTCAGATGCTCCGCGAGCGCCCGCACGGTCGGGTACTGGAAGAGCTTAACGATCTCCAATTCGATCTCCAAGGTCTCGCACATGCGCTGATGGGCCCGGGCCAGCGAGAGCGAGTTGCCCCCCGCGTCGAAGAAGTTGTCGTGCACGCCCACCCGCTCCACGCCGAGGACCTCCGCCCAGATGCCGGCGAGCGTCTCCTCCAGCGGTGACACCGCGGCGGTGAACTCACCGTCGAGCGCGGGCCGCTGCCGCTCCGGCGCCGGAAGCGCGCGGCGATCGACCTTGCCGGACACCGTCCGGGGCAGCACGGGCAGGACCAGCACCACCGCGGGCACCATGTACTCGGGCAGCCGGTCCGCCACGTGGCGGCGCAGCTCGCTGGTTGTCGGCGCCGGCTCGGCCACCACGTACGCCACCAGCCGGGTCTGCCCGGTGTCGTCCGGGCCGGCCAGCACGGCGGCGTCCCGTACCGCGGGATGCCCGGCGAGGACCGCCGCCACCTCCGCCGGTTCGATCCGGTGTCCCCGCACCTTGACCTGGTCGTCCCGGCGACCCAGGTGCGCGATGTCGCCGCTGGGCAGGTACCGGGCGAGATCCCCGGTGCGGTAGAGCCGGCCCCCGGGGCGCTCGCCGAAGGGGTCGGGCAGGAACCGCTCGGCGGTGAGGTCGGGCCGGTCGAGGTACCCGCGGGCCAGCGACGGGCCACCGACGTACACCTCGCCGGCCACGCCGGGCGGCACCGGGGACATGCTGTCGTCCAGCACGTACACGTCGATGCCGGGCAGCGGGGTCCCGGCCGGCACCGCGGCGCCAGGGGTTTCCGACTCCCCGGACGGCGGGACCTGGTGGCTGGTGGCGATACCGGAGATCTCGGTGTGGCCGAACAGGTTGACCATACGAACGCCGGGGCGCAGCCGGGCGAGCCACCACTGCGGCAGGTCCGCGTGCAGCGTCTCGCTGGCGGACAGCAGCAGGCGGAGCTGGTTGTCCAGGAGCGCGTCGCGGCGCGGTGCGGGCAGCCGGTCCAGCGCCTCGGCGCTGTGCCGCCAGAACGACGGGGTGGCGGAGACGACCGTCACGCCGTGCCGCCGGATCAACTCGAAGAGCGCCGGCACGTCCGTGACGCGGTGTCGGGGCACCGGCACCACCGCCCCGCCAGCACAGAGCGGCACGGTGAGCTGCCGTACCGAGGAGGCCGCAGCGAGCGGCTCGACCAGCAGGTACCGGTCGTCCGCGGTCGCCCGCGTCCGGCTGGAGAGCGCCCGCATCTGGGCGACGAGCCCGGCGTGGGTCATCATGACGCCCTTCGGCCGGCCGGTCGAGCCGGACGTGTAGCCGACGCAGGCCACGCCGGACGGCCCGCCGGGAAACGCACGGCCGGCAAGGTCGTCGGCCGGCTCCCCGGCGATGGCCGGGCCGTCGGCGTCGAGGTCGACGACGGCCACGGTGGACGGTAGGTCCGGCGCCGGCCCCCGGGTAACGACGGCGGCGGCCGCAGCGGCACCGAGCAGGTGGGCGCGGTGCGGCGGCGGGTGGCCGGGATCCAGGGGCAGGTAACCGGCGCCGGTCTTGAGCACGGCGAGCACCGCCAGCACCTGCTCCGCCCCGGGATCGAGGAGGACGCCGACGACGGCCCCGTCCCCGATCCCGCGGGAACGCAGGTGCCGGGCCAGCCGGTTGGCGCCCTGGTTGAGATCGCGGTACGTGACCTCGCGGTCGCCGTCGACCACGGCGACCCGGTCCGGCGTGCGGGCCACCTGCGCCTCGAAGAGCCGGTGCACCAGGTCGCCGTCCGGTCGACCCGGCGGCCCGGGCCGCCGATCGCCGGCAGGGGCGAGCGGCAGTGCCGACACCCGCCGGTCGGGCGCCTCGACGGCGGCGGAGAGCAGGGCCTCCAGGTGGCCGGCTATCCGGGCGATCGTCTCCGCGTCGAACAGCGCGGTGCGGTAGGTGAGGGAGCCGGCCAGCCCTCCGTCCACCTCCGCGAGGTGCAGGGACAGGTCGAACTGCGCGGTCCTGCTCCGCAGGCCGACGGACTCGACGGGCAGCGGGCCGAGCCGCCCGCGCAGCCCCGGCCCGGCCAGCGCCATGGCCGCGAGTTCGCCACTGCCGTGCAGCCGGGCCTGCTGGAAGGTGAACGCGGTCTGGAAGACCGGCGAGACCGAGGCGTCCCGGCGTACGCCGAGCCGCGCGACCATCTCGGGGAACGGGCAGTCCTGGTGTGCGAGCGCACCCAGCACGGTGCGCCACGCGTCACCCAGGAGCTGCGCGAAGGTCGGCTCTCCCGACAGGTCCGCGCGCAGCGGCACCATGTTAACCAGGTACCCCACCACCGCGCCGAACGCCGCCCGCCCCCGCCCGGTCAACGACGAGCCGACGACGATGTCGTCCTGCCCCGTATACCTGTGCAGCAACGCCTGGTAGCCGGCGAGCAGGACGGTGAACAGCGTCACGCCGCGCTCCGCCGCCAGCGCCCGCAGCCGGGCGGTGAGTTCCGTCCCGAGCCGGAACGGGTGCACCGCGCCGGCGTACGTCCGCTCCGGAGGTCGCGGCCGGTCCAGCGGGAGCCGCAGCACCGGCAGGTCACCGGCGAGCTGTCCCCGCCAGTACGTCCACAGCCGCTCGCCCTCGGGGCCGGCGAGCAGGCGTTGCTGCCAGCGGGCGTAGTCCTGGTGCTGGACCCGCGCCGGTTCCGCCGGCCCGGTGCCGCCAGCCTGGTACAGCGTGCCCAGCTCACCGAGCAGGATCTCCAGCGACCACAGGTCGGCGGCGATGTGGTGCACGGCCAGCAGCAACACGTGCTCCCGCGGACCCCGGCGGAACACGGCGACCCGCAGCACCGGTCCGCTTTCGAGGTCGAAGGGCTCGTCCGCCTCGTCGGCCAGGGCCCGGTGCAGCCGCCCGTCGTCCCAGCCGGTCGCGTCGTGCTCCCGGAACCAGCCGTCGACGCGGTCCCGAACCACCGCGACCGGCTCCCCGCCGCGCGCCGGGTAGCTGGTGCGCAGGATCGCATGCCGGTCGACGAGGGCGGCGAACGCGTGCCGGAGGGCCGCCGGGTCCAGGTCGCCCGGGATCCGCACGGCGCAGGAGATGGTGTACGCGGCGCTGGCCGGCGCGAGTCGCTGGAGGAACCACATCGACCGCTGGCCGACGGAGAGCACGGCCTCGCCAGGACCCGCCTCGCCAGGATCCGCCTCGCCAGGATCCGCCTCGTCGGAGCTGGTCCCGCCGGAGCCGGCCTCGCCGGGGATGCCCGACGGCTCGACCAGGCGCTCGGCGAGGGCGGCGACGCTGGCGCCGTCCACGATGTCGGCCAGCGGCAGCAGGGTGTGCAGGTCCTCCTCGATGCGGTGCTGGAGCATGGTCGCGGCCAGCGAGTCGAGGCCGAGCTCGTTCAGCGGGCGGTCCAGCGGCACCTCGCTCCCGTCGACCCGCAGCACCGCGGCCGCCTGCGCCCGCAGGTACGCCTCGACGAGCCGGCGGCGGGCCGGCGGCGCGGCGGCCCGCAGCCGGGCCGGCTCGGGCGGCACGACCCGCTCGCCCGCCGCGTCCTGCTGCGTAGCCCCCTGCCCGACGAGCTGCACCGTGCTCTGCCCCACGACGGTGAGCCGCCCGGCCAGGTAGTCGGCGCGGCAGCGGTGGCGCTGGATCTTCCCGCTGCTGGTCCGTGGCACGCTGCCGGGGCGGATCAGCACCACCGCGTGCGCGTGCAGCCCGTGGGCCGCGGCGACCTCCCGGCGGACCGCGCCGGCCACCTGCTCCGGATCCACCCCGTCGCCGAGCACGGCCTCGTAGACCAGCACCAGCCGCTCCTCGCCACCGGCCTCGACCGGGAAGGCCGCACCGCACCCCGGACGGAGCACGGGATGCGCTCCCTCCACCGTCCGCTCGATGTCGTGCGGGTGGTGGTTCCGGCCGCGGATGACGATGAGGTCCTTGATCCGACCGGTGACGAAAAGCTCGCCGTCGTCCAGGAAGCCCAGGTCGCCGGTGCGCAGGAACGGGCCGTCACCGGACTCCGCCACGCGGGCGCCGAAGGTGTCCGCGGATTCCTCCGGACGGTTCCAGTAACCCCGGGCGACGCTGGTCCCGGCGACCCACACCTCGCCGACCGCACCGGCCGGGCTGGCCCCGCCGGTGTCCGGATCGACGATGCGCAGCACCTGGTCCGGCAGGCCCCGGCCGCTGCCGACGAGTGCCTGACCGGCCGGTCCGGACGCGGGCGCCACCCGGCCGCGTTCGAGTTCCGCCCGGTCGAACGTCCTGACCACCGCAGGTCCTCCGCTGACCAGCAGCGTCGCCTCGGCCAGGCCGTAGCACGGCAGGAACGCCGACCGACGGAACCCGCACGGCGCGAAGTACTCGGCGAACCTGTCGATCGTCTCCGGGCGGATCGGCTCGGCACCGTTGAAGGCCACCCGCCAGCCGCTCAGGTCCAGCTCGGCACGCTGCTCCTGGCTGATCCGGCGCAGGCACAGCTCGTACGCGAAGTTCGGCCCCCCGCTGACGTCCGATCCGGTTTCGGCAATTGTCTCCAACCACCGGTACGGCGACTGGAGAAATGTCGTGGGCGACATCAGCGTCATGGGAAATCCGGCGTACAGCGGTTGCACCACGCCGCCGATCAGCCCCATGTCGTGAAAGGGCGGCAGCCAGACCGTCGACCGGCTCTGTGCCGTGGTGCCGAAGAGCCGGCTGATGTGCTGGGAATTGTGCAGGATCTGCCGGTGACTCAGTATCGCGCCGCGCGGCTGTCCGGTCGATCCCGAGGTGTACTGCAGCAGGGCCACGGTCTCCGCGCCGATCGGCACCGCCGGGCCGGGCTCGTCCGCCTCGGGCAGCGCCGCCGTGTGGATCCACCGCAGCCGGCGCAGCTCGTCGCCGAGCCACGACTCGCCCGCCGGCACCCGGGTGGGCGAGTCGGTGAGCGCGACCGCCGCTTGGCTGTCGGCCAGGATCGCGGCCAGCCGGGGTAGGGATCGCCGACCCCGTGGCGGGTACGCGGGGACCGCGACGACGCCGGCGTATAAGCAGCCGAAGAGCGCGACGAGGAAGTCCAGTCCGGGCCGGTAGAGCAGGAGCGCCCGCTCGCCCGGCGCCGTCGTCCGGAGGAGTTCTGCGGCGACCGCCCGGGCGCGACCGGCCAGTTGGCCGTAGCTGAGGCTGGCGTCGTCCCGCCCGGCCTCGTCCCGGAAGAGGTACGCCACCTGGTCCGGCGCGCCCGCCGCGCGCTGGTCGAGGATTTCGACGAGGTGCGACCAGGCAGGCACGGATACGTCGGCCATGAAACCTTCCCCGTGATTGGGCGAACCGTGGGATACCACTCGTGTTCGGCTATGCATATGCGTTCGGGAAACGTCCCACAAGCCGTCGCGGCGAGGCCCGCCGTAACCGCCGTGCGCGACGTAGGATCCGGCGCGGTGTCATTTCACCCTTTCCACCACGGCCAGGAGGCGGCATGCCTGTTGACGACGAGACGGATGACGACCGGCGCTACACCGTGGTGTTGAACCACGAAGAGCAGTACTCGATCTGGCCGGTCGACCAGGAGATTCCGGCCGGCTGGCGGGAGGGTGGCAAGGCCGGCTCGAAGGAGGAGTGTCTGGCGCACATCCGCGAGGTGTGGACCGACATGCGGCCGCTGAGCCTGCGCCGGCAGATGGACGAGGCGCAGGGCGTGGCGTGATTTCAGCCGCTCAGTTGCGCGGGTGGTCCGCCAGCGCGGCCCGTACCGCGTCGAGGTTCGGCTCGATCACCGGCGCGGCCGGCTCCGGCACCGGTGTCGGGCCGGCCGCCAGCTCGCGCCCGGTCAGCATGACCACGACCCGTTCCGCGCGATCCACCAGCCCTCCGGCCAGTGCCGCCGCGAGTCCGGCCAGCCCGGCCGCGCCGGCCGGCTCGCTGCCCAGCCCGCCGTACCGGAGCAGGGATGCCCCGGCGGCGGAGAGCGCGTCGTCCGGCACGGCGACCATCGCACCGCCGGTACGCCGTACGGCGTCCAGGGCCAGCGCGCCGGCCGTCGGCCGGGTGACCGCGATGCCGTCGGCGATCGTCGTCGCACCGCTCGCCGGATCGCCGGGTGCACCCGAGGTGGCCGGGCCGTCCGCGCCGGCCCACGCCCGCACGAGGGGCTGGCAGTTGGCCGCCTGCACGCCGATCAGCCGGGGCAGCCGCTCGATTCCGCCACAGGCGAGCAGCTCGTCGAAGCCCTTGGCCAGCCCGGCCAGCGTGGGTCCGTCCCCCACCGGCGCGACGACCACGTCGGGGGGCTGCCGCCGGAGTTGCTCCCAGATCTCCAGGGCGACAGTCTTCTTCGCCTCGGTGGTGTACGGGTTGACGCCGGTGTTGCGGTCCAACCAGCCGAACTCCCGGGCGGCGGCCCGGGACAGCTCCACCGCGGCGCTGTAGCCGTCGGCCAGCGCGAACACGCGGGCGCCGGCGGCGCGCATCAGGCCGACCTTGTCGGGGCGGCAGCCCGTCGACACGAAGATCACCGAACGAAGCGCCACCGCGGCGGCGCCCAGCGCGGTGGCCACCGCCGCGTTGCCGGTCGACGCCGTGGTGATCGTGTCCGCCCCGGTCCGCAGGCCGCCCTCAAGGACCAGGGCCGTCGCGCGGTCCTTGTTGGAGGCGCTGGGACCGCGCGTCTCGTCCTTCACGAACAGCTCCGGTACGCCCGTCACCGCCCGCAGCCCCGGCAGCGCCAGCAGCGGGGTGCCGCCGACCGGCACCGGGTAGTGGATCGGGCCGGGGTCCACCGGGAGCAACGCCCGGTACCGCCACATCCCCGCTGGCCCGCCGTCGTCCCGCCCGGGCAGCAGGTCCGGACCGTACCGGTATTCCAGGAGTTCGCAGCCGTGCACCCAGCGGGTTCCCGATACCTGCCCCATCGTCAGCGCCCCTTGTCCGGGTGGAAGTCCGGGTGGAAGTCCGGATCGAGTTCGAGGTCGAAGCCGACCCCGTTGGCCCGGGCCGTGGCCTCCGTGGCGAGTACCCGCTCCAGCACGCCCCGGGCCGCCAGCCACCCGTCGTCGTAGAAGGTGGAGCGGTAGTTGGCGCCGCCGTCGGCGACCACCGCGACCGGGTGGCGGCCGGGGTTCCCGCCGGTGGCCAGCTTGGCGAAGGCGGCCAGCACGGCGCCGGCCGAGCCACCGACGGCCAGTCCGGTGTCCTCGGCCAGCATCCGGCTGAAGGCGAATGCCCGCACGTCGGTGATGCGGATCGCCCGCTCGAAGTGGCGGCGGTGCAGGAAGGACGACTTGCGGCTGGCGCCGACGCCGGTGAGCAGGTGGGGGGTGCCGGCGTCGGCGGTGACGACGGAGCCGTACGCGTCCACGGCGTAGATCCGCACCGCTGGTGCGGCCGCGCGCAGCCCCTCGCTGATGCCGACCAGCGTGCCGCCGGTGCTCACCGCGACGAGCACGGTGTCCAGCCGGCCACCGGTCTGCCTGACCAGTTCCTCGGCGAGGGTGTCGCGGTGGATGCCCGGGTTGGCCGGGTTGTGGTACTGGTCCGGCCAGCGCAGGCGCGGATCCGCGAGCCGCAGCTCACGCACCTTGGCGAGCCGGGTGAGCAGGTAGCCGCCGTACACGTCCGGCTCGGTCACCGGGACCAGCTCGGCTCCCTCGGCCTCCAGAAGGGCCCGGGTCGACCGCGGTACCTTCGGATCGACCACCGCCACCAGCTGGCAGTCCAGGTCCCGCAGCGTACGTGCCAGTGCGAGGCCGAGGTTGCCCGAGGTCGACTCGACGACCCGGGTGCCCGGTGCGAGTGGGCTCTGCGCATCGAGGGACGCCAGCAGCCCGAGGGCGGTCCGGTGTTTCACCGAGCCGGTGGGATTCCTCGTCTCGAGTTTCAGCCACAGCATATGCGCCGTTCCGCCGCTGCTGACGTTCAGCTTCGCGAGCGGAGTGTTCGTCCGCGCCTCCTGAATGAACCGCGGCATCACCGTTCCGGTCATTCCGCCCCTCGCTCACCACGTTCCGAACCGGGTGCCGGCAATCGCATGCTGCACTGTGCGTCGACAAGCAGAACGCCGTCGGTGAGCAGGAACGAATGGGCATCATGGATTTGCCGAATCATAATAGAACTCGATCGTGAATGACCGTCCGCCTCCGCCCGTTCAATGAATCTATCCCAACCTCCCCTTGCGGTCCGGCTGACCGCAAGGTCGGACACGGCGCGCGAGCGCGGCGCGGTTCGGGTCGAAAAGGGGCTCGATCGGCCCGTCCAACCGATCGATATTCTCAGTTGGACAGGCCGCCACCGGCGCCGGACCGGCACGTCAGGCCATGGAACGCGCCTGCTGCTCCATCTCCTCGGCGAACGTCAGCCACTCGTCCGCGCAGCGCCGGGCCAGGTCCGCCACCAGGTAGGTGCAGTGTGGCGGGATGGTCAGGACGATGTCCTCCCAACCCTCGGGGCCGGTAACCCGGGGCCAGAGCCACCGCAACAACGCCCGCCCGGACTCGGTGAACCGCAGCGACGGGTCGTTCCGCAGTCCTCGCAGGATCGCGGCCTTCTCCCGGCCCTCGGCGGCGCCGGCACCGTCCCGGGCCGGTGCCGACCGGTCTGTCCAGCCGTGGCCGACGGCAGTCGGCCGGCCCGGTGCCGGGTCGTCCGGTCCGGTGTCGCCGCCGGGCCGCTGCCGGGGCGGCACCGGGTCGTCGCCCCGGCGCATCCGCTCGCGGACGTCCCGGGCGGTCGTCGGCGAGATGCCCGCCGCCTTCGCGATCTCGCGCAACGGCGCGTCCGGGCGCTCGGCGATGATCGCGCTCGCCGCCAACCGGCCCACCGCGCCGTTCAGCGGCCGGACCCGGCCGTCCCGGCCGAGCCGACTGGTCTCCCCGGGGGCGTCATCGGTACCCGTACGGCCGCGGATGGTGCGGACCGTGGCGGCGGCGAGCCCGGTGACCGACGCGATGGCCCGGTCCGACCACCACGGGTGGGACCGGATTATCCGGCTGGCGGCGGCCTCCCGGTCGGCGAGCGTCAGCGGCAGCCCGTGCGCGATGTTCGCCTCGACGGCGGCCACGAACGCGTCCTGTTCCCCGCCGTCGAAGAACCGCACCGCGATGACGTCCTGGCCACGCCGGAGCGCCGCCCGCAGCCGGTGCATGCCGTCGACGACCCGCATCGTCCGCCGGTGGACGAGGATGGGCGGCAGAGCCGCGTCCGTATGCGCAAGCAGTTCGGTATGGTCTACGCTCTCACCGGCCAACCTCGGCGAGTCGGCCGGCAGCAACGAATTTATCGGGACCAGTTGCGTTTCCCGCTCGTCACGCTGATTCTCGTCTACCATGACGGGGCCTTCTGTTTCCATCGGGCGCTTCAGTGGCACCACGAGCGGGCTCGTGCGATCCTGCTTCAAAGGAACGACCTCCCATACCAAAGGCGATTCGTCGTCGAGATGAGAGCCGGGCACCACCCGACAACACGGCAAGGAGGAAACACACGTGGCCCTGCGCCCCGTGCAGCGCGTCACGTTGTCCCCCGTCGATGCATGCTCGCCCACACTAAACGACGGGACGCGTACTGCCGAGTAAGTTCCGAATGGCGTGCTCGTGGATGTATCACCGGTGTATGGCGAGGACGAGGCGAAACGGTTGTGAAGCCGCTCGATGCTACGTCCGGGAACCCCTCCGGCGTGAGTACGAACCGATAGTGGGAGGAGCCATATGACCACCGGATTCGCCGACGTACGCGAGACGGAACCCGTGCCCGGCCGATCGCTTCCGCTCGTCGTGGAACCCGCGTACGCTGGCTTCGATCTGGTGAAGTGGGCCGCCGACAACCGACCGGCACTCCACCGCCGCCTGGCCCGGCACGGTGGCATCCTGTTCCGCGGTTTCACGGCGGGATCCGTCGAGGTGTTCCACCACTTCATCACCGCCGCGTCGGGCGAGCCGCTTCCCTATCTGGAGCGGTCGTCACCGCGTCGCGAGGTCGAGGGGAACGTCTACACCTCCACCGAACACCCGGCCAACGAGGCGATCTTCCTGCACAACGAGCAGTCGTACAACCTCACCTGGCCGTTGCGCATCTTCTTCCACTGCACGGTCGCGCCGGCGGCCGGTGGCGCCACCCCGGTGGCCGACTGCCGCCGGGTGTACCAGCGCATCTCGGCCCGCACCCGGGACCGCTTCGCGGAACGCGGCTACCGGTACGTGCGGAACTTCGGCTCCGGGTTCGGCCTCGGCTGGCGGGAGGCGTTCCAGACCGACGACCGGGCGACCGTGGAGCGGTACTGCGAGGCCAACGGCATCGAGCATCGGTGGCTGGGCGGCGAGCGGCTCAGCACGGCGCAGGTCCGCGCGGCCGTCCACCAGCACCCGGAGAGCGGGGAGACGACCTGGTTCAACCATGTCACGTTCTTCCACGTGTCCACACTGGACCCGGTGCTGTCCCGGGCGCTGCTGTCGATGGGCCGGGACCGCCTGCCCAACAACACCTACTACGGCGACGGCACGGAGATCGAGCCCGAGGTGCTGGACGAGCTGCGTGCCGCGTACCACGCCGAAACGGTGGTTTTTCCGTGGCGCGAGGGCGACATCCTCATGCTGGACAACATGCTCGCCGCGCACGGCCGGGAGGCTTTCACGCCACCCCGGCGGATCCTGGTGGGGATGACGCAGCCGGTCCGTACGACCCCCTGACGGTCATCGACGAGCATCAGCCGAGCACCCGGGCCGGGTCGGCCGGCGATTCGCCGGTCCTGATCCGCAGGTCGGCCCGACCGGGCCCAGGTCGCCCGCCCAGGCGGGCGGTGGTCACGCCGCCGCCGGCGGTCATCCCCGCCGCACCTCGGCCGGCTCCTGCGACAGCACCGTGATGGCCGGGAAGAACGGCACACCCCGATGGGTGATGAGGTGGCCGAAGTCGCGGCTGAACGCCCAGAGCACGAACTGCAACGACCGGTTCGGCGGCCACTGCTCGGCGTCCACGGTGCCCCACCGCTCCATCGAGATCAGCAGGAACGGGTCGGCGCCCAACCACTCGCCGTCCACCTCGAACTCGACCCACTCGTGGTAGATCGGGTACGGGATGGCGATGAAACCGCCGCAGGCCCGCCGCGCGGGTATGCCACGCCGGGTGGCGATCTCCACCAGGTGCCGGGTGGCGAGCCGGCAGTCGGCCAGCCCGGTGTCCCGGACGAAGCCGAGATCGGTGGAGAGCTCGTCGGGCAGGATGTGGAACTCCAGCGCCCGAACCTCCTCGATCATCTCCAGGTACGGGCCGCCGAAGTAGTACCGCGACGGCGTACGGGTCAGGTTCAGCTTGTAGTGCCCCGGCCGCAGGGCCTCGAACGTGCCCTCGTCCGCGCTCTCTTCCAGAGTCGGCTGCAACCGGATGTCGCAGGGTCCGTCGTGACCGGGCTCGGGGCAGTCGCCGACCACCTCGATCGCGAACGTGGTCTCGACCTGCACGTCGACGAGATTGAGCGCCCGCGACCACCACCGCATCGCCGTCCGGCGCGGGCACGGCAGTCGCATGTAGAGCCCGATGTTCTCCAGGTCGTCCTTGTGGAAGCGGCGGTCGGCGCCGGTGCCACGGTGCGGCAGGCCGCACTCCACCAGGTATTCCAGCAGGGCGGGGGGAATTCCGTGCGTGCGTATCGTCCGGTCGACGCTCTCGGTGAAGCTCCGGTACCGGTCGGGCACCCTCCGGACGCAGTCCACGATGTGCGCGGCGGCGGTCAGGGTTTCCACGTCGGTGCTGCTCACTCGTCCTCCGATGGGGTCACGGCGGTGCTGGGTGCGGTGGTGGCCGCGGCGTCGACCACCCGGGCCAGCTCGGCCACGGTGGGGTGCTCGTACACCAGGTGCAGCGGCAGGTCCACGGCGAGTTCGACGCGCAGCCGGAAGGCCAGCAGGGTCACCGAGAGGGAGTCGCCGCCGAGCACGAAGAAGTCGTCCGCGACGCCGACCTCGTCGACGCCGAGCACCTCGGCGTACGCCTCGGCGACCACCCGCTCGGTGCGGGTGCGGGGCGGGCCGGGCGGCAGCCGGTGCGGCTCGCTCCCGGTCGGGACGGCGGACTCGGGCGCCGGCAACGCGGCGTGGTCCACCTTGCCGTTCGCGTTCCGGGGAATCGCCGGCAGGTTGACGAACGCGGCGGGCAGGTAGGCGGCGGGCAGCAGGCCACGCGCGTACTCGACCAGCGCCGCCGGGTCGAGCGGAGTGCCGCCGCGCCCCACCACGTAGGCCACCAGCCGGAGTGTCCCGGATTCCCCCGAGCGCGCCGTCACCACCGCGTCCGCCACGGCCTCGTGCCGAGCCAGCACGGCCTCCACCTCGCCGGGCTCGATCCGGATCCCGTGGATCTGCACCTGCCGGTCCTGTCGGCCCAGGTACTCCACCGTGCCGTCGGGCAACTGCCGGGCCAGGTCCCCGGTGCGGTACATGCGGCCGCCGGGAAGGAACGGGTCCGGCCGGAACACCGCCGCCGTCTGCGCCGGGTCGTCCAGGTACCCGCGCCCGACGCCCGGCCCGCCGACGAAGAGCTGCGCCGCGGTTCCGGCCGGTACCGGCGCCAGGTCCCGATCCAGGAGGTACAGCCGGGTGTGCGGGATCGGGCGGCCAACCGGACAACCGGCACCGGTGACGGTCGCCGGGACCCGGTAATGGGTCACGTCGTCCGAGCACTCCGTCGGCCCGTACGCGTTGACCAGGCCGGCAGCGGGATACCGTGCCAGCCATCGGCGTGCGGTACGCCCCGGCAACGCCTCGCCGGTGGAGACCATCCAGCGCAGCCGGGGCAGGTCGACCGGCTCCTGCCCGGCCACCGTCGCCATCGCGGCCAGCATCGACGGCACCGCCTCGGCGACGGTGACGTCGGTCCGGGCCAGCTCGCGCAGCAGCCGCGCCGGGTCCCGGGCGTCGTGGTCGGCCACGACGACCACCGTGGCGCCGACCATCAGCGGGGCCAGGAACTGCCACACCGAGACCACGAACGTGGACCGGGCGGTCTGCGCCACCCGGTCGGCAGCCGTCAGCCCGAGTTCGTCGATCTTGGCGTACGCGTGGTTCAGCACGCCGCGTCGCTCGAGCATCACGCCCTTCGGCGTACCCGTGGATCCGGACGTGTGGAGCAGGCAGGCCAGGCTGCGCGGGCCGCCCCGGCGTGGCGGGTTGGCCGTTAGTGGGCCGAGCGAGGTCGCGGCCCCGACGGTGATCACCGTGGGGCGGCGCGCCGGCTCCCAGTCGGCCAGCGCCTTGTCGAGCACCGGCAGGCACTCGGTGGTGCTCAGCACGAGCGGGGCCGGGCTGCGGCGCAACGCCTCGCGCAGCCGCCGGACCGGGTCGGTCGGCTCCAGCGGCGTGTAGGCCGCGCCCACCTTCTGCACCGCGACGATCGCCGTGACCAGGTCGATCCCGCGACCGGCCAGGATGGGCACGACGGTCTCCGGGCCGGCACCGGCGTCCGCGACCAGCTCGGCCAGCCGGTTCGCCCGCCCGTTCAGCCCGCCGTAGGTGATCGACTGGTCCCGGCAGACCACGGCCGCCGCATCCGGCGCCCGCTGCGCCCGGGCCTCGAACAGCTCGGCGAAGGACTGATCGAGCCGGTCCGCACCGCTCTGCGCGCCGATCGCCGACCAGGGCTCTCCGTACCGGCCGTCGGGCCGGTCGGCGAGGTCGGCCAGGCACTCGCGGTAGTACCCGGCGATCGCTGTCACCTGCTCCGGTGGCAGGTCGGTGCAGTTCAGCGTCGCGCGGATCGAGCCGGTGAGCGGATCGGCGCTGAAGTCCGCGAGCAGCGGCAGGCCGGTGCGGTCGAAAAGGTCGTCGTCGAGCACCTCGATGCCGGCCTGTTCCAGGCTGCGGTATACGTGGAAGTGGGTGAAGTTGAAGGCCGTCTCCACGACCGGCCGGTGCCGCTGCCCGCGCACGATCCGGGTCACCGGGAAGCGCCGGTGCGGCAGCTGCGCGCACTCCGCGTCGAAGACCGCACGGACCAGCTCCGCCCAGGTGCCCGTACCGGTCAGCCGGGCCCGCACCGGCAGCGTGTTGAGGAACTGGCCCAGCACCCGGTCGCCGCCGGGCACGCCGAGCCGGCCGTTGGAGACCAGCCCCGTGACGACGTCCGCCTCCCCGGTGGCCAGACTCACCGCGCGCAGATGTGCCGCCAGCAGGACGCTCTTGACCGGTACGGCGAGTGAGCGGGCCAGCGCCCGCAGGGCGGTGCCGGTCTGTTCGCTGATCGGCACCTCGACCACGTGCTGCGCCGCCGCGCCGTCCCGCGTCCAGCGCGGCAACGGTGTGCCGGCGGTCCCGGCCAGCCGGTCCGTCCAGAACTCGGCGTCCTCGGCGCACCGGGCCGCGAGCCGCTCCCGGGCGACGAAGTCGGCGTACGAGGTCGGGTGCGGTTGGACCGCCGCCGGTCGCCCGGCGAGCAGCGCCAGGTAGCGGGTGAACAGCTCGGTCAGCAGCGACGCGACGCTCCAGCCGTCGAGGACCGCCTCGTGCAGGGTCATCGTGAGCTGAAACCGGTCCGCCGACCGGCGATGGATGGCGAACCGCAGGAACGGCGGCCGGTCCCACCCGAACCGGTGCCGCTGGCCGGAGGCGCAGAACTCCGCGACCGCCCGCGACTGTTCGGCGTCCGGCAGATGGCTCAGGTCGTGCACCTCCAGCGGCACCGTCACCGTCTGGTGCACCAGTTGCAGCGGTTCGGTGTAGCCGAGCATCGCGAACGAGGTGCGCAGTGCCGGGTGTGCGTCGGTGAGCTGGTCCAGGGCCTCCCGGAAGGCGTCCACCCGCAGGGGTGCCCGCAGGTGCGCCGTCCGGGTGGTGTGGAAGACCGGCGCGTCGCGCCGGAACTCGCTGTCGAACACCATCCCCGCCTGGCCGTGGGTGAGCGGGTACGCGTCCGCCACGCCGGCCGGCAACCGCGACCGGTCCGCGTCGTCGATCAGGGCGAACGCCGGCAGTGGCCGGGGCTGGCCGCCGTCGTCACCGTCTCTGGCGACGCTGTCCAGCGCGTGGCTCAGCTCCCGGACGGTGCGGTGCTGGAACAGCTGCTGCACGGAGAGGTGGATGTTCCGCTCCGCGGCTGCGGCGCGCACCTGGATGCTCCGGATCGAGTCGCCGCCGAGCGCGAAGAAGTCGTCGTCGATGCCGACCCGGTCGACGCCGAGCACAGCCGCCCAG
Organism: Plantactinospora sp. CA-294935; assembly: GCF_050936445.1. Taxonomy (NCBI): domain Bacteria; kingdom Bacillati; phylum Actinomycetota; class Actinomycetes; order Micromonosporales; family Micromonosporaceae; genus Plantactinospora; species Plantactinospora sp. CA-294935. The sequence continues at coordinate 7,385,265 of NZ_JBNJMU010000001.1, forward strand.
ACGGCGCACAGGATCTCCTCGCGCGGTAGCCGCGGCGCCGCGTACGGCAGATCGGTTCCGCGCCGGTCCCCGGTCGGCGCGGGCAGCGCGGCGCGGTCCAGCTTGCCGCCACGGGTCACCGGCAGCGCGTCGAGCGCGACGAACACGGCCGGAACCATGTACACGGGCAGCCGGTCGGCCAGGAACTCCCGCAGCGAGCTGTCGGACGGTGGGCTGCCCGGCCCGAAGACGCAGTACGCCACCAGCCCGCACCCGCCGCCGAGTTCGCGCACCACGACGGCCGCCTCCCGGACCGCCGGGTGCCCCGACAGCGCGGCGGCCACCTCGGCTGGCTCGATCCGGAAGCCCCGGAGCTTCACCTGCTGGTCCGCCCGGCCGAGGTACCAGATCCGGCCGTCCGGACCGAACCGCCCCAGGTCGCCGGTCCGGTAGAGCCGGCCGCCCGGCTCGCTGCCGTTGGGTCCGTGGCCGGAGCCAGCGGCCGGATCGGGCACGAACCGGGTCGCGGTCAGCTCCGGCCGGCCCAGGTAGCCGCGCGCCACCGCCGGACCACCCAGGTAGATCTCGCCGACGACGCCGACCGGCACCTGGCGCAGCCGCCGGTCCAGGATGGCGACGCGGTAGCCGGGCAGCGGGCGGCCGATCGCCGGCGGCTCCTCCGGGCCGACCCGCTCGCCGGTGGCGTTGACCGTGCACTCGGTCGGGCCGTAGCAGTTGTAGGCGACGGTCCGCCCGGCCCGGCCCAGCACCGCGGCCAGCGGCGCGGGTAGCGCCTCTCCGGCCACCAGCAGCAGGGACGGCGGCCGCCCCGGCCCGCCGTCCTCGGCCAGCAGGCCGGCCGAGACCAGCGTCTCCAACTGGGTGGGGGTGGCGTTCACCACGTCCACCCGGTTGCGGCGGAGGTAGTCGACCAGGAGCCGGTCGTCCCGGCGCAGCGACTGCGGCAGCAGGTGCAGCGTGTGCCCGTCCAGCAGCAGGACGAGCTGTTGCACCGAGGCGTCGAAGGTCAGCGGCGCGTTCAGCGCGACGTCGCGGTAGCCGTCCAGGTGCCGGTCGTACACGGCCGCGCGCATCGCGTCCCGGAACGCGCTCACCGACCGGTGTTCGACCAGTACGCCCTTGGGCGACCCGGTCGAGCCGGACGTGTAGATCGCGTACGCCAGGTTGTCCGGACGGGCCAGCGGGGTCGGCGGGGTCACCTCCTCCTTCCGCACCTCGGACGCGACCACGTCCAGCCGGACGACCGGCATCTCGACGTTGCCGTCGAAGCCGACGGGCAGCAGTCCGGTACGGGTCAACAGAAGTGCCAGGCCCGCGTCCCGCGCCTGGAACGCGATCCGCTGCGGTGGGTCGTCCGGGTCGATCGGCGCGTAGCCGGCACCCGCCTTCTGCACGGCGAGCAGGGTCACCATCGCTTCCGTCGACGCGCCCAGGCAGAGCCCCACCAGCATCTCCGGCCCGACGCCGCGGCGGCGCAGGTAGTGCGCGAGCTGGTTGGCGCGCTCGTCGAGCTCGACGAAGGTCAGGCTCTCCTCGCCGCAGCGCACCGCCACCCGGTCGGGTGTGCGCCGCGCCTGCGCCGCGAACAGCTCGTGGAAGCAGGCGGGCTCCCGTACCCCGGCCGGCGCGACGGTGCCGAAACCGGCGAGCTGGCGCCGCTGCGCGCCGGTCAGCACCGCCAGGTCCCCGATCGGTGTGCCCGGCCGGTCGAGGGCGTCGGCCAGCAACGTGCCGAGGTGCCCGGACAGCCGGTCCGCAGCCTCGCCGTCCAGGGCGGCGCCGTTGTAGTGCAACGTCGCGGCGAGGCCGCCGGCCTCCCGCACGCAGCGGAGCATCAGGTCGTACCGCTGGGCGCAGCCGTGCACCTCGGTGAGCCGGAACGTGACCGCGCCGACGCGGTACTGCGGCTGCCCGGTCGCGTAGTCGAAGAGCACCGGCAGGTACGGTTCGCCGCCGGCCGGGTCGCCCGGTCGCCGCCACTCGGCGAGGCTGAAGTACGCGTGCCACCGGTCGATGTCGCGGTCGGCCGGGACCAGATCGGCCACGGTGCGGTCGAACGGGGTGGCCGCCCCGAACCGGACCGGTCGCGGCACGTACCGGGTCATCGGGCCGACCACATCGGACAGCTCGGGGAGGTCCCGGCCGTCGCGGGCCACCGCCACGAGCGGGTCGGTCGCCGGGTCCAGCCGCCAGAGCAGCACCTGCCAGGCGGTCAGCAGCACCGACTCGACCGTGCCGCCGGTCGCCCGGGCCACCGCCTCCGCGGCGGCCAGCGTCTCCGGCGGCAGCTCGACGTCGCGCTGGTCCGGGCTGAACGGGCCGTCCGGTGCCGGTGGTACGCGGGCGAACGGCACCGGCCGGGCGAGCGGTTCCGTGCCGTCCGCCCTGCCCGCCAGCGCCGCCCAGTGGGACCGGCCCGGCTCGCTGTCGGGCGACTGGAGCAGGTCGTCGAGCCACGCGGCCACGTCGGCGTACTGCGGCGGCGACTCGGCGTCCGGCGGCAACACCTGCGCTCCGTTGATTTCACCTGCCCCGCCGGTCAACGCGGCGTAGTGGCGTACGACGTCGCGCACCAACAGCCGCATGGACCCGCCGTCGGTACGCAGCGCGGATGCCCGGACGACCAGTCGGTGCCGGTCGGCGGCCAGCCGGATCAGGAGCGTCCGCAGCACCGGCTCGCCGGCCACGTCGAGGTCGACAGGCTCGTTGAGGGCGGCATCGAGACGCCGGCTCCGCTCGGCCTCCGCCGCCCCGGTCAGGTCGACCTCCCGCAGGTCGACCCGACCCCGGTCGGCGATCACCTGCACCGGCAGCCGCATGTTGCGCGGGACCGGGAAGGAGGTGCGCAGGATCTCGTGTTCGTCGACCACCCGCCGCAGGGCCTCGGTCAGCGCGACCGGGTCGAGCGGCCCGGTCGTCTCGACGTCGCACCGCAGGCCGCCCGGTGCGCCGGTCCGTTCGTCGAGCAGCCACCGGCTCCGCTGGATCGGTGAGAGCCCGTAGCCGTCGCGCTCCGCCTCGTCACCCGTCGAGCTCATGTCCTCGTCACCGGTCGAGCTCATGTCCCAGTCTCGCTATCCGGTTCCGTTCGTCGACGAACACGACCTTCGGCTGGAACGACTTCAGCTCGTCCTCGTCCAGCACGCCGTACGCCATCAGGATGACGAGGTCGCCGGGGTGGACCAGCCGCGCGCCGGCGCCGTTGACGCCGATCACGCCGGACCCGCGCTCGCCCTCGATGGCGTACGTCACCAGGCGCGCCCCGTTCGTCACGTCCACCAGGTGCACCTGCTCACCGACCGCGATGTCGGCGGCTTCCATGAGGTCGAGGTCCACAGTCACCGAACCGATGTAGTGCAGGTCGCTGCGCGTGACGGTGGCGCGATGGATCTTCGATTTGAGTATGGAGCGATACACCAACTGCCTCCCCGGCAACCACTTCGAAATCCACCGATTGGCACGGGCCACTTCTCCGGTGGCGGTGCGAGGACAGTAACGCCGATGCCGGGCGTCCATGAAGCGATCGTGTCGCCGACGCCGCACAGCTATCCTCCACACGTGCATCGCCATGGTGGTAAGCCGGCGCATGCGCGGGTAGCGCATTCACCTGCATCATTTTTCAGGTCCGTCTGCCGTCGACAATGGCGCCACCTGGTCGGCAGCGCGGCACTCGGTGTGGTCGCGATGGGCAGCCGCAGTTTCATTCCCGCCGCTTTCGGGATGGCGATCGACGCGATCCTGGGCGATGGCGGGCGACGGTTCGCCGGCTGGGTGTTGGTCGTCACCGCGCTCGGCGTCATCGGCGCGGCGGCCAGCGTGCTCAACCATCGGCTCGGGGTGCGGATCCGGCTGGCCGCGGGCTTCCACGTGCAGCGGCTGACCGTCCGGCACGTCGGCTGGCTCGGCGACACGCTGTCCCGGCGGATCGCCACGGGCGAGGTCGTCACGCTCTCCGGCATCGAGTCGGCGCACCTGGGCTTCAGCCTGGTGGCACTGGCCCGCGCGTTCGGCACTCTCGCCGGGATCGCCGTCGTCGCCGGCGTCCTGGTCACCCTCTCCGCGCCGCTGGGCCTGCTGGTGCTGGGTGGTGTGCCGGTGGTGATGGTCGTGATCGGCGCGCTGACGCCACCGCTGGAGCGGCGGCAGCAACGGGTGCACGAGGCGGCCGCACTGACCGCCACGGCTGCCACCGATGCGGTCTCGGGCCTGCGGATCCTGCGCGGGATCGGGGGTGAGGAGACCGTGCTGGCCGGCTATCGCGAGATCTCCCAACGCCTGCGCCGGGTGAGCGAGGCCGCCGGTCGGTTCCGCTCCGTCCTGGACGGTGCCCAGGTGCTGCTACCGGGGCTGCTCATCGTCACCGTCACCTGGCTCGGATCCAGATTCGCGCTCGCCGGCCGGATCAGCCCCGGCGAGCTGGTCACCTTCTACGGGTACGCCGTCTTCCTGGTCCTGCCGCTGGCCGCCGCCGCCGACATCGCCGGCTCCCTCGCCCAGGGGTACGTCGCCGCCCGCCGGGTCAGCGGGCTGCTGCGGCTGGAACGGGACGTCCCCGCGCCGCGATCGCCACTGGCGCCCCCGCCGGTGGGGAGCCCGCTGGCGGACCACGACTACCGGTTGACCGTCCGGCCAGGGCTCCTGACCGGGGTGGCGTGCCGCTCCGCAGCAGACGCCGCCGACCTCGGTGACCGCCTCGCCCGGTACGCCGACGGCGACGTCACCCTCGGCGGGGTACCGCTGCGCCGGCTGGCCCTGCCCGAGGTCCGCCGCCGCATCATGCTGGCCGGCTCCGACGACGTGCTGTTCGCCGGGCCCCTGCGGGACTCGCTCGACCCGCCCCGGCACACCCTGGGGGTCAGCGTCGCCGACGCGCTGCGGGCCGCCTCGGCGGAGGACATCGTCGCCGCCCACCCGGACGGCCTGGACGCGGAGGTCACCGAGCGGGGGCGCTCGCTGTCCGGCGGGCAGCGCCAGCGCATCGCGCTGGCCCGCGCCCTGGTCGCCGACCCGGAGATCCTGGTGCTGCACGAGCCCACCAGCGCGGTCGACGCGCACACCGAGGCCCGCGTCGCGGACGGGTTGCGCACGCTACGCGCCGGGCGGACCACAGTGGTCCTGTCGACCAGTCCGCTGCTGCTGGAGCGGGCGGACCGCGTGGTGCTGGTGGTGGACGGCCGGGTGGTGGCCGAGCACACCCACGCCGCGCTGCTTGCCACGAGCGCCGCCTACCGCAACTGCGTGACGCGGGGTGCCGTGGACAACGACCGGGTGATGCCGGCGTGACCGGCGACGCCCTGCCGGTCGCCACCCCGGCGGAGGCGCGGGCCGTCGTCGTCCCCGTGCTGCGTGACCGCAGGCGGGCGCTCCTCGCCGTACTGGCCCTGCACGTCCTCGCCACGCTGGCCGGGCTGGCCGGCCCGCGGCTGCTCGGCACGCTGGTCGAGTCGGTGCAGCGGGGCGGTGGGCGCGGCCAGGTGGACCTGCTCGCCGGGCTGTTCGCGGTCACCCTGCTGGTCCGTGCGCTCTGCACCCGGTCGGCCCGACTCCGCGCCGCCGTGCTGGCCGAGTTCGTCCTGGCGCGGGTGCGGGAGGACTTCCTGGCCCGCCTGCTCCGGCTGCCGCCGTCCACGGTCGAGCGGTCGTCGACCGGAGACCTGGTGACCCGGGCCACCACGGACGTCGAGACGCTGTCCGCGGCGCTGCGCCACGCCGTACCCGAGGTGACCGTCGCCGCCGCGGTGACCGGCCTGACCATCGGCGCCATGCTGCTGACCAGCCCGCCCCTGGCGCTCTGCGTCGTGGTCGGGCTGCCGCTGGTCGTCTGGAGCACCCGCCGCTACCTGCGGCGGGCGCCCGAGGGTTACCGGCGCGAAATGGCCGGCTGGGCGCGGGTGAACGCCGTGATCCAGGAAACCGCGGGCGGTGGCCGGTCGGTCGAGGCGCTGCGCCTGGCCGAGCGGCGGGCCCGGGACACCGACGAGGCGATCGCCGAGGTGAGCGCGGCGGAACGGGACACGCTCCGGCTACGCACCACCTGGCTGCCCTGTCTGGAGGCGGCCTACCTGCTGGTCCTGGTCTCGGCGCTGGTCCTCGGGGCTCTGGGCCACCGCCAGGGCTGGGCCGGCCTCGGGCAGATCGTCGCGGTCTGCGTCTACGCCTGGCTGCTGGTCGGTCCGGTGGACACGCTGGTGACCTGGCTGGACGAGGTCCAGGTCGCCGCTACCGCGCTCGCCCGGATCGCGGGCGTCGCGGTGGCCGAGCCGCCACGCGGACCCGCGCCGGCACCGAGGCCGCGCGGCGAGGCCGGCGTGCGAATCCGCGACGTGCGGTTCGGGTACGACGGCAGGGACGACGTGCTGCACGGCGTGAGCCTGGACGTCGCACCGGGCGAGCGGCTGGCGATCGTCGGGCCGAGCGGCGCCGGCAAGAGCACCCTCGGCCGGCTGGTCGCCGGGATCGACCGACCCCGCTCGGGCACCGTGCGGATCGGCGGCGTCCCGATCGCCGACCTCCCACCGGAGCTGGTACGCGGGCACGTCGCGCTGCTGCCGCAGGAGAACCACGTCTTCGGCGGCTCCGTGGCGTACAACGTCACCCTGCCCGCACCTGCCGCCGGCCGGGACGCGGTCGAGCACGCCCTGCACCTGGTACGCGCGCTGGACTGGGTACGCGAGCTGCCGGACGGCCTGGACACACCGATCGGCTCCGGCGGGATGCCGGTGTCACCCGCGCAGGCCCAACAGCTCGCCCTGGCCCGGGTGGTCCTGGCCGACCCGCCCGTACTGGTGCTGGACGAGGCCACCTCGATGCTGGACGACCGGTCCGCCCGCACCCTGGAGCGGGCGCTCGCCGACGTCCTGTCCGGACGGACGGTGATCGCGATCGCGCACCGCCTGCACACCGCCCGCGACGCCGACCGGGTGGTCGTGCTCGACGGCGGCCGGATCGCGGAGCTGGGCACGCACCGGGAGCTCGTCTCGGCGGGCGGCGCCTACGCGCGGCTGTGGGCCGCGTGGCGCGGGGACGTCAGCGCGGCCGGGACAGCAGCTCCGCCACCACCCGGCTCATCTGCCGTGGGGTAGGCGTGTCGAAGAACGACACCGGGTCGAGCGCCAGGCGGTAGCGGTCGCCGATCTCGGTCACCAGCATGACCATGCGGAAGGAATCCCCGCCGACGGCGAAGAAGTCGTCATCGGGCCCGAGGTCCGGCCGCTCGAAGACCCGCCGCCAGGCGTCCACAACCACCGTCATGACGTCGGCCATGTCTTTTTCTGGCACGCCGTCACCGGCCGCCGAATCCGCCACGCATTCCTCCCCCGAGACCGCTGGGCGCGCCCAAGGTAGCACGCCTGCGGCGGTAACGGGATCGCGTCGATGACGCTATTGACGCCGGTTGGACCCGTTCCTAAAGTCCGGCGGAGTCACGGTTATCTGGGACGGCCGCAGACTATTTTCGGGTGGGCGGAGAATGATTGTGGACGATGCGGTAGCCGTGGGCGAGGAGCGTGTTGCCTTCGCCGGCCTGCGGTCGGGCACGGCGGCGCTCACCTGGGCGCAACGCTCCTGGCGGCCGGCGTACCGGACCGGCACCGAGTTCCTCTCCGTCGACCTGCCGCTGCCCGGACAGACCACGATGGACGACATCCGGGCGGCGGTCCGACGCCTCCTCGACCGGCACGAGTCGCTGCGCACCTGCTACCCCGTCACCGGTGGCGGGGAGCGGGTACAGCGGCTGCTCGGCGCCGGGGCGTACGACCTGCGCACCGAGCGGCTGGACGGTACGGTGGGCGACGGGCCGGCGGACCGGGCGGCGGGACTCACCGCCGAGCTGACGGGTACGCCCGTCGACCACGAGCGCGACGTGCCGGTCCGGGTGGGCGTGCTGGTGCGCGGGACCCGGCCGGTCCACCTGGTGCTGGTCGTCTCCGCCTTCGCCGTCGACTGCTGGAGCATCGCCACCCTGCGGCAGGACCTCGCCGCGCTGCTACCCGGCGGCGAACCCCCCGACGCTCCCCCGCCCCGGCAGCCGGCCGGGATGGCCGGCTGGGAGCAGTCAGCCGCGGGTGCGCGGACCCAGGAGGAGGCGCTGGAGTTCTGGCGCGACCGGCTGGCGGAGATGCCACGGACGCTCTTCCCGGTCTCGCCGGAGTCCCCGGACCCGGCGGCCGACCCGCACTGGCTGTGCCGGTTCGACTCCACTCCCACCGCGGTGGCCTGCACCCTGTTGTCGACCCGGTACCGGGTGAGCACCGGGCACGTCCTGCTCGCCGGTCTCGCGGCGGTGCTCGGCGCCCACAGCGGCGTCGCCGCCTGCCCGCTGGGGCTGATCGTCAACAACCGGATGGCCGACCCGGCCGCGGTCGGCTCGGCGATGCTCTACATGCAGGAGGGGATCTGTGCGGTACCGCTCGGCGACGCCTCGTTCCGCGAACTGGCGCTCGCCTGCCGGTCGGCGGCGATGGCGGCCCACCGGTACGCCCGCTACGACCCCACTGCCAGAGACGCGGCCCTTGCCCGGGAGGCGCTGCGCCGGGGAATGGTCCCGATGCGGAGCTGCCTCGTCAACGACACCCGCCGGCCGGCGACGTTCCTGGCCGACGGCGCCGCGCCCGAACTCCTCCGGTCACCCGAACTGGCCGGCGAGGCGGCGTGCCGCTGGCAGCCGTACGACATGAACCTGCCCGGCGTCGACCTGTTCGTCACGGTGCTCAACCGGGCGGACACCGCATCCCTCGCGGTGCTCACCGACACCCGCCAGGTGTCCCGCACCGACGTCACGGCCCTGCTGCGCGGCCTGGAACTGGTGATCACCCAGGCGGCCGTGGACGACCTGCGCCTCACCGACGTGGGCGCCCTGACCGGGCTCGGCCCGCCCGCCGCGCTGTCCACCTGGACGTTCGTCGAGCGGAGCTGGGTCAATCCGTCCTCTGTGGAGCGCTGCCTACGGGCGACCGCCGGCACCGCCGACGTGCTGGTGCTGCCGGCCGACGACGGCGGGCGGCGGTCCCTCGTCGGATACGTCGGCCTGCCCGTCGGGGCGCCCGTGCCTGACCTCGCCGATCTGCACGCGCGCCTGACCCGGGCCGTGGACGGCGTCCGTGACGCGGTCGCGCCCGGACACTACGTGGTCTGCGCCGGCGCGCCGCAGGACGGCGGCTCCCCCGGGGCCTGGCGCCGGCTTCCGGTGCTGGCCGAGGGATCAGGCCGCGAACCGGCGCTCGCCGGGAGGCCGGGATGAGCACGCCCGAGGCGCTGGTCCGCGGCGCCGTCGCCCCCGGCCCGGACGCGACGACCAAGCCGGAGGCCGCGACCAAGCCGGAGGCCGCGACCAACGCGGAGGCCGTCGCCTCCGCTGATGCCCTCGCCACCGAGGACCTGGACCTGCTGCTGACCATCCGCCATTTCGAGCGGAAGCTGCTCGCCCTGTTCGCCGCCGGGCACATCCCCGGCACCACGCACACCTGCCTGGGTCAGGAGTACGTTCCGGTGGCGATGCGCCCGTTCCTCGCGGACGCGTTCGTCTTCAGCAACCATCGCGGGCACGGGCACTATCTGGCGAAGTTCGACGACCCGGCCGGCCTGCTCGCCGAGATCACCGGACGCGCCGGCGCCGTCTGCGGCGGCGTCGGCGGCAGCCAGCACGTGTATCGCGACGGGTTCTGCTCGACCGGCGTGCAGGGCGAGAGCCTTCCGGTGGCCCTGGGGGTCGCCATGCACCGGCGGACCAGCGGCCGGTACGGCCTCGTCGCGGCCTACATCGGCGACGGCACCTGGGGTCAGGGCGTGGTCTACGAGACGCTCAACCTCGCCGCCCTGTGGCGGGCACCGCTTCTCGTGCTGGTGGAGAACAACGGGATCGCCCAGACCACTCCGATCGAGCGCCACCTGTCCGGCACCATCGCGGGGCGGGCCGCCGCGTTCGGCGTCCGGTACGTGCCGATCGACACGAGCCACATCCCGGAGATCCGCGACCGGCTCGCCGAGCCCGTCGCCGCGACCCTCCGGGGCGAGGGGCCGCTGGTGGTGGAGTTCACGACGGCCCGGCTCGGACCGCACAGCAAGGGTGACGACACCCGCCCGCCGGAGGTGGTCCGCAGGTTGGCCGAGCGCGACTGGTGTGCCCAGTACGCCGCGCGGTGTCCGGCCGAGTTCGAGGCCGCCGACGCGCGGGCCCGGGACCGGATCGAGACGGTGGCCCGCGACGTGCTGGCCCGCCCGCTGGCCGGGTGGCCCCGGTGAGCGCCGGACGGGTGGCCCCGGTGGGCGCCGGACGGGTGGCCGAGCGGCTCACCGCGGCCCTGCACCAGCTCTTCGCCGACGACCCACGGCTCTTCCTGCTCGGGCAGGACGTGCTCGACCCGTACGGCGGCGCCTTCGGCATCACCCGTGGCCTGTCCACCCGCTATCCGGACCGGGTACTGGCCACGCCGATCAGCGAGGGCGCGATGAGCGGGGTCGCCGCCGGGCTGGCGCTCGCCGGGGACCGGGTGCTGGTCGAGGTCATGTTCGGCGACTTCGTGACGCTCTGCTTCGACCAGATCGTGAACTTCGCCGCCAAGTCCGTCACGATGTACGGCCAGCGGCTGCCGATCGCCATGGTGGTGCGCTGCCCGGTCGGCGGCAACCGCGGGTACGGGCCGACGCACAGCCAGAACCTGCAGAAGCACTTCCTCGGCGTACCCGGCCTGGCGCTGTACGAGCTGTCCGCGTTCCACGACCCGCTGGACGTGTTCACCGAGATGTTCGCCCGGCGGGAGCCCTGCATCTTCTTCGAGGACAAGGTGCTCTACACGACGCCGGCAGCGCGTGACGGGGCGGCGGACGACCTGTTCCGGTACGAGCTGCTCCCCGGCGCCGGGACGTGGGCCCGGGTGTCCATCATGGATGGCGGTCGACCGGACCAGCTCCTCATCGCGCCGGGTGGCGTGGCGCCACGGGCGCTCGCGGCGATGCGGCAGGCGTTCGTCGAGGACGAGTGCGTCACCGAACTGCTCGTACCGGCCCGCCTGTACCCGGCGGACGTGGGGCCCGTACTGCCGCTCACCTCCGGGGTACGCCGGATCGTGGTGGTCGAGGACGGCGTGGCCGGTGGCGGCTGGGGCAACGAGATCGCCGCCCACCTGCACGACCGCCTCTGGGGCGTGCTGCCCGAGCCGGTGCGCCTGGTCCGGCCGGACTGCGGGGTGATACCGGCCGCACCGCACCTGGAGCGTCGGTTCCTCGTCCAGGACGAGACGATCCGTGCCGCCCTGCGGGGGGAGAGCCATGGCTGAACTGGCTGTGCCGACGCTCAATGCGAACGACACCTCGTACCTCCTCACCGAGTGGCTGGTGCCCGACGGCGGCCGGGTCTCCGCCGGCGACCCGGTGGCGTTGATCGAGACGTCGAAGGCGCTGGCGGACCTGGCCACCGAGACGACCGGCTACCTCCGGCACGCCGTGGTCGCCGGCACCACCTGCGAGCCCGGCCAGGTCGTCGCCCACGTGCACGCCGAGCTGGCCGCCCCGACCGACACGCCGGAGCCGGCGGGCGGGACCGGCAGCGCGGAGGCGGCCGCCCCGACCGAGACGCCGGAGCCGGCGGGCGGGACCGGCAGCGCGGAGGTGGCTCCGGTCGTCAGCCGGGCAGCCGCGGCGTTCCTGGCCGAGCACGGCATCCCGATGGCGGCCGTCGCCGCGCTGGGCAAGCGGGTGGTCAAGCTCTCCGATGTAGCAGCGCTGGGCGCCGGCGGCCGGGACGGGACCGGCGACCGCCGCCAGATCTCGGCACACCAGCGGGCCGTCGCACGGACGGTCGCCACCTCGCATGCCACGATTCCCAGCGCGTTCGCGGCGGCCAAGGTGCAGGCCGCGCCGCTCCTCGCGGAGCTGCGCGAGATCGGCGGACGGCAGGGCGGGTTCATCGGCATCCCGGAGCTGGTGGTACGAGCGCTGGCGCGACTGCACGCGGAGTGGCCGCTGTTCTACGCCACCGTGCACGACGACCTGAGCCTGACACTCGCCGCCACGCCCGACATCGGCGTCACGGTCGACGTCGGCGGCGGGCTCTACGTCCCCGTCCTCCGGGAGGCGGCCGCGCGGACGCTGGCGGACATCTCGGCCACCCTGATGGACTTCCGGGCACGTGCCCGCCGCCGCACGCTTCGGGAATCCGATCTCCAGGGCGGGAACATCACCCTCTCGCTGCACACCGATCCGGGGATCGTGCTGGCCCGACCGATCGTCTTCCCCGGCCAGACCTGCACCGTCACGCTCTGCGCCCTACAGGAGGAGGTCTACCTCGACGAGGATGGCGTGGCCCGCACCCGGCCGTTCTTCCACCTCGGCATCACCTACGACCATCGGGTGGTCAACGGCCGGGAGGCCACCGCCTACCTCACCGCGATCGGCGCCCGCCTGGCGGCGGGAGCCGGCGAGGAACCGGCGTGACGGCGCCCGCGGACGCCACCGCAGGCGACGGCGCCACCGTAGTGCACCACAGCTTCCAGGATCGGCAGGCCCACATGTCGTCACGTGCTTACAGTGGTTCGAGAGACGGCGTGGGTACCCGCACCCTCGCCGAGTGGTTCGCCCACGGGCTACACGGCGGCCACGATCGCATCGCGCTCCGCATCGGTCGCGCCAGTTGGACGTACGGTGAACTCCACGACCTGGCGCTGTGCTGGGCGGGCACCCTGGTCCGCCGGTCCGGGGGAAGCCCCGCTGCGGTCGGTGTGCTCGCGTCCCGCACGATCGAGGCGTACGCCGGGATCCTCGCCGCGCTGTACGCCGGGGCGGTGGTGGTGCCGCTCCACCCCGGTTATCCGCCCGAGCGCACCGCCGCGATGGCCCGGGAAGCCGGCGTGGGCATTCTCATCGCCGACGGCCGGGGAGTGACGGTCGCCGCCGACGGTGCTGGCCCGCTCGCCGGACTGCCCGTACTGGTGCCCGATCCGGCGGTCGTCGCGGCCGGACGACCGCTGCTGCGCCCCGACCCGGCGGCGGCGTTGGCCGATCCCGTGGCCGTCGACCCCGGCGGCGTCGCCTACGTGCTGTTCACGTCCGGGTCGACGGGTCGCCCCAAGGGCGTACCCGTGACGCACGCGAACATGGACTGGTTTCTGGAGTACAACCAGGCGCGTTATGGCATCACCCCCGACGACGTGCTTTCCCAGACCTTCGACATCACCTTCGACCTGGTGATGTTCGACCTGTTCATGGCTTGGAGCGCGGGTGCCACCAGCGTGTGCACGACGCCGCACGCGTTCGCGAACCTGCCCGACTTCGTCCGGAACCACGGCCTGACCGTCTGGTTCTCGGTGCCCAGCGCCGTGCGCCTCGTCCACCGGGCCGGGGGCCTGTCCGCGAACAGCATGCCCTCGCTGCGGTGGAGCCTCTTCTGCGGTGAGCCGTTGACCGCCCGCGACGCGGCGGACTGGCAACAGGCCTCCGCCGGCTCGGTGGTGGAGAACCTCTACGGGCCGACCGAGCTGACTCTCGCCTGTACCGCATACCGGTGGAACCCGCAGCGTTCGCCGGCGCTGTGCGTGAACGACGTCGTGCCGATCGGGACGGTCTACCCCACGATGGAGGGCGTCCTGTTGGGCGCGGACGGTAATCTCGCGGCGGACGAGGGCGAGCTGTGCGTCACCGGACCGCAGATGTTCCCCGGATACCTCGACCCCGCGGACGACGCCGGCCGGTTCCTCGACCATGACGACCGTCGCTGGTACCGCACCGGCGACCTGGTACGCCGTGCCGGTACGGCCGGACTCGCCTACCTGGGCCGGATAGACCAGCAGATCAAGATGCGCGGCTACCGTATCGAGCCGTCCGAGATCGAGGCCGCGGCGCGGCGGGAACTCGGCGTGTCGGGTGCGGTCGTGGTCGGGTTCACCACGGCTACCGGCGACGTCGAACTGGCGCTGTTCTACCTCGGCGCACCGATGGCGCGGAAACAGATCATCGACGGCCTCCGCGCCACCCTGCCGGACTTCATGGTGCCCCGGCGGCAGTGGCGTCTTGACGAGTTTCCGCTGAACGACAACCGAAAGGTCGATCGCCGTGCCCTCGTGGGGTTGGCCGAGAAGTTGGCCTCCGACCACCCCACGGCCGCCGGCCACGGCCGCTACGACATCCCGAACCAGGATTCACCCGCCCGTGCGCGGTAGGTCGTACCGCACCGGAGCGCACGACGGGCAGCAGCACGCGACGAACGCGGAGGAGACTTCATGACGACAGCCGAGCCGGGTGTTTCGGAACGCGTCCGAGAGTACGTCGTCAACAGATTCCTCCTCGGCGACGACGACGGACTGTCAGACACCGCCTCGCTGCTCGAGCAGGGGATCGTCGACTCCCTCGGGCTCGTCGAGCTGGTGCTCTTCGTCGAGGAGACGTTCGGACTCTCCCTCGGCGAGGAAGAGGTGACCAACGGGAACCTCGACTCGATCGAGCGGATCAGCAGGCTGGTGGAGGCGAAGATGGGGCTCTCACCCGACGGACACGGCCGTGGTTAGCGCCGGCCGAGGACGTCCGCCGACGGCACCACCCGGACGGACGGGTCCTTCCACGGCGGCGCGGGTCGGTGACGTGCGTCGGTCCGGCGCCGGGTGGTGAACGTGTCGACCTCACGCCCCACCCCGGACCTGTCGGGTGGCCGGGTCGGGCATCCGGCACGAGACGGAGCAGGTATGGAACCGGCGGTCGGGACCGGAGCGGGTCTGGTGTTCCTCGAACGGCTGCGGGCGTACGCCGGGGCACAGGCGTTCGTGCACGGCGACGAGCCACTCAGTTACCGCACTCTCGGTTCGATGGTGGACGAGTGGGTGGCCTATCTGGAGTCCGAGTCGATAGGCCCTGGTGACGTCGTGATGCTCGAAGGAGTCTGTTCCCCGGAGGTGGCCGCCGCATTGCTGGCGCTGGTCATCCGGAGGGCCATCGTCGTCCCGATCACCCCGAGCCCGGTGGAGGGTGTCGGCACCTACCTCGACGTCGCCGAGGTGGAAGTGGTGATCAGTGTCGACCGGCACGGCGACCGGGTCTCGCGGAGGACCGGGCGGGTGGCCACGAACGGGCTCCACGAATCGCTGCGGGCCACCGGCAGACCCGGCCTGGTCCTGTTCAGTTCCGGTACCTCGGGGCGGACGAAGGCGACGGTTCTCGACTTCGCGAGGCTGCTGATCCGCTACCACACCGTAACCGGACGCGGCCGGAGGACGATCTTCTTCCTCAACCTGGACCACATCGGCGGAATCAACACGCTGCTGCACACGCTGAGCTCCGGAGGAACGGTCATCACCGTCCCCGACCGGTCCCCGGACACCGTACTCGCGAGCATCGTGCGGCATGGTGCGGAGATACTGCCGACGACACCGACGTTCCTGAACATGCTTCTCGCGGTCGGCGCGCACCGGCGATTCCGCACGGACACCCTGGAACTCGTCACGTACGGGACCGAACCGATGCCGGACCGGACACTCGAACTTCTCCGCACCGCGCTCCCGGGGGTACGCCTGAAGCAGACCTACGGGCTCTCGGAGTTGGGAATCCTCCCCACGAAGTCGAAGGCGGACGGCAGTGGATGGATGAAGCTCGGCACCGCCGGCTTCGCCCACAAGATCGTGGACGGGGTCCTGTGGATCAGGTCGGACACCGCGATGCTCGGATATCTCAACGCCGGGGCGGAATTCGACGAGGAGGGATACTTCAACACCCACGACGTCGTGGAGACCGACGGGGAGTACCTCAGGGTGCTGGGACGACGTTCGGAGATCATCAACGTCGGGGGCGAGAAGGTCTATCCCGCCGAGGTGGAGAACGTGATCCTCGGAATTCCGAACATCGCCGACGTCACCGTCAAGGGGCGTCCCAGCCCCGTCACCGGCATGGTGGTGACGGCGATCGTCCACCTCCAGCACGACGAGGACGACCGCAGTGTCCGCCGCCGGGTACGCGAGTACTGCCGCGGCCGCCTGGCCCCCTTCAAGGTGCCCGCACTCGTCACCGTGTCCCGGGAGGCACTGCATTCGGCGCGCTTCAAGAAGGCCAGGGGATAGTCGCGTCCAGCGCCGACGACGGCGAGCCGGTAGGAAGGGAGTCAAGGGCGTGAGCACGTCGCTTGGGCAGCTCGGAGCCGACCGGGCCGGGGAGGGCTCGACGGGCCGGTTCGCGGTCGTCACGGGAGCCAGCCGCGGCCTCGGTGCCGAAGTCGTCCGTCGCCTGCTGGCCGAGGGGTGGAAGGTCGCCGCGCTCAGCCGCTCCAGCAGCCCGTCCATCGAGGAGGCCGCGGCGAGGCACCCCGACGCGTTCTGGTGGCACTCCCTCGACCTCGGGAACCCGGCCGAGGTGCGCGCGCCCATACGCGAGGCGTACCGCCGCTTCGGGCCGGTCGACCTGCTGCTCAACAACGCCGGTGTCACGCACGAGGAACTACTGCTCACGACGCCGACCTCGGTGATGGAGTCGCTGGTGACGACGAACCTGGTGGGTGCGATGGCGGTAGCTCAGGCCTGCGCCCGCCTGATGATCGGTCGAGGTGGGGTCATCGTGAACGTGTCGTCCGTCAACGCCGTCCGGGGCGTACGAGGAGTGTCCGCGTACGCGGCGAGCAAGGCCGGGCTGGACGGGTTCACCCGGGCGTTGGCTCGGGAACTCGGGCCGCTCAATATCCGCGTCAACTCCGTCGTGCCGGGCTATTTCGACAGTGACATGACGGCGCGGATGCCGCCGGAAGCGCGTGAGCGGATCCGCCGCCGCACCCCGCTCGGCCGGCTGGCGAATGTCGCGGAGATCGCAGACGTGGCGCTCTTCCTCGCGTCTCCCGCGGCGGCTTTCGTCACGGGACAGTCCCTGGTTGTCGATGGAGGTTTCACGTGTTGATCCGGAAGGCGATCGCCGAAACCGTGGTGCGGCAGGTCCACGGGGTCCTTGAGGACAACGGTGCCGAGGCGGGATCGGTCGATCTTGATGCCAGCCTCGTGGAGCTGGGCTTCACCTCGCTGATGCTTGCGGAACTGCTCGTCAACCTGGAAGCCGAACTGGAGGTGGACCCGTTCCAGGAGACGTCCATCTCAGACGTCGGCAGCGTCGGTGAGCTGGTCGCGGCGTACGAGACGGCCCACGCCCGGACGGCCGGAGTGACCGGGGAGTGACAGCCGACCTGGGCCGGAGCACGGCGGCGGTGCGAGTACGGCGCCTGGTCGGGCGCGCGGACCCCACTCCCGACACGTCGGCGCTCTCCACCCTGGTGCTGCTGCACCACGCCGCCGGGTCCGCGGAGAGCTTCCGCCCGATCCTGCCGTACCTGCCGGCCGACTGGACGATCCTCGCACCTGAGCTGCCTGGCCGGGTGGCCGCTGGCGGCCACGTCGGGGTTGCCAGCCTCATGGAGGCCGTGCACACGCTGGTACCGCTTCTCGTCGAGGAAACCGTCAGGCCGTATGCGGTGTTCGGGCATTGTCTGGGCGCCGTCCTCGGGTACGAACTGAGCCACGCACTCACCCGGCATGGCCGCCCACCCGTGTGGCTGGGCGTTTCCGGCAGCCCGGCACCGCATGCCGCCGCGGGAAACCTGCGACACGTGGTGCGGCAGTGGAATCCGTCGGGCCTGCTGGAGTTCGCCCGCGCACTCGACGGCATCCCCGACCGCACCTGGCAGAACGCGGCGCTCACCGAGCGGATCCTGCGTACCTTCGGCGCGGATCTGCGCCTCATGGCCGATCATCGCCCGCCACTGGTCGAACCGCTTCCCGTGGCCGTGTCCGTCTTCGGCGGTGACGCCGACCCCTTTGTGACCACCACCCAGATGGGTAGCTGGACCAGCATGGGCAGCCCACCCGCCACCGTGCACCTGTGGTCAGGCGGCCATTTCTACCTGTACGAGCAACCGGCCGAGGTCTGCGCCCGGATAGTGGACGACGCCACGACAGCGGCGATCCGCCGCCGTGCGCGGGACGACGGCACGTGACTCCGCCCGCGCGGGGTCTGGGCGCGTCCTTCCGGAGAGCCAGGGCGACCGGTGCGGCGGAACTGGACGGGCACAGCCGGGTGAGCGCCGCACTCGGCGATGCACCGGAACGGACACGGTGCGGGCCGGACCGGACATCGGCGTGCGGACCGGGCCGGACATCAGCGTGCAGACCGGGCCGGACATCGGCGTGCGGACCGGGCCGGACATCAGCGTGCAGACCGAGGCGGACATCGGCGTGCAGACCGGGCCTCGTTCAGACCGGGTCGGGCATCGGGCGGCCGGCCGCGAGCGATGCCGGGAACTCCGCCCGGCTGATCCGAACCCGCAGGCTGGAGAGCACCGCGACGGCGGCGGTGTAGTCCGGGCCGGCGTCGATGTCGTGCAGCTGCACCGGCCCGTCGAGGGGACGCTCGGCGGCCCAGTCGACCAGCCCGGCCGGCTCGTCCGGCGGGGTCAGCGTGATCCGGTTCATCGGTACGGCCAGCCCGTGCCCGGTCGCCTTCAGCAGCGCCTCCTTGCGGGCCCAGTACCCGAAGAAGGCCCGCCGGGCGGACTCCGCCGGCTGCTCGGTCCACCAGCGCAGTTCGGCCGGCGACAGCACGCTACCGCTCAACGCGGCCACGTCGGTACCGTCGGTCAGCTCCTGCACGTCCAGGCCGACCGGGTCGTTGGCCACCGCGACGGCGACCCACTCCCCGGAGTGGGTGAGCGAGAAGTCGAGCTTGGTGGCGGGTCGGTCGACCACCGGCTTGCCGTGCCCGGCGCCGCAGTGCCGGCAGTGCCGGGAGAAGCCGAGCCGCCCGGCCGGCACACCGAGGTAGTGCCCGAGCAGCATCCGCACCCCGACGTGGGCGGCCTGGTAGCGGTCCCGGTCGGCGACCCGCCGGAACCGGGCGTGCCGCTCCCGCTCCTCGTCGTCGAGCACGTCGAGGCCGGCCCAGTGCGCCGGACCGATCGGCAGCCGCCACACCTGGCACTCCCCCGGCACCGGCGGCACCGGGACGCCCGCCCCGGCACGCGTCGGGGCGGCCGCCCCGGGCAGGTCGTCGGGCGGGCGACGGGATCCGGTCAACTGGCACCACCAGGGGTCGTGGGTGGACGGCGGGCACGGGCGCGCCCGCCCGGGGACATTCTGGCGCGAGCATGCCAGTCCGGCGGTCGGCGCACCAACCCGGGGGCGGGCGCGCGGGCCGCCGGACCGCCCCGACCTCTCCCGCCGACCCGGACGTCAACGCTGGCCGTAGACCCCCTGGTAGCGCTCGTAGAGGGCGTCGATGTGCCGGGGCTCGATCGGCACCAGCGGGCCGCCGGTCCGGGCGATGTGCACGGTACGCGCGACGTCCTCGCACATCACCGCCGCCTTCACCGCCGCCTTGGCGCTGGCCCCGATGGTGAAGACCCCGTGGTTGCGCATCAGCACCGCCGGTGAGCGGTGTCCCTCCAGGGTGGCGACGATGCCCTTGCCGATGTCGTCGCCGCCGATCAGCGCGAACGGACCGACCGGGATCTCCCCGCCGAACTCGTCGGCCATGGCGGTCAGCACGCACGGGATCGCCTCGTCCCGGGCCGCCCAGGCGGTGGCGTACGGGCTGTGTGTGTGCACGACACCGTTGACCTGCGGCATGTGCCGGTAGACGTACGCGTGGGCGTCGGTGTCGCTGGACGGCGAGTGGTTGCCGTCCACGACGTCCCCGTCCAGGGTCGTCACCACCATCGACTCCGGGGTGAGGTCGTCGTACGACACCCCGCTGGGCTTGATCACCATCAGGTCGGCGCCGGGCACCCGGGCGCTGACGTTACCGCTGGTCCAGGTGACCAGCTCCCAGCGGGTGAGCTGCTCGTGCAGCCGGCACACCTCCTGACGGATCCGGGCGACGGCGTCGCTGATCGTGCCGGTGAGTCCGCCGCTGGTCATCGGCGCACCTCCTCGCGTAGTGCGTGCAGCCGGTGCAGCACGTCGTTACCGCCCCGGCCGAAGTAGTCGTGCAGCCGCTCGTACTCGGCGTAGAGCCGGTCGTACACGTCGGCGCTGGCCGGGTCGGGCTGGTAGACGCCCCGCCGGACCTTGCCCATCGCGGCGGCCGCGGCGGTGACGTCCGGGTACGCCCCGGCGGCCACCGCGGCGTGGATCGCCGAGCCCAGCGCGGGCCCCTGGTCGGAGTCGATCACGGACAGCGGCCGGCGCAACACGTCTGCGTAGATCTGCATCAGGAAGGTGTTCTTGAGCAGGCCGCCGGCGACGATGAACTCGGTCACCGGCACCCCGGCGTCGTCGAAGGCGGCGACGATGGTCCGGGTGCCGAAGGCGGTCGCCTCGATCAGGGCGCGGTACTGGTCCTCCGGCCGGGTGGCCAGGGTCTGCCCGACGATCACCCCGGAGAGGTCGTGGTCGACCAGCACCGAACGGTTGCCGTTGTGCCAGTCCAGCGCGACCAGCCCGTGCTGGCCGGGGCGCTGCGCGGCGGCCAGCTCGGTGAGCAGGTCGTGCACCCCGATCCCCCGCCGGGCCGCCTCCTCGGCGTAGCCGGCCGGTACGCAGTGCTCGACGAACCAGCCGAAGATGTCCCCGACGCCGCTCTGCCCGGCCTCGTAGCCGAGCTTGCCGGGCACGATGCCGTCCTGCACCACGCCGCACATCCCGGGGACCTCGGCGAGGGTGTCGGCGACCATCACGTGGCAGGTCGAGGTGCCCATGATCGCCAGTAGCTGACCGGGCTCGACGGCGTTCGCGGCGGCGGCGGTGACGTGCGCGTCGACGTTGCCGACCGCCACCGCGATCCCGGCCGGCAGCCCGGTGACGGCCGCCGCCTCCGGGGTCAGCCGGCCGGCCAGCCCGCCGAGCGGGGCGAGCGGGTGGGCGAGCCGGGTATCCACGAAGTCGGCGAAGTCGGGGTGCAGCGCGGCGAGGTAGTCCCGGGACGGGTACTGCCCGTCCTGGTGGATGCCCTTGTAGCCGGCGGTGCAGACGTTGCGGGTCTCCTCGCCGCAGAGCTGCCAGATGATCCAGTCGGCCGCCTCGATCCACCGCTCGGTCCGGGCGTACACCTCGGGGTCCTCGGTGAGCACCTGGAGCGCCTTGGCGAACTGCCACTCCGCGGAGATCCGGCCGCCGTACCGGGGCAGCCACGGCTCGCCGCGCTGCTCGGCGAGTTCGTTGATCCGGTCGGCGTGCCGCTGCGCGGCGTGGTGCTTCCACAGCTTCGGGTACGCGTGCGGCCGGTCGGCGAGCCCGGGGACCTCGTTCAACGGGGTGCCGTCGGCGAGGGTCGGCAGCACGGTGCAGGCGGTGAAGTCGGTGCCGATCCCGATCACCGCATCCGGGGCCACCGAGGCGGCCGAGAGCGCCTTGGGCACCGCCTCGCGCAGCACCGACCGCCAGTCCTCCGGCATCTGCAGCGCCCAGCCCCCGGGCAGTTGGGCCCCGGTCTCCGGCAGCAGGTCGTCGATCACCCCGTGCTGGTACTCGTGCACCGCCGAGCCGAGTTCGGCGCCGTCCGAGACCCGGACCACCACCGCCCGGCCGGAGAGCGTGCCGAAGTCGACACCCACCACGTACCGGTCCGCACCGTTAGCGCTCACTCGTGTCCCTCCTGGACTTTCTCTGTATTCCCTCGCCGGCCGCCCGCGCCCGGTGGACCGGCTCGCGGCGCCCCGGCGGAGCCCCCGCTACCCGCCAGCCAACCATGGTGTTAGCGCTACCACCAGGCCGGGTCCGGTCGACCGGTGCCCGCCGGAGCGGGCGGGTCACGCCTACGTCTGCCGCCGGGTCACGGTGCGTTGCAGCACGATGAACACGAACAGCAACACACCGATTACGATCTTGGTCCACCAGGAGCTGAGATCGCCCTGGAAGGTGACGATGGTCTGGATGAGCCCCAGCACCAGCACCCCGAGCACCGTGCCGACCAGGTAACCCGAGCCGCCGGTCAGCAGCGTGCCGCCGATCACCACGGCGGCGATCGCGTCGAGTTCCAGGCCGACCGCGTGCCCGTTGTTGCCGGAGAGCATGTAGAAGCTGAGCAGCAGCCCGCCGAGCGCAGAGCAGAACCCGCTGATCGTGTAGACCGCGATCCGGGTACGCCCGACCGGCAGGCCCATCAGCAGCGCCGACTGCGGATTGCCGCCGATCGCGTACGTGTTGCGGCCCAGCCGGGTGTAGCCGAGTACGTAGATGCCGATCGCCACCACCACCAGCGCGATCACCACACTGATGGAGATGAAGAAGCCGCCGAACCGGATCCGTTGCTGGGCGACCGAGGTCCAGAACGGGTCGTCGATGGTGATCGACGAGGTGCTGATCGTGTAGCAGAGCCCGCGAGCCAGGAACATCCCGGCCAGGGTGACGATGAACGGCTGGATCTCGAAGTAGTGGATGATGCAGCCCATCGCGAAGCCGAGCAGGGCACCGAGCAGCAGCACCAGCGGCAGCACGAGATACGGTGACCAGCCCCGTTCCTCCAGCAGCGAGGCGGAGAGCATCGTGGTCAGCGCCACCACCGAGCCGACCGAGAGGTCGATGCCACCGGTCAGGATCACGAACGTCATGCCGACCGCGACCACCAGCAGGAACGCGTTGTCGACGAAGACGTTGAGCACCACCTGGGTGTCGGAGAAGCCCTCGTAGCGCAGCACTCCGGCGCTGTACATCAGGATCAGCAGGGCGGAGGTGGCCAGCAGCGGAAGGTACTTCTGCTGCGGGCGCAACATCCGCGCCCGACCGTTCGCGACGGTACCCGGAACGGCGGTCATGCCCCCACCTCGATTCGCTCACTCCGCTCGCTCGTGCCGGCACTCCGTTCGCTCATGCCGGCACCTCCACCTTTGGCTGCTCGCGCTCCGGAGCGGGCGGCAGTGGTGGTTTCCGGCGCCGGCCGAAGACCTTGGCCCGGAAGGCCGGCGACTGGAGCAGGCAGACGACCGTCACGACCAGCGCCTTGAACAGCAGGGTGGTCTCCGGCGGGATGCCGATGGTGTAGATCGTGGTGGTGAGGGTCTGGATGATCAACGCGCCCAGCACCGTGCCGCCGAGGGAGAACCGGCCACCCGCCAGTGACGTACCGCCGATCACCACCGCCAGGATGGCGTCCAGCTCGATCCAGAGGCCGGCGTTGTTGCCGTCCGCGCTGGAGACGTTGGAGCTGATCATCAATCCGGCGACCCCGGCGCAGAAGGCCGCGAAGACGTACCCGGTGAAGATGATGCGGCGGGCGTGGATTCCGGCCAGCCGGCTCGCCTCGGCGTTGCCGCCCACCGACTCGATCAGCAGGCCGAGCGCGGTACGCCGGGTGAGCAGCAACGCCAGCCCGAAGACCAGCATCGCGACCAGGATCGAGAACGGCACGGTCAGCCAGTAGCCGCCGCCGATCAACTTGTACGGCGAACTGTTGATCGTGATGATCTGCCCATCGGTG
Source organism: Plantactinospora sp. CA-294935 (assembly GCF_050936445.1). Classification (NCBI taxonomy): domain Bacteria; kingdom Bacillati; phylum Actinomycetota; class Actinomycetes; order Micromonosporales; family Micromonosporaceae; genus Plantactinospora; species Plantactinospora sp. CA-294935. The sequence continues at coordinate 7,408,623 of NZ_JBNJMU010000001.1, forward strand.
ATGAGTTGGGCCAGCCCCCGGCCGGCGACCATCAGGATCAGGGTGGCGATGATCGGCTGGATGCCGAACTGTGCCACCAGAAGCCCGTTCCAGGCGCCGAGCAGCAGGGCCAGCCCGAGGGCGACTCCCACCGCGGCCAGCACACCGAGCACGCTGTTCTGGTCACCCAGCTCGCTGATCCGCAGGCAGGCCAGCGCGCCGCAGATGGCCACGACCGAGCCGACCGAGAGGTCGATACCGCCGGTGGCGATCACCAGGGTCATGCCGAGCGAGACCAGGATCAGTGGCGCCCCGAATCGCACGATGTCGATCAGGCTGCCGTACAGGTGCCCCTGGCGGACGTCGACGACGAAGAAGTCGGGGGTGAAGAACAGGTTGCTGACCAGCAGGACCACCAGGGTGAGCACCGGCCAGAAGAACCGGTGCCGTACGAGGTTGGCCATCACACCTCCTCCCGGACGACGACCACGTCCGGATCGTGCGGGCGGCCGGCCGCGTCCGGTGGCGCGCCGCCGTGGCCGCTGGCGATGATCGCCATGATCCGGTCGGCGGTCACCTCGTCGTCGTTGGCCAGTTCGTCGACCATCTGCCGGTCCCGCAGTACGGCGATCTTGTGGCTGAGCCGGAGCACCTCCTCCAGCTCGGCGGAGATGAAGAGCACCGCCATCCCGCCGTCGGAGAGCGTGACCACCAGCCGCTGGATCTCGGCCTTGGCGCCCACGTCGATGCCCCGGGTCGGCTCGTCCAGGATCAGCAGCCGCGGTTCGGTGATCAGCCAGCGGGCCAGCAACACCTTCTGCTGGTTGCCGCCGCTGAGCTGACCGACCAGCGCCTCCGGGTTGGCCGGCACGATGCGCAGCGCCTTGACGTACTTGTCGACCAGTTCGTCCTGCCGGCGCCGGGGCAGCGGACGGGACCAGCCCCGGGCGGCCTGGAGGGCCAGGATGATGTTCTCCCGCACGGTGAGGTCGGCGACCAGCCCCTCGGTGCGCCGGTTCTCGGAGCAGAAGGCGATGTCCCGGGCCATCGCGGTGCGCGGGCCGCGCATGGCCACCGGTTCGCCGTCCACCTTGAGCTCCCCGGAGTCGGCCCGGTCCGCGCCGAAGAGCAACCGGGCCACTTCGGTACGCCCGGAGCCGAGCAGCCCGGCCAGCCCGACCACCTCGCCGCGGTGGATGGACAGACTGAACGGGGCGACCGCGCCGCCCCGGCCGAGCCCGGCCGCCTCGACCACCGGCCGGCCCCGCTCCAGCGCGGCCAGCGAGCGCCGGGGCTGCTCCTCCAACTCCTCCAACGCCGCGAGTTCCTTGCCGATCATCGCGCTGACCAGGTCGAGCTGGCTCAGCTCCCGAGTGGCGTACTCACCGACCCGGCGACCGTTGCGCAGCACGGTCATCCGGTCGGAGATCTCGTAGACCTGGTCGAGGAAGTGGCTGACGAACAGGATCGCCATGCCCTCCTCCTTGAGTTGGCGCATCACCCGGAAGAGCTGCCCGACCTCGTCGGCGTCCAGGCTGGAGGTCGGCTCGTCCAGGATCAGCACCTTGGCGGAGATGTCGATGGCCCGGGCGATCGCGACCATCTGCTGCACCGCCAGGGAGAGACTGCCGAGCGGGGCCGTGACGTCGACGTCCAGCCCCAGCCCGTCGAGCAGTCGCCGGGAACGACGCCGCAGCTCGCTCCAGTGGATGGCGCCGAAGCGACGCGGTTCCCGGCCGATGTGGATGTTCTCCGCGACGGAGAGGTTGGCGCAGAGGTTGACCTCCTGGTAGACGGTGCTGACCCCGGCCTGCTGCGCCTGCAACGGGCCGGCGAAGCGGACCGGGGTGCCGTCGAGGACTATCTCGCCCTCGTCCACGTCGTACACCCCGGTCAGCACCTTGATCAGTGTCGACTTCCCGGCGCCGTTCTCACCCATCAGCGCGTGCACCTCGCCGGGGAAGAGCCGGAAGTCGACCTCGTCGAGTGCCCGTACGCCGGGGAACCGTTTGCCGATGCCGGCCATGGTCAGGATCGCCCGGGGCTCCCCCGACGTCTCCATCCGCCCTCCTCCGTCCGTCGCGTCGTCGCGGTGCGGGATCCTCGGCTAGTACTGCCGGCTCGGCAGCGCGGCCTTGGCCTGTTCCTGGGTGAAGGTGGTCTCCTCGGTGACCACCCGCTCCGGCACGGTTTCACCGGCAACGACCTTCTTCACCAGATCCATCAGCTGTGGGCCGAGCAGCGGGCTGCACTCGACGATGAAGTTGATCTTGCCGTCGGCGAGCGCCTGCATGCCGTCCTTCACCGCGTCGACAGTAATGATCTTGATGTCGACACCCGGCTTCAGGCCGGCGCCCTCGATCGCCTCGATCGCACCGAGACCCATGTCGTCGTTGTGCGCGTAGAGCACGTCGATGTCCTTGTGCGCCTTGAGGAAGGCGTCCATGACCTCCTTGCCCTTGGCCCGGGTGAACTCGCCGGTCTGCGAGGCGACCACCTTGAACTTCGGGTCCGCCTTGATGACGTCGGCGAAGCCGGACTTGCGGTCGTTGGCCGGCGCCGACCCGGTGCTGCCCTGCAACTCCACGATGTTCACCGGCTCGGCCTTGCCCTGGTATTCGGCGACCAGCCACTCGCCGGCCTTCTTCCCCTCAAGCACGAAGTCGGACCCGATGAAGGTCTTGTACAGCGTCTTGTCCGGGGAGTCGATCGCCCGGTCGGTCAGGATGACCGGGATCTTGGCGTCCTTCGCCTCCCGGAGCACGGTGTCCCAACCCGACTCCACCACCGGCGAGAAGGCGATCACGTCGACCTTCTGGGTGATGTACGACCGGATCGCCTTGATCTGGTTCTCCTGCTTCTGCTGCGCGTCGGAGAACTGGAGGTCGATCCCGGCCTCCTTGGCGGAGTCCTGGATGGACTTGGTGTTCGCGGTACGCCAGCCGCTCTCGGCGCCCACCTGCGCGAAGCCCAGCGTGATCTTGCCGTCGTCGTTTCCGGAGCCGCTGCCCGCGCCGCCGTCGCCTCCACAGGCGGCCAACGCGGTCACCATCAGTCCGCCGAGTACAACGGCGGAGACCTTTTTCAGCACCGTTTCCTCCTCGCCTGGGAACATCGTTGTCTGTCGTAGTTACCGTTCACACGCAAGGCCGGCCGACGCCCCTCGCCACCGTCTGCGCGATGCCGGAGGTTGCCGGATTCGGCCCAGTCTGCCACGGAGAACGCCGACCTTCAGGGCACGCCGGACGATCCACAGGGCTTCCTGTTTCGTGAGTGTTAACGTTCTCATGCCGGCCGTCAAGGGGTACTTCCGGCGACGGTATGGATCCGTGATGCTGGAAGTCGCCGGACCTCCACCGCCAGACGGCCGGCCGAGACGAAGGAGCGGCCGTTGACTGCTGACCGTATCGACGCCGGTGACCAGCCCGGCGGCCCGCCGCCCCGGACCCGGGGCTCGGTGATGCGCGACGTCGCGCGCCTGGCCGGGGTCTCCCACCAGACCGTCTCGCGGGTCCTCAACGACCACCCGAACGTCCGGCCGGAGACCCGCGACCGGGTGCTCGCGGCGATGCGGGCGCTGAACTACCGGCGCAACTCGGCGGCCCGCACCCTGGTCACCCGCCGGTCCCGCACCCTGGGGCTGATCGCCTTCGAGACCACGCTCTTCGGCCCGGCCTCCACTCTGTACGGCCTCGAACAGGCCGCCCGGGCCGCCGGCTACTTCGTCAGCGTGGCGAGCGTACGGACGCTGGACCGGGAGTCGGTGCTGGACGCGGTCGACCGGCTCTGCGAACAGTCCGTGGAGGGCATCGTGGCGATCGCCCCGCAGAGCAGTGTGGGCACCGCCCTGGCCCAGGCACCGGCCGGGCTGGCGGTGGTCGGGGTGGGTGGCGGTGGCGAACACGTGCCGACGGTCTGCATCGACAACTCCACCGGCGCCGCGATGGCCACCCGGCACCTGCTCGGACTCGGGCACACCACCGTGCAACACATCGCCGGCCCGCCCGACTGGCCGGAGGCGCGGGACCGGACCGACGGCTGGCGGGCGGCGCTACACGCCGCCGGCGCCCCGGTGCCGGCACCCCGACCCGGTGACTGGAGCGCCCGGGCCGGCTACGAGCACGGCCGGCTGCTCGCCACCGACCCGACGGTCACCGCGATCTTCTGCGGCAACGACCAGATCGCCCTCGGCGCGCTGCGGGCACTGCACGAGGCCGGCCGCCGGGTGCCGGACGAGGTCAGCGTGGTGGGCTTCGACGACGTACCGGAGTCGAGCTACTTCCTGCCGCCGCTCACCACGGTCCGGCAGGACTTCGCCGAACTCGGCCGGCGCAGCCTGGAGCTGCTGATCGAACAACTCGAAAGCGGCGTCCGGACCAACCGCCGGGTCTCGTTGACTCCCCGGTTCGTCGCCCGGGCCAGTTCCGGACCGGCGCCCGGCTGAGCGGCGCGACCGGCAGCGCCGGCACCGGAATGCGTACGGCCGGATTAATCGAGATAGCGCGCCCGGCCCGCAATGACAGCCTCCCACCTGCCGGGGCGGTGCTCCGGCGGCATACCACGGAAGCCTTACCCGGCCGGGATACCGCGCGCGCCAACGCCAGAACTAGAGTCCCGGCGGATGCCGCCGACGCGCGAGAAATAGCCAATGTCTTGCAGAATTGGCATGCGATCAGTCAAACTCGACACCTAGCAATAAATGTTCACGAGGAGTAATCGACCATGGCGAAGCAGGTAATCACACTTCTGACCGACGACCTCGACGGCGGCGAGGCCGACCGCACTGTCGAGTTCGGCCTGGACGGCGTCAACTACACGATTGACCTGTCGGATAAGAACGCCGGCAAGCTCCGGAAGGCGCTGGACGTTTACATCCACGCGGGCAGCCGGGTAGGACGCGGCTCGGTCGAAAGCCGTCGGTCGGGTCGGCGTGGCGCCGCCACGAGCCCGACGCGAAGTGACCGCGACCTGAACCGCGCCATCCGGGAATGGGCCGTGCAGAACGGCTACGAGGTTTCCGAGCGGGGCCGGATTCCGTCGAACGTGGTGCAGGCGTACAACAGCCGGTGAGCGGGCGGGGGCCGGGTGCGGCGTCCCGATTCCCGGCCGGTACGCCCGGCCGGAATGGGCGCCGACCCAGCCACCCGCCGGGTGTCACCGGCGACGATCGTCGCCGGTGACACCCGCGTTGCTGCCGCGATGGCCGGGTCACCGCCCGCCGCTGCTCGACGACGGGGTCGGCGACGCGGCCGGCTTGTCGGCGGCCGGCGGTCCCCCGTTCGCCGGTCCGCCGTTCGCAGGCCCACCCGGAGCCGGTGACGCCGGCTTGAGGTCGGCCGGCACCGGCAGGGCGCTGCCCTTGACGAACTCGTCCCAGCTCACGTTCCAGGCGGTCCAGCCGTTGCCCTGGTCGAGGGTGACCTCGGTGCCCTTGATCGTGACCAGGTCACCGATCCTGGTCGTCTCCATCAGCCACTCCGCGTTCGCGTCCGACACGTTGGTGCAGCCGTGCGAGACATTGGCGTACCCCTGGTCACCGACGGACCACGGTGCCGCGTGGATGAACTCGCCACCCCAGGTCAGTCGCTGCGCGTTCGAGACGGTGACCACGTAGGGGTCCGGGGACCCCGTGGTGTCGAAGACCGTCGACTCGTGCTTCTCCATGATCACCATCTTGCCGCTCGACGTCGGGGTGCTGCTCTTGCCGAGGCTGACCGGGATCTTCTTGACCAGCACGTCGTCCTTGAACACCGACATCTGCTTGGTGGCGTTGTCGATCTCCAGGAAGACCCGGTTGCCGATCTTCGCGGTGCCGGAGCGGTCGGTGTCGCCGAAGCTCCCTCCGCCCATCGGTACCCCGTCGAGCGCGGCCCGGACAGTGACCGTCGTCCCCGGCCGCCAGAAGTCGGGAGCGCGGTAGGAAACCTGCCGGCCGTTCTCGTCCCACGACCAGACGCCCGGCTGCGGCGGGTCGGTGCTGACCAGCAGCCGTCGCTGGATCCCGGCACGGGCGTCCTTCGGGACGTCCGAGTCGAATGACACCGTTATCGGCATCGCCACGCCGTAGGTCTGGTCACTCTGCAGATTAAGGTTGGTCACGGTCCGCTTAGCCGGTTTGTCCATGGTGCTGAAGGTCGTCTTCTGGGTGACCGCCTTCCCGGCGTCATTCTTCGCGGTTACCTCGGCGGTGTAGGTCTGCTTGTTCGCCAACGCCTTGCTCGGCATCCAGCTCGTACCATCGGCGCGCATCGCGCCCTCGACCCGGGTGCCGGCGGCATCGGTCACGACCACGTTGGCGACCTTCCCGTCCCTCACCGCGGTACCGATCTCGACGCTCGTCGGCAGATCCCGGCTATCCGGTGCGGGGGTAATCGCCAGCTTCGGTGGCGGCGGTGCCGGCCGGCCGACCCGCTCAAGCGGATTGCCCGTACAGCCCGCCAGAACCAGTGGTATGGCGGTCATCACGAGCATCACCAACAACACCGCTCGACGCCTCAGTACCATGCTCCCCCCACCCCATTCCCTCCGCTCCTGTCGCGAGACTTTCGCCCCGGATGGTCACGCCGCGTCGCGGCGAGAACCGCCATTACCCGGGGAATCGCCGCTCAACCAAGGGGTAAACCCCGGCGGTGCGGTGGTTTTCCTCCGACCCGCACCCACCCGGGCCCCCCGGGGTGGGTGGTTTCTGGCATCCTGCTCGGATGCAGCAGATCGACCTCGGCCTACCGACACCGCTCGACTGGGAGGTCGCGCCGCCCGACTGGGCACGCGACGGCATCACCGGGCTCACCGTCAGCGCACCGGCCCAGACCGACCTCTTCGTCGACCCGACCGGCGGCGAGCCCGTGCTCTCCGCTCCCCGGCTGCTGACCGCGGCACCCGAGGACGACTTCCAGTTCTCGGCCCGGGTCAGGGTCGGCTTCGCCGGCAGCTACGACGCCGGCTGCCTACTGCTCTACTCCGGACCCCGGCACTGGGCCAAACTCGCGTACGAACGCTCACCGCAGGGCGCCGCGATGGTGGTGTCGGTGATCAGCCGCGACGTCTCCGACGACGCCAACGGATTCGTGGTCGACGACGCCGCCCCGCTCTGGCTGCGGATCTCCCGACTCGGCCCAGCCTGGGCGTTCCACGCCAGCACCGACGGGACGTGGTGGGAGTTCGTCCGGCATTTCCGGCTCGACCCGGCAGCGACACCGCTGCGGTTCGGCCTTTCGGCGCAGTCGCCGACCGGCGCCGGCTGCCCGGTCTGGTTCGACCGGATCAGCTTCTCCGCCACCCGCCTGGCCGACCTGCGGGACGGCCGCTAGCGCAGTTGACCGCCCCGCAGGTCCTCCTCGATCCGCTTCGCGGTGGCGAGCAGCGGCGGCAGCAGCTCCTTGCGGATCACCTCGGAGCTGCCCCGGCTGGCGTGCGCGGAGACGTTCAGCGCCGCGATCACCGCGCCGTCGGCGTCCCGGATCGGCGCCGCCAGGGACCGCAGCCCCTCCTCCAGTTCCTGGTCGACGATCGCGTAGCCCTGGTTGCCGATCCGGTTCAGGATGGTCCGCAACCGCGCCGGATCGGTGACCGTACGCCGGGTGAGCGGGCGCAACTCGGCGGTGTCGAGATAGTTGTCGAGCCACCTGGCCGGCTGGGCGGCCAGCAGTACCCGCCCCATCGAGGTGGCGTACGCCGGGAAACGGGTGCCGACGCTGATCGCCACCGTCATGATCCGCTTGGTCGGCACCCGCGCCACGTAGACCACCTCGTCGCCGTCGAGCACCGACATCGAGCAGGACTCGTGTACCTCGGCGACCAGGCTCTCCATGTGCGGCTGGGCCACCTCGGGCAGGCTCAGGCTGGACAGGTACGCGTACCCGAGTTCGAGGATGCGGGCGCGCAGCGAGAAGAGCCGCCCGTCGGTACGCATGTAACCCAGCTCGACGAGGGTGAGCAGGAAGCGTCGGGCCGCCGCCCGGGTCAGTCCGGTCGCCCGGGCCACCTCGCTCAGGGTCAACTGCGGGTGATCGGCGTCGAACGCCCGGATGACCGCGAGTCCCCGCTCCAACGACTGGACGAACTCACCGGTCCGGGCCGTCTCCTCGGTCACCTCGGTCACCCGTCCTCCTGCCGCAGAGTCTCCTGGGCGACCTTGAACGCCCGGTTCGCCGCTGGAACGCCAGCGTAGACGCTCACCTGGAGCAGGACCTCGCGGACCTCCTCCCGGGTCAGCCCGTTGCGCAGCGCGGCCCGGACGTGCATCGCCAGCTCCTCGTCGTGGTGCAGAGTGGCCAGCACGGCCAGGGTGATGCAACTGCGGGTACGCCGGTCCAGCTCCGGCCGGGTCCAGATCTCGCCCCAGGCGTACCGGGTGATCAGGTCCTGGAAGTCCGCGGTGAACTCGTCGGTGCCGTCGACGGCGCGGTCCACGTGCGCGTCGCCGAGCACCTCGCGCCGGACCGCCATGCCGGCCGCGTGCCGCTCCCGGTCATCCATCCATCCGCTCCTTCCACCCGCTCCGCTCCGGCCGCTCGGCCCCGCCCCGCTCGGCCCCGGTCGACGCGGACCCGGTCGACGCGGACCCGGTCGACACCGTCCCGACCGCGTCGGTACCGGTCGACGCGATCCCGGTCGGCATGGCTCCGGCCGGGTCGGCTCCGCCGCCGAGGTGGTCGAGGATCAGCCGGCCGACCCGGTCCGGCTGCTCCACACTGGCCAGATGGGCGGCGTCGCCGACCACCCGCAGCCCGGCGCCGGGAATCCGGTCGGCCAGCACCCGGGCGTGCGCGATCGGAGTCGCCGGGTCGTTCGCACCCGCGACCACCAGGGTCGGCGCGGTGATCCGGGCCAGGTCGTCGCGCAGGTCCATCTCGGCGATCGCCTCGCAGCAGCCGGCGTACCCCTCGGCCGGGGTCGCGGCGAGCATCGACCGGTACGCGGCGACCACCTCCGGCCGGCTCGCGGCGAAACCCCTGGTGAACCAACGCCCCACCACCGCGTCGGCGACCGCCTCGACTCCGCCGGCCCGGGTCGCGGCGGCCCGGTCCCGCCAGCCCTGGGCCGGGCCGAGCCGGGCCGAGGTGCAGAGCAGCACCATCCGGTCGATCCGGTCGGGTACGTTGGCGGCCAGCCACATCCCGACCATCCCGCCGAGGGAGAGCCCGGCGTACGACACCCGGGGCAGGTCGAGGTCGTCCAGCAGCCGGAGTACGGCGTGCCCGAGCTCCGCGATCGTGTACGGGCCGGCCGGCACGTCCGAGTCGCCGTGCCCGAGGTGGTCGTACCGGACCACCCGGTGCTGCCGGGTCAGCGCCGGCAACTGCGGCTGCCACATCGCTCCGGAGGTGCCGAGCGAACTGCCGAGCACCAGCACCGGCGCGTCGGCCGGTCCGTCGACCCAGGCGTGCAGCCGGGATGTCATGTCGAATTCTCCGATTTCCGGTCCGCCCCGGAGGCCCGGTAATCCCGGAGCGCCCGGTCGACGAAGGTGCCGGCCGAGCCGAGCCAGTTGGTCGGGTCGAGCGCCTGGTCCAGCTCCCGCTCGGCGAGGTGGGTCCGGACGGCCGGGTCGGCCAACAGCGCGGCCCGGAAGTCCGGTGCGGTGACGGCCCGGGCCACCACGTCGTGCGCGTCGGCCCGGCCGAGCGCCGGGGCGAGCCGGGCGGCGACCGCCTCGGCGAGTACCCGGCCGCCGAGCGCGTCGAGGTTGTGCCGCATCCGCTCCGGGCGCACGTCGAGCCCGTACAGCAGCCGGGCGGTCCGGGCGGCCGCCCCGCCGGCCAGCCGGAGCAGGTCGAGCAGCGGCTCCCACTCGGCGTGCCATCCGCCGGTGGCCCGCTCGTGCTCCTGGACGGCGGTGGCGAAGAGCGTGCCGACCAGGTGCGGCCCGCGCCGGGCGGCCGCGCCGAGCAGCACGGCGTCCACCGGGTTGCGCTTGTGCGGCATCGCCGACGAGCCGCCCCGGCCCGGACCGCCGCCCTCGGTGACCTCGGCCACCTCGGTCTGGGCGAGCAGCCCCACGTCCAGGCCGACCTTGCCGGCGGCCGCGAGCAGGCTGCCGAGCGCGGCGGCCAGGTCGAGCAGCGGTTGCCGCCGGGTGTGCCAGGGCAGCCGGGGCGCGGCGAGGCCGAGCCGGGCGGCGAACCGGTCGGTGACCTCCGGTCCGGCCGGGCCGAGTGCGGCCAGCGTGCCGACCGCCCCGCCGAGCTGAGCCGGCAGCGCGGACCGGGCGGCGGCCAGCCGGGTCCGGGCGTCCAGCAGGGCGAGCAGCCAGCCGGCGGCCTTCAGCCCGAAGGTGGTGGGCGCGGCGGCCTGGCCGAGGGTACGGGCCAGCAGCACGGTGTCCCGGTGCCGGTCGGCGAGCCCGGCGGCGGCGTCGAGCGCGGCGTCGAGCTGGCGCAGCAGCGGCTCGCCGGCCCGGTTGGCGACCAGGACCAGTCCGGTGTCCAGCACGTCCTGGCTGGTCGCGCCGTGGTGCACCCAGGGCCGGGCGGCGGCCGGTACCGCCTCGGTGAGCCGGCGGACCAGCGGCACCACCGGGTTGCCGGCGGCGTCGGCTCCCTCCGCGAGCGCGGCGGGGTCGAACCGGTCCGGACGGCACCGCTGCGCGATCGCCTCGGCGGCCGGCTCCGGCACGACGCCGCACTCGGCGCCGGCCTCGGCGAGCGCCCGCTCCGCGTCGAGCAGCGCGGTCAGCAGTGCCCGGTCGGTGAGTTCGACGTCCACCTCGGCGGCACCCGAGAGCCCGCCGAGCAGCCCGCCACGCGCCCAGGTCACCGAGCCGCTGCCGGCGACGGGTGCCCCGATCGCCGAGCCGCTGCCGGCGCCGTGCGTCGGCTCCGGCTCAGACCGCGAAGAAGACGGTTTCATCCGGGCCCTGAAGGTGGATGTCGAACCGGAGCCCGTCCGGGGCCGGTCGGGCCACCAGGGTGGCGCGGCGGGCCGGGTCGACCGTGCCGAGCACCGGGTCGGCGGCGTTCGCCGCCTCCTCGTCCGGGAAGTAGAGCCGGGTCACCAGCCGGTGCAGCAGGCCACGCGCGAAGATCGACAGATTGAGGTGCGGTGCCTCGGCCTCGCCGTCCGGGCCGGGCAGGGCGCCGGGCTTGAGGGTACGGATCTCGTACCGGCCGTCGGCGTCGGTGGCGCTGCGGCCGAAGCCCCGGAATCCGGGTACCGCCGGCGGCCGGGCTCCCCGGGGATCGTCCGGATGGTCGAACCGGCCGTCCGGGTCCGCCTGCCACGTCTCCACCAGCGCGTCCGGCACCACCGCCCCGGCGCCGTCGAAGACCTGTCCGCGGATCCAGATCGCTCCGGGGGTACCCTCCGGCACCACGTCCGGGCCGTCCGGCCAGAGCAGGCCGATGTGCAGGTACGGCCCCACCGTCTGCGCGGGTGTCGAGCCGAGCGGCGGCGGGTCGAGTGCCGCCGTGGCGGCCGGCGCCGCAGCGGGGTCGAAGGTCCGGCCGGTACCGAAGGTCGGGGTCAGGTCGGGGTGCTCAGTCATCGTCGTCGCCGTCCTCGAAGGGAGTGGCCTCCCGGCCGCGCAGCACCAGGTCGAACTCGAAGCCGAGCGCCCACTCCGGCTCGGTCACCGAGTGGTCGTAGCGGGAGATCAGCCGATCCCGGGCCAGCGGGTCGCGGACCGAGTTGAAGACCGGGTCCTGGAAGAAGAGCGGATCGCCGGGGAAGTACATCTGGGTGACCAGCCGCTGGGTGAACGCCCGGCCGAAGAGGGAGAAGTGGATGTGCGCCGGCCGCCAGGCGTTCGGGTGGTTCCGCCAGGGATAGGCGCCCGGTTGGATGGTGACGAACCGGTAGTGCCCGTCGGCGTCGGTCAGCGTCCGGCCCACCCCGGTGAAGTTGGGGTCGATCGGTGCCGGCCAGTTGTCGCCCGCGTGCCGGTAGCGTCCAGCGGCGTTCGGCTGCCAGATCTCCACCAGGGTGTGCGGCACCGGCCGGCCGTTGCCGTCCAGCACCCGGCCGTGCACGATGATCCGCTGGCCCTGCGGTTCCCCGGCGTGCTGCCGGGTCAGGTCGTGGTCCAGCTCGCCGAGCCGGCCCTCACCGAGCAGCGGCCCGGTGACCTCGGTCAGCCGCTGCGGCAGCAGGGCCAGCGGCTGCTTCGGGGCGCGCAGGTTGGTGGAGCCGTAGTCCGGGAAGAGCATCGGCGGGTGGGTGTCCGGGTCGTCGTGCCGGTAGCGGGGCAGCGCCAGCCCGCCGGGGCGGGCCGATCCGCCCGCCGGCAGGTCGGGCTCGGCGGAACGGATGTGGTCGGTGGTCATGGCCGTCCTCCCGTCAGGCTTCCAGTACGACGGCCAGGCCCTGGCCGACGCCGATGCAGATGGCGGCGAGGCCCAGCCCACCACCGCGGCGGTGCAGTTGCCAGGCCAGCGAGCCGAGGATGCGCGACCCGGAGGAACCGAGCGGATGGCCGAGGGCGATCGCCCCGCCCTGCGGGTTGACGATCTCGGGGTCGAGTTCCTTCCACTGCGCCAGGCAGGCCAGCGACTGGGCCGCGAACGCCTCGTTCAGCTCCACCACCGCCAGGTCGGACCAGCCGACGCCGGCCCGGCGCAGCGCCTCCTCGGCGGCGCGTACCGGGCCGATGCCGAACAGTTGCGGCTCGATGCCGACGACCGCGCGGGAGACGATCCGGGCCAGCGGGGTCCGGCCGGCCGCCTCGGCCCCGGCCCGGTCGCCGAGCAGCACTGCGCTCGCCCCGTCGTTGAGCGGCGAGGAGTTGCCGGCGGTCACCGTGCCGTCGGACCGGAACACCGGCTTGAGCCGGGCCAGCGCCTCGGTACTGGTACCCGGGCGCATGCTCTCGTCGGTCTCCAACTCGGTGCCGGGTACCGCGCTGACCTCGTCCGCGTACGCCCCGTCGGCCCATGCCCGCGCGGCGAGCCGCTGACTGCGTACGGCGAAGGCGTCCTGCTCGTCCCGGGAGATCCCGTACCGCTCGGCGAGGATCTCGGTGCACTCGCCGAGCGAGGCGGTCCACTCGGGCGGCATCGCCGGGTTGACCATCCGCCAGCCGAGCGTGGTGGAGTGCAGGGTCTCGTGTCCGCGCGGATAGCCGGATTCGGGCTTGGGCAGTACCCAGGGGGCCCGGGTCATCGACTCGACGCCACCGGCGACGCAGATCGACGCGTCGCCGACCGCGATCGCCCGGACCGCCCCGATCACCGCCTCCAGGCCGGAGCCGCAGAGCCGGTTCACGGTCGCGCCGGGCACCGTCGGCGGGAGCCCGGCGAGGAGGACGGCCATCCGCGCCACGTCCCGGTTCTCCTCGCCGGCGCCGTTGGCGTTGCCGAGCAGCACGTCGTCGATCCGGGCCGGGTCGAGGTCGGGGCTGCGCCGGGTCACCTCCCGCAGCACGTGCGCGGCAAGGTCGTCGGGGCGTACCCCGGCGAGGCCGCCGCCGTACCGGCCGATCGGGGTCCGTACGGCGTCGAGGACGTACACGTCGTTGGTCACCATGTCTCCTTACTGCCGGGATCGCCGGGTCGGCCCGACGCTACCGGCGGCGGGACGCTGGTTCGTCAGGTGCCCCTCGTCGCGTCCGGTCCACCGATCAGCACACGTTCGACATGCGGACTCCCGTGCTTATGACGAACGTAATCCCCGTCCCCCCGATCCGTCAACGAGGTCCCGGTGCCGCTCGGCGCACCGCTCGGCGACGTTGCGGAGAAGTTGCGGGGCGCTTGTTGACGTGAACTCGGTCACTGTGCCAACGTTCCAAATGAGAACATTCGTTCGGCTAGCGACCACCACCCCCCGAGGCTCCTCCGTGAGCCATTCAGCCCGGTCCCGACAGGACCGCCGGACGCCGGGAGACCCGATGCGCCGTCTCGCCGCCACCACCACCGCCCTCGCCGCCCTCCTCGCCGTCGCCGCCTGCGGCTCCTCCTCCGACGACTCGACCGGGGGCGGCTCCGGCGGCGTGGCCAAGGTGAAGGTCGGTGCGATCCCCATCGTCGACGTCGCCCCGCTGCACCTGGGCAACAGCAAGGGCTTCTTCAAGGAGCAGAACATCGAGGTCGAGGTGGTCAACACCACCGGCGGCTCCATCGCGGTGACCGGCGTGGTCAGCGGGCAGTTCGACTTCGCCTTCGGCAACGTCGTCTCGCTGATCACCGCCCGCTCGCAGAAGATCCCGGTCAAGGCGATCACGGTGGGGAACTCCTCCACCGGCAAGCCCGGCGCGGACTTCGGCGGCGTCGTGGTGCCGCCGGACAGCCCGATCACCGACGCGGCCGGCCTGGCCGGCAAGAACATCGCGATCAACAACCTGAACAACATCACCGACACCACCACCCGGGCGTCGATCCGCAAGGCCGGCGGCGACCCGTCGAACATCAAGTGGACCGAACTGCCGTTCCCGGAGATGCCGGCTGCGGTGATGGGCAAGCGGGTCGACGCGGCGATGGTCGTCGAGCCGTTCTTCACCATCGCGCAGAACCAGGGCGCCCGGGTCGTCGCCTACAACTTCGCCGAGGCCATCCCGAACATGACGGTCGCGGCGTACTTCTCCACCGAGCAGACCATCAACCAGAAGGCCGATCTGACCAAGCGGTTCAAGGCCGCGATGGACAAGTCCCTGAAGTACGCCCAGGAGCACCCGGACGAGGCCCGCCAGGTGTTGCAGACGTACACCCAGATCGACCCGGCGGTGGCTGCGAAGATCACCCTGCCGGCCTGGCCCGCCGAGATCAACCGTGACTCGGTACAGACCCTGGCGGACCTGATGCTGAGCGACGGGCTGATCAAGGAGAAGGTCGACGTCTCGGAACTGCTCCCGTGACCCGAGCCGCCACCGTACCGCCGACCGCCGCGACCGCACCGGCCCCGGCCGGCCGGTCCGGCGGGACCGGTCGGCCGCGCGGCGACACCGCCCTGCTCGGGTTGCTCGGCTTCGCCGCCTTCCTGCTCGTCCTGGAACTGGTGCCCCGGCTCGGGCTGGTCTCGGCGAACTACCTGCCGCCGACCAGCGAGATCGCGGTCGCCCTCGGTGAACTGCTCGGCGAGTCCCGGTTCTGGACGGCGGTCACCGACACGCTGCGCGGCTGGTTCCTCGGCCTGGCGATCGCGGTCGCGCTCGGCGTTGTCGTCGGCTTCGTCCTCGGCACCGTGCCGGTGCTGCGCGAGTTCACCGCCTCGACCGTCGAGTTCCTCCGGCCGATCCCCTCGGTCGCGCTGATCCCGCTCGCCGTGCTGCTCTTCGGCACCGACCTGCGCTCCGTGCTGCTGCTGGTGGTCTACGCGGCGTTCTGGCAGGTGCTCGTCCAGGTGCTCTACGGCGTCCGGGACGTCGACCCGGTCGCCCGGGACACCGCGTACACCTTCCGGCTGGGCCGGTGGGCCCGGATCCGGCACCTGCTCTGGCCGACCGCACTGCCGTACCTGCTCACCGGGGTCCGGCTCGCCGCCGCCGTGGCGCTGATCCTGGCCATCACCGCCGAGCTGATCATCGGGGCACCGGGGCTGGGCAACGAGATCAATCGGGCCCAGTCCGGCGGCGCGGTCGACTCGATGTACGCGCTGATCATCGTCACCGGCCTGCTCGGGGTGGCGGTCAACGTACTGGCCCGACAACTCGAACGCGCGGTGCTCTCCTGGCACCCCTCGGTACGCGGCGAGGGCACCCGGTGAGCGGTGGCGCGTTCGGCCGGCAGCGCTCGGGCACGGGGCGGCGGATCGTGGTGACCCTGGGTCGGGCCCTGTGGTGGACCGCCGCCGTCTTCGGCCTGCCGTTCGGGCTGCTCGCCCTCTGGTGGGTGCTCTCGGCCGACAGCGAGACCTTCTACCTCCCCCCGCTGTCGGAGATCCTGGCCAGCTTCGACGACGTCTGGTTGCGCAGCGACCGGCTCCGCGCGGACGTGCTGCCGAGCCTGCTGCGGCTCACCGCAGGATTCCTGCTCGCGGTCGCCGTCGGTGTCGGGATCGGCGTGCTGATCGGCTCCTTCCGGCGGGTCCGCGCGTTCTGCGAACCGGTGCTGGAGTTCCTCCGGGCCATCCCGCCGCCGGTGCTGGTGCCGGTGCTGATGCTCTTCGCCGGCTTCGGCAACACCATGAAGGTGCTGGTGGTGCTCTCCGGCTGCGTCTGGCCGATCCTGCTCAACACGGTGGAGGGGGTGCGGGCGGTCGACGAGGTGCTCACCGAAACCTGCCGCTGCTACGGCATCCGCGGCCCGGCCCGGCTCTGGCACCTGGTGGTCCGGTCCGCCTCCCCGCAGATCGTCACCGGGCTGCGCCAGGCCCTCTCGGTCGGCATCATCCTCATGGTGATCAGCGAGATGTTCGCCGCGAACAACGGGCTGGGCTTCACCATCATCCAGTTCCAGCGGACCTTCGCGGTCACCGACATGTGGACCGGCATCCTGCTGTTGGGCCTGCTCGGCTTCCTGCTCGCCATGCTGCTGCGGCTCTTCGAGCGGTCGGCCCTGCACTGGTATCTCGGCCTCCGGCACTCACAACGCGACGATGGGCACCGATGAACTCGACAGATCTCCCCCAGGGCGGCGCCGCACCGCTGCTCGACGTCCGCGCGCTGCGCAAGGTCTACACCGGACGCGGCCGGTCGGTCGAGGCGGTCCGGGATCTCACCTTCTCCGTCGGTGCCGGAGAACTCGTCTGCGTGGTCGGCCCCTCCGGCGCAGGCAAGACCACCCTGCTCAAGTGCATCGCCGGCCTACTCCCGCCGACCTCCGGCGACCTGGTCCTGGAGGGTGCCCCGGTGCAGGGTCCGCCGCCGGGCATGGCCGTGGTCTTCCAGGAGTACGGCCGCAGTCTCTTCCCGTGGATGACCGTGCAGCAGAACGTCGAGCTGCCACTGAAGCAGAAGAAGTCCCTGAGCCGGTCCCGCCGCCAGGAACTCGTGCACACCGCGCTCGCCGCCGTCGGCCTCGCCGACGTGCCGGGCGCCTACCCGTGGCAGCTCTCCGGCGGCATGCAGCAGCGGGTGGCGCTGGCCCGGGCGGTGGCGTACGAGCCGCACATCCTGCTGATGGACGAGCCGTTCGCGGCGGTCGACGCGCAGACCCGGGCCGACCTGGAGGATCTGGTCCGGTCGTTGTGGCAGCGGCTCGGCGTGACCATCCTGTTCGTCACGCACGACATCGACGAGGCGGTCTATCTCGGCCAGCGGGTGCTGGTGCTCTCCGGGTCGCCGACCGTGGTACTCGACGACGTGACGATCGACCTGCCGGCCGAGCGGGACCAGCTCGGCACCCGGTCGTCGGCCCGCTTCGCCGAACTGCGGGCCCAGGTGTTCGGCCAGATCCAACGGGCCAAGAGCGGCTGGACCACCGACCCCGGCCCAGTGGACGCCCCGACCGACACGCCACCACGCCAGCCGTCCGGTACCCGATGACCACGGTCCGGGACGCCACCCTGGCGGTGTTGCGCCGGTACGGCGTGGACCGGGTCTTCGGCAATCCGGGCTCGACCGAGGTGGCGTTCCTGGCCGACCTGCCCGACGACCTGACCTTCGTACTCGCCCTGCACGAGGGTTCCGTGGTCGGGATGGCCACCGGCTACGCGCTGGCCACCGGGCGGCCGGCGGTGGTGAACCTGCACACCACGGCGGGACTCGGCAACGCCGTCGGGGCGCTCGCCACCGCCCGGGTCAACCGGGCCCCGCTGGTGGTGCTCGTCGGGCAGCAGGACCGCCGGCACCTGGCCGCCGAGCCGTTCCTCGCCGGCCGGCTCGACCAGCTCGGCACCCCGTACCCGGTCTGGGTGGAGCAGCCGGTGCTGGCCCAGGACGTGCCGGCGGCGGTACGCCGGGCCTGGCACGAGGCGACCCTGCGTCGCGGCCCGGCCCTGGTGGTGGTGCCGATGGACGACTGGACCGCCGAGGTGGACCCGTCGCTCGGCCGGGCCGCACCGGAGCAGGTCCGCGCGCCGGCACCCGGACCCGGTCCCGCCGTCGACGAGTTGGCCCGGCTGGTCGACGCGGCGACCGCCCCGGTACTGGTGGTCGGCGCCGGAGCGGACGAACGGGCGGCCTGGGACGCGTTGACCGCACTGGCGGAGCGGATCGGCGCGCCGGTCTGGCAGGAGGCGTTCGGCGCCCGGGCCGGATTTCCGCAGCACCATCCCCGGTTCGCCGGTCACCTGCCGGCCGCCCGGTCCGAGCTGCGCGCCACGCTGGCCGGGCACGACCTGGCCCTGGTGGTCGGCACCGCCGCCTTCCGGCAGTACGTCTACGAGCCTGGCCCGCTGCTGCCGGCCGGCCTGACCGTCGCGGTGGTCTCGGCCGAGCCGGAGGAGGTGCACCGCAGCGAGGCCGACCTCGCGGTGCTGGCCGACCCGGCCGTCTGCTGCGCGGCCCTGGCGACCCGGGTGGCGCACCGGGACCGTCCCGCGCCGGACCGGCCGGACCCGGACCCGGTGCCGCCACCGGCGCCCGGCGAGCCGCTCCGGGCGGCGCACGTCTTCGCCGCGCTGGCCCGGCGGCTGCCGGCCGACGTCGTACTGGTCGAGGAGACCCCGTCCACCCGGCCGGACCTGCACCGGATGCTGCCGGCCCGGCAGCCGCGCGGTTTCGTCAGCGCGGCGATGGGCGGCCTCGGGTTCGGGCTGCCCGCCGCGGCCGGACTCCGGCTCGGCGACCCGACCCGGCCGGTGGTGGCGATCCTCGGCGACGGCTCCTCGCTCTACGCCGTCCAGGGGCTGTGGAGCGCCGCCCGGTACGGCTGCGGCGTGCTCTACGTCGTGCTCTCCAACGGCCGGTACGCGGTGCTGGACCAGCTCACCGCGCAGTACGGCGGCAAGCCGCCCTGGCCGGCGTTCGACGAGGTCGACGTGCACGGCCTGGCCCGGTCGTTCGGCTGTCCCGCCCGGCGGATCCGGACCCACCCGGAACTCCTCGCCGTGCTGGACGAGGTGGTGCCGACCCTCGCCGACCGGACCGAACCGCTGCTGCTCGACGTCGCCGTGAGCCCGAAGCCGCACTTCGCGCCCTGATCCCCGATCCGCCCAACGAGGCGGCGCACCGCCACCACCCCAAGGAGGTTTCCCGTGACTCTTCTCGACTCGGCCGACTGGCACGGCAGGATATACAGCGACGGTTGGGTCCGGGCCGACGGCGGCGACGCGGCCGTGCGGGAACCGGCCACCGGCGACGAGATCGGCCGTACCGGCATCGCCAACGCCGCCGACCTGGCCCGGGCCGCCGCCCGCGCCGCACAGGCCCAGCGCGACTGGGCCGCGACCCCCTACGACAAGCGCGCCGCCGTGCTGCGCAGGGCCGGGCAGTTGTGGGAGGAACACGCCGCCGAGGTCGGGGACTGGATCGTCCGGGAGACCGGTTCGGTGCCGCCGAAGGCGACCCTGGAGACGGACACCGCCGCCCAGGAGTGCTACGAGGCGGCGGCGCTCGCCTCGCACCCGCTCGGCGAGATCATCCAGAGCGCGCAGCCCCGACTCAGCCTGGCCCGCCGGCTGCCGGTCGGGGTGGTCGGGGTGATCTCGCCGTTCAACGTGCCGATCATCCTCGGGGTCCGCTCGGTCGCCCCGGCGCTGGCCCTGGGCAACGCGGTGGTGCTCAAGCCCGATCCGCGCACGGCCGTCACCGGCGGGGTCGCGGTCGCCCGGATCTTCGAGGAGGCGGGCCTGCCGCCGGGGGTGCTGCACGTGCTGCCGGGCGGGCCGGAGGTGGGCGAGGCGCTGGTCGCCGATCCGCACGTACGCCTGATCAGCTTCACCGGCTCGACCTCCGCCGGCCGCCAGGTCGGGCAGGCCGCCGCCCGGCACCTCAAGCGGGTACTGCTGGAACTCGGCGGCAACTCGGCGCTGGTGGTCCTCGACGACGCGGACCTGGACCTGGCGGTCTCCGCCGGTGCCTGGGGTTCGTTCCTGCACCAGGGGCAGATCTGCATGACCACCGGCCGGCACCTGGTGCACGAGTCGCTGGCCGACGAGTACGTCGACCGGCTGGCCGAGAAGGCCGCGCACCTGCCGGTCGGCGACCCGGCCCGGGAGCATGTCGCGCTCGGGCCGATCATCGACGAACGGCAGCGGGACAAGATCCACTCTCTGGTCACCGGCAGCGTCGACGCGGGGGCGACCCTGGTGACCGGCGGGACGTACGAGAACCTCTTCTACCGGCCGACGGTGCTCTCCGGGGTCACCCCGGCCACCCCGGCGTACGCGCACGAGGTCTTCGGTCCGGTCGCCCCGGTACTGCGCTTCGGCGACCTGGACGAGGCCGCGAAGCTCGCCGCCGACAGCGAGTACGGCCTCTCGCTCGGTATCCTGAGCCGGGACGTGATGAAGGCGATGGCCTTCGCCGAGCGGGTACCGAGCGGCATCGTGCACATCAACGACCAGACGGTCAGCGACGAAGCGGTCGCCCCGTTCGGCGGGGTTGCCGCCTCCGGCAACGGGCCCCGGCTGGGCGGGCCGGCGGCCAACCTCGCCGCGTTCACCGAGACCCAGTGGGTGACCGTGCAGGGCGACATCACGAGGTACCCCTTCTGAACCGCGAGTCTCCGGTCCCCGGCACCCGGGCCGCCGAGCCGGGCGGCGACGCAGGTTCGGGGGCTGCGGGCGGCGACGCGGGCCCGGGGCCTGCGGGCGGCGACGCGGGCCCGGGGGCTCGGGGCAGCGGCGCAGGCCCGGGTGCTGCGGGCGGCGGGCGGTTCGGGATGGGCCGGGGCGGCTGGCTGACGCTGCTCGGGGTGGTCCTGCTGGCCCTGAACCTGCGGGCGGCGATCGTGGCGGTCCCACCACTGCTGCCCGAACTCCAGGTCGACCTCGACCTGGGCCGGAGCGCCGCCGGGCTGCTCACCGCCCTGCCCGTGCTCTGCTTCGGGCTGCTCTCCCCGCTCGCCGCGCTGCTCGGCCGCCGGATCGGCATCGAGCTGGCACTGCTCGCCGCGATGCTCGGCATCGTGCTGGGCAGCCTGACCCGGACGCTGCCACACGCCGGTTGGATGCTGCTCGGGACCGCGATCGTCGGCGCCGGGATCACCGTCGGCAACGTGCTGGTGCCGAGCGCCGTCAAGCAGCACTTCCCGGGTCGGCCGGGCCTGGCGACCGGGTTGAGCACCGCCTCGATGACCACCGGCGCGACGGTGGCGGCGGCGGTGAGCGCGCCGCTGGCGTACGCCCTGGGGTGGGGTTGGCGGGGTTCCCTGCTGGCGCTGGGCGCGTTCGCCGGGGTCGCGGCGCTCGGCTGGCTCCCCCAGGTGCGCCGCCGGCACATCGCACCGGCCGCGAAGCCGCAGCAGTCGAGCGGCCGAATTCTGCGCTCGCCGGTCACCTGGCAGGTCGCCGTCTTCATGGGGACCCAGTCGATGCTCTACTACGCGATCCTCACCTGGCTGCCGAGCCTCCTGCGGGACCAGGGCGTCGAGCCGACCCGTGCGGGCGCGGCGCTGGCGCTGTTCAACCTGCTCGGGATCGGCACCGCGCTGGTGGTGCCGACGCTGGCGGTCCGCCGGCCCGACCAGCGCGGGCTGGCCCTGGTGGTCTGCGCCGGCTGGGCGGTCGGGGTGCTCGGTCTGCTGGCCCTGCCCTCCTGGTATCTGCTGTGGACGGTGTTGGCCGGGCTCGCGCAGGGCGCCGCACTCAGTCTCACCCTGATCCTGCTGGTGCTCCGGGCCCGGACGCCCGAATCGGCCCGGCAGCTCTCCGGCGCGGTGCAGTCGGTCGGCTATCTGATCAGCGCCTCCGGGCCGGTGCTGGTCGGTGCACTCCGGGACGTCACCACCGGTTGGGGCCTGCCGCTCGCCGCCCTGGCGGTGGTGACGGCGGTGATGGCGGTGAGCGCGCTCGGCGCGGGCAAGGACCGGCAGGTGTGAGGAACCGGTCCGGTGGTTCGGGAAAGTCGCGAGAGGTCGGGGAGTGAGTGATGCGTACCCAGGTCGGGATCGTCGGGGCCGGGCCGGCGGGTCTGCTGCTGTCGCACCTGCTGCACCGGGCCGGCATCGGGTCGGTGGTGCTGGAGTGCCGCAGCCGGGAGTACGTCGAGCAGCGGATCCGGGCCGGTGTGCTGGAGCAGGGCTCGGTCGACCTGCTCCGGAGTTGCGGGCTCGGTGCGCGGCTGGACCGGGAGGGGCTCCGACACGAGGGCATCGAGCTGCGCTTCGGCGGTGCCGCGCACCGGATCGCGATGACCGAGCTGACCGGGCGGGCGATCACCGTCTACGGCCAGCAGGAGGTGGTGAAGGACCTGATCGCGGCCCGTACGGCCACCGGCGGCGACCTCCGGTTCGAGGTCGCGGACGTACGCCTCGACGGGCTCGACTCCGACTCGCCGGTGATCCGGTTCCGGCACCAGGGCCGTGCCGAGGAACTGCACTGCGACTTCGTCGCCGGGTGCGACGGCACGCACGGGGTGAGCCGGCCGAGCGTGCCGGCCGGCGAGCTGACCGAGTACGACCGCAGCTATCCCTTCGCCTGGCTCGGGGTACTCGCCGCGGCCGCCCCGGCCACCGAGGAGCTGATCTACGCCCACCACGACCGGGGGTTCGCGCTCTACAGCATGCGCTCCCCGGAGATCTCCCGGCTCTATCTCCAGGTCGAGCCGGAAACCGACCTCGCTCAGTGGCCCGACGGGCGGATCTGGTCGGAGCTGCGCACCCGGCTGGAAACGGTCCCGGGTTGGACGCTCAACACGGGGCCGATTCTGGAGAAGAGCCTCACCGGGATGCGGAGCCTGGTGGTGGAGCCGATGCGGTGGCGGCGGCTCTTCCTGGCCGGCGACGCGGCGCATATCGTGCCGCCGACCGGCGCCAAGGGAATGAACCTGGCGCTGGCCGACGTCACGCTGCTCGGCGACGCGTTCGCCGCCTTCTATCGGGAGGGTCGGGACCACCTGCTGGACGCCTACTCCGACACCGCGCTGCGTCGGGTCTGGCGTGCCCAGCACTTCTCCTGGTGGATGACCTCGCTGCTGCACCGGCTGCGGACTGACGATCCGTACGAGGCGAAGTTGCAGCTCTCGACGCTGCGCTACGTCACCTCGTCCCGGGCGTACGCCACCAGCCTGGCGGAGAACTACGTCGGTCTCCCCGAGGTCTGATCAGGAGGCGGTGCGGCCACGTCCGATCAGGGGGCGGTTGCGGCCACCGTACTGGGCTCCTGGGCCACGCCCCGGCGACGGGCGAGCGCGGCGTCCAGTGACCACCGTCCGGCGCCGAGGGCGGCGACCAGCAGGAAGGACCAGCAGAACAGGGCCGCGGTCTCGCCGCCGTTGTTCAGCGGCAGCAGCCCGTCGGGCTGGTGCACCACGAAGTACGCGTACGCCATCGAGCCGGAGCAGATGATCGCGGCGGCGCGGGTGCTCAGGCCCACCAGGACCAGCAGTCCGCCGACGAGCTGGATGAGGGCGGCGTACCACCCGGGCCAGGTGCCGATCGCGACCGCCTCGCCGCTTCCCCGGTTACCGCCGAAGATCCCGAAGAGGGAGGCGGCGCCGTGCAGGGCGAACAGCAGGCCGAGCACGATCCGGAACAGCGTGGTGACGACGTCGGTGACTCGGGCATTGGACATGGGACTCTCCTTGCGACTGGCAGGAATAGCTGTTGGGTCCCACGGCAGAGTCACGCTATCCATTTACATTGACGGCTGTCAATAGCCCCTCAATGGGCCTTTCTCGGCTCCCCTTGCGGTCCGTCCTGACCCGCAGGTGAAAGGCGCGGTAAACGCGCCGCGCTGCGCAAATTGGAAAAGTTCCATTTCAGCCGGTCGGCGACGCGACCGGTCCGGCGCCCGTGACGTGAATGGTAACCTCGAACCGCCGCGCCGCGCGCTCCCCCGGCTCCCAGCCGCGCAGCAGCACCAGCCGCAGCGCGGTCCGGCCGGTCCCGGTGGCGGTGAACCGCAGTTGCCGGGTCCCGGCGCCGCCCAACCCCTGCTGCCCCGGCCGGAACGCGTCCCCGGCCGGAGCGAGCACGGCGGTGTCCACCGCGTCGAGCTGCCACCGGTAGCCCGAACTGGGCGTCTCGGTGAGCTGGACGACCACCAGGTCCCCGGGCGCCGCCGGGTACGACCGGCCGGCGTCCGCCTCGGTCAGGTCAACGCGTGCCATGCCGGTCTCCGATCCCGGGTGCGGTGGGCGGCCCGCTCCGGCCGGTCAGTGCGGCAACTCCACCGCACAGCACGCCTCTCCCTCGTTCTGGAGCAGGCCGCCGAAGTCGCCGCGCTTCATCTTGAACCGGCCGTCCCAGCCCCACGCCGCACCCCAGGAGTTCTGGAACAGGTACGCGTCCTCGGACTCGATCCGGTCGAGCATCAGATAGCAGTGCCCGCCCGCTCCCTTGCCGGTCGGCTTGACGAACCCGTTCTCGTCGGGGTTGAACATGTCGGCGGTCCACGCGGTGCCCACCACGACCGAACCCTGGTTGTCGATCCATTCGTCGATCTCCGCCGTGGTGTGCGCGAACGCGAACGCGGCGAGCCGGCCCCGCTCCCGGACGGCGAGCGCGCCGGACCGGACCGTCGAGCCGTTCTCCTTGCCGGGCTCGCCGTCGATCACCTTGGCCTCGTAGTAGAGGGCGTGGCCGTCGGCGTTCTGGTACGTGCCGGCCACCGGCATCGCGTCCACCCAGCCCGCCCAGCCGAACCCGACACAGTGCCCGGTCTGGCCCTGGTCGAGCTGGACGGTCAACTCCCAGGCCGGCGCCTTGTCCCGCGCCGCCGCCGGGGCCACCGTCGGCTGCCGCTGGGTCCGCAGCCAGCGCCAGAAGACCAGGTACGCCCGCCAGTCGGAGAAGTACGCCGTCTCGGTGAGCACCTGTTCCACGGTCATCTGCCGGATCGACTCGGCCGGCTCGGCGATCTCCAGCAGGCGCGGGATGTCCCAGTCCCGCGGATCCGGCCGGTAGAGCCGGCCGAGCAACTGCGGACCGGGGATGCTGCTCGCGCTCGTCTCCGGCGGATCCACCGCGAAACGTCTCTGCTGCTCCATCGACTCGCCTCCGGCCGGGCCCTGACGGGCGGGTGGACACCGACGGCGTCAGGCCCAGCCCGGACATCGCCGCAGAACCCGTCCCGTAGCCGCCGCGGCACCCATTGTGCGCCCTGGGCACAATTCCGTGGGCGTGATCCGGCGAGTCCGCCGACCTGACGGCGTGTCACCGGGCGTCGTCGTACACCGTGTCACCGGGCGTCGTCGTACGCCGGTCGGGCCCGCTCGCCGTTGCGGGCCGCCCGCCGTACCGCCCGGGCGGCCTGGCGGCTCGGGCAACCGGTGGCCCGGACGACGTCGGCGGCGGAGACCCGCAACTGCGTGACGAGCGCGTCGCCGAAGTTGTGCAGCCCTTCCCGGCGGGCCCGTCCACCCTGCCGGGCGGCAACCAGGGCCCGACGCCGGGTGGCCCCGGTGTCCCGCCCGGTACGCGCCTGGCGGTGCAGTTCCCGTACCGCACTCGCCAACATCTCGACCGCGTCGGGCAGGCAGCCCGGGATCGGCTCCCGGTAGTCGATCACGGTCACCGCCCGCCGGGCCAGGTCGCGGGCGCCCTCGATCACCCGGGTCAGTTCTGTCACGCCCCGGGCGTAGTGCTCGAACTCCTGCCGCCGACCCCACCGCAGCGGCGCGAGCCTGACCACCTCCGCCGCGCCGCTCACCGCTTCCCGCAGCCGCTGTAGGTCCGACTCGATCCCGCGCAGCCCGTCCAGCGCCCGAATCGCCCGCTCCGCGTCCCGCGTCCGCAACGCCACCCCGATGTCCTGGAGCCGACCGACGAGGATGGCGAAGACCGGCCCGGCCGCCCGGTTGACGACCCGGATCGGGTTCAGCGGCAGCAGCAACGCGACCACGACCAGCCCCACCGCACTGCCGGTCACCGCGTCGACGATCCGGGGGATCTCCAGATTGCGCTCGCTGGACGAGAGGGTCGCGATCAGCACGGCCGTACCGCCGACCTGGCTGACGATCGTCCCGCCCCGACCCACCAGGCCGAGTGCGACGCCGACGGCCAGGGTGACGATGACCGCGGTCTGCCACGGTCCACTGCCGATGAGAAAGATCAATAAATCGCCGATGACGATACCGAGGCCCACTCCGGCCAGCAGCTCGACCGTGCGCCGGGTGCGCTGACCGATAGCGGCGACGATCGTGCCGACCGCTGCGGTCGGCGCGAAGACCGGGTTCGGATTGTCCAGCAGATTGTGCGCGATCCACCAGGAGAGCCCGGCCGCGATCCCCGCCTGCACCGCGATCACCGCGATGACCTCCAGTTGCCGCACCCGCAACTGGGTGGCCCGGCGGCCCTCGTACCGGGCCCGACCGGCGGTTCCCCGAAGCCGGTGGACGGCTGCGGCCAGCGGCGACCGGTAGTGGGGGCGGGGCGGCATGCCGGCGAGTACCCGGCCCGGCTCCGCGCAACCGCCGGACCCGTCATGATCGGGGTACCGCCGGCAGGTGCCGGTCACCCGGGCGGGTCGACCGTTCGCCAGTTCCTCCCGTCGGCCGAGCGCAGGATCACCTGACCATCGTCGACCAGGTACGAACCGAACCGTCGACTGCTGTCCGCGCCGGTCGTGGCAGCGGGCAGACCTGGTCGTCCGGCTGGTACTCCCGCGCCTTCATCACCCGGGTTTGGCGGACGGAACGGCGCCCGCTGACGCGTCATCTCCTCTCGCAGCAGCTCTCCGGCTCCGGGCAAGCAGGAAGACCACAGGCGGCACTCAGCGGAGTGTGCCGAGGTCGATGGCCTCGGCCATCGCGCGGTAGCCCGCGTCGGACGGGTGCAGATGGTCGCCCGAGTCGAACGGCGGGTTGATCCGCTGCGGATCCGCCGGGTCACGCACCACCGCGTCGAAGTCGACGACCGCGTCAAAGTCGTCACTCGTACGGATGAACTCGTTCACGGCCTGCCGCACGCCCTCTCGCCTCTCCGTGTAGGAGCGCCACCCCTTGATCGGCGTGATGGTTCCGACGACGACCCGTAGGCCCTGTGCGTGTGCCTGGGCGGCGATCTGCCGCAGGGCGAGTTTCAGGGTCTCCGGGTCGAGGTGTTCGAGGTTGAGGATGTCGTTGACGCCCTCGAGCACGATGACCGTACGCGCCCCGGACGTGGTCAACATGTCCCGGGACAGCCGGGCGAACGCGTTCGGGCCACCGATCCCGGCTCCGGTGCTGCTGTCCAGGATCCGGTTGGCGCTGATGCCGCTGTTCACCACGCCGAGCGTGGTCGGTCCCGGCTTGGCGGCGAGCCGGTCGGCGAGGACGTCGGGCCACCGCAGGTTCGCGTTGACGGTCGACTTGTCCCCGTCGGTGATCGAGTCGCCGAAGGTCACCACCGTGCCGCGAGCGGAGGTGGACCGGACGTCCACGCCTGCCGCGTAGTACCACGACGTGGTGGGCTGGGTGAAGGCGGTGCCCTGCTCGTCCGCCGCGTGGTCGCCGTCCGCAGCGATGAACGACGTCTGGTAGGAACGCGGGTGCTCGGTCACCGGGCCGGACGGCGCCGGGGTGTAGACGGTCACCAGCAGGTCCCCGTCTGCCGGCACGGCAAGGGAAACCGGGTCGCTGAGCACCTCACCGCCGGTGGGGATGGTCACCGACGGCGCGCCGCCGAAGGTCAGCTCGCGCATCGTGCCGGGGACCGCTTCGGGCGCGTCGGGCCTGGTCGCCACCGCCAGCGTCGCCCGTCCCATCAGGACCGGCGCCGTGCCGAGCGCGTTGGACAGGCGCACGCGAGCCGCGTCGCCACCCACGCTGGTGTGCACCACGTTGCGGATCGAGTGGTTCGGCATGCCCTGGTCGGTACCGGGCGTCGTCCGCGCCATCGCCGTCTGCCAGGTGCCGACCCAGGTGCCGGGCCGGTGGCCGGGCGGGCGGCTGTCGAGCTTGTCCAAGTCGACGACCGCCGCCATGGCCTGGTAACCGGCGTCCTTCGGGTGTAGGTGGTCGCCGGAGTCGTACTCCGCCCGGAGTCGGTTCGGCGCCGTGGGGTCCCGCAGCGCGACGTCGAAGTCGGCCACCGCGTCGAACGCGCCGCCGTTGCGGATGAAGTCGTTGACCGCCTGCCGCACCCCTTCCAGTTCCTCGGTGTAGTTGCTCGACCCGCCGAACGGCGTGAGCGTGCCACCGGTGACCCGCAGCCCCTTTGCCTTGACCTGAGCCGCTACCTGGCCCAGCGCCGCGATGATCTTCGACGGCTCGTGGTGCTGCGGCTGGCCGCCGATGTCGTTGATTCCCAACAAGACGATCACCGAGCGCGCACCGGTCGCGGTAAGCACGTCACGGTCCAGCCTGGATAGCGCGTTGGGATTCCAGGTGCTGTTGAGCAACCTGTTCGAGCTGATGCCGGCGTTGAGCACGCCGAGCCGCGTCGGCCCAGGCGCGGCGATCAGCCGGTCGGCCAGGTAGTCCGGCCAGCGGTGATTCGCGTTCCGTTCCGAGTTGTTCCCATCGGTGATCGAGTCGCCGAGCGTGACCACCGCGCCCTTGGCGCGTCCCAGGACGTCGACGCCGCTCACGTACGGCCAGAAGGTGATCGTCTCGGTGAATGCCGCGCCGGACTCGTCGGCCGCATGATCACCGCTCGGCGACAGGTACGAGGTCTGGTTGGCCACCTGGTGATAGGTCACCGGCCCAGACGACACCGGGGTGTACACGCTGACCAGGAGGTCGCCATCTTCGGGTACGGCAAAGGAGGTCGGATCGCTCAGTACCTCGCCACCGGCCGGGATGGTCACCGACCGCGCGCCGCCGAAGGTGAGCGCTCGCATCGTGCCCCTGACCGCGTCCGGCGCATCGGGCGCATCGGCGACCGCGACCGTCACCACGTCCATCCGCACCGCAGCCGTGCCGAGGACGTTGGTCAGCGAGACCCGCACACCCGAACCACCCACGCTGGTGTGCACGACGTTGCGGATCGTCCGGTCCGCGTATCCGGTGGGGAGGTCGGGGACGATGCCGGAAGCCGAGGCCGCCCAGGTGCCGACCCAGTCACCCGGCGGTGCCGTCGACTGGCTCTGCTGGCCGGTCGCGAAGGCCGGGCTCGTCATGGTGAGCACCAGCGCGAGGACGGTGCCGGTGATTGTTGTCATTCTGCGGACGTAAGACATGGGATCTCCTCACGATCACGAACGAGTTTGCCCCCGACCTTGATCGCGGTCAACAGTCCCCTGGCTCGCTGACCGGTCACGACTCAGCCTGTTCCTCGAGTGCGCCACGAGCCCGGAGGGGGATCGACGCAGGCAGATCACCAGACCTGTCGTTTCCATAGCGGGAAGGGGTTGTGGGCCATTGGACGCCACTTGGCGGGAGTGATGTCGGACCACCTCGGGCTGGGATTGTTCGAAGCGCCTCGGCAGGGACATGTCGACCAAACCGGCCCACGAGTTGTCCGGAGGGCTTGCGGTGTCCGAGGTCGGACGTAGGATGTCCGGAGCTGGCGCCTCACCAAGGCCGCGCCGATGCGCCGGAAGGACGACGGCTGTCCAATACGGATCGGCGGACGTCCACCAACGTTTCGAATGCCTGACGAGAGGTGGGCGATACGGGCAGAGCTCGGGGTGATCCGGCAAAGCTCGGGATGATCCGCGAGGGCAACAGGTGCGACATCCGGCACTCCGGCTCCACCTGCCGTCCGGCACGATCCGCCCAGCGGTGACCACTGGAGGTATCGCTTCATGACGAGACAAAGAAACAGCCCAAGACGCCGTCGACTGTTGTCCACCGTGGTGATCGCGGCGATGGCCGCTGCCTTGCTCACCACCGGCACCGCACACGCCGCCGAGCCGTACCACGAGGAACGGGCGGTCTACACGGCGAACACGGACGGGTATTCCTGCTTCCGGATCCCGGCGATCGTGAAGGCCACCAACGGGGACCTGCTGGCGTTCGCCGAAGGCCGGATCAACAACTGCGACGACAGGGGCGACATCGACCTGGTGCTGAAGCGGTCCCACGACGGCGGTCGTACGTGGGGGTCGCTCCAGGTCGTGTCGCGTGGCAACGGCGACACGCACGGCAACCCGATGCCGATCGTAGACGAACGCACCGGTCGGGTCCTGCTGTTCACGACCCACAACCCGGGCACCGGAAGCGGTGGACGCGATCCGTACCTACAGGTCAGCGACGACGACGGAGCGACCTGGAGCGCGCCCCGGAAGATGACCGAGCTGATGCTGCCGGAGTGGACCCACTGGTACGCCACCGGCCCGGTACACGCCATCCAGCTCAACCGCGGTCCGCACGCCGGGCGGCTGGTGATCAGCGCCAACCACGAATCCGCCGGCCCCGACGGGCGGCCCATCGCCGGCATCCACCTCGGGTACAGCGACGACGGCGGCGACACATGGCAGCTCGGCGCCAGCGCCGGTGGCGCCAGCGACGACATCTTCGTCAACGAGTCGACCCTCGTGGAACTGACCGACGGGCGGATCTACGTCAACGTGCGGGAAGCCGGGACGGCTGAGGGCACGCGGGCGTACGCGATCTCCAGCGACGGCGGCCGCAGCTACGACGCGCCGTTCCAGATGGTGCCCGAGCTGACCATGCCGGTCGTGCAGGCGGCGTTGCTGCGCCTCACCGCCACCGACGAAGGTGACGCGCGGGACCGCATCCTGTTCTCCGGACCCGCCAACCCCGGTAAGCGTGAGGCCCTGACGATCCGGTCCTCGTACGACGAAGCCCAGACCTGGGAGACCTGGCAGGAAGGCAAGGTCATCAGCTGGGGTCCGGGCGGGTACTCCGACCTGGTCAAGATCGAGACCGATCCGGTCACGGGGCCCGTGGCCGGAGTGCTGTACGAGAGCGGCGTGGCCGCCCTGTACGAGGTGATTCAGTTCGTCAGGTTCAACGAGGCGTACCTCGACACCCCGAACGGTCCGCCGCCGAGCCTGCCGCCGCCACCGGAGCCGGGACCGACGACTCCGGACGCGGCACCGCGCTACGACAACACCGCCTACGTACGCGGCGACGCAACGCTGGGTAAGGGGCGGTACGGCAACGGGCTCGCGCTCGACGGTGTGGACGACCACGTGGAGGTGCCATACAGCCCGGGCGTAGACCTCGAGGACGACCAGTTCACGATCATGACGTGGTTCCGGTACACCGAAACCACCGGCAGCATCGTGATCTGGTGGTTCTACCAGGTGGGCACGGGAGCTGCGCAGATCTGGCTGCGGGCCGAACCGGCGAGCAACCGCATCCGGGGTGTCGTCGGCACCGGCCAGGGCGACGCGAACATCACCATCGCGGGCGCATACAACGACGGGCTCTGGCACCACGTCGCCATGCAACGAACGGCGACCAGGGTCACGGTCCTCATCGACGGCGCCACCGTCGCCGACCTGGCCGCTCCCCGCGGCTCAGTGACCACCGGCAGGGAGTTCGGCATCCGCAGCGTCTACCTGGGCCGACGCGTCGACGGCCTCAACAACCCGTTCCGGGGCGCCCTCGACGAGTTCCGCATCTACGGCCGCGCCCTCACCGCCAGGGAACTGCGGGAGATCCGGGAGCACAACGTACCCATCGCCGGGCAACTCCGGCTCCGCCTTCCGTTCACCACCATCGATCCCTGCCGGTAGCTGCCGCATCGGTGCCCAAGGCGGTACGCAACCACCTCTCGAACCCACTCGTCTGGTCGGCGCCGGTGACCGGAGCCAGCCGAGTCGTAGGGGCCCGGGAACACGGACTGGGCCGGCGATGACCCTGGTCGCCGGCCCAGCCGGACGGCGGGGCCAGCCGGACGGCGGGGCCAGCCGGACGGCGGGGCCAGCCGGACGGCGGGGCCAGCCGGCGGGCCAGCCGCTCCGCCGAGCCGCCTGGACCAAGCCGGAGGCGCGCACCTGATCACCACCACCCGACCACTCGACCACATCCGTCGATGGTCACGATGACGACGCCGACACCAGTACCGCGCCAAACGTCCCGACTACCAGCGAAGACAACGAATCGACCAGCTACGACCGGAGTACTAGTCGACGGAGAGGTCGGCGCAGCCGGTCTCGTCCGGCAGCAGCGGCCGCAGTCCGACCTGCCAACGGTCACCGCCGGAGGTCCACGGAGTGCGGGCGTTCGCCTTGGCGGCGGCGCCCAGCAGTGCGGTCGCCTCGGCGCCGCGTACCTCGACGCAGCCCTGGTCGAGGCCGGACGAGGGCGGTGACCCCGGCAGCGCCGGGCCGGGCCAGACGATCTCCGGCGGGGCGGCCAGCCCGTTGCCGTCCGCGCGCCACGGGATCGCCACCGCCGCGACCGCCTCGGCCTGGTACGGCTGCGGCTGGTCGACCCTGTCCTGCCCCAGCGTCCCGGCCAGATCGGTGAGCGCGGCGAGCAGCTTCTGCAACTCTGCCCGGGCGGTACGCTGCGCCTCGGTCAGCCCCGACGCGTTCTGCCCACCCTCGGAGAGTGCGTACACCTCCAGCTTGTCCGTGCCGGCACCAGACGAAATGGTGAACCGGGTCGACGGGACATCGGTGACGGACGGTCGGCCGAGATCGGTGGCGGTGCCGACCCCGGCGGCCCGGGCCTGCTCGACCAGTTGGTCGACCTGCTCCGGCGTCAGCCGCTGCTGCTGGAGGTTCGGCAGCGCCGCCCCGGGATAGATGGCGGGCACCGGCCCCTCGGTGATGACCCGCCCGTCCGCATAGATGGTCACCATCGGCACCCGGGTCAGCCGGGAGGCCGGCGCCACGAACCCGCCGATCTGCTCCACCCGGAGCACCACACCGTTCGGGTCGGCGGGACCGGAGTCACCGCCGGATCCCCCGCCCGGTCCGTCCCCGCCCGTCCCCGCACCCTCCCGGGCACAGGCGGCCACCAGCAGAAGCAGTGCGCCGACACAGGTTATCCGGACACCTCGCCACGTTCTCATGTCAATCAGACGGGCCGGTGCCCCGGTCGGTTCCACGTCATCCGGCCGTCGCATGATCGAAGCCAACCCGATTCGCGGCCCGGTCATGCGGACGTTCGTTCGCCGGTCCGGGGATATTCGCCGCGCGGCGCACCCACCCCGATCCGTACCGGCCGGCGTGTGGTCGGTTGGAGGGAAGGTGGAGATGAACGCCGAGAAGGCATTCAACGCGTACCTGGCCGGCGGGCTGGCCAGGTGGTCACGCATCGCGTTCCTGCTGACCGGCGACCGGCACCTGGCCGAGGACCTGGTCCAGATCACCTTCGAGCGGGTCGCCCGGCACTGGGAGCGGGTCGTGGCCGGTGGCGACCCCGACCCGTACGTGCGGCGGATCATGCACTCGCAGCACGTCTCGCTCTGGCGGCGGCGCTGGCGCGGCGTGGAGCTGTGGTCCCGCCCGCCCGAGACGCCGGTCGACGATCCGGCCGCCGCGACCGACCGGGCGGTCGTCGTCCGTCAGGCGTTGGCCCGGCTCGCGCCCCGCCAGCGAGCCGTGCTGGTACTGCGGTACTTCGAGGACCTCACCGAGGCCGAGGCGGCGAAAGTGCTCGACTGCTCGGTGAACACGGTGAAGAGCCAGACCCGGGACGCCCTCGCCCGGCTGCGGTTACTCGCGCCGGAACTGGGTGAGCTGGTCGGTGGAACGGAGCTGAGATGACGGAACGACTGCGTGATGTTCTCGCCGAGGTCGGCGACTCGATGCCACCGGCCCGGCTGACCCCGGACGTGTGGCGGCGCGGCCGGCGCGCCCGGCGGCGGTCCCGGCTGCTCCGCTCCGGCGCGGCCGCGCTGGTGGTGCTGGTGGTCGCGGTGGCGCTGCCCTGGGGGCTGAGTCGGCCGTACCCGCTGCCGTTGACCGTCGGTGACGGCGGCCCGGCCGTGCCGGCGCGACTGTCGCTGCCGTGGATGTGGCAGGCGACCGTGCAGATGGATCCGCCTGGACCGGCGTCGGTGCTCTTCGGCGGCGACTCGATCGGCCTGCGCGGCACCGACCTCTTGGACAGTGAAGGCAAGCTGGCCGTGGTCGGCCGGGACGGCGACTACCGGATGCTGCTCTACGCCGGGTGGGATACCGTCGCCGCTGGGGAGAACGCGCTGCTGGCCCCGGACGGCACCCGGGTCGCCCAGTCCTTTCTGCAGGGCTCCGGCTTCGACAACGTCGACGGCCTCACAATCGTCGACCTGACGACCGGCCGGAGTACCCAGCACGGCGCCCGGCACGGCACCGGCTGCTGCGAGCCGCTGGCCTGGGTACCGGACGGCACGTCGTTGCTGGTCGCGGTCTCCGGTCTTTCGGAGGTCGTCGATCAGCGGACCGGGATCATCCGGCAGCCGGAGCGGCTGGCACTGCTCGACCTGGCCACCGACGCCCTGCTGCCACTGCGCGACTTCACGCCCGCGCAGGCGATCCGGACCGCGTCGCGCGCCGCGTTCGCCCCGGACGGGCAGACGATGGCGGTGACCGAAGGCAGCACGGTGCATCTGGTCGACCGAAGCGGCAGGGTGCGCTGGTCGGCTGAGCTGGGCGACCGGACGTACCTGGCCGGGACGGGCGCGTTCACTTCGGACGGTACCCGGATCGCGACCGTCACCCTCGACGGCTGCCTCGACGAGTGCGACGAGGCGGCGTTGGCGACCCGGCGATGGAGCCTCGGCTTCCTCGACGCCGCGACCGGCCGCCCGCTGCCCGGCGCCGGGTTCCCCGTCGTTACCGGCCAGGCCGTGCGGGCGTTGGGCTGGGCGAACGGCCGCGAGCTGGTGGTGCTGCGCTACGAGCCGGAGCGCGGCGCGTACAAGGCTCGTGATCGGGGCTGGAACGACACCGGCTGGTACGAGACCGGCCACGTCACCCTGCTCGCCCTGGGCCCGGACGGCTCGACCCGTACCCTGATCGACCCGCCGGACGACGTGCTCACGATGGACGTCGCGCAGGACCTGCTGACCGCCGGCCGGTTCGGCGGTCCGTCGTCGACCGCCGCCATGTTCCCGGCCCGCGGCGTCATCTGGGTGGCGGCGGTCCCGCTGGGCTGCCTCGCCGTGGTGGTCGGGCTCGTGGCGCTGGCCGTGGTGGCCGCGGTCCGCCGTCGGCGCCGTGCCCGGAGGAATGCTGCCTAGCGCCGGCTGGCGGCGAGGCCGACGAAGGCACGCCACGCCGCCGGCCCGAAGGTCAGCACCGGGCCCGCCGGGTCCTTGCTGTCGCGGACGGCGACCACGCCGGGCAGGTTGTCGGCCACCTCTACACACCCGCCACCGCTGGCGCCGCTGCGGGTCGACTTCCGCCACCGGGCCTTACCGAGGTGAAGGCTGGCTCTCCACTTCCTTCAGGATGACGCCACCAGTGTCAGGTGCTACCTTCCACAGCCGTACGGTCTCGTCCCAACTGCCGGTGGCGAAGGTCCGGCCGTCGGGGCTGAACACCACGCTCGTGACCCGGTCGGTGTGCTCGGTGAGGGTCGTGATGGTCCCGCCGGTGGCGACATTCCAGAGCCGTGCGGTGTTGTCGGCGCTGCCGGTGGCGAGGGTCTTGCCGTCAGGGCTGAACGCCACGCTGGTGACCGAGTCGGTGTGGCGGGCGAAGGTGGTGATGGTCTCGCCGGTGGCCAGGTCCCACAGCCGCGCGTCGTCGGCGCTGGCGGTGGCGAGGGTCTTGCCGTCGGGGCTGAACGCAACGTCCACGACGTTGGCGGTGTGCGCGAGGGTGGTGGTGGTCCTGCCGGTGGCTACGACCGACAGTTGTGCGCTCTTGCCGGCGCTGGCGGCGATGGCGAGAGTCTTGCCGTCGGGGCTGAACACCACGCGCACCGCCGAGTGGCTGACGCCGGCCAGGGTGGTGACCGTCTCGCCGGTGGTCACGTCCGACAGCCGTACGGCGTCGCCCCAGCTACAGATGGCGACGGTTTTGCCGTCGGGGCTGAACGCCACGTCCCCGACGGTGCCGGTGCCGGGGAGGGTGACGGTGGTCCTGCCGGTGGTCACGTCCCACAGCCGTGCGGTCTTGTCGTTGCTGGCGGTGGCAAGGATTCGGCCATCGGGACGGCTGAACGCCACGCCGTAGACCGGCCCTTGGTGGCCTCGGAGAGTGGCGGTGCTCCTGCCGGTGGCGACGTCCCACAGCCGCGCGGTGTCGTTCGGCCCGGTCGTGGCGACGGTTCTGCCGTCGGGGCTGAACGCCACGCCGTTGACTGGTCCGAGGCCGGTCAGCGTAACGGCGGCCTGCGATCGGTCTGGCACGAAGATCCATAACCCGGCGGCGACGATCGCCAGTACGAGGGCGGTGGCGCCGCCGATGGTGGCCTTGTCCCGGCCGGTTCGGGGCGGCCAGCGCGGCCAGCGCACAGCGGCAGCGTCGAAGATGGTGTGCTTTGTCTCCAGCTCACCAGGGGTGATGGCGAGCGCCGTCGGATAGGCGTTGTCGTCGGTGGTCGGGGTTCCGGTCAGTACCGGGGGCGGAGCGTCGGCCGGGGGCGGAGCGTCGGCCGGAGCAGCCGGGGCTACCGGCGGCGGTTCGATGGGTGCCGGCGTCGCTGCTGCTGGCGGGGTGGGTTTGGTTGGCGGGTGGGTGCTGGTGGTGGTTGGGGTGTGGAGGGCGCCTTCGGCGACGACGAGTTCGGGGTGGTCGAGGGCGGTGGGGGCGATGCGGAGGGTGCGGTGCAGTAGG
The DNA here is from genome assembly GCF_050936445.1 of Plantactinospora sp. CA-294935. NCBI lineage: Bacteria > Bacillati > Actinomycetota > Actinomycetes > Micromonosporales > Micromonosporaceae > Plantactinospora > Plantactinospora sp. CA-294935. Next base: position 7,445,067 of record NZ_JBNJMU010000001.1, read on the forward strand.
GAGGCGGTGAGGGGTACCCGGGAGGAGCCGCCGACGAGGAAGATGCCGGCGATGTGTTGTCTGGGTAGGCCGGTGTCGCGCAGCAGTGTGGCGGTGAGGTCGACGGTGCGGTCGAGGTGGGGGCGGGCCGCTGTTTCGAATTCGTCGCGGGTCACGTGGACGACGGTGTCGACCAGCGGGATGTGCAGGTCGGCGGTGGTGTGTCGGGACAGTTGTTCCTTGGCGGTACGGGCGTCGCGCCACAACTGTTGGTGGGCGCGTTGGTCGGTGGGGGTTCGCGGCCACTCCAGCCGTCCCCAGGCATCAGCGGCGGCGGTGGTCATTGAGCGGGCGTGGGTGACGATGGCGGCGTCGAGGTCCAGGCCGCCGACGTCGTCCAGCCCGGCGGTGGCGACCACCTCCAGCCCGCCTGCGGTGCGGCGGACGATGCTGACGTCGCAGGTGCCGGCACCGAGGTCGTAGACGACGAGGCAGCGGCCGACGGGCAGGTCGCGGCCGAGGACGTGGGCGAAGTACGCGGCTGCGGCGACCGGTTCGGCGACGAAGGAGCAGTCGCCGATTTGTGCCCGGTCAGCGGAGGCGGCCAGGATGCCGAGCCGGGTATGGCTCCACCCGGCGGGGTGGGTGAGCACCACCGCGTCCGGTGGCCGGCCGGCGACCCGGCGTGCCTCGACGCTGATTCGGGTCAGCACGGCGGCGATCGCGTCGGTGACCGTGACTTCCCGTTCGGCGAGCCAGATGACGTGGTCGTCGATCCGCCGTTTCGGGTTGGCCTCGAAGCCCGCGGGGTGGGCCGACGCGGCCCGTTCGGCGTCCGTCCCGGTGAGCAGCGGCCCGGTACCGGGGCCGGCGTACACCCCGGACGACAGCAGCGGCGACGCGTCGAACAGCAACGGCCTCGCCCGTCCGTCCGGACCCGCGAGCATCGCCACCGTCGACGAGGTACCGAAATCGACCCCGAGCCGATATCCACCCAATGCCACGCGATCACCCTATGGCAATGCCTCAAGGTCCCATCGAGGAGTTGCCCGGGGCGGCGCTGAAGCCGCTACTGTCGAATGCGATAGCAACCAGCTCAAACGCCACCGAGCCGTGGCCACCAGCAGGGCCTAGCCCTGCCTGGCGGCGAGGCCGACGAAGGCTCGCCACGCCGCCGGCCCGAAGCTCAGCACCGGGCCCGCCGGGTCCTTGCTGTCCCGTACGGCGACCACGCCGGGCAGGTTGTCGGCCACCTCGACACAGTTGCCGCCGCTGGTGCCGCTGCGGGACGACTTCCGCCACCGGGCGTTACTGAGGTCCATGCTGGCTCTCAATTTCCTTCAACAGGACGAGCGACAGGCTCTCCGGCAAGGCTACGCCGCGCACACCCTCCCACCGGGTGAGGAGCGTAGCGATGCTCTCCTCGTCGTCGACGATGGAATCGGCGAGCTGGTTTTCCATGCTTCCCACCCAGCAGCCGTCGGCGGACCTGGCCAGGGAGAGCTGCCCGTTGAGGCCGACGTGCAGCCCAGCGTCGGCGGGGATCAGGTGCAAGTGGACGTGGGGCAGTTCGGCCATCCGCAGCAGGTGCCTGTACTGCTCGGCCATGATGGCGTCCCGGACACGCAGCGCCGATTCTTCGAGGACGGCGATCAGCAGGGGTGGCTGGTCGCGGGTCAGGATCTCCTGCCGTTCGAGGCGGGACGCGAGCAGCTTCTCCAACTCCGCCTCGGGCCGGGTGGGTTCGAGGCGCAGCACCGCGCGGGCGTAGTTCTCGGTCTGGAGCAGGCCGGGGATCAGGCTGGGGTGGTAATTCCGGAGCTGCTTGGCGGTGCGCTCGGCGTCCAGCCAGCGCTCCAGCCAGGAGGGCTCGCTGAACCGCTGTGCCTTCTTCAGCAACCGCACGAACAGGCCGCCGGTCTCCAGGATCTCGTCGGCGCGGGTGGCGTACGGCATGTCGATCGCTCGGGTACCGGTCTCCACAGCGGAGACAGTCGAGGCCGAGTAGTTCGTCCGCTTGCCGAACTCGTCCTGCGGCATGCCGCGCAAGGCTCGCTGCCGGCGGAGCTGGTCGCGGATGAAGGCGAAATCATCCTCGTGTTCCATCGGACCTCCAGAACTCTGTCTAGATCACCAGGCGTTCGCCAGGCGCCGCCGCCGGCTCAGCAGACCTGCGCCGTGACCTGCTCGATCGCCTTCCGAGCCTAGTGCCGTCCACAGCAGAGTGTCACTCAGCAGAACTGCTCGGTGACCGCCAGGCGCCCGGGTGGAACTCGCCCCGGGAGCCGGTCTCGACCCCCCACCGGGACCGGCTCCCCTCCAACTCCCCGAGGCGGTTGTGATGAAGAGGCTGCTCCGGCACCTGACCGGACCACGGCCCTACCACCGCCGGGACTGGCGCCGGCTCTGGCGGTACTGCCGCTGCGGTTGGCGCTGGCGCTGCCCGGATTCCCTCGAACTGGTGCCCACGCCTTACCAGCCGCCGCCCCCGGTCGAGTTGACCGAGGTGGAGCGGGCCGAGATCGGTACTCTGTCGGCCACGCCGCCACCCGTCAACCCGTCCCCGCCGCCGGCCCGGGCTCGGGCTCGGGCCGGCAACCGTCGGCCCGAATGGGACGCGCCCACCCGCTCACATCTGGCGAACGGCCGCGCCGGCGGGCTGACGCCCGCGCAGGATTACCGCGCTCGGCACGGTACGCGGGTGTGACCGGTGATCGGCCCGCAGGAACGTTGGCGTAAGCACATCCCGACGCACCCGTCGTACCGGTGCCGCAGGTGCGCCAGCCCCTGGCCCTGCCAGTCCGCCCGACTGGCGCTGGCCACCGCGTACCGCAACGACCGGGTGGGCCTGATGGTGTACCTCGGCGCGCATCTCGCCCGCGCGCTGCGCGAGCTGCCCGACACACATCCCGCGCTGCTCGCGGGGCAGATCCTCTACTGGGTGCCCCGCCGCCGCTGACCGCCTCGGCGGTGGACGCCGTCGCCGACGATCCACCGATGGTCACCCGACCGGCCCGCCCCGGGTCGCCGCCTCCCCTTCGGCGACCCGGGGCGGGCCCCTGAGCGGCGCCGGTCGGTGCCGCGCAAGCCGGGTGCACAGGCGGGGCAGCTCGACAGTCTGCGAAACAGGTACCTCGGTCCGGAGCGCCTCCTCCCCCACCCTCAAAGGACGCCGACCTCCAGCGCGGTCTGGGGCAGCCAGCGCTCCTGAAGGATGGGACAAGGATGGGACGTGGTGGTCCGGCGGTCGACCGTAGCGCTCCGGTCGACCGCCGGACCGGCCAGCCGGATCGGCGGGTCCTGCGGTCTGCCGCCGGGGAGGAAGCGGCCGCGTCGGCCCCGACCCGCCGCCCGCTGGCGCGGGGAGATGGTCAGTTCACACAGCCCCGGCCCGGCCGCCGGCCCCGGGTGGAGACGAACTGGTACGACAGCGAGGCGAAGGCCGGGTCCTTGGCGAGTTCCCGGAACCCCTCCAACTGGTTCGGGGAGAGTCCGGTGGCGAGCAGCCGGGGTTCGAGCTGGCGGGAGTTCGTCTCGTGCAGCGAGGCCCCGGTCGAGCCGCCCGGCCAGCTCTGCGAGTGGGTGATGGTGTCCACGTCGGTCAGCCCGGCCAGCACCATCTCCGTGTGCACGTCCTGCGCCCAGGCCAGGTCGGCGCCCCGGTCCTGAAGGATGCCGAGGGTCGCCTCCATCACCTGCTGGAAGAGCTTCGCCGCGTCGTCGGTCGGCGCGGCCAGCACCCGCAGCCCGGCGGTGCAGTCGAACTCCTCGACCACCAGGGCGCCGCCCGGGGCGAGCGCACCGATCAGCTCGGCGAGTACCCGCCGCCGCTCCGGCAGGTGCAGCAGGACCAGCCGGGCGTGGATGACGTCGAACGGGCCGCCCTCCGGCGCGCCGGTCCGGACGTCGTGCTGGCGTACGACGAGGTTTCCCTCCGGCTCCAGCCGGGACGGTTCGATGTCGGTCGCGATGACAAGTCCGGTGGGTCCGACCATCCGGGCCATGTGCCGGGCGATCGAACCGCCGCCCGCGCCCAGCTCCCAACACCTCGCGCCGGGGGTCAGCACCGGGGCGAGCCGCTCCGCCGTTATCGGATCGAGGAACGACTCCAGCGCCCGCATCTGCGCCTCGGCCTCCGGAGAGCGGTTGTCGAACGCGTAGCTGCTCTTGACAGGGGTGGCAGTCACGATCGGTACCTCCTTCGTGATGATCTGTGACGACAATCCGGGCACGCGTCATCGCGCGTCAGCACCGGAGGAACGTGGGGGTACCGGTGCCGACACGGAGTCAGCGCTGCGACGAACGTCGGGATCCGACGGTTCTCAGGGTGCGGATGAGGAAGAGGATGTGGTTGGGGCGGACCTGGGGTCTGCCGAGGGGTCGGAATCAGGCACGAGCGTGCCCGGGCCTCCCGTTGGCCCGGAGCGGGCGGAGTCGGGCCCGGTCGGGGCCGTGGACTCCTGGCCGGACGGGACCGGTCCGGTCCCTGCCGGCGTGGCCGCGCCCGCCACACTGAGTACCGCCTCCACCGGGGCGGGGTCGGCGCGCACGGCGGCCGTCGAGTCCGCGAAGACCAGCCGGCCGTAGTCCAGCACCGCGATCCGGTCGGCGACCTCGATCGCGTGCTGGAGCTGTTGTTCGACGAGCAGGATGCACAACCCGGCCCCGGCGAGCCGGGTCACGAGTTCCCGGACCCGGGCCGCCAGGTCCGGGGCGAGCCCCTCGCCCGGTTCGTCGAGGAGCAGCACCCGGGGCTGGGTGAGCAGGGCCCGGGCGATGGCGAGCATCTGCTGCTCCCCGCCGGAGAGCTGGTTGCCCCGGTGGCCCAACCGCTCGGCCAGCCGGGGCAGCAGTTCCAGGACCCCGGGGACCGTCCAGTTCGGACCGGACCGCGACCGGCCACGGCGGCGCAGCGAGGCGGCCAGCGTCAGGTGCTCGGAGACGGTCAGCCGGGGAAACACCCGGCGCCCCTGCGGCACCAGCCCGACACCGGCCCGGGCGACCCGGTGCGCCGGCTTGCCGGCCAGGTCCACGCCGTCGACCGAGACGATTCCCCGGTACGGCCGCAGCAGGCCGGCGACGGCGTGCACCAGGGTGCTCTTGCCGGCGCCGTTGCGGCCGACCAACGCCTGCACCGTACCGGCCGGCACCTCGAGGTCGACGTCGTGCAGCACCGTACCGCCGTCGTAGCCGGCGCGTAGGCCCTGCACCCGCAGCATCACCGCACCGCCTCGGCGTACGCCCGCCGGACGGCGGGTGCGTTGCGGATCTCGTCCGGCTCGCCGCTGGCGACCAGCCGGCCGTCGTGCAGCACGGTGACCGTGTCGGCCAGCGCGTACACCAGGTCCAGCCGGTGCTCCACCAGCAGCACCGACACGTCCCGGGGCAGTTCCGCCAGCAGCTCGGCCAGCCGGTGCACCTCCACTCCGGAGAGTCCGGCGGCCGGCTCGTCGAGCAGCAGCAGGCGGGGACGGCCGGCCAACGCCATCGCGATCTCCAGTTGGCGCCGCTCGCCGTGCGACAGGTGCGCCGCCGTGGTCGACGCCGTGCCGGCGAGTCCGACCCGGTCGAGCAGGGCCAGCGCGGGCTCGCGCAGCCGCCGCCGGAACCGGTTCCGGGAGCGTACGCCCCAGAACCCGCCGGCCTGGTGCCAACCGGCGACCACGACGTTCTCCAGTGCGGTCAGCGACGGCCAGACGGCCGGACGCTGGTGGATCCGGCCGATCCCGATCCGGGCCCGCCGGGCCGGGCCGAGCCGGGTGATGTCCCGGCCGGCGAAGCGGATCCGCCCGCCGTCGACCCGGGTCGCCCCGCCGATCAGGTCGAGCAGGGTGGTCTTGCCGGCACCGTTCGGCCCGATCAGGGCGTGCCGCTCGCCGTCGGCGACCCGGAGGTCCACCCGGTTCACCGCGATCAGCGAGCCGTACCGGCGGACCACCGCCTCGGCCGTCAGCAGTGGCGTCGTCGCGAGTGCCGTCATCGCGTCTCCCCGCTCGTCGGTGCGGCGCCGACGGGTTCGCCCCGGGACGGGCGGCCCTGGATTCCCGTCCCGGGGCGATCCCCCGGCCCGGTCCGGCCCCGCGAACGGGACCTGACCAGGTTGGCGAGTTCGGTCGAGAAACCGGCCACGCCACGGGGGAAGAGATAGGCGGTCAGCACGAAGAGACCGCCGAGCAGCAGCGGCGCGTACCCGGGCAGCAGGCCGGAGAGCCAGTCCCGTACCGCGATCACCAGGGCGGTACCGACGATCGCGCCGCCGATCGACGCCGCACCACCGATCACCACGCCGAGCAGCAGCAGTGCGGAGACGTCGAAGCCGAAGTCGGCCGGCGAGACGTACTGCTGTGCGGTGATCAGCAGCGAGCCGGCGACCCCCGCCACCGCCCCGGCCCCGACGAAGGTCACCGCCAGGTAGCCGGTGACCCGGTGTCCGGAGGCCCGGGTCCGCGCCTCGTCGTCCCGGCTGGCCCGCAACAGCAGCCCTGCCGGCGTACGCAACAGCATCACCATGGCCGCTATCACCACCCCGACGACGACCAGCGTGTACAGATAGCGTGCGCGGTCGCTGGCCAGCGGAGCCATGCCCCAGACGGGCTGGATCGCCGGGATTCCGGCGAGCCCGTCGGTCCCTCCGGTGACCGAGGTCCACCGACCGGCGGCGGTCACCGTCAGTTCACCGATGGCCAGGGTAATCATCAGGACGACCACGCCTCGGGCGTACACCACCAGCGGCACGGTGAGAAGGGCGAACAGCGCGCCGGCCGCCGCCCCGGTGAGCACCTGCACCACCCCGACCGACGAGACGTGCATCGCGACCAGGGCGCTGGCGTACGCACCGGCGGCGTACGGCCCGGTCTGGCCGAGCGTGGGCAGCCCGGCCAGCCCGGTCAGCAGCGCCACGCTCACCCCGACCAGCCCCAGTACCAGGGTGCGGGCGAAGAGCGAGGTGGTGTAGGCGTCCACGGACCAGGGCACCGCGACGGCGACGGCGAGCAGTCCGGCTCCCCCGGCCCGGACCAGCCAGCGCCGGGCGGCCGGGGTCACGTCGTACCCCCCGGGCGCAGCCGCAGGAACCGACCGGGCAGCCCGCGGGCCCGGACGGCGAGCACCAGGGCCATCGCCGCGAAGAGCAGGAACGGCGCGGCGGTCGGCGCCAGCGCGACGCCGAGGCTCTGGATCTCGCCGACGGCTAGGGCGGCCAGCAGGGTGCCCTGGACCGAGCCGAGGCCGCCGAGCACCACCACGACCAGCGAGAGCAGCAGCACGGTGTCGCCGGTGGTCGGTGCCGGGCCGATGATCGGCGCGCCGAGCACCCCGGCGGCACCGGCCAGCGCGCCGGCCGCGGCGAGCACGCCGAGCCGGATCCGGGCCGGGTTCACCCCCAGGCAGGCGACCATGTCGGCGTCGTCGACCGCCGCCCGGACCAGCATCCCGGCCCGGGTCTTGGCCACCGCCAGCCAGAGCAGCACCGCGATGACCGCGGCCACCCCGATGAAGACCAGCCGGTACGCCGCGTACCGGTGCCCGGCCACCTCCACCGAGCGGTCCAGCGCGGCGGGGATCCGCACCGGAAGGCTGTCCGGACCGAACGCGGTGACCAGCAGGGCGCCCCCGGCCAGCGCCACTCCGAAGGTCAGCAGCGCCTGGGTCAGGTGGTCACGCCGGGCGACCGGCGCGAGCAGGCCCGCGAGCAGGCCTCCCGCACCGGCCGCCGCCAGCGTTCCCACGCCCAGGGCGAGCAGCAGGCTGCCCCAGCCGCCGTCCAGCAGCGCCGCGGCGAGGTACGCGCCGATCGCGTACAGCAGCCCGTGCGCCAGGTTGAGGATGTTGGCCACGCCGAAGCAGAACACCAACCCGGACGCCGCGACGAAGAGCAGCAACCCGTAGGCGACACCGTCCAGAGCCGGGATCAGGTACGGGTCGACCGGGCCGAGGACCCGCGCCGATTGGAGCATCATCCGCCCACGGTCGCCAGGTCACCGACGACGGTGTTGGAGAGTGCGCGCCCGTCCTGCCGGACCTGCCGCAGATACCACTTCTGCACCGGCGAGTGCGTCTCCTTGGAGAACTGCCAGGTGCCGCGCGGGCTGTCGATCTGGCCGAGCCCGGCGATCGCCTTGTTGATCTCCTCCGGGGTGGGGTTGTCGCCGGCCGCGCCGATCGCCTTGTCCAGCACCGCCGCCGCGTCGTAGGAGGCCATCGCGTAGGTGGTGGGCGAACCGTCGTGGTTCTCCTTCCAGGCCGCCACGAAGGAACGGTTCTCGGCGTTGTCCAGGTCGGGCGAGTAGTTGAGTACGGAGTAGATGTTCCGGGCCGCCTCGCCCTGTGCGTTCAGCACGCCGCCCTCGGTGAGGAAGCCGGCGGCGTAGAGCGGCAGGTCCTTGATCTCCGACTGGGCGTACTGCTTCACGAAGTCGACGGCGGCGGTACCGGCGTAGAAGGTGAAGACCGCCTCGGCACCGGATGCCTTGATCTTCGCGAAGTACGGCAGGAAGTTGGTGGTCTGCGGGAACGGCGTCCAGAGGGTCTTGCCGTCCGGGTTGGCGAGCTTGCCGCCGATCTCCTTGAAGGTGTCGGTGAAGCCGCGCAGCTCGTCCCAGCCGCCCTGGTAGTTCGGGCCGATCGCGAAGACCTCGCCCTTGACGTTGTCCCGGACGTACTCGGCGATCGCCGCGCCCGGCTCGTCGGAGAGGTAGGAGGTGAACCAGGACCGGGAGACGTCCTTCAGCCCGGGGTTGCCGTTGGAGCCGACGAACGGGATCTTCGCCTCGGCGAGCACCGGGGCGACCCCGGCCACCGAGCCACCGCCGACGATGCCGGTGAGCGCCTGCACCCGGTCCTGTTTGATCAGCTTCGTGGCGGCGGGTACGGCGGTCTGCGCGCCGTTACCCTCGTCGGCGACGATCAGGTCGACCTTGTGGCCGCCGAGCTTGCCGTCGTGCATCCGCAGGTAGAGCTCGAAACCGTCGCGGATCTCCGTGCCGACCGCCTCGTAGGTGCCGGAGAGCGAGGCGAGCAGACCGATCTTTATCGTGCCCGGCGTGCCGCCGGCGTCGTCGCCGCTGTTGCAGGCGCTACCGGCCACGGTCAACCCGAGGGCGAGCAGCGCGCCGGTCAGGGCGCGACGCCGGCTCGTACCGGTGGGGAAAGGCATGACTTCTCCAGTCGAGGGGTGAGGAAGGTTGTGGGGAAGGTGTGGTCGTGGGGTGGTGGCCGCCGGGCTGGCGGAGCCGGCGGAGGGTGGTGCCGGGACGACGACTTTCGCGGGAGGCCGGCCCGGGCCACCGGGCGGTGCGGCGGCACGGTGTGTCGGAACTGGCTCCGGACATCGGGGCCGCGCCGCCGTCAGCGTCCCTGCGCCACCGCGGCGCGGGCCGCCGGCGTCAGTACGTCTCCAATCCGGTTCGCCAGTTCCGTCATCTCGTAGGAGACCTTGCCGACGTCGCAGGTGGGCGCCGCGAGGACCAGCAGCGAGGCACCGTCGTTGAACGCCATCGAGAACATGAAGCCGCCCTCGAGCTGGGTGACGTTGGAGATCACCGCGCCCGCTTCGAAGAAGCCCGCGGCGCCCCGGAGCAGGCTGACCAGGCCGCTGCCGGTGGCCGCGAGCTGGTCGGCCCGGTCCGGTGGCAGGTTCCGGGTGGACGCCACCATCAGGCCGTCGCTGGAGATGGCGATGGCGTGGCTGACCTCCGGGGCCCGCTCGACGAAACTGTCCAGCATCCAGCCGAGATCTCGTTGGTTCACGTAGTACTCCCTGTCGCGTCGCTTGTCGCCGAGGCGTTCACCAGCTTGGGACGGCGGGCGGCCACGCCCCGGGCGTAGGCGGCCATCGCGTTGGCCACCTCGGCCGGGTCGCGGTGCTCCGAGACCGGCTGCTGTTCGGGTGGCGGGGCGACGCCGCCCGGCACGAGGTGCCGCTGCGGCTGACGGATCGGGAGCCCGGACGGGGTGGTCCCGGAGATGTCCGGGTTGGCCAGCCCGGTGGCGGCCCGCCACCCCTCGTCGCCCCGGGTCTGCCAGCCCGTCGTGCCGTAGCCACCGTTGGATCCGCCGGTCCCGTTGGACGCACCGACCGGCGGGCCGACCGGTTCGGGACTGACCCCCACTGGGCTGCTCGCGCCGTTGCCCGTGGGCGCCCCGACCGGAGTGCCCGACCGGTCGGTACGGAACCAGTTGTTGACCTGCTCGAAGATGACCAGTTCCTGGGTCGGGTCGTCGCCCCGGTCGGCCCGCTGGGCCGCCGGCCGGAAGACCGACCCGGACGGAAGCGCCCGCTCCGAGGTCGGCCGGCGGGCCGGGCCGTTCGGGGTGACGGTCGACGAGGAGACCGGTACGGCGGTGCCGCGTGCCCGGCCCTCCTGCATCGTCGACAGCCGGCCGGGCGCCAGCAGTTGGCTCTCCGGCGGCACGGGGCGGATCAGCGTCGCCGGCAGCGAGATCTCGGCGATGGTGCCGAGCTTGGGACCGGGCCGTAGTTCGACCGCCACCCCGAGCCGACCGGCGAGTTGGCCGACCACGACCAGACCCATCGCCCGGACCGCCGCCACGTCGGTGGCCGGTGGCCGGGCCAGCAGGTCGTTGAGCTGTGCCAGCCGTTGCAGCGAGAGCCCCACACCCTCGTCGCTGACCTGCACGATGACCCGGTCGCCGAGGCTGCGCGCGGTCACCCACGCCTCGGTCTCCGGCGGCGAGTACGCGGTCGCGTTGTCCATCAACTCGGCGAGCAGGTGCACCACCTCGTCGACCTTGTCGGCCGCGACCGCCACGTCCGGGTCGACGACGCCGATCCGGACCCGGGTGTAGTGCTCGATCTGCGATAGCGCCGCCTGCACGACCTTCTGCATCGGTACGTCCTCGTGGCGTACCCGCCCGACGCCCACACCGCCGAGCACGAGGAGGCTGGCGTTGATCCGTCCCATCCGGGTCGCCAGGCTGTCCAGGGTGTAGAGCTGCTGTAGCCGTTCCGGGTCGGTCTCGTCCTGCTCGACCTTGTCCACCTGGGCCAGTACCGCGTCCACCAGCCGCTGCTCGCGGCGGCTGAGGTGGACGAAGATGTCCGCGGTGTTCGCCCGCATGACCGCCTGCTCGGCGGCGGTCCGCACGGCCGCCTGGTGTACGGCGGCGAACGCCTCGCCCACCTCGCCGATCTCGTCACCGCTGGACGCCTCCAGGGTGGAGGCGGAGGCCCGGGCGAGGGCCTCCGGATGGATGCCGGCGCTGTCCAGGCTGCGCAGTTCGGCGACCATCGCCGGCAGTTCGGTGTACGCCACCGCGTGCGCCGCGTCCCGCAGTCGGCGCAGCCGTCGGGTGATCTGCCGGGCGACCGCCCAGGTGACCAGTACGGTCAGCAGCAGCGCGACCGCCATCGCGGCGCCCTCGGCGACGGCCCGCCAGCGTTGCTCCACCCGGGCCGTGTCCACCTCGGCCAGCACGGCGGAGTCGACCCGCTGCTGCACCTCGAACAGCCGGGCGGCCCAGCCCTGGGTGGCGCCGATCCAGGCGTTGGTCTCGACCTCCAGCGGGGCGCCGATCTCGGCCCGGGAGACCTGGTCCTGGAGGCGTTGCAGGGTGAGCGCCTCCTTGCCGCTGCCGGCCTGCTCCCACCAGACCTGCCACTGGCCGGGGGCGAGACCGAGGAAGGCCAGGCTCGATTCGGTGAAGCCGGTCCGGGCGGCGGTGATGTCCTGCTGCATCGCCGGGGTGAGCTGGCCGGCGGCGATCGCCCGCAGCACCGCCACCTGTTGCTGGCCGAGCGCCTCCGCGGTCTTCGACAGTGCGGCAGCGGCCCGGATCCCGTCGGCGACCTCGGCGGAGACGACGCCCTGGGCGATCGACTCCCGGTACGCGAGCAGGTCGGCGATGACGATCCGGTAGCTGAACGTGGTGGCGGAGACGGCCGCGTGCGCAGCGGTACGCACCTGGGTCCGCAGCGGCGACAGGTCGGCCAGCGCGTTGTCGATCCGGGCCAGTACGCTGCCCGGCCCGGCGGCCGGCTCGGGGGCGAGCGCCCGTTGCCGCTGGTAGCGCGCGACGATCTCGTCGGTGGCGGCCGCCTGCCGGGCGTAGGTGTCCTGCTGCCGGGGCGTGGCGGCGGTCAGCAGGTCGGCCGCGGCCGCCCGTTCCCGCTGGAGCTGGTAGGCCAGCCGGCCGGCCTCGGCGCCCAGTTGGGCAAGTACGCCGAGGTCGCTGGCCTGCTCGGCCTGCCGGGCGCTGTCTGCCAGCGCCAGTCCGGCGAACCCGACGACCGCCACCAACGGCGCGGCCACGATGATGCGCATCCGAGAGGCGATCTTCCAGCCGCGTCGGCGTACGGGCTGGGGTCGGGCCGCGTGGGATCGGGTGGTCGAGGCCAAGACTGACTCCCACGGCTCGTCATCGAGGAGATCTGCATCTTGCAGTTAGCAAGTCCCATTGCGCCGGACCGGCGGGGCCGGGCAACAGGGTTAACCGTGGTACAAACAGCTCGTACCACTATCTGTACCCGCCGATGAACAGGCAGTTACTTCCGCAGGCAGCGATACCCGGGAGGCTGGTCGACGCGCTCGCCGACCCGCGTCTGCTGGTGCACAACAGTCAGGTGAGAGCGGTTCAGTGCCGGTGGCGCAGCGCGCCGACCCGGCCTCGCCGGTGGGACTCGGCGAAGGGCCGGCGGGCCTCGCCGGGCGGCCGGCGCGACTCGGCCACCGGCTGCCGGGACTCCTCCACCGACCGCGGGTCGTCCGGGTGGCCGGCGTCGTCGCCGTGCAACCGGTGCACCTGCGCCGCGAGGCGGTGTGCCTCCTCGGTGAGCCGGTGCGCCTCCTCCGGCCGCCGGTCGGACGCCGCCGGGAAGTGCACCCGCAGCATCTGGTCGATCAGATCCCGCAGCTCGTCGATCGCGTCCACCACGGACTGTCGCTCCCCGACGGTGGACTCGGGGTCGGCCCTGGTCGGGTCCACCCGGCCGGCCACGGCGCCGCGCGGCCCGCGCCGTCCGTCCGCGGCGATCTGCTCGACCGCCACCTGCGGCCAGAGCGCGGTGAGCAGACCTCCGGTCCCGAGTACGTCGTCACAGCGCACGGCAAGCTCCTGGCTGCCGTACCGGCGGCCCGCCTCCACCGCCGCCACCGTCTCCCGGCTGAACCGCACGCGGTCGGCGAGGGCGCGCTGGGTCAGCCCCTTGCGGGTACGCCAGCGGCGCAGTTCGCGCTGGAACTGTCGGGTGGCCATCGACTCAGCGGTACCTGACGACGCAGCGTCCATTTGCTCACCTTCGTTGGTCAGCGATCCGATCACTCGCACCAGATCATGAGACGCGCAGCGCAGATCATGACCCGGCATTTGCCGGGGCCAATTCTTACCTCCGCAGCGACGGGTGTGAAGCCTTACGCGCCACCTATCGTTGACGGTAAGTGAAAAACCTCGCACGCCGATCTACTTGACGGTACGAAAACGATCTACGAAGGAACGGACCACCACCGGTTGCCCGGATTCATCCCTTCCGCCGAGAGCGGCGAATGGCGACACTCCGCAATCATCGGTCGGAGACCGGCGACACCGGTCATCCATCGATGTGACGATGTCGATCGATCCCTGGCGGCTCATTGACAGAGCGTGATCCGAGTCGGCGAGATCCGACGCACCCGGTCCGGCGTACCCGGATGCCTGACCCGGCCCCGCCGTCAGCCGGGCCGGTATCGACGGGCCGGGACTCGGGACGCGAATTAGCCGGTCGGCACGGGATCGGCTAGGCGGCACGGGCGGTAAGCGCGTCCGGTGGATCTTCCTGTCGTTCCCTCGGCGCACTGCCGATATCGACGACCGCGGGCAGCACCCGGTGGGCACGGAACGCGACATTGGGCTTGTAGGTACTTACGTGACCCGGCACCAGACGCAGCCCGGGAATTGCCTCCGCGAGCCGTACGAGCGCGATCCGGGCCTCGAGGCGGGCGAGTGCGGCACCGATGCAGAAATGCGGACCGTAACCGAAGGAGAGATGGTCCTTGACGTCCTCCCGGTCCGGATCGAACCGATCCGGACCGGTGAACGTCGCCGGGTCGCGGTTCGCGGCGCCGATGAGGAGCAGGCACCGTTGCCCGGCGGGGATGGTGACGCCGCCGATGGTGACCGGTCGCAGGGTCACCCGCAGCCAGCCGTCGATGGCGGGACCGAACCGGAGCGCCTCTTCCAGGAAGGCCGGGACGCTGGCCGGGTCGTCGGCGATGCGTTCCCACCGTCCCGGCACGGACAGCGCCTGTTCCAGGCCGTGGGCGAGGAGTCCGGCGGTGGTCTCGTGGCCGGCGACGAGCAGGTTGAACGCCATGGAGGCGACCTCGGCGACGGTGAGGATCTCGTCGTCGCCGTCGCGGTAGCGCAGTGCCCGGGAGACGAAGTCGTCGCCGTCGAGGTCGCCGTCGGCGCGCTGGCCGACGAGGTCCTGGCAGTAGTGCCAGAAGTCGAGCAGGCCCTGGGCGAGGCGTACCTGTTCGGCGGGGTCGGGTTGGCCCCAGACGAGGGCGATCTGCCCGTCGGCCCACTGCCGGATCCGGGCCACATCCCGGTCGGGTACGCCGAGGATGTCCAGCACCACCAGCAGGGGCAGCAGGGCGGTGAACTCCGGGATCAGGTCGACGACCTCGCCCCGGCGGGCGGTGACGGCGTCGACGAGTTGGTCGACCCGGCGCCGCACGATCGGCCCGTACTGGGCGGCGACCCGGGGGCCGGTGTTGGCGAAGGTGGCCCGCAGCGCCCGCCTGGTGCGGGTGTGCACCGGGGAGTCGGCCGCGGCCGTCGTCGCTGGTACGTCGAGCCGCATCACGATCGCCAGCGCCTCGGGACACATCTCGTAGACCGGGGCCAGGGTGAGGGCGTTGCCGAAACTGTCCGCGTCCCCGAACGCCTGCCGGACGTGCTCGTGCCGGCTGATCAACCACATGCCCAGGTCCTCGGCGTAGTGCACGCTCTCCGGGCGGTCCAGCAGATCTCGCCACACCGTGGCCGGGTCGGTCAGATAGGTACCAGCGAACGGGCTGAGTTCCATGGCCGCCTCCTGGCCCACGCTCGGGCGCTGTCGTAGGGTTCCGATGGCAGGGCCCCGGTGGCAATAGTTGGCCCACCGGGAATGAGTTGCCCCGTAACTCCCAACGACATCTGGAATCTCACGATGCGCTGCGACAGACGGTAAGTCAAGGTATTGGCTTGTGCCATTGTATTGGCGCTCCGGCGCGACGTCGGCCACGCCCGGCGGGAGGCCGGCAAGATGCCAGATTGCAAGTTGCCACCTGCACCTTGCTGCCTGGTCACGCCCACTGGTCGACCGTCACGCCGCGTCACCGACCCCGATCCGGGTCACGTCGTGCGTCGCGGTCTCCGCGTCCGGGCCCGGTGGACTGGGACCGCCCCCAGCGGACCGGATAATTGCGGTGAAAGGGTGCCGGTTGAGCGATCGTTTGGGTAGATCGTCGCCAATACTAAATGTTCACTGATGTGTAACCACTCACCTCGACGACCCGTCAGGTCCACGTTGGCCAGACGACGAACCTCTCTCGACCTCCCCGTGCGGTCCATCCTGACCAGCGCCGCTCCTGAGTTCGATCCGGTCGAGCCGGGCCCCCTCTCCGTCGCGAGCCGACGGCAGGGGCCCGGCCGTGTCCGGGGGTCCTCGCGTGTGAGGATGATCGACATGCGGGCGGTGGTGTTCGAGGAGTTCGGCGGGCGGCCGGAGCTGCGTACCGTGCCCGATCCGGTGCCGAGCCCTGCGGGCGTGGTGATCGAGGTCGGGGCGACCGGGCTGTGCCGCAGCGACTGGCACGGCTGGCAGGGGCACGATCCGGACATCCGCCTGCCGCACGTGCCGGGGCACGAGTTCGCCGGTGTGATCGCGGCGGTCGGTCCGGCGGTGCGCGGCTGGCGGCCCGGTGACCGGGTCACCGCCCCGTTCGTCTGCGCCTGCGGCACCTGCCCCGCCTGCCTCGCCGGGGACCAGCAGGTCTGCGAGCGGCAGACCCAGCCCGGCTTCACCCACTGGGGCTCGTACGCCGACCTCGTCACGGTCGAGCACGCCGACGTGAACCTGGTCCGGCTCCCCGACGAGCTGAGCTTCGCCGCTGCCGCCGCGCTCGGCTGCCGGTTCGGCACCGCGTTCCGGGCGGTGGTCGCGCAGGGCCGGGTGGCCGCCGGCGAGTGGGTGGCGGTACACGGCTGTGGCGGGGTGGGACTCTCCGCGGTGATGATCGCGGTGGCCTGCGGCGCCCGGGTGGTGGCGGTCGACGTCAGCCCGGCCGCGCTGGAGCTGGCCCGCCGGTTCGGTGCCACCGTCTGCCTGGACGCCGGCACCCTGCCCGCCCCGCAGGCGGTGGCCGGGGCGATCCGCGAACTGACCGGCGGGGGCGCGCACCTGTCGCTGGACGCGCTGGGCAGCGCGCCGACCTGTGCCGGGTCGATCGAGAGCCTGCGGCGCCGGGGCCGGCACGTGCAGGTCGGGCTGCTGCCGGCCGCGAAGGGGCACCCGGCGGTGCCGATGGACCGGGTCATCGGGTACGAGTTGGAACTGCGCGGCAGCCACGGGATGGCCGCGCACGCGTACCCGGAACTGCTGGCGCTGGTCGGCGCCGGGGTGCTCCGACCCGCGGAACTGGTCACCCAGACGATCGGGCTGGCCGAGGCGCCGGCGGCGCTGGCCACCCTGGACCGGCCGCCGGTCGGCGGCATCCGGCTGATCCAGCCGAATCGGGTCTGACCGCCCGAGGCTACCGGCGGGTCGCTATCGACGTTCGTCAAGGCCCGTTCCGGATGCTTTCATTGGTGCCATGGCAAACCCGGTGATCTTGACGGTCGACGACGACCCGGCGGTGTCGCGCGCGGTGGCCCGGGACGTACGGCGGCGCTACGGCGACCGGTACCGGGTGGTCCGCGCCTCCTCCGGCGAGGAGGCGCTGACCGCGCTGCGCGAGATCAAACTCCGTGGCGACCAGGTCGCGGTGCTGCTCGCCGACTACCGGATGCCGCAGATGAACGGCATCGAGTTCCTCGAAGCCGCGATGGACCTCTTCCCGACGGCCCGCCGGGTGCTGCTGACCGCCTACGCGGACACCAACGCGGCGATCGACGCGATCAACGTCGTCGACCTCGACCACTACCTGCTCAAGCCCTGGCATCCGCCGGAGGAGAAGCTCTATCCGGTGCTGGACAGCCTGCTGGAGGCCTGGGCCGCGACCCCGGAGGCCGCCCCGGACGAGGTACGGGTGATCGGCCACCGCTGGTCCGCGCCGTCGTTCGAGATCCGCGACTTCCTCGCCCGCAACCTGGTGCCGTACCGCTGGCTGCTGGCCGACGAGCCGGAGGGCGGGCGGCTGCTGACCGCCGCCGGGGCCGACCCGGCCGACGTGCCGGTGGTGATCACCGTGGACGGCAGCGCGCTGGTCAAACCGACCGAGGCCGAACTGGCGGACCGGTGCGGGCTCTCCACCACCCCGGCCGCCGACTTCTACGACCTGGTGGTGGTCGGCGGTGGCCCGGCCGGACTCGGCGCGGCGGTCTACGGCGCCTCCGAGGGGTTGCGGACGGTGCTGGTCGAGCGGCAGGCGACCGGCGGTCAGGCCGGGCAGAGCAGCCGGATCGAGAACTACCTCGGCTTCCCGGACGGAGTCTCCGGATCGCAGCTCGCCGACCGGGCCCGCCGGCAGGCGCTGAAGTTCGGCGCCGAACTGCTGACCGCCCGGGACGTGATCGGGCTGGAGGCGGCCGGGGCGACCCGGCTGCTCCGGTTCAGCGACGGCTCGTCGATCGCCGCCCACACGGTGGTGCTGGCCACCGGGGTCTCCTACCGGCAGCTCTCCGCACCCGGGCTGGCCGACCTGACCGGCCGGGGCGTCTTCTACGGCTCGGCGTCGACCGAGGCGCCGAACTGCGCCGGTCAGGAGGTCTACATCGTCGGCGGGGCGAACTCGGCCGGGCAGGCGGCGGTCTACTTCGCCCGGCACGCCCGCCGGGTGCACCTGCTGGTACGCGGCCCCGACCTGCACCGCTCGATGTCGCACTACCTGATCGAGCAGATCGAACGGATCGACAACATCGAGGTGCACCCGCATTCCGAGGTGGTCGGCGGCGAGGGCACCGACCACCTGGAGCAGCTCGTCATCTGCGACAACCGGGCCGGGCAGCAGAGGACCGTGAAGGCGTCCTGGCTCTTCGTCTTCATCGGCGCCGAACCGCGTACCGACTGGCTGGCCGACGTGGTGGCCCGGGACGCCCGGGGGTACGTACTGACCGGGCTGGACCTGAGCAGCGACGGCCGGCGGCCGGCCGGCTGGTCGCTGCCCCGCGACCCGTACCCGCTGGAGTCGAGCCTGCCCGGGGTATTCGCCGCCGGGGACGTCCGGGCCGACTCGATCAAGCGGGTCGCCTCGGCCGTCGGCGAGGGTGCGATGGTGGTCTCGCTGGCCCACCAGTATCTGGCGGCGCAGTGAAGCTATCTGGCGGCGCAGTGCAGCTCTCTGGCGGCGCAGTGCAGCTCTTTCGGGCGGGAGACGGCTCACGAACACGAATCGGGTGACGAGATGACCGGATCGGACGAACGGCTGGCGATCGAGGAACTGCGTACGCTGTTCCTGTTCGAGTCGCTGGACGAGGAGAAGCTCGGCTACATCCACGAGCACGGCCGGGTGCAGCGGCTGCCGGCCGGGGCCGACATCTTCGTCGAGGGCGCCGAGGCGAGCTGCTTCTACGTGCTGCTCGACGGCACCGTCTCGCTGATCCGGATGGTGCAGGGCGACCGGGTCGAGATCACCCGCACCGACCAGCGCGGCGTGTACGGCGGGGCGACCCAGCCGTACCTGAACGAGCAGCGGGTGCAGACCTACCTGAACGGGATGCGGGCGATCACCGACGTGACGCTCTTCACCCTGCCGGCCGAGGTGATCAGCACGGCGATGCGGCGCTGGTTCCCGATGGCGATGCACCTGCTGGACGGGCTCTTCATCGGCATGCGGACCACCCAGACCGTGGTGGGCGAGCGGGAACGGCTGCTGGCCCTCGGCTCGCTGTCGGCCGGGCTGACCCACGAGCTGAACAATCCGGCCGCCGCCGCCGTCCGGGCCACCTCGGTGCTCCGGGACCGGGTCGCCGGAATGCGGCACAAGCTGGCCATGATCGCCGACGGCCGCCTCGACGGGGAGCGGCTGCAACGCCTGGTCGAACTCCAGGAGGCCGCCGTCAAGCAGGCCGCCACCGCGCCCACCCTCTCCCCGCTGGAGACCAGCGACGCCGAGGACGCCCTGGCCGACTGGCTGGACGAGCACGACGTCACCGGCGGCTGGGACCTCGCCCCGACGCTGACCGCCGGTGGGATCGACGTGCCCTGGCTGGAGCAGGTCGGCACGGCGGTACGCCCGGACGACCTGGAGCCGGCGATCCGGTGGCTCACCTACACCGTCGAGACCGAACTGCTGCTCGGCGAGATCGACGACGCGCTGAGCCGGATCACCGGGCTGGTCGGGGCGGCGAAGCAGTACTCGCAACTGGACCGGGCCCCGCACCGGACGGTCGACGTGCACGACCTGCTCGACGCCACGCTGGCGATGTTCAACGCCAAGGTCAAGCCCGGTGTCCAGGTGCTGAAGGAGTACGACCGCAGCCTGCCGGCGATCCCGGTCTACGCCGCCGAACTCAACCAGGTGTGGACCAACCTGGTCGACAACGCGCTCTACGCGATCGGCGAGGAGGGTGTGCTGACCGTACGCACCGGGCGGGACGACGACTCGATCGTGGTGGAGATCGTCGACACCGGACCGGGCATCCCGGCCGACGTCCGGTCCCGGATCTTCGAGCCGTTCTTCACCACCAAGCCGATCGGGGACGGCACGGGGTTGGGGCTGGACATCTCGTACCGGATCGTGGTCAACAAGCACCACGGGGACATCCGGGTCGAGTCCGAGCCGGGGGGTACGACTTTCCGGGTCTGCCTGCCGATCTCCGGGCCCGAGCCCGGCGCGGTGGAGGCCGCGCTCTCCTGATCCGGTGGCCGGCACCGCGCCGGTTCCGGCGGCGGGCCGCACGGTCGCGCGGACGGGTCAGCTCGTCGAACGGAGCCGGCGGCCGGAGCCGTCGGCGCGGATGGCCGCGACCAGGTCCTCCCGGGCCCGGGCCACCCGGGACCGGATGGTGCCGACCGGGCAGTCACAGACCTCGGCCGCCTCGGCGTAGCTCAGCCCGGCCACCTGGGTGGCGACGAACGCCTCCCGGCGGTCCGGCGGCAGGTCCGCCAGCAGCCGGGCCAGTTCCACGGCGCCCTCGAAGCCGGTGCTGCCCCGGGCCAGCTCGGCGTCGGCGGCGAGTTGCCAGTCCGGCAGCGACGCGACCCGGGGACGGCGCATGGCGGTCCGGACGTGGTCGACGCAGGCCCGCCGGGCGATCGAGAGCAACCAGGTCTTCGCCGACGACCTGGCCGCGAAGCGGGGCAGTGCGCGCATCGCCCGCAGGTAGGTCTCCTGGGCCAGATCCTCCGCCTCGCCGGCACCCACCAGGTGGGAGACGAACCGCTGCACGTCGTGCTGGGTCGCCTGGATGAAGGCGGCTGCCGCCGAGCGGTCGCCGGCCTTGGCGGCCAGCGCAAGCCTGGTGATCTCGTCGCTCTCGACGCCGGAGGGAGGCATGCCCCAAAGCTACCGGTACCGGCGGCCGCCTCGAATACCCCCGGTGGGCATCTGATCGCCGAACGGGTCGATCATGCTGGTGAGCCCCGGTCGAGCAGGGCCGGCAGCAGAATGCTTACCCCCGGGGGAACCAGCGGACCGTCAGGCCCGACTATGAGTGTGTGCGGTGCGAACAGTATCGAGAAGCCCTGTCGGCCCGGCTGGACGGCGAGGAGGATCCGGTCGAGCGGGCCGGGGTGGACCGCCACCTCGCCGGCTGCGCGGAGTGCCGGAGCTGGCTGGAGAGCGCGACGGCGCTGAACAGGCTCGCCCGGACCAGCGTCGTACCGCCGCCGATGGAGATCGACGACCGGCTGCTCGCGGCCGCTCCCGGACCGGGGCGGGCGGCCCGGCTGGCCAGTACGCTCCGGGTCGCGCTCGGGGTGGTCGGCGTCGCCCAGTTCCTGCTCGGCGCGGCCCAGATCGCCGGCATCGGCTCGACCGGCCATCCGCACGGCCTCGAGGTCGTGCTCGGCGGCGGCCCCGACCACCTGTGGCACGAGTCGGCAGCCTGGAACGTCGCGCTCGGCGCCGGATTCGCCTGGATCGCACTTCGCCGTACCCGGCCGCTGGGTCTGGTGCCCACGCTGACCGCGTTCGTCGCCGTGCTGACCCTGCTCTCGGTCAACGACGCGATCGCCGGCCGGGTCGACCCGAACCGGATCCTCAGTCACGGGCTGATCCTGGCCGGCTATCTGATCATTCTCGGCCTGTCCCGCCCGTCGATCGAGTCGGGCGAGCCGCCGTCCCGGCACGGGCAGCGGACCGGGCCGGGCTGGCGGGCGACGTTCGAGGAGGAGCCGGCACCGGCACCGCCGCGCCTACGGCTGGTCCGGGCCCGGCCCGGGACGGCCCAGGCCCATACCCACCACCGGGCGGCCTGACCGCACCGGGCGATGCCCGCGCCGCTCAACCGCGTGAGCTGCGTCCGCCGTGTGCCGGGTTCGGCGTGTGCGGACGCTTGCCCAGTTGCCGCCAGTCGGACTCGGCGACCTGGATGTCGTAGTGCTTCGCCGCCGCGAGGATGTTCGCGAACGCCTGGTCCCGCTCGGCGTCGCTGACGTCGTGCGTCTGGTCGAACCGGGCGATGGCGTTGCGCACGTGCGACGCGTCGGTGAGCGGCTCCTTGCGCTTGCCCGGGAAGGCGAACGCGCTGTCCGGCAGTTCCCGCGACTGCTTGCTGCTGATCACCCCGTGCTGGTCGACGGGCTTCCAGGTGGTCTTCATGGCGTCCTCCTGATGAGCGGTCTCCCCCACCGAAGTTCTCCTACCCCTGCCCCTGACCGATAACCGGCTGATCGGGCCACCGACGCGTTGGGGTGACAGAATTTGGATTCTGTCATCCGTTAGTCCATACTTGGTGAAGCGGCGACGCTCGGCCCGGCCACCGGCCAGCCTGGAGTCGCCGGATACAGACATCGCCGGAAACCGGCAGTCGGTCCACCGGATCAGCGGGACCGGCACACACGAACAAGGAGCAGAACATGGAGAACCGGACACTCGGCAGCAACGGCCCCACGGTCTCCGCCCTCGGCCTCGGCACGATGGGGATGTCCGACCTCTACGGGCCCGCCGACGACACGGAGAGCGTCGCGACGATCCACTCGGCCCTGGACGCCGGGGTCACGCTGCTGGACACCGGCGACTTCTACGGCGCCGGGCACAACGAGATGCTGCTCGGGCGCGCACTGCGCGAACGCGAGCGCGACCAGGTCGCGATCAGTGTCAAGTTCGGCGCGCTCCGCGACCCGCAGGGCGGCTGGAACGGCATCGACGGCCGCCCCGAAGCGGTACAGAACTTCCTCGCGTACACCCTGCGCCGGCTCGACACCGACTACGTCGACGTGTACCGGCTCTCCCGGCTCGACCCGGCGGTGCCGATCGAGGAGACGGTCGGCGCGATCGCCGAGCAGGTGACCGCCGGCCGGGTACGCCACATCGGCCTCTCCGAGGTCGGCGCGGCGACGATCCGGCGGGCCCAGGCCGTACACCCGATCGCCGACCTGCAGATCGAGTACTCGCTGCTGTCCCGGACCGTCGAGGCGGAGATCCTGCCCACCTGTCGCGAGCTGGGCATCGGCGTGACGGCGTACGGGGTGCTGTCCCGAGGGCTGCTCAGCGGGCACTGGACCGCCGACCGCCAGCTCTCCCCCGGCGACTTCCGCTCGTTCAGCCCCCGCTTCACCGGCGACAACCTCCAGGCGAACCTGCTGTTGGTGGACGCGCTGCGCGAGGTCGCGCAGGCTCGCGGGGCGACCGTGTCGCAGGTGGCGATCGCCTGGGTGCTCAGCCGGGGCACCGACATCGTGCCGCTGGTCGGGGCCAGGCGCCGGGACCGGCTGGCCGAGTCGCTCGGTGCGCTCGACCTGAAGCTCGACGCCGACGACCTGGCCGCCATCGAGCGGGCCGTACCGGTCGACTCCGCCGCCGGCGCCCGCTACGCCGCCCCCCTGATGGAGCACCTGGACAGCGAACGGTGAAATAGTGCCCATGGCCGACTCGACGCTGACCCCGGAACGAATCCTCGAAGCGGCGGAGGAGGTCCTCCGCCGCTTCGGCCCAGCCAAGGCGACCGTGGTGGACGTCGCCCGGGCGCTGGGAGTGAGCCACGGCAGCGTCTATCGGCATTTCGCCAGCAAGACGGCGTTGCGCGAGGCGGTCGCCGACCGGTGGCTGGAGCGGGTGCACGCGGACCTGCCGGCGGTGACCGCCAGTACCGCACCGGCGCCTGAGCGGCTGCGGTCCTGGCTGCACACGCTGCACGGTGCGAAGCGCGTGACGGCGCTCGACGACCCGGAACTCTTCGCCACCTACATCGTGCTGGTCGGCGAGGCCAGTACGGTGATCGCCGCATCGCTGGACGGGTTGGTCACGCAGCTCTCCCGGATCATCGCGGACGGGGTCGCCGACGGCGACTTCGCCGTCGACGACGTGCCACGAGCCGCCCGGGCGGTGCTGCACGCGACGGCACGGTTCCACGATCCGACGCACAGCGCCCAGTGGGCCGACCCGGAGATCGAGCAGCAGCTCGACGCCGTCTGCGACCTGCTGCTCGACGGTCTCCGGCCGCGCTGAACCGCCGCCCGGCCCGGCACCCTCCGTCCCGGCACCGAACCTGGTGGGCACACTGTCGAGCTGCCCCGTCCGTGCGCCCGGCAAGGAGCACGGCGGGCCTCGGTCCGCCCAGACACTCACTCACCACGGGCCGGACGGGGTCGCCGCCGGGCGACGGCGGGACGGATGCCCGCCGAGCGACGCGCGGCGGTCCCATTCACCCGACCAGGCGGGGGCCTTCGGCTCACCTGAAACGGTGCATTGACTTTATTAGTTAACTTTCCTAATGTTTCAGCAACTCAGCAACATCGATCCCGATCCCGCTTCGCCCGGTGCCGGCGCCGAACCTCGCTGCCGCCGCGCCGGTCCCGCAGCGACCCCCACCCCCACCAGGTCGGATCGAGTCGTTGAGGCGCCTGCGACAGAAGGGAACGCCGATGTCACCCACCCTGAGCGCCGAGCGGGTCCGCCGGCCGGGACGCCGCCCCGGCATCCGGTCCAGGTTGTTCACCGGAGCACTCGCGCTCGCCACCGCCGCGACCGGCACGGCCGTCGCGCTCGCACCGCTCTCCCCCGCCGAGGCCGTCGTGCTGCCCGACAACTTCAAGAGCGTCGGCTACCTGCCGAGCTGGGCCGGCGACGTCAACGCCATCCAGTACAACAAGCTGACCCACATCAACTACGCGTTCGTACTACCGAACGCGAACGGCACGCTGCGGGCCGTGGAGAACCCGAGCAAACTCTCCTCGCTGGTGTCGCGGGCGCACAGCAGCAACGTCAAGGTGTCGATCGCGATCGGCGGGTGGAACAACGGGGACGACTCGGCCTTCGAGGCGCTGGCGTCCAACGCCGCCAGCCGGACCACGTTCGTGAACAGCGTGATCAGCTTCGTGACCCAGTACAACCTGGACGGTGTCGACATGGACTGGGAGTACCCGGACCCCGGCACCTCGGCGAACAACTTCAGCGCGCTGATGCAGCAGCTCAGTGGGCAGCTCCGCAGCCGAGGCAAGCTGCTCACCGCGGCGGTGGTCTCCGAGGGCGGTACCGTCAACGGGGTGCAACCGGCCGTCTTCGGCTACGTCGACTGGCTGAACATCATGGCGTACGACGGCGGCAGCCCGCACGCCAACTACGACTGGTCGATCAACGCGGTGAACGGCTGGAAGTCGCGCGGCCTGCCGGCCAGCAAGGCCGTGCTCGGCGTACCGTTCTACAGCCGGCCCGGCTACTACACTTACTCCGCACTGGTCGCGATGGACCCGGCCAACGCCAACCGGGACTGCACCACGGCCGGCGGGGCGCAGCAGTGCTACAACGGCATCCCGACGGTGAAGCGCAAGACCCAGTGGGCGATGGCCAATGCCGGCGGGATGATGAACTGGGAGTTGTCCCAGGACACCAACAACGCGACCTCGCTGGTCAGCGCCATCTATGACACGGTGATGGGCGGCGGCACCCCGCCGCCGAGCGGCCGGACCGGTCAGATCACCGGCATCGGCGGCAAGTGCGTCGACGTCGCGGCGGCCTCCACCGCGAACGGCACGGCGATCCAGCTCTACGCCTGCAACGGCAGCGACGCCCAGCGCTGGACGGTCGGCACCGACGGCACTCTGCGGGCGCTCGGCAAGTGCGCCGACATCACCGCCGCCGCGACCACCAACGGCGCGAAGGTGCAGCTCTACGACTGCAACGGCACCGGCGCGCAGGTGTGGCAGGCGCAGAGTAACGGCACCCTGCGCAACCCGGCCTCGAACAAGTGCCTGGACGCTACCGACAACAGCTCGGCCGACGGCACCCGGCTACAGATCTGGGACTGCTTCGGCGGCGCCAACCAGGTCTGGCGACTTCCGGCCTGATCCCGGCACCGCATCCGGCCCGGTCGCCACAAGCGGCCGGGCCGGATGGTGTCCAGCCGGTCCTGTCCCGCGCCGCCGCAGAGGTCCACCGCAGAGGTCCACCGCCAGACGCTCACCGCCCGCCAGACGCTCACCGCCCGCCCGACGCTCACCGCCCGCCAGACGTTCACCGCCAGACGTTCACCGCCAGCCGGCCGGTGCTGCCCAGGTCGATCCCGCCACGCGGCGCGACGAGTTGGGCCGGTGAGCCGGGTGCGGGCGTTATCTCCAGGTAGCTCGCGTTCGTGGCCGGCTCGGTGGACTCGGTGACGGTGTTCCGCCAGAGCACCCGGGCCCTCGCCGTCTCGCCGGGCTGCAGCACCACCGGCCGGGGCGGCACGTCGTAGCTGTCCGGGCTGCTCACCGGCGCCGACCCGTTGCCGACCGTGACGTCGAGCGCCCGCCGCTCCTGGTCCAGCACCCGCACCGCCGGATAACCGTCGAGCCGGTACGGAGCCGTGCCGCAGTTACGCAGCTCGATCCCGAGTGCCCGTAGGCCGAGCGCCGGCTCCACCTCACCGGCGGTGATCAGGAAGCCGTCGGGGCACTCGACGGCGGTCGGCGCCGGATCGGCGGTCAGGGTCGGCTCCGGTATCGGCGGCCTGCTCGGCGTACCGCACGCGGCGAGCAGCGCGGCCGCGCCGAGCAGTGTGCCGAGCCGGCGCATCCGTCCGGGGCGGGACGGCGGGATGCCGATCGTCATGCGTTGCCTTCCTGACCCCTCAGGGGGTCTCGTCGAGTGCGCCGCCGGCTCCTGTCGCGGTACGGGCAGGCTGCTGACCAGGAACGATATCAATCCCGATATCGCGGATGGCCGGATGCGTGCGCGTGGCACCGGTCAGCCGAAGGTGTAGCCGGTCAGGTACTCCGGAACGACGATCCGGCTCCTCGGCGCCGCTCGCCGGATCGCCGTGAGCATCGCCTCGAACCGCGGCCGGTCGGCCGGCGCGATCGGCGGCGGATTCCGCAACTCGGTCTCGAAGTTGTCCCAGTGCACCGGCACCACGATCTCCGGATAGTCCAGCGCCGCGAGCAGCCGGGGCAGGTACTCGTGGGTGGAGGTGCTGGCGGCCATCGCGATCATCGCGATGTCGGGCCGCAGCCCGGTCACGTTGCGTTCCACGAAGTCGCTGGCGCCCATGAAGAAGACCGCCGGACCGTCCTTGACGGTCACCTGGAAGGCGAGGGTGTCGCCCTCCGGCAGGTCGGCGACGGTGGCGGGCTTCGGCGGCCGGCTCAGCCGCACTCCGGGGATGCCGATCGAGTACGCCGCGTTCCGGCTGTGCAGCGAGGCGACCACCTCGACGGTGTAGTCGGCGAAGTCGAGCACCTCGCCGCCCTTCACCAGCCCCAGTTGCCCGGACGGGATACCGGAGGCCAGGCCGAGCTGGTACGTCGTCATGGTGCCGAGCACCCGCGCCCCGGTCGTCGTCGCGATGTGCGGTACGTCGTTGAAGTGGTCCCAGTGCGAGTGGGTGACCAGTACCGTCTCGGGCCGGCCCACGTGTTCGTCGACGGCGGCGGTGGCCACGGTCAGTGGGGTGGCCAGGTCCGCCCCGCCCTCGAAGAGCCCGGTCTTGTACCGGCTCAGGTACGGGTCGACCAGTACCGTCCGGGTGCCGATGTCGATCCGCCAGCCGGCCGTACCGAACCAGCGGAACGTCGCGGCACCGGCACCCCGCGACCTGGTGCGTTCGGCCGGAGCCGGGCGTGGCGCGGCGACGGCGGCTCTCCCGGGTCCCGGCGAGGCGGTGGCGGCGAGCCCGGTCGCGGCGGCACCGACGGCGGCGGTCCGGAGCAGGCCCCGGCGGTCGAGTCGAGTTTCGGGCATGAGTTTCCCCTCCGATCGGGCCCGGCCGGGTGTGCGTGCGCCTGAGCAGCGCCGGCACGCCCCGACCGGGCGGTCGAGTGCGGAAACCCAATCACCGGCCGACCCTCGCCGTCCAAGACCATCGGGGCGATCCGCCGATATCCTTTCGGATATCAGCACTGGTAGCGGCGGTACGGTGCGCCGTCGCCGGCTGGGAAGATCGTCGGAGGGTCACACCGATCCGGCCCGCCCGGCCGGCCGGACCCGGAACGGGTTGCGCGGCGATCCCTCCGGACCGACCCGCCGCGACCGAAGTCTCACCTGCGGGATCCCCATTCCCGGATGTTGATGTGCATGATTGCGGTTGGCTGACGCCGGACGAGGACTCCGGCCACGGGGAAGGGACGACATGACATCCGCGAGAACAGAGCCGGGGGCCGTGCTGCGCGAGCAGGGCCTGATCCGCAATCCGGTGTTGCCGGGCTTCCACCCGGATCCCTGCATCCTGCGGGTCGGTTCCGACTACTACATCGCGACCTCGACCTTCGAGTGGTATCCGGGGGTACGCCTGCACCACTCCACCGACCTGGTGCACTGGCGACCGCTCGGCGGCATCCTCACCGAGCGCCGGCTGCTCGACCTCGGCGGTGCCGGCGACTCGGCCGGGGTCTGGGCACCCGACCTGAGCTATCGGGACGGCGTGTTCTATCTCGTCTTCACCGACGTGTCGAGCTTCGCCGGTGGCTACTGGGACTCGCAGAACTACCTGACCACCGCCACCGACCTGGCCGGGCCGTGGTCCGACCCGGTGGCGCTGCACGCGCGCGGCTTCGACCCGTCGATGTTCCACGACGAGGACGGCAGCAGTTGGCTGCTTTCCATGGCCGCCGACTGGCGCCCGGGACGGAACCGGTTCGCCGGCATCCAGCTCCAGCGGTACGACCGGGCGGCCGGCCGGCTCGTCGGCGAGGAGCGGATGATCTTCGAGGGTACCGCCGCCGGGCTGACCGAGGCGCCGCGCGTCTATCGCAAGGACGGCTGGTATTACCTGGTCACCGCCGAGGGCGGCACCAGTTGGACGCATCAGGTCACCGTCGCCCGGTCCCGGGCGCTGACCGGCCCCTACGAGGTGGCGCCCGGTGGACCGCTGCTCACCTCCGCCGGACGCCCGGACCTGGAGTTGCAGAAGGCCGGGCACGGCAGCCTGGTGTGCACGCCGGACGGGCAGTGGTTCATGGCTCACCTGGTGGCCCGGCCGTACTCCCCGCTGGGCCGGTGCGTGCTCGGGCGGGAGACGGCGATCCAGTCGGTGACCTGGGACGAGGCCGGTTGGCCGCGCATCGACGGTGGCATTCCGGCCGAGACCGTGCCGGCACCGGCCGGCGCGACGACGTCCGGCCACCGTCCGGCGGGGACCGCCGGGGACCGGCCCGAGGGGTACGTCGCGCGCGACGACTTCGACGGTCCGGCGCTGGGACCCGACTGGTCGACCCTGCGCCGCCCGGCCACCCCCGACTGGGTACGGCTCGACGCCCGCCCGTCGCACCTGCGCGTCTACGGCGGGCAGTCGCCGGTGGGCCGGCAGCGGCCGAGCATCGTCGCC
Source organism: Plantactinospora sp. CA-294935 (assembly GCF_050936445.1). Classification (NCBI taxonomy): domain Bacteria; kingdom Bacillati; phylum Actinomycetota; class Actinomycetes; order Micromonosporales; family Micromonosporaceae; genus Plantactinospora; species Plantactinospora sp. CA-294935. The sequence goes on from NZ_JBNJMU010000001.1 coordinate 7,474,083, forward strand.
CGCCGGGTGACCGCCAAACACTGCGTGCTCGACGCCACCATGGAGTTCCGGCCGCGCACCTTCCGGCAGCTCGCCGGCATCACGGCGTACTACAACAGCGGCAACTGGCACTACCTCTACCTGAGCGTGGACGACGATGGCCGTCGGGTGCTGGACGTGCTCTCCTGCGACACCGGTCGACTGGTCGAGCACCCCGGCTGCCGCGTCGACGCGACCGGGGTCGACCGGGTACGCCTGCGCGTGCACCTCGACGGCCCGCTCGTCAGGTTCGGCTACTCGTTCCGCTCCACGTCGGAGCGAGCCGAGCCCGGCGACGAGTGGCAGGGACTCCCCGCCGCGCTGGACGCGACGATCCTCTCCGACGAGTACACGTCGAGGAGCACCGGCGAGGGCGAGCCGGAGGCGTGGGGTTTCACCGGCGCATTCGTCGGGCTCTGGGTGCAGGATCTGGGTGCCGACGGCGCGTACGCCGACTTCGACGTGGCGACGTACCGGACGGTCGAGCCTGGCTGATCCGCGCATCCGGCCCGCGCGCCGTCCGTCCACGATGGTCAGAGACCCCACGGAGGGAGCTACCGGACTTCCTATAGGATCCCACGGGACACACGGAGGAGACCTTCCGGAAGAAGGATTCATGGCGGACCAGGGACGGCCGGCTTCTCCCGGCGTCGACACCTCGAAACCGAGCATCGCGCGCGCCTACGACGTGGTGCTCGGCGGTAAGGACAACTTCGCGATCGACCGCGCGGTGGTCGGCGAGATGCTGAAGATCGTGCCGCAGCTTCCGGAGGTGGCGGCCTACAACCGGCAGATCCTCAGCCGAGGGGTCCGCTATCTGGTGGAAGAGGCCGGGATCCGGCAGTTCATGGATCTGGGTTCCGGGCTGCCGACCCGGGAGAACACCCATCAGGTGGCCCAGCGGTCGGCGCCCGACGCCCGGGTCGTCTACGTCGACAACGATCCGATCGTGCTGGCCCACGGCCGGGCCCTGCTGGTGGAGAACGAGAACACCACCGTGGTCACGGCCGACCTGCGGGACCCCAAGTCCTTGCTGGCCGACCCCGAGGTGCGCCGTCTCATCGACTTCTCCCAGCCGGTCGGCGTGCTGCTCGTCGGCATCCTGCACCACCTGCACGACAGCGAGGACCCGAAGGGCGTCGCCCAGGCGTACATGGACGCGGTGCCCTCCGGCAGTCACCTCTTCATGACCAGCTTCTGCGCGTCCTTCCCGGAAGCGGCCGAGCTTGAGGAGACGTACCTCAGCGTGCTCGGCACCGGCCGGTTCCGGACGCTGGAGGAGCTTCAGGGGTTCTTCGGCGATCTTGAGATAGTCGAGCCGGGTCTGGTGCCGCTGCCGGAATGGCGGCCGGAGACTCCCGTCGACCACGATCTCACGGTGGCCGAGTTGCTGATGGCCGGCGGCATCGGCCGGAAGCGCTGATCCTCGGCGGAAACGCCGGCCGGGACGGGCGACCGGCGCACCTCCGGTGCGGTCAGCGCGTCGACAGGCCCTGGACGAAGCCGCGCCACGCCGCCGACCCGAACACCAGCGCCGGCCCCTGCGGGTCCTTGCTGTCCCGTACGCCGACCATCCCGGGCAGGTTGCGGGCCACCTCCACGCAGTCTCCGCCGTTGTTGCCGCTGCGGGTGCTCTTGCGCCAGACGGCGCCGGTCAGCTCCATGACGTCGCTACCTTCTTGATCAGCTCTAGTGACTGGTCCACCGGGAGGGCGTAGCCCCGGATCTGCTCCCATCTTCCGACGAGGGTAGCAATCTCGTCGGCCCCGTCGACGATTCGCGCGGCGAGCTGGTTGTCCGCGTGACCCACCCGCCGGTTGTCCGGCAGGTCGGCCAGCGTGAACGGCCCGCCGTAGCCGGGATACATGCCGACCCGGGTCGGCACCACCTGGAGCTGCACGTTCGGCAACTGCGCGCAGGCCACGATCCGGGCCAACTGCTCGGCCATCATCGGCCTGGCCTCTTCGGCGCCCCGCTCGATCACCGCCTGGTCGAGGACGGCGGTGATCAGCGGCGGGCGCTCCTTGGTGAGGATGGACTGCCGGTCCAGCCGGGCGGTGACGAGCTGGTCCACCTCGTCCGGGGTGAGTCGCTCACCGGCCAGGGTGGCGCGGGCGTACGCCTCGGTCTGGAACAGTCCTGGGACGTACGCCGGTCCGAACCAGCGGAGGGCGATGGCGCGGCGCTCGATCTCCAGCCAGTCGCGGAACCAGGCCGGTGCCGTGCCGTCCCGGACCAGTTCCTCCCACATCTCGACCAGCAGCCCGCCCGCGCCGAGTTCGGCGTCGACCGCCCGCAGGTTGTCGAGCCCACCCCGATGACTCGATTTCGCTACCGAGGCTACGGCCTGGTCGTCCAGGGTGGAAGGAGAGCACACCCGGCCGGATCCGGAAAGCCGAAACAACCAAAGGACGGGCGGGTGTTGCCGACGGGGGCGGTGTCGGGGCACTGGAAATATCACGACGCCGCCCCCGTTTCCAATTCGGCGACGGGAGACGAGATGAAACGACCACACCGGATCAGTCCGCAACACCGACGGGACTGGCGTCGACTGTGGCGGTACTGCCGCTGCGGCTACCGCTGGCGCTGCCCCGACTCGGTCGACCTGGTGCCGATGCCGTACGCCCCGACGGTGCCGCCGCTGGGCCGCGCCGCCGCGTACCCGGAAGCCGTCCGGGTGTCGGCGGTGCCGCCGGCCCGGGTCCGGGCCGGCAACCAGCGGCCGGTCGGCCGGACGTCGGGCCGGAACGCCCGGCTGGCGGCCCCGCCGGCCGCCCGGTCGCGACATGCCGGACGCGTGCCGAGCTGAGCGGGCCGTGCCCGGCACGGTGACGGCAGCGGCCGAACTCTGCTGCCTGATAGGAGTACGGACCGGCTCACCCCCCGGGGCGGCCCGACTCATGGTGTTGCGCCGGTACGGCGAGCTTCCGGGGGACTGCCCGATTCCTCGATTGGATCCCACCAGATTGAAGCACCTTCCACCTGAACCGACATCAACTCCGGCCATGACGGACCGCACGGGGAGGTCGAAGGGGTTCACTGGTGAACGGCTCGCACGAACGACCCACCTGCCCCGGGTCCTGCCCGGGACAGGTGGGTCGGGTCGAGACGCCGGCGGTCGCGATCGACACGGTTCGGATGAACAGTCCGGAACCGGTGCGCGGCGCCTCGCGCTGCGGTCAGCTCGCGACGCAGCCCGGCGTCAGCCCGGCGCCACTGCCGGTGCCCTGGAAGCCGAACTCCGTCGACTGCCCGGCGGTGATCCGTCCGTTGTAGCTCACGTTGGTGAACTGGACGGCACCGCTGCTGCCGCTGCGCTGAGTGTTCCAGGAGTTGGTGATCGTGGTGCCGGACGGCAGGGTGGCGTTGACCGTCCAGCCGGTGGTGCCGGCGGAGCCGGCGGTGACCCGTACCGTCGCGACGAAGCCGCCGTTCCAGGAGTTCAGCGAGACCGATGCGGTGCAGCCGGCCGGCGGGTTCGTCGGCGGGGTGCTGGGACCGCTGGTCGGCGGGGTGCTGGGCGTGGCCGTGGGGGTCGGGGTGGTGCCGCCGTCGGTGAGGCTGCCGGGCACCGCCAGCAGGGCGTTGTACCAGGTGGTGGCCATCTTGCTGTAGCCGGTCGCGTTGGGGTGCACGCCGTCGGCCAGGTCGGCGGTGGTCAGCGCGGCGTACATGTTGACCAGGTAGACCTGCCGGCCGGCGTTCGCCCGGGTCTGCACGATCTGCGGGATGGCCGCGTTGAAGCTGCGCACCTGGGCGTCGGTGCTCGCGGACCCGGCCGGGACGATGGTGGCGACGAACAGCTTCGCCTCCGGCGCGGTGGTGGTGATCCGGTCGATCAGCGCGGCCAGCCGGTTCGGGGCGTTGGGCAGGTCGCGGTTCTGGAAGATGTCGTTGGTGCCGATGTGCAGCAGGATGGTGCGCGGCTGGTAGGTGTCGAGCCAGTTGACGATGTTGGCGTCGATCTGGTCGATCCGCCAGCCGGAGTGGCCCTCGTGGTCACGGTCGCCGAGGCTCGCCGGGCCGTTGGCCTGGGAACCGACGAAGTCGACGGTGTAGCCACCGGCGACCACCTTCTGCCAGAGGTCGATCCGGTATCCGCCCGGCACGTTGAAGCCGTCGGTTATCGAGTCGCCGAGTGGCAGCACCGGGACCCCGGCCGCCGCCTCCACCCGATGACCGGTGTGCAGCAGGATCGCCACGGTCGCCAGTACGGCCGCCAGCAGCGCACCGGCACACCGGCGCATGGTCGCCGACATGGGCAGTCACCTCCAACGCATCCATCGACTTCGATCGAATCCATTGAATGTGCCGACGTGGGCACCCCGACGGTCAGGCGCGCGCCTGAGCGGCGAACGCGCCGTCAGGTGCGCCGAACGGGCGAGCGGCGGGTCACTTCTCCTGGAGTACGGAGAGCACGTTGCCGGCCGGATCGGTGAACCAGGCGATGTCCGGCCCGTTGCCCCGGGCGATGCCCTTCTCGTCCGCCTCGATACCCTCGTACCGCTCGAACCGGACACCCCGGGCGATCAGCTCGTCGACGGCCCGGTCGATGTCGTCCACCGGGAAGTTGAGGATCGTGAAGCTCGCCGGAGTGTGCCCCGGCTTCGGATAGACCAGCACGTCCCGGCCGCCGGCCAGATGCAGCCGCAGCAGGCCGTATTCCTCGGAGACCCGGAGCCCAAGCGTCTCGCCGTAGAACTCCTTCGCCTTGGCCACGTCGTCCACCGCGAAACCACTGAATGCCTCGGTGTCCCTGAACACGACTCCCCCTCCGCCAGCCGGGCCACGCTGCGTCCAGCTCACAACCTACGCCGACGGTCCGACACCCACCGGGAAAGTGGCTTCGGGGCCGCCGGAGTCGCCCGGTGTCGCCGGGTTGTCGCTCGTCGGGTCGCCCGGGGTGCCGGTCTGCCGCCTGCCGCCTGCCGTCAGCCGAGCCGGAAGTCGACCACCCGGATCGGGGACGGCGTGGTGCCACTGGAGGCGCGCTGGTAGAGGATCGACAGCACCCCGTCGCTCTCCACCCGGGTCCGGTCCACGATCACCTCGCCGAAGGCGTTCAACCCGGCGCCGTCGAAGCGTACGGTCCAGTCGGTGTAGCCGCTGGCCCGGCTGGCGGTGACGATCCGGCCGTACGGCAGCACGACGTAGGCGTTGTCGGCGGCGTCGAGCACGATCTGGGAGCGGCCGGTCGCGTTCAACGGCACCGGGATCTCCGTCTTGCGCCAGGCCCCGGACGAGTCGCGGAACAGGTGGAAGGCCCGGCCGTTGGCCCGGCGTGCCGAGGCGTACGAGGTGACGCACGAGGTGAACCGGCCGGGCACGTAGCTGATGATCACGTGCGGGTTGCCGGTCGAGTCGACGTCCTGGCTCTCCTGGTTGATCAGCCCGTAGTTCGGCGGCAGCGGATCGACCACCAGCCCGGGACTGGTGATCGACACCAGGTTGCCGGAGTTGGTGGTCCCGACGGCCGTTCCGGCATTGTTGCGCCAGGTCCGTCCCTGGTCGTCGCTGTAGACGTACCCGGTGTCGTGGTTGGTCAGGCCACCGCTGTTGCAGGTGACCGCGGAGTTGCCCTCCCGCCAGGTGAACGCGGCGTGCAGCCGGCCGCCCGGACCGTAGGTCAGCCCGTGCAGGTACATGTTCCGAGTGGTGCTGGTGGCGCCGTTCGCGCTGTACGAGCCGGTCGCCGACTGCCAGCGGCCGAGCCGGCGCCAGGTGGAGCCGTCGTACTCGGCGAGTTCGTTGGTGCCGTTGCCGGAGCGCCCGGTCCGGTAGCTGAACTGGAGCCGGTTGCCGGGCGCGACCCGGAACTGCGGGTACGTCATCGCGCCCAACCCGACCCCGTCCAGGCTGCGCTGCACCGCACCGAACCGGCTGGCCAGCCAGCTCCGCGAGCCCGGCGCGGAGACCAGCCCGGCCTCGGACTTGACGTAGTGGATCTCGCTGTCGTGGGTGTCCATCGCGACGTGCAGCCGGCCGTCGCCCGGGGATATGCCGAGGGCGATGGAGTTGTGCGAGTCGTTGGTGGTCAACCGGTGCGGCAACTGGAGGGTCTGCCACGCCCCGGACGGCAGTTGCCGGCGGGCGAGGACGGCGTTGCGGGTCGAGGTGTACCAGGCCGCGTACTGGTAGCCGGCGTGGCTGACGATGCCGTCGCCGTACGAGTTGTTGTTGACCAGCCCGTCGTAGGAGACGAAGTAGAGCGCGCTCGGATCGAGCTGGGTGTCGCCGAGCCGGGTCACGCCCGGGGCCGCCGCGACCGCCGGGCCCGGCGGGACCGCCGCCGCGACGACGACCCCGAGGACGAGTGACGCCGCCAACGCGGCCCGACGGGACGACGGGACGGGCATGGCTTCTCCTCGCGCCGGGCGCCATCGGGCGCTCCCAGATGAATGGATTCAACTTACATCCGCATCCATCGATCTGAAAGCCATCGGTCACGCCCACCCGGCACGAGGGTGGCCGGCGTCAGCGGCGGCCGGCCGAGGTCTCCTCCCGGACCACGAACCGGATCGACCTGGCCTCGGTGATGCAGGCGCGCAGCGGTGCGGCCAGCTCACGGTGCCCGGGGCTGCGCTCCCACGCCTCGAAGTGGGCCAGCGACTCCCACTCGCTGGTGATCAGCCACTGCTCGGAATCGCTCGACGCCTCGCAGACCTGGTCCACCAGATGCCCCGGCACGCCTTCGGCGACCTGGTAACGGATCTGCTCGTACGCCTTCAGGAAGTCCTCGGTGCGCTCGCGCGGCACCCGGATCAGGAACAGCACCCTGGCCTTCGACATCCCGGTCCTCCTCTGCAAGCTCCCCCGGCCTACGCCGGGCCGCGCCGGACCACCACGGCGCTGTTGAAACCGTCAAATCCGCGCGCCCCGACCAGCGCCACGTCCACCCACCGCGATCCGGACTCCCGGACGAAGTCCAGCTCGCAACCGGGCGCCGGACGGTCCAGCCCGGCGGTCGGCGGCAGCACCCCGTGCCGGATGCCGAGCAGCGCGGTCGCCACGTCCAGCGCCGATCCGCCCTGGTGTGCCCGGCCGGTCAGCGGCTTCTGCGTGGTCACCGGCGGCGGCCGCGTCCCGAACACCGCCCGCAGCGCCTCGGCCTCGCTGCGGTCGTAGCGGGGCACCCCGAGCGCGTCCGGAAAGACGACGTCGACCTCGGCCGGCGCCACCCCGGCCCGGTCGAGGGCGAGCCGGATCGCCCGGGCGTACTGCACCGGGTCTCCGGCGGCGAGCCGGTCGGTGTGCCGGGCGTCGTGGCTGGCACCCCAGCCGGCCACCTCGGCATAGCCGCGCACCCCCCGGGCCCGGGCGTGCGCCAGGTCCTCCACCACGAAGACCGCTCCGCCCTCCCCCGGTACGTAGCCGCTGGCCGCCACGTCGAACGGCCGGTACGCCAACGCCGGCTCCGGGCAGGTGCTCAGCAGTCCGCTCCGCATCTGGCAGGTCAGCGCGTACGGGCTCAGCGGGCACTCGGTGCCGCCGGCCAGCACCACCGGAGTACCGCGCCGGACCATCCGTACCGCGTGCGCCAGGCTGTCCAGCCCACCGGCCGACTCGGCGGCCAGCACCCCGCACGGGCCCTTGAACTGGTGCCGGATCGAGAGTTGACCGACGCTCGCCGCGTAGAACCAGGCGATCGACTGGTACGCCCCGACGGTCCGGGCCGGGCCGCGCCAGAGCCGTTGCAGCTCCCGCTGCCCGAAGAGGTTGCCGCCGGAGGAACTGGCCAGGGTCACCGCGTACCCGTAGGGATCGTCGGCCGTCTCCGGCAGTCCGGCGTCGGCGAGCGCGAGCCGGGCCGCCGCGAACCCGAGGTGCGTCCACCGGTCGGTCTGCACCAACTGCCGGTTGTCGGCGTAGTGCAGCGCGTCGAAGTCGGCCACCTCGCCGGCCAGCCGGCTGGGATAGCGCTCCGGGTCGAAGAGGGTGATCGGGCGGATCCGGTTCTGCCCGGCCAGCACACACTTCCAGTGCGCGTCGGCGCCGATCCCGCTCGGCGCCACCACCCCGATCCCGGTGATCACCGCCCGCCGTACCCCGTCCCCGCCCGCCCGACCGGTCACCGGTCCGCTCCGATCCGCCCGGCGGGTCGTCGGCCCGGCGTTGTCCGCCCCGCCGGTCACCACTGCGACGCCATCCACCGCGCGAGTCGCCGACCCGGCGCCATCTGCCCCGCCGGTCACCGGTCCGGCCCGTCGAAGCGGGTGAAGACCATCGCCGACTGGAATCCGCCGAAGCCGCTGCCGACGGAGAGCGCCACCCGCACCGGCAGTTCCCGGGCGGTGTTCGGCGTGTAGTCCAGGTCGCACTCGGCGTCCCGGTTGGCCCAGTTCGCGGTCGGCGGCACCACGCCGTGCGCGATCGCCAGTGCGCAGGCCGCCATCTCGATCGCGCCGATCGCCCCGAGCGAGTGCCCGACCATCGACTTGATCGAGCTGATCGGCACCCGGTACGCCGCCGCACCCAGCGCCCGTTTGAAGGCGGCCGTCTCGTGCCGGTCGTTCTGCCGGGTGCCCGAGCCGTGCGCGCTGACGTACGACACGTCCGCCGGATCGCACCGGGCCTGCGCCATCGCGTCGTCGATGGCCAGCGCCATCTCGACCCCGTCCGGACGCAGCCCGGTCATGTGGTAGCCGTTGCTCCGGTTGGCGTATCCGGCGGCCTCGCAGTAGACCCGCGCCCCGCGCCGTTGGGCGTGCTCCGCCTCCTCCAGGACCAGCACGGCGGCGCCCTCGGCGAGTACGAACCCGTGCCGGTCCCGGTCGAACGGCCGCGAGGCGTGCGCCGGATCGTCGTTGTCCGGCGTGGTCGCCTTGATCGCGTCGAACGAGGCGACCGTGACCGGGGAGATCGGACTGTCCGACGCGCCGGCCAGCACCACGTCCGCCTCTCCGTCCTCGATGAGCTGCTGGCCGTAGCCGATCGCGTCGATGCCGGAGGTGCAGCCGGTGGAGACCACCTGGGCCGGACCGTGCGCACCGTGCCGGCAGGCGACGTCGGCGGCGAGACTGCTCGGCATCAGGGCCTGGTAGAGGAACGGGCCAGCCCGGTTCGGGTCCACCAGCCAATCCGCACCGGAGTCGCTGACCTGCACGTACTCCCGCTCCAGCCGCATGGTGCCGCCCACCGCCGAGCCGAGCACCACTCCGGTGCGCTCCCGCAGCGCGTCGGTCAGCTCCAGCCCACTGTCCGCCAGCGCCTCGATCGAGGCGGCCAGCGCGAACTGGACGTACCGGTCGGCGCGCTGTCGCTCGGCGACGCCGAGGCCGGCCCGGACCGGATCGAAGTCGCACTCGGCGGCCACCTGGGAGCGGAACGGTGACGGGTCGAAGAAGCTGATCCGGCGGGTCGCCGTGCGCCCGGCGGTGATGGTCGCCCAGAACTCGTCCCGGGTCGCCCCGCCCGGCGCGACCACTCCGATCCCGGTCACCACGCTGCGGCGCCGGGTCACGGCCCGGCCTCCGGCCCGGCGGCCACCGCGCCCGCCGCCGCCCGATCCGCGCCGTCGGGCCGTGCCACCCGTTCCGCGCCACTCGGGTGTACCACCCGTTCCACGCCGTCCGGCCGTACCACCCGTTCCACGCCGTCCGGCCGTACCACCCGTTCCACGCCGTCCGGCCGTACCACCGGGACACCGGCCCCGGGCCGACCGGCCGCCGGGTCGGTGTCGGACGGTTCGGTGTCGACGTGTCCGAGTTCCGGGCGCGGGGCCAGCGGACCGAGCTGGAAGACCACCTCGGCGGGTTCGTCGGCCACGTTGCGCAGCCGGTGCCGGACGTTCACCGCCACGTACAGCGCCTCCCCGGTGCCGACCGGCACCGGCTCGTCGTCCAGGTCCACCACGATCGCGCCCCGAGCGACATAGAGGAACTCCTCGCTGTACGGGTGGTAGTGCTCGGCGATCCGCTCCCCGGGGGCGAGGTTCGCCACCCCCAGGAAACCCGACCCGCTGCCCACGGTGCGGGGACCGAGCAGTACCCGGATTTCGCCACCTCGGCGGCGGTCCGGGGCGATGTCGCGGGCGGCCACCAACCGGCGGCCCGGCTCACTCATCGCCGGCCCCGGCGGTCGACGCGGCCGGTGCCGGCGTGGTCGCCTCCAGCTCGGCGGCGATCCGCTCGATCCGGTCCCGGATGATGTCCAACTGGACCCGGCTGTTCGTGTTGATCCGGTCGGTCATCTGGGCGGTGGTCACCGGCGCCGTCGGACGCATCTCGAAATCCTGGGTCCAGGTCATCCGGGTGCCGCCCGGCACCTCGGCGTAGCGCCAGTGGATCCGCATGTACTCGAACGGTCCAGTCTCGACCCGGTGGGCGTGCACCTCCCGGCGCACCGGATCGGCGGTACGCTCGCTGACCCAGCTCCAGGTGACCCCGTTCTCGTCGGGATACATGGTCAGCCGGAACCGTACGGTGTCGCCGCGCCGCTCGATGATCTCCACCGACTGGTACTCGGTGAACAGCCCGGTCCAGCCCGCGACGTCGTTGGTCAGCTCCCACACGAGCGGCAACGGGGCCGCGATCAGCACATCGTTCTCGGTGTGGCCCGGCCGGCCCGCCCCGGACGCGGGAGCCGCTGCCGGCTCGTACTGGTGGGCCACCAGCTCGGCCACCTCCGCGATGCTGAGCCGCCCGGCCTCCTCGGGAAGCTGGACCCGGTAGCGGTCCGCCACGACCGCCTGCAGTTCGAGCAGCGCCAGCGAGTCCATGCCGAGTTCCTCCAGCGAGGCGCTCGGCGCGGCGGCCGCGGCGTCGGCGTCCAGCCCGCAGTGCTGGACCAGGATCGCGGTGATCTCCGCCGCCGTCACCGGCCCCGGAACCGGCTCCCGCTGGGTCGGCCCGGTCCACGTCGGTTCCTCGTGCCTCACACTCATCTGCTCCTCCTCGGATGGTTGGCGGTCGTGGGTAGGGCGCTCCGCGCGACGGCAGGGACGGCCGGAACGGCAGCGGCGGCGGCTTCGGGAACGGCAGGGGCAGGAGCGGGTGAGCCTTCAGGAACGGCAGAGCCTTCAGGAACGGGTGAGCCTTCAGGAACGGGTGAGCCTTCAGGAACGGGTGAGCCTTCAGGAACGGGTGAGCCTTCAGGAACGGCGGGGCCTTCGGGGAGGGCGAGGGCTTCGGGGAGGGCGGAACCGGACCGGATCGGGCCGGGCGGCGATTCGGCGGTGCCGAGCAGCCGGTCGACCAGACCGGTCGAGTACCTCGCCTTCCGGAAGCCCGCGTCGTCGAGTACCCGGCGCAGGAACGGGATGGTGGTGCGTACGCCGGGCCCCTCGATGTCGAACTCGTGCAGCGCCCGTTCCATCCGGCCGAGCGCCAGATCCCGGTCCGGCGCCCAGACCACCACCTTGGCGAGCAGCGAGTCGTAGTACGGCCCCACCAGGTAGCCGGGGTAGCCGTGCGTGTCCACCCGGGTGCACGGCCCGCTCGGCGGGACGAACCTGCTCAACCGGCCGGGGGTTGGCGCAAACCCCCGGTCGGGGTCCTCGACGTTGACCCGGCACTCCACCGCGACCCCGGAGATCCGGACGTCTTCCTGGCGGAGCCGCAGCGGCACCCCGGCCGCGATATGCAACTGCTCGTGCACCAGGTCGACCCCGCTGATCATCTCGGTGACCGGATGTTCGACCTGGATCCGGCAGTTGACCTCGATGAACGAGAACCGTTCGGCGTCGTCGACCAGGAACTCGAAGGTCCCGGCCCCGGTGTACCCGGCGCGCAGCGCGCCGCCCAGCGCGGACTCGGCGAGCGCGTCGAGGGTACCGGCCGACAGCGCGGGCGCCGGGCCCTCCTCGACCAGCTTCTGGTGCCGCCGCTGCACCGAGCAGTCCCGGGTGCCCAGGTGTACGCCGTTGCCATATCCGTCGCAGAGCACCTGCACCTCGACGTGCCGGGCCTGGACGAGATACCGCTCGAGGTAGACCCGGTCGTCGCCGAAGACGGCCTGCGCGGCGATCCTGGTCCGCTCGTACGCCGCGCCGAACTCGTCGGCCGACCAGACCACCGTCATCCCGCGTCCACCGCCTCCGGCGGCACACTTGATGATCACGGGATAACCGATCTCGTCGGCGACGTCGCGCGCCCTCGCCGCCGTCTCGACGGTCGCCAGGCTGCCCGGTGGCAGCGGCAGCCCGGCCTCCCGCATCAGCGCCCGGGCTCGCGCCTTGTCGCCGAGTGCGAGCATCACCTCCGGCGACGGTCCGATGAAGACGAGCCCGTTGTCGGCACAGATCTCGGCGAAGTCGGCGTCCTCGGAGAGGAACCCGTAACCCGGGTGCACGGCCTGTGCCCCGGTCCGGCGGGCCGCCTCGACGATGGCGGCGGCGTTGCGGTAGCTCTGCCGGGCGTCCGGCGGCCCGATGCAGACCGCCTCGTCGGCCAGCCGGACGACGGCCGAGTCCCGGTCCGCGACCGAGTACACCGCCACGGTACGTACGCCCAGCTCACGGCAGGCTCGGGCCACCCGGAGCGCGATCTCGCCGCGATTGGCGATCAGGATCTTCTCGAACATCGCCGCACCGTCCTGGAAGTCACGCGGGTAGCAGGGCGATCAGTGGCTGCCCGAACTCGACCGGCTCGCCGTCCCGGACGAGCACCTCGGCGACCCGGCCGGCCTGGTCGGCGACCACCTCGTTCATCAGCTTCATCGCCTCGACGATGCAGACCACCTGACCGGGCTCCACCTTGTCCCCGACCTCGACGAACGGAGCACCGCCGGGTTCGGCGGCCCGGTAGCAGGTGCCGACCATCGGCGCGACGACGGTCCGGCGGCCGTCACCGTCGGCCACCCCGTCGACGCCGCCGGTCGACGCGGTACGGGTGGCGGCGTCCGCCGGGGCGTGGCCGGGTGCGCCGGCCGGTCCCGGCGAACCGGGTACGCCGTGCCACTCGATCTCCAGCACGGTGTCGCCGCTGCGCAGGTGGATCCGGCGTACGGGTCCGGCCGTCTCGGCCAGTAGCCGGCCCGCCTGCCGGCGCAGCGCGGCGAGTTCCGTCCCCCGGTCGGCCGGCACGGCCGGTTCCGTCCGCCGGTCAGCGGGCACGGCCGGTTCCGTGCCCCGGTCGGACTGCGTGGTGGCGTCGCCCGGGTCCCGCGCGCCGTCCGGGCGTACCGGCCGGCTGTCCGGGACGTCCGGCCCTGGCACGCGTCCGTCGCCGGTGCACCGCTCTCCCGCCGCCGGTCGCGCCGGTCCGGCCGGGCCCGGCTGTTCGGGGATCGCCGCGGCGGTCACTCCGGCCCCGCTTCCGACGGCAGCACGCTGGCCGCCGCACCGTACCGGCGGAAACGCCGCCGACGACGCCGGACCAACTCCGCGGCGGGTACCTCGAGCAGCGGCGCCAGGTTCTCCAGCAACGCCCGGCGGAGCAGTCGGGCCGCGCCGGCGGGATCCCGGTGCGCACCCCCGGTCGGCTCGGCGACGATCTCGTCGGCGACCCCGAGCCGCAGCAGATCGGGTGCGGTCAGCCGGAGCGCGTCGGCGGCCTGCGGCACGGCCGCCCGGTCGTGCCAGAGGATCGCGGCACAGCCCTCCGGGCTGATCACCGAGTAGACCGCGTTGCGCAGCATCAGTACCCGGTCCGCCACGGCCAACGCGAGCGCCCCGCCGCTGCCGCCCTCGCCGATGATGACCGCGACGACCGGGATCGGCAGTCCCGTCATCGCGAGGATGCTCTCGGCGATCGCGGCGGCCTGACCCTGCTGCTCGGCCTCCACCCCCGGGTAGGCGCCCGGCGTGTCGATCAGCGTCACCACCGGCAGTCCCAGGCGGGCGGCGAGTCGCATCACCCGCATCGCCTTGCGGTAGCCGGCCGGGCTGGCCATCCCGAAGTTGCGGGCCCGCAGCTCCCTCGGCTGGTGCCCCTTCTGGTGCCCGACCACGGCGACGTACCGGTCGCCGAGCCGGGCCAGCCCGGCGACGACCGCCGCGCAGTCGACACCGAGCCGGTCACCGTGCAGCTCGACGAACCCGTCGAAGGCGGTGGCCAGGTAGTCCAGCGTGGTCGGCCGGCCGGTGTGCCGGGCGGACCGGACGATCCGCCAGGCGTCGGTCCAGTCGTCCGGGCCGGTGTCCCCGCGCCGCGCCCCGGCAGCCGGGCCGGCCGCGGCGCCCGACAGGCCGTTCGGCGGCGGCAGCGCTCCGGTCGCACGGTCCGGAGTCGACGCCGTCCGGGCCGGACGGCCCAGGGCCGGGGCGGCAGCGGCGAGCAGCCAGCGCAGCCTGGCCCGCAGCGCCCGCCGCTCCACCACCATGTCGACCTGGCCGTGCCGGAGCAGGAAGTCGGTGGTCTGGAAGTCGGCCGGCAGCGTCTGCCGGATGGTCTCCCGGATCACCCGGGGACCGGCGAAACCCAGCCGGGAACCGGTCTCGGCGAGCACGATGTCGGTGCAGGTCGCGAAGGACGCGGCCACTCCGCCGTAGGTGGGATCGGTGACCAGGCTGACGGTCAGCAGTCCCGCCTCGCGCAGCGCGGCGATCGCCTGGCTGATGGTGGCCATCTGCATGAGCGCCAGCACGCCCTCCTGCATCCGGGCGCCACCGGACGCGGTGACCAGCAACAGCGGCAGGCGGTTGGTCAGGGCGTGCTCGGCGGCCCGGGTGATCAGTTCCCCGGTGACCGAGCCGAGACTGCCGCCGAGGAACCGGAAGTCCATCACGGCCAGCACCAGGCCGTACCCGCCGAGCGTCGCGGTACCGCAGAGCACCGCCTCGGCCAGGCCGGTCTCCGCCCGGGCGGCGGCGAGCCGCTGCGGGTACGGCATCGAGTCGACGAATCCGATCGGGTCGACCTGGGTCGCCGGGCCGGGCAACTGCCGGAACGTGTCCTGGTCGACGAGCTGGGCTATCCGCTCGGGCGCGTCCAACCGGCGGTGGTCACCACACTCGGGGCAGACGTCGAGGTTGCGCCGCAGCCGCTTGCGGTAGAGCAGCGCCGGGCAGGAGCGGCAACGTGTCCACGGCTGCTGGTCGAGGTCGGCGGTGCCGCGCCGGCGCGGGATGGTCCCGGTCGGCGTAACCCCGGTCATCGCCGTACCCCCGGGTCGGTCGGGGCGTCCCAGCGGTAGAAGCAGCGCGCCATGGCGTCCGCCGGCACCCGCCAGTTCGCCAGGTACGGCGTGACGTGCGGGGCCAGCCGCTCGCTGACCCGGACGAACTCGGGGTGTCGGCGGGCGTTCTCCACGGCGGCGGAGCCCGGACTCTCCGTCTCGATCAGGTGCACGTACAGGTCGTGCAGCCGGTAGAGCGAACGGTGCCGTACGCCCACCAGTCGGGGCAGCTCAGTCCGGTCCGACTCGGCGAAGATCTGCGCGACCTGTCCTTCGGCGGCCGGCACGACCTTCGCGACGATCAGTGAGCGATCCATGACGCAGCCTCCCTGGGCGATTCCGCGATCCGGATGGGTGACACCGGCACCCGGCCGCGACAAGAGCCTCTCCCCCGGCTTCTCCCCCGACTGCGACCTCGTCCGAACGACTGGTGACCACCCTGCCCACCGGGTGTCAACGGAATGTCACCCGATCGCGTACGACTGCTCCCCGACACGGTGACGCTCTGGTGACGGCGGTCCGGCACAATGCCCGCCCGTGCCGGGGCAGAACGGCTCGGACGAAGCGCTGCGGCGACCGCCCGCGACCACTTATGCCCAGCTCAGGGCCGTTGTGCAGGGACCGAACGGCCAGGTCGGATTGCCGACCGGCGGATTGACCGAGCGTAACGGCGATTGATAACGTTCGTCACGCTTTGCGGTGTCGGTGCCCGACCGGGCACGACGCCCCCCGAGCGGCATCGGCATACCGGAGAGCTGGGCGGGGCGGTCCGGGCAGGGCGGACTTCGGGACACGGGTTCCGGGTGCAGGAGGGTGGGCCGTGACTCCTGACGAGAGCGAGCCGCGCGACGGGGCACGCCGGACACCGGCCCATCCGTCACCGCGCCAGTTCGGCCGGACGATCCACCTGTTCCTGCTGGACGGCTTCAACCTGCTGCACGACGGGACTCCGGTGGTGGTACCCCGTGGCCTGCAACGGATCATCGCGCTGGTCGGGTTGCGGCCGGGCGCGACCCGGGCACACCTGGCCGGTCTGCTGTGGCCGGACACCCCGGAGGAGCGGGCGATGTCCTCCCTGCGTACGGCGCTGTGGCGGCTGCGTCAGGAGGGCAGTTGCCCGGTGCTCACCACCGGCGACACGGTTCGGCTCGATCCGGCGGTACGGCTGGACATCGACGACCTCGTCCGGGCCGCCGAGCGGGTACGCGACGGCGGCGACCCCCGCTGGGCGGCGAGGATCCGTGGCGCGGGACGGCACGACCTGCTCCCCGGCTGGTACGACGAGTGGGTGCTGCTGGAGCGCGAGCGGCTGCGCCAGCTCCGCCTGCACATGCTGGAGGACATCGCCCGGGGTCACCTGCACGCCGGGCAGCACGGCGAGGCGTTGCAGGCCGCTCTCGAGGCGGTCCGCGCCGAACCGCTGCGGGAGACGCCGCACCGCCTGATCGTCGAGATCCACCTCGACGAGGGCAACGCGTACGAGGCGCTCCAGGCCTTCTACGTCTACCGTGACCTGCTGCTCCGCGAACTTCAGCTAGAGCCGTCCGAGACGATGTCCGCCCTGCTCAGTGACCTGCTCGCGCCCATCGCCCGGCCGAGGGGGGCCCGTCTGTCGGGTGCACGGCCGTCGCCGGGGCGTGCGGAGGCGTACCCCGACCGGTCGGCGCTGCCGGCGATGCCGGTGCGGCGCTGATCCCCGGCCCCGCGTCACCCGCACGGCAGCCGGTCTCTCCGCCGCTGCGGCACGGCGCCGCATCCTGGCACGGCGGCGCATCCTGGCACGGCGACGGGCGGCACGGCGGCGCATCCTGGCGCGGCGACGGGCGGCACGGCGGCGCATCCTGGCGCGGCGACGGGCGGCACGGCGGCGGACGGCACAGCGGCACAGCGGCACAGCGGCACAGCGGCGCATCCTGGCGCGGCGGTGTCACCGCGGCGTCACTGGGAGACGACGACGGCGCCGGCGGTCGGTGACGGTCGGGTGACGTCCGCGCCGGCATGGTGATCGAGCCCGATCGGACCGCCGGCAGGTTGTCCGGGCCGCACCTGGTCCGGAGGCCCACCGGACCCGGGTCCGGGGCGGCCAGTCCGCCCGGCGGTTCCGTTCCCTCCCCAGCCTGACGGCGAGAGCATCCACCGAAGGAGTCCAATGAATCGCGTACTGATCGTGGGCAGGATCGTCCCGGGCACCGAGGAGGAGATCGCGAAGATCCTCGCGGAGTCCGACAACACCGACCTGCACACCGTCACCGGTGTGCGGCACCGCTCGCTCTACCACCTCGACGATCTCTGCCTGCACCTGATGGAGACCGACGACTCCGCGCCGGCCCGGTTGGAGCAGGCGAACCGGCATCCGCTCTTCGTCGACGTGCAACAGCGGCTGGGTGCGTACATCTCGCCGTACTCGCCGAACTGGCGGTCGCCGCGCGACGCGATGGCGCGGTGCTTCTACCGCTGGGACGGCCCGGACGCGACGGCCGCGGAAGGGACCTGATGCGCACCAGCCCGATGCACGTGATCGTCATCGGTGCCGGTACCGGGGGCATGTGCCTGGCGCACGGCCTCCGGCGGGCCGGCATCAGCGTCGCCGTCTACGAGCGGTACCGCGACCGTGGCGACGGCCTGCTCGGCTACCGGGTCGGGATCAACCCGACCGGCTGCCGTGCGCTGCGGGAGTGCCTGCCGCCGGAGCTGTTCACCACGTTCCTCGCCACCTGCGCCCAGGCGCCCCGGTATTTCAACGTGCTCACCGAGCAACTGCACCGCACGGCCTCCTTCGCGCTGCGCCCCGAGGCCGACCCGACCAGCATCGACCAGTCGGTCTCCCGGATGACGCTGCGCCAGGTGCTGCTGACCGGCATGGACGACGTGGTGCACTTCGGCAAGACGTTCACGCACTACGCCCAGCACGACGACGGCCGGGTCACCGCGTACTTCGCCGACGGCACCTCGGCCACCGGGGACCTGCTGGTCGCCGCCGACGGCACGCACTCCGCGGTACGCCGGCAGTACCTGCCGCACGCCGAGGTCAGGGATGCCGGGAGCATCAACATCGCGAGCAAGATCCCGCTGACCGAGCAGACCCGTAGCCTGCTCACCGAGGAGATGCACCGGGGCATCTCGCTGATCTTCGGTGCCGGCGGCGTGATGGGCGTACTGCACGTCATGGAGTTCAAGTGGGACCGGCGCGGCTCGGTCAAGCCCGGGGTCGGGGTCACCGACGCCCGGCTGATCGGGCAGTGGCCCGGGCTGCTCTTCGACAACACCCGGGACTGCATCAACCTGATCATCTGGAGCGCCGCCGACCGCTTTCCGTCCGATGTGATGGAGTTGCGCGGCGAGCGCCTCGCCGAGGTCGCCCGGGAGCTGACCCGGAACTGGCATCCGAACCTGCGGGAGTTGCTGCGGCACAGCGACACCGGCAGCGTCATCCCGATCAAGGTCGCCACCTCGGTACCGGTCGAGCCCTGGCCGAGCAGCAACGTGACCCTGCTGGGCGACGCGATCCACACCATGACGCCGGGGCGGGGGGTGGGCGCCAACACCGCGTTGCGGGACGCCGCGCTGCTGCACCGGCAACTGGTCGCGGCGGCGGCCGGCGCCAAGCCGTTGCTCGGGAGCATCGCGGACTACGAGACGGAGATGATCCGGTACGGCTTCGCCCGGGTCGCCGACTCGCTGCGGACCAACGGCACCAACGGCGACGACCCGATCTACAAGCCGGTCATCGGCCGGTTCGCGATGCTGGCCGCGCGCGGATATTTCAGTGTGACCAGCCGGCTTCCGCCGCTGCGCCGCCGGTTCGTCGACGAGTTGTACAACTACCGGGGCGCGGAGACCTGACCGGCCGCCCGACCGGGCCGGCCCGGCACCCGACCTGGGCTGAACTGCCGTCGGACCGAAGCAGGCAAGACTCTTGACATTGGCAAAGGTTTTGTTGAAATAGGCATATGGCTTCCCCGCTGACACCCCAGGCGAGCGCGGTACGCGACTTCAACCGCTTCTACACCCGGATCATCGGCGTGCTCGACGAAGGAATGGTCCACACGCCCTTCTCGCTCACCGACGGCAGGGTGATCTACGAGCTGGCCCAGCGCCCGGCCACCGAGGTGCCGGCACTCCGCCGCGAGCTGGGACTGGACCCCGGCTACCTGAGCCGCATCCTGTCCCGGTTCGCCGCCGACGGGCTCGTGGAGCGCAGCCAGTCACCGGTCGACGCCCGCCGGCAGGTGGTCACGCTGACCGAGGCCGGGCGGGCCGCGTACGACCTGTTGAACCAGCGGACCCAGACCGAGATCGAGAGCCTGCTCACCCGGCTGGCGGTGGCGGACCGGAAACGGCTGGTCGAGGCGATGCGCACGATCCGTAGCCTGCTCGGCGAGGCGGTGCCGCCCCGGGCGTACCTGCTGCGGCCGATCGGGCCCGGTGACCTCGGCTGGGTGGTGCACCGGCACGGCGTCCGGTACGCCGAGGAGTACGGCTGGGACGTCACCTTCGAGGCCCTGGTCGCCCGGATCGTCGCCGAGTACGTCGAGGGGCGCGACCCCCGCCGGGAGGAGGCCTGGATCGCCGAGCTGGACGGCGCGCCGGTGGGCTGCGTCTTCTGCGTCCGCCGGGACGACGAGGTGGCCCAGTTGCGCCTGCTGCTGGTCGAGCCGGAGGCCCGGGGGCTGGGCATCGGCAGCCGGCTGGTCGACGAGTGCCTGCGTTTCGCCCGCCGGGCCGGTTACCGCGAGATCATGCTCTGGACCAACGACGTACTCACCGACGCCCGGCGGATCTACGAGAAGGCCGGCTTCGAGCTGCGCGAACAGGCTCCACACCACAGCTTCGGCCACGACCTGGTGGAGCAGACCTGGGGGCGACGGCTCTGAGCGGTCGACCGGCTCACCGGGCGGTCGACGCCGGCAGGGCGCCGAGTTCCTCGACCACCCCGGTCAGCCCCTCGGCGCCGTGCCGCCGCTCGATCCGCCGGATGGCCGGCACCGCTCTCACCCACCCGGCGCACCCCTGACGCGACAGCCGCCCCGAGCGGGTCAGCACAGCGCGGGCGTACTGTCCCGGACGACCACCTCGGCACGGATCCGGCGCAGTCGGGGCCGTTCGGCCCGGGGCTGCATGACGAGTTCCAGGGCGGCGGTGCCGACCTCCTCCAGCGGCAGTCGCACCGTGGTGAGCGACGGCGTGACGTCCCGGAGCGTGACGATGTCGTCGAAGCCGGCCACCGCCATCCCGCCGGGCAGCGGTACCCCGTGGTCGCGCAGCGCCGAGATGGCGCCGACCGCCATGACGTCGTTGACCGCGAAGACGCAACCGGCCCGGAGGTCGCGGGCGAGCAGCTCCCGCATGGTGGCGTAACCGCCGTCCCGGGTGAAGTCGCCGTACGCCACCTGCGTCCTCGACAGCGTGACACCGCCGTCGGCGAGCCCGGCCTGGAACCCGGCGAGCCGGTCCCGGGCGGTGAGCAGGTGCCGCGGCCCGGCGAGTACGGCGAACCGCCGGTGCCCCAGCTCGACCAGCCGCCGGGCGAGCAGTCTGGCCCCCTCCCGGTTCTCCAGCAGCACCGTGTCGATCGGCAGGACGTGCTGGCTGATCAGCGCGACCCGGGCGCCCTCCTCCTCCAGGATCCGCAACTGGGCGCCGAGCCGGTCCCGCAGCGCCCGGTCGGCGGTCCGGCTGCCGGCCAGGATGACGGCGCGGGGCCGCTGGCCGCGCAGGGTCGCCAGGTAGTCGAGTTCCCGCTCGGTCCGGCCGGTGGTGCTGTACATCATCACGATGCTGCCGTGCCGCTCGGCGGCGCGCATCACCCCGGCCGCGATGGACGAGAAGAACGGGTCCGCGATGTCGTGTACCAGCAGCCCGACCACGTTCGTGCGGCCCCGGGCCATCGCCTGGGCGGGCGCGTTGGCGGAATAGTTCAGCGCGGCGGCGGCGGCGAGCACCCGGTCCATCAGATCCGCCCGCACCTGTCGGGTGCCGCTGCCGTTGAGCACCCGCGACGCCGTCGCCACCGACACCCCGGCCTCGTGGGCCACATCCATCAGCGTGACGGTTCCGGACGATCGCTTGATCATGGTGGCTGCCCCGAGAAGCTGGTCGGTGTGGCGTCCGGGCCGGCGACCCCCGCCCGGCATCCGCACCCTACCGTCGGGCCGGCGCGATCCGGTCCACAGTGGCGTCCCGGCCGGTTACCACCGCACCGCCCGGCCGGTGAGGGCACCGGAGCCGCCCGCTCCGTGTCGCCGCCCCGCACAGGTCGAGCGGCCGGCACAGGGTGCGGAGTGGCCGCCGAAAGTCTTTCGGGCCGTGCTGGATCTTGACGTTGCAGATGGAAGGCGGTTAGCTCGGGAAAGCGGTTACCGCACCCCCGAAAGGCACCGTCGCTTCCATGACCTCCGCGTCCCACACCACCGGCCGGCTCACCGTCACCCACGAACACGGCCGTCAGGTCGTCGTCAACGCGGACGGCGTGGACATCGCGACCTACGTGTACGACCCCCCGACCCCGGCCTTCGAGTCACCCAAGCCGTACCTGCACCCGCTGCGTACCCTCGACGGTGCCCTGGTCTCGGCGTACCGGCCGAACGACCACCGGTGGCACAAGGGGCTCCAGATGACCATCTCGCACCTGTCCGGGCAGAACTTCTGGGGCGGCAACTCGTACGTGCACGGCGAGGGCTACCTCGTGCGGGACAACGTCGGCCGGATGCGGCACGACGCCTTCGACCTGGTCGACGCCGGCCCGACCGAGCTGACCCTGCGGGAGTCGCTGACCTGGATCACCTCGACCGCCGAAGACTGGGTCGCGGAGCGGCGGGAACTGCGGATCCACGGGGTGGACCCCGGACGCGGCACCTGGATGCTCGACTTCCGTACCGAACTGCGCAACATCCGGGGCGCGGAACTGCGGGTCGGCAGCCCGACCACGCACGGCCGGCCGAACGCCGGCTACACGGGGTTCTTCTGGCGGGGGCCGCGCGGCTGGACCGGTGGCGAGATCATCACCGCCGACGGCGGCGGCGGCCCGGAGACCATGGGCCGGCAGTCCCCGTGGTTGGCGTACACCGCCGAGCACGACGAGGTCGACGGCGGCGGCACCGTCCTCGTCTTCGCCGGCACCTCCAGCGCGGCCGTACCGCTGAAGTGGTTCGTCCGCAACACCCCGTTCCCGGCCGTCAACCCCTCGCCCGCCTTCGACGAGGAGGTGGTCCTCGCCCCCGACGAGACCCTCCGGCTGACCCACCGGGTGGTCTTCGCCGACCGGGCCTGGCAGCGGGCCGAGATCGAGGCGTTCGCCGCGGAGTACGCTCCGTGACCGCCGACGACGGCACACCGCCACCCTTTCCCGGCGCCGTCGGCATCACCAACCTGCGGGTCTATCCCTGGCAGACCGACGACGGTCTGCACGGCGGCACGCCGCACGTGCACCTGTGCTGCACCGAGTGCTACGTCGTGGTGGGCGGCCAGGGTCGGCTACAGACCCTGACCCGGCGGGGTTTCGAGGAATCGCCGCTGGCCCCGGGCGACGTGCTCTGGTTCACCCCGGGCACCATCCATCGGGCGGTCAACGACGACGGCGCGCTCCAGGTCGTCGTGATCATGCAGAACAGCGGGCTGCCGGAGGCCGGCGACGCGGTCCTCACGCTGCCGCCCGAACAGCTCGCCGACGTGGCGACGTACCGGCGGGCGGTCTCGCTGACCGGGCCGGACGGATCCGACCCGCCCTCGGCCGAACGGGCCCGGGCCCGCCGCGACCTCGCCATCGAGGGGTTCGCCGGACTCCGCCGCCGGTGCGCGGCCGGCGACACCGCCGCGCTCGACGACTTCTACGCGGCGGCCGCCGCCCTGGTACGCCCGCAGCTCGACGCCTGGCAGGAGCGCTGGGAGCAGGGGCCGGCCGCGGTGAGCCGGCAGACCGGAGCACAGCTCGACGCGCTGCGGCGCGGCGACCACAGCCACCTCGCCGGTGCCACCGTCACCCGGATCGTCCAACCCGAACAGACGACGCTCGGCATGTGCGGCTTCCTCTCCCCGTACGACCCGCTCCGCGCCCGGCGCGACTGAGCACCCTTGCACCACCTCGCTAAGGAGCACCTGTGGAACCCATCCGCGTCGCCGTGGTCGGGACCGGAAACATCGCCCGGCTGCACGCCGAGGCGCTGCGGCAACTCGGCGACGAGGTACGCCTCGTCGGTGCCGTCGACACCGACGCCGGCCGGCTGTCGGCGTTCTGCGACCGGTACGACGTACCGGCCCGGCACCCCGACGTGGCCAGCCTGCTGGAGAAGGAGCGGCCCGAGCTGGTACACGTCTGCACCCCGCCCGGCTCGCACCACCAGCTTGCCCTCGCCGGTCTGCGGGCCGGCGCCAACGTGCTGGTCGAGAAGCCGCCGACGCTGAACCTCGGCGAACTCGACGAGCTGGCCGAGGCGGAGCAGCGGTACGGGACAGCGCTGGCCACCGTCTTCCAGCACCGGTTCGGCACCGGCGCGCTGCGGCTGCGCGCCCTGCTCGCCGCCGGGGTGCTGGGCCGGCCACTGATGGCGGTCTGCCACACCACCTGGTTCCGCCCGCAGTCCTACTTCGACGTGGAGTGGCGCGGGCGCTGGGACACCGAGGGCGGCGGCCCGACGATGGGCCACGGCATCCACCAGATGGACCTGCTCTGCGCGATCCTCGGCGACTGGACCGAGGTCTCCGCCCTGGCCCGGCAGCAGGCCCGGCGCTCCGAGACCGAGGACCTGAGCATGGCGCACGTCAGCTTCGCCAACGGCGCGGTGGCCAGCGTGGTGAACAGCCTGCTGTCGATCCGCGAGGAGAGCTACCTGCGGTTCGACTTCGAGCGGGCCACGGTCGAGGTGACCCACCTGTACGGCTACGGCGACGACGACTGGCGGATCACCCCCGCACCGGAGTACGCCGAGGAGGTGCTCGCGGCCTGGCGGACCGGCGCGGCCGGGGTCCGCAGCAGTCACCAGGCGCAGTTCGCCCAGGTGGTCCGGAGCCTGCGTGCCGGTACCCCGCCGCCGGTGACCTCGGCGGATACCCGGCGGACGATGCGACTCGTCGCCGGGGTGTACGCGTCGGCGTTCACCCGCAGACCCGTCCGGCCGGACGACCTGGGTGAGCACTCGCCGTTCTACCGGCGGATGCAGGGGGACGGACCGCGATGGTGAGCAGTCCACTGGTGCCCACCGCGGCCACACCGCCACCGGCCGTGCCCGTCCCGGCGGCCCGGCCGCCGCTGCCCGCCGCCGTCCCGGCCCCGGGCGGGGCCACCGGCGGTCCGGGCAACGGGTTGGCCGTCACCCACGATGTCGGCCGGTCGGTGCGGGTCGGCTGGCGCGGCGCGGAACTGTTCCACTACGTCTACACCCCGGCCGAACCCCGGGAGGAGGCGCCGCGACCCTACTTCCACCCGCTGCGGACCCTCGCCGGCAACATCGTCAGCCTGTACCGGCCGCACGACCACCTCTGGCACAAGGGGCTCTGCTTCGGCATCTCCCACTTCGGGCCGGACAACTTCTGGGGCGGGTCGACCTATCTGCGCGGCCAGGGGTACCGCAAGCTCGACAACATCGGGGTGGTCGAGCACCTCGACTTCCCGGCGCTGCGCTGCGACCCCGACGCCGTACGCCTGGTCGAGCGGCTGCGCTGGGTGGGCCGGGACGGCCGCCCGGTGGCCTCGGAGCGGCGGCGACTGGCGGTGGCGGTGTGGGCCAACCAGAGCGCGTGGCGGCTGCGGTTCGAGACCGTACTGCGCAACGACGGCGACACGGTGATCACGATCGGCAGCCCGACCACCCAGGGCCGGGACAATGCCGGCTACGGCGGACTCTTCTGGCAGGGACCGCGCTCGTTCCGGGGCGGCCGGGTGGTGACCCCGACCGGAGTCGGCGCGGACGAACTGATGGGCTGGCGGGGTCCGTGGCTCGGCTTCGTCGGCCGGCACGACGGCATGGGGCCGGCCGAGACCCTGGCATCGACGCTGGTCTTCCGGGACGATCCGGCGAATCCGGGCGCACCCACCCGGTGGTTCGTCCGCACCGAGCCGTACGGCTGTCTCGGCCCGGCCCCGTTCTTCGACCAGGAGTACCCGTTCGCGCCCGGCGCCGAGCTACGGCTCCGCTACGACGTCGTGGTCGCCGACGGCGAACGGGACCCGGCCGGCTGCGCCCGGTTGGCCGAACGGGCCGGCGCGACCGAGTTGCTGACCGACCCGGCCGGGGACAGGTGATGCTTGCCGGGCGGCGAGGGAGCACGGTCGGTCAGCGTCGTGGCGTGAACCGCACGAAGGGGATCCGCCTGCCCACCTCGCGGTAGTCCGACACGCTCCCGTCCACCTCGAAGCCCATTATCTTGCAGAGCCTTCGGGCGGCCGCAGGGTGACGCGGCGCGTACCGGGCCATGATCTCCGCGCCCGCGTAGGCGGGAATCGGCACGGCGGTCACCTTGAGCGTCCGGTTGCCGACCTGGATGGCGGCCTCCGGGGTCTTCACGACGTTGCGGTACCAGTCCGCGCGCTTGCCGAAACCGGAGGCTGCCACATAGCCGTGCTCGTCGTGTTCGACGACCTCGACGACCGCCTGCCGGTGGCTGCCGGAAAGCCGGCCGACGTGGCTGAGCAGCATGACCCGATCGCCCAGCAGCCGGCCGAGCCTCATCCGGTAGAGCCAGATCGGCAGCCGCCACAGCCGGCGGCGTAGTCCGGTCGGCGGCTCCGGCCTTCGAATGATCTCCATGCTCCGGTCCGTTCTGAGGTCGCTGGTCGAATCTCGGGCGGTCGCCTGGCGAAATGAGCCTGGGAGCCCGCCGACTCGCACACGGCGGTCCTGCCGGTCCGCCCCGACCTGGATCCTCCGGGACACCGGACGGATTCGCCAGCCTCGCCTGCCGTCGCCGGGCGGGACTGCGCGAAGCGGTCGGACTGACCGGTCCGGACCTGCCGCCGGGCTGGCCCTCGCCGACCGGGGCGGCTCGCCGGCGGCGACTGCCGAACCGCCCCCGGGTCGTGCACCACCGGGCGGGCCGGCTCCGGCGGGTCCCGGCCGTACCTCAGCCGACCGATAGCACCTCGGCGAGGATGGCCGGTGCCCGCATGGTGTTGGTCGGATCGGCTGCCGTGGCCATCGCCCGCTCGGCCACCGCGGCCGTGCTGCCGGGTGGTACGACGAGCAGGTCGAGCTGCTCTCCACGGTCGGTGGTGGCGATCAGCAGTGCGGCATCGAGCGAGCTGAACCAGCCCACCCGGACGATGTCGTCGCCGGCCGCGAGTCGGCGGAACCGCACGTCCCACGCGCCGCTGTTGAGTACCACGTTCCGGATCCGTCCGTAGCGGGCGGAGAGAGCCAGCACGAGTCCGGGGAGTTCAGCCACCGGATCCCAGGACCGGGGCCACCAACCGCCGTCCAGGACCGCCCGGCGGGCTCGGGCGGGGGGAAGCGACACTCGGGGGGACGAGGGCGGTGTCGACGGAACCCTCGTCTCGCGTTGAGCTGCGGTAAGCATCATCAGCCATCCTTCGGTCCAGGGGTGAGGTTGCGGGAGTGCTCGGCCGGCGGCTGCTGTTTTCGTCGGCGAGCCGGCCCGCCGGGCCGATGCGCTCCGACGGTTCCGCTACCAGGGCGGTCGATCAGTATCGGCGGGCTCGGGACGGCCTCGCCCTGGCAACCGGATGCCGGCGCTGCCCGGCAGTTCCTCGGGCGGGCTCGCCCGGGTTAGCCGACGGTGGCGGAATCCTGGGCCTCGAACCGAGGCCCAGGATCCCGTACCGTCCGACCCGGGCGGCTGGCGTGCTGAGCCCGGGCCGGTGCTGTGGGGGCCGCCGGATGCTCGGCGGTCGTGATGGCGCGAGCCGCCGGGCCGGGGCGGGTGGCGAGAGAGGCTTCCGCGGACGACCGGCCAGGGGGCTCAGAGGGCCGCTTCGGTGCCGTTCGACCGCGCCGGGCTGCCGAACCTTGTCATCGCTGGACCCTCATCTCGGCGGTGGTGCACGGAGTCCGTAAACCCGTAGCGCCGGGGTCCAGGGGAACAACCTCAGCCTAGCCCCGAACCAGATTCCCCGTACGCCCGCAATGTCGGAATTCGTCGTCGGCCGGAGAACGGGTCGGCCAATGCCACCTCCCCTGCGATCGGGGGGTACGCGCCCGGGCGCCGGGTGTGGCCGTGCCGCGCGCCCCGGCCACCGGATCCGTCGACCGTCGCTCCGGCCGGCCCGGTACGGCACACCGTCGCCTCCGGAGGATCCACGCCGCCCATCGACGCTCCGGCACGGCGTACTGTTTGAGGTTGGCCCGGCAACGCGCTCACCCGAACGCGACGGAACGTCGGCGGTCAGCACAGGCCGGATCAGGCTCGATGGCAGACCGGCGGCTGCCATCGGCGACGAACCGGACAAGATCCGGCCCGTGATCTACGGCAGCTGACCGAAATCGCGTGCGAGGAGAGAGAACAAGTGGAAATCGACAAGCTGAAGATCATGGAATGGTTGCGCGGTCGCGGTCAGAATGTCAGGGCCGACTGGATCGACCGGGAGCTACCGGACCGGGTCGACACCGTCCGTCACGCGGGCCTGCTCGCGACGCTCGGCCTCGATCCCGCCGACCTGGCGGACCGGCCAGCACCGTGAAATCGCGTCCGGCCGGTCGTTCCGCCCGACCGGCCGACGCTGTTGACTGGGACGGGACGGGACGGACGGCTGGGACAGGGAGGCGGCGAGGTGCGGGTCATCGGGGTGGGCTTCGGGCGTACCGGCACCAGGTCGACGAAGGAGGCGCTCGAACTGCTCGGCTTCGGCCCGTGCCACCATATGGCCGAGCTGTTCGAACACCCGCGGACCATCGGTGACTGGCTGCGGGCGGCCCGGGGTGAGCCGGTCGACTGGTCCAGGCTGCTGGACGGCTACCACAGCACCGTGGACTGGCCGAGCGTCTACTTCTGGCGGGAGCTGATCGAGGTCTACCCCGAGGCCCGGGTGCTGTTGACCGTACGCGACCCCGAGCGCTGGTACGACAGCGTGCGCAGCACCATCTACCGGTCCCGGACCATGGACCCGGAGTCCGCGCCGCCGGGGCTGCGCCAGGCGTTCGAGACCCATCCGGAGCTGTTGGACCAGCCGAAGCTGACGGAGGCGCTGATCTGGCAGGGCACCTTCGGCGGCCGGTTCGACGACCGGGAGCACGCCCTGAAGGTCTACGCGGACCACGTCGCGGAGGTGCGCGCGACCGTACCGGCCGAACGGCTCGGGGAGTTCGACGTGGCGCAGGTCTGGGAGCCGCTCTGCGGGTTCCTCGGCGTCGACGTGCCGGCGGAACCGTTCCCACTGCTCAACACCACGGCCTCGTTCCGGGAGCGGCTCGCGGACCCGGCCGGGCTGCGCGTCGAGCCCTGACCGGCTAACCGACCGGGTGACGGGGCTCGGCCAGCAGCTCGTCGACCTCGGCACTGGTCGGCATCGCGGCGGAGCAGGCGAACCGGGACGCCACGAGCGCGCCGGCCGCGTTGGCGAACCGGACGGTCCGGTCCAGCGGCCAGCCGGCGAGCAGCCCGTGGCAGAGCGCGCCGCCGAAGGCGTCCCCGGCGCCGAGCCCGTTCACCACCTCGATCGGCACCGGCGGCACCTCGACCAACTCGTCGGCGGTCCGGGCGAGCACTCCGGCCCGGCCCTGCCGCACCACCGCCAGCCGTACGCCCCGGGCGAGCAGCGCCTCGGCCGCCGCGTGCGGCTCGCGCTCCCCCACGGCGGTGGCGCACTCGTCGAGGTTGCCGACCACGACGGTGGCGTACCGCAGCGCCGACTCGTACGCCGCCCGGGCATCCTCCCGGGAGGACCAGAATCCCGGCCGGTAGTCCAGGTCGAGGACGGTGTTCGGGGCACGCCCCCGGGCGCCGAGGGCGGCGAAGTGCGCGTCCCGGCTCGGCAGCTCGGAGAGCCCGGTGCCGCTGAACCAGAAGACCCCGGCCGCCCGGATCGCGGGCAGGTCCAGTTCCTCGGGGCGGATCTCCAGGTCCGGCGCCTTGGGATAGCGGTAGAAGTAGCTCGGGAAGTCGTCGGGCGGACAGATCTCGCAGAAGGTGACCGGGGTCGGCAGCCCGGCAACGGCGCTCACCCAGCGGTCGTCCACGCCGAAGTCACGCAGCGCGCGGTGCACGTAGTCGCCGAACGGGTCGGCGCCGGTCCGGGTGACCATGGCGACCCGCCGGCCGTGCCGGGCCGCCGCCACCGCGACGTTGGTGGCGCTGCCACCGAGAAACTTTTTGAACGTCTCGACGTCGGGCAGCCGGGCGTTGGTCTGGAGCGGATAGATGTCCACCCCCACCCGCCCCATACTGATCACCTCGAACGAGGTCACCGAATCATGTAACCCCGCTGCGTCCCGGACGGTCAATATCTGTCGGACCCGCAACGACGGCCGGGCGTGGCTGCCGCCCGTCGGGCCGCGCTCCGGCGGCGGAGCACGACCCGTCCGGACTCAGCGGTCCATCAGCACGAAGACGCCCCAGCCCAGATATTCCCGCTGGTATCTGACGTGCCGGGCGGCAGCGGTGTCGAGTTCCGCGCGCAGTTCGGCGTGGAGCTCGTCGTCGGGGTTCTCGTCGAGCCAGCGCCGGAGGTTGAGCCACTGTGCCGCGGCGTAGCGGTCCCAGCTGTCCTGGTCGGCGAGAACCATCTCCACCACGTCGGCGCCGAGCGCGGCGAATCGTTCGACCGTCTCGGGCAGCGGCAGGAAATCGTCCCGGCTGGTCGCGTGGCACGCCTCTACGCACGCCTGGTCGGCCGGCTCGCGCCGCCAGTACGGTTCGCCGACCAGCATCATCCCGCCGGGGCGGAGGCTGCGGCGCAGGAGTGCGACGGTGCCGGGGACTCCGTCGCCGATCCAGGTGGCGCCGAGGCAGGCGGCGACGTCGACCGGGGTGTCGGCGACGTACCCGGAGGCGTCGCCGTGCACGAACTCGACCCGGTCGGCGACGCCGAGTTCGACCGCCCGGGCCTCGGCCCCGGCGAGGAACACCGTGCTGATGTCCACCCCGGTGCCGATCATCCGGTGGTCGCGGGCCCAGGTGCAGAGCATCTCGCCGGAGCCGCAGGCGAGGTCGAGCAGCCGGGCGGCGGGCGGGAGCCGCAGCACCTCGCCCAGGGTGGCGAGCTTGGTGCTGTCGAACGGGTTGTGGATGCGGTGGCCGCTCTCCCGGATGGTGAAGCTACGCGGTAGGTCCACTCCTGATATTCCTTTCGTGCGAAGAGGTGATGAGGATTGGTGCGGTCGTCCCGGAGTTGCCGCTCGGGGCGGGCAGGACCCTCATGAAATGCACCTCTTCGCACGTCTGGACCAGCACGGACGCGGCAGACGCTAGGTCGGCCGCCGTACGCTGTCCAGCGGTTTTCGGCTCACTTGGCGAAGATCTGGGACTCGTCCCGGAACGCCTTGAACTCCAGGGCGTTGCCCGCCGGGTCGCGGAAGAACATCGTCCACTGCTCCCCCGGCTCGCCCGCGAACCGCAGGTACGGCTCGATCACGAACTCGCCGCCGCCGGCCCGGATCCGGTCCGCCAGGGCGTGGAAGTCGTCGATCGAGAGGATGAGCCCGAAGTGCGGCACCGGTACGTCGTGCCCGTCCACCGGGTTGCGCCCCGCGTCGGCCTGCCGGGCCGCCGGTACGACGTGGGTCACCACCTGGTGGCCGTAGAAGTCCCAGTCGACCCAGGCGTCCGCCGAACGTCCCTCGGCGAGGCCGAGCACGCCGCCGTAGAAGGCGCGGGCCCGGGCCAGGTCGTCGACCGGGATCGCCAGGTGGAAGCCGGGACGGGTGGCCATGGTCATCGGATTCCTTCCGTGGATACTCCGGCTTTCAGGCCGGAGAGGAAACGGCACCCTTGCGGAGCGGAGCTGGGCGGGGATAGCCGATCCGCCGCCAGGGCGGATAGGCGTCTACCCGCGAGCGTCACCGCAGGGCTTACCGGCTGGTGCGTTAACGTGTGAGCGTGTCCAGGACCGTGAAGCGGGCGTTCAAGTACCGCTTCTACCCGACCGTGGCGCAGGCAGCGGAGCTGTCGCGTACGTTCGGATGCGTCCGGAAGGTCTACAACCTGGCCCTGCGGGCCCGTACCGAGGCGTGGGTCCTGCGGCGGGAACGGATCACCTCCAACGCCACCAGCGTAAGCTCTGCTCGACCTGTGGCGTTCTTGCTGAACGGAAGCCGCTGGACGTGCGGACGTGGACCTGCCGATGCGGCACCATCCACGACCGTGACGTCAACGCGGCCCGCAACATTCTGGCGGAGGGGCTCTCCGTTACGGCCTGTGGAGCCGGTGTAAGACCTCAACGGGCGGACGCCCGGACGAGGCAGTCGGTGTCGAAGCAGGAAAATCCAAGGGCGACCAAGGGAATCCCCGCCCTTTAGGGCGGTGGAGGATGTCAACGTCTGCTCCTCTCCGCGGCGGCGGCGTACCCGGCCGCTGCTGCCATCCAAGCATGATCTTGTCTCCGGTCTAACCCCGCCGCCACCGCGGCTCGACGACGCGGAACCGTACCGGCTTGCCCGGGGCGGCCTGGGCGACCTGCGGCAGGTCGTCGGGGTGCAGCACGCCGATCACCGGGTAGCCGCCCATGGTCGGATGGTCGGCGAGGAAGATCACCGGCGAGCCGGCCGCCGGCACCTGCACCGCGCCGAGGACGACGCCCTCGCTGCGCAGTTCCCCGTCGATCCGCCGGGGCAGCGCGGGCCCGTCGAGGCGTACCCCGATCCGGTTGCTGAGGGTGGAAACCCGGTAGCAGTCGGCAGCGAGGACGCGTACCGCGTCGTCGGTGAACCAGTCGGCCCGGGGGCCGAGCAGGACCCGCAGGGTCAGCTCCTCGGCCAGGGCGCCGGTCGGGGCGACGTCGACCGGGGCGGGCGGCCCGGGCACCTCGCCCAGCGGCAGCCGGTCCCCGACGGCGAGCGGTGCGGGGCCGAGCCCGGAGAGCAGGTCGGTCGACCGGCTGCCGAGTACCGGCGGGACCGCGATCCCGCCGTCGAAGGCGAGATAGCTGCGCAGCCCGCGTTGGGCGGCGGCCACCTCGACGTGGGCTCCGGCCGGCACCGAGACCGGGGCCGACCAGCTCGCCGGGCGCCCGTCCACGGTGACCGGCGCCCAGGCTCCGGTCACCGCCACGGTGCCGGCCTGGTCGACCCGCACCGCGACGCCGGTGACGGTCGTCTCGATCGTCGCCGCCCCGGGCGGGTTGCCGACCAGCCGGTTCGCCAGCAGGTGCGCCGGCAGGTCGAGGGCGCCCGATCGGGGTACCCCGAGGTGCGCGTGTCCGGGCCGGCCGAGGTCCTGCACGGTGCTGAGTACGCCGGACCGGACCACCTCGACGAAGCGTCCCTCGGTCATGCCGGCGCCTCGCCGCGCCCGGCGCCGTGCCGCTCCCGCGCACCGGTCCGCCCGTCCCGCCCGCCGACGGCGTCGACGTCCCGGAACCGGACCCGGGCGCCCGGGGTGAGCAGGGCGACCGGGTCCCGGTCCGGGTCGAAGAGGACCAGGTCGGTGCTGCCGAGCAGTTGCCAGCCGCCGGGCGAGTCCCGGGGGTAGATTCCGGCGTAGCCGCCGGCCAGCGCGACCGAACCGGCCGGTACCCGGGTCCGGGGCACCGCCCGCCGGGGCAGGTGGTATCGCTCCGGCAGGCCGGTCAGGTAGCCGAAGCCGGGGGCGAAACCGCAGAACGCGACCCGGTATTCGGGAGCACTGTGGATCCGCCTCACCTCCGCCTCGGTGACCTGCCAGTGCCGGGCCACCTCGGCCAGGTCGGCGCCGTCGTACCGGACCGGCACCTCGACCAGCGGTCCGTCCGGCGGCCGGGCCGGGGTCGGCCGCCAACCGGCGAGCCGCCCGGCCAGCTCCGCCGGGTCGTCGAGCCCGTCGACGAGCACGGTGAGTTCACCGGGTACGACGTCCTGCACGCCGGCCAGTTCGCCCCGGTCCCGCCGCCGGTGCAGTTCGGCGACCAGCGCGGCGGTGTGCGCCGGCTCGGTCACCTCCAGCAGCAGCGCACGCAGTCCCACCGGAATGATCCGCACCGTCGCACACTCCCCGTCGTACCGGTTCACCGCCCGAGCCAACTCACAGCCCGAGATACGAGCGCCGTACCTCGTCGGAGGCGGCCAGCTCGTCGGCCGGGCCGGACATCACCACCTCGCCGGTCTGCAACACGTACGCCCGGTCGGCCAGTTCCAGCGCGGCCCGCAGGTTCTGTTCGACCAGCAGCATGGTGGTGCCGGCGCGGCGGATCTCGGCCAGCACCTCGAAGATCATTCTGGTGAACTTCGGTGCGATGCCGAGCGACGGCTCGTCCAGCATCAGCAGCTTCGGCCGGCTCATCAGCGCCCGGCCGAGCGCCACCATCTGCTGCTCGCCGCCGGAGAGGGTGCCGGCGCGCTGCCCGGAGCGCTCGGCGAGGACCGGGAAGAGGTCGTAGACCCGGGCCAGGTCGGCCTCCCGCTCTCCGGCGGTGCGGTGGTAGCCGCCGAGCAGCAGGTTCTGCACCACCGTCTGGTGGCCGAAGAGCCGCCGTCCCTCCGGCACCAGCACCGCGCCCCGGCGCGCGATCCGGTACGCCGGTAGCCCGCTGACATCCTCGTCGAGGAAGGTCACGCTGCCGCGTACCGGGCGGTGCAGCCCGGAGACCGCCGCCAGCAGGGTGCTCTTGCCGGCCCCGTTCGCGCCGACCAGCGCCACCAGTTCACCCGCCTCGACCCGTAGATCGACGCCGCGCAGCGCGACGACCCCGGCGTAGTCCACGTGGAGATCCCGCACGGTCAGCATCTACAGCGCCTTCCCCAGGTACGCCTCGACCACCGTCGGGTCGTGCGCGACCTGCTCCGGCGTACCCTCGCTGATCTTCTGCCCGTAGTGCAGCACGACCACCCGGTGGCAGAGCGGCATGATGACCTCCATTACGTGTTCCACCATCAGGATGGTGACGCCGCCCCGGTTGATGGTGCGGACGATCTCGACCGCCTCGCGCGCCTCGGTCGGGGTCAGCCCGGAGAGCACCTCGTCGAGGAGCAGCAGCTTCGGCTCGGTGGCCAGCGCCCGCCCCATCTCCAGGCGCTTCTTCCAGGCGGCGGTGAGCGACGCGGCCGGCGAGTCGAGCACCGGGCCGAGCCCGGTCAGCTCGGCGACCTCGCCGGCCCGCCGCCGGGCGTCGCGCAGCCGGGGATGCCGGGCGAACGCCGCCGTGCTGAGGTTGTCCAGCACGCTCATCGAGCCGAACACCCGCATGAGCTGGAAGGTACGCCCCACGCCGGCCCGGGCGGCGCGGTGCGGCGGCCAGCCGGTGACGTCCCGGCCGTCGAACTCCAAGCGGCCGGAGGTGGGCCGCTGGGCGCCGGCCACCATCGAGAAGAGCGTGCTCTTGCCGGCGCCGTTGGGCCCGATCAGCCCGACGATCGCCCCCTGTTCCACCTCGAAGCTGACGTCGCGGTTGGCCCAGAGGCCGCCGAACCGGCAGGAGAGGTTGTCGATCCTCAGCAGCGTCCCGGTCATCGCCCCACCTCGTCGGACCCGTCGGGGCCGTGACCCGGCCACCCGCTGTCCCCGCCGCACCTGGTCACGACTTCACCTCAGCAGACCCGGCCGGCTCCGGAGCGGCTTTCCCGGCACGGGTACGACGCAGCCGCCGGGCGATCGGCGCCCAGAGCCGCTGCCCGATGGCGAGCAGGCCGCCCGGCTCGGTGATCGAGACCAGCACGATCAGCGCGCCGTAGAGCAGCAGGTCGATCGAGCGGCCGCTGCCGGAGAACTCCTGTCGGGTGACGTCCTGGACGAAGACCAGCACCCAGGCGCCGAGCAGCGGCCCCCAGAACCGGCCGACCCCGCCGAGCACCGCCATCAGGGTGAACGACACCGACAGGTCCAGGCCGAGCCCGGAGGGCGGGTCGACGAAGAGCACGTACATCACGTAGTAGCCGCCGGCCAGCGCGGTGACCGCGCCGGAGAGCGCCGCGGCGGCGAGCTTGTACCGGTGCACGTTGATCCCGACCGCCGCCGCGGCCTCCTGGTCGTCCCGGATGGCCCGGACGTAGTTGCCGGCCCGGCCGCGCAGGAAGAGCCAGACCGCCAACGCGGCGAGGCAGAAGAAGCCGAGCGCCACGTAGTAGTACGGCCGTTTGTCCAGCAGCGAGAACTGGAGGTTGGCCAGGGACTGCTCCACGACCGGCAGTTCCCAGCCGTTCGCCTGGCCGAGCCCGGGCAGGTTGGTGACCAGGATGAAGACGATCTCGGCGACCGCGATGGTCGCGATGGAGTAGTAGTGGTGCCGCAGCCGGAAGCAGGGCCAGCCGACGGCGGCGGCCAGCAGCGCGGCCAGCGGCAGGGAGAGCGCGATCGCCAGCCACGGCGACCAGCCCTGCCGGACCAGCAGTGCGGTGGTGTAGGCGCCGGTGCCGAAGTAGAGCGCGTGCCCGAAGGAGATCTGCCCGGCGTAGCCGCCGAGCAGGTTCCAGCCGGTCGCCGCGATCCCGAAGGTCAGCGCCAGGATGCCGATGTTGTGTGCCGCCGAGTCCGCGAAGACCAGCGGGTACGCGGCCAGCGCCGCCAGGATCAGCATGGCGGTGCTCCAGGACGGCAGTCGCCGCGCCGCCGCGACGGGCAGCCGGGCCGGCGAGGGCCGGTCCAGTACGGTCGGGACGCTCATCGTCCCCCCTCGATCGGATTGGTCATCTGGTTCCCAGCAGTCCCTGCGGTCGTAGCAGTACGACCACCAGATAGAGGGCGAGTGCGGCGGCGAGGGTGTAGCTCGGGGCGTACAGCCCGACGACGCCCTGGGCGACTCCGACCAGCAGGCCGGCCAGGGCCGCCCCGGTGATGCTGCCGAAGCCGCCGAACGCGACCACCACGAAGGCCATCAGCACGAAACTCACCCCGGCGGTGGGCGAGGCGGAGTAGGAGTTCATCAGCAGCGCTCCGGCGACGCCGGTGGCCAGGCCGGCGATCACCCAGCAGAGCGCGTACATCTTGCGGGGGTCGATGCCCATCAGCGAGGCCGCCGCCGGGTCCTCCCCGGCGGCCCGTACGGCGCCGCCGAGCCGGGTCCGGTTCATGAAGTACGCGACCGCGCCGGTGGCGAGCAACGCGCCGACCGCCATGATGACCTGCGGTCCGCCGATCACCACCGGGCCGATCTCCCAGCGCAGCCCGGCGGCCCAGGGCCGGGGCACGGTCCGGGTGTTCGGGGTCCAGAGGAACTGGGCCAGCCCGCGCAGGAACACCTGCAACCCGAAGGTGACGATGACCTGGGCCAGCGGGGACTTGCCGAGCACCCGGCCGACCGCGCCGAAGTACATCAGCGCGCCGGTGAGCGCGATCGACACCCCGGCGAGCGGGATCGACAGCAACGGGTCGAGGCCGAGCAGCGACCAGGCGAAGAACGAGGTGTACATGCCGAGCATGACCATCTCACCGTGCGCGAAGTTGATCACGTCCATCACGCCGTAGATGAGGGTCAGGCCGACCGCGACCAGCGCGAAGACCGCGCCGATCAGCAGCCCGTTGACCACCGATTGGAGCAGGTCGGTCATGTCGTCTCCCCCGGGTGCCCGCCGGTCCCCCGGCTCACTGCTGGGCCCGGTTCATCGGCCAGATCGGCGCGACCGAGGAGAGGTCGGCCGGGAAGACGACGCGGTACTTCCCCTCGATCATCTGCTCCACCACCCCGGCGGCGCCGGTGTTCTGTCCCTTGTCGTCGAAGGTGATCCCGGTCCACGGCATGATCGTCTTCTCGCCGGGGATGTCCAGCCCGCGCAACGCGTCCCGGATCTTCGCCGGCTCGACCGACTTGGCGGTGTCGATCGCCTGCGCCAGGGCCAGTACGGCGGTGAAGGCCCGCGCCGAGTTCTCGGTCATCGGTGCGCCGTACCGCTGCTGGAACAGGTCTGCCACGGTCTTGGCGGCCGGCCGCTTCTCGGCGATCTCGCCGGACCAGGCCGCCCGGGTGGACGCCCCGTTGGCCAGTGCCCCGAGCCCGGTGGCGAACGCCGGATCGGCGAACCCGGTGCCGTAGGCGAGCAGCGCCGGCGGATAGTAGTTCAACTGGTCCAGCGTCTTCATCAGCTTGATCGCCGCGTCGGTGTACGCGAGCACGAAGAGCACGTCCGGGCTCTTGCTGCGCACCTGCGCCACCTGGGACCCCAGGTCGGCCGCGGTCGGGTCGAACCCGACGTTGACGGTGACCGGCAGGCCGGCCTCGGCCGCGACCTTCTCGGTCACCCCGGCGCCGTCGTTGCCGAACTGGTCGTTGCTGTGGAAGACGCCGACCGAGCGGACCTGGGCGCCGGCCGCCTGCCGGGCCTTGAGATAGTCGAACATCGACCGGGCGAAGGTCTCGTCGGTCGGCCCGGTCCGGAAGAACCATTTGAAGCCCCGCTCGGTCAGCGCCACCGACGAGGACGCCTCGTTGACGAACGGTACGCCGAGCCGCTCGGCCCGCTGGCTGGCGGTCAGCGTCACGCCGGACTGGTACGAGCCGATCACCGCGGCCACCTTCTCGCCGGTGACCAGCCGGTCGACCTCCCCGGCGCCGACCTCGGGCTTGCCCTGGGTGTCGCCGGTGATCAGCTTCACCGGTGCGCCGCCCAGCCCGGGCAACCCCTTGCCGGGCCCGAGCGGCAGGTCCAGTCCGGGATGGTCGTTGTTGATGATCTCCACTGCCAGCTCGGCACCGTGCAGCACGTCGGTGCCCTGGGTGGCGTTGGGCCCGCTGAGCGGCCACAGTCCGGCGAGCTTGACCTCGTCGGTCGCACCGGCGCCGTCGGACCCGCCGCAGCCGGCGAGCGCGGCGGCGAGGACGACAGCGGCCGCGATGCTGGTGATCTTGCGCATGGTGAGGCCTTTCTAGGCGAAGACGATGACGAAGGCCCGGCGCCGTCCTTCTCGGGGCGCGCGACGGGGTCTTCGGGATGGAGGTGTGCCGGCCGGGCCCGGG
The DNA here is from genome assembly GCF_050936445.1 of Plantactinospora sp. CA-294935. Lineage (NCBI taxonomy): Bacteria > Bacillati > Actinomycetota > Actinomycetes > Micromonosporales > Micromonosporaceae > Plantactinospora > Plantactinospora sp. CA-294935. The sequence goes on from NZ_JBNJMU010000001.1 coordinate 7,512,115, forward strand.
GGTTGCCGGCACCCCGGTCCCGGCCGACGACTCAGGAGACGGCCGCGCCCGCGGCCTTCACCAGGGCGACGGTCTGCTCGATGGTCTGCGCGCGGTCGGAGGCGAACGGCGCGTCGATGATGTCCAGCGGGTTCTGCGGATAGACCAGCGAGGAGATGTGCAGGTGCCCGCCGGGGACGTCGGTGGCGCCGAGGGCGAGCCGGAGCCGGTTCGACCGGTACATGCTCTCGTTGGAGAGGTAGTTTCCGCCGCCGCCGGCCTGCGCCTGCGCGTCCGGTGACGGGCCGTTGTCGTGGCAGGAGACCTTGGTCGGGTCCGGCCGGGTGTTGCCGGTCCACTCGCAGATCCGCGGGTTGAGCGCGGTCGGCCAGGGCGTCGTGCCGGCGTCGATCATCTGCTGGTACGGCAGGGTCGTCTCGATGAACTCGGGGTTGGTGGCCGGCTGCGGCCAGTCGGTCACCTGCGGGACGAGTTCGGCGGTGCCCTCGTTGTTGTTGTCCGGGCTGCCGCCGCGCCAGGCGCCGGCCCACTGCTCGATGGCCATCCGGGCCCGGCCGCCCTGGCTGATCGTCATGATCAGGTCGGCGCGTTCCCGGCTGTTCCGGGTCAGGTGCGGTCCGAAGGCGTCCTCGACGTAGCCGAGGTCGAAGCCGCTCCAGGTCACCGGCAGCGAGACGGCCTGGATCTGCACCGTCCGGTCACCGACCTGGAATTCCTGCCCGTCCAGTTGCAGCGCCGAGGCGCCGGACGGGTTGGACCGGCGGATCTCCCCGTTGAGCTGGTACGGGTCGAAGCCACTGACCAGCACCCGGGTCACCGAGCGGCCGGTCGAGAAGTCGGTCGAGGAGATGCCCCGGGAGGCGTACTCGAAGGTCTTCAGCAGGTTCGCCCGGGCGGTGTCGGTGAGCCGGAACCGGGGCGTCCACTGTCGCAGGTCACGGGTGGCGGTCAGCCGCGACCAGTAGAGCGGTCGGTCGTCGTACCGCTCGATGCTGCCCATCCAGCGCTTGCCCTGGGCGCGCTCGACGGCGGTCCGCCACAGCTCGGCACCACGGGACCTGAGCAGGTTGTCGGCCTGGCTCACCGACCGCACCCCGCACAGCTCGGCCGTGAGCCGGGTGACGAACGGGGTGAAGCCGCCGACCTCGATCAGTGTGCTCGGCACCTGCACCCCGCCCGGCTGGGCGGGCGTGTCGATCCGGGTCTCCTCGTACGTCGTCGGGCGGGTGCGGTCGTGGCACTCGCCTGTCGGTCCGGCGTGCCCGGCGGGCTGCGCTGCGGCGGTGCCCGGCATCAGCAGCAGGGCGGCACCGATACCGGTGGCGGTGATCAGCCTCAGCCGGCCACGTACACTCTGGGTCAACTTCTGCACATCCAAGGTGATCTTCGACCTTTCCTCGATAGCCGCGCCGGTTCCGGATCTGGAAGGCCAACCGGAAGGTGGAGCCGGCGCATCACTTGGTTGAGGCGGCCACCCGCGGCATCGGGCGGCAGCCGTTGAGGTGCGGGAGCCGGTGACCGTCGGCCGGGTGGCAGCCGGGCCGACGGTCACCGATCCAGCGGTCGTGCTGGTGGATCCCGGAAGGTCAGACGAACGAGGCGAGGCTGACGCCCGCCTCCTGCAACGCGGTGCGCACCCGGCGGGCCAGTTCGACCGCCCCCGGGGTGTCGCCGTGCACGCAGATCGAGCGGGCGCGTACCGACACCGGAGCGCCGTCGACGGCGGTCACCTGCCCGGTGGTGGCCATCTTGACGCAGCGCCGGGCGACCGCGTCCGGATCGGTGACCAGCGCCCCTGGACTGCCGCGTTTCGCCAGGCTGCCGTCGGCCTGGTAGCCACGGTCGGCGAACGCCTCCCGGACGGTCTTCAGCCCCACCTCGTCGGCCTGGCGCAGCAGTTGCGAGCCGGGCAGGCCGAGGATCGGCAGACTCGGGTCGTACGCGGAGACGGCGGTGACCACCGCGGCGGCCTGCGCCTGGTCGGTCACGGTGCGGTTGTAGAGCCCGCCGTGCGGCTTGACGTACCGGACCCGGCCGCCCTCGCTACGGGCGATCCCGTCCAGCGCGGCGAGCTGGTAGAGCACGTCGTCGGAGAGCCGGTCGGGCTCGATGTCGATGGCCCGGCGGCCGAAGCCGGCCAGGTCCCGGTAGCCGACGTGGGCGCCGATGGAGACGTCCCGGCTGATCGCCTCGGCGCAGACCCGGCGCATGATCGTCGGATCGCCGCCGTGGAAGCCGCAGGCGACGTTCGCGCTGGTCACGACGGAGAGCAGTGCCATGTCGTCGCCCAGCTGCCAGACCCCGAAGCCTTCGCCGAGGTCACTGTTCAGATCGAGGATGACCGACATCGCACCTCCTGGGGGACTGTGGTGAACGCCGTGAGTTCAGATTGGCAGACTGTTGAACAATCCGTCAATGGTCATGTTGACTTGTAACCTCGTCGTATCATGGACCTTCTCTCGATTGTGGGCCCGACGGCATGAAGGACAATGACCGCGTGACGTGGCTGGCGAAGCTCCAGGACGACCGCTCTCTGATCACCCGGGCGAGCACCGCGCAGCGGGTGGCGGAGATACTGCGGGCGCGGATCACCGAAGGGGCCCTGCTGCCGGGCACCCGGCTCTCCGAGGAGATGATCGGGGCGGCGCTCGGGGTCTCCCGCAACACGCTGCGGGAGTCGTTCCGACTGCTGATGCACGAACGGCTCGTCGTGCACGAACTCAACCGGGGCGTCTTCGTCCGGGTGCTCGACGTGCAGGACGTGGTCGACATCTACCGGGTCCGCCGGGTGCTGGAGTGCGCGGCCATCAGCAACGCCGGCAACAGCTCCACCGAGGCGATGGAGGCGCTGGAGGCCGCGCTGGTCGAGGGCGAGCAGGCGGCGGCGCAGCAGCGGTGGTTCGACGTCGGCACCGCCAACATGCAGTTCCACCAGGCCATCGCCGGCCTGACCGGCAGTCCCCGGATCGAGGAGATCATGCGGCAGGCGCTGGCCGAGATCCGGCTGGCGTTCCATGTGATGGCCGCGCCGCAGACCTTCCACCAGCCCTATCTGGAACGGCACCGGGAGTTGCTGGAGCTGATCCGCGGCGGCGAGGTGGAACGGGCGCACGCCGCGCTCGACGACTACCTGCGCACCGCCGAGCGGCAGCTCGTCGACGCGTACGCCGACGGAGTGCCGGAGAGCGTGGCCGCACGCCGCTGAGGCCAGGGTCCCCGCCTCGGCCACCGTTGTCCTGGCGCGGGCGGATGCCCGATGAGCGCGAGGCCACGGAGCCATCAGGATGACTCCGTGGCCTCACCGTCGGACCACGACGCCCGCGCGGGTGGAACCGCTGCGTCGGCGTGGCCGGGGAAGGCGGTCAGACGGTGTGCAGCGCGTACACCCCGGCGTCGGTGCCGACTCCGGCCGTCCCGCCGAGGGCGGACCACGCGCTGCCGTTCCAGCCCGCGACGTGGTTCACCGCGACCCCGCCGGCCCGGGTGAAGAAACCCCCGGCGATCAGGCGGCCATCGTGGACGGAGAGGGCCAGCACGATGTCCTCGGTGCCACCGCCCAGCGCGGACCACCCGGAGCCGTCCCACCGGGCCAGGTAGTTCGCCGCCGCCCCGCCCGCCTGGGTGAACGTGCCGCCGACGACCAGCGCCGCGCCGAAGACGGTGAGGGCCCGCCCCTCGGCGTTCAGCCCTGCTCCGAGGGCGGCCCACCCGCCGTCGGTCCATTCGGCCACATAGCCGGCGGCGGTGCCGCCGGCCTGGGTGAACCCACCCGTGGCGACCAACGCGCCGTCGAAGACGGCCAGCGCCAGCACGTCGCCGTTGAAGCCGGTGCCGAGCGTCGACCACGCACTGCCGGTCCACCGGGCGATCCGGTTGGCCGCGGTGCCGCCGGCCTGGCTGAACCCGCCGCCGACGATCAACGCGCCGTCGTGCACGGTCAGGTCCCAGACCGAGGGTACGTCCACCCCGGTGCCGCCGGACCCGGCCAGTGGCCACCACTCGGCGCCGTCCCACCGGGCGATGTGGTTGACCGCCACCCCGCCGGCCCGGAGGAACTGCCCACCGACGATCAGGTCCCCGTCGAAGACGGTCAGCGCGTCGACGAAGTCGAGCGAGGTGGTCATCACCCCGGTACCGGACGAGCCGGTCAACGGCGACCAGGTGGTGCCGTCCCAGCGTGCGATGCCGTTCACCCGTACCCCGCCGGCGGTGAGGAAGCTGCCGCCGGCGATCAGGTCGCCGTCGTAGACGACCAGTGCGGTGACCGAGCCGTCCGGCCCGGCGCCCAGCCTCGACCAGGCGGAGCCGTTCCAGGTGGCGAGGCGGTCGACCGCGGCGCCGCCGGCCTGGGTGAAGTTGCCGCCCGCGTACAGGCCGGGGGCGGCAGCCGCCCGGGTCTCGCCGGCCGGCCAGCCGAACGCGGAGGTCTGCCGCAGTACGCCGAGGTCCCGGGTCGAGCGGTGCAGCACCCTTCCGGTGACGTCCCGGATCAGCAGTCGGATCGTGCCGGCCGCCCCGGCGGGCAGCGGCAGCGCGACCAGGTTCGCGCCGGTGTCGAGCACCCGGTCGGCCACCAGCGGGGTGTACCGCCCGGCGTTGCCCCGGGAGACACTCAACGCCGCACCGGGCCGCCCCGGCCACCGGACGGCGAGTTGCGGTGTCTCGACCTCCCCCGCGGCGGGCAGCAGCGTCGCGTACAGCGCGTGATCGGAGGCGGCCGGCAACGACGGAGCGGTCGCGGCGGCCGACCCCTGCGGCGCGGCGCTCCAGGCACAGATCGCCGCCAGTGCGAACACGCAGAGTCCCCGCCGTAGGGTGGATGTGCCGAATACGGACATGCGCGCTCCCTCTGCCGGGTCCGCCCAAATCCGGTCGGATCCTGCCAGGGAAAATACACCAGCATCAATCTCTGGGCAATTCGACCACCACCCGCCGGACGCCCGGGTCAGGCGCGGCGGGTCGGGCGGTCGAGCAGGCAGAACTCGTTTCCCTCCGGATCGGCCAGTACGACGAACGGCTCGGTCCCGCGCTGCCCCACGTCCACCCGCCTCGCACCGAGAGTAACCAACCGTTCGACCTCCGCAGCCGGGTCGCCCCGGTCCATCCCGAGGTCCACGTGCAGCCGGTTCTTGCCGACCTTCTCCGGCGCCGTGGGTTGCAGCCAGATGCTCGGTGCCGTGATCGGCGCCTCGTCCGGAGGCCACAGCTTCGCGCTGCCGTCGTCCCGTGGCTCGATCCGGTAGCCCAGCACCTCGGACCAGAACCGGGCCATCAGGTCGACGTCGCGCACGTCGAGGGTCCACTGGGCGATGCGACTGGTCACCGGGCCACCTCCGGAATGGTCGAGATCCGTCGGTGTGACTCCTACCCCGAAGTGTCGCGCGTCATACCGGGGCGACCGGGCGGCTCACGGGCGGCGCAGCGTCAGCAGGGTGATCTCGCTCGGTGCGAAGATCCGCAGCGGTGGCCCCCAGAAGCCGGTGCCGCGACTGGTGTAGAGCCGGGTCCGGTCGCCGTGTCGGGTCAGCCCCCGCACGGTCGGCTGGTCGAGCCGGACCAGGAGGTGGAACGGCCAGATCTGCCCGCCGTGGGTGTGTCCGGACAGTTGCAGGTCGACGCCGTGCGCGACCGCCGCGCCGACCTGCTTCGGCTGGTGGGCGAGGAGCACCACCGGCAGGTCCGGGTCGGCCCCGGCCAGCGCGGCGGCGTGGTCGGGACGGTGTCCGGGGCGTCCGGAGGAGCCGGCGGTCGCGTCGTCCACCCCGGCCACCACCAGCCGGGAACCGTTCCGCTCGACCACGAGGTGCCGGTTGTGCAGCGGCTCCCACCCGAGGTCCCGCATGTGGTCGAGCCAGCCCTGCGCCTCGCCGAAGTACTCGTGGTTCCCGGTCACGTACGTCCGGGCCAGCCGGGCGCGCACCCGCCCGAGCGGCGCGGCCTGGGCCCGGCGCTGCGCGACGGTGCCGTCGGCGATGTCACCGGTGTGGCAGACGATGTCGGCGTCGAGGTCGTTGACGGCGGCGACCACCCGCGCCGACCAGCCGGCCCGGTCGATCGGCCCGTAGTGGGTGTCGGTCAGCAGGACGATCCGGAGACCGTCCAGCCCCGGGCCGAGTCGACCGATCGGCACCTCCACGCGGCGGACCCGGGGCAGCCGCATGGCCTCGACGTACCCCCAGGCGAGCAGCACCACCGAGACGACCGCGACCGCGGCGGCGGTGATCCGGGACCGGCCCGGGTCGGCGACGCCGCCGACCGCCAGCCCGGCCCGCAGCAGGTTGCCGAGCGCCGCCCAGACGAAGAGCACCCAGACCACGCCGAGCAGGGTGTCGCCGGTCCGGGCCGCCCAGTCCCGCCCCCGGCCGTGCCCGAGGTACATCAGCACCGGAAACGCGGCGAGGGCCACGGCGAACAACGCCGTGCCGGCGGCGAAGAGCGGGGTGGGCCAGTGCGCGCCGGCGGCGAGCAGCGTCCACCAGGGCACCCCGAACAGCAGCGCCAGGACGGCGGTCAGGGTCAGGCCGAACAACAGTGGTCGCAGCAACCGCCGGGCGGGTGCGACCGGTACCGCGGGTGCCGCGGGTGCCGCTTCGCTGGCTGACACAGCGGGGAACTCCTCAGCTCGGTCGGCGGGAACCCCGGGTACGCCGACGACGTCGCCGCCCCGGGTGGGTGCAGCATGACACGGGCGGCGCCGCATCGACCACGTTGCTGAGCCCGCCCACAGCAAAGGGGTGTTCCGCCGGGCCGGCCTAGGATTGGTGCGGGGACATATGCCCAGGCCGACGGGGCGGGACGGGAGGACGATCGATGTCGAGCAGACCCGAGTCCCGGGTCGAACGTCAGATCCGCGAGGCCCAGGAGCGCGGCGAGTTCGACAACCTCCCCGGGGCCGGCAAGCCGCTACCGGGACACGGCGGCACATACGACGAAAACTGGTGGATCCGGGACTGGGTACGCCGGGAGAACCTGACCGACATCGGGCCGGCCTCGCTGCGGATCCGCAGGGAGGCGGAGCAGTTGCCGGAGCGGCTGGCCCGGGAGTCGTCGGAGCCGGCGGTCCGGGCGATCGTGACCGCGCTCAACGAACGGATCGTGCTGGCCCGGCGCGGCCTGGTCGACGGACCGCCGGTGGTGCTGCCGACCTTCGACGTCGAGCGGGTCGTCGAGACCTGGCGCCGGCAGCGGGGCGTCAGCGGCTGACCCCCTGCCGACATCGGGACCCGGCGGACAATTCGACGGACCATTCGACGTCACTTCCGCCTGGGACCCATCGGTGCCGATACCGCCACATTAGCTATCCCTACGGTCGCCTTGTCGACCCGACCAACGGGTAAAGACATTGCGTCGGCCGTCGCTGAGTCCGGGTATCTGCACCGCTCTATCGGGATCGTCCAGCGAGGCGAGCCAGCGGCCGGGTCATAACCCGGTTCACGGCGAGCCTCCGTGTATCCCGTGTGTATCGTGGATCCGGCTTTCCGGGTCTCCCTCGCTGGTCACACGGCATACACGGAGGCGCTGCATGAACCGTTTTATCCACTTTGCAGTTCAGCTCCCCTAAGGCGTTGTCACGTCGTTGACAGGGCTGTAACCCGCGTGTACGTTCCCTGCAAGTCGCGACGCCTATCCCACCCTCCCCGGGGCGCGCCACTACGCCGTGCAATGTCAATGTGGACACCGAAAGGTGGGACGCGCATATGAGAAAGTACGGAGTCGCCGGTGCCGCCCTCGCGCTCGTGCTGGCCGTGGTGACGGGGTGCGGCGGAGGCGACGACGAGGGCGGCAGCGACGGCGCCGTCACCGGCGAGATCACGGTGCTGACCCAGCGCATCGACATCGTCGACACCGTCTTCCAGGACTACAAGAAGAAGTTCGAGGCGAAGTACCCCGGCACCACGGTCAAGTTCGAGGCGATCACGGACTACGAGGGCGAGGTCCGGATCCGGATGAACACCAAGGAGTACGGCGACGTGCTCCTCATCCCCAACTCGGTCACCGCCGACCTGCTGCCGACCTTCTTCGAGCCGCTCGGCACGGTGGCCGAGCTGGAGAAGAAATACCGCTTCGTCCGCACCGAGCAGCGCTTCGAGGACAGGGTCTACGGCCTCGCCATCACTGGCAACGCGCAGGGCTTCGTCTACAACAAGAAGGTGTGGCAGCAGGCGGGCGTCACCGCGCCGCCGAAGACCCCGGAGGAGTTCCTCGGCGCGCTGGCCGCGATCAAGGAGAAGACCGACGCGATCCCGCTCTACACCAACTACAAGGACAAGTGGCCGCTGGGCCAGTGGGAGGGCAACCGCGGCGGGATCAGCGGCGACCCGGACGCGGCGATCAAGCTGGCCAAGGACGACGCCCCGTGGGCGCCCGGCAAGGAACACCACATCATGGACTCGCTGCTCTTCGACGCCGTACAGCGCGGGCTGACCGAGCCGGACCCGACGACCACCAACTGGGAGCAGTCCAAGGGCATGCTCGGCACCGGCAAGGTCGGCACGATGATGCTGGGCTCCTGGTCCATCGTGCAGATGCAGGGCGTCGCCACCGACAAGGCGGACATCGGCTACCTGCCGTTCCCGACCCAGGTCGACGGCAAGTTCCACAGTGTCATCGGCGGCGACTACAAGAACGCCATCAACGTCAACTCGAAGAACAAGGCGACCGCCCGCGCCTGGGTCGACTGGTTCGCCGACGAGTCGAACTACGCCGTCGACCAGGGCGGGGTCTCACCGGTGATCGACCAGGCGATGCCGGGCACCCTGGCCGACCTGACCGCCGCCGGCACGGAGTTCATCGAGTTCAACCCGGCGCCGAAGGGCGAGGAGGGGCTGGCCGAGAAGATCGGCAACGCCGCCGAGGTCGCGCTCTTCGACGGCACGTACCGGCAGCGGATCGTGGACGCGGCGCGCGGCGCGAAGAACGAGACCAAGGATCAGATCTTCGCCGACCTGAACGGGAAGTGGGCGGAGACGAGGTCGAAGGTCGGGTAGCGGCCGGCACGACGACGAACGGCCCGGTCCGACCCGGAAGGTTTGTGTCCCTGGATGGCAACTCCGCCGAACACCGCGAGTCGGTTCTCCGGGTCGACCGGCGCACTGCTGCGGCAGCGGCTCGGACCCACCGGCCCGCGCCGTCCGGTGCCGCGCCGGCGGAAGACCCTCACCCCGTACCTCTTCCTGCTCGTGCCGGTGGCGCTGCTCGCGGTCTTCACCTACGTCCCGGTGCTCAACATGTTCGGCTACAGCGTCACCTCGTGGAACGGCCTGAGCCCGAGCAAGGAGTTCGTGGGCGTCGACAACTACGTCGAGATCGCGACCCGCCCCGAACTCTTCGAGGTGCTCCGGGTCAGCCTCTACTACGTCGGCGCGTCGGTGCTGCAGATCGCGCTGGCGCTCTACTTCGCCACCGTGCTCAGCTTCAACGTCAGGTTCCGCAACCTCTTCAAGGGCATCATCTTCTTCCCGTACCTGATCAACGGCGTCGCCATCGCGATGGTCTTCCTCTACTTCTTCCAGCCCGGCGGCACCCTCGACTCGGCCCTGCGGGTCTTCGGGCTCGGCGACCTGTCGGAGCAGTGGCTCGGCGACCCAGACGTGATCAACTACTCGCTCGCCGGTACGTCGATCTGGCGCTACCTGGGGCTGAACTTCGTACTCTTCCTCGGCGCCATCGGGTCGATCCCGGCCCAGCTCTACGAGGCGGCCGAGATGGACGGGGCGAACCGCTGGCACCAGTTCCGCTACCTGATCCTGCCCGGCATCCGGCCGATCGTCGGACTGTCGTTCATCCTGGCGGTCTCGGGATCGCTGTCGGTCTTCGAGATCCCGTACATCATGACCGGCGGAGCGAACGGCAGCGAGACGTTCGTGATCCAGACCGTCGACATGGCGTTCAAGTACTACAAGGTCGGGCTGGCCTCGGCGATGGCCGTCGTACTCCTCCTGATCATCCTGCTGCTCACCTGGATCCAGCGCCGGGTGGTGCCCGAGGAGAAGGTGGACCTGTCGTGAGCCTGCCCGCCCTCCGCTCCCCCGACACACCACCGCGGCGACGGGCCCGGGCCGCCACCGGCCCGGGTACGCTCGGCGCCCGGATCGCGCTGACCCTCAAGTACGCCTCCCTCGTCGTCGCCTCCCTCGTCGTGCTGGCGCCGCTGCTGGTGCTGCTGATGGCCTCGTTGAAGACCAACGAGGAGTTCATCAACGGCGCGCCGTTCGACCCGCCGGGGAACTGGTTCAACCTCGACAACTACGTCACGGCGTTCACCCAGGGCGGCATGCTGCGGGCCTTCGTCAACACGTCGATCATCCTGGCCGTGTCGCTGGCCGGTACCGTGCTGATCGGCTCGATGGCGGCGTACGCCCTGGACCGGTTCGAGTTCCGGTTCCGCCGGACCATCATCCTGCTGTTCCTGCTGGCCACCCTGGTGCCCGGGGTGACCACCCAGGTGGCGACCTTCCAGGTGGTGGAGAATCTCGGCCTGTTCAACACCAGGTGGTCGGCGATCGTGCTCTTCCTCGGCACCGACATCATCTCGATCTACATCTTCCAGCAGTTCCTCCGGGGCATTCCCCGGGACCTGGACGAGTCCGCCGCGATCGAGGGCGCCAGCCACCTCACGATCTATTTCCGGATCATCCTTCCCCTGTTGAAGCCGGCGATCGCAACCGTCGTGATCATCAAGGGGATCACCATGTACAACGAGTTCTACATCCCGTTCCTCTACATGCCGGACCGGGACCTCGGGGTCATCTCCACCTCGCTGTTCCGGTTCAAGGGACCGTTCGGGGCGCAGTGGGAGGTCATCTCGGCCGGGGTCATCCTGGTCATCGTCCCGACGCTGATCGTCTTCCTGCTGCTCCAGCGCTTCATCTACAACGGGTTCACCAGCGGCGCGACCAAGTGACCGAGCCACGGCCCACCGGACACGACACGCTGGTCGCGGTACTGCCGTCGTAGGCCCGCGACCGGCCGGCGGTATCGTCGTCCGGTGCGTGCAGACGGCGTCGGCCGGAGCCCGGCCGGCCGGCCCGGGACCTCCGCGCGGACCAACTCCCCCGACCAAACCAACTTCTCCGGCCGGACCGGCCCGACCGAGCCGGCGCGGGCGGCGAGGACGCTGCGGGTCACCACCCGCAACGCCAGCTTCCAGCAGTGGTCGGCTCTGTTGACCAACCGGACGAAGCGGCAGCGGGCCGGCGAGTTCCTGGTGCAGGGTGTCCGGCCGATCAGCCTGGCGGTACGGCAGGGCTGGCCGGTGCACGCCCTGCTGCACCCGGACGGGGTGCCGCTGTCCCGGTGGGCCCGGGACCTGCTCGACCAGACCACCGGCAGCCGGGTCGCGGTCGCCCCCGACCTGCTGCGGGAACTCGGCGGCAAGGACGAGGACCAGCCCGAACTGGTTGCCGTGGTGGGTCTGCCGGCGGACCGGCTGGACCGGATCCCGACCGGGCCGGACGCGCTGGTGGTGGTCTTCGACCGGCCCACCGCACCGGGCAACATCGGCACGCTGGTCCGCTCCGCCGACGCGTTCGGCGCCGCCGGGCTGGTGGTGGTCGGGCACGCCGCCGACCCGTACGACCCGAGGGCGGTCCGGGCCAGCACCGGCTCGCTCTTCGCGATCCCGGTGGTCCGTACCGGGTCGCACCGCGACGTGCTCGACTGGGTGACGTCGCTGCGCGGGCGCGGGCTGCCGGTGCAGGTCCTCGGCACCGACGAGGCCGGCGAGGTGGAGATCGCCGAGCACGACCTCACCGGCCCCACCGTGCTGCTGGTCGGCAACGAGACCTCCGGGCTCAGTGCCGCCTGGCGGCAGTCCTGCGACCGGATGCTCCGGATCCCGATCGCCGGTTCGGCGAGTTCGCTGAACGCCGCGACCGCCGGCACCGTCGCGCTCTACGAAGCGGCCCGGCAGCGCCGTGCCCGACCGGCGCCGCCCGGTTGACCTCCCTCCCCCCCGTGCCGGAGGGGGTCGGCCGGGCGACGCCGGCAGTCGGCGGCAGCACCGGTCAGCGCGACACCACGGCCGCCGGGACCGGATCGACCGGTGTCGGCGCGGCCGGCGGCGCCGCGCGCCGGGACAGCCGGCCCGGCCACCAGGTGGCGGGTCCGACCGAGAGCGCCAGCGCCGGAATCAGCAGGCTGCGCACCAGGAACGTGTCGATGAGTACGCCGACCGCGACGATCACCCCGGTCTGCACCGACGGCACCAGCGGCATCACACTCAACGCGGCGAAGGTGGTCGCCAGCACCACCCCGGCGCTGGTGATCACACCCCCGGTGACCGTCAGCGCGTGCAGTACGCCCCGCCGGTGCCCCAGCACGGCGACCTCCTCCCGGGCCCGGGTCATCAGGAAGATGGTGTAGTCCACGCCCAGCGCGACCAGGAACAGGAACGTCTGCAACGGCAGCGCCACCCAGAGCCTCGGGTGGCCCAGCGCGTCGAGGATCAGCCCGGCCGCACCCAGCGCGGCGACGTACGACAGCACCACGCTGGCCATCAGCAGCAGGGGCGCGACCAGAGCCCGGAGCAGCACCACCAGCACGAGGAAGACGACGAGCAGGATCAGTGGCATCACCACCCGGTCGTCCCGGGCGGTGACCCGGTCGGTGTCCAACTGGTACGCGGTCTCGCCGCCGACCAGCGCGTCGGCGCCGGGCACCGCCCGCAGCGCGGTACGCAGCCGGTCGACGCTCTCCTTCGCCCCCTCGGTGCCCGGGTCGTCGACCAGTACCGCCGGAATCCGTACCCACCGGCCGTCGGCGGAGCGCTCCGCCGGGCCGACCTCGGCGATTCCGTCGACGCCCCGGGCCACCTGGGCCACCTGGCCGGCGCTGCCCGCACCGGCCACGATCTCCGCCGGCGCGAGCTGGCCGGCCGGCCAGTGCGCCTCGACCATCCGTTGACCGGTGACCGAACCGACCTCCCGGGTGAAGAACTCGTCACCGGGCAGGCCGATGCTGAGGTTGCCGATCCCGAGCACGAGTACCCCGAGCGCGAGCGTGCTGCCGATCCAGGTGGTCCTGGGCCGGCGGCCGACGAACCGGGCCACCCGGGCCCAGCCACGGTGGTCCTCGGCGACGTCGTGCCCGGCCAGCCCGGCGGTGTAGCGCGGCACGAACGGCCAGAACACCCAGCGGCCGAAGAGCACCAGCACCGCCGGCAGCAGGGTGGACATCGCGACCAGGGTGGCGGCGATGCCGACCGCGCCGACCGGGCCGAGACCCCGGGTCGACGGCAACTCGGCGGCGAGCAGGCAGAGCAGCCCGGCGCCGACGGTGGCGGCCGAGGCGCACATCGCCGGGAAGGAGCGGCGCAGCGCCAGCGCCATCGCCTCGTGCCGGTCCTCGTGCCGGCGCAACTCCTCGCGGTAGCGGGCCACGATCAGCAGCGCGTAGTCCACCCCGACGCCGAGGACCAGCACGGTCAGGATGTTCTGGCTCTGGAAGTCGACGGTGAGCCCGCCGTACTCGGCGAGCAGGTAGACCACCGCGCTGGCCACCTGACTGGCCAGCCCGGCGGTGAGCAGCGGGATCAACCAGAGCACCGGACTCCGGTAGGTGACCAGCAGCAGCAGCGCCACCGCGCCGATCGTGGCGAACAGCAGCGTGCTGTCCATCCCGCCGAACGCGTCGAAGAGGTCGTCCTCGGCCCCGGCCGACCCGGTCAGCGCGGTACGCAGGCCGTCCGGCCCGCCGTCGCCCAGCCGCTGCCGGATCTCACCGACCGCCGTCGACTGCGCCTCGTCGGTGCCGGCGAGCGGAAAGGAGAGCAGCAGCGCCCGGCCGTCGTCGCTGGGCAGTTCGGGCGGGACGATCCCGTCGACCGCGTACCGGGCGAAGGTCGCCCGGTCGGCCGCGACCCTGGCCCGGTCGGCCTCGGTGAGGCCGGTGTCCCGGGCGTACACGGCGACCGCGACCAGGGCGTCCGGTCCGGGGAACGCGGCCTCGGCCCGCGCGGCCGCCCGGCTCGCCTCGGCGCCGCCGGGCAGCGCGCCGAGATTGTCGTTTTGCTGTACCTCGGTGAGCTTCAGCGCGAGCGGGCCGACGACCGCGGCGACGACCACCCAGAGGGCCAGCATCGCGAACTTGGCGCGCCGACCGGCGACGACGCCGGCCAACGAACCCTTGCCAACCGCCCCTTGCGGTCCGGTGGACCGCGAGGTCGTACCCGGGGCGCGAGCGCCGCGCGGTTCAGGTTGGAAAAGGTTCAATCGGTGCCTGGCCATGGCATGTTCCTCCCGGAACCTGGTAGGGCTGCTGGTTCGACCGGCTTGCCGTGGCGGGCATCCGGCCCGGACCGGTCATGCCATCGATCCAACGGGCTGGCGGGGCGGGCGGCAGGGGTGACACGTCCCGAACGACGGTGGTCGTAGCACCACAGATCGGAGTCGGACGGGTCGACCAGAATGGGCCCATGGACCCCGCGACCACCACCCGGCTACCACCGGGGCTCCGGCGCCGGCTCATCCAGGCCGGCCAGGCGCTGCTGCTGGCCGTGCTCTCGGTGGGCGCCAACATCGCCCTGCTGGTGCTCTCGGTGCTCTCCCTCGCCTTCACCGTGCTCGGTGCGGGCTTCCTCGCCTTTCCGGCGGTGACCGCCGCGGTACGCGATCTCGCCGACCTCAACCGCCGGATCGCGGGGCGGTGGACCGGCCGGGAGGTGCCGAGCCCGTACCGGCCGCCGCCGGAGCGGATGACCGTCTGGGCCCGGTACCGGTGGGTGGTGACCGATCCGGCCACCTGGCGGGACCTGCTCTGGCTGCTGGCGTCGATACCCGTCGGGCTGGTACTCGGGCTGCTGCCGGTCTGCCTGGTGGTCTACGGCCTGGAGGGGCTGCTCGGGGTGCCGGTGCTGCTCTGGGCCCTCGACGTCTGGTACGGCTACGGCGCGGTCTGGCCGGCCGACACCCTCGGCAAGGCGCTGCTGGGGGCACCGCAGGGTGCCCTGATCCTGCTCTTCGGCGTCTACGTCGGCGACCTGATCCACCGGATGCATGCCGGCTTCACCCGGGCGCTGCTGGCACCGACCCCGACGGCAGCGCTGCACCGGCGGGTCCGGCAGCTCACCGAGACCCGCTCGCAGGCCGTCGACGCGCAGGCCGCCGAGCTGCGCCGGATCGAGCGGGACCTGCACGACGGGGCCCAGGCCCGGCTGGTGGCGCTGAGCATGAGCATCGGGCTCGCCGAGGAGCTGATGCGCCGGGATCCGGAGGCGGCCCAGCGGCTGATGGCCGAGGCCCGGGAGGCCAGCGGGCAGGCCCTGGGCGAGCTGCGGGACCTGGTCCGGGGCATCCATCCGCCGGTACTCGCCGAACGCGGGCTGGCCGGTGCGCTCCGGGCGCTCGCGCTGAAGCTGCCGCTGCCGGTCGAGGTCGACGTCGAACTGCCGGGCCGGCCGCTGGCCCCGGTCGAGTCGGCGGTCTACTTCACCGCGGCCGAACTGCTGGCCAACGTCGCCAAGCACAGCGCCGCGCGCAGCGCCTGGCTCCGGCTGCGGCACGGGGACGGTCGGCTGGTCATGGCGGTCGGCGACGACGGCGTCGGCGGGGCCGACCCGGTCGGGGGCACGGGCCTGCGGGGGATCGAACGACGCCTCGCCGCCTTTGATGGCACGATGTTCGTGGCCAGCCCGCCCGGCGGGCCCACGACCGTGACCATGGAGCTGCCGTGCGAGTTGTCATCGCCGAAGACCTCGCCCTGCTCAGAGACGGCTTGACCCGGCTGCTCCAGGCGTTCGACTTCGAGGTCGTCGCCGCGGTCGACAACGGACCGGCGCTGCTGCCGGCGCTGCTCGACCACCGCCCCGACGTGGCGGTGGTCGACGTACGGCTGCCGCCGACCTTCACCGACGAGGGGCTCCAGGCGGCGATCGAGGCGCGTACCCGGATCCCGGGCCTGCCGGTCCTGGTGCTCTCCCAGCACGTCGAGCAGCTCTACGCCCGGGAACTCCTGGCCGACCGGACCGGTGCGATCGGCTACCTGCTCAAGGACCGGGTCTCCAACGTGGGCCAGTTCGTCGACGCGGTGCGGCGGGTGGCCACCGGCGGCACGGTGATGGACCCGGAGGTGATCGCCGAGCTGCTGGCCAACCGCTCCGGCGCCGAGCCGCTGCACGCGCTCACCGCCCGGGAGCGGGAGGTGCTCGGCCTGATGGCGGAGGGGCGCTCCAACGCGGCGATCGCGGGCCGGCTCTTCGTCACCGAGAAGGCGGTCAGCAAGCACATCAACAGCATCTTCAGCAAGCTGGGCATGCCGCCGTCGGAGGACGACAACCGGCGGGTGCTGGCCGTGTTGGCGTACCTGAACGCCTGACGGGTCAGCGGCGGTCCGGCACGGGCCGGCGGACGGAACCGGGTGGACGATCGTCCAATGTGACCAATGGAATTGATCAGTGTAATTCGCTACTATCCGCCATCAGTGCCTTACCCGGCGCCAATGGTCCGATCGTACTGATCACCACGGGTCAAGCCGATCGTCACCAACCGTCGCGCCGACCGCGCCCGCTCGACGGAGGGACCCGAGATGACGGACAGCCGGCGGGCGACCGCCCGCCCGTACCCGTTCGCCGCCCCCGACCGGCTCAACCTCGACCCGCTCTACGCCCGACTGCGCCGCGACGAGCCGCTGATCCGGGTGCGGCTGCCGTTCGGCGAGGAGGCCTGGCTCGCCACCCGCTACTCCGACGTCCGGACCGTGCTCGGCGACGCCCGGTTCAGCCGCGCCGCGGGGGTCGGGCGCGACCAGCCCCGGACCATGCCCCGGCAACCGGAGCTGGGCATGCTCGGGATGGACCCGCCCGACCACACCCGGCTGCGCCGGCTGGTGGCGAAGGCGTTCACCGCGCGCCGGGTGGAACTGCTCCGGACCCGTGCCGAGGAGATCGCCGACGGCCTGGTCGACGAGATGGTCAAGGCCGGTCCCCCGGTCGACCTGGTCGAGCACTTCGCCACCCCGCTGCCGATCCAGGTCATCTGCGAGCTGCTCGGCGTCCCGTTCGCCGACCGGGACAGGTTCCACACCTGGTCGGAGGCGATCGTCTCGACCACCTCGCTGAGCCCGGAGCAGATCCAGGAATACCTGGACAGCCTCTGGGGCTACATCGGGGAGCTGGTCGCGGTCCGCCGCCGGGAGCCGATCGACGACCTGCTCGGCGCGATGGTCCGGGCCCGGGACGAGAACGAGGACCGGCTCACCGAACAGGAGCTGGTGCAGCTCGCCGCCGGCCTGCTCGCGGCCGGGCACGAGACGACCGTGACCCAGATCCCGAACTTCGTCTACGTACTGTTGGAGAACCCGTCGGAGCTGGCCCGGCTGCGCTCGGATCCCGCGCTGATCCCGAGCGCCGTCGAGGAGCTGATGCGCTACGTGCCCCTCGGCGCGGCGGCCGCCTTCCCCCGGTACGCGACCGAGGACATCGAACTCGGCGGCGTACTCGTCCGGGCCGGTGAGCCGGTACTCCCGGCGGTCGGCTCGGCCAACCGGGACGCCACCGTCTTCGCCGACCCGGACCGGCTCGACCTGGGCCGGGAGGTGAATCCGCACGTCGGCTTCGGCCACGGCGTGCACCACTGCGTCGGCGCGCAGCTCGCCCGGATGGAGTTGCAGGTGGCGATCGGCACCCTGATCGGCCGCCTGCCCGGCCTGCGGCTGGCGGTGCCGGAGTCGGAGGTGCCGTGGAAGAGCGGCCTGCTGGTACGCGGACCGCTCGCGCTGCCGGTGACCTGGTGAGCACCGCCTGGCGGGTCAGCGTCGACCCGCACCGCTGCATCGGCTCGGGGATCTGTGCCGGCATGGCGCCCGGGCACTTCCGGCTCGTCGACGGGTTCTCGACCCCGCTGGCCGAGACCGTCGACCCGGCCGACCCGGTGGTCGACGCGGCCGAGTCCTGCCCGGTCGAGGCGATCCTGGTACGGGACGCGAGCGACCAACGGCTCATCGCCCCCGAGCCGTGACGGCCGGCCGCGGCGAGTCCTGACGCCCGACGGCCCTCGACCCTCGACGCTCGTCGCGGCCTGCCTCGACCGGGCCGCCGAGCTGGTCGGGAAGGTCGCGGAGACGCCCAGGTCGTGGCACGCACCGTCCGGCGCCGCGCGGCGCCGGACGGTGGGGTCGGCCCGGACGACAGCCCGCCCCGGGACGGACCTGCTCAGAGGAGCGCGTCGACGGGGGTCCTGATGAAGTCGAGCAACGCCTGGTTGATCTCGTCGGCATGGGTCCACGGAATGCCGTGCGGTGCACCCTTCAGGGTGACAAGCTGGCTGTTCGGCATCGCCGCGTGCATCCGCTGCCCGGTCACCGGATAGGGCAGTACCCGGTCCGCGTCGCCCTGGATGATCAACGCCGGTACGTCGATCCGGGGCAGGTCCTGGCGGAAGTCGGTGAGCCAGGCGGGAATGGAGGCCAGCGTGCCGATCGGCGAGGCGCTCACCGCCACGTTCCAGTTCATCCGGACCACCTCCTCGCTGACCCGCTTACCGAGGTTCTCGTCGAGGTTGTAGAAGTCGTTCAGGAACGAGCTCTGGTACTTGGCCCGGTCGGTGATCACACTCTGCATGAAGCCGTCGAAGAGGCTCTGGTCGATACCTTCCGGGTTGTCCTCCGTCTTGAGCAGGAACGGCGGGATCGGCGAGACGAAGACGGCCCGGTTCACCCGGGCGGAGCCGTAGTTCGAGATGTAGCGCGCCACCTCGCCGGTGCCCATCGAGTGGCCGACCAGTATCGCGTCGGTGAGGTCCAGCTCGTTCATCAGGATGCTGAGGTCGGCGGCGAAGGTGTCGTAGTCGTATCCCACCGCCGGCTGGCTCGACGTGCCGAACCCCCGACGGTCGTAGGTGATCGTCCGATAGCCGGCGTTGAGCAGCGGGTTGATCTGTTTCTCCCAGGCCGCCCCGCTGAGCGGAAAGCCGTGGATGAGCACCACCGGCTGCCCGGCGCCATGATCCTCGTAATGCAGATCGATGGGCGCGGAGTTCTCCACGCCGACAGTCAGATAGGGCACCCGACTCTTCCCTTCCCCCGTGTTCGCCCGCCGGGCGCGGCGGTCGCGTCGGCCGGCAGCACGACCGCGGCGAGCCGGCGCCGCGATGCGGCGAGCCGCCATGTCTCGGTGAAACGCCGCGCCCTGGCAACAATTGCGCTAATTGTCGAATTTGCCGGCCTCGGCCAGCCTATCGAGTCCACCCTCGCCACACCGGTGGGATGGCGATATTCGCCCACTGCGCCGTCAGCCGCCGGGCGGCGATATTCGATGGTGGGCCCGGCGGGCCCGGCCTAGGGTGGCCGCGATGACGCTTGCACACGATGTCGCCGGAGACGGCCCCGCCGTCCTGCTGCTGCACTCCTCCGTCTGCGACCGCCGGATGTGGGACCCCCAGTGGCCCGCCCTGCGCGACGCCGGCTACCAGGTGATCCGCTGTGACTTCCGGGGCTTCGGCGAGACCCCCGTGCCGGACCGCCCCTACGCCGAGCCGCAGGACGTGCGCGACCTGCTGGATGCGCTCCGGATCGACCGGGTGGCACTGGTCGCCGCCTCGTTCGGCGGTCGGGTGGGGCTGGAGGTGGCCGCCCGGTGGCCGGACCGGGTGGAGACGCTGGCGCTGCTCTGCGCCGGCATGCCGGGCCACGTTCCCGGCCCGGAGCTGCGGGCCTTCGGCCGACGCGAGGACGAGTTGCTCGAGGCCGGCGACGTCGCGGGCGCCGTCGAACTCAACGTACGGACCTGGCTCGGGCCCGAGGCCGACGACGTGACCCGGGATCGGGTACGCGAGATGCAGCGGCACGCCTTCGAGGTGCAACTCGCCGCCACCGAGGAGGTCCCGCGCCTCGACCTCGGCGAGCCCGACCTCGGGAAGATCACCGCACCCTGCCTCGCCGTCTCCGGCCGGTACGACCTGCCGGACTTCCGGCAGATCGCCGCCCGGCTGCCCGGACTGCTGCCGGAGGCCCGGCACCTCGAACTCCCCTGGGCCGGCCACCTGCCCAGCCTGGAACGACCCGCCGAGGTCACCGCCCTGCTCGTCGACTTCCTCGGCGAGACCCGGCCGCGCTCCGCCGCGCGCTGACCCGCCCCGGCCGCTGACCCGCCCGGCGGCAACTGCGCGGAGGTCGCCGACAACCTGCCGGGCCGGATGCTGGTCCGGGACGGCGAGGACCGCCCGGGACCGGTGCCGGCGTTCCCGCCGGGCGTCTGGCCCCGCCTCGTCCGCGACATCGCCGTACCCTGTCCGGCCACCCGGCCATCGTCCAAAAGCTACTGGTGCCTCACCGCGACGGCCGCCCGCCGAGCCATGCCGCGGGCCAGGCCAGCAGCAGGAGAAAGGGGTACGTGAACAGCGTGTCGACCATCACCCGGCTGAGCGGTGGATGGGCGTACCAGTCGAAGATCCAGAGCAGCAGCGGGCTCGAAAGCATGCCGGTGGCGACGACAACGGCGACGGCCGTGCCGCGGCCGCCCAGCCGGGTGGTCGCGGCCAGCGCCGCCTCGATGGCGAGACCGGCGGCGAGGCAGCCGCCGACCAGCGTCACGAACCAGATCTCGGGGTTCTGCTCCCAGTAGGCGAAATGGCCCGGAGTCCCCCACGGCAGTTCGAGGCCGTTGTCGTCGGTCTGGTCGAACCCGGCGACGGCGAGGCCGACGAAGCCGGCGACGACACCGGAGACCGCCTGCGCGGCAAACGCGGCACCACGCCGACGGGTCCACAACCCGGCCAGCAGGCCCGCCACGGGCAGGAGCTGCCAGGCGTACCGGCCCGTCCAGTAGGGAATCGGACGGTCGAACCCGGCAACGAGCGGGTAAGCCGTCATCGCCGCACCCAGCAGGGCGCCGAGCAGCAGTACGGCGGCGAGAGCGACCGCTGACCGGCGTGCCGGCGTGGCCGGCCGCCCTGCGGTCGGTGTGGCGACTGCCCCAGCCGGCGGGGCGGCCTCGGCAGCCGGCGGGGCCGCTGCCACCGGAGAGGCGGCCCCCACGGCGGGCGGCACCGTCGCTGCGGTCGGCGGCACGACCGCCGCCGCGCCGGCCTGGACCGGGTGGGTCTCGACCGGCAGTGCCGGACGAGGCTCGGCCCCGTCCTCTTCGGACAGGGCTCGGAGGCTGCCGTGGGCGACGACCAGCTCCGGCTGGTCGATGACCGTCGGTGCCACCCCGAGTGCCCGGTGCAGCATGGTGGCGACCAGTGGGATCCGGCTGGCCCCGCCGACCAGGAAGACCCCGGCCAGTCGGTCGGCGGTGACGCCGCTGGCGACGAGCGTCGACGTGGTCAGGGCCACTGTCCGGTCCAGCAAGGGCCGGGCCAACTGCTCGAACTCCTCGCGGGTGAGGTGGATGTCGCGGTCCAGTCCAGGCAGGACGATCGGCGCCGCGGCGACCCGGCTGAGTTGTTCCTTGGCCGCCCGCGCCTCCTGCTGCACGAGCTGCCGCCAGCGAAGCGCGCCGAGCGCGGTGCCGTGCGCCGGGGCCTCGATGCCGGCGTGGGCGACCATCCAGTCGACGATCGCGGCGTCGACGTCCACCCCGCCGACGTCGTCCAGCCCGGCTGTGGCCAGCACCGCCCAGCCGCCGTCGGCCGTCCGCCGCACCGCGCTGACGTCGAACGTCCCGCCCCCGAGGTCGTACACCATGAGGGTGTCGCCGGGCTTCACCCGGTGGCCGAGTACCTCGGTGAAGTACAGCGCCGCGGCGACCGGCTCGGCCACCAGCCGGACCCCGCCCAGCCCGGCCCCGGTCGCGGCCTCCGCGAGTACCGCGCGACGCCGGACACCCCAACTCGCCGGGTGGGTCAGCACCACCGGCCGGGGTACGGTGCCGAGCGCGCGCTGCGCGGTCTGGGCCACCCGGGCGAGCACCGCGCTGACTGCCGCTGCGACCGGTGTCTCGACATCGCCCAACAGCAGTGTCCCGTCGTCGACCCGGCGCTTGGGATTGGGTTCCAGGCGGCCGGGGTCGAGCCGCGCGCCACGCAGCGCGTCGTGACCGACCAGCAGGTGACCGTCCGGCTGCGCCAACACCGCCGAGGGCAGCAGCGGCGACGCGTCGAAGAGCAGCGACTCGATCCGGTCGCCCGGCATCCGTAGCGCGGCCACGGTGTGCGAGGTGCCGAAGTCGATGCCGAGTGCGGCTGGCGTGGCGAACACGCAACGGACGGTATCAATGAAACTTCCGCAACCTCCCCTTACGGCGCCTCGGACCCGAAGGCGTTCGTCCGGCGTCGTCAACTGGCCGGAGCCGCGCCGCTCGGGTGACCGCGGACCGCCGTCGCTCGGTGTGCGCGGTCCCCGGCTCAGCGGGTACGGAGGGCGCGGGCCAGCCGGCGGACGGCCTCGTCCATCAGTTCGGGCGGGGCGGCGGCGTAGCTGAGGCGCAGGTGTGGGGCCGGAGGCTCGGCGGCGTACCAGGGGCGGCCGGGAAAGACGACCACCCCCTGGGCGGCCGCGGCGGTGGCCAGCGCGACGTCGTCGGTGCCCTCGGGCAGCCGGGTCCACAGGTGCATGCCACCACGCGGGACCGGCTGCCCGGCGAGTTCCGGGAGGTGCCGACGGAGCGCGGTCAGCAGCGCCTCCCGGCGATTCCGCAGCGCGGTGCGCAGGGCCCGGCGGTGCCGTGCCCAGGCGGGTGCGCTGACGAACTCCAGGGTGGCCTGTTGCAGCGGACCGGCCACGAAGAGGTCGTCGCGCAGCCGGGCGGTACGCAGCCGGGCACCGGCCGGGCCACGGGCGCCGATGGCGGCGACCCGCAGTCCGGGAGCCGTCGACTTGGTCAGTGAGCGCAGGTAGACGACGTGCCCGTCGGGGTCGTCGGCGGCCAGCGGCGGTGGGGGTTCCCCGTCGATGGTGAGGTCGCGGGCGTAGTCGTCCTCGATCAGGAACGCCCCGGCGTCGCGTACCGCCTCGGCGACCTGAGCCCGGCGGTGGGCTGCCAGTGTCGCGCCGTGCGGGTTGGCGTACAGCGGCTGGCAGTAGCACAGCCGGGCGCCGGTACGGGCGAACGCGGCGGCGAGCTGGTCGGGCCGTACGCCGTCGGCGTCGGCGGGTACCGGCACCACCCGCAGGCCGGCCGCCTGTGCGGTGGCCAGTGCGCCGAGGTAGGTCGGCGACTCGACGAGCAGGGTGTCGCCGGGAGTGCTGAGCGCGCGCAGCGCCGTCGACAGCCCGGCCTGTCCGCCGGGACAGACGACCATGTCGTCGGCGCGCAGTCCGGCCCCGGCCTCCCGGGCGAACCAGGCGCGCAGGTCCTCGCGCCCCTCGGCCGGTCCACGCTGCCAGGACGCGGGTTGCCGGGCGGCACGGGTGAGCGCGGCACCGAGCGCGGCGGTCGGCTGGAGATCGGCGTCGAGGTACCCACCGGAGAGCGGGATCGCGCCGGTTGGCGGTAACGCGAGTAACGCCTGCATCTCCTCCTCGCCGGGCCGGCGGGGCCCGAGCGCGACGGTCTGCCAGGACAGGTCGGGTGCGGGTGGACGTTGCGGCGGGGCGGCCACGAAGGTGCCCTTCCCGGATCGCGCCTCGACCAGCCCATCCGCCACCAGTTGCCGGATCGCCCGGGCCACGGTGACCGGCGAGGCACGGTGCCGGGCGGTCAGGTCGCGTACCGAGGGAAGCCGCGTGCCGGGGGCCGCGACAGCCACGAGGTCACGCAGATCTTGGACAACGCGTTCGGCAGCGTTACCGTGGTTCATGAAAGGTCAGAGTAGCGCTACTGCCAAGACCACGGTAACAGCGGATCGGGTGGTCGGCCTCGTCCTCGGCGCCCTGGGCGTGCTCGCCTTCAGCATGTCGCTGCCGGCCACCCGGGTCGCGGTGCGACAGCTCGACCCGTGGTTCGTCGCCTTCGGCCGGGCCGTCGGCGCGGCGCTGCTGGCATGGGCGTACCTGCGGGTCACCGGCGCGCCACGCCCGACCCCCGGCCAGTGGCGGCGGCTGTCGATCGTCGCCCTCGGCGTCGTCGTCGGCTTCCCGATGTTCACCTCGCTCGCGCTCGTCACCCAGACCTCCGCGCACGGCGCGGTCGTCATCACGGTGCTGCCCGCGATGACCGCCGTCTTCGCGGTACTGCGGGCCGGCGAGCGTCCCCCGCCGCTGTTCTGGGTCGCCAGCGCCGCCGGGCTGCTGGCGGTGCTCGGCTTCCTCACCGCCAGTGGTGCGGTGCAGGGTGCCCTGTCCCTGGCCGACCTGTTCCTGCTCGCGGCGGTCGTGCTCTGCGGCCTCGGGTACGCCGAGGGCGGCGCGCTCGCCCGCGAACTGGGCGGCGCCCGGACGATCTGTTGGGCCCTGCTGCTCTCGCTGCCCGTCACCGGGCCCGTCACGGTCGTCGCCGCCCTGGCCGATCCGCCGCACGCCGGCACCGTGGCCTGGTCCGCGTTCGGCTACCTCGCCCTGGTCTCCATGTTCCTGGGTTTCTTCGCCTGGTACGCGGGCCTGGCCCGGGGCGGCATCGCACAGGTGGGCCAGATCCAGCTCGCGCAGCCGGTGCTCACCCTGGTCTGGTCGGCGCTGCTGCTCGGCGAGACCGTCACCCCGGCCTCGATCGGGGCAGCGCTGGTGGTGCTGGGCTGCGTCGTGCTGATCCAACGCACCCGGCCTCGGGTACCGGCCGTGGTCGGCCGATGACAGCGAACTGGGAGGGATGGCGGCGTAGCGCCTCCGGCAGTCCGATGTGGGGCGCCGTGGGAGGCGAGCTGAGTCGACGCTGAGCAGAGCGGTCGCCCGGGCACGGCGGCGCAGCCGAGACCGAGCCCGGGCGGCCGGTCGGCTCCCCGGGCGGAGCCGCCGGACCTGTCCCGTGCACCGTCGTCACGCGTCCCGGCCGGGAGCCGCGAGCAGTTGGGCGAGTTCGTGGCCCGGGGCGCTGAGCCGGGCGGCGATGTCGTGCCCGTGGATGGGTTCGTGGCTCTCGGCCGTCACGTCGACCCCGAGCCGGGACAGCTCCTCGGGCGGCAGCGACCGGACCAGCCCGCTCGCGACGGAGCGCACGAGACCTAGCTGCCACTCGACCGGTGATCGCACGGCGCCTGGTCCGGACGCGAGCGGCCGTATGCTGACCGGATGCGAATCGCCTTCGGCGCCGACGACGAGAACGAGGCGACCAGAGCGGTGCTCGACTACCTGTCCGGGCTCGGCGAGGTGGTCCGGGTGGCCGGGGACGATCCGTGGCCCAGGATCGGCGCGGCGGTGGGCCGGGCGGTGACCGAGGGACGTGCGGACTTCGGCGTCGTGATGTGCTGGACGGGTACCGGCACCGCGATCGCGGCGAACAAGGTCCCGGGGGTGCGCGCGGCACTCGCCTGGGAGCCGTGGATCGCGACCGGCGCGCGGCTCTGGAACGACGCCAACGTGCTCGCGCTGAGCCTCAAGCGACTGGCCCCCGACGTCGCCGTCGAGGTCGCCCGGGCGTTCTTCGAGACGCCCCGGCCCGATCCGGACGAGGCGGAGAACATCGCCCGGATCTCGGAACTGGAGCCGGGGCAGAGCCCTTCGCGGTGACCCGGGCCCGTCGACCGGCGACCCGCACCCCCTCCAGCGCACCGCCCAGCCGGTGTCCCGACCGGCCGCCGTCGAGCAGTTCCTCGGGGTGTAGACGTGGCTGGCCGAGTTCCACCTCCGGGCCCCAGCCGCGCAGGATCTCGATCCCCCGGGCCATCAGGGTGGGGTCCGGGGTGCTGCCCGGCGACACCACCCGGACCCGGTCGCCGGGGACCAGCGCCCGGGCCCGGACCGGCGTCCGGTTTCCGCGCGGTGCCGCCTGGGCCGGCTGGACGGCGGTACCGGCCAGCACCGTGCCACCGGCCGCGACCGCTCCGGCGCGGAGCATGTTCCGGCGGGACAGTGCCGCACCGCCTGGCCTCGGAATTTTCGTGTCGACGAACCCGGGATCTCGCCTCGGCGTCCTCTCCGTCGTGACGGGACCCGGCGTTTCGCCGCCGGTACCCGTCGGACGACACCGATGCTATTGATCGTCCACAAGGGATCCCTCCGGTCCCGGCGGCGGCCGGAGCGGTACGCCGGTCAGCCGTACGCCGTGCCGGTCAACATCGCCACCCCGGTCTCCGGGTCGACCCGCTTGGCCAGCCCCGCCGCGACCTCGGTGACCATCACCTCCAGGGTCGGCCACACCTCGCCGCGCAGCAGGTGGCCGCCGACCGTACCGCCGTCCCGGCGGCCGAGCACGGCGTGCACGTGCAACGCCGGCTCGCCGTGCAGTTCGGCGATGTCGCCGACCAGGGAGAGCACCTCGACCTGCTCCGGTACCGGTATCCGCAGGTAGTCCCGGGCCGACCGGTCGAAGTAGCCGACCTCGGCGCCGGCGAACCCGCCCACCGCGGTCACCTGCGCCGCGCGGATGCCCCGGCGCCGGGCCACCTCGTTGACGCCTGCCACCGCCTCCTCGCCGGCCTCCACCGCGA
Source organism: Plantactinospora sp. CA-294935 (assembly GCF_050936445.1). NCBI lineage: Bacteria > Bacillati > Actinomycetota > Actinomycetes > Micromonosporales > Micromonosporaceae > Plantactinospora > Plantactinospora sp. CA-294935. The sequence continues at coordinate 7,538,511 of NZ_JBNJMU010000001.1, forward strand.
TCACCACCACCCGACGGCCGTCGGTGGCGGCCAGTTCGACGTCACGCATCTCCCACCTCCTTGTCTCCATTCCCCCTTCCTGCCCGCCGGACCGGCAGGCATGCCCGCCGGCGCCGGCCGCCGCGGTGACCGTCTCCGGCCCCCGTGGGTCAGCCGGGATCCGGCCGCACCCGGCCCTGGCCGAGCGTTTCGGGGGTCGGGCTGGACCGGCGCCCGACCAACCCCGTCCGGCGGCGCAACCGCGCCGAATTCTCCCGTCGGGTACGGGACCGGGACAGGCCGAGGGGCTCGTTCCCGCGTTCGGCACCGGGGCCGCCCCGGGGCTGCCTAGGCTGGCATCGACAGGATGGCCACGCTTCTCGTGCGGGCGAAGGGGGCTGCCGTGACGAATGTTGTCCGGCGTCCCACCCCGGCCGACCCGACACCGGGTGTGGTGACGAGCGCCAACGCCCCGAGTTCGGTGGTGCGTACCCAGCCACCGGAGTTGGGCCCGGACGCGGTCGCGGTGGTGGAGGGCCGGTCGTTCATGGTGAGCAACGCCGCCGGGGACGTACCGGTCGGCACCATCGGCGGCCTGGTGCACGACGACACCCGGCTGCTCAGCCAGTGGGAGCTGACCCTGGGTGGAGCGCCACTGCTGATCCTCAGCTCGGGACTGGTCGACGACGACTCGGCGGCCTTCTTCCTGACCAACTCGGACCTGCCGCACGTGCCGACCAACAGTGTCGGGGTGCGCCGCCAACGGTTCATCAGCGACGCGATGCAGGAGCGGATCGAGTTGGAGTGCTTCGCCAACGAGGTGCAGTCGGTACAGCTCCGGTTGCGGGTCGGCACCGACTTCGCCGACCTGTTCGAGATCAAGCAGCGGGTCCGGGACCGCTCCGCCAGCATCACCCGGGACCACTCGACCGACGGCTCCCGGCTCTGCTTCACCTACCGCAACGCGGACTTCACCGCGGTCACCGACATCCAGGTGTCGCCGCCGGCGGACCGGGTGGAGGAGAACGACCTGATCTGGGACCTGCACCTGGAACCGGGACTCAAGTGGGAGGCCGAGGTGACGGTGGCGCTGCCCCGGCGGCCGACCGAGCTGCCCTCGCTGCACCGCCGGTTCGGCCAGGGCTTCGACCTGGTCGGCGAGGACCCCACCCATACCTGGCAGGAGGACTGTCCCGACCAGGATCTGGACTCCGACCTGCTGAACCGGGTACTACACAAGTCCAAGATGGACCTGGTGGCGCTGCGGATCGAGCAGAACATCGGTGACGAGACCATCGTGCTGCCGGCCGCCGGCCTGCCCTGGTTCCTCACCGTCTTCGGCCGCGACTCGCTGGTCACGGCGTACCAGTCGCTGTCGTTCGGGCCGCGACTCGCCCGGGGCGCCATCCGGTCCCTCGCCAACTACCAGGGCACCAAGCTGGACGACTTCCGCGACGAGGAGCCGGGGAAGATCCTGCACGAGGTACGCAGCGGCGAGCTGACCCGGACCGGCGAGAAGCCGCACAATCCCTACTACGGGACCTCCGACGCCACCCAGCTCTGGCTGATCCTGCTCTCCGAGTACTGGCGCTGGACGCTGGACGACAACTTCGTGCGGCGGTTCCGGGACAACGTGCACGCCGCGCTGCACTGGATCGACCACTACGGCGACCTCGACCAGGACGGGTACGTCGAGTACGCCACCCGCTCGCCGCAGGGGCTGGGCAACCACTGCTGGCGGGACTCCGCCGACGGCATCGCCTACGCCGACGGCACCATCCCGGTGCTGCCGATCGCGACGTGTGAGATCCAGGGCTACACCTACGACGCGAAGCTCCGGATCGCCGAACTGGCCGCCGGCCCGCTGGGGGATCCCGAGCTGGCCGAGCGGCTGCGCGCCGACGCGTACCAGCTCCGGGAGCAGTTCAACCGGGACTTCTGGATCGACGAGCGGGGCGGTTACTACGCGATCGGCCTGGACGGGGACAAACGTCCGATCGACTCGATGACCTCCAACATGGGGCAACTGCTCTGGAGCGGTATCGTGCCGCCGGAGCGGGCCAAGGTGGTCGCCGGCCAGCTCCTCTCCGGGCACATGTTCTCCGGCTGGGGCATCCGGACCACCTCCACCCAGAACCGGTGCTACAACCCGATCGGTTACCACAGCGGTACGGTCTGGCCGCACGACAACTCGCTGATCGCGCACGGCCTGGCCCGGTACGGGTTCCGCGAGGAGGCGACCCGGGTCATCGTGGCGATGCTGGAGGCGGCCGACTTCTCCGCGCACCGGCTGCCGGAGGCGTTCGCCGGGTACGACCGCTCGTACGGGCGCAAGCCGGTGCCGTACCCGACCGCCTGCACCCCGCAGGCCTGGGCCAGCGCGGCCCCGCTGCTGTTCGTGCGTACCCTGCTCGGGCTGGACGCCCGGGACGGTCAGTTGCTGGTCGACCCGCACCTGCCGGCGGATTTCGGCCGGATCAGGTTGAGCCGGATGCAGGCCTTCGGCAAGCGCTGGGACCTGGAGGCGACCGGCGACCAGGGTCACGTACGGCTGACCCGGTGAGTGTGGCGCCGCCGGAGAAGGCAGATACCGAGCGTACCTGCGGATCACCGTTCGGTGATGAGAGAGTGACCTCATGACCGGAACGAACGCCCCGGGCAGCGGAGCCGGCCTGCTCGGCGACAAGGTCGCGCTCCTGATGGGCGCGGGTCGCGGCATCGGCGCGGCGGCCGCCCGGCTGTTCGCCCGCGAGGGTGCCGCCGTGGTGCTGACCGCCCGCACCGAGTCCGAACTCGCCGATGTGGTCGGGGAGATCCGCGACGCCGGCGGGACCGCCGACTACGTGCTCGCCGACCTGACCGACGGGGCCAGCATCCAGGCGGCAGTGGAGAGCGTGATCCGGCTGCACGCCCGGCTGGACATCGCCTTCAACAACGGCGGCGTCTCGATCCCGCAGACCCCGATGGTGAACGCGACGGAGCAGAACTTCGACCTGGTCACCTCGGTCAACTACCGGGGGCTGTTCCTCTCGTTGACGGCGGAGATCCGGGCGATCCGGGCCACCGCCGGGTCGGGGGCGATCGTCAACGTCAGCAGCGTCGGCAGCCTGCGCGGCGCACCGGGACTGGGCCCGTACGCGGCGACGAAGCGGGCCGTGAACAGCCTCACCGAGACCGCCGCCGCCGAGTACGGCCCGGAGGGCATCCGGGTGAACGCCATCGCCCCGGGCACCACCATGACCGGGGTGATCCGGCAGTGGGCCGATGACGAGCCGGCCGCCGTCGAGCGGCTCAACGCGCTCACCCCGCTGCGCCGGGCCGCCGAGCCGGACGAGATCGCCGCGGCGGCCGCCTGGCTGCTCAGCGACCGCGCTTCCTTCGTCACCGGCGTCTGCCTGCCGGTCGACGGCGGTCTCCGCGCCTGAGCCCCCGCCGGGGCGACGCCGCCCGGAACGGCTCAGCGCAGCGCCACGGCTCAGCGCAGCGCCACGGCTCAACGCAACCGCAGCACCACAGCTCAACGCAACCGCAGCACCACAGCTCAGCGCAGCGGCAGCACCGAGTCGGAGAGCCGGCCGCGCGGGCGGTAAACCACGCACATCACGGTGCGGTCGCCGTCCGCCCAGGTCTGCTCGGTCGGCAGGATCGGATAGAAGTCGAGGGTGCCGCCGTCGCGGTCCGGCCAGCGCCGCTCGAAGTAGCCCCGGCAGCCCCGCCAGGCGAAGTCCGCCAGCCGGGCACGGTCCCACGGCCCGTCATCGGCACGCAGGAACCCGTACGACTGGTTGTCGGCGCCGGACTCGCACGGTTCGTACCGGACGACCACCTCGGCGGCCTCCCGGGAGTACGCCGGGTCGGAGAAGCACTCCCCGCCCTCGATGTTCAGCACGCCACCGGTCTGCGCGGTGACGAAGGTGTCCCCCTTGACGATCGGCGGCGAGACCGCCGGTTCGATCGCGGCGAGCGCCGCCAGGGTGGCGACGGTGGCGACCACCGCCCAGCGGCGGGACGGCAGTTTCATCGTGCTCCGTAGGTTCGGCGGTCGGGGTGGTCGGCGGGTCGGGCGGTCGGCGCGGATGCCCGGCCGCCGCGCGGGCGAGGGACTCGGGCCGGTGCCGCCGGCATGGTAGGTGGGCCGGGGTGAACGGTCGGTTCCCGGGCGATGGACGGGCGGTCTCCGCACGGTGAAGCCCGGCACCGGGCACGACGTGTTGATCATGAATTAACCCGCTGGCCAGGCCCGTTCACCCGGTGGCCAGTCAACGGCCGACCGCCGGTCGTCCACCTCTGGATGAATGCGCTTGGCCACCGGCTGCGGGCCGGCGGCCATACCCACTTTCACCCGAAAGGTGATCCCTGTAGTGAGTGACGTCAAGAGACCCTGGATTGCGGGCTCCCGGCGGGCCAGGCTTGCCGCTATCGGTGCCGCCGCCATGCTCGTCGGCGGTTTCGCAGTCAGCCCGGTGGCGTTCGGTGACGCCGCACCGGGCAAGTACCCGGCGGCCGAGATCCACCGGCCGTCCCCGATGCCCGACCGCATCATCCTCACCCCCACCACCACCCCGGCCACCACTCAGCGGGTGACCTGGCGGGCCGAGGCCACCCCCGAGTGGGCCCAGGCCGAAATCCTGGAGGCCCCGGCCGCGCTCGGCAGCGTGGCCCCCGCCGAGGGCGCTGTCTCCGTGGTCAAGGCAATGTCGACCAAGTCGGTCAACACCTCCCTCGGGTACGCCTCGACCTACCACACGGTGGAGTTCGTCGGCCTGAAGCCGGGCACCCGGTACACCTACCGGGTCGGCGACGGCACCAACTGGAGCGCCTGGACCGACTTCACCACGGCCACTACGGACGCCAAGCCGTTCTCGTTCATCTACTACGGCGACGCGCAGAACTATCTCGACTCGGCGCTGCCCCGGGTGTTCCGGCAGGCGTTCGCGGACCGCCCACAGGCCAAGCTGATCGTCAATGCCGGTGACCTCATCGACTCCGCGAACAGCGAGGAGCAGTGGGGGCAGTGGTACCAGGCCGGCGGCTTCATCGACGGCCAGATCAACAACCTCTCGATCCCCGGTAACCACGAGTACAGCGGCGGCACGCTGTCACAGTTCTGGACGCCGCAGTTCCCGTACCCGGACAACGGGCCGGCGGGCTGGCCGGCGGAGCTGGCGAAGACCGCCTACACCGTCGACTACCAGGGTGTCCGGTTCATCGGCCTGAACAGCAACGTGCAGGGCATCCCGGACGTGATGGCCGCGCAGACCGCGTGGCTGGAGGGGCTGCTCAAGAACAACCCGAACAAGTGGACCGTGGTGACCTTCCACCACCCGGTCTACTCGACGGCCGAGGGCCGGAACAACCCGGTGGTCCGGGCACAGTGGGGCCCGCTGTTCGAGAAGTACGGGGTCGACCTGGTGCTCCAGGGCCACGACCACACGTACGGCCGGGGCAGTGTGGCCTCGTCCCGCCAGTCGGTGACCGTGCACGACAGCACCGTCTACGCGGTGTCGGTCTCCGGCGGCAAGATGTACGACGTCGACGGCTCGGTCTGGACCGACAACAGCGCCGACATCATGAGCAAGGCCGAGGACAAGCAGCTCTACCAGCTCATCGACGTCACCGGCGACAGCATCCGCTACGAGGCCCGGTACGCCAACGGCCAGCACCACGACGGTGTCGTGATCCGGAAGAACGCGGCCGGCGAGCGCACCGTCAACGAGCTGCGTACCCCGGAGAACACCGTCGGCGAGCAGGCCAAGGTCAACAAGACCATCGTCGAGGCCAAGGGCAAGGTCCGGGTCAACGCCTACGGCTACGACCCGGGCGAGGAGGTCACCGTCTACCTGCGCAGCACGAAGGACGGCGCGGGCAAGAAGGGCGTCTTCATCGGCTACAAGAAGGCCGACGAACTGGGCCGGCTCGTGTACAGCTTCGCGCTGCCGCCGTCGGCGAAGAAGAACACCACCCACGTGGTCTACCTGGACAGCGAGAACCAGCAGATCACCAGTCCGGTCATCACCGTGACGAAGTAGTTCCCGCCGCCCCGGACCATCGCCACCGTGCGGTGGTCCGGGGCCGGTTCGTACGTCAGGAGACCTCTTGATCGCCCGCATCCCGTCGCCGGCCGTCGCGCTCGGCCTGGCCGGCCTGGCCGTGCTGTCCGCGCTCGCGGTCCCGGCGGCCCCGGCCGCCGCACACCCGTTCGGCCCGCCCTCCACCGCGCGGATCAGCGTGCACGGCTCCCGGGTCGACCTCGCCTGGCTCGCCGCCGAGGACGACTGGGTGGCGCTCGGCCAGTCGCTCGGCGCCTTCGAGGACCCGCGCCTCGGCGCGGTCGCGACGAATCTGACCGGGGAGCAGAAACTCCAGCGCTCGCCCCGGGTGCACGACTACCTGCTGGAGCGGATCTCGGTGCGGCAGGCCGGGAGCCCGTGCCCGGGCCGGCTCGACACTCTGGACCGGCTGCTCGACGAGGGCGCCCGGCTCACCTTCGACTGCCCGGCCGAGGTGGTCGACCTCGACGTCACCGTCGGCGCGCTGACCGACCTCAACGAGGCGTACCGGACGATGCTGACCAGCCAGACCCCGGCCGCGCCGGACCGGGCGCTCTTCACCGCCGCCGAGCAGACCCACCGGGTACGTTTCACGCCCGGCGCGGGCGGCCTGCCGGCCAGCACCGTACGCACCCTGGCCGGCGTCGGCGCCGCCCTGCTCGTCGGGGTCGTCGCGCTGGTGGCGGTACGGCTGCGCCGACGCGCCCGGAGCCGGTCGTGACCGGGTTCGAGGGCCGGTTGGTCGCCCTCTTCGACGGCCGGGGAGTCTTCTGGCTCGCCCTGGTGGTGGCGCTCGGGGTCGGTGCCGCGCACGCGGTCGCCCCGGGCCACGGCAAGAGCGTGACGGCGGCGTACCTGGTCGGCACCCGGGGCCGCTACCGGGACGCGGTCCGGCTCGGCGTGATCGTGGCGGCGATGCACACCTTCTCCGTCCTGGTGCTGGCGCTCGCCTGGGTCGGACTCAGCGGCGCCGCGAGCCTGGGCACCAAGACGCTGACAGCCTGGATGCAGGTGGCGGCCGGGCTGCTGGTGATCGGCGTCGGCGCACACCTGAGCTGGCGGCACCTGCGCGGCCATGGGTCGCACCACAGCCACGGGCACGGGCACGGAGATGGCCATGGCCATGGCCACGGCCACGGCCACGGGCACGGGCACGGGCACGGCCACGGCCACGGCCACGGGCACGGCCACGGCCACGGGCACGTCCTCGTCGGGCACGGGCACGGGGCCGTTCCGGTAGCCGACCATGCTCACGGACACGACCACGGGGACACGCTCCCGCGCCAGCACGGCCACGGGACCACGCACCCCAGCCACCACGGGCACGGGGACGAAGGCGGACACGAGGACGGGCACGGGCACGGGGACGAAGGCGGACACGAGGACGGGCACGGGCACGGGGACGAAGGCGGACACGAGGACGGGCACGGGCACGGCGGTGCGCCGGGGCACAGGCATCGGCACGACGTACCGGCGCCGACCGATCCGTGGTCCCGGCGCGGGTTGACCGTGCTGGCCCTCTCCGGCGGACTGCTGCCCTCGCCGTCCGCGTTCCTGGTGCTGGTCAGCGGCCTGCTGACCGGCCGGGCCCTGGACGCGCTGGTCCTGGTGCTCGCCTTCGGCATCGGGATGGCCGGCACGCTGACCGGGGTCGGCGTGATCACGATCCGCGGCTTCGCGCTGCTGACCGGGACGGCCCGGCGCTGGCCGGCGGCGGCGACCGCGACGGCCTGGCTGCCAGCGGTCGCCGGGATCGCGGTCAGTCTCGGCGGCTGCCTCTACCTGGTCGCGGCGATCTCGGTGCTGACCGGCTGAGCTGGAACGCGAGGTCGGACTCGGGCTCGACGCCGGTGGTCCGTAACACGCGCATCGCGGCGCCTCGCGCGGCCGCCGCGTCGAGCAGGGCGGTCTTGCCCACGCCTGCCTCGCCCCGCAACACCACCGCGCCGCCGGAGCCATCGCGAGCCCGCACGATCACCTCGTCGAGTCCGCTGATTTCCGCAGATCTCCCGTAAGCACGAACACCTGCTGTAGGCAGTTCGGTCACGCTGGGACGCCCTCGTGGTGAAGGCGTCCCAGCGGGCCGTACGGAGGTTTACGAGTCGCCGGAGGGCCCGACGATCGAGGTCCCGGTGCGGACCGGGACGCCGGGGTTGGGGGTGCCGTCGGAGTTCCAGCCGATCTTCTGCGCCCGCGTGGTGCGGGTGGTGCCACAGCCCTGGCTGGCGGACGAGTTGGCGTGGTACACGATCCACGTCTCCGCGCCGTCCGGTGACCTGACGAAGGAGGCGTGGCCCGGGCCGTAGACGCCGTTCGCGTCACTGCGCTGGAAGATGGGCGTCGACCTCTTCGTCCACGAGCCGGCGGACATCGGGTCGCCACCGGTCCAGGTCAGCGTGCCGAGCTTGTAGTCAGGCGTGTTGCAGGAACTCGCCGAGTACGTCAGGAACGTCCTCCCGCCGTTGTACACGGCGTACGGGCCCTCGTTGACCGCACCGCCCTGCCGCTCCCAGGACAGTGTCGGGGACGAGATCCGTACGCCGTTGCGCGAGACCTGGGTCGGCGACGACATCGGGGCGATGAACAGCCCCTGTTCCCCACCCCGGAACGCGGAGTAGACGAAGTGGTTCACCCAGCCGTTGAACCGGACCACACTGCCGTCGATCGCCCACCCGTTGTTGGGCTCCAGGTTGAGGATGCCCCGGTAGGTGTACGGCCCGAGCGGGTCGGTGCCGTTGCTCTCGAGCACGCCGGTCCGGCGCTCACCCTGGCCCGGGGAGGCCTCCGCCGAGAAGTAGATGTACCACCGGTTGTTGATCCACTGGATGTCCGGTGCCCACATCGTGCAGCAGCCGGGCCCGGGGGCGAGGGTGAACACCGTCCGCTCCGCCGCGTTCTTCAGGCCGGCCATGGTGGACGACGTGCGCATGACGATTCTCGAGGACCACGTCGTGGCGATGTAGTACCAGTTGCCGTTGGTATACACGATCGACGGGTCCGCACTGTTGGGCGTGCCGACGAGGGGGTTGATGAACGAGGGCCCGGGTGCGGCGAGCGCCGGGGAGGCGGGGATGGTTGCCCCCAGGGCCGACACGAGTACGGCGACGACGGCGGTGGTCAGCAGTCCTCGCGCCGCCTTCGGTCTGTGGATCGTGATCATCGCGGTTCCTTCCTTGGGGTCTGCGTCCGGGGATGAGCGGGCCGCCGCCTGAGACCGACCGCGCACGCACTGTCGACGAGGAGGCGATATCGATGCCGGTGCTTCCCGTGCCAGCCAACTGTGAGCGCTAACATGGGCACCTGTCAAGGTCTCGGCATCGGGCCGATCAGTCGTCCTGCGGTCTTTAGCAGGGAGAAGCTACGGTAGCGAGATCGGTGACGCCCAGGGTGTCGATGTTCCTGCCAGGGCGCTTGTTATCGCTCACATGATCTGAGCGGCCCGCTGATCCGACGCGATGTGCTGACCGGTCCGCTCGGGGGGCATGTCACCCGACAGGCGACTCGGCCTGATTCGGGGTCGACGGCGCCACCCGCCCACCTACGCTGCCGGACGGGGCAGTTCGTACGGGGGGAAGCGCCGATGGCGGAGACGCAGCGGGTGGCCGTACTCGGGCTGGGCGGCATGGGCCAGCCGATGGCGGCCAATCTCGTCCGGGCCGGCCTGCCTACCGTGGTCTGGAACCGCCGGCCGGGGCCGGCCCGGCAACTCGGCGAACAGGGGGCCGAGGTCGCCGACAGCCCGGCCGACGCGGTACGCCGGGCCGACGTGGTGATCACGATGGTGACGGACGGGGACGCGATCCGGGCCATCGCGCTCGACCAGGGCATGCTGGCCGCGATGGCCGAGCGCGCGATCTGGGCGCAGATGAGCACCATCGGGGTCTCCGACACCGAGCGGATCGCCGGGCTGGTCCGCGAGCAGCGTCCGGACGTGGTCCTGCTGGACGCGCCGGTGGCGGGCAGCCGTGGCCCGGCGGAACGGCGTCAACTGGTGGTGCTCGCCTCCGGCCCGGAGCAGGCCCGTGGGCGGATCGCCCCGGTCTTCGACGCGCTCGGGCAGCGGACCGTCTGGGCCGGTCCGGTCGGGGCCGGCTCCCGGCTCAAGCTGGTCAACAACATGCTGCTCGCCTTCCTGGCCGAGGGGATCGCCGAAGCGATGGCGCTCGGGCACTCCCTCGGCCTGGACCGGGCGGCGGTGCTCGGCGCGTTGCAGGGCAGTCCGCTGGTCTCCCAATGGGCGGCCGAGAAGCTGGAGCGGATCGGCCGGGACGAGTACTCGGCGCAGTATCCGCTCTCCCTCGGGCTCAAGGACGTCAACCTGGCGCTGTACGAGGTCGACATCGACCGGTTCCCGGTGGCCAACAGCCTGGCCGCGCAGTGGCAGCGGGCCGTCGAGCACGGGCTCGGCGACGAAGACATCACCGTGCTGGCCCGGGCGCTCCAGCACTGAGCGACCCGTCAGGCCCAGAACCGGGCGACGTCGGCGGCGCGGGCCCGGCCGACGGCCCGGCCGGCACGCGCGGCGGGACCCCGGGTCGCCGGGGACAGCGAATTGCCCCCGAACGCCGCGACCGATGCCTCGTCGGCGTGCACCACCAGCACCTCGGCCGGACGCAGCCGCTCGATCTCGTCGGCGAGGTCGCCCAGCGGTGCGGTCGCGTCGGACATGCCGGGTCGGATCACGAGTACCCGGTCACTGCCCTGGGCGAGATCGGCGTTGGTGCCCGAGCGGACACCGCCGTCGACGTACCGCCGGCCGTTGATCGTGGCCGGCGGCCAGATCCCGGGTACGGCGCAGCTCGCGGTGACCGCGTCGACCAGGTCGACCCCGGAGTCGCGGGTGAAGACCGTCAACTCGCCCGTTCCGGCGTCCACCGCCGGCACCAGTACGGTCCGGTCCGGCCAGTCCGGGCGCGGCAGCCGGGCGGCCACCACCGCACGCCGGGTCGCTTCCTCGACCGTCGGCACTGCCAGCGCCCACGCGGCGATCCGCTGCTGGGCGTCCTGCGGCGAGGTAGCCCCGGCCGTCGCCTCGGCACGCCGGGCCGTCAGGTCGACGAGATCGACGGTGACCTCGATCTCGCTGGTACCCGGATCGAGCTGCCGGTCGAACAGGGTCGCCAGGTCGGTGCCGCTGGTGATCTGCGCCGCGACGGTCGAGCCGGCCGAGGTGCCAACGACGACGTCGGCCTCGACCACCGCCGGTCGCAGGTCCGGGACCTCGTCCCGGATGCCGAGCAGTACGCCGAGTTCCCAGGCGATGCCCGCCACCCCACCCCCGGCGAGAACGAGCGCCCTTCTCACGATGCTTCTCCGATCAGCGGCTTCTTGATCAGGAGAATGTATCCGGCACCATCAGCGGGTTACCCACGTGATGCCGACACTGCCAGCGACTCGGGCGGACCTGCGTCGGCTCGCGGGCATGGATCGACCATCCCGGGACACTAGCCGGGATCGGCCGGGTGACCAGCCCCGACGACGTACTGCCGAAGGCCGCCGGGGCGGGGCTGGCCGCACTGCTCAACAGGGATTTCCGACGGCATCGATCCACGTCTTGACGCTCATCAGGGTCGACTCTAGGTTTACCCGGATGTAACAGCCGACTTCCGCCAACTGTCGCGATCCATCGTGTTCACGCGTCGCATCCGGCGGGACTGAATGGGGTGGGCCGGCTTGTCGTGGTGGGACCGGGTACGGCGGGACCGCATACTGCTGCTCGCCACACTTCCCGGCGTCGCGCTCCTCCTGACGTTCCACTATCTACCGTGGCTCGGCAACGTCATCGCGTTCAAGGACTACCAGCCGTACGTCGGGATTCTCGACAGCCCGTGGAGCGGGCTGGCGAACTTCCGGATCATCGTCAGCGGCGACCCGGCGTTCCTGAACGCGCTGACCAACACCCTGGTCATCACCCTGCTCCAGGTGCTGGTCGTCTTTCCGGCCCCGATCGCCCTCGCGCTGCTGCTGGACAGCCTGATGTCGCAGCGGCTCAAGCGGACCGTGCAGAGCATCCTCTATCTGCCGCACTTCCTCTCCTGGGTGATCGTGGTCGCCATCTTCATGCAGTTGCTCGGCGACGGCGGGCTGCTCAACAACTTCCTCCGGGACCACGACCTCGGCACGGTCAGCATCGTCAACAATCCTGACGCATTCTTCGCCCTGGTCACCGGCCAGGTGCTCTGGAAGGACGCCGGCTGGGCAACGATCCTCTTCCTGGCCGCCCTCTCCCGGATCGACGGCACGCTCTACGAGGCGTCCGCAGTGGACGGTGCCAGCCGCTGGCGGCAACTGTGGCACATCACCCTGCCCGGGCTGCGCGGTCTGATCGTGCTGCTTTTGATCCTGCGGCTCGGTGACGCGCTGACCGTCGGCTTCGAGCAGATCGTGCTCCAGCAGCCGGCGGTCGGGGCGGACGCCAGCGAAGTGCTCGACACGTACGTCTACAACAACGGCATCCTCGCCGGTGACTGGGGGGTCAGCGCCGCCGTCGGGCTGGTCAAGGGCCTGGTCGGACTGCTCCTGGTGCTCGGCGCCAACCGGCTCGCGCACCGCTTCGGAGAGCAGGGGGTCTACCAGCGATGAGCAACCGGCCGACCATCGCGGGTGTCACGGTCGCGTCGAGGCCGGTACGCGCGCTGAAGGGCGTGATCCTGGCGGTCTGCTGCGCGGCGGTGGTCGTACCCTTCCTCGGGATCGTCTCCACCAGCCTCGCGACGCACGAGCAGATCACCCGGGACGGCGGCTTCGTGCTCGTCCCCGACGAGGTCAGCTTCGCCGCGTACGCCGCGATCCTCTCCGGTGGCGTGGTGACCCGGGCGACCCTGGTCAGCCTCTTCGTCACCGTCGCCGGCACGGCGTTGAGCATGGCCACCACCATCCTGCTGGCGTACGGGCTGAGCCGCCCCCGGTCGGTGGCGCACCGGCCGCTGCTGATGATCGTACTCTTCGCCCTGCTCTTCGCCCCCGGCATCATCCCGAGTTACCTGGTGGTGAAGAGCCTCGGGCTGCTGGACAGCTACTGGGCGCTGATCCTGCCGGTCGCAGTCAACGCGTTCAACGTGATCATCCTGCGGGCGTTCTTCATGGACCTGCCCCGGGAGGTGATCGACAGCGCCCGGATCGACGGCGCCGGCGACCTCGCCATCCTGTTCCGGATCGTCCTGCCGCTGAGCAAGGCCGTACTCGCGGTCATCGGGCTGTTCTACGCGGTGGCGTACTGGAACGCGTTCTTCAGCGCCCTGCTCTACCTGAACGACACCGCGAAGTGGCCGTTGCAGCTCGTGCTGCGGACATACGTGGTCAACCAGACCCAGCTCGGCGTCGACCAGCTCGGCTCGGCCGGCGCGGCACTGCCGCCCCAGGAGGCGATCCAGATGGCCATCCTGGTGCTCTCCGTCGTCCCTGTCCTCGTCGTCTATCCCTTCGTGCAGCGGCACTTCACCAAGGGTGTACTGATCGGCGCGGTCAAGGGCTGAAAAACCGCTCCTCCTCCCCCGATTCCCGCAGGCGTTACGCCAAGGAGCAAACGATGACCAGTGAACCGGCGATCGGCCGCCGACAATTCCTTACCGGTGCGCTCGGCACCGCCGCCATGATCGCCAGCCCGGGACTGCTCGCCGGCTGCGGCGACGGCGGCACCACCACCGGCGGCGACCGGAACCAATCCAGCGGCTCGGCCAGGCTGCCGAACTACACGCCGTACACCGGGGTCACCCCGGACCTGAAGGGCAACCGGCAGGGCCTGCTGGACGCCTTCCTGAAGTACCCGGAGCCGCCGGTGCGGGCCACCGACGGCCCGCCCGGCGACGGCGGCGAACTCTCCGCCTTCGTCCTCACCAACTCGCCGGTGCCACCCGCGGTCGGGCAGAACCCGTTCTGGCAGGAGATGAACCGGCGGCTCGGCGTCGACCTGCGGTTGACCATCGTGCCCAACGCCGACATGCCGACGAAGTTCGCCACCCTGGTCGCCGGGGACGACCTGCCGGACGTGATCGTGCCGGCGCTGTACACCCCGAACGGCCTGCCCGCCGGTACGGCGAACCTGCCGGCCTGGCTCGCCGCCAAGTGCCAGGACCTCACCGCGTACCTGAGCGGCGACGCGGTGCGGGAGTATCCGTTCCTGGCGAACCTGCCCACCGACGCCTGGCGGGACTGCCGCTACAACGGCGGCATCTACGGCCTGCCGGTGCCCCGCGGCATCGGCGGCACCCTGATGATGCGCCGGGACGACCTGTTCAAGCAGCTCGACGCCAACCTCCAGCCGGGCAGCTTCGCCGAGTTCCGGGACGTCTGCCGCAAGATCACCGACGCCCAGGCGAACCGCTGGGCACTGGCCCAGGCTCCGCTCGACTTCGTCCGGCAGATGCTCGGCAACCCGTGGCGGTGGAAGCTGGAGGGCGGCAAGCTGGTCAGCGCGTACGAGAGCGAGGAGTTCGGCCAGGCGCTCGCCGACACCGCCCTGCTGGTCAAGGACGGCGTGGTGCATCCGGACAGCTTCACCAACAACGCGCCGACGAAGAAGTGGTTCAACGCGGGCAGCGCGATGATGATCATCGACCGGTACACCGCCTGGCCGCAGTTCTTCGCGGAGAACATCGCCGGGCCCGACTTCGACATCGGCGGCATGCGCCCGCCCCTGCACGGCGGCGGCGGGTTCGCGGCCACCTGGCAGGCCCAGGCGACCAACAACTTCACCGCCTTCAAGAAGGCCGACGAGGGTCGGATCCGGGCGCTGTTGAAGGTCTGCAACTGGCTGGCCGCGCCGTTCGGCACCGAGGAGTGGCTGCTGCGCCGGTACGGCGTCGCCGGGGTGCACTACCGGATGGAGGGCGGCGGGCCGGAGCTGACCCAGGCCGGGGTGAGCCAGACGGTACTCGGGATCCGCTACATCGTGGACGCCCCCGACGTGATCTTCGTACCCGGCGAGGCCGAGGCGACCCGCAAGTCGTACGAGTACCAGAAGTCGATCATCCCGACCGCGGTGAAGGATCCGACCCTCGGGCTGTTCTCCGACACCTGGTCGCGGCGGTCCGGGCAGCTCGGCACGATCGTCAACGACGCCCAGATGGACATCCTCAGCGGGCGCAAGCCGGTCTCGGCCTGGGGCGACATCCTCAAGCAGTGGCGTAGCACCGGCGGCGACAAGGTGCGGGGCGAGTTCGAGGAGGCGATCGCGAACAGCAGCGACTAGGGGCCGGGTCGGCGCGGGGTCAGGGGCTGGCGGGGCGGTCGTGCACGGCCCGCCGGACGAGTACCGGAAGCAGCGATGCGGCGAGCAGGAAGATCGCGGCGACGAGCAGCCAGCCGACGGTGCCGTACCTGCCGACGGCGACGGTGAACAGGGCGGGTCCGAAGATCTGCACCGTCGCCGTCGCCGCCTCGGCCAACCCCTGGTACGCGCCCAGCGCCCGTTCCCGGGCCAGCCCCAGCGACAGCGCCCAGCTCGACGCGACGTACCCGAGTTCACCGGCGAGGTGTGCCAGGGCCGCGACCACCACGACGGTGACCGCGACCGCGCCGGCCCCACCCGCCGTGGTGGCCAGCAGCAGGCAGCTCGCCGCCAGCGCGACGCCCGAGCAGACGGCCGTCCGGGTGGCCGACGCCGGCGTGCGGGCGAGCCGGGTGGCCGGCACCTGTCCGGCGGCGATGCCGACCGAACTGATCACGACCACGATGCCGCTGAGCACGAGCGGCAGCCGGGTCGACTCCGCGATCCAGAGCGGCAGGCCGGTGGAGAGCATCGCCCAGCAGAGCGAGAAGAGTGCGACGACGGCGGTGACGCCGACGTACGGCAGGTCGCCGAGGGCGGCCCGGACGTTCGCCCGGACCAGCCGGGTCGGGCCGCCGGCCCGGCGGCCGGGCACGGTCGCGGTGATGGCCGCGAAGACCGCGAAGGTGAGCGAGTTGGCGGCGACGGCGACGGTGTAGCCGACGGGTCGGTCCACGGCGAGTACGGCTGCGCCGAGGGCCGCACCGGCGGCGTAGCCGACGTGTTGGGCGACCCGTTGCCGGGCCAGTTCCCGCACGCGCGCCCGGTTGTCGCTGACCAGCGCCGCCACCAGGGCGGTACGGACCGCGCTGCCGCCGTTGGCGAGCGCGACGAAGGCAACCGTGACGACGAGGAAGCTCCAGACGCCGTCCACCAGGAGATAACAGGCCATGCCGCCGGTCCGGACGACGGCGATCACGACCAACACCCGGCGCGGATCGTGCCGGTCGGCGAGGGCGCCGAGCGGTACGGCCGCAGCGAGGCCGAAGGCGGCGGCGACCGCCATGCCGACGCCGACGGTCCCGGCGGGAATGCCGACGATCCGGGTGAGGTAGAGCGCCCAGATGGTGAACCACATGCCGTCGCCGAGCGCCGCGACACCCCGGCCCCAGAGCAACCGTCGCAGCCCACCGGCGGTCGCGTCGTCCGTCTGCTGACCGTTCATGGTCACCATTGCCGACACATCCAGCACCTTTCATCGAATCCTGAAATGTGAAGGTAACGATGACCCACCCGGCTCGCAACCGGAGTTCAGCAGATTGTGAATGGTGCTAGGCTGCCGCTACTGACCGGAGGAGGGCACGCGTGACCGGCTGGGTGGACCCCGACGACCCGACGCTGGCCGCCGCCACCTCGCTGGCCCGGGAACTCGCCGACCCGATCCGGCTGACCACCCTGCAGTTGCTGGCCGTCGAGGGTCCGCACACCATGAGCCAACTCGCCGAGGCACTGCGGGTCAGTCCGCCACGGCTGGGCAACCACCTGGCCCGGCTGCGCGCCCGGGGACTGGTCACCGCGCAGCAGCGCGGACGGCACGTCGTCTACCGGCTGGCCAGCCCGGACACCATCGAGGTGCTCACCGCGCTGGCCCGGCACGGCCGCCCGGACTCCCCCGGCCCGCGCCCCGCCCGGCCGCCGTCCCCGGCGGAGATCGCCCGCACCTGCTACGACCACTGCGCCGGCCGGCTGGGCGTCGCGATCTTCGCCACGTTGGTCCAGCGGGGCGCCCTGCTGCCGCCTGACGGGCAGCACGACGAGTTGCGGCTCGGCCCGGACCCGGCCGCCTTCGGCGACCTCGGCGTCGACCCCGACGCCGTGCGACCCGGGCGCCGCAAGCTCGCCGCCGCGTGCCTCGACCGGAACCACCGGCTGCCGCACCTCGGCGGGGTGCTCGGTGCTGAGGTGCTCGACGCGCTCGTCGCCGCCGGACTGGTACGCCGCGAGGACGGCGAACGGGCCCTGACGCTCACCGACACGGGTGCCCGGAAACTCCCCGCCCTGCTACCGGGCTTCCCCGGCCCGCCCGCTGACGGTCAGTTCCGGAGCTGACCACCGCCGGCCCGAGCTGTCTTCGGACACCTGCCGGAACCCTCCACCGCCGTCCCGGTACGTCCGTAGGGAGTTCCCGGGACGCCCTTGCGGCACCACGGCACGGCGGCAAAAGTGAGGTCCAGTAGGCGAACCCGCCGGCCGTACGGCCGCATCGGCGAAAGGGCCAGGCATGTCCGAGCGCGTTCCCGCCACCAGTAGTCACGACCTGCCGGTGCCCCCGGCCCTCGCGGAATTCATGCTCGGCGGCTGGGCGCCGACCGAGGCGCCGGTCCGGGCGGATCCCGGGGTGGCCGGCTGGGCGGCGAAACGGCGGGCCCGGCTGGCCGGGATGTTCCCCGGCGAGCACCTGGTGATCCCGGCGGGCGGTCCACCGGTACGCAGCAACGACCAGTACTTCCGGTTCCGGCCCGGCTCGGACTACACCTGGCTGACCGGGGACGGGGACCGGGGCGGCGTGCTGGTGCTGGATCCGGCGGGCGAGGCGACGCTCTACACCGACGAGCCGCCCCGGCCCGGCACGGCCGCGTACTGGACCGACCGCAATGCCGGCATCGTCTGGAACGGTCCCCGGGCCGACCTGACCACCCTGGGCGAGGCGCTGGAGATCCGCTGCCGCCCGATCGGCGAACTGGCCGCGGCACTCGGCTCGGCCGGCCGGACCCGCCTGAGACGTACGGTCGACCCGGCCGTGGACACCCTGGTGCCGGTGACGGATCCGGTCGCCGACGCCGATCTCGTGGTGGCCCTGGCCGACCTGCGGCTGGTCAAGGACGAGTGGGAGGTCGGGCAGCTCCAGCACGCCGTCGACGTCACCGTACGCGGCTTCGAGGACGTGGTCCGGGCGATGCCGGCGGCGCTGGCCGGCGGCGGTGAACGGTGGCTGGAGGGCACCTTCGCCCGGCGGGCCCGGTCCGACGGCGAGGAGGTCGGCTACCAGCCGATCGTGGCGGCCGGCGCGCACGCGGCGGTGCTGCACTGGAACCGCAACACCGGCCCGGTACGCCCCGGCCAGTTGCTGCTGCTGGACGCCGGGGTCGAGGTCGGCACCCGGTACACCGCGGACGTCACCCGGGTGCTTCCGGTCGACGGCCGGTTCAGCCCGCTCCAGCGGGACGTCTACGAGCTGGTCCGCCGGGCGAACGACGCGGCGATCGGGCAGCTCCGGCCCGGGGCGATGTTCCGGGACTACCACTGGGCGGCGATGGCGGTCTTCGCCGCCGGCCTGGTCGATCTGGGTCTGCTGCGCTGCTCCCTGGACGAGGCACTGGATCCGCAGCGGCAGCTCTACCGCCGCTGGACGCTCTGCGGATCCGGGCACATGCTCGGGCTGGACGTGCACGATTGCTCCCGGGCCACCACCGCCCGGTACGTCGAGGGCGAGTTGCAGGCCGGCATGGTGCTGACCGTCGAGCCGGGACTGTACTTCCAGCCGAACGACGAGCTGGTGCCGGCCGAGTTGCGCGGGCTGGGGATGCGGATCGAGGAGGATCTGCTGGTCACCGAGGACGGCAGCCAGAACCTGTCGGCCGCGCTGCCGCGTACCGCCGACGACGTCGAGAGCTGGATGTCCGGGCTGACCGGCTGAGCCGGAAATTGCCCGGCCGAATTGCCGCGCAAGCGGCCGGGTACCACTGAACCATGTCACCGGCAAACCCGAAATCTTTCGGGTCGGCCCGCCACCCGTAACCCACCGTCTGTCGATGGCTTCGCTCGGTACGCGCATTCGTCCGCGCCCCGCCTCGCGCGCTCTTGACCCTGCATCGATACGTGTTTAGATTTCCTTTCCGGAACACTTCCGAAAAGTTTCGCACGTACGTTGTCCGGTCATACCCACCCCCTTACGGTCCGGAGCGCGGAATGAGCAGGTCCACCACCCCCGCCGGCCCGCCGGCACCCGTCCCCCGCCGACACACCGGCCCGAAGGCCTGGCGAATGCTGTTGTCGCTGACCCTCGCCGTCACGGCCACTCCCGCCCTCGCCTCCTCCGCCACCGCCTCCGGCGGGCGCGGCGCCGAGGCCGGGCGCGACCCCGCCGGCTTCATCTCCACCCGGGCCAAGCCGGGCAGCCTGCCCCTGGTCGAACGTGCCCGGGCCGCGACGCTGGTGGTCAGCGCCGACGACCATCCCGGCGTGGTCCGGGCCGTCGGTGACCTGCGGGACGACGTCGAGCGGGTCACCGGGGTACGCCCGGCGGTCGTCACCGACCAGGTGCCGAGGCAGGGCGAGGTCGTGCTCGTCGGCACCATCGGGAAGAGCCCGCTGATCGACCGGCTGATCGCCGCCCACAAGCTCGACGTACGCGGCATCGCCGGCAGGTGGGAGACCTCGCTCCAGCAGATCGTGGCCAACCCGCTGCCCGGGGTCCGCCGCGCCTTCGTGATCGCCGGCAGCGACCAGCGCGGCACCGTCTTCGGGACGTACGAGGTGTCGAAGCAGATCGGCGTCTCGCCCTGGTACTGGTGGGACGACGTGCCGCCCCGGCGCAGCGACGAGTTGCACGTGCTGCCCGGCAGGCACAGCCAGGGCACTCCGGCGGTGAAGTACCGGGGCTTCTTCATCAACGACGAGAACCCGGCACTGGGCACCTGGGCGCCGAACTTCTTCGGCCCCGGCCTGGCCCCCGGCCACCCCGGCGGCTTCAACCGGCACTTCTACGCCAAGGTCTTCGAGACCATGCTCCGGCTCAAGGCGAACTACCTCTGGCCGGCGGTCTGGGGCCGCGCCTTCGCCGAGGACGACCCGGCCAACCACGCCACCGCCAAGGAGTACGGCGTGGTGATGGGCACCTCGCACGAGGCGCCGATGATGCGCGGCATCGAGGAGTGGAACCGGCACGACGACGGCGGCACCGACCCGTACGGCGGGAACGGCGAGTGGAGCTTCCGGCGCAACTCCGCCGCGTTGCAGGAGTACTGGCGGGACGGCATCGAGCGGATGGAGGAGCAGGACTTCGAGGGCGTGGTCACCCTCGGCATGCGCGGCAACGGCGACGTCAGCCTGCCCGACGGCGACGGCATCGAGCTGATGGAGAGCATCATCGCCGCCCAGCGGCAGATCCTCGCCGAGGAAAGCGACCGCGAACTGCCCGACATCCCGCAGGTCTTCACGCTCTACAAGGAGGTCCAGCGCTACTGGGACCGGGGCATGCGCCCGCCGGACGACGTCACCGTGGTCTTCTGTGACGACAACTGGGGCAACATGCGGAAGCTGCCGGACCAGAGCCTGCCGGCCCGCCCGGGCGGCTACGGCATGTACTACCACTTCGACTACGTCGGCGGCGGCCGCAACTACAAGTGGGTCGACACCATCAATCTGGCCAGCACCTGGGAGCAGCTCCACCTGACCTACCGCTACGGGGTGGACCGGCTCTGGGTGGTCAACGTCGGCGACATGAAGAACGAGGAGCTGCCGCTGCAACTCTTCCTCGACTACGCCTGGGACCCGGACAGCCTCCCGATCGAGAAGCTCGACGACTGGCAGCGGGAGTACGCGGCGCAGAACTTCCCCGACCGGTACGCCGGGGAGATCGGCGAGATCCTGCACGAGTACGGCCAGCTCCAGGCGCGGCGGAAGCCGGAGCTGTTGAACCGCCGGATCACCCTGGACCCGGCGAAGGACCCGGCCACCGACTCCTCGGCGGTGGTCTACACCGACACCAACCCGTACAGCCTGACCGCCTACCAGGAGATGCGCCGGGTGGTGCGGGAGTGGGCGGAGCTGGCCGAGCGGGCCGAACGGATCCGGGCAAGGCTGCCGGACGGCTACGACGACGCCTACTACCAGCTCGTCTACTACCAGGTGGCGGCGTCGGCGAACCTCTACGCGCTGCGCGAGGCGCAGTTCACCAACCTGCTCTACGCCGCGCAGGGCCGAGCCGCCACCAACGCGATGGCCGACCTCGCCCAGCGACACTTCGACACCGACCAGGCGATGTCCGACTACTACCACAACACCCTGGCCGGGGGGAAGTGGCGGGGCTTCCAGACCCAACCCAAGATCGGGTACGGCGACGTCGCGCGCTACGGCCCGAACGCGCCCTGGCAGCAGCCCGAACTCAACAACCAGGCGCTGCCGGACGCGTTCTACCCGCACCTGCGCCGGATCGAGCTGCCGGCGACCGCCGAGTTGGGTGTGGCGATCGACGGCTCGGAGAAGTACTGGCCGGCCGAGCCCGGTCCGGCGGTACTGCCGACGTTCAGCCCGTACCAGAGCCAGCCGGGACAGTACATCGAGGTCTTCAACCGGGGTTCGGTGCCGTTCGACTACACGGTCCGGGCCGGCGCACCGTGGTTGAAGCTCAGCCGGTCGGGCGGCCGGGTCACCGACCAGGCCCGGATCGAGGTCCGGGTCGACTGGCGGCACGCGCCGCGAGGCGCCACGACGGTCCCGATCACGGTCGCCGGGCCGGACGGCGCCAGCGTGCTGGTGCAGGCCAGGGTGCACAACCCGCAGGGGCTGCGCCCGCGCGGCCACGTCGAGGCGAACGGCTACGTCTCGATCCCGGCCGGGCAGCACACCCGGGCGGTGAACACCGGCGGGGTGTACTGGAAGCGGATTCCGGATCTCGGCCGGACCGGTGACGGGCTGACGCCGTTCCCGGTCAGCGCGGCCAGCCGGACGCCGGGCGGGGACAGCCCGCGCCTGGAGTACGAGCTGACGTTGACCTCGGCCGGCCCGGTGAAGGTGTCGGCGTACCTGTCGCCGCGCAACAACGTGCTGCCGACCGAGGGGCTGCGCTACGCCGTCTCGATCGACGGTGCCGCTCCGCAGGTCGTCAACGTCACCACCAGTACCGGAGCGAACGACACCTCGATGAACCGGCAGTGGGAGCGGAACACCTCGCAGAACGTCAACGTCACCACGACCACGCACACCGTGGACGCGCCGGGCGTACACACCCTGAAGTTCTGGATGGTCGACCCGACCGTGGTGGTACAGCAGCTCGTGGTGGAGACCGCCGAGCTGCCGTACAGCTATCTCGGCCCGCCGGAGAGCCGGCGGATCGGCCACTGAGGATCCACCCTCGTCGCACCTGCGCCATCGGCGGTCCGCCCCGGCCCGGACGGGTCGGGGCGGACCGCTCACACACATTGAAACTTTTCAACCCGGCCACTACGACGCACGCTCCCGACCTCCCGCTGCGGCCACGACCGACGCGGCGGGAGGTTGAAAAGGTTCATCAGGCAGCACAGACAGAACGCGCGACATCATAGGATCGCCGAACCGAGAGAGAGGAATGCCCATGCGTCGAAGCCAACGCCGGCTGTTCGCCGCCACGGCCCTGACCGCGTTGAGCCTGGTCGCCGCCGCCTGCGGTGCGCCGGAGGCCGCCGCGCCCGGACCGACCGGGGGCGCGGTGCCGGACAAGCCCGGCTCGCCGGTCGTCCTGAACATCCTCGACGTCGCCGGCAACCTGCAACTCACCCAGTCGATGATCGACGACTTCGTCGCGAAGAACTCCGACACGGTGTCGAGGGTGACGTACTCGAAGTCGCCCTCGCCGGAGCTGGTCGGCAAGGTCAAGGCCCAGCAGGACGCGAACCGGGTCGAGATCGACCTGGTGCTGACCGGTGTCGACGGGCTCGCCGCCGGCATCGACCAGAACCTCTGGACCCCGCTGCTGCCCACCCACGCCGACCGGCTGCCGGGAATGGCGAACTACCTTCCGGGCGCGGCCGCGATGCAGAAGCTGGCCGGCGACCACGGAGTGACCATCACCTACTACCCGTCCGGGCCGCTGATCGAATACCTGCCGTCGAAGGTGCCCAACCCGCCGACGACCGTGCAGGGGCTGCTCGAATACGCCAAGGCCAACCCCAACGCGGTGCAGTACGCCCGCCCGTCGAACTCCGGCCCCGGCCGTACCTTCCTGATGGGCCTGCCGTACCTGCTCGGCGACTCGAACCCGAAGGACCCGGTGAACGGCTGGGCGAAGACCTGGGCGTACCTGGCCGAGCTGAACAAGTACGTCCGGCTCTATCCGTCCGGCACCGGGGAGACGATGAAGAACCTGGCCAACGGTTCTGCGAAGATCATCGTCTCGACCACCGGCTGGGACATCAACCCGCGAGTGCTGGGCACCGTGCCCGCGGAGGCGAAGATCGGCACGCTGGAGGGCTTCCACTGGGTCACCGACGCGCACTACGCGGTGGTGCCGAAGGGGGTCTCGACGGACAAGCAGGCCGCCGTCCTGGCCCTGTTGAACCACATGCTGACCCCGGAGCAGCAGGCCAAGGCGTACGACCAGGGTTACTTCTATCCCGGTCCGGCGATCAAGGACGTGCCGCTGTCGATGGCGCCGCAGGCCAGCCGCGACGCGATCGAGAAGTACGGCCGGCCCGAGTACGAGCAACTGATCGCAAACAACCCGCTGGAGGTACCGCTGGACGCCAAGGCGCTGGTCGAGGCGTTCAGCCGGTGGGACCGCGAGATCGGCGGCGCAAAGGTGAGCAAGTGAGTGCGAGGAGCGAGCCGGGTTTGCGAGCCCCGCAGTCACGAACGAAAGACGGCCAAGTGAGTGCGAGGAGCGAGCCGGGTTTGCGAGCCCCGCAGTCACGAACAGAAGGCGGGAACGCGTGAGTTTCGCCGAGTTGCGGTTGGAGGGCGTGACGCGGAGCTTCGCCGGCCACGACGCGTTGACCGACCTGGACCTGACGGTCCGGCGCGGGGAGTTCATCGCCCTGCTCGGGCCGTCCGGCTGCGGCAAGTCCACCGCGCTGAACTGCCTCGCCGGCCTGCTCCCGCTGACCAGGGGCAGCATCTGGTCCGACGACACCCGGCTCGACACGGTACCGGCCGAGAAGCGCGGCTTCGGCATGGTGTTCCAGAACTACGCCCTCTTCCCGCACATGTCGGTACGCCGCAACATCGCGTTCGGCCTGCAGATGCGCCGGCTGCCCCGGGCCGAGATCCGGCGGCGCACCGAGGAGGCCATCCGGCTGGTACGGCTGGAGGAGCACGCCAGCAAGCTGCCCGGACAGCTCTCGGGCGGCCAGCAGCAGCGGGTCGCCATCGCCCGGGCGGTGGTGCTGGAACCGGCGCTGGTGCTGATGGACGAGCCGCTGTCCAACCTGGACGCGAAGCTGCGGCTGGAGATGCGTACCGAGATCCGCCGGCTGCACCAGTCGCTCGGGCTGACCACGGTCTACGTCACGCACGACCAGGAGGAGGCGCTCTCCCTGGCCGACCGGCTGGTGGTGCTCCGCGAGGGGCGGGTGCAGCAGGTCGGCACCCCGGAGGAGCTGCACACCCGGCCGGCGAACTGGCACGTCGCCGACTTCATGGGCTACCGCAACCTGCTGCGGTTGCGGGCCGAGCAGGGCGGCGGCCCCGAGGTGGTGGTGACCGGCCAGGGCATGCGGCTGGTCGGCACCCCGGTCGGGCCGGTGGCCGCCGGTGCCGAGGTGATCGCCGGGGTTCGTCCCGAGGACCTGCGGATCACCGGTCCGGACGAGGGCGTACCGGCCACCGTGGAGGTGGTGGAATACCAGGGCCGAGAGGTGGCGGTCGAGGCGCGTACCGCCGAGGGCGTGCAGTTCAACCTCCGGACCGACCAGCGTCCGGCACTGGGTGAACGGATCGGGATCGGGGTGGATCCGGTCCGGCTGCTGGTCTTCCCGCTGGCTGAGCCGGCCGGGCGGTCCGGCGACGGACCGGCACCGGACGGGGCGGCCGGGGCGCCGGCGGACGAGCCGGCCGGCACACCTGTGGAGGATTCCGGCGACGCGCCGGTGGACGAACCGGCCGCCGGAGGCTCCCGGTGAGCGCCACCGAGAGCCCGCCCCGGGCCGCTGAGCCGACTGACGGGCGACCGGCCGAGCGGCGGCCGCCGGGCCGGACCCGGGTGGCGTTGCGGCACCGGCTGGCCGAACGCGGCATCGACCGGCAACTCCTGCTGCTCGCCCCGGCCGCGCTCTTCATCCTGGTGCTCTTCATCTACCCCTTCGGGTACGGCGTCGGGTTGTCGTTCCAGCCGACCCAGGGCGGACCGTTCGCCGCGTACCAGGAGTTCTTCTCGGATCCGTACCAGCGGGACACCATCTGGACGACGCTGCGGCTGTCGCTGCCGGCGGCGCTGCTCAACGTCGCCGCGTCGGTGCCGATCGCCTACCGGATGCGGGGGCGGTTCCGGGGAAAGCGGCTGCTCACCACCGTACTGGTGGTGCCGATCACCCTCGGCACGGTGCTCACCGCGCAGGGGCTGCTCAACTTCCTCGGCCCGACCGGATGGTTCAACCGGATCCTGCTCGGCGTCGGGCTGGCCGACGAACCGGTCCGGCTGACCAACAACTACTGGGGGGTGTTCTTCTCCATCGTCATCACCGGCTTCCCGTTCGCCTTCCTGCTGGTGCTGTCGTACCTGTCGGGCATCGACCCGTCGCTGGAGCGGGCCGCCGCCACCCTCGGCGCCGGCTGGTGGCAGCGGTTCCGCCGGATCACCCTGCCGTTGCTGGCGCCCGGGCTGGCCACCACGTTCTGCCTCACCTTCGTGCTGGCGTTCAGCGTATTCCCGTCGGCGGTGCTGGTCGGTGACCCGGCCGGCACCACCAGAGTCATCTCGATCGCCGCCTACGAAGCGGCCTACGTCCAGTACGACTATCCGATGGCCGCCACCATCGCGGTGCTGATGGGACTGGTCGAACTGCTGGTGATCGCGGCCGTACTCGGCTGGCGGGCCCTGCTCTACACGGGGTCGACGGCGGGAGGGAAGGGCTGATGAGTTCGGTTAGCGCCCCGGTGCCCCGCCGTCGTCGCCTGGTCGCCCGACCGGCGGCCTGGCTGATCTGGGGCGTGGTGGCGTTCTTCTTCGTCAACCTCGCCGGTGTGATCGGCTCGGTGCTGGTCAGTTCCTTCGGCGACCGCTGGTACGACACCTGGCTGCCGCAGGGCTACACCACCCGGTGGTACGGGCAGGCCTGGCAGGAGTTCGGCCTGTTCCAGGTGCTGCTGGTGACCCTGGAGGTGTCGCTGCTGGTGGTCGGCATCTCGGTGCTGGTCGGGGTGCCCGCCGCGTACGTGCTGGCCCGGCGGTCCTTCCCCGGCCGGCGGCTGCTCTACCTGCTGTTCCTGCTGCCGATCCTGATGCCGCCGATCACCTACGGCATCCCGCTGGCCACGGTGCTCTACAAGTACGGCTTCGCCGGGCACCTCTCCGGGGTGGTACTGGCCAACCTGGTGCCCTCGGTGCCGTTCGTCATCCTGACCATGACGCCGTTCATCGAGCAGATCGACCCGGCGGTGGAGCGGGCCGCCCGGATGTGCGGGGCGGGCACCCGGCAGATCTTCGTCCGGATCCTCGCCCCACTGCTCACCCCGGGCATCCTGGCCGCCTCGATCCTGGTACTGGTGCGGACGGTCGGCATGTTCGAGCTGACCTTCCTCACCGCCGGGCCGGACTCCCAGACCCTGGTGGTGGCGCTGTATTACACGATGTCGGCGGCGGGTATCCGGGCGCAGCAGTCCATCGACGCGATGGCGGTGATGTACACCGCGATGATGCTGGTGCTGCTGGTGGTCGCACTGCGGTTCGTCAATCCGACCCAACTCGTCGCCCGGGTCCGGGAGGACGTCGACTGATGGGTTCGTCGCGGCCCGGGCCGGCAGTTCGACCCCGGGTCGCGGCGCCGTCGGCCAATATCGCAATAACGCGTAAAGCGGGGCGAATCACCTAGTAGACAGGAGTCCTAGCTGCTTCGCACGCCAGGAGTATCCGTGTCGCATCACCTCGACTCCCCGCTCGCCCTCCAGGACACCCGGCTCGATCTGACCGACCAGTACGTCTTCCCGGGCGAGAGCGGGACCGTCCTGGTGATGAACCTGAACAGCTCGACGGCCGGCAAGGACGCCAAGCCGGGCTTCCACCCCGAGGCCCGGTACGAGTTCAAGGTCCACCTCGACGGCGCGACGGTGGAGAACCTCAGCTACCGGATCACCTTCGACGAGCCCCGTCTGTGCACCCAGGTCTACAGCGTGCCGGACGGACATCCCGGCCGACCGCCCCGTCAGCAACCGGCCGCCGGCGCCGAGCCGTCCGGAGTCAGCCGTCCGAGGCCGAGCACGGGCGCGGCGAGCGGCGGCGCCGACGGTCAGTCCCGGAACATCCCGGCGAGCACCTCGGCGGTCCGGGCCGGGTTGGTGGCGACGAAGTAGTGATCGCCGGGCACCATGTGCAGGCTGGCGATCCGGTCGACGGGGATCCGGGCGGTGACCGCGTCCCGGGTGCAGAGCCCGTCGTCGGTGCCGAGCAACAGGTGCACGGCCCGGGACCGCACCCCCTGGAAGCCGTCCGGGGCGAGCGCGATGTCCCGGCGGAACCGGGGCAGCAGCAGTCGGGTGATCTCCTCCGAGGTGAGCGCGCTGGTCGGCAGCAGCCCGGTGCTGCGCAGTCCGGCCAGCAGGGTCTCGTCGTCGTCGGAGACCAGCGCCGGGCGCTGCGTGCCGGGCAGCATCGGCGGGGCGGAGAGGACCACCTGGGCCCCGGCCAGCCCGTCACCGGCGGCGTCGGCCACCGCGGCGGCCAGCACCGCACCGAGGCTGTGCCCGAACAGCACCGCACCGTCCGACAGGTACGGCGTGCCCGCCCGCCACCAGGCGTCGGCGGCGTCGCCGATGGTGGCCCCGTCCCGGTAGGTCGCCTCGCCGGCCACCACCCGCCACGAGCCGGGCAGATGCCGGGCCAGCCGGGTGAACGCCCCGGAGGAGCCGCCCGCGTACGGGATGCAGACCAGGGTCCGGCCGGGACCGTCGCGGAGTACCCGCATCCGGACCGTTGCCCGCTCGCCGGCCCGGCTGCGGAGCTGGAACCGGGCGAGCTTGCCGGTCGAGGTGGTCGGCAACGCCTCCACCACCTCGACCACCGCGGGACGCTTGTGCGGCGGCAGCCCGGCCCGGAACGCCGCCCGGGCCGCCCGACGCAGCACGCCCGGGTCGACGCCGGAAGCCGGCACCAGGTAGGCCACCGCCTGCTCCAGCCCGGCCTGGTCCCGCGCACCGACCACCGCACACTGGGCGAGCCCGTCGAGGTTCCGGACCGCCGCCTCGACGTCGAGCGGCGAGACCTTGTAGCCGCCGATGTTGATCAGGTCGTCGTGCCGGCACAGGTAGCGCAGTTCCCCGTCCGGGTCCTGCCGGACGATGTCGCCGGTGTAGGCCCCGCCGTCGGCGAAGGTACGTGCCGCCGACTCGGGACGGTCCAGATATCCGGCGGCCACCGACGGGCCCGCCACGTGCAGCCGGCCCTCCGTCCCGTCCGGCACGACCCGGCCGGTGTCGTCCCGGACCGTCACCGTCGTGCCGGGCACCGGCGTACCGGTCGAGCCGGGCTGACTGCCCCGGGTGGCCAGCACGATGTGCAGTACCTCGGTCGCGCCCAGCCCGTTGACCAGCGGTACCCCGAAGATGCCGGTGAACTCGGCACAGAGCGATGCCGGCAGGTGCTCCCCCGCCGACACGGCGAGGCGCAGCGAGCCGAGGTCGGGAGCACCGGTCGGGTCCGCCGGGTCGCCCTGCCCGGCCCGGTCGAGCAGCGCGGCGTAGACCCGGGGCACCGCGCAGAGCACGGTCGGGCGGTACCGGGCGATCGTCGCGGCCAGCCGGTAGACGTCCGGCGGTCCCTGGTTGAGCAGTACGCCGGCCCCGGCGGCGAGCGGAAAGAGCAGCGAGTTGCCGAAGCCGTACCCGAAGGAGAGCTTGGCGGTGGAGAGCACCAGGTCGTCGGGGCGCAGGTCGAGGATCCGGCCGAAGCCGTCCAGCACCCCGGTCACCCCGATGCCGTTGTGCAGTACCCCCTTCGGCTTGCCGGTGCTGCCCGAGGTGTACTGGATCAGCAGCACCTCGGACGACGGCTGACCGACCGGCGGCGGTGACGGTGGCCCGCCGGGGGCCAGCCACTCCGGGCCGCCCCGGGGCAGCCCGAGGCCGGCCTGGTCCGCCCGCGCGCCGCCCGCCTCGTCGGCGTGCAGGAACCCGGCCCGACAGTCCTCGGCGATGAAGTCGAGTTCCGCACCGGTCAGCATCGGGCTCACCGGCACCGCCACGGCACCCCGCCACCACAGTGCCAGGATCGCCACCGCGGTCGGCAGGTCGTCGTCGGCCACCACCAGGCCCCGGGTGCCGGGGCCGATCCCGGCCTCGCCCAGCCGCGCCGCGTAGCCACGCACCGCGCGGTACAGCTCCGCGTAGCCGAGCCGGCCGCCCGTGCCGGTCAGGTACGCGATCCGCTCGCCCCGACCGGACGCGAGCGCTCGCCCCACCAGCCGCTCGACGAGGTTGGCGCTCCCCATGATGAGACCTCCAGGATGGCTGCGTTGCCGGACGGTTCGATCGCCATCGCGAACAGGCTCGCCGGCGCCGGGGCGCTGGCGCAGTACGCGACGGCACAGGCCGCCGCCAGCAGGCCACCGGCCGCCCCGAAGTCGCCGAGCGACGCTTCCAGGTGCCAGACCGGCCGGGCGGCACCGTTGGCGAGTGCCTCGACCAACTCGGTGTCGACGGTGGAGACGATCGTGCCGACCGGCCCGGGCGGTGGACCGCCGACCGGCGCGTCACGCTCGGGCGCGCGGCGGTCGGTCGGTGCACCGGCGGGCGGTCCGGCCGCACTGCCCGATCCCGCGGGGCGGGCGGCGCGGACCAGGGCGCGGCACTGGGCCGCCAGGTCGGACGGGTCCAGGCTGGTCCGGCGGAACCGTCCGAGCCGGATGCCCGGCTCATCGTCCCGGCCCGGCGACACCGCGAGACAGGCCGCGCCCTCGGCCGCGTCGAACCCGTCGGCGAGTCCACCGAGGCTCCACCGGCTCACCGTCGCCGAGCCGCCGACCAGGGCACGGGCCGCCTCGCCGTCGGCGAGCAGCCGGGCCGCCTCGACCAGCGCGCTCAGGCCGGCCGCCGTACCGCCGGTGATCGTCTCGTTCGGGCCGTCGAGCCCGAGCCGGATGGAGACGGTCGCGGCCGGTCCGTTGAACGCCGAGGCGGGACCGATGATCGGGCTGCTCAGCCCCGGCTCCAGGGTGGCGGCCTCGACGCAGATGGTGGCGTACTCGGCCAGCCCCGCACTCGAACTGGCCCAGAGCACCGCGGCCGGACCGGCCTGGACGGGGTCGACGAGTGACGTCGCGAGCCACGGGTCGGGCGGATCGTCGGGCCGGGCCGTACCGGCGTCGGCCGCCGCGGCCAGCGCGAGCAGGGACTCGGGGGGCAGGGCCCGCAGTCCCCGGCCGGCGACGGCGGCCGGAATCCGGGGCGCGACCGGGGCGTGCGTACGCCGGTCGAGCGGGGCGAGGTCGGTGTCCGGGGCCGCGAAGCGGCGTACCGGCGCCGGCGGCACGGGTGCCCCGTCGACCAGTCGGGCCAGCTCCGCGACGTCGGCCACGCCGGGCAGCCGCAGCCCCAGGCCGCGTACGGCCAGGCATTCCTCAACCGGCGGCACGATCGTCCTTCCCGAGCAGTACGGTCGAGACCCCGCCGCCGAAGCCGAACGCCTGGCTCAGCACCACCCCGACCGGGGCACGCCGGCCGGCCGGCTCGACCAGGTCGATTCCGCCGCAGGCCGGGTCGGGTTCGATCAGCGTGACGTTGCCCGGCACCAGGTCGGCGGCGAGCGCCTGCACCGCGATGATCGCCTCCAGGGCGGCGGCGGCCCCCTCGGCATGCCCGAACTGCCCCTTCACCGAGGAGACCACCGGTCGGCGGCGCCCGGCCAGCGCCTTGGCCACCGCCCGGGCCTCGATGCCGTCACTGGCCTGGGTGCCCGTGCCGTGCGCGCAGACCCAGTCGACGTCGTCGCTGGTCAGCCGGGCGCGATCGAGGCAGCCGTGGATGGTCGACACCAGACCGTTGCCGTCCGGGTGCGGTTGGGTGGGGTTGTGCGCGTCGGCCGCGGCGGCGCAGCCGAGTAGCCGGGCCAGCGGCCGCCCGCCCCGGGCCGCGACCCGGTCGGCGCGTTCCAGGATCAGCGCTCCGGCGCCCTCGCCCGGGATGGTGCCCCGCCGGTTGACGTCGAACGGCCGCACGGTGTCGACCGCGAGAGCGCGCAGCGAGGTGAACATCGCGAGGATCTCCAGGGACAGTTCGGAGACCCCGGCGCAGACCGCGACGTCGACCTCGCCGGTCGCGACCGCCCGGGCGCCGGCGGCGATCGCACTGTTCCCGGCCGCGCAGCCGGGCGCGAACAACACCGTCGGGCCGGTGACGGCGACCACCTCGCGAAGCGTGTCCAGCAGCGCGTCCGGCCGGGCCCAGGCCCGACCCGGCACGTCCAGCCGGCCTGTCCCGATCCCCCGGTCCAGGATCGGCCGGGTGGCCATCACGGTGCCGGCGAAGACGCCCAACCGATGCGCCCGGCTCCGTTCCGGCACTCCGCCGTGCCGGAGCGCCTCCAGCGCGGCGACGGCGAGGAACCGGCCGGCCAGGGACTCGTGGCCGGGCACCATCGCGTCAAGGTCCGCGACCGCGCCGGCCGGCACCTCCGCACCGCAGCGGGCCGGATAGCGGGACATGTCGAACCGGGTCACCGGGCCGGTCAGCACCCGCCGTCCGGTCACTGCCGTCCAGAGCGCGTCCGCGCCGAGGCCGGCGGCCGAGACCGCGCCGACTCCGGAGACCACCACGGCCGGGCGGCCGTCCCGGGTCCGGTCACGGCCCAACGGAGATGCCCCGATCCCGGAGTACGGCGAGGGTGTCGCCGAAGTCCTGGAGCCCGGCCGCCTCCTCGTCGGTCAGCCGTACGCCGAGCTGCCGCTCGATCCGGACGACGAATTCGACCTTCTGCACGGAGTCGATCCCGAGGTCTTCGTAGAACGCCGCCCCCTCGGTGATCTCGTCCGGGTTGACCTCGAAGATCTCCGCCGCCAGGTCCCGCAGAACGGCGGCCGACACCCTGTCTCGCTGTGCCAAGTCCGGCTCCCTTCCCGATCACCGCTCGCCACGTTTCGTGGAACTTGCGGGTGGGCTCACAGTGAAGTTTTCCAGGAAGGAAACGACGCGGGAATCGCTTGAGATGCGACCAAAGAGCTTGTTCGCGCCGGCCGAATAGCTCGTTACCATAGCCCGATCAGGTTGGTCCGGAACGGAAGACCCGGTATCCCCGACGGACGATCTTTCCTTGTCGGACGATGGTCGGTTCCGGTGTCGACATTGTCGTTGATCACTGGTAGGTGATCGAATACCCGCCGATCAGGGCAGCAGCGCCACCGGGCCGGCGTCGATACCGACCCGGAACAGGGCGTACGGCCGGCGTCGCCGGTCGACCCCGCCGGAGTAGTCGGCCTGCCGGTGGAGTTGGTTGGCGGTGACGTAGAGATATCCGTCGGCGCTGACGGACATGGTGTCCGGCCAGAGCAGGCGAGGGTCGCGTACCAACGCCTCGAACCGGCCGTCCGGGTGCCGGCGCAGGACGGCGTTCTGCTCGTACGCGGTGAGATAGACCCGGCCCGCGTCGTCACTCTCCAGCCCGTCGGAGCCGGACCCCTTGTCCCCCTCGTCCCGGACCGTCGCCGCCACCTCGGCGTCGTCCAGGGACCGGTCGACCAGCGCGTCGGTCGAGACGCTGTAGAGCCGGCGGGAGGCGAGCGGGCAGTAGTAGAGGCGGCTGCCGTCGGCCGAGATCGCGATCCCGTCGGAGCCCATCGAGACCGGGCTCGGCGGCCCGTCGGGCGGGCAGACCAGGAACGGCCGCCCCTCGACCAGCGGCCGGAACGTGGCCAGCGGTTCGGCCTTGGTGGACGGGTGGTCGTTCAGCCGGCGCCAGGCCGTCCCGCTGGCCAGGTCCACCACGACGATCCCGTTCGGACCGGAGTTGGACGAGTCGGTGAGGAAGGCGACCCCGGCAGAGCGGCGGCGCAGGTCGAACCGGACGTCGTTGAGATACGAGCTGGGCAGCGCCACGTCGGCGGGGAACACGATGGTCTGGGTGACCAGGTCGGTGTCGAGGTCGACGCAGACCAGTTTGGGACCGCCGGTGCGGGTCGGCCGGAACTTCGGGCTGCCGGTGTCGAGCACCCAGAGCCGGTCGGTCGGGTCGACCACGACGCTCTGCACCGAGACGAAGGCACCGGCGTCGTCGTCGCCGGCCGGGCTGTTCCAGTCCTGGTCCGGATAGGGCACGCAGGCCCCGTCCCGCAGCTCGGCGACGGTGGCGTCGACCTGGTCTCCCCAGCGCGGGAAGTTGACGAAGATCCTTCCCTGCCGGGAGACGGTGACCCCGGTGGGCATGGCACCGGAGAAGGTGTGCACGGTCTCCAGCCGGCCGAGCGGCTCTTCGCTGGTCAGTTCGTCGCTCATCCGGCCCCCCCGTGGCCCGCCCGGATAGGAGCGGCCGAGTCCGCGACCGGCTCGGCCACCACGCCACTGTAAACCGAACAACGCTGCGGAATACCTGAATAGCAGGATTTGCCGCTGATATCCGACTGCTACTCTGAGCTCCGTTCCCAGGCACAGTCGCACATCTATGTAGGAGTCTTTCCAACAGCGCTCACGATTGGTTAAATACCTTCAACTTTTCGCCTCGCCTGCGCCGAAGGGCCCTTCGATGAAGACCGGATACGCACGTAGCCTGGCCATCCTCACCGCGACCGCACTCGCCGCCCCGATCCTGCTGACGGCCACTCCCGCCAGCGCCGCGACGGTGACGGTCGACAACACCACCGCCGACCGCTTCACCGCCAGCGCCAACTGGGGTACGTCCACCTGGTCCGCCGACCGGCAGGGCCCCGACTACCGGTACGCCACCCCCGACACCACCGCCAGCGACGTGGCCTGGTTCAAGGTCAACGTCCCCAGCGCCGGCAATTACCTGGTGGAGGTCTTCTACCCGGCCGACCCCGGCTACAACAACGCCACCCCGTTCGTCGTCGCCACCACCAGCGGCAACCAGAGCGTCCCGGTCAACCAGCGGACCAACGGTGGCCGGTGGGTCAGCCTCGGCACCTTCCCGCTCGCCGCCGGCGACTACAACGCGGTCGGGGTCAGCCGGTGGACCAGCGGCACCGGTTACGTGGTCGCCGACGCGGTCCGGATCACCACCGCCACCGGTGGCGGCACCAGCTTCTCCCTGCCGCTGCCCCGCACCGCGCTGCCGCGCAGCGAGTACGACGACCCGCACCACGACTATCCGGCGATCGACCTGCCGGTGCCGACCGGCACGGCCGCGTACGCCGTCCGGGCCGGCACCGTGGTCCGGATCAACGACAGCAGTTGCGGCCAGGGCATCAACCTGACCGGCACCGACGGGGCGATCTACACGTACTGCCACTTCTCCGCCTGGTCGGTGGCGTCCGGTGCCACCGTCACGGCCGGGCAGCGGATCGGCTCGACCGGCAACACCGGCAACTCGACCGGCCCGCACCTGCACTTCGGCATCCGGACCGGCAGCACCAGCCGCTGCCCGCAGAACTTCCTGCTCGCCCTCTACGACGGCGTCACCCCGCCCGCCGCCAGCAGCCTGCCCACCAGCGGTTGCAGCTACTGAGCTGTCCGGAAAGGCCCCCGCTCGTCGTCTTCGTAGCGGGGGCCTTCCCGACCAGCACGCTCCTCAGCGCTTGCGGGCGACCAGGATGTCGCGGACGATCGCCTGGTCGACCCGGTGGGCGAACTCCAGGTACGGACCGTCGGCCAGCACCTCCAGGCCGGCGTCGGCGAGGACCCGGGCCGCCTCGTCCCGGCGGGCCACCTGGGTGTTCCAGGCGATGCCGAGTGCCCCACCGGGCCGGAGCAGGTCGACCCAGACCGGCACCGCCTCGGCGAGCAGGGCGAGCGGGCTGCGCGCCAGCCCGTGCCCGGCGCTGCGGCTGCCGTGCTGTACGCCGTACGGGGCGTCCGTCACCAGTAGGTCCTGGCTGCCGGGCCGGAAGAACTCCGCACTGCGGACGGTGTCCACCTGCACCACGTCCAGCCGCTGGGTCTGGCCCGCCCGGTAGGACTCCTTGTCGGCGGCGAGGTCGACCTGCAACCGCCGGGCCACCACCTGCCGGTTCCGGCGCACCGGCCCGGACTCGGCCCGGTGCTTCACCCGCTTACGCTTCAACCAGGTCTGGATGTACGTCGAGTACGCCTCGAAGTCCTTCTGGTCGCGATCCACCCCGGCGGCGTCGTACCCGTACATCAGCGCCTGGTTGAGGGTGGTGCCCCGGCCGCAGAGCGGGTCGAGCACCCGGAACTTCCGGTCCAGCATCTGCGGGGCGAAGTCCGAGGCGAGCAGCGTCACGTTGAGCAGCAGCTTGGTGAACTGCTCGTTGGTCTTGCCCGGATACTTCGGGATGGTCAGCAGGTCGTCGTCGAACCGGTCCAGCCGGCGCAGCTCGACCGGCCGGAGCAGTCCGCCGGTGACCTCGAACAACACGTAGATCGACGACAGGTTGGCCAGGTACGCGACGTCGCGTCCGTCGAGCTGGTCGGCGGTGAAGGTGACGTAGCGGACGCCACCGAGCACGGTCTCGGCGATGTCGTGCAGCCGGCCGCCGAGCACGGCCCGGTCGAAGGCCGCCAGCTCGGCCCGGGTCAGCGTCACCGAGGCGTCCGCGTAGACGCGGTTCGACGACGGAGAGATCAACAACGCGTACTGGCTCATCTGTCCTTCCGGCAATTCGCACGCTTGCGACCGGTAGATGCTAGTCGGCGCTCCGCAGCCGCCTCCGTCGAGGTCAGCCGGGGTGTCGGTACGGCGGCGGATACTTGCGGCAGTTGATGGATGACCCGCCGCCGCGCAGCGGGTTAGCCTTCCCCGATGATCTATGCCGACTGTTCCGTTCCGGGCCCGTTCCCGGAGCCGACCACCCCCGAGTCCGGCAGGTGACGTCG
Source organism: Plantactinospora sp. CA-294935 (assembly GCF_050936445.1). Taxonomy (NCBI): domain Bacteria; kingdom Bacillati; phylum Actinomycetota; class Actinomycetes; order Micromonosporales; family Micromonosporaceae; genus Plantactinospora; species Plantactinospora sp. CA-294935. Next base: position 7,574,649 of record NZ_JBNJMU010000001.1, read on the forward strand.
ATGAGATTGACCGCGTCGAGAAGACGGAAACTCGCCACCCTCGCCTCGGTGGCCCTGACGGCCGGACTGCTGGCCCTGGCCCAGCCCAGCCCGGCCGCCGCCGAGCCCGAGGTGGGCAGCGCCCGGCTCGTCCCGCTCCAGGTCACCGGCCCGGCCAGCGAGCGGCTCAACCTGATCCTGCTCGGCGACGGCTACACCGCGGCCGAGCTGCCGAAGTTCCACGCCGACGTGGACCGGCACATGAACGTGCAGTGGAGCATCGAGCCGTACCGCAGCTACCGGAACTACTTCAACGTCTACGTGATCGAGATCGTCTCCGGTGAGTCCGGCATCCGCTGCGACCCGGACGACGATCCGCCGGACCCGGACCGGATCACCCCGCTCGGCCTGCACTACGCGGACGGCTGCACCAACCCGCTCGCCCGGGGCATCACCTTCCAGCCGTACGGCACCCAGGCGCTCAACCGCTATCTCCAGCAGCTCGTCGCGCCGCTCGGGGTGACCGCCAGCAACCGGCAGATCCTGGCGATCGCCAACACCGACACGTACGGCGGGATCGGCGGCACCAACGCGACCACCTCCGGCAGCGCCCCGCAGGGGCCACTGATCAGCCCGCACGAACTGGGCCACTCGCTGGGACAGCTCCAGGACGAGTACCCGTACTCCAACCGCCCCGACCCGGGCGGGCCGTACTGCACCGACGACTGCGCCGAGCCGGACTCGCGGCACCACACCCGGCTGACCGAGCAGCAGATGGTCGAGCAGCAGGCGAAGTGGTGGCGCTGGCTCGGCGAGGAGAGCGAGTCCGGCGGCACGATCGGCCGCTACGAGAGCGGCATGTACGCCACCTCGGGCGTCTGGCGGCCCAGCGAGCACTCCATCATGCGCTGGATCGGCTTCTACTACGACCAGGTCAGCCGGGAGATCATGACGCAGCGGATCTCCGGCCGCCGCAACACCAACGCGATGACGCTCTCCGCCACCCCCACGGACCGGGCGGTCGGGCGCACCGACGTGCTCTGGGTGGAGACCCAGCATCCGGTCTACCACGAGCTGGACGTGCGCTGGGCGGTCAACGGGGTCGCGGTGCCGGACACCCACAACAGCCGCAACCTGGAACTCGCCGACCTGGACGTCCGGCCCGGCGACGTCGTACGGGTGACGGTGTCGGATCCCACCGAGTTCGTCCGGGACCCGGCGATCCGCAACGGGCCGGCGCTGACCCAGAGCCGGCAGTGGACGGTCGGCGCCGAGCCGAGCCCGCCGTCGGAGGTGGACGTGGCGTTCACCGCCTCGACCCAGACCGACGAGCGCGCGGTAGGCGGCGAGGACGTGGTGTACGTCGAGACGACCCACCCGGTCGACCGGGTACTGGACGTGACCTGGCGACTGGACGGCACGGTGTTGCCGAACCCGCACAACAGTCGCAACCTCGACCTGGGTGCGCTGCGGCTGGCTCCGGGCAGCTACCGGCTCACCGCGACGGTGACCGATCCGGCCGCTCCCGGCGGGGACTCGGAGACCCGCACCTGGACGGTCGACAACCTCGAGGCGGGCACCACGGCGACCCTCTCGCCGCCGGTCACCACGCTGCCGGGCGGCACCCCGCACCACGTCTACTTCGAGCGGTTCACCATGGGGCTGGAGCCGACCGACGACCGGCCCGGGTTCACCGTCGGCGAGTTCCGGCTCGACCGGGACGGCTGGTTCAACTACTTCGGCTGGCCGGACGCCCCGGCCGGTACGCCGTTCCTGTTCACCCCCACCGGCACGGTGGTGAAGTCGCTGGTCTACGGCAACCTCGGCTCGGGCGGGCTCTCCAAGGCGGTCTTCGAGGAGACCGAACCGGGCTACGGCACGCACACCGTCGAGCACCGGGCGATCGACGCGGCCGGCAACATCGGCTCGGCGGACGAGTTCCGGGCCACCGTGCTGCCGGGTTCCTCGCCGGCCTGCACCCGGACGATCTCCGGTGCCCGGGCCGGCAACCTGACCGTCGCCACCGGGGTGACCTGCCTCAAGGACGCCTGGGTGGCCGGCCGGATCACCGTACGCCCCGGTGCCTCGCTGATCGTCTCCGGCGGTGAGATCTCCGGCGGGATCAGCACCGACCGGGCGGTCGCGGTGCAGATCTTCGGCGCGACGGTCAGCGGCGCGGTCCAGATCAGCGGCAGCACCGGCACCGTGGCGAGTGTCGGCAGCACGTTCAGCGGCGCGGTCCGGCTCGCCGGCAACGCCGGTGGTGAGCACGGGCTGGCCATGGCCGGCAACCGGATCAGCGGCCTGCTCTCCTGCACCGGCAACGGGCTGGTGGCCGACTTCGGGGTACGCAACCAGGTCCGTGGCCACGCCTCGGGCGAGTGCACCGGGTGGTGACGGTGACCGGCTGATCGGCCCCGGGCCGGTGGTGGGTGCCTCGGGTTACCACCACCGGCCCGGCCGTCCGGCGGGCATGCCGTCCGGCGGGGAGACGCCGTCCGGCCGTCCGGCGGGAAGACGCCGTCAGGCGTGGTCGCGCCAGATTTCCCGCAACGGCTCGATCCCGGCCGCCGGGTCCAGGTTGAGCACCGCGGCCCCGAGCCGGTAGGTGTAGCGGTCGGTGGGCTCCCAGTAGATGCCGGGCCGGTCGCTGGCGGCCCTGAACTCCACGTACGCCTGCAGCGGCCCGCTGCCGGCCTGCTGGCTCACCTCGCCGGAGAGTTCGAGCACTCCGCTGTACCGGTCGATGACGCCGTCGGAGATCTGGGTCCGATAGTCGTCCGGCGAGTGGTTCGGCAGCCCACGGGGGGCGCCGGAGTTGTAGAAGTACCCGATCCAGTCGTTGCCCTGACACCGTACGACGGCTCTGAAGTTGTCGTCCGGCATCTCCAGCCCGGTCTCGTCCCGGTGCCGCGTCGCGTCGCCCGACCGCTCGCACCTGTCGGCCGCGGCGATGAACCTCCCCGCGAACTCGCGCAGGTCGCTGTCGTCGCCGAAGGCCCGGGTGGGGGAACCGGTCCGCCACCAGATCACGCCGCCGACGGCGGCCAGCGCCAGCACGACCACCGCCACCGCCCCGGCCACCACGGCACGACGGCGCCGCCGGGGCACGGTACGGCCGGCGGCACCCCACGGCGGCGCGGACGCGCCGGGCAGCGGGCCCGGCACCGGCGCGGACGCCCCGGGCGGAGTCGGGGGCACGCCGGAAAGCGGGGTGGGCGCGCCGGGCGGAGTCGCCGAGCCGGCGTGCGGATTCGGCGTCTCGGCGTGGCCGGCGACGCCGACCGGCTCCCTGATCGCCATCGCCGGCAGGTGCAGCCCGCCCTCGGCCACCACGAACTCGGGCTGCTCGATCGCGACCGGCGCCATCTCCGAGTGCTGGTGCAGCAGCGTCGCCACCAGTGGGATCCGGGTCGATCCACCGACCAGGAAGACGGCGGAGACCCGCTCCCGGTGATCCCGGTGGTAGTTGTCCAGGGTCTGCACGGCCAACCGGACCGCCCGGGTCAGCACCGGTCGGGCCGCCTGCTCGAACTCCTCCCGGGTAACGTGCACGTCCCGGTTGAGGATGGGGAGGTGCACCGAGGCCGTCGGCTGGCGGGAGAGCATCTCCTTCGCCGCCTTGGCGTCGTCCCAGAAGAGCCGGAAGTCGCGGAGGTCCTCCGGTCCGGCCGGAACGGTCAGCCGGCGCCAGCGTTCCGGATCGCTCGCCGCCACGGCCGCGCCGATCCGCTCCACCACGATCGCGTCGAGGTCCACTCCGCCGAACGCGTCCATGCCGTCGGTCGCCACCGTCTCGAAGGAGCCGGGCGTCCGGCGTACGACGCTCACGTCGAAGGTGCCGGCGCCCAGGTCGAAGACCATGATGGCCTGGCCCGGCGCGAGTTGCCGCCCGAGCACCCGGACGAAGTACGCGGCGGCGGCGGACGGCTCGTCCACCAGCCCGACCCGGGGCAGTCCGGCGAGGGCGGCGGCCGAGTGCAGCACCTGTCGTCGGGCCGGTCCCCAGGTCGCGGGATGGGTGATCGTCACCGTTGCCGGCGCCTGCCCGGCCGCGCGGACCGCCTCGGCGTAGACCCGCCGCAACCCGGCCGCGACCAGCTCGGCGATCGGGTACGCCCGCGCGCCGAGCAGCAGTTCACCCGCGTCGACCATCCGCTTCGGATTCGGCTCGTAGCGGGCCGGGTCGACCCGCGCACTGCGCTCGGCGTCCCGCCCGACGAGTATCCGGCCGTCGGATGTGGCGAAGACGGCGGAGGAGAGCAGCGGCGAACCGTCGAACACCAACGGCCGGACCCGGCCGTCCGGCCACCGCAGCATCCCGACCGTGTGTGAGGTCCCGTAGTCGACAGAAAGCGCGAAGCTGAGGCCCGTCACGGCACCGGAGTCTACGAGACCCGGCAGGCTCAGGGCCGGCGCAGCACGCCACCGTACTCGTAGAACCGGGTCTCCTCCGCGCCCCTGCCCAGGTACGGCCGGAGCGCCTCGTCGACCGGTGCGAGCGGCGGCTGGGTCGGGTCGGGACGCCAGGTCTTGACGTCGACCAGCCCCGGCTCGACCGGCTCGAAGTCGCGGACGAACTCCGCCACCTCGTCGACCATACGGTTCTTCCAGGTGATGCCCATCTTCTTCACCATCGCGTTGCCGGCGTCCACTCCGGCCCGGTCGGTGCCGGCGAGCTGCGAGTAGCCCAGGTAGCTGTCCGGGGCCATCGCCTCGCGCATCACCGCGAGCAGGTGGCGGACCTTGTCGTCGTCGACGATGGAGTGGGTGACCGAGAGCAGCAGCACCGCGACCGGCCGGGAGAAGTCGATCATCTTGCGGACGTCGGAGTCGGCGAGGATCCGCTCCGGCTCGGTGACGTCGGCGGCGATCACCCGGGTCGTCTCGTCGTCGGCCAGCAGGGCGCGCCCGTGCGCCAGCACGATCGGGTCGACGTCGACGTAGACCACCCGGGCCCCGGGCTGGAACTGCTGCGCCACCTGGTGCACGTTCGCCTGGGTCGGCAGCCCGCTGCCCAGGTCGAGGAACTGCCTGATGCCCAGGTCGCGGGCGAGGAACCGGACCGCCCGGTAGAGGAAGAGCCGGTTCTCCCGGGTCACGTCCAGGCTGGACGGGTACTGCGAGTTGACGAACTGCACGGCTGCCCGGTCCGCCGGAAAGTTGTCCTTGCCGCCGAGGGAATAGTCGTACATCCGGGCCGAGGTCGGGACGTCGATCGGAAAGGCGGGGTAGCCTCCGTCGTTTGGCGCGGTCACGAGATCAGCTCCGTACGGATCGAGGGGGACGGATTACCAGCGTAGCGGCTCCGTCGACCCTCCCTTTGCGAGCGTTGGCCCGGGCGCGTGTCGCGGCTCAGCGGCCGCAGCCCACCCGGTGCCCGGCGAGGGCGATGTCGTCGATCCAGAGGTCGAAGTGGTCCGGGGTGGGGCCGCCCTGGTAGAGCTGCCAGCCGATCTTCACCGTGTCGGCGCGGGGCAGGACGAAGTCGACCGGGTTGCCGCCGTGCTCGGTGGTGCTGACCGTCATCTCGGGCTGGGCGACGCCGTCGATCCAGACCGCGACCCGGTTGTCGGTGGCGTCCCACTGCCACTCGAAGCACTGCCACCGGTCCTCCACGGTGGGCGCGGACTCCCGCCAGTTCGTCCAGTCACCGGTCGGTCCGCCGTCGGCGCCGACGCCCCAGTACGACCCGCCCAGCGGTGGCGCCCACTGGCCGCCGATCGGCCGGACCACCTCGGCGCTGCCCGGGCCGGTCGCCTCGACCAGGGTGAAGTGCGCCCAGTCGGGGGCGGTCGGGAAGGCGTCCACCTTCAACCGGATCCGGCCGTAGAAGCTGTTGCCCGGCGCGGCGAAGTCGTCCACCTTGAGGAAGGCCCGGCCGTTGCCCTCGGTGTGCACCCGCAGCACCTTGTCGTGCCGCTGCCGCTCGACCGTCAGGATCCCGTCCTTGGTGTCGATGCCCCAGGCCAGCGAGGCGGCACCGCCGGTGGGCAGCCGTTCGAAGTCCTCGCAGAACAGCAGCGTGCGGGGACCGCAGCCGCCGGGCGGGCCACCGTGCCCGGCCTGCCCGCCGCCGGCCTGTGCGGCGCCGCCGCTGGCGAGTACCGCAGCGGCGGTGAGGAGGATGAGGGGAAACCGTTTCGTCAGCCCGACCATGGCGCAAGAGCATGACAGATATCGATGGATGGCGCCACCCGGGTACGCCCGACATCCCGCCGACTCCATCGACATTGACGATCATCTTTGGTTTACTGGAGGGCCCCGGCCGTGGTCCGGTGCCCCACCGCACCGCGCGTACGCGTACGCGCCCCGCACCGGCCGGTGGCACGTCCGGAGGTGTGCTATGAGCAGTGGGTCCGGATCGGACTCGCCCCCCGTCGACGTCCTACCCTCCGGGGTGTCCCGGCGCGGTGTGCTGCACCGGACGGCGGTCGCCTCGGCCGGGCTGGCCGTCGGCGCGGCAGCCGGGCCGGCGGTCGACACCGGGCTGGCGGAGCCGGCCGGCGCGGCACCGGCGCCGGAGCCGGCCGGCGCGGCGACCGTCGAGATAACGGTGGCGGTCAACGGCCGCACCGAGCGGCTGCGGATCGACTCCCGGGTCACCCTGCTGGACGCGCTGCGCGAGCGGCTCGGGCTGACCGGTTCCAAGAAGGGCTGTGACCGGGGCCAGTGCGGCGCCTGCACGGTGCACGTCGACGGTCGACGGGTGCTCTCCTGCCTGACCCTGGCGGCGGCCACCGCCGGGCGCCGGGTCACCACCGTGGAAGGACTGGCCGACGGCGACCGGCTGCACCCGGTGCAGCAGGCGTTCATCGACTGCGACGCCTTCCAGTGCGGGTTCTGCACCTCCGGGCAGATCATGTCGGCGGTGGCCCTGCTCGACGAGGGGCACACCGGCTCGGACGAGGAGATCCGCGAGCACATGTCCGGCAACATCTGCCGCTGCGGGGCGTACGAGAACATCGTGGCCGCCGTCCGGACGGCCCGGCGGAGCGGGGCGGACCGATGAGGCCCTTCGACTACCGCACCGCACAGAGCGTGTCGCAGGCCGTCGCCGGCGGCGGAGCCGGCATTGCCTACCTGGCCGGCGGGACCACGCTGGTGGACCTGATGAAGCTGGAGGTGATGACCCCCCGCCAGGTGGTGGACATCAACCGGCTGCCGCTGCGCGGCGTCTCGGCCGACCGGGAGGGGCTGCACGTCGGTGCGCTGGAACGGATGAGCGACGTCGCCGGGCATCCGCTGGTGGCCGGTGAATATCCGGTGATCGCCCAGGCCCTGCTGCACAGCGCCTCGCCGCAGTTGCGCAACATGGCGAGCATCGGCGGCAACCTGTTGCAACGGGTCCGCTGCGGCTACTTCCGGGACACCACCACCGGCTGCAACAAGCGCCGGCCCGGCTCCGGCTGCCCGGCGGTCGACGGCGAGAACCGCGGCCACGCCATCCTCGGCACCAGCGACTCCTGCGTCGCCACCCACCCCAGCGACCTGGCCGTCGCCCTGGTCGCGCTGGACGCACGGGTCCGGCTGGTCGGCCGGGGCGGGACCCGGGACGTCCGGCTCGCCGACTTCTACCTGCTGCCCGGGGACACCCCGGACCGGGAGCACGACCTGCGCCCGGGCGAACTGGTCACCCGGGTCACCGTGCCGCCGCTGCCCTGGGCCACCCGGTCGGCGTACCTGAAGATCCGGGACCGGCAGTCGTACGAGTTCGCCCTCGCCTCGGCGGCGGTGGCGCTGGACCTGCGCGGTGGCCTGGTCCGGGACGTACGGGTGGCGGTGGGCGGGGTCGGCACCCGGCCCTGGCGGCTGCCGGCGGTGGAGGACGCGCTGCGCGGCAAGGCTCCCCGGCCGGAGGTGTTCGAGGCAGCCGCCGCCCTGGCGGTCGAGGCGGCCCGACCGCTGGCGCACAACCGGTTCAAGACGACGCTGGTCCGGCGCACCATCGTGCGCGCCCTGACGAACCTGGTGGGTTGAGATGAGCGGCGCTGCACGGACGGTCTCGGTCAACCGGGTCGACGGCCGGCTCAAGGTCACCGGTGCGGCCCGGTACGCCGCCGACCAGCCCGTCGAGCGGCTCGCGCACGGCTACCTGCTGCTCAGTACGGTCGCCCGGGGCACCATCCGGGCGATGGACGTCGCCGCCGCCGAAGCCTCCCCCGGCGTACTGGCGGTCTACACGCCGTTCCGCTCGCTGGCGCTGCTCGGCAGCGGCACGCCGTTCAGCGTCGGACACGGTTGGCTGCCGTTGCAGGACACCGAGGTGCGCTATCACGGGCAGGCGATCGGGCTGGTGGTGGCGGAGACGTTCGAGCAGGCCCGGGACGCCGCCGCGCTGGTCCGGTCCGACTACGAGGTCCGGCCGGCGGCGGTCTCCTTCACCGACGGCATCCCGGGGGCCACCGATCCCGGCCCGATGATGGGCGAGCCCGCCCGGCTGGAGTTCCTGGCCGACGGGGTCGGCTCGATCGACGACGCGCTGGCGGCCAGCGAGGTGACCGTCTCCGGCACCTACCAGCAGCCGGGCAAGCACCACAGCGCGATGGAGCCGCACGCCTGCGTCGCCGCCTGGCAGGACGGGGCGCTGACCCTCTACACCGGTACGCAGAGCGCCTCGCTGACCGTCGGCGCGATGGCGGCGGCGCTCGGCGTCGAGGCGGCGAAGGTGCGGGTGGTCAGCCCGCACGTCGGGGGCGGCTTCGGCAACAAGATCGCCACCTGGGCGCATCCGCTGCTCGCCGCCGCTGCCGCGCGTACGCTCGGTCGGCCGGTCAAGGTGGTGCTGACCCGGGAGCAGACCTTCACGATCAGCGGAAACCGTTCCGCCGTACGCCAGACGGTGCACCTGGGCGCCCGCCGGGACGGCACCCTGGTCGCGGTCAAGCACCAGGTCTGGGCCAGCCAGTCCAGCTCGGGCGGCATCTTCGAGAGTTCGGCGCACACCACGTCGCGCTATCTCTACAAGACCGAGAACCTGCACCTGGAACAGAAGATCGTCACGCTGGACGTGCCGCCGCCGACCTGGATGCGGGCGCCCGGCCAGGAGTCCGGCTCGTTCGCTCTGGAGAGCGCGCTGGACGAACTCGCCGCCGAACTGCGGCTGGACCCGGTCGAGCTGCGGCTGCGCAACTACGCCACGGTCTATCCGGGGCGGAACGTACCGTGGTCCAGCAAGCACCTGGACGAGTGCTACCGGGTCGGCGCCCAGCGGTTCGGCTGGGCCCGCCGCAACCCGACCCCCGGCGCCGTCGTGCAGGGCGAGTGGCTGGTCGGGATGGGGATGGCCACCGCCAACTATCCCGGCGAGCGGTTCCCGGCCTCGGTGAAGGTACGGTTCCTGCCTGACGGCGACGTATCGGTCTCCAGCGCCACCGCCGACCTCGGCACCGGGATGTGGACGGTGCTGGCCGTGCTCGGCGCGGAGGCGCTCGGCCTGCCGGTCGCCCGGATCCGCAGTGACCTCGGCGACTCCACCCTGGCCGCCAACATCGGCGCGTTCGGCTCGGGCGCCACCGCGAGTACCGGTCCGGCGGTGGCCGCCGCAGCCGAGGCAGCGATCACCACGCTGATCACACTCGCGGTGACCGACGAGCGGTCGCCGCTTGCCGGGGTGCCCGCCGCCGACGTCCGGTACGACCGGGGCGACCTCGTGTCCCCGGACCGGCGGATCGGCTTTCCGGAGCTGCTGCGCGCGGTCTCCTCGGCCGGCGTCGAGGCGACCGGCACCGCGGCACCCGGCCCGGAGCACGGGAAGCACGCCTTCACCTCGTTCGGCGCGCACTTCTGTGAGGTCCGGGTCAACCGGTGGACCGGCGAGCCCCGGCTGAGCCGGATGACCACGGTGATCGACGGCGGGGCGATCATCAACGCCAAGACCGCCCGCAGCCAGATCATCGGCGGCGTCGTCTTCGGCATCGGTCAGGCGCTGCTGGAGGGCGCCGCCGTCGAGCCGGAGACCGGCCGAATCGCCAACGGCAACTTCGCCGACTACCTGCTGCCGGTGAACGCCGACATCCCCCCGATCGACGTGCACTTTCTCGACCACCCGGACCTGCTGTTCAACCCGCTGGGCGCGCGCGGCATCGGCGAACTCGGCACGGTCGGGGTCGCCGCCGCGATCGGCAACGCCGTCCACAACGCCACCGGGCGGCGGATCCGCGAGCTACCGATCACCCTGGACAAGCTGCTCGACTGAGGACGGCGTCTCGACCGAGGAGGACGCCCTGACCGAGGAGGACCCGCCGGCCGGGGACGGTGCCGGTCGGCGTCGCCGCCGGACGAGCAGCACCGGCAGCCAGGGAGCGGCGCCGAGCAGCACCAGCAGGGTGAGCAGCGGCAGCCGCCACCAGCCGGAGGTCTGCGCCGGCAGCCCGGCGGGCGGCTCCGCCACCCACGGCCGGGCCGTCTTCGACCAGGCCAGGAAGGCGTCGCCGATCGGCACCGCGCCGAAGGCGTACCGCTTGGACCACGGGGTCTCCAGGGGTACCCCGGCCAGCTCGCCGTAGTTCGCCAGCGCGCCGGCCAGCGCGGCGTCGCCCTGGACCTGCGCCGCGCCCAGCGTCACCACGGTCGCCGAGAGGCTGACCCCGAGCAGCAGCGGGCCGGAGTCGACGTCACCCGGGCCGGAGGTACCGGCCGGATACTCCCGGACGGCCGGGCCGAGCCCGAGCGGCGTGGCCACGAACCGGTCCCGGAAGCCGAGGTACTGCTCGCGGGCGAAGCCCGGGTCCACGTCGACCAGGAAGCGCAGGATCATGCTCTGCGAGGTGGCCCGGGCACCCTCGGCCGGTGCCCCGGTCGCCGGATCGACCCGGTGCGGCAGCAGTCCGGTGGCCGGGTCGAGCCGTTGGCGTACCCCGGCCAGCCACCGGTCGACGGTGTCGCCGAACCGGGCGGGCAGCAGTGTGTCGTGCAGCCGCAGCGAGGCGACCGCCACGGTGGAGTCGACCGGCCAGGCCTGCTCCGGGTACGCCGGCAGGTAGGGCGACACCGACGCGTCGAAGGCCGCACCGAGCGCGACGGAGTCGTCGGTGAACCGGGCCAGCTCGGCCGGATCCCGTGACGTGCCGGGTTGCAGGCTCAGCACCCCGCCGCGCAGCCAGTTGGACCAGCCCCGGTAGAAGACGCCGTACGACGGGGTGAGGTCGGGGCTGAACGGCGCGCGGCCGGCCGGTGAGTCGAGACGGTCCAGTGCCCAGCGGGCCTCCCGCAGCGCGGTGCCCCGCTCGGCCTCGGGCTGGCGCAGGCCGAGTTCGACCCAGCTCAGCCCGTAGAGGGTGTGCAGGAAGAAGTAGCCCTCGGGGAAGAGTCGCTGTGCCGCCTCCCCGGCGCCGCCGGTCAGCTCGGCGCGGAGGAAGGCGAGCTGGCGACGTACTCCGGGCGGGTCGGCGGTGGGACCGGCGGTGGCCGGCACGACCAGCCGGACTGCCCCGGTCGCCGCGCCGGCCGTGACCACGACGGCGAGCAGGAGGTACGACCAGCGCAGCACCCGGCGCGCTGTCGTCGATCTTCCGAACACCCCGCCGAGGGTAGGTCGTCTGTCAAGATGGGACGACCGATCCGCAGGGAGGACGCTGGTGACCTGGGCCGAGATGCTCGCCTACTGCCTGGCCAAGCCGGGCGCCTGGCAGGACGAGCCGTGGGAGGGCGACGTGGTGATCAAGGTGGGGCCGAAGATCTTCGCCTTCCTCGGCCAGGAGTCTCGGGCCAGCGTCGGCGTGAAGTGCGGCCCGAACCGGGACGTGGCCGACGAGTGGCTGCACCGGTTTCCGGAGGACGCCTCGGTGATGGCCTACATCGGACGGTCCGGCTGGAACACCCTGCGGCTCGGCGCCGGAATCCCCGACGACGAGTTGCGGGAGGCGGTCGACGCCTCCTATTCCGCGGTCGTCGCCAAGCTGCCGAAACGCGACCGCCCGACGGTCTGACGCCCTGACGCCCTGACGCCCCGACGACCTGATGTCCTGACGACCGTCCCACGGACCTGACGACCGTCCCACGGACCTGACGACCGCCCGACGGCCCCGACCGCCGCAGCGGGAGGCCGTCGGGCGGGCCGATCCGGGTCAGCCGGTGGCGGGCGCGGGCAGTGCCGGCCCGGCGATCCCGGCGGGCACCGGGTCAGCCGTTCGCGGGCGCCGGCAGCGCCGGCCCGGCGATCCCAGCGGGGACCGGGCTGTCGGCCCGGACCGGCTGGTCGGGTTCCGACCGGCGGAGTTCGCGCACCTCCCGGCGACCGGAGGGCACCAGCAGCGCCGCCACCATCGCAGCCAGGGAGAGCACGGTCAGCATCGCGAAGCCGTGCGTGAAGCCGGCCTCCCGGGGCAGCCCGCTCGGCTGCGGGTTGGCGGTGACGACGCTGCTCATCACCGCCGCACCGATCGCGCCGCCGATGGTGCGGATGTTGGCGTTCATCCCGGTCGCGGCCCCGGTCTGGCTGGCTGGGACGTTCCGGACCACCAGGTTGGTCATCGAGGAGAAGGCCAGGCCGATGCCGAGGCCGAAGAGGCCGGCGGCGAACCCGATCTGCCAGCGCGCGTCGTGGGCGAAAACCAGGCAGGCGCCGGAGAGCGTACTGAGCGCGGTGCCGGTGGCGAGTTGGGCCCTGGCGCTGAACCTCGGCTCCAGCCGCCCGCTGACCAGCCCGGCCACGAACATGGTGACCAGCATCGGCAGCATCAGCAGGCCGGCGGTGGTGATGCTGGCGCCGAAGCCGTAGCCGGCGCTCGTCGGCGCCTGCACGAACTGCGGCAGGAAGGCGTAGATGGCGAACATGGCGGCGCCGTAGAGCAGCGCCACGAGGTTGGTCGTCCAGACGCCGGGGTGGCGCATCATCCGCATGTCGATCAGCGGGTTCGCCGAGCGGCTCTCCACCACGATCCAGCCGACCAGGCCGGCGACGCCCAGGGCCAGCAGGCCGAGTACCCGGCCGGAGCCCCAGCCCCAGGCAGGGGCCTTGCTCACCCCGAGCAGCAGCGCGACCAGCCAGCCCGCCAGGAGTACGGTGCCGGGCCAGTTGATCCGGCCGGCGGTCCGGACCGGCGACCGGGGCACGAACAGGTACGCCGCCAGCGCGGTCGCCGAGACGACGATCAGCGGAATCCAGAACAGCCAGCGGTAGTCGAGCGCGCTGACGATCGGTCCGGCCGCCACCACGCCGAGTCCGCCGCCGACGGCGATGATCGCCGACATCGCGCCGATCGCCGAGGACATCCGGCTGGCCGGGAACTCGTCCCGGATGATCCCGAACGAAAGTGGGAAGACGGCGCCGCCGACGCCCTGCACGACCCGGGCCAGCAGCAGTACGCCGATGTTCGGGGCGAGCGCGGCCACCAGCGAGCCGACGGCGATGGCGACCAGCGAGGCGACCAGCATGCGTTCCTTGCCGACCATGTCGCCGATCCGGCCCAGGATCGGCGTGAAGATCGACGCCGACAGCAGGTACGCGGTCAGTACCCAGGTGACGGTGTTCGGCGAGGTGTTCAGGTCGTGCTGGATCGTCGGCAGTACCGGACTGATCAGCGACTGCAACATCGCGAAGAAGCCGGCACCGGCGGCGAGGACGGCGAAGGTCGCCCGCCGGGAGGTGGGACGGATGAACCGGGTCACGGATGGATCTCCAAAGTGTTGGTGCTGCGGGGTCCGGGCGGGCCTCGCCGGCCGGGCTTGGCCGATCGAGGGAACTCCGGCCGGTACTCGTTCCGGTCGGTACTCGTTCCGGTCGGGCCGGGTGGTCCGGTCCCGGCCGTCCGCGTCGGGCGGACGGTCCGGTTCGACCCGGGCTGCGCGCGTCGTTCCGGTCGATCGCGCTGCCGGGCCCACCCGAGGTACGGTATGCGGAGGCACGACTCCGGTATTCAGAGTTCCGGAGGGGTGCCTCCGCATAACGTAGCGGAGGGATGCCTCCGCTTGCAACCGGAACGGGGTGACGCGCGCCATGACCAGCTCCGGTTCGGCGTCCGCAAACCTCGCCCGCCGTCCCAAGCGGGCGGATGCGCGGCGGAACTACGAGGCCCTGGTCTCGGCCGCCCAGGAGGTGTTCGCCGAGCACGGCGCAGCCGGCTCACTGGAGGAGGTGGCCCGGCGGGCGGGAGTCGGCATCGGCACCCTCTACCGGCACTTCCCCACCCGGCGCGACCTCTTCGAGAGCCTCTACCTGGACGAGGTCGAAGCACTCGGCCGCACCGCCGCCGAACTGGCCGACCAGCCGCCCTGGGACGCGCTCGCCGGCTGGCTGCGCCGGTTCGTCGAATACACGGTGACAAAACGGGCGCTCGCCGAGGAGCTGTCCCACGACTCGGAGTTCTTCCGGAACTGCCGGGTCGAGATCTACACGGCCGGCGAGCCGCTGCTGGCCCGGGCCCAGGCCGCCGGGGTCGCCCGGGCGGACGTGAGCTTCGACGACACGGTGCGACTACTCAGCGGCATCACCAAGGTCCAGTACGCCGACCCGGGGCAGTTGGACCGGGTACTCGGGATCGCCCTCGACGGACTGCGCGCCCCCGGATGCAGTACCCCGGGCCGATAGCGGACTGCCGGGCCAGTCCCGGACTGCGTACCCGGGCCGCCCAAGATCCTTGGCAAGTTAAGGTCCGCAGCGAACCACAGTTCGCCAAGAATCTTGGCGCGCCGGGACACGGGGGCGGGGCGGGGGGACGGCGTTCGCACAGCCGGGCGGGTGTGAACCGATCGAAGGCAGCCGAAGACCGCCGGTCGCAGGCGGTCCGGCCGACAGCCGGCCGACCGGCTCCGGACAACAGGTCAGGATCGGGGGGTGGCGAGGCGGCGGATCGCGGCGGTCAGGGCCGGGCCGTCGAGGTCGGCGCCGGTGACCAGGGCCTGGAGCATCGCCCCGTCGAGCAGCGCGACGACCGCCCTGGCCGCCTCCGCGCCGAGCTTCGGTTCCAGCAGGTCGCGGAAGCCGTGCAGCCAGGCCTCGGCGAGCGGGCGCAGGGCCGGATCGCGGGCCGCCGCAAGGTAGAGGTCGTACTCCAGCCGGACCCGCTGCCGGTCGGTCAGGTACTCCTCGACCAGCCCGATCAGGGCGTCCGGAAGGTCCTCGGCGGCGTCGAGTCGGCCGGCCCAGGAGCGCAGCTCCGCGCGGAGCGCCTCGGTTGCCAGGGCCAGACCGGCGGCGACCAGGTCGTCCAGGGTCGGGAAGTAGTAGGTGGTGGCGCCCAGCGGCAGGCCGGCCCGGGCCGCGACGGCCCGATGGGTGGTCCGCGCGATGCCCAGCTCGGCGATCACCTCGATAGCGGCGGCGGCCAGCGCCGCCCGGCGCGCCTCCGGGTCGCGGTTGCGCTGAGGGCGACGGCCGGGCGATGCGCCACTCCCACCCACGCCCGACCCGGAAGTGGCCGTCGGGTCCGGCGACCTCGACCGCCGGCCGGGCGATGCGCCACTCCCACCCACGCCCGACCCGGAAGTGGCCGTCGGGTCCGGCGACCTCGACCGCCGGCCGGGCGATGCGCCACTCCCACCCACGCCCGACCCGGAAGTGGCCGTCGGGTCCGGCGACCTCGACCGCCGGCCGGTCAATGTGCCAATCCCCCGCCCACGTTGAGCACCACGACCCCGGCGACGATCAGACCGATACCGGCGATCTTGGTCAGGGTGACCGGCTCGCCGAGGAAGGTGGCGCCGATGGCGACGATCGCCGCCGTGCCCAGTCCGGACCAGATGGCGTAGGCGACGCCGACCGGCACCTGCCGGACCGCCTGGGAGAGCGCCACGAACGAGACCAGGTAGCCGGCGAGGCAGGCCACCGTCGGCCAGAGCCGGGTGAACCCGTGGGTCGCCTTGAGGGTACTGGTGGCGAAGACCTCGGCACCGATCGCCGCGAACAGGAACAGGTACGCCACCACGACACCCTCCGAACGGTCTTGTACAGAAGTACTAGTACGACTGTACAAGACCGCTGCGGGGCGGACGGATCAGCCCGGCTCCTCCTCCGCGTAGAGCCGGGTGACGGTCTCGGCGACGCAGCACGGCTTGCCGCCCCGCTCCGGCTCGACGGTGACCCGGGTGACCACCTGCACCCCGCCGCCGGGCACCGGATCGACCTGGAGCAGTTCGGCGCTGACCCGGACCGCCTCGCCGGTACGCAGCGGCGCGGGGAACCGCACCCGGTTCAGTCCATAGTTGATCCCCATCCGGATCCCCTCGACCCGGTAGAGGTCGCGTACCAGCACCGGCAGCAGGGAGAGGGTGAGGAAGCCGTGCGCGACCGTGGTGCCGTACGGGCCGGCTGCCGCGCGCTCCGGGTCGACGTGGATCCACTGGTGGTCGCCGGTCGCGTCGGCGAACGCGTTCACCCGGTCCTGCTCGATCCGGTGCCACGGGCCGGGTCCGAGCTGCTCGCCGACCGCTCCGGCGAGGTCCGTCAGCGAGGCGAAAGTCCTCATGCCAGGTGCCCTCCGAGCTTGGTGTAACCGCGGAGCAGGTCCCGCGAGATGATCAGTCGTTGCATCTCGTCCGTGCCCTCGAAGATGCGCAGCAGCCGAACCTGCCGGTACCAGCGCTCGATCGGCAGCTCCCGGGTGTAGCCCATGCCGCCGTGGATCTGCATCACCCGGTCGACCACCCGGTTGACCATTCCCGCGCCGTAGAGCTTCGCCATTGAACTGGCGTGCCGGGGATCACTCCCGGTGTCGACCGTCCAGGCGGCCCGGAGCACCAGCCAGCGGGCCGCCTCCAGCTCGGTCTCCGAGTCCGCGACCATCCACTGGATCGCCTGGTTGGCGCCGATCGGCCTGCCGAAGGTCTGCCGGGTGTTGGCGTACTCGATCGCCATCCCCAGCGCGCGTTCGGCGATGCCCAGCGCGTGCGACGGGATGATGTAGCGCCCCTTGCCGATCCACCGCATGCCGAGGGTGAAGCCCTGGCCCAGCTCGCCGAGGATGTTGCGGTGCGGCACCCGTACGTCGTCGAAGACCAGCGACGCCGGCCCGCCCTCCCCCATCGTCTGGATGGGTTCGGACTTCCAGCCCATCGCCCGGTCCACCAGGAACGCGGTCGCGCCGCCGTCGTGCACCCCGCGGTCCGGGTCGGTCACCGCGACGACGATGGCGAAGTCCGCGTCGTTGCCGTTGGTGATGAAGGTCTTCTCCCCGTTCAGCACCCAGTCGTCGCCGTCGCGCCGGGCCCGCAGCCGGATGTTGGCCACGTCCGAACCGGCGCCCGGTTCGGTGATGGCGAAGCAGGAGACCCGGTCACCCTCGATGGTGGGGATCAGGAACTCCTCACGCTGCGCCGCGTCGGCCTCGAAGAGGATGTTGTCCGCCTCGCCGCCGAACCGGAACGGTACGAAGCTGCGCCCGATCTCGGTCCAGATCAGCGACTGGGTGACGGCGGGCAGGGCCATCCCGCCGTACTCCTCCGGGGTGTCCAGCCCCCAGAAACCGAACGCCTTCGCCTTGAGCTGGAGTTCCCGCAGCTCGTCACGGCGCAGCCCGGGCTGGTGGGCCCGTTCCCGGCGCAGCACCTCCGACTCCAGCGGCATCACCTCGTTGCGGATGAAGGCCCGGGCCGTGTCCCGGATCGCCCGCTCCTCGTCACCGAGCGAGAAGTCCATGGTGTCGTCCTCCCCTCGGGTTAGCGCGCACCACCGTTGACGTAGAGCGTCTGGCCGCTGACGTAGGAGGCGTCGTCGCTGGCCAGGAAGGCGATCACTGCCGCGACCTCCTCCGGCTGGCCGACCCGGCGCAGCGGCGTCTGCTCGGCGGCGTACTTCTGGTGCTCGGCCGGGGTGGCACCGACCCGCTCGGCGGTGGCCGCGGTCATCGCGGTGGCGATGTACCCCGGCGCGACGGCGTTGACGTTGATGTTGAAAGGGCCGAGTTCGATCGCGAGGGTGGCGGTGAGCCCCTGCACCCCGGCCTTGGCCGCCGCGTAGTTGACCTGGCCCCGGTTGCCGAGCGCGGAGCGGCTGCTGAGGTTGACGATCCTGCCGTACGACGCCTTCACCATGTGCCGCTGTGCCGCCTGACAGCAGTGGAACATGCTGGTCAGGTTGGTGGTGATCACCGCGTCCCACTCGTCGGCCGGCATCTTGAACAGCAGGTTGTCCCGGGTGATCCCGGCGTTGTTCACCAGCACGTCGAGCCGGCCGTACGCCGCGACGACCTCGTCGAAGGTGGCCGACACCGCCGCGCCGTCGGTGACGTCACAGCCGTACCCGGTGGCCTTTCCGCCGGCCTGGACGATCTCGTCGGCGGTCTGCCGCGCCCGCTCGACGGCCAGGTCGACGACGGCCACGGTGGCTCCCTCGGCGGCCAACCGCCGCGCGGTGGCCGCCCCGATCCCCTGGGCCGCACCGGTGACGACGGCGACCCGGTCGGCGAATCTGCCCACGTTGCACTCCTCGCTGGTGGATTCGGGTGACCTGGAGGGGCGTCTTCGCGCGAAGCGCCGCCCTTCCGGCACCGGGCCGGCGGTGTCCCGGCCGTTGCCCGCTAAACTAGCGCTGGAAGTTTTTCCGCGCCAGTCCCCGACCGTCTGGGCCAGTCCGTGCCAGTCCCCGACCGTCTGGGCCAGTCCGTGCCAGTCCCCGACCGTCTGGGCCAGTCCGTGCCAGTCCCCGACCGTCCAGTCCCCGACGGGCCCGGACGCCGGTGCCCGGCCCGGCAGCAGACCAGAAACACCGGCCCGGCCCGGCAGCAGACCAGAAACACCGGCCCGGCCCGACAGCAGACCAGAAACACCGGCCCGGCCCGACAGCAGACCAGAAACACCGGACGGGTCCGGCCCGCGAGCGGATCCGGGCATCGAGAAGAAGGGCGAACCGAGCATGCCGCGACCCCGCCAGGCCCTGTTGAGCCGGCAGCGGATCGTCGACGCCGCCGCCGCGCTCATCGACGCCGAGGGACTGGAGGCGCTCTCCACCCGCCGGCTGGCGACCGAACTCGGCGTACGCGGGCCGTCGCTCTACAACCACTTCGCCACCAAGGACGAGATCCTCGACGCGGTAGCCGATTCGATCACGGCGAAGGTGGACGTCTCCTACTTCGCCACGCACGACTGGCGGGACGCACTGCGGCTGTGGGGGCACTCCTACCGGCAGGCGCTGGCCGCGCACAGCAACATCGTGCCGTACCTGGCCCAGGGGCCGGGGCGGCGGCCGGCGGCGCTGGCCATGGCGGACGCGGTCTACGGCGGGCTGGTCAGGGCGGGCTGGCCGCCGGCCCGGGCCACCCACATCGGTGCGCTGATGCGGTATTTCGTCGCCGGTTCGGCGCTCGGCTCGTTCGCCCGAGGCTTCGTCGAGGACCCGCAGCTCTACGCCGCCCGCTATCCGCATCTCGGTCAGGCACACCGGCTCGCGGAGCACCAGCAGAGCGTGGACGAGGGCGCCTTCGCGCTCGGGCTGGACGCGCTGGTCGACGGGCTGGCCCGGACCTACGAGCGGATCGTCGGCCCGCTGCCACCGCTGCCGAAGAGCTGACCGGCGCCGAAGAGCTGACCGCTGCCGAAGGGCTGACCGGCGCCGAAGAGCTGACCGCTGCCGGAGGGCTGACCGGTGTACCCGTCGCGGCCGGGGGTTCGCCGCGACGGGTACACCGATCCGGTCGGCTCTCAGGTGTTGTTGGCCAGGGCCAGCAGCCGGTCCCGGGCGCCGTTGAACCAGTCCCGGTCCACCGCACCGGAGATGCCCGGCACGCTGCCGGTCGAGGTGTACTGCCACATCGTGTAGAAGCCCCAGCCGGCGGGCAGGGCGCCCGGCGCGCTCGCCCAGCGGGCGATCCACAGCGGACTGGTGCTGGCGAAGCCGGAGTAGTTGCCGGTGCAGGTGCTCCACCAGCTCGTGGTGGTGTAGATGACGGCGTGCCGGCCGGTACGCGCCCGGTAGGTGTTCAGGAAGTCCCGGATCCAGGCGACCATCCCGCTCTGGGACAGTCCGTGGCAGCCCGCCTCCAGGTCGAGTGCGCCGGGCAGGGTGAGGTTGTCGCGCGACCAGGCGCCGCCGTTGCTGGCGAAGTAGTTCGCCTGGGCGGCGCCGCTGGACGCGGCCGGGCGGGCGAAGTGGTAGGCCCCCCGGATCACTCCGGCGCCGTGCGCGGCCGGGTAGTTGGTGTTGAACCGCGAGTCCTTGAAGGTCGTGCCCTCGGTGGCCTTGATGTAGGCCCACTGGATGCCGGCGTTTCGCACGCTGGTCCAGTTGATCGCACCCTGGTAGTGCGACACGTCGATGCCGGGGGTCGTCGCCGCCTGGGCGGGGGCGGCGGTGACCACGAGCGTGGCGGCGACCAGCGCGGCCACGGTGAGCACGGAGCTGAGCAGGTGTCTCGGGCGGGTGGCCCGGCTTCCGGAGTCGCTCATCGATCCTCCCGATGGGGGTGTGGAGGGTATCGACGCCCATGGTTGGAGATATCTGTCTATGATCACAAGTGGTTACGAAGTTAATTTTCGCCATCAGTCCGGAGACTCTTCGGCACAGCGTCCGTCGTGGCCAGCCCGCAGCGCGCAGCGCCGGCCACCGGGCACCAGCAGGTCGCAGCAGACCCGATGGCGTACGTGCGGCGCGTCCTCCGCACAGACCGTGGCCTCCCCCGCCTCGATCTGCGACAGGAATCCGAGCGACCGGGCGAGCGCGTACGCCAGGTCGACCGCCCCGGCCAGGTCGGCGCTGGTCGCGGGAAGGTGGATGACGTACCGGGGTGCCGGGGCGTCCCGCCCGCTGGATGCCGAGGCAACGTCCCGGGGCAGCGGGTCCAGGACCCGGTCGGCAATCTGGTTCGGTGGCCTCCGGCGCTTCCCCGGAACCGGGCCGCCGATCGTTCTCAATAGGCGTACTGGACTCACGCTGATTCCTCTCGGGAGAACTGTTCGGGCATTGGAAGGGGCGACCCGGTCCGATTGCCGAGCGGGCCGGGTCGCCCCGCCCTGACACCGCAGCCTTTCCGGCGGGTACGGCACCAGGGCTGCCGAGGTATGGAACGGTCGATTGAGTAATGCGCGGGGTCGCGCCCCGCCACCTTTCCGTGATAAGTATTCGACAAGTCGGTTCGGAGCCGGGATCGAGAACCGATCCCGACGCTCTAGTGGAGACCCGACGAGGTCCGGTAGTGCGGCTGCCACCCGCGACGCCCGCCCTCGTCACCTTCTCGGCTGTTGGCCCAGCCACGGTTGCCGTGCTTGCACCGGAGTTCTCCGGGGGCCGGTGATCACCCTTCACCCGGAGACCACGTTTCCAGCGGCTCCGGGACTGGTGCAAGAGACACCAATTCCCTGGCTGCGACCAATCGCGTCCGAAAGGTGGATCATGCCGGCGAGAAACGAATCCTTCGTGCAGACGTTGCGCGCCCAGTGGCTCGGGCAGCAGATGCGCAAGTTGCGCGAGCAGCGCGGCTTCACCCTGAAACGAGCCGCCGAGTTCCTGGAGCGCGAGTTCTCGTCGGTCGCCCGCTGGGAACGGGCCGAGTGGCCGTTCCGGCGCGGCGTCGTCGTCTCACTGCTCGACCTCTACGGTGAGCACGATCCGCGTACCCGGGCGCACTTCATCCAGCTCGCCGAGGATGCCTGGCGGACCGACCGGTGGGACGACGACTACGACGAGATCGTCGACTCGTCCTTCATCGACTTCCCCTGGCTGGAAACCCGGGCGGAGCAGATCTGCTCGTTCGACGCGATGCTGATGCCGGGACTGATGCAGACCCCGGAGTACGCCGAGGAGGTCATCCGCAACGCGGAGGGAAAGCGGGCGACGCCGTTCTCGGTGGCCAAGTGGATGCAGTTGCGGCTGGACCGGCAGCGGGTGCTGGAGCCCGACTTCGGGGTCACCGTCTCGGCGGTACTCGACGAGAGCGTGCTACGCCGCCCGGTCGGCGGCCCGGCGCTGATGCGCGGCCAACTCAAGCACCTCGGCGAGCTGCTGCGCCGGCCCAATGTGGACGTCCGGGTGCTGCCCACCACCGTCGGCCTACACCCCGGCCTCGACGGCTCGTTCTGGCTGTTCAAGATGCCGAAGCCCTACCCCGAGGTGGCCTACGCGGAACACCTCGGCGGCCGGCTCTTCATGGAAGCGCCGAAGTCCAAGCGCTACGCGGAGGCGTACGCTCAATTGCAGTAGATGGCGCTCGACCCGAGCGGGTCGGCGAGGCTGATCGCGACGATCGCGGAGGAGTTGTGATGAGCGAGTCCCTGCCGGCGGTTGCCTGGCACATCAGCACGAAGAGCGCGAGCAACGGCGGAAGCTGTGTCGAGGCCGGCCCGCTGCTGGACGGCTCCGGCCGGGTCGCCGTACGGCACAGCAAGGCACCGGACGCGGCGGTGATCGTCTACACCCGCGAGGAATGGGACGCCTTCCTGGCCGGTGCCAAGGACGGCGAATTCGACTTCCCACCCGCCTGATCCCGATCCCGCACGGGACATGAAGGGGTCAAGCCCAGGATCGCGGCTGCGCTGAGCCGGTGCCCGCGCTCGCCGCCACGGGCACCGGCCAGGTGTGGGTTCCGTGAAGATATGTTGTGGGCGTGACCCAGGAGCGGCTGGAGCGGTTCGAGGCCAACCGCCGGCGCCTGTTCGGGGTGGCCTACCGGCTGCTCGGTGAGGCGTCCGAGGCCGAGGACGTGGTGCAGGACGCCTACCTGCGCTGGGAGCGTAGCGACGCCGTGGTCTCGCCCGAGGCGTGGCTGACCAAGGTGGTCACCAACCTGTGTCTGGACCGGCTCACCTCGGCGCGGGCGCAGCGGGAGCGTTACGTCGGGCCGTGGCTGCCCGAGCCGGTCGGCACCGGCGGCGGCGCGCTCGACCCGCTGGAGACTGTCGAGCAGCGGGAGTCGCTGTCGCTGGGCATGCTGGTGCTGCTGGAGCGGCTCACCCCGCCGGAGCGGGCGGTGTTCGTACTGCGTGAGGCGTTCGGTCACAGCCACCGCGAAATCGCGGAGATCCTGGAGGCGAACGAGCCGCACGTCCGGCAGTTGTACCGGCGGGCACAGCAGCATGTCGCCGAAGCGCGCAAGCGGTTCACCGTCCCGCCCGCGCAGGCCCGGAAGCTCCTGGAGCAGTTCCTCGCGGCCGCCCTGGGCGGCGACGTGCCGGCGTTGGAGCGGATGCTGGCCGAGGACGTGGTCGCCTGGGCCGACGGCGGCGGCAAGGCGCCGGCGATGCGGCGCCCGCTGGCCGGCCGGGCGGAGGTCCTGCGCTACCTGCTGATCCTGGGCGGTTACGCGCAGCGGATCCGCATGACGCCGGACGTGGTGAACGGGGAACCCGCCCTCGTGCTGTACCTGGACGGCCAACTGGCCGGGGTCACCGTCCCCGAGTTCGACGGCGACCGCATCGTCGCCCTCCGCACCATCACCAACCCGGACAAGCTGGCCTTTTTCGCGAGGCAGAACATCTGATTGTCCCTCTGGGCGCGTTGTCACGAATCGCCACCGTCTCCCGTTCAACCCGTGTCGGACGACCGAGGGAGAACGTTTCATGACAACGACACCGCGCATCGCGGTCCTGGGTGCCGGCTACACCGGCGTGATGGCCGCCAAGCTGCTCGCCAAGCGCACCGGCGCGACCGTCACGGTGGTCAACAACCGCGACCGGTTCGTGGAGCGGATGCGCAACCACCAGCTCGCCACGGGCCAGCAGGTGCGCCACATACCACTGCACGAGCTGTTCAAGGGCACGGGCATCCGGCTGATCGTCGACCGGGTCACCCGCATCGACACCGAGGGGCGGCAGGTGGAGCTGGCCGGCGGCACCGAACCGGTCGGCTACGACCTGCTGGTGTACGCGCTGGGCAGCCACGCCGACCTGGACGCCGTACCCGGCGCGGCCGAGCACGCCGTCGCGGTCGCCGTCGCCGAGCAGGCCGAGCGGCTGCGTGACCAGATGCGTACCGCCGGCACGGTCGCCGTGGTCGGCGCCGGGCCGACCGGTCTGGAGACGGCCACCGAGCTGGCCGAGACCTACCCGGACCGGACGGTGCGGCTGGTCACCGGCGGAGCGCTCGGCGAGGCGCTGTCCGAGCGCGGCCGGGAGTACCTGCACCGCGCCCTCGACCGGCTCGGCATCCAGGTGTCGGAGCACGCCAGTGTCGCCAAGGTCGGCGCGGAGGGCCTGCTGCTGGAGGACGGCCGGCAGGTCGCCACCGACACGGTGGCGTGGACCGCCGGCTTCACGGTGCCGGAGCTGGCGCGCAAGGCCGGATTGGCCGTGGACGACCACGGACGCATGCTGGTGGACGGTACCCTGCGCTCGCAGTCGCACCCGGAGGTGTACGGCATCGGGGACGCCGCCGCCGCGCACACCCGGGACG
This sequence comes from Plantactinospora sp. CA-294935, assembly GCF_050936445.1. NCBI lineage: Bacteria > Bacillati > Actinomycetota > Actinomycetes > Micromonosporales > Micromonosporaceae > Plantactinospora > Plantactinospora sp. CA-294935. The sequence goes on from NZ_JBNJMU010000001.1 coordinate 7,598,884, forward strand.
GGCAGGTGCTGCGGATGGGCTGCGGGCCCGGTGGGCTGGCGGCGGCCTGCGCGGTCCACGCGATCACCGGCCGCCTGGCCGGGCGTACTCCCGAACCGCTGCGGGCCAAGGCCGACGCTCTGTGCATCAGCCTCGGCCGATGGGACGGCCTCCTCCAGCCCACCGACCTCGACGGCAATCCGCGCGGGAAGGTGCGCACCGGCCGCCCGGTGGCGCTGCTCAAGAGGGCCGTCCTGCACACCACCGGGTCCTACAACCTCCGCTACCCTTCCCTGGCCCTGGCCGCTGCCAGGCAGGGCTGACGCTTCCGCCCCGGATCCGTCGACCGCTCGACGGATCCGGGGCAGGACGTGATTCCCGCAGCCGCGTAGGGAGCCGCCGCAGCAAATGCGTCAGGCGCCGCGCGCCCGGCACCACCACCACGACCGGGCCCGCTCCCTCGCGCCCGGCCCCTGTGTCGGAAGGCCGTGCGGGATTGCGCGTATGGCTCCGGACGCGGAGAAAGGCGTCCTACGCTCTGGACAGATGAGGCCGGGTACCCCCGGCTGGCCTAGCACAAGCCGGGCGGCGCCTCACCGAAGATGGCCCTCGGAAGGCAGGAACCGGGGCGTGCCATTTGTCTGCGGTAGGCGGGCACAGACCACCCGCTCGCCCTCAAGGGCGTGCCAGGCAGAAGGGAGGCCCGCATGGCCGTCAAGACGGAAGCGCGAACGGGCGCCGCAGAAGTGCGGCCATTCAAGATCGAGGTCTCCGAGGCGGACCTTGAGGATCTGCGCGCGCGCATCAGAGCCACGCGCTGGCCGAACAAGGAGACCGTCGATGATGACTCACAGGGCGTGCCGCTCGCGCTCATGCAGGACCTCGCTCGCTACTGGGCGAACGACTACGACTGGCGAAAATGCGAGGCACGGCTGAAGGCCCTCCCCCACTTCGTCACCGAGATCGACGAGCTGGGCATCCACTTCATCCACGTTCGCTCGAAGCACGAGGACGCGCTCCCGCTGGTCGTCTGCCACGGCTGGCCCGGGTCGATTATCGAACAACTGAAGATCATCGGCCCGCTCACGGATCCGACGGCGCACGGCGCGAGCGCGTCGGATGCCTTCCACGTCGTGATCCCGTCGATGCCCGGATACGGGTTCTCCGGCCAGCCGACTACGACCGGCTGGGATCCAGTGCACATCGGGAAGGCCTACGTCGAGCTGATGAGGCGTCTCGGGTACACACGGTTCGTCGCGCAGGGCGGCGACTGGGGAGCGATCGTCGTCGACGCGATGGCCGGCGGCCGAGCCGACCCGGCGGCCGCCGAGCCGGCGCCACCGGAGCTGATCGGCATTCACACCAACATGCCCGGCGCGGTTCCGCCGGACCTCTTCCTTTCGGCCTTTGCCGGCAGTCCGGCACCGGACGGTCTCTCCGACGAGGAGCGGAGCACGTACGAGCAACTGCTCACGTTCTTCGGGGCGCACGTGGCGTACGGGCTGATCATGGGGACGCGTCCGCAGACGCTCTACGGCCTGGCGGACTCACCCATCGATCTCGCAGCGTTCATGCTCGACCACGGCGACGGGAGCAGTCAGCCCGGCCTGGTTCAGCAGGTACTCGAGGGACGTCTGCAGAAGCCGAGCGACCTCACGCGCGACGACATCCTGGACAACATCACGCTCTTCTGGCTGACCAACACCGGGGTGTCCTCGGCGCGGCTGTACTGGGAGAACAAACTCCCCTTCTTCGCTACCAAGGGCGTGACGATCCCGGTCGGCGTGAGCATCTTCCCCGACGAGATCTACCGGGTTCCGCGAAGCTGGGCGGAGCGGGCCTACCCCAACCTCGTCCACTACGAGCGGCACGACCGGGGAGGGCACTTCGCGGCCTGGGAGCAGCCGCAACTGCTCTCGGAAGACATCCGCGCGACGTTCCGACCGCTGCGCTAGTCTAGGCCGGGTCGCGGTCGGCGTGGCCCTGTCCGGGCCGGCCGGCACGGTAGACCTCGCAGGTCAGGTTGACCAGTTCGGTGAGGTGTGCCGGAGGGTCGTCCTTCCACCAGGCGAGCCAGACCGGGATCGGTTGCGCGTCCCGTACGGCGCGGTAGGCCACCCCGGGCCTGGGGTTCTGGTTGGCGGTGGCCTCCGAGGTGATGCCGACGGCCTGTCCGGCGGCGATCAGGGTGAGCCATTCGTCGACACCGTGCGTGGTGCGGATCGCGGGCGGCGCCGCACCCGGCTGCCACAGCGCGGGCGTGGTGGTGCCGGTACGACTGTCGATCGCGACGGTGTACCTGACGATGTCGGCTAACCGCACCGATCGCCGCCGCGCCAGCGGGTTGTCGGTGGCCACGGCGGCGTACCGGGCCTCCACCCCGACCAGGGCGGTGTCGAAGCGGGGATCGGCCAGGGGCCGACGGATCACGGTGACGTCGGCGGTCCCCTCGCTGAGCCCTCCGGTCGGGGTGTTGGACTGCACGAACACCAGCGGCATCCCGGGGTGGGCGGCAAGCCAGGTCTTCTGTAGCCGCCGGGTGTGCTTGCCCAGCGCTGCCCAGGCGTAGCCGACCCGCAGCTCGGTGCGGGACTCCTCGACGATCCGTTGCAGGTGGGCGACCTCGTCGAGCACCCGGCGCGCACCGGCGAGGACTCGGCTGCCCGTAACGGTGAGCGAGACGCTGCGGGTGGTCCGTTGCAGCAGACGGGCACCGAGCGCGGCCTCCAGCGCGGTGACGGAGCGGGAGACGGCCGCCTGGGAGACCCCCAGCGCCGCCGCCGCGTCGGTGAAGGTCCCGGTGTCGACCACCGCGACGAGGGCGCGGAGCTGACGCACCTGGACATCCATACGCCAAGCGTATAGGTACGACGGCTGATGCATTTCTCGTATCGATCGGCGCCGTCGACACTGAAGCCATGACCATCGAGAGCCCGGGCGGACCTGCCGACCGCCCCATCTCCGCATCGGCCGCCATCGGCCGCAGGTCGATGCTGCGCGGGATCGCCACGATGATCGGCAGCGGCGCGAGCAACCAGGTCGGGGCCGCCGTGGGTGCGCACGCGTTCGGCACACTCGGGCCGGCCGGCGTCGTGGCGGTGCGGCAGTTCGTGGCGGCGGCGGTGCTCTGGCCGGCGGCACGTCCGAACCTGCGCCGCTTCACCTGGGCGCAGTGGTGGCCGACGCTGCTGCTCGGGCTGGTCTTCGCCACGATGAACCTCAGCCTCTACACCGCGATCGACCGGATCGGGCTCGGCTTGGCCGTCACCCTGGAGTTCCTCGGGCCGCTCGCCGTCGCGCTGGCCGGCTCACGGACCCGACTCGACCTGCTCTGCGCGGCGGGCGCCTGCGTCGGCGTGTACGTGCTGGTCCTGCCCGGCCCGGCCAGCGACTACCCGGGGGTGGGACTCGGCCTGCTCGCGGGGGCGTGCTGGGCGGCGTACATCCTGCTCAACCGGCTGCTGGGCACCCGCCTGCCGGGTCTGGAGGCGCCGGCGGCGGCGACCCTGGTGTCGGCGACGCTCTACCTGCCGGTCGCGGCGACCCTGCTCGCCCGGGGACACCTGCACGGCACCGCGATCCTCTACGCGGTCGCGGCGGGCGTACTCAGCTCGGTCGTGCCGTACGCCGCCGACCTCGTCGCCCTGCGTACCGTTCCGGCCCGCCTCTTCGGGGTGTTCATGAGCGTGCACCCGGTGCTCGCCGCGCTGGCCGGAACCGTGATCCTCGGTCAGCTCCTCGACCTGCACGAGTGGGCGGGAATCGCCGTCATCGTGACAGTCAACGCCGTGGCGGTGTACTCCGCGTCGGCAACTCGGGACCCCCTCACCAGCCGCCGTGCCGGGCTCGGAGAGCGGTCGACGGACGCCAAGCCCGGAGAGCGGTCCACGGACGCCAAGCCCGGAGAGCGGTCCACGGACGCCAAGCCCGGGAAACGGTCGACGGCGCCGGATCGCCCGTGGTCAGCGGCGCCGCATGGCGTACCAGGCCGCGCCGGCCACCACGACGGCCAGCGGCACGAGGCAGCAGACGAGGGTCAGGAGATGCCACGGCTTGATAGCGCCCATGCCGGGTGACCCTAGTCGACTCCCCGCGCCGGGTCCGGCCGACACCCGCCGACCGGACCCGATATGCACAGTGGACGCACGGGTCAGCGGGCGCCGGCCGCCGAGTCCTGGTAGGCGGTGCGCAGCGCGGAGAGGAACGCCTCGGTCGGCTGCGCGCCGGAGATGCCGTACTTCCGGTCCAGCACGAAGAACGGCACGCCGTTGGCGCCGAACGCCCGGGCCTGCCGGATGTCCGCCTCGACGGCCTCGGCGTACTCGTCGCCGGCCAGCACCCGGCGGGCCGCCTCGGCTGGTACGCCGACCTCGGTGGCGAGCCGGACCAGGGTTTCGGGGTCGTCGACGTTCTCCGCCTCGATCAGGTTGGCCCGCATCAGCCGCTCGTGCAGCTCGGTGCCGCGCCCGTACTGCCGGGCCAGGTGGGTCAGCCGGTGCGCGTCGAAGGTGTTGGCCATGATCGACTGGTCGAGGTGGTAGTCCAACCCGTCCTCGGCGGCGAGCGAGGTCACGTGCTCCTGCATCGCGGCGACCTGGGCGGCCGAGGCGCCGAGCTTGGCCCGCAGGGCCTCCGGCACCGGCCGGGGCTCCCCCTTCGGGTACGACGGGTCGAGCTGGAAGCTGCGCCAGACGACCTCGACCTCGTCGGCGTGCTCGAACTGCCCGAGTGCCGTCTCCAGCCGCCGCTTCCCGAGGTAGCACCACGGGCAGACGATGTCGGACCACACTTCGAGTTGCACTGATCTTCTCCTCGTTCTACCGGCAGGTTCCGTCCGAGCACACCGGGGCGTCCTCGCCGGCGGCGAGCATCACCAGACCCGGGACCGCCGGAAGCGGTGCGGGCTTTGTCGGCTCGTCACCTGGTACGTCCGGTTCGGCGGCCGGTCGGGCAGCCGACCCGGCTGCCACCATTTCCGCCTCCGACCTGGTCAGACTCATCGGGGCTCCCTAGTTACTCCTTGTTAGTAACCTAATTGTGCGTCAGTATCATGCCAGCGGTAAGGAGGCACTTCCATGTCGGCTACGCACACCCGTGTGCCCTTCACCCCGGACGCCGACGGCGACTGCCCGGTTCGGGAGGTGCTGGACCGGGTGGGCGACAAGTGGAGCGTGCTGGTCGTGGTGCTGCTCGGTCGGGGTACCCACCGGTTCACCGAGCTGCACCGGGCCATCGACGGCATCAGCCAGCGCATGCTGACGCTGACCCTGCGCGCGCTGGTCCGGGACGGCCTGGTCAGCCGTACGGTGCACGCCAGCGTCCCGCCCCGGGTCGACTACGCGCTGACCGACCTCGGCCGTACCCTGCTGGTGCCGCTGGTCGCGCTCGACGAGTGGGCCAGCGCACACCGCGACGACATCCGCGCCGCCCGGCGCCGGCACGACGAGGCTGCCTCCGGACCGTCCTGAGCGGCCGGACGGTCACCCCGACGCGGCCGGCAGTTCGGGCTGAACCGACCGGCTGCCGCCGGCACCAGGTCCGGTGGACCGCCTCACCGTACGGCCGCTCCGGTGGTCCCGGTGGGAAACTCCTCGATGCCGAGTACCCGCAGCAGCTCCAGCCGTTCGCGGGCCTCGGCGTCGGTCGGGGTGAGCACCAGCAACTGCTGGCCCTGGTCGGGAGTGACCAGGGTCTCGCAGTCCATCAGCAGCCGACCCACCCGGGGATGCACGATGGTCTTGCGGTCGACGCGCCGGACCGCCACCTCGTGCTCGGCCCAGAGCCGGCGGAAGTCGGCGCTCGCGGCCTGGAGCCGCTCGACCAGCCCGGTGACCGTGGGGTCGCCGGACCGGCGACCGGCGGCCGCACGCAGGTCGGCCACGATCTGACGGCCGTGGTACTCGCGCTCCTCCGGCGGGTGGACGGCCCGGGTGGCCGGGTCGGTGAACCAGCGGTACACGGCGTAGCGCCGGTCGCCGGAGAAGGCGGTGTGGTCTCCGGTCAGCAGCACGGCGGCCCGGTTCTGGGCCAGCACCTCCCCCAGGTCGGAGAGGACCAGGGCCGGGGTGTCGCCGAGCAGGTCGAGCATCCGCAGCAGGCCGGCGCGGGCCAGCCGGGCCACCCCGTCGGCGGGCGGGGGCCGGTGACCGGCCAGGTGGAACAGGTGGTCGCGCTCGTCGTCGGAGAAGCGCAGGGCCCGGGCCAGCGCGCCGAGCAGTTGGGTCGAGGGCTGGCTGCTGCGGCCCTGCTCCAGGCGTACGACGTAGTCGACCGACATGCCGGCGAGCATCGCCACCTCTTCCCGGCGCAGTCCGGCGGTGCGGCGGCGGGGGCCGTCGGCGAGGCCGACCTCGGCCGGGCGGATCGCCTCGCGGCGGCGGCGCAGGAAGTCGGCGAGTTGGTCACGCTGCATCACCCCATGCTCCCTCGCGGCCGGCGATCCGATCCAGGGAGCCGCGCTCCCACGATGAACGCTCCGCTCCCGCGGGGCCGGCTCCGGGCGCAGGGTGGGTGAGGACATCGACGACGAAGGAGAACGCGATGCAGACACGAACCCTGGGCAGCACCGGCCCGGCCGTCTCCGCGCTGGGTCTGGGCGCGATGGGCATGTCGGGCGGGGCGTACGGTCCGGCCGACCGCGCGGAGAGCATCGCCACGGTGCACGCCGCGCTGGAGGCGGGCGTCACGTTGATCGACACCGGCGACTTCTACGCCATGGGCCACAACGAGTTGCTGCTCGCCGAGGCGCTGCGCGGCCGGGACCGGGACAGCTACCGGCTGAGCGTCAAGTTCGGCGCGCTGCGGGGGCCGGGCCATGTGTTCGGCGGGCAGGACAACCGGCCCGAGGCGGTGAAGAACTTCCTGGCCTACTCGCTGACCCGGCTGGGCACGGACCACGTCGACATCTACCGCCCGGCCCGGCTGGACCCGGCGGTGCCGATCGAGGAGACGGTCGGCGCGATCAAGGAGATGATCGACGCCGGTTACGTGCGGTTCGTCGGACTCTCGGAGGTGGACGCCGCGACGATCCGCCGGGCGCACGCCGTGCACCCGATCGCCGACCTCCAGATCGAGTACTCGCTGCTGTCCCGCGCGGTGGAGGCGGAGATCCTGCCGACGTTGCGGGAGCTGGGCATCGGCCTGACCGCGTACGGCGTCCTCGGCCGCGGCCTCATCTCCGGGCACTGGAGTCCCGGCCACGTCGCCGGTCCCGGCGACCTCCGCGGCTTCAGCCCGCGGTTCTCCAGCGGGAACGTGGAACACAACCTCGCCCTGGTCGAGGCGCTGCGGCGGATCGCCGGGACGTTGGACTGCACCGTCGCGCAGTTGGCCATTGCCTGGGTGGCCGCACAGGGCGGAGACATCGTGCCGCTGGCCGGTGCCCGTACCCGCGAGCGGCTGGCCGAGGCGCTGCCCGCGATGGAGCTGAGCCTCAGCGCGGACGACCTCGCCGAGATCGACAAGGCGGTGCCGCTGGGCGCGGCGCGCGGCGACCGGTACCCGCCCGCGTTCATGTCCAGCCTCGGCGTGGGGAACTGACTCCGGCTGGCGTGGGGAACTGAGTCCGGCTCCGGCGGGCCCGCTCCGGTGCGGTCCCGCCGGGGCGCCAGCCGGCGCCCTCGGCCACGCTCGCAGAGCAACCGGTGCTGAACCGGCCTGAGTTACCGGTCGGATCCCCGGCGCAAGTTACCGGTCGGAGCCGCCGAACTCGACGCCGGTCGTCGTGATGTCCAGTGCGTGCAACTGCTCCGAGTCGGCGACCACGTCGATGCCGATGATCCGGCCGTCGCGGACGATGAAGCTGAGGGCGAACCGGATCTTGCCCCGCAGCACCACCACGGCGCCCGGAGCGCCGTCGACGACGGCCGTCCGCGCGGCATCGGCCCGGCCGGCGAAGAAGCCGGCGATGTCCTGCGCGCCGCGCAGTTCCGCGCGACCGCCCAGCCGGACGGCGGCGCTGTCGGCCCGCATGACCACGTCCGGGTCGAGCAGGGTGAGCAGCGTGCTGACCTCGCCGCCGCGCGCGGCGGTGAGAAAGGCGTCGACGATCTCCCGCTGGCGCGGCAGGTCCGCCTCCGGGGTGGCGGCATCCGCCTGGACCCGCCGGCGGGCCCGGCTGGCGAGCTGCCGGGACGCGGCGGGGCTGCGCCCGACGATCGGGGCGATCTCGTCGTAGGAGACCGCGAACAGGTCGTGCAGGACGAAGGCGAGCCGTTCGGCGGGGGTGAGGGTTTCCAGCACGACCAGCAGCGCCAGGCCGACCGAGTCGGCCAGCATCGCCTCCCGCTCCGGGTCGGCCTGCTCGGAGGTGGCGACCGGTTCGACGGTACGGGCGTCCAGCGGGTCCTCGCGGCGGGAGCCACGGGACCGGAGCATGTCCAGGCAGATCCGGCCGACCACCGTGGTCAGCCAGGCGCCGAGGTTGTCGACTCCGGTGGTGTCGGTCCGGCTCAGCCGCAGCCACGCCTCCTGGACCGCGTCGTCCGCCTCGGCCGACGACCCGAGCATCCGGTACGCCACGGCGCGCAACTGCGGCCGGTTCGCCTCGAACCGTTCGGCCAGCAGGTCCTTCTCAGTCACGGTAGAGCCCTCACTTCGCCGTTCCTTGCCCGCATTGTGAGCCATGCCACGTTTGTCACAGCTCGCTCCCCGGGTTCGTCAACACAGCGACGGACCAGACCGGGCCGGTGTGACAGCGGCACCGGCCAGCATCAAGATCGTAAGGGAGACAGTCATGCAGGCACGGATCAACAACCCCGCCGCGCTCCTGCCGGAGGCGGTCAAGGCGGTCAACCTGCTCTACAAGGAGACCCACTCGGTCGGCCTGCCGGCGTCGACGCTGGAACTCGTACACCTGCGGGCCAGCCAGATCAACGGGTGCGGCCCGTGCGTGGACAGCGGCGCCCGGGCCGCGAAGAAGAACGGCGAGACCGACGAACGGCTCTTCGCGGTGGCGGTCTGGCGGGAGACCCCGTACTTCACCGACGCCGAGCGTGCGGCCCTGGCCCTCGCCGAGGCGGCCACCCGGCTCGCCGACCGGGCCGACGCCGTGCCGGACGAGATCTGGGAGGAGGCGGCCAAGCACTTCAACGAGCGGGAACTCGCGGCCCTCGTGCTCTGGATCGCCACCACCAACTTCTTCAACCGGATCAACGTCACCACCCGGCAGCAGGCCCCGCAGAACTGGGGCTGACCGCGCGCATCGTCCGGTCCTGACCAGCACTCGCGGGTGGCGGCCGGGCCGCCACCCGCGTTCCTCCTCCGAGCCCGCTCCCGCCCCGTCCGACCGCGACATGGTCCGGAAGTTCTCCGTAACTTTCGGTCACACCCATCCGGATCTCGGGTACCCGACTGTCATTCCGGCCGACGAGCCGCTGCCCCGACCGGTCAGCCGACACACTGACCTGCTGAAACAACCTCAGAGCGAATCGCTACCAGCCGAGGGTTTCCGCAATATTTCCGGGAAGCGTTGACATGTGACCGGAACCCGACCAATACTGTCGCCATCGGCAGACCTTCACCACTGTCGATGGCTCACCACCACGTTCCGCTCCTCCGGTTGTCGACCGCGCGACGACCGGCCCACCACCACCGCGCCGTACGACGCTGGCGCCCGGTGCCCGTTGCCGGGGGCTGACAGCCCTGCCGGGTCGTACCGCGCCGCTGGCCCCCGCCAGCCACCACGAGGAGGAAGCAGCTAGATGAACGACACGCACCACACCCCCACCAGACCGAGAAAGCGCCGCATCCGGCTGCTCTTCGGCGCCGCCTGCGCCGTGGCGCTGGCGGTCAGCGGCACGGCGCTGGCCCCCAGCGCGCACGCCGAGGCCGACCGGCAGGTCTGCTCGAACAGCACCGGCACGCACAACGGGTTCTACTTCTCGTTCTGGAAGGACAGCGGCGACGCCTGCATGGTGCTGCGCGAGAACGGCCGGTACTCCAGTTCGTGGAGCAGGAGCACCAACAACTGGGTCGGCGGCAAGGGCTGGTCCAGCGGTAGCCGGCGGACTGTCAGCTACTCGGGCACCTACAACCCGGGCAACAACAACACCTACCTCGCCCTGTACGGATGGACGCGGAACCCGCTCATCGAGTACTACGTGGTGGAGAACTTCGGCAGCTACAACCCGAGCAGCGGCGCCACCCGGATGGGCACGGTAACCACCGATGGTGGTACCTACGACATCCTCCGCAGCCAGCGGGTCAACCAGCCGTCGATCGACGGCACCGCCACGTTCTACCAGTTCTGGAGCGTCCGGCAGCAGAAGCGCAGCAGCGGTACGATCACCTTCGGCAACCACATGGACGCCTGGGCCCGCGCCGGCCTGAACCTCGGCACCAGCTGGGCCTACCAGGTCATGGCCACCGAGGGCTACCAGAGCCAGGGAAGCTCCGACATCACCGTCCGGGAAGGCGGCGGAGGTAACCCGGGGCCCAACCCCACCACCCCGCCGCCGGGTAGCGGCAACTGCTCGGTCAGCGTGAGCCGGGCCGACGAGTGGGACGACCGGTTCAACACGACCTTCTCGGTCAGCGGTGCCAGCAACTGGGTTGTCAGCATCCGCACGAACGGCAGCCAGAGCTTGCAGAACAGCTGGAACGCCTCGGTCAGCGGCACCAGCGGCACCCTCACGGCGCGTCCGAACGGTAACGGCAACAACTTCGGCATCACGCTCTACAAGAACGGCAACAACACCACACCAACCGCGAGCTGCTCGACCGGCTGACCCTGGGTGTGGGGTGGGTACGGTGCCGCCGGTGTTCGGGAGCGCGGACTGACCCGAACACCGGAGCACCACCCCTGTGGCGCGGCGGCCGATGGCCGCCGCGCCACACTGCTGTTTCCGGTTAGGCTCCCCGGCATGACGAGGATCAGCCAGATCTCGCTGGGGGTGATCGACGACAAGCGCGCCGGGGAGTTCTGGCGGCAGGCCCTCGGCTACGTACGGCGACCACCGCGATACGAGGGTGACGACTGGATCGTCCTCGCGCCTCCGCCCGGCGTCTCCGGCAGCGCCATCGCGATGGACGCCAGCGAGAGCCCTGCCGAACGGTTCCCCCGGATCCACCTCGACCTCCAGGTCGACGATCGCGACCTGGACGAGGAGGTCGAAAGACTCGTCACGCTCGGCGCACGGCGGGTCGACTGGCCGTACTACCCCACTGACGATGGCCCGGAGCCACCGGGGACCCGCCTCCGGTACGTCGTACTTGCCGACACCGAGGGTAACGTCTTCTGCGTCGAGGAGCGCGCCGGCTGACCCCCGCGGCACCGCCTCAGCTCGTCGGCCTGGCGGTCCCGGCGAACATCCGTACGGCGGCGACCACCAGCAGCACCAGGCTGGCCAGGTAGAAGAGCCCGAGCGAGGCGAGACTCACCAGGACACCCAGCCCGAGCAGTAGCACGGCGGCGACCGTCAGCGGTAGCCGGGCGGCCCCGGTGCCGAGCAGCGGCATCGCGCAGATCAGCACCGGAACCAGCAACAGCAGCGCCACGCCCCACCCCTCGGCCTGCACGAGGGGCTGCCGCACCTCACGAACCCCGATCATCGGGTGGGCGGCCCCGCTGTCGTAGGTGGCCTCCACGATGGTCGTGACCGGCAGGAACAGCAGCAGGGCGCCGGCCGCCACCGCCAGCAGGAACGCGGCCAGCAACCATCGGATGCCGGGCCGGGCCGGCGAGGGCAGCGACGTTGCCCGATCCATCGTCATCCTCCGGGCTGGGTCGGTCGGATGCGTCGGGCGGCGATCCCGCCACTGTCCGCCAGACTACCTCCGGCCATCGATCCCTTCTGCCGCGAGTGGCCGCTCGGCGAGCTTGTCCGGGCAGGACGTGGTCACCCTCGGGGCCGGGTCAGTCGGGTGGGCAGAGCAGCACGCAACCGCCGCTGGGCAGCAGCGGCAGCCCGGACGGCAGCAGCGACGGCAGCACGGGTACCGGCAGCGGCAGTACCTCCCGGCGCGACGGGCTCGCCGGTGGCGGCTGCGCCGGACCGGACCGCACCGTCGGCGGTGCCGCATCGCCAGGGGAACGCGCCGGAGCCGGGGTACGCCCGGCACCCGGTGTCGGTGGCACCGGTCGGACCGGAGGAGTCTCACCGGTAGGCGCCTCCGACCGGTCCGCCGACCCGGGCAGTCCGAGCCGGACCCGCTCGATCTCGGTACGCAGCCGCCCGGCCTCCGCCGAGTCGCGGATCTCGGTCACCTGCACGGCCGCACGGTCCAGTTCCGCGCGTGCCTCGGCGTAGCGGCGCTCCGCCACCGCCTCCCGGGCGAGTTGGATGGTGTGCTCGGCGGCGCGGACCGCGGACCGGTCCGGATAGACCGCCGACGCGACCGGCCAGAGCGGGCTGGTCGGCCCCGCGTGGTTGACGCCGAGCCCGAGCAGGGCGGTCACGACCACACCGACCACGCTGGACAGGACGAGTCGGCGGACGAGCGGGCCGGGGCGCACCGGTGGGCGGGACGGACCCGGTCGCCCGGCGGGTTCCCGCGCGGAGCCGGCCGGACCGGCACCGGGGCGACGTCCGGCCGGCGGCCGGCTCGCCGAAGCACCGGGACCGGGTCGGCGGACCGGGACTGCGGTACGGGGCGGGCGGATGCCGTCCGGGCCCTGTCCGACCTGCCGAGGCGTGGTCAGGGCGAACGCGGTGTCGAGGTCGAGCGCCGGCAGATCGGCGTCGAGTTCCGCGCGCCAGGCGGTGAGCAGCCCGGCCAGCGGGTCGTCGCCGACCGCCGACGCTCCCCGTCCCAACGTGTCGAGCAGCAGGTCGTCCGCCGCGACCACCGCCGGATCGGGAACGGCCGACGGATCGGAATCGGCCGACGGATCGGGAACGGTCGTCGGATGGAGGTGAAGGTCGAGGTCGAGGTCCGGGCCGGTGGGCTGGTGCGGCTGGGCCGAGGACCGGCGCGCCGCTGCCCGCTCGGCACTCCATCCAGACTCGCCGTCCCGGCCGGTCAACGTCCCATCCCGCCCCGGCACGGCGCCGCCGCGCTCGTCCGTACCGTCGTCTCGCTCTGCACCGCTTCGTAGCGTACTCACGCGGCGACCTCGTCCAGGGCGGTGCCGGCCAGCGCGCGGAGCCGGGCCAGGGCGCGGGACTGGGTCACCCGGACCGCGGCGGCCGACATTCCCACGATCAGGCCGACCTCGTCGGCGGTGAGGCCGACCGCCACCCGGAGCAGGACGATCTCCCGGTGCACCTCGGGCAGCCGGGCCAACAGCGCGGAGAGCCGCCGGGCGAGGTCGGTGGCGACGGCCCGCTGTTCGGGGCCGGGTTCGGCGTCCGGCTCGTCCGGCAGCGGACCGTCGGTGGTGACGGCCGAGTCGCGGATGGCGGCCCGCTGCGCGTCGGCGACCTTGTGCGCGGCGATGGTGTAGAGGAACGCGGAGAACGGCCTGCCCTGGTCCCGGTAGCGGGGCAGCGCCCGGAGCACCGCCAGGCAGACCTCCTGGGCCACGTCGTCGGCGGTGGCGTACGCGCCGCCGATCCGGCCGAGCCGGGCCCGGCAGTACCGGACCAGGCCGGGGCGGACCTCGGTGAGCAGTGCCGCCGTCGCCTCGGGGTCGCGTCGAGCCGCGCGCGCGACAAGATCTGTCTCGGGTGCTGCGGTCATGTATGCGGTCGCACCTTCGTCGGGGCCACACCTTCGTCCGGCACCACGCCTGGAGTTACCGGCGGGTTAACCGCACCGTAGCGGGAGCCGCCCGATAGCACCACCGGCGGGGTGCGGTTCTCCGACGTCGCGCCGGCGGCTCACCGACGTACCCACGGAAAGTGGTCGAAGAATTACCGGCCACCGCTGTTACGCACGGCGCGCCCCGCGCGATGTCCACCAGAGACGGCGGTGGACGGACGGTCCGCCGGAAGCTGCGGCGGGCGGGTGTGCGGATGGGCGTCGAGGTACGGGTCGAGGGGCTGACGAAGTCCTTCGGCGGGCAACCGGTCTGGTCCGACGTCAGTCTGACCCTGCCGGCGGGCGAGATCTCGGTGCTGCTCGGCCCTTCGGGCACCGGCAAGTCCGTCTTCCTCAAGACGCTGGTCGGGCTGCTGAAGCCGGACCGTGGGGCAATCTGGATAGAGGGTCAGGACCTCCCCCGGCTCTCCGAACGTGCCCTCTGCGAGGTCCGCAAGCTCTTCGGCGTGCTGTTCCAGGACGGCGCGCTGTTCGGCTCGATGAACATCTACGACAACGTCGCCTTTCCGCTGCGCGAGCACACCCGCAAGTCGGAGTCGCAGATCCGGGCGGTGGTGCACGAGAAGCTGGAGATGGTCGGGCTGCTCGGCGCGGAGCGGAAGCTGCCGGGCGAGATCTCCGGCGGCATGCGCAAGCGGGCCGGGCTGGCCCGGGCGCTGGTGCTGGACCCGCAGATCATCCTCTTCGACGAGCCGGACTCCGGGCTCGACCCGGTCCGCACCGCGTACCTGAACCAGCTCATCATCGACCTCAACCAACAGACCGGTGCGACGTTCCTGATCGTCACGCACGACATCAACACCGCCCGCACGGTGCCGGACAACATCGGGCTGATCTACCACGGTCACCTGGCCATGTTCGGGCCGCGCGAGATGCTGCTCTCCAGCACCGAGCCGGTGGTCCGGCAGTTCCTCAACGCGCAGCGGATCGGCCCGATCGGGATGGCCGAGGAGAAGGACTCCGACGAGCTGCGCGCCGAGGCCGAGGCCGGGGTGGAGCTGCCGCCGCTGCCGCCGATCCCGCTGCAACTCGCCCCCTCGGACGGGCGGCCCCGCGCCGCCGAGCAACCGCCGGGCCGATGGTGCGAGGAGCACGGTGTCACACCCCCGGTCGGCTCGTTCCGGGGCGTACAGGGCAGCGTGTGGCAGCCGACCGAGGCGCTGCGATGAGCGCGCCGACCGGCACCGGCCAGACCGGCGGCCCGACCCGGGTGGCGGCCGGGCTGCGCGGCCCCGGCTACTTCTTCGCCTTCTGCCTCGACGCGCTGCGCGGGCTGTTCCGGCGGCCGTTCCAGGTCCGCGAGTTCGTGCAGCAGGCCTGGTTCATCAGCTCGGTGTCGATCCTGCCGGCCGCGCTGGTGGCAATCCCGTTCGGTGCGGTGATCGCACTACAGCTCGGCTCCCTGGTACGCCAGCTCGGTGCCCAGTCGTTCACCGGTGCCACCTCGGTGCTGGCCGTGGTACGCGAGGCGAGCCCCATCGTGACCGCGTTGATCATCGCCGGGGCGGGCGGCTCGGCCATCTGCGCCGACCTCGGTGCCCGGAAGATCCGCGAGGAGCTGGACGCGATGGAGGTGCTCGGCATCGACCCGGTGCACCGGCTCGTGGCGCCCCGGATCGTCGCCGCCGCACTCGTCGCGGCGCTGCTCAACGGGCTGGTCAGCGTCGTCGGGGTGGCCGGCGGCTACTTCTTCAACGTGGTGATGCAGGGCGGCACCCCGGGGGCGTACCTGGCGAGTTTCCAGGCGCTGGGGCAACTCTCCGACCTGGCCGTCGGCGAGGTGAAGGCGGTGCTGTTCGGTGCGGTGGCCGCGCTGGTGGCGTCGTACCACGGGATGACGGCGCGAGGCGGGCCCAAGGGGGTCGGTGACGCGGTCAACCAGAGCGTCGTACTCACCTTCATGCTGCTCTTCGCGCTGAACTTCGTGATCACGGCGGTCTACTTCCAGCTCGTGCCGCAGCGGGGGATGTGAGGGCCGATGCTGCGTACCCTGGACAACCTCGGCGACCAGCTCGCCTTCTACCTGCGGGCGTTCGCCTGGACCCCACGGGTCCTGCACCGCTACCGCCGCGAGGTGGTGCGGCTGCTCGCCGAGATCAGCTTCGGTCGCGGCGCGCTCGCGGTCGCCGGCGGCACCGTCGGGGTGATCTGCTTCCTGACCTTCTTCACCGGCACCGAGGTGGGGCTCCAGGGCTACCAGGCGCTGGACCAGCTCGGCAGCAGCGCGTTCACCGGGTTCATCTCGGCCTACTTCAACACCCGGGAGATCGCCCCGCTGGTCGCCGGGCTGGCGCTGTCGGCGACGGTCGGCTCCGGCTTCACCGCCCAGCTCGGCGCGATGCGGATCTCCGAGGAGGTCGACGCCCTTGAGGTGATGGGCGTGTCCTCGCTGCCGTTCCTGGTCACCACCCGGATGATCGCCGGCTTCGTCGCCGTCATCCCGCTGTACGTGATCGGCCTGCTCTCCAGCTACCTGGCCACCAGAGGCATCGCGGTCTTCTACTTCGGACAGTCGGCGGGCACCTACGACTACTACTTCCACCTCTTCCTGCCCCCGGTGGACGTGCTCTGGTCGTTCGGCAAGGTACTGGTGTTCAGCGTGATCGTCGTGCTGGTGCACTGCCACTACGGCTACCACGCCAGCGGCGGGCCGGCCGGGGTCGGGATGGCGGTCGGCCGCGCCGTGCGTACCGCCATCGTGGCGATCAACATCGTCGACTTCTTCCTGTCGCTGGCCATCTGGGGCGCGACCACGACCGTACGGATCGCGGGGTGAACAGGTGAGCATGGAGCATCGCGGGTCGCCGCTGGGCCGGCGCGTCCTCGGTCTCGTCTTCGTGGTGGTACTCGGCGCGGCGCTGTCGCTGGCCGTGTTGCAGTACCGCAAGGTCTTCACCCCGGTCGCCTGGGTGACCCTCTACACCGCCCAGACCGGGATGCAGCTCAACCCCGGTGCCGAGGTGAAGCTGCGCGGCGTACCGATCGGCGAGGTACGCGAGGTCGGCAGCGACGGGGCACAGGCCCGGCTGCGGCTCGCGCTCGACCCGGACCGGATCGGGCAGGTACCGGCCGACGTCACCGCCCGGCTGCTGCCGAAGACCCTCTTCGGCGAGCGGTACGTGGCGCTGGTCCCCCCGGCCGGCTCCACCGCCGCTCCGCTGCGGGCCGGTGCGGTGATCAGCCAGGACCGCAGTCGCAACGGCGTCGAGTTGGAACGGGTACTCGACGAGGCGCTGCCGCTGCTCCAGTCGATCCGGCCGGACAAGCTGGCCAGCACGCTCGCCGCGCTGGCCACCGCGCTGGACGGTCGCGGCGAGCAGCTCGGCCGGACCCTGGAGACGCTCGACACCTACCTCAGCGAACTCAACCGCGAACTGCCGGCGCTCACCGAGGACGTCCGGCGGCTCGCGGCGGTGCTGGACTCCTACGACGCGGCCCTGCCGGACCTGCTGGCCATTCTCCGGGACGTCACCCCGACCGCGCGGACCGTCGCCGACCAGCGGACCCAGCTCGCGGCCTTCCTCGCCGAGTCCACCGACGCCGCCGACGTGGGCCGGCTGTTCCTGGACCGGCACGGTGACCAGGTGATCCGGCTCGGCGAGCTGGGCCGGCCGGTGCTGGAGTTGCTGGCCGCGTACGCCCCGGAATATCCGTGCCTGATGCAGGGGCTGGTGCGGGCGCAGCCGCGCGCCGAGGAGGTGTTCCGGAACGGCCGGATGCACGTGACCCTGGAGGTCACCCGGGACAACGGCGCGTACCAGCCCGGCCGGGACGCCCCGGCGTACGGCGCCTCGACCGGCCCGCAGTGCCGGGAAC
The DNA here is from genome assembly GCF_050936445.1 of Plantactinospora sp. CA-294935. Lineage (NCBI taxonomy): Bacteria > Bacillati > Actinomycetota > Actinomycetes > Micromonosporales > Micromonosporaceae > Plantactinospora > Plantactinospora sp. CA-294935. The sequence goes on from NZ_JBNJMU010000001.1 coordinate 7,616,380, forward strand.
TGCCGAACCCGACGCCGCCGGCGCCCGAGGTGCGGATCGAGGACGGCTACGACCACGGCGGCTCCCGCCCCGGCCCGGTCAAGCTGCCGGTCGGCAAACCACCGGCCGGCACGGCCACCGCCACCGGTGGTAACCCGTCCGCCGGCAACCCACCGGCAATGGGATCCGCCGGCACGGAGGAGGAACAGAACCTGCTCAAGCCGATCATCGGGGCCGCCACCGACACCCTGCCGGTGCAGGTACCCGACATCGCCGTCCTGCTCTGGGGTCCGCTGCTGCGCGGAGCGGTGGTGAACGTCAAATGAGACGGGTACCGGTCGGACCGCTGGTCAAGCTGGTCGCGTTCGCCGCGGTGACGCTGCTGCTCACCGGGCTGCTCGGTCAGGCGCTCGGCTCGTTCTCCTTCGGCGGCACCAGCTACCGGGCCCGGTTCACCGACGTCACCGGCCTACTGCCCGGCGACGACGTCCGGATCGCCGGGGTCCGGGTGGGCCAGGTCGACGGGATCCGGGTGGTGCAGGACAGCCTCGCCGAGGTCACCCTGACGCTGACCGAGGAGGTGCCGCTGAGCACCACGGTGCGGGCGAAGATCCGGTACCGCAACCTGGTCGGCCAGCGGTACGTCGCGCTCGCCGAGGGCCCGGGCGGCGGAGCGCCGCTGCGCCCGGACGGACTGATCCCGATCGGCCAGACCACTCCGGCCCTCGACCTGACCACGCTCTTCAACGGCTTCCGGCCCCTCTTCACCGCGCTGACCCCGGAGGACGTCAACAAGCTGGCGTACGAGATCATCCAGGTGCTACAGGGCGAGGGCGGCACCGTGGCCAGCCTGCTCGCGCACACCGCCTCGCTGACCAACACCCTCGCCGACCGGGACGCGGTGATCGGCCGGGTGGTGACCAACCTCAACTCGGTGCTGGCCACCCTGGACTCCCGGGACGCCGAACTCGACCAGACGATCCGGTCGTTGCAGCAGTTCGTCACCGGACTGGCCGGTGACCGGGAGGCGATCGGCGCGGCGCTGGTCAACCTCGGCAAGCTCACCGGCAGCACCGCCGCGTTGCTCGCCGACGCCCGGCCGGCGCTCGCCGCCGACGTGACCGAACTCGGCGAACTGGCCGGCACCCTCAACCGGAACGCGGCGGTCATCGACGGCACCCTCGGCCGGCTGCCCGACCGGTACGAGGCGCTGACCCGGGTCGCCTCGCACGGCTCCTGGCTCAACCTCTTCGTCTGCGACTTCGACGGCCGGCTGGCGCTCGGCGGGCAGGGCGTCAACCCGGCGACGTTCAGTTCCCAGGCCGCCCGCTGCGCCGGATCAGGAGGTGCCCGGTGAAACCGTTCCGGGAGCGCAATCTCGTCGCCGTCGGCGCGGTCGGGCTGGTGGTGCTGACCGGCCTGCTGCTGACCGCGTTCCGGCTGGACGACCTCTCCGCACTCGGCAACCCGGCGTACGCGGCGGCGTTCCGGGACGCCAGCGGGCTGGCCGAGGGGAACGAGGTCCGGGTCGCCGGGGTACGCGTCGGCGAGGTGACCGAGGTCGACCTGGCCCGGAACGGCACCGGCCCGTACGTCCGGGTGCGGTTCCAGATCGACGACGGTGAGCTGCGGCTCGGCCGGGACACCGGCGCGACCATCCGGATCAAGACGGTGCTCGGCCAGAAGTATCTGGCGCTGACCCCGGCCGGGCCGGGCCGGCTGGCCGAGGACGCGGAGATCCCGCTTTCCCGCACGGCGTCGCCGTTCGACGTGATGCAGGCGGTCACCGGGCTGGCCGGCACGCTCGACGAGATCGACACCGCCCAGTTGGCGACCGCGTTCACCACCCTCGCGGAGACCTTCGCCGACACGCCGGGCAGCGTGCGTTCCTCGCTGGACGGGCTCTCCCGGCTCTCCCGCACGGTCGCCAGCCGGGACGCCGAGCTGCGCGAGCTGCTGGAGCGGGCCCGGAGCGTCACCGACGTACTGGCGAACCGGGACGAGGAGTTCCGCCGGCTGGTCGCGGACGGGACGCTGCTGCTCGACGAGGTGCACCGACGGCGGGACGCGATCCACGAGCTGCTGGTCGGCACCCGGGACCTGTCGACCCAGCTCTCCGGGCTGGTCGCCGACAACCGCGCCACGCTGGAGCCGACGCTGCGCCAGTTGCGCGGGGTGGTGGCCACCCTGCAACGCAACCGCGACGACCTGGAGCGGACGTTGCAGACGATGGGGCCGTTCCTCGACGCGTTCACCAACGTGCTGGGCAACGGCCGATGGTTCGACTCCTATCTTCGCGGGCTGCTCCAGCCGTACGTGCCGACGGGAGGTCGCTGATGCGCCGGTTCCTCGCTCCGCCGAACCGTCGGCGGGCGCTGCTCGCCGCCGGGGTGACCGTGGTGGTGGCCGCCGCGGCCGCGTTCGTGGTGCTGCACCAGGGCACCCCGCAGCGTCGCCTCGTCGCGCACTTCGCCCGGGCGGTCGGCATCCACCCCGGCTCCGACGTACGGGTGCTCGGGGTGCGGATCGGTGAGGTCGTCTCGATCTCCCCGGCCGGTCGTACCGTCCGGCTGGAGCTGCGCTACGACGCCCGGCACGACATCCCGGCCGACGCGTCGGCGGTGATCGTGCCGCCGAGCCTGGTCAGCGACAGGTACGTCCAGCTCACCCCGGCCTTCTCCGGCGGTGCCCGGCTGCCCGACGGCGCGGAGCTGCCGGTGGACCGGACGATGGCGCCGATGGAGATCGACGACATCTACCGGGCGCTCGACGAGTTCAACCGGGCGCTCGGGCCGGACGGCGCCAACGCCGACGGCGCGCTGGACGACCTGCTCGGCACCGCCCGGGCCAACCTGGCCGGCAACGGCGACAACCTGCACGACACCCTGGACGGGCTCTCCCGGGCCCTGGACACCCTCGCCGACGGGCGGCAGGACCTGTTCGGCACGGTGGCGAACCTGCAACGGTTCACCACCGCGCTGGCCCGCAGCGACCAGCAGGTGCGGGCGTTCAACTCCCGGCTCGCCGACGTGGCCACCCAGCTCGCCGCCGAACGGGGCGACCTGGCCGCCGCGCTGCGCAACCTGGCTACCGCGCTCGGCGAGGTCACCCGGTTCGTCCGGGACAACCGGGCGGTGCTGAAATCCAACGTGGACGCGCTGGCGGACGTGACGAACGTGCTGGTCCGACAGCAGAAGGCGCTCATCAAGATCCTGGACGTGGCACCGCTGACGCTCTCCAACCTGAACCTGGCCTACAACGCCCGGTCCGGCACCCTGGACACCCGGGACAACCTGCTCGGACCGTACGACCCGGCGGCATACGTCTGCGCCACGCTGGCCGACGCGCTGCCGGCGCCGAAGGTGCCCAAGCGCTGCTTCGAGCTGGCCGAGACCCTCAACCTGAAGCGACTCCCGCTGCCGGAGGAGCTGCGCAAGCTGCTCAACCTGCCGCCCTCCGGCAAGCCCGCACCGGCGGTGCCGCAGCCGCCGGCCACCGGCGACGGTAAGCCGGCACCCGCACCGGGGACGCCGGGGCCGGAGGTGTCGCTCGACCGCACGCTGGGCGGCATCCTGCGAGGTCTCCGATGAGCCGGCCGGTCTTTCCCGAGGCTCGTCCGACGACCCGGTTCAGGGGCGGGCGGACGGTGCCGCGGCTCGGGGACGGGCGGACGGCGACCCGGCTCAGGGGCGGACGGACGGCGCCGCGGCTCGGGGACGGGCGGACGGCGACCCGGTTCGGAGGCGGGCGGACGGTGCCGCGGGCGGTCGCGGCGCTGCTGGCGGCGACGGTCGGGGCGACCGGCTGCAGCGTCCCGAACCTGGCCGACCTGCCGCTGCCCGGCGGGGCACCGGACGGGCCGGCGTACCAGGTCACGGCCGAGTTCACCGACGTACTCGACCTGGTGCCACAGGCATCCGTCAAGGTCAACGACGTCACCGTCGGCAGCGTGCGGGAGATATCGCTGCGCGGCTGGACCGCCCTGGTCCGGCTCGACATCGACCGGACCGTGACGCTGCCCGGCAACGCCACCGCCGCGGTCCGGCAGACCAGCCTGCTCGGCGAGAAGTACGTCGCGCTGGCCGCCCCGGTCACCGAGCCACCCGCCGGGCAGCTCGCCGACGACGCGGTGATCCCGCTGGCCCGGACGAAGCGGTCGGCCGAGGTCGAGGAGGTGCTCGCCGCGCTCGGGCTGCTGCTCAACGGCGGCGGGCTCGCCCAGCTCAAGACGATCAACCAGGAACTCGCCGCCGCGTTGCAGGGTCGGGAGCCGGCCGCCCGGGACGCGCTGCGCCAGTTGGACAGCTTCGTGACCGGGCTGGACCGGCAGAAGGCGGATCTGGTCCGCGCGGTGGACGCGCTGGACCGGTTGACGGATCGGCTGGCCCGGCAGCGGGCCGTGATCGGTGACGCGCTCTCCGCGCTCGACCCCGGCCTGACGGTGCTGGCCGAGCAGCGGGAGCAGCTCAGCGAGGCGGTGACCGCCCTCGGCGAACTGGGTCGGGTGGGCGCCCGGGTGGTCACCGAGAGCCGGGAGGACCTGGTGGCGAGCGTGAAGGCCCTGCAACCGACGCTCGAACAACTCGTCCGGGCCGGCGACGCGCTGCCGAAGTCGCTCGACTTCATGCTGTCGTACCCGTTCCCGCCGAACGTCACCGGGGCGATCGTCGGCGACTACATCAACCTGTCGCTCACCGCCGACCTGGACGCCGCGACCATCCTGTCGAACCTCTTCTCCGCCAAGCCGGTGGCGAAGCCGCCGTCGAAGGGCGGGACCCGGCCCGGTGGCACCAGCGGCAACCGCCCGGGTGCGACCGGCGGCGGGCAGCGCCCCGGCGGCAGCGACGACGGGCGGCCGGGCGGGGTCGGTCCGCTGCTGCCCGGCGTACTGCCACCGATCTGTCTGCCGGTCGGCGGGCTGCTGCCGATCGACTGGCTGCCGCCGCTGCTGCCCGAGTGCGAGCTGCCGCCCGGCTGTGAACTGCTCCGTCCCGGGTCGCTGCTGCCGCCGGGCGGGCTGCTGCCACCTGGTGGTGTGGTGCCGCCGGGCACCATCTTCCCGCCCGGCACCAAACTGCCGCTGGGCGCCATCCTCTCCCCCGGCTGCCTACTGCCGCCGCCGGACGGGGCGACGAACGGGCGGACCGGCGGGCTGCTCGACGTACTCGGCGGGGGGTTGCTGCGATGATCGGACGTACCGCCCGACTCCAGGTACTCGCGTTCCTGGTGGTCAGCGTGCTCGGGATCAGCTATGTCGCGGTCCGCTACGTCGGACTCGGCGACCGGCTGCTCGGCCACGGTTATCTGGTGCACGCCGACTTCGCCGACTCCGGGGGCATCTTCCCGAACGCGTCGGTCAGCTACCGGGGTTTCCCGGTCGGCCGGGTCGAGGCGGTCGACCTGCACGACGGGGCGGTCCGGGTCACCCTCCGGCTGGACGAGGGGATACGCGTACCCGACACGCTGCGGGCGGTGGTCTCGCAACGTTCCGCCGTCGGTGAGCAGTACGTCGACCTGCGCCCCGAGCGCGACACCGGCCCCTACCTGCGGGACGGTTCGGTGATCCCCCGGGACCGCACCGGCACCCCGCTGGCCCCGGAGACCCTGCTGGCCAACCTGGACGCGCTGGTCCGCTCCATCGACCCGGACGACCTGGCGGTGGTGATCGACGAGTTGGGCGTCGCCTTCGAGGGCAACGAGGCGGCACTGCGCCGGATCCTCGACGCGAGCGGCGCGCTGCTGGCCGAGGCGACCGTACGGCTGCCGGAGACCGTGACGCTGATCCGGGACGGGCGCACGGTGCTGCGTACCCAGCAGGAGTCCGCCGCCGCGCTGCGTCGCTGGGCGGACGGGCTGGCCCGGCTCGCCGAGACGGTCCGGGCGGCCGACCCGGACCTGCGGCGGATCCTCGCCGACGGGCCGGCCGCGGCCACCGAACTGGTCGGCCTGCTGCGCGACCTGGACCCGTCGATCGGCACCCTGCTGGGCAACCTGGTCGCGGTGAACGGGGTGGCTGCCCGGCGGCTGCCCGGCATCGAGCAACTGCTGGTGGTCTATCCGCTGGTGGTCGACGGCGCGTTCACCGTCACCCCCGGCGACGGCACCGTGCACTTCGGGCTCGTGTTGAACGTCGCCGACCCGCCCGCCTGCGTCTACGACGGCTCCACCCGCTGCACCTCGGCCGAGGCGGCCCGCGGTTCCAGCGTCCGGGGCAGCGCCGCGGCCCCCCGCCCCGGCGGCACGGACCCGGCGCCGCCCCGCCCCGGCGGGCCGGCGCTGCCGGAGTCGGACGAGCCGGCCGGGGGCGCCCCGCCGGTCTCCCCCGCCACGGTCGCCGGCTACGACCCCGCGACCGGGGTCGCGCTGGGCCCGGCCGGCAGCCCACTCTCCTTCGGCTCGACCGGTGGGCAGTACCAGCTCGCCGGCGACCAGTCCTGGAAGCAACTCCTACTCGCCGGCCTCGCGCCGTGACCGACCCGAGGAGCCGACCGATGCGCAGCGGTGAGGAACGCAGGTTGAAACTGGTAAAGGGCACGACAGCGGCCGATCCGGCGACTCCGGCCGTACCCGCGCAGGCACCCGCCGAGGGACGGGGCCCGGCCGGCGGGGCACGCCGGTCGGGCGACGGGACGCGGCAGCCGGCCCGGGGCGGGCGGGCGGCGACCCGGCGTACGGTGACCCGGCGGGTGCCGGCCGCCAAGGACCCCGTGCAGGAGATCCTGGAACGGCTCGACCAGGAACCGGTCGACAGGCCGGGCAGCGGGGAGCCGACCGCGACAGGCGGGACGACCAGGACCGACGAGCCGATCTCCACGGACGAGCCGGACCCGACCGACGAGCCGACCGCGACGCACGGGGCCACCGCGACGGACAGGGCGGCCACGACCGACGGGGCGACCGCGACCGACAGGGCGACCACGACCGACAGGGCGACCACGACCGACGAGCCGGACACGACCGGCACGGCGACCCGCATCGGCAAGGCGACCAGGACCGGCAAGGCGACCAGGACCGGCAAGGCGACCAGGACCGGCGAGGCGGGCTCGACCGGCAAGGCGATCCGCATCGGCAAGGCGACCAGGACCGGCGAGGCGGGCTCGACCGGCGAGGCGACCAGGACCGGCGAGGCGGGCTCGACCGGCGAGACGGCGGCGGGACGGGGCGGGCCCGGGCGGCGGCTCGGGACGACGGTCGCGCTCGTCGCCGCGCTCTGTGCGGCACTCGCCCTGGCCGGTGTCTTCGGCTACCAGTGGTGGGAGGACCGGGCGGTCGAGCGGGCCCACGCGCAGGCCCTGGCCGCCGCGCGGCAGACCACCGTCAATTTCGTCTCGGTCAGCGCGTCCAGTGTGGACAGCGACCTCCAGCGGATCACGGCCGGTGCCACCGGCGAGTTCAAGGAGGAGTTCGTCCGGGGCCAGGCCAAGGTGCGGGAGGCGGTGCTGGAGAACAAGGTCGAGTCGAGGGGTACGGTGCTGCGCGCCGGCCTGCTCTCCGGCGACCGCCGCCACGCGGTGGTGCTGGTGGCGATGGACGCGACCGTCAAGAACGTGAACGCCCCGGACGGGCGGCCCGCGCACTACCGGATCCAGGTCGACCTGACCAGGGAAGGCGACTCCGACACCTGGCTGGTCGCCCGGCTCCAGTTCGTCGGCTGAGAGGAGTACTCCGATGCGATCGTCCATCGCCACGCTCGCCCGACGGCTGCGCCCCGGGCGTCGTACCAGCGAAGAGCCGGCGGCCGACGGCGCGGAACGCGGCCCCGAGCCTGCCCCGGCACGGCGCCGCCGGTACACCGGCAGCCGCCTGCACCTCGCCCTCGCGGTCGCCACCGTGCTCGCCGCCGCCGTGGCCGGCACCGCCTGGTACGCCCACCACCAGGCCGAACAACGCGACTCCGCGGTACGCCAGGCGCTGGCCACCGCCGGTCCCGCCGCGAAGGCGATCTTCTCCTACGACTACCGCAGCTTCGACGCCAGCGTGGCGAACGGAGGCGCCTTCGTGACCGGCCCGTTCGCCGACGAGTACGCCGAGACGACCTCGGCGCTGAAGTCGACGGCCGTCTCCGAGCAGGCGGTGGTGCTCGCGGAGGTCTCCGCCAGCGGGGTGATCCGGGCCGAGTCGGCCGAGGTGGAGCTGCTGGTCTATCTGAACCAGTACCGGCGCAACGCCAACACCGACGGCGAGAAGGTCGACCAGAACCGGGTGGTCCTCGAACTGCGCCGGGTCGGCGGGGAGTGGAAGGTGGCCCGGGCCACCGCCATCTGATCCACACCGGCCGGCCCCCGGGGAGGCGCCCGACGCCGGGAACATCCGCGCCGCCCGGGAAATGTCGGTCCGGTGTTGCAACATCGAGGGCGTGTATTTCGTGTACCGCTCCCACTACGAGGGGCCGCTGAGCAAGCATGTCCGCCATCTGCCGGGGGTAGGGGTGCTGGACTGGTTCCGGCGGGGCTGGACCGTCGAGGACCCGGAGCGGTGGATCGAGGACCAGCTCGGGGTCGACGTCTACGGACTGAACTCGATCTTCGAGAAGGCGGCGCAACGGCACCTCGCCCCACCACGCGACTGGCAGGAACTCCGCGACCTGCTGCGCGAGCACCTCTACCTCGAGGGTGACCCGGAGACCCACCTCCGGGTCACCGAGCACTCCGTGCGGGCGTACACCGACGACGACGAGGTCGAGTTGGCGTACTTCTTCTTCGACGACGAGGTGCCGGCCGCCGCGCCGGACCGGCTGGCCTACCTGTTCCAGTCGTGGCCGCTGCCCGCCGAGGTCACGGCGCCGGACGGGCCCGGTGCCGCGTTCGTGCCGGCGGTGCCCACCCAGCAGGTGATGCCGCCCGCCGGAGGTGCCGGTGCCAGCTACGCGGTGCTGCTGACCTTCTACGACGGCGCGTCGATCGCCACCACCCCGCCCCAGGTGTTTCCCGGGGTACGCCTGCCGGGGCTCGCCGCCCGGCTCCGCGACGGGCTCGTCGCACCGGGCGAGCCCGATCCGGACTGGCCGCCGGAGTTGCAGGTGCTGGCGGCCCTGCTCGATCCGGCGGACGAGTCGATCGAGCCGGCGTTGCGTCGAGCCAACGAGTGGCCGGGCTTCTACCGGACGATCTGGAAGCCCTGGCCCGACCTGCCCGACGACGCCGACGACCCGGATCCGGTGGCCGCCCGCCGGGCGGCGCTTCCGCCGATCCCCGCCGACCGGCACCCGGACCGGTCGCTGCTGCTCGTCTCCGCGCACCTCGCCCAACTCGCCATACACACCGACGAGGTGTTCGGCTTCCAGCAGTGGTTCTTCTTCGACGACCTGTGGGCGGGCAGTCATCCCCACCTCGCCCAGTCCATGCTGCGCTACGCAAGCCACTGGGACCCGTTCGGCTGACTCCACCGGTTCGGACCACGGTCGCAGGCGTCGGGACGGCGGCGGCCCGACCGGCGGACGGCGGGGCCCTGCCGGTCTTCGCCCGCCGGGCAGCGGATGGTTGACTGTCCGCGATGACGGAAGATCACGTGCGATGACGGAGTACTCCGCACCGCTGCTCTGCGAGCCGTACCTGCTCGATCCGGACCCGGACGGTGTCTGGGTCGCCTGGCACACCGAGGAGCCCGGCACCGGCGGGTTCGTGCTGGTCGGCTCGGAGGTGGCCGGGATGTCGCCCCGGCAGGCCCGGGACGCCGCATCCGGCGACCAGCCGTCCGGCCCGGGGTGGCGGCGGTTCGTGGCGGAGAGCCGCCCGCTGTCGCGTACCCGGGAGGACGCCGAATCCCGGGTGCCGGGCCGGAGCTATCCGACCGTGACCCGTCGACCGGTGTACCGGCACCTGACCCGGGTCACCGGGCTACCGCCCGGCCGTACGCCGTACCGGGTGGTGGCGCTGCACGGTCCCGGTCGAACCACGGTCACGGCGGCGTACTCGCTGGCTCCGGCGGCGCCGTCCGGGGCGGGGGTACGGCTGCTGCTGACCAGCGACCACCAGCTCAAGACGATGACGGCGGCCAACCTGGAGAAGGTGGCCGAGACCGTCGGCGTACGGCTGGACGGCGTGTTGATGGCCGGCGACATGGTCAACGTCGGTGACCGGGCCAGCGACTGGTTCGACTCCGCCACCGGTCCGGCCTTCTTCGCCAGCATGACCGGGCGGGCGGAGACACCGATCGCCGGCCGGACCTACCGGGGTGCGCCACTCCTGCCGCACACCCCGATCTTCCCGGCGATCGGCAACCACGAGGTGATGGGCCGGTGGTCCGAGACCGCCAGCCTGGACAGCCAGTTCAACGACCCGCAGCCCCGGGAGGCGGCCCGCGAGCGACGCCGGGCGGGCGGCTCGACCGGGTCGGGCGGCCCGGACGGCTCCGCCGGCCCGACCGGCTCCGGCGAGGACGAGCACGCCGGCACGGACGCAGACGAGCACGCCGGCACGGGCACGGACGAGCACGTGGACACGGACGCAGACGAGCACGCCGGCACGGGCACGGACGAGCACGTGGACACGGACGAGGCGGAACTCGGCCGACGGTCCTGGGACGTCACGACCTACGAGGAACTCTTCCCGTACCCGCGCAGTGCGGCGGGTGGTCCGCGCTGGTGGTCGCGGACGATCGGCGAGGTACACCTGGTGACGCTCTTCGTCACGTCGATCTGGCGACCGCACGTGCCGGTCGGGCGGGGCAAGTTCCAGGAGGACGTGGCCGACCTGGCCCACCCCGAACGGTGGGGGCACGGCCAGTTCATCTTCGAGCCGGTGCACCGGGGCTCCGCGCAGTACCGCTGGCTGGAGCAGGAATTGACCTCGGCCGAGGCCCGCGCGGCACGTTTCCGGGTGGTGATGTTCCACCATCCCAGCCACGGGCTCGGCGGCAACTCGGCACCGCCGTACACCGATCCGGTGCGGACCGTCGAGCGCGACCCGGCCACCGGGGCGGTCACCGCGGTCCGGTACGCGTATCCGCTGGCCGAGGACCACATCCTGCGCGACCTCGAACCGCTCTTCTCCGCCACCGGAGTGCACCTGGTGCACAACGGTCACGCGCACCTGTGGAACCGGTTCCGGAATCCGGCCGGGGTCAACTGGCTGGAGACCTCGAACGTCGGCAACAACTACGGCGCGTACGACGTGTCGTCCGGTGCCGCCCGGCAGCTACCGGCGGGGCCGGACTACGTCCGGCAGGGTGATCCGGGCGGGCTGGCGCCGGTCGTCCCGACGATCGCGCCGCTGACCGGGCCGACCGGTACCCCACTGCCGTACGTGGCGAGCGACGACATCACGGTCTTCTCGATCCTCGACTCGGGCGCCGGAGTGGTCCGGTCCTACCGGTTCGACACCCGGGACCCGGACGCCCCGGTACTGCTGTTCGACGAGTTTCCGTTGGCCTGATCCGGGCCGCCGTCAGTCCGGCGGCTCCGGGGTCGCCGTCTGCCCTGAACCGGCCGTCTGCTCCGGGGCCACCGTCTGCTCCGAGGTGCGCCGTTCCAGGAACGAGTCCGGCGCGGCAGCCGCCTCGGCGATCCGGCGATCCGACTCCGTCGTCCGCGGGTCGGACTCGGCCAACGCCGCCGCGCCCGCCTCGCGCCGATCGGACTCGGCCAGCACCGCCGCGGCCTGCGCCTCCGGGTCGTCGCTGCCCACGGACTCTTCCTCCGGGAGCAGGTGGGCGCGGTTCTCGACCCGGTCACTCGGCTCTTCACTCATGTCGTGATCCATACCCGAAGCGTTCCACCGCTACTCGCCGGAACTTCCCCGGGCCGCCGAACGGGCCTCGCCGGAACCCGGGCGCCCGTCACACCACTCGCCCAATATGGCGACCTGACGAGTTGCGGGTTGAATATGACTTTTATGCCTTGGCAGGGGGTCCGTCGATCAGGTGCGGGCCGGTCTCCTGCCCAGACGCATCACCGGCACCAGCACGGCACACAACACCAGATTCGGATCATCAAACGAAGGATCGGACCAGCTGGAACCGCTGACGGTCGTCGCACTGGGCACCGTCGGCATCCCGCCCTCGGTATCCTCTTGTTTGTGTCCGACGGCGATAGTGTTGTCGCGGTGGTGTTGACCGCGTTGGATGTGGAGTATGAGGCAGTCTGCGCGCATCTGAGGGATCTGCGAAAGCGACGCCATTCGGCCGGGACAATCTTCGAAGTCGGTGCTCTGCCAGGTTCACAGGTTCAGGTCGCGGTGGCGATAACGGGCGAGGGCAACACCGTCGCGAGTGTGCTTGCGGAGCGGGCGCTCGCGACGTTCAAGCCGGCCGTGCTGCTGTTTGTCGGGATCGCGGGTGCGCTCCACGATGATCTTAGGCTCGGTGACGTGGTGGTCGCGACCCACGTATACGCCTATCACGGCGGACGGGCGGAGACGGATGGGTTCCATGCCCGTCCGCGTAGCTGGGAGGCACCCCATCACCTGGAGCAGCTCGCCCGGCACGTAGCCCGGAGTGTGCGGCGAGTCGGGCCGCTCGACGATGGCGCAGCGGATCAGTCACCGAGCGTCTGCTTCAGGCCCGTGGCCGCAGGTGAAGTCGTACTGAACTCCCGTACGTCACCGTTGGCCAAGCAGATAAATCGGCATTACAACGACGCCGCCGCGATCGAGATGGAAAGCGCCGGCGCCGCCCATGCCGCGCACCTTAACCGAGCGACGGCAATGGTAATTCGTGGCATCAGCGATCTCGCCGATGGGACGAAGTACGAGACCGACCGGTCTGACTGGCGCAAGGTCGCATCCGCGAACGCGGCCGCGTTCGCGGCGGCGTTGATCCGCGAGCTACCGGTCGACGCGCCGCCGAGCACACCGGGGCCGCGGCAGGCAGGCCAGATGGAGCTTCCCGTGCTGGAGTCCGTCACGTCCGCGATCCCCAGCAGCCTGGTGCAGCAGTCGGATGTGATCGACGAGCGGATTCCGGCGGAGCGGATCGTTGACCGGCCACGAGACCTCACTGGCGCCGCCTTGGACTCTGGGCCGTTCAGTGCCGATCCGGGTGCCGCGGCGGGCAGGTCGTCCCGGTTCGCCATCGGAGCCTTCGCTCGGCGGAAAGTGGCGATCGCCCTGGTGGCGTCCGCCCTGGCGTTGGCCATCACCGCCGTCATCAGCCTGGTCCTGCTGGGCAATCGGGTAGCACCTAGGTCCCGACCTCCGGCAGACCCGCCGTCGGCAACCTACCCCGATGCTGCCGGACCGGCCGCGATGACGGTTCTCACGGGTCATCAGAAGGCCGTCAACGGGGCGGCGTTCAGCCCCGATGGAGCCATCCTTGCGACCGCCAGCCGGGATGGCACCACGATCCTGTGGAACATCACCAGGCCGGAACAGCCCCGACGTGTCGGTCTGCTCCCCGGTCACACAGGGTACGTCTACGGTGTGGCCTTCCACCCCGACGGCCGGACGCTGGCCACCACTGGTGCGGATCGGACGCTGCGTCTATGGGACGTGACGGATCCCGCCGAGGTCCCGCCACCCCGGGTTCTGCGAGGCCACAGTGGCACCGTCTACGGTGTCGCGTTCCACCCCGACGGTCAGACCCTGGCCACCTCCAGCGCGGACCGGACCGTCATGCTGTGGAACACCGACGCGCCGAATGGCTACGGCCCAGTTGCCGAGTCCGACGGTGGCCATGCTGACGCCGTCTACGCGATCGACTTCAGTCGCAAGGGTGGGCTCCTGGCCACTACCAGCCGAGACCAGACCGCCATCCTCTGGAGGATCAACGGCACAGCTGCACCACGTCGCGCCGCTACCCTCGCTGGACATACCGACTTCATCGACGGCGCCGGCTTCAACCCTGACGGGAAGCTGCTGGTTACCGCGAGCAGGGACCGGACCGCGATCTTGTGGGATGTCAGCGACTCCGGATCGCCCCGTAGGGTCGCCACCCTCAAGGGTCACACCGGAGCGGTGGTCGACGCCAAGTTCAGCCCGAGCGGCAGGACTGTGGCGACCGTCAGCGCGGATCGGACGATCCGGCTGTGGAACGTCGGCGAACCGGCCCGGCCCGCGTATGTGGCTACCCTTCGTGGCCACACCGACGAGATCCACGCCTGTGCCTTCAGCCCGAACGGAGAGCTTTTGGCCACCACCAGCGCGGACCGCACAGTGCGACTCTGGCGGGTCGCTGACTGATGCTCTGCCCATGGCGGCCGTTCGTCGGGCTCATGGTCCGCCAAGGCAGTGGTGGAGCGCTCTCCTCAGGACGAGAGAGCCTAACCCGAGCGCCTGCACGTGCTGCCCGGTCCCGCTCCCGTTGCTCCACTGTGACTGGACGTCCCACAGCGGCATGCGGACACGGGTTGCCCTTCTCACACACACTCTTTCACCAGGCGGAGGAGCGTGTCGGCGAGCCCAGGGCCGCGCTCGAACGCAGGTGCGCGGGGAGACCAGCGGGCACGAACGTGACGGCGTGACGGTGGCGACCTCGGCGGAGGATCGACTCGGGGCCGAATGGCGGGCCGAGTGCGATGCCTGGATCACGGACCGGCTCGCCGAGCGGGGCATCACCGGCACCGGTCCGGTGCACAACGTTCGGGTCCGCGCCTGGTCGATCGTGCGACGGCTGGAGACCAGCGCCGGCCGGACGTGGTTCAAGGCGAACGTGCCGAGCAACGGCTTCGAGGCGGCCGTGATCGAGGCGCTGGCAGCCTGGGTGCCGGAGCTGGTCGTGCCGCCGCTGGCGGTGGATCGGGACCGGGGCTGGCTGCTCGGGCCGGACGGCGGGCCGATCCTGCGGGAGATGACGGCGGAGCGGCCCGATCCGGTCCGCTGGGCGGAGCTGCTGCGGACGTACGCCGCGCTGCAACGTGCGGTGGCCCCGCACGCCGACCGGCTGGTCAGGCTCGGCGTGCCGGACCTGCGGCCGGCGCGGATGCCGGCCGCGCTGGCCGGACTGCTGGCCGATCCGGCGGTCCGGCTTGCCGAGCCGCACCGGGCCGCCCTGGTCGCGCTCCTGCCCGAGTACGACCGCTGGTGCGCCGACCTGGCCGGCGACGGGCTGCCGGCGTCGATCCAGCATGACGACCTGCACGACGGCAACGTCTTCGTCGGCCCCACCGGGATGCGCTTCTTCGACTGGGGCGACGCCGGCCTGGCCCACCCGTTCGGCAGCCTGCTCGTCGCGCTGAACGTCGCCGCCGACCAGCTCGGCGCCGACCCGGCCGGTCCGGAGCTGTCCCGGCTCCGGGACGCCTACCTGGAACCCTGGACCGACCTGCGGGACCGCGCCGACCTGCGCCACTCGGTCCGGTTGGCGCTGCGGGTCGCGAAGGTCGGCCGGGCGGTCTCCTGGCAGCGGGCGCTACGCGGCGCGACCGCGCCCGACTGGCAGCGGGCCCTGGGCGGGCCGGCGCTGATCGCCCCCGAGCACACCACGGCACCGGCCGCCTGGCTGGAGACTCTCACCGAACCCGACCCGGATCAGCCGGCGAACTGAACGATCCGGGTCACTGCCGGAAGAGGCGGGTCGGGACGGCATCGGCGAGCATCCGGTAGCCGACCGGGTTGAGGTGCAGGTGGTCGCCGGTGTCGGCGACCGGCAGCAGTCGACGGGGGTCGGCCGGATCCCGTACGGCGCGGTCGAAGTCGATCACCGAGTCGAACCGGCCGCTGCCGCGGATCCACCGGTTGACCGCCTGGCGGGTGGCGTCCCGGATGCGGGCCGGGTCGTCGTATTCGGGGTTGCCGCCGAACGGGGTCAGGGTCACGCCGTACACCCGGATGCCCTGTGCGTGCGCCCGGGTGACGATCTGGTCGTACGCGGTGATCAGGTCGTCGGTGACCGCCCGCTGGGCCGCCTCGGTGGCCTCGGCGGTGCCGATGTCGTTGATCCCCTCGAACACCACCAGCCAGGTGACGCCGCTCTGCGCCAGTACGTCCCGGTCCAGCCGGGCCAGCGCGTTCGGCCCGAGCCCGTCGTTGAGTACCCGGTTGCCCCCGGCCGCCTGGTTCGCCAGCGCGACGTCCCGGGTCGGGCGGTACGCGTGCAGCCGCGCCACGAGTTGGTCGGGCCAGCGGTCGTTTCCGTTGGTGGTGGAGCCGCGCCCGTCGGTCAACGAGTCACCGAGCAGCACCGCGACCCTGGTGCCGGGCCCGGCCGGCACCTCCAGCCCGCTCAGGAAGTACCAGTGGTCGACCGGGGTGGCACCGGGCAGCCTCGGTTCCGCGACGTGGTTGCCGCGCAGCAGGTAGGAGGTGGTGCGGGAGCCGGGGTGCGCGGTGATCCGGTCCGACGCCTGCCCCTGGGCGAGATAGAGCGTCACGGTGAGGTTGGCGCGGGCCGGCACGGAGATGTCGACCGGGTCGGAGACGATCTGCGCACCGACCGGGACGGTCACCGACGCGCGCCCGCTGAAGGTGACCGGCCGCGCGCTGCCCGGCAGGATCGCACTGACCCCGGCCCGGCCGCCCTCCGGCAGCGCCACGGTGGCGGCGGTGACCGGCAGCGGCGCCCCGCCGAAGGCGTTGGAGAGGCGCAACCGGATCCGTGACCCGGCCGCCGACACCCGGATGGTCTGCCGCAGCGTGCTGTCGGCCAGCACCCGGTCGTCCTCGCTGAACGGTGCCGGCGGCATGTTGTCCGGCTCGGCGAGCTGCGGCATCGACGCCCAACTCGTCGCCCAGCGCTGCACGGCCGGGCCGGAGTGGCGATGGCCGGTCCGCTGCGGCGCGAGGTCCTCGCCGGGACCGACCGGCTCCGGCTGGTCGGCACCGTCCGAGGGGTCGCTCGCCGGCCGGGGTGTGGCCACGGCCGCGCCCTGGGACGAGCCGGCGACGAGCAGGGCGGTACGGATTCCCACCGTCACCAGGCTGAGCAAGGCCACCTCCGGCTCGTGTCGGGTCCTCCCGGCGTCCGCTGCGGGAGGTCGGGCGCGGGCGGGTTCGGCTGCGGACCAATATAGGGTCCGGCCGGGCGCGTGCCCTCGGGTGCCGGCAGGGCAACTCCGTCGGCGCCTATCTCTGCACCGACCTGGCCTGCTCACTCCACCTGCGCGGAAAGCTCACTCCACCTGCACGAAAAGCTCACTCCACCTGCACGGAAAGAAGGACGCCGGCGGCGCCTCGACGAGGCCATCACGCTGCCGGAGAAGATCGAACGCAGCACGGCCAGCCTCGCCGCCTTCCTGGGCCGGGTCCGCGGCTGACCCCGGCCGACGCCGGTCGGCCGACCCGGCGGGATCAGGAGCCGCGGCCCGCCCGGGACCGCTGGGAGTTGCCCTTGAGGTGCCGCCCCAACTCCCGGGCGATCTCCCGGTTGGCGTCCCGTTCGGCCAGGGCCTGGCGCTTGTCGTACGACCGCTTGCCGCGCGCGACGCCGAGCTCGACCTTGGCCCAGCCGTCCGAGAAGTACAGCGACAGCGGCACCAGGGTCAGGCCGGGATCGTGGATCCGGTCCAGGATCTTGTTGATCTCCACCCGGCGCAGCAGCAGCTTCCGCATCCGCTTCGGCTGGTGGTTCGTCCAGGTCCCGTAGGCGTACTCCGCGATGTGCAGCCCGTAGAGCCAGAGTTCGCCGTCGCGCTCCTGGGCGAACGCGTCGACCAGCGACGCCTGCCCGGCCCGCAGCGACTTGACCTCGGTGCCGCGCAGCACGATCCCCGCCTCGTACGTCTTCAGGACCGCGTACTCGTGCCGGGCCTTCTTGTTCGAGGCGATGAGCCTGCGCTCGCCTTCCCTGGACGCGACGACCTCCCCAGCGTCTCGACCCGGCATCCCGGGCCGCCCGGCCCCACCGAGCAGCCAGACTATACGCAGAGGTCAGCACCGGATCGACGGATTTTCCCCGCCGCTGTCGGCGGTCGGCACCCCCAAGCCGGATGGGACAATGTCGCGATGCCAGCCGCCGGCCGTACCCACATCCTCTTCGACTTCTTCGGCACCCTGGTCGACTACTCGGCCAGCCGCACCGAACAGGGCTACCCGGGCTCACACGCACTGCTCCGGCACCTCGGCGCCGACCTGGGCTACCCCGAATTCCTGACCGCCTGGTCGGGGGCCTGCGCCGGGTTCGACCGGCGCAGCGACGAGGACGAGTCCGAGTTCTCGATGACCGAGGTCGGCACGGCGTTCCTGACCGACCTCCTCGACCGGCCACCGGCACCGGACGACGTCGACGCGTTCGTCCGGGAGTACGTCCGCGAGTGGAACACCGGCGTGCACTACTCCGCCGCCGTCTCCGACCTGGTACGCGACCTGCACCGCGACCACCGGCTCGCGGTCGTCTCCAACACGCACCAGCCGGGTCTGGTCCCCGGCCACCTCGCGGCGATGGGACTCGCGCAGTACTTCGACGCCGTCGTCACCTCGGTCGAGCTGGGCTGGCGCAAACCCCACCCCCTGATCTACGCCACCGCCCTCGACACCCTCGGCATCGACGCCGGCTCGGCGGTCTTCGTCGGCGACAGCTACGGGCCCGATTTCGTCGGACCCGAGCGGGCCGGGATTCCGGCGTACCTGATCGACCCGGACCGCCGGGCACCGGTGCCGGAGGCACGCCGGCTCGGCTCGATCCTCGACCTGCCGGCCCGGCTGCGGACCCGGCACGCCGACGGCGACCGGCTCGCCGGCTCAGCCCGGTGAGCCGCGAGCGCCGGGCTCGGGTCAGGACCCGTCCCCGGGTACGCAGACCGTCAGCGCGCCGGGGGCGATCCGCGCCTTCAGCCGGCTGACGCGGTCGCGGGCGCCGCCGTCCAGCTCGTAGGTCATCGGCTCGGCGAACCGGACGTTGATCTTCCGACCCCGGGTGATCCGGACGAACGGCGAGGAGTCGGACCGCCCGACCGCCATCCGGCCGAGCGTGCGGGCCCAGTCCAACACCCCGCTGGCGGTCGCCACCCCCACCTCCAGGCAACCGTCGTCGGGACGGGCGTCGTCGAAGGCCGGGATGCCGCCGGTGATCGTGCCGACGTTGCCGAAGAGTACGCAGCTCGCCTCCCCCTCGAACCAGTCCGCGCCGTCCACCCGGATCCGCATCCGGGTGGCCTCGCTGCGGACGTGCCGCAGCCCGGTCCAGACGTACGCCAGCCGGCCGAGCCGGTCCTTCAGGTCGCGGTCGGCGTCCCGGATCAGCTCACCGTCGAAACCCGCGCCGGCCATCACCGCGAAGTGCTCACCGCCGAGCCGCCCGAGGTCGATCCGCCGGCGCGGCCCGGTCAGCCCGATCCGGACCGCCTCGGCGAGATCCTCCGGGATGCCGAGGTTGGTGGCGAGCAGGTTCGCGGTGCCGGCGGGCAGGATCGCCAGGGCGGCGTCCGAGCCGGCCAGCGCGTCGGAACAGCGCTGCACCATGCCGTCCCCACCCCAGACGAAGATCAGCTCGGCTCCCTTGCCGAGCGCCTTGCGTACCTTCTTCGGCGCCTTGCGGCTTTTCGGCACCTCGTACCAGAGCAGGTCCTCGATCCCGGCGCCGCGCAGCCGGGAGCGGAGTTCGTCGAGCCCGCCGCCGAGGGACTTCTTCCGGTGCGCGACGACCGCGACCCGGGCCACCTGGGCCGGGGTCACGGCCGGTCCGGGCGTCGGGGCGGCGGCCGGCTCGGCAGTTGTCGTGCTCATGGCGCTGCTCTTACCCAGCGGCCCGGGCCGCCAAGCGGTGCCTGGCGTCCCGGGCCGTCCGTGCCGCGGCCGGGATCAGAGGGTACGGGCGAGCCGCTCGGCGAGCAGCCGGGTGAACCGGGCCGGGTCGCCCAGTTCGCCGCCCTCGGCGAGCAGCGCCATCCCGTACAGCAGCTCGGCGGTCTCGGCGACCGTCGGGTCCTCCTTGCGCTGCCCGTACGCCTCCCGCAACCCGGTCACCAGCGGGTGCGTCGGGTTGAGTTCCAGGATCCGCTTCACCGCCGGCATGTCCTGGCCCATCGCCCGGTACATCTTCTCCAGGGTCGGGGTCATGTCCTGGGCGTCACCGACGATGCAGGCCGGTGAGGTGGTCAGCCGGGACGACAGCCGCACCTCCTTGACGTTCTCCGCGAGTTGGGTGGTCAGCCAGCCCAGCAGGTCGGCGAAGTCCTTCTCCTGCTGCTCGCGCTCCGCGCCGGTGCTCTCCTTCTCCTCGTCGGTGTCGAGGTCGACCTGCCCCTTGGCGATCGACTGGAACTTCTTGCCGTCGAACTCCGGCACCGAGGAGACCCACATCTCGTCGATCGGGTCGGTCAGCAGCAGCACCTCGTAGCCCTTGGCCCGGAACGCCTCCATGTGCGGCGAGTTCTCGATCATGGTGCGGGACTCGCCGGTGGAGTAGTAGATGTCGGTCTGCCCCTCCTTCATCCGCTCCACGTACCCGGCGAGGGTGGTCAGCTTCTCCGGGTCGTGGGTGGAGGCGAACGAGGAGATCTCCAGGATCGTCTTCTGGTTGTCGAAGTCGTCGAGCAGGCCCTCCTTGACCGCCTTGCCGAACTCCGACCAGAAGGTCTGGTAGCGCTCGGCGTCGCTGGCCTGCATCTCCTTGACCGTGGAGAGCACCTTCTTGACCAGGCGACGGCGCATCAGCTGGATGTGCCGGTCCTTCTGGAGGATCTCCCGGGAGATGTTCAGCGACAGGTCCTGCGCGTCCACCACACCCTTGACGAAGCGCAGGTATTCGGGCATGAGTTCCTGGCAGTCGTCCATGATGAAGACCCGCTTGACGTACAACTGCACGCCGCGCTTGGCGCCGCGCATGTAGAGGTCGAACGGTGCGCGGGACGGGATGAAGAGCAGCGTCTCGTACTCGAAGGTCCCCTCGGCCCGCATGTGGATCGTCTCCAGCGGGTCGGTCCAGTCGTGGCTGAGGTGCCGGTAGAACTCCTTGTACTCGTCGTCCTTGACGTCGTCCTTCGAGCGCGCCCAGAGCGCCTTCATCGAGTTGAGCGTCTCGATCTCGGTGGTCGTCTTGCCGTCGCTGTCGGTCCGCTCGACCGCCATCCGGATCGGCCAGGCGATGAAGTCCGAGTAGCGCTTGACGATCTCCCGGATCTTCCACTCGGCGGTGTAGTCGAAGAGCTGGTCCTCGGAGTCCTCCGGCCGGAGGTGGAGGGTCACCGAGGTGCCCTGCGGGGCGTCGTCGACCGTCTCGACCGCGTAGGTGGCCCCGCCGTCGGATTCCCAGCGGGTCGCGGTGGACTCGCCCGCGCGTCGGGTCAGCAGCGTGACCTTGTCGGCGACCATGAAGCTGGAGTAGAAACCGACCCCGAACTGTCCGATGAGATCCTGCGAGCCGGCCGCGTCCTTGGACTCCTTGATCTTTTCCAGGAGTTCCGCCGTGCCGGACTTGGCGATGGTGCCGATGAGGATGATGACCTCGTCCCGGGACATCCCGATGCCGTTGTCCCGGACGGTGAGCGTACGCGCCTCCCGGTCGACCTCGAGCCAGATGTGCAGGTCGGACGTGTCGACCGCCAGCTCCTTGTCGGCGAATGCCGCCAGCCGCAGTTTGTCGAGCGCGTCCGAGGCGTTGGAGATGAGTTCCCGCAGGAAGATGTCCTTGTTCGAATAGATCGAATGAACCATCAGCTGGAGTAGCTGACGCGCCTCGGCCTGGAACTCGAAGGTCTCGGTTCCGGTGCTCATGTGACCCTCCACGAAAATGCCCAGTGCGCCGACAGGGAGCGACGCCGGTGATCCTGGCCCACACCGGGGATACGTTCCGGATAGCCGGCGCCATACTAAATGACCCCGGCCCGGCGACAACCTGGACCCGGTGCTACCTGCCGGTCGGGTTTTGCTCGTCGCGGCCGGCGCCGCCGTCGGTTCCACTGCGATGTGGGACACCCGGGCCGTCGAATCCGCGGCCGCCGGCCGCTGTGTGATCCTTGAACCGGTCGTCCAACCCGACCACCGGGCAGGGTTGCCCCGAGCAGGCGGAGGTTCGCGGACGGTGCTGGAGTTTCGGCTGCTCGGCGACATCGACGTCCGCGTCGACGGGCACCGGATCGAGGTGGGCCCGGCACGACAGCGCTGCGTCCTGGTCGCGCTCCTGGTCGAGGCGAACGAAGTGGTCTCCGTCGACCAACTGCTGGACCGGGTCTGGGGCGACCGCCGCCCGCAGCGGGCCCGCGAAACGCTCTACAGCTACCTCTCCCGGCTCCGCAACCACCTCTCCCCCGCCGGAGACGTCACGGTGCTGCGCAGGTCGGCCGGTTACCAGTTGACCGTCGAGCCGGACGCCGTCGATCTGCACCGCTTCCGGGGGCTGGTCCGGCAGGCCCGGAGCACCCTGGACGACGCCCGGGCGCTCGGGCTGTTCGACGAGGCGCTCGGGCTGTGGCGGGGCGAGGCGTTCGCCCACCTGGAGACGCCGTGGCTCAGCGCCCTGCGTACGGCGCTGGGGCAGGAGCGGTTCGCGGCCGAACTCGACCGCTGCGACATCGCGCTGCGCCAGGGCCGGCACGCGGCGCTGCTGCCGGAGCTGAGCCGGCGGGCCGGTGAGCATCCGCTGGACGAACGCCTCGCCGGGCAGCTCATGCTCGCGCTGTACCGCAGTGGACGGCAGGCGGACGCCCTGGAGCACTACAGCCGGCTCCGGCACCGGCTGGCCGACACCCTGGGCGTCGACCCCGGACCGGAGCTGCGCCGGCTGCATCTGCGGATGCTGCACACGGACCCGGAGCTGGCCAGCCCGTCCGGCGGCGGCATCGAGGCCGCCCCGCCGGTGTCGAGTCCGCCCCGCCCGCACCAACTGCCGCCGACCGTCGCCGACTTCACCGGTCGCGGCGACGCCGTCGGCCGGCTGGAGACCAGCCTCACCGGTCCGGCCGACCGGCTGCGGGTCGTCGCGCTCTCCGGGCCGGCCGGCGTCGGCAAGTCCAGCCTGGCCTGGTACGTGGCGCACCGGCTGCGCCGGGAGTACCCGGACGGGCAGCTCTACGCGGACCTGCGGGGAAGCTGGCCGGACGCGGCCGACGCGTTCGCGGTACTCAGGCGCTTCCTTCGGGTACTCGGCATCCCCGACAGCCTGCACAGCGACAGCCTGGAGGAACGCGCCGGCCAGTTCCGGGACGCGGTGCACGAGCGGCGGCTGCTGGTCGTACTCGACGACGCCCGGTCCGCCGCGCAGGTCCGGCCGCTGCTGCCCGGTGGCGCCCCGGGCGCGGTCATCGTCACCAGCCGGGCCCGGCTGACCGGGCTGGAGGGGGCCGCCCACCTGGGGCTGGCGACCTTCGCGCCGGACGAGGCGATCCAGTTGCTGGAGCGGATCGTCGGGCCGGACCGGGCCCGGACCGAACCCGCGGCGGTCGCCGAGATCGTCCGGCTCTGCGGGTACCTGCCGCTGGCGGTACGCATTGCCGCGGCCCGGCTCGCGGCCCGGCCGCACTGGCGGCTCGGGCAGCTCGCCGAGCGTCTCCGCGACGAACTCGGCCGGCTCGACGAACTCGCCACCGACGATCTGGAGGTGCGGGCGAGCCTCGGGCTCAGCTACCAGGCCCTGGCCGAACCGGCCCGCCGGATGCTCCGGCTGCTGAGTCTGCTCGACGCGCCCGACGTGCCGGCCTGGACCGGCGCCGCGATGCTCGACGTGCCGCCGGCACAGGCGGAGATCCTGCTGGAGTCGCTGGTCGACGCCTGCCTGCTGGAGCTGCTCGACCCGTCCGGCGGTGAGCCCCGGTACGGGATGCACGACCTCGTCCGGCTCTTCGCCCGGGAACGGGCCGCCGCCGAGGAGTCCGACGAGGTCCGGCGGGCCGCACTGGAGCGGGCGTTCGGCGCCTGGCTGACCCGGGCGGAGGCGGCGGACGAGCGGCTGCCGGGCCGGACGCTGGCTCGGATCTCCGGTCCGGCCCGCCGCTGGCCGCCGGCCGCCCCGGCTGAACCGGTGGAGGACCCGGTCGGCTGGTTCGACCGTGAGCGTCCGGCGCTGGTCGCCTCGATCCGGCAGGCGGCCGGGCTCGACCTGGCCGAGCTGGCCTGGAACCTCGCCGCGACGACGCAGCCCTGCTACGAGTTGCGCGGCATGCACGACGAGGCGCGGCAGCTCCACCAGGCGGCGCTGCGGGCCTGCCGGCGGGCGGGGGAACGGCGCGGCGAGGCGGTGCTGCTGCGCAACCTCGCCGACCTGTGGACCTCGCGGCCCGGCACCGAACTGCGGGACAAGCTCGACGCGGCCGAGGCGGCACTGCGGATCTTCCGGCTGGTGGACGAGCCGCGCGGGGTGGCGGACGCGCTCTGGCTCTGCGCGGACGTCTACCGGGTGACCGGCCGGCACCAGGAGGCAGCGCCGCTGCTCGCCGAGGCGCTGTCGATCTCGGCCGCCGCCGGTTACCAGCTCGGCGAGTGCCACGCGCTGGCGCAGCGCGCCATCATCAGCCGGGAGCAGGGGCGCGACGAGGTCGCCCGGGAACTGGGTCACCGATACCTGGACCTCGCCCGGCGGATGGGGGCGAGCCGGGACGAGAGCACCGCGCTGACCGTGCTCGGCCTGACGTACGGGGACCTGGACCGGCCTGAGCCCGGCCAGGAGTACCTACGGCAGGCGGTGGCGGTCGCCCGGGAGACCGGCGACCAGGTGCAGGAGACGTACGCGCTGGCCCGGCTGGGTCAGCTCTACGCCGTAATCGGTCACAGGTCCGCCCGGCACACCCTGGCGGTGGCGCTGGCCCGCAGTCAGGCCGACGGGCTGGCATTCGGCGAGGCGATCTCGTTGATCGGGCTCGGCGAACTGGAGCTGATCGACGGCCGGCCGCGCCGGGCGGTGGCGTTGCTGCGCCGGGTGCTCCAACTGCTCGGGGAGGCGCGGTTCCACTTCATCCGGGCACGGACGCTGACCGTGCTCGGGCACGCGTACGCCAGTGTCGAGGACAACCCGGCCGCCGCGTCGGCGTGGTCCGCCGCGTACGCGCTGTTCCGGCAGATCGACAACGAGCCGGCGGCGAGTCGGGTGGCCGCGCTGCTACCCGGGATACCGGTCCAGCGGACCCTGCGCTGACCGGCGGCCGGCCGGACCGCTCCGACCGGCCGCTGCCAGGTCGACGGGGCGGGCGCGAATCAGCCGGCGCGGGCGGCCGTGGCGGCGGCATGCGCGAATCAGCCGGGGCGGCCTGCTGCCAGGTCGACGGGGCGGGCGCGGATCAACTGGGGCGGGCGGCCGTGGCGGCGGCGTGCGCGGCGAGGCCCGCCGCGACCTGGCCGATGAACCGGCCGAGTGCCCGGCGGTAGAGCCAGCCGGTGCCCGGCACCTTGGCGGCG
The DNA here is from genome assembly GCF_050936445.1 of Plantactinospora sp. CA-294935. Classification (NCBI taxonomy): domain Bacteria; kingdom Bacillati; phylum Actinomycetota; class Actinomycetes; order Micromonosporales; family Micromonosporaceae; genus Plantactinospora; species Plantactinospora sp. CA-294935. Next base: position 7,641,492 of record NZ_JBNJMU010000001.1, read on the forward strand.
AAGGTGGAGTGCCAGCGGATCGCGGTGCCGCCGCCCTCCGGAGTGAGGTCGACGTCGGCCCGGTAGTCGCGCAGCGGCAGCCCGGAGAGGAGTTCGTAGCTGAACCGGCGGTCCGGTACCCGCTCGACCACCCGCTCCCGGCTGGTCACCCGGCCGGTCCGGAAGACCCGGATCGCGCCGACCCCCTCCGGCTCGTCCGCGCCGGGGCGCTCCAGCTCGAAGGAGCCCAGCGGTGACCAGCCGGGCCAACCGGCTCCGTCGACCAGCAATGCGTAGACCACCGCCGGGCTGGCCGTGGTGTGCACCCGTACGTCGATCTCTTTCCGCGCCACGTCGCACTCTCCTCACTGCTGTACCAAGTGGTACATGTACCGTACGGTACATGGCTGGTGAAGCACGGGAGCAACTGCTGTCCCGCGTCGTGGACCGGATGGCCGAACAGGGCGCCAGCGCGCCGAGCCTGCGCCGGTTGGCGGCGGACCTCGGCACCAGCCACCGGATGCTGATCTACCACTTCGGCTCCAAGGAAGGGCTGCTGGTCGAGGTGGTCCGGGAGATGGAGCGGCGCCAGCGGGAGGCCCTGGCCACTCTCGAGTTCGACCCGGCCGACTCACCGGCCGAGATCATCCGGAGCATGTGGCGCCGGGTCTCCGATCCGGCACTGTGGCCGTACGAACGGCTCTTCTTTGAGCTGTACGGCCAAGCGGTGCAGGACCGTCCGGGCACCGGCACCCTGCTCGAAGGGATCGTGCAGAGCTGGCTGGACCTCAACGTCGAGCTGGCCGCCCGGCGTGGCGTACCGGCCGAGCTGGCCCGAACGCACGCCCGGCTCGGCTTGGCGGTGATCCGGGGACTGCTGCTCGACCTGCTCGCCACCGGCGACCGGGCCGGCACCGACGCGGCGTTGGATGCCTTCGCCGTGGGATACGAGGCGGGACTGCCGGTGCCATCGGCGACGGCGCCTGGCTCGCCGTAACGCTGATCGTCTGATCGGTTTGTTCTCGGTGCCCTTCGAGCGGGCCGGATGCCGGACGGAAGGCCGCCTACACCTACGGCACCCACCTCGGCGTCGATTTCACGGCCACGCTCTCCAAGACGTAGGAGGCTAGGGGCGCACGAAGGTGACGTCGGGGTGCCGGGGCGACGGGTTCCACAGCAGCGGCTGCGGCTGCCCGCGCAGGTGCTGGTCGAAGAAGGCGGTGAGGTAAGCCTTCAGCGAGCCGACGATCCGGTCCGGGGCCACGGTGCCGATCGATCCCTCGACCAGCCCCGGCGGCAGCGGGAACGCCCCGGCGAGCTGCGACAGCAGTGCCTGGTGGTCGGTGAAGGTGAAGTGCTCCCCCTCGGCCACATAGAGGTCCAGTTTCCAGCCGGTGGAGTGCGCCCAGAAGTCCGCCCAGTCCCGGGCGTGCTGGTGGGTGTGCGGCGCCCCGGCGCTCTGCCCCGCCCCCATCAGCAGGAACGGCCGGTCCAACCCCTGGTGTACGACGTCGCCGAAGTCCCCGGCCGAGAAGCTGTACGCCAGGCTGCCGTCCATGTCCACCCCGGCGTCCAGCCGGCGGTCCACCAGCATCGTCTCGGCGGTGGTGAAGCCTCCGGCCGAGTGGCCGAACATGCCGACCCGGGACAGGTCCAGTGCGGCGCCGAGGCCGTGCGGCAGCCGCCGGTGCCCGGCGTCCGGGTTGCCGCCTCGGGCGAGGAGGGCGAGCCGATCGAGGACGAACCGGGTGTCCCGGACCCGGGTCTCGAGCATCCGGTGGTTGAGTTCGGTCGGGTCGATCTCGGGTAGCCGCTGCGTCTCGACCCGGCCACCGGGAAACTCGACCTCCGGCGTCTCGTACGTGTGGTCCACCGTCACCACCACGTACCCCCGGCTGGCCAACTCGGTCGCCAGCATGGTGCCGTGCGCCCTGGCTACGCCTCCTCCGGGCGAGAAGAGCACGACGGGGTGGCCGCCGAGCCGGGGACGTACCGGCACCCCGGCGCGGGCGTGGGTGGCGATACCGGCCCAGTCGACCTGACCGGCGGCCAGCCCGAGCTGCGCGTCGGTACGGTCGGCGAACCGCTGCGCGGCCAGCGGCGGGAGGTAGAGCGTCGGCTGCCCGCCGTGGGCGGTCAGCGCCGGGTACCAGAGGCTGACCATCAGTTCTCTCGGCCGACCTGCCACCCACGGGTCAGGGCGCTCGGCGTCGACCAGGTGCAGTTCGGTGCTGCCGACCGGGTACGCCCCGGTCGGTTGGGGCAGGCTGAGCCGCAACGGTGGTGCGGGTGCCCCGGTCCGGGCGAGAGCGGTCGGCGCGGCGGCCGGCACCGAGACCACCAGCAGCGCCACGAGCCCACCGAGCAGCCAGCGTCGGGAAGGTATTCGCATGACGGAAGACTGGCCCGCGCGGGTACCCGGGCACATCTGTCGAAGGTGGTCAGCGGAACCCGGAAAAATCTCAGGGTTGCCCCCGTCCGGCCGAGGCGGTGACGCTGCTCCGGACTGTTCGACAGCGGCCTCAGTCTCGGGGATGACAGTCCCGGGCCCGATGTGCCCACCTCGGCTCCTGGGCCATTCTTCGGGCCATGATCGAGGTATGTGACCTGACGAAACGCTATGGGGACACGGTCGCCGTCGACGGGCTCTCCTTCGGGGTGAAGCCCGGCCAGGTGACGGGTTTCCTCGGCCCGAACGGGGCAGGCAAGTCGACCACGATGCGCGCCCTGCTCGGACTGACCCGACCGACCCGGGGTGCGGCGCTGATCGGCGGTCGGCCCTACCGGGAACTGGCCGAGCCGTTGCGGCAGGTCGGAGCCCTGCTCGAAGCGAGGGCGGTGCATCCGGGGCGGACGTCGTACCATCACCTGCTGGGGCTGGCCCGCAGCAACCGGATTCCGGAGACCCGGGTCCGGGAGGTGCTCGAAACGGTCGGCCTGGAGAGCGTGCCTCGGCGACGCGCCGGCACCCTCTCCCTCGGCATGGCCCAGCGGCTCGGCGTCGCCGCGGCGCTGCTCGGCGACCCGCCGGTACTGCTGCTCGACGAGCCGGTGAACGGGCTCGACCCGGAGGGCATCCGCTGGATCCGTGACTTCATGAAGCGGTTGGCCGCAGAGGGTCGGACGATCCTGGTCTCCAGCCACCTGATGAGCGAGATGGCACTGACCGCCGACCACCTGATCGTGGTCGGCAAGGGTCGACTGCTGGCGGACAGCTCCCTCGAAGCGTTCATCGCCGCCAATTCGCGTTCCTACATCCGGATCCGTACCCCCGAGCCGGAGCGGCTTCGGGACGTACTGGCCGGGGCGGGTGTCCGGGCCGACACCGGTACCGATGCGATGTTGGAGGTGACCGGTGTACCGGTCGAGACCGTGGGCGCGCTGGTCGCGCAGAGCCGGGTGACGGTCCACGAGGTGAGCGTGCAGTCGGCGTCGCTGGAGGAAGCCTTCATGCGGCTCACCGCCGACTCGGTGGGCCATCGGGCGGAGCGGTCGACCGGAGGGACGCAATGAGCATGGCAACCACCGGATCGGCCGTCGGATCGGCCTCCGCGCCGGCCACCGCCTCGGCCCTCGGATCGGCAATCGCGTTCGAATGGACCAAGGCCCGTACCCTGCGGTCCTCGCTCGGGTCCCTGGTGCTGTGCTTCGTGGCGAGCGTCGGCATCGCCCTGCTGTTCGGGATGGTGTTGCGCGGCGCGTACGACGGGATGAGCCCGGAGGGGAGGGCGTCGTTCGACCCGGTCGGGTCGGGATTCAACGGTCTCCGGCTCAGCATGATCGCCTTGGTCGTCTTCGGTGTGCTGCTGACCAGCGGCGAGTACGCCACCGGGACGATCAGCTCCTCGCTGGCGGCGGTACCCCGGCGTGGTGTGTTCTACACCGCGAAGGTGGTCACCGGGACGTCGATCGCGTTTGTCGTCGCCGCCGTCGTCACCCTCGGCACGTTCTTCACCGCGCAGGCGGCCATCGGCGGTGCGCACAACGCGGCCGTCACCGACGACGGCGTGCCCCGGGCGATCATCGGTGCCGTCCTCTACCTGACGTTGGCGTGCGCGTTCTCGATGGGGCTGGCGACCATGCTGCGCAGCTCGGCCCTGACGCTGGGTATCCTGGTGCCGATCTTCTTCATGGGTTCGGAGATCCTGAACAACCTGCCGAAGGTGCGTACCGTGGCCCAGTTCCTGCCCGACGCGGCCGGCAGCATCATCCTGCGCCGGGAACCGCCCGACGATACTGTCCTCGGCCCGTGGACCGGGATCGGCGTGCTGCTGCTGTGGACGCTCGCGGCCGTACTCGGCGGCTATCTGAGCATGCGGCGCCGGGACCTGTGAGCTGGGTCGACCGGCCAGGTCACCGACGACTGGTCGCGCTGGACTGCCTCGGCGCGGCCGGTTACGTCGGGGTGCTCCTGCTGCTGCGGCACACCCAGGGGTACGCCCCGGCGGAACTGCCCGGCTGGGCGGCCGATGCGCTCACCGCCGCGATCGGGCTGCCGCTGGCCGTACGGCGGCTGTGGCCGTTGCCGGTGCTGGCGGTGGTCCTGAGCGCGTCGGTGCTGGCGCTGCCGCTCGGGGTGCTGACGGACCCGTTCCTCGGCACGGCGGTGGCGCTCTACACCGTCGGGGTCGCCGCAACGGGGCGGCGGTGGGCGCTGGCCGCCGTCCTGACGGCGCTCGGGATCGCCGGAACGGTACCGTCACGCCCCGCCAGCGGCGTGCACGCGTACTGGTGGCAGGAGGGGCCGGGCCTGATCATCATCGGTTGGCTGCTCGTTGGCGGCTCGTGGCTGCTGGGCAGCGCCGTCCAGCAGCAGCGGACCACCGCGGCCCGGGCGGCCGAGCAGTTGGCCCGGTCGGCGGTGACCACGGAACGGTTGCGGATCGCCCGGGAGTTGCACGACATCGTCGCGCACAGCGTCGGCATCATCGCGGTCAAGGCCGCGGTCGCCAACCACGTGGTCCGGACCCGACCTGCCGAGGTGGCCGATGCGCTGCGGGTCATCGAGGAGACCAGTCGGAACGCCCTCGTCGAGATGCGGCAGATGCTCGGGGTGCTGCGCTCGGAGGCGTACAGCGACGGGTCGACGACGCAACGGCCGGCGGACGGGGCAGCGCCGGAGCTGGCACCGGCGCCGGGGCCGGCGGGACTTTCCGCGCTTGCCGAGCGGGCGGCGGCCTCCGGCGTACGGGTGGAGTTGACGATCGACGGTGTGGAGCAGGTGTCCGAGGCGATGGGGTTGACGATCTACCGGATCGTGCAGGAGTCGTTGACGAACGCCGCCAGGCATGCGGCGCCGACCCGGTGCCGGGTGGCGGTCGAGGCGGTCGGAGCCGAGGTACGGATCCAGGTCACCGACGACGGGCGCGATGGCGGTACCCGTGAGGCCGGTGGGCAGACCGGTGCCGGACTCACCGATGCCGGGCACGGCCTGACCGGTATGCGGGAGCGGGTCCTGATGTACGGCGGGCACTTCGCCGCCGGGCCACGGCCGGAGGGTGGTTATCGGGTCACCGCCCGGATCCCCTTTCGCCGGGTCGGCGATCGATCCAGGGACGGCCATGAGTGAGCGCAGCGAGCGAATCAGCCAGCCCTGTCCCAGGACTCGTGCCGCCGACGAGCGAACCGAGGAGCGGGCATGAGTGATGCCGTCCGGGTGCTGGTTGCCGACGATCAGGCGCTGCTGAGGGGCAGCTTCCGGGTCCTGATCGAGGACGAGCCGGGCTTCGTGGTGGTCGGCGACGCGGACACCGGTCACCGGGCGGTGGAGCTTGCCCGGCTGACCGCTCCCGACGTCGTACTGATGGACGTCCGGATGCCCGAGCTGGACGGAATCGAAGCCACCCGAAGAATCTGCGGTTCGCCGGAGACGGCAAAGGTCCGGGTGTTGATGCTCACCATGTTCGATCTCGACTCGTACGTCTACGCCGCGTTGCGGGCCGGGGCGAGCGGCTTTCTGCTCAAGGACACCCCGCCGAGTGATCTGTTGTCGGCCATCCGGGTGGTCGCCGCCGGTGAAGGCCTGCTGGCTCCGTCGGTCACCCGGCGGCTGATCGCGGAGTTCGCCCGCAACCACGAGCCGGTCGGCCCGTTCGGCGGGCGGATGGCGGACGTCACCGGACGGGAACGGGAGGTCCTCGTCCTCGTCGCCCGGGGGCTCTCCAACGCGGAGATCGCGCAGCGGCTGCGGGTCAGCCTCGCCACCGTGAAGACCCACGTCAGCCATCTGCTGACCAAACTCGACGCCCGCGACCGTACCCAACTGGTGATCGCCGCGTACGAGTCGGGACTGGTCTCCCGACGGACAGGGTCGACAAGTTGATCTCACACTAGCTTGCTGATCGAGCTGCCCGAGCCGTCGCATCGGGTGCTCTTGATCCACACAGCGCCGGTCAGATCCACTTCTCTGCCACTTCCTTTATCAACTCGGCGGACTGCTGCCACGGAAGGGCCTCGCTCCGAACGGCCTCCCATGCCCGCTGTAGTACCGCCAGGTCCTCCGGGTCTTCGATCACCTGCCAACTCAACTGGTTGTCGAGGTAGCCAGTCTCGGTCCGGTCCCGCGCTGTGGCGATCGCGAATGGTCCGTTCAGTCCCGGATACGCGCCGGCCGATATCGGAACGACGTGTAGCCGCACATGCGGCAGGGCGCATGCGGCGAGCAGCGCGTCCAACTGTTCACGCATGACAGCCGGCCCACCGACAGGGCGGTGCAACAGCTCCTCGTCGAGTACGGCCGTGAGGTCCACCGGATTGTCCCGGGTCAGCAACGTCTTGCGGGCGAGGCGCATGGTGAGCCGGCGCTCCGCCTCCTCAAGGTTGGTCAAGCCCGCCTCGGTCAGCACCGCTCGGGCGTACGCCTCGGTCTGCAACAGGCCGGGCACGACCAGAGCCTGGAACGACCGCAGCGACACCGCCCCCTCCTCGGCGGTCCACCAGTCAACGAACCACGGCGACGAGCCGAGGCGGACGGCGAGGCGGCCGAGCGCGCCACCGGTCTGTAGGGCGCCGTCGACGGCAACCCAGAAACCGGGCGGTGGTTTGCGACGGCCGCTTTCGATCATGCCGATGGTGGAGGCGGCCCACGGAATATGGCGGGCCAGATCCTCCTGCGTCATTCCGCGCGCATCCCGGGTCAGTCGCAACTCGTCGAGCAGATAGCGAATTCGATCATCCATAATCACACCGTCCTCACAGGTCCGACCGGCGCGCCACACACCGAACACGATGTGCCCTGAGCAACCACAATGCGGCGCGATGCCTTCCGAGGATAGGGCCGGTCGGGCCACTGTGGAAGGGAGGCGCCCCCGCTCGAAACCAATTCCGGGAAGGTGACTGAAGGCCGGGCGAGGGCTGCCGCGGGGGTGGCGCCGGAAGGGAACAGGGAATCCGGGCGCCGCCCCCGCTTCCATTTCCGAGAAAGGAGGAAACGATGATTCCGGTGGGTCGAACAAAGCCGCGCCATCGCCGGGACTGGCGGCGGCTCTGGCGGTATTGCCGATGCGGGTTTCGCTGGCGCTGCCCGGACTCCGTCGCACTCGTCCCGAGGCCGTATCCGCCGCCACCGCCGCCGCGCGTCCGTGCCGCGAACAGCCGGTTCCCGTTCCGGACCTCGCCGACCGGCTCGCCCGAGATCGGCCGCGTGGGTGCGACCCCGGCGCAGACCCGCCGGGCGGACCGGGGCGGCCGGGCGGGACGCCGGCTGCGATGAGCCGGTACGAGTCCGGCGGCACACCGTGACCCGGCCGATCTTCGCCCGCCGCCGCCCGCACACCCACACCCGCCCGCTCTTCCTCTGCCGCGCCTGTGGGGCGAAATGGCCCTGTCAGCCGGCCCGACTCGTCCTGCTGCATATGTACCGGGACGACCGGCAAGGACTGCGGCTGCATCTCGCCCGCACGATGCTGACCGCCCTGGCCGACCAGCCGGACAGCGACGCCCTCACGCTGGCCGTGCATTTCCTCGGCTGGCTACCCCCGAAGAACTGACGCCTCATCACCCGACCGGCCCGCCCCGGGTCGCCGCCTTCCCCCATGGCGGCCCGGGGCGGGCCCGTCCCCACTACTCGGCGGGCGCCCGCCGAGGGCGAACCGACCTTCGGCTCCTTTTCGGTCCTGCCTGATGTCATGGCTTCCATCGGGCGCCCGGTTCTCCACTCTCCCCTGATCCGGGCGCCCGCCCTGAGCACCAACTTCGACGGAAGGAACAGGGACCATGCGGATCAAGCGGATCGCCGGACTGACCCTCGCCGGTGCCGCGGCCGTCACGGCCGTCGGCATCGCCACGGCGGCGTACGCCGACGACCCGGCCGGCTCGGAGAAGACCGTACGGATCGTCACCGAGAACAACGGCAACGTCTTCGGCACCTCGACCGACGTGGCCGAGGACTGCCCCGAGAAGAACGGCGGCGCGGCCACGCCCGCCGAAGCCGGCCTGTGAGGTACCGCCGATGAGCATCACCGCTGCCGGGCCGGAGGCGGCACGCGTCCTGCCGGAGGCGCCGCACATCGCGCTCGAACAGGCGATGTTCGAGGTCAAGCGGGTGATCGTCGGGCAGGACAGGTTGGTGGAGCGGCTCTTCACCGCGTTGCTGGCCGACGGGCACTGCCTGCTGGAGGGCGTACCGGGGGTGGCGAAGACACTCGCCGCGCAGACCCTGGCCGTCGCGGTGGGCGGGAACTTCTCCCGGATCCAGTTCACTCCGGACCTGGTGCCGTCGGACATCGTCGGTACCCGGATCTACCGCGCCTCCTCGGAGAGCTTCGACGTGGAGCTGGGTCCGGTGATGGCGAACCTGGTACTGGCCGACGAGATCAACCGGGCGCCGGCGAAGGTGCAGTCGGCGTTGCTGGAGGCGATGGCCGAACGGCAGGTCTCGATCGGCGGCCGGAGTTACCCGGTGCCCGAGCCGTTCCTGGTCCTCGCCACCCAGAACCCGATCGAGTCGGAGGGGGTCTACCAGCTACCGGAGGCACAACGCGACCGGTTCCTGCTGAAGATCCTCGTCGACTACCCCACCGACGACGAGGAGCTGGGCATCCTCTACCGGATGGGCACCACCCGGCCGGAGCCGCGCACCGTGCTGGACCCGGCTCGGCTGCGCGCCCTCCAGGAGCAGGCGCGTGGGGTTTTCGTGCACCACGCCATCGCCGAGTACGTGGTGCGGCTGGTGGTGGCCACCCGGCACCCGGACCGGTTCGGCGCGGGCGACCTCTCGGCGCGGCTGGCGTACGGGGCGAGTCCGCGGGCCACCCTCGGGCTGGTCGCCGCCGCCCGGGCACTGGCCCTGCTGCGGGGCCGGGAGTACGTGCTGCCGGCCGACGTGACCGAGCTGGCGGTCGACGTACTGGCGCACCGGCTGGTGCTGTCCTTCGACGCGGTCGCCGACGGGATCTCGGCGGAGTCCGTGGTACGCCGGCTGGTCGCCGCGGTACCGCCGCCGCAGATCGCCCCGCAGCAGGCGGAGCAGCCGCATCAGGCGGAGCGGGCGGCGTGAGTCGCCGCCGACCGGGCGGGCGTGGCGGGCGACGGTGGTCCCGCCGCCCGCCCCGCCGGACGGACCGAAGGAACAGGAGACGCGCGCGATGAACGAGGGATACGCCACGGTGCACCAGCTCGCGCCGCACCGCCGGCTGCGCCGGCTGGAACTGGCGATCACCCGGCGGCTCGACGGGCTGCTGCACGGTCAGCACCTGGGCCTGCTGCCGGGGGCCGGAAGCGAGCTGACCGGCAGCCGGGAGTACCGGCCCGGCGAGGACGAGGTGCGCCGGATGGACTGGGCGGTGACCGCGCGTACCGGGGTGCCGCACGTCCGGGAGGTGGACGCCGACCGGGAACTGACCACCTGGCTGCTGGTCGACTCCACCCCGAGCATGGACTTCGGCACCGCCGAGCTGGAGAAGCGGGAGTTGGCGGTGGCCGCCACGGCCGCGATCGGCTACCTGACGGCCAACTTCGGCAACCGGCTCGGCGGGCACCTGCTCGGCGCGGACGGGATCCGGCGCTTTCCGGCGCGTACCGGTCGGGAGCACCTGCTCGGCCTGCTGCACACGCTGCTGGCCGCGCCGCGCGGCCCGGCCGGGTCCCGGCCACCGGCGCTGGCGGAGGCGCTGGCCGGGCTGCACCGCGCGGCGCCGCGCCGGGGCCTGGTGGTGGTCGTCTCCGACTGGCTCGACGGGCTGCCGGAGTCCGCCGGCGACCCGACCGGCCGGGACGCCGCCGACGAGCGGCCGGAGTGGGAGGCCGAGCTGCGCCGGCTCGCCGTCCGGCACCAGGTGCTGGCGGTCGAGGTGACCGACCCGCGTGAGCTGGAGTTGCCGGACGTCGGGCTGATCACGTTGGTCGACCCGGAGAGCGGGCGGCGCCGCGAGGTCTCCACCGGCAGCCGGCGGCTCCGCGAGCGGTACGCCGAGGCGGCGCGTCAGCAGCGGGCACTGGTCCGGGCGGCACTGCGCAGGGCCGGTGCGGCACACCTGGCACTGCGTACCGACCGGGACTGGGTGACCGACATCGTTCGGCACGTGTACGCGCAGCGCCGCCTCGCGGCGGCGGCCCGTACCCCCGGCCCGGCCGGCGGTCCGAGCGGCGGCGCGGCGTGAAGGAGGAGGAACGATGACGCTGGAGAGTCCGGGCCGGCTGTGGCTGCTGGCCGGGGTGGTGGCGCTGGCCGTGGCGTACCTGGTGATGCAGCGCCGCCGCAGCCGGTACGCCGTCCGCTTCACCAACCTGCGCCTGCTGGACCGGGTGGCGCCGAGCCGGCCCGGCTGGCGGCGGCACGTGCCGGCGAGCCTCTTCCTGGCCATGCTGGGGCTGCTGGTGGTCGGCTTCTCCCGCCCCACCGACGAGGTACGGGTGCCGCGCGAGCGGGCCACCGTGGTGATCGCGGTGGACGTGTCGCTGTCGATGCTCGCCGACGACGTACCGCCGGACCGGCTCAGCTCGGCGAAGGCGGCGGCCCGGGAGTTCGTCGACGGGCTGCCCGAGGAGTTCAACGTCGGGCTGGTCGCCTTCGCCGGCAACGCCTCGGTCTTCGTCGCACCGGGTACCGACCGGCAGATGCTGGACGCCGGCATCGACCGGCTGGCCGAGGGCGGCACCGGGCAGCAGGGCACCGCGATCGGGGACGCGATCGCCACCGCGCTGGAGACGATCGCCACCCTGGACGGGCAGGCCGCCGAGGATCCGCCGCCGGCCCGGGTGGTGGTGCTCTCCGACGGCGCCAACACCTCCGGCAGCGATCCGGAGGAGGCGGCGGCCGAGGCGGCGAGTGCCGGGGTACCGGTGGACGCCATCGCGTTCGGCACCTCGGACGGGGTGATCGAGCAGGGCAACCGGCCGATGACCGTACCGGTGGACGGCGAGACGCTGCGGATGGTCGCCGAGCGGACCGGTGGCGGCTACCACGAGGCGGGCAGCAGCGACGAGCTGCGGGCCGTGTACGCCGACATCGGCAGCTCGGTCGGTTACACCCTGGAGCGGCAGGACGTCTCCGCCCGGTTCATCGGGATCGGCCTGATCCTGGCGCTGCTCGCCGCCGCCGCGTCGATGTTCTGGTTCGCCCGGATCCCCTGACCGGGCAGGTATTTCCACAGTGGAGGGAGTGGCGGAGAGATGGAGCACGCAGAGATGACGGCGGCGCCACCGGGACTGGGCCGGCCCCGGGGACCGGGCTTCGTCTCCCCGGCGCTGGACGCCTGGCCGGCGCCGGTCACCCCGGTCGGCGTACCCGATGGGGGGCCGGCGGCCGGCGCGGCGCGGTGGCGGCGGATGTTGCTGGCCGGGCTCGCCGTGGTGGCGCTCTCGGCCGCCTCCGGCGCGCTGGCCGGCGGATACGTGGCGGCGGACGAGCCGCCACCGGCGGCGGAGTTGGCCGGTCCCCCGCCGGCCACTCCGTTGTCGCCGGCGCCCGCGCCGAGCGGCGGAGCGGTGCCGAACGACCTGATCGGGGCCGCGGCCACCGCGCTGCCGGGGGTGCTGTCGGTGCGGGCCGGCCGGGCCGGCGGATCCGGCTTCGCCGTCGACGAGCGGCACGTCATCACCAACAGCCACGTGGTGGCCGGCGCCACCACGGTGAGCGTGGTCGGCCAGGACGGCCGGCGGCTGGCGGCCGAGGTGGTCGGCCGGGACCCGGGCAGCGACATCGCGGTGCTGCGGGTCAGCTCGGCCGGAACGCTGCGGCCGCTGCGGCTCGCCGCCGCCGACGTCCGGGTTGGCGAACCGGTGCTCGCGGTCGGCTCCCCGCTGGGGCTCTCCGGCACCGTCACCGCCGGCATCGTCAGTGCGCTGGACCGGCAGGTACGACTCGGCAACAGCGGTGCCCGGCAGAGCGCGATCCAGACCGACGCCTCGATCAACCCCGGCAACTCCGGCGGACCGCTGGTGAACGCCCGGGGCGAGGTCGTCGGGGTGAACACCGCGATCGCCACCCTGGACGGCAGCGGCAACATCGGCATCGGCTTCGCGATCCCGATCGACCGGGCCCAGCGGGCCGCCGAGCGGATCATCAGGAACGGCGGATAGCGTCGGATCATGCGGTTACTGGTGGTGGAGGACGAGGAGGACCTGGCCGACGCGGTGCGGCTCGGCCTGGTCCGTGCGGGGTACGCGGTGGACGTCGCCGCCGACGTCGCCGGAGCGTACGAGCGGTTGGCGGTCAACGCGTACGACCTGATGCTGCTCGACCTGAACCTGCCCGATGGCGACGGGTTCGCGGTCTGCCACGCGATCCGCCGGGGCGAGGTGCCGGTCGAGGGCGGCAGCGACCTGCGGGTACTGATGCTCACCGCCCGGGGTGCGCTGCACGACCGGGTACGCGGGCTGGACGAGGGCGCCGACGACTACCTGGTGAAGCCGTTCGCCCTGGCCGAACTGCTGGCCCGGGTACGCGCGCTGCTGCGCCGGGACTCCGGCGGCGGGTCGGCGGTGTTGCGGGTCGGCCCGCTCCACCTCGACGTGGCCCGGCAGGAGGCCAGCCGGGACGGCACCCGGCTGCACCTGACCCGCAAGGAGTTCGGGGTGCTGGAATACCTGATGACCCGCCCCGGTCACGTGGTCTCGGCGGAGGAGCTGCTGGAGCACGTCTGGGACGCCAACGCCGACCCGTTCACCCAGACCGTCCGGGTCACCGTCGGCACGCTGCGCCGCAAGCTCGGCGGCGAGGCGATCGAGACCGTCGTCGGGCGCGGCTACCGGCTGCGGGAGACGGCGTGATGTCCGAGCCGGAGGTCCTGGTTTCGGGCGACGGCGTGACGTCCGGGCCGGGGACACCGGCTGCCGGAGGCGGCGTGCTGTCGACGCCGGGCCGGCGGTTGCGCCGCTGGCTGCCGTTCGTGCAGTCGATCCGGTTCCGGCTCACGGTGCTCTATTCCACGCTGCTCTTCGCGCTGGCCGGGGCCGGACTCGCCGTCACCTACCTGGCGGTGGAATACAGCACCAACCCGAAGCCGATCACCAACCAGTACGAGGCGGACGTGGTGAAGCACGGCAGGACGGTCGGGACGCTGACGGTGGCCGAGGTGGACGAGATCGAGTCGGAGGTCAACTTCCGCACCCTGGAGACGTTGCGCAACTACTCGCTGATCGCGCTGGCCGGGCTCTTCGTGGCCAGTCTCGGCATCGGCTGGGTGCTCTCCGGGCGGGCGCTGCGGCCGGTGGGCGCGATCGCGCGTACCACCCGGGAGATCCAGGCCACCGACCTGTCCCGGCGGATCCGGCTGGCCGGCGCCCGGGACGAGCTGCGCGAACTCGGCGACACCATCGACTCGATGCTGGACCGGCTGGAGGAGGCGTTCCGGACCCAGCGCCAGCTCATCGACGACGCGTCGCACGAGTTGCGCAGCCCGCTGGCGATCATCCGGGCCAACCTGGACGCCTCGCTGCTCGACGCACCGGACGCCACCGACGCGGAGCGGGTCCGGGCGGTCGCGGTCATCGACCGGGCCACCAACCGGATGTCCCGGCTGGTCGAGGACCTGCTCGCCACGGCACGCCGCCGGGCGGACGCGCTCGCCGACACCGACGTACTGCTCGGCGAGGTCGCCCGGGAGGCGGGCGAGGAGTTCGCCGCGGTCGCCGCCGCCCGTCAGGTCAACGTCGCGTACGACGTCAGCCCCGACCTGCTGCTGATCGGCGACCACGACGCGCTGCGCCGGGCGGTCGGCAACCTGCTCTCCAACGCGGTACGGCTCTCCCCGGCCGGCGGCACGGTCACGGTGGCGGCGGGGCGGATCGGCGGCTGGCTCTGGGTCGGCGTCGCCGACGAGGGACCGGGGATCGCCACCGCCGACCAGTCCCGGGTGTTCGACCGGTTCTGGCGCGGGCGGGCCGATCCGGCGGCCGGGTCCGAACGGCGTACCGGGCTGGGGTTGGCGATCGTCCGGCAGATCACCGAGTCGCACGGCGGGCAGGTGGCGCTCTTCTCCTCGGTCGGCCGGGGCAGCACCTTCGTGCTGTGGCTGCCGGCGGCGGACCGCACCGACGACGCCGAGCCGCCGTCGTCGGATCCGCTGACCTGATCCCCTGCGGCGCGGGCGGGGCCCTTCCGGGTCGGAAGGGCCCCGCTGTCAACGCTGGGCCGCCGCTGCCCGTCGCGCGGACGGGCGTCCGGCGGCGCGGTCAGGAGACGCCGCAGGAACTCGCCGACCAGGTACGGATCGGATCGTGCGCCACGTGGGTGTGGTCGCTGTGTCCGGGGTAGCCGGGGCCGAGGATCTCCCGCCAGCCGTGGTTGCGGGCCTGCTGGGCGAGCCGGCACAGGCTGTGCGGCGAGACGCCGAGATCGACCGCGTCGCCGTAGAGGTGCCGGCTGCTGGGCGACCCGCCGACGGCGTTGTTGCAGGCGTGGCTGCGGAACGCGCTGGTGACCCGGATCCGCTGGTCGCCGAGGGCGTGCCGCATGGCCTGGAGCTTCCACATGTTGACCAGGGCGTTGAACCGGGCGGTCGCGGCCGGGACCGCGCCGCCGGACCAGTCCGAGTTGCAGTTGTTCAACTCGGCGTAGGTGAAGTTGATCGGGGTGCAGTCGTCGTCCTGGAGCGCGTAGATCCGGTTGAACGTCTGCTGGCCGGCGATGCCGTCGGCGCCGAGCCCGTACGCCTGCTGGAAGCGGACCACCGCGGCCCGGGTGGCCGGCCCGAAGACGCCGTCGAGGACCAGTACCGAGTTGTAGCCGGGGTAGCCGGCGACCCGGATCTGCAACTGCCGTACGTCCTCACCGGACATTCCCTCGGAGAGGGTCCGGCCCCAGGTGTAGCAGCCGTCGGCCTGGGCGGGGCCGGCGGTGGTCACGGTGGCGACGAGGGTGGCCGCGGCCGCCATGGTGAGCGCCGCGAGGATTCTGACGGTACGTCTGAACAAGGGGTCCTCCATACCGAGCGGGGGTTTGAATATCGACGAGGATGGCTGCTAGTCGATCACAAGTCAATATCTTCCGATGACCTTTTGCGATACGGCAGTTTCCTTCACCCGTCGGAGGCACCCCGTTCACCGCCCCGCCGCCACCGGATCCTGGTGGCGGCGGGGCGGTGCCGGACCGGAGCCCGGGCGGCTACCGGAGCCGGACCCCGGAGCCCGAGCGGCTACCGGAGCAGGGCCGGGACGGGTTCCGGCGGTGCCGGCTCGGCCTCCCGCACCTCGATCCGGGCGTGCAGCCGGCGCAACGGCCCCGGAGCCGACCAGTTGTACCGGCCGAGCAGGGTCATGGTGGCCGGCACCAGCAGCATCCGGACCACGGTGGCGTCCAGGGCGATCGCCAGCACCAGGCCCAGCCCGATCGCCTTGATCGGGGCGAAGCCGCCGACCAGGAACCCGGCGAAGACCACCACCAGCAGCAGCGCCGCCGAGGTGACGATCGCACCGGTCCGCTGCAACCCCTCGGCCACCGCCCGCTGCGGATCGGCGCCGGCGAGCCAGCGCTCCCGGATCCGGGACAGCAGGAACACCTCGTAGTCCACCGAGAGTCCGAAGGCGATCGCGCCGACCAGTACCGGCACGGTGAGGTGGGTCGAGTCGAGCCGTACCGTGCCGAGCAGGCCGGCCAGGTGGCCCTGTTGGAAGACCCAGACCACCGCCCCGAGCGCGGCACCGAGGCTGAGCACGTTGGTCAGGACGGCCTTGATCGGCAGCAGTACCGAGCCGGTGAGCGCGAAGAGCAGCGCCAGGGTGGCGAGCACGACCACCAGGACCGCCCAGGGCAGCCGGTCGGCGAGCATCTGGCGGTAGTCCACCAGCCGGGCGGCGTCGCCGGTGACCACCACCTCGAACGGCGCGGGCAGCGCCCGGATCGCGGTGACCGTGTCCCGGGCCGCCGCCTCCTCCGGCGGTGCGGCCGGCGCCGCGCGCAGTACGGTCAGCCCCGGACCCGCCGGCGCCGCCTCGACCCGGGTGACTCCGGGTACCGCGGCGACCCGCTCCTGCCACCGGGCCAGCTCCGGATCGGTGGACGGCGCCGAGGCCAGCACCACGATGTCGCTCGGGGCGGTACGGTCCGGGAAGTGCGTGCCGAACGCGTCCCACATCTGCCGGGTCTGGGTGCTGGTCGGCAGCAGCCGGGGGTCCCCGGTGGACAGCCGCAGATCCAGCACCGGCACGGCGAGCGTACCCATCACCCCGACCGTGGCGACCAGGGTCAGCACCGGCCGGCGCTGGACCAGCCCGGCCACCCGGGCGAACACCCCGACCTTGGTACGCGGCTTCGCCGCCGGGATCCGCCGGCCCACCAGCACCAGCAGCGCGGGTAGCAGGGTGAGCGCCGCCAGCATGTCCACCGCGACCACGGCGGCACCGGCCAGCCCCATCGAGCGGAGGAACGGGTCCGGGAAGACCAGCAGGCCGGTGAGCGCCACCGCCACGGTCAGCCCGGCGAACAGCACGGTACGGCCGGCGGTGGCCACCGTCCGGGCGACCGCGGTCGGCACGTCCGGCGCGGTGACCCGCTCCTCGCGGAACCGGCTCACCATCAGCAGCGCGTAGTCGACCGCGAGCCCGACCGCGAGCATCGTGGTGACCTGCACGGCGTAGACCGAGACGTCGGAGACGAGGCTGAAGGCGTAGAGCAGGCCGAAGGTCCCGCCGATGCCGACCACGGCCACCAGCAGCGGCAGCCCGGCCGCGACCAGGCCGCCGAAGATCAGCAGCAGCAGTACCAGCACCACCGGCATGCTCAGGGCCTCCGCCCGGGCCACGTCCCGCTGGGCCTGCGAGTTGAACTCCTGGTCGGTGATGGGCCCACCGCCGACCACCACCGACGGCGCCTCGATCCGGTGCAGCCGGGCCGCCGCCGCCTCGGCCGCCTCGGTCTCGTCGTCCCCGGGAGTCAGGGTGACCGAGATCAGCAGTGCCTGCCCGGTTGTCGTCGACGGGATCGGGTCGGAGACCTCGGCGATGCCCGGCATGGTGCGTACCTCGGCGATCGCGGCGGCGGCGCTGGCTCGGACGGCCGGATCGGTGGCGGGTCTGCCGGTGACGACGGCGGTGATCCGGACCGGCTCGGGCGGGGCGTCGGCCAACCGCTGCTGGGCGACGTCCGACTCGCTGCCCGGCACGCCGCCGACGTCGGAGACCAGGCGGTCGAACACTCCCACTCCGACCCCGAACCCGCCGACCAGGACGGCCAGCCAGAGCAGGAGTACGACGACGGGACGCCGGATGGCGTACCCGGTGATCAGACGTGACATGGCGTTCTCCAATATGGACCTCCCGCCTCCGGGAGCTGCCATGATGGTGGTCCGGGAGGCGGTCGCGCCGGATCGCCGTACGGAGTGGATCTCCGGTCCGCCGCGCGGGTGGGATCGCCGCCGGGCGGCTCACTCCACGGAGCGAGCCGCCGCCGGACCGACCTCCCCCGGTACACCGAGATCGCCGGGCAGCACCAGACCCGACTCGTACGCCAGCACCACCGCCTGCACCCGGTCCCGCAGCCCCAGCTTGGCCAGCAGGTTGCTGACGTGCGTCTTCACGGTGTGCTCGCTGACGAAGAGCGCGGCGGCGATCTCGGCGTTGGAGAGTCCCCGGGCGACCTGGCGCAGCGTCTCCGTCTCCCGGGTGGTGAGCACCGCCAGCCGGCCCGGGGCGGGATCGGGCCGGGCCGGACGGCCCCGGGACACCACGTCGGCGATCAGCCGCCGGGTCACCGTCGGCGCCAGCAGTGCCTCACCGGCGGCCACCACCCGGACGGCGTTGACCAGCTCCTCCCGGCGCATGTCCTTGAGCAGGAAGCCGCTCGCCCCGGCCCGCAGCGCGTCGTAGACGTACTCGTCGAGGTCGAAGGTGGTCAGCACCAGTACCCGGGCCGACGTCTCGGCGCAGATCCGGGCGGTCGCCGCGATACCGTCCATGTTGGGCATCCGGATGTCCATCAGCACCACGTCCGGGCCGAGTTCGCGGGTCCGGTGCAGCGCCTCGGCGCCGTCGGCGGCCTCGCCGACCACCGTGATGTCCGGCTGGGCGGCCAGGATCATGCCGAAGCCGTCCCGCACCAGTGCCTGGTCGTCGGCGATGAGCACCCGCAGTGTGGATCGCTCGGACATCGGCCCTCCCCCGTGCTGACCGGCCCGCCGGCACCGCACCGACGCGGTCCGTCCGTCGTGTCGCCACCGTCACCACGGCCGGTCCGGCGGTCCGGCGATGGCCGGTCGGCCGGCAGTGCTCCGGTGGCGGTGCGTGCCTACCGTAGCGGCAGCGTCGCCGCGACGCGGAACCCCGTGCCGTCCGGCCCCGGTCCGGTGCTGAGGGTGCCGCCGACCGCTGAGACCCGCTCCCGCATGCCGACCAGCCCGAGCCCGCCCGGCCGGCCGTCGCCGGACGGCCCGCGACCGTCGTCGCTCACCTCCAGCCGGAGCGCGGCGTCGGCCCAGTCCATCCGGACCCGGACCGCGCCGGCCCGGGCGTGCCGCAGCGTGTTGGTCAGCGACTCCTGCACGATCCGGTACGCGGTCACGCCCAGGTCCGCCGGCACCGGTCGCCGCTGCCCGTGCTCCTCCAGGGTGGCGAGCAGGCCGGCCCGCCGGGCGCTCTCGACCAGCGGCCGTACCGCGTCCAGGTCCGGCACCGGCGCCCGGGCGGGCCCGTCCGAGCGGAGCACCCCGAGCGCCCGGCGGAGCTGCACCAGTGCCTCCCGGGCGGTGCCGGAGATGGTGTCGAAGACCTCCTCGGCCTTGTCCGGATCCGACCGGACCACCACCGGCCCGGCCTCGGCCTGCACCACCACCAGGCTCATCGAGTGCGCCAGGATGTCGTGCACCTCCCGGGCGATCCGCTCCCGCTCCCGGGCGGCGGCGGCGTCCTGCTCCTCGGTCAGCCGGTGGGCCCGCTCCTCCAGCATCGAGATCCGGTCCCGGCGTGCCCGGGCACTGGTGCCCATCGCGTACGCGACCAGGAACGCGATCGCGGTCGGACCGAACGAGAGCACCTCGTCCTTCGGCACCACCGAGATGGCCACCCCGACGAGGGTGCCGACGACCAGGACGACCCGGTGCACCGGCGGGCAGATCGAAGCGAACGTGTAGGTGGCGACCAACTGTGCGGTCGGCACGTTGCCGAGCGCGCCCGCCAGGGCCAGCCAGGTGGTGCCGACCCCGGTCACGGCGGTGACCCAGAACGGATAGCGTCGACGCCAGACCAGCGGGGTCGCGTTCAATCCGGCGAGCAGGAACACCCACCACTCGGTGCGCTGGTGGGTGAACGCGTTGATGATGATGATCAGATAGCAGGCGATCGCCACCAGCGCGTCCACCACCAGCGGCGGCCTGGACCGTCCCCACTCGGTCAGCCGGTCCCAGCACGCGCGCATCGCCCCAGTATCCGGGCCCGGTCCGCCGAGCACCTCCCTCCCGGGAGCGAGTTCCGGCCATCCGCGGAGCACCCACTGCGAGCTGCGGCACCGGCACCGTCCCGGCCCGGTGCACCGTCGGGCCGGCCGGGTGGCGGCCCCGGGCGGCCGGCATAGTCTGGGGACATGCCGAAAGCCATCTGGAACGACCTGGTCATCGCGGAGAGCGCGGACACCGTCGTGGTCGAGGGCAACCACTACTTCCCGCGTACGGCCCTCCGCGACGATCTGGTGCGGGAGTCCGACACGCACACCGTCTGCCCCTGGAAGGGCACCGCGTCGTACTACACGCTGGAGC
Source organism: Plantactinospora sp. CA-294935 (assembly GCF_050936445.1). Lineage (NCBI taxonomy): Bacteria > Bacillati > Actinomycetota > Actinomycetes > Micromonosporales > Micromonosporaceae > Plantactinospora > Plantactinospora sp. CA-294935. Next base: position 7,661,594 of record NZ_JBNJMU010000001.1, read on the forward strand.
ACGAGGGCCGGCGCAGTGTCGACGCCGTCTGGTACTACCCCGAGCCGAAGCCGGACGCCGAGATGGTCCGGGACCGGGTCGCCTTCTGGAAGGACGTCGAGGTCGTCGACTGATCCCCGCCGTCCCGGCCGCACCCCCGACCGTGGTGCCGGACACCGGCACCGAAAGGCGCTACTTGCGGCAATAGCCTGCGAAGTCGCCGCACCGGGCCCGATCCTGAACCCGTGGCGACGTACGAGTACCGGTGTCCCCGGGACGGGATCTTCCCGGCCCGGTTTCCGATCGGGCGGGCCCCCGCGGGGATCCGCTGTGTGACCTGCGCGGCGGAGGCCGTCCGGGTCTTCTCGGCGCCGTCGCTGCGCGCCATGCCGCGGCCGCTGGTCGCGGCCCTCGACCGGGCCGGCCGCAGCGCCGAAGCACCGGAGGTGGTGACCCGGGTTCCCGGCCGACGCGGCGTGGCCCGGCCGGTCCATCCCGGGCACGCCCGTCTGCCACGACCCTGACGGGTGAAAGGGAAGCCGCGATGCCCGAGCTGTTGTTTCCGCTGGACTCGACGAAGAAGTTCACCGAGCAGGAGTTGCTCGGCCACAACCGGTGGCATCCGGAGATCCCGCCGGTCGTCACCGTCCGGCCCGGCCAGTCGTTCCGGGTGCACTGCCGGGAGTGGTTCGACGGCGCGATCCACAACGACGACTCGGCCGACGACGTCCGGGACGCGCCGCTGCCGATCGTGCACGCGCTCAGCGGCCCGTTCTCGGTCAGCGGCGCCGAGCCCGGCGACCTGCTGGTGGTCGACATCCTCGACGTGGGGCCGATCCCGCAGGAGGACTCGGGTCCGCTCGCCGGGCAGGGCTGGGGCTACACCGGCATCTTCCCGAAGCAGAACGGCGGCGGCTTCCTGACCGACTACTTCCCGGACGCGTACAAGGCGATCTGGGACTTCAACGGGCAGCAGGCCACCTCCCGGCACGTTCCCGGGGTGACCTTCACCGGGATGATCCACCCCGGGCTGATGGGCACCGCGCCGTCGGCGGCGCTGCTGGCGAAGTGGAACGAGCGGGAGGGAGCGCTGCGGGCCACCGACCCGGACCGGGTACCGCCGCTGTCGCTGCCGCCGCTGCCGGACGGGGCGATCCTCGGCTCGCTGACCGGCGGCGACTTCGACCGGGTCGCGGCGGAGGCGGCCCGGACCGCGCCGCCCCGGGAGAACGGCGGCAACCAGGACATCAAGAACATGACCAAGGGGACCCGGGTCTTCTATCCGGTGTACGTCCCCGGTGCCAATCTCTCGGTGGGAGACCTGCACTTCTCCCAGGGCGACGGTGAGATCACCTTCTGTGGCGCGATCGAGATGGGCGGCTTCGTCGACCTGCACGTGGACGTGATCAAGGGCGGGATGACCACGTACGGGGTGTCGGAGAACGCGATCTTCCTGCCCGGGATCGTGGCTCCGCAGTACAGCCAGTGGCTGGCCTTCTCCGGCATCTCGGTGACCACGGACGGGGAGCAGCGCTACCTCGACGCGCAGCTCGCGTTCCAGCGCGCCTGCCTGCACGCGATCGACTACCTGACCCGGTTCGGCTACAGCCCCGAGCAGGCGTACCTGATCCTCGGCGCCGCCCCGATCGAAGGTCGCTTCTCCGCAGTGGTGGACATCCCGAACTCCTGCGCGACGGTCTACCTGCCGACCGCGATCTTCGACGTCGACGTGCGCCCCTCGGCTGCCGGGCCGACCCGGGTCAGCCCGGGCCAGGGCGCCCCGAAGTCGACCTTCTGACTCCGCCGGGGACGCGCTGTCAGCGACGGCGGCGACGACGTTGCGTCGGGTGCCGCGAGGGGTCGGTCGGCACGGACGCCGGCTCGACCAGGCGCAGCCGCCGGGTGGCCGGGCCGACGGTCAGCCGCTGCCCCCAGGCCATCGTCAGGTGGTCGGTCTCCAGCCCGTCGGCGAAGACCACCAGCCGTTCCCGTTCCGCGACGACATCCAGTGTCTCGTCGGGGCCGAGTCGCCCGGCGGTCAGCGACGCGCCGGTCGCCGGGGACGGCCACGCCTCCCGGACGAACCAGCACAGTGCCGGTTCGTCCGGCGCCGGCAGCGGCGGCGCGGCGGTGCGTTCCCGGGCGATCGAGGCGCACCAGCCGGTGGCACCGGTCCCGGTGCCGACCACCAGCCCGGAGGAGGACTGCCGTTCCCGTCGGCCGTCGGCGGTGGAGAGCAGGTAGCGCGCGGACTGGTGGCCCGGGTGCCCCGCGTAGACCTCGTTGAGCCCGATCAGCTCCTGGCCGTCGTCGAGCGCGGCCCGGACCATGGTCCGCTCGCGGACCGGACCCCGCCCGGCGACCACGGCGGGCAGCAGCCGGCTGACCGCCTCCGGCCCGAACCGGACGAGTACGCCCGCGTTCTGCCCCGGCTCCGGGTCGACCCCGATCACCGGCTGCCCGTCGAGGTACTTGGCGACGTTGGCGACCAGCCCGTCCTGGCCGACCGCCACCACGATGTCCTCGGCCGCGAACGGGAACCGGGTCAGGTCGTCCCGATCCACCTGACCGCGCCGCCAGTCCGTTGGGATGGCCGCCCCGACGGTGGTCAGCGCCGCCTGGAGCGCCTCGTGCCGGGTCACCACCTCGGACAGGTCGCGCCCGCGCTGGCGCAGGTAGTAGCCGGCGGCCGCCCGGGTGCCGTGGTGGGCCAGCAGCTCGTCCAGTTCGCTGCGCCGGCTCACCACGACGACCCTCGGCGCGAGGGTGGCGCTCACCGGGACAGCCGGCCCAGCAGGCCGGTCAGCACGTCGGGGGTGACGGTGAGCTGGCCGATCTCGGGAAGGTGCCCGGCCACCTCGCGGAGTGCGAGCGCGTGCAGCACCTCCGGCGGCAGGTCCCGGTACGCCGCCAGTCGGGCCGCCTCCGCCTCGGCCTCGGCGAGCCCGACCACGCGTACCCCGTCGGCCTTGGCCCCGGCGAGGATGCGCTGCTTCTCCGCCTCGGCGGCGGCCAGCACCCGGGCCCGCTCGGCGGCCGCCGCGTTCGCCACCTTCTCCCGCTCGGCCTTGCCCTGGGCGACCGCCAGCTCGGCGGCGGCCTCCAGCTCGACCTTGCGCCGGGAGTTGGCGCCGTGCTGCTCCACCAGTTGCTGCTCCCGGCGGGCCAGCTCGATCTTGTTCTGCAACTCGTTCTCGGCGATCGCCCGCTCCTGCTCGACCGCCTGTGCCCGCCGGGCGTAGGTGGCCCGGTCGGCTTCGACCTGCACCGTCTCCCGGGTCGGCGTCTGGAGCGCCCGCTCCATCTCCGGTTCGGGCCGGACCGCCACCACTCGGGCGCTGACCACCGAGACACCGACGTCGGTCAGCCGGGCCTCGTCGCGCAGTGCGGCCGTGACCGCCTCGCGGATCGCGGCGATGTCGGTGAGCGCCTCGGCCAGCGGCACCCGGGCCAGCAGGTCGAGCGCCGGCTGCTGGGCCAGCTCGGCCAGCAGCGTGGCGACCTGGTCGAGCGGGCGGGCCCGGGCGACGCCCTTGTGCGGGTCGACCGAGAAGTCCAGCCGGCTCGCCGCCAGCGCCGGGTCGGCGATCCGGTACGTCACCGTCGCCTGCACGGTGACGTCGGCGAAGTCGCTGGTCCGGGCGTGGAACAGCAGCGGCAGCTCGCGGTCGTCGACCGGCACCTCGCTCAGTACGCCGACCAGCGGCCGGTACCAGAAGGACTGCCCGACTCCCTCGTGCCGCACCCGGCCCCGCACGGAGTGCCGGACCCACGTGGTCGGCGCCCCGCGCAGGTGTCGCAGGAACAGCCGCCTGGTCACGTCGGCCATGACGCACCTCCCCTGTTTTCGTCGCCACGACGATAAAGGGAAGATCTATTTCGCGTCAAGTCGCCGATAAATCGGGGTCGGTGCGCCCCGCCGACCTGGCACAACGGCTCGGCGGAGGCCGCGGAGGCCTTGCCGCAGGACGTGTGACCGGGACGGCCGGGACCGGCTCAGGCGCCGGCGAGTTGCGGATAGAGCGCGGTCAGGTCGGCCGAGAGTCCGGCCTTCACCCGCCGGGTGACGTCGTCGGCGAGCACCTCGAAGGCGCCGGCCTCGACGCCGTCGAGCGCCTGCCGGGCCACGTCGTCCGGTGCGACCTTCGGCGCGTCGACGTGCGCGGCCATGTCCGTGTCGACGTACCCGACATGCACCCCGGTCACCCCGACCCCCCTGCCGAGCAGTTCCAGCCGCAGCGAGTTGCTCATCGACCAGAGTGCCGCCTTGGAGGCGGCGTACGAGCCGGACATCGCCACCCAGGAGAGCACCGAGTGGATGTTGAGGACGTGACCGCCACCGGCGGCGACCAGGCCCGGCACGAAGGCCCGGGTCACGGCGAGCGGACCGAAGAAGTTCGTCTCGAACTCGCGCCGGACGTCCTGCACCGGCGAGTCGAGGAAGTTCGCGGCGACCAGGCCGGCCGCGTTGTTCACCAGGATGGTGACGTCGGGCGCCTGCCGGGCGGCCTCGGCGACGGACTCGGAATCGGTCACCTCCAGGGCCAGCGGGACGACGTCCGGGCTGGTGACCGTACGGGGATCCCGGGCGGTGGCGTAGACCTTGCGGGCACCCCGGGCCAGGGCCTCGGCGGCGATGGCCCGGCCGAGCCCACGGTTGCCACCGGTGACGAGTACGACGGCGTCTTCGACCTGCATGATGAGACCTCCGAGGAGTAGAAAACCGATCGGTTTCCACCACCGTAAACCGATCGGTTTCCAGTCGCAAGTCACCGGGGTACGCTGCGAACATGACCTCGACCACCAACCAGGCGACGCCCCGGGACCGGCTGCTGCGGGCGGCGGCCGAGCTGTTCCACCGAGAGGGCATCGCGACCACCGGGGTGGAACGGCTCTGCCAGGTCGCCGGGGTCTCCAAGCGGACCATGTACCAGCTCTTCGAGACCAAGGACGCCCTGGTGGCGGAGAGCCTTGCCGCGTGCGGCCCGGCGGTGGTCGCGGCACACCTGCCGGACGAGACGTCCGGACTCGGCCCCCGCGACCGGATCCTCGCCGCCTTCGCCTACCTGGACGAGCTGTCCGGGTCACCGGAGTTCCGGGGCTGCCCGTTCCTGAACACGGCGGTCGAACTCCGGGACCCCCAGCACCCGGCCAGCGTGGTCGCCCGGGACTACAAGCAGCGGCTGACCGACTTCTTCGCCGGCCAGGCCCGGCTCGCCGGTGCCCGCGACCCGGAGACGCTGGCCAGGCAGCTCACCATCGTCTACGACGGGTCGGCCAGCCGGGCCGTGACCCAGGGCGCCGGACTGGACGGGCTGGCCGCGCTCACCGCCTCGGCACTGCTCGACGCCCACCTCGGCGCCGCCTGAGCCGCCACCCGCCCGCGACACCATCGCCCCGCCCGCACGCCTCCGGCTCCCCGGCGGCAGCGACCGGGGCCCGCCGCCCGCGCGCGCTCCGGCCCGTACCCGCAGACGTGCGGATACGGGCCGGATCCCCCCGTACGACCCCCGCGCGCTATCCCCCGGCGCGCGGCGGTACACGGTCCGCTGTCAGCGGCTCAGCCGCTGGTAGCGCCGGACGGCCAGCGGCGCGAAGATGGCGATCAGGAGCAGCGGAAAGCCGACCGCCAGGATTACCGGGTGCTGCGCCGCCCAGGAGTCCCCACCGGTCCCGGGATTGCCGAACAACTCCCGGCTGGCCGCCACCGTCGCCGACAGCGGATTCCACGACGAGATCGCACCCAGCCAGTCCGGCATCAGGTCCGGTGCGACGAAGACGTTGGAGAGCGCGGTCAGCGGAAAGGCCAGCGGAAAGACGATCACCCCGACCGTGTCCGGGTTCGGCACCATCAGGCCGAGGAAGATGCCGACCCAGGTGAGCGCGAGCCGCAGCAGCAGGATCAACCCCACCGCGGCGAGGGCGTCGAGCAGGCCGTTGCGCCACTGCCAGCCGACCAGCAGCCCGCAGACCACCAGGATGGTCATCTCCAGCAGCGCACGGAGCAGGTCGGCACCGGTACGCCCGGTGACCAGCGCGGTCCGGGCCATCGGGATGGACCGGAACCGGTCCACCACACCCCGGCTGACGTCCATGGCGATGCCGCTGGCGGTGGCGCCGAGGCCGTACAGCATCGTCATCACGAAGACCCCCGGCAGGAGGTACTCCCGGTAGTTTCCCGCGCCGGACGCCATTCCGCTGCCGAAGACGTAACCGAAGACCAGCACGAACATGATCGGCAGGCTGAAGTAGATCACGATCTCCTCGGGCGACCTGATCACGTGTGCCATGTTCCGGCCGGTCATCACCCAGCCGTCGGCCACCGCCCAACGGAACCGGGCCAGCGGGCCGGCCGCCCGCCCGGCGGTCCGCCCGACCGGGGACACCTCCGGCGTCCGGTGCTGCGCCTGCAACGTACTGGTCATGCCGTCACCTCGAACCGATCGTCGTCGTACCCGCCCGGCCGGTCCGTCCGGCCCGCGCCCCGCCCGGTCACGCCGGCACCCCCGCCGAGGTCGGCCGCGCCGCCGCGGGCTGGTGCCCGGTCAGGTGCAGGAATGCCTCGTCGAGGGTCGGCCGGCGCAACCCGATGTCCTCGACCGCGATCCCGGCGTCCCGCAGCGCCCGCATCACGTCGCCGAGCGCCGCCACCCGGTCCACGACCGGGGCGCTGAGCTGCCGGATCTCCGCGTCGAGCGTCACCGGCCCGGCGGAGGAACGTTCGACGATCCCGGCGGCGGTGCCGAGCTCCGCCGCGTGCCGGACCACCACCTCGATCCGGTCCGCCCCGATCCGCGCCTTCAGTTCGGCCGAGGTGCCCTCCGCGACCACCCGCCCGGAGTCGACCACCAGGATCCGGTCGGCGAGCTGGTCCGCCTCGTCGAGGTACTGGGTGGTGAGCAGCACCGTGGTGCCGTCGGCGACCAGGCTCCGCACCGCGGACCAGAGCTGGTTGCGGCTGCGCGGGTCGAGCCCGCTGGTCGGCTCGTCGAGGAAGAGCACCCGGGGCGTCATGATCAGGCTGGCCGCCAGGTCCAGCCGGCGGCGCATCCCGCCGGAGTACTCCGCCGCCGACCTGCCCGCCGAGCCGGTCAGCCCGAACTGCTCCAGCAGCTCGTCCGCGCGGCGCCGGGCCGCCCGCACCGACAGATGGTGCAGCCGACCGAAAAGGATCAGGTTCTGCCGCCCGCTGAGCACCTCGTCGACCGCCGCGTACTGCCCGGTCAACCCGATCACCCCACGGACCAGGTCGGGCTGGCGAACCACGTCGTACCCGGCCACCCAGGCCCGGCCGGCGTCGAAGCGCAGCAGCGTGGAGAGGATCCGGACCGCCGTGGTCTTGCCGGCGCCGTTCGGTCCGAGCAGCCCACACACCGTGCCGGCCGGCACACTGAGGTCGAATCCGTCGAGGGCCCGGGTCGCGCCGTACCGCTTGTGCAGTCCCTCGGCCACGACCGCTGATGTCTGCGTTGTCATGCCCCGACGGTCGCCGGCCGCGCTGACCGGCCACGCACCGATCGCTGACGACCCCACTGACCGGCCACGCACCGATCGCTGACGACCCCGCTGACCGGCCACGCAGTGATCGCTGACGGCCCCGCTGACTCGCCCCGCGCCGCCGCCCGGCGCCCCGCCGCCGCTGGCGTCTCGTCCGCCGCTGGCGCCGTCGCCTCCGGTCAGGCTCCGTCGAGCGTCGCCAGCGCCTCTTCCCGGGTCAGGGCCGCACCCCGGGCCAGCACGCGCTGGTACGCCGGGTCGCCGAGCCGGGCCCGGGTGGCCGCGGCAACCGGCGCGGCGCCGATCGCCCCGGCGCTGCCGACACCGCCCTGCAACACCGAAATGGCGCCGAGCAGCCGGCCTGCGCGCTCGGCGTCGCCGCTGCGGAGCACCGGTCCGACCAGGCCGTCGACCGCGATCGTGAGGGTACTCAGTTCCCAGACCCCCACGGTGGCGCGCAGCACCTGACGGAAGCTGGCCTGGGACCCGACCGTGTCACCGATCGCCGCCAGGATCTGTCCCAGGGCGACGAGCGCGGCGAGCCGGATCCCCTCCGCCCCGAACCAGCCGGTCGGGCACTCCGCCAGCGCCTGCTCGCACAGCCGGCGTGCCCGGCCCAGGTCGCCGCGCCGCCGGGCGATCTCGCCGAGCCCCAGGTGAGCCGCGGCGAGCAGCTCCGGCGCCCCGGCCGGCGGGGCCAGCTCCACCACCCGCTGGTAGTCACCATCCGCCCCTTCCAGGTCGTCGACGCTGAGCCGACCGTCCCCCCGGGTACGCAACAGCTCGGCCATGTCGAGCATCGAGCCGAGTTCGTCGGCCAGCCGTAGCGCCTCGTCGACCAGTTCCGTGTGGGTGTGGTCCCGGCGCCGGTAGGCCAGCTCGGTCAGGATCGTCAGCACCAGGATGGTCCCCCAGCGCTCTCCGATGGCCCGGAAGTCGGCCAGCGCCTCGCCGAGCTTGGCGTGCGCCGCCTCGTACCGGCCCTCGAGCATCCAGACCATCCCCAGGCCGAGCGCCCCCAGCGCCCGGCTCCACGGGTCGGTGCCGAGCAGTCCGGCCCAGCCTTCCGGGGTGGCGAGCAGGGTATCCACCAGGTCCGGCGGTGGACCGTTGGCCACTCCGGACAGATAGAGCAGAAACGGCTGCCGGGGCGGCCGGCCCAGGCTCCACAGGATGGTGGCGGCCGGCTCGACGCCCTGCGGGCCCGAACCGTACCCGCCGAGCGAGGCGTGCAGCAGGCAGAGCGCGTACTCCTCGGCGAGGTCGGGTGGCGGGGTGCCGTCGAGCTGCTCGACGAGCTGGGCCGCCAGTGCCGCCCCCTCACCCCGCAGGCCGCGCAGCCACCAGTAGAACGACAGCGCGGAGACCAGCTTCAGTGCGGTCGCGACGTCCGCGGCGGCCATCGACCGGCGCAACGCGGCGTGCAGGTCGTCGCGATAGCCGTCCAACCGGCGCAGCCAGTCCAGTTGGTCCGCGCCCCGCAGCCGCAGGTCGCCGGCACGGGCCAGTTCGAGGAAGTACGCCGCGTGCGCCCGGCGCAGGTCGTCCGCCTCGCCGGCCTCGGCCAACCGTTCGGCACCGAACGCGCGCACCGTCTCCAGCATCCGGAAACGCCCGCCCCCCGCCTCCACCAGGGACTTGTCCACCAGGCTGGAGAGCAGGTCGAGCACGTCCGCGTCGAGCGGCCCGCAGACCCGCTCGACGGCATCCAGGTCGGCACCGCCGGCGAAGACCGTCAACCGGCGCGCCAGCCGTTGTTCGGCCTCGTCCAGCAGGTCCCAGCTCCACCGCACCACCGCGCGCAACGTCTGGTGCCGGGGCTGGGCGACCCGGCTGCCCCGGGTCAGCAGCCGGAACCGGTCGTCGAGCCGGGCCGCGACCTCGGAGACCGGCAGTGCCCGCAGCCGGGCCGCGGCCAGCTCGATGGCGAGCGGCAGGCCGTCGAGGGTACGGCAGATCCGCAGTACCGCGGGGAGGTTGTCGGGACTGACGGCGAATCCCGGCGACACGTCGGCGGCCCGATCGGCGAAGAGCCGGACCGCCGCGTACGCCGGGGCCGCCCCGGCGGTCGTCTCGGCCGGTGGCAGCGCCAGTCCGGAGACCGGGCACAGTGCCTCGCCGGTGAGCCCGAGCGGCTCCCGGCTGGTCGCCAGGACCCGCACCTTCGGGCAGGCACCGAGCAACCGGGCGACGAGCCGGGCGGCGTCGGCGACCAGGTGCTCGCAGTTGTCCAGCACAAGCAGCAGGTTCCGCTCGGCGAGCGCCGTGATCAGCCGGTCGGCGGCGTCCCGGGGACCACCCTGGCCGCGCAGCGCGGCGTCCCGCAGGTTCAGCGCGGCCAGTACCGCCGAGGCGACGTCCGCGCCCGCGGTCACCGCCGCGAGTTCGACCAGGTAGACGTCACCGGGTTGCTGACCGGCCGCCTCGATCGCCAACCGGGTCTTGCCGGCGCCGCCGGGACCGTGCAGGGTGACCAACCGCGCCTCACCGAGCAGCTTGCCGACCCGGCCCAGCTCCTCCTCCCGCCCGACGAAGCTGCTGAGCTGTCCGGGCAGCCCGGCGGCCGGTCCGGGCACCCCGGCGTCAGCCGCGGGCACCCCGGCGCCCGGACGGGACACCTCGGCGACCGGACCGGGCGGCCCGCCGACGGGGGCCGCAGCGCCGACCGGCACCGGACCGGTGACCGTCTCGGCGGGCGCCGGACCAGCGGCCGCATCGGCAGGCATCGGACCGGCGGGCACCCGCCGGGACTGGTCGGGGCGGCGCCCGGCCGGGAGCAGGTCGGGATCGTCCCGCAACACGGCAACGTGCAGCGCGGCCAGCTCCGGCGACGGGTCGGTGCCGAGTTCCTCCGCGAGCAGCCGGCGGGCCTCCTCGAAGGAGGCCAACGCCTCGGCCCGCCGGCCACCGGCGTGCAGGGCGCGGATGAGCTGGCCGCGCAGTCGCTCCCGCAGCGGGTACGCCGTCACCAGCTCGCGCAGCTCGGCCACGGAGGGTCCCGGCCCGGCAAGGTCGAGTTCCGCCGCCACCCGGTCCTCGACGGCAGCCAAGCGCAGCTCGTCGAGGCGGACCGCCTGGGCCCGGGCGAACGGCGCCTCCCGGACATCGGCCAGCGGCTCCCCGCGCCACAGCCGCAACGCCGCGCGCAGCAGCTCGACGGCGTGCCGCCGGTCACCACCGGCCAGCACGCGCTGACCGTCGGCCACCAGCCGGGTGAACCGGTGCAGGTCGACATCCTCCGGATCCACCGCGATCCGGTATCCCGCCGGATGGAACTCCACCAGTGGCTCCGCCCCGTCGACGCCGGCGAGCACCTGGCGCAGCCGGGAGACCTGGGACTGCAATGCGTTCGCGGCCCGGGCCGGCGGGCTGTCGCCGTACAGCCCCTGGATCAGCCGGTCCGCCGAGACCACCCGGTCGGCGTCGAGGAGCAGCAGCACCAGCAGGGCGCGCAGGCGCGGTCCACCGACGACGAGTCGCCGGCCGTCACCCGCGTACACCTCGGTCGCGCCCAGGATGCCGAACCGCATGGCGTCGATTGTCGCCCACCCCCACCCGGCGACCGCCACACGCTCGGCCGGGGCGGCGGGGCGAGCGGTCACGCACCGTCGCGCCGGAGGGGTACGAGGGGATACGCAGTGCTGCGAGTTGCTTTGCGTATTTCAACCCCTTGCCGCCTTGGTATAGCTAGTTTGGGAATGTTCATCCGCGACTCGATCCCACCGAGGAGGCCGGAAGGATGGATGCCGAGGTCAACCTCCGGGTGGACGGGGCCGATCACCGGCTGACCGTCGACACCCGGACCACCCTGCTGGACACCCTGCGGGAGCGGCTGGGCAACACCAGCCCGAAGAAGGGCTGCGACCACGGGCAGTGCGGCGCCTGCACGATCCTGCTGGACGGGCGGCGGGTGAACAGTTGCCTCGCCCTCGCGGTGGCACACGACGGGGCCGAGATCGTCACCGCCGCCGGCCTGGCACCCGACGGCGGACTGCATCCGATGCAGCGCTGCTTCATCCAGTACGACGCCTTCCAGTGCGGTTACTGCACGCCGGGGCAGATCGTCTCGGCCGTGGCGATGATCCGGGAAGCCGAGGCGGGCTGGCCGAGCGCGGTGACCGTGGACGGTGCACCGGCCGGCGACGGGGGTCGGGCGAGGCTGGACGCCGACGAGATCCGGGAACGGATGAGCGGCAACCTCTGCCGCTGCGCCGCGTACGCGAACATGGTGCCGGCGATCCAGGAACTGGTCCGGCGATGAGGCCCTTCCGGTACGCCCGCGCCGACGACGTGACCACTGCCGTCGCGCTGCTCGCCGACTCGCCGAACGCCGCCTTCCTCGGCGGCGGGACCAACCTGGTCGACCTGATGAAGCTCGACGTGGCCACGCCGGACCTGCTGGTGGACGTACGCCGGCTCACCTCCGACCAGGTCGAGGAGCTGCCCGGCGGCGGAATCCTGATCGGCGCCGCCACCCCGAACAGCGAGCTGGCCGCGCATCCGCTGGTCCGGGGGCGCTATCCGGTGCTCTCCCAGTCGCTGCTCTCCGGCGCCTCCGGCCAACTGCGCAACCTGGCGACCGCCGGCGGAAATCTGCTGCAACGCACCCGGTGCGTGTACTTCCAGAACGTCACCACCCCGTGCAACAAGCGGGACCCCGGCACCGGCTGCTCGGCGATCGACGGATACCACCGCGAACTCGCGATCCTCGGCACCTCGCCGGAGTGCATCGCCACGCATCCGTCGGACTTCGCGGTCGCACTGGCCGCGCTGGACGCCACGGTGCACACCGAGGGTCCGGCCGGCGCGCGGCGCATTCCCATGGCCGAGCTGCACCGGCTGCCCGGCGGTGAACCGCACCGGGACACCGTGCTGGCACACGGTGAACTGATCACCGCGATCGAGGTGCCGGCGCTCTCCTTCGGCACCCGGTCCCGCTACCGCAAGGTACGCGACCGGGCGTCGTACGCGTTCGCGCTGGTCGCGGTGGCGGCGGCGGTCGACGTGGCGGACGGGACGGTCCGGGACGTCCGGATCGCGCTCGGCGGGGTGGCGCACAAGCCGTGGCGGGCCACCCGGGCCGAGGAACTGCTGCGCGGCGGCCCGGCCCGGGAGGACCGGTTCCGGGCGGCCGCCGAGGCGGAACTCACCGAGGCCCGGCCGCTGCCGGGCAACGCCTTCAAGGTGCCGCTGGCCCGCAACACCCTGACCCGTACCCTGCTCGACCTGGTCGACGGGCCCGCCTGACCTCGGCTCCCCCGGCGCCGCCACCTCGACGGCCGGTACGCCGGCGCGAGTAGGTTGATCTGGAGGAACACCGCACCGCACCGGCCCGCACCCCCGGGCCGGACTGGACCGCAGGAGATCAACCAGATGAACGCAGAGCCGACCGTGCCGACCCTTCCGCTGGCGAACGGTGCCCGGATACCGCAGCTCGGTTTCGGGACCTGGCCGCTGTCCGACGCCGAGGCCGAGCGGGCCGTCGCCGAGGCGATCGGGGTCGGCTACCGGCTGATCGACACCGCCTACAAGTACGGCAACGAGGTCGGCGTCGGCCGTGGCCTGCGCGCCTCCGGGGTGCCCCGGGAGGAACTCTTCGTCACCAGCAAGCTGAACGGCGAGTGGCACGGTCGGGACAGGGTGCGGGAGGCGTTCCAGGACAGCATCGGCAAGCTCGGCGTCGACTACCTCGACCTCTATCTGATCCACTGGCCGATGCCCTGGCAGGACCGGTACGTCGAGGCCTTCCTGGGCCTCTCCGACCTGCTCCGGGACGGCCGGGTACGGGCCATCGGGCTGTCCAACTTCAAGCCGGCGCACATCGACCGGATCCGCGCCGCGACCGACGTGACGCCGGACGTCAACCAGATCCAGTTGGACCCGACGCTGACCCGGGACGCCGCCCGGGCGTACCACCGGGAGCACGGCATCGCCACCCAGTCCTGGGGGCCGATCGGGCACGGCGGCGAACTCCTCGCCAACCCGGTGGTGACCGGGCTCGCCGACCGGTACGGCCGGACGCCCGCGCAGGTCGTGCTGCGCTGGCACCTCGACCTGGGACTCGTCCCGATCCCGAAGACCGCCTCGGCGGACCGGATGAAGAGCAACATCGACGTCTTCGACTTCACGCTCGCCCCGGAGGACGTCGCCGCGCTCTCCGCGCTCGACCGGGGCGAGGCGGCGGCCACCGACTCCGACACCACCGGACACTGAGCCGCCCGGTCGGGCCAGGCAAGGCCATGACCTGACCTGGCCCGGCCCGGCCCCACCGGCGACGAGGCAGCGCATTGGCACCCGGTCACCCGTCGGGCATCCGGCGGCACCCGGACCGCGAGACACCCGCCCTGATTACGGCAGTTCCATCGTCTCCGCGACGGCGATCTCGGAGAGTGCGGCGGCCAGGTAGTCGCCGGCGCCTCCGCCGGTGACGGCGAGCAGGTCGGCGACGAGCAGTGGGGCGTGCCGGGCCACCGCCGCCGGATCGGCCGGCGGCGCCTCGTCCGCCAGCTGGTGTACGCCGAGCGCGCCGGTCAGCAGCAGCGCCAGCACCCCGACGTCCAGCCCCGGCAGCCAGCCGGCGTTGCCCCGGGCACACCGGACGAGTACGGCCTGCACGTCCTCCCCGGCCAGCCCGTCCGGGTGCGCCTGCTCCAGCAGCAGTCGCAGTACCGCGCCGAGCACCAGCCCGACCTGTTCGGCGGGGAGCAGGGCCAGGTCGCCGGCCGCCTCGTCGAGCGCGTCCGGATCCTGCGCCCGGACCGCCTCGACGGCACGGACGGTGGCCTGCGTGATGGCCCGGGGCACCGGTGGGGTCATCGGCACATTCAACCGGACGTACCCGCACCGGCCCGGTCCCGGGCACCCCCGCAGCCTGGCCGGCGGGACGTCACCGGCGGGACGTCAGTCGCCGGTCAGCAGTTGGTCGAAGGTCGTGGTGAGCCGGAACGGGTCGGCGGCCTCGGCCGGTTCGCGGCGGGCGACCTGCTCGGCGAGTTCCCGGGCGGCCCTGTCGATCCGGCCGCGCAGCGTGCCCTGGGCGCTGCCGCCGGCCCAGTCCTCCGGCGCGGCGAAGACCGAGGTCGGCACGACCACCGCGCGCAGATAGCTGAACATCGGCCGCAGCGCGTGTTCGAGTGCCAGCGAGTGCCGGGCGGTGCCGCCGGTCGCACCGATCAGCACCGGCCGGTCGACCAGGGCGTCGTCGCCGAGCACGTCGAAGAACGCCTTGAACAGCCCGCTGTAGGAGGCGTTGAAGATCGGGGTCACCACGATCAGCCCGTCGGCGGCGGCGACGGTGTCCAGGGCCCGCTTGAGCGCCTCCGGCGGAAAGCCGGCGAGCAGGTGGTTCACCACGTCGTGGCCGAGGTCGCGCAGCTCGACCACCTCGGTCCGGACCGGCACACCCCGGCGGTCGAGTTCGGCACCGGTGGCCGAGGCGAGCTGGTCGGCGAGCAGCCGGGTGGAGGACGGCACCCGCAGACCGGCCGAGACGACCACGAGGGTCCGGGCCGTCATCGGACCGCCTCCGGCTCGGCCGCCGCGTCCCGCTCGGCCTTCATCGACGCGTGCGTCGGTGCCTCGGGTACGTGCGCGGGGCGGAGCGCGGCGAACTCCCGCCGCAGCACCGGTACGACCTCCTCGCCGAGGAGGTCCAACTGCTCCAGTACGGTCTTCAGCGGCAGTCCGGCGTGGTCGACCAGGAAGAGCTGCCGCTGGTAGTCGCCGACGTAGTCCCGGAAGGTGAGGGTGCGGTCGATCACCTGCTGCGGGCTGCCGACGGTCAGCGGGGTCTCCCGGGTGAAGTCCTCCAACGACGGGCCGTGCCCGTAGACCGGCGCGTTGTCGAAGTACGGCCGGAACTCGCGTACCGCGTCCTGGGAGTTGCGCCGCATGAACACCTGGCCGCCGAGGCCGACGATGGCCCGGTCGGCGTCGCCGTGGCCGTAGTGCGCGAACCGCTGCCGGTAGAGGCCCACCATCCGCTGGGTGTGCTCCTTGGGCCAGAAGATGTGGTTGGCGAAGAACCCGTCGCCGTAGTACGCGGCCTGCTCGGCGATCTCCGGGCTGCGGATCGAGCCGTGCCAGACGAACGGCGGGATCCCGTCCAGCGGCCGGGGCGTCGAGGTGAACGACTGCAACGGGGTGCGGAACTTGCCCTCCCAGTCGACGACGTCCTCCCGCCACAGCCGCCGCAGCAGGTCGTAGTTGTTGATCGCCAGCGGGATGCCGTTGCGGATGTCCTGCCCGAACCACGGGTACACCGGTCCGGTGTTGCCCCGACCCATCATCAGGTCGACCCGGCCGTCGGCCAGGTGCTGGAGCATGGCGTAGTCCTCGGCGATCTTCACCGGGTCGTTGGTGGTGATCAGGGTGGTCGCGGTGGAGAGCAGCAGCCGGCTGGTCCGGGCCGCGACGAACCCGAGCATGGTGGTGGGTGAGGAGGGCACGAACGGCGGGTTGTGGTGCTCACCGGTGGCGAAGACGTCCAGACCGACCTCCTCCGCCTTCAACGCGATGGCGACCATGGCCTTGATCCGCTCCGCTTCGGACGGCTCCCGTCCGTTCGTCGGATCGGTGGTCACGTCACCCACGCTGAAGATCCCGAACTGCATCGCCAGCTCCTCACTCGGTCCCGGGCGCCAGTCCCCGGATCGCCCCGCACAACATACTTGCCGAGTCAACTATTCCGCCCGCCGCGCCGGCGAGCTGGGCCACCGGTGGTGGGACAGCGACGCCGGCATCCAGCGGGAGAACTGGGGCGGCGAGATCGCCACCGAATAGCGGCGACTCGACGGAGTTGGCCGATCACCACGGGTGATTTCCGCCATGCCGGCAGGTCGAAGATGCGCGGGACGCGGCGGATACGTTATTCATGTCGGGTGAAGGCTGGCAGCGAACGACGGGACGACGCGGCGCCGACAGGCGGACCGGAGAACGAGCCGGCGCGCCCCTGGGTCCGCCCCGGGCCGACCCGGCAGGAGCGCCGGCGGGACCTCTACCTGGGCCTCTCGATGGCCGCGCTCGGCCTGCTCAGCGTGGTGCTGTCGAACAGCATGGGCAGCTTCCCGCTCGGCACCCCGCCGTCCTGGCCCGAGCAACTGGTCTGGGCGGTCGCCGGCGGGCTGCCGCTGATCTGGCGGCGTAGCCATCCCGAGGTCAGCGCGGTGGCGCTCGCCGCGATCTTCATCGCCGCCCAGGTCCGGCACATCCCGGAGATCTGGGTCGCGTCCGCGGCGCTCTTCATCGCCATCTACAGCCTCGGCGTCTGGGGGCGGGACCGCCGGCAGGCCGCGCTGATCAGGATCGGGATCGTCGTCGCGATGTTCGGCTGGCTGGCGATCGCGGCGGGGATAAGCATCGCGTCGGTGGAGTCGGACTTCCCGGGCGCGGCCGGCCCGATCTCCCCGCTCGTCGCCGCCGCCATCACCAGCGTGCTGTTCAACACCGCCTTCTTCCTGCTCGCCTACCTGCTCGGCAACCGCACCTGGACCTCCGCGCTGCGGCAGCACGAGTTGGAGACCCAGGCCGAGGAGCTGCGCCGGTCCCGGGCCGAGAACGCCGAGCGGGCGGTCACCCAGGAACGGGTACGCATCGCCCGCGAGCTGCACGACGTCGTCGCCCATCACGTCTCGGTGATGGGCGTGCAGGCCAGCGCGAGCCGGCGGGTCATGGATAAGGACCCGGACAAGGCCAAGACCGCGCTCGCCGCGGTGGAGCAGAGCGCGCGTACCGCCGTCGACGAGTTGCGCCGGATGCTCGGGGTGCTCCGCGACGCGGGCGCCGCCGACGGGGCCCTCGGCTACGGGCTGGAGCAGGTCGACAGCCTGCTCCAGGGGGCCAGGGACGCCGGACTCGCCGTCGAGTACAAGATCTACGGTACGCCGGTGCCGGTGCCGGAGTCGGTCTCCCTGGCCGGCTACCGGGTGGTCCAGGAGGCGATGACGAACACCATCAAGCACGCCCGGGCCAGCGCGGTCGACGTACGGATCCGGTACCTGCGCCGGGAGGTCGAGGTGGAGGTGACCGACGACGGCCGTACCGGGCTGGCCGCCGTACCGGGCCGGTCCACCGGGGGCGGTGGGCTCGGCCTGATCGGCATGCGGGAACGGGTCGCCGCGCACGACGGCAGCCTGGAGGTGGGTGCCCGGGCCGGCGGCGGTTTCCGGGTACGGGCCCGCTTCCCGATCGCCCCGGCCGGTGCCGCCGGCGCCTCCCCCGCGACGGCGACGGCGTGACCGGGCGCAGCGCCGGTCCCGGCCGGTCCGCCCCGGCGGCTCGGCGGGACGACGAGCGAGCGGAGCAGTGGTCATGACGGAGCCGAACACCCCGATCCGGGTCCTCCTCGCCGACGACCAGCACCTGGTCCGGGCCGGCCTGCGGATCATCCTGGAGACGGAGGAGGACTTCGAGGTGGTCGGCGAGGCGGCGGACGGCCGCCGGGCGGTCGAACTCGCCCTGGCGCAGCGGCCCGACGTCGTCCTGCTGGACGTGGAGATGCCGCATCTGGACGGGTTGGCGGCGACCCGGCGGATCGTGGCGGCCACCGGGGCGGACGGGCCGGCGGTGCTGATCCTGACCACGTTCGACCGGGACGACTACCTGTTCGCCGCGCTCCAGGCCGGGGCCAGCGGATTCCTGCTGAAGAACGGCTCACCGGAGGAGCTGGTCGAGGCGGTGCGGATCCTCGCCCGGGGCGACGCGCTGCTCGCCCCGCAGATCACCCGCCGGGTGATCGCGACCTTCGCCACCCCGGCCGGAGCGGTCGCACCGAACACCGGCCAGCCCGGCGCGGGCGGCGGGCCGTCCGAGCTGGACCGGCGCCGGCTGGCCGAGCTGACCGAGCGGGAACGGGAGGTACTGGTGCAGCTCGCCGGGGGCGCCTCCAACGCCGAGATCGCCGCGCGGCTGCTGCTCGGCGAGGCGACCGTGAAGACGCACGTCTCCCGGGTACTGATGAAGCTCGGGCTGCGCGATCGTACCCAGGCGGTGGTCTTCGCGTACGAGCACGGGGTGGTGACCCCGGGCGGTGCCGGCGGCTGACCGGCCCGGCCGCCGGGCGCGGTGCCGGCTCGTCCCGGCGGCGCACCGCGCGGTAAGTGGATCATCCTTACGGTTCCGCCGCGCGACGGACGTCAGCGGAGCCCGGCCGGACTAACGTCGTCCCCGCCGGTGCGGGGTGTGCCGGCGGAGGACCTGGTGAAGGAGGCCGGATGCTGCGCGTGGCGTCCGTCGATCGGTCGTTCGGCGGCCGGAGAGTGCTCGACGACATCTCGTTCGAGGTGGTCCCGGGCCGGATGACCGGGTTCGTCGGGGCCAACGGTGCCGGCAAGACCACCTCGATGCGGATCATCCTCGGCCTGCTCGCCGCCGACGCCGGCACGGTGACCTGGCACGGCGAGCCGGTCAGCCGGGCCGTCCGGCAGCGCTTCGGCTACATGCCCGAGGAACGCGGCCTGTACCCGAAGATGAAGGTCCGGGAACAGCTCGTCTACCTCGGCCGGCTCTACGGGCTGACCGCGCCGGCCGCCCGGCGCAGCGTCGACGACCTGCTCGACCGGATCGGTCTGGCCGAACGGGCCGACGATCCGCTGGAGAAGCTCTCCCTCGGCAACCAGCAGCGGGCCCAGATCGCTGCGGCGCTGGTGCACGACCCCGAGGTGCTGATCCTGGACGAGCCCTTCTCCGGGCTCGACCCGATCGCCGTCGAGGTGATCGCCGGGGTGCTGCGGGAGCGGGCCGGCCGAGGGGTACCGGTGCTCTTCTCCAGCCACCAGCTCGACGTGGTGGAGCGGCTCTGCGACGACCTGGTGATCATCGCCGCCGGGGCGGTACGCGCCGCCGGCAGCCGCACCGACCTCCGCACCAGGTACGCGACCCCGCGCTACCAGCTCGTGCTCGACACCGACGCCGGTTGGATCCGCGACCTGCCCGGGATCTCCATCGTGGACCTCGACGGCGCACGGGTCGTGATCGAACTCGCCGATCCCGACGACGACCAGGCGGTGCTGCGGGCGGCCCTCGCCCGGGGCCCGGTCCGCGCCTTCGGCCCCATTGTCCCCTCGCTCGCCGAGATCTTCCGGGAGGTAACCCAGTGACCGCGCTCGCCCCGTCCCCGACCCGGCAGCAGGCCGGACCGGCCGCCACCGGTACCTCGCTGTGGAGCGCGACCAAGCTGGTCGCCGGCCGGGAGATCGCGGTCAAGCTCCGGGACCGGGCGTTCCTGATCGGCACCGCCCTCTTCCTGGTGATCGCGGCGGGCGCCACGGTGCTGCCGGCGCTCTTCGCCAACGACAGCTCGACGGTGGCCGTGGTCGGCTCGGCGGAGGCCGGCGGCATGCTGGACCGGGCCGGTATGGAGGTGGTGGCCGCCACCGACGTCGCGCAGGCGGAGCAGCTCGTCCGGGACGGTGAGGTGGACGCCGCGGTGGTGCCGGGGGACGGGGCCGGCGGCATCCGGGTGCTGGCGATGGACCGTACGCCGGACTCGGTGGTCCGGGCGCTGAGCAGCGCTCCCCCGGTGCAGCTCCTCGACCCGGACGCGGTCGACCCGGTGCTGGCGTTCCTGGTGCCGATGTCCTTCTCGATGGTCTTCTTCTTCCTCTCCATCACCTTCGGCGTACAGATCGCGCAGAGCGTCACCGAGGAGAAGCAGACCCGCATCGTGGAGATCCTGGTGGCGGCGGTACCGGTCCGGGCCCTGCTCGCCGGCAAGGTACTCGGCAACGGCGCGCTCGCGTTCGGTCAGGTGGTGCTGATCGCGCTGGTCGCGGTGGTCTCCATGCAGGCCGTCGGCGGCGACACCGGACTGCTGGGGCAACTCGGCCCGGCGATCGCCTGGTTCATCCCGTTCTTCCTGGTCGGCTTCGTGCTGCTGGCCTCGCTCTGGGCGGTCACCGGCGCGCTGGTCAGCCGGCAGGAGGACATCAGCGGGGCGTCCGGCCCGGCCCAGTTGGTGATCATGGTGCCGTTCTTCCTGGTGATCTTCCTCAACAGCAACCCGACGGCGATGACGATCCTCTCCTACGTGCCGTTCTCCGCGCCGACCGCGATGCCGCTGCGGCTCTTCTTCGGCGACGCCGCCGCCTGGGAGCCGGTGCTGGCGCTGCTGCTCCTGCTCGGCGCCGCCGCGCTCTGCATCATGCTCGCCGCCCGGCTCTACGAGGGGTCGCTGCTGCGCACCAACGGCAGGACCTCGGTGCGGGCCGCGTGGGGGGAGCGGGAGACCCGGGTCTCCTGAGCACCCCCGGTCGGGATCAGGATCGTTTCGCGGCGAGGCCGGAACAGCGCCTCGCCGCGGCGATCCGGTCCTCGATCCGCTCCCGGGCCGCCCCGGAGACGAGTACCGGCTGACCGGTCCGGGAGACCGTGGCGGGCAGGAACTCGTTGCGGATCACCGTACGGCCCCGGACGGTCAGCCGGAGCACTCCGGAGTCGGTGCTCTTCGAGTCGCCGTACCAGAGGAAGTTGCCGAGCCCGTAGTGCAGGTACGTCCGGCCGAGCCAGCCGTCGGCGAGCAGGGTGTGCGCGTGCGTACCGAGCACGATGTCGGCGCCGGCCCGGGACATCCGGCCGGCGAAGTTCCTCATCTCGCCGCTCGGGCAGGAGTTCCCCTCGATCCCCCAGTGCATGAAGACGATCACCAGATCGGCCTGCTCCCGGGCGGCCCGGACGGCGGCGGTGGCCCGGGCGGTGTCGAACGCCATCGCCACCCCGGGCCGGGTCGCGGTCGGCTTCCACTGCCCGGCCAGCTCGTGCACCTGCGACATGCCGAGTACGGCGATCCGCACCCCGCGCACCGTGGTCAGCCAGGGCGCGTACGCCGCGTCGGCATCGCGGCCCGCGCCGAAGACCGGGAAGTCTGCCTCCGCCGCCGCGTCGAGGGTGTCCGCCAGGCCCACCTGCCCGTAGTCCAGCACGTGGTTGTTGGCGACCGAGGCAGCGTCCACTCCGGCGGCCCGCAGCGCCGCGTAGGCGCTCTTCGGTGCCCGGAAGTGGAAACGCTTCGGCTGCGGGGTGCCCCGACCGGTGACCGCCGTCTCCAGGTTCAGCAGGGTCAGGTCGGCGTCCCGCAGGGTCGACGCGATCCGGCCGAACGCCGTCTCCGGCTCGTCGAGCAGCCGCAGCGTACGCCCGGTGAAGTGGACGTCACCGGCGAACGCCAGCCGCAGTTCGACCGGCCCGGCCGGGGTCGGTGTCGCCGCCGGGCCGGTCGGCGCCGGAGCGGGTGCGCTCGCCGAGGACCCGGGGGTCGCCGGACCGGTGTCCGGCTCCGCAGAGCATCCGGCCAGGACGGCCCCGGCCGTGACCGCCGCCAGCATCGCCCGCCACGCCCGCACCGCGCCGCCGCCCATCCGGCGAGGGTACGCGGCGGCAGGCCGGCACGCCGCCCGGCGACCGGTCACGGACGGCGTGTCGACGTTCCCCGCTCGGTCGACGCCCTCCCCCAGGGTTACCGGCGGACGAGCCGGCCGAGCAGGTCGAGTTGGCGGGAGTCCTGCAACGCGGAACCGACCGCCACCACCCGGGCACCGGCCGCGAGGAAGTCCTCGGCGTTGTCGGCGTCCACCCCGCCGGTGGCAACGAACTTCACCGCCGGGAACGGGCCGCGCTGGGCGCGCAGCCAACCGGTGCCGAGTTCGCTGGCCGGAAACGCCTTGAGCCAGGTGTGCCCGGTGCGCAGCGCCTGGCCGATCTCCGAGGAGGTGGCGACTCCGGGCAGGTGGGCGAGACCGAGCCGGGAGCACTCGGCGGCCACCTCCGGGTCGTACCCGGGTGCGACGGTGAAGACCGCGCCGGCCTCGTACACCGTGTGCACCTGTTCCGGGGTGAGCACCGTGCCGGCGCCGACCGGCCGGTCCCGCTCCCGGCCGGCGGCGATGGCGGCGTGCAGCGAGGGCAACGCGTCCGGGCTCTGCACCGGTACCTCGACCACGTCGATGCCGGCGTCCCAGGCCCGCTGGCAGAGTTCGACGGTCCGGTCCGGGTCGAAGCCACGGAGGATCGCCATCACCGGCTGGCTGGCGAAGAGGCTGTCGAAGAAGGCCGTCGAGGGGTTGGGCACGGTCGCTCCGTTCATGATCGGTGTTCTCCGGTCCAGCCGAGGTCCCGGGAGATCGCGGCGCAGGTTCCGGTCAGCTCCGGCAGGTGTTCGCGGAGCCGCTCCAGCGGGGCCAGGGCGCGCAACGCGGTGATCGACACCGCGCCCGCCACCCGGCCCCGGGCGTCCCGGACCGGTACGGCGACGCAGCTCACGAAGTCCTCGAACTCGCCGTCGTCCTCGGCCCAGCCGCGCTCGGCGATCCGGGCCAGCTCGGCCCGGAACTCGGCCGGGTCGGTGATCGAGGTGTCGGTGTGCCGGGGGTAGGTCAGCCGGGCCAGGAAGCGTTCCCGGGCCGGCTCGTCGAGGTGGGCCACGATCGCCTTGCCGACTCCCGAGGTGTGCGGGTCGACCCGCTGGCCGACCCGGGACCGCATCCGCAACGCCCCGCGACCGTCCACCTTGGCCACGTAGACGATCTCGTCGTCGACGAGCTGGGCGAGGTGCACGGTGTGGCCGTACCGGTCGCCGAGCCGGACCAGGTGCGGGTGGGCGACCGGGTGCAGGTCGAGCTGTTCCACCGCGTGCTGCGCGATCGCCACCATCCGGAACCCGATCGTGTAGCGGCCGCCGACCGGGCGGGCGAACCCGCCCCGTTCGAGCGTCTGCACCAGCCGCAGCGCGGTCGACTTGTGCACACCGAGGTCGTCGGCGATCTCGCCGAGCGAGCGGGGCCGCTCGGCGAAGAGTTCGATGATGCGCAGTGCGCGCTCGACGGTCTGGGACATCGTCGTACTCCCCGGCTCAGGCCGGGCCGGTGGGCCGGTGCCAGTCGTCCGGCGTGATGCCCAGGACCGCGCAGATTGTCGGCACCGGTGGCAGTTCGGCGAAGTCCGAGACGGAGCCGAGCGCGGCACCGGCGACCAGGTGCCCGAGCCTCAGCCGGGCGGCGGGGTCGAGGCCGCGCAGCGCGCCCGAGAGCCAACCGGCGGCGAACGCGTCGCCGGCACCGACCGGCTCCACCACCTCGACCGGCCGGGCCGGCTCGCCGGTCACCCCGTCGGCGGAGAACGCGACCGCCTCCACCGCACCGTTCTTCACTACCAGGGTGCCGGGCCGGTCGACCAGGGCGCGGACGTCCTCCGGCTCCTTGACGTCCCAGAGCCGCGCCGCCTCGTCCAGCCCGACGAAGACCACGTCGGCGGCCTGGGCCAGCCGGAGCAGTTCGGTGGCGGCGGTGGAGAGGTCAGGCCAGAGCGCGGGCCGGTGGTTGACGTCGAAGGAGACCAGCCGCCGTCCCGCCGGTCGGGTGCTCATCAGCCGCTCGACCAGCGCGCGGCAGCTCTCCGAGAGCGCCGGGGTCACGCCGCTGAGGTGCAGCACGGCCGCCGGCACCGCGTCGACCCGGGCCGCGTACCCCGGATCCATGCTGGCGGCGGCGGAACCGCGCCGGTAGTAGTAGACCTTCGTGCCGTCCGGGCCGGGGTCCTTGAGGTAGACGGCGGTCGGCCGGGTCGGGTCGACCTCGACCAGCGAGGTGTCCACCCCGGTTGCCCGGACCTGCCCGACGACCAGCTCGCCGAGCGGGTCGGCACCGACCCGGCCGGCCCAGCCGGCCCGGTGGCCCAGCGCGGCGAGGAACATCGCGACGTTGGACTCGGCGCCGCCGGCCCGGAGCACGAAGGTCGACTCGGCGTCCAGCCGCCCGCCGGGGGTCGGGGTCACCATCACCATCGTCTCGCCGACGCAGACCGCGTCGAGCGCCGTCGCCGGTTCGGCGTCGGTCGTCCTGACCGGGCTCACCGCACTCCCCTCCGTTGCATATGTTGCAACTGCCGCCTCATCATCTGCACCCACCGCTGGACCCAGGCTAGATCACCGACCGCGGGACCGCGACAGCCGGCGCGGGTGGAGCACCGACGAGTGGCGAGGAACACTGCCCGGTCGGGTGCTCGGCGGCACGGGTTCAGTCGTGGTCCGGTGCGCCGGTGAGGTGGTGGTCGGCGGCGTACAGCACCTCGGCGACGAGCCGCCGGACGTGGCCGCCCCGCGCCCGGTAGACCGCCCGCCGGCCGTCCCGCCGCACGCTGACCAGGCCGGCGAGCAGCAGCTTCGCCAGGTGCTGGGAGACCGCCGGCCGGGCCGCCCCGACGGCCAGGGCCAGGCTGCCCACGTCGTACTCGTCGTCGCGGAGCAGCCACAGCAGGCGGAGCCGGGTCGGCTCGGCCAGCATCCGCAGCGCGGTCACCGCCGTCTCGATCTGGGCGTCGGTGGGCAACTCCTGCCCGTTGCCGGCGGCCGGTGCCTCGTCGGGTGCGTACACGAGCACCTAGTCTGCGGTCGGCGCGCCGGCCGCGTCCACTTCGCCCCGGCCCCCGGGTCAGTCGGCCGGAGTCAGGGGGCCCAGCCAGCGCAGGTGACCGTCGACCCGGAGCAGCGGTACGACCACGCCGTCCGGAC
The DNA here is from genome assembly GCF_050936445.1 of Plantactinospora sp. CA-294935. Lineage (NCBI taxonomy): Bacteria > Bacillati > Actinomycetota > Actinomycetes > Micromonosporales > Micromonosporaceae > Plantactinospora > Plantactinospora sp. CA-294935. The sequence goes on from NZ_JBNJMU010000001.1 coordinate 7,686,567, forward strand.
CGTGCATCGCCAGCTCGCCGCGCGGATCGGCGACGTGCCCGCCGTGCGGCGCTGACGGCGGCTCCTGCCAGACGTGGTAGAGCGGGCCGCCCTCCCCGATCGAGTCGATCGCGTGGTCGAAGGCCGCCCGCCGAGCGGCCGGAACGTGCATCCGGGTCGCCGCGTGGAACACCACCCTCGGCTCACCGGGTGGCAGGCCGCGGCCCAGTGCCGGGCAGACCTGCACCGCGTCACCGGCGACGACGGCGGGCGGCTCGGTCGCCACCGCATCGAGGGCGGCGTCGAGCAGCGTCGCCGCGTCCTGGTTCTCCGGCCAGACCAGCGCCCGCAGCCAGCGCCGCGCGTGCGCGTCGGTGACGTCCACCGGATTCAGGTCCACCCCGGTCCGGCTGGCGATCGGCGGTACGTCGTCCAGGTCCGGCAACGGCGTGCGGCCCAGCCACCGGCTGTCCAGGGTGACCGTGGCGTCGACGGGTCCGAACACCCGGTCGCCGACGAGGTAGCGGTAGCGGTCGACGTAGAGGTGGATGCCGGCGCTCGACCCGACCTCGACCAGGTGTACCGGGCCGGCGCAGCGCTGCCCGATCACCCAGAGCGCGTACCGCAGCGCGACCGCCCGGCGTACGACGTTGGTCTGCACCAGGCGGGTACGGACGAGTTCGCCGAGTTCGGTCCGGTACCGGCGGCAGAAGTCCCGCAGCACCGGTCCGGCGTCCGCCGGCTCGGCGGCTGACGGGCCGACCAGCGACGGGTAGAAGTCGCGCAGCGGATGCCGTACCCCGGCCAGCAGCAGGTAGTGTGCCGCCCCGAAGAACAGGTACGACGCCTGCTGCCCCGGCCGCCGGCCGGTCAGCAGTTCGAGAGTCGACCGGTCCCCCGCCACCACGGGACAGAGCGCCCGGTAGAGCGGGGAGGTGGTGAAGGTCGCCGGCGCGACGGCGAAGTGTTGCTCAAGTTCGTCGATTTCCCGCGCCGTCGCCATGTCCCTCGTTCCCCGTCCACCGGGTAGTCCACGTCCACGTCCACGTCCATCGGGCAGTCCACGTCCACGTCCACCGGGCAGTCCACGTCCGGCGATCCGGGGTCGGGTCCGCCGGCCACGTCCGGCGGTCCGGGTTCGGGTCCGCCGATCCGGTCGCCATCCGAAGCTACCCGGGTGGTCCGGAAAGCCGCTGCGGTGAGGTTGCGGCCCGGTCGTACCGGTTGCGTGCCAGGGGTGCGATTCTGCCGGGTCCCGGACGTCGTACCAGTATCGGGCCCGTGGCGGGCCGGCGGATGTGAGCTGAGGCACCGTTTGATCAAGCGGGAATGTGCCGGAGCGCCAGCGGTTGGAGGCAGGTGTGATCTTCGCTGTCCGCGTCCAGACCCACGACCACCCGCTGGGAAGGCTCTCATGACCGCCACCGCCACGCACGTCGAGGCGTCCGGGCCACCCGCCACGCCCGGCGACCTGATGACCGGGCGGGAACGGCTGCGGCTCGTCCTCGTACTCGGGTCGTTGATCGCGATCGGGCCGTTGACGATCGACATGTACCTGCCGGCGCTGCCGGCGATCACCGCCGACTTCCGCACCGCCGAGGCGGCGGTGCAGTTGACCCTCACCGGCACCCTTGCCGGGCTCGCCGTCGGCCAACTGCTGATCGGCCCGCTCTCGGACGCGGTCGGCCGGCGGGTCCCGCTGCTCGCCGGCCTGGTGCTGCACGTCATCGCCTCCGTGCTCTGCGTCGTCGCCCCGAACATCGGGACGCTGGGCGTGCTGCGGGTGTTGCAGGGGCTCGGCACCGCCGCCGCCTCGGTGGTGGCGATGGCCGTGGTACGCGACCTGTTCAGCGGTACCGCCTTCGCCAAGATCTTCTCCCGGCTGATGCTGGTGATGGGCGCCGCCCCGGTGCTGGCACCCACCCTGGGCAGCGCGGTGCTGGGTTGGACCGACTGGCGCGGGGTCTTCATCGCGCTGGGCGTGTTCGGGATCGTCCTGGTCACCCTCGCGCTGTTCAAGCTGCCCGAGACGCTGCCGGTGCACCGGCGGCGCAGTGGCGGCGTACGCGGCACCGCCCGGGTCTACCGCTCGCTGCTGCGGGACCGTACGTTCGTCGGGCTCGTCCTGGTCGCCGGGCTGGCGATGGCGGCGCTGTTCGCGTACGTCTCGGGCTCGTCCTTCGTCTTCCAGGAGGAGTACGGCCTCGACGAGCAGCAGTTCGGAATCGTCTTCGGCGCCGGCGCGGTGGGCCTGATCGCCGCCTCCCAGCTCAACGTCCGGCTGCTGCGCCGGTACGCCCCGCAGCGGATCCTGGTCACCGCGCTGACCGTCGGCGCGCTGGCCGGGTTCGCGCTGCTCGCCTTCGCCGCGACCGGATTCGGTGGGCTGCCCACCGTGCTGGTGTCGCTCTGGGTGGTGCTCGCCGCCTCGGGCCTGGCCATGCCGAACGCACCGGCGCTGGCGTTGAGCCGGCACGGTGAGGCGGCCGGCACCGCGGCGGCGCTGCTCGGCGCGGTGCAGTTCGGCATCGGCGCGCTGCTGGCGCCGCTGGTCGGCGTGCTCGGCAACGGCAGCGTCGGGATGGGTCTGGTGATCGCCGGCGGCATGGTCGCCGCGCTGACCGTGCTCTTCCTGGTGGTCCGCCCGGCCCGCCTCGCCCCCGCCCCCGAGGTCGCCACCGCCCACTGACCCCTACCCCTACCTCCGCCCGCTCGCGGATGTCGGTAGACCTTGACGACTTGTGGTGGCTCCCGCAACGACAAAGTCGTCAAGGTCGGCCGCTACCGCTACCGCTACCGCGACCGCTACCGGCGTCGCGAGGGCGGGGGCGGGGGCGCGGGTGGTGGGAGGGGGCGATGGTCAGGCGCCAGTGCGCCGGGTGATGCAGGGCCGGCGGCAGGCCGGTCCGGACGTCCCCGGCCGCCGCGTCGACCTGGGCCTGGGTGAGGAAGAGGCTGCCGGTCAGGTCGGCACCGCGCAGGTTGGCGCCGCGCAGGTCCGCCCCGGTCAGATCGGCCAGGGTCAGGTCCACACCGCGCAGGTCGGCCCCGATCAGGTACGCCCCGCGCAGGTTGGCGCCGGCCAGGTCGGCACGGCGCAGGTCGGCGCCGATCAGCTCGGCGCCCCGCCGGTCGGTTCCCTTCCGTCCGCCGCGGGACCGGATCTGCTCGCTGGCCCGCAGCAGCACCTCGTTGACGGTCCGGCGGTGGGTCGCGACGTCCAGGGCGACGAGCGAGGACGGATCGCCGTCGGCGAGCCGTTCGGTCGCGGCGAGGGCGGCGGCCAGCTCGGCGTGCAGCGGTTCGGCCGGGCGCAGCGCCAGGGCCTCGGTCAGATACCAGAGCAGTTCGTGGAGCTGCCGCACCACCGGGAACACCTCGAACATCCCCGCCGCGATCTCCGGGTCGGCCCGCCAGTCCCGTCCCTGGTAGGTGACCTGGGCGACCTGCTGGCCGGCGCCGAAGCAGTCGAAGACCGTACATCCGGCGAAGCCGCGCTCCCGCAGGTCACGGTGGATGCCGCAGCGGTGGTCGGGCCGGAGGTTGGGGCAGGCCCGGCCGGCGGGCTTGTCGATGGCGAAGTCCGACGAGGCCGCGAAGGCCGGCACCACGCAGCACAGCCCGAAGCAGCGCTGGCAGTCGGCGCGCAGCTCACGCCGCCGCCCGGCCCCCGCACCCGGCCGGGCGGCCGGGCTGGTCGGGCTGGCCGGGCTGGTCGGGGCTGACGCGGGCTCGGAGGTGCCGGACACGATAGTTGATCTCCAATAAGCGGGCCGGTCGGCGGGCCCGCACGCCGTCCAGCCGGGCCCACCTCGTCGTTGAGCTGGGTGAAGGGTACCTACCGGGCAGCCGGGGCCGAGGACGTCGGGCGGCCGCCGGAGCGTTTCGGTAATGAGTGCCTGGTGGACAGCCCGCATTAACCGGCCGCACCTAGCCTCCCCAGCGAGTTCCGCTACGAAAGAAGGACCGATGGGAATAGTGAAGCGGGTCGGCATGGGTGTCGCGGTGGCCGCCCTGGCGATCACCGTGCCCGGGGTGGCCTCTGCCACCGACCGGAGCACCTGGGACCGCGCCGAGTTGCTGAAGTTCGCCGCGCTGCCGGCCGAGACCTTCGTGCCGGGCAGTGAGCCGTCCGGATCCCTGCTCGGCGGTACGCCCAGCAACGGCGTCGTCCCACCCTTCGCCGACCAGCCGGTGCAGGGCTTCAGCGGCGTACTGCGCAACAGCGACGGCAGCTTCGACGTGCTCTCGGACAACGGGTTCGGCAACAAGGGCAACAGCGCGGACTTCCTGCTCCGGATCCAGCGGGTCGGCCCGGACTTCGGCTCCGGCACCGTCGACGTGCTCGGCGGGATCACCCTGACCGACCCGGACGGCAAGGTGCCGTTTCCGCTGACCCGCCCCGACCGGGTACTCACCGGCGCCGACTTCGACGTCGAGTCGATCAGCCGGACCGCCGACGGGACGTACTGGATCGGCGACGAGTTCGGGCCGTGGCTGCTGCACTTCGACCGGGCCGGCCGGCTGCTCTCGGCTCCGGTGGCGCTACCCGGGGTCTTCGCGCCGGAGAACCCGACCCGGGGCGAGACCCCGGCCAACCTGAACAGCAGCAAGGGTTTCGAGGGCATGGCACAGTCCCCGGACGGGCGTACCCTCTACCCCCTGCTGGAGGGCACCGTCGCCGGCGACCCGGCCGGCACGCTGCGGCTGCACGAGTTCGACATCGCCGCGAACGCGTACACCGGGCGGCGCTGGACCTACCTGCTGGACGCGCCGGGCAACGCGATCGGCGACGCGATCGCGGTCGACAAGGACCGGTTCCTGATCATCGAGCGGGACAACGGCGAGGGGGCGACGGCCAAGGTCAAGAAGATCTACCTGGCCGACCGGCGGGACCGTAACCGCGACGGCCAACTCGACAAGACGCTGGTCGCCGACCTGATGGATATCGCCAACCCGAAGCGGGTGGGTGGCTTCGGCCGGACCTTCACCTTCCCGTTCCAGACCATCGAGGACGTGGTGATCCTCGACGACCGCACCATCGCGGTGCTCAACGACAACAACTTCCCGTTCTCCAACGGCCGGGTGCCGGGGCAGCCGGACGACAACGAGTTCATCGTGCTCACGCTCGACCACGAGCTGGACGCCGACAAGCGGGTGCTGCGCCGGCACTGAGACCGCGCCGGCCCGCCGCCGTCCGGTGGCGCGGGCGGGTGCCGTGCGTGGACCGCGTACGGCACCTCGCGCCGCCCGGCGGCGGGCCAGCTCGCCGAGCCGGCGGGGTCAGCCGGCGGCCGGGGTGGCCGGCTCGGGTTCGCCCTGCGGCAGCGGCTCGCCGGTCTCCAGCAGCGTCTTGAGGCTGGAGAGCAGCTCCGGCCAGCCCTCGCTGACGCTGTCGAGCACCGGGCTGCCCGGGGCGAAGCCCTCGTGTACGACGGTCAGCCGCACCGCCCCGCCCCGAGGCTCGATCTCGAAGGTCACCTTGCTGCGCGGCTCCTCGGCCAGCTTGGCCACCTCGGCCGGATCCGTCCCGTACGCCCTGGCGAACTCCGGGCTGAAGTCGTGCCAGGCGTACGACAGCCGGCGGTAGGGCTCGGCCTCCAGCACCACCTGCTCGGGGCCGGGGACCCGTACGCCGTTGTGCACCCAGACCATCTCCGAGCCGACCTGCCAGTCGGTCTCGAAGGTGACCCCCCAGTACCGGCTGGTGAAGGCGGGATCGGTCAGCGCCTGCCAGAGTCGTTCCGGAGTCGTGTTGATGTGGCTCGTGTAGACGAATTCGCGCTCGCCCATGGGTTTCTGCTCCAATGCCCTCTTGAGGTCGGCGAGTGCGTGCACCCGCCCCCGGTCGTACTGGTTGATCCAGCGGTCCGCGATGGCGTTGATCGGCTCGGCGTTGAGGTAGTGCAACTTCTCCCGGCCACGCCAGAGCGTGGTGACCAGGTTGGCCGCCTCCAGCACCGCGAGGTGCTTGCTGACCGACTGCCGGGTCATCGCGAGCCCCGCGCACAGTTCCCGGAGACTCTGCCCGTTACGGGTGTTCAGGCTGTCCAGCAACCGTCGGCGACTGCCGTCGGCAAGCGCCTTGAACACCTCGTCCATCCCCGTCATCCCCCAAACATGCAGCCAACTGGTTGCCTGAACCATAGGCAGCCATACGGCTGCATGTCAACTGCCCCGGCGATCACCGCGACGACCCCGCCGAGGATCTCCGCCGGCAGGACCAGTGGTTTCCGATTCCGCGTTCCGGGTAGCTCTCCCTCCATAACCGACAGTCGAGCAGGAGGAACAGATGGCAGCACGGACGCAGTACCACGTCGTTCCCGAGGCCAACGGCTGGAAGGTGGAGCACGGTTCCACGGTGGTCGGCCACTACGACACCAAGGAGAGGGCGCTCGGCGCCGGCCGTGACGCGGCCAAGTCGAACCAGCCGAGCCAGGTCGTCGTACACAAGCAGGACGGCCAGATCGAGACCGAGCACACCTACCGCGACGACCCCTTCCCACCCGCTGGCTGAGAGCAACCGCCGGAGGACGACGGCACCGGATCGGCACCCTCTCCGGCGGAGTCCCGCGCAGTCGGCCCACGCCAGCACCGCCGGCGTGGGCCGATTCGCTCCCAGGTGACGTCGCGGGGTCAGGCGACCGCCTTGCGGGCCCGCTCCGGGTCGTCGGCGTCCAGCGCGAGCCGGGCCAGCCGGGCACAGTCGGCGTAGCTACGCCCGGCGAGTGCCGCCCGCACCGGGGCCAGCGAGCGTCCCGACATCGACAGGCTGGTCATCCCGAGGCCGACCAGGACCGGGGCGAGCAGCGGGTCGGCCGCCGCCTCGCCGCAGACCCCGACCGGCTTGCCGGCAGCACGTCCGGCGGAACCCACCTCGGAGATCAGGCGCAGCAGGGCCGGCTGCCACGGATCCAGCAACTCGGCCAGCAGACCGGACTGCCGGTCGGCGGCGAAGGTGTACTGGCTCAGATCGTTGGTGCCGATGCTCAGGAAGTCGACGACCTCCAGCAGTTGACCGGCGCGCAGCGCCGCCGCCGGCACCTCGACCATCACCCCGGCCCTGGGCAGTCCGGCGGAGTGCACCGCGTCGGCGAACTCGGCCGCCTCGGCCCGGGTGGCGACCATCGGTGCCATCACCCAGACCTCCGCCCCGGTCTGCTCGGCCGCCCGGGCGATCGCCGCCAACTGGGTCCGCAGCAGTTCCGGGCGCTGCCGGACCAGCCGCAGCCCGCGTACCCCGAGCGCCGGGTTCGGCTCCTCGGCCTGGTGCAGGAACGGCAGCGGCTTGTCGGCACCGGCGTCCAGGGTGCGGATCACCACCCGGCGCCCGGCCAGTGCCGCGAAGACCTCCCGGTACGCCTCGGCCTGCTCGGCCAGCCCCGGTTCCCGGCTCCGGTCGAGGAAGAGCAGTTCGGTGCGGAACAGCCCGACACCCTCGGCGCCGTCCGCCGCCGCCAGGTCCCGGGCCGAACCGATGTTGGCCAGCAGGGCCACCGGGTGCCCGTCCGAGGTACGCCCCGGGCCGGAGACCGCCGCCACGGCTGTCCGGTGCTCCCGGTCGGCCGTCTCGGCGGCGGCCACCTCCGCCGGGTCCACGTCCACCCGGACCAGCCCGGTCGCGCCGTCGACCAGCACCGGGGTGCCGTCGGCGAGGTCCCGGGCGCCGGAGCAGGCGACCACGGCGGGCAGCCCGAGCGCGCGGGCCAGGATGGCGGTGTGGCTGGTCGGGCCGCCGGACTCGGTGACCAGCGCGACCACCTGCTCCGGGTCCAGGTCGACGGTGTCGGCCGGGGCCAGGTCCCAGGCGGTGAGCACGTACCGGTGCCCCGGCGAGGGCACCCCGGGCATCGGCCGGCCGAGGCAGACCGCCACCGCCCGGTCGCGCAGGTCGTCCAGGTCGGCGACCCGCTCGGCCAGGTATCCGCCGGCCGCCTCGAACGCGGCGCGGTGGGTGGCGAAGGCCGCGTCGATGGCGTGCGGCCCGTCCGACCCGGCCAGCACCTTCTCGCGTACGGCGTCGAGCAGCACCGGGTCCTCGGCCATCATCGCCTGCGCCCGGAGTACGTCGACCAGGGTCTTCTCCCCCGACCGGTCGGCCCGGCGGTTCAGCTCGGCGACCACCTCGCGCAGCGCCGCCACCGCCCGGTCGGCCTCGGCCGCCGGATCGGTCACCGGGGCGGGTGCGGGCAGCGCCGGCACCCCGGCGACCCGGAGCACCGGCCCACCGGCGACTCCCGGGCTGACCCCGATGCCGTGCAGCGGCCCGGCCGGCTCAGGCATCGGCCGGCTCCTCCGCGTCCAGGTCCCGGGCGAGCAGCTCGGCGAGACCGTCCAGGGCCGCCTCGGCGCCCTCGCCGTCGGCCTCCAGCACCACCTCGGTGCCCTGCTTGGCGCCGAGCGAGAGCACCGAGAGCATGCTGTTGGCGGGTACCGCCCGCTTCTGCCCGGTCCGGATGGTCACCGGAACCGGCGCGGCCCCGGCCGCCGCGACGAAGAGCGCCGCCGGGCGGGCGTGCAGGCCGCTGGCGGAACCGACCGTCACCGTACGCGTAGCCATGATGGCCTCCCTCTCTCAGGGTTCGATCGTGACCTTGATGGCCTCGCCCCGGGCGACCACGCCGAAGGCGTCGATGGCCCGCTCCAGCGGAAGCCGGTGGGTGATCAGGTCGGACACCGGCACCGAACCGGTGGCGATCAGGCGCAGCGCCTCGGCGTTGTGCGCCGGGCTGGAGCCGTTGGCGCCGACGATGGTCAACTCGCGGTAGTGCACCAGGTTGGAGTCGAGCGAGATGATCGGGTTGTCCTTGGGCAGCCCGCCGAAGAAGCTGATCCGGCCCTGCCGGGCGGCCATCTGCACCGCCTGCTCCTGTGCCGCGCCCGAGGCCGCGGCGGTGATGATCACGTCGGCGCCGCGCCCGTCGGTCAGCTTCAGTACCTCGTCGACCGGGTCGACCTCGGCGCCGCAGATCGCCGCGTCCGGACGCACCAGCGCCGCCGCCATCTCCAGGCGCTCCCGGTTCAGCTCGACCAGGAAGACCCGGGCGGCACCCCGGGCCCGGGCCAGCCGGACGTGCAGGCAGCCGATCGGCCCCGAGCCGACCACCACCACGTCGTCGCCGGGGCCGACCCGCGCCAGCTCCTGCCCGTTGAGTACGCAGGCCAGCGGCTCGGCCACCGACGCCTCGGCGAACCCGACCCCGTCCGGGATCCGGTTCAGCCCGTCCACCGCCAGCACCTTCGCCGGGACGACCAGGTACTGGGCGAAGCCGCCCTCGTAGTGGTAGCCCATCGACTCCTGGTTGGGGCAGACGGTCATCCGGCCCCGCCGGCACTCCGCGCAGGTGCCGCACGGGATCGCCGCGATCACCTGCACCCGGTCGCCGGCCGCCCAGCCGGTGACCTCCGGCCCGGTCTGCACCACCTCGCCGGCGATCTCGTGCCCCATCACCCGGGGCGGGTGGATGTGGTGGTGACCGAACTTCGAGATCTTCACGTCGGTGCCGCAGGTGGAGCAGTTGCGTACCCGGATCTTGACGTCGCCCGGGCCCGGGCTGGGCTCCGGAACGTCTTCGATGCGTACGTCGCCGGGGGCGTGGAATCGAACGGCCTTCATGGGTTGCTGTCCTCCCGTACCGGCGTGAGCAGGGCCAGCACGTCTTCGGGGTCGGTGGCCTCGCGCAGCGCGCGGGCCCGGTCGGTGTCGAGCAGGATCTCGGCGAGGCTGGCCAGCAGCTCGACGTGGCCGTTGCCGCGGGCGGCTATCGCCACGCAGACGGTGACCGGCTGGCCGCCCCAGTCGACTCCGGCCGGAAACCGGAGCACCGCGAGCGCGTCCCGGTGCACCAGGTCCTTGCCGGCGAGCGTGCCGTGCGGGATCGCCACCCCCTCGCCGACGTAGGTGGAGACGGAGCGTTCCCGGGCGAGCATGGTCTGCACGTACTCCGGGTGGACCGAGTCGATGTCGACCAGGGCCTCGCCGCAGCGGCGGATCGCCTCGTCGCGGTCGGCGGCCACCTCGGTCAGCCGGATCGCCCGCCGGTCGAGCAGGTCTCCGGTCAGCTCAGCCACTGACCTCACCACCGGACTCGATCGCCTTGACCACGGCAGTCACCGCCGGGTCGCCGAGGAAGACCTGGAACGGCACGACGATCTTGTCAGGGGCGGCGGCCCGGGCCCGGGCGGCCAGCCCGTTGTGCGTGATCACCACGTCGGCGTCGCCCGGGATCGAGTTGACCGGGGTGTGCTCCACCGTGACCGAGTACTTCTTGAGCTGCTTGCGAAGTTGGCTGGCGAGCATGACGCTGCTGCCCATCCCGGCGTCGCAGGCGACCACGACCTTGTGGATGTCCTTACCGTTGATGCTGCCCATGGCGGTGCCCCTCTCGTTCGTACGGTGGTCCGGTCAGCTCTCGGCGGTGGCGGACCGGGCCACGGCCGGGCTGGTCTCGCGGTCGCGGCCCTCGGTGGTGGGTTGGGCCGGTGTCGGGTCGTCGGTCTCGCCGCCGGTGACCTCGTCGACCTTCGGCTCGCCGTTGAGCTTGCCGAAGCCGAGCAGCGCCGAGGCGACCACGAAGGAGACCGCGGTGGCGATCAGCACGCCGAGCACCATGCCGAACCAGCCGCCGCGCGGGGTGACCGCCGCGTAGGCGAAGATGCTGCCCGGCGAGGGGGTGGCGACCAGACCGGCGCCGGTGATCATGAAGGTGCCGACTCCGGCGGCGCCACCGGCGATGGTGGCGAGGATCAGGCGCGGCTTCATCAGCACGTACGGGAAGTAGATCTCGTGGATGCCGCCGAGGAAGTGGATGATGCCGGCCGCCGGCACGCTCGGCCGCAGCGAGCGCGGCCCGAAGAGGAAGAACGCGAGCAGCAGGCCGAGGCCCGGGCCGGGGTTCGACTCGATCATGAACAGGATCGACTTGCCGGTCTCCTGCGCCTGCGCCACCGCCAGCGGCGACAGTACGCCGTGGTTGATCGCGTTGTTCAGGAAGAGCACCTTGGCCGGCTCCACCAGTACGGACGCGGCCGGCAGCAGGTTCTGCCCGATCAACCAGTCCACTCCGCTACCGGCCCAGTCGCTGAGCCGGCCCACCACCGGGCCGGCCAGCCAGACGCCGAACAACGCCATGCCACCACCGACGATGCCGGCGGAGAAGTTGTCGACCAGCATCTCGAAGCCGGGCCGGATCCGGTCCTCGACCAGGCGGTCGAAGAGCTTGATCAGGTAGGCGGCGGCCGGCCCGATGATCATCGCGCCGAGGAACATCGGGATGTCGGCGCCGACGATCATGCCGACGGTGGCCACCGCGCCGACCACCGCGCCGCGCTGGCCGTGCACGATCCGGCCGCCGGTGTAACCGATCAGGATCGGCAGCAGGCTGAAGATCATCGGATCGACCAGCTTGGCCAGGTCTTCGTTGGGCAGCCAGCCGGTCGGGATGAAGAGCGCCGTGATCAGGCCCCAGGCGATGAACGCCCCGATGTTGGGCATGACCATTCCGGCCAGGTGACCGCCGATCCGCTGGACCTGGGCTTTGAAGCCGCTGCCCTGGACCTCCGGGGTGTACGACACGGCCATGAGGGGGACTCCTTCGCAGAGGTTGGCCCGCGTTACCGAACGCGGCCCGGTTCGGATGTCATGCCGTCGGCTCCGGGGGTCGGCCGACGTCCGGGATGCTGTCGCTGTGTTGCTGGCATGACCGGCTCACCCCTGCGGCAGCAGCGGCCGGACCAGGTCCGGTCGGGGGTGGAGTCGGACGGTGTTCCGGACCAGGTCGCCGGGGCCGGGCATCCGGCTGCCGGGCAGGCTGACCGCGGCGGCGCCCCAGGCGAGCCCTTCGGCGAGGGCGTCCGGGCCGCGCGCGCCGGCCGCCAGGAACCCGGCCAGCAGCGCGTCGCCGGCCCCGACCGTGCTTTTCGGCTGCGCCACCGGCGACTCTCCGGTGACCACGCCCGCCGCGTCGACCAGCACCGCGCCGTCGGCGCCGAGGCTGGCCAGCACGGTGCCGGCGCCCCAGCTCCGGAGCCGGGCGGCGGCGTCGACCACGTCGCCGAGGGACCGCAGCGGGGCGCCGACCGCCTCGGCCAACTCCTCCCGGTTCGGCTTGACCAGCGCCACGCCGGCCTCGGCGGCAGCCCGCAGCGCCGGTCCGCTGGTGTCCACCGCCAGCCGCACCCCGGCGTCGACCAGCCGGGCACAGAGGTCGCCGAAGGCCGCCACCGGCAGCCCCGGCGGCATGCTGCCGCAGGCCACCACCCAGTCGGCCGAGCCGGCCGCCGCCAGCACCGCCCTGGTGACCTCGGCGAACTCCGGCCCGGTCAGGACCGGGCCGGACTCGTTGATTTTGGTTACCGTGCCGTCCGGCTCGGCGAGGGTGATGTTCGACCGGGTACGGCCGGCGATCGGCACCACCAGCAGTTCGACGCCCTCGCCCTCCAGCAGCCGGACGAGCTGGGCCCCCTCCTCGCCACCGACCGGCAGCACGGCGCGGGACGGCACCCCGTTGGCCAGCAGGGCCCGGGAGACGTTGACACCCTTGCCGCCCGGGTCGAGGTGTGCGGAGGAGGCCCTGATCACCTCGCCCCGGACCAGCAGGTCGATCTCCATCGCCCGGTCCAGGCTGGGGTTGAGCGTGACGGTGAGGATCATGCCCGCACCACCCGTACGCCGGCCGCCTCGACGTCGTCGGCCAGTTCCTCGTCGACTCCGTTGTCCGTGATCAGCAGGTCGAGGTCGGCCAGGGTGCCGAACCGGGCCAGGTAGTCGTTGCCGATCTTGGTGTGGTCGGCGAGCAGTACCACCCGGCGGGCGGCACCGATCATCGCCCGCTTCACCGCCGCCTCGGCCGGGTCCGGGGTGGTCATCCCCCGCTCGACCGAGCAGCCGTTGGTGCCCATGAAGGCGACGTCGACGTAGAGCTCGGCGAGCGGGCGCAGTGCCCAGTCGTCCACCGTGGCCAACGTCTTGCCGCGCAGCCGGCCGCCGAGCAGCAGCACCGTGAGGTTGGGCTTCAGCCCGAGCGCGGAGGCCAGCACCGGAGAGTTGACCACCACGGTCAGCTCGCGGTCGGAGGGCAGCAGGTGCGCCAGCCGGGCGGTGGTGGTGCCGGCGTCGAGGATGACGGCACCCTCGTCGGGCAGCTCGGCCAGCGCCGCCTTGGCGATCCGCTCCTTCTCGGTGATGAGTACGGCGTCCCGGGCGGCGAGTGCGGGCTCGAAGCCGATCCGCTCGACCGGGATCGCGCCGCCGTGCACCCGGCGAAGCACGCCGGCCCGCTCCAGCACGGTCAGGTCCCGGCGGATCGTCTCCGCGGTCACGTTCATGCCCTCGGCCAGCGCCATCACGTCGACCCGGCCCGCCTCGCGGGCCAGACGCAGGATCTCCTGCTGACGTTCCTCGGCGTACATCTGTTGGATCTCCCGCCCGATTGCTTTTGCTTGCCTTCTGTTTACGCCCGTTCCTGTGGGCAGTCAACATCCAGCCGTAACAGTTTGGTCATCTGGTCACCGCAGCAGGGCCTGATCCAGGACATTCCGCCCGAGCTGGCATCGGCTTCCTCCCGAGCCGCCGCCCAGTTGGACTGCGTTGCGGCTGCCTGGGCAACGCCGGAACCAAACCGACAGGGATCTCCGTTTGTGTGGTTTCGCCGAGCCATGTCCGGGGCCGGAACCGGCCACCGCCCGGGTCGGATGTCCGGAGCGCACCGACCGTCCCCGACCCCGATCCCGATCCCGGCGGCGACGCGCTGATCGTCGGCAGGGAGCGCTGATCGTCGACGGGGAGCGCAGTGATCGTCGGTGCGGAGCGCAGTGATCGTCGGTGGGAACAGCCGGTGGCGCATCGATTAACTTCACCGCCAGCAGCTACCGGCGGGGACCTCGGCTGTCGAGGATGGAGCTGACCCGCACACCCCGCGGGCTCCGTCCGAACTGGAGGACACCTTGGCCGTATCCGCCGCTCCCCGCTGGACCGTCCGTCCCGTCCCGGCCACCCCGGCCCGGGCCCACCGGTTCCTGACCAGCTTCGCGATGCTGGTCACCCTGGTCGCCGGCCTGCTGGTCGGACCGGCCGTGATCGCACCGACCCGGACCGACTCCGCGTCGGCCGCTGTCTACAGCTCGTGCACCATGGCGCGCTGTGCGGACGCCCGGGCCGCCCGCAGCGGCTGGGCGAGCCGGGGCTTCCCCACCGCCCGCAACTGGTACTCGTGGAGCGGCGGGCTCTACAACTACGCCGGTGGCCAGCACTTCAACCGCGAGGGCCAGTTGCCGGCCAACGCCACCTACTACGAGTACGACGTCTACCCGCGCAACCGCGGTGCGGCCCGGGACGCGTACCGGATCGTGGTGAACAAGGCGACCGGGGCGACCTGGTTCACCCCGAACCACTACACGGACTTCTACCGGCTCTGACGACCGCACCGGACGCCCGGCCTCCCGCCCTCGGCGTACCGTCGCCCTGGCAGCAGCAGCCGTCCGGTCGGGAGGCCGGACCGACCGAGGGACCACCATGCCCGACCAGTCCGACCCGGTAGTTCCGCCCTGGCTGACGGTGTCGGCCGACCCGCCGGCCCGGGACTCCGCCGTGCTCGCCGGGGCCGGAAGCCGTACCCGGGCCGCCCTGTTCACCGAGTGGGCGGCCCGGCTGGACTTTCCGGACTACTTCGGTCGGAACTGGGACGCCTTCGAGGAGTGCCTCACCGACCTGGTCGCGGAGCGGCCCCGGACACTGGTGGTGACGGACGCGGCGGAACTGCTCGCCGACGAGCCACCGGAGCAGCTCGGCATCCTGCTCGGCGTACTCGACACGATCGCGGCCGGTGCGGCCGACCCGACCGCCGGGCCGGCGTTGCGGGTGCTCCTGCACCCGGGTCCGGCCGATCCCGACGCCCTCCGCCGCCGGATCGGCGCCGCGCTCGCCTGATGGCGCGGGCGTGGGTGGCCTCGACTTCCCACGAGTCGGGTCCGCCGACTCTCCGTGACTCCGGTCCAGCGACGACGGGCCGTGTCACACCCGGCGCCTAGCATCCGGACCGTGCGCGACGACCGTTTCCAGCTCCCGGCCGACGCCGACGAGCGGACCGTCCTGACCTGCTTCCTCGACTGGCACCGGGAGGCGCTGGTCCGCACCTGCGCCGGGCTCTCCGACGAGCAGTTCCGGCGGCGCGCGGTCCCCTCCTCCGATCTGACCCTGCTCGGCCTGGTGCGGCACCTGGCCGGCGTCGAGCGTTGGTATTTCCAGGCGGTGGTCGCCGGGAACTTCCCGGGCAGTCTCTACACGGCGACCGATGACGACGACGAGGACTTCAACGACCTCGACTCCGCCACCGGCGAGAGCGCGTTCGCGATCTGGCGGGCCGAGGTCGCGCAGTCCCGCCGGATCGCCGCCGAGCGTCCGTTGGGGGCGCTGGGCACCCACCCGGTCACCGGTCAGGCCCTCTCGCTCCGCTGGGTGCTCAACCACATGATCGACGAGTACGCCCGGCACAACGGCCACGCCGACCTGATCCGGGAGGCCATCGACGGGCAGGTCGGCGAGTAGCGGCATGGCCGGGCGCTGCCTTCCGGGCCGTTGCGCCGCGGCCGGCTCGGTCAGCGAGGTCCCGGGTCGGCCAGCAGTGCGGCGACGGTGCGGGCCATCACCGCCCGGGCCTGCTGCACGCCCAGCCCGAGCCCGTCGCGCAGCATCGACCAGCTCGGCCACATGCTGCTGGCCACCAGCGCGTGCACGAGTTGCTCCCGGCCGGCGCCGGCCCGGTCGAGTTCGTCGGCGAACAACTCCTCGACCTCGGCGCGGACCCGGTCGACGTGCCTGAGGCGCTTGCGGCGCAACGCGGCGGAGACCGGCTCCCGCAGCTGCGCGGCCCGGGCGGCAGGCGCGATCAACTGGAGCAGCCGGGCCCGCTGCCGGCAGTACGCCTCGACCCGCTCGGCCAGCGGCAGCGCCCGGGAGATCGGCCGGTGGGCCGCCTCCTGCTGCCGGAGCACCTGCTCGCCGCTGGCCTCGACGAGGGTCTCCATGTCCTTGAAATTGGTCCAGAGTGTCCGCAGCGACACCCCGGCCCGCTCGGCGATCCGCTCACCCGTCGGCCGGAGGTCACCCTCGCCGATCAGCGCGAGGTGCGCCTCGACGATGGCCGCCCGGGAGCGTTCCGCCCGCGCGTTGCGCCCGTCGACCCGGACCGCCGGTGAAGCCCGGTCAGTCATCGGCCGGCCGTTCGAGGTCGCGCTGCACCCGGTTCATCCCGTGCAGCCAGCGGTCCGGGTCGGCGGCCCGCCGGGTGTAGTACGTCGCCACCTCCGGATGCGGCAGTACCAGGAACCGGTCGTCGGCGAGTGCCGCCACCACCAGCTCGGCGACCTGCTCGGGGGTGACCGCCCCGGTGGCGAGCAGGGCGGCGCCGGGCCCCTCGCCCCGCTCCAGCATCGGCGTGCGGACCCCTTGCGGGCAGAGCGCCTGCACGACGATGCCCCGGTGGGCGTAGCTCGCCCGCAGCCACTCGGCGAAGGCCACCGCCGCGTGCTTGGTGACCGAGTACGGGGCGGCGCCGAGCAAGGTGAGCAGACCCGCCGCCGAGGCGGTGACGAGGAGCCGGCCACGCCCGGCCGCCAGCCAGTCGGGCAGCAGTTCGCGGGCGGCGTACACCTGGGACATGGTGTTGACCCGCCAGGCGTGCTCCCAGGTCTGGTCGGCGGCGTCCAGCCCGCCGGTGCCGGGCACTCCGGCGTTGGCGCAGAACAGGTCGATCCGGCCGAACCGGTCCCGGGCGTACCGGACCAGCGCGGCCACCCCGGCGGCGTCGGCCATGTCGGCGGGGAAGACCTCGCCGCCGATCCGGGCCGCGACCGCCCGGGCAGCGTCGGCGTCGAGGTCGTTGACCAGCACCCGAGCGCCCTCCGCGGCGAACCGGGTGGCCAGCGCCGCGCCGATGCCGGAACCCGCCCCGGTCACCACCACGGCCGCGCCGGGCAGGACGAAGCCACGACTTTCTGCATTCACGATGCAGATACTACCCCGACCCCGACCCCGCCGCGGCCTCCCCCGACCCCGACCCCGCCGCGGCCTCCCCCGGCCAGTCGATGCGCTGAAGGGCTGGGCCCGGCAGGCAGACGGCCAGTCGATGCGCTGAACGGTCGGCCCGGGAGCCGATCGGTGCGCCGGCCACCGGGCGGACCGTTCCGCCGCCGATCGGTTCGGCGCCGGGGCGCCGCCGCACGATGGCGCCGCCGGGCGACGAGAAAGCCCGCCCGGCGGGCGGTGGCCGGCCGGGATCCGCCGGTCGCCGCATCGCCCGGTTCGGCGTGGTGAAAAGCTGATGGGTATGAGTTCCGACAGCGCACCACCCGCTCCGCCGGTCAGCACCAGCCCGAACGACCCCGGCGACGACTCCGGCACCTTCGCGGACCTCGGGCTGCGGACCGAACTCCTGGACGCGCTCGGCACGCTGGGTTACGAGGAGCCGACCGCCATCCAGCGGACCGCCATCCCGCCCCTGCTGGCCGGCCGGGACCTGCTCGGCCAGGCCGCCACCGGGACCGGCAAGACCGCCGCTTTCGCGCTGCCACTGCTGCACCGGCTGCCGGACGAGCCGCGCTCCGGGGCGCCGGCGGCGCTGATCCTGGTGCCGACCCGGGAACTGGCCGTGCAGGTCTCCGAGGCCATCCACCGGTACGGCCGGAACCTCGGCGTACGGGTGTTGCCGATCTACGGGGGCCAGCCGATCGCCCGGCAACTGCGGGCGCTGGACGGCGGGGTGGACGTGGTGGTGGCAACCCCGGGACGGGCGCTGGACCACATCGCCCGGGACACCCTGCGACTGGCGGGCCTCGGCACTGTGGTGCTGGACGAGGCGGACGAGATGCTCGACATGGGTTTCGCCGAGGACATCGAGGCGATCCTGCAACACGTACCCGAGCAGCGGCAGACGGTGCTCTTCTCCGCCACCATGCCGGCCCGGATCGACGGGATGGCCCGGCAGTACCTGCGGGACCCGGCCCGGATCGAGATCGGCCGGCAGCCCGCGCCGACCGGCACCGCCCCGCTGGTCCGGCAGACCGCGTATGTGGTCGCCCGGGCGCACAAGCCGGCCGCCCTCGGCCGGGTACTCGACGTCGAGGCGCCGACCGCGGCGATCGTCTTCTGCCGCAGCCGGGAGGAGGTCGACCGGCTGACCGAGACCATGAACGGTCGCGGCTACCGGGCCGAGGCGCTGCACGGCGGGATGACCCAGGAACAGCGGGACCGGGTGATGGGCCGACTCCGGGCCGGTACCGCCGACCTGCTGGTGGCGACCGACGTGGCCGCCCGGGGGCTGGACATCGAGCAGCTCACCCACGTGGTGAACTACGACGTGCCATCGGCTCCGGAGTCGTACGTGCACCGGATCGGACGGGTCGGCCGAGCTGGCCGGCAGGGGGTGGCGATCACCCTCGCCGAGCCCCGGGAGCACCGGATGCTCAAGACCATCGAGCGGACCACCGGGCAGCGGATCTCGATCGACAAGATCCCCACCGTGGCCGACCTGCGGACCCGGCGGTTGGAGATGACCCGGGCGGCGCTGCACGAGAGCCTGCTGGAGGACGACCTCGAACCGTTCCGGGTGATCGTGGAGACCCTCACCGACGAGTTCGACGTGATGGAGGTGGCGCTGGCGGCGGTGAAGCTGGCGCACGAGTCGGCGGGCGGCGGTCCGGTCGACGAGGAGGAGGACATCCCGCAGGTGGCGTTCCGGACCGACCGGGACGGGCGGGCCCGGCGCGACGGTGGCCGGGACGGTGGCCGGGACGACCGGCGCGGCGGCCGGCCCCGCTCCGGCGACATGGCCTGCCTGTTCATCGGGGTCGGTCGGCGGGCCGGCATCCGCCCGCAGGACCTGGTCGGGGCGATCACCGGCGAGACCGGGGTCAGCGGCCGGGAGATCGGCTCGATCGAGATCGCCGACCGGTTCTCACTGGTCGAGGTGCCGAGGTCGGCGGCGAACGAGGTGATCACGCGGCTGCGGCAGAGCACCATCAAGGGCCGCAGGGCGACGGTACGCCGGGACCGGGAGGTCGGCAGCGACCAGCGCGACGGCTGAACCGAGGTGCCAGCGGGTGCGCGGGAACGCGCCCGTCGGCACCGGCCGGTTGGACGGAACTCATCGGAGGAGGGGTGGTGGGTGGACGGGGCAGATCCGGACCGCTGGTCGGCGGTCGCGGCCGGCTGGGCCGAACTGTGGGGCGGCTTCGCCGAGCCGGTCTGGCGGGTCGTCGTGGCGGCGAGCGGCATCGGGCCCGGTTCCCGGGTGCTCGACGTCGGCTGCGGCGGTGGTGACCTGCTCGGATATCTCGACCGGCTCGGCGCGGTGACCGCCGGGGTCGACCCGGCGCCCGGCATGGTGGCGCTGGCCCGGTCCCGGGTGCCCGCCGCCGACCTCCGGGTCGGCGACGCCGAGCGGCTGCCCTGGCCGGACCACACGTTCGAGCTGGTGACCTCGGTCAACGCCGTGCAGTTCGCCGAGGACACCCTGGACGCGCTGGCCGAGTGCGTCCGGGTCACCCGGCCCGGTGGCCTGGTCGCGATCGCCAACTGGGCGGAGGGCCGGCACAACGACCTGGACACCGTCGAGCGGGCCGTCGCGGACGCCGCCGGCGAGGAGCCGCTGCCCGACGGCGAGTTGCGGCAGCCCGGTGGCCTTGAGCGGCTGCTCGCCGACGGTGGGCTCGACGTGGTGGCGGCGGGGCTGGTCCCGGTCCCCTGGTACGCGCCCGACGACGACGCGCTGGTACGTGGCGTGCTACTCGGCGAGGACCCGGAAACGATGGCCGCCACCGCGGCGACGGTGCGCGACGCCGCCCGCCCGTTCCGGCAGCCGGACGGCGGCTACCGCCTGGACAACGCGTTCCGGTACGCCGTCGGCCGTACCCCCGGCTGACCGTCCGGCCGCCCTGAGCCGATACGTCGGCATCCGGCGAGGGCCGTGGCGCGTCCTCGCCGGGCGGCCGCCGGTCCGACTTGCCCAGGGCAGGGCGCCTGCTGTGCGGGTACCGGAGCCGATCGAGCGGCGCGGCTGCCGACCGTCCGGTACGGACGCTCCGGGTGTCCCGATCATCCTGCGTCCGGCCCGTCCCGGAGCGGTGAACCTTTTTCAACCTGAACCGCACGGCGCGCACGCACCGCGTCCGACCCTGCGGTCCGAGGGACCGCACGGGGAGGTTGAAAAAGGTTCAGTGACCGGACGACAGCGGCGCCCCGGCGACCGGGCGGACCAGATAGTACTATCAATTCATAGTCATCAATAGCTGTCCCCCCGGACGGCTGGATCTCGCGGGGTGAGCGAAACCATGAGACTGCCGCTACCCGTACCCGCGTCGGCGGGACCGCGTCGGGCCCTGACCATGCTGACCGCGCTGGCCCTGCTGGCCGGCTCCGTCTCCTCCCCAGCCCGCGCCGCCGAGGTCGAGAGAGGTCCGGTGGACAACCCGTATGTCGGTGCGACGGCGTACGTGAACCCGGAGTGGTCCGCCCGGGCCCACGCCGAACCGGGCGGGGCGGCCGTCGCCGACCAGCCGACCGCGGTGTGGCTGGACCGGATCGCCGCCATCGACGGCACGCCCGGCCGGATGGGGCTGCGCGGCCACCTGAACACGGCACTGGCGCAGGGCGCCGACCTGGTGCAGCTGACCCTCTACAACCTGCCCGGGCGGGACTGCAACCGCCGGGTCAGCTTCGGTGAGCTGGCCATCGACGAACTCGACCGGTACCGGACCGAGTTCGTCGACCCGATCGTGGCGATCCTCGCCGACCCGAGCTACGCGGGGCTGCGGATCGTCACCGTCGTGGAGCCGAACTCGCTGCCCAACCTGGTCACCCACACCTCGCCCCGCCCCGCCGCGACCGCCGGCTGCGACCGGGTCAAGGCCCAGGGCAGTCACCTCGCCGGCATCGGCTACGCCCTGGCCCGACTGGCCACCGTGCCCACCGTCTACGCCTATCTGGATGCCAGCCACCACGGCCAACTCGGCTGGTCG
Organism: Plantactinospora sp. CA-294935; assembly: GCF_050936445.1. Classification (NCBI taxonomy): domain Bacteria; kingdom Bacillati; phylum Actinomycetota; class Actinomycetes; order Micromonosporales; family Micromonosporaceae; genus Plantactinospora; species Plantactinospora sp. CA-294935. The sequence continues at coordinate 7,707,558 of NZ_JBNJMU010000001.1, forward strand.
ACGGACGGGGCCGCGACGGCGGCGCTGCTGCACCAGGCGGCCACCACCGCCGGCAGCACTCCCTCGGCCGTGCACGGTTTCACCGTCAACGTCGCCAACTACTCGGTGCTGCGCGAGCCGTACCTCGACGCCGACGACGTGGTGAACGGCCAGCCGGTGCGGGAGACGGCCTGGATCGCCGGCAACGCCTACGTCGACGAGTTGCCGTACGCCCAGCAACTGCGCCAACTGCTGGTCGCCAGCGGCTTCTCCGCCCGCGTCGGCATGCTGGTCGACACCTCGCGCAACGGGTGGGGCGGCCCGGCCCGGCCCACCGGCCCCGGACCGTCGACCGGCGCGGAGGAGTACGTCGAGGCGGGCCGGACCGACCGGCGCGGCTACCTCGGCAACTGGTGCAACCAGGTCGGCGCCGGACTCGGCGTACGGCCGGTCGCGGCGCCGGAGGCCGGCATCGACGCGTACGCCTGGATCAAGCCGCCCGGCGAGTCCGACGGTGCCAGTGACGTGCTCGGGGCGAACCGGCCGTACGAGCCGATGTGCGACCCGACGTACCGCCCGCACCTGTTCCCCACGGTGACCAGCGGTGCGATGCAGAACGCCCCACCGGTCGGCGAGTGGTTCCCGGCGCACTTCCGGCAACTGCTGTCCAACGCGTGGCCGCCGCTCTGACCGGCGGGGCACCGGACGCCAGCACCGCCGTACGCCCTGCGCGGCGGTGCTGGCGTCACGCTGCGGCCCGGTCACCGCGATCCGCACGCCGCCCGGCCGGGGCAGCCGGGTGGGCTCACCGCCCGGACGTGTTCGTCGCGCTTCGCGTCGGTCATCGTCCGTCCCTCCTGGAGGTGGCGGCTCGGCTCAGCGCAGCGCCCTGGCGACCGCGGTCGCGATCAGCTCCGCCCCCGCGTCGTTGACGTGCAGCCGGTCACCGGCGTCGAACTCCGGTCGCAGTGCGTCCGGGTCCGCCGGGTCGGCAAGGAGCCGGTCCAGGTCGACCAGGGCGTCGTACCCGACACCCGCCCGGAGCGAACCGTTCACCCGGTCCCGGACCGCCTCGTTCGGCGGGGTGTCGTAGCCGAACGCCCCCTTCCACGGCGGAATTGTCAGGCCGACCACCTGGATCCCCCGCCGGTGCGCGGCCCGGACCAGCGCCCGGTGCCCGTCGACGACGTCGGCGGCGGTCACCACCGGCGAGGCGCCGCAGCCGAAGTCCGGAAAGCCGCCCCCGCCGATGTCGTTCGTGCCGAGCAGGACGACCACGGCGCGCACGCCCGGCTGGCCGAGCGCGTCCCGGTGGAACCGGGTCAGCCCCCGCTCGCCGTAGCAGGGCGAGTCGGCGAGCAGCTTGTTGCCGTTGATCCCGACGTTGGCCACGCCCAGGCGGCGACCTCCGGCGACGAGACGCTCGGCCAACTGGTCCGGGTACCGGTTGTCGGCACCGGGGCTGCTGCCGTGGCCGTCGGTGATGGAGTCGCCGAACGCGACCACCGTGCCCCAGGCGGCGTCCCGACCGTCGGATCCGCCCCGACCGGCCCGCCGGGGTGCCGGCCCGGAGACGTCGACGCCGGTCAGGTAGTACCACGAGTGGCTGGTGGCACTGCCGAACACCTCGGCGCCGGGCTCCGTTCGCCGGTCGCCGGTGGCCCGGTAGGTGGTGGTGAGGGCGCCCTGGTGGAACGTGGCCGGCCCGGTCCCGTCGGCGAAGTAGAAGGTGACGGCCAGCCGGTCCAGCGCCGCGACTCCGAGGCGCACCGGGTCGGATACCACCTCGGCCCCGGCCGGGACGGTCACCGACGACCGGTGCTGGAAGGTGAGTGGCCGCAGGGTACCGGACCGGACCGTGGCGCCACCGCCGGAACTGCCGACGCTCGCACCGGCCAGCCGCAACGGCTGCGTGCCGTACCGGTTGGAGAGCCGGACCCGTAGTGTGGTGCCGCCGACGCTGACCCGCACCACCTGCCGTACCGACTCGCCGGTGAAGCCGTCGACCGACCAGTTGGGCCCGTCCCAGTCGTTGCCCGGCACCGGGTGGTGCACGCCGGCCGCCCAGGCCGCCGACCAGTCCGCCGTCCCGGCCGCCCCGGCGGCGCCGACCGGTACGGCCAGCACGGCCAGCACGGCCGCCGTCACGATCGCGGCCGCTGCGAGGCCGCGTGCTGTTGGAGATCCCACGGTACTTTCCTCTCCTCCGATGGTTCGTCGATCCGGCGTCCGGTGCCACCGGCCTCGACGCCAGCTACTCTGCGGGGCGGGCCTTACGGTTCGCTTACGCACCGACGGTCACCCGATGGTCGGTCCCGGCTGTCCCGGTACCTGTGCGACGACGCACCGCCGGGCACGCTCGGCTCCCCCTCGACGGCACCGGTGCACCGTGCCGGGGACGACCCATGTTCTGTTCACCGTCCGCCGAGGACCGCCGCCGTCGCACTGGGTAATCCAGGCCGGTTCCAGAAATTGCGGTACGCCGATTGCTACCGTTTACCGGCCCGCCGGGAAAAAGGGGGTGACCAGGCGCATTGTCTCCACTCGACCACACCGTCGACCCGCAATTCGCGCGGGTGTCGGTCATCGTCCCGAACTACAACAAGGAAAAGACTCTCCGGGCCTGTCTCGGGGCGATCTACGCGCAGACCCGGCCGGCGGCCGAGGTGATCGTCGTCGACGACGCGAGCACCGACCGGTCCCGGCAGATCGCGGCCGAGTTTCCCTGCACCCTGCTGGCGTTCCCGGTGAACCGGGGCGTCTCCGCGGCCCGGAACGCCGGGGCCGCCCGGGCCGGCGGGGACCTGCTGTTCTTCGTCGACTCGGACATCGCGCTGGCGCCCGACGCGCTGGCCGGGGCGGTGGCCGAGTTGCGGACCCATCCCGGCTGCGGCGTCGTACAGGGGATCTACGACCTGACCCCCCTGTTCGCGGACGGGCCGGTCGAGTCCTACAAGACGCTCTTCGAGCACTTCTGGCGGCGCCGCGACGTCGGGGTCACCGCGATCACCATGTTCGCGCTCACCGCCGTCCCCCGGGCGGTGTTCGAGCTGGTGGGCGGCTTCGACGAGCGGCTGCGTGATGCCGAGGACATCGAGTTCGGCACCCGCCTGCCAACGTCGTACGAGATCCGCACCAGCGACCGGGTCCTGGGCCGGCACGACGACGTGGACCGGTTGGGGCCGTACCTGTCGGAGCACTTCCGCCGGGCCCGGACGTACGCCGGGGCGGTCGTCGCGGCGCGCTGGGCGCCCGGACCGGCGCCGTCCACTGCGGAATCCGCCGACCGGCGGGCGCCGCACCGGATCGACCTCGGCTCGGTGGTCGGGCTGCTGGGCAGCGCCCTCGCGGTGGCCGGGCTGGCGCTGGCCGCCTGGTCGCCGTGGCTGCTGCCGGTGCCGCTGGGCGGGCTGGCCGCCTTCCTCGGCGCGGACCGGGCGCTGCTCGGGTTCGCGCTCCGGCAGCATGGGGCGGGCTTCCTGCTCTTCGCCACCGCGATGCGGTTCCTGACCCACCTGACCGAGTTCGCCGGGCTGGCGCTCGGGCTGGGTCGGGCACTGCTCCGGCGCCCCCGGTCCGGCCCGGTCGCCCCACTGGCCCCGGAGTCGACCCGGTGACCGGCTCGACCGGACCCGTCGGCCCGTCGGGCTCGACCGGTTCGACCAGTTCGGTGGGCGCGGTGGTCGAGGCGGTGCGGCGCGCGGTCGAGCGGCGGTCCGGTTGGTGGCGGCGGGTCAACCAACTGCTGGTCGTGGTCTTCGTGCTGGCCCTGACGGTCGGGCTGGTGCTGTTCCTGCGGGCCCAGGACTGGACGCCGGTGCGCGCACTGGCGCAGCGGCTCGATCCGGTCCAGGTCGGACTGGTACTCGGCGGCGCGCTGCTGATCAACTCGGTCGGGCTGCTGCTCGGGTACCACTCCTGGCAGGCGCTCTTCGTCGATCTCGGCGCGGCGGTGGACCGGTGGACCGCCGCCCGGCTGTTCTTCGTCGGGTTCCTCGCCAAGTTCGTCCCGGGCCGGTTCGTCGCGCTGCCGGTGCTGCTCCGGCTCGGCAAGGAGATCAACGTCGGGGCGGTCCGGCTGGCCGGCGTCTTCCTGCTGAGCTGGGTGGTGGTCGCGCTGACCGGGATGACCGTCGGCCTCGCGGCCGGACCGGCGGTGTTCGACCGGGCGGCCGGGTGGATGCTGCTCGCCGTACTCCCGCTGGTGGCGCTCTTCGTCCGCCCGGACCTGCTCAACCGGGGACTCGCCGGGACGGCGCGGCTGCTGCGGCGGCCACCGCCGCAGGTCAGCGCGTCCCGGGCCGGCATCCGACGGGCGATCACCACACAGTCGCTCTCCTGGGTGATCTCCGGGCACCACCTCTGGCTGCTGGCGGTGACCGCCGGCGCCCCACCGCTGCGCTCCTACCTGGTCTGTGTGGCCGGCTTCGCCGCCGCGACCGTGGCCGGGTTGCTGGTGATGGTCGTCCCGGACGGGCTCGGCGTCCGGGAGGCGGTGCTGATGGTGGGGCTGGCCACCGTGATGCCGGTGTCCGTCGCCGCCCCGGTGGTGTTGACCAGCCGGCTGGTCTGCGCGGTCAGCGAGGTGGCGGTCGGCGCGGGTGGGCTGCTGCTCGCCCAGTACGTCCACCGGCGCCGGCTCGGCCTCCGCAGGGCTGTCGACCCCGCGCTGACCGGCTGACCCGACCTCCCTTCCGGCCGGTCCGCCGGCCAGGAACATCGATAGCGTCATTCCCGGATCGTCCGGGATCCGTCCCACGTCGAGAAATGTCGGTGACACCATGTCGAATGCGTTGGTCCGTGCGGTGGCGCGGCTGATCCGAGTTCCGGTACGGGTGCTGGTCCGATCCAATCCGAGAATGAACAGGGCGTGGTGGAACGCGCAGTACGCGTTGGGGTTCTGGCGCTATCTCGACGACATGTCCGACGGGAACATGCCGCTGTCGCTGATCGAGACCTGGGCGCCCCGGCCGACGATCCTGGACCTGGGCTGCGGCACGAGTGCGAACCTGCCGCTGGCGCCGGGTCGCTACCGGCACTACCACGGCGTGGACCTCAGCTCCCGGGCGATCGAGGCGGCTCGGGCGCTGGACCGGCCGGACACGTCGTTCGAGGTGGCCGACATCCGCACCTTCGACACCGCGCGGCGGTACGACGCGATCCTGCTCCGGGAGGTCGTCTACTACCTGACCGAGGCCGAGGCCGCCGACCTGCTACGCCGGCTGCCCGCGATGCTGACGCCCCGGGGCCGGATCGTCGTGCAGATCTACCACGAAGCCCCTGCCGAGGAGTTCGCCCGGGTCGTCCGGGCCTGCGGCCTCTCCGTCGCCGAGGAGGTCCCCGCGCGCCTCGGGGACAGTCCTGCCGGTGCCTTCTTCGTCCTCACCGGCCCGGAGGCGACCGGACGGGCCGGTGGCTCCAGGCGCGGCGGATCCGCCGGGTTGGATTCCGCCGAGCCGGTCGTCGAGCCGGGTCACGTCCAGTCGGGCCACGCCGAACCGGGTCACGCTCCTTCGAGCCGCGCCCGGTCGGGCCGTGCCGAGCCGGTCTCCGGGATCAGACCGGGACCCGCCGCTCCCACCACGGCCGCACCGTGACCGGTTCGCTGCGCAGCAGCCGCCGGTGCAGGTCCTGGAGCCGGTGCCCCGGCTCCACCCCGAGCCGGTCGGCCAGGGTGACCCGGGCGTCCTCGAAGGCGGTCAGCGCCTCGGCCCGCCGCGAGGTCTGGCCGAGGACGACCAGCAGCAGTTCCCAGAGCCGCTCCCGCATCGGCTGCTCGGCGAGCATGCAGCGCAGCTCGGAGACGAGGTTCTCCACGTCCCCGAGGAGCAGCCGTACCCCGGTGGCCTCCTCCACCGCGTCCTGACGCAGCTCGGTGAGGCGGATCCGTTCCGCCTCGGCCAGCGGCCCGGCCGCCTCCTGGAGCGCCAGGCCGGACCAGCGGGCCAGCGCCTGCTGGAAACTGCCGAGCGCCCGGGACAACTCACCCTGGGCCCGGGCCGCCCGGGCCACCCTGACGTCGTGCTCGAACCGGGTGACGTCGACCGCGAACGCCGGGATGTCGAGGGTGTATCCCGGCCGGGTCGAGCGGAGCACCCGGGCCAGTGCCGGCGGCCGGCCGGGATGCTCCAGCACCCGGCGCAGCCGACCGATGTAGGTGTGCACCATGTTCTCCACCGAGTCGGGCCGGCGCCCGTTCCAGACCGCGTCGACGATCTGCGGCACCGACATCACCATCCCGCAGCGCAGCGCCAGTACGGCGAGCACCTCCCGCTGCCGGGGAGTGCCCAGGTAGAGGTTGGTGCCGCCCCGTTCGGCCCGGATCGGGCCGAGCAGCAGGATCTTCAGGTCGTCTTCCGACATCTTCGTTTCCCCCTAGACAGGCATCGCTGCTTCCCCCCGCACGGCCGGGCGGCACTGCCCGGCGTCGTCGTACGACAGAACGGCACGTCGTCACCTACCGGTCGGCACCCGGTACGACGAACCGCAGTCCCCGGTCGATCAGCCGGGGCAGCACGGCCTCCAGAGCCGCGACGGTCTGTGACCGGTCGCCGCCGCCGTCGTGGCAGAGCAGGACGTGCCCGGGTCGGCTCCGGGACAGCCGCCGGACGATCCGGTCCACTCCGGGGCTGCGCCAGTCGCTCGGGTTGACCGTCCAGTCCACCGGCACCAGGCCGAGATCGGCGGTGGTCCGCAGTACCGTCGGCGACCAGTTGCCGCCGGGCGCGCGGAACAGCCGGGGCGTGATCCCGACGGCGTCCTCGATCCGCCGCTGCGCCGCCACGATCTCGGTACGCAGCCGCCGCGCCGGCAGCGCCGCGAACGGCTGCGGATGCGACATCGAGTGGTTGCCGACCAGGTGGCCGGCGTCGCGGATCCGACGGGCCAGTTCGGGGTGCTCGGCGACCCGGTCGCCGATCAGGAAGAACGTGGCCCGGACCCGGTACCGGTCGAGCAGGTCCAACATCCGGGGCGTCCACTCGGGATGTGGCCCGTCGTCGATGGTCAGCGCCACGCTGTGCCCGGCCACCCCGAAGACCGGCCGGTGCCGGTCGCCGAGCATCGGCCGGCGGCACCGGAACTGCTGGGCCCGGAGCGCGAACAACAGGTAGTGCAGCGCCTGGGCCGAGAGGTATGGCCAGGAGATCCGCCCGGTGCCCGGCTCCGCGGTCATCGCCGCCCCGCCTCGTCCGGGCCGGGGTTCCGCCGGACCGGAAGCCGCGCCCGCTCGGCGATCGACGACCCGTTCATCGCGGCGATTTCGCGTCGGCCACCCGGGCCGGGCCGAAGTCCCGGTCCACCAGGTGCCGCAGCCCTCCGACGACGGCACCGGCGACGACGGCCAACTGGACGAGCAGGTGCACCCCGTAGAAGAAGATCGCGAAGCCGGGGCCACGCCGGCGTACCACGAAGCGCAGCAGTCCCGGGTCGGCGGCGACGAAGAGCGCCAGCAGGGCGAACGGGACCGCCAGCAGTACCGGGGCGTAGAGGCCGAGCGGAAGGGTCAGCGGCACGAGAGCGGCACCGAGCAGCCCGGCCGGGGTGTTGGCTCGGATCCCGGCCGGCCCGCGCTCGGCCCGGGCGACCGGGACGAGGAGCTGGGAGCGGCCGAACTGCTTGCGCAGCAGCCGGCCCAGGTGGCTGTCGTCGTCGTGCCGGCAGACCACCGTGTCGGTCAGCACGATGCCGTACCGGTCGCCCATCCGGTCGCCGATCTCGACGTCCTCGGAGGCGCGCAGCCGCTCGTCGAATCCGCCGACGTCGGTGAAGACCGCCCGGCGGATCAGGCAGACCGCGAAGAGTGTGGTGCGGACCCGGCCGACGTGGCGCAGCCGCCAGTAGTGGCCGTGCAGCAGCCGGTACGCCTCGACCGGACCGTCGTCGAACAGTGGCCGCAGCGCGTAGATGCCGTGTACGCAGGCGACGTCGGGCTGCTCGGTGAGGATCGCCAGGGCGTTGCCGAGGGCGTCGGGCTCGGGCGCGCAGTCGGAGTCGACGAAGAACAGCAGCTCACCGGTGCTGGCCCGGATGCCCCGGTTCCGGGCGGCCGCCGGTCCGGTGTTGTGGTCGGTGACCAGCAGCCGGCACGGGAACTCGGCGGCGATCTCCCGGGTGTCGTCGGTGCTGGCGTCGTCGACGACGACGACCTCGGTGACCGGGTGCCGTTGGGCGTAGACGGCCGCCAGGCACGCGCGGAGAGTCTTCGAGCCGTTGTGTACGGGGATGATGACCGACACCGTCGGCGACATGTTCGCCCACCTCAGCGGGATTGCGGGACAACCGTCCGGGACATTGACATTCCGAGATCTACTCCGTCGCGACCAAGCTATCCAGTCGGTTGTCGACTGGCAAGCGTTGCCTTACGTAGTCAAGGTTGCGTACAGCACCGGTCCAGAGAAGATCCCGTACCAATCGATAGCGTCACGACATGCCCAATCTGGTCAGCCTGTCCGATTGCGATCGACTCACCGTTCGCGAGGTGCACGACCTCTATCGTCGTTACGTCAACGCGAGCCAGGTCAGCCTGATGACCTCGTTCGGGTTCGGCCGGGAATTGGTCGACCACGCCGAAGGCGCACACCTGGTGCTCCGCGACGGCCGCCGCGTCCTCGACCTCACCGGAGGCGTGGGCGTACTCAACCACGGCCACAACCATCCGCGCATCCTGGCCGCCCGGCAGCGGTTCGCGTCTCAGCGGCGGATGGAGGTGCACAAGACGTACTTCTCGCCGTACCTGGCGGCGCTCGGCCACAACCTGGCCCAACTCCTCCCCGGTGACCTGCGGATGTCGTTCCTGCCCAACTCGGGTGCGGAGGCGGTCGAGGGGGCGGTGAAGCTGGCGTACAAGTACCACGGCGGCCGGCGCGGCACCATCCTGCGGGCCGACTGCGGGTTCCACGGAAAGCTGCTCGCTTCAGGTGGGCTGACCGGACAACCGTCGTTCAGCTTTCCCACCATTCCCGGCATAGTTCCATTTACCTATGGGAATCTGGACTCGGTCCGGGAGGCCGTCGAGGCACATCCCGGCGATGTGTACGCTCTCATCGTCGAGCCGTTCAGCGCCTCCACCGTGACATGGTGCGATGAAGATTTCCTCCGTGGCATTCGGGAGATGTGCGACCGGCACGACATCGTGCTCATCTTCGACGAGATCTACACCGGTTGGGGTAAGACCGGCAGCCTCTTCTACTTCATGCGGTATCCGGGGCTGGTGCCGGACGTCCTTACCACATCCAAGTCATTCGGCGGTGGAAAGTCATCGATTTCTGCATTCGTCGCGCGGGAAAGGGTGTTCCGGAAGGCGTACGACAACCTCACCGACGCGCTTCTGCAGAGCACCAGCACCACCTACTACGGGATGGGCGAGGAGTGCGTCACCGCGCTGGAGGCGATCAACATCGTGGTGGAGGACGACTATCCGGCCCGGGCCCGCGAGCTGGAGCGGGTACTGGAACCGGCGTTGAAGCGGCTGGCCAAGGAGTACCCGGACGCGGTGGGCCGGGTCGCCGGGGCGGGCGCGCTCTGGGGCGTACAGATCGACGGCGGCCCGAAGATCCTCGACCTGGTCGCCCGGCTAGCCCCCGCCGGGATGGCCCGGGACCCGAGGTTCAAGGCGAAGCTGGTCACCTGCGCGGTGATCAACGCGCTCTACCGGGACCACGACATCTTCACCTACTACACCCTCAACGGCCGCAACCCGCTGATCCTCGGGCCGTCCCTGGTCACCGACCCGGCCGACGTGCAGCGCGCCACCGACGCGCTCGGCGAGGTGCTGGAGCAGGGCCTGGCCAAGCTGGTCACCCGGTTCGTCGCCCAGAAGGTGGGGTCCACGCTGAACCCTTTTCAACCTGAACCACGCGGCGCTCACGCACAGCATTCGACCCTGCGGTCCGACGGACCGCAGGGAGAGGTTGAAAAGGGTTCACTGTGGTGATCACCGTGACCGGGGCGGCCGGGATGCTCGGCTCCCGGCTGGTCGAGCGGCTGACCGCCGACGGGCACCAGGTGTGCGGGGTGGATCTGCGCTCGGATCCCGGCGTCACCGTGGTCGGCGACATCCGGGATCCCCGGGTGATGGACCGGGCCACCGACGGTGCGACGGCGGTACTGCACTGCGCGGCGGCGCTGCCCAGCTACCCGGCCGCGGAGATCCGTTCGATCATCGTGGACGGCACCGGAAACGTGCTGCGGGCCGCCCGGAAAGCCGGGGTGGACCGGGTCCTGCACGTCTCGTCGACCGCCGTGTACGGGCTGCCCCGCCAGGTGCCGACGCCGGAGGAGCACCCCCGGGAGCCGGTCGACACGTACAGCGCGGCGAAGGTGGCCGCCGAGGAGATCGCCGAACGGTACCGGGCCGGTGGTCTGCCGGTCGCGATCCTGCGGCCGAAGACCTTTCTCGGGCCGGGCCGGATGGGGCTGTTCGCGATGCTCTTCGAGTGGGCCGAGGAGGGCCGGAACTTCCCGGTGCTCGGCCGGGGCGACGTGCGGATCCAGATGTTCGCCGTCGACGACCTGGTCGACGCGGTGCTCACGGTGCTGGCCGCGCCGGACGAGGTGGCCGACGACACCTACAACCTCGCCGCGGAGCGGTTCCGCACCCTGCGCGAGGACTTCCAGGCGGTGCTGGACGCGGCCGGGCACGGCAAGCGGGTCATCGGGGTGCCCGCCCGGCCGGCGCTGTTCACCCTGGAGCTGCTGGATCGCAGCCGGCTCTCCCCGGTGTACGGGCGGCTGCTGCACAAGCTCCGGCACGACTCCTACGTGAGCATCGACAAGGCCGCCGAGCGGCTCGGCTTCGCCCCGAAGCTGTCCAACGAGGACGCGATCCTGCGCACGTACGAGTGGTGGCGCGCCGAACGCCACCTGGCGCGGCCGTCGCGGGACGGGCGGACCAGCCGCGACCCGTGGCGGCAGGGCGCGCTCTCCCTCGCGAAGATCTTCTTCTGATCGGAGTCGAAGGTGTCTTCTGCTGATCGGAGTCGAGGGTGACCGCCGTCGAGACCGTCGTCGAGACCGCCGTACCGGCCAGCCCGGGGCGCAGCCTCCGGGTCCCCCGGCTCGCCCGGCAACTCCTGGTGCTGACCCGACCCGGCCACGCGGTCAAGAACCTGCTGGCCGTACCGCTGGCGCTGCTCGACACGCCACTCTGGACCGGGTCGGCGGTGCTGCGTACCGGCTGGGCGGTGCTGGTGTTCACGGTGGCCGCGTCGACGATCTACGTCGTCAACGACATCGTGGACCGCCGGCTGGACCGTACCCATCCGGTCAAGCGCCACCGCCCGGTCGCCGCCGGCCTGGTCCCGGTGCCGCTGGCCTGGCTGCTCGCGGTCGGGCTGGCCGGGCTGCTGCTGGGGCTGGTGCTGGTCGGCCCCGAGCTGCCGTGGTGGCCGCTGGTCGGCTACCTCTGCCTCAGCGTCGCCTACAGCCGGTGGCTCAAGCACCTGCCGATGCTGGACATCTGCGTGGTCGCCGCCGGCTTCGTGCTGCGGGTCCTCCAGGGGTACGCGGCCACCGGGGCGGCGCCGTCCGGGCTGCTGCTCACCGCCGTCTTCGCCGGCTGCCTGGTGCTGATCCTCGGCAAGCGACGGCACGAACTGGCCGCCGCCGGGTCGGCGCACCGGCCGGCGCTGGCCGGCTACAACGTGCTGCTCGCCGACCACCTGCTCGGGCTGAACACCGCGCTGGCCAGCACCACCTTCCTGCTCTACCTGAACACCGACGCGCCACTCGGGCACTGGCGCCCGGTCACCCTCGCCGTGGTGGTGCCGCTCGGGCTGCTCGCCGCGTTCCGCTATCTCCAGGCCGTCCTGGTCCGGCAGTCCGGCGGCGACCCGATCCGGGCCCTGCTGCGGGACCGGATGATCGTGGCCAGCGGCGTGCTGATCGGCGCCACGCTGACCCTGGCGGAACTCGGTGCCCGCTATCCCAACCTGGTGAACTGGATGGAGAAATGAACATACCGCTCGTCTCGGTCATCGTGCCGAACTACAACTACGCCAGGGCACTCGGGCTGTGCCTCGGCGCGCTCCGGGCCCAGACCTATCCGAACCTGGAACTGATCGTGGTCGACGACTGTTCCACCGACGACTCGGTCGCGGTCGCCGAGTCGTACGGGGCGCGGGTGCTGCGTACCCCGACGAACTCCGGACCGGCGGCGGCCCGCAACCTCGGGGCGGCGAACGCGCGCGGCGAGATCCTGTTCTTCGTCGACTCGGACGTGGCCGCCAAGCCGGACGCGGTCGCCAACGCGGTCGAGCTGCTCAGCGCCGACCCGCAGATCGGGGCGATCTGCGGCAACTACGATCCGGTGCCGCTGGTCCGGGACAGCCTGCTGGAGGAGTACCGCTGCCTCCAGCAGTCGTACTGGCTGATCGCCGACGAGGGGCGGATCATGACCCTCTACACGGCGCTGCTGGCGATCCCGGCCCGGGTCTTCGCCGAGATCGGGCCGTTCAACCCGAGGCTGCGGGAGACCGAGAACGCGGACTACGGGATGCGGCTCGCCCAGCGGTACCAGATCTGGCTCTCGCCCCGGGTGCGCGGCGTGCACGACCACGACGCCGACCTGGGCGTGCTGATCCGCAAGGTCTTCACCCGCACCGCACTGCACATCCCGATGTACGCCCGCAAGCCGGAGTTCCCCGGCGGGCTGAGCAGCGGGCCACGCGCCTGGGTCAGTGTCGCCGCCCTGCTGACCGTGCTGACGTGCGCGCTGCCGGTGCTGTTCGGCCCGGCGTTCCTGGCGGTGCCGCTGGCGACCCTCGCCGCCTGCCTCGCCGGTGACCTGCCGATGTACCGGTTCGTCCGCCGGGAGCGCGGCGTGCTGTTCCTCGGCTACTTCGTCGCGATGCACTTCTTCCTGAACCTGGTGATCGCGGTCGCCGCGATCTCCGGGGTGGCCGCCTGGCTCGCCTCGGGCCGGTTCCGTGGACTCTACGACCGGCCGGAGGTGGCCACCCGATGACGGTGAACGGTACGCGGCCGGGCGACGGCCCGCTCGTCTCGGTGATCGTGCCAAACTACAACTACGCCGAGTCGCTGGACCTCTGCCTGCGGTCGATCCTGGACCAGACGTATCCGAACGTCGAGATCCTGATGGTCGACGACTGCTCGACGGACCAGTCGGTGGCGGTGGCCGAGGCGCTCGGCGTACGGGTGGTGAGCACCGGCCGCAACGGCGGCTGCGGCCGGGCCCGCAACATCGGCGCCGCGCACACCAGTGGCGAGCTGATCTGCTACGTCGACTCCGACCTGGTGCTGGCCCCGGACGCGGTGACGAACGCGGTACGGCTGATCCTCGGCGACCGGCGGATCGGCGCGGTCTGCGGGATCGAGGACCCCGAGCCGCTGCTGCACGACACCGCGGTGGCCCGGTACCGTGGCCTGCAGTATCACTACTGGTCGATCAGTTCGGAAGGTGACGTGTCGTTCCTCTTTCCGGCCGTCTGCATGCTGCGCCGGCACGTCTTCGAGGAGATCGGCCCGTTCAACCCGGGGCTGCGGCACACCGAGGAGGTCGACTACGGCTACCGGTTGAGCCGCCGCTACCGGCTGGTGCTCACCTCGCTGGTCCGGGGCCGGCACGACCACGACCACGAGCTGCGCGGGCTGCTGCGCAAGCTGTTCCACCGGGGACGGCTGCGGATTCCGCTGTACGCCCGGGCCCGCCGGTTCGGGCAGGGGTTCGAGACCGCCGCCCGGGCCTGGGGCAGCCTGGCCGCGTTCGGCGTACTGCCCGCGCTGGTGGTGCCGCTGCTGCTCGGCCTGTGGGGGCTGGTCGTTCCGGCCGGGCTGCTCGCCGCCTCGCTGGCCTGCGACGCCGGCATGTACGCCTTCGTCCGCCGCCGGCACGGCGTACCCTTCCTGGCCTTCTTCGCCGGGCTGCACTTCCTGGTCAACGTCACCATCACCGCCGGGGTCGCCACCGGCGCGGTGCAGTGGCTCGCCTCCGGCACGTTCCGCCGGCTCTACGACGCCTCGTTCCCGGTCGACCCGACCCCGCTGCGGGGTCCGGCGTGACGATCGCCGCTCCCGGCAGCGACGGGCTGCTGCCCGGGGGGCCGGCCACCGGCACTCCGGGCGCCGCCGACGCACCGGAGACCGGCGCCAACCCGGCGGCCGGTGACACGGCGATCGCCACCGGCGCAGCGCCGACCAGCGGCACAGGGCCGGCGAGCGACACGGCGACCGTCGCCGGCACCGGGTCGGCCGTTGGCACACCGTTGAACCTTTTTCAACCTGAACCGCGCGGCGCTCACACACCGCGTCCGACCTCGCGCTCCGACGGACCGCAAGGGGAGGTTGAAAAAGGTTCATTGATCGGTGCGGAGCCGGCGGCCGATGGTGCCCGGCCGGGCCGGACCCGGCGCGGCTGGCGGTGGTGGCTCTACACCGGACTGGTCGCCGCCGGGGCGCTCTGGCTGGCCTTCACCGTGGCGCACCTGGTGCTCAGCGGTCGGTGGTGGCTGTGGCTGGCGGTGGACGCGGTGCCGCCGCCGGCCTTCCTCGGCGTACCGCTGCTGTTGGCCGGGGCCGCCGCGCCGTGCCGCCGGTCACGCCGGCCGGTGGCGCTGCTGGCCGCCGCCGCGCTGCTGCTCGGCGGGCCGCTGTCCGGGCTGAACCTGCGCGGGCTCTCCGACGGTGACGGGCCGGCCCCGGCCGACGCGGTCCGGGTCTTCAGTTGGAACACCGGGTACTGGGACGAGGGCGGCCAGACCGCCGGGATGTACGCACTGCTCCGGTCCGCCGATGCCGACGTCTACCTGCTCCAGGAGTACTGGTACGAGCACTCCGCCGGGCCGGGCGAGGCGGAGTCGGCCCGGCTGCGTGCCGAGTTCCCGGGCTTCCACGTCGCCGTCGCCGGCGAGTTGGTGACGCTGTCCCGCCATCCGATCCTGCGCCGGCTGCCGCTGGACGCCCCGGACATGCCGCCGCCGCTGTGGGGCACGACGGAGCAGTGGCGGTACAAGGTGCTGCGTACCGATCTCGACCTCGGGGCGGGGCGGGTGCTGTCGGTCTACAACCTGCACATGCCGGTGCAGTTGGTGCCGGACCACAGCCCGCTGGGCGGGGAGTTCTACCGGGTGATCCGGCAGCAGCACGCGCAGCGCGAGCCGCAGTGGCGGGCGCTGGCCCGGGACGTGGCGGTCAATCCGCATCCGATGCTGCTCGCCGGTGACCTCAACACCAGTCCGGCAATGGGCGACCTGGCCAAGCTGCCCGACCGGCTGCGAGACGCCAGCTACGCGTCCTCGGCGCGTTATCCGGCGACCTGGTCGGACGGGTCCGGCTGGCCGCGCTGGTGGCGGCTGGACTGGGCTTTCGTCTCGACGGCGGTCCGGGTGCACTCGTACCGCTTCGGCGGGTCGACGAACGGCACCTCCGACCACCGCCCGCAGCAACTGGTGGTCTCGCTGCGGTAGTGCACCGACCCCGTGGTTCTACTGAACCTTTTTCAGCCTGGACAGCGCGGTGCGTCGCCCCGACTCCCACCTACGGCCACGACGAACCACAGGGGAGGTGGAAAAGGGTTCACTGTTTGGCGACGGAGTCGTGCCAGGGAATGACGAGTCGTTTCGCGGTGGTGACCGCGAGATACAACACCGAACCCAGAACAGCGAGGATCACGATCACCGCGAACAACGTCGGCGCGTCCAACGAGTTCAGACTCGACACCACCAGATAACCCAGACCCTCACTACCACCCAGGAACTCACCCACGATCGCACCGATCACCGCGAACACGATCCCCACCTCCGCCCCCGCGAAAATGTACGGCAACGTCGACGGCAACTCCAGATCCCGAAACGTCGCCCACCGCGACGCCCCCAACCCCCGCATCACATCCCGATGACCCCGATCCACCGACCGGACCCCCAACAACACATTCAACATGATCGGAAAAAACGCCAGGATCACCGCCATCACAATCTTCGACGTCATCCCGAACCCGAACCAGATCACGAAAATCGGCACCAACGCCACCTTCGGCACCACCTGAAACGCCACCATCGCCGGCTGCACCGCCCGCTCCAACCACACCATCCGACCCAACACCGCACCCAACGCCGTACCGACCAACAACGCGATCACAAACCCGAGCAACACCTCCACCAACGTCACCCGCACATGCGCCCACGTCGCCGGATCGTCCAACATCCCCACCAACGACCGCCCCACCTGCAACGGCGCCGGCAGGATGAACTCCGACACCCCCACCACCGACACCGCGAACTGCCACACCCCAAGAAACAACAACAGCAGAATCGGAGAACTGATCCACGGCAGCAACCGGCCGACACCCTCACGCTCACCCATCAGGACTCCTCGTCCAGTTCCAACCGCAGCCCCCGCACAACCCGCTGGAACCCCACCGACGCCTCGGTATCCACCGACCTCGGCCGCTCCAGAGACACCGACGTCACCGACCGGATCCGACCCGGACGCGGCGTCAACAACACCACCCGATCCGCCAAAAACACCGCCTCCGAAATCGAATGCGTCACGAACACCACCGTCGCCCCCGTCGCCGCATGAATCGACTGCAACTCAAGATTCATCTTGTCCCGCGTCAACGCATCCAACGCCCCGAACGGCTCATCCATCAACAGAATCGACGGCCGCGAACTCAACGCCCGCGCAATCGCCGCCCGCTGCCGCATACCCCCCGACAACTCCCGCGGATACGCCCCCTCGAACCCCCGCAACCCCACCAACTCGCAAAGCTCCTCCGCCCGCGCCACCCGACCCTTCCGATCCACCCCCCGCAACTTCAACGGCAACCCGATATTCTCCGCAATCGTGAACCACGGAAACAGATTCGCCTCCTGGAACACCAACCCGACCTGCCTGAGCGCCTCATCATTACGCGACGCACCCCGCCAGATCGACTGCCCATTCGCCGTCACCGACCCCGACGACGGCGGCAACAACCCCGACAGGATCCGCAACAACGTCGTCTTCCCACACCCCGACCGACCCACCAACGACACGAACTCACCCCGCCGGATCGACAGACTCACATCCCGCAACGCCTCGACCCGACCCCGCCGCGCCTGATAAACCTTGTTCACCCCGACAAGCTCAAGCTCCACCGACCCCAACTCCAGCCGCGAGGAGCCCGCCGTCACGGCCGTCGCGTTCTCTTCCACCGTCGCCTCTCGGGTCACGTCGATTGGATCCCGGCCGGCCGTGCTCAGGAGACGGTCGGGGCGTAGTCGGCGTTCAACCACTGCACCGGGTCCTTGCCGGCCGGAACGAGCCCGGACTTGACCATCTCGTCGTACGTCGAGCGCCAGGTCTGCGGGTTGGTTCGTACCACCTTGTCTGCGCCGTCCACCGTCCACGACTTCACGAAGAGCTTCAGCGCTTCCACCGCGACTCCCGGGTCCTTGAAGGACGGGACGTCGTGCTTGCTGCCGATCAGCCGCAGCGTTTCCGTGAACCCGTTCTTCTCGTCGTCGACCATGAACGTGATCGCGTCGGCGATCGCCTGGAGGAACTTGCGGACCTTGTCCTGGTTGCCTGCCTCCGCCAGTTGCGACTTCGAGGTCGCGTACGCCTGGCTGCCAGCCGCGATCACCGAACTGGGCGCGAACGCCACCGCGTCCGGTTGCTGTTGCAGCAGGGAGAGGGAGGTGTCCAGCGAGACGATGTAACCGTCGATCCGGCCCGACTTCACCAACTCGAACACACCCGGCGCCAGCCCCACCACCTGCCGCTTCACCGAATCCCTCGGAATCCCCGCCGAAGCCAGCACCAGATCCAGGGTCTTCTCGCTCGTCCCACCCGTCGACGGCAGACCCATCGTCACACCCCGGAAATCCTCCGGCTTCTCCAACGGCTTCCGCCGACTCGACATGAACCGCAGCAGACCCTGCTTCTCCACCCCACCCAGATTCACCAGCGGAGCATTCTTGTCCGAGATCGCGGTGATCGTCTCGATGTCACCGAGCTTCGTCAGCAGGGCCGAGCCGGCCAGTACGGTCTGGATCGCCGGCGGCGAACCCTGGGTCACCTGGAACTTGACGTTCAGTCCGTGCTTGGCGAAGTGACCGCCGGTGTCGGCGAGCAGTTCCGGCGCGTTGGAGATGCTCGCCAGCGGGATGACGCTGAGGAAGGTCAGCTCGGACGAGCCGCCGCCGGAGCCGCCGCCGGCGGCCGAGTCGTCGCCGCACGCCGCCAGCAGCGGCGCGCCGATTCCGAGCGCCACCGTGCCGAGAAAGGCGCGGCGGCTCTGTGGGAGTGCACCTTTTTCGACCTGAACCGCGCGGCGCTCACGCACCGCGTCCGACCCTGCGGTTCGTCCGACCGCGAGGGGAGGTTGAAAAGGGTTCAATCGCAGGAGCCCGCTGTTCCGGGGAGCCGAAGTGGCCATTCGCTGTCTCCTATGTGTCGGGTGCCCGCGAACGGGCAGCGAGCCGTCGGAGATCCGGGTGCGGGACCTGCGCCCCCGTGCGGGACGGGACGACGGCTGTGCTGATCTTCCGGGAGAACTACGGGCGTCGACGCGGCACGGACCACTGTCGACGGTCGGCTGGGCGTCCTCCGTGCGAGGGCGACCGGTGCCCAGGTGATGCGTGCAAGAGTCATTCCTGGTGTTGCCGCCGCCCCTGATCGTGTCGGCGCCCACCGGCGCTCCGCGACACCCCAGGTCGACCTGGATCCCCTGACGTTCGTCACACGTTACGTCCCGGTTAAAATATGAAACGGCGTGCAGCCGGTCGATACGCAAATGACGGGCCGGCACCGCCACTCCGGGTCGGTCCGGCTACGTCATTTGACCCGGCCGCCCCGCACCCGCCTCGGTGCACCTCGGCTCGCGGTCCGTCGTGGCCATCGGCCCGCCCCAACTCCGCGGCAACCGGAGCCGCGGGAGAGACGGGGCGAAGGCGCCGCGCCGTCCGGGTTGATCTCAGGCAGTGCTCAACCGCCGGCGGCTACCTACCGAGGAGTTGCCGGATGGCTCAACTCCCAGACCTCGTCGGGCTCAGTCCAGGTCGGCGACCTCCACCACGGCCCGGCCGACGATCTCGCCCCGGTCCAGGGCCGCGTACGCGGCCGCCGCGTCGGCCAGGCCGTACCGTCGGGTGATGACCTGGCCGGGCCGGATCACCCCCTGCGCCACCAGGTGCAACAGCGCCGGCATGTCGGTACGGGCCCGGGCGCCGTACGAGCCGAGCACCTGGAGCTTGCGCCGGACCAGCCGGGTGATGTCGATCCGCCCGGTCACCCCGGCCGGGGCGATCCCCACGATCACCGCCCGACCGCCGTCACCGAGCAGGTCCAGGGCCAGTTCGAAGGTCTCCGGCCGGCCGAGCACCTCGAACGCCACGTCGACACCCCGACCGCCGGTGATCTCGGCGATCCTGGCCCGGACGTCCTCCCGGGCGGCGTCCACCAGGTGCGTCGCGCCGAGTTCGGCCGCCGCGGCGAGCTTGTCCGGGCTCCGGTCCACCGCGATCACCGTGCCGGCGCCGCTGGCCCGGGCGAGCGGCACGATGTTGGAGCCGACCCCGCCGACGGCGACCACCGCCACGGTCTCGCCCAGCCGCAGCCGGGCCACGTTGTGCACCGCGCCGTAGGCGGTGAAGACGCTGCACCCGAGGACCGCCGCGTCCCGCAGCGGGAGGCCGTCCGGCACCCGGAACACGGCGGTGGCCGGCACGACGGCGTACTCGGCGAGGCCGGCCATCGAGTACATCCAGACCGGGGAGCCGTCCGGGCGGGCCAGCCGGGTACGCCCGTCGTAGAGCGTGCCGCGCAGCCGGTTGTACGCGAAGAACGGCTCACAGAGATCCTCGTGCCCGCGTACGCAGTGCCGGCACGCGCCACAGGGCATGATGAAGCTGCCGGCGACCCGGTCCCCGTCGGCGAAGCCGGTGACCCCGGCCCCGGTGCCCCGGACCAGCCCGGAGACCTCGTGTCCCAGCACGGCGGGGGTGGGAAAGGCCACCTCGCCCTTGATCACGTGCAGGTCTGTGTGGCAGACCCCGCAGGCGGCGACCTCGACCAGCACCTCCCCGGGCCCCGGTTCCGGACGGGCCAACTCCGCCAGGCGCAGTTCCCCCGACGCGCCGGTCAGTACCACAGCTTTCACGGGTCACCCCTTTCGTCTGGTACGCGCGCCGGCTCAGGTCGAGGTCGGGAAGCTCAGCGGTGCCGCCTCGACCGTCGCCGTGCCGTACGGCCAGCGTGTCGTCACCGCCTTGGCCCGGGGTGTAGAAGCCGATCCCCTCTGGACCGTGCACGTGCCGGTCCCCGAAGAGCGAGTCCTTCCAGCCGCCGAACGGGTGGTAGGCCATCGGCACGGGAATCGGCACGCGCCCTTGAGCGGTTCGCCGACGCCGCAGGCGTACTCGATCACCTCCAGCCCGCGCTGCACCTCACCGAGCGCGTCGGAGCGGACCTTGCCGTGCTCCTCGGTGATCGGCCGGGCGAGGTCGCCGGCGCGCCGATCCACCAGGTCCCGGAACCGGAACAGGATCCGGGTCCGGGCCGCGACCGACGAGTCGGCCCAGCTCGGCGCCGCGTCCGAGGCGGCCCGGACCGCCGCGCCCACCTCGGCCGGCCCGGCCAGCGGCACCTCGGCGCGCCGCTGTCCGGTGGCCGGGTTCCACACCGGCGCGGTCCGCTCGACCGGCGCGGCCGACCAGATGCCGCCGATCCAGTGCCGCAGCGGCGCCATCACCGGCTCCCGCCGGCCTGTGCCGGCGCGGCTCCGGTGGGCGCCGGCTTCTGGAGTTCCAGCGCCACCACCTGCCGGGCGGAGAGTGCGAGCAGTGGATGGGCGCCGACCGCGACCAGCTCGTCGAAGCCCTCGGCCAGCAGCGCCCGGCGCTCCGGATCGGTCAGCTCGGCCGCGCCGACGACGGCGGCCCGGTTCCGGACGAACTCGGACCGGAAGCCCGGGTTCACGATGATCTGGTGCAGCAGCCGGTTCAGGGTGAAGCTGCTCGGTTCGGGGAACCTGTACCAGCGGTAGTCGGTCTGGGTGAAGACGTGCCCGCCGTAGCGCGGCACGGTCGGCTCCGGCGGCGGGGCCGTGGCGGCGAGCGGCGGGAGGAGCTGCACCACGCCGTGCCCGTGGTGCGACAGCGCCTGGTAGGAGAGCATCGACGCGGGCAGCTCGCCGGTGACGCCGAGCATCACGAACCAGGTGAGCAACTCCCCCTCCCCCACCTCGTCGAGCTGCACCGGCGTCAGGTCCAGCAGCTCCTGCCAACGGCCGGCGCCGACCTCCTGCAACACCCACCTGTCGAAGGAGAGCTGCGGGTCGTGGTAGCGGGCGGTGCCGGGGAAGTGCGACATGCCACCGCTGGCGAGTACGGCGACCCGCTCCGGCCGGGACGCCAGCACGTCGGCGATCGCCCGGCCCAGCGCGTAGCAGCGGCGCGGGCTCGGCAACGGTGGCAGGTAGACGTTGACCAGCAGCGGCACCACCGGAATCGGCCGGTCCCCCAGGACGTACACGAGTGGGGTGAGGAAGGCGTGCCCGAGGGTGCCCTCCTGGGAGAAGGTCATGTCGAAGTCGCGGGCGACCAGCCCCTTGAGCAGGTCCACCGCGAGATCGGTGTGCACCGGTACCCTCCGGTGCGCCCGCCCGGCGTAGTCGGCCTCGGCGTGCTCGCCGACGAAGACGGTGAAGGTCGGCGCCGCGCCGAGCCAGAACGTCTCCAGGTGGTCGAGGCCGATCACCAGCAGGACGTCCGGCGACGTCTCGTCGAGTACCCGGCCCAGCCGGTGCAGCGCGTCGGTGCCCCGGTCGAGCTTCTCCAACTCCTCGTTCTGCGGCCGGCTGATCAGCTGCGGCGCGTGGACGGCGGCGGCCGCCGCGACGATCTCAGCCATGCCGGCTCCCCGATCTGCTCATGTCACGGTCCTTCCTGTCGGTCCGCCGGTGTGGTGGCCCTCCGGGTGCCCGTCCAGCCAGTCCCACATCGCGACCGGGTCCCGGTCCCGGTGCCGGGCGCCGCAGAAGCAGGTACCGGTGAGGTCGGTCGACCCCGGTGTCCAGGTGGCGGAGAATCCCTGCGCCAGCGGCCGGGCTCCGGTCGTCGGGTCCGGTCCGGCCGCTGCCGCCCGGTCCTCCCGGTGCGAGTCGGCCATCGTCAACCGCCCAGTCGCAGCAGTGCCTCGGCGAGCGCCTCGGGCGCGGTCACCATGGCCTCGTGCCCGGTCGACAGCTCCAGCACCGGCCAGCCACGCTCGCGGGCCCGCTCGGCGTACGGGGTGAAGACCCGCATCCAGTCGACGCACTCCACGTAGGCCCCGGGCACCTTGTCGACGGCGGCGCCGATCCGCAGCGGTTCGGTGTAGCTGCGCCACGGATGCGGGGTCAGTCGCGGGGTGAGCCAGGCAAGGTCGTCCGGTTCCGTGACGCCGAGCACCTGGAGCGAGCGCGGCGGGATCAGCCAGCCGTGCCCGGCACCGGCGACCGACTCCCGGTAGTGCCCGGCGATCCGCTCGGGCAGCAGCCCGATCCCGGACTCGCCGTCGGCCGGCAGGAAGGCGTCGAGGTAGATCCGCCGGGCCACCTTCGCCGGCCGCCGGTCGGCGACCCCGGTGACCACCAGCCCGGCGTAGCTGTGCCCGACCAGCACGACCTCGCCGTCGGTGTCGGTCTCGACGTCGATCGTCCGGACCACATCCTCCACGTGGGTCTCCAGCCCGACCAGCGGGTTGACCAGGTGTGCCCGGTCGCCCACCCCGGTCAGCGTCGGGGTCAGCACCTCGTGGCCGGCCGCCCGCAGCAGCGGGGCGACCCGCCGCCAGCACCAGCCGCCGTGCCAGGCGCCGTGCACCAGGACGAAGGTGCTCATGCCGGCCCCCCACCCTGCTCGCCGGCGTGCCGGTGGACACCGCCGGTCGCGGGGGCACCGGGCTGTCCGGTGCGCGCGATCACGCCGGGCTCCCGACCAGGCCGTGCGGGTCGATGACGTACTTGCGGGCCGCGCCGCCGTCGAACTCCGCGTAGCCCCGGGGCGCGTCGTCCAGCGAGATCACGGTGGCTCCGACGACGTCGGCGATCGAGACCCGGTCGTGCAGGATCGCCATCATCAGGCTCCGGTTGTAGCGCATCACCGGGCACTGGCCGGTGGTGAAGGAGAGCGACTTCGCCCATCCGGTGCCGAGGCCGAGGCTGAGCGAGCCGCGCCGGGCCGGCTCGTCGACCGCGCCGGGGTCCTCGGTGACGTACAGCCCGGGGATGCCGATGGCACCGCCGGCGGCGGTCAGCTCCATCAGGGAGTTCAGCACGGTGGCCGGGGCTTCCCGGGTCGCCCCGGCGCCGTGGCCGCGCGCCTCGAAGCCGACCGCGTCGACCGCGGCGTCCACCTCCGGTACGCCGAGAAGCTGCTCGACCTGGTCCACCGGATCGCCCAGCGAGACGTCCACCGCCTCGAAACCGGCCCTGCGGGCCCGGTCCAGCCGGTCCGGGATCAGGTCGCCGACGATCACCACGGCCGCGCCGAGCAGCCGGGCACCGGCCGCGGCGGCCAGCCCGACCGGACCGGCCCCGGCGACGTACACGGTGGACCCGGGCCGGACTCCGGCGGTGACCGCGCCGTGGAAGCCGGTCGGGAAGATGTCCGAGAGCATCGTCAGGTCGAGGATCTTCGCCATCGCCCGGTCGCGGTCGGGGAATCGGAGCAGGTTCCAGTCCGCGTACGGCACCATCACGTACTCGGCCTGGCCGCCGACCCAGCCGCCCATGTCGACGTAGCCGTACGCCGACCCGGGGCGGTCCGGGTTGACGTTCAGGCAGATGCCGGTCTTGCCCTCCTTGCAGTTGCGGCACCGGCCGCAGGCGATGTTGAACGGCACCGAGCAGAGGTCCCCGACCTTGACGAACTCGACGTCCCGGCCCACCTCGACGACCTCGCCGAGGATCTCGTGCCCGAGTACCAGGTTGCGGGGCGCACTGGTCCGGCCCCGCACCATGTGCTGGTCGCTGCCGCAGATGTTGGTGGTGACCACCTTGAGGATCACGCCGTGCTGGCACTGCCGGCCGACGTTGGCCGGATGCACGCCCGGCCCGTCCCGCAGTTCCAACGTCGGGTACGGGATCTCCTGCACCTCGACCCTGCCCGGCTCGACGTACGCCACCGCCCGGTTGCCTGCCATCGCTACCCTCTCCCGTCGTCTCGTCGTCCGCTCGTCGTCCCGCGCCGCCGGCCCTTCGTACCGTCCCGCGCCGCCGGCCCTTCGCACCGTTTCTCCCGGGTTCCCCGGCCGCGCGCCACCGTCGCCAGCGCGCGCCGCCCGTCCTTCCCGCCGGGCGGCTACCGGGCCGCCGGTACCCGCCCGGCCGCCTCCTCCTCTGCCGCCTCGGCGGCCAGCATCTTCTGCAGTACCCGCCGGCCCCGCAGCGCGGCCAGGTCGGAGCGGATGCTCGACTCGGCCACCCGGCGCCGCTCGGTGGCGTACATGACCTCCTGCACCTCCAGCGCCTGCACGTCCTCGGCCATCACCGAGAGCTGCTGCTCGTGCTGGAATCTGGTCAACTGCTCGTCGTCGATGGCATAGTCCCGGGCCAGCGCGTAGAAGTCGTGGCACTCGTGCTCGGTGGCCGGGGTCATGCCGTAGAGGACCTTCATGTGGAAGCCCTCCGGCTCCTCGGTGCCGGTGGCGGCCAGCCGGATGTTCAGCACGAAGATTCCCGGTGGGTGGAACTCGCCGTCCTGCCAGCGGTCGACCAGTCCGGTCAGCCCCATCGACTTCTCGTAGAAGGGCGGCGCCTGCACCCCGATCATGCGGCGCTGGAAATAGACCTTCGGCCCGGCGGTGGTGACCTCGATCGGGGTGGCGGCCACCGCCGCGTTGCCGATCGTCGTCGGGTGCAGGAAAGTCTCGTGCGACAGGTCGAGCAGGTTCTCCACCAGCAGCACGTGCCGGGCCTTCAGCGGCAGTACGCCCCTGACGTGTGTCCAGTTCGGATCGGTCAGCCAGGAGGTGTCCGGCAGCTCCGACTCGTCGGCCCGGTCCGGGTCGCCGGGCCAGATCCAGACGACGCCGTCCCGTTCGAGCAGCCGGAACCGCCGGGCGGCGGCCCGGGGCATGTCCTGCTGCTCGGCGACGCCGACGCAGGCGCCGGTGCCGTCGAACCGGTAGCCGTGGTAGTTGCACTCCAGCACGTCACCGTCGAGCCGGCCGAGGGAGAGCGGGAACTTCCGGTGCGGACAGCGGTCCTCGAGGGCGACCGGGGTGCCGTCGCTCAGCCGGTACAGGCAGACCGGGTTCCCGGCGATCCACCGCTGGGTCAACGTACGCCCGACCTCGCCGGACCAGGCGGCCAGGTACCAACCGTTCTGCACGTGTGGCATCAGATCTCCTTGACAGTCTCCGGGATGCCCCGGGCGGGACCCGGGTACTCCCACTTCGCCGACGGCGTCACAGTGGCCACGGGCTCAGAGGTCGAGGACGAGGCGGTCGCCACGGGCCCGGGAGACGCAGATCATCATGGTGTCGCCGGCTTCCCGCTCTTCCTCGGTCAGCAGCGAGTCCCGGTGCTCCGGCACGCCGTCGAGCACGGTCGTCTCGCAGGTCCCGCAGATCCCCTCCGTGCAGGAGGAGAGGACGTCGAGGCCGGCCCGGCGCACCGCGTCGAGGATGCTGCACCCGGCCGGCACCGGGACGGTCAGCCCGGACGCCCGGCAGACCACCTCGATGTCCCGGTCCGGCCCGTCGCCGGGCGGCTGCTCGACGGCGGTGAACCGTTCGACCCGCAGGGTTCCGGCCGGCAGCGGGCGGCAGCGGGCCTGCATCGCGTCGATCAGTCCGACCGGTCCGCAGCAGTAGACCAGGGTGCCCGGTGCGGCGTCGGCCAGCACCCCGGCCAGGTCGAGCGGGCCGGACCTGTCCTCGGGGCGGATCCGTACCCGGTCGCCGTACCGGGCGAGTTCGTCGAGGAAGGCCATGCCGGAGCGGCGTCGTCCGCCGTACCACAGCGTCCAGGGGCGGCCGGCGCGCTCCGCCGCGTGCACCATCGGCAGTACCGGGGTGATGCCGACGCCGCCGGCGACGAAGACGTACCGCTCCGCGTCGACCAGCGGGAAGTTGTTCCGGGGGCCGTGCAGGATGAGCGGGGTGCCCTCGACGGCGTGCTCGCACAGCCAGGCGGACCCGCCACGTCCGGCCGGCTCCCGCAGTACGCCCAGCCGCCAGCTCCGGTCGTCGGCCGGGTCGCCGCAGAGCGAGTACTGCCGGACCGCTCCGGTCGGCAGCAGGACATCGACGTGGGCACCGGGCGTCCACTGTGGAAGCGGCTGGGTCGCCGGTCGGGCCAGGGTCAGCTCGACGACGTCGTCGGCGGCCATCCGGCGGCCGACGACGGTGACGTCGATCGCCTCTGCCGGGCCCGGCACCCGGGAGGTGTCCGCCACCCGGGCGGGCGCTGCTGGTCCCACCGCCAACGAAGTCCCTCCCCGGCCGGCAGGGGAGCCTTCCTCCCCCGGCACAGAACGTTTCCGACCCGGGCGACGCGTCCGTACCCCGCACCCTCGCCGGGGCTACGGCGGACCGCTACGGGAGTCGAAAGAGTTCATGGCGAGACTAGGTCGGCCGAACGGCCACGGGCCTCACGCGAATGACGGCACCCGCCGGACACTCTGTAGCAGTCCGGCTACGTCATCCGTCGCGTTCGGGCGGCAGTCGGGCCCGCATTCGGGGCCGCGCCCGCGTCCGCGTGGCTGTCCGCGCCCGCTGTTCGGCGTCAGTCCGCACCGGGTGGCGGCACCAGCCCCTCCCGGATCGCGACCAGCGCGGCCTGGGTCCGGGACGAGAGGTTGAGCTTGCTCAGCACGTGGCTGACATGGGTACGCGCGGTCCGTTCGCTGATCACCAGCTGCTCGGCGATCTGCTGGTTCGACCGCCCCTGCGCGACCAATGCGAGGATGTCCCGCTCCCGTGGGGTGAGCGCGGAGAGCCCGACGTCCCGGGAGACCATCTGCCGGGTCAGTCGACGGGTCACCGCCGCGTCGAGGTGCACCTCGCCCCGGGCGGCCGCGAAGATGGCCTGCATGACCTCCTCCGGCTCGGCGTCCTTGAGCAGGTAGCCGGCGGCGCCGGCCTGCAACGCCGTCTGCACCCGCTCCACCTCACCGAAGCTGGTCAGCACCACCACCCGCACCTCGGGGTGACGGCGGGCGATCTCCCGGGTCGCGGCGATCCCGTCCATCCGGGGCATGACCAGGTCCATCAGTACCACCTCGGGCGCCCGCTGCTCGATGGTCAACCGGGCGATGCGGTCGAGCGCCTCCTGCCCGTCGCCGGCCTCGGCGATCACGTCGATCCCGTCCACCACCTCGAGGTAGGCGCGCAGGCCACGGCGTACCACCGCGTGGTCGTCCACCACCAGTACGCCGATCCGGGCATCACGGTCGGTCAAGCCGGCTCCTCTGCTCGCGGTCGCCGGCACCGGGTTCGGCGCCGGCCAGCAGTCGGGGGAAGGCGGCCCGGACCCGGAACCCACCGCTGGGCAGCCGGCCCGCCTGAAGCGACCCGCCCCACCGCTGGGCGCGTTCCTTCATCGACACCAGACCCAGCCCCAGGGTGTGGTTGCCGCGCCGGCCGTCGCCGCACCCGTCGTCGCGTACGTCGAGTTCGAGTCCCTCGCCGGTCGGGCCGGTGACCCGCAGCCGAACCCAGGCGGTCTCCGCCCGGGCATGCTTCACCACGTTGTTCAGCGCCTCCTGGACGATCCGGTACAGGTCCTCCTGCGCCTCGGTCGGCACACCCTCCAGCGACTCCGGCAGCGCGATCCTGATCCGCATCCCGGTGCGTGCCTCGGTGGAGCGCACGTGCATCCGGAGCACCTCCAGCAGGCCGGCGTCGACCAGCTCGGCCGGGCGCAGCTCGAAGATCAGGTCGCGGAGGTCGGCCAGCGCCGTCCGGGAGAGGGTGATCAGCTCGTCGGCGATCGGGCCGAGGTCGCCGGCGAACTCGGGTGCCCGCTGGTTGATCCTGGCCCGCAGCGCGGTGGACTGCATCCGCATCGAGAAGACCCGCTGCACCACCGAGTCGTGCAGGTCCCGGGCGAGGCGCTGGCGTTCCTCCCGGCGTACCTCGTCGCGGGAGGCGGCGAGCAGCCCGGCGTAGTCGACCGCCATCGCGGCTTGGTCGGCGATGGCGGCCAGGAACTCCAGTTCGGCCGGGCCGGGGTCCTCGCCGGGGGTGAAGAAGGCGTTCAGCACTCCGACACAGGAGTCCCGGGCCGACAGCGGCATGCTGACGAAGCTGTCCCAGTCGACGGCCCCCATGATCTCGTGCAGTGGTTCCCAGGCGGGATCCGACATGATGTCCGGCTTGCGGTGCAGTACGACGACCGGCTCGCACCGCACGGCGGCCTCGAGCATCTTGAGTTCGGCGCCCCGGCGACGGCACTCGGCGAGCTTCTCGCTGAAGCCCGCGATGTCGAAGAACCCGGCCTCGCCCATCATCCGCAGTTCGCGCTCCTCGCCGTGCAGGGTGAGGATCTGCACCGCGGCCAGCCCGGTGGACTCGAAGACCGCCCCGGCCAGCGCGTCGAGGGTGGCGCTGAGCTGGCCCGCGTCCGCGACGCTCGACGCGGCCCGGGCGACGGCGGCGAGCCTGCGCTGCTGGCGGCGGGTCTCGGTCAGGTCGGTGATCGAGACGACCACCCGCCGGGCGCCGTCCACCTGCACCCAGGCGGCCCGGTACCGCACCACGCGCCGGACCCCCGCGCCGTCCAGGCTGACCCAGGCGTCGTGCGGACCGGGCTCCCGCCCGGCGAGCACGTCCACGAGCCCCCGACCGGGACGGTCGGCGAACCCTTGACCGGCACGGTCGACAAGCCCCTGACCGGCACGGTCGACAAGCCCCTGACCGGCACGGTCGACAAGCCCCTGACCGGCACGGTCGACAAGCCCCTGACCGGCACGGTCGACAAGCCCCTGACCGGCACGGTCGACAAGCCCCTGACCGGGATCCACGAGCGCCTGGGCGGGGAGGTCGCTGTCGTCTTTGTACTCCGTCGGTGCCGGGCGGCCCGGCGGGGCGTCGTCGAGGGGGGCCAGCTCCCACGGCCAGGGCCGGCCGAGCAGCGCCGACGCCGGCTCACCGAACAGGCTGGCGGCGCCGGGACTGAGCCAGACCACCCGGTGCCGGTCGTCCAGCAGTGCCAGCCCGCCGGCCGCGACCCGTCCGACGGCCTGGAGCAGCGCGAGTTCGGGGCCCGGGGCGGCGGGCCCGGTCCGGGCTCGCGGAAACGCCGTCGTCATGGTCCGTCCTGCCCCGCCGGCCGACGATTGCCGTGCTGACCAGCGATAACGTGGTTCGACCAGGATATGGCGAGCGTCAAGTGCCCACCGCCGCCGGCTCAGGGCCCGCCGCCGCTGCCGGCGGTCGGTTGCGGTAGCCGGCCGCCGAGGGTGGCGCCCTCGGTCAGCGGACCGACCTCCCGGGCGTACACGTCGAGCCAGCCGCAGCCGACGGCCGGGACAGGCAGCGGGAGGCGGTCCCGGCGCGCGGCCAGGATCTCCTCGTCCACCAGCAGCTCGACGCGGCGTTCCCGGACGTCGACCAGGATCTCGTCGCCCTTCTCGACCAGCCCCAACGGGCCACCGGTCGCCGCCTCCGGCGCCACCTCGCCGACCACCAGCCCCTTGTTGACCAGGCCGGATAGCTGTCCGTCGGTGATCACCGCGACGTGTTCGCCCAGGCCCGCGCCGTCCAGCGCGAAGACGAAGGCGGAGGTCAGTCCCATTCCGGGCGAGCCGCGCAGACCGAGCCCGCGCAGCACCAGCACCTCGCCCCGGCGTACCTCGCCGCGCCGGATCGCGGCCAGCCCCTCCTCCCGGGAGGTGAAGACCCGGGCCGGTCCGCGGAACCGCAGCGGGGCGTCGTCGGCGACCGTACGCTTGATGATCGCTCCGTCCGGCGCCAGCGAACCGCGGACCACGACGATCGCCGGATGTCGGGCCAGCGGGTCGTCCAGCGGCCGGATCACCTCGGGGTCGGCCACCCGCACGTCCGACAGCAGCTCGCCGAGCCGGGGGCCGGTGACGGTGGGCGCGTCCAGCCGGAGCAGCGGCGCGAGCTGCTTGAGCAGTGCCGGGGTGGCGCCCGCGTCCTCGAACTCGTCGACGTGCCGGTCGCCGTTCGGCTTGACCCCGGTCAACAGCGGTACGTCGGCGGCCAACTCCTCGAAGAGGCGCCAGATGTCGACGTCGCAGCCGGCCTCCACCGCCACCGCCTGGAGGTGCTTGAGACAGTTGACCGATCCGCTGACCGCCAGGATCGCGGTCACCGCGTTGCGGAACGCGTCCGGGGTGAGAATCTGCCTCGGCCGGACGTCCTCGTCGACCAGTTCGACGATCCGGGTACCGGCCCGGTGCACCGCCCGCCACATCCGGTCGCCGTTGGCCCGCACCGGGGTGCTGCCGGCCATCGCCATCCCGAGCGCCTCGCAGGCGATGTGCATCGAGTTGGCGGTACCCATCCCGGCGCAGACCCCGGGGCCGCCGATCGCGCACTCGCTCATCTCGCCGAGTTCCGCCACGGTGAGCCGCCCGCTGGCGACGTGCCCGGCCCGCAGGAAGATGTCCTCGAAGTCGACGTGTTCGCCCCGGTACCGGCCGGTCGCCTGGTAGCCGCAGGCCACCACGATGGTCGGCAGGTCGAGCCGGGCGGCGGCCATCAGGTGTGCGGGCGCGGTCTTGTCGCAGGAGGCGAGGCAGACCATGCCGTCGAGCTGGGCTCCCTCGACCGCCACCTCGATGTCGTGCACCACCAGGTCGCGGCTGGGCAGGATGTACTGTCCGGCCCGGCCCGCGCTGGTGATCGCGTCGCTCGGTGCGGCGGTGCGTACCTCGAACGGCACGCCGCCGGCCGACCTGATCGCCGCCTTGAGCGGCGCGACGATGCCGTCCAGGTGGCTGAAGCAACTGGCCAGCCCGGACGAGCTGTTCACGATCGCGACCTTCGGCTTGACCTCGTCCTCGGCGCTCAGCCCCATGGCCCGCCACTGGGCCCGGCGCATCGCCCACCGGGTGGTGCCCGGCTCGAAGTTGCTGCGCAGCGGCCGGGTCATCGCGGTGCCCCGGCGGCGGTGCGGGGACCCTCCGGGCCGCCGCCGCCGTCGGCGGATGCGGATGGGGCGGATGCGGCGACCGGGTCCGGCGGCAGGTCGGTGCCGAGATAGGCGCCGTCGTCGGCCAGCCGCTTCTGCAGGGTCGCCACGTCGACGTCGCGCAGCGGCACCCCGGCCGAGAGGGCGAGGTCGGCGGCG
Source organism: Plantactinospora sp. CA-294935 (assembly GCF_050936445.1). Taxonomy (NCBI): domain Bacteria; kingdom Bacillati; phylum Actinomycetota; class Actinomycetes; order Micromonosporales; family Micromonosporaceae; genus Plantactinospora; species Plantactinospora sp. CA-294935. Next base: position 7,738,783 of record NZ_JBNJMU010000001.1, read on the forward strand.
GTGCCGGCGGCCTGGCCCATCGCGAAGCACGGCCCGGTGACCCGGGCCGAGGACTGGCCGCGCTGGGTCATCGAGGCGCACCGGCCGGCCACGAAGAGGTTCTGCACCACCTGCGGCAGCATCATCCGGTACGGGAGCTGGTTAAACCCGCGTGAGGCCAGGTCGGCGCGGGGGAACCGGAACTCGACGTCCCCGGCGACGTGTGCCTCCACCGGCCAGCCGTTCACCCCGATGGTGTCCGGGAAGTCGACGCAGTCCAGGATGTCGTCCTCGGTGAGCTGGTACGGCCCGACGATCCGCCGGGTCTCCCGAATGCCGATCTGGGGCGAGAGGTCGACGACGTACGCGTCCTCGAAGCCGGGGGTGTGCTCCCGGATGAAGGCGAAGGCGTCGCGTACCTGCCGACGGCCCTGGATCTCGCCGTGGGTCAGCCCGTCGACGTCGGTGCCGTCCACCGCGCTGCCGTCCGGGTTGCTCAACTGGGTCAGGTTGGCCCGCCACTCCAGCGGATTGCGCTGCGGCCGGACGATCGGCTTCTTGCGGGGGAAGGTGTGCGTGCCGGCCCGTTCCGCCTCGTCCATCAGCCGGGCGACGGTCGTCCACGCCTCGCCGGCCCGGCCCGCGTCCACCCCGTTGATCCGGAACATCAGCGACGGATAGAGCAGGTTCGGCGAGACCTCGTACGGTGCTCCGGACCAGGCGGCCAGGTCGCCGTCGCCGGAGGCGTCGACGAAGACCCGGCCCCGGATGGCGCTGCGGCCGGACTTCGACTCGACGATCACCGCGTCGATCTCGGTCGGGCCGGCCATCGACACCCCGACCGCCATGGCGTGGAAGAGCAGCCTGCCGCCGCCGGCCAGCACGAGGTCGTCGGCGGCCATCTTGTACGCCGAGATGTCGAACGCCTGCGCCATGATCCGGTCGGCGACGGACAGGTGCGGGGCGTTGAGCCCGTCCATCCGCTCCAGCCGGTCCAGCAGTTCGTCGGCGAGTCCCCGGATCACCCGGCGGTGCTCGCCGTGCACCCGGGCGTGCAGCCCGCAGAAGGTGCTCAGCCCACCCATCGTGCCGGCTCCGCCGAGGAAGCCGTACCGCTCCACCAGGATCGTCGAACGGCCGGTCCGGGCCGCCGCGGCGGCGGCCATCAGCCCGGCCGGGCCCCCGCCGACCACCACCACGTCGTACTCGCCGCGTACCGGGGTGGCGCGTTCCGGTTCGCGGATCTGGGACTCTCGGGATGCCATGGATCGCCTTTCACGCGGGTGGTACTGGCCGGGGCTCTCACCCCGTGGTGGCCACGCCGGTCGGGTGGCGGGGGTGGGCGCCCACCGCCACGGTGCGGACCGCCGCCGAGTTCGTCGCGGTCGCCGCCGAGTTCGTCGCGGTCGCCGCCGAGCCTTCAGTGCTCGGCGGGGAGTTCCACCCGGCCGACCCGGTAGCCGGTGCCCTCCAGCGCGCTGCCCAGGATGGCCTCCATGACCGGGGCCGGGACCAGGCACTCGGCGCAGGCGTTCTCGGTGGCGGCGACCCGGAAGGTCACCGCGCCGTCCGGGCCCAGTTCCCAGGCTGCGGCGTAGCCGTCCCGGGCCAGTACGGTCACGATGTCGGCGAACGCGGCGTCCAGGGCCGGATCCTTCTGCTCAGTGCTCATCGCGCATCCTTCACTCGGGCGGTGGCCGGGCGACCACCGCGGGGTCCGAACGTCTCGGCCACCGCCGAGACGCCCGCGTTGGAGGCACCGGCGACGACGACCAGCACCGCGTCCGGGGAGTTGAGCACCCGGACCTGGTCCGTCTCGCCGTCCAGTACCGCGTCCGGGTGGTCCCGGGGAATCCGCCAGCGGGTGTTCCGGGAGACCGCGCCCTTGCCGACCGCGTCCAGCGAAGCCCTGCTGTGCACCGCCCTGTCGAACAGCGCCCGGCGTACGTCCGCTTTGGACAGCCCGGCTCGGGCCAGCAGGTGCGCGTGCTCCGGCCCCAGTACGACGCAGGCGCTGATCGTCTCGTGCACCAGGGCGCCGGTCCGGGCGACCGTGTTGGCGAGGTCGCCCAGCAACTGGTCCGCCTCGATGGTGTGCCGGGCCTCGATGTGCACGATCGAGCGGACCATCATCGCGGTCACCGTGCTCTCTCCCGGCGGGAAGCCGAGTTCGGCGTGCAGCGCAGGCCAGGGACTCTCCTCCTCGTTCTCGGCGATGCAGCAGGTGTACTTCGCCGGGGTCCCCTGGGTGGCCTGGTCGAGGACGTGCGGGCGGAGCCCGAACGCGTTGATCGCAGTCAGCCGGATCGCCCGGCCGATCGTCGCGTTCGCCCGGAAGCCGGAGCCGAAGATGTTGCCCCGGCTGTTGATGCCGAGCCGCTCCCGGGCCGGTCCGTTCACGACCAGCATGGTGCCGTTGCCGGTGGTGCTCTGCCAGATGCCCTTGCCGGCGTACCCCTCCTCGGTCAGCGCCGCCCAGGCGGCCAGCACCACCGGGAAGTACTCCGGACGGCAGCCGGCCATCGCGGCGTTGACCGCGGCGAGCCGTACCGAGCAGGTCCGGTTGAGGTGCGGCATCGCGAAGACGGTCTCGTCCGGGTCGGCGTCGACCTGGGCGAGGAACTCGGCGAGCAGGCTCTCCGAGCAGGGCACCACCGGCAGCCCGTCGGTCCAGCCCTGGTCGTAGTAGTGCTCGATAACCTGCCGCGCCGAGACCGGGTCGAACGCGGTCGACACCGCTGCCGGATCCGGGGCCACCGGGGCGGTCGGGGTCGACACGTCCGCCGCCGGACCCGGGATCGCCCCCGGGACGGCCGGGATCGCCGCCGGAACAGCCGGAGTCGCCCCCGGGACAGCCGGAGTCGCCCCCGGGACAGCCGGGATCGCCCCCGGAACAGCCGGGATCGCCCCCGGAACAGCCGGAGTCGCCCCCGGAACAGCCGGGATCGACGCCGGGACAGCCGGGATCGACGCCGTTTCCGGGGCCGGCGGCGCGGAGCCGTCCGGGCCGCCGCCGGCCCCGGGACGGGCAGCGGCGGTGGTCACTGCTCCACTCCCAGGATCCGCAGCAGCCGGGGCAACATCTCTCGCACCCTCTCCTGTACCTCGGGCAGCGTCAGGCTCGCCACCGGATGCGGAACGGTCACGTACTCGAACCCGGGGAACCCGAGCGCCTTGGCCATCGCGTCGGCGGGCACCCGGAAGGCGTCGGTGCAGACGCTCACCGTCGGGATCCCGGCGCGTTCGAGCAGAACTCCGTCGGCCAGACTGGCCGCGCTGCAGGAGCCTCAATCGCCGACCGCCGCGACGGCGAAATCGCACTCCTGCACGATCCGCTCGATCTGGGTCTGCTCGACCGGCGTACCGAAATAGGGCTTGGTGTAGAGAACCACCTCGCGTACGCCGTATCCGCGCTTGAGTTGTTCGCCGACTTCCTGTAACAGGACCGCCGCATTCGGCTTGGTATTGTTCAACAGGCCGAGAGTGCGGCCGCGTAATGTGCCCGGCCGGGGGGCCAGAGTGGTGTTCGAGGTGAGATCGCCGTTACCGGTCGGGTCGATCAGTGGTTCGAATGCCATCGTGGTGACGATCCTCCCGGATTCCGTGATGCCGCCAGCCGCCCTGTCCCGTCGGGTAGAGGAACCTGTCAGGTAGAAAATAGGGAAGCCGGCGGGGGCGGGTCGATACGCAAATGACGGGCCGGCCTGGCCGGTCGGGACGGGTCCGGCTACGTCATTTGACGCATCCGGCCGCCCCGACCCGACCCGAGGACCCGAATTGCCGGGTACGCCCCGGTGGACCGGCGGCTATCCGGCCGTACCGGGGACGGCGGCCGGCCCGGGCGGGACCTTGCGTTCCTGCGGGTGCACCGCCAGCGGCTGGATCTCGATCTCCAGCCACGGGAACATCGGCAGCGACGACAGCGCGTCGTGCAGCACCGTGGCGTCCTCGGCCTCGTACAGCCCGATCGCGTGCTGGGTGCCTGGCACCCGCCAGAGCCGGCGCAGGATGCCCGCGTCCCGCAGTTGCTGCGCGACCTCGCGCTCGCGTGGGCGCAGTTCCTCGCGGAGCCGGCGGGACTCCTCGTCGGCCGGCATCCGGTTGAGCTGCCGTACCAGAAACTCCATTCGGCGGTGGCCTCCTCGGTGCGGCTCGCCGCCCGGCGGTCGCGGGAGTCCGCGGCCGGCCGGGCGGGGCGAGCATGGGCTGGTCGGGGCGTGCGGTCCGGTACCGGTCAGGCGGGGTCGGTGGACCCGGCGCCGGTCGCGGCCGGGTCGGCACCGGTGGTCGCCGTGTCGCCCTGCTCGCTGGCGTCGACGTACCGGACGCCCAGCCGGTCCAGCAGCGGGCGGAGGTTGTACATGTCCAGCCCCAGCACGCCGTCGGCGAGTTGCCGGCGCTTCTCCTCCTCCTTGGCCTCGCGCTCGGCCCCGGCCGCGGCGACCTCCCGGGCCCGTTCGCGCGGCACCACCACGATCCCGTCGTCGTCGGCCACGATCGCGTCGCCGGGGCGCACGTAGGCGCCGCCGAGCACGATCGGGACGTTCACCGAGCCCGGGCTCGCCTTCACGGTGCCCTGCGCGGAGACCGCCCGGGACCACACCGGGAACCCCAGCTCGGTGAGCGCGGCCACGTCGCGGCAGCCGGCGTCGATGACGAGGCCGAGGACGCCCCGGGCCCGTAGCGAGGTGGCCAGCAGTTCGCCGAAGGCACCGTCCGTGTTGGGCGAGGTGAAGGCGACCACGAGTACGTCGCCGGGCCGGGTCTGCTCGACCGCCGCGTGGATCATCAGGTTGTCGCCCGGTTGGGCCGAGACGGTGACCGCCCGGCCGGCGATCCGGGCGCCGGGGTAGATCGGCCGGAGCAGGTGCCCGAGCAGCCCGGTGCGGCCCTGGGCCTCGTGCACCGTCGACACGCCCTGCCGGGCGAGCTGGGCGACGGCGTCGGCCGGCGGTGCGGCGTCGGTACGGACGATGATGTGGCCGGTCACAGCAGCTCGCCTCCGACCACCGGAAAGACCCGCTGGTACGCCTCGGCGTGCGTGATCGACCGGTCGCCGCCGTTGCGGACCGCCTGCACCCCGCGCCGTACGCCGAGATCGGTGTAGTACGCGACCAGGTGCCCCTGGGCGCCCATGATCCGCATCGCCTCGACCTTGCGCTCGAAGACCGGGCTGATGTCCAGCAGCAGGTTCGGCACGAAGCCGCACTGCTCGGGCTGGTGCGGCTCGAACTGCAACACGTTCGGTGCGCCGATCGGCCGGCTGTCCCGGTCGTGCCCGGCGGCCTGGGCCACCATCCGGGCCCGGAGCACGATCTCGTGGGTCAGCGCGTGGTCCAGGTTGTACGGGTCCTTGGTCGGATGGGTGATGATCACGGCCGGGTTGACCCGGCGGATGGTCGCGACGACGCTGTCGTAGAGGTCGTCCGTGGCCCGCAGCGGGTAGTCCCCGGCGTCGAGGAACTCGATCTCGGCGCCGAGCACCTTCGCCGCCCGGCCCGCCTCGTCGCGTCTCGCCTCCTTGACCCGCTCCAGGGTCATCCCGGGCTGCTTCCACAACCCCTGGGATTCGCCCTTCTCACCGAAGGTGAGGCACAGCACGTGGACCTGCTGGCCCCGGGAGGCGCCGAGCGCGATGGCGCCACCCGCGCGCCAGACAAAGTCGGCGGCGTGTGCGCTTACCACGAGGATCGGACCCCGCCCGATCGGAGACGCTGTCATCGACAATCCTTTCCGAGCGGTTCCGCGAGTACGTCGGTACGTCCCCGAGCGGAAGCCGCAATGCTTGTCGGAGGCAGACCGATCATAGGTGCGGGCAACACTATTGCCAATAACATTGTGAACAATCGCGGCGGGCGGGGCGTACCCAAAGTCGCCGGAGTCCGGCGGAGCCGGACGATGCCCGGATAGACGACGGAACGGTTTTCCGGAATGGTGGCGCGGGCGCCGGGAACGTCACGGCCGCTATCCGGTGACCACCCGCCACCTCCCCCGGCACACCACGACGAGCGGAAACCCGGCTGCCGCCGACCCCGCCGATCACCCGACGGACGGCGTGCCCGCGGCGGACACTGCCGGCCCGCTCATCCACCGGCATGCGCCCGCCGCCGGTCGTGCCCGGCCACCGCCGCCGGTCGTGCCCGGCCACCGCCGCCGGGCACGAGGCGGGGTCGGCCGGACTGCGGCCGACCAGCGGTCGCTCACCGGCCGGCGCCGCCCGGGGTGCCGGCGGCGCCGTTCGACGTCGAGGCCGCGAACGGCACCTCGGCAACCGGTGCCGACGCGTCACCGGCCGGATGCTGCCACAGCCCGCGCCGGCGCAGGATCGGCAGCACACCCTCGCCGACCCAGTACGCCTCCTCCAGGTGCGGATGTCCGGAGAGGATGAACTCGGTGATGCCGAGGGCGTGGTATTCGGCGATCCGGTCGGCCACCTCCTGGTGGCTGCCGACCAGTGCCGTACCCGCACCCCCGCGCACCAGCCCGAACCCGGCCCAGAGGTTGGGCGACACCTCCAGCCGGTCCCGGGAACCGCCGTGCAGTGCGAGCATCCGGCGCTGCCCCTCGGACTCGCTGCGACCCAGTCCGGCCTGGACGGTCGTGACGCTGGAGTCGGCGATGCCGTCGAGCAGCCGCTGCGCCTGTGCCCAGGCCGCCTCGGCGGTGTCTCGCGCGATGACGTGCAGCCGGATACCGAACCGGAGTTCCCGACCGGCCTCGGCGGCCAGCCCCCGGATCCAGGCCAGCTTCCCGGCCACCTGCGCGGGCGGCTCGCCCCAGGTCAGGTACACGTCGCTGTGCCGTACCGCCACCGGGCCGGCGGCTTTGGAGGAGCCACCGAAGTAGATCGGCGGGGTGGGGTCGGGCAGCCGGTTCAACCGGGCCTCCTCGACCCGCAGGTGCTCCCCGGTGTGGCTGACCGTCTTCCCTCGCCACAGCGCCCGTACGACGTGCAGGAACTCGTCGGTACGCGCGTACCGGGCGTCCTTGTCGAGGAAGTCGCCGTAGCCGCGCTGCTCGTGCGACTCCCCGCCGGTGACCACGTTGAGCAGCAGACGGCCGCGGGAGAGCCGCTGGAAGGTCGAGGCCATCTGGGCGGCCAGGGTCGGCGAGGTCAGGCCGGGCCGGAACGCCACCAGGAACTTCAGCCGCTCGGTGAGCTCGGTGAGCATCGCGGTGGCCAGCCAGGCGTCTTCGCACCAGGCGCCGGTGGGGGTGAGCGCGCCGACGAAGCCGAGTTGTTCGGCGGTCCGGGCGATCTGCCCGAGGTACGCCACGGTGGCCGGCCGGGCGCCTCCGGCGGTACCTGCCGGCAGGCCGTGCCCGCCGCCGACGATGTCCCGGCTGTCGCCGTAGGTCGGCAGGAACCAGTGGAAGGTGAGGGTCATGGTGTCTCTCCGGTGAGGCTGCGCCCGGGTCGCGGGCGGGACAAGGTAGGCGTCGGCGGACCGCGGCGGTTGCGCACCGGCCGGTGCCGCCGTTCCGATCTCCGATCCCGATACCCTATCCATAAATCCTATCGGTTTAGTAGGCTAAGCCACCCGGCCCGGCCACGCCGGGCCGATGCGGCCGGCCGGATCTCACACCCTTCCAGGAGCATCCCGATGTCCCACCGCACCCTCAGCCCTCCCCACCCCCGCCATCGGTCCGAAGACACCACCCGCCGGTCGCAGGGCGGTGGCCGCCGATCCGACGACGGTGCTCGGCGGTTCAAAGCCGGTGGCCGCCGATCCGACGCCACCCGGCGATCCGACGCCACCCGGCGATCCGAGGACGCCGGCCGCCGCCGGCCCACCAATCCGATCCTCCGCTCCGCCCGCCGACCACGTTCCCTCCTCGCCGGCCTGCTCGCGCTGGCGCTGGCGGCGACCGGAGCGATCGCCGGATGCGGCGACGAGAGCGCCGGCGCCGACTCCGGCGAGTTGCGCGTCGGCTACCAACGGTTCGGCGGACTCAGCCTGGTGAAGGCCCGTGGGGAGGCTCCGGACGCGAAGTGGTCGCTGTTCGAGAGCGGACCGGCGCTGACCGAGGCGCTCAAGGCGGGAGCGATCGACATCGGCCAGGTCGGCGAGGCGCCGCCGGTCTTCGCCGCGGCCGGAAAAATCAAGTTCCAGATCATCGGTACGTCGGAACCGGTGCCGCAGGGCGAGGCGGTGCTGGTCAAGGAGGCCAAGGGCTTCCGCAGCTTCGCCGACCTGAAGGGAAGGACGGTGGCCCTGAACAAGGGGTCGAACGTCAACTGGCTGCTGGTCAAGCTCCTGGAAGCGCACCACATGACACTCGGGGACATCAACGTCAAGTACCTCAAGCCGGCCGAGGCGCGTCCGGCGTTCGACAACGACCAGGTCGACGCCTGGATCATCTGGGACCCGTACTTCGCGCTGGCCGAGCAGCCCGGGGTGAAGATCCTGGCTGACGCCACCGGGCTGGCCAGCAACCGCGAGTACATACTCGTCTCGCCGGAGGCGCTGGAGCGCAAGCCCGACCAGATCCGGAAGTTCCTCGGGACGTACCGCGGCGTCACCGACTGGGGTATCGCCAACCCGGAGCAGCGGACGAGGATCCTGGCACCCGAGCTGAAGATCGACGAACCGACCACCGCCCGTGCGCTGGCCCGCAGCGCCAAGCCGCTCGCCCCGGTGACCCCCGAGATCGGCGCCGAACTCCAGGCGATCGCGGACGGCTTCACCACACTGGAGCTGATCCCCGAGCGGGTCGACATGGTGTCCCTGGTGGACGACCGGTTCGGCGAGGTGTTCCGGTGACGGACACCCTGGTCGAACAGCCCACCCGGTCGCCGGCAGCCCCGGCCGGCACCCCGCGGTCCGACCGCAGATCGGGACCGGGCCGACGCTGGCGGCGCGCCCTCACCCCGGTCGCGCTCCTGCTGAGCTGGCAGGCGGCGTCCCAGACCGGACTACTGCCTCCGGAGAAGCTCTCCGCGCCGAGCGCCGTGGTCGAGACCGGCTGGCGGCTCGCCCGGGACGGCACCCTCGGCGTGCACCTGCTCGACTCGCTGACCCGGGCCGGCATCGGGCTGGCGGTCGGCGGCACACTGGCGTTGGTACTGGGCGCGATGGCCGGCCTGCTCCGGCTCGGCGACGACCTCGTCGACCCGCCGGTGCAGATGGCCCGGATGCTGCCGCACCTCGGGCTGGTGCCGTTGCTGATCATCTGGGTCGGAATCGGCGAGCCGCTGAAGATCACGCTGGTGGCCCTCGGCGCGTTCTTCCCGATCTACTTCAACACGTACGCCGGGATCAGGGACATCGACGAACGCCTGGTCGAGGCGGCCCGTACCTGTGGACTCGGCCAACTGGCCCGGATCCGGCACGTCGTACTCCCGGGCGCGCTGCCGTCACTCTTCCTCGGCCTGCGGCTGGCCCTCGGCGCCGCCTGGCTGAGTCTGGTGGTCGGTGAGCAGGTGAACGCGCAGACCGGGATCGGCTTCCTGATGATGGAGGCCCGCGAGTTCAGCCAGACCGACGTGGTCCTGCTCGGCCTCCTCGTCTACGCGCTACTCGGCCTGCTCTCCGATCTGGCGCTGCGGATGGCGGAGAGGAGGACGCTGACATGGCGACGCGGACTCCAGGCGGTCTGAGCACTGCCGCCCGGCCGGTCGTCACCGCGCACGGGGTGCGCCGGGCGTTCGGTGAGACGGTCGTCCTCGACGGCGTCGACCTCGCCATCGCGCCTGGTGAAGTGGTGGCGCTGCTCGGCGGCAGCGGCTCCGGCAAGAGCACCCTGCTGCGCATCCTGGCCGGGCTCGACCCCGAGGCGACCGGTGAGATCACCCGGGCGGGCAGCCAGGCGGTGGTCTTCCAGGAGCACCGGTTGCTGCCCTGGAAACGGGTGGCCGACAACGTCTCACTCGGCGTGTCGGGCCCCGGGGTACGGCAGCGGGTCGACGCCGCGCTCGCCGAGGTCGGGCTCGCCGAGCGCGGCCGGGCGTGGCCGGCCGAACTCTCCGGCGGCCAGGCCCAGCGGGTCGCCTTCGCGAGGGCGCTGGTCCGCGAGCCGGTACTGATGCTGCTCGACGAGCCGTTCGGGGCGCTGGACGCGCTCACCCGGCTGAAGATGCAGACCCTGTTCGGTCGGCTGCACGCCGAGCACCGCTTCGCCGCGCTGCTCGTCACGCACGACGTGGACGAGGCACTGCTGCTGGCCGACCGCACCCTCATACTCGACGACGGACGCATCGTGGAGGACGCACCAGTACCGCTGAGCCGGCCCCGTGCCCCCGACCATCCCGGCTTCGGTCCGCTGCGCCGGCACCTGCTCGACCGGCTCGGCGTACGCCCGGACCAGGCCGGCGGCGCGGGCACCTGACCGGCCGGTGCCCACCCTGCCGGCCGGCGACCGTACCCGGGACGGCGGCCCGGCAGCCCGTACGCGACCGGGAACTATCCGGAGGACGCCCGGTTCCACCACACCGGGGAGATCGGTCCGGCATGCCGGACCGGCCACGGAGACCACGGCGTGGACGGTGTGCCCGGACCGACGGCCACAACCGCGACGCGCCCCGGCGGGCCCGGACCGATGACAGCGACCAGCGCGTCGACCCACCTGTCCGGACCGATGACAGCGACCAGCGCGTCGACCCTGCGGCCTGGGTCGGCGACGGCAACCGGCGCGCCCGGACCAGTAGGGCGGTGATCGGGCGGCCTCGTAGACGTCGGATCGGAGCCGGCCGGCGGCGAACCAGCGCGTCAGGCTCGGACGGGCAGCGTGGCGGCATAGCCGGCGGCCAGGTCCGGGTCGCCGAGGCCGGACTCCGGCACCGCCAGGCCGGGTCGCACCTCGGCGCCGAGCTCGGCGAGCAGGCCGCGCAGGTGCCGCTCCGACTGGGCGGCCTGGGCCGGGGTGGCGCCGACGGTGACCGGCACCGCAACCACTCCGGCCAGCCCCTGGTAGGGCAGGTGGTCGAGGAAGACCTTCAGCACTCCGGTGTAGCTGCCCTTGTAGGTCGGGGTCGCCACCACCAGGACCCGGGCCGCCCGCGCCGTGGCCACGCCGTCCGCCACCCCGGAATCGTCGGGTACCAGCAGGGCCGGCCCGTACTCCGCCAGGTCGAGAACGACCGGTGGCGTGGCGCTCTCCCGCCGGACCACCTCCTCGGCCACCGAGACGGCGAGCCGTCGGGTACGCGACCCAGGTCGCGGGTTACCGGAGATGACGACGATCTCGCTCACGTGTTCCTCCGTCCGGCGCCGCGTCCAGCGCCTCGTCCGGTGGCCGGTGTCGCCCGGCCGTCCACAGCGGTCACCCTGGCGCCGGACACGGCCACCCCGGGGCGGTCGGGGTGTTGGTGCGCAGGCACCCAGGAATCCTATCTATCCGATAGGTTAAAGGGGTACTGGGGATGCCCACCCACAGAACCGCGGACATGACAGGAACCGTCCACCGGTCTCCTCCCGGCCAGGCCGGTGGCTGTCGAACTGCGGCGTCGAGGTGGCCGAACGCGTCGCCGCACCCATCCCCTCGGCCGGAACGGGCAGAGCCGGTTGGCACCTTCGCCACCGGCGGAAGCCGGCCGACTCCCGGCACCAGCCCCGGTGGCCGGACCCTCCAGGACGCCGTACTCGACGGCGGCTGACCTGGCTGCCTGGCGGGTGTTGAGCGGATCGCGCCCGGCGGCCGCACGATCATGCTCGTCGAGCCGGCGGCCAACAGGCACGTGAGACATCCCCATGATCCGTCGCCATTGACACACCCTCAGCACGGAGGGTTACCCCCCGTCGGCGTGGTCACGTCGCCACGCCCAGGCTGTCATACAGACAGGGCAGCGGTAACGTCGAGTCCGACCAACTGGCCGGGATAACCGAGTTGAGCCACCCCGAGCAGGGTGCTGGCGGCGGTGAACGCCGGGGCGAGCGGGGAGCCCGGAAGCGCCGCCAAACCTCGGCAAGCACGTGCCGGTCCGCGCTGACGACATAGATCACGGTACGGACCCCGTGTGCCGGGCCGACACCCATCGAACCGAGCGCGATCATGGTGTTCACGGCGACCTGATCCACCTGTGCGCCGACGTCACCCGGACCGACCGGAACACCTCCGGCGTCCAGCGGGCACTGCTCCGCCAGGTGGGCGGTACTCCCCGCCGGGACAATCGTGACATGGCGGTAACCGGGAGTAACATGCAGGGCCATCCGGGTTGCTGCGGGAGACCATCATGTCGCCGAATTCTGCGGGTAGTGAGTCCCCGGATGGCTAGGGGTATGCCGCCGTGCGTGATCCATCGGTGCCGTGTACAGTTGTCCCCCGTGCGGCGCCGCAAGCGGCCGACAGGCGAGATCATTCGCCCCGGCCGTCTTTAGGCGACGTAGTGCAGGTCCGGGTGGCGGAATGGCAGACGCGCTAGCTTGAGGTGCTAGTGCCCGTATAGGGCGTGGGGGTTCAAGTCCCCCCTCGGACACGATCTTGATACCCACGATAGAAGGCCGTTGACCTGGCAGAACTCAGGTCAGCGGCCTTAGTCGTTTTCGGAAGTCCTGCCGCCATGGGAACAGCACGGGAACATCGAATTCCGCGAATGGCGCAGTAGGGCATTTCCGGGAACATTGCCCTCCCGAGTGTCGTACGGCTACGGTCCCACTGTTGCGCATATAGGTGCGCCTGGCGGCATGGCCCCGTGACCGGCCATGGCCGCCTGTTCACGTGGAGGACGAGTGGCATCGACCGAGAGAAGACCGTCGAAGGACGGCAAGACCATCAAGTGGCGGGTGAAGTGGCGGACCGGCGGCGGAAACGGACCGTCTGACGGCGAGACGTTCGGGACACACGCCGACGCCGTGCGCTTCAAGGGGCTGGTGAACGCCAACGGCCAACACCGGCCCCCGGCCGAGCAGCTACACGCCTACGGCTTCGGCTACCTCGCACCGTCCGCCCCGACGCAGCCCGGGCCGGCGCCTGAGGAGACGGTGACGTTGCGGGCGTACGCCCTGACGTGGCTCGAAACTCTCACCAGGCCGAGCCGTGAGACGAAGCGGAAGTACCGGGAGCGGCTGGAGAAGCACGTCTTCCCCGCGCTCGGCGACGAGCCGATCGCCAACATCACCCGAGGCATGCTCCGGCGCTGGCAGTCGTTTCTGCTCGAAACCCTGTCGCCGAAGACGATCGCCAACATCCGAGGCGAGACCCTGTACCCGCTCTTCCGGGCAGCCTGTCTGCCCGGCGAGAACCGCGAGCCACCGGTGTGCACAGACAACCCGCTCGACGGCCTACCGCTGCCCGAGGGGCCTCGCTACGAGCCGGACATCCTGGAGACGCCGGACGACGCGGCGATCCTGCTGACCGCAGCGTATGAGGTGGATCCCGAGGCCGCTGACCTCCTGCTGACCAAGCTCGCGTGCGGGTTCCGGTGGGGCGAGGTTGCCGCCCTGCCGCCCCGGGCGGTCCGGGGGCACCTGGGTACCGTCGAGATCCAGCAGGTCCTTCGCAAGGTCGAGCGTCGGTGGGTCGTCGAGCCCAAGCCGAAGACCAAGAACGGGTACCGGCAGGTGCCGTTGCACCCGCTGGTGATGCAGGGCGTCGTGAAGCCGCGCGTCGAGAAGGGCTTGCCGTTCCTCTTCGTCGCGCCGCGCGGCAACCACTGGCGCTACGAGGACTTCTACGACTGGCGCTGGGTCAAAATCCGCAACCTCGCGCAGTCCCGCGGACTCCGAGGGCACCTGACGATGCACGGCCTACGCCACTCGTTGCTGACGCTCCTCGCCAACGGCGGCTTGGAGTTGCCCGGCTTGACCAACGTGGCGGGCCACAAGCAGGTGTCGACCACCATGGACCTGTACGTGCACGAGACGACCGCGCACCACGAGCCGGTTCGACGGATCGTAGGTGGCTTTCTGGAGGCCGGCATCCGTGCGGGTGAGGCTCAGCGGGTCGCCGGGGTCAACCGGGGCCTGGAGATCCGGGGCCGACGCCACCGGCGGGTCAGGCAGACACCCGACGCCTACCTCGACGCCGGGTAGCGGCATTCGGGGGCTGTCGGGTCATCGAGGATCACCCGACAGAAGCGGGCGGCGAGCCAACCGGCTCGCCGCCCGCTTCGGGCTCACCGCCGCCGCGAGCCTCCCGGCGTTGCCGGCGTCCGCTTGTAGGCGCTCGCCAGGTCCTCGTCAGTGAATCGAACGAGTCGACCGAGCCGGTGGCATGAGATGCGCCCCTTGGATACCCAACGCCGCAGGGTGGTCTCCGCGATGCGCAACTTCTCGGCAGCCTCGGCGTACGTGTATTCCCTTCGCACCTGCTCCTACCCCCAACGGCCCCACGGATCGATCCGCTAACTATAGTCATTGCGGCCGTACAGCGAAGTCCCGAGAGCACGATGCAGCGTCGTCGACGAGAGGCGTAGGACACCTCCAGGTCACCGCCCCAATATCACGTCACGCCCCGGGAATTGGTCTCTGCCCAGCGCTTCCGTGACGGGAGTCATGTGGCTAGAGTTACGACATCGTGGTCGAGTTCGTACGAATGTTCTAATTCGGCCGCCTGTCGAGGGGCTCGCCCTGACCCCCTCTTCAATCGTTACGTATTGCAGTTGGAGGCAGTGGGACGCGTTACCGGGGCGTCAGGCTGATCGCTCACGCGGGGGGAAAGATGGCATTCGTCTCACCGGGAAGCTGTATCCCGTCGAGGTCTAACGCTCCCGTCTTGGAGGTGGCCGCCGCCGCCCTCGGATGGTCGGGTCTCGTCGTTCCCGACCTGTCCCTCCTTGGCACCAGGGTCTCAGTGGTTGCAGAACTGGACTTGACTGCTCACGAGTGGCGGCTGGAACACCGGTGTGCCCAGCCACTACTAGACCCAGACGACTTGTCAGTCTGGGAGTGGCCGCAAGGCCGCGGCATCTTTCCTCCGTCCGCGGTCTCGATAACTGGCGTGTTGGCCTACCGCGGTCGGTCAGCCCTTGAAGCGCTGCGCAGCGCTCGTAAGTGGCGAGGTTTCGCCGCTACCGCTCTGCTGCTGACGCAGGGCGTAGAGGCCGATCAGGACCTCTTGATCGAGTGCACCTACTCGGGCGTCGCCGTAGTTCAGGAGCAACAGACTGAGGCAACCGTGGTGCAAGCGGGCCAGCCTGGCCGCTTGGCAACTGCTCGACGGACGACCTTGGATCGCTGGGTGGAGGAGCAGTTGTACGGCTGCCTGTTGACCCAACTACCTGACGCGCTCCTTTAGCGTCGCGGGCTCTAGCGCCTCCAGCCATCGCCCCAGGAAGGTTGGCGGCTCCCACTTATCAGTGCTGCTCTCCACGTCGTAGTGGCGGAACTGGGCGTTCTGACAGCGCGCCCGCCAACTTTCGGTCCGGGATGCCCTGGTCGACCCTGGCGACAGGAGGCTTTTCCGGAGGTCGAGTAGAACCTCCAGGGAGTGCCTGAACGCGAGCCGCTCCTGCTCGGGCCAGGGATGGATCGCGAGCATGCTCAGCGGCCGAGTTCGACAGGCATCGCAGTCACACTGCCACAACACATCGTCGGGGTCCGCTTGCGCGGCCAAGGCGATCTTGTCGACGCTGATGAACGAGAGACACTCCTTCACGATCGCGGCAATTTGCGGATCTTGACCCCCACCACCGCCGCCGCTCTGCTGCGGGTAGAGATGGCGCAGGCTGGTGGAGGTTCCGACGGCAGCCGCGAATGCGCCCAGGCACAGTGCCCCGAGGGCAGAGACGTCGCAACGTAGAAGCATCACCGGGACGGAACAGTTGATCAGGCGCAGCAGCGAGGGAACGACGTGCTTCAGGCCCAGCGGATCGGCTGGGTACTCGAGGATGATCGCGACCGGTACCCCAACCTCGTCCACACACGACACCAACGTGTCTCGGGCTTTCGCAGAGCGCAGCCAGGAGAGGTGAAGTGGAAGAAGCGCGATCGCGTCGCCGAGTCCACTGGCCCGGCTCAGGATGTCCTGCAGTCCGGCTCTGTCTCCATCGCCGATATATCCAGAGTCGGTAAGGACTGGGAGGCCGAGCTCTCGCTGGTATCCGATCCAGGTGTCGTTGAACGGCGTTCGAGCGTCGACGCGGTTGGCGCCCGCGTATCGGGCCGCATCGAGCAACATTGCCTGATCAAAACCGGTCTGCTGGAGGTGTCGTCCGACACGGTAGACCTGGGACAGCGCCTCCCCGCTGCGGAAGTTTCCCCTCCGTGCGGTAACCACAAGACCGCTGCCGTTCTGTTGCGCCAGCTTCGCTGCATCAAGCCCTTCGTCCGAATAGCACTGAATAAGTAGCGCCTCATGAAATCTTGCTATTTGTTGAGGTAACGCGTTGCCGCCCGCTTTGGCGGAGTCATGCAAGTTCACCATCGGCGCCCTTCCTGTATCCCGACACACCGTCGATACGGTGGGTCAGGTAGTGGCGCGCGAAGGGGTCCGGGAGCATGAGTGCAGTGGATGCAACCTTGTCGGTTGCTCTGCCCATGACGTCCAGATGGGTGTCGACCACGTTCATCATCAGTTGCGGCGTCTCCTCGACGACAGTGCCGGGCTCGACCTTCGCCCAGCCAAGCTGGTTCAGCTTGATCCGTAGCGTTCGATGCAGCTGTTCCTGAATCACCCCGAGACGCAGTCCCTGCTGGATCAGGGCGGCCATGGACATACCCCAAGTGATCTTGAGTTCCAGCAGACGACGGAAGTCCCGAGCGGTCATCCCGTCGAGATGATCACGGAGAACGGCACGGGGAGCCAGCAGTTCTCCAGCAAACTCGAAGGCGTCACGCTCGACCGAGTCTTCCCCAGTTGCGACATGCCACCCGTGTAGGACTAAGTGGCCAAGCTCGTGCGCGACACTCAGCCGCTGACGGTCACCTGGCAGAGCGGTGTTCACGATAATAATCGGCCGACGTTCGGGAAGGTTAAGACTCACTCCATCCTGGGCATCCGTGCCAAGATCTCGGCACAGCACGACAACCCCGAGTTTTTCGACCAAGCCAATCAGATCATCGAGGGGCTCGTCCTCAACGCCGATCAAGCTCCGAATGTACTGGGCAGCCTCGGTCGGGGTGTACCTCGGTCCGGGTAGCTGGGGCAATTTCAACTCAAGCTTGCCGGGCAACTCCTCGGTCAGTCGCGTGACGGACAGACTGACCAGGTGAGTGAGCCCTTCGATACGTTTTGTGGTCGTTGCAGTGAGCTTGCTGCTCCGCCGTCGGTGATGGATGCACGATACGCCGACACCAAGGCGTGGCTCCCGAATGGTCAGGAGTTCTGGAGGAACCTCAAGGCGCTCGGCGAGCTGAGCGAGCTGTTCGCCCTCCAGGTCCAACTGTCCACTTTCGATCTTGGACACCGAGCCCTGGGAGATGTTCGCCCGAGCTGCAAGTTCGACTTGCGTCCAGCCCCTCGCCTGTCGAACCACGGTGACGGCGGCTCCGTTGCCTCGCAAGTTGCCCCCTCCCTTGAATCTGCTTGGCGACAGTAGCACAGCCTGCAAAAAATATTCCTAGTTGATTCCCAGATCATTCCCAGTCCGGCATCTCATCCAGTCTGCCTATACGGCTACAATCCTCTATTGCGTTTACGCATTGCGCTGGAAGTGCTGCTGGTGGCACGCCGCCGTTCCACGGTGGAGGCCCAGGTTCAAATCCTGGCCGGCGCTCAACGCCCGGCCACAGGGGAAGGTGGTGAGGGGTGTTCCACGGCTCCATCCCGGCTGATCTGCGCTCGATCATCTACGAGCACGCCGACTCGTGGCCCGACACCGATCTGTACGTCGGCTGCTCCGGGAACTTCACCATCGAGCGCACCTTGCACGCCCGGCCCGGTGAGCACCGGCCGATCCACGGCAACGACGTCCAGGCCTACTCGAGCGCCCTCGGCTGGTGGCTCGCCGGCCAGCCGCTCGACTACCGGCTCAAGGACGAGCACCGCGACGAGTTGGCCTGGCTGGAGCCGTACCTGGTCACCTCGACGGACACGCTCGCCTCGCTGATGCTCGGCACGCGGTTCCTCCAATTCATCGGCCGGTCCGGCGTCTACTACGAGCGGATGGTGCGCGCCACCGTCGGCCAGTTCCCGACCATGCACGCCAAGACGGTCGCGAAGCTCACCGCGCTGACCGTGCGCCTCTCGTCGTACTACTGCGGCGACGTGCGGGACTACCTCCGCGACCTCGTACCCGACGGCGCCCCGGTGGCGATGTTCCCGCCGTTCTACGCCGGGGACTACGAGAGCCAGTTCGCGCCGATCGACGAGTACTTCGACTGGCCGGCGCCGAGCTACAACGAGCTGGACGAGGACGGCAAGGAAGAGATCATCGGCGCAGTCCTGGACCGGCCACACTGGATCCTCGGCCTGCACATCGCGCGTGACGAGCTGCGCCCATGGCTGCGCGGCGTCGTCCAGACGTCGAACCGCGGCCTGCCGATCTACGTCTACGCCTCCTCCGGCGCCCGGCGGGTCGTCCGCCCCGCCCAGCAGGTCGCGCCGATCCTCATGCCGAAGATCGGGCCCGCCGAAGACCTCGGCGACCGGATGCGGCTGCACATCCTCAACGGCGGCCAGTTCTCGGCGATCCGGAGCCAGTTCATGAGCAAGACAATCCTGCCCGGCTCGCCGCTGCTCGCCTGCGGCGTCAGCGTCGACGGCCGGATCATCGGCGCGTTTGCGTACCTGCCGCCGAAGTTCGACCCCGCCACCGCCTACCTCATGTCCGACTTTCCGGTGTCCTGGACGAGATTCCGCCGGTTGGCAAAGCTGATCGTCATGGCGGCCGCGAGCCGGGAAGCACAGCTGCTCCTCCAGCGTTCGCTGTCAAAACGGCTCACCGGCTGGTCGACGACGGCGTTCACCGACCGGCCGAACAGCGCCAAGTACGGCCGTGGCATCCCCGGCGTGAAGCTCCAGAAGCGCAGCGAGCCGGCGGCCGACGGCATCCACCGGTACCAGCTCCAGTACGGCGGGCCGCTCGGCGACTGGACGCTCGACGAGGCGCTGGCCGAGTGGAAGCGCCGCCACGGGAAGGACACGCGATGACCGACCTCGACGAGCTGCCCCTGGACCCGCGGCTGATCTCCTGCGACCCGCGCGAACTGACGCTGCTGGAGGTCAACGCGCGGTACATGCGCAAGGAGCAGTACGACCGCCTGGTGGCCAACATCCGGCGTGACGGGTGCCTGACCAGCACGCCGCTGGTGTGGCACGACGTCGACGGCGACCGGAAGGTGGTGCTGTCCGGCAACCACCGAGTCAAGGCGGCGATCGACGCCGGCTTGCCCGAGGTCACGGTCATGGTCGTCCAGCAGAAGCTGTCGCGCTCCCGACAGGTCGCGCTCCAGCTGTCGCACAACGCCATCGCCGGCGAGGACGACCCGGCCACGCTCAAGCAGCTGTACGAGAAGCTGGACGACGTCGACTGGCGGGCGTACTCGGGCCTCGACGACAAGCAGCTCGACCTGCTCGCGCAGGTCGACCTGGAGGGCCTGTCCGAGGCGAACCTCGACTTCGCCACCGTGCAGCTGGTGTTCCTGCCGCACGAACTCGACGGGGCCCGCGCCTCGTTCGACGAGGCCCGCAAGCTCGTCCAGGCCGACGCCCGCTGGATCGCCGGGTACGTCGACTACGAACCCACCCTGGATGCGCTCGCGACCTCCCACGGCGCCCACAACGTCGGCAACGTGGCCACCGCGCTCGGCCTGATCCTCGCGGTGTTCGAGCGGCACCTGGGCGAGCTGCGCGACGGTGTCTGGTACGACCCGGAGGCCGGCGAGCCGATCGGCAACGCCAACCGGCTCGTCCCCATCGAGACGATCCTGGAGACCCGCTCGATGCCCGCGGACGCCGGCTCCGTCCTGGCCCGGGCCGTCGACCGCATGGTCCGCAAGGGCGACGTACCCGCCGACCAGCGCTGGCGCGCGCTGGAGCTGTTGGCCGCCGACTACCTGGCCGGCTGAGCCACCTCGAACCCCGGCGGACCTGACCACCGGTCAGCCCGCCGGTCCCGCACACCCGGCGCCACCAGGCGCATGATCGAGACGGCCGCAGTCGAGCACCGCGACCGCATGGGGAGGACAGGATGAGCAGCAGCACCGCCCCCGTCGACGACCTGTACGCCGGCCTGAACGAGCGGCAGCGCGCCGAACTCGACCGCCGCTGCGACCACCACCCACCGGCCGACCTCGCCACCGTCGAGCAGCACGGCCGGTGGCGCGGCGCTATCAAGGTGTTGATGGCCGAGGCGATGCGCAGCCTTCCGCCCGGCCGGGAATCGTCCCTCGTCCTCACCGCGCTCGACGACGCACTGATGTACGGCAACGCGGCGATCGCCCGACCCCCGATGCCCGGTGGACGACCCGCAGGCCACTGAGTACGGGGCGGCCCGGCCGGACTTCCCCACCGGCCGGGCCGCCCGCACCACCGCACAGCAGCGCAGCAGGAGGAGGTGACCGTGAGCGAACCGGCGATCCTCCCCTGGGACCGGCAGCCCCGAGAGCCCGAGAGGGCGTACGCGTACTTCGGGCTGTACCGCGAACTCGGCCGGACCCGCACCGTCGCGAAGGTCGCCGCCGAGGTCCACAAATCCCGGGATTACCTCCACAAGCTCGCGAGCACCTGGCGGTGGGTGCAACGGGCGCAGACGTGGGACCGCGAGCAGGACCGGCTGTACGGCGAGGGCATGGCCGAGCGGCGCCGGGACATGGCCGACCGGCACGCCCGGATCGCGGGAGCGCTACAGGCGAAGATCGTCGCCCGGTTGCAGGCCCTGGACGCGTCGAAGCTGACCCCGGGCGACATCGCCCGCTGGCTGGAGGTCGCGACCCGGGTCGAGCGGCTGGCCCTCGGGCTGCCGGACTCGACGACTGCCCACACCGGACCGGACGGCGGCCCGATCCAGGCCGAGGTCAACGGGATGAGCGAAGAGCAGCGGACCGAGTTCTTCCGGGCGCTGGTCGCGGAGGCGCAGAACCGCGCCGGCATGGCCGCGCGGGACGGCGGCGACGGGCCCGACGCGGACGGCCTGGACGGCAACGACGAGGACGGCGAGGACGGCGAGGAGGCGGCCGATGCAGCGTCGGCGCCGCCGGAGTGACGGGGAGGTGTGGATGGTGGTCGAGGTGCGTGCCCCGCGTTGGGCGGTGTGGTGCGTCGCGGTCGGCTCGGTGCTGATCGGCGTGGCCGCCGTGGCGGGCGTGTGGGTGGCGGTCCGGTGAGTCGCGGGCTGCGGTCGGCGCGGCGCGTCGTCGGCCACGAGCGCGGCCGGCCGTACAGCGCCGGCCGGACCGTGCCGCCCCCGGCGCCGCCGGTCCGCCGGGACTGGGGGGCGCTCGACCAGCAGCCGACTCTGCCGCCCGTCGACGCCCCGCGCCCTGCCCCGCTCGGCCGGGCGCAGCGCCGGTCCCTCCGGCGTCGGGCGTGCGCGTGGCGGCTGCTCCTCGGCGGCTGGTTCGCGTTCACGGTGCTGGTGCTGTACCTCGGCGTGCGGTGGTTCGGCATCGCCTCGGTCTGCTGCCACCTGGTGACCGTGGCCGTGCTGTTCGCCCTGGCGTGGTGCGCGAGCGTCGACCTCCGCGACCAGGAGCGCGAGATGCGGGACGGGCGCTGACGATGCTGCTGGCCTACCCGGACCCGGCGCTGATGTCCGACGTCGAGCTGGCCGCCTACCTGCGAGCGGCCACCGAGGCGCAGGAAGCCGTCCGGTTCGACTGGCCCCGCCACGCCCGGCCCGAGCAGCTGGAGCCCGACAGGGCGTACCGGATCTGGATGCTCCTCGCGGGCCGCGGCTTCGGCAAGACCCGGACCGGCGCCGAGACGGTCCGGAAGTGGGCCGACGCGAAGCCGGGCGGGCACTACGCGGTCATAGCGAAGACGCACCGCGAGGTCTACAACGTCTGCTTCACCGCTCGCCGGGCCGGGCTGCTCGCGGTCATCCCGCCGAAGGAGATCGCGACGTTCAACAAGAGCGAGCCGTATCTCCAGCTGACGAACGGCGCGGTCATCCGCGGCTTCGGCGCCCAGGATCCGGACACGCTGCGCGGCTACGACTTCGACGGCGTCTGGTGCGACGAGTACGCGGCCTGGCCAATCCAGTCGGCGCAGGGTGTGTTCGACATGGCCTGGTTCTGCATGCGCGAGGCCGAGGCGCCGCACATGGTCATCTCGACGACCCCGAAGCCGCTGCCGCACGTGAAGAAGCTGCTGACCCGGGCCGCGAAGCAGCGCCGTAAGAGGCAGCCCCGGGTGGTCATTACGCGCGGCCGCACGCTCGACAACGCGGCGAACCTCAGCCCGGAGGCGCTGGAGGAGCTGCTGGAGCAGTACGGCGGCACCCGGCTGGGCCGGCAGGAGTTGGACGCCGAGCTGCTGACCGACATCGAGGGCGCGCTGTGGAAGTCGGCGTGGATCGAGGCCGGACGCGTCGACAAGGACGACGTGCCGACCCTGGTCCGGACCGTGGTGTCGGTCGACCCGGCGGACACGGTGTCGGAGACGAGCGACGAGACGGGCATCGTCGCCGTGGGCCGGGGCGAGGACGGCGACCACTACGTGCTCGCGGACCGGTCGATGAAGATCGCCGGTATGGCCGCCGCCCGGCGGATCTGGCAGTGCTACATCGACGTCGACGCCGACGTGGTGATCTACGAAGGCTCGTCGGCGTGGCTGCGGGACATCCTGGTCGACGCCTGGATCGCGATGCAGAAAGAGGGCCTGCTACCCGGCGGTGACCCGCCGCTGGACGTCGTGCAGGCCCGGGTGAGCAAGCGGGTACGCGCCGAGCCGGTCGCGGCCCGGTACGAGGTCGACCCGCCCCGGGTGCACCACGTCGGCGCGTTCCCGCCGCTGGAGGATCAGCTGACGACGTGGACGCCGGAGTCCGGCGACTCGCCCGACCGGCTCGACGCGCTGGTGCACGGGGTGACGTACCTGCGCAGCAAGGAGACGCGCCGCGCCGTCGTGGCATCACCTCTTGGCCATCGGATGCGCCCATCGACGGGCCCGCTGTGAGGGGCAAGTCAGGCGGGCGTGCCCGGAAGCACCTCAACGCCAGCACTCCGCGCCCAGCGGCTCAGTTCGTCGCGCCAAGACAGGTGCCAGCAGGGAAGGCGGATAGCGCCCTCTGGCGTAACGCCTTCGGCCTCGGCAGCACCAAACCCTTGAAACAATTCACTGGCGAGGCGGTAGGTCGTCGCCACCAGACCCGCCCCTCCAGCGCTCAGATCGTCGATGTCGGCGACAGCCTCGGCAACCGGGGGCTCGCTCACGAGCTCTCTGCCTACCGGCTCGTTGTGCCAGCCGACGTTGGCAACCAGCGCTACGGGCACCTGGGACGTCGCCGGCCAGATAGTCGCTCTGACGGTTGCCAGACCTCCGGCCGCCGCTTGGTCACGCGCGTGGCGAGCCAGAACATTGAGGCCGGTGCCGATGGTGACAGTCAGCCACTGGTTGTCAACGAGCTTGCACGCTCCGTCCTCGACCTCCGGCCGGGACTCCATTTTCGCCCCGCCGAACACGCCGCTACCGCTCTCGTGCAGCTCGCATGCGAGACGCGAGTGCGGCTGGCTGGGCTTCATCGACCCGGTGCCTACCAGGCAGCGTCGACGCACTGTCGAGCGATGGAAGGTGCCCAGCCGGATGCCGAAGGCACCCACTTCTCGGGTGGCGTTGCGCAGCTGGAACGCATGGAGCGCGGCGCTATCGATTGGGGCGGAACCTGGCAGGTCCGGTACGAGGGTGACGACGGCGAACACCTCGTCGGGCGCGAGACGCTGCACGAAGTCGGCTTCGATCTGGGCGGTCTCCTCGACCCGGTTCGCGAATCCGGCGAATCGCGCCCGGTATGCCTCGGCTACCTCGCCCTCCGACAACCAGACGGTCTCGGTACCGATCCGCCTGGGATACAGCATCGCCTTGTTCTGCGCGATGTACGCGTGCGGCGCGGTCGCCGACCGCGCAACCCAGATGACGAGGAAGCCGGTGCCGGGCCGCTCGGGATTCTCGACCGGAATGATGTCGAAGGTTGGCGTCGGCTGAACGTTTGCGACGACCGTCTGCCGGAGTCTGCGCCGCTCGTCGTCGCCGATAGCGACGCCGGTATCGGCTGCTGCGCGGCCTTGGTCATCCTCGTCGATCCCGAGGACAAGGATGCCGCCGCTGGCGTTGGCGAGTGCAGCGACATCGCCCGACAGCGCCTTTCGGCCCCGATCGCCGCTGTAGGTATCGCGCTTGAAGTCCAGGTCGGGGCCTTCGGTTGTGTCCGGAATAAGGCCCTTCACCTGCGCATAGGTCAGTGTTTCATCGATCGCACCGCCGAGGAGCTGTTCGAGACGGCGGTTCCGGAGCGTAGGCATGCGGTCGATCGTGGACCGCCTTGTCAACGGAGTCCAACGCGTTTCAGTACCCAGTCTTCAACTGGCGCGTAGATGATCATCATTGATACAATGATTATGTACGGCAAATGCCGTTCACGTGGAAAGGAAGGCTCTACCCATGGCTGGAACAGCCACCAAAACGCGGCGCGCGAAGAACGCGCCGTACCTCGCGGACATCGATCCGCGCGACCTGCTGGCCAACCCGCGGAACGTCCGCGCACAGCACGGCGACCTGACCGAGCTGACCGCGTCCATCGCGGCCCGGGGCGTCCTCCAGGCCCTGCTCGTCGTTCCCGAGGAGGGCGGGCACCTCATCGTCGCTGGCCACCGGCGGGCCGCCGCAGCAGCAGCGGCCCTGGAAGCCGACACGTGGCCGGAAGGGCTGTCGCCGACCGTGCCGTGCCTCGTGCGGCCCGACCTGGCCGGCGTCCCCGCCGATCAGGTGGTGTCGATGCTGATCGAGAACGACCAGCGGGCCGACATCACGGCATCGGAGCGGGCCCTGGCCTACTCCCAGCTGGAGCTGTTCGGCCTCGACACGACGGAGATCGCCCGGCGTACGGGACGCACCCTCAAGCACGTGACGAACTCGTTGCGGCTGGTCGGGCTCGGCGAGACGGCGACGGCCGCGGCCGACGCCGGCAAGCTGACCCTGGAGGACGTCGCCGAACTCGCCGAGTTCGAGGACGACCCGAAGGCGATGAAACGAATCCTCCAGGACGTCGACACGTCGTGGGGCGTCAAGCACAAGGTGAGCGAGGAGCGGCGTAAGCGGGAGACCGACGCTGCGGTGGCGAAGCTGCGCGCCGAGCTGGAGGCAGCCGGCGTGACGATCGCCCGGAAGCCGAAGGGCTGGCCGTGGAACTGCCGGGAAGCCCTCGTGACCGAACTGCGGACGGCCGACGACAAGACAATCGACCCGTCGAAGGTCCAGGCGAAGCCGGGGTTCGCGGCCTTGGTCACCGAGGGCTACGGCAACGCCCGTGCCGAGATCATCTGCCTCGACCCGGAGTCCCACGGCTACAAGCGCGTCGGGCACACGTACTACAAGAGCCCGGCGAAGATCGCCGAGGAGGAGCGGGCCGCCGAAGCGCGAGAGCTGCGGAAGGTGCAGCTCAGCGACGCGCGGGGTGTGCGTGAGCGGTTCCTGGTCGAGAGGTTCGGCAACGCCAAGGTCGTGAAGGGTCTCCTCGTCGAGGCGGTCCGGGCGACGGTCGAGAAGCCGATGTTCGTGCGCGGCGGCGACGCGGACCTGATCGAGGCCCTGGCCGGCGGCGACATCAACGAGACGGCCAGTGCCGGGCAGGACCGGTTGAACCGCCTGCTCGTCGCGATGTGGATCACCGCCGAGGAGCACAACTTCAACGAGCTGTGCGGCGTGCGTCCCTGGGGCTGCAACCGGGAGCGCGCCGTGGCATGGCTGGACCGGCTGGCCGAGGCCGGCTACACGCTGTCCGAGATCGAGGCGACGATGCGGACCGAGCTGGCCGCGCCGGAGGTCGACGAGGACGAGGAAGACGTCGACGACGAGGACGCCGCCGACGAGCCGGAGGCCGAGGACGAGGAGCCGGAAGCCGAGCACGGCGAGCCGGACCCAGAGGACGACGAGCCGGAAGCCGACGGCGGCGAACGCGACACGGACCCTGGGGCGGACGAGCCCGAGGTTCAGGCGTGACGAAGCCGTTCTTCGTCCTGCTCGCGATCCAGGACAGGAACAACCGGGCGGCGGCCGTGATGGCCGCCGCCCGGCGGGTCGAGGAGGAGAGCCATGGACATCGTTGACCTGGTGCGGGCCACCTGCCCCGACTGTTCGGCAGAGGTCGGGCAGCCGCACGCCGATCGGTGCGACACCGCGCAGTGCCGAGTGACGGGGATGCGTCGCTGGGGTTGCCAGGAGAACGACCCGCACCACTGCGGGACCGACGCCTGGCGTGGCGACTGGTCGGGCCACCGCGAGTGCCGTGAGTTCGGCTGGCACGTCCGGTGGGACTCCGGGGCGAACCGTTGGGCTCGTTGCTCGCCGGACGTCCCCGGGTCCGGCCCCGACCTCGACCGGCTGTACGAGCAGGCCCGGTGGGACGTCGACAGCCAGCGGTGGGTACAGCGCCGGGCCTCGCTGTTCAGCCGGTCGACGCGCGGCGGCCGACCGAACCTGGAGGAGACGGCCCAGACGTTGCGGCGCTGGTGCGACGCCGCCGGGTACGCCGTGGTAGCCGAGCACCTAGGCGCCCGGGGCTGGGCGTCCGCCGTCGCCGACCTGACCGAGGGCCGCGCCGACGTGGTGGCGGTGCCGTCCGTCGACGGGCTCGGCGAGGGTCAGCAGGTGTTCACCCGGATCACCGAGGTCCGCCGTGCCGGCGGCACGGTCGTCGGACCGGGCGTGCAGCTGGCCGGCACGAGCCTGCTCCTGTCGACGACCCTGGCCGAGCCGCCGGCCAAACGCACCCGGAAGTAGAGAAAGGGTTCACGTGGAGAAGTTGATCGTTGCGTGCCCGCCCCGAAACATCAACGAGTTGATGACTGGGATGGGACTACCCTGGTGGACGCCGACGACCGAGCACACGCTGGCGCAATGCCAAAACGAGGCCTGCGGGACGGACGTATGGATCGGGCCGAAGCAGAAGGCGGTGGTCGACGCCTACCCGGGGCACACGGTGAAGCTGTGCATGGCGTGCGGGCTGTTGGAGCAGCAGCGGCGCGGCGGCGGGGTCGTCGGCCACCTCGGCGGCGGTGGCGGGACGCCCCGGACATAACCGGGTTGTGGTAGTCCGCCTGGCGGACTAGCCGGAGGGGCGGGTCACGGCGATGCCGGGACCCGCCCCTCGCGTGTGTCGCAGTCCGGCCCGACCGGCTCCGGGCGCACGTCCGGGCACATACGGCAGCGGATCACGAGGTGCCCGCCGCAGAACACGGCCACCAGGAGCGGACCGCCTGGGTCACCGAGCCGCCCTTGTAAGCCGTGCCCATTTCCGCACCCGGATGACTCGTCGCCGACCAGCTCGCGCACCGGCCGGCCCGGAAAGCCAACCACGAGCGGGTCGACGCGGGACCGCTCGATCACGTTCGAGAGGTCCGACGGCTATCGATGGTCTCCCCGACAGCGTCTCAATGCTACGCCGGTCGGACCTTGTGGCGCAGTATGGCTAGGCTCGCGACGCCGGCCCGCCGCGGTCTCCGTTTGCCGCAGCTGCATCCGTTCGAGGGAGCCATGATCGAGAGTCCTCAGTACGCAACGCTCCGGATGAGTCTGCGGTCTCCGAGGGTGGCCGTTGTGTTCGACGGAGGAGACGACCAGTGGCACTTTTGGGCGCGCGTCGCTCTGCGCGCTTGCACCAATGTCTGGGGTGGTCGGGGATTCATCCTCGTACCGCATCGTGATGGCGTGGTGCATCCTGAACTGCTGACAGCGATACGGATGTACGACCCCGACTATGTGGTGACTCTCCAACGCACCCTGGGGTTGATGGAGATGGCAACACCCGGGTCGATTAACTGCCGCCTTGACGGCGAGCTGCTAGAGGGCGAGGCACGGGCGCAGTTTGTTTCAAGGAACGGCGAGCAGCCGCTGGGATCTGCAATGGACGATCGGGCGCGGGAGCAGGTTGTCGGGGTGTGTTCGCCTCATCGCAGGCGCCAGATCGACACCGTCGACGATTGGGATGAGGACGTCATCACCCTGACCGCAGACGGCGAGGCAACACGACTTACGAAAGTTGCCGACATGCCTAACGCCAACGTGGACGTATGTCTCGCGGCTCCGCCGGATCTGGGGGGCCTTCTCGGCGTGGCCGTGGCTGCCAGGTGCGGCGTTATCGACATGCCGAGGATCGGTGGCGATCTGGGTTTGGAGGAAGTGGACGCACGCAAGCTGGCCTGTTGGTCGCTGGCACCGAGCCGCCTGCTCGGTGATCTACCCGCCGCCCTGGTATGGCTTCCAGATGCCGATCACAAGATGGATCCTGACCTGACCGCCCTCAGCACGGCCTTCGACTCGACGGAACGCGCGCTGACTTTGATCCGGCGAGGCTTCGAACGGCGGCCTACCTTACTTTCAGTAGGCGATGCACCGGAGGACTTTGCCCTCTCTTATATACACCAAAGGCTTTACGGCAACGGCCTCTGGCTACCCCTCTCCTGGTGGACGAATGACGGACAGACCGACAGCCTCATCAATTATGCGCTCCGTAGAGTCATCTGGACTCCTGTCCGAACGGGGGAAGGAGTTGCTCTGCATAGCACTTCTGTCAACGGTACCGAGCTTGACGCAATTGCCACCGATCTCCAGGCGCCGGTAGCCTGGTCCGGCGATGACTTCGAGCGGACCGCTCAGCAGTGGAAGAAGGCTGTTGTCGTCGGGACGACGCGTTGGCTACCTGGAGGAGTTCATCATCTAGCGGCTAGCGACAGATTTGATCAGGATTTCGTCATACCTGTTACTCGCAATGATGCTGGCGATGTTGGAATGGTTGCACCATGCCCACCTCCGGCACTTTCTGCTGAGCTCGTCGAATCTTGGTCGATGCATTGGCAGGTCGACATCGAGCTGACCGAGGTTGCGGCCCCCCGCGGGCGAGGCATCGACGGGCATAGCCTGCTCGCGCAGGGCCAGGACTCTTACCTGACGTGGATCCGCAGCGGCCGTGATGGCGTTGTCTACGAGTCCGGCCGATTCGATTTTGTTGCTGGGGGCACGCCGCCGATGGCCAGACTGGCACGGCCCCGTCTACGGGCTCCGAGCCTAGCGACCTGGGCCGACCTCATGGCGCGTCAAGACGGAAGGCGGATGAGGTTCTCCGCAGCGGGGCGCCGTGTGGAGCTGATGATAGGTCTTACTGGAGACCGTATCGGGTTGGCGGCCCAGTTCGCCGGGCCCCTGCTACCCGTCTTCAGAGCATTTCGGGCGGGCAAGAAGGACACTGTCGCGTTCGAGGAAGGCGAGGGATTCGCCCTCCCTACTGGGGCCGGGGATCAACTCTGGGAGGGCTACTTGACCTTCGCGGGCATCCTGCGTTACGGCGGCTCGACCGACGAACAGCAGGCGCTCGATTTCCGCCAAAGCATCGACAAGCTGCTAGAGAAGGGCATTCTGCGCAGAGGGCTTATTCTCGGCTGTGCGCAATGCAGCAGGCCCGCATTTGTGAGTATCGGTGATCTAGCGCAAGTAAATGGCTGTCCCCGTTGCTCAGCGCGCAACAATCTATCGCAAGAGCGATGGAAGCAGCCACAGGCCGAGCCTCGCTGGTATTATGATCTACACCCGACATTTCGAGAACACGTGGTTCAGGACGGCGACGTACCCCTGCTGCTATCACATCACTTGAGATCGGAGGTACGTAGTTACATCGATGTCGCCGAGATGGAACTCATGAACGCGGACTCCGGTTCTCTCGCAGAAGCAGATCTGATCGCGCTGAGCGACGGTCAGATCATAACTGCAGAAGCAAAACGACCGGGATTTCTCGGCAATGGCCGCAAACTACGTGATGCGGTTGCCAAGCGGGCGCTGCTTGCGGAACAACTCCAAGCCGACCAGATCGTACTTGGCACTGCCGATTCAACCTGGCAGCAAACCAGCATAGATGCACTGCGGTCTGCGATCGCAGACCGCAGGTGGCCAGTTGTTGCCCCACGTGCCCGCCTGATAACTGGGCTTGGGACGGACAGCGTCCAGGACGTTGAGCTTGACACCGGAACTGGAGAGCTCATGCCTTGGTCTCGACGTTGACTACGTTGTTCGTCTCTGCCCGGTTTCGCTAGCTCGTAGCTCTTCTGCCGCTTCGGATGCTGTCATTTCCCCGGACGAAACGCGAATGGCGATCGACAACCGATGTGTGAAGCCCCTCGGCGTCGTGATCCTGATTGCCGCCTCGTCCGGTGTCAGGCCAGCCCCACGCAGCGCGGCGGCAACGCGGGCCGAAATCCCCGGGTGAACGTCCAGCCACTCTTCCACCTCCTGCGGAACAAACCAGTACTTCGCCCACTCGCGAGCCTGCGCCTCCGCTCTTTGCACGAGTACGTGTCGGGGCCGGCGGCGAAGCTGCTGCTGTTCCTGCGCCTCGGCGCGGTATAGGAACACCTTCGCCATCTCCGACGGTGCGGAGGAGTCCCCCCGGGGTGTTCGCCGCTGCCGCTCAGGTCGGGGCCGGAGCGTTCGGATGCCGGTCGAGGACGGCCGCACCTGTCGGGCGAGCGGCCGGCCCGGGGCAGGTTCACGCGCGCCGGAGCTCTCGCGGACGTGAGCCCGGACGCGCTGGGCCACCGGATATCGGACCGTAGACGAGGCGCTCTTGACGAACTCCCCGATGTCTCGCAACGCGACCAGCACTGTCTTGCTGTCCACCCCGAGTTCGTGCGCCAGTTCGTGCACACGGATGATGGGTGTGTTGGGGCTCGGCCTGGCTGGTATTGGCAATTCGTTCAACCGACTCTCCAAACGCGAGTGCTGCTGATTTGGGAGCGTACCTCGCACACGCGTTCGGGCGAAATCGGCCACGGTCGGAGCCCGAGGGAGACGATTTCGCCGTCGCCTTCAGTGCGGCCAGCGCGCTCATACCGATCTCTTCGCAGTCGGCCGCCGGCACCGATGACCGCCAACCTGATGATCGACTCCACGGGTATTTGTACGGCAGACTCAGTCCGTTCTGGCGCCGCTGCTGCTGACGTTTATACGCGCAGAGGGGAGAGCTGCATCCGCACCAAGATCAGTTATAGGAGGGGGCGTTTCGGCTTTGACGAGGACCGCAATTGCCGCGATGCAGCAGATGGCGCCGATGGCGCTGAGGACGGGCGTGTAGCCGTCGGCACCGTGGAGCAGGGCGGCGGCGGCCAGCGGGGTGGAGGCTCTGGCGACAGTCACAGGCGCGGCGAGGACGCCGGCGATGGTGGCGTAGGCGGTGGTGCCGTAGCGGTCGGCGAGGAGTGCGGGTGCGGCGAGGCTGGCGACGCCGAACCCGAACCCGAAGGCGGTGACGGCGACGATGGCGCCGATCCGGCTGGTGGCGACCAACGGCAGGCAAAGGGCCGCTGCGGCTTGGATCCCGAACACGGTGGCGACGAGGGAGGTCATCCGGACCCGTTGTTGCGCGCCGGTGAGGACAAGGCGGCCGGTGACCGACAGCACGCCGAGTAGTCCGGCGACGGTGGCGGCGAACGTGGCGGGGTGTCCCTGGTCGGTGAGGAACCCGACCAGGTGAAGGGTCATGGTGCTCATCGCGGCGCTGTGGGCGATGAACGCGATCGCGAGGAACCAGAAGCGGCTGTCGTGAAGTGCGGCCCGCACCACTGCGGCCCGTACGGCCGGGGAGGTGTGCGGGGCGGTCGCGGCCGCGCGTGGCGGTTTGCGGACGAGGATGGCGTGCAGCGGCAGGGTGATCACGCCGTAGATGCCGGCGAGGATGAGCAGTGCGGTACGCCAGCCGTGGTGTGCGACGAGTTGCCCGGTCAGTGGCAGGAAGATGGTGCTGGCGAAGCCGGCCACGACGATCATCGCGAGCAGTGCTCGGGGTCTGCGTGCGGGTTCGAACCAGGAGACGATGACGGCGGTCGCCGCCTCGTAGAGGGCCATCGCCATGGCCAGCCCGATGCCGACGAGTACAACGTAGAGCTGGGTGACGGTACGGACCTGAGACCAGGCGACGAGGAGACCGGTGGCCAGTAGTGAGCCGGTGGTCATCAGTGCCTGGCCGCCGTGCCGGTCGAGCCATCTGCCGACGGGGACGGCTACGAGCGCCCAGGTGAGGACGGAGGCGGTGAACGCCCCGGTGACGGTGGTGGTGGAGGCGTGTAGGTCGGTGGCCATCGGGTGCAGGAGGACGGCGAAGGCGTAGTAGAGGGTGCCGTAGCCGACGGTCTGGGTGATCGCGAGCGCGGCGACGATCTGCCAGCCGTGGAACCGGGTCCGGCGGCCACCGACAGGTAGTTCGGTGGCCACCGGCTCGGTGGTGGGCATCGGTCAGCTGCCGCAGCAGCCGCCGGCAGACTCGGTGCTGGGTGTGGTGGAGACGTCGACGAGGGCCAGTGGTGCGGTGAGCAGGCCGCCGGCGATACCCGTGGCCAGGCCGCGTCCGCTCGTCGCCGGAACCGTCGCGACCGCCGGATCTCCACAGCAGCCGCCGCCTGCGGCGATGGTGTCATCGCCGACGATCGGGTTGCTGTTGCAGACACCGGTTTCGGGCAGGTCGAGCTGGACGTCGCGAGCCGCCGCCCAGTCACCCGCGAGAGCGGCGACAACGGAACGCGCCTGCTCGTAACCCGTGGCCATCAGGAACGTCGGGGCGCGTCCGTAGCTCTTGACCCCGATGCCGTAAAAGCCGGGTTCGGGGTGGCTGAGTTCATCGACGCCATGCGGGGGCACGGTGCCGCAGGAGTGTTCGTTGGGGTCGATCAGCGGGGCGAGGGCCCGGGTGGAGCCCATGATCGGGTCCAGGTCGAGACGCAGCTCGGTGGCGATGGAGTGGTCGGGCCGGAACCCGGTCGCCGACACGATCCGGTCCACCATCACCGTCCGGGTCCCGTCCGACACCGCCACCCCGCCCTCCGGTGTCGGGGCGAGCTGGTGCACGGAGAAGCCGGTGATCAGGTCGATGCGCCCGGCTTCGACGTGTTCGCGCAGCCGGGTACCGAGAGCCCCGCGGGCTGGTAGGGCGTCGGCGGTCTCGCCGCCGTAGGTGCGGGCCGGGCTGCTAGCCCGGATCGCCCAACTGACCTTCGTCGTAGGTACCTGCTCGGCAAGTTCGGCCAGGGCGAGGAGGGTGTTCACGGCGGAGTGGCCGGCACCGACGACCAGGACCCGCTGCCCGGCGAACCGGTCACGGTCGGCGCCGAGCACATCGGGCAGAGCATGCTCGATCGCTCCGACGGCGGTGGCTTCTCCGTGGGCGGGGATGCCGGCGGCGCCGAGGACGTTGGGTGTGCTCCAGGTGCCGGAGGCGTCGATGACCGCGCGGGCGAGCAGGTCTTCGCCGGACGCGAGCCGGATCAGGAACGGGGTGTCTTCCCGGCCGGCGGTGCGGAGTCGGTCCAGGCCGAGCCGGGTCACGGCGACCACTTGTGTGCCGTACCGGATGTTCGGCTTCACCGTGGGCAGGTCCGCCAGCGGTCGCAGGTAGTCCGCGACGAGTTCGCCGCCGGTCGGCAGTACCTCAAGGTCGGGCTCGACCCAGCCGGCGTCGCGCAGCAGTCGGGCGGCGGCCTGGTCGACGTTGTACCGCCACGGCGAGAACAGCCGCACGTGCCCCCACTGGGCGACGGCTGCGGCCGGGCCGTCACCGGCCTCCAGGACGGTGAACGGCAGCCCGCGCTCGTGTAGGTGGGCGGCGGCGGCCAGGCCCACCGGGCCGGCACCGATCACGACCACGGGCAGGTCTTCCATACGGTCGTTCATGACAACTCCTCTATCTTGAAAATACTCGAAATAGCAGGTCGGGCGGTGCCATTGCCCTGGATAGGGGCTGGTGGGTCAGGTGATGGCGGGGCTGCGGCGTTCGATCAGGATGACGTCGCGCCACTTGTCCCGGTGGCGGCCGATCCGCTCGCGGATGCCGATGATCCGGAAGCCGGCCCGTTGGTGCAGGGTCAAGCTGGCCGCGTTCTCGGGGAAGACGCCGGACTGGATGGTCCAGATCCCGGCGGCCTCGGTTGAGGCGATCAACGCGTCGAGCAGTGCCGCGCCGACCCCGTTCCCCTGCGCGGCGGGGTGGACGTAGACGGAGTGCTCGACGACCCCGGCGTAGACGGCTCGGCTGGACACCGCCGAGACAGTCACCCAGCCGATGACGGCGCCGTCGTCGTCGACGGCGACCAGACGATGATCGGCCAGCTTGCCGGCGTCGAACGCCGCCCAGGTCGGCGCCTGAGTCTCGAAGCTGGCGTTGCCGCCGTCCATTCCGGCCTGATAGATCGCCAGCACCACGTCGGCGTCGGCAGGCTCCATGGCACGGATCCGCATCAGCAGCCCCCGATCGGCGCCGGGGCCGGCTTGCCCATGACCACGTCGGCGGCGGAGGGAAAGCAGTTGATGCAGGCGGCGTTGATCCGGTAGTGGCGTGCGGTGCCGACCTGGTCGACGAGGACGAAGCGGACGTCGGCAAGGATCCTCAGGTGCTGCGACACCGTCGACTGCGCCCGCCCGACCGCCGCGACGATCTCCCCGACGCTCATCGGCCGGCCCTGCCGGGCCAGATACTCCACGATCTGCACCCGGCTCGGGTCGGCGAGGGCCCGGAACCAGGACGCGTACTCCTCCGCGACCGACCGGTCCAGCAACTCCGCCACCGTCACCCACCTTCATCAACCTCTATCGTTCATCGCCGATAGACGATTCAAATCTAGCCGGAGTGCGGGCGGCGAGCCACACGGTTGCGACGACGAGCTGCGTAATGGCCGTCAGGGTGCCTGGCTCAACTCGGTCGGGCGTGTCGGCCGGGCTGTGGTAGCCGGCCATCCCAGCGCCGATACCGATCGCCGCAAAGCCCAGCCCGGCGTAGCGGCGGTTGTCTGAGGCGACCGGTCCCGCGACGAGGGGTACGCCAGTGTGCCGGCCGGCCTGGTCGAGGAGAGCGAGCAGCCCGTGCGCGGGCCCGCCGGCTTCCACAGCGGCGGCCTGATGCAGGTGCCCGGCCCCGTCGACGTTGATCACCAGCGGATCCACGCCGGCCTCGGCCAGGCGGCTGGCGTGATGGGCGGAACCGAGCGCGCCGACCTCCTCCCCGTCGAGCAATGCCACGGACACGCCCACCCCCTGAGGCAGGCTGGCGGAGAGAACCCGGGCGGCCTCCAGGATGACCGCGACGCCGCTGGCGTTGTCGGCCGCAGCGGGCTGCCGCAGGCCGGGATGATCGCCGACACCGTCGAAGTGCGCGGTCAGCAGCAGCTCCACGTCCCCCGATGCGGGCCGGAGGCGGCCGTGCAGGTTTCCGGCCGTGACGTCGGCGCGGCGTATCGGTGTGTTGCCCACGAACCAGCCCGCGCCGGACAGGGCCACCTCGGTGACGGCGTGGTGGGTCGCGGCTGCCAGGGTGAGGACCGGCAGCGGGCCAGGAGTCGGACCGGCCAGCATCGTGAACTGCCACCCGTCCGCGTCGACGTTGCGCGGCAGCAGCAGCCCGGCCGCCCCGTGGGCGTGGCCGTACGCGTCGAACAAGCTCATCCCGGCCGGCACGACGAGCCACCGGCCGGTCGGATCGCCCGTCCCTGCGACGCCCAGTGGCCCGCGTCGGGGGGCGGTGAGGTCGGCGGAGGCGAGGTGTAGCGAGACCTCACGGCCGAACGACAGGTCTCTCGCGGTGGTCCCGTCGTCGAACCGCACGGTCGGCGCGGTGTAGATGTCGGGCACCGCCCGTACCGGAAAGGGGTCGGTTTCGACGGCCGCGCCGACGTCGGTCAGTTGTCCGGCGAGCCAGGCTCGGGCGGCGATGTTGCCCGGCGTGCCGACGCGGCGTCCGGTGAAGGCGTCGCCGGCCAGCGTGGTGACGGTCGCCGTCAGCCGGTCGGCCGACACCGTGTCTAGGGCCGCGTCGAAGGCGGCGTCGATGCCGGCTCCGACGGTCGGGCCGGTCATCCGCAGCATCCTTGTCCGGTGGCGACCGCGTCGGCCTTCGCGGCCGGGGCGCAGCAGGAGTTGGCGGCGACGGCCGCCGCCGGGGTGCCGCAGCAGGTGCCACCCGTGCTGTCGGCGGGGTCGGGCAGGGCGATGTTCGTGGACTGGGCCGGGTTGCCGCAGCAGCCGGTGGAACCGGCCACGGTCAGCGCGGCGGTCGGATCGCCGGCGAAGCCTCCGGGGCTCTCGTTGACGGTCATGGTGGTCCTCCTCTGGTGTTCAGCGGGGCAGGGTCAGCGGGTAGATGTCGGTGTGGCTGCGGTCGTAGCGGCGGCGGGCGCGCTGTTCGGCGGTGGTGACCTCGGCGCAGCCGTCGCAGAACCGGACCCCCATGACTGGGGAACGACGCCGGAAAAGGCAGAGCACGGCTTCCTCCTCACGCGGAGACTGTCTCGACGTTCTTCGAATCAGAGAGTTGCACGTTGATTCGAGATCTGTCAACCTAGACGTATGTCGAAGCAGACGCCGGTGCTCAGCCTGACCGACCTCAACGCCGGAGTGCCCTGCTGCGCGCCGATCAGCGAGCAGCGGATCCCGGCCGAGACCGCCACCGTGCTCGCCCCGGCCTTCAAAGCGCTCGGCGACCCCGTGCGCCTTCAGCTGATGTCGATGATCGCCTCGGCGCCCGCCGGTGAGATCTGCGTCTGCGACCTCACCCCGGCGTTCAACCTGTCCGGGCCGACGATCTCCCACCACCTCAAGACCCTGCGCGAGGCCGGACTCGTCGACGCCGAGCGCCGAGGCACCTGGGTCTACTACCGGGCGCGGCCGGGGCTCATGCGGCAGCTCGCGAGCCTGCTCGAAGTCGGGATCCCGGCCAGCGCGTAACCGGCCGACATCCTCGGCACGCCAGGGAGGCTGTCGGGTCGCATCGCGGTGGCCCGTACATCTGATGTTCACTCTGGCCGGCTGGACGAACGGCAGTCACGAATGGTTACATCAGGGCGTGCTGATATCAGATGCGCCTGATGTGATCAGGTTGTTGGCCGACCCGCTCCGGGCGCAGATCGTCGACCTCCTCGCCCAAGGGCCGGCGTGTACCTGCCACCTGGTCGCCGACACGGGCGCGAAGCAGCCGAACATCTCCGGGCACCTGCGGCAACTGCGGGACGCCGGCCTCGTCGTCACGGAACCACACGGCCGGTTCACCTACTACCGGCTACTGCCCGACGCCCTGGAAGCAGCCGCGGCCCAGCTCACCGACCTCGCCGCCCGCGCGCGGACCAACGCCGAATCCCGCCGGGAGTGCTGATGACCACCACCCCTACCGCCGACGCGGCACCTGCCGTCGTCGGCCGGCTGTCCCGCCTCGACCGGTTCCTGCCCTTCTGGATCGGTCTGGCGATGGTCGCCGGGCTCCTGCTCGGCCGACTCATCCCCGGGCTGAACACCGCCCTGGAAGCGGTGAAGATCGGTGGAATCTCGCTGCCGATCGCCGTCGGCCTGCTGGTCATGATGTATCCGGTGCTGGCCAAGGTCCGCTACGACCGGCTCGACACCGTCACCGGCGACCGCCGCCTGCTGATCTCCTCCCTCGTACTGAACTGGCTGATCGGCCCGGCGATCATGTTCGCCCTGGCCTGGACCTTCCTCGCCGACCACGCCGAATACCGCACCGGCCTGATCATCGTCGGACTCGCCCGCTGCATCGCCATGGTGATCATCTGGAACGACCTCGCCTGCGGCGACCGCGAAGCCGCCGCCGTCCTCGTCGCCCTCAACTCCGTCTTCCAGGTCCTCGCCTTCGGCGTACTCGGCTGGTTCTACCTGTCGGTACTGCCCGACTGGCTCGGCCTGTCCGGTGCGGAATTGGCTGTCTCCGGCTGGGACATCGCCCGCAACGTGCTGATCTTCCTCGGCATCCCGCTGCTCGCCGGATACCTCACCCGACGGTTCGGCGAACAGGCAAAGGGCCGCACCTGGTACGAGGGACAGTTCCTGCCGAAGATCGGCCCCGCCGCCCTGTACGGGCTGCTGTTCACCATCGTCATCCTGTTCGCCCTGCAAGGCGACGCCATCACCAGCCGACCGTGGGACGTCGTCCTGATCGCGGTCCCGCTCCTGGCGTACTTCGCGATCATGTGGGCCGGCTCCTACGGCCTCGGCCGCGCGATCGGACTCAGCTACGAGCGGACGACGACGCTGGCCTTCACCGCGGCCGGCAACAACTTCGAGCTGGCCATCGCGGTGGCGATCGGTACGTTCGGCGTCACCAGCGGCCAGGCCCTCGCCGGTGTCGTCGGACCACTGATCGAGGTACCCGTCCTCGTCGCACTCGTCTACGTCAGCCTCGCCCTGCGCCGACGTCTGTTCCCGGCCTCACCCGCCGAAGCGAGAAGCCCGTCATGACGATGATCCCGCACCCGGTGTGCAACGACGCCACACCGGCTCGCCGGGCGTCCGTTGGGGTGAAGGACGACGTCACTGTCCACCTCGGCTCCGAAACAGTCGGCCGTCACATCAACGAGCCCTACGTCCCGCACTTCCGTACGGCGCGGCTGGATCAGCACCTGCCCCCGCTGCCTGAACGCGATGCCGCGCGCCGAGACACCGTCTCGGCCGAGCCCACCGCAACCATCGGCGACGGCCCGTCGCGCCGTCCTCACCGCCTGATCTCGAAGGAGCTGATCATGTCCGACAAGCCCACCGTCCTGTTCGTCTGCGTCCACAACGCCGGCCGCTCCCAGATGGCCGCCGGCTGGCTCCGCCACCTCGCCGGGGACACGGTCGAGGTCCGCTCCGCCGGCTCGGCACCGGCGAACCAGGTCAATCCCGCCGCCGTCGCGGCGATGCGCGAGGTCGGCATCGACATCACCGACCAGACACCGAAGAAGCTCGAGTGGGAGACCGCCGAATCCTCCGACGTGATCGTCACCATGGGCTGCGGCGATGCATGCCCAGTCTTCCCGGGCAAACGCTACGAGGACTGGCAGCTCGACGACCCGGCCGGCCAAGGCGTCGAAGCGGTCCGCCCGATCCGCGACGACATCCGGGGTCGGGTCGAGAAGCTGGTGGCCGAGCTGGCGGCCGGGCGGCCAGCACGCTGAGCCTGCTGCTGGTTGTTCAGCAGCAGGTGAGGAGGTACGCCCGGAGGTCGTCCAGGACCCCCATGACGCCATCGCGGTCGGCGCGGTAGAGCACGATCTTGCCCTCCCGGCGGGAGGTGAGGATGCCGCCGCGTCGCAGCAGCGTCAGCTGTTCCGAAGCCGTGGACTGTCCGATGCCGGCCCGCTCGGCGACCTCACCGACCGACAGCTCCGCACCCTGGGAGAACAGCAGCATGATGCGTTGACGGGACGAGCTGGCCAGGGCCTTGAGGAACTCGTGGGTCTTCTCCGACAACTCCGGCGGGCCGCCATCCTGACCGCCGCTCGCGCCAGGCCGTGCCCTGGCCGCCTCCTGGCTGCTTGGTTCTGCCATGCCATCAGCCTAGAACAAAACGTCATATCGCGATTTCGCGAGATGACGATATGATCGGCCTCATGAACATCGAATCTCGGCCCGTGGTCATCGTCGGTGGCGGCCAGTCGGGTCTGGCAGCCGCCCGCGCGACACAGCAGGCAGGACTGCGTCCCCTGGTGCTCGAAGCCGCGGACAGGGCCGCAGGGTCCTGGCCCAGCTACTACGACAGCCTGACTCTCTTCTCCCCCGCCCGATACAGCGGCATGCCGGGCATGCCGTTCCCCGGTGATCCGGATCGTTACCCGGTTCGGGATGAGGTGGTGGCCTACCTCGAGCGTTACGCCGCCAGCCTGGACGCGGAGATCCGCACGGGCACCCGGGTCGAGACTGTGCAACGGGGCGAGGGCGCCGGCGCGGGGTTTGTGGTGCGGACCGTCGGCGGCGAAAGCATCGAGGCCGCCGGGCTGGTGGCCGCCAGCGGCTCCTTCGGCAACCCGTACCTGCCCGTCCTGCCTGGTCACGAGGAATTCGCCGGCGAGGTGCTGCACGTGGCGGCCTACCGTGACCCGAAACCGTACGCCGGCAAGCGCGTCGTGGTGGTCGGGGCCGGCAACTCCGCAGTGCAGGTCGGCTACGAGTTGGCCGAGGTCGCGACCGTGGCCCTGGCGACCCGGCAGCCGATCCAGTTCGTCCCGCAGGTCTACGGCGGCCATGACCTGCACCACTGGCTTGACGTCACCGGGTTCGACTCGCTGCCACCGGCATGGTTGGCGCATTTCGTCAGCCAGACACTGGTGCTCGACACCGGCATCTACCAGGACGCGATGACCTCGGGCCGGCTCGCACGGCGGCCGATGTTCACCGCGTTCACGCCCGAGGGTGTCCTGTGGCCGGACGGGACGTCAGAGAAGGTCGACGTGGTGATCTTCGCGACGGGGTACCGGCCCCACCTGGACTACCTGCGTCCGCTCGGCGCTCTGGACGCGTCCGGTGCACCCCTGCACGCCGGAGGCGTCTCGGTCACCCACCCCGGGTTGGTCTACGTGGGGCTGGAATTCCAACGCTCCTTCTCCTCCAACACGCTGCGGGGCGTGGCCCGCGACGCTGAGCACGTGACGGCGCCACTGGCCGCCTATGCCGGCGGCGCCGCTGCCCTGGTCAGCACCTGACGGTCGCCACCACCCGGCCTGCCGTCAGGTCCCACTGCCGGCAGGTGTGTTTCAGCCTTGGTCGCCGGGCCCCGGCTCGGCGACCAAGGACTCGTTGTCCCGGGAGGGACACACGTGCGGCTCGGGATGGCACCCCGACCGTCGCTTCGAGCGAACCCGCCACCGTCCGCTACGTTGACACTCGAAGATAACTCAGCCATTATTGACTCAATGGATACTGAGGGATCTTCGTTAGAGTTGCGGGCACGGGTGCATGCCGCGTTGGGCGAGCCTGCCCGGTTGGCGATCGTCGACACGCTCATGCTGGGCGACGCCTCACCCGGCGAGGTTGGCGAGGCGCTACAGATGCCGACGAACCTGGTCGCCCACCATCTGAAGGTGCTGCACGACAGCGGTCTGGTTGTCCGGGCCCGGTCGGAGGGCGACCGGCGGCGCACCTATCTGCGACTCGTCCCGGAAACCCTGGCAGTGATCACGTCGTCGCCCGTTCCGGCAGCCGCTCGGGTGGTGTTCGTCTGTACCCACAACTCGGCTCGCTCGCAGCTGGCCGCCGCCCTCTGGGCAACCCGCAGCCAGGTGCCGGCGGAGTCGGCGGGCACGGAGCCGGCCGAACGGGTCCACCCCCGAGCGATGCGGGTGGCCCGCCGGCACGGCCTACACCTGGATCCGGCCCGCACCGCACACGTCGATGACGTGGTTCGGAACGACGACCTGGTAATCGCGGTGTGCGACAACGCGCACGAGCATCTGCCCGCCCCTATCCGACCGCGGCTGCACTGGTCAGTGCCGGATCCGGCCCGCGCCGACACCGACGACGCGTTCGAGGCCGCGTTCGCCGACATCGCCGCCCGCATCGAGCGGCTTGCACCCATCCTGCCCACTGGAGGCGACCATGACTGACCTCACCGCGAGCCGCCGCGCCGACGTCTCGATCGACCAGCAGCTCGCCCTGCACACCGCGGCCGTACGGCTCGGCGACGAGTTCAGCGGCATCTACGGCACCGAGACGATCGAACGGTTCCTGTACACCAGCTACGACCAGTTCGCGTTGGCCAGTACGGTCCCGCACTTCCTGCCGCTGCTCGCCGAGCGGTTCGCCAGGCAGCGGCTGCACGCTCTGGCCCGGGTGGAGGGCCTGCACCAGGATGGTCGTCCCGTTGTGCTGTTCCTGTGCGTGCACAACGCCGGGCGCAGCCAGATGGCGCTGGGGTTCTTCCAGCACCTGGCCGGTGACCGCGCGGTTGCCTGGTCCGGCGGTTCCGAACCCGGCATGGAGGTCAACGCCGCCGCGGTGGCCGCGATGGCCGAGCGCGGTATCGATATCTCGACCGAGTTCCCGAAGCCGTGGACCGACGAGGTGGTCCGCGCCGCCGATGTGGTGGTCACGATGGGTTGCGGGGACGCCTGCCCGATCTTCCCCGGCACCCGGTACGAGAACTGGGACCTCGACGACCCAGCCGGCAAGACCGCAGAGCAGGTGCGACCGATCCGCGACGAGATTGAGCGCCGGGTCCGCCGCCTCCTCGACGACCTCGCGGTACCCGCCAGCCGCTGACCCCTGCACCGACGGCAGGAAGAGCCAATGAGACGGCCCTTCGCTCTTCACCATTGTCAGGCGCCGCGCCGGCGTCGGGCCGGTTTGGACAGTGATTGGCCACTGTCTAGTTCCACTTGCCCGGGCGCCGCATGTCGTCGCTCGGCCGCAGGCGAAGAGTGAACTAGGAATGAACGGATAACGACAACAAGTGAACCGACACGGCCTCTGACCTGGTGATATAAACGGGTCTTTATGTTCATGCTGCGTTCACCTAGCGGCAGAGCCCGGATCACATAAACAGCTTCTTATGGGCCGTGTCGGCGGGTTGCCGTCGACCTCGTGGGAGCGTCCGGCAGGGACACTGCCGGACCGTCTGAAGAGGACGAATTGTGATCAAGACAATGCGTGGACTGGGCGTCGCGTCAGCCGCGCTGGTCCTGACGGTGGGCTTGGCCGCCTGTGGTGGCGGCGACAACGACACAGCGGGCGGGGATACCGCGGCCGAGTTGTCCGGTGAGGTGAAGGTCGACGGCTCCAGCACGGTGGGCCCGCTGAGCAAGGCTGCGGCGGACCTTTACGCCGAGGAGCAGGCGAAGGTGAACGTCACCGTCGGGATCTCCGGCACCGGTGGCGGATTCAAGAAGTTCTGCAACGGCGAGACGGACATCTCCGACGCCTCCCGTCCGATCAAGGACGAGGAGAAGAAGGAGTGTGACACCAAGGGCGTCAAGTACGTCGAGCTGATCGTCGCCAACGACGCCCTGTCGGTGGTCGTGTCCAAGGAAAACACCTGGGCC
The DNA here is from genome assembly GCF_050936445.1 of Plantactinospora sp. CA-294935. NCBI lineage: Bacteria > Bacillati > Actinomycetota > Actinomycetes > Micromonosporales > Micromonosporaceae > Plantactinospora > Plantactinospora sp. CA-294935. The sequence continues at coordinate 7,781,562 of NZ_JBNJMU010000001.1, forward strand.
GACTGCCTGACCGTGGCGCAGTTGAAGAAGATCTGGGAGCCCGGGTCGAAGGTCGGCAACTGGAACCAGGTGGACCCGAAGTTCCCCAACGAGCCGCTGAAGCTGTTCGGCGCGGGGACCGACTCGGGCACCTTCGACTACTGGACCGGTGCGATCAACGGCGAAGAGGGCGCGCACCGCACCGACTACACCCCGTCCGAGGACGACAACGTCATCGTCCAGGGGGTCAGCGGCTCCAAGGGTGGCCTCGGCTACTTCGGGTTCACCTACTACGAGGAGAACGCCGACAAGCTGAAGATCGTCAAGGTCGACGGCGGTGCCGGATGTGTAGAGCCCAGCGTCGCCACCGCCCAGGACAACTCCTACAAGCCGCTGTCCCGGCCACTGTTCATCTACGTCTCCGACAAGGGTGTGGCGAAGCCGCAGGTCAAGGACTTCGTCGACTTCTTCATCGCCAACATCGACGAGGTGGTCAAGGAGGCCAAGTTCGTGCCGCTGACCGAGGCGCAGAAGGCCACCCTGAAGTCCGAGTACGACTCGCTGCCGAAGGCCTGAGATTCGTGGTCACGATTCCTGGTCCCAGCGTCCCCGCCGCCGCCGTGCGGCGGGGGCGCCGCCGCCCCGGTGAGAAGGTCATCGAGACCCTGCTGGTCATCGCGGCGATCGTGTCGATCGCCACCACGATCGGCATCGTGGTGTCCCTGGCGGTGCCGACGGTGGAGTTCTTCGGCGAGGTCAGCATCGTCGAGTTCTTCACCAGCTCGCAGTGGACGCCGCTGTTCGCCGACAAAAACTACGGTGTCGTGCCGCTGCTGGTCGCGACCCTGTGGGTGACCGCGATCGCCACCGTGATCGCCGTACCCCTCGGGATGGGCGCGGCGATCTACCTGTCGGAGTACGCCCGTTCCGGCACCCGCCGGCTCCTCAAGCCGGTCCTGGAGGTCCTCGCCGGCATCCCGACTGTGGTGTACGGGTTCTTCGCGCTCACCTTCCTCAACCCCGGCCTGGTCGAACTGTGGCCCGGCGCCACCAAGCCCGAGTTCCAGAACCTCCTGGTTGCCGGGATCGCGATGGGCATCATGATCGTCCCCACTGTGGCGAGCCTGTCCGAGGACGCGATGAGCGCGGTGCCGCACAGCCTGCGGGAGGGCGCCTACGCCCTCGCCTCGACGAAGATGCAGGTCGCCACCCGGGTCGTCGTCCCGGCCGCGTTGTCCGGGATCGTCGCCGCGATCGTCCTCGGCGTGTCCCGGGCGCTGGGCGAGACGATGATCGTCACCATCGCCGCCGGGTTGAAGACCGCCGGCATCCCCGGGTCGCCTATCGAGGGCGCGGCGACGATGACCGGCTACATCGCCGGAGCGGGCCAGGGCGACCTGCCGGTCGACTCCCTGGACTACCTGACCATCTTCGCCGTCGGCGCGACCCTGTTCGCGTTCACGTTCGTGCTCAACGCCATCTCCATCCGCCTGGTCCGCCGCTTCCGTGAGGTGTACGAGTGAGCACCACAACGGCCCCGACCCCTGCCCCCCGCACCGGAAGACGGGACGCCGCCCAGGTGGCGGCAGAACTGACCGGCCGCCGTACCCGGCCCGGCGAGGTCCTGTTCAAGCTCGCGCTGCAGTTCTGCCTGCTGGTCGCGTTCGCGTTCCTGATCGCGCTGATCACCTTCGCCGTCTACAAGGGCTGGAACCGGCTCGACCCCCGGCTGTGGGAGAACATGCCGACCGGCCGGGCCTCCCGCGCCGCACAGGCCGGCGTCCAGTCCGCGATCACCGGGACCCTGTGGGTGATCGGCCTGACCGCGCTGATCTGCCTGCCCGTCGGGATCGCCTCCGCGATCTACCTGGAGGAGTACGCCGACAACACCCGCTGGTACAACCGGCTCCTGGAGCTGAACATCCAGAACCTCGCCGGTGTGCCATCGATCGTGTTCGGCATCCTCGGCCTCGGCCTCATCGCCCGGGTCCTCGGGCTCGGCTTCACCGTCATCACCGCCGCGATCGTGCTGTCCTTGCTCGTCCTCCCCACGGTGATCATCGCCTCGCGGGAGGCGCTGCGGGCGGTGCCGCAGTCGATCCGGCACGCCTCCTACGCCCTCGGCGCCACCCGATGGCAGACGACATGGCGACAGGTGCTGCCGGCCGGGGTGCCCGGGATGGCGACCGGCGCGATCCTCGCCCTGTCCCGCGCTCTCGGCGAGGCCGCCCCGCTGATCCTGCTCGGCGCGGTCACCTTCATCCGCTTCAACCCCGAGAGCCCGCTGTCGAGCTACACCACCCTGCCGATCCAGATCTACAACCTGATCAAGGAACCGCAGGCCGAGTTCCAGGAACTCGCCGCCGCCGCGATCGTGCTGCTGCTGGTCATCCTCCTGCTGATGAACTCCGCCGCGATCCTGATCCGCAACCGGTTCCAGAAGCGCTGGTAGCCCGCTGATGAGCAGCCCCAATCCGAAGGACTCCGCTGTGAACGACGCCTCCGTCAACACCCGGCCGCAGCCCGGGCCGGTGACCCTCACCATCCCCGACCCCGCCCCCCGCAGGAGGGACAAGAGCGAGCCGGTGCTGATCCTGCAGAACGTGTCCGTCTTCTACGGCGACTACCAGGCCGTGCGTGGCGTGGACATGAACATCGGCCGCAACGAGATCACCGCGCTGATCGGACCCTCCGGCTGCGGCAAATCGACCGTGCTCCGGTCACTGAACCGAATGAACGACCTCATCCCCGGCGCCCGGGTCGCCGGCCACATCGCCTACCACGGCCAGGACCTCTACGCCCGCGACGTCAGCCCCATCGACGTCCGCCGGCTCATCGGCATGGTCTTCCAGAAACCGAACCCGTTCCCCAAGTCGATCTACGACAACATCGCCTACGGCCCCCGGATCCTCGGCTGGCGGGTCCCCGACATGGACGCCCTGGTCCAACAGGCCCTGATCCGCGCCGCGCTCTGGGACGAGGTCAAGGACAAGCTGAAAACCTCGGCCCTGGCCCTGTCCGGCGGACAGCAGCAGCGGCTGTGCATCGCCCGGACCATCGCCGTACGGCCCGAGGTGATCCTCATGGACGAGCCGTGCTCCGCACTCGACCCGATCGCCACCGGCAAGATCGAAGATCTGATGCACGAACTGTCGCACGACTACACGATCGTCATCGTCACCCACAACATGCAGCAGGCCGCCCGGGTCTCCCACCGCACCGCGTTCTTCACCGCGGAGGTCGACCAGGCCGGTGAACGCCACGGCCGGCTCGTCGAGTACGACGACACCAACAAGATCTTCACCAACCCGACGGAGAAACGGACCGAGGACTACATCACCGGACGATTCGGCTGATGCCCGAAACCAACAACCGGGAAAACGTCCCCATGCAGCCCCAGGCCGGCAACCCGCCGGCCTGCCAGCCGCTGACCCCGCGCACCGTCCGCGCCCGGTTCCTCCTGCTCATCGTCGACCCCGACACGGTCGGCTCCAAAGCTGTGGCCGCCGCGTTGCAGGACCGGCAGATCGACGTCGTCTGCACCGACGACCCCGCCGACGCGATGCTGCAAGCCGGTGCGCTGCTGCCCGACGCCGTCCTCACCGCCGCACAGGTGCCGCCCATGAGCGGGTCCGCGATCGCCCGCGCCCTACACACACACGGCTGCATCCCCACCCTCGTCGGCGTCGGCGAGCACGACGGCCCCGAAGCCAGCCTCGCCCTCGCCCTCGGCGCCACCGCCTGTGTCCCCCGCCCATACCGGGTCGCCGACATCCTTCCCATCCTCCGCTCGATCAGCCCCGAAACCGCCGCCGACTTCCAGGCCGCGATCCAGGTCGGCGCCCTGCGCCTCGACCCCGCCGCCGTCGAGGTCCGCCTACGCGGCCGACGTATCGACCTACCTCTGCGCGAGTTCCAACTCCTGCACCTGCTCATGCTCCACGCCGGCAGGGTCGTCACCCGAGCCCAGATCAACCAACTCGTCTGGAGCCGCGACGACGAAGCCTCCAACACCCTCAACGTCCACATCCGCCGGCTCCGCACCCGGCTCGGCGACGACCTACGAGACCCGAAGATCATCATCTCCGTCCGCGGCCTCGGCTACCGCCTCGACACCCCCGACCACCAAGCAGGCTCTTGATCGGCGTCACTCGCTGTTCACTCCGCAGTCATTCGACCACCGCCGACCAGTTCCTAGACTCGCCTCATGCCCGCCGCCGACCAGGCCACACCGCCCACCTGCACACCCGGACCAGCCCACCCGCCCCTGGCCCGCGCGGACGCCGAACAGATCGCCCGACTCCTCAAAGCCCTCTCCGACCCCACCCGACTCCAAATTCTGTCGATCATCGAGGCCACGCCGACCGGCGAGGCATGCGTCTGCGACCTCACCGACGCGTTCACCATGACGCAGCCCGCGATCAGCCACCACCTCAAAATCCTCGTCGACGCCGGAGTGCTGGACCGGGACAAGCGAGGGAGCTGGGCCTGGTACTCGCTCAGGCCGACGCAGCTCGAACCCATCCGGCACCTGCTGCCCGGACCCCAGTTCCTCCAGCCGCTAGCGGCGTAGGTTCTGTCTCGCGGATCATGGAGATCGCCAGTGGACCCCGGGTGGCTCCGCGATCTGACGAATCACGAGAGGGCTGCGCTGGCGCCGCTTGCTGCCGGTCAGGGTGTTCGTGGTCTCGACAAAACCGACCTAGCGAAGCACGCCCTCGCGCTGGAGCACCTTCCGGATCTCGTCGAAGGCCGGACGAATGTCGCCCTTGGGAAAGCGGATCTGACCCAGCCCCGAGATATTGGAGAACTCCTCGCACCCATCCTCCAGCAGCACGATCGCCTTCGTGAAGCCGAGCCGCCCCTGGAAGAGCCCTACCTCGTGGACGACGTTCTCCCTGGCTCGCACCTTCCCCTCGGCGGTCTCGTCCTCCGCCGTCATCAGGAGGAAGGCCATTCGGGCGTTGTCGAGCATCTCCGAAAGGCGCTCCTTGGTGCTCAGCCCGGCGGTCGGCTGACGGTCGAACACTTCCCACTCAAGACCCTCGTCGGTGAGCCACACGCCAAGCCGCAGGTACTCCTTCGACCTCCCGCCGTGCCCGATGAACACCTTGCCGCCCAGCTGCACCATCACCGCCTCCACGCTCGAATCGGCCGCCTGGAGGTGCCGTCCCAACCTCCCGCAGACCTCAGCCAGCCACCGCGCTGCCTTGTAGGGGGATCGTATGTACAGCGCTTCGGCAGTTACTTGCTGATGGCCGGCCACCTGCCAGCCACCCTCCGCAGCCTGCATGTCCCGAACGGGGAATCGCCCGGCGGTGACGTTCATGAGCGAGGCCGCGAGCTTGCCGACCCCGGGCAGCGAGATCCGCTGGAGCTCCTCCAGGTTCTCCCTGAGGTACTCGTCGTGCGGTGGCTTGATCCGCGCCCCGGCGGAGCGCGCCTGCTGGATCAGCGCGTCTATCGGACCCCTCGCGGCATCAGACACCACACGAGAGGGTCCCAGATCAGGGTTTCCGGCCAGAGTCTCGATATACGCGACGACCTCGTCGGAGTCGTACGGCTTCCAGTCGCCGACCGTTCCGTGGAGCATGCCCAGGAACCCCCACTCGCGGCTGAACATGTGCCCGGCAGGTGGTGCCTTGAAGTCCGCGTAGTAGACGTTGGCCTGGTAGCCAAGGCTGGACTTGGACCACGACCTGCCGACCTCCTCGGCGGCGGACTCCAAGGCGGACAGCATCTCGACGTCAAGGTCAGATTCGCGGTCGGCCAGTGAGCCCGCGCCGGCCGCAATCGACAGGAACTCCGCGCTCAGATCCGTCATCACCGCAGGATACTCGGGGCGCGCCCGGAGGCCTGGGGTGCCATCGACAACCTCAAGCCCTCGGCGGGCACATCGGCAAGTGGAGCGCCAAGACTCGGTAATCTTGAAGCGGCCACCACCTCGAGCCGCTCCAATCGGTGTTCCCTCATGGCGATCATCAATCGAGCCACCAGTGGAACATGACCCATGTCCCACTGGTGGCTACTATGCTGCGCCCGCTGGAGAACCCTGTGAGCCGCGCCGGTCCAAGCAGGACGCGGACGATCATCACGTCGAGCTGTGCTCAACGAATCGGGGTGGCGGTCTGTACGGCCGCAATCAGCATTTCTATGCTGCTACCTATGGCCAGCCTGATCGAGATCGTCGTAGTGCTACTCGCGGTCGCCCGCCTCACCAGGCTCGTCACCGCCGACCAGGTCACACGCAGGGCCCGCGAGGTGATCGTTCGGCGACTGCGCGACGGTAGCCCACTTGCGTACCTCGCGTTCTGTCGCTGGTGCCTGTCAGTGTGGATCGCCTTCCCGGCGGCTGCGGGCTGGTGGGCTCTCTCTGTCGTCCCCCGCTGGTCCGGACACTGGTGGGTCGACGTCGCCTCCGTCGCCTTGGCCCTCTCGCACGGGACAGGTCTGCTGGTGCGCGCCGAGCCGGAGGAGTAGGCGATGGCGTGGTGGGGCACGAGGCCAGATGGGAGCAGCGAGGTCGGGAAGGCAACCGCCGTAGTCGCCTCGGCTGCCCGGATGCGCTACGAGTCCAGCGGCACGATCCGCAAGGTCACGAAACAGGAGTGGCAGGAGGAAGCCTGGCGCCACTATGAGGAGTGCGGCGAGCTGGCCTACCTCGTGGACCTGATCGCCAAGGCGATGGGCCGCGCCCGGCTGTACATCACTGAGATCGACGACAGCGGGCGCCCCGTTGAGTCCCCGGACCAGGCACCAGCCGGCGTCAACGACGCGTTCCTCGGCGGACCCTCTCAGCAGTCCGAGTTGCTGCACGATGCCGGCATCCAGCTCGGGGTGCCCGGCGAGTGCTACCTGATCGGCGAACCCGAGCGCGATGCCGACGATAGGGCCACCGACCGGGAGACGTGGTTCATCGCGTCGAACGACGAACTGGTGGAGCGGTCCGGCAAGTACGTGCTCGACCAGGGCAGCGGCCCGCGCGAACTCGTCGAGGACGAGACGGTCATTGTGCGGATCTGGGCGCCAAGCCCACGTAAGCACGCGCTCCCGAAGTCGCAGGTGCAGGCCAACCGCAGGGTGCTGCGGCTGATCGAGCGGCTGACGCAGTACGTCCAGTCGCAGATCGACTCCCGGCTCGCCGGGGCCGGCATCCTGTTGATCCCGAACGAGCTGACGTTCGCCGCAGCCGAGTCGGAGGAGAACCCAGAGGACGGGGTGTCGTCGTTCCTGGCGGCGCTCACCGAGGCGATGACCACCGCGGTGCGGGACCGCGACTCGGTGGCCGCACTCGTGCCGATCGTCGTGCAAGGCCCCGCCGAGCACCTGGAAAAGGCGCGGCTACTCAGCTTCGCCACTGAGCTGTCCTCAGCCGTGCCGTCGATGCTCGATGGCGCGATCCGGCGACTCGCGCTCGGCCTCGACGCCCCGCCGGAAATGCTGCTCGGCATGACCCAGGCGAACCACTGGGGCGCCTGGATGACCGACGAGGCGACGATCAAGTACCACGTCGAGTCAAAGCTGGAGCTGTTCTGCGCGGCGCTGACGCAACAGATGCTGTGGCCGGCGCTGGAGGGCGTCGTCGACGATCCGAAGCGGTGGGTGGTCTGGTACGACACCAGCGAGCTGACGCAGACTCCGGACAAGGGCGCCGACGCGAAGGACCTGTACGCGGCCGGCGAGTTGTCCGGAGATGCGTTGCGCCGGGAGACCGGATTCGGTGACGAGGACAAGCCAACCGACGAGGAACGGGAACTGCGCAGGCTTCTGGAGATCGTCCGCACGGTGCCGGCGTCGGGGCCGCTGCTCGTGCAGCGGCTCCTGGAGGTCGCCGGGGTGTCCGTCACCGTCGACCCGGCCGCTCTCGCCCCAGCGCCGCCGCCGGCCGACCCGCCAGTCGGCGAAAATCCGCCGACGAACGATCCGCCGGACGGCGATACCGAGGACCGTGGCCCGCCCGAGCAGAACGCGATCGCCGCCTCCGCGGCCGAGCAAGGCGAAGCGTTCGTCGCCGCCTGCGAAGTGCTGGTGCTGCGGGCTCTAGAGACAGCTGGAAAGCGGGCGGTCGGGCGCCAGCGATACCAGCACAGCCAGCTTCCGCCGTGGGAACTGCACAGCGTCCAGCAGGCGACACCGGTGTCCGTACCGCGGCTGCTCCAAGGGGCGTTCGCGACGGTGCCGCACGTCGCGTCACGCCTCGGCGTCGACGCGGAGAAGTTGACGGCCGCCCTAACCGGATACGTCGGTGGGCTGCTCCTGACCGGCGAGAAGCACGACCCGGCCGAGCTTCGCGAGCACCTGATGGTTACAGCGCGCGGAGAGCTGGTGCCGGCGTGACCGCCCCGACCGCGCCCGCTCTTGACCTGGTTGAGATGTCCGGCTGGGCGTGCCAGCGATCTGGTCGCGGCAAGGGCTGCGCGCGGCTGCTGTGGCACGAGTGCCGCACCTGCGGCTGGCACGGCGACCTGTGGGACGGCGATCAGCCGCCGATGACCGACCTCGCGCACGTCTGCGACCCGGTCGACGTCGACCGGCACCAGCGGATCTTCGGCAGGGAGTGATCATGATCGACAACGACCCGTGGCTGCCGCTGCGCCTCGACCACGAGGCGCGGGTGGTGGCCGCCGAAAAGCGGATGGAGGCCGCAGCGAAGGCGGCGCTGCGCGCGTGGCTCCGGGCGGCGCGTGCCGTAACGCTGCCGGCGCTCACCGCCGCCGCCCTGCCGCCGGACCCGTCGGCGCTGGCCGGCACCGGACAGGCGTGGATGGACGCGATGACCATGCACCTGCTCCCCGAAGCCCAGCGGACATTCCTGGCCGGCGTCGTGGACGCCGGCGGCGACGTCGAGCTGGTGCGCGTCGCCCAGATGAAGGACGAGTACCTACAGGCGTTGCCGAACCGGCTGACGGGCGTACCCGACAGCGCGTGGCAACAGATCACCGCAGTGGTCGTCGACCTGACTGCCGAGGGTGCGAGCGTCCCCCGGATCCGGGACGCCATCGAGGAGATCCTGGGCAACCGGTCGTGGACGGATCGGGCGGTGACGATCGCCCGGACGGAGACGATCGGCGCGTACAACGCGGGCACGCTGACCGCCTGGCTCACCGCCGAGCAGGCGCTCGGCGAGAAGTTGGACAAGGTGTGGGTGGCCACCCACGACGAGCGAACCCGCGACGACCACCGCGACGCGGACGGACAGCGGATCGCCCTAGATGGCGTGTTCATGGTCGGCGGGACACCGCTCCGGTTCCCGGGTGACCCGGCCGCACCGGCCGGGCAGGTCGTGAACTGCCGCTGCACGATGATCGAGGTGGAGGCGGAAGAGCCCCTGCCAGCGGTCCCTGAGCACCCCTGGCCCCGGCGTGACCGGTCCAGCGGGTTGGAGATCACGGTGACAGCGGCGGGAGCCGCGGAAGGTGGAGCCATGGCGACGTGGAAGGGCGTGCTGGCGCCGCTGGGTGCGAAGTCGGGCGACCGGCGCATCTTCGCGGCCGATGGCGAGTGGAGCTTCCGGGAACTGCCGCTGCCGCTGCGGTGGGCACGCGAAGACGCCCCGGGGCATGAGGGCGCGGTGACGATCGGCCGGATCACGGTCGGCGAGGTGCAGAAGTCGAAGCTGACCGGTGTCGGCGACTTCATTGACGCCGTGCCGGAGCTGGCGGAGGCGATGGAACTCCTCCGCGCCGGGGTGCTGTTCCCCAGCGTCGACCTCGACGACTTCGAGTTCGTGTACACGGACGCGAAGGGCAAGCCAATCGAGGAGATGTCCGACGAGGAGTGGGACGCGTTCATCGACTCGGACGAGGAGCCGTACGTCACGGTGACGAAGGGACGGGTGATGGCGGTGACGCTCGTCGGGACGCAGGCGTTCGTGGAAGCCCGGCTGGAGCTGGTCGACGACGACACCGCCGACGACGAAGCGCCCGCAGACGAGGCGCCGAAGGAGGAAGAGGCGGTCGTCGCGGCCGGCACGACGAAGCAGGCGGCGCCTGTGTACCCGCCAAAGGCGTGGTTCGTCGACCCGCAGCTGGCCGAGCTGACGCCGATCACCGTCACGGCCGACGGGCGGGTGTTCGGCCACCTCGCGGACCGGGACTGCCACCTGTCGTTCCTCCAGGGCGGGCAGTGCGTGCTGCCGCCCGACGAGGGCGGATTCGACTGGTTCCACCGGCCGGAAGTCCTGACCGCCGAGGGCGATCTAGTGGCGGTCGGGCACATCACCGCCGGCACTGGGCACGCCGACCTGGCGGCCAGCGCGGCGAGCGCGGTCGCGCACTACGACGACACCGGTACGCAGGTCGCGGTGGTCCGCGCCGGCCGCGACGAACACGGCATCTGGATCGCCGGGTCGCTGGTGCCGGAGGTCAGCGAGGAGCAGGTGCAGCTGTTGCGCCGCTCACCACTGTCCGGGGACTGGCGGTGGATCGGCGGAGCCCGACAGCTCGTGGCGGCGCTGTGCGTGAACGTCGGCGGGTTCCCGGTGGTCCGGGGCCGGGCGTCGGGTGGACGGGCGTACGCGATGGTCGCCTCCGGCTGGTCCGGGTGGCGGTCGTCGTCGCCGACCCGCCACCGCGGCGTCGGGATCGCGTCGCCGGCCGTGCTGGAGGCGGTGGTGCGCCGGGCGGTCGTGGCCGGGCTGACGGCCGAGCGGGAGCGGGTCGGCACCGTGGCGGCGGCCGAACGGATCGCGGCGTCGATCGGCCGGGACCGTACCGCGGTCGTCGCGGCGTTGGCCGCCCAGGTGCATGGCGAGTAGGGAGGGACGATGGGCTGCAACTGCGGCGCCAAGCGCCAGAAGAGGGTGTACGTGCTGTCGTACGAGGACGGCAGCGGCCGGCGGTCGAGCGAGCACACGTCGAAGACGGATGCGGTGATCGCCGATGTCCGCAACGGCGGCGGCGGCGTGATCCGGCCGGTCGACAGGTAACTGGCGCGAGGGCTACCAGTGGCGTTGGAGGCGGGGCTCCACGTGGAGTTGTCCCTGGTCAGAGCGTTGCCTGCTGGGACGGATGCCGGAGGGTGGCTAGCCCTCCGGCATCCGCCTGCCGTACCGTTGTTACAAGAACAATCCCATTACCGCTGAGATCGGGGTTCCAGCCCACGCTCCCAGCAGAGCGACCGAGGCGGCGGCCACCGTCACGATCGCGATGAAGCGGATGGTTGTTGACCAGCCGCCGGTGATAGCGGCCTGCACCGTCGACCACATGCTGTGGTCAGCCTGCGGTGCAGGCCGGTTTCCATCGGGCACGTCGTGCTCACACACTGTGCCGCTCCTCTCCTTCACACGGAGTCCGGCTCCGTGACCTTCTTCCCGGCCTTCTTCCGGCCGGTGGTCTTCTTGAGCTTCTTCGGCTGGGCTGAGGAGTTCCTGTGCGCCTCCGCGCCTCGCCGCGCCGCCTTCGCGGTCGCGCGCTGCAACTCGGCGCGCGCTGCCTGGCTGTACGGAGCGGCCAGTGCCCGGTGCCAGACCGCGCGCAGGCCCGTCGGAGAGCGGGCATCCGCGACAAGCTGCCGGTGCTCCAGCAGCAGCGGGCCACCGTCGTCTGCCTTCTGCTCCTTGAGTTCCCTGTAACCGCGCTCCGCTGTGCGCTCCGAGATGCCGTACCAGGACTGGGCTCGCTCAACCGCCATCGAGAAGGTCGGGTTCTTCGTCGTCTCGGACAGCATGATCAAGAACATGGCCTTGCCCGGCATCGAGAGCCGATCCACGAGCCCGGTCGTCCAGTACGTGTGCGGAATGGTCAGGTAGCCCTTGCCGACCGTCGTGGCATCGGCGCCGGGCCGCGTCCATGCCGCGCCCGAACCGTCCTCCAGCTTGGGGCGGACGAGGATGCCACGTCCCTTGCTCTCCCGGATCACGAGGTTGCGCTTCTCCAGCGCCTCGAAGGCCCGTCCCACGTTCTGAGGGCTCCACCGGTCGCCCGGGGCACTCAGCATCCGGGCCCACACCGCGAGCGCCAGGGGATTGTCGTTGTCGAGAACGGGCTCCAGCCCGTGCAGGAGCAGGAAGGCATCCAGGGCGCGCTCCTGTCTCGCCGTCACCATGGCCGCGAGCACCGACGCCCGGGCTGCACCACGATCGGGACGCTGGACGAACACCTTGCGCAGCGGGGCATAGCCCCGCTTGGCGCCTTCCAGTAACCGGGAGCGGGCATCAGGGCCGTCAAGTGGATCTTCATCCTTGACGTCAGCGAACGGGTTGCTCATGGGCCGGAACACTACCGCATCCCGTCATGTCGAGATGCGCTTCGTTCCGGTGATAGCTGCTCCGCTGGGTGCCAATATGAGAAGCTATGAGATGCCGTATGGGACGCTAGCTGAGAGACCACTGCGAGACCAACTACCTAGGTGACTGGACGCCCAACCATGTGGGTTTCAGGGGCGGTTATCCGCAGGCCGGAATCTTTCCGAGGAGTCCCAGAGGCCGAGGGGGCAAAACGGGCAAGAGGCCAGGGCGGCGAACCGAGCGCTCCGGCTAGCGAAGCTCTGCCGTGTCGCCATGATCAAGGGTTGGCGCCTCTTGGGCTACGCTGTGGCGGTACTGCCGATGCTGGCTGCGGGCCGGTCGGGATGAGATCCCTTCCGTGCGCTGAGGAGCCACCGGTGGAGTTCGAGATCCCCGAGAGCCTGGACGGCCTCGACCTGGATGCCCTGTCCCAGCTGGAGACGAACGCCGTCGCGGCGTTCGATGGGTTGCGAGACGACCCGGCCTTGGACAGCGCCGGGCTGACCCGCCTGCGGGAGCTGGCCGCGTTCGTGAAGTCGGTCCGCACCCACCAGCAGCAGATTGAGCAGGCGGCTCGTCAGGTCGCGAGCGAGTTGAGCGATCTCGACGAGGCTGTGCACGGCGAGCCGGAGGATGAGGTGGTGGACGGGGACGATGCCGAGGCGATGGCATCGCCTGAGGACGAATCCGACGACGCCGGTGATGGGCCGGCCACCGCTGACGAGCCCGCCCCAGTCGCGGCGCCGGAGCCTCAGCCGGCGGTCCTGGCCTCGCTCACTCGGCGGGCGGCGGCCCGGCAGACGAAGCCGCGCGTTGGGCGGAGCGGCCTTTCGGCGGTGGTGAAGGCGGCGGCTGACGTCCCTAATGTTCCGCATGGGCATCAGTTCGGTTCGGTCGAGGAACTGGCGGCGGCCTTCGACGAGAAGTTCGCCGGGTTCCCGCAGGCGGTCGGGGTGGCGACGCGCATCAAGCAGAACGTCGCCAGGGTTGAGCTGCCCGTCGACCAGGCGCTCGTCGCCGGTGGCGGGCGTACGGACTTTGACCTGGTGGAGCACGCTGCGTCGGAACAGCGTCTCCAGGGCGGCAACCTGGTAGCGGCTGGCGGTTGGGGTGCCCCGTCGGAAACGCTGTGGGACCTGTGTGAGGGGCTGGAGACCACCGAAGGGATCCTGGACCTACCCGGGTTCGCGGTCCCACGCGGCGGTGGCGTGAGGTACCCGAACAACCTCGACTTCCGGGACTTCTACTCGGCAATCGGCTTCGTGCAGACCGAGGCCGACAGCATCGCCGGCACGGACAAGCCGGCGTACCGCGTGCCGACTCCCACTTTCGCCGAAACGCGGCTTGAGGTCGACGGGGTCCAGATCGAGCACGACATCGTGCAGAACGCCGTGTGGCCGGAGCTGACCCGTGACGTCGTACGCCGGGCGATGACCGCGCACGAGCACAAGATCAATGCCCGGGTAATCGCCCGGATGGCAACCGCACCGGCACAGTCGACGGCGTTCACGCTCACGCTCGGCGGTGATGTCGACGGCGACGAGACGACCACCGCGGTCCTCGGCGCGCTGGGCCTGGCATCGACCGACTACCGGTACCGGTACCGGATGGGCCGCGGCCGGCTGCTGGAGTGCGTGGCACCGCAGTGGCTCATGGAGTGGATTCGCGCTGACATGGCCCGCCGCGCCGGGGTTAACTACTTCGACATCACTGACGAGCAGATCAACGGCTGGTTTACCCGGCGGGGCCTGCGCCCGCAGTGGGTGGTCGACTGGCAGGACGGTTACGTCAACCAAGGTGGCGCCGGGTTCGGCGGGACGACTGCCCCGGGCCAGTGGCCGGCGCATGTCGACTTCCTGATCTACGCACCCGGCACGTGGGTCAAGGGCTCGAAGCCGATCATCGACCTGTCGGCGGTCTACGACTCGACCCGGCTGCGGGAGAACGAGTACATCGCGCTGTTCACCGAGCAGGCGACGTTGCTGGTGAAGCGCTGCTACGTGTCGTACAAGGTGACGGTGCCGCTGTGCCCGACCGGTGTCACCGGGCAGACCGTCGCGTTCGACTGCGCTGCCGCCTGAGCTACCCGTTGACGGGGCCGCGCCGCTCCCCCTGGTGCGGCGCGGCCCTCCAGCCGTTCGGAGGTGACGGGTGACTCAGCCCCTCGTGTATGTGAGCGCGCCGAGCACGACGCCGTACAGGTACGGCCTGTTCAGCGCGGCGGCGGTGGTGGATCCGGCGGACCAGCGTGAGTTCCAGGCCGGCGTGGAGTGGGAGCCGGTGTGCGTGGACGCTCCGGCGGCGACGACCAGCTCGGCGGCGTCGGACCCGTCGCGGCCCACGAAGTCGTTGTCGGTCGGGGTGTCGAAGGTGACGGCCTCGCCGGTCCTGCGGCTGTACGCGGGTGTGGAGGCCGACCTGACGGGCCGGGACGACCACCTGGAGCGGGCCCGGACCGCGTTGGGCCTTGTCGAGCAGCAGTCGCTGGAGCACTACGCGTGGACGGGCTCGGCGGGCAACCGGCCGAGGCTGGCCGATCCGGCGACGCCGATCCTCGCGGGTTCGGACGCGTCGCCCGTCTCGCTGGCCACCGCGGTCGGACTGCTGGAGGAGCACATCAGCGACCGATCCGGAGTCCTCGGTGCGCTGTGGGTGCCCCGGAAGATCGGGGCGCATCTGGCGGCAGCGGACCTGACGCGGCTGGAGAACCCGCGGATGGTGGCGCCGCTGGGCAACCCGTACGTCTTCGCGCATACCAACGGGGCTGGTCCGGCGGGGGCGGCGGCGTCCGGTGAGGCGTGGCTGTACGGGACGGGACCGGTGATGGTGCGCCGGTCGCAGGTGACGATGCCTCGCCTCGCCGAGGCGCACGACCGGACGACGAACGATGTGTTCGCGATCGCGGAGCGGTTCTACACGATCGGGTGGAGCTGCACGGTCGTGGCGGTGAAGGTCCAGCTGCCGGCCGAGCCGGCGTAGGAGGAGAGATGGCCCCGACGATCTACCCGGAGGACCGGGCGGACGCGAAGAACCTGGCGCAGCGGCTGCTGGACGCGGCCGGTCCGGAGCGGCGCGACGAGGTGCGAACGACGAGCGATGGCCCGGCGGGTGTCGGGTTCGAGGTGCCCGAGGACCTGGTGGAGAAGGTACTCGGGTACGAGCTGGTCGACCTCGACGAGGACGAGCCGGCGAGCGATGAGCCTCCGGCCGAGCATCCGGCGGCCGAGGAGCCCGCGGCCGCAGAGCCGCCGGCCGGCTCCCCGGCGGCCGAGGAGCTGGCGGTGCCGGCCGCGTCTGAGGAGAGCACCGTGGCGGCGGAGGCCGCTGAGGAGAAGACGTCGGCCGGGGACGGGGCCGGCGAGTTCGAGGTGAGCGCCAAGCCGGCCGGTGGTTCCTCCCGGCCGGTGAAGGCGAGCCGGGCGCGTGCTGGCCGGAGCACCTGACCCCGGATCTCGCGTCGGACACCCGCCGCCCCCGCTGGCCACTTCCCCGGCCGGTGGGGGCGGTGTCGTCTGTGTGACCTGCTACACGGCTCAGAGCGTACATATTTTGTGTACGAGTGGTGTCTTCTCGACATACAATGAATATGTACGCAACGCCCCACCACTCAACACGGAAAGAAGGCAGAACACATGGAACAGCGAGTGCGGGACCTCCTCGGCGAGTACGGCGTGACCGTCGCGGCGATCGATCCGCGCGACCTCGCCACCCAGCTGGCGATCCGGCTGGCCGAGGCCGAGCGGGCGTTGGAGACCGCAGCCGGCGAGGTGCAGAAGGCGACGGCGCGCGCCGTCGAGCTGGCGACGGCGCGCGACCTGCGGACGACGACCCGGGGATCGCTGATGGCGGCCATCGCCGACCGGGCGGCGGAGTTCGACGCGGCGCTGGTGCGGGTCGCAGAGCGGCGCGACGCCCTGGCGCTCGTCGCCCAGGCGACGCAGGGAACCGCGAGCAACTGAGGTAGCCGATCGCGCGCCGGCCGGGCTTCCGGCCGGCGCGCCGTCATTTCCAGAGGGGGGAAAGCATGAAGGTCACGAAGGCCGACATGGTCGGGCTCGCGGCGCTGGTGGACGTCCTCGGTGCGTACGGCAGGGTGACCGACGTCGACGACGAGCTGGCGCACCTCACGGTCGAGTTGGCGGGCGTCGCGTATCGGTTCCTGGTGGAGGACGGCAACGTGCTCGGCGTCGACGAGCACCAGGTGATGCTCCTGTCGGTGCGCGGCCCGGACGCGAGGGTCCCGGCGTCGGCAGTGTTCGTCGAGGAGACCGCCGGGTCGTACGCGGTGCCACCGAGGGTCGCCGAACGGATCGTGAGCCTGTTCCACGGGCACGGGGTTTGCCAGGCGTGCCAGGCGGACTGGCACACCAGCTGCCGGCGACAGGCGGCCGACGGGACTTGCCGCTGCCGGTGCTCGGTGCACTGGGCGCTCAGCCGCGTACGAGCGACGTTGGGACCACTCCCGGACGTGACCCGGGCGGTCAGCGAGACCGGAGCAGTGAGCGAGGCGGCAACGAGCATCCTGCTCCCCCGGCGAGCCCTCCAAGCCGCCACGCGAGAAGACACGTAACGAGCCGGGCGCGGCAAGCCTGCCGTGCCCGGAGCCACGCGCGCCCCCCGCAGCCGTACGGCTGCGGGGGGCGCTGCCATTCGAGAAGGAGGATCTGATGAAGACGGAGGCGCGGCGCACCACGGTGGTGCCCGACAGTCCTCGCCAGCACGCGTGGAGGATCGCGGAGGCGGTCGACGAGGCGTGGCACGGCCACTTCGGCGGCTCGCGCGTCGAGATCCCGATCAGCGTGGTCGCCGCCCTGGCCCTCGTCGAGCAGCGCGATCCGGAAGGGCCCGACCTGGCGGACCTGTTCCTGCGGTTCGACCAGCACGGCTTCGCGGCGTTGCTGCGCAACATCTGGTGCAAGTTTGCAATCGTCCGGCCAGACCTATTGCCTCGGACGAAACCGCTGTGGGAGTGGCTGGACGAGGACGACCTCGACGACCATTTGCTCCGGGCGGTGCACGCGACCGGCCAGGCGGCGCTCAAGAAGAGGCAGTTGCAGCTGACCGGCGTCGCCTGGCGTCGGGAGGAGGTAGACCTGCTCGGCAGCGTGTTGCAGGCGATGCGGTCGCGGTCGGCACGGGGCGGGTTGGGCCAGTTCCTCACGCCGGTTGACGTGGCGGAGACGATCGGGTCGATATTGCACCCGGCCGTGACCGGCGATCACGAGGGCGAGGAGTTCGCAGGCGGCTTGCTTGTGGCTTCGGAGGGCGCGCGGGTGATGGAGCCGTGCTGCGGTACCGGGACGATGCTGCTCGGCGCCGCGAAGGCGATGCGGCAGCAGGGCCACGATCCCGCGAAGAACGAATGGTGGGCCAACGACATCGACTGGCTGGCGGCTGCCTGCTGCGCGGTCAACATGCACTGCTGGGGCCTCGGTCCCCGGGTGGTGATCGGGTGCGGCGACGGCCTGCTGAACGACTGGATGCGGGAGGCGCTCGACCAGCGGCAGGCGGCGATCGACGAACTGCTCGGGCTGTGGGAGGTCGCGCGGAAGATGGCGACCCTTCGGCGTCTGCTCGACCTGCCGACCCCGGAGGACCCGTTGACGCGGCACATCCGGGAGGCGGCCACGAAGATGCCCCCCGAACCGAGGCCGGCGCCGCCGCACTCGTCGACCTTCGACCCCGACGCGGCGTACCGCCAGGCGCGGCTGTTCTGAGCCGTCCTGTGTGATCCGCTCCACAGCCCGGGTCGTACATATTTTGTGTACAGTGCGAGTGATCTTCGCATACAATGTCTTTGTACACATTGCCGCACTTCGCCTGGAGAGAGAGATGACGCGAAGCGTCCCGCAAGTGGTGTTCGTCGAGCCGGACAGCTCCGACCCCCAGCCGTGGAACAGCCTGCGCTGCGGGCGATTCAACTGCCTGGACAAGGACAACCACTGCAAGCACTGCGGGGCGCACGACGCCGACCCGCACGAGCCGGACTGCAAGCACGCGGACGAGCCGTTCGACGAGTGCGACGCCCGGCCGGCCGACCCGGAGGACCGCGAGGAGGTGACCGAGGAGACGACCGGCCGGTAGACGTTTGGCCGGAATATGTACGGCCGCAGTGGTGGACAGCGGCCGGACAGCAATAGAGAGTCATTGAGCGAGACCCGAGTTCACGTGGAGGTAAACATGGGTCTTCGTGCACTGCTCGGCGTCGAAGACGTCGGCGGCACGTATCGGGCGCGGCACGTCCACTACGACGGCAGCCCCGATGTGATCGTCCCCGCCCTGACGGCGCTCGTGCACAACGTGCTCGACCACGACCGGGCGGCGGCGGCTGACCACCTGCTGCGCACCAACTGGCGGCGGCTGTACGCCCTGCCGGGCACGGGCGTGACGGGCGAGCTGGTCGGCACTCCGATCGAGTCGGGACCGGAGCCGGAGACGGGCCAGATCGGGGTGACTTCGCCGGGCGACCGCGAGTGGGCCTACCTGTTCGGCGGTCACCGGCTGCACGTCTACCTGGGCCTGTGGCCGGAAACCGGCCAGAAGCAGTGGGAGCCGTGGGCGTGCTGGTCGGTGAACGAGCTGCCGGACGTGTCGCGGGTGGAGCTGCTGGACGTGCGGAAGAGCGGCGCCTGGACGGCCTGGCGGGCGAGTGATTACCGGAAGTACATGTCGGCGGTAGCCGAGGCATACGGGGAGGAACGGCGATGACGGTGTATGGGGTCGACGGTGGACGTGCGTTGGTGGGGCAGTTCGGCCCGTTCGCCGGCCACTGGGTCGCCCGGCCGGTCTGTCTGGAGGGGCAGCCGAGTTGGACGCTCGGCCAGCTGTGGCTGATCTGGGACCGCACGTTCGCACGGGACACCGCCGGGTTCATCCGGGCGCTGCGCTGTCACGACTGGTCGGTCCTGTCCTGCGACTGGCCCGCCTCCGGCGTGATCCCGAAGGGCTGGCGGGCATCGCTCCAGCCGGACGGCCGGGAGGAGTACGGGCACGTGGTCGGTATGGGCCGGACCTTGCCGTACTACTACCGCTGCGACATCGTGCGGGGGCAGATGGGGTTGAACGGCCGCCGGCCGGGCCCGGCGCTCCTCGGCGAGACGTACTCGTGGGCGTACCTGTGGGAGTCCGGGTTGCGGGCGATGCACGTCTACACGGAGGCGGCCGGGCAGTGGGTGCACGTGGCCACCCTGCCCAACGGCGTGTGGGCCGACCTGACCGAGGAGATGATGCTCGACATCGAGGCGCGGCGCGGTTGGCTGGAGCGTGCAGCGTGACGGTGGAGACCACGAAGCGGTCGGGTCTGCCGATCCGCGTCGACGAGCTGCGTCGCGGCGACCACGTCGTGTTCCTCGCCCACGTCGTCGAGGTCCTGGACGTTGCCCGGCATCCGGACTTCGACACCGCGCTGCAGGTGATGCTGCGGCGAGTGCCGGAGGGCAAGCCGGTCTCGACGTTGCTGGCGATGGGCCACCTGGTCATGGGCATGCACCTGCCGAGACGGGTTCGGATGCGCTGCCACCTGTGCGGGCGGCCGATGCTGGTCGACGTCGACGTGGCGCTCGGATCGCCGAGGCGGGCGCTGTGCACACCGTGCAGCGTCCCGGTTGTCGGTCAGACGGTGCTGATGCGAGCCATTCAGCCGAGGCGCCACAACTAGTCGGGGCGTAAGGATCGAGGGTCGTGCCCGTGGGGGGCGCGACCCTCGTTCATTGTGGAGGATCGGCGTGGAGCCCCTGACGACCTTTGAGAGCCATGTGGCCGGACGCAACGCGCGGGTTCGGATCTACCCGGACCGGATCGAGTGGTCGCAGCCAGGTCGGACGAAGGTGGCGAACGTGCTGCTGATCGTCCTGGCGGTGTACACCGTCGCTCTGTCGCTGCTGGTGAAGTCCTGCCGGCCACGGTTCGCCGAGCAGGGCCGGCAGATGCTCGCGATGCGCTCGGTGCAGTCGGTGGCGAGCGAGCGCGCCGGTCTGCACACCGCCGTGGTGGTGTCGGCCGGCGGGAACGCGATCGGGTTCCGGGTGCCGCACAACGCTGCGCCGGGCATCGAGCAACTGCTTCGGGACCTGGTGCTGGGCACGCACCCCGCCGCCGTCCAGCGATGAGCGGTCCGGGCGGCGCTCGTGTCCGGCATGGACGGGGCGCCGCCTGGGCTACGCTGAGCGGGTAGCGCCGCTGGCTGCGGGCCGGGCACCTGGACTCTCCGCGTTGAGGATGTGCCGATGCCTGCGGTGTGTGATACCCCTGTTCGCGGCAAGATGCTGCGCGCCACGAAGCTCGACGTGTGTGGTAACCCGGTCCTCGGGGCCGGTGGCTGGCCATTGCACGTGGTCACGAAGGGCTTCGTCACGGTCGAGTACGCCCCCGAGATGGACGAGGGCGAGGAGATCGACCAGAAGGACGCGAACGGCGAGTCTGCGGTTTACGAGCCTGGCCGGCGGCGGATCAAGTTCTACAACCTGACGGTGACGGCCTGCCGGGTCGACCCGGAGCTGTACACGATGTTCACCGGGCACTCGGTCGTCCTCGACGAGGATGGCCTGGCGACCGGTATGCGGATCACCAGCAAGGTGAACCTGACCTCGGCGGTGGCGCTGGAGCTGTGGTCCGGAACGCAGCTCAAGAAGTGTGCCGGCGGGGCGACCCCGCGGCCCCGGTTCGGGTACTTCCTGCTCCCGCAGATCATCGACGGGCACGTCACGGACTTCACGATCGAGAACAGCGCGGCGACGTTCACGCTGACCGGAAAGGCGATCGAGGGTGAGGGTTGGGGCGTCGGCCCGTACGACGTCTACCTCCGCTCGACCGGTGTCGGGAAGTTGACCGAGCCGATGGGCGAGCGGGACTTGCTGCACATCGACTGGACGACGCTCCCGCCGCCCGCTCCGACGTGCGGGATCACCGAGCGCCCGCCGGACGGCACGCTCGCCGAGCTGGCCACGGACGCGACCGGGATGAGCGCCGAGTTCACCGCGACGTTCGTACCGCCGGGCCCGCCAGTCCACGGATACACCGTGGATTGGGGTGACGGAGTGGTGTCGCCCGGCCCGGCTGTGGCGGCGAAGGTGTCCCACCAGTACGCCGAGGCCGGGGTGTACCTGGTGACGGTCACCGACACGACGACCGGCGCGCAGCGCTTCTCGTCGGTCGCTGTCCCGTTCGTGTAGGGGTCGGCGTGACGCAGCCGGCCCGGACCGGCCCGTGCGCCTGGCCACTGAACACGGTCGGCTGCACGGGCTGGGCCGACGTGGGAGAGGCGATCAAGACGACAGCGACCGCCGTCGCGACAGAGGTGTTGTGGGGCCTGTCCGGTCGCCGCTTCGGCCTGTGCTCGTTGATGGTGCGGCCGTGCCGGCGCAGCTGTCCGGACGGGTACGACTTTTGGCGCCTGGTGCCGTACCTGCCCGCCCTGCCGTACGGCTGGCTGGGCGTGTCGTGGTGCGGCTGCTCCGGGCCGGGCTGCTCGTGCTCCGGCCGGCTCTGCGAGGTGGGCCTGGCGGGCCCGGTCGCCGCCGTGACGGAGGTCCGCGTCGACGGGGAGGTGGTCCCGCCGGCGGCGTACCTGGTTCACGACCGGCGGTGGCTGGTCCGGATCGACGGCGAATGCTGGCCGGAGTGCCAGGACTTCACCGCGGCCGACGACGAGGCGGGCGCGTTCGTGGTGACGTACCAGCGCGGGATCGCGGTGTCGCCGGCCGGGCAGGTGGCCGCCGGGCAGTACGCGTGCGAGCTGGCGAAGGCGATCGCGAACGACAACACCTGCCGGCTGCCCCGGCGGGTGCAGTCGGTGGTGCGCCAGGGCGTGCAGCAGTCGTTCCTCGACCCGGCGCAGTTGGCGAAGGACGGGATGACCGGGCTGCCCGAGGTGGACGCGTGGCTGCGGGTGGTGAACCCGAACCGGCTCCCTCGCGACACCGTGGTGTGGTCGCCGGACATCCAGCGCGGCAAGAGGAGGACATCGTGACGGTGCCGCTGACGCCGGTCGACGAGGTGGCCTGGCCGGTCGCCGTGGCACTGCGTACCGCCGTGGCGGACGAGTTGGCCGCCGCGTTGGGCGGGAAGCCGGCCACCACGGCGGTCGTTCCCGGCCGGGACGTGGCGATCGACGACTGCTGCAACGGGCAGGCGTGGGTCCGGATCGTGCGGGTGTTTCCGACGGACCCGGGCGAGTTCCCGCAGGGCCGTACGACGTCGGTCACCGAGGGCTGCGACCAGGGCGCGTTCTGGGCGGTGGAGTTGGGTGTCGGCACGGCGCGGTGTGCGCCGAGCCAGGACGACTTCGGCAACCCGCCGACTGCGCCGGATCAGGAGCGGGCGGCGATGGTGCTCGCCGACGACGCCGGCCGGATCCGACGGGCTGTGATGCGGCGGCTGCCGGAGACGGCGACGGTCGAGGAGGTGTTCGTCGGCGAGCAGACGAGCGTGGGACCGTCCGGCGGCTGCGTCGGGCAGGAGTTGCTGGTGACGGTGATGACGAGCGTGTGTATCGGGGACGAGGGGTGAGCGATGCCGAGACTCGGTGAGTTCGTGACGGTGCGGGCGCTGGTGAACATGCCGGGCGTCAACGCCGGTGAGGTGCAGGTGTTGGAGTGGACGGCTCGGCTGGCGAAGCTGGTCCGGATGGGCCGCTATGAGCTGGTCGAACCGGAGGAGCCCCCGACGGAGCCACCGCCGGACGAGCCGGAGGAGCCACCGACGGAGCCTGACGGTGAGGTGACGGCGGCCGTCGACAAGCCGCAGCCGGCCGAGACGAAGCGGGCGCGTCGGCGCTGATGGCGCTGGTCATCAAGGCTCGCGTCGACCTGTTCCAGGGCGAGGTGCGGCAGCTGCTCACCGGCGCGATCGGGCCGGTGGTGTCGTTCGTCCGGTCGGTCGCCCGGCGGGTCCGGACCCGGGCGGTGTTGAAGTGCCCGGTGGACACCGGTCGGCTCCGGTCGGCGCACCGTGAGGAGGTTGGTGTGCGTCGGGGCCAGGTGTACGGGTTCGTCGCCAACGACGTCGAGTACGCCGAGATGGTGCACGACGGGACAGGTCCGCACATCATCCGGCCCCGGCGACCGGGTGGGGTGCTGCGGTTCGAGAAGGGCGGCGAGGTGGTGTTCACGACGCACGTGAACCACCCCGGTACCAGGGCGCAGCCCTGGCTGCGTGAGGCGATGGAAGAGGTGGCGGTCCCGGCGGGGTTCCGGATCGTCCGTTGACAGGGGAAGAGATGCGGGAGTTCACGACCAGCGCCAAGACGGCGCAGAGCACCGACGGGAAGCTGCCCGACGTGCCGTTCCGGCTCGACGGGGTCGACATGGTGTGCCGGGCGCCGAAGGATGCCCAGCTGGCGTACCTGCTGGCGGCGGCATCGTCGAGCCGGGCCCAGGAGGACCAGGTGGCGGCGATCCTCGACTTCTTCGAGCAGACGTTGGACCCGGCGGGCCTGCGGGTGTTCAAGAAGCGGCTGCTCAGCACCGAGGACGAGTTCGACTTCAGCGACGCGATGCGGATCTTCGAGGGCGTGTGTGAGGAGTGGTCCGGCCGCCCTACTGGGTCGGGCAGCGGCTCCTAGACCTCGCGGTCAAACGCTGGCCCGAGTTCCACGGCACGATGCTCCTGCGTACCGGGCGGGAGCCGTTGGCGCTGCCGCTGCCGTCGCTGCTTGACGTGATCTACGCCTGGTGGGTCGAGGGGGCGACGGAGAAGGACACCGCGCGGTTCCACCAGCAGCTGACTACGCCGCCCCCCGGCGCCGAGTTGGAGGGCCGCGAGGAGTGGTCGGATAAGGAGACGGACGACTCGTTCGAGCAGGCGTTGGGCAACATGCGGAGTGCGGCCAGCGCGGCGTAGACCCAGCCTGAGATGCGGCAAGGCGGTCAGGCACAGTTGCTGCTGGCCGAAGCGTTTGTGTCGGGAGCCGGCGAGCCGGTGCCGGTCGACCTCAGCCCACATGGCGGGGACGCTGCGGCAGCGGCACGCGAATTCCTCGACCGGCCGGCACCGGCACAGCGGCTACCGGCGTGATGTATGGTCGCCACTGGACGGGCCAGGGATTAACCGCAGGCTGCAGTCACCCGACAGACCGGCCCCCGCATACTCCGTTGCTCTGTGTCTATGCCGCCCTGAGAATGTTTCCATGATTGCCGAATCGTACTACTGGCGTCGCGATCTTTACCGGTCCGCTGCGGAGCTACGCCGCAAGGAAGTGCAGCAGTACTGGTCTGACGCCTCAGTCGCGCTGCTGGAGAAGGCCCTCATGATCGGCTCATATTCAGTAAGACGGCTCATGGACTCAAACAAGCTCCCCAGAGCATATGCCGAACGCACAATTCCGGCTGTTGCCCTGTCACCGCTGCCGATCAACAAGCGACGATACCGGTATACGCCACCGATCGACCTCCCGATCGCGAGCGAGATGTTCGACTTCACAAGCGGGAACAACCAGACCATCAAGGTCGGCTTCTTCTTAAACCAGATCATCCACAGCCACACGCTGCTTTATGGCGTCTCGGACGAGGACTCAACCACCCGGGTTTTCATTCTCGTATCCTCGGACAAGGACCGCTGGAGCCATTTACGCTGCTTCTGGGTAAAGGATGTAGCGCTCCTGTTTGAGCACGCCGCCCTCTTCGACATGACAATATGGAAAACCATTTGGTCCGAGGCGGATCAGGACTGGTTTCAGGACGGTGCTGGTCAGCTCAGTGACCAATGGGATTTCGCCAAGCCGGAGGCGATTACCGAATCACTCGTTCGCCTTACTCGAAAGCAGAAGGCTGGGCCGAATTTGCGCCTCGCCCTGCGCCGAATTCAGGAGGCCATAGACGAGGCGGAAGAGAACTAGCCAGGCAGTGCCTTTGCTCGGCGGGCAGCAGAACGCCAGCTCACAGATCCCGGCGAACGCGAACCTTTGCGGGCAATATCCTCTTCTGCCGCCATCTCGGCGCGCCACCCCAGCCGAAGCCGTCACGCTTCGTGACCGACGTCGATGGCGGTGGATGTCCGGAACTGCCGATGTGAGGACCCGCGCATTCGTTGAGCTGGCTATAACTTGGTCTGGTGCGCGGTGACAATGCATTTCAGGGCAGCTGCCATGGCAGACCAGTCCTGGTTCGGTAACGGGCCGCCGTGCGCTACGGCTGCCCGGACCTTGCGGCGATAGTTATCTTGGACCTTCTTCTTGTTTCGCTTGTCGACGAAACGGGCCTCGTGCTGGCCAGGGTCGCGGTGGTGGGGAGCCAGATCCATCAACAGCGTGACATTGTCGTCACCGCGGATTGTGTCAGATCCGAGATACGTCTCGACACACCCGGAGATTCGTGCATTTCTCGGATCTCCAGTCGACTGTTGCCGACCTTCGAGAGGCGGGAGGCGGACGAGCAGAGCGTCGGATACTGGCACAAGCGGAAACTGCATGATGACGATGTTCGGTGGCAGCGCGACAGCCTTGAGTTGCTTCAAGGCATCACTCGCGGCGCCATCGTCGTCGAATGCTGCGACGATGCGGTTCGTGATGCCTGCTGCAGCGAATGCTTTCACGGTGTTGACCAGCGCTCCTGCGCTGCCCTCGGATCTGGCGCGGGGGTCGAGGAATCGCACGAGGTCGGTTAGGTGTGGAAACAGCAACTTAAGGCCGGCGCGAAGGAACTCGGCGTCGGTGCTGCCCTCGGTCAGTACGACAATCGGTGATCTGGCCGACGATTCGGCTGTCCACCGTTCTTGAGCGACCGATGGCATGGTGTCCAGTTCGTCCTTAACAAGCCAGCCGTCATGCACCAAGTCTGAAACGTTCAGAATCACCCCGATGTCAGGCACAGCGTGAGTCACAAGCCGCAGGCGGTGCCATCGGGCATATTCTGATTCATCAGGAATCAGGTTCAGCAGCCACTTTCCTGATCCGATGACGGGCTCCTGATCAGGGGGTTCGAACACAGTTTTTCTTTGTGTAGCGGCTACTGACGCTATCGCCTTGAGCCAACGATCAGTGTCAAGCTCGGCGAGTGCAGCCCGTTCAGCCTCCCAGCGTTCGACCCACTCTGGATGTATTCTGCCCATGCCTTCGAACCAAGGCGGACTGTCAAAGTTGTCGCCGATCGATTGCCTCAGAACCTCGAGTGCAGAATCGATGTCGAAGCCGAGGATGTCGAGCCGGTCTGCGATCAGACGTCCGGTGGCCTTGTACTCGAAGAACTCGACGTCATAGTCAGGCTTGTCACCGAGCGCGTAGCGAGTTGAAGCTCGCCCGATCGAGGCGGAGTACATTCGGTCCTGAAACAGGCAAATGAGGTCATTCGGCACCATGTCCTTGAAGAAGAATAATGTGAACGGTCCGGCATTCAGTTCACCCCAACTGCCCATGGTCATCTATTTTGGGCTTCATCCCTTCGGCGCGCGAGCGGGTTTCGTCTCCTCTCTGACGCCGAACCACAACGTCGCGATCAACGAGCGGGTCGGTGCACTGTCATGCCGCGATCCGCGCGCTACGCAGGGTCACAGGGAGGCGGTCTGACCAGCGCCCGAACACGCCGATGAGCAGCGGCGGTCACGGTGTCACTCCGGCTGCTTGGCCTAGTCGGGAGAGTCGGCTGTCGGATGGGGTCCATTCCCACGGCGCGACTGTGGTACCTCCCACCAAATGATCACCCTGCATGATCTTGTTAGGGGACTGCGCCACCCGGCGCGCCCTCTAACCGGCTCGCCCTAGCAGACCACTATCTCTAACCTTGATCGATGGCTTCGCAGAGATTGGGTAGGGGTCTTCGGGACCAGCTCCGTGTTCATCAGGTCTTTGCCGAACGTCACTACTGGGAGCGGCTGCGCAGTCCTGGTCTCGTGCTGCCCGCCGCGACGCCGGTCTGCGACGACCCGGTGCCCAATCCGCCGGCGCTCTCGGAGCTCCACTGTCCGATCTGCGCGTTGAAGAAGCCGTTCGAGGAGTTCAGCGTGGAGCACGGCCCGCAACGGGGTGGGCAGTCCCGCCTCGGCGCCGACGTAGTCGCGGTCCTGACGTGTCGCGCCTGCAACAACGGCAGCGGCCGAGGGTACGAAGCGGAGGCGGCCTCGATCGCGCCCGTCAACGAGCCGGCCGAGTTCACTGAGGAGGAGCGGGCCCACCTCCACCGTCGACGCGTGGAACTGGAGAAGATCGTCGGCTTCGAGGTAAGCGTGCTCCCGATGGCATTCCTTCTCACCGACCTCAAGGCCGCCTTCACAGTTGCGTTCGCGACGCTCGGCTACCGCTTCGCGCTGGCCCCGGAGCTGCGCGACATCCGCCAGGCGATTACCAAAGGCACCGAGCCCGATCCCGCGCGGATGCAGATGATTCACTTCAGGGAAGGCAGCCCTGTGACCGGCGGGATCGTGCTGGAGGTCGCCGCCCCGGCCCCCTGCATCATCGTGGCGTCTTCCACCGGCACGGGGGTCGTCCTGCCGATGCCCGGCGCGGCGGTAATCCCGCCGCCGATGTCGCTGACCCACCTGGTCGCCCGCCGCTACGAATGGCCTGAGACCGCCGCACATGCCAAGGTCAACGAGGTTGCCCGAGCTTACCGTCTCGGCACGCTATTCCACGGCGACCTCTGCCATCGCCACCAGTTCCCGACCGACATGGCAATCATCCGGCCCTGTAGCACGAAGTAGGGCGACCCCGGCCGGGGTCGCCCTACGCGGTTCGGTGCAGCTACCGCAGGTCGCGGTCGCCCCGGAAGGTGGTGCCGTGCGGTGGCCGGTACTGCTGGGTCTGTTCCAGGTCGACCTGCCCGGTGACCTGCTCCTTGAGCTGGTTGACGCGCGGCCGCACGATGCCGAAGTACACGAGGACGTCGGCGAGTGCGGCGACGGCCAAGGTGACCTCGGCGATCGCGTCCTCGGTGATGGGTACCCAGCCGACGGCGGCGAGGGCGACCAGGACGGCCTTGACCGCAACCGAGACGACGACGCCGACGCCGGCCGGGTTCGTGTTGGTGGGGCTGCTGGGGATGGTGCTCATGCGGTACCTCCGAGTTGCTGGATCTGGGCCTTGAGCCCGGCGTTCTCGGCGAGGAGCCGGTCTCGTTCGACGGTGACGTTGGCGCGGGCGGAGAGTTCGGTTCGCAGCTGGCCGACCTCGGCGCGCAGCTCGGCGATGGTGGCGTTGGCCGATGCCATCTGGCGTTCGGCGCCGGCCAGCTGCATCTCCATCCGCGTGAGGGTGCGCTCCGCGATCTGGTTGGCGTAGTCGGCGAGGGTGACCCGCTGGGTGCCTCGGCTGAGCGCCCAGGTGATGAGTCGGTCGACGACGACGCCGGCGATGGAGCCGCCGCCGATGAGCGCGGCGATCAGGCCGGCGTCCATGGTGGAAGTCCCTCGGTCAGAAGATGTCGCGTCCGAGCAGCAGCACCGAGTAGGTGTGCCGGCCTGCGACGCCGTCCACCGCGATCCGGCCTTGGCTCTGCTCGGCGCGCACCGCGGCCTCGGTCTTCGGGCCGAAGTCGTTGTCGATCGAGAGCTTCTGCCCTCGGGCGTTGCAGAGGCCCTGGAGGACGCCAACGCTGGCGCCCTTGGCACCGCGACGCAGAGTGGGCAGGTCCATGATCAGCTCCTTCGTCCAGGTGGGCTTGGTAGTGCCGCCGCCGCTGCCGCCGCCGATCTCGGCCTGCACCTTGCCAGCGGTCAGGGTCCGGGCCGCGGCCCGGCTCAGTTCGACGTGCAGGTGGTCCCGGTGCGGGTTCTCGCCGTCGTAGTCGCGCCACCCGGCGTTCGGGTACGAGCCGGACCAGACGTGGCGGTTGTAGATGACGAGCTGGATGCCGAGCTCCTTGGAGTTGGCGACCAGCTTGTCGGCGAGTGGCTGAGCCCATGAGGCGCCGACCGGCACCATCAGGTCGTCGGCGCGGCCCTCACCGTGCAGAGAGGTTGTCTTGCTGCCGGCGATGCTCCGGCAGTTGTAGATGCCGCCGTTGCGGCCACCCCGGGAGCCGTACGCCCCGAGGTACCAGCTCATGAGTGCCTTGGCGCCCGGTGTCGGGCCGCTGCTACAGGACTTCGCGGGCTCGTATCCGACGTGCAGCGCCATCAGGCTGCTCCCGCCGGCTCGTCGACGGCCGTCGCGCCCGCGTACGGCGCCACGTAGCTCAGGTCAGCGGGGTCGTCGACCTCGCTGGGATTCGGATCGGGCGCGGACGGGTCGATGACGTCTGCGGTGTCGGGCGTAGGCGTGTCCCCCACGTGTGCCTCCTCGGTACGAGCACCTGCCGTGGATGCGGCGGTGCTGTGCGTGCCGGTGGCTGTCGGGGCGGACTTGATCAACGGTAGCGGCCACGGGTGACAAATGGCGGCCGGGGGCCGGCGCCCGGTCGTCCCGGCCGGGCGCCGGCCTGCCCAGAGTCGGCGCAGCGGCTACCCGTTGCGCGCGCCGGCCCTCTGGGCTTCCGCCCGCGCGCCGCGATCGAGAGCGCGGGGCGGACGTGGACCGCACGGCCCCGGGAGGACATAACCGGGGCCGTGCGGCGGGCAACCGCGCCGGCATGACCGTGCGGCGACGGTGCCCGTTTGTGGGGCGGGCGCACCTCGAGAGGGTGTTGAGGTGCGCCCGCCGGGGGGCCCGGCCGGGGCTCCAGTGCACGGGACCATCCCGTGCTCCGGCCGGGAGCCGGACCACGCGTCTCCACCACGGGGGAAGCCGAGACGCGTGGCGTTCGACCCATCGGCCACCGCACTGCGGGTGGCGGCGGCCGATGGGGGCATCAGGTGCGCCAATGGAAGACGAGATCGCTGTCGTTGGACGCAACTCGGACCTGGCGGATCAGCAGTTCCAGCGCCGATTGCATGAAGAGTGGCGCGACGTCGCGGATGGTCGCTCGTTCGCCCGCGGCAGCGATGGCGCGTTCCTCGACGATCTCTGCGCGCAGAATCGTCTCGCGGCAGCCGTGCGGGCAGTGGTAGGTGCGCGGGCGTGGGGCGCCCAAGAAGCTCGGTGCCTGGCTCGGCGCCATCGGGACGTCGCAGGCGTGGCACCAGAGCAGGTTCCTCAGCAGGTAACGGTCGTTGCTCGGGTGGAGCGAGGTGAAGTCGGGGACCGTGGTCGTCGGCTCCTCGGGCTGGGCGCCCGTCATCGCGCGGGCCTCTGGCTGTCGAGCCAATCGGTGGTGGTGTGGCGTCGGCTTGCGTTGGGGGCGGTGCCCGGTAGGGCGGAGGCCGCTTGCCGGCCGGCCTCCGCCCCACCAGGAGCCGGCGCGGTCGGGGCGGTGGCCGACAGCACCACCCCGTCTGTCCGCGCCGTCGGCGGCATCCCGAGGCTGGCGGCCGGAGGGCGCGGGCACTCCCCTGCGTCGCGCGTAGCCGCCTGCGTGGTGGATGCCGCCGGTTGGAGGTAGTTGCGCGGGTCGACGTTGGCCGCCTGGATGACGTACCACGCGTTGACGCCGATGCGGCACCCCGCCCGGCCACAGGCGCATCTGCCGGCGGAGTCTGGCCGGTGCACCTGGAGGTGCTCGACCGCCATGGCGAAGACACCGGTACCACGTAGCGACGGGAGCGGTGGGAGATGGTTGAGGCTGATCGTCACAGGGACCGCCGGACATTGCGCAGTTCGACGACCGTGCCCGCCCATCGGATGTAGGTGCAGGGCCACGCTTCCGCGCACCACTGGCAGTGGCGGGGACCGTCGTTGGACACGATGAACGGCCAGCGCCGGACGAAGCGCATGTCGCTGAGGTCCGGCCGGTGCACAACGTGGAGGAGTTCGGCGTAGCCGACGCGCTGAGCGTTGCTGTACCAGGTGTGCGCCCCGATTCCGGGCACATGCTGCTCGGCGAGCGGCTGTGTGGCTAGGACCTGTCTCGGCCCCGGATCTACACCTGCTCCGGCGAGAGCCAGGCCGACGGCTGGCGTCAACGGCCTCGGGATGTTGCCAGAGTCGTCCATGGGTGCCCCCAGGGGTACGGGTCTCGGGTAGCGGATCACGTGCAACACCAGCAGTGATCGGGTTGTCACCGTGCTGGTGTTATTGGCGACCGTAGAAGCCGAGCCGTCCCCGAGGGGAGGATGTTGCACGATGTTGCATCAAACTTCGTCGTCGAGATCCGCGAGCGCGGAGGTGATCAAGCTACGGGCGTCGCGGCCGTACACCGCAGATGCCGCAAAGCGCTCGAATGCCTTGGCGTAAACCGCGATCTCCCGCGGCTGCGTGAGCTTGATTTCGGCCGAGATGGTCTCGATGAGCACGGCGCTGTCGTCGAGGATCCAGAAGTTGTTGATCGGGAGGAAGCTGTGAGCGGCACGGGTCGGGATGATCCCGAGATGAACGCGCGGCAGTGCGGACGCCGCGAGTAGGCGGTCCAGTTGGCCGACCAGGACACCGGGCGGGACGACTCCGAGCCTCAGCGCGGATTCGCAGATGACGAGGTGGAAGCGTCGCTCGCCCCGGTAGAGGATCTGCTGGCGTTCCATGCGCGCCTCGACACCTGCCTCCACGTCGGGGGGCAATCGGTGGAATTCGACGAAGCTGGTCAGGACGGCTGCGGCGTACTCCGCAGTCTGGAGGAGGCCGGGGATGAACATCGGCTCGAACACACGGAAGTGCCTGGTCTCGCCCTCGAAGCGAACGCTTTCCTTCTGGCGGCGCCTGGTGCCGGAGCGGAGTTGGCGGCGCCACTCGACGATCAGTGTGTCGATGGAGCGGACAGCGGCCACCAGATCCTGCTCCTGATCTGGGGTGTTGCAGAGCCGGCACCAGGTGATCACGTCGGTTTCGGATGCGTTGATGACCCCATGCTCCAGCTTGGAGATCTTCGTGTAGTGCCAGCCGGCGGCGGCGGCGAGCGCCCTGCCCGTCAGGCCAGCGTCAGCCCGGATGTCCCTGAGTCTGACACCCAGCGCCTCGCGGGCCTGACGGGCAAGCGTGCTCACCGCGAGGCGAGGCGGTACTGGGCGTACGGCGTCGCCTGCGGCCAGAGCTGGTCACGAACGGCGCGGTAGGCCGACACCAGTCGCGGGTCGTCGACCACCGCGTAACCGGCACCCCGGCCGTCCGGATGAAACAGGCTGAGGAGGAGGTTGTCGTCGTCGAAGAGCCAACAGTCCTCGGCGGGCAGACTGATCCCGGCCGTGGCCCTGCGTGAGAGGTACCTGACCTCTTCCCCGGCGGCGATGTTCGCCGGATCCATCTCCAGCGCCCAGCGCATGTAGTCGGACAGCGGCTCCGTCACGATCCTCAGGCGCTGGATCCGCGTACCACCACCCGCAGCACCGCGCACGAAGGACAGCCAGCCCTCACGCCAGGCGTAGTCGTCAGGAATGCCCTGGCGCCACTTCGCGAAGGGTTCGTCCTCCTCGACGACGCGGTAGGTGTCACGGAGTTCCAGGTGCCAGGCTCGCGTTGCGTGCCGGAACAGCGCCTCGAACTCGCTTCCGGTCGGTCGCCTCATCCCGCCACCAGGCTCCTCATCTCCGAGGCAGGCACCTCGACGCAGGACTCGTGCGCCGGCATGTCCATCTGGGCGAGTGTGGTGTCGTCGCTGACCCGCGCGCCCTGGATGACGTAGTTACCGGTCGCGGTGACGCGCACGATCGGTGCCACCACCTGGGTCACTCTCCCGTCGAGACCGCTCTTCGCGAGGTGCGTCATCAGGGTTGGCGGCACTTCGACCACGGTCGTGCTTTCCGTTTCTTCTCCTGCGAGGAGTGCGGCATCGGCCACCCGCCAGCCCTGGACCACGTAGCTGTCGCGGTCGGTCGCGTACAGCGTCGGGGACTGTCCGCCTGTCGACTCCTTGCCCAAGAACGTTAACCGCATCCCTTTGCCTCTCGCCGATAGTTGCACGTTGTTGCCCGGACTCCGATCGTCGACCCCTCAGGGTGCAACGTCAAGCGGGTCGATACGACGCCTTGCCTCTATACGGCTACGGTCCACTACTGCGGCCGTACAGAGGGGCCTACGCTGATCATGTGGCACTCGGGCGCGCGTACATCGAGATCGTCGGCGACGTGAGGCGCTTCGGGCCTGACCTGCGCAAGGGCCTGCAAGCGGCGTTCAAGATTGGGTCGATCGGCACGATCGCGGCGTCGGCGACCACCCAGCTCGTCGGCCTGGCCGGCGCTATCGCCCAGGTCGGCGGGGCCGCCGTCGCGATCCCCGCGGCCATCGCGGTCGGGGCGGCCGCGATCGGTGCGCTGAAGCTGGCCACGTCCGGACTCGGCGACGCCCTGTCGGCGGCTGCCTCCGGCGACGCGAGGGCGTTCGCCGACGCCATCAGAAACCTGTCACCGCAGGCGCAGCGCCTCGCCCGAGAGTTCGAGGCGGTGTCGCCAGCGCTGCGGGAGATCCGGACCGCCGCGCAGGATGCGTTCGCTGGCCCGATCGTCGGGCAGATCAGCGCCACCGCGGCGGTGCTGTCCGGACCGCTGCGCGCCGGTCTCGCCGACATCGCCGTGTACTACGGCCTCGCCGCCCGTCGCGCCCTGGAGTTCGCGCGGGAGGCGACGACCGTCGACGCGCTGCGCGCGGTGCTCGACACAGCCCGGATCTCGGTCGCCAACCTGAGCCTGGCGACCGGGCCGCTCCTGGCCGGATTCCGGGACATCGCCGTGATCGCACTACCCACGATGGAACGGCTGTCGGTCGCGGCCGGCGACGCCGCCACCAGGTTCGGGCTGTGGCTGTCGTCCGTGTCCGCGTCCGGCGCGGCGAACGCCGTCCTCGAGCGCGCCCTGGGCGTCCTCTCCCAGCTCGGCCAGATCGCCCGAAACGTCGGCGGGATCCTCGCCTCGGTCCTCGGCGCCGCCGCCGAGGCGAGCGGCAACGCGCTCCTGACCAACCTCGTCAACGCCACCGCGGCCGCGCAGCAGTTCCTCGCCTCGGCGGAGGGCGGCACGGCCCTCACGGGGATCTTCACCGCGCTGGCCACCCTCGCGTCCGGGCTGGCGCCGGTGTTCGGGACGTTGGTGGGGATCATCGCCAACTCGCTGGTGCCCGCGCTGCTGCCGATCGCGCAGGCGATCGTGCCGGCGTTGCAGGCCCTGGCGAACGGACTCGCCCCGGCGATCTCGGCGCTCGGATCGGCGCTCGGTCCGGTGTTCGCGGCGCTGTCGACCGGAGTCCAGGCCCTTGCGCCAGCGCTCGGTCCGATC
Source organism: Plantactinospora sp. CA-294935 (assembly GCF_050936445.1). NCBI lineage: Bacteria > Bacillati > Actinomycetota > Actinomycetes > Micromonosporales > Micromonosporaceae > Plantactinospora > Plantactinospora sp. CA-294935. Next base: position 7,815,862 of record NZ_JBNJMU010000001.1, read on the forward strand.
GGCCAGGTCATCGCCTCGATCGCGCTGGCCATCGCGCCGCTCCTGCCCGTCGTCGGCCAGCTGATCACCCTGCTGATCGGCCCGCTCGCGCAGGCCCTCGCCGCGCTGGGCCCACTGATCGGGCCGCTGGTGTCGGCACTGGCGCCAGTCCTGCTCCAGATCGGGCAGACGCTCAGCGCGGTCCTCGCCCCCGTCGCGCAGCTGCTCGCTGAGCTCTTCACCGCGCTGGGCCCGCCGCTCGGGCAGATCGTCGCGGCGCTGGGTGCCTCCCTGGCGCCGGTCCTCGACGCGCTCGGCCCGCTGATCGTGCAGGTGGTCACCGCGCTGATGCCGCTGATCCCGGCGATCGTGTCGCTCCTGCCGCCGGTCGTCGAGATCGTGGTGGCGCTGACGCCGCTGATCGAGTTGGTCGCCCAGCTCGCCGGGGTGTTGGTCGCGGTCGCCGCGCCGCTGATCAAGGTCGCGGCGCTACTGGTGTCCTTCCTCGCGTCGCGGGCGGTTGTGCCGGTGATCCAGGCGCTCGCCGCAGCACTGGAGTGGGTGCTGTCGCCGCTGTCCGGTGTCGCCGACTGGTTGGGCCGGGTAGCCGCTTGGCTGAACGCGATCGACTGGGCCGCCGTGGGCTCGGCAATCGGCGGCGCGTTCTCGTCGGCGTGGAACGCCGTGGTCGGCTTCTTCTCCTCGATCGGCACGTGGTTCGCCGAGCTGCCGGGGAGGATCGGTGCCTTCCTGGCGAGCCTGCCGCAGATGCTGTGGGACCTGTTCACGTCGGCGGCGAGGATGGCGCTGGAGGCGCTGGGCATGGGCATCGGCCTGATCCTCTACGCGGTGACGGTGCTGCCGGGCCAGATCCTCGCCGGGGTGCAGCAGCTACCGACGCTGCTGGGGAACCTGTTCAAAGCCGCCGTGGACCGGGCCTGGTCGCTGTTCACGGCCGGGGTCAACGCCGTGGTGTCGTTCGCGACGGCGCTGCCCGGCCGGATCCAGTCGGCGCTGGCCCGGCTCGTCAGCATCATCTCGTCGACGTTCACCAACGCGGTCAGCGCCGGCCGGAACGCGGCCGTGTCGGGCTTCAACTCGATCCTGACGTACATCTCCGGAATCCCGGGCCGGATCACCGGGTACGCCGGCCGGTTCCTGTCCGCCGGCTCGGGGCTGATCAAGAAGCTCGTCGACGGGCTCCGGAACGTGCCGTCGCTGGGCAGCATCGCGTCGGCGATCACCGGCACGATCCGGTCTCAGCTCAACAAGATCATCGGGGCGATCAACTCCGGGATCAGCCGGGTCGACGCGATGCTGCCGGGCTCCTTGCCCCGGATCCCGTACCTAGCCAACGGCGCGATCCTGCGCCGGCCGACGCTGTTCGTCGGCGGCGAGGCCGGCGACGAGGTGGTGATCCCGCTGACCCGGCCGCGCCGGGCGCGCGAGCTGGCCGAGCAGTCCGGCCTCCTGGCGCTGCTCGCCGGACAGATGGGGCAGGGCGGCGGCACGCCGATCACGTTCGACCGGGGCGCGATCTCCGTGACGTTCGAGGGCGTGGTGCCGACCCGCGAGCAGGCGCTGGAAGCCGGCCGGGCGGTCGGCGAAGGCGTGTGGCAGACCTTGGCCCGGCGAGACGTGGCCACGACCGTGAGGACGATCTGAGTGGGCGAGTACAACCCGGACCGGCCGTACGTGCAGGGGATGCAGTGGGCGCCACTGCTGGCAGATGCCGTGCTGCTCGACACCGCCAGCGAGATCGGATACACCTTCAAGTCGCTCCTCGGGCAGGATCTGTTCGACGGGCTCAAGCGCGTGCGGGTACGGTCCACCGCGCCGCCGCCGGGCCGCCCGACGCGCAAGGAGTTGCTTGTCAACCTGTGGGCGGCGGAGAACGTCGGCGGAACCGGTCCGATCCGCAAGCTGCTGATCCCGTGCAGTTCAGGCGAGCTGGTCACCGCCGCAGCCCTCGACGGTGGTGCCGGGTCGCCGCCCGACGCGGTCCACAACCCATCGGACCCTCGACACATCATCCTGACCGGCCCGAACGCCGCAGCCCGGTTCTGGTTCGCCACCACGTCTGCCCAGGTGACCGGCGCGTTGCGGTACCGGCGGATCCTCGACGTCTCGGTGCTGTACGTGATGTCGGGTCCGTTCGCGGATCTGGCGCCGGCAGTGACGCTTGGCCTGGAGCGGCCGTCGATGGCACTGAACTGGGTGATGGACGAGACGCTGACCGGGCCTGCTCTGCACTCCGAGGCCACCACGCCACGCCGGGCCCGACTCGGGGAGCTGAACCCCTGGTGGTCGACGCTGGAGGCGCCGCAGACAACGAGGACCCGGTTGCCGTGGCACCATGCCGGCAACCGCTCACCGACGTCGGGCCTGTCAGCGCTGGCGGCGGCCGGCGGAACGAACATCGCGGTGCGGATCCAGACCAGCGCGGCGGCTCCGGCAGGCGGGGTGTTCCAGCTGCACTACCTGGCGTTAGAGATCACGTACGGCGAGGAGAGCAGGGTCGGTGGCGGCGGGCTCGACATCTCCTTCGGCGCTAGCATGGTCAACGGCTACTACTACGAGGTCCCGGTCGTCCAGCTGTACAACTTCGGCTACGACGTGTCGCTCGGCGCGGGCACCCAGTACGCGGTGACGGTGGGGCAGGCGTACTCGGGACAGCTGTCGGTGGCGTCGCCAGTGCCGGTGCCGATCGCACGTCTCGGGTCCATCGAGCCGCTGCCGACGCACCGCGGCGTGCTCCTACGGAAGACGCTGCGCGAGGGTGCGACACCGACAACGGAGACCGTCAGCGAGCTCCCGGCGGTTGTCCTCTACTCCGGGGAGTCCGTGCCCGGCATCGTCGACACCAGCTCGCACGCCTACCTCGGCCAGGCGATCGGGACCCTCTACAGCCGGTATGGCCCCGGGGCGACGATGCAACGGATCATCGACGACGCACCCGGAACGTTCGTGTGGGCCCGGTTCTACGCGCGCCACCTCCCTGGCACTCGGCATCCGCTGACGCTGTATCAGATGGACCCGGCGAACCCGGAGCTGGCGTTGCCTCCGGAGGCGACGATCAGCGTGGACGAGTTCGACGCGTTACCGGAGTTGGCCGACGGCTGGAGGGAGGTGACGCTGCGGCTCGACCCGCCGCTGGTCACGTCCGGATCGGGTGGGCACACCTGGTGGGCGTTCTACAGCCAGGCGAGTGACGAGGTCCCGTGGCAGGTAGTCGGCGCCGACGCGGCACCCGGCACTCTGAACGGCGGGACGGAGGCCGAAACGGGCTATGGAGGGCTGGCTGCGTTCGCCACCGTCGACACCAACGATGACGTGTCGGCGGACTTCACGCTGATGTTGGCGCAGGAGATGGACCTGGTTGCCGGCTTCGCTGTCGAGGCGGCGGTACAGCCGCTCGCCGTCGTCGACGAGCAGTGCGCCCGGCCGGTCGACGCGATCCCGACCGGCATCCACTACCACCGGCTGTCGTGGGACGCCATCAACAGCGGGGTGGTCGCCGGCTGGGGCTCTTACGAGGTGCAGCGCCAGGACGACACCATGGACGCTGGCACGTGGGAGACAATCGCCCTGGTTGGCGAGCCGAACATCACGGCGGTCGACGACTTCGAGGCCCGCGTGGGTGTCGAGTCTCGGTACCGAATCCGGATGGTGCACCGGATCGGGATTCCTGGACCCTGGTCCGAGCCTGTCGCGGCGTCGATCCCGGCGCCCGGGGTGACCGGCACCGCGGTGGACATCGGCGTGCTGATCCTGACGAGCAACCACCACCCGGCGGGAAACCTGGCGTACGTCATGCGCTGGGACCGCACAAGTACGGAGGAGTTCGCGTTCCCGGAGGCGGGGCAGGTCGAGCTGCAGACGATGTTCGACCGCGACTTCCGGACGGCGGCCCGGCCGCTGGAGCGCGGCGGCGTCGAGTTCACCCGGACGCTGCTGGTGAACGCTGCGGCGGTTCCGCCGCAGACCATGGACGCCGGATTCCGCGGGCTTCGGGATCTCGCCTGGGACAGCGTTCCGTACGTGTGTGTGCGGGACGAGCTGGACAACCGCTGGCTGTCGACGCTGCTGGTGCCGTCTGGTTCGGTGCGGCGATCTCGGAAGCGCGGCCACCTGAGCCTGGCGCAGGTGACGGTCGTGGAGGTGACGAGTACGCCGGCACCAGTAGACGGCGGCCCGGCGCCCTGCGAGGGCCTTCGACCGGAGGGCACCACCGCGATGGCCTCTGCGGAGTCGGACTCCGCCATCACCAGCTGGAGCTCAACGGTCATCGACGACCGGTTCGCCCGCGAGGTTCTGCCGGGCGGGTGGGGCAACACGACCATGCCGGGCCTGCCCTGGGCGGTCGAGGCGGGACCGCCGCAGGACACATCGGTGACCGGCGGCGCCGGCCGGATCATCCTCGCGGAGCCGCGGAACGCCAACCCGTACTTCGAGGCGGGCACCGCCAACTGGGCGGTGTTCGGCGGGACGTTCGTGCGTTCGACCGCTCAGGCACATCAGGGCGCAGCGTCCGGCCTCCTGACGCCGGACGGGGTAACGGCGGTTGCCCGGGTCGAGTCAAACCAGGTGCCCGGCGCTCTGCCGGGCACCAGCTGGCGCGGTGTCGCCTGGGTGTGGTGCGCGGTGGCCCGCACCGTGGGGCTGTCGATCAACTGGGTCGACTCGTCCGGTGTCTACCTGAACACGTCGACCGCCAGCCCGGTGGCCGTGGTCGCGGGGACCTGGACACTGCTGACGTTCACGGCGAGCCCGACGAACCCGGCGACAGGCCGGGCCACTCTGAACGTGAGAATGGACGGCACTCCCCTGGCAACACACCTGCTGCACGTCGACGAGGCGGCGATCGGGCCATCGCCGACGGAGAAGGTGCTTGCCACCGGACCGGACAGCGTCGACATCGATCTGTTGGCGCGGGTTCGGATCGACCAGATGCCGGTGGGCCAGGCGGTCAACGCATACCTGCACGGCCGGTACGTCGACGGCGACAACTTCTACTCCGCCCGTCTCGCGTTCCGGCCGAACGGTTCCCTCACGGTTGGGTTGGAGAAGAGGGTTGGCGGAGTCGTTGACGTCGTCGCCCCGCAGGAGGAGCAGACGGACTGGCAAGAGGAGCCGGTGCCGCTGGTGCCCGGCGACTGGTACTGGCTGCGCATGCAGATCCGCGGCTCGATCCTCCGGGCGGCAGCTTGGCAGGACGGCACGTACTGGCCGGGGTGGACCGTGCAGGAGGTCGACGAGGACCTGGCCGGCGCCGGCCGCGCCGGGCTCCGTGCGGCGGCCGGGTCGGGGAACGGAAACGCGAGCGTGCGGCTGGAGGTTGACAGCTTCCAGGTGTCGACGCTGATGTCCGATGTCGACGTGCGCGTAGAGCTGCGGACCTCCGGTGACCTGTGGGCCGTGGGGATCGAACGGTACGCGCAGACGAATCCGGAGTCGATCTCGTCCGGCTGGGACATGGTCTGGTCCGAGGCGTTCTCGTGCTTCGAGGTGTTCGACGCCGGGGTGTCCTACGTCTGCACGGAGGACGAGCTGTTCGGGGTGGTGCCCCGTCAGCGCCGTTGGCTACGCGCCACCTACACGCTCGACGACGGGGATGGCCTGGCCCGGGTTGACATGTACACCTCGCTCGACGGAACCGACTGGACGCTGGTGTTCAGCGGTACGGACACCTCGGAGCCGCTCGACCTCGACCCGGGCTACTTCTCGCTGTACGCCGACGGTGCCGTGACCGTCTGCCGGGTGGAGATCCGCAACGGCATCGACGGGCCGCTGATCGTGGCGCCCGACTTCGAGGCACAGCCACCGGGCACGAAGGAGTTCGTCGACGAGCTGGGCGCCGTGTGGGAGGTGGACGGCGTTGGTATCTGCGGCCCCGCTTGACCTGCCCCCAGACATCGGTCAGCGCTCCGTGTCGTTCCGGTTCGGCCTGGTCGACGGCAGAACCGGGATCCGGCGGGGCCCGCTGACGCCGCTGCGCGGGACCACTCCGAGCCTGAGCCACGACGTCACGGCCACGATCGTGCGCCGGGTATCTGGGGTGACGCTCGGGGCGACGGACGCGGCCCGGTTGAACCCGCTGACGGACCGGGTGGAGATCTCCATGGTGATCGGCGGCCGGGCGCGAAGCGTTTATCCGCTGGGCAGGTACATGATCGCCGACAGCGTGGAGATGGTGCGCAGCGGCGGCGCGACCGCGCCGCTGACCCTGTTCGACGAGATGTTCATCGTCGATCAGGAGCTTGAGACGGGGTTCGACGCCGCCGGGCAGCTCGTCGACCAGGCTGTGGGCCGGCTCCTGGACGGGCTGCCAATCGGCGAGGTCGAGATCGACTCAACGGAGCAGCGATCGGTGAGCTCCTGGTCGCCAGGCACATCGCGGGCCATGGCTCTGCGGGATCTGTCGCGGCAGGGCGGCTACTTCCTGCCCTGGTTCGGGCACAACGGCCGCCTGCGGCTGCGGCGGGCGTTCGAGCCGGCGGCTCAGGCGCCGACGATCGACCTGGACGCGTCGCGCCGGGTGGTGCGCAACTCGGTGTCGAGGCTGTCGGACCTGCTGACCGTTCCGAACCGGTTCGTCGTGGTCAGCAACGATCCCGGATCGCAGGCGGCGCCGGTCGTCGGGACATACGACGTGCCATCGTCGGCGCCGCACTCGATCACGCGGCGCGGGATCGTGCTGCCGAAGGTCGTGGAGGCGCAGCTGCCCACCCAGGCCCAGGCGACGGTGTACGCACGCACGCTGGGGATCCAGCAGACGATCTACGAGTCGGTGGAGCTGAGCGCGCCGCCGGACCCGCGGCACGACGGGTACGACGTGATCCGGTGGGACGGGCTGCTGTGGCTGGAGACCGGCTGGACGATGGCGCTCGCGCCCGGCGGGGAGATGCGGCACACGCTGCGGCGGGCGTACCCGAACACGGACGGGGATGATCTCGCGTGAGGGATCGGTACGACCAGCTGCCGGTGAAGGCGATCGCCGAGGCGGTACTGGAGTCCCTGGCACGCCTCGGGCTGATGTGGCGGCTCCGGCCGGCAACGGTGGCCAGCGTGGAGACCGACGGGACGCCGCATGCGATCTTCGACGGCGACACCGTGCCGATCCGTGTCGTGTCGATGGTGGGGCCGGTGGCCGTCAACGCCCGGGTGATGGTGATGACGTCGCCGCCGTCGGGGAACCACATCGTCGGCTGGGCCGGGCCACCCGCGCCCGGCGGCGGCCCGGATGGGCTGGCATTGGCGGAGGCGAACTCGGCGGCCGTGACGGCGCAGACGGTTGTGCTGTCGGTGCCGATGATCCTCCGGGCCCGGACGGCGTACCGGGTGGAGCTGGGTGGCGGCGTTGCCGGGTCGACGGCCGCCGTCCAGCCGCTGTTCCGGTTGTTCCGGGCCGGCGCGGTGCCGCTGCCGCTGGGTGAGTTCTACCGGTATCCGGTCTTCGGTGGCCCTGTGGCGAACTGCGACGGGACGCGGTACATCAGGCGGGTCGCAGACACGGACCTGCCCGCGACGATCCAGTTGACGCTGGAGGCGGTGGCGGGCTCGGGCACGACGGCGACGCATGTAGGCGCGGTGGGCCGACCCAGGTTCTTGCAGATCACGGCGTGCGGTGAGGCGGCGAAGTTCCCGCACGCAGTGGCGGTGACGTAGCCGGCCGCAGATGCAGACAGCCCCGGACCGCGATCCGGGGCTGTCTGCGTTCACGTGGAGACACCAGCATAGCCGGCCGTTCGCAAGCCGGGCAAAGCGAACTCTTGGCGTACATACATTATTGACGCCAAGATCACTCGTCCTATACAATGTCTTTGTACGTCTCGCCCGTTCTGAACAGGAGGGAAACATGCCCAGACCCTTACTCCTGGCCTGGGGCCAGGACTTCGTTGACGAGGTCTTGGACCACCTCGACCCCGACGTCGACCTGGACGTCACGCTCGGGGCACCGACCCCGGACCAGTGGCGGCAGGCCCCGCTCGTGCTCGCGGACACCCGAGCGCTCGCCGGTACGCACCACCTGCCGGCCCACGCGCACCTGGTGCTCATCCTCTCCGGTTCGCTGGCCAGCGAGCGGGCGGCCCGGCACCTCGCCTCGGCGCGGGAGGTCTTCCCCGGCGTCGATGTCCACGCGTGGCCGAACGGCGCCGATGCGGTCCGGACGCTGGTCGCGGCGGCGAGCGTCGCCGACCGGCGGCCCGAGGTCCGCGTCGGCGTCATCGGCGGCCACGGCGGGGCCGGCGCCACGACGCTCGCCGTGGCCCTGGCCATGGCGGGGATCCACGACGGCCGCCGGACTCTGCTCATCGACGCCGACCCGCTTGGCGGCGGGATCCACCAGCGCATCGGGCCCGGGGTGGTGAACGCCCCGGGCGGACTGCACGTCGTCGAATGGGACGAGCCGTCGCGGGTCGCCGGCCAGGACTGGCCCGCGCGAACGCTCGCACAGGTCGCGGCCGAGGTGAAGGTCGTCAACCTGAGCCGCGCGCTCGACGCCGGACAGCTGGCTGCCGCCGCGATGTGCGACCTGGTGTTCGTGGTGGCGGCGGCGGAGCGCAACGAGCGCGCGACGCGGCGTGTGCTGTGTGAGCTGACCGAGAGCGGTATCCCGTTCGCGCTCATGCCCTTCACGAGGCACCCGGTGGTCGAGTACCTGGTGGCGGACTTCGCCACGCCGACCCCGGGACAGATCCCGTTCCACCCGCGCTCGCTCAACGCCGACGGCAGGGTGCAGTACCTGCCTGGCTGCCCGCTGCTGACCCTCGCGGGTGAGCTGCTGGCCGAGGTTCCTGCCCTGGCCGCCGCTGCGGCGGTGTGATCGTTCCCGCGGTTGGTGCCGTACATTGACCTTGTATGGCGCCCCGTGGGAGGAGAGGAACGATGAAGGTGAGCAAGGCCCAGTTGAGGGTTGCGGTCCGTTCGCTGGCCGACAACCTGATCGAGGACGGCCCGATCTCGCTGCCGCCCGTGGTGGGGCTCAAGGAGATCGGCAGGATGTTCGACGTCAAGGACAACACCCCGTACCAGTGGCGGTCGAAGGGCGTGCTCCCCAAGGAGGACGGCGAGGTCAGCAACAATCCGGTGTGGAAGGTGCCGACGATCTACGCCTTCGCGGAGCGGACGAACCGCACGATCGTGTGGGATCCGTGGGGTATCAAGCAGGAGCCCGACGAGCCCGAAGCCAAAGCAGCGTGAGGGTATGAGCACGCCCGAACCCATTGCGGCCCTACATGCCGGGTGTAGGGTGCCGGAAAACGTCTCGACCCCGCCAGGCGGTCATCTGGCGGGGCCGATGGAGACGTACCCGGATCGGAAAACGGGTCGCACGCGCATCGTACGCCAGTTCGGCGTGCGCTGCGCTGGCGGCGCTGCACAGAGAGGCCGCCTGCATGGTCGACCGGTGGACGGTCGAACGCGCGGTCAGGGACCCGACATGCACGTTGGATCCACCTGGCCGGCAACTCGTCCTGACGCTACTCACGTGGGCGGACTACGCCACGGCGACGATTCCCGAGCGGTTCACGCCGAGCCTCAGCGACCTGGTGCAGGGGACCGGACTCGCCCGATCCACAGTGGCCGACTGGCTGAACAAGCTGGAGAAGCTGGGATGGGTGATCCGGCTGAGGCCAACGGTCGCGGCTGCTCGATCGAAGAAGGCTCGGACGGTGTATCAGCTGACCGTGCCGTCTGGTCTGTTGAGCGGACTAGCCGAGCGCCGGTCTGGTCCGCCACCCGGACCAGACCGGACGGACCGGAAGGCTGGTCCGGCACGCGGACCAGCCGCGCCCGATTCGCCCCGGTCTGCTGGTCCGGGGGACGGACCAGTGATGGCGGGTTCTAGTCCGGGTCGCGGACTTGAACTGGTCCGCCAGGCGGACACTTCTGGTCCGCCAGGCGGACTCAATCCAAACAGGAAACAGGACCTACCGGTTGGCGGCGGCACGCTCGCCGACCACCGGTACGTCGAGGGGCCAAACGGCTACTGCGCCTTCACCGGATGCGTTAAGTCAGCCCCGCTGCACGGCCGTCGCCTGACGGTCGTGCCGGAACCCGGAAGGAGAGTGATCGGCGAGTGACCATCCTGCTCGCGACTGTCGAGGTCGCACAGTGCGACCCCTGCGGCGGGGTGCTGCTGCCCGCTGGCGACGACTGGCGGCACGAGACGGAGACCGGCGAGTGCGCCCAGTTCGGTACGCCGGTGATCTGCCGGCACGACGACTGCGGCTTTCCGGCCGCAGTCGGTGGCCTGGCCTGCCCGGGCCACTCGGAGCTTTCGTATGCTCCGGGTCTATACGGCCGCAGTCGTGTTTAGTAACCGTATAGAGTCTATGTAGATTCGTTCACGTGGAAAGGGACGAAGTGAGTTCAAGGTTCATGCCCGCAAGTCGAAAGAAGGCCAAGGCCCGGGTGGCGCTGGCTGGCCCCTCCGGGGCAGGCAAGACCCTGACCGGCCTCAAGCTGCTGTACACGCTGACCGGGGCGCAGACGATCGCCGACGGGTTCGAGCGCATCGCGTTCATCGACACCGAGCGGGACTCGGCGGACAAGTACGCGGTGAACCCGACGCTGCCTGGCGTCGGGGACATGACCCCGGACGAGGCCGGCGGGTACGGCTTCATGAAGTTCTCGCCGGTCAAGTACGACCCGAGGCAGCTCGTCGAGCTGATCGACGAGGCGGCCCTTGCCGGCTTCACCGGCTTCATGCTCGACTCCGCGTCGCACTACTGGTTCGGGCCGGGCGGCATCCTGGAGCTGGTCGACCTGTTCGCCCGAAACCACGGCGGCCGGTCGATGGACGGCTGGAAGGACGTACGACCGATCGAGCGGGCGTACATCGAGGCCCTGATGAGCTTCCCGGGGCACGTTGTGGTCGCCATGCGTTCGAAGCAGCGCTACGAGGTCATCGACGGCAGCGACGGCCGGAAGAAGGTCTCCAAGCTCGGCATGCAGCCCGACCAGCGCGACGGGTTGGAGTTCGAGTTCGACGTCGTTGGCGACATTGACCAGGACCACTACCTCCGGATCACGAAGAGCCGGTGCGACGCGCTGGCCGACGAGGTGATCCACAAGCCGGGCGCCGAGCTGGCGCACCAGCTGCTCGACTGGCTGGAAAACGGCGAGCCGCCGAGGGACCCCGACTGGCCGAAGGCGCTGGCGTCGTGCGGCTCGCGCGAGGACCTGGCGGTGCTGTGGCAGAGGGCGCAGCGTCTCGGGAAGACGCAGACGCTTCGGGCGGCGTTCAACGCGCGGGGCGCCGAGATCGCGGCCGCAAGGAATGCACCGGGCCTGCCGACGAGCCAGCTCGACCGGGCGCTGGTCGAGGCGGCGAGTGCGGCTCCGGCCGATGCGGCCGAGGCGACTGCCGCCGAGAGCCCCGCGGATGCCCGGCGCGCGGCACAGGCGACCGACCGCCTGGAGCGCACGCCGGTCGACGTCGAGGCGGTGATGGCGTGACGGATCAGCTCCCGGAGGCGGTCACCCTCACGGCGGTGCTCAAGGCGCTGGCCGACGAGGTGAAGAAGGCGTACGACGCGGCGCGGGTCGCGGCGGACGACCAGCTGGTGCGGCTGCACGACCAGCTCGGTGTGACGAGCATCGAGGTGCGGCTTCCGGGTTACAGCGGAGCGGTGGCGCAGGTGACCCTGTCGCTGCCGGAGCCGGGGTACGCCATCAACGAGGCCGGGCTCCTCGCCTGGTGCAAGCAGGAGCACCCGACCGAGGTCGAGGTGTCGACGCCGAAGGCGGTGGAGACGGTGCGGCCGGCCTGGCGCAAGGTGCTGCTCGGCCGGATGCAGGTCGAGCAGGACGGCACGGTCGTCGACCGGGAGACGGGTCGGGTGCTGGACTTCGTCACCGTCGCCGAGCCCGCTCCCCCGTCGACGCGGCTCACCTGGAAGACGGGTGGCCGCGACGAGGTTGCGCGGGCGTACCGGGACGGTCGGATCCCGCTCGGCGAGTTGCTGGCGTTGTCGTCCAGGTCTGAGGAGTGAGTGACGCGGGGCCAGGCTGAACGATGTTGATCTTCGACCTGGCCCCGCTTCACACTGAGGGTGTCCGATCTGTGAGGGGTGTGAGGTGACCATCAGCGCGACGCTCGTGCAGGACGGCGTGGTCGACGTCGAGGCGTTCGCCTCGGCGGTCCGCGCCGGGACTGCGGTGGGCGTATGCGGCTGCGGTGGCCCGCTGCACGGCTCGACGGAGCGGGGCGGTGGTCTGCTGTGGCTGACGACCCGGTGCCGGGCCTGCGGCGCGGAGAAGACGTCGCCGGGCGGCCGGGCGCTGGCTCGGCCCGAGGCAGCGCGGCCGGCGCCGCCGGCATGGCTACTGGAGGCTGCGGCGGAGCTGGAGTCGCGACGGTTCCCGGAGTCGGACGCAGCCTGACGGCCTCGCCCGCTCACAGCCCGTCTAAGCCGGCCCGGGCCACCTCCTCACTCCCCTATCCGACCGGAGCCGTCCGGCGATCTCCGTGGATGGGACCAGCCTCGACACCCGCCGTGTGACCCGCTCCACAGCCCAGCGTGTACATAAAACCTGTACGGCAAGATCGTCTCTCGCCTACAATGTCTATGTACAACATGCCACCCCTTCCCCGCACTTGGAGTCCACTTTGATCACACACCTGGACGTCATCGAGAAGGCGCTCAAGCAGGCCATGGACGAGGCCAACCTGGAGATGGTCGCCGGAGAGCACGGCGAGCGCCCGCTGCACGCCTCGGACGGCGAGGTCATCGAAATCGAAGAGATCCAGACGCTCGAATTGGGCGGCTTCATGACGCGCAACCGGGGCGTCGCGCTCCGGTTGAGTGACGGCAGTGAGTTCACCGTCGAGATCAAGGCGTACCGCGCGCCCCACGGCGGCTGGCGCGAGTGAGCACCCGGCGGGCGCGCTCGATGAGCGCGCCCGCCGGCCCGTACCGACCCCTTCCGCACCGCCCACCCTGGAGGAACCGACCATGACCGCCCTCATCCTGCTCTGCACCCAGCGCATTGAGATCCCGACCTTCAACGCCGAGTTCGTCCCCGAGCAGGACGGCGGCCCGTGCTTCGAGCGGGCCGTCGCCAAGCTGACGATCGAGCACGGCGACCGCTGCGGGCACGACGGGCTGTGCCTCGTCGACACGGAAACCGGCGAGGCGATCGAGCCGTGGAACGAGGAGCAGTGGTTCTGCCGCAACCACCTCTGGCAGTACGAGCAGGCGGTGCTGGCCTCCGGAACCGACGCGGGACGCGCAGCCGAAACGCTCGCCCTGCTGTGACAACCAACCAGGGCCGCCCGGAGCGCCGGGCGGCCCACAACCCATTGGAGGACCAAGAAGTGACAGACGACGATCCGTTCGGTCCGCCGGCCGAGCCGCCACCGGAGACGGTTCGGCACGGCGCGGCAACCCTACGGGCGGCACTGCCGCCGGCACTCGCCGCGGTGGTTCGTGACGGCAGCGGGCCTGCCGCGCCGGCAGCCGGGTAGGCGCCGGCAATGGTTCACGTGGAGAAGATCGACACGGCGCCGCGGAGACGCTGGCGCTGGGGTCGACGGGCTGCCCCCGATGCCGGGCACACGATGCCGGGCATGGCGACCGCCCCGACGCGCCCGAGCAAGGGGGCGTGGATCGTGGCGTGGATCGCGTTCGTTGCTGGCATTGCGGCGTCGGTGGCGGCGAACATCGCGCACGCCGAGTCGACGGCAGGCGCACGGTTCATCGCCGGTTGGGCACCGATCGCGCTGCTCCTGACGATCGAGGTCATGATGCGGGTGCCGGCGCCCCGCAGTCGGTTCCTCGGCTTCCTGCGCTACCTCGGCACTGTGGTCGTTGCCGGCGTTGCCGCCCTCGCCAGTTACCGGCACATGGTGGGCTTGGCGTTGGAGTACGGCGAGGACGAGCTGACGGCGAAGACGCTGCCGCTGTCCGTCGACGGCCTGGTGGTGGTGGCGTCGATCGCGCTGCTCGTCCTGGCCGACCAGCGCCGCGCCGCAGCACGCTGGCACGCCGCTGCCAGCGTGATGCCGATGCCGGCGGCGCCGGTCGTCGGGCCGGCACTGGCGTCGCCTGCGGTTGCCAACCCGGACCCGGCGCCGCCGCCCGCGCCGCTGCCGCCCGCCGGCCCGATGCCGGGCCCGGACCCGATGCCGGAGCCGGAGCCGTTGCCGTTGCCGTTGCGGGACCGGGTGCCACTGCCGGACCCGGACCCGATGCCGGACCCGGAACCGATGCCGCTGCCGGCGCCGCCGGCCGCCGTGGTGGAGCCGCTGCCGTTGCCGAGCCTGGAGCCGGTCGTGCCGCCGGAGCCGTGGCCCCGGCAGGACGGCGGCGGCGCTGAGCCGTTGCCGTTCGACTTCGGGCCGGAACTCTCCCGGCTCGACGACGAGACCCGGCAGCTGTACCGGCAGGCGTACCGGCGGTACCTGGACTCGGTTGCCACCGGGGTGCCGTTGACCGGCGACAAACTCGGCCCGATGTGCGGGCGCGGCGAGCGGTGGGGCCGAGAGCGGATCAAGGAAGTCAAGGCCGCGCAGCAGCGTACGGCCGGACCGAAGGAGCTGGCGGCGTCGGCCGCCGGCGCAAGTTAAGGAGGAGCGAGACATGGTGTCGATGGCAATGGTGCAGGCGGAGCGGGCCGCCGGATTTCCGGAGCACCCGTACGCGTGGGTGATCACCCGGGACCGGGAGCACGAGCTGTACGGCAGGACGGAGTCCTCGGTCGGAGTCAGCGGGCCAGGGCAGGCAACCGACGAGATGCTGGAGCGGGCTCGGACGGAGGGCCGGCGGTGGCGGGTCCTCGACGAGGGCGACATCGACGAGGGCGCCATCTACGACGGGAAGAAGGTCGACCCGGCCGAACGGGGCGTGGTGTACGAGGGACTGATCTGGACCCGCAACGAGCCGGGGTCGGAAACCGACTTCGGACCGCTGGACGACTACGGCGCGCCGAACTTCGGGTGCACCGACATCCAGTACCTCGAAGGCAACAAGTTGGTCTCGCTGTGATGGCGCACCGTACGGCCGCAGTGGTCTAATGAGACCGGTCTGATCGGCGCTCGCCGGTCAGACCGTGGGGTGGGCTTGGTGGCTGTCGGGGGACGGATCATCCGGCCCGCCCCGTAATCGCGATACGAGTGGACGAGCCCGGCGCCTCGGGGAGGGGCGCCGGGCTCGTGTCGTTCTCTGCCCGACTGACCGACCTGGGAAGATTCGTACGGTCAGCCGGGCACCCCAGGCTCGTTGTAGGGTTTCTCGCCAGCCTGCCCCATCAGACGGGCCGCCGCTCTATGAGCTACCAGCGCAGTCAACTTCCCGACTGCTTGCTCACCACACATGCACCGGTAGGTAGCACAGTGCTATGGGCCACTGCTACCGTATAGACGCGTCTAGGCAAACCTGAACGGCGCGTAGGGTATGAGACTCAACAGCAGTGAAATTGACCATGGCACGGTAACCTCCCATGCCGTGGTCAGAGGTGACGCCAAGAGACGTCGCCGAACACGCGAGTTGACCAGGGACGGAGCCGGTTGTGGGTACGGAGTTGGATGCCTGGTGTGGGGCCGGGCGATCCGCCGACCGCACGCGATCGCGCTCCTTTGCCGCCACCCGCACGTCGCCGCCAGCTGGGCGGCCTGAGTGCGGTCGCGGAGACAGACGCCTAGCCAGGCTCACACGGGCCTGTCCGAGGGCGTGGGCGCTATGTCGTTGACCCAGGGACCGGGGAATGCGTTGCTACGGATATGACGAGACGGGGAGACACATCGTCCCCCACGAGGCTGAGGTCATCAAGGAGGTGGTCAGGCGGCTCCTGGGCCCCGAGAGCATGAGGTCCATCGTCGCCGACCTCCGGAAACGCGGAATCCTCACGTCCGCTTCCCGGCCCTGGACGCAGCAGTCGCTGTCCAGGCTGTTGCGGAACCCGCGGCTGGCCGGCTTCAAGACGTACCTCGGCGAGATCGTCGGCAAGGGCGAGTGGAAGCCGATCCTCGACGACCCTGATGAGTACCAGAAGCTGATGGATCTGCTCGGCGACCCGTCGCGCAAGCAGCCTGGTGCCACGAACGTGCGGAAGTACCTGTTGAGTGGCGGCTTCCTGGTGTGCGGCTTCCCGCTGCCAGATGACGACGGCGACGGCACCCACGCCTGCGGCAAGACGCTGTACACCCAGCCCAGCAACAGCGGCAAGCGCGGCTACGTATGCCGTTCAGGCAGTCCGAGCTACGGGTGCGGCCGGATCCGCATCGCGGCGGAGAACCTGGAGGAGGAGGTGACCGTGCGGGCCCTCGCCCGCCTGGGGTCACCGAAGGTTCGCGCCCGGCTGGAGGCGGCTGTCGGCGCCGTGGCGCTCGGCACCGAGCACATCGCTGCGGCGGTGGAGGCGATCGAGGAGCGGCTGGAAGAGGCCGGCAAGGCTTACGCGCAAAGGGAAATCAGCCTCTCGACGCTCAAGTCAATCGACGCGGGCGCGCGGCAGGAGCGGAAGAGTCTGATGGACAACCTCAAGCAGGCGGAGAGGTTGCGAACACTCCCTGCGACCACACCGGACGCTCTGGCGGCGTGGTGGGTCGACGCTCCACTTGAGAGGCGCCGCGATCTCCTCGCGCTAGTCCTCGAACGGGTAGTAGTGAAGCCCGCAACGCGAGCGGGTGTCATCCGTTTGGACCTTGATCGACTGGAATTCGTCTGGAAATGAAGGAGAGTTCCGGTCATCGTAACGACCTGGGTAGGTTTGTGACCTGTCGCGGGTAGTCGTCCCAGGTTTACGATCAGCTAGGTCTTAAGAGTGCATTAGGCGTCGGTCCGACTGTGGGAACACGGTTGGACCGTTCGCGCATCTACCTTCGGCTGAGGCGGGGCAGTGAGTCGCGGCAGAGACATCGATGTTTTGAAGCTGGCGCAAAGGATTGCAGCGGAGCTGGAGTCCGGAAGGGTTGACGACGTCGACATGGACGATGAGACCGTGGGCCGGGTGGCCGCCATGCTGGCCCCGGGGACGCCAGTCATCCACAGGCAATCCCGCGCGTCTCTCGAATCGCGACTCGGCGCTCGCCAGCGGGCCTCGCTTTCGGCCTAAGTTTCCAGCGAATATTCAGCCTTTTCACAGAGTCACCCGTACATAAAATATTGACGCCAAGATCGCTCGCCCTATACAATGAACATGTACGACACGCGTACACCGTTCACTGTGGAGGAACGATCGTGGTTGCCAAGAAGCCGACCCTGCGGACCATTCCGGTCGACAAGATCGAGCCCGACCCGGACCAGCCCCGCAAGCAGTTCACCGAGGACGAGCTGACCGAGCTGGCGGCGTCGATGGTGGCGATCGGCCAGCTCCAGCCGGTCGCGGTGCGCAAGACGGCGGCACCCGGCCGGTACCGCCTGGTCGTGGGCGAGCGGCGCTGGCGGGCCGCACAGCAGGGCGGCATCGAGACGCTGGCCGCGATGGTGTGGGAGATGGACGACGAAGCGGCGTTCATCGCGCAGGTCGCCGAGAACGTGAACAGGGCCGACATGACCCCGATGGAGGAGTCGCACGCCTACCAGCGACTCGCGGCGGCCGGGTGGGAGGTCGAGGCGATCGGCAAGGTGTTCGGGAAGTCCTCGGCGTACGTCGGGTGGCGGATCGACCTGCGGGACCTGATCTCCGACCTCCAGGACCTGGTGGCCAAGGGCCAGATGTCGGTGAACGTCGCCTGGTACGTGTGCCGCCTGTCGGCCGACCAGCAGCGGCGCTTCCTGGTGCGGTGGGCGCGCGGCGAGTTCAAGTCGGCGCGCGACGCCGAGGAGTTTGCGAAGGCGTGCAAGGTGGCTGAGGACCAGGGCGGGTTCTTCGACATCGACGAGGCGGCGCACACGGACGAGGAGCGGGAGAAGGTCGCCCAGGAGCGGAAGAAGGTCGTCGGCAAGATCGAGCGGCTGGCGAGCGCTGGCGAGATTCTGCAGGAGCTGTCCCAGCTGGACCCGGAGGACCTGGCGAGGATGCTCGCCGGAGCACAGGGTGGCGTCGCCGCCTACCGGCAGCGCGTCGACGACCTCAAGACGCTCGCGGGCAGGGTGTCGGCGAAGCTGCGCAAGGCACAGGCGATCGCGGCGTCGGCGACCGTTGAGATCGACCCCGCGGTGGTGGTGGAGGTGCCTCGCGAGCTGATCGACCTGACCCCGGTGCCGGACGTGGCTGAGGTCGCCGTCGCCGGGTAGGCGCCGGCCGGGCCCGTACGCTCCGCGTGCCTCGCACGCGGGGCGTACCTGTTGGTGAGTCGATGGGGTGTACCGGCGCAGTGGTGATAGCTATGCTCCCGAGCTGTGGAGCCTGTTCACGTGGGAGAGCCGGCCGACCACCGCGGCCCGCCGAGGCGGGCCAGCTGATGCCGGTGGTGGGTCCGATCGAGCTGCCGCCTTGCGGGGTGTGCAGGCGAACGCAGGTACGGGTACGCCGTGGCGAGGCGGATCCGGTGGTGGTGTGCCTGGCGTGCGACGGTGGGCCGCTCGTCGACCAGGCCCGTGCCCAGCTGGACGAGCGGCAGCGACGGGCGCTGAACCTGTGACGGGCGGCGGCGTGTGTTTGAGTGGCTGCGGCGGCGGCGCTGCCTGCGGTGCGACGGTGACGTCGCGATCCTCCGGACTGGACCGCACGGCTCCCTCATCATCGACGCCGACCCGCACCCAGCCGGCGACGTGCGGCTGTGGCGCCAGTCCGACGGCTGGATGGCGCGGGTGATGGACCTGGACGAGCTGTATACCCACGGCGGACGGACGTACATCGCACACCAACGCACCTGCCGACGCTCTGACCTCGGAAAACGGGACTCAGCGTGATCGCTATCTGTACGGCCGCATTTGCATAGGGAGGCGTATATAGATACAATGTTTATGTACAACCTCCATCTTCTGAAGGCCATTCGCGCACGCGGTGTCGTCACGCTCACCTGGGCGTGGCCGATCCCGCGCACGCCTGTGACCCTGAGGGAGGCGAAGCGGCGAGCACAGGCCGAGCTGTACTGGCAGGCGCGGATGTCGAACGCGGTCCCGCTCGGACCGGTGACCTACTGGGTCGCGTCCCGGGCGGTGTTCGAGGACTACGCCGGACCGGCGCTCGTCGCGGAAGTACAGGCAGCCCAGCTGCCAACGTAGGAGACGGATCGATCGGGAAGGGGACAACTGTGCCTGCAAGGTATACGGCCGCAGTGCCATGCTGCGGACTACTACGTTCCGAAGGGGACATCGGATGAGTCGTGAGGATGCCGTCCACGCTGACGCGATCCGACGGCTACGCACCCAGGTCCCGACCTTCTTCAGCACCCGGGACACCGCGACCCACGCGGTCGCCGCCACCGCAGCGGAGATCGGCCTAGAGCTGCGGCCCGCAGATGTGCGCGCCCTGGCGCTCGCCGTGGTCGACGCGATCGAGAAGGGCAGCGAGCTACGCGGCGTCGAGTTCGCGTACGGCCTGGTCGACCGAGAGGTGAACGAGACCTACCAGGACCTCATCGCTCCGGCGACGGCGGCGGCTGCGGTCGACCCGGCGTACAGCGCGGTGCTCGCCGCTCACCAGCAGTACGTCTCGGGAATGGCGAGGCTGCGGAAGCGGCTCGGTGACTCGCTGCTCTACATCGGACGAAAGTGGCTCGGCGACACGCACCCCGTCGTCGAGGCCCCGCCCGTGGTGGCGCTGAACGCCCCGGCCGGCGCGGCCGAGGCCCGCGAGCGGGTAGCCGTTCGGGCGGGCTCGGCATGACCGCCGACGTCGGCCTGGAGGAGACCGAGGCCGACCGGGCGTACGAGGCAAAGCCGGACTGCTGCGTGGACTGCGACGAGATGCTGGCCGAGGCCGGCGACCTGTCGGAGTTCGAGCAGGAGGCGGCTGAGCGGGGGCGGCGGGTCCGCGCCGCCCTCGCCGAGGTCGCTCGCTGGGCGGCCCGCGTCCTCGAGGAGCTGGGCCGGGTGATCCGGGTGGCGACGAAGGCCCTCGGGGATCTGTTCCGGCAGCTGTTGCCCGCCTGGCGTCGGGCCGCCGCTTGGGCGCGGTCGGTCACCGAGGCCCGACGGGTGCGGCTCCGCGCTCTGCACGTCGACCACCGGCGGCGGCTGCGCCACCGACGGCGGCGCGAGCGGTGAGCACCACGAAGAGCGACGCGGCGCGGGAACGGGCACTGGCCCGGGCCCGCGCCGAGCGGCGGGAGTCGGGGGCCGGGCTGCCGCCCGGGCGGGATCGGCCGGCGGTGAGCGGTCCGGTCCGTGGCCCCGCGCCAGTCGATGACGGCGTGGCGACGCTGGCCGCCCGCTACCTGGTCGACGGCTACGAGCCGGACGAGGTGGCGGAGCGGCTCGGTGTCGACCGCGCCTGGTGCCGGCGGATCGCCCGCCGGTTCAGTGGAGGGGGTGACTGACCCATGCCCGATGAGGTGGCGGTCAACGAAGAGCCGGTCTACTGCTGGGCCTGCCGGCGTCGGCTCCGGACGCCGAAATCGCGCGCAGAAGGCGTTGGCCCGGTGTGCGCTCGGCGACTACGGGCAGCGGCCCAGGCCGAGGTGTCGGCATGAGCGCCGTCGTGCGGATCGGCGATGAGCTGTACGTCCCGGTGGTGACGGCAGGAGCGCACCTGCCGTTGCCGCCGCTGCCCGACGCCGACAGCGGACAGGTGATGCAGCTGGAGCTGATGAGCATCACCGGCCCGCCCCGGGTCGTCGCGGCGGCGGCCGAGGCGCTGGCCGCCCACCTCGAAGAGCTGATTCCCATGATCACGAAGCTCTACGACCACACCCGAGGAGGGTGAATGCAGCTGTTTACGGGCCGCTACCAGCGGTTCAGGCCCGACCAGGGCGCCCCGGTCCGCACGACCGTCGGCGCCCCGCGCTTCCGGCTCCCGTACGAGATCGCTGGCGAGGCGCGGCTCCTGATGCCGAGCTTCGCGATGCTCAAGCTCGACGAGGAGCCGTACCGGGCCATCTACCGCGAGCGGTTGGAGACCGGCGGCGTCGACGCGATCCGCCGGCAGCTCCGGACGATCGCCGTCGCGGCCGGTGCCTCGCAGCTCGTCCTGCTCTGCTTCTGCGACCTGACGGTGGCTCCCCCGAACAACTGGTGCCACCGGCGGATGTTCGCGCAGTGGTGGCAGGAGCGGACCGGCGAGGAAGTCACCGAACTCGCCGAGCAGGTCCCACCGTCCCTATTCGACTGACCCAAGGAGTTCACGTGGAACTGACCCTTGAAGTCCCGGCGCCTTCGCGGCCGCCGGGCGCCACAGCAGAGGAGCACCCGGTCGACCGTGTGGTGTTCTCCGGCGAGTGGCTGATGTACGACGGCCCGGACGGCGTCCGGTTCCAGTCGGGGTACGCCGGCCGCCTGATTGACCGATGGAACGGCTGGGCTGTCTGGGAGTGCACCCGGGAGGTCGCCGCCGCCGTGGTGACCGACAACGAGATCGCGCGCCGGCACACGCGCGGCCTGCTCCAGGCACAAGGCATGCAGGAGCCGGCGCTGAGCCGCGCGCTCGACGCCGACGTCTGTGAGATGTCCTGGGACGGCGACGTGATCGTGGTCGACCGCAGGGCCTTCGGCGAGGATGCGCAGTTTCTGCGGATCGGGCCGAACGAGCGGGGGCTGTACGTTGTGATGGGCCAGATCTGGACGTGGGACGACGTCCCGATCAGCCTCGTCGACACGGTGCACGGCGCGGACTGACCGTAGCCGTACAGCTGGGGGTCGGCGCGGTGCGCCGGCCCCTTCGCTGCACTTAGGATCATCGATGTTCCCGGCGGGAACATGGGCGGGAACAGAGGGCTACAAGCGGCCACAATGGGCTACGGCTGGACACATCCTGACCAGGCTCGATAAGATCGCCGCAGGTCACCGCGCCCGATCGTGGGGGTTCAAGTCCCCCCTCGGACACAGATTTTCCGCGCGCATGCGCAATACGCCGTACAGGTGTTCAAGTCCCCTTGAACACTCCAACTACTGCCTGGCGTGGCACGTGCCGCCATCTTCCCGG
Organism: Plantactinospora sp. CA-294935; assembly: GCF_050936445.1. Taxonomy (NCBI): domain Bacteria; kingdom Bacillati; phylum Actinomycetota; class Actinomycetes; order Micromonosporales; family Micromonosporaceae; genus Plantactinospora; species Plantactinospora sp. CA-294935. The sequence continues at coordinate 7,837,816 of NZ_JBNJMU010000001.1, forward strand.
CCGGCTCCGCCCTGGCACATCGAAGTGACCCAAGCGGCGCTGACGTCACTGCGGGTAGTCGCCGCGCCGGGGCGGCGGTGGTCGCGATGACCGCCTCCGTGCCGCCGGTAGTTCCCAAGGCGATTCCCCGAGGCGCCACCGATCCAGGACCATTGGGTCGGGCGCGACGGCCGCTTCCCGTGCCAGCCTCGGATTCCCATCTCGCACGAGTGACCGACACCGTCTACGCGTTGAGCGCGGTCGACAAGAGCGGCCGGATCGCCGATCGCAGCATCGTCCAGGTACTTGATTGGGTACCGGGAGCCCGCCTGGACGTACGCGAGCGGGCCGGGATGATCGTGGTCCGTGCGGCGCTCGATGGTGTCCATCGCGTCGACGATCGCGGTTACCTGCTTCTGCCGTTGGCGGTGCGTCGGTGGTGCCGGCTCGGGGCCGGGGATCGTGTTCTGCTTGCCGCCGACCCCACCAGCGGTGTGCTGGTGGCGCATCCCCTGGCGACGCTCGACCGGCTGCTGGCTGGCGTGCACGAAGCCGTGGCGGGGGGTGAGGTGGCGTGAGTCAGAGCGTCGCCGGCCGGCCCGAGTTGGAGGCCGCCCGGCTGCTGCTTGAGCGGATGGGCATCTCCCCCGCCGATCTGCTGGAGGTGCGGCCGGCCCGTCCGGCGGCTCCGACGTTCGCCGAGTACGTGCCGGTCGTCGCCGCCGCGGTGTCGCCAGGCACCCGTCGGGCGTACGGCACCTACTGGAACCGGGTGGTGCAGGCATGGGGTGACCGTCGCATCGACGAACCCCTTCCATCCGAAATCGAGCAGCTACGCGCCCAGGTGCAGGCCAACGTGGTGGCCCGGCGCAACAACCAGGGCGGGCGGTCCGCGGCCGAGCACACCGTGGCGGCGCTGCGCTGCCTGTACCGGCGGGCGGTTGCGGACGGGTACCTGGACGCGGCCGACAACCCGGCGTTGAAGGTGAACAAGCCACGCCGTCTGCCGAGTACACGTCGGGCGATCGGCGATGCCCGTCTGGCGGAGATCAACGAGGTCGCGGTCCGTACGGGTGATGACCCGGGTCTGGACGGTCTGCTGATCCGGCTGCACACCGAGACTGCCTGCCGCCGTGCCGGGGCGCTGGCGCTGCGCCCACGGGATCTGGATACCGACGAGTGTCTGATCTTCCTGCGGGAGAAGGGCGGCACGTCCCGGTGGCAGCCGGTCTCCCCCACGCTGATGCGGCACCTGCTCGCGCATCACGCGGAACGGAGTGACGGCGACCGGAACGGCTGCCTGCTGCGTTACCGCGATGGCCGCCCGCTGACCTACCGGCGGTACGACTCTCTGTGGGCGCGGATCGGGCAGCATCTGCGGTGGGTGCACACCCAGCAGATCAGTACGCACTGGTTGCGGCACACCACGCTGACGTGGGTGGAGCGCGGCTACGGTCATGCCGTGGCCCGCGCCTACGCCGGCCACACCGACGGCGGTGGCAGCGGTGCGACAGCCACGTATGTGCGGGCGACGCTGCAGGAGGTCGCGATAGCGTTGGCTGCGTTGACCGGCGAGGACCATCCGCTCGCCGGGGAAGGCTAGATCGTCCGGTGGCCTCCCTCAATCTCATGAGGGAGGCCACCGGATTCCCTGTGCGGAGCCGCAGTAGGCAAGTTTCAGCAGCGCCCCACGTGGTGCTGTTCAAGCCGAAGCGGAATCGTCCTCAGTTGGATGACCGGGTGTGTCGCCGTCGGTTCCGGCCAGGGGGTGCGGTTCGCCGGTGAGCGCGGCCAGAGCAGCGGCGACTTCCTGGACTTCGGCGCGCACGTAGGTCATGGTCGTGCCGATGTCGTTCTTGCCGCTGTGGCCGGCGTAGGCGCGGGCCACCGCGTAGCTGCAGGTGCGTTCGACCCAGGTCAGGGTGGTGTGGCGCAACCAGTGGGTGCTGACCTGCTGCGCCGCGACCCAGGGCAGGTGGCTGCCGACGCGGTGCCACAGGTGGTCGTAGCGGCGGTAGGTCAACGGCCGGCCGTCGCGGTAGCGCAGCAGGCTACCGTTGCGGTCGCCGTCGCCCCGCTCGGCGTGATGGGCCAACAGATGCCGCATCAGGGTCGGTGAGACCGGCTGCCAGCGGGAAGTACCACCCTTTTCTTGTAGATAGATCAGGCATTGGTCTGGATCCAGATCTCGTGGACGCAGTGCCAAGGCCCCACCTCGGCGGCAGGCGGTCTCCAGGTGCAGCCGGATCAGCAGGCTGTCCAGGTGCGGGTCGTTGCCGGTGGTTGCCGCGATGTGGATGATCGCGGCCAGCTGCGCCTCGGGGATGGCGCGTCTGGTGCTGGCCAGGCGGCGGGGCTTGGCGACCTTGGCCGCAGGGTTATCGACCTCTCGGATCAGTCCATCCATGACCGCGTGCCGGTAGAGGCAGCGCATAGCGGCTATCAGGTGTTCGGCCGCAGTGCGGCCACCGCGGGCGTTACGGCGCACGACCACCCCGCCGCGGACCTCCTCGGCCAGCCGCTTGATCTCCAACGGCGTCGGCTCGGTAATCCGTCGGGTGCCCCAGTGCTCACAAATCCGTTGCCAGTACGAGTTGTACACGCGGCGGGTACCGGGTGAGACGGCCTCGGCGACCTGACGGATGTACTCGTCGAACGTCGGCACCGCCACGGGCGCTGCCGACGTTTCGGTAAGCAGTTGCTCAGGGGTGATACCAAGCTGTTTCAGCAGGCTGCGTAGCGTCTCCAGCGCGACTCGTTGTTCCATCGGCCCGGTCATCGGCTGGCCCCGCCGTCGTCTGGCTGGCGGTAGCGGACGACCATGTCGTCCAGGGTGGCCATCGGGACTACCAGCAGCTCGTTTCGTCGCGGGTTCGCGGCGAGGAGCACTCGATCTTTGGCGGCGATGCGACACTCGCGGCGTACCGCCAGGGGTAGCCGTAGATGGCCACGCGGGTCGATGCGGACTTCACGACCGGTACGGGCCACCACGATCGGGCCAATCGGGCCAGGCTCAATCACCAGCTCGACCGCATAACCGACCGCCCAACCCATGAACTTCACCGTTGAACGATCGGCCAGCCGTCCATCGCGGTCAACGGGCGTAACCACGCAGCGAGTCCCGGTGCCGTCCGCAGCGCCTGGCAGCTCCGGTATCGGCAGTCCCAGCATGGGCCGCAACCGGCCCGGTTCGCCGGCGCGGACGGCGATCTCGGTGCCCGTGCTCGTGCGCCGCGGCAAGGGCGGATTGACGCTCCCGAGCGGTGCGTCGTCGCGATCGTGCCAGACGGAGGGGCGGCCTCTGTCCGGAGCCGTAGCACTGGGGCCCGCCGGCTGTCTATGTTCGGGTCCCGCAGCATCGAACTGAGCGCGTGGCGTGTCGCGGTCAGTCATGGCAGCTACTGCTGCTGAAGAACAGAAGGTCGACGCTGTAACTCGGACCGTTGTCGGCAGCGGGCCAGCCCTGCCGCGCCGCCTCGGCTCCGGCTTGGACGCGTAGTAGAGGAACTGATCCCCGTCGCCGAGGGCGGTGACCGCGACGATCTGCAGGACGTGAGTCAGGCCCGCGGCGCGGGCCGGCAGGAGTTCGTCGAGGTACTCGAAATTCGTCGTGCGGCTGGTGTGCGACGGGGGCCATCGCAGGACGACGAGGCTGACCGGTTCGGTGGTCGTGTCGAAGTCGGCGATTGTGCTGGGATCGGCGATGGCCAGGTATGAGCGGTACGTGCCGGCGGTGGCGTGTTCCAGGTGTGGGTCGCTAACGAGGTCGACGACCGCGTCGCCGCGTGGGCTGTACACGAGGATGAGTCGCCGGGCCAGCCGCGACGCAAGGCGGGCGCAAGGGTCGGCGGTGGACCCGTCGTCGCGGTCATCGAGTCGCCAGACGGCGATGGGTACATCGCCGCTGAGGAAGATCGCGTCGCCGTGGATGCTCGGTGCAGCGGTGGATGGGTTCGGGCGGGGCAGGTCGCCGGGGACGGAGTTCGGCAGAGCAGTCATGTGCGGGTAGCTCCCGCGCTGGCTGACCGTGTTCGCACCTACGAATGGCCCCGGAATGACGGCTCACAACGCGGTCATCCACGGGCCGGTACCCAACAGCGCCCAACAGGGCGCCGTCTGTTGGGTGCTGTTGGGCGGCCCTACCCAACAGCGCCCAACAGCGTGCGCAGTCTGTTGTTGGGTGGCTCTACCCAACAGTTGATCATCGTTGACCCAACGGCCCGCCGTGTACTGGCGGTTGGTAGCCAACGGGCAGTTCCGGTGGTGGACACTCGCGCTGCCTCCGTCGAGACGGTCACTTTGTATGCCTGGTCGACGAGACGGGGTGTCGGTGCGGACTCTGGCCTCGCGAAGACCCCGGCGCCGGCTGCGTCCGGTTCCCCAGTCAACGCTACCCAACAGGCCGGTGAGCTGCGAAGTTGGCCTTCGCGCGGGCCTTTGACGACAACGGCGGCTGCTATTGGCTATTGGGCGGGCATGGCCATTGAGTAGGCCCCCAACAGCTCCCGGCGCAGGTTCGCGCGCTGATGGACCGTTGGGTCGACGCGCACGGATAGGGGCTGACGAGGTGCGGTGCCGTTTGCCTCGTGAGGTTGACATGTCTGCTCGATCTTGGCCGTCCTCGCCGCTGGCTGCGGCGGAACGCGCCTTCATGCTCCTGGTTCAGCCGCCCACGTACGTCGGGTTCGATGGCCGCGCATTCAATGGTTTGCCCGATGACATCCTGCCGTTGGAGCGGCTACAAGCAGCCCCTGCTGCTGTCGCCGCAGACCGGCATTGAGGTGCGTGATGCCGTGTGGCGTGAACTGGGCATTCGCGCTCGCCGGGACGGCCCGGCCTGGTCGCACGTAAGGCCCGGGACGCCGAGTCTGACATCCAGTTGATCCACACCGACGCGCCCGACCCGATCGCGCCGATCCACCCGTGGGACCACCCTGACCTGGTACTGGCCCGCGCCGTCGCGGTCGGTGTGTTCGACGCCGACGAGGCGAACCTGATCGCCGCTTTCCGCCTCGACAACGCCACTTTCGCGCAGGCCGCGGCCGGTCTCATCACCTCGGGCTTGGCCTGTCATGGCGGCTGAAGGCCGGACGTCGGCTTCGGGAAGCCATCCGCGAGGGCGAACCCGCGTTCGTGCCGTTGCGGCCTCGCCCGCGCCGCCGTCGTCGCGCGACCCAGCCGCGAGTCGGCGCGACTTGACAACGCGTCGCTGCCGTCCAACAGCGATCACCGCGGTCCAACAGCGCACAGCCGCCGCGCGAGAGCGCGCCGCTGCTGCCGATGGCGCGACTCAACATCTGGTCGCGGCGACCCAACAACGAACGGCGCCGACCCAACAGCGAGTCGCTCCCCGCGGAGGCGACCCAACAGCGACACGCTGTTGGGTCGCTGTTGGGTTCGGGTGTGGCGGCGGGCGTCGTGTTGGCCACCCAACAGCGGGCCTTTGTGGGCAAGACATCGGACCGAGAAGCGGCCGGTGTCGGCGCCCCGGGGATCGGGGCGCGGCCGGCCTAAGTGACCGTGTTCGCACTGTGGCTGCTGTCGCTTGGGCGCATCTGTACGAATGCGCCGGCGTGTGGTCCGGGAGGGCGGACGATCGCCTCGGCTAGCGTGCGGAGATGACTGTGCGGTCGTCCCGTCGGAGTGGTGGCGCTCGTTGGCGGGCACCGGTGAAGCCCAGGCCGCCGTCGTCGCTGGACCTCGCAACCGCGGATGATCATGCTCTGGGCGATGAGGCGACGTTCCGACGACTGGGCTTTTTCGATCTTGACATGTCTGCGCAGTCCGCAGATGGTGTCGAGTTCGAGCAGTGTCGCTTCAGGGGCTCGGACCTGAGCGGTGGCCATCTTGACGGTGGGACCTTCACCGATTGCCTGTTCGAGCGTACGAACCTGGCGAACCTGCGGGCGGAGAAGTCTTCGATGCTCCGGGCGCGGTTGTCTGCCAGCCGGATGACGGGGCTGCACTGGATCAACGGGGCTGTGCGGGACGTGACGGTCTCGGAGTGTCGGCTCGACTTGTCTTCGTGGCGGTTTACGGACTTCGCCAGCGTGGTGTTCGAGGGCTGCAATCTGACGCAGGCGGATTTTCAGAACGCGGATCTGAGCGGGGTGCGGTTCACGAACTGCGACCTGACGGCGGCCCAGTTTTCGCAGGCGACGATGGCGGGTACGCGGTTTGCCAACTGCAACCTGGCTGGGATCGGCGGTGTGACGAGCATGAGCGGGGCGGTCATCGCTCATCAGGATCTGATCGCTCTGTCGTACACCCTGGCGGCGGCGCTGGATATTCAGATCGAGGATGTCGGCGGCGAGTAGTGATGGTCGCGCATCCTACGGACGCAGGTCGAGGGCGTCCTTGCTGACGAGGTAGGGGCCGATCTGCATGTGCCGCAGGTCGGAGCGGGCCAGAACGGCGAGCGCCTCGCCCGCCGTGCGGACGATGGGGTGTCCGTGCAGGTTCAGCGAGGTGTTGAGCAGGACTCCGCGGCCGGTGCGGTGTTGGTAGGCGGTGAGGATACGAGCGAGGCCGGTGTCAGCGTCGTCGGGGACGATCTGCGGCCGGCAGGTGAGGTCGGCGGGGTGCAGGGCGGCGATTATCTGCGGCACCGCTGTCGGCTGGGCGGGGAAGGCCATCATCATGTAGGGGCTGTCGATCTGTTTGGGGTTGTCGAGGTAGTCGTGTTGGCGGGTGGCGAGGATCGCGGGGGCGAACGGCATCCAGAAGTCGCGCCGCTTGACGAGGCGGTTGAGTACGCGGGGTAGGTCGGCGTTGCCGGGGTCGGCGAGGATGGATCGGTTGCCGAGGGCGCGGGCGCCGAATTCCATGCGTCCGGCGCACCGACCGACGATCTCTCCCGAGGCGAGGAGGTCTGCCATGGTCTGCTCGACGTCCGGCGGCCGGTGAACGTGGTAGCTGGTGTTGGTGAGGGCGTCGGTGGCCTGTTCGTCGGTGATGTCGTCGCCGAGGTAGCAGTCGCCCAGTGGCTCAACCAGGCGGTGTCCGGCGGTGTTCGCGCTGCTGAGGTAGAAGGCTCCGATGGGCAGGCTTTCGTCCCCGCAGGACGGGAATGCGGTGTTCTCGCCGGGTTGTTCTGGCCCCACCTCTCCAGATAGTTCAGGCCCCACTGGTGTTGGCGGGGTGGCACTCCGGCCCGTGATGGCCCCACATGTTTGTCGATGATTGATGCGTTCCGTTGGGTGTTCTGGATTGTTTTGGCCCCGGTTGGGTGGGCGCGGCGGCGTGTAGGGGTAGGCAGTGGCCGTTAGCGTTGCGGGGAACCGGGCCGGTCTGGGCTCCTTCCCGACAGTTGAAGCCTGGACGGCCCGGTGCTTGTTGCCCGGGGCGGTGGTGACGGCCTTGCCGCAGTGCGTGTGTGACGATGCGGTCGTGGACAGGTTCGAGGGCGATGCGTGGCTGGACTGGTGGGCGAACGCGTCGACCTGCTTGGCGAGCTTCGAGATTGCGGTCAGGATCGACGCTGTCGATGTGGGCTGGCGGGCTCAGGGCAGGCTTCGCCGCGAGGAGGACCGTGAGGGGTTCGAGTTCTTCTGCGGTCTCGACCCGGTCTTCATGCTGCGGATCGGCGAGGACAGCACGATTGCGGTCAGCGCGACGCCGTCGCCGGAGTCCGTCATGTTCACGTTGGCGGAGTATGCCGAGGATGGAGCGGGATAGGCGGCGGGGCCGGTAGCGGGCTCGCGCGTTGGTCCCGGCGTGGATGAGACGCTCGATGTGTTGTGGTCGCCGGCGACCGGCGGTGTCTGTTGGATCCGTGGTGAGCTGGGGTGGACGGGTCTGGGTCAGTCGCCGTGGCGGCTGGTGGTGGTGCGCAGCCGGAATGAGTCAGTGCCGGTCTCGATGATGTTGGCGTTGAAGGTGAGCCGGTCGACGATCGCGGAGCAGAGTCGCGGGTCGGTGAAGGTGCGTTTCCACTCGGAGAACGGGGCGTTGGAGGCGACCGCGACGGCGCGACGTTCTTCGCGGTCGGTGAAGATCTGGAAGAGCAGTTTGGCGCCGGCTTTGTCCAGGTCGAGGTAGCCGAACTCGTCGAGGCAGAGTAGGTCGACCCTGCCGTAGCGGGTGAGGACTTTGGTCAGTTGCCGGTCGTCGGCGGCCTCGGCGAGTTCGTTGACCAGGTTCGCGGTGGTGGTGTAGCGGACCTTGAGCCCGGCTTCGGCGATGGCGGTGCCGATCCCGATGAGCAGGTGGGATTTGCCGGTGCCGGAGTCACCGATGAGGCAGAGTGGCTGTCCGGCGCGCACCCAGGCCGGGGCGGCCAGGGTGTTGACCACTTCCGGGGTGATGTTGGGGTTGGCGGCGAAGTCGAAGTCCTCCAGCCGCTTGGGCCGGGGGAAATTCGCATCACGGACCAGCCGCTGCTTGCGGCGCTCTTCGCGGTGCGTGCACTCGACGGCGAGCAGATCGGACAGGAACTCCTTGTAGGTGGCCCGGTCCCGCAGTGCCTCGTGGGCGAGTTCGTCGTAGCTGTTCCGGACGGTTGGCAGGTGCAGCAGCCGGCAGGCTTCGTCGATCGCGGCGTCGACCGGGTCGTGGCCGGGCGCGGTCGCGCGGACACGCTGCGGGCGGACGAACGCCGGCGCGGTGGCCGGGACGGTGGCGGTGCTCATGCGTTGCCTTTCGGAGTTCGGGATAGCAATTGGTCGTAGACCGCCACCGACGGGATCGGGCGGGTGTCTTCGGGCAGGGCCACCGGTCGGCGCGTGGGCAGTGAGATCACGGTGGCGTACTCGTCGTCGATGTCGCCGCCCTCGGCTGCCGCGCCGGGCTCGACCGCATCGGCGGTATCGGTGCTGGTGTCGTCCACGTCGTGGGCTGGGACAGGGGCGTCTGCGTCGTCATCGCGGTCGGCCTTGCGGGCCTCGATCGCGACGACGTCCGGGCTTGTCGACCCGGCCTCCAGCGCGGCGGTGATCCCGGCCAGCACCGCTGTGGCGGGCATCCGCCGGTGCAGCAGCAGCACCTCGACCAACGCCCGGGTGCCGTGCGCCTCACCGTGCGCGGCACGCGCCGCAGCCCAGAACGCGTCATGCACTGCGGTGAACGTTCCCTCGGCGCGGGCCTGCGCCAGGGCCGTCGACCCGGCGAAGGCGCCAGGCTTGGTCAACAAGATCTCCAGGTAGTGGTCAAGGTCGTCGCGGTAGTGGTAGCGGCGGGTGATCCGTGGATGGCGGGCCACCACCTGGTGGCGGTCGAACACCACCAACTCGTTGGCGCGCAAACTGACCCGCACTTGCCGACCGATGAACCGGGCCGGCACCGAGTAGTAGCTCTGCCGCACCACGATCCGCGAGTCCCGCCGGACGGTCGGTGTCAGGGTGATCCCGCAGTCGAAGTCCTCGGCCGGCAGCGGCGTCAACCGGTCGGCCTCCACCGCGAAGTTGAACCCGATCGTGACCGGGCTGCCCAGCAACTGCCTGCCGTCCTCGGCGGCGTCGATGGCCGCGATGCGTTCGTTGAGTTCGGCGAGCGTGTCGACCTCGGGCACCGGGACCAGGTGCGTGCGGCGGAACCGGCCACCTTCCTGCTCCACGCCGCCCTTTTCATGCGCGCCGTCCACGCCGGGCAGGCAGTAGAACGCGTCAAACCCGTAGTGAGAGCGAAACGCCACCCACCGCTGCGACTCGATACGGGTACGGCCGAAGCAGACACGGTTGACGGCGGGTTTGAGGTTGTCGTACCGGATATGCCGGGTCGGCACCCCGCCGAGGACCCGGAACGCCTCGACGTGACCCTCCATGAACGCCTCCTGCGCCTCGGAGGCGAACACCCGGTGCACCGCCTTGCCCGAGTACGACAGCCGCAGCGTGAACAAGTGGCACTTCACCGGCTCCCCAGCCAGGCGCACCCACACATCGGCGAAGTCGACCTCGGCCTCAGCGCCCGGTTCATGCAACTGCGGCACGGTGCCCTCCAGATGCCGACGCGCCTGCCGCGCCTCGGCCTCGATCTCGCCACGGCGCCGCGCCACGTACTCGGCCACCGTCGAGTACGCCGCGGCGTCGAAGCCGTGCTCAACCCGCAGCCGCACCCGGATCCGTTCCACCGTGTGCCGCTGCTTACGAGGCGCGCGCAGATCCTCCCGCAGCATCGCGTCGATCCAGTCCTTCGCCGGCGCCAACACCGACGGCCGGCCACCCGAACGCCCCTTACGCGGCGGCGGCACCGCCGACGACAACGCCTGCCGCACCGTGCGCCGATGCACACCATGCCGCTCCGACAACTCCCGCACCGACACCTGCGGATCCAACCGCCGATCACGACGGATGCGCTCGAACACCTCGACACGCGACAGCAATCCCGGCCTCCCGACATGACCGACGCCCAAGCGTCGCATCACAAGACAGACAGAAGCCGCATCCACCTCTAAAACGGCGTGTCACCGCACCACGACGACCTCCCGGGGCCAGAACTTTCCAGAACATCGTTAGACACCCATCACTGTCTGGTGGGGCCACTTCAATCCAGAGCAGACATCGGCACATCTACCCAGATCACGGACATGGGGCCTGAACTATCTGGAGAGGTGGGGCCAGAACAACCCAGCGAAAACAGGAATGCGGCGAAGGTGCGGACCTCGGGTAGGGCGGCGATGCGCTGGTTGGCCTTGACGTTCATGAAGACGCCGCCGCCGGCGAGGACGTCAGGGATGCTGGTGTGCTCGATGGCGGCGGCGGTCCAGGCGCGGAGCAGGTCTTCGGTGAAGAGTTGGAGGCCGGCGAACACGTCGTCGAACCGATGTCCGTGGAGTTGGGCGGCGATGGCGGGCCAGGACTGTTCCAGGCTGGCGGCCGTGTGGCGGACGAACCTGAGCCGGCTGGCGTCGAGGGTGAGGTAGCGGGCGTAGATGCTGGCGATCTCGACGGCCCGTTCGGGGTTGGCGTACGGGGCCATGCCCATGAGCTTGTACTCGTCCTCGGGTGGGGTGAAGCCGTAGGCGTGGGTGGTCCAGAAGTAGAGCAGGCCGATCGAGTTGCGTAGGTCGGTGCGGGCTATTTCGTGGTGGTGGCCGTTGTGCCAGAGGGAGACGGTGGCGCAGGCACCGTCGCCGAACCCGTCGCAGGTCAGTACGAGATACCGCTTGTGGGGGTCGGCGCGGAAACCGTAGTAAGCGGTCGCGGCATGGGTGAGGTGGTGGTCGGTGAAGCTGACGGGCGCCGTGATTCCCAGGTCGGCCAGGTGTCCTCGGATCCGGTTCTGCATGGCCGGGGACTCGTCGGCGAGCAGCGCAGTCTCCTGCTCCGCCGCGTCGGGCCGGCGGTGGAAGGTGCCGAGTCGGCGGAGGAACTCCTCACGCGGGCAGTGCTCGGTGGCGCCGGATCGGGATCCATAGGCGACATGGGTAATGTCGTCGGGCTTGGCGCCGAGGTGGTCGAGGCAGGCGGTGACGGCCTGGGTCGGGAAGCCCATGTAGCCCTTGGCGCCGGTCAGCCGTTCTTCCTGCACGCAGTACAAGAGCCGTCCCGGGTGCCCGATGGCGGCTGCTGAGTTCGCGCCGGCGTGAAGGCCGAGAATCAAATCTGTCACGTGGCTGCTCCGGTCGGGGTGGCGGTGGGGACGCCGAGCGTGGCGGTCAACCACTCCCATTCCGCGATCTTCAACTCGGCGAGGGCCTTGAGGTCGTCTGCCCGGTTCTCGGACAGCCGCGGTAGGACGGGTGTGACGTTCTGGACGAACCAGGCGGCGAGCGCGTCGTAGAGGCCGGCGACATCCGGTCTGGCGAAGCGGAAGGCACGGCGGAACGGAGCGGCGTCGAGCAGGCCCGCGCCACGGATGTGCCGTTCGGTGACGGTGCCGGGGATGACCAGGAGCCGGCTACGGGCCATGAACTGCGGTATGCGATGGCGGCCGAAGCGTTCGATGGCAGCGAGTTCCAGTCGCAGTCCTTCAAGGGTCTGCCAGGGGTGCCAGAGGATGTAACTGGCGACGGTGGTGATGCGAGCCGTATCCGCTGCCGCTACCACCTGATGCAGGTGGTCGAGGTCTTGGCGTTTGCCGTAGAGTCGGTGCAGCGTGTCGGGGTTGAGCGACTCGGCGCCGATCAGGATGACGTCGACACCGGCCGCGGCCAGCACGATCAGGATGTCCGGGTCGAGGGTTTCGCTGCGGATGTTGAGGCTGATCCGCAGCCGTCCGGCCAGGCCACGTTGGTGCAGCTCGTCGAGCAGCTCGGCCGCGCGTTGCGCGCAGGCGGCGCGGGTGCCGCCGAAGTCGGTGTCGGCGAACGCGAACCGGGTCGCGCCGGTCAGGTGATGCAGGTGTGCGATGTCGGCGACCGCTGCGGCCATCGGCAGCCGGGTCCAGCCGCCGCCGATGTCGGCGTTGTAGGCGCAGAAGGTGCACCGGCTGCGGCAGCCTCGGCTGGCGCTGACCGACACCACCGCGTCGGGCTGGTACGGCACATCCGCGTCGGTGAGTGCGGTCAGCGGGGTGTGACCGGTCAGGTGGGCTGCGGCGTCTGCCATCACGGCGGACACTGTCGCGTTGCTGATCGCTGTCGGCTGCTGGCCGAGGCTGATGGTGTGGTCGACGGCCTGGTGGTGGCGTAGCTCGGTGGCGGCGCTGGTGGCCAGGGGGCCGAAGCCGACGACCGGGATCTGGTGCCGGGCCCGGGTCGCGGCCAGCTCGTCGGCGATGCTGCGTAGTCGTGGCCCGTAGGCGTCGGAGGTCCACAGGTGGACCAGCAGCACGTCGAAGGGCCCCTGCTGGGTGATCACGTCATCGAGGGCGGTGGCGCGGCGGGCGCGGTAGTAGGCGTCGAGCAGGGTGCTGTGGTGGCCGGCGGCTCGCAGGTGGGCGTGCAGGGCGAGGGCTTCCCCGTCGACGTGGCGCTGTTTGAAGTGCAGGTCGGACAGGGCGGGCGCGTAGAGCAGTACCCGCGCCCGGGGACTCGGGCTGGTGGGGGTCAGCGTTCGCAGCGCCGGCACGGGGTGGGCACCTCCCCTCGGAAGGCGGCGAGGATCGGGGAGGTGAACCAGACCTCGTCCAGGTTGTCGGTGAGCAGGTTGCCGCACCGCTGGGCAGGATTTTCGACACCGAAGATGCAGGGGTACATGTCGGCGCGTTGGTCGACGGCGAAGCCGATCGACCCGTTGCCGCAAGGTTGCCCGGGATTGACGGTCTCGATCCCGACTCCGTGCGCGTCGGCCAGGCGGGCACACTCGGCGCGCAGCTCGTCCATGATCTCGGAGTCGGAGAGTGTCAGGTCGCGGCTGGAGCGTCCGACTGGCTTCTGCGGGAAGAACTTGAACTGGCGACAGCCGTGCGTGATGCCGACCTGGACGACCTGCTCCAGCTCGCCGAGGTTGATTCTGTTGACGACGGTGTTGATGACCACGTCGCAGAACTCGCTGATCCGGTCGATTCCATTCAGGGTGCGGGCGAAGGAGCCGGGAGCACCGCGGATCAGTTCGTGGGTGGCCGGCGTGCCGCCGTCGAGGGACACCTGCACGCTACCGATGCGCAACTGTCGTAGCCGGGCGATGACACGCTCGGACAGGACGGTCGCGTTGGTGCTGACCCCGAACCCCATCCCCCGGTCCAGGATCTCTTCGGCGATGGCGAAGAACCCGTCACGCAGGAGGCTTTCTCCGCCGGTGACGTAGATGTCGAGGACCCCGTAGTCGTCGAGCTTTTCGACCAGTGACAACCAGGTCGGGACGTCGAGGAGGAAGTCGTCGGCTTGCGGGCCGCCGGAGCAGTAGCAGTGCAGGCAGCGCTGGTTGCAGCGGGTGAACGGCTGCAGGTGGACCCACAGCGGTTTCAGTACCGGCACGGTGGGGGTCTGGGCGGCGATCCGCGACGCGACCTCGTCGATGTCGTCCGTGTCGACCGGCTCTGCCGGGGCGTCGACCGGCACGAGGATGCCTTGCGCGAGGAGTTCTCTGGTGTGGTGCGCCCATGCGGCCGGGTCGATTCCCAGGCGGGACTGGGCGTGTGCCGCTTCGGCTTCGCTGAGTTGGGTCGGCCGCGGGGTCTGGTGGAGCAGGGTGAACGCCGTTGCGGCGGGCGGCAGTCGGTGGATGCGGCGTGGGTTGGTGTTCCAGGCCAGCGCGCCGAAGTGTTCGTGACGCAGCCGCAGGCCGGTGGCGGTGCCGAGGGTGGGCGGGATCTGCGGTGGTTCGGGCATGGGGCATCTCTCCGAAGACCGAAGGCGCGGGGCGCCGGGCGTGGCGGGGGGTGCCCGTCCGGCGCCCCGACTTTCAGGAACGTTGGCTGTCAGCCCGGCTTCGGGCCGTGCCGGGCCGGCGTGTCAGGGCAGCCGCTCGGTCGTGGCGACGGTGCCGGAGTAAGTGCGGTGGCCCAGTGACAGGGACGCGTCCCCCACCGACGTGAAGCTCCTGACCGTCTCCGAGGATCCGTCGGTCGCGCTCGCCCCGCCTCGATCGCTTCCACCGAGCGGTGACGCTGTCTCGGTCATTCCCGTGACGGCCGGGTTACCTGGTCCCATTCGATCCTCCTCCTTGAGTGGAAGGTGACGGGACTGTTGTCTCGTCCGCCTTCATTAGCTCCTGCGTCACCACCGGGCACCAGGGTTACGATTCGTACAGATGCACTGCCGGAATTGTTGTACGAATAGGGACAGTCTTGCGTTTCGCCAATGGGCAGCGACGAGCGGCACAAGGCGGTATCGGCGACCCTGTGAGCGATTCATTGGAAGCGACTACTGTGCCGGGGCGACGCTTCCGCGACGACGTCGGCCGTCGCTGGCCTCCCGCAGTTTGTCCACGGCCGGCCACAGGTCCAGCAGCTCACCCCCTGTCTCCAGTACCTCGTCGCACATTCGCGCGAAGTCTCGGCTGGGCCACCGCTCGGCGCGTTCCACCGCGCCGACGGTCTCCGGGCTGTGGCACACCAATCGCGCAAGGCCGTTCTGTGACAGTCCTCGGCGCAGCCGGAAATCACGCAGCCGGGCACCGAATAGGTCACGCGGTGACCGTTCCGGTGTCAGCACTTTCAATCGACGCGCCATTGTCTTCTTCCTTACCGCAACGGCCATCAGCGTGCGGCCGGCTCGGCCGTGGGTGGTCAGTCGGTTTCGTCGTCGACGCCCGAGGCCGGGCGCCACATTAGGCAGACGCGGCTGCCATTGGGCACCTCCACGGTGCAGGTCGGGGTGTAGCCGAGTTGCCGGTAGAACTCGCGGGCCGAATTCGCCGCGGCGTCGGCGTAGGTTGGAATGTCCGCCCGGTCGAGCTTGGCGAGGTGGTGCCGTACGAGGGCAAGGCCACGACCGCGTCCCCGCAGGCCGGGCGTCACCGCGACGAACGCCAGATGCTCGTAACCGTCGGGGGCACGGTGGTCGTCGAGCAGCTTACCCAGCGCCGCGAATCGATGACAGCTGCTGCCGGCGACAGTGCACAGCCGCTGCTCGTAGTCCAGCGGTGAGGGCAGCGGTCGGTAGCGGTCGAACCAGACGGCAACAGCGGTGCCGTCGCTGATCGCCTCGACGGTGCCGTAGAACAAGGCGTGTTCGAGATGGATACGAGCGACTTCGCCGAGGATTGTCCGCCGCTGCCGCCGGTCGGGGACGAGCCACGCCGCCTGGTCGAAATCGCACCATGCGTCGGCAATCAGCCGGGCGCAGGCGTCGACGTCGGCCGGCTCCGCCCGCACGAATCTTGGTAGATCGCTCACCAGATCACCACGCCTTCGGGTCTGTCTTCTTCTCCAGGGGCGCCCACGTTCGTCGCCGTCGGGTAGGTCGCCGGGCCGATCAGCGGCCGGGGCGCGATCGCCGGCCATGCGTGAAGAGCTGGTATTGGAACAGCGACGGCGGCTGCGTATTGACCGTTTCCTGATACGCGAGCAACGCCCCGGTGTCGTGGTCGAAGACCAACGTCGTGGTCGACCCACCGTTGGTCACCGTCACGGCGAAGCCAGATCGTCCGGCGATGTCGGTCACGTCGCCGTCGTAGCGCAGCCGCGGGATGGGGGCCAAGACACGCAGGACTGCGGCCCGCTGCCGTTGGTCCAGGTAGTGCGCCCGGTGGATGTTCGCGACCGCGGTGACCAGCGCGTTGGGCCCGCTCTGCGGGGGCACAATCGTGAGCAGTTGTGCGGCGAGGGCGCCCGGTTCGCTTGGAATCGGCTCGGGCAGTTCCGGGGCGAGGCGCCCGGGAAGATACTCCTCCCCTGTCGCGTCAGCCCGCCGAAACGCCGCCAGATCTTTCGCGCCGGGCCGGCCGGTCAGCCCGGCCCGGTCCGGAAGGCGTCGCTCGACGATCAGGCCGGAGCCGTTCGGATGCCGCCACTGCTCGGACTCAACCCGGGCCAGCACGTTCCCGGCCCGCGCCCACTGGTGCGTGTGCACGTATGTGTAGGGGCCTCTGTGTGCGTCGTCGGGCGTGGCCGCGAGCCGGGCGGCGAGGGCAGGGAGACGATCCCGGGCGGTAACGGGTGTCGGCGCCGTAGCCGGCGACGGCCCTGCGGAGGCGACGGCGTGAGCCGGCGTCGGCGGCTGAGACGGCCGGGCGATGACCGATGTCACGGCGACCAGGGCCAAGACCGCTCCGGCGGCCAGCACAGCGACAGTCGAGCGGCCGTATGGCGCAAGCGTTGATCTGCTGCTCACGATTCCCTCTCCTTGTTTGCGGGGACGGTGCTTGAGCGGGTGTCGATACGGCGGGCAGTTCGGCCACACCGATATGCCGAGACGAGGGCCTCGCCGTCAGCGGCGGGTCCTCTTCGGGCTCGGGCCACGTTCGAGACCCTCAAGCTGGGTCAGCGCATTGCGCAGCTGCCCGGCAGCGAGCGTGACGAGGACCCGGCCCATCACGTCGCCAGTCCCGGTCTCCCAGGAGTCGGAACGGGCCGCTGGCAGCGCGAAGACGTGCTCAGTGAGGAACAGGGCCGTGCGGACGTAGCGGGCGGCGGCGACGGAGCTCTCCGCCCACCGCAGGCCGACGTCGGTTGCCTGCTCGACGTAGTGAATCTCGACGGGGAGTAGGTGCTGCGCCGCGTCGAGATGGTTCGCCGCCTCCGTGAGGATGCTGCGCAGGTGGCCTTGCGCACTGAGATGCCGGACGGCGATACGCGCGCACTGGGCCGCGACGTCGGCGCGGGTGGCAGGCCCGGTCCCGGTAAGCCGAGGGGTCGGGTCGGTTGCCCAGTTGCCAGTTTCGGCCGTTGGCCCCCCGGCCGACTGCGAGGTCTCGTCGACCGCCGGCGGACGCGCGGTCGTGCTCACCGCTCCGCCCCGTTCTCGCCTGTCGGTGACGATGCGGGCGGATGCAGGTGCATGGGCCAGATCGGCGGACCGCCTTCTGGTAGGTGCAGCGGGCCGTCGCTGTGGTAGCCGTGTCGTTGGTACAGGGCCCGGTTGCGGCTGTTGCTGGCTTCCAGGTAGGCGGGTAGGGCGAGGCTGGCCAGATGGGTGTGGTGGTAGCGCAGCAGGGCGCTACCTATCCCCTTCCCCTGCTGCGGTGGGGCGACGGCGAGGAAGGCCAGGTAGTAGTGCGGCCAGGTCGGGTGGTGCTCGGCGAAGGTGTCGGCGAGCAGGTCGAAGCGGTGCCGCCACCGGCCGCAGGCGGCGGCGAGCCGTCCGCCGTCGCCGGGTTCCGGCATCGGGTCACGCAGGTCGTACCAGAGCGCGACTCCGCCGATCTCGCTGCCGGCGCGGACGGTGTCGACGACCCCATATTCGAGAGCGTGCTCTATCCAGACCCGGAAATAGTCGCGGTAGATGGTCCGGCGGGCGGACTGGTCGGGGACGAGCCAGTCCGCGACCGGTCCGTCGTGGAACGCGTCGGCCAGCAGGTCGACGAGGCGGTCGTGGTCGGTGCGGGCGGCGCGGCGGATCCCCGCCGGCGATGCGGTGCTGGTCATCGAAGCAGCGCCTCTCACTGTCAACTCCGGGTGCGGGCCGCAAACGGCGTACCGGCGGGGCGGAACGCGGTGGCGCTGTGCGCGCCGAGGCCGATCGCCTCGTACACCTGGGGTTTGGTCGTCCTCAGCACCAGCGCCCAGCCGGCGCCGACGGTCGCGGCGACGGCGTAGGCGGCGGGGAACATCCACCGCAGCGGCGAGGTGGGGCCGACGCCGAGGAGGGTGGCGAACTCGGCCAGGGTCACCCACACCACGACGGCGAGCAGGAGCGTCGCCAGGCCGGGGGCGACCTGCCGGTGCCACATCGGCTCGCCGTGTCGATGCCGGGCGAAGTAGCCGACGACGGCGGCGGAGGTGCCGGTCATCAGGAGCAGCACACCCAGCCCGCCGGTCACCGTGACCCAGAAGAACAGGTGCACGATCGGGTCCGCCCCGGCGATCGCGTAGCCGACGAGGACGGCCAGAGCAAGTGCGGTCTGGATGATCGAGCCGCCGCCGGGCGCGCCACTGCGGCGGCGAGTCCGCCCCAGCCAGGCCGGCAGCACACCCTCGCGGCCCAGCGCGAAGGCGTAGCGAGCGACGGTGTTGTGGAAGCTGAGCAGTGCCGCGAACAGACTGGTGATGAACAGGATCTGCCCGACCGTCACCACGGTCTGCCCGACGTGCGGTGCCACCAGGTAAAAGATGAGGTCGGTGCCGTCGCTGGTGGCTGCGGCGACGATGCGGTCCGGGCCGGTGGCCACCGACATCGCCCACGCGCTGGCGCCGTAGAGCAGACCGGTGACGACGACCGCGATGTAGGTGGCGCGGGCGATCGTCCGACGCGGGTCCCGGGTCTCCTCGGAGAAGACGACGGTGGCTTCGAAGCCGACGAACCCGGTAATCGCGGTGACCAGCGCGGCACCGATTCCGGCGCCGATCAGATGTGCCGGTGACAGTGTGGCCAGGCTCAATCCGGCGTCGGACGGGTGGGTGACCATCACCGCGTCGAAGACGACCACGACACCGATCTCGGCGGTGAGCATCACCGCGAGCACCCTGCCGTTGAAATCGACCCGCGACAGCCCCAGCACAGCCACGACCAGCCAAGCGACCAGGGCATACACCCACCAGGCGAGATCGACGCCGAGGCGGGGGTTGACGAAGTCAGCGGTAACCGCGCCGAACCCGCCGTAGAGGCCGATCTGCATCGCGTTGTAGGCCAGCAGGGCGACCATCGCCCCGGCTACACCGGCGGGTTTGCCGAGGCCGTGGGTGATGTAGGTGTAGAACGCGCCCGCGTTGAGGATGTGCCGACTCATCGCCACGTAACCGACCGCGAACAGGGCCAGGATCGCCGCCGTCGCCAGATAGGCGACCGGGATGCCGGTGACACCAGTGATCGCGTACCCCGTGGTCGCGCCGCCCGCGACGACCGTCAGCGGCGCGGCGGCGCTCATCACGAAGAACACCACCGCGGGTACGCCGAGACGGTTCGCCGCCAGAGTGGAGGTGACAACGCTGGCTCGGGCAGGTGGACTGGTCACAGGACGGCTCCGAAAGTTGTGGGGGTGGATCAGCAAGAGGGGGTGAAGGTCACGTGCGGTGGGACAGCACGGCGGTACCGATTGCGGCCTCGGTGTGCGCGAGCAGTTCCCGCATCGGCGGCCAAAGGCGGGAGACGACATGTCGCAGGTAGGCGTAGGTGGCCGGATTGGCGCCGTCGAGCAGCCACTTGTCCAGGCCGGTGGCTACGGTGAGTCCGGCCAGGCACGCGCGCTGAAAGTCCAACGGCATGCCGTCACGCAGTCGCATCGACAACGACAGCCACGGCCACGCCGCCTTGTTCATATCCGTCGGCACGAAGGTCGTAACCGTCGGCGCCAGAAAGCGACGAGCGGACACCGCCTTGAGGTGACCCGCTCGCACCAGCCGGCCGGTGACCTGCGTCCGCGCCTCCTGGGAGAGGTACTCCAGCCATGTCCGCACCCCGTGCCGCTCTGCCTCCCGAACGAGCGCGTCCAGCACCGTGTGCGACAACGCGTCATCGGGAGGGGTCCGATTGACCACCACCAGGACACCGTCACGGATCTCGACACGCTGGGCGAACATCAATTCGCCTACCAGCGCCGCAGCCAGCCCTATCTCGATCGCCCGTGCGTGTAGGCGAGGTCGACCGTCGACGTCGTGGTGAGCCAGGCGGAAGAAGTCATCAGCGAGCACGAGTCCCACGCCCCTTCACGACTGATAGACACGTTCGGATAGGTGATGGACGCCCGCCGCCGCCCATCCCCGCGACTGCTGGTGGGAGTGCAGGTCGGCTAGGCGAGTGCCAACTTGGTCGGCACCGCCCACCTCGACAGGCATCAAGGTGCGGCTGTATAGCGGTTGCCAGGCCGGCTCGGGTTCAGCCGCCGTTCGGAGCAGGCCACGGAGCTTCAGAGCGTCGCGGGTCGGGCACCACGCTGCCGCCGCGTCCGCAAGACTCAAGTAGTAGCCATAGGGCGAGCGATGACTACACCTCTTGACTCCCGCTCTGAGCGACCAGAGCGGCAGGGCGTAGCTGTTGCAGATGAGCAGACGCCTGAGCGGGTGAAGATTGTCCGGGCAGCCCTTGCTGCCGGTCACTCGGGCACGTACCTCTGTCGCCTGGGGACGGAACGGCCGACGAGGTCGACCGACGTCAGACCCTTGCGCCGCACCTGGGCATGGCGGGCAGACCGCCATTCTGATGTCGACGATTCCGGGATGACTTGGCATTGACAGGCTCATGCGTCCCCTCCCGGTCGTGTCTGCGGATCCGTCAGCCACCATGTGTGACCCGACAGCTCTAGTCGGCTAGGCGCGCCTAGTCTTACAGCTTCGACTAGATCGAGACAAGTTGTCTTGGGTAGTCTGTTTGGACGTGGCATGCTGTCCCGATGCCGAACTGGCCCACCCTGCGACGCAGGCGGCTCGCCCGCGAGCTGAACGTCCTGCGCGGGTCCATCCACATGACAATCGAAGAAGCTGCAGCTAACGCGGGGATCTCACCCTCACACCTGTCCCGGGTTGAGCGCGCTCTCGTCGGCGTCCGGGTGCCCGTCGTACGGGCGTTGCTGATGACGTACGGCGCTGACGCGCCAACGGTGGCCAACCTCGTGGAGGTCGCCCAGACGGCTACACAGCGTGGCTGGTGGCATCGATATGCGGGCAGCATCCCTGACGACTACGCGACATACATCGGGTTCGAGTCGGACGCGTCGCGGATATGGAACTTCGAGTTGATCTCGATTCCAGGGCTGATCCAGACCGAGGGGTACACCCGTGCGATCCTGCGCGGTGGCGTGGCTCGTCTCACGGAGGAGGAGATTGAACGGCGGGTCGAGGTCCGGATGCGCCGACAGTCCCTTCTGCATCGCGACGACCCACCCGCCCTGTGGGTCGTTCTCGACGAGGCCGCTATCCGTCGACAGGTTGGCGGCCCACAGACCATGGTGGAGCAGATGCAGCAGCTTGGCACGATCGCGAACCTGCCGCATGTGGACGTCCAGGTGATTCCGTTCGAGACCGGCGCCCATCCCGGGACCCCTGGCTCGTTCGTCGTCCTCGGCTTCGCCGATCCTGCGGATCGGGATGTCGTCTACATCGAGACCATGGCCGGTGATCTCTATCCTGAAGGAGACGCGGACGTCCAAGCGGCAGTTCAAGCGTTCGATCGCTTGAGGGCGATGGCGCTGAGCCCGAACGACTCGGCGTCGCTGATCCAGGACGCAGTGAAGGAGCTTGCATGATCGACTTTAGCTACGCTACCTGGCGAAAGAGCACGAAGACCCAACAGAGCGGCCAATGCGTCGAGGTAGCGTGGGTAGGCGAGGTAGTCGGCGTACGCGACTCCAAAGACCCCCACGGCCCAGTGCTGGTGTTCAAGAAGGGAGAGTTCGCTTCCTTCCTGCACGGCACGGCGAGGGGCGAGTTCGACGATCTTCTCTAGCGCCGGAAATGCGTTTGAGTTGACTGCTCCCATCGGCGCAGTGACGCCTGGCTCGGGCGACAGCCACCGAGCCAGGCGCACACCTGCTCACGTTCCGGGCTGATCACAGATCCACAGACTCGCCTCGACCGGGCCCCAGCAGGAACGCCCGCCACTGCGAACGCGTGAACCGGAGCGCCCCGCCGTCGGGATTCTTCGAGTCGCGCACCCCGACGCCATCAGGCAATGACGCCACCTCCACGCAGTCGCCGTTGAGACTCGCCGAGCTCTTGCGCCAGACCGGGCGTCCGGACCCATCTGTCATGTCGACTCCCTTCGTTGCGTAGGATCGAGACTGCCACAAGGCGACCCGTTCGACTAGTCGTCACGCTCGACTAGGCTTGATCGACAGGTGGCGACAGAACGGACACTCTGATGCAGATGGATGAGCTGATCGACCTGCTACGCAGCGCGCGGCAGTCGGTGTTCCGGCTCGAAACGTTGAGTTCCTACACCGCGGCCGGCGAGGCGGAGCTGCTCCGCGCCTTCGAGGAAGGGCTACCGCTCCCGCCCCGCGATCCTGACACCGATCCGTGGCTACGGATGGTCGCGGACAGCGTGCGAGACGGCACGTCCTGGAGCCGGGTTCACGTCCTGGACCGTCCGCTGTCGGACTACCTTCGATTCGAGCTACTGGGCTATCAGGGCAACGTTGCCGCTGGCGAGGATGTCCGCATCGCGGAGCGCGCCACGCACCCCGAGGCGTTGAACTCCATGACGCGCGACTTCTGGCTGCTGGACGAGGCTCTCGCCGTGATCATGGAGTACGACCACGAGGGCCGACGGTTGGCCATGGAGCCAACCAGGAAGGTGAGCGGCTTCGTCGGGCAGCGCGATCTCGCGATGCGCTACTCCGTTCCGTTACTGGACTACTTGCCGTTGGTCCAGGACGAGATACGTAGATCCTGGTGAGCGCCGCGACGGACGACCGGGCAAGGCTTGCCGCCCAGTTACGTGAGCTACGCGAGGACGCGGGCCTGTCGACCACGCGGCTCGCCGGGTTGTTGGGTTGGTCGCAGTCGAAGGTTTCCAAAATCGAGAACCGTCGAACGAAACCATCCGTCGCCGACGTCCGAGCATGGGTGGCCGCCACAGACGCGCCAGCCGACGTCGCTGCCGAGCTGGTGAACATCGCAGAGTCCATCCAGGTAGCGGCGATCATCTGGGACAGCACGCTGGCCGGTGGACGCGCCGAACATCAGCGGACCATCGCCCGGCTCCTTGCCGACGCAACGCAGATGCGGGTCTTCCAGAACTCTGCCGTGCCGGGCCTGCTCCAAACCGCCGAGTACGCCCGGAATGTTTTCGCCCTCGCCGACGTCTTCGGAATCGGTGACACGGCGAAAGCAGCCGCAGCGCGGATTGAACGGCAGGCAGCACTCTACGAAGCTGGAAGACGGTACGAATTCCTCATCTCGGAGGCCGCACTGCGATTCTCCCCAGTGGCGTCCGACGCACTTGCCGCGCAATACGACAAGATCCTGTCGGTCTCGACGCTCTCGAGCGTGAACGTGGCAATTCTCCGAACCGGCGCCCGACCCTCGGCGGTCCACGCACACCCGTTCGTCGTCTACACCATGCCCGATGACACCACCTTCGCGACCATCGAGACCTACACCCGCGAGCTGACACTGACTGATCCCGAGGAAATCACCGTCTATCAGCGGGTCTACGACAACCTCCTCGCGGACGCTGTGACCGGCGACCAGGCTCGTAGCCTCTTGACCGACCTACGGTCCGAGGCCGTGGGCTCGATGTGATGTCTCGGCACACCGCCACGCGCCGAGGGCGCCGACAGCGCTGCGACGACGGACGTGCGGACCGTCTCCTCGCCTCGCGGCACTTCGTGCAACTGCATCACGGACCAGGTGACCGCTGCCGTAGCCGTAGCTATCGGGCGTAATGGCTGGCGCAGAGGAAGGTACGGCTTCATGCAGGAAGCTGCATCGGGGTCAATCGGCTTCTCACGGGTCGGCTCTGCCTTAGCGCTGCAGGACCGGCTGATGCGTTCGGCCGGTGACGTTGTGTGACGAGTGACCATGTACGACGAGCGGCTCGACTCCCGCGTCTGCCGATGAGAGTTCGTTGGAGAATTGCCGAGGGGATTGGAATGTTCAGCCGCCAAATTGGCTCTCAACCTGGCTCGTCAGCGGCTCGCCGCAGCTAATTCTTGCGAATGCGGGTAGGCCGACGTGGCGATGGCGGTTTCTGCAACTCGCGGCTCATTACACTACGACCATCACAGAGGCTGATCAGGTTGCCTACCGGAGGAAATTCCAACGTGCGAAACGAAGGGTGCTGGGGATGACTCGCCACCCAGCCGAAGGCGTTGCTGATGAGCTGCTCATTTAGAGTTGCTGCAGCCTCCTGGGCGTCAGCACCGGTCAAGCGTAATATGCTGCCGTGCTCCGCTTCCACGCGTCCCAGGCACAGTATGGAGCGAGGGGTCAACGGCAGTACGATTCCGTCGGCGAGCTCAAGGCCTGATGGCCGCGATGGATAGAGGTGGATAATCGTGCGATGTTCCTTACCGCGCTTTCGGCTTCGGCGTTCGTCCCGCGCCGCCTGCTGGCGGGTACGCCCGCACTCGGGTAGGTGATTGACCCAATCATCGCCGACGTCAACAACGACGGGCTCATCACATGTCAACAGCAGGGGCTTATCGAGATTGATGACGGTCACCGGCCACCCGAGCAGATGCGGATACAGACTCTCCGCCAGGCGTCCCAGAAGACGGATATGTTCATTCTGGTGCGGGATTACGCGGAGATCTCGTCGGTCTTCGTCGCTCAAGATGCTGCCTGCCCGGATCTTGACATACAGGTCTGCCAGGAGTTCGCTCTCGCGACGCCGCCGAGGTCCTCGTACAAGCTGGAAAGACAGAAATTGTGCGAGGGTGGCCAAGTCTGCACCCGATAGCGAGCCGGGTCCCTGGAAGGGGCTCAAGAGTTTGCTGAAGACCTTTGATGCCGGTCCTTCCACGAGGGCCAAAGCTTCTTCCATGCTGGAATCGTATTCGCCATCCTGAGCCAAGAAGGTGTAGAAATCGGTGATACCGAGATCATCGATTTTGCGGACGCTCGCGGTCCCCGTTTCACGGTCGCGGACGAGTAGCTGGCCCTTATGGCCTGAGAAGTTCTTCAGATAGAACCTTGGCACCGTGTGATGCACGCTACCGACTTTGCCGGCGCGATCAACGCTCGCGGCCCACCGTTCAGCCGATTGCTGCGCCTGCGCAGGGCTCGCGTACCAGGTCTTTTCCACACTGCTCCTCAGCGAAGCCGCATTCCTTGTTCGTCTGGCAGAGCACCTCGGAGCGAGCTACCATCCCTAGGCGGAGCTGTTATAGTCGTCGGGCGGGCTGCTTGGGAGTTCAAGCGTGCCGTGGCCTCAAACGGGGGGTGATTGTTTAACCAGAGCAGCCCTGATAGCTCGGGCGGCATGGTCCAGCGGGGTGGGTGCGCGAGGTTGATGGTCCGGTCGCCGATGAATGTGTCACCGGGGTTAAACTGGAATGTGATGACGGCTTGGCCGGCAATCAGG
The DNA here is from genome assembly GCF_050936445.1 of Plantactinospora sp. CA-294935. Taxonomy (NCBI): domain Bacteria; kingdom Bacillati; phylum Actinomycetota; class Actinomycetes; order Micromonosporales; family Micromonosporaceae; genus Plantactinospora; species Plantactinospora sp. CA-294935. The sequence goes on from NZ_JBNJMU010000001.1 coordinate 7,863,176, forward strand.
CGGTCGACATCGTCTAGGTCGACGCCGGTGAAGCGGTGTGCGCCGACGGCCACGACCAAGGGCACGTCGTACCGCTCGGCGATAGCGGCGTACTTCCGGACCTTACCATCAACTTCTCGGCGGAGCCGCTCCGCAGTGACCGGGCCGGCGATTCCACTCGGCGCCTCGAAGAATGCGTACGGGGCGTTTGGTGAGTTCAAGGGGCCGAAGCGGTTGGCGCGAACGACGAAGGTGTATCCGTGCGCGTGGACGGACGACGTCAACGGTGAGCGAAGCAGGCGGGATCGTAGCTCCTTGACGAGCTTCTTAGCCGTGCCCGCGTCGGGCGGCCGGGGCGGTCCGTTGGGGGATCCAGCAAGCGCAACAACAACACCGACGGGAATCTTGGCGATGAGTTGGTTGAGGGACTGCCACCCCCGGATGCGGCCGTAGGTCTCCTTGGATGGCTGGTCGGTGTGCACCTCGACGAACATCGCCGGACTGCCGTCCTCGTTCAACGCAGTCCAATCAGGCGTCTTGCCGTCGAACTCGCGTTCGTACACGACGTCGTAGCCAGACGTTCGGAGGGCCGCGCCTGCGGCAAGCTCGAAGATCGACGGCCAATGGCTTTCGTCCAGCCATAGCTTTCCCTCGAACATTTGGGCGTCGGCGGCTGGCAGCAGAGCGAGCTGCGCATCGAGCCATAGCCGCCAGGGCTCGTACTGCTCCAGCGTTGCGATGTCGTAGGTCAGTGGCCGACCAGATCTGGGGCGGTTGGCGTACCTGGCCTGCTGCGCTGCTACGAAGTCCGGGCCGAATCGCCTCTTCAACTCCACGCGTTTCATTATCCGTAAGGTCAACGCGGTTATCCACTCCGATCCGAGATCCAAGCTTGGCCGCCTTGCCTGTGGCGCACTGTCATGCCGCAATCAGCTCGTTGCGGAAAGTCATGACGAGCTCGGTCGCGCGGCTCGCGAACACGCCGATGAGAGGGCAATCGGCGGAGCGTAAGCGCTCAAAAGACGTAAAAGGAGTAGCTGGAGGGGCGGCTTCGTTCGTAGATGGCACGCAATCGAGGCTGCCTGACCTCGGGCAGCCTGGCCAGAACGCTGAGGAAGATCTGTCCGTCCGGTTCGAACCGGTAACCCGGGAGCAGTGCCGGCGGGGCCTCCGGCGGGATCGGGACCGATCGCCTCACCGGCTTCTGTGGTCGGTGGAAGGCGAGGTGCCGCCAGGTATCCCAGGCCAGCGGCACAGGCTTCATCGGTGGGGCTACCGGCCACGGTTCGCCGGTTTGCGGATGTTCCGGGATGAGGGCGAAGTCGCCGTCGGCATCCGGAAGGCCGGGTCCAGCCAGGACCAGGGTGCGCCCCGGCCCCAGGCCGACCGGACCGACGAGACGGTCGAGAACGGGCTGAAAGATTTCGGCGACTTGGCGTTCCGGAATCTTCATCGGGTCGCCGCCCGAGGCGGCCAGCAGGTGTGCCAGCGCCGAGGCCACGGCGGCCGCCCACATCGGATTCCAGCCACCGCCGGGTTCGCACGGCGGGACACCGGGCCGTTGATCGATCAGGTCTGCCCAGTCGAGCATCGGGTGCGGGCCGGGAGCGTCGTCTGTCACGCATGTGGTGAGTGGGTCCAGCCAGGTCGCCTGCCGCAGGCCACAGTCGTCGACCCGAATAGCCACCCGTGTGTCGCAGGTGACGCAGACCATGTTGGGCTCGCCGCCGTCGAGGCCGCAGCATGCGGAGTCGCCGACCAGTGCCGGGGCGATGATGGCGCCGCGGATGTCCCCGGGGGTGAGTAACACCCGGCCGACTGGCCCGGTGGAGACACTGAACCTCGGCGCGTACCAGCCGAGCGCCTCAATTTCACCGGCGTCGAGGTCGGCCCACCGGCGCCATGGCGGACCGGACGGCAGCGGATCCACCGCGAAGGTACCGGGCTCCAGGGCCGGGGGTAGTGAACCCGGCCCGTTCCCGTACTTCTGGTCCGCATGAACGGGCAAGGCCACCCTCGACACTGGAACCGTCAGAATGGTTCCGCAGCCCCGGCAGCCGAAAACCGTCATGCATCCCCCGCGTCGACTGAGGCAATCTAGTTTGCCGGCTCAAATCGCCGGTCGAGCTGCGCGGCGCTCGCAGGCTTTCTGCCGCCGCCCGGCGCGCCTTGTTACCCAGAGTCGGTATCCGCCGGGTACGCCTCTGGCCGTCTACCGTCACCTACTCATCCCGCGCAAGATAGCAAGGCCGTCCGCGGCCCGCATGCGACTTCCTGTACCAGCGGACGGCATCCTCAACTGCCGCGATCCGCGCACTACACCGGGTCACGTCGAACTGGCCTGGATGCCGTCCGGGCCTGCGCTGATCTCCAGCGAAACGGGGGGGAACCTCATAGCGGCAGCGCAGTCCCGCGCTGGCAGAGGTTGAGGCGTCGTGTCGACCTCGGTTGGTCAGCAGTCGTCGAGCAGCTGGCGCAGTGCGGCAGGCAACCGCGGTGTGACGCCGGTGCGCTGGGTCAGCGTCGCCAGGTTGGCGTACCACATGTTGCGGACCGCCGCCGCCGGCTGATGCAGCAGTTCGGACATGCGCTGCTCGAGAAAGGTGATGTCGCCGGGTATGCGGGCGCGGGTATTGCGGCGGCTGCTGGGGAAGTCGGTCTCGGGCAGTAGGCGCTCTCGGGGAATCCAGGCGAGTCGTTCGTCGCTCATGGCAGCGTTGACGGAGAAGTAGCAGCCAAGCGCTGCGGCGCGGTCGATCTGTTCCCGGGTTCCGTTGAACCAGTGCAGGATCGCGCCGGCGTGAGGACGGCGGGTCAGCGCGTCGAGCAGGTTACCGGCGCGGCCAGTGCTGTGCAGCGACAGCAGCAGCGGCTTGCCTGCGCAGACATCGAGGATGAGGTCGAGTGCGGCGAGCTGGGGGGCCAGAGCGGTCTTGCGGTCGAGGCCGATCTCGCCGATGACGACGTGCTCGGTGGCGGCGCGGCGGATGCCGTCCTCGGTGACGGCCGTGACGGCGGAGGCGACGCCGGGGTGAGCACCGTAACCCCAGAGAATCGTGGGGTCGCTGCGGCGGACGGCGAAGCGGCCTTCGGCCGGGCTGCGAGTCATCGCGAAGATGATCGCGCCGTTGAGAGCGGCGATCTGTGGACCGGTGACGTCGGGTGCGATGTGGGCGTGGCAGTCCAGCGGTGGCAGGTCAGATGGTGACACGGGCGAGCTCCTCCAGCCCTCGCTCGCACAGTGCGAGCACGGCGTCGAAGTCGGTGTGCGGCGGCCACAGGCCGGACGCGATGACGCGGTATTCGTCGAAGCCAGCGCCGGTGGCATACGTCCAGGCGGCGATGTCGTGGCGGCGCAGCCGCAGAAGCCGTTCGCGGGTGACACCGGTAAGCGTGCGGACCAGGTAGACGGTGGTGTCGGGTCGCTGCGCGGCGGCGAAGGCGCCGCGGCGCACGAGGCAGGCGATGCACAGGCCGCAATTGAGGTTGGGGTTGCCGCCGGGCAGCCGACCGGCATTGGGCTTGGCGCATGACAGGGTGGCAGCGGCCAGATTCAAGTCGTCGGTCGAGTCGGGGCGTAGCGCCGCAGCGACCAGGTCGCCCTTGGTCATGGTGGCGTACGGGTTGCTGACGGTCATGCCGTCTAGCGGCAGCGCGTTCAGCAGCAGTTGCAGCGTGTGAAAGGTCCACGGATGCGTGGAGCGGGTGGTCAGCGGGCCGCCGCGCGAAGGCTCCAAGGGCGGGTTGATGCTGGTGAAGCCGTTCTCCGGTACGAGAATGCGAGTGGCCCGATGCCCGGACGCGACGGCGACGGCCATCGCCATGAACAGCAGGGACCGGGTACGCGGGGTCGCTTCGCGGGTGGTGGTCATCGGCCGCAACGCATACCGCAGGTAGGTGGTGTCGGGTTGCCGCTGCTGTAGGCCGGCCTTGACGGTGTCCTGGGCTCGGCGCACGGCGGTGGAGCTGTCGCGGTGGCCGAGGAAAAGGGTCGTGGCCGCCCGGTCGAGGTGCAGGAGGGCGCCGCACAGCGAGTCGAGTCCGCCGGAGAGAAGGCTGACCGCCTCTACGGGGGCAGCCAGGATGTCGGGCCGGTGGTGCGCGGGTGTGGGGCGGGCGGGGACCGTGTCAATGCACCAGATGTCGCCGGACAGCCAGTGCAGCAGATCCGCCAGCCGGTTCAGGTTATCTTCGGTCCAGAGATCGGGCTGCTCGAGGTGGACGACGAGGTGCAGGTCGCGGCGCATGGCCAGCTGCGGACGCGATACGGTGCGGTCGGCCAGGTAGGCGGCGGCTACCAGGCGCAGGAGGTCCTTGGCCGCAGGGGCGGCCGGACCCAGTTCGGTCATGGACCAGCCGATCTCGGTATGCAGGGCGGCGGTGCGGCCCGGTTTGGCGGGCCACGGGTAGGTGTGCGCGTCGCCGTGGGTGGCCTGGGTGCCGTCCGGCAGCAGTTCGACCGTAGTCATCAGCTGTCTCGCATCCGGAAGACGGAGAACACCTTGTGCGCGAGCATGGCCGCGGAGGAGACGAAGGCCTGGGCGGTCAGCTTCGCCATGTTCGGCAGCTTCATCGCCTTCACGCTGGCACGCAGGTACTTCTTGGCCTTGTCCTCGATCTGTTTCGCACGCTGCGGCGTGATGGTGTCAGTGCGCCGCTGGGAGGTCAGTTCGACCAGCACCTGTTCGTAGGCCAGGTGCTGCAAGAACAGCTCCATCTGCTCCGTCGTGGTCAGCGGCTCCTTGGCCTTCTGGATCTCCACCATGGTCCGCAGCGTCGCCGCGCGCAGCGCGACCTCGTCCGGGTGACTCGGCGCCCCGAGGAGCGTGTCGACGATGTAGGCGCATTTCGCCCGGGCCGTGGGCAGGCTGTCGAGGTGGCGCAGATCGAGACCGAGTTCGGTCAGCGTCGCCCGGTCGCCAGTGCGCAGAGCGGAGGCGCCGGCGACCGCGGCGGCGCCGCGGGCGCTCTGCCTGCCCAGGTTACGTGCGCCACCTCCGCCGGCCGAGCTGCTGGACCCGCCCCCGCCGCCACCTGCGCCGCCGGAGCGTTGAGGGCGCAGTGAGGCCAGCGGGTATGACGACGCTGCGGACACCGGCGGGGTCGTCTTCGCCAGCGCCTGCATGAAGGCGTCGACGAAGTCCTGGACCTGCGCGTCCGACGGGCCGGACTCGCCTGCCGCGGCGGCGTCGCCGTACGCGTCGTGAGCGGCGTCCCACGGCTGTGACCCGCTGCCGCCGTACGCGCCCGACGTTCCCACTAGCGGCGCGGCCCGGTCAGTTCTTCACGCGCCGCCGCTACGACATCGGCATCCAGCCCCTCGGTGGCGACGATGGCGTGCAGCACACCGGTCATCCCGACCAGGTACGGCACGTGGTGGGCCTGCAGCCGACCGATCACCGCCGGCTGGCTCAGCAGCCGGGTCACCACGTCCGTCAGCTCCCGGTCCGTCTGCCCGATCGCGGTCAGTGACGCGATCACCGACTCAGGCTCGGACAGCCGGGTGAGCTGCTCACTCAAGCCTTCGGCAACGGTCTGCCGGTCGGCGGGCTCCAGTTCCGCGAACTCGTGCAGGGCCGCGTTGCGCGTGGCATCGGAGCTGTCGGCCAGCGCCTCGATGACCTGCATCAGCGCGCCGGTGACCGCGCCGCCGAACCGCACGTCGCTCAGCAGCGTCGCCGCGACGCTGAGGTACCGCTCAACCTGCGGGTCAAGTCCGTCGAGTGCTGGCTCGCTGCCCGCCCACGCCTTGGTCTCCTCCCGCACGTCGGCGGGCTGGGCACCGTCGCCGCGAGCCCAGCGCTCCCACTCGGCGATCAGCGCGCGGCGTTCGGCGTTGGCCTTCTGGCTCAGCAGCTTGAATGCCTGCAGGTGCCTTATCTCCAACAGGTACAGCTTGAGCAGCACTGCCAGATCCAACTCGGCACCGCCGGCACGGGCGAGATGCTCACGGACGGCAAGAGCGTTGAGGAACCGTTTGATCGCTCGTGGGCTACGCCAGACATCGGCGCCGAGTCCATGGGCGATGCGAGCGGCCAAGATCAGATGCTCAGCTGACGGTCCGGTGGCGTCGTCGCCGGCAACCACGTACGGCGCCCGGCCCTGCAGCCGACGCTGGCGAGCTGCCTCGATGACCTTCTCGAACGCCTGCGTGGTGAGTTCACCGGCATTCTTGCACATCAGCAGCGCGATGTACGCCTCCGCCTGCTCCAGCGACAGCACCGGCAGGGAGACCGGAAGCTGGATGATCTTCTCGGTGTACAGCTTGGCGAAACCGCCTTTGGCCGTGCTTTCGAGGTGTACCCCGATCGCCTCGCGGATCAGGTCCTCGTCGGCGGCCAGGACGAACGCCATCCCCTTCACCGACAGGAACAGCTTGATGGCCTCCAGCGTCGCCATGATCGTCGGCGGCAGACAGCGGTCGAGATCATCAACCAGGACGACGACCTTGCGGATGCCGTCGACCTCCTTCAGCAGCGCCTCGAACGCCTCCCGGAAGCCCGCCATGCCCTGAGCGCCGGCCGTACCCTGCGCATCGGACTCGTCGGGTTCTTGCTGCTTCGGCTTGGGCGTCAGCGCCTCGATCAGCCCCTCGAAGTTCGGCGACATCGTCACCGCGCTCGACACCAGGACTTGCGCAATCCGCCCCCAGGCGATGCGTCGCCGCAGGTCACCGAGCCGCGCCACCAGCTTCTCGCGCTTCGACGGCTCGATGTCCGGGACGGACTCCACGCGGCTCTGCAGTTCATCGAGGACCTGAGCGATCAGCGTGCCGCGCAGGTCCTCCGCGTTCTCGAACTCCCACGGATCGATGCGGACCACGACCACGTGGCCTTCTCGTTCCAGCCGTGTCGCGATGAGGTTCAGCGCGGTGGATTTCCCGCCGCCCCAGGCGCTGTGGATCCCGACGGTCACCGGGTCCAGCCCGCCCGCGGTGACGGCCTTCGTTACCACCTCGGCTACCGCGTCGAAACCGAGCAGGTCAAAGATCGCCGGGTTGTCATCGAACAGCGGCGCGGCGAAGTCCGCGCGGGATCCGGTGGCGGTCACCCACACTCCATCATGATCACTCAGTGCATCGACAAGGAGCCAGCATAGTAGTCAGACGCAGGTCGGCCTTCGCGGCTATCCCCACGCGAGTGGAGATCGCTCCTCGGGCACGCGGTGCGGACGACGGCGCTGTTACTTTGAGCGATCGGGTGCTGTGGTGCCGGCTCTGCCGATGGGCACGGGCCTGGATGCGAAGGTTGTCCTAAAGTATGCAAGATTCTGCCTGGCGTGGGGCACCGCGTCGGCGCTGCGCCACCTCATCGCGGCGTTGCAAAATTGGACACTGCTTGCCTAATCTGCTGCCCCGGGTTCACTTCGTCGGCTGCACAGAAGGCTCGGTGGTGGGGCTGGTGGTGCTCGGCATTGGAGACCGGACGAGCTCGGCCTGGACAGCAGACGGCCCCTATCGCGCCATACTCGTCGCATCGGTTGTAAGCTGAGGGTTCGTGGCCGGGACTGATCGTCGCCAGTATGGCCGCCCGGCCACAGATCCCCGCGACCGTACGATCACTGACTCGCCTCCGCCGGGCCCGCCTCAACTTGGCCGGCCGACAATCCGTCTATTGGAAGTCAAACCGGTACAGGCCGTGCTTGCTTGACATGTACAAGCCGTCGCCATCCGGGACGGTGGCGACCTGATTGAGGGTGGCGTTGACGCGCATCGCGCTGTGCGGGTCGCCGTCGCTGGTCCATACACGGACCGTGCCCTCGATGGTCCACAGCGCGAGCCAGCGTCCACCGGGACCGGCGATCAACCGTCCGTTTTCACTCTGGAGGCCCGTCACCAGGACGCGCCGAGCTCCCGACGCGGGATCCCACAAGGTCACTTGTCGCTCGTCGGTATCGGACCCGAGGGTGGCAATCCAGTCGCCCTTCGGCGAGATGAGCAGCCGGTCCAGTCCTCCCTGACATCCTGTGTCGAGGGCTATGCGCTGAATTCCGGTGGCCACGTCCCAGACACGTAGGATCGGGTCGCGAGGGCTGGACTCGTCCTTGTAGTAGGCGGCGCCGATTGTCGCGAACCAACCGCCGGGCCCGAGGGCCAGTTGCTGCACGCCGCGCGGGTGCCCGCTGTCGACGACGAGCCGCTGCTCCCCGGTGGTGGCGTCCCAGATTTGTACCGTGCTGTCCACCACGGGATGGCCCTCTCCGAGCCGGACTGCTTGGCCGACGGTGGCGAACCAGCCTCCGGCGGCGTCGACGGCGATCTGTCTCACTCCGTGCGGATGGCCGGTGTGCACCGAGAGTCGTTGCCTGCCAGTGGCGGTATCCCAGAGGCAAACAGTCTCGGACGACAGGCCGTAGGGAACTCCCAGTGTCGCCAGCCAACTTCCGTCTGGGGAGATGACAAGGCTGTTGATGATGTCGGCGAAGTGCCTGGTGCCAATCCCCAGGCGCTGGACTCCCGTGGCGGGGTCCCAGATCCGCACCGTCGTGTCGCGTAGGGCACCGTGCGTCGCTATCCACGTGCCGCCGGGTTTGACGTACACCCGCAGACTGCCCTCCGGACGCTGGCTGACAAACGAGGTTCGTACCGCTCCGGTCGCCGCGTCTAGCATGCGGACGCTCCCGTCGGGAGCACCGACGGCGAGCCAGTCGCCGTCCCGCGCCGGCGCCAGGGTCAGGATCGCGTCGAAACGGTCTGGTTCGGACGCAGGCCCGGCAGTCAGTGCCGCCTCGATGGCCCAAATCCGCACCAGCGGATCGCCCCCGCCTACGAACATGTGGAACCCCGACGTAATGAGGTGGCGGCTGTCCGGCGTAAACAACATGGTGCGGACGCCTTTAGGATGATCAGTGTCAATTGTGCCGCGGAGTTCGCCCGTTGCCGCATCCCAAAGACGAACAATGCCGTCGCCCGCGTCGTCCCGATAGTCGTACTGGATGTCGTACTCTGCGGTAGCGAGCCAGCGGTGGTCGGGCGATGCAGCGACCAGGCCAGCACCACGGGGATGGCCGGTATCGATCGACTTCATTAGCGCCCACGTGGTGCCGTCCCAGATGTCTACCCATGGACCAGCCGGACCGTCGGGGCTGCGGCTATTTGTGGCGACCCATCTGCCGTCTGGGGCCGCGATCATGTCTATGACCGCACCCGGACGATTGGTCTCGACGGTCCGTCGTGTCCAGGTCTCGGTATCCCAAACCTGCAGGAGATGCTTTCCGTGGTCGACGACGCCCACGGCGAGCCACCCACCCTCGGGCGCGATCGCCATTGCTCCGGTCAGACGCTCGGCGTCCACGTCTATGGAGCGGCGCAGCGTGCCTGTGGAACACTCCCAGACACCGATCTTGCAGTCGCTCTCGCTGGTGACCCCGGCCGTGACGATCCAGGTGCCGTCCGGGGCGATTAAGGGCTGCCAATTCCGATGCTTGGGACCTGCGTCGACGGTCCACAGTAACGTCCAGCTGCGGGTGTCCCAGATCTGCACGGCCGGACTCTGACCGATGCCGATCGTCGCGGCCCGGTCTCCGGCCGACAGTTGCTGGAGGCCGTTCCGATGGACAGTAGCGAGTTCGTGCCGCAGCTCGCCGGAGCTTGTGTCCCAGATGCATACGACTGGGTCTGGGTCGCCGTACCCGGAGGCCGTGGCGATCCAGCTGCCGTCCGGCGCCAGCGCCATGGCCGTCGGGGTGTGGCGTCGCTCGCTGCCGAACGACTGCCGCCGCATGCCGGTCGCCACCTCCCACACCTGCGCCTGCCCGCTTGCAGTGAGCGTGGCGAGCAAGGCGCCGCCGGCATCGAGGGCAATCGTGGTCGGGCTACTCGCGTCGGGCATCGTGAACGTGCGCCTCAGTGCTCGATGTGGCTCGTCGAGGGGGCGCCATCGGCTGAGTAGCCGGGGGCCGTGTGTACGCGCGCGGAACTGGGCGGCGAGACTGGCGATTTCCGGGACGGTCTCCAGCCGGTCAGCGAGGATGTCGCCCAACGCGTGGGCCGGCTCGATTGGTTCGAGTAGGTGGGCGTTCCGGCGTACCACCGTGGCGAGTGCCCGAGCTACCGGGGCGTCGACTTGGGCCAAGTCCGCCTCCAGAGCGGCGGGCCCACCCCGTTGAAGGCGTCCGGTCGCCCACCGCAGGTCGGTGACGAGCCGTTCGGCCTCGGCGAAACGGCCCGCCGCCACCAAGTGTCGGACGACATTAGCCCAGAGGTACGTATTGCGGTCGGGCAGATTCCACCAATCCCCGGGCTCGACGAGACTCCGCGCCGCCTCAATCAGGGCGTCATGGATCATCCGGAGTCGGTCAGCGCCGGCGCGCGTACGCAGGTACTGCAGCAGCACGTCGTGCACCCGGATCGCGGGCGGGTCGTGTCGCATACCGCTGATCAGCGAGGCGTCAAACAGGGCCTCGCAGAGCCGCTCGACGTCGAACGGGTCGAGCCCGCCGGTCGTCGCCCAGAGCAGGTTGAGCACGACGCAAGGAATCTCGGCGTCCGCCGGAAAGACGCCCAACTCGAGATACCGATCGACGATGGCGTCAGGGAGCATGCTGATGCTAGCGGCGACGGAGGCGGTCACGAGCTGGTCGCGGTACCCCTCATCGGCAAGCGCTGGGCGGTCCAGCGCGGTCGGCCCCGCGGCGCGCAGCCGCTCAGCCACAGCCCTCGCCGCCTGGGTCGGCTCCCGGCCGCCGCCGGCCTGCCGCGCGATCGTGCGGTTGGTTAGATTCAGCAGTAGCGGCCACCGCCCAGTCAGCGCGACGAGTTCGTTGACGACGTCGGTCGAGAGATTTTTTACGCCGCGCGCGACGAGCGTGGCCGCCTCCCTGGCTGTCATCGGCGGTACGTCGATGACAGCCCCGAACGACAGCGCGCCGAGGCGCCTTCGTGCCGTCACGAGCCGCCGGCAGTCCTGGCCGCCGAGCAGGAAGGGCCTAATCTGGTCTTCGCGCCAGGCATCATCTATAACGAGCAGCACGGGCCGGGCCAACGCGTCCACTGCCGCCCCAAACCGAAAGCCCGCCTGCTGCGGGTCCGACAGGGCTGGCCGTACCCCGGTCAGTTGCTCCGTCAGATCGTTGAGTCTGAGCGCAAGATCCGTACCACGCACTTCTTGGCCCAAGTCCGTCCATAGCACGCCGCCGGTAAACCGGTCTCGGATCCGCATGTCGACGCAGGCGTCTCGCACCAGCGTGGACTTGCCGAAGCCGCCCGCCCCGTACACAGCGGTCACAGGTACCGGCGCGGACCCGGGGGCCAAGACCGCATCGAGTATGGCGGCTGCCAGGGCGGTCCGATGTATCGTGCCGGGCGCTACGGGCGGCACCATCCACGGATGCTTCGGCAACCTGCCCGACGGACCGCCTGCATCTGGGACAGGCTGGGCGGCCTCGACAAGGGCGTTCCAATAGCTGCGGCCCTGCCGGCCCGGCCCGTCGCCGGCCCAGGCCGACCACACCTGCACCAAAGCCCAGACCTGGTCCGCGTCCCTCGGCGCACGGCCCGGCTCGTTGAGCCAGTCGCCGATCCGCCGGGCATCCACGCCGCCCGCGTGATATGACCGATCGGCCTCCGTCGCTGCCGCTCGTCGCGACCAGGGCCGGCCGGCAGCCTTGCGGGCAGCGACCCCACGCACCTCCAGGGCTCGCAGAGCCTCCTGCAGCCGGCGCAGCCCTCGACGTTGCTCGGGCACCGCCGCTCCTTGACGCTCGTGCCCGCATCGCCCTCAGCGGGCCATGCGGGCGCCCGTCTGGACATGCAGCTTAACCTGGCCGCCGCCCGCACTGCCCGCAAGCCGTTTCCGCATCTGTCGCTCGTGCTGATCCTCGTTACTGCAACCGCTGCCACGAAACGAGGAGCACTTCATGTCACCACGTCACCGCAGACGCCGCAGCCGCCGCGCCCGGCGTCGACTCACTCTGGCAGTCGTCGCCGGCGCCCTGTCCGGAGCCTGCCGGGCCCTGGTCGACTGCCTGCTCGAGCATCTCACCCTCTGATGGCCTCCCTCCGGGTCGGTAATGGCAGTCATCCAATTCCGGCGACCGGGCACTTGCCCGGCCGCAGCGAAATCGCGGCCGTTCCGGGTCTCGCTGAGCTTGCCCCGATTTGATGGAGCGGTGGTTACCTGCTGCCGGTTGGCGCAGGGGTGGCGATAGCTGACTCGGCCAGGTCGCGTTGGTGGGTATGCCAGGCGGTTTCGTACTCGTCGGGGCTGAGGTAGCCGAGTTCCTTCTGGATGCGGCGGTTGTTGTACCAGCCGTCGATGTAGGCGAAGATCGCGATCTCGGCCTCGTCGCGAATGCGCCAGCTCGTGCGGTGAACGAGTTCGATCTTCAGAGTGGACCAGAAGTTCTCCATGAGGGTGTTGTCGTACGAGTCCCCGACAGAGCCCATCGAGGGCAGGATCCCGTTGTCCTGTAAGCGTTCGGCGAAGCGGAAGGACGTGTAGTTGACAGCCGCGGTCGCTGCGGAAGATCACCGGTCTGGTCGGGCGTCGTGACGCGATGGCGTTGGACAGGGCTTCGGCGGGCATGTCGGTGCGTAGGTGGTCGTTCCTCGCCCACCGCACCTGCACGGCCGTGGCCGCCACGTAGTCGCTCAACGCCCCGAAGCTTGGTGGCCATCGCGCGTAGCCGCGGGTAGGCGACGCCCAGCGCGTACAGGTTCGCCTCGCCCCGCTCGGCGCGGGCCAGCTCGCACAGGTGCCGCCAGGCCCGGCCCCTCGCCTCGGGCTTGGTGCTTCCGCGGAGCAGGTGGGCGCGGAAGTCGAGCATGGCCAACGGCACTGGCGGCGCGTCCGGGTCGATCGCGGTGCTCGGTACGGTCAGCCTGACCCCGGTGATGCTGAGCGTTTCGATCCGGCCGAGCACCGTGTGGTCGGCGCGCTTCTTCCTCACCGGGCGAGCATCGGTGCCTGGCTGCGAGTCAATCGGCTTTGGCAAAGCGGGCACGGCGCGTCATGTCCTCCCAATGGCACGCGATGGCTGTTGCGGGACCCCGGGGCCGCCGAGGGCGGCGGCGCGGGACCGGCCAACGCCGACCGGCGATACGGCTCCCGGCGCTACGGACATCGCAGGGAACCGAACAGGCATACGAGAACGGCGGGACGGGAGCCACGCTTCTTCACTCGACGCCCCCGCGCCGCGAGCCATCCCGAACCCCGTTCCGCCCATCAATGGCGGCCCGGCACGAGCCCGCCGAGCCGACCTTTGTCACGAGCGTACGCGGAACCCGCCAAGATTTTTTCGGCCGAGATGGCAAGTTGGGGGTCGGCCAGTTCCCCCTTCTATCAGTAGGGGCCGATAACGGCCTCCGGCCGCGGGTGGTTTCGGCTTCGACCCCGCAACGTCTCGCATCGATCCTCGCGGCGGCCACGTTTGCGTGTGCGCCCGTTCACTCGGAGGTTTGCCCTGGTCAGCTCGACTGTGTCCACATGCGACGTCGTCCGGTCCGCCTCTCGGGGGCGGCCCGCGTCTGTTCCTGGAGGTCTATGAACATCATCTTCTCTCTGTTTCTGATCGTGCCGGCGGGTTGGCTGCCGGTGCCGCAACAGGCCGGCTGCCCAGAGGCGCCGGCGACCCGCGCGGTATGCGGGGTCGCCGACGCGGTTTCCTGGGTCACCGGGTTGCCGGCCCGCGTCTGGCATTCGGCGGTGACCGGCTGGCCGTGGCTGCTCGCCGTGGCCGCTGTCGTGCTGGTGCTCGCGCTCGCGGCTTGGGTGGCGCATCGGGCGGCGTGGCGGCGCGCAGTCGCGGGCGGCTACTGGGTGCGGGTCATCCCGCCCCGGCTGGTCGACCCGGGCCATGCTGAGGGCGGCTGGCGGCTCCTCGCTGGTCTTGCCTGGTCGGCCCGCAAAGGCTGGTGGCGGCTGGCCAAGCCACCCCTGGCGTTCGAGGTGTACCAGCGTGAGGGCCGGCTGACCGCCGGGTTGTGGCTGCCCGGCTGGGTGCCACGCGCGACGGTCATCGACGAGATGCGGCGGGTGTGGCCCGGCTCGGTCCTGGACCGCACCGACCCGCCCACCCTGCACGACGGTGGCGGGCAGCGGGTGGCCGGGGTCCGGCTGCGTGCCGATCGTCCGGATACCGGTGCGCTGGTGGACGACACCCGGATGGCCGGCACACCGGCTCGGGGTGCGTTCGGCGGTGATCGGCTCCAGGCGGTCTTTGACGCGCTCGGCAGGCCGGACGGACCGGCGCTGCTGCAAGTGCTGGTCCGCCCGGCCCCCGTGGCGCGGTTGACCGCGCTGGATCGGGCCTCCCGGTATCCGGCCACTCCGCGCAAGAAGCCGTCCACGGTCGTTCTGGACCGCGTGCTGGCGCTGCTGTTGGGTGCGATCTGGCTCGTGTTGGACGCGATCACCGAACTGGTCAGCACCGGCCGCCGGACGCCCAGCCACCACCACGGCAACAGCCACGGCGGTGACGGGTTGCGGCGGGTGGACCCGGTGCGGGCCAAGGCGATGCGGGAGGCGGCCGAGAAACTGGCCGGCGGCCCGCATGTGATCGCCGCGGTCCGGGTGGGCGTATCCCGACCTGGTGGCGGGTTCGCCCGCGCGGCGGCTCGCTCCGCCGGCTACGGGTTCCGCACCGTGGCCCGGCATCTGTTCCCGGTACGGATGCGTTCCGCCGCAACGCTATTGGACCAGCGGCGAGCCCGCACCGGGGAGTGGCTGCTGCTGTCCACCGCCGAGCTGGCGGTGCTGGCGCATCTGCCCGCCGACCCGGCCCGGCACGGGTTCGACACCACAGCGTTGCACCGGCCCTGGCCGGCCGGCGCGAGCCGAGCCGACCCGGAACGACGCACCCGGCGTACTGCGGGCTGGACCCGGATCGGCTGGACCGGCAGCACCGGCCCGGACGCCACCGACGGCGACCCGGACGAGCACGACCCCAACCACGACAACACCAACGACGACGAACCACCACCACTGGAGGCGGCATGACCAGCCGACAACCGAAGAAGAAGACGACGACACAGGTGGGGGGCGCTGCGGCGCCCCCCACGCCGTCCCGGCGCCAACCGGCCAGATTGCGGCTGGTCCCGCCGGACTCGCCACGCCGGCAGGCCGTGAAGGCGCTCGGCGTGGCGCCCCTCGGGCACCCGGTCCTGATCGGGCTGTCCCCCGAAGACGCCCGCCACCACGTGCACATACCGGGCCCGACCGGCACCGGAAAGTCCACCCTGCTGATCAACCTCGCTATCGCCGACGCCCGAGCGGGGCGTGGGGTGGCGGTGTTCGACCCGAAAGGTGACCTGACCCGAGACCTGCTCGACCGGCTCCCCGCCTCGGTGGCTGGACGCCTCGTCCTGATCGACCCGGATGAAAAGGCAGCACCGGCCGCGCTGGACCTGTTCGACCTCGGCTCCGACCCGGAGTCCGTGGCCGACCAACTCGTCGGCGTGATGGCCAAGGTATGGGCGCAGTACTGGGGGCCACGCACCGACGACCTCGCCCGCCACGCCGTGCTCACCCTGGCCCACCAGCCCGGGGCGACCCTCGCCGACCTGCCCACCCTCCTCGCCGACACGGCGTACCGGCGGCGGCTGGTCGGTACCATCCGGCGCACCCTCGGCCCCGTCGAATCTGCTGGGCTGGCCGCGTTCTGGGCCTGGTACGACACGCTGACGCCGGCGGCGGCCTCGGTACAGGTTGGCCCGCTGCTGTCCAAACTGCGGGCCGTACTCTCGCGACGGTTCGCCGCGGAGCTGTTCGGCACCGGGGGTGTCCACGTTCCGGCTCACCGATGTCCTCGACGGCGGCGTGCTGCTGGTCCGGCTACCACCCACCCTGGGGGACGACACGGTACGGCTGACCGGGTCACTGTTACTCGCCGCGTTGCTGCACGCCGCGTCCGGACGGGCCGACAAACGCGAGGCGGACCGCCTCGACGCCTCACTGATTCTGGACGAGTGTCAGGCGTTCCTGCACCTGCCGATCGGCGTCGATGACGCCCTGGCACAGGCGCGGGCGTGGCACCTGTCCCTGGTCCTCGCGCACCAGCACCTCGGACAGCTCACCGGCAAAATGGCGGCGGCGATCGACGCCAACGCCCGCAACAAGGTGCTCTTCTCCCTCTCCCCGCGCGACGCGCGGGACCTGGCGCACCACGTAGCGCCGTACTTCGAACCGGAGGACCTGGCCCACCGCGACGCGTACGGCATCGTCTGCCGCCTCGTCATCGACGCACGCGACGGCGAACCGTTCAGCCTCAACACTCGACCCGCCCCACCCACCTGGCCCGGTCGCGCCGAGGAACTCCGCGCGGCGGCCCGAGACCGGGGCCTACCAGCCGTTGAACGCCACGCCATGGCGCAGGCAAAGCAACTCGGCCCGAACGCCCCACCCAAGACGGCCGGGCAACCCGCCTGGCCAACGCACCCAACCAGCAACCCAACGCACGACCTAACGGAGGCCGCCGATGAGCACACCAACCCAACGAACCCAACCGAGCACCCAACGGACCCAACGCGCGGCGCGGACGTTCCCGCCACGTCACCAGCGACCCCGGTACCGGTGCCACCGGCACCAACCCACCGCAAACCCGCTTCCCGTAAAGGAATCTAGCCATGCTTCGCTTACCACACTTCATCGTGGCGCCCGAAGTCGTCGAGCTGTTCGGCGGCGAAGGCGCCGCCCGTAGCCTCCTGGCCGAGACGTACAGCGCCTACCCATGCGCGGTATGCGGCAAAACCGGTCAACTCGACACCGACACCCCGGCCACCGTCCTGGTCACCATCTACGACCAAGGCATGGGACCACTGGTAGTGCGCCTGGCCCACCCGGACTGCTCCAAGTCCGGTGTGGTGCTCGTGCTCCACGCACCCACACCGACCGGTCAGCTCAGCCTCCCGGCAATGGCCTGGCTCCGCCAAGGCGAGCCACCGTCCGTGGTGGTCGTCGCCCCCCGCGTCTCCGCCCGGAACATCGCCAACGGCGGTGACCTGACCGACGTGATCCTGTCCGGGCTGCTCAACACCGGATTCACCCTGCTCGCCGAACCGAACACCACCCTCGATGCGGCCCCGGGCCGGGTGCACGTCACCTTCGGCACCGGGCAACGCATCACCATCACGACCTCCGACGGCACCACGCTGTACGACGGCAGCCTCCCAGTGCCCGACG
The DNA here is from genome assembly GCF_050936445.1 of Plantactinospora sp. CA-294935. Classification (NCBI taxonomy): domain Bacteria; kingdom Bacillati; phylum Actinomycetota; class Actinomycetes; order Micromonosporales; family Micromonosporaceae; genus Plantactinospora; species Plantactinospora sp. CA-294935. Next base: position 7,880,272 of record NZ_JBNJMU010000001.1, read on the forward strand.
GCTGGACAGAACTGGCCCAGTACACCGGGCTCCTCGGCGTCGTCGTGGTACGGGGCCTCGACCTGCTCGACCCCGACCGAGACCACCACGCCGACCTGCACGCCGCCATCGCACGCGGCGCGGCGGTCGGCATCGCCGTCCAAGTCGACCCCCGCCCACGGCCCGAACCAACCCAACCGGCCCTCCCACCGAGCAACCAAACCTGGAGACGATCGTGACTCAGCTGAACCTCACCCCCGCCGCTACCACGCTGCTGCGCGGCAACGACCCGACCCCGACAAACCGGGCCGACCCGACGCTGGCAGACCTGATGGGGCTGACAGACCTGTCGGGTCTGTCCGGCCCCGGCACGGCCAAGCTGTCGGCCCTGACAAATCCCAGCGTGGTCGACCTGTCCCACCCAGCCACTCCGTTCGATGCCGACGGAGGTAATCGGGTTCGACTCGGACCCTCCCTCAGAGGGTTACCCGGAGACTCCCCCGTGCGGGACACGCCGAGTGAACCTCCACCCGCCAACCACCCAACAGCTCAGGTCAACCCATCTGACAGGCCGACCCGCGACAGGGGGGACTGATCCCATGGGAATCACACAAACGGCGACGCAGTCACGTATCTGGGCGCTCACCCACGCCCCCAGAGGCGGCATCGACGTAGCCAGCGAACTACGCCGCCTCATGCCTCGCGACCGGTGGCTCCTGGAACTCCTGCACGAGCACCAGGTGTTCACCACTGAACAGATCGCAGCCCTCGGCTTCGACCACCTCCACACGGCACGCAACCGGCTCGTCCTGCTCAACCAACGCGGCCTCCTGGCCCGCTTCCGCGACGGCGTACGACCCGGCTCCCAACAATGGCGCTGGACCCTCGACCTGATCGGCGCGGCCTACCTCGCAGCCCGCAACGACGAACCAGAACCCAAAACGGCAGTGATCCGGCGCCGCATAAACCGCCTGGCGTCCTGGCCGGGCCTGGCCCACCAGCTCGGCACCAACGGATTCTTCGTGGACCTGGCCGCGCACGCCCGCCACACGACAGGCGCCCAGCTGGGAGTGTGGTGGTCCGAGCGCACCTGCCGCACCGTCACCGGCGAACTGGTACGCCCCGACGGGCACGGCCTGTGGACCGAGGACGGACACACCTGCTCTTTCTGGCTTGAGTACGACCGCTCCACCGAAAAGGCCCACCAGGTCACGGCCAAGCTCGACGGGTACGCCGCGCTACACAGAGCCACCGGCCTGGACCACACGGTGCTGTTCTGGCTGGACAGCCCCGGCCGTGAGGCATCACTCCGGGCACGGCTCGCCGCGCACCCGGCGGTCACCTCCGGCACCCTCGCCGTAGCCACAGCTGGCAGCGGCACCGAACACCCCGCCGGGCCGGTCTGGGCGCCGCTGGAGGCCACCGACCGCGTCCGGCTCGCCCACCTCCAACCGCCCAGCACCTGAACCACACCGAACAACCACACCAACGAAGTCCCGCCCATCCGGCAGCGTCCCACACCCATCCGTGCGCGGCCGTCGCCGAACGGGCACAGGGCCGGCACGCGCAACCGTTGCCGGCCCCGCCGGTCCATGGTGCCCGGGCAAGGATGGACAAGACAGTGACGGAGCCTCTGGCCAGGCTCCTATGTGAACCGCCCTGGGTTCTGTGGAGTCTCTACAAGATCCGGGGCGATTCAATGAGGTCACAACCGCCGCGTCCGGTGAGTGCATGTGAGTCCCGTACCGGCACGGCCGACAGATCCGGTTCAAGACCCGAAGTCAGTCAGAGCAAGGGTCAGACCGACCGGTACGGGACTCACCTACATCCTCACTGTCAGAGCATCGCCGTGTGCCTTCATCGACCGACTGGCTGCCGCCGCCTACTCATCAACGCAATGCCTATCCCGCTTTCGGCAGGTATGGGAGATACGCATGTTCAGATCCGGCCATACCGATCGCCGCCATCACTCGCGCGGCTTACCGACGGTCCGCATCAGTCCATCGCGAGCCGGCGAGACGATGAGTGGCCGGGACGCGTGAGGTCCACGGCCACCCGAGGGTGCGTTCCTGACGCCAGGTGGCTACGTGAGCCCGTGCAGGTGTCGCCAGCTTTGGGCTACCACCGGTTCCGGCGTCCATCGCCCATCGACGTCACTCTGATTGATTACGTCGAGGAGCTGCAGGATGCGGGCGGTGCGTTCTGGGTCGGATCCCGTCACCGCGCACAGTTCGACCAGTTCCTCGGACGTCACAGGGCCGGCATAGTCGATCAGGCCCTGGAACGCGTCGCCTGCGTCGGAGTCAGTTCGCAGTCCGGTCGCTTCGACGAACTCGGCTGCCCCTTCGACAGTTGCCAAATACGCGGTTACCTGGGCGCACACCTTGCGAGTGCTGGTGTACTCACGGGCCTTGCCGGCGGCCAGGTCCAGCAGCAACGGCCAGCCGCCGGTCACGGCCATGAGTTCGGCCTGGCTGGTCGCGTCGGTGAACGCCTTCATGAGTTCGTTGTCCGACAGCCACCCACGTAGGCCGATGTCGGTGGCCCTGCGCAGGGTGATTATGTCGTCGTTGCTGACGGCGAAGCTCGGGCCGGTCAACACGTCGAGGATGCCGGGGGCGTTGGCGTCGACGAGGACTGCCACGGTGCGGGTTGCGCCGGCTGTGGGCTGGATTTGCATCGCTTTGACGACGGTGTCGAAGACGGTGTCGGATTTCGCGGTGAGCAGCTGACTCAGGACGACGTGATGCCGGCCTCCGGCCTCACCGCCGCGCAACGCCTTTCCGTACGTCTGAGGCCTGGTCGTCACCGACAGCTCGAACCGGGCACCGAATCCTTTCCGGGAGTGCTCCAGCAGGTCACCCACCCGGCTGACGCCGGTGGCGCGGGTGCCGGCGATCACCCGTACGGCGCTGCCGGAGGTGCGGCCGACGATCCGGGACAGCTGCTGCTCGGTGCACGGGGAGATAAGTCCGTCATCGAGGTGGCCGCGTGCCTCTTCGGTGGACAGCTTTGTCACCGTGGTCCGCCACTGGGGACTGCAGAGCTCCTCCCAGATCTCATTGGTCGAGCCGAGCAGCCGCAACACGTTCGTGGAACGTAGCCGCCACCGAGTGCCGGCCGTGACGGCCAGGACGCCGAGGTCACGCATCTCGTCCAGCAGGGACCGGAACTCGCCGGGGCCCTGTCTGGCGAACCCGGCCGGCCACCAGCCCTGGCATTCGTGGCGCAGCTGTGAGGTCGTCATGGTGTAATCGGCGCCATGCTCGAGCGCAGCATACGCGACGACCAGGGCGATGAGCTTGTACCGGGAGTCCAGGTCGAGGGTGAGATGGACGGTCTGCCGGACCTGCTGCTTCAGAGACTCGGAGCCGAGGACGTGGTCGAGCTGATCCTCGTCGATCCAGTAGTAGGGGCCGGCGCGACGGCGCGCCAGCGCTGAGGAGACGAGGGCCTTACCGACCAGTTGCAGCAGCTTCGGCTGGTAGTTGCAGTAGGCGAGGACCCGGTGGATCAGCTCGTCGGACTCGAACCGGATCCCAAGGGCTTCCATGGGGGTGAACAGCAGCTGGTACGCCGGTTCCGGGCTGAGCGGACCGACCGCGATTTGCTCGCCCAAGTGGGCACCAGCCAGCGGCTGGTTCGGCAGGTGAGCGAACCGTTGCACCTGGTGCAGGCCTGCGAATACCGGCTTGCATCGGCGCCCGGTCTCGTCGCGCAGGTTGCGTAGGTGGGTGACGTGCTCGAAACCGAGTTCAGCGTCGGCGTCGAAGAACCCGTCGCATTCGTCGATGAGCAGCAGCATCCGCCGGGTCGGGTCCTCGTCCAGCCAGGCGGTGATTGCGGTAGTGACGTTTTTGATCGGGTCGCGGGTCTTCTTGTGTGGGAAGATTTTGAGGTCGGTCAGCTTCTCGGACAGTTCGTCCCATAGCGTCAGCGGGTTGACCTTCGTGCCGATGGCGTTATGCAGGGTTACATAGACGGGCTTGTGCTCGGGGACGCGGGCGAACGCCCGCGCGGCGTCCTGTAGCAGCGCCGTTTTGCCGAGTTGCCGGCCGCCGTAGAGCAGGTTCACGCCGTGCGGATGGATGATGTCGGCGCGTTCGGAACGGCGGCCGAAGAACATCTCCGACGGCAGCGCCACGGACCCGTCCGGGGCGTACGGGTTGGTCGCCGCGAACGGCAGCAGGGTCCGGGCGGTGGCCATGAACTGGCCGCTGCCGTGCAACGCAAGGTGGAGCATGGCGATGTCGTCGACGACGATGACCGGCTTCTCTCCCCGCTGCGCGCACATCAGTGCCAGCTCGGTGCGCTGGTCGGCGGTCACTGCCGCAAAGAGCAGCACGATGACCGGGTGATCGGTGCCGGGGTCCTGGGCGATCCAGCCGAACAGTGCCGTCACGTCCGGCTCTCCCCAGCAGAGCATGATTCGCTGACGTTCCCCGGCGGACGGGCTGAACTGCGGTACGCCGGGGGTCTCCCCGATGCGGCGTACCCCGGTCAGGTCCCACCAGGCGCGGCGGGAGCTGGCCGTCAGTTCCCGCAGCGGCTGCATGCTGGCGAACTCGATACCGGCCAGCCGCAGAGCCGCCATCAGGGTGCTCTTCTGCACGTTGTTGTGCCGGATGTTGCGCATGTCCAGCCACATCTGCAGCGTATCGGCGGTGGCCCGCTGCGCGGCGGACAGGCTGGTCACTCCCAGCGACGGGTGCGGTTTGCCATGGCGCACTGCGTTGACCATGCTGCGGGTGATACCGCCGGCCGCCTGGGTGGTGAGTTGCAGGAACCGGTGCAGGTCGTCGGACGGCTCGGCTGTCGGCGGTGCCTCCCCGTGAATTGCGGCGAGCAGATACTCCTCGGCGGTGGCCAGGTCGCCGGCATCGATGCGGGCGTAGATCGATGTCAGCCGGTTCTGCCGCTCAGGGCTGGCCGGGACTTCGTTGTCGGCCCGTTTCCGCAGGGCCTCCTGTGCCTCGTGCAGGTGTTGCGGCAGCCGCGACTGGACGTCGAGTAGCCGGCCGCGGAACTCGCTGAGGTTGTGGTTCTGCGGCGAGCCGCTGATCCGACTGAGGTCGGCGGCGGCCAGGACGCTGTTAATGGCGGTGCTGGCGTTTTCGTCGAGTTGGCCGAGCCGGCTGGCGCGGGCCACGTAGCTGGACACGTCGCGGTGCAGGGTCGTCAGTTCCTCGAAGGTCTGGGCAGCCGCGTTCGCGAGACGGTCGTGCATGGCCCGAGTCAGGGCCGGATCGGTGACCGCGTCGATGATCATGGCGGCCGTGGCGTAATTCTCACCGGCCAGCCGCTGCGTGAACGCATCGTCCCAACTGGTTTCAACCGCGGTGAAGACATCGTTGACGGTGACGGTGCGGGCGGGCACGCCATCGGCGGTGAACGGCAGCGCCGTGCAGCGCAGTAGCTCCTGGTGGAGTACCACGTCAGGGTCACGGTCCGGACCGGACGGCTTGCGACCGTCGAGCATGCCGACGCTGCCTCGCATGCTTGTCAAGCACGCCTGTGCGGCCTCGGCCTGCAGCATCCACGGCGTCTCTGCGGCCGCCGCGATCAGCTTCTGCAGTTCGTGTTCGGCTGCCGGCCACTGTGCCAGGACGTCGAGGCGCAACTTGGCCAGATCGGCGGGCACGGAACCATGGGCGGCAGCCTGGTTCGCGCGGACAGCATCGACCCAGGCGCGGACGGTGGCTACCGAACGGTCTGCCATCTCCTTGAGCTTGCGCCGCTGCTGTCCCTGCAGCGGGCGGCTGCTGCCCGAGCGCAGCTGGGCGTCTTCTCGGTTGAGCAGGTCGTCGAGGTACTGCCGCTTGGCGAACAGGCGCAGCTGCTCGGCGACCGTCTCGATCTCGGACCGGCGGTCGGCGGCGGCGATCGCGAGGATCCGCCCGATGACGCCAGTCGGCGCCCACCACATGTCGAGGATCTGGCTGGCCCGGACAAAGTCCAGGCTGCGGGGCCGGTTGATGTCAGATTGGGCGGCCTCGACGGTCATGGCGATGTCGTTGTCGGCGCCGGCGATCGGTGTGAGAGCGGCGAGCACGTCGGGGCTGTACAGGCGGCGTTTCGCCGTCGCGGTCCCGATCGTGTCGGCGATCGCGGCCAGGGCCGGAAGCTGGCGCAAGGACTCGGCGATCATCCGGGCGCTTTGACCGGCCCCTGCGTCGCCGGTGACGAGGCAGGCGCGGACGGTCCCGGCCAGCAGCAGGATCTGCATGGCGGTGTCGCTGGATGCCGGGTCGCCCTGTTCTGCCTCCAGCGCGGTGCGCAGTGCGCCGGCCGTCGGGGAGGTATCGCTGCGCGCGGCGTCGGCGAGGGCCAGGATGCGCAGCGCGTCGGCGCGTCGGCGGTCGCCGCACGCCGTGGCGGCGTGGTACGCCAGGTTCAGCCGTCCGGCGCCGAGCATCTGCCGGACAAGGTCGCGTCCTGCGGCGTTGTCGGCGGACGTGTCCTGCTCCGCAGGTTCGCGTTCGACGGAGGCCGTGCCCGCCGTGGCAGGCTCATCCCCGACGACGGGTGTGCCCTCGGTGGTGGGGATGTCGCTGGTGGAGGGCACTGCTGTGGCCGCGACGGCCGGCTGCTGCGGCGCGTCGGGGACGGCCACCGGAGCCGGCGCGGCGGTGGTGACCGGTTCCTGTACGGGCGCGGGATCCTCGGTAGCCGGCGCCAATTTGGAGGCGCGCTCGTCCTCGGCTGCGGTGTCTGCGGCCGGGGCGGCGCTGTCAGTGATCTGCAGCTGCCCGCCGACAGCAGGCAGCCGCAGGGAGGCAATGTCGTCGGGCAGGTGCTGCTCGATGCTGGCGAGGGCGGCGGGTAGCGCCTTGATGTCCTTGGCAGCGGCCGCGTCGATCAGGTCCAGCAGTGCCAGCAGCCCGGTAGCGTGATCCTGCTGTTGCGGCCCCCATACGGGCATCTGCTGCAGGTCGGCGGCAAGCGTCACCGCTGCGCCGATCCGGTCACGTTCGCTGTCCGGGCCGGTGAGCCGGCTGATGTCGGCGATCCTGGCCCTCTGACTGTGGAGGTCAGCGGTGGTTGACAGTGCCGCGAGCAGATACTCGACGGTCGCCTCCGCAGGCATAAACTGATCAGGTCCGCTGAGAAGGTCACGCACCTGGTCGGCGACCTCGATGAACGCGGCAACCGGGTCCAGATCCCGCCGGTGCGGGATCCCGCCGCGGTGCAGGACTTCCGTGAGTGCCCTCGCGGCCTGTTGGGCCTGCGCCTGTAGGTTCAGCAGGTTTGCTGCTGCGGCGGCCGGATCGGGTCCGCTGCCGGCTGTGCCGGTGCCGGGTACGCAGACGGGGTTGACGGTTTCACCAGACACGGTGTCGAATCCTTCGGTTGTCGGTTCGCTGTCCGGCAGGGGCGGCGCTGTCACACCGAGTTCGGTGTCACCATCGCTCTGGTCGTCGACGGTGTCCTCACCGCTTTCCTCGTCGGCGTGCATCTCGTCGTCGTGTGGTGCTTCGTCGGTGGCCGGCCGAGCGTGAGCGGCAGCGACCTGCGCCCACACGTCCTCCAGACGCCGGCACGCTGCGGTGATGTTGTCCACGGCCAGCTGCGGCCAGTCCGGGTGGCCTACTGCGGAATTCAAGCCGATCCGCAGCGCAACCGTCATGCCCCAGGACGTCGGGCCGTGACAGATCAGAGCCAGCCGCAGGGAGTTGATCTGGCTCGGGTCGCCGGTCAGCGTGTCCCGCAGCGCGTTCTCGCGCTGCTGCTCGTCTCCGCCGTCTTTGTGCCACTCGGCGTCGACACGGTCGGCGACGCGGTGAGTGAGGAAGCGGGCTGCCTCGTCGCGCTTGAGTTTCGGCCATTGCCGAAGCCTTGCCAGCCCCATGCGGGCCGCTGTGGCGGTGGGCCGCCGCGCGGGCGGGACTCCGAGGTCGGTCAGGAAATCGGTCCGGCCGGGTGGGGGCACTTGCCACACCAGGCTGGCGAACTGCTCACCGCTGAGGCATTCGAGCGCTGCCCCGATCGGGTCGCCGAGCTCGTCGAGCTCGCCGAATAGCGCGGGGATCGCTTCATCGCGGGCCGAAGCAAGTTCTGGGCTGACGTGGATGCAGTGGTCGGCACAGGTACGCGGGTGCCGGCGTCGGCGGCGTCGTGACTCGGAAGCCATCGCGGAAGGCCTCACTTTCCACAGTTCTCTGCTGAGGTGAGCGGTGCGGGGGTCAGGCAGGGTGGTAATGCGGGTCTGCCGCGAGGTGCAGTAGACCCGCGGGATCGCCGGAGCCGCGGAGCTGGCCGCGGACGAACGTGTAACCGGTTGGCAGGGTGGTGTCAGCGTCCGGGCCGTGCACCTTCAGGGCCCATACGGCGTAGGCGTTACGGGCGGCGTCGCTGGCCTGGTGCCCGGGCGGCAGTAGCCGCCGGAACGGGGGCACCCAGTGCTCGCGGACCTGGCCGGCGAGGACGTCGGCCCTGGCGGTGTGCTGGTAAGCGCCACGCCGGGCGGTGTTGTCGGGCCACCATACGAACACGTCGGGTCCGCCGCTTCCGGGCCGGTCAGGGCTGCCGGTGCCGGGTTCCTTGGTCAGCCTTCCGGCGTCGACGAGACGGTCGCAGGTGTAGATGACCTCCCACATCAGCGGTGGAGCGACCAGGTCGGGCCCGAATAGCGCGGCGAGCAGCTGCGGCCCGGTGAGCCGTCGGGCTCCGAACGCGCCGAGCGCGCCGTGGCGCCGCAACGCGGCGATGATCAGCCCTCGCAGCTGGGCAACACCGCGGTGCCGTTCCGGTGTTCCGGCCGGGAGCGGCGCCTGAGGCTCCGGCGGGGCGTCGGGTTCGGCTGGTGGCTGCTCGGCGCCGATCGCGGCGGCGAGGATGGCGGTGTTGGCGTCCCACCGGTACTGGTCGCCGTACGGCAGCGGCTGGTCGAGCAGGGTGGTGGTGGCGCTGATCCGGATGGCGTTATGGGCGATCGCCACGGTGACCTTGATGCCGGGGTAGAAACTCCACGGCCAGCTGATTCCGGTCAGGGTGGTGCCGTTACGGCTGATCTGCTGGATCTGTTCGGTGTCGTCGAGGAGTTCACCGTCGTGGTGCAGCTGCATGATTAGTGGCCCGTCGGCGAGGACGTCCGCCGCCTGCCCAGCCAGAGGCAGTTCGCCTGCGTCCCAGTGACTCTCGCGTAGCGCGACGGTGTACACCACCAGGCTGTCGCGGACGACTACGAGACCGGACAGGTCCTCACCCTGCTCCTCGGCCGGCGTGTCCTGCTCGGCAGGGGTGTCCTGCTCGCCGGCGGGAACACCGTGTCCGGCCGGCGGGTCGGACGGTGCCCACTGCTGAGCGCCGGGGAGAGGCCCGGATCCGGGCTGGGCCTGCTCGGTACCGTCCGGGACACCGGACTGATGGCCGAGGCCGAGCGGAGTCCGCGGATCAGTGGCCAGCACCGCCGACGGCACCGGTTCCCGCGCCGAACGCCACAGGCCACCGGCCTGCCACACATCGTCGACGCGCAGGTGCACACCGCCGGGCAGGAGACCGTCGGTTGCCGCCGCAGTCAGGTCCGCCGCGGCCAGGTTGGTGTGCACGACCACGTCGGCGGCGCTGGCGAGCTCGAGCGGGTCCGCGCCGACGCTGTCGACATCGGTGCGGGAGGCCAGCAGCGGCCAGACGCCGGTGTAGCGCGGCTGCGGGCCGGCGCGGCGAACGGTCGCGATGACGTCGTCGACGTCTGCGGCGCTCAGGCCCGGCCAGCCGTCACGGCGGCGCTGTTCGAAGCGGTCCCGGCTGATGGTGTACCCGTGCCAGCGGCGCGGCGCACCAGCAGCGTCGAGCAGCCGGTCGATGGTATCGAACGCTTGATGCAGGGCGGCGGTGAGGACCTGCTCATCGCCGGGGTCGGTGAGCAGACCTCCGAGTGGTCCGCCGAGCAGCAACGGCCGACCTGGGCCGAGCAGGTGGGCGGCGTACAGGGCAACATCGTCGCGGCCGCCGACCCCGGACGGGTAGTGCACCGGCCCAGTCAGGTGGCCGCGGGCGTCGAGCACCGATCCACGGCGGCGCAGCCGGTCCAGCTCGATGTACTCGGCGGCGGTGAGTGGGGCACCGAATGCCTCGACGTCCAGGATGATCCGTTCGACGCCGGCGCGGGTGCCGCCGGGTTCTTCCTCCCCAGGCGGGCCGCCGGACAGCGACGCGGGTGCCCAGCCGTCGTCATCGACCGCGGGGTCAGCGCCGTAGCGGGCGACGACCTCGGCCAGCAGCGACCGGCGTCCACCACGGTCGATGTGCACAAACGTGCCGACCGGCAGCACAGGCCGCTTCTGCTGTTCCGCGCAGACTTGGACAAACAGGTCCGGGGCGAGGACCTCGGCGCGGTAGCCGTGGGTGTCGAGGTCGAAAGCGAAATGCAGTGCGTTGAACGCGGTGCAGGTGTGCAGCGGGGCCCGCCGGACCTCGGCGACCCGGGTCAGGTAGGCAATGATCCGGTCCCGTAGCGGGCCCGGGACGGCGTCGGGGCCGTGCAGCAGTTCCGGCACGAACAGCGGCTCGTCATGGAACGGACGCCACACCGTCGTGCTAACCGTGGTCATCGAGCCCTCCTCCCGGCCGCCTGGGCGCGGGCGGCGTCACGTTCGGCGTAGCGGCGCAGCCGCCACACCCGGCCGTCACCGGCGATATCGCCTCGGCTGGTCAAGTCGGTAACGGCTTCCTGTACGTGGCTGACCTGGATCCCGGGGTCGACGCCACGCAGCCGGTGGTACAGCAGCCGTGGCCACAGCGGCCGTCGGCGGCCGTCGGCGGCCAGGTACGTCTCGTCGCCGTGCAGAACTCGGTGGATCATGCTGACGGTTAGGCCGCGGTAGTTGTCCCACAGTAGCGACCGCACGTACCGCTGGACCGCTTCCCGGTACGGGGCCGCATCCCGGCGCGCGGCGGGCCGCGGCCGGGGTGTGTTCAACGCGTCCAGCAGTGCCGGCAGCGGCGCCTGGTCGTCGCTGGTTGACCAGCAGGTGGAGCAGCGGCACGCCGCGGTGGAGCAGACACCGTCGGGCAGCACCACCGCACCGGTCAGGGAGAAGTAGCCGGCGAACCCCGTGTTGGCGCACACACCGGCGTCGTACCAGGCCCCCAACTCCCGCAGTTCGTCGGTGAGGCGGGCACGGTGACCGGTCATCCGGCGCAGATAGTCGGCCGGGAGGGTGCCGCTGCCGCGCGCCCCGACCGCAATCAGGGTCCGGTTGTTCCCCGCCTGGGATACGTCGACGACGCCGATGTCGTGCAGCGTCGCTAGGACCGCCCACGTCTGGGCCGGGTCGTCGGCGACAAGCCGGTACCCGCATACCTGGGCGGTCAGGGCAGCGTGGACTGCGGTCATCCGGTGCCGGCCCGGCGCCGCGCCGGCGAGTGTAACCAGCGCGCTGGCAACGGCGGTGAGAGTGTGGTCGTCGCAGCGGGCCGGGTCGTCGAGTGGGGTGATCGTCACCGTCGCGGGGAAGTCCCCGTTGTCGTCGACTGCCCCCGTTTCGGCGAGGACCGCGAGGGCCCGCACGACCGCCGCCCGGTACTGCGACACCGTGCCCACCCGGCGGGCGTCGTCACGGTTCAGCCTGCCGGCGGCCAGGTCGGATCCCACGCAACTGTCGCTGACTCGGTCGGGGTCCAAGACCCCGCCAGTACGGGCCGCGGTCAACACCGCCTGCCCGACGGTGCGCAAGGTTGCTGCCGGCAGCCCTTGCGCGGCCATCCACGCCACGGTCCGGAAGCCGCGGCCGGAGCCCAGCGCCAGCCCGGCCGATGGTGCGGTCACCTCGCCCGGCGGCCGGCCAGCCTGGTCTCGGCCGGCCCGGCCGAGCTGCTGGTACAACGCGGCTAGGTCGGTCGGCGGGGACACCACGAACACGCAGCGGATGTCGCCGCGGTTGACGCCCAGCCCGAACGCGCTGGTCGCCACGATCAGCAGCGGTGCGTAGCCGTCCTCATGCTTGGCCGGGGCGTCACGGAACTCGGTGAGCACCGCCGCCTTCTCCGCCTCGGACAACCGGCCGTGGAAACGGCGGACCCGCTGCACGCCGTCACCGACGAACTCGCGTAGGTGTGCGTAGACCGCGTCGACCTCCTTGACCGTCAGGCAGTAGAAGATCGCGTGTTCGTCACACGCCGCGGCGACCGCCTCGGTCAGCCCGGCTACCGCGTTCGGGCCGGCCGTTTTCATCGCCCGCCGGTAGATCGCCAGCTCCGGCCGCAGCGGGTCAGCTGCGACCGTTACCAGCACCTCCCTCGCTGCAGGGGTGGCGGGCAGGCCGAACAGGCCTGTCCGTAGCCCTTCCCGGACCGCCCGGTTCGCGGTCGCGGTGACCGCGGTGACCCGCACCCCGTGCCGGGACCGCAACTCGGCGAGCAGCCGGGCGGCGCGGCGGAAGCTGGGCCGGAAGTCGTCGCCCCACTGCACGAACGTATGCGCCTCGTCGACGGCGACCCGCCGCAGGATCCCGGTCGCGGCGGCGGTGCGCAGCAGCTCCTGGAAGCGGCGGTTCCCGAGCCGTTCCGGGGACACGTAGACGAGCTTGATGCCGTGATCGCCGGTGCCGGTGAGCTGCTCGGCGACCTCGGTCTTTCCACGCCGGCTGTTCGACTCGGCCATCGGCCCGACTAGGGCACGGACCGCTCCGCCGACGGTGGCGTTCAGTTCGAGGGCCTGGTCGGCCATCAACGCGATCAGCGGCGACACGACCACGGTGACACCCGGCAGCGCCAGCGCCGGCAGCTGAAACGTGTACGACTTACCGAACCCGGTCGGCAGCAGCGCCAGCACATCCTTACCGTCAGCGACTGCCGCGATCACCTGCTCCTGCTGCGATTTCAACGCCAGCGGCGTGTCGGAGAACCGCAGGTAGCCGCCGATCGCGGCGCACCGGTCGGCCAATAGCCGTCCCAGCGTGCCATCGGCGCGGGCTACGGCCTCCTGCTCAGGGGTCAGCTGCGCCTGCCGGATCTTGCGGGTAGCCGGCAGCAGCGTGTGCTCCGTGAGCGCATCCGGCTTGCATAGTTCGTCGACCCGGTCGGCGGTGACCAGGTCGTTGTCGCCGAGGAACCGCCAGATCCTGGTCCACCCGTCGGCCATCGTCGTCAGGTTGCCGCCCGCCGCTTCGTCGGTGTCCGGGTCGGCGACCAGCAAGCCCGGCTCGAGGGACTCCAGGAACACTCGGCGGTAGGCGCGGCGCAGCGCGGTTCGCCCGGCGAGTTTCCGGTCACTGATCACGACCACGCCGCGGTGCTTACGCGACCGGATCAGCCGGCCCACCGCCTGCCGCAGATCCATCGCCGCCAGCGGCAGGTAGTACGACTCGGTCGCTAGCCGGTCCGGGTCCGCAAGGCCGGCCTGCTCTGCACGGCGGGCGACAGAGGCCCGCCGAGCGGCGATGATCGGGTCGGCGAACGGCGCGAACGGCAGCTTGTTGATCCACACCAGCGACAGCCGGTCGGCCGGGAAGTCGACACCCTGCCACATGCCGCGGGTCGCGACGCAGAACCCGCCGGTGTCGGCGAACGCCCGCGCGGCCCGCACGTTGCCTAGCAGCGGCGCCGAGGTCACCGGCACCCCGACCACCTGTTCCTGCAACCGAACGGTGATCGCGGCCGCGGCCTTCGTCGCCGTGGTCAGCACCAGCGCGCCACCGGTGAAGGCCTGCTGCTGCGGCGCCTGCGGATCGGGTCGGATGACCTCGCGTGCGTAGCCGGCCAGCTGATGCGCGACGGTGCGGATCGCACCGTCGCTTTGTTCGGCCCAGCTCGGGAAGTCGGTAAAACAGACCAACCGGGCCTGCTCGGCCAGATTGAACGGTCCCGGCAACGCGTGTACGTCGACGGACGAGTCGAGACCGAGCCGTTCCCGGATGTAGTCCCATCGGCCTGCCACCTGCAGCGTCGCCGACACGTAGAAGATCCGGGCGAACCGCTGCCGAACTTCCAGCCACTGCGGGTCACGGGCCAGGTCAATCGGAGCGGACGCGAGCGAGAACCCGTACCGGCGCGCGGAGACGTTGACTCCGGCCAGGTCATGCTCAACCGTGTACACCACTCGGTTACCCAGGTCCGGGCCCATCCACGGGAACAACCCGTCAGGGCCGAGGTCCTCCTCGCCGGCGCCGAGGTCCTCTTCATCAACGCCGACGGCACCGGCGATTTCACCATCTTCGGCGTCACTGTCCACCTCGGCTGCGGCGCCGGGCCCGCCGTCGGCTCCCAGATTCCGATCGCCTTCTCGGCCGAGAATGCTGCGGGCATCAGTCACGATGCGCTGGGCCGCGTCCGTGAGCTGCGCGACCCGGGCGACCAGCGACCCAGCCCGTTCCTTCTCCCACCACGACACCGACTGCATCCGCGGTGTCTGCAGATGCGTGACCAATTGCCGGTGCACCTGTTCCGCGACGAGCCCGATGGTGTTCAGCCGCGACAACAGTTGCCGGGCCGGCCGGTCACCGCCCAGCCCACCGAATGGGCTGGCCAGCGTCGCCGCACGGCTGCCGGGCTCCCCACCGGCGACGTCGAACACCGCCTGCCCCGCCCGCGGCAAAATCTCCGTGTCTAGGTGCCCCTCCAGCTCGGCGACCGCCGCGCGCAGCCGCGGCGGCACATCCGTCTGCTCATCGGCCCAGCGGCGCAGCTCCGCAGTAAGATTCTCCAGAAGCCGGTACTCCACGACCGCGCTGGCAGCGCCGGTAACTGCCTGCTCGAGCGCATGCGCCTCGTCGACGATCAGCAGCGTGCCGTCATCGAACACGTCCGGCCGGCTCATCAGCAGCGCATGGTTTGCGATCACCAGACGATGCCCGGCCAGCGCCTCGGCCACCGAGTCTGTCATCGCCGCCAGCGGCGAACCCGACCTGCGGCCGTAGTCGTCGCCGTCCTGGCTGACACTGCGCAGCCACGAACCGAGCACCGGCCCGTAGGCTGCGCCAATGTAGTCGGCCAGGAACATCGGCACGTCCACCGGGTCCGCGCTACGCGCCAGCCACCCCTGCGGTGCGGTGGCCGCAGTGATCAGCCTCCGGGTCAGGTAGACCAGCAGCTCACGGAAACCGGTCTGTACGGCGAACCGCGGCCGCCCACTCCGGCCCCGGCTTGGCCCGGTCTGCGCGGCGGCGGCAGCGTCGGTGAGCGAAGCGACCAGGGCACGCAACGACAACCGGTTCGAGGCCCCCTTGACCAGGTCCGCTGTCTGTTCCAAACCGTCGATCACGCTGGCGAGCCGATCGATGTCCGTACCCAGCTGCGTCTGCAACGCCTTGGTGTACGTCGCGATCACGGCGCGGCGCCGCAGGTCGCCGTCCAGCCACTGCAGAGCGGTTGCCAGCACCGCAAAACTCTTTCCGGTGCCGGTCGGCGCTTCACACAATGCATCCCGGCCGGCGCGGATCTGCCCGGTCAGCAACGCCGCCATCTGCTGCTGCGCTGCCCGCCGTTCCACCGTCCCGGTCGCGGCCGCCTGCGCCAGCGCGTGCGGGTCGACGTCCCCGCCTAGCCCGCGGACCGTGTCCGGCAGCCGCAGCACCGGCCGGGGACGGCCACGCCGCACTGGCTGATATCCGCTGGTCGGATCGAGATCGGCCAAGGCGTCAGCGAGGATCTGCGCCACCGTCACGTCATCGAAGGACGGGCGCGGCACCGGACCGGGCAGCAGCGACGTGAGCAGGTCCCAGGCCACGCTGCCGGCACCGACCGCGCACAGCAATTCACGGACGTCGGCGTCCCAGCCCTGCACCGCTACAGCCGCCTGCCGTAGCAGCCGGGCGGTCAGCTCGGCATCGTCGGAAGCGTCATGCCAACTGAGCCCGGACCGGTCGACGCCAACTTCGTCGGCGAGATCCGCGAGACGATGAGAACCGGCGTACGGCCATACTGTGTACGCCAGGTAAAGCGCGTCTACCCGCCGAGGGCCGTGCAACAACGGCTGCCCAATTCGGGTCGCCGCTTCGTCCAGCATCGGGAAGTCGCTACCGACGCCGTTATAGGCGACCAGGACGTCCGCGTCGTCGATGTACCGGCGCAGCCCATCCAGTACCTGTTCCGGGTCGACCGCGTGCTGCGCGTACTGCTCTCGGACGTCAGCCGACCGTAGCTGCTGCTCCCACTGCAGGTCCGGGAGCCTGACCCAGGAGGTGAACGCCGGTTGGTTAGCGCACCACAACCGGTCAGCGGATAGGCGTACCGCGCCGATCTGAAAGATCCGGCGGTCACCTTGCGGATGATCTGCACTGGCCCGGACAACGGCCTCCACGTCAACGATCACCGCGCGTAGCGGACCGGGCCGTCGCTTCGCCCTCGTCGGCTGGTCGGCGGGCGTGGAGTCACTGGCTACCGAGAGCACACCATTGTGGTCGTGGATTAGACCTGCGGAGATAGCCCTGGACACGACGCTCTGAACACGGGAAGCCGGCGTCCCGGGCCATCGCTGCTGGGCAGCGGACACCAGGATGCTGCTGACGCACGGGCCGATCTGCTTAAGTAGCTGCTGAAGCTGCAGCTCGCGGGTACCTACCTTGCTCGTAGAACCACCCCGTTCAGTCGGTACGGAACCTCAAGTCCCTCACGGCTTGTGCCGTCGCTCGTGAGGGTGCCGTTGTTTGCGCCGCTAGGCACTGACAGTTCTTCGTCATGTCGGTTGGAAGTCGCCGCGCTTCAGGCGATTGACATGCAACTGCGGTGTGGCCAACATGGCAACTGGACCGGCCGGATGCCGGGCGCGGCTACGTCCTGAGGCACGCAACGACTCCGTAGGCCTCTGCACGGCCGGGGCCCTAATCGACATGACCGCCGACGCCAGCGAGCGGCACCTCACCGAAGTGCGTTCCAGGCCGCGCGCGAGTACGCGATCCTCGGCGCCATCCAGCGCGGCGTGTGGAGCCGAGCTAGCGAAGACGGAGTCGCAAGACAGCATCACCGATTTCTGCTGCAATGTCCCATCCGCCAGAACGTCGACCAAGATGATCAGGTCAGGCGCGTCCGGGTCCTCCGGGCTGTCGATAACCGGATTCCGCTCGACCGCAGCCGTAACCTCCGCCAAGAACTCGATCAGCCTCGTCGTCCTCTGCAGCGCATCCTGACTGCGATCCACGCCCCTTGGACCCCCTGCTTCACCGGGAAGGCAAGGCAATAGACTGCGGCGCGCCCGGCCAAGAACACAAGAGCCTCACAGTGATCACGACATGAGTGAGTGGATAGGGTCGTCGTTGGTCATTGAGCCGCCTGCTAACCAGTTCCTTGCGCTTGACAGACGGCAGCACGTGCCGGCATCCCGGATTGAGACCCCGTGGCCATGTCATCAGTCACAAAGATCAACATGACGACAGGCACAGGACCACCTGCCCCGAAATCCCTCGTCAGTGAGACGGAGCACCGCGTACGGCACGCTCGGGCCACACCTCAGGCGCGTTTGCGCGCAGATCGCGGCGGATTCAGACGGGAACGGGACAGGGCGACGTGCGCTGTTCGAAATCGAACGCCACTTCCGCGGCCGCGAAGCCCGTCATACCAGGTGGTGGCGCTCAAGCTGGCGGGTCGGGCTGAATAGCGTCAAGCGCGTCGAGTGCCGCCAGCTCCAGGCGCAGGGACTCCTCTTGGTCGGCACAGCTGCGGTGGTCGACTGACAATCTGTCGATCAGGAAGCGGGTAGTGACGAGACTGCGGTCCAGGCAATCGCGGATGAATTCCAGATCGCCGTCGGTCAACGCCAGCTCAAGGTGGGCGTCCCGCGGTGGCCAGCCCACCGGACCCCGACCACGCTCCGGGTGGCTCGCGTTGGCGTCCCACCCCAGTTGGCGAAGCCGGAACGCCTGGGCGGCCACGGACTGGTCCCCGTCGACGTTCTCAATCGCGTGGATGTTGTCGAGCACGGCATCGATGGTCAGCCACTGCGCGACGCCTACGTGCGCCACAGCACCCCCTCACGCTCCGGTCGTTCCTCGTGCTGCCCGGTCCAACCGGGCTGCTGACGAGGCTGGCAGGCGGCGCCAACACGGGACAGCCTCAATAGTTCTCGGACGACGAAATCACTGGCCACTTCGGCATGTCACGTCGTCAAGCCGAGACTGCCGTCATGGCCGGGCGCCTGACCGCATGGTGGCGCTCCGGCCCACGGTAGCCCCTCGCGAAGATGTCGCCCACCTCCTGAATGAACGCGAGCGCGGACAGCGGCAGATGCGGATGCCAAGATCGTTGCACAACCGCTGAATGTGCTGGCTGCTGTCCGAGTGCGCGCTTTGCTCGTGAGGTTGTATCCGCCTCGTACACTGCCGCGGTGAGTCGACGTGATCGGGTGCAGTGGCAGCGTTACTGGCGCAAGCTGGGGAGCAACGGTACTCAGGAGGAAGCGTCGGCGGCCCACGCAGTGGGGTTGGCCAGTCAGGCCGGCCTCGTGACAACCGGAGAGGCCGCTGCTGCCCGGTGCGCTGTTCTTCTCGCACCCCCGGGGGCTGGAAAGACCTACGAGCTGGAGTCGCTAGTCGACGGCTGGACGGGCGCCCGCCGGATTTCTTTTGGCGCGCCAGGTGACGACGGCCGGCTGCTGCGGGCGATCGACGATGCCGTGGACGCACTCGCTCCTTCCACGTCCTCGACCGGGCCGCTGTTGGCGCTCGACAGCCTCGACGAGGCCTCTCTGGGTGTTTCCGCGCTGACCGAACTGATCGCCGATATCGCCAGGCGGCTGCCCCGCAACGCACACTTCGTCCTGGCGTGCCGGAGCGCGGGCTGGCTTCCCTCCGTGGAGCACGTTCTCCGAGACCGGCTCGACGACGTCGAGATGTTCGCCCTGCAGCCGCTGACGCCCGACGACATCGTGCTCTATGCCACGGCCGCCGGAGTGGACGGCGACGCATTCCTACGTGCGCTCCGCGACTCCGGCGTGGCTGATCTGGCCGGCAGCCCGCACACCTTGTCCCAACTAATGGCGGAATACCGCGCCGCGGGTGACGACGGGTCGTCGCTGCCCGGGGGACAGCGGGAACTGTTCGAGAGGACCTGCCGTCGCTTGGTGACGGACTCCGACAGCCGGCGGCATCCGTTGCGCCCGGCAGACGTCGATCCGCTGCTGGCAGCCGCGCGGCATATGGCTACGCTCAGCCTGTTCAGCGGTCGCCCGTACTTCACTCTGTCCGACGTCCCTGGTCCAGTGCATCTTACCCGCACGGACTGTGCCGCAGACGTGACCGCCGAACAGTTCGCTACGGTCTTGAACACCGCATTGTTCGACACCGCCGGCCCAGAGCGGCTCGCCTTCTACCACCAAACCGTCACCGAGTTCCTGGCAGCCCAACATCTGATCGACACCGGACTGTCGCTGGAGCGGCTCCACCCACTGCTGCACGGGCGCGGCGGGCGACTCGCGCCCCAGGTACAGGCGGTCGCCGCGTGGCTGGTCGCACTGAAGCCGCAATACTTCGGCGCTCTGCTCAACCACGACCCCGAGGCGTTTCTCCGTAGCGGGGTCGAGATCATTGATCCCACCTACCGGCGCGTCCTCGTCGACCGGCTGCTCGATCTCGCCCAGGGACATGAACTACTCCGGATCGCCGACCTTGATGTCGGCGGGCTGCGCTATGACGGCCTTGAGGAGCGGCTCCGAGCGGTGCTCGCCGACCTGTCCAGCAGCATGGATGCGAGCTATCTGGCGATCCGAATCGCTCGGCAAACCGGTCTTCGCTCGCTCAACGACGTCTTGGTCGCCACCGCCCTCGACGTCAGCCGGCCGGTGCCCACCCGCAACGCGGCGGCACTGGCCAGCCTCGATCTCGTGCCGCCCACTGGCGCCGATGCATTGCTGACACTGGCTGAGCCACACCTGTCGGCCGATGACCCCGACGACGAACTGTTCGGGGTCGGCCTGCAAGCGCGTCTCGCCGCCGGGATCCCGCTGCCGGCGCTGTTGCGACAGCTCCGAGCACCGAGCAACCCCGACATCATCGGGAACTACTGGTCGTTCCTCCAATTCGACCTGCCCCGCAAGTTCCATGAAGGAGACCTGTCTACCAATGACGTTCGGGAATCGCTGCTTTGGACAGCGGCCATAGAGCCATCGCGCGGTGCCCCACAGAGCGGCCGTAAGACCCTCTGGGGCGCTACCGATGAGCTGTGCGACGCCATCCTCATCGCCGGAATGCGTCAGCTCGCCGAGATAGAGGTCCGTGACGCGATGGCCGCCTTGGTCGCGCGACGGCTACGAAACCTCCGACCTGTGCTGCGCCGCAGGCAGAACGCACCGCTCCGGCTCACCGACCGGGTCCGCCGTGACCTCGTCAGCGCAATCCGAAACCACGATCTGCAGCGCCACGAGGTGTTCGGTCTCGCTCGATCCGGCTTAGTTGGTCGGGGCGATCTGACCTGGTTGCTCGCAGACGCGATGCGCGCCGAGACCGTTGAGGCCGCACAGCACTGGTCTGCTTGGCTAGTCTTGGCCTACGACCCCAGCGCTGCGGAGCACCGTGCCGCTCTGGAGCAAGTCCCGCCCAACACGCCACTGTATGAGGCGGTCGTCAAAGGGCTCCTGGAGCCACCCAGTCTGCCGGACGATGAGGTCGGCAGTGATGATGCCCCGGACGCCGAAGAAAGCGCGACGCCTCTTACCGAGGCTGACCTCAAGAGTCACCTGACTGAGTCGTTGAGCCTCGATGCGAGTCAGGCGTTCCACTCGTTCGGCTACTGGGCACAGTTTGCTCCTGGGCCACCGTTCTCCAGGGACCACACCACGCTGCGGGTGGTGGACCTACCGGGCTGGTCCCTGGCCGGACAGACGCTACAAAACGCGGCGCTCGAAGCGGCACAGCGCTACTTGGAGGCCACACAGGCTAACGGCGCAGATCTACTGGGCACCCAGCAGTACAACACAGGCGCCTTCTCTGCCGCACGAGCGCTCGTCCTTCTCTCGGAGCTGGGCGAAATTCCAGTGCTACCGAACTCCCGGTGGCGGTTCTTAGCGCCGGTCCTGGTTCGAGGGCCCTACGTCTCGCAGGATGACGCGACGCTCGTACTCCCGTTGCGCTGGCTCTACAGCAAGGCCCGCGAAGCACTACTCGACGCCACCGAACGGGAAATGCGCGGCCGACCCGAATTCGCGCAGTTCCCGTTACGCCGGCTCCGGCCGATTCTCGACCCAGAGGCCGTTCCATGGCTCCGGCAGCTGATCACCGATCCTGACACCGATGCCGCTGCGGCCGCTGTCGCGTGCGAGATCCTGACCAACGTCAATCCTAAGACTGCGATTGGCTTGCTACGCGACACCGACAGCAGCCTCGGCACAGATCAACGGCGGCACCTCGGCGCCGCGCTCCTCACCCACGACGGACCTCCCTCCTGGCCGACAATCCGCGAGCTGATGGCAGCGGACCGGGCGCTGGCCGGCGACATCCTCGGCGACATCGCCGAGCATCGCGAAGGACTGAAGCGACCCCTCGACGAAGCCGCCACGCTGGAGCTGTGGCAGGTCATGAACGAACTGTTCGCGCCGGCCTCGGATCCTGAGGTTCGTGGAGTTCACACTGTGAGCCGTCGGGAGAGTGCCGCGAACATGCGAGACGGCCTCCTGCCTGCACTCGCCAACCGGGGAACCCCGGAGGCGGTTGCCGCCTTGCAACGGCTCGCGGACGAGCATCCGTCCGAAGCCAGCTTCCGGCGGCTCGTAGCGCTGGCGAAGGCCGCACAAGCCCGCTCCGACTGGCAACCACTGCCCCCATCTGAAGTCTCCGGACTCATCAAGGAGTACAAGTCGATCCCTAACCGGGAGCCGTTTTCACTTAGCCTCTGGGATGTCTCGGGCCTCCTGGTCGGCGTGGTTGCCGCCGCCCTGATCTCCGCCGCGATCTGGGGCAGAGATGGCTTCGAGGTCGCGCAATCGTGGCTTTTTGCCGCAGTTGTCGCGGCACTCGGAATAGTCGGCTGGTCCAGAAGCCGACTTCCCGGCTCTCTCTCGGGCACGCCCGCCAAGACCGTCAGGCGCTTCCTTCAACCGGCGCTGTTCTTCGTGGGCGCGACCGTGCTTGGCCTGCTTGTCGTCTGGTTTGTGCAAAGCCGTGACCATGTCGGCGCGGCGACCGCCTCTCAACCCGCCGGGCCGACCTCTCCAATGTCGCCCAGCGAGCCAGAACCCACGGCCTCGCACCAGCTGACGCCGCCGGTCCAGATCGCTATCTCATCCAACGAGACAGCACCGGGCAGCACTCTGACAATTCAGGGCGAAGGCTTCTGGCCTGGCGAAACCGTGCGGATCGAACTGACCGAAGGCAGCGGCCTCACCCACTTCAGCGGCCCCTACTTCCCGGGCGATCCCACCGCCGACGCCGACGGCATCCTGCCACCCACAGCGCTAATCATCCCGGAAGGGATCTGCTGCTCCGGGGCCACGGTCCGCGTGCACTTCACCGGACGTACCAGCCACCGCAGCGCCGACCACGTGTTAACGCTGCGGTGAGCCTCGTTGTTCTCGGGATGTCGGCAATGAAGCGCCGTACACCGATGATGGTGGAGCGAGAAGCGAGGACGGTGCCCATGCCGGCGGACGAGCGGCAGCAGGCAGTCAATGGTTGAGCGCACTGTTCTCGGCGCGACCGGACGGCAATCCAGCCAACGCAGGGAACGCTGCGTAGCGAGCGCAACGCGGCAGTTGAGTGCGTCGTAGACTTCCGCCGCTGCCAACTCGCTTCCTCCGCCGTCGCTGGGATGAGTCACGAGGCGACGAGTTTGACGGTTGGGGACGCTCCGTCTGGTACTTCGAGGTCGATGAGGATGGCTGGCCCGTTCGGCAGATCGAGGTGTACGCCAACGGGCCGGTTCTCCGCTACGGACCTGGACATGAGGAGGACCGGTACGGGGGTTTGGGCCAGGTGAGCCCTGATGACGGGACCAAGGTATGGAAGACCTTACACCATTGCGCGAGACGTCTTCGAGCGTGTCTGGGACTCAGCCGGCGAGTAAGATCGAGACCTACGGTGACATCAGCGCTAACCACCAGGCTGCGTTCCCTGCAGCAGACATCCGGATGTCCCGGTGGGCGGAGGGCCGGGGCTGTTGTACCAGCTTCTGGGCGCCTGTCGGCGTGCTCGCGTTGTGGTGGTAGTAGTTACGTGTGGGCATGGAGTTGATCGGTCGTCGGCTGTCGAGCGACGAGTTGAGCGCGGTGTTGAGCGATCCGGCGGCTGTGGGTCCGCTGCTCTATGGCGATCTGGACGATGACGATGCGGAGATGCCCGATCCCGAGTTGGACCTGGGTAAGTCCTGGCATGGCGTTCACTACCTGCTCGCTGGTTCTGCCTGGAGTCTCGGTGACGGCGCGGCCGGTGCGGCGGTCCTCGGTGGTGCCGAGATCGGCGAGGACGGTGGCTATGGTCCGGCCCGGCTGCTCAGCCCGGATGCCGTCCGCACCGTCGCCACCGAGCTGGATGGGCTGGATGTCGAGACACTCGCGCCGGTTATGACGCGGATGCGATGGC
Source organism: Plantactinospora sp. CA-294935 (assembly GCF_050936445.1). NCBI lineage: Bacteria > Bacillati > Actinomycetota > Actinomycetes > Micromonosporales > Micromonosporaceae > Plantactinospora > Plantactinospora sp. CA-294935. The sequence goes on from NZ_JBNJMU010000001.1 coordinate 7,903,692, forward strand.
GACCGCCGAGATCTACCCGCTTGGCTGGGCTGATGACGGCGTCCAGCTCAACAACCTGATCGGCAATTTCGTCGAGCTGCGCCGGTTCTATCGGGCGGCAGCCGACAACGGTCAGGCGGTGCTCCTCGCCATCACCTGACGCGCCATGAACGGGATCGGCGAACGTAGCGGGACGACTGTCCAACGACATCACCTTGCTCACCGCCGAGGCTCGCACGCTCAGCTCAGTCTCGGCTGGCGACGGCAGCTCGGCCACGAAGCGTGACGACTCCGGCTGGGTTGGCGCGCACGGTCGGCGGCAAATCCGTGCCTCTGATCTTGTGGTCCTGCGTTCCTGGATCCCGCCAAAATTGGGTCCAGGTTCCTGGTCAGCCCGGGGCAGTCAGCCAAGCTCGCCCACCTCGGTCTGGGCAGCAGACGCGACAGCACCGACCGGTCCGCTGGGTCGGGATCCGGACGGCTGACCTGCCGACGCAGGACCGCAACCTGGTGTCGCAGCACAAGGGGGAGTTGCTCCCTGATCTTGGACACTTGAGACTGGGATCGTGATGGTCCTGGTGGACAGGAGTCCTGGAACACGATGGTGAACAAGCACTACCCGGCCCAGTTCAAGGCGGATGCGGTGGCGTTGTACCGGTCTCGGCCGGGCGCGACGATCGCGCAGATCGCTGATGACCTCGGGGTCAACCGGGAGACATTGCGTAGCTGGGTGCGTGCCGACGATCAGCAGCGCGAGACCGGCCGGCCGCCGGGGGTGTCGGCGTCGGGGCGGAAGCCGGCTTCGGTCGAGGATGAGAATGCCGAACTGCGACGGCGGGTCCGCGAGCTTGAGGAAGAGCGGGATATTCTGCGCAAGGCGGCCCGGTATTTCGCCGGGGAGACGCGCTGGTGAACCGCTTCCAGTTCGTCGCCGATCACCAGCAGCGCTACGGCGTGAAGCGGTTGTGCCAGGTCCTGGGTGTGGCCCGGTCGAGTTTCTACTACTGGCGGTCGACCGAGGCCGACCGTGCCGCTCGCGACGCCGCCGACCGCGCGCTTGCCGGACAGATCAAGACCGTGCATGCCGCGTTCGACGGCACCTACGGAGCGCCGCGGATCACCGCCGAACTCCGTGACAGGGGCATGCGGGTCAACCGCAAGCGGGTAGCCCGGGTGATGCGCCGCTTCGGCGTACGAGGACTTCGGCTGCGCCGGCGCACCCGGACCACGATCGCGGATCCGGCCGCGGCGAAGGCCCCGGATCTGATCGGTCGGGATTTCACCGCTCCGGCGGCGAATCGCCGCTACGTCGGCGACATCACCTATCTGCCGGTCGGTGACCGCGGATTTCTCTATCTGGCCACCGTCATCGATCTGCATTCGCGCCGCCTGGTCGGGTGGGCGATCGCCGACCATATGCGCACGGAGTTGGTCCTCGACGCCCTCAACGCCGCCCAGCGCACCCGGGCAAGCCTCGACGGAGCGATTCTGCACACCGACCACGGTGGGCAATACACGTCTCGGGCCTTCGCCGCCGCCTGCGCCGCGGCCGGCGTCCGGCAGTCGATGAGCGCGGTCGGCAGCTCGGCCGACAACGCTGCCGCCGAATCGTTCAACGCCACCTTCAAACGCGAGACCCTGCAAGGCCGCCGCGCCTTTACCAACGAGCACGAAGCCCGCCTCGCCTCGTTCCGCTGGCTCCACCGCTACAACACCGTCCGACGGCACTCCCGCCTCGGACACCGATCCCCGATCGCCTACGAAAACACCGCAGCCACAATCGATATGCTGGCCCCAGCCGCATAACCCCCGTGTCCAAGATCAGGGGTCAAGCCCCAGGATCTCGACCTACTTGGACCGCTCGCCGCGCAACCCAAGCACGATCAACTGCATGACCTGACACAAAAGCAGATACCCACACGACAGGATCATGGACGGTCAGCATGGCCATCAACACACGCCCGACACCACACAAACCGCACTTCACAAGCCATGACCGAGTTTCCGAGCGGTACAGGCCGGGCAGGATCGCGTCAACCTGGCGCGAGGGCGACAAGCAGCATCGCCTGTGACATGCATCACGGCATCTCGTGGGTCTCCACGGTTGATCATTGCATCGATCGAGGTCAGCGCCGAACATCAGCCTCGAGGCCTCGCCTAGTGGAACAGGATGCCGCAACTGTGTCGGGGATATCGCATTGCCTGAATACGGCGATACACCTAGCCTTGAAGCGCCATGACTATCTCGTCAAGGATTTGGGGGGTCTTCTCTAGTGCGCTTCCGCTTATCATCTGTCGCCGCTGTCGCGGTTCTCGTTTCAGTGTTTCTAGTCGATCCAGCAATCGCATCCACACCAGATGCCGGAAATGGCGTCGAGGTCACGTCCAAGCAGGCACGTCCCGACAGGCCCAGAGTAGCCACCGCTAAGGCTGCAGCCAAGGGTGTCGGGGACTGCGCCGCGTCACTGCAGTCGTACCTGGCAGCTGCGGCCAGGCGGGGCGAGGAAACGGTCGGCTGTCTCACCGTCGCCGATTCGAACGATGTAGCGACAACAGCACGGCCGTCGGTCGCACCCCCCAACGTATGGTGCCGGGAGCTGGGTGAGACAACCTACTGGTGGTATACCCGTACCGATGCCTGCCTGGTGACGGTACACACCTACACCCTGTACAACGCGAGTACGGGTGGAGTTATCGGCCGGGCCATCATCGACGTTACCCACGAAATGGAACTGTCTGCGACAAGTGGTCAGTTCGACGAACACGTGACCATGACGCTGGTTTCACAGACAACACCATTAATTACTGCTGTGCTGGTCACCCTCACGGCTTCATGTTCTGGCGGCTGCACGGCCACGGACTCAAACGCGTTCGATGGACCAGCGACTCTCACCTTGGGCGCAACAGTAGACGGCTGGTTCACGTACGAGAACGAACCCGACCCGGGCCCGGACTACTTCAACACGAACTACACGATTTTTTCCATTGCGCCCGGGGCCACTCCGATCGACCCCGAGGACGATTATCCGGGCCCTTTCGGGATGCGATGCGACTCCACCGTCGGCGCAAGTACGGGATGCGTATTCGCGGACTACCGCCCAGATCTGGAACTGTCCCAGGTCACGCACGGCGCATCCGCGACCATGGTGCTGTGGGCGCAACTGTTCCTGCCTGACGAGTGGGGCACTCCCGACGCGCCCCTGACAAGACTTGCCGACACGCAGCAACAAGATCGGAACCGCGACATTATCTGCGACAGTACGTTCGTTGCCGACCCCAACCCGTCGACAGATCCGAACTACCCCCTCAGAGACAGCTGCGATGAATACGCGTTCGCGGCCAGCCGTCAAAGTGGCGCCATGCTCGGCCAGAGAGGAGCTGACTGCGCGGAGGTCCGACCGTTCTTACAGAATGGGACCTGGTACGTCACGTCGTGGTCGGACGGCACCGAACGATGCGTGCGAGGACATGTTCCGCTCGGCGAAAATAGAGCGGCCGGAAATGCCCTAAGTACACTCACCACTCAGATGAGGATCTTAGACGGCGAGGAATACACGGTTACAGTTTACGCCGACTAATTCAAGCAGCAGACGAACAGCGGCAGGGGCTGGGGACGCACGTTCACCAGCCCCTGGGCAGCTTATCTGCGCTGTGGTCGGGGACCCGACGGTCGAGAAGCAGGTGCTTTCACCACCCGGGTCCGGGCGCCCGAGTGTAGGTCTCCAAACAGTGCAGCTTGCCGTTCTACCTCGGACGGCGGCGGTTCCGGCAAATAGGACAGGTCCAGCTCCGGCGGCGACGGCCAAGCCGCCCGCTGCCGCAGGTGCAGAAGCGCGTACATCGCGGATCGTGGCGGGAGCACCAACGCCGCATGTACCGCCATAGCCGCCGCACGGCGTCTCAGTCGTCGTTGACGCTCCTCGGTGGACAGGCCAGCGGAGCGCCGCAACGACACTTCCCCGCTGCTTTCCGCCCCGGTTCCCTCCGCGATCAGGACGCGGATTCGCATCCCGAGCGCCTCGTCGTCGCGGAGGATGGAGGGCTCTTCATTCCCATCGCGGTGCAGCGCATCCCCCAGATCGCGGTCTCCCAACAGGTCCGCCATCGTCAGCATCCGGGACGCCAAACCCCTGACGGCCGGCCATAGATGTTCGTCTGCGGCGCCGGCAACGGCCGCCGAAACGAATGGACTACCGATCAGTTGTGCCCGCGCCCGGTCGGTCTCTGGAACTAGAGGTGTTGGCAACAGCGGCAACACCGGCGCGCCGGGCAAGGGCTTCCGGAAGTCTGCGGCATCGAACGTAATTCCGAGGACTTCCGCAGCCAGCAGCAGACAGGTGGCCAGGCGCCCGCCCAGCCGACTGCGATCACCCAGCAGGCCGACCCTTGCCAGGTTCGGAACCAACCGATCCGGGTCAGTACCGCCACGTTGCTCAGGCGTTCCCGCCTCGAATCCGGTGACTACCTCACCGTCCTCCGCGTAGGCAAAATGGACCATCGCGTTTCCGGACCGCATCACAGACACAGCCCTCGTCCCGGCAGAAGCGCGTCGCAGCACCTCCGTGCGACCGCCCTCGACACTAAGCACCTCCGTCGTAAAGACCGAAGGCCCTGCCCGCCCAACTCGCACGATCGGTTGATAAAGATATTCAGGAGAGAGCAGCTTCAACGCCTCTGAAGACCGGTAGAGCCGGATCAGCTGCGGATCGCCGCCGAACGCGGCGATGAGCTCGCGCTCCGCCCGATCGAGCACAAACATCATGCACAGTGACTCGTAGTCATCCGCCCAGCGGAACCGCTCTGCATTTAGGATAGTTGCCACACCGATCCTTCCATCGGCTCATCGGACGTCACGAAGAGTGGCGCCGGGGTGCCCTCCCTGCCACAGCTGTGCCGTCGGCCAACGTCCCCGCCGCTACAGCGCCCGGCCACCCCCATTTGCACCATAGCCCGGTTCGGGTCGTGGCGCGGCTGGCGTATCGCTACGCCCCGCTGACGAACCACCCCGACGTCCTCGCATCGATCCAAGTCAGCCAGCCGACCCAGGAATCTCCCTTCGAGAACCTCCCGGCTGCGCCGGGGATACAACAGTGAGGTCGACCCGGGGCGCCCTGCCGGCGTTACCGCCGGTGGGTTTCCCCGAGCCGCCTCCCGAACCCGGCGTGCACGGAAGTGTGTCGATTTCCGTGTTTGGGCCCGTGGTGTGATCGAATGCACTCATCTCGGCATTATGCAGGTAATCCTTGTCAAGTTGATCATGATGCTTGTTGGTCGAGGCCATCGAGGAGCCGGGTGAACAGGTCGGCGCGGTGGGTCTGGTTGTTGGCGGCGGCGTGGTCGTGCTGGCGTTGCAGGGTGGGCCGGAACTCGATGCTGGTTTGGAAGAAGGTGCAGGTCTCGCAGATGGCTTCGAAGGCGCAGTCGAGTTCGGGTGGGCGGGTGCAGTAGCCGTTGCCGAGCAGGCGGTGGTGTTCGCGGCGAAGTTGGGCCATGCGGGGCCCGATGGTGTCGGCGGGTAGGGGTTTTCCTTGCTGGTAAAGGGATTCGACCTTTTCGGTGACGGCGAAGTATTCGTCGGCGACGGTGCGGTTGGCGATTTTGGCGTAGCGCAGGGTCATGTCGAGGCTGCGGTGTCCGAGGAGGGCGGCGATGGCTTCGAGGGTCATGCCGCGGTTGATGGCCTGGGTGGCCAGAGTGTGCCGGAGTTGGTGCGGGTGGATGTGGGTGAGACCGGCTGCGGTGCCGGCTTTGTTGATCAGCCGGGTGACGGTGTGCCGGTCGAGCGGGCGGCCGTTCTCGCGGGGCAGCAGTAGCGGGTTGTCGGCGTGGACGTGGACGTTGCGGTAGTCACCGATCAGGGTGACCAGGTGCGGATGCAGGGGCAGGTAGCGGTCCTCGTGGAGTTTGCCGACCGGGACGTGCAGCCAGTGCGCGGCGCCGATGAGCACGATCGCGTCGGCTTGCAGGGCGGTGAACTCGCCGACGCGTAGCCCGGTGCGCAGCAGCACTTCGACCACGACACGGGTGAGCACGCGGGGCTGGGTTTGGGCGGCTCGTAGCAGTTTCGCCGCGGACGCGTCGTCGAGGGCCTTTGGCAGGGGGTGGTCCTGTCGCGGCAGGTCGGCGGGGATGATCGGGATCCGGGCGGGAGCTTCGGGCCAGTCCCAGTCGCTGATGCGGACGAAGAAGATGCGCAGGGTGCCGAGCCGGTGCGCGAGGGTCGCCGGGGTGAGCTTGTCGGTGCGGTAGCCGGTTCTGGCGGTGAGCCAGGTGCGGAAGCCCTCGATGTGCCGGCGGTGGATGTCGGCGACGTGGCGGACCTCGGGTGCCTGCTCGACCAGGAACGCGGCCAAGGATCGCAGGGCCAGGTCGGCGCTTTTCACGCTGCCCGGCCGCAGGATGCAGGTCAGTTGGTCGAGGTAGCGGCGCATCGGTGTCACCATGTCAGGGATCTCGGTGGCGAGCTGGTCCCAGCCGGGGAGCTGCCGAGGGCTGCTCACCGTCCCCCCTCGATCAGGCTGACGCCGTTGCGGGGCAACGGTTTTCCGGAGAACAGTTGCGCGTCGATCACCTCGGCGGCCCGCCGGTATTGCGAGGCCAGCCAGTCGTCGGCCAGGTGCAGGTAGATGCGGGTGGACTCGATCGAGGCGTGCCCGGCCTGGGCCTGGACCGCCTCCAAGGCCATCCCGGCCTCCCGCAGCCGGGTCAGGCAGGTGTGCCGCAGCTGATGGCAGGTCACCGTGTCCAGCCCGGCCCGCTGCCGGGCCGAGTCCAGGATCTGATCCAGCCCAGCCGGTGACAGTGGCCGGCCCCGGCGAGGGCCTTTCAGCACCACGAACAGCCGGTCGGTGGCGATGCCGGGCGGGCGTTCGTGGTGCAGGTAGGCGGCCACGGAGGTGAAGAACCGGCCGGAGACCGGGATCTGCCGCTGATGGCCGCCCTTGCCCTCGGCGATGAACACCCGCCGGGCAGCGACCTGCAGATCGTCCAGCCGTAGACCGAGGACCTCACAGCGGCGCAGTCCACCCAGCACCATCGCCTCACACATGGCCCGGTCCCGATGCGTGCGCAACGCCGCCAGCAGCGCATCCACCTGAACCGGAGACAGAATCCGCGGCAGGGTGCGTGGCGTGCGTACCAGCGGCACGCCCTGACGGGGTCGCTGCCGTTCGCGGCGTGTCGGCAGGCCTCGGGGCACCGGGTTCGCCTCGACATCACCGCGGGCCTGCAGGAACGCGAACAACCCGGACACGCTTGACAGCCGCCGCCGGACCGTCCGGGCCGACACGCCAGCGCCGTCACCGGCGGCCTGCAACCGCCGTGCCGGGCCGCCGGCATACTGCGCGGTTACGAACGCCAGAACGTCGGCCGCGACGACCCGACCCGGCGCCTTACCGACCACGGTGAAGAACACCTTCAGGTCATACGCGACCGCGACCACAGTGTTCGGCCGCGACCGCACCGACAGGAACTCCAGATAGGCGTCCAGCAACGGCATGCCGAACCGGACAACAAGATCACCAGCCGCGGTCCTCGACCGCCTCAGCACAAGATCGACCCAGACGGACATGCAGGAACCTCTCCATCGAACCCACCACCAACACCGGCAATGGGTCAACGACGATTACCTGCATATCAAGCACAACCGTGCGCCACACGCCAGCCGGAGTCGTGACCCTCTGTGACTTGTAGACGACTTGTTACCGCGCCCGCTCTGCGGCAGAAGAGGACGTCCGTGACGATGACTCCTCAATTGTTCGGATTGCAGCTATTTGCTTCGCATATTGACGGCAACAGCGCCGAGTAGGCCGAGCACGCCGATCATTCCGACGACACAGCACAGCAAGCCCAATAAGGCAGTGCCTAGTCCCTCCACGTCCGTGGCATAGGTCAACAGCGCCTGGCTGGCATGACCCCCGCACGGCCTCCCCGCAAGGCAGGTACGCGGCGGTGTATTCCCCCAGAACGCGACTTGCCGCTACGGCGGTGCGCCCCACCCGCAGCGGCAGATCCGGATGCGTGATCTCGGACTACTGTAGCGCTCGATTCAAGGACTTTGAAGTGCGAGTTGTGAAGATCAAATGCTGGACCGCCTGATTCATTTGCACCCGGGCTGAATCAGGGTCGCACTTACGCCTCAATGCGCAACCAGGCATCCTCGGCGCGGAGCCATAAAGTCCCGTCGCGGCCTTGGCCACATCGCAAGACAACTCGACCGGGCACCTCAACCTTTCGCCGTTCCACCGCAGCCCAGGACCCGTCGATCAACTCAGCGCGAACCACCTCGGTCGAACCCTTGTTGTGGTCTCGTCGAGTCAGGATGGCGTGGTGACCACGAACCGCTAATCCGTCCGGAGACTGGACAGGACTGGACCAACTGGCTACCTCACCAGTCGAGGGGGTGATCCGTGTTAAGAAAGTGCCCCCTTCGCCGGGTCTGGAGTACCAGGCCAGCCACACTTGGTCTCCTTCTGTGGCAGCACTGAACCCCGCTAATGGCCATTCTGGAAGGCGTCCATCTGGCGTCCAACCAATCTGTCCCTGACCGTTCCATCCGGCAAGCCCGGCCGCAGAGTGGGGATGGCTGCCATAGATGCCTTCATCGCCGTAGGCGGTCCAGATTGAACCGTCACGGCCCGTCACTAGGACATCGATGTCGTCACCAATGCAGAACCGGTCCTCCACCGCGCCTTCCGAAGAATACACAACCGCGTTCGGCTCCCATGATCCTTCTTCGCTCTTGCGGGCGCGACCATTCGCGATGAGGAGACGGCCGCCGGACATGAAGGCAATGTGACTCGGCCTCAACGGGATCGCTCTGATAGTGCGATGATGTATCGACCCGTCAACCTGACGGACAACGAGCACGCCGTCGAAGGGCACCTGGGGTCCCCAGCCAACCCAACCCGCTATGTAGGGAGACTGGCTCAGTTGCCGTTCAGAGACGAACAGCACTGCGAGCTCCTGCGACGGACCCACCGTCCACCACAACGGACGTCCCCACAGCCGAGTATCAGCGGCGGCCGGCTTCCACACTTGCTGCATCGCGACCGCCACCACGTCCTCCTATACAACGTACCGCGAACCACGGAGAAGCGTACGGGCCGCAGTGGCCTCGGTCGTACCATGGGGCACCGTGTGGTCGAGAGGGCGAGCAAGCATCCCGAGAGCACCGTCATCGGCACGACCGGACGTCCTCGCACCCTGCGGACCACCGCTGGCGGCTACCGAGAGTGACGGGAGCTCTGACACTGGCACGCACGGTCAGCGGCAGATCCGTGCGCTGGATCACGGCGGGTTCAGACCGAGGGCGGCCATTCTCGGGTCATCGCAGCGATGCGGTCCGCCACAGCAAGCGGGTCCACCAGCTGGTGCAGATGCCGGCCGGGGATGTGGTCGATGACCCACCCACGTTGACCCGCATCCTCAGCGACCGGCTCGTACGGTGGGCCGAACAGCAGATAGCCGCACGGCCGGTCATCCCAGCCGATCGGGGTGGGCACCAGTTCCTCGTAATAGCGCAACGGAAGCCGAGGCTGCTCGGCCGACACCGCCCTACGCGTCTGCGCGTCCGGAAACATCGGTTCGACGTCCGACTCCTCCCACCACGCCGTCCACTGCGGCAGCCGACCATCAACCGCTTTCGGACGCAGAAAGTCCAGCAACTCAGGCGGCGCGACGGGTGTGGGTCCGCGACGCGACGGCAAGGCCGCATCCACGAACAGGCAGCCAACCACCTCCCGCAAGGCTGCCTCCACGATCACCGGCACGAAAAGACCCGCGTTGCTGTGCGCCACGATCACGACGGGCTGATCCTGGGGCAGTTGGTCGATCGCTTCGCTGACCGTCTCGGCGACGGACCGCCAGTATGGCGGGCCGGTTCCCGCGACCCCGACGAGCGACGGCACGATGACGACCGCCCCCGAGCCCTCCAGTCCCCGCGCTGTCGGCGCCCATGTCAGAGGCCCGACCGACGGACTATGCACCAGAACGAACCCGGCACTCATGAACCACACCCTGCACGATCCCGGCCTCCCGTCACCACCCCGACCCTCACGCTGACCGCGAACAGACGATCGTGCCGGCAAGACGACCAGCCTCATGGTGCACGGCTTCCGCTCTTCGGCATGAGCGCGCAGCTCCACGTGGCAGCACCAGCAGCCTCGGCCGTCACGCAACGTTACTTGACATCCGGCGCGATCGGGCTGCGGTGGGGCCAGGTATCGCCGTCCTGGTGGAGTCGAGCCAAGTTCATCCGTCATAGCCACTACAACCCGTTGGCGGCACCCCGACAGCGGCGTGTCGCAATTGGCCGAGGAGCGTCGCTGGGTTGTGATGCCGTGGTGACCATCTTCTCCGCGATCACCCGGACCGACCCGTCGCCGGCGGCGCACGGAGACGGGCAGTTCAAGTTCTGGACCGGGTCTCGGGGCCGTACTGGGATCAAGTTCGCGACCTGATCGAGGATTGGTTCTCTCGCCTGTGCCCGGACGCCCAAGCCGACGTCAGGGGCCGGCTGAGGTCGAAGGACGACAGGCAGGTCCGCGGGGCGTTCTTCGAGTTGTACCTGCACGAGTGCCTGCTCCGGATGGGCTATACGGTGACGTGCCACCCGGTGCTCGAGGGGACGAGCCGCCGGCCGGATTTCCTGGCCGAGAAGGATGGACGGCCGATCTATATCGAGGCGCGCTCGGCATCCGCCAGCGACGTCTCCGTCGGCGCGACGGCGCGGGTCAACGCTGTGTACGAGTCGCTCAACAGGCTGGACAGCCCCAACTTCTTCCTCTGGATCGAGGTCGTGAGGCAAGGTCCCGGTCCGCTCCGCGCCAAGCCGCTACGCGGTCGCCTGGAGAGATGGCTAAGCGGGCTCAACCCCGACAACTACGCGCTGGGCAGGCGCCGCGACGACCTCCCTTCGCACCGCTATGAGGAGAAGACCGGGGGCGACGACGTGGGCTGGATCATCGAATTCTGGGCCATTCCTAAGTCTCCCGAGGCGCGCGACAGGGAGGGGGTTCGCCCCCTCGGGATCTACGGGGGGAAGGCGACATGGGTCCACGACGGGGACGGCATCCTCGGAGCGCTGAGCGACAAGGGCGCGGCCTACGGCCCGCTCGGCGCGCCGTTCATCGTGGCGGTCGCTTCGAGCAGCATGTCTCTGGGCGACCACGACGTGAAAAAGGCCCTCTACGGCACCGAGATGTTGCAGATCACCACCGCGACAGATGGCACAGAGTCGCACGCCTACGTCCGCGAAGCCAACGGCTACTGGTACCCGGGCGACCACTGGGAGCACCGCGCAGTGTCCGCCGTGCTCGTCGTCAAGCAACTCCACCCCGCGTTCGTCGGCAACCAGCGGCACACAATCTGGGAGCACCCGGACCCGGACCACGCGGTGGAAGCGCTGCCGCTGTGGCGCCGGTCCGTTGCCGGCGCCGACGACCGGATCGAGTTCGTCGACCCGCGGCGCACCCAAGCCGACTGGTTCGGCCTCGGCGACCCCTGGCCCGTCGGCGAGCCCTTCCCTCGTCAGGCCTGAGTAGTCGACGCTGTACTTCCGTCGAGGCGGCAGGGCAGCGCGGGGCCTTCCTGTTACCGGCCAACGACACGGTCGCCAGACTGTCCCGACGGGTTGCGTCCATGGGAGTGGTGTACGACATGCCTGGTCACGGGCGTGTCGTGGAGTAGAAGACGGCCATCGTGAAGATCCTTTGAGACGGCTAAGTCAAGATCAAAGGAGAGCACCACGATGGCCGTACCCGAGCCTACCGACCCTGCCGGCTTCCTTCGTGAGCACCTCGCGTCGGCGTCACCGGACCTGCTACGAGACATGGTGAAGACGTTCGCGGAGGCGTTGATGTCCGCCGAGGCGGACGCGATCTGCGGCGCACCGTACGGACAACGCAGCGACGAACGCGTCAACTCTCGCAACGGCTACCGGAGCCGGGAGTGGGACACCCGGGCCGGAACGATGGAGCTGGCGATCCCGAAGCCCGCCTGACCAGCATCGACACCGACGGAACCGACGACACCAACAACCCACCCATGCCCATCGCCGCATAAGATCAACACCGGATCTCCTGATGGTCGTCTTCTACACCACGACCATGGACGTGACCGTCCGACGAAGCCGGTGTTGGTCACGTCGCTAGGCTCCGCTGATGCGTCCGGAAACCGTTCTCGAACAGACCAACTGGCGAGGCTTGGCACACAGCCACGGGCCAGCCTGGCCGGAGACGCCGCGACTCCTGGCGGGGTTACTGACCGGTGACCGTGACGACGCGCGGCGGGCTCTCTCCCATCTGTGGGAGGAGTTGTTTCACCAGGGCACCATCTACGAGGCGACACCCGCGGCGGCCCGGTTCGTCGCCGTGGCGCTGGCCGACCCGCGGGTCCGGGCCCAGCCCGGCCCCACCCGCGAATACGGTGACGGACCGCTGCGTGCCGCACTGCTGCTCTGGCTGTCCCAGCTCGGATACGCGATGGGTGTCCAGTGGCGGGAATGGTTCGGCGATGACGCCGCCGGCGGCGAGAACATCGGCGGTCCGCTCCGCCCGATGCGGCCGCGACTCTACGCCGTGGTCACCGCCTGCCTCGACGATCCCGACGAGAACGTGCGCGACGCAGCCCTCATCGCCGCCGTGAACCTGGCCTCTGCACCCGAACTCACCCCGCACCGCGCCGCACTGTCTGCCCGCGTCCGAGCCACCATCGCCGCCGACCCGCACTGGTGTCACACCGAAACCGCGGTGCTCAACCTGCGTTACTGGGGTGAGCACGACCTTCTTTGGACGGAGCCCGCGGAGCTGGCCTACGAGCCGCAGCAGGGCACCTACGACGACTCCCCTTTCTAGTGCTCTGCACGGGGGTCCGCCGGGGTGGCCGCTGTCGCGATTGGATGTACGCGACATCCGATCCGACCGCTGGAGGCAAGGTGGCCGAGCCTGTCCGTGTGCGCAGGTTGACTGATCAGGAAGGCAGAGGCTGCAGCAGATCGTGCGCCGGGGCAGCACCAGTTCGGTGCGTTACCGGCGGGCGATGATGCTGCTGGCCTCGGCAGGCGGCAACCGGGTCCCGGCGATCGCCCAACTGGTCCAGGCCGACGAGGACACCGTCCGTGACGTGATCCACCGGTTCAACGAGATCGGCCTGGACTGCCTGGACCCTAAGTGGGCGGGAGGTCGTCCCCGCCTGCTCAGCCCTGACGACGAGGACTTCGTCGTCGCGACGGCCACCACCCGACCGGCCAAGCTTGGCCAGCCATTCACCCGCTGGTCCCTGCGCAAACTCGCCGCCTACCTGCGCCGAATTCACGGCAGGATGATTCGCATCGGCCGCGAGACCCTGCGTCGCCTGCTGGCCCGCCGCGGTGTGACGTTCCAGCGGGCCAAGACGTGGAAGGAGTCACCGGACCCCGACCGCGACGCCAAGCTCGACCGGATCGAGCAGGTCCTCGACCGGTTCCCGCATCGGGTCTTCGCGTTCGACGAGTTCGGGCCGCTCGGGATCCGCCCCACCGCCGGAGCGGACTGGGCCGAGCAGGGCCGCCCGCAGCGGCTGCCGGCCACCTACCGCCGCACCCACGGTGTCCGGTACTTCCACGGCTGCTACTCGGTCGGCGATGACAGGCTTTGGGGCGTCAACCGCCGCCGCAAGGGCACCGCGAACACCCTGGCCGCGCTGAAGTCGATCCGCGCCGCCCGCCCCGACGGCGCGCCGATCTACGTGATCCTGGACAACCTGTCCGCGCACAAGGGCGAGACGATCCGCCACTGGGCCAGGAAGAACCGCGTCGAGCTGTGCTTCACCCCGACCTACGCGTCCTGGGCCAACCCGATCGAGGCCCACTTCGGCCCACTGCGGCAGTTCACCATCGCCAACTCAGACCACCGCAATCACACCGCCCAGACCCGGGCACTGCACGCCTACCTGCGCTGGCGCAACGCCAACGCCCGCCACCCCGACGTCCTGGCCGCCCAACGCCGTGAACGCGCCCGCGTCCGCAGCGAGAAGGGCATCCGCTGGGGCGGACGTCCACTCACCGCAGCGGCCTGACCAACCGGCGAACGTATGCGGCCAGAGCACTAGGCGGAGGCTCTCAGGGGCTCGAGGGCGGCCAGGACGAGGTCGAGGCCGAAGGTGAACTCCTCCGCCGGGTCGTAGCCGGCAGCGACGAGCGCCGCGGCCGACTCGTTGAGGTAGGGGAACTCCTCAGGAGGAAGCTGGGGCAGGAAGACGTCCTCGGTCATGTCCGCGAGCTCGTCGGCGGTGTCGAACGGTAGGCTGGCTTCCTGCAGGGCGAACCCGTAGACGTAGCTGTCGAGCAACCAGTTGGCGTGCGTCGCCATCACGACCGAGAAGCCGGCCCTGCGCAGGCAGGCGGTGACCGCTTCGCGGTGGCGCAGGTTCGCGGGCCCCGGCGATGTCCGCGACTCCATCAGGCCGATCGCCCACGGGTGGCGTGCGAGAACCTGCCGGGCGGATGCCGACCGCCGTCGCATCGCCGACTGCCAGTCGGTCTGCTCGGGCGGGAGCTCGATCTCCTCGAACACTACGTCGATCATGGCGTCCAGCAGCTCTTCCTTGCTGGCCACGTAGTGGTAGAGCGACATCGCGCCCGCGCCGAGGACGCCGGCCAGCCGGCGCATGCTCAGCCCGTCGACCCCCTCGCGGTCGGCGAGCCGGATCGCCTCGACCACCACCCGCTGCTTGCTCAGCCCCGCGTCCGACGCGACCTGGCGTTGCTCCCTGGTGGCCACAGGTCTCCTCGCTCCCTCGCACGGCTTGACAATCGTACGTCGTACGCCCATAGTACGGCGTACGACGTACGGTGTACGAGCCATCATGGACCAGCTTAGGAAGCCGGAGAAGCCTCGAATGAGTGCGGCAGCGACAACGACGGGTACCACCCCGACCCGAGCGCTCCGAGAGCGGGTCGTCGGCGCGACGGCGATCGCGTTGACAGCGTCGGTGGCGATCCAGAACGCGGTGGTGGTCTGGGCCGGAGCGCCCGCCTACGGGGACCCGATCAAGGAGGTGCTCGCATTCCACGCAGAGAACCGGTTCGCGGTCGCGATCGCGGTCGGCCTGGAGGCGCTGAACCTGCCGCTGTTGCTGGGGTTCGTGACCGGTCTCCACGGGCTCGTCGGGCGCCGCGGGGGTGTGGGCGCGGACTGGTCGCGCCTCGCGGTCGCCGCGGGCGCGACTCTCTCGGCGGTCTTCGCGCTCTACGCCGTTCTGTGGAACGGAGTCGTGCTGTCCGCCGGCGAGCTCGCTGAGCCGAGCCCGGCGTTCGAGCTCGCCTGGCAGCTGCATGCAGCAGCGTTCGCGCTGGCACTGCCGGCGCTCGGCACCACCTTCATCGGCGCTGCGCTGGCGGCGCATACGAGCGGGCTGACGCCGCGGTGGCAGCGTCTGCTCGGAGTGGCCGGGGGAGGCCTGCTGCTCGCCGCCGGGGCGGCCAACCTCGCGATCGCGGACGGCTCGGCGTTCCTGTTCGTGGGGATGCCCGGCTACGCCGCCTGGCTCGTGTGGCTGCTCGCGACCGGCGTACGGCTGATGCGCGCTCGAACAGCCGACCGTCCCGACAACGCGTCGGCCTAGGACGAGGAGGAACGAAGGCCCTGTCACACCCGGATGTTCATGCCCGCAAGCAGTTCGCAGAGTCAACGCGGACCCCGGACCCGGCCGCCCTGCGCCCGGTTCTCGAAGGTGAGATCGGGGAAACTGCCGGATTTCCCGGGCGTGATGGAGCATCGACACAGTCGCCTAGCCGGGGCGCCCGAGCCGGCGCGAGTCTGCGGAGTGCCCTGCCCGCCTGGCTCGTCCCTGGCCACCGGCCGATGTCCACCGCGTTGGCCCCTTGCGTGCTGAGTACCCCGTCGAGCCCCCACGGCCGATCTACCACCACAGCCGCGAGTCGATCGAAGCACACCCGACCATCGTGTTCGCAGCCCTGGCCGTGTCCCGCTGGATCGAGAACACCACCGGCTGGAGCATCAAACGCTTCGTCACCAC
Source organism: Plantactinospora sp. CA-294935 (assembly GCF_050936445.1). Classification (NCBI taxonomy): domain Bacteria; kingdom Bacillati; phylum Actinomycetota; class Actinomycetes; order Micromonosporales; family Micromonosporaceae; genus Plantactinospora; species Plantactinospora sp. CA-294935. Next base: position 7,919,688 of record NZ_JBNJMU010000001.1, read on the forward strand.
CACCCGCCGCTACCGGACGATCGAGGTCCAGGCAGGGCCGCACACCATCACCGCCGCCGACCCTATCCCCGACCACCTCCGCGCCGCACTCGACGCGATCCGCGGCACGCACTAAATGAGCCAAGTCGGGTCACCGGGCAAGTGGTGTCCGTCAACGACTACCGATCCGGGCATCGCACGGCCAGGGTGCGCCGTACCGACACCGAGGACACCTTCACGCAGTCGTGGGGCGAGGGCTGGTCGGCCTGTCAGGGATGCGCCGACCTGATCGAGGCCCGCGACCTCTACGGGCTGATCCGCCGCGTAACGGACGTACCTCACCGGAGCGTGCTGCCTCTTCAACCCTCTTGGTCATCGCCGGCGGTCATGACCCGGGACGCGCGGCCAACAGCGGCAGCCAATGGGTGTGGTTGGCCGGTCATGGCGGCGAGTGCGGTGGCGACGGCCTGTAGGTCGGCTTTGATGTATGTGGTGGTGGCTGGGCCGGTGGAGTCGGTGTGTCCGGCGTAGGCGCGGGCGATGCCGTAGCCGTAGTGGCGTTCGACCCAGGTCAGGGTGGTGTGGCGTAGCCAGTGGGTGGAGATGCCTTGGGTGGCCACCCACGGCAGCTGTTCGCCGATGCGTTTCCATAGGTGGTCGTAGCGGCGGCTGGTGATCGGCCGGCCGTTGCGGTAGCGCAGCAGCCGGTCGGTGGGCAGTACCGCGCCACGGGCGCGGGCGTGTTCGTCGAGGTGGGCGGCCAGGTCGAGGGTGATCGGTTGCCAGCGCAGGGTGGCGCCCTTCTCGGTCAGTCGCACCAGCCCGCGGTCGGTGTTCAGGTCGGTCAGCCGTAGCCCGAGTGCGCCGCCACGGCGGCAGGCGGTCTCGGTATGCAGACGTAGTAGCAGGGCGTCGAGGATGACGTCGTTGCCGCTGGTGCGAGCAGCGAGGTTGATCTCTTCGAGTTCGTCGGGGGTCAGGGCACGGCGGGTGCTCGGTAGTCGGCGGGGCTTGACCACCCGGTGGGCGGGGCTGGCGGCGGCGTCGATGAGCCCGTCGGCGATGGCCCGGTTGTAGATGGCGCGTGCGGCGGCGATGACGAGTTCGCCGGCGTGGCGGCCGCTGCGGCTGTTGCGTCGTGACCGGGCGGTGGCCGCGGCCTGTTGCTGCATTGCCTCGATGTCGCTGGCTGCGACCGTGTCCAGGGGACGGTCGCCCCATGCGGCGGCCATTCGGTGCCAGTAGGTGCCATACGTGCGGCGGGTGCCCGGCCCGGCCGCGGCGACGACTTGGGGCAGGTACTCGGCCAGTGTCGGCAGGCCCGGACCAGGTTCGGCCTGCAGATCGGCGACGGTGACGCCCAGATGGGCCAGCATCTGCCGCGCAGTAGCGACGCGGGCGGGATCAGCCGACACGACGACCACCGATCGCCTGGGCGTGGAGGTCGGTCAGCAGCCGTGTGACGGTACTGGCCGGATGGATCACCAGCAGATCGTGGGCGACCAGAGCGGCGAGCAGCAGTGGCTGCCCGGCAGGATCGCGCACATCTGCCGTGCGCTGGCTGGTAACGGCAGTTCCCCTCGGCTGCCCACCGCGTGTTGTCCGGCTGGCGCTGACGCGATCACCAGCATTCCGCCGTGCGGATGGATGTCGATGCGGTGGCCCGTCGGCCAGCGCAGCGCCCCCAGCGGGCTGCGTTCGGTCACTCGACCGGATCGGTCCGGACGCGCCATGCCGATCACGACCTCGTCCGGTGCGGCGGTCGCTGGCGGACGTGGTGCGGATAGCGCCGGCATCGGCGCCGGACCGGGTCGCGGTCTGTCGGGAAGCGGGGTCGGAATGAGCACGCCGATGAGTCGCTCGCGGTCGCGGCGGCGGGTTGGTGTCATGACCGGTCCAACCGCGGAAGCTTCGCAACGCGCCGACGGCGACGCACAACCCGCCGACGCCCAGGATCATGTGTTATCGCAGGTATGCAGGGCAGATACCAGTACAGGATAGAATCTGGTTCATGCCTGGTGGAACTCCACCAAAACTGGTGTCCGAGGGGGGAGCTGAACCCCCACAGTCCGTACGCATGCGCACTCGGAGTGCGCATGCGCTGATACTACAGCTTACCGAAGTCGCGGTCGTCCTCGGGCTCTCCATTGTGCTCGGCAGCCCGGCTCCCATACGCCTGCAGGCCGACCGCCAGCTCCGATTGGTAACGTTGCGTAACGATCGGCTATCCGCTGGCGGGCGACCCAGCGTCCGCTTCTGCTTGATATGCAGGTAATCGTCGTTGACCCATTGCCGGTGTTGGTGGTGGGTTCGATGGAGAGGTTCCTGCATGTCCGTCTGGGTCGATCTTGTGCTGAGGCGGTCGAGGACCGCGGCTGGTGATCTTGTTGTCCGGTTCGGCATGCCGTTGCTGGACGCCTATCTGGAGTTCCTGTCGGTGCGGTCGCGGCCGAACACTGTGGTCGCGGTCGCGTATGACCTGAAGGTGTTCTTCACCGTGGTCGGTAAGGCGCCGGGTCGGGTCGTCGCGGCCGACGTTCTGGCGTTCGTAACCGCGCAGTATGCCGGCGGCCCGGCACGGCGGTTGCAGGCCGCCGGTGACGGCGCTGGCGTGTCGGCCCGGACGGTCCGGCGGCGGCTGTCAAGCGTGTCCGGGTTGTTCGCGTTCCTGCAGGCCCGCGGTGATGTCGAGGCGAACCCGGTGCCCCGAGGCCTGCCGACACGCCGCGAACGGCAGCGACCCCGTCAGGGCGTGCCGCTGGTACGCACGCCACGCACCCTGCCGCGGATTCTGTCTCCGGTTCAGGTGGATGCGCTGCTGGCGGCGTTGCGCACGCATCGGGACCGGGCCATGTGTGAGGCGATGGTGCTGGGTGGACTGCGCCGCTGTGAGGTCCTCGGTCTACGGCTGGACGATCTGCAGGTCGCTGCCCGGCGGGTGTTCATCGCCGAGGGCAAGGGCGGCCATCAGCGGCAGATCCCGGTCTCCGGCCGGTTCTTCACCTCCGTGGCCGCCTACCTGCACCACGAACGCCCGCCCGGCATCGCCACCGACCGGCTGTTCGTGGTGCTGAAAGGCCCTCGCCGGGGCCGGCCACTGTCACCGGCTGGGCTGGATCAGATCCTGGACTCGGCCCGGCAGCGGGCCGGGCTGGACACGGTGACCTGCCATCAGCTGCGGCACACCTGCCTGACCCGGCTGCGGGAGGCCGGGATGGCCTTGGAGGCGGTCCAGGCCCAGGCCGGGCACGCCTCGATCGAGTCCACCCGCATCTACCTGCACCTGGCCGACGACTGGCTGGCCTCGCAATACCGGCGGGCCGCCGAGGTGATCGACGCGCAACTGTTCTCCGGAAAACCGTTGCCCCGCAACGGCGTCAGCCTGATCGAGGGGGGACGGTGAGCAGCCCTCGGCAGCTCCCCGGCTGGGACCAGCTCGCCACCGAGATCCCTGACATGGTGACACCGATGCGCCGCTACCTCGACCAACTGACCTGCATCCTGCGGCCGGGCAGCGTGAAAAGCGCCGACCTGGCCCTGCGATCCTTGGCCGCGTTCCTGGTCGAGCAGGCACCCGAGGTCCGCCACGTCGCCGACATCCACCGCCGGCACATCGAGGGCTTCCGCACCTGGCTCACCGCCAGAACCGGCTACCGCACCGACAAGCTCACCCCGGCGACCCTCGCGCACCGGCTCGGCACCCTGCGCATCTTCTTCGTCCGCATCAGCGACTGGGACTGGCCCGAAGCTCCCGCCCGGATCCCGATCATCCCCGCCGACCTGCCGCGACAGGACCACCCCCTGCCAAAGGCCCTCGACGACGCGTCCGCGGCGAAACTGCTACGAGCCGCCCAAACCCAGCCCCGCGTGCTCACCCGTGTCGTGGTCGAAGTGCTGCTGCGCACCGGGCTACGCGTCGGCGAGTTCACCGCCCTGCAAGCCGACGCGATCGTGCTCATCGGCGCCGCGCACTGGCTGCACGTCCCGGTCGGCAAACTCCACGAGGACCGCTACCTGCCCCTGCATCCGCACCTGGTCACCCTGATCGGTGACTACCGCAACGTCCACGTCCACGCCGACAACCCGCTACTGCTGCCCCGCGAGAACGGCCGCCCGCTCGACCGGCACACCGTCACCCGGCTGATCAACAAAGCCGGCACCGCAGCCGGTCTCACCCACATCCACCCGCACCAACTCCGGCACACTCTGGCCACCCAGGCCATCAACCGCGGCATGACCCTCGAAGCCATCGCCGCCCTCCTCGGACACCGCAGCCTCGACATGACCCTGCGCTACGCCAAAATCGCCAACCGCACCGTCGCCGACGAATACTTCGCCGTCACCGAAAAGGTCGAATCCCTTTACCAGCAAGGAAAACCCCTACCCGCCGACACCATCGGGCCCCGCATGGCCCAACTTCGCCGCGAACACCACCGCCTGCTCGGCAACGGCTACTGCACCCGCCCACCCGAACTCGACTGCGCCTTCGAAGCCATCTGCGAGACCTGCACCTTCTTCCAAACCAGCATCGAGTTCCGGCCCACCCTGCAACGCCAGCACGACCACGCCGCCGCCAACAACCAGACCCACCGCGCCGACCTGTTCACCCGGCTCCTCGATGGCCTCGACCAACAAGCATCATGATCAACTTGACAGGGTCCGTAACGCGAACGGTGGTTTCGGCATCTTTGGTTAGTAGGTCTCGGCGTCCGGCCAGCGGTCACCGAATGTGATGGCGAAGGCGTTGATTACTGGCTTCCAGCGCATCGTCCATCGGGTGCGACCGGTCCCGGTGGGGTCCAGGCTACGGGTCACAAGGTACAGGCACTTCAACGCGGCCTGCTCGGTCGGGAAGTGCCCGCGCGCGCGAACCGCTCGACGGTAGCGGGCGTTCAGCGATTCGATGGCGTTGGTCGAACAGAGCACCCTCCTGATTTCGGTGTCGTAGTCGAGGAACGGAATGAACTCGTTCCACGCGTTCCGCCAGAGCCGGATCATCGCCCGGTACTTACTGCCCCATTTCTCCTCCAGGTCGTCCAGGGCTGCCAGGGCGGCGTCGGCGTTCGGTGCGGTGTAGATCGGATTGATGTCCCGCTTGATCGCGTCGGCGTCGGCGCGGGACGTCAGCCGAAACGTGTTGCGAACCAGGTGAATAATGCATGTTTGCACGATCGCCTGCGGCCACACTGCCTCGATCGTGTCGGGCAGTCCTTTCAGCCCGTCGCAGACGACGAAGAACACATCTCGTATGCCGCGGTTCTTCAGATCGACCAGGACACTCATCCAGAACTTCGCACCCTCGCCGCCCGTGCCGGCCCACAGGCCCAGGACGTCCTTGCGGCCGTCCACAGTGACCCCGATGGCCGCGTAGACCGGCCGGTTGGCGACCTGGCCGTCTCGAACCTTGACCACGATGGCGTCGATGAACACCGCAACGTACACCGCGTCCAGAGGCCGTGCCGACCATTCGGTCATTTCGGCGACGACCTTGTCGGTGATCCGGGAGATTGTCTCTTTCGACACCGACGCGCCGTAAATCTCCGCGAAATGCGCGGAGATCTCGCCGGTCGTCATGCCTTTCGCGTACAGCGACAGCACGATCTCGTCGACTTCGGTGAGCCGGCGCTGCCGTTTCTTGACGATCCGTGGCTCGAACGTTCCTTCCCGATCCCGGGGCACATCAATCCGCACCTCGCCGGCAGCGTCCGAGAGCACCGTCTTGCCTCGGCTGCCGTTACGCACATTCGTCGACTCGCGTCCCGGCTCGGCCTTGTTCTTCTCATGACCGAGGTGCTCGGTCATCTCCTCGTTCAGCGCCGTCTCGAGAACATTCTTAGTAAACAGCTTCAACAACCCGTTCGGGCCGGTCAGCTCCAACCCCCGCGCCTTGGCCTCGGCCACCATCGCCGCCGCAGCGGCCTGCTCCGGCGTCAACCGCCGCCCCGGATCATCGACCTTCTTCTGTGGACTCACAACGTCCGATGTCATCACTCACAGTGCCCATCCCGCCGGACCTCAGCCCGGCGTGTCGGGCCGAAAACACCGCCCGCGGCACAGTCCCACTTGACAAGGATTACCTGCATAATGTCGAGATGGGGATGCTTCCGGTGAGTGGCGCGGGGTGGGTTGTTTGCCGTCGCGGTCGCCGGATGAGACTGACCGGTCGGTTTGGCCGCCGTGCTGGTCAGTGTTCGAGTGACCCCGGACGATCGTGCTGGATGAGGAACTGATGGACGAGACCGTCGGTGAACTCACGGGGCACGGGTTGCCCGGTGACCAGGACCCGGTACTGGATGGGGCCGAGGAGTTGGTCGAGTGCCAGATCCAGATTGGTGTCGGGGGGTAGTTGGCCACGCTGGACGGCTCGCAGCAGGGGGAGACGATCACGGGCGCGCTGCTGGCTAAGGTGGTCGGTGCGTAGCCGGGTTGCCAGATCCGGGTCGTGTTGGGCCTGCCCGACGAGTGCACGGAACACGGCACCGGCGTCGGAGCGGGTCAGGAAATCGGCCAGCCTGCTCAGGTGGGTACGCAGGTCGAGGCCCAGATCGCCGTGGTCGGGTGGGGTCAGATGCTGCGCCATGTCGTCGGTGAAGGCATCCATCAGGATGTCCACCTTGGACGACCACCACCGGTAGATGGTCTGCTTGGCGACTCCGGCTCGTGCGGCGATGCCCTCGATCGTCACCCCCGCGAACCCGCGTTCGACCAGCAGATCGTCGGCGGCTTCCAGGACGGCTTGCCGGGCTTGTTCGCTGCGTCCGTACCGGTTTCCGTGATGCGCGGCCCGGCCAACGACCGCATCACCGTCGGCCGACGGGTCGACGGTCGGCACCGCGGTGTTGCCGGTTGTGTGTCGCGGGTCGCGTCGCACGGATTGCCCTCCTTCGCCGAGCGAGCATACCCAACCGTAGACAAGACGAAACGTGGCGTCTACCGTAACGATGGTGTCCACAACACTGCAGAGTCCATCAGTCCGTGCCGTGCTCGACCGGCTGTTCGCCACCGCCGCGCACGATGACGACCGACCACCACCGCCGCTCTCCGGCTCGCCCACCTCGGCCACCGCCCTGCAGCGCGCCGACGCGTTGCAGGACTTCTACCTGCCGATCTCCGCGCAGGGCGGCGATCTGCTCTACGCGCTGGTTCGCGCCAGCCGGCCGACGACCGTCGTGGAGTTCGGTACGTCGTTCGGGATCTCCACCCTGTACCTCGCCGCGGCGGTCGCCGACAACGGCACCGGCCGGGTGTTCGGCACCGAGTTGAACCAAGCCAAGCTCACCGCCGCGCGGGCCAACCTCGACGAGGCCGGCCTCGCCGACCGGGTGACCATCCTGCCCGGTGACGCCCTGGACACCCTTGCCGACATCCCCGGACCCATCGGTCTGGTGCTGCTGGACGGCTGGAAGGATCTGTGCCTGCCGGTACTTCGGTCGCTCGAACCGCGGCTCGCCTCCGGCGCACTCGTCGTGGCCGACGACATCAACCTCCCCGCCATGGCCGACTACCTCAACTACGTTCGCGACCCGACCAACGGCTACATCAGCGTCGCCTTCCCCGTGGAGGACGGTCTGGAGATCAGCTGCCGGGCTAGCGACACCACACAGACAACCGGCCCGCCCGTGCACGCTCGCCAACCATGAGCGGGATTCAACCCGGATCTCTAACTCCAGGACACCGAGCACCCTGTCATGCCGCGAATCGCGCGGCTCGCCAGGACCCGTCTTGCTCTACCGTTGACCACCGGTTACCCCGAAGTTGCGGGGCCCCTTTCGAGATAACCGACGTTTGTCGAGCCGGAGGCGACGTGGACCCGGTAGCCCCAGTGCCGCAGTACCTGGGCGATCCTCGTAGGCGGCCCGTTCCAACACCTCCACGACCGGCCAGATCGTGTCGTCCCCACCCAGGTCATGGTCCAGCCACAACTCGTCCAACCGGCGATCTCGGTACCGGTCGAGGAGCGCGACCCCGGCGGCACTGGTACGGGCCACCTCCGCGCTGCGCCCATCAACGAAGGAGCGGAGATCGTCTACCAGAACCGCCCTGGTCTCGCTGGCACCCATGAGCTGATGATGCCTGGAGTCGCCGTGATCCGGCGTCCGGATCTCCCCGGAGGCGGCACCGTCTGGTCCCGACGCGACACACCGCCGGGACGTCTACGCTTCACCGCGTGCCGGTGGGGTTTGGAGTGAGTCTCGTGGTCCGCGACCAGACGATGGACCCGACTGGGATGCTGGCGACGCTGGCCGCGGACCTCGACGCCAACGGGATCGAGGTTCTTCGAGTCGACAACGTCGTTCGCTTCACCGCAGACGAGCTGCGCGACCTGTCAGTCCTGGCAGCGCCGCTGGCCGCGTGGTGGCAGCAGCAGCACGAACCATCGACGGCCGGTGAGGTAGCGCTGCGGTTCGTCGGGCCGAGCGGCGTCACCGAAATGACCTACAGCAGGCCCGACCTGGCCGTTGAGTACGTCCGGCACACGATCGAAGTCGAACGCGGCGAGCCCTACGCGCCCGGTGCGGCTCCCGGTCCGATGCGTCGACTCACGGCACGGCTGATACGTCGGAGCCGGACCGGCTTCACCGCCTCGGAGCTGTCGATCCACGACGAGGGCGACATCCTGCGCATAGCCCTGGCGCGACGCGAACTCGACGATCGACCCCGCAGCATGCAGTTCCAGGCATTCAACCCGGAGCATGACGACTACGACCCCGGCGACGACAACGGCTACTGCCTCGTCAACGACGGCGTACCGGTTTACGGCGCGTTGATCGCGCTCCGGCTGACCCGTAGCACCCTGAGCCTGCGGCTGACCCGTGAAGCCGCACGAGCATGGCGAGCCCGCTCAACGACCCTCACGATCAGGCTCCACCTCACAGACCAGGAGATCGAACAACCGCGCCGGCAGCTACAACGCCTCTTCTCCTCCCGAAACGCCCAGCCTCCCGCTCCCACACTCCACCTCGGATAACCGATCGCACGATCGGCGCAGCCTGTGCCGCGATCCCCACCGCTGACGCAAGGCCACCTGCCCGGATCTGCCGATGAGCGGACGCTGTGTCGGATGATCGTCTGTGTGTCCACTTGATCACTTTCAGTCGAAGTCGATTCGCATCAGCCTGCTGGCGGCCCAGTCCTCCAATCGGGTCGGCCTGATGGTGCCAGGGTCGTGAGGCTGGTTGAGGTCGTCGACGATGGCCGCGATCACCGCGGCCCGTTCCGTGGAATCGGTGACGGTGGTCGCGTGCGCCGGCAGGTCCGCTCTGATGCCATTCTTGAGGTGGAAGGTGAAAGCGGGGTTGGCTCGTAAGTTCGCGTACCAGCTGGTCGCGCCTCCGCCCGCTCCGCTGCAAAGATAGGTTGCGCCGTTGGCGCGGTAGAAGAAGATCTCAATGCGGCGGGGTCGTCCGGTACGCCGCCCGGTGGTGGTGATGTCCACGATTCGTTCGCGGGTTCCGGCCGCAGGCGTGATCTCGATGGCGCGCCGGATCTCGTGCGGCAGGTGCGCCAGCGGGTCAAGCGCGCGGCGCTCACCATGCTGGTCTGCGGGGTTCATGCGGCTTCCTTCTGTAAGGCGGGGCCGAGGAGCAGCCCTCCGTCGATGACATACTCGGCGCCGGTGATGAAGGCCGCGTGCGGCGAGATGAGGAACAACAGCAGCGCAGTGATGTCGGCGGGCTGCCCGAGTCGCGGGACGGCGAACGGCTCGGGCGAGTAGAAGTCGGCGATCGGGGCGTGGCTGCCGGCCGCCGGCTCGGTGATGAACGGGGTGGCGACAACGCCGGGGTGGATGGCATTGACGCGGATGTTGTCGCGGCCCAACTCAAGGGCAGCGGTCTGAGTGAGCCCTCGGACCGCCCACTTGCTGGCGACATAGGGCGAGTAGAAGGCAGTACCGCCGATGCCCATGGTGGAGGCGATGTTGACGATTGCTCCTCCGCCCGCGCGCCGCAGCGCCGGTGCGGCCGTCTTAATGCCGAGGAAGGTGCCGGTGAGATTGATGTCGAGGATGCGAGCCCACGTAGCCCGGTGGGTGGACTCGATGAGGGCCGGCGGGTTCTGCACCCCGGCGTTGTTGACCAGGACGGTGAGCGCACCGAAGGCCTTCTCGGTCTCCGCGATGGCGGCGGCCCACGACTCCTCCTGGGAGACGTCGAGGTGGACGAAACGCGCCCCGCCTCCCAGCTCGGCAGCGAGGCCGGCGCCGCGCTCGGCATCGATGTCGCCGATGACGACGTTGGCGCCTTCGGCGTGCAAGGCGCGAACGTGGCTGGCTCCCTGCCCACCGGTGCCGCCGGTCACGAGTACGGTCTGATTGGCGAAGCGGGGCATCTGATCCTCCGAGTGCGAGCGAGAGACGACAACCCGTAGGGCCGGGTGGTGAGTCAGGCGACTCACCTTGCCGAAGCTACGCTCCGGCGAGTGGTGAGTCAACCCACTCGCCTCGCTATGATGGGCGCATGACCCCAGCGCCATCGGCCTATCACCAGCGCGTGGCGCAGGAGAAGCGTGCGCTCATCGTGCAGGCCGCTACTGAGCTTTTCCTCGAGTTGGGCTACGACCGGGCATCACTAGCGCGTGTTGCCGAGAGCGCCGGGGTGTCGAAAGCGACGCTGTTCAAGCAGTTTCCGACCAAGGCGGCATTGTTCGATGCCATCGTCATCGACTCGTGGGCCGAGAACGACGTCGCAGACGTGCCGCCCGCCGGTGACCTGACGGCCGGCCTGACGGTGCTCGGCCGGCGCTACGCGACGCTGTTGAGCCAGCCGGAGATGACGGACCTGTTCCGCATCGTCATCGCCGAACTGCCACGCTTTCCCGAACTGGCCAAGGTGCATTTCTCACGCGGCAAACTGCCATACTTCGAGTCCGTCCGGATCTACCTCATGACCGAGCGCGACGCGGGGGCCGCGGACATCGCTGATCCGGAGATGGCCGCTACGCAGTTCCTCGGGATGATCTCCAACTACCTGTTCTGGCCGAGTCTGGTGCTCCCGGACTGGACGGTGACCCCTGCCCGCACGACCTCGGTTGTGGACGAAGCCGTCCGCACCATGGTTGCGCGGTATGGCACCGATGTTGACCGTCCGGGCCCGTGAGTTCGTTACCGCATCTGCCGCCGACCGTGCGCACCACCCTCAGCCGGAGCGGTTACGCTTCGTGACCCGCGTCGTTGACCGTGCACATCCGGAACTGCCGATGTGGGGATGTCCTGTCTGGTTGGCTCGGCGGCGTTCCGACACGAGCGGTAGGACTCAGGCTTTGGGCGCCACCCGGACGACGCTCGCTCCCATCACGCTTCCGCCGCCCTGACGTACGGAGGTGATCAGATTGTAGTAACCAGGCAGCGCGTCCGCAGCGATTGAGATGACACTGACGGGGCGTTCGTCTGCCGCGCCGGATGGCCGCACCAGCGGAGCCTCGCCGGATGGCCGCACCAGCGGAGCCTCGAACGTTACTTCTCCCGAAGCGGGCTGAGCCTTGCCCCTCGCGGCGCTCTTCAGGTCACCGACACCCATATAGGGGCCGGTCAGACGCGCGGCCAGTTCGACCTGCGAGGGTTTCGCGGCGGGGTCGTTCCCCGGCTTGACGATCCAGTGAACCGTCACGTGCTGGCCAGGCTGGTAGACCGTGTCGACGTCCTTGCTATCGCAACACGTGTACGTCGTTGGGGTGCTTGCCGTGGTTGTCGACGGCCCGAGGCCACAACCCGATAAGACTGGTGGAACCAGGCAGGCAACAACCACCAGCCGCCACGCTCTCATGAGCATGATCGTAGCCCCACGAACTCAACAGACTCGCATACCTCGTGTCTCCCATGGTCCACAGCAGGCCCGGCAGACAACACTGCACGACCGGCAGGCCTCGACCGCATGACCGGATTTGCCGCGCTCCGCGCGTCCGCGCCGTTGCAGTTGCAGTTGCAGTTGCAGTTGAACGGTCGGGACCGGGCCAAACCGTTTCGGGAGCCCGCTCATTGTGAGCGGGCTCACGGAGCCTGGCCCGGCTCGAACGGTGCTGCCACCCCTGGGTTCAGTGACGCGCGGTACCGGCGCCGCGCGTTGGGAAGGCCGGCCTCCAAGCGTAGTGCGCCCTCGGCTCAAGGGGTGTCCGACTCTGCTGCTCTCGATGCGCGCCGCCCAGGCTGGGACCATCATGTCCGGTGGCCGGCGCTTCCGGTACACCAACCGTGCCGGGCCGAGCATCCGCGCATAGCCCCAAGGAATGCGCGCGCCACCCAGCCGGAAGCCGTCATAGACCCGAGACCGGACCGTGGTCGTAGATCAACACAATCCTGCGACCGTCGGAGCATGGCCGTTCAAGCGCCGACGATCGCGCAGCGGACCTCCGCTTCGCTGACCACCGCCCTGCTGCTCCTGACCGGACTGACCTCCTGCACACCCGAGATCAAAGCCATCACCGGCCTAACTGTGGACACTGACGGACGGCCGCTCGCGGCTCTGGCTTGGTGCGCGGACCAGCCGCCGGACGTTATAAGTCTCCGTGCCGAGAAAGACCTGGCTTCGCCCTCCCCGTCCGGGCCGACGCCGTCCGCGAACTGGCCGGAGTGGCGGTACGACGTGCAGCGCGACGCGACCTCACCGGCCACCGTGCACCTGACGGGCTTCCCACCCGAACCGACCCCTGACCCGCACGCAGTCTTCCAAATACGCGGAGTCACCAGCAACAACAGCTTCACCTCCCACTCGGTGACCTTCCGGCTCCCTGAACTGTCCGGCCTGCAACCCGGATCGATCCTGATCACCACCATCGAGACCAACGAAGAGGTACAGAAGAGCATCTCCCTCGACGAGTTCGCGCGCCTGGCAAGGGACGAATGCTGAACTCCTGCACCGGGCTGCAACACGGCTATACCCCTCGTGGCCATCGATTTACATGAGCGGAATGGCCGTGACGCCTGTCTTCCTCGCCCCGTGATCACGCGCGCGGATCTGCCGCCGTCCGTGCGCGCCACCAGCAGGCCGAGCCATCACGCTTCCTGACCGGCGTCCATTTGCTGACGGAAGGGCAGCACTGGCGATGAGCGCGGGGCGCCCAGTCCTCACGCCTGTTGAGAGAACAGCTGCCAACCGCGCTCCTGCCAGGGCTCGTCCCTGCGCCGGAGTGCCCCAGCACGGTCCTCCGCCGTGGACTGTGCGACCTTTGCCTCATCTGCGCTCATCCAGCCATCGCGGCACGCCTGCTCGTACTCATCCCAGTCTTCGATCTCGACACGCGAATCCCGCTCGTGCAGCACCGGATCGAGTTCGAGATCGACATACCGCCAGCCCGCTTCGGTAACCTCCGGCGGGAGGCACACGTCGATTTCAAGCCGTCGATCAGCAGGATCGTCAACCCACCACGCCACCCACGGACGGCCCGCCGCGAGCAACACCACGACGGGTAGCGAAAGAACGCCACTGTCATGCGGAGCACCCCATGGCGAACCGGCTACGCCCCGCAGCCACGTCCCGTCCCGGTCTCGAAGGACCAGCTGAAGATCAAACCAAAAGACGCCTCCAGGGCGTTTCACTTTGGACAGACGTACGCTTGCGCCGTTTTGATTCGCGTCCATGGGAGCACTCTAGGAACAAGCGGAGTACGCCGGGCTGCGCCGGCATCCATCAACCCCACGACGGCTTGGCCAGGTGGCCACATCTGCCGCTGCTCGCGCAAACGAAATCGGAGGCAGCAAATCGTGACCGAGTGGACCAACGACAGGGCCATCCAACGCTGGGCAGCGATGCCCCGCTCGGTGTTGGAGCAGACAGCACTCGACGGCGACTTCGCCAAACGTCACCTGATCAACCCCGTCCTGCTGCGCATGCTCGGCGACCTGACCGGGCGGCGGGTGCTCGACGCCGGCTGCGGCAACGGCTACCTCAGCCGGACCTCGCCGGACGGGGCGCCACCGTCGTCGGCGTCGAACCCGGCCCGTCGCTGTTCGACTTCGCCATTGAGCAGGAAAGCATCGCACCGCGAGGCATCCGGTACGTCCATGCCGACCTGTGCGACCTGCCGGACCTCGGCGGGCCGTTCGATGCCGTGGTCGCCAGCATGGTCCTACCCGCCATCCCGGACTGGACCGGCGCGATGCGCGCCTGCGTACACGCGCTCAAGCCGGGCGGACTGTTCCTGTTCACCGTCAACCACCCCTGCTACGAACAGCTGCGGCCCACCTGGCGCGAACATGGCGAGTACCGCACCCACCGCTACCTCACCGAGCACGAGATCCCCGGCCCCAACGGCGTCGACTTCCACCGCACCCTCTCCACCTACCTCAACCAACTCACCAGCCTTGGCTGCCAGCTAACCGAACTGGCAGAACCCGGACTCGACCCCGACGCCGCCGTCGACGGCCCCGACGGCATCGACGCCTACGTCCACCTACCGAACTTCCTCATCGTCGCCGCCCAGCGAACCACCTGAAAACAATCCTGCCGCCACCGGCCGACGGGCAGGAAAGGCAGCCCATGCCGGAGGCGTCGCCTCTGCGCGCCACGGGGTGTGACCGTCGGCCTGGCAGAGCGTCCGTATCTGCCGCCAACCGTGTGCCATCATGAGCCAGGGCCGTCACGCTTCGTGGCGTACCCTCCGTGCCGGCCGACGTCCGGAACTGTCGATGAGCGGATACCTCATAGGGCGGCGGCCTGCCATGCTCAGCCGTGATGAGTGATAACGCGAAGTTGATGCCGGGCGAGGAACGTCAGCCGACACTGACCCAACGTTCACCTGAACGAACCACCATGTGGGTCTTCCACGGAAACCATGCTCGTTACGCTTCAGGACTCTTCGAGACCTTGGACGCCGGACTCACCTGGGCTGCCGAACACAAGCTCACGGGCACCATGACTGAGTACCGCGTTGGAGGCACCTACGACGTCGCTGTTGAGGAGGGACGTTTCAGACCCTCGCGGGCCCACCACGGCAGCCCGGACCACGTTGCCGGCTTTTCGCCGGGTCTGCGCCACATCCATCTAGCAGACGGGCACGCCGACGATTAGGCATCCGGACATGCCGCCGACCGGGCGCGCAGGCAGACGACGAGCGGTCACGCTCCGTGTTCGGCGTCCCATGGTGCCTGGCATCCTGAAACTGTCGATGAGCGTGCACCCGATCACCGGTGGATGGAGGACACACACCAGCTCCGGTGCCGCCTCCCAGCCCTCAGCCAGCCCACATCACCAAGCCGACACGCAGGGCGAGAGCAGAGGCGTCCTCACCTGCCTGGGCCGTTCACAGCCAGCCAGATGACTGCCGCCGTCCGATGCCAGCGCGTTCAGACGGTACCTTCCCAAGATCCGGCAAGATCTTCTGGTTCGAGCCTATCGGGTAATTACACAGAGCCCGGGTTGCTCCCACCGCGGCGGCAGTGCCCCAAGGGGTCAGCGCAAGTCTGCAATCCAGCTGTCAACCGTGTGGCCGAGCATCCTGGCCGACGCGGCCTCCTGTGGGATGCGCAGCCCTCTAACCAGCAGAACTTCGACCGTCGCCGCTGGTTTGCCCAGCCAGCTCGCGAGCTCGATGGCCCGGTGCGGGTCAACCGGCCTCTGCCCTGGTTGCGGAAGACCTTGATCGAGTAGCAGTTGGTAGAGTCCGTGGGCTGGGCGTACAGGAGGTAGCTTCTCGACGGCGGCCGACACGGCGGCCGATGCTGGGATGCGCAGCCCGTCGGCGTCGAGGTCGCCAAAGTAGGCGACGTCGCGCACCTCGGGTAGTTCGCCGATGCTGAGCACCGATGCCTCGAAGGCCGCGCCCGCACCCCATGCGATGTGCCCGACCGCACTGGAGGCGGCGGCCAGCGCCCTGCGCAGGGAGTCGAAGGTGTCGGCGTTCTCGACGACCAGCAGGATTGGGCCGTCGCCGATGCGGCGGACGGGAAGCGGCGGATGGGATCGGAAGGTGCGCAGCATTCGCAGGGTGAGACGGTCCGGTCCGAACAGCGACGTGCCCAGCAGAGCGTCGAGTCGCTTCTCGTACCCGAACAGATCCAGGGATCGCTCTCGCAGGGGCAGGACGTCGTTGTCCCGGCCGTGGTCGCGCAGCCAGGTGTTCACGACTTGGAGCACGCCGACCTGCCCGACGGTGAGCCGCGCCGTGGCCGCCCAGGCGAGCTCCGGGCGCCACGGCACCGCCAGGGCGAGGGCGGCGGCGGACATCGTTGCCGTTGGCTGAGACATCGTCAGCCTCGCCGGCAGCGGCGGTTCGGCCGTTCGGTCGAGGTTCCTCGACGTCGTCACCATGCCGGCCGTGGCCAGTACGGCGATCGTGGCGGCAAGATCAGCGCGGCGGGTCGGCCGGGTGGCTGAGGCCGGGTCAGCGCGGGCGAACAGCGGCCAGAGCTCGGCAAGCGTGATGGTGCGCCTGCCCCAGGCTTCAAGCTCGGCGGCCAGCCGCGCGGCGCGCGGGCTCAGCGGATGGTCAGCTGGCGACGCGAGGGGTGTCCCGATGCTCATACGGGCCTGCGGTAGACACGCGTGGCGGTGACCGTACCCAACGCCGTACCGCTCGGCGATAGGTCGTTGTCAGGGAACGGCTCGGGCAGTTGGCGGCGCACAACCTCGGCGACGCGAATGTGTTTCAGTCCGGCCCGCAGGTCGGCGTCGTTGCGCATCCTCACCCACAGGGGGAAGGCCGACAAGGCGCGATCGTCGGACAGCCCGGTCGTGTACACCAGTTGCACGCCGAGCGCCGCCGCGACGCCTTGTTGCAGTTCCAGCAGGTATTCGGCGCTGGCCTTGCCGATCGGGTTGTCCAGGAACAACACGCCAGAGTGCCGGGCCCGAATCTGGCCGCGTTCGTTGGCCCGGAGGGCCGCCATCGTGCAGTAGAGCACGATGGCGGCAGTCAGCTCTTGCCCACCGGAGAACACCTCGTTCATGTTCTCGATCGGCACTCGTTCGTCACGCAGGACCGCGTCGGGTTTGAGGAGGTCGACGAGGAAGCCCTTCGGCACGGCTGCCTCGATGCTGCGCAGCAGCAGAGCAAGGCCGTCCCGCTTTGGTGCAGGTGCGCTGCCGGCCCGTCCGGTGGCCGTAGCGGACAACTCGTCCACGACCTCACCGACCCGGGCGGTGAGCAGGCTCGGATCGGGTTCGGCGAAGCGAATGCGCAGGAACTCTTTGCCTTCCCATTCGCCCAGACCGGCGGGCAGTTTGGAGAGCCGGGATGCGGTTCGCAAGGTTTTGAGCGCGCCGTCGACGAGCGCGGCCAGTCGGTCGACGATCAGCTTGCGGTGCCGGCTGGCGGAGTCGAGGTCGCTGGTGAGGGTGGCCAGGCGCTGTTCGAGTTGGGTGGCGAACTCGCCCGCGCGGGCCGCCAGCTGTTCCCGGGCGAGGCCGACAAGGGCGCGCCGGGCGACGTTGGTCATCGCCTCGAACTTCGGTTCGCTGGCCAGACGCACCGCCACGTCGACGAGCCGGATCACCTCCTGATGCGCGCTCCGTTCGGCTGCCATGGTCTCCCGCAGCCTTTCCTGCGCTGCTGCGGCGGCTATGCGGGCTTGCTCCGAGGTGCCGGCGTACGGTTCAACAAAGCCGGTATCCAAGTCAACGTCGGGCTGGTCCAGCCGGGCTGCCAGGGGCTCACCGACCGCACCGAACGCACGGGTCGCCTCGCCGGCGTCGCCAGCGCGCTGTTGCAGGCGAGTTGCCTCGGCGAATGCCTCCTCGTAGCGTTGCTGGCCGGCCCGCTGCGCAGCGATCGCTGCCGTCAGCAACTGCCGGCCGTGCTCAACACTGGTGGGCCGGCGTTCCTCGGGCAGCTGGATCCACACGTTGCGGTTGTCCGACGGTGTCACCGCTTTCAGCTCTCCGGTGACCACACCGACCTTCTCTTTGGCGGCGCTCATGGCTTCGTCGCAGCGAGTCCGTTCACGCTTGGTTCGCGCGATGGCGGCTTGCCGACCGGCCGCATCCGCGCCGTCCGGACTTCTCAGCAGCTCCGATGCGCGGGCGATGTCGTCCGGGTCGTGGCCGTCGACGTCGGCTCGGAGCCGTGCCGCATCGGAGTCCGCGGTGTCGGCTGCGGCGCGCAGGTCTTGGCCAACCTCGACCGCGGCGTAGGCGGCTGCCGCAGCCTGATAGGCGGAGCGCAGCATCGGGATGTCGTCGGCTGGCACTGTCGCGGCGTGCTCACCGGTGGAGGTGACAACGTCGCCCATTTCGGCACGGTGACGCTCGGCACGGGCGCTCGCGTTCTCGGCGGCCAGTGCGGCCTCGGTCGCCTGCTCCTGCGCTCGGTCGCGTTGTTGGGTCAGTTCTTCGGCGGTCCGCTCGCCCAAGGTAATCGCATCGTCGATCTCGGGCAGTCGCTTGCGCTGCTCTTCGGTAGCCGCTACGGCTGTCGCGAGCCGGTCCAGTTCCCCCGCCCGGTCAGCGGCGACCCGTTCGACCGGGCGAAGATCTCGGAGTTCGTCCTCAATCCGTTCACAGAGCGTCGCAGCCGCCTCGGCTGCTGCAACGGCGATTCCGTCGGCTTCCTCGGCATCCGCCAGCTCCTGCTCACGGGTGGTAAGGGTCTCGCGTAGCTCGTCGAGCCGTCCAGCAGGACAACCTCGCCGCCAGGCGGCCAGCTCAGTCTGAACCTCCCGAAGGCTCGTCAGCGTGGCGGTGACAGAGTTGATCTCGCTGCCGCGGAGTTCCATCGTCTCGCGGAGTTGGCCACGTTTAATCTCCGCGGCCTCGGCATCGAACAGCGCCGGGTTGGGCTGCACGACGAACTGCTCGCCGACGCCCTCGGCCGGATCGAAACCGGGCTGCTCGGCGGCGGTGGTCAACATGCGGGCGCCGGTGCCGACGGCCACTGCGGCGGCCGGGAGCAGTCGCGCGGCGTTCAGCGCTTGGCGGGCGGCGGGCATGGCGGCGGGGTCGACGATGACGACGCCGTCGGCCAGCTGCGGATGCGCTTCGATCACCTGGCCGCGCTCGGCGGCGGGCACGTTCTCGGCCAGGTAGCGCCAGCCGGCGTGCGCCCCGACACCGGCGGCTCGCAGGGCTTCCAGGCTCGCCTCGACCTCGACGCGCGGCGGGAGCAGGCCGCCATCGCCGAGCGCGTCGAGCAGGCGCTGGTCCTCGCGCTGAGCGTCGCGTAGCTCGTCGAGCTCCAGCCCGCGTCTCACGTCGTCGTCGTGCAACCGCTCGGCCAGCGCGTCGGCGCTGCCGTCCAGCATGTCGATGTCGACAGCATCGGTGGACAGCGCCACCTGGACGAGCTCGTTCGCGGTCAGCCGGGCGGCCGGGTCGAGGACAGCTTGAAGATCCCGATTGGCATCCTCGTGGCGACCGCGAGCGACGCTCAACGCCTCGCGTGTTTTCTGAGCGGCCTTCGCTGTGTCACGAACGGCGCTCTTCGCACCTTGGTGGAAACAGTGAGTGATGTCGGGTTTGCTCAGCGCGTCAAGGCGCTGGCCTGCACTGCACCGTTGCACGATCTCGACAACCGCAAGACGCAGGTCCAGACCGGGGACTTTTCCGTCTACCATATGAGCGAGCTAGCGCTGAACGCCATCGATCTGGTCACCCTGGCGATGGACTTCGACGCGGGGGCTCCGCCCGAGCGTATTGAAACTGATCTTTCCTGCTTTGTCGCTCGTCAGGCACCCGACCATGACGAAGCCGAACACCGACGGGTTGCCCGGTGGGTGCTGGAGAACCTGCTCAACGTCGGCTCGACCGACCGGGGCTTCCGCGCGGTGTACGGCATGACCGCCGGCGATGGCAGCTACAGCCGCTACGCGTTCGACTTCAAGCTGCTGGAAGAGGTCTCTGGGCTGGACGGCGGGATCTTCCTGCGGGCCACGAACGAGGCAGTCAACGTGCTCGTCGGTGCGCTCGAAATCGACATCGAGTCGGCCCAGATCGCCGCGGACCTGCGCTTGGAGACGCTGATCCGGCGCGGCCGGCTGTCCGACGCTCAGGCTGCCGCCCAGGCCGCCCGCTACCGGACCATTCAGTACGGGGAGAAGCTGCGCCGGCGTCTGGAAGCGACCGAGCGCGATGTGCGCACCGTCGACTGGCTGCACGAGATGCCGCAGTTCATCGCCGAGGCGATCGAGCACATCGAGGCCCGCTACAAGGCGGAGAACGCGATTCTCGTCAACATCACCGAGGCGCGTGACACCGCCGATACCGCGGCCCGCAAGCTGCAGGCCGCCCAACTGGTCGAGGTCGTCCGTGACTGCCTGCGCCGGCATGAACAGTTGCAGGCAGCGTTGCAGGGTGCGGGTCGGCGGTTCCGGGCGCAGCAGGACCGGCAGACGTTCGCCCCGGGCAGCGCCGGGGCAGCCTTGGATCTGCACGCCCAGTTACTCGTGCCGGTCCTCGCGCTGCCGGTCGCACATGCCGACGATGTCCTCGCCGCGTATTTCGTGCGCGGCGTCGGCGTGCGGGTTCCGCCGGCGCTGCGCCTGGTCGACCTGTTCACCGCGCTGGTGACCGCGCCGACCGAGCGGGAGCTGCTCGGCGGCGAGATCGAGGACCCCGATCTCGACGAGGTCGTGGAGGAACCCGCCTTCCCGGCCGAGTGCTACGAGCTGCTCGACGAACTGCTCGATCTGGATGTGGAAGCGCCGCGGAGGCTGTCCGGCCTGCTGGAAGAGGCCCGCACCCGGCACCCGGAACTCGCCGCGCTCGTCGTGGTCCGGGTCATTGCGCTCGCCGCGCAGGAAATCAACCCGGCGATGCGTCATCAGGCATCCAGCGTCTTTATCGCCGTCGACGATGGCACGCCACTGCACGATCCGGAGTACGGCGGAGCCGACCTCCTCGTGGCGCGTGCCGCCATCGAGCGTGTGTACGCCGCCGACCGCCCTGTTTCTCGCATCTCGACGTCGGTACCGGAGGAGGATGCCGCGTGACAACCGCAGCGCAGCTCACGGCAGATGCGGCCCGGCTGGTTGGCTACGGGTTCCGACCCAAGCTCGTACCGGCCCGCGATGACACGTACCGCGACCTCGTCCTGCGCGCCCGCACCGATGACGACTTCGCGGCGGCGGTCCAGGCGGTCGCTACGGGACTCGACCTGGTCGTCCTGGAGATCAGCGACCGCAGCGGCATTGTGGTCGGCTCCACCGAGGACAGCGTCTTCGCGGTGAAGATGACCGACTACGCCCGCCGCACCGGAGGCGAGGGCAAAGCGTCCGAGCGGGTCCTCCACGCCCTGGCCCACCTAGGCACGGCGACGTTGGCCTTTCCTCGGCCGGCCGACCTCGCCAACGAGACCTATCTGAGTCGGATCACCGTCGACGGCGTCGAGGCGTTCGTCCGTGAAGCGGCCGGCCGTCTCGCTGAGGCGGCCGTCGAAACCGACACCGCGGACGTCGCGCCCGATCAGCCGGGGCTGGAGGCAGCCTGGCGTGTCTACACCCGGCGGGCACGAACCGGCAGCACCGGCGACGGCCGCAAACTGGCCAGCAGCACGACGGGAATCGTGAGCAAAGCGCTGACCTTCCTGGCCGATCAAGGACTTCTCGTGCGCACCGGCGATGAACGCCGCGGCACCTTCCGCACCACACCCCGCTACCGCACCCAGGTCCGCGAGGCCGGCGTGGTGATGTTCGAGGAGCTGCTCCGGCTCGGGATCACCGAGATCAGCGACGGCACCGGGACCGTCACGGTCGGCTGGACGGCCGAGTCGCTGGCGCAGCTGTAGGGAGAAGACGATGTACGAGCTCAACCGCGTCCGGTTGTTCTGTGTCGGCCCGCGCGGGGCCCGGTACACGGACGTCACGCTGGACCTGTCCGGTGTCGGGCAGATCATCGCCGGGCAGGGCAGCCTGTCCAGTACGACCGTGCGGCGCCCTAGTCCGTACAGCCTGCTGCTGCTGGAGAACGGCGGAGGCAAGAGCGTGCTGCTCAAGCTGCTCTTCTCCGTCGTGTTGCCGGGCCGGCGCAACGCCGTCGGCGGGTCGGCCGCGGTGATGGAGAAGTTCGTCCTCGGCGACGACGCCGCGCACGTCGTCCTGGAATGGATGCATGTCCGCACCGGTGACCGTGTCATCACCGGAAAGACGCTGCAGCGGCGACGGAGCGGCTCGGCCGCCGACCGTCTGGCCGAACACTGGTGGTCGCTGCGCCCGCACCACGGCGTGGAGATCGAGACCCTGCCGTTCACGGCCGACGGCCGGCGGCTGCGATTGGAGGGGTTCCGCGAGGCGCTGCAGGAGATCGATCGCGCGGCACCGATCACCCAGCTGACCTGGGTCGGCGCGGAGGTAGGCGCCTGGGCCGACCATTTGCGGGACACCGGGATCGAACCGGACCTGTTCGGGATCCAGCGACGGATGAACGCGGACGAGGGCGACGCGGCCAGCGCGTTCAAGTTCAAGTCCAGCCGGGAGTTCGTCGAATGGCTGCTGAAGATCGTCCTCGACGCCGAGGACGCGGTGAGCGTCGCGGGAAACTTCGACATCTACGCACGAACGGTCGGCGATCGGCACGCGATGCTGCTGGAGCGTGACTTCGCGGCTGGTGCTGTGGCGGCGTTGCGGCCGGTGGCGGACGCCCACGAGCGTCATCGCGCCGCGCGCACCAGCCGCGAGAGCGCCGTCCACGACGGGACCGCGCTGCTGCTGCGCGTCCGGGCTCGGGAGGCGGCCGAAGCCGAGTCCACGCAGCGGTTGCGCCAGCTGGCCAAGGATGCCGCGGCGACTGCCACTGCCCGGGAAGGCGACCGCGATCGGGCGCGCGACGTCGTCAACGAGACCCGCCGACAGACGTTCGTCCTGGAACGCGCCGACGCTCAAGAAGCGCATGATCAGGCGAAAGCTGGGCGTGACGCCGCCGATGCCGACCTGCGCGGATGGGCGCTCGCCGACCTGATCGAACGCAAAACCGCGGCCGAGCAGAAGTCGGCCCGGCTCGCTGAACAGATCACCCAGGCCGAACGTGATGCCCGGCCGGCGTTGGACGCACGCGACCGGGCTGCCGGTGCGTTGCTGAGCAAGCTGCACGCCGAGGCAGCAGCCGCCCGCGATGAGCGAGATCGACGGAACGAGCTCGCGGCGGCGCGCCTGGGCAACGCCGCAGAATTAGACAAGGAAGGTAGACAAGCGCTCGTCGAGGTCGAACAGCAGCGGGCCGAACAAAAGGCGATCATGAAAGAGGTCGCTAACAGCCGGGCGAAGGTGGAGGCCGCTGTCACGGCGGGCCTGCTCGCGGCGGGCCAGGGCGTGGCGGAGGCGGCGTCCGAGGCGCAGGAGACTGCCAGGATTGTCGCCGAGCGGATAAAACAGGGTGAGCAGGCACACCACGGTGGGGACAGTAGCGCGGGAATGTGACAGAGAATACGGCCGCAGGTTCATACTAAACTTGCGAACGGGGGACGCCGGTGCGGCCGTTCTTGCCGCACGCTTCGGGCCCAGCCTCGGCACCCTCGACCAGCCAGCCTTACTCCCGCCGCGCTCGTCGCCGGCGCAAGCATTCCCAACTCGGTCCGCGCGTAGGCGCACTTCGCGGGCACGGTAGTGCCGTTTGCCCTGGCTCACCATCTCGGCGGGGGAAGCAATGACCAGCCAGCAAGGGCCGCCCATGCCGGTCAATCCTGAATTTACACAGTCAGCCTGCGGGGCCGAACGCGCCAAGATCATCTGGTTTGAGCCCAGCGGGTAGATCGGACGTATGTGGACCGGATGTGGCACAACCCCAACCGCCTTCACCCTGTTCAGCGGCCGATCGTGACACTATCGGCCGTACGCCGACGCCTGTCCTGACCGGTTTTGGTGCTGGTCACCCCGCCGCTGCGCCGTCAGCAGGGAGAAGCTGACCCCGGTGAGGTCCTCGGAGAGTGCCCAAAGGCGGCGCGCGACGTCCGGATCTTGGGCGGCCTTGGAACGGCCGACGAGCTTCGGGGCGCCGCGTACTCCCCCGAAGCCGCCCGGGCCTGGGTAGCTGTTACCCGGGATGTCGGCCGTGGGGGCGTACAGCGTGGGTAGCGCACCCTCGGTGTCGCTCTGCGCGAAGGGGCGGAAGACGGTGTCCAGAACGCGGTCGAAGAAGGGTGCATCGCTGCCGATGTGATCGAGCAGATTCGTGGTGGCCAGGCGGGGGTGAGCGGCGGTCGCGATGACCGGGGAACCGACCGCGGTTGTGCTGGCGTGGCTGGTGATCTGACGGATGTCGAGTGGGCTCGGCTGGAGCCGTTGCTGCCCTCCATGGCACCCCAGCGGGGGAGAGCAGTGGGAGAAGCTGAAGGCGCTGCCGAACGTCCTCTACTCGGATGGCGTGACATGGGCGCGATACAGCTACGGCGACCTCGCCGGTCCCGAGGTTGAACTGGAGGGAGATCCGTTCGACATCCGGCAGCCTCTGCGGACTGACGGATCCGGGTTCGAGGCGCTCATCCAGCAGTTTCTGCTGTGGGAGCCGGAGCAGCCCCGCACCCTTCCGCAGCTGATCAACATGGTGGCTGGCCTCTGCCGGTTGCTCCGGGACGAGGTCACCGCCATCCTGGGCGATCCCACCCGGGACGTAGCCCACGAGGAACTCTCCTTGCTCGCGGCCGACTGGCGCGACCTGCTCTTCCCCGACCTCGACGACCTCGGCTTCTCCGACGCCTATGCGCAGACAGTGACCTTCGCCCTGCTACTCGCACGAGTAGACGGGATCGCCTTCGAGCAGACACCCCTTCACGAGATCGCCCGCCTGCTCGGCAAGAAGCACTCACTGATGGGCCGTGCCCTGGCGGTGCTGACGGACAACGAAGCTGCCGACGAACTGCGCATAATCCAAACTCTGCGCCGGGTGATCGGCTGCATCGACTGGAACGTGCTCGATGACGGGCGGACAGACGTCCACGCGGATCTCTATGAGCGGTTCCTCGCGGCATACGATCCAGCCCTGCGGCGACGCAGCGGCTCGTACTACACCCCCAAGCCGGTTGCCGCTGCCGTGGTCGACTTCGTCGATGAGATCCTCACGGTCCGCTTCGACCGCTCCTGGGGCCTCGCAGCTGACGACGTGCTCGTGGTCGATCCGGCGATGGGCACCGGAACGTTCCTCGTCGAGGTGCTGAGATGCGTGTCGGACACCATTGACGAGAGACAGGGCAAGGGAGCGAGGGCACCCCGACTTCGCGAGTTCTTCCAGGACCGTCTCGTCGGCTTCGAGATCCAGGCTGCGCCCTACGCCGTTGCCGAACTCCGCCTTCACCAGGCGATGCAGGTCCAGTTCAAGACCGAACTGCCCGCCTCCGAGGTTCGTTTTCTCACCGATGCGTTGGAGGACCCGGTCAAGCAACAGGGTCGGCTGCGAGCCGCGTACCGCGTCATCGAGCGGGCTCGGCAGGAGGCCAACCGCATCAAGCGGGACGTACCGGTGATGGTGGTCATCGGCAACCCGCCACACGTCGAGAACAGCAGGGGCCGAGCTCCCTGGATCGAGGAACGCCGGAAGGTGCCCCTGCTTCCCGGCGCGTCATCCGGCCGTCCGTCACTCGACGAGTTCCGCGTCCCTGGGGGCGGCAGGTACGAGTCGGACCTCTACGGCCTGCCGTGGTGCTTCTGGCGCTGGGCGCTCTGGAAGGCGTTCGAGGCTCACCCCACCGAGCCCCAAGGAATCGTCGCCTTCGTCACCCCGTCGAGCTTCCTCAAGGGCAAGTCCTTCGAGGGCATGCGCGAGTATCTGCGGCGAACCTGCGACGAAGGTTGGATCATCGACCTGTCCCCGGAGGGAAACCGGCCCCAGCAGGACACCCGGGTGTTCGGCCCGGAGGTGGGGCGGCAGTTGTGCGTGGCAGCGTTCGCACGCTACGGGCAGGGCGATCCGGACAGGGCAGCGACCATCCACCGCATCTCGCTGACCGGCACCAGGCAGGACAAGCTGGCTCGGCTGAAATCGCTGCGGCTTGCCGACCCGGAATGGGCGAGGAAGGGCAGATTTCCTGACATTGGCGCGGGGCGGTGTGTACAGGGTTGCACCTTCCGTAGCGGCATGTGGTCCAGTGGACTTACGTCCCGATCCCTTGAGGAAAGGTCCCCTGCTCATGCATTCGTCCTTCATGCCACCCCGCCAGGTCAAGATCGGTGACGCGGCAGCCTTCGCCGGCAGCACGCCACGGGCGATTCGCCATTACCACGAGATCGGCCTGCTGCCCGAGCCTGAGCGGGGCGGTGATAACCGCCGCCGCTACGGGTACGAGGACATGATCCGCCTGCTGTGGATTCGCAAGATGGCCGACGCCGGGATCGCCCTGGACGACATCCGTGACGCCTTTACCACCGGCACGGCTTCCGCCGGTGCGGACAGCGGAGACGGTATCGCGGGCATCCTGGAGCGGTTGGAGGAAACCCTCGCCGAGCAGGAGGCGGAATTGCGGCGGCAACGGACCGCCGTGCAGCGGATGCGCACCGAAGGCAGCCGGATGGGCCTGCTCTCCGACTTCGTCACCGAACGCCTCAAGAGCCTGCCCGAAGGCTCCCTGCGTCAGGCGGACCTGGACACTCTGCTGGTCACTGAGCGGATCTTCGGCCCGCTCGGCGCGGCCGTCCAGGCCACCCGCTTCGTCGCCCTGGCCACGCATCCCACTCTGCGGGAGGATTCCGACCGCATCGATGCCGCCGAGGAGGCACTCGATGACAGCGTCGCCGTCGATGATCCACGGGTGGCTCAAGTGGCCGCCGAGCGGCACGCCTTCGAAAGCGCCCTGCAGGCCGTCATCGAGGAGTCCGGCCTGGATAAGGACGACGATGCCCTCTTCGACGCCTGGGACACTTTGCACCCAGCTACCGCCGACCACGGCGAGGACGAGGCCGACCTCAGCTCTGGCAGGCGGGAGATGAGCGTACTTGAAGCCGTCGGCAAGATGCCCTACGACTTCTCCCCAGCCCGCCTGCGCTGTATGGAACTGGCCGTAGAGCTATCCGCCCAAGACTCTCCCGCTACCTAAAACACGGCCTAGGCGAGCGTGGCGATGATGCAGACGGCGTCGCGAACGGCGTCCTCGGTGAGGTTGCCGAAGCCCAGTACGAGTTGCGGTGGCGTACTCGACCTCTCGGCCTGAGAGCCGCTCATCCCGTACAGGCCGATCCGCCGCGCCCGTGCCCGCTCGGCGCCATCATCCGCACCGGCGCGCGACCGAACCGGCTGCACTTCGTCGGTCCCGACCTGGCGCCGATTTCCGACGGAGACACGTATTGTGCCTGCACTGCTACCCTCCGGTCCGGGGAGGGGTATCGATAGCTACGGAGGTACGAGTCGACCCGGCACTGCTTGAGGCGAAGGCCAGCGTGGCGGCCGAGCTGCGGGTGGGCCTCGACCGGGAGTTGACGGATGTGGAACCGGACCAGCCAGGTGGCCCGGGAGTTGCGCGGCTGGCAGAGCGGGACCGCACTGGAGAACCTGCTGCACTGGTGGGAGGACGACCTGGGCAAGCTGCGACAGCGGCTGGACGCGCTGGCCGAGGGCCTACGCACACCGTCGTACTGGTCTCCGGCACCTGCACCGGACTCGACAACATGCGCGGGCAGATCGACCGGGCGGCCGAGGTGCAGCAAGCGGCACAACAGATCGGCGGCCCGACGACCGGCGGCGTCTCGGTGATCGCCTGGCTCGGCTACGACGCTCCCGGGATTCGACACCAGTGCGATGGGTACCGGACACGCCGAGGCCGGCGCCCCGGCCCTGGACAGCTTCGTCAACGGCCTGAACGCCGCACACGATCCAGGGCCGAGCCACACCACGGTGATCGGGCACAGCTACGGCAGCGTGGTGGTGGGCGAGGCGGCCAGCCGAGGCGACGGCCTGGCCGTACACGACATCGTGACGGCCGGCAGTCCCGGAATGTCGGTAGGCACCGCCGGAGAACTCCAACTCGATCCCCGGCACGTCTGGGCGGGCGGCGCGGCGGACGACCCGATGACCGGCGCGACGGGCAGCATTCCTGGGGTGCACGACAACGAACCGACCGACCAGGACTTCGGCGCCAACCGCTACCAGGTGGACACCTCCGGGCACAGCGGCTACTGGACCCCGGGCAGTGAGAGCCTGAAGAACCAGGGCCGGATCGTGCTCGGCCTCCACGACCAGGTGACTCTCGATCACGGGCAGTCGCCACGATGAGGGTACGAGCCGCAGTGGTGGCGGCCTCCGCCGTGCTGGCGGTCCTCGCCGGCTGCTCGGGGGCGGACAACGGGAAGGATCCGACGGTGCAGAGCCAGTCGAGAGCGGACGTCGAGGCGGGGACCCGCGCGCACCTCGGTGCCGCCACGGAGGCGATCGGCGAGGGCAGCCCGGATCCGGCGCCGTCCGTCAGACCGGCACCCTGCGATGGGTACCGTGACGACGCCGTTTCCACGTCTCCGGGTTCAGCCACGTGACGCTCCCCGTCGAGCGCCACACCGTGGTGCTGGAACGGCTCCGCGACGAGTAGACCGCGAAGGGGTATGAGCTCAAGAACTTCCGGGTCCTGCCCGCGGGCGCCGGTGCCGAGTTGGATCTGGTCAACCCCGCCGACGGCTTCCAGTTCTCCTGGACGACCTCGGGTGACCGGGTCTGGATCGCCCTGATCGTGATGTCCCCCTGCGTCCGCTCGCCGGACGGCAAGTACCCGGGCTGACGGAGGTACCCGGCCGAACGGTCGGATCAGCCGGAGCCGACGGTTGCCACCCGCTCTTCCGCCAACGCACCCGGCCGCGCGATCTGTCAACAACATCGCTGCTCAAATTCGACAAGCCCGGCCGTCACCGTACGAATCTGTACGGGCGCGGTCAGTCGACCTATCCTGGTGGGACCCCTCGAAGCGGGCGGTCGGTCGGGAGGTGGCCGATGGCGTCATCTGCACCACCGGCTCGGTCTCTCGGCTGGATCCGCCGGACGATGTGCCTGCTCACCCTGCACTCCCACGCGGAGCTGCCGCATCTGACAGCGACCGATCCCGCCAACCCGTGCCGCCGACAGCCTCGCTGCGACTGTGGTCGCACCTTGCTGCCCGCCCGGACCGTGCACGACTACGGCGAGGCCGGCGACGGGGACCGGCTCTGTGAGCGCGTCAAGGTCTGCGGTCGGTGCGGGCACGAGGAGCGGTGGCTCACGCACACGACGCAGGGCCTGCGTACCGTCCCGCTCCGGGAGGTGCCGGCGCACCGCCGTCGGGGCTACGACATCTCCGACTGCCAGTACGCCTTTCTCTGCGTGGTCTGCGGCGACATCGCCCGGCTCGACGAGCACCACGACTGGCACACGGATTGGTGGGGACGGAAGTGCCGGCACTGCGACCTGACGTTCTACGACGACTGAGTCTGTTCAGCGCTTGCGGGTTGTGTCGGCGGGGCTGGAAGGGCGAACGGCGCGAACCGGCTCGGCAGGGGTAGGGAGTCGCCACGCCGTTGCGCCGCCGAGTCGTCCATCCATTGAACCTTTTTCAACCTGAACCGCGCGGCGCTCGCGCCCCGCGTTCGACCTCGCGGTCCACCGGACCGCAGGGGGGGTTGAAAAAGGTTCATTGTGTTCGGCCACATCCGCGTACCGTCTGCTGATGGCCGGTTTGGCGTCGGCGAGCCCGGCAGGCCGCCGATGATGCGGGTGGACCTGAACTGGTGGCACGTGCAGGAGTGCCGGAGTACGTTGCGACCCTCGTTTGCGGCGTCAGGGCATCAACAAGCTCCATGATCCCAGGCGACATAGTGACCGCGCTGGTGATCAGGACTTTCGCCACCCGCCCCCACGCGATCCGCTTCCGCAGGTCGTTCAGCTTCTCCAGGGCAATCTTGGTCTTGGAGCAGCCAATGTCGAAGTACTAGCTGACGATCTCACCCTGGTCGGCAATGGTCCGGTCTGCCAAGTCGAGTTGCCATCCAAGACGCCCTGTGCGGCTTCTCCTCGATGACTGTGGTCCTGGGTTGGGAGTCGGCAGCGAGGGCGGCTTCGGTCGCGGCAGCTTGGCCTGCCGGGTCGTTGAAGCAGTCGGTCGGCCAGATGCGATGGAACCTCCAGGTTGTGAGCCTCGGGCAGTCACTTGACGGCTCCTTGCATCAGCGCCTTGACGAAGTTGCGCTGGAAGATCAGGAAGATCACCAGCGAGGGCAGGATGATCAGCAGGGATCCGGCGCAGAGAAGCACGATGTCGGTGCCGTACTGGCCCTGGAAGGCGCCCAGCCCGCCGGCCACGGTCCGCTTCGTCGGGTCGTCGACGAGGACGAGGGGCAGCAGGTACTGGTTCCAGCTGGCGAGGAAGAAGAGCACAGATAGTGCGGACCATGCCGAGGTGGCGAGCGGCAGGTGGATGCGGCGGAACGTCTGCCAGGTGTTGGCGCCGTCGACTTTCGCGGCTTCGGTGAGCGCGGGCTCGGCGCCGAGAAAGTGTGCGCGCATCCAGAAGACGCCGAACGGCATGAGCAGTCCGATGAGTGGCAGGACGATCGCCAGCCGCGTCCCGAGTAGTCCCATGCTGCGCAGGTCGTAGTACAACGGGGTGATCAGCGCCTCGAACGGCAGGGTGAGTCCGACGAGGAGAAGACCGTAGATCGCCTTACCGAAGGGCACGTTCAGCTGAGCGAGGGCGTAGCCCGCGGCGGTGGCCATCGCGACCGTGGTCGGTACGACGCCAAGCACGATGAGGGTGCTCGAGCGGAACAGCGCGACGAAGTTCGCCGCGCTCCACGCGTCGACGAAGTTGTGCCAGTGCGGGTCGCTCGGCCAACTGAGGCCTTGCGGCGTGCTGCCCGGCGCCGCCAGTGCCGTGGTGAACATACTCAGCAACGGCACCACGGCGAACAGCATCAGCGCGAGCAGGATCCCAGTGCGCGTTACTCGATGGGCGAGGCCCGATGTGGTCATTTCTCCCTCCCGAGACGCTGGATCGGCCAGATGACCACCAGCACGACGACGGCCAGGAACACCGCGAGCGCCGAGGCCTGGCCGACCTGCTGCTGCAGGAACGTCAACCGGTAGATCTGCACGCCGGGCACCATCGTCTGGTAGCCCGGACCGCCTTGCGTCGCGACCTGGACGACGTCGAAGCTCGCCAGCGCGGCGATGATCGTGAACGTCGCGCACACGACCAGTTCGCGCCGCAACCCGGGCAGCGTCACGGCGAAGAACTCACTGACCGGCCCGGCCCCGTCCAGCCGGGCCGCCTCGTACAGCGCCGGGTCGATCTTGCCGATGCCCGCGAGCAGCAGCACCGTGCAGAAGCCGAGCATGACCCAGACCCCGATCACACCGACCGCGGGCAGAGCGAAAGTGAAGTCACCGAGCCAGGCCCGCGTGTACTGATCGAGGCCGACCGCGCGCATGACCTGATTGACCAGGCCGTCTGAGGAGTACATCCACGTCCACGCGATACCGGCCGCGACCAGCGGAAGCACCTGCGGGACGAACAGTACAACCCGGGCGGTGGTGCTGAACGCGCCGGGCTTCAGTTCGCGGATGAACGACGCGGCGACCAGACCGAGCCCGACCGGCAAGACCGTGTAGAACACGACGAGGACGAACGCGTGCACCACGGATTGCAGCAGCTCCGGCTGGGTGAAGATCGCTTTCCAGTTGTCCAGTCCGGCTGGCGTCGCCGGCCCGATGCCGTCCCAGTCGTAGAACGAGTACTGCACGGACTGGAGCATCGGGAACAGCACGAAAACGCCGTACATTCCCAACGCTGGCGCAACCCAGAGGAGCGCGCTCCAACTCCGCCGTCGGCGTGCGGATGGGCGCCGTACGGCGGGTTGTCGTGCCGCAGGAACGCTCGACGGGTCGGTCGTAGCCGAAGCCTGCCGCATCGCCTCCGGGGTCGGGACGGACGGCACCACACCACCCCTGGATCGGCTCGCCGCGATCATCGCCCGAGATCGCGCTCGTAGTCGGACTGCACCTTGGTCGCGAACGCCTCGGGCGTCGTCCTGCCGGCCAGCAGCAGCTGCGTTTGCGGTATGAGGCTGTTGACGTGGATCGAAACCGTCGCATCAGCCATGAAGCCAACCAGCCTGTTGCTCTTCAGCAACTCCTGGAACGCGCTGACGGTGGCGGCGACCGCCGACCCCTCGGGCGCGGTCGGAGCTGGCGCGTCCGACGGGCCCGCCGGCACCAGCCCGCCGAGGGTGACCGTCTCCTGCCGCGCCTGCCGGTCCGTCTGCACGAAGTCCAGGAACGCGGCCGCCACGTCTGCGTTGGGTGACTTCGCCGGGATCCCCAGGTTTGCGGCGGCGGTCATCGCGTACGACGGCCCACCGGCAACGCCGGGCGGGAACAGGAAAAACCCGAACTGACCGGGTCCGGTCTTGTCGAGTCCCGGAGCCTGCCAGTTGCCGCTCGGGAAGAACACGCCGTTGCCCTTGACGAACTCGGCCGGTGCCCGGGTCTGGTCGATGTCGTTCACGTCGGCCGGCAGGTATCCCGCCTTTCCCCAGCGTTGCAAGGTCGTGCCGGCCTTGACCGTCGCCGCAGTGTCGATACTCGCGCCGGGCTTGGTGTAGTTCCAGTCCTGGACGGCTTGCGCGTCACCGGCGTACGACATCACCAGGTTCTGCAGCGGATAGACGCTGCCGCCGTCCTTGCCGTTGGTCATGATCGGCTGCAGCCCGGCGTCCTTCGCGGTGGCGAGCAACTGCTCGAACTCGGCGACGGTCGCCGGTGGCCGCGTCATACCAATCCGCTGCGCAAGCGCCTTGTTGTAATACACCCCGGTCAGACCAAAGCCAGCGCCCGCAGCGTACAACGAGCCTGTCCCCCGCTGTGTGCCGTCCGGGCCGACACGGGTGGAGTCGAACTGCGACTGCGGCCACTCGTTCCACCCATACGCCTCCGCATACGGGTCAAGGCTGATCAGCAGGTGGTCCTTGGTCAGGTTGCCGAGCTGCGGCACGCGGACGAGGTCGGGCACGTTGTTCCCGGCGAGAGTACGCGCGATGGTCGTGGTCAAGGTGGCGTAGTCCTGGTTCTCCACCTTGACGGTCACGTTGCTGTACTTGGCGCGAAACAGCTTGCCGAGAGCGGTGTAGAACGGGACGTCGACGCCGCTGGTGACGAGCAGCTTCAGGGTGACCGGTTCGCTGCCGGCACCGGTGGAGACCGGCTTGGACGGCACCGGGCCGGCGTCGGAGTTGCCGCCGGGCGCACAGGCGGCCAGCAGCAGGGCAGCCGCCGCGGCGACGCCGGCCGCCCGGAAGGTTCCGCGGTAATGGGTCAGCGATCGCACGAGAAGTCCTTAAGGCTCGATGGTGTGGGTTGACTGGAACGCGCGGCGTACGGCGTCGCCAGCCTTGCCAACGGCGTGATGCGCGTCGGTCATCACGGCGAACATCTCGAAGAAGCCATGGATCTGCCCCGCGTACTCGGTCAACTCGACCGGCACGCCGGCCGCCTCCAGACGCCGGGCATAGTCCTCGGCCTCGCGGCGGAGAAAATCGTGTTCGGCCGTGATGATCGTCGCAGGAGCGACACCGCGCACGGATTCAGCGTGCAGCGGGGATACATACGACGCCTTAAGGTGTGCTGGGTCGGGAACGTACGTCGCCCAGATGTACTGGAGCCGACGGTAGCTGTTGGCGCCGAAACCCGACCGGCCCGCGAAGGTCTCGTACCGCCGCCGGAACGCGACCTTGTAGTCGGTGTTCTCGACGCTGTCGAGTGCCGGGTAGACGAGGAGTTGGGCGGCTAACCGAACGCCTTCGTCACGCGCTTTGAGCGCGGCCGCCGCGGCGAGATTGCCGCCCGAACTGTCCCCACCGACGGCCACGCTGCCGAAGTGGTGGCGTGCCCAGGTGACGGCCGTCCACGTGTCGTCGAAGCCGGCTGGAAACGGGTGCTCGGGCGCGAGCCGGTAGTCGATGGACAGCACCCCGCACGCGGCCCGGTTCGCGAGTGCGCGGGCGACGCCCTCGGCGGTGTCGAGGTCTCCGTGAATCCAGCCGCCGCCGTGCGCCCAGACCAGCACCTCCTGTTCGGCGCCCGTGGGCAGATAGAGCCGAGCCGGTACGCCGTCCGCGTCAACCGGCTCGACAGCGGCCACCGGCGCCGGCTCGCCAGTCACGGCCAGGACCTTCGCGCGTGCGTCCGCCCGCACGGCCGCGATGTCGGCGGCCCACGGGTCGGGTGATGACCCGGAGCTGTCCAGGAAGGCCTGAACCTGCTCGTGCGGCCGCAGCGGAGTGTCTTCCTCGCGGACGACCGAGGTTCCCCGCTGGAAAGCTGCACTCATTCGATCGCGCCTCTCGCCACAGTTCAGACTGAGCACTCAGTCTGTTTCGCAGAGGTTACCGAGTACTCAGTCTGTTTGTCTATGCTTGACGGCGACCCGTCCCCACCATCGCGAGGAGATCAACCGTGTCCCCTGCCCAGAAGCCCAAGACCTCAGCGAAGGGCCTAGAGACACGGGACCGCATCGTCGACGTGGCCGTACGATTCATCGCCCGCAACGGAGCGCGCGGCACCAGCCTCGCCGACATCGCGGCCGAGGCCGGCGTGTCACAGACCGGGCTGCTCTATCACTTCCGCAGCAAGGAGGCCCTGCTCAACGCCGTCATGGATCGCCACCTGGCCTTCTCCGAGGAGTGGCTGTGGGGCGACGGACCCGACCCCGGCATCAAGATCGTCGACATCATCGCCAAGCACGTGGCCAACTGGCCCAGCCAGCACGACGGCAAGGTGGCCAGCCTGCTCGGCATGAACATCGTCGTCCTCGGCGAAAACGTCAGCCCCGACACCGACCTCCACCCACGACTGGTCGATGGCTACCGAACAACGATCGACCGCGTGACAGCGACCCTGCGGTCCGCACAAGAGCGCGGCGAGATGCGGAAGGACATCGACCCGCAGCTCAAGGCAATGGAGATCATCGCTTTCTGCTACGGCCTCGAGGCCGCGTGGTTGGTGGACCCGACGATCCCGGTCGCCGCGGCAGCCGCCCAATGGGCGGCACAGCAGACCAGGCAGTTGGCGACCGGGTCGGCGACGTCCTGACGGCACGCCCCCGGGAGTCCGGCACTCATCGAAATGTTCACGGGTCCGCGCTGCCGGCGAGCAATGTCCCCCCGCGAGCGACATGACGTCCGAAGACTGGTGACGCCGCTCAGCCGAGGTCGGTCCGGCCCATGGCGACGGCACCAGGCAGGAAGGATGCCGGGATACCGGCGCCGAACAGGTAGGCACCCCTCTGCGTCAAGCGGCCGCGGCGGGGGTTGTTCTGGGCTGGGGTGTGGCGGGCGGGCAGTCCTCTCTTGAGCCTCTCACCGCCCCGGTGACCGGCGGGGACGCACGCCAAATGAGAGCCACACCAACCTACGGTGGGCAGCCGCGATGAGAGCGAACCCACCGGTCACCTCGACCAAGCCTGGCGGGCTGCGGTCGTACCAGCTAACAGGTAGCCGCGATCCGCGCCTTACGTACGCAAGCAGGCCGGGTTGCCGTACGGACATGCCCGAAGATGCTGGTCATGTGTCCGCGCTCGAAGGTTTGCCTGGCCTACTCGATGAACTGGCGAGCACCCTTGGCCGCATGGATGGCGGCCCGCGGCGCACCGCGCCCGATCACCGATCTACATGGAGTCTGTTGGAGGTGGTCAAGCCGATTCGGGCGGCTGAATGCCGAGCAACCGCAACAGATACAGTGCCTGCTCCGTCGCCGTGACCACCTGGGTGGGGCGCAGGGGAAGCCGGGACGCGACGACCGTGTAGAGCTCGTCGCCCACGATCGCCCATCGGGGGACGCGTCCGGTCAGGTGGGCGGCGCGCAGCGCGGGATCGGCAAGTTGGTGGGCGAAGTACGGTTCGTCGACGATGAACCGGAACTTCCGGAGGAACTCGTCCTCCCCGGCCCGGCGTCGGCCGATGTTCCGGCGGCGCTGCACCGCGGTGGCGGGATATGATCTTGGCAGCCGTACCACGGTGAAGACGCCGTCTCCCTTCGACTTTTCCACGCTGCCGCCGAGTCCGTCACGGGTCCAGGACAGTTCGCCAACCGTGATCGGCAGTCCCCGCAGGGTCTTGACGGCGGCGAACCGTACGGTGACCGCGTCCGGTTGCGTCTGTTGCGGTGTCCAGGGCCACGCAGCGCGTTCGGCAGCAGGTGACCAGCCGTTGCGGGCGCACCACCGGTATAGCGAACGGCCCGCGGCCAGCCGCCATCCGATCAGCCCGGCCGCCACGAGACCGAGTACGAGGACGACGAGCCCGATGGCCGACGCGACGCCTACGCGGTGAACCAGTGATCGGATCGCGATCTGGTAGCCGGCCAGGCCGCAGCAGACCAGGCAGAGTACGAGCAGGACCCGCACCCTGGCCGGAAACTCGCCAGGTAGCCGGCGGTGGTCTCGGACAGCCCGAAACACCGATGGCCCGCGTTCGGGGTCGACGGGCGTCACGATCGGGATGGTAGCGGCCATCCGCCCGTCGGTTCAGCGTGGCGACAACGCCCCACCAGCCCCACCGCGACTCGGTCGAGCTCTGGGTCCGATTCCGGGTGCCGACGACAACTCCCACCTGTGGGCCGAACAGTTCGGTATCGGGCCGCCGCTGGTGCTCTGTCACGGCGGTCCGGGCCTGTGGGACTACCTCGACCCGGTCGCCCGGCTGCACGACAGTACCCGCACCACCCGATGGGACCAGCGCGGCTGTGAACGCTCGCAGCGGCGCGGTCCATACAGCGTCGCCCGTTTCGTCGCCGACCTCGACGCGGTACGCGACCATCTGGCCGGACCGCGAATGGCCCTGATGGGCCACTCGTGGAGCGCGCATCTGGCGTTGCGGTACACCATCGAACATCCCGAACGGGTCAGCCATCTGATCTACGTGTCCGGGACCGGCATCGACCCCGAACGCGGCCGGCATCCGCACTACAAGCGGAATCTGAGGCCGCGGCTCGGGCAACATCTGGACCGGTGGGAGGCACTCAGCGCCCGTACCCGCACGCCCACGGAGGAACGCGAATGGGCGGTACTGCAATGGTCGGCCGACTTCGCCGACCACGGCAGCGCACTGCAACACGCCGAACGCATGGCCACCCCATGGCTGGGCATCAACCACGACTGCAACCAGGCCATCAACGCCGAGGTCAGGCAAGAACTCGGCCACAACGACCTCGCGACGCGGTGCCGGGCGCTCGAACTGCCCGTGCTGATCATCGACGGAACCGAGGACATCCGTCCCCGCTGGGCCGTCGACTCGCTGCATCAAGCGTTGGCCAACAACCAACGCATAAGCCTCGCCGGATCCGGTCACTTGCCATGCGTTCTGCACCGCGTCGAAGCCAACCGCTACGCAGGGTGAAAAGGCTCGATGGCATGTTCGGGCGACTGCGCCGGACCGGCTGACCTTCTCGACCGGCCGCCGTACTCGCCGACCAAGCCGCCGTGCCGGAACCCGCCTCCGGCACGGCGGCTGCCTGCCGGCAACGGTAGCCCGACTCGGCCGCCCTGACTGACCGGCGGCTCAGCCGAGCGAGCAGGGCGTCCCGTTGAGGGTGAACGAGGACGGGCTGCCGGTGCCACCGGTGTGGGTGGCCACGAACCCGATGGCGATCGCGGCGCCCGGCCCGATGATGACGTGGTCGTCGAGGCCACGGGCCGTGACCTCGCCACTGAACGGCGAGTACACCGCGTTCCAGCCGCTGGTGATGCGTTGTCCGGCGGGCAGCGGGAAGTTCAGCACCCAGGAGGTGATCGTGGTCGCGCCGGTGTTGGTGATGGTGATGCTGCTCGTCAGGCCGGTGTCCCAGGTATAGACCGAGTAGCGGACGTTGCATGCGGCCCCGGTCGGCGCGGCGGTGCTGGCCGGCGGAGCCGTGCTGGCCGGCGGGGCGCTGCTGGGCGGCGGCGGAGCCGTGCTGGCCGGCACGGTGGCCGGCGCGCTGGCACCGTCCAGGGCGGCGGTCAGCGTTACGGCCGCTGCGGCGACACCGAGAAGGCTGCTCTTCAGTCTCATGGTGGCTGCGATTCCTCCGGAGATTGGCGTACAGCAGCGCAGCGGAACGAGGGGCGCCAGTCGCCGCTGATCGTCCGGTTCGCCTCGCGAGCACCAACGCTAATCGATCACCTTCGATTGTCAAGCCTTGCGGCCCCCGCCCACCCGTGCTGACCTGCAAGATCAGGTTGGAAAAGGCTCTGGACGGGCGGGCAACCCTGCGGACCGCGAGCCAGGAGATCGGCACCGGCACCTACACCGTGCTGACTCAGGTCGCTGCCGATGGGCTCGGCGTACCGCTCGGCCACGTCACGACGCTGCTCGGCGACACCGAGTTTCCCCGTGCGTCGATCTCGGCGGGTTCGTCCACGATGCCGAGCGTGGTCGGTCCGGTGGATCAGGCGGCGAGGACCGCGCGAGACACCGTGGTACGTCTCGCCGTCGCCGACCCCCATTCCGATCTGTATGGCGTGCCGGCCGAGGAGGTCGTCGTGGAGGACGGTCGGCTGTACGCCCGAGGCGACCGCCGTCGTCGTGACACCTTCCGTGGCGTCATGCGTCGCCGTGGCAGCGTGCTCGAGGTGCAGGGCGAAAGGCGGAACGTACCCGGACACACGTCTGGAGCAGTGTTCGTGGAGGTCCTGATACGGCCACGGGTCGGCGCGTTGAAAACAGCTCGGACGTGGCGGTCCGGTCACGGTGGTGGCCCACAGCATGGGCGGCCCAGTCCTGACCCGGGTGGCGCAGCAGGTTCCCGAGTTGGTGGCGCACGCGGTGTACGTCGCCGCGGTCATACCAGCGTCGGGCAATGCGCCCGGGCCCGTACTTCACGCTGCCAGAGAACGCGGAGGCGCTGGTCCTGTCCGCGCTTCGAGGCGATCCCGACCTGATCGGGGCGCTGCGACTCGACCTCGCCTCGAACGACCTCGCCTATCGTCAGCAGCTTCGCGACGCGTTCTACGGCGATGTCGCCCCGATCGTCGCCGACGCCGCCCTGGGCCTGCTGACCCCGGACGCCCCGGCCGGCATGATGCGCGGCACCACCGAGCTGACCCGCGGCGGCTGGGGCTCCGTACCCCGTACCTACGTCCTCTGTGCGCGTGACATGGCGATCCTCCCGGCCCTCCAACGGCTGTTCATCGCGGAAGCCGACGCCGCCTTCCCGCAGAATCCGACCTCCGTCGTGACGCTGGGTGCCTCACACGCGCCGTTCCTGTCCATGCCTGCCGAAGTAGCGAAGATCGTCGGAGAACTGGGCCGAGCCCTGGGAGCGATTGGGGAAGCGTTCAAGCGTGCGGGTGGTGGTGCAGCAATGAACCTTTTTCAACCTGAACCACGCGGCGCTCACACACCGCGTCCGACCTCGCGCTCCAACGGACCGCAAGGGGAGGTTGAAAAAGGTTCAATGGTTGTCACCCGCCTCACCACCCGCCGCCTCACGAACTGGCTCGTATCACTGGGCTTACTTGGAGTCGACCCGTCCGATCGCGTTGGCTCCGGTCGTCAGCGCGTCACGCGCCTGCTGCCAGGCGGGATCCCGGCGGTCGAACGCGGTGCGCAGGTAGGTCGAGGTCAACCGCCCGACCGCGGCGACCCGCAGTGGGTTCTCATCGGTGGTCAGGACGGAGTCGTATCCGCAGATTCCACCGAGTTGGTGCTCCCCGTCGAACACGGTGAGCAGCGACTTGGGACCCGGCGAGAGGAAGTACGCGTCCATCCGCCAGCTCGCGCCCAGGTCGGTGAAGGTGGTGGAGAGGTCCTTGTCGCCCGCGACGACGAGTGCCGGCGTCCGCATCGTGGAGAAGTCTGGGGCGTTCAGGGCGGGGTAGAGCTCGGCCACCTGGTCGTGCAGCGCATCGCCGCCCCGGCCGGGCGGGGCGATCATCACACCCGTTCTGATCCGGCGGTCGGCGAGGCTCACCTTCCGGCCGCCCTGGGACGGATCGTCGAACTGCATGCCCAGCAGCAGGCCAACGGTGTGCCCGCCCAGCGAGTGGCCCACCGCGGCGACCTTGTTTCGGTCCAGGCGCCCGGCAAGCTGCGGCACGGCCTTCTCGATCACGTGGAGCTGGTCCAGGATGCGGGACATGTCTTCGGCCCGCGCCCGCGCGTACAGGGGTGCATCTGGGTCATCGG
Source organism: Plantactinospora sp. CA-294935 (assembly GCF_050936445.1). NCBI lineage: Bacteria > Bacillati > Actinomycetota > Actinomycetes > Micromonosporales > Micromonosporaceae > Plantactinospora > Plantactinospora sp. CA-294935. The sequence continues at coordinate 7,959,622 of NZ_JBNJMU010000001.1, forward strand.
CGTCACGCAGGCCCAGCGACATCGCGTCCAGGAAGGTGGGCTGGACAACCACGAAGCCGTGCGAGGAGAAGTAGTCGACGATCGGACCGTAGCCGAGGTGGGAGTTGAGGAAGTTCACCTGACCGTGGCCGTGGGCGAAGAGGATGATCGGCAGGTTGCGTCCGGTCACCGGGGCGGAGACCCGCACCTCCAGAGGCGCGGCACGGCGGGGCGCTGGCAGCGTTACCGGGCTGACCGAGATGATCCGACCGGGCCCGCCGGGATGACCGGCGCTGACCCGATCGGTGCCTACCGTCGCCTCGGCCACATTGGCCCCGACCGCAGCTACACCACCGACCGTGACCAGACCCATCCCGGCCGACAGCACCGTTCGCCGCGACATCCCGGCCGACCCGCCGACGGAGTCGGCCGGATAACTCGATTCACTCATGATGGTGTTCCTTTCACAGTTCTAGGCCGCAATGTCGCGAGTCGGTCAGGCTCGAACGCTGGTCAGCGAGAGGCTGTCGTTCCACAGGTCGTCCGCGCGCACGGTGTCGTAGGACTCGTCCGACGAGCGGATGGCTGTGCGCCCGGCGAAGTACTGACCCGTGGTGCCGGCCAGTTCCGGCGCGGTCGCGAGCCAGGCGAGCGCACTGCCCGACTCCGACGCGGAGTAGATGTTTGGCGTCACCGCCCGGCGCAGTAGCCACGTCAGGCGGGGCAGGACGTGCCGGGAGACGAACCGCACCGGGGCGGGCAGCGAACGTCCCAGACTCGTGCCCAACACCATGCCGGGGTCGAAGGCGTTGGCGGTGACGCCGTCAGGCAGGCGGCGGGCCAGGGCGTAGGTGAAGTAGATGTTGGCCAGTTTGGAGGTGCTGTAGCGGCGCTGACCGGCGATGAACGCGTTGTCGCCGACGGCCGACGGCGCGAGGATGCCGCGGGCCAGGGCTTCCGCGTTGCTCCACGCGGGGGCCGGGCCGACCTTCAGCGCGGCCGGGTCGTGGGTGCCGCTAGAGACCACGACAACGCGTGCGGGCGCCTGCAGCACCGGCAGCAGCTCGTTGACCAGTACGAAGTGGCCCAGGTGGTTGACCCCGAAGGCGGATTCGAAGCCGTCGGCGGTCAGGGTCAGGCGGGTCCCCATCTGTACGCCGGCGTTGCACACCAGAGCGTGCACCCGAGGGATCTCGCCGGACTCCACGCGGGCGGTCAGCCCGCTGGCGAACGCCCGGACCGAGGCGAGCGACAACAGATCCATCGCCATCGCCTCGACCGTGTTGCCCGCTGCGGCGCCGGCAATCAGGGTCTCGACGGCGACCTGGCCCCGGCCCGCGTCCCGGACCGGCAGCACCACGTGCCACGGCCCGTTCTGCGACCTCAGAATCGCGGTGGCGGCTGCGAAGCCGATGCCGCTGGTTGCGCCGGTGATGACAATCGTCCGGGATCCGTCCATGAACTGATGTGACATTCGAGCCAACTCCTCGGGCTGCCGACGCGGCGTGGTTCCAGTCTGGGCAACCGTGGCTGGACGCTGAATACTTGTCCGTCCATATTTTTTGCGCGAGAGTGTCAGCATGCGCAATGACCAGCTGTCCGAGGTGTTCGACCTCGTCGAGATCCGAGGTGTCGTGGCCGGCGGGTTCGCGGCGCGTGGCCCGTGGGTGGCGCGGTCGCCTTGCGTGGACTCGCTGAAGCTCATCGCCATGGTGTCCGGGCACGGCCGGCTGCTCACCGACGGCATCGACGAGGCGATCGAACTCGCACCGGGCGACGTCGCCATCCTCACCAACCGGTCATGGCTGCAACACGAGGGCGGCACCGGCGCCGGACCACGCCGGCAGATCGGGCCCGAGGAGAACTTCACCGGCCTCACCGAGGCCGACCGCAGCACCGACGACATCGTCATCGGCACCGCCGTGGACATCAACCCGGCCGGCCGCGAGCTGCTGCTGCAGACAATGCCGCCGGTGGGACACGTCCGGGCGTCGGCCGCGACCAGCATGCGTGGCCTCCTGGACCAGCTGTTCGACGAGGTCGCCGGCAACCGCACCGGCTCCGCGTTCGCAATCCGGCAATACGCCCAGCTCCTCGTGCTCTCAGCCCTCCGCGCCTACCTCGACCAGGCCGAGGTACCGCCCGGATGGCTCCGGGTGCTGACCGACGAACGGCTGCGCCCCGCCCTCGAACTGATGCACTCCGAGCCCGGAAAGCCGTGGGGCCTGGAGGATCTGGCGTGCGCCGCCGCGATGTCACGCTCCTCGTTCGCCCGGCATTTCCGGGCGGTGGCCGGCGTCCCGCCGCTGACCTACCTCAGCCGCTACCGGATGCTCCTGGCGCAGCGCGCCCTGCGCGGCGCCGACGTGCGCGTCGGTTCCCTCGCGGTCGACCTGGGCTATGCCTCCGAGGCCGCATTCAGCACCGCGTTCAAACGAGAGACCGGAGAATCGCCCCTGCGCTACCGGCACCGCGCACGCAACGAGCGCCCCATCCCCCACGGCGCAGCCGTGTAATCAATCACTCGGCGCAGGGGGCACCATGCGCCGCTCGGCGGAAGGACCTCTCGCTCCGACATTGACAGCTACGTACGTCATCGCAAGATTTGCGCGTCGCCGGCTGACCGGTCATGCGGCGGGACTCGGCGTGCCGGCGGTGTGCCGGACCGTGCTGATCGGCGTGCGATTGGTCCGGCTCTGCCCTATGGAGCGGCAAGCCGGCCGGAGCGCCAGGTACCGGGCTGGGTAAACTCGATGATGTTGTTGCATAGCTGTGGCACCGATCTTGGTGATGGCGGCACCCCAGCGCCCGATCAGAGCATTGTCGGCCTTGCGGCAGTGACCGTACCGACCGAGTACGTGCCGATCGTCGCCGCCGCGGTGTCGCCTGGCACTCGTCGGGCGTACGGCGTGTACTGGAACCAGGTGGTGCAGGCATGGGCGGACCGCCCCATCGACGAACCCCTCCCTTCCGAGATCGAGCAGCTACGCGCCTAGATCCAGGCCAACGTGGTGGCGCGACGCAACAACCGGGGCGGCCGATCCGCGGCCGAGCACGTGGTGGCCGCGCTGCGCTGCCTGTACCGGCGGGCGATCGCGGACGGGTCCCTGGACGCGGCCGACAACCCGGCATTGAAGGTGAACGAGCCACGCCGCCTGCCCAGGACCCGGCGAGCGATCGGCGACGCCCGCCTGGCGGAGATCAACAAGGTGGCGGTCAGCACCGGCGACGACCCGGGCCTGGACAGTCTGCTGATCCGCCTGCACACCGAGACCGCCTGCCGCCGCGCCAGGGCGCTGACGCTGCGCCACGGGACCTGGACACCGACGAGTGCCTGATCTACCTGCGGGAGAAAGGCGGCACGTCCCACTGGCAGCCGGTCTCCCCCACACTGATGCGGCACCTGCTGACCCACCACGCGGAACGGGGTGACGGCGACCGCGACGGCAGCCTGCTGCGCTACCGCGACGGTCGGCCACTGACCTACCGGCGGTACGACCATCTGTGGGCACGCATCGGGCAGCACCTGCGGCGGGTGCACACCCAGCAGATCAGTACGCACTGGCTGCGACACACCACGCTGACCTGGGTAGAGCGCTCCTACGGTCATGCCGTGGCCCGCGCCTACGCCGGCCACACCGACGGCGGCGGGAGCGGCGCGACGGCCACGTATGTGCGGGCGACTCTGCAGGAGGTTGCCATAGGCGCCAGATCCGCGAGGCGGTCGAGCGGGCCCGGCCCGACATCGCGCCCCCACTGGTCGCGCTACGCCAGGCGACCGCGAACATCCTGCGTATCAAATCCGGCTGGCCATTCGCGTTGGGACAACTCGCGGTCGAGGCCCACAGCACAGGTCCAGGTCGACGTATTCGACGCCTGTGACCAGGTGTTCATGCGGGCACAGCAAGCCGGGATCGTCCAGGCTGACGCTGACCTGACCTGGACCCGCCAGGTCTACATCGCACTAATCAGCGAGACCGCACACGGCGTGTTGGGCACCGGCGACGCGGATCCCGACACGCTCGCCGCCCGTATCATCTACACCCTTTTGTACGGGGTCTCCGGCCGTCCAGGGAAGACGACAGATCGATGAGAACAGCGCCGAAACCGGTGAGGAATCTCCGAGCATCCGAGGTCAGATGTCCGAGCGCCGCCCCTAGCCCGGTGCACGTCGGGCAAGCGCGGTAGTTTGATCACGTTGGTGTGGTCCAGGTGATCACCGAGCGAGGGCGCCGTCCCCGCCCCTGGTCGGGGCTGACGGGGACGGGTGGCGTGTTCGGCCCTCGACGGCGTGTGCGGGCCTCGTCACCTTCGGCTGTGGGAGGTTTGCAGCCTGATCACCAGGACAACTCCCACGGCGAGCAGGCCAGATCGGCCGCGATGATGCCGGCGGGTCCGAATCCGGTGGTGGGGGGCTTGGCCCGGCGGTGGTGTTGGCTGGGTCAGCGCTAGTGGTCACCAGGGCCGCTGTGCGGGTCGTGGTCACCAGAGTGGGCCGTTGTGGTGGCCAGGGCGAGCCGTGGCACCGGTGAGGGTGCAGTTCTGGCGGGACAGGTCCAGCTTCGATCCCTTGGTCAGGCAGGCCGCGATCAGGTGAACCTGCTGGCCGTAGCCACGGCCCTGCACGGAGGTCACGTCCCCGTCCGGGTCCACCTCGCAGGGGTTGTTGTCGGTGCACTGTTCGCCGGCGTCGTTGTGGGTGTTGTGGATCCCCATGACCATGGTGCCGTCGGGGGCCAGCAGCGCCGAACCGGATGTACCGTGCCAGGCGGCGCAGTCGTCGCTGGTGGCGTAGCGGATCGAGTCGTCCTGCTGGTAGCCGCCCTCCCGCAGGTGCGGGACCACGGCCTCGGCGGTGCAGGTCAGGCGCCGGCTGGTGTAGGCCATGGTCAGCGGGTCGCCCGCGCGCACCGGGATGGTGGTGAGCCGGAAAACCTTCGCGCCCTCCGCCCGCAACTGCGCGTAGGTCTTGTCCAGACGGTAGAGCGCGATGTCGGTACCGGTCATCGTCGCGTACACCAGCCGGTTCGCGCGGGCGGTGGTCTGGGGGTAGCCCTGACGGTCGGCGATGGCCACCTCGCGATCGGCGGGCTGGTCCACCAGCGCGATGCCGGGCGCAGGCCGCTCTCCCTGCACGCAGTGACCGTTGGTCAGCATCAGTGCCGGGTCCCTCGGCCGGGAGGCGGGGGTGCGGACCACGGAGCCCACACAGCCGTACAGCTCCACCGCGCCTTCCACGTTCGGGATCCGGTCATCGGGTGGCACGTCGGTGCCGGTGATGATGCCGTTGATCCAGTCGGTGTGCCTGGTGACATCGGTGTACAGCGTCGGCGCCTGGTCACCGCTGGGGCCGCTGACCACACCGACCAACGCCCACTCGTCGCCGTCGCGGACCAGCGCGGGCCCGCCGGAGTCCATGTTGCTCGCGGCGACGCTGCCGTCGCGGCTGCCGACGCACAACTCTCCGCTCGGTTCGGCCACCGGACACGCCGAGATCGGCTGCACCACGGTGTCCGCCTCCCGCAGCCGCGTGGGGAAACACTCAGGGCTGCCGCTGTCGTCGCAGGTCATGCCCCAGCCCATGATGCGGACGGGCGTGTTGTCCAGTGGCGTGGTCGAGGCGATCCGCACGGGCTTGGCCCGAACCGGGGTCCGCAGGTGCAGCAACGCGAGGTCCTTGCCCCAGAAACCCCCCTCATCGTGGTTAGTCGCCAGCCGGTAGTAGTGGTCGACCTCGGCAACCTCGCCGCCTGAGGTGGTGTCCAGCGACCCGACCCGCACCCTCCAGCCACGCGGGACCCCCACCTTCGCGTTGGTCGGGTTCTTGCCCGCGCAGTGGCTGGCGGTCAGTACCCATTGCGGCGCAAGGACCTCCACCCCACATCCGTGTTTGTCCGGGCGCGGTGGCGCGGGAAACGACGGCTGGAACGAGCCCATGAACGAGTAAGCCTGGGTTGATTCGGTGCCACCCACGATGGCCTGCGCCGGAAAGGCGGCCAGCAGGGGTGCGGTCAGCGCGAGCACGACACCAAGCAGCAGAGAACGACTTCGCATGCTCCTCACCATCCTCGGTCGATGTCCACGTAGCGCGATCACCGTGCAACAGTCTTGACACAACCACCCGAGAACGACCCTAGGATGTCTTGTTGCTCGCTCGGCGTCCTTTATGGAGGACCGGGCAGGATGGGCGGTGCAGGTGATCAGGTCAGCCGTCCGGAGTGGTCTTCCCGTTCACCGGTCTGCAACCAGCCCAGTTCCGCAGGCTGGTCCGCCTGGTGGCCGGCGGTAACGCGATCGCCGACGGACGGCCGGGCAGGCCGTGCGCGCTGTGCCTGGCCGACCGGGTCCTCCTGCGGCCGTATACTGCCGAACCAACCTGACGATGCGCCAGATCGGCCCGCTGTTCGGGCGTCGCACTCCGTCGCACACCAGGTCGTCGACACCCTCGGCCCGCTCCTGGCACTCGCCCCCGTCCGACGGCGACGGGTCGACCAGATCGCCATCATCGACGGCACCCTGGTCCCGACCAGGGATCACCGCCTGGCCGCCCCGAGCAGGAACTACCGCTACCCGACCAGGGTTCACCGCCTGGCCGCCCCGAGCAGGAACTACCGCTACTCGGCCAACCTGCAGGTCGCCATCGACACCCACACCCACCTGGTCATCGCTCTAGGCGCCCGCAGCCCGGCAACCGCAACGACACTGTCGCCTACCGCACCTCCGGCATCGACCAGCAGCACCGGGATGCCCGGGAAGACGTCCACGGGACCGAGGACGGCCATGCCTTCACCGCAGACAACCCAGTGCTCCGGGAAAGTCGTTGCGGGTGCCCACATTTGGGTGGTTGGAGTGGACGCGCCCGATGGTGGAAGGCGGGACGGGCACGTGGTCGGGGCCGCGATGGGCGCGGTGGTGGTTGGCTGCCGCTCGTACACCGCGATCGGTGAATGGGTTGCTGACCTGCCCGATGAGGTCGCGACGAGGCTCGCCGTCGTTCCGGCACGCCGGCCGTCCGAGGCGATGATCCGCAGGCTGTTGCAAGCTATTGACCCTGCCGGCTGTGCGTAGTGATCGCCGTCTGGCTGACCCGGCCGGGAGTTGGCCGCATAGTTGTCACTGCCGACGCGCTGCATTGTCAACGAGACCACGTCACCTACCTGGCCGCCCGCGGCGCGCACTGGATCCTGACCGTGAAAGGCAACCAGCCTCACCTGCACGCCCAGTTGCGCGCCTGCTCTGGCGGGCTGTGCCGGACGGCCACCGCGACACCGACCGCGGTCACGGCCGCGCGGAGATCCGCACCACCAAGGTCCTAACCCTCGCCAGCGGCATCGACTTTCCGCGCGCCGCACAAGCACTGCGGATCCGGCGCCGCCGTCGCACACTCGATCAGCCAAGGCGCTGGACGACCGAAACCGTCTACGCGATCACCGATCTGCCCGTTACCAGGCCAGACCCGCGCAACTGGCCGGCTGGATCCGCAGCCACTGGTCGATCGAGAACAAAGTCCACCGGGTCCGCGACGTCACCTACGACGAAGACCGATCCCAGGTTCGTACCGGCACCGGAGCGCAAGTCATGGCCGCCCTGCGCAACGCCGCCATTAGCGCGCTACGGCTGGCTGGCTTCGCCAACATCGCCGCCGCCAACCGCCACCACGGCCGTGACACCAGCCGACCGCGGGACTTGTTCGGCATCACCTGACGACCTTGCCGCAGCCCGAAGAACCGTGCCCGAACCCGTGGCGAAGTCACCTGCCCAGACTTTGTCGGTGGCAGGCGGCAGGATCGCCTCATGACGGAGTACGGGCCACAGTTCTGGGACGAACACGCGGCTAGCTTCGACGAGGAAGCTGACCACGGCCTACGAGATCCCGCCGTGCGCCAGGCCTGGCAACAGCTGCTGCTGCCACTACTGCCCACCGCACCAGCCACGGCCATCGACATCGGCTGCGGCACGGGCAGCCTCTCGGTGCTATTGGCCCAAGCCGGACACCACGTCCACGCGGTCGACAGCGCTCCCCAAATGCTCGACCTCGCCAGGCGCAAGGCGGCCGACACCGGCGTCGCGGTGGCCTTCATGCAGGCAGACGCCGCACATCCGCCATTCGCGCCTTCATCATTCGACGTCGTACTGGCCCGCCACGTGCTCTGGGCCCTACCCGAACCCGATGCAGTCCTGACGCGATGGATCAGCCTGTTACGGCCCCATGGGCAGCTCATACTCATTGAGGGGCGCTGGTCAACCGGTGCCGGACTGCCCGCCAAGCACTGCCGATCACTCGTTTTGCGTCACCGGCGGCGGGTCGACGTCCGAATGCTCAACGACCCAGCGCTATGGGGCACAAAGATCACCGACGAACGATACCTACTCCTCAGCCACCACTGATCACCAACGCAGCACCACACCGGCCGGCCGAACCGACACGAGCTCGGTCACCTTCAGACCGAACTGGACACCCACCACGACATTGCCGAGGCCCTGGCAGACAACCCTCTCCGCGTGAACGGCCAGATCCGATTCGAGATCGGACGACGTATCGACTACATCTTCGTCCGCGCCGATCAATGGGGCCGACGCTTGGCATAACCAGGTCAACAAAAGGCGGGTATCAGAGGAGAAGGGTCCGATCGGAAGCGTGGGCGATGGCTCGATGTCACCCCGACGGATGCCGCCGGTGACATTCTCCAACTGAGGCTCATGCCTCCGCCGGCTGAGCCAGGCAAAGAACTCGACGATCGCGTCGGTCATCGGGCACCCTCCCTACCGGGTCGTCCGCTCGGCTCGACGGCGGCGAAAGGTAGCGCGGCGGCCAGCGGTTAGCTGCGTGGGCAAGCTCACCGAGCGCGGGCATCACCCCGACGAGGATGCCCACGCATCACCTGGCAAGGACGAGGTTGGTGGCCGTCGTCGCCGGCCGGCGCCGCCGTACCGGCAGGTTCCTGACGGTCGGGTGCCGGTGACCGTGGGCAGGGCGTCGTGAGTTCCGGGTGAGATTGGTTGCGCGTCACCGGCATATCGCTAACAGTGCGGCGTTATCGCCGCTATTGGCGCTACTGCGCCTCTATTGTTATCGTTGCTAGCGTGGAGCGGGATCTCACGCGTGAGCGGATCATCAAGGCGGCGTCCGACCTGCTCGCTGAGGGTGGACGGGAGGCGGTGTCGACCAGGGCGGTCTGCGCCGCAGCGGGGGTGCAGTCGCCGACGCTCTACCGGATCTTCGGGGACAAGAACGGGCTACTCGACGAGGTCGCCAGCCACGGATTCGAGAGCTACCTGGCCGACAAGACGGCTCTGGCGCAGACCGACGACCCGGTCGAGGATCTGCGGCGTGGCTGGGATCTGCACGTCGGTTTCGGTCTCGCCAACCCGGCCTGCTACTCGCTGATCTACGGCGAGGCCCGGCCGGGCGTCCAATCGCCGGCCGCCCAGCGCGCCTCCGCCGTGCTCGCCAAGAAGGTCAAGCGCATCGCCGAGGCGGGCCGGCTGCGGGTTGGCGAGGAACGGGCCGCCCACTTGATCCACGCCGCGGGCTGCGGCATGACGTTCACGCTGATCTCGCTGCCGGAGGAGGAGCGCGACCCGGCGCTGTCCATAATGGCCCGCGAGTCGATCATCGTCGGCGTCACCACTGACGGGCCCGGCGCCGCCGGGAACAGTCCGACCAGCATCGCGGTGGCGCTGCGTGCCGTCGCGCCGCAGCTGACCATGCTCACGGCCGCCGAGCGCGGCATGCTGACCGAGTGGATGGACCGCGCCGCCGCAGCGGACCAGTGAGCAGCAGGCGACCATGAACCTTCTTCGCGCGTGCCGGCGCCACCGCCGGTGACGTGATCCCGTTGCCGAACGGACTCCGCTTCGGCGCCATTCCCCTTTGTGGCACCGCTGCTGGCTGACAGCCGAGGGGTTGTGCGGCCGCGATCAGGCCAGGTCTAGCGCCGCTACCAGTCAGGCGTTGCCAACGACACGCGACTGCGTTATCGTCGCCATGTTGGCATCGCTAACACGGAGGAGTGGAACTTTGCCTCGTTCCGTCCCGCTGAAGGCGTGCACCATTGCGGCGCTCGGCCAGTCGACCTTCGTGGCCGGCTGCTCGGCCACCACGCCCGCACCCGGCAGCGGTTCCGGGGCTAGCTCGTCGCAGCCGGTGATGACGGGAGGGCTCGTGCCCGCACGGATCACGAAGGTGGCTTCCGGGCTGAAGATGTCGTGGAGGCTGGCGTCCCAACCGGACGGTTCGGTTCTCATCTCCGGCCGCGCGTCCGGTCAGATCCACCGCATCCCGCCGCGCGGCGAATGCCCGACGCCGGTCGGTGCGGTACCCGGGTCACCCGGAGCGCCGAGGGGAGTCTGTTGGGCCTCGCCACCTCGCTTCGATTCGCTGAGGACCGCGCCGTCTACGGCTACGTGTCGTCGTCGCCGACCAACCGGGTGGCGGCCTTGCGTATCGCCGAAGGCCTGCGCTCGCTCACCCAGGAACGCGTCGTGCTCGATGGGATCCAACCCGTCAACCGGCACCACGGCGGCCGCCTGCGCTTCGGCCTCGATGGCAACCTCTGGATCGGCACCGGCGACGCCTTCGAACCAGAGAACGCCGCCGGCCAGACCACTCTCAACAGCACAATCCTACGCATCCGCCCCGGCAGCGGCGGCCCCGACGACAACCCCACCGACACGGCGATCTACTCCAGCCAGCACCGCAACGTCCAACGGCGGCAACGGCTCTGGCAACTGCCCGTCAGCAGCCCCTCCGGCGCAGGAGAACCGATCGCCCACTACGTCGGCGAGTCCAAGCGCATCCGCACCATCGAGGTCGCCCCGGACGGAGCCTTCTGGATCACCACCTCCAATACCGATGGGGCGACCTGGGACGGCACCCCACCCACCCCGACCGGGCAGCGATCGCATCCTCCGCATCGAACTCAATCCCGCCCCGACTCCTTCCGAGAGGTGAGTAGCATGTCCGGCGAAGAATCCTCCTCGGCGTTCGCGCCGACCAGGCGCACCGTCATCAAGGCGGGTGTGGCCATCACCACCGCCGCAGCAACACCAGCGCTCGCCTGGCCTGGCGAGGGTGAGGCCGCCGTCGAACCGCCCGCCGCAGTCGCGAACCCGGTACCGGTATCGCTGAAGATCAATGGCCGGGTACATGAGCAGACGCTCGAACCGCGGGTGACGCTGCTCGATGCCCTGCGTGAGCGGATCGGTCTTACCGGCACGAAGAAGGGCTGTGACCGCGGCGAGTGCGGGGCCTGCACGGTGTTGGTGGACGGGCGGCGGATCAAGTCGTGCCTGACTCTCGCGATCATGCAGGAGGGCCATGACATCACCACGGTGGAAGGCCTGGCCCGCGGTGACGATTTGCATCCCGTGCAGGATGCCTTCATCCAGTACGACGGTTTCCAATGTGGTTTCTGCACCCCCGGCCAGATCATGTCGGCCGTTGCCTGCATCGACGAAGGGCACACCGGATCCGACGACGAGATCCGCGACTGGATGAGCGGCAACATCTGCCGCTGCAGCTGCTACCCGAACATCGTGGCCGCTGTCCGCCAAGCCGCTAGGGAGATGTCCTGATGGATGGTTTCGCCTACACCCGCGCCGACCAGCCTGAGACCGCGGTCCGCCTGGCCGCCCAGCCGCGGGCGGACTTCATCGCCGGTGGCACCGACCTGCTCAACCTGATGAAAGACAGTGTGGAGCGCCACAACCACTTGATCGACATCAACTCGTTGCCGCTTTCCGGGGTACGGGAGACCGGTGGCAGGATCGAGCTCGGCGCGCTGAGCCGGATGAGCGACGTGGCCGTCCATCCGGCCGTTCGCCGCGGTTTGCCGGTGCTGTCGCAGGCACTGCTGGCCGGCGCCTCGCCGCAGCTACGCAATATGGCGTCGATCGGCGGCAATCTGCTGCAACGTACCCGATGCTGGTACTTCCGGGACGCCACCATGCCGTGCAACAAGCGGGAGCCGGGCAGTGGTTGTCCGGCCATCGAGGGCCTGAACCGGTGGCACGCCATCCTCGGCGGCAGTGACCACTGCATCGCGGTTCACCCTTCGGACCTGGCGGTGGCCTTGACCGCCCTGGGTGCAACGGTGCACACCCTGAGCGTCGATGGCCCGCGCAGCATCCCGGTGGCCGACTTCTACGTGTCTCCGGGGCACACCCCGCATGTGGAGACCGTCCTGCGCCCGGGTGAGCTGATCACCAGAGTCGACGTACCCGTGACCGAGCTGGCCGCCGGCTCGCGGTACCTGAAGGTGCGAGACCGGGCGACGTTCGAATTCGCCGTGGTCTCCGTCGCGGCTCTGGTCCGGATGGGCGGCGGCGTGGTCCGCGAGGTCCGTCTGGCGTTCGGCGGCGTCGCCACCAGGCCCTGGCGCTCCGTTGCGGCCGAGCAGGCCCTGATCGGGCGGCCGCTGGACGAGGTCGCGATTCGGGCCGCGGGCGCGGCGCTGGTCCGTGACGCCCAACCACGGGAGCACAACGCCTTCAAGGTTCCGCTGGTCCAGCGGGCCCTGTCCGACATCCTCAACCAGTTTGGGAGGAACCGATGAGCGCTTCCGTGGTCGGCCGGCCGATCGCCCGGGTAGACGGCGTCGCTAAGGTCACCGGAGCCGCCCGGTATGCCGCGGACGCCGACGTTGCCGGGGTGACCCACGCCGTTCTGGTCATGAGCGCTGTCGCGCGTGGTCGCATCACCGCCCTCGACACCGCCGCCGCGGCGTCCTACCCCGGGGTGCTCGGCGTCTTCACCCACCAGAACCTGCCCCGCCTCACCGTCCCTCCCGCGAACATCACCGCCGGCTTCTTCAAGCGCTTCATACCCGTGCAGGACGACCAGATCCGGCACGCCGGCCAACCCGTCGCGATCGTGGTGGCGCAGACCCTGGAACAGGCCCAGGAGGCGGCCACCCTGGTCGACGTGACGTACCAGGCCGAGACGCCGAAGGTCGTGCTCGCCGACGGCATGGACGAGGCGTACGTGCCGCCGCCCGGCGCTGACGGCACCAACGACTACGTGCGCGGCGATGTCATCGCCGGGTTGGCGAAGGCACAGGTCAGGGTGGAGGCCACGTACACGACTCCGCTGCAGCACCACAACGCGCTGGAACCGTCGGTCACGGTCGCGGCCTGGGACGGCGACCGGCTGACCGTGCACGAGTCGGCCCAGGGCATTTCCCTCAGCCAGAACTCGCTCATGCACGCATTCGGGCTGCCCGAGGAGAACGTCCGGGTCATCTCGAAGTACGTCGGCGGCGGGTTCGGTGCGAAGGGCCCGGTATGGCCGCACACCCTGCTCACCGCGGCGGTTGCCCGGCAGGTCGGACGGCCGGTCAAGCTGGTGTTGTCGCGGGCGCACACCTACACCTCGAACGGTCACCGCGCGGAGACGCATCAAACGCTACGGGTGGGCGCCACCCGTGACGGTCGGCTCACCGCGCTTGAGCACATTGTCACGCAGCAGGTGTCGCGCACCGAGGAGGCGATGTTCAACAGCTCGGAACCAATCCGAATGCTCTACACCTGCCCGAACCTGCGGTCGACACTACGGGCCGTCCGCCTGGACCTGCCGACGGGCTCCTTCGTCCGTTCGCCGGAGGCCGCGACCAGTCACGCCCTGGAGTCCACGCTCGACGAGCTGAGCTACGCGGTGGGTATGGACCCGGTCGAACTCAGGCTCCGCAACTGGTCGGCCGTCAACCAGGAGACCGGCGAACGCCACGGCAGCAACTTCCTTCGTGAGTGCTACCGGCGGGGCGCGGAACGCTTTGGCTGGTCGCGCCGCAACCCCCGGCCCGGTTCCATGCGCGACCGTGACGGGCTGATCGGCTGGGGCATGGCCACCGCCGCACACACCGCGGGCAACCGCCCGGGAGCGGCGGCCTCCGTGACAATCACCCTGGACGGCACCGCCCAGATCCGATGCGGCACCCAGGACCTCGGCACCGGCACGTACACGGTGATGCAGCAGGTCGGCGCTGAGGTGCTCGGTCTGCCGCTGCGCGGGGTCGATTTCGATCTCGGCGACACGAACTTCCCGGCGGCGTGGTCGTCCTCGGCGTCGGCGACCGTGCCGGGCGCCGGCGGCGGCGTCGTACGCGCCGCGACCACGGCCCGCAACCAGGTGATCGCCGTCGCTGTGGCCGACTCGGGCAGCCCGCTGCACGGCGTCCCACCCGATCGGATCAGCGTCGCGGATGGAGTTCTGTTCGTCACCGACCGGCCCTCGCGGCGCATCAGCTACCGCGAGGTGATGCGCCGCCATGGCACACCGATCGCGGTTACCAGCAATCCGGTCCCCTCGCCGTTGGGCTACTCGGTCGGTGCGGTCTTCGTCGAGGTCCACGTCGCCCCCGTACTGGGGCGGGTCCAGGTACGCCGCATCGTCGCCGTCTTCGACCCCGGCCGCGTCCTCAACCGGCGAACCGCCCGCAGCCAAGCCATCGGCGGGGCCATCTGGGGAATCGGGTTCACGCTCACCGAGCACACCCTGGTCGATCCGCACCTGGGCCGCGTTGTCACCCCGAACCTGTCCGGCTACCTCGTACCCGTCAACGCCGACGTGCCGGACATCGACGTCAGCTTCATCGACCAGCCCGACCCGGCCAGCCCGGCGCTCGGCGCCCGCGGCTTCGGCGAGACCCCGATGACCGGGGTGACCGCCGCCATCGGCAACGCTGTGCACCATGCCATCGGCCGCCGCATCCGCGACCTTCCGATCACCCAGGACAAGGTCATCGCGGCGATGTCCTGACCACGCAACGAGACGCAGAACCTGCTCGCGTGGTGATGCCCGGTCCGGCGGTTCACCGACGATCACCTCCGGACCGGCGTATCGCATGCGGGTTCGGCCGGCTACCGCCCGGCCGCCCGACCACGGCATCAGCCGATGCCCCCGTGGCTACAACGAGGACGTCGGCCGGCTGCTCGGATCGATCGCCGGGGAGCGGCTCGGTGTGACCGAGGTTCGCTTCGCCTACGGGGAGCCGCTGATCCCACCGGGGTTCCGGGCATCGGCGCACATCGACGGCCACACCGCGCTGTCCGGCGTGACGTTTGCCGGTTGCCCTGTGACCGACGGCCTTGAAGGAGGGCATTCGCGTGCTCGATATCGCAGAGCAGCTGAACCTATGGCACGGCGCGGGCCGCGCCTTTGCCGTGGCCACGGTGGTCGGCGTGTCTGGGAGCGCACCACGTGGTCCGGGCGCGGCGCTGGCCGTCGACGTCGACGGCGAGGCCGTTGGCAGTATCTCGGGTGGCTGTGTGGAGGGCGCGGTCTACGAGCTGTGCCAGGAGGTGCTGAGCACCGGGCGGCCGGCGTCAAAACGCTTTGGTTACAGCGATGCCGACGCCTTCGCCGTCGGACTGACCTGTGGTGGCCTCATCGACGTCTTCGTTCAGCAGGTCCCACCCGGCGCCTCGGCCGGGATGGACGCCGCGCTGGCCTATCTCCGCTGCGGCACTTCGGTCGCCCTCGTGCGCTGCATCGCCGGACCCGACGGTCTGCTCGGCGCCACTGTCGCGGTCACGACCGACACGAACCACGGCTCGTTCGAGCGCCCTGAGCTGCAGCGAGCAGCCCTGCTGCACGCGCGCGCCATGCTGGACACCGGGCGGACCGGCCAGGTGGTCCTCGCGCTGGACGGCCGCCCCTGCGACCCGGGCGTGCAGAACGCGGCGACATTCTTCGTGGAGTCGTACGTGCCCGCGCCTCGAATGATCGTCTTCGGGGCCATCGACTTCGCGGGCGCGGTCGCCCGCGCCGGCAAGTTCCTCGGCTACGACGTCACCGTCTGCGACGCCCGCCCAGTGTTCACCACCGAGCGCCGGTTCCCCGACGCGGACCGCGTGGTGGTCGACTGGCCGCACCGCTACCTCAACGCCGAGGCCGCGGCCGGCCGGTTGGACCCACGGACCGTACTCTGCGTGCTGACCCATGACGAGAAGTTCGACGTGCCACTGCTGGAGAGGGCGCTGCGCACGCCGCTGGCCTACGTCGGTGCGATGGGCTCGAGGCGTACCCACCTGGAGCGGCTGAAGCGGCTGCGCGAGATCGGGCTGACCGAGTTGGAGATCAACAAACTGCGCTCTCCCATTGGCCTGGATCTGGGCGCGCGCACCCCCGAGGAGACCGCGATCGCGATCGTCGCGGAGATCGTCGCCTGCCGTCGCGGCGGCGGTTGCCTGCCGCTCAGCGACCACGACGGACCGATCCACCACGACCACCCGATAGGCAATGAGGAGCAGCCCGCAAGATAGGCCGACTGGCAGGACGGTGACTGGCTGCGGTCGCGACAGTTAACCAGGATATTTACCAGGTTCTCATATCGCCCCAGGATGCGCGACCTCACCGTGAAACGCTTAACTTTTGCAGAGCAAATCGAGTATTCAGCTTCCGTATATGAGGAGATGACAAGGACGTCATGGATTCTGGATCCGCTTCACACTCTCGTCGTGGTGTACTGCGAGCCGCTGCTGTCGGCGCAGCAGTGCTGGTGCCGGGCGCAACGCACTCTGAGCGGGGCACGTCGGACAGGTTCAGACCGGGGCGACCGGTTCTGCTGCGCGCGGGGACGGTTCTAACGATGGACAGCAGGCTCGCGTACTGACCGACGCTGATGTCCTGGTCAAAGACGAGCATATCGCTGCGGTCGGTCACCGTCTCGCAACGCCCGCCGCGGGCAGGTACGTCGTCTGCCTCCTCCGGCCGGCCACGATCGGTGCGTTGCCGGTTCCGCACCTGACGAGGGGTATAACACGGATTGGCGAGGATCGCCGCGACCGCGCGAGGCCGACAAGGCGACGTGCTCAGCGGCGCGTTCCGGCCAACCGGTCCAGGACCAGCCGCAGGAGCCCACCGCCTCGGTAGATCTCCCGTTCCCGGGCGGTGTCCAGCCTGACGACCACCTCGAACTCCCGTTCGTCCGCTCGAACCCTGACCGTCGATGCGAAGTCCACTTCGGTCAGACCCCCGATCGTGATCACCTCGCGCCCGGTCAGGCCGAGAGTCCGCGCATTCTCGCCCGGGCGGTACTGCAGCGGCAACACCCCCATGCCGATCAGGTTCGACCGATGGATCCGTTCGAACGACTCGGCCAGGACGGCGCGCACGCCCAACAGTGCGGGACCCTTCGCGGCCCAGTCGCGAGATGACCCGGTTCCGTACTGCGCGCCGCCGAGCACGACCAGGGGCACGCCAGCGGCGCGATAGGCCATGGCGGCGTCATAGATGGTGCGCATCTGCCCCTGCTCGGCGAGACTCAGCGTGTAGCCGCCTTCGACGCCTGGTACGAGGTGGTTGCGTAGCTGAACGTTCGCAAACGTGCCTCGGACCATCACCTCGTGGTTGCCGCGCCGGGAGGCGTAGGTGTTGAAGGCGTGCCGCCGTACTCCGCGGACCGCGAGGTACTGTCCGGCCGGGGAGTCCACCGGGATCGCTCCCGCGGGTGAGATGTGGTCGGTGGTGGTCGAGTCGCCGAGCTTCACCAGGACCCGGGCGCCCTGGATGTCTGTGACCGGATTCGGTTCCGTTCCGTCCACGAATGGCGGGCGTCGGAGGTAACTGCTGTCCGCGTCCCACGCGAACCGGTCGCCCCCGGCCTGGCCGAGGTTCTCCCACCGGGTGTCCCCGGTGAAGACGGCCCGGTAGGCCGCCGCGAACATCTCCGGCGTGACCACGGACTCAATGATCTTGGTGACCTCGTCCGGTTCGGGCCAGAGTTCGTGGAGAAAGACCGGTGTCCCGTCCTGGTTGTAGCCGACCGGGTCGCGGGTCAGATCGATCCGCATCGTGCCGGCGAGCGCGTAGCTGACCACCAGCGGCGGGGAGGCGAGGTAGTTCAGGCGGACGTCGGGACTGATCCGCCCGGCAAAGTTCCGGTTGCCGGACAACACCGAAGCCACGGTGACTCCCCTGTTCCGTACGGCTTCCTGGAGTTCCTCGACAAGCGGGCCGGAGGCGCCGATGCACGTCATGCAGCCGTACCCGGTCAGGTGGAATCCCAGTTCGTTCAGGAACGGTGTCAGCCCGGCGGCGTCCAGGTAGTCGGTCACCACCCGCGAGCCGGGTGACAGTGTCGTCTTGACCCACGGCTTGCTCCGCAGCCCGCGTTGGACGGCGTTGCGAGCCACCAGGGCCGCGGTGACCATCAGCGGTGGATTCGAGGTGTTCGTGCAGGACGTGATCGCCGCGATGCCCACAACGCCGTGTTCGGCGCCGGAGCGGCCCTCGGCGGCCAGTTCGGCATCAAGGGCCGGAGTCACGGCGGACAAGGCGATTCTGTCCTGTGGACGGCGCGGCCCCGCCAGCGACGGTGACACGGTGCCCAGGTCGAGTTCGATCGTCCTGGTGTAGTCAGCGACGGAGTCCGGCTGGTGCCACAGTCCTTGCTCCTTCGCGTACGCCTCGACGAGCGCCACCTGCTCGGCGGGGCGGCCGGTGAACCGCAGGTACCGGATCGTCTCCTCGTCGATCGGGAAGTACGCACAGGTCGAACCGAACTCCGGGCTCATGTTCGCGATGGTCGCGCGGTCTGGAAGCGACAGCCTGCGCACGCCCTCGCCGTGGAATTCGACGAAGGTGCCGACGACTCCGTGTTCGCGCAGCAGTTCGGTGATCGTGAGCACGAGGTCGGTCGCGGTCGTACCGGCCGGCAGCGCGCCGGTGAGGCGAACGCCCACCACCGGCGGCAACAGCATCGTGACGGCTTCGCCCAACATGGCCGCCTCCGCGTCGATGCCGCCGATGCCCCATCCCAGCACCCCGAGCCCGTTCACCATCGTGGTGTGCGAGTCGGTACCGAGGCAGAGGTCGGGAAACGCCCAGTCGCCGTCGGTCATCACCACCCGTGCCAGGTGCTCCAGGTTGACCTGGTGCATGATTCCTTTCCCCGGCGGCACGACGGCGAAGTTTCGCAACGACGTCTGCGCCCACCGCAGGAAGCGGTAACGCTCGGCGTTGCGCTCGTACTCGAGGTCGACATTGCGTTCGAAGGCTGTCGAGCTGCCGAACACGTCGGCGATCACCGAGTGGTCGACCACGAGTTCGGCCGGTATCCGCGGGTTGACCAGATCCGGGCGCTCGGCGACGTCCCGCATCGCCGCGATGTCCGCCAGGAGGGGCACTCCGTTGGTGTCGTGCAGGAACACCCGTGACGGGCGCAGGTCGACCGCGGTGGCGAACGACCGCTGCGATCCCCAGTCCAACACCGCCTCGATCTGGCTGCGCGGGACGCGGTGGTGGCGCAGCAGGTTCTCCAGCAGGATGCGGATCGTGTAGGGCATCCGGGGCGTCACCAGGTCGGCGATCCCGACGATACGGTAGCGGTCCGGCCCGACAACCAGCTCCGACACTCGCGCTCCCTTCGGACTTCAGGTTATAACCTTGGAGGGTAGTAGCTTCCTGCTGCGAGGCAGCATGGATTGAGACCGGTTCAACAGGTTATAAGCTGTCCGGCGGGAGGAGCACCGAAGCGGTGGCCGACACGTATCCCACCAAGAGCGATTTCGCGTACGCCCTGGTGCGCGACAAGATCCTGACGAACGAGTACGGCCCCGGCGCGGTGCTCAACCAGACCGCCCTGGCCCGCGAACTGAAGATAAGCACCACTCCTCTGCGTGAGGCGCTGCGCAGGCTCAAGTCGGAAGGACTCGTCGAACTGGACGCCCACCGCGATGCCCGGGTGACCGCCCTGTCTCCAGAGGAGGCCCGGGATCTGCTGGAGATGCGACGGGCGCTCGACCCACTGGCCGCCGCGCTCGCCTCGGAACGCCGAGCCAGGTCGGACATCGCGGCGATGCGTGCCGCGTTCGACCGGCTCGACCCGCTGCCGGACCGTCCCGACCGGGCTGATCTCGTGGCTCACCGCGCGTTCCATCGCGCCATCTATACCGCCTCGCACAACGACGTACTCATCACCACCCTCGACGGGCTGTGGGAAAAGGCCGACCGCTACCGCCTGGTCGGTCTGCGGGGCGGACGCGACCAGCCCGAACGCGACGAAACAGCGGCCGAGCACCGCGCCATTCTCGAAGCGGTCATCGCGGGCGACGGCGAACTCGCCGCGAAGGTCATGCGCGAGCACATTGGCGGCAGCCTTGGCGCCAAGGCGGTCTCCCGCCTGGGCGGGAGTGGCCCGCGTGGCTGACGTGATCTTGTTCGGCGACAGCATGCTGGCGCGGTTCACCAAGCCGCACATCCAGCACCTGGAGCGCGAAATCGGACCGGACACGACCGTGTTCAACTGCGCCGCCGGCGGCTGGGACAGTGCGGACGGGGCTGTCCGCGCCGCCGTCCTCGGCCGGCTGAACTGGTCAGTCGTGGTGCTCTCATTCGGCGCCAACGACTGCGCGCCGTGGAAACGTGTGCCGCTCGACCAGTTCACCTCGAACGTCGCGGCGGTATTGTCAGCGTTCGGCAACGCCCGACCGGTGGCGTTCCTGCCACCGTCGATCCGCGAGGTGAACCGGCCCGGCCTCGGTACACGTACCAACCGCGAGCTTGACGCCTACCGCGACGTCCTGCGGGCCGCCGTCGGTCCCGGCGCCAGCCTGGAAACAAGCGCCCACATCGACGTGGGCGGGCTTGACGACGACGGCCTGCATCTCACCGCAGACAGCTACAAGCTACTGATTCCCGCGCTCGCACGCGTCGTGTCAGCACGGGACGAGACGTGACAGAAAGGCTCAGGCCCGGTCGTGCGCCGACAGGTGCGCGAAGGTCTGCCCGGTCGCGATGATCGTGCGCGTGACGTACAGCCCGCCGTAGATCCAGAAAATCCGCATGGTTCCAGAGCCACGGTTGACGAAGCGATGCGGGACACCGGCAGGCACCCAGGTGTTGACACCCACGTCCACGTCGAATTCGTCGTCGCCGATGGTGACGGTGGCCTCGCCCTCGAGCACCAGCACGCACTCTTCCACGTTGTGCGAGTGCAACGGTATGCCGGTGCCCGGGGCGAAGCTGGTCACCCCGGTGGTCATCGACGGCTGCGTCGCGTTCCACTTGCCGATCAGCGGCAGGGTGGCCACCCCTTCCCCCCGGTCGAACACCTCGACCTCGTCCGGCCGGATCAGCAGGCACGGTGCTTGCGGGATGTGTCCCACGGACGCTACCTCCCTTCCTCGGTCCACCAGGTCCTGATGTTGACGAACTCACGAATGCCTGCCGCGGCCAGTTCGCGGCCGTAACCGCTGCGGCCGACGCCCCCGAAGGGCAGCCGTGGATCGGATGCGACCACCGCGTTGACGAAGACCGAGCCCGAGCGCAGCCGCTGTCCCAACGCCCTCCCCGCGGCGGCATCCCGGGTCCACACGCTCGCACCAAGGCCGCCCCGGGCGTCGTTGGCCAGTCGCACGAGGTGGTCCACGTCGTCGGCGGGTACGACCACCGCGACCGGACCGAAGGTCTCTTCCGTCCACACGGGCATGTCCGGTGTCACGTCGGTCAGCACGGTCGGGACGTAGAAGAAGCCGTTCCTGTCCAGTCGACGGCCACCAGTCAGCACCGTGGCTGCCGATCGCGCGACCTGGTCCGCGAGGCGCACCACGAGGTCCTCTCGCGCGAGCGGGCCGATCTGGGTCGCCAGGTCGGTCGGGTCCCCCAGCACCAGGGCGTCGACGGCGTCGGCGAAGGCCGCGCGGAACGCGTCGAAGACTGGACGGGCGATGATGAATCGCTTGGCGGCGATGCAGCTCTGGCCCGCGTTGGCGAAGCGGGCCCGGACCCCGGCGGCGACTGCCGCGGGCAGGTCGGCGTCTGCCATGACGATGAACGGATCGGACCCGCCGAGTTCCAGCACGGATTTTTTGATCGCGCGACCCGCGTGCGCGGCGATGGCCGAACCGGCGCGCTCGCTGCCGGTGACCGTTACGGCATCGATGCGCGGGTCGGCGATCATGCGCGCGACGGCGTCGGGGGTGTCCGGCTCGGACAGGAGTACGACACCGAAGACCCCCGAGGGCAGACCCGCCTCGGCGAACACGTCGGCCAGGGCCATCGCGCACCCTGAGGTGTTGGGCGAGTGCTTGAGCACGGTCGCGTTCCCGGCCAGCAGCGCCGGCGCGGCGAACCGGATCACCTGCCACAGCGGGAAGTTCCACGGCATGACCGCGAGCACCGTGCCGATCGGCTCGTAGCTGACCCAGGCGTTAGGGGTCACCCGCTCGTCCGCGAGCATTCGGTGGCCGTGGTCCGCGTAGAACTCACAGGCGACGGCGCACTTCTCGACCTCGGCGGCCGCCTCAGCCAGGGGCTTACCCATCTCGGTGGTGATCAACCTGGCCAGTTCGTCCTTGCGGCGCCGCAGAACCGACGCCGTCCGCGACAACACCACCGCACGATCAGCCTGTACGGCCCAGGCCGCGCGGGCCGAAGCGGCCGTGGCCAGGGCGGTCTCGACCGCGTCCGCATCCGCGGTTTCGTACGTGGCGATCGGCTGACCGGTCGCCGGATTCACCGTTGTGATCACGCCAGCGCCCCCAGCACCGCCTTGGTCACCGACCTGGTGCCGCTCGACGCGGTCCCGTCGGGGTTCAGACGTATGGCGCCGCTGCGCAGTGCCTCGCGGACCGCGTCACGGATCTTGTCACCCGCCGCCCGTTCGTCGAGGTGGTCCAGCATCATGGCGGTCGCCAGGATCTGGCTCAACGGGTTGGCCCGGTCCTGGCCTGCGATCCCGGGTGCGCTGCCGTGGATCGGTTCGAAGTACGCCCGCGAGTCGCCGATGTTGCCGCCCGGGCAGAGGGCCACGCCCCCGATCGTGCCGCCGCCGAGGTCGCTGAGGATGTCGCCGAACATGCTCTCGGTAACGATCACGTCGAAATGCTCGGGGGACATCACCAGTGCCTGCGCGGCGGCGTCCACGTACTGGCACTCGGGCTCGATGTCCGGGTACTCGGCGGCGACTTCGAGGAACACGCTGCGGAAGAAGTACATGCTGCGCAACACGTTCGCCTTGTCGACGCAGGTGACCCGGCGTACGCCGTCGCCTGGCGCGCCTGACCGATTACGGGCCAGCTCGAAGGCGTACCGGGCGATGCGTTCGCAGCCGGTCCGCGTGACCATGAGGGTGTCGGTCATCGCGTGGTTGTTGCCGACACCCTTGCCACGCGAGGCGTAGAGCCCTTCCGTGTTCTCCCGGACGATCACGTAGTCGATGCCGTCGTCGACCCGCAGGGCCGACCGGACACCGGGCAGCAGAGTGATCGGCCGGACGTTGGCGTACAGGTCGAGCCCGTTGCGCAGGACCCCGCCGAGCAGCCCGGCCTCGGTGCCGTCGGGTAGCCGGACCTCCGGCAGGCCGACCGGTCCCTTGAGCGTCGCGTCCGCTTCCCGGATAACGGCCAGCCCGGCCTCGGACATGGCGGAGCCCGAGGCGCGGTAGGCGCCGGCACCGCCGTGGACCTCGATGAGTTCGATCGGGAAGTCGGCGACGGCGTCGAGTACGGCGAGCGCCGAGTCGACCAGTTCGGGACCGATGCCGTCGCCCTTGATCACCGCGACTTGGTACTTCCTTGCGGACAAAGGAATCTCTACCTTCCGATCAGCTCGCCGAAGAACTTCCGCACCGCGGGCAGGACGCCCGTTCCGCGGTGTGCCACGCCGTCGACGATGTCGAACCTCACGGTGATCCCGTTGGCCTCGAAGTTGCGCCGCAGGGTCTGCAGTCGCTCTATCCGGGTCAGGCCGGTCTTCTCGCAGCCGTCCATCCAGTTCGAGTCCCCAGGGTTGTTGATCTCGAAGGTGTCGGTGTCCTCGCTGCCGATCACCATGTGTACGGGCACGCGCCGAACCGCGTCCATGTCGATGGGCTTGCCGAATCGCTGCTCGAATTCCTTGGTGCCCAGCCACCACGGCAGCGAGTCGTCCAGCTGGGTGATCCGGCCCGGTGCGCCGATCGACGCCGCGGCGAGCCGTTCCGGGTGCAGGAAGAGGAATCGGTGGGTGAACTGGCCGCCGCCGGAGAACCCGTGCAGGTAGAAGCGTTCCGCGGCGACCGGGTAGCGGGCGGCGACCTCTTCTACGATGGTGAGCAGCATGTGGTCGAAGCGGATGCCGCGGTAGGAGATGAACTTGAAGTTGTGTACGTCGTCCGGGTCGATCAGGCCAGCGGGGAAGATCGGTGCCAGGATCACGGCGCCGTACTGGTCGGCGAAGTCCCGCATCGCGGTCCGGTACTTCTGTGCCGTGCGGCCGGTTCCGTGCTGCATCACCACGAGTGGAGCCAGTCTGTCGTCCGGCAGGTTACGCGGAACGTGCAGGCAGTAGTGCAGCCGTGGGTCGACCTGGGACGCGAAGACCGGCGTGGAGCCGTAGGTGTAGAGCACGCTGGTCATGTCAGCTTTCCTCATCGTTCGTGATCGCCTGCGAATGCGGCGCGGAGTTCGGCGACCTGTTCGGGATGCCAGCCGGGTCCGGGCGCGGATGACAGCAACATCTCGGTGTACGGATGCTGCGGCCGGCGTAGCACGTCCGCGGTCCGGCCCTGTTCGACCGCCTGTCCCCGGTACATGACCAGGATGGAGTCGGTGACCTTGCCGACCACGGCGAGGTCGTGCGAGACGAAGACCAGGCTGACCCCGGTGTCCGCCCGGATGTCGGTCAGTAGGGCCAGGATCTGTGCCTGCACGGAGACGTCCAATGCCGATGTCGCCTCGTCGAGCACGAGCACCGCCGGGTTGACCGCGATCGCCTTGGCGATCGCGACCCGCTGCCGTTGGCCACCGCTGAGCTGGTGCGGACGGGACGCCAGCAGCCGCGAGGCCAGCCCGACCCGGTCGGTTAGCTCGGCGATCTTCGCGTCCACCGCGGACCTGTCCGCGAGGTGCCGGTGGAGGACGTCGCGGAGCGCGTTTTCCACCGTCAGCCGGCGGTCCAGCGACCCGTACGGGTCCTGGAAGACCATCTGGATCTCTCTTGCCCGCCGCAGCCGCGCGGCGCGGCCCCGCTCGCCCCATTCCCGGATCCGGCCGTTGAACTCGATCGTGCCCGCGTCCGGACGGGTCAGGCCGACCAGCATGCGGGCCAGGGTGCTCTTGCCCGAGCCGGACTCGCCGACAAGTCCGATGGCCTGCGCACCGCCCAGGCTGAAACTCACGTCCCGGACCGCGACGATCCCAGGGGCGCGGCGGGTGGCCCCGAACGTCTTCGTCAACCCGCTGACCCGGATCACCCCGCTCATCGCCGGGCCTCCGACGGGTCGCGTTCGGGCAGCAGTGGCACGGCCTCGGCCAACGCCTTGGTGTACGGATCGACCGGGTTGGCGAGGATCGTGCCTCCCTTCTGGCTATCCACAATGGACCCGTCCTTCATCACGTAGACACGGTCGCAATACGCAGCGGCGAGGTGCAGGTCGTGCGTGATGAACAGCACGCCCATCTCCCGCTCCCGCTGTAGGCGCCGCAGCAGGGCCAGTACTTCGGCCTGTGTCGTCACGTCGAGCGCCGAGGTCGCCTCGTCGGCCAGCAGCAGTCGGGGTGCGATACTCAACGCGGCCGCGATCACCACACGTTGCAACATCCCGCCGGAGAGCTGGTGCGGATGACACCGCGACAACCTTTCGGTGTCCTTCAGGCCGACCTCGACAAACAGCTCGGCGATCCGGGTCCGGGCTTCGGCCCTGGTCATCCCGTGGACGTGGACGAGTCGCTCGGTGGCCGAGTCGCCGATCCGACGCACCGGGTTGAGCACCGACCGGGGCTCCTGGAAGATCATCGCGGCCATGGTCCGCCGGACCCGACGCACCACGGCGGGATCGGTCACGTCGTTCCCGCAAACCCTGACGCTGCCGGACATCCGCGCGCCGTCGGGCACAAGCCGCAGCGCCGCGCGCGCCGTCGTCGACTTGCCGGAGCCGGATTCTCCGACCAGGCCGACCGTCTCACCCTCGGCGACATCGACCGACACGTTCCGAAGGATCTGGTGATCCCGTACGGACAGCTGAAGGTTCTCGATGGAGAGCAGCATCTGTCAGGTCCTCACCGCGAGCTTGTCCGACAGTCGGACGCCGACGACGTTCGTGGCCACCACGACGATCGCGATCGCCAGGCCGGGGATGAGCGCCGGCCCGGCGAACCCTTGGATCACTCCGGCGCGTCCCTCCTGGACCATCAGGCCCCACTCGGAACTCGGCGGCTGCGCACCGAACCCGAGGAAGTTCAACGCCGCCAGGCTCAGCAGCCCTTCGCCGAAGAGCACCACCAGGTACCCGACGAGCGTCGGCATCAGGTTCGGCAGTACGTACCGGGTGCACAGCTGGATGCCGCCGACGCCCTGCAACCGGTAGCCGTCCACGTACGGTCTGGACAGCTCCTCCAACGCGATCGCCCTGGTGAACTTGGCGACCAGCGGGGCGAAGGCAAGACCCATGCCGATCACGGCGGTCGCCGGGCCACGGTCGAACACCGCGATCACGAGCACGACGAAGAGCAGACCGGGGAACGCGAACATCACGTCGGTGACCCGGGCCAGCACACTGTCCACCCATCCGCGCTGCCACGCGGCAACCACGCCGATCAGCACACCGACTGCCGTGGCGAACGCCAACAACGCGATGGCGCCGAGCAGGCTGGGCCGGGCGCCGTGGATCACCCGCGACAAGATGTCCCGACCGAGCTGGTCGGTGCCGAGCCAGTGTGCGGCACTCGGCTGCTGGTACAACACCGAGAAATCCGTGGCGGACGGGTCGTACGGCGCTATCCAGTCGGCCGACACCGCGGCGGCGACCGCAATGCCGAGGATGCCGAGGCAGATGAAGAACAACCACGGTGCCGTCCTGCGTGCGCTCGCGACCGCGACCGGCCTGTGCGTTTCGATGGTCACGACCGGTCACTCCCCGCCAGTGTGCGGGGGTCCAGCAGCGGATAGGCCAGATCGACCAGGAGGGTGACGACCATGTAGCCGATCACCATGTACAGCAGGGTCGCCTGCACCACCGGGAAATCGTGGGTGTTGATGGCTTCGACCAGCAGTCCGCCGACCCCGTTGAGGCCGAACACGCTTTCGATCACCACCGTCCCAGCCAGCATGCCCGCCATGACCAGGCCGCACATCGTGACGACCGGGCCGAGCGAGTTGCGCAGCACGTGCCGTACGACGATCTGGCGTGTGGTAAGTCCGCAGCTGCGCGCCGCCTCGACATGGTCGAGGGTCTGCTGTTCTGTCATCGTCTGTCTGGTCACCCGGCTGATCAGGGCGATCGAGCCGAGTGCCAACGCGATGGCGGGCAGCGTCAGGTGGTAGAGCCGGCCGGTGAGTCCCTCGCCGTCACCCGCGACCGGGAACCACCGCAGCCGCACCGCGAACACCGCCACGAGCACCAGGCCGATCACGAAGTTCGGCACCGAGTTGACGAACGTGGTGAATCCGGTGACCGCCGAGTCGAGAGCGCTACCCCTGCGCAGTGCGGAGAGCACACCGAGCCCGACCCCGATCACGACGAGCAGCACCGAGGCCATCGCGACGAGGGTGAGCGTCATCGGCAGCCGCGACGACAACAGGTCGGACACCGGCTGTTGGTAGTACATCGACGTGCCGAGGTCGCCGTGCAGTACGCCCGTGGCCCACCGGGCGTACTGCGTCCACAACGGCTCGTCCAGGTGGTACTCGTCGCGCACCGCGGCGATCTTGTCCGGCGTGAGGTTTTCGGGGTTGCCGATCAGGAACGTCACCGGATCGCCCGGCGCGACGTACATGCCCGCGAAGATCACGAACGAGCTGATGACCAGAGTCAGCACCAGGCCACCGAACCGCCGCAGGAGTGCCGTGGTCATCTATGCTCCCTTGGCCCCGAGATCGGCTGCCCACGGGTAGTACCGGTAGCAGCCCGAGGCGGGCACGCCGGTTACCTTGTCGCCGAGCACGACCGTGGACGGGCTCTGCACCACGGAGATCCACGGCATCGTGTCGGCCCACCGGTTGGCCAGGTCGATTGCCAGTGCGGCGCGCTGGCGGTCGTCCAACGCGGCGCGGGCCTGGCTGATGAGCTGGTCGTACTCCGGGTCCTTCAGGATCCACTGGACCGTCGATGTGGACGCGCCGTTCTTGTAGAACCCGACGGGGTCGTTCTTGGAAATGAAGTAGTCGTCGGTGTACAGGTCGGCCTTTTGGCGGGCTTCCCTGCTGCTGTAGTAGTCGCCGTACTGCTGCGTCGGGATCTGCACGATGCTCGCCTCGAGGCCGATCTTCTTGGCTGCGTCGACCACCGCGTTGGCGATCACGTTCCGGGCCGGAGTGGTGTCGCTGGCGACAACGATTGGCTGCTTGGCGGGCACCTCGGCGACGAGCCTCTTCGCCGCTTCGATGTCCTGCTCGGATGGCGCGGCCGGCGAGCCGCCCAGCGTGTCGTAGGCGGCACGGAAGGTGTCCACCTCGTAGCCCCAGGCACCCGGGCCGACCGGCTCCTTCGCGGGCTGTCCGAAGCCGGCGAGCGCGGCACGGGAGACGCCCTCGCGGTCGAGCGCGAGTGACAACGCCTTGCGTAGCCGGGCGTCACTCAGTCCGCCGCGTTCGGTCACCATCAGGCTCCACACGCGGGTGTCCCGGCCCTGGCTGACCGTCGTGGTTCCACCGGTCGCCAATCGCGTCGCTGCGGAAATGTTCTCCAGGTACGCACCGTCGGCCGCGCCCGTGACGAGGGAGTTGACCAGAGCATCGTCGTCAGCCCAGCGGAAGGTGATCTTTGCGGCCTTGGCCGCGCGGCTGGTGTTCCAGTACCTGTCGAACTTCGACAGCACGATTTGGCTGCCGGAGTTCCACGACTGCAACCTGAAGGGTCCGGAGCACGCATCGGTGCCGCGCGGCGTACCGTAGGTGGCGCCCTGCGACTCCACGGCCCTGCGCTCCAGCACGACCCCCGCGTCACCCGCCATCGCCTGGAGGAACACCGCGTCGGCCGCCTTGAGTGTGACGGTGACCTGGTTGTCACCGGTCTTGGCGATCGACGTGACACCGGTGAACTCGTCCGACTCGTTGGCGCCGTCGGCCGCGTGCCGCTGAAGGCTCCAGACCACGTCGTCAGCGGTCATCGCGGCGCCGCTGTGGAACGTCACGCCGGCCCGGATGGTGAACATCAGCGTGTTCGGGCTCGTCCACTCGTACTTTTCGGCCAGGCCGGGCTTGATGGTCAGGTCGGGCTGCAGCTGCACGAGGCGCTCGCAGACGTTCGCCAGGATCAGGTCGCTGTTCGCGCCCGCGGCGTCGTTGTCCAGGTCGAGCGTGGCCGGTTCCTTTGCCATCAGCCACGTCGCCTGGTCGATGGCGCCCGCAGCGGGCGGCGTGCTGTCGACCAACCGGATGTTCTGCTTGGCTTCGGTGGACGTCGGCGGTTGGCCACATGCGGCGAGCAATGCCACGGCGGCGCAGGGTACAGCGATGAGCCTGCGAGGTAGACCAGGTCCGGGCATGACGTCTCCTACTCGTAGAGGTTGAAAGGCAGAAGTTCGTAGGGGTGCTCACACGGGGTGCCGGGTGCGAAGTAGTACTCGCCCGTGGTCAGGTCGACGCAGCTGGACAACAGCGTCGACCAACGCATGACCTCGGGCAGGCGCTCGTCGGCGTGCGCGCACAGCGAGTCGGGGTATCCGAGGTGGTCTGACATGGCGGTGCGGACGGCGGATCGCACGTCAGCGGGCTTTTCGGCGGCGGCGGCGGCCGCAAGCCCCTGCCGTGCCCTGGGTACGCGCAGCAGCGAGTCCGGTGACATCGGCCGGTGTGTCGCCGCAAGCTGCGCGGGGACGAAGGCCTGGTAATGGTTACCGTGCACGAGCAGACCGTCGGACGGGTACTCCCAGCCGATCGGGCCGGGGGTGGTTTCCAGGTCGATGGAGAATCCCTCGCGATGGGTGAGCAGCGCGTTGCTCGCGATGTGGGCCTTGGTGGAGACGAGGACCCGCAAGGCGTCGGAGATGCTCGTCGAGTCGAGTACCAGCCGGCGGATCACGGTCTGGGGGATGCCGACCGAGTCGTCGAACCGGCCGCCGAGGCCGTTGGCGTTGAGCGCCAGGCCTGCGGAGTTGGCGCCGTGCCTGCCGAGCTGGCCGGCCTCGACCTGCATGATCACCGTCGGCTTCGGCGGCTGCACGATGCGCAGGATGACGACGGTGTGCGCGACCTCGTGTCGCCAGTCCCAGTTCTGCCCGCAGTAGACGTGGCCGTCGCCGGCGGCGGCACCGGTGAGGGAGAACGAGGTGCACCCGTCCACGTCGTCCATCGGGTCGGTGCGGCCGAAACCGCGGTCGTAGACGATTTCGCCGCGGCAGTTGAGGGTGACGATCTCGGCAATCGACACGCTCGCGCCGTCGGCGATCCCGGTCATCTCCTCGAAGAGGCCGGGGAACTCGTCGGCGATCAGCCGCTGCCAGGGGCGGGCCAGGTCGAGCACCTCGGGCCACGTCAGACCGCTCTGGTGCTCGAACGCCCGGGCGTAGTACGCGATGGCGTCCGCGATCAGGTCGGCTGTGGCCTGCCCGTACTGCGTGCCGCGGTCCAGCGCCGACGTCCCGGAGATCTCGATCGTTCTGAGACTTGCCATCGGTGGAAACGTCCTTTCGATCGTGCGAGCCGGCCGGCGACCGTCAGTAGCTGTCACTACAGGTCTTTCGTTCCGTGCAGTGTTCGCTACAATGTAGCAACGACTACGCGCTAGTCAATGGGTGAAATTTTCGCTACGCCCAGACCTCGGCCAGTGGCATGAACAGGAGTTCCCTTGACCGCGACAGCCGACGAGATCCGCCGCGCCGAAGCCAGTACCGCACCCAACTACCGACCGCTCCCGGTCGTACTGCACGAAGGCCACGGCGCCTGGCTCACCGACATCGAAGGACGTCGGTATCTGGACATGCTCTCCGGATACGGCGCGCTGAACTTCGGGCACACCGATCCGGAGCTGCTCGCCGTCGCGCACGAACAGCTCGACCGGCTGACCCTCACCAGCAGGGCCTTCCACAACGACCGATCGGCCACCTTCTGCGCGGAATTGGCCGAGTTGGCCGGTATGGAGATGGCCCTGCCGATGAACACCGGGGCCGAAGCTGTCGAGACCACGATCAAGACCGCGCGGAAGTGGGGCTACCAGGTCAAGGGCGTACCGCAGGACCGAGCGAAAATCATCGTGGTGGACGGCAACTTCCACGGCCGGACCGTCACCATCGTCAGTTTCTCTGACGACCCCCGGGCGACCGCCGAGTTCGGCCCCTTCACCCCGGGCTTCGTCCGGGTCCCGTTCGGCGACGCGGACGCACTGCACTCAGCCATCGACGACCACACCGTGGCCGTCCTGCTCGAACCGATCCAGGGCGAACGCGGTGTCATCCTCCCTCCCCCGGGCTATCTGCGGACGGTACGGGAGCTGTGCACCGCGCACGACATGCTGATGATGGCCGACGAGGTCCAATCAGGACTGGGCCGGACCGGCCGGACGTTCGCCTGCGAACACGCCGAGGTCGTGCCGGACATCTACGTCCTCGGCAAAGCCCTCGGCGGCGGCATCCTGCCGGTATCCGCGGTGGTCTCCCGACGTGACGTGCTCGGCGTGTTCCGGCCCGGCGAGCACGGCAGCACGTTCGGGGGAAACCCGCTCGCCTGTGCGGTCGGCACCGCCGTCGTCCGGCGTCTCAAGACCGGTGAGCCACAACGACGTGCCTCCGAACTCGGCGCGGTCCTCACCAGCGCACTCTCCCACTTGCCCGCCTCCGAGGTGACCGAGGTCCGGACCATTGGCCTATGGGCGGGGGTCGACCTCACCACGGGCGACGGCCGCACGGTCTGCGAAGGCCTGTTGAAGCGGGGCGTCCTCGCCAACGCCGCTCATGGACGCACGATCCGGCTCAGCCCACCACTGGTGGTCTCGGAGGACGACCTGCGTTGGGGTGTCGAACAACTCGCCAAGGTACTGGCACGACAACCCGGCGTAGCGGCACCTGCTAGGTTGTAGCGGTGACTACAGGCGAGCGGCAAAACAAATCCGCGGCTGCGGACGAGCTAGCCAGCCTTTCCCTGGCGGAACGAATCGCCGCCCGGGTGGCCACGATGAGCCGGGCCGAGCGTCGAGTCGCCGAGTTCCTGCGCACTCGCGGCTCGGACGCCATATTCGCCACCGCGCAGCAGATTGGCGCGGCGACCCAGACCAGTGACGCAACCGTGGTGCGCACGGCCAAGACCCTGGGATACTCCGGCCTGCAGGAGCTACGGCACAGCCTCGGCAAACAGGTCGTCGCCGCGACCAGCCCCCTAGCCCAGCTGCGTAAACGCCTGGAGCGGCCCGGCTCGCAGGCCACATCCCTACTGTCGCAGGTATTCGCCGAGGCGACCGACCGTCTCACCGAGACCGCCCGCCGGATGGCCGACGCCGACTTCGACCTCGCCGTTGAGGCCATCGCCAACGCCAGGGAAGTGATCGGGATCGGCGTCGGGCCATCCGAGCTGACCGCGCGCTATCTCGAGTTGAAGCTAAACCGGATGGGCAGACCCGCTCGATCCACCGGCGCGACCGGGTTCCGTCTGGCCGACGACCTGCTTACCCTCACCGGTGAGGACACGCTCGTGCTGTACTGGCCCACCCGGCTGCGCAATGAGATGGAGGTCGTGCTCGACCACGCCCAAGCCGTGGGCGCGCGTACGGTGCTGATGTCCGACTCGCTCGGCCCGCTGATCGGAGACCGGGTGAGTGTCGTACTGCCCGCCGCGCATTCGGCAGGAGACATCGTGGGCGAAGGAATGACCACCCAGGTCCTCACCGACGCCGTGTTGGCCGGGGTGCGAGCGCACGACGAACGACGGGCGACACGGGCACACGAACTACTGACCGATCTGCGGACCTCGCTGAGCCAGGTCAACGGCCCGAGCCAGCGGCGCCGCCGCTGAGAGGGCAGTCCGGCACGGAGTCCATCAGCACACAGCGAACCTTTTTCAACCTGAACCACGCGGCGCTCGCGCCCCGCGTTCGACCTCGCGGTCCACCGGACCGCAGGGGGAGGTTGAAAAAGGTTCAGTGATCATCCCAGCGCCCCGACAGGATCAGCCGTTCATCCGAGTAGCGTCCACCATCGGAGCATCACCTCACACGCTTCTCGAACACGCTCTTACTGGGCGTTCAATAATGAACCTTTTCAACCTCCCCTTGTGGTTCGACGGACCGCAGGGTCGGACGCGGTGCGTGAGCGCCGCGCGGTTCAGGTTGAAAGGTTCAATGTCTGGGTTGGGTTCGGCGGACTTGGTCAGTCAGGCGGCGAGCCGGACGTGTGGCGGCTATCGACCCACCCGTCCCGGTTGAAACCGGATCGAGGTGCCAGCTTCGTTCCAGAGATCGTGTCTCATTGAGGGAACTCGCCAATAGTAGATAACCCCGGCGATCAGGAAAAAATGCGCCAGGCTATACGCGTTGCTGGCCACTCGGCCCCGCTCTGATTCACTCAGCTCCGCCAGTGCCCGACCGGCGATGAGCGCGGCGTTCTTGAAATAGAGCCACCACAGGCACACCGCTACGGTGAATGCGAGCAACGCGGCCAGCAGAACCGGCCCATGCGTCACCGCCGACCTGGCCCCCGCTCCCGTCGAGAACAGGGACTCGCCGAGCGCGATGATCAGCACCAGACCATGCCGTTCGGTGAAGTGGCTGGCGCTGCGCAGTCGCCACCCGCTGACCACCGAGGCGACGAAACCACCGCTGAAGTCGATCACGAAGGCGCCTGCCCAGAGCAGGGTCTGCGCGGTGCCGCCGAACATGGCGCCGAGGACGAGGGGTGTCCAGGCGAGGACCGCGGTGATCGTGAAGATGCGCAGGGTGGTACGCATTTGCCGGTCGCCCTTCGCGGCATGGAAATAGAGGGCGATGTCCAGTCCGCGCAGCACGATGTAGGCCAAGGCGAGGATCAGGGGTGCGTCCAGGATTCCCGGGCCGTACTGCCAGGCATCGCGTATCACCAGGGCGGCCACGAAGATGGCCGCCATCGCCACGACCGTGCCGGCGGGGATCAGTCCGATGTCGGCGCGGACCTGGTTAGCCAGCCAGGTGTAGGTCGTCCAGGCCATCCAGAGCAGTAGCAAAAGGATGAGCCCCTGCGCCAAGCCGAGCGGTGTGGGTGCCGGCTTCGCCATGTACGACAGGATCTGGGTGAGGGCGAAGATGAACACGAGATCGAAAAAGATCTCAAACGAAGTGACCCGGTGTGTCTCATCGGTCAGGATGGGCCGGGATCGGACGATCCGCTTCATATCCCTATCTTCTTGGCCATCACCTCGGTCCGTCGTGAGATCCGCTCATTTGCGTCGGCGACGTTCCTCCGCCTCAGCCACGATCTTCCGGCTGCCCTCGTACGAGCAGACAGCCAGCGCGACGGGCCACAACACCACGGCAATGCCCGTTCGCGAACGCTACGGAAACCCGGAGCCCTTCGGCTCGAAGATCTGGATCGGATTTTGCCCGGCCTTGGCCGACGCGTGGCTGATCGCCTTGGGCCGGCCGTCGGAGCCGTGCCAGCCGCCAGCGGCGTCCCGCAACGCCCCGAACTGGATCGTGGCGAGTCCCTCCACCTCGTCGACGAGGCCGTAGAGGTCGGACATCCCCATCGCGCCGAGTCCGAGCGCGGAAACCTCCGGTCCGGTACGGCCGAGCGTACGCGTCTGCATGTCAACACCTGTCTTGATTGTCGTGCCGACCAAGTCCCAGAGAACGGATGACAGATTCCACCCTTGCAGGCCCGACGTCAGCGGTGCCCTGGCGCGGTTGGCGGCGAGGCCCTCCTTGGGGACCCGTAGACCCCAAAGGCGTGCCAGGCCATGCCGCCTTTCTCCACGCGTCGAAGCGGTCGAGCGCAGTGGTGTGCGGCATCAACCGATTCAAAGGTCACCGCGCCGTCGCGACCCGCCACGACAAGGCGCTGTGCGCTACCGGGCCGTCCTGCACATCGTCACGATCAACGAATGGCTATCCGCCAACTTCTGGAACGGGCCTGTTTACTGGGAGGAGTTTGTCCAGGGTGATCGGTAGGTCTCGGATGCGGACGCCGGTGGCGTGGTAGACGGCGTTCGCGATCGCCGCTGCGGCACCGACGATGCCGATCTCACCGACGCCCTTGGTCCGCATCGGGTTGACGTAGGGGTCATCCTCCTCGATCCAGTGCCGTCGAACCTGTCCAGCGCCTGGCCGATGGCCGGGGTGGTGGCGGTCATCGCGGCCCCCCGGCCAGATCCAGCAGGGTAGTCACCATGGTGTTGCAGGTCAGCGGCACCTTGAACGCGTTGCCCGGCAACGGCCGGGCGTCGGCGAGTTCGGCCTCGACGGCCTGGTGGAACAGTTCCTCGTCGGCCGGCCCACCGCGTAAGAGTTCCTCGGCTCGATACGCTCGCCACGGCTTGTGCGCCACCCCGCCCAGCGCGATCCGCACGTCACGCACCACCCCATCCGCCAGGTCGAGCGCGGCGGCCACCGCGACCAACGCGAACGCCTACGACGCCCGGTCCCGGACCTTACGGAAGTGCGAGCGGGCGGCGAACGGCAGCGGCGGCAGGTCGACCGCGGTGATCAACTCACCGTGCTGAAGCACCGTGTCTCGCTGCGGTTCCGGTCCGGGCAGCCGGTGGAGTTCGGTCATGGGGATAACCCGTCCGTCGGTACGGACCGTCGCGTCAACCTGAACCGCGCGGCGCGCACGCACCGCGTCCGAGGCTGCGGTCCGACGGACCACAAGGGGAGGTTGAAAAGGTTCATTGATGCGGTGCGGATGCGTGGTGGAGCCGGTTCCACTGCTGCCGCGCTGCCCTGGATAGGCGCCAGAGCGAAGAGGATCGTGCAACCACGCGAGAGGATCTCGCTAGCCCAGCGCTCGCGGCGCTGTTTTCCTGGAGATACCGGAACGCGTCACGGACTCCGGGGCAGTCACCACGAAACGAGAGGAGGGTAATGGACGGCGACATGTACCTCGACGACGAGCAGTTACGGACGGTGTCCTCGGTGCGGTGCGAATAGTCCGATCCACAGGGATCGGTGACGTCTTTTCCATCGTCCGGTCGGGTTCACGGCTCAGCACGTCGAGTCGACTCCTTCCCGCCGCGCGGGTCCACCAGCGCCAGCCAGCGCAACAGCAACCAGCGTTGTTCCACGCCGCACTCATTACAGAGGAGAAACAAATGCGGTATCGCACCTTGGGTCCTACCGGTGTCCAGGTCAGCACCCTCGCGCTCGGCGCGATGAACTTCGGTGCACTCGGACGCACCACCCAGGACGAGGTCACCGCCATAGTCGACGCCGCCCTCGATGCCGGGATCAACCTCATCGACACCGCCGACATCTACAGCGACGGCGAGTCGGAAGAAATGGTCGGGAAAGCCATCGCCGGCCGCCGCGAAGACATCGTGCTGGCCACGAAGGCGGGCCTGCCGATGGGCGAGAAGCGCAACCATCAGGGCAGTTCACGCCGCTGGCTGGTCACCGAGTTGGACAACAGCCTGCGCCGCCTCGGCGTCGACCACGTTGATCTCTACCA
This sequence comes from Plantactinospora sp. CA-294935, assembly GCF_050936445.1. NCBI lineage: Bacteria > Bacillati > Actinomycetota > Actinomycetes > Micromonosporales > Micromonosporaceae > Plantactinospora > Plantactinospora sp. CA-294935. The sequence continues at coordinate 7,996,084 of NZ_JBNJMU010000001.1, forward strand.
GATCCACCGGTGGGACCCGACCACCAGTGACGAGGAGACACTGTCAGCGTTGACCGACCTACAGCGCGCGGGAAAGATTCACTACTTCGGCTCCTCGACCTTCCCCGCCTACCGCATCGTGCAAGCGGAGTGGGCCGCCCGCGAGTATCACCTGAGTCGCTACGTCACCGAGCAACCCAGCTACTCGATCCTGCAGCGCGGGGTCGAAACCCATGTGCTGCCCGTGACCGAGCAATACGGCCTCGGTGTGCTGGTATGGGGACCACTGGCCTCGGGCTGGCTGTCGGGCGCGGTCCGCGAAGGCCAGGAAATCGCTACCAACCGCTCAACCTTCTGGCCGCAACTCTACGACACCTCCATTCCGTCCAACCGGGCCAGGTTCGACGCAGTCGAGCAGCTGGCCAAGGTCGCCGACGAAGCCGGCCTGACCATGATCCAGCTCGCACTCGGATTCGTCACTACGCATCCGGCCGTAACCAGCGCGCTCATCGGCCCCCGCACGCTGGACCACCTGCACTCGCAACTCGCCGCCGCGGACACCGTGCTCTCCGCCGACGTGCTGGACGCGATCGACGCGATCGTCACCCCCGGGACTGACCTCGCCCCGCAGGAAAAGACCGACACTCCGCCCGCCCTCCTCAACCCATCGCTACGCCGCCGCTGATCGCTCACGTACAAGTGGCCGCCAGCCACGGACGGGCATTCCGCGCTGAAGGACGCGCGCAGCGAGCGACCCACCCGACGTGCCAAGGGCACACCTCTCGACACCTCAAAACGACTGACGCAGCGGAGGAACCGTGCCGCAGCCGCAACGCCAAGCCCTTGATCACGGCGAATTGCTCACGGCGTCCCTCGCTACCCATTTCGAATCGGTTGCCGCAGCAGATATGAACCCACAGGTGACATGACTGGTCTGGTCGTGGAAGATCGTCGGCGTTCGCCGCGCCGCGCTTACGAGTCGGCGGGCTCGAGGTCGAGCCCATCCACCACCGCTGGCCCGGTCGGCAGCAGGTCGCCCATGGTGAGTCGCTGAAGGAACTGGCGGCGGCTGCGATCGGCGGCCTTGTTGACGGGGATGTCCCCGACGCCCGTGTAGTCGACGGTGGTCCGGAACGGGCGAGCGCCAGTGGGAAGGCCCACGACGCGTACGACCTCGTCGGCGACGCCCTGCACGTCCGGCGCGCCAGCCCAACGACGCGTGCCGCGCCCACCCCGGCGTGGTGCCGGTGGCACTCCGACGGCGTGGAGGCCCGTATCGGGGCAGAACGTCCACATGCGAGTAGTTGCCGCCAGGGCTACGGACGCCACTGCGCCGAAGCCCTCATCGATATGGCCATGCTCCGCCGCGGCGGAGCATGGTCACCACTACCAGGCCGGGCGTGAACCACCACCCACGAGAACGTCAGGAGATCCTATCTTTGGCGTCGGCCACGCCGTGGCCGCCCGTCAGCCGCCACCGCCACCGCCGCCGGGTGAAGCCCCGGTGATGGCCTGCGTCTGCTGTCCGGTGATCTCCTGCAGCGGTATGTCGTCGTAGTTGCTGAGGACGACGCCGACCCACCCGGTGTCCGGGTAGATGCTGTAGTAGGTGGAGCTGCCGGGGTGGGGGCCGCCGCGCCCGATCTCCCACTGGCCTTCGACGATGTGGGCTGTCGGCCCGTAGGTGGTGAACCCCGGGGAACCTCGGAAGTTGGGGGCCTTGACCGAGGTGTACACGTCGGCCCAGGCCGGGTCGAGCACGGTGCCGTCGTACAACGCTTCCGCGAACCGGACCATGTCCGGTGCGGTGACGAACCCGCCGTCTGGGACGAAGTTGCGGGCATTGTTCTGGCCCGCCATGCCCGGGTTCGGGCTGTCCTTGTCCAGGTTGCGGACGGCGTCCACCCGGCTGCCGTCGGCCTGCTTCATGTACGAGCGCGCGATGTGTTCGTCGGCCAGCCACTGCGGCCTGGTGTAGTACGCCGAGCCGGTCATGCCGCAGCGTGCGAAGACATGCTCGTGCACGTAGTCCCAGAACGTCATGCCGGTCACCGCCTCGACGATCTGCACGACGACATCCGCACCCCAGCCCGGTTTGTTCGAACCCGCGCCGGGGACAGCCACCAGCTTCGCCTGCCGGGTGTACTGCTGGTAGTACTCTTGCTGCTCCTCCTTGCTGTGGAAGATGCGTTGGTAGTCGTGCTCCGGGAAGGACAACCCGGAGGTGCCGATGAGCAGGTGGTGGATGCGCACCTGCTCAGCGATCTCCGTGGCGAAACCGGTCAGGTAGGTGCCCACCGTGTCCCACAGCTTCACCTTGCCCTGCTGCGCCAGGTGCACAATGGACAGGCTGACGAACGGCCCGCCGTAGAGGTTGAACGCGACACCTTCGTGGTTACGGATCCCCTTCTCCTTGTCGGCCATGCCGTAGCTGCGCGACAGCACCGTCCGGCCGCGACGCGACAGCATCACCACTCCGGAGAACTTGTCCTCGGCGGCCAGCTTCGCGATGTACCGGTCGTAGGCGCCGCCGGGACGGGTGGCCGGCGGGATGTCGGCGTCGGTTGGGGCGGTGTCGGCCCGGCCGAGCCCGGCGCCCACCAGCGGCCCGGCCGCCACGCCGGCGGCCGCCACCCCGCCCCAGCCGAGCAGCCACCGCCGGTCGATACCACGTACCGAATCCGAGTCCATGATCACGGTCCTTTCTTGATCGACAATCTGACCGTTGATGTGCTGTGGTCCCCGCCTGCACTGAACCCGGAAGACCGTTGCGGTGGCGTATGCGAATTTCGGTATGCCCGCGACACACTCGATCTGGTATAGACATGCCGGCGACGTACCGTCAGCCAGCCGACCGACCCGTCCGGCCGCGTCACCGCCTCGGTCTGTGCCCCACACCGGCAGCCGAACGTCGCGTGCTGGTCGGCCTCGTCGGGCGGTATGAGGTGCGGGTCGGTGGCAGGGCGGTCCGGGTCGGCGGAGATCCGGCCAGAGTAGCTAGGTCGCGGTCTCCAGATCGACCAGCATCACCACAACCACCACGTCGCAGGTCGAGCACAGCAGCCGATACCGGTTGAGCTGGTCCGTCTCCCTAACCAGCCCGCGCGTGTGCCCCTGGTGGCCACTGTCGGCGAGTCGGTTGAGGCGCCACCAGAACGAGCAAGCCGCGCTCAAGTGCGTCTACAGGGCGTTGATGAGCCTCGACCCCCGGCGCCGGCCGCCGGCGATGGACCATGCGCTGGAAAGCACCGTTGAACGCGTTCCAGATCGCCTTCGAGGGCCGGCTCACCCCGGTCAACCACTGACCACCTCAACAACCAAGATCAGCCGTTAACTTGACACTCCCGTCCACGGCAACGAGACGGTGACCGCCCTCGCCGGGCTGAGCGACGCGCTGCAACGGATCCACCGCATCGACGAAGCCATCGAATGGCAGCGCAAAGCGGCAGAGCGCTACGAGGCGGACGGCAACTATCGGCGGGCTGCCAAGTCCTGGCGCAAGATCGACGCCTTACGCCAGCAGGCCCCCTGCCCAGGGCTGAGCCGACACCCCACGCTGTGCCGCCTGCTCTCCGGCCCGCTCGCTGTCAGGTGAGTCGTGATAACCGGGGCGTCCGTGTACCCCCTACGACGACGCGAGTGGCCCGACGAGGCTGGTGTGGTGCTGGTAGCGGGCACCGGCACCGGTGTCGCCGCTGCCCACCTGTTCGAGGATCGGCTCGATCACCTCGGCGATGTGGGACACCGCTTCCTCCTCGGAGGCCCACTCGGACAGCAGGAAGACGCTGGTGCCGTCGACACTGATGTGGAAGTTTGCGGCGATGGCTCCGGGATAGTCCCGTTCCTCGCCCTCGGTCGCCTCCTCCGAGGCGAGCAGGCCGTCGACCCATCCACGCGCCGCCTCGTGGTTCTCCATCTTGAAGATGGCGGCCGGGAAGCACCGGGCCACGGGGGCCGGGCCGGTGATTGCGCCGCCACGCACCACCCGGTATAACCGGTACCGCTGCGGCTCGGGGGACTGGACGCCGGGGATGCCCCATCCCGGTGTGGGCGGCCGCGAGACACTCCCCTCGTCCCGCAGCGATGCGCTCAACGCCTCGTCCGACGACCACTGGGCGTACGTCAGCACCGACTCGCCGTCGGTGCTGACGAAGCAGTTGAGCGAGATTAGGCGGGACGGCCACTGAATGGCCTGCCAGTGCGCGACGATCGCCTCCGCCAGGGCCCGCTGACGTTCGGGCCCCCGCGTGATCACCTCGGCGACGAGCACGGTCGTGACATCGGGGCGGTTGATGACCGGCTGTACGGCGGACGGGGTGGACATCCTCGACTCCTCGGGTGTGGTGGCCGGATTCTCGCGGTGCACGACGTACGACGACCCTGGCGGTCAGCGGTCCTTGTGGCCCACGACCAGCACGTCGTCCGGCGTGTTCGTGAGCCCGACCGTCTCCGGGCGAAAACCCGCCTTGGCCAGCCAGCCGTGGCACTCCTCGACCGAGTACTCGCGGCCGCCCGCAGACCAGACCAGCATGCTCAGGCTCGCCAGCACCGCGTTGAGCGGTGGGTTGTCCCCGCCGACCATCGGGTCGTAGACGAACACCGCTCCCCCGGGCTTCACCGCCCGGTACGCGTTGTGCAACAGCCGAATCCGGTCCTCCTCGCCCCAGTTGTGCAGGATGTGACCGAAGATCAGCACATCGGCCTCGGGCAGCGGGTCGGTGAAGAAGTCCCCGCCGACGAACGAGACCACGTCCGCGGCGCCGAGCCCGGCCATGTGCCTGGTGAACGCCGGCTCCAGCGGCGGCAGGTCGAAGACGGTGGCGGTGAGGTGCGGGTTCCTGGCCACCAGTGTCCGGGCGAAGTTGCCCCGGGCACCTCCGACGTCGACAACCGAGTGGTACGGGCTCCAGTCGAGGTCGCTGATGCACAGCCCGATCGGGGTGTTGAACATGTCCATGCTGTCCAGGAAGGCTTCGGTGGCCGCCTCGTCCCGGTACAGCGAGTCGTACGGGTTCCCCTCGACGGCGGCGCGGTTCTGCGGCTGTCCGGTACGCAGCGCGGTGGCGAGGCCGTCCCAGGCGGGGTTCAACTCGCTGGCACAGAACCGCAGGTAGCCGCCGATGTATCCGGGCCGGCCACGAACCAGGTATCCCTCGGCGGCGGGAGAGTTCCGCAGTCGCTCGTCCTCATGTTCGAGCAATCCCAGGTTCGCCAGGGCGAGGAGGAAGTCCCGGGCGCCCGGCATCCGGAATCCGAGGCGTTCGGCGAGCTGCTCCGGGGTCGCCGAGGTGCCCGACAGCTCGCTGAACAGGTCGGCCTCCACGGCGGTGACCAGGATCTTCGTCTGCCAGTGGCCGGTCACGATCGCCATCACCGGCCCGGGGCCGACGGACATAGGCGGCTCGGTGTGCGCGGAGTTCATGTGGTTGACGCCTCCTCGGGACAGGTCGGGGCCATACGGAAGATGCGGGAACCCCTGGCGACGGCTTCGCCTACCAGGGGTACGGGGTGCCGTCGTAGTTGCGAAACGTCCCGGTAACGCCGTCGCCGGACAGCGCCAGCCGGACGATGCCGGCCGCTCCCTCGGCGGGATCGCCGGCGCCGGGTGGGGGTGGGCCGCCGCCGAACCCGGTGGCGCGCAGTCCGGGGCAAACCACGTTGACGGTCACGCCGGTGTCGCGCAGCTCGGTCGCGTAGAGCACGGTGACGGCGTTCAGCGCCGCCTTCGACGAGCGGTACGCCAGCGGAGTGAGGGCGGCCCAGGGCGCCGCGGGGTCGGTCATCGTGTGCATCGCGCCGAGCACGCTGGTGACGTTCACGATCCGGGCCGACGGCGCACGCCGCAGCAGCGGCAGCATCGCGTTCGTGGTCGCGATGACGCCGAAGACGTTCGTCTCGTAGGTGGCGCGGACGTCGTCAACGCCCGCCTGGGACGGCGGCGCGAACCCGGCCGCGATGCCCGCGTTGTTGACCAGGATGTCCAGCCGGCCGGTGGCGGTCTCGATCGTCTTCGCCGCCGCGGCCACGGAGTTCGCGTCGGTGACGTCAAGCTCTACCAGTTGGACGGTCACGCCGTCGGCGGCCAGCGTGTCGACCGCGGCCTGTCCGCGTCGGCTGTCCCGCGAGCCGAGCAGGACGTGCACGCCGGCCTCGGCGAGCTGCTTGGCGACGTGGTACCCGATTCCCGTGTTGGCGCCGGTGACCAGCGCGACCGTCGCCGCTACCACTGCACGGACGACGTGAGCAGGGCACGCGGAGCACACCTGGTCCGGAGGCGCACCTCACCGCTGGGGAGGATGAGTCGCGGCTCCGGCAACCGCCGGTCCCTCCGTACCTGCCGGGATTCCACCTGCGGGGAGTTCATGTGGTGCGAGCCTCCTCGGGATCATCGCCACCGGGGCAACGAGAAGAGCCCTTCCTGGGACGCGAAAGGGACTGGTGAGTTCGGCGGAAAAGCCCTACGTCCGACCGGGGCGCCTTCGATGCTATGTGTTCGAGAGGGTGGGCCCGGTCAGGACGCATAAAGGGATTCGTCAATTCTTTGTGAAGCGTCCCGCGTCAGCGGGACAGCAACTCCTTGGTGATGCGGTCCAGCCGCAGCGCCTTGTCCCGATCGAAGCCGCCGCCCTCGATGCCGATCCGCCGACCCTCGACGATGGCGCTCAACGGTTCCGGCGGCGGGTCGTCCAGTGCCGCGACGATGGGCACGATGCTCTTCGCCACCGGCTTGCCGAACCGCCTCATCGACTCGATCTGCGCCGCGGTCGGCGGGTCGTACTCACCGGCGAAGCTGGTCGCCGTGCTGCCGGGGTGGAGCAGCACGTACCGGATGGGACTGCCCGGGTGCCGCTCGGCGAAGGCGACCCCGAGCAGGTCGTTGAGCCTTCCGCCCTGCATCAACGCGTTGACGCCCTGATAGCCCCGGGTCAGTTCGAGGTCGTCCCACTGGATCTCGACGGGGTTTGGGCCGGGCCCGGCCACGTTCATGATGACGGGACTGCTCGTCTCCGCCAGGGTGTCGGCCAGGCCGTGTCCGAGCAGGAACCGGCTCAGGTAGAAGAGCGCGAACGTGTGCTCGAATCCGTCGGCGGTCACCGTGCGCCTCGAATTGAAGTAGCGCGCGCAGAGCACCAGCGCGTCCACCGTCGGGAACTTCGCCTTGATCTCTTTGACGACCCGATCATTCTCGCCGATCAGGCTCAGGTCCGCAGGGACCACGAGCCCCTCCCCGCCGACATCTCCGGCGGCGTCGAGAACTTCCACCCCCTTCGCCGCGTCCCGGCCGACGATGACGACGTTGTCGCCGCGGCGTCGATAGGTGACCGCGAGCGCGGCACCGATTCCGTCGGTCCCACCAGTTATCACGATGGTCTTCACGGACGATCTCCTTGAACGGCCTGAGTCAACCCGGTCGGTACCTGCACGGGCATCCTGGCCGCCGGCCGCGAACGTCCACACGCCAGCATCGTACCGGGAGGCTCAGGAAACTGTACTTACAAGTTCAATATTTCCGGTCTACGCGCGTCCCGTCACGCTTCCGTGCAGGTGGTACCGCTTGAAGCCGATCGGGCGCACGCCCGGCGTGGCATTGCTGATCCGCAGCGTCGTCGCCCGGGTGGACCCGGCGAGGAACACCTCATGTGCCTCGTCCGAGGTCCACTCCGCATAGTTGAGCACCCGACTGCCGTCGGTACTGACGTGGAAGTTGGCGGCGAGCAGGCCCCGGTTCCGGTCGGGCGGCGCCTGCTCGATCGAATCGGCGATGGAGTCGATGATGTGCTCCTGCCGGTCGGGGCCGTCGACGTCGAACGTCGCGATGACCACACAGGTGGGCGGGGTGTCGTCCCGAACGACGCTGCGCCCGAGTCGGTACTCGACCGGGCCCGCCCCCGACGCGCCGTGCAGCGACCGGATCGTCCTCCGGTCCGACCTGTCCAGGCAGCGGGTGTACGCCAGGACGGTGTCCCCCCGCACGTCGAGGAAGCAGCTCGACGAACGGATCTCCGCCGGCCACGTGGTACCGGCCCACCGTCGCCCGAGGCTGTCGAGCAGGCGGCGAGCCGCCTCGGCGTCCGGCACGTACCAGGTACTGACGAAGGCAACCGGCGCGTCGGTCCGGCGTACGTCGGGCATGGCGGTCGAGATCGGCAGAGTCACAGGTTCTCCCGGTTCGGTGGAGGGCGGCCGGCGTGGTGTCCGGCCCGGTGTCAGCGCCGGTACGGGCGCCTCGTCCGTGCGTCGCGCAGTGTCACGGCCCACCAGTGCACCTGGTCCAGCAGGGCCTTCGCGGCGGCCTCGCACTCCCCGGTCCGGTACGGGCGGCCGTGCCCGTCGAACCGCGTCCACGCGTCGTGGAAGCTGACCGACTCGCGCACGGTCACCGCGTGCAGTTCGGCAAAGACCTGTCGCAGGTGTTCGACGGCGCGCAGACCACCCGACATGCCGCCGTAGGAGACAAAGCCGACCGCCTTCGCCGCCCACTCGTCGAGAAACCAGTCGAGGAGGTTCTTGAGCGCGGCCGGGAAGCTGTGGTTGTACTCGGGTGTGACCACGACGAACGCGTCACCGGCGGAGAGCCGGGCGGACAGTGTGTCCCGTGCCGTCGCGACACCGGTGGCCGGCTGCTGGCCACTCGCCGGCATCACCAGCGGCAGCGGGTGGTCGAGCAGATCGACCACGTCGACGGCCATGTCCGCGCGCGACATGACCTGGCCGACGAACCAGTCGGCCACGGTCGGGCCGAGCCGACCGTCCCGGACGCTGGCGATGACGACGACGAGCTTGATCGGGTTGTCCGTCACATTGGGACCTTTCGTCGGATCGGAAGGGTTCGTCGATGCCGGATCCCGGTCAGCGCGACGAGCAGACCTGCCGCGCCGACCACGGTGATGAGCAGCAGCGCCGGCCGGTCGCTGCCGAAGGCCGTCCGCAGCAGCGCGACGAGTGGCAGCACGACGACGGCCCCGATCTGGACAGCGGCCTGGTACAACGACACCGCCCGCGCCCGGCCCTCGACCGCGACACCGGCCGTGGCCTGCATGTTCAACGCGGCGAAGGAGAGTACGAACCCCGCCTCGACCAGCAGCAGGGCCGGCAGGGTCGTGGTCGGGTACGCGTCCACCCACGGCCGCCAGAGATAGTAGACCGGGGCGAGGAACGCCGCGAGCGCACCGAGGGCGATCAGTCGGGCGGCGCCGAACCGGGCGACCATCCGTCCGGCGAACGGAACGGTCAGCACCAAGGGTACGCAGGCCGGAAGCAGTGCCAGCGCGGTCTGCCAGGGCCGCCAGCCCAGCTCGTCCCAGATCTGGAAGGTGACGAGCAGCAGCAGGCTCTGGTACGTGCCGTTGAGCGTGGCCGCACCGAGTGCGGACCGGACCAGCGCACCGTCCCGGACCGCAACCGTCCGGGGTACGACGTCGCGGGGCGGGTCGGGTGGGAGTACCCGCAGGCCGAACAGCAGAAGCACCAGCGCCACCGGGGCGGGGAAGAGGAACGTCCAGTGCCAGCCCGCCTCCAGGAGCACCGCGGACAGCAGCAGGCCGACGGTGAACCCGGCCGCGCCGAACAGACCGTAGATCGACACCGCACGGCGGTGCTGCGGCCCGCCGGCGAAGGTGGTACCGATGATGGCCAGCCCGGTCGGGGCGGTCAGTGCGACACAGAATCCCTTGACCACCCGGGTGGCGATCAGTATCGCGATGTCGTCGGAGAGACCGCCGATCACCGAGGCAGCGGCGAAGACGAGCATCGCGGCCAGATAGGCGCGGCGGGCACCCCGGTGGGCGGTGATCCGCCGGCCGAGCGGGAGCAGCGTCGCGAAACCGACCGCGAAACCGCTCATCAGCCACTGCACGGTCGGCAGCGACAGGCCGAGATCGGCGCCGATCGACGGCAGCGCGACGAGCACCACCGACACCTCGATCGAGTCCAGCACCATGTTGCCGGAGAGGATGACAAGGATCGCCCACGAGCGCCGGTCCCAGCGGACCGGTCGCGTGCCGGTGCCCGGGGCCGGGATGGCCGTACTCATGTCGGTGGACACCTCCCTCGCTCGTCGGTACCGGTACCGGTGCCTGTTCCCTCAGACCCTCCAGTTCGGTCAGGTGGTCGAACACCGCATCGCTGGTCACCGTGTCCTCCTCTTCGGCCCCTCACCAGGCCAGCCGCAGACCGGTCGCGGTGCCGTCCTCGCTGACGAACGTGGCCGTCGGGCCGTCGTCGCCGAGGGTCGCCAGCAGTACCGGGATGCGCGCGCCCTGCTCGGGCGTGAGGATGCCCCGGTGCTCGTTGATATCGGTGGCGACGAAACCCGGGGAGACCGCGTTGACCAGGATCCCGGTGTCGCGCAGCTCGTTGGCGTAGGTGATGGTGACGGCGTTCAGGGCCGCCTTCGAGGTGTTGTAGTCCAGCACCACCGGGAAGACACCGGGCGGGAACAGACCTGTCGGATCGGTCCGTTCGGCGGCGTACGCCAGCGATCCGAGCAGGCTGCTGACGTTCACGATCCGGCCGGACGGGGAGCGCCGCAGCAACGGCAGCACCGCGTTGGTCACCGTGACCACGCCGAACACGTTCGTCTCGAACGTACGCCGCACCTGGTCGGTCGAGGTCTGGCTGGGCGGCGTCGGTGGACCGCCGGTACCGGCATTGTTCACCAGCACGTCGAGCCGCCCCGCCTCCTCGTCGATGCGTTTGGCCGCGAGGGCCACGGACGACTCGTCGGTGACGTCGAGCCGTACGAAACGGGCGTCGAGGCCCTCGGCGCACAGCTCGCGCTCGGCCGCCTGTCCCCGGCTCTCGTTGCGCGCCCCGAGGTAGACGCACATTCCCAGCGCTCCGAGTTGTCGGGCAACCGCGCGGCCGATCCCCTTGTTCGCCCCGGTGACCAGCGCGACGCGGGTGCTGCTGGAGGTCATGGCTTCCTCTCGACTCCGGTGGATGGATGGGTCACTGACCGAGCAGGGTCCCGCCGCTGGCGTCGATGAACGCGCCGGTGATCCAGCGGGCCTCGTCGGTGGCGAGGAAGGTGACGACGTCGGCGACGTCCCCCGCGTCGCCGACCCGGTTGAACGCGGAGAGCCGCGCCATCTGCTCCACCACCTCGGGCATGCCGAAGACCGCGCTGCCGTTGTCGGTGATGCCGGGTGCCACCGTGTTGACGGTGATTCCGCGCGGGGCCAGGTGCCGGGCGAAGTGCAGCGAGATCTGCTCGATCGCGCCCTTGGTCATCGCGTACACGGCCTGGTCGGGGTTTGCGCAGCGGGTGAGACCCGAGGAGATGTTGATGATCCGCCCGCCCTGCGGCAGCAGGCTCGACGCGCGTTGCACGATGAAGAACGGCGCCCTCGCGTTCACCGCGAAGTACCGGTCGAACTGCTCCGGCGTAATGTCCTCCGGTGGGACGCCGGCCGGCGCGGTCTCGGCCGCGTTGTTCACCACGATGTCGAGCGTGGTGTCGCCGGTACGCTCCTTGAGTCCCTCCTCCAGCGCCAGAAACAGATTGTGGACGTCACCCGGTACGCCCAGTTCGGCGCGGACCGGGAAGGCCCACCCGCCGTCGGACTCGATCGAGGTCACGGTCTCCAGCGCCGCGTCCTCGTTGGCCGCGTAGTGCACGGCGACCAGGGCACCCTCCCGGGCGAGCCGCTGGGCCGTCGCCCGGCCGATACCCCGGCTGGAGCCGGTGACGAGTGCGGTCTTGCCGTTGAGCCTGTCCATGGTGGAACTCCTGTCAGTCGAAGCGGATCGGTTCGTCCGGTCGCCCGGGGCCGGAGTTCCCGACCCGGTGCGGACATCGGACACCGGGGTCGTCTCCTGGATGTCGAGGCCGCTGATCATCCGAGCGAGGTGGCTCCGGACGGCGTCGATGCCCATCAGCTCGGCGACGGTGTCCCGCAGCGCGTCCGTCTCGGGGCCCCCGAACAGCAGGAGTGCCTGTGCCCGGATGTTGGTCAGGACTCGCGTCCCGACCGGGTGCCGGTCGTCGTGGTACGAGTCGAGGACCTCGTCGCCCGCGCCGCCGGTCACCCGGGCGGTGAGCTTGCCGCCGAGGTTGATCGCGTCCTGGAGGCCGAGGTTGAGCGCCTGTCCGCCGATCGGCATCTGAACGTGCGCGGCGTCACCGGCGAGCAGGATCCGGCCGAGGCGGTACCGGCTCACCTGGCGGCTGGTGTCGTCGAAGCGGTTGAGCCACCGCGGTACGCCGTGACCGATGTCCTCGCCGGTCACCTCCGCCCAGGCGGTGACCACCTCGGCGAAGTCCGGGACACCGGCACCAGCCCTCGGGTGGCGACCGTGACGACGCACCATGAGTCGGGTGGTGCCGTCGGCACGGCGGTACGCGGTGACGACGCCGTTGGGCAGGCGCTGGAGCCGTCGGTCGGGAATGTCGACCCCGGTGACGTCGGCCCGCAACATCTGTCGGGTGGCGTCCACGCCGGCCAGGTCGTACCCGGCCAGTCGCCGCACCGTGCTCCGTTCCCCATCGCAGCCGACCAGGTACGCGGCGCGCAGCCGGCACGGTCTTCCACCGGGCACCCGCACGTCGACCTCCACCCAGTCGGTGTGCCGGGTCAGTCCGGTCACCGCGTGCCCGCGTCGTACCTCGGCGCCGAGGTCGGTGACCCATTCCTGGAGCACCGCCTCGACCCGGGTCTGCGGACACTCCCATTGACCGGCGAACGGGTGGCCGGAGGTGGCCGCCGCCAGGTCGAGCCGGATCCCGCCGAAGTGGCCGGACCCGCCGCCGGGCAGCGGGCCCAGCCTGTCCAGCACCCCGCGCTCGGCGAGCAGGGCCATCGTCCGGGCGTGCAGGATCGACGCCCGGGATTCGGTCGTCGGCGCGGTGAGCCGCTCCAGAGTCACGGTCCGGACGCCGCCGGTACGCAGCTCGCCCGTGAGTGTCAACCCGACCGGCCCCGCCCCGACGACTATGACGTCGGTGTCCAGTGCGCCGTCCACCGGCTCAGCGCCTAGCTTCCGCGTACTTTCTGGCGTGGTTGAGGGTGGCACCGCTGTTGTTGCCAAGCGCCTCCCGGACGAACGCCCGAGCCTCGGCCAGGCCGGCGTCGGGTCCGAGGATTCGGCCGATGTTCTCGGTGTTGATCATCACGGTGTGCTGCGAGGTGGCGGTGGTGATCCCCGGTTCGTCCTCGGTGAACTCCCAGTAGCCCGTGTGCAGCGTCATCAGCGCGGGCAACATGATCTGCTTGTACGCGATCCGCCGGTGTGGAAAGCACACCCGCACGGATTTCGTGGTGTGCGTGGACCCGTCCCGGGTACGGGTGTCCATCTCCAGGACCTGCAGGCCGAGGGTCGCCTCGGTCAGCTCCACCCGGGCAACGTGCGGCAACCGGTCGGCCCAGAGCTGGGCTTCGTTGATGAAGTCGTAGAGGTCCTTGGCCGATCCCTTGACCTGGACGCTGTCCTCGAACGAGAGGAGCCGGTCCGCCGCACCCGCGGCCAGTTCCAGGTTGGTCTTCAGCGAACCCAGCTCCGCCCGGCTGTTACTGTCCACCGCCTGGGAGATCCAGGCCACCCCGTCCGGGTCGTCGTCGATCGCCCGGTACCGGTGCAGCAGCCGCAGCCGGGTGTCCTCCTCGCCGAGCGGCTCGATGATCCAGGTACCGCTCATCTCGGCCACCGGCGGCGCCGACACCTCTTGGCGGAACTCGATTCGCATCGCCCCGGGGTCGAGTATCCGGCGCGAGGACCAGCTCTTGACATCGTCGTTGGCCGTGGCCCAGATCCGGATCCGCTCCTCGTTACCGTCGCGCTCCAGGTAGTCCACGTACACCGAGGGCGGGAACAGCCGAGGCCAGTTCTCCACCTCGGCAAGCAGCCGGTACACCTCGGTGCCGGCGGCGTGCACGGTGACCTCGTGCTCGACCTCGCACGCCTCGTTTCGGGTCACATCGGTCTCCTCTCGTCAGAAGCCGTGGCGGGCACGGCGGAAGTCAGCGACACGGCCAGAGGTAGCGGGACACGGACGGGTGTCGACGGCACGATCAGAAGTTGCCCAGGCCGCCGCAGACGTTCAGCGCCTGCGAGGTGATCGACGCCGCCGTGTCCGAGGCGAGATAGCCGACCAGGCCCGCGACCTCCTCCGGAGTGGAGTACCGGCCGAGCGGGATCTTCGCCGTGAACCGCCGCATGATCTCGTCGGTAGTGGTGCCGTGCGCTGCGGCGTACCCCTGCCGGACCCGCTCGGCCATCGGCGTCTCGACGTAGCCGGGGCAGACGGCGTTGACGGTGATGCCGGTCGGCGCCAGCTCGTTGCCGAGCGCCTTCGTGAAACCGACCACCCCGTGCTTGGAGGCGGAGTACGGCGCGCCGAGGACGACACCCTGCTTGCCTGCGGTGGACGCGATGTTGATGACCCGGCCGGAGGCCCTGGCCCGCATCCCGCCGGTGGTCAGCACCTCGCGTGTCATCAGGAAGACGCTGTTCAGATTGGTGTTGATCACGTCGAGCCACAGCTCGTCGGTGATCTCGGCGGTCACGCCGCCGCCGCTGCGGCCGGCGTTGTTGACAAGCACGTCGATCGGCCCGAACCGGTGCACGGCGGCCCGCACCATGCTCCGGATGTCCTCCGGGGAGCGCACGTCGGCAGCAGCGCCGTCCACGTCGTACCCCTCGTTCTGGAGTTCCTTGACGGTGCCCGCCACCCGGTCCGTGGTCCGGGCGCAGAGAAAGACCCGCTCTCCCCGCCCGGCGAAGAGCCTCGTCACGGCCAGACCGATTCCGCTGGTCGCGCCGGTGACGAGCACGACCTTCGACGTCTGTTGATTCATGTCCACTCCTCGATGTGGGTTGGCCGGCGAGTGCGACCGCGTCGACTCAGCCCGCGCTAGCAAGCCGGCCGCGCACCAGCTCCACCAGTGCGCGGGGGGTGTGTTCGCCGGAGAGCGCGTCGTCGTCGAGCCTGATGCCGTACTCGCGCTCGATCCGACCACCGGTCTCCAGCAGTGCCAGCGAGTCGTAGCCCAGCTCGTCGAACGAGATGTCGAGAATGTCGCCGTCGAGGTCGATGCTCTCGTCCGAGCCGGCTCCCTCGCGCAGGATCCGCTTGAGGTCCTCGTCGTCGAACGAGCCGGCGGGTACCGTGGCCATCTCCACACTTCCTTTCGTCACGTCGGTTTCGGTTGCCCGGGTTCCGGATCTCTCACCGGTCGACCTGGCGCACCACCATCGCGGAGTTGAACCCGCCGTGCCCGCGCGCCAGAACCAGCGCCGCGCGCACCGGGAGCGCGCGCGGGCCCTCCTGGACCAGGTCGATGTCGTACTCGTCGGCGACGTGTACGTGGACGGTCGGCGGGATCACGCCGTCGCGGATGCTCAACAGTGCCGCGGCCAGATCGAGTGGCGCCGCGCCGGAGTACAGCCGTCCGGTCATCGTCTTCGGCGCGGTGACGGGTACCCCCCGGGGCCCGAAGACGGCGGTGATCGCCCCCGCCTCGACCCGGTCCGGTTCCGGTGCCCCGGCGGCGTCGGCGAAGACCACGTCGATGTCGCCCGGTGACGCGTCCGCGTCCCGCAGCGCCAGTTCGATCGCCCTCCGCAGTCCGCCGGCCCGGTGGCTGCCCGGTCGGGGGTCGAAGGTCGCGGCGTACCCGGAGACCTCGCCGTAGACGTTGACGGCACCACGCTGCCGGGCATGGTCGGCGTCCTCCAAGACCAGCAGCGCACCACCCTCGCCGGGCACGTACCCGCAGGCGGCGGCGTCGAACGGCAGATACGCCCGGTCCGGGTCCCCGCTCAGGCTCAGACGCCCGCTGGCGAACTGCGCCACCCAGCCCCACGGGCAGATCGAGGCGTCCATCGCACCGGTCACCATCAGCGGAGTGCCCTTGCGCACCTGGCGTCGGGCCTGCGCGACGGTGTCCAGTCCGCCGGCCTGGTCGCTGACCAGGACACTGCACGGTCCCCGCATACCGTTGCGGATGGAGATCTGCCCGCTGTTGACCGCATAGAACCAGGCGAAGGACTGGTACGCACTGACGTACTGGCCTCCCTTGCTCCAGAGCGCCTTCAGCTCGTTCTGCCCGAACTCGAACCCGCCGGAGTGGCTGGCGGTGGCCACACCCATCTCGAACTCGGACACCTCGTGCGGCACGATCCCCGCGTCGGCGAACGCCCAGTCGGCGCCGACGAGCGCGAGCCGCGTCATCCGATCCGTCTGCGGCAGCAGCCGGTTCGGCAGGTGCCGCTCTGCCTCGAACCCGGCGATTTCCCCGGCGAGCCGGGCCGGGTACGACGACGGGTCGAACCGGCTCACCCGGCCGATGCCACTGCGGCCCGCGAGGGTCGCCGACCAGTACTCCTCCAGCCCGAGGCCGTTGGGTGCGGCGATACCGAGCCCGGTGACGACGGTGGAGACGCTCACCGCGGATCCCGATCAGGTCGGGCGAGCACCATCGCGCTCTGGAATCCGCCGAAACCGCTGCCAACGGAGAGCACCGCGTCGGTCCGCCAGCCGCGGGCGACCAGCGGTACGTAGTCGAGGTCGCATTCCGGGTCGGGAGTGTGCAGGTTGGCCGTGGGCGGTACGGCGTGGTGGGTCATCGCCAGGACTGAGGCGGCGATCTCGATCGAGCCGATAGCGCCGAGCGAGTGCCCGACCATCGACTTGATCGAGCTGACCGGCACCGCGCGGGCGTGCTCGCCCAGGCTCCGCTTGAACGCGGCGGTCTCGTGGCGGTCGTTCTGCTTGGTGCCGGAGCCGTGCGCGTTGACGTAGTCGATCTCCTCCGGGTTGATCCGTGCCTCGGCCATGGCCAGTCGAATCGCCTCGGCCATCTCCCGGCCGTCCGGCCGCAGCCCGGTCATGTGGAACGCGTTGGAGCGGGTGGCGTAGCCGGCCACTTCGGCGTAGACGGTGGTGCCGCGTGCACGGGCACTGCCCAGTTCCTCCAGCACGAACACGGCCGCCCCCTCGCCAAGTACGAACCCGTTCCGGCTCGCGTCGAACGGCCGGGACGCGTGCTCGGGGTCGTCGTTGCGCGGCGTGGTCGCCTTGATCGCGTCGAAGCAGGCGACCGTGATCGGCGAGATCGGTGCGTCCGTGGCACCGGCGATCATCACGTCGGCGGCACCGTCCCTGATCACCTCGGTGGCGTACCCGATCGCGTCCAGCCCTGACGTGCAGCCGGTCGACACCACCGTGCTCGGCCCCTCGGCACCCACCGTCCAGGCCACCTCGGCCGCGAACGAACTGGGTACCAGGTAGTTGTAGAGGTGCGGCACCGCGTACTCGTGGTCGACCAGGTCCAGCCGGCCACCGTCGCTGACGGTGCGGTACTCCTGATCAAGGCCCATCGTCGCGCCGACCGCGCTGCCGATGGTCACGCCGGTGCGGTGCGGGTCGAGGCGGTCGAACTCCAGTCCGCTGTCGATAATCGCGTGCCGCGCGGTCACCACCGCGAACTGTGCCGCCCGATCCATCCGACGAATCTCCTGCGGACGCAGGCCGGACAGTTCAGCGTCGAAATCCACCTCGGCGGCGACCTGTGACCGGAACGGCGACGGGTCGAAGAACGAGATCCGCCGGGTCGCGGTACGCCCGTCGGTGAGCAACTGCCAGAAGTCCTTCACGCCCGACCCGCCCGGGGCGGTCACGCCGATGCCGGTGATGACGACCCGCCGGTCGCCGGCCGGGGTCACGCCGCCTCCCAGTGGTAGAAGCGCCGGGCCATCGCGTCTGCGGGCGATCGCCAGGTGGCCGGGTCGTACGCCGCGATGAACGGCCTCAGGTCCTCGCTGATCGAGATGAACCGGGGCTCGGTCTTCGCCTTCTCGATCCGTTCACCGCCGGTGGCGTCGTCGAAGTCCTGGAGGTGGAAGTAGAGGCCCCGGTAGGAGAAGAGCTGACGGCGGCGGGTGCCCATCAGGTGCGGCATCGAGGTGTCGTCGAACGCGCCGAAGAGGCGGGCGACCTCATCGGCCGAGTCGGGTGCCATCCTGGCCACGATCAGGGTGCTGTGCATGATGTCCTCTCGTGAAGGGTCAGCGGGCATGCCCGAACCAGCGGTCCAGTGCCGTGGGCAGGTCGTGGTGGCTGCCGGGGGCGAGCCACGCGATGTGGCCGTCGGGTCGTACGAGTACCGCCGTGGTACCGGCGAGCGTGGTGTGTTGAGCGACGGTCGGCGCGGTCGCGGTGACGATGTCGACCCGCCGGCGCCAGCGCGACGCGCGGGACCGCAGCACCGCGTTGTCGTTGAGGTCCAGCAGTAGGCCGCGGCCCCGGCGGAGCAGTTCGGTACTGCTGGTCCGACGGATGCCGACGACCATGTCTAGGTGCGGCATCCGCATTCCCAGCAGGGGATTGGCGCCGTCACCGACGTCGTACCGGATGTCCAGCCCGCTCACCTTCGCGGCCAGATGCCGGCTGACCTCCTCATACCCGATCAGCTCGGAGAGCACATCCCGCAGCGGCTGCACCTCGGCGCCGCCGAGGATGAGCTGCCCCTGCGCCTGGGTGTTGGCGAGCAGCCGCCGGCCGACCTCGTGGCGTTCGCTGTGGTACGTGTCCAGCAGCGATTCCGGCGCGGTGCCGTTGACCACGGCGGCCAGTTTCCAGCCCAGATTGACCGCGTCCTGGACGCCGGTGTTCATCCCCTGACCACCGGCCGGGAGGTGCACGTGTGCGGCGTCCCCGGCGAGCAGCACCCGGCCGCGCTGGTACTCGGTGACCAGGTGGGTGGCGTCGCCGAAGGCGCTGACCCAGACCGGCTCAGCGTGCGAGATGTCCAGGCCGGTGAGCCGCTTCCAGGTGTCGGCCACCTCCTCGAAGGCCGGTGGGGCGGTTCGACGCTGTGGCGGCGCGCCGCGTTCGCCGACGATGATGCGGTGAATCCCGTCCGACAGCCGGGCGACCATAACCATTCCACCGGCGAACTGCTGCCCGCTCATCCTCGGCTCCAGCTCGACGCCGCGCAGGTCGGCGAGGAACAGTTCGGTGGTGGCGGCGGTACCCGGGAAATCGAATCCGGCGGCGCGGCGAACCGTGCTCCGGCCGCCGTCGCAGCCGACCAGGTACGAGGCACGTAGGACCTGCTCACCTTCGTCGCTCCGGACGTTGACCGCGACACCGGTCCGGTCGTCAGCCAGCCCGACGAGCTCATACCCTCGCCGGATGTCGGCGCCGAGCTGGACAGCCCATCCCTCCAGGACCCGCTCGGTCTCCGACTGCGGGACGGTCCGGGCCGCCTCGTGGACGTTGCCGAGGATGCCGATGTCCAGCGGGAGCCCACCGAAGTGGCCGTCCGTCGTGGTCTGAATGTCACCGAAGCGGCGCAGCAGCCCGCGCTGGTCGAAGACCTCCATCGTCCGGACGGTGAAACCGATTCCTCGCGACTCCCCGGTACGCTCACAAAGGCGCTCCAGGACGATGACGTCGATCCCGGCCAGGCGCAATTCGCCAGCCAACATAAGACCGGTGGGCCCTGCTCCAACAATGATGACCGAAGCGTCCATAAGCCTCTCCCGACTCACATGGGGGTACGCGTGCAGTTCCCGGGTGTGACGGCTCGCGATAGATGCACAATTTCCTGTAGGGGCGGACACTGGCGGACGTGGTCCGGAAAACAGCTCCAGGAGATGCTTTTATCCTGTTGGATTGCACGGTTCGAGGCAAGCGGCCGACGTCAAAAACATGCGCAGAGGAATGTCAGGGGATTGTCAAATCCATGCGGTCTCGATCTGATAGATCATGGGGCCGTGCCGTCCCGTCCGACGAGGAACTCGCAGGTACCCGCGCCGGCGTCCCCGCCTCCCGCGGGATCGCCTTCGACGCGGCGTAGAGCTACGCGGTCTGTGCCGGGGTCAGGAACGGCGCGGGTGCCTCCTCGACCAGCTTTTGGTTCCGGCGTTGGAGCGTGCGGTCCCGGGTGGACACGACCACCACGTTGCCGTGCCGGTCGGTCAGGCACCGCGTCTCCACGTGCCGGGGCCGGTCGAGGTAGCGCTCGACGAAGCAGTCGCTCCGGCCGAACCCGGCGCCCCCCCCTCGCGGACCGCGGACTCATAGCATCCCGGGATCTCGTCGACCGTACGAGTCCCCCTGAGTCCAGGTCCGCCGCCGCCGAAGGCGGTCTTGACCGCGGCCAGGACCTTGTCGATGTCGAGATAGCCCGCCTCGGCGGTGTCGCCGCCGAGGCGTTCGCTGCGGCCAGTGGCACGTACGGGGCTCCCGGTCCGAGTCCGCGTAGACGGCCACGCTGGCGATCACGTCATCCCGGCACGCGCGGGCGGTCCGGACCGCGATCTTCCCCCGGTTGGCAATAAGTACCTGGGCACGCTGGTCCCCTTCCCCTGGTCCCCTGTTCGGGCAGCGGAAGCGGTTCAGCGGATCCGATCGGCGCCGCTGAACTGGAAACCGATCCCGTGGACGGTACGGATCCAGTTGCTGCCGATCTTGCTGCGCAGTGAGCTGACGTGGGTGTCGATGGTGCGGCTGCCCCGGGAACTGCGGGCGTGCAGCGTCGAGTCGCCCCAGACCTCGGCCATCAGTCGCTCCCGGCTGAGCACGTTGTCCGGGTTGCTCGCCAGGTGGTAGAGGAGGTCAAACTCCTTGCGGGTCAGGTCCACCGGCTCGCCGTGCATCCGTACGTCCCGGGACGCGGGGTTGATGCACAGCCCGTCGATCGAGAGGTGGCCCAGCCGGGCTCGGGGCTGTCCGGGACGGCGGGACCGGCGCATGACCGCCTCGATGCGGGCCAGCAGTTCCCGGAACTCGTACGGCTTGTCCAGGCAGTCGTCCGCACCGGCCTGTAGCACCAGTACCCGGTCGACACCAGCACCGCCGTCGGTCAGGGCGATCACGGGTGTCTGGCTGTGCGCCCGGATCCGCCGACATACCTCAAGCCCGTCAATGTCCGGCAAATCGACGTCGAGAACGACCAGTTCGGCGTCCTCGTACGCCTCGAGCGCCGTCGCCCCGGTGCTGGCGGTCCTCGTCCGGTAACCATTGCGCGCCAGATCATCGCCGAGCGGCTTGATGCTTCGCGTCTGCTTCTCGACAACGAGAATTTGCATGAGTTTCCCCGTCCGATTCGCCTTGCCCACAGAAGCGATGCAAGCTCGGAGCGGCCACCGCACTGGTGAGTGTCGGAGCCGCCGGGCCGTCCGCCCCTGCGCCGCATCCCAGTTGCAGTCCCGGAATCGCTTCCGAAACTTGCTAATCGATCTATACACGTCTTTTTGTGGCTCCAGCAACCCTTCTATGAAAGATCTCACATATACCTATACGGGGGCCAAATATGTCAAAAGTGTTACGACTCCCTCTCGGTGCGAGGTCACTGCATTGGTTCTCATCCCCGGCGACCGCGGATCGATCACGCAAGATTGGCCACGCCGGGCCGGCCGTCTCGACGGCGCCCGCAGGCGGCCGGAGCGGGCCAGATGGGATCCGGCCCGCTCCGCGTCACTGAACCTTTTTCAACCTCCCCTTGCGGTTCGACGGACCGCAGGGTCGGACGCGGTGCGTGAGCGCCGCGCGGTTCAGGTTGAAAAAGGTTCACCGATGACCACTACGCGCCCGTGGACACCTTGGCCGAATCGGACGGACCACCTGTTGTGGCGGCCTGTTCCTCCGGCCGACCGGGCAGCAACGTGCTGCCGGCGAGGATGACCAGGACTGCGGCAAAGACCCACCAGTACACGCCCTGGAAGCCGCGCATGGCGTCCTCGCCCGCCGTGTCCACGATGACCGCGACCACGGCAATGCCGATCGAGGCGCCGAGCTGGTTCAGCATGTAGAGCACCGAGCTGCCCTGCGGTACCTGGTGACCGGGGAGTGTCCGGTAGAGCGATCCCATTGTCGGCGCGGCGACGAAGCCGAGCCCGACGCCGATGACGAACGCGGTTACTCCGGACCAGACCGGATCGGTGTCCGCCCCGATCCGGGTGAAGGCAAACGCGCTCAGGGCCGCCACGACCGCTCCACCCTGGGCCAGGCCCCGCGCACCGAGCCGGTCGCTGAGTCGCCCCGCCACCGGCATGGCCAGGACGGAGCCCAGGCCCATGGGCGCCACCAGCAGCCCGGCCACGAGCGCGCCGTCCCCCTGGCCGTGCATCTGCTGGTAGTAGAGCGGCAGCACGAACAGCACCGAGAACGTCACCACCCCGACGAGCCCCTGCACGCTGACGCTGGCGGAGAAGCTCCGGCTCCGGAACAGGCGTACGTCGATCAGTGGTGGCCTGTCGCGTACCCGCAGCGCGTGCACCACGTACCCGGTGAGCAGAACGATGCCGAGCACCAGCGGTACGAGCACCGGACCGGACGCGAACTCACCGGTATGGGCCACCTGGGTCAGGGCCAGGATCAGCGCCGCCACGGCCGGACCGCTCAACGTCAGCCCGATGAGGTCGAGTCGGTTCCGCGGCTGTTCAGCGTCCGGCGTGTCGACCGGGATCACCCGCAGGGCGAGCAGGAACGCGACCACACCGATCGGGAGGTTGACCAGGAACATCCAGCGCCAGCCGAAGCCGTCGAGGACGACGCCGCCGAGCACCGGGCCGAGCACCGGGCCGAGCGGCAGGACCGCACCCATCAGGCCCATGACCCGCCCCGCCCGGCGCGGGCCGGCGGCCCGGGCCAGCAGCGTGAGCACCAGCGGGTCGAGAATGCCCGCGCCGACACCCTGCAACAGCCGGAACACGATCAGGCTCTCGATGTTCCAGGCCAGCCCGGAGGTGAGGGAGCCGAACAGGAACAACAGCAGGCCGAACAGCCACAGTCGGCGGGCACCGAACCGGTCGACCGCCCAGGTGGTGACGGGGATCGTGACGGTCAGGGCGAGCAGGTAGCCGGTGGAGACCCAACCGATCGTGCTCACCGAGGTGACGAACCTGTCGGTGAGGGTGTCGACCGCGACCGCGACCATCGTGCCGTCGAGGATGCCCATGATCCCGCCGAGCAGGACCACGCTGATGAGTCGCAGCAGTGCGGGGTCCAGCTTGTCGTCACGCGCTTGCGTCATCGAGGTCTCCGGGTAGGTGAGCATGATTGAACTGGCAAGTTCAAGTTAATGCTCCACCTGGTACCAAACAAGCTCGTTCACACAACTGAACCAGATTGTTCAGTATGAAAGCTGCAGGTACGCTACCCGCGTGACCGACGCGAGGGCCCTGGCGACTTCCGAACGGAAGGCCCCACGTGGACGCATCGACAAACGGCGAGCCATCCTGGACGCCGCCTTCACCGTGTTCTCCCGTCAGGGCTACGCGCAGGCGTGCGTCAACGAGATCGCCAACGAGGCCGGTGTCGCCAAGCCCACGGTCTACAACCACCTGACCGACAAGGCCAACCTGTTCCGGCACGCGATCGAGGCGGCGGCCGAGAGCCTGACGGCGGAGAACCTGGCCGCGGTCGAACGGCTCGCCGAGCGCCACGACGACCTGCGCACGACGCTCGAAGACGTGGCCCACGAACTGCTGCGGGTCTACTGCGACGAGCGGTCGTGGTCGCTGCGCCGGCTGCTCTACGCCGAGATCGCCCGCTTCCCCGACCTCGTCGACCTCGAGCCGGTGGACGGCTCAGCCACCGTCGCCCGGGCACTCGCCGACCGGTTCGCCCGGCTCTCACTCGCCGGCCGACTGCGCCTGACCGATCCGGACCAGGCCGCGAGACAGTTCTTCGGCCTGCTGACCGGCCCGGTGGAGATCCGCGCGCGGTTCGGCACCCGCCCGGTGCCGGACAGCGAATCGCGGGAGATCGTCGTGGCCGCAGTCGACACCTTCCTCCGGGCCTTCGCCGCTCCGACGGCATAGGTCGGCATCCGGTGATCGCGCAATTTGCGGCTCGACACCATCCGGCCGAGCACCCAGGGCGTCGTGGCCTGGTAGCGTTCGGCGCTTCCCGGCCCGCCCGTACCTCCGCCGAGGACGCTCGGCGACAACCTGGATCTGCGTCATCGCCCGGTGCGACCCCCGCTTCCTCGGCCGGCCGTCCTCCTGCTGGTCTCTGAAGAGGCTGCGCGACTACCTCGATCGACTGTCTGGCGTTGTTCTAGCCGGAAGCTCCGGCTGGGCCTTCTCGGTGTGGTCGGTCAAGACAGGATCCCGACGTACCCGTCGGTCCCCTGCACGCGGATCCGCTGCCCGTCCCGGATCAGCCTGTGGGGTTCCAAACCCTGTCAGCCGCGGTCGGTGACGGCGACCTCCTCGTCGCTGGTGGGCCGGGTAGTCGTTGAGCAGCACCTCCCGGTCGGCGTCGGGCGTGCCGAACCGGCGGCGGATGTCGCCGTAGCGCACCGCGATGGTCAGTGCCGCCTTGGTGGCCGCTGACGCGGCGCCGCCCACGCTCACCCGGCCGCGGGCCAGGGTGCCGAGCATGGTGAAGAAGCGCCGGGAGTCGTTCTCGATCGGGCTGGAGTACGTGCCGTCCTCGGCGACCTGACCGTACCGGTCCAGCAGCATGTCCCGCGGGACCGTCACGTGGTCGAAGCTGAGCCGCCCGTTGTCCACCGAGCAGGCCGACCTTGGGCCCGGCGTCGCCGATGGTCACGCCGGGCAGCGGGCTACCGTGCGCGTCGCGGATCGGGACCAGCCACGCGTGTACGCCGTGCCGCCGCCCGTTGGTGATCATCTGCGCGAAGACTACCGCCATCCGCTCGTCCCGGACCGCGTTGCCGATGTAGTCCTTGCGGGCCGCCTCGTGCGGCTCGGTTGCCCGCGCGGACCGCTGAACTGCTACGCCCGCGATGCCGCACCGAAATCTATGGAAATAGCCGATCCTGGCGACCGCTCGTGTGGGGTTGCGGTATCGATCTCCCCTCGGACACAGATTTTCCGCATCAGTGAACCCTTTTCAACCTGAACCGCGCGGCGCTCGCGCCCCGCGTTCGACCTCGCGGTCCACCGGACCGCAGGGGGAGGTTGAAAAGGTTCAGTGCGCAGTATCACCGAATAGTTGCGGGACGGTAGTGCCAAGGCGCTGTGGCCGGTCGACACCGCATCCGACCGAGTCCGCAGGCGGTCGACGCGATGCTCGCCAGCGCCAGTCCGGCGGCCGCCCTGACGCCGAGCAGAGGCCGCTTAGGGCTCGGCGGTCAGCGCGGACACGCGGGTGCGTAGTCTGGCGGCGTCAGGATGGCCGACCTCGTCGAGGATTGCCAGTGCTCGTTGCCAGGTCCTTCGGGTCGCCTCGTCGTCGCCGGCGGCTTGATGCGCTTCGCCCAGGTGGGTCAGCTTCACGGCTTCCTGCTGGCGGTTGCCGAACTCGTGACACCGTTCGACGGCGCGCTGGTAGTGCTCGATCGCGTCCCGGTGGCGTCCGAGTTTGAGATGCGCATGGCCCAGGCTGTCCCAGACGTCGGCCATGTTGGGCAGTTCGCCAAGCTCGGCCAGCTCGGCAAGGGCTCGTTCACAATGGACGATGGCTAGTTCGTGGTCGCCGAGTAGCGTGTGGTACCAGCCGACGGCGCTGCGAGCCACTGCCTGAAGGACCTGGTGTCCGGTCTCGCCGGCGGTCTCCAGAGACAGGCGGGAGGTCCGCAGGGCGTCGGCGTAGCGGCCTTCCTGCTCGGAGACCCAAGCCTGGTACAGCTGGGCGCGGATCATGCTGTTGTGGTCGCCAGCCTCGCGGTAGAAGTGCAGTGCCCGCTCGACGTGGCCATGGGCCTGGTCAGGCAGGCCCATCTGGAAGGAGGCGTGGGCGAGGTTGCGATAGATGTCCGCCTGCCCGAGTACGTCGCCGCGGCGGCGGGCGGCACCCAACGCGGCCTGCTGCATGGTGACCAGTTGCCGCCAGAGTCCGCGCCAGCCCAGGAAAGTCACTAGTAGCCAGCACATCTGCTGTATGTGGTGGTCGAAGTCACTGTCGCGGTTGTGGTCGATGACCATCAGTAGCACGGGCAGCTCGGTGGTCAACCACATCCTCGCCGCAGCGTGGTCGGCGAAGGTTTCCGGGACCACACCGTTGTGGGGCAATGGTGGCGTGAGGTTGTCCCTGATGTCTGGCAGCCAGCTGTCGGCGGCGTACACGGACCGCAGGTAATGATCGAACATGCGGTCCCGCACGGCGCGGCGCTCGGGCTCGGTGTCGGTGGCGTGCGCCAGTTCGGCGGCGTAGACGCGCAGCAGGTCATGGAAGACGTACCGGCCGTGCGTGTGTTCGGTGAGCAGATGGGCCGCGGTGAGTTCGGACAGCGATCGGCGCACGTTCGGTACCGGCAGGCCGGCGAGGCTGGCGGCGGCGGCCGCGCTGATGTCGGGACCTGGATGCAGAGCGAGCTGCCGGAACAGGCGTGCAGCGGGTGGGGTCAACGCCTCGTACGACCACGAGAACACAGTCCGCGCGTCTGTGGCTGGGTCGTGGCTGGCCAACGCATCCAGCCGGCCCTGTGTGTCGGCCAGCTCGGCGGCGAACGCCGCCAGGTCGAAGCCGGGATTGGTGGCGGCGCGGGCCGCGACCAACGCCAACGCCAACGGCAGACCGGCGCAGGCGCGGATGATCTCCTCCACGGCGTCCGGTTCGGCCGCCACCCTCTCGGCGCCCAGCCGACCGACGAGCAACGCTCGCGCCTCGGGCTCGCCCAGCACGTCCAGCCGTACCGGCCGCGCACCGTCGGTGGCGACGAGGCCATCGAGCCGGTCGCGGCTGGTCACGACCACCATGCTGCTGACCGCGCCTGGCAGTAGCGGCCGCACCTGGTCCGCGTCACGGGCGTTGTCGAGCACGATGAGCATCTGGCGGCCGGCAAGACGGCTTCGGTACAGCCCGGCCTGGGCCTGCGCGCTCGTCGGGATCCGGTCCGGCGGGACCTGCAGCAGCTCCAGTAGTGTGCGCAGTGCCTCGTCCGGCCTCATCGCCCGGCCTCCGGGCTCGAAGCCACGCAGGTTCAGGTAGATCTGTCCGTCGGGAAACCGATCCCTTACCCGGTGCGCCCAATGCACTGCCAGCGTGGTCTTCCCGACCCCGGCATAGCCACCGATGGCGGTTATCACCACGGTGGACGAGTGGTCGTGGACCGGGCCCAACAAGGCGTCGAGTTGGGCCAACGGCCCTGCCCTGCCGGCGAACCCCACGACGTCGGCCGGTAGCTGCGTCCCCGACGTCGCCGGTCCAGTCCCGACGGGAGCCACCGGGTCGGAAGGATCGTCGTGACTGGTGGCTGCGATCGCACCGATCGGGGCCAGTTCGGGATCCTGTCGCAGGATCCGCTGGTGCAGCAAGCGAAGCGCCGGCCCCGGGTCGCAGCCGACATCGTCGACCAGCCGATCGCGCAGCGTCCGGTAGTGGGCCAACGCGTCGGCCTGCCGGCCACAGCCGTACAGTGCGAGCATCAGCTGCCCGGCGACCCGTTCATCCAGCGGATGCTCCACGACGGTAGAGGAGAGCCGCGGCAGAAGACGCGCGTACTCGCCATGCCGCAGCAGCACGTCGTTGTGGTCCAGGATGGCCGCTGACCGCTCGGCTTCGAGGCCTATGGCGACTCCGCGCAGCCAGTCGCTGTCGAGGTCCGCGAACGGTGTGCCGCGCCACAGACCCAACGCCTCGCGCCACAAGGCGTCAGCGCGGTCATCGTCAGCGGCCGCCCTCGCCTCGCGGGTCATCGCCCGGAACAGGTGCATGTCGACCGCCCCAGGGTCGACCTCCAGCGCGTAGCCGCGCGACCGCCGTACCAGCGGACAGCCATCCGCGCCGGCCAGCACACCGCGTAACCGCGACAGATACGAATGCAACGTCAACCGGGCACGCTGCGGCGGGACCCCGCTCCAAAGCCGATCCACAAGCTCGTCGATCGAGACCGCAGCGCCGAGGTCGACGAGCAACGCCGCCAGTACCGTGCGCTGTCTGGCGTGTCCGAGCCTGACCGGCCCCCGCTCGCCGTGGGCCTCCACCGGCCCGAGTACCCGAAATCTCATTACCCCGCCCGCCCCGACCCCCTGTCGGCTGACCATCCGGAGAGTACCGGCACGCGCGAAGCGGCCAAACCGCCATACGCCGCGTATCCGTACCGTACCGCCGCCGCGATTGCGGCCGACTTGGTGAGAGTAGCGCGCGAGCTGCGCATTCATATTTTTCGTCAGGTGCTGTTCAATCGTCGTCCGGCATGGTGACGGTCGAGGCGGGGCCAGATCCGGTCTCGCCACCGCAACGTGCGAGGAGAACTCTTGAAGCTCCGACTACTCGGCGCGGCTGTCGCCGGAATCCTGGGAACCGGCCTGCTCGCCGCACCGTCGCAGGCGGCCGTCAGCCACTGTGAGGGCCTTTACGTCGACTCGTTGGCCCGCGCCCACGGCTGTTTCGACCCGTACGGCGATCACATCCTGGCGACGGACCGGTACGCCGACGGCATGCGTGCGGTCGTGGAATGGCAGACCAACTACGGGCGTAGCGGGGAGTGCCACGACGCGAACGGTGCCGACAACGGACAGGTCGACTGCAACTACAACATGCGCGAGGACGGGCTGGTCAGGTTCCGGACCGTGGTGCGTGATGGTTCGGACGGGCGGAACCACTACATCACCGCCTTCAGCCCCTGGCTGTCCATCGACTGACGGGACTGCCCTACGAGATTCCTGGTCCTGGTCTCCGTGACGTGGACGGTGCCGCCCTCACACGTCACGGAGACCAGGAATCTGGGCTGAGGCCGAGCGGTAGACCGGTGCTCAGCGAGAGTGGCCGGGGTGGCGTACGAGGCGACACCGGCGACAAGGTATATAGACAGGGTTGGGCCTTCGGTCGTGCTGGTTTAGTCACCTTCGCTCGTGCCGAAGGCCCTTCCCCATGTCACGCCTCCACCCCGTACCCCATGATCATCAACTTCACCTGGCCCCTGAGCCCCTTATTTACCAGGCTCTCAGGCTGGGGTCGCTCTTGGTGGCGGCGCGCCTGCTGGTTGCGGGCAGCGCGCTGCCTGTGAGTGCCGCGAGTACGACGGTGCGATCGACGGAGAACCGTTGGGCCGGAACGCCGGCCAAGTCATGCCCGTCGGCGTGGTCGCGGACTGTCGCGTAGAACTCGTTGCGGCTGACGAGCGCTTTGAGGGTACGCAGGTCGGATGGGTCGGCGCGTGCGCGATTGACGTAGTTACGGACGGTCCTGTAGCACTCGCCGCTGCCGATCGGACCCGACCTCGACCAGCACGCCCAGTCGGTGCAAACAGTACGTCTACGCAGGCTTCGACGAGGTCTACGTCCAGCAGATCGGCGCCGACCAGGACACGTTCTTCGCCGACTAGGAGATGGAGATCTTCCCGACGTTCAGCTGACCTCTGGAACGCCCTGGGTCAGCGCCGCTTGGACGATGCGGACGGCCTCGGTGGTGTCGATGCCGAGGCCGGCGATGACGGCGGCGTACTCGGCGGCGGCGCGGCTTGCCCGTTCGCGTCCCTGCTCGCCGGCTGCGGACACGAACGAGCCGGCCGGGCCGCGGGTCTCGATCAGCCCCGCCTTCTCCAGTTCCCGGTAGGCCCGGCCGACCGTGTTGACCGCCAAGCCGAGGTCCGCGGCCAGGCGGCGGATGGTCGGCAGCCGGGTGCCCACGGCCAGCGTGCGTTCCTGGATCTGCCCGGCTAGCTGGGCGCGGAGCTGTTCGAACGGTGGGACGGGCGAGGCCGAGTCGATGACGATCATGCGGTTCACCGGGTGCTGGGGCCGTGCTGGGCCGCCAGGGCGCTCCGCCCGTCCCACGCCGTGATCAGGGCGAGCGCGATGACGCTCAGGATTATGAAGACGAGCCAGCCCGTGTTCCACGGATCGAGCCCGGTGTCGAATACCGACACGACCGGCAGTGACCACACCACGGTCGGTACGGCCACCTCGCGGGCGTCCTCGACGCGCATGAGGAAGTCGGCCTTCAGCGAGCCCTCGTCGTCGGCCACTACCGGGTGGGTGAGTACATGGCGCAGTTGGACCGCCGTACCGACCGCGACCCCGCACAGCCCGATGAGCAGGATGACCGCCGCGTACCTCGCGGCGCCGTCCCGCATGGTCAGCGCCGCGATCGCCAGCACTGCCGCGCCCGCGTACGTGATCGCCAGCAACGCGGCCCGCGGCACGCCGAGCACGGTTCGCCAGCCGGGCCGGACGGAGTGGGTCGCCCGTCGCGGCAACTCCGCGCCAGCCTGCTGATCGACCCGCCGCACCCACCGGTCCAGCAGCGACAGGCCCAGCACCAACCCGGCCACCAGCGCCGTCAGCACCGCCAGCGCCCAGCGCCGCTGCGTCCCGAACCCGTCATCCGCGGGACGGATCGGCAAGGCGGAGACGTAGACGAGGGCAGTTGCGCAGAGGAACGCGGCCGGCAGAACGGCAGCGGCCAGCCGCGCACGTCGCCGGACCGCCAGGCGCGCCGCGAGCATCGGTGTCGGCGTGACGTCGGCCAGGCCGCGCGCGGCCAACCACAGACGGGCTATCTCAAGCTCCGTCGAACGCACCTTCCTCGGCATGGCGGCCTCCCCAGCTTGTCGCAAGTTATGTCTCACTATCTTGAGACAAGACTTGCGCCAAGTCAATTGTGGTCCCGGGCGAAGTACTCGCCCGGTGGAACGCCAGCCGAGCCGGCTTCGACCTGCTCCGCAAACGAGTCTTGCTGGCCCACTGACCTGAAGATCAATCACTCTTCACGGGACAGAACCGAGTTCGAGCGCCAGATGTCGCTCGTATCGAGCGCCGCGCTCGGCGAGGCCGAGTCCGTATCGGGGAGTTTCAGAGCTACCCTCAGGCTGGCTGTGGGTCGGCTCGCCGCCACGGTCTGCCGTCCGGTGGCGACCGGGAACGCGGTCAGCCACGCGACGGGCGCCTCAGGCAGACCGCTGCACGCTGTCGCCGCTGCGGAGGCGGTCCAACTCGGCGAGGTACATCGCCTGCATGCGGTCATGGTGCCGGACCAGCAGCATGATTTCCTCGACGCTGTAGCCCTCGATGAGCCGCTCCGCCCGCTCGGCGAACCGCTCGTACGGTCGCTCCAACTCGGCGGTCCGCTCCGGCCGCAGGGTGACGATCACCCGCCGCCGGTCCGCCGGATCGCGCTCGGCCGTGACGTAGCCGGCCTGCTGGAGCCGGCGGAGCATGCTGGTCACGGCCCCGGTGGTGAGGTTGGTCCGCTCGGCGACCTGCCCCGCGGTGGCGGATCCGACGTCCGCCAGGAAGTCCAGGCACTCCAGGTCGCTCACGGTGAGGCCCAGCCGGTCCGCGATGGCGTACCGGAACACCATGGACAGCCGCGAGGTCTCCCGCCCGGCGCGCATGAGGTCGGCGATCGCGGACGCACGGGCCGGCTCGTGGGACATGCCCGCAATCATGCCTCCGGTACGGTGACCCGGTGCAGCCGAGGTAACACGCGGGTCAGCACCCAGTGCGGTGCGGCCGCGCCCCCGGTGAGGCGGCGCATCAGCCCGGCGGCGGTGTCGACAGCCCGGAAGGCGTAGGGCACCATCTCGTCCTGGTAGCCGGCAATCGCCGCCTCCACCGGCGTGCCGCTCGCCCGGGCCTCGACGAGCCTGTGGCCGAGCAGGGCGGCGTCGCGGAGCGCGGTGTTGCCGCCGTGAGCGCCGAACGGCGGCATGACGTGCACGGCGTCGCCCATCATCGTCGCCCGGGGCACCGCCCACCGGCGCGGGCGCCGGCCGGTGGCGAAGAGGTTGAGCACCGTGGCGTCCAGCTCGGCCGTGTCGACCAGCCGCCGGATGAGCGGGTGGAAGTCCGCACTCATCCGGGCGGCCAGCTCCCGCAGCGCCAGCAGGTTCCCGCGGACGCCGATGGGCACCTCCTCCTGCCGGAGCAGCAGTCCCCACATGACGTAGTCGTCGCCGGTGGGCGCATAGCTGCCCGGGGCCAGGCGCGCGAACGCCTCCCGCGGGCTTTCGCCGAACCGCATGGAGGTGAAGAAGAAGGCGCGGCCCGGCCGGTCGGCGATGGCCAGGACCCCGCTGGTACGCAGCGCGTCCGGGATGACGCTCTCGCCGTTGCGCCGCAGGGGCGACCGGCCGTAGATGCCCGCCATCGGGGTGTTCGCCGGGCCTGCGTCCGGCATGAGCTGCTCGCGCAGTGCCGAGCCGACGCCGTCCGCGCCCACGACGACGGTCGCCGCGACGGCCCCGCCGTCGGTGAACCGCAGCCGCAGCCCGGCCGGACCGCCGCTGTCCACCGCGACGGCGGCCTTGCCGTAGTGGATGCGTCCGTCCAGCCCGGACTGCAGGATCGACCGCAGGGTCAGCCGGTCGACCTGGCGGGTCGCGTGCGGCTCGTCCTTGAAGGTGATGGTGAATGCGTCCCGCAGCCGGCTGTCGGTGAAGCGCAGGTGCCCGCCGGGCTCGTCGCCGGTGGTCAGCGCCAGGCGGTACAGCGGGCGGGGCAGGCTCTCGCGCAGCGCCTCCAGCCCGTACCTGTCGAGAATGATCCGGTAGCCCTGCTGCCGGACGAAGGGGCCCGGGTCCCGCTCGTAGACGTGCACGTCGATGCCGGCGCGCATCAGGTACTGGGCAAGGCAGAGGCCGGAGAGGCCGGCGCCGGCGATTGCCACCGAGAAGTCAGTCGATATGCCCATGCGATTATCTTAATGACTAAGATGATTTGGGCAAGGCCGCCAGCGTGCCACGGTCCACCAAGCCGCCCGGCCGGCCACCTCGGACCGGTCCGCCGGTGTGGCCCGGTGCCTGGCCCCACCCACGCCGTAAGGACATCGCATCCATACTCGATCCCGGCGCAGGCCCAGCCGTTCGCGACAGCACCCCGCCGTTCTGACTTCCCCACCGATCTCTCGAACGAGACGCTGGCACCGGCCGGGGTGGCTCTCGAACTCACCGAAATTGATCAAGATTGCCCACCGGCACCCGGCTCCGAGACAGACCGACAGGATCCCGTTCTCGCGGATCTAATCATCGCGCCCGATGCCCACGGATACGGGATCAGCCGCCCCTCCAGCCGCGCGGTGCGCGGATCGCGGCTTACATCGTGATGGCCGATCCGGAGGGAAACGAGTTCTGCTTGGACTGAACGACGGGGAACTTCACCCCGGTGAGGTCTTCGGAGACGGCCCACAGCCGCTGCTGGACGACTACCTCGTACGACTCCGGGCTGGAGGTGACCAGCCGGGGGTGGCCCATGACCTCGTTGCGCCCGCCGGGACCGTAGTACTGGCCGCCGAGCACGGCGGGGTCGGTGGCGGCGCGCAGGGTCGGCAGCGCGCCCATCGCCGGCGTTTGGGTGATCAGCGGCGCGAGCCAGGTGAGCGGAAGCCGGAGGGCGGCGGGGGTGTTGCGGGCGAGCTCGGTGCTAGACATGCCGGGGTGCGCGGCCACCGCGACGGCGGTGCCGTGCGTGGCGAGCCGGCGCTGCAGCTCGTACGTGAACATCAGGTTGGCCAGCTTGGACTGACCATAGGCAGCGACCCGGCTGTACGACCGCTCCCACTGCAGGTCGTCGAAGTGGATCGCGGCGCGGATGCGGTGGCCGGTGCTGCTGACCGTCACCACGCGCGAGCCGGGCACCGGCAGCATCAGGTCCAGCAGCAGCCCGGTGAGCGCGAAGTGACCGAGGTGGTTGGTGCCGAACTGCATCTCGAAGCCGTCCCGGGTGGTCTGCTTCGGGGTGTACATAACGCCGGCGTTGTTGATCAGCAGGTCGAGCCGGTCGAGCCGGGACCGCAGCGCCGCCGCCGCGGTCCGGACGGAGTCGAGCGAGGTCAGGTCCAGCGCCTGCACGGTCACGTCGCCGGTCATGCGGGCCGCCGCCCGCTCGCCCTTCTCGACGTTGCGCACGGCGAGCACCACGGACGCCCCGCGCTCGGCGAGCGCCTTGGCGGTCTCGTACCCCAGTCCGGTGTTGGCCCCGGTCACCACGGCCACCCGCCCGCGCTGGTCCGGAATGTTCGCCGTCGTCCACTTCTCGCTCATGTCAGGCTCCCCACTAACTAACGTACCGAAGGTATCTTGTGTTGCCAACGTTAAAGTACTTTCGGTACGTTGTCAACGTACCGCAGGTACTTAAGTTAGGCTGGTGATCGTGACTTTCCAGCGGGCGCGAACCCAAGAGCAGCGGGAGATCCGCCGACGGGCGATCCTCGACGCGGCGTCGGCGATGCTCGACGAGATGCCCGTGGCCGCGGTCACCCTGAACGAGCTCAGCCGCCGAGTAGGCCTGGCGAAGCCGAACGTGCTGCGCTACTTCGAGTCTCGCGAGGCGGTACTGCTGGAACTGCTGGACCGCTACCTGCAGGAGTGGCTGACGGAACTGGCAGGCGAGTTGGCCGCCGGCATCGACGAAAATCTACCCATGGCCGAGCGAGCGGCGGCGGTGGCCGAGATCCTCAGCCGCTCACTCGCCGGCCGCGTGGTGCTGTGCGACCTCTTCGGCGCGCAGGGCAGCGTCCTGGAACACAACGTCTCCGTCGAGGTCGTAGCACGTTACAAGCGCGCCTCCCTGGGCCGTCTGACAACCATGACCGCCCTGATGCAGAAGTACCTGCCGGAGCTGGGCGAAAACGCAGCACTGTTCAGCCTGCAAACCATGGTCATGGCCGGCGCGCTGTCGGCGTACGGCACACCCCCACCCAGCCTGCGGGCGGCCTACCAGGCCGAGCCCGAGCTGGCCCGCTTCCACTTGGAGCTGAAGGACTACCTGAAGCTGGCCCTGACCGCAACCCTCCTGGGCGTACTCCCCCGCCGCTGACCTGCGGCCAGGCGACCGGCCGGTGGATGACCCTGTAGGGTGCCGAAACTCGGTCATCCCCTGTGAGCTGGGCATTCGTTGGGTGCACACCGCTCGTTCGCGCACGAGGCTGAACATGTTCAACCTATACGCCATTTTCTGGAACGCGTTCAGGTCGATCGCTTCTGCTGTCAGCGTTGCAGCCAGAACGCCAGTTCAGCGAGCATGGCCGAGTTATGGCACTCTACAGGGTGCGGCAGCGTTTGGCGTGCGCCTCGGGCGAGACGGAGCCGACCGAGAAGACGCCGTTGTTGTTCCGGCGTACCTTGACGTGCTGGTAGCGCAACCCGCGCAGCCGGGCCACCTGTTCGTCACTCAGCCGCTGCCGTACCTCCCGGGTCGGGCAGAGCGCGGCGGCGATCCGCATCGGCGCCGCACCCAACCGGACGAGCTGCACGTGGTTGACGCCGCCGACCTCGTACTCCAGAGCCAGGTCGAACGAGTACGCGCCGTCGGCGGTGTCGAAGAGCGCGCTCAGGTTGACCTTCCGGTCGGCGCCGACCTCGATCCGGCGCTTCTCGAAGAATCCCGGACCGTCCTGCCGGCCGTCCATCGGGCGGGCCCGGGGAGCGGCGGCGTCCAGGTTGAACCGGAAGGTGAGGGAGCTGCCACCCTCCGAGCGGAACAGCATCGCCAGGCCCAGTGGCATGCACTCCCGGACGATGTTGACCGGGCGCGCGTTGTAGATGGTCACCGGCTCCGGGCCGGTGTTGGTCACCGAGAAGTGCAACTCTCCACCGCCGACCATGAACGCGCCCCTGTCGACGAGGCCCTGCCAGCCGAGCTGCCTGGTCAGCAGCTCGGGATGTCGGCTCAGCGACTCGGCGGAGAAGGCGTAGTCGTTGGCCTGGCTCGGTGCGGTGAATCCGTAGAGCGAGATTCGGAGCGCGTCGCCGCCGTCGCCGGTGAGCGGCTCCCGTACCGGAACGGGGCACCCCTCGGCGCTGCTGGTCGGTGCCGCCGAGGGCGCGGCATCGGCCGGGGCCGGCGGCTCGTCGGGAGGTGTCGGATCGCCCTGGCAGGCGGTGACGAGCAGGACGACCCCGGCGAGCAGGGCACCGATGGTACGGAACAGCCGGCGCTCCGACGTCGTACGACTCAACGTCACAGTTCCTCCTCAGCCGTCATCGGGCCTCGCCACAGTCACCAGCCGGTTGCTCCAGTTGGTTGTGGATCGTGGGCGTCGGGCCCGGCGGCGCCGACGGGGCGGCGTCGAGCCGGGTCAGACCGTCGCCGTCCAGCCGCCAGTGCTGGCCCGTCTCGGTGAAGACCAGCGAGAGCCGGGTGTAGACCAGCGGATTCTCCGGGTCGTCGGCGAAGACCCGACCGTCCGGCGGCGCGAGTCGGAACGTCACGATCGTGCACGGTGCGACGGTGCCGAGGTCGTCGCCGACGAGCCCGGGCGTCCCGGTCAGCGGGCCGAGCACCCGGACCTGTTGCAGGGGGACCGGGGCCCGGTTCTGCACCGACACGTCGAGCCCGTCCGGCAGTACGCTGCTGTTCGTCTCTCCGGCCCGGGCCAGCAGCGTCACCCGGGAGCTGTAGACGCGCTGTTCCCGCAGCCTCGCGTAGTCGTTCAACTCGGCCTGCTGCTCGTTGAGCACCCGCTGCTGGCGCCAGGCGTCGGCGGAGACGACCAACGCCGCCGCCGAGATCAGCATCGCCACCCCGGCGACAACCGCGCCGATGGTGGCCGCCCGGGCCTGCGCCCGGGCCGCCGCCAGCATCTCCGGCGAGGGCTCCACACCGGTCGTCCGGTCGACGGCCGGAAGGTGCAGGCCCTGCGCGGTCCGTTCCCAGCGAACGCCGGGGAGCTGTCGAGGATGCGGCGGTGGATCAAACAATCGCCCTCCGGTCGCCACTCTCGGCTGACGAGCCGGATCCTATCCGTGATCGCGCCGCCCGGGCTATCGACCGATCGGGCGAGACGGACCGGCTCGCGCCGCGGTAGTCAGCCCCGTTCGTCGGGGCGCCGACGCTCCACCAGGCAGAAGATGTTGCCCTCTCCCAGGGGCACCGCGCCATCTCCGCGGCCCCACGCGGGTCTGCGGATCTCGGTCACTTTGTCGCCCTGCCACCTGGAAGGGGGCACTCCCATGGCAACGCCCGGCCCCGACCAGGCGCTGGGCCTGGTACACCGCCTCTCCCCCACCACCGTCGGTGAACGCGTCGGTATCCACCCATCGCTCGTAGCGACCATCCTCTCGCTACTGCCCGGGCCGTCGAGGCACATTCTTCGTCGATGCCGAGCCAGCGCTGCCGTCTACCGCCTCGGTCGGGCGGTCGACAGGTCACCTCCGCTGGTCGCTGTCTCAATGGCGTCGACGGTGGACTGCACGCTCTGCTGTGGGACCGTCTGCACGGCACGTGCCGCACGCGGAATGGTCAGCGCAACGAGGAAGGCGATCGCGGCGACGCCCGCCGAGGCGAGGAATGCCGTGACGTAGCCAGACTCCGTCGGCACCGTCGAGGACGGCGCAGCGGAGTTGGTCAGTACGACCGCGGCCAACTGCGCGCCGAGCGCGCCGCCGACCGTACGCAGAATGGTGTTGATGCCGGACGCGACTCCCGTCTGGTGGCTGTCGACGGCGCCGACAACAAGCGCGCCGAGAGAGGCGAACGCGAAGCCGTACGCGGCGCCGAGGATCGCGCCGGCAAGGTAGAACTGCCACCGATGGTCGTGTGCGACCCCGAGCAGGCCGAGCCCGGCGGCCGCCAGGACGGCACCGATCTGGAAGGTCGTGCGGCTGCCCGTGCGCTTGGACAGGCGGGCGCAGACCGGCGCGGCGAGGATCATGAGGAGCGCGGTGGGCGCCATGAGCAGCCCGGTATCGGCTGGGCTGTCGCCGAACCCGTAGCCGAGTCGGGACGGGGTCTGGGAGTACTGCGGAATAATGGTGACCGCGGCAAACATGCCGACGCTGATCACCACGGCGGCGATATTGGCGCCCAGCAAGGTTGGTTGACGCAGTAGTCGCATGTCGACGACAGGTGCCACCGCGTGGAACTCGACCGCGACGAAAGCAACCCCCAGGACGAGGCAGACCACGAAGGTCGCCACGACGGGAACGGAAGCCCAGCCCCACGAGCGTCCCTGGCTGATGCCAAGCAGCAGGCTGACCAATGTCGCGGCCAGCAGCACACCGCCGAGGACGTCGGGGCGTCCGCGGTCGACGACTGCCGACCGGTCCGCGGGCAGAAAGGCGGTACCTACGAGAGCGACGCCGGCCAGCACCACGCCGAGCCAGAACAACGAGGGCGTACCGATCGCGGCGACGATCGGGCCGGCAACGACCATGCCGAGGGCCCCGCCGACGCCGAACATGGCGCTTAGGGCCGCGACCAGGGCGTTCAGTGTGGCCGGCGGCGCGGACAGCCGAGCCAGACCGAACGCGACCGGGAAGACACCACCGGAGAGTCCCTGCAAGACCCGGCCGGCCAGGAGCCCAGCGAACCAGCCTGCGTGGTCGCTCACCGCGGCCAACACGCTTCCGAGCAGCAACGCCGACAGGCCCACACAGAGGACGCGACGGTGGCCGTACAGATCACCGAGGCGCCCCGCGATCGGGGTAGCGACCGCGACCGCAAGCATGAACGCGGTGAGCAACCACGTCGCCGTCGTGGCGCTCACGGCCAACTTCCGACTGAGGACGGGCAGGGCCGCGACCACGATGGTCTGGCAGACGGCGACGGCGAGGGATGCCAGCAGCAGGGTCGGGGTGGCCAGCCGACGGCCAGCCCGGTCCGGCGTACCGGTGATTTTCGTGGCCACAGTGTCTGTTCGGCCTTTCGCACGTCGGACGAGAAACGCGACGGCGGTGGTGAGCCCGAGGATTACCCACATCACGCGCCGCCTGTCGCGGGTTCATTGCCGTGCAGCCGATCGAGGGCCCAGGCTCGGGCCCTCGCGTGGTCGTCGACCGCGAGGGTCGGGCAGCCCCACATCTTGTCCGCGGCGCGGATCGCCTTGGCGTTGTGTTGCTGGGCCTCGGCGGAGACCACGAACGCCAGACCCACACATCGCGCACCGAGCCCACCCCGCAGCCGCTTGAGCATCCGGATCCGCTCGGCCACGCCGGGCAGCGTGCGATCACGCGCCGCGGACGGCATACGCACGATCGCGGCGAAGGGCTCGCCACGCTCGATCGCGGCCCCCAGCGCGTCCCCGATAAGCCCCTGCGCCTCCCGTACCGGCAGCGACGAGGCATCCACCTCTACCAGCGGCCATGTCTCGACCTGGTCAGCCATCCGCCCTCGCCTCACTTGTTAGGTGAGGCAACCCTAACATCATTTGTGACCGCCGGTCACTATGTGCGTGGCGAAGTAGGCTCACCAGGATGCGCGACACGCGAACCAAGCTCGGCCGGCCGGCGCGGCTCAGCCGCGAACGAATCGTGTCCGCCGCGCTCGGATCCGACCTGAGCACGCTGACCATGCGGGAACTCGCCACCCGGCTGGAGGTCTCGCACTCCGCGCTGTACCGGTGGGTCGCCGATCGCGACGAACTGTTCGACCTGATCAGCGAGGTCATGGTCGAACGCATCCTCCCCACGACCGCACCCACCGCCGACAATTGGCGAGGCTGGCTGGCCGACCTGGCCTGGGCGATGCACGACCAGTTCCTCGCAGTACCCGGCTACGCCGCACACGTGGCCCGACCACACCGGCACAATCCCGAATCCTTCGGCCGCCTACGTGACTGCGTCATCGACGCCTTCCTCGCCGCAGGCGCGACCCCGGCCATGGCCGAACAAAGCTGGTACGTCTTCGGCCTCAGCGTCGTGCAATGGCTCGGCAACCAACCGGCCCACCACGACCTC
Source organism: Plantactinospora sp. CA-294935 (assembly GCF_050936445.1). Taxonomy (NCBI): domain Bacteria; kingdom Bacillati; phylum Actinomycetota; class Actinomycetes; order Micromonosporales; family Micromonosporaceae; genus Plantactinospora; species Plantactinospora sp. CA-294935. Next base: position 8,035,542 of record NZ_JBNJMU010000001.1, read on the forward strand.
GGACCCAGCGAGCCGCGCTTCGACCTCTTCCTCGATGTACTTCTGCGCGGTCTCCCAGCCCACACGCCCGCCGAGCACCCGCACCGGCGAACCCGCCGCACAGCCGGACCACCCGGATGATGTGCGACCTCGAAACTGCTGTGACAGGGCGCGCCCGCCAAACGCATCGACCGCAGGACCCGCGCCGGGGCGCAACGGAGGGACAGGGTCACGCCTCCGTTGCCTCCGCCGTACCATCGGGTTCACCGTCGGCCCGGTCGGCACCCGTCTGGTTGACCGTGTCGGCGCCGACCCCGTCGGTGGCGGGGTGTGCCTCGCGGGCGGCGAGCACGGCCTGGACCGTCTCCCTGACGATGGCGGCGACCTGTACCGCCTGCTGGTCCACCGCCGCCTTGCGCCGCCGCCGACCACGGACGCGCCACAGCACCCACAGCACGGCGAGGACGGCCACCAGCAGCAGCACCAACTGGGACCACGGGATCGACCAGGTGGCGGCCGAGTCGTTCGCCAGTGGGGTCTCCGGGGCGAACACGTCACCGTCACGGGTAGGGACAGGGCGCAGCTCGACCCGGCCGGCCGTGCGGAACGTGGGCCAGACGTCCGGGACGTCGACCGAGAACGTCAGCGAGTTCGCCGGCAGCAGCTCCGGCATCCGTTCCAGCACGACCTCGCGTCCCGGGAAGCCGAGCCGCCCGGGCACGGCGACGAGCTGTTCGGCACCGAGACGGACGTTGCCGGTGTTGGTGACGGTGTAGGTGACGCGTGCGTCGCCGGGCCGCAGCGGATTGGTCGTACCCGAATAGCTGATCCTGACGTCCGAGATCGTCAACTCCGGGCGCAGCTCACCTCCGACCCGCACGTACATCCGAGTACCGAGGCGGCGGTCCACGACCACGGCCCGGCCCTTGTTGTCGGTGCCCGGGGAGCGGTACGAGGTGACGATGCCGCCGGTGTGGTCGCCGTTCTCGGCCCCGGCCGGCACCACCATCGTGAACGGGACGTCGACGAACTTCTTCGGCGGTACCTCGATGACGGCGGTGTCGAGCACGATCCACCTGCCCACGTCGGTGGGCTGCTCGCCGGCGGGTAGCAGGTCGAGGGCGCCGCTGGACGTGGTGCGCGCGTCGCTGGCGTAGACCGCCAACGTCAGCGGCTCCGCACCGAAGTTGCGTACCCGGATGCTGTCCTCGATCCGCTGGCCCGGGACGATGTCGTAGGAGAAGTTCGGCCGCTGCGGCTTGCTGTCGGTCGGTGTCGGCCGCACCGACCAGGTCAGTGTCGGATCGTCGGCCTGGGCCCTGGGCTGAACCGCGCCGGCGACCGCCGGTCCGGTCGGCGCGAGAGCGCCGGCAACGGCGAGCGCCACGGCGAGCAGGACCCGCCCGGCGCGCCAGCCGCGACGGTGCACCGTCCGCCGCTGGGCGCAACGTCGAGTCTCCTCCGGTGCGCCTGCGGGCACGCGGGTCCGCAGGACCGGGGCGGCGGTGGACCGACCGGTCGGCCGTCTGAAGGGTGACATACTCGGGTCTGTCCTGTCATGACTGGTGTTCAGTGAACCTTTTCAACCTGAACCGCGCGGCGCTCACACACCGCGTCCGACCTCGCGCTCCGACGGACCGCAAGGGGAGGTTGAAAAGGTTCAGTGGTGAGGGGCGGGCGGCCGGGACCCGGCTCCATCGGGTCCCGGCCGCGTCCATGCGCTACGAGAGCGCGGTGATGGTGAGGGTGGTGGTGTAGCTGCCGGACGCGGTCCCGACCGGTAGGCGCAGGTCGAGATCGGCACCGATGCTGGCGGTACCGCCCCCGTGGCCGCTGGGCGCGGCGGCCAGGGTCGACGACTCGGAGAGCCCGCCTCCGCCGCCATCGAGGCTGGACGTGACCGCCCCGCCGGCCACGGCGCCGGCGCCCGCCGTGAGCACCCGCGGGCTCCATCCGAGATAGCTGCCGGGGAGGCCACCGGTGAAGTCGGAAACCTGCCCGGAGACCGACCACTCGGGGCCGCTCTGCCGGGTGTCGGTGACCGAGATCGGGTCGATGGCACCGGTTGCCTGGAGGTAGGTGCCCTGGTCGGTGGTCTCGCCGAGGTTCACCGCCCGGTCACCGTCGATGCTCCACAGGAACTCGCCCGGCTCCGTGACCTCCGGCACCGTGACGCTGATGGCCTGCTCGCCGTCGGCCGGCCCCGGGTTCCCCACACCTCCCTCGTAGCTGACGGTCAGCGCACTCGGCGCCTTGTACGGGTCGGCCGTCCCACCACTGCTGTACCAGTACGACGTCAGCCCGGTCTCGTAGTGGAAGTCGACCCAGCTACTCGGCCAGGAGCCCCACCCCGCGTTGGTGCGGTTCTGCGGCGTGCCGCCGGAGCCGGCCGGCGGCTCGTACTCGACACCGGCGTAGTCCGGCGTGACGGTGAAACCGGTGCCGTTTCCGGCGTCCACGCCCGACAGCTTGGCGACCACCACACCCGGCACCGGGTCCAGCGGGACCTTGACGTTCGGATTCTCCATGGACGAGCCGTAGCCGAACAGGGTGGCCACCATCTGTCCGGTGCCGTCGGTGCCGACCGTCACGACCGGATTCTCGATCGTGAACGGCACCAGTCCGCCGTAGAAGTTGACCGAGAGCCGTCCGGTGAAGCTCAGCGCCACCTCACCGCTGTCCGAGTCCACCGTGCCGGTGCCGCCGCTCCACACCACCTCCTGGTTGGCGGCGTGGTTGGCGGCGCCGGCGCACTTGTTCGCCCAGGTCGGCGCCGCGCCGTCCTTCAGGACGGTCACGTCGCCCGCGCTGGTCTGGTAGCTGGCCTGGGTGCCGTCGGACGCTCCGGCGGACAGGTAGTTACAGCCGCCGAAGGGCGGTGCGGACTGCACCTCGGTGCTCAGTCCCCACCGCAGGGTGGCGTCGTCGATCGTCTGCGGAGCCGCCGACGCGGGCGCGGCGCCCACGGCGAGGGTGCCGGCGACGACCGCGCCGGCCACGGCGAGCGCGGCGAGTCGCCGACCCGGGCCAGGCGGGCGCGCCGGGTGGTCGAGGGTTGTCATGGACGGGTACCTCCTCATTGTGCTGGTGATACAGGTGGAGTGGAGTCGGTGGGGCCGGGAGAGCGCCGGCGACGCCGCTGCCAGAGCCCCCCGCCGGCGAGGAGGGCGACGACAAGGCCCGCGGCGATGACCAGAGCGGGCAGGCTCACCCCGCCGGTGCTGCGGACAGACCGGGTACTCACGGCCACGCCGCCCGGATCGCTGTTGCCGTCCGGGCCCGGGACGAGGTCGGTGGAGTCCGCCGGACCCGCCTGCGGGCCTCCGGTGGGCGTGCCGGTCGACCGGGCTGCCGCCGGACGGGAGGCATCGCCGGCGGACGGTGCGGCGCCGTTGCCAGCCGTCGGCGGTGGGGCCGCGGGCGCCGCGCCGCCGCCGGCCCGGAACGTGATCGGAGCGAACTTCTCGTTCGTGGCGCTGGCCACGCCGTGCGCGCCGATGGTGAAGACGCCGCACCGGACCTTCCGGCAGTCGTAGCTGCGGTTCTTGCCGTCGGGCGTGGTGGTCGTGAAGGTGGAGCCGAAGATTCGCAGGCTGGTCTTCCAGTTGCCGTCGCCGTCCATGTGGACGTCGGTCGCCTCGCCGGACGCCCCACCGGCGGTGAACGAGACCAGGCGCATGGCACCGCTGCCGTCGTCGCGGGTCCCGGCATCGCCCGCCTGGCCGGGATACACGTACGTGACGCCGACGGTGCCGTCGTTGTTCCTGGAGTTACGGATGCTCGGCCCGAATCGCTCGGCGTCGGCGACCCAGCCGAAGAAGACGTACACGCCGCCGAAGACGTCGACGCCGGGGGCGTGCGGCGGGACGAGGTAGTTCTTGCCGGTGACGGTGACGGTGCTGACCCGGTCGGCCGGCAGCGCACCGGGCGACACGGTCAGCGACGGACTCTTGGCCTGCGCGGCGGTGGCGGCGGCGGGAGCCATCGTCAGCGCCGCGGCGAGCGCGAGGACGGGTACGACACGGGCGGCGCGGGACATCATGGCTGCTCCCATCTCAGATGGTCGATGCTGCGGTGGTGTTCGTCGCCGCCGGAGCGGCCAGGTTCGCGGTACCCGGACCGTCGCGGCGGGGTACGACGAGCACGGCACCGGTACGGGGATGGCGCAGCACCTCGATCGGGTACTGGTAGACCTCGGTGAGCCGCTCGGCGGTCAGCACCTCGGCGGGTGGTCCGGTGGCGATCACCTGGCCGGCGGAGAGCACGGCCAGCGTGTCGGCGTACGCCGCGGCCAGCCCGAGGTCGTGTAGGACGAGCAGCACGGCGTCGCCTCGGCCGGCGCGGCCCCGGGCCATGGCGAGGATGCGCTCCTGGTGTCCGATGTCGAGCGAGGCGGTCGGCTCGTCGAGCAGGAGCGCGGCGGGTTCCTGGGCCAGGACCCGGGCGAGCGCCGCCCGGGAGCGTTCCCCGCCGGAGAGCGAGGTGTAGACCCGGTCGGCGAAGGCGGCGACGTCGGTCTCGGCGAGGGCGGCGGCGACGACCTCGTCGTCCCAGTCCTCGGCCGGTGTTCCCGCCCAGGGCGCCCGTCCCATCCGCACCACCTGGCCGACCGTGAACGGGAACGAGATGTCCACGCGTTGCAGCAGAACTCCGCGGCGCAACGCCAGCTCGGCGGCGGACCACGAATACAGCGGGGCGTCGCCGACGGTGACGGTGCCGCTGTCGGGCGGATGGTCTCCGGCCAGTACGCCCAGCAGGGTGGACTTGCCGGCGCCGTTGGGCCCGACCACCGCCAGCACCTCCCCGGCCCGGACGGCGAGGTCGACCCCACGCAGCACCGGCGCGCCGCCCAGCGACAACGACACGTCCCGGGCCTCGATCACGACGGCACCCTCGGGTGACTGTTCCGGCACCCGGGCCCGACGCCGCCACAGTCCGTCGAGGACGGTCATGCCCAACCTCCGGCACGGGAACGGGCGCGCATCAGCAGCCAGAAGAAGAACGGGCCACCGACCAGCGCGGTGAGCATCCCGATGGGCAGGTCGGCATAGTCGACCGCGGTACGCGCCACCAGGTCGGCCAGGGTGAGCACCAGTGCCCCGCCCACCGCACTGCCCGGCAGCAGCGAACGGTGGGACGGGCCGATCGCCATCCGGATCAGGTGCGGCACCACGAGCCCGACGAAGGCGATGATCCCCGCGAACGCCACGCCCGCGGCCACCATCAGGGTGGTGAGCACGATCGCGGTCAGTCGGAGGCGTTCGACGTGGACGCCGAGGTGCCGTGCGGCCCGCTCGCCCAGCGCGAGCAGGTCCAGGCGGCCGGCGAGCGTCCACGTCGCGATCAACCCGGCGATCACCAGCGGGGCCACCGCCTGCACCTGGCTCCAGCGGCTGCCGTTGAGGCTGCCGAGCTGCCAGAACACGATCTGCTCGCGGGCGGCGGTGTCGCCCAGGAACACCAGGTAGGCGATCAGCGCGCTGGCCACCGCGTTGACGGCGATGCCCATCAGCACCAGGGTGACCACTTCGGTCCGGCCACCGCGTCGGGCCAGTCCGTAGACGATGATCGTGGTGACGAGGGCCGTGACGAACGCGGCGGCGGGGATGGTCATCGGTCCGAGGAATGCCCAACCGAAGACGATCACCGCGCAGGCGCCGACACCGGCACCGGCGGAGACGCCGATCACCCCCGGCTCGGCCAGCGGGTTGCCGAAGATGCCCTGCATCACCGCACCGGCCACACCCAGCCCCGCCCCGACCAGCAGCCCCATCATCAGGCGCGGGAACCGGATGTTCCAGAGCGCGGCCTCGCCGTTGGGATGGGTCGGCAGGTCACCGAGTGCGAGTCCCAGCCGGTGCAGCACCGAGCCGACCACCTCGCCGGGCGGCACGTGCAGCTGGCCCGCTCCGGCGGAGACCAGCAACGTGCTGCCGAGTGCGACCAGCAGCGCCACTGTCACGACCGTCGCCCGCCCGGTACGCACCGGGCTGAGCGCGAGTTCGTCGGCCGTCGGCGCGCCGCGTCCGGGCGGCCGTTCGATCGACCGGGGTGTCGGCACCGCGCTCACGGACGGGCCGCCGTGCGGTAGATGGCCTCGGCCAGTGCTTCGAGGGTCGCGGGGAACTGCGGCCCGAAGCTGAGGACCTGGTAGTCGCTCATGTCGACCACGCACGAGCGGGCGCCGGCGGGAGTGTCCGCGATGCCCGGCAGTTGCCGCAGCCCGTTGATGCCACCGACCGACTCCAGGCCCTTCGTCATCATCAGATAGAGGTCGGGACTGGCCTTCACCAATCCCTCGGCGTTGAGCGGCCGCATCCCCTTCAGGCCGGCCTCGCTGGCCACGTCGATCCCGCCGAGGTCCTGGATCAGACCGTCCGCGCCCGAGCCCTCGCCGAACCAGTAGTAGACCCCCGCGTTCCCGCGCAGGTAGAGGAAGACCATCCGCAGCCGACGTGCCGGATCCGCCGGCGCGAGCGCGGCGACCCGCGCCTGGGCCGCCTCGGTGTCGGCGCGCACCCGCGCGGCGAGCTGCTCGCCCGCCTGCGGCACCCCGAGCGCTTGGGCGACCGCCTGGATCTGCGGGCCGATCAGGTCACGGGAGCGCCGGTCGCTCATGATGATCACCGGTATCCCGGAGTCCCGCAGCTGGAGCTGCACCTCCAGCGGGCCGATGCTGTAGTCGGTCAGTACCACCGACGGCCGCAGGTCCAGGATGGCCTCGCCGTTGAGTTCGTGGCCGTTGTGGGTCACCAGGGGCAGATGCATCAGTTCGGGGATGCCGGTCGACACGTCGCGCCCGACCAGCCGGTCCCCCAGCCCGAGGGCGTACACGGTCGTGGCGAGCGTGCCGTACGTGTCGAGCGCCAGGATCCGACTGGCATCGGTGACCGTCACCGACTGCCCCGTGATGTCCGGGTAGACGACCGGCAGTTGCGGCTCGGGATCGGTCGCGATCGGCTCGATGCCGGGTTGCGACCGCGCCGTCGCCGGGCGCTTGCACTCCAACCTTCCGTCGCCGGCCGTCGACCGATCCGAGCTGGCCGGTGCACCGAGGGCCGAGCACGCCGCGAGCAGCGTCAGCGAAAGCACTCCGCCGCAAACGCGTGCCGCCGCCCGACGGGCTCGCTTCGCCAGCATCTCCGCGCCACCCACGTGACCACCACCTGTGATAGGAACCCGCGCTACGCCATTGGCGCCGGGAGCGACGCGACAAGCGGCGGAAGTTAGGTAAGGCTTACCTTGCTCGGTATCCTCGCCGGCTTCCCAGGGCGCGTCAAGAAGGTGGCCGGTAGCTCACAATCCGGCGTCCGATCTGCGTGGATGGGACCCGAGATCAACCACCCGGATCGGAGCCGAAGCCCACCGCCGCATCACGATGCGCGGACACCGGCGGACGAGCGGCCGGCGGCGGATCCTCCTTTCCGCCGGTTCCGCTGGCACTTACATAGCTTAGGCTTACCTAACATGAGGTACGACGTGGGACTTGCAATGAAGCTGCGGGAACTGACCCGGGCCGATCACGCGGCGGCGCAGAGTACGGGATACTTCGACGCGTTGCTGGCCGGTCGCCTCGACCCCGCCGGGTACGCGGCCCTCGCCGAACAGCTCTACTTCGTGTACGAAGCCCTGGAGGAGGCCGCCGAGCGGATGCGCGACGATCCGCTCGCCGGCCCGTTCGTCTCCGACGAACTGCACCGGCTGCCGTCTCTGGCGGCCGATCTGGCACACCTCCTCGGCCCCGACTGGAAGGACAGGATCAGCCCGAACGGGACCACTACCGAGTACCGGGAACGCCTCCGCGAGGTGGCCTTCACCTGGCCGGCAGGATTCGTCGCGCACCACTACACCCGGTACCTGGGCGACCTGTCGGGCGGTCAGATCATGCGCCGGGTACTGCGCCGCGCGTACGGCCTCGGCGAGGCCGGCACCAGCTTCTACGCGTTCCCCGATCTGGAACCCCGGGCGTTCAAGCAGCACTACCGACAGTTGCTGGACGAGGCGCCCTGGGACGCCGTCGAGCAGAACCGGTTCCTGGACGAGGTCTCCCGCGCGTACCGGCTGAACACGGCAATGGTGGATGAGCTGGGTCGCAGCGTACTGCCGCAGCGACCGGAAGCCGCGTGACCCCGTCACCCCCGATGCCGTCGCCGCGATCACCGGCAGATGAAGAGCGACCACACCGGCCCCTGGGACCAGGGGCGCGGCCGGTACGACCCGGTGCCCGCGATCGCGCTGACGAGCCGGCGTGACCTCAGTATGAACGAGCGTGTTCGATTGCTTGACACGTCCTGATGTGATCGCTAACACTTGTCCGCAACACGAACTTAACGAACAGAACACCTGGCGCCTGTGTCAGCTTGGCGCGCCCGAGCTGCCCGCACAGCACTATCCCACCGCGCGCTGTGAAGTACGACCTCTCGGTCTGGTACAAGTCGACCACCACCGCCAACGCGATCACGCTGTCCCGAACCGAAGGTGGATGTTAGCGCTCACATAGATGGCGGTTGCGGGCGTGATGCAGAACCGCTCAAGGGAGGGGGCTCGTACCGGGATCCTGCAACGTCGCCCACTGCCGACATCGTGTCTGTGTCATGGACTGCGGCAACGCCAACGTTTGGCGGCCGGGTCGTTGGATGTCAACCGCTGTTCGACGACTGTGCCAAGGGGCCACGCGCCGACATCCGACAGGCCTGCGCACGGCACACGCTCACCGAGGTCAGGCAGTGCTGTTCGGTCGGCACGACGCCTCGAACGGGGACAGCGAGGCGGCGATCACTTCGATATGGCGTACGAGAACCGCTGGCAGTTTCAGGCTCGCCGGTCCGGGTTCGACCGTAAGGAGACAACATGAGGTTCTGGAAAGAACGGACCGCGACACGCGCCCGCCGGCTCGTTGCGGTGGTCGGCGTCGTCGCGTTCGTCCTCGGCGGCCTCGCGCTGCCGCGGCCCGCCTCGGCGGCTACCACGCTGATCTATACGACGTTCAAGGGTGACGGGGCGGCGGACCAGGAGTTGTGGGTCTATCAGTCCACCAACGGGGGCACGAGCTACAGCGTCCTCTACGACACGAACTTCCGGGGCCCGACAGGGGTGCTCCGCGATCCGAGCATCATCAAGCGCGGTAGTACCTACTACGTCGCGTACACGTGGCAGTCCTGGACGACGAACTCGACCTACTTCGCCGTCGCGCGCAGCACCGACCTGCGGAACTGGACGAACATCGCGACCGTCCCGTCGGGCATCTCCAGCACCCGCAACGTCTGGGCGCCGGAGTTCTACGTCGAGGGCAGCACCGTCCGGGTCATCGTGAGTGTCCGGCAGACGACGAACTCCAGCGGTTTCCGGCCGTACGTCTACACCGCCCAGAACACGGACCTCACCTCGTGGAGTGGCCCGCAGCAGATGAGCGGTCTCGGCTACAACTACATCGACACCTACGTCGTGAAGTCCGGCAGCACCTACCACGCCTTCACGAAGAACGAGACCACGAAGTACATCGAGCGATGGACGAGCAACAGCCTGACCAGCGGCTGGGCCCGCCAGGGAACACTGTGGAGTTCCGGCTACGAAGGTCCGTCCCTCGTGCGGCTGGACAACGGCCAGTACCGGATCTACATCGACAAGTACACCAACGGTGGTATCTGGACAGCGACGAGTTCGAACCTCACCTCGTGGACCGGTCTGAGTTCGGTGGGCTGCTCCGGCTGCCGCCACGGCACGGCAATCCCGAAGTGACCTGACGAGTCGCAGTCGTCAGTCGGCCGCAACATCCGGGACTGGCTTGCGACCCCGGGCGCGCCATGAGCACGTCCACCGGCGACCTTGCCCCCACGGGGAGAACCTTTCAATGGAAGGAGAACATGCCGTGACCGACACCTCGCCTCACATCTCCGGGAGGCCGTCGCTGGGCCGTTCATCTGCCCAGCGGGCCGCCACGGCAGCACCGCTCGGTGCAGGGACCGGCGCGTCGCCCGCGCCGGTCGTCACGTTTCGGCGTGTAGTCGCGTACCTCGCCGCGGCTTTGGTTGCGGTGACGGCGGGGCTGGTGGCCGGGGCGGGTACGCCGGCGCAGGCGGCGAATCCCCTCGTGCAGCGGTTTGCCGCAGACCCGTCGATCCTGGTGGCCAACGGCCGCATGTACATCTACGCCACGGACGACCAGTCCAACAGCGGCACGTACTGGGACTCCAACGCGTGGCGGCTGTTCTCGTCCACCAACCTGACCAGCTGGACCGATCATGGCGCGCCGTTGTCGGTCAGTACGTTCAGGTGGGCTACCCAGTACGCCTGGGCGCCGTCGGCGGTACTGCGCAACGGCACCTACTACTTCTACGGGCCGGTGGACCGGACGAAGATCGGTGTGGCCCGGAGCAGCTCGCCGACCGGCGGGTTCAGCGACGCGCGCGGCAACCCCCTGATCGAGCGGGGTCGGGACGCCAACACCGGCGACGAGCCGATCGACCCGATGGCGTTCGTGGACGACAACGGTCAGGCGTACCTGTACTTCGGCGGCGCCCGCGCCCCGAGGGTGGTCCGGCTGAACTCGGACATGATTTCGACGTCCGGGTCGATCCAGACGATCTCGATCACTGGCGGCGGCGGTCAGTTCGCCGAGGCCGGGCACATGCACAAGCGGAACGGGACGTACTACTACTCGTACTCCACCGGGTGGCCGGGGCAGATCGCCTACGCCACGTCCAGCAACCCGCTCGGCCCGTTCACCTACCGCGGCGTCATCCTCGACTCCGTCAACATCAACACCAACCACCACTCGATCGCGCAGTACAACGGTCGGTGGTACATCGCCTACCAGCGCAACCTCCGCTCCGGCGGCGGCAACTACAAGCGGTCCCTGGCCATGGAGTATCTGAACTACAACTCCGACGGCACCATCCAACGCGTCGCGCAGACCAGCACCGGCGTCGGCGGCAGCACTCCCACCACGCCGGTCAACCGGTTGCAGTCGTACAACCTCACCGACCGGTACGTGCGGCACGTCGACCACGACGTACGGATCGACGCCAGCGTGAGCCCGGCGCAGGACGCGCAGTGGCGGCTGGTGCCAGGGCTGTCGAACGCGGCCAACGGCTATGTGTCGTTCGAGTCGGTGAACTTCCCGGGCTACTACCTACGGCACGCTGACTACGACTTCTCGTTGGCGCAGAACGACGGCAGTTCCACGTTCAATGCGGATGCGACCTTCCGTCGAGTGGCTGGGCTGGCCGACTCGGCGGCGGTGTCGTTCCAGTCGGTCAACTTCACCGACCGGTACATCCGGCATTCCAACTACGTGCTCCGGCTGGATCCGGTCAGCACCGCCACCGACCGGGCCGACGCCACCTTCCGAATCACCAGTTAGCTCGGTCGTCCGTCCAGACCGACCCCGCAGCCCGACCGGGCCCGTCACTCGGCCGGCCACCACCGCCACGTCAGAAGGTGAGGCGACGGGGGCCAACGCACCACGTGGCGACGTCCGCCCACCGCATGCGTCGCTTCGCTATGTCGAAACACGTGCGTTCGACCGTCGAAAGGACCCGCATCATGCGCATGCGCGCACGATCCATGGTCACCGCGTTGGTCACCGCTGTCGCTCTCAGCGTGACCATGGTGGCCGTATCCACCCCGAGCAGCGCCGCTGTCGGCGCGTCGTTCCAGAACCCCATCGTCGGTACGCCCAACAGTGCCGACCCGTGGCTCGGCTACTACAACGGCAACTACTACTACACGGCAACTACCTGGACAGGGAACATCTACATCCGTAGGTCGTCGACTCTTGGCGGACTGCGGACCGCGCCGGAGACCCGGGTGTTCACGATGTCGCAGCCGAACGCGACATCGAACATGTGGGCGCCCAGTATGCACCTGCTCAACGGCCCGAACGGGCAGCGCTGGTACCTGTACTACTCGGCCGGTCCGAGCTCGTGCTGCAGCGGGCAGCGTCAGCATGTGCTGGAGAGCGCGGGAACCGATCCGATGGGTCCCTACACCTATCGCGGCCCGCTCACCCTGATGCCGAACAACGGCTGGTCGATCGACGGCAGCGTCATGACGGTCAGCGGCGTGAACTACTTCGTGTTCTCCGCGTTCAACAACAACTCCGGATTCGAGAACGGCGGCCTGCAGAGCCTGTACATCACGCGCCTGACCAACCCCTGGACGCCCGCGGCGTTGGGGACGCTGATCTCCGAGCCCACACACTCGTGGGAGCGCCAGGGTAACCCGGTCAACGAAGGCCCCTACGTGCTGCAACGCGGCGGCCGCACGTTCCTCACCTACTCGGCCAGCTACTGCGGCACACCCGACTACAAGATCGGGGCGCTTGAGCTGACCGGCTCCAACCCGCTGAGCCGCAGTTCGTGGACCAAGCTCGCCAACCCGCTCTTCCAGCGCAACGACGCCAACGGCGTGTACGGTCCCGCCCACCACTCCTTCTTCAAGTCGCCCGACGGCACGGAGGACTGGATCGTCTACCACGCCAACTCCTCGTCCTCCCAGGGATGCGGCACCACCCGCACCAGCCGCGCACAACGAATCTCCTGGAACCCGGACGGCACACCCAACCTCGGCCTTCCCGTCTCCACCTCAACGGTCCTGGCCGGACCGTCCGGCGAGCTGAACAACGCGGGCGCGGTGCCCGTCCAGCGGCTGCAGTCATTCAACTTCCAGGACCGCTACGTGCGGCACCAGAACTACGCCGTCCGGATCGACCCGAACGTCAACCCAGCACTGGACGGGCAGTTCCGGGTGGTCCCCGGACTGGCGAACAACGGATCCGGGTACGTGTCGTTCGAGTCGCTGAACTTCCCCGGCTACTACCTACGGCACAACAACTACGTACTGAGACTGGAACCGAACAACGGCTCGACAACGTTCAGGGACGACGCCACCTTCCGTCAGGTAGCCGGACTGGCGAACTCGTCCTGGTCGTCGTTCCAGTCCTACAACTTCCCCGACCGCTACGTCAGGCACAGCAACTACGAGCTCCGAATCGACCCGATCAGCAACGACGCGGGCCGCGCCGACGCCACGTTCCGCCGCACATCCTGATAGACCGACATCACGTTGCGGCGCGGTTCGCCGTAACGTGGCCGTGAAGACGGCCACCGCATGATCATCAATGAACCTTTTTCCACCTCCCCCTGCGGTCCGACGAGCCGCAAGGCCGGACGCGGTGTGTAACGGCCGCGCGGTCCAGGTTGAGAAAGGTTCAATGGTTGACGACGACCGAAGATCGTGCGGTGGCCGCAGGCCACGGGGCCGCAACGACCGACGCGGTCCGCAGCGTCGACGCGGCGCGCGACGTAACCCTCGCACCGGCCCAAACCCACCCCCGACGGCTGCTGTCGGTCAACGAATGACGTGCTGGCCGGCACCGTCGTCGTCAGCCTGGTTCGCGCACGCCGTCCAAGCGGTCACGGCCAGCCGCAGGCCCGGCACATGGGGGCGGCGTCCAGCGTCGGCTGGGAGGTCGCGTAGAAGTGGTCGGTGGTGTCGCCCGGTAGCAGGAGCCACACGGCGGGCGAGGTCATATGCCCCGGTCGCCCGCGCAGAGGTCGCCGAAGTCGATCACGCCGCAGAGTGTGCCGTCGGCGGTGAGGACGTTGGCCCGGGTGCAGGTCGGCGTGCAGCCGTTAGCGCCGCCGGTCAGCGCGGCGCTCCGGCAAGCAGGCGCCGCGCCTCGCCCGCGCCGATGTCGGTACGCGCGCCGCAGAGCGGGTTGGTGCAGTAGAGCACGTGCTTCGTCCGGACCCGGAACAGCGGTACGAAGAAGAGGCTGAACCGGGTGATATCACGCACCAGCAGCATGCTGCCGGACTGCCCGCAGACCCGGCAGGCCATCGGAACCAGCCCCAGCCGCTCCGACTTGGTGCGCAGACCGAAGATCAGAAACATGTGGTACCCCTGTTCGCCTGGATCGCGTCCGGTGTGGGTGCGCGGACTCTCCCATGGTGATACCCCGATGACAGCCGGCTCAGCCCCGGACGGTGATCCGGGTGGCCCGGGTCCTGGCCACCCGGATCGCCCTGGGGGCCGTACGGGGTGCTGTGCACGAGGGCCTCGCGACCCTCGGCCGAGGCGAGGCGCCGCGCACCACACACCGGTCGCCGAGGTGGGCAGCCGAAGGCGAAGAAGGTGATGGAGAGCACCAGCGCCGCGGCGGTGACAATCCGTCCCGTCTTGGCGAGTCCGGTGACGATCGAGGCGTGGTTGTCGCCGGTGCGGTCGTACTCCTCCTTCATCCGGGCGAGCAGGAATACTTCGTAGTCCATCGACAGGCCGAAGGCAACCGCGAACATCAGCAGCGGCATCGCGGTGTCGGTCAGACCCGTCGCGGTGAATCCCAGGGGGCCGGAGAGGTTTCCGTCCTGGAAGATCCAGACCATGAGGCCCTCCACGGCGGCGAGTTCCGTGGCGAGAGCCAGGCCGGCGGCCGCCGCGTCCGGGGCGTCGACGTCACCACCGTCCGCCGTGACGACGAGCAGGATGTTGGGCGTGCCGGCGCCGAACTCGTCTTCGAGGAGTTTGCTCGCCCGCGCGGAATCCAAACTCGGATCGTCGAAGCCATCCGTCGACAGGCTGCCGAAGACCCCGCCGCCGAGGACGACGGTCAGCGCGAGCACGACCAGCGAACCGAACAGGGTCAGCCGGGCGCGTCGGACGACCAGCCTTCCGAGCGCAGTGAACATGACGGCCTCCTCAAAGGCCCGGTCGGTCCGGACGCCTGCCGATGAAGTCTGGAGCCGGACACACCCCGGTGCCCTCGGAGCGGGGTGCCGTTGCCGTCCCTCCCTGGCCGGGACAACGGCGGTCGGCTCCTCCCCCGGCAGGAGGTGCCCAGGCACCGTGGTCGGAATCGACGGCACCGGTACTGACCTATATTCCTGGCATGCCCGCACCGCTACGTGACCGCGACGAGTTCGTGATCGGGGCGGCCGAAGACCGGCGACGCATCGCCCGGGACCTGCACGACCTGGTGGGGCACAGCTTCAGCGTCGTCCTGCTGCACCCGTCCGGGGCACGGATGATCCTCACCTCCTCGCCCACCGAGGCTGCGGAGGCCCTGCGGCAGGCAGAGGTCGTGGGCCGCAAGGGCATGGATGAACTGCGCCAGGCACTGATGCTCATGCACCAGGGCTCCCACTCGCTCACCCCGTTCGATCCCGGCGAACTCGAACACCTGCTCGGCACGTACCGCGACGCCGGGATGCGCATCGAGATCGACGTCGCCGGTGACATGGCGGGCGTGTCGGCGGCACCCCGCATCGTCCTGCACGACGTGCTCCGCGAGGCCCTCACCAACGTTGCCAAACACGCCCGTTGTCCGCAGGCCACGATCCAGATAGGCATCGACCGCGACCAGGTCGACGTACGGGTCGAGAGCGCACTCGGTCCGACCTCCCCGCGCTCCGACAGCGGCATGGGACTGGCCGGACTCGACCACCGGGTCGCCGCCATCGACGGAACCTTCCAGGCCCGGCCCGACCGGGAACACTGGGTGCTCCGGGCACGGCTGCCCCGCCGCCTCGCCGGGGCCTCGGCGTGATCCGCGTACTCCTGGTCGACGACCAGCCGATGGTCCGCGCCGGCCTCGGCCTGATCCTGCGCACCCAGCCCGACATCCAGGTCGTCGGAGAATGCGACGACGGCACCGACGTCGTCCACACCCTCTCCCAGTGCTCCCCCGACCTCGTCTGCATGGACGTGCGCATGCCCGGCGTGGACGGCGTCGAGGCAACCCGCCGACTACGGGCCGCCGCCGGACCACCCGTCTGCATCCTCACCACCTTCGGCGACGAAGAGGTGCTCTGGTCCGCCGTCGACGCCGGCGCGGCAGGATTCGAACTGAAGTCCGCCACCCCCGAGAACCTCATCGAGGCAGTCCGCACGGTCGCCTCCGGCGGCACCTGGATCGACGGCACCCTCCTCGGCCCCATCCTCGACTCCTACCGACAGTCGGCGCGGCCGACGACCCACTACGAAACCCGGCTCGACGCGCTCACCGAACGCGAACTCGACGTCCTCCGCCTGATGGCCCGCGGCGCCTCCAACCGGGAAATCGCCGAACGACTATTCCTCGCGGAAACCACGGTCAAGACCCACGTCGGCTCCCTCTTCAACAAACTCGGCGCCCGCGACCGCGCCGCAGCCATCGTCTTCGCCTACGACGCAGGACTCGTCCGCCCACGCGGATGAGCGAGCCTCGCACGTGGGGGCGCCGCGAAAATCCGCGCTGGCGATGCATCGAAGCTTCTCGGCCGATCGACCAGTACCGCGCCCGCCGCCTGCCCGGCCGCCGCCCGGCCGATCCGGGCGTCGAAGTAGGGGGCGTCGCCGACGACGACGCAGTCCTCGACCGGTACGCCCGGCCGGGCCGCCGGGCGCCGGAAGATCTCCGGCTCCGGCTTGGCCACCCGCTAGACGGCCGAGTCCAGCACCGCGTCGAGGAGGCCGGCCAGGCCCGGCGTGGCGACGACCTGCGCCGCCCGGCCGCTGGAAGCCGATGGTGAGCGGCTCGCCGGTGAAGGTGGCGTCCACCGCCACCGGCAGGCGCGAGCTGTGCAGTTCACGTCCAGGTGTGACCCCCCACGGTTGGTGGTGCAGTGGTGGCACCCGTACGGGTGTGGTCGGTACCCGGCTTAAGCCGAACGGGTACTCGACCTCTCAGGCTGCGCCCCGAGCAACGTGCGGGCCCGGCCGCGGGGTACGCGGGGCCGGGTGACCGAGACTGACGACATTCATGGGTACCGATATTGCGAGGCCGCGGCGGCAGCTCTAACATCGGGACAATACCGCATTGACGTTCGTGAACGGCTGGTATGTCGTCGAAACGCTTCGACGAACGTCGTGCGGTGCAGACCTCCACGATTGGACGGACATGCGAAGACGGAACCTCGCGCTCTCCCTGGTCGCTACGGCTGCCATCACGATGGCAGCCGGCATCCCCACCGCGCTCCCGGCCGGCGCGGCCACCGGTGCCGGAGGCGGCCCGATCGCGCCGCCGACCAACAGCATCCCGGCGGACGCGGTGTGGGTCGCCTCCGGCCAGTGGGACAACTGGACCAGCGGCAGCTACACGCTCTACAACAACCTGTGGGGCAGCGGCGCCGGCTCGCAGACGATCTGGGCACGCAGCTACCAGAACTGGGGCGTGGAGGCCAACCATCCGCGCACCAGCGGCGTCAAGACGTACCCGAACGTGAGCCGGACCCTCAACCGCACGCTGAGCTCACTGAGCTCGGTAACCAGCTCGTTCAACACCACCGTCCCCGCGGACGGTGACTTCGCGGCGACATACGACATCTGGGCCAACAACCACGCGTACGAGGTCATGATCTGGACCAACTTCCAAGGCGCGGTGGGTCCGATCGCGGAGTCCTACGACGCCAACGGCGCGGTGCCCAACTACCGGAACCAGAACATCGGCGGCCACACCTGGAACGTCTACCGTGGCTCGAACGGCGCCAACGCGGTGTTCTCGTTCCTGCGCACCGGCGACACCAACTCCGGCAACATCAACCTGCTGGCGATCATGAACTGGCTGCGCACCACCGGCTGGTGGGCCGACGTGACCGTCGGCGAACTCCAATACGGCTTCGAGATCTCCGGCACTGCCGGCCGCTCCGACTTCGTTGTCAACAACTACACGCTCGACGTCCGCTAGTACCTTGACCAGGAGCCTTGAGATGTTGGGGCCAGACTGCCCGGGTGGCGGGTTGGCCCCAGCGTCGTGGTCGTCCGCCGCCCCGACGTCCGGGCCGCCCAGCGACGCGGACGTCGGGGCGGTGGACGAGCGGCCCGGTCCTGCACTACCCCGTCATCAATAACGAAGCAGAAGCGTGTCACCGACCCCAGCCGTCGCCCGACGAGCGCGTCGAGGGCCGGCCGTGCCACCTAGGGGCGTCGTCGAGGCCGTCGGTCACTGCGGCCAGATCTGGCAGAACCAGAACTGGTGCGGGAGGCACCGTCTTCGCCGGCGCCGATTTTCCGTGGACCCGTTCGAGCTGCTCAATCCGAGTCTTCGGTGGCGCCGCCTCGTTCATGACGCTCAACGACACCCGCCGTCCTTCTACCGGATCCGTGACAACGAGCTGCTGATGTTCGGGACGAGCTACCGCAAGCACAACAACGAGTACGGGTGACCCGCGCCGGGTCGACGTCCGGCGACCTCCAAGGCCCCCTGGTCCCAGGAGGACGTCGTCATCACCGAGCACACGGGGTACCCGATGCTCTGCCACACGTTCGCCGACCAGGAGCACCGGAGCTGCGTGGGCATGATGGCCCTGCGCAACAACCTGAACGGATCCAACAACCGCACCGAACCTCACGAGATGAGGGAGACCGGGCGCGACCCGCGACGTACCCCGGCAGCGGACCGACCTCGTCGTCGCCGAGGTCGTCGACTGGTCCGGGGCGCCCGTCGGCCGGCGCGAGCGCCCCGGAGTGGTCGGTCAGTAAACGAACGGCCAACCGGCCGAGTCGTAGCCGATCAGGTTGATCCCGAGGAACGAGGCACCGTTGTTGGCGTAGTAGTGGTAGACGAGCACCTCACTGTCGGTGTCGGCGAACACCGCCTGGTGGCCGGGCCCGTGGATGTTGCCGTGGCTGGCCAGCACCTGAGTGCCGCCACCAGCCGTCATGGCGGTGCCATTGCGGTCCACGAACGGACCCGTCGGGCTCGTCGACCGGCCGACCATGATCCGGTACGTGCTGGACGCGCCCTGGCAGCAGCGGTCGAACGACACCCACAGGTAGTAGTAGGAGCCATGCTTGAACATGTATGGCGCCTCGATCGCTCCACCGTTGCGCCCCGCGATGCTGCGCACCGTCGTGTCGGACCGCTTGCCGGTGGAGGAGTTCAACGCGACCAGCTTGATTCCGGACCAGAACGAGCCGAAGCTCAGCCACCATCGCCCGGAGTCGTCCACGATCAGGTTCGGGTCGATCGCGTTGAAGTTGTCCGACGTGTTCGACTCGATGACCAGGCCCTGGTTGGTCCAGCTACCCGAGGCGCCGGTGCTGCTGGTGGCCAAGAAGATCGCGGAATAGTTGGACCCGAACGTCGACGCCGAGTAGTACAGGTAGTACCGGCCGTTGTGGTACGAGATGTCGGGCGCCCACAGGCTTCGTCCGCCCCCCGTGTACGGCGTCGTCCACGAGGCGCCGTTGGGGAACACGGAGCCGGCACTGCGGAACGCCGTCCGGTCCGTGGACGTCGTCAATGGAATGTTGTCGCCCGTCTGGGCCACGATGTACCCGCCACTCGACGTCTTCACCATCGTCGGGTCGTGCGTGCCCGTGGCACCCGATACCGCTCCCGGGTTGGGATAGGAGGACGGCGGGGTGGTCGGCGTCGCCGCAGGCATCGGCCGCGGCGCGCTGGGCGGGCTCGACCCGGTTGGAGCGGCCTGCGCGTTCACCGTGATGGCGTTGGTGGCCAGCAGCGCGAAGGCCAGCGCACCTGCGGCCATGGTGCGCCAGCTCACCCGAGGTCTGGACATACTTCCTCCGTTACGGCATGGGCCTCGTGTTCCGGACGCCAGGAAGGGACGGCGGTCACTCCGGCTGCACGGCTCGACACGTGCAGTGAGCGCAGCAGGGGGAAACGATCGTCACACAAAGCCAGGACAGTTATATGACTGTCGATGTTAGCGCTCACTTCGTTGGAGCTCAAGACTTGTGGACCGAGACCACCTACCGAGGTCGCGAGCAGCCAACCCCGCCCGACAGGTGTGCACGACAGTCTGTTAGCGGTCACACTGCCGATGCCCCTCTTGGTCAGGACGGCGGCTGACGGCGTTCCCGGCGGTCGTGGGTTCTGGGCCGGCTTGTCCGCTGAGGCTGTCGAGCTTCTCGTCGTCCCTGGTCTCCACCGGAGCCTTCGCCGGGTTCGGTTCCTGTGCTGTGCCCAAACCCGTCACACCTGCTGTGAGCTGGAAATTTCCGGCTCGGGCTGACGATCGTCGGTACGGGCACGGTTGCTGTAGCTGGAATGATCCGCCTGTTCAACGGTTGGGGTTGTTGATCCGCAGCGACGAAGCGCTGCTGATCGAGGCCCTCGCCCTGCGGCACGAGATAGCGGCGCTACGCCGCCACATTCACGGCCGGCCGCGGCCGTCCTGGCCGGACCGGGCGATCCTGTCCGCCCTCGCCCGTCTGCTGCCTCGCCGGCCACGGGCACACCGGATCGTCACTCCGTGGCATCACTGCCAGCCCTGCCGGGCAGTGGGTGACCCAGCAAGCCCGCAACCGCCTCATCGACCTCGGCGAGCACGTCAACCGTTTCCGGTTCCTCATCGCGACCGCGACGCCGAGTACATCCCCGCCCTCGACGCCGTGTTCACCGCCGAAGCGATCACGGTAGTCAAGACACCGCCCCGCACCCCGAGGGTCAACTGCTTCATCTGTGGATGCGGATCGTGCTGGCTGGCCGAGCAGCGGAGCCGCAGGTCGGGTGTTGCGATGGGACTGTCAGGCGTTGTGCAGGGCGGCGCGGATGGTTGCGCCGACCGGGGACGGCTCGACGTCGGTGACGCGAAGGAGGTAGGGGTCGAGTATGAAGTCGTAGCTCGGATAGAGCGGCGGTTGCGCCATGAAGCGGGGGCGCTCGCCGTGGTGCGGCTGGGCCGCGTGAACCAGGAACGGGTGGCACAGGAAGACGTCGCCAGCGTGACCGGTGGCTAACGTGACGGGTCGGCGCTTCGAGGCCGCCGCCACGTCCGAGCTCAGCTTCATCATGGGAGCGCCGTGTTCGCCGTGACGGGCGAGGACTTTCGGCACGTCCATGTGCGACCCGACCCGGATCCGCGTCGGTGCGTCCTCTTCGCCCACATCGGTGAAGAGGAACAGCATGAGGAGTGCTCGACCACGGGTGTGCACGTTCACCCGGTAGCCGGACTCGCCGGGCGGTTGGTAGCTGGCTTCGATATGCCATCCGGCGTCGTCGGGTTCCTCGGCGTGCGGGAACCGCAGGGGGAAGGAGCCCAGCGACCTGCGCGGCTGCCATCGTCCCCGCCCGACCAGCGCGTCGAACGCGTCGTGCAGCACCGGGGTGTTCGCCGCTGCGCGGAAGGGTTCCTGCGCCATGTCACCCACCCAGTACACCGGTCTGGTCCAGGTCGACCGGTCGCCGGGCACCGCGTCGATCTGTGCCCACAACAGGTCGGCGCAGGCAGCGGCGACATCGGCCGGCACCGCTGCCTCGACCTTGATGAACCCGTCGGCCATGAAACGCCGAATCGATTCGCTGTCCACCAGTTCAACCTGACCGCCGGGCGCCCTCCCCGTCAACAGATATTCCGGACCGAGGCATAGGTCGGCTCGGTGGATGCGGTACCGGGAAATAACAGAAAATGTCGTTCGGTTCAAGCTGGAGTCGACGACAGACACGAAGCGACGTGAAGAATATGGAACGTGGACGCACTACTTTCGGCAAGAGCGGGAGCCGGGGGGTCGGGTCCGCAATAATCGGGCCCTCGTCACATGTTCACTGCCCCGGAAAGGCGGCCTCCATCGCACTCTGCCTCGAACGGAAACGAGCAGGGCGGACGGGCGGCTACCGAACGTGATCGTTCGGTCAGCGCGCCCGGATCTGGCATGAACCGGAAACCGCCGCCGCCGTGCCGGGCCCACGCGGCTACGGTGCTGCGATGGTGGCTCTGCGGGTGCGGCGGCGGCTCGGCGTGATGTTCGACCGGCATCGGCGGCCGGAGGATCTGGTGGCGTTCGCGCGGGCTGTCGAGGCGGCCGGTGTCGACGACCTGTGGCTGGTCGAAGATCTCGGCTCGGCCGGCTCTGTCGCCTCCACGGCGATCGCGCTCGCGGTGACCGAGCGGATCCGGGTGGGTATCGGGGTCGCACCGGTACCGCTGCGTAATCAGGCGTTGCTGGCGATGGAGCTTGCCACACTCGCGGGTGTCTACCAGGGACGGCTCGTGGCCGCCGTGGGGCACGGCAAGCGGGACTGGATGCCGAAGCTCGGCGCCGCCACCGACCCGGCGAACAGGATCGCCCTGTTCACGGAGACGATCAGGGCACTCCGGTCGCTGCTGCGTGGGGACACCGTGAAACTGCGGGGCCGCGCCGTACACCTCGACGGGGTGCACCTGGCCCACCCGCCGACGGTCCCGCCGCCGGTCGTCTCCGGCGTGCCTGGCGCCCAGTCGACGGAGCTGACCATCCTGCGAAACAACACCATGCACTACCTGTCCGGGCAGGTGGCCGACGGCACGATCATCAGCGAAGGGCACGGCCCGGCGGCAATCGCCTCGGCGCTGTACTACATCGAAGCGGGGCGTGAGGCGTTCGAGACGACCTGGCCGCACGAGGTGATCGTTTTCGCCCTGCACCACGTCAACGACGACCCGGACCAGGTCCACGCGGCGACCACGGAGGCCGTCGAGGAGCGGGCCAGGAACCTCGGCGTCGGGATCGAGGACGTGTTCCTGGCCGCGGGCACCGCCACCACCACGGCGCAGCGGGTGCACAGCCTCTGGGATGCCGGCGCCGAAACCGTCGTGTTACGGCCGATCGGCGCCGACCCGTTGAACCAGCTCCGCGCCTCCCTCACCGCGCTACAGCAGATCGGCGACCGGCCAGAGCCATAGCCGGTACCCCCACGGCCACCACCTGGCCCTCGGACGGCGACGGACGTCTGCCAGTCCGTTAGGACGGTATCGGCGGTCGGTACCGTTCGGACCCGTCGTTGTTCTACGGTCGGGACTCGGCTCGCCATCAGTCTTCCCGCACTGACCCGGCTCGGGACCAGGCCTGTCGGATCGTGCCGTAATCGATGACGACGATGCACCGCTGCAACTGGACCTGGGACAGCGGCAGGCAGCATCCGCTCATCGGCGGCATTGATGCCGGTCGACGAGGGTCTGGGTGCCCAGGACGACGGCGAGGGCGAGGCGTTCGGCGTCCTCGCTGCCCGGCTCGGCGGTGTAGACGGTGATGCGGAGATCGTCGAGGGCGACGACGAGCGTGTCGCAGTCCAGGGTGATGCGTCCGACCGCCGGGTGGTCGACGACCTTGCGTTTCGACGGGTCGGACAGCGGCGGGGCCTGGGCGTCCCACAATTCTGCGAAGCGGGGGCTCTTGGCGGCCAGTTCGGCGATCAGCCGGCGCAGCGCGTGGTCGCCGGGGTAGCGCGAGGCGGTCAGGCGCAGGTCGGCGACGAGCCGGGCCTCATGGTCGGCCTGCTCGACCGGGGTGTGCACGACCCGCGTGGGCAGGCCGGCGAGGTTGCGCCAGACGGTGTTGCGTTCCAGGCCGCGCCAGGTCGAGGTGTCGCCCATCAGGGCGTCGTAGGGCGCGTTGGCCAGCACCAGCGTCCAGCTCGCGTCGTAGACGACCACCGGGGTGTGTGCGAGCCGGTCGAGCAGCCGCTGCACGCTCGGGGTGACCCGCGACGGCACCACGTCCAGGCCGGGTGCGGCGTGCCCGGCCAACCGGTACAGCAGGTCACGTTCGGTGTCGGCCAGGCGCAGGGCCCGGGCCAGAGCCTCCACCACCTGCGCCGAGGGTGCGGTCGCGCGGCCCTGCTCGAGCCGGGTCAGGTAGTCGGTGGAGATGCCGGCGAGCACGGCCAACTCCTCGCGGCGCAGGCCGCTGGCCCGGCGGCGCCGCCCGACCGGCACGCCGACGTTCTCCGGCGCGACCCGGTCGCGCCAGCGGCGCACCGTACGGCCGAACTCCCACGCTTCCACACGTCCAGTCTGCGCGAGCCCGAAGGAGGTTGTCCTGGCCCTGGCAGTCCTACGAAAACCGCACGACTGCCTGACGCCGCGCCGGGCCCGCAGCCTGAGGCCATGACGTCCACCGAACCCGGAACCGTACTGATCACCGGCCCGACGCGTAACCTGGGCCGCCACACGACGCTCGCCCTCGCCGAGCGACGCGCCGACCTGCTGCTGGTCGGCCGCGCCGGGCCGGACCTGACCGCGATCGCAGGCGAGGCCCGCGCCCGCGGCGTGCGGGTCCGCGAGATCGGCTGCGACCTGTCGCGCCTGGCCGACGTCCGCGCCGCCGCGGCCGCCGTACGCGACCTGCTCGCCTCCGGCACCGTACGCCCGCTGCGCGCCCTGGTCGCCAACGCCGGTGCCATGTCGGCCGACACCCGCCGGGCCTCCGTCGACGGCTACGAGATGACCTTCGCCGTCAACTACCTGGCGCACGCGCAGCTCATCGGCGACCTGCTCGACTCGTTCACCGCCCCGGCCCGGGTCGTGCTGGTCGGCTCGAACACCTACAGCGCCAACGTGTGGCGCCGGATGCTGCACGTGCCGCAGGCCAGCTGGGCCGACCCGGTCGAACTCGCCCGTCCCGCAGGCGGCGACACGAACCCCGGCATGACCGAGGCCGGGACCGCCTACTCCAACGCGAAGCTGGCGATCCTGTACTACGCCCACGAGTTGCAACGCCACGCCGGCGCCGGAATCAACGTCTCGGTGTTCGAGCCCGGCTGGATGCCCGGTACCGCGCTTGGCCGCGGCGCTCCCGCGGCGTTCCAGGCGATCGGCCGCGCTCTGGGCCGCGTTCCGGGTGTGTCGACCCCGCAGCGCTCGGGGCCACTGCTGGCCGCGATAGCCGTGGACGAGAAGTGGGCGCACTTGCGCGACGGCGCGTTCGTGGTGAAGACGAAGCCGACCGACGTGCAGCCGGTCGCCCTCGACCGCGACCGGGAGCGGCGTCTGTGGGCGGCCACCGCAGAACTGCTGGAACGGGCGGACGCGGCGCGATAGCCCTGATCTTGAGCGTCCGCGGTTCCGACGACGCCCGATGCCGTCGTCACCACCACCTCATCACTGGCTCGACCGGATCGAGCAGGGCCTCCGCTCGGACGAATTCGTCGCCTACGAATCCGTACCCCCCACCAGGAGAACCTGTTCCGGCCTGGAGGCGAGTTCGGGCCGGACGCGGCGGCGGTCTACCAGGACAAGGTCGCGGCGTTGGCGTCCACGATCAACTCCGCCGGGCCGGCTCCGGTCGGTCTGCAGGAGGTCGGTGATCCGGACGCGTTGCGGGACCTCGTCACGGCCCTGCACGGGCCCGGCACACCGTCACGTCCGCACATGTCGACACCCGTCGCCGATCCGGGTGGCGGTCGTCAGCCGACTACCGCTGGAGGTCGCCGTGGATGTCGCGGCGTTCTCGGCCGACCTCGGACCGGTCCACGTCAACGACAGCGGTGCCCCGGCTCTACGGCGATGGAACGTGGCGCGCTCGCGGTGCACGTCAACACCGGCGGCGACGGTCTGCTGTTCGTCACCTGTCACCTGAAGTCGAAACTGTTGGTCCTACCCGGCCCCGCCGGGTCGGATGTGTGGTCTTGTCGCTGTCCCGCGAGCCATTCGTCGAAGGTGGTCGGCGCGATGCGGGCCCCCTCGCCGGGCAGCAGCACGGTGCCGGCCATCGTCGGGCCGAAGATGGCCGACCACGTCGGCACGAGCTTCACCGTGTGGCCGCGCGTTTCGTTGGTGCGTCGGGCCATGTCGACGAGGTCCTGCGGCTCCGGGCCGGCGACGTCGGCGTAGCGCCCTTGCGGCTCGCCCGCCGCGATCTCGGCGAGAATGTCGGCGACGTCCTGCGGCGCGATCGGCTGCACGAGCAGCGGCGCGATCGTCGCGACGCCGTCGCGCTCGGTCCAACCCGCGACCATCGCGGCGAAGTCGTGGAACTGCGTGGCCGGGACGATCGTCCACGGCAGCGGACCGGCAGCCACGAGCCGCTCCTGCTCACGCTTGCCAGCGTAGTGTGCGTTGCCCTCGACGCGATCGATCCCGACGATGGAGAGCAGAACGTGGTGTCGGACACCGGCCCGCTCCCCGGCGGCAAGCAGGTTCCGGGTGGCGGTGCCGAAGTACGCCACCGTCTCCGCGTGGCCGGTAGCCGGCCCGTTGGTGACATCGATGACCGCATCGACGCCGGCGAGGGCGTGGTCGAGCCCGTCACCGGTTGACAGATCCACGCCCAGCGAACGGCTGATCCGCACGACGGTGTGTCCGTCCCGTTCGAGGGCGGTGACGGTGAGGGCACCGATGTTCCCGGTCGCCCCGGCGACTGCGATTCGCATGGCACTCTTTCCTCTCGCTCGCTACCGGGCCGACCGTATCTCGGACTCAGCAGATCCGCAATATCCGCGATATGCTGAGGCTGTGAAGCTGCCTGTGAGCACCGAATGGCTGTTGCACTGCGCCACGACACTGGCGCAACTCGACCCCGGAGCCAGCGCGTCAGCCGCGCAACTCGCGCAGTACTACGACCTCCCGGCGGCCTATCTAGCCAAGCAGCTACAAGATCTCGTCAAGGCCGGCGTGCTGACCGCGACGACAGGTCCACGCGGCGGGTTCCGGCTCGCGCAACCGGCGTCCGAGATCACGCTGCTGCGGATCGTGGAGGCGGTCGACGGCACCTCCCCGCCGTATGAGTGCCGCGAGATCCGCCAGCGAGGACGGGGAGCACTCCCTCCCGAGGAGTGCCAGAACACCTGCGTCCTCGCGCAGAAGATGGCCGAGGCGCACGATGCGTGGCGGCGCAGCCTCGCCGACGTTTCGCTCGCCGACATCATCGCCACGCTGCCCCCGACAGCACCGGCCCGCACCCGATCCCGCCTCACGCCTACCACGGGTTCCACGCCGTCGCACCGATCGCCGGGATCAGATGCCGCCGACCCGCCGCCTCGGCCAAGTCGATGACCGTGTCACTTCGGTCAAGGCTGCATGACGAGCACTAGTCAGCGACGTGCATGACGATCTTACCGTGGCGTTTGGCCGTCTCGAGCGCCTCGTAACCTGAGCGCGTCTCAGCGAGGGGCAGCACGCGGTCCAGCACTGGCCTCAACCGGCCGCTATCGACGAACTCGGCGATGGAACGCAACGCGTTCTGCTTGGGCTCCACGACGAAGTACACCCCACGAACGCCATACCGGGCTGCTTCCTGCTCGTCGGGTGGGGTGACGAGGGAGACCAGGACACCACCCGGTCTCAGGACCGACCAGGACCGCGACTGCGTGGCCCCTCCAACAAGATCAACGACCACGTCCACGTCGCGAATGTGATCCTCGAAGCGGTCGTGCGCATAGTCGATGACCTGCTCGGCACCCAGACCCTCGACGAATTCCAGGTCGGCCGCCGCCGCCGTGGCGCTCACCCGAGCACCGAGACCGGCCGCGAGTTGCACCACGAAGATCCCCACGCCGCCGGCACCGCCCTGCACCAGCACGTGCTGGCCGGCCTGCAGGTCGGCGTGGTCCACCAGTGCCTGCCAGGCACTCAACGCAGCCAACGGGAGCGCTGCGGCGTGGTCGTGGTCAACGGTGGCGGGTTTGGCCGCCAGGACGGCTGCGGGTAGGACGACGTACTCGGCCGCCGCGCCATCGCGGGTGAAAGGGATCAAGCCATAGACGGCCTCCCCCTCGGCAGGGCTTTCCACCCCCGCCCCGCACGCCGCGACGACTCCAGAGAACTCGTGCGACGGAATGATCGGCGTGCGCGCGGGTCCTGTCCCGTCCGAGCTGTGCGTCCAGGTTGCCGGCCAGCTGAGCTCATGGGGTGTCATCGAGGCGGCCTTCACGGCCACCAACACCTCACCAGGCCCCGGCTCCGGCCGCGGCGCCTCCTCGTACACAAGTTGCTCCGGCCCGCCCCTGGTGTGGGCTCTCACGGCGTGCATCGTGCTCATCCGACGACTGCTCCTTCCGACCGCGTCCGATTAGCCCGCCGGCCGCCCCTGCGGATAAACCACAGGCCAACCCCCGCATTATCTGACGGTTCGGCAGCCACCTGCCGGATTTCCGCAACCCTGCCCCCGACATCGAGACCCTGCAGCATGCTGATGCCGTCTGCGCCGCGCGAGAATCAGGCGCCCTGACCCGCAACCGCCGCAACGGCCAGCCCTCCTGCGCCAGGCCGACGATCAATGCAAACGTGCTCACGCCGAGCGCCGACACCTGGGACCCAACACGCACTTCTGGCTCCGCCGACCGTGCGTGTCGTGGTCCCAGCGCACCGGCGTAGCGCTCAGTCTGCAGACACGATGGTCGAGCGGCTTCGAGCACTAGCCTCGGACGAAAGCCCTGCGGCTACGGCACCCGTGAGGTCTGCTTGTCGTCTGTGTCCATGCCGAGCATGACGTAAGGCGTGCCCTCGCCGAACAGGAGCTTGTGGCCTTCGGTGCCTTCGGCGGCGGCCGCGGTGCTGCGGCGAAACATGGCCTGCTCGTAGGCGGTGATGGCGGCTTCGACATCGTCGGGGTGCGCGGCGATGGCCTTGGCGAGTTCGGAGCCGTCGTACATGGCCAGGTTGGCGCCCTCGCCGTCCGGGGCCGTGAGGTGGGCGGCGTCGCCGAGCAGGGTCACCCCCGGCACCCGATCCCATCGGTGTCCGATCGGCAGGGTGTAGAGGGGGCGCAGAACCGGCGGGGTGTCGCTGTGGGTGATCAGCGCGGTGAGCTCGGGGGCCCAACCCTCGAACTCCTGCGCGATCCGTGCGGCGGCTGCGGCAGCATCGGTGAAGTCGATGGTGGCGAACCAGTACTGCGGCTCGGTCACAAACACGTAGTTGTGCAGAGTGCCGTCCCTCTCGCGGTGCGCCAGAAGGCCTTTTCCCGGCGCGAGGGCATACATCGCTCCCTGGCCGACCGCGTTCGCAGTGGCGGGGTGCCGGCGCTCGCTGTCGAACAGGTGGGTTTCGACGGCCGACATGCCGGTGTACTCGGGGGTGGCGTCGGACAACAGCGACCGGACCCGTGACCAGGCGCCGTCCGCGCCGACCAGCAAGCTGGTGACAACCGTGCTGCCGTCGTCGAAGGTCACCTCGTGGCTGCCCTCGCCGAGGGCAGCCACGCCGCTGACCCGGTTGCCCCACTTGACGCTGCCGGCGGGGAGGGAGTCGAGCAGGATCTGGCGCAGGTCGCCGCGGAGGATCTCGGGGCGCCCACCAGTGCCGTCATCGGGCTGGTCGGCCAGGACGGTCCCGTCCGGGAGGAGGAACCGGCTCGCCTGACGGCCCTCCAGGACGAGGCCGCGGAACTCCTCGATCAGGCCGGCCTCCTGCAGAGCCAGTTGGCCGTTGTAGTCGTGGATGTCGAGCAAGCCGCCCTGGGTGCGCGCGGTCGGGGAGGTCTCCCCCTCGTAGACCGTTGCCGGGATGCCGTGAACGTGCAGGACGCGGGCCAGCATGAGGCCGCCGAGGCCGGCGCCGATGATCGTGACGGGAGCGGGCATGGTGCTCCTCCAGGGTCAAGCGCGCCGACGGACGCCGGCACGGCAAGGGAAGTGGTGTGGATGCGCGAGTGGCCCGCGTCGTCCTGGTTACGAGCGGTCCGGTTGTGGCAGTTCGGCGACGCGCTCATACAGGTCGAGACGCACCCCTTAGTCTCTACCACGGAATCTGACCCGGTTTCTTTACCAGGTTACCTTACCGGGTAAAGCTAGCACGTCGAGGAGTCGTTGCACATGCCCAATCGAGGAGACCGTGGCGGGTCGAAGACCCGGGCGCACATCGCTGATGTCGCGACCGGGCTGTTCCTGGATCGCGGCTTCGACAACGTCACGCTCGTTGAGGTCGCCGCCGCGGCGGGGGTGTCGAAGATGACCGTTTTCACCTATTTTGATCGTAAAGAAGACCTTCTGCTTGACCGTCTTCCCGACGTGGTCGAGATCGCGCGGGCTGCCGTCCGCGAGCGGGCGGACGATGTCGGCGCTGTCGAAGCGATCCGTCGGACCCTCCTCGCCCTCACCGAGGAACGGCACGGGCTCTCCCTCCTGGAGGAGGGGATCGAACCGTTCATGCGGGTCGTCATGGCGGCCCCGACGGTGATCGCACGCCTTCGCGTGTTCGAGCACGAGATCGAGGCGGCGCTGGCCGAGGAACTCGAATCCGACAAGCGCTTCTCCGGGGACAGTGCGCTCATCGCCGCGCTCGTTGTCGCCGCGTACCGCATCGTCGCCGTCGCGACCGTCCGACGCCGGCTCGCCGGCGACGACCTCGCCGAGATCGCGACGGCCCATCAACAACGATTGAACCAAGCGTTCGACGCGATCGAACACGGCATCTCAGCCGCACCCCGACCCATAGCTCAGCTATGACACCGTCGACCACCGCGGAAGCGACGGACACCACCGGATCGCGGTTCAGCACCTCGACCTGTTGATTCCGCACGGACTGCGCTCGACACACTGACCTGGCAGATCCGGAGCCCGTCGCCTCTGCCAATACGGCAGCAGACAGAGCAGGCCGCTGCGGCTGACCACAACGCCGGCTTCACCGCGAGGTGGCTCCCGCTCGGGCGCACAGAGCCAGCCCGATCGCCCAAGCGCCGACCGCAGCGGCAGACCGCGCCGGGCAGGCCGCTGCGGTCAGCCCCCTGACTGTTCGACGACATCCGTGCCGCGCACGAGGCGCGCGCTGCTCGGCGCCGGCTTCCACAACTTTGTACGCCCCGACCCTCGCCCTCGCGCATCGCCCCGCTGGGCAGAGGTAAGCCTTGGGCTGAGAAGGAATCAACACGCCCGTCCGGCACCCTGACCTCCGCACGAGCGGGCGCCACTCGATTAGGTGAAGTGCAGATAAGCACACTCATGCCGAGATCGGTGTGTTCTCCGCTGCGGCGCGTCTGGCCAGTCGGCCACGACCACCAGGGGAACGAGTCTGGCGACCGTAGTCGTCTCCGGGAAGGTACTCGATGTGCTGATCCGGAGGTGCCCTCTTGCGCGACGACCCCACCGGTGACCGCTATCGCAACGGGTCCAGCATGTTGGCGTAGCAGCCGACCGAGGGCGCGGAGGGCATCTGGTGGACCGGCAAGCTCCAGCTCATCTCCGCTCGCGGAAGGACGGCAACGCCAATGATCATCCATCGGCGCGTGTTCCTCGTTCCTCACCTCGGCGCATCTCACGTCTCTGGTACCGACCATCCCAATATGCCGCCGACCGGGCGCCCCGGCCCCAGTCGGAGCCGTCATGTCCCGTGGCTCGTCTCCGGGGCGGGCCGACGCCCGGAACTGGCTCGATGAGCGTGCGCCCAGCGTTGGCCACTACCGACACGCGTCGTCCGGCAGTCACGGGCGCAACCCAGGCCGGTCATTGGCGATGGCGGCTCACCCCTTCGCGGTGACGGTCAGTCGTCGATGGCGTGCCAGAAGGCGCACTGGTGCGCGCTGGCGGCGTTCACCGGAGCGATGCCGTCGGGGCCGGTGCGGAGTTCCTGGGAGCGTGGGGCGTCCGGGTGGGCCGGCGCCCAGCGTGGGGCGTTTCCGTTGGGGTTGCCGGTGCGTGCGAATCGGGTCCAGTAAGCGATCATGGTGGCGGCCAGTGCCCGCTGGGGTGGGGTGTGCGGCACGATGTTGCCGTTCCAGTCGATGGGTTTTCCGGCGATGTCGAACAGGTAGGTCAGCTCGGCGGCGTGCCCGGCGCCGTCGGGCATCGAACCCGGGGGCACCGGCGCATAGGGCGGAGCGGTTCGGTCGGCGAACCGGTAGGCGTAGGTGGGGGTTTGGGCAGCGAACCCGCGTGCGTCGCGTAGCTGCGGGCAGGCCATGCTGCGGTCGGTGTCCAGCGTGGCCCAGGCCAGCGCGGGGCTGTCGTAGTCGGTCAGCGGGTAGCGTTGCCGCACGTGCCGGGCGTGTGCGCCGAACGCCTGCTCGGTCAGGGTGTGGAACCGCTGCTCGGTGATCGGCTGGTCGGGCAGTTCGGACCAGGCGGTGACGAACCGGGCCTCGTCCCGGGTGTGCCCGGTGAGCACCGGCACCCTGTGGAACGCTCCGGCCGCCACCGCTGCGCCGGGATTCAGCGGCAGCGTGGCTGTGCCGGACGCCGGTGCGCCGAACTCGGTCATCCTGCCCAGCAACGCCTCGGCCGGCAGGTCGCGAAGGCAGTGCAGCGCAGCGGGCCCGGCCGGGCAGCCCAACTCGGTCGCCGCGGCGGCGCCGGCCGCCACCACATCGTGGCGGGATGGCCAGTACGAGCGCGGGCCGGCCACCGGGGTGGTGAATCCTGGCCCGATCGTCCAGCCGGGGAACGAGCAGCTACCGCTCTGCAGGATCACCCTGTCGAACAGGCCGGCCGCGCGCGGCGAGGTCAGGTGGGCGCAGGCGTCGATGCCGCCGGCGGACTCGCCGAACAGCGTCACGTTGCGCGGGTCGCCGCCGAACGCGGCGGCGTTGCGACGGACCCAGCGCAGCGCCGCCTGCTGGTCCAGCAGCCCGAACGAGCCCGAGTCGGCGAGGCCGGGATGGCCGAAGAAGCCGAACACACCGAGCCGGTAGTTGACGGTCACCACCACGACGTCGCCACTGCTGACCATCCGTCGCGGGTCGACCTCGTTGCCGGTGCCTCCGAAGTTGCCGCCACCGTGCAGCCACACCATGACCGGCTTGGGCCCGGACCTGTGGCGCGGTGCGGTGACGTTCAGGTATAGGCAGTCCTCGCTGCTGTTCTGGATCTCGCCCGGGGCCTGCCGGCACGGCAGCGCGGGCTTACCCGCGTCCCGCACACCCGACCACGGCCGCACCGATCCCGGCGCGCGCCAGCGCAACTCACCGACCGGCGGCGCCGCGTACGGCACACCGAGAAACCGGCGTACTTCCTCCTCCACCACCCCACGCACGAGCCCGGAGGTGGTGCGCACCGTCCTCTCCGGCGCCCCGCCGGCACCCACCGACGGCACCACGAGCCCCACCGTCGCCACCATGGCAACCGCGACCAGCCTCCACCGGACCACCGCCGCCCTCCCTTCGATCGATCCTTCGCCGGGCATGCCGCATCACCGGAGCCGTTCACCTTGATTCCGGCGCGCCCAGCCTTGCCGTACTGTTCTCAGCCTTCTTCGAACCAGCGTGCGGCCAGTAGCGCGAGCTGGGTACGGTTCTCGCGCTCGAACCGGCGCATGAGCCGGGAGACGTACTGCTTCACGGTCGCCTCGCTCAGGTAGAGGCTGCGTCCGATGGCCGCGTTGGACAGGCCGGTGGCCACGAGCCGGAGGATCTCGCGTTCGCGGTCGGGCAGTTCCGGCATGGGTGGTCCGGCCGGCTTGCGGTCGGGGGTCTCGGACGCCGGCGAAGAGGTCGAGCTGTACACCTCGATCCGGGTCACCGAGTTGCCGCCCGTGCTCGTGCCGGTCAGTCCGCGCCGTGCGACGTCGCGCAGGTCGGCCACGGCGCGGCGGGTGGACGTGTCGCGGGTCGACCCGACCAGTTCGTCGGTGCGCAGAGCCACGATGGCCAGCGCCCGCCTGGCCGCCTCCAGCGTCCCCGACGGCGTGGCCTCCCCCTGGTCGGGCTGATCCGGCACCCCGACCGCCAAGGTCGGGCGCCGGACGCGGTCCTCCCGGGCGTCTCGCAGGTGCAGCGTCAGGGCGATGAGCACACCGATGAGGAACGGAACGGACGCGGCCAGTATGGCCGTCGCCACCGGCACCCCGGCCCGGATGCTCACCGCCACCACGCCAGCCGAGCCCAGCGCCAGGGCAGCGGTCCCGGAGGCGACCGTGATCCAGGCACTGGCGTGGCGGTACAGGTTCAGCGCACCCATCGTGACACCCAGGGATATCCACGGAACGGCGCCGCTGTAGACGAGTTCGGCCAGCCGCGGGTCCAGCAGAGTGGAGCCCAGCGCCACGACCGCGACGGCGCCGGCCCAGAGCACCGGCCGGCGGGGCGCCAGGAATCCGAGCGCGGTGACGCCGAGCTGCACCCCGGTCATCGCCACGATCACCGGCGTCGCGGCGGGGATCGCGGCGACGCCGATGACCATGCCCAGCAGGGCAGCCGTGGCCAGTCCGACGACCCGCCACGCCACCTCCCCGTCGAGGTGTTTTCTCACCGCGCCCGCCTTCTCGGTTGATGGTCTCCGGCCCGCACACCTCAGTGCAGGCCCGCCGCCGCGAGATCCTCCCGGACCGCTTTCACCATCCGCCGGAAGCGCATGCTGAGCCAGACGAAGATCACCGGTCCGCCGTTCGCGGTGTAGGCGGCGCCGAGTGTCTCCTGGGTCAGCACCAGGCGGTGCGCCTCGGCATCGATCCGCACGGCCACCCGCAGGCGCTGCGAGATCAGGGTGTTCGTCACCGGTTTCCCACCCTCGCTGGCGACCGCGCTCAGCGGGCCGCTCTGTTCCCACAGGTAGTCCCGGCTCTCGAAGGTCTGGCGGACCTTCGCCAGGACGTGCTCCGGCTGGGCGTCGGCGCTGAGCTGTACGCGCGTCATCGGTGGTGCGCTCCCTGTCCTTGTCGCCGGACGGTCTTGTCAGCGGATGTCCATGTGGGGCAGACGCAGCGCGGCGATCACGCACAGCGTGCTGACCCACGCGATCACGCATGCGGTTGCCAGCGACCACGGCAGATAGCCGTAGGAGCCGGGGGCCGCCACCCCGGCCAGGCTCTCCACCGCCGCACCGGGCAGCCAACGGGGCACGTGCGCCGAGTACCACTCGCCGAGGATCGGCGCCAAACTCACCGGTACGAGCGAGATGAGGCCGGTGCTGACCACCGATGCGACGGCCGAGCGGAGGAGCACCGCGAAGCCCGCCGCCAGCAGACCTTGTACCGTCATCGAGGCCCCGACCAGCAGCACGATCGCGCGGATCAGTCCTGGATCGGTCAGCGCGAGTGGCTCAAGCCCACGGAGCGCGAGCACGCCCTGGGTCGCCGCCACCGACATGACCGACGCCAGAAGGCCGACGAGCAGACCGCCGGCCGCGATCAGGACCAGCTTGACCGCCAGGATACGACCGCGACGTGCGGTGGCGACGAAGGTGTACTCGCCCATGCCCCGAAACTCCGACGCGACGAAACTCGCCGCCAGGAACACGAACGCCCAGGTGGTCAGGCCGGAGCTGTAGAAGATCACCGAATACCTGTTCTCCGCCTGCGCGTCGGCGATGGCGGAACGCTCGCCGACCACGGTCATGAAGACTCCGACCCCGACACTGACCAGCAGGATCAGGACGATCCCGATCGGGGTCGACCGTAGGGCCCGCATCTTCCGCCACTCGGAACGAAGGGTCGCCCCGAAGCCGGGCGATGCCGCCGCCGGGGTGTACGCCGCGCCGCTCACCGCCTCGGCCCTCCGGTCACACCGGCGCGGTACTGGGCCGCGCCTGCGGTAAGGCTCAGGTAGGCGTCCTCCAGGGACGTGCCCTCCGCCAGGTCGCCGATGTCGAACTGACCCAGCAGCCTTCCCGCGCCGATGACCACCACCCGGTCCGCGGTCTGCTGCATCTCGGCCATCAGGTGGCTGGAGATCAGCACGCAGCGACCGTCCGCGGCGAGCCGGCGCACGAGCTGGCGCACCCACCGCACACCGTCCGGGTCGAGCCCGTTCACCGGCTCGTCCAGGATGAAGGTGCCCGGGTCGCCCAACAGGGCTGCGGCGATGCCCAGGCGCTGTCGCATGCCCAGCGAAAGGGCAGCGATCCTCCGGGATGCCGCCGGGGCCAGCCCTACCTCCTCCAGCAGTTCGTCGGCGCGCCTGTCGGGCAGCCCTCCGGCGGCTGCCAGCCAACGCAGGTGAGCCCTGGCGGTCATCCCCCCGGGTGCGCTACGCGCGTCGAGCAGGACACCCACGACACGCTGTGGGGCGCGGTGTTCCCGCAACGGGCGCCCGTCGATGGACGCGGTGCCGCAGGTCGGTCGGTCGAGGCCGACGACCATCCGCATCGTGGAGGTCTTGCCCGAGCCATTGGGTCCGACGAAGCCGGTCACCCGCCCGTCGGGCGCCATCAGCGTGAGGTCGTCGACCGCGGCGACGGCTCGATGTCGTTTGGTGAGGCGGAACGTTTCGATCACCTCGCCACTGCACCAATACGCAGGCCAGCCCCGCTAGCAACCTTCGTCTGCGGCACACGTCACGAAGGTCGGTTAGGCCTCGAAGTACCAGCCCGGCAGGGCTTGCCCGGCCCAAGCCCTCTGCCACCACGTCGCTTGATCCCCCTGAAGCCGACGCCGATCCCCGCTGGCGGGTCGTCGCTCGAGGCATCCTCATCTGGCTCGCCGGTCCCCCGCTGCACCGCGTACGGCGCGGGCCACGTCGCCGACGCACTCGGTCAGGCCCTCGCCACCAACCGGCTCGGTGGCGACGACATCCTGCTCACCAGCAGCGGCGGCAGGCGGAGCAGTCGGCCAGGTGGATGTCGGTGGCGGCGCGTTCGGTCGGGCTGTCCTCGCCGTCAAGGCGAGCCGAAAGGGACTCCCGGAACTGTTCAGACCCCATGCACCGGTAGTCGGCCGGCGACGACGCCCGGTTCCCGGCAATCACCGTCAGGTGCGGGACACCGGCGGCAACTCCGGGAACGATCGGCGGACCGTTCCGCCCCGACCCAGGCTGCGGGCGATCGCCCTGACCGGTGTCCCTTCACGCGACGCGCTCCCCGAGGAGCGCTCAGTTCCCCAGGTTCAGGCTTCACCGTCGGACCTCGACGGCGGCGTTCGAGGTTGGCCCGGTGTTGCTGGAGATCTTCGACCTTGCTGGGAACTGTTCCGGACGCTATGACGACCGTCCGGACGAGCCGGAGTGTGACCATCGCCGTGGCCAGATGCTGGCAGATGTTGGCGGGCCGGCCACTTTCCCGCGCCGTAACGGACGCTGGTTATGAGTGAACCTTTTTCAACCTGAACCGCGCGGCGCTCACGCACCGCGTCCGACCTTGCGGTCCGCCGGACCGCAAGGGGAGGTTGAAAAAGGTTGTGCCGCGGACCGATACCGACGGCGATGCGCACTGCTCTTCCGCCGATCTCGTCGCCACGTCCTGTCATCCCGTCGGCGAGGCCCCTGCGTCAGGCGCCGGCACCGGCCGTGCCGCCGACCGACCTGCGATCGATCGGGCTTCCCCCTCACCACAGCGTGCGCCAATAGTCCCAGAACCGCTGCCCGATCAGACCGGCCAGCAGGAACATCCAGAGCATGACGGCCACGGTGTGGTAGCCGACCGCCGTCGAAACCGGCCCGCGTAACCGGGCCGGCACCGGCAGGTACGCGCGGTACAGGTTGTAGAGCGTGACGTACCAGAACAACACGATCATGACCACCCAGACGACCATGCAGTACGGGCACAGCGCACCAATCCGGTAGAGGCTCTGGAAGAACAACCAGTGCACGAAGAGCACGCCGAAGACCGTGCCCGCCTGGAGCCCCAGCCAGCACCACCGGGGCAGCACCGCGCCCGTGAGGACGACCACCCCGAGTGTGGTGACCACGACGAACCCGGCCACGCCGATCAGCGGATTCGGGAACCCGAACACCTCGGCCTGTGGCGTGGACATCACCGAGCCGCAGGAGAGCACCGGGTTGATGCTGCAACTGGGCCGGTACGCCGGGTCGGCCAGGACGTGGAACTTCTCCACGGCGAGGGTGAACGCGGCGGCGCCACCGAGCACACCGCAGACGGCGAGCACCCAGCCGACGATCCGGATGGCGAACGGCACCGCCTCGGTCCCCCCGTCGGGTGGCCCGGTGTCGACCGGCGCTGTCGCCGTGGAGACGTTCACTTCGTCAGGGCCGCGTCGACGGCCGCCCGCAGACCGGCGTACGTCGGCTGCCCCTCGAAGCGCTCCCCGTTGACGAAAAACGTCGGCGTGCCCTGTACGCCGACCGCGATGCCGTCCTCGCGGTCAACCCGGATCCGTTCGGCGACCGCCGGATCGGCGACATCGGCCCGGAACCGATCCAGGTCCAGCCCGACGGCGCGGGCGTGCTCCTCGAACATGGCCTGCTGACTCTCCTGCTTCCCGCCCCAGGACTGCTGCGTCTCGAACAGCCTGCGGTACATCTCCTCGAACCTGTCCTGCCGGGCGGCGGCTTCGGCGGCCCGCGCGGCGTTCTCGGCGTTGGCGTGCGAGGAGAGCGGGAAGTTGCGTACCACGTAGGTGATCCGGCCCGCGTACTCGGCCCGGAGCTGCTCCACTCCCGGATAGGCGGCGCCACAGGAGGGACACTCGTAGTCGAGAAACTCCACCACCGTCACCTGGGCGTCGGAGGCCGAGGTGAGCCGGTGGCTCTCCGGCCGCACCAGCCGTTCAGCGGCGGCCTGGCCGGCTCCGTCCTCGGTGTTGCGCACCACGACGAAAAGCACCGTCAAGCCCACGAGGATGGCCACGAGAAGGCTCAGCGTGATCTTGGCGTTGCCACTCATGCCCCGCCGACGCATGGCCCTGGCCGCCCTCTCGCCGCTGGTGCGCAGGCGGTCCTTGCCTGCCTTCGAGCGCCCGGCTGCGGGGGTCCGGTTCCGGGATCGCCCGCCGGTGTTCTTGGGCACTCCAGGTCTCCTCTCCGGAGGTCTCCCAGTACCGGCATGGCACGCCGTACCGGTGTCACGGCCAGCCGGGGTCGATGCCTCCGGTCCGGACGGACGCCCGGGGCGGGCGTCCCGTGTCTAGTCGTCCCGAACCGTCCGTGGGTTCCCGGACCGCCGGAGCCGGTGACCGCGGTCGCACCGCTCGCCCGGACCTGCCTGCCGTCAGACCTCCGGCGTAGTGGACATCACCGAGTTCAGGACGAACAGTCCACAGTCCGTTCGCACCCCCGCCAGTGGGACCGGACACGCGGCAGCGGCAGCCGGGCGGACCGGAGACGTCGTGGGTTCTGGCCGGCGAGCCGGGCCACCGCCTCGGCGGTCTTCAGCGCCTCGGTGTCGGCGGTGCGTGATGAGTCGTCCCTCGTCCACCGCGTGATCGGGATTCGCCCTCGGCGGGCAGGGAATATGCACCAGCCGCTGACGGGCTACCGGGCCGCGTCGGCGAGCAGCTTCAGCGCCAACTGCTGGAGTTCCGGTCCGGCCCGCTCCGGACTGCCGGTGTCGTAGGGCGGCTGCGGGTCGTACTCGACGGCGAGTTGCAGCGCCTGGGCAACCCGCTCACCGGCCAGCCGGGCGGCGAGGCGCAGAGCCATGTCGATCCCGGCGGAGACACCGGCGGCCGTAATGATCTTGCCGGCCTCGGCCACCCGCTCCGGCACGACGACAGCCCCGAACTGCGACTCCAGATAACCACGCGACGCCCAGTACGTGGTGGCGCGCACGCCCCGCAACAGGCCCGCAGCACCGAGCAGCAGCGAGCCCGTGCACACGGAGGTCGTCCAGCTCGTGCCCCGGTGGATCCGGCGGATCCACGCAAGCGTCTCGGCGTCGCCCATCGCGCCGAGGACGCCACGGTCACCGGCCCCGGGGACCACCAGCACGTCCGCCGCCGGCACCTGTCGCAGCGACCGGTCGGCGGTCAGCGCCAACACCCTGGTGTCGGTGCGTACCGGACCGGGCCGTTTGGCGACGGTCACCACCGACACGTTCGGCACCCGGCACAGCACCTCGTACGGGCCGACGGCGTCCAGCGCGGTGAACCCGTCGTAGAGCAGGATCGCGATCCGCACCCGCCGTCCGGGACCAGCGTCGCCGGCAGGCTCCCCGGCACGACCGGGTGCGGCCAGCGCGGCGGATCCCAATCCCACGCCGAGGCCACCCGCCACGGCGGCCCGCAGTACCGCCCGTCGGCCCTCGTCCCACCGCGTCATCGAAAACTCCTTCCCTGGTCCGCCGCAGCGGCTCGGTCCTGCCACCGGTGGGCGGATGTCAACGGCGCCAGACGGTGCCGCGCCGCTCGTACTCCATTACCTGCTCGACCTGCACGGCGAGGTCGGCGCCGAGGAACCGCTCGACGAGCCACAGCGCCAGGTCGAGGCCGGAGGTGATGCCACCGGCGGTGACGAGATCGCCGTCGTCGACGACCCGGGCCTCGGTGACGACCCCGCCCTGGGCGCGCAGGTCCTCGACCGCCCTGTGGTGGGTGATGCACGGCCGGCCCGCGGTCAGGCCGGCCGCGGAGAGCAGCATGGTGCCGGTGCAGACCCCGGCGATGGTCAGCCCGCGTCGCCGGGCGGCGGCGATCGCGGCCGGCACCACACCCCGCTGGATCTCGTACAACACCCCCGGCGTGTCGGCCCGCCGGTAACCACCGCCGGGAACGAGCAACACGTCCGCCTCGCGCGGCGCCCACCGCCCCACCGGCCCGACCTGGCTGCCATGGAAGGCGGCGACCGGACTGTCGCCGTCCACAGTCACCATGCTGGTGGTGATCGCCCCACCCAACCCCTTCGCCATGCCGAACACCTCGATCGGGGCGACGAAGTCCAGCTCCTCGACACCGCCGAACGTGACGATCTGCACCCGCAGCGGTCGGGTGGGGGTGAAAGCCGGCGCCGCCGAGGCGCTTCCCGGCGTCAGTACCGCACCGCCCGCGACCGCTCCGGCGGCGACCGTGGCTCGAAGAACATCCCGGCGATCCATCAGCTACTCCTCATCGTGGTGGTGGCCATGTCACATCGACTCGCGGAGGTAGTCGTCCAGCAATACGGAAAAAGTTCCGGACCGGTCAGCTTCCGGCCGGCGCCGGTGAGGTCGGCATCGCGGTGTCGCGCCGCCGGCGTCGGCGTACCGCCGCGACGATCAGATCGACGACGAGGAAGCCGGCCAGGGACGCGCCGAACATCGGCAGCGCCCAGCCGAGCAGGAAGACCGTCGGCAGCCCGACGACGATCGCCCAGGTGGGCAGCCCCCACCATGCTCCCCGGGCCACCGGCGGCGCGCCGACGATCGCCCGGCGGTCGGCCCGGGTGGGCCGGCGCTGCCACCACATCCGGTAACCCCAGAAGATCACGCAGAGCAGGCCGACGGCGAGCGCGGCCAGCAGGATCTGGTTGACCGGGCCGAACAGCACACCCATGTGCGCCATGATGCCCAGGCTGCTCAGCTTCGCCAGCAACGGCCAGTCGGCGAAGTCGTTGCGCGAGACCACGGTGCCGGCGGCCGGATCGACCGCTACCCCGTCCTTGCGGACCGGCCAGACGTCGTCGACCTGGGTCACCGTCCACGCCGACGACGCGTCCGCCGGCACACCGATCTCGACCGGCCCATCGAGCCCGTCGGTCCGGGCGACCCGCAGCACCTGGTCGATCGCGGACGGATCCATCGCAGGCGCGCCGGCCGGGCCACCGCCGTGGTGCCCGCCGCCGCTGTCCGGAGCGGCCGCACCGGTCAGGGACGTGGACAACGCCGGTTGACCGGCATCGAGCGCGTCCAGGGCCAAGCCGAAGTGTGCACCCGCGTACCGCGACCAGGTCAGCCCGGTCGCGGAGAGGATCAGCAGCCCGACCAGCAGCCAGATGCCCGTGCTGGCGTGCCAGCCCCGGGTCCGCCGTACCCCCTTGCCTGCGGCCAGGTCCGGCAGCAGCAGCCGGCGCGCCCTGCCCCGGGTGCCCCGCTGCCGGCGCCACCACAGCGCGATACCGCCCAGCGCGATGATCCACAGCCAGCTCGCCGCCAGCTCCGAGTAGTGCCGCCCCACCACGCCCAGGTGCAGGTTACGGTGCAGGTCGTCCAGCCAGGTCGTCAGCGGCGTGGACCCGAACCAGGTCGTCAACTGGCCCTTCACCTGCCCGGTGTACGGGTCGACGTACACGGTGTGCTGCTTCTCCCCCAGCTCCGGCACGTTGAACACGACCTTGGTGGTCCTGCCCTGCTCACCCGGCGTGACAGCCGACAGCGTCCCCTCCGGATGAGCCGCGACGGCGGCGGCCACCTGCTCCGACACCGGCCGCGCCGACCGGCCGTCCGCCTCGGCCCGCAGCTCCGTGCTGTACACCACCCCGTCCAACTGCGGACTGATCGTGTACGCCAACCCGGTCAACGCTGCCACCATCAGGAACGGTGCGACCAGCACCCCGGCGTAGAAGTGCAGCCGCAGCAACAACGGACCCAACCCGTGCGCCCGGCGGCCGGACGCAGCCGGCGCGGCGGAGGCCGCATCGACTGTCGGCGCGGGACCGGCCGAGCCGGTGGCCGCGGCAGAGGTGACGGACATGACTACTCCGATCAGATCCACAGCCGGCACGGGAGCGCCGACGTCCTTGCAGTAGTCGTCACCCGTAGGGGGTTAGTTCCGCCGATGTTTCGAGCCGCCAGGCTGGTTCTTAGCGGCCACCAACTGAGCAAGGCGTCTGGAGCCAGAACTCGCGGATCGCCAGGTTTGTGAAGCGGTCATTCGGCAGCCGGACGGCGCCGGTAGCTCCGGCTCCGGTGTGGAACTTCGACCGGTGGGTAGGCGACAAGCCGCGTCTGGAGCGTCTCGAATTCAAGGTCATTCCGGATTCGCAGGCGCGCGTCGATGCGCTCAACAACGGTGAGATCGACCTGATCGGCGGCCCCTACCTGGCCCCGATCACGCCGGTCGAAGCGAAGTCCCTGGACGGCCGCGACGACGTCGAGCTGCTCACCGGCGCCCCGGACGTCTCGATCATGCTCGGGTTCAATCCCGACGGCCCGGCCGGTGACAAGGCCCCTACGTCAGGCCGTCGGCAAGGCGATCGGCACCGCCGCGATGCTGTTCCTGGACTACGCCGAGCCGGCCCGGCGGGTGTTCCCGCCGGGTGTGCCGGTACTGACAAGGCGTGACCAGGCTACCGCCGGAGGAACCACAAGTTTCGCTGGCGCATCCTGCCCGAGTCGCAGCGGGCGGTGGCCGAAGCCACCGCCCGCCCCGTCCTCGACGCCGGGAAACCCGGCGAAGAAGTCCGGCGTCAGATCAGCCGCGGCCGGGAAAGTCCGCGGGAGCCTGTCGGGCTCACGCAGCAGGAGGCTGCGGGTGGAAGACAGCCGCGGTGGAGTCCGTCCCAGTCCGCAGGCGGGTTCAGGAAGGGCTGCGGGCTGCGTCGGGCCGCCCGGCCAGGGCTACCGACCCGCGACGTAGACGGTGTTGGCGGCCTCGCCACCCGTCAGATGGTTGGCGAACCTGACGACGTGTGCCCGCGCGGTGGGGAACACCTCGGCGAGCGTGGCGGTGAAATCATCATCGGGCGGGTCGTCCGACCAGAGCGCGAACACGCCGCCTGGCCGGAGGTGGGCGGCTAGGCGACGCAGCCCGGCGGGGGTGTAGAACACTTCGTGGCTCGGGTTCAGGACGTGTCGCGGTGTGTGATCGATGTCGACCAGGATGGCATGGAAACGTCGACCGGGCGTCTGGGGATCGAGACCGGCCGGGTCGTTCACCAGGGCGAAGAAGTCACCCCGCACCAGACGACAGCGCGGATCCTCGGTGAGCCGTGCGGCCAGGGGCAACACACCCTGCCGATGCCAGGAGATCACCTCGCCGAGCGCCTCGACCACGGTCAGTGTCCGTACCCGCGGGTCGTCCAAGACGGCGCCGGCGGTGTACCCGAGACCGAGACCGCCGACGACAACGTCGAGGTCAGCCTCGTGCAGCTCGGCCAGGGCGAGCCGGGCGAGTTCGACCTCGGCCACCGTGAACAGGCTCGACATCAGGTACTCGTCGTCGAGCTTCACCTCGTAGACGTCGACGTCGAGGGCCGGGTCCAGCCGTCGCCGCAGGCTGATGGCGCCGATCGGTGTTTCGCGCCAGTCGATTTCCTCGAAGCGGCGACTCATCGGCGGTCTTCCTTTCTGCCTGCCCTGCGCTCGCCGGCTGCCTGCCCTGCGCTCGCCGGAATGCGGATGCAGATCATGTTGCGTCTTCAGTGACCGGCGCAGTACGCCGATGCCCTTGCTCACCCTCGCCGTGCACTGCGGGTGGGGGCGGACCGGGCCAGTTCTTGGGCGGCCGTCCAGACCAGCAGCGACGACTGTAGCCGGGCCCCCCAGCCGACGGGTGTGGCGCGGACACCGAGGCGGGCGCCACACATCGCCGCCGTCATGGTGGCGGTGATCCCTCCCGGCCGTGCGCGAGCAAACCCGCCGCCACGGCTGCGGCCGGCTCGTCCGGATGGGTGAGGAAGATCGCCAGTGCCACGGCGAGCGGGCGGACCGCCGGGTGGTGACGATCGAACCGCTGCGCCAGCCGGTCAGGGTCGAGCCGCTGCCCCGCCAGAGACACGACGCTCTGCAGCGCGTGGACCGTCTCCGGACGCCGGGCATGGCTGGCGAGGATGACGCCGAGATCATCCGGCCGGAGCGGACGCCGACGCAGCCCCGCGTCGCGATTGCCACCGCGACGGCCTGGACGGCGGCGACGTCGGTCGCCACGGCGTCATCATTGAACCTTTTTCAACCTCCCCTTGCGGTCCCTCGGACCGTAGGGTCGGACGCGGTGCGTGCGCGCCGTGCGGTTCAGGTTGAATCCCGGGTGACCCCCAGTTCAGCGCCAGACGGCCACACCGTCCCCGT
Source organism: Plantactinospora sp. CA-294935 (assembly GCF_050936445.1). Classification (NCBI taxonomy): domain Bacteria; kingdom Bacillati; phylum Actinomycetota; class Actinomycetes; order Micromonosporales; family Micromonosporaceae; genus Plantactinospora; species Plantactinospora sp. CA-294935. The sequence continues at coordinate 8,079,679 of NZ_JBNJMU010000001.1, forward strand.
TGACCGGGAACCCGGACGGCAGGGCAGGCAGGTGGATCCGTCACCGTACTGGGCGGGCGGCTCGATCCCGCACCATTGTGAACAGCTTCTCGTGCTCGTCCAGGCTTCGCTCGGCCGCGAAGAGTTCCCGCGCCTCGCGGGCCTTGGCCTCCCGCCGGTCCGCCGGGGTGGCCCCCTGCTCCAGGATCGCCCGGTACAGCGCGTCCGGGTCGCGGAGCGGGACTATTGAGCCGAACTGCGTCGCCTGGACGGGATACCGCCCGCCGGGCAGGTCGGTGGTCACCGACGGTACGCCGCACATCATCGCCTCGGCCTGCACGATGCCGAACGACTCCGCGTTGGACGGCAGTGCGAACACGTCGATCGAGGCGTAGAAGTCATCGATCTCCTGGCCTCGTAGCTCGCCGAGCACCTCGACGCGGTTGTCCGCGCCGATCTCCGCCCTGATGTCCGCGAGGTTGTTGCCGCCCATCACGGTCTCGTAGTTGCCGCCGATCAGCAGCCGGGCGTCGGGGTCGGCGATCCGGCGGAAGGCCCGGACGAGGTAGGGGATCCCTTTGTCCTCGACGATGCGGCCGAGGAAGCCGACGTGCAGCCCGCCGGTGCGGCGGTAACGCGGCTGGCCGCCACGGCGGTCGAGACATGGTGCGGCAATAGAGCGGAACTCCCGCCCCTTCATCAGCGGCCAGAACTTCGACGCATGGGCCTGGTCCTCGCTGTAGGCGACCACCGCCGCGGAACGGCGGATCGCGGCCCGGGACGTCGCGTCAGACACGGCGACCGCGATCCGGCTCAGCCCGCCAGGAGGCAGGTACAGGTCGATGTGCACCATGCTCACAATCGGGGTGGGCCCGGCAAGTCTGGCCACCAGCGCGGCCTCGGCCATCGGCAGGTTTAGGTGGAGCAGGGCGGAGCGGCGGACGATCCGGGCTACCTCGAACGGGTACGCCGGGCTGATCTGCGTCCGGGAGATCCGGCCGAGCACCGGTGACCGGTAGACATCCACCCCATTGATGGTCTCCCGGCGCGGGGTGGACCGGTCGTGCTGGCTGGCCACCACCGCCACCCGCCAGCCACGCGCCGCCATCCCCTCGGCGACGGTACTGGCCGTGTGGGTCAGGCCGCTCATGTACGGCAGGTAGTAGGTCAGCGCGACGGTGAGATCGTACCGTTGGTCTGGGTTGTTCATCGACAGGGCGTCCTTTCCCGACAGTTTGAAATCGACACGACGACGAGCTTCCCGCTGAGGTCCGAAAAGCCGCCCTGGGACACAGAGGGAACCGCCCGAAGGCGGATGGTCAACTGGCCGCGATCGACGCGCGGTGTGGCGACGGTGTCGGCGAAGGGCTTCTCCCCTCCCCCTCTCAGCCAGGTGGCCCCGAGCCCAAGATGTGGTTCGCGCGATTCTTCAGGGCTCACCGCCGGACCACCTCCGCGTACGCCTGCAGAGTGCGGGCGGCCGCCGTATCCCAGGAATGGCGGCCGAGGATGTACCGGCGGGCACGGTCACCCAGCCCCGGGTCGTCGTCGCTCAGCACCCGGAGCAGCGCGGCCGCCAGTTCGTCTGGATCGAGTGTCCCGGTCCGCACGCACGCCCCCTCCGCGCTACCGACCACGTCCGGGTCGAACCCGGGGCCGACCACCGCGCGGGCCCGCAGCGCCATTGCCTCCACGGCGGCGAACCCGAACGGCTCGTACGTCGACGGGAAGACGCACGCGTCGGCCGCCACCACGTGGGCACGGAGTTCCTCGGTGTCCAGGTACCGCCCGAGTACGTGCACGCGCCCGGCCAGCCCCGCGTCCTCGACCCGCTCGCGCAGCCGCTGGTCGATGGAGGTGTCGTCGGGCCAGCCGGTGCCGGCCAGGATCAAGGTGACGTCGGCGCCATCGGCGAGCGTCCGACGGACCGCCTCGATCAGCTCGTTCACTCCCTTGTGTGCCCCGTACCGGCCGGCGAACATGATCATCCGTCGTCCGTCCGGGATCCCGTACAGCGCCCGGACCTTGTCCCGTACGGCGCCGCGTTCGATGTCGTCCGGGCATTCCATCCGCCATGCCTTCCCAGGGCCGTGTGAAACCACGGCGATGTCGTCACGGCCGGCCAGGTGGGGAATGCCAGCCACGGTGTGCGTCGACGGAACCATGATCAACCGAGCTCGACGACTCAGCGCCCGGTTCAGGGTCCGTCCGAGCGCGGCGACCGGGCCCCGGCCCCGATCCCGGAAAAAGATCTCGGCTGAGTGCACGTGATAGCAGACCGGCATCCGAAACAGGACGGCACAGACCAGACCGGCTGGCGCACACATCCAGTCGTGCACCGCGACCAGGTCGACCTTCTCCCGGGCGTGCAGCCGGCGGGCGTACCAAGCCCCGACGATGTTCAGCCGGGCGACCGCGGCCATCATCCCGATTCGGGACCGCGGCAGTGCGGTTCGTGCCCATGGCGGCGTGACCAACACCCGGCGGACGGTCGCCTCGTGGTACTGGAACACGCGCTTCAGGCGGTGGTGCCGGGACGCGCCCACCAGATGGACCTCGGCATCCTGGGAGGCCAGGGCACCGAGCAACCCCTCTATGTAGGTACCGATCCCGCCAAACGGATCGGGCGGCGCGCCGGTGGAGACGATGACGATCCTCAAGTCACCCTGCCTTTCTGATCATCCGGAACGACCACCCGGAACACCTGGGCCGCATGGTCGGAGAAGGCCTCGCCGCCGCTGCCGAGCCGATAGTCGAGCGCGGTCAGGTCTCCGGTCGTGAACAGCCAGTCGAGCCGCCACAGCCGAGGCAGTGGATAGTCGGCGGCGGGCCACGTGCCAGGCGGCGCGAGAGACCCCGTGGGGACATGCACCCGGATATCGGCTCCGGGCGGGGACAGCTCCATCCAGGGCGAGTTGAAATCACCGGCCAACACGGCCGCGTGGGGGTTTCCAGCCAGATCGGCGCGCAGCTTGCGTAGTTCGCGGAGCCGCCAGACGCCCTGCTCCTTGAGTGCCCGATAGAAACCGCCACTCAAGGGGTTTCCGCTGATCCGGAAGGGCACCGGTAGGTGCACGTTGTAGAAGGAGACTACGCGCCCCCCGACCCGGATGTCGGTACGTTGCGCCTTGGTCCCCTTTCTGAACCATTCCATGCCCGTACCGGGAACTGGATGGTGGTACGCCGCGACGATGGGCAATCGGGACAGCGTGACCAACTCGCCCTCGACCGACATCTGGTAGCCAGGGAACTCCGTGCGGAGCCGGGCCGACTCGTCGATACGGAGCGGCTCCCCCCGCCGATAAACGTATTCCTGCAAGAGATAGATATCGGCGTCCTGCTGGCGCAGGAAGGCGTAGAAGGCGTCCTCGTCGTTCACCATCTCCCAGTAGTCCGTGTTCCAGGCGAAGACCTTGACCGTGCTACCTCCGGGGCCGCCGGTAGCCGTGTCCGCACACGCCGGGCCATAGCCTGCCAACTGAGTCCCGGAAAGCAGCACCAGAACCAGGACCACCGAAAGCCGACAGCGCATCTGCCGCGCGAACGGCACAAGCGAGAGAAAGAACAGTGGCACCGTCACCACGGCAAGCGGTGGCGTGGCCTCGAAGATGAACCACGGCCACCAGCGGCCGACGAGCAGAACATGCAAGAGGAGGAACGTGGTCCATGCCGCCGTGGCCGTGACGAGGAGCCGTGTTCCCCTGCCCCAGAGGCCCTTCACCGTGTCCGGGTCAGGAACCGCGACAGTGCCTCTCTTCCGAAGCCACGGCCACGGCCACTGGCGATCTCCACTGTGGTGCTCTTCAGGGGAAACGGCTCCGCCGGCACCGGAACACCGAGAAACTCGCACAGTGGTCCCCATTCATCACGGATATCATAAATGAGCAGACGATCAGCGGGGACGGTCTCGATGACCTGATCCGTGTGTGCCTGAAATTGCTCGACGGCGCGTTCTGGTTTCCCTTCGGCCACCAATTTCAGGGCCTGGCCTTCGAGCGTACGCTGAAACAGCTCAATCAGTGGGGCAAGGTCCGTACCGAGCGTCGACGACACTCGTATGGCACCCCTGCCGTACCACGTGTTTATGTGCCGTCGCCGCTTGAGCAGTGTCCTTTGGATACTGCTTATCCATTGCTCCGGGTCGCGTACCGTGTGGACGACTTTCACCTCCGGGCAGTACTCGACAAGTCGCCGCCAGCAGGGCGTGACCGGCTCGCACACCATTGACTTATAGCAAGCGAATATCTCCTCCCAGTTCGTCGGTTTGCCTTCAACGGCCCCGAGTAATGGCCGGATCAGCCGGGGATTCCTGAATACCTCCCCGGCCTCAAGACACGGCCCGAAGCCGAGTTGCACCAGCGCGGTAGTGAGGGATGTCGTCCCCGTCCGGCCGTACCCGGTACCTATGACGTGCATCATTGCCTACTCCCTGGTAAGCGATCGGGCAGGTGACGTTTGAGCTGCCCCTCGTCTGGCTGTCACGAAGCGAGTCCCGGCCAGCACTCCCAGCACTCCGAGGGTCGCGATCACATGCCCCAAGGTGGTGACGAACCGGCTCAGCAGCAGCAGTACGATGAGGTCCGGGCCACTGACCAGGACGCCGAGCGTGAGGCCGAGCACGACCTCACGCACGCCGAGGCCGGCAGGTGCCTGCGACAGCGCTCCGGCGATCGCGCTGAGGACGAAACCGCCTATGCCAAGCGTCATCGCGGATGCGGGAGGTGCGCCGAGGGCGACCGCGAGGATCACCGCGTGCGTGCCGTTGCAGCACCACCCGAGGACGTTGAGTGCGACCACCCCCATAGTGGTCCTACCGGTGGGCAGCACGATCTCGTGTTCACCACGTCGCAAGATGCGTTGCCCGAGGCCGAGCAGCCTGGTGAGCAGGCGTGGCACCAGGATGACCGCACCGGCGGCGGAGAGCACGAGCGGCACCGACAGCCACCACATTGGATTGCCCGCCGCCAGGTGCGGAACCGCCACCAAGCCGACGATGCCCCCGCTGAGCATGGTCATAACGAGCGTGATCAGACCAGCCGCCATGAGCCGGGACGCTGGCGCTCCGACCCTCCTCGCGAGCGCGGCCTGCACGATCGGGGGCCAGATCCCGCCGGGAAGATAGACCGTCACTCCTGACAGGAAGAACACCCAGGCCGCATCCGAAATCGTGAGTCGTACACCGGTGCCGGCTACCAGCAGTCGCCACCCGAAGAATCCCGGAGCCGTTCCCACCACGGTGAATCCGACCGCGAGACCGACGGCGCTCCAGCCCACAGAACTCAGACTCTCGCCGAGCCCATTTCGTACACGCCAGATCTGCCAGAACAGAAATACGACGACGATCGAATAGATGATGGTTCGGAGGACCTTGAGCAGACACCGACGGCCGTTCGGTGAATTCGTCACTACCGCACCAGCGTCCCCGGCCACCGGGCACCGATCGGCAATCACCGAAGAGTAATCCTCCATCGGGGCGGCCACGTCGGCTCCTCACGGTAGACGGATTGCGTTGATGGAGGGGACCTTGGTCACGAGTACGAGTGCGCCGATCGCGCAGACCCAGCTCCCGATGGACACGATGAGGGCACGGTCCCGCAGGAGCAACCCGACCGGGTCACCGCCTTCCTTCAGCACCAGAACCACTTGGAGGTACCGGAAGAGCGTGTACAGCACGAAAGGCAAGGAGATCAGCAGCACCTCCTGTCTGTACGGTGCGGTCGGCGCCTCGGTGGCCAGGTACGTCAACGTGGCGGCGAGACAGAGCACGCTGGCGACCAGCAGCAGATGGTTCAGGAATTCCACCGAGTAGCCACGGAGCGAGGGGCGGTGCTCAACTCCGACCTCCATCAGTTCGTACCGGCGTTTTCCGAGGATCAGCAGGAGCGATCCGGAGAAGACAGCAATGAGCAGCCAACTGGATGCCGCGACGTCGGTGGCCAGGTATCCCTGAACGACCCGCAACACGAACCCACCGGAGATCGCGCCCATTTCGATCAACGGCACATGTTTGAGGCCGGCGGTGTAGGCGAGGTTCAGACCCAGATATCCGAGTATCGGCCAGGAGCTGCCGTGCGGCGCGAACGCGAACAGCAGGCCCAGACCGCCGGTCAGCACTGCGCCGTACAGGACGAGCGCGGTGACGGAGAGCCGGCCAGCCGCGATCGGGCGGCGGCTCTTTCCCGAGTGCAGTCGGTCGAGGCGCCGGTCGACCAGGTCGTTGACGAGGTAGACGACGGCGGCGGCGAGGATGAACGCCACGATGGACCAGGCCACGCGCTCGAGAGCGGACCACGACCACGCCTCCAGGTCCACCAGCGCAATTGGCACCACCAGCACGTTCTTGGTCCAGTGCGCCGGCCGGGCCAGCCGGAAGAGGTCCATGACCTGCCGCCCTACACCGGCCCGCTCCCGCTTGACGGGTTGCTCCCGTTTGGTGGGTTGTTCCCACACAACATTGACGCTGTCCACGCGGCCCCCGCCTGCCTTAGAAGAAGACTCTCGCCAACGACAGGGCTCCCTGGCGCCAGGCGTCCCGGCTGGTTCGGCCTACACCCGCCGGGCGCTGTTGGCACCACCAGTCATAAGAGCGCAGAATCGCGTCCTCATTGGAGAACCGTGGCGAGAATCCGAGTCGTTCACGTGCCTTGTCGATGGACACGTACGAGTCAATCAGCAGTTTGTGTGCCAGCCGGCGATAGACCGGCGAGAGGTGGCTACGCTCCAGCAGCCGCAGAAGCGGCAGGGCAGGCCGTACCGGCAGCGATACAACACGCTTACCGTGCCCCGCGGCATCGAGTACCGACTGAAATGCGGCGCGCAGCGTCCCGAACTCGGCGGCACCTAGATTGTAGGTATCGCTGGCGGCCTCGTCGGGTGCCGACAGCAGCAGCATGATGAACTCGACGAGGTCCTCCACGGCGAGCATCTGACTCAGAATGTCGCCGCGCCCGAGAACGGGAAAGTTGCGGCCGTCCGCGGCCCATTCGAAAAGCATCGCGAACAGGCCCATGCGACCGGGGCCGAGAAAGGTCTTCGGGCGAACAATCGACACGCACATTCCAGTGTCCCGAAATTCCTCCGCGATCTCCTCCGCCTCCGCCTTGGCCCGGCTGTAGGCGTCCACCGGCCGGCGCGGATGGGTCTCCGAAGTCGGCACCTCTAACGGCAGGCCGTAGACCGCGGCCGAGGAGACATGGATGACACGAGGCACATCGGCGGCCCGGGCGGTCCCGAATACATTGCGGGTGCCGTCGACGCTGATTTCCCGGAGCCGTCCCTTCGAATAGCTCGGCAATCCGCTGGCACAGTGCACGACGGCGGTGGCACCGGAGAACAGATCGGTCAGGAGCACCTGATCGCCGATGTCTCCGGTCGTGTGCTCCACGCCGTTCGTCGGCTCCGCAGGCGCGCGTAGGTCGACGCTGTGAACCTCATATCCCGCACGCGCCAACCGGCGAACCAGATTGTCCCCCAGCATTCCGGATCCGCCTGTCACCACGATCCGATCGCCCACCGAATCACCCCCTTCTTATGCCGAATTGAGTTGTTTTGCTCGCGGCGGCACAGTCCCACGGCATGTACGGTTCACGAAAAGCCACCGGACGTCTCTGGTGGGCCACGCACGTGCCCTGAGATAGCCACGCATTGCGGCGACTACGTCAGCTCGCATCACATTAAGACCGATGAACGAGGGATGATCTTCCCGTGGCACTGGTTTCCTTGTGTCCACGGGCGCAGCTTCCGCCTCGGCCGATTTCTCACCGGATCGGCCAGGCATTCGATTTTCCCAGTGTCGACGCTTGCCCCCACGACCTTCCGTGCTGCCGTCGCCGCAACGGCGACAACAGAGGAGCGATCGCGAGCAAGCTGCGCCGCGTCAGACTGTTGTCTGATCTTCACGTGGATGATCGGTTTTGGTCGAATCTCATCAAACCGTCTCCTTATATCTAAGATCTTTGGAGTACGCGACAGTCGCATGCGCCAACTCCGATGAACCGAGCACATTGAAGCACACCACACGGCTGTTTCAATCTGGCTTCACCCGGGAAAGTAGTTGTTTTGACTCTGCCTCTAACCGGAAATATCCCTGACCACGACGTGAATCTGCCGGTGCCGGTCGACCGTGTTGATCAGGTTCCGGAACGACTCACGGCGACAATTGCCGTCGAGTCAGCGATCATCAGGGATCGCTGGCCGCAAGAGTTTCCTGCGGGAGCGAAGTCCTCGGCGCCACCCGCCCTGCGGCGCTGCGTTGACGAGTTGGACAAGCTCGCGATGGATGTCGTCGGTCGCTGAATCTGGGATCTGGCCCAAATTTCGTGATCAGGCCTGACCCCTGTGGTGTCTGGTCCACCGAACCTTTTTCAACCTGAACCGCGCGGCGCTCACACACCGCGTCCGGCGAGCCGGTGGAGATCCGGCTACCGGTGCGACGGTTCTTCTGCGACACGCCGGTATGCCCCGCGCGCACGTTCGCTGAGCAGAGCCACACCGGTCGGGGGTGCCGCTTACCGGGTTCGGGTCTCCACCCGGTAGGTGCGAGTTTGCGACCCGTCCTCGCTGGTCACGGTGACCAGCCAGGTGGGGCGGCGGGCCGATCCGGTCCGCCCGATGCGGACGGTGGCGTACGGGTCGTTGGCGGTCGCGGTGACCACGGCTCGGTCGGGGTGGGCGGCGGTGACACGGTAGTCGGCGCGGGCCGGGTCGAAACCGGCGAGCGGTCTGCCGTCTACCGCGAGCGCGGACAGCACGGCGTCTGACGAGGTGCCCGGCGCCTTGGCGAGGACCTCGATCTCGCCGAGCGTCAGGTATCCGCCCGCGCGGGGCGTAAGCACCACGCACACGCCGGTCGTGACGCCCGCGGCCACCGGGACGTCGACCGCCGGCGTGCCGTCGGTGCCGACCGCCACCTCCCCGCTCGCGTCAGCGCACGTGCCGTCGGCACCAAGCACCTGTACGCGCAGGCTCTGGGCCAGGCCGCCACCATCCGCGCTGTCCCGGTAGAAGTGGGTCACCACGCGGGTCACGTCAACCGGCCGGGGCAGCTTGATCGTGATGGTCTCGGACGGGTTCTGGATGCCGGACTTCCAGTTGGACCAGGCCTTTTCCGCGGTCGCGCCGTTGCGCAGCCCCGCCGGCGAGTAGCCGCCCTCGGTGAAGGTCGCGGTCACCGACGCACCGTCCACGAGCGCGGCATTGGTCTGCCCCGGCGCCGTGACCTGCACCCGGGCGGTCGCCGGGAGCACGGCGCCGTCGACCACACGCGCCACACCGGTCAGCGTCGCCACGCCGGCTCGGTCGAACGCGCCGGGTGGCGCCGGATCCCAGGTCACGGGCAGGGATGCCCGGCCACCGTGCGCACCCAGCCCGACCACCGTCGCCGGCAGTTCGGGAACCCCGCCGGTGTACGTCTTGGCCCGTCCCGGTTCCGTCGCGGTGAACCTGTCCACGGCGACCTTCGCTGTCGCCGCGACCCGGTTGCCGAGGACATCCGTCGCTATGCCGCGGACGGTGACCACGTCGGGCTTGCGCCACGCTGCCGGCGGCGGGTCCTGCCAGGTCACCGGCAGGGCGCGCCGGGCGCCGCCGCGCAGCACCGCCGTCACGGTCTCCGGCAACACGGGCGTACGGCGGGGCACGGTGTAGAGCTCGGCTGTCTCGGTGCTGGCGACCACCTCGTCCAGCGCCGCCCAGCGTTGGTTATCCGCGCCGGTCGGCTGCCAGAGCGAGACCGGGCTGCCGTCGGCGGTGGCGCCGCCGGACACGTCGAGCACGCGCCGGCCGGCGATGTTGACGAAGGTGTACGTGCCGTCACCGGTCGTGGAGAGAATCCACCGGGCACCGTCGTCGGGGCGGGTGGTGGCGTCCTCCAGCACGGTAACCGTGCCGCGCACGGCGAGCCGCTGGCCCGTGCCGGCGTTGACGATGACGTAGCGATCGCGGTTGCCGGTACCGCGGCCCAGTTCGCAGACGTACCAGAGCTGGTCAGGGCGGTCCGTGTCGGTCGTGCGCAGCACCGCCGACTCACCGCCCGCGGAGGGCGCCAACGACCGTCCGCTCTGCACACCCTGCAGCCGGTACGGGTGGTCGGCCCGGATGTGGTCCGCGTCGGCGGCCACGCCGGAGACGCCACTAACCAGGAACGTCGTGACCGACTCGCCAGGCACGGCGAGCGTGGCGGAGCGCCCCTTGACCCGTACCGCGTTGCCGCGCACGAGCTTTCCCTCCGCGCTGGTCACCACGGGCGTGACGGTGGCACCGGGGCTCACGTGGGCGAAGCGGGACAGGTCCAGCGTCACGGGGTGCGAATCGGCGTCGGCGTTGACATGCACCACGACCGCGTCCCGGCCGGACCTCTTGACCGCCGCGATACTCGCCGGGTCATCCACTTTGACCAAACGGTCACCCGGGCGGATGTGGTGGGTGAAGTTTCGGATCGTGTCGAACTTGGTGTTCGTCCTGATCGGACAGGTAGCCAGGGTGTCAGCCGCCGTGCAGGTGAACGGCACGTGGATGCTCCCCCACTGCAGGTTGCCCTCGGCCACCATGTTTTCGGCGTCCTCGACCGGCTGCCACAGCACCCAGGCCGAGGGCTCCAACTCGCGCAGGTCGTCGATGATCCGGCGGGCCATACCCAGGCCCGAGTCCATGCTCGTGAAGTCGTTGCCCCAGCTGCCCTCGACCTCGCTCATCCACAGCGGACGCCCTTCGGCCTTGGCCACGTCCCGGGCGGCGGTGCGCTGCCCCGTGCCGTACGTGTGCACGTTGAGCTGGGCGACCGCCGCCTGCGCGTCGGCCGGGTAGCCGTACCAGTCCTGCAGGAAAATGCCGGGGTTGGTCTCGTCCGGCGCCGACACCGCCGCGCCGGTCGACGCGGTGGCGAGCCGGCGATGCAGCGCCAGTAGCACCTGCGCCTGCAACGTGGGCCCGACGTGAGCACCCTCCTGCCGCCCGCCCGTGGGCCGGCCGTCCGGGCCGAGCGTGGTGCGCCAGTACGGGGTGTTCGGCTCGTTCAGCGGGTCGATGGTGTCGAACTCGATGCCGTGTGCCCGCTCGATATGCTCGGTGACCCGCACGAGGTAGTCGGCGAACTCGTTCACCCGGTCCGCCCGGATCTGGTCGGCGTTGGGGTCGAAGCCGCCGGAGACGTACCCGCTGACGGTCTGGAACCACGGCGGCGAGTTGCTGAACGCCTCCCAGGTGTCGACCCGATCCTTGATCTGGTCGATCCACCAGCGCTGGTTGGCGTCGGCATCCCACTCCCAGTGGTCCGGGTTGTCCGGATCCCACCACTCCTTGTCGCCGGGCCCGTACGCCTTCGGCGCCTTCCAGAACCCAGGCACCGCGCCGCCACGGCGCAGGTAGTCCGGGACGGTGGGCGCGTTGCCGCCGCCGATGTTGTACCGGGCGATGTTCAACCGCAGGCCGTCCTCGCCGAAGAGCAGGTCGACCAGCTTGTCGCGGACCTCTTCCGGGTACCCGCCGGTGGCGTTCGCGAACCAGACCAGGCTGGTGCCCCAGCCTTGGAACGACTGCTGCTGGTACGACGGGTCGATTCGGATCGTCACCCCGTCCGGAGCGGTCGCAGACGCTGGCTCAGCGGCCGCTTGCGGCGCGGCGGCGCTCGCCGTCAGCGCCACGCCGAGTGTCGCGGCAGCCGTCGCGCTGGCCACCCGAGTCACGCTACGTCGAGCCGTCATTGCACGCCCTCCGATCCCACACCCGGCCGCTAGCGTGCCGCCACGCCGCCCTAGACGTGATGGACTGATCAACCGGACCCTGGCTGATGGCCACGGCTACCGGGCTCGACATCGATGGTTGCGTAAACATCGATGCCGTCAAGTTAACATGTTGGCGTAACCACGCAAAGGGTGCCCGAAAGCGCACGTCATCGCGCCGCAACAGCGTGGCCCGTCGACTCATCCGCAAACGGACTGAGGCGCCACCGCTCCCTGCGATCAGCGCTGTGGGGCCGCAGTGCTGGAGCGGACCACGAGCCGGGTCGGCACGAGGTCTGTGCCTGGGTCGGCGGGCTCGTTGCGGATTTGCCGCAGCAGTGCCTGCACACAGCGGCGACCCACTTCGGCGAAGTCCTGGTGCACGGTGGTCAGCGGGGGAAGGTACGCGGATGCGTCCGGGATGTCGTCGAAGCCGACCACGCTGACCTGTGCCGGCACCTGACGGCCCCGCTCGTGCAACGCCCGCAGCACGCCCAGCGCCATCTGGTCATTGGCCGCGAAGACGGCGGTGCAGTCGGGCTGTTCGACCAGGCGCAGGCCGGCCCGGTAGCCGGACTCGGCGGACCAGTCGCCGCGCTCGACCGGTGGCACGGGGCGGCCCTCGGCCTCGAGCACCTCGCGCCACGCTTTGGCGCGCCGTTCGCTGGCGAACGACTCGACCGGGCCGGCCACATGCCAGACGGTGCGATGACCCAGATCGAGCAGGTGGCGTACGGCTTGACAGGCGCCGTCGGCCTGATCGGTGTCGACGACGGGGTAGCGGTCGCCGGCGTCCGGGTCCACGACCACGGCGTGCACGCCCGGTGGGAGGGCCACGGTGTTGGTGTCGAGAAGGTGGATCTCGATGATCACGATGACACCGTCGACGGCGAGCTCCCCCATCCTCGTGAAGGCACCGAGCACGTTGTCCTGGGTCGGCGCGCCCAGGGGGATCAGGGTGGTCGCGTAGCCCTCTGTCGCAGCGTGGGTGGCGATGGCCTCGACGGTGCGGCTGTTGCCGGTCGAGGAGAGGTTGAACAGGATCACGCCGATGGTGTTGAACCGGCCGTAGCGCAGGGCGCGGGCGGCACTGTTGGGTCGGTAGCCCAGCTGCCGCATCGCGTCGAGCACCTGCTGCCGGGTCGTCTCGATGACCGCGGAGTCGCCGTTGGAGACCCGGGACACGGTCTGGGACGAGACGCCCGCGAGCCGAGCCACGTCCGCCATGGAGACCCGCTGCTTGCGGCGTCCACCGGGTATCCCGGAGCCGCCGCGTTGGGCGCCACCGGCCGGGACGACCTGTGGTCGATGGCCTCGAGTGTCTGCATCCATCGTCGCTCCCGCCTGCGATGTGCCCACAGCAAAAGCCCACGCGGCGCATCCGAGCCGTTACTTGACGGTCGTGGTGACGGATGCCACGATACCGCAACGCAAGTTTGCGTAAACATCACCATCTCCGCCGCACGTGGTGCTCAGCGCCACACAGTAGACCTCTGACTGCGATGTTTACGTGAACATCACGTCCAGGTGCCGGACGGGAAGGAGCGCGCCGATGCCTACGGCAGGGCGCACACGCCGCTCACGAAACCAGAAATCGGCAACCGCCAGCCGGCGGTCCTGGGTCGGTTGGCAGTTCACCGGACCGTTCATGGCGGTATTCGCGCTGGTGTTCCTGGCGCCGATCGCCTACTCCCTGTACCTGAGCGTGTTCCGGACACAGTTGATCGGGGGCACGACGTTCGTCGGTCTGGACAACTACACCAGGGCGCTGACCGACGGGCAGTTCTGGTCGGCGTTCGGCCGGGTGGCATCCTTCCTGGCGGTGCAGGTGCCAATAATGCTGTTTCTGGCGTTGTTGATCGCCCTGGCTATCGACAGTGGGCGGTTGTACGGGTCCGGGTTCTTCCGGATTTCGGTGTTCCTGCCGTATGCGGTGCCCGCAGTGGTCGCCACCCTGATGTGGGGCTTCATGTACGGCAGTCAGTTCGGCCTGGTCGGCAACCTCAACGAGACGCTCGGGATGTCACTGCCGGACCCGCTCTCGCCGGACCTGATCCTCGCCTCGATCGGCAACATCGTGACGTGGGAGTTCGTCGGCTACAACATGCTGATCCTCTACTCGGCGCTGCGGGTGGTGAACCCGTCCCTGTACGAGGCTGCGCAGATCGACGGAGCGGGCCAGTTACGGATCATCACGGCGATCAAGCTGCCGGCCCTGCGCGGCCCGCTGCTCATCGCGACGATCTTCTCGATCATCGGCAGCTTTCAACTTTTCAACGAACCCAGCATCCTCAAGACCTTGGCGCCGAATTCCATCACCACCTACTTCACGCCGAACCTCTACGCCTACTCGCTGTCGTTCGCAGGCCAGCAGTTCAACTACGCGGCCACGGTCGCGATCGTCATGGGCGTGATCACGATGATCGTCGCGTACCTGGTCCAGCTGCGCGGCATGCGGAAGGCGGTCTGAGCATGGCCACCACCTCCATGACCGAACCGACCGCCTCGGGCGTGTCCGCGCACCGCGCACTGACGGTTCGCCGGCAAGCCCAACGGCGGGGCAAGAGTGTCATGCTGACCGCCCTCACCGGCCTCGTGCTGATCTATGCGCTGCTACCGCTGGCCTGGCTGGTGATCAACGCCACCAAGACCCAGCAGGGACTGTTCGACTCCTTCGGTCTGGCTCCGGCCGCGGACTTCGCCTTGTTCAGCAACATCGCCGACACGTTCACCTACGACAACGGCATCTTCACCCGCTGGCTGCTGAACACCCTGCTGTACGTGGCGCTCGGTGCCGGCGGCGCGACCCTGCTGGCGGCGCTGGCCGGCTACGGGCTGGCGAAGTTCGAATTCCCGGGCAAGAAGGCGGTGTTCGCGGTGGTCATCGGCGCGGTCGCGGTGCCGGGCACCGCGCTGGCTGTGCCGACCTTCCTGATGTTCTCCAGTCTGGGTCTGACCAACACGCCGTGGGCGATCATCATCCCGTCGCTGGTCTCGCCGTTCGGTCTCTACCTGATGTGGACGTTCGCCAACGACGCCGTGCCCAACGAGCTGATCGAGTCAGCGCGCGTTGACGGCGCCGGGGAGTTCCGGACGTTCTTCTCGGTCAGCGCACCGCTGCTGGCCCCCGGGACGGTCACTGTCCTGCTGTTCAACGTGGTCGCCACCTGGAACAACTACTTCCTGCCCCTGATCATGCTGAAGGATCAGAACTGGTATCCGCTCACGATCGGTCTCAACTCCTGGAACAAGCAGGCCGCCACGGCGGGCGGCGAGACGGTCTTCAACCTCGTGATCACGGGTTCCTTGCTCACCATCGTGCCGCTGATCGCGGCGTTCCTGATGCTTCAGCGGTACTGGCAGTCCGGTCTGGCCAACGGAAGCGTCAAGGGATGACCTGCACCGCGCCCGACACGACACGACACGACACGACACGACACGACGATAAGACATTCCCAAATACCCACGAAGGGAACCGTCATGATGGTCATACGACGCCGAACGTTGTTGGCGAGCGCGGTTCTTTCCGCGTCGCTGCTGGTCACCGCGTGCGGATCCGGTGATGACGGCGATTCCGGCGGACAGTCTGCCGGCGCCTCCGACGCCGACATTCAGGCCGCCCTGGACGCTGGCGGCAGCATCACCGTGTGGGCCTGGGAGCCGACCCTCAAGCAGGTCGCCACCGACTTCCAGGCCAAGTACCCGAAGGTCAAGGTCAATCTGGTCAACGCCGGTACCGGCAACGACCAGTACACCGCCCTGCAGAACGCGATCAAGGCCGGCTCCGGTGTGCCGGACGTCGCCCAGGTCGAGTACTACGCGCTGCCGCAGTTCGTCCTCTCCAAGGCGCTGACCAGTTTGCACGGGTACGGCGCCGACAAGCTGCAGGGCACCTTCACCCCCGGCCCGTGGAACGCCGTGCGACCCGGCGACGGCGTCTACGGTCTGCCGATGGACTCCGGTCCGATGGCGTTGTTCTACAACAAGGAGG
Organism: Plantactinospora sp. CA-294935; assembly: GCF_050936445.1. Lineage (NCBI taxonomy): Bacteria > Bacillati > Actinomycetota > Actinomycetes > Micromonosporales > Micromonosporaceae > Plantactinospora > Plantactinospora sp. CA-294935. Next base: position 8,095,366 of record NZ_JBNJMU010000001.1, read on the forward strand.
TGTTCGACAAGCACGGGCTGAAGGTCCCGACCACCTGGGACGAGTACGTCGCCGAGGCCGGGAAGCTGCACAAGGCCGACCCGAAGGCCTACATCACCAGCGACAACGGCGACGCCGGCTTCACCACCAGCATGATCTGGCAGGCGGGCGGCAGGCCGTACACGGTGGACGGCACCAAGGTGGGCATCAACTTCGCCGACCAGGGCACCCAGAAGTTCACCGCGACCTGGCAGAAGCTCATCGACGGCAAGCTCCTCTCACCCGTCACCGGCTGGAGCGATGCCTGGTACAAGGGGCTCGGAGACGGCACCATCGCGACCCTGGTGATCGGCGCCTGGATGCCCGCGAACCTGGAATCCGGCGTCAAGGCCGCTAGCGGCAAATGGCGCGTGGCACCCATGCCGCAGTGGGAGGCCGGCGGCAAGGTCACCGCCGAGAACGGTGGTAGCTCGCTGGCAATCCCGGAGCAGGGCGCCAACAAGACTCTCGCGTACGCCTTCCTCAAGTACGCCACGGTTGACCAGGGCGCCCAGACCCGGGCCGACGGCGGTGCCTTCCCCGCCACCACCGCGCAACTGAACTCGCCGGGGTTCCTGAACAAGGACTTCCCCTACTTTGGCGGTCAGAAGGTGAACCAGGTCCTCGCCGAGTCCGCCGGACAGGTCGCCTCGAACTGGTCCTACCTGCCCTTCCAGGTCTACGCCAACAGCGTGTTCGGCGACACCGCCGGCAAGGCGTATCTCGGCGGGACCAGCCTGCAGGACGGGCTGAAGGCATGGCAGGACATCTCCATCAAGTACGGCCGGGAACAAGGGTTCACCGTCCAGTAGCGCCCCCGGTTGCCGTCCGGCCGCCACGCTGCGACCGGACGCCCGTGTTCACGTGAACATACGCAGCTTCGTTGGGAGTTCGTCGTGAGACAACACCGCGGTCACCGATGGCTACGCTGGCCCTCCGACCCCAGCCGGGCGCGCCTGGGGTTCGGCGCCGACTACAACCCCGAGCAATGGCCCCGCGACACATGGCACGAGGACGTGCAGGCAATGCGGCGGGCCGGCGTGAACATCGTCTCGCTAGCGATCTTCTCCTGGGCCCGACTGCAGCCCGCAGAAGATGAATGGGATTTCGCCTGGTTGGACGAGGTGATGGCCCTGATGCACGCCCACGACATCGCGGTGGACCTGGCCACCGCCACCGCGTCGCCGCCGCCCTGGCTGACCTCCAGGCACCCGGAGATCCTGCCCGTCGATCGCGACGGCCGCACGCTCTGGCCCGGCGGCCGGCAACACTGGCGGCCGACCTCGCCGATCTTCCGCTACCACGCCCTTCACCTGACCAGCAAGCTCGCCGAACGGTACGGCGCCCACCCCGCCCTGGCCGCGTGGCACATCTCCAACGAGCTTGGCTGCCACAACGTCTATGACTACTCCGACGACGCCGCCGCGGCGTTCCGCACATGGCTACGCGCCCGATACGACACCCTCGACGCGCTGAACCACGCCTGGGCCACCACCTTCTGGTCCCAGCACTACAGCGACTGGACCCAGATCCTGCCGCCTCGCCTGGCCGCTTCCTACCCGAACCCCGCACAGCAACTGGACTTCAAACGGTTCTCCTCCGACGCACTCAAAGATCACCTGCGTGCCGAACGCGAATTGCTGCGGGAGCTGACTCCCGACACCCCGGTCACCACCAACTTCATGATCATGGGTGGGATCAGCGGCATGAACTACGCCGACTGGGCTCCCGAGGTCGACTTCATCGCCAACGACCACTATCTGGCGCCCGGGCCGCAGGCATACGACGAGCTCTCGTTCTCCGCCAACCTCACCGGAAATCTCGCCGAAGGCCAGCCCTGGTTCCTCATGGAGCACTCCACCAGCGCCGTCAACTGGCAGCCGGTCAACGTCGCCAAGCACCCCGGCCAGATGGCAAGGGACTCGCTCACCCACGTCGCCCACGGCGCCGACGCGGTCTGCTTCTTCCAATGGCGTCAGTCCGCGGCTGGCGCCGAGAAATACCACTCTGCGATGATCCCGCACGCCGGCCAGGACAGCGACGTCTTCCGCGCCGTCACCGACCTCGGCGCCGCCCTGCGCGACCTGGCGCCGGTAGCCGGCACTGTGCGCGGCCGCGCCAAGGCCGCCATTGTCTTCGACTGGGAGTCCTGGTGGGCCGCCGAACTCGACTCCCACCCCACCGATCGACTCCGCTACCGCCAGGAAGCACTGGACTGGTACACGGCGTTCCTCAACATCGGCATCCGCGTCGACGTCGTCCCCGCCACCGCCCCGCTGGAACACTACGACCTGCTCATCGCCCCCATTCTCCACGTTATCCCCAGCCCCCTCGCCGACCGGCTGGCAGGATTCGTCACCGGCGGAGGCCACCTGGTCACCACCTACTTCTCCGGCATCGTGGACGAACACGACCGGGTCTGGCTCGGTGGGTACCCCGGTGCGCTACGGGACGTGCTGGGCATCCGGATCCAGGAATTCGGCCCACTGCTCGACGACCAGTGCGTCATGCTCGACAACGGCACCACCGGCACCCTGTGGACCGACCACATCGAAGTCACCGAGCCCACCACCGAGGTCCTGGCCTGGTACAAGACCGGAGACCACGCCAGCCGGCCGGCGATCACCCGACGGACCGCAGGGGCCGGTTCCGCCGCCTACGTCTCCACCCGACTCGGACCACAAGCCCTGTCCACCGTTCTGGCCGACCTGGCCGACCGGGCCGGCGTCCACAGCGAACTACCCGAAGGCTTGCGCGGCCGCGTAGAACTGACCGTGCGCGGGCCCTACCGTTTCCTCATCAACAGAACCAACACACCGATCGACACGACCAGCGTCCCCGGCGAACGCGTCAACGCGGACACGGCGTTACTCGAGGCTGACGGCGTTCTGGTGGTGCGTCGTCCGTCCGACGAGGCCGGCTAGGTTCTGCCTCGCGGATCACGGATCTCGCTGGCCTAGGCCCTTCGCCGTACCAGGCGATCTGAGTAGGCACGAGTGGACCGTGCGGGCGCTGCCGCTGTCGACACAGCCCGTTCGTGGCAGGCGGTGGCGGGATCATCGGGAGGTCATCAACGCGATCTGCTGGGCGGCATCGGCCCGTCCGTGGCCATACCAGCACCGTCGCATGCTCAAGGGCAAGCGCATTCACAGGCTTGCTCGGACCACCAACTCGCCTTCCGCGCTGCGCGGGCCGAACGGCCAGCCCACGCAGCGACGGTGTCATCCCATCAGGCGGTGCTGGTCAGGTCGCGTCGGCGGAACGCGGCCACGGCCGCCTGGGCGACCGCGGCGGCGAACACGCTCAGGATGAGTACGGCGGCGATGCTGACCTCGTCGAGCGGGTACTCCCCGATGTGTTCGAACGGCGACAGGCGTACGGCGCCGACGGGGATATCGAGGATCGGTGCGAAGAAGCCGACGATCAGGGCGTATCCGAGGACTGCCCAGATCGCCGGCAGCAGCCGTGGCGCGGCAGCGTACAGGATGGCGGCGGCGGTGAGGACGAGCCAGACCGCCGGGGTGTGGGCGAGATGGCCGATGATGAGGTCGCCGACCAGTCCGGCGTCACCGGTGCTCACCGCCGCGCCGATCCCCATTCCGGCGCCCGCGACCAGAAGCAGCCAGGGCACGCCGACGGCGGCGACGGCGAGGTGGCTGCCGATCCAGGCGGAACGGCTGACGGCGGTCGCGAGGACGGGCTCGGTACGGCCGCCGGTCTCCTCGCCGCGTAGGGCGTGCACGGCGAGTATGGCGAAGATCGCGACGGTGAACGCCATGGTCAGGCCCATCAGGCCGAGGAAGCCGGCCAGCATGTCCTGCGAACCTCCCATCACCGCCACGAGATCTTCGGGCGCGTTCTCAAAGCCGTCGAGTATCGGCTGGGTGAACGATCCGTAGGCGAGGCCGCTGACGAGCAGAGCGGCGCTCCAGCCGATCAGGCTGGCCCGTTGCAACCGGAAGGCGAGCGCGAGCGGACCGGCCAGCCAACCGGCGGCGCGGGGAGAGCCCGGGCGCGGCGGGATCAGGCCCGCACCGAGATCGCGGCGCGCCGACAGCGTGTAACCCACGGCGGCGGTCGCCACCGCGAACGCCAACGAGATCACCAATGGCCACCAGCGGTCGTGGACGTACGACGCGGTCTGCTGGGACCAGCCGATCGGCGACAGCCAGGACAACCACGAGGGACCACTACCCTGGACCGCCGCCATGTCCCCCAGGCCGCGCAGCAGGAACGCGGCACCGAGGACGGCACCGGCTATGCCGCCAGCCGCCCGAGGGTACTCCGACAGCTGGGCGGTGACCGCCGCGACCGCCGCGAAGGCCAACGCCGCGGCGCCGATGGCGGCACCGAACAGCAGCGACCCGCCCACGCCGTAGCCACTGGCGGCCATCAGCACACCGACCAGCAGCGCGACCAGCACGCCCATCGCGGCGGTGAGGGTCAGCGCGGCGGTGAGCTGGGCATGCCGGCCGACGACATTGGCGCGGACCAGTTCGGCCCGGCCGCTGCGCTCCTCCGCGCGGGTGTGCCGGACGACGGTGAGCAAACCCATCAGTCCGGCGCCGACGAACATGTAGAGCCCGTACTGGCCGGCGAGGAACCGCTCGATGGTCAACTCGTCGAACCCGAAACCGGGTCCGCCGAACACGGCACCCGCCGGGCTGCCGGAGAACGCGCTCAGCCCTTCGAGGTCCTCCGGGCTCTGGACGACGCCACCGATCGCGGTCGAGTAGTAGGTCATCATCAGCGTCAGCCCGAGCGTCCAGGCGGGGAACCGGATCCGGTCGCGCCGCAGCATGAGCCGCAGGAGCGTGCCGGTACCGGTGAGCACCGTCCCGTCGGAACTGGCGGAACGCGTCGGCGGGTCGACGGTCATGGTGGCCATCACGCCACCTGCCCGGCAGCGTTGTGACCGAGCCGGTCGTCGTAGTGGCGCAGCAGCAACTGCTCCAGGGTCGGCGGGCGGGCGGTCAACCCGTGCACACCGAGTTCGGCCAACTGCCGCACCACCGCGGCAAGGTGGTCGCCCTCGACCTCGAAGCGGACGTGGCCGTTCTCGGCCCGCAGGTCGTGTACGCCGGCCAGGCCGGCGAGCGCGTCGGCGGGACGATCGACGATCGCCTCGACCGAGGTGCGAGTCAGGTGACGCAGCTCGGCCAGCGAGCCGGTCTCGACGATCCGGCCCTGCCGGATGATCGAGATCTGGTCGGCGAGGACCTCGACCTGGGCAAGGATGTGGCTGGACAGCAGGACGGTCCGGCCGGCGGCCTTGGCCTCGCGGATGCAGTCCTGGAACACCGCTTCCATCAGCGGGTCCAGCCCGGCGGTGGGCTCGTCGAGCAGGAGCAGCTCGACGTCGCTGGCCAGCGCCGCGATCAGGGCCACCTTCTGCCGGTTGCCCTTGGAGTAGGTCCGGCCCTTCTTACTCGGGTCCAGATCGAACCGTTCACACAGCTCGTCCCGCCGGGCCGGGACGGTGCCGCCGCGGAGCCGGGCGAACAGGTCGATCGCCTCACCGCCGGTCAGATTGGGCCACAGCTCCACGTCACCGGGTACGTAGGCGAGCCGGCGGTGCAGCGGCACCGCATCCGTCCACGGATCGCGGCCGAGCATGCGGATCTGGCCGGCGTCCGCCCGCAGCAGTCCGAGCAGGATCCGGATAGTAGTGGACTTGCCGGCGCCGTTGGGGCCGAGGAAGCCGTGCACGTGGCCGGTATCGACCGTCAGGTCGAGACCGTTCAGCGCCTTCACCCGGCCGAAGGACTTGTCGAGGTGTTGGATGTCGATAGCAGCAGTCATGGTCGTATGTCCCGTTCGAAGGCAGCCCAGAACAGTCTCTGGGCAACGTGTCGTCGGATGGTGAGGAGAAGCCCCGCGCGGGGGCGTGGTAATTACCGTGCGGCCGTGGCCGCGTCACCATCCGACGGCGGATCCGGGACATACATCAGGTAGTCGTCGAGCATCGACCGGTCGACAAGCAACCCCTGGCTGAACAGTTCCAGGGCGGGCAGGGTGATCTCCTCCACGTACCGGCGGAACTGCGTACGGAACGACTCAGGCTCCGCGGTCGCGCCGTGCACGGTGAACCACAACACCATGCCACCCGCCGCCTGGTAGGCCAGGTAGCGCGTACGGGCAGACCGGTCGCGGCTAGGCCGGATCACCCCGGCCGCCTCCCCCGCGGCCAGGTACTCCTCGGCGTCCGCGGTCATCTGCTCGATCAGCGTCACCGCCAGGTCCCCGCCGGCCTGCAGGCTGCGCAGCAGATACCGCACCACCGGTGCGAACCGCTCGACCTCGGCCAACTGCGCCATGAACATCGCCGCCGTGCCGTCGGTCAGCGTCTTCGTCTTCTGCTCGCGCATAACCGCCAAGGCGTACTCGTCGCAGACGCGACGCAGCCCGTCCTTCGAACCGAAGTGGTGCACCACCAAGCCGGCGGTCACACCCGCATCCGCGGCGATCGACCGCAGCCCCGCACGGAAGCCGTCACGCCCGAACCGCTCGATGGCAGCATCGCGGATCCGATCAGCGGTCAGGACGTCACCAGCCCCGCCCACCGAAGCCACGTCGGCCGATGCCATACCAACACATTAAACACTCGTTCAATCCGGCGCAACGGCGGAAGCGGCTGCGCTCGCTGGAGGGCAAGGTCGCGATCAACACGGCAGTACCACCCACCTGGCTGACCACGGTCCACCACGACCCGCCAGAAGCGAGCCCTGCCTGGACCGAGATCAGCACCAAAATCTCCAGCTGCCGTAGCCGCCCTTCCTCCGCACTCCGGCGCTGCGCCCCCCAGGGCCACCTTCGCCAGCCACTTCAAAGGGAGGCGAGCGACGATCGGTAGCCCGGTCCAGAAGCCGCCATAGCAGGAGTTGCCCGGCCGGATAGACACCAAACGGCGCTCACTTCCTGGAACTCCCTGCGCCGTCTGCTTCGGCCGATCAGAACCGCGACATCTTGCCCGCTGCCCGCAGGCTTGGACTGCGGGGCGACGTTGGCGCGGGCCGTCGGTGGTTCACTTCGTCGCCAACGCCGACCGGCCCCGTTGTCACCCACCCCTCCGGCAGGCTCCGGGGCAGGACCTCCACCCTCCAGCCCGTACGGCAAGGACCAACTGAAACACGCGCTCTTGTCTGAAACGCCTGTCCGCTTGCCTCCCGGCCTAGCTCGCCTGTCACAGGACTGACACCTGCCCGCGGAGGGATCGCCACATCGGATGGATAACTTGGCCCGATACGACGAGGCTGGCCGATCCCCACCCGGCGCTGCCGCCTGCGGTCATCCCCAGCCCATTGCTGGCACACCGAACGGGAACTCACCCGGCGTGATCGCACACCGGGGCGTATGGCCTCCCGATTCCCATGGAGGAACCATGACACTGATCATCACTACCCGTCGGCTGCCCGACGCGGCGATCGCAATCCAACCCGACGGTGCCATCACCTCGGCCAACGCATCCAAACTGCAGGACCGGGTTACCGCGGTGCTGGCCGCCACGAAGCCCGACAGGATTCTCGTCGACCTTCGTGCGGTACCGGCGATCGACGACGCGGGCGTGGACGCCCTGAGGTCGGGCTACACGGCCGCCGCCGCGTGTGGCGCCGCTCTCGTGGTCGTTGAGCCTCACCCCAGTGTCTACGAACACCTTCGCACGCGCGGTCTCACCGCTGTGCTGCCCCGACCCGCACCGGGGGAGGCGCAGCACCAGGTGAACGGCGGCGCCTGACCGGCCTCTTTGCGCCCAGGGCACGATGCCGTTGCGGATGCTCACCCGCCTTGGGGAGGCGCTTGCACGCACCGCCGCCATCGGGCGGCTAAGCAGGCGCCCGCCCGCGTGGTGGCTGAGCGGATGCCGGAGGGTCTGCAAGGCTGTCGTCACCACGCAGGCTGCCCGGGGCCCACCTGGCACTCCGTGCGCCTATCAAGATGGCGTCTCTGCGACCGGGAAAGTACCGAGGAAGGCAAGGAGGACACCATGGCGCACGAGGGCAAAGCCTCCCTGGTCAGGCTCAGCGATTCCGGGCAGGTCCTGGCCGACCCGGCCGAGGACATCCGAGACCGGAAGGTCCGCGATCGCGACGGTAACGACATCGGCAAGGTGGAAGACCTGCTGACCGACGGGGAGCGCCACAAGGTCCGCTTCCTACTCGTCGAGCAGGGCGGCATCCTCGGCATCGGCGCCACCCCGTTGTTCGTCCCTGTCGACGCCGTCGCCCGTGTCGACGACGACGCCGTCTACGTCAACGAGTCCGGCGAACGGGTTTCGGACGCGCCCGGGTATGACCCGTCCCTGCTCGACGGGCCCGACTTCGAGAGCCTGTACGGCCACTACGGCGACGCCCCCTTCTGGGCGCCCGGGTATGTCTACCCCGGCTACCCTTACTACCGCTGACCCCGCCTGGCGACTACTCAGGTCGGCGACCTCGTCGGCATCGGCAGGCAAGGATCGTCAGCCAATCACTGAACCTTTTTCAACCTCCCCTTGTGGTCCGCCGGACCGCACGGTCGGACGCGGTGCGTGGGCGCCGCGCGGTTCAGGTTGAAAAAGGTTCACTCGTACGAGGACGGCATCCCGAGGCAATCGTCGCGTCCTGGCCCAAGGGATGTCTGAAAGTCGCCCGATCGAGTGCGTACCACCATTTCGCTGAAGCGCTGACCGTGGCTGACTACGGTCAAGCCAACGGGCACGGTAGCGGACGTGTACGTAGTGACAGGGCATTTCTCATAACCACGACCGTTGCAGCCATCACCCGCCATCAGCAGCCGGATGGTGGTCGGGTGGATCCATCACCAATCCGAGCGAATGCGGATAACCTGTCGATAGGGGCAGCTCCGAGTGGCGCGCTCAGCACTGGGGGCGACCATCAGTGACCTGGGCCGCCCAACACAGCCACGTCCCCGACCAGCCTGTCGGTAGCCCCTGGTTCGGTCGGGATCCCTTACGAGGTGAGGGAGTTGACGATGGGATCGGATGAGCCGCCCACCTCGCCGGACAATGTCCACCACAGTGTGTCCGCCCACGAGGTCGTGCTGTTACTCGGGACGGATCCGCACCACGGGCTGACTGGCGCGGAGGCTTCGCGCCGGCTGAAGCGATTCGGGCCGAACACGCTTCCCACCGCCGCACGCGGCGGTGGGCTTCGACGGATCCTGCGTCAGTTTCACAACCCCCTGATCTACGTGTTGATCGCCGCCGGGGTGGTCACGGCGGTCTTGGGCGAGTTTGTCGATTCCGCAGTGATCTTCGGTGTGGTCCTGGTCAACGCGGCGATCGGCTTCGTACAGGAGTCCAAGGCCGAGGCCGCGCTGGACAGCCTGCGAGCGATGGTACGCACCCAGGCGCGGGTGATCCGCGACGGCCGTGTCCAGTCGGTGCCCTCGGAGGAACTCGTGCCGGGTGATCTGACCGTGCTGGAGGCGGGCGACAAGGTCCCGGTCGACGTGCGCCTGGTCCGGTTGGCGCAGTTGCGGATAGACGAGTCGGCGTTGACCGGCGAATCCATGCCGGTCGTCAAGGACGAGGCGGTACTACCCGCGGCGGCACCGGTGGCAGACCGTCGCAACATGGCGTACTCCGGCACGCTGGTAACAGCCGGTAGCGGCGCCGGCGTCGCCGTGGCGACCGGCCCGGAGACGGAGTTGGGACAGATCCACCGCCTGGTCGGGGCGGCCGAGACGCTGGCCACGCCGTTGACCCGCAAGCTCGCCCGATTCAGCAAGGTCCTGACGGTGGTCATCCTCGCCCTGGCCGCGGTCACGTTCGGGATCGGTCTGCTTCGCGGCCAAGAAGTGGTTGGCACGTTCACGGCGGCCGTCGCCCTCGCGGTGGGTGCGATTCCGGAAGGGCTGCCAGCGGCGGTCACCATCACCCTGGCCATCGGGGTGACCCGGATGGCACGGCGGCGAGCCGTCGTCCGCCGACTGCCGGCGATCGAGACGCTCGGCAGCACCACGGTGGTCTGCTCCGACAAGACCGGCACGCTGACCGAGAACCAGATGACGGTACGGACGGTGTGGACCGCGGACGGCCAGTTCACGGTCACCGGCGCCGGCTACGCACCGGACGGCGAACTGCGAGACGGCCAGGGTGCGGCGGTGACGGCAGCGGCCAGTCAAGCCCTGTGCTGGAGTCTGCTCGCGGGTGCCGGCTGCAACGATGCCCAGCTCCACCGGGAAGGGGACGAGTGGGTGCTCATCGGTGACCCCACGGAGGCGGCGATGCTGGTCGTCGCCGCCAAGGCCGGCCTCGACCACCACGAAGTCACCACCGGTTACCCCCGAATGGGCACGGTCCCCTTCAGCTCCGAGCGTCAGTACATGGCGACCCTGCACGAGGAGCCGAACAGCGGCGGCCGGGTGGCTCTGGTCAAGGGCGGCGTCGAGCGGATCATCGCGTTGTGCCGTACCCAAATGGGCGCCGACGGGGCCAACCGGCGACTGGACGTAGACGCCGTCCTCAACGCCGCCGAGAGTCTCGCGGGTCAGGGGCTGCGGGTGCTGGCCACCGCCATGAGCAGCGACGTGGACACGGACGCGGAACACTTCGATGAGCAGACGCTGGCCGGCGGCCTGGTGCTGACCGGGCTGCAGGCAATGCTCGATCCGCCCCGCTCCGCCGCGGCGCCCGCAGTACGCGCGTGTCACACCGCCGGTATCGCGGTCAAGATGATCACCGGGGATCACGGGACGACGGCCACCGCGATCGCCGACCAGCTCGACATCCTCGGCGAGGAGCGTGACGCCAGGGTGCTGACCGGCGCGGACCTGGACGCACTACCGGACGAACGGTACGCGGAGGCGGTCGACCGGGCCCGGGTGTTCGCCCGGGTCTCGCCGGAGCAGAAACTTCGGCTGGTCGAGACGCTTCAGCAACGCGGCCATGTAGTGGCCGTGACCGGGGACGGGGTCAACGACGCACCCGCCCTGCGCCAGGCCAACATCGGCATCGCCATGTCCCGTGGCGGAACCGAAGTCGCCAGAGAAGCCGCCGACATGGCGCTCACCGACGACGACTTCGCCACCATCGAAGCCGCCATCGAGGAAGGCCGCGGCGTCTTCGACAACCTCACGAAGTTCATCGTGTGGACCCTGCCGACGAATCTCGGCGAGGGTCTGGTCGTACTCGTGGCCATCCTGTTCGGTACCGCGTTACCCCTGCTGCCCACCCAGATTCTGTGGATCAACATGACCAGCGCGGTCCTGCTCGGCCTGATGCTCGCCTTCGAACCGAAAGAGGCCGGCATCATGCGACGCAAGCCCCGCGACCCGGCCCGCCCCCTGCTCACGGGCGCTCTTCTGGTGCGCATCCTGCTGGTGTCAGCACTGCTCGTCGCAGGCACGTGGTGGCTGTTCAACTGGGAACGGGACCACGGCGCCAGCGTCGCCGAGGCACGCACCGCCGCACTCAACCTGTTCGTCGTCGTCGAGGCGATCTACCTGTTCAGTTGCCGGTCGATCACCCGGTCCGCCTGGCGTATCGGCCTCTTCTCCAACCGTTGGATCTGGGCCGGCCTGACCCTGCAGTCCATCGGCCAGGTCGCCATCACCTACGTGCCCGCCATGAACAGGATCTTCGACACCGCTCCGGTCCACGCCGACGCGTGGCTACGCATCCTCGTCCTGGCCGCGGCGACGGCTACCGTGGTCGCCGTCGACAAACGGCTTCGCAGGCCGCTCCTACAGGTCTGATCCACCGCTACCGCCGCTGATCGCGTCCGGCAGGAGTGACACGTCCGACCGGCAGACGCTCAACGCCCGGCAGATCGTCGGTCACGCTCGTGCGTCGGCCGCCGCGGCCGATGCACGAAAGGCAGTGAGGGTACCAAGCGTTGGCCTCCCGAGACGGCAACGTCCCGCGAGAGTCGCTATCGCTGGCTATGAAGGCCGGCAAGTTCCGCCAGCGAGGTCACTCGGCCGTTGTAGCAACGGCCTATTGGCCAACGACGAGGCTCGCGTAATCGGCGGCGGTCGCCGGCAATTCGGACAGCGAGCCGTCGGCGCGGGGAACGCCGACGGGCTGCCCGGCGCGGGTGAACGACACGGCCGTAACACCGGGCTTGGCGGCGAGGGTGCAGACGATCTGCGCGAACGCGAGGATCTGGTCGCTGCGGCCGGTCTCGTCCAGGGCATCGGTCAGTTCGACCGTGGCCCGGCTACCGCTGAGCTGAACGCCGACGACGATGTCGTTGCCGAGCAGCGCGCTGGTGAGGCCCTCGCGTTGTTCGACGTCGGTGGGGCCGGCGAGCAGGGCGTCGACGAGTTCGTCGACGCCGGGTTGAGCGTCGACGAGTTCGTCGACGCCGGGTTGAGCGTCGACGTGGCGGGTGACGGCGACGAGTTCGCCGTCCCGTACCAGGTACAGACGCGCCGGGACGGCGCCGACGCCTGGAGCGGGATCCGGCGGTGTCGGGGTCGCCCACACGTGCGAAACCCCGTTGGGTGGATCCACCTCCCGGGCGGTGTCCTCGGCCTGTACTCCGCAGCCGGCGACGACGGCCGCGAGCAGCAGTGGCAGCGCGGCGGCCCGGCGGAATCCGATGGGGGCGGTCACGGGTTCGTCCTGCCCAGTTCGACGCGGAAGCGGGCGCCGCCGCCGGGCCGGTCGGTGACCGTCGCCTGTCCGCCGTGCGCGGTGGCGTGCCGGGCCACGAGGGCGAGGCCGAGGCCGGTGCCGTCGCTGTCTCCCCTCGCGCTGGCGGCGCGGCCACGTACGAATCGGTCGAAGATGTCGGCGCGGTCTTCCGGTCGTACGCCGGGGCCCTCGTCGTCGACCTCCAGGACGAAGAGGTCGGGTGTCTGGCTGAGGCGCACGGCGGTCGGGCCGCCCCCGTGCCGTTCGGCGTTGTCGAGCAGATTGCTCAGGATCTGGCTGAACCGGCGCCCGTCGACCGACCAGGTAGGTGTGCTCCCGTCGACCACCTGCACCACCTCCGGCGGCAGGCCGCGGGTGTGGCATTCCTCGCGCGCCAGCTCGGCGACCTCGACTGGTGTGCGCTGCGGAGGCCGGTCGTCGCGAGCCAACTCCAACAGGTCGGTGACCAGCCGCTGGAAGCGGGCCACCTCGTCGGAGAGCAGGGTGACGGCGGTCGCGGCACGGTCGTCGAGGCGCGGGCGGTGCCGGTCCAGCACGCTGGCAGCGGCGGACAGCGTCTGCAGCGGCGAACGCAGCTCGTGGCTGATGTCGGCGGCGAACCGCCGATCCCGTTCCAGGCGGGCGGCAAGCTGGTCGACCATCTCGTTGAACGATGTCGTCAACCGTTCGAGATCGGGTTCCGTGGCCGGGTCGAGACGGGCGCCGAGGTCGCCGGCGGTGATCTCGCGCGCGGCAGCGGTGACCGTGTCCAGCGGGCGCAGCACGCGCCGGGTCAGATACCAGCCGAGTCCGGCGCCGGCCGCGGTCGTGCCCGCTGCCACGAAGGTGAGCACCAAGGCGAGGGTGCGCAGGGTCTGGTCGAGCTCGCGCATCGAGTCGACGACGTAGAAGCCGGTATCGGACGGCAACGGGACGCCGACGACGACGGCCGGGCCGCTGTCGGTACGGACCCGCTGCATCCCGACCTTGCCCTGCTCGACCAGCCGCTGCAGCCCCGGCGGTATCGCGTCGGTCAGGCCCGCGTCGGCGGCGCGCGCGTACCAGCGGCTCTCCCGGCGAAGCAGGGCTCGTCGGGTGTTACCGGTGTTGAGGGTGCTGAGCACGGCCGAGATGTCGGGCGGCTCGGTAGCCAGGCCGGCGTGCACGACCCCGGCGTCAAGGTACGCCGAGCGCAGGGCACCGCGTTCGCGGCCGGCCATCAGCGCCTGACTGGTGAACTCGTACGTGAGGGCGGCCATCGACGCCGACAGGGCGAAGGCGCCCGCCGCGAAACCGGCGGCGACCCGGGTGCGCAGGCCAGGGCGTCTCATCTGAGCAGCTTGTAGCCCATGCCGCGGACGGTCACCAGATGCCGTGGCGCCGTCGGGTCGTCTTCGATCTTCTGCCGCAGTCTGCCGATGTGCACGTCGACGAGGCGCTCGTCCCCGTACGCGTACTCCCAGACCCGCTCCAGCAGTTGTGCCCGGGACAGCACCCGGCCGGGATGCTCGGCCAGCTCACACAGCAGCCGGAACTCGGTGCGGGTCACCGCCACCGGCTCGCCCCGCAGGGCCACCTCACCGGCCTCCGGCCGGATCTCGAGGTCCTTGAAGACCAGCGCCGGCACGGCCGAGACCGTGCTCGCGCGGGCCCTGCGCCGCAACGCCCGCAGCCGCGCGGACAGTTCCTTCACCGCCACCGGCTTGACGACGTAGTCGTCCGCGCCAGCTCCCAGCGCCGCCACGATGTCGTGCGTGTCGTCGCGCGCGCTGACCACCACGATCGGCACGTCGTCGCGAGAACGCAGTTGCCGGATGCATTCGAAGCCATCGAGGCCGGGCAGCATCAGGTCGATGAGCACCGTGTCGGCGGGAGCGCGTCGCTGCTCCCGAAGTCCTTCCTCCGCCGTCGCCGCGCCCCGGACCGTGTAGCCCTCGTCTTCCAGCCCAAGCGTCAACGACAGCCGGATACGATCATCGTCCTCGATCAACAGCACCTGTTCCATCGCTAAATCATGCCCAGCCGCACAACCGTAGGCACTTCGGCACGCGTCTTGGCGGTTTGTCACGGGACTGTCACACAACCGCCGAGGTACCGCCATACCCCGATCAGACGCTGGATCCACTCCCGAAAACAGCACCTACACAACGCGGAGGCCGTCGTTCACCCAGGCGATCGGCCGCGCGGACCATTCCGTACCCACACGCCCTCCCCGCGGAACATCGCCGCCTCCGACGGCGTCCGGACACGGAGCCGTACCGGGCTTGCACCTGTACTCGTCGACGCTCTGCACGGCACCGGCCGCCACGATCCGGCTACGGAACCATGCGAGCGGCTGCTCCACCCGACGACGTCGGACTGCCGTCTGCCGAGTACGCCCGACACCCGCATCGCCGGCCAGCGCCGTCGGACGACCGACTCGCCGGACGGAAACGCCACGGCCGATTCGGCGTAGTCCTCGGACGAACGGGGTACCGGCACGCCATGGCGACAACCGATACCGCGCCAACGCCAGCGCGGAACAGGACCTTCTTCGGACAGCCGCCACTGCTGGCAAACCTGTTCGGTGTCGAACTCTGGGAGCGGTTCTCCTTCTACGGCATGCAGGGCATCCTGCTCATCTACCTCTACTACGCCAGTGCCGACGGCGGCCTCGGCATCAACCGTGACACCGCCACCAGCATCGTCGGGGCATACGGCGGGATGGTGTACCTGTCCACGGTGCTCGGCGCGTGGCTGGCCGACCGGTTGTTCGGTGCGGAGCGGGTACTGTTCCACAGCGCCATTCTGGTCATGGCTGGGCACGTCTGCCTGGCGGTGCTGCCCGGCCTGGTCGGTGTGGGGATCGGCCTGATCCTGATCGCGTTCGGCAGCGGCGGGGTGAAGGCCACCGCCACGTCGTTGGTCGGCACGCTCTACGCCGAGGGCGACGATCGTAGAGACGCCGGGTTCTCGCTGTTCTACCTGGGGATCAACCTCGGCGCACTGTTCGGGCCGCTCGCCACCGGTCTGCTGCAGAAGACTGCCGGCTTCCACTACGGGTTCGGCCTTGCCGCGGTCGGCATGGCGGCTGGTCTGACCCAGTACGCCCTCGGCCGCCGGCGGTTGACCGGCGCCGCGCGTGAGGTGCCGAACCCGTTGCCGACCGCTCGCCGGCCCCTCGTCGCGGCAGCCGCCGCCGTCGTGATCAGTCTCGTCGCCGTGGCGGCGTTCACGGGGCTGCTGCCGGCACGGCGGCTGTCGGGCATCGTCGTCGTGCTCAGCGCCGCCGCCGCAGTAGCGTACTTCGTGGTGATCCTGGCCAGTAGGGTGATCACCGGAACCGAACGGCGGCGGGTCATCGCGTTCATCCCGATGTTCGTCGCCAGTGCCGCGTTCTGGTCGCTGTACCAGCAGCAGTTCACCGTCGTGACCATCTACTCGGACACCCGACTGGACCGCCGGATCCTCGGCTGGGAGATGCCGGTTTCCTGGGTACAGTCGATCAACCCCGTCTTCATCATCGTCCTCGCGGGCCTGTTCGCGGCCCTGTGGACCAGGCTCGGCCCTCGACAACCATCGGCCCCGGTCAAGTTCGCCACCGGCACGGCCGTGATGGGCGTGGCGTTCCTGCTGTTCCTGCCACTTGCCAGCGGCGGGCCGAACAGCGCACCGCTACTCGCACTGGTCGGCATCCTGCTCGTGTTCACCATCGCCGAGCTGCTGCTGTCGCCGGTCGGCCTCTCCCTGTCCACCAAGCTCGCACCCCGGGCCTTCCACACTCAGATGGTCGCGCTGTTCTTCCTCTCGGTGGCCCTCGGCACCGCCATGTCGGGCACCCTTGCCAGGTACTACAGCGAGGATCAGGAGGCCGGCTACTTCGGCGTCCTCGGCGGCACCGCCATCGTGCTCGGCCTGATACTCGCCGCCCTCAGCCCGCTCGTGCGCCGGCTCATGAGCGGCGTCCGCTGACCATCGCTGTCCTTAGTGGATGGGGTGTCAGCTCAGTGGCACCACCACGCGGACCTCCGCGAGCGCCGAGGAGCAGCACACCCGCACCGGGTGAGAGCAGGCCGGCGGTGGCAATGGTCAACCGTGACATTCGCGAGCCGCTGCCTGGCTCGACACCTCAGTTGACTGGGTCTCCGGACTGGTTGCTGAGGTCTGCGGCATCAGGATCTCGTCGCGACCAGGTATGTCGGCGAGGCCGAACAGGCCGAGCAGCCCGGTCGCCCATAGCTGCCGGTGCGGGAACGGGGCAAGGTTCTCCAACCTCAGGACGCTACCGCTCACCGCAGCGGCCTGGTGACATCGAACCAGCTCACCCATGCCGGAGGAGTCAATGAACGACACGTTCTGCAGGTCGAGCACGATGGCCGACGGGTTGTCCCGGGTCAGCACGTCGGTGATCGCGTCGCCGATCTGCCCCACGGTGGCCAGGTCGATCTCGCCGGACAGCAGAAGCCGGACGCCGGAGTCAGTGTGCTGTTCAATGATCGAGATGGTCGCTTCGGGCTGCCCGCGGTCGTTCATAGCGCTCACGTCCCGGTCTCCGGTGGCCTCGTCAGGCCGCCGAGGTCGTCGCACGTCTTCCGCAGCGTCTGCCGTCGGAACGACAGGATCCGGCCGGTGAAGACCGATGCGACCCGCGAGTACGCAATATCGCCCTCGGCATGCTCGTCCTGGTTCAGATAGAACAGCTCGACAACCTTGGTAGTTGTCTGCCGCAGCTCGGGCAGCAACCCCATCGTCCCGGTCACGTGACAGGCGGAGCCAAAGAAGTCGATCATATATTCATCGGCCCGTGGCTGTCCTCCCGCGCGACCAGGACCACCTCCCAGGAGTCCCGTTCGGGCCAGGGTGAGGCCAGCAATACCCGCCCCACAAATGATCGCCTGCACAGTTCCTCCCTGCCACCAGGTGCAGCCACCCCTGCATCAGGTGCGGCCACTCCCCGGAATCGGCTAGATGCCGGCCAAGTCGTCCCCGTCGGACGACTCGAGCGCGTTACAGACGTCGACGATGCCGATGGTCTGCCACGCCAGGCCGCCAGCAACGAATATCAACTCCGCCGTTTCGACCCGGCCGGTGAGGATCGCGACAGCGTTCTGCACCTCGACGGCGATGTCCTGCAGACGGGTCCGCTCGTCCTGGACCAACCGCGCCACGACTCGGTCAGCGAGCAGCTCGTCCTCGTGCGGTCGAGGCACCTGGCGGTGGGACGGCCGGCCAGACCAGGAGCCGTCATCGGGAAGCGGCCACAGCCCCGTCATGGCGCGCTCCGAACGCGCTCCACCCGCCCCGGCGCAACCGGAGGTGCCGCAGGCGCTGGGCGCAACACCTGCTCCACGCGGGCGATCCGCGATCTCCGCCGCAGCCGTGGTGTTGGCACGCGAAGGGTGAAGCGGGCACGGCTTCGCAGCGGATGCCGGTGCACGTCCCGCAGCGGGGCGCCACCTGCCGCGTCGGTCGGCACGCACCGGACCATGCCAAGCACCAACTGATCCGGGCGCAACCGCACGACCTCGTCTGGCGCCGCCGCCGCACGGCACGTCAGGTCCAGCGGCCGGTGAGATCGATCTCGATCACCGGCATCGCTACGGCCGCTGGTTGCCCACGTAGTCACCGCGTCCCTCCTGTCGTCGGCCGGTACTCAATCCAGCCTCGTGCAGCGATATGGAGAGGCTTACGCGGGCCTATGACAGTCTCGTGACAACAACCAGCTACGACGGCAGGTCCCGTCCTGCCGCGTCCGTGCCGCCAGCGCCGAAGCGGGTGTCGAGCGCTTCGGTTTCCCGCTTCCGGCGGCCCGTACCGCCACCGTCTACCTCAGAGCACGGGCGGTTGGGCAGGCCCGACCACTGAACCTTTTTCAACCTCCCCTTGCGGTCCGTCGGAGCGCGAGGTCGGACGCGGTGTGTGAGCGCCGCGCGGTTCAGGTTGAAAAAGGTTCACTGCTGTCCGGCTCGGCACCAGCGTCCCTACGCGTGATGTTCGGCACGGGAGCGCGCGTCAGCCGGCGGCACGAGCGTCATGGAACTGTCATACCTCCGCCGAACTGCCGCGAAGACCAGCAGGCAGGCTGATCCTGCACACCTGAGGTCGCGGAGGAGGCATCGATGTCCGAGGACGCGAGTGCCATTGGCGGCGGACGCCGCGACGGTACGGCAACCGTCTCGACAATCGAGCTGGCGGTCGCCGGTTGGCTCGACCATTCGGCGGTACCGACGGTCAATGCGACGTTCGACGCGGCACTCGACCGCAAGCCGGAACGGATCGTACTCGATATGGCGCACTGCGAGTACGTCGACGCTGCCGGAATCGCGTTGTTACTCGAGGTGCACCGCCAGATGCGACGCACCGGCGGCATGTTGGAGTTACGGAAACCGTCACCACGACTGTGTCGCCTCCTCGAGATCGCCCGGGTTGACCACGTGTTGCGGGTCGATGCCGCCGCGGAGGCGCAGAGTAATGACGGCGGATCGAAAGCGGCCAACCCTTCAACCTGAACCGCGCGGCGCGGCTACCGGCGCCGGGCTTGCTCGACGCGGGGGCGCCCGGGTCCTGGCCCTCGGCGCGGTCGCCCCCGCGGTCGGTTTCGGATGGTTGCTGACCGCGGTACCGGATGTGCTTGCCGGCCGGGAGCGGAGGTTCTCCTTCGCCTGGGCCCCGGCGCTCAATCTCGAGGTTCGGTGCGTGGCGGGACCGGCTCGAACCGATGCCGGCCCCGCCACGCGCCTCCTGGGGGGTGAGCAGGGCATAGTGGGGTGCGCGCCGACCTGTCAGCCGGGCGGTCGGGCCACACCCATGGCGGCCTCCGGTGCGCCGCCGCCGCGTGGTGGTCCGGACTCGATCTGGAGTACGTGATGGACGCGCGCGATCTCGAGAAGCCGGCACAGCCGAGCCGACAGACCTCGCAGTTCGAGGGTGCCGCCGGCGCGCCGACTGCGCCGGTGCAGGTCGAGCAGGAGCACGATGCCGGCGGCGTCGACGTAGTCGCAGCGCGCCACGTCGAGCACGATCCGGTCCGGCCTGCGCCGGAGCGCCACGTCGAACATCACCCCGACCCGCGGCACGGCCGTCTGGTCGAGCCGGCCGGTGACCGCCAGTTCGATCATCGAGGCGGCCAGCCGGGCGCCCCGGCACCCGCCGTCCGTCCCGCTGTCGTACCCGGCCATCGGCCCTCCTTTCGCGAACTCGACGCTTTCGCGAACTCGACGCGACACCAGCCTGCCCACCGGCTTTCGCGGTCGTTTCGCAGACACATGACAGTTCCGTGACAGTCGCCGGCATCTCCGTGACAGTCGCCGAGACGTGGGACACCAGCCCTACGCGGCAGGCCGCCGCCATCAGGCGGTGCGCTCCGGTTCCACACGCCGGAGTCCGGGGTGACCTCACCGCCCGGCGTGACTCGGCACCGAGCCCGATTTCGCCCAGCTCAGCACGTCGTTCAACGCCATAATCGACCAGCTTGCCGGATCGAGCGGGACCGAAGGCTCGCCGCCGACGTCAGCCAGGAACTCCGCTCGCCGACGCCGACACTCGCCGCCCCAGGGCAGTTCCCTGCCGAGCCGAGCCGACTCGGCCGGCCCTGTCCCGCGACCTGATCGAAGCCGCGGGCGGCGCTCGCCCCGGAAGTCACCCCCCGCATGGCCGTGGGGGCTATCGCGCGAGGCGGCGCAACGCGCGAGGCGCGAGCAGGAGAATCCACAGGCCGGCGCAGATAGCGCCGCTGGCGATGACGGCCGGTTGCGGCCCGTCCCAGGCTCGCACGATCCAGTACGTGGGCAGCGGCGCGAACGCCCACCCGGCCGCTCCAGCCAGCCACCAGGCGGCGAGCGGGGCGTAGCTGGGCACGCCGAGCGCTTTGACGGTGGTGACGCCGTCGACGCGGTTACCGGCCACGGCCAGCACGGCGAGGGTGAAGGTCGGGGCGAGCGGGATGGCGAGCAGGCAGGCGCCCCATGCGGACGCGGGGACCTGCCCGGACAGCGGCGCGGCGACGGCCAGGCCGGCCGCGGCGAAGCCGGTGACGAGGGTAAGCCGGTAGCCGAGGTAGCGGCGCAGGCCCAGCGGCGAAACCCGGATGGCGTGCAGCGCCCCGTCGTCGCGGTCGTCGAGGATTATCAGCGCGCCGATCATGCCGGCGATGACGGGAACGTGTACGACGATGGCGAGCAGTGTGCTGACCGGCAGGTAGCCGGTGAGGTCGAGGCCGTGGACGCGTTCGGCCCAGCCGGCCAGGGGTGGCAGCGCGTAGCGCAGGACGAGGCCGAGCAGCAGCGGGCTGGCGGCGATCGGCACGATGATCGCCTCGCGGGTGACGTTGGCCAGATCGGCGCGCAGGTAGGAGGGCCGGCCTCGGGCGGTGGGTCGGCGGCGGGTGGGTCGTGTTCGGTGTGGGTCGGGTCCGGCGATGGCGTGGACCGCGTAGGCGATGGCGGCGGCGGTCCACAGAGCGAGGTAGCCGAGCAACTGCCACGCCGGGTAGCTGGCGACGCCGCGCAGCAGAGCCAGCGTGCCGGTGGTGGGGACCGCGTACCACGCCGGCCCGGTGAACAGCCCGGCGGCGACGGCGAGCGGCACGGCGAGGAGCGGGGCGAGCGGCCACGGCGCGACGGTCAGGAAACCCATGACGGTACGGCGGCGCGCGGCCATTCCCACGCCAGCCGCGAGCAGCAGCAGGGCGGTCAACGCGATCACGCCGAGCGACACCAAGTGGCCCGCTGCGCGGGCGGCCAGCAGAACCGGTACGGCTGCCAGCACCGTGAGTATCCACAGTGGCGTGATCCTGGCCGCGACGAGACCGGCGGGTCGGGCGGGGCTGACGGCGAGGGCGGCGGTGATCCCGGTGGCCCGCTCGGCGACGGTGAGGGCGCCGGCGACGAACGTGCCGACGGTGGCGACCTCGATGAACAGCAGGTACGGCGCGGTGGCCGGCAGCACGGCGGCCATGACGGTCCACGGCACTGCGAGGCCGGCCACGAGGGCGGGAACGTGGTGCCGTGCCTGCACCAGCCACCCGGTGCGCATGAGCACACCGCTGACGGTCATAGCGTGCCGCCGGTGACGGCGACGAAGACGTCCGCGAGGGACGCCTCCCGGGTGTGGATGGTCCGTACGGTGCCGGTGGCCAGAATCTGGCGTAGCGCCGGGTCGGCGGTGCCGGCGTACTCCTGGCTGTGCAGGGTGCCGTCGGTGACGTATTCGACGGCGACGGTTGCCGTGCCATGGGCCATCCGCAGCGCGCGGGGTGTGTCGATCGCGGCCAGCCGACCGTGGTGGATGAACGCGACCCGGTCGCACATCTCGTCGGCGGTGGCCATGTCGTGCGTGGTGAGGAATACCGTGCGGCCGGCGGCGGCCTGGGCGGAGATGATCGACCGGACTCCGGCGGCGTGGGTGGGGTCGAGCCCGGAGGTCGGCTCGTCGAGGAAGAGCAGGTCCGGTTGGTGCAGGATTGCCCGGGCCAGGTTGAGCCGCATCTGCATGCCTTTGGACAGCTCACTCGCACGCCGGCCGGCCACCTCGGTGAGCCCGACCGCCGTGAGAGCTTCGTCGACCGCCGCGGTGGGCAGCCGATGCAGGCCGGCGAAGGCGGCGAGGTTCTCCCGGGCGGTGAGCCTCGGATAGTGGGCCGGCAGCTCGAACCCGACCCCGATCCGCTGGTACAGGTCGGTACGCCATTCGCGGACCGGCCGACCCAGAACCACCGCCCGGCCGTGGTAGGCCGCCAACTGGCCGGTCAGCACCCGCTGGGTGGAGGACTTCCCGGCGCCGTTGGGGCCAAGGAAACCGAACACCTCGCCGGTTCCGACGGTGAAGTCGATACCGGCCACGGCATCCGTGGCCGCGCCCGGGTAACGGACCCGCAACCCGATGACTTCGATGGCAGTTTCCCGCATGCCATGAGTATCTGCATGGCATGCAACCTTTCGTCAAGTGTAAGATTTGCCCGTGACCGATGGACTACGCGAGCGCAAGAAGCGCCGCACCCGCCGGGCGCTGGCGGACGCGGCGTTGCGTCTGTTCGCCGAGCGCGGGTACGAGCAGACGACGGTGGCGGAGATCGCCGCTGCCGCGGAGGTATCCACCCGCACGTTCTTCGCCTATTTCCCGACCCGGGAGGACGTGGTCTTCGCCGACACCGACGAGCGGATCGCGGTAATGCGCGAGACCCTCGCTGGGCTACCCGCTGGCACCCCGCCGACGCGGGCTGTCCACCGGATGGTGGAGCAGGTGTTCGCCACCGACGGCGGCATGTTCGGCCCGGCCCGGGCCACCCGTACCACGCTGGTGCTGACCCGCCCCGAACTGCGCGCCAAGGCCCTGGAACGGCTGTTGACAGCCCAGCAGATCTTCACCGACTGGCTGCGCACCGCGTACCCGAAGCTCGACGCCGTGGCGGCGGCGACCGTCAGCGGCGCGCTGATGGGCGGCCTGGTCGGCGCCGCCCTGGCCAGCCTGGACCGCGGCGACCCACCGGAACGCATCCGCGCTGAACTGGAACGCGCCGTCACACTGGTCGACCGAGGACTGACCGCCATCGACGAGTGACCGCAAGTTCGAGCGCACTCCCGGGTTCGACAGCACCGACATCTCGGCCCATCGCTCGGAGAGTCTGTTCGCCACCGATGTGCGGGTGTTCATCGGCGGCGGCAGCACCGGCACCGCCGATGGCACCAAGGCCACACATTCGGGCTACTCGCCTTCGTCACCTGGTCGAGAGGCGCGGCGAGACCACGGTCGCGCAGGTTTGTCGCCGTCGCGCCGCGGATCGAACCGACGTCGACCGCCGCCGGGCGCTCGCGCTACACGAACGCACCCGCCGATTCGACCCTGCCGGAGGAAACGACGAGGCACCGCGCCAACTCGGCGTCCCCTAGTTCCCCGCGCGATCGTGGCATCGGCACCGACGTCGAGGCCAGCATCATCACCACCTCCCTACACGTCGGCCTGAAAGTCCCCGATGTCTGGGGTCAAAGCGGTCAGCCGCCATATCGGCAAGATCCTCGCCGTCCCACCCGGGCGGCACCCTCCCTCTATCGGTGTCGGGATAGGCGGCCCGGTAGGTTGTTGCCCTGGTGTGCCGGGAAGTCTGGTCGGCGTCAGGATGACCATGCCGATCGACGGGAACCTCGATGTACCTGTTGCTGATCTTCGCGGCGGTGCTGCTGCTGGCGGTGCTGCTGTCCGCGCTCGCCCACCGGACGGTGCTGTCCACGGCGGTGCTGTTCCTGGTCGCGGGCTTCCTCGTCGGTGACGGCGTGT
Source organism: Plantactinospora sp. CA-294935 (assembly GCF_050936445.1). Classification (NCBI taxonomy): domain Bacteria; kingdom Bacillati; phylum Actinomycetota; class Actinomycetes; order Micromonosporales; family Micromonosporaceae; genus Plantactinospora; species Plantactinospora sp. CA-294935. The sequence continues at coordinate 8,119,214 of NZ_JBNJMU010000001.1, forward strand.
TCGGCCTCGTCCATGTCACCGCGCAGTCGCCGGTAGTGGCGTCCCTGGCCGAACTGGCCCTGTTCGCGGTGCTGTTCACCGACGGCATGCGGGTCGGTTGGACCGACCTGCGCGCGGCGTGGCGGCTCCCCGGCCGCGCGCTCGGCTGGGGCCTGCCACTCACCTTGCTGGTCACCGCTCTACTCGCGCACTACATCGCCGGCCTGGACTGGCCCGAATCGCTACTGGTCGGCGCGATCCTCGCGCCGACCGATCCGGTCTTCGCCGCCGCACTGGTCGGCAACGAGCGGGTGCCCGGGCGGTTGCGACACCTGCTCAACGTCGAATCCGGCGTCAACGACGGACTCGCGCTGCCGTTCGTGGTGGTCCTGCTCGCCATCGCCGCGAACGAGGACGACCTGCATCTGACGACGCTCGGCACCGAACTGCTGCTGGGCATCGCCATCGGCATCGCGGTGCCATGGATCGCGATCCGGCTGGAACGCACCCGCTGGTTCGCCGTCTCCCCGCAGTACCTGCCCCTCAACGCCGTCGCCATCGGCCTGCTCGTCCTCGCCCTGGGCCAGGCCACCCACGCCAACCTCTTCCTCGCCGCGTTCGCCGCCGGCATCACCGTGGCCACGATCGGCCACCAACAACGAGAGGCGTTCGAACACTTCGGCGAATTGGTGGCCGAAATCCTCAAGCTCGCCGCGCTGCTGGTGTTCGGCGCACTGCTCTCCCCGGCGTTCTTCGCGGACATCGCCGGAACCGGCTGGCTGTTCGCGATCCTGGCCCTGGTCGCGGCCCGCCCGGTCGCGCTGTGGATATCGTTCCTCGGCGCGAAACTCGACCTCCGCGAGCAACTGGCCGCCATGTGGTTCGGCCCGAAGGGCTTCGCCTCGGTCGTCTACGGCCTACTCCTGTTAGCCTCCGGGATCGCCGTGGCCGAGGAGGCGTTCGGGCTGGTCGCCCTCACCATCGTGCTGAGCATCCTCCTGCACTCCTCCACCGACGTCATCGTCGCCCGCGGCTTCGGCCCGGATCTGCTGCCGACCTGGCAGCAACGCCTGGAAACGCGCGGCCGCCGGCTACTCAACCGCGGTCAGCCCCAACCGTCCGAATCTGAGCCGGATCCGCCTACCGGCCGGTCCGGCAATGGAACCGCATGAAGTTCCTGACCATTGGTCCCCGGCTCTGTGCACACCAACCCGCCAGCCCAGGCCGGTTCGAACAAGACCGAACTGCCCGACCTGATCGCCCCAGCCGGCCGAGAGCCCTCGGAGCCACGCTGTCTCCGTTGCTAGCTCGCCCCACCACCGGTACATACGGCGAACACGACACCCGCGTCAGGCCACGAGTTGGCCAGCCGCAGCCGGTGTACCAGGTGAACATAGCCAGCCGACAGCCTGAAAGCCGCCCGATCGAGTTGGTACCGCCAATCCGCTGAAGCGCGCTGAGCGTAGCTGACTACGGGTCAGGCCGATGGGTACGGCAGCGGACGGATACGTCGTGACAGGGCTTTCTCTCATACGGCGGCCGGTGCAGCCCATCAGCCGCGTGCGGCTCATGGGCGTCAGAAGCCCAGAGCGGTTCATCGCGGCGCGGTGCTGCGCCTGGCCGCGGTCGGCGTCGGGTCAGCACTGGGTGACGTCGGTGACGCCGAACGGTCGCGTGCCGAGGGCCGGGCTGCGCGGTGACCTGTCTCACGCCTGTCACAACGGTCGCTCGGGCGGTGTCTTGTGGCGGAACCCTCTGGGGATGAAGGAGGCACCAAATGACTGGGAAGACCGGTGTGGTGGTGGTCGGCGGCGGGTACGCGGGCGTGATGGCGGCCAATCGCCTGACGCAGCGCGACGACGTGACCGTGACGCTGATCAATCCGCGCCCGCGTTTCGTCGCGCGGCTTCGCCTGCACCAACTGGTGGGCGGGTCCCACGACGCGGTCGTCGAGTACCGGGAAATCCTGGCCGAGCGGGTCCGGCTGGTGGTCGACACCGTGGCCAGGATCGACGCGGCCGGACGCAACGTGACGCTGGTGAAGGGCGGCACGGTGGGTTACGACTATCTGATCTATGCGGTGGGCAGCGAAAGCACTGATTGGCGTACGCCGGGAGCAGCCGAGTTCGCCTACCCGATCGCCACCTTGGAAGCGGCGCAGCGGTTGCGGTCCGTCCTCGCCGCCGCGCCCGCAACGGCCGCGGTGACGGTGGTCGGCGCCGGTCCGACCGGCATCGAGACCGCCGCCGAGTTGGCGGAAAAGGGTCGTCGGGTCGCCCTGGTCTGCGGCGGAGTACTCGGTCCGTACCTGCACCCGCAGGCGCGACGCACCGCTTCCAAGCGGCTGGCCAAGCTCGGGGTGACCGTACTCGACGGCCCTGACACCAAGGTCACAGCGGTGACGCCCGACACCGTACGGCTCAGCGGCGGTCGCAGGCTGCCGAGCGAGGTGACCATCTGGACCGCCGGGTTCGGCGTGCCGGACCTGGCCGCCCGCAGCGGGCTGAGCACCGACGCCGTGGGGCGGCTACTCACCGACGAAACGTTGACCAGCGTCGATGACGAGCGCGTCGTCGCGGCCGGGGATTCGGCGGCACCGTCGAACCTGCCGTTCCGGATGAGCGCCTATGCCGCGGGTTGTCTGGGCGCGCACGCCGCCGACACGGTGCTCGACCGGATCACGGGCGAGCGACCCGCACCGGTGAGTGTGCTCGCCACCGCCATGTGCGTCAGCCTGGGGCGTCGTGTCGGCATCTACCAGCTGGCCAACAAGGACGACATCGCGATCAGGGTCTACCTCGGCGGCCGCCCGGGCGCGAAGCTCAAGGAGTACTCCTGCGAGGCCAGCGTCAAGCATCTGGCGGTCGAGGCACGCAAGCCTGGTTCACACAGCTGGCTAAAGAACAACAAGCGGCAGCAGATGCTGCAGGCCAACCGTGGCCAGGCCCGGACCACTGCTGAACGGGCAGTCTAGCGATACATGAGCAGTTCGGTCGATCGTCAATGAACCCGGGATAGCACGTCGTGCAGCGGCCTGATCGCGGCGCCGCTGCACGCGTGCGCCCCCGCAGCGGCTCCGAAAGCGATGGATCGCCGGCAGCTTGGCGTGTCACAGCCGTACGCCGACCGGTGTCCCACGCTCCATCACCGCAATGCGGGTCGGTCGGATCGAACGACTACCACCGAGAGAGGACCGTGCTGGATTCACCCCCTCGCAGGACATCCGGCAACGGGCCAGCCGGGAAGGGAGAGAGCCGAGACATGGGCGACCACGCCATCGACCCGGCGACCGAGACGTTCGTCGCCCACCGCAACCTACTGTTCACCGTCGCCTACGAGATGCTCGGATCGGCGGCCGACGCCGAAGACGTCCTCCAGGAAGCCTGGCTGCGCTGGGTCAAGGTCGACCTGGGACGAGTACGGGACCAGCGCGCCTACCTGGTCCGCATCACGACCCGGCAAGCACTCAACCGGCTGCGCACGATGAAGCGCCGCAAAGAAGCCTACGTCGGTCCCTGGCTGCCTGAACCACTGCTCACCGCGCCGGAGATCGCCGAGGACACCGAACTCGCCGAGAGCATGTCGATGGCGCTCATGCTCGTCCTGGAGACGCTGTCACCGACCGAACGCGCCGTCTTCGTGCTACGCGAAGCCTTCGATATCAGCTACACCGAAATCGCCGCCGCCGTCGGCAAGAGCCCCGCCGCCGTCCGCCAGATCGCCCACCGCGCCCGCCAGCACGTCGACGCCCGCCGCCCCCGCCAGGTGGTCTCCCCGAACGAAACCCGAACGGCTCTGGAATCGCTGCAACGCGCGCTCGAAACCGGGGACCCACAGGTCCTCCTTGACGTGCTCGCGCCCGACGTGGTCCTGGTCGCCGACGGCGGCGGCGTCAAACACGCCGCGCTGCGGCCAGTCACCGGCGCCGAGAAGATAGCTCGCTTCTTCGTCAGCGGCCTCGGCAAGCTCGAAGCCACCCTCACCAGCAACACCACCCTGGTCAACGGCAACTCCGCACTCGTCCTCCGCCTCGACGGCGAAATCGACGGCATCCTAGCGGTCCGCGTCGAGAACGCCCGGGTCACCGGCCTCTACTACGTCCGCAACCCGGCAAAACTGACCCGAGTCACATCCGAAATCCCGCTCACCCTGCGATGAACCCCAGACGCGAAGACAGCACCGTCACCACCGACTTCCCCGAGTACCCGCACACGGCTCGTCAACCGGTGACAGCCCTCGCACCGGTCGACTGCATCGGGGCCCGGGGCCCCGGGCGCCGATGCAGCGAGCACTACTGCTCGATGTCCGAGAACAGGCCCTCGAAGGTCACCTGCGTGCCCTGGAGGCCGCCGAAGACAGCGCCGGCTGCGGGGGTGGCGACCGCCGCGGAGGCGTCCTCGTAGCTGTCGAAGTACAGGTCGAGGGTCCGGTACGCGGGCGTGGGCGTGCCGTCCTCCTTCGGCCACACCTTGGCCGACTCCACCCGCTGAAGCTTCGGGAACGTCATCGCGGCGGCCAGCACCTCGGCGTAGGCCTTCTCGAACTCGTCCGGGTTCGCGGGGTTGTCGACGATCAGCGTGATCTTGGTAGGCATGATGTTCTCCTTGCTCGACGTTGCGTAACGAACGTTCTGTCTACGGCAACACTAGACGGCAGCGATTCCCGTGAGCGCTGACAAGATCATCGAGCCGTCGGCACCACGACAGTGGTCTTCTACCGGCACGTCCGCACCAAGGACGACCTCATCGTGGCGTACCTGAAGCAGCCGCGCTGCCGGCGAGCGGAAGGGCGTCAGCGCGGCCCTCACCGCCGGCGGGGGCGGTGTCGACAAGACCCTGCAGCTCTCGCCGAAGCGATCGGAGCGGTGGGCGTGCAGTCCCGGCTTCCGCGGGTGCCCGTTCGTCACACCGCCGCCGAGTAGGCCGAGCCCGCCGGTCCCGTGCGCCGTGCAGGCGGCTCGGCCGGCGTGCTGACGTCCGTCCGGGAGACACTCGTCGACACGCACCGAGCCTGGCACCCGAAGACGTACGAGGAGCTGATCGAGCCGCTCGACCTGACCGACCGGGCCGCCGTCGCGGAGGCGCTGCTGGTGCTCCGCGTTGGCGCCATGGTCGCCGGCTACCTCGGTGACCCGCGGGACCGGCCGGCTCGTACCTGCGGGGAAGCCAGGCGGTGATTCGCTCCGCACGTCGCCGACCGGCCACCGGGTTCACTCCTCGTCCCGACCGTGAACAGCGACGGGACGAGGAGACCACAGCTCACGTCAGCGACCGTACGCTTCGAGCAGGCGGAGCCAGACTTCGCTGACGGTGGGGTAGGCGGGTACGGCGTGCCAGAGCCGGTCGAGGGGGACTTCGCCGACGACGGCGATGGTGGCGGCGTGCAGCAGTTCGGCGACGTCGGGGCCGGCGAGGGTGAAACCGACGATCACTTTGCGGTCTTCGTCGACGACCATCCGGGCGTGGCCCTGGTAGCCCTCGGCGTGCAACGCCGAGCCGGCCACCGCGGCCAGGTCGTAGTCCAGGACCCGGATCCGCAGCCCGGCCGCCTCGGCAGTGGCCGCGGTCAGCCCGACCGAGGCGATCTCCGGCTCGGTGAACACCACCTGCGGCACCGCCCGCTCATCAGCCGTGGCGGCGTGCCGCCCCCACCGGTCGTCCTCGACGTTCTCACCCTTGGCCCGGGCCACGATGACATCACCTACCGCGCGGGCCTGGTATTTGCCCTGGTGAGTGAGCAGCACCCGCCGGTTCACATCACCCGCGGCATACAACCAGCCACCACCGGCCAGCGCCCCGCCTTCGTCAACGACCCGCAACGTGTCATCGACCGGCAACCAGCCACCGGGCTTGAAACCGATCCGGTCCAGGCCGATGTCCTGGGTGTTCGGGGTACGACCGATCGCCACCAACAGCTCATCGGCCTCCACCTGCCCACCATCAGCCAGGGTCAGGTGCACGGTGCCGTCGCTGTCGCGGCTCACCGCCACCGCCTCAGCACCCACCCGCACCGATACCCCCGCCTCCTGCAGCGACTCGGTGACGAGTTCACCGGCGAACGGCTCAGCCAGCGGCAGCACTCCATCCCGGGCCAGCACGGTCACCACCGAACCGAGGCTCGCGTACGCGGTGGCCATCTCGGTGGCCACCACGCCCCCACCGATCACCGCAAGCCGGCTCGGCACCTCGGTCGCCGCGGCCGCCTCCCGGCTCGTCCACGGCTTCGATTCAGCCAGGCCGGTGATGTCCGGGAGTAGCGCACCACTACCGGTCGCCACGACCACCGCGTGCCGGGCCGTCAGCGTGGTGATGGCACCGTCAGCACCGGCGACCTCGACGACCCGTTCCGAGCTGATCCGGCCCTGGCCACGGAACAAGGCGATCCCCGCCGAGTCCAGCCAGGACACCTGGCCGTCGTCCTTCCAGTCCGAGGCGAACGCGTCGCGGCGGCGCAGCACCGCTGCCTTATCCAGGTCACCGGTCACGGCCTCACGGGCACCAGGCAGCCGGCGCGCTGCCCGCAACGCCGATGCGCTGCGCAGCAACGCCTTGGTCGGCATGCACGCCCAGTACGAGCATTCCCCACCGACCAGTTCGCGTTCCACGACGGCGGCGGTCAGACCGCCCTGTACCACCCGATCGGCGACGTTCTCCCCCACCGGCCCCGCACCGAGCACGATCACATCAAACGTCGCGGCACTCATGTCAGTTTCCCTTCGCCGCGCGGCCCAGCCGGACAGCCGAGACGAGGAAGAAGATCGCACCCGGAATCGCGTAACCGACCGCGTTGGTCAACGCCGGGTCCGCCGCCGAGGCGGCCGCGAAGAACGAGCCACCGGCCAGCACAGACAGGCCACCACTGAAGATCATCGGCCACTGGCCGCCCATCCTGCGGCGCCTGACCGCCACGATCAGCTGGATCAGACCGGCGACCACCGCCCACGCGCCCCACACCCGCAGCACGGCCGGGATGCCGGAGGCGGCGGCGACGGCCAGACCGATGGCAGCGAGCGAGCTGACCGCGATGTTGAGGTAGAGCAGGGCCGGCGAGTCCGTGCTGCGCGACGCCCGGGCATCGACCACAGCGGCCGCCACGTCGAACAGCGGGTACAACACGAACAACGTGCCCACCACCGGGTTGAGCTCATCCGTGATCGCGAACATCACCCCAGCCCAGACGATCGCGAACACGAAACGCACGAAATACAGCCGCCGCAGAGCAGCCGCCGTCGACGAGATACCGGGCGCGGCAACGGTGATCATGATCATCCCTTCGTCGGTTCCTGAGGCCACCGCAACCAGCGTCAGCCGCGGAACCGGAACACCACTCCTGAAGAACGAACGTTCTGTCGCATCCAACGATGACACCCGCGATCCGCTCTGTCAAGACGGAACGTTCTGTCCGCTACGGTGAGCGGTACGGGTCGCAGCGAGACGGAAGGGTGGCCGTCCGAAGCGAAGTTCCGGCTGTCAACACGGCGACGAGGGCCTTCGGGCCAGGAGAGCAAGACCGGCTGGGTCGACCGGTACCGCTACGCGCTCGGCGATCGGTCCGAGGCCCGCCAGGCGGGCGGTCGTCTCCCCCGTGACCCTAAATACCTTAGGTTTCTAGCTTCATGGCGTAGGATGTGGGCATGGGACGAGCGAACCTGACCCCGGCGGTCGTCATCGCTGCGGCGGCGGAGCTGGCGGACCGGGATGGGTTCGACACGATCACCCTGTCGGCGCTGGCCCGCCGGTTCGGGGTGCAGACCGCGAGCCTCTACTCCCATGTCCGCGACCGGTCCGCCCTGCTCGACGGCGTGCACGAGCTGGCACTCGGCGAACTCGCCGACCGGATAGCGATGGCCATCGGCGGCCGCTCGGGACGAGACGCCCTGATCGCTCTCGCCGACGCGCATCGCGACTATGCCCGCCGGTTCCCCGGCCGCTGGACCGCTCTGCAACGCCCGGCGGCGGCATCGACCGTCGACTCCGACGCGGCCGGCCACCTTGTCCGGCTCACCCTGGCGATGCTCCGGGGCTACCAGCTGCCGGAGACCGAGCTCGTGCATGCCACCCGACTGCTCGGCGCGACCATCAACGGCTTCCTGGCGCTCGAGGCGAACGGCGGCTTCGGGCACCGCGAGCCCTCGCCGGAGGTCTCCTGGCGGCGGGCTCTGGACGCGCTCGACACCGTCTTCCGCGACTGGTCGACCGAAGGGAATTCCTGATGCAGGTCCTCGCCGAACTTCTTCGCGGCGTCGCCGAGGTCGAGGTCACCCCGCGCGGCCTCCGGCCGCACCGGCTGCCCGCCTGGGTACGGGAGCAGTTCCCGGACGGGCAGCTTCTCTCGATGGAGAGTCAGCCGTCCGGCGTACGCATCGTGTTCCGAACGGCGGCGAACTCGGTCACCCTGGTGACCCACCCCACCTGGATCGCGTACGCGGGCGCCGAGCGACCACGGGGGCGCATCGACGTCTACGTCGACGGTGAGCTCGCCGTCCGGGACACACTCGACGGCGGCGACCGGATCGAGGTCGACCTCACCAGTGGCCGGACCGCCTTGCACCTCGGGGAGGCGCACACGACCGCGGTTTCCGGTCTGCCCGACGGCCGTCACCGGATCGAGATCTGGCTGCCGCACAACGAGAGCATCGAACTGATCAACCTGTGGGCCGACGCCCCGATCGAGCCGGACGACGCCGGCCTGCCGCTGTGGGTGCATCACGGCAGCTCGATCAGCCACGGCTCGAACGCAGTCGCGCCCAGCGAGATCTGGCCGGCCGTCGCCGCCCGCCGCGCCGGTGTCGAGCTGCGCAATCTCGGCCTGGGCGGCAGCGCGCTGGTCGATCCGTTCCTGGCCCGCGTGATCCGCGACGCCCCGGCCGACTACATCAGCATCAAGCTCGGCATCAACGTCGTGAACCTCGACGCGATGCGGCTACGGACCTTCGTCCCCGCCGTCCACGGCTTCCTCGACACGATCCGCGACGGCCACCCCGACGTACCGCTGCTGCTGATCTCGCCGCTGTTCTGCGGGATCCACGAGAACAGCCCGGGCCCGGGCGCGATCGACCCGGCCTCGATCGGCAGCGACCAGGTGCGTTTCATCGCGACCGGAACACCCGAGGACGTCACGCTGGGGCGCCTGACGCTCCAGGTGATCCGGCGCGAGCTGCGCTCACTGGCCGACCGTCGCACGGCCGACAAGAACCTGCACTACCTGGACGGCACTTTCCTGTACGGCTCAACCGACGCTGCGGAGCTCCCGCTATCCGACGGCTTGCACCCGAGCCCCGCCGCCCACCAGCGGATCGGCGCCCGGTTCGCCGAGTACGCCTTCACCGACGCCGGCCCGTTCCGCCCGATGAACGAACCCGCGCCGGAACCAACCCGCCCGCAGGAGCAAGGCCATCGCGTCAACGGAAAGGGATCGGTGTGACCTCCCGCAGGCATCCTACCGCCAGGCCTGACCGAGCCCGGGGCCTCGTCGGGGGCGGTCAGGCAGTGTCGCGCGGGGTGTAGAGCATGACCCAGTGGTCTCGTTCGGGATCGTGCAGGACTTCGGTGTCGAAGGTCAGCCATCCGCGGCTCGGGTGGCGCAGGCGCTTGACGGCCGACCGCCACGCACCGACGGCGCCCTGCTCCCAGAGATCGCGAAAGGCGGCGTTCTCCTCCCAGAGCTCGGCCCGCAGCGACTGGAGGTACTCGTCATCGGGATACCGGCTGAGCGCCGACCGCAACTCCGCGGTCGACACCCGCGCCAGTTCCTCAGCACCGTCCTCGCCGAGCACCTCAGTGACCGCCGCAGCGGTGAAGCACTGATAGACGATGTTGCGCCGGAACCGCCCGGTAGCCGATAGCTGCCCGAAAAGCTCGGCTGCGGCGGCGTTGCAGGCCAGCACGTCGAGACGTCCGTCGTGGATGCTGACCGGCATGGTGGCGTCGAGGGTGCGGAGCAGACGGAGGAAACCCGGCCGGATCTCGGCATCCGGCGACTCCGGCTCGGGAGGCAGCTCGCCGGCCAGCCGGAACAAGTGATCTCGCTCAGCGGCAGCGAACTCGAACGCGCGCGCCAGCGCCGTGAGGACCTCACGTGACGGACGCTGGGCGCGGCCCTGTTCCAGACGCGTGTAGTACTCGACGGAGATCCCGGCACGATCGGAGAGCTCCTGCCGCCTCAACCCCGGAACCTGCCGTCGCGACGTCCGCGCACCGCTGGTGGACTCTAGCGGTGACACGGCCGCTCGCCCACGACGCAGGAAGCGGCCCAGTTCCGCCGAATCAGCACCGTTCATCCGGGCAATGATGCCCCCACCGTACGTGGGTCCCGCGGTGACCGTCGCGGGCATGGCCCTCCTGGTACCAGGCGTGACGCGGTCTCCCCCGATCGGCGGTGGACCGCATACCCTCGACCAGGTGCAGAACAGGACGCTACCCGGCAAATCCGGGCATTTCTCACCACTCGGGAACGGCAAATGCCTGATATGAAGCAGACGCCCGCAGCTGGATCCGCACTGCGGATCGCCCAGCATTTCATCACCGCCGTCGAGGCGAAGGACCTGGACGCCGTCGCGGAAGCCCTGGCGCCCGACGCCCAGCAGCTCTTCATGCACACCAAGAGGACCAGGTACGGCGATGGCGCCGCCGCCATCGTCACCGGCGAGAACCGGAGAGCGGTCTGCGTCGCCTATCTCAAGGGCCGGCACGAGGTCCTCGCGTACACCGAAGGCTTGATGGGCAAATTCGACCCGCTGCGCTGGAGCGACACCGAATGGTCGGTGTCCCCGGACGGATCTCAGGTGTTCTTTCGCGGAAAGGGGAACATGGTCGTCGCGCGCACCGGCAAGCCGTACCGCAACCATTACGTCACCATCTTCGACATCAACGACGGCAGGATCGTGCGAATGGCCGAATACGCGGACGCGTTCGCGTACGCCGGCCTCCGGATTCGACCGAACGGCGCGGAACTCCGGTCGTTCCTCCGCGCCGCCGGCCGTCTCCTTTCGTTCACCCGACCGCCTCGACCAAGGGTCAGGCCGCGTTGATGTTTGCGGACACGTCGCCGACCCCGGCGCGCTCGACGGCGGTCAGCTCGAGCGCGGCACCGACGATCAATGCGGGGAGTTACTCGACGGTGCGGGCGCTGCCGATCCGGGCGACCACGACCGGCCGCCCGAGCGGCCCTCGGCGAGTTTGACCGCTTCCACGAGCGCAGACTGGTAGACCGAACGTTCTATTCGCTAGAATAGTCGCATGACGCGCAGCGAAACCGAAACCCGGCCCTCCGAGGCGCGGCTCCGACTGCTCAACACCGCAATCCGGATCTTCTACGCGGAGGGCATCCACGCGGTCGGTGTCGACCGGATCATCGCCGAGGCGAAGGTCACCCGGGCCACCTTCTACCGGCACTTCCCCAGCAAGGAGGACCTCGTGCTCAGCTACCTGCGCGAGGTCCACCAGATGGATCGCAGCGCGGTCGACGCGGCGATCGCCGCCAACCCGTCGCCGGTCGACGCCCTCGTGGCCGTGGCGAACTCCATCGCCCAGGGCATCCAGTCTCCCGGATTCCGCGGATGTGCCTTCCTGAACGCCGCCGCGGAGTACCCGGACTCCGGTCATCCGGTGCACCAGCAGATCATCGCCCACCGGCAATGGTTCCTGGACCGTCTCACGATGTTGATGGCGCAGGTCGCGGAGGACTCGTCGGATGCCGCCGCGCGCCACTTCGTCATGCTGCGCGACGGCGCCATGGCGGCCGGTTGCCTGTTCGACCCGGCACTGGTGTCCGAGACCTTCCTCCGCGGGATCGAAGGACTGGTCCGGATCCACGGCCAGCGCCAGCCGACCGATTCCGCGGGCTAGCTGCGATGCGCACCCGAACTCGACACACGAGCCTGACCTCGAAAGCTCGCTGAATGGCGTAGCAAGGGCCATCGGCCCGTCCCACGCTCCGTGCAGGCCATCCGCGTCCTTCACACCGCCGAAGACACCCGCCACCCACGACGAAGATGGCTCAGTAGTGGCGCTGGTGGACCGCGGCGGGGTTGAGGCCCAGGCCTCGTTGGGATGGATGAACCGGAACCCCCTCTCGCCGCGGAGCCGACCTGCCAGCTCGCGACGGTGCCCGCCGCACGGGCCGTGCACCCTGACGCCCGGCGACACCACGGCGCCGCGCCGGTCGCCAATTCCGTCGGCTACATAGCTATCCTCGCGAAGTCATGTCTACTCCCCCGCCCCCGCCTGACGGGCAGCCGACCGGCTCGAAGCTGGAGCGGCGTGTCATCACCGCCGCGCAGGCCGCGTTGGCCCGCCATCGGTATGTTTCGCCGCTCACCCTGCTCAGCGCGCTCGGTTGGCTTCCGGGCAACATGGTGGACCGATGGCGACAGGGCCGTGTTCCGGAGTTGGAGCGGAGTGCGGCAGTGCCGCCGTCACGGCTGCTGGAGGCGCTGGAGATCCTCGGTCGTTGGGCCCGAGACGAGGGACTGCAGCCGGACGAGGTCGCCTACCTCGCCGCGACCCGCGACCGCCACCCGCTGCGCTTCACCACCGACGGCGATCCCGACATCGAGCGGGCATATCGGACACACTGGGCCTCGAACACGCTCTCCGAAACCGCCCGGGCGCGGCTGGTACAGCGGCAGAGCACGCCGCCCGACCTGGTGGTGCACTCGGCGGTCACCACGTGGACCTGCGCCGAGTGCGGAGAGACCGGAGAACTACTCGTCTCCGAGGACGCGCAGACCCTCTGCCTGACCTGTACGGACCTGGATCATCTGGTCTTCCTGCCCGCCGGGGACGCGGCGATGACCCGACGAGCGAAGAAGGCCAGCACCCTGTCCGCCGTGGTGTTGCGCTTCAACCGGACCCGGAAACGGTACGACCGGCTGGGATTGTTGGTGGAACCGGCCGGGCTGGACAGCGCCGAACGGCAGTGCCTGGGTGACGAGGCCGCGCGGCTACGCCGCCGCGAGCGAGACCGCGAACGCCGGGCAGATCAGGACGTGGCGTTGACGGCCCGGATGGCCGAGGAGATCCTTCGACTCTTCCCAGGCTGTCCAGCGTCCCGAGCCGAGGCGATCGCCGGGCACACCGGGCTGCGTGGCAGTGGCCGGGTCGGGCGGTCCGCGGCTGGCCGCGCCGTAGACCAGGACGCGATGACCCGCGCGGTCATCGCCTCGATCCGGCACGAGGACACCGAGTACGACCAACTGCTGATGGCCGGCATCCCGCGCGCCGACGCACGGGAGCGGATCCGCACCGACATCGACCGCGTCCTTACCGCCTGGCGCACCAACGCCTGATGACCGCCGGCTGTGCCCGATGCCGCAGCTACCGCCCGCGACGGTCAACTCGGAACGTGCACGTTTCCCGCCCGGTACTGGCTGTTGGTGCTACTTCTTGTATTTCCCCGGGTCGACGCCTATGAGGGTGACGAGCTGACGTGTGGCTTGATCGAAATTGCAGGCTGTCATTGAACCTTTTTCAACCTGAACCGCGCGGCGGTGCTTCGGAGGTGGGTGTTGATCAGGCGGCGGGATCTCGTTGACTGTCATCTGAGATCGATAGGCTGTGCCGGCTGACGGCGCTGCCACCGCCGTGACGCCGACAACAACGGCGGCTGAGACAGGTCCCGGGACAGGTCACCGGTACCGCGAGCCGACCGATCCGGACGGAGCGCGGCATGGCTGGCCGGCCTTCCTCCGACCGCCTGGAATCCTGAGCCCATGGGTCAGGTCGAAATACGAACGCCGGACCGGATCCTCTCCGTCCGGCGCCTGTCGATCTCGCTGGCCGCCGGCGCCGTCGTCGCCGTGGCTGTCGCGGTGCTCGGGTTCCCCGAACTGTTTCCGCTGGTCGGTTGGAACGTGGCCGCCACCGTCGTGCTGGTCTGGGTCTGGCGGATCAGTTGGCATCAGGGGCCGGAGGGCACCGAGCGGCTCGCCGAGGAGGAGAGCCGGTCACGCTCCACCGACGGCGGGGTGCTGATCGCCGCAGTGGCCAGCCTCGGCGCCGTGGCCTGGGCCCTCGTTCACTCGTCAAGCAACCGGGACGCGCTCGCGGTCACCCTGGTCATCGTGAGTGTGCTCACGGCGATCCTGTCCTGGGGATTGATGAACACCGTATTCGCCCTCAAGTACGCACGCATGTTCTACCTTGAGGACGGCGGGATCGACTTCAAGCAGAGCGAGCTACCGGCCTACAGCGACTTCGCCTACCTGGCGTTCACCGTCGGCATGTCTTTCGCCGTGTCGGAGAGCGAACCGGCCAGTACGCGGATCCGGAAGACCGCCCTCGGCCACGCGCTGCTGTCCTACCTGTTCGGCACGGTCATCCTCGCCGCAGCCGTGAACCTGGTGACCGGCCTGGGCGGATCCTGATCAACTGGGCTTCATACCGCAAGACCCGGCGGCACGGTCGGTGCACGGAGGCGCGGCCGTTGGTGATATGTGCCCCGTCCCCCGCCGCTCGGTGTCAAGCTGATGCGGTACCACGGAGTGAGGAGCCGCGAAGGATGGGGACCAGGACCGCAGCGGACGGGATCCCTTGCGCGCAGCGTTGATCGTGCTGACCGCGGTCGGCGCGGCCGTGGTGGTGGACCTGTTGACCGGCGTGCTGGTCCGCCGGTTCGCCCGTGGCCGCTACCAGTGGCTGCTGACCCCACTGCGCCAGGCCTGCCGCCGCCCGACCACGGTGGTGCTGCTGCTCGCGGCGCTGTACTTCGCGCTGCCACCGGATGGGAACGAGTGGGTCCGCGTTGTCCGCCATGTCATCCTGCTGCTGCTGATCGCTAGCGCCGGGTGGCTGGTGGTCAAGGCGCTGCACGTTGCCGAGGGCGTCGCGTTCAGCCGGCTGCCGGGCGAGACGGTCGTCGACCGCAGGATCCGCCGTGCCCGTACCCAGATCCGCCCGGTACGCCGGCTGACGTCGGCTGTCGTCATAGTGGTGGCGGTCGGTCTGATCCTGGTCACCTTCCGGCCCGTACGCTCGTTCGGGCTCACCTTCTTGACCTCGGCCGGCGTGATCGGCGCGGTGATCGGCCTGTCCGCCCGGACCGCGCTCGGCAACGCATTCGCCGGCATCCAGGTCGCCTTCGCGGACAGTCTGCATGTCGACGACGTGCTGGTGATAGACGGCGAATGGGGACGGGTCGAGGAGGTGAAGCTGACCAACGTGGTGATCCGGCTCTGGGACGACCGGATGCTCGTCCTGCCCACCACCTACTTCACCGAACACACCTTCCAGAACTGGACGCGGAACGAGACACGGGTGGTCGGCGAGATCCGCATCCACCTGGATCACACCGCCGACCTGGACGACCTCCGACAGGTGACCAGACGGCTTGTCGAGTCGTCGCCGCTGTGGGACCAGCACCAGTGGGTGTTGCAGATGGTCGACGCCACCCCGCAGACCGTGGTCATCCAGGTCCAGGCCTCCGCCGCAGACGGGCCGAGCGCCTGGGATCTCCGCTGCGACCTGCGCGAGGGACTGATCCATTACCTGCGGAACACCCATCCGCAATGGCTGCCCCGCACCCGTGGCGAGTACCAGCCCTGAGGTCCGGCCGGCCGGCTATTGCGCTCGCTCGCTGCCTCAAGACGTTTGCGAGTCCCCGGCCGCTCGCTGCCGAATGGTAGCGCCAAACACGGCGGCGCCTGGCGGTCGTCGCGACCACCGACGAGTTCCTCCAGTGAGTGTCTGAGACGGGGCTATGGGACTCGCTGGCGGGTAGCTGCGGCGTTGTTGGTGCCGTGATGACCGCGACATGAGGCGGCGCCGGTGCGGGCTGTGATGGTGACGGCACTCGCGGCCGCCGCATGCGCCCTCGACGCCGCTGTCCACGCCTGGGACATCGCCGTGGTGACCGGCCAGCCGACACCGCTGACCGTCGCACTGGCCGAACGCTGAACGGTACCCCTCCCGGTCAGCGCCGGCAACGAGTCCTGCCCGACCCGCTCCACGCGGGAGCGGGAGCGGGACTCGTGGCCGGCGGAAGGCGAGCGCGTCAGTTCTGGATGGAGAACGTCGCGACGACACCGTTGTGGTCGGACTTGGTGCCGCCGACGATGTCATAGCCGGTCATCCACATGAGCTGGTACTCCGGCAGCCGCTTCCAGAAGTAGACGTAGTCGATGTGCCGGTTGCCGTGCGTCCCGGTGCCCTTCTCGCCGTAGAGGTTGTAGCTGGAGCGCAGGTTCGGCAGCTCGTTGGCCTCGAAGACCTGCCACGGGAACTTCGCGTACCCGTAGCTCCGGTCGGCGCTGAAGTCGACATTGAGGTCACCGCTGACGATGACCTGGCCCTCGCCCTGCTTGTCGACCGCCAGGTCCCTGAGGCCCTGGAACTGCGCCTCGGCACACCTGGTGCGCGGCAGGTCCTCCGGCCGGCCGGCGGTTTCGATGCTGGCCACCGCGTGGGCGTTGATCTGGGTCACGGTGCGGCCACTGGCCTTGTGCCGGTACTTGACCCAGTTGTTGTACCGCGCGGGCGGCACCTCGCCCGGACCGTTGGTGTCACACACGAAAATCGAGCCCTTATCGAGTACGTCGAACATGCTCTTCTTGGCGATCAGCGCCTCGCCAGCCTGGTTGGTCCCGCCCGGCGCGTACAACCACCAGCCGTTGTCGGCGGCCCAGCTCTCCAGGAAAGCCTTGCGGTTGCCGACCTCGTTGAGACCGACGAGGTCCGCCTTGGACGCGATCAGGTTCAGGTCGTGCACGAAGTCGGCCTGGCCCAGTCCGTGGTGGATGTTCAGCGTCGCCGCCTTGAAGGCCACGTTCGCCGCGGCCGCCGGAGTGGCCAGCGGCAGGGCCGCCACCAGCGCGACTGCGCCCGCGAAAGCGCCCAGGGCGCGGAGAGACCAGTGTGTTGTCTTGCGCATCGACGTCCCTTCGCACGAAACCGCCGTCGGTGGCGGCCAGCGCACGCTATCGATTCGAGTCGACGCCACGCCGAACAGCGGGGAACAGAAGATGGACCGGCCCGCGTCGACCGGCGGCCGAGGATGCCGCCCCGCATCAACCGAGGAACGACGGGAGTTGCAGCGCCGCCTCCTTCAAGTTCAACCCGTCGAGGATGGCCTGCCACTCCGCCCGGTACGCCGCGGCGGCGCCGTCGTCGCCGGCCGCCGCGCTGACCCGGTCCAGCCGAGCCAGCACCCGGGCGGCCTGGGGGCGGGCCCCGATCCGCCGGCACAGTCCCAGGGCACGCCGAAGCGACGCCTCCGCGTCCGCCCACCGGCTCTCGGCGGCGGCCAGGTCCCCCATGGAACGCAGCGTTTCGGCGAGCCCGTCGCGGTGCCCGATCGTCTCGTGTCCGGTCAGCGCCCGGTCCAGTCGCCGCGCCGCCTCCGGCAACCTGCCCTCGCGAATGTCGACATCGGCGAGCGCCTGCTCCAGATACGCCGTGCCGAGGTCGTCGCGTAGCCGCACGCTGACCTCCATCGCTTCGGCGAGTGCCTGTCGCGCGCCACCCAGCTCTCCGACGTCGGTCAACGCCAGCCCGTAGTGGTAGCGGTGCAGCGCGTCCCGCAGCGGATGGACGGGGGCACCGCTGATGGTCAGCGCCTCCGCCAGCAGCGGCACGGCCCGGCCGGGGTCGCCCATCTCCCAGTACGCGAAGCCGAGGGTGGCCAGGCTGTCGCGTCGGAGCTGCCCGGGCAGCTCCGGGTCCCGGGCCGTACTCACCGCCCGGGCCAGCCAGTCGAACGCCTCCCCGGACGGCCCGGCGCGCAGCGCCGCCAGGCCGGTGTTGGTGAGCGCACGTACCAGCAGTTGAGGGTCGTCGATCCGGCGGGCCACCGCGAGCTGCTCTGCCGCGATGGCGGGCAGTTCGGCGTACCGGTCCCGGCCGAGGCAGGCGGCGAAGAGTTCGCCGAGCAGTCGGGCCCGGAGCGGATCCGCGCCGGAGGCGGGTACGCAGGACAGAGCGAGGCGCAGCACGTGCTCCAGGTCGTCGTCGTAGGAGCGGAGCCGGAGGAACCCGGACAGCCGCAAGGCGAGCCCGCCGGCCAGGTCCGGCAGGTCGGCCCGGCCCGCCTGGCCGACCGCCGCGACGAGTCCGGCGCGTTCGGTCTCGAACCAGGCGAGCGGGTCGGCACGGAGGGCCCGCTGACCGCTGTTGACCATCGGCCCGGACTCCCGGTTCCGATCCGCCTCTGGAGTGGCGAGCAGCTCGTCGGCCTCGCCGGCCAGGGCGAGCCAGCCGCGCAGCAGCCGCGCCAGTGCCTGCTCCCGGTCGGCCGGCTCGTCATCGACCGTGAGCCGCTCCCGGGCGTACTCGGCGACCAGGTCATGCAGCCGGTACCGCTGCTGCCCCACGGCGTCCCGGCCGAGCGGTTCGACCAGGTGTACGTCGGCGATCTGGTGCAGCAGCGTAAGCGCCCGTCCGTCGGTGGTGTCCAGCAGCGCCTGGGCGGCCCAGCGCGCCGAGTCGGTGGTGCTGAGCAGCCCCAGCCGTCGCACCAGCCGCCGCGCCTCGGCGGGCAGCGCCCGGTAGCTCAACGCGATGCTGGCCCGGACGTCGAGGTCGCCGACGGCCAGTTCGTCCAGCCGGCCCCGTTCCACCGCCAACCGCTGCCGCAGCTCGTCGACGGTCTCCTGGGGCCCTACCGCCAGCCGGGCGGCGGCGATGCAGAGCGCCAGCGGCAGCCCGCCGCAGAGCCGCGAGATCTCGCGCGCCGCTTCCGGTTCGGCGGCGATCCTCGCCTCGCCGACAGCGTCCGTCAACAGCCGTACCGCGTCCTCCGTGGACAGTGCGGGTACCGGGACCCGGGCGGCGCCCAGCATCGCGGCCAGTTGTCGCCGGGAGGTCACTATCGCGCCGCTACCGGCCGATCCCGGCAGCAACGGCCGTAGCTGCGCCTCGTCGGCCGCGTCGTCCAGGACGGCCAGCATCCGGCCCCGGGCCAGGTGGCTGCGGTACAGCGTCACCCGCTCCTCGGGATCGTCCGGGACATCACCGCCCGCGACGCCCAGCGCCCGCAGGAAACGCTCCATGATCCGGTACGGATCTGCCGGCGCGTCGTGGCTGCCCCGCAGGTCGGCGTAGAGTTGCCCGTCCGGGAAGGCCGCGCCCAGCCGGTGACCTGCCGCCAGCGCCAGCGCGCTCTTGCCGACCCCGCCGGGACCGGTCAGGAGCACGACCGGGGCGGAGGTCGGATCCGGGGTGGTCATCCGCCCGAGGATCCGGTCGAGCAGCGACTCCCGGCCGGTCAGCGCCGGCGCCGGCGGAAGCTGCCTCGGCACCGGACGCGTCCGCTGCGTGCCCGCCCCGGCCAGCGGTTCACCGAGCAGGATCCGCTGTTGTGTCGCGCGCAGCGACGGCCCCGGCTCCAGTCCCAGGCCGTCGGCGAACCGCCGGTAGGCGCGGCGGTAGACCGCGAGCGCCTCGGCGCGCCGGCCCAGGCCGGCCAGCGCCGACATCTGCTGGCGGTAGAGCCGCTCCGCGTACGGATTGTCGGCGAGCAGCGGCTCGACCTCGCGCAGCACCGTCTCGTAGTCCGCGAGTCCCAGCACGGCGTCGAGCTTGGCCTCGGCCGCACCGAGCCGCTCGCCGTGCAGGGCGTCGCGGAGTCGCCCGCTGTCCGCTCCGGCGACGTCGGCCAGCGCCGGGCCGCGCCACAGCGCCAGCGCCTGGTCCAGCAACGCCACCGCGGCGGTGTGGTCCCCACCCGAAGCGGCCGCACGTCCCCGGTCGGCAAGGTCGCGGAACTCCGTCAGGTCCAGACGATGTCCACTCAGGCGCAGCAGGTACCCGGTGGGTCGGGTCTCGATCAGGTCCGGGTCCGCGGCCCGGAACCGGCGGCGCAGGCCGCTTATCAGGTTGTGCAGCTGGGCCCGGGCGGAGCCGGGCGGCTGCTGCCACAGCCGGGTGATCAGCACGTCCGCGGGGAGCAGCTTGCCGGCGTCGAGCAACAGGCTGGCCAGCACCAGCCGTTCCCGCCCGCTGCCGCTGGGCAGGAGCCGCCCGTCGTGTCGGACCTCGACGGGCCCCAGGATTCCGAACTGCACGGGCCATTGTTACCGCACCTCGCCCAGATACTCACAACTCGCTAACAAGTGGCGGATCCACACCCGAAAGATCCGTTAGCTTGACGGCGGACGCGGCCAGGGCGGAAGAGATCGGGTGGATCAGGGTGTCGATGGACGGGGGGCCCGGGTACGTCGGTCCGGCGGACGCACCGGACCGGTACGAACTGGTGCAACGGCACGCGGCGGGTGGCGAGGGCGAGGTGTGGCTGGCCCGGGAGCGCCACGGCGCCGACTCGTTCTCGTACGCCGTGAAGCTGATCCGGCTCGACGACGACTCGGCTGCCGACCGGCAGTTGGAGGAGTTGCGGCTCCAGGCAGCCCTGCTGACCCACCTGGAGCATCCGGCGCTGGTGAAGGTGAAGGAGGTCTTCGTCGGCGCGCCGCCGCATCCGGCCGGGCACCAGCCGGATGCGGCGGGCCGGCGGCTCTACTTCGTGATGAAGTGGATCGAGGGTCCCAGCCTCCAGACGGCGCTGGAACGCGGTGACGTGCGCGGGCTCGACGTGCTGGCCCCGCTACAGCAGGTCGCCGAGGCGATCGACTACCTGCACAGCGGTCGGGACACCAGCGCTGCCCCGGTACTGCACCGCGACATCAAGCCGGCGAACATCCTGCTCGCCCCCGACGGCCGGGTCTACCTGGTGGACTTCGGGCTGGTGCGCCTGCGCAGCACCGATCGCACGTCGCGGATCTTCGGCACCGCTCCGTTCATGGCACCGGAGTCGCTGGCCCGAGGCGAGTACACCCCCGCGACCGACCGGTTCACCCTCGGCGCCACCGTCTACTACGCGATCACCGGAAACCCACCGCTGCCCGGTGACCCGGCGGGAATGGTGCAGCGGCTGACCGCGGCGCTCGGACCGGGCCAGGATCGGCAGGTGCGGGGCATCGTCGCAATGCTCGCGGTGCAGCCGGAGGCCCGGCCGGCGAGTGCGGCGGCCTGGGTCCGGGCGCTGCGTACCGCACCGCCGGAGACGTCGGTCGGCTCCGGGGTTCCGGGGGGCGGCGCCGTCGGACCGGGATCATCGGCCGGTTCCGTGCTGCCCGAGACGTCGTTCGGGCCCGCGCCGCCGGTCTCGCCGGCCGCCGCCCCGGCGTCACCCGGCTATCCGATGCCGCCGGGCTCGACGGGTGGCGTCCGGCCGACGTCGCCACCACCGCCGTCGGGCTATCCGATGCCGTCCGGTCCGAGCGGTGGCACCGGGCCGGTGTCGTCACCACCTCCGTCGGGCTATCCGATGCCGCCGAGCAGCCCGGGGGGTCCACGGCTCTCCCCTGCCGCCGGTGGTTTCCTCAGCACCCCGCCGCCGAGGAAGAAGCGCAGCAAGGCACCGCTGATCGTCGTCGGCGTGCTGCTCTTCTCCCTCGTCGCCTGCTGCGTCGGGATATACCAGGCCTCGCCGGACGGGGACCTGTTCGGGGCGGGGCCCGGCGCCACCCCCACCCGGTCGTACGACAGGAGCAAGCCGCCGCCACCGATCACCGCGCTACAGCCGGCGCTGGTCACAGCCGCCGACATCACGGCCGTGCTGAAGGCCCGTCGCGAGGTCATCCGTCCCCGGGACGCGGACGACTCCCTGCAGGGCGGGCTCGCCGCGTTGAACCTGTGCAGCGGCGGGAGGGTCACCACGAACGCGATCGGCGCCAGCGAGACCAACGGCTTCGACGTCAACACCGGAAGCTACCCGAACGTGGACTCGGCGGTCGCGGGCTTCTACGCCGACGAGGCGGACGCCTTCTTCGACGCGGTCCGGACGAAGGCCGCGGGATGCGAGAGGTGGTCCGAGATGCAGGTCCCGAAGCTCGGTGACGAGGCCCTCGGCATCTTCACCGACACCGGGCAGTACTACGACATCGCCATCGTCTTCGTCCGACGCGGGCAGGTGGTCATCGAGGTAGCGGTGAAGGGCAGGGGTAGATACCAGTCCGACGCGATCCAGCTCGCCACCGCGATGGCCAAGCGACTGCCCAAGGGTGGGGCATGACCGACGCGGTCCTGCTGATCGGCGCCCCGGACGGGGAACGGCGGGTCACCCCGGAGGACGGGGCGCTCCGGGTCGGCCGGGACCCGCTGTGCCGGATCGTCGTCGACGACCCGCGCGTGTCCCGGGAGCACCTGGAGCTGCGGTACCAGGCCGGACGCTGGCGGATGCGCGACCTGGGCGGTCGGAACGGCACCTACACGCCGGCCGGTCGGGTCTCCGAACTGGACCTGACCGGGCCGGTGGAGGTCCGGCTCGGCGGGTTCGACGGTCCCCGGCTCACCCTGCGACCGGCGTCGGCACCGACATCGCCGCAGGTCACCCCGCCACCACTCGCGCCGCCACCGCCGACCACGGCCGCCGTGGGCACGCTGCCGGGCCCGCGCGGCACGGGCACGCCGCCGGGTACGCCGAGCACACCGGCCGGCATGCCCGGCACACCGTCGGGCATGCCGGCCGGAGGTACGTCCGGCGTGGGCACGCCACGGTTCGAGGCTGGGCGGGTACCGTCCGCGACGTACCAGGCGGCTCGGCGGACCCGGATCGGCCGCGCCCCGGACAACGACATCGTCCTGGACGACCTGCTGGTGTCGCGGTACCACGCGGAGCTGCTCCGCACCCCCGCCGGCCTGAACCTGGTCGACCTCGGCACCCGCAACGGCACCTTCGTCAACGGCCGCCGGGTCAGCACCGCCGAGCTGCGCCCGGGTGACCTGCTGTCGTTCGGCCGGCACCAACTCGTCGTCGACGCCGCCGAGCTGCGCGAGTACGTCGACGCCGGGCGCGTCTCGCTGCACGCCGACGGACTGGGCGTCACCGTGGCAGGCGGCAAGCGGCTGCTCGACAAGGTCAGCTTCGCGTTGGACGAGTGCAGCCTGCTCGCCGTGATGGGTCCGAGCGGGGCGGGCAAGTCGACCCTGCTCGCCGCGTTGACCGGCTACCGTCCGGCCAACGAGGGCACGGTCAGCTACCAGGGCCGCGACCTGTACGCCGAGTACGACGAACTGCGGCACCGGATCGGACTGGTGCCGCAGGACGACATCCTGCACTCGGCGCTGACCGTGCGCCGGGCCCTGCGGTATGCCGCCGCGCTGCGGTTCGGGCCCGACGTGACGGGCGCGGAGCGGGAGCGGCGGGTCGGCGAGGTGATCGACCAGCTCGGTCTGACCGGTCAGGCGGACCAGCGGATCGACACTCTCTCCGGCGGTCAGCGCAAGCGCACCTCGGTCGCGCTGGAGCTGCTCACCGAGCCGTCGCTGCTCTTCCTCGACGAACCCACCTCCGGGCTCGACCCGGCGCTGGACCGGGACGTGATGACCAGTCTGCGGGACCTGGCCGACCGGGGCCGCACCGTCGTGGTGATCACCCACAGCCCGCTGCACCTCAACGTCTGCGACCGGGTGCTGGTGCTCGGGCGGGGTGGCAAGGTCGCCTACGTCGGACCGCCCGACGGGCTGCTGCGGTTCTTCGGCGCCCGGGAGTACGCCGACGTGTTCAAGCAGGTGGCCGACGACCCGGACGGCTGGGCCGCGCGCTATGCGGCCACGCTGCCGCCCCGGCCCGCCGCCGTCGGACCGGACGGGCCCGGCAACCGTTCGGGACAGGCCCGACCGGCACAGGCCCAACCGGCGCACGACCAACCGGCACAGGCCCAACCGGCGCACGACCAACCGGGACAGGCCCGACCGGCACAGGCCCCCCAACCGGCGCACGACCAACCGGCGCAGGCCCGACCGGCCGACGCCCAGCCGGCCCCGGCGCAGCCTGCGCGGCAGAGCTGGCGGCGGCAGTTGACGATCCTCACCCGGCGGATGGCGGCCGTCACCCTGGCGGACCGGACGTACGCGGCCCTGCTGCTCGGCCTGCCACTCGGGCTCGCCGCGCTGCTGCACGTGATCCCCGGTGGCGCCGGCTTCACCCGGTCGGCCTCCGGGCCGAGCCTCGAACCGGCACAGCTGCTCGTCGTGCTGATCATCGGTGGGATCTTCGTCGGGCTCGCCGGCGGCATCCGGGAACTGGTCCGCGAACGTGCCATCTACCGGCGGGAACGTGCGGTGGGGCTGGCGCCGAGCGCGTACCTGGGGTCGAAGCTGCTGGTGTTCGCGCTGGTGACCGCGGTCCAGGCGGCGCTGTTCGTGGTGGTCGGCCTCGCCGGCCGGCCCGGGGCACCGCGGGCACTGGCACTGCCGTGGCCACTGCTGGAGCTGATCGTGGTGGTCTGGCTGACCGCCCTGACGGCGGCCGTGCTGGGACTGCTGGTCAGCGCGTACGTCTCCACCGGGGAGCAGACCATGCCGATCCTGGTGGGGCTGGTGATGGCACAGCTCGTGCTCTGCGGCGGACTGTTCGAGGTGGTCGACCGCACCGGGGTGGAGCAACTGTCGTGGTTCGCACCCGCCCGGTGGGGGTACGCCGCCGCGGCGGCCACGGTCGACCTCCGTTCGCTGACGGTCAATCCGTCCGCGGACGCGCTGTGGCGGCACACGACCGGTGCGTGGTGGTGGGCGATGGGTGTCCTGGCGCTACAGGGCGGCGTGCTGACCGTCGCCACCCGGTGGGCGCTGCGGCGCCACGAACCGGGGCGCTGACCACGGGGCAGCGGAGTTCGGAACTGAGGAACGGGGGAATCGGTGGGCCGCCGCAAGGACAACTCGATCGACGTCGCTCAGCGCGAGGGGTGGGCCAACGCCTGCCAGTTGTACGAACACCTGCACGCCGGTGGCGCCCTCGCCGCGCTCCCTCCGGGGCCGGTGCGACTGAACCGGGACGAGGTGGCGCACGCCGAAGCCGTGCTGGGCTACGCCCGCTTCTACGGCACGTCGGTGTCGTACCGCAGCAGCAGCACGCTGCTGCTCGGGTCCGCGACGTTCGTGGCGGCCGGGTTGGCGGCGAACGCGATGGCCAACTCCTCGGCGCGGCGGCGCGCCGAGGCATCGGCGGCGGCCCAGTGGCGGGACCACGCGCACGTCCGGACCATACTCACCAATCAGCGTCTGCTCTGCGACTACCGGGGCCAGTGGCTGAGCTTCTGGCATCAGGGCGTGGTGGAGTTCCAGGGCGACATGGGGCAGTGGTTGTTCGTGCTGCGCTACGAGGTCGGTGACCCGATCATGCTGCACGGTCCGGCGGCGCCGTGGTTCGCGGTGAGCGCCGCGCACCTGGTGTACGGCCAGCAGGGCCTGCGACTGCCGGCCCTGGCCGCGATCGCCTGGTCGGTGTCGGAGGCGGCGGCGCACCGGCGGCGGGCGATCAGCGGTGAGATCGCCCCCGACAGCGGTCCCGACGGGCCTCGGGCACTGCCGGCGCCCTGAGCGGGGCGACTGGTGTCCTGGACAGGCTGAGAGATCAACGCCGCGTATCGGCGACAGCCGGGTCTTGTCCAAGAGGGTATGTCGGGTGAGTCGCGTTCAACTGACAACCGTCGACGGAAACCCGTTTCCCGGCCAGCCTTGACAGTACGTGGCAACGCCACCGTGGATCGGCCGTTGACAAACCGACGGTGGCACGTCGATGTCCGAGGACCACGACACATGGCCGAACGGAACGAGGTTGAGCACAATGCGTCGCCCAGGGCGGAAACCACTGAGATCCGCTACACTTCGCTCGCCCGTCCGTCGGGAGCAGGCGCTGTGCACCGAGTGATCGGGCGACCACAGTGGACGGGCGTTTGAGCCCTCCGCTCTCCAACGCCTTAACGCCTTCGCAAAGGAAGCCGAATGGCCGCGATATCAGCCGAGTCGGAGTTGTTGATGCTGCTCAGCAGACAGCAGATAACAGACCCGCAGATAGCCCGTGTGCGCGAAATCCTCGGTCAGGACGAGCCGGGTCTGGACTGGGGACGGATCGCCGGTCAGGCGGCTCAACACCGCGTCGCCGCCCTCGTGGGATGGCATGGATGGCGCCTATTGACCAGTGCGGCGGTGGCTGGCTTGGACGCCGCCGTCGTGTCGCTTCTCTACTCCGCTTACCGGGACACCCGGCGGAGCAACGAACTCATGCTGGACGAGATCCAGGCGATCAGCGAGGCCGCTGCGGCACGGGGCATCACCGTGCTCATGCGCAAGGGCGGCCATCTGGCCTTCGCGGTCTACCAGGAGCCGGGCCTGCGGCCCATGGGCGACCTGGATGTCCTCGTCACCAGAGCGCAGGCGCCCGCCCTGGTGGAAGTGCTTGAGCGATTGGGCTATGTGGAGGGAAACCCAACAGAGACCGACATCGTCCCGCTGAGCAAGCGGGACCGGGCGTTCTGGCGCCTGTACGGCAGCGACCTACCCAAGTTGAACAAGCTGACCGGGCAGTTCGACCGCCCGATCATCAGCGTGGACGTCAACGTGTCGCTGGCGCTGCCCGGTAAGGGGTACGACGTTCCGGTCAGTGCCGTCCTGGCGCACGCTCATCGGCACCGGTACGGTGACGTCTCGTTCCTCGTGCCATCCCCCGAGGAC
This sequence comes from Plantactinospora sp. CA-294935, assembly GCF_050936445.1. Classification (NCBI taxonomy): domain Bacteria; kingdom Bacillati; phylum Actinomycetota; class Actinomycetes; order Micromonosporales; family Micromonosporaceae; genus Plantactinospora; species Plantactinospora sp. CA-294935. The sequence goes on from NZ_JBNJMU010000001.1 coordinate 8,145,637, forward strand.
GCGGTCATCGACCTGGCCGCCCATATCTACAAGACCTCGACGACACTCCGGTTCATGAACCGCGGCAGCAAGCACCGGCGTCTGATCAAGTACGTGGACATCGCCGAACTCGTGCGCTCGGCCGGACAGGACTTCCCATGGGACCTGTTCCTCAAGCGCGTCGACGAATACGCGGTCGCCGGACCCGTGTTCTACGGGCTCGCCCACCTGCAGATGCTCTTTCCGGACGTCATCCCCCCGGACGTCCTCGCCGCACTCCGGCAACAGTGCCCGGAGCCGGAGCGCCTGCTTACCGAGTACGGCCAGTGGGACCTGCCACAGCCGCGTGTGTGGCAGCAAGACTTTCTCACCCGGTTCTTCGACCCGGCCACCGATCGCGACCTGCCTGCCTCGAAGTCACTCGTATGACGACAGGAGGCGCCTGAGCGACTCCGCCCAGGCGCCTCCTGCTGGCTACCGGCTATTGGCAGGCCTTCGGACCGCCGACGATGTCGTCCAGTTCCTCGTCAGCCATCTCGCGGATGTCGACGCCGTCGAACTCTACCTCGGTCATGTGGGTTCACCCCCTTCCGGCATCATCGCGTGGCTTGGGTTCGTCTCCACCGCGGCGGCGTTCGAACCCGCAGTCGAGTCGACGCGTTCGACCTGCCGACTCCACTATGGATCCGGAATACCGAAATGGAGGGTGGATGCCACAGGATACCTCCGATATGCCCACGAAGAATGCCGCGTCGGCCGCGTTCAACCGACGACCGCCAGCGGTCATCCGCCCGACTCCAGGTCAGCCTTGACCGCATGCAGGAACGCCACCGCCGACCGGCCGTTGACGAACCGATGGTCGTACGCCAGACCGAGATGGAAATACTCACTGCTCGTGACCGAACCGTCATCATGAAGTATCAACTCACGCTGCATCGAGGCGAGAGACAACGCACACATGTGTTCCGGAAAGATGACCGGCTGTGCGTACACGATATCGGCGTCCGTGTGTATCGCGAACGCGATGTTCGACCCGGTCAGATCTGCCTCGGTGAAATCGCCACGCATCGCGGCAAGCCGGAACCGTAACAGATCGGCCGAGATGTCCCGCAGCGACCGGGTGTCGGCGTCGGCGACGACCGGCAGGTAGAGACCCTTTCCCACGTCGATCGTGACCCCGACGTGCGCCCCCGGCCGCACGGTCACCGTCTGATCGTCCGCCGCGTGCGCGAAGAACAGCCGGAACTGCTTCCGTCGCGCCGCGATCGCCTTGACGACCAGTTCCGGGACGCCGAGGAAGCCGACGGTCGCCGCCTCGTCACGCAGGCGCTGTTTCAGCCGGTCGGCGACCACCTTCACGACCGAGTAGGCGGCGGGGATCTCGCGATGCGAGGCGGACACCGTACGGGCGACCCGTCGCTGGGCAGCCGAGACGGGCACCCGCTCAACTGCGGCCGGCCCCGCCTGCCCGGCGACGAGTTGCTCGATGTCCGACCGCGAGATGACCACCTTGCCGATCGACCGTACCGTCTCCTCCGCGACACCGTATTCGACCATGAGCTGCCGGGCCGGCCGGGTGATGGTGATCGGATCCGGGTCGGCGTTCCGCTGCGCCTGCACTGGACGGTCGTCCCTGGCGACGGTTGCCACCACCTCCCCGGGGCGGCAGGTTGCGGGCGCGTGGATCCGTTGCCACAGGGTGCCGGCCTCCTCCGCGACGAGTTCGTGTGCCGCCTTCGAGGTCTCCACCAGAGCCACCGCGGCGCCCGCACCGACCGACGCCCCATCATCGACCAGCCACTCGAGAAGCGTGTACTCCTCGTCGGTCGCGTTGAGCCGGGGAAGGCGAATGTCACCCACCGGCGACCGCCGTCACCATGGCGCGGATGTCGTCTTCCTGGACCAGCACCGCACGCTCGAGATGGGGGGCGGCCGGGATGGCGCGGGATGGCGCGTGGAGCAGTTGGACGGGCTGGGACAGCAGCTCCCACATATTCTGGTGGATGGTGTGGGCGACCTCGGCCCCCCACACCCCGCCGGCCGTCGCGTCCTCGACGACCACCACCCGCCGGGCCTGGGCGACGAGTGGGGCCAGTGGCGTGGGGTCGAACGGGTAGAGCCGGGACGGCACCACGGCCCGCACCGCGATCTCGGCGCTGAGGTAGGCACCGCGCATCGCGCCGAGGACCCTGCCGGTGAGGCCACCCGGTGCGATGACGACGACGTCCACCGCGTCCACCCCGTGGATGCCCAGCACGGCGAAGTCGCAGTCGCCGCCGATCCGTGCACAGTGGAACAACTCGTCTCCGGTGGCCGCACCGAACCGCCGCCGGCCGTAGAGCACCTTGTCCTCGAAGTACATCGCCGGGGCCGCGGAGTCGAGGATCCGGGCCAGCGTGGCGTGCCCGTCGTGCACCGGGCTCATCTCGTAAACGGCGAGGTTGGGGATCCCCACGAAATGCTTCTGGAGGCTCTGGCTGTGGGTGGGGCCGTATCCACGGCGGCCTCCCGTCGGGCACCGGATCACCACCGGCATCCGCACCGACTGGCCGTACATGCTGACCACCTTGCTGGCGAGGTTGACGATCTGGTCGAAGCACAAGGTGGCGAAGTCGGAGAACATGATCTCGACCACCGCCTCCCGGCCGCGCAGGGCCAGGCCGACCGCGAAGCCCAGGATCGCCTGCTCGCTGATCGGCGTGCTGAGTACCCGTCCGGGATGGGCGGTGGAGAGCCGGCGGGTAACGCCGAAGGCGCCGCCGTACGGGTCGAGGATGTCCTCACCTATCAGGAAGAGATCCGGTCTCTCGGCGAGCAGGGTGGCCAGGCCGCGGTTGAGGTTCTCCCCGACCCGCTCCACTGCCCGGTCATCCACGGCCGGCACCGATCAGCGGCCTGGCGAGTACGTCCTCGACCACAGCCCGGATTCCCGCGGTCGCCGCGGCATCGAGCCGGTCAACCTGCTCGGGAAACGCCGCGCGGTAGTGCGGGTACCAGTCACGCCCGGCGATGGCGTCGAGTTCCGCCGAGGTGCGGGTGTCGTCCCCCTTGCTGTGCGGCCCGAGCCGTACCGTCTCGAACTCGACCACCAGCGGCGAACCGTCCTGGCGTACCTCGGCGACGAGCGGCGCGAGAGTGGTCCGGATGCCACCGACGTCGATACCGGTCACCTTGGCGTGCCGGATGCCGAAGGCGGCACACCGGTCGGCGATGGTACCGGCCATCTGTGCCGGCGTCGGGGTGGACTGGGCGATCCCGTTGTGCTCGACGACGACGACCATCGGTACCCGCCAGAGGGCGGCGAGGTTGAGCGCCTCGTACACCACTCCCTCGCCCCAGCTACCGTCGCCGGCGTAGACCACCGAGAGCGACGCCGTGCCGGTGCGCCGCATGTCGAAGGCGGCACCCACCGCGACCGGTACCAGTTGCCCTTGGATTCCGGTGGACATGAACCCGGCGCGGCGGATGTGCTGTGAACCGCCCGCGCCGGCACACACCGCACCTTCACGGCCCGCGAGCTCGGCGAGCAGGCCGGCCGGATCGTCGTACCTCGCCAGATAATGCCCGTGTCCCCGGTGGTTGCTGAACACCTCGTCGTCGCGACAGAGCAGGGACTCGACCGCGACCGGGATGTACTCCTGGCCCAGGCACGTGTGTGTGGTGCCCCTGATCAGTCCCCGGCCGAACAGGTCGAGTACGGCGCGCTCGAAGCGGCGGATGGACAGCATCGCCCCGAGCTCGGAGTCGGCCAGCGGGCACAGCGGCAGGCTCTCAGGCACGGGCGACCTGCTCGCCGACCAGGAGGTCCCGGGCACGCGCGGCGAGCGCCGCACGGTCTATCTTGCCGTTCGCGGTGTGCGGCAGCGCGTCGACGTCGTGACACAGCCGCGGCACCATGTATCCCGGCAGGATAGCGGCGATCGGTCGACGGATGTCGAGGCCCGGAGTACCGACATAGAACACCGCCAGTTCGGTCCGCCCGGCTGCCTCGAACGCCACCGCGACGGCACGTTCCACCCCTGGCAGCCGCCCGACGTGCCACTCGACCTCATCCAGCTCGACCCGGTAGCCGCGGACCTTCACCTGCCGGTCCATCCGGCCGAGATAGCCGAGTTCGGCGCTGGCGAGCTGTCGGACGCGGTCGCCGGTGCGGTACCACCGCACGCCGTCACCGTCGTAGAAGCGCCCCTGGTCGTCGGCGGGGTCCAGGTATCCGGGGAACGTCTGCGGCCCGGTGACGCACAGCTCGCCTTCGGTACCATCGGCGCCGTCCCCAATGATCCGGTACCGGAGATGCGGGTACGGCGTCCCGATGGGAACGACACCGTGCACGGCGAGTTCGGCGGACTGGTCGGAGAGCCGATGCGCGGAACAGGCGATCGTCAGCTCGGTCGGGCCGTACAGGTTTTCCACTATGGATCCCGGTGCGGCCCGCTGCCAGTCCTGGGCGTCTGTCAACCGCAGCGCCTCACCGCAGAACAGGCTCCACCGCAGCGTCGGCATCGCGCCGGGAGTCAGCCCGCCCCGGCGCCGTACCACCTCGATGGCGCTGGGCACGGAGAACCAGAAGGTCACCCGCTCGGAGGCCAGGAATTCCGGCAGCGCGGTGAACACCTGCGGCGGCGTGGACACCACGGCGGCACCCGCGCCCCAGGCCACGAACAGGTCGAACATCGCCAGGTCGAAGGTCTGGTCGAAGGTCTGTGAGCAGACGTCGTCCGGGCCGATGTCGTATCGGTCCAGGTTGTACCGCAGGAAGCTGTCCATGTTGGCGTGCGTGACCGGTGCACCCTTGGGTCGGCCGGTGGAGCCCGAGGTGAACAGCACGTAGGCCGCCTCGTCGTACCCGGCCCGCGGCAGGGTGCCCAGAGGCGTCGCGGCCGGTGCCGCCACCCGAAGGCCGGGCAGGGCCGCCGCAAGGTGCGGCAGCGTCGCCGCCGCCGACCGGTCGGCGATCAGTGTGTCGACCCCGGCCATCGCCGCCATCCGGCAGGTGCGCGCGGCGGGGAAGCCCGGACTGAGCGGCACCGCCGTCGCGCCGGCGTAGAGCGTGGCGAGGAGCCCCGCGTACGACTCGATGCTGCGCATCGCGAGGATGCCGACGGTCCGCGCCCCGCACGCGGTCAGTCCGCCGGCCCAGCGCCGAGCCACGTCGTCCAGCTCGGCGTAGGTCCATTCCTGGCGGCCGATCCGCAGTGCGACGCGGTCCGGCGCGGTCGCCAGGCCGACGGTGAACCACTCGTGCAGCATCCGTCGCGGTGGCTGACCGGTCACCAGGCGACCATGCTCTCGGTGAAGAGTCCCATCCGGCTGAAAAACCGGGTGGTCTTGCGCATCACGGTCCGGTGGAACTCCTGACGGTACGGGTCATTGACCACTTCGGAGCGGATCTGCCTGGCCCCGGTGAGCGCCGCGTCCGCGTACACCGCAGGGTTGTAGAACGCCCGCAGGCACGAGCTGACATATCGCGACAGATACGCCGCGGCGCCCGCGACCTCCTCGGGTGTCGCGCGGTGCGTGGCTTCCTCGTACAGCGCCCGCATCATCTGCCGGCCGAACGCGATGTGCCTCGACTCGTCCTGGTGATGGACGGCGTTGATCCGCTGCGCGATCGCCGGCAGTCGGTCGTCGGTCGCCATTTTCGCGTTGTAGTAGTCGCACAGCTCCTCCGCGATGAGGATGCGACCGAAGATCATGACATCGCGTACCGCGTCGTTGCCCTCGGCGGCGTGCCCGATGACACGTTTGGTGCGGTAGACCTTCCCCCCGTACCGGTTGCAGAACTGGGCGAAAAACCACATGTGTTCGTTCTCTTCGTGAATGAAGTCGTGGAAGAACTCCGAGAGGCCCGGGTACCGCGTGTCGTAGATCCGCCCGGCTACCTCGCCGATCAGGTCGCGGATGAGATGGACATTGAGGCTGAAGAAGTTCACTGCCTCGGCCTGGGTCAGGCGCAGCCGGTCGGCCTCCGACAGGCGGTCCCAGACCGGGGTCCCGTAGCACGTGGTCAGCTCCGGACTCATCCAGAACTGGTCAGCCGGCAGCTCGTCCGGCCAGTCGAAGATGTCGAAGACGTGGTATCGCTGGTCCCGCGACTGGCTGCTCAGCTTGGCGGCGACCGTGGTGAGCCGTGCCCATGTCTGCCGCACCGCTGCCTGCCCCTCCTCGACAGTGCCGGTCACAGCAGGCCCCTGACCGCGTGCCAGATGGTGCCCGGAGTCGCGAACACCTCCGGCTGCAACAGCTCGGGCGGAAGCTCGATGTCGAACTCGGTCTCTAGATTGACGATCAGCTCGACCACTTCCAGCGAGTCGACCCCCAGCTCGGCCAGGCCGTGGTCGGGGTCCAGGGGCGCGGCGGCGCCGAGCAGCCGGCTGCGCTGCCGGATAAGCGATTCAAAGGCTGGTGGCCAGTCCACCATGTCATTCTCCTGTGTCGCGGTAGGTAGGAAATCTCGCGGGGACCGGCTGACCGGCGTGGGCCACAAGGTCACGTCGCTGGGCTCCGATGCGGCCGAGAACGCCGCCGAGCGAGCGGGTCCGATGCCACCGCGGCCCGGCGATACCCCACTGCCGCAGGGCATCCACCAGCACCGGGTCGACGGGAACCCAGACCCCGTCGACGTGGAACTCCGCCCACGAGTGCGACGCGGAAATCGGCGGGGTCAGCGACCTGCCGTGGGAGAACCGGGCGACCAGTCCCCGGTTTCCGGCCTCCTCGACCAGCATGCGGGCCACGCCGACGCAGTCCGCAATGCCGGCGGTACGAACGAAGCCGGTGTCGGCGCGCAACGTCTCCGGGAGCCAGAGGAACCGGATGTGCCGGGTCTCCTCCAGCAGGTCGAGCAGCGCGGCCGGCAGGTCGGGCCAGCTGCGCGGCCGGTCGAACGTCACCGAGTGCAGGACACCGCCACGGGCCGGCGCAGAGGCCGTCTCATGCCAGCCGTCCTCCGGCACCGCCAGGCGGTACCGGCACGGCCCGTCATGCCCGGGATCGGGACACCGCGCCAGGTAGTCCATCCGGTAGCGGGTGTGGGCGGTAGGGCGCTCCAGCTCGCGGATCCACCAGGACAGCACCTTTCGCTCGCGGGACCGCGCATCCAGGTGTACCGCGACGTTGCGCAGGTCGGTGGCGTCGAACCGGGCGCCATCCGCGCCGGACGCCGAGGGCAGGCCGGCGGCGACGAGGGCGGCGACCGCCGGCCCGTCGATCTGGTACTCGGCGGCGGCAGCGGCGGCGTCGACCTCGAACCGCCGATGGGCGTCCGGCACCCGCAGGATCAGCGCTACGACGGCGTCGAGCTCCCGGCGCTCAAGGCTCAGCGACGACGTCACGGCGCGAGCCCCGCGAGCCGCCGGTACGGACCGTCCTGTGTGACCAGTTCCTCGTGCCGTCCGCGCTGGACAAGCCGGCCGTTGCTCATCACCAGGATCTGATCGGCGTCCTCGGGGTGGGAGAGCCGGTGCGCGACTACCACCAGGGCTTGACCCGTGCCGCGCAGGTTGGTCACGATCCGGTCCTCGGTGCGCCGATCGAGGGCGCTGGTCGCCTCGTCGAGGATCAGCAGCTCGCAGTCGCGAATCAGGGCCCTGGCCAGCGAGACGCGTTGGATCTGTCCACCCGACAGACCCGCCCCGGCGGAGCCGAGCAGCGTCTCGTACCGCATCGGCATGGCGTCGATGTCGTCGTGGATCTCGGCCAGCCGCGCCGCTGCGATGACGTCGTCGAGGGAGCACTCCGGCCGGCCCAACGCGATGTTCTCCCGGATGGTTCCGGCGGACAGCCGGGCGTCCTGGCGCACGAACGCCATCGACCGCCGCACCGCCGGCCGGTCGAGCCGATCGGTGGGCACACCGTCGATGAACACCGTGCCGGCGGTGGGCAGGTAGAGCCCGGCCAGCAGCATGGCCAGCGTCGACTTGCCGGAGCCGGACTCGCCGACGATGAGGGTGAACTGTCCAGGCGCCATCTCGAAGTCGATGTCGGCCACTGCCGGTGACGCGGCGCCGGGATAGGCGAACCGCACGGCGTCGAGCCGGACCGCGCCGGTGACGCGGAACGGTGCCACCGCATCCGGCCCGGCCTCGGGCTGCGCGTCAAGGATGTCGGCGAGCCGGGTCAAGGTCGGTCCCAGACCGGCGATCTGCAGCCCGGTCTGGGTAAGGCTCGCCAGCGGTACGAACATGCCCATGGCCAGGGCGGAGAAACCGACCACGCGGGACAGTGAGATCTCGCCGCGACCGAGCAGGACCAGGCCAGCTCCGAGCACGGTGAGGGGGGCCAGAAACTGAATCGCGGTACTGGCGGCCTCGCACACGGCGAGGAACCGCCGGCTGCGGGTCCTGGCGTTCACCTCGTCGGCGAAGGTGTGGCTCCAGTTCTCCGCCGCGACGCCCTCGAGCCCGGACGCCTTCAACGTCGGCACTCCGTCCAGCAACTGGAACAGCTCGGTGTGTGCCCTCGCCTGCGCCTCCAGCAGAGCGGCGGTGAGGTACTCCTGTTTTCGCCAGCTAGCGGCGAGCAGGCCGACCTGGGCGACGGCGAGGGCAAGCACCAGCGCGCCGAGGCGCAGATCGGCGATGACGACGAGCCAGCCGTACACCAGTACCAGAACCCCGTCGAGCACGGCCGACAACGCGGATCCCGTCAGGACCTGCCGTACCGCGTTGCTGGTCCGGACCCGAATGGCGAGGTCCCCGGTGTGACGCCGGGCAAAGTAGTCGAACGGCAGGGAGACAAGGTGGTGAACCGTCCCCAGGGTCACCGACTTGTCGGCGAGGGTCTGGATGGACAGCATTGCCATCCTGCGGGCGGTCTGCATCCAGAAGTACATCGCGAACAGCACGATCGGCGCCGCGACGAACAGCCACGTGCTGACCGGCTCGCCGGGCTGGTTCGCCCGGTCCACGACGTAGGAGGAGGCGATCGGCACGACCAGGCTACACAGGGTCAGCGCGACCGAGGTCACCGCGAGTGGTACCCACGCGCTGGTGCGAGGAAAGAACTTGCCCACATAGGGCATGCGGCTCGCACCGAGGCGCTGGCGGCCGGACCTTCGCCGCGGCGTCACGGCGCCGACCGGCGGGTGGAACTCCAGCGCCACCCCGGTGAACGCCTTGCCCGCCTCGACCAGGCTGACCTTGCGGCGCCCGAAGGCCGGATCGACGATGTACAGGTGGTTGCCGGTCACCCGTTCCAACACGACGAAGTGGACGAAGTTCCAGAACAGGATGGTGGCCGGAGCGAGGTGACGCAGCCCGTCGATGGAGACCCGGACACCGCGGGCGGCCAGACCCCGACGCCGGGCCGCGGCCAGCATCGACCGGGCCGCAACTCCGTCCCGGCCCGTGTTGGTCTCGATTCGCAGCGCGTCGAGCGGCTCCGGCCGACCGAAGTAGGCGAGGACCATCGCCAGGGCGGCAGCTCCGCAGTCGCTCATCTGCGCCTGGAGCACGAGTGGAACCCGGTTGCGCCGGACCGTCAGCGCGACCCACATGTCGCGCCACCGCAGGTCGCGCCACCGCAGGTCGCGCAGCGGGCCCAGGCTCGGTAGCGCCCGCCAGCCGACGTCCACCGCTTCCCCGGCCTCCCGGGTGAGACCGTAGTTGCGCACCGCCTCGCGCCGGAAGCGCTGGCGTCGGTCCGTGAACTCCGTCGGTGGACTGGTTGCCGCCGGTGGCGGGGTGGGCTGTTCCGCGTGTCCACGCTCGTCCAGCGTGCTCATCCGCCGCTGCCCGAGTCGACCCGGATCACCTGCGCGGTGATGGCCTCCGCGGCAGGCGAGAGCAGGAACTCCACCGACCGCGCCACATCGTCCGGTGTGGCACCCCGATCCAGCATGTTGCGCCGGTTGATCGCGGCGCGGAGGTCGTCATCGATCGCCGCGGTCATGGCGGTGTCGATGAAGCCCGGTGCGACACAGTTCACCGTGATACCCCGGCCGCCGACCTCGGCGGCGAGCACCCTGGAGAACCCTTCGAGAGCGCACTTCGTGGCGGTGTAGGCGCCGAGTCCGCGAAAGGTCCGGTGGGCCGCGATCGACGAGATGTTGACGATGCGTCCACCGCCGCGATACATCGCCTTGACCGCCGCCTGGCACAGCGACATCGGGGCCTCGACATTGAGCTGCCACATCCGGCTCACGTCCGACCAGGCGGTGGCTACGTGCAGAGCCCCACTCGCGACCCCGGCGTTGTTGACCAGGCCGTAGAGGTCGGCGCACTTCCGGAGCCGGTCGGCCACCGCGATCCGGTCATCGCCGGAGGTGAGGTCGGCGGCAAGGAATGTCAACGGGTCGCCGACTGCCTCCCGCAGCGCCGCGAGCTCGCTGGAGGCGGTCCGCGACACGGCGACCACCCGATACCCGGCGGTGAGCAGCCGACGGGTGACAGCCAGCCCGATGCCCCGCGAACCGCCGGTGACGAACACCGTCCCGAGCGCCTCACCCACCACGGACCGCCTTTCCGGACAAGGTCATCGGGAACTGGTCGACCACGGTGACCCGGCGCGGCTGTTCCGCCGGGGCCAGTACGCGGCGGGCATGGGCCTTGACCCGCTGGACGACCGCGTCGTGGTCGCATTCCGGCAGTGTGACGATGTCGGCGCCGACAACGGCACCGAGCACGCTGCTCCGGACCGGATAGACCCGGGCCGCGACGACCTCGGGGTGCTCCTGCAACAGCCGAGCCACATGGCCGGGTACGACCTTCGTACCACCCACGTTGATGACCTCGCCGCGCCGCCCGAGAACGTGCACCCGTCCACCGTGGATGGTGGCGGCGTCGCCCGTCGGCAGGTACGGTGCGCCCGGACCAGGCGACACCATGAGTTCGCCGTCGCGTATCGCCAGTGCCTTCCCGGCCGGCCCGTACCCGTCGAGGACGGAGAGAGGCAGGCCCGGAAGTCCGTCGGTGACGGTGGCGATCCGGCCGAGTTCGGTGCTGGCGTAGATCTGCAGGACGCGCCGCGGCGCGAACGCCGCCCCAACCAGCCGAAGCAGGCTCGCGTCCACCGGCTCGCCGCCCATCGAGACGGTGTCTACCCGCGGCCGGGCGGCGTCGGTCCCGCGGTGCAGCGCCGCCATCCGCCAGAACGACGGTGTGCCGGCGACGACCTCGTAGCGCGCACCTGTCCCGGCGGCGAGGTCGGTGGGCCCGAGGAAGTCGATGCGGGCGGCCCGTCCGAGCGCCTGACTCACGGCTTCCACGCCGGCGTAGGTGAAGGGGGCGTACCCGACTCCCCACCGTTCGTCGCCGTCCACGGTGTCCCAGTCGACGCCGCGGGCCAGGTCATGCCACCTCCAGTGGGTCGGCGTGGGGGTACCGGTGGTCCCGGACGAAAAGATCCACAGCCCTCCGGGCCGTTCGCCGGGGCCAGGGTCGGCCGCACCGGTGCGCCGGATCCCGCCGCCCGCGACGTCCAGTACGGCCTGCGGCCGCAGGACCGCCAGCGCCGACGCGGCGATGGTCGGGCCCACCACTACGACGGACGCGTCGAGCGGACGGAGCCCGCACAGCGCGACGACAAGGTCCGTTCCGGCGGTCACCTCGACCGCGAGGTGGCGCAGGCCGGTCGCCGCGACGGCGGCTCGCAGTCGGGCGACCCGCCGCCGCAGCAGATCTTCACGTGTGACCACGGACACGGCTCAACTCGCCGCCGGCCGCAAGGCCCGGCAGAGGTCGCCGAGCGTCTCCATGCGGTCGACGGCGACGACGTCCAGCAGTACGCCCAGCTCCTGCTCGAACTCGACGATGAGTTCCGCCATGACGAGGCTGTCGATTTCCAGATCGACCAGCCGCATGGCGCCGGTATAGCGTGCCGCGGCGCCGGGCGGCGGCACGGTGAGCACCCGCTTGACCACCGCGTCAAGGGCCCTCTCGTCGATCACTGCGTCCGCGTGGATGCTTTCCACCGGTCAACCAACTCCATCCCTGGATAGCGCCTCGGACCGTTCGCCGCAGGCTGTGCTGGGCACCACCGCAATCCGCCCGGGAACCGCCAGGAACGGCCGACTCGCGACCATGGAACGGATATGGTTGGCAAGATCGTCCGGCGTGACCTCGACACCGGCGACCGCGACCTCGGCGGCGAGCAACGATCCACCATCCTCCGCGATCTCTACGAAGGCCCTGGACGAGGCAACCGCGGGATGTGTGTCAAGGGTCGAGGTCACCTCGGCCAGGTCGACGACCAGCAGGACCGTACCGTCGGGTGCCCGCAGTGGCGTGAGCTGCGGGCCACTGCCCGTTGTCGGCGTGATGCGGCATGAATCGTCCCCGTACAGTTGTGCCCGGAAGGCGGCGACGAACCCGGCGAAGCTGGCTTCCGACATGGTCGCGCCATCGACGGTCAGCCGGATGCGCAACCCGTTGGGCCGCTCGTTGGCGGCGATACGCAGGCCGTCGGCGGTCCGGTGGAACTCGGGGGTGTACGCGCCACGCTCGACAGTGATCGCGCTGCCGTCCGGAGAGTCGTGGTCGGCGTTGTCCTCCAGATACGTCATGAGCAGGGTGCGGTGGACCGGATGGCCCAGGCGCTGCGCCACTGTCGCCCACATGTCGTCCAACGCCTGCGGCGCGACGTTGCGGCGCGAGGCGGCCGACAACAACTCCCGCCGGGCCTGCACCAGCAGGTCGACCGGCCTGGCCGGCCTGTCCAGTACGACCGGCACGGTGACGTCGAACATGCCGACGACTTCCCGCTCCACGTGACGCCTGCCGTTCAGGCTCATCGAGACGGCGATCCGATCCTGCGGCGTCGCCAGGAACACGGTGGTGGCGAACACCGCGAGCAGCCATTGGACCGTGGTGAAGCCGGACTCCCGCCAGCGGCCGCGCACATCCTTCCACTCGTCACCGACGACGAGTAGCAGCTCGGTCTGGGCGACCGGTGCGGCCGGTTCCCCGAGGCTGGGAAGGAACTGGCACCGGGGCGGCAGCCATGGGCCGCGCCGCCGCCAGTACGTGGACACCGCGTGCGACCGGTCGGTGGCGGCGGTCGCCTGGCCGGTCACCGCAGCGAGATAGCCGGCGTCCTCCGGGTCGGTGTCGGTCGCCCGGCCGAAGTAGGTGTCCCACAGTCCGCGTACGACGATCATCCGGGCAGTGGCGTCGACGGCGAAGCCGGAGAACACCCCGATCACCGCGTGCAGCGTCGGCGAGAACCGCAGCAGGCGGAAGATGAACGGGTACTCGACCGCCAGGTCGAAGGTGTGCGTGAGGTCCGCCGCCAGGACAGCGCGCACGTACCGCGCGAACTGCGCGGTGTCCTTGGCCGTCACCTGCGTCAGTGCGACGAGTTGGCGATTGTCCGGCACCGGCCGGATCCACTGGACGGGTACGCGGTCAAGAGTGGTGACGCCGATCCGCAGCGCTGCGTGCCTGGCGACCGTCGACCGCACCGCGGCGAGGAGTGCCTGAACGTCCAGTGGCCCACTGACCCGGTAGGACATGAAGAGTGACGTACTGCCCTCCGGCCTTTCCACGAGCGCGCGGTGGTGCGCGAGCTGGCCCGGGAGCAACGGATGGACCGCGTCGGTGTCGAGACTGACTGGCTCAAGGCGGGCTTGCCGCGATGGCATACGGGTCCTCATTCCAGCAGTGAACCTTTTTCAACCCGGACCGCACGGCGCTTACGCACCGCATCCGGCCTTGCGGTCCGTCGGACCGCAAGGGAATGTTGAAAAAGGTTCACTGGTCACCTACCGGAGGGCAACGTTCAGCATGACCGTCCAGGTCCGCGCCGGTCATGCTCAAGATCGGCACAGTACCAACTCCCCCGGTACCGTCAAGATCTCCGCATTTGAACGGAGGTCGACGATCGGTGCGATTGCACGATCGCGCGAATCCGTTTCCGGTCCACTTTGCCGTGTGGTGTGAGAGGCAGGGCATCGACCGCGACACAGCGGGCCGGCACCTTCGCCGGTTCGAGGCGGCGGGCCAGTTCCGTCAGCACGTCGTCTTCCGGCAAGGAAGTGGCCACCACGACGGTGAGCGGGCCGTCCTCGTCCGGCGGAACAACGGCGGCGCCCTCGACGCCGGCGATGTCCAGGGCCGCCGCTTCGAGTTCGGCGACGCTCGACCGCACGCCGCGGTGCTTGAAGACATCGTCGCGCCGACCGTGCAGATACAGGTAGCCGTCCCCGTCCAGGTGGCCACGGTCGCCCGTATGCAGCCGCCGACCGTTCGCGGTCACCCGGAAGGTGGCGGCGCCGAGCTGCCGGTCGCGCCAGTATCCGGCCATGACGTTTCCACCCTCGACGACGACCTCACCGATTTGGCCGGCGGGCAACGGTCGACCCCGGCGGTCGACGACGTGCACGACGGTGCCGGGAATCGCGCGCCCGACCGACCCCGGGCGCACCAGGTCGCCGTCCGGCTCCAAGATGGTGGCTCGCTTGCACTCCGTCAGTCCATACATGTGCACCACGGCGGCGCCGGGGAACGTACTACGCAACCCGTCGGCGAGCCGCGGCGGCATCCGGGCGCCGGTGCTCGTGAACATCCGGACCGACTGCGCCACCGCCGGTGGTGTCCTGGCCGCCAGCCGGAGCAGTGCGGTGGCGATCTCCGGCACCACGGGCACGATGGTGGCCCGGGAGCTGTTTATCCGTTCGAGAAGGGCAATTCCCTCTCCTGGCCCAAGCGTCTCCAGCCGCGCCCCGGCGGCCGTAGTGAGCAGGATCTGGTAGAGCCCGTAGTCGAACGAGGGCGGCACGCAGGAGAGCACGACGTCGTCCGGCCGGTAACCCAGGACCTGCCCGATCGCCCTGGTCGCGAAGAGGACCCGGTCGTGCGGGCACACCACGCCCTTCGGCCGCGCGCTGCTGCCCGAGGTGTACATCAGGAGAGCGGGCGGCCCAGGGTCGCGGTCGATGGGGCCGGCATCGGTCGGGCGCGAGTCCGCGACGGGCCCGTCGAGCCTACTCAGGATTTCCCCGAACCGCGCCTGTGACCAGGTGGGGGCGGGGACGTCGACACTTGCGGGGTCGATGCCTATCACGAGGGCTGGAGCGATGTCGGCAAGTACCATCCGGAGCTGGAATGGGCGCATTCCGGCCGACAGCGGCGCCAGCGTCAGGTCCGCATAGGCCGCCGCGAACAGTATTGTGGCGAACCCGGCGCTGCCGGACCGCACTGCGATCCGGTCCCCCGGCCGCAGGCCCTGTACGCGAAACAAGCCGGCGAGGTTGAGGCTACGCCGCCGGAGTTGTTCGTAGGTCCACCGCTGGACACCGTCGACGACCGCGATGCGATGGGGATGCCGTTGTGCGGCAGTGTCCAGCAGGGTATGGATCCGCATGTCAAACAGGTATTGAAGCATGGCGGGGCGACGACGGGGCCACCGAGGTTCAACCGACGACGCCGTTCAACTCCCGGGCAGGGGCCGCAGGCTGCGGTCTTCGGACCGCGGCAAGGCCGGATCGGCCGCATGACGCGGAGCCGACCGGCTACTCCGCCGGGCTCGGGTCGGTGGCCGACGCGTTTCTCGGGCGGTGGCCCGCCGAGGCGACCTACTCCGACAGCATCTCGCTGAACTGGTGCCATCCGCCGGCACAAGCTTGGGCGACAGTGCGAAGCGGCTCATGGCAGTGCGCGGGAACGGTCTCCGCGGCGTTCGCAGACTGCGAGATGAAGGCAAGCGTCGCCGAAAGCAGCCGGAGTAATGCCTTGCCGTGATCTGTATACCGCAGTGAAGGATCCTCGATGAGCCGTGCCAACTGTGGCCGGATGACGGCTTTGAGGTCCTGTGCCGTCGCCGGCAGCCCGTCCGTGGACGACGAGCCCCGCATCTCAGGTGACGGTCCCGCCGCAGCCGCCTCGGCGGCTGGGGCACGAGCCTCGCCGAGCGTCTTGCGACGAACGTCGAACGCCGTTCCGACCGAGATGCCGGACCGGCGCGCCATCTCACGCAGACTGACACCAGGCTCGCGGCGCACGATTTCCTCGGCCAACCGCCTGCCTTCCTCGACCGAGACCGGATGCCGGCGCCCGTCTCGGCCGATCCGGATGTTCAGGTGATGACTCTCGTCGGTTGAACGCCGCCGAAGCGCGGCGACGGTCTTTGCCGCGACCCCGCACACCGACGCTATCCGGCGGTCTGACCACTGAGGATGCGAGGCGAGGATCCGTTCGGCCGCGGCCAGCCGGTCCCGCGTGGTCAGCGGCAAGCCGTGCTCGACGTTCAACTGCACCGCCGCGACGAACGCGTCGACGTCGGAGCCATCGAAATAGACGACAGGTATCTGCCTGTCCCCTCGCGCACGCGCGGCGCGCAGCCGATGCATGCCGTCCACCACCCGCAGCGAGGACCGCTGGACAACGATCGGTGGTACCTCGTCGGCCAGCTCGACGAGCAGCCGCGCGTGCCTTGCGCTGACCCCATCCAACCTCGGCGAGAAGCCGGCCCGCAACGAACCTACATCAACCGTATCGACATGCCGAACTGCATGAGCGGCCTCGCTGCCTGCCTTACCAAGCTGCGCGGTGTCGCCGCCATCCGGTCGCCTCTTCATCTGCACCTCGTGCCGGTTCATCACCATGAGAATGATTGCTCTGATGCCCGCCGCCCACGCGCCGACGAGAGCCTGGAGCCAGGGCGGTGCACAGCCGGATCTGGAACCTCCCCGCCATTGCCCGTCGGCAACGACGCATCCGTGTCGAAGATGCTACGACCGCCTGCGTATATTTGGCGTATATAAAAAGCACATTCGATACACCCTGTGTCTGTCGCGTAACGCATGGAGGATGGCGGCACGCTTGCTCAGAACAGGCGTTGATCAGGGCTTGTGGATCATCGTCGTAGTGGGTATCGTCCATGACCCAAAGCCTCCGGCGAGTCATCAGGGTCAAGGATTAGGGCGACAAGGAAGAAAAAGTCGTCCACCTCTATCCTGAGGTACATAGGCGCCTCAAGAACCTACTCAGGACGCACGGGCGGGATAGCTGATGTCACGGAAGTCAGAACTGTCGACCACAGATAAGGGCGACCTCCTAGTTACGCCATGGTGGTAGCAGCGATGGCGTCACAGCAGTCGACACTACGTACACCCGGGCCGGACGAACCGTTGTCGGTGATCTTGAAACTCGTCGGGGACGCCTGCAACATCAACTGCTACTACTGCTACGAGAAGCGCAAGCCCTACGCCGGCTACGACAAGCTCTCCCTCGAGACCGTCGCACGCCTGCTGGACCTGGCGGACGGCCGGCCACTGAGCCTGGAGATGCACGGCGGCGAGCCGCTCCTGTACGGCATGGAGGCGACCTCCGGCCTGCTGAGGTTGCTGCGGGGCTACCCGGGAAACGTGTCCCTGAGCGTACAGACGAATGCCACCATGTTGACGCCGGCATGGTTCGACCTGTTTGCCGAAGAATGGCCCGAGATCGACATCGGAATATCTCTTGACGGGGATCCGGAGGCCAACCGCAGCCGTGTCGACTACCGTGACCGGAGCACATCCGAGCACGTACACCAGGCGCTGGAACTGGCCGCCGAGCGCCGCCTCGCGGTCGGCTTGATCTCGACCGTGACCAAGGACGTGTCGCTCCGCCCGGAGGAGACGCTCGACTTCGTCGCACGGTTCGAGGCGGTGAAGGCGGTGAAGTTCTCCCCCTGCTTCGACTTCAACGTCATGCCAAAACGAATTCCGGTCGGCAATCGCGAGACCATGCTGCCCCTGTTACCCAAGGGCGAGGAGCATGCCGGCTGGGCGATCACGCCACTTGAGTTCTCCGCTTTTCTTGTCAGGGCGTACGACCACTGGCGCGGTACCGGCCTGTTCCGGCGGTTCCTGCTCGAGCCGTTCACCAGCGTGATCCGGGTGCTCGCCGGCCGCGACACCCGATTCTGCCACTTCACAGAGCAGAAGTGCGCCTTCGTCCTGACCCTCTACCCCGACGGTCGGCTCGGCAGCTGCGACGAGTTGGGCGTACCCGACGGGCTGCTCGGTACCGTCCACGACCTACCCTCGCTGGCCGCGGCGACATCCCTCGTCACCAACCCTTCGCTGCGTACCGGCCTTGACGAGCTGCTCGACAAATGCACCGACTGCGACTACCGGCAGACCTGCGGCGGAGGCTGCCTCGCCACCCGCCTGCGTTACCGGAACAGCGCCTTCTACGAGGACTACTGCACCCATCGAATCGAGATCATTGATCACATCGCGGCGGATATCGCCGGAGAGCGGGCAGCCCGTGAGCACTGACGTCGCCCTCACAAACGTGTGGCCGAGCCTCGCCCATGACCTGAAGGACCTACGCGAACGTCGCGCGGCACAGGTGCGGGCCGCCGGGGCACGCCTCGACGAGCGCTTCGTCGTTCCACCGACGCTTGATGCGCGGCAGTACGCCCTACTGCACCATTTCACCTATGCCATCACGGCCGCCGTGCGCGAGCGGCGCCTTGACGACGCACGTGACCTGACCCAACGTTGGGAGACGGCGTCCACCGCGAGCGGCACCTCGCTTCTGCCAGGACATGACGTACGCGTCGTCGCTGCCGACGATTGCGAGCGGTCCGACGACGACCGGTACGAGTCGCCGCTATTCCTCCACCTGGACCCTGCTTCACGAACGGTGCCGTCGGCGCCGTGGTCAGGTGCCGGGGAAGCGATCCAACGCGCCGGACTGGACCACTTCATTACCTCCGTGACAGGTGTCGTCGTCACCTTGCAGGTGCGCGGTCGACGCGACACCACACAGAGTTATGCGTTGAAGGCTCTGCCCGGCACGATCTTCATCGACGTCGTGCAGGATCCCGTCCGCCTGGGCGAGTTGATCCTTCACGAATCGGCCCACACACTGCTGAATGAGATCTTCGCGGCATGCGGGGTGGACCTGGATCCCGAAGCGCGCTGGTACTCGCCGTGGAAGCAGGCCTACCGGCCCGCGTACGGGTTGCTGCACGCCGGCTTCGCCTTCGGGGTCCTGCAGAAGTACTTCGAGTTCCACGCGGCAGCCAGCGATCGGCCGTCCGCGTACGCCCGAGTCCGGGCAGAGATCGGCGCGGAACAGTGGGACCTCGCGCGCGGCTCCGTACGGGACGCCCTGGCCGAGGTCCGCGATGAGCGGGTGGCGTCACTGCTGTGGAACTTCGTCGCCTGATGGCGCCCGTTCCCCAGAGGCAGGCGCCAACCGGTCCATGTCCCCAACCAGCCGCAGAAAGGAGCAGCATGAAGTCAGACCAGGAGTTCGAAGAGTTCGTGGACGCGATTCAGTCCGCCAACTTCGACCCTCGCGACACCCGCGCGACCGCCCACACGGCGGCCGTCTTCGCGAGTGACTGGGATCGCGTCGAAAAGGCGATCGAAGCTGACCAGACCGACAACTGAACCTTTTCCAAAGGTTCACTGGTCAGCCACGGCCGGTGGCTTCCGGGCTACCGGTGGCCACCGGCCGTTCCCCCGTCGACAACCTCGGAAGAGCGCAGTGATCATGCCGTCCAGCCCCACCGAAGAGGCCGTGTTGGCGGCGGCCCGTGCCTGGTCCGCCAGTGTGGGGGTGACCCGTAGCAGCAGCATCACGCGTCTCGACCGCATCGGCGTACCCGTTGCCATGGCCGTGCGGCCCGGCGCGCTGGCCGGATCACTAGTCGTCACGGGCGGTAAGGGAACGACCGAGGCCGCGGCCGAAATCGGGGCCCGGCTGGAGGCGGTGGAGTTGGCGGCTGCGGAGCACACCCGATCCCAGGTGCCGCTCGTCCGGACTACATACCGGGCAATCGCCGCCCAGTTCGGCGGTCCCGCCGCGCTCCTGCGGCTGTGTCCCCGCATGGACGTACGGATTCCACTGGACGAGGAGGTGACTGCGGCCCAGGGAACAGACCTGTGCACCGCCGCGCCCCGCTGTCTCCCCAGCGAGCTGGTTCTCCTCCCACCGCCGCCCGACGCGGCCGTCCGGCCGTACTTCGGGGCGAGTTCCTTCGGACTCGGATGTGGCCTGACGCTGGAGCAGGCCACCATGCACGCCATGCTGGAGGTGCTGGAACGCGATGCCCTCTCGTTTCCATCGCACGCCGGTCAGGAATGGGCCATCGACGAGTGCTCGCTGCCCGACCGCCTCAAGGACCTGGTGGTGCGCGCTCGCCAGGCCGACGTCGCGGTGCGGCTGCTGGTCGTCAGGCAGGAGTTGGGACTGCCGGTCGCGCACGTCGTGCTCTGGGATCGGGCCGAGACGGACCGGCGGTTCGTCAACGGCGGGCACGCCTGCGCGCGTTCCCTCGAGGCGGCCCTGGAGCGTGCCCTACTCGAGGCGCTACAGAGCCGTGCCGCCTTCATGCACGGCGGCCGCGAAGATCTGCCGAGCCTCGTCGAGGTAGCGACGGAGCAGCCCCGGCCGGGTGACGGGTCCGCACTGGACCTTTTTCCACCTGAACCGCGCGGCGCTCACACCCCGCGTCCGACCTCGCGCTCCGACGGACCGCAAGGGGAGGTTGAAGAACGCTCACTGTCCGACGTCAGGCATCAATTCAGCCAGCCGGTACCCGACGACTGCGCTGGTCTCGCAGACTGGCTGGCCGAACGCGGCGTCGGTCCGACGATCCGGTTCGTCCTCCGTGACGGGAGCATGGGCGGGCCGTGGGTGGTGCGTACCGTCATTGTCGGCTGCGAATCATACGTACCCCGGCTCTCGCCTCGAGTGGGTCCGAGACTTGCGGCGTGGTCGCATGGCTGACCGTGACCTGATCTTCGTCGGGCCGACCGGGTACCAGTCGAACCGCCTCGGCGCCGTCTCCGAGCGGTACTCGGTGTTTCCGCCGTTGATCCGAGGCATGTTGGCGCCGCTGCTGCAAGATCACCCCTCAGGCCGGGTCATCCTTGTCGACGGTGGCTTCTACCACGAGTACGCGGTGGACCACCGGGAGATTTGCGCCGCGTTACGGGACGGACGCGAAGTGATCGGGCTGGGCTCCATGGGAGCGTTGCGCGCGGTCGAACTGCGGTCCCACGGCATGCGCGGCTACGGCGCGGTGGTGGAGCTCATCGGACGCTACGGGCTCTACGACGACGAGGTCATGCTCCTACACGGAGCCGAGCCGCCGTACCGGCCGGTGACTGTTCCTCTCGTGGAGGTTCGCGCGGCGCTCGGACATCTGCTGCTCGCCGGGCTCGTGGATGCCGACGATGTGGCAGGTGTCATCGCCGAGATAGCCGGCCTCTGGTTCGCCGACCGCAGCATGCCACGGATCCTGCAGGCACAGCAGCGCCGGACTCCAGGCCGTCCCCAAGCTGTGGAGGCGCTGCGCAACCAGTTGCAGGGACCGGCGCTGTTGAAACGAATCGACCTGGAGTGCCTGCTCGCCGGCTCACCACCGCCTGCGGTCCGCATGCTGCCATGCGGCGCGGTCGTTCCGGACTCACCGCACGGGTTCGAGCCGGCCTGATGTTCACCGCACTCAGCATGCCCGCAGACTGGGCCCACATCTCGGCCAACGGCGTTCCCTACCATGATCCCGTCATCGGCCCCCGCCTCGCCGAACTGCAGTGCCGCGACGACAGCGAGGTCGCCGGCCGCAGTGCGGCGGCGGTACGCCGCGAGCTGAACTGGCTCGGACTCACCGGCGACGAGCGGATCTTCCACCCCTGCTGCGGCCCGGGAACCTACGCCCGCGAGATCGCGAACGGCACGGGCTGCCGCCGTTACCTGGGCGTCGACATCAACCCGGCAGCGATCGCCGCGGCGACTCGTCGCTGCACCGATCGGAGGTGCCGCTTCCATCTCGGCACGTTCGGAACAGACTCCGCGGTACCGGCGCACGACCTCTGCCTTCTCAGCTACGAGCTGATCAACCAATTCGAACCGCCGGCGCTCGTGGCGACGCTCGGTCACATCGCCGCCGGGCTTGCGCCCGGTGGGCGGGTCTTCGTCGACGTGCGCACTCGGGCGGGCTCCGGGATGCACCCGGTCGACAGCGAGTCGAGTCACTATCCTGCCGGCACAGGAGTCTTCCTGCACGACGAACACGACGTCGAGTTCCAGGCTCGGTTCGCCGCCGAAGGGCGCCTCTACCTGCAGCGTTTCCGGATCACGCGTGACGACGGCACGAGGCGGGAGTTCTACTCCTGGCTGTGGCTGTACGACCAGGACGAAGTCGCACGCGCGGCCGCATCGGTCGGCCTCGACCTGGCCGCGGCCGCGCACGTGCATGCCGGCACCGATATGCGGCCGCCGTCCGCGGCCGGCTCGATCCAACTGGTGTTCGTGAAGAAGACGAAAGGCGCACGACCATGTTGACGACCTCGGAATCGCTCCTGGTGCACAGTATCGAGCAATTCCTGACCCCGACCGAGTGCCAAGCGGTTTGCGATGCGGTGGATGAGCAGATCGCGGCTGAGGGCCGTTCCACTTTTGAAGGGGAACGCACCGTGTCGGTTCACGCCGTCGACGGAATGAGCACCCGGGACGTGATGGACCTCTATGAGCCGGCGGGCCGTCTGGAGCTGTTTCCGCTGCCCGAGGCGGCGACGACGGTACTGGAGGAGGCGGCGAGGCGCGCTCTTCCCCACCTGTGCAGCCTGTTTCCCACGGGCCGCCGGCTGACCTCCTGGATCTATCTCGAGTACGGCGTGGGCCAGTACATCACGCCGCACATCGATATGCCGTTCGACGAGAACCAACCGGATCACGTAAAGGTCGCCGGAGTGAGCATAACGCTCAACGACGGCTTCTCCGGCGGCGAGTTCGTTGTCGGAACCTGCGGCAGCCCGGACCTGTGGACCGAGCCTACGGATGAGTTGCGAAGAGTCCGCGAAGGAGCGGACTACACCACGCCGTGGTACAAGGCGCTGCCCCGGACTCAATGGCGCACCCGCGTAGCCACGGGCGACCTGGTCATGTTCGGCAGCCAGCTCAGCCACAGTACGGAGCCGGTCACCCAGGGACGGATCAAAAAAGTCATCGGCTTCTTTACCAACTGACGGAGAATTCAATGGACGCGCGTCTCGCATACGAACTGGCTGCGCTCAATTCCAATATGTCCGATGTAGAGCGCCTGGTCTCACTGCACTGGGGCCTGTCCTCGGTCTTGCGGGCCGGGGTCGCGGGCGACGTTGTGGAGATCGGTTGCAACGCCGGTTATACCAGCGTCTGGCTCGCGACAACCATGCTGGCGCTGGACCCCGAACGTGAACTGGTGCTGTTCGACAGCTTCGCCGGGATGCCCGCGCCAGGGGAACTGGACACCCATCTGCCGGAGGGCGAGTGCCTGGCGTCGGCGGAGCAGGTCGAGCAGAACTTCCGCGGCAGGAATCTGCCGATGCCGCGCGTCGTCGCAGGCTGGTTCGACGAGACACTCTCCCAACTACCCCAGCGGGTGTGTTTCGGTTACCTCGACGGCGATCACTACCGCTCCATCCAGCTGAGCCTGGAGCAGGTGTGGCCGCGCCTGGAGCCCGGTGGGCTGCTCGTCATCGACGACTACTGCGACTTGAGCCGCAACGAGCGGGCCTGGGATGGGCTGCCCGGTGTGAAGAAGGCCTGTGACGAGTTCTTCGCCGGCACCGGCTGCGTCGTGGAGGTCGTCCCGGGCACCTCCGATCTGACGCTCGGCTACGTGTACAAGCCCGCACCGCAGGGCGAGTCCCGATGACGGCCGACACGCCGGCGATGCACCTCGAGTCCCTGGCAGGAGTCTCGCCGACCCACGTGTTCCGCGACGTGCTCGAGACGACCACGGCGTACAAGTCCAGGTCGGTGGTCTCGTTCACCGGATGGAGTACCCTCCTGCTGGTCGAGCGGGCCGACGTCCCCGGCGTGGAGTTCGTCGCCAAGGGGTTCTTCGGCTACCACAGCGTCATCGACGCCGCCCCGGTCCAGCTACGTCCGGAACTTCATGGCTACTACTGGTACCGGCAACTGCCGGAACAGGCACACCGGTATGCGCGGGACCACTTCGTTCAGGAGGCGAACCTGCTGTCGCGGCTGAGCGGCTCGCCGTACTTCCCCAAGCTGGTGGAGATGAACCTCGCGGCCCCGGTGCCGCATTACGTGATGGACTACCTACCGCTCGGCTCGGTGCGTCAATGGCTCGCGGCACACGGCGCACCGTCGGCGGACGCCGCCGTCGCCTTTGCGCGCCGGCTGCTGACCGGGATGGCCGTCCTGCATGACGCCGGGTATGTCCATCGGGACATCAACGCCGAAAACGTGCTGATGGCCGACGACGGGCCAGTCATCGCCGATCTGGGTTGCGTCCGTGCCCTCACGGCCGCCGAGCCACGATCGCCGAAGTCAGCCTTGATCTCGTGGCCCCCGGAGTACGACGCGGGGTACCACGAGGCGGACTTTGCCAGTGATCTCTACTGTTTCGGAATGGTGATGTACGAGCTGCTCGCCGGCACCATGCCCCGGTACGGCGCTCCCCCGTTGCGCAGCGTGGCGACCGAGCACGACCCACGATTGGTCGATCTGGTCGAGCGGTGCGTGCAGTGGAGCCGCGACGGCCGGCCGCAGAGCGCCGCCGCCGCCTTGGAGGCGCTGTCGTGACTGCCCGGACACTCGCACCGCGTTCGCCGGTGACCGCCCCGCCTCATCCTGACGACCTGATGCGGCACATGTTTCTCGGCCGACTGATCAGCCAACATACGATGATCTTCGAGCCTCTGGTGTACGCGGAGCACCTTCGCGTCTTGGCGAGGCTGGTCGACGACTCCGTGCTGACCCCGACCGGCGCCGGACAGCTCGCCGCATACACCCCCGCGAATGTGGCTACCGCATGTATGGCCGCCGCCGCTGGTGTGCCGGACGGCGGCTGGCCGGCATTCGCCACCAGCCTGCGGTCCCACGAACTGTCCCTCGGCGTCCGCAGCCACCGGTTTGTGGCCAGTTCGTCCAGCACCGAGGACCTGCAATCTATGCGGGCGGCAGTAGAAATCCTCGTGGAGGGCGACCTGAGCGCCCTGGTGGAACTGGGGACGGGTGGATTGGTACCCGTCGCGGCGCTGCCCGGGCAGGGAAGCCTGGGCGCCAGGCTGCTGCTGGCGCGGGATCGGATGTTCGCGCCGGGCGCCTCCGTGCTGGAGTGCCTGCTGTACGAGGTGATCGCCGCCCCCGCACGGATCTGGGCGGCAGTCGAGCCGTCCGTGTACGAGTGTCTTCGTCGCGTTCTCGCCCCGGTCCGAGTCGAGGACGTCTTCGTCGCCGGCTGCGTGGCTCAACTACTCGAGCGGGCGGACGACCGCGGAGACAATCTCGCCGCGCGTATACCCGCGCTGGTCGCACTGGTGGAGACAGTCCGTTCGCCGCAGACGAGCGCCGCTCGAACCGTCGCCCTCGGGCTGAAGGAGGCATCGTTGTTCGCCGAACTGCTCTGCTGCTGGTGGCCGGGAACCGAGCGGGCGGTGCATCTGTTCACTTCCCGGCTCGACTACCTGACACGACACCCGGCCGGGCATCGAGCGCAGGAGCGCTGGTCGTGATCCCGACGAGCCGGCGGGATCGGAGGTTTCCGTTCATCGCGTTGGAGGGAACCGACGGCAGCGGAAAGTCGACGCTACGGATCGAACTGGCGAAGGCGTTGCGGCGAGTCGCACCGACCGTGACGGAGCTCGGCCAGCACAGCTGGCTTGACGCCGCCTCCGCACGTGTCATCGTGGGCAACCGCATGGCTCGCAGCAGCTGGAACGCCGAAGCTGTCGTGGAGGCATATCTTCGGGACAAGCATCTCCACTTCGAGTTCAACATCAAGCCCGCTCTCGCCGTCGGTCCGGTACTCACCGACCGGTACGTGCTGAGCGATATCGTCTATCACCACGTCCTGCACGGTGTACCGATGGAACGCATCAGCGCCTCCATGGCAGCACTGCGAATGCCGGCCCCCGACGTGATCGTCTTCGTCGACACCCCACCCGCGATGGCATGGACGCGGATCGGGACACGCAACAAGGAGCTGCGTCCCTACGAACGCCCGGACACACTCGTCCAGCTCTACGACGCCTACAACCGCGCTATTCAGGCCAACCTTGTGCCGACGCGCATCCTGCGATTCCGCAACAACGATCAGCTGTCGGAGAGCGCCGTACAGGGCCTCGTTGACTCGCTGCTGCCAGAGTTCCCACATCTGTCGACCAACCGAGAGGCGCCCACCGATGTCTGAGGTCCGAGTACGCGTTGCCGCCTATGTCGTGCGTGACACGCCCACGGGACCGGAATTGCTGGTGTTCGACCATCGGGATCAGCCCGAAGCAGGCACGCAGGTCCCTGCCGGAGGCGTGGACGCCGCTGAACCGCTTGAGGACGCGGTCATTCGCGAGGTGGCTGAAGAGACCGGCACCGTCGCGGTCACCGTGCGGACAAGTCTCGGCGTACAGCAACGGCCACACCCGCACACCGGTGAGCCACGAGTCACCGTCTTCTACTACGCGACCACGACGGAAGGTCGGGACCGCTGGTCTCACCAGGTCGCGGGCAGTACCGGCACCGATGACGGGATGGTGTTCGACTGCTTCTTCATCCCGCTGACGCAGGCGCTGGACCTGCTGCCGGACCGGCAGGACGAGTTCGTTCCCGCGCTACTCAAGCTGCTGCCCGAGAATGCATAGCGTATCCGCGGGCTTACCGGGGACGTCTCACCCGGCGTCGTCGCCGAACGACCTCTCGTCGGGCAACCCGGATCCGGACCTGCTCCTCTGGCGCCACGATCGCTGGCCCACCACGGTTCCATCCGACCTGCTGCTCTACGGCACCCCCCGGATCGTCGACGATCTGCTCATTCAGGCACAGGCATACCTCGCCGGGCAGGGGGTCGACCGCGATCACCTGACGCTACTGCCCGGCGGGCTCGAGGCGGTTGACCGTGCTCTGGCGACTCTGTTGCGCCCCGGAGACCGCATCATCGTGGAAAGCCCCACGTACAACGGGGACCTTCCGCTCATCGCCGCGCTCGGTCTGGTGCCCGTGCAGGTACCTGTGGACGAGGAAGGATTCCAACCAGAGGCATTCGCCGAGGCGCTCGCGGATGCCACAGGCGTCCTGTACCGTCCGCGGGCCCAGAACCCCACGGGGGCGGCGCTCACCGCGCAGCGCGCCGAGACACTGCGTGCCATGATCCAGCAGGTTCCGCAGTTGCTGGTGATCGAGGAGGACCACGCCGGGGGGATCGCGGGTGCCGACTATGTCTCTGCCGTTCCCGCTGGACACCCGCGATGGCTCCACGTCGCGTCCGTGTCCAAGTGGCTTGCCCCTGACCTGCGGTTCGCGATGGTGTGTGGTGACAGCGAGTCGATCGGGCGCCTGGATCAGCGCAGGCTGCTGGGCGGCGGGTGGGTCAGCCGCATGACGCAGCTCGCTGTGGCGGCCCACCTGGCCGACCCCGGCCTTCCGGCCGACCTGGCCCGGGTGCGCGTGGAATACAGCACACGACGCCGGCACATGCTTGAACAGTTGGCGGAGCGCGGCCTGTGCGGGCACGGGCGCACGGGGCTGAACGTGTGGATCGAGGTACCCGATGAGGCGGAGACCGTGGCGCGGCTGGCTGCGCACGGTTGGCGCGTTGCCCCCGGATCGCGATTCGCGGCCGCGGTGCCGGCGATACGGGTGACCGTGGCCGGCCTCGGTGCGGCGGCGGAGGCGAGCCGGTTCGCCGATGACCTACTGTCGGCATGCCAGGGAGCAACGCCGTGTCGCTGATCGAGGCTACGATCCGTCACGAGCTACGCAAAGCCGCAGATCAGGGCAAGCGTTCGGTG
This sequence comes from Plantactinospora sp. CA-294935, assembly GCF_050936445.1. Lineage (NCBI taxonomy): Bacteria > Bacillati > Actinomycetota > Actinomycetes > Micromonosporales > Micromonosporaceae > Plantactinospora > Plantactinospora sp. CA-294935. The sequence continues at coordinate 8,173,295 of NZ_JBNJMU010000001.1, forward strand.
GACGAGGTTCTGACGGGAAGGTCCTTTGCGGCCGTGGTACTCGACGACGGCAGCATCGGCGCCGCCATGGACTACGAACGGTTCCGTCCCGGCGTCGCGTCACCCGCCGCAGTCACGAGTCTGCGAGGCGTCCACCTGGCCGACTACCTCGGGACGTCGCCCGGCGCGTCCCTGTTGGACTGTGACCTGGTGCGCACACCTGCGGCTGGTTCGGACCTGACCAGGCAAGCCGTCAAGATTGCTCTCCTCAGCGCGTTGTCTCGATCCTGGTTCCGGCACGGCGGGCTGGAGGAAGCGGGATTCGATCACATAGTGGCGCCGTTCGACGAGGTACATCCTCATCAGCCGGGGTCAGCGGTGACGGAGGCACTGACCCGAGCTGTGGGAGACGCCGCTACGGTCGGCATCATCGGCTTCGGCGGGCTGATGGAGCACCTGGCCGAAATCGACGGCGTACGCCGCGTCCTGGTAGCCGATCTGCACGAAGCCCCACGCGTCGAGCGCGTCCGAGAGACTCTCGCCCGGTTCAACGCCAGGTTCGGTGAGCCGCGCATCCAGATGGTGGGCAACGACCTGCGCCGGTTGGCGGACGAGTGCGAGGTCGTCCAGATCACGCCCTCGTCGCTCTGCAACGGCACGATGGACGAGGTACTCCGGACGCTGCGCGGGTTGCGGCTGATCGTCGTCGGGCCCAGCGGCGCCCTGCCACCGCCGGTGTGGCGTGGGTACGGTGCGGTCCTGGTCTGCACCGAACTCAAGGACAGCCGCTTCGTACGGGCCTACCACAACGACGACCACCTGTACGAATGGTTCGTGGAGTACGACCGGCGGCTGCTCTATTGGCCGACCAGCGACGATGGCCGGTGATATCGGGCACCCGTCCCGGTCGATCCGGCCACGCCGTCCGATTGGTTCATCTCCGAACGCCGCGCCGACCACGGCGGGTGGCGGCTGTGCCGCGGTTCGCCCGCGCATACGCCCGCTGGCGGCAGGTCCAACCGTCGAGGAGCAGGCGCTTACCGTGCTGTCACCGGCGCGCGGGTCTCCCCCGGCCGGCCGCTGACCTGTCGGACCCGTGGGTGCGGTGCGCAGCGAGCCGGCGCCCGCACCGACCCGCGCGCCTGCCCAGCCACGTGGCCGCTAGCTGCCGACCCGCTTCCCCGGCGGATCGGGTCGAGTCAGGGTAGGTGCGTCCCCCGCCCCGGGTGGGCCCTCCGGCAGGTTGCTGCCGCCGGGGGCGAATGTCTCGGAGCTGCCATGAACACCACTGGCCTGGTCCGGGTGACCGTCGCGGCGCCCTCCCGACGGATCGACCTGGCCCTGCCCGAGCGGTCACCGCTCGCCGAACTGCTGCCCGCCCTGTTGGCGCACGCGGGTGAGAGCCTGGCCGACGCCGGGGTCGGTTCCGGCGGGTGGGTGTTGCGCCGGGTCGACGGCACCGCGCTGGAGCCGGCCCGCACGCTATCCGGGCATCGGGTACGGGACGGCGAGGTGTTGTACCTGACGCATGCCCGTACCGACTGGCCCGAACTGGAGTACGACGACCTGGTCGACGCGATCGCCACCGGCTCCGCCCGGATCGGCGGCACCTGGGGCCCGCCGCACACCAGGACGGCCGGCCTCGCCGTGGGCGCGCTGGCCGCCCTGCTCTGCCTGGTCGCGGTGGTCCGGGCGGGACCGCCGTGGTCCGGTCCGGCATGGTGGGCACTTGGTGCGGCCGGCCTGCTGCTCGCCGCCGGTGTCGTGGCGGCCCGGGCGGGCGGCGACGCCGGGGTCGGCGTGGTCAGCGCACTGGTCGCGTTGCCGCTGGCTGCCGCCGGCGGTGGCCTGGCCCTGGCCGGTGACCGTGCGCTGACCACGCTCGGCGCGCCCCATCTGCTGGCCGCCGGAGCCGCGCTGCTCCTCGCCTCGATGGTCGGCCTGCTCGGCGTGGTGGACCGGGCCGCGCTGTTCGTCGGCAGCGCCACGGTCGGCCTGCTCGGGGTCGTCTGCGGCTGGCTCACCACCCTGGAGTCGCTGGAGGGGCACGAGACCGCCGCGATCGTGGCAAGTCTCGGCCTGGCGTTCTCTCCGGCACTCGCCCCGCTGTCGATCCGGCTGAGCCGGGTACCGATGCCGGTCCTGCCGCGCGTCGCCGCCGATCTGATGCGCGACGACCCACAGCCACCCCGGGCCGCCGTGTACGCCGCCGTGGTGCGGGCGGACAGCCTGCTCTCCGGCATGGTGGGCGGCCTCGCACTGGTCGTCGCCGTCTGCCAGGTGCTGCTGGTACGCGACGCCGGCACCGCCACGGTGGTGCTGGTGGCCGTCCTGACGGTCGGGTTCCTCCTCCGCGCCCGGCTCTATCCGATCGGACGGCAGCGGGTGCCCATGCTGGTCGCCGGGCTCGCCGGGGCAGTGTGCCTGGTCACCGGGCCGCTGATGGCGGACCGGTCGAACCTGCTCACCGTGACCGGACCGGTGCTGCTGCTGGTCGGCCTGCTCGTCGCGCTGGCCGCCGTGTGGCACGCGACCCGCCGCCCCAGCCCGTACCTGGGCCGGTACGCGGAACTGCTGGAGGTGCTGGTGGTACTGGCGGTCGTACCGGTGGCCTGTGCGGTGCTCGGCTGGTACGGCTACGTACGCGGGTTGGGCGGCTGACATGGCGTCCAAGCGCGACCAGTTGCACGCACACCAGTTCCTGGTGCAGCGGGTGATCTCGGGGCTGGTGACCAGGGAGAGCGACCCGGAGCAGCCACCGTTCCGCCGGCCGGTCAACGCCGCGTACGGCGGCATCGCCCTCGCGGTGATCGCGCTGGCCGTGGTCGGCATCTACGGGATCATCGTGCCCGGCGGCAACAAGAGCTGGCGCGGCGGCGACGCGGTGGTCGTCGAGAAGGAGACCGGGACCCGCTACGTCTACCTGGACGGCCGGCTGCATCCGGTCGCCAACTACACGTCGGCGCTGCTGGCGCTGGACCGGCACGCGCCGACCCGGGTCGTGTCGCGCAACTCCATGGTCGGGGTGGGGCGCGGCCCCCGCATCGGTATCCCGGACGCGCCCGACGCCCTGCCCGCGCCGAAACGGTTGCTCGCCGGGGATTGGACGATCTGCTCCCAGCCCGGCCGGGACCGGACCGGGGCGGCCGTCGCCGAGTCGGTGCTGATGGTCGGGCACCGGCCGGCGGCGGGCCACCCACTGGCGGACCGCGCGCTGCTGGTCGCGGAGGCCGGGACGGGCGAGCGTCACCTGGTGTGGCACGGATACCGGCACGAGATCGGCAAGGCGGACGCGGTGGCCGTGGAGGTGGCGCTGCGGGCCGGGCCGGCGATCCCGGTCGACCCGGCGGTGGTCGACGTGCTGCCGGCCGGCCGGCCGATCGCGCCGATCGCGGTACGGGAGGTCGGCAAGCCGTCCCGGGCGGTGCCCGGCCGGCGGGACATCCGGGCCGGCCAGGTGCTGGTGGCGACGAGTTCCGGGGGCGTACAGCACTATCTCGCCGAGGTCGATCAGTTGCGGCCGATCAGCGAGTTGCAGTACGACATCCAGCTCGCCTCCCGTGGGACCGCCGCCGCCTACCCCGGGGACGAGCCGACCGGCGTCCCGCTCAGCCTGCCGGAGGCGGCCGGGTCCAAGCAGGCGGCCACCGTACCCGTGGCGGCCGGGAGTCCGCCCGTCCAGCGGCCGGAGTTCGCGGCCGGTGCCACGACGACCACCATCTGCCTGGTGTTCGCCCCGCGCGGGCCGGTACCGATCGTGCTGCTGGATCCGGGGATGCCGGATGCCGACCCGATGCGGCAGACCCCCGGCAGCACCGACCTGGGCACCCGGCTCGCCGACCGGGTGCTGGTGCCGGGTGGCGGGGCCGCGGTGGTGGAGTCGATGCCCGGCCCGGATGCGCCGGCCGGCACCCTGCTGCTGGTAACGGACCTGGGCATCGCCTACCCGATGGCCGAGCCGAAGGTCCTCGATGTGCTCGGCTACCCCGGCGTACGCCCGGTCGGCATGCCGGCCGGGGTGGTCAGCCGGCTACCGATGGGCACCACCCTGAGCCATGACGGTGCGCTGCGCCCCAGCCGGATCTGACCCCGGTCAGCTCCACCGGACCGGCCAGGCCTGAACCCCCGGCCGGTTCCACCGGACCAGCCGGACGCGGCCCCGGGGAGGAGATATCTCCCCGGGGCCGCGACGCGGGACGTGCCGGGGTCAGTGGCGATGGATCCGCGCCGCCGGGCGGGAGCCGTCGGTGCGCTGCTCACCGACCTGCCACAGGTCCTCGTCGATCAACTCCACGGTGGCCGGCGCGTCCGCCTCGCGGATCCGTCCCGACCGGGGTGCGACCGCGTGCGGGTTGCCCTTGCCCGCCTTGCCGCTCAGCATCGCGGGCATGCCGGGGGTGGGGTTCTGGGGTCCACGGCCCCGACCGGTCGCCGAGGATCTGGCCGCGCCCGACCCCGGCCCCGCGCCACCGCTCAATCCCGCCCCGGCTCCGGCCACCGGCGGCATCATCGGCGGTGGCATCATCGGCGGAACGCCGGCGCCGCTGGCCGAAGCCCCGGCCGGCGTGACGGGCGGCAACGCGGGCGGCGGGCCACTCGGCGCGACCTGCGCCGGCGCGCCGACCGGGACGGCCGCCTGCGGGATCGAGGCAGAGCCCACGCCGACAGCACCGCCGACGCCCCCACCGCCGAGGCCGGCCACCCCGGCACCACCACCGGGGCCGCCGAGGTTCACCCCCGGGATGCGGGCGCCGCCGCCGAGATTCGCGGCGGGCACCCGCCCGCTTCCGCCGGCACCGCCGATCGGCGGGCTCATCGGCGGGAGACCCGGGCCGATGCCGGGGCCACCGCCGATCGGCGGGACCGTCGGCGGGGCGGCTCCGCCGGGGCCCATTCCGCCGGGGGACGGGGCACCGGTCGACGGCAGCGTGGGGGTGGACGGCTGGCCGGAGAGCGACGGCGCCGGCCCGCTGCCGGTGGGTGCCGTGCTGTCGGTCGGCGCATCGTCCGACTGGGTGGGTACGTCCGGCGTGGTGCCGGGGACGCTGCCCGGCGGGACCGCGCCGGGGGCGGTGTCCAGAGCGTTGTCGCCGCCGGTGTCGCCCCCCGGTCCGGCGGTCCGGAGCGGGGCGTCGGCGGACAGCGGGTCCAGCGCGTCCGGAAGCCAGATGTCACCGTTCACGGCCGCCGCCACCGCGTTGGTCGCGTCGTCGAAGAGCTTGCCGAGCGCGGTCATCCTGGCGGCGGCAGCCTGGAGGTATCCCTCGATCCGACCTGCGAGCTGCGTGACACCCGCTTCCCAGCCGGGATCGGAGAGGCCCATCGGTGGGTTGCTGACCATTTTGAGCTGTTCGATCAGCGGCTTGGCCAACTCGTACTGCTGCACGACAAAGGCGTAGGTGGGGCCGATCTCCTGGCCCGCATCCTGGATCTTGTGCCATGGCGCCTGCCCGCCGATCTGGTCGCGCCAGCCCCCGATCGCCAACGCGTCCTTCTCGGCGGCGTTGCGCATCTTCTCGCCGTTCGAATCGTCCCACGCCTCGTGCAGCGCGGCGGTCTCCTCCGTTATCGACTTCGACGCCTCGACCAGCTCGCCCCAGGCTCGGGTCCACACGCCGATCTGTGCCCAGATGGCCTCCTTGTGATCGTTCTCTGCCTTCATGGTCTGCACCATCTGCTCGAACTGTGCGGTGTAGTCCATGTCATTCCCCCTCCGGGCTCGGTGCGGGCGGGGTGGCGGGCCGTAGGCTCTCGATCGAGATCCGGTTCTCGTCGTTCGCGGCGAGGTACTGATGGCCGCCCTGATTGGCGGCGTACTCGAACTGGTCGAAACGGTTGTTGACCATGGTCATGAAGTTCGTCAGCGTCTCCAGGGCTCTGGCGTTCGCGGTGACGAAGTTCTGGCATTCCGGCAGCCCACCGCAACCGGAGAGCTGCTGCTCCGGCGGAGTGGCTCTGGCGAGCGTGTAGCGCAGCATCGCGTCGGATTGCCCACTGAGCAGCCCGCCTGATGGATGTGTCATCTGTCCTCCCGGTCCAACTGGGTCCGTGCCGTTGGTGCAGTTCAGCAGCCTGGCCGCCGGGCCGGGTGCCCGACGACCGCAAGCGGTCAGGCCGGATCGGCGGGTGGCAGCCAAGCGAGCTGGACGATCTGCGGCGCGCCGCGACGGGTGACGAGCCGCCCTCGGCCCGGGGGCAGCGGCTCGGCCTTGAGCCCGCCGAGCAGTGGTCCCTCGTCCTTCGACCCGGACAGCAGCAGGCCGGCCGAGCCGACGTCCCGGACCCGGGCGACGAACGGGTCGTGCATCGCCCGGCCCGCCCCGCCGGTACGCCGGGTCAGCACCAGGTGCAGACCGATGTCCCGGCTCTGCGGCAGGTACGGCAGGAGGGGCAGCAACGGGTTGTTCGTCGGCGTGGTCACCAGGTCGTAGTCGTCGACGAGGACGAACAGCTCCGGCCCCTGCCACCAGGCCCGCCTGCGCAACTGCTCCGGGGTGACGTCGGGTCCGGGCAGCCGGTCGGCCATCCCCCGGGCCGCCTCCGCGACCAGGTGTGTCGTGGTGACCAGGTCGGTGCCGTAGCCGAGCAGGTACTCGCCGTCCACCTCGCCGAGCAGCCCCCGCCGGTGGTCGACCAGGATGAGCCGCACCCGGTCCGGCTCGTACGTGCGCACGATCCGGCGGGCGAGCATGCGCAGGAACCCGGTCTTGCCGGACTCGACGTCGCCGAAGAGCAACACGTGCGGTTCCGAGTCGAAGTTCAGCCGCACCGGCTCGAGATCCTGTTCGGCGATGCCGATCGCGAGTTGGAGGTTCTGCGGGTCGTCCGCGGGCGGCAGGGCGAGGTAGGGCACCCGGTCGGGCAGCATCCGCACCGCGGGCGCCGGATCGCCCGTCCAGGCGCTGCGCACCGCGTCGACCATTCCGGCCATCCCGGCGGTCAGGTCGTCGGGGGTCCGCCGGCCGTCGACGCGCGGCAGCGCCATCAGCATCTCGTGCTTGCCGACGCTGATCCCGCGGCCGGGTGCGTCCGCCGGTACCCGCATGGCGGTCTTCCGGTCGATCATGGAGTCGATGGGGTCGCCGAGCCGCAGCTCCACCCGGGTCCCGAAGAGGTCCCGCACCGCGGTCCGCAGATCGAACCAGCGCGAGCATGCGACGAGCAGGTGTACCCCGTAGGCCAGTCCGCGGGTCGCGATCCCGGCGACCACCTCCTCGAGGTCCTCGAACTCCTTCCGAAAGGTCAGCCAGCCGTCCACCACCAGGAAGACGTCGCCGTGCGGATCGTCGGCGACGCCGCCGCCCGCGAGCAGCGCACGGTAGGCGGCCATGCCGTCGATCTCCCGGTCGGCGAACCGGCGTTCCCGCTCGGTGAGCACCGTCGCCACCTCGGCGACCGTACGCCGGACCGCCGCCGGGTGCTGCCGACCGGCCACTCCGCCGACGTGCGGCAGGCCCTGGAGCGAGCCGAGCGCGCCGCCACCGAAGTCCAGGCAGTAGAACTGCACCTCGCGCGGCGTGTGGGTGAGCGCGAGGCTGCCGACGACGGTGCGTAGCGCGGTGCTCTTCCCGGACCGCGGCGCACCGACCACCACAGCGTGTCCGGCTGCGCCGGCCAGTTCCAGCACCAGCGGGTCGCGCCGCTGCTCCAACGGCCGGTCGACGACCCCCACCACCGCCCGCAACGAGCCGGGTCGGGCGGGCCGGGCCGCCACCAGCCCCCGTGCCGGCTCGGCGACCAACCCGCCGAGCAACTCGTCCAGGGTCGGGGACTCCGCCAGCGGCGGCAGCCACACCTGGTGCGCCGGCGTACCCCGGCCGGCGATCCGCTCCACCAGGATGTCCAGCAGGCTCTCCCCGACGGCCTCGTCCGGATCCTCCTGCGGCCCGGTGGGCTCGGGCTCCGCCTCGATCTGCGGAGCGAGGTAGCTGGTCGAGTACTCCATCAGCCCGAGCCGTTCCGGCTCGCCCGGACCGGTGCCAGCGGCGACGGTCGGACTGTGCACGCCGGAGACGTACGCGGCGCGGAACCTCGTCATCGGTTCGGTGCCGAACTTCAGGAATCCGTGGCCCGGCGCCCGGGGCAGCGAGAACGCGTCGGGTACGCCCAGCACCACCCGGCTGTCCATGTCGGAGAAGGTGCGCAGGCCGATCCGGTAGGAGAGATGGGCGTCCAGGCCCCGCAGCCGCCCCTCCTCCAGCCGCTGGCTGGCGAGCAGCAGGTGTACGCCGAGCGAACGGCCCACCCGGCCGATCTGCACGAAGATGTCGATGAAATCCGGGCGGGCCGACAACAGCTCGCTGAACTCGTCACAGACCACGAGCAGCGTCGGCACCTCGGACAGCGGCGCGCCGGCCGCCCGGGCCTTCTCGTAGTCGCGCATCGAGGAGAAGTTCCCCGCCGCCCGGAGCAGTTCCTGCCGCCGGATCAGCTCACCGTTGATCGCGTCGGCCATCCGGTCGACCAGCGGCAGCTCGTCGGCGAGGTTGGTAATGACCGCGCTGGTGTGCGGCAGCCGGTCCATCCGGGCGAAGGTGGCGCCGCCCTTGAAATCGATCAGCGCGAAGTTGAGCATGTTCGGCGGGTGGGTCACCGCCAACGCGAGCACCAGGGTACGCAGCAGCTCGCTCTTGCCCGACCCGGTGGCGCCGATCAACAGCCCGTGCGGGCCCATGCCCTCCTGCGCCGACTCCTTGAGGTCCAGCTCGATGGGGGTGCCCTCCGGCCGGATGCCCAACCGCACCCGCAGCCGGTCCCGGCTGGGCCGCTGCACCCAGGTGTCCACGGGATCGAACGCGTACGGGTCACCGAGGTCGAGCAGGTCCTCGAGGCCGAGTTCGACGTTCAGCGGCTGCTCGCCACGGCCGCCACCGGTGAGCCGCAGCGGTGCGAGCTGGCGGGCCAGCGCCTCGGCGCCGGCCATCGACAGCGCGTCGGCCCGGCCCAGCTCGGTCTCCCCGTCGGTGGTCATGCTGGACAGCGAACCGTCGTCGGCGACGTCCAGCACCACGGTGGACCGTTCCATGGCCCGGGGCGGTGCGGTGGTCAGGTCGACCACCGAGACGCCTTCGACGCCACCGCCGGTCATCAGGTGGTCGGAGCCCGCGGTCGCGCCGCCGTCGAGCACCACCACGAGGTGGGGGCCGGCCACCCGGGCGCCCCCGTTGTCGGGGTCGAAGCGCGGGCGGTTGCCCAGCAGGTCGTCCAGCATCGCCTCGAGGGCGGTGATCGTCGGGGCGACCAGCCGGACGGGGCCGAGCGCGTCGACGCGGTCCGGGTGCAGCCCGTGCGGCAGCCACTTGAGCCACTCCCACTCGGGCCGGCACCCCGGCCCGGTGCAGACCGCGATCCGCAGGTCGTCGGGGGCGTGCAGGGTGGCGAGCTGACCCAGCATCGCCCGGACCAGGCCGATGACCCGCTCGTGGTCGCCGCGCACGTGGATCCGGCTGAACCCGTTGACCGCCATCGCCAGCGGCAGGTCCGGGATGGCCGAATGGGTGGTGATGAACCGGCGCAGGGCGAGCGCGGAGAGCGGCTCCAGCTGCTCCATCGGCTTGGTGTCCGGCGGGATCAGCCGGGTGGCCAGGCTCTGCCGGCCGACGCCGATCCGGGTCACGCCGAAGTCCGGGGCGTCCCGGCGTCGTTCCCAGAGCCGGTAGCTCGGGACCAGCGACCACAGCGTCGCGGGGTCCGGGTGCAGATACCAGAGCGCGGCCCGCTGCCGGTCGGCGGCGCGACCGACGCGTATCCGGTGCTGGGCCAGGCCCCGCAGGTAGAGCCGGCGGGCATTGCCCATCTCGCGCTTGCTCGGCCCGCCGCTGTTGAGGAAGGCGACCGCCACCATGGCCAGCATCGCCACGCCGAACAGCCCGAACACCACATAGCGCAGGGTGGCGTACCCTCCGGAGCCGCTGCCGCCGCCGAACATGCCACCGCTGAACATGAGCACCATCGCGCCCATCATCGCGATCATGGGCAGGACCATCAGCAGTTGCGTCCACTGCCGGGCCGGTGGCGGTGGGATCTCCGGGGGCGCTTCCAGCAACAGCTCTCCGGAGGGCATCTCCGGAGCGGGCCGGCGGGACGGCCTGCGCACCACCACCGTCGCCATGACCGTGACCTCCCTACGTCTTCCGCCTGCCGCGATCGTCGCCGCTGCCGAGGACGCGTGGGCCGGGATGGCAGGAAGGTGCCGACGGGGCCGCCGGTCGACCGGGTCCCCCTAGCGTCGACACCGGGTGCCGCATTCGCGGCCCGGGCCTTCCGGCTCACCAGCACCCGGCATCAGCAAGAAGGAGCAGCCGATGAGCATGCTTGCCGGTAGAACACCAGGGATAGATTCCGCGTCGCAGGCCACCAACGCCGTCGCCGATTCCATGGCGTCGTACATCTCCAGGTTGGAGGCGATCGTGGCGGAGGTGATGGAGACGTGGCGGGGAGGCGCGGACCAGGCATTCAGGGACAAGCACCAGGAGTGGCGCCTGGCCGGCGAGGACTGCGTCCGCAAACTCCGGGAGCAGACGGTCGCCCTGCAGAAGAGCAGCGGTGAGTACCAGGGCGTCAACACGGAAGCGGCGGGGCTGATGAGGGGGACGCAGCACGGCGGCGGGTCCGCGCCGTTCGCCGGCGCCCTCGGCGGCCCGGTCGCCGGTCGATAGTCCGGACACCGGCAGAGAGGATTCGGCACATGACGGACTGGATCAAAGCCGACTTCGGGGCCCTTGACGGACTCCGGCAGGGCATCGTCACGACCGGCGCCGGCTTCGACGACGAACACGACAGCTGGTCGTCCGTGATAGGCCAGCTCACGCAGGACTGGCCGGACCTGGCCGGCGCCAAATTCAACGAGGTCACCACGGCGGCGCTGAACTTCGACCGGGTGAACAACGAGTTTCTCGGCATGCTCGGCATCGCCGTCGACCGGGCGAACCAGCTCTACCAGGGCACTCTGGCGGAGGTCAGCAGGCTGATCCCGGACAGCTGACCGGTGCGGAGTCGGCGTGGCGGCCCCGGGGAGAGCAGCCCCCGGGGCCGCCGGGCTGACGGCCGTCGGGAGATGCGCTCTCCGGGGCGCCGCCCCGAGCGGGTACGGCAGTAGCCAACTCCGGGGCGTCTCTTCGAGCGGTCAACTCCTTCGACCGGTCAACTCCGGGGCGTCTCTTCGACCGGGGGCGGCGGAAACAGGAAGATCTGCTCCGGTGGTTCGTCCCGGGGCAGAGCGGCCGGCAGCAGCTCCGCCCGCCCCGGCAGCCAACGGCGGCGCCGGCCCCGCGGCAGCGCCCAGGCCAGCACGGCGGTCAGAGTGAGGGCCATCGCGCCCGCACCCGCGCCGAGCTTCGCGCTGACGCTCGCCCGGTCCCACCAGCCGGCAACGCGGACCGCGTCCGGATCGGGCGCCGGGAGTACCACCTCGGGCATCGCGAGCGGTTCGCGCCCGGAGAGCCCTTCCGTCACCGCCCGGTACGGGTCGACGACGCCGGCGCCGAACTCCCGGCTGGCCCGGCCGCCCCGGGCCGGTGCGGCGGTCGCCATGAGCCGCTGGGCCACCTGTGCCGCGGTCAGCTCGGGCCAGGCCGAACGCACCAGGGCGGCGGCGCCGGCCACGAACGGTGCGGCGAAGCTGGTGCCGTCGTGGTACGCGTGTCCACGGACCCTGGCCGCGCCGGCCACCCGGGTTCCCGGCGCCACCAGGTCCACGTAGTCGCCGACCTGTGAGCCCGACGAGCGGGCACCGGCGATGTCGATCGCGCCGACCCCGAGCACCCCCGGATAGGCCGCCGGAAACGACGCGGCCGGCCCGCGGTCCTGCCGGTTGCCGGCCGCCGCGACCAGCAGGGCGTCCTTGGACTGGGCGTAACGGACGGCGTTGCGTACCGCCGGGAAGTCGCCGTAGCCGGAGAGCGACAGGTTGATCACCTTGGCGCCGCGGTCGGCGGCGTACCGGATGCCCTGGGCGACCGCGCCGGGATCGATCGGGCTCGGGTCACCCTGGTCGTTGAGTTCGCGGTCGGTGATGCGGACCGGCAGGATCCGCGCCCCCGGCGCGACCCCGCGGAAGCCGACCCCGCCCGCCGGTCCGGCGGCGATGATGGAGCCGACCGCGGTGCCGTGCGAGACGCAGTCGAAGTTGCCCGGCAGGTCACCCGAGAGGAAGAAGTCCGCACCGGTCAGCACCCGACCGCGCAGTTGCGGATGGTCCGCGTCCACCCCCGAGTCCACCACCGCGACGACGACGCCGGCGCCCGTGCTGTGCCGCCAGGCGCTCGGCAGGTCGAGCAGTTGCTGCGCCCACGGCAGGTCGGCGATGACCGGCCGTGCGGGCTCCGGGTCACGGCAGGCCCCGGCCGGCGGCGCGGCCGACGCGGGCACGACCGAGACCGGCGGCACGGCCGCCGCCACCGCGATGGCCAGCAGAACGGCGGTGGGTCTCTTCATGGTGACGCATGTTCCGGTCACGCACCGGGTCCTGGCCACCCGTGACCGGAACAGGTCAGCGCCGCCCGACGCGGCGAGGGGCGCGACATGCTGACGATCGGGTGTGGAGCACAGCGGGAGGCCAGGTTGGACATCCCTGTTGGCGAGCTGTCCGCGCGGCTGGCCGAATACTCGCGGCTGACCGAGGACCTGCTGGCGATGCGCGAGGGAATCGACCAGATCCGCGTCACCGCCTACTCGCCGGACGGACTGGTCACCGTCACGGTCGGCGGCCGAGGTGAGCTGGTCGACCTCGAACTGGACCCGCGAATCTTTCGTGAACCGGACGCCACGGCCCTGGCCGGAAGCATCGCCGGGACCATCCGGGACGCGGCCGACGCGGCGGCCCGGGACGCGGCCCGGATCGCCGCGCGGCTGACCGGAGCCGAAACCGACGACGAGGTGGACCCCCTGTTCGACCCGGTTCTGCGGCTGCTCGACGGTGAGCCGGAGAGGAGTCAGCGGCTGTGGCGGGGATGACCGGCGACGGCATCGGAATGGACATCGGGTCGACCCGGGCGGTGATGGAGGCGCTCGGCCAGGTGGCCGCCGCGTTCCGGGCCGGCTGGACCAGCAGCGAGGCCGAGATCGAATCTCATGCCGGCCAACTCGGTAACGACCGGCTGGGCCGGAGCTTCCGCGAGTCGTTCGACCCGGTGGCGGAGCAACTCGGGGTCGATGTCGACCTGCTGATCGGCAAGCTCGAGCGACGGGCGGAGACGGGCCGTCTCTCCGTGGAGCGTTACGAACTCACCCGGACGGAGACCGAGCAGGTCGTCAGGGACGTGCCCCGAGCGGGCCAGTCGTAGGGGTCGGCGGGTACCGCATGGACATCCCCGAGCCGCCCGACCCGAGCGGGTTGTGGCAAGAGGTCAAGGCGCTGGCCAACCCGTGGCCTCAGGACAGCGAGACCCGGGCGTACGCGCTGGGGGATGTGCTGGAGGCTGCCGCCGGAGTGATCGAGCGAGCCGACGACGACACTCAGGCGATCGCCCGTCAGCTGTTCACGCTCTGGACGGACATGGCGGGATTCAAGTTCGCGGAGACGCTGCGTGTCCTCGACGCCGAGCACCTACCGCTCGTGCTGATCCTGCGCGAACTGGCCAAGGGCGCCCGCGAGTACGGCCGGACGATCATCGAGACGAAGATCAGCATCTGGATCGAGATCGGCGCCAACGCCGCGCTGTTCGTCGCCCTGAGCCCTATTCCAGGCGGTAGCGCCGCGGTGGCGGCGCGGGTCGCCGGACGCCTGGCGACGCTGGTCGCGGAAAGGGCCGGACAGGTGGCGGCCAGCGGCCCGCTACAGGCGGCGAGGCAGATCGCCACCCAGGCCGTTCTCGGGGCCGCTTCCGAGGCGGGCAACACGGGCACCACACAGCTGATCAGTATGGCCACCGGCAACCGTGATCAGTTCGATGCCAAGGACGTCCTCGTCGCCAGCATTGCCGGGGCCGGCGGGGAGGTGGCCGGGGACGCCCTCCGGAAGGTGGCCACCGGTGCGATCACGGAGGCCGTGGAGCGGGGCCTCGAGCGGATCGGCGTCCCCGCCCCGATCGCCAGCCATCCGGCGATCGCCGCAGAAGCGATCGTCAACAACGGCCTCACCTCCCCGACGGCCAGCTACGCCGCCGACAATGCCGTGAACGGCGACTGGGCGGCCCTGACAGACGTCGACGGCTACCTCACCGCCGTGCGGGACGGCGGGTTGAGCGCCGGACTCATGGGTGCGGGCGCCGCCAACACCCTGCATCTCGGCATGCAGCTGAACCAGCTCGGCTCGGCGCCCACGACGGTGCCCGTCGGTGGGACCGGATCGACGCTGCCGGCCGACGGGCTCCCACCGTCCAACCAGCCTGCGGCGCCGCTGCCGGACCAGGCCGCGGCTCCCTCATCGCCCGACCAGGCGGTGGGGCCGCCCGAAACGGCGGTAGGACCGCCTGACGCGGCGGTGGGACCGCCGGTGGACCGGGCCGTGACCCCGCCGGTGGACGATACAGGCTCGGTTGGACCGGGCACCAACGAGCAGGGACAGAGCGCGCCGCCCTCGACCAGCACCGCTCCTCCGGCGGCTCCCCAGGGCGCCGGCACGCCGGGGTCGATGCCGAGCGACGCCGGGACGACCGGATCCGACGCCTCGGATCCCACGCGGTCCGAGACCGCCGCCGGTCCGGCGGTGAGCCCGTCCCAACCCTCCGGCCCGGTGGCCGTGCACCAGCCTGAGACGGTCGCGCCCGGCGACGCCTCGGGGACCACCGACGCACCGGTGGACGGCGCGGCGGAGGCCGGCCCGTCGGCCGGCAGCCCACCGGGAGGCAGCCCACCGGGAGGCGGCGCACCGGACGCCACCCCGTCAGCGGCCGGGCCGTCGGAAGGCGGCCCGTCGGCAGTCGGACCAGCGGCAGGCGGCCCGTCGGCAGGCGGGCCAGCGGCAGGCGGCCCGCCCGCGCCGATCACCGCACCGGCCACGCACACCACCCTGCACCCGACCGCCTACTCCGCACCGCATCCGACCGGTCCGGTCGGTGTGACCACGAGCGGGCCCCCGACGGGACAGGCTCCGGTCGCACCGACCGCTCCGGCCGGGACCGGCGCGGCCACGGCCGCACCGACCGGACCCGCCGCGCCACCGAACCCTGCGCCGACCGTCGTACCGACCGGCCCGGCGACGAACCCCGGCGGTCCGGGCACCGAGTCCGGCACCGGCCGAGGACGGAACGGCGCCGCGGCCAGCCCGCCCGGCCCGACACCCGACGGCGGCGAGCGGCAGGCCGAGCCTGCCGCGGAGACGGCCAGCCCCGACCCGGCGCGGCCTGCCCTGCCCGGTACCCCCGTCGTCCCGGATTCGGCAGCGGCCGGTGCGCTCGCGGCGGCGGCACCGGCCGTCCGCCCGGTAACCTCCGTCGACTCCTCGGCGCCGCCGACGACGCCCACGCACACCCGGCTCGCCGGTCCACCCACCCCGGTCGGTCGCGCCGCCGGCCAGGACACGACCACCCCGGCGGTCGCCGACGCCAGGCCCGCCGGCCCGCCCGACCCCGACCCGGCGGACCCGACCGGCCCGCCCGACCCCGACCCGGCGGTTCCCGATCCGGCCGACCGCGCGGCGACTCCCACGGACGGGCCGGGTGCCGCCCCGTACGGTCCGGACCCGGTGTGGGATGTCCGGTCCGGCGACGATGGGCACATCCGGCCCGACGAATTCATGTTCCTGGACGACGAGTACGAGCGGCTGGACGCCCTGCTCGACGCCGAACTGGAGCGGCACGGGCTGCGCCGGGACCCGGACAGCGACCTCGTGCGGGTCGGCGTCCTCGACGGGCAGGATCCGCGCGGAGTACTGGTCGGTGCCCTCGCCGCGCGGGCGTTCGGCGGTGGCGACGTAGGCACCGTGCTTGCCCAGCGCCTGCCCGGGGCCCGGTTCGACCTGCTGCACGAGGGACTCGGGAACCTCTCGTCCGACCAGGCGCGCCAGGTGTTCACCACCGACATCGGGACGGTACTGGACACCCTGGGTCGTTCGGGACCCGATCGGGCGGCGTACCTGGTGGTCACCGACTCCAATGGACAACAGCGCGGGTACGCGCTGTTGTCGCGGTCGCGGGACGGCGGGCGTGTCGTGCTCGGATACGACCCGCAGACGGGCCGGGAGGCGGCAGTCGCGGGCGCCGCACCCGACACGGTACCGGTCGAGGATTTCCTCGGGGTCAGGTCGCCGGTCCGCAGCGAAGTGATGCTCCTCGGTGACCGGCCGATCCCCTGGGACGACCCGCGGGTCCCCGAGTCGGCGCGGGCGCTGCGGGCCGAACAACAGGCGGTCGAGTGGGACGGGTACGCCGTGGTCGGTCACGGCGGCGGCCAGCCGACGGACGTCATGCAGAGCGGCGGCTCGATCCGCCCGCGTGACGTGTTCGACATGACCGAACAGCATCGCTGGGCCGCGCATGCGTACGACCGGTTCCGGTCCGATCCGACCGATGTCGCGCAGATCGCGGAGAATCTGGCACAGGTACCGCGTGCCGACGGCTCGGCCGGCTTCAGCGCGCCCGAGATCCAACAGGTCAAAGAGCACCTGTTCGTCAACGAGCACCTGTTGAACGTGTACGACGACAACGGTGATGTGGTCGGTCACCAGATGGGCCGCTTCGATCCGGACGCCGACATCGCCGAGGCGTGGCTCCGGCTCCGGCGTGGTGAGCCGTTGCCGCAGGACGTACTGCTGCTCGAACACGAGCTGCGCGAGTTGCGTTACGCGGCCGAACACCCGGAGGCTACATACGCTGAGGCACACGCGCACGCGAACGAGCGGTTCGCCTGGGAACGGAACATCCCCGAGCGTACCGGGGAAGATCTTGACGGCTGGGGATACCGGGATGGCGATACTGCAACGCTTCCGCAAGGCGGAGGAGACCGACCAGGAGGTCCACTACCTCTTCGGCTATCCGGAACTGGACCGGAGGTTGACCATCAACAAGCTGGACCGGACGTTCCGGGTAACGGACCAGCGGGAGGACCACGCCTTCAGAGCGGTGGTACGACGAATCCTGGCCCGGGAGGCCGCGGAGAAGACCTGGCCGCCGGGGGGCGGGATCCAGTCCTAGCCCGGGGCTCGGGTGGGCGAGGTCCGCACCCCGGCCCGCAGGCGGACAATTCCCATACCGCGACCGAGGTGCCGGGGGCACCCGCGCACGATGGTCCGTCGGCTCCCCGACCGGTGTTCAAGATGCTGACGCAGGCGTTGCGGGAACACGGTCCGCTGACGGTCGACCGCAGGAATCTCACCGCGGTCCTGCGGTTGCCGGGCAGGCCGCCGCTGCGGTTCCGCGTCGGCACTCCGCCCGAGGGCAAACGATCGCACCGATCCGACGTCGTGATCGGTGGCGAAACCCACGTCGATGTCGTGGTCTCGGCCGGCGCGCCCACCGGTTCGGCGGGCGCGCGGTGGGCCGCCCGCGTCGTCGGCCACGAGTTGGACGAGGACGCCGCCCTGCGCAACGAGAGCTTCGTGACCCGGGCAAAGGCGAAACTGCGATCGCTGACCGACGGACCAGCGCATCCCGACGCGCTGCGACGCGGGGCCGATCCGTCGCGCAAGAGGCTCAGTCCGCACGACGAGGGCCACCGGGCCGAGGTGAAGCTCCTTGTCGCGGAACTGACGACGGCGAAGGCATTGGCGGCGTCGGGGTCGGCAGTCTCCGCGAGAGCGGTGAAAGACATCGAGGTCGAGTTGGGCCTGCTGCTCGACCACCTCGGCATCGGGCATCCGGACCCGAACGCCCCGGACGCCCGGCACGCCAGACATCGGCTGGGCCTGTTGAACCTCAGCGTCGACGAGTTCGCGACGGTCCGGCGACTGTCGAGCCACGATGCCGAGTGGCGCTCGCCCGGGCGGCGGGTGGCCCAGTTGGCGCGTACCGGCGAGGTCGCGACCATCGAACTACGCGACGGTACCCCCGTGCCGGTGCGGTTCTCCCGACGTCAGGTCGGGAGCGGGACCGGGTTCACCGTCAACCCGCCGAGCCCGCGACCCGGTCCGGACGGAGTGCCGGTACGCGGCTCCGACGGGCTGGTGCTCACCGGCCCTGCCGAGGTTGTCTTCGACCGGCAGGCGAACATCCCGGAGTTGGCGCAGGGCGCGATCGAACGACTGCGGACCGAGCTGGAGCCGCCCACCTTCGTACCGTGGATGTCGCGGGTGAACGCGTCGCCCCAGGCCCGGGTGAACACGTCGGCGGAGTCGACCCGGCTGCGCGGTGCGTACTTCTCCGCGAAGACCGCGATCGAGGACGGCCTGGCGGCGGTCGACGGGCATCGACTCTTCCTGCTGGAGTCGACCTTGCCGGTCGGCCCGCCCTGGAACGGCGAGGGTCATGTCGTCTGGGTCGACAGCCCTCGGCAGGAGCGGCGAGCCGACGACGGCCCGCTCGCCGTGGTACTGCGGATCGGTCCGCTACCCACGGGGCAGGCATACCGCGTGGAGCCGGTTGCCGACCCCGGTCCCGGTACGGCACGTCAGGTCCGGGTCGTGATCGCGGAAACGGTCGGTGCGGACGTGGACGCGCTGAAGGCGATCGTCGCCGAGGCGGTGCTGCGGGCGGTCGAGACGGTCCAGCACGGCGACGACCGGGGGCTGCTGGCGGCCGTCGAACAGGCCCACCGGACGGGCGACGGCGAGCGGGTGCTGAAGCTTCTCGCCGAGGCGGAGCTGCTCAGCGACCAGCCCGGGTCCCGGCGGCACGTCAAGGGACTGCGGAACTGGCTGGCCGGGAGGGCTGGGCCGGCCATCGCGCTGAAGATGTTCGACACCCGGGCGAGGCCGAACGACAGCTTGGGGTTGAAGGTCCTGGATCTGGCCCTCGACCGGGCCGCGGCGGACTTCACGCCCGGCGTGCGTGGTGCCCGGATCCGCGATCTGTCCGACCCGGTGGCGTTCGTCAGGATCGGTGACTCCTCCTACCAGGTACCGGTCAAGCCGACCGGGTCCGACCGCCGCGACTTCGCCGTACGGCTCGTGCCCGATCCGGGGGCTCCGCACGGGTACCGGCTGCTGGTGCGGCCGGACGCCAGCGAGGCGGCGATCCTCGTCGAGACCGCCGGTGCACTGGCGGAGTTCGCCACTCTCGGGCCGCGGGCCGGCTCCGGCCAGGCGGTCGACAAGGCGGCGCGGGGGGCTGCCGGCAAGGCGGCGCGCGACGCCCGGGTCACGGTACTCACGTCGCTCTACCGCGTCGCGACTCCGGCTGAACGGATCATGATCGAGCGGTACGTCGACGCGACAATGCCCGACCTGCTCGGTGGCACCATCAAGCACAACCTGCGCGAGTCGGCCGGGCGTCGGCGGGCCAGGATCGACCAGTCGTTGGTGGCCCGGGTGGGGCGCAAGCCGTACTGGCCGCCCATGTTCCGTCGGCTCGTCTCGTCGGTCGGCAGCGGCGGCAACACCCTGATGGTGGGCTTGGAGTTCGGCCGCGACCCGGTCGGCATCGCGACGAGCGTGGCGTCGGGCTTCGCCAACAGCGTCGCCCAGGCCGACGCCGACGCGAGACTCGGCAGCGCGTTGCCGACCGCACGGCTCGTCACCGACCCCGACAGGTCCCTGGTCGGCGAGGCGCGCAAACCACCCAAGCGCGAGCAGGGCGACCCGATCGCGAAGAACCTTCAGAAGCGCACGCCGGCGGCGCTCGCCGGCAGCGGCGCGACGGCGGCCGTGCAGTCCACCGGCGGCGACGTGCAGAAAACCGCTGCCGGCGGTGCGATCACGCTCGGCGCGTCGCTCCTGCAAGCGGTCGCGGACAAGGCCGCCGATCCGCACGAGTTCGACGCGACCAGGAAGCGCGCCGCCCTGGAGAAGCAGGAGCCGGACACGGTCCGCAACGTCTGGGCGGAGAACGTCTACCACCGGGTCCGGACGTTGTACGACGACGATCCGACGCTCGACGCGGATCTGGAGCGCGAACTGAAGGCAACCCGCAGCCACCTCGAAGAGGCGATCAAGGAATCCGAGGCCGAGGTCAAGGACAAGATCGAGGCACTGAGGCGGCGCCGCAGCGTGATCGTCCAGCCCGCCAGGACCCTGTGGAACCACACGGGCGGGCGGGTCTCCGACTCGTGGAAATTCGATCCACCGCCGGGCCTGACCTACGAGCTGGTCCACCTGCCGAAGGCGAGGGCGGCCCTTCCGGTCAATCCGCTCCGGGTCGGGTCGCAGCAGGCGCTGATGCAGGTGGCATCGCTGTACCTCGGTTTCGCCACCACCCCGGAGCTGCTCACCGCGAACATGCTGATGCAGGCGGGACGCGGCCTCGGCTACGGGGCGGGCTGGACGCCGCTGTCGGCATGGGAGGCCGACGACAGGGCGGCGGCCGCCGCCGCCCGAGCCTTGTACCAGCTCAGGGAGTCAAAGCAGATGATCGACGAGTTGCTCGTCCGCGACCGGCATCCGGAGAACCATCCAGGTGTTCCGGCCGGGCGCCTCGCGATCTTCAAGCAGGTCCAGCAGGACCGGTCGGCCACGGTGATCGAGGGCAGGGACGGGATCACCGGGATCCCGCAGGAGCAGTCGTTCCGGTCGCAGTCGGTCAAGCACGTCGCGGGCCTGGCCGGCGGGGTGGCCGCCGCCGCTCCGTTGCTCGGGGTGGGAATCCCGATCGGCGACGAGATGATCTGGCTGGTCGGGCAGGCCGGCTACACCGCTGCGTACGCCGCCGGCGAGGGAGTCATGCGGGTGGTCAGCCCGATCATCAAACGGATCGATGCCGACACACAGCTTCGTGCCGAGGCCGACCGGCTTCCGTTCACACCGCTGCACATCGCGCAGGACCTGACCAGGATGGCCAGGAATGCCGCCGAGGCGGCCAAGCAGATCACACCGATGCCGAGACCGGCGGAGGAGCCGGCGTCGCTGCCGAGCAGGTTCACCAAGGGCGCGGCCCGGGCAGGGGTCGGCGGTTGGCGACTCTTCGCCGCCGGTACGGCGTTGCGGCCCGGTGACAATCCCCCCGGTCCGGTGCTGCTGGATCGGCATGATGCCGTGGCGGTCAACCGCCTGGTCGAACACGCCGGGTACCTGCACCGGATCGCGGCGGCAGAGCAGCAGGGGCAGCGGATCCCCGTCGGCCTGGACCCGGTGATGCTGCGGGGATACCTACGGCTGGAGATGGAGCGCCTGGGCCTGCTGGTGGAGCAGGCCGGTTCGACCGCGCGGTGGGACGCCGTAACCGAGGACGCCAGGCTCCGGTTCGGCCTGGACCTGAACGGGAAGACGGAGCTGGGCACGCTGCGCGAGGAGTCCGACCGCTGGCCGAGCGGCACGAAGCCGAAGGAGGTCATGGAGTTCGTGGCCGAAGAACGCGGGGGCGACAAGGTGGGGTACGGCGTGACCCGGGCGATCGACGTGATGACCCGCGAGGGGTGGTTCAGTTCAGACCCGAACACGCCGGGCGGGGTCCGCCAACTGCGTCTCGTCGCGGAAAACACGGTACGGGTCAGCACCGATCACGGCCGCTTCGAGCTGCGGGTGGGATCCCGCGACAACGGAGCCGACGGCGGCCTGGCCGTACTCGAACCCCGGCCGAGCGGGGCGCATCAGCTCTACGTCGACAGCTCCGTGATCGCCGACCCGCAGCGCCTGGCGATCGTGCTGCGCGGCGCCGTCGACACCTGGCTCGCCGACCGGTTCGGTGGCGCCGCGGCCCTGGTCCTGCGCGACCCGGCCGAGCGGTGGCCGACACCGTGAGCACCTCCGTCGCCGGACTGGTCGCGATCGGCCACTACCTTGGCCTCTTTCCGGCCGAGCAGGACCAGTGGGGTCACGAGGTCCGGCGCGGACCCGACATCGAGCGGCTCACCGAGCCGGAGGCCAGGGCCTGGGCGGCACCCGGCGACCCGAGCCACCAACCGTCCATCCTCGACACCCTGGTCGACCGCGGCCTGCTGGTGCCGGTCTCCTGGGCCGACGCCACCGGGTTCGCCCGGGCCCACCGGCTACTGCCGCTGCTCTCGGGGCTCGGACCCGATCCGGACGATCCGGACCGCCGCCGAATCGGCACGTTCGGGCGGCCGATCGTCACCGTGGACCGGCTCGGCTACGAACTGTGGGCCGAAGCGGGCGGTCAACCGTCACTGTGGGCCGCCTGCCAGCGGTACGCCGGCAGCACCGAACCGATCCTGACCGACCCGTACGCGGTCCTGCTCGCCCTGCTGGACCGGCTCGACACGCTCGTCTCCGCCGGGGCGGCCTGCCTCGACCTCGCCGTGCCCGCCGACCCGGGACCGGAGTGACATGTCCGCCAGCAAACTGCCCCTGATGTTCCCCGTCGGCCACTACCTCGGGCCGGCCGTCGACACCTCGGGACCCGTCGCCAGCCCGCACCGGGTACGCCTCGCCGGGCAGATCCATCCGCTGCCGGGCGGCGACCCGTACACCCTCTGGCTGCTCGCCCACGGCGTCGCCGGCGGACCACGGCCCTGGACCCCGGCCCACATCGCCGCCTCGGCACCGTGGCTGACCCGGGCCCGCTTCGACCGGGCCGTCGCCCACCTCACCGAGCGCCGGCTGCTGCTCGTCGTCGACCCCGACTCGGCCGAGGCCGCCGCCGTGGCACGGTCCTACCGGTGGCACAGCATGCTGCACGGGCACGGCATGCGACTCGGCTGGCACGGCCGCTACGGAATCGGTGGAGCCGACGGACCATGGATTCTCGTCGACAACCTGGTCCACGACATCTGGCGCTGGGCACCGGTCACCCCCACACTGTGGGACGCGTGCGAAGCCCTCGCCCCGGCGTACGCGCATCCGCCCACCGACGACGATCCCACCGTGACCGGTCCCGACGAACTGCTGCCCCACCTGCTCCGCGGGTTGCACCTGCTGATCTGCTCCGACGCGGGCTTCCTCGACGAGGCGCGCCGAGAGCCGGGTGCATAGCATGGGCGGCATGGCGTTGCGGCTGGCGCGGACGAGCGCGGAGGCGCACCTCTACATGGAGCTGCACCCGTGTGAATCCTGTGGGGAGAGCAGTTTCGACCCGGCCAGCTCGGTCGTGGCGGCCGAGGGTGAGCTGGCCAGCCGGTACAGCGGCACCTGCCTGTCGTGTGGCGCGGCCCGCGAGTTCATGTTCCGGCTCCCCGCGGAAGTCCTGCTGACTGACGACGAGGACCCGCGGTTCGGCGACGATCGGCCGTCCGAGCTGCTGGACGCGGGCGAGTGGCTGTGGCTGGCGGACGTGCTCGCGAGCGGCACGCCGGTCGACCCCGCCGGAACGGCCGCCCCGGGACGCCGGAGCGCCCGCATCGACCTGCTCACCGCGGCGTCGGCGCTCTCCGAGGTGCTGAAGTTCGTGCCGGCGGGTGCCGACGCGGTACCGGCGGAGGCGTTGTGGAGCGGCCGGGGCCATGAGGTCTATTCGGCCGAACCGGGCCGGTTCCGCCGGATCCGCCTCGAAGCCGTCCGCGACACCTACCGCGACATCGCGGCACGGTTCGGCTGAACCCCGGCCTGACACGGTCCGTCGGACAGCGGGCCGCACGTCATGGAAACCTCATGTGCCCGGTCCGATCGTGTACCCGGTGGCGCGAACGCGCCGTCCGGCCACGACGGACAGAGTGAGGACCCGGTGCGCTCTCCCCTGGTGACGGCCACGCTGGCCAGGACCGCCGGCAGCACGTCGGACAGCAGTACGCCAGACGGCGGTCGGTCAGACGGACCGTCGGGACGCGACGGCGTCCGTCCGGCCCGGGACGCGGGCGGACCGGCGGGGTGGGAGGTCGGCCGTGGACGCCGCTGACCGGGCCGCCCCCGGGTCAGCCGTCCCGACGCCGGACGCGGTGGCGGCGCCACCGGCCGCCGGTCAGAGCGCTCCCGCCGCTCCGGTGCGGGTCGCCCCCGCCACCGCGCGGCTCACGGTGACGGCCGCTCGACAGCCGGCCGGCCAGGCGACACGCGCACGACCAGCGGCCGGCCGGGCGACCTCCGCTGGCCAGAATGCCGATCCAGCGACATCCGCCCGACAGGCCGCCGACCCGGCGACATCCACCCGACAGGCCGCCGACCCCGCGACATCCACCCGACAGGCCGCCGACCCCGCGACATCCGCCCGACAGGCTGCCGACCCGGCGACATCGGCCCGACAGGCCGGCCGGCCTGCCCAGACGGCCCCGCGCGCCCAGCCCCGGACCCTGCCCCGGACGGCCCCGGCGCACCCCTCGACCGCCGCGACGGCCGTCGCCGCCGGGCCACCGGCGCAGGAGGCACCGGTCGGCGGTTGGGGCCGGGACTTCCTCGCACATCTCCACCTGATTCAGGTCGTCTGCTGGCAGGTCGCCGGGCTGGCCGTGCTGCTCGCCGTCCGGCAGCCGGTGCCGGTGCTGGTCTGCGTGTCCGTCGGCGCGGCGGTACTGGTCGTGCTGACCACGGTACGGATCGACGGGCGCTGGCTCCCCGAGCATGGCGCGCTGGCCGTCGGTTACCTGTCCCGTACCCGCCGCCGCGACCTGCCGGAGGACGCCGGGAAGACCCCGACGCTGCTGGACCTGCTGGTCCCGAGTTGCACGGTGCGGGCCGTCGAGACCGGCCACGGGTCGGCCATGACGACCAGCCACCGCAGCGGCCTGACCGCCGTGCTGCGACCGGCCGCCGGCGGCACGGACCTCGTCGACCGGTTGCCCACGCCCGCGGCGCTGCTGCCGCTGGTGGACGGGCAGCAGCGCGGGTTGGGCGTCCAGACGGTGTACCACGCCGGCGTCGGGCGGGACGCCCCGGTAAAGGTGTGGCTGGCCGTACACGCCGCCCGCAGCGTCGAGGTGCCCGGCGACGACGAGCTGGCACTGATCCTGCGCAACGCCGTACGCCGGATGCGGCAGGTGCTCGGCCGCGCCGGCGTACCGGCCGAGCCGCTGACCGAGGAGGCCGCGTTCGCGGTGATCACCGGCCTGGCCCACGTCACCGGCGGCCGCAACCAGATACGCGAGGACTGGCGGTTCTGGCGCACCGGGGCCGTCTGCCAGGCCACCGTCCAGATGCGAGGGTGGCACCGACTCGCCGATCCACAGGCGAAGCGGCTGATCACCGACCTGCTCAGGGTGACCGTCGACGCGGCCGCCACGGTGACGGTCACCGCCCGTCCGGATCGGGACGCACCACGGGTGGACGCCGTGCTGCGGCTCGCCGCGACCACCGAGGCCGCCGTCGAGGCGGCACTGGCCGGAACGGCGACCCGCGCCGCGCGGTGCGGCGTCCGTCCCGCCCGACTCGACGGTGCGCATGCCCGTGGCGTTGCCGCGTCGCTTCCGATCGGAGTTTTCCTGACTTGAACGCACCCACAGTCGACGACGATCCACACCGGACACCCGGGTCAGGACCCGGCCGGAGTCCCCGGACGCTACTGGTCGCGCCGGGGCGGCACGGCGCCTACCGCACGATCGGTGCGGCGCTGCGCGACGCGCCGGACGGCAGCGTCATCTCGGTCGCCGACGGCAGCTATCCGGAGACGTTCGAGCTGCTCGACCGCTCGCTGACGGTGCGGGCGGTGGACGGCGCGACGGTGCTCCTGGACGGCTCCGGCGGCGACTGGCCGGTACTGGACGTCCGGGGCGGGTCGCTGGTCCTGGAAGGCATCGACGTGCGGGCGGACCTCGCCGCCCTCCGGGCGGAGAACGCGAACGTGACGGTCGAGCGGTGCAGCCTCACCGCCCGGACGGGTCCGGCGATCAGCGTGCGCGGCTGTCCCCGCTTCGCGGTACGCCGGTGCAGGATCTCCGGTTCCGCCCAGGGCATCGTGGTGGAGAGTTCCTCCGGCCGCATCGACGACACGTCGATCGACGACGTGGCCAGCGACGGTGTGGTGGTGGGGCTCGGTGCCGATCCGGAGATCCGCAACTGCGTCATCTCCGGCTGCGGGCAACGCGGCATCTACGTCTACCAGTACGCCCGCCCGGTCATCGAAGCCTGCGACATCTCCCGTACGACTGGCGCGGGCATCGCGGTGGCGCACCACAGCCGGCCGGTCGTACGCCGTACCCGGGTGCGGGACGTGCAGGACGTCGGTATCACGTTCGGCCCCGGCTGCGCGGGCTCGGTGGAGGGGTGCCAGTTGGACAACACCGCCGAACCGGCCATCGAGGTCGCCGAGGGCGCCACGCCGACGGTGACGGAACCCGCGCAGCGACCGGCCGCCACGGGGGACGTCGGGCTCGACGACCTCCTCACCGAACTGGACGGCATGGTCGGGCTGGCCGCGGTGAAGGCCGAGGTGCGGGCGCTGGTGGACGAGATCCAGGTCAACGAGTGGCGTCGAAGGGCGGGGCTCCCCGTGGGCGGCGTCAGCCACCACCTGATCTTCGCCGGTGCGCCCGGCACCGGAAAGACCACGGTGGCACGCACCTACGGAAAACTACTCAAGGCGCTCGGCGTACTCGCCCGCGGCCAGTTCCGCGAGGTCTCCCGGCGCGATCTCGTCGGCCAGTACATCGGGCACACCGCGGAGAAGACCACGCAGGTATTCGAGGCGGCCAGGGGCGGCGTGCTCTTCATCGACGAGGCGTACACGCTGTCCCGGCAGGCCGGCTCCGGCGGTGACTTCGGCCAGGAGGTGATCGACACCCTGGTCAAGTTGATGGAGGATCACCGGGACGAGGTCGCGGTCATCGCCGCCGGTTACACCGACGAGATGACCGGCTTCCTCGCCGTCAACCCCGGTCTGGCCTCGCGGTTCTCCAAGACTCTCGAGTTCGAGAACTACACCCCGGAGGACCTGCTCCAGATCATCGGCAGGATGGTCGCCGACGGTGACTACCTGATGGACGACGAGGCACGCCCGGTGCTGCTGGACTACTTCGGCCGGATATCGCGCGACGCCAACTTCGGCAACGCCCGGGACGCCCGCCGGCTCTTCGAGGGGGTACGCAAGGCGCAGTCGCAGCGGCTCCGCGCCCTCGGACGGGTGCCGGACGTGCTCGAGCTGCGTACGGTGACCGCCGAGGACGTACGGGCGGCGAGTACCTGACCGGACGCGCCCGCCCACGGTGGAGCCTGCATCGGGCCGGACGACACGCGGCGCGAACCCAGGGTCCAGCACGACCACGGCGTCCGGCTGGACGCCACGGCAGCAACCTGCCGCTGGGCGCCGGCACGGCTGCTTCGTTGCCTACCATGGGGCGACCCGCCGGAGGGGAACCTGCGCGGCGGCCGGCGGAGACCGGCCCGGAGAGGACAACCAGAACCATGACGACCGATCCCGAACACGGCGAGCTGGTCCCGCTGGGAGACGGTCCGGTGGCCACGGTGTTGGCGGGAGTGGACGGGGCGACCGGTGAGGCGTTCGCGCTGAAGGTCTTCCCCGGCGGGCTCGACCGGCGTACCCGAGCCGAACTGGATCGCGAACTGACCCGGCTCGCCGCGCTCCGCGCCCAGGCCCCGGTCCTCGTTGCCGATCGCGTCGAGGAGCGCCCGGACGGGCGCTGTGCCCTGCGCATGGAGCTGTGCACCCAGTCGTTGCCGGAGCTGCTCGACTCGTTCGGCCCGCTCTCCGTGGCGGACACGCTGGTATTGGGCACCGTACTCGCGACGGCGCTGGCGGCCGCGCACGCGGCCGGGCTCGTGCACGGCGGGGTCCTCCCCGGGAACGTGCTGTTCCGACCCTCCGGCGAGCCGGTGCTGTCCGACTTCGGTCTCACGCTGCGCCACGCATTCCCCCGCGATCCCCTGCGAACCGCGGATCTCCTGCCGCCGGAGACCGTACGGGACGGCTCCGCCGACGAGCGGTCCGATCTCTACGGCCTCGGCGTGGTTCTCTACCTGGCCCTGTCCGGCCGGTCCCCGCATCAGGGTCCGGCCGGCGAGGAGCCGGAAGCACGCCTGCTACGCGTACTCGGCGGACCGGTGCCACCACTCGATCGCCCCGGGGCGCCACCGGAGCTGGCAAAGTTGATCTCCGCACTCCTGGCGAAGGACCCGGACGCGCGCCCGGACGCCGCCTCGGCGGTAGCCGAGCAGTTGGACGCGCTCCGGATTCGGATCGCACCATCGCCCCCGGACCACCAACCGCCGGCCGTGGAGCAGCGCGGATTCGACGACTTCGCCGCGTCCGGCGTGCCCGGGGCGGAACCGCCGAACCCCGGCACGGAACCACAGTCCAGCGCAGCCGCACCGCCGAACCCCGAAGCCGAACCACCGAACCTCGGAGCCGAACCACCGAACCCCGGCACGGAACCACCGAACCCCGAAGCCGAACCACCGAACCCCGAAGCCGAACCACCGAACCCCGAAGCCGAACCACCAAACCCCGGCACGGAACCACCGAACCCCGAAGCCGAGGAACCGAACCCCGAAGCCGAACCACCAAACCCCGGCACGGAACCACCAAGCCCCGAAGCCGAACCGCCGAACCCTGGCCCGGAACCAGTGGCCGGTGCAGTGACACCACCGACCCCCGCAGCGGGACCGCCGGCCACCGTGACGGCGTTGCCAACCCCCGCAGCACAGTCGCCGAACCCCGCGGTGGAGGTCTCCGGTCGGGCCGCGCCCCGCCCCCAGGGCGAGCCGATTCTCGTCTTCGGCGCGGAGACACCGCTCCGGCGGGTCACCCGTACCCGGTCCGTGCTGATCGGGGTCGGTGGCCTCGTACTGCTCGCCGCGGTGGCCGGGCCGGTGCTGCTGAACCGGACCGGTGAACTCACGGTCCCGCCGGCCCCCGCGCAGACCGGGGTGGCCAGCCCGGCGACCGCCTCGCCCCGGGTGGTACGGCTGGAACTGGCCGATCCCGCCGATCGTGGCAACGTCGTGGAGCTGTCCTGGCAGAGCAGCGAGCCGCTGGACTTCGCCGTGATCGTCGCGGCCGAGGGTGAGCGGGCCCGGGCGCTACTCGCCCAGCGCAACACCACCTATCGGGTGCCCGTGGATCCGGTACGCCGGTACTGCTTCCTCATCCAGGGCAGCGACGGCAACCAGGTGTACGAGAGCCAGCCCAAACCGATCCGGGGCGCCAGCTGTGTGAAGTGACGAGGAATTCAGCGACGCGGCGGCAGCAGTACGCGCGGATCGAGCAGCGCCCGCAGTCGCGCCCGCCAGCCGCGCCGGGCCAGTCCACGGCGTACCGCCCGCACCGCCGCCCACGCCTGGCGGCCATCCTGCTCCCCCGGCGCCGCCGGTGACCACAGCGCCCGGTCCACGACGACGGCCAGCCGCCGGATGTCGTCCACGGTGGTCCGATCGGCGATGGCGACCGCGCTGGTGGCCAGGTCGCGTACCGTCATCCCGGCCGACACCGGGACACCGTGCGCGCGTAGCCGGTCGCGGACCTCCGCCCAGGCACCCACCACCGCGGCCGCTCCCGCACGGCGTCGGCGGCGCCAGGCCCGTCCGGCCGTCGCCGACGGCACGCCGACCAGCCACGCCGCCAGCAACAGCACCGAGGCGCCGAGCAGCACCCGCCACGTCGCGGCGCCCGACACGGCGCCGTCGTCCGGTCGCACGGCGGCGGCCGGACGCGGCGCGACCGGTGGATCGCGGAGTTCCTCCGGTGCGGGGAGTTGGGCCCGTACCCGCGCCGCGGCGGCGGCCAGCCCGACCCCGGAGACGGCGGTCGACGCCGACGGTGCGACTGCCGGATCCAGCGGTACCCAGCCGACCCCCCGCACGGCGACCTCGGGCCAGGCCAGTACGTCGCCGTTGCGAACCGTGTACCGCCCGTCGGGATCGGGAGCACTGGGCGCGCGGAATCCGACGGCCAGCCGCGCCGGGATGCCCCGGATCCGCGCCAGCGCCACGTACGCGGCGGCGAACTGCTCGGTCGTGCCCCGCCCGCTGCGTAGCAGGAAGTCCGCCAACTGTGGCCAGGAGTGCCCGGTGGGCAGGTCGAGCCCCGTCGCCAGCCGGTAGTTCTGCCGGAGGAAGCGCTCCAGCACCAGGGCGGCCTGGAAGGACGGGCGCAGCCCGCCCGTCGCCCGCTCGGCGAGTTCGGCGACCCCGGCCGGCACCGTGCCCACGCTACCGAGCCCGCCCGGGACGAGCGGGTCGATCGCGGCGGCGGCGAGCGCCTCGGCGTCGACCGCCGGTTGCCACCAGGTCAGCGTGTACCTCGCGACGCCGTCGGCCCCGGGCAGCAGCAACGTGCCCTGCTCCTCCTCCACCAGCGGCTCGACCCCACGTACCCCGGCGGGCCAGGTCTGACTCGGCAGCCACGGGCCGGCACCGGCGGCGAAAGTGTCGATCTCGGCGGACCGGGTCCGTACCGGTACGCTCACCGCGCCGCCCGGCCACAGCTCGGTGCCGAGCCGCCGGTACCGGCCACCGGGCTGCCAGTTGACTCCGTCGAAGGCGTCGAACACCACCAACGGCCAGCGGTCCACCCCGGCCCCGCCGCTCACCCGGAACACGGCGGTGCCGGGGTGGGCGAGCCGGTACGCGATCTCGTCCAGCGGGCTGGTCACCCGGGTCTCGGCGAGCGGAACCGCCTGGTCCGCGCGGAGCGAGTATCTCGGTGGCACGGTGGGCGGCAACAGCCCGGCGAGGATCACCGCCACCACGGCCAGGACCACCGACGGGACGGCCCTCCGCAGCAGCGCCGCCGCCCCGCCCCGATCCGAATCGCCCGGTCGGTCCGGGTGGCGGTGCTGACCGGGGTCGACGCCACGCTGCACCGCGACGACGGCTGCACTGTGGAAGGCCAGCAGGACTCCGCCGACCGCGGCGTAGCCGAGCGCCGCGGCGACGGCCGGACCGGACGGCATCGGGGCGTAGAACTGGCTCAGCAACGTGACCGCGAAGCTCGGGGCGAGCGCCAGCACCGGTCTGCCCAGCCGGTCCAGCAGCTCGACGCCGAGCACGGCGGCGAGCACCACCAGCAGTGGGACGAACAGCAGCAGCGCCGGATCCGGCCGGGCCGGCCAGGTCGACTGGAGGGCGAGCTGCCAGGAGTCGGTGAACCCGGCGGCCAGGGCGCGCAGCGTACGCCCGGTGGGCAGGCCCGCCACCGTCGTCGACCAGAGCACCGTCTCGGCGACGGCCAACAGGCCGGCAACCGCCAGCAGCAGCGGCCGCCAGGGCAGCAGGGCCGCGCGCCGCGCGCAGGCCAGCGTGGCCAGCAGCACCGCCACCGCCGGCACGCCGACCGGGAGGAGCAGCGCCGGCACGCCGAAGACCGGCGCGAAGAGCATCCCCGCGACGACGGCCGCGAGCACCACGCACGAGGCGGGTACCGCCCGGAGCACCGCACTCATCAGGGCAGCTCGTTCCATCGGCGCACCGCTTCTTCGGCGTTTTCCGCGACGAGCACCCGGACGCCGGACGCCGGGCCGGATGGGGTGTTCGGCGGCGCCGGCTCGGAGCGTTCGACGCCGCCCGGCCCTCCGGAGCCGTCGCCGGTAGCGGCCAGGACGATCACGACGATCGCCAGGAACCGATGCCGCGAGCCGGCCAACGCGACCGGCGGCGTCGTCCCACCGGTGACCGCCACCAGGCAGCCGCCGGCCGGACCGCCCACGGCCAGCGACACCGGCACAAGATCAGCTTCCCGCCCGCCGTCCTGCCCCAGCTCACACAGCACGTCGAGCAGCCGGCGTACGCTGTGCGCCCCGCCCGGCGTGCACAGGTCGAGGCCGGACGAGGTGACCAGGCGGCTGTGGTGTCCCGCCCGGGCGGCGGCACCGAGCAGGGACGCCGCCAGATCCACCGCCTCCTCGAACTCGGCGGCGGTCAGCGCGTCGGGACGGGTGTCGAGCAGCAGGGTGAACCTCGGCTGTTCCGGATCGGCCAGATCGCGCACCATCAGCCGGCCCGTCCGGGCGGTCGCCTTCCAGTGCAGGTGCCGTACCTCGTCGCCGGGGACGTACTCCCGGACGTCCAGGAGCTGCGCCGAACCCCGCGGCGCGCGGTCCGTGCTGGTGCCCTCGTGGTGGTGCCGGGGGTAGCCGACCATCGGCGCCCGCGCCGGAAGCTGCCGTGGATGCGCCCACAGGGTCGCGGTCTCCCCGGTGTGCGTCTCGCTGCGGGCCAGCCCAAACGGATCCACCCGGTGCAGTGTCAACGGGCCCACGGTCAGCCGGCCACGCGCGGTGGTCGGCAGCTCGTAGTGCTGGACCGCCTCCGCGCCCGGCGCCAGCGCCCGTACCCGGACGGTCCGGATCGCGCTCCCGGTCGCGTCGGTGGCC
The DNA here is from genome assembly GCF_050936445.1 of Plantactinospora sp. CA-294935. NCBI lineage: Bacteria > Bacillati > Actinomycetota > Actinomycetes > Micromonosporales > Micromonosporaceae > Plantactinospora > Plantactinospora sp. CA-294935. Next base: position 8,205,389 of record NZ_JBNJMU010000001.1, read on the forward strand.
AGGAACCCGGCCAGCCGACCGCCACCCGGATTACGCACCCGCAGGCTGGCCAGGGCGGGGCGGCCCCGTTCGACCCGTTCGGGGTAGACCGAGCGCCGCACCTCGACCGACCGGCGGCCTCCGGTGAGCAGGACGGCGGCCAGCACGGCACCGAGCAGGACCGCACCGAGCGCGCGCAGCATCGGGTACCCGCCCCAGAGCCCGAAGGCGAGCAGCGGCACCGCTACGGCGAGCACGGCGAGTCCTCGGCGGGTCAGGCGCACGGTCAGCGGGCCGCGCCGGCAGCGGGCGTGGGGGTCGAGGCGAGCAGCTCCGTGACGATCTCGGCGCTGCCGCGCCGGTTCATCTCGGCCTCCGGGGTGAGCACGAGCCGGTGGGCCAGGACCGGCACGGCGACGTCCTTGATGTCGTCGGGCGTGACGAAGTCGCGTCCCTCGATCGCCGCGAGCGCCTGCGCGGTACGCACCAGCGCGATGCTGCCCCGTACGCTGGCGCCGTAGCGCACCGCGGAGTGGCTCCGGGTCGCCGCGGTGAGCCGGGCGGCGTACTCGCACACCGCCCGGTCGAGGTGCGACGTCCGTACCTCGACGATGGCCTCCCGCAGCGCCTCGACGTCGACCACCGCCGGCAGGTCGTCCGGGCCCACCCCGGCGCAGTCACCCAGCATCACCAGCACCTCCGAGTCGAGGTCCGGGTAGCCCACCGAGAGCCGCATCAGGAACCGGTCCAACTGCGCCTCGGGCAGCCGGTAGGTGCCCTCCAGTTCGATCGGGTTCTGGGTCGCGATGACCAGGAACGGCCGCGGTACGTCGTGTCCGGTCCCGTCCACCGTGACCCGGCGCTCGGACATCACCTCCAACAGCGCCGACTGGGTCTTCGGGGTACCGCGGTTGATCTCGTCGGCCACCACGATGTTCGCGAACACCGCGCCCGGGTGGAAGGTGAACGTCTCCTCCGACTGCCGGTAGACGGTGACCCCGGTGATGTCGCTGGGCAGCAGGTCCGGGGTGAACTGGATGCGGCTCCACCGCCCGCCGATGCTGCGGGCGAGGCACCGCGCGAGGCTGGTCTTGCCGAGGCCGGGCACATCCTCGATCAGCAGGTGATCTTCGGCCAGCAGGCCGGCGATCGCCAGCCGGACCAGCTCGGGCTTGCCACGGATCACCCGTTGCACGTTCTCGGAGATCCGCCCGGCGATCTCCGCCGCCCCGGAACCGTTCATCCCGCACTCCAGAGGTAGCGGTTGGACTGGACACCGTCGACGGTGACCCAGACGTACGACCCGACCGAGTCGAACGGGAAGTCCTCGAAGGTGAGGTTCCCCCGACTGTCGGTACGCCGGGTGGCGCCCGAATTGAAGTCCGGCCACCTGCTGGAATCCGGCTTGATGTGGTAGTCGGTGTTCGGGCTGAATCCGCGCAGCACGATCCGGAAGTACGCGCAGTCCGGCTCTTCGCACCTGTCCTCGTACGTGGTGTCGCTGCCCCGGGAGACCGTGACCGACCGGGGTGGCGGCGGCACGGTGGCCCGGACGGTGGCCGGCGACCCGCGCCCCGCCGAGTTCTGCGCGGCCACGGTGATCCGGTACGCCGTGCCCCTGGTGAGACCGGTGATCGTCATCGAGCGGGCGCTGCCGGGCCGGGTGGCCGAGCGGGCGGTGCCGCCCGCAGCCGGCGTCCAGGTGACCCGGTACCCGCTCACCGCGGCACCGTTGGCGGCAGCGGCGCTCCAGGTGACTCGCAGGTCGCCGCCCTGGGCGGCGGCGCGCAGATTCGCCGGCATCCCGGGTGGACTGGCCGGTATCGACCGGGGTTCGGGGGGTGTCCGGCGCGGCGAGGCCGGGCCGTCGCCCCTGGGCCGCTCCGCTGTCGGCGGACCGGGGCTGGGCGAGCGCGGACCGGGTGTGGGCGAGCGCGGACCGGGGTCGGGCACGGAGGACGGGGACACCGGCGTGCCCGACGGCACCCGCCTCCCGTCGCCGACCACCGGGACCAACCCGACCGCACCGTCGGGGTCCACCACCAGCACGTGCCGGCCCTCGGCACCGTCGACGTAGACCCGTTCGTCCTCACCACGGCTCAGGGTCGGCTCACCGGCCTCCGGCGGCACCGGGATGGCCCGCTGCTGCTCGCCCGCACTGTTGTACGTGAGCACCGCATTGCGGTCCAGGTCGAGCAGTACCACGGAGGATCCGGTGACCGACGGGGCCGAGTACGCGCCGTCGGGCAGCGCGACGGTGATCGGCGCGGCACCTGACCGGTTCGTTTCCAGACCACTCGCGTCGACCATTCGCATCCGCCGCCCTGCGGGGTCGAGGATGGCGACCCGGCCGCCGACGTCCACCGGCGCGACCCGCGCGGTGGGCGGGATGTCCACCCCGATCGGCGTCGGCCGGCCGAGGCCGTGGTCGGCCACCCGGCTCAGCGTGTCCGCGGTGGTGTCGACGAAGACGGGTCGCTCGCCGACCACGGTGAGCGCGCCGGTGTGGCCGGCGGGCGCGACGGCCGGGCAGGAGATCCGGTCGGCGCCGGCCGCCAGCCGGCAGAGCACGCCGGAGTCGACGCGGTGCAGCCAGAGCGTGCCGTCCGAGGTGGTGATGGGTTCACCGAGTGCGCCACCAGCCGGAATCGTCGCGGGTGGATCACCCAGCCGCACCACCCGCCCGGCCTCCCGGTAGACCAGGTACGGACCGCCCGGCGCCTCCACCCCGACCGGTCGCTCCCCGGTGGGCGGGGTCAGCGTCCGCTCGACCGACAGGCTCGACTTGCCGAACTCGACGATCCGGGAGCGGCCGACCACATAGCCACTCGTGTCGCCCTGCACCACCTGGCTGCCCGGCTCGATGCCGGGCACCGCCGCCTGGGCATCCACCCGCCGCGCGGAGCCGTTGACGTGGACGACGGCGCCCAGCGACGGGCTCGCGACCCAGTGCCCGCCCTGGGCGAGTTGCAGGCCGGGCGCCGGCGCGACCACCCCGGAGGCGGCCGCCGTCACGGCGGCGAGAGCGGCAGCCACCAGCAGCACCAGCGGCAACCGGCCGCGACGCAGCGGTCCCCGGTCACGCCACGAGCGGACATCGACCCAGGTGCGCAGACGACGCGAGAAGCGCGTGCCACGCCAGGAGGTCAGAGTCAGGCGAAGCGAATTGCCCAGCTTGGTCACCCGCTGAGCATAGAAGGCCGGATACACGATCGGTCCATCCCCGGTACAACCGTTCAGGAGTCGTTCGTGGGCAGTACGAGTTCGAAGATCGCGCCGCCCTCTTCCGCGTTGTAGACGCGCAGCATCCCGCCGTGTGCCCGGGCCACCCAGCGCACGATGGAGAGGCCGAGCCCGCTCGACCCGCCACCGCTGCTGAACCGGTCGAAGGTCTCCTGCGCCACCTCGGCATCGATCCCCGGGCCGTGGTCGGCCACCACGAGGCGACCACCGGCGACGGTGATGTGCACGATCGCGCGGTCGCCCGGCCGCCGGCCGTGCCGTAGCGCGTTGTCCAGCAGGTTGCCGACGGCCCGCTGTACCAGCCCGGGGTCGACGTCCACCTTGGTCGGCGCGGCGGTCACCGTCACCTGCGCCCCGTCGGTGGGAGTCTCCTCCACCACGGTGGTGACCAACTGGTCCAGCCACACCGGTTGGATGGCAAGCTGCTCGACACCGGCGGCCAGCCGCGCCCGCACCAGCAGCCCGTCGATGATGCTGCCCATCCGGCCCGCGAGCGCAACGGTGCGCGGCAGCAGGTCGGCGCGCTGGGTAGGGTGTTCCAGCGCCGTCTCGGCGAGCGCGCGCAGCGCCGCCACCGGCGTACGCAGGTCGTGCGCCGTGTCGGCGAGGAGTACCTCCTGCTGTTCGAGAGCGGCCACGGCGGGCCGGATCGCCCAGCCGGAGAGCAGGTGCCCGGCCGCCCCGGCAGCGGTCACCAGCAGCACGCAGCCGATGACCGCGAACAGCACCGTCCGGTGGTGGCGGTCCCGCTCCGGCCCCGCGTCGACGGCCGCGACCACGGCGCCGATGTACTGCCCACGGGTGTTGCGGAACGGCTCCGCACCGACCCGGACCAGTTCCCCGTTCGTTCCCCGGACGTAACCGTTGAGCAGGCGTCCGGTCCGCGCCGCCTCCGCCGCCAGGCTGGCGAGCAGCGCCGGATCCACCGACACGCAGCTCTGCTGACTGAAGTGGCCGGTGAACCGCTCGGCGCCACCGGGCAGGATCGCGAACTGCGGACACCGGGTGTTGAGTTCGTCCTCGCCGACGAACGCCGTGATCAGGGTGCCGTCGTACTGGACCAGCCGGGTCGCGGTCGAGGTCACCCGGCGCAGTTCGCCGTCCAGCCGCTGCTCCCCCAGCTCCGCGTCCCACCCGACCGCGACCCACGCGAACACGATCGACCCGGCGGCGGTCAGTACGGTGAGGAAGAGCGTGAGCCACCGGCGGCGGCGGCGCAACCGGACGGTCGTCGGAGCGGTCACCGGGGTCACTCCGGCCCGGCGAGCCGGTAGCCGTGGCCCCGTACGGTGTGGATCAGCTCAGGTTCGCGCAGCTTCGCGCGCAGCCGCCGGACCACCACGTCGACCACGTTGGACATCGGATCGGTGCTGGTGTCCCAGCAGTGCTCGATCAGCTCGGCCCGGCCCACGGCCTGCTCCGGCCGGGCGACCAGGTATTCCAGCACGGCGAACTCCTTCGCCGTCAGGGTGAGCAGGACACCCGCGCGGCGGACCTCCCGGCGGGCACAGTCCACGACGAGGTCGGCGTGCCGCAGCACCGAGGGGCGGCCCGAGCCGGCCCGGCGGACCAGCGCGTGCACCCGGGCCGCCATCTCCGCCACGGCGAACGGCTTCACCAGATAGTCGTCACCGCCCTGCTCGAAACCCGCCACCCGGTCGGCGAGGGTGTCCCGCGCGGTCAGGAACAGCACCGGTACGGCCCAGCCCTGCTGCCGGCGGCGGTGCACGTACCCGACGGAGTCGCCGTCGGGCAGCATCCGGTCGAACACGACGCAGTCGTACCGTCCGGCGTGCAGCGCCGCGTCGGCGGTGGCGATGTCGGCCGCCTGGTCGACCCGCAGTCCGGTCCCGAGCAGTTCGGTGGTCACCGCCAGCCGCAGGTCCTCGTCGTCCTCGACCACCATCACCCGCACCCGGGACCTCCTGCGGATCGTGTCATCGGAACCTCATGTACCGGAACGGATGGTAGTGCCGACCGGAAACTACCGCTCGGGGCGCTGACGATTGAACCTTTTCCAACCTGGACAGCGCGGTGCGTCGCCCCGACTCCCACCTGCGGCCACCACGAACCGCAGGGGGAGGTTGAAAGAGGTTCATTGGGGAGGTCGGGAGTTGGTGCTCTTCCATGTGCTGGGCCCGATCGAGGTGCACGGCGGCACCGCCGTACGCCGGATCGGCGGGAGCAAGCCCGGTGCCCTGCTGGCAACCCTGCTCACGAAGCCTAACGCCTGGATGACGACCGACGAACTGGTCGCGACCGTCTGGCCGGAACAGGCCGTGCCGGCCTCGGCGGAGGCCAACCTGAAGACGTACGTCTGGACCCTGCGCCGCGGCTTGCCGGAGCACGATGGTGGCCCACGGATCGAGAGCCGTCCCGGCGCGTACCGGATCCGGGTCGGTCGGGGCGAGCGGGACATCGACCGGGTCGGCGAACTCGCCGAGCAGGCCCGATGCGCCTCGGCGGGCGGTGACGCGGGCACCGCGGCCACCCTGCTCGACCAGGCGTTGCGGATGTGGCGCGGACGGCCCTTCGCAGACCTCGACGGGGACGCGGCCACGGGTGTGCTGGCCCATCTCGAAGACCTGCGCCTGGGGCTGGCGGAACGGCTCGCCGAGGCTCAGCTCGCGGTGGGCCGGGGACAGGACGCGGTGGCCACCCTGCGGGCGGTCACCGCGGACGCCCCGCTGCGGGAGGAAGCCTGGGCGCTGCTGGTGCGGGTGCTGCACGAGACGGGCCGGCGGGCCGAGGCCCTGGCCGAGTACCGGCGTGCCCGGCAGCTCCTCTCCACCGAGTTGGGAGTCGAACCAGGAGCCTCGCTCGCCGAGGCGCACCGGCTGGCCCTCGGTGCCGCGCGGATCGGGCCGGTACGCCGGGAGCTGCCCCGCGACGTGCCGCTCACCGGCCGCCGGGCCGAGCTGGCCGTCGTGGGCCAGGCCGCGCGGGACAGCCCCGCGCCCGTGGTGCTGGTGCACGGGATGGCCGGGGTGGGCAAGACCGCGTTCGTGGTGCACGCGGGCCACCGGCTGGCGCCGGACTATCCGGACGGTCAATTTTTCGTACGCGTGGCCGCAAACGCCGACCGCGGTACGCCGGGAGCGGCGGCCGCGCTGCACCGGCTGCTGCGCGGCGTCGGGGTACCGGTGTCGGAGATCCCGCCCGACCTGGACGAGCGGTCCGCGCTGTGGCGCTCGGAGCTGGCCCGGCGGCGCGTCCTGCTGGTGCTGGACGACGTCCCCGGCCCGGATGGGCTGACCCCACTGCTGCCCGCGACCCCCGGTTGCCTGACCCTGGTGACCACGACGAACCGCGGCTGGCATCCGGACGGCGCGACCCGGGTCGGCCTGGCACCGCTGCCCACGGAGGCGGCCGCCGCGCTGTTCCGGTCCGCACTCGGCGGGCGGCACGAGGAGGCGGACCAGCCGAGCGCCCTGGCCGTCGCGCAGCTCTGCGGTGGTCTACCGGCCGCGCTGCGCGATGCCGCCGCCCGGCTGCTGTGTCGGCCGCACTGGACGGCACGGCGACTGGTCGACGAACTCGACGAGGATCCGTGCCGGGTCCTCTCCGACGCCGTACGGCGCTCGATCGTCGACGCCCGCCGGCCGCCGGCCGGTCGGGAACTGGCGCTGTGGTACGCCCTCGGTGACCTACCGGGCGAGTTCGGCACCGCCGCCGCCGCACGGGCGCTAGGGGTCACCCCGGGTGCGGCACGACCGGTGCTGGAGGCACTGGTGGACCGGGGACTGCTGGACGTCGCCGCGGCGGAGCGCTACCGCAGCCATGTCCTGGTGCGGCATATGGCCCGGTGCACCGCGCCGGTCGGCGGCCCGGTCCGGGAACACCACCGTGGCCGCCGGGTCGCGTGAGGCAGACGATCCGCCGATGACCGCCGAACTACGCACCCGCCCGAGTGGCCCGGCGCGAACCACTACGGAGGTGACCAGATGACCGCGAACCCGCTGGCCGTCGTCCGCGACCGGCACCGATCGGTCCGACCCGCCCGCCCGCCGGGACCGAGCCGCCAGGACACGCAGCCGCTGGTGCTGTCGACGCATGCCGGAATAGCGGCGACGCTGGCCACGGCGGGCCACGACGTCCTGATCGCCAGCACGCGGAGCACGGTCCGCGACGATCCGCTCGGCATGCTCCGGCGTATCGACCACCGGAACCTGCGGCGCGGGGTACGGTACCGCGTGCTGTTCCCGGACCACGCCCGTACCGTCCCGGCACTGGCGCTGCGGCTGGGCAGCCTCGCCTTGGCCGGGGCCGAGGTACGCACCGTACCCGACGTGCCGGCGGACGCGACGGTGGTCGACGAGGCGGTGGCCCTGCTCCCCTCCGAGCCGCGGGACGGCCGTGCGGGCGGCGTCGCGGTGTTCCGCCTGCCCAGTGTGGTGAACACGGTCGTCGAACTCTTCGAACGGGTCTGGCCCTCGGCCGTGTCGCTGATGGCGTCCGACGTACCGGACGGCGCCGGGCTCACCGAGCGCGAGCGGGAACTGCTCACGCTGCTCTCGGTGGGCTGCACCGACGAGTCCGCGGCGGCCCGGCTCGGCATCTCGGTCCGTACCGTGCGCCGGACGATGTCCGCGATCATGCACCGGCTCGGCGCCCGCAGCCGATTCCAGGCCGGAATCAAGGCGGCCAACTCCGGTTGGCTCGTACGGCCGGAGGGCGGATAACGGCCACAGTGCGGCGGCGGGCTACCGTAGACGGTTGTGCGCGTACTGGTCACTGAGGACGACGCCATTCTCCGGATAGCCCTGGACGCGTCATTGCGCGGTGCGGGGTTCGCCGTGGACACCGCGGTCGACCTGCCGCAGGCCGACGAGGCGTTGAGCGTCAACGGCTACGACTGTGCGGTCTTCGACCGGATGCTGCCGGCCGGGGACTCGCTGCGGTACGTGGCGGACCGCCGGCGTACCGGATGGGCCGTGCCCGTCCTGTTCCTCACCGCACGGGATGCGGTGAGCGACCGGGTCGACGGGCTGGCCTGGGGCGACGACTACCTGGTCAAGCCGTTCGCGACCGCCGAGCTGGTCGCCCGGGTGGGCAGTCTGTGCCGGCGGGGCGAGACCGGCCAGGCCCCGGTGCTGCGGCATGGGGACCTCGAGCTGGACGTCGGACGCCACGAGGCCCGGCGCGGCGACCGGGTACTCACCCTGACCGCCAAGGAGTTCATGGTGCTCGAGCGATTGCTGGCCGCGAACGGGGAACCGGTCCGCCGCACCGAGCTGATCGCGATCGCCTGGGACGAGTTGGTCCCGCCCGCGTCGAACGTGCTCGATGTGCTGATCGCACAACTGCGTCGCAAGCTCGGCCCACCATCGGTGCTGCACACCATACGCGGAGTCGGCTACCTGCTGCGCTGAGTACCCAGGTAGGTACGCCGCGTTCATTCGTACCTGGCTGTGCACATCAATCCGTACGCCGACAGGAGGCGGCAGGTATGGTGCCGCGGTTGCCGTGCACGGCACCGGTAGCCGGCATGGTTGTTGACCCAGTGCGAGTCCGTCAACCGTTTGCACGGCCGGCAACGGATCAGCCCCACCAGCAGACAGCGGCTGCCATCGGAATTCGGCTGTCCAGCGTCGTTAGCCGCAGCCACATGAGGCTTTTCGTAACGCGACCTGACACTTGACGCCATGAAGCAACACCGGCAAACATCATTGAATGCCGATGCTTGGAGGCACCCTCAGTAGGGCCGTTGCCGTCGCGGGGGTGCTCGCCGCCACCGCGTCGGCCGCTCCGGCGTCGGCCGCGCTGCCGGAGTACACCACCGCCGAGGCGGGCAACCCGATCGTGGCCGGGTGGTACGCCGATCCCGACGTGGCGATCTACAACAACCGCTTCTACGTGTTCCCGACCGCTTCCCGCCCGTACGCGGAACAGACCTATCTCGACGCCTTCTCCTCGACCGACCTGATCGCCTGGACCAAGCACCCGAACGTCCTCACCACCGCGAACGTGAGCTGGGCGCGGTACGCCGTCTGGGCGCCCGCCCCGATCGCCCGCAACGGCAAGTACTACCTGTACTTCGCGGCCAACGACATCCAGAGCAACAGCGAGCTCGGCGGTATCGGGGTGGCGGTGGCCAACCGGCCGGAGGGACCCTACACCGACGCGATCGGGCGGCCGTTGATCGCGCAGTTCGTCAACGGCGCCCAACCGATCGACCAGGACGTCTTCATCGACGACGACGGGCAGGCGTACCTCTACTACGGCGGCTGGGGGCACGCCAACGTCGCGAAGCTGAACGCCGACATGACGAGCCTGGGCACGTTCGCCGATGGCACGACGTACCAGGAGATCACTCCGAGCGGGTACGTCGAGGGCTCGCAGATGTTCAAGCGGAACGGCAGGTACTACCTGATGTGGTCGGAGGGCGGCTGGACCGGGCCCGACTACTCGGTGGCGTACGCGATGGCCGATTCACCCACCGGCCCCTTCACCCGCCTCGACAAGGTCCTGGCGCAGGACCCCGCGGTGGCGCGCGGCGCCGGGCACAATTCGGTGCTGAACATCCCGGGCACCGACACCTGGTACATCTTCTACCACCGCCGGCCGCTGTCGGAGACCGACGGCAACGCGCGGCAGGTCGCGTACGACCGGATGACCTTCAACGCCGACGGGACGATCCAGCGGGTGAAGATGCTCGTGCAGGACAACTTCGCCGACGGCAACGCGCTCGGCTGGAAGACGTACGGCGGGGCTTGGTCGGTCAGCGGCGGCCAGTACCGGACGACCGCCTCCTACGGCGGCAAGTCACTGCTCGACGACAACCACGTGAACGCGACGTACGACCTCGACGTCACGGTCGCGTCCGGCATCGGCGACGCCGGGCTGGTGTTCCGGGCCGCCGACGTGGGGACCGGAACCGACGCCTACCGCGGCTACTACGCCGGAATCACCCCGGCCGGGCGGGTGATCCTCGGCCGGGCCAACAACAACTGGATGCTGCTCGGCTCGGCGCCGCTGCCGGTCGCCGCCGGCCAGCAATACCACCTGCGCGTGGTCGCCGACGGCTCGTCGATCAAGGTGTACGTCGGCGACCTGACCACTCCCAGAATCTCGGTCACCGACGCCACCTACGCGTCCGGCAAGTCGGGCGTTCGCGTCTACAACGCGGCCGCCTCCTTCGACAACGTCGCCATCACCAACCAGTAGGCGCCGGGCCGCGGCAGAAGCAGATACCGGCAAGCAGAGTACGCAGTACGTCGCGGGTCCGGTTGGATGAACGCCTGAGCGCGGAAGATCCATGGTCTTGATCTATCAACGCGGGGTCTCCGTCAGGGGGTTGGCGTACATCTGGACGAGGACCCGGTCGAAGCGCAGCTCCGCGAGGTCCTGCCGAGGGATCGTCCAGTACACCGTGGCCATGGGGAGGCCCTCCCACTCTCCGGCGGGGCGGCGGCGTAGACGGCACGCCTGGCGTCGACGTCGAGGCGCGCCGCGCTGTCGCCGGCCAGGGCATGAGTTTCCAGCGTGGTCAGGACCCGCGGTGAGCTGCCGTCCAGCAGGTAGGCAACGGCCTGGTCGTAGACCTCCGCGCCGGACTCTGCCTTCACCATCTGGTCACATGATCCCTACGGGTGCCTTCTGGCGACCCCGGCCAGTCACGGCTGCCATACCATCGTCTGCTGGTGGAGTTGCCTGCCGCCCTGCCTGGCACCGGGAACCAACGGAGTCGGACCATGTCTGGCGAAGCCGACCCGTTCGAAGAACCGTACCGCACGCGTGTTCTCGGCCAAGGTCTGCAGGTAGCACCCGGGTGAGCCGGTCTGGACAAGTCGATCGAACCATCGCTTCATCAGGCCATCGGCGGCGCCGGTTCCCCGTGCCAGGGGCGTCACGTTGATGTGCAGATGGGCCGGCCAACGGGCATCGTCGAAGCCCCTCGCGGTGGGCTTTCGCCGGACCGCGGCCGACGCCATGTCGACCATGCCACGAGCGAGGAAGGCTGCGGGCCTGGGTCGGAATACCAGCCGATACTTCGCGATCGCCCTCTCCATCCGCTCTTTCTCGCTGGGAAAGGTCGAGCTGTCCAGGCACCCCGCCAAGTAGCCGACGACATGGCCACCCGTCACGGCGACAAACAACGAGTCCGGTTCCTGGCTCATGTACGGCTCCAGGTACATGGCCGCCTCCGACTCTTCGTGCCCCCACAGCAAGGAAGACGGAGAGCCCTCGCCCGCCCGGCCGAACAGCTCACGCAGCGCGGCGCGGTCAGTCTCCGCGAAGCTACGGATCTCGATCATCCTGGACCACTCCCCGACACCCTCCCCCGGCTGATCCGACCAGTCTGCCACGTCCATGACCAGGGAGTTCCGGAGATGATCTTGCGGAAGCGACCAGAGGATTCCGAAGACGATCTTGCGGGAGCGACCAGGGGATTCCGGAGATGATCTTGCGGGATCTGCCGCTGCTGGGATCCACTCGTGACGGGGCACCGGTGTCCGGCGCACGTCGTGAACCAGGCGACCCCGGCGCGCGCCAGGCGGTCGCGCACCCGCGCCCACTCCGGCGGACCCGCGCCCTCCTCGCCGTACCGCGCGTCGTGCTCCGCCACCGGATCCGTCACCGGATCAACCATGCCGACCGACCCGAGTGATGAGTTGTCACGCCCGCACCCGTCACACCTACGACGGGACACGACGAGGCGGAAGGATGACGCGATGAATGCGGACACGCGGCTGGAGGAGCTGGGCGTGAGCGGTCTGGGTGGCAGCGGGCTGGGCGAGGTCGACGAGCCGGCGTTCTCGGGGCTGGCGGAGCGGCACCGGAGGGAGCTGCACGTGCACTGCTACCGGATGCTCGGGTCGTTCGAGGACGCCGAGGACACCGTGCAGGAGACGTTCCTCCGGGCCTGGCGGCGGCGGGAGACCTTCGAGGGGCGGTCGACGTTCCGGGCCTGGCTGTACCGGATCGCCACCAACGCCTGCCTGGACCTGCTCGCCAAGTACCGCCCGGAGCCTGCGACCGGCGGCGAGGTGCTGTGGCTGCAGCCCTACCCGGACCGGCTGCTCGACGAGCTGCCCGCGGGCGACGCGGACGAGCCGGAGACCCTCGCCGTCGCGCGGGAGACGATCGAGCTGGCGTACCTGGTCGCAGTCCAGCACCTCGCGCCGCGCCCGCGGGCCGTGCTGATCCTGCGGGACGTGCTCGGCTGGCCGGCGAAGGACGTCGCGGAGCTCCTCGGGGACTCCGTCAACTCCGTGAACAGCGCACTGCAGCGGGCCCGCGCCGGCATGCGGGAGCACCTGCCCGCCGAGCGGCAGGACTGGACCGGCGGCGAGGAGGACGCCGGGACGCGCGAGCTGGTACGCCGCTATACCGACGCCAGCGTGGCCACGGACATCGACAGGCTCGCCGCACTGCTGCGGGACGACGTCCGCTGCTCGATGCCGCCCACGCCGGGCCTGTACGTCGGCCGCGACACGGTGGTGAACGACTGGGTCGAGAGCGGCTTCGAGGGCCTGAAGGGGCTGCGCGCCGTCCTCACCTCCGTAAACCGGCAGCCCGCCGTCGCCTTCTACCTCTGGCGGAAGCAGGAGGGCGCGTACCTGCCGCTGACGATCGACGTCCTGCGCGTCACCGGCGGGGCGATCACCGAGATCGTCACGTTCCACGACGACCGGTTCCTGCGGCTCGGGCTGCCGGAGCGCCTGCCGGCGGACGGCACCGAGTAGCCCCGGTACGGACGCTCGCGCTGCACGGTGGCGCGCGTGTCGCGGTGGCCGCTGCCGATCATGTGCAGCGGCCCGCCGGCCCGGTCGGGATCGGCATCCGGTCGCTCGGCCTGACCGCACCGGTCCATCCGCGCGGAGTGGTGCGACGCGTCCGGCGCCGTCACCCACGGGCAGGTGCAGCTGGAGCTGCGCGCCGGCGAGCCCGGGCCGGTCCTCGGACGCGACGCCGGGTTCTGGCTCCGCGGCACCGGCGTCCGCGTCCCGCGGAACCCCGACCGTCGCACGGCGAGGGTGCGCATCGTCACGCCCAGGGCCAGGACCGTCACATGCCAGTCAACACACCCCGTACGCCAGTTACCGAATGATGGAGGAACGACGTGAACAGCATGAATGACAGCGGGGGTGTCGCAGGCCCGGCATCGGGCCGAACCAGCCACACCCACCGACTCCGCGGGCTCGCCGTCACCGGCTTCATCGCCACGCTCGCAGCGGTGGTGGCCACCACCCTCGCCGCTGCCCTTGCCCGGGCCGTTGGCGTCGACTTCGAGGTCCCCGATGGTGGCGAGACGATCCCGTTGTCCGGGTTCGCCGTCGTGACCGGCTTCTTCTCGGTCGTGGGCACCGTCATTGCCGTCGCTCTTCTTCGTTGGAGCGCTCGCCCTGCCGAACGATTCGTGTGGACGGCAGTGTCGCTGACCGCGATCTCGTTGGTCCCGCCCCTCCTCTCCGGGGCAAACACCGCCACCATCACCGCTCTCCTCGGGCTACACCTCGTCCCTGCGGCGGTGATGATCCCCACCCTGACACGGAACCTCCGCACCCGGACCGATTGACGATCCCGCAACGGGACAACGCGACGCAAGGGCGTGCGCGCACCATCACGGTGGTCAAGACCCCGCCCGCGATGGCAAGGTCCAGCGAACGATGCTTCGGAGACTTCGGGGTGGCGTTCATGGTCGCGTGCCGGCCTTCGGCAAGCAGTGGGTCAGGCGAGCGTCCGTTCGACTACCCTGCTCAACGTAGCCCAAGGCACGGCGTCAACGGGCGAAAGGGTCAGCGGTGGAAGGGGTAGTAGTGGTAGACGGCCCCTTCGGTGTGGAGCAGCCAACACTCCTGGCTCTGCCGGTGCTGGTGCTGCTCGCCGAACCGCTGCTCGAACACTAGGCCGCAGCCTTGGCCGAAGGTCGCCAGCTCGCATCGTCTAGCCGCGTAGCTGCGCTGCAGAGAAGCCGCGAGTTGTTCGGCGACATGCTGCAGCGCGCTGGCACGATCACGAAACAGGAGCGGCTGATCGGGCTCGAATACCGAGTAACGGTTCATCGCCATTCGCGCCGCCGGAGGGCTGAGCGCCGTCACACGTTTCCCCAGCTGATCTAGCTGTGCACGGATCGCCGCAACTTGCAGGTCTTCGGTGTCCACGACCAGCGCGGTATCGGGATCGAGCCTCAGCCAAGCAACTTGGCCGTAGTCGTCGACGAGGTACTCCTGACGTTTCTCGAAGGCCGCAAACGCCTGCCAGCAGTTTCGGCAGCACCAACCGAACGCCTCGGACTCGGTGCGAGGGTAGAGGCGGGCGCCCCGGAGGGCACGTCGGCCGCAGACCGCACATGCTCGGTGTAGTGGCCGAAGGAGTCGCACCACGGCAAACTAACGCAGCCCGCGGCCGGCGGCCTGGATGAGCGATGCCGCCGGGCCGGCTGGCGTTCACGTGGTTCGCCGAGGACGAGGCCGACTGCGCGCAGCGGGATTTCGTCGTGCTGGTCGACGCGGCCTGGAAGGCAGTGCAGACGGTCACGTCGCCGCACATCGAAACCGCCGAGGGCACGCCCTTCCGCCGGTACCGGATCGGACCGGCAGCGAAGGCGCGGGCGCTCGATCGCCCGGACCTCCTTCGGCACGACCACGCGTTACGCCTGAGGATCCGCCCGGTCCGCCGCGTCCCTGACAATCTCCGCGCCGGCTGAGCCGAGACAGGCCCGCGCTACCTCGTGGTGATCGGGTAACCGATGACGGCGAGGTCTTCCCTCAGCTCGGCGACGGTGAGTTGGGGGTTCAGGGCCTGTACCACGGTTTCGGTGAGCGGCCGGTGGGCGACGACGTGCTCGACTGCCGCCCGGTCCACCTCGATCTCGTAGTAGTCGCCGGCGAACTCGACGAACCGGTCGACGATGTCGTCGAGCAGGATCTCAAGCATGCCGGACCCGTCCGGACCGGTGCCGTCGTACGGCCCGCGCAGTGGTGGGAAGGTGATGCCCTCGCCGGCGTGCCAGCGGTCGTCACCAACCAACCGCCACAGCACCGCAGTGGCGATGAACTGCCCGGACTCGTCGCAGAACGCCGGTTCCGCCACCTGCGGACGCAACACCACGGGGAGGCCGTCAAGCAGCCCCGGCCACAACTCGTAGTCCGGATCGCCGTAGGGCGACATCGCCGACTCGTGATCAAAGACCCGGATAAGTACGCCATCGGCGGTGAACACGACGGCCCACTCGTCGCCGCTGCCATTGCTCATCAGTGCCGCCTCGTCCGTGCCCCATGTCGAGGTGTAGGCGTAGTAGGCGTCCCCACCGTCGATGATGCGTTCAAGCACCGCCAATGCCTTGCAGCGCTGTCGTAGCCGGTCGATGGAAGGTAGCTTGGCGGCGATGCCGTACGAGGTCACTGGATGACCCTACTTGGGCAGGCAGCGGCGTGCTCACCACCAGCCGCGCCGCGATCTCGTCATTGGACAGGGGCGCATCCGCGGATCGGTCCTACGGCCGTTGCCTGCGGCGAGCACCCGCACATGTGGACCCGAATGCCGGGACTACATCTTCCCCGACCCGGCCGACTACTACTGGCCCGACGACGATCGCCCGTGGTGGGAATGCCGGGTACTCCTGTGCATGATCGACGGATTGCGGGTCACCAGTTCGGTGGCCGTGCTCCCGCGACATTCAATGCGCTGCCATCGACCCTGTCCAGGAGGCGACAACGCCGACTCGCGCTGACTTGCCCGGATGCTCGAGCGGAACTACCACCTCTGGTTCACCGACCACAAAAAGGACTGCTCGCCTCAGCGTTGCGGCTATCCCGCCCAGCCGACCACGTAGAGACGACGACCGCCAACGGCGACTGCCACGTCTGTACGATCCGCTGCGCTCATTTGCCGCCCGACCGGGCGCACCACCAGCCGAAGCCGCCACCGGAACGAGTGCCACGACCACGAGAACGAAAGCGATAGCTGCGGTGTCGAGCGACCTAGCGGCGGTGAGACCGAGCTGCCTACTTCACCGTCCGCATCACCTGACCGGTCAAGATGCCATAGCCGACACCAATAAGGATCATGACTCCGACCGCCGCGAAGGCCGCGCCAATCAGCCGTTCCAGCAGGATGAAACGCGCTAGACGCTTCTCGTACGGAACACCTGGCAACCAGCGCCACGGTGGAACTCGCCGCAACACGCTCGCCTTCACCATCGACCGCCGCACGTGCCATTCCGTCACGCCGCGAAAGTTGGTGGCCAGGACGACGCCGACGAGACTCACAGCCAGACTCATGGCGGCACCTGCCAGGAAACGCCATGTCTCCATCTGACTCCTCTGCTGCGGTCACCGGATCATAGCCGGCGATTCTTACGGGTACGCATCCATGCCGCCGCACCCCTGTTGGGCAGCACTTGTGTTGCTCAGAGAACGACTGCGCAGGTCAGCGGTGGCGAAGGTCAGCCAGCGGGAGCAGCGGCGCGCAGCCCGTACATCAACGGGATTCGCGGCTCGTCGGCTGGCAGCCGCCACCATCCTCGCTCCGTGGTGGTCATCCGGCGCCAGCGCGGCCACGGCACCTCGTCGGTCTCCCGTAGCGCGGTCACCTGCAGACCGGCGCCGACCAGCGCGGTGACCAGTTCACCGAGACCATGTGACCACTCGTAACTCACCGTAGACCCGTCCAGCGGCGGCCCGTCCGTGTAGCTGTGGGCCGAGTCGAGTCGGCGGGGGCCACGCCCGGCCAGATAGTCGTGGCGGAGCACGAGATCGGTGCCCTCGTCCGCGGCCGGAACCAGGCCGAGTGCGGCCAGCAGCGGGTGGAACTCCACCACGTACACGATTCCGCCGGGTCGCAACAGTTCGGCAACCACGCGTGCCCAGCGGTCGAGGTCGGCAACGTAGACCAAAGCACCCTTGCCGGTGTAGACGACATCGAACCGGCGACCGGAAACGGCCCGCACAGCGTCGAAGACATTGGCCTGTACGTACTCGATGTCAAACCCGGCGTCGGCGGCAATTTGCCGGGCCGCTGTCACCGCCGCGCCGGAGATGTCCAGGCCGACCGCGCGGGCCCCACGTCGGGCGAACGCCGCCGTCTCGGTGCCGAGATGGCACTGTAGGTGCAGCACGTCGCGGCCGGACACGCTGCCCAGGTCGGCCCACTCGAACTCGGCGAACCAGAACTCGGCATCCCGCCTGCCGACGCCGTAGAACTCACTGGCCACATGGATCGGTGTCCTGGCGTCCCAGTTGGCCTCAATCGCACGCATCATGCCGCTGACGGCTTCGTCGAACCCATCGGTCACCAGTCCATCCAGCCATGACCGGCCGGTCGTGTAAAGAACCGACATCACCAGGCCGCCGGCCCGGATGGCCGCGCACCGCACAGCCGCAACAATCACGGCGCACTGATTGCCGCGATCGGCGTGGCGCTGACCGGCTCACTTCTGACGGTCGATCTCAACCCAGGTCAGCGCGTCGAGCGCCGACTGCACCTCGGGAAGCGGGGTCCCGCACACGGTAGCCGGTAGGGCCGGCAGGAGCGTGGTGCCTGACGCGTCCGTCAGTGCCAGCAGCACCGGCATGACGAAGACGGCCGGACACGCCAGGTCGCCGGTAGTCTCCGGCGGCGGTAGGCGCAGTGCGCGGACGAGGTCGTCGAACGGACCGGCGGAACGCTGCCCGGCGACCCAGGTGACGCCGGATGACGGCGAACCCGCGGACTGCGCCACGGTCAGCCGGAAGGTACAGCGGACGGCCGAGACCGGCCGGAAGTCCGCAGGCACCGGGTCGGCGGACCGTTGTCCGGCCAGCCCGTCCACTGCTGGACAGGAAGCAGCCGGCTGGGTGAGGTAGGGCGCGCGCCCGGAGACGTTCGAGCAGGCTGCCACTGCCAGAGCAGCCACGAGCACCGAGCCGATCCGTCGGAGTCCCATGGCCATGAGACGGCACAGCCGCGTCGCCGGTTTCCAAGAGACCCCGAGCGCGCACCCGATGCACGGTCGAGAATGCCCCTTCCGGTGAGCCGCCGCCCGACCAGCCAGTTCATGATCCGGCATCCGCTTCTGGCCGGGCGGGGGCCGCAGATCCAATTGCAAAGAAGTAGCCGCCGAGCGGGCGCCAGGACTGCTGATTCTCACCCACCGTCGTGGGTTTTCCCCGGCGTTACCAAGCCCCGGTGCACCCGTCTGGCGGTTGGAGGGGATCAGGGCACGTGAGTTCCACGCGGAAGTCCGTTGCCGCCGGTCGCGCGATTCGGTATGTCTGAGCCCGGCGCGCCAGCGTGAGCGACGGTGTTGGAAGGGGTGGCTCAGCGATGGACGTCCTCGACCAGGTGCTGGTGCAGGCCACCGCCGATCCGCGGGTTCGCGGCGTGGTCCCGACCGGTTCGCGTGCCCGCGGCGTAGCCACCGCAGATGCAGGTTCTCGACGATCTTGTCGTTCGCCGGGCGACTGACCTGGGACTTGCCGGGGTTTCTCAGCGGTTGGTCGGTCCGTCTTTTCCATCCGTCTGTCGTCTTCCTGATGACTACGCGCTGGTGGGCCTGCGCCGGGTCACCGGGCTGAGGCGTCGGCGGGTCCGGGCTGTGCGATGGCCGTCGTCCGTCAGCGCCGGCGCATCCGGAAGCGCTGCGTCGTTACGGGTAACGCCGCCGCCCACCCCGGCGCCGGGACGGCGCGGGATGACCGGTGCGTCACGGGCAGTCGCATGCATCCTCCACCATGAACAACTTGGATCCGAGGTGAGTCTGCTCTCGCGCATTTCGATGTCGGCATCTACTTCAGCTCTGCGAGTTGTGGAAGGAGAGCCAGGTCAGTGTGGCCAGAACACGGCGGTTCCCGTCGGCAGGGGTGATGCTCAGCTTGTCAAAGACGTTACGGATGTTTTTCTCGATGGCGCCCATCGACAAGTGGAGATCTTCACTGATCTGCTGATTGGTACGTCCTTGCGCCATCAGGGCGAGGACGTCCCTCTCGCGCGGTGTGAGCTGATCGAGCGGGCGGCGGTTACGCGTGACCAGATCGTCGATGACCTTGGGATCGACGACGACCCCGCCGGCGGCCACGGTGTGAATGGCTCGGTCGAGTTCGGTGAGGTGGCCGACGCGGTCCTTGAGGAGGTATCCCACGCCACCGGGCTGTGTCTCTGCTCGCGTGAGGAGGCGGGAGGCATATTCCCCGCCGAGGTACTGGGACAGGACGAGGATCGCCACTGTGGGGTGGCGCTCTCGTATCGCCAGTGCTGCCAGCAGGCCTTCGTCGGTGTGGGTCGGTGGCATGCGGACGTCGGTGATGATGACCTCAGGAAGGTCGGTTTCCAGGGCGTCCACGACGCTGCGGAGTTGTTCGGCGTCCTTGGCGGCGTGGACGACCTCATGGCCGAGGGCGCCAAGCAGCGTAGTCAGACCGTCGCGCATCAGGGCAGCGTCTTCGGCGATGACGATGCGCATCAGTCGGGATCCGTTCCGGAGTGGGGAACGGTGACTCGGACCGATGTGGGTCCTCCTGCGGGACTGGTGATGGTCAGGCCGCCACCCAGGGAGCGTGCTCGCCTCCGCATTCCGGTGACACCGGTGCCGCGATCGGCGTCGACGCCACCAGCACCATCGTCGTGAATGGTGAGAACGATTTGATTCATGACTCTACGGGCGGTGATGGTCACTGCTGAGCAGCCGGAGTGGCGCAGGGCGTTGGTGACCGCTTCCTTGGCGATGAGGAGCAGCGCAGGTTCAACCTCCGCGGTCAGCGGGGGAATGTCGACGTCCGCTGTACCGGAGATGGGCAGCCTATCCACCAATCGCGTCAGGGCCGTAGTCAGTGAGGCTGGGGCGTCCGGACGCAGCCCGCTCGCGACCGAGCGCAGATCATCCAACGCTCGCTCGTTCTCATTGCGTGCGGCTTCGAGGTGCTTGGCGAGCTGCGACCTTGTGGTCGGTTCGCTGACCTGTTGCAGGGTGAGTTCGATCATGCTCAGGTGCATGGCGGTCGCCGCCAGGTGCAGTTGCGCCCCGTCGTGGAGCGTTCGTTCCAGTCGGGCCCGTTCGCCCGCGGCGGCCTCGTCCATGACTACCTGCCGGCGCGCCATCTCCTCGATGTGTGCCTGGAGAACCTCCTCCTGGGTCCACAGCGTCTTGGTCGCGATGCCGCTTGCGACGCGTGCGACGACCACGGCGAACCAGCTCGTCGCCGCCAGGGCCAGGAGCCCAGCCGTGACCGCGAGTACGGCGGCCGACGGGCCGGTCGGGCCTGATGCCCCGCCGATGACCGGTTGGTCGGCGAGTGCTCTGAGGGGCGCCTGCACGACCACGCCTCCGGCCGCGACCAGGATCGTCCAGGCCACGGTGCCGATGGCTGCCACCGGGATGCTGGTCAGAGCGTGCGCCATGACGCGCCATGAGTCGTTGGTCGGCCGTGATGCTGGAGGCGGCGCCACCAGCCCTGCCCGCCGCAGCGGAACTTCCAGATTGGCAGCAGCATGTGCCCACAACGGGAACAGTGGAAGCGCGATCACTGCGAGGACCGACAGCCACCCGAGGGCAGTCTGGGCGGTCAGGTACGCCAGGTGGCCCGGAACCTCGCGCGGGGACACCGCCACTGCACGCAGCCCCGGCGCGCCTTCACTCATAGGACACCAGGATAGGTCAGCACACTTGACACTTCCGAGAAGGCTGCCCGCCGCTCAGCGGTGGGGTTTTCCTTACCACAGACGGGAGGCCAACGGGCTGGGACCAAATCCTGAGGCTGCTGGGATGGAGACATGCCACCTGCCGCTTCCACCCACCACCTGTCCAAGTCCTTCAGCCCACCTGGCGGAGGGGAACCGACCGTTGTCCTCCACGATCTCACTCTGGACGTTCCCAGTGGCGGGATGACTGCAATTGTTGGCCCCAGCGGGTCCGGAAAATCTACCCTCCTGTTCTGCCTGAGCGGCTTGGAGAAGCCCTCCGCCGGTGAAGTCACACTTCTCGGGAAGCCGCTGAGCAGGATGCCAAGAACACAACTGGCCCGACTTTTCCGCGACGAGGTTGGCTTTGTATTCCAGTCCTACAACCTGGTGCCATATCTGAGCGCCGAGGACAACGTCCTACTCCCGGCTACCCTTGCCGGCCGCCGGAAAGACCGCGGGCTCGTCAAGCGGACCCTCTCCGGCTTCGGTCTCGACGGCAAAGCACGGCAAGTGGTGTCGACGATGTCCAGCGGCGAGCAGCAACGAGTCGCTCTGGCACGTGCGATCACCGCGCGCCCGCGCATCATCTTCGCCGACGAACCGACCGGGGCACTGGACAGCGCTACGTCGTCGTTGGTGCTCGACACTCTGCGCAGTCTCGCGGACGAGAACCACGCCGTGGTGATGGTGACCCATGATCTGGACGCTGCCTGCCGCGCCGATCGCGTCGCCGTGGTGCGTGATGGGCGACTCGTCGCCCAGGTGCAGGCCACGACGCCCACCGAGCTGCTCACTTTGCTGCGCTCCACCGGTGAGGCAGCGTGATGGCCGCGCTCCTCTCCCAGACTTTCCGCGCGCGGTGGCGGGCGTGGCTGCCGGCGCTGGGCGTCGTCATCCTCGTCTCCACCCTGGTCGGCGTGAGTGTCCTGCACTTCTGGACAACGACGACACCGCAGATGGCCGACGCCGTCGAGCAGGCTGGCACCACCCTTGCCGAAGTCCGCATCGCCGCTCAGACGGTTTACGTCCTGACCGCCCTCTTCGGCGCGATCGCTCTCAACGTCGTGGGAGCTGCCACCGTACAAGCCGAACGCACCCTGATGGCGCAATGGCGCCTGGCCGGTGCCGTCCCCCGACAGACCGCAGGGATGGCCATCGGACTCGTCGGCCTCACCGCGCTGGCAGGCTCAATCCCCGGGGCCATCCTCGCAGCCCTCATCGGCCCGCCCATGGTCAGTCTGCTGAACACCATGGCCGGGCCCGACATCGCCTCCGTACCCGTGACCATGCATCTCGCCCCCGCCGCCGTGACCATTCTGCTTACCATTGGCACCTGCCTCCTCGGCGCGGTTTCACCTGCCCGGCGCGCTGGCCGCGTCCCTGCCATTGAGGCACTCGTGGCGACATCACCTCGGCCGGTCCGCCTCACCGCGTGGCGATGGGTACTCACGGTGATCGGCGCCATCACCACCGGGGTGATCGCGGTCGCCGCGCTGACTGTTCCCGCGACCTCCAACGGGATGGTGACGATCGCTCTCTACCTCGGCCTGTGCCTCATCTTGACGTTCCATGTTGCCGCACCCGGCCTCGTCCCGGCGATCATTCGCGGCTTCGGCCGACTGCTCGCCGTTGTCGACTCGCCGGCCCTCCAGATCGCTCGGCGCTCCGCCGTGGCACGCTCTCGGATCAGCAGCGCTACGGTCGCTCCGTTGGCCGCGGGGCTCGGTTGTGTCGGCATCCTCGTGGGCACGCTGAACACCTTCCTGGCCCGAATGCGCACATTCGGCGTCACGGAGGCCAACGTGGCCGACACCTGGATCATCGTCACCGTCGCCGCCGTGATGCTCACCGCGTGCAGTGTGGCGGTTGTCGCCCTCACCTCACGCAACCGGGAACGGGAGTTCGCCCTCCTCCGGGTAGCCGGTGCCACACCGACGACGCTGGGTCGCGTCGTGCTCCTGGAGGCAATGCTCTACGTGGTCACCGCGCTCATCCTTGCGGCAGTCGCCACACTTGCCACCACCATGACCCTCGCTTGGCTCGGCTACCAAGCTGGCCTCCCCTTCACAGCCCAGTTCCCGGGCGTCACCCTGGCGGCGTTCGGCGCTGGCGCCTACATCGCGATAGCCATAGCCACTGCGCTTCCCGCCAAGAAGGCCATCGGAGCAAACCTTCGTTCATCTCTCAGCCCCGAGTGACAGGACGTTGGAGGTACTCGTTCGTATCGGTTCCTCGGCGACTTCCTCGACTCATTGAACCTTTTTCAACCTCCCCTTGCGGTCCACCGGACCGCAGGGGAGGTGGAAAAGGCTCGGTGGTTGCGGGGATCCGACCGGACCCGGGGATTGGGCTTGGCCCCGCGCCCGATCCCCGGGCCACCGCAACGGCGTCCTAGTCCAGGTCGATGCGCGGCCCCGCCTCGTCAACCGCGGCCACGCAAGTCTTGCTCTGACGTGGCGAGTCTTCCTCGATCCGACATCGTCGGACCGTCATCATCACCTGTCGGCCCGGCGAAGCATCGCGTCTGTTTCGGGATCGGGCATGAGCTCCCGAACCTCTTGCGCGCAGCGGCAGGCGCCGGCAATCTTGGCAGCCCACGTCAGCGCCTCCTCGCGTGAGGCCACGTCGACGACCACGAACCCGCCAATGACCTCCTTGGTCTCCGGGTAAGGGCCGTCGGTGACCATCCCGTCCGTGGCCACGACGCTCGCCCTCTGGCGTTCGAGTCCAGCGCCGAACACAAACACGCGGGCGTTCACGGCCTCCTGGACCACCGCGTGCGAGGCCTTGCCCACGTCGGGCCAATCCTCGTCGGGGATGTGGTCCATCGCGCCGTCACTGAACGAGATCAAGTACCGCGTCATCCCGTGACTCCCTTGTCCCGGCGGCCTCGTCCAGCCGCCTCTCGCCTGCTCTACGAACGACTCGCCCCGGATCCGACGCTATGCCAGAAAATTCTTACGGGATCTCCGCCGCTCGGCGCGGCCTCGTTGACCGCGTCCCGGCTGGCCACCGACGATCTCGCGGCGGTGCCGGACGACCCCGACCTCGGCGCGGTGGCCGCCATCGCGCTGGGCAGAGACGGCGGCCTGTCCGCACTGCGCGGCCTTGCCAGCCGCACGGGTACCACCAACGAACTGTCGCGGACGCTCCGGTTGGTCGCCCGAGGATGAACTCGGCGATGGCGAGCCGCTGACGTCCGGACGGATCTCACGACTTTTTCCGGCCGTAGCCGTCGAGTCGGTTGGCGCCGGTCACGCGTGCCGGCTCTTGCCGGCGATCATGTGGACGAGGGTATCGGTGAGGTCTTCGGCGGAGACGCCACCCCATTTGGGATCGGTGAGCTGGCCGCTGGCCTCCAGGCCGGCGATCCCGTTCGCGCTGCTGATGAGCAGGGCCGCGTATCGGCGGGCGTCCTGCTCGCCGACCAGGTCGGCGACGACGGCGAGGAACTCCGTCTGGCTGCGCTGGGCGGCACGGGCGAGTGCCATGGGGTCGCCGGGTGGGTTGCTGAACATGAGCTTGTAGAGGTGTGGCTGAGAGCGGCCGATGTCGATGAGTGCGATGAGGCCGCCGCGCAGTTTGTCGGCGGGCGACAGGCCCGGATCCGCGCGAAGGGCTTGCATGCGGTCTCCGAGCCTGTCCCAGGCCTGGGTCCCGACGGCGATCAGCAGGCTTTCCTTGTCGGGGAAGTGCCGGTAGGGCGCTCCCCGAGTCACTCCGGCGCGTGCTCCCACCGCGCGCAACGTCACGGCGTCGAGGCCACCGGAATCGAGCAGGTCAGCGGCCGCACCGAGCAGGGCGCGGCGCGTGGCGGCGGCCGATTCGGCGCGGCTGGTCACGCGGACGATCCTAGCGCCCCTGTGATGACAAAGTCACTCGACCCAGTTGACAATGTCATCCCACCAACGCACACTGAAAAGATGACAACGTCATCTGAAACTCAGGGACTCGTGGTCGTGACCGGAGCGTCAACCGGCACGGGCGCGGCCACCGCGCGGGAACTGGCCAGCCGCGGCTTCCACGTCCTCGCCGGGGTGCGGCGCGACAGCGACGGTGAGCCCCTGCGCGCCGCAGGGATCGAGCCGGTGATCCTCGACATCACCAACCCCGACCACATCGCCGCGCTCGCCGCACGCGTCGAGCGGGACCCGCGGCCGCTGCGGGCTCTGGTCAACAACGCCGGCATCCCCGGCGCCGGCCCGGTCGAAGTGACGCCGCTCAGCGAATGGCGGCGCATCTTCGAGGTGAATTTCTTCGGCCACGTCGCCGTCACCCAGGTCCTGCTTCCCGCGCTGGTGCGCGGCAAGGGCCGCGTCGTCAACATCACCTCGATGCTCGGCAAGCTCTCCATGGCCGGCTACGGACCGTACGCCAGCAGCAAGTTCGCGATGGAAGCAATGAGTGACGCGCTCCGCAACGAGCTGGCCCCGCACGGTGTGCAGGTGGTGGTGGTCGAGCCGGGCGGCGTCAAGACCGAGATGGCCAGCCACGGAACTGCCGGCTTGAGCGAGCTCGGTGCCCGGATGACGCCGGAGCATAACGGGCGCTACGGCGACCTGATGCAGGCGCTGCCCTCCCACATCGCGGCGTTCACCAAGGCCGGTGTGACCGCAGGCGTCGCAGCTAAGACGATCGCCAAGGCGGTGACCGACCGCAGGCCCGGCACCCGGTACACCATCGGCGCCACGGCCACCTTCCTCATCGGTGTCTCCCGCTTCCTGCCCGACCGGATGCTCGACCGGATGACGACCTCCGACCTGCGCAAGCACTACCCGGCCGAGACCCGCGGCCGCACGACCGCGACACGTACCGCCTGACCGACACCCGCCGTCTGAGACGAATCGAGAGGACAACAATGTCGACCACCAGCACCGCCCGCAATCTCATCAACGGTGAGTGGAGCGACACCGGCTCGGTCCACGAGTCGATCGACCCTTCCAGCGGTAAGGTCGTCGGCGCCTACGTTTCCGCGGGCCGCACCGAAGCGCGGGCCGCGATCGCTGCCGCTCGCTCCACCTCAAGACCTACGGCAGCATGGTCCCACAGCCGGCCTAAGAACCCGGCCCAGCGCGACCCCGGGCTGACGCCGGGCCCGCCACCGTCGAACACAGCACGCCGATCCCACCGCGCTCACTCGTCCGCGGCGCGCGGAAGACCACCACAGGGACTGCTTCGGTGAGCGGATCTGCCGCAGAGCACGCGCGGCGAGCCGGGGGCGCACAGGTCACAGAGCGTGGCGGCGTACGGCTGGCGCGCAGCGTCCGATCAAGTAGCCGAGTTGAGGTGTCGACCGTGCTCAACGGCCAAGCCTTGGCACCCGGAGTCGCTCCAGTCGGATCAGGCTGTCGGGGTGTTCAGCCGCGTAATCAGCCGATCCTGGACGGTCGCTGCCTCATTCAGGAACGCGACCAGCCACGCTACGAGCCCGTCGTGCCCGGCGATGCGATCGGGCCACGGAACATCCTGCATCCAACCCGCTAGATCCGGCCCGACTACCTCGGCGAACAGGTCCAGCATTCGATCCGGCACCGGCTGCGTGGTCGCGCACAGCCAGCTCAGCGCGGCGGCGAATCGCACGTCGGGCGTATTGGCCACGTCGGTCCACAGCGCACTGGTCCACGTCATCGCGTCCGGGTCGCCGTGCTCCACCGCCAACTGCGCGAGGGCCAACACCAGACTGATACGTACGACTTGAGAGGTCTCGGCCGCGAGCCGCGCCCGCAGCGCGGCCGGTACCTCAGGCGGTGGCCACAGTGCTCCAGCGAGCGCGTACGCCGTGTTCGCCCGCACCAGCGGATCAGGGTCGTCCAGCAGTCGGATCAACAGCGCCGCGTCGGCCGTGACCGCCTCCCGCGCCGCCTGTTGGGTCCATACGAGCGGGCGCCCGTATCCGTCGATCATCAGCTCGTCCGGATCATCGGCCACTTGGAACAGATCCGTCCTTAGGTCGGTCCCGAAGTGGTTGCGGTGGCCGGCCTCGGCCGCTAACCTCAGCACCCGACTGCGGCCGTGCGCCCCAGGCGTGGCAGCGATACGGAGCAGAAACGGTACCGCTAGCGCGAGCGCGGTGTCGCTGTTGCCCTGATGCCGCACCTTGTTCCAGAGATTGACCAGACCATGACGGGCGACATCGGGTTCCGGGGCGTACAACACCTCCAGCATCGCCGGCACGTCGTCGGCCGGCCCGTACGCGTGGCTGAACCTGGCCCAAGGCACACGATCCAACGTCAGGTCGCCGGCAGCACGGAGCTCCGCCATGACCCGCCGGACGTCCTGCTCTCCACCCGGTTCACTAATCTCGATCACGCCGAGATGATGACACGTTGCGAACGACAATTCCGGCTCTCGTGGCAGGTCGCTCGGTCGCGAACTCCAGGTAGGCACCGCAGACGGCCTGTCCAGGTTCGGGAGCTGCCTGCCGGGCGCGGCGCAGATGCGCAGCAGGTTCGCCGAATCCGTCCAGGGCAGTACTGCCGATCCTCCGGATGCGGCGGAGGCCCCGTTGCCGGTCGCCCCGGAGGCCTCCCCGGCTCGTCAAGGCGAGGGCGAGGACGGCGCTGACGGCCCCGACACCCGTACGGACGTGGAAGGAATCATGCTCAGCTTCGAGATCACCCCGATAGGTACCGTCCGGAACGACAGGACGGACGTTCAGTACACGGACAACTGGGGTGCCGTCCGCAGCACTATCACCATCGACGAGCGCTTCGGCGAGGCATGCCTCCAGGGCCTGGAGGGCTTCTCCCACGTGGAGGTCCTCTTCGTTTTCGACCAGTTCCCGGAACACGGCGATTACCGCGAGCCCCGCCCCTACCGCGGCCGTCCCGACCTCCCGCCCGTCGGCGTGTTCGCCGGCCGCGGCCCCCGCAGACCGAACCGCATCGGGGTGACGTGCTGCGCCATCGAATCCGTCCACGGCCGCGAACTGACGGTGATGGGCCTCGACGCGATATCGGGCACCCCGGTCATCGACCTGAAGCCAGCGATGGCAGAGTTCTTACCGGAGAACGTCAAGCAGCCGGAATGGGTCAGCCGCCTGATGTCGGAGTACTTCCAGCCGTAAGGCGAGGTCTAGGCGGTCGACCGGACTCCCCACCGACGCATCGATCTCTCGCATCCACAATCACATCAGCCCCACGAGAGTCAGCGGCCTTCCGAAGAAAATCCCGAGGCGGCCGAGCGACCATGATCCGACGTACTCTCATGGCCGAGCGGGCGCGGCGACAGGTCGCCCAGAAGGCACACAGGGTGACGGCTCTGCCTGGCGTGTGGCGCCGGTCATGCCGATGGGCGCGCGCCGTCATGGCGGGCGCGGTCGTCCTGACTTGCCAAAGGGCTCCGGCCTCAGCCCTCCACTGAACCTTTTTCAACCTGAACCGCGCGGCGCTCACACACCGCGTCCGACCTCGCGCTCCGACGGACCGCAAGGGGAGGTTGAAAAAGGTTCACTGTCCGGCCGGCGGCGTGAGACCCCCTGCTCGGTAGGCCGCCGCCACGATGGCATTGTCCGGTTCCGCCCACACGATCTCGAAGAAGTTGTCTTCCGGATCGGCGACGTACGCGGACCGGCCAGGAAAGAACTCAGCATTCGTCGGCTTCTTTGTGATGCCTCCTCCGGCAGCTCGGAACTGCTCCGCAAGGCGATCGACTTCGGCTGCTTGACGCACGACGATGCCAATGGTGAACCGGATACCGCCCCGGCCGAGTTCCTGGTCGCCGCGCCCATCGGCGGCGGGCTTCGTCGCCGGGAACAACGCCAGGACTACTCCGTGCAGCTCGAAGGCGGCGAAGTCGGCATCGTCGACAACCCTCAGCCGGCGCCGGCACGCTTCGTGACCGGGCTCGCATGTCGATCGGCGTCCGAAACAGCCGAATTGGGTACGTCTGACCTTGTATTTGGTCAGCGCCCTCGAATGAGTCGAAGGCCACCTATCCCACATGCAACGGTGGTTCACAGGTCGTGCAGCTGGCCGCGAAGGAAGGCGAGAATCTCGCGCCGTGCGGGCCGGGCGGCCGGTACAAGGCCGGGGATGCTGAGGAAGCTGTGTGTGGCCTTCGGGTAGCAGGTCAGGCGGGCATCGGTGCCGTCCTCGCAGAGCCGTTCGACGTAGCGGCTTCCGTGGTCGGCTATGGGATCCAGTGCGGCGGTGACGACCAGTGTCGGTGGTAGGCCGGCGAGATTGTCGAACTTCACGGGAGACACGCTGTGTGGGTCGAGGGTCGGCGGCACGCTCAGTTTGCGGGCGGCGCGCAACCGGGGCAGCGAGAGCGTGGGGTTGTCGGCGTTCTCCGTGACCGAGGGGTAGTTCTCCACGGTGTCGGTCCAGTCCGTACTCGGGTAGTTCAGCACCTGGGCGCGCAGCGGCGGACCGTCCTTGCGGGCCCGCAACGCAACGAGTGCGGCGATCATGCCGCCGGCGCTCTCCCCCATGACCGCGACGGCGGCGGGGTCGATACTCCAGCCGGCGGCGTCTTCGACAAGCCGGACGAGCGTGTCGTAGCCGTCCTCGACGGGCTGGGGCAGCGGGTGCTGCGGGGCGAGGCGGTACTCCACCGAGACGACCACCGCTGGACAGCGGGCCGCGAGGTGGCTGTTGAGCCAGTCGTTCTGCGCGGCGGTGCCCGCGATGAAGCCTCCGCCGTGGAACGAGACGATCAGCGGCAGCGTCCGGTCGGCGCGCGTCGGGCGGTGTACCCGCAACGCCAGGCGGCGGCCCGGAAGGTCGATCGTGGCGTTGGTGATGCGGGCGCGGCGGTCCGGCAGGCCGGCGATGATCCGGGCGGGACGAGACGATGCCATGCGGTTGACCTTCTCGCGCACGGCGATTAGCTGGTCGTCGGTCATGGCCTCCCAGTCCTGGGTGTCCCGGAAGATGCGGGTACCCAATGGAGCCTTGACTCTCATGGTGGCCTCCTGTCACCAGGTTACGCTACGAGCGGTAGCGTAATTGCCAGAGTAGCCTGGCGCGGTGCCGGTTTCCACCCCGTCCACGCCCGGGCGTCCTCGCGCAGACCTCCACGCGACCGTGTTCGCGGCCACCTTGCGCACGGTTCACGAACTGGGCTACGTGAACGCGACGATGGATCGCATCGCGGCGGCGGCGGGCATCGCGAAAACGACGATCTACCGTCGATGGCCGTCGAAGGGCGCCCTGATCACGGACTGTCTCCTTGACGCGTTCGGCGTCCTTGATGTGTTCCGCGCGGTGCCGCTGACCGGGGCCAACCGGGACGAGGCCGTGTCCGCACTGGTCCGCCTCCTTGACGCGTCCGGCCCGGTGCCGCTGACGGGCGCCACCCGGGAGGAGATCGTGTCCTCGCTGGTCCGCTTCCTCGCGGCGAAGATCGGCGAGCCCGGCGTGGGCGCGGCGTTCGCCGGCGTGTTCGTTGACGCCATCAGCGATCCGGCCCTGCGCGGCATCCTCTCCACACGCTTGCAGGCGCCGGGTTGGCTGGCACTCCAGGACGTGCTGGGCGAGCCGGAGGACCGGGTCCTGCTTATCATCGACGTCATCGTCGGGACGCTGCTGCACCGGATGGGGATGACCGGCGAACCGATGGTCGACGCCGACGTCGCCACGCTGATCGAGATCGTCCTGCACGTCCTTCGCTGACGGGATCCTCCTGCCGGGGCAGCAGCAGCGGACCTACCTACCCGGCGAGACGACAGGCGAGCGCGGGCAGCGGTACCGGGCCGTATGGGAAGTCCAGGCGGATGTGCCGGTGACCGTAGTCGCCGAGCGGTTCGGCGTGTCCCGTCAGGCGGTGCAGCCGGGCCGGCCGACGGGCCCGGCGCGGCGGAGTCGGTACCTTCGTGCCGCTGCTGCAGGCGGTCGGGTGGCCCCTCGACGTACAGACAGCCGGGCGTCCGCTCCACCTGCCTCGGCGTCAGCGGTCCCTCGTCATCGGTCCTCGCAAGCACGCCAGCGCGACATCGGCCAACTCGAGAGCGAGTTGATCGGCGCCCGCCAAGCGCATCGCCACCGACCGTGGTCACGCCGCACAGCCTGCGCTACGAGGAGCCGATTGGCTTCGTTAGGCAAGGTTGCGAGCCTTCCCGACTCACAGTGCGGATCGACCGAAGATCTCGATCGACCCCGGTCCGGTCAGGCTGGGCCGGTGACCAGCGGGTCGTGGACCCGGCCGAGGAACAGCGGTACGCCAGTGAGCTGGTCGTGGATGACGTACAAGAATGGCCGGTTGACGAAGAACTGCGGCCCTTGCGGGATCGACGGCGGCCGGATGATGACGGCCGACGCGGCTGCGGCCTCGGTACCCTTCTCGTCCACCGCGATGAACGTCTCGTGCACCACGTCGTCGATGCACAGGGCTGGTTCGGTGCTCATGGCGGTGAAGTCGGCCTGCGACGTGAACGCCGTGGGCATGCCGAGGCTGCCCAGCACGGCACCCAGCTCGGCCGGCAGGCGGAACGTCCACCGGGGCAGGCGCAGTTGGACGTCGACCAACCGGAACCCGGTCAACAACGCGCCCAGCCACGTCACATCGAGATCCGCCTCAACCGCAGTGAGATCGTCCCGGGTCGGCATGACGATGGCCATGGCGAGCCCGCCGCCCGCGTAAGGCACGTCGACCGCGCGCCACCCGTCTCCCTCCAGGTAGCCCATCCTGTCGAACGGTCCGCGCATGATCGGGACGTCGACGACGCTGCCGTCATCCCGGGTGAACGGCCCCACCGCCGTGGCCGTCGGGGTGAACGGGTACTTCCAGGCCGCCATGAGGTAGGTCGTGTTGGTGAGGATCAGGCTGGTGTCGGGGCTCACGGCGCCGGACCGCAACAGCTCCGGGATCTTCGCGTTGGTCCGGTCGGACACCCAGGTGTTGATCTCCTGACGGGCCACCTCCGGCGCGCCGCGGAAGTCGACCGGGTGCGGCGCGGCACCGTAGTAGCCGGCCAGGGTGTCCCGGAACCCGGGTCGCAGGCCCAGATCGAACCGTGTCCACAGGGCGTTGGCCGTGGTCAGCCGGGGCTGCTTGGTTCCGTCGCCGTCCTGGTACCGGCCGGCGAGCATCTGGTCGACGGTGTTGAACCCGCTGTCGAGCGCGCCGGGTCGCGGATACGGCGCGTGGAGCACGGCATCCATCTCGTCCGCCGTGGTCGAGCCGGCGCCCGCCCTGGTCATCGCGAGCGCGAGCCCGACCGAGTACGGCGCGCACACCATGTTGCCGCCTGCACGGGTCGACGCCAGGGTGCGGTAGAGGTCGGCCGTGAAGCCGCGTACCGCAGTCGCGGCGGCCTCCGTCGTAGCGGGGTCGGGGGGTACGCGTACCGGATCCGTCGACGTGGACGCCCCGCCGAGCCAACGGAGATGGCCTGGGGCGGCGGTAAGGGCAGCGGCCGCGAGCGGTACCGCCCGCAGGACCGATCGACGCGAGACCATGCAGCGACGGTAGAGCAGTCCTACGGGGACGCGCCAGGTACAACTCCAAAATTCATCGAAGTTCGGCGATGTTTGCCAGTTGTGCGCCGAGCGGCTTCGCGCAGTTCAGCCGAGCGGTGACGACCAGGGCTTTCCTCTCGTTGCTGCAGGCGGTGCGGGCTGTGACCGCACCGGTGCTGGCCAGATGCAACGCGCGGATGGACTCCGCGATGCCGTTGCCCGCCTTCGGCACCCCGGTGGCCCGGCCGGCTAGCACAACGTCGACGCGGCGTACGCGTCGAGCGGGGCGGACTTGCCCTTGGTCCGGCGTTGTCGCTGGTCTGGGCGGTCGACCTCCCCGACCTGGACCCTGTTGCCGAGTAGGTGCCGGGTCAGCCCGGCGCCGTAGGAGCCGTGCCCTGCACGCCGACAGCGTGCAGGGTGCCGAACGATCGCATCCACCTCAGCAGGTCGGCGTGACCGGCCGCGGTGGCCGGAAACTCCGCGTCCGCGAGCCGGTGACCGTTCATGAGAACCACGGCGCCGTGGTGGGTGCCCTTGTGGGTGTCGCCACCGCCGGCAACCCGGCGTTTCTTTGGCTTTCGTCGTCGTCACGCGGAGTTCGGCGATGCGTGCTCCGGATCATGCAAACGGCGATAGGCGGCGGCGTCCCACTCACCGTCCGGCCAGCCCTGGTTCGGCTCACGAGCTCGCGGCCCAGGTCTGTCCCGGCCCGCTGGACCAGCGGCTCGCGGCCACCCAGCCCGGCCGCGAGCACCGCGGTTACGTCTCCGTCGCCACGGTGCTCGCGCAGCGCAAAACCGCCCGAAACAAATTTTGGCAACTGTCTGGTCGGCGGATTCAACGCCACACATTGAACCTTTTTCAACCTGAACCGCGCGGCGCTCACGCACCGCGTCCGACCTTGCGGTCCGCCGGACCGCAAGGGGAGGTTGAAAAAGGTTCATTGGACTGTCGCGGACGCCGACCCGTCACGCCGGGGATCTCCAGGATCCGGAGAGCGGAACCCCCTCCGGCCACCCGACCCTACCCAACGTCATCCGACCAGCAACGGGAGTCGACATTGGTTGGTGGCGACGTACCGTGGCGACCATCGTCAACGCCGATCGTCAGGAGCGCGGCGGCGTAATCGCGAGGGTCTGGCACGTGTCGTTGATCGGGAAAATGTCACCGGGCTGGAAGAACTGCACGAAGCCCGAGCCTTGACCGGGATTTGAGCACTCGAGCCAGCCCCAGTAGCCGCCGGCCACGAGACTCTGTACGTAAAGTTGGCCCAGGTCCCAGGTACCGACTGTGCCGCCGTAGCAGATCACGGCACCGGGCGCGAGGACGAGCCGGATCTGCCTGGGGGTCTGGCTGGTGTTGCACGGCCGGGCATCGATCAGCGGAACCACGGGTGGGTTCTCAACCTGCGACGAGACGACGTGCGCCTCTTTCGCTGATGCGGATGCCGTGGTCACCGATGCCTGCGCCGGTAGCCCGGTCGCCATCGAGCCGATGATGACTGCGGTTGCCGCCAGGCCGGCGAAGATTCGTTTCTTGGCCACGGGATCCTCCTGAGCCGCATCGTGCCTCCGTTCTCCACGAAGGCTGTCCCCAGCTCAGCAGACGGCGCATTCAGTTCGACTTCACCGGTCGACGACCGTGCGCTGACGCCGTAGGGCGACGGGCGCAGATTGGTTCTGGCCCACTGGCCAACGCCCTCGACGAGCTGGGCGTCGCGCGGCGAATGGTCGGAGACTTCCTGGGCGCGGACGATCTGCTGCGCCAAGCCCTGAAGCTGCATCGCGCCCCGGGTCGGTGGCGCCCGTAACTGGCGGTCCTGGCTGACCAGCCGGCTGATCATGCTCTGCTACCCGCCGTTCCGGGCGCTGCACCGGACCCACCCGACCTACACCGCCGCCCCGCCCCGCCCGGAAAAATCCGATGGCGGCGGAGCCGTCGCCCCGACCAGGCTGAAACATCCACAGGCCCTGTTACGCATTAGCCCGGCGGAGCCGTTCGGCTGCCTGCACCCGCAGCGCATCGGCGCCCGCCGGGGTGCCACCGCACAGTGCCATCTCCCGGGCGTTGTACGCGGCCATCCACAAGCTGGCCGCCCATGCGATCTCCAGCTCCACGGCCGTGAACAAGCGCCCTCGAATGTCTTGATAAGCCACCAGGAACGCCTCGGAGCTTTCGATCGGCGCCAGCGTGGGCGGCCCGGAACTGGCGAACGACCCGCTCGCCGCGCCCACAAGCGCCGCCTCCGGCTGCCACGCCAGGCTGTCCCAGTCGTGCACCGCCCACACCTGCCAACCCTGCCACCGCAGGTTCTGCGCCTCGAAGTCGGCGTGGCCGAGCACGCACGGCAAGCCGGCGGCCAGCAGCCGCTCCCGGGCCCGCTCAGCCGTCCCGACAATGTGCTCGGACACGACACTCTGATCCCGGCTGTCGAGAAAGTCGATCGCCGGCCACACCCCAGAATCGGTGTGGTCCCAGCGCACCCAGGGCGGATTCGGCAGCGGCGGCGCGACGGGCACGCCGGCAAGTTCGGCCATCAGCCCGGCGAACACCTCCGCGCAGCGCATAGCAATGTCCGGGGAGTCCCCGTGCAACACCTCGCCTCCGGGCCGGAATTCTTCGGCGTGCACGGCCAGTGCACCGACACCGACCACCGGCGTGAGCGGCCGGGCACACGGAAACCCGCGCTCGACCAGCCGGGCCTGCGCCGCGACGCACGACGAGGCCCGGCCGTCGTCGGCGCGCGCCTTGACCACGACGTCCCTGCCACCGGCCAACCGCAGACCGAACACCATCGAGACCTGTCGCGACCGGAACAGCACGCCGGCGGGTTCGCCGCCCAGATGGTCAAGACACCAGGCCGGCAACCAGTCCGGCAGCTCGTCCAACGGCACACCCAGGACTGTGCCATAGTCACCGAACGCACCGGAGGCGAGATCGCCTGCTGGACGATCACCGGACCTCCGTGACGATCCGCCCTGCCACACATCGCCCGATGCGGTGCCGCAGTCATCACCGACCCGCACCTGTAGCAGCTCCAGCAACTCGACGTCCTGGACCAGTGCGCAGTTCTGCTCTCGCGAACCGGAAACATGCAGGTCACAGCATCAAGCCGGCCCGGAACCCTGAATGGTGAGCCAGGTCGGGTCCCATACCGCGTCCGACCTCGCGCTCCGACGGACCACAAGGGGAGGTTGAAAAAGGTTCATTGTCACCGTAGATGGTGACTGGGCGAGGATCTGCCGGCCCGCTTACGGGCTGCTCAGCTCGCC
This sequence comes from Plantactinospora sp. CA-294935, assembly GCF_050936445.1. Taxonomy (NCBI): domain Bacteria; kingdom Bacillati; phylum Actinomycetota; class Actinomycetes; order Micromonosporales; family Micromonosporaceae; genus Plantactinospora; species Plantactinospora sp. CA-294935. The sequence continues at coordinate 8,240,892 of NZ_JBNJMU010000001.1, forward strand.
AGGTGCCGTCCGGCATACGCCGCCTGGCACCACAACGACGTCCCGGTGGCCAAGGCGCTCGCCGGTGCCTCGGGTCGACGGGTGTTACTTCTCGGCCGTGCCGGATTTCCCTTTGACCGACTCCTGATAGATGTCCGCGTAGGTGCGCGAGTCCTTGATCAGGTCGTCGCAGAAGGCCGCGACGTCGTGGCCGATGAGCTGCAGGACTCCCTTGCCGGCCGCGACGCCTTCCTCGAAGAAGTCGAGGATCCCCGAGAGCAGGGACCCGTCAGTCAGCCCGACCGGCCCGACCTTGAAGAAGTACCTCTGAATCTCCTTGTAGACGATCTGGTAATCCCGTGGGAGCGCCTTGACCCGCGCCATGTGCGCCCGCCACTGCTTCTTGCCCTCGATGATGTCTTGGATACCCACGTCTAGCCTCCTAGCCGGCCCAGTTTCCTTGCGACATTTCTGTTCAACTGCTCGCGCCACCGGTCGCGATAGCTCCGGGCCCCTTCTCCGCCGGCCAGCGCCGCGCAGAAGCCCGCGATGTCGTCACCCAGCACCTCGTGAATGTTCTGCCCGTCCGCCGCTGCCTCCTCGAGCAGCCCCAGGGCGCCGTCAGCGATCGGTGTCAGGTTGCGGCCCGTGAACCCGCCGTAGGGGAAGAGGTGAACCACGATCTGTCCCCATGCCGCCCGGTAGTCGGCCGGCAATGCCCCGGCCCGGGCTTCGAACGCCTTCCATTCCCTGGTGAGATCGCTGCCTGTGATGGTCTCCCAGAAGTTCATCTCCCGCCCTCCTTGAGCTTGTCGATCCGTGTTGTGATGTACTCCCATTTCGTCCAGAATGTCGCGAGTTCTTCGCGCCCCGCGTCGTTGAGCGCATAGAACTTGCGCGGCGGGCCCAGCCCGGACGGCCGTTTCGTCACTTGGACGAACCCGTTCTTCTCCAGTCGCAGCAGGATGGCGTAGACCGTCCCCTCGACGACGTCAGCGAAGCCGAGTTCGTTCAGCCGACGCGTGATGGCGTAGCCGTAGGTCTCCTCGCTGCCGATGATTTCAAGCACGCAGCCCTCAAGCGTGCCCTTCAGCATCTCCGTCAGGTTGTCCATCGTGAGTCCTCTTCGGTCTCGCGGTACTCAGTACTGCCGAGTACCGCTACACGGTATCACAGAGTAGTGCACGTGCCCAGCAAGCGCCAAGCGCAGACCAGCGATCTGGATCATCGACCCCGCGCTCGGTGCACGGCCCGTAACGGGTACTGGAGGTTGCTTGCCGGCGGGGGCGTTGTTGTGTAGGCCGACCCGTCCGTGCGGAGCGCCCGTGGCCTCGCTACGCCAACCGCGCGACACCTACCGCGCCCCGGGCGTCCTTGACGCCGTCGCCTGGCTCCGGCAATTGTCAGACCCGCTCCTCGCCCCACTCCGGCCGCAGGTGCCACGGTTGGAAGACCTTGTGCCGATGTGGGGTCCGCGCGGCCGGCCGTTGGAAAGGAGGCGTGGCGCTGCTGCGACTGCGGCGCGACCCGGGCCAGCATCGCGGCGACGTGGGCTGCCGTCACCGCAGGTGTGCGGTGTGTCCGTGGCAAGCGGGCGGCCACCGTCGGGCCCGGACGGCTCTGCGAACCGACCAGGACGCCGCAGTGGCCGCCTCAGGGTTGACGTTCAGCGCGGGGCTGGGCCGTTCTGCAAGCGGCCGGGCGGGAGCCGGTCAGCGCAGCCTGTCCGGGGGACCTGGCGCCCGGCCGGACCAATCACGGTGCCGTCAGGAGATTTTGCGGCGGTAGATGGCCATGGCGAAGACGTAGGTGACGATGAGGATGCCGACGCACCAGGCGAGGGCGGTCCAGATGTCGGTACCGACCGGCTGCTGTGTGAACAGGTCGCGGATGGCGTTGACGATGGCCGTTACCGGCTGGTGTTCGGCGAAGGCGCGTACCGGGCCGGGCATGGTGTCGGTGGGTACGAAGGCCGAGCTGATGAACGGCAGGAAGATGAGCGGGTAGGAGAAACCGCTCGCGCCGTCCACGCTCTTGGCGGTGAGGCCGGGGATGACGGCGAGCCAGGTCAGCGCGAGGGTGAACAGGATGAGGATGCCGGCGACGGCGAGCCAGGCCAGTACTCCCGCTCCGGAGCGGAAGCCCATGAGCAGGGCGACGCCGACGACGACCACGAGTGAGATCAGGTTGGCGACCAGCGAGGTCAGTACGTGCGCCCACAGCACGGACGACCGGGCGATCGGCATGGACTGGAAGCGCTCGAAGATGCCGCCCTTCATGTCCAGGAAGAGTCGGAACGCGGTGTAGGCGATGCCTGAGGCGATCGTGATGAGCAGGATGCCGGGCAGCAGGTAGTTCACATATGAGTCCGACCCCGTGTCGATAGCGCCGCCGAGCACGTAAACGAAGAGCAGCATCATGGCGATCGGCGTGATCGCGGTGGTGATGATGGTGTCGACGCTGCGGGTGACGTGTGTCAGGGATCGTCCCAGCAGCACGGCGGTGTCGCCGAAGAAGTGCTTGGTCATCGTTGTTCCTCTACTTGTCCGCGCCGACGGTGCGGGCGTTGGCGGCGCCGTCCTTGCCGGCACCGACGATGGCGAAGAAGACGTCCTCGAGGGTCGGCTGCTTCTCGACGTATTCGACCTTGGCCGGTGGGAGCAGTTGCTTGAGTTCGGTGAGGGTGCCGTTCACGATGATCCGGCCCTCGTGGAGGATCGCGATCCGGTCGGCGAGTTGTTCGGCCTCGTCCAGATACTGCGTCGTGAGCAGCACCGTCGTGCCCTGGCCGGCGAGCTTCTTGACGGCCTGCCACACCTCGATGCGCGCCTGGGGGTCGAGTCCGGTCGTCGGCTCGTCGAGGAAGATGACCGGTGGATTTCCGATGAGGCTCATCGCGATGTCGAGTCGGCGGCGCATGCCTCCGGAGTACGTCGACACCTTCCGGGCGCCCGCGTCGGTCAGCGAGAATCGCTCCAGCAGGTCATCCGCGATGATGCCCGGGTTCTTGAGGTGCCGCAGCCGGGCGACCAGCACCAGGTTCTCCCTCCCGGTGAGGATCTCGTCGACGGCCGCGAACTGCCCGGTGAGGCTGATGGACTCCCGCACCCGCGCCGCCTGGGTGGCGACATCGAAACCGTTGACGCTGGCCGCCCCGGCGTCCGCCTTGAGCAGCGTGGACAGGATCCGCACCACGGTGGTCTTGCCCGCCCCGTTCGAGCCGAGCAGGGCGAAGATGCTGCCCCGCGCCACGTCGAAATCCACGCCACGCAGCACACGTAGCTGCTTGTACGACTTCTCCAGACCCTTCACGTGGATCGCCGGGACATGCTGTGCCGTCATCAGATTTCCTCTCTTCCCTTCCGGTGTCTTCTCCGGTGGCGCGGTCGATCGCTCTGGTCAGCCGTTCCCGCTCCCGGACGATCCACTGACCCCTGGGGTAGTTGCGGACGGACGTCTCGATGAAGTCGACGGGGCGGAACGACCACCCTCCCGCTACTCAGCACCACTTACTACCGGTAGATAGTAGCACTGACTACCGGGCGGGCAAGCCTCCATGTGACGGCCAGGGGTGACGGCGGCACCGAGCTGGCGGCTACCGAGCCGGGGTCCGCCACCGTCTTACGTGCGGCCTGCCTCGCGGCTTCCTCATCGAGCCTCGGCGCGGCCAGGGGCAGCCTCGGCCCGTCGGCGACGACCCGTTCCCGCAACCCGTGCAGCTCGTTCTCGTCGAAGCGACGTCCTGGTTCTGCGGGTTCTCTTGCCGCAGCGTACGGTTCTCCTCGACCAGGCCGGTCGTCGGCCGGGTCCGGTTCCTAGCCTGGCCGCGCTTGCCGATCTTTCCAGCGGCTCCGGACCGCCGGCCATGCGGAAACAGCACCTGCGTGATCTGGTCCATGCGGGATTCATGTCGCTCGACGGCGTGCTGGATTCCCAGGTCAGCCCTTCACCGCGCCCGCGGTGAGCCCCTCGGTGAGGAAGCGCTGCCCGAAGGCGTACATGACCACCACGGGGATGCTGACGAGCAGCGACGCCGCGGCGAGCTGCCCCTGCGGCACGACGTCCCCGGTGATCATCGACTGCATTCCCACCGGGAGCGTCTTGTACTCGTCCTTCGTGATGAACACGAAGGCGAAGAGGAACTCGTTCCAGGCATTGGTCAGGGTGAACAGCGTGACCGCCAGCAGTCCCGGCTTGGCGAGCGGCAGCACCACCCGGCGGAACGCCTGGAGGCGGGTGCAGCCGTCGACCAGCGCGGCCTCCTCCAGCTCGACGGGGATCGACGAGAAGTACCCCGCCAGCAGCCAGGTGGCGAACGGAAGGGTGAAGGTCGGGTACGTCACCACCAGAGACCACAACGAGTCGGTGAGCCGCACCCCGATGAGTAGCTGGTACAGCGGGATGAACAGCAGCGCGCCCGGCATCACGTAGGTGATCAGCACCGTGACGGTGAAACCCTGCGCCCCGCGGAACCGCAGCCGGGCCAGCGCGTAGCCGGCCAGGACGGCGCAGAACAGCGCCACCACGGTGGACGCGGCGGACACCAGCACGGTGTTGAGATACCAGCGGCCGAACGGCTGGTTGGCGAACAGGGCGCCGAACTGATCCAGGGTCCACGGCGTCGGCCACAGGTCGTGTTCGCGCATGACGACCTGGCCCTCGGACTTGAAGGCCGTCACGGCGATCCAGTACATCGGGCCGAGCACGAAGGCGAGCAGGCCGGTCAGCGCGACACCGGAGCCCAGGCCCGACACGAGGGACGACGCACGGCGACCTCCCCGGGCCTGGAAAGCCGAGGCCACCCGGCCGACCCCAGCCGCGATCAGCAGGATCACCCCGAGGACCACCGCCGCCTTCCAGAAGATCTGCGGCGACGCCCAGAGCAGCAGACCGGCGACCGCCGCGGTGACGACCCACGGCAGCGCCTTCCGCGCCGTCCCGGCCCACCGCGCCGTCCGGGTATACCGGGGTGGCCTGGTACCGGTGTCCTGGCGCAACAACCGGACCAGGACGAATACCAGCCCGCCGATGATCGGCAGCATGACGAGCGTGACCGCCGCCCCCGCGCCGTACTGTAGCTGCAGGATCGCCTTCGAATAGGCGACGAGCACGTACGGCGCGGTCACGTCGCCCGGGCCGCCCTGCGTCAGCAACCAGATGAGGTCGAAGTTGTTGAACGTCCAGATCGACGACAGGGTCACCGTCACGGTGATCACGTGGCGCAGTCCGGGCAGCGTCACGTGGACGAACCGCTGCCACGACGAGGCGCCGTCGATGGTCGCCGCCTCGTACTCCTCCGCCGGGATCGCCTTCAACCCCGCGAGGAAACAGACGGTGAAGAACGGCACGCCCTTCCACACGTTGACGAGGATCACGGAGGGCATGGCCAGCGAGGCGTCGGACAGCCAGCCCGCGGGCCAGCTGTCGACCAGCTGCGCGGAGGCCAGCAGCGGCCCGATCCCGGAGGCGGTGAGCAGCGTGTTGACGCTGCCGAAGATCGGGTCGAGCAGGGAGCGCCAGCTGAACGCCGTCACCACCGTCGGCACCACCCACGGCACCAGAAGCAGCCCGGTCAGCAGGGCCCGCCCGCGACGCCGATGGTGCAGCAGCAGGGCCGCGGCCAGCCCCAGCACCACCTTGAACACCTCGGCGTAGGCGGTGAAGACGAAGGAGTTCACCACTCCCGTGTAGAACTGCTCGTCACCGGCAAGGGCGAGGTAGTTGCCCAGGCCGACGAACACACTGTCCGGGCCGTGTCGTTCCGTGGTGCTGGTGACGATCGACCGGGCGATCGGCACGAGCACGAGCACCCCGACCAGCACGGCCGTGGGCGCCAGAAACAGTGTCGCCAGCCGCCAGTCACGACCCAGCCGCCGCTGGGTCGTCGTGAGGGAGCCCGGCCCCGGCGGCGAGGATGCCCTCGTCACCGGGGCCGGCGCTGGACGAGCCGACCTCACTGCGGCAGCCCCTGCTGGGCGAAGATCCGCACCATTTTCGCGTGCGCGGCCGTCACGGCCTGCGCGGGCGCCGTTCCCTGGATGACCTGCTGCATCATGTCGGTGAGGACGTAGGCCGCGACGACGGCCTGCTGGCCGGCGCTGGCCTTCTGTGGGAAGGTCAGGCCGTTCTTGGTGGGCAGCGGCAGCGGCTGCTGGGACATGTTGCGCAGCATGGGAAACGCCGGGTCGCCGTTGGTGAAGAACGGGTCGGCGTCCCAGACCTTTTCCCAGGCGGGCATCGCCAGGCCGGGCGCCTCCTTGGCCACCCCGACCAGCGCCGGCGCACTGACCAGGTACTGCGCCAGCAGCTTGGCGAGCGCGGCGTTCTTGGCGCCCTTGAAGACGACGAAACCCTGGGACTGCCCGAACAGCAGGGACTTGTCGGTCGCCGGCCCGATGCAGTCGGAGAAGACGTGGGTGTTGCCGTAGACCGGGTACTTCTTGGTCTTGGAGTCCGCGTAGACGCTGAAGCTGTTGCGGGTGTAGCCGGAGATCCCGGCGAGCCAGTTCTCGTTGTTGCTGGTGTCGGTCCAGCTGGCCACCCCCGGCGGCAGCATCGGCCGGTACTTGGAGTTGGTGTAGATGTCCCCCAGGAAGGTCACCGCCTGCACCGTCTCGGGCGAGTCGAACGTGACCTTCCGGCCGTCGTTGGAGGCGATCGCCCCGCCATAGGAGTTGATCAGTGCCTCGATCATGCCGTTGCCGTCACCGGACCGATTGACGGTCATGCCCCAGCCGAACCGGCGCTTGGTCGGATCCGAGATCGCCAGGCACAGGTCCCGCAGCTCCTCCCAGCTGTAGACGTCCTTGGGGGCGATGCCCTTGTCCTGCATCCAGTCCTTGCGCAGGAACGACCCGATCCCGATGAAGTGGTACGGGATCGCGAACCACTTGCCATCGAAGACGCAGAAGTGCCTGGCCTCCGCGCAGGGCTCGCCGTACTTGGCCGTCAGCGCCTCGACGATGTCCGTCACCTCCTCCAGGTCGCCCAGCGCCTGGAACTGCGCGACGAACCGCGAGTCGGTCATGAACGCCAGGTCACGAGCCACGCCGCCCTTGACCTCTGCGTCGATCTTGGCCACCACATCACCGGCGTCGGCCTGGACCAGACTGTTCTCGATCTTCGTCCCGGTGGTGTCGGCGAATTTCTTGATCGAGCTGTCGAGCACTTCGTTCGCCGCCGTCGAGTACAGCTTCTGCGACAGCATTCCCATCGAAGAGCCCTTCAACGACGCCGCGGCGTCGAGCAGCTCCTTCGGAACCTCCGCCTGCGCTCTCGGGGGCGACTCCGAATCGCCCCCGCACGCGGCCAGACCGGCCGCGCCGAGCACCCCCACCCCCATCCCCAGAAAGCCGCGCCGGGACCACAACGGGTTGTCCTCCATGGCCACTCGTCTCCTTCCTATCCCCTCACCGCTGCACGCCGAAGGGGCCGGAAGGCCTGCCGCCTCCCCTGTTGACACCTGCGAACCGCTCACGAGGACAGATCGCCCGAACGGGGGGTCGCAGCCCGCCTCTGCCGCGCAGTCATCGGAAAGTTGCCCCGGTGCGCGGCGGCCCTTCCCCCGACTTGCCCCGAGACATGCGCGCCGCCGGCCCGGAACATCGGCCTGCCCGGCGGTGCGCTCACCTTACACATTCCGGAAAGTCGCGCCTAGAGGGTGAAGCAAAATCTGGGAAGCAACGCCATTGACTGCCGTCAACCACCCGTGATCGAGGTCGGGGCACGGTTCATGGGCCGCGCCATTCAACGACGTCGCTCCACATCGGGACGCCGAGATCCGCCGACGTGGATGCCCGCCTGTGTCGCTCTGCCGACGGCCTGGTCCTCGCGCTCCGTACCGGGCCGGCGGCGGCCGGCCGCCCGGCGACGCAGATCCGACCGGCCGGAGCCTCCATAGTGGACCTTCTTCAACCTGAACCGCGCGGCGCTCACCCACCGCGTCCGACCTCGCGCTCCAACGGACCGCAAGGGGAGGTTGAAAAAGGTTCAGTGGAGCGGCCTCGCCGGTGGTCCGGGCCTCCCGTCCGCCGCGGCCCCGTGCCGAGCTACCTGATCAGAGGGAGTACGTGTGCAGCACGGCACTGCGCTGCGCTGCTGAAAGGTCGTGGCGAGACGCCCTTCCCGGCGGTCGGCGCGCCAACGGAAGAAGCACGCCAGCATCCCCGAGGCGGCCCGCCGCCGCGCCACCTCGGCGCGCCACAGCGAAGTTGCGGGCTTACCGGGTCGCCCCTGCCCCGGTCGGGTGGGCGGTGACGCCGAGTAGATGGATGCGCCGGGTAGTCACCTCCATGACCACCAGCGCGTACCGGCTCCCAGTTCACCGCCTGTGCGACCAGTTTGGCGCAGTACACGGCGAGCAGCGTCTCCGTTCCGGAAGATTTCCGGAAGGGTGTTGACACGATGGCGAATCCGTATCGATACTTGCTCATCGACAGGCGTCTACCCATGTAGCTCGGGTTGATCCAGGACTCGCCACATGGTCATCGACCATGACAAGCAACCAGGGTCAGCCGCAGGCCAGCCACACCGGCGACAGCGCCGCGCCAACCGGGTTCAGCCTCAACGGCGCCGCCTGCCACTGGACCTCTTCGACCTGGACCGCGCGGCGCTCACGCACCGTGTCCGACCGTGCGGTCCGCCGGACCGCACGGGGAGGTCGAAAGGGTTCACTGAACACCCCGCCTGGTCCGGCACCTGCCGGGCTTCGGCATGAATGTCAACCACTTGATGCTGACCTGTAAGGAGATGCCTCGTGAGCAGCAACCCGAGCCAGCGTAAGAAAGGTACGAGAATTGCTCTGCTGCCGGCGGCGGCGCTGCTTCTGGTCGGCGGCGCGGTGATCGTTCAGTCGAACACGCCGGCCGTCGCGGCCGAGACGACGCTGCGGGCCGCGGCCGCCAAGGCTGGCCTGTTCTTCGGCGTCGCCGCCTCACCCGGCCGGCTCAGCTCGATCGTCAACCAGGAGTTCAACCAGCTCACCCCCGAGAACGACATGAAGCCGTCGACGATCGCCACGTCCACCGGAGCCCTGCAGAACACCGGCAACGCGGACACGCTGGTGAACTACGCGCAGTCCAACAACATGTTGGTCCGCGGTCACACCATGGTGTGGCACTCGCAGGCAGGCTCGCTGCAGGGCGCCAGCCAGGCGACGCTGAACACCTTCATCGGCAACGCGTTGACCCGCTGGGGCAACAGGATCGCGTACTGGGACGTGGTCAACGAGCCGTTGGCCGACAACAACACCGGCACGCGCCGCACCCAGTGGCCGCACACCCTGAACCGGGACGCGAACGGTGACGGTGACTTCTTCGACGCGACCGACACCGACGTCATCCGGGACTCGTTCATCCGGGCCAAGCAGGTCGTGCAGCAGAACAACCTGAGCACCAGGCTCTGCATCAACGATTACGACATCGAGGGCCTGACGGTCCAGGGCGGCACCGTCAACCGCAAGGCCAACGCGATGTACGACATCGTCAGGACCTACCGGCAGTACATCGACTGCGTCGGCTTCCAGGCACACTTCAACGACAACCCGAACAGCATCATCACCGACGATCTGCAGGCCAACATCCAGCGGTTCGCCGACCTGGGCGTCGAGGTGCACATCACCGAACTCGACATCGACGACGACCTGAGCAACAACGACATCGGCCAGGGCCAGGCGGACAACTACCGCAAGGTCGTCCGCGCCTGCCTGAACGTCGCCCAGTGCACCGGCATCACGGTCTGGGGCATCTCCGACAGTGAGTCGTGGCGCGCCTCCGAGCGCGGGCTGCTCTTCACCGGCAGCAACGGCAACTACCAGAGGAAGGCCGCGTACACCGCCGTGCTCGATGAGTTGAACAAGGGTCGGAACGTCTCGCCGTCCACCCCGCCCGTCTCGCCGTCCAGCCCGCCGGTAACGCCCTCGGTCCCCCCGGTGTCGCCGTCTGGGTCGCCCAGCTCGTCGCCGCAGCCGCCCGCCGGCTGCACGGCGTCAATGTCGCTGAACTCGTGGAACGGTGGATTCGTCGCCACGGTCCGGGTCACCGCCGGCTCCGCGCCGATCAACGGCTGGTCCGTCGGGCTGACCCTGCCCAGCGGCGCCACCGTGTCGAACTCGTGGAACAGCACTGCCAGCGGCACCAGCGGCGCTGTGCGGTTCACCAACGTGAGCTACAACGGCCGGATCGCCGCCGGGCAGTCCGCCGAATTCGGGTTCCAGGGTACGGGGAGCGCCACCGGGATCACCCCCACCTGTACCGCGTCCTGACCTGACCCGGTCCGGGACGGGTGTCGACTGCCCGTCCCGGACCGGCCGAGCTTGTACCGCTGCGATCAGGCCGCTGCCGGTGCGAAGACCACGTTGAAGTGGACGAACCGGCAGCCTGTTGTCCGGGTCAACCTGGCGATTTCGGTAAATCTCGTGGCGGGTCAGTACGGGTGGAACTGCTCGAACGGCGGCTCGACCAAGGAGTCCGGAAGCCGGAGAGCGCGGCAGCGGGGCACCGCCTCGGCTCTGGGGTCGTCGCCGATGTTCCGCAGGGTTCCGCCGCTGAAGGCGTCGGGAATCGCCGTCCAGCCCAGGTTTTGCTCGTAGTACCGCACCGCGGTGCGCACCGAGGGTGTCCAATCGTCGTCCACCACGATCAGTCCGCCCGGCCGGACGATCTTGCGCAGGAAGTAGAGGTCCACGAAGACCTCGTGATAGCGGTGACTACCGTCCACGAACGCCGCGTCGGCGACGAGACCCTCGCTGACAAGTTCGGGGAGCGCGATGGAGGACCACGTACGCACGAGCCTGGCGATCGAGTCCAGTCCCGCAGCGCGCAGTAGATCCCAGCCGACATTGGAGTACGCGTGGTCCTGAAAGGGATCGATGATGACGTGGCGGGGGCGCGGCGGGTCGACTGCGACCAGCGCCTCCCCGACTGCGAGGGCAGAACCGGCGTATGCAAGCCCGACCTCGACAACCGTCTCGACCCGCTCAGAGATCAACAGATCTCGAAGCAGATCGCAGTCCCGCTCCGGCATCGTGACCGTCTCGAAGTCACGCTCGTGAGGTCGCGTCCACGGGGGACCGTCCCGGGCAAGTCGGCGGCGTACCTCCCGAACTCGTGCCCCAAGCTTCGGTCCCGATGAGGGATGCGGTAATCCGATCATGCGGAGTCGCGCAGCACCAATCTCGTAGGAAGGATAAGGGAGGCGGCTTCCCGGCCCGCGATCAAGTCGATGAGCACTCGGGTCATTTCCTTTCCCAGGGACTGAACCGATTGATGAACCGTGGTCAATGGTGGATCGGTCCGTTCGGCTATTCCTAGATCGTCGAAGCCCACGACCGCTACGTCCGCCGGTACGGACCGACCGGACTCGCTCAGCACGCGCAGGGCTCCGGCCGCCATGTTGTCGCTGGCAGCGAACACGGCATTGAGATCCGGGTGGTCGTCGAGCAGCGTTCTCATCGCCACGGCCCCACTGGCCTCGGTGAAGTCACCTTCCGCCATGCCGTACGGAGTCAGACCCGCCATGATCATCGCCTCACGATAACCGCGGTAGCGGGCTGCGCCGACCTCAGTGCTCATCTCGCCCGTAATGGTGACAATACGGGTTCGACCGAGGCTGATGAGATGCTCGGTAGCCAGCCGCGCCCCACCGAGGTTGTCGGAGTCGACGTACCACTGCGGCTTGAAATGCAATGGCCGACCGCCGTACACGGCCGGCAGGCCGGCTCGGCGCACAATGTGGGTCAGCGGGTCGTCGCCGCGTAGCGCCATCAACATGATGCCGTCGACGCCCCGCGTGTTCAGCAGGTTCGTGAGCCGGGACCGGCCCCGACCGGAACTGGCCAGACACAACAGCAGGTGTAAGTCGGTGTCCTCCAGCGCCGAGGAGACACCGACAATGACCTGACCGAAGAACGGATCAGCGAACAACTCAGGATCGTCGTGGGAGATGGCGAGGGCGACGACTCCGGTCTGCTGGGTGGCCAGGGCACGAGCGGTGCGGTTGGGCAGGTACCCCAACTCCTTGATGGCCCTCTCGACGGCGTCGCGCGTGGCGCGACTGACGTGCGGCGCCTTGTTGAGGACCCGAGACGCGGCAGAGCGTGACACACCGGCGCGCGCGGCCACCTCGTCGAGCGTGGGCTGGCGCCGAGTTGTGCCTGTTTCCATCTTGATGCCGCGTCCTTCCTGCCTAACGTCGGGGACAGGCCGGCGACGGGGGACCCGGCGTGGCTCGATCGATGCCAACCCGGCTACCGACCGTGCTGACGTCGCCGGTAAATGGTATCGGCCTCCGACGACCAAGGTCGACACCGTCACGCCAGGTACGACCGTGATGCGTCGCCAGGGCCATCGGCATCTTCGAGTAGCCGGAAGCGGGTAGATCCTTCCCGTAGCCCCTCGGCGCGCGATGGGCGCATGCACGAACGTTGGTCCGCTCGCGCGCCGTCGCACCGCCCGAGTCCGACACTGCCGGCGTGAACCAGTGCCACATCCTGGAAGCGGTTCCAGTATCGCCGACGCCAGGACCGTGCGGCAGACCCGGGGCCTGGCGAGCAACCTTGACTTTTGCTCGTAACATGCCCAACATGAGATTGACGTCGCTGGATAGGAGCAAACTGGAAGCGCTTCCGGTCTGACTCAAACCTCAGGCCCGTAGGAGTTCACGAGCGCCGCCTCGACGCGGGACGTCACAGCGCACCGACCACAACGCGGTGACCAGACAGGTGGAGGTCGATCCGTCAGCTTCGGGACCCGGACGTCCACTCAGAACGCTTCCCCGCGCCGGTTGCCTGACGGCGACGCGGTAGGCAGCGGACGGGGCGAGCGTGTTCTGACCACCACGTCACCGTCGTTGGCGGTCCGGGGTTGGCGCAACCGCGGGTCCAGGCACTCAGCACCAGTTCATGTCGATGCACTTTCAACGCGCTAGGAGACTCGCAATGAAACGACCCGCCCGGCCGCTGCTCGCGCTTGCAGCCGCGCTGGCAGTGGCGGTCCCGACGATCCTGTTCGGCTCGTCGGCCGCCTACGCCGATCCGATCAGCCAGACCAGCGGCTTCTACGTCAATCCCCAATCCAGCCCCGCGTCATGGGTCGCCGCCAACCCTGGCGACGGACGCGCCAACGCGATCAGAACCGAGATCGCCCAGAAGCCGATGGCCTCCTGGTTCGGCAACTGGAGTGGCGACATCACCGCTGCGGTCGGCAACTACGTGGCGGCTGCGGACGCCGTCGACAAACTCCCCCTGCTCGTGGCCTACAACCTCCCTGGCAGAGACGCCTGCGGCGGACACTCCGGCGGCGGTGCCGGAAGTGTCGCCGCCTACGACGCATGGATCGCAGCCTTTGCCAGCGCGATCGGCAACCGGCCCGCTGTCGTGGTCCTCGAACCAGACTCACTGGGTGACTTCAACTGCATGACCCAGCCGCAGATCAACGACCGCGTCGGCATGCTCGCCCGCGCCGCCAACCAGTTCCGATCCAATGCGCCCAACACATGGGCCTACCTCGACGCCGGCAATCCTGGCTGGGTCGACTCTCGGACGATGGCGCAACGCCTCAACATGGCCGGCGTCGCCAACGCCCACGGCTTCGCCCTCAACGTATCCAACTACTTCACCACCGGCGAGAACACCAACTACGGCAACGCGGTTGCCTCCACGCTGCGTAACGACTTCGGATACACCAAGCCCTACGTGATCGACACCAGCCGCAACGGCAACGGCTCCAACGGTGAGTGGTGCAACCCGGCCGGCCGCAGGATCGGCACACCGACCCAGACCGGAGGCGGTGCCGAGATGCTGCTGTGGCTCAAGACACCGGGAGAGTCCGACGGCAATTGCGGGGTCGGAGCCGGATCCACCGCCGGTCAATTCCTACCGGAGGTGGCATATAAGATGATCTTCGGGTATTGAGCTGGGCGATACGCGACGATCACCGGACAAGCCGGTTCGCCCGGGCGCTCGCGCTGGCGCACCACCTGCCTTGGGGCCGGTGGTGGCCGGGTTCGCCCGGGTACGGCATCGAGATCGAGCTGTCGGCGTGATCGCGTTGCCCGAACCTGGATCACACGGTGTGGCGCACCGCGTGCAGCGTGGCGACCGCGCCGCACCGGCGTCGATAACAGAATTTCGCTGTTAGATTCATTGGGCATCCGATCCGATTCTCTTCGACGAAAAGTGTTATCTGTCGCCGCTGTACGCGTCGGGTTGTCCCAGGTGCGTCCCGTCGGTCGCTCCGGCGCTCATACGGGTTCACGCATTGATGCCCGCCCCTTGAATACCTCGAAATGTTCTGGCAATATGCCGTACATCCGCCTGAGCGGCTTCCCCGTGTCTCACTTGATGCCCGTGAGGCAATGCGGCCGGTCATGTTAGCGGTAACACCTTCGGTTCCGTACCCCGGGAGGGCAGATCAGAGCATTAGCGCGCTGGCGACGACATGGCCGGGCAATCCATCCGTCCACGCCGTCGCGCCGGAGTGCCGGACGGCGTCGCCGGCCACTCCCACGCTTCTACTGTGTCGTCCCGGGAAGCGCGGATCGCCACCACTCCACGCGTGGCGCAGGGCGCCTCGGGTGGTTCGGGCAAAGGAGAAAGACCATGGATGCAGTGGCGCAGGCGCCACCAGTCACGCCGGCTTCAGGACCGGCCCGCCAGAATTCGGCCCGCATCCCGCGACGTCGCGGGCGGTACGCGCTCGTCGTCACCGTGGTGGCCGCCCTCGTCGCTACCGCCGCGGTCGCGTTCGGTCCGGCACCGGCGTCGGCGGCGACGGTCGACACGAGCGCGTGGTACGTGTTGGTCAACCGCAACAGTGGCAGAGCGTTGGACGTGTACAACCTGGCCACCAATGACGGTGCGCGGATCGTGCAGTGGGCGCGGAACAACGGCAACCAGCAGCAGTGGCAGTTCGTCGACTCGGGCGGCGGCTACTACCGGCTGCGGTCACGGCTGTCCGGCAAGGTGTTGGACGTCTACAACTTCTCCACCGCCAACGGTGCCAGCATCGTGCAGTGGGCCGACGGCAACGGAACCAACCAGCAGTTCCGGTTGGCCGACTCCGACGGCGGTTACGTCCGGCTGATCAACCGGAACAGCAACAAGGTGGTGGAGGTACAAGGCGCCTCGACCACCGACGGCGGAAACATCGTCCAGTACGACGACTGGAACGGCAACAACCAGCAGTGGCAACTCGTCCGCGTCGACGGCGGCACCAACCCGACCACACCACCGACAACACCGCCGCCGACCGGTACCTGCGATCTCCCGTCGACGTACCGCTGGACATCGACCGGCCCGCTGGCGCAACCAAGGTCGGGGTGGGTCTCACTGAAAGACTTCACCTACGCCCCCTACAACGGCAGGCATCTCGTCTACGCGACGACACACGACACCGGAACGACCTGGGGCTCGATGAACTTCGGCCTCTTCACAAACTGGTCCGACATGGGCTCGGCCAGCCAGAACGCGATGTCGTCGTCCACCGTCGCACCGACACTCTTCTACTTCGCCCCACGCAACACCTGGGTGCTCGCCTACCAGTGGGGCGGACCCGCCTTCTCCTACCGGACCTCAAGCGACCCCACCAACCCGAATGGATGGTCATCACCACAGACGCTCTTCTCCGGAAGCATCTCCGGCTCCGGCACCGGACCCATCGACCAGACACTCATCGGCGACAACACGAACATGTACCTCTTCTTCGCCGGAGACAACGGCAGGATCTACCGGGCCAGCATGCCCATCGGCAATTTCCCGGGCAGCTTCGGCTCGAACTACACAACAATCATGACCGACTCGACGAACAACCTGTTCGAAGGGGTCCAGGTCTACAAACTCCAGGGCCAGAACCGTTACCTCATGCTCGTCGAGGCCATCGGCGCACAAGGCCGCTACTTCCGCTCGTTCACAGCCACCAACCTCGGCGGCTCCTGGACCCCGCAAGCCACGACCGAGAGCAACCCCTTCGCCGGCAAAGCCAACAGCGGTGCCACCTGGACCAACGACATCAGCCACGGCGAACTGATCCGCAGCAACGCCGACCAGACCATGACCATCGACCCATGCAACCTTCAACTGCTCTACCAGGGACGCTCCCCCAACTCCGGCGGCGACTACGGCCTCCTACCCTACCGACCAGGCCTACTGACACTGCAACGCTAACCCCATGACACAGGCCGGACTCCGACGTCCCTAACACATCCAGACAACGACACACGCCAAATCAGATGAGCGTTGTCAACGCTCGCGATCAGGATCGGACGGAACAAGAGCGGGCGGGCTCGGCCCAATGCCGAGCCCGCCCGGTGGATCCACGCTTCGCCAGCGTCGGGTTCGGCCGCACCGTGGCCCGGGTCGCGAACTGGGGCGGCACACCGACCCTGCCCTCTGACCCGCACCAGCCCTCTAGTCAACGCACCCTGTCGGGAGAGTTCGTGATGTCTGAAGTGACACGTAGGAAACTTCTCACGGTCGGGGCGGCCGGGGCGGGAGTCGCAATGCTGCCGGCGGGGTGGACCGCCGTCGCCCGAGCCAAGTCGGCGGCACCGCCGCAGGTGCTGGCCGCCAACGACCTGGCGCTCTGGTACGACGAGCCCGCCGGCACCGACTGGCTGCGGGCGTTGCCGATCGGTAACGGCCGGCTCGGTGCCATGGTGTTCGGGAACGTCGACGCCGAACGGTTGCAGCTCAACGAGGACACCGTCTGGGCCGGTGGACCGTACGACTCGGCCAACCCCCGGGGGGCGGCGTCGCTGGCGGAGATCCGGCGACTGGTCTTCGCGGACCAGTGGGGCCAGGCGCAGACGCTGGTCGACCAGGCAATGCTCGGCCGACCCGCGGGGCAACTGGCATACCAGCCCGTCGGCAACCTCCGCCTCGGCTTCACCTCCGGCACGGTGTCGCAGTACAACCGGACACTCGACCTCACCACCGCCACAGTTTCGGTGACGTACGTGCTGAACGGAGTGCGGTACCAGCGTGAGGTGTTCGCGAGCGCGCCGGACCAGGTGATCGTGATCCGCCTGACCGCCGACCGCGCGAACTCGATCACCTTCAGAGCAACGTTCGACAGCCCACAACGTACGACAGTTTCCAGCCCGGACGCCACGACGATCGCCATCGACGGCATCTCCGGAAACATGGAGGGCATCAACGGATCCGTCCGCTTCCTCGCCCTGGCCAACGCCACCGCCAGCGGTGGCACGGTCAGCAGCTCCGGCGGAACGCTGCGGGTGTCCGGTGCTACCGGTGTCACGCTGCTTGTCTCGATCGGCTCCAGCTACGTCGACCACCGCACCGTCAACGGCGACTACCAGGGCATTGCGCGCACCCGCCTCGACGCCGCCCGAAACGTCAGCATCGACCAACTGCGTAGCCGGCACCTTGCCGACTACCGGTCGCTCTTCGACCGGGTCACGATCAACCTGGGCCGGACGTCGGCGGCCGATCAGCCGACCGACGTGCGAATCGCGCAACACGCCGGCGTGAACGACCCACAGTTCTCCGCGCTGCTGTTCCAGTTCGGTCGCTACCTGCTGATCTCCTCCTCGCGGCCAGGCACCCAGCCGGCCAACCTTCAGGGCATCTGGAACGATCAGATGGCGCCGCCCTGGGACTCGAAATACACGATCAACGCCAACCTGCCGATGAACTACTGGCCCGCCGACACGACCAATCTCGCGGAGTGTCTCCTGCCGGTCTTCGACATGGTGCGGGAGCTGGCTGTCACCGGTGCCCGCACCGCCCAGGTGCAGTACGGCGCCGGCGGATGGGTCGCGCACCACAACACCGACGGCTGGCGGGGCTCGTCGGTCGTGGACGGCGCGCTGTGGGGCATGTGGCAGACCGGCGGCGCGTGGCTGGCCACGCTGATCTGGGAACACTACCTCTTCACCGGCGACGGCGAGTTCCTCCGGTCCAACTATCCGGCCATGAAGGGCGCCGCCCAGTTCTTCCTCGACACCCTCGTCACGCATCCGACGCTCGGATACCTCGTGACCAACCCGTCGAACTCTCCGGAGCTCCCGCACCACGCCAACGTCAGCGTGTGTGCGGGCCCCACCATGGACAATCAGATCCTCCGCGACCTGTTCGAGGGCTGCGCCCGGGCCAGCGAGGTGCTCGGCGTGGACACCACCTTCCGGATCCAGGTCCGGTCGGCGAAGGATCGCCTCCCACCCATGCGGGTCGGCTCCCGCGGCAACGTCCAGGAATGGCTGGCCGACTGGGTCGAGACCGAGCAGTACCACCGGCACATCTCCCACCTCTACGGCTTGCACCCCAGCAACCAGATCACCAGGCGTGGCACGCCGCAGCTGTACGAGGCCGCGCGCCGCACGCTGGAGTTGCGCGGCGACGACGGGACCGGCTGGTCACTCGCGTGGAAGATCAACTACTGGGCCCGGATGGAGGAGGGCGCCCGCGCGCACAAGCTCATCCGCGACCTCGTCCGAACCGACCGGCTCGCGCCGAACATGTTCGACCTGCACCCGCCGTTCCAGATCGACGGCAACTTCGGCGCCACCTCCGGCATCGCCGAAATGCTGTTGCAGAGCCACGACGGCGAACTCCACCTACTGCCGGCGCTGCCGACCGCCTGGCCCACCGGCCAGATGTCGGGTCTGCGGGGGCGCGGCGGATACACCGTCTCCATCGCGTGGACCAGCGGGCAGGCCGATGAGTTCCTCATCAGGGCCGACCGCGACGGCACCGTCAAGTTGCGCGCCCGGCTGTTCACCGGCGGCTTCACCGTTGCCGACGTCACCGACGGCAGCACGCCCACCACCACGCAACCCGAGTCCGACGCCGTCCAGCTCGGCGTCCGGGCCGACCACAGTTACCGACTGGCACGGCCAGCGGTACAGCCATCGCCGACCCTCAGCCCCACGGCATCGACGAGCCCGGGCACCCCGACGTCGAGCGCTACCAGTTCACCCGCGCCTTCCTCGGCCCGAGCAGTCTACGCGGTGACCAACTCGTGGCCAGGCGGCTTCCAGGGCGAGGTGACGATAACCGCCGGATCGTCGCCGATCCGCAGTTGGAACGTCTCCTGGGCGTTCCGCGACGGACAGGTGGTCAGCCAGGTGTGGAGCGGCTCGTACACGCAGAGCGGAGCGGACGTGACCGTGATCAACAGTGCCTACAACGGCGCTCTCCCCGCCGGCGGCTCCACCACCTTCGGGTTCATCGCCTCGGCGAGCGCCGTCAACGACCCGCCCACGAACATCACCTGTACGGCGACCTGAGCCGGTGCGGTGTGTGCCTCCTCCTCGACCACTCCCCCTCCGTAGGCGCGGAGGCGCGCCCGTGCTGGCCGGTGACGACGGCGGCACCACGGCGGGCACGCCGAGGCCGCCGGGGCCGGCGCCGACCAGGGCGGAGTCGGCCGTTGAAGTCGCAGGTCACGGCCGGAATCCAGCCTCCCCGCCGACAGGTCGTTGACGAGGACTGTGCGGATGAGTATCCTCATACGTCATATGATAGAGATCGATATCAGTCGATCAATATCTCGATTCGGCTTCGCCGCGAGGGCCATGCCGATGGGGCCGTGGCTGGCGACCCAGGTCGCAGGTGGGCAAAGCCAGCACCTCCGCCGCGGTGTGCCAGCCGATATCTGATGCCCAATGACTCATCGCGGTCACTCCGGACCGCACACCCTATGGAGGGCCGCGTGAAGCGCGTCATCACCACCGCAGCCGTCTTCGCCGCAGCCGTGCTCCTGGCATCCGGCTGTTCGGCGGGATCGGGCGGCGACTCCGACTCGTCCGGTTTCGAGTTCTGGTCGTTCACCGGAATCAACCAGAAGGCCGACGTCGAGGCCTACACGAAGGCACATCCGGACGCACGCGTCAAGCTCACCGAGGTGGGCAGCACGACCGAGACGGCCCAGGCACTCACCGCGGCACTGGCCGGCGGCAAGGTGCCCGACCTCGTGCTGATCCAGGGTGACGACCTGCCGAAGTTCATGCAGTCTCCGGAGAATTTCGTGGACCTGTCCACGCTCGGCGCCGACAAGATGAAGGGCGACTACCTCGACTGGGTGATGAAGCAGTCGACGACCGGGGACGGCAAAATCGTGGGGATACCGACGGATGTCGGCGGCATGGCGATCGCGTACCGCACGGACCTGTTCAAGGCCGCCGGTCTGCCCACCGATCGGGACCAGGTATCGAAGCTGTGGCCGACCTGGGACGCGTTCGCGGAGGTCGGCAAGCAGTACGTCCAGGCGACCGGCAAGCCGTTCCTGGACAACACGCCGACGAGCATCTTCTTCCAGGCGGTCAACCAGGGCACAGAGCGCTACTACGACGCGGACCACAAGCTGTCGTACGACAGGAACCCACAGGTCAAGGCCGCATTCGATCTGACGCTGAAGATCTTCGCGACGGGCATCTCCGGCAAGCAGACTTCGTTCTCGACCGGGTGGACCGCGGCCATGAGCAAGGGCGACTTCGCGGTCGTCTCCGCGCCGGCGTGGATGCTCGGCTCCATCCGTACCAACGCCCCGGATACCGCCGGCAAGTGGGATATCGCCACCATTCCCGGCGGCTCGGGCAACTGGGGTGGCAGCTACCTGGCCATCCCCAAGCGCGCGAAGAACCCGAAGGCGGCCTGGAACTACATCGCCGAGATGCAGTCGCCGGCCGGCCAACTGGCGAACTTCCTGTCGAAGGGGAACTTGCCGACGACACCGTCGGTCTACACGGATCCGCAGCTCGTCGGAAGGGCCGAGCCGTTCTTCTCCAACGCACCGATCGGCAAGATCTACACCCAGTCCGTTCTGAACATCAAACCCTTCTACATCGGTCCCGACGACGCCACCATCGGCAGCGAACTGCTCAA
This sequence comes from Plantactinospora sp. CA-294935, assembly GCF_050936445.1. Lineage (NCBI taxonomy): Bacteria > Bacillati > Actinomycetota > Actinomycetes > Micromonosporales > Micromonosporaceae > Plantactinospora > Plantactinospora sp. CA-294935. The sequence goes on from NZ_JBNJMU010000001.1 coordinate 8,261,710, forward strand.
CACCCTCACCAGCGTCGAGCAGGGCAAGGTCGATCCCGCCAACGCGTGGGACACCGCGCTGACCAACGTCAAGAACGCCCTTCGGGGCTGAACGGACGACTGATGCGCGGCGGTCGGTGCGGACCCGACCGCCGCACGTCGGGAAGGTGACCGCTGTGACCACCACGCTCAGCCCGGCCACGACCGCCCAGGCCCCGCCACAGCCCAGTCGGTACCACCACATACAGCAGGGCGTACGCGAGCGACTGGCGCCCTACGCCTACGTGGCGCCGTTCTTCCTCCTCTTCTTCGTCTTCGGTCTCTTCCCGCTGCTGTTCACGTTCTACGTCGCCCTGTTCGACTGGGACCCCATCGGCGAGCGGCACTTCGTCGGGATGGACAACTTCTCCCAGCTCGTCCACGACCCACGGTTCTGGGGCGCGTTGCGCAACACGTTCAGCATCTGGGTGCTGTCGACGGTTCCGCAGTTGCTGCTCGCGCTCGGCGTGGCGCACCTGCTCAACCACGTACGGCTGCGGGCGGCCACGTTGTTCCGGATGTCGGTGCTCGTTCCCTACGTCACCTCCGTGGCCGCGACGACCATCGTCTTCGCCCAGCTCTTCGACCGGGACTACGGCATGCTCAACTGGTTCCTGGAATTGCTGGGTTTCGAGCACATCGACTTCACGGCGTCGGTGTGGGGAAGCCACCTCATGATCGCCGCGATGATCGCCTGGCGGTGGACCGGATACAACACCTTGCTGTACCTCGCCTCGCTACAGGCGGTTCCCCGCGAGCTGTTCGAGGCCGCTGCTGTGGACGGCGCCAGCGGTTGGCAGCAGTTCCGCCACATCACCATTCCGGCGCTGCGACCGATCATCGTGTTCACCGTCGTCACGTCGACGATCGGCGGGCTGCAGGTCTTCACCGAGCCGCTGCTGGTCAATCCGGTGGGTGGACTCACCTGTGGAGCGGCACGGCAGTGCCAGACCCTCACCCTCTTCCTCTACGAGCAGGGCTTCGGCCGGTTCCACTTCGGCTATGGCGCCGCCGTCGCCGTCGCGCTGTTCGTCATGGTCGTGATCGTCGCCACGATCAACTACCTGTTGGTCACCCGCATCCGCTCGGAGCGTCCATGAACCCCGCATCCTCCACCGGGCGGACACCGCACCGCCGACGCAGCGTCAACCGGGTCCCGATCGTGGTGTACGGGGTACTCGGCGTCATGGTGTTGCTCAGCGTCTTCCCGCTCTACTGGATGTTCGTGGTGTCCACGACGGACTCGGCCACCGCGACCAGCCTTCCGCCGCACGTCCTGCCCGGCGGAAACTTCCTGTACCTGGCGAACATGGTCTTCGACACCGTGCCGTTCGTGCAGGCGCTCGTCAACAGCGTCATCGTCTCCACCGCGATCGGCGTGGGCCAGGCGGTGCTGTGCGCGCTGGCCGGTTTCGCCTTCGCCAAGCTGCATTTCCGGGGGCGCGACACGCTGTTCCTCATCGTCGTGTTGACCATGACCGTGCCGGCGCAGCTGGCCGTCATCCCACAGTATCTGATCATGTCGAAGCTCGGCTGGGTGGACACCTTGCAGGCCCTGATCGTCCCCGGGCTGGTGAGCGCGTTCGGCATCTTCTGGATGCGTCAGCACATGGGCAGCACCATCAACGACGAACTCATGCACGCCGCCCGGGTGGACGGCGCGACGACCTGGCAGATCTTCTGGCGCATCGCCTTCCCGCTGGTTCGCCCGGCGGCGTCCATTCTGGGACTGTTCGGGTTTGTCAACGCCTGGAACGACTTCCTGTGGCCGTTCATCGTGCTGAAGTCCCCGGAGCGGTACACCGTCCAGATCGCCATCAAGGCCCTGCAGAACAGTCGGGACCTCGACCTGGGTCTGGCCATGTCGGGCTCGTTCCTGGCCACGCTGCCGCTGCTGGTGTTGTTCGTTTTCGTCGGGCGGCGCCTGGTCCAGGGGATCATGGAAGGTGCGTTCAAGGGCTGACCAGCGCCGGTTCCCACGCCCGCGCCCGTATCGTGCTACCGCCCGTACTCCATCTCAAGGCCTGCCCGGAGTTGGCGGCGCGGAGGTTGAGCGACGGACGAGGGCGAATCCACCCTACTGAACCTTTCTCAACCTCCTCTTGCGGTCGGACGAACCGCAGGGCCGGACGCGGTGCGCGGGCGCCGCGCGGTTCAGGTTTGGTCGTGGTTTGCGACGTCGGTTCAGGACCGGCGGCTGCTGCCGCCGTGGCCGGGGGCCGGCGCGGAGAGGGCATACTCCGCGCCGGCCCGGCCGTGACCACCTCGCGACGGCTCAGCCGTTCGCCGCCGACCCGTCAGCGGTGCGGGTGGCCACGTCCTGGCGGGCCCGCCGGACCAGCAATCGGCGGTGCGGCCGTGGAGTGGCGGGTGGGGTCGTCCGCGGTGCCGTGGTCGGCCAACCCGCTACCGTGGCTGGAACTGCCACCAGTCGACGTTGAGCAGGTAGCCGCTGCCGCCGGCGAAGCGCAGGTACAGGTCGTGTGTGCCGGTCGCGCCGCTTATCGGGCAGGTGACGGTCGTCCAGGTCTGCCAGCCCCCGGTACCCGGCACGGTGCAGGTTCCCACGAGGGTGCCGTTGGTGCCGCCCAACCGCAGTTCGATGCGGCCGCCGCTGGTTCCCGAAGCCACTCTGGCGTTGAGGGAGGCGGCGCCGGAGCCGAAGGACACGCCTTTGACCTTGGTCCAGTCCCCGTTCTCGATCCAGCCGACGTTCATCCCCCCTCCGCTGGCCGGCTCGGTCTCCACACCGGTCTCCCAGGCGATCGTCTCGGCCTCCTGCCGGACGTAGGGATTCAGTGTCCCGACCTGCGGAGCGCCCGTCGCGGTCATGTTGATCGTCGGGATCGTGCCGTCGGAGTTGTAGGTGAACTTCTCCACCGCCACGGAACGGGTGAAGCCGCCGCCGCCCGGCAGGGCGCCGTTGTGGTAGAAGAAGTACGAGCCGCCGTTGAAGTCGATGACGCCAGCGTGGTTGGTGAAGCTGCCGCCCTGCCGGGGCATGACCGTTCCTCGGTACGTCCACGGCCCGGTCGGCCCGGGGGCGGTCGAGTAGCCGATGAACTCCGAGCAGCATTCCGCCGCGAAGACGTTGTAGTACAGCCCGTTTCGCTTGTAGACCCAGGGTGCCTCTTCGTAGAGGGTCGGGCGACTCGCGTTCCCGCTACGGGCGCCGAACCCCGCCGTGGTCAGCGGGATCTGCGTCGCGCCGCCCGAGAACGAGATCATGTCGGCGTTCAACCGCACGTACCAGAGATTGGGGTTGCCCCAGTAGAGGTATGCCTGCCCGTTGTCGTCGATGAAGGCGGCCGGGTCGATCTCCCCGTTCTCCACCAGTGGACGACCGAGCGCGTCCCGGAACGGCCCGGTGGGGCTCTCCGACACACCGACCCCGATCGCCATCCGTCCGGTCGCCCGGTTCTTGACCGGCACGTACCAGTAGAACTTGCCGTTGCGGTAGATGGTGTGGCCAGCCCACGCATCGGCGCTGGCCCAGCTGAAGGTGGCCAGACTCATCGGAGAGCCGTGGTCGGTCCAGTTCACCATGTCCGTCGACGACCAGACCCGCCACTCGCGCATAGTGAAGTACGTCGAGCCGTCCTCGTCGTGACCGGTGTAGAGGTACACCCGGCCGTTGTGTACCAGCGGAGCCGGATCAGCCGTGTAGATCGTTTGCACGATCGGGTTGTCCGCCCGCGCCACCCCGGGCACCAACGCCACGAGACACAGCAGCGCGGACATCATGGCCACGCCGCGTCTGCCCGCGACGCGGCCGAGAATTCCGGATTTCATGGTTGCCTCCTCGGAATCATGCTCATCTCCAGCGCGGACGCTTCGTCGCGAGTGGTGGTCGCGCCGGCCGGGCCGACGCGGAGCTTGCCCGCTCCGCGCCGGCCCTCCCAGGTCACGACGGCAGCGACATGTCGGCGTTGATGACGCTGCCGGCCGCGCCTGGAGTCCGCGCCCCGGCCCTGCCCGCTGCAGGCCGGCTAGCAGGGGGTATTGCCGTACGAGGCCGCGTGGCGTGCCTGACGATGTGCCGTCCTGGCGGCGCCGCTACCCGACGCGCACGAGTTGCCATTGCTGGTTGTTGCCGCCCCAGTCGGTGTACTGCACCACGTTCGCGCCGTCGTTGACGTCCGCGCCCTGCACCTCCAGGGCCTTGCCGCTGTTGCGGTTGATCAGCCGGACGTAGCCGCCCGCCGAGTCGGCGAGCCGGAACTGCTGGTTCGCCCCGTTGAGATCAGCCCACTGCACGACCGTGGCGCCGTCCGCGGTGGACGCGTTGGCGACGTCGAGCACCTTGCCCGAGTGCCGCGACTTCAGCCGGTAGTAGCCCCCACCGGAGTCGACGAACTGCCACTGCTGCCAGGCACCGTCGTTACGCGCCCACTGGGTGATCCGCGCCCCGTCGCTCGTGGCCAGGTTGTACACGTCCAACGCCTTACCGCTGTTGCGGTTTGCCAACACGTACCACGCGGTCGTGTCGACCTGCCCCGGGTTGGGGACGCTGCCGCCGTTGAGTGCGCTCAGCACCGCGTCGTAGGCGGGCTTCTTGTTGCCGTTGCCGTCGAAGAGCAGCGGGTTCTGCCCGGTGCGCCACGAGTCGGTGTCGCGGATGCCCCAGACGGTGATACCGGTGCAGCGGGCGACGGCAAGGCAGGCCCGGGTGACGGTCCCGTAGACGGCGGCCTGGTTCGAGCCGGAGATGTCCAGTTCGGTGATCTGCACGTCGACGCCGAGGTCGGCGAAGCGTTGCAGGTTGGCTTGGTAGTCGCCGGGCACCGAGTTGCTCAGGTGCGACTGGAAGCCGACGCAGTCGATCGGTACGCCGCGGGCCTTGAAGTCGCGCACCATGTTGTAGATGCCGGTGGACTTCGCGTTGATCCCGTCGGTGTTGTAGTCGTTGTAACAGAGTTTGGCGCCCGGGTCGGCGGCGTCCGCGGCGCGGAAGGCCGCCTCGATCCAGTCGTTGCCGGTGCGTTGCAGGTTCGAGTCCCGCCGCCCGCCACTGCCGCCGTCCGCGAACGCCTCGTTCACCACATCCCAGGAGTGGATCTTGCCTCGGTAGTAACTGGCGACCTGAGTGACATGGTTCATCGCCGCGTTACGCAGCGCGCTGCCGGACATGCCCTGCGCCCAACCTGGCTGCTGTGCGTGCCACAACAAGGTGTGACCCCGCACGGACATGCCCCGCGACCGAGCGTGGTTGACGATCCGGTCCGCGTTCGTGTAGCTGAACCGGCCCTGTTGCGGCTCGGTCGCGTCCCACTTCATTTCATTCTCGGCGGTGACGCTGTTGAACTCGCGGTTCAGGATCGTCAGGTACGTGTTGTCCCCCATCCTGCCGGCTGCGACGGCGGCGCCGAAGTAGCGGCCCTTCTCCGCCGCCGAGGCACCCAACGTGGTGCCGGCGCTGGCGGGACTGGCGATCTGCAGTGCCATACCGGCCCCGAACAGCCCGGTCGCCAGCAGTGACAGGATCGCCCTCGTCCACCATCGTCGCCGGGGAGGCCTGGTCGAGTATCCGAGTTCGTTCATCGATCAGTAGCCTTTCGAGATCGTTACCGGGCAGGGATCGCTGCCACATGAAGGGGTGGGCGCGGCGAGGTGCGGCCGGGATGCGAGTCCTCAGGCCGATCGCGTCCGCCGCCGATGCGATTCTCATGCGATACGGCAGCAACGCCCATGCGAAAAGTCCGAAACCTCACGCCGCCGGGAATGTGACCGGCGACCAGTCGCTCCATCGATCCTCCCTTGCGATGTGGTAGCGCATTCTGTGAGCGCTAACACACTTCGCCCACCTAGTCGGGGTTAGCGAGGGCAGACATCAAGGGAGCGCTCACATCGATGTATGGAGATTGCCAGATTGTTTCGCGGCCTTCAAGAGGTACGCGGTAACACCTACACGAAATCCGACCACCGCGCAGTTCGCTTCAGGTACGGACCTGCGACAGACGCGGTCGATAACACTTTTTGGACGGTGGTGACGAAATGACAAAGGCACAAGACCACAGCAGCTTTCTGTTATGGGAACCCGTGACATATGGTCGCCGCCGTCCCACCTCGGCAGTGGCACGCCGGGCAGTCCTCCTCCCCCGCTGGCGGTAGCCGAGGCCGCGGAAAGCTGTCCGGGCCGTATCCATCGCCGCCAGACCGGGGCGACCCGCAGCCCGCTGCCGCGCCCGTCCCTCAACCGCGACCGCGGCACGCGTCAGCGGGGGCAGAGGAGCAGTGCGAGGCCGGCTATCAGCCCCTGGAGGGGAATCGGTCGCCCGTGGCGCTGGCAGACCGTGCACGACCGGGTGTGCCGCGTGATGCGTTTACGCCACAGCGGGCTGGGGACGCCGTCCCAAGCCTCCAGCGTCGCACTCAGCCGTGCACACCTGGGACGCGCTTCCAGCGCGGCTACGAGTGACCGGCTCAGCTCGAGCCGGTCGCGCATACGCTGGACGCGTACACCGGCCTGAGCCACGCTCGTCGCCAGTGCCGCCGCGAGGGCGATCCTGGTCAGCAGCCCTACCGTCTCCAGCCACCACAGCGACAGCAGCCTTCGATCGTGCCGGTCCAGCCAGGAACTGGCGCGCATCACCTGCCCGCGCTGGCTGGACAGCTCCACCCGAAGCAGGGCCAACCCCTCCGCGTCGGCAACCGGTGCGTCGGCCACCTCGGCGAGCAGCGTGGTCCGTTCGGCATCGGCCCGCCGCCGGTGCAGGTGGGTGCTGACCTGGCGCGTCGCGATCGTCAGCAACCACGGCCGGAAGCTTTCTGGAGAGCGCAGTGCCCGCAGCTCCCGCAGGGCGCGCAACATGGTCTCCTGCACGACGTCGTCGGCATCGGGCAGCCCACCCAGTGCCCTGTGCACGACGGTGTAGACAAGCGGCAGGTACACCGTGACAAGTTCGTCGAGCGCCCGCCGATCGCCGGCCTGGGCCGCCACGACCACGCTCGCCTCGTCATCCCTGCTGGCCGGCATGCTCCGCACCATTGAACCTTTTTCAACCTGAACCGCGCGGCGCTCACGCACCGCGTCCGACCCTGCGGTCCGTCGAACCGCGAGGGGAGGTGGAAAAAGGTTCATTGGCGAGGTCTCGGTCAGGTCGTGCTCAACCAGATCGACGGGCACCCTGCCCACCCGAGGCGCCTGCCGTGGACCCGCCGCCGACCGCGGCCGCCGCCTCCCGGAGAGTTCGGTGAGTGGAACCGCACCCAGGGCCCGGCCCCACTCACCCCGTGCCGTCAGTTGCGCAGGTTCCACTGCTGGTTGGTGCCGCCGTGGCAGGCCCAGAGGTGCACCTTCGTACCGTTCGCGGTGCCCTGGCCGCTCGCGTCGAGGCACAGTCCGGACTGCACGCCGGTGACGGTTCCGTTCGCGTTGACGTTCCACTGCTGGTTGGCCTGACCGTTGCAGTCCCAGATGATCGCCAGGGTGCCGTTGGCGGCGCCCTGGCCGGAGGCGTCCAGGCACTTGTTGCCGTACACGGTCAGTTGCTTGCCCGCGGTGTACGTCCACCGCTGGTTCGTCCCGCCGGTGCAGTCCCAGAGCTGCGCCTGGGTGCCGTTGGTCGTACTCGACCCGCCGATCTCGAGGCAGCGGCCGGACTGACCCCCGACGATCTGCCCGTTCTGCTGGCCACCGCCGCTCTGCGGCCCGGCGGCCGCCATCACGGCCTGGGCGCCCGAGGGCCAGTTGCCGCCCGTCACCGTGACGTTGCCGGAGACGACGTTGCCCCGGTCGCCGTTGGTGACGTTGGTGCTGCCGTTGGTCGACCAGTTGTTGGTGACGGTGAAGTTGCCCATGTTCTCGGCGAACCAGTAGTTGGCGGTGGCCCAGGTACCGGTGTTCGAGAAGACGTTGTTCCGGGCGCTCCAGTACCGTGAGCCCTCGTCGAAATAGATCCCGAAGTAGCCGTTGGTCCGCAGGCAGTAGTTGTCGCTGATCAGCCCGCCCTGGTTCGCCGACAGCGTGTAGACGCAGCCGCCGTCGTTCATCTGCTGCATCACGTCGTGCACGTAGTTGCCGATGAGCCGGTTGTTCGACGCGGTCGTCGGCGTCGAGTACCGCGGCTGGTAGTTGTACAGACCACGGTCGGCGTAGTGGTTACTCCCGCCCGCGTCGTTGGCCCCCCACCCGTATCCCATCGACATACCGGTGTACGGCATGTTGTACACCTCGTTGTACGAGACGGTGGCGTTGGTGACGTACGTGGTCAGCACCGACACGATGCCCCGGTGCTCCACACCGAGGTCGTGCAGCCGGTTGTTGCTGATCGTGATGTCCCGGTTGACCATCCGCTGGTCGCCGGGGTGGTGCGCGTCCGCGCGCACACCGCCCACGATGATGCCGCCGGCCGAGTTGCGGGCGATCTCGGACCTGGTGACGGTGATGTTGCTGGCGCCGAGGCCGACCCCGCTGGCGTGGGCGCTGGGGTCGTTGCCGATCCCGACCGCCGTCTGCCCCAGGTTGACGAACTGTGAGTCGGTGAAGGTGATGTTGTTGGCGGCGGAGATCTGCACGGCGGCGGGCGACTGCAGCCAGTTCGGTCGGGCGGCCTCGAACTGCGGACAGCCGTTGTGGCAGGAGGTGAAGCTGGGCCAGCTCCAGTTGCCCGCGATGTAGGCACCGGTCTGCTGGTCCGCATAACCCTGGTTGCTGCTGGGTCCGAGCCAGCTCGTACCGGTGAAGGTGATCCCGCTGAAGGTCATGTGGTGGGCGGGCGCGTCGTAGCTGCCGCCGAGGTTCACCAGGGACTGGAGCGTGGGCAGTTCCACGCTGACGTTGCTCATGTTCTGGCCGCCGAGCGGGATGTAGGACAGTGCGCCGGTCGCCGGGTCGAGATACCACTCCCCGGGTGCGTCCAGGAACTCGTAGGCGTTGCTCAGGTAGAGCGGACCCGCCCGGTGCGGGCTGGTGAAGGTGTCGTACCCGAAGTTGTTGTTGCTCCAACCGGGCTGCTGCATCGCGATCAGGTTGCCGTTGATGTTCTGCACCGAGACGTACCGGTCGGTGAACGAGCCCACGCTCTCCAGCTGGATCCGGTTCTCGTTGGCCAGGTTGTTCAGGTAGCTCAGCGCACTGTTGGTGAACCTCATGCCGGTGCTGTCCGCGGTGAAGTCGGCCCGGTTGACCTGGGTGCGGGCCCGGGTGGCGATGGCGCCGTCGACGTAGAGCTGCCGGCTGTCGAGACCGGCGCCGACGCTGGCCCGCCAGATGTTCTTGCCGAGGTCCACAAGGGACCAGCCGGTGACCGCGCGGGCACCGCTGATCACGGGGCGGGCCGACGGGGCCGCCTGCCACAGCACCCGGTAGCCGTTCGTTCCGGAGTCGGCGGCCGTCAGCCGAAGCGGGGACGTGAGCCGGTACACCCCGTCGGCCAGCTCGACGACGATGTCGCCGGACATCGAGCCGGTGCGGGATCGGACCGCGGTCTGCGCGCCGGTCAGGGAACACGGCGCGGCGGCGGTGCACGCGGTGCCGCTGCCCGAGGGGGACGCGTAGAGGGTGGTGGTGGCCGCGAGCGCGGGGGTGGCCGAGGTGGCCACCACGGTCGCGGTGGCCACGGTGGTCAACGCCGCCGCGGCTCCGGCCAGCACCCGCCGCCGGGCAGCGGGAACTGAGGGTACGGACACGGGAGGTCTCCTTACCTGCATGGGGGTGGTGTGGTGTGGCCGATGATCCAGATGTGACTGGTCGACGCTGCGCGGCTGTCGACGCTGAGCAGGAGTCGCCGCCGGCAGCAGGCGTGGCCGGGCGCCGCGTCGGACGCGAACCGTGCCGCCGCGAAAGCGTGAACTCGATTGACAGAAGTTCATCATACGAATGATGTGTTTGCAAGGACCGATAGATCTACCTCCGATCGGCCGTCCCGGATGGACGTCCGCCGTGCCCTGCCGAGCCGGACCGGGTCGACGAACGCAAGAGCCGGCGTCTCAGCGGAGGATCCGCCGGAGATAGGACAGGCCGTCCTGGGCGAGCCGATCCTGTGACGGGGCGAGCGGACGCCAGATCGACGCGGCGGTGGCGATGGTCTCGTTCTCGGCGGTGAACGACTCGATACAGACCGCGCCCCGGTAACCGGTGGCGTCCAACGCGGCGAAGAAGCGGGGCCAGTCGAGATGGTCACCGCCGGGAGCGCCCCGGTCGGTGCCACTGACCTGGACATGCTTGATGTACGGGCCGGCCAGGACGAGGGCCCCGTACGGGTCGGCCTCCTCGATGTTCATGTGGTACGTGTCGATCATGATTCCGACGTTCGGCGGCAGGCCGTCGAGCAGTTCCACCGTCTGCTCGACGGTGTTGGCGACACTCGTCTCGTAACGGTTGAGCGGCTCCACACCGATGGAGACGCCCCGCTCCCCGGCGTGGTCGGCGACCGGCGCCAGCGCCCGGCGGAAGTCCGTGTAACAGGCCACGCGAGCCGCCGGGCTCATCCGCCAGGTCCGGCCCACCGCGGCGTAGACCGGCCCCCCGACGCAGGGCGCACCGACGACGGCCGCGCTGTCCACACAGTCCTTCAGGTACGCCACGGTCGCCTCGACGACGGCCGGGGCGGCGTCCACAAGGCCCCGCCCGGGCGGGGTGACCGCGCAGACGCCGGCCGCGGCCAGGCCGTGCGTCGCCAGCAGGTCCCGGGTACGGACCGGATCCCAGTCGCCGGGTTGCTCGATCGGCAGCTCGACCGCGTCGAAGCCGAACGCGGCGATCCGGGGAACCAGCTCGGCCAGGGCCTCGTCGTCGACCGGCGAGGCCCACACCCAGGGATTGACACCGATGGCGTGCAACGGGGCCTACTTCCAGCGCTGCGGGTAGCCGGGCAGGTCGCGGCAGCCACACATGGCGTAGTGCAGCGGCGGCATGTCCGGGTCGAGGTAGCTGTCCAGGTTCTCCCGGGTGACCGTCGGCTGGGGCAGCTTCCACGGGTTGGCCACCTGCTGGCCGTCGAGGATCCGCAGCGCGGCGATGACCGGCGTACGCCACTGGTAGGTCGGATAGGTCGGCGCGATCGCGGTGAGGTTCTTGTCCTTCCAGATCTTCAGGAAGTCGAGCTGGTCCTCGCCGTTCATGGGCGGCACCGGCTTGCCGGCGTCCTGGAACGCCTCGACCGCCGCCACCGCGACCGCGCCGGCGTCCATCCAGACGCCGTCGATCGTGCCGTACCGCTGGAGGTAGTCGTCGACGATCTTCTTGGTCTTGGCCGGGTCGCCGTCGGTGAACTCGACCCCCACGACGTCGACCTTCGCCTTGTCGAAGGCGACCTTCGCGGCGGACCAGCGGGTCTCCAGGACATCGACACCGGGCAGGATCCGCAGGGCGAGCAGCTTGCCCCCGGGCTTCATCTGCTGGCTGACGAACTCGGCTCCGACGTGGCCGAACCCGTACCCACCGATCGGGTTGATGAACGTCACCGGGCACTTCGTGTTCACGCCACGGTCGAAGACGACGACCGGCAGGCCGGCACGGCAGGCCGCCTCGACCGCGGGGGTGAGCGTGGCGGTGGTGTTCGGCGAGACGATGAGCGCGTCGCAGTCCTTGCCGAGCAGGTCGTTGATGTCCGCGATCTGCTTCTGGTCCTTGCCCTCGGCGTCGACGTGGACGAACTCCCTGATCCGGCTCCGCTGCGCCTCGACCTCGGCCTGCATGGTCTTGAACCCGACCTGCCGCCACGGGTTGTTCAGCGCCGCGTTGGAAAAGCAGATCTTGTACGGGCCGGGCTTCTTGAACTTCGCGGTGTCCACCATCGTCGGGTTGAGCGCCTGCTCCCACGGCTTGTCGGCCGGCCCGGTCGGGGTGGCGGCGAGCAGCGCAAGTTCGTCGTCGTAGTCGGCCTGCACGAAGAACTTCGACTGCTCCCCCGTGCCCGCTCCCGGGGCACCGGTGGAGCTGCCCGACGGCGTCGCGGCCGGCTCGTCGGTGGCGCAGCCGACGAGCGACAGCAGGGTGACCGCGGCTACCGCCGCTATGTGACGTCTCACTGGAATCCCCTTATCTGGAAGAGAAACGCAGGGCCGAGACCGCCACGGCGCACAGGATGATCGCGCCCTGGACGGTCGATCTGAGGGCGCCGGAGACGCCGTAGAAGTTCAGGAGGGCGAAGAGCAGCTCGAGGGTCACCGCGCCGAGCATCGCGCCGAGCACCGAACCGCGACCGCCACCCAGTGCGACGCCGCCGAGGACGACCGCGGTGATCGCCCCGAACTCCAGGCCGGCGCCGGCCTGGAACGAGACGCCGCTGTAGCCGCCGAGGAGGATCGCCGCGACCGCCGCCGCAAGTCCGCTGAGTACGAAGGCGGCGGTCCGGGTACGCCAGACCCGCACCCCGGTCAGCTCGGCCGTGCGCGGGTTGTCGCCGACGGCGACCAGCGTGCGGCCGAAGTCGGAACGCATCAGGAACACGGCCAGCCCCGCGAGAACCAGCAGGACGACCAGGGCGTACGGCAGACGACCGAGCACCGGCACGTCCTCGAACGCGCGTCGGCCGAACCGGCGGAACTCCTCGGAGAGCCCGCCCTTCGGAGCGCCGTCGGACCAGAGGTACACCGCGCCGACGAGGATCAGGAACATCCCGAGGGTGGTGATGAACGAGGGCACCCGCAGCCGCGTCGTGACCAGACCGTTCACCAGCCCGACTAACGCACCGCCGACGAGCAGCACCAGTACCACCGGCCAGGTTCGGGACGGATCGCTGTCGACGAGCCGGGCGGCGACGACGACCTGGGCGGTGACCAGGGAGCCGACGGAGAGGTCGAACTCGCCGGAGACGATCACGAAGTACTGGCCGGCCGCGAGCAGGATGATCGGCGCCGAGCGGCCGAGGAACGACATCAGCGACGGCGGGGCGAGGAAGTCGGGCTGCCGGACGGCGACGAGCACCAGCAGCACCGCGAGGATCGTGAGGATCGGCAGGACGCCACCGGCGCGGGACCGCAGGATCCGCAGCGGCAGCGGAGAGCGTTGCACGGTCTGCATGGCTAGGAGTCCGCCTTCCGCACGGCCCGGCGGGCGTAGACGGCGACCGCGGCGATGATGACGGCGCCGCGGATCACCTGCTTGAAGAAGGCGTCCACCTCGAGCTGGTTGAAGATGGCGTCGATGCTGGCGAGCAGCAGCACCCCGCCGACGGTGCCGATGACACCGCCGCGTCCGCCGGCCAGGGCGGTGCCGCCGATCACCACCGCGGCGATCGACTCCAGGTCGTAGAGCCCCTCGGTGCCGACCCGGGGCGCGCCCGAGCCGAGCCGGCTGGCGAGGTAGATCCCGGCGAGCCCGGCGCAGAGCGCGCAGAGCACGTGGGCGGTGACGAGTACCCGGTCGGTGCGGACGCCGGAGAGCCGGGCGACCTCCGGGTCACCGCCGACCGCGACCAGGTGGTGGCCGAACCGGGTCCGGGAGAGCGCGAACCAGGCCGCCCCGGTGACGGCGATCAGCAGCAGGAAGGCCAGCGGTACCGGACCGACGCGCTGGTATCCGAGGGTCTGCACGAGCGAGCGGGCGGTGCTGCCGGCAGGGCCGTCGTAACCGTTGTCGAGGTATCCCTTGAGCAGCAGCCCGACGCCGAGGGTCACGATGAACGCGTTGATCCGGAGCTTGGTGACGAGCAGCCCGTTGAGCAACCCGACGCCCGCGCTCACGGTGAGCGCCAGGCCGACCGCCGGCAGCAGCGCGCCGTCCCGGCCGTCCATCGTCTCGGCCGCGACGAGGGTACTGAGGCTGACCACGTACGCCACGGAGAGGTCGAGCGAGCCGCCGAGGATGACCAGGGTCTGGCCCACGGCGACGAGCCCGAGCCCGGCGGCGACGTGCAGCAGGCTCACCGTCGTCGCCTGGTTGAACAGCTGGCCGCCGTCGATCGTCACGACCAGCCAGCCGATCGCGAGGACGAGGGTCAGGGCCACGAACACGCCCGGTACGGGCCGCCGGGCCGACACGAGTGGAAGGCCACTCACTGGACCGCCTCTGTTCGCGACTGCGGGGCTCGCAAACCCGGCTCACTCCTCACGCTCACTGGACCGCCTCTGTTCGCGACTGCGGGGCTCGCAAACCCGGCTCACTCCTCACGCTCACTGGACCGCCTCTGTTCGCGACTGCGGGGCTCGCAAACCCGGCTCACTCCTCACGCTCACTGGACCGCCTCCCGTACGGTCCCGACCGCCAGGGCGACGACGTCCTCCTCGGTCGCGCCGGCGGGCAACTCGCCCGCGACGCGGCCGTCGCGCAGCACGACGATCCGGTCACTCATCCCCAGCAGCTCCGGCAGGTCGGATGAGACCATCAGGACCGCCGCACCGTCGCGGGCGAGGCGGCGGACCAGATCGTGGATGGCCGACTTCGCCCCCACGTCGATGCCCCGGGTCGGCTCGTCGAAGAGCAGGATCCGCGGGTTGACCGCGAGCCACCGGGCCAGCACGACCTTCTGCTGGTTGCCGCCGGACAGGAAGCGGATCTCCTGGTCGTCACCGGCGGCCCGGACCTGCACCGCGGCGAGCAGCTCGCGGATCCGCCCGATCCGGGCGGCGCGGCCGGACCGGGCCGCGAAGACGGCCCGGCTGGCGAGCAGCGCGTTGTCCAGTACGGACTGCCGGGCGACGATGCCTTCGCCCTTGCGGTCCTCGGTGATGTAGGCGACGCCGGCCCGCATCGCGGCGCGCGGCGAGCGAAGCCGGACCGGTGTGCCGTCGAGCGTGACCTCGCCGGTGGTGAACGGGGCCACCCCGAACAGCGCCCGGGCCAACGCCGACCGCCCGGCGCCCTGGAGCCCGCCGACGCCGAGCACCTCCCCCGCGCGCAGTTCCAGGTCCACGCCGCGCAGCTTCCGGTTGCCCCCGCCCCGGACGGTGAGCCGGACCGGACCCCGGTCCTCGGGGCCGGCCCGGTCCGGGTAGTAGCTGGACAGTTCCCGGCCGACCATGTGTCGCACCAGCTCGTCGGCGGTGGTGTCCGCGGTGGGCACGGTGGTCACCCGGCGGCCGTCCTTCAGGACCGTGATCCGACCGGACAGGTCGAAGACCTCGGCGAGCCGGTGCGAGACGTACAGCAGGCCGATGCCCCGCTCCTGGAGCCGGCGTACCAGCCCGTACAGCAGCTCGACCTCGTGGTCGGCCAGCGCTGCGGTGGGCTCGTCCATGATGAGCAGCCGCGCGTCGAGGGCGAGCGCCTTGGCGATCTCGACGACCTGTTGCTGCGCGACGCCGAGACCTCCCACCCGGGCGTCGGGCGGCAGGGCGGTCTCCCCGATCGAGGCGAGCAGTTGCCCGGTGCGGCGCAGCATCTCCCGACGGTCGACGAGCCTGCGGCGTACCGGCTCGTGTCCCAGGTACACGTTCTCTGCGACGGTGCGCTCCGGCAGCAGGTTGAACTCCTGGTGGATGATGCCGATGCCGGCCCGCTGTGCGTCGCGCGGACTGCGGAACGCGCGTGGTTCACCGGCGAACTCGATGCTCCCCTCGTCCGGGACGTACCCGCCCGAGACGATCTTCATGAGGGTGGACTTCCCGGCGCCGTTCTCACCGACGACGGCGTGCACCTCGCCCGGCGGGACGTCGAGGTCGACACCGTCGAGGACGCGTACCCCGAGGAAGGACTTGCCGATGCCCCGCAGGGCGAGCAGCGGCGCCGGTCGTGGATCTGACATCGCGGAAGCCCTTACAGATAGTAGTCACCGAAGAGGGTTCGTTCACCGCGCGCCGGGTCGTTCTGTTCGCACAGCAGCGAACTTTCGGGCGTGGTACGGAGGCTTACGTTCTGACGTCGCAAACATTCGCTTGACACGAGCGAAACATCACACGTATGAAGATAGATGTTTGGATGCGGCTCCGCAATCCTCGACCTGAGGCGATCGCCGGGCCCGCCACTCGACCGGCAGCGGCGCCGGAGCGAGGAGCCAGACACGGCGGCCCGCGCCTCGGAACCGACGTGAAACACAACCACAGCCATCGATGGATCTCGATAGGTAGCCTATCCCGACACCTTGCAGACCACGGGGCGAGGAACACACCTACGTCACGGTGTGTGACGTCCTGCGGGGCTGACTGCCGTTGCGGCGGACGGCACGACGCGACCAGCACACTCGTGCCCCAGGCGTGCCCAGGCACAACCTGACGCGCCACCGGGCCCGTGGCCGCAATCCCGTTGCCCGCCCGAACTAGGAGACGGCATGCGTCGCAACACATTGATCATCGGAGTGCTCGCCGGCCTGTTACTCTCGCTCGCGCTCATTCCCCCGGCGTCGGCGGCTCCCGCCTTCCGCGCGCTGCTGTTCACCAAGACCACCGGCTACCGGCACGACTCGATCCCCGCCGGGATCTCGATGTTCCAGCAACAGGCGGCGGCGAACAACTTCGAACTGGTGCACAGCGAGGACTCGAACGTCTTCACCCCGGCCAACCTCGCAACCTTCGACGTCCTCATCATGTTCCAGACCTCGGGCATGGTGTGGACCTCGGCGTCCCAGCGCCAGGCGGTGGAGGGCTTCCTCGCCACTGGCAAGGGCATCGTCGCCGTCCACAACGCCACCGACATGGGCATCGAGGGCGAGTACCCGTGGTGGGACCAGACCGTGAACGCCGGTGCCCACATGCCGGAGCACTCCCCCGGCGTGCTGCCCGGCACCGCCATCGTCGCCGACAAGAAGCATCCCTCGACGGCCGGCCTTCCGGACCGGTGGAACCGCAGCGAGGAGTGGTACAACTTCGACAAGAACCCGCGCGGTGACGTCCACGTCCTGGTGACCGCTGACGAACGCACGTACAACCCGGGCTCCCGGGCGATGGGTCCGGACCATCCGATCTCCTGGTGCCGCAACGTGAGCGGCGGCCGGGTCTGGGCCACCGCGATGGGGCACGCCGCCGAGTCCTACAGCGAGACCAACTTCCGCAACCACGTCCTCGGCGGCGTCAAGTGGGCCGCCGGCAACGAGCCCGGCGACTGCGGCGGCACCGTCTGGGGCAACTTCGAGAAGCGCGCCCTCGACGACAACACCGTCGACCCGATGGCGCTGGCGGTGGCACCCGACGGACGGGTGCTCTACGTCCAGCGGGGCGGGCAACTGAAGATCTTCAAGCCGTCCACCAGCACCACCGTCACCGCCGGCACGCTCAGCGTCTACACCGGCGGCGAGGACGGCCTCACCGGCATGGCGCTCGACCCGAACTTCGCCAGCAACGGCCACGTGTACCTGTACCACTCGCCGGCGGGCAGCACGACCGACGTCAACCGGGTCTCCCGCTACACGCTCACCGGCGACACGCTGAACCTCTCCAGCGAGGTCAGGATCATCGACATCCCCGCGTACCGCGACCGTACGTTCCCGGAGCCCGGACACACCGGCGGGTACCTCGAGTTCGGCCCGGACGGGAACCTCTACATCGGCACCGGCGACGACACGCCACCGAACCTCGACCCCAACTGGCAGGGCTACGCCCCGCTGGACTGGCGGCCCGGCAAGGCCAACCTCGACGCCGCCCGGACCGCCGGCAACACCAACGATCTTCGTGGAAAGCTGCTGCGTATCCGGCCCTCGGCCAGCGGCGGCTACACCGTCCCGGCGGGCAACCTCTACCCGCAGGGAACGGCGCAGACCCGGCCGGAGATCTACGCGATGGGCTTCCGCAACCCGTTCCGCTTCTCGATCGACCCGGCGAACGGCTGGGTCTACCTGGCCGACTACGGGCCCGACCGGAACCCCCCGACCACCAACCGCGGCCCGGAAGGGCTCGTCGAACTCAACGTGATCAAGTCCCCCGGCAACTACGGCTGGCCGTTCTGCCACGGCGACAACCAGCCCTACGCCCCGTACAACCCGGACACCGGCACCGTCGGAGCCAAGTTCAACTGCACCGCGCCGGTCAACAACTCGCCCAACAACACCGGCCTGACCACCCTGCGGCCGGTCGTCGCGCCGCAGATCTGGTACGGCTACGGCACCTCGCCGACCTTCCCGGAACTCGGCTCCGGCGGCTCCGCGCCGATGGGTGGGCCGGTCTACCGGTACGACCCGGCGAACCCGTCCGCGACGAAGTTCCCGCCCTACTACGACGGCGTGCACTTCTTCTACGAGTGGTCGCGCAACTACATCAAGGAGGTCCACTTCGACTCGGCCACGACGGTCACCCGCACCAACCCGTTCCTGCCCGCCGGCAACTTCAACAAGCCGATGGACCTGGAGTTCGGTCGGGACGGCTCGCTCTACCTGCTCGAGTGGGGCACCAACTTCGGCGGCGGCAACAACGACTCCGGGCTCTACCGGATCGACTACATCCAGGGTGGACGATCGCCGATCGCCAGGACCACCGGTACGCCCACCAGCGGCAACGCGCCGCTGACCGTCCAGTTCAGCAGCACCGGTACGGCCGACCCCGATCCCGGCGACACGCTGCGCTACCAGTGGACCTTCGGCGACGGCACCACCTCGACAGCGGCCAGCCCGTCGCACGTCTACACCACCAACGGCAACTACACGGCGCAGTTGAAGGTCACCGACAGCACCGGCAAGACCGGCTTCGCGAACGTGCAGATCACCGTCGGCAACACCGCGCCGGTGGTCACCATCACCACCCCGCCCAACGGCGGCATGCTCACCTTCGGCGACAAGGTGTCCTACACGGTCAACGTCTCCGACCCCGGGGGCGCCCCGATCGACTGCACCAAGGTGTTCGTCAAACCCGCCCTCGGGCACGACGACCACCACCACGAGACCACGGACTACCCGGGTTGCTCGGGCACCATCTCCACCGACCTACTCGGCGGACACCCCGACGGCGCCAACCTGTACTACGTACTCAACGCCCACTACACGGACGACGGCGGCGCCGGCGGCGCGGCCCCGCTCACCGGCTACGGGCAGGCGATCCTCCAGTCGAAACACAAGCAGGCCGAGTACTACAGCAGCCAGTCCGGCACCCGGATCGTCGACCAGGCCGGCGCCGAGAGCGGCAAACGCGTCGGGGACATCTCCAACAACGACTGGATCGCCTTCACCCCGATGAGCCTGTCGGGCATCACCAACGTCAGCTACCGACTGTCGTCGCCGTCCGGCGGCGGCACCATCGAGCTGCGCGCCGACTCGCCAACCGGAACGCTGCTGGCCACCACCCCGGTGCCCAGCACCGGCGGCTGGGACAACTACCAGTCCACGCCACCGGTGAACGTCGCCGCTCTCGCCGGAACCCACACGCTCTACCTGGTGTTCAAGGGCAGCGCGAACAACTGGTTCGACCTCGACTCGCACACCTTCGGCGGCGCCGGGGTCGGCGTTCCCAACACCGACGGCATAGCGGGCCGGACCTGGACGCTCACCGCGCAGCACAGCGGCAAGCTGATGGACGTCAGCGGCGTCTCCACCGCCGACGGCGCCCAGATCCACCAGTGGGCGGCCACCGGTGGCGACAACCAGAAGTGGCAGGCCGTCGACGCCGGTGCTGGTGCGGTCTACCTGAAGGCGGTACACAGCGGCAAGTGCGTCGAGGTGACCGGCGGCTCCACCACTGCGGGCGCCTTCCTCCAGCAGGCCACCTGCAACAACGGCAACCAGCAGAAGTTCACCGCCACGCCGACCGGAACCTCCGGGGTGTACACGGTGAAGAGTGTGCCCAGCGGGCACTGCGTGGACGTCAACGGCGCCGCAACCAGCGACGGAGCCCGGCTGTTGCAGTGGAACTGCCTCGGCAGCACCAACCAGCAGTGGCGGTTCACCGCGGCCTGACGGGACCGCGGCTGCCGCGTGGTCAGTGACGTCCCGGTCGGCACCGGCCTCCAGCAGGAACGGAACCGGTTCCGACCGGGACGTCGGCGTCGACCAGGGCGGGCCGGCCCGCCCTACCCGGGCGACGGCGCCAGCAGCCCGGCCGCCACCAGCGCGTCCCAGATTTCGTCGTCCGGCACGGTGGCCGCCGACCGCCGCACGGCCTCGGTCAGCTGAGACCCGTTCCGGACGCCGACCCCGGTCGAGACCACGGCCGGGTACCGGCGGACGAAGGCGAGCGCCGCCTGCGGCAGGGTGACGCCGTACGTCTCGCAGACCCCGGACGGCCGGACGGCCCACAGGTGGTGGTGCGCGTCGAGGACCCGGCACCTGACCGCCCGTCATCGGCCCAGCCAGCCGCCGTCCACGGGCAGCACGATCCCGTTGACGTAGTCCGAGGCCGCCGACGCCAGGAACACGGTGGCGCCGCCGAGGTCGTCGGCGCGCCCCCACCGGCCCGCCGGGATACGGGCGAGAATGGCCCGGTCACGGTCGGGGTCGTCGTGCAGCGCCCGGGTGTTGTCGGTGGCGATGTAACCGGGTGCGATGGCGTTGACGTTCACCCCACGGGGCGCCCACTCGTTCGCCAGCGCCTTGGTCAACCCGGCCACGCCCGACTTCGACGCGGCGTACCCGGGAACGGTGATGCCGCCCTGGAAACTCAGCAGCGACGCGGTGAAGATGACCTTCCCTCGACCGCGCTCCACCATGGTCCGGCCGATCTCCCGGCTCAGCACGAACTGGCTGCTCAGGTTCACCTCGATGACGTGGTCCCACATCTCGTCCGGGTGCTCGGCGGCCGGGGTACGGGCGATCGTGCCGCCGTTGTTCACCAGGATGTCGATCGGCCCGAGCGCGGTGAGGTCCCGGGCCAACCGGTGTACCGCCGCTCGGTCGGCGAGATCGGCCCGCAGCGCGGTGAACCGGCGGCCGGCTGCCCGTACCCGGCGTTCCACCTCGCTTCCGTCCGGTTCCATCTGGGCGGAGACGCCGACGACGTCGGCGCCGGCCAGGGCTAGGGCCTCGGACATGGCCAGACCGATTCCGCGCCGGGCGCCGGTCACGACGGCGGTCCGGCCGGACAGGTCGAACAAGGTGGTCACCGGTTGGCCTCCCGCCAGTCGAGCAGCACCTTCAGCACGCCGCCGCCCTCCAGGGCCGTGAACGCGGCGTTCACGGCTTCGACGGGCTCGACCCGGGAGATGAGCCGTTCCGCCGGAATCGCGCCGGACGCGACCAACCGAATCGCCTCCGCCATGTCGGCCCGTTGGTACAGGCGGGCGCCGAACAGCTCCAACTCGCGCCAGAAGAACCGGTGCAGGTTGACCTCCCGGGGCCGGGGGTGGATCGCCACCATCACCAGCCGGCCCCGGGTGGTCAGCACGTCCACCGCCGTGGCGACGCCGGACGCGGAGCCGGAGACCTCGAAGGCGATGTCGGCGCCCGCGCCGTCGGTGCGGTCGTTCACCAGCGCCACGACGTCGGTCGTCCCCGGGTCGACGGCCTCGATTCCCATCCCGCCCGCGGCGGCACGCCGGAACGGATCCGGCTCGACGAGGAGCACCCGCGCGCCGCAGCCCTTCGCGACGGTGGCGATCAGGACCCCGACGGGCCCGCCGCCGACCACGATCACCTGGTCGTCGGCGGTCACGTTTCCCCGCCGGACGTCGTGTACCGCGACCGCGACCGGTTCGACGAGCGCGGCGTGGTCGAGCGGCAGTTCCTGGGGCAGTGGCAGGACCAGATCCGCCGGGACGTTCCAGGACGACTGCATGGCGCCCGGCGAGTCGATGCCGAGGAAGTCCATGGCGTGGCAGATGTGGGAGTTGCCGCGCCGGCAGGCGGCGCACTCCCCGCACGAGCGGGTCGGCATCACGGTGACGGCCTGGCCGACGGACCAGCCGGTGGTCTCCGCTCCGACGGCCGCGATCCGCCCGGACATCTCATGTCCGATGATCGCCGAGGCGCCGACCCGGGCATCCATGTCCCCGTGGTAGATGTGCAGGTCGGTGCCGCAGATCCCGGTGTAGGCCACCGCGATCCGCACCTGGCCGCGACCCGGCGGTTCCGGGTCACGATCCTCGATTCCGAGGTGGCGCGCCCCCCGGTAGACCACTGTCCTCATCGATCCTCCGTCTCGGTGGTCGGTACGTCGTTCGTCCCGACCGGGCGGGACCGGGGCGCAACGCCGTGGCGGAGCACCCACGATTGCCTGTTCTGGCGGTCAGCTCGGGCTGAATTCGGTGAAGCTGAACTGGCCCGTCACGGGTACCGGGGCCGTTGTCGTCGGCGTTGGCGGCTCCGGTGGGAGCGACCACGACCGTGCGGGCCGCCGGGCTGCTCCGGCGCTCCCGGCCGGCGGCCCGGCGCCCACTCCGGCGGCCCGGCGCACTCCGGGGGCCAGCGGCGCGGCGGCATCCGCGCTGGTTCGTCTGGACGGTACGGGCGAGGGGCACGCGGAGGTCCTTTCGGTACGCGGACCGGTTGGGTCAGTGGCGTGCGGTGGACGACACGTCGTTGTGGGAGTGCAGCGGCGCGCCGGGGAACCGCCGCGCGGGGGCGATGACGTCGACCCCGGCCAGTAGTCGCCGTCCGGCCCGCTCGGGCCGGACGTGGGGGCCCTCGGACGTCTGCGCCTCCGGGTGCCGAGTGGTCGCCCGGATCTGGTCCTCGTCGACCCGGACGCCCAGGCCGGGCGAGTCACCGAGCACGAAGGCACCGTCCTCGACGTGCAGGTCGATGGAGACCCCGACCGGTGGAGCCAGGTCCTGCAACTCGCTGGTCAGGTGGTTCGGCACCGAGGTCGCGGCGTGCAGCAGCCCGACCGGACTGTTGCCGATCGGGCTGACCGGCAGGTCGTGCGCGTGCGCCAGGGCGGACGCCCGCAGGAAGTGGGTGACTCCCCAGACCGCGGCCATCTGCACGATGTCGACCGCACCGGCGGCGATCAGGGGACGGTACTGCTCCAGCCCGGTAAGGTTCTCCCCGGTGGCGACCGACGCCCGCACTCCCCGGCCGACGGCGGCGAGGCCCTCGGCGTCCCAGCGCCGGACGGGTTCCTCGATCCAGATGAGGTCGAGGGTGCGTTCGAGTTCGTAGACGTGCCGGACGGCCTGCTTGCGGGTCCACGCCTCGTTCACGTCGAGCATCAGACCCGGCCGCAGTCCGTGCCCGGCCTCGGTCAGCACATCCCCGACCAGGCAGAGGCGGTGCCGGTCGCGCTCGATGTCGAGACCGCCCTTGAGCTTGGCGGCCCGCAGGCCGTACCGGGCGTAGACCTCGTACGTCGCGACGAGTTCGTCGTCGGTCAGCCCGATGTCCAGGCCGGACGCGTAGGCGGGCACCCGCCGGTCACGTCCGCCCAGCAGCCGCCACAGTGGCTCGCCGGCCGCCTGTGCCTTGATGTCCCACAGGGCGGTGTCGAGCGCGCCGATGGTGCCGAAGACCGGGCCCGCGTGGCCCGCCTTGAAGGTGTGCCGCAGCATGCGGTCGTAGAGGGTCGTCACGGCGCGGGGGTCTTCGCCGTCGATGGCCGCGAAGATCCGCTCGATCTCCACGTGCGGCCCGAGGCCGACCCCCGAGATGCCCTCGTCGGTCTCCACGATGACGATCGACACCGGGACCACCCCGTCGGAGAAGACGCCGTTGGCGTCGCCGACGGGCCGCCCCCACTCCTGGACCGTGGTGAGTGTCCGATATCCGGTGATCCGCATGTCAGCCCTTCGTGGAACCGGCGGCGACGCCGTCGGCGATCTGGCGCTGGAGGAACAGGTAGACCACCAGGACGGGAACAGCGGCGATCAGGACCCCGGACGCAAAGGTGGGGATGTCGTCGGAGTACTGCCCCCGCAACGAGGTGACGCCGACCATGAGGGTCCGATGGTCGGCCGAGGGCATCATCACCAGCGCCATGAGGACGTCGTTCCAGCAGAACAGGGCGTTGAGGATGCCGACCGACAGCAGTGCCGGGGTGCCCAGGGGCAGCATGATCCGGCGGTACACGCCGTACACGCTGTTGCCGTCGATCCTGGCCGCGTCGACGATCTCCGGCGGGATGGTCTTGTAGTAGCTCGTCATCAAGAAGACGGTGAAGGGCAGGAACTGGGCCACGTAGACGAGGACCAGCCCGGGGTACGTGTCGATGAGACCGCTGTCTGCCATGATCCGGGCGAGCGGCACCATGATCACCTGGAACGGCACGAACAGTCCCGCGAGACAGCCCAGGAACAGCGCCGTCGAACCGCGGAACCGCAACTGGCTCAGGGCGAAACCGGCCATCGAGCCGAACAGCAGCAGCAGGACCACCGACGACGTCACCACGAGCAGCGAGTTGACGAAGTACCGGCCCATGCCGACGCTGCTCCAGGCCGTGCTGACGTTCTCCCAGCGCAGCGCGTCGGTCAGGGAGAACCGGTCGAGGATGTAGTCACGCCGGGTCTTCATCGCGACGTTGGCGGTGAACAGCAGGGGGTAGACAGTCGCCAGCGCGAGCAGCGCCATCGGGATGGCAACCAGCCACCGGCCCAGACGGATGCGAGACATCAGTCCTCTCTTCCCGCCCGCTTGAGCAGCTTGATCTGGAGCAGCCCGACGACGATCATGATCACGAAGAGCACCGTCGACGCGGCCGACGCGAGGGCCGGTCGGTTCATCTGGCCCTGCTGGATCCAGATGTAGTACTCCGGCAGGTACGTCGCCCCCTCCGGACCACCGCTGGTCATGACGTAGAGCAGACCGAACATGGACGTCAGCATCCCGATCATCGTGGTCACGAAGACGAACTGGATGGTGCGCGACAGGCCCGGGATGATCACGTGCCAGATGACCTGGGGTAGCGCCGCCCCGTCCACCCGGGCGGCGTCCAGGAGCGCGGTGTCCAGGGTGGCGAACCCGGCGAGGAACACCACCAGGGCCATGCCGAAGGTCGCCCAGACATGCACCCCGACCACCATGAAGATGGCGACGTCCGGGTCCCCGAGCCAGTCCACGGGACCGATGCCGACCGACCCGAGAACGGCGTTGAGCGGGCCGTCGAAGGCGAGCAGGAGGTTGAAGATCGCGCCGACGATGACCGGGGAGAGCACCGCGGGGAAGAAGTACACGCCGCGGTACACCCGATGACCGGGCACCCGGAGGTAGATGAACGTCGCGAGCAGCCCCGGAATCGCCACCGCCACCGGAAGCAACAGCACCAGCAGTCCCACGTTGCCCAGCGCGGTCCGGAACAGCGGATCCCGGAACAGCTGCAGGTAGTTGTCGAGACCGACCGCCACCCCGTTCCGCTCACCGTCGCCGGTGAAGGAGAAGTTGACCCCGAGAAGCAGCGGGTAGAGCCGCATCACCACGATGATCAGGACGGCCGGGGCCACCAGGACGTAGGGGGCGAGGCGCTCGGACCGCAGGCCACGGGTGCGCCGGGAACGGGCGCCGCCGCGATGGGTGGCGAACCCGGCCGCCGCCCCGTCGGTCCGACCGGCGCGGGCCGGCCGGACCGACGGCGGTACGTTTCCGATCGGCACGGGTTCAGCCCGCCTGGTCGGAAGCGGCCAACTGCTTCACCACCTCGTCGACGGTTGTCGAGCCGCTGAGCAGTTGCTGGGAGAGCCGACCCATCAGGTCCAGCGTCGTCGAGGAGAGCGCCACGTGCAGGGCCGGCTTGCCGCCTTTGATCTCGGAGACGATCGTGGCGACGGCCGCGCCACCCTGCGACACGTCGATCGTGGTGTCGGCGGCGATCGCACCGGCCTCGGCGTAGAAGGCCTTCAGCGCGTCGGTCGAGGTCAGCGCCCGCACCAGGTCGGCGGCCACCTTCGGGTCCTTCGTCCACCGGGCGACCCCGTAGCCGATGCCGCCGTCGTACGGCAGGCTCGGGGTGGTCCCGGCGGTGACGACCGGGGCGTCCATGACGCCGAGCTTGTCGGCCGTCAGGAACTCGTTGAAGTCCTTCCAGTGCCCCACGTCCGACATCAGCCCGATGACGTGGGCGGCCTTACCGGACTGGAAGAGTGCGAAGGAGTCGTTGAACATCGCGGTCGAGTTGGCCCCGTCGTTGTTCAGACCCGCGTCGCCGGCCTCCTTCCAGAGCTGGAAGACCCGCTTGACGTTGGGCGAGGTCCAGTCGCGCTTCCCGGCGATCCAGTTGTCGTACTCCTGCGCGGTGAGGATGCCCGACGCCAGGCCCGAGAGCCAGAACTGGATCCCGACACCCTCCTTGTTGCCGAGGGCGAAGCACTTGGCGCCGGCCTTGGCGATGGCGGCGCAGTCGGCGACGAACTCGCTCCACGTGGTGGCCGGGCTCGCCGGATCGATCCCGGCCTTCTCGTAGAGCGCCTTGTTGTAGTAGATGGGGTGGCCCTGCAGCGTCACCGGGCCGGCGTAGATCTTGCCTTCCTTGCTGAACGCGTCCCAGCCGGCCAGCCGCTGCTTGTCCTCGGCCACGTACTCGTCCAGCGGCACCAGCGCGTCCACCCGGTCACGGATCTGACCGCCTCCGTTGAACAGGATGACGTCCGGGCCCTTGCCGGACTGGATCGCCGCACCGAGCAGCGTGTAGTACTGGTCGAAGGGCTGGGCGACGAACTCGACCGTCACGTCCGGATGCTTCTTCGCGAAGTCCGCCTTCGCCTTCTCGATATAGGGTGCGGCAGAAGCCTCGCCAGACTTCCAGTCCCACACCACCAGCTTGCCCTCCGACCCACCCTGCGACGAGTCCGACCCTGTGGCACTTCCGCAGCCGGCCAGCGCCAGTCCCACAACGAGGATGGCCGGCCATATTGCTCGCTGTTTCATCGTTGTCACCCTTTGAATGAGGGGTGGCCGGCGAACCGACCGTCAGGCGTCATCATTACGCGGAAACGTAACTCGTATGATGTCTGCCCGTCAACGGTCGGCCGTACACTGACCACGGACACCGGGCTACCAGCGCGGTGAGCCACCCGGAGGGGACATGACGCGATCGCAGGAGACCGCCTTGAATGCTGCAGCGCCCCCGGCCTGGACGCGACGACCGACCAACCTCGCCCGGGCCGTCACCGCCGAGCTGGTGGAGCGCATCGTCCGCGGGACACACCCGTCCGGGACGTCGCTCCCGCCCGAGCCGGTGCTCTGCGAGACCTTCTCCGTGAGCCGGACCGTCGTCCGGGAAGCGGTGAAGATCCTTCAGGAGAAGGGGCTGGTACAGGTTCGCCAGGGCGCCGGCACCATGGTCACCCCGCCGTCGTCGTGGGACATGCTCGACGAACTCGTCCTCGCGGCCACCATCGCCGAGGACGACAGCCTCGCCATCCTCGACGACCTCGTCGTCACCCGGCGGGTACTCGAGTCCGACATGGCGAACGTCGCCGCCCGGCTGGCGGACCAGGAGACCATCGAGCGGTTACGCGGTCAGGTGAAGCGGATGGACGAACTCGTCGACGACCACGTCACCTACCACGAACATGACCGCGCCTTCCACGACACGATCATGCAGGCGTCCGGCAACCGCATCGCCCGTGGTGTCGTACGCGCGCTGGAGAGTCAGGTCGTCAACACCTCCCGGTACATGGGCCGGACCGAACGTTCGCTGTGCGTAGCGTCCAACCGCGGGCATCGGCGCATCTACGAACGCATCGCCGCCCACGACCCGGACGGCGCCGCCGAGGCGATGTTCACCCACATCACCGAGGCCTGGCTCGTCCGCCGCAGCGGAACGGGCAGCCCCAGCCGTCTCCAGCGGTGAGCTATCGCCGGACGGACGGGCTCCCGGTACGCAGCGGGTGCCAGCACCCCTGCTCGCCACGAGCCCGCCCGTCAGGTCCTTCCGACCCGTCTCAGGAGAACTGCGCGAAGAACCGCCAGATCTCGCCCTTGGTCCAGGTGGTGATGCCGCTCTCGGCATAGGTCCCGTCCACCGGACCGGGCATGTGTCCGTTGTCGAACGCGGCCCACTGCACGGGGTAGCCGGACCGGCATCCCGAGTAGGCGGTGGTGACGTGCGTCCGGCTACCCGCCCCCGGCTCCGGCGGGCTCTGCGCGGTGCAACCGTTGTTCCGGACGAACGTGTCCCGCAGCGACCGCCCCTGCGAGATGTTGAGGACGTTGTCCGAGATGCCGTGCAGCCCGAAGTACGCGATCGGCTGAGTACCGCCGCTACACCCGCTGATCTGCGCTCCGGCGATGACCGCGACGGCCCGGAACACGTTCGCCCGGGCGCAGGCGAGCGCGTAGCTCATGCCGCCGCCCCAGCTGAAGCCGAGGGCGAAGCGCTGCCTCGGGTTGACGCAGAGGTCCGCCTCGATTCGCCGGATCATGTCGTCGACGAATGTCACGTCCTCGCCGCCGGCATTGCCCCAACCGTTGCCGAGCCCCTGGGGCGCGACCAGGATCGCGCTGTTGCCCGACTGTTCCTGCTGGCCGTAGTAGGACCAGGCGGCCCCACTGGTGCCGCCCGAGGAGATGTCCTGCATGGTGCCGCCCCGCCAGTGGAATGCGAAGATCAGCCGGTAGGGGTTGCTGTTGTTGTAGTTTGCCGGCACCCGCAGGATGAAGGAACGGCTCTTGCCGTTGCTCTGGATCGTGTGCGTGCCGCTCGACAGCGTCGGGGCCTTGCCGCAGCCGGTACCACCCTGCGGTGGCTCGCCGCCGTCGACGCGGGCGAGCTGCCACTGCTGGTTCGTGCCGTTCCAGTCGGAGTACTGCACGACGTTCCCGCCGTCCGCCGAGGATGCGCCCTGTACCTCGACGACCTTGCCGCTGTGCCGGCTGACCAACCGCACGTGCCCCCCGTCGGAGTCGGCCAGCCGGAACTGCTGGTTCGTCGCGTTGAGGTCGGACCACTGCACGATCGCACCGCCGTCGGCGGTCGACCAGTCGTGCACGTCGAGGACCTTGCCGGAGTGCCGGGACTTCAGCCGGTAGTAGCCGCCGCCCGAGTCCACGAACTGCCACTGCTGGTTCGCGCCGTTGTTCCGCGTCCACTGGCTGATCCGCGCGCCGTCGTTGGTGGCCGAGGCGTACAGGTCCAATGCCTTGCCGCTGTTCCGGTTCACCAGCACGTACCAGGCGTTGGTGTCCACGGTCGCCGCCGACGCGGGCGCGGCGTTCACCGCGACGAGCGTCCCGGCCGCGACGACCGCCGCCGCCGCGACGGCCAGCCCTGACCGCCAGCGATGTCTCTGTGGAGAGGCGGGCCGAGCCTCACCGGTGGCCTTCATGATCCGCTCCTTCGGTCGGGGTCGCACGCAAGCAGAACGGACGCGTGCGCCCAGGGGTGGTGCCGGCGTCCGGTGGTGGCGTCGGCACGTGAAGTGATCCGCGGCCTCCACGCGGCCACCGCCCCCCGAATGTCCGGCCCTGCCCTGGGCCGGCGATGCGGCGAGTCCGCGCGAATCGCGGCGATGCATCGTCAGGGCTCCCGGCAGCGACCTGACCCGCGATCGACAAGTTAGCGCTCACATCATCATACGTCAAACGACTCATGTCAATGCCGAACCCGCCCGCTCGACCGCTGTCGCCTGTCGGCGGCCCGAACGTCTCCGAGACCGCCAGGGTCATCCCGGCGGCCTTGAATGGCTTAGATGTCGACCGAAGCGCATCCACGGCCGCCCTGGGTTGCGAACCGCCCGCAGCACCGTGCGTCGGGGGACACGCACCCGAAACTCGACCAACACGAGTCCACTCCGGACACAGACTTCCGATGAGCGCGCTCGGTAACACCTTTCAGTGTCGATGACGAGACGGCAAAGGAGCAGAACATCACAGCGCGTTTCTGTTATGGGAAGCGGTGGCACATGGTCCCAGCCGCCTCACCGCGCGCCGCCATGCCGCGACGGACGCAGATTCCCGCTGGACGCCGCAGCGACAAGGAGATGGAGACGGGCCTGATTCTTGTCCGGGCCACTGGACACATATTCGGCCACCGAAACTCCCGTCTTGCGCTTCCAAACGCGACGGCGTATGTTACCGCTCACATCGATGCTGACCCATGGGATGAGTACAGACCACCCGACCTGGCGCCGGCCTGGTGCGCGCGACTTCCGCCCGAGTGGTACGGGGCAACACGCTCACCCAGACCCCGGAACCCGCTCGGATGCGAAGTCCGACCGGCCTCACATCCAGGACGTGCTGCCGTCCGTCCCCGTAGCTCGCTGGAGGCTCAATGCACGCACGTACGAGATTGTTGGCCACCCTGACCACAGTTCTGGTGGCCGTGGGAGTGGCCGTTGTCGAGCCCACCGTCTCGCCGCGACCGGCACAGGCGTTGAACAACGGAGTGGCCCGGACTCCGCCGATGGGCTGGAACAGTTGGAACACCTTCGGCTGCAACATCAACGAGACGTTGATCCGGCAGGTGGCCGATGCCATCGTCAACTCCGGCATGCGGGACCTGGGCTACAAGTACGTCGTCGTCGACGACTGCTGGATGAACTCGACTCGGGACGCGCAGGGCAACCTCCAGGCCAACCCGTCCCGGTTCCCGAGTGGCATGAAGGCGCTGGGTGACTACCTGCACGCCCAGGGTCTGCTCTTCGGCATCTACCAGGCGCCGCTGGACCGGACCTGCGCCCAGTACTTCGGCAGCTACCCGGGGGCGACCGGCGCCCAGGGTCACGAGGCCCAGGACGCCCGGCAGTTCGCCGCATGGGGCGTCGACTTCCTCAAGTACGACTGGTGCTCGCCCACCGGAACGATCAACGACCAGGTGGCGAGGTTCGCCCTGATGCGTGACGCGCTGGCCGCCACCGGCCGACCGATCGTCTACAGCATCAACTCCAACAGCATCCACGAGAAGACCGGGCCGATGCGCAACTGGGGCGACGTGGCCAACATGTGGCGCACCACCGAGGACATCACCAACGCGTGGGACACCGGGCAGACCAACGGGTACCCGATGGGCATCCAGAACATCGTCAACGTCACCGTGCCACTGGCTCACTACGCCGGGCCGGGTGCGTTCAACGACCCGGACATGATGGAGGTCGGCCGGGGCGGCATGAACGACACGGAGATGCACAGTCACTTCGCGCTGTGGGCAATGATGGCGGCCCCGCTGATCGCCGGCAACGACGTGCGGAGCATGAACTCGATCACCCAGGCCATCTTGAAGAACCAGAACCTCATCGCGATCAACCAGGACTCGCTGGCCCTGCAGGCGGTCCAGGTGTCCTTCGACGGAACCCGGCGGGTACTGGCCAAGCGCTTGTCCAACGGTGACGTGGCGGTGGCACTGTTCAACCAGGGCGGTTCCACCACGACGATCTCCACGACCGCGGCGGCGGTCGGCAAGACCGGCAGCTCGTTCACACTGCGTGACACCTGGACCAACGCCACCTCCAGCAGCACCGGTACGATCTCGGCCAGCGTGCCGGCGCACGGCACGGTCGTGTACCGGGTCAGTGGCGGCGGCATCACCAATCCACCGTCGACCTTCCGGCTGCGCGGCGAGTCCAGTGGCCGATGCCTGGATCTCGACAACGGCAACACGGCCAACGGCACCGGCACGCTGATCTGGGACTGCCACAGCGGGGCCAACCAGCAGTTCAGCCAGTCCGGCCAGGCCCTGCAACTGCTCGGCAAGTGCCTGGACATCTCGCTGAACGCCACCGCCGGCACGCGGGTGCAGGTCTGGGACTGCAACGGCGGCACCAACCAGCAGTGGGTCCACAACGGCAACGGCACGATCAGCAGCGTCCGGTTCCCCTCGCTCTGCCTGGACGTCGACAACGCCGGAACCGCCAACGGCACCGCCGTGATCGTGTGGTCCTGCCACGGCGGAACCAACCAACGCTGGGCCCGGACATGACGTCGGTGTCGGTCGCGGACCACCGGACCGCGACCGACACGGAGTCGCCGACCTCCCGCGGGGACGGCCCCATCGACCGATCGAGCGAAGACCGGCCACCACAGCGTCTCCACTCGTCGTCGACGGGGCCGTCCCGGCGGCCAGACGCGACCCACCCACCACCAAGGAGGTACCGACAGTGCGCGGACACACACCTGGACCTGCCCCTTCCGGGGGTACGAAGGTCGGCCGGGTGGCACCCGGCGCCCGGGGCCGACTGCTCACGCTCGTCACGGCCGGGATGGCGGTAGCCCTCGGGATGTTGTCCACGGTGGCGACGACGACCGGCTCGGCGTCAGCCGCCGACAACCCGTACCAGCGGGGTCCGGACCCCACCCGGGCCAGCGTCGCGGCGGTGACCGGACCCTTCGCCA
Organism: Plantactinospora sp. CA-294935; assembly: GCF_050936445.1. Classification (NCBI taxonomy): domain Bacteria; kingdom Bacillati; phylum Actinomycetota; class Actinomycetes; order Micromonosporales; family Micromonosporaceae; genus Plantactinospora; species Plantactinospora sp. CA-294935. The sequence goes on from NZ_JBNJMU010000001.1 coordinate 8,293,656, forward strand.
CCGCGTCGGTCGGCGTCCCGACCGGGTACGGCTTCGCCGGTGGCGCGATCTACTACCCCACCGACACCAGCCAGGGGACCTTCGGCGCGATCGCCATCTCGCCCGGCTACACCGCGCTGTTCTCCGCCGAACTCGCCTGGACGGGTCCGTGGCTCGCCTCCCACGGGTTCGTCGTGATCGGCATCGAGACCAACAGCCGCAACGACTTCGACGTCGCCAGGGGCACCCAGTTGCTCGCCGCGCTGGACTACCTCACGCAACAGAGTCCGGTGCGTGACCGGGTCGATCCCAACCGGCTGGCGGTGTCCGGCCACTCGATGGGTGGCGGAGGCGCCCTCAACGCGGCCATCCGGCGCCCGTCGTTGAAGGCCGCGGTCGGGATCGCGCCGTACCTGCCGTCGTCGAACCTGGCGAACGACCGGGTCCCGACGATGGTCTTCGCCGGGCAGGCCGACACCGTGGTCACCCCGACCTACCTCAACGGCCTCTACGGCAGCCTGCCGGCCACGACGGAGAGCGCGTATCTGGAGATCGCCGGCGCCGACCATCTCTTCCCGGTCGGCAGGTCGAACGCCGTGACGATCCGGACGATGCTGCCGTTCGTCAAGATGTTCGTCGACAACGACACCCGGTACAGCCAGTTCCTCTGCCCACTGCTGGACTCGACCGGCGTGGTCGCGTACCGCAGCACCTGCCCGCTCCTGCCACCGCCCACACCGCCGACCGGCACCCCCTCCGCAGGACCCTCGAACACCCCGACTCCCCCACCGACCACCACCCCGCCGCGAGTCGGCGCGTGCGGCGCGACCTACCGCACGACCAACTCGTGGCCGGGCGGCTACCAGGGCGAGATCACGGTGGCGACGGGCAGCGCGGCGATCGACGGCTGGACCGTCCGATGGATCCTGAGCAGCGGCCAGACCGTCGACCAGGTCTGGAACGGCACGTTGAGCATCAGCGGCTCGACGGTTTCGGTACGGAACACCTCGTACAACGGCTCGCTCCCGGCGTCCGGCTCCACCACGTTCGGCTTCCTCGGCAGCGGAACACCGGCAACCGCGTCACCCACCTGCACCAGCCCGTAGCCACGGCCGACCCGCAGCCGACCGCGGCCGGCGCGGCGGTGGCGGACCCGCGCGATCGCGACCGTGCGACCGCGCGGGTCCACGTACATCCGTACCGGCGGCGCGGAGGTGGTCGACGGTGGATGACGGGATGGCCGGCGGGCTACCCGGGGCCGCTCGACGCCCTGCGGGTCAGCCGGTCGCGTACCGCCGGAACGATGCCGTGCGGCAGGAAGACCACGACCAGCACGAGCAGGACCGCGTAGACGGCGTAGGAGAGCACGGTGGGTGCATAGCCGGGCATCCCGGGCTGGGTGCCGAGCGTGTTGAGTACCTGGACGAGCAGGATGATCGCGGTAGCGCCGACGAGGGCGCCCCACAGGGTGCCGAGCCCGCCGACGACGGCCATCACCACGTACTCGATGGAGAGCAGCACCGGAAACGAACCCGGCGCGAGATAGCCGAGATAGAACGCGTAGATGCCGCCGGCCAGGCCGGCGAACGCGGCGGACAGCGCGAAGACGGTGAGCCGGTAGCGCCCCACCGGCACGCCGCTGGCCGCCGCGGCGGTCTCGCTGCTGGCCAGGGCCCGCAGGCCACGACCCGGACGGGAGGCGACGATGTTGCGGGCCACCAGCAGGGTGAGCGCGACCGCGACCGCGACCAGGTAGGCGTAGGAGATGTCGTCGGCGAACTCGTAGCCGCCGACCGACAGCCGTGGGATGCCCTGCAGGCCGATGGCACCGCCCGCCCAGTCCGCCCGGGCGACCAGGGACAGCAGGATCAGCTGCATGGCGAGGGTGGCGAAGGCGAGGTGGTGACCCCGCAGCCGCAGCAGCGGTACTCCCACGACGACCGCGAAAGCGGCGGAGACCAGTGGTGCGGCGAGCAGACCGAGCACCGGTGGCAGACTGTGCACGCTGAGCAGGCCGGCCGTGTAGCCACCGATCGCGTAGAAGGACGCCTGCCCGAGAGAGATCTGACCCGCGTACCCCATCAGCAGCGACAGCCCGACGGTGACCATCACGGCGAGGCCGAGCAGGATGTAGACGGTCAGGTGGCTGCCGGACAGCAGCGGTGGCAGGGCGAGCGCGCCCACCGCCACGGCCACCGCCGGCACCCGCCGCGACATCAGGCCGGCTCCTGCTCGGCCACCGGCGTGCGCGCCGCCTGCCTCATCATCACGGCGAGCAGCAGCACCAGCGCCACCTCCATCTGGTAGGCGGCACCGCCGTAACCGGCGACGAAGGACTGGGCCACGCCCAGCAACAGTCCACCGACGAGGGTGTGCAACGGCCGCATCAGGCCGCCGAAGACGGCGGCGGCGAAACCACCCACGATCAGCGTGACGTCGTAGTCGAAGGTGACGAGCTGGATCGGCGTGACGAGTACCCCTGCGAGCCCGCCGAGCGCACCGCCGATGCCGAAGGCCAGCAGCCCCATTCGGACGACGTCGATCCCGACGACCTTCGCGGCGTACGGGTTGGAGGCGCAGGCCGACAGTGCCCGGCCGATGTCGGTACGCGCGAACAGCGCGGCCGTGCCGGCGAAGACGACGGCCGTCGCGCCGATGATGAGCAGGTAGTGCGCCTGGAAGCGGACGCCACCGAACTCGACCGCACCGGGTACCCCGGCGAACGACCGAGGCTGGTCACCCCAGATCAGCACCTCGACCGCGTACGCGAAGACGGCCAGCCCCAGCGTGATGATCAGTGACGCGCCGGGCGGCGTACCCGGCCTGCCGATCGCGACCAGCCCGACGAGCAGCCCGGCACCGGCACCGACCGCCACCGCGGACACCTCGGCCAGGCCGTGCGGAAGCCCGCTGGCCAGCAGCGTCGACGCGGTCATCGCGGCGATCACCGCGAACGAGCCCTGGGCGAAGTTGACCACCCGGGTGACTCGGTGGACGACGACGAGACCGCTGCCGACCAGCGCGAACGCGCATCCGCCGCCAACGCCGGTGATCAGGTACTGGAGGAACTCCGTCACCCGGCCACTCCCAGATAGGCCTCGGCCACCCGTGGGCTGGCGGCCAGTTCCGCCGCGGTCCCGGCGGCTACGACCCGCCCCGCCTCCAGCACGTATCCCCGGCTGCACAGGTCGAGGGCGAGTCGGGCGTTCTGTTCGATGAGGAGCACGGCGAGACCGCGTTCGGCGTTCAGCTCCCGCAGGTGCCGCACCAGGTCGGCGACGACGAGCGGGGCGAGGCCGAGGGAGAGCTCGTCGACCGCCAGCACGTCCGGCCGGGCCATCAGCGCCCGACCGACGGCCACCATCTGCTGTTCCCCGCCGGAGAGCTGACCGGCGCGGCGGCGGCGCAGCGGGGTCAGGCCGGGCAGGATCTCGTAGATCGGGCCCGTGTCGCGGTTGCGGATACGCCAGCCGCCGAGCCGGAGGTTGTCGTCGACGGTCAGGTCGGGGAAGACCTGGCGTCCCTCCGGCACGTGGGCCAGCCGGCCGGAGATCGTCACCGTGCCACCGGCCGGCCGCTGGATCCCGGAGAGCGTGTTGACCAGTGTGGACTTTCCCGCGCCGTTGGGGCCGATCAGCGCCACCATCTCCCCGTCCGCCACGGTGAGGTTGACCGCGTGTAGCGCGACCGCGACGCCGTACCGGACGGTGAGGTCGACGACGTCGATCACGCGGGCACCCCTGTCCCGAGGTACGCGGCGACGACCGCCGGATCGGCCCGGACCGTGGCGGGGATGCCCTCGGCGATCACCCGGCCGAGGTCGAGTACGGTGACCCGGTCGGCCAGCCGGGTCACGAAGGCGACATCGTGCTCGATGATCACCATCGTCAGGCCGCTCGCCTTCAGCTCCTCGAAGAGTCGGGCCAGTGCGTCCCGCTCGGCCGTGCGCAGGCCGGCCGCAGGCTCGTCGAGCAGGAGCAGGCGGGGGCGGCCGCAGAGCGCGCGGGCCACCTGGAGTGCGCGCTGCTGCCCCAGCGGCAGCGACTCCGCCGGCCGGTCGGCCCAGTCGGCGAGGCCGACCCGGGCCAACGCCTCCCGGGCGCTCTGCCGGATCTTCCGCTCCTCCCGGCGGTGCGCCGGCAGCCGCAACACGGCGCCGACAAAACCTCCTCCGGTGACGGCGTGCGCGCCGACCATCGCGTTCTCCAGCGCCGTCATGCCACGGAAGATCCGGGCGCCCTGGAAGACGACGCCGATCCCGAGCCGGGCCCGGCGGTGGGCCGCAAGCCGGTCGATCCGGGTGCCGGCCAGCACGATCTCGCCGGTACGCAGTGCCAACTGGCCGCCGACCAGGTTGAACAGGGTGGACTTGCCGGCGCCGTTCGGCCCGATGACGGCCCGCAGTTCTCCGTGCGCGACGTCGATGTCGACCTCCCGCACGGCGTACACCCCGCCGAAGGTGTGCGACACACCGGCGACCCGCAGCAGCGGCTCGGTCACTTGCCCGCCACCGCGGCGAGCTGCTCCCGCGCCCAGTCGGTGGGGACGAACGCGCCGCCCCGCACGGTGTTGACGGAGATGTAGTCGGCCTTGAGGCCGGCGTGGTCGGTGGCGCTGTAGGTGTAGGTGCCGTTCGGGGTCGTCACCGTCAGCCCTTCCAGAGCATCCCGGATCTTTTCCCGGTCGGTGCCGCCGGCCTTCTCGATCGCGGCGACGAGCAGTCGTACTCCGCTGTAGCCGTCCTGGGCGAACTGGGGTGGCGGGTACCCGTACTTGCCGCGGAACGCACCGGCCAGTTCGTCGATCGCCTGCTTCTGCTCCCCGTCGGGGAGGGTGTCGCCGACCACGCCGATCGAGCTGGCCACCACCGCGCCCTCGGCGGCCGGGCCGACCGGGTCCAGCCAGAGCCTGCTGGCCTGCGCCCCGGTGAAGACTACCGGCACGTCGAGCCCGGCGGTGGCGTACTGCTTGGCCAGCGCCACGCCGGGAGCGCCGGTGGCCCAGACGACGAGCGCCTGCGCCCCCGAGGAGCGCACCTGGTTGAAGACAGCCGAGAACTCGGTGGTGGTGGTCTGGAATTCCGGGCTGGCGGTGAGCGTGACGCCGTGACCGGTCGCCTTCTCCCGGGTGCCGTCGAAGCCGGCCTTGGCGTAGGAGCTGCGCCCGTCGTACGCGACGGCGATCCTGGTGATGCCCTGCGCCTTGAGGTACTGCAGGATCCGGTCCGCATAGGTCGCCGAGGTGGCCGGCACGACGAAGACGTACGGGTGCACCGGGTCGACCTGCTCGTCGGCCGGGGTGAGCGAGATGTACGGGATCTTCTCCCGGTCGACCAGCGGGATGGTGGCCAGGGCGGAGTTGGAGAAGGGCGAGCCGATCACCGCGGCGACGTCGCGGCTGCGGAGGTCGTTGAAGGCCAGCACCGACTGGTCGGGCTGGCTCTTGTCGTCGCGGACGATCAGCTCCACCGTGCGGCCGAGCACCCCGCCGGCCGCGTTGATCTGCTCGACCGCGAGCGCCACGGACTTCTCGTTCTCCGTGCCGAGCGGTGCGTAGTTGCCGGTCAGGGAGACGATCTGGCCGACCCTGATCGGGCTATCAGCGTCTCCGGTGGACGGGTCGCCGCCGCAGCCGGCCGTGGCGACCGCCACGACGAGCGCGACGGCGGATACGGCGGTACGTCGCACGGTTGCCTCCCACCATATGAGGGAAAGCCCTGTCACGGAGACGCTAGACACCTATTGCACGCCGGTCAACATTCATGCCTAACGTTCTCACTCCGAGACGGCGTGTCTCCCGCCGCCGCCGACCGGCTCCACCCGGCGGTCCGCGCCGCCGGGGCGGGTGACGGCCAGCACCGCGGGGATCCGTCCCGCCGGGCACCCGGCGTCGGTCGGGGCAGGCTGGCCGGCTGTCGGACGACGCGGAATCTGTAGAGTCAGCCGCATGTCGATGCAGTCCGCGTCGCCCCCGACCGACCTGCCGCGCGTGCAGGCCGGCGGCAGCCCGCAACACCTGCTGTTGACGTTGCTCGGCGACTACTGGTATGGCCAGCGCGCCCCGCTACCCTCGGCGGCCCTGGTTGCACTGCTCGGCGAGTTCGGCATCACCGAGGTCAGCGCTCGGGCCGCGCTGAGCCGGCTGGCCCGGCGCGGGCTGCTGGAGCAGTCCAAGTCCGGCCGGCGCACCTCGTACGCCCTCAGCGAGCGGGCCGCCGGGGTGCTCGCCGAGGGTCGTGGCCACATCCTGTCGTTCGGCACCGGGCGGACACCGTGGACCGGCCGGTGGACCATGGCGGCGTTCTCGGTGCCCGAGGACGACAGGTCCCGGCGGCACACCCTGCGCACCCGGCTCGGCTGGCACGGCTTCGCCCCGCTCTACGACGGCCTCTGGGTCTCGCCGCACGAACGAGTGACCGAGGTGACGACGATCCTGTCCGAGCTCGACATCGACCGGGCCACCGTCTTCACCGCCGAGCTGGCCGACGGCGGGCCGACCGGCGGGCACCCGATCAACGCCTGGGACCTGGCCGCCCTGCGCGCCGAATACGAGCGGATCCTCGCCGCGTACGAGCCGGTCCGGCGACGGTGGCGCACCGGCCGGATCGGCACCGCCGAGGCCCTCGTCGCGCGGACCGCCCTGATGGACGACTGGCGGACCATGCCGAGCCTCGACCCGGAGCTGCCGACCGAGCTGCTGCCGGCGCGCTGGCCCCGAGCGGCGGCCCGGGCGCTCTTCGTCGAGCTGTACGACGGCCTGACCGGACTGGCCGAACAGCGCGTGGTCCAGGTTGTCGCCGGGCACGACCCCGACCTCGCCGCGCTGGTGCGTACCCACACCAGCCGGACAGGCGATATGTGACACTAGTCTTGACGCTAGGCACATAAATAGTCAGACTCGGTCCAGGCTCGACGCCGTCGGGCCGCGCGTTTGCACCGGACGACACCAGCGACAGGGACCAGCGGGGAGACCGGGATGGCCGAGCCAGCGTCGATCGTCGTGCGCCGTCGTCTCGAGTGGTCGGACACCGACCCGGCGGACAGGTGGCACTACGGTGTGGTCCTGCGGTTTGTGGAGAGCGCCGAGAAGGAGCTGCAGGACCAGCTCGGCGTCACGGCGGCGGACGCCCGCTGGATGCCCCGGGTGAACCTCACGGTCGACTACCTGGCAGCCCTGCACTTCGGCGAGATCGCCGAGACCACCCTGGCGGTGGAGCACGTCGGACGCGCCTCGCTGCGCTACGCCTTCACGGTGGCCCGGGACAACACGACGCTGGCCCGGGGGACGTTGACCGTGGTGTGGATCGATGCCGACACGGGCCTGAGCAGTCCGTGGCCGGACCGGCTCCGCGCGCTGCTGACCGGGACCGGGCCGGCGGAGGGCTGACGGGTGCGGAGCAGCATGGGCTCGATGCCGCTGTCCGTCGGGATGATGCTGCGCCGGGCCGCCGCGATGGGCCCGCACGCCCGGCTGGTCGGCTATACGGAGGCGGGTCGAGCGGAGTGCCGCTGGCCCGAGCTGGCCGGCCGGGCCCACCGACTGGCCAACGCGCTGACCGCGCTCGGTGTCCGCCCGGGCGACCGGGTCGGCACATACGCCTGCAACGGGCTGTCCCACCTGGAGCTGTGTTATGGCGTGCCGCTGGCCGGCGCGGTGCTGCAACCGCTGAACACCCGCCTGCATCCGGACCAGGTGGTAGCGATCGCCACGCACGCCGAGGACCAGGTGATCTTCGTGGCGGCGTCCCTGACCGGACAGCTCGCGCCGATCCGGGGCCGGCTCCCCGGCGTCCGGCACTACGTCGTGCTGCCAGACGGCAGCGCACCGCACCCGGACTTCGCCGACGCGACGGACTACGAGCAGCTCCTGGCAAGCGCGCCGGAGGACCAGCCGGCGGAGGTGGACGAGTGGAGCGCCGCGTGCCTCTGCTACACCGGTGGCACCACCGGCCGTCCGAAGGGCGTGGTGTACTCGCACCGGTCACTGACCCTGCATGCGATGAGCGGTCTGTTCGTCGACTCGTTCGCCATCCGGGAACGCGACGTCGTGCTCCCGCTCACCCCGCTCTTCCACGCGCTGTCCTGGGGCATGCCGTACTCGGCGGCGCTGGCCGGGGCCGGTCTGGTGCTCGCCGGTGCCGACACCAGCCCGGCCACCGTCGTACGCCTCGTGCGGGACGAGCGGGTAACCGTCGCGGCCGGGGTGCCCACCTTCTGGCTCGCCGTCGACCAGCTCGCACCGAGCCCGGACGATCTGGCCAGCCTGGACCGGATCCTCTGCGGCGGCTCGGCGGTCCCGTTGGAGCTGATCCAGCGCTATCAACGGCGCGGCGTCGCCATGCGGCAGGGCTGGGGCATGACCGAGATGTCGCCGTCCGGCAACCTGACCATGGTCCGGCGGCACCTGGAGGACCGGCCGGAACAGTGCCGGCAGGCACTGCACGCCACCCAGGGCGTACCGACCGCCGGGGTAGAGCTGCGGGTGGTCGACCCGGACGGCGTGGTGCTGCCGCACGACGGGCGGTCCGCCGGTGAGGTCGAGGTACGCGGGCCGTGGGTCACCGAGTCGTACCACCAGCCGGAGGACGACGCCAACACCGCCCGGTTCCGGGACGGCTGGCTGCGCACCGGCGACATCGGCACCGTCGACGGCGACGGCTACCTGCGCCTGCTCGACCGCGCCAAGGATCTGGTCAAGTCGGGCGGCGAATGGATCAGCTCGATCGAACTGGAGAACCACCTCATGGACCACCCGGCGGTGGCCCAGGCCATGGTCATCGCCGTACCGCATCCGACCTGGGGCGAACGGCCCGCCGCGCTCGTCGTCGCGTGCGCCGAGGTCACCGCCGACACGCTCGTCGCGCATCTGCGCCCCCGGGTGGCGAGCTGGTGGCTGCCCGACATCGTCCGGTTCGTCGACACGCTGCCGATGACGGCGACCGGCAAGTTCGACAAGGTGACGGCCCGCCGGGCCTGGCAGGACGTGTTGGCTGCCGAGCTCGCCTCGGCGACGGAAGGACAGCCGTGAGCGAGTGGAGCGAGCGAATCAGCCAGCTCAGTGCGACGGAGCCTGATGGCGGCACGGAGCGAAGCGGAGTGCCGGCATGAGCGGATTGTTGGCGGAGCGGGTCGCGGTGGTCACCGGAGCGGCGCGCGGGATCGGCAGGGCGACCGCCGAACTGCTCGCCGAGCACGGTGCCCGGGTGGTCTGCGCCGACCTGGACGGCGACGCCCTCGCACGCACCGTCGGGTCGCTCGGCGGTCGCGGTGTCGCCGTCGCGGCCGACCTGACCGTGCCGGCGGCACCGGCCGAGGTCGTCGCCCGCGCGGTCGACGAATACGGGCGGCTCGACATCGTGGTCAACAATGCCGGCTACACCTGGGACGGCATCTTCCACAAGATGACCGACGAGCAGCTCACCGCCATGCTCGACATCCACCTCACGGCGCCGTTCCGGCTGCTGCGTGCCGCCGCGCCGGTGCTGCGCGAGGCCGCCAAGCGGGACGCCGCAGAGGGCCGCGAGATCTTCCGCAAGGTGGTCAACGTGACCTCGATCGCCGGCACGATGGGCAACGTCGGGCAGGCCAACTACGCCGCCGCCAAGGCGGCCCTGACCGGCCTCACCAGGACGCTCGCCAAGGAGTGGGGCCCGTTGAAGATCAACGTCAACGCGGTGGCGTTCGGATTCGTGCAGACCCGGCTGACCGCCGACGCCGCCGAGGCCGGCACCTTCGACCACGGCGACCACCGGATCCCGCTGGGCATCCCCGGCGCCGTGCGGGAACAGGCCGCGGCGCGCATCCCGCTGGGCCGGCCCGCCACCCCGGCGGAGGCGGCCGGCGGCATTTTCCTGCTCTGCTCGCCGTGGTCGAACTTCGTCCACGGCCAGGTGCTCACCGTCGCCGGTGGGCAGGCCGAAGGGATGGGCTGAGATGCGACCCGCCGGACAACCCGCCGACCTCGCCGGGAACCGGTGATGCGGCTCTCCGGGGTGGCGATGCCGGTCAACCTGGTCTGGTCCTCGCCGTTCTGCCGCTGGCAGGGTCCGCTCGCCGAGATGTCCAGCCTGGACCTGGCGGTCGACGTGACCGGCCGGGCGCTGACCAGGGGCGGGATGTCGACCTCCGAGATCAGCCAGGTCGCCTTCGGCACCACCGTGCCGCAGCCGGCATCCTTCTACGGAGTCACCACCATCACCCCGCGGCTCGGGCTCGACACCGTCACCGGTCCGACCATCGCCCAGGCCTGCGCCACCTCGGTGGCGGTGGTGCAGGCCGCCGCCGTCCAGGTCGAACTCGGCGCCCATCGCACCGTGCTCGCGCTGGCGGCCGACCGCACCAGCAACGGTCCGCTGCTGGTCTGGTCGGCACAGCACAGCCCGGGCGCGGCACCCCGGACCGAGCACTGGGTGCTGGACCCGATGCGGCACGATCCCAACACCGGTCAGTCCATGCTCGACACCGCCGAGCACGTGGCCGCCGAGGAGGGTTACTCCCGCGCCGAGATCGACGATGTCACGCTGCTGCGCCACGAGCAGTACCGGTCATCCGCCGCCCGACGTCCCGGCCACCTGGTGCAGGTGCACGTGCCCGGCCGGCGCGGCAGCGTGGTGGTCGACGACGACCACGGCGTACACGACACCACGGCCGAGGGGCTCGCCGCGCTCTCCCCCGTCCGGCCGGACGGCGTCGTCACGTACGGGTCGCAGACCCATCCCGGCGACGGCACCGCCGGAGCGGTGCTCAGCACGGTCGACCGGGCCCGCGAACTCAGCGGCGGTACCGGCGTCGCACGACTGCTCGCGGTCGGGTTCGCCCGCACCGACCGAGCCCGGATGCCCAGGGCGCCACTGCCGGCCGCCCGCGCCGCGCTCACCCACGCCGGCCTCGACATCACCGGCATCGACGTGGTGACCACGCACAACCCGTTCGCCGTCAACGACCTCTACTTCGCCCGGCAGACCGGCTTCGCGCTGGACCGGATGAACCCGTACGGCTGCAGCCTGGTCTACGGGCACCCGCAGGGGCCCACCGGCCTGCGCGCGCTCGCCGAACTCGTCGCCGCGCTGCACGACCGGGGCGGCGGACGCGGCCTGTTCACCGGATGCGCGGCCGGGGACACCGCCGGCGCCGTGGTGGTGGAGGTGACCGACTGATGACGTCCTTCGACGAAACCGTCGTCGGCCGCTGGAGCGAACCACGCCCGTTCGACGTCACCCCGGCCGGCCTCGCGGCGTACGCCGACGCCGTCGGCGGACCCTCCCCGGTCTACGCCGTCGTCCCCGCCATGGACCTGGTCTTCATGGTCGCCGGTACCACCGCCGCCACCGAGCTGCGCGCCAGGGTCGTGCACGGCCAGCAGGACATCTTCTTCCACCGCCGGCTGCCGGTCGGCGAGACGGTCACCGTCCGCGCCGCCGTGCTCGGGCTGCACGGCAAGCGCAGCGGAACGATCGCCACCATCGGGGTGCGGACGTACGACGCCCACGGCGCGCTCCTGAACGAGCAGTACGTCACCGAGTTCTACCGCGGCATACCGACCGACCTGCGACTGGGTACACCCTCCCCCACCCTGCCGGCGGATGCGCCCAGCGGCCCGCCACTGCGCACCGCGACCACACCCCTGCCGCTCGACCTGCCGCGTCGCTACGCCGACGCCTCCGGCGACCGCAACCCGATCCACCTCGACGACGACTTCGCCCGCACCGTCGGGCTGCCCGGCGTCATCGTGCACGGTTTGGCCAGCCTCGCCGTCGCCAGTCACACCGTGCTCGCCGGCGGGGCCGACCCGGCGCGACTGAGCTGCCGCTTCACCCGGCCGGTGGCGCCCGGCGACACCCTCACCACCCGGGTCTGGGCAGACGGTCACGGATACCGGTTCGAGAGCGTGGACCAGGCCGGCGCCGTGGTGCTCGGCGCCGGCCTGGTCGAACTCACCCGAACCTGCGTCACCTGACAGTGGGCGTTGCCGTCGACACTGAACCTTTTTCAACCTGAACCGCGCGGCGCTCACGCACCGCGTCCGACCTTGCGGTCCGCCGGACCGCAAGGGGAGGTTGAAAAAGGTTCACTATTTGCGCCGTCATTGACTGCACGCCGCGCCGTTGAGCGTGAACTGGGTCGGCGCCTGGTTGGCGCCGCTGTAGGTGCCCTGGACGCCGAACGTGACGCTCGCCCCGATCCCGATCGCGGCGTTGTACGCCGTCACCTGCGCGCCGGACTGGCTGACCGTGGCGTTCCAGGCGTTCGTCACCTGCTGGTTGCCCGGCCAGTTCCACTGAACGGTCCAGCCGTTGACGGCGGTGGTCGAAGTGTTGGCGACCGTCACGCTGGCGGTGAAGCCGCCGGTCCAACTGTTGGCCGTATAGCCGACTCGGCAGGCACCTGCGGACGGCGGCGGGGTGGTCGTCGGCGGCACGCTCGGCGAGGTCGTGGGCGTACCGGTGGTCGGGTTCGGGGTCGGTGATCCGCCGTCGAGGCCGAAGAACTGCACCGCCGCCTGTGCCATGCCACTCATCGGCAGGCTGTGGCCGGCGCCGTTGACACTGATCGCCTCGAGCAGCGTGACACCCCCGCTGGTCCAACGCCGCCGGTTCCAGTTCGCCTGGGGCGTGTCCGTGGAGGTCGGTGTGAGACTCAGGCCGTGCACGTTGGTCCACTGGTCGACCGCCTCCTGGAGCAGTTGGAACGGCACGAGCGTGTCGTTGGTGCCGTGCCACAACTGGATACGCGGGCGGGCACCGCTGTAGCCGGGATAGGCCTGGCGCACGGCGTCGCCCCACTGCTGCGGCGTCCGGTCCATCCGCCCGTTGACGCACTGGCTGTTCTGGGGCGGGAAGTCGGCCGCGTTGGCGAAGCAGTTGAACGGCACCCCCATGAACGCCGCGCCCGCCTTGAAGACGTCCGGGTAGAGCGCGAGCATGGCGTTGGTCATCATGCCGCCGGACGAACTACCCGTGGCGTAGACCCGGTTCGGGTCACCGCCGTACTGCCGCTGGACGTACGTCACCATGGACATGATCGACACCGGATCGCTCCCGCCGCCCCGGCGCTTGGACGCCGCCGACCAGACGTCGAAGCAGTTGCCGAAGCCCGCCTGCTGGGTCGCGGTCGGATAGATCACGACGAACCCGTACCGATCGGCCTGCGAGGCGAACTCGCTGCCGGAGTAGAAGCCCGGACCCGACCCGCCGCAGCCGTGCATCGCCACCACGATCGCCGGGTTGGTGGGACGGGAGTCCGGAACGTAGACGTGCATCCGCATGCCGCCCGGGTTGTCGCCGAAGCCGGTCACCTCGACCAGGGACGCCGCCGTGGCCGGTGGAGCGAGCACGATCCCGGCGGTCGCCGCGAGCGCGGTGGAAGCCAACGCGACGAGTGCCACCCGGAGCCGGCGCCCGATCACTCCATTGATAGTCATCATTGCAGCAAGCTAGCAACTTGGCTGACGGTCGTCAATAAAATGTCTTAGAGTGGCACCCGACCGACGCCGCGGTGGCCACCCTCGGCGAGCCGGCAGGTCCCGGAACTCAGCGGCCCGCATCATTGAAAGCCTCCGGCCGGCCCGCTGCGGCAAGGAAGCCCCGGCCAGCAGCAGGCCGGCAACACCGATCGCCGCTGCGAGCCGGGCGATGGCGTGGTGGGCGAGGGTACGCCGATCTCCGCCGAGTCCGGATCTCCGCACGGAGTCGAGCGATCGTCAGGATCGCGTAGTCGGTGCCGGTCGCGACGACGAACGCGACCACCCCTCCACGAAACAGCACAAGCACCCCACCGGCGCCGCGGTCGGGGAAGCCGGGACACCCAATCCCGCTGTCGTCCCACATGGCGAGCCGTCCGAGCCAGCGCCGGACCGGCCCGGTGGCCGCCCGGGCGGGCGGATCCACACCGGCAAAGAGCCAGCCTGCGATCCGGAACGCTCGGACAGCTTCGCCGCGCTCGCGCGGGCCGGCGAGCACGCCCCGGCCGGGGTCGCCCCAAATTCAACGCTTAACATTTCCATTGACGACCGTCACACCCACTCCTATATTGGCACTGATAGTTGTCGATGGATGCGGAGGTGGGCTCGGGTCGGTGCAGGCCGACCCCCTTCGCGCAGGAGGGGGGCCGGGGAGGTCACGCGCCGCCGGCTCGCGGCCACCGAAGCGGTCAGCCGAGTGCGGCCGCGTAACCGCAGCGATCGACACGCCGCCGATGTCGGCCCGCGCTGACCCGGTCTGCCGAAGTGCCGGGCGCCGCGGTGAGATTGCAACCTGGAGGAGGAAAGGTGACTGAGCGAGCAACTCGCCGAGGTCGTGCGACGATCCTGTCGCTGTCGGGCGCCGCGGCCGCCGCGGCCGTCGCGGTGCTGTTAGCGGCCGCGATGCCGTCGGGTGCAGCCGCGCCGAGAGAGGCGGGGGCAACCACGCTGGACACCGGCGTCGGCGTCTTCGCGTCCACCGCCGGATGCGGTCGGACACCAACACTGACCAGCGGCACGCATTCCATACAGAGCGGCGGGAAGACTCGTAGCTTCGTCCTGAGGATCCCCGACAACTACGACAACAGCCGCCCCTACCGACTGGTATTCGGATTCCACTGGTTGGGCGGCAACGCCAACTCCGTCGTGAGCCAGAGCTACTACGGGCTCCTGCCGCTGTCGAACAACAGCACGATCTTCGTCGCCCCCGAAGGCCTCAACAACGGCTGGGCCAACTCCGGCGGTGAGGACGTGACCTTCACCGACAACATGATCCAGACGATCGGAAATGCTCTCTGTGTCGACACGGCACAGTTGTTCTCCCTGGGGTTCAGCTACGGCGGCGGGATGAGCTACGCGCTGGCGTGTGCCCGGGCAGACGTCTTCCGCGCGGTCGCGATCTACGCGGGTGGCGTGATCAGTGGATGCAACGGCGGCACCCAGCCCATCGCCTACCTTCAGGCGCACGGGCTCAGTGACAACGTACTCAGCATCTCCGGCGGACGAGCGATGCGCGACAGGTTCGTCAGGAACAACGGCTGCACCGCGGCAAGCCCGCCCGAGCCGGCACAGGGCAGCGGCAGGCACACCGAATTCCACTACTCGGGATGCTCGGCCGGACACCCGGTTGCCTGGTACGCGTTCGACGGAGGCCACACCCCCACACCGCAGGACGCCGGCTCCAACGCGCCCTGGCTCCCCCAGGAGACCTGGACGTTCTTCACCCAGTTCCAGAGCACGCCGACGCCGGGCCCGAGCACGCCGACGCCGGGCCCGAGCACCCCGACGCCGGGCCCGACGACACCGCCGCCCTCCACCGGCGCCTGCCGAGTCACCAGCACCGTGAACGCGTGGAACACGGGCCTGACCGAGAGCATCACCATCACCAACACCAGCACCACCGCGATCAACGGCTGGTCTCTCGTCTTCGCCCTGCCGAGCGGGCAGACCATCACCTCAAGCTGGAACGCCAGCTACTCACCGGCCTCCGGACAGGTGACGGCCAGGAACGTCTCCTACAACGCCGCCATCGCAGCCAACGCATCGGTCAGCATCGGCTTCCAGGCCACCCACACCGGCAACACCTCCAGGCCAACCTCATTCACCCTCAACGGCGCGGCCTGCGCCCTCGCCTGACCGTCAGCGGAGACCTGGGGGTGGAGCCCGACCGGGCCCCACCCCCAGACCCTTTCGCCGGAGCTCCGCGGATCTGAGAGCCGGTCTCCGGAGGCTTTCCGGCCCGCCCAGCGGCGGTCGGCGAATGGTAGCCGTGGGCCGGGCGCTGACGGCCCGGCCCGGACCGGCTCGCGGCGCACGAACTCACGCGGTGCCTTGCCCCGCTCGTCGTCGCCGACTGCACACACCTGCGTACGCTCCACCTCGGGGCGTCGCTCGCCGTGCCGCTAGTGGTGCCCGTCCTGCCGCACGGGATCGTGCCGGCCGTCCGCGACCGGCTGTCTCAAGTGAGCGCCGCCGCAGGGTAACGCCCGGGTGGGGTGGCAGCGATCCCGCGTCGGACGACCCTCCGGTCGACGGATCCGTGCGGCGAATGGTTGCGGGGTGCCCGGACTCGCGCGCGGTAACGATCATGGGGTGGTGAGGTCGAATCGGCGTACGGTGACGGAGCCGCCGAGTGCCTGGGTAGCGTGGTTGAAGATGCCGAAGCGGTAGCCCATGAAGAACTGCCAGGCGTTGTTGAGGGTGAAGGCCGGCCCGAGGCTGGTGAAGCTGGTGCCGTTGGTGCTGTAGGAGAAGCGGGCCTGTCGACCGCTGCCGGGTCGGATGTCGGCGTTGACGCGTAGCCAGATCCGGCCGCCGGAGACGGTGGCGGACGCGCGTTCGGTGCCGGTGCCGGTGGTGTTCCAACTGCTGTCCATGGTGAGGCCGTCGGTCATCACCACCCGGGTGGTGCCGTTGTCGCGTTTGACGCCGATCCAGGCTGACTGGTCCCGGAGCATGGCCAGGCCGGTTCGGTCGCCGTCGCGCATGGTGGAGTAGTCCAGCTCGATGGTGGCGGTCGAGGATGGTCCCTGGATGCGGTGGGTCAGGGTGTTACGGGCGCTGTAGAGGTCGTTGGTGACGGTGGCGGTCTGTAGGCGCAGGCCGCTGTTGAGCGACCAGCGGGTGTTGTCGGGGACGTGGTTCCACTCGTACTGCGGCCCGAGGGTCGTACCGGTGAAGGTGTCGGAACCGGTGAGGGGTTTGACCTGCCGGGTGGGCAGCGGGTTGGGGTAGCTGACGCCCCAGCCGCCGTTGACGGTCTGGATGCTGGGCCAGCCGTCACCGCTCCAGGTGATCGGGGCGAGAGCGGGGACCCGGCCGCCGGGGTAGGCGTCGACAAAGCTCATGTAGTACCAGGCGCCGTTCTGGGTCTGGACGAGGCCGCCCTGGTGGGGCACGCCGCCACCGGCGATCGGACCTGGCATGTCGAGCAGCACCTGGCGCATCTCGTACGGGCCCCATGGGTTGTCGGCCTTGAGGACGTATTGACCATTGGCGGGGCGGGTGAGCCAGATGTAGTAGCTGCCGTTGCGCTTGTAGAACCGGGCGCCTTCCAGGGTGCCGACGCTCGACGGGGTCTGGAACACCTGCTGCGCGCGGACCTGGGACAGACCGTCAGCGGAGAGCTGCGCGACGCTGATCGCGCCGTTGCCGTACGCGACGTACATGGTGTCGTTGTCGTCGACGAGCAGGCCGGCGTCGTAGTAACAGTTGTTGATCCGGGAGCGCTTCGTCCAGGGACCCTCCGCCGTGCTGGCGGTGTAGACGTAGGTACGGTTGAACTCGGTACAGCCGATCCAGTAGAAGGTGTTGTTGCTGCGCCGGTGGCCAAGGGTGGAGGCCCAGATGCCCCGCACGTACGCCCGTCCGCCGGTCAGGCTGTAGGCGTTGTTCTCGAACTCGGCCAGGCTCGGCACCGAGTGGCCGGCGAACTCCCAGTTCACCAGGTCGTAGGAACGCAGGATCGGCGCGCCCGGGGAGTAGTGCATGGTCGAGGCCGTCATGTAGTAGACGTCGTTCACCCGGATGACCTCGACATCGGCGAAGTCCTGCCACACCACCGGGTTCGCGTACGAGCCGCCGGGCGGCGGTGTGGTGGGGTTGCCGCCGCCGTTGACACGGACCAACTGCCACTGCTGGTTGGCGCCGTTCCAGTCGTCGTACTGCACCACGTTTCCGCCATCGGCGGTCGAGGCGTTCTGCACCTCCACCACCCGGTTACTGTTCCGGTTGACCAACCGCACGTAACCGCCATCGGAGTCAGCCAACCGGAACTGCTGGTTGGTCCCGTTGTGATCGGCCCACTGCACAATGCTGGCACCGTTCGCGGTGGAGGAGTTGTACACGTCCAGGACCTTGCCCGAGTGCCGCGACTTCAACCGGTAGTAACCACCACCAGAGTCCACGAACTGCCACTGCTGCTGGTTACCGTCATTCCGCGCCCACTGCGTGATCCGCGCACCGTCGCCGGTGCCCAGGTTGTACACGTCCAATGCCTTGCCACTGTTCCGGTTGACCAACACGTACCAGGCACTGGTGTCCACCGTCGCCGCAGCAGCCGGCACCGAACCCACCGCCACGGCACCACCGCCCACCAGCACCGCCACCGCCGCCACGGCGACAACCCGCGGCGACCACCCTAACCGCGGCGGCGCAGGCCGCGAGAACCGGCCGAAAATACCCATGATTTTCCTCCAATTGGCGATACTCGGGCCGACGCCGACCGGCGGGTGCACCGCGGCGCGCGAGAGCGACCCGCTCGCACCGTCTGATTTAGAACGCTCACAGGGTGTCCGGATGCCCTGACGCAGCACCCGGAGCTACGACGAGGTGGCTCGCCCGGTGAGCCACCTTCACGTCACCCTTCGCCCATCGACTGTGAGCGATAACATCGCTCGCCGTCAAGTTGTAGCGGCGCCGCAAAATCGGTACAGCCAGGCCATCGCTCCCTCCTGCGGTTGCCGCCGTCGACTATCGCCCCCCGACGACGAACGTTCCCTGGGCTCCCGGGCGCAGGGTGGATACGGCGACCAGACCGCACATGGGGCGCACTTATACGTTTCTGCCCGGATTTCGGCTCTATGTCGTACCGGCAACAGCACGCTTGCGGCGCGCCACCGGAGGATGTATGTTACCGCTCACATCGACGTCTGCGTATGACATCAGACGTCTGCCCGTCCTCTACCGGTAACGACCTCGGTCTGAGCGGTCCAGACGGCACCGCCGGATCGCCGGCCGCCCGACCACGCCTAGCGCTTCCGTCACCACCGCCGGGCCGGGGGCATCTGCCGCCCGGCCCGGCTCACCGCCCGCCTCGACCGACCAATGGCCGCCGTCCCACCCGGCCCGCCACTCCGCGCTACAGGAGAACCACCATGCCGTTACCCCCCATGAGCCGGCGCCTGCTGTTGCAGGCTGCCGGTGCCGCCACCGTCGCGACAGCCGCCGGTGCCACCACAGCCGCCGCGCCGGCACTCGCTGGTGCTCCGGCAGCCGCCGCACTCCCCCCGGTCCGGCCGGACATCGGCGTCTCCGCGTACCCGTTCGAGCTGGGTCAGGTGCGGCTGACCAACAGCCGATGGCTGGACAACCAGAACAGGACGATGAGCTACCTGCGTTTCGTCAACGTCGACCGGCTGCTCTACAACTTCCGGGCCAACCACCGGTTGTCCACCAACGGCGCCGCCTCGAACGGCGGCTGGGACGCACCGTCGTTCCCCTTCCGCACGCACATGCAGGGGCACTTCCTGACCGCCTGGGCGCAGGCGTACGCCGTGCTCGGCGACACCACCTGCCGGGACAAGGCCAACTACATGGTGGCCGAACTCGCCAAGTGTCAGGCCAACAACGGCGCCGCCGGCTTCAACACCGGTTACCTCTCCGGTTTCCCGGAGGCCGACTTCACCGCCCTCGAGGCGCGCACGTTGAGCAACGGCAACGTGCCGTACTACGTCATCCACAAGACCCTGGCCGGCCTGCTCGACGTGTGGCGGCACCTCGGCAACAACCAGGCCCGCGACGTGCTCCTGGCGCTCGCCGGCTGGGTCGACTGGCGCACCGGCCGGCTGACCTCCAGCCAGATGCAGAACATGCTCGGCACCGAGTTCGGCGGGATGAACGCCGTACTCACCGACATCTACCAGCAGACCGGCGACAGCCGTTGGCTGACCGCGGCGCAACGGTTCGACCACGCTGCCGTTTTCAACCCGTTGGCGGCCAACTCCGACCAGCTCAACGGGCTGCACGCCAACACGCAGGTCCCGAAGTGGGTGGGCGCCGCCCGGGAGTACAAGGCCACCGGTACCACCCGCTACCGGGACATCGCCGGCAACGCCTGGAACATCTGCGTCGGCGCGCACACGTACGCGATCGGCGGAAACAGCCAGGCCGAGCACTTCCGCCCGCCGAACGCCATCGCCGGGTACCTCCGGCAGGACACCTGCGAGCACTGCAACACCTACAACATGCTCAAGCTGACCCGGGAGCTGTGGCTGCTGGACCCCAACCGGGCGGCGTACTTCGACTTCTACGAGCGCGCCCTGCTCAACCACATCATCGGGGCGCAGAACCCGGCCGACGGCCACGGACACATCACCTACTTCACCCCGCTCAACCCGGGCGGTCGACGCGGCGTGGGTCCGGCGTGGGGCGGCGGCACCTGGAGCACCGACTACAACTCCTTCTGGTGCTGCCAGGGCACCGGCATCGAGGTCAACACGGCGCTGATGGACTCCGTCTACTTCTACAACGGCACCACGCTGTCCGTGAACCTGTTCATGCCATCGGTGCTCAACTGGACCCAGCGCGGTATCACCGTGACCCAGACCACCGGCTACCCCGTCAGCGACACCAGCACCCTCACCCTGTCCGGCACGATGAGCGGTTCGTGGAGCATCCGGGTACGGATCCCGGCCTGGACCACCGGCGCGACGATCAGTGTCAACGGCACGGTGCAGAGCATCGCCACCACCCCGGGAAGCTACGCCACCGTCACCCGCACCTGGGCCGCGGGTGACACCATCACCGTCCGCCTGCCCATGCGGGTCATCATGCAGGCCGCCAACGACAACCCGAACGTCGCCGCGGTCACCTACGGCCCGGTCGTGCTCTCCGGGAACTACGGCAACACCGCCCTGGGCGCCTTGCCGGCACTCGCCGTCTCGTCGGTCACCCGGACCAGCGGCACTTCGCTGGCCTTCACCGCCACCGCGAACGGCGGCACGGTCAACCTGGGTCCCTTCTACGACGCCCACGGGCACAACTACACGGTTTATTGGAGCACCAACGGCGGCGACCCCGCTGCTGTCAGTCACCGGCTGGTTAACGCCGGCACGGGCCTGGTCCTCGGCATCCAGGACATGTCCACCGCCGACGGCGGACTCGCCGTGCAGTGGGGCGACACCGGCACCGCCGACCACAACTGGGTGGTCGTCACCGAGGGCAGCGCCATCAAGCTACGCAACGCCAACAGCGGCAAGGTCCTCGGTGTGCAGGACATGTCGACCGCCGACAACGCCCGCGTCCTGCAATGGTCCGACAGCGGTACCGCGGACCACCTGTGGACGCTCCTGGATCAGGGCGACGGAACCTACAAGATCCGCAACGTGCACAGCGGCAAGCTGCTCGGCATCCTCAACGGCTCCACGGACTGGGGAGCGCAAGCCGTGCAGGACCCCGACAACGGCAGCGCCGACAACCGCTGGCGGCTCGTCCGCAACACCTGAACATCCGCGACGGCCGGGCACCCGGCAGTGACCCGGATGGCGGTCGATCTCGTCGTTGACCGGCAGCGGCTTCGCGGACTCAGGTGTGCTGACTACCTCCGCATGCCGCGGACAACGACACCGATCAGCGTGTCCGCGGCGTAGTAGCCGGCATTCCTCGAGTCGTAGCTGGCGTCGGCGTTGTCGCCGAGGACGATCAAGCGGCCGGGTGGTACGACCCGGTCGGGCACGGGTACCCCGGCGGGTACGGGATCCCCCGGTACGGCCACGGCACGCTTGATGATCAGCAGTTCGCCTGGTGGATCGCGTCGCGCCGCGGCCGACCGGGCGGGACGCCGTGGCAGGTCGCGGTCGGCGAGGACGACGACATCGCCCCGGCGGACCGTGGCCAGTCGTACCCGCCGCACCAGCAGCCGGTCGCCCTCGGTGTACGTGGGTACCATGCTTCGTCCGGCCACTGTGGTGACGAGAAAGGTGTGGCGTAGCCACCACCCCGCCACCCCACCGGTTGCGGCCGCCACGACCACGGCGCTGACCACCGCCCGCGTCATCATCGGATCTCCTCGACCGCCGTTGCGCCGTAGCCACTGGCCTGGGTACGGAACAGTTGCGCGTACCGGCCGTCGAGGGCCATCAGTTCGTCGTGGCTGCCCTGCTCGGCGACCAGGCCGCCGTCGAGCACGACGATGACGTCCGCGTCCCGAACCGTGCCCAGCCGGTGCGAGATGAGCAGGCTGGTGCGGCCAGCACGATGCGTCCGGAGACGCTGGTGGATCTCGTGTTCGGCCTTTGCGTCCAGGCCCGCGCTCGGTTCGTCGAGGATCAGCAGGTCCCGCGTGTCACGCATGAACGTCCGGGCCAAGGCCAGGCGCTGCCACTGGCCGCCGGACAGCACTACACCAGTTTCCGCGTCGTCCTTCTCCTCCTCGAGGTAGAAGATGCGGCTGAGCAGCGTGTCGTAGCCCCGCGGCAGTGCGGCCAGATTGGTGTGGATGCCAGCTACGCCGGCTGCCTCCTCGACCCGCCGCCGGTCGGTTACCGCGTCGATGTCACCGACCCCGATATTCTCGGCGGCGCTCAGGTCGTACGACACGAAGTCCTGGAACAACACGCCCATCCGGCGCCGAAGCTGCGCCGGATGCAGTTCACGGATGTCGACACCGTCCCAGAGGATCGCGCCGTGGTCCGGGTCGTAGAACCGGCACAACAGCTTGACCAGGGTACTCTTGCCCGCGCCGTTGAGCCCGACCAGCGCGACCGCCTGGCCCTGGGAGATGGTCAGGCTGACGCCCTGCAGGATCCACGGATGGTCCTCGTGGTAGCGGAACCACACGTCCCGCACCTCGATGCCCTGCCGCAACGGCGGGAGATGTGCCGATCGGCGTGCGGGTGGCAGGTCGTCACCGAGGCGGCGTACGGCGGAGTGGTGGCTGACCATCAGCAGCGCCTGGTGCCCGCTGGCGATGCCGCTGACCAGGCCCATGAGCGATCCCTGGATACCCCCGACCGCCACCACGAATGCCGTCACGTCGCCCAACGTCAGCCGGCCGGTGGTGGCGCTGTGCACCGCCCAGACCAGGCCGAGCCCGGAGACCACCGCGCTCAGCAGCGCCAGCAGTGACTGGGTACGCAGCACCTTGCGGTCGAGCCGCCGTTCCCCGTCCTGCACCTCGCGCAGTCCTCGCAGCAGCCGACCTTTGAAGAAGTCACCAAGGCCGAACAGGCGGATCTCCTGTGCGGCCCCGACGTCGGTAATCAACTGGCTGTAGAAGGCCTGCCGCCGCATCGCCGGTGACAGGCCCAGGTACATCCCGACCCGCTGCCTGGCCAGCGAGATCTCCGCCAGCAGCGCTGGCACCGCCGCGACCACCACGACCGCGGTCATCACCGGGCTGAGGATGTACAGCGCGCCGAGCAGACTGACCAGCGTGATCACGTCCCGGCCGATGCCGAGCAGGCCGGACGTGAGCGGGCTGAGCGCCGGACCGGTCGCCTCGGTCGCCATTCGCAGCCGGTCGAGGAACCGAGGGTCCTCGAACCTGGACAACCCCTGGAAGGAGTTCACCGCGGTGTACAGCTGGTCCTGCATCAGGCGGTCCATCCGCCGCTGCTGCTCACCCTGCAGGTAGCTGGTCAGCTGCGGCAGTACCGCTGCGACCAGACCGGCCCCCGCCAGGCCCACTCCGGCGCCGACGGCCGCCTCGACCCGACCGGCTGCCAGCCCATCCACCACAAGTTTGGTCAGCCACACCGTGGTCGCCGGCAGCAGGCCGCTGGCCACGGTCGTCACCACCTGCGACACGGTCAACCACGGACCGGCCCGCCACGCCGTCCGCCACACCCCCGCCAGCTCGTGGAGCGGGCGCCGCGGGCTGTCCGGCTCTGCCGCCGACATCTCGGGAGCTGACACCGTCAGGACGTGGCCGCCGCTTGCGCCACCACGCCGCGGACCGTGGCATCCGCACCGGCGATGACGCCGCCCGCATCGACCCGTAGAAACGTCGGGAACCCCCGTACCCCGAACGCCTGGGACACCGTGAAAGCGTCCGGTTCGACGACCACCGTCGCCTTGCCGCTCAGCGAGGTGGCCAGCTCAACGGCTTCCGGACCGGAGTCGGTGATGACCGCGACCGCGGCAGTGGCGTCGTCGCCCTGCTCGGCCAACCACGTGGCGAATACGGGTGCCTGTTCGTGGCACGGCGCGCACCCGGCGGAGAAGAATCCCACCAACCCCGGTCGGCCCATCAGGCTGTCCCGGGTGACCGGTGTACCGTCGATCGCGGTCGCCGCAAAGGCCGGCACCGGCGTACCCACCAGCTCTTCCGGCGCGGGCATTCCGGGCGGTAGGGCACCGGACAGTCGGCTCAACTCAGCGGTCTGCTCGCGCAGCCGACGCAGTATCCCGAACGTCAACAGCAGGTTCACCATGCACAACGCCCCAAGCAGGACGACGGCGGCGATGACGAAGGGCATGGTCATTTCCTCCGAGTATTTCCGGGATGGTACGTGGGGCGGAACAACGCCACCAGGTCATCGAGCCGCAATATGAAAGGCAACACCGCCGCGGCCACGGTGAGCGCCACGGCGATGCCGGCGGGATGCCGGCTGCCGTCCGTCGTCGCGGTCGTCGCCACCAGGCCGACCAGGCACACGACAACCAACAGCAGGTTGCGCACCACGTGCGGGACGCCGAGTGGAGTCTCCGATGCGCCGAAACACCGGCACGGGGACCGCTGGCCGCGCCTCATCGCCAGCACGACCGCGACCGAGAACGCCGCCAGGAGCGCTGCCGCCAGTGCCAAGCCCGTCGGTGCCGTCGCCGGAATCACCACCAGCACCGTCACGGCAGCCTCGGCAATCACCGTACCGGCCGCGGCCGCTGCCACACCGCGTCGCGGCCGGCCCAACAACTCGCCAGCCGACGCGACAAAACTCGAATACGCCACTGGACCGCGAAGCTTGCTGATCAGCGAGCACAAGAAGACGCCGAAGACCAGGGCACGGCAGGCCACTGCCACATACGTCACCGGCCGCCTCCCGCCACGCCCTGGTCCCCCGCTCCGGACAGCGCCGGTCCTAACAGCCCTCTGTCGAGAAGATGGTCCATGAGGTGCAGCTCATGGGTCGACTCGGCCCGTAGTAGCAGCACCGCCGGCTCCAGCGGTACCGCACGTTGTTGAGGGTCATACACCTGTACTCGGTCCAGCAGTCGATGGCGTGGGCATCGGCGCGAGGCACCACAACCTCAAGCAGCCGGTCAGCTACCGCCTGCATCCGTCGGACGACACTCCCCATGTTCGCTCCTGATCCATACACAGTCGTGATCTTGGCGAGGAGGGACGGTACACCACACCGCGTCCGATCAACAGTGACCCACGCCTCCACACCCGCCTCCCTGGTCCTCGTCGCCTGCCACCGGACCGGCGCCTGCCTGGTCCGGCTGGCCACCCTGGTGACAGAACGGGGTAACCTCGGATTTCCGCGGATTCGTTGGGTTGTCGGCCCATTGGCGATGGGATGGGATGGGCGGGTCCCACAGTTCGTCAGCGAGCGTCGCGGTGATCATCCGGTATGCGACACGAACAGGATCTTGCACCGCCCCTGCGGGTCCGGGATCGGCTTTCGTCCTGGATGCCGTGGGTCGCGTTCGGACTCGGGCAGCAACGGCCCGATGCGCTGCCACAGCTCGTCCGGCACGATCCACGGCGGCTGTTCAGCACGCCTCAGGACGGAAGATCGCAGATCGGCATCCGCAAGAGATGGAACACCCATAGATCACCTTGTCAGAAACTCTAGCTGGACGGTGCTCTTGCGTTTCGACCTTCTTGGCCCGCTGACCGTCTCCCGTGACGGTCGGCCGGTTCCGCTGGGCTCGGTGAAGCAGCGTCTACTGCTGGCGGCCCTCCTGTTGCGGCCCAACGAAGTTGTCGGCACCGATGAGCTGGCCGCAGTGTTGTGGGACGACAACCCACCCCCGTCAGCGGCGGCTAACCTGCGTACCTACGTGCGGGGGTTGCGGCAATCGCTGGGTGGCGGCGAGTCCTGGGAGGGGATTTCCGCCGCGGCCGGTGGCTACCGGGCCCGGGTGGGGCCCGACGAGCGGGATCTGGACCGGTTCGACGCCGCTGCGTCCCGTGGCCGGGACGCTCTCGCCGCCGGAGACGCGGCCCGGGCCGAGGCCGAGCTCGCCGCCGCCGTCGGCATGTGGCGTGGGGCGGCGCTGTCCGATCTGCCGCTGGGGCCACTGCTGGCCCGGCGGGTCGGGCAGTTGGAGGAGCGGCGAATGGTCGCCGAGGAGGACTACGCCGAGGCGATGTTGGCGCTCGGCTCGGCGGCCGAGGTGGTCCACCGGCTACGTGCCCTTCTCGACCGGCAACCGTTGCGGCAACGGGCGTGGGGTCAGCTGATGCTCGGCCTGTACCGCATCGGCGACGTGGCCGGCGCGTTGGACGCCTTCCGGCAGGCCCGGCAGGTACTGGCCGACCAGACCGGTCTCGACCCGGCGCCGCAGCTGACCCAGTTGCACGACGACATCCTGCACCACCGCCCGAGCCTGGCTGCGGGACCGGCGACCGGTCCGGACAGGCCGGTACGCGACGTCGCACTGTCGGACCCGCTCGGCGGACGCCCCGAGCAACTGCCTCTCGCGGTGCCGGGATTCGTCGGCCGCAGCGCCGAACTCGCCAGCCTCGACGCACTCCTCGACGAGGGGGCGCAAGGGCGGACGACGGTGGTCATCTCCGCGGTGTCCGGCATGGCCGGGGTCGGTAAGACCGCCCTGGCGCTGCACTGGGCACACCGGGTGGCCGGGCACTTCCCCGACGGCCAGCTCTACGTGAACCTTCGCGGGTACGACGAAGCCGACGTGGTGCCCCCGGCCGACGCCCTGCTCGGCCTCCTTGAGGCGCTCGGTGTGCCCCAGGCCAAGATTCCGTCGAGCGTGGAGACCCGCACCGGGCTCTACCGTGGCCTGCTGTCCTCTCGCCGGATGCTCGTGGTGCTCGACAATGCACGGGACTCTGCCCAGGTACGCCCCCTGCTGCCCGGTGCCGGCGGTTGTGTGGTCGTGGTCACCAGCCGCGACCGACTCAGCGGCCTGGTCGCCGCGGAGGGCGCCGCACCCCTGACGCTGGACGTACTCACCACCGAGGAGTCGATGAGCCTGCTGGCCGGCCGGCTCGGCTCCCACCGACTCGCCGCCGAACCTGCCGCGGTCGCCGGCATCATCGCCGCCACCGGTCGACTTCCACTCGCCCTGTCGATGGTGGCGGCCCGCGTCGCCACGCACCCCTCGTTCCCCCTCGATGCCTTCGCCGCCGAGCTGCATTCGGCCGAAGCGAGACTGGACGCCCTGGCCGACGGGGATGCTCGGCGTGTCTTCTCGTGGTCGTACCTGGCTCTGAGCCGGGACGCGGCACGACTGTTCAGATTGCTGGGGCTGCATCCCGGCCCCGACCTGACCCCCGACACCGCCGCCGCACTCGCCGGGACGACCGTGCCGGCCGTCGTTCCGCCGCTGCGTGAGCTGACCCGGCTCCACCTGTTGACAGAACATGTGCCAGGCCGGTACGCCTTCCACGACCTCCTTCGAGGCTACGCGGCCGAGCTTGCGCAGTCGTCGGAACACGCCGACGAACGGCTGGCCGCCCGGCACCGGTTGTACGACAACTATCTACACAACGCCTATCCAGCCGCCTTGCTACTCCAGCCGCAATGGGCGCCCATCGACCCGCTGCCAGCGCTGCCGACTCACCTGAGCAGCCCGGCCACCGATCACGACACCGCGCTCGCCTGGTTCACCGCAGAGCACCGCGTACTGCTCCGCCTGGTCTCCCAGGCCGCCGAGACCGGATTCGACGCGTACGCCTGGCAGATTGCCTGGACGCTGAACGCGTTCCTCGCACCGCTCGGTTTCTGGCAGGACCAACTCGCCGTCCAGGAGGTCGCGCTCGCGGCCGCGGAGAAGATCGACGACGTCGCCGGGCAGGCCGCGGCCAACCGGCTGCTGGCCCGCGCGTTCACTCGACTCGGCCAGCACGACACCGCCGAGTACCGACTGACGCGCGCGCTCGATCTGCACGAACGCCTCGGCGATCCGACCGGCCAGGCCCAGACCCTGCACAACTATTGCGAACTCTGCTACCTGCTCGGCCGGCTGGACGAGGCACTCGCGCATGCCCGCGAAGCGCTCCGGCTCTACCGGCTAGCCGGCAACCGCTCCGGGGAAGCCCGGGCGCTGAACGCGATCGGTTGGTTGTACGCCAGCACGGGCGACTACGCCCGGGCCATCGAGAGCTGCATGGAGGCACTCGCCCAGCAGAAGCGCAGCGGCGACCGCAACGGCCAGGCGGCGACGCTGGACAGTCTCGGCTTCGCGTACGACCGCCTCGGCGATCACGCCCGGGCCCTGAGCTGCTACGAACAGGCGATCCAGCTATTCCGCGACTCCGCAGACCGGTACCACGAGGCCGAGACCCTCATTCGGCTCGGCGAAACGCGGGAAGCGACTGCCGACCTGTCCGGGGCGGCGGCCGCGTGGCGGCGAGCGGCGCAGATCTACGACGATCTGGGTGACCCGGCGGCCGAGGACGCCCGCCGCCGTCTTCAACGCCTGGGCTGATCCTCCGGTCAGCCGTATGCGCGTGTCTCGACGTAGGGTGCGGGAGATCATTCGCGAAGTTGACGTCATCCTCGTGCGGCACGAAGCGGTGCGCCGTACCAGGCCACGTCCAGGGCAACGATCGTCGCCGTGTGCGCCCGGCTCCGGTTGATACTCCCGGACGACGCGTCGTTCCTCGGATCAGGCGATAGCCGCCGCATCGCGCTGGCGGGGGCCCGGCTCGACCGCCCCGGCCACCCGTCGCGCCCACTGCTCCCAGTCGTCGAAATCCAGAAACCGGCCCAGCCGCGCGAGCTGCGCCAGCGGGTCGTCGACGAGGTCCTCGTACGTCATCGTCAACAGGTCCCGCGGCCCGGCATCGGTGATGGCCTGCTCGGCCTCGCTGGTGAGGAACGCGCACAACCTCCGGTAACGCTGGACGTCCCGGCCACGCTCGCTCAGCGTCTCGGCGGTCAATCGGCTCGGCAGGTAGCGCTCCAACTCCTCGGGCACCTGCTGGTCGGCACCGAGGTGGAACGGATCGACCCCGTACTGGCCGAGAAACTCCAGGCTGAGCTGGAGAAGCTGGAAGGAGGAGTGCCGGCTCATCGATCGGGCGGTGTCCTCCCGGTTGCGGGTCAGGTAGACGATCTTCGCGGTGGGGAATTCCTCCAGCAGGTATCGCGCGAGGTGGCTGGAACCGCCCGAACGCTCGACCCAGCGCCGCCGGGCGGCGAGCGAGGTGAGCAGGTCCAGGAACATCTGGTGGTGCCGAGCCAACGGCTGAGCCGGAAACCCGGGCACCAGCTCGGCAAGGATGTCGAACAGCCGGTCCGGGTCGGGCGAGATCTTCGGCAGCGTGGTCGCGAGGATCCGGGGCAGCTCGACGAGGTTGCCGGCCCATCGACCGTCAGTCGGGTAGCACACCTCGGCCGGGCCGAGGCCGATCCGGAACAGAGTGGCGAGCTCCGGTCTGGGGCTGCTCAACCGTGACCAGTATTCGGCTCCGCTGAGTACCCCTCTGTCGCTGGTCCAGGTCTCCACCGACGCGAAGAACTCATGGGCTGAGAGGGTGTCGGACTGCTCGGCGATCAGGTCGGACAGCAGCGTCGACCCGCACCGACCGGTACTGATGATGATCGCCTGGCCGGCGGGCGGTGACTCCATCGAAGCTCCTCCTCTGCGATGCGGATCAGTGAGTGGATCAGTGGGCGGTCGCCGGTGCGGACGGCTGGTCCTGACCGTCATGACCGGAGAGCCCGGTGATGTCCGGCTGGCCGGGTGGCAGGCCGCAGTCCTCGCGTAGCCAGGACAGGACGATGTCGCGTACGGCAGCCGGCTGGTCGACCAGGAGGGAGTGCCGCTGGCCGGGAACGGTGACGAACCGCGCCCGCGGCAACAGCCGTCGGGCCTCGGGGACCAGTCCGACCACGGGCGAGTCGCCGCCGTACACCCACAGCACCGGGCAGCCGATCGCGGCAATCCCCTCCTCCGCCGGTAGCCGGCTGGCCGGCAGGTCGCGTACGAGGCTCGTGGCGGCGAGCACCTCGCGGGCGGTCCTGGCCCGACGGCTGGCGAGTTCCCCACGTTCGGCCCTGATCTCGGCCAGCGCGTGCTCGCGCGGCAGGTACGCGGCGGCGTGGTGAAGCTGCTGGGCCACCCGCTCGAACCACGCCACCGTGGGCGGGGAGGACTCGATCGCGGCGACGGCGGTGACCCGCTCGGGGTGGCGTACCGCGTAGCCGAACGCGATCGTGCCGCCGAAGGAGTTGCCGAACAGGTGGATCGGGCCGGTCACGTCGAGCGCGGCCAGCAAGGCCGTCAGGTCGTCGACGAAGTCGTCCAACGCGTAGCCTTCCGGCGGGCGTTCGGTGTGCCCGTGGCCGCGCAGGTCGTACATGATCACGCGGAGGCCGGCGGCGGCGAGCGGCTGGGCGAGGGTGAGATACCAGCTCGCCAGGGTGTCCGTGGTCAGGCCGTGGATCAACACGGCGGTCGGTGCGGCACCGTGCCAGCCGGCAACCGCCTCGGCCGGGGCGAGTTGCTCCACGTGCACGGAGAGGCCGTTGGCCCGGACCATACTCATGCCGGCACTCCGCTTCGCTCCATGCCGCCAGGAGGCACACACACCCTGAGCCTGAGGATTCGCTCGCCACCCTCGCTCATGCCGGCGTACCCGCTCTGCCCTGGCTGCTGTCCACGGCGCCGACCCGGGTGTCTGCGGTGCCGCTGGCATCCGTCCGGTCGAGCGCGGCGGCGATGTGTTCGACGAGGTGGCCGACCTGTAGTTGCCGGATCGAGTCCAGGTCGAGGCCGGCCACGAGCTTGGCGAGGTTGACCGCGTCGCCGTACCGCCCCTGTAGGCGACCGGCGAGGGAGACGACGTCGATGCTCTCCATCTCCAGGTCGTCCTGGAACCTGGTCGCCATGGTGATCTCACCGTCGACTCCGGCGTCGTCGAGGATCGCGTGCAGCATCTCGGCAACCTCGGCGAGGATGCCGGCCCGGTCCACAGGCATGTGATGTCTCCTTCTCGTGGTCCCGGTCGCTACGGGCGGCCGGTTCGGTGGGCAGGCTCCGGCCCCCAGGTCCAGCCGACGACGTACCGCCGTGCGGGCAGGTCTTCAGGATTGACTACGTCTCGGTGCGCGACCCGGTAGACGCGGTTGCCGACCTTCACGGTCAGGGTGCTCGGGCTGGCGCCCACCACCGCGAACCGGCGCGGGTCCCCGGTGATGTCGGTGCCCTCCGCCTTGGCGGCGGCCTCCTTCGCGACCCGGAAGCGGGCGAGCCACGGGCACAGATCTTCGCCCGTCGCCACCGAGTCGAGCAGCCGCCGTTCCGGTTCGGACAGCGCGGCCGTGACCGTGCCGTCCGGCTGGTCCGCGATCTCGGCAACGTCGATGCCGACGCCGGGGGCACCGGGCGGTGCGTCGGGCGGGCGGGGCTTCGCGATCGCCACTCCGATCTCGGCCGTGTGGGCGAGTGAGACGTCACAGTCGCGGAAGCCCCGGCCGGGCCGCAGGCGTACCCGGGGCCGGCCGTTCGGCTCGTCCGTGACGGTCAACTCGATCGGGTAGACGTCGGTGTGGCCGTCCTCCCACTGCTGGAAGCGGACGGCGTCCTTGACCGCGATCCGGCCGAGCAGCCAATGCTTGCGTGCCTTGGGCGGCTGCCGCTCGTAGTCGGCGTAACCGCTGGTGCCGAGGATGCCGCGGGCGGCCATGGCGCGGGTGACGAGGTCCGTCCAGCAGTCGAAGGCCATGGTCCAGCCCTCCGGTTGGCGCAGCGACATCGGGTGGCGTTCGGGGAAGCGCTCCGCCGGACGGGCCGTGGGGTGGCTGTCGAACCGCCGGTCGACGCAACCCTCGATCTGTGCCCATACCCGGCCGTCGACGGAGAGCTGGGTGTCGGCGACGAGTTGCCGGTTGTCGATCGAGCGCACCCGGGCTACGCACTCGAACGCCGTACCGGGCGCCGGCGACGGCCCGAAGAACCGGACGTGGCCGAACTCCATCGGCAGCGCGACGGTCCGCACCGGCTGCGTCGTGATGAGCCAGTTGCCGACCAACTGGAGCGCGTTGTCGAGCAGCGCGCCGGGCGGGGCCGGGGCGATCACCACGCCGCGGACGTGCATGTCGCCGAGTGCGTGCACCTTGGTCACGCCCCGGAACAGGGGACCGTGGAACATCAGGCGTTCGGCGTACATCTGCTCGGCGTGCAACTGCGGCGGCCGCTCGGTGGCCGGGTCGTACCGCCAGACCGCCGGACGGTCGGCCGGGTAGTTCGGCGCCACCTCCACCGTCGCCCGGGCGTAATTGTTGAGGATCACCTCGAGTCGGCCGGGCCCGACCGGCTGGACAGTGATCTCGACGTCCTGCGGCGGCGCCGCGATCAACCAACGGTTGAACCGCGCGGCGCGTACCCCGACCACCCGGGTACCCGGGGCGGCCTGCTCGGCGGCGTCCACCATGTGCTGTACGACGGTGGTGGCCGGCACTACCGGCCAGCGGTCCTCCGCGTCGGGCCAGTCGTCGGGTTGGACGAAGAAGCAGTGGTCACGCAGGTACGGCATGGTGTCGAGGGCGACCCGCAGGACCGTGCGGTACGGGCGCGGCGGTGGTGTCCGGGCCGGCTGCCCCGTCCCGCCGTCGGTGGCCGTTACGGCCGATGTGTCGGACAGCAGCATGGCGAGTTCCGCCGCGGCGCTGGAGTGGCCGGCGAGCCTGTGCAGCGTGGCCAGGGCCGGCGATCCCGGCAGCGCCGCATCGGCCTGCGCCGTTGTGCAGCCCTGCGCCGGCACGGAGTCCTGCGCCGTTGTGCAGCCCTGCGCCGGCACGGAGTCCTGCGCCGCCATGAAGCCCTGCGCCGGCACGGGGACCATCCCTCCCTCGACGGCTGAGCCCGGTCTGCCCGGTACCGCGATCGGGCTGGACGTGGCGCCGGCGCCGCCGGTGTCGTCCGGACTGCCGCCCGGCGCGAGGTGCACCGACACGCCGAGCAGAGCATCGGCTCCCTCGCCGAGGCGGACCAGCGGACCGCCGAGGTCGAGCCGCACGGTCGGGCCGCGGCGGGCGGACTGGGCGGTGCTGGGCGCCGTGATCCGGGTACGACCCACGGTCGGCGGCGCGAGTGCGCGCAGGTCCGGTGCGGCGCCCTCGACCCACAGTGCGGTGGCGACCCGGCGCAGTTGGTCCAGCCCGCTGCGGTGGGTGACGTTGACCGGCATGGCGAGGTGGTCCCGGCCACGCAGGTTGTCGCCGATGACCGAGGCGAGCTGTCCGGCGCCGACCTGTAGGAACACCCGGATGCCGGAGTCGTACATGGCCTGGACCGTCTGCCGGAACCAGACCGGTTCGAGCATGTGTCGGATGAATATCTCCAGTACCCGGGCCGGCTCGGTAGGGAACGGCGCCCTGAGCGTGGTGGACCAGACGGGTACCCGGGTGGGGCGGACCTGCCAGCGGCGGAGGGCCGCGCCGATCGACTCCAACCCGGACGCGAACATCGGCGTGTGGAAGGCGGAGCGGAACGGCAGCTTCTGGCAGAGCAGGCCGTCGTCGCGAAGCGCCTCGACGAGCAGTTCTATCTCGCCCTCGGGCCCGTTGACGATGCACTGGGCGGGCGCGTTGTCGTGGGAGAGGGCCACCCCCGGGTAGCCGGCGAGCCGCGGGGTGACCTGTTCCGCGGCCCCGCCGACGACGGCGAATGCGCGGCCGGGCACCTCGATCGACGTCGAGTTGAACCCGGCGAGGAAATCGTCGATGGATCCCGAACTGATCTGCCCGGTGGTGGCCGCGGCGGTCCACTCACCGATGCTGTGCCCGGCGACCGCGTGCGGGGTGATTCCGATCCGGTGCAGGGCGTCGTTGAGCAGCCTGCCGACCTCGATCACGCCGGCGCCGTGCCGGCCGAGATCGTCGGCGGACCACTGACGGTCCGGCAGGCCGAAGTGCGCCGCGATGTCCGCGGTGCGCGGACAGAACTCCGCCTCGAGCCCCGGATACACGAAGGCGAGCTGCCCACCGGAGTCGTCGGCGAGCAGTGGGGTGGGGCTGAACCAGATGTCCCGGGCACCGCGCCAGGACTGTCCTCTGGCCACGGCGCGCCGGGCGGTGCCGAGGTGTTTGGCGTCGGGGCTGACGATGCCGAGCCGGCAGCGTTCGCCCGCCGCCAGCGGCCGTACGCCGGTGGGACTGGCCTGCCGCGCCCGGGCGGCGCCGAGGATGCGTACGTTGTGGTCGTCGGTGTCGAGCAGGCGGGCGAGCGCGGCCGGCTCGGGGGCGGCCAGCCACAGCACCTCGTCGGGCTGCTCGACGGTGACCCGCACCGTGGCCTGACCGCCCGCCTCCCCCGGGCCCACGGACTCCGCCGCCGCCACGGACTCCGCCGCCGCCACGGACTCCGCCGCCGCCACGGACTCCGCTGCGGCCACCGGCACCGGCCCGGTCACCGGACCGGCCGAGCCCGTGCCGCCCCGCCGGTCCGCGAATGCCTCCGGTGTCTCCTCCAGGACCACGTGGGCGTTGCTGCCGCCGAAGCCGAACGCGTTGACGCCGGCGCGGCGTGGTCCGTCGCTCTCCCACGGCTGGGCGGTGGTGATCGGCGCGAACCGGGTACGCCCCAGCTCCGGTCGCGGCGTGTCGCAGTGCAACGTCGGCAGTAGCACGCCGCGGTGCACGGCCAGGGCCGCCTTGATCAGGCTGGCGATACCGGCCGCCGGCATGGCATGGCCGATCATCGACTTCACCGAGCCGATCACCGGTCGTGCCCCACCTTGATGCGGACCGAACACCTCGGCGAGGGTGGCGAGTTCGACGGCGTCCCCGGTCGGCGTCGCGGTGCCGTGCGCCTCCAGCAGGCCCAGCGCATCCGGTGCGGTCGGGTCCAGCCCCGCGGCCGCCCAGGCTTGCCGGACGGCCAACACCTGACCGGCGCTGGCCGGATTGACCATGCTCGCGGCGCGCCCGTCGCTGGACATCCCGCTGCCGCGGATCACCGCGTACGTCCGGTCACCGTCACGCACCGCGTCGGCCATCCGCTTGAGTACGACCACACCGGTGCCCTCGCCGATGAGCAGCCCGTCTGCCGCGCTGTCGAACGGTCGGATCTCGCCCCGCCGGGAGAGGGCGCCGAGTTGGCTGAACACGGACCAGAAGCTGATGTCGTGCACGTGGTGTACGCCACCGGCGAGGACCGCGTCGAGCCGGCCGCTGTTCAGCTCGGTGATCGCCTGGTCCACCGCGATCAGCGACGAGGCGCAGGCGGCATCCACCGTGTACGCGGGCCCGCGCAGGTTGAGCCGGTTGGCCACCCGGGAGGCGGCCAGGTTCGGCACCAGTCCGATCGTCCCCTCCGGCTGGTGTTTGCCTAGCCGCTCGTCGAACCTCGCCCGTACCGCGTCCAACCGGCCCTCCGGCAGGTCCGGGATCAGCTCGCGGAGCACCTGGATGACCTGGCTGGACATCCGTACCCGCTGCGCGTACCGAGCCTGGGCCGGGCTGAGGATGCCACCCCGGCCGAGGATCACCCCCACCCGCTCACCGGCGGGCAGCCGGTCCAGCCCCCCGGCGTCCTCGACCGCCGCCGCCGCGACGTTCAGCGTGATGAGCTGGTCCGGCTCGATCTCGGCGACGGACGCCGGCATGATGCCGAACCTGAGCGGATCGAAGGTGGCCAGGTCGTCGACGAAGCCGCCCCGGCGGCAGTAGAGCCGGTCCGGCCGGTGTGCCCGCGCCGGGTCGTAGAACTCCGGGTCCCATCGGTGCGGCGGCGTCTCGGTGATCGCGTCGACGCCCTCGACCAGGTTGCGCCAGTAGCTGTCCAGGTCACCCGCGGCCGGCAGCAGCACCGCCATCCCCACGATCGCGACCGGGTCGCCGGGCATGCCGGTCACCAGACCGACGCGGTGTGGACGACGGAGGTGAGCGTCGGGTCGCCCCAGGCCAGCTCGCTCAGCAGGCTCTGCGCGCCTTCCTCCGGGTCGATCAGGCCGACGCCGCGCCGGGCGAGTTCCCGACCCAGTTCGGGGCTGACCATGCCGCCGTGCCCGTCGGTCGGTGCCCACGGCCCCCAGTGCACCGTCAGGCAGCGGTTGCCGGTTCGGGCGGCCCATCGGGCGCCAATCGTCTCCAGCGCGTCGTTGGCTGCCGCGTAGTCGCCCTGGCCGCGGTTGCCGTACACCGCCGCGATGCTGCCGTACAGCACGACGAACCTCGGTCGGCTGCCGACGGCGTCCAGCGCGTCCAGCGCCGACCGGGCACCCGTCACCTTCGTGTCGAAGACCCGGACGAACGACTCAGGGTCCTTGTCGACGATCAGTTTGTCCTCGATCACGCCGGCGGCGTACACCAGCCCGTCGATGCGGCCGTACTGATCGTGGATGGCGTTGATCAGCCGCTGGGTCGCCTCCGGGTCGCGGACGTCGAGGTTGTGGTAACGCACTCTGGCGCCCAGTTCACCGAGTTCCCGCACGGTGGCCCCGACCTCCCGGCCGGCGAGGACCGCCTGGGCCGCGCGGGCGATCGCCGCCGGGGAGCCGATCCGCTGGCGCGCGAGCACCGCCCGCACCGCCGCCGCGTCCGTGGCCGCAGCCAAGGCCGGATCCGGGGGGCCGGCCGGCAACGGAGTACGGCCGGCCAGCTCGATGCGGCACCGGGCAGCCGTCGCGAGGGCACGGGCGACCCAGGAGGTGATGCCACGGGCGCCCCCGATCAGCAGCACCACCGAGTCGCGGTCGAGCCCCATCGCCCGCGCCTCCGCCACGCCGTCGCCCGCCGGGCCGGCACCACCGGCCGCCAGCGCCCCGAGGCTCGCCGGCATCAGGTCGTACGCACACCGCCGGCCGCCGCCCCGGTTCACCACCGCCGCCTCGCCCCCGAGCAGCATCTCGTCGACCAGCGTCTGGGCGAGCCGCGCCGCAGGCTCCGTACCGTCCACGATGACCAGGCGCGAGCTGATGGAGGGATACTCCCGGGCGATGGTGCGGAACAGGCCGCGCAGCCCGTCCGCCTGTGCACCCGTGTTGGGGTCGGCGGCCGCCAACACCCGGCGCACCCCGCCGGTCAGGGCCCTCTTGATCGACTCGAACGCACCGGGGAGCACCGGTGCCTGCCCGCCGACCAGACCGTCGAGCAGGACCAGCCCGTCCGCCCCGTCCAGGCTGCCGGGCTCGGCCGCGGTGCCGGTGCGTACGGTCGCTCCGTGCCCGCGTAGCAGCTCGACCAGCCGTACGGCGGTCGGACCGGATCCGGTGACCACCAGCGTGCCACCCGCGAGCACCGTCGCCGGTTGCCTCGGTGCCTCCGGGACCGGAACCGTCGTGCAGAGCATCCGCGTCGGCGCGACACCCAGCGACGTGGCACCGCCCACCGGTCCCGGGCTGCCCGTCGGCGGCGCCGGGAGCGGGTACTCCTGCCCGGCGGGCACCGCCGCGGCCGGTCCGGTACGTGCCCGTGCCGGCGCGGTGGGCGCCGCCTCGGTCGCTGTCGGCCGGGCGGCCGCGACCGAGGACTGTACCGGCACCGTAGCGGCCACGGCTGCGTTCACCCGGCTGGTGAGCCAGTCGACCATCGCCCGTACGGTCCGGGCCTTGACCAGTCCCTCCAACTCCGATTCATCTCCCTCGGCCGACAGGCCGAGCCGGGCGGCCACCTCGCCGGCCACCTCCGCCCGCTTGATCGAATCGATGCTGAGATCGGCCTCCAGATCCAGGTCGAGCTCGATCAGGTCGGCCGGGTAACCGGTCCGCTCACTGAGCACCACCAGCACCGCGGCCTGGAAGTCCACCGCGATCGGCATCGCGCCCCCGCCCGGCACCGGCGAGACGGCCGGGGCGCCGGGCCCTCCGGCTGGCGGCGCCGTGTTGGCCACGTTCGCCGTCAGCGTCCGGACCGCCGGGGCGGCACCGACGGCCGCCGGAGGGGCAGCATCGGCACCGTTCGCCACCCGGGACGCCACGACGTCGTTCACCCGGCTGGTGAGCCAGTCGACCATCGCCCGTACGGTCCGGGCCTTGACCAGTCCCTCCAGCTCCGATTCATCTCCCTCGGCCGACAGGCCGAGCCGGGCGGCCACCTCGCCGGCCACCTCCGCCCGCTTGATCGAATCGATGCTGAGATCGGCCTCCAGATCCAGGTCGAGCTCGATCAGGTCGGCCGGGTAACCGGTCCGCTCGCTGAGCACCACCAGCACCGCGGCCTGGAAGCCGAGACCCGGCGGTTCCGCCGCGAGCGTGCCGACCGGTACGGCGGCCACGGCGCTCCGGGTGCCGGCGCTGGTGCCGGCTCCTCCTGCGCCGGTGCCGGCTTTTCCGTTGCCGGGCGGCTCGACCATCGGCGCCGTGACCGACATCGGTCCGGCCGGGAGGGGCACGGACGGGCTGCCCGTAGCCGGCCCAGGCGAGATGGACAGGGCCTGACTCGCCGGCGCCGGCAGGATCGGTACGTCGTAGCTCGCCGCCGTCTGCGTC
The DNA here is from genome assembly GCF_050936445.1 of Plantactinospora sp. CA-294935. Taxonomy (NCBI): domain Bacteria; kingdom Bacillati; phylum Actinomycetota; class Actinomycetes; order Micromonosporales; family Micromonosporaceae; genus Plantactinospora; species Plantactinospora sp. CA-294935. Next base: position 8,331,886 of record NZ_JBNJMU010000001.1, read on the forward strand.
TGGGTTGGCGTTGGCGTTGGCGTTGGCGTTGGCGAGATCCGTACCGGCGGACCGGCCGTGACGGCTGTGCTCTCGACCGGCGGGCCTGCCGGATGGTGGTTCCCCGGTAACCGTCCGGCGAGATGTCCCCCGCCGGTGCTGCCGAGGTAGGCGAGCAAGACGTCGTGCTGAGCGGCGATCAACTCGCGATTGGTCCGGAGGAACTCGGCGAGCAGTTCCTCCCGCCCGTCTCGCCTGTCACGGTCGTCGGTGCCGCCGGCCGTGGGTCCGACTGTTGCGATCATGGACAACTCCTTGCTACGTCGCGGGGCCGTCATGCCTCCGGGGAGACTGCCTCCGTCGCGGTCGCGGACGAGTTGCCCGTCGACGGTCCAGAAGGGACGGTCGTCGGGTTCGGTCGTACCCGCCACGGCGGTGTCGCGGCTGTGGAAGAGCCAGCCCGTCTGTACCGGTACCCCGGTGCACGCGAGCTGTGCCACGGCGACGAGGAAGTCCCGGAGCCCTTCGCCGGTACGCCGGTCGCAGGGCACGGCGAGGTGTGGCCGGTCGGCGAGGATGGCCTGGACCAGGCCGGTGAGCACCTGCCCGGGTCCGGCCTCGACGAAGGTGCGGGCGCCGGCCGCGTACATGGCTTCGATCTGTTCGACGAAGCGGACCGGAGCACCGATCTGGGCCGCGAGTTCGTGCCGCAACTCGTGGGCGTCCGCCGGGTAGGCGGTGGCGGTGCGGTTGGACCAGACCGGGATGGTGGGCGTGGTGATCGGGTGAGCGGCGAGCATCTGCGCGAAGCGATCTACGGCGGTGGCGACGAGCCGGCTGTGGAAGGCGCAGGCGACGTTGAGCCCGCGAGCGGTCAGACCGGCGGCCTTGAACGCCGAGATCGCCGCCTGCACCGCCGGGGTGCGGCCGGAGATCACCTGCTGGGTGGGCGCGTTGCTGTTGGCCAGGACGACCTGGTCGGCGAGGCCGGAACTGTCCAGGACCGCACCGACACGTTCCGCGGTGGCGACGACCGCAGCCATGGTGCCCGGATCGGTGTCTGGATCGTCGCCGACGGCGGCGAGGATCGCGTCCGCGCGCTGCCGGCTGAGCCGCAGCAGGGTCGGCGGGTCGTACGCGCCGGCGGCGCACAACGCGACGAGTTCGCCGTAGCTATGTCCCGCGGTGAGGTCGGGGTGGATGTTGAGCCGGCGGAGCAGGTGGTCGACGGCGAGCCCACCGACGCCGAGTACCGGCTGGGCCACCCGGGTGTCGCGGAGCCGATCCTGCTGGGCGCCCTCCGTGGTGGGATCGAACGCGCTCGGCGGGAACAGCAGGTCTGCCCACTCCTGGCCGAGCCCGAGATACTGGCGCAGCTCGGGAAAGGTGACGAACAGGTCGGCCAGGGCGCCGGGATGTTGACTGCCCTGCCCGGGGAAGAGGAACGCGACCTTCCCGGCGGCGTTGCCGGATCCGGTGCGCTGCGGTGGCGGCTGGACGAGTCCCTGTCCGGGATCGTGCTCGCCGGCGAGCGCGCGGTTCAGCAGCAGATCGAGTTCGGTGACGTCCCGGGCGACGATCGCGACCTGGACCTCTCCGGAGCGTGGGTCGGCCTGGGCGGCGGCCGTACCGGCCAGGTCACGTAGTCGCCACGGCCGGTCGTACCGGTCGGTGGTCCGCAGCGTGGCGGCCAGCTTCCGTACGCCCCGGTGCGCCGCGGCCCGGTCGGGGCCCCGGAAGCAGAACAGCTCCGCCGGCCACTCCTGGCGCGCGTGGCGCGGTTCCGGGGTACGCGGGTGCGCGGCGAGCACCACGTGGTAGTTGGTGCCGCCGAAGCCGAAGGCGCTGACCCCGGCGAACCGCTCGCCCGGCGGGGCGCTCCACGGGCGGGCCGAGGTGTTGAAGGCGAACGGGCTGCGCTGCGGATCCCAGGCCGGATTGGGGCGGGTCAGGTTGATGGTCGGCGGCCGGACGCCGGTGTACAGCGCGAGCGCCGTCTTGATCACACCGGCGAGCCCGGCGGCGCACTTGGTGTGGCCGATCTGTGACTTGACCGAGCCGAGCGCACAACTGCCCGGCCGGGCACCCGACTCGACGAAGAACCTGGTCAGGGTCTCCAACTCGGTACGGTCTCCGACGACGGTGCCGGTGCCGTGCGCCTCGACCAGCCCGACCTGTCGCGGGGAGATGCCGCTGCGCGCGTACGCCCGGTCGAGCGCCCTGCGTTGCCCCTCGGCACGCGGCGCGGTCAGGCCCAGGGCGCGCCCGTCGCTGGACCCGCCGACCCCCTTGACGACGGCGTAGATGCGGTCACCGTCGCGCTCGGCGTCGGCGAGCCGTTTGAGCACGACACAGGCGACACCCTCGCCGAGGGCGATGCCGTCGCCGGTGCTGTCGAACGGGCGGCACCGGCCGGTGGGCGACAGCGCGTGCGCCGAGGTGAACATCAGATAGTCGTTGATGCCGTTGTGCAGATCGGCGCCGCCGCAGATCATCAGGTCGCTGGTGCCCGCCGCCAGCTCCTTGCACGCCGCGTCCATGGCCGCCAGCGACGAGGCGCATGCCGCGTCCACCGTGAAGTTCGGTCCGCCCAGGTCCAGTCGGTTCGCGACCCGTCCGGCGATCACGTTGGCCAGCATGCCGGGGAACGAGTCCTCGGTGACCCTGGGGAGCTGGTCCTCCAGCTCGGCGGGGACCTCCCCGAAGTACGCCGGCAGCATGGTACGCAGCGTCTGCGCGTGTCCCATATCGCTGCCCGCCTCGGCACCGAACACCACCCCGCTACGGGAGTGGTCGATGCCCGGCACGTCGTGGCCGTACCCGGCGTCGACGAGGGCCCGGTGCGATGCCTCCAGGGCCAGCAGTTGGGTCGGGTCGATGCTCGCCAATGCCGCTGGCGGGATGCCGTACCGGATGGCGTCGAACGGCACCGGCGCGATGAACGCGCCCCACTTCGACACGCTGATCCGGCCCGCCCGGCCCGGCTCCACCTCGGACGCGTAGTAGGTCTCCACCGGCCATCGCTGGGCGGGCACCTCCCGGATGGCATCGCGACCGCCGAGAATCGTCTGCCAGAAGCTGGCCAGGTCCGGCGAGTCCGGAAAGATGCAGGACATGCCGACGATGGCGACGTCCAGCGGGGCCGCCGGCACCGGTTCGGCCGGATCGGTCCCCAGTTCGGGCGTCGCCGCCAGCGCGGCTCTCCGCTCGGCGTGGAAGCGCTGCGCCCCGACGGTCACCCCGGCGTGCAGGTCGGCCACGGTCGTCCGGGCGTCACGCAGCACGGCCACCTGGCCCGCCATGAAGAGCCCTTCAGCGCGCTGGCCCGCCTCGTCCACCGCGACCAGCGCGTCCCCGTCGCGCCGTCGGCCCTTGCTGGCGATCCGCAGCCGGCCGACGTTGAGCATCTCCAGCCGCTCCCACACCTGCCTGCCGGCCGCCCCCGTCGCCGCCAGTTCCTGCCGCACCCGCTGGAAGTCGTCGACATACGGGCTGGGCAGGCAGCGGGTGACGTGTCCCGGTGCCGTCTCCAGCGTCGCCGTACCGGTCGCCGCGATCGCCTGGCGCTGGAACAGCGGCTGGATCGCCCCGCAGTCGACCGCCTCCCGGGTGAAGAGGTAGGCGGTGCCCAGCAACACCCCGACCTGTACGCCGCGCCGCGCCAGCGGCCCCGCCAACGCCGCCACCATCGCCGCCGAACGGGCGTCGTGGATGCCACCGGCGAAGAACACCTGCACCTCACCGGCGGTCCCGGCCGGGGCGTTGTCGAGGAAGTCCGCCAGGGTCAGCACCTGCGCCTCCCAGAGCGGAAAGCTCGTCCGTGGCCCCACGTGTCCACCGCACTCGGCGCCCTCGAACACGAACCGCCGCGACCCGGCGCGGAGGAACTGTCGCAACAGGCCCGGCGACGGCACGTGCAGGAACGTGGTGATGCCCTCGGCCTCCAGGGCCTTGGCCTGCCCGGGCCGACCGCCCGCGATGATCGCCACCCGGGGCCGGACCTCCCGCACCGCCGCGAGCTGCCCGGCCCGGACCTCCTCCGGGACGAACCCGAGCACCCCCACCCCCCAGGGCCGCTCGCCCAGCGCCCGCCCCGCCTCCCGCAGCATCCGTTGGGACTGTTCGCCGCTGGCCAGGGCGAGCGCGATGAACGGCAGCGCGCCGTCACCGGCCACCGCCGCCGCGAACGCCGCCACGTCGCTGACCCGCGTCATCGGCCCCTGCGCCACCGGGATCCGCACCCCGAGCGCCCGCGCCAACGGCGCACCCGGGGCCAGCAGCTCGCCCGGCGCGTCGTCGGTGACCGCGTCGTCGATCTCCGCACGGATGCCGCGCACCGCGGCGGCCGTACTTCGCCAGCGCTCCCGGAACACCGCCGCCAGCCAGCCGTCCTGACCGACCGGGAGCAGCTCGGCGGTGCCGTCCGGCCGACCGTCGCGACGTACGCCCCGCACGCCGTCGCGCAGCACCGTCTCCGAGCCGTCCATCCGCCCGATCACGGCCCGCACGTCCTCCGGCAGGTCCGACTCCGGCATCAGCGCCAACTGGTTGTCCAGGACCACTCCGGTCGCCCCACCGACCACACAGGCGGCGGCGGTACGCGGCCCGATCCCGCCGGCCACCCAGATCGGCAGGTCCAGCGCCTCGTCAGCCAGCAAGTGCTGCAACAGGACGAACGAACTCAGCTCGCCGACCCGTCCGCCCGACTCCGAGCCGCGGGCGATCAACCCGTACGCACCGGCGGTAGCCGCCGCGTGCGCCTCCGTACGACTGGTCACCTCCGCCAGCACCCGGTACCGCTGGGCGGCCTCACCCACCGGCCACGCGCCGTCCGGCGGCAACACCACGAGGCTCACGTTGCCCTTCGCGGCCCGCTCCACGTGGGTCACCGTGGCGACACAACCCGCCGGGATCCGTACCCCGATCGGCGTCGCCGACCACGACGCCGCCTGTTCCAACGCCCACAACGCCCGGGTGTCTCCCCGGGCGAGATCGAACACGCCCACCCCGCCGCCGCTACCGGCGGCCGCCACGATCCGTGGGCCAGGCTCGACCCCGCCGCACGGGTTCACCACGATGATCGGATCACGCCCGGCGGTAGCAGTATTCATGCGAACTCCCGTCCTGGGGCCAGGCGCGGCGGGGACCTCGTCCGCCGTGCCGGTGCGGTGTCACGGGCGCCGTCTTGACCCCTGCCAACTTACGCCATTTGGCGACGTTTTTGCAGGTCATGGGCCAAAAGAGCTAAAAGCGAGCTACTCTCTGGTTCTTCCGAAAAAGCCTCGGGAACCACGATCTTTTGGCGAACTCAATCGGCCCCGCCGGGCCTGGTCCCGGCGCCCGCAGCCGACGCCGGCCCCAGCCCCTTTCCGGCGCGCGATGCCGCGCCCCTCGTCTCCCTCGGAGATCCCTCGCGCAGTTTCACGTTCCCTGCGCCTGCCGCCCCATTCGTGAGCTAGCGTCATGATATGGCCGGTTATCGCCCGCCTTGGACCGGAGGGGCCGATGGCGCATGACACCCGTTTTAGTACTGCTTCAGGCTGATTTGGCGCGCTCTGTGTGCGTCGGCGGAACCCGCGCACCCTCGGTGTCCCGGACGACATAGGCGATTCCCGGGGCGCCATCAGCGGCCTCGTCATGGGCCGACCCCCCTTCGCGCGCCAGCGGATGCTGCCCATCAGACGGTTCAACCCCGCCTTCCCCCCGCCCTCCCCTGCCGTCCGCCCTGCCGACGTTCGTGGCGACAGCCACGCGACGAACCGCAACCCGAAGAAAGGACCACGCATGGACAGGACCAGGAACATTGCCCGGTCTCTGCTCTCCACCGCCACCGTCATGGCGACCTCGCTCGCGCTCGCCGCCGTGCCGGCACACGGCGCCGCCGACAGCGAAGCACCGGCGGAGAAACGCCTGCAAGACGACAAGCCGCTCGAAGGCGGCCAGGCGCTGGCGACGCCGGCCATCAGCCCGGAACTGCTGGCGAAGGCCGCACCGGACGAGTGCTTCGGCGGGAGCGGCCCGCCGCCCTCGGCCTGGGCCGGATGCGAGACCGGGCTGCCGAAGGTGAACCAGTCGTACGTGTGGGGCCTGACCGCGTCCGGCGACCACCTGTGGTTCGGGACGGCGTCCAACGTCCACTGCCTGACGATCGGGACAAGTCTGGCGGTGACCGAACCAATCGAGAACGACGACTACGTGTGCGAGTACGGCGAGAGCCCGCAACGGTCGGAGAACCCCGCCATCCCGCCGGCCGGAGGTGACTGGCGGCCGCCGAAGATCTACCTCTACCACAAGCCGTCCCGCAATCTGGTGGACAAGACCGCAGCTATCGCGAGAAGGTCCGAGGCCGATCGGCAACGGTTCGAGTCGACGGTGGGAATTCGTGCCGCCGGCTCACACCGGGGCGTCGTACTGCTCGGCGGACCGAGCATCCTCGGCCTCAACCTGTTCGCGTTCGACGGCGAGTCGGGCGAGTACCTCGGTTCGACAACCCTCGCCGCGTACGGCAATGTCCGGCACTTCCTGGTCGCCGACCACACCCTCTACGCCGGTGTGGGTCTGGGGACCGACGGTCAGGCCGGCGGAGCCGTGCTGCGCTGGACCGGCAGCAAGTCCCGCCCGTTCGACTTCAGCATGGTGGCCAGCCTGCCGCAGCAGGTCGCGGACCTCGTCGTGCACAAGGGTCGGATGTTCGTCACGACCTGGCCCAGCATCGCCCGCAGCTTCGACAGCGACAACACCGCCGGCATATGGATGAGCCCGTGGCTGGTGGACGGTGCCCGGGGGCTCACCACTGCCGACGCCAACGCCTGGAAACGGGTGTGGAACGTGAGCCAGTACGAGCCCGACCCGGTCATCGCCGCGACCTACGGCCTCGGCGGGCTCGCCTCGTACGAGGGAAACCTCTACTGGGGAACGATGCACGTGCCGATGAAGGCTGCCCAGGCCCACACGACACGCTACGCGCCGGAGAGCGACGCGCAGAACCTCGTCGCTACGAAGAACACGCAGCGGACGACGAGCATCTTCCGGGCCAGCAGATTCGACAACGGCAAGGCCAGGGCCGACCTGCTGTATGGCGCGGCGGAGCTGCCCGCGTTCGACCCGGAGGCAAACGACGGGGCGGGCGAATGGCAGCTCATCCCGACCGGATACAAGCCCAGGTACGGCGCGGCGGGCTTCGGCAACAGCTACAACAACTACACCTGGAAAATGCTGGTGGCCGGAGGTTCGCTCTACATCGGCACCATGGACTGGAGCTACCTCGTCAAGGATCTGCCGTTGGAACTTCGCGGCGCGGTCGAGGGCGGGCTCGGCACGGCCGATCCCGCGTCGTACGGCGGCGACCTGTGGGTGTTCGACGACACGCACGGGCCGGCCAAGTCGGCGAGCACCACCGGGCTCGGTAACTACCTCAACTACGGGTTCCGCACGATGGTGGCCGATGGACCGGCCGTCTACAGCGGCATGGCGAACCCGATGAACCTGAGGACCGACAGGGACGACGATGTCCCGGAGGGCGGTTGGGAACTGATCCGGCTGCCCGTGGCCAACTCCCCGGCTACGGCCCGGCAAGAGAAGGCCCTCCGCGCGCAGCGGTGAGCCCTGCCAGCGCAGACATCTGAATATCCGTTGGAAGTAGCGATCCGTACGGTCGTTGGCCGGTCGGTGCGGGACACCGACCGGCCAACGACCACCGGTGACGAGAACGGGTCCCACGAGGGATGGAGGCGAGGCTTCATGGACCGGCGAGCTAGGGTCTGTCGCACCACGGTGGCGGTGCTGGCGATCGCGAGCGTCCTCACCGTACTGACCGGCTGCGACCTGGTGCGGTCGCCGCGGCGGGAGGCGGGCGTACCGACCCCACCGGCCAGCGTCGCCCCGACCGGGCCAGCGGCGACCGGGCCCGAGCCAGAGAACCGGGCCGTCGCCACGGGGTCGTCGGTGCACCGCGTCACGGTGGACGGCCGGAGTCGCACGTTCCGGCTGTACCGGCCGGCCAAGTTGTCGTTGTCGACGCCGGTACCGCTCGTGGTGATGTTGCACGGTGCCCTGGGCAGCGGCCGCCAGGCGGAAACGACGTACGGCTGGAACGCCATGGCGGACCGTCACGGCTTCGTGGTCGCGTACCCGGACGGGCTGAACCGGTCCTGGGCGGTCAGCTCCGACTGCTGCGGATCGCCGGCCCGGGACGGGGTCGACGATGTCGCGTTCATCGCCGCGACGGTGGCCGACCTCTCCACCAAGCTGCCGGTCGACCCGGACCGGATCTACGCGACCGGGCTATCCAATGGCGGGATGCTCGCCTACCGGTTGGCCTGCGAAACCACCACCTTCGCCGCGATCGGGGTGGTGGCCGGTACGCTCCTCGGGCCGTGCCCGACGCCAGCACCGATCTCCCTGCTCCACATCCACGGCACGGCCGACGGCGTGATCCCGTACGACGGTCGCCCGGGGGCGCTGAACAACGGCGGAGCCGGGCCGCTACCGGTCAAGATCGACGGCGGTCCCGTGCGCGACCAGATCGACAGGTGGCGGGAGCTCGCGCGGTGTCCCACCCCGGAGGTCCGTACCGCGGGAGCTGTCACCACCTCGGCGGCCCACTGCCCCGACGGGCGCGACATCGACCTGATCACCGTCGCCGGCGCCGGACACCAATGGCCGGGAGCGACACAGTCGACAGTGGAGCGTCTGCTCGGGCTGGATCCGCCCTCGACGGCGCTGACCGCCACGGAATCGATCTGGAGCTTCTTCGACACCCACCCCCGCGTGGACTGAGGTCCCGGCGGCACTGCGCGGAGGCCGACCGCCACAGCCGGGGACGCCGGCGGCGAGTACGGCCGCTCTTCGTCTCGTCATGTCGCTGTTTTCCATCATCAGCGGACGTTCGGCTCGCCGGCGCTGGCCGGCGAGCGGCGGCGTTCCTGGGCGGCGGCAAGGATGAGGTAGCTGCTGGCGGTCCAGGTGTAGGCGCGGTCGCGCAGCCCCGCGCCGGTCTCGGCGTCGAAGTTCTCGGCGAACCCGGACTTCTCGCAGAGAGTGCGGAAGCGGTGGCTGATCTCGTCGGCGAGACCGGTGTGGCCGGCGCGGCGTAGGCCATCCTCGATCAGGATGGTGGAGGGTGCCCAGATGGGGCCGCGCCAGTAGCCGTCCGCGACGTAATCCGCCGAGTCGACTGGTTCGGTGGCCAGGCCGTACGCGGTCAGGTGGGTCTCGATGCGGCGGGCGAGGGCGGCGGCGACGTCGGCGGGCAGGTCTGCGCCGAGGGTGATCGGCATCAGGTCGAGCAGGCTGGTGCTTGCCTGCGCCTGGCCGGTTTCGGCGCTGCGGGCGGCGAACCGGTCGCCGGTCCAGAGCTGATCCAGCATCGCGGTGAAGATCTGTTCCGCGGTGTGGTTCCAGTCCGCGACCGCCTGCGGTTGGTCGAGTTCGGCGGCGAGGTCCGCGAGCTGGCGCAGTTGGACGACCAGGAACGCGGCGAGGTCGGCGGTCTCGACGACGCGGTGGTGGTCGAAGGTGGTGGCGTTGTCCCAGCCGCTGTCGTTGCCGTGCTGGTAGTGCGGCAGGTCGTGGTCGGGCACTCGCCGGGCGGTGAGCCAGAATTCCGTCCACCGCGCCAGCCGGTCGTAGGTGTTGGTCAGCTCCGCCCGGTCCGGCGGCGTGGTCAGGTGTCGGCGCAGGTGGTGGAGCGCCCAGCCGTGGATGGGGGGCTTGACGTAGTTGTAGAGGACCTCCGAGTGGGTGACCGAGTCGGGCAGAGCGCCGGTCTGGTCCTGATGGTCGAACGGGAGCTGGAACTGGTGCCAGGCCAGTTCCGGCTGCCCGACGGCGAGGGCGAGGGCATTGAAGCAGTGATCCCAGCTCCAGACCTTGTCCATCCAGTGCTTGGACATCAGCACAGCGGGCCGGGCGAGGAAGCCGGCCGGCGCGACGGTGGCCGACCACAGCACGTACGCGGCCAGCTCGGCGGCGGGGGTGTCGGGGCTACGCCACGGGGCCACCGCGTCGACGAACGCGGTGAACGCCGCTCCCCCGGCGCGACAGACCTCGTCGAAGGTGGCGGTGGCGGCGTATGAGCGGCGGGCGGTGTCGTACTCCTCGATGGCGATCTCCCACGACCGTCCGGCCGGCAGGGTCACGCTCCGTTCGGCGGTACCGAGAGACTGCACGCCGGCGGCTCCGTCCAGGTCGCCGTGCAGCATGGTGAGGCGGTAGCGACGGCCGGTCTCGTAGGAGGTGAACACGTGGGAGCCGTCGACCGGGTCGCGGTAGAGGTAGATGCCGCTGAACGGGGTCAGGGTGGCCGGGGCCGCGGCGATCCGCATGCCGAGGCCGTCGCCGCGCAGCCGGATGGTGTCCGGGCTCTCATAGGTGAGCTGGACCCGGCCGGTGCCGTGCCGCCACGTCAACAGCGCGGGTGTGCAGGTCACCGAGGTGTCGGCGGACGGGGTGAACCGGAGTACGGGGTGCAGGCCGGTCTGGTGTGAGACCAGATGCAGGTCGTCGGCGTAGGTGTTCTCGGCGACCACCGGTGAGATGTTGATCCAGGATCCGCGGTAGCTGAACGGGATGTCCTGGATGGAGAACGTCGGACCGGGTGGGGCGACGGCCATGGGTTGCGGCTCACTTTCTCGTTGTGCGCAGTGCAGGTGTCAGTCCTTGACCGCGCCGGCGGTCACGCCCGCGGCGACGTACCGCTGGGCGAGGACCAGCAGGATGGTGGCGGGGATGGAGGCGACCACGGCGGTGGCCATGATGGCGTTCCACTGCTGGTTGTTGTTGCCGATGTACTGGTAGATGCCGAGCGTGATCGGCTGGTGCTCGCCTCCGCCGTCGAGAGTGGACGCGAAGACGAAGTCGGACCAGGCCCACAGGAACGCGAACAGCGACACGGTGACGATCGAGTTGCGGCTGACCGGTAGCACCACCGACCAGAACGTGCGTAGCCGGCCAGCCCCGTCGACCACGGCGGCCTGCATCAACTCCTCCGGTATCCCGGACATGAACGCGGTGAAGATCAGCACGCCGAACGGCACCGCGATCGTCGAATCAGCGAGGATCAGGCCGGGTACCGAGTTGAGCACGCCGAGGTGGAGGTAGATGGCGTAGAAGCCCATCGCCATGATGATCCCGGGAATCATCTGCGCGACCAGCAGTACGAAGCTGAGCGCGCCGCCGCCAGCCGGCCGCAGTTTCGCCAGCGCGTACCCGGCCGGAGCGGCGAGGGCCACGGTCAGTGCCACGGTACCGAGCCCGACCAGCAGGCTGGTACCGAGGTAGGGCAACTGCTGGTCGAGCACCGCCCGGTACCCCTCGAGCGTCCCGTCCACGGGGAACAGGTGCGGCGGGTCGGCCCGCATGTCGCGGTCGCGGGTGAACGACACATTGATCATCCAGTAGACGGGGAAGAGCATCAGCGCGGTCAGCGCGAGGCCGACGCCGGTCTTCCACCACGTTCGTCGGGTCGGCTGCCTCATCGCGGGTGCTGCTTCCGCTGGAGCCGGATGTAGACCAGCCCGGCGACCAGGGCCATGACGATCAACAGGTTGCCCACGGCCGCGCCGGGCCCGAACGCGGGCAGCAGGTTGCCGAACCCGAGCCGGTACGACCAGGTGGCGAAGGTCGTGGAGGAGTCGGTCGGGCCGCCCCTGGTCATGATCCAGATGATGTCGAAGACTTTGAGCGTGTAGATCAGCCCGAGCAGGAGCGAGATCGCCGACACCGGGCGTAGTAGCGGAAACGTGATCCGCCAGAACCGCTGCGGTCCGGTCGCGCCGTCCAGCGCCGCCGCCTCGTAGAGGGTGGCCGGGATCGCCTGCAGGCCGCTGTAGAGCACGACCAGGTTGAACGGGATGCCGATCCAGACGTTCGCGATGATCACCGAGACCAGCGACCACCGCGGCGAGGTGAGCCAGTTGACCGGCTCGACGCCGACCACGCCGAGCGCGGCGTTGACCACGCCGGCGTCGCTGTTGAGCATCCACGACCAGGTCGACGCGGACACGATCAAGGGCAGCAGCCAGGGTACGAGGAACAGCGCCCGCAGCGTACGCGACAGCGGGAAGTGTTGATAGAAGAAGACCGCGAGCGCCAGGCCGATGGTGAACTGGAAGGCCAGTGACACGACGGTGAAGACCACCGTGTGCAGCAGCGCCGGGCCGAAGGTCGGGTCGGACAGGACCGTCTGGTAGTTGTCCAGCCCGGCGAACGGGGCGCCGCCCTGGACGAATGACCGGACGGTGTAGTCGCGCAGGCTCAGCTCGACGTTGCGATAGAGCGGGTAGGCGTAGAACGCCAGCAGGTAGACGGTCACCGGGGCCAGAAACGCCCACGCCGCCCACCGGCCGCCGGATCGATGCCGGCGGCGCCCCGGGCGCGCGGGCGGGGCGACGGTCGCCGCCCCAGCACGGCGCGCTGACACCAGCGTCGGGTGGCTGGCCATCGCTACCTGGTCGCGGCGGCGGCGGTGGTCTGCGCGGCGGACAGTGCCTCCTGCGGCGCCTTCGCGCCGCTGAGCGCGGCCTGCACCGCGGTCCACAGCGGCTCGGAGATCTTCGGGTACCTGGTGCCCAGGTTGTCGCCGGTGCGTCCCTTGGCGGCTCCCACCGCGTCGACCCAGACCAACAGGTCGGGGTTGGCCGCGACCTGCTTGTCCTGCACGGCCGCGACCGGTGCGATGTACGACAGCGTGGTGTCGGTGGTCAGCAGATTGTCGGCGCTGGTCAGGCAGCCGACCAGCTTCTCCGAGGTCGCGTACCGGCCGGTGTCGCTCTGCACGGGGATCGAGACGAACTCCCCGCCGGTGGGAGCCGGCGCCGTGCCGCCGCCGCTGGCGGGGATCGGGATGATTCCGTACTCGAAGTCGAGCTTCTCCGCGTTGGCCAGCTGCCAGGTGCCGTTCTCGCCGAACGCGTAGTCACCACTGGCGAACTCCTGCCAGCTCGTGGTCTGGGTGTTGTTGATGACGGAGTTCGGCGCGTACCCCTTCGTCAGCCAGTCCGTCCACAGTGTCAGCGCCGAGACCGCCTGCGGCGAGTCCAGCGCGGTCAGCCGCGCGCCCGAGCCCCAGAACCACGGCAGAAACTGGAAGCTGCCCTCCTCGGTGCCGATCGCGGCGAACGTGATTCCCTTCTTCCCGGCGGCGTCGACCTTGGCCAACGCCGCGGTCAGCGACGGCCAGTCCACCACCTTCGCGACGTCCACGCCGGCCGCGGTCAGTACGTCCTTGTTGTAGTACAGGGCCAGGGTGTTCGCGCCGATCGGGACGCCGTACGTCCTGCCCCCGACCTGTCCGGCGCCGAGCAGGTTCGGCTGCATCGCCGACGTGTCGAGCTTCGTCTCCTCGGTCGCGGTGAGCGCCCCCGCCTCGGCGAGCGTGGAGACCACCGGGTTGTCGATGATCAGTACGTCCGGCGAGTTGTCCTGCTGCGCGGCCAGCAGGGCCTTGTTGGTCAGGTCGGTGGTGTCGTAGCCGGTCCGCTCGACCGTGACCCCAGCGGAGGTGCCGCAGTCCTTGAGCAGCTTCACCCACCCGGAGTCGTCGTTGAACTGCGGATACGGGTCCCAGATGGCGTAGCTGCCGCCCCCGGATCCGTCGGACGCGCCGTCGGAGGACGAGCAGGCGGTCGCGCCACCCGCGACCGCGACGGCGACCAGCGCGGCGCCCACGGTGCGCCACCTGCTGGAGGATGTCTTCATGTGATGCCCCTCTTGACGTTGGACCAGTGCGAGGGCTGGCGGGCCAGCCGGAACGGCGGCAGAACGGCGTCTGCACGGCGCCGGGTGCGCAGCGGCCGGCCCAGGTCGGACGCGGCGGACGTGCCAGATCGTCAGTGTGAGCGAATCGGTTCGGCGAATCGGTTCGCCAGAACATAGGACGGCCGCTCGTCGCCGGTCAAGGGGCTGGATTGGCCTAACCTCGCCCCAGAAGCACGGGCCGTTACCCGGACGACACCATATTGACACGGCTGAGAGGCGAGTCCTAGGCTCGCCAACGAACCGATTCGCCACTTCTGCCGCCCCCAGAGACGGACCATCCCGGCGCTACGTCAAGCTCCTCGTACGTCGCGCCGCGCCGAACCGATTCGTGAGGAGTGCGAGATGAACATCGGCGAGATCGCCCGCCGGGCCGGGGTGTCCCGCAGCACCGTCTCGTACGCCCTCAGCGGCAAACGGTTCGTCTCCGAGCAGACCCGCCAGCGCATCCAGGCCGTCATCGACGAGCTGGACTACCGGCCCAACGCCGCCGCCCGCGCCCTGAAAGAGGGCCGCACCCGCACCCTCGGCCTGGTCATCCCCCCGGCCAGCCTGCGGCTGACCGACATGCAACTCGGCTTCGTCGCCAGCGTGGTCGAGGCCGCCGCCCGCGCGGACCTCGACGTGCTGCTCTCCCCCTCCGGCGGCGACCACGACCGCTCCTTCGAACGGATCGTCAGCGGCCGGCGGGTCGACGGTGTGATCCTCATGGAGATCCGTCTGGAGGACGAACGCGTCACCCGGCTGCAGCAGACCGGCCTGCCGTTCGTCACGATCGGGCACACCGCCCACCCGCACGGCACCTGCTGGGTCGACGTCGACTACACCACCTTGATCGCCCGGTGCGTGCACCACCTGGCCGACCTCGGCCACCGCCACATCGCCCTGATCAACCGGTCCACGGAACTGGTCGCGGCCGGCTACGGCCCGGCCCAGCGTGCCCTGACCGGCTTCACCGAGGCCATCACCCAACGCGGCCTGACCGGCGTCGACCTGTGCTGCGCCGACGACGCCGCCGGCGGCGAGGCCTGCCTCGAACAGCTACGCGACCAGCACCCCGACGTCACCGCCATCGCCACGATCAACGAGGCCGCGCTGCCCGGCATCCAACGCGCCCTCGAACGTGCCCGCATCACCGTGCCCAGGGACATGTCGATCGCCGGCGTCGCCGCACGGCACTGGGCCGAGGACTTCCGCCCCCCGCTGACCGCCGCCGACGTGCCGACCGAGATGGGCAACCACGCGGTCGACCTACTCCTGGAACGCATCGCCACACCCGACGCGCCGCCCCGCCACCTGCTGCTCACCCCGCCGATCTCGCTACGCGAAAGCACCGGACCGGCACCCACCAGGTAACCCCCAAGATCCGCCCGGGACGCGCCACTAGCTCGCCCCGCGCTCCCGGCTGCCCGGCACCCGTCCACCCCCACACCCGAAGGAGCCACCGTGACCCCCGCGACCCCACGCCGAGCAAGACGGCTCGGCACCCTCGCCGTCGGCATCCTCGCCGTCTCCCTCGTCCCCCACGCCGCACCCGCACAGGCCGCCGACGAGTCCATCACCGTCAACTTCTCGATAGCCGGCGGCTCCCCGACCTACCGCGCCTCGGGCTGGATCTACGGCATGACCGAGAACGCATCGGGGCCGGCCGACAACTTCTACCGGGACGTGAAGTTCCGGTACATGCGCGCCGGCGGCGCACAGCTCGACAGCCCGGGCGGCTGGGTCTCCGGCCGCTACGACCGCCGCTGGAACTCCACCCTGGCCCAGGCACGCCGCACGATCGCCCTCGGCGGACAGTTCATCCTGCTCCCGCACGACCTGTGGGGCGCCGACGGGTACCCGATCTCCCGCTTCCCCGGCGACAACGGCAACTGGACCGACTACGACGCCTTCCTCACCCGGCTGATCAACGACGTCCGGGCGGCCGGCATCACCGTGCAGTGGGACATCTGGAACGAACCGAACCTCGGTCTGTTCTGGAACCGCCCGCAGGCCCAGTACTTCGAGCTGTGGCGCCGCACCTACCAGCGGCTCCGCGCCGCGTTCCCCAGCCAACTGATCGTCGGCCCGAGCTGTGCCTGCGTCCCCACCACGACCGGCGCCTGGTGGGGCCAGTACCTCGACTTCATCAGGTCCACCAACACCGTGCCCGACATCATCAGCTGGCACAGCCTGCCCGGCGACCCGGTGGCCAACGTCGCGGCGGCCAACACCACCCTCGACTCGCGCGGCATCCCGCACCCACGTCCCTACCAGATCAACGAATACGGCTCGCCGAGCGAGCAGAACCCGGGCGACGGATCCTGGTACATCGCCCGACTGGAACGCGCCGGCGCCGACGGGCTACGCGCCAACTGGGCCAGCAGCGGAAACCTGCACAACGACCTCGGCAACCTGCTCGTACGCAACTCCGCCGGTCAGCACCAGCCCAAGGGCGAGTGGTGGGTCTACCGCTTCTACGGCTCACAGACCGGCCAGATCGCGTCCGTCACACCCAGCCGCGCGTACGACGCCTTCGCCACCAAGGCGACCGGGGTCGGGAAGATCCTCGTCGGCGGTGGCGGCACCACCGGC
The DNA here is from genome assembly GCF_050936445.1 of Plantactinospora sp. CA-294935. Taxonomy (NCBI): domain Bacteria; kingdom Bacillati; phylum Actinomycetota; class Actinomycetes; order Micromonosporales; family Micromonosporaceae; genus Plantactinospora; species Plantactinospora sp. CA-294935. The sequence goes on from NZ_JBNJMU010000001.1 coordinate 8,348,197, forward strand.
AACATCGCGGTCAACCTGCAACGCCTGGACACCACCAGCGGCCTCGTGCAGAACAACCAGATACGGGTCCTCGCACAGCGGATCCCGTACAACGGCGGCGGCGCGGTACAAGGCCCGGTAACCATCCAGAACTCGGTGGTGACGCTGTCCAACAACGCCACGACGATCAACCTGCCGCATACCAACGCCGACGAGACCTTCACCCTCACGCTGCTGCCCCCGTCGGCCAGCGGCTTCCAGTCCGTCGCCCAGCAATCCCGGAGGTGACGTCCGACGGCAACGACGCGCACGATTACCAGCTCGTCGCCCGGCCGGCGGCAAGCGCGTGGACGTGAGCGGGACCTCGACCCCGGCGCGGGCGCGGGTCCACCGATGGACCTACGACGCGGCCAGCCAAGCCGGCCCGCCCCACCAGACCTGGCGGCGGTGGGGCCGTTGACGCCACCGCAGCACGGCGCTGGGCCGCCATCCCAGGCGGTCCAGCACCTGCCGGCCGGGTGTTCAACACCAGCAGGCCGCCGTGCGCGGGCTCGACCAGTGGTACGGCGCGTGACCCGAGTCCGCTTCCCCGGTCGCCGGAGGGTCTTGCGGCACTTCATCGGGCCAGGGCGGGTTCGACCTGCGCTCGGTGGGAGGTCGATGCTGTTGTCGAGGGTGTCGGCGGACACCGGCGCGGTCTCCACGTCGAGGGCTACCGGGAGGGGACGAGGTCGTACCGGACCCAGGGGTCAGGACGACCGGCGCAACTCGTCCAGAATCGCTCGGGCGGCGGCGTCGTTGTGCCGGAAGGTCGGGGCGTCGACAGCCGGCGGTGCGAACGCCATCGCGTGCCGGCCGTCGGTGTAAGGGCCGAGCGCGAACCGGCGTGGATGTGCGGTCCCGGTCCGGTCGATGATCCGGGAATCGGCCGACGCCACCCGCAGGCGGCCGGTGGGCACCAGCACCCCGCCGCAGTCCACGACCGCCGGTACGACGTCGCCGACATCCCGCAGGTCGCGCAGCAACGGATCGGCGAACCGGTCCAGGGTGGCCGTCGGCAGGCGTGCCTCCACCAGGACACGCGCCCCGACGGTCTCCGGGGTCGTGGCAGCGCCCGCCCGGTACACCCGTCGGCGGTCGTCGGGCGACACCCACATCCGCTCGCCCAGGAACGAAACCACGCCAGCATCGGCGACCGCACGCAGTTGCTCGAGCCGGTGAGCGGGCGGCCCGGTGGCGAGGTGGCCGAGGAGGCCTGGCCACCAACCCTGCACCTCGGTGCGCACCGATTCGGCGGAGAACCGGCCGGCCGAGGCGAGCCGGTCCAGCTCACCCCACACGGACATGGCGGCGAGTAGCCCGCCGAGGTCGCCGCTGCGGGCGGGGTCGGTACGGCGGCGGGCCGACCGGGTCAGCCACCGGCGCAGGTACGGCTGAAGTTCGGCCAGCGACCGGGCACGGATCCGGCGGAGCGGCCGGTCCAGGCGGGCCAGGTCCAGCGTGTCGGCCCGGTCCGGTACGGCTCGACGGACCAGTTCGACGCGCCTGGCGGAGTACCAGTCGAGTGCGGCGTACCGGTCGGCGAACTCGGCGAGGGGCAGGGCCGTGCGCTCCGGATGCGTGCTGAACAGCTCGTGATAGTAGCCCCAGCCCAACTCCTTGGCCATCGCCGGCCACACCGCGGTGGCGAAGTCGAGTGGGCGTTCCGCGTCCAGCAGCGCCCCGGCCTCGAAGAACCGGGGTAACGTCGGCGGTTCGCCGGCCAGCCGGTACCCGAACTTCGCCAGGTGTGGGACGCCACGCCGCGACCCGACCAGCAGGCGTGGCTCCCGACCCGACGGCCGGTACCGCAGCACACCCCCGCCGTCGCGGTGGTACTCGCCGCCCCGTCCCTCGGTGACCAGCACCATCAGGTCCACGAAGGTCAGGCCCAACCCGCGCACCAGTACCGGTTCACCGGGCGCGAGCGCGCTGAGGTCAGCGTCGGCGGGGTTGCCGGGTGGCAGGTAGGTCAGGTTGTACCGGGCGGCAAAGTCCCGCAGCCGGACCTGCTCGGGATCGAGCTCCGCGCCCAACTGCCCGACCGCGAGCACCACAACGTCGGCGAGCAGCGGCTCGGTGCCGCCGTCCAGGTAGAGCCGTTGCTGCCCCCGGCGGTCGCCCCGCAGCGCCCGGACCCGGGTCGGGTGGACGCGGACCCGGGCGGCGGGGCCGAGTTGCTCCACGGCCCGCTCCCACACCCAGCTCAGGTAGCGGCCCTGCGTCGCCCGGGTGGCGAAGTCCTCGGCCCCGATGCAGGCCCACTGGGCCAGGGTCGGACCGGACCGAACCGGACCGGCGCAGGTCGCGCTCGGATCGGTGAACATCGTGACGTTGCCGGCCGCAGTGTTCAACCTCAACAGTGCCGACTGGTCGACCCGCCAGACCCGCCCCGACCCGGCCGGATACGGATCGACCAGGTGTACGTCGAGGGGCCCGTTCCCCAGCAGTTCCGACCGGCTCGCGCCAAGTCGCTCCATCAGACCCACCGCCCGCGGCCCGGCGCCGACCACCGCCACGGTCACCGGCGCCCCGGTCACCGGTCCCCCGGTGCGGTACCGTCCGGTACGGGCGCCTCCGCACCTCCGCTGTCCGGTACGGGCACCAGCCCATGACAGCCGACCAGCAGAGCCAGCAGCTCGCGTACGCCTTCCCGGGTGGCCGGCAGCGGTGCGGGACGGTCCGGACGGGCTGCTTCCGGGCGGGCCCTTCCCGAACCCGCGCCACGGACGAGGTCGTCGAGGAGTACGCCGACCCGCACCACCCGACCACCGGCCAGCGATGCCAGCAGTCGCCGCACCCCGGCCGGCCGGACGGCGGTGTGCAGGACATGCCCGTTCGCCGCGAGCATCGTCCCGGTCCCGGCGGGCGACCACAGCAGCGGAACCTGCGGCGCCACCTGCACCGGGGTGGAGTCGTCGAGCCGGCGCGGTGGGGCCGGCGCCGGCACCGGCCGGAAGCCGCCGGCGGTCCAGAACCGCAGCGACAGCGCGGTCGTCCGATCCCGCAATCCACCGCCGTGGGCGAGGTCGCGCAGCGCGGCGGTCGCCTGCCGGAGGCTGGCCGGCAGCGCGTCCGGCAGCCGTCCGTCCGGTCCCGGCCCTGGGGCGTACGGCGCGGCCGGCACCGGTTCGAGCTGGTCGAGGCCGGCGGTCGAGTCGCCGATCCGGACCGGGTCGACGTCGGCAAACAGCTCCGGCGCCGCCAGCACACCCGAGGCCTCCCGGGGAATCCCCACGTTGACACTGGTCGCCGGCTCCGCCCCGGCGCTCTCGCCAACGTGGTAGTAGCTCGCCGGCCAGTACAGCAGGTCGCCGGGGCCGACCTCGACGGCGAAGGACTCCGGGCGGTAGCCGTCGTAGTCCAGCACCGTCGTCACCGGCGCGGACCACGGCCGGTCGGCCCAGAACCGCATCCGTTTGCGGCCGCGCAGGCCGAGCATGAACGTCCCGTACCGGTCCCGGTGCACGCCCACCGGGCTGTGCTCGTACGTGCCGTGGAACATCGTGGTGATCGCGCTGACGTACGGCAGCCCGACCCGCTGCCAGAGCGGCGCGAAGAACGACCGCTGCCGGCTCCACAGTCCGTAGTCGAAGGCGTGGAAGCAGTTCATCACCAACGCGTACCGTCGTCCGCCGAGCAGGACAGCCAGCCGCTCCTGGTAGCCGTCGAACGACCCGTCGTCGTCGACCGGCAACTGGTCCCCTGCCTCGACCCGCTGGAGTCGTTCGACGGTGAACTGCGCGTTCGGGGTGAGCGCCGGTCCGTTGCGAGACGGCTCGGCCGCCCGCACCGCGGTTCGGAAGGTCGCCGTCTCGTCGAACGGCGGGTTCGACACCCCCCGATACAGCACCGGCCGGCAATCCCAGTAGGACGAGACGAAGGTGTCCCAGTTCAGGTCGCCGTCGACCACCGCCAGGTCGGGCATCCTCACGGCTCCTCCCCCGCCGGTGCGTCCAGCACCTCGATGCCCCGCAGCCGGTACAGGGTGGTCAGCAGGGCCAGCGCACCCGGATCCGGCGTACCGTCCCCGGACGGGCCGGATACGTCGGCGACCCGGACCGGGACGCCGAGCGGGAGTCGACGCAGCAGCGACCGAGCGGCGCCGCGTACGACGAACGCATGCCCGTGCACCGCCCAGATCCAGCCGGACCGGACCTCGCGCATCCGGACCACCTCGGCGGTACGCCGTACCACGGTTCGGGCAAAGAGCTGGACCGGTTCCCTGGCCGGCGGTACGGGTTCGAGGCCGCCCGCGCTGACCCGGGCCGCCCAGCGGACCCGTAACGTACGGGTCAGTTCCGCCGCCGTGCTCAGCTCCCGTACCGCGGTGGCGGCCCGGGCCAGCGGGTCCGCCATCGGCACCGGGCCGATTCCGTCCGGCGGCGGCACCGGCAGGTACGGCACCACCTCGTCGGTGGCCGGACCGTCGCCGGCCAGTTCGACGGCGGTGTCGTGCACCGCGCCTACCGCGAGTCGGGAGTCGCTGGGCACCCGGAGCAGCAGGGTCAGGCAGTCGTCGGCGAAGGTCTCGGCGTAGGGAAGCCCGGCCGGCCAGTACGCCAGGTCCCCCGCCCCGGCCCGGCACCGCACCGCGCCGGCTACCCGGACCTCCAGCCGACCGCGCAGTACCCAGACCAGCACCGCGTGCCGAGAGTCCCGGGTCAGCCCGCCGGTACGGGTCACCCCGTTCCCGAAGGCCAACTCGGCCCGGACCGGTACGACCGGGAACCCCACCCGTCGCCAGAGTCCGTCGATGCTGTTCCGGACCCGGAGCCACCCGGCGAAGTCCCCGAACAGCGGCTGCTCCACGTCGAGCAGCCAACCCTGTCCGGCTAGTTCGGCGCCGAGCCGGCTGCGGTAGCTGTCGGGATCCGTGTCGGCGGCACCGGGCAGGAGGTCGCCGGGCGCGCGGATCCGGCCGCCGGCGGTGCCGAACCGCACGTCGGGCAGGACGTGGAACCGGGTACCCGCGCGGAACGGCGCGCTCGCCTCGGCGATCATCCGGTACGCGTCCGGGACGGTCAGCGGCGCTGCCATCGGTACGACCGCCGGGGCGACGTTCCAGCACCGCTCGGCGAACCCGGCCCAGTCGTCAAGGGTCGGCCCGTCGAGGGTCGGCCCGTCAACGTGTGGCCCGTCAAGGGACGGCCCGTCAACGTGTGGCCCGTCAACGGTCGGCCCGTCAACGGGCGAGGTCTCGGGCCGCACCGTCGACGAGCGGGCGCCGGAAGGCTGGGCCACACTCCCGCCGGCAGGCGACCGAGTGGTCGGCGACCCGGTCACACTCCGCACCCGCACGGCGCCTCCTCGCTCGTCCTCAATGGATCGTGACGGTTGGTACTCGGCAGGTAGCGGTTCCGCAGCCGGTGTGCGTAGCGAACCAACGGCTCCAGCCGCATCCGCCGGCGACGTTCGTCCACCGTCTCCGGACGCTCGATCGGGTACGGCACCAGCACGCCGTCCCGCTCGACGAACTTCGTGCCGAACAGTTGCGGACGACCCTGGCGGACCCGCAGCGCGTCCGTCAGGTACGCCACCTGCCGCCACGGCACCTCGCCGCGCCGCGCGGCGGTCCGCACCAGTCGGAGACAGCGCCGGTGGTGTGCGATCGGGACCTGCGCGTGCTGGACGAGCCGGCAGGCTGCCTCGGACGCCGCCGGGCCGACCAGCGCACGGGTCGGCCACCCATATCGGCGTACCACGTCGCCGAGCCAGGCCGAGGCCGCGTCGGTCAGGGTCCGTAGCTGTTCGGCCAGCGCCGGATCCGAGCGGCCATGCACCAGCCGCGACCGGAGGGCCTTGTCAATCCGGTGGACCCGCAGCAGCCGCCCACGGACCTGCCCCCAGTCGGGCACGTCCGGCTCCGCCGATTCGCCCGACGCTGCCGGTCCGACCGCCTCGCCCGACCGCTCCGGCGCGTTCGACCCGGCCGCCCCGTTCGGCGCTTCCGCCATGACCGACAGCGGGTCAAGGCGGAGCCGTACCACGTTGGCGGTCCAGACGAAGGTAATCCGGTGCCCCTGCTCCGGCCAGTCGAAGCTGACCTCGCCGTGCTGCGCGTCGGTCAGCCGTACCTCGACGCCCCGCCGCGGATCCGTCAGGGTGGGCCCGGGCAGGTCGGGGAGGACGTACTCGATGGCATCCCGCAACGCGACGCCCAGCGCGACCAGGTCGAGGTCGGCACCGGTCCGCACCGCGGCGGACGGGGAGGACCGGCGGTCCGGGCCGAGCCGGGTGCCGGCCGGCAGGGTACGGAACCCGTGGCTCGGCGGGGCGAGCCGGCGCAGCGGGCCGCCGGCGGCGGGGCGGACGAAGTACGGCACGTCCAGCTCCCGTAGCTGCGCTAGCTCGCCGGTACCGTACCGGATCGCCGGGTCGTCGGCCCGGGGTGCCGCGCCGCCGCCCGAGTAGCGGCGGCGGCGGATCGCGTCGAGGTAGTCCACGGTCGGCCGGGCGAGAACCCGGACAAAATTGTCCCGGCAACGCCGCTCGACGAACCGGGCGATCCGGACCCGCTGTGTGCAGGCGAGCGTCCAGAGATCGAACATGCCACGCAGGAACTCCGTCAGGTACGGCCCGTAGCCGATTCCGCCACGGCTGTCCGCCACCACCGACCGGGCCTCCCGCCGGGTCCAGGACCGGTCCGCGCGGCAGAGCTGGTATCCGCCTTGGCAGCCGGCTCGGAGGTACTCCAGCGAACCGGCGATCGTGCACCAGCGTGCCTCGCGCTCGATGCCCACGTGGTGGTGCCCGCCGTTGACCGGATCCATCACCAGGCCGGTCTCGGAGAGCCGGCGCACCGGAGAGAAGTAGACCTCCAGGTCCACCGGGTAAAGCATCGGGGTCCGGTCCTCCGGCCGGGCGCCGGCGAGCAGGTTCTGCTCGAACAGGTCGGCGAGCCCGAAGGCGAAACAGGCCGCGGCCAGAGAACCCGCCCGATGCCAGAAGTCCCCGGCCTGGCGTACCGGGAGCCGGGTACCGGACAGGCGACGGCTGCCGGAACGGCGCAGGGTCCCCCACTGGGCCGGGTGGTCAATCCACTCCTGCCAGAGGTAGGCCTGCCGATCCCGGCCTCGGCCACGCCAACACCGCAGCACCGGAAGCCGCACAGGGCCGGAAACCGCGGGCAAACGGTTCAGCAGCTCGAACACCGAGCCGTCCCGGCCGGGGCTGCCCTGGGCCAGGAAGAGCAGCTCGCCGTTTGCCGGGCGGGGCTTGTACGCCACCGCCCCGCCGCCGTGCAGCCGTACCCGCAGAACCCGTTGCCGGCCGTTGTGCGTCTCCTCGCCCTGGGCCTGGAGTTCCACCACCGGACCGCGGAACTCCGGCCGGTCCGGCCAGCCCGCGTCGATGTCCCGGCGCAGCCGTCGCAGGAATGTCGCCAGGAACGCGGCGTATCGTGCGGCCTCCTCGGCGGCGAGACGGCGGGTGTGGGTCAGCCTCCCGGCCGCACAGGCCACGAACATCTCGGCGACCACGGGGCCGAAAAGCTCCGCGTTGGTCACGGTAAGCAGTTCCGACCGCAGCACCTCGCGGTAGCCCGGAGCGGTACGCCTGCACCACTGGTCGAGCCGTTCCAGCAATGCCAGCAGCGGGCCGAACTGAGGCTCCACCAGCACGGACGCCAACCAGGACGCATCGGCGTCGCCGGCAAGTCGACGGGTCGCCGTCAACGACGCGCCATCCGGGGACGGCGCGGCCACCGGCGGGAACAGGCCACCTCCGGTGCCGGCCCGTACTGCGGACAGCACCTCCCGGGCCACCGGCGGCAGGGCGTCGGTCCTGGCGGGTCCGGTTGCCAGGGACGTCGTCGCGACAGCGGTCGGCGACGGCTCCCACAGCACACCCCTCACCTTGCTACCCCCTCGTCCTCGGTCAGCCGAAGCCCGGTGCTGTTCCGCCGGTCCCGGAGTCGGACCGGCAGAACAGCATCGACAAAATCGACGGGCAGCGGACCTTGGCTCATCGCCGCCAGAATCCGCTGCCCCGTCGCCATGCAGCGCCGAGGTCAGGCGCAGTACATGGCGCCCGGCGCGCAGGAGGTCGGGTCAGCCTTCGTCCGGGTCGGGATCGTCTTCTCCAGCTCGCGGACGATGACACTGAGCCGGTTCGCGCTGCCCGATGCCGCCTTGTTGGTCGTGGTCTTCCGGACCGCACTGCTTCTCATGGCACGTCTCCTCTCACCGAGGGTCCGGCTACCGAAGACCGGACCCGAAAACGGAATCAGTCTCGCCGTAAGCGCTGTCTACCTGCTTTCATCTGGCTTACAGAGCGCCATCGACCATGGACTGCCATATCTGTCGCGCGCAGGCACGCGCAGACCCTCCGACCCCAGCCCACAGACATCCGCGGGGCCCGGCGAGCGCCTACAGCCACACGAGGAGTCTGAAACGCCGGCCCAACGTCGAGATCGTCCTGAGCATCGAGGTGCTGCCCCGGCGGTCCGCCGAGCGACCGGCGCGCCGGCAGCCCGGCAAGTCGGACAGGCCAACAGGCAGCGGCCGCGGCCACGGCCACGGCGAGCGGTTAGCCTGCCGTCATGAGCGCCGAACTGGATGAGTTGATCGTCGCAGACGCCGACGCGCTGCGCGCGTGGTTGTCGGCCAACCACGCCACGTCGCCCGGCGTCTGGCTCGCCCTGACCAAGAAGGGCGGCACAGTCACCACGCTGACCTGGCAGCAGGCGGTCGACGAGGCCCTGTGCTTCGGCTGGATCGACGGGCAGGCCCGCAGACGGGATCAGGAGACCTCCTGGATCCGGTTCACCCCTCGCACGCCCCGCAGTTCCTGGTCACAACGCAACGTCGCCCACGTGGCCCGGCTGGAGGCACAGGGGCGGATGCTGCCCCCGGGCCGCGCCGCGGTGGAAGCCGCGAAGGCCGACGGGCGGTGGGCGGCCGCCTACGCCCCACCGTCGGAAGCCGAGATGCCGGCCGACCTCCTCGCCGCCATCGCCGCCGATCCCGCCGCCCAGGCCATGTTCGACGTACTCACCAGAACCAACCGGTTCGCCCTCATCCATCGCGTCAATGCCGTCAAACGGGCGCAGACCCGTGAACGAAAGATCGGCGAGTTCGTCGCCATGCTGGCCCGCCACGAGACGATCTACCCGCAGAAGGCCAAGCCTCCGACCTCGCCGTAATCGACATCTTCATGATCAAGTGCACTCACGTGCCGCCGAGCGGGCGCGGTGACAGGTCGCCTACAAGTCACACAGGGTGACAGCCCTGGCTGGCGTGTTGCGCACGGTCATGCCGATGCCAGTGCGGCGCCCGCTGCGGTGGATACCTGGCGACGGCGTTGCTAAGGTAGCTGTTCCAGATCAATGGTTCGCCTCTCCTGACCGTCCGGGGGAAAGGCGGAAGTCGACAGGGCGGCCTGAGGGTCGCCGTGCTTGTCGCACAAAACCGCTCCGTCGTACGTTGTGTCTGGGCCGTCTTTTTCGTCAATGGAGTCGTGCTCTCCAGTTGGGCTCCGCGAATCCCAGAAGTGGCCCGACACCTCGATCTGAGCGATAGCGAACTAGGCGCTGCCTTGTTCGGCGTCGCCGCCGGTTCCGTTCCCGCGCTGCTACTCGCCGGACGGATCCTTCACCGCATGGAGCCGGCCCGGGTCTGTGTCGTCACTGCGCTGGTCTTCAGCGCGGCGCTCCCATTGATCGGCGTGGCCGGCGGCGTCTGGCAACTGACCGCGATACTGATGGTGCTCGGCGCGGCGAGCGGCGTCCTCGACGTCGCTATGAACACGCTCGCCATCACCTGCCAGGAGCGATCCGGCCGCCGGGTGCTGTCTCGCATGCACGGCGGATACAGCCTCGGGGTGCTTGCCGGAGCCGCAGGTGGCGTCGTGGCAATTCGACTCGGTGCCACCGTAGCTCTACACCTCGCAATTGTCGCGACCGTCCTTGCCGCCATCGTTCTGGCCAGCGCTATAACGCTGTGGCCGCATGACCATGGCGACGCCGGACGGCAGTCCGTGGATACCCGCGCCGGCTCGCCAACCGGACGGTGGGGCATTCCGCTGACCGTCGCGGCTCTCGCCGTCTGCGGCCTGCTCGTCGAAGGCCTGATCACCGACTGGTCGGCCCTGCTCATCAGCCGCGATCTCGGTGCATCGGACACCACAGCCGCCACCGCCCTGGCCATCTTCAATCTGGCGATGTTCATCTCCCGCTCGATCGGCGACTCCGTGCTCAGCCGGTTCGGCGAGGGTCGGCTTCTGACGACAACAGCCGTCTCCACCGCCTTCCTGATCACCGTCGGGTTGCTGATCGCTCAGCCTTTAGTCATGGTCCTGGCCATCGGCTTGACCGGACTGGCCATCGGACCGATCTTCCCGCTAGCCGTCCAGGCCGCCAACCGGTCCACTCCCGGCCGGGCGGCAGCGATGACGGCGCGGGTCAGCGCCGTCGGCTACATCGCCTATCTCGGCGGGCCGCCGCTGGCCGGATTTGTCGCCGAAGCCGTGGGCCTGCCCGCCGCCTTCGCTGTCGTCACACTTGTCTGCAGCGCAGGGATCGCCGTCGCTCGCCGCAGGCCGGCACAAGCCATGACAGAGCGCTGATCTTTCAACGGAGGGGCATCCGCTCATGGCACAGTGCGGCTGGTGCCTGCCGGACGGGATGTCAGCCCTGGACTGCGGCTAACCTTCCGCGGCTTCCAGTTGTTCCAGTCGCCGCAGCACCGCCGGTGGCAGTTCGTGTGCTTCGAGACGGTACCGCTTCCAGCGGTCGTTGGAGCCGTCCTTCATCGACGCACTGAAGCGATACCGGCCCTTGCTACTGGGCTCACCGAGAGTCTCCGCATAGACCGTGCTGGGAACGAGCCATGCCTTCATCACGATCCCATGGACCACGTCGATCGCGACGAACAGCATGTCCAGGTCTTCTCGGGGGACGAACGTCTGCGACCGCACGAAGGCGACGAAGCCTTCCGACTGGATGCGCTTGCTGTCGGACATCCGAGCCTTGACCTGGACGGCGAGCGTTCTGGTGGAGCCGCGCCGATGAAACACGAGGTCTACCCCCTCGTCATCGACGAGGGAGGTGGATACGTTGAGAGCCCCTCGCGTCGCAAGGATGCAGAACGCCGCGACCAAGTGTTCAGCCGCCTTCCCCATGCGGCCGGCGTCCGCTGACTTCTGGGTGTAGTCGTAGTCCGCTTCCTCGTCCACGAGCCTAACGTAGCGGCCTTCCAAGCAGTGAACCCTTTTCAACCTGAACCGCGCGGCGCGCACGCACCGCGTCCGACGCTGTGGTCCGACGGACCGCAAGGGGAGGTTGAGAAAGGTTCACGTGGTGACGACGTCTCATGCCACAGAGCAGGCGCGGTGGCGGGCTGCGCGCGGGGTCACAGAGCGTGGCGGCGTACGGCTGGCGCGCAGCGTCCGCTCATGCTGATGACCTGGTACGTGATCTTGGCTGAGTGGACCGGTCGACCTAGCCTGGGCCGTCTCCCGAGATTGTCAGGTGACCTGACTAGGGGCTTGTATCTCAAGCCGCTTGAGATCGCATAGTGGGCGTCGTGGACATGAACGAGCTGTACGCCATCGGGGATGTCGCCCGGCGGACCGGCCTGAGCGTCAGCGCCGTCCGGTACTACGCCGACGCCGGTGTCGTAACGCCGGCCGCCAGTACCCCGGCCGGCCACCGCCTGTACGACGTGTCGGCCATCGCCCGGCTGGAACTGGTCCGGACGCTACGGGAACTCGACGCCGGCCTGGACGAGATCCGGCGGGTGCTGGCCGGCGAGGCGACGCTGCGCGAGCTGGCCGCCACCCACCTGGCTCTGCTGACCCGGCAGGAGGCACGGCTGCGCAGCCGTCGCGCGGTGCTGTCGGCCATCCTGCGGCAGGACTCCACGGCCGAGCAGGTCACGCTGATGCACAAGCTGGCCGGCATGCCGGACGAGGAGCGCGACCGGCTGATCGACGAGTTCTGGACCGACGTCTCCACCGGCTGGGAGCCGCCGGAGCGGATGGTCGAGTGGTGGCGGGCAGCCCGGCCGGAGCTGCCCGAACATCCCACCGCAGCCCAGCTCGAGGCGTGGATAGAGCTGGCCGAGCTGGTCCGCAACACCGAGGTCCGGCAGGCCGTGCGTCGTGAGCTGTACGAGGTGTGCACCACCGGGGCCGGGCCGCTGATGACCTCATCGCCGATGCTGGACACCCTGGAGGCGGCCACGCCGATCGGCCAGGCGGTGATGGACGCGGCGCGGGAGCGGGTGCCGCCGGACTCGCCGCGGGGGCGGGAGATCGCCGACCGGTGGATCGGGTGGCTGACCGGCATCTTCGCGACACCGGACAGCCCCGGGATGCCGGACACGCCCGAGTTCCGGATCCAGGCGGCCGACCACATGCTGGCGGGCGCGGAGTGGGACCGCACCCCGCCCGAGCCGGAGGGACCGTTCGACCGGTACATGGCGCTGGTCACCGCCGTGAACAACGCGCCGCCGGAACGGTTCCCGTTCGAGTGGCTGGCCGCCGCACTGCGCGCGTCCGCCCTACCGGCTACCTGATCGGCGGTACGCGGCTCAGCCGGTTGGCCTACCCCCAGTCGATGTGGCCCATCGGGCCGGATTCCTGCGCATTGCAGAAGTGACCGGCGAGCACGGGGTCGCTTCGGATCCATCCCTGCTGGCCGGCCAGCCTCCTGCGGTCAGCGCTCGATGCTCAAGGCGGGACGGCAAGCTCACGTCATGTCGGGTCGCGCACCGCCCTGTCGACAGGAGCCCCAGGTCGCCGGTGCTTCGTCACCTATGCCGACCACCGTCGTGCCGGATCCGATCGGCGCGATGGCCGCAGGCGGGCTCGGCTGCATCCGCTACTGCCGAGAACCGGGCATCCGACCATGTTCGGCAAGCTGCGAATACAGGCGCTACTGGGCGTTCCACAGGCTGGGGTCGTCGTAGTGGCTTTTGGCGCCCTTGCGTAGGACTGCCCGCAGCTGGGCGAGGCCTTCGGCGTCGGTCGGAAGGCGCAGGTGTTCCAGCAGAGTGAGCGTCTCCGCCGGTTGAAGGTCGCCGTAGACCGCGTGATAACCGGCCAGCAGACCGTGGAACACCGCCGGGTGTAGCTCACCGACAGTCGCGGCGGCTCGGAAGATGTCGTGCTTGTCGGCCCAGCAAACCGTGCCCGAGTCCTCCAGTACGTGGCGGGCGCGGCGGTGCAGCGGACCGTGGGCCAGCCGCGGCAGGCGATCCTCCGCCGCGAGACGGCGTACGTCGTCGCCGATCATCGCAGCGAAGGCGGCCTTGGAAGTGCCGCCGACAAACCAGTACGTCCGTAGGGACAACCGCAGATTCTCGATCGGATCGGCTACTTCCATACGTGCACGGCAGCCGGCCCAGAACGTGTCGATGACCGCCGGATCAGCATGGTCGACGACGTACGCGTTCAAATGGGTCAGCACCTCGAACTCGCCGGTCAGATCCAGCAGGCCCAACGCGGTGCGGACACGCCGTACCGGACCCGATTCGTCGTCGAAAACCATCGGGTACGCGCAGGCGAAAGCCACGTCGTCGTTCGACATCTCCGTCACGCCAGACGATTTGCTGTCCAGCCAGCGGCCGGGGCCGACCGGTGTTATCCCCGCCTCGGCCAGCCACTGCAGGGCCAGGTCCGCATCTGACGTACGCATGCCGTGGAGTGTGTACGCATCCAGAGCGAATCTCCATCAGATAGCGAGGTCCCTCGCGAGATCCACCGACTCGATGCTGATCGGCTACGTCGCCGTCATGATTCCCGATCCAGCCACTCCTTGTCGGCAAGGTCAGCCATCCGCTTCTACCGCCGTCCGAGTGTGACAGCCGTCGGGCGGCGCGCTCGAGCCGGTCAGCTCACGCGGGGCCGTCGAGATGGCCGACGTCCGTGCAGCCCGACGCGACGCGGACGCGATACCCCCAGTGCCGTAAGACCTGGGCGATCTTCGCGGCGCCGGCCGGGTTGACGGAGTGGGTTCGGAGCGGGCTGCCCCACACGGCCGGCCGGTCCGACAGCGACCCGTCCTCGACCGCCGGGAAAGTCACGGCCGCCGGGCGGCGATGATCGTCGACCAGGTCCAGCGCCAGCCTGACCAAGGGTTCGAGGCGGGCCGCCCCACACGACTGGCCGGATCGTACGAACCCTGCCGGCGGGCCCCCGTTCACCGCCGCAACGCCCACCGTACTCGGCTTGCTAGCGACGGGCTCGTGGATCGTGGTCGCCGCCGCATCGGTAGCCAGCCGCCGTACTCGATGCGGCAGGGTGATGGTCGGTGAGGCGGTCGAGGGCGCCGGCGCTGGCCTCGTCGGCGGCGAGGTAGACGATCAGCCGCTGCTCGTCGGGGTCGGGCAGCTGCAGGTTCTCGTACGCCAGCCGGAGCTGCCCCACCTGCGGGTGCGCCCATCGCTCGACGCCGGTGCGCGTGGGCAGTGCGGCCGAGCCTTCGAACCGGTCGCGGAAGCGGGCGCCGGCAATGATGGTCAGTTCCTCGGCGAGTAGCGCTGCGTGTGGGTCGCCGAGCGCGGCCGCGGTCCGCAGCGCGGCGGCCCGGTCGTCGGCGAGCGTGTCCCAGTCGGGGTGAGCATCGTGCGCCCGAGGGTGGGTGAATATGTATCGGGCCAGGTTCGGCGGCTCTGCCTCCAGCAGCCCGGTCGGGCCGGCCAGCCTCGCGAACCCGGCCGTCCACGCGAGCAGGTCGCCGGGTTGGTTGGCGACCAGCGCCGGTGCGGGCTCGAGCCGGTCCAGCAGCGCCTGCACGGTCGGGCGCACTGTCCGGGCCGGTGTCGTGGCGGCCGCGTCGCATGCGCCGCCGCCGGCGGCGGTCTTCGCTAGCCGGTACAGGTGGATCCGCTCGTCACGGGACAGCCCCAACGTCTGCGCGAGCGCGGCGAGGACCTGGGCGGACGGGCTGCGGTCGCGCCCCTGCTCCAGCCGGGTGAGGTAATCCACGCTGACGCCGGCGAGCGTGGCCAGCTCGGCCCGGCGCAGCCCGGGTGTACGGCGCCGGGTTCCGTCCGGGAGCCCGACCGCCGCCGGCGGGACCGCCTCCCGGTGCGCGCGTAGAAACGCGCCCAGCTCTGCCTCTCCCATCAGCGGTGATTGTATTCAACGCGAGCCTAGCCCTGCCAAGGCTAGGGAAACCGCAGCCTGGCCCGACACCCCTGGCGCCGGGACGCTTGCAGGCATGAGCACCTTCACCGACGGTGGGCACGCGTCCCTGAACGGGGCGCCGCTGCGCGGGCTGCTCGGGTGGCTGGCCACGGTCGGCCCGGAGGTCGCGCCGCACGTCACCCCGCTGGGGTGTCTCACGAGCGCGGTCACGAGGCGCTCGTGACCGGCAGCCGCGTCGGCACCACCTTGGCGGCGAGCAAGCGGTTCATGCCCGAGCGAGAAAGATCTAAGGGAGTAGGTTCGTGATCCAGATCGCGATCATTCTGGGCAGCACCCGCCCCGGGCGCCGGGCAGAGGCCGTGGCCCGGTGGGTCACCGAGGTCGCGGGCCGGCATCCCGCCGTCAAGGCGGGGCAGGCCAGCATCGAGCTCGTCGACCTGGCCGACTACGGGCTACCGCTGTTGGACGAGCCCCTGCCCGCAGCCTCCGGTTCGTACCAAAATCCACACACCAAGCGGTGGGCGGCCACAATCGACAGGTTCGATGGGTTCGTGTTCGTCACCTCGGAGTACAACGGCTCCATGCCCGCCGCGCTCAAAAACGCCATCGACTACCTGTACGCGGAATGGAACCACAAGGCAGCCGGGTTCGTCAGCCACGGGGTAAACGGCGGCATCCGCGCCGTGGCACAACTACGACAAATCATGGGCGACATCAAAATCGCCGACGTGAACCCCCAAGTCGCACTCCTCACGTATACCGACTTCGACCTCACCGGCTTCGACGCCACCGACATCACCACCTACGCAGGCGTCTGCGCCCCCGGCGAACACCACGAAACCGCCCTGAACACCATGCTGGACGAAGTCCTCACACGGTCCCACGCCCTCCGAGCGCTACGGGGCCCCACCGTGAGCGCCGATCCCCGGCCCGGGCCGACCTGATCCACGCGCTCTACTCTGCCCGACACCTCAGATGGACGTCTTCCAGATCGAGGTCATGGCAGAGGCCACCCGGATCGCCGACGCGCTACCTGCACGAGAAAGGACCCAGGATGAAGGTAGAGGTATACGACGACATCGCATGCCCGTGGTGCCGCCTCGGCACGCACCAGTTCCACCGAGCGGTGGCCGCGGCCGGTGCAGAAACGGACGTCGAACTCGTCCATCGTCCGTACCAGTTGATGCCCGACGCGCCCGAGGATCCCCGACCACTGATGGACACGGTGGTCGAGATGTTCGGTCCGGAACAAGCCGAGGCGATGCTCACACAGATGACACGACTCGGTGCCAGTGAAGGGATCGAGTACCGATTCGACCGTGCCATAGCGGTCAACACCTTCACCGCGCACCGGCTGCGGTGGCTCGCCCTGCACCAGCACGGTGCCGCGATGCAGGCCGCACTGACTACCGCGCTCTTCGACGCGTACTTCCGCGATGGCGTGAACATCGCCGACCACACCCAACTCACCGAGCTGGCCGAGCAGGTCGGCTTGGATGGCGGCCGGGTCCGGGACTGTCTCACCTCCGAGGAGGGGCACGCCGAAGTACGTGAGCAAGTGACCGCAGCGCGGCGGTATGGCGTCACCACCGTGCCGAGGTTCGTCTTCGACAACGGCGACCTGATCGTCGGTGTGACCAGCGCCGAAGCGCTCGGCGACGCGCTCAGGAAGGCCAGCGGCCGGTAATGACGCCCCGGCCACGACGAGCAACGACTCCGAACGACACAACGCCCCGCTCCGCCGGTCGCGACGCTAGTGGTCGGATCGCCCAAGAGGCGGCTCCATAGGCTGAAGGACGTCTCGTAACTCGGTGAAGGCGTTGCCTGGCAAGGGGTTGGTGTCACCCGGTCAGGTCCGCAGGCCGTAGGCGTCCGCGATCAGTCGCACCAGCCTCACGGCCTCACCGACGTCCACGCCGAGACCGGTCGCCGCACCGTGTCGCCCACCCGCACCACAGCATTGACGGAACCGCCAGGCAGCAGCTCCGGCCCGTCCGCGCTCACTCCACGGTCCTCCGCACCTCCGCACAGACCGTACTAATCTGCCGCAGACGGTGCGCGGCTTCTCAGGGCTCAGTGTCGGCGTCGCTGTAGCCATGCGCCTCAAGCACGGTGAGTAGTAGTTCCTGCCACGCCTTCTCGTCGCTGTCCTGCCAGCGGTGGTTCCGTGGGCACTGCCAATTGGGCGGCTCGTCCTCGACGATGCAGCCGCCGAGTGCAAGCTCTCCGTGGTCGGCGGCATCACGCGCTTCCGGAACCGGCAGGCCAAACAGCAGCGGCACACCCGGCGCACCGCATTCAGGGCAGGTGGAGATCACGTCGAGAGGGTATTGGGCCGGCCGCTCTTCTGTCGCCGCCCCGGTTGCAGGGCTGCTCGGGTAGGGACGGCATGCGGCGGGCCGAGTCGTGCTTCTTCGGGCAGGTAGGGCGTCGAGCCCACGCCCGGCGGGCTCAGACCGCCTGCACATGCGGCTTGAGCAGCGCCGCGTTGGCGGTTCCATCCCCGACAACACGGGCACGGCGCGTCGTCGGCTGGAAACTCTAGGACCAGCTTGACATACGGACGGTGTGACGCCACCACCCTCAGCCGCCGACCGCGTAGCCGGCCCCGCCCCTGCCCCAGGCCCGACCACTCCTGACACCGCGCCGATACACGCACATCGCTGCCCTCCCAGACCGGGCCGAGGGTGAACAGCGTGCAGCGGTGCTGGCGCGCCTTGGCCGTGAGCCGTCGCGCCAACTCTCCCGAACACTCGCGTCGACGGGTCCACCAGAACCGCCTCCATCCCCGTCACCGGAGCCCCGACCACATCCGCCCACGACGGCCCGGGCTGAGACCAACGCCAACGCCTCCAGCCGGATACCCACCTCCCGGGCGGCAAGACGGCCGAACGCCGGCAGACCGACCACACCGCACCAGCCGCCCGCCGCCGACACCCCCGGCCAGCATCATCATCGCCAGCGACGACCGGCCTGCCGCCCCCTCGATCGCGACCACGGCACCACGCCTCACCCGCCCGCTGAACAGCGGTTGCACCGGCGCCAGCAACGGCAGACGACTATCAACGCCCCGCGACGGTCTGCTTCTCGCAGCGCCGTCCGCAACCGGGCGACGTCAGCCATCACGACCTCGCACCGACGTCACGCCGACGCGATACCCGCAACGGTCGCCCGGTGTCCCACCAACCCACGCCGAACAGCAGCAGGCCAGAGCGCTAACGTAGTGCCGCTCCGGCCTACTTGCCACGACGGAATCTTTGGTGTGCAGCTGGTGGTAGATCTGCTCGGCCGTTTCGTCAGGATGCCAGCGTTGACTTATATAAGTGGTAGCCGGTACGATCCCTATTCATACACGCGTTCGACATCCTCGGCGACCCTCGACGCCGGCGCATTCTGGAGCTGCTCGCCGACGGCGAGCAGACCTCTGGCGCGATTACGGACGTGATCCGGGCCGAGTTCGCCATCTCCCAGCCGGCTGTCTCACAGCATCTGCGCGTGCTGCGTGACAGCGGGTTCGCGTCGGTACGGACTGAGGGCGCTCGCCGGTTCTACACCGTCGAACCCGCGGCGCTGAGCGAGGTCGACGCATGGCTGGACCGGTTTCGCCGCTTCTGGGAACAGCGCCTCGACGCTCTGGAAACCGAGCTGGCCCGGGGCAGGCGTGCAGCTCGGACTCCGGCTGGCGAAGATCCCAACCGACCGACTGGGTCCGGGCTCGGTGCCGGCAAGACCGATCCATCAGCGAAGGGAGCGTGACATGAAAGACATATTGGACGAACTGGCCGCCACTCGCCGGGCAATGGGCACGGGCAGCGTGCCCGCCGGCGACGCGTACACCGTCGAGGTGCGGCGTCGATACGAAGCGCCGATTGACGACGTCTGGGACGCCCTTACCAGCCCCGAGCGGCTGCATCGCTGGTTGAAACCGGTCACCGGGGACCTGCGGCTAGGCGGGAAGTTCGAGCTGGACGGTGGTGAGCACGGCGAGATCCTACGGTGCGAGCCACCGCGTCTGCTGAAGGTGTCCTGGCTCTACGGGCCGGACGCCGACGCTTGGACCGGCACGAGCGAGGTGGAAGTGCGCCTGGTCCCGGACCCGACCGGCGGCACCGAATTCGAGCTGATCCACGCAGCGGTCGTCGAGGAGCCCCTCTTCCCGACCTACGGCCCCGGTGCCGGTGGCGTTGGCTGGGACCTGGCTCTCCTCGCCCTGGCCCGGATGTTGGCCGCTGGCGAGACCGCCGACCGCGAGGTGGTTGAGAAGTCACCCGAAGGGCGCGAGTTCATCCGGCGCAGCGCCGCGGCCTGGGGCGAGGCTCACCTGGCCGCCGGTGGCGAACCGGAGCACGTCGCAGCCGCAGTCGAGGCCACCACCAAGTTCTACGCACCCGACCCGACCTGACCTGACATCCCCGCTGCGGTGGGCTGACCGGCATTCCTGGGGCCTCCACCGCCGATGAGAACTGTCAATCGCGAAACGGATGTCAGACCTCTCCCCGAGGAGCAAGACGAGCAGTACAACAGCATGTTGTCCCACACCTAGAAGGGAATTCGCGCCATGAAGTACACCAACTCGATCGAGATCGCGCTGCCGCGAGAGAAAGTGGTCCAGCTGCTCGCCGACCCGACACACCTACCGAAGTGGCTGCGAGGCATGGTGCTGCACGAGCCCGTGAACGGGATACACGGACAGCTCGGCACCAAATCTCGGGTCGTGATGCAGTCGGGAAAGCGGAAGTTCGAGTGCATCGAAACGATCACACGCCGGGAGCCGGCAGACCTGCACGAGATCCCCAAAGAGGTCGTCGTTCACTTCGACCGCGAGACCGTCGGCGCGGGCATGTGGAGTGTCGTGCGCGATCGGCTGACCGAAGCCAATCCAGAGACGACGCTCTGGGAGAGCGAGAGCGAATACCGGTTCAGCGGCCTGCTGATGCGGCTGGTGGGGCTCCTAATGCCCAGCGCCTTCCACAAGCAGTCGCAACAGCACATGCAGGATTTCAAAGCGTTCGCCGAAGAGGGGAAGGATGTCGGCGAAGGGAAAGACTGACCCGTCGCAATCAGCAACGAGAATCTTCGACGGCGATCGGCCGCCGCTCGGCGTGATCGGGATCTGGCACTTGCGTTCCCACGTTCGGTTCCTGGTGGGTGATCCCATCCGGGTGGGACGCGTCTCTTGCGGGGTATCGAAGAGCAGGCGTCACAACTCAGAGATGTACTTCGACAAGTCCATCACGCCGGATGATGCCCGCTGGTCGCACCCCGAGCCGCTCCATGACCGCCCGCGAGGCACGGTTGTGCACCTCGGTGAACGCCACGATCGGCAGATCCGCATGGTGGGTTACCGCCCAGTCCAGCGCCGCCCGGCCGAGCTCCGTCGCATAGCCACGGCCCGTGCGGGCGTGTGCCTTGATCCGCAGGTAGTACGAGAGTGAATTCTCATGCCGCCGATCGGGCGCCACGTTCTGCGACGGTCGAATCCTCCACAGCCACGTGGCGGCGGTCGATTCCGGCCCGGACGCCGGACCAAGGACTGCGGCATCATGACGTCGCGGCAGGTAGCATGCTGCGGTGCCGACCGACATCTACGGCTTCCTCGAGGTCCGTCGCCCCCACTTTGACGGCAGCTCAAATCCGTGGATCTGCCTGATGGATCTCGCTCCGCTCCATGACGGCATGGACTACGCGGCGCTCGGTTGCCTGTTCGGGGTGAGGAACTGGCTCTCCTGGGAGCCGGTCGCGGCCGACCGCGGTCTGCCGCCCGACGTGTCGGCTCCCGTCCGGGACGATTACGAGAAGTGGTCACGGCTGGACGGAGCCGTCCATGGCGCCACCTGGGTTTCCTGGGCCGAACTTCGTGACCTCGACCTGTCGGTCCCCGCACCTGGTCGCGGTGTGTTGGAGATCCAGGAAGGACCACGGGCAGGCCATCCCGACTACAACCGGTGGCCCGCCGGAAACCCCGAGTGGTACGGCCTCCGCCAACGAATCCGGGTGGACGACGACTGGCCCGATGACGTCGTCGAGACGTACGGCGTCCCGCCGGTCGGCATCACACCGGTTGAGGCGTCGCCGGGTTGCTGGGCAACCGCCGACGCAAGATTCCAGTACGACTCACGAACGCGGCAGGACTTCATCGGACCGGAAACTGACTGGGAACACGTCTTCGCTGTGATGCGCGCGCTCGGCCAGCGCTTCGGCGACGATGGGGTACGTCTGGTCGTCTGGTTCGACTAGCCGGGTTTCAGGGGTCGGGTTGAAGCATCGGATGGCCTCGCGGTGGGTCTTGCCTTCGCTGGTGCGTCGTTCGACGTAGGCGCGGCTGCGGGTGCGAGTGCGAGTGCCCCAGCGGAGCCGGGCGACCACGAGGATGTAAAGGGCAGAGTTGGCTCGTCTGTCGCCGCCGCTGTTGAGGCGGCGGCGTTGGGTCTTGCCGGAGGTGGCTCCGATGGGGCTGACGCCGCAGAGGGCGGCGAACGCCGCATTGATGTTGAGGCGGTCAGGGTTGTCGCCGACGGCCAGGAGCAACGCGCTGGCGGCGTCTGGTCCGACGTCGTAGCGTTCCAGCAACCCGCCCCTGAAACACGGCTAGCTAGCGGATCCAGGCGTGCGGACGTCCGGAAATGCCGACGACGGTGCGCGTGGTCACGGCGAGGTCACCGCTTGGCCTCGCGCGCCGATGGCCTGGTATTGCAACGGCGGTCGGACGACGCGGGCACTGGCCGGGGCGGGGGCGCAGGTGACGGTGACCGCTCGGGACGACAACGCCCGCTGGCCGTCAGCGGGCGTAACGGGGCTCGTTGAGCCGGTGACGGAACTCTGCGTGCGCGGTCTGGAAGACTCCGTTGAGCCGTTCGAGTTCGGACTCGGTTGGCTCCCGCCGCAGCCCGACATCGATCTTGAAGTCGCCGTCTACGATCGCCACGTCGAGGCGGTCGAGCAGGTCCGCGGGAAGTCTGGTGATGACGAACTCGCGGAACGCGTCGGCGATCGTGCCCGCCATGTCGCCACACCCGCAGGTGCGACCGTCCAGGACCGCACCGAGGTGGCTGCGGCCGATGATCGCGTCCGGGTGTACGGGATCCATGACGGTCAGGCCCTCCTCCAGGACCGTGCGGGCCTCCGACAGCCGCGCCTCATGCTGGAGGAACAGCCCGAGAGCGACGCAGGCCCGCCCGACCGTGTCGTAGTCGGTGCCTCGGCGCGCCTGGCCCACTGCCTCGGTCAGCCGTTGCTCCGCCAGGCCCACCTGGCCGGCCTCCTTCAGCGCGAGGCCCCAGTTGCGCAGCACCTGGCTCCGCAGCTCCGGACGACCGATGCGCTCGGCCCTCGCGTGCGCCGACTCGTACGTGCGCAGCGCCGCCTCGGCATCGCCGGCTTCGTCCTGGGCCATCGCCAAGCCGAGCGCTGCCATCAGCGCCTCCTCCTGCCGGCCCTGCCGGTCGTACGAAGCGAGCACGCGCTCGATCGCATCAACCCGCCCCACCTGGTCACCGAGATCACGGCCGAGGTTCGCCAGCGCGGACAAGGCGTTGAGCGTCGCCTGGTGGTCAATGCCGAGCCGCTCTTCCAAAGCGGCGACCAAGGAGGTGAGCAGGGCCTTGGAGGCTGGATCGTCGTGGTCCAGCATCTGGGTGACGGCTCGCCCGATCTGCTCGACGACCTCGTCCGGCAGTTGGTGCAGTCCCACGAAGAGCGGCTCGCCGGTGCCACCGGCCTGCACAATCGCCGCTCGCAGCGCCAACGCGGAAGCCACCCGCTCGTGCCCGTCACGCCACAGGTTGGCCACCGCCTCCTCGACGACCTGCCGCGCCTCCGCCACGTCGCCACGCTCCCGCAGCAGGTCCGCCAACGGTTCGAGACCGAACGCGTACCCGGCATGCTCGCGACCGTAGAAGGCGAGCCGCTCCTGAACGCCCTGACGCAACTCCGTCTCCGCCTCGTCGAGTCGTCCGACCATGCGCAGCGCCAGTCCCAGATTGAGTCGGTAGGTCAACTGGTCCTTGCGGGACTCGTGATCGCGCGGCGTCGCGGAGACGGCCCGGCGGAAGCACTCGATCGCGCGGTCGAGTTGACCGGCGTTGAGCAGCACATTGCCGAGGTCGCACTGGGCCGAGGCCCATTCCGGGCTGCCGTGACCGTGGTTGTCCGCCGCGGCCTGTAGCTCGCGCGTCATGAGGTTCTCGGCGTCGCCCATGCGGCCCTCCCGCAACAGCCCGAAGGCCACGTCGACCGGGGTGGGATGTGTCGTCACGAGCCGGAAGTTTACGGCCGCCCGCCTGGTGGCGTTCGCGCACCGCTGGGCTCGCCTCGAACGAGGCTTTGACCATGCTGAACCGCCTGTGCCTCGGGCCGCGGGTTAACCGCGGTCAGTCGCGGTATCCCGAGTTTGTTGTGGCGGCCGCGCGGCGCCGGCCGTAGGCGGACAAGCTGCGCGACTACTCTGAGTCGGCGTGGTAGCGCCATCGGCGGGCATCGGGGTAACTGATCAGGCTGTGAGTGGCGTGGCGGCATGATCCTGGTCCTGCCGGTCGTGTGGATATGCCACTCCGGAACGGACAGATCATGCCGCTTCGACCGATCTCGCCCGCGTCGGAGACTCCTCACGACCCACCAGCCAAGATCCACGCGCCTGCCTTGGCTGTTCAGCGCGCCGGACGGCGGAGCCAGCGGCGGAGTGTGCGTGGTGGGTCGAGGTGGCCGCCGGCGTACAGCCAGGACTCGAAGCGGTCGAGGTCGGCGCGGAACGAGGAGTCGACCGGTTTCGGATGGTCGAGTGCCCAGGTGTCGAACAGTGGCCGGAACTCCGTGCCGAGCCGTTCGGCCAGGTCGGGGCGCAACCTGGCCGCGACCGAGCGGCGTTTGGACTGGAGCGCCCGGGCCTCGACCGCGACCCGGTGCGCGTCGAACCCGGCCGGCACTTGGCCGCCGGCCAGCAGCGCGCGAAGGAGTTCCCGCTGCCGCGCGGCCAGTTTGTCCCGCTGTGTCACGGGGTTCCGCCGCCGCAGCCACCGCCACCACCGCCGCTGTCGCTACTCGACGTGGGCGGGCCGTAGTAGTAGAAAGCCTCCCGCTGGCGACCTCGGCCCTTCCTCTTGGGCGGGGTGGCCGACGCGATGAGCGTCGCGCGTAGCTCCTCGTCTGGGTAGGCGGCCATCCCGGACACCGCGACTCGGTCGACCCCGTCGAGCTGGCGGGCGGCCAGCGTCACCACCGGGTTCCTGCGCCGCGCGCCGGCGGGAAGCGGCCAGACCGCGATATAGAACGCCGAGATGATCGCCATGCTGACGATGAGCTGGATGAGCAGGTAACCGATCGGGTAGCCGTCGGTGATGCCGTCGACCAGGCGGGCCACGCCGACCGCGAGCACCAGGCACAGCAGCGCCAGCGAGGCGTACTTGGCAAGCGCCCGCTCCCGCGGCGACCGGGAGCGCTGACCGGGGGCCACGCGTTCGGCAAGCGCCCGAACCTGGGGCATCGCCTTGAGCCGACGCCGCAGAACGTGGACCTTCGTCGGCTGCTGGCGGACGACCTCGTAGACGTCCCGGTCGATCGGGTGGTCGGAGACCGGGTCACCCGGTGCGGACAGCACGCCTCTGCGGTTCACCCTGACCTGTTCACTGTGGACGAGCCGGGCGACGGCAGCGTCGACCACCCGATCGGTACCACCCGCGAGGAAGGCCACCTCCGCATACTCCACGGCGGGCGGCAGCTCGGCCGGCGCGGTCCGGTTGGCCCAGCGGCGGGCGTACCCCGCCACGGCCAGGCCGGCGATCACGGCGAGCGGGTAGAGCAGCAGGAACTGCGGGCCCGAGATACCCCACGGCTGCATCAGGATTCCTTGGAGGCAGCGACGACGGCACGGATCGCGGCGAGTTCGGCAGCCAGATCGGCGTCCGGTGGGAAGTCGTCGTCGCGTTCCAGCATGACCCCCGGCTGGTCGACGCGGGCGCACAACGCGGCGAGGACGTCCAGCACCTGCGGCGGCACGGCGTGAGCGTGCGTGTCGTGGTAGAGCCCGTCGTGGGTGACCCCGCCCGCGACGTGCACGTAGGCCAGCCTCTCCAGCGGCAGCTCGTCGAGGAAGGTCTCCGGCGCGGTGCCGAGGTTGACCGCGTTCGCGTACAGGTTGGCGACGTCGACCAGCAGCCAGCAGTCGGTGCGCTCGACCAGCTCGGCCAGGAACTGTCCCTCGGTCAGGTCGCTGTCCGGCCAGTCGAGCAGCGCCGCGATGTTCTCCAGCGCCAACGGCACCGGCAGCTCCGCCTGCACCCGATTCACGTTGTCCACCAGCACGTCCAGCGCGTCACGGGTGCGCGGCACCGGCAGCAGGTGCCCGGAGTCGAGCCCGCCGGCGCGGCTGAACGCCACGTGCTCGCTGACCAACGGCGCGTCCACCGCCTCCGCCACGGCGGCCAGGTGCGCGACCCGCGTGCGGTCCACCGGCTCCGCGCCGCCGAGCGACAGCGACACCGCGTGCGCGATCACCGGCACCCCACGTTCGCGCAGCACGGTCAGCGACACCGGCAGCGGGTCCGGGTGGATGTTCTCCGCCAGCACCTCCACGAAGTCGACACCGGGCAGCCGCTCCACCGTCAGGTCGATCTCCGGCCGCCAGCCGATCCCGACGCCGAGTCTCGGCCCTGTCATGGTGCCGCCTCCACCGAACCCGCTGTCGTGCGGCAAACCCGGTCCACGGCAGACATCAGGGGGTACCGCCGCCACAGCCTCCGCCGGACGAGTGGTCGCCGGAGGACGCGGTGTAGTTGTGCGTGTAGGTGCTGCCGCCGGACGAGCCGATGTGCACGAAGGAGTCGAACGAGCCCGCGGAGGCGTAGCTCCACGTGCCGCCGGCGAACGCCACGGCCGCGCCGGCGGTCAGCGCCTTGGAGAGCTCCTTGTCCGGGTAGGCGTGCGGGCCGCTCACCGCCACCCGCTCCAGCGGATCCGCCGCCTGGCCTCTCGCCGTGACCTCGGCCAGCACCCGGTCGCCGTGCACCGTCCGGGCCTTGGGGGCGGACGTGAGCCGGGTGCTCAGGTACACACTGGCGATGAGCGCCGCAGCGAGCAGAAAACTCAGATAGTTGGTGGGCAGGTCGTTGGCAATCCCGTTGATCCAGCGGGCCAGGCCGATCACGAACAGCAGGTACAGCAAGACCGGAGCGAGCCATCGTGCCCGGACCGCACGGGCCGGCGCGACGAGCAGGCCTCGGCGGACCAGTGACTCGCCGATCTCGGTCATCACCGGTTTGCCCGCAAGCCTCTCGGCCACCGTCGCGACCTTCTGCGGTGCGGTGAGTTCGGCGAGCACCGCGTCGTCGAGCGGGCGTCCGGTCGGCTCGCCGTCCGCCGTGGCGGTCAGGGTGCCCTGACGGTCGACTCTGACGTCACCGGCGTCGACCAGCCGGACGACGCCGACCTGGACCGCGTGCTGCGGCCCGCCCGCGAGGAAGCCCAACTCCTCGGGAGCCGGCGGGTCGGGCGGCTCGGCAAGCCGTGGCCTGCGCACCGCCATGCGCACCCCGACCGCCACGGCAAGCCCCACGACCAGGCCGGCGGAGTACAGCCAGAGGAACTCCGGCCCCGACAGTCCCCACGGATGCATCGCCTACCCCTTCCCCACGCTTGGCGGACATTGTCTCTGGTGTGACTCAGCGGCGCCCACGAAGGGGCTCGGCATGGACGAGCCGCGTCTCCACGCGGTCGCCGTGCACCCTGCTTCAGGGTGCATAACGGTTTAGGTGCGGGTGACTGGCCGGCCGCACTGGGGGCACTCGGCGCCGACCAGTAAGTGCAGCCTGGGGAAGAGCTCGACCGCGGCCACGTCACTGAACCGCGGGAACCCCCCGCTGGCCCTCCGCGCCCGACGGCTCGGATGCCCGCACCAACCGAAATCACGTACGCGCTTCTAGCCGCCGACCCTGCGCGCCCGTGCTGGCGTGTCGGGCACCCTCGGTAGCCGCTGACCTCATCATGGCCAACTGCGAGGACGTCCGCACGTGTCGGAGACGAGCGCGTGGGATTGTGTAGTGAAGCCATCTGTGGGATGCCTGTACCTCTCTGGCCGTTGTGGCGCTCGGCCTCGGCAACCTCGACGGTGACGGGCTGTAGGTCCTGTCCGGCTGGGCCACCGTCTAGCAGGCTGGGCCACCGTCTAGCAGGAGGTCCACCGCCGGTGCGCCGCGGCGCGGACGATCTGGTTGGATCGGCAATCATGCAGATGGTGGAACGCCCATGGGGGATCACCGCGTTCGGCGCGGCGAGTGTGAAAGCAGTCCCGGATCTGGTCCGGGTGCGGTTCAAGGTCGTACGTGTGGAGCAAACCCCGAACGCCGCGTTCGAAGCGGCCCGCGCCGCCGTACGGGCCGTGCGTGGCGCGCTACGGGCACACGGGATCAGCGATGCGGCGGTCGAGGGTTCGCGGTTGGACCTAAAGACCGCTACCGAGTACGTGGACGGCACACGCAAGTTCGTCGGCTACCAGTGCCAAGCCGCCTTCGCGGTCGAGTCTCGCGCGCTGGACGACGTTGAACCGCTGCTCGTCGATGTCGTCGCGGCCGGCGCCAACGAGATCGAGGGCGTCGACTTCGATGTCGTCGCCAAGCGCGAACTGCGGGCCGAGGCCCGGCGCAAGGCGGTCGCCGCAGCCCGCGCGAAGGCCGACCTCTACGCCGAAGCGGCCGGCGTCCGCGTCGGCGCGGTCCTGCATGTCGAGGACGTCGACCCGGAACAGCCCGGCACTGCCCGCTACCGCAGCCACGCCGAGGCTGCGGCCACCACAGCCCAGGACCTCGCCCCGGGCCACATCGTCGTGTCTGCCGCCGTGATCCTCGGCTACGCCGTGGCCCGCGACTGAAGCCGTCGCTCGCCGCCCCGCCCGGTTGGAATTGTCGAACTGGTCGCACGTGCGACCTCTCCCGCACCGCCAGCGCCCCCGTCCAGGTGCCGCCGGGTCGTACGACATGTCGCATCGTGGCGGGGCGACGGGATAGGGCGGCCGCGCGCAAGGGCTTGCTCGATCGGATACCGCAGAAGCTCGCCAGCGTCGATGGACCCGGGGCACCGGGCCCACGGTCGTGCTGAGAGTAGTGCTCACTCGGCGAGGCACCGCGGATGTCTTGCAGTGGGGTGGATTAGGGGGCACCAGCACGATAGTCGCAACCGTCAGTGTCGCAGCGGTTACTAGCCCGGTTCCCACGGACCAGCGGTCGACGATCGCGCCGGCCACGGCGACTCCTGCGGCCCCGCCCAGGGCGGTCGAGGCGCCGAGCCAGGCGAACGCCTCGGTGTCGCTGCCGTTCTGGGTCCGACGCCACCAGGCGGGCCAGGTTGGTCAGTGCGGGCGCGACCTGACGCCGGCAAGAACCATGAGGGGACGCGCGGCGAAGTGTATGCGCTGCGGTAGAACGCGAACGATGACGGCACGTAGTGAGGCACCCGGCGCCGGCAAAAGCAGTGGCGCGGCCGGGCCCCAATCGAGAAGATCGATCGCGTGCTTGCCGAACTCTGGCCCCAATATGGCCTCACGATAACCACGCCACGGCTGAAACTACGCCTGCCCCACGAGGCCGAGCTGACCAAAATCGCTCACCTAGCCGGCGCCGGGGTTCACCACCCGGCCGAGCGCCCCTTCCTCACTCCCTGGACCGACGGCAGCTACGAAGACCGCGCACGGGCCGTACTTCAGGGCCACTGGAACGGCCTCGCAACATGGCAGACGACGGCATGGCAACTCGGGTTGGGAGTCTTCCACGCGGACGAGCCGATCGGCCTGGTCAACCTTCGAGCACGCGACTTCCCGGTCGTTCGCGAGGTCACTACCTCAGCCTGGCTCGGCGTCGAACACCAGCGCAAAGGCTACGGAACGGAGGCCCGCCTAGGCCTGCTCACCCTGGCCTTCGAGCACCTCGGTGCCAACGCGGCACTCACCGAGGTGTTCCAGGACAACCACTCCTCCCAAGGCGTGTCCCGCAAACTCGGCTACGAACACGACGGCATCTCCGTCGACGCCCGCGGCAGCGAAGCCGTCATATCCGACCGCCTTCGGCTGACACGACAGAAGTGGACCACACAACAACGGCCCGCAGTGACGATCGAGGGATGGCCAGCCTGCAAGACCATCTTCGGTCTCTGACCACGCAACGACCGCCCGAGTCACCTAGCCTCTGCAAGATCAGTCGTACTTGCCTCTGCACTACGACGGCTCTGGCAAGATTTTCGTAGTGGAAGATCGTCAGCCAGTCGCGGTGCTGCGCCGTAGGTGTGCGATGAGTACGACTCTTTGGCGTAGGAGTGGGATTTTTGCTCGGCCGGCCATGAGCCGCTTCTGGAGTTTCACGTCGGTGATGCGGCCTTCGTTGACGCCGGAGCTGTAGGGCGAGGTGATGGCCTGCACGACTGCCGGCAGGTCATCGCGGATCACCCTGGCGAAGCTGGGTAGTCCGGGCAGATGGCAGGTTTCGAGTTGGTTGAGCCAGTCTGATAGCGGACCGGGTTCGCCGGTGTCGAACAGGGTGGCGAAGGTCCGGACCAGGCTATGGGTGCGCTCGAGTTCGGGGCAGTGTGCCAGCAGGCGCTGAAGCCGTTCGATGGTGTCGAGGGTTCGGCGTGGTGGGCTGGTGGTGATCCAGCGGGCGGCTTCGCGTGGTGACGGGGCACGCTTGTGCGGCTCGTCGATGGGCAGACCGCGGCGCAGCGGCGCGATCGCCATCTTCACCCGCTGATAGTGGCCGAGGAAGCCCTTGGCTTTCAGCTCCGCATGGAGCACTTTGGCATTGTGTTCGCCCTCATTCCAGCGTTGCTGCAGGTACTGCAGGTAGGGGTCAAGAGCGGACGGGACCCGTGGACGCTGGCGGCGTACGCAGTCCTGCCAGCTGGTCGCGGTCGCGTACTTGCGCACGGTGCGCCAGTTCATTCCCAGCTCGCGGGCGACGGCGTTGTAGGCGCGGCCGGTGTCGGTCAACGCGTGGACGGTTTCGAACAGGTGCCGGGCATGGCTGGCCGATCGGCTGTCGGCTGACCGGGTCGCCTCGGTGTCAGCGGGGGCTGGGCGAGCTGGTTCGGGTTCGGGGTTCGCGGTGGGTAGGCAGCCGCGGTGAACGGTGGTGATCTGTTGCACGCGCCGGGACAAGCCCTGCCACAGGTGAAACCGGTCGCTGACCTGGATGGCCTGGGGGGCGCCGCTGGTGATGCCCTGACGATAGGTCGGTGAGCCGTCCCGGCAGGCGATCTGCACGCCCGGATGTGCCTGCAGCCAGTCACGCAGCGTCTCGGCGTCGCGTCCTTCCCACAAGGTGATCGGCAGCCGGGTGTCGCCGTCGACCAGCAGCGTGCCGTAGACGCGGCCATACAAGGCGAAGTCGTCCACGCCCAGGACTCGTGGGGTGACCGGTGTCGGCAGCGGCATTCTCATCAGATGCGACAGCACGCTGGTCCGGGACAGCCCGGCATGCAGCAGGTGCAGCAGCCGGGCACCGCCGCGGCCGGCGAGCAGAACCCCTGCGATCTGCGTCAGGCGTTGCAACAGCGGCGTGCGGCGCTGATAGCGCACCGTCAGCCCGTCGATCTGTTCGGCGAAGGTCACCTTCGAGCACACCGGATTTTCGCAGTACAGGCGACGGACCCGCAGCTCGATACGAGCCGGCCGCCCGCCAATCGCGGTGTCGGCCAGCCAGCGTGTGTATCGACTGTGGGCCCAGTCGCTCACGCTGCCACAACCCGTGCAGGACGACGCCTCGTCTTCGCGGGTACGGGCACGGATGACCAGCACAGGACCAGAGCCGTCAACCGAGGTGACCACGACCGTGGCCAGATGGGGCAACAGCTCAGACAGCTCGACGTCACATTTGGACAGGATCTCGTAGACGCCATATCCAGTGCTATCACCCGTACAAGTGATCTTCCACTACGAAAATCTTGCCAGAGCCACTACGACGGGTACCGGACTACGACAGGTACCGGACACCCCGCAAGACCGACGTCGCGGACGCCGCCGGCGTCGCCCACGCCGCCATGCGACACAAACGGCTGCGCCAGGTCGTCGCCGAGGACCACCACACCCGACTGCGACCGCTCTCCGAACGCCGCGACGACCTGGCCCGCGAACGCGTCCGGCTGCTCAACCGAATTCCATTTCCTGCTCCGCGACCTGAGCGGCGCAGCGCTGGACCTCACCGCCGACAAGGCCGCCGCGCTGCTGGTATGCCCGTTGTCAGGAGTCCTTGCTGGGCGCACGGCGCCTTCGCATGGTTGATCTTCTTTATTGCGTCCCATTGGGTCCTTGTGCTCTTTCCCGGAGACGATCCGACCGGTGACGGCCGCCCGTGGGGCATGACCGCCTACGTGATCCTCAACGTCGTACTCATCTCAATGTCGGTCGTTGGGGCAGCCGTCGCTGTAGCCACAGTCCGGCCGTGGGCTCGAAATCTCCCGCAGTGGTTACTCCTGACGCCGCTGTGGTCGGGGAGCATGCTGCTCGTCCTCCGGGGTGTTTCAGGGATGGCCGAAAATCTGCTGATGGTCACGGGCATCCGTCGCGGCGGCTTTCTGGGGGCACAGGACATCTCCACGGGTGAGTTCTGGGCCGGCCTCGGAATCAACACCTACTTCTTCACAGGGGCGGTGCTGCTGGTTGCGACGACCGTCTCCTACACCGGCCGCTCGCAGGAAGGTGGGCAGGAGAGATCCGCGGACCCTGTCTGAGTCTCCTCAACTGCCGCCGCGCGTGCGCACTGACCGATGGCCCCCTCGTCACTGTACGTAAACATGCGTCGTCGGGGTGGACGCTGCCAGTGCACGCACGTGCCGAGGTCAGCGCGCTACCACAACGCGGGCCACCCGGATGGCCGGTCGCCTCGGGCAGGCGGCCGGCCATCCGGTTCGGGACTACCTCACGACCCCAGACGGGTAGCTCAGTGCCAGACGCGGAACTTCACTGTCTGAATGACGGGGTCGATGTAGTCGATGGCATAGATCACGATGTAGCGGGCGTTGTTGGGCACATCGCGGGCCAATACCGTACGGTGCCGGCCACACGCGGTTACCGGATCCGTGTAGGTGAGGGAGCCGTCGACGAGCGGCCAGAACCCGAGCAGGAAGGTCTGGCACCGGTCGGTCGGATTGGCCGGATCCTGGATGTGGGAGACGCTGATCGTCGAGCAGCGGGAGTTCGGCGTCGTCAGTTCCTCACTGCCGACCCGGCCGGCCTCGTAAAATCCGGACTCGGGCCGGATCGGCACACACCGGTCGGCGTTCCCCCCGACGGTGCGGTGGGCGGTGACCGCAGTCGCGTCGGCCGTTGTGGCCACGTCGCTCGCGGTCGCCGGACCGGTACTGGCCGCCAGCGCTCCGGTAGCCAGCGCCGAGGCGAGCAACACGGCGACGGTGACGCGTACGGCGGCGCCGCGATGGCGGGTGCGGGGGGTTCGTGGTTGATGCATGGCGGACTCCGCTTCCTGAGTTCCTGGATGAGCTGTCAACCAGTTGGTCCTGCGGCCAGCGCCTGCGGTTCGCCTGTGTCGCGGGATTGACAGTCCGCACGGGCCGCTCCACCCGACGCACCTGTCGTCGACTCGCTCCAGTCGCGGCGATACGCGGTAAGGGCTCGACCGGGTGTTACGCAGCGTCATGGGCATTGATCGAGCCATTGTCCGGGCGTGCCGGGAGTAGTACGTCGATCATGAGTAGATGTGCTCCTGGCAGGTTGACATTAATCGATTGATCGTGGTCCTCGGTCGCCCTAGGGTCGCCGGACCATGGGATCGAACGTTTTGGGGCCGGCGGACTGGCTTGAGGTGAACCGCGCCAACTGGGATGCGCGGGTACCCGTCCATCGCAACAGCCAGTGGTACGACATTGCGGGTTTCGTGGCCGGGCAGGAGACGCTTCGCGCCTTCGAGCCGGCCGAGGTCGGCGATGTTCGCGACAAGACCCTGCTTCACTTGCAGTGTCATCTAGGTCTGGACACGTTGTCCTGGGCACGGCGGGGTGCGACTGTCACGGGTCTGGACTTCTCGGCGCCAGCGCTGGATGTGGCCGCTTCCGTGGCGAAGCGGATAGGCACCGATTCCGCACGGTTCGTGCTGGCGAATGTCTACGACGCGGCGACCGTACTGGCCGGACAAATCTTCGACATCGTCTATACCAGCATCGGCTCCCTGCAGTTCCTGCCCGACCTGCAGCGTTGGGGCCAGGTCGTTGCCGAGTTGGTCGCTCCGGGTGGCATCTGCTACGTGGTCGAGGGTCATCCGTTGGTCCATTTTGTGGGGGATGACGGCCGGACCCTGCGCGGGGACTACTTCAGCCGGGACGCGATCGTCCTGGACGAGAGCACGTACGCCGACCCGAGCGCACCGCTGGCATCGTCGGCCAGCGTCGAATGGGTGCACCACACCGCGGAGGTGGTCAGCGTTCTGGGCGCCGCCGGCCTGCGGGTGGAGTTCCTACATGAGCACGACTGGACCGGCTATCCGCTTCTTCCGGTCCTCACCGAGCAGGGCGACGGCCGCTGGGGGTTCCCTCCAGGGCAGCCACGGATCCCGCTGCGCTACTCGCTGCGGGCGGTGAAGGACCGATCGGCCTGACAGCCAGCACCCCGTACTGATTCCGTAGAGCCGAAGCTGACGTCCGACGACGCACCTGCCCTGCGATCTTGCCAACGCACACTTCTGCCGCCGAGAAGGCACGGCACTTCAAGCAGGTCTGACCGCCCAGCTCGTCCTGCCGGCTGGACCTGTCAGACTTCCGACCTTCCAGGATGCCGCTTCCTTAACAGCGCTTGCGTTCCTGCTCCCACAGTTCGTCGTCGCTCAGCGAGGCATGCTCGGGCCGCATCTTCGAGGTCAGGCCGTAAAAGCCCGAACTCGGTCGGTCGGTGCTACGCGAGACGACCAGCGCGCTGCACAGCGGCTCACCCTGGTCGAACGCTCGACGGGAGACCTGGTCGAGCGGCTGGCTCAGGAAGTCCGGCCCGGTGTCCATCCGCCTCGCGAGGAAACCATGGCCGATCAGTCCCTTCGCCGTTGCGACGCCCAAAAGGATGTCCGCGATATGGTCGACCCGGTCGACCTCGAACGTCTCAGGCATCCGGTCACCGTCGAGCAGGTCTTGCCCGTGACGGTTCAGCTGATCCGCCACACCTGTGGCCATACAGGTCCTTCGAAGCGTCCTCACCTGTCGCGATCCGCGTGGACACAGATCGACGGAGGGCGTACCCAGAGGTCACCCCGGCCATACTCCGATGATGGGGAAAGCGTCAGTGGCGATGTGGTGCTGCGCGGCGGTAGGTCTTCTCCTCGCCGGTGCAGCGGCGTGCGGAGGCGATCAACGCAGGGAGGTACGACCGAGTCGTAGTGCGTCCACTGGCGGCACGGCACGTACCGCCGAGGTGCTCTGCGAGGTGAGCGACCTTCCGCCGGGGCGGAGGCGGGACGCACCAACCGAGCCGGAGCTACGGCGGGAGTTCCTGGAGATGGCCGAGGCTGACCAGGCCGAGCGTACTGGCAAGGTGAACACCAACAACGACGTCCGCCGGACCGCCCGGCTCCGCGACGTTATGGACAAGCACGGCTGGCCGGACGCGCGTCTCGTGGGCGCGGACGGCGCCAGTGCGGCCTGGCTGATCGCCCAGCACGCCGATCACGACGTCGCGTTTCAGCGTCGGGCGTTGGGACTGATGTGCGTGGCGGTGGCCGCCGGGACCGCTGACGCGACCGAGTTGGCCTATCTGGAGGATCGGGTGGCGGTGAACTCGGGACGGCCACAGATCTACGGTACTCAGTTCGGTGGATGCGAGGGTGGACGCCCGGTGCCGAGGCCGATCGCCGACGAGGCCGGGGTACACGAGCGGCGCGCCAAGGTTGGCCTCCAGCCGCTGGACGAGTACCTTGCACAGTTTCAGGACGCCTGCGACGAATAGGCGATCCTCGCCGTGTGGCGACGACTTGACCTTGGGCATGCGATGGGGCGTCGTACAACGGGAGCGGATTCCCGAGCGGCGAAGGCCGAGTCGAGGTCTGGCGAGACCAGATGCACGCAACTGCCGCCGTCCGAACGCGCCGCCCCAGCCGGAACCGTCACGCTTCGTGACCGACCTGCCGTGACGGTCGACGTCCAAAGGTGGCTGACGCGGCGTCGGCGGAACCGAGCGCCGCGTCAGGACCGCCTGGGTCAGACCATCCGCAGCACGACCTCGGCCACCGGCGCCTCGGGTGAGACACGCAGCGCGACGGCCGTCCACACCAGTTGCTCGGCCGCGATGGCGAACTGCCCTTGGTAGCCCGGCAGCGGTAGACCCGTGACCGGGTCGATGGGCACTCCGGTCAGGGGGTGCAGCGCTGGCAGAACGGAGATGAGCTTCCTTGGTTCGGTGGGGATCCGTCGGCCGTGCGGCCGCCCGATGCCGACGCCGGTTTCGTGGACCCGCCGGCGCTCCTCCGCCTCGTCCCTCTCCCGTGCCGTCCACAGCGGACGC
This sequence comes from Plantactinospora sp. CA-294935, assembly GCF_050936445.1. NCBI lineage: Bacteria > Bacillati > Actinomycetota > Actinomycetes > Micromonosporales > Micromonosporaceae > Plantactinospora > Plantactinospora sp. CA-294935. The sequence goes on from NZ_JBNJMU010000001.1 coordinate 8,383,778, forward strand.
AGGAAGCCGAGCTCGATGACCGCGCCTCGGTCGTCGCAACGGGGCAGGCCCTGCAGGTAGAGGCTGCGCCCGTGACCCAGCACCTGAGCGGTCAGGCCCTCGCCGGCCGGCAGCGCCGTCCCGCGGAGGCGGCTGCCTGGCCAAGACGGATGCTCCGCCTCGGCCGGGCCCGTGACGACCGGGGTGAGCGTGTCTCCGGGTGGCTCGCCGGTCGCCCGGGACCCGTCCAGGTGCACGACGTCGACGAGCAGCGCCCTGCCGGCCGCGACCAGGGCGTCGAGCGCATGGTTGTCCTCCGTGGAGCCCAGCGCCTGCGCGATCCGTTGGCGCAGCGGGTCGTACGCCGGCCGGGCGGCCACCAGCCGGGTTCCGGCGACGGCGCCGGCCGCCACGACGACAGCCCGCGCGAAGGCGACACGACCGGCGGCCTCCCCACCCGGCGCATCGAGCAGCGGCTTGAGCCGGGTCACGAAGTCGGCCCGTGAGGCGACCCGACCCAGTCCGCGCAGCGCCTCGGCGTCGACGAACCCCAGCTGGCCGTTGGACGGGTCGAGGATCGGCACCTCACGGACGCCGCCGGCCAGCGGCCCGGAGGGCACGGCCGCGTTCCAGGCCTCGACGGCCGCGGTCAACTCGACCTCACCGGTCGGCGCGCAGCCGAGCAGCGCAGTAAGGAACACCGACTCGAAACCGCCGAGGGTGCCGGCCTGCCGGGCGACCGCGGACGCGTGGCCCAGCACCGCGCGCAGCGGAACCGCGTCCAAGACCGCGAGCTGGCCGAGAATCCCGGCCGTTGCGTTCGACAGCGTGGTGAACGCCGGGCGTGACCCCTCCAGGGCCTGGGCGTGCAGGGTCGTGAGGGAACGCAGGGTGGGTGCCGGGAGGTTGGCCCGGACCAGCCCCGGCTCGAGCGTCAGAGTCATCTCGTTCACATCCCGTACGTGTACTGGCGCAGGACCGCGACGGCGTCGCGGACGGACGTCTCGGGCGAGACCCGGACGTGGCGCAGGGCCTCGACCGTGAGGCGCTGGTAGTCGCGCAACGTGGTGAGCCGCGTCCGCGGCACGCGTTCGACCCACCGCTCGACGCCATCGGCGGTCAGACGCCACTCGGGCGCCACCAGCAGTTCCTGGAAGACCGCACCCGGGTCGTGCAGCGTCCCGAGCTCGTCGATCTCGGCCAGCTCGCCCATCAACAACGAACCGGTCGGTGACCGCTGGAAGAGGCCCTGGCGGCCGGGCCCGATCGGCACCATGCCCCCGACAAGCTGGGCCTCGGCGGCCCAGAACGGCACGGCGAAGGCCTCGTCGAACCGGCCCTCGACCTCGCACTTGTGCGGATGAGGCTCGATGGTCTTGTGGCCGAGTCCGTGGTGCGGGCGATGGCCCGACGCCGGTGCGTGATGCGAGGGCCCCACGTGGCCGTGTGGGTGGGCGACGTACGGCTTGCCGTCGCGAGTCTCCAGCCGCACGTCGGAGTGGACGGGAACCTTGTCGCCGGACGCATGCTCGCGGCTGTGGTGGTCGCCGGACCCGCCGAAGAGACCCTGGAAGAACCCGGCCACGGCGCCGATGATCCCGCCTGCCAGCGTGCCCACCCCGGGGATGGCCGAGCCGAGGAGAGCGCCCCCAGCCGCGCCGGCCGCCGTGGAACCGATGACCTCCCCGACCTTGCCGGCCGCGTGCTGGACGTCAGGCCCGCCGCCGACGTCGCGGGCCAGCCCGGCCAGGTCCCGCGACATCTCCTGTGAGCTTGTCACATGGGAGAAGACGTGTGCGACCTGGCCGATGGGCGTCTGACCCAACGTGCGGCTCGCGACGTCGAAGATCGTGCTGTGCTGGGCGCCCCCGCCGGAGTGGGAAGGTGCGCCACGCGAGGACGCCAGCCACTGGAACTGGTCCATTTCCGCTGTGACGCCGCCCAGCCGTGACGCGGACTGGAACGCCGCGGCGGCGGCCGACTCGAGCCCGTCGAAGCCGCCGTACAGGTCGACGGTGTCGCAGATGGAGCCGAGCAGGTGGTTACCGACGGCCGGAGAGGTCACGCCGATCTGGCCCAGCACCGCCGAGAGCCCGTTGCTGTAGGCGGTGAACGCGTCGTCCGGCCAGAGCTTGCCCGCGTCGGTCACGTAGCGGAACCCCTCGGTGCCGATCGCCGCGTGATGCAACTCCCGCAGCCCCAGCCAGGCCACGTCGGGTTCGACCAGCGCGATGAGCGACGGCGCGATCCACAGGTCGCCGGCCGCGTTGGCGCCGGTGGCGTCGGGCGGCCCGAGCCGCGAAAACCATTCGTCAGACATGTCAGCCGCTCCTTCGGTCAGCCGGCGGCGATGGCCGCGCGGTGGAGGTACGTGAGCACGGCGAGGACCCGCCGGTGGTCGCCGGGTGCCGGTTCGAGATCAAGCCGCACGAATATGCTGCGGATGTGCGACTCGACGGTCTTCGGGGTGAGGAACAGCCGGTCGCCGATGCCTTGGTTGGACCGGCCGGCGGCCATCAGCTCGAGCACCTCGCGCTCGCGGTCGCTCAGCGCGGTGACCGGATCGCGCCACAGCGGCGGTGGTGCGGCGTTGGCGCACCGGGCCCGCAGACTCGGTGCCACCGCGCTGCGACCGGCCGCGACGGTGCGGACCGCGGCGACGAACGCCGGCAGCCCGACATCCTCCTCGACCAGGTAGCCGAGGCCGTCGGCGCCGGCCGCGAGCAGGGCCGCAAGCAGGTGCTCGTCGGTGCGGTCGGCCAGCACGACCAGCCGGTGCGTGCGGCGCAGCCCGACGAGCGTGTCGGTCATGTGTTCCGTCGCCGTGCCGCGCCGGTCGACAACCACGACGTCGGCCGCCACCCGGCGCATGACGGCCTCGAGAGCGGCCAGGGTCGGCGCCACGAGGCGGACGGCGCAGCCGGATCCGCACAGCGCCGCGGCGAGTGCCTCGCCGGCCAGGCCGGTGCCGGCCAGGACGATGCGGGTCGCGGCCGGGCGGGCCGCCTGGTGCAGGTCCGTGCGCATGCTCCTCCTCCCACGTCGGTACGCCAAGTAGATGCGGCCCGGTGCACGTCTGATCCGTCGAGCGGCGGTCGTTTTCCAATCGCCGAGACGGACCGGACGGATCAGGGATGCCGTCGCAGGCATCTGGTAAGCAAGCCGTGGAGGTGAGCGATGGAGGCCGAGGTGCTCGCGGCGGCTCGTACCGGTGACCAGCGGGCCTGGGACGCGATCGTGGACCGGTACACCGGCCTGCTGTGGTCGGTGGCGCGCAGCTTCCGGCTCGACGCGGCCGACGCGGCCGACGTCGTGCAGCTCACCTGGTTGCGCCTGGTCGAACACCTTGACGACGTCGTCGACCCGGACCGGCTCGGAGCGTGGCTGGCCACGACCGTCCGCCGCGAGTGTCTGCAGTTACTGCGGCGCCGGCGGGAGCGGCCGGCGGCGGTCGACGACTGGCTGGCCTCCGTGCCCGACCCGGGCCCGCCGGTCGACGCCCGGATGCTGCGGGTCGAACGCGACGCCGGCCTTTGGCGGGCCCTGCACACGCTGTCGGGCCGATGCCAGCAGTTGCTGCGCGTGCTGATGGCGGTGCCGCCGCCGTCCTACGCCGATGTGTCGGCCGCCCTCGACATGCCGATCGGCGGCATCGGCCCGGCCCGGCAACGCTGCCTGGCGGCGTTGCGCCGCGCGCTGGACGAGACGCCACTGTCCCCAGGAGACCGCCGTGACGGATGACGAGGCGCCACTGTCCCCAGGAGACCGCCGTGACCGATGACGAACTGCTGGCCGAGCTGACCCGGGTCGCCGCGGCCGCCGACCCGCCGCCCGAGTTCGTCGTGGCGAGCGCGCGGCACGCGCTGTCGACCCGCGGGCTCGACGACCGGCTGGCCGCCCTGCTGGCCGACTCCGCGCTCGACGCCGACGTGCAGGTGGTCCGCGGCGACGACCAGCTCCGGCTCCTGTCCTTTGCCCACGCCGACACGACGATAGACCTGCAGATCCAACGCACCGCCGACGGCCTGGCGGTGCGCGGCCTGGTCACCGGCGCCGCGGGCGAGGTCGTCGTCGACGCGAGTGATGGCCCGCACGCCGCCCCGCTCGACGAGGCCGGCTGGTTCACGGTGGCCGATCTGCCGGGCGGGCCGCTGCGGGTGCGACTGCCGGGCCGGCCGGCCGGCGGCATCTCGACCGGGTGGATCGCGCCGTAACGTGTCGGCTGCCGCCGCGCTCGCCGCTCGCGCGTTGGATCTGGTCGGCGCGGATCCGCGCCGCGCGCTGGAGACGGCGGACGCGGCCGTACGGGCCGACGGGTCGGACCGCGCGGCCGTCTCCCGGGCCCACCGGGCGGCCGCGCTCGCGCTGCGCGAGCTGGGCGATCCGGCCGCGGCCGAGCGCCGCCTCCGGGTGGCCGTGCGTAGCGCCGGGCCCGTCGCCGAGGCCGCGGCGGAGGCGCGGATGAGCCTCGCATTCGTGCTGGTCGACCGGGGCCGACTGCGGGCGGCGCTGGTCGAGGCCGACCGAGCCGCCGCCGCGCTCGACGGGCTGCCGGCCGTGCGGCTGGCAGCTCAGCGGGCGTTGATCCTGCAGCGGACCGGGCGGCTGGCCGAGGCCCTGTCCGGGTACGCCGCCGCGCTGCCGGCCCTACGGTCGGCCGGCGACACGCTGTGGGAGGCGCGGGCCCTCAACAACCGCGGTCTGCTGCACAAACACCGCGGGACGCTGGATGCTGCCGACGCCGACCTGGTGCGGGCCGCAGCCCTCTACACCGAGCTGGGTCTGCACCGCTTCGCGGCAGACGCCGAGTGGAACCGGGCCACCGTGGCCGCCCATCGCGGCGACGTACCGGCCGCGCTGGCCGGCTTCGACCGGGCCGAGGCGGCTCACGCCCGGGCCGGCACGCCGCGGCCGCAGCTGTGGCTCAACCGCAGCCAGGTGCTCATGTCGGTGGGGCTGACCGCCGAGGCGTACGCCACGGCAGTCCGGGCGGTGGCGGCCCTGCGGGCCAGCGGGCACGCGACCGATCTGGCCGAGGCGCGGCTGCTGCTGGCCGAGGCGGCCGTGGCCGACGGCCGTCCGGCCGAGGCGGTGACGCAGGCCCGCACGGCCGGCCGGGCGTTCGCCCGCCAGGGCCGCGACGGCTGGGCGCTGCTGGCCCGGCTCGCCGCGCTACGCGCGACCTCGGCCCGGCCCCGAGTCGGCATGCGCGACGCACTGGTCTGCGCCGAGGCGCTGGCCGCAGCCGGCTGGCGCGGCGCCGAACAGGACGCGCGGGTCGTGGCGGCCCGGTTCGCGCTCGCCGCAGGCGACCCCGCAGCGGCCGCCGCCCAGCTCCGGCGTGTCCGGCCGCGGCGGGCGACCGCCCCGCTCGACCTGCGCGTGCGCTGGTGGCATGCCGAAGCCGACCGGCGCCGGGCCGTCGGCGACCGGGCCGGCGCCCTGAGCGCGCTCCGGGCCGGCCTGCGCCAACTCGACGACGCCCAGGCGGTGCTCGGGGCGACCGACATGCGGGCCCACGTGGCCGGACTCGGTCATACGCTGGCCGCCGACGGGCTGGACCTCGTGGTGGCCTCCGGCCCGGCGCGGGCGGTGCTCGTCTGGGCCGAACGGTCGCGGGCGCGAGCGCTGCGGCTGCGTCCGGTCCGTCCGCCGGACGACCCGGAGCTCGCCGCAGCGCTGGCCGACCTGCGCCGGCTCGCGGCCGCGGCGGGCCCGGCCGGCCCCACCGCGGCGGCGCGGGCGGCCGCCGAGAGCCGGGTGGTGCGGATCAGCCGCATGACGGGTGGACCGTTGCACCGGCCGGCGGACCTGCCCCCCGACCCGGCCGCACTGGCGGCGGAGCTGGGCGAGCGGGCACTCGTGGCGTACGTCCGCCATCGCGACGAGCTGCTGGCGGTCTCTCTTGCGGACGGACGCTGCACGCTGCACCGGTTGGGCCCGGCGTCGGCGGTGACCGCGCCGTTGGAGACGTCCCACTTCACGCTGCGCCGGCTCGCCCTCGGCCTCGGGCCGCCGGCGGCCACCGATCGCATGCGGCACCTGGCCGAGGCGGCCGGCCTAGCGCTCGACCGGCTGCTCCTGGCCCCACTGCGGCGTGCGGTCGGCGACCGGCCGCTGGTCGTCGTGCCTACCGGCCTGCTGCACGCCGTGCCGTGGGGGCTGCTCCCCAGCGTGTCGGGGCGGCCGGTGACGCTGGCTCCGTCGGCGGCCGCCTGGCTGCGGGCGGAGTGTCGGCCCGCGCGCCGCGGGCACCGGCTCTTCGCCGCCGGCCCGGGGTTGCCCGGCGCCCGCCAGGAGGTAGCGGGTCTGGCCGGCCGTAGGGCCCTGCTGGACGGCGCGGCGACCGTCGAGTCGGTACTGTCCGGGATGGACGGCGCTGCGCTGGCCCACGTTGCTGCCCACGGTGTTCTGCGGGTGGACAATCCGCTGTTGTCGGCCCTGACGTTGGCCGACGGTCCGCTGACCGTTTACGACCTCGAGCGGCTGGCCACGGCACCGGACACGGTCGTGCTGCCGGCCTGCCAGTCCGGCGTCGCCGCCGTGCGGGCCGGTGACGAGCTGCTCGGCTTGGCGTCGGCCCTGCTCGCGCTCGGCACGCGAACGGTCGTCGCGACCGTCCTGCCGGTGGCCGACGGGGCGACCGAGCCGCTGATGCGCGACTTCCACCGGCGCCTGCGGTCCGGGCAACGCCCGGCCGCCGCGCTGGCAGCCGCCCGGGCCGGCGCCGGTCCCGACCACGCCGCCTTCGCCGCGGCGGCGAGCTTCGTCTGCCTCGGCGGCTGACTACCAGATGCTCTCGACGTCGCCGGCCGGCAGCAACCGGCCGGTCAAGCCGGGCCACGGCACCGGCGGCAGCTCGGCCAGCAGCCGGTCGCGGTGCGCGGCCACGGTGCCACCGGCGGGGTCGGCGATCAACCGCCGGGCCAGCTCGGCCGCGAACAGGGGTGCAGCGAACGACGTACCGCTCCAGCTAGCCCAGCCGGCGAAGGCCGACCCGGCCTCGTCCTCGTGCCCGTCGATGTAGGCGCTGCGCAGCCGAACGCCTGGCGCGTACACGTCGACCCACGGGCCCCGGTTGCTGAACGGCGCCGGCGCCGGCCCGCCGTCCACCGTCTGATAGGCGCCGACCGCGACCACGCCCTTGATGGCAGCCGGCCAGAACGGCCGCTCGGCGCGCTCGGCGCGCTCGCCGTCGTTGCCGGCCGCCGCCACCACGACCCGGCCGGCGGCGAGGATCCGGCGCACGGCCGCGATCAGCGCCGCCGGCGGGGTGTCGCCTTCGGTGTAGCCGCCCAACGAGAGGTTGACGATGGGTGTGGTCGCCTCCTCCAGCAGGGCCAGCGCGATCCGTGCCTCGTCGCCTTCGCCGCTGGCGTGCAACACGGTGGACACCGCGACGCCCGCTGCCGGCGCGACCCGGCCGACCAGGCCGCAGATGAAGTAGCCGTGCCCGGCCTGCCGGTCCAGCCGCCCGTCCTCGTTCTCGTCCAGTGGGTTGCCGATCCGGTCCGGCACCGGGAACCGCTCGACGACGAGGGCCCGCAGGTCACCGGGAAGCTCACGCCACCGCGGTGGCATCGCGGTGTCGAGGATGGCCACGTGCGCCGTGCCGTGCGCCTCTCCTTCGGCGAGCGGCCAGTGCGTCGGCGGCGGCACCGGGAGCGGCCGGTCACCGGGGCCGCCGTGGTACCAGTCTTCGCCGACGAACACGTGGTTGAGCTGGACGCTGGCCCCGCGCGCTCGCAACGCGGCCACCAGGTCGGGCAGGTCGCGGCCGCGGCGGTCGGTGACCGTCCACAGTCTGTGGTGAGCCTCGGCCGCGGCCAGACGCTCGTTGACGTCGCCGTAGTCGGGTCCGGCCACCCGGTCCCGCCAAGGCGCGTGGCCGGGCACGTACGGCTCGGCCGCGACGTCCGCGGCGTCCAGCAGGTCAGGCAGATCGGGCTCGACCTCCACCCCGACCAGGAGCTCGTCCGGCCGGAACCAGCCGTCGCGGCCGGCCACGACCGGGGAGACGGCTCCCTGGGGCAGCCATTCGATGGTCATCGCGGATCCTCTCGTGGCGGTGGTGGCACCAGCATGGCGCCGGGGCCACCCCTCGCACCATCGGCCGTTAGAGCGCCAGCAACGCCAGTCCGACGACGAGTAGCCCTTCCAGCAGTCCCACGCCGCCGGTGCCGTCGCCGCCGCCTTCCGGCAGGAGCGGGGCTTCGTCGATGTAGCCGATGGCCTGTCCAAATCGGTCGACCACGGTGATCATTGTTCGTCCTTTCCTTCCATCTCGGTCCGAAGCTGAGTCGCGGCCGTCGCCACCCGGCCGGCGATCAGCTTGGCGAACGCGGCGACGTCGCCGTCGGTGGTCCGGTCGATCAGCGTGCGGATCTGCACCATCGCGTTGTCGAACGCATGGGCGGCGTCCGGCTCGCCGAGGGCGGTGCGCTTTTCCTGCAGGGCGTCCAGCTTGGACCGCACCTCGTCGGCTCGGCCGGCCAGTACGTCGGCCAGCCGTGTGGTGGCCGTCACGTAGTCGTCCAGGGTGCGGCCCAGCCGTTCGCGCGCCGCGGCCCGGCCGTCGGCCGATCCGCCGAGCACCGGCACGGATGCCCGCAACTCGGCCACGAGCCCGACCGTACGGGCCACGTCGAGCCGTTCGTCGATGGTCTTCCTGTCGGTCATCACCTTTCTCCCTTCGGTTCTATCCCACGTCGAAGTGCATGACGTCGCCGCTCTCGCGAGCGCCGAAGTCGCTGGCCCCCCACCGCATGCGGCGAGTGCCGAGGATCGCGTCGCCCACGTGGATCAGTGAGCACACCAGTTCCTTCCGGAGCTGGAGGAACCCGTGGGCCGGATTGCGCGTCGCCGTGATCGGCTGGGCCGGGTTGCCGTGGAGCATCGGGGTGCGGACGGTCTCGTAGTCGCGCAGCATCTGCCAGTACTGCTGCTCCGGCCCGTACGGCCAGCCCTGGTGGTTCTGGGCCCAGAACTCGTCGGCGTAGAGGAACTCGATCGCCGGGATGGCGGCGTCGGCCGGCTGGGCCAGCTCGGATGCGGGGATCGCGCGCAGCGCCGGGTGGCCGTCGGGCAGGGCGTGCGCGTCGGCGATGGGTGGCCGGTTCACCCGCACGTGCACGGCCGAGATCGCCCAGGACAGGTAGAACACCAGCGCGTCGGACAGCTCGCGGAACCGGTCGTAGGTGAACTCGATGGTGTCGTTCACCCGGATGCTGGTGTCGGACCGTCGGCCGCTGAACGTGAAGAACGCGACCGCCCGGTCGTAGACCTCGACCACCCGCCGGCGCAACTCCTGCTGGTCGTGCGCGGCCGCCTCGCCGCCGTACGTTTCACCGGTGCGCGTGACGATGTACGGGCACTCGGTCACGTTGAGGTCGACGGCCGCGCCGGTGGCGTGCCGGCCGTCGCCGGGCCGGGTGCCGATGACCGGCTCGACCAGACCGGCCCAGGGGTGGAAGTCCGCTTCGTCCGGCGAGGCCTTCCACGTGCTCCACAGGTCGTCCTCCACTGCGGTGAGGACCTGGGCCATGGTCGCGTTGACGCCGCCGGTGATCGGCTGGCCGAGAAAGGTGTCCATCGGGTATCTCCCGTCAGTGCAGAAAGTCGACGACGCTCTGGCCGCCGGGCACCGCGACCATGTTGCGGTCCACGAGGCCGGCGATGCCGGGAATGCCCGCGCCGATGGCGTGCTGCCAGACCGAGTAGTCCGACCAGCCGCGCGGCAGCAGCGGGCCGTTGGGCCGGGTGGCGTGGGCACCGTGGCCCAGCGGCCGGCCGTAGCTCGCGATCCACAGGTGATGCTTGCCGTCGAAGGTGGCGTTCCCGCGCATCTGGCTGGTCCAGAACGACGGGTACGTGTAGATCAGCGGACGCTGTCCGGTCGCCTGCCACACGATGCTGATGAAGAACTGGAGCGACACCACGGCCTGCTCCGCGGTCACCCCGTGCGGCAGCGTCTCGACGTCGACCGCCGGCGGCAGCTCTGCGCCGCCGCCCGCCGCCGTCAGCACGTTGGTGAAGTGGTCGGCCTGAGCGCGGGTCGCGTCGGGCGTTGTGCGGGCATGGAAGTAGTGGTAGGCACCGCGCGGCAGATGGCCGGCGCTGCCCGCCCAGTTGTGGGCGAACTGGTTGTCGGTGTGGTTGTCGCCCTCGGTGGCCTTGATATAGGCGAAGCCGAGACCTGCCTGGCCGACGGCCGACCAGTCGATGGTCCCCTGTGCGTAGGAGACGTCGATGCCGTCGACGACCTCGAACGCCGTGCCGGGGGCGCTGAGCGCCCGCAGCTCCACCAGGGTGCCGTGGTGGTAGAAGATCGAACCGTACTGGAAGTGGCTCACCCGGCCGACCGGCTGCCCGCCGACGACGTCGTCGACCTCGTCGCTGACCGGGAAACCGAGGGCCAGCGGGCCGCCGAGCTCGAGGTAACGGGCCAGGATCGCCCCGTGCACCTCGAACGTGCCGGTGTCCGGGTGCTCGTAGATCGTGACCGCTACGCCGTTGGACAGCACGTACCCGAAGAAGCGTCCGTGGGTGCCGGGTGCGGGCAGGGGTACGACCGGCAGCGGCACGGCCGGCACCCAGCCCTGATGCAGCAGTTCCTGGTACTTCTCTTCGATCCCGCTCATGACCCCAGGGTCCGGCCTGGGACCGGATCCGCCATCCGGGTTAGCCCTGAAGCCCGGCGGACGGATCCGTCGATCGGCTTCGGGACTGGAGAAGGAGATCTCGAAAGGCTGCGGTCTTCGTCGCGCGCGAGACGAAGCGGCGAACCGGGCCGAGGAGTATCGGTTCACCGCTGCGGAAGAGGGCCACCTACCCGGTCCGTCTGCTCTGCCGCCTCCTCGGCGTCGGACACAGCACCTTCTACGGCCGGCTTCTCAAGCAGCACGTTGGTAGTCGCGGATGAACTTCCCGGGGACCTCCGGAAACCTTGACCTTGCTACTCTACTCCCAGCCTGGGCTACCGAGGATTGCTCGCCTGATTGTGCCTGACGTAAGGCTTCGAATATGGATAGTGGATTGCTGGCGACACGAGACCACGAGACCGTATCGGCGATCAATCAGCGTACTGGCACGGGTCTGAGGGTCATTGGTCGCGCTCCACACGGGAGGCTCGGCGGCGCGATCTACGCCTCGTGGCCGGACGGCCGACTTGCTGTGGTGACTCGTTTCCTGGGCCCACTCGCCGAGGCGAGGCGTACCGCCGAAGTGCTTGCCTATGTCCGTGACCGCGGGCTACCGGTGCCCAGGCACGACCTGGTGGTCGAACTGGATGACGGCGTAGCGTTCGTGCAAGAGCGGCTGCCCAGTGCACCGCCCCGGCGCATGACCCCTGCGCGGGTAGACGCGATTGTAGAGATCAACGACCGTTTCACAGGCGCTCTTGCCGCGCGGCCCGATGTGCCGGTGCGGCCGCTATGCCCTGATCGCAGCGGCGATCCATGTCCCCGCCACGAGGTGATGGAGGCGCACAGTCCGCGCAGCCACTGGGTGCTGAGTGAAATGCTTCGCATTCTCCAACGCGAGCCACACGAAATGGTTGGCAATGACCTGGTGCACGTCGATCTCACAGCGGCGAATGTTCTCTTCGATGAGAATGACCGCGCTACCGGGGTCGTCGACTGGAATCTCGGTGCATACCGTGGTGATCGACTCTTCGCTCTCGTCCAAACCCGTCTTGATCGAGAGTGGTTCGTCCGGTCACCGGACGCCGACCCCGTCGAGAACGCGGCTGCAGCCCACCTGGACGAGATTCTCGTCGACCGGATCGCCCCCGCAACCCTCCGGATGTACTGGGCACATTGGATGCTGCACCAACTCTCCCGGGTGATCGGATCCGCTTCATCTGAGGTCATCGACTGGCATTTGGACGTGGCTGAGTCCCGGCTGAGCTGAACCAGGCTGGGCACACCGCGCGACTCGTTGCATGCCGTCGTGTTCATGACCTCAGGCCCCATCGACGCAATCCCCTATCCCGCCTCGACATGACTGAACCTTTTTCAACCTCCCCTTGCGGTCCGGCAGACCGCAAGGTCGGACGTGGTGCGTAGGCGTCGCGCGGTCCAGGTTGAAGGAGGTTCACTGGTTCACTCGGGACATGGCACCCGTGGCAACCGCCTCGATGGCGACCAGGGGTGTCAGCCCGCGTTCGGCCGCGGCGGACTGGGTGGCGAAGTCGTAGAAGGCATCCTGGTCATGGACTCGTCACCGCCGGCAAGGGCGAAGTCGACGTCGTTCCAGCCCATCTCCATGGCCGCCGACCAGATGGCCTGGCGTCCGGACCCGCACAACCGGTTGACGGTGTAGGCCGGTGTGGATAGCGGAAGTCCGGCGGCGATGGCTACCCGACGAGCGTTGTAGGGCATCGGGCCCGACCTGGCCGACGCAGCCCATCACGACTTCCTCGACGGCGTCGGCAGGCACCTCCGAGCGCGCCAGCGCCGCCCTGGTGGCGACGGCGCCCAACTCGTGAGCGGGCGTGTCCTTGAACACTCCACCGTAGTTGCCTACCGGTGTACGGGCACCGTCGACGATCACGATCCGCTGGTCCGGCCTGGTCATATCGAAATTCCTCCGTCCACGGGAAGGACAACTCCGGTGATGTATCCGGCCTCTTCTGAGGCGAGGAACGCCGTGGTAGTGGCCATTTCGCTGGGCGCCGCGAACCGACCGAGTGGGATGGCGGCGGCGAGTTCTTGACGCTTCTCCTCAGGAATCGAGCCGATCATTCGCGTCTCGGCGTTGGGCGAGATGGCGTTGACGGTGACACCGAACGTCGCGAGTTCCTTGGCCGCGGTCTTGGTGAAGCCGATGATTCCGGCCTTGGCCGCGCCATAATTTGCCTGCCCGATGTTGCCGCGCAGGCCCGTGTACGAGGTCACGTTGATGACGCGGCCGTACCGCTGCTCTCGGAAGACAGGAACCGCAGCGCGGGTCAGCCGGAAAGTCCCGCCCAGGTGGACGTCCAGCACCTCGGCCCAGTCCTGGTCCGAAAGCTTCCACAGTCGACGGTCCCGGAGGATGCCGGCGTTGTTGACGATGATGTCCAGGCGGCCGGCCGTCGTGACCACCAGCTTCACCAGGGCCTCGACGGCTTCGGTGCTGGTGACATCGCAGGCAACGCCGACGGCGCCCAACTCGTCTGCCGCCAGCGCGACCGCGTCGGCGTCGGCGTCGACCAGGAACACCGTCGCCCCGGACTCGTGGAAAAGGCGGGCGAACTCGAGTCCGAGTCCTCGCGCCGCTCCGGTCACGATCGCGGTTCTCCCCGCGAAGTCGAACGTCAGGTTCGGCAACTCCTGCTCCTCCTCACATGCCCGGGTAACGGCCGACGAGCTTGTTCATGATTGCGTTGGAGTCCGCCCAGGTCCTGGTAACCCGGGCGGCCTTCCAGGCACTCCCCACGCGATACTCATTGAACCTTTTTCAACCTCCCCTTGCGGTCCGTCGGAGGGCGAGGTCGGACGCGGTGTGTGAGCGCCGCGCGGTTCAGGTTGAAAAAGGTTCATTCATGATCCTGTCCGCCCCGGCTAGCGCAGTTCCTCCGCCGCGTCTCTCAATGAGGTCAGGACGCGGCGGGTTTGCGGCGTGTCAGGGAGCAACGCGAGGAGCAGTGGAGAGGTGGAGAAAGTCGACTGCTGGACCATGAGGCGGCGGACCCATTCCATGCCCGCCTCCAACTCGGCGACGGCGTCAGTCGCGCCGCCGCTGCGTACCCAGTTTCCGAGCGCGGATCGGTGGATCGCGTCGATGAGGGCCGCAAGGGCCGTCGACTGAAAAGGCGGGGCGTCGGCCGAGAGATGATCGCGCAGGAACGAACGTGTGAGCGCCACGTACCGCTCGTGTTCAATGACCTCCCGCTTCCGTAGCTCGGGCACGACGCGCGTCAGTTTGTATCGCCGGAGGACCAGTTCGGGTCGACTGAGGAAGTCGCGCAACGACTCCTCCGTGGCTGCGACGACGGCCTCTACCGGATCCGTATCAGGAGCGGATTCAACGAGGCATCGCTCGACGAGCCTGATGCGTTCGGTGTGGTCCGGAAACGCGAGTTCGTCCTTGCTTTCGAAGTGTCGGAAAACGGTGCGGCGGGACACGCTCGATGCCTCCGCGACGGCTTCGACAGTAACATTTGCGTACCCCTCCTCGAGGAACAAGGCCATTGCCGTTTCCGAGATCCGGTACTTGGTCTCGAGTATTCTCCGCGAAGTCACCGACAGGTGCCCTCTCCTGATCTGGTGTTGCGCGAAGTTCAGTTCCCGCGCATCGTGAGTTTGCCGAACTCTGTAACCCTGCGAGACGTCTGCAGCGGCTCACGGCCCGCGCCTCGCCGGGTCGGCACCGGCCGACGTGCGGCGCGACGACGTACGGCGCTGCCGCCAGGCCAGCCATTGGTGACGAACGGTACCCCAGACTCCACGCCGGAACAGCAACACCACGAGGACGAAGACCGAGCCGGTGACCAGGTCGATGCCGTCGAAGCCGGACGAGGCGAGATAGTCGGCGAGCATCACGGACAGGAACGCACCCAGGACCCCTCCCCACAGCGTGCCGATGCCGCCCAGCACCGTCATCAGCACGACTTCGCCGGAGGTGCTCCAGTGGAGTTCGGTCAGCGCGACGAAACCGTGGTTGATGGCGAACACGCCGCCGGCCAGGCCGGTCAGTCCGGCGGAGAGCACGAAGGCAATGACCTTGTACTTCTCCACTTCGTAGCCAAGCGCCCGTGCTCGCTGGGTGTTGTCCCGGATCGACACCAGGACTCGTCCGAACGGCGAGTGCACGATCCGCCAGGCTGCCCACATGCCGAGCAGGAGGATCGGCAAGGCCGCATAGTAGAAGTAGAACGACTCGGTCTCCACCAACTCGATGCCGAAGAACTTCCGGGGCACCCCTTGCAGCCCGTTTTCGCCGCCGGTCAGGTCGCTCCACTGGTACCCGATGAAGTAGACCATCTGCGCAAAGGCGAGGGTCACCATCGCGAAGTAGATCCCGGACCGGCGCACCGACAGATAGCCGGCGGGAAGGGCGAGAACCATCGCGAACAGGGCGCCGCCGACGACGGCCACGGGAAACGGCACACCGTAGTGCGTCGCGATCAGGCCCGTCACGTACGCCGAGCTGCCCCAGAACGCCGCGTGTCCGAAGGACAGCAGGCCGGTGTAGCCGAGCAGGATGTCCAGGGCGATCGCGAACAGCGCCATGGCCACGATGTCCATCGCCACGGGCGGATAGACGAACCACGGCAGCGCCAGCGCTGCCACCAGGCCGGCGGTCAGCAGAACCCATCGCAGCCTCGGGCTTTCGGCCGCGACGGGAGCACGCGCCTCGGTGACCGGGGGCTGGGTGACCACGGGCTGGGTCATGCCGTCGCCTCCTTGCGTCCGAACAACCCTGCGGGGCGGACCAGGATGATCAGGGCCATCAGGACGAAGATCAGGATCTGCGCGAACGTCGGGGCGTAGGCCTGACCGAACGCCTCCACCAGGCCCACCATGAAACCCGCGAGCACGGCGCCGACGATCGAACCGAGGCCCCCGATGACCACGACCGCGAACAGGATGATCGCGAAATTGTTGCCCATGTCGGCCGTGATCGCCCGAAACGGTGCGGCGAGCACGCCGGCCAGGCCAGCGAGCGCGACGCCGAAACCGAAGACCGGAGTCACCCAGCGGCCCACGTTGATGCCGAGGGCACGGGCGAGCTCGGGCTTCTCGGTTGCCGCCCGGACGATCATGCCAATCCTGGTCCGCGTCATCAGCAGCCAGACGAGCACACAGATCGCCACGGAGAACAGGAAGACGAACAGTTGGTAGCGCGGCAACACGACGCCGGCCAGGTCGACGCGTCCCGATAGCGCGTCCGGAGCCTTGTACGGCAGCCCGGAGACGCCGTACCTCTGCTTGACGAACTCCACGAGGACCAGCGTGAGGCCGAAGGTGAGCAGGAAGTTGTAGAGGGGGTCGAGCCGGAGCAGCCACTGCACGAGCAACCGCTCCACCACGACGCCGAAGACGAACATCAGCACCGGCACCACCAGCAGCGACCACCACAGCGTGAGACCGAGTGTGTCGAGCAGGACGGCTGCGGTGACCGCGCCGAGCATGTAGAACGCGCCGTGGGCGAAGTTCACCACGCCCAGGACGCCGAAGATGATCGCCAGTCCCAGGGCGGCCAGCGCGTAGAAGCTGCCGGCCGCCAGGCCCTGTACGGCGTACTGCAGCACTGCGTTCATGGGTTCCTTTCCCGGTGCCGACCCTGGGCGCCGAGGGGTGCCTGGGGCTGGGGTGCCTGGGGCTTACGAAACCGGACCACCGCTCAGATCGCGCACTCGGACGCCTCGGCAGGAGGGAATGCCTTCGCCGCGGGGATCGTGGTCACGATCTCCTCGTAGTCCCACTCCTCCTTCACCTCCGACGGCTCCTTGACGCGGGCCAGGTACGCGTCGTGGACGACGAGGTGGTCCTTGGCGCGGATCTCGCCATTGCGCAGGAACACGTCATTGATCTTCTTGCCTTCGAGCTTGCCGACGACCGCGTCGGCGTCGTCGGTACCGGCCTCCTGGACCGCCTCCAGGTACTGGAGCGCCGCAGAATAGTTGCCGGCATGTTCGAAGGTCGGGCGGGTCCCGGTCTCGTCGCGGAACCGGTCCGCCCACACACGCGACTCGTCGTCCATGTTCCAGTACCAGGCGTCGGTGAACATCGTGCCGGCGAACTGGTCGACGCCCAGAGAGTGGATGTCGGTGATGAGCATCAGCCCGACGGCCAGGTCGATGCCCTTCTCCTTCAACCCCGACTCGTTGAACTGCTTGACGACGTTGATCAGGTCACCGCCGGCCTGCATCGTGCCGATCACGTCGGGATTGGTGCTGCCTGCCTTGGTGAGGAAGGTCGCGAAGTTGTCGTTCGGGAACGGCGTCGGGATGGTGCCCTGCACCGTGCCACCTGCCTTGGAGATCGCGTCGGTGAAGGACTCGGTCATGTTCTGGCCGAACTCGTAGTCGGGGTAGATGATCTGCCAGTTCTTGCCACCCTGCTCGGTGACGGTCGTGCCGGTGCCGTTGGCGAGCATGTAGGTGTTGTATGCCCACTGGAAGGTGTACTTGTTGCACTGAGCGCCGGTCAGTTCGGTGGTCGCCGCGCTGACGTCGAGAAACAGCTTCTTGTGGTTCTTCGCCTGGTTGGCGACGGCCAGCGCTGCGGACGAGGTCGGCACGTCGAGGATGACGTCCGCTCCCCCGCGCTCGTACAGCTCCTGAGCCTTGGTGTTCGCGATGTCCGGCTTGTTCTGGTGGTCGGTCGACGTCACCTCGATCTCGTCGACGACGGCCCTGTCGCCGTACTTCTTCTGGTAGTCGGCCACCGCCATCTTGACCGCCTTGACACTGTTGGGCCCCGACGCGTCCTTGTAGACGCCGGACTGGTCGTTGAGCACCGCGAGAACCAGCTTGCCGTCCGTGAAATCACCACCCGAACCCCCGGGGCCGCCGCGACCGCAGGCGCCGAGGAGCAGTACCCCTGTCATGGCCGCGGCCCCGGCCCGAATCCGCTTGCTCTTCATGGTGGTTCTCCTCGTGTCGTGTCGGATGTGTCGCGTCGTCTGGTCGACCGGTCAGATGCCGAGGTGCTTGAGGAGTTCGCCCTCGCGCCGCCGAAATTCGGAGTTGTCGAGGGTCTCGACGATGCGGCCCTGGCTGAGCAGGTAGTGCCGGTCAGCCACGGTGGCTGCGAACTTGACGTTCTGCTCGATGAGCAGCACGCCGACGCCGGTGGCCTTGATCTGGCGGATGATCGCCGCGATCCGGGCCACGACCACCGGGGCCAAGCCCTCGGAGGGCTCGTCCATCAGCAGCAGCCGGGCACCGGTCCGGAGTGCCCTGGCGATGGCCAGCATCTGCTGCTCCCCACCCGACAGCGTGGTGCCCGGCGCCTTGCGGCGGTCGGCGAGCACCGGGAACGTTTCGTAGACCCGTTCCAGCGCCCATGCCCGGTCGGAGACCTTGGGCGGAAGCAGCAGGTTCTCCTCCACGGTGAGGCTCGCGTAGATGCCGCGGTCGTCCTGGACCCAGCCCATGCCGGCGCGGGCCCGCTGGTGGGCCGGCACGCGGGTGACGTCGCGGCCGAGGAAGGAGACGCTGCCGCCGACCTGCCGGTGCAGGCCGATCAGGCACCGCACCAGGGTGGTCTTGCCCGCGCCGTTGCGTCCGAGCAGGGTGACGACCTCGCCCTCTCCCACGCGCACGCTCACCCCGTGCAGCGCCTGCGCCTCGCCGTACCACGCCTTCAGACCATCGACCTCAAGCATGGTCGGCCTCGCCCAGATAAGCGGTGATCACCCGTTCGTCGTTGCGGACTTCGTCGTAGGCACCCTCCGCCAGGACCTTGCCCTGCTGCAGCACCGTCACCCGGTCAGCCAGGCTGCCGACCACGTGCATGTTGTGGTCGACGAACACCACCGTGCGGCCGACCGCGATGCGACGGACCAGCTCGATGGTGCGGTCGACGTCCTCGATCCCCATCCCGGCCGTCGGCTCGTCGAGGAGCATCACCCGTGGGTCCAGCGCCAGCACCAGTGCCAGCTCCAGCGCGCGTTTCTGCCCGTAGGCGAGCAGTCCGACCGGCTTCTCCGCCAGCGGTGTCAGCCCCACCTGCGCGAGCAGCTCGTCCACGCGGGCGCGGTTCCTGCCGAGTAGCTTCTCCGACCGCCAGAACCGGAACCCCTGGCTGGTGAGCCCCTGGAGAGCAAGCTCCACGTGCTCCCGGCTCGTCAGGGTCTCGAAGAGGCTGGTGATCTGGAACGACCTGGCCACGCCACGGCGCGCGACCTGCTCGGGCTGGTGGCCGGTGACGTCCTCGTCGAACACCGCGATCGCCCCGGACGTCGGGGACACGAATCCGGTCAGGAGGTTGAACAACGTGGTCTTGCCCGCACCGTTGGGACCCACCAGCGCGTGCACGCTGCCCTCGCGAACCTCGAGGTCCACCGAGTCGACCGCGCGGAAGCCCCGGAACACCTTCGTCAGGGACCGCGTGCGAAGCGCCACCCGACCGCTGGTCGTCACCCGGCTTCCTTCCTGGCGACCTGCGGACTCCTGGCGACCCGCGGGCTCCGAGTGACCTGCGGGGGCCGGACACCCGCGGCCGGACAGGTCATGGACGTCGCACGCCGGGAACCAACGGTGGTACATGCCAGACGCGCGGAGGCGGAGATGCCCTGGACTGTGGTCTGTCGGAGTACTGGCGAACCAACGTCCTGCGCCCCCCTGACAGGTAGCTGGCCGCACCCACACGAGCCTGCTGTCAACTCGGCTGCACTCCCCCGGGCGAGGAGCAGCGCTGGCGGTCGAGGCATCTCAGTCCCTTCTCAGTCACACGGTTCGCGCGGCTCTGCGCCGCGGCTGGTCACCGAACCTTTTCCACCTGAACAGCGGGGCACCTGCGCCCCGGCCGTGCTGGGGCGCCGACGGAGCGCCACGGCGCGGCGCGTGGTCGGCTGACGTCAACGCGCACACACGAAGCTGTGGGCGCTGTCGGGATCACCCGAGCGGTACTTCGGCCAGCGCGGGTACTCGCAGAGCGGGCGCGTTCTGCCGCTCCTGCCGTCTATAGCCACCGGTTTGACAGGCGGCCGTCCTTCCTCGACCCAACGTTCGAGAGCGGAGAGCGAGTCCCAGTTGGCGGCGAATGCGGGTGCGCCGACGTTGGCGTGATTTGCACCCGGCACGAGGTAGTACCGCATGAATTCCTGTGTCTGCCGGGGCCCTACCGTGTCGAGCACCCGCCGGTAATAGTCGTTCGTCGAGCGGTGGGAGACCAGCTCGTCCGCCGAACCATGAAGGAGAAGCAGCTTTCCGCCGGAGCGCGCGAAGGGACGGAGGTCCGAGTTGTTGCGATCCTGGATGGTGGAGAGGTAGCTGATTCGGGGGAGCCATTTTCCTGGTCGCCGAGGGTCGATAGCAAGGGAGTTGTAGTCGGGGTCCCTCGTCAGGAAGTACTTTACCCACTGGTCCCAGTACTGGGCCCCATATCCACTTGTTGCCGGCATGGGGTTAGCGGGCGCGGAGGTGCCGAATCCAAGAACCGGCGTTCTCATGTCGGCACCTGAAAGGAGAGGAAAGCCGGGATAGTACCGCTCACCGCTGGCGATCCGGTATGGCCAGCTGAACGGCCTGGACGCGGCAATGACCGATGTGATCTGCGGATCGGAGAGACATGTCGGGCCGGCATCGACGCCTTCGGGGCAGCGGAGCACGCGGGGGTCGAGGTCACAGCCGTCGAGGTTCGAGATGATTTTGTCCTCAAGGCCGTCTCGTCCGTCGCATGCCTCCATGACGCTGTTGTAGAGGAGGGCCTGCTTGTCGGGCCCGGGAAATGCGCCAGGACGGGACATCACCTGCGCAAGGTATCCGAGATGCAGGACTTCGGCCGTGTTGTTCCAGGCAGGGTAGGCGGAGATGACGCCGTCGAAGGCGTCCGGCCACCGTTGCGCGACGACGAGAGCCTCACGACCGCCTGTCGAACCGCCCGCGAAGTACGTTCGGCTGGGCCCTGCACCGTAGCCACGACGGACGAGGTACATGGCGGCATCGCGGGTCTTCTTGAGCGCATCGCCGGCGGCGAAATTACGAAGTGCCTCGTCGTTCATGCCGAAGGACCCGTCCAAGGAGCCTGCGGGACCTGCCTGGTGGCCGGAGTCACTTGCGAACGTCACGTACCTACGGGCCAGGGGTGTCGGTTGATCGGGACGCCCGAATGGCACGTTCTGCGTGATGTTGGGAATCGTTCCGTTGTATCCGCCGCCACCGAACATCATTGCGTTGCGGTTCCAGTCGACAGGCATAGCGATGTGCAGCCTGATGTCCGGCGCGGAGGGATCGATTGGGAAGAGCGCCGCACCGACGCTGCAGTACTCGATGGTCTCGCCAGCCACGGTCTGGGTTACCAGGGCTGCCGACCCGACGCGGCCGCCCTTGGTCGGCAAACTGATTGCCGACGCCGGAATCTCCCTGCCCGCCAACTCCGCGCAGCTCGGAGCCGTGTCCACTGAACCTTTTTCAACCTCCCCTTGCGGTCCGTTGGAGCGCGAGGTCGGACGCGGTGTGTGAGCGCCGCGCGGTTCAGGTTGAAAAAGGTCCACTGTGGCGGCGGCAGGCGCAGGCCCGAGGACCGCCGTCGCGCTCGCCAGCGTGGTGGCGAGCACCAGTCCGGCAGGGAATCGTCTCGATCTTCCACGAACTCGCAGCACTTGGCTCATTGCGGACCTCCTGCCTAAGCACGCTGTGCCGCCAGGCCGCTCGCAGACGGCACTGAGTGCCATCACTGTGCCATGCGTCACAACCGCCCGCAAGGGCCGACGGAGGAACGCCAGGTGTCGGACCCTTGAGGACTCCTCCTGGCCTGAGCGGCGGATCAAGGTTTCGCGGCGCCGTCGAGCCGGCCAGGGAGCAGCGTCACCTTGCGGGGCCGACGGTGGTCCGCAGGCAAGCGGCCCGGCCCTTGCCCCGCGTAAGTGATGCATGCAACAGTGCTGGCACGCGGTGGCAATGTAGATGCGATAAGGCGACACCGCGTGCCAAATCCTGAACCCAAGGAGGCAGTGCCGATGCCTGCTATGCCGTCCGGGGCCACAATCGTCCGGGGATCGGCCGGGCGCCGTCGCACGACGTCATCTCTGCTCCGGCTGATCCTCGGCATCGTCCTTGCGACCGCAATCCTGGCCACCATGCCGTTCACCAGTGCGTCCGCCCACACTGTCCGGCCTGGACACGACCCGACCCTCGTCCGAACGACGCTGGGTCCGATCGTCGGGCGGGACGAGGGCCGGTCGACCGGGACGTACTCGTGGCTGGGAATTCCATACGCCGAGCCGCCGGTGGGCGATCTCCGATGGCGGCCGCCGAAGCCCCACCGGTCCTGGATGGATGTCCGGCGCACCCAGCAGTACGGGGCGGGGTGCACGCAGCCGGGACGCTTCTTCAGCCCGTCGCCGAACGGGCCACTCTACGACCTGGCGGTGCGCGACGGGCTGCGGCAGCCCGTGGGCGAGGAGGACTGCCTGACGCTGAACGTCTTCCGTCCGTCGACGTCGAAACGCGACCTGCCCGTCGTGTTCTTCATCCACGGCGGGAGCAATGTCGTCGGCTATTCGGCGGATCCGATGTACGACGGGCGGGAGCTGGCCAGGCGCGCCCAGGCCGTGGTCGTGACCGTCAACTACCGGGTGGGAATCTTCGGCTGGCTGAGCGCCGAAGGCTCAGGGGACGGCGACCCGCTGTCGGCGTCCG
The DNA here is from genome assembly GCF_050936445.1 of Plantactinospora sp. CA-294935. NCBI lineage: Bacteria > Bacillati > Actinomycetota > Actinomycetes > Micromonosporales > Micromonosporaceae > Plantactinospora > Plantactinospora sp. CA-294935. Next base: position 8,406,054 of record NZ_JBNJMU010000001.1, read on the forward strand.
GCAACTTCGGCACTCTCGACCTTATCGACGCGCTCCGCTTCGTCGACCAGAACGCCCGGAAGTTCGGTGGCGACTCCGACAACATCAGCGTCATGGGCCAGTCGGCAGGTGCGGTGAATGTATGGTCCCTGCTCGTCTCCCCACTGGCGCGCGAAATGGTCGACAAGGCAATCCCGCTCAGCGGCGGCCTGAACACCCGAAGTGTGGCCAACGCGAGGGCTTACGCCGACCGTGTCATGCAGGCCGCGGAGAGCGACCACCCCTCTCCGGGCAGAAGCGGCATCGACCTGCTCCGTTCGCTCTCCGCCGACGACCTGGTACGAGTGCTCGTCAGGCACCAACTCGACGCAACGCCGGCGGTCATCGCCGATGGCACGGTGATCCCCTCGGACCCGTACGCCGTGCTCGAGTCCGGGGTCGATCGCGACGTGCCCCTACTGGCCGGGAACACCCTCGAGGAGGGGAAGCTGTTCGGCAGTTCAATCGGCGCGCACAAGCCGAGTGACTACGACCGGTTCACGTTGCAGTACCTGTTCGATCCCGACAACCCCGGCAACCTGACCACCTCCGACTTACTCAGGGACGAATATCTTCCGGTAGACAAGCCCGAGGGCTGGAACGATGCTGCTGCCGCGCTGACCGAAGCCGTCTTCACGGGCATCAACCGGGATTCACTGGATGCGTTGGCTCGCAGCGGGAATCGATCGCTCTACCATTACAGGTTCGACTGGAATCAGGAGCCCGCGCCGTTCGACCAGGTGTACGGCGCCGTACACGCGATCGATCTGCCCTTCGTGTTCGGCAACTTCGGGCGCAACGTCTTCTCGTACGCCTTCAGTCAGCAGAACCAGCCCGGCCGACTGAGGTTGTCGGACCTGATGATCGCCAGCATCCGGAGCTTCGTCCACACGGGATCGCCGCAGCACCGGGGACTCGGGCGCACCTGGGACCGGTGGCCGGCGAGCCTGGTGCTGGACGCGGACGATCGGCACATCCGTCTCGGGTCGACGACCGACCGGTGAGGACGGTCTCCGCCTGACGACGGCCGGGGACACCCTCGCAGAAATGGAGGAATTGTGCGCGGACTGATGCAGGACAGGTCGCTCGACGTCGGCCTGTTGATGCGACGGGCGGACCTGGGATTCCGCCACAAGCGCGTCGTGACGGCGACCGCGTCGGGCGAGACGATCTCGACCTGGGGCGAAGTGATCGACCGCGCGCGGCGACTCTCCGCCGTGCTCGACGTCCTGGAGGTCCCGAACTCGGCACGGGTCGGCACCTTCGGCTGGAACAGCCAGCGCCATGTCGAGCTGTACCTGGGTGTTCCGTCGGCCGGCCGCGTCCTCCACACGATCAACCACCGGCTCTTCGCCCGCGATCTGGTGCACATCATGTCCGACGCGGCCGACGACATCGTCTTCGTCGACCGGTCGCTGCTGGGCACGGTGTGGGACGCCATCCGCTCCATCGCAACGGTTCGCTGGATCGTCGTGATGGACGACGGTGGCGACGAGAAGATTCCGGTCGATCCGCGCGTAGTCGACTACGAGGCGCTACTCGCCCGATGTCCCGAGCCGGCAGCGGCAGCGTGCGTCGACGAGAACGACGCCGCGAGCATGTGCTACACCTCCGGTACGACCGGGCGGCCGAGGGGCGTGCTCTACAGCCATCGCTCCATCGTCCTACACGCGATGCTGCTGCTGGGCGTCGACAGCTTCGCCGTCTCGGAGCGGGATGTCGTCATGCCCATCGTGCCGATGTTCCACGTCAACGCCTGGGGGCTGCCCTACGCGGCGGTACTCGCCGGAGCCGAACTCGTGCTTCCCGGCCCGGCAATGGCCCCAACGGATCTCATCCAGCAGCTCTCCCGGCACCGCGTGACATTCTCAGCCGGCGTGCCAGCGATCTGGCGCGGTCTGGAGCCACTCCTGGGCACCGCAGACCTCTCGTCGCTGCGCATGGTGGTCAGCGGCGGGAGCGCCCTGCCAGACGCGCTGTCCCAGGCATGGGAGCGGGCGATCGGCGTACCCATCACAAGTTCATGGGGGATGACCGAGACGAGTCCGCTCGTTGCGTGCGGGCGGGTGTCGTCCGCTCACGACGCACTACCGGCCGGCGAACGCCGACGGTTGCTCGGCCACCCCGGGCCGACAATGCCGTTGGTCGACGTACGGATCGTGGACGCCGAGCGTCGACCCGTCGCGCGGGACGGAACCGCGTCGGGCGAGCTCCAGGTGGCCGGGCCGACGATCGCGGCCAGCTACTTCGGCGCCGATCCGGGCACGTCGTCCTTCACCGACGATGGCTGGCTGCGGACAGGTGACGTCGCGACGCTCGACGAGTTCGGCTACCTACACATCGTCGACCGCATCAAGGACATGATCAAGTCCGGCGGGGAGTGGATTTCGTCGGTGACGCTCGAGAACGAGCTGATGGCACACCCGGCTGTGCGGGAGGCAGCAGTGATCGGCGTCGTCGACGACCGTTGGGGGGAGCGGCCGTGGGCATACGTCGTACTCGCGGCCCGGGTGGGGGGCGACGAGACGGGCCTGCGCGAGTACCTTCGCGGGCGGGTCGCCTCGTGGTGGATCCCCGATCGCTTCGTCGTCATCGACGAGATCCCCAAGACGGCGACGGGCAAGTTCTCGAAGGTGGCGCTGCGTGACCTCACCGAGTCCGTTGCCAGGTCGCAGCCGGCGTGACGACTCCGCGCCGTCCCGAGCTGGTGGGCGGTGGCCGTGACGCGGCAGGGCTCCGCGCCGCCCTCCGCCGTCATCGTGGTATACATAGGTCTCGATGGATGGACGCGTGGAGGTGCAGTTCATCCGTACCCCTGACCCAGCATCGGCGAACTCGGTGAACGCGGTGATCCCGCAGACGGTGCGCAACCGCAGGTACACCCTTGCCAGCCGGTCGGACGGCGACGTGCAGAACCGTCCGAGCACCGCGCCCACGACGGCGGCCTGCCACACCGCGACCCACCGGCCGGCCGCGGGAGTCCGCGCCGACCCTACGAATGAGCAGGTCCCACCCCTGATTGGAATCGACCTATGCCCCGACGATCTGCCCGCGCCGCCCTGGCCGGTGCCCTGACGCTGCTGACGGCCCTGGCCATCAACACCACGTTCACCGGTGACCGAGCGGATGCCGGTGACACCGTGAGCGCCGGCGATCCGGCGGATGTCGGAGCCCTCGCCGGCACGACTGGCCCCTGCACCCCGGGCGCCTCCTACCCGTCGCCGCTGCCCGCGCCCACCATGGCCGCCACCAGGATCAGCGGCGGCTTCAGCTTCCTGGAGGGACCGGTCTGGCTCGCCGGGTCGGGCCAACTGCTCCTCTCCGACATGCGCGGCGGTACGGGCCCGGAGAACGTGCAGCCTTCGACGATCCGCCGGTTCACCCCGCCGAACACGTTCGACGTGTTCAGCGAGAACGCCGGCAGCAACGGGCTGGCCGTGACCGGGGACGGCACCCGGATCCTCGCCGCCACCCACGACCAGCGCAGCGTGTCCTCCTACCTGCTGTCCGACCGAAGTCGCAGCTCAGTGGCGAGCGACTTCCAGGGACGACGGTTCAACTCCCCGAACGACCTCACGGTCCGCGCCGACGGGACCGTCTACGTCACCGACCCGAACTTCCAACGCGGCAACCGGCCGGACGAGCTGGGCGGGATGACCGGGGTCTTCCGGGTGAGCGACGGTGAGGTGTCCCTCGTCGACGGCACCGTGTCCCAACCCAACGGCATCGTGTTGTCGCCGGACGAGACGACCCTCTACACAGGCGGCAACGCCGACAACACCATCTTCCGGTACGACCTGATGCCGGACGGCAGCACCGGGCAGCGCACCACGTTCGCGAGCCTCGCCGGCCCGGACGGCGCGACGGTGGACTGCGCCGGCAACATCTACTGGGCTTCCTACACCGACGGGCGGATCCACGTCTTCGCGGCCAGCGGCGAGAAGCTGGGCACGATCTCCGCGGGCCGGAACACCACCAACGCCGCGTTCGGCGGCCCCGACGGCCGAACCCTCTACATCACCTCCGGCACGTGGGGCGACTTCGGCCTGTACCAGATCGAACTCAACGTGCCGGGATCGCCGTACTGACGGGCAGGGCAGCTCAACCAACCACTCCGATACCCGGGCGCCGGGTGGGCAACCGGAGCACAAGGAGAACGTCCAGGTGCACCGCTACGACCCGCTGACCGGCGCGCTCGTTGCCGGGCAGTGACGGCGCTCCCCCGATGGCGGGCGCCCGGGGAAACCCGTCGGTGCGTCCCTTCGTGCGGTTTCCCACCGCGCTCCTCAGCCCGGGCTCGGGCCGTGGTGCGACTACCGACGTCTAGCCCACACCGGGGGCACTCGACGCCACCGTGGTGTCGCACTGGCATCCGAATGCGAGGATCAGGACCGTGCGGGATGTCTGGGACGTCGAAGGGCAAAGGCACACCCCGTCCGGCGAACGGGACGTGATCAAGCCGATACCGCCGCTGTTGCGGGACAACGCCCGGCGGTACGGGGACCGGACGGCGTACGCAGACGACCGACGCGCCGTGACCTGGGGCGAGCTGGAGCGGCGTACGGCCCGTCTCGGCGCCGGTCTCGGCATCGAACGTAACGCCCGGGTGGCGTTCTGCCTCGACGGCGGCGTCGACCTGGTGGAGGTGCTATTCGCGGCGGTCCGGGCGACGGCTGTCGGCGTCCCGCTCAATCCACACTGCACCGAGGGCGAGTTGGCGGCCCTGCTCGCCGACTGCGAACCGGCGGTACTGGTGATCGACGAACGACGCCTCGGCCAGATCGCCCGAGTGACCGCGGGACTCCGTCCGCTACGGCTGGTGGTGGCCGGAGCGGGTCCGTTGCCGGCCGGCGCGCGGCGGCTGAGCGACCTCGCTGCCGGTGGCGACGAAACCGGGGACCCCGTCGGAGACGTGCCGGACGACCTCGGCCTCGACGAGCCCGCCTTCATGCTCTACACCTCCGGGACGACCGGAGCGGTCAAGGGCGCTGTCTCGACCCAGCGGGCGGCCCTGTGGTCGGCGGTCAGTTGCTACGGGCCGGTGCTCCGCCTGACCTCGGACGACCGTCTGCTGTGGCCACTGCCGATGGCGCACAGCTTCGCACACTCGCTCTGTGTACTCGGCGTCACGATGGCCGGCGCGAGCGCGCGGATCGTCTCCGATCCCGCTCCCGCGACGGTGGCCCGGCTGCTCGACGAAGCGGCACCGACCGTCGTCGCCGGGGTGCCGGTGACGTACCGCCAACTGCTGGACGCCGACCCGCCGGCGGTGTCGTCGTTGCGGATCTGCCTGACCGCCGGGGCGGTCAGTGACGCAGGGCTGCGTGCGGACGTCGAGGCCCGACTCGGCGTCCCGCTGCTGGACTGTTACGGCAGTACCGAGACCTGCGGCATGATCGCGGTGGAACCGGTCGCGGGACCGCGGGTGAGCGGTACCAGCGGCCCCCCGGCCCCGGGCGTCGAGGTGCGGCTGGTCGACCCGGCGACGGGCCGGGCGGCGGCACCGGACGCGGACGGCGAGGTCTGGGTCCGGGGGCCCAATCTCATGCTCGGGTACCACGGGCAACCGCAGGCGACGGCGGAGGTACTGCGGGACGGCTGGTACCGCACCGGCGACCTGGGACGAATCGATGAGCACGGCCACCTGAGCATCGTCGGACGGGTCGGTGACCTGATCATTCGCGGCGGCACCAACGTGGACCCGGCCGAGATCGAACAGACGCTGCGACGCCTACCCGAGGTACGTGACGCCGCCGTCGTCGCCCGGGCCCACCCGCTGCTCGGCGAGGTTCCGGTGGCCTTCGTCGTGCCGGTGGACACCGCCGGGGCGACCGACCCGGCCGGCCTGCTCCGGGCCTGCGCGCGGGCGTTGTCCGCGTACAAGGTGCCGGAGGAGATCGTCTTCACCCCCGTGATCCCGCGTACCGCCTCCGGCAAGCCCCGACGCCGGCTGCTGCGCGAGGCGCTCGCGGCCGGCTCGTCGCCGGAGACGACGGCCCGGTTCGACGGCCTGACCGCCGTCGAGCGCCGGGCCGTGCTGACAGACCTGGTCCGCGCCGAAGTGGCGGCGGTCTGCGGCCCGATCGCCGAGCTGACCACGGCGTTCGCGGATCTGGGAATGACGTCGATGGCGGCCATGACGGTGTGGCACCGGCTCAGCCTGCGTACCGGGTCGCGGCTGCCGACGACGGTGCTGTGGGACCAGCCCAGTCCGGCGGCGCTGGTGGCCTATCTGGACGATCGCCTTTCCGGAAGTACCCCGGTCACGGTCGCTCGGCGCCCGAGAGCCGCCACCGAGCCGGTCGCGATCGTCGCGGTCGGCTGCCGGTACCCGGGCGGGGTGCGTTCACCCGAAGAGCTGTGGCAGCTCGTCGTCGACGGCGTGGACGCGACCAGTGAGTTTCCCACCGACCGCGGCTGGGACGTCGAGGCGCTGTACGACGCCGACCCGGACAGGATCGGTACGACGTACACCCGCCGGGGTGGATTCCTGCACGAGGCGGCGGATTTCGATCCGGCGTTCTTCGGCATCTCACCGCGCGAGGCCCTCGCCACGGATCCGCAGCACCGGCTGCTGCTCGAGGTCGCCTGGGAGGTGTTCGAGCGGGCTGGTATTCCCACGCCTGGGCTGCGCGGCACCGACACCGGCGTCTTCGTCGGACTCATGCACGCCGACTATGCGAGCCGGTTGTCCGCGCACGAGTTGGAGTCGCATCTCGGAATCGGCTCGGCCGGCAGTGTGGCATCCGGGCGCATCGCCTACGTGTTCGGGCTGCGCGGCCCGACGCTGACCATCGACACGGCCTGCTCGTCGTCATTGGTCGCGATGGACCTGGCGGCGAAGGCGCTCCGGGCGGGCGAGTGCTCGCTGGCCCTCGCCGGCGGTGTGACGGTGATGGCGACGCCGGGGCCGTTCCTCGCGTTCAGCCGGCAGCGCGGCCTCGCCCCGGACGGTCGGTGCCGCTCGTTCGCCGCCGGCGCGGACGGTACCGCCTGGGCCGAGGGAGCCGGGCTCGTCCTGTTGGAACGTCTGGCCGACGCGCGGCGGCACGGGCACCCGGTGCTCGCGATCCTGCGCGGAACCGCGGTGAACTCCGACGGCGCCTCGAACGGACTCACCGCACCGAACGGCGAGTCGCAGCGGGACCTCATCCGGCTGGCGCTCGCCGACGCGGGCCTGCGGGCATCCGAGGTGGACGTGGTGGAGGGGCATGGTACGGGCACCCGGCTCGGCGACCCGATCGAGGCGGCCGCGATTCTCGAGACGTACGGGCAGGACCGGGAGCGTCCCGTCTGGTTGGGTTCGGTGAAGTCGAACCTCGGTCACACCCAGGCAGCGGCGGGCGTGGCCGGCGTGATCAAGATGATCGAGGCGATGCGCCATCGACGGCTCCCCCGGTCGCTGTACGCCGAGGAGCCGTCGCCGTATGTCGACTGGACCGCGGGTGCGGTACGGCTGCTCGACACGGCGCGGCCGTGGCCCGCCGAGGGACGGCCACGACGGGCGGCCGTCTCGTCGTTCGGCATCGGCGGCACCAACGCGCACGTGATCCTCGAGGAGCCGACCGCCGGGGTTGCCGTGCCGGCCGCCGAGGCCGGCTCGGACGACGACTGCGCCGCCGATCCCGCCGAGGCCGGTGCGTCGGCGCCCGCCCGGTCCTCACGCCGGGGCACCCCGCCGTGGCTGCTCGCGGGCGCCGACGAGGCCGGGCTGCGGGCGTACGCCGGGCGGCTCGCCGCTGCGCTCCCGGACGCCTCCACGCTGGACGTCGCGTACTCGCTGGCCACCGGGCGGACCGCGCTCGGACACCGGGCGGCGGTGCGGGCCGGGCACCTCGACGCGGTACGCGACCTGGCTCGCGGGATGCCGAACATCGACGTACGCCTGGCGGTCGCCCGCCGCGAGCCACGGCTGGCGTTCCTGTTCACCGGGCAGGGTGCGCAGCGGCTCGGGATGGGCAACGAACTGGCGGCAGTCTTCCCCCGGTTCGCCGAGGTCTACGACGCGGTCTGCGCCGCGTTCACGCCCCACCTGGACCGGCCGCTGCGCACCGTGGTCGAGGGCGACGATGCCGAACTGCTGGACCGCACGGACTACGCCCAGCCGGCCCTGTTCGCGTACGAGGTGGCGCTGCACGCGCTGTACCAGGCGTGTGGCGTCCGGCCGGACCACCTCGCCGGACACTCGATCGGTGAACTCGTCGCCGCGCACGTCGCAGGCGTACTCTCGCTGCCGGACGCGGCCCGGCTGGTCGCCGCACGGGGGCGGTTGATGGCCGCCCTTCCCCCGGGCGGGGCGATGGTCGCGGTCCGGGCGACCGAGGCCGAGGTGGACAAGCTCCGCACCGACGTCGCCGGCCCGGTCGGACTGGCCGCGGTGAACGGCCCGGAGTCCGTCGTGCTCTCCGGTGCCGAGAACGCCGTTACGGAACTGGTCGCACGGCTCGGGCGTCGTGCCGACCGGCTGCGGGTGAGCCACGCGTTCCATTCGCCGTTGCTCGATCCGATGCTGGCCGACTTCCGGGCGGTGGCCGAGTCGGTGACCTACCACCGCCCCTCGGTGCCGGTGGTCTCCGGGTTGACCGGTCGGCCCGAGCCGGACGCGCTCGGCAGCGCCGAATACTGGGTCCGGCACGCCCGCGAGACGGTTCGGTACGCCGACGCGGTCGCCTGGCTCGACCGGGCCGGCACGTCCGCCTACCTCGAGGTCGGGCCGGACGCGGTCCTCGGCGTCCTCGCCGAGCGGTGCGTCGCGGCGGACTCCGATGCCGCCTTCGTACCCGGCATCCGATCCGGGTCCACCGAGGTCGCCGGCTTCCTCGACGCGTTGGCGACGCTGCACCTGCACGGCGTGTCAGTGGACTGGCAGGTGGCGTACGCCGGCAGCGGTGCCCGGCGGTGCGATCTGCCGACGTACCCCTTCCAGCGGCAGCGCTACTGGCTGGACGCCACCCCGCCGGCCGCCGGGGCGTCCCATCCGATGCTCGGCGATCCGCAGCCCGCCGCCGACGGTCCACAGGTACGCCACTCGGGGCTCCTCGGCACCGCCCGCCAGCCGTGGCTCGCGGACCACGTGATCGGCGGCGACGTCGTCGTGCCGGCGGCCGCACTGGCCGAGATGGCGTTCCGGGCGGCGGATGCCGGGGACGACGCCGCCGTCCGGCTGGCCGAGCTGACGATCTCCACCCCGCTGGTGCTGTCCGGACCGGTGGACGTCCAGGTCGTCGTGGACGCGCCCGGCGGGACCGGTGACCGCCCGCTGACCATCTGGGCCCGCCCGCACGGATCTCCGGGACCGTGGACCCGGCACGCCACCGCCGACGTCACGGCCGTGACCGGCCGTGCCCCGGCGCCCCGGACCGACTGGCCGCCGCCCGGTGCCCGGCCGGTCGCCGTCGACTACGACCGGCTCGCTGCGGCGGGATTCCGCTACGGCCCGGCGTTCCGCCTGGTCACCGGCTTGTGGCGGGATGCCGACACCATCTATGCCGACCTGGCCCTGGCACCGGGCGAAGCCGGCCGGTACGGCCTGCATCCGGCGTTACTCGACGCGGCCCTGCATGCCAGCCTGCTGGCCGAACCGCCGGACCGGCCACGGATGCCGTTCACGCTCGGCGGCGTCGAACTGCACGCCACCGGAGCCACGGCCGCGCGGGTGGTGCTGCACCGGATCGGACCGGACGAGGTACGGGTCACCGTCGACGACCCGCTCGGCCGACCCGTCGCCACGATCGACTCACTCGTCACCAAGGAGATCGACGCCGCGACCGTGGCACGGGCGACGGCCCGCCGGGCGCTGCACCGGGTCGACTGGGTACCGGCACCGGCCGCCGGCGACGGCAGCGGGTACGAGTTGTTCCGCCCGGCCGCGCCCGCCGACGGCGACCCACCCGCCCGGGCACGCGCACTGCTCGACAGCACCCTGCGCCGGCTCACCGACTGGCTCGGCGCCGACCGGCCGGGACGCCTCGTCGTCGTCACCGAACGGGCCACCGGCGCCGACCCGGATCCGGCCGCCGCTGCGGTGTGGGGGCTGGTCGGCAGCGCCCAGTCCGAACACCCCGGCCGGTACACCGTCGTCGACCTCTGCGGCGCGCCCGCCTCGGAGGCGGCCCTGGACCGGGCGGCCTCGCTGGCCGAACCACGGCTCGCGGTCCACGGCGGCACCATAGTCGCGCCACGGCTCGCCCCGTCCGTCGCGGCGGACGGCGCCGAGCCGGCCCTGGATCCGGACGGCATCGTACTGATCACGGGCGGCACCGGCGCCCTCGGTGCGATCCTGGCCCGCCACCTCGTCGCCGAGTACGGGGTCCGGCACCTGGTGCTGGCCAGTCGACGCGGGACGCCGCCGTCCTGGGCGGACGAACTCCCGGCCCGGGTCAGCGTGCGCGCCTGCGACGTCGGCGACAGGTCGGAGGTCGACGCGCTGGTCGCCTCCTGCCGGCCGGGACTGACCGCCGTGTTCCACCTCGCCGGTCTGCTCGACGACGGTGTCCTCACCGCCATGTCGCCGGAGCGGATCGCCGCCGTACTGGCGCCGAAGGCAGACGCCGCCTGGCATCTGCACGAGGCCACCCGTGGGCTCGGTCTCGCCGCGTTCGTGACGTACTCCTCGGCGTCCGGCGTGCTCGGCCGACCGGGTCAGGCCAACTACGCGGCCGCGAACGCGTTCCTGGACGCGCTGGCGCAGCACCGCACGACCCGGGGGTTGCCGGCGCAGTCGCTGGCCTGGGGCCTGTGGGAAGCCGACGACGACGCCGGAGGCATGTCCGGCAGAGCGGTGACCGACACGGCCCGCCGGCAGTTGACCGACGGCGGAATCCGGGCGCTCACTCGGGCGCAGGGCACGGCGCTGCTCGACCGGGCGCTGCGCACCCCCGAGCCGGTGCTCGTCCCGCTCCTACTGGACGTGCCGGCGCTGCTCGGCGCCGCCGTACCGCCGGTCCTCAGCTCATTGGTGCCGGCCGCCCCGGGCGGAGCCGCCGCAGCCGCCGACGACGGGCGGGGGGCGTGGCGCGCGGCCCTCGCCGGGGTGCCGGCGGCGGACCGCGAGGCGACCCTGTCGACCCTGGTCCGGGCGGAGGTGGCCGCCGTGCTGGGCTTTACGGACGCGGCGTCGTGGGACGCAAAGCGGCACTTCACCGAGTTGGGCCTCGACTCACTCGCCGCGGTCCAGCTCCGCAACCGGCTCAGCACGTTCACCGGGGTACGCCTGGAAGCGACGACCGCCCTCGACCATCCGACCCTGGCGGAACTGACCGCACATCTGTACCCGCTGCTGGCCGAGACCCTGCACACGGAGGCGACGCCGCTCGACGACATGCCGACCGGGGCGACACCGAGCGGCGAGCGAACCGCGTCGGACCGGTTCACCGCGATCTATCACCGGGTCATCCGTGCACAGGGTGTGCCGGAGGCGATTGCGCTGCGGTACCTCGCCTCGTACGGCCTGCCGACGTTCACCGTCGAGCAGCGAGCGCAGCACGTCGTCCCGCCCGTTCGCCTGGCCGGGGGTGATCCGCGCCGGCCGATCCTGCTGTACATTCCCGGCTATCTCGCGCTGTCCGATCCGACTCCGGTCGGGTTGGTCCGGGCGCTCGACAACGAATTCGACCTGCACATGCTCGTCAATCCCGGCTTCGGTGCCCGCCGCGACATCCCGGACAGCGCCGCCACGCTGGCCAACCTGCACGCCGACACGGTCCGTACCATGGCCGGCGACCGACGGGTTGTCATCGTCGGCGAATGCACCGGCGGCCTGGTCGCGCACGCCGTCGCCGGGCACCTCGCATCCGACGACGCCCCGCCGGCCGGCGTGATCCTCATCGACAGCCACCACGGCACCGAGGGCCGGGACGACCGACGTGCGCTCGCGCTGGTGGCGGCGGACCGCAACCGTCCAGCGGAGCTGTTCCACGGCTTCTTCTCCGACGCCACGATGATCGCCGGTGGCGCCTACGTACGGATCTTCGATGGCTGGCAACCTCAGCCGTCACCGGTACCCACGCTGCTGCTGCGCGCTGCTCCCACCCGGGAGATGCGCGACGCCGATCCCGGCGGAGACTGGTCGCCGTGCTGGCCGCTACCGCACGAGGTCGTCGACATCCCGGGTGATCACTACACGATGGTCGACGGCGACGCCGGAACGACCGTGGCCGCCATGCGAAGCTGGCTCCGCGAACTGGACCCGGCGTGGTAACCGCCGGGCCGACCCGGCGACGCGGCTCTGCGCGGGCACGACCGGCCACGGAGGGCTCGGGCGCGAGGTAGCGACTCGGGTGGGTACCTCGGCGCGCTCGATGTTCGCCGCGTTGCACCGGACGCAACACGGCTCGCTGGGACTGGGAGGCTTCATATTCGGTGGTCGAGTACCGTGTCGAGTGGCGGGGTTGACGTGCGTGCGAGCAAGTGTGCGGCGAACAGTGCCAAGGCGAGGGCGGCCAACGCCCACTGAATCGGCAGAAATATGGTTGCCGGAGCGAGCGCGGCGACGACCAGGTTCGCCGCACGTCGGCCAGCGATCCGGCGGCGGGCGCGCTGCCAGACGAGATGGTCGGCCAAGAGGTAGACGACGATTCCGCAGGTGAGTGTGACCTGTCCGAACATGGCGAGCGAGGCGGAGTCCCGTCCCTGCTGCGGCAAGGTCGTGCGCAACCCGAAGGCGACCAGTACGAGGCCGACGACGAGGAACAGGTGCAGGTACGCGTAGGCGTCTCGGGCTAATGCACCTCGTTGGCGGCTTTCGGTGAGTTCGGTGAACCGCTGACCGACGACGATGTCGGTGCCGACGTAGGTCCACCACATCGCGGACAACAGGGTGGCGCTGAGCGCGACGGTGACGAATGTGGACGTCGAGATGGGTGGGTCGCTGGCGGCGATGCCGGTGGAGATGACCGCCTGGCCGAGCGCGATGAGAAGTATCAGGTTGAAGCGGCCCATCCATCGGCTGACGGAGCGCAGTCGCCAGTTGCGGGACCCGATGAGGTATCCGCCGCCCACGTCGATGACGATGGCGGCGGCCCAGCACAGTGCGGTCAAGGGTGTGAGCGGGTCGCCGGTGGCCAGGGCGATCGACGCTGCGGACAGCAGCAGGGCGATCCCTACTCCGGTCGGTACGGCCGCGCGAACGACGATGGCGCGAAGGGCGACGTCATGGCGGAGTATCCACCAAAACGACGCCAGGTGGAGCAGGCGCACCGCCCCGTACGAGGTGACAACGATCAGCGGCGCGGGCAATCCTCCGGACACGTCGCTGAACGTCTGGGGCGCGGCGATGCCGAGCGTCAGGATCAGCGCCACCGCGGCCAGTACGACCAGACGCAGTCGCAGGCTGTTCTCCGGACCGCGGATTGTCGTGGTGAACCAGGTGTAGTTGACCCACGACCACCACAGAAGCGCCAGGACGGCCAGTCCCAGGGTCACCCCGGTCACCGATGGATGTCGGGTCATAATGACAGTGACCTGGAGGAACGCGTACACGAAGACCAGATCCAGGAAGAGTTCCTCCGGGGTGGCGTCGACCTCCCGGCTGACCGTTGCCGCGACGGCGCGATGCAGCTCGCGGTGCCGGTGTCGTAGCGCTGTCAGATGGGCGACCACCACACAGAACAGAGCGACGGCCAGGATCGTGAGCGCCCCCAGCGCTGTCAGGTAGCGGGCCGGTGCCGCCAGCACCGCCACGAGAACAAGGCCGAACACGGGTCCGCGACCGATCCGCCGGACGGTGCGCCACTCGAACGCCACCAACCCGACCAGGTACAGGACCACACCGCCGTAGAGGACCGCCAGGTCCGCCATGGTCCAGTGTTCAGGATGACCGGCCGGCGTTCCGCCCAGCGCCTTCTTGAGCCCGAACGCCACCAGGATGAGGCCGGCGATCATCGGCAGATGCAACAGTGTGTAGGCATCACGGGCGCGACGTGACCGTTCGCGCCGTGGGGTGGACTCCAACGCGACCTCCCCGGCGGGCGCCGCAATGTCGAAGTACGCCCACCACAGGAACGCCACGACGACAAGAGCGAGCACCGCCCCGGCGAGTACCGACCAGGTGATCGGATCGTCGCCGACGAGTCCTCGACTCGTTCCGATCGAGATGATCGTCTCGCCGAGCGCGATCAGCATTATCAGGTTGTGTCGCTCGGCCCAGTGCCGAACCGACGTGAGCTGCCATGTCCCGATTCCCGGAGCCCGCAGCCCCAGGTAGTCGACGACGATCGCGACCACGACAAGCACGAGTTGAAGAACCTCCGCGCCCCGTCCGGACGGCAGGTGAGGGGGCAGCAGGACTGCGGACAGCAGTAGCGGCAGGCTACCGGCCAGCGGCAGCCAAGCCCGTCGAGCCGCAGCGGACGATCTCTTCGTGCCTCGCCGCGCAGCGGAGACGATCAATAGGGATCCAACGCGGGCCGTCAGGAAGCCGACGACGAACACGAGGGGGCCGGACAAGCCAGCAGATTGCCCGACGAACACCTCCGGGATGGCGACCGCCACAAGCAGAATCGCGGTAGCCATCGCGAACACGGCGACCGGCAGCCCGTTGCGGTCGAGCCGGACCAGGTTCCCGACCCAGGCGTACCCGGCCCAACTGCGCCACAGGAGCAGCACCACCAACCCTCCGAAAAGCAACGCATCCGTGGCTGATCGTTCCGACATCAGATGGGCGACGTTGAAGAAGGCGAAGACGAAGACCAGATCGAGAAAGAACTCCGCGCGCGTCACCCCGCCGTGTGTCGCGGCCTTGACCCGTCCACCGGCCCCGAAAGCCCCCTCCGAGGCCATCTCCCCACTGCCACTGCTCACCCTCCCACTGTCCCAACCAACGGCATTAGCGGCAGGCGATTCGCCGAGCCACACCAGGCGTTCATGCCGGCGACAAGATCACCCGGACACCCGTCGACGAGAACGGTGAGTTCCGCAGGCTCGGTCGTGCGCGCCACGACTGTCGCACGGAGAGGGAATTGCTGTGCATTCGGCAGCATCTATTCCTGAAAGGTTCGGGGCAGACGGTTTGAGATTTCAGGTCGACGTAGGCGGAATGGGAGTCGTCGTTCTTGACGACCGTGCCGCCCAAAGCCGCAGTACAGGTCGACGCGACATGACAGATCCTCGCGCGCCGGAGCCCGCGTTCCGGCCGACCCAGTTCGTCCAAGAGCCTTTCGCGGACAAGGAGAAACTGCTCCGCGACCTCCTCGCCGACGTGTACGCCAAGGCACGCGAGCGACTCAACGGCCGCACCCACGGAACCACGACCTGACCGACGCCGCGCAACTCCACAGGGTGCCGCCGGGCGGCGCCGGGTCCGCCGGGTTACCGTTACGGCATGTCCCGGGAGACGTGGACCGTGGTCCTGGTGCTGGGTGGCATCGTGGCCGTCGCCACGCTGGCCGGGGCTGTCGTGCTCGTGGTCAAGGTGCTGCGTACGCGCAAGCTGCTTGGCGAGTTGGGGGCCGGCGGCAAGGTGGCGTTCTACGGCGCGTTGATCTACACGGTGCTGCCGGTCGACCTACTGCCCGATCCGATCTACCTCGACGACATGGGCATACTGGCTGGCGCGTTGCTCTACCTGACCCGGCTGGTCCACCAGCGCCGGGCGGGCCGTGCCGGGTCAGTGGATCGTCGGCCCGGTGGCGACGCGCAGCCGTTGCCGCCCGGAGGACGGGATCGGACGCGTACCCGACGATGACCCTCTGGAGCCTCCGCTCCTGAGACTCGCACCGACCGTCGACCTCACCCTGGCGGAACACGGCAGGCATTGTCCGTAGGGCGGACAAGTCCGGGCGAAGGCGCCAAGCCAGTCAGACCAAGAGCCAGACTCACCACCGCCGGCTATCAGCCCAGCACCGCTGAACCGACCCCGCCATGCTCACAGTCAGCCCAGACATCCAGGTCCTTGCATCAAGAGACACGGATTTGCCGCCGTCAGCCCGCCCTCCAGTACGCTGCCGGGGCGTTGTCATGCCATGGCTATAGGGCACCGGACATGGGCCAGTTGCCCCAGTGCGTGTTGGGTGGCAGGGTCGGCTGGTAGTGGGAGGGGTCGGCCAGGGCAAGGACCTCAGCGATCTGCCGATAGGTTTCGATGTCGCTCGGGCGGATCTCGAACGGTACCCGCTGCTCGGGTGGCACGTGTCGCGCGAGGTTCTCGTGCAGGTGACGTCGCCGGTCCCGCTCGGCGCTGGGTGGCCTGACGCGCAGGGCGGTGTGGTGCCAGTCGTCCAGCCGCAGTACCCGTGGTAGATCGGTCGGGACGAGTTGGCGTAGCTCGGCACCGGTCCCGAGCATCAGGTCGCGGTGTTCCGGTACGAGCAGCCGGAACAGTTCCTGGGGAGGGATCGTGGGGGCGGCGTCCGCGCGTAGCTCCTGGCCACGCACGACGATCGGTACCTGGCGGTACCGGGGCGGCCCCGGTTGCTCCTCGAACAGATCTTGGAAGTTGTCGACTCGGTTGACGAACTGCGTCGCCCAGTTTTCCGCTGTGCCGATGAGGCAGTTGCCGAGAGCGTGTTGGGCGTCCACCACGTTGGCGGCGCGGGGGTTGTATCCGACGGCCTCGACGACCAGCGCCCAACGGTCAGCGTCGCTGAAGGCGTGCAGCCGGGCGGCCATCAGGTAGCTGTGCGGGTGTTCCGGCTGCGGGAACCGCAATTGTTCGGCTGCCCGGTCGAACACGGAGAGGATGCCTTCGGCCCGCAACACGCCACACATCGTACGCAGCGCCACCGCCGTCGATTCGGTTCGACGGATAGCAGACCCAATCGCGGGGCACCTACCCGGTGCCCGCCGGATGTCGAGCGCCCGGCGACTGCGGTAAGCTCAGTTCGATCGACCAACCTCTATGAGTTGCGTCCGATGCTGCCGGACCGGGGGCGCCATGCGTACGAGAACTGCTGTCGCAACCTCATTGGCGCTTGTGATGGCGTCCGCGGTGCCCGCCCGAGCCGCCGCTCCCATTCCGTCGCCACCGCCGACCGCCTCGATGGTCGTCGACGTGGTCACCGTGAGCGGGTCAGGCTGTCCACCAGGAACGGTGCTGGTCACTGTGGCCCCGGACAACACCCGGTTCTCGCTGATCTACAACTCGTTCTTCGTCCAGGTGGGTGTGGGCGCCGGACCCCTCGATTTCCGGAAAAGCTGCCAGGCCGTCCTCGCCTTGCAGCCGCCCGCCGGATTCACTCTGGCGGTCTCCGGGGTCGACCACATGGGATATGCCTTCCTGGCCGACGGCGCGACCGGTATCCATCAGGCAAGCCACCACCTCCAGGGAAAACCACGGCCGGCTTTGATCTCCCACCCGCTCATCGGACCGATGGACGACCTGTGGCAGGCAACCGACGAGGTGCTCATCGAACCGGTCTACCTCCCGTGCGGCACCACGCCCATCATCGTCCTCGATACCGCGCTACGGGTCGGTGCCGGCACCTCAGACCCGCAGACCAGCACGAGCTTCGTCTCCTTAGACGCGGTCGACATCAGCTATAGCAGCAGCTACCGCCTCGACTGGGCAACCTGCTGAGCCGGCACCCCACCGGCCTCGATCAGCGGGGTGGCGTGTCATGCCTGGGCGGCGTCTCGGCCGTCACCGTGCGCGCGGCGGGGCGGTGGACTCGCGGACGCGCAGGGACGGGCTGATGACGACCCGGTGGGTGGGGCGGGCGGGATCTGCGAGGCGGTCGGCGACCAGACGCACGGCGGCACGGCCGATCGAGCGGCGCGGCGGCCTCACCGCGGTCAGCGGCGGGCTGAAGAGGCCGGCAACCTCGTCATCGTACGCCACGATGGACAAGTCACCGGGCACGGACAGCTGTCGCTCCTCGCAGTGCTGCACGAGGGCGATCGCCTCCGCGTCGGCGTGCACCAGCAGCGCGGTCGTGTCGGTCGCCCGGCAGCGGTCGAGGATCTCGTGGAGCAGAGTCTCCCGTTCCGGCGAGCGCGCGTCGGGCAGCACGACCTCGACGGTTGACGCGGGGTCCAGCCCGCACTCGTCCGCGGCCTCCCGCCATCCCCGGCGCACGTGCGGGCGGGTGGGGCTGTCGGCGTCCAGCACTACACCGACCTTGCGGTGGCCGAGGGAGGCGAGATGCCGCACCGCCATGGCCGCGCCCAGCGCGTGGTCGGTCACCACCGACTCCATCACCGCGTGGTGGGCGCCCACCGTGGCGGTACGCTCCAGCAGCACGGCCGGGATCCCCTCGCGGGCCAGCCAGTCGACGGTCCGCTCCGCGGTGGACGTGTCCATCCGCGGCGCGATGATCAGCCCGTCGACACCCATCCGGTCCACGAGACGTTCGAGCTGGGGTTTGTCGTCCTCGCTGTCGTACGAGGAGCCGCGCAGCACGACCCGCATGTCGAGTTCGCGGGCGGCCTCCTCGGCGCCCCGGGCCACGTCCGGCCAGTAGTAGTCCAGCGAAGGCACGAGCATGCCGATCGTGCGTCCGCTGAGGGAGTACGGGCTGACGGCTGGTGCTTCCTCCGGCGCGGGGGCCTCGTCCGGTGTGATGAGTGCGACCCCGCCGTGTACCCGCCGCACCAGCCCTTCGGCGGCGAGCTGGGCGATGTCCCGCCGGATGGTGATGGCGGCGGCGCCGAGCGCCTCGGACAGGTCGGAGATGCGCATGGCTCCGTCGCGTTGTAGCGCCGCCAGCAGCTGCTGGCGGCGGGCGACCTGCAGGGGCGCCCGGTTCTCTACCGGGCTGGTGCCACTGCCGTCCAGGGTCATCTGTTACCTCCAAGGAACGCTTCGCGCGGATGGACCTCTCGACCGCGACGACGAATGCGCCCTCCGTTCCGAGTGCGCCGCCCTCGATCGCCAGGCGGGTGAGCCGCTCTTTCCATATCACGGTGCGGCCGGGGCCACGGCTGCGGCGGAAGTGCGGCGT
This sequence comes from Plantactinospora sp. CA-294935, assembly GCF_050936445.1. Taxonomy (NCBI): domain Bacteria; kingdom Bacillati; phylum Actinomycetota; class Actinomycetes; order Micromonosporales; family Micromonosporaceae; genus Plantactinospora; species Plantactinospora sp. CA-294935. Next base: position 8,424,947 of record NZ_JBNJMU010000001.1, read on the forward strand.
CCGGCGGCACGGGTACCAGCGCCGGCGATTCCGCTCCGGCGCCGGGCCAGCCTGGAGCGGGCGGGCCGACGAAGCGGTCTGCGGTGGCCATGGTTCCTCAGGCAGGTAGAGCAGCTATGAACGATTCTGATCGTATCAGAGCGGTTGTGGCACCCAGCCGCCACTGACGCCAACGATCACGCCAGCACGGATCCGGCTGGACGCGCCGACGGCACCGACTTGGGGGCATTACGCCCGCTAATGACCCATCTATCGGCCTGGACGAGGCGGCCCACGCCGCCGCGAGGGCAGCCGCCGCCTGCGCGCTTTTGGTCGAAAATGTTCATCTCGGTTTGATAACGTCATTGACTTGCTCTGTTGTGAGCGTTTTACTTCGGAAACCCGGCCGTTGCCTGTACGTCACATGTGCGGGTGACGCCCAGTCGCCACGCGTCATGGAGGCGGATCGATGCGACAGGACTGCGGATGATGTCCGGCACCACCGGTCCGACGGCACCCGGGAGACGCTCGGGGGCCGGAATGGCCGCGAGCTGGAGCCGCGACGACTGGTTGGCCCTCGCCGACCGGATCCTCGCCGCCGCCCGCCCCTTCACGTCGCCCGGCCAAGCTCTCGTTACCTTTCCCGGCCCGGAGGGCGGTTACGGCCGGACCGTCGACGGACTGGAGGGGTTCGCCCGCACGTTTCTGCTGGCTGGTTTCCGCATCGCCGGCGCCCGCGGGGTAGGCGTGGACGACCTCGTCGACCGGTACGCGACCGGCATCGCCGCCGGCACCGATCCGGCCTCACCGGAGCGCTGGGTGCGGCTGGACGAGCACCCCCAGGCGAAGGTGGAGGCCGCCTCGATCGCCCTGATCCTGGACATGACCCGCCCGTGGATCTGGGACCGGCTGCCGTCCGCGGTGCGGGAGCGGGTGGTGGACTACCTGGCTCCGGCGGTCGGTGACCACACCTACCCGCGGATCAACTGGGTCTGGTTCCGGCTGGTGGTGCAGACGTTCCTGCGCTCAGTGGGCGGGCCGCACGCGCTCGACGAGATGGCCGAGGATCTGGCCACCCACGACGGCTTCGCCCGCGCCGACGGCTGGATGTCCGACGGGCCGGAGCGCGCCTACGACCACTACGTGGGGTGGGCTCTGCACCTGTATCCGACGTTGTGGGCCCGGATGGCCGGCGCGGCGGACCTGGCGGCGGAGCGCCGCGAACGGGATGTGGCCGGCCTCGACCGGTTCCTGCGGGACGCGGTCGCCCTGGTGGGCGCCGACGGGTCGCCGCTGATCCAGGGGCGGAGCCTGATCTACCGGTTCGCCGCCGCAGCGCCGTTCTGGGTCGGCACGATCGTCGGGGTGCCCTCGGTCAGCCTCGGCCAGTTGCGCCGCGCCGCCACCGGCATCGTGCGCCACTTCGTCGACCGCGGCGCCCCGGACGACCGCGGCCTGCTCACCCTCGGCTGGCACGGGCCGTGGCCGCGGCTGGCCCAGACCTACTCCGGCCCCGGCTCGCCGTACTGGGCCAGCAAGGGCCTGCTCGGCATCGCGCTGCCGGCCGACCATCCGGTGTGGACGGAGCCTGAGCGGCCGCTTCCGGTCGAGGAGCACGACGCGGTACGGGCCATCCGCGCGCCGGGCTGGCTGGTCTCGGCCACCCGCGCCGACGGAATCGTCCGCGTCGTCAACCACGGCACCGACCACGCACTGGACGGCGCAACGGTCTGCGACTCCCCGCTCTACGCCCGGCTCGGTTACTCCACCGCCACCAGTCCGGTCCTGGACGAGACCGGCTGGGTCAATCCGCTCGACCAGTCCGTCACCCTCGTCGACGGCGCAGGCCGGGCCACCCACCGCGCCGGCATGCGCCTGCTGACCCTTCAGGTCGACGGCGACGGCGACGGCATCGGCGTGGCGGGGTCGCGCGCGCTCGCTCACTGGGTCGACCCGGATCCGGGCCAGCGCGACCACGGCGGCGGCCGTACGGGCCGGTCCCGACCGGCCGGGCACCTCACCGTGTACTCGCTGGTTCGCGGCCCCTGGGAGCTACGCCTGACCCGCGTCGACAGCCTCGCCGACGGCGTCGAGGCGGCTGCGCTGCGGCTGCGGATCGGCGGTTGGGCCCTTGCCGGTGATGCGACGGCCGCCTTCGGCGGCAGTGTGGCGACCGTGACCGGGGCCGGCCTGATCAGCTGGCTCGAGGCAGTCCATGGCGGCGGAACGGCCGGTGCCACCGCCGTTCCACGCGGCGGGCCCCTGGCCGGCGGGCTGGTCGTGCCCTGGCTGGAGCACCTCGTCCAACCAGGAGGGTGGATCGCCACCCTCGTCGAGCTGTCCGAGGAGTACGCGGCCACGGCTCCCCGGCAGCCGTGTCAGGCCGTGCTGGACGAAGACGCCGACGGCCTCCACGTGGTGGTCGACTGGCCGGACGGTGCCAGCACGGCGACCCGCCTGGACACGGGGCAGGCCAGGCCCGCCGCCAGGCGACCTGCTAGCAGCGCGGGCCCGCCCGGGCCCCTGACCTAAGGAGAAAGGGATGAAGCGCGCGATACCGGCCGTCATCGGCGCCGCGACGGCGCTGACACTCGTCCTCGCCGGTTGCGGCGGCGAGGACGAGCCAGCCGACCCCAACGCCCCGGTAACGATCACCCTGGCGGGATGGACCCTGTCCTCCACGCCGGAGTTCAAGACGCTCGCCGACGGATTCAAGGCGACGCACCCCAACGTGACGGTGGAACTCAAAGAGTACGACGCCGCCAACTACGACACCCAGATGACCGCCGACCTCGCCGCAGGCACCGCGCCGGACGTCTATGTGCTCAAGAACCTCAAGAACTTCTACACGTACCAGAGCGGCGGCCAACTGCTCGACGTCTCCGACACCGCCGCGGACCTCGGCTCGGTTCCGGCGCTTGCGCCGTACCAGGTTGACGGAAAGGCGTATGCCGTACCGTACCGCCAGGACTCGTGGGTGCTGTTCTACAACAAGGAGCTGTTCGGCAGGGCGAAGGTCGCTCCACCGGACGGCACCTGGACCTGGGACGACTACACCGCTGCGGCCAAGCGGCTGACCACCGGGCTGAAGGCTGCCGGCTCGAAGGCGACCGGCGCCTACCAGCACATCTTCCAGTCGACGGTGCAGGGCTTCGCGCTCGCCCAGACCCCGAACGCGGACCTGCTCTCCGGCGACTTCGGTTACCTGAAGCCATACTACGAGCGGTCGCTGGACCTACAGGCCGCCGGCGCGCAGCCAACGTTCGGCACCGCGAAGACCAACAAGCTCACCTACCAGGCACAGTTCGGCAAGCAGCAGGCGGCGATGATGCCGATGGGCACCTGGTACGTGGCCACCCTGCTCAACCAGCGCAAGAGCGGCGACGCCGACAGGTTCGAGTGGGGCATCGCCCCGGCGCCACAGTTCGACAGCTCCACCACCGGCACCTCCGCCACGCCGGTCACCTTCGGCGACCCGACCGGGATGGGCATCAATCCGAGGATCGACAAGTCGAAGGTCGCCGCGGCCAAGGCCTTCCTCGGGTACGTGGCCGGTCAGGACGCCGGCAAGGCGCTGGCCGGGATCGGCATCACCCCGGCCCAGGTCACCGAGGCCGTCACCGCGGCACTGTTCGGGCTCGACGGGGTACCGCAGGACGACCTGTCGAAATTCGCGTACGCCAAGCACACCATCAAGCCGGAGAACCCGGTGTCGAAGCACACCGCCGGCCTGCAGAACGTCCTCGACGAGACGCACTCGGCGATCCTGTCCAACAGCAAGGGCGTCGAGGCGGGGCTGAACGAGGCGCAGAGCCGCGCCAAGAACGAGGTCCTCGACCAGTGAGCCCCTGGCGGGTCCGGCGCGTCCCGTACCACACGCCGGACCCGCTTCCGCGCCGAATGCTTCCCGGAGAGTCTCGATGACAACGATGCCGCGTACGCGGCCCAGACGCAGGCGGCTGGTGTGGCGTAACACGCTCGCCGGATGGTCGTTCATCCTGCCGAACTTCGCCGGCTTCGCACTGCTCACCCTCGTACCCGTCGTGGTGCTGTTCTACCTGGCCTTCACGAACTGGAACGTCTTCGGGGTGGCCGAGTGGACCGGCACCGCCAACTTCCGGCGGATGTGGGGCGACACGAGCTTCTGGACCGCGCTGCGCAACACCGTCTACTACACGGTGTTCCACATCCCGCTCACCATGCTGGCATCGCTCGGACTGGCGCTGCTGCTCAACCGCAAGCTACGTGGCGTGCGGTTCTTCCGCACCGTCGCCTTCCTCCCCTACGTCACCTCGATCGTCGCGATCGCGGTGGTGTGGAATCAGCTGTTCAGCCCGGAGTACGGACCGGTCAACGCCTTCCTGAGCGCCGTCGGGGTCGGCCGCCCGCCCGGCTGGACCACCTCGGCCGACTGGTCGATGCCGGCGGTCATCATCGTCGGCACCTGGCGTTACATGGGCTACTACATGCTGCTGTTCCTGGCCGGCCTGCAGACCATCCCGACCCAGCTCTACGAGGCCGCCCAGATCGACGGCGCCACGCCCTGGCAGCGGTTCGTGAACGTGACCATCCCCGGGCTGCGCCACACGACCTTCTTCGTCACCGTGATGCTCACCATCGAAAGCTTCAAGGTCTTCGACCTCATCCTCGTGATGACCGACGGCGGCCCGGGACAGTCCACACTGGTGCTGTCGCAGTACATCTACCAGAAGGGCTTCGAGGAGAACCAGTTCGGCTACGCCTCGGCGGTCTCCATCGTCCTGTTCGCCATCTGCTTCGGCATCACGGTCATCCAGTTCATGGTCAACAAGCGGAGGAACAGTTGATGACCGCGACCGACCTCTCCGCGCCCGCCCCGCCCATCACCGTGCCCGTCGGCAGCAGGCCAGGTGGCCGGCGCGGCGCGGCACGTGGCTGGCGGATCGTCGGATACGCCGCCCTCGGGCTCGCGGCGGGCGGGCTGCTGCTGCCGTTCTACTGGATGGTGGTCGCCTCGTTGAAGACCAACAACGACGTGTTCACGATCCCGATCAAGTGGCTCCCCGATCCGGTGGTGTGGCACAACTACGTCGACATCTGGCAGCGCTCGGAGATGACGACGTGGCTGAAGAACACGCTGCTGCTCTCGGTCGTCGTCACCTTCCTGCAGGTGTTCACCGGCAGCTTCGCCGCCTACGGCTTCGCCCGGATCCGCTTCCCCGGCCGCAACCTGCTCTTCCTCGCCTACCTCGGCACCTTTGCCGTGCCCTGGCAGTCCTACATGATCCCGCAGTTCATCCTCATGTCGAAACTTGAGCTGTCGAACACGCTGTGGTCGATCGTCGCGCTACAGGCGTTCGGCGCGTTCGGTGTGTTCCTGATGAAGCAGTACTACGAGACGATCCCCGAGGAGTTGAGCGAGTCGGCGCGGGTCGACGGGCTGACGGAGTTCGGCATCTACCGGCGGATCATGCTGCCGCTGTCCCGGCCCGCGCTGGCCAGCCTGACCCTGCTCACGTTCGTCACCACCTGGAACGACTACCTCGGCCCGCTGATCTACCTGCGCAGTCCCGAGCTGCGCACCATCCAGCTCGGACTGCGCACGTTCATCGACGAGTACAACGCCGAGTACGCGCTGATCATGACGGGTTCGGTGCTCTCCGTACTGCCCGTGGCGGTCATCTTCCTGCTCGGCCAGCGGTACTTCGTCGAAGGCATCGCCACCACCGGACTGAAGGGCTGAGGCTGATGCGTTCGCGCCACCACACCATCTCCGGCATCTTCGACGGCGTCCTGGTGGCGCTCGTCTCCAACCTGCTGCTGGTGGTCGGCTGCCTGCCGCTGGTCGGGCTCGTGTTCACCACGGAGGCGGCGCGGGCCTGGCCGCTGTACGCGCTGGTGGCGCCGGCATGCGCGCCCGCGCTCTGCGGGGTCTTCGCGGTGATGTCCGATTACTCCGCCGGCACCGGCACCGACGGCGTGCTGCGCACCTTCGGCCGCGCCTGGCGGGCCACCGCCCGTCCGGCGATGCGCTGGGCCGCCGCGGCCACCGCCATCCTGGTCGTGCTGGGCGTCGACGCGTACGCGGTGTGGGGTCACCCGGCAGGGGCGCTCGCGCTGCCGATCCTGGCCATGCTCACCGTACTCACGTCGGCCACCGCGCTGCTGGGGCTGGTGGCCATCGCCGCGCGACCCGCCGCACGGCTTCGCGACGTGGCCCGCGCCTGCGCGTACCTTTCGGTGCGCCGCTGGTACCTCAGCGTCGCGTCACTGCTGGTCCTCGCACTGCTGACGCAGCTCTTCGTGGCCCGGCCCGCGATCGCGCTCGGCGTGGCGGCGGCGCCGCTGCTGTACGTCGTGTGGGCCAACAGCCGGTTCAGCCTGCGCGCCGCACTCGACCCACCGACGACCGCGCCGCAGAGCGCCTGACCACGTCCACGTCGACGTCCCGGCGACCGACCCGGGACGTCGACGGCACCGGCCCGGACCCGAGGGAGAACAGCATCCGATGACGGCGACTGACGTCCGTCCCAGCCCCGACGCCGAAGCCATGGCGGCCGCGGTGGCCGCCGCGATACGCACCGTCGACGCGAACATCGACAGCTTCGGCGACCGCTATCCCGCGGACACCACCGCCGGCAACCGCTACCCACTGCGGCCACCGGTCGCCGGCCAGCCACCGGGCGCCAACGTCGGCTGGACCACCAGCTTCTGGCCCGGAATGCTCTGGCTGGCACACGATCTCACCGGTGCCGACCGCTACCACCGGGCCGCCATGTCCCACGTGGACAGTTTCGCCACCCGGGTCGCCCGCGGCATCGACCTGGACACCCACGACCTCGGATTTCTCTACACCCTCTCCTGCGTCATCCCGGCCCGCCGTACCGGTGACCCGCGCGCCCGGGGCGCGGCCCTGGCCGCCGCCGACCGCCTGATGACCCGGGTCCTCGAACCCGCCGGGATCATCCAGGCCTGGGGCGACCTGGCCGACCCGCGCCAGCGCGGCCGGACCATCATCGACAGCCTCATGAACACCCCGCTGCTCTACTGGGCCAGCCACACCACCGGCGACGACCGCTACGCCGCCGCCGCCCACCGGCACACCGCAGAGCTAAGCCAGCACATCCTGCGCCCGGACGGCACCACCTTCCACACCTTCTACTGGAACCCGGAGACCGGAGCACCACTGCGCGGCGAGACCGAGCAGGGCCATGCCGACCATTCCTGCTGGGCCCGCGGCCAGGCCTGGGGCATCTACGGGTTCAGCCTCAACCACCGGCACACCGGCGAGCCGGCGCTGCTCGCCGCCGCGCGGACCTGCGCCGACCGCTTCCTCGCCCAGCTACCCGCCGACCACGTCGCCTACTGGGACCTGGAGTTCGGCGACGGCAGCCGCCAGGAACGTGACAGTTCAGCCGCCGCCATCGCCGCCTGCGGCCTGGTCGAACTCGCCGACAACCTCGACGACGCGAACCTCGCCGACCGGTACCGGACAGCCGCCGGCCGGATCCTGCGCTCCCTCGCCGACAGCTACTCCACCGACGGCCATCCGGCCTCGAACGCGCTGATCCTGCACGGCGTCTACGACAAGCCCAAGGGCATCGGCGTCGACGAGGGCACCCTGTGGGGCGACTACTTCTATCTGGAGGCTCTCACCCGCGCCACCGCCCCCGGCTGGACCAGCCCCTGGTAATCGCCGCCCTGACCGCCCGATTCCCGGAAAGGTGATCATGGACTACCGCTACCACTGCACCCTCCCCGCCGACGACGGCCGGAACACGCTGCCCTTCAACCCCTGCCGTCTGCTGGACTTCAGCCTGCTGCGGCTGCCGGCCGGCGGTTCCTGGACCGGCGAGTCCGGCGGCCGGGAGATCCTCGCGGTCATCCTCGGCGGCACCGCCAGCTTCACCATCGCCGAACACCGCTTTCCGGATGTCGGCCGGCGTCCGGACGTCTTCTCCGGCAAGCCGCACTCCGTCTACATCCCGGCCGGCGCCGACATCACCGTCGAGGCTGTCACCGACGTGGAGGTCGCGCTGCCCAGCGCACCCAGTGACCTGACCACCGCCCCCTACGTCATCGCACCGGACCAGGTCACGGGCGGCCGGTGGGGCGCGGCCAACTTCGGCCGCACCTACCACCAGATCCTCACCGAGATCTCCCAGCCGGACCTGCCCGCCGGCCGGCTCATCGTCGGCGAGACCTACACGCCCTCCGGCAACTGGAGCACCTACCCACCGCACCGGCACAAGGTCGACAACCTGCCCGCGGAAGCCGCGCACGAGGAGATGTACTACTACCGCGTCAACCCGGCCGGCGGGTTCGGCATCAGCCGGGTCTACACGGACGAGGGTTACGAGGAGAACGCCACCATCCGCGAGCACGTGATGCAGATGATGCCGGAGGGGTACCACACCGTGGTCAGCGCGCCCGGCTACACCACCTATTTCCTGTGGTTCCTGGCCGGGACCCAACGCACCCAGGGCGCCCGCGAAGACACCGACCTGGCCTGGGTGGGTCGGACCGTACCGACCCTACGCAGCATGGGCCTGTAGCGATGATCCTGGACACCTTCCGGCTCGGCAGTCGCGTCGCCCTCGTCACCGGCGGGAACCGCGGCATCGGCCAGGCCATCGCGACCGCGCTGGCCCAGGCCGGCGCCGACATCGCCCTGCTGGGCCGCACCGACCCCGCCGAAACCATCGCGGCAGTCGAGAAACTGGGCCGCCGGGCTCTGGTCGTACCTGCCGACCTCTCCACCGCCGGGCCGGACGCGCTCGCCGACGCGGTCGAGGCGGTGGTCGCCGGACTGGGCCGCCTCGACGTGCTGGTCAACAACGCCGGCATCATCCGCCGTGCCGCGGCGGTCGCGCACCCGCCCGAGGACTGGGACGCGGTGCTCCGGGTGGACCTCGACGCGGTGTTCCACCTGTGCCAGGCGGCCGGGCGGGTCATGCTCGGCCAGGGCCACGGGAAAATCGTGAACGTGGCGTCGATGCTGTCGTACCAGGGTGGCATCAAGGTCCCGTCGTACACCGCCGCCAAGCACGCCGTCGTCGGCCTCACCCGGGCCCTGGCCAACGAGTGGGCCGCCGGCGGGGTCAACGTCAACGCGATCGCCCCCGGCTACATCACCACAGACAACACCGCGCCGCTGCGCGGCGACCCGGACCGGGAACGCGCCATCCGGGAACGCATCCCGGCCGGGCGTTGGGGCGCACCCGAGGACCTCATGGGCGCCGTGGTCTTCCTCGCCTCCGACGCCGCGCGGTACGTGCACGGCGCCGTCCTTCCGGTGGACGGAGGCTGGCTCGCCCGATAGGAGTGTGCGCATCGTGGAGACAGATCGGTTGTTCAGCGCGCAGCGGCAGGAGCGGCTGCTCGCCGAGCTTCGCGGGAGCGGCGCGGTACGGGTCCGTGACCTCGCCCGCGAGTTCGGGGTCAGCGAGCTGACCATCCGCCGCGACATCGCCGCCCTCGCCGAACGCGGCCTCGTGGCCAAGGTCCACGGCGGCGCGACGCTGCCGTCCCACAGCAACACCCTCGTCCAGCCCCGACGAGCCCCCGTCCGCTTCACCATCGGCATGGTCGTGCCCTCGCTCGACTTCTACTGGCCGCCGATCGTGGCCGGCGCGCGCGCCGCCGCGGCGGCTCTCGGCGTCACGATCCAACTGCGCGGTTCGAGCTACGACCCCGACGAGGACCGCCGCCAGATCGGCCGCCTCGTCGAGGCCCAACAGGTCCAAGGCCTGCTGCTCGCGCCGAGCCTGGACGGCGACGACGCCGACGAGATTCTCGAATGGATCGGCCAACTGCCGGTCCCGACCATCCTTGTCGAACGTCAACCGCGCCGATGGACGCCCACCACACGCCAGATCGAATGGGTGCGCAGCGACCACGCTCTGGGCCTCGAGATCGCCGTCTACCACCTTCGGCAGCAGGGGCACCGACGAATCGGCCTCGTCCTCGCGCAGGGCAGTCCGACCTCGGTACACCTGAGGTCCGCCTGGCGGACGGCGTCCACCGATCCCGGCACCTGCGGCACCCTCGTCATGCAGGAAACGGTCACGGCGCCCGGGGAGCGGGACGCCATCGTCCGGATCCTCCGGGAATGCAGGCTCAGCAGGATCACCGCGTTGATCGTCCACAGCGATCCGCACGCCATCGCCGTCGCCCAGTTCTGCGCCGAGCTGGGCATCGCCATCCCCGGTGACCTGGCGATCGTGTCGTACGACGACGAGATCGCCCATCTCGCCGATCCCGCGATCACCGCCGTGCGGCCGCCCAAGAGCCATGTCGGGCGGCTCGCCGTCGAGCTCATACTCTCGCGCCTGCTCGACGGCGGACGTCGTCCCCCACACCGTGTCCTCCTCGCGCCCGAACTGGTCGTCCGCGGATCGTCACTTCCACTCTCACGACTCCACTAGTGAACCTTTTTCAACCTGAACCGCGCGGCGCTCGCGCACCGCGTCCGACCGTGCGGTCCACCGCACCGCAAGGCGAGGTTGAAAAAGGGATCCTTCGCTTCATCCGGAAGGTGGACCGCCGCCCGGCCCTCGACGGCCCCGCACGGCTGCCTGCGGCGGCCCCGCACGGCTGCCTGCGGCGGCCCCGCACGGCTGCCTGCGGCGGCGGACAGGGTGCCGCCTCCGGGCCGGCCCCTGACGGCAGGCGCTCGACACTCCTTGTTTCGACGATGCCATCGGGGGACGGTCCGTACGCCGGGGGCCCGGCGACGCCGACCACCGAGAAGACTTCGGCGACCATCTATAGATCGACCCCGTCACGTCGGCTCCGAGCTGGGCAAATGATCCTAGCGCCGATGGCGCACGCCATCGCAGCCACTGATGTTCATTTATGAATCTCCATGGTTGAATCGGTTCGAAGTATGGCGCGCCGGTGCACGCTCGATTACCAAGGTGTTGCCGGACCGTCAACACCTGCGGTCCGGGGTTGGCCGGTCGGACGCCGGTGCCGTCGCCGAAGGGCCAGGGCGGGGGATGCGCCAGGGCGGCACCAGCAAGGCCCTCGGCCACCCGACCACAGAGAACCGGACAGAAGGGACACAAAGTGAACAGGAGCAGGTGTTTCCTATCGCTGGGGATGTCGCTCGTCGTCACCGCGGCGGCGGTCATCACGGTGGTGACAGGAACGGGCACGCCCGCCCGGGCGGCACCGGTCACCATCACCAACGGCACGCAGTTCAGAGACACCAGCGGCAACCTGCTACAGGCCCACGGTGGCGGGGTACTCAAGGTCGGCAGCTACTACTACTGGTTCGGCGAGAACCGCAACCCGGACAACACCTTCCGCGCGGTCTCCGTCTACCGCTCCACGAACCTAGCCGACTGGGAATTCCGCGCCAACGTCCTCACCCAGTCATCCGCGCCCGAACTCCAGGTCGCCAACATCGAACGACCAAAGGTCATCTACAACGCCAGCACCGGCCGGTACGTGATGTGGATGCACAAGGAAAACGGATCCAACTACAGCGAGGCCCGCGCCGCCGTCGCATCATCAACCACCATCGACGGAACCTACACCTACCACGGCAGCTTCCGACCACTCGGACAACACATGTCCCGAGACATCACCCTCTACAACGACAACGGCACCGCCTACATGATCTCCGCCGCCGACGAAAACTATGACCTACACATCTACCGCCTCACCACCGACTTCCTCAACGTAGCCACCCTGGTCGGCAACTTCTGGAACGACGCCCACCGCGAAGCACCCGCAATGTTCAAACGCGGCAACACCTACTTCCTCCTGACCTCAGCAGCCACCGGCTGGAACCCCAACCAGGCCAGATACGCCACCGCCCCGAGCATCTCCGGCCCATGGACCGGCTGGACCAACGTCGGCGACGCCACCACCTACCGATCCCAACCAACCTTCGTCCTCCCGATCCAAGGCACCTCCACCACCAGCTACCTCTACATGGGCGACCGCTGGGCCGGCGCCTGGAACGGACCGGTCAACGACTCCCAGTACGTCTGGCTACCCATCACCTTCCCCACCACCACCAGCATGGCCCTCACCTGGTACCCGTCGATCACCATCGACACCGACACCGGCACCATCACCGGCCAGTCACCGCCCTACTACCGGATCACCGCCCGACACAGCGACAAAGTCATGGACGTCGTGAGCAACTCCACCGCCAACAGCGCTGAAGTCAAGCAATACGCCTGGAACGGCGGCGGAAACCAGAAATGGGAATTCCAGGACGCCGGCAACGGCTACTACCGGATCGTCAACCAGAACAGCGGCAAATGCCTCGACGTCGCCTCCGCCTCCACCGCCGACAACGCCAACATCGTCCAGTACACCTGCAGCAACAGTACCAACCAACAATGGCAATGGACCGCCACCGGCAGCTACCACCAACTACGAGCCCGCCACAGCGGCAAATGCCTCGACGTGGTCAGCGGCGGCACCACCGACGGCACCGACATCACCCAATACACCTGCGGCAACAGCACCAACCAACAATGGACACGTACCCAATCCTGAACACCGAGCGCCCCACCTGACACGTCCAGCGTGATCATCAGGACGAGACCTCCCCGGCGCCCGGCACCGGCGATCCGGCCCCCGGACGACGCGTCCGCAGCGACCCGACCCCCACGCAGAAAGGCGGAGAAAGCAATGAGCGAAGCGAGACCGCTCTGCCCGCGCGACGCCGCGCCCGCACCGGCATCGGCGACCACCGAGCCGGACCGGCCACTGAACCTTTTTCAACCTGAACCGCGCGGCGCTCGCGCCCCGCGTTCGACCTCGCGGTCCACCGGACCGCAGGGGGAGGTTGAAAAAGGTTCACTGTGGCGTACCGGCCCGGGAACGCGGAGGTGGTGGCAATGATCCGGACCGTCCGCGGCAGCCTCGCCCTCACCGTCCTGCTCGCCGGCACCATGGTGCTCGCCCAGGCGCCCGCCCGGGCGGCCGCATGGGAGACACTCATCGACGGATCATCGTTCGCCGACCGCGACGCGCTCATCGCCGAGTGGAACTTCCGCTACCCCTGGGGCTCCGACCACAACGGCAGCGCCCGCATGTACGCCAGCGCCACCGACAACAACCACGTCTACCTCTCCCCCAGCGGACAACTCAACATCAAGGCCACCCGTATCACCTGGGACGAAGGAACCAGCTCAGCCGACCCACACCTGCCGATCCGCTACCACTCCGGCGCCATCCACGCCAAGGACCAGGTACTCGTCAACGACCAGTTCCCGAACTACGAGGTCAGAGGCGAATTCCAGGCACCGTCGACCCGCGGCACCTGGCCGGCGTTCTGGCTCACCGGAGCCAACAGTTGGCCACCGGAGAGCGACATCCTGGAATACAAGGGCGACGCCCGCAACTGGTTCAACACGTACGACGGAGCATGGGACAACACCATCGTCGCCGTGTCGAACCCGGCCGCGTGGCACGAATACCGGGTCTGGATCACCAAGGTCAACACGACCGACGTCGACATCCACTACTACCTCGACGGCCAGTGGAAAGGCCAGCACCGCGGCTCCAACTTCGTCGGCAAACCGATGTGGCTGATCATCAACCTCCAGATGGAAGGCTCCTCCGGCTCACCCGGGCCGACCGCCGAGACCCTCTACCGCGCCCGCAACATCTACCTCGGCCGTACCCGCAACTGACGACCCTCATCGGCGGACGTGTGGGCGCCGGTCCGGCCGGTGCCCACCAGCCGGGACGCTCGTCACCGACCATGGCGGTGACCAGACCGGCCGGGATCTGTGCGGGTGCGATAGGCGTCCGACCGAGCGTGTCGGCCAGGCTGACCAGGATCGCCCCGACCAGCGCGGCGACCGGCAACATCCGGGCGTGCCGGCCACCGACGAGCGCCCGTGCGATGTGCGGGGCGACCAGGCCGACGAAGCCGATCACACCGATGGCGGAGACCGCGGTGGAGGTCAGCAGCGCCGCGCCGGCCAGCGCGACCAGCCGGGTCCGTCCGAGGCGTACGCCGAGCACGCGGGGCGTGTCGTCGTCGAGCGACAACAGGTCCAGGTCGCGCCGGGCCAGGGCCACGACCGGGGTGAGCAGCAGCAGGGCGATGGCCACCGGCACCACCTGAGCCGCCGTACGCCCGTAGGTCGAGCCGGAGAGCCAGGTCAGGGCCTTGGCGGTGTTCCAGGGGTCGGACCGGCCACCCCGGTGACATCCATCGCGAAGCCGATCGCACGCGGCCCGTCCGGGTCGCCGGCACGCCACCGGCCACGGTAGGGATGCCGGCCGTACCCGACGACGTCGCGCACCAAACCTTTGATCAAGTCAAGCCGACGTAGATCACAACCGGGTACCCGGGGCGGCCGTGGATAGCGGAGTTCGCGACCGGCCGCACCATTCGACGGCGCCCCGGCGCCTCGTCCGAGCAGCCCGCCGGGACCTGGACCTTCGGGTGAGTCCGATCATGCCGGCTAGCCAAGAGGCACTGCTGTGCTTAGCCTAACCTAACCGCTGAGCCGCCGAGGCTCGGTCGATCCCGAGAGAACGGAAACCACCACCATGCGCGCATGGCGTCCGGTCCTGGCCGTGACCGCGTTGAGCGTCGTGCTCGCCGGCTGCGGCAGCGGCTCCGACACCGCCGACACCCCCGCCGCCGGCGGTCCCTGGTCCTTCACCGACGGCTCCGGCCAGCTCGTGAAGGCGGACAAGACCCCCAGCCGGATCATCGCGCACGCGGGTGAGGCGGCCGCGCTGATGTCCTTCGGCATCAAGCCGGTCGGCATCTTCGCCGACGAGTCGGTCAAGACCGACCCCAACCTGCGCAACCTCGACCTGGCCGGGATCGAGATCCTCGGCGAGGAGTGGGGGAAGATCGACGTCGAGAAGGCCGCCGCGCTGCGCCCGGACCTCATCGTCGGCGACTGGTGGCCGGCGGAGAAGGCGCACAGCGGCCTGGAGGAAGGCGTCGACGAGAAGAGCAAGAAGCTCGCCGAGCTGGCCCCCGTCGTCGGCGTCACCCAGGGCAAGTCGATCGTCGCGCTGGCCGAGGGGTACGAGGATCTCGCCGAGAGCCTCGGGGCCGACGTGGACAAGCCGGAGATCGCGGCGAACAAGAAGCGCTTCGAGGAGGCGGTCACCGCCTTCAAGGCCGCGACCGCCGGCAAGCCCGGGCTGACCGTCGCGGCGATGTCGCCGGCCGACGACAAGGTGTACGTGGCCAACCCCGAGTACGCGCCCGAACTGCTCGACCTGCAGGGCTGGGGACTGAAGGTGATCAACCCGGGCAGCCCGGACCCCGGCTTCCCGTACTGGGAGAACCTGAGCTGGGAGAACGCGGACAAGTACCAGCCGGACCTGATCCTGTGGGACGGCCGCTCCTTCACCCCCACCGCCAACGCGGAGTGGGGCAAGAAGCAGCCGACCTGGTTCAAGGTCAAGGCGGCCAAGGCCGGCGCGACCGTCTCCTGGCCGGCGTTCTGGCTGCACACCTACGGCGACTTCGCCACCGAACTCACCAAGCTGACCGAGGCGGTCAAGGCCGCGGATCCGAATGTCGGCAGCTAGCCGCTACGCGACGCACGCCCCGGGGCGCGGCGGGCGGCGAGCCTCGGCTCTCTGGCCCGGGCTCGCCGCACTCTGCGTACTTCTCGTCATCGTCGGATTCCTGAGCGTGACGATGGGCTCGCGCTCCATCGGGCTCTCCGAGGTGCTGCGCGCCCTCGGCAACCTGGGCGACGACGGGTCGATCGCCAGCACCGTCACGCTGGAACTGCGGGTCCCCCGTACCCTGCTCGGCATCCTGGTCGGGGCCGCGCTCGGCGTCGCCGGGGCGATCCTGCAGGGCGTCACCCGCAACCCGCTCGCCGACGCCGGGATCATGGGCATCAACTCCGGTGCCGCCGTCCTGGTCGTTTTCGCCATCACGGTGCTCGGGGTACGCGGCGTCGGCGTCTACATCTGGTTCGCCTTCGCCGGAGCGATCGCCGCGCTCGTGCTGGTGTACGCGATCGCGTCACTGGGCCGGGAGGGCGCCACGCCGGTCAAGCTGGCCCTGGCCGGAGCGGCGGTCACCGCCGGTCTCGTCTCGGTGACCACCGGGATGGTGATGACGAACGTGGACGCGCTCAACGAACTGCGGTTCTGGCAGGTCGGCTCGCTCGCCGGCCGGTACACCCCGATCCTGACCGGGGTCGCGCCGTTCCTGCTGCTCGGCCTGGCCGCGTCACTCGGCTTCGGGCGCGCCCTCAACGGCCTCGCGCTCGGCGAGGACACCGCCCGCGGCCTCGGCCAGCACGTCACCCGGACCCGCACAGCCGCCTTCGCCGTGGTCGCGGTACTCGCCGGCGCCGCCACCGCCGCCTGCGGGCCGATCGTCTTCGTCGGACTGGTCGTACCGCACGTGGCCCGGCTCATCTGCGGTCCCGACTACCGGTGGATCCTGCCGTACTCGATGGTGCTGGCGCCGATCGTGCTGCTCCTCGCCGACGTGCTCGGCCGGGTCGTGGCCGCCCCCGACGAACTCCAGGTCGGGGTGGTGCTCGGCGTGCTGGGCGCGCCCGCGTTCGTGACCATCGTCCGCTACGGCCGGCTCTCGGAGGTGTGAGCGGATGACCACGACGACGACCCACCCGACCACCGCACCGACCGGTACCGGGGCAGGCTCGGCGCTGCGCGGCAACCGGCGGCGGCGCCGGGCCCGCTCCACCGCCCTGACCTGCGCCCTGGCCGTGGCCGTGGCCGCGCTCTTCGTCCTGACCATGATGGTGGGCAGCTTCCGGCTCGGCGCCGGTGAGGTCGTCGCCTCGGTACTGCACCTACGCGACAACCCCAGCGTCGACTTCGTCGTGCGCGGCCTGCGGCTGCCGACCGCCGCCTCCGCCCTGACGGTCGGGCTCGCACTCGGCGCCTCCGGGACGATCTTCCAGCAACTCCTGCGCAACCCGCTCGCCTCGCCGGACTTCGTCGGCATCACCTCCGGGGCCGGGCTCGCCGCCGTCACCGGGATCGTGCTGCTCCAGGCCGGCGGGCTCGCCGTCAGCGGGCTCGCCCTCGGCGGCGCGATCCTCGCCGGCCTGCTCATGTATCTGCTGGCCTGGCGCGACGGGGTCACCGGCTACCGCTTCATCCTGATCGGCATCGGCACGTCGGTCTTCTTCGACGGTCTCATCGGCTACGTGCTCAGCCGCGCCCGGCTCTTCGAGGCCCGCCAGGCGATGCACTGGCTGACCGGCTCCGTCGGGCAGGCCAGCACCGACGAACTGCGCCTGCTCGCCGGTGCCCTGCTCGTCCTGCTCCCCGTCGCGGTACTGCTCCAGCGACCGCTGCGGGCCCTCGAACTCGGCGACGACGCCGCCCGTACCCTCGGCACCCGGCCCGACCTCAGCCGGGCCGGCCTGCTCGCCACCGCCATCGTGCTGGTCGCCCTGGCGGTCTCGGTGGCCGGCCCCATCGCCTTCGTGGCCCTCGTCGCCGGCCCGATCGCCAACCGCCTGCTCGGCCCGGCCACCGGCGGGATCCTGCCTGCCGCGCTGGTCGGCGCCGCGCTGCTGCTGACCGCCGATCTCGTCGCCGTGCACCTGCTGCCGACACCGCTGCCCACCGGCGTGGTGACCGGCGCGGTCGGTGCTCCCTATCTGCTGTGGCTGCTGGCCACCACGAACCGGCAAGGAGTGGGTGGATGACCCGACTGCGCGCCGAGGACCTGACCCTCGGCTACGACAACCGGACCGTCGTCGCCAACCTCGACGTCACGGTGCTGGACGGCCGGATCACCGCGATCGTCGGCGCCAACGCCTGCGGCAAGTCCACCCTGCTACGCGGTCTGGCCCGGCTGCTGCCGGCCCGCGGCGGCGCCGTCTACCTCGACGGCCGGGCCGTCGCCGACCTGCGCACCCTCGACGTGGCGAAGGTGCTGGGGCTGCTCCCGCAGACCCCGGTCGCGCCCGACGGCATCACCGTCGCCGACCTCGTCTCCCGGGGCCGCTATCCGCACCAGGGCTGGTTCCGGCGCTGGACCGACCGCGACCACGAGGCGGTCACCCGGGCGCTCGACGCCACCGGCACCGCGGACCTGATCGACCGGCCGATCCGGGACCTCTCCGGCGGCCAGCGCCAGCGCGTCTGGGTCGCCATGGCCCTGGCCCAGGAGACCGACCTGCTGCTGCTCGACGAGCCCACCACCTTTCTGGACATCAACCACCAGGTCGAACTGCTGCGCCTGCTCCGCAAGCTGAACGCCGAGTCCGGCAAGACCATCGTCGTCGTCCTGCACGACCTCAACCTCGCCTGCCGGTTCTGCGACCACGTCATCGCGATGTCGGACGGCGCGATCGTCGCCGAAGGCTCCCCGACCGACGTGGTCAGCGCCGAACTGGTCGAGAAGGTCTTCGGGCTCGACTGCATGATCGTGCCCGACCCGATCGCCGGCACCCCGATGGTGGTACCCGTCTGAGGGCGCGCGCCCGGTGCGCCGCGCCAACCGCTCCCGCTCGCCCGGATCCGGGCGCCCGGGCGTGCCGCGACAACCACTGAAGTACCCGACTACGGACCGGAGACCGGAGGCGAGCAGAAGATGGCCAGGACGAACCTGAATGCGACCAGGGTCAAGCCGGAGGTGTCCGAGCTGCTCCACCTGCGGGTGCTGCGCAGTGAGCGGATCTCGCCGCACTTCCAGCGGGTGACCTTCGGCGAGCAGGACGCCGGACGGTTCCGCCCGATGGGATTCGACCAGTGGTTCCGGCTGTTCATCCCGGTCGCCGACGACTCGCTCGGCAAACTGCCGGACCGGCTCAACACCCTGGCGTATCTGCGGTTCCTCACCATCGCCAAGTCCTCCCGGCCGGTGCTGCGCAACTACACGGTGCGCGGCTACCGCAACGAGCCGGGCAACGGACCGGAACTCGACGTCGACTTCGTCATCCACGGTACGGCCGGCGATCCGGGCGCGGGTCCGGCCGCCACCTGGGCGCAGACCTGCCGCCCCGGTGATTCGGTGGCCATCCTGGACGAGGGCATCGGGTTCAACCCGCCCGCGCCGGTCGACCAGGTGCGCCTGGTCGCCGACGAGAGCGCCCTACCGGCGGTCGCCGGCGTGCTCGCCTCGCTCCCGCCGGACACCCGGGGACACGCCGTCATCGAGGTACCCGCCGAGGCGGACCGGCAGCCCCTTTCCGCGCCGGCCGGCGTCGAGGTCCGCTGGCTGGTCCGCGGCGACCGGCCCGGCGTACCCGGGACGCTGGCGCTCGCCGCGGCCCGGGACCTGCCGGCGGCCGACTCGCCGTACTACGGCTGGGTGGCCGGCGAACAGGCGCTCGCCACCGGGCTGCGCCGGCACTGGGTCAGCACCGGTGTGCCGAGGGAGAACATCATGTTCTGCGGCTACTGGCGGGCCGCCCGCACCCGGGTCAGCGCCGCCTAGGCTCCACCGGGGCGCCGGTACGCAGCGACTCGACGACGGCTTCGGCCGCCGCGACGCCCCAGCACGCCTCCTCGACCGGCATGACGTCCGGCTCGCGCCGGCCGGTGAACACCGCGATGGCGTACCCCACCTCGCGGCGCAACGCCCCGCCGACCACACCGTCCTCCTCCGGCCACAGCGACAGGTCGGGAACCTGGACCCCGGCCCGGGTCCACTCCACCAGCGCGTCGCTGACCAGTCGCTGCTTGAGGATCCCGTCCAGGCCCAACACCTCGACCTCGCCCACGATGGCCCCGTCCAGGGTCAACGGACCGTCGTCCAGGGTGCCGGGCGCGGTCGCCGGCACGAGCCAGGCGGACTCGACAGTCGCGATCACCCCGTTGTCGAACTCGAGGAGGGCGCTGACCACACTGGGTGCCGCGTCACCGGCGGCGCCGCTGCGCATCGCCACGACCCGGCGTACCGGGGTGCGGGCGAACGAGATCGCCAGGTCGATGTCGTGGATGCAGGACTCCCAGACCGGATGCACCCGGTCGCCGAAACTGAGGAACCAGGCGCGGCTGAAGTCCCGGCGCAGCCGCAGCGCGCACGGTGTGCCGACGGCGCCCCGTTCGATGCCGGCCCGCATCCGGGACATCGGTGCGGTGAACCGGGAGATGTGCCCCACCACGACCTGCCGCTGGTGGGCCGCGGCGGTGTCGGCGATCCGCCACGCGTCGGCGGCCGACAGGGCCAGCGGCTTCTCGACGAAGACGTGGCTGCCCGCCGCCAGGGCGGTCACGGCCAGCCCGACGTGTGAGGCCTCGTCGGAGGCGATCACCACGACCTCCGGGCGGATCCGGTCGAGCAGCGGGGTGAGGTCGGTGTCGGTCGCCTCGACGCCGTGCGCCCGGGCCACCTCGGCGAGCCGGGCGGTGTCCGGGTCCACCAGGCCGACGATCCGGGCTCCTGCCTCGGCCCAGACGCGGGCGTGCAGGGCCCCGAACCGCCCCACTCCGGCGATGACCACGGTCGGTCCGGCCATGACGATTACCTCCCGGGGATGGACGGGTCTTTGGCACTCCGGCCGGTGGGCACCGTAGGAGCCGAGGGTGCCTGCGCACCCCGGCCGGCGGGCCCGGCGGGAGTGAAGGGTTCTTCGGCGCCGTGGCCGGCGTCGTCGGCGAGGGTGGAGGGTTCCTTGGCACCGTGGCCGGTGAGCACGGCGACGGCGCGCGATCCCGCAGGCACGGCGGAGGTGTGCAGGGCCGCCACGGCGGCGGCCGCGGCCGGCTCCACGAACAGCCCGTGCCGGGCCAGGTCACGGGCTGCCGAGGCGATGGCCGGCTCGTCGACGGCGACGATCGCGCCGCCGCTGTCCCGCGCGGCGGCCAGGGTCAGCAGGCCCTCGTCCTCGTAGCCGCGCAGCGCGTCGGCGATGGCGGTCGCGGCGGTCGGGGCGACCACGACGGGCTCGCGCAGCGACGACTCCCAGTCCGCCGCGTCCCAGGCGCGGGCCAGCGGAGCGCACGCCTGAGCCTGCACCCCGACCATCCGGGGCAGGGTACCGGTCAGGCCCGCGTCCCGCAGATCGGTGAAGCCGAGCCAGATGCCGCGCAGCAGCGGACCCGCGCCGACCGGTACGACCAGCACGTCCGGTACGGCGCCGAGATCCTCGACGAGTTCGGCCGCGATCGGCCGGTACGCCTCGGTCAGCAGCGGGTTCCGGTACGTGGTGGTGACGTTGAGCCAGTCCTCCCCCTCGGCGCGGGTCGCGGCGGCGTACGCGTCGCTGTAGTGGCCGTCGACCAGTTCCACCTCGGCACCGTGCGCCCGGGCGGTCGCCAGCTTCGCCCCCGCGTTCGAGCCGGTGGCGCAGAAGATGCGGCAGCGCAGCCCGGCCGCCGCGGCGTAGCTGGCGGCCGACACGGCGGCGTTGCCGGTCGAGGCGAGGACGAGACCGTCCAGTCCCCGGTCGAGGGCGGCGGACGCGGCCAGCGCCATCGCCCGGTCCTTGAAGGAGAGCGACGGATTCAGCGACTCCAGCTTGACGTGTGCGTCGACCCCGCCACGGCGCAGCGGCAGCAGTGGTGTCGCGCCCTCGCCGAGGGTGACGGCGTGCCCGGTCCGGGGCAGCATCCCGGCGTACCGCCACAGTCCGGTTCCGCAGGTGCGCCGGCAGTCCTCGGCGGAGACCGGGGTCAGGTCGAGCACCAGCGGTGAACCGCAGCTCGGGCAGCGGTAGGCGGGGAAGTCCGTGCGCTGCCGGCACCGGACACACGCGACGGTGAAGTCCCTCATCGCGTCGCCGTCGGTATCGAGCGCGCCGCGGCCGGCAGGGATCGCGGCTCCGGCGTCCGGCCGCCCGAACCGGCCTGCGGGGCGGCACCGTCACGAGCGGACGAACCGGCCTGCGGGGCGGTGACGGCACGGGTGGGCGGACCGCTCCAGCCGAGCCGGCCGGAGAGGTCCGCGGCGGCGGCCCGGACCTGCGGACCGAGCCGGCCGGCGGCCCCGGCGTCGAACCGGGTGGCCGGGGCCGAGATGCCCAGCCCGGCGACGACGTGGCCGGTGTGGTCGAAGACCGGGGCCGCGACGCAGCAGATGCCGAGTTCACTCTCCTGCAGGTCGCGGGCGTAACCGTCGGCCCGTACGCCGGCCAGCAGCGCGTCGATGTCGGCGCGGACCACGGGCTCGCCGGAGAGCCGCCCGTGCGCCTCGATCACCTCGTCGAGGACGTGCGCCGGTGAGTGGGCGAGGATGGCCCGACCGATCGCGGTGGTCAGCGCCGGGTTGGTCTGGCCGACGCGGCTGTACATCCGCACCGGGGACGGACTGTCGACCTTCTCGATGTAGACGACGTGCACCAGGGCGAGCACGCCGAGGTGGCAGGTCTCGCCGGTCCGGGCGGAGAGTGGTCGCATCACCCCCAGCGCCTCCTGGCGCAGGTCGAGTCCGTCGAGATAGGAGCGGGCCAGCGTCATCGTGCCGGCGGCCAGCGCGTACCGGCCGTCCGCCGTCTCGCGGACCAGCGCGGTGCCGCGCAGTACGCCGAGCATCCGGTGCAGGGTGGTCGCCGGGATCTCCGTCGCCTTGACGAGTTCGGTCAGCGAGGCACCCGGTGGGCTCTCCGCGAGCGCCCGGAGCACCGCGACGGTCCGCTCGACCGCCCGCAGGCCGTCGGGCTTCCGTTCGTTGTTGGCCATCTTCATGCCCTCATCTCGGCCTCGGCGTCCAGCCGGCGCACCGACAGCATCCGCTGTGCCATAGCACGATAGACCTCGGCGGCACCGCGCAACTGGTCGACGAGAACCCACTCGGCCAGGGAGTGTGCCTGGGCGATGTCGCCCGGTCCGCAGACCGCCGCCGGGGTGCCGGTGGCGGCGAGCAGGGCGGCGTCCGTCCAGAACTGCAACCCGACGGGCTCCGGGTCCGCGGCGACGGCGCAGAGCATCCGCAGGTACGGGTCGTCGGCCGGGCAGTCGAGCGGGGCGTGCACGAAGGTCGCCGTACCGGCCATCTCCTCGACCGTGGCGTCCACCCGGGAGTCCGCCCGACTCAACTCCGCCACGACCGCGCGCAGCTCGGCGAGTACCTCGTCGTGCCGTTCCGACGGCAGCCACCGCCGGTCGAGCTGGACGACGCAGGACGCCGGGACCATCGGCGGCCGGTCACCGCCGGCCACCACCCCGACGTTGACGGTCGCCGGGCCGAGCAGTGGATGGCGGCGCCGGTCGAGCGCGGGTACCAGGTCCCGCTCGACCGCGTTGATGAACCGGGCCGCGTGGTAGACGGCGTTGACCCCGTCCTGCGGGACGCTGCCGTGCGTCGCGACGCCCCGGAACGTCGCCTGCGCCCACATCGCGCCCTTGTGCGCCCGCCCGACGCGCAGCATCGTCGGCTCGCCCACGATCGCGAAGTCGGCGCGGACGCCGGCCCCGACCAGCGCCCGCATCCCGGGGCTGCCGTTCTCCTCCCCGGCGACGGCGGTCAGCAGCAGCTCGCCGTCGAAGGTGACGTCCGGCGCGGCGAGCAGTTCGACAACGGCGATCATCGCCGCCAGGGCGCCCTTCATGTCGACGGCGCCCCGGCCCCACAGCCGCCCGTCGGAGACCCGGGGCAGCAGCGCGTCCGGCATGCCGTAGGGCGGCACGGTGTCCAGGTGCGCGTTGAGCATCAGCGTCGGGCCGGGCCGGGTGCCGGGTACCCGGGCGATCACGTTGGCCCGGTCGCCCTCCACCGGCTGGGTCTCGACCTCGGCCCCGCAGCCGCGCAACCGGTCGGCGAGGTAGTCGGCGACCGCGCGCTCCTGCCGGGGATGGTCCTGGTGGCCCTCGATCGCGATCAGCCGGGCGGCCTCCGCCAGCACCGCGTCCGGGTCGATCCGCCCGATCGTCGAAACCTTCTCCACCTCGCCCTGCGGTCCGCCGGACCGCAGGGTCGGACGCGGTGCGTGAGCGCCGCGCGGTTCAGGTCCAGAGAGGTTCATTCCGCACCGCCTGCGGAGAGGGCCGGATCGCGGTGCAGTTCGGCGACGGCCACCGCGCCGGCGGTGTAGCGCCGGCGGGCCCGCCGGTAGCCGGCCCGGTGCTCGTCCGGGGCGACCAGCGGCTCGCTGTCGTCCAGCGCCGCGCCGGCGGCGGCGACGTCCGGCCAGACTCCGGCACCGATCCCGGCCAGCGCGACGGCGCCGCGCGGCGAGGCGTCCTGGCGCAGCCGTCGCACGGGCGCGTCGCACACGGCGGCGAACGCCTCGCACCACACCGCCGAGCGGGTCACCCCGCCACCGACCCGGATCTCGGTCGCGGCGCCCGCGCCGTCGAGGAGTTGCTCCACCGCCGCCGCGCAGGCGTAGGCGACTCCTTCGAGGACGGCGCGGGCGACGTCGGCGGGACCGTGTTCCGGCGCGGCGCCGAGCAGCGCGGCCCGGACCGCCGGATCGTGGATCGGGGCGCTGGCGCCGAGCAGGTACGGCAGGAAGGTCAGTCCACCGGCGCCGGGGGCGCTCCCCCGGGCCAGCCGGTCCGCCGTGCCGTCCGGCACCTGCGGGGTACCGCTGGCGAGCAGGTTCCGCTCGGCCCAGCGGATCGCCAGCCCGGCCGCGTACGAGGAGACCATGCCGAGGAAGCCGTCCTCGCCGGCCCGGGCGAAGACGAACCGGTCGACGCCGGCCCGAGGCTCGGGCACCGGGGTGACGATCTGGGCGGCGGTGCCGACGTTGACGTAGACCCGGCCGTCGGCGACCGCCCCGGCCCCGAGTGCCGCGCAGGAGACGTCGCCGCCGCCGGCCACCACCGGGGTACCGGCGCGCAGCCCGGTCGCCTCGGCCGCCTCGGGTAGGACCGTCCCGACGATCTCCGCCGAGCCCTGCACCCGGGGCGCCAGCCGCTCGTCGGCTCCGCAGCGGGCCCAGAGTCGCGGCTCCCACCGCCGCCGGCCGACGTCGTAGAGCAGGGTGCCGGCCGCGTCGGTGGGGTCGCTGCCCCAGTCGCCGGTGAGGTGGTGCCGCAGCACGTCCTTCGGCTGGACCATCCGGACGGCCCGGCGTACCGCCTCGGGTTCGTGCCGGACCAGCCAGGCGAGCTTGGGTGCGCTGAACGCCTCCACCACCGGGTTGCCGGTCAGCTCGCCGAACAGGTCGCCGTGCTCGCGCAGTTCCCGCACCTCGGCGACGGCCCGCCGGTCCGCCCAGGTCATCGCCGGGCGTACCGGCCGGTCCCGGTCGTCGAAGAGCGCCACCGCGTGCATGTGGCCGCTCAGCCCGACCCCGGCCACCGCCGCGGGGTCGAGCCCGGCGAGTGCCTCCCGCACCGCGCCGGCCGCCGCGCGCCACCAGTCGGCCGGGTCCTGCTCGTACCGCCCCGGCCGGCTGGTGTCGGACGGGTAGTCGCGGTAGGTCCGGGCCACGGTGGCGCCGGTTCCGGCGTCGACCACCAGCACCTTCACCCCGGTGGTACCCAGGTCGACCCCGACCAGCAGGGAGTTGCCCGACCCGGCGGCGGTCAACGGCTGTGGTGCGGCGGTCAACGGCTGCGCCGGGGGACGAAGCCGAACTCCATCAGGTATTCCAGGGACTCCTCGGCGACCCGGTCGAAGTCGGCGAGGCCCACCCCGGCCGGCTCGCCGACCCCGATGTTGCCGCCGACCTGCCAGCCCTCCCACTCGACGCTGACGTACCCGTCGAAGTTGATCTCCGCGAGCGCCTCGTACGTCTCCCGGAAGTCCACCAGCCCGCCGCCGAACCAGATGTGGTTGCAGTGCACGATCGTCGGCAGCCCCACCTCGTCCTTGATCTGCACGATGTCGATGTACGGGCCGAGTCGCTTGATCGCCTGCTTGACGTTCATGAACGGCTTCACCGCGACGTAGAACGCGCCGGTGTCCATCGTCATCCGCAGGTTGCTCGCGCCGACCTCGTCGAACATCCGCTCGATCAGCTCGACCCGGTTGAGAATGGTGCCCTGCAACAGCTCGATGCTGACGTTGAGCCCGAGCTTCGAGGCGTGCGCGGCCACCTCGGTGATCGCCTCCCGGCACTGCCGCCAGGCGTCCTTGCGGCTGAGCAGCACGTTCAGCGGCGGGTCGTAGTAGCCGTCACCGATCAGGGTGCAGACCGACTTCGCGCCGAGTACGGCCGCCGCGTCCAGGGCCTTCTTGAACGACTCGATGCCGCGCTCCCGGTCGAACTCCCGGGGGCTGACGAAGGTGGTGTGGTGGCCGAGGTAGCCGATGTCGATGCCGACCCGCTCCGCCGTGGCGCGCACGTCCAGGAGCTGCTGGTCGTACTCGACCTTCGGCACCTCCAGCAGCTTCGCGAAGATGAAGTCGACGCCGTCGTAGCCGTACTTCGCGGTCTGCTCCACGCACCAGGTCGCCGGTTTGTTCCCCCAGGAGTTCCAGGCCGGTCCGGCGGCCTCCAGCCGGCCCCAGGGCATGTTCGGCCAGACCTCAAAACTGATCTTCACCGTTGGTCTCCCTTCTCCAGGTGTGCGACGAGCTACGGGTGCCCGACGGGCTACAGGTGCGGGACGAGGTCGGACATCCGGCGCGCCGCCTCGCGGTTGTGCTCGGCCGCGCCGGGCATGTTCGCGCTCATGAACACCTCCGGCGTCTCGCCACGGCGGATCTGGATGCCGAGCGCTTCGACGATGATCGCGTCGAGCAGGGCGAGACCGACCACACTGGACGACGGCCCGGCGGACGGCAGTCCGGAGCCCAGCTCGACGAGCGCGTCGCCGGGCGGGCAGTGGTTGTCGACGACCACGTCGGCGATGTCGTGCAGCCGTGGGCCGGGCCGGTCGATCGCCGACGCGTACCGCCGGGAGGTGATGGCGATCAGCGGCAGGCCGCGCGCCTTCGCGGCCTGGCCGACCTCGACGGGCAACGGGTTCGCGCCCGAGTTGGACGCGATCAGCAGGACGTCACGCTCGCCGTCGAGCCGGTAATCCGACAGCACCGACTCGGCATGGCCGTGCTCCCGCTCCAGCACGGTGCTGCGGACGGCGCCCTCGTGCAGCATGTGCGCCGGCTTGAGGATCGGGCAGACCCGCACGGCGCCGCCGGCCCGGTAGAACGCCTCCTCCCCGAAGATGTGCGAATGGCCGCTGCCGAAGACGTAGAAGAGGCCCTTCGCGGCCCACGACCGGGCGACCAGCTCCGCGGCCCGGCGCACCGCCGGCAGTTCCTCGGTCAGGGCGCGGCCGAGGACCTCCTGCACGCGTGCCGCGTACCCGGTGGCGGTCACGTCCGACGGCGACCAGGCCGCGCGCCGCGCGGGCGCCGGCCCACTCACTTGACCGCTCCCGCCGTCAGCCCGCCGACGAAGTAGCGGCCGGCGAAGAGGAACGGGACGATGGCCGGGATGACCGTGCAGAGCGTGCCGGCCATCAACAGCCCCCAGTTCACGGTGTACTGGCCCATGATCGCGCTCAGCCCGATCGGCAGGGTCTTGAGCTGGTCGCTGACGATGAGCTGCGAGGCGAACACGAATTCGGTCCAGGAGAAGACGAAGGCGTAGACGGCGACCGTGGAGATGCCCGGTGCGAGCAGCGGAAGGACGATCCGCAGCATCATCCGGACCGGACCGGCCCCGTCGACGGCGGCGGCCTCGTCGATGTCCCGGGGGATCGCGAAGAAGAAGCCGCGCAGCAGCCAGGTGCAGAACGGCGCGGTGAACGCGACGTTCACGATCACCAGCGCGTTCCTGGTGTCGATCAGCTGCACCGCCGCGAACGCCTGGTAGAGCGGCACCAGCAGCAGGGTCCCGGGAATCATGTACGCCACCAGGATCATCCCGGCCAGCTTGTTGCCGCCCGGAATGCGCAGCCGGTAGAGCCCGTACGCCGCCGCGAACGACACCAGCACGGTGAAGAACGCGGTGGACAACGCGATCACGAAGCTGTTGGTGAGGTAGCTCGGATAGTCCGTCGCGGTGAAGAGCTGCCGGAAGTTGTCCAGGGTCGGATCGGTCGGGATCAGCGTCGGCGTCGTACGCAGGATCTCCTCGCGGTCCTTGAACGCCGAGATCGTGATCCAGTAGAGCGGGCCGAGCACGATGGCGGTGAGCAGGACCCAGGTGACGAGGCGCGGCAGCCGTGCCCAGGGCAGCCGGCCCGTCACGGACAGCGGGGATGTCATGAGTCCTCCTTCGGCTTCGCGACGCGGATGTAGAAGAAGGCGACGGCGGCCAGCAGGATGATCGTGATCACGCTGACGGCGGCGGCATCGCTCGCCTGGAACTGGTTGAACGCCTTGTTGTAGATGAAGATCGGGGCCGTCGTCGTCACGTCGGCCGGTCCGCCCTTGGTGACCAGGTAGATCGAGTCGACGATGTTGACCGACCAGAGCGACCCGACCAGCCCGAGCGCGAAGAGCACCGGCTGAAGCAGTGGGAACGTGATCCGCCAGAAGATCCGCCAGGCGTCGGCGCCGTCCACCCGGGCGGCCTCGTAGATCTCGGCGGGGATCGTCCGCAGTGCGCCGAAGATGACGACCGCGCCGAGCGGGAACCAGTGCCAGCTGTTCATCAGGATCAGTGCCGGCATCGCCAGGGCGCTGTCGCCGAACGGGCTGCCCAGCCCGTCGATGCCGACCGCGGCACCGAGTTTCGGCACGATGCCGTAGTTGCTGTTGCTGAGCCACTGCCAGATGACCGCGACCGCGACGGTGGGGATCACCCAGGGGATGAGCACCCAGGTCCGGGAGGCCCGGGCCCAGCGCCCGGAGCGGCCGATCAGCAGCGCGGTGCCGAAGGCGATGATCGTCTGCACCACGAGGTTGCCGGCCAGCCAGATCGCGGACCGCCCGAGGGAGGCCCAGAACGCGCCGTCGACGAACGCCTCGGTGTAGTTGTCGAGGCCGACGTAGTTCGAGCTGCTGCCGACGACCCCCTGGTCCTGGAGGCTGAGCAGCACGGTGTTCAGCAGCGGGTAGCCGATCACGCCGAGCATCACGAGCACCAGTGGCGCGACGAGGCCGTACCCGAGCAGGTGGGTGTGCCAGGGCCGGCGACGGCGGCTGGCCGTCGCCGGCTGCCCGGCGGCCCGGGTACCGGGGATGGCCTCCCCGGTACCCGGTACCGCGTTGCGGCTGCTCACTTGGCGACCGCCGCACGCATCTGCTCGTCACCCCACTTGACCGCCGCCTCCGGCGACTCGCCGCCGCTGTAGATCCGCTGCACGACCTGGGCCAGCACGTTCTGCCCGGAGATCTTGCCTACGGAGTCGACGTACTGGCCGTCGACGAAGCCGAACAGGGCGCCCGTCTTCGACTGTTCGAGCATGGCGTCGACGCAGCCCCGGTACTTCTGGATGACCTCGTTGCTGGTCCAGGACTCGGCGGTGGCGCCGTCGGCGGTCAACGGCAGGAACAGGCCCGGCTCGGCGTTGAGCAGGGTGCCGTAGTTCTCCGGTTGGAGGACGTACTTCAGGAAGGCCTCGGCACCGGCGGCCTTGGCGTCGTCGTTGGACATCACCATCGCGGCGTTGGAGTAGTAGATGCTGCCCGGCTTGCCGCCGGAGTCCGCCACCGGGATCGGGGCGCAGCCCAGGTCGCTCGCGGGGCGGCCGGACTCCTGCTCGAACGGGGCCAGGTACTGCCCCTTCTCGATCGCCATCGCCGCCGCGCCGCTGTTGAACGCCGCCTGCGGCTCGCCCCAGGAGTAGTTGCCGCTGTCCGACGGCGACTGCTTGAGCAGGTCCCGGTAGAGGGTGAGGGCCCGGACGGTCTCCGGGGTGTTGAAGTTGACCTCACCGGTGGGGGTGAAGAAGTTCCCGGCCCCGCTGGTCAGCATCAGGCTGTAGAGCACCTGGTCGGTGGCGAGGTTCTTGCCGGCCGGCAGCGCGATCCCCTTCTGGTTGCCGGCGGTGAGCTTCTGGGCGTCCGCCAGCAGTTCGCCGGTGGTCTTCGGCGGTTCGTTGATGCCGGCCTTGGCCAGCAGGTCCTTGCGGTACCAGAGCATCTGCACCATGCCGTAGAGCGGGACGGCCCAGTACTGGTCGTCGTCGCGGTACGGCGCCTTGGCCGCCTCGCCGAAGGTGTGCGCCTTGTCGAGCTCCTCCACCAGCGAGGTCACCGGCCGGACCGCGCCGAGCGGGCGGACGTAGGTGGTGAAGTCGGGGATGGTGAAGAGGATGTCGGGCTGCGTCTTGGACTGCACCGCGCCCGAGATCTTCGTGTAGATCTGGTTCCAGTCCTGTACCTGCGCCTGGATCTTGTATTCCGGGTTGGTGGCGTTGTAGCCGTCGATCAGCTTCTGGAACTCCGCGACCCGGTTCGGCGGCTGCTCCATGTGCCACAGGATCAGGGTCTTGTCGTCGCCGGCCGGCCCACTCGAGCCGCCACAGGCGGCGACCGACAGGCCGGCCACCGCAACCACGGCCGCAGCGGTCAGCCGCTTGAACTTCCCGTACCTCATGAGGTGGTACTCCTCTCACGGCCTTCAGGTATCCCGCGAGCTTCCGGATCGTCACGACTCTTCGTGCGGTTGACGACGACGCTGCGGACTAGACGGACCGAGCGGTGTTGGAATAATGTTCCGGACCATACCGAGGCGGTCTAGACCAGTCAAGAGCAAGGGAGCAGCCGGGTCTGGGCCCGACCTGGCCGGGTACGGCCGCAAGCCGGAGATACGGGATGCTCACTTCATGTCAACGCCGAAACACGTCGCGATCACGAACGCTCTCCGCGAGCAGTGCCGGAACCTGCCGGTGGGGTCCCGGCTGCCCTCGGAGAAGGATCTCGCCGTGCGCTTCGAGGTCAGCCGGATGACGGTCCGGCAGGCCCTCGACGCACTGGCCACCGACGGGCGGGTGGAACGCGTCCCCGGCCTCGGCACGTTCGTCCGCCGACCCACCGTGGCCATGGGCCCCCACCTGACCTCCTTCACCGAGGACATGCGCTCCCGGGGGCTGCGGCCGAGCAGCCGTCTGGTGGCGATCGAGGAGGTCGCCGCCTCCCCCGAGGTCGCCCTCGACCTCGGGGTCGAGGTCGACAGCCCGGTCATCCGGCTGGAGCGGCTGCGATTCGCCGACGACGAGCCGATGTGCCTGGAGGACGCCCACCTCCCCGCCCGGTTCCAGCGCGTCCTCGAGGCCGCCGAGCTGGAGGGATCGCTGCACGAGGTGCTGGCGAAGGCGGGTGTGGTGATGGCGGCGGCCCGCCGCCGGGTACGCGCCGTGCCCGCGCCGTCCCGCGACGCCCAACTGCTCGGCCTGCCGGAGCACGCCCCGGCGCTGGAGATCGTCGACGTCTTCTACGACCCCAACCGCCGCCCGGCGCAGCGTTCCCGGTCCCGCTACCGTCACGACCGCTACGAGGTCATGTCCGACCTGCACCGCCCCAGCACCGAACCGAGGGAGACCGACACATGACGTGGACCGCCCACACCAGCCCAGACCTGCCCGAACCGGCCGGGCCGTACAGTCACGTCGTCGACACCGGGTCCCTGGTCTGGACGGCCGGCTTCGGACCGAAGGACCCGGCCACCGGCACCGTCCCGGAGGGCATCACCGCGCAGACCGCGCAGGTGCTCGACAACGTCGAGGGCGCGCTGCGCACGGTCGGGCTGGGCCTTCGGGACGTCGTGAAGGCCACCGTGCACCTGCAACACCTCGACCGCGACTTCGCCGCCTACAACGAGGTGTACGCCAACCGCTTCCAGCCGCCCTATCCGGTACGCACCACCGTCGGCAGTACGCTCGCCGGAATCCTGATCGAGGTCGACGTCGTGGCCGTACGACGCCAACCGACGCCCGCGGGTTGAGCGCGATGGGCGCCGTTCCGCTGCTCGAATCCGTCTGGCTGGTCGGCAGCGGGAGCCACCCCGAGGCTCTCACCGACCCGCACGACTGCCACTGCTATCTGATCTGGGACGGCAGCGGCGGCGTGCTGGTCGACACCGGCACCGGACTGGGCGCCCGGGCGTGGCTGGCCGCCGTCGCCGAGGTCTGCGACCCGGCCGCCCTGAGCGGCGCCATCGTCACGCACTACCACGCCGACCACGCCGGTGGCGCCGCCGCGGCCCGGGCCGCCGGGCTGCCCGTCCTGGCCAGCGCCGAGACCGCGGCAGCGCTGGCCACCGCCGACGAGTCGCGCACCTCGCTGGCGGCGGCCCGCGCCGTCGGGGTCTACCCGTCCGACTACCGGCTGGCACCCAGCACAGTGGATCGGGTACTGGCCGGCGGCGACATCGTCCGGGCCGGCGAGCTGGACGTCGAGATCCTCGACGCGCCCGGCCACTGCGACGGCCACCTCGTCGTACTGCTCCGCCGCGCCGGCCGGACCATCCTGTTCAGCGGTGACTGCCTCTTCGCCGGCGGACGGGTGAGTCTCCAGGCGATCCACGACTGCCGGCTCGACCGGTACGCCGAGACGGTCAACGCGCTGGCCGGGCGCGAGGTCGACGTACTTCTTCCCGGCCACGGCGAGCCGGTCCTGCGCGACGCCTGGGTGGACATCGGCCGGGCGGCCGAGTCCTTCCGCCGGCTCGTCCCCCCGCCGAACGTCCTCACCTCCTGACCACCCTCGGCAGGTGGGGCAGGCGGCCCGCAGGGCTGGATCTGCGGTGACAGGTGGAGGCGTGCCGGGGCACCCGCCGCGGATCACGAATCCGGTCCGATGGCGCCACGGCCGGCCCCTTGTCGGTGGGCGGCCCTAGACTGCGACGCCATGGCGATGGTGAGTTTCGTCGACGAGACGACCGCGGGCGAACGCAGCGCCGCATGGCATCTGGAAATCTTCGAGGAACGCCTGCCGGTGCGGGAGGTGATCCGTCGCCGCGTCTTCCAGGAGGTCGCCGAGCACAACGCGAAGGGTGGCGACCACTTCCGCGGGCTGGTGCAGCCGACCGGCACCGAGCGGACACTCAACGGTTTCAAGCTCAGGCAGCCGCGCCGGATCGACCCGCAGGAGCAGGCCGACCGCGCGCTGGAGGCGTTCTCCCGCAACGGTTTCATCGTCCTCGTCGACGACCGGCAGGTCGACGAGCTGGACGCGGTCGTGGAGTTGACCCGGGGCACCCGGATCACCTTTCTCAAGCTCGTACCGCTGGTGGGTGGCTGATGCCGACGCCGGTGCTCTTTCCCGAATACGGCGATCGGATGGCGGAGCTGGCCCGGCGCGGCGACGTCCAGGGCCTCGCCGACGAGGCTCTGGCCTACGCCGCCGTCTACACCGGTCACTGGGGCCACGAAAGCCGGCACGTGACCGACGCGCTCGGGCTCGTCGCACCGGAGCGCAAGCCCGAGCTGCTGATGGCGATCCTCGACCGGTGTTGCCGGATCACCGAGACCGACCATCGCCGGGTCACCAACGAGCTGTTGGAAATCCTGGTCAGGCGCTACAGCAAGATCTCGACACCGGATTCGGCCGCCGTCGCGCTCGGCTTCGGCGCCCGGCACACCGCCTACTTCGACGGCGAGGAGCAGCGGCGGATGGCCGAACTCCTGCTGGACGCCGGGCGGCCGCTGCCACCGGAGGTCGTCGCCGTACTGCGCCGGACGGTCGCACACGGCTACTGGGGCTCGGCCGAGGCACTCAAGCCGTTGCTGGCCAAGCTCGACGCACCGGCGCTCAACTCTGGCGAGGCGTGGGCCGACCGCGCCCTGGCCGACGTCGCGTCGCTCGACCCGGACGAGGCCCGTCGCTGGCATGAGCTGTTCCGGCACGCGGTGACCGCGACGAGCGCCAAACCGTCGCAGAAGTGGGAGACGGCCGCCCGCAGGCTGCTCGACGAGCTGCCCGAGCCGGGTGACCGGCTGCGGAGCTGGCTCGCCCTGGTCGGGCAGCCGCGCACCATCCGGCTCAACCGCACACGCTGGGAGCACGACGTCAACGAGGCCTTCGACCAGTTCAACACCACCCCACTGCGTGGACTGGTCTGGATGACCTCCTTCCTGCCCGACCACCCCGAGACCCCACGGACGCTCGGCGCGCTCGTCGAGACGGCGCTGCGCAAGGTCGCCGGGCTCGGCCCGCGCAGCCCCAAGATTGCCAACGCCGCCGTTTACGCGTTGTCGCGGGTGCCGACCGAGGAGGCGCTCGCCCAGATCGCCCGGCTCGCCGCCCGGGTCACGTTCAAGGGCACGCTCAAGGAGCTGAACGCGGCCCTCGACGCCCGAGCGGCGGCGCTGGGCCTGACCCGGGACGAGGTCGAGGAACTCGCCGTACCGGCGTACGGGCTGACCGAGGTGGGCCGGCGGGTCGAACACTTCGGCGACGCGTCGGCGACGCTGGACGCCACCTCCGGAACGGTCACTGTGACCTGGCGCAACAGCACCGGGAAGATCGTCAAGTCGGTCCCCGCCGCGGTACGGTCCGCCCACCCCGAGCAACTCGCCGACTTCAAGGCCGCCGTGAAGGACGTCGAGAAGATGCTCTCGGCCCAGACGGAACGCCTCGACCGCCAGTTCCTCGCCCAGCGGGTCTGGCCGTTCGACGCCTGGCGCGCCCGCTACCTCGACCACCCCCTGCTCGGTACGCTGGCCCGCCGGCTGATCTGGCTCGTCGACGACGTGCCCTGCGCCTTCGCTGACGGTGCTCTGCGTACCCACGAGGACAAGGAGATCGCGGCCGGCGAGACGGTCCGGCTGTGGCACCCGATCGGCCGCGAGGTGGCCGAGGTGCTCGCCTGGCGCGCATGGCTGGAGGCCAAGCAGGTGACCCAGCCGTTCAAGCAGGCACACCGCGAGGTCTACCTGCTGACCGCGGCCGAGGAGAACACCCGGGTCTATTCCAACCGGTACGCGGCGCACGTCCTGCGCCAGCACCAGTTCCATGCCCTGACCGCGGCTCGGGGATGGCGCAACAAGCTGCGGATGATGGTCGACGACGCCTACGAGCCGGCCACCCGCGAGCTGCCGCAGTGGGGACTGCGCGCGGAGTTCTGGATCGAGGGCATCGGCGACGACTGGGAGGCCGACACCACCGAGTCGGGGGCATACCTGCGGATCGCCACCGACCAGGTCCGGTTCTATCCGATCGGCGCGCCCGAGCACTACGCGCACGCCGGTGGCGGCGGCTACGAGCAGTGGGTGTCCCAGGACGCGCAGCCGACCGACCCGGTGCCGCTGGCCGAGATCCCGCCGCTGGTGCTCAGCGAGGTGCTGCGCGACGTCGACCTCTTCGTCGGCGTCGCCAGCGTCGGCAACGACCCCACCTGGCAGGACGGTGGTCCCGGAGGGCGATTCCGCGAGTACTGGGCGTCCTACAGCTTCGGCGAGCTCAGCGGCACCGCGCAGACCCGCCGGGAGATGCTCGAACGCCTCGTCCCCCGGCTGGCCATCGCCGACCGGGCGAAGGTCGAGGGCCGTTTCCTCGTGGTCCGGGGCGACCTGCGCACTTACAAGATCCACCTGGGTTCGGGCAATATCCTGATGAGCCCGAACGACCAATACCTCTGCATCGTGCCGAAGCAGACGGCCAGTTCCTCGACCGGCGACGTCTTCCTCCCGTTCGAGGGCGACCGGGTGCTCGCCGTCATCCTCAGCAAGGCGCTCATGCTGGCGAAGGACACCCAGATCACCGACCGCACGATCACCCAGCAACTGCGGGGCTGACCCGGCCAGCAGCGATCCGCACGGCGGAACCGCTCCCCGCCGCCTGCCAGGTGTCTACTTTCGCCCCCAAACGCGCTTTTATCACCCTATTCTGATCTGGTGCCCGGTCGGTTGGCGCCGGGTCCGAGACGGGGGGATCAAGAGATTGAAGGAATCCGAGGGTGCGGACAAGGGCCCTATGGCGGGCGGTGGGTCGTTTGACTTTTTCGTGGTCAACATCTCCAGCGAGACGTTGACCGGCAATGTCACCTGGACCGGCGGCAGCAGGTCCGAGAGCCTGGACGTGGACGGCCTGGCACCCGCCGCCATGTCACGGCAACAGTCCATCTCGCCGCAGTCCGGCACGAACGACTACTGGCAGTGGTCGGAGAAGGGCGAAAAATACAAACTCAACGTGTACGACAAAGACCGCTACACCGCCGTGGTTATCAGCGACTACGGCATCGGCGTTCTGGTCACCAATACCAGCCCCGACACCTGGGCCTGGTGAGATCGGAGGTGGCGAGCTGAGCTGGAAGATCTGCTGGCGCGGTCCGCGCACCGGTTCGGGCGTGCGGAGCCGCGCCAGCCGGCGCTCAGCCGACGGCAGAGCCGCGCCAGCCGGCGCTCAGCCAAGGAGCTGCGGCGGCGAGGACCACGGCTTTCAGCCGGCGCAGCAGCCGCCGGCGGGCTCCGTGCCGGGTGCGGCGGAGACCTCGACCAGGGGCAGCGGCGCGGCGATCAGGCCGCCCGAGATGCCGGTGGCGAGTCCGCGTGGGCTGCTGACCGGGGCGGCGTCGGCGGTCGGGGTGCCGCAGCAGCCGCCCGCGCCGGCGGTGTCGTCGTCGACGATCGGGTTGCTGTTGCAGACCCCGGTCTCCGGCAGGTCGAGCTGGACGTCCCGGGCCGCCGTCCAGTCCCCGGCGAGGGCGGCGACGACGGAGCGGGCCTGCTCGTAGCCGGTGGCCATCAGGAACGTCGGGGCCCGCCCGTAGCTCTTGACCCCGATCGCGTAGTAGCCCGGCTCCGGGTGGGCGAGTTCGTCGACGCCGTGCGGCGGCACCGTCCCGCAGGAGTGCTGGTTGGGATCGATCAGCGGCGCGAGGGCCCGGGTGGAGCCCAGAATCGGGTCCAGGTCGAGACGTAGCTCGGTGCTGATCGAGTGGTCGGGCCGGAACCCGGTCGCCGAGACGATCCGGTGCACGGCCAGCGTACGGGTTCCGTCGGAGACCTCGACCCGCCCGTCGGACGTCGGGACGAGCCGGTGCACGGAGAAGCCGGTGACCAGTTCGATCCGGCCCGCTTCGACATGCTCACGCAGCCGGGTGCCGAGGGCGCCGCGCGCCGGCAGGGCGTCGGCGCTCTCCCCGCCGTAGCTGCGGGCCGGGCTACCGGCCCGGATCGCCCAGCCGACCTTCGTCCCGTCGACCCGTGTGGCGAGGTCGGCGAGGGCGAGCAGGGTGTTCGCGGCGGAGTGGCCGGCGCCGACGACGAGGGTGTGCCGGCCGGCGAACCGGTCCCGGTCGACACCCAGGACGTCGGGTAGGGCGTGTTCGATGAACGCGGCCGCATCGGCCTCGCCGTGCGCGGGGATGCCGGAGGCGCCGAGGACGTTCGGGGTCGCCCAGGTGCCGGTGGCGTCGACGACCGCCCGGGCGAGCAGGTCCTCGCCGGAGCCGAGCCGGATCAGGATCGGCGCACCCTCCCGGCCGGCGGAGCGGAGCCGGTCCACATCGAGCCGGGTCACCGCGGTGACCCGGGACCGGTACCGGATGTTCGGCTTGAGCGCGGGAAGGTCCGCCAGCGGCTGGAGGTATTCGGTGACGAGCTGGGCGCCGGTCGGCAGGATCTCGGGATCGGGCTCGACCCAGCCGGCGTCGCGCAGCATCCGGGCGGCGGCCTGGTCGACGTTGTACCGCCAGGGCGAGAAGAGCCGCACGTGCCCCCACTGGGCGACGGCCGCGGCAGGGCCGTCGCCGGCCTCGAGAACGGTGAACGGCAGTCCGCGCGAGTGCAGGTGGGCGGCGGCGGCCAGCCCGACGGGCCCGGCGCCGAGCACCGCTACCGGCAGATCTCCCAGTCGGTCGCTCATCACAACTCCCTATCTTGAAAGTGCGCGAAATTGCAGGTCGGACGGTGTCTTCGCCCGATCCGGGTCGGTTGACGCGGGGTCAGGTGATCGCGAGGCCGGACGGTGGCCGGTGTGGTCGAGGCGCCTCGGGCCGTGGTTCAGGTCGGGGCGCCCGGCAACTCCGCCACCCGCCTTCATCGCGCACTCTATCGCTTATCGCCGATTGACGATGGAAGTCGGGTCGAGGCGCGCGCGGCGAGCCACACGGTGGCGACGACAAGTCGGGTGATCGCCGCCAGCGTGTCCGACTCGACCCGATCCGGCGTGTCGGACGGGCTGTGGTAGCCGGCCATCCCGGCCCCGATCCCGATCGCGGCCAAGCCGGCGCCGGCGTAGCGGCGATTGTCCGAGGCGACCGGGCCGGCCGCCAGGGGTACGCCGGTGCGCCGGCCAGCCTGGTCGAGGACGGCGAGCAGGCCGTGCGCGGGACCACCGGCCTCCACGGCGGCGGCCCGGTGCAGACGTCCCGCCCCGTCCACGTTGACCACCAGCGGATCCGCGCCGGTCTCGGCGAGCCGGGCAGCGTGCCGGGCGGAGCCGAGCGCACCCACCTCCTCGCCGTCGAGCAGTGCCACGGACAGCCCGGGGCCGGCCGGCATTGCGGCGGCGAGCACCCGGGCGGCGTCGAGGACCACCGCGACGCCGCTGGCGTTGTCGGCCGCGGCCGGCTGCCGGAGCCCGGGGTGGTCGCCCACACCGTCGAAGTGCGCGGCCAGCAGCAGGTCCGGCTCCCCCGCCACCGGTGGCCGGAGTCGGCCGTGCAGGTTCGCGGCGGTCACGTCGGCGCGCCGGATCGGGGCGTCGGCCTCGAACCAACCGCCACTGCGGGCTACGGCCACCCGGCCGACCCTGTCGTGGACCGGGCCGGACAGGGTGATGACCGGCAGCGGGCCCGGATCCGGACCGGCCAGCATCGTGAACTGCCAGCCGTCCGCATCGACATCGCGCGCCACCAGCAGCCCGGCCGCCCCGTCGGCGGTGCCGTACGCCTCGAACAGGCCCGTCGTGGCCGGCACGACGAGCCAGCGGTCGCGCGGATCACATGCTCCGGCAAGACCCAGTGGGCCACGTCGGGCCGACGGCAGGTCGGCGGAGGCGAGGTGCAGGGAGGCGTCGCTGCCGAAGGAGAGCCCCGAGGTGGTGGTCCGGTCACCCCACCGGGCGGTCGGCGTGGCGTAGATGTCGGGCACCCCTCGTACCGGAAACGGGTCGGACGTCACGGCGGCGCCGAGGTCGGTCAGCCGCGCGGCGAGCCAGGCCCGGGCGGCGATGTTGCCCGCCGTGCCGACCCGCCGGCCGGCGAAGGCGTCACCGGCGAGCGTGCCGACGGTCGCGATCGCCCGGTCGGCCGAGACGGCCGCCAGTGCCGCGTCGATGCCGCCGACCGGCGGGCCGGAGCGGCCGGTCATCCGCAGCAGCCCTGTCCGGCGGCGACCGCTTCAGCCTTGGCGGCCGGAGCACAGCATGAGTTGGCGGCGACCGCCCCTGCCGGGGTTCCGCAGCAGGTGCCACCGGCAGGGTCGGGCAGGGTGATGTTCGCGGTCTGGGCGGAACCGCCGCAGCAGCCGGTGGATCCAGCGACGTCCAGGGCGGCGGCCGGGTCTCCGGCGAAACCACCGGCGTTCTCGTGCACGGTCATCTCGGACTCCTCGGTGGTCAGCGGGGCAGGGTCAGGCGGTGGAGGTGCGTGTGGTCGCGCTCGTAGCGGCGGCGGGCGCGCTGGTCGGGGGTGGTGACCTCGGCGCAGCCGTCGCAGAACCGGACTCCCGTCTCCGGGGCACGACGGCGGAACAGGCGGAGCATCGACTTCTCCTCACAACGGGCTGTCTTGATGTTCTTCGAATCAGAGATTTGCACGCTGATTCGACATCTGTCAACCTAGACGCATGTCGAAGCAGTCGCCGACACTCAGCCTGACCGATCTCAACGCCGGGGTGCCGTGCTGCGCGCCGATAACCGAACAGCGAATTCCGGCGGAGACCGCCGCCGTACTCGCCCCGGCCTTCAAGGCGCTCGGCGATCCGGTGCGCCTCCAACTGATGTCGATGATCGCCTCGGCACCGACCGGGGAGATCTGCGTCTGCGATCTCACCCCGGCGTTCGGCCTGTCCGGGCCGACGATCTCCCACCACCTCAAGACGCTGCGCGAGGCCGGCCTCGTCGATGCCGAGCGTCGGGGCACCTGGGTCTACTACCGCGCCCGGCCGGTCATCATGGGCCAGCTCGCCAGCCTCCTCGGAGTCGGGAGCCCGGCGAACACCTGAACCCGCCACCCCGGCCGTTGCCGGAGTTGGCCAGTGCCGCCTGGTACATCC
This sequence comes from Plantactinospora sp. CA-294935, assembly GCF_050936445.1. Taxonomy (NCBI): domain Bacteria; kingdom Bacillati; phylum Actinomycetota; class Actinomycetes; order Micromonosporales; family Micromonosporaceae; genus Plantactinospora; species Plantactinospora sp. CA-294935. The sequence goes on from NZ_JBNJMU010000001.1 coordinate 8,464,754, forward strand.
GATGTTCACCTGAGCCCGCTGGACGAGGGATGACCTCGGATGGTTACATCAGGGTGTGCTGATATCAGACGCGCCTGATGTGATCAAATTGCTCGCCGACCCGCTCCGGGCGCAGATCGTCGACCTCCTCGCCCAGGGGCCGGCGTGCACCTGCCACCTGGTCGCCGACACCGGCGCGAAGCAGCCCAACGTCTCCGGACACCTGCGACAACTCCGCGACGCCGGCCTGGTCGTCGCCGAACCGCACGGCCGGTTCACCTACTACCGGTTGCTACCCGACGCCCTGGAAGCCGCCGCCGTCCAGCTCACCGACCTCGCCGCCCAGGCCCGGGCCAACGCCGAATCCCGCCGGGAGTGCTGATGACCACCACCCGCACCGTCGACCCGGCACCCGCGCTCGTCGCCCGGCTCTCCCACCTCGACCGCTTCCTGCCACTGTGGATCGGCCTGGCGATGGTCGCCGGGCTGCTGCTCGGCCGGGCGATCCCCGGGTTCGACACCACGCTGGAAGCGGTCGAGATCGGCGGCATCTCCCTACCGATCGCCGTCGGGCTGCTGGTCATGATGTACCCGGTGCTGGCAAAGGTCCGCTACGACCGGCTGGACGCCGTCACCGGCGACCGCCGCCTGCTGATCTCCTCCCTCGTACTGAACTGGCTGGTCGGCCCGGCGGTCATGTTCGCCCTGGCCTGGATCTTCCTGGCCGACCACGCCGAGTACCGCACCGGCCTGATCATCGTCGGCCTGGCCCGCTGCATCGCCATGGTGATCATCTGGAACGACCTCGCCTGCGGCGACCGGGAGGCCGCGGCCGTCCTCGTCGCCCTCAACTCCGTCTTCCAGGTCCTCGCCTTCGGCGTACTCGGCTGGTTCTACCTGTCGGTACTGCCGGACTGGCTCGGCCTGACCGGAGCGGCGTTGCAGGTATCCGGCTGGGACATCGCCGGCAACGTACTGATCTTCCTCGGCATCCCGCTGCTCGCCGGCTACCTCACCCGACGCCTCGGTGAGCGCCGCAGGGGCCGAGTCTGGTACGAGGACACCTTCCTGCCGAGGATCGGCCCGATCGCGCTGTACGGACTGCTGTTCACCATCGTCATCCTGTTCGCCCTGCAGGGCGACGCGATCACCAGCCAGCCGTGGGACGTCGCACTGATCGCGGTGCCGCTGCTGGCCTACTTCGCGGTCATGTGGGCCGGCTCCTACGCCCTCGGCCGGGCCATCGGGCTCGGCTACGAACGGACGACCACCCTCGCCTTCACCGCAGCCGGGAACAACTTCGAACTGGCCATCGCCGTGGCGATCGGCACCTTCGGCATCACCAGCGGCCAGGCCCTCGCCGGCGTCGTCGGACCACTCATCGAGGTACCCGTCCTCGTCGCCCTGGTCTACGTCAGCCTCGCCCTGCGACGGCGCCTGTTCCGCACCACCTCGGCAAGCCCATCGTGACCGACCCACCCCGATCCGCTGACAACGCCGTGCCGGATCAGGCGCACGGCGTCCGGCTGACGAGGGCCGACGAGCAGCCCTTGCCCGGGCCGTTCGGCCGGCACGTCAACGAGCCCTACCGACCCCGGTTCCGCAGCTCACTGCTCGACCGGCGGCTGCCCGGGCTGCCCGAACGCGTCACCGCCGGCCGGGACGCCGGCCCAGCCGGCACCGGAATGCCGTCGGCGCGCCCGCGCCGCCCGACCTCGAAGGAACCGATCATGTCCGACAAGCCCAGCGTCCTGTTCGTCTGCGTGCACAACGCCGGCCGTTCCCAGATGGCCGCCGGCTGGCTACGCCACCTCGCCGGCGACACCGTCGAGGTACGGTCCGCCGGCTCGGCGCCCGCCGACCGGGTCAACCCCGCCGCCGTCGAGGTGATGCGGGAGGTCGGCATCGACATCACCACCCAGGTCCCGAAGCTGCTGGACTGGGAGACGGCCGAGGCCTCCGACGTGATCGTCACCATGGGCTGCGGCGACTCCTGCCCCGTCTTCCCCGGCAAGCGTTACGAGGACTGGCAGCTCGACGACCCTGCCGGCCAGGGCGTCGATGCGGTCCGGCCGATCCGCGACGAGATCCGGACCCGGGTGGAGAAGCTGCTGGCGGAGCTGGCGGCGGGCCGGTCCGCGGGGTGAGGCACCGCTGCTCGGAACGGGAACGGATCAGCCGGGCTTGATCTGGGCGAGCTGCACCACGAGCTGGACCACTCGGTACGCCTCGGCCATGTCACGCCCGGTGAACGCGAGTGTGCGGCCGCCCGCCGCCCGGGTGACGCCGGGCACCAGGGTGGCGAGGTCGACGGTGTACGGGCCGTACAGGTCGAGCTCGATCCGAACCGGAGTGGGAGCCGGCACCGGACGGATCCGCCGGCGTCCCCGGACCGCGTCGGCGGCGCCCAGACGAATCCGGTCCCGGGCCTCCCTGGGGTGCAGCGTCTCCGCCGCCGCCTGGCCGAGCGCCTGCTTGACCTCGACGGTCACCGCCTCCGGTACCAGGTCCCGAAGCTCGGCGCAGGCCGCGTCGTCCCCGCTGAGCAGCACCACCGGTACTCCGTAGTGGCCGGCCACAGCGGCGTTGAGCCCGATCTCCCCCACCGACCGTCCGTCGAGCCGCAGGTCGAGTACGGCGTCGCTGATCGTGTGCGCCAGCACGGCCGGCCCGGCACCGGCGCGGGCGTGGTATCCGACGAAGAGCAGCGCTTCCACCCCAGCTTCGAGGCCTGCCACCATGCCCAGCGGGCGGGGCCTGCCCCGAATCAGCCGTGCCCGCCGGTCGAGTTCCTCCGGCAGCAGGTTGCGAAACGGGCCGTGCGAGTCCGCGACGGAGACTTCGGCGTCGGGCTCGGCGTCCAGCACGCCGGCGATCGCCGCGTTCACCTCGGCCGTCATCAGTGCCCGGCCGCGTTCGTAGTCGTACCCGCCCGAGTTCGTCTCGGTGGGGTGCACGACCCCGGAGACGCCCTCCAGGTCGGCGGAGATCAACACCTTGGGCCGATTCGTCATCGCACCACCGTAGTGGCGCGGGTGTTGCCGAGGATCCGCGCTCGGGTGCGGGCGGTCAGGGGTTGGTCCGGACGACGAGGATGGCGATGTCGTCGGCGCGGCGGGGGGCGGCCAGAGTGTTGACGATGTGCGCGCAGAGCGCTTCGGGTGGGCCCGCCTCGGCCAGGGTACGGAGTCGTTCGATGCCGGTGTCGATGATTTCACCGCGTCGTTCGACGAGTCCGTCGGTGTAGAAGATGGCCGTGGTGTCGGCGGGGAGCTGGATCTCGGAGTACTGGCGTTGTGGTTGGTCCCGGCCGAGTCCTACCGGCTGGCCGATGGGGAGGTCCAGGACCCTGCTCGGTTCACCGGGGGCGCTGATGACGGGCTGGAGATGTCCGGCGAGAGAGATCAGGATCCTGGTCCGGTCGGGTGGGACCATGGCGTAGAGCACCGTGGCGAGGCTGCCGGCCTCGAAGTGGTAGATCTTGCGGTCGAGGAGCGTGAGCGCCTCGGCCGGATCGTCGCAGACGAGGGCGTAGGCCCGCAGTGCGCTGCGGATCCGGCCCATGACCACCGCGGCGGGAAGGCCGTGGCCGGAGACGTCGCCGATGACGATGCCCAGCCATCCGGAGGGCAGGGTGAAGACGTCGTACCAGTCGCCGCCGACTCCCGCGTCGTGTCCGGGTACGTACCGGGCGGCCATCTCCAGGCCGGGGATCCGCGGTAGGCGGCTCGGTACCAGACTGTGCTGCAGGGCGAGGGCGGCGGCCCGGTGGATGCGGTTGGAACGGGTTCGGCAGGCGGGGCCGGCCCGTTCGGCGACCGTCTGCAACAGTTCCACGTCGTCGGCGGTGAACTGTCGGGGGTACAGGCTGCCGACGTGCAGCACGCCGACGACGTCGTCGGCGGCGAACATGGGCACGCCGACCAGCGATCGGACACCGGCATCCAGCAGGATGGGGTTGACCACGTTCGACGTGTCGACGCGGTCCAGGATGACCGGCTCCCTGGTGGCGGCGATACGCCCCGCGAAACCTTGACCGAGCGGAATTCGGATACCCTGTCGAACTTCCTCTTCCAGACCCCGGGTTGCGGTGGCGACAAGCTGCTGTGCGTGGTCGTCGAGCAACAGGACGGCGGCGGTGTCGGCTCCGAGCAGCTCGCGGACTCGGTCGAGCAGCTCGTCGAGCAGTTCGTCCGCGGCGGAATGGGACAGGGCGGCATCGACCACCGCCTCGATCTGGCGTAGTCGCTGAGTGCTGCCTCGAACCTCCGGGTCGATCACCTGGGCAGCCTACCCCGCGGTAACCTGCCGTTCCGTCGATCGTCCGCCCGAGGCGTACCGGCGCCGGTCCGGCCGGCCGGCACCGCCGCCGCAGCCGCCCCGGCGTCCTGGCCGTGCACGGACGGCGCCGTCTGCTTCGTAGAGTCTTCGCAGTCGGCGGGGAGTAGGGGAGGCGGGCATGTTCGACGACACCGGGCTGCTGCGACCGCAGGAGGAGCAGGCGTACCGGCTGCTGCTGCGCCTCTCCGCGGCCCGGCCGGCCGACCTCGCCAGGCTGGCCGGCGTACCACTCGACGAGGCCGGCGCGGTGTTGGATGGCCTGCGGAGCAAGGGGCTGGCCATGGCACGCCCCGGGCCGGACCCGGTCTTCGAGCCGCTGCCGCCGGACGTCGCGCTGGGCAACACCCTGCTGCGCCGGCAGGAGTCGCTGGAGAACGCCCGGCAGGCGGTGGCCGCGCTGACCGAGGAGTACCGGACCAGCGCCCGGCGCCGCAACGCCGACCACCTGGTGGAGGTGGTGGTCGGCGCGGGTGCGTTGCGCGACCGGCTGCGCGACCTGCAGGACTCGGCCCGCGAGGAGATCCTCTGGTTCTGCCGCGCCAATCCGCTGGCCATGTCCGGCTCGGAGAACGCCGAGGAGTCCGGTGCGCTGGCCCGCGGGGTGCGCTACCGGGCGATCTACGAGCGGGCGCTGCTGGAGGCACCCGGCGAACTGGAGAGCATCGCGGAGAGTGTCCGCGCCGGGGAGGAGGCGCGTACCCTGCCGACGTTGCCGGTCCGGATCGCCATCGCCGATCGGTCGACCGCGATCTGCCCGCTGGTACCGGACGACGAGCGCGACGTCGGGGAGCCGACCGCCGCACTTATCCGGCGCAGTGAGCTGCTGGACGCCCTGCTGGCGCTCTTCGAGAGCCACTGGGACCGGGCGACGCCGATCCGCTGGGACGCCGATCGCGGTGGACTGGCCGACGCGGCCCCCGACGATGCGCTGGACGACGGCGAGCGGTTCCTGCTGTCGTTGTTCGTGGCCGGCTTTCCCGACAAGTCGATCGCGTCGCAGCTCGGCGTCAGCCGGCGGACCGTGCAGCGACGGCTGGAGCGGTTGATGGCGCTGGCCGGGGTGGACACCCGGACCGGGCTGGCCTTCCAGGCCGCCCGCCGCGGCTGGCTCTGACGGAACGGACGGCACCCGCGGTGCGGTGACAGCCGCGCCGGTCCGGACGGGACGACAGCCGGTCGGCACCGGTCCGGACGCTGACGGCCGATCGACACCAGTCAGGCCGGACGGCGGCCGTGCGCCGGTTCGGGCGGGACGGCAGGCAGTTCGCCGGTTCGGGCCGGACGGCGGCCGTGTGCCGGTTCGGGCGGGACGGCAGGGAGTGCGCCGTCCCGCCCCGGGGCCGCTCAGCGCAGCCCGTACGCCCGGATCACGGTCTGGGTGACCGCGTTGCCGGACCGGTCGGTGGCCCGGACCCGCAGCGACACCGTGCCCTCTCCGGCCGGAACGCTCGCCCGGTAGGCGTTGCCGTACCCGGTCACCCGGACCGACCGCCAGGTGGCGCCCTCGTCGAAGGAGACCTCGGCGGTCAGCCTGGTTCCGTTCGCGGTGGCGTGACCGTCCTGGTGCCGGACGTGCAGCCCGACGGTGTGCGGCCGGCCGCTGGCCCGCCCGGTCAGGTCCACCGGCGCGGCGTAGTCGACCTGCAACAGCGGCAATGGCCGGGCCTCGTCGCCGGACCGCTGCCCGGAACGGAACTGCCACACCGTCTCGGTGCGGGTGCCCCAGATCCACTCTTCGGCACCGCGCTCGGTGGTCAGGGCCAGCCGGTAGTTCGCCTCGGGCCCGGTGGTGAGCACGTCCTGCCGGGCGTCGGGCAGCTCGGCCAGCAGTTTCCCGTCACGCCACAGCGTGGCGCCCGCCCGGAACGTCTCGCCGATCGTGTAGTGGCCCTCGGCGTCGACGAACTCCGGCACCCGCAGCGCGAGAGTGTTCCCGGTGCGGGTGGAGACCAGCTCCGGTATCCCGCGCGGCGAGGCCGGGCGGACCACCGGGGCCAGCCAGGTCTCCTCGGCCCTACGGGCACGGTAGCTGGTCGGCCGCTCGGCCATCCCGCTGTCGAGCGCGCCCATCTCGTTCCACGGCCACTCGTGGCTTACCCGGTGCTGCCAGACCGAGTCGCCGGTGGTCACCCACTCCTCGCGCTCCTTCGGGGTGGCCACGAACCGGGACGTGTCGTTCCATGCATAGGTCTGCCAGGGGCGCCATCCGAACCGCTGCTCCTTCGCCCAGGGGAATCCGCCGTTGTCGGCGTACCGGGTGGTGATCCGTGTCGAGTTGGTCGGGGTCACCCGGTAGACGATCCGGTCCGGGATCCGGTTCCGCTCCACGTGCTGCACGTCGTAGAGATAGGGGCTGGAGGTGGTCAGGGTCAGGTCCAGCGTCGCCCGGCCCCGCTGCGCCCGGGCGATCAGCCGCTGACCGTCGTCGTTCGCCACCGCCAGCATCGGGATCGGCTCCCGATCGCCGGTGGGCCGCCACACCGTCCACGCCGACCAGTCCGCCGGACGCACCATCAGGGTCACCGCCGCGCCGGCCCTGGCCGCCGCCGCGGTCACCTCGCTCTCGCTCGGCGCGTCCTCCCCGCCCGGTTCGTTGCTGGACTCGATGAGTACCGCCGCGCCGCGCACCTTCGCCTCGGCCAGTTCCTCCGGGGTGCCCCGGCCGGCGTGGACGAGGGGGAACCGGCGGGTGCCGTCGTACGCCGGGGACTGCCCGGTCAGGTTGACGTCGAGCGGACCGGTGACCCCGGCGACCTCGGCGCGCACCATCGGCGCGACGAACTGCCACCGGGACGAGAACTCGTACTGCCCACTGGTCAGCCTGCCGGTCGGGGTGACGTTGACCTGCTGGATCGTGCTGAAGTGCATGGTGCCGTGGCTGATCTGCCGACCGGTGCCGGTGACCCGGTGCGAGTAGTAGCTCAGCACCGCCTGCTGTTCGGCCGGCCGGGGCGTCTCGATCCGGATCGGGGTGCCCTTGCGGGCGTCGAGCAGCACCTCGATGTCCCGGTCGACGCGCAGTTCCGGATCGGTGATCAGGGTGGCCTGCTCGTCGAGTACGCCGCCGTCCTCGATCAGCGCGTGCAGCAGGTACGTACCCTCGCCGACCTCGATGGTCTTGGTCTCCCCCGGCCAGAGGAAGTTCAGGTTGTCCCAGCGGTAGTTGTCGCCCATCAGGGCGACGACCGGCACCGCCACCGGCTGGCCGGCCCGGCCGACCGCGCGGAGGGTTACCTTGTGCCGGGGGCCGTCCAGGCTCACGCCCACCGCCGTGCTGGCGAGCACGCCGCCCGGCCCGGTCGCGGTGATCCAGCCGCCGAAAAGTCCCCGGTCCAGCTTCGCCAGGTCGACGGTGACGGGTACCTCGATCGACCCTCCGGCCGGCACGGTGACCGTACCGGAACCGGTCGTCACGGCATCGGTCTCGGGCACTTCGGTGGCGACGTCCTCCAGCTCGACGGCGAGGCTGAGGGTGACCGGCGCCGGCCCGTCGTTGGTGTACGTGACGACCTTGCCGACCGGCACCGCAGCCGCACCGGCCCGGGCGGTGACGGTGGTGTCCGGGTCGGTGTGCAGGCCGAAGTCGACCTGGCTGCTGGCGTACACCCGCTGGCTGGCCGCGCGGGCGACGTCCACCCGGCCGGTGCCCTGGTCGAACACCGACAGCTCCGGGTTGGTCCGGGCGGTGCTGACCAGCACGTCCTTCAGCCGCGCCGGTGACCAGTCCGGATGAGCCTGGGCCAGCAGCGCGGCCGCACCCGCCACGTGCGGCGTCGCCATCGAGGTGCCGGAGGCGGCGGTGTACCGGTCGTCGACCGGGGTGCCCATGCCGGTGCCGGCGGCGCGGGCGGCCACGATGCCCACCCCCGGGGCGGTGATCTCCGGCTTCAGTCCCTCGTCGCCGAGTCGGGGGCCCCGGCTGGAGAAGTCGGCCAGCGACTCGTCCCGGTCCACCGCGCCGACGGTCAGCGCGGACGGGGCCGCGCCGGGCGTACCGACGGTGTAGTTCGCGCCCTCGTTGCCGGCGGCCACCACGAAGAGGGTGCCGGTGTCGGCGGTGATCCGGTCCAACGCCTGGCTGAGCGGGTCGGTGCCGTCGGTCGGTCCGCCGCCGAGGCTCATGTTGACCACCGCCGCGCCCTGCTCGGCGGCCCACTCCATCCCGGCGATGATCCAGGAGTCGTAGCCGACGCCGTCGTCGCCGAGCACCTTGCCGGCCAGCAGGCTCGCGCCGGGGGCCACCCCCTTGCGGGTACCGCCGGATCCGGCGCCGGTGCCGGCCACGGTCGCCGCGACGTGCGTACCGTGTCCATGGTGGTCGGTGGTGTCCGGGCTGCCGCTGAAGTTCCGGGCCGTCACCTTGCCGGCCAGGTCCGGGTGGGTCTGGTCGACCCCGGTGTCCAGTACCGCCACCTTCACCCCGGAACCGTCCAGGCCGGCCTGCCAGGCGGCCGGGGCGCCGATCTGGGCGACGCTGCGGTCCAGCACCGGCCGGACCCGGCCGTCCAGCCAGATCTGGCTGATCCCGGCACCGAGCGCGGATGTGGCCGCCGAACGGGCCGGGTCGGCCGGACGAACCTGCTGCCAGAAGCCGGCCAGCGAGTCCTTACCGGCCGCCAGTGCGGCGCCGCCGATGCTGGCCAGCGGTCGGGTGTTCGTCGTACCGGCCAGGGCGCGGGCGGTGCCGGCAGCGGGGTTCTGGTAGCGGACGATCAGCGGCAGGCTGGCCGCGACGCCGTCCGCGTACCCGTCGGCGATCAACTCCTCGACGTCGAACAGGTCCGCGTCCAGGGTGCCCGCCGAGACGTACGGCACGACGTCGCTGGGCAGTACCCGCAGCCCGCCGTCCACCTCGACGGTGTGGAAGGTGATCCGTTCCCGTCCGGCCGCCGGGCGGACCGAGGCCGCGTATCGGCCGGCACCGGCCGGGGAGACCTCGACGACGTCGCCGGTGATCAGGGTGACCCGCGACCCGGCGGCGGCCGCACCGAGCGCGGCCAGCGACCCGGTGACCGGGGGTACGGTCGACGGAGGCGCGGCGGTCGCCGGTGGTGGCCCGGCGGCGGTGAGTGCGAGTACGGCGGCCAGCACGGCAGCGGTACGACGCAGCGGAGATGACATGGCGGGGTCTCCTTCGACTCTCGCGAAGACGCCGTCAACGGCGACAGTCGGAGTCTGTGGCCGGAGCATTTCCTTGGTCATCAACCTGCGGTGCCGCAGAGGCGACATGGCGCCATGTGGACACCCGGCCGGCACGGCGGGTACCTCCGGCGTTCACCCAGCGGATAGCCTCGCCGGACCAGACAGTACAGCGTTTGATGTACTATCGCGGTGTGGAGACGCTGACGCACGGCGAGGTGCTGGCCCGATTCGGTCACGCGCTGTCGGACCCGACGCGGGCACGACTGTTGTTGGCCCTGCGGGAAGGGCCGGGTTACCCGGCCGAACTGGCCGAGTTGCTGGGGACCACCCGGCAGAACCTGTCCAACCATCTCGGCTGCCTGCGCGGCTGCGGCCTGGTGGTGGCCGTACCGGAGGGTCGCCGCACCCGCTACGAGCTGGTCGACGCCCGGATGGCGCACGCGCTGGGCGATCTGCTCGGCCTGGTGCTGACGGTGGATCCGGCCGCCTGTCCCGACGCCACGGCGAAGGGTTGCTGCTGATGGCCGCGCCGCTGCGGCTCGAACCGCCCGGGCCGGCGCCGGCCCGCCGCGCCCTGCTCGCTCGACGGATCCGGCTGCTGGTCGCGGCGACGATCACCTACAACGTCGTCGAGGCGGCGGTGGCGATCACCGCCGGCACCCTCGCCTCGTCGACCGCCCTGATCGGATTCGGTCTGGACTCGGTGATCGAGGTTTCCTCGGCGGCGGCCGTGGCCTGGCAGTTCGCCGGCCGGGACCCGCAGTCCCGGGAGAGGATCGCGTTGCGGATCATCGCGGTCTCGTTCTTCGCCCTTGCCGGCTACGTGACGGTCGAGTCGGTACGCGCCCTCCTCGGCGGCGCCGAGGCCGCACACTCCACCGTCGGCCTCGGGCTGGCCGCGCTGTCACTGGCGGTCATGCCACTGCTGTCGTACGCGCAGCGTCGCGCCGGCCGCGAACTCGGCTCCCGCTCGGCGGTCGCCGACTCCAAGCAGACCCTGCTCTGCACCTACCTGTCGGCGGTCCTACTGCTCGGGCTCGGCCTCAACAGCCTGTTCGGCTGGTCCTGGGCCGACCCGGTCGCCGCGCTGGTCATCGCGGCCGTCGCGGTCCGGGAGGGGCGCGAGGCATGGCGCGGCGACACCTGCTGCGCCGTCCCGCTGACCGCGTCCCCGGCCACCGCGCGGTCCGCCGCCACGACCGCCGACGATGCGTGCGGCTGCCCACCGGACTGCTCCTGCTGTCCGGACTGACAGCCCGCGGCGTACGGGCCTTCGCCGACCGACCAGGTGCCGGCCGGGCCCGGTCGCCGCGGCCCGTCCACCCCGGCCGGCACTGTCAGGAGGTTCCGTCGCCGCCCGGACGCCTCGGGCGGCCCTGCGGATCCGCTCCACCCCGGGTCTCGTCCCCGGCTTCGAAACTGTCTCCCGGCGTACCTCCGGCCCGGCGTACCTCCCGCTCCGCCTCGTCATGCGGTAGTCCGGTCGTTCCGAGCAGGTCGGTGGCGATGGCGCGGATCTGCGCGACCACCACACTGCCGGAGAAGCCCAGACCCTGCCGGTAGGCGGCGCTCGCCTGTTCCACGGCGTGGCACACCAGTTCCACGGCCCCCTTCGGCATCGAACCGCGGCGAAGATCGCGCTGCACCACCTTCGCCGCCTCCGCCAGACCACAGAGCGAGGCCACGAGTTCCTTCGGCGCCGGTTCGTCGTCGCGCAGCAGGGTCACCGCCCGCCGGGTCAGCACCCGGGCGTTACGGACGGCGCGCTCGACGTACTCCGCAGCCTTCACGTACTGCTGCAACGCGGCACGCGACCGCCAGCGCAGCGGCGCGATGGTGGCGGCCTCCCGCCCCTGGGGCAGCACCTCGTAGAACTCGTCGAGCTTCTCCTCACCACGCGTCAGCGCCGCCAGCGCCTCCTGCACGGGATCCTGATCGCGCTCCGCAAGGCCCCGCGCGGTCACTGTCAGGCCTTCGACGAGTACGTTGAGAGCCGGTCGGGCCACCCGCGACACCACGGTCACCGGATTCACCGGCAGCAGCAGGGCCATCACCGACAGCGCCACGGCGCCACCGATCAACGCGTCGATCAGACGGGTGAAGTAGATGCCCTCGGTGGGCGGTCGCAACGTGGCCACCAGTACCGACGAGGTGGCGGCCTGGGACACTATCCCCGCCGACCCACCAGCCAGAATCGTCACCGTCATGGCCAGCGCGGCCCCCACACCGATCTGCCACGATCCCCTCCCGATCACATAGATGAGCCCGTCGCCGACCGCGATACCGGCCGTCACGCCCAACACCAGCTCCACCGCCCGGCGCAGTCGCTGACCGGCCGATATCCCGAGGGTGACCATGGCCGCGATCGGAGCGAACACCGGTTGCGGGTTGCCGATCAGCTCGGCGGCCAGGAACCAGGCCAGCGCCGCCGACACGGCGCTCTGGGCCACGACCACCTCGACCGCCCGCAGTTGGCGCCACCGTTCGACCAGCGCGCCGCGAACTCTGCCGCTGACACGCCGGGTGATCATCACCGCCGCCTGGGCGGCGAACCTTTTTCGACCTGAACCGCGCGGCGCTCACACACCGCGTTCGACCTTGCGGTCCACCGCACCGCAAGGGGAGGTTGAAAAAGGTTCAGTCTGCCGGCCACCACAGTGCCACGATAGGGAGGAACTCCGGATACAGCGGTTGGATCCGGCATATACGGCGTACCGGCGGCGACGTCCGGATCCCGGCCGAATCATGCTCGCCGGTGCGCGGGCCCGAGCCGGCCCCCTGCCGCCGACCCGCCCGCCGGAGCTGCGGTGGTCCCACCAGGGCCTGTCGGCGAGGGCTTGAAGTGCCCTCTGGCGGGAATGCCGGGCCGGTAGGGCAGACGATCATGGGGAGCGAAGAGTGGCGGCGATCGGAACCGGCACTTCATCGCAGGTCGCGATGGTGGTCGCCTGCCGCGCAACGCACCGCGGGCGCGCTGCGGCAGGTGCGGGCGGTTTCCGGGCGAAACCTCGCAGCACCGAACCAACCGAGAGACGGATCATGGCACGGATCGTCACACCGTACGGACGGCACTCCACCGCCGCGGAGGTCATCGACGGGATCGACCTGTCCGGACGCCGGGCCATCGTCACCGGAGGCGTCTCGGGCATCGGTCTGGAGACGGCGCGGGCACTGGCCGGGGCGGGGGCGCAGGTGACGGTGACCGCTCGGGACGACAACGCCCGCCAGGCAGTGGCCGACATCGTGGAATCGACCGGAAACCCCGAGGTACGGGTCGCCCGCCTCGAACTGACCGACGTCTCGTCCATCCGGACCTTCGTCGACGAGTGGGAGGGGCCGCTGCACATCCTGGTCAACAACGCCGGGGTGATGGCGCTGCCCGAGTTGCGCCGGACCGCGCAGGGCTGGGAGGAGCAGTTCGCCGTCAACCACCTGGGCCACCATCTGCTCGCCGTCGGGCTGCGTGACGCTCTGGCCCGGGCCGAAGGCGCCCGCGTCGTGTCGGTCAGTTCGAGTGCCCACCACCTCTCCCCCGTCGTTTTCGACGACATCCACTACCTCTCCCGCCCGTATCACCCCCAGCTCGCGTACGGGCAGGCCAAGACCGCCGTGGCGCTCTTCGCCGTCGGTGCGGCCAGTCGCTGGGCCGGGCTGGGGATAACGGCCAACGCCCTCAACCCGGGCGCGATCGCCACCGGCCTGCAGCAGTACATCGGCGGTGACCTCGGAGTTCCGGCCGACCTGCAGAAGAGCCCCCAGCAGGGGGCGGCCACCTCCGTCATGCTCGCCACCTCACCGCTGCTGTCCCACGTCACCGGCCGCTACTTCAACGACTGCGCGGAGGCGACGCCGGTCACCGTCAAGCCCACGGACGAGGCGGAGCTCGCCTCGTCCGTCGCCCACTACGCGATCGATCCGGAGCAGGCAGATCGACTGTGGCGGTTGTGCGACCGGATGGTCGGCTGACCCGGGGGCGGCGTCGCGGTCGTCCCGGTGGACGAGCCGGCGGAGCTGGCGGCACCCTGCCACCGGAGGCGGTGCGGTTCGCCGGTCGTCGACGTGCCGGCGACCGGCCGAGTGCGGGTGGACCAGGTCGGCGAACGGGGTACCCGAGCCGTCAGGCGGCCCGACCACCCGGGCGGTCGCCGTCGTTGCCGGACGCCAGGCAGCCGTGGCCGCCGTCCAGCATCGCCTGGACCGCGTCCGCGAGTTGGTCACCGTCGCGCAGCGGCATCGGGAAGCACAGCCGGATGTCGGAGTCGTGGTCGGGATGTTCCAGCCGGAGCACGATGCCGAACCGGTCCAGCGCCAGCGGTCGGATCTGGCGTACCCCGTGGAGCCGACCCGGCGGTACCAGCCTGGACAGCAGCGCGACCGTCTCGGGATGGTGGTCGTCGAGGTGGCAGAGCAGGTCGGCTTCACTGTCGGCCAGCGGATCCGGGCGGGCGACGGCGAACGCCGCCGGATCGATCGACGCGGTGGTACCCGCGGTGACCAGTTCGGCCGTTGCCAGCTCCAGTACGGCCGGCAGCTCCGCATCGGCGTCGGCGACGCCGTCGGCGACGGTCAACCAGCCGGTGAGAGTGGCCCGGGCCCGGACCCGGTCACGAACCGGGACGGGTGCCAGATCGGTCACCTCGACCAGCGCCACCAGCTCGCCCGACTGGCGCAGGTGCCGGGCGAGGCAGCTCACTGCGGGCAACTCGACGATCAGCCGCTCGGACGGCAGGTGGTGCCGGCCGACGAGATCCGCCCGGTGTCCGGGCGTGTGCAGGCTCAGCGACTTCGCCGCGACGAGCAGCGAGCGCAGGCGTTCGGCCGGGGAGCCGGCCAGTACGGGAGCGAGCTGGTTGCCAGACATGAACGCCTCCAGTTAGGTTAGCCTCACCTTACACACCAAGAGGTGATGGATGAACCAGGCACGCCCGAAGGTCAGGCGCTCCCGCGCCCTCGGCATCCCCCTCACGCCCAAGTGCGTGCGCTATTTCGAAAACCGCCCCTTCCCGCCGGGGCAACACGGCCGGGCTCGGCGCAAGGAGAGCGACTACAAGGTCCGGCTGCTGGAGAAGCAGCGACTCAAAGCGCAGTACGACCTGCGCGAGGGGCAGTTGCGACGCGCGTTCGACCGCGCGGTGCACCGCCCCGGCAAGACCGGTGAAGAACTCCTGATCGACCTGGAGACCCGGCTCGACGCGCTGGTACTGCGGGCCGGCTTCGCCCGCACCATCTACCAGGCCCGCCAGACGGTCAGCCACCAGCACGTCACGGTCAACGGCCGGCGCGTCGACCGACCGTCGGCCCGGCTGCGGCCCGGCGACACCATTGCGATCGCCGAACGCAGCCGCCACAAGGCGCCGTTCCTCGCCGCCGCCGCCGGAGCGCACGCCCCGGCACGCCCCGCGCCGTACCTCGACGTCAACCTGGCGGGCCTGGCCGCCCACCTCAACCGGCTGCCCGCCCGCGCCGAGATACCCGTCATCTGCGACGAGCAACTGATCGTCGAGTACTACTCGCGCTGACCGGGACGGAGCCGCCGGACCGGCACGACCCCGTCGACCGGTCCGACCCGACCGGCGGCTGCCCGCCGGACCGCCGCGGCGGCGAAGACCCCAACGGGGATGGCACCGAACGGCGCCATCCCCGTCGCGACTGCTCCTACCTGGCCGTACAGCTCAGGGTAGGTGCGGTGTTCGTGCCGCTCCAGGAACCGTTGAACCCGAAGCTGGTGCTGCCGTTGGCGCTCAACGCGCCGTTGTGACTGGCGTTCGCGGCGGTGACCGACGACCCGCTCGAGGTTATCGACGCGTTCCACGAACTGGTGATGCTCTGGCTGTTGGGCCAGGTCCAGCTCACCGTCCAGCCGGAGATCGCGGCGTTGCCGGCCCGCACCGTCACCTGGGCGCCGAAGCCACCGGTCCACTCGTTCGTCTTCGCGTACGTCGCGGTGCAGGCACCGTTGCCGGCCGGCGGCGGGGTGGTCGGCGGGGGGTTCGTCGGGGGCGGGGTGGTCGGCGGCGGGGTGGTCGGGTTGCCGCCACCACCGAAGATCACGTCACTGCACAGGTAGTACGGCTGGTCGAGGTGGCTCGCCTGCCAGATCGTGTAGACGACGTGCCGCCCGGTGCGGTTGCCCGCGTTCACCTGGGCCTCGTACAGCCCGGTGGTCGGGTAGCTGCCGGTGCGCAGCACCAGGTCGAGGCTGCCCCAGGTGAGCGGCTGGGTGGTCGGGTCGAAGCCCTGCTTGGTGATGTAGATCAGCAGGTAGTCGGCACCGTGCCGGGCCCCGTCGGTCAGCGTCAGCGTGAAGTTGTTCGGCATCGGCTTCGCGACCCATGCGCCGACCGCGTCGAGCGAGGCGTACAGCCCGCCCTGGGTGCGGCCACCGCTGCAGAGCTGCCCGTCCGGGACGGCGGCCTGGTGGTTGCCGCCGACGTTCTCCCGGAACAGGCCGTTCCAGTTCCACATCGTGTTGGGGTTGGCCTGCCAGGCCTGCGCACACATCGGGTCGGTCTGTGCCATGTTGGGGTTGAGGTGGTCGTCACCCCAGCGCTCCCAGCATCCGTAGTTCCGCGACGGCGGGTTGGTGACCGACCCGTGCGCCGAGGCCGGGCTGGCCTGGTTGACGACGACCGTCGTGAGCCCGGTGACGAGGACGGCAACCGCGGCGAATATCAGATGGCGGGCCGTTCGTGAGGCTTTCATCAGTGCTCCAGCATTCCGCCGACGTCTGTGTCGCTCGACGGGATGCCCTGGCCCACGAGGAAACACGCGCCGACCAACATGAAGGGTGAACCTTTTTCAATCTGAACCGCGCGACGCTCGTGCCCCGCGTTCGGCCTGGCGGTCCACCGGACCGCAAGGGGAGGTTGAAAAAGGTTCAATCTCGGAAGCGCAGGCAAGACGGCTGTGCTGCCTGCGATGGCGTGGGTGGCTCCCGCGATGATCCTACAAGGCGCATCCAGGGATGTGAATCTCTTCCTGGAATTCGCCAAGGCGACCCGCACAGCGCGCCCAGACCGGACAGGTGTGGCTGCGCCGACGCGCGGGCTTGCCCGATCATCCGCAGTGTGTGCAATATATTGCATGCCCGTCCCCGAGAACGCGCCGGCGATCGATCGACGCCTGCTCCGCGACGACGTCTACCACCGCCTTCGAGACGTCATCGTCGACGGCAGCCTCGCGCCCGGCGAGCAGCTCCGCGACGTGGAGCTGGCGGCCTGGCTCGGCGTCAGCCGTACCCCCGTCCGGGAGGCGTTGTTGCGGCTGGCCGAGGCCGGGCTGGTGGTGGCCCGGCCGGGGCGCTCCACGACGGTGAGCTCGCTGAACCTGCGTGACGTCCGCGACGCCCGCGACGTGGTCGCGGCAATGCACGAACTGGCCGTACGGGAGGCGGTGGGAAGCCTCAGTCACGCCGACCTCGAGGCGATGCGGGAAGCGAACCGCCGGTTCGGTGCCGCGATCGGGCAGGGCGACGTCGAGGCCGCGTTGCGTGCCGACGACGAACTGCACGGCATCCCGGTGACCGTGGCCGCGAACCGGGCACTGGCCGCAGTCCTCGAACAGTTCACCCCGGTGCTGCGGCGAGCCGAACGGCTGCGCTTCTCCTCGCTGGCCGGGCGTGCCTCGCTCGCCCGGCACGACGAGCTGATCCGGCTCTGCGCCGCCGGGGACGCGGACCGGGCGGCAGCGGTCGCCTTCGACACCTGGCGCACCCTACCGACCACCGAGGAGTGACCGTGGCCCTGTCCGACTTCCCACGCCACCGGCTGACCTTCGGGCCGAGCCCGGTCCACCCGCTGCCGCGACTGACCGCCCACCTCGGCGGTGCGTCGATCTGGGCCAAGCGGGAGGACTGCAACGCGGGACTCGCCTACGGCGGCAACAAGACCCGCAAGCTGGAGTACCTCGTCCCGGACGTACTGGCGCAGGGCGCCGACACGCTGGTGTCGATCGGCGGGTACCAGTCCAACCACACGCGCCAGGTCGCCGCCGTCGCCGCGTCGCTGGGCCTGAAGGCGGTGCTGGTGCAGGAGAACTGGGTCGACTGGCCAGACAGCGTCAGCGACCGGGTCGGCAACATCATGCTGAGCCGGATCATGGGCGCCGAGGTCCGGCTCGACCCGGCCGGATTCGGCATCGGGTTCAAGGACTCGTGGACCCGCGCCATCGAGGACGTGCGCAAACGTGGCGGCACGCCGTACCCGATTCCGGCGGGCGCCTCCGACCACCGGCTCGGCGGGCTCGGATTCGCCAACTGGGCGTACGAGGTCGAGCAGCAGGAACGCGAGCTGGGCGTCTTCTTCGACACCGTCGTGGTCTGCTCGGTCACCGGCTCGACCCAGGCGGGCATGATCGCCGGGTTCGCCGCCCTCGAGGAGGCCGGTGGCCGGCAACGGCGGGTCATCGGGATCGACGCCAGCGCGAAGATCGAGGAGACCCGCGCCCAGGTCGCCCGGATCGCCACAGCCACGGCCGAGCTGATCGGCGTCGCCCGGCCGCTGCGCGACGAGGAGATCACCGTCCTGGCCGGCTGGGCCGGCGACCGGTACGGGATCCCGGTGGAGTCGACCCTGGAGGCGATCCTGCTGACCGGCCGCCTCGAGGGCGTGATCATCGACCCCGTCTACGAGGGCAAGTCGATGGCCGGCCTGATCGACCTCGTCACCAGCGGCGAGATCCCGGAGCAGGCCACCGTCCTCTATGCCCACCTGGGCGGCCAGCCGGCGCTGAACGCCTACAGCGGCCTGTTCACCCACACCCGCCCGCCGAGCGCCTGACGTCGTCACCGCCCGGCCGAAGGGACGGGCGTCGGTCAGGCACACCGGGCGGTCCGCCGGTCGAGCGGGTCGATATCTGGTCGGTACGCGAACGGGTCGTCAATCGATGTAGCCTCGTAGGCTGGATCGTGCCCCCGACCCGGACCACCTGAACAGTTGTCCCGACTGTCCTGCGGCCTTCCCCCGCCGCCCAGGTATGGAGAGGATTTTGGCAATGATGAAACGTGCCGTTACCTTCACCAAGCATCACACGCCCAACTCGGTGCGCGTGGTGGCGCGGCGAGTGATGTGTGAGACCCACAATGCCAGACTGCGGCTCTCGGTTCCGGTCGAGTCGCGGAGCGAATTTGGAAACATATACCACTGCACGATTCGCAAAACGGCCAGCCAATGGGTCAAAGCCCTGTTCAACGACCCCGTCGTGTATCGGTACTCTGGATTACTGCCCTACGATCCGCGCCCCTACAAGTGGCGTTACCCGCAGGCCTTGCCGCCCAACCGCGTCGTCTCGTCCCTCTTCATGTCCTACAACGGCTTCATGCGCCTGCCCAAGCCTGACTCCTACCGGGCGTTCTTCGTCCTCCGCGATCCCCGCGACATCGTCGTTTCCGGGTACTTCTCCTATCGAAGTTCGCACACCGCCATGGGCGACATTCCGCAGGTACGGAGAGTGCTGCGAGAAAAGCCGTTCAAGGAGGGTCTGCTGTATGTCATCGATCATCTAGCCAACAAAGGCACATTCCGGTCGCTTCGCTCGTGGGCGACCGCTCCGAGCACCGAAGCCGTCGGCCTGTTCCGGTACGAGGACCTGACCGGGGAACAGCAGGCGGATGAAGTGGCTCGGCTGATGCGGCACTGCGGGATTCCCATCCCGCCGTCCGATCTCGACGCCCTGCTGTCCCGATACAGCTTCTCAAGAATGCGGCGTGGCGTAGAGACCGCCGGGTCGGTCTCTCACTATCGGAAGGGTGAGTCCGGCGATTGGCGCAATCACTTCGATGACGACGTCTACGAGGCATTCGTCGCGGCGGCGGGTGACCTCGTCGAGGTTCTCGGGTATCCCCCGCATGAGCCCTCGCCTCGTGCCCGGCTTGGCCAGGACTCCTGACCGTCCGGCCGACGCGATGCCGACGGGTGGGTGCGCCAGCGGTCGAACTCGACCCGGAGAGGCGTGCGGCCTGGTCATCGACCGGGACCGCAACGCCGCGCCGACTTGGGTGCCGGTGACGAACGCGGTGCCAGCCGTTGCGTTCCTCGAGCGGTGAACATTTTCCAACCTCCCCTTGTGGTCCGTCGGAGCGCGAGATCGGACGCGGCGTGTGAGTGCCGCGTGGTTCAGGTCGAAGAAGGTTCAGTGACAGTTGGGCGCCGGGGTGTGGGCGTTCGCGGCGCGCGATCACCCGCATCCCGTCCGGCCACCCCCTCAAGGTGAGTAGGCCGGTCAGTTCGGCGACTTGCGCACCCTCACGGATGCCGCCGTCGGCGTCGATGGCCGGTGACCACCCGGAGGTGGGGATGCCGGCGATAGCGGTCCGCCCGGCTTCGCCGATCGCCCAGCCGATCGATGCCCTTACAGGACAGGCACTTCCGCGTGAGGTGGCTGGGCCGCTCCTTCAAACCGCTCAAGTAGCGCGCGAGCTGCGCATTTGACTGTTCGTCAATTGCTGTTCAATCGTCGTCCTGCACGATCGCAGTCGAGGCGTGGCCTGATCCGGGCCTCGCTACTACTACGTGCAAGGAGGACACTTGAAGGTCCGACTACTCGGCGCCGCTGTCGCCGGAATCCTGGGAACCAGCCTGCTTGCGACACCGTCACAGGCCGCCGGAATGCTTCCGGCCGGAGGAGGCGTGGCGAGCCCTGCTGGGCGCGCCGAGAGGATCGAGATGACAGCGTCCCTCGATTCGACACAGGAGACGATGCCGTCGACAGCTCGCACGGCGGCCACTGGGGCATCCACGACGGCGCCGAGGGGTTTGAACGAGGCGGAGCGTCAGGACCTGGAGAGGCTGGCCCAGCGAACGGGTGAGCCGCTCGGTGCGATCCATAAGCGCCAAGCTCAATCTGGGAGTATGAACCGAGCGCTGGCACGCCTCGACCAGGTTGCGCCGGGCATCATCGCCGCAGCCGAACTCCGGGGAGACGGAACATACCGCGTCTATGTCAAAAGGGCTTCGCCACAGCAGATGGACGCGGCCCGAACCGGACTGGCCCACCTGCCGGTGACCATCGTTGGCGACCGTCGGTACAGCAACGCGGACCTCACCAAAGTCCTGCCGTCCCTCAGCCGGCTCCTGGATGCGGCGTCGCCCGACGTCTACGAGGTCAGCTACGACGCAGCCACGGACCACTTCGTCGCGACGGCCTCCGCTACCGCCGCGAAAGACATCCGTGTGGCATACCCGACACAGCGGGACGGGCTCGTCGACGTGGCCGGCATGCCCGTCGAACTCGTCGTCAAGGAAACCCCGTCGGACGCCACTCCCGAAACGACAGTGGTCGGTGGTGCAGGGCTGAACACCAACGACGGCGGGGTCTTCCAGGCGGCTTGCACCGGCGGGTTCACCGTGCGCACGACGACGGCAGTGGGAACGTTGACAGCGGGGCATTGCCCAAACTTCCTCCACTATGGAAGCGAACGGATCCTGAGTTTCGCGGCTGAATGTGACCCCACCTCCAGCACTTGTGAGAATGGGGACATGCAATGGCATGCCACACCATCGATCGCGCCACGCTTCCGAGCCTACAACAACGTATATCGCGACGTGGAAACGGTTGGATTCCCGGTGGTAGGCGAAACAGCATGTCACTATGGGATCGGAACCGGCATCGGAACCTGCGGCACGGTAAGACAGGCAAACACCTGCCTTAGGCTGGATGCGCCCGAATTTGTGGCGACCAGACTGTGCAACGCAGCCACAATGACCGCCGACATCTCAGAGCCCGGCGACAGCGGCGGCCCGTGGTTCTACGGAAACACAGCCCTGGGAATCCACCATGGCCAGTACACGTACGCTGGGGAGGATCAGTCGGTCTCCGCGTTCACCCAAACCGCCAACCTGCGGCACATCCTCCCAGGCGTGAACATCGCCTACAAGTAAGTTGAGTTGTGAAGGCGGTGATCCCTCGCAGATTACGTGATGCGCGGGTGAGATCACTTGTTCCCCGGTGGCATAGCACGTCGATGTCGCAGATCGCCTCGGCACCGTCGGCGGTCATCACCGCCAGGTCGGCCAGCACCGAACCGCGATCACGGCCCGGCCACCAACCCTGCCGGGCCTACGCCCCCGAGACAGCCTGCGTCAGCCCGGCCCGATCGGCCAGCATCCGCAGCAGCACCCGCACCGCGCGACCCACGCCCTCCGGTACGCGTCGAGCGCCCCCGCCAGGTCTCCACTCCGATACAGAGCTTGAATTGACGGGATTACGTCCTGCGTTAATCGCGTCGCGTGCTGATCGTTCCAGGGGTTAGCCTGGCGCCGTGAGTTCAGGGGACAGCCTTCAGCGCGGATGTGTTGAGCTGGTGGTCCGGCAAGAGCGGGCCGAAGATCACGAGGCCGTGCGGGTGATTCACACCCAGGCGTTCGGCGACGGCGAACGGGTTCCTGCGCTGGTCGATGCGCTGCGCGCAGCTCAGACATCGCTTGCGCCGTTGTCGCTGGTCGCTACCGTCGGCGAGCGGGTGGTCGGCCATGTGATGCTCAGTGCCTGCCGGTTGGACGCCCTGCCCCGGCTCGTGGACGTGTTGTCGCTGTCGCCCCTCGGGGTGCTGCCGGAGTTCCAGCGTCGGGGAATCGGTACTCGGCTCGTGGCGCACGCTCTCGCGGGAGCTGACAGTCGGGGCATCCCTTTGGTGTTCCTGGAGGGCTCACCGCACTACTACGGCAAGCGCGGCTTCGCCGACGCCACGAAGTTGGGCTTTCGTCCGCCCACGCTGCGCTACTCGCCCGGCGTCTTTCAGGTCGCCAAACTGTCCTCGTACGAGGAATGGATGACGGGCACCTTCGTGTACTCCGATGCTTTCTGGGCCCTCGATTGTGTGGGCGGGCGGGGCGAGCGCCTCGCGGCGGCGGACCCTGGTGCCGCGCTTCCGAATTGATCCGACGCGCGGTTGGACACCCGGTTACAGCGGCTCCGGGTCGAGGGGCAGGGATCACCGTGTCGGCGACCCCCAGACCACCCTCGTCCGCCCCGAGGTCGCTGATCAGGCGGTCTTGGGCCAGGAAGCGGGCCAGGGCCGCCAACCTGCTGGGTGACACGGCGCCGTCGTCGAGCAGTATCAGGACGAGGATGCGACGCCGGTTGCCGACCGGTGCCGCGACCGGCTCCCCGTCCTGACGGATGTTCAACGGCCCCACCAGTCCGGCCGCGAGTTCCATCGCGACCGCTCCCCTCCCCCGTTGCTTGCCGTGGAGCACCGTCTACTCAGCAGCACTGCCTATTCATGATCAGACGTCCACCGTGGAGGAAGCGTGGAAGGAACGTGGAGAGCCTCCCCGGGTAACATCAACATCTTCCACTGCCGTCGCCGCGAAACCGTCGAAGTGCGAGGTCGGAATGCTGATGGTTTCGGTACTGGGGCCGGTGCAGGTGCTCCGCGGCGGCGTCCCGGTCCGACTGGGCCCGCGACAGGTCGAGGTGCTGTCGATCCTACTGGTCAACCGGGGCACGTCGGTGCCGGCCAGCCGGATGGTGAAACTGATCTGGGGCGATGCGGTCCCGCCCGGCGCCCCGGCCACGCTGCGCAGTCACGTGTCGCACCTACGCCGGGCGCTGCATCCGGCCTCCCCCGGCGCCGCCGACATCATCAGTGGTGCCGGTAACCCCTCCGGCCGGGGATACCGGCTGGATCTGGCTCCGGAACAGATCGACGCACACCGGTTCGAGCAGGAGTACGCACGGGCCCACCACCTGCTGCGGGCACACGACGCCGAGGAGACGGGCCGGGCCGTCGCCGTACTGCACGACGCCCTGGGACTCTGGCGTGGACCGGCCTTCGCCGACGTGGCCGACCGCCCGTTCGCGCTGAACGAGGCGGCCCGGCTCACCGCGCTGCACCGCTCGGCCCGGCTCGTCCATGCCGAGGCGCTCGCCTCGCTCGGCCGGTACGGCGAGGTGATCATCGCGCTCTCCGGTGTGGTGGCCGAGGAGCCGTACGACGAGGGGCTGCGCCGGCTCCTCGCCGTCGCCCTCTATGCCGAGCAGCGGGTGGACGAGGCCGCCCAGCTCTGCCGGGCGGGCCTGGTTCTGCTGCGCCAGCGCGGCATCGACGCCCCCGACCTCCAGGAGTTGCAGCGCCGGATCCTGCGGCGCGACGTCCCGCTGCACGGTTCGCCGCCCCGAGCGACCGGCGCCGTCACGGCCGGACCGGGAGAAGCGGCCGCCGGACCCACACCCGCCCCCACCGTCCGCACTCCGATCGACCCGACCCAGCCCGCGACCAGCCCCGCCGACGCCAACGCCACGAGCGCAAGCGCCACCAGCACCAGCACCAGCACCAGCACCAGCACCGCCACCGCCACCGCCACCAGCACCAGCACCAGCACCGACACCGACACCGACACCGACACCGACACCGACACCGACGAGTCAATCCCCGCCGGGCCGGTCGCGCCACACCTGCTGCCGCCGGATCCGGCACGTTTCGTCGGCCGCGCGACGGAGTTGGCCGACATCCGACGGCGACTGGACGACCTGACCGACCGGGCCGAGACGATGGTGATCACCGGGCCGCCGGGAGTGGGCAAATCCAGCCTGGCGATCCGGGCCGGGCACGCGGTGGCGGACCGGTTCCCCGACGGCCAGCTATACGTCAACCTGCGCGGCTTCGACCAGACCGGCCCGGCGCTCGGCCCCGGTGAGGCGATCCGAGGTTTCCTCGACGCGCTCGGGATACCGCAGCAGCAGTTCCCCGTCACCGAGGCGGCCCAGGCCGGCCTGTACCGGGCGAGGCTGGCCGGCCAGCGGATGCTGGTGGTGCTGGACAACGCCCGCGACGCCGACCAGGTACGCCCGTTGCTGGTCGGGTCGCCGGGCTGCGCCGTACTCGTCACCAGCCGCAACCAGCTCGCCGACCTGGTCACCACCGAGGGAGCGCATCCGCTCGGCCTGGATCTGCTCTCCGAGACGGAGGCCCGGCAGTTGCTGGCCCGCCGCCTCGGCGACGAGCGGGTGGCCGACGAACCGGAGGCGGTGGCGGAAATCGTCAGTCGGTGCAGCCGGCTCCCGCTGGCACTGGCGATCGTGGCCGCCCGGGCGGCCGACAACCCGCGTTTCCCGCTCGAATCGTTCGCCGACGAGCTACGCCAGGCCGACCAGGGCCTGGACGGGTTCCGGGCTGCCACCCCGGCCACCAACATCCGTACCGTCTTCTCCTGGTCCTACCACACCCTCAGCCCGCCGGCCGCTCGGCTGTTCCGGCTGCTCGCCCTCCCGCCCGGCCCCAGCATCACCGTGCCGGCGGCGGCCAGCCTCGCCGCCGAGCCGGCCGACCGGCTCCGCCCGGTCCTCACCGAGCTGGCCGCCGCGCACCTGGTCGCCGAGGTGTCACCCGGCCGGTACGCCTGTCACGATCTGTTGCGGGCGTACGCCATCGAGCTGGCCGGCGAGGACCCGGAGCCCGAACGACAGGCCGCCGAGCGCCGCCTGCTCGACCACTACCTGCACACGGCCCGTGCCGCCGACCGGCTGATCTGGCCACAGCGGGACCCGATCGCCATCGCGCCGCCCCGGGCCGGGGTGGTCCCCGAGCAGCTCACCGACCAGCACTCGGCGCTGGCCTGGTTCGCCGCCGAGCACGCTGTACTGCTGGACGTGGTCGCGCGGGCGGTCGACACCGGATTCGACGCGCCCGCCTGGCAACTCGTCTGGACCCTGGTGAACTTCTTCGACCACCGGGGGCACTGGGACGACTGGTTGGCCAGCGTCGGGCGGGTGATGCCGGCGCTCGACCGCCTCGGTGACCGGTCCGCCCAGGCGCACGCCCACCGCCTCCTCGGTGCCGCGTACGTGCGGTTGCAGCGCCACGACGACGCGCGGGCGGCGTACCGGCGCGCACTGGATCTCTTCGGCGAACTCGGTGACACGGTCGGCGAGGCGTTCACCCACCGCAGCCTGGGCTGGCTGGCCGAACGCCAGGGGGACCCGGCCGGCGCGCTCCGCAGCGACCTGCAGGCGTTGCAGCTCTTCCAGCAGGTGGGCCACCTGGACGGCCAGGCCAGCGCGCTCAACTCGGTCGGCTGGTGCCAGGCGTTGCTCGGCCGGTACGAGGAGGCGATCGACCACTGCGAACAGGCCCTCCTGCTGCATCGGAAGAACGGCAACCGGGGCGGCGAGGCCAGCGCCCTGGACAGCCTCGGCTACGCCCATCACCTGCTCGGCGACCACGTTTCGGCGATCGGCTACCTGCGGCAGGCGGTCGAGCTGTGCCGGGAACTCGGACGGTGGACCCAGGAGGCGGAATCCCTGCACCGCCTCGGCGACGCGCAGTACGCCGCCGGGGCCGTACCCGATGCCCGCCTGGCCTGGCGGGCGGCGCTGGCCATCCTCGACCGGCTGGGCCGCCCCGAAGCCGCCACGGTCCGCGGCAAGCTCGACCGTGGCGGCCCCGGGGCCGGTCCGCCGACGGGTCACCTTTAGTATCCGCCGTCCTGGTATACCCGTGGGTTCCGATCCCGGCGTCGGCCAGGGTTGGCCGGGATCAGCCTGGTTGGACGGCCCCGGCGGGGCGCCGGGGGGTTGGCCGGGATCAGCCTGGTTGGACGGTCCCAGCGGGACGCCGGGGGTTGGCCGGGATCAGCCTGGTTGGACGGAGAGGCCGTGCCGGAACACGTCCCGGGGATCCCAGCGCGCCTTGGCCCGTTGCAACCGGGGATAGTTGGCCCCGTAGTACAGCGAGTGCCACGGCACGCCGGAGGTGTTCCAGGCCGGGTCGGCGAGGTCGACGTCCGGATAGTTGATGTAGGAACCGTCGTTGACGTCGCCGGGCACCGGCACTCCGCCGGTGTCCGCGTACACGTCGCGGTAGAACTCGCGGATCCACGCCAGGTGCCTGGCGTCCTCGGCCGGGTCGGCCCAGCCCGCGAGGTAGAACAGCTTGATCACCGAGTCGCGCTGCGCGGTGGCGGTCGCTGCCGACGGTACGGTGTTGATCTGCCCGCCGTAGGTGTTGAGACTCAGCGACCCGGCCGGGTTGTCGTAGTCGCCCCGGGTCAGGTGATGGTATGCGGCGGCGATCTGCCGATCGGTGAGCCCCCGGCGGAGGTAGCCCGCCTTGGTCTTGAGCCGCCACTGCTTGCCGTCGTCGCCGTTGCCTCTCAGCGCCGAGGTCAGCCACGGCAGGACCTCCTGGCTACGGACGGGCGCGACACCGACACCCGTGTTCAGCACGGCGACGTGCTCGTCCAGCAACCGGGCGGCGTCGGCACCGTCGGCAACCTGGCCGATCAGCGTGTGGTTGCCCGCCGGCCGGCGGGACAGCAACAGTTCGCCGTACAGCCGGGATTGCGGGGTACCGGGAGCGCGGTGCCGCGTGCACCAGTCGCCGAAATTGCGGGCCAGTCTGGCGAATCCCCGCTCATCCATGCCCTGCCACGGCCACTGGACCGTGAAGGTCAGCACGGATGCGGGCGGCCGGGGCAGCAGCCGGCTCGGGTCGTCGCCGGTCGCCCCTGGCGAGCGGAACCAGTACCGGGTGACGACTCCGAAGTTGCCGCCCCCGCCACCGGTGTGCGCCCACCACAGTTCCCGGTTGGGGTCGTCCCGGTCACGGGTGGCGACCACGGTACGGGCCGTACCCGACTGGTCCACCGTGACGACCTCGACGGCGTAGAGGTGGTCGACGACCAGTCCGTGCAGCCGGGACAGCGGCCCGTACCCACCGCCGGCGACATGCCCACCGGCACCTACTCCGGGGCACGAACCGCCGGGCAGGGTCACGCCCCAGCCGAGATAGAGGCGGCGGTACACCTCGCCCAGGCTGGCGCCCGCCTCGACCGCGAACGCGGACCGCAGCGGATCGTAGTAGACGCCGGTCATCCCGGACAGGTCAATGACCATCCGGACCTGCGGATTGTCGACGAAATCCTCGAAGCAGTGCCCGCCGCTGCGTACCGCGATCCGCTGGCCGGCGCGCACTCCGGCCTGCACCGCGGCCCGAACCTGTTCGGTCGAGCCGACCACCCGGACCTGGTCGGGGGTGCCGACGAAGCGCCGGTTGCCCCGGCGGACCAGATCCGCGTAGCGCGGATCGTCCGGGCCCACCGCGACCGGCCCCAGCGGTGGCGGGCAGCCGTCGCCCGGAGCGGCGACGGCGGGTGCCGGCCGGTGAACCTGCTGGGCGGCCACCCCGGTGGCGACCGCGGCGACCGCGGTGGCACGGAGCAGATCTCTACGGCGGTGTTCGGCCATCTGGCGGATGCTCCCGTTCTGGTGGTGGCGGCGCCGCTTCGGTGCGGTCGACGCCCCGCTGTTCGAGGTCGCCGACAACGCTAGGAGTGTTGGCGGGGCACGGAAATCTTGCTGGCCACCACGTTTGTAAGGGGGAAGGCCCTACCGGCCGGCGGGCGGCCGACTCCACCGGCACCCGCCCGCGGCTTCGCCGGTCGCCGCGGCACCCGTTGCCGAAACCTTTTCGGCGAGGCCGATCGGAGCGCGCCCTTCGGTGGCCTCATGGCGCCCCTATTAGGAGAGATCACACGTTCCAAAGGATTTTGTCGCATCGAGCCTCGTCGAAGTATTGCCGAAAAGGTTTTCGTCCGGCAGGGTGGCGATGAGACCGACTGACCCCACGGCCGGAATGCCGATGCCGCTCGCACCGCCCGGACGACACGGTCGGTGACCGTACCGCTCGGACCGTCCCGTTACCGGCGCCGGTCGACGGGGTCCCCACGATGCCGGAGGGTCGGCTGCGCTGTGCGGCGTGCACGTCCCACAGTGCCCGCCGCCGCCCCCGGCCCTGGCCCACGGAAGGACGAGGAATGAGAATCGAACTGAAGCGGCCACCGACACGGTCGAGATGGCGTGGCTGGCGCGCCGGGATGGCGTTGGGCGTACTGGTGGCGACGGTCCTCACCGCGGCCACCGTCGCCCCGCCGGCCGCCTCCGCCGCCCCGCCGAACGGGACCGTACGGGTCTTCTGGCTCAAGCCCGCCGACGTGGCGTACGACCAGCGCTACCCGGACGGCATCGCAAACGTGATGCGCGAGGCGCAACGGTACTACCGGCAGGAACTGGGCCGGACGTTCCGGCTGAACGACCCGGTCGTCGAGGTCGTCGACGGAGACCAGCTCCGCACGTGGTACGAGAACACCCCGGCGTGCGGGGACAAGTACTGGTGGACCGTGTGCAACATGCAGGCCGAACTCAGGCGCAAGTTCGGCCTGGGCGCACCGGACAGCCGCTGGATCAACGTCGGCGAGATCAGCGCGGAGGGCGAGGGCGCCGGAGGCGGCGGCGGCAACGGCTGGGTCATCCTCAGTGGCCACGACGCGGACGGTGCGGCGGGCATCAACGGAAACATGAATCGCTGGTACGGCGGCATGGTGCACGAACTCGGCCACGCCCTGGGCCTGCCGGACTCCACCTACACCGACGGCACACCGATGTCGGCGTCCTTCTACAACTACCCGAACACCCACTTCAGCCAGGCGCAGAAGGACAGGATCCTCAGCGGTCGGTACGGTTCCTTCCTCTCCTGAGCCTTCCTCTCCTGAGCCTTCCTCTCCTGAGCCTTCCTCTCCCGGACGGTGCCGTCCGCGCGGCTGCCCGGAGCCGGCGCAGGCCGCGAGCCCGCCCCCGGCCAGGTGCCGGGGGCGGGCTCGTCGGTGCCGGCGTCCCGCTCGACGCGATGGTGCAGCACGAACAGCACCAGCAGCAGCCGCAGGTCGAATCAGCTTCCGTCGAGCGCGACGGCGATGTCGCCGACCGGCAGCGGAAGCTCGCCCACCGGGGTCGCCGCCCCGGTGAGCAGGTCGACGGTGTGGAACGTGGCCGAGCCGTCCGTGAGCATGAGGACGGCGAACGCTGACAGCGCGGTGGTCTTGCCGTTGGTCAGCTTGCTGAAGATGTCGAGGCCCGCGTTGGGGCCGGTTGCTGAAGATGTCGAGGCCCGCGTTGGGGCCGGCGTCCGGGCCGAGCCGGCCGGTCGGGACCAGCAGGCCGTCGTTGGCCGGCGACTGGATGACCAGCTGGTCCGAGACCGAGTTGAGGTCGAACAGCGTGGTCCCGGTCTCCGCGTTCAGGTCGTTGTTCGTGTACGCGGCAGCGGTCACCCCGGTCGCCGTCGCGGTCGACGGCGAGTTGGTCAGCGGCTTGTCCACCGTCGTGACGCCCGCGCCCGAGCCGTCGTCTATGTTGTGCCGCAGGCTCTGGCCGGTGTCGCTGATCACCCGCAGCCGGTTGGCCGCCGGATTGAAGTCGACCCCGAACATCGAGCCGTGCAGCGGGACACTGAGCTGCACGGAGCAACCCGGCCTACGACCGGGCGATACCCACTACCCACCACCAGAACGACCGTCAAACCTCGTCCGAACCAATCCACCGGGCTTAATGAAAGACGGAAGTTGGGCGCAAGGCCGCCGGGCCACCACGCCGCCCCGCGTTCCGCTTTAATGGACCCGTGTCGACGCCCCGCGCCCGGACTGTGGCGTACTTCGCCGCCGCCGCTGTCCTCGTCGTCGCCGCGGCGCAGGTGCCCGGCCGGCTCGCCGCGCGGCATGACCCGGCCCCCGCCGAGATCGTCCCGAGCCAGGTGCAGAACCCCTGGCTGTGGCAGGCGACCGTCGGCCAACATCCGGTCGGGCCCGCCTCGGTGCTCTTCTTCACCGCACACACCCGCTATCTCGAGTCGACCGGAGTCGTGGTCGGCCGCGACGGCGGCTACCGGCTGCTGCCGATCAGCGTCGGCGAGGGGCACGGGCTGCTCTCGCCGGACGGCCGCTGGTACCTCCGCCCGGGCACCGGCAGCCTCGTCGACCTGCGCAGCGGCGACGAACGGCGTACCCACCGGCCGGGTCTGCACCCGCTGGCCTGGTCTCCGGACGGAAGGTCGGTCGTCGTCAGCAGGGGCAACGACGACCAGGTGATCACGTACGGGCCGGACAACCAGCAGCTCAACGACCCGGCGAGGCCGGACGACCTGCTCATCGTCGACCCGTGGAGCGGGGCGGAGCGGGTGCTGCCGGTCGGCGTCTTCGACAGTCACAGCGCGGCCGCCTGGTCTCCGGACGGCTCGCTACTGGCCGCGAGCGGCCCGGTGGACCCGGCCGCGCAGCTCGCCGAACGCGAACGGCTGGTGCTGGCCGACCCGGTCACCGGGGCGGTGCGCTGGCAGGTCGAGTTGGGCGACCGGCGGCGGCTGGCCGGGCGGGCCGCCTGGAGCACGGACGGCCGGCGGATCGCCCTGCTGACCCACGACGGCTGCACGACCGGCTGCGCCGACATCGCCGGAACACTCCGGCGCTCCTGGCGGATCGAGTTCCTCGACGCGGCCACCGGTCGCCCAACGGGAGCCCCGGTCCCGGTCCCCGGCTCCGCCACCGAACTGGTCTCCTGGCGGGGCGGGGACCCGGTGGTGGAGCGGCAGTCGCCGGAGGCGGAGGACGGGAAACGGCGGACGGCCCTCGCGGCGATCTCCGCAGACGGTCGGGAACAGGTGCTACTGACCGCCCCGACCGGTGTCAGTGACCTGGAAGTGCCCGGGGACCTGCTGGGCCGTGCCGCGTTCGGCGGTCCGGATCCGCAGCCCTCCCCGTTCGCCGCGCCGCCGTGGTTGGCCGCCACTCTCGCCGTGGCGGTGCTGCTCGCCGTACTGCTGCTGATGCGCTGGCGGCGCCGACGCGCCAGACTCCGCTGATTCCACGCCTCGGCTAACCGTCGCGCCAGCAGACCCGGGTCGGGCGCTTCCCCGTCGCGGCGTACTCCAAGGCGGCGTCCCGGACGGCGCCCGGTGTCACGCAGGCCAGGTTCGGACCGCAACCGATCCGATCGTCACCGTAGTCGAACTCGATCTCCGGAATGCCGTCCGGCCAGGGCGGCAGGTCCGCCTCGTAGCCGAGGACGCTGGCCGGACCGGTCCAGTAGAGGAACCCGCGCGCCGGATGCCCGAGCCCGAGCTGCAACGACGGCGACGTCAGCAGCTCACCCGGTCGAAGATCCGGCTTCAGGAACCTGGGTGGATACACCCCGACCACGTGCGGCCCGATCGAGATCGTCGCCAGGCCGGCCAGCAGGGCATCCAGTTCGGCGATACCGTCCACCGCGCGCCATCTCCCCCGACCCCACACCAGCGCCACGATCACCCGGCTGCTCCGGGTGCCGCCGTGGACCCGGCGCCGCCGTGCCAGACGGGTCCTGGCAGGTCGTCGCGCCGGCCGGCCAGGACCAGGCGTTCGTAGGCCCATCGCCACTCGTCGCAGCGGCTCCGCCCGCACCGGACGCACACCCCCGTCACCGGATCGTCGGCGTGGGTCAGCATCGTGTCCCGGAAGTGCGCGGCCATCTCCTCGGACACCTCGACCGCCGCCGACGGCCGGTCACCCGGTCGCCCCGTCACCGTCGATCACTCGGCCAGCGGGCGTCGGCAACCCGGGCGTTGCGGGTCTGCCAGGGCCGCAGCGCCGCCTTGATCCGATCAGCGTCCCCGCGAGCAACCTGGACATCGCGCCGCAGCAGGTCCACCTCGTCGGCCAGCCGGGCGAGGAACCCGTACACCTCGTCCGGGTCCAGCCCGCGCCGCCACGAACCCCGCCCGAACCGTACGGACCGAATCTCCGCCGAGGTCAGCCTCGGACAGACCGCACCCGCCGCCGAACCACCATCCGATCCGGGTACGCCCACCAGCTCCCCAGGCGCACCGTCACCCCACCCCGCCCTCCGGGCGGCTCCCGCAGCCGAAGACACCTCTGCCCCTTCCGACGTTCCGAACCCTGTCGACTGGATCGGCACCGAGGCGGGCGGGGTCGGCATCCCGCCACGCCGACCTGGCGGAAACCGTTGGCCACAGCACCCGCCCCGGGCCGTACCACCAGCCTCTCGAGCAGTGGTACGACGGCACAGCGTGCGACTTCCGCAAAAGGGAAGCAGAAATGTTGCATCCCGCTACTGCATGTGGATGACTGTTCAGGTCGGGTTCGGACAGAGTCACGACGGGAGGCATTCGCAATGGCCCTGAGAAGACGGCGGCTGGCCAGCCGGCGGAAGTCGACCGGGCACACGCAGGAAAGCCTCGCCGAAAAGCTGAACGTCGATCGCACTACTGTCGTCCGCTGGGAGCGCGCCGAGTCGGAGCCTCAGCCGTGGGTCCGACCTGGCCTGGCCAACGCGCTCCAGGTGACGCTGGAGGAACTCACTCAACTGCTAGACGACGTCGAGGAGGCGAATACGCGCCAGGGTGATCGTCTCGCGTACGTGTTGAAAAATCCACGGACAGCCGACCTCGCCACCGTTGCCTACCTTCGCCACGAGCTTGACGCACTCACCGAGACCTACGACACCACACCGTCCACGTCGCTGCTTCCGACCGTAGGACGCCTGCACGGCGAAATCGCTCTTCTCCATTCTTCGGCCTCGATCGGTGGGGTTCGGCAAGCATTGGCCACCCTACATGCGGCATCGGCGACGCTCATGGGGCAACTCGTCTGGGATGCTTCGCAGCGTCGAGACCGCAGGACGGCCATCAGGTACTACGAACAGGCAGTCGCCGTCGCCAGGCAGAGCAATGAAATCCTCCACGAGGCGCATGCACGACTTCGCACCGGCTTTGTTGCGCTCTACGCCGACCGCGACCCGAAGCGTGGCCTGTCTCAGGCTGCGCACGCCGCTCATCTGGCAGCCGACTTCGGCAGCGGCGCCCTGGCCGGCCTGGCCATGCTGCACGTCGCTGAGGCCTACGCCATGGTGGGCGAGCGGTCTGCGTGTCACCACGCACTCGGCCAAGCAGGAGATCGAATCGACAGCGTAGACACAACCGACCCGGCTCACCGGCTCGTGACGGCCGGCCAGTTCGACCGGGTAGTGGGCTCCTGCTACCTGGCGCTGGGCGACCCTCGGAAGGCACAGCCCGTACTCGAAGCCACATCGTCCGTCCTGCGTACGCGAGAGAAGTCCCGATCTATCGTTCTCGGGAATCTCGCCCTGGCTCATATTCGACAGCGCCACGTTGCGGAGGCCACCGCCGTCCTGCACGAGGCGATCGATGTCGTCGAACGGACCCGGGCCGGGGGCGGCCTGAACGTCCTGTTCAGAGCGAGCCGTGAACTACATCGCTGGCGCAACCGCCATGAGGTCTACCAGGTCACCGACCGGATACTTTCGCTTATCGCCAGGTGAGGCACAGCATGGATATCGATCACGAGAAACAGAAGGTACGGGTGGAGGTCTGGGACCGGTTGGAGCGAGCCGGTGCCACAGGCTCCCACGGTGCACACGGTCGGATTCCGAACTTCATCGGCGCCGAGCTGACCGCCACACGACTCGCAGGCATCTCCGCGTGGCGACAAGCCGAGGTCGTCAAGTCCAATCCCGACAAGGCCCAACTTCCGGTCAGGGTGCAGGCACTCGACGAGGGAAAGCTGCTGTACATGGCGGTTCCCCAGCTCGCCGACGTCCGACCGTTCTACCTACTGGAGGCTGTCAAGCTCGCGGCTCCGCCCGCTGAGGTCGCGACCGGTTCCGGGGCTGCCGCACACGCCGGCAAGGTTGGGACCGACGAGATGCAGGCGATCGACCTGGTGGTCTGCGGTAGCGTCGCGGTCAACCGCGACGGTGTGAGAGTGGGTAAGGGGGCAGGCTACTCGGACCTGGAGGTCGCCCTCCTGACCGAGGCCGGTCTGATCGGCCCGTCCACCGTGCTTGTGACGACGGTCCACCAGCTTCAGGTCCTTGACAGGCCCCTACCGGAGTCACCGCACGACTTCAGTGTCGACCTGATTGTCACCCCCGAGGAGGTCATCTGGTGCGCTCCGCCTCGGCGTCCTCGTGGAATCTACTGGGACGTGCTCAGCGAACAGAAGATCGGCGCAATTCCAGCTCTTTCCCTCAATGCCGGGCGCCCGAGGTGATCGGCTAACTGTTCACCTGGGACCCAGGACCGAGATCGACCGAGCCGCGGGCGGCGTAAGGGCGTCGCCCACAGCCCGCACGACGCATTACTTGCCGACCGCCCCGAGCCACGGGCAACCCTTCTTGCCGAGCCCCATAATCAGCCGACCCAAGCCGCGTACGCCTCCTGGGGTTGGACCAAAGTTGCCGAGCTACGTCCGGGTTGGGATAACGCGCCTCTCTACGACGTACCCATGAAAGAGAGCGTAGGCTCTGATTCCAGCCGATCAGCGCGACGTAACGGACTACCTGGGATGGTCGCATTGCGGTCAAGCGGGTTAGTGCTTTTGTGGTGACAAGTGGGCGCGTTCGCCTTGTGGGCCGAAGAGGGTGAGCAGTTCTGCGGGTTGGGTGTCGGCGCTGCCGATCCAGTGGGGTGTTCGGGTGTCGAATTCGGCGGCTTCGCCGGGGCCGAGGTGGAACTCCTGTTCGTCGAGTACGAACCGGACGCGCCCGTTGAGGACGTAGAACCATTCGTACCCGTCGTGGGTCTGTAGGTTCATCGTGGGCGCCCGGCCGGCGGGCGGATAGATCACCTTGTACGCCTGGATTCCCCCGGCCCGCCTGGTCAGGGGCACCACTGTCAATCCGGACCGGCGCACGGGCCGCAGGTGGATGCGGGGGTCGCCGGTGGGCGGTGCGGCGACCAGATCGTCGAGCGGGACGCCGTGCGCTCGGGCCAGCGGGAGTAGCTGCTCCAGGGTGGGGCGGAGTTTGCCGTTCTCGAGGCGCGACAGGGTGCTGGCCGTCAGGCCGGTCTCGGCTGCCAGGTCTGCCAACGTGGCGCCACGGGCCCGGCGCAGCGCATGCAGCCGCGGCCCGACCCCGGCGAGCACGTCCTCTTCCGCTCTACCCATGCAACCATGATGCGGATCGGCAACTTTTCTTGCAAGTGCGGAACGACTGCGGCGACGCTGGTCGCGGAGGTGACAAGCCGATGGCCACAACGACCGGAACTTCGACGACCGGACCACGGTGGTTGCGCAGCGCGGCAACGCTCGCGGCCGCACTCACTTTGACCACCGCTTGTACGGCGGGAGACGGGCAGGCGCCGCATGCGACACCGGGTCGAACGGTCGCCGCGGCTTCCTCGGCCCTTGATTCCGCCACCCGTGACGACCCCGAGTTCAACCGCCAGTTCCGCCACGAGACGGCCGAGGTCGACGGCGTGACGATGCACTACGTCACCGGCGGGACCGGTGCGCCGCTCGTCCTGCTGCACTGGCCGCAGTCCTGGTACCAGTGGCGCCGGATCATGCCGTCGCTCGCGCAGCGATACACGGTGTATGCGGTGGATCTGCCGGGACTCGGCGACAGCCGTGGAGCGCCGCCCAGCTACGACAAGGCCACCCTCGCCCGATTCGTCCATGCCCTGCTCGCGGACCGGCTCGGACTGCGCGCCATCAACCTCGTCGGGCACGACCTGGGCGCGGGCGTCGGATTCCAGTACGCCGTGCAGTTCCCCGACGAGGTCGTCAGGTACGCCCATCTGGACTACCCCCTGCCGGGTCCTGCCCTTACCGCCGACAAGTACCGGTCACTGAGCTGGCACGAGTTCGCCCGCACCAACCGCCGCCCGCAGGTGCTGACCGGCGGATTCGAGCTGTACCGAACCCTGGAACAGGACGAGCGTGACAATCTGGCTGCCGCACCGATCACCATGCCGGTGATGCTCATGACCGCTGAGGGACTGCTCGACTTCACCCGGTCGACGGTCGACCCCCGGATGACCCGCATCACCCGGGCCGTCGAAGTACCCGGGTCCGGCCACTGGCTGCCCCAGGAGAACCCGGCGTTCGCCACCGCTCGGCTGCTGGACTTCCTCGCCGCCGGAGGAACCCGGTGACCGCGCGCGAACCCGTTCGGCAGCCGCACACCGAAGCCGAGTCGTTCTGGGAGAAGCACTACCGCAGCCGGCGGACCTGGGGTGGGCGCGCCAACCCCCTGCTCGTCGAGACCGCCGCGGCACTACGCCCCGGCACAGCCCTGGACCTGGGCTGCGGTGCCGGCGGCGACACCCTCTGGCTCGCCCAGCACGGCTGGCAGGTCACCGCCGTGGACATCTCCCATACCGCCGTCGAACAGGTGCGTGCACGCGCCGAGAATCTCGGTGTCGGCAGCTACGTCACCGCCGAACAGCACGATCTGGCCCGGAGCTTCCCGACCGGAACATTCGACCTCATCTCCGCGCAGTACTTCCACACCCCCTTTCCGCTGGACCGCAGCCGGATACTGCGCACCGCCACACACGCCCTGCGCCCCGGTGGTCTGCTCCTGGTCGTCGACCATGGCTCCACCGCGCCCTGGTCGTGGAACCAGGACCCCCACGCTCACTACCCCACCCCCGGTGAGATCGCCGCCGACCTCGACCTCGATCCCGAGCAGTGGCCCGCCCTCCGCGCCGACATGCCTCGACGCCGGGCCACCGGCCCCGGCGGCCAGACCGCCACAGTCACCGACAACGTCCTGCTCATCCAGCGGACCGGCAGTTGAACACCCACCGGAAGCCGGTACCGGAGAACTCGATGCCACCCGACCGACCGCACAGACGCAGGCCACGGGCGAAGGACACCGGACCGCCATGGACCGGCGCCGACGAGAAGGCCACCCTGCTGGGATTCCTCGACTACCTCCGAAACGCGATCGTGGACAAGGTCGTCGACGTGCCCGAACCACAGGTCCGCACCAGCGGCGTACCCTCCGGCACCAACCTCCTCGGGCTGATCAAGCACCTGACCTGCGTCGAGCGGTTCTATTTCCTCGGCGAACAGATCGACAACCTGCGTCGCACGATGCAACCCACCTCCGACGAGACGGTCGACGGCCTGGTCGCCGAATACCGGAAAACCGTCGAACGGGCGAACAAGATAATCGCCACCTGCCCGGACCTGGCCCTCCCTGCGCCCCGGCCGCCGGGCCGCGGACTCGCGCCGTCGATGCGGTGGGTCCTGACACACATGATCGAAGAAACCGGGCGGCACGCCGGCCACGCCGACATCCTCCGCGAACAGATCGACGGCTCCACCGGCCGCTGACCACTTAGGACGATCTCGGCGACACCTGCCCTCGGGCGCCCTGTGCCGCCGGCCTCGGCACGTCTCGGCCTGGGCCCCGGGGTCTTCGCACCAATGGAATGGTGGTTATCGGTTCGACCGGATGGCAG
Source organism: Plantactinospora sp. CA-294935 (assembly GCF_050936445.1). Taxonomy (NCBI): domain Bacteria; kingdom Bacillati; phylum Actinomycetota; class Actinomycetes; order Micromonosporales; family Micromonosporaceae; genus Plantactinospora; species Plantactinospora sp. CA-294935. The sequence continues at coordinate 8,502,252 of NZ_JBNJMU010000001.1, forward strand.
TGATAAGGTCGGATTCCCAGTGACCGGCCCTAGGATCAGGCCGCCCGGACGCGCGTCTGGTATCGGAGGAAAGCCGTGGGCTACAAGGAACGACGGGTCAAGATCATCGCCACCCGGGCGGCGCCGTATCTGGAGCCCGGCGAGCAGATCCAGACCGGATTCATCACGGTGACCGGCTCGGGGATCTTCACGGTGCCGGCCGAGACGTTCGTGGTCACCGACCGCGCGATCCTCATCGTGGGCCGGGCCGAGGCACAGCGCCTCCCGCGCGACTTCTGGTTCGGCAAGCCGACCGGGATATACCACAAAATCGAGCTCGACCGCACATACAAGGTGCACCGGCAGTGGTACCAGGAAGTCATCGCGGCCGACGACGCACTGCGCGACATGCAGACCCCCGACGATCCGGCGGCCGGCCAGCACTGAACCGGGAACCCGGACTGGCTTCCTACCGGTAGTCATGACCGCGCGAAGGGCCTGGCCTGGGCCCTGGACATCACTTGAAGAGACCGACCGTCTCTGCCCCGCTCGCGGCGACGATCCCGCCACCGACGTATTCGGGGCGATCCTTCAGCGGCAACTCCCAGGCCTTCTTCCCTGACGCCATGTCGTATCCAACCGTGAGATAGGGCAATTGCGGAGTGTCCTCGATATAGGTGTAGACGAGCCGCAGGCCGTCCGACTCGATCCAATACGGTTCCACCGCAGTCTTCCTCGTCATGTCGATCGGCGGCGACATGGGTTCGCCGGTGATGCAGTTGTACACGCGGACGAATTGCCGGCCGGTCGGTTCGGGCAGGCTCGTGGAGTCACGAGGCATGTCCGGGTCGGCGACCTCCACGATGAGTTGTTCGCCCACCGTCGCCATCTGCGTGGACAACTCCGGCCCGGACAGCCGCCACAGCAGGTGTCCGGTCTGTGGATTCACTCCGGCGACCGTGTTCCTCTCCGGATAGTGCGGAGCCCTGTCGCCGAGTCGGGCGAGCAGTGGCAGCGGCGAGGCCGAGGCGTAGCGGTTTTGGTAACGTGCCGGCTCCCAGCCCGCCACGGACGACATCTTCGCCCCGTTGAGATCGTAGATGTCGGTACCCGTCCAATCCTGGTTCTGGATCGCGATGCCGCCACGAAAAATGTTCCAGTTCAGATCGCGTTTCGCGCTGACCCGAGCGGACCGGAGGACTTCACGGCCATCCGCCGTACTGACGAACACGACCTCGTCGGCGTCGTAGGCGGTGTCGACCAGTATCCCCTGACCGGCCGCCACGTACATGTCGTTGTGCCCCTCGCGCGCCCACACCTGGTCACCTTCGGTGGTGTATCCGACGGCGAACCCGCCCTCCTTGTCGAGGGTTCCCGTCGTGGCGACGAAGCGATCGCCGGCGACCACCATCGAACGCAGCTCCTGATTGGGCACCTTCACGGTTTTCAGGATCCTGCCGCTGCCGGTGTCCAGGATGAAGACCGTGGAGTCCGACCCGCTGCCGGCGGGTGCCACACACCCGATCCGGTCATCCCGGACAGCGCACGAGGCGGCGGCGTCGGGCAGGTCGACGTAGGGCCAGCGTTGCCCGCCCGTACGCATGTCGAGGCCCAGCAGGTAGGTCCCGGACTGAAGCATGACGATGCTGGAGTCGCCGCCGACGATGTTGGTGCTGCCGCCCCTGATCGGGGTCGTCCACACCGGCTTCGGCGTACCGGCCGTCAGCTCAAGAAGCTCGTCGCGCAACGACACCCGGAAAATCGACGGGATCTCCTGTGGATACACGGTGTCATCCCGTGCCGCCAGATCCTGCGGACCGGCCAACCTGGCGGTGACGAAGACCGCCGCCACAACCAGGACTACGCAAGCCACCAGCGCCGCAGCGATTATCGCCCACCGGGTACGTCCCGAAGAACTCGGCGGGCCCGGCTGACCCGGCTGGTAAGCGGGAACGGGTTGGGGCGCGACCGGCACCGGTGCGGCTGGCCGTTGTTGCGCGGCAGCGGCAGGGGCGGGAATACTGGCGGCGAGGCTCGCCGAGAGGGCGTTGGCAAACTCGCCGCAGGACGAGTAGCGATACCGCGGGTCTTTGGCCATGGCGCGCCCGATGACCGCGTCGACCCCTGGAGCCAGATGCGGATGAAACCGTCGAACGGACGGCACCGGTTGCCCCAGATGTGCGGCGATGACGGCCACCGGATTGGCGTTCTCGTACGGATCATGACCGGTGAGCAGGCGAAAGACCGTACATGCCAGGGAGTACTGGTCAGAGCGCCCGTCGAGGTGGCCACCCTGAAGCTGCTCGGGAGAGGAGTACCGCACCGTATCCAGCGTCACCCCGGCGCCCGCCGGGCTCGCCTGGTCGTGCGCCAACCGCGAGATACCGAAACCGGTCACCGCGACCTGCCCCTGGGAGCTGGTCAGAATACTGGCGGGTGTGACGTCCCGATGGAGCACACCACAACTGTTGGCATAGTCCAGCGCGCCGGCCACCGCGACGGCGGTGTGGCTGACCTGCGCGGCGGGAAGTCCCGCAGGCGAACTGCGGAGTGTCTCCGCCAGCGACGGACCGTCGACGAGATCCATCGCGAGCCACAGTCGGCCGTCGAACTCGCCACGGTCGTGCACTGCCACGATGTTCGGATGCCGCAGTCGGGCGATCGCGTCCACCGTCTGCTCGAACCGCTGCCGGTAACCCGACCCACCATCGCGGTCCGCAGCCAGCACCTTGAGCGCGTCGCTGCGCGACAGCCGTGGGTGCCGCGCCGCGTACACCTCGCCGGTGCCACCTGACCCGATGAGCCGCTCGATGGAGTACCCGGCGAAGACCGACCCCTGTTCCAGCGTCACAGACCCTCCCTTCGGGGAACCACTCGGGCGAGCGTCCCGACGGTAACGCACGGCCTCGCCGGCAGAGCACAGCAGCGAGCCCTCGAACGCGGCTGCCGGGCATGCCACCCCTGACGAGCGGACCCACCCCGTCGCAAGATCACCCTCAATGACCTTATGCCGGTGGGAGAGCTTCGGGGCGTGCCGCCCGAGCAGGTCGGGAAGAGGTACGGCTATCGGACGCCCAGGGTGTCCGCGATCGCGGCCGCGATCTGCTCCGCATCCAGCTCTTCCGAGTTGAAGGTCCGGTCAGCGGGAATCGTTGGCAACATCTCCCGAAAGCGGCGGTGTGCGCGGTGGTGGAACCCCGGGTCGCGCGAGAGTCCGCGTCCCGGATCGGCCTGCGCGCGTGCGAACGTCACGGATACCGCAGCGTCGATGACGATCCACAGCACGGCCGCGTCGTCCGGGAGCATGCGGGTGAGCGCCGCCTGTTCCTGGTCCGTGTGGAATGGTCCGACCGCCACGACGTACTCGACGTTCGAGCGCATCCACTGGCCGACGAGCGCACCGTGTGCCTCGTGGGCCGCGAACCACAGGCCGACCCGGCCCGCGCCGGGCGGGCCCACCATCGCCGCCACCTCGTCCACGTCGGCGACCACGACGGTACGGCCACACCGGGTCAGGTGTTCGGTGAGCCTGTCCGCGACGGTGTTCTTGCCCGCCGCGATCGGGCCGGTGAGGATCACGAGCTGGGGCACGGCCCTGATCCTATGGCGACACGTCGCCGCCTCGGTATCGACACAGGTTCACCTCGGTCAGCGCGTGCCGGCGGGTCTGCGGCACGTCCTCCACGACGTGCGTGTTCAGCAGCACCGTGCGGTGCCCGGCCAGCCCGGCCAGCCGGGTCCGGAAGCGGCCGCGTCGGCTGACGGTTTCATGACACGTCGGCGATACCCGTCCGGCCGTCGGTTCGACGATGATGGCCCGGTGGCTGACACGTTCTCGTACGCCGATGCCGTACGTCTGCTCGGCGGTGGGAACAGCCCGGTCGTCACCGCCCTGGACAACCTGGCCGGCGGGGTGCTGCTCGGCGGGTCGCTGCTGGTGCCCGGCATGCTCGCGCTCTTCGATGCCAAGGCGGAATTCGCCCGGCTGAGCCGGGAACTGGTCGGCAAGGCCAACGAGCAGTGGCACCGGTTGGGCCGGTACGACCGTACCGAACGGCTCGCCGCCGCGCACTCCGTGCTCGTGGTGACCGCCTTCTTCGAGGCACTGGCCGAATCCGATCTGCCGTTCTCCTTCGCCGAGCTGAAGCTGACCCGCGACGAACAGCTACTCCTCAGCGGTCACGAGTTCCAGGGCGCCGTACGGTCTCCGCTCACGGCGCTGTTCGCCTCCCCGGTGCCCCGGCCGGCGCCGCACGAGCCGTACGACGATTTCCGCGCCCGGCTCGGTCTGATGTACGGCACGGTCACGGGGCGGCTGTGGAACTTCGTGCCCGGCCTTGCCGTCTGGGAAAAGCTTCGGCTCCCGGAACGGGCCGCCTTCGCCAAGCTCCGAGAGCCGCTGCCCGAGCGGGCGATGCGCCGGTACGACGAGCTGTTCGGGCGACTTGCCGCTGACTTCCCCGAGGTGGCCTTCTGGGCGCAGGTCCGCGAGCACGAGGGCACCCGAGCCGACGTTCGCGAGGTCCTGACGGTGCTGCGCGACGCGCAGACCGGCGTACGCGATCTGGGTACCTCGCTGGCCGGCTTGGAGCGGGTGCTGGCCCGCGTCGCGGCCGGCCGGGACGCCGCCGACCTGCCGGACGCCCTGCGTCGCGCCTACACCGACACCCTCAACGACCCGGTCGTCGAGTCCGGCGAAGTGCCGGACTGGCTTTCCGTGCCCGCCCTCGGCCAGGCGTACGTCCCGCCGCTGTGTCGAATCGCGGAATTGACCGGGGACGACTCCAAGCCCAGCGACGAGTCGTGGTGGATGCGTGCGCCGGTCCGTGCCGACCTGCCGGAGTTCCTGCTGGGCTACCTCACCTCGCCGCGCGCCACCCGGGCGCCGCTGCTGGTGCTGGGCCAGCCCGGCTCCGGCAAGTCTGTGCTGACCCGCACGCTCGCGGCACGGCTGCCGGCCGCCGACTTCCTGGTGGTGCGGGTCGAGCTGCGGAACGTATCAGCCCTCACCGACCTCCAGGACCAGATCGAGACTGCGGTCCGGGACGTCACCGGTGAGCGGATGGACTGGCCGGCGCTGGCCGGAGCGGCCGGCGGCGCCCTGCCGGTGATCCTGCTGGACGGCTTCGACGAACTGTTGCAGGCCACCGGGATCAGCCAGTCCGACTATCTGGACCGGGTGGCCCGGTTCCAGCGCCGCGAGGGCGTCCAGGGCCGGCCCGCAGTGGTCGTGGTGACCAGCCGGACCAGCGTGGCCGACCGGGCGGTGCCGCCGGACGGGACGGTCGCGGTACGCCTGGAACCGTTCGACGCGGAACGGGTGGGGGCCTGGCTGGACGTGTGGAACGCCGTGAACGCCGAGAACTTCGCCCGGCGCGACGTGGCACCGCTGGCCCCCGACACCGTGCTCGCGCACGGGAAGCTGGCCGAGCAACCCCTACTCCTGCTCATGCTCGCGCTCTATGACGCGGACGGCAACGCGCTGCGCGACGCGGGCCAGCTACGCCGCGACGAGTTGTACGAGCGGCTGCTGGACCGGTTCGCCCGCCGCGAGGTGAGCAAGCACCGGGCCGGACTGGACCGGTCGGAGTTGGACGCGGCGATCGCAGCCGAGCTGTACCGGCTGTCGGTGGTCGCGTTCGCACTCTTCAACCGGGGTGCGCAGTGGGTCACCAAGAAGGAGTTGGACGACGACCTGGTCGCGCTGCTCGGCCCGGATCCCTCCGGTCGGCCCGCCGACGACCGTCGCCCGGCGCTGCGCCCCGCGGAGGTCGTGCTCGGCCGGTTCTTCTTCGTCCACCGCTCCCGGGTGACCGACAACGCCGCATCCAGCGACGACGATCTGGAGACGTACGAGTTCCTGCACGCGACCTTCGGCGAGTACCTGGTGGCTCGCCTCGTCTGGCACGTCCTGAGCGGCATGGTGGCCGCTCGGCAGGCGGCGGCCGGCGCACCCTTCGGGATGCCGTTCGGCGACCCGCAGCCGGTGGACGACGGCCGGCTGCACGCGCTCACCTCGTGGGCCGCGCTGTGCGGCCGGGCACCGGTGGTCGAGTTCCTGACCGGGATGATGTCCACGCTGAACCAGGAGCGCCGGGACTTCCTGGTCGAGCTGCTGATCGGGCTGTTCCGGGCGGCCAGCTGGCCACGCACCGAGCACCGGTACGACCGGTACCAGCCCCGCCCGCTGCCGGTGCCGGCCCGGCATGCGGCGTACTCGGTCAACCTGTTGCTGCTCGCCGTCTGCGCCGCCGGAACGCTACCCGGCAGCACCCTGTACGGCGCCGGCGTCGACGTCGTGCCGTCCTGGCACCGGCACGTGTTGCTGTGGCGCTCCCAACTACTCTCGGCCGACTGGACCAGCTTCGTCCGGACCATGGCGCTCGACCGGATCGGTATGGGCGAGAGCCGGGACATCCACCTGCGGCTGGCCGGGCCGGACGAGACGCCGCCACCGATCGACCTGGCCTGGACGATGGGCCCCGCCTGGCCCGACCAGCAGCCGGACCATGTGCCACGCGTTGTCAGCTTCCGGTGGGGTGCCCGCGAGGTCAACATCCTCTGCGGTGTGGGCGAGGACATGACCCAACACGCGCTCGACCCGCTGGTCGCGCGCCAGCCCGACGCCGTCAAGGTGGCTCGCGTCGGGCCCGCATCGCCGTTGCGTTCCGAGGCGCACGAGCTGATCGCGCTCCTGCTGACACCGCTCTCCGAAACCAGCCCGACAGAGCGTCTCTCCGTTTACCAGCGGTGGCTCCGCGTGTGCGACTTCCGCCTCCATGAACCGCTGCCGCTGACCCTGTTGCTGGAGCGGCTCGCTGCCGACACCGACCTGCCGGCACCCGTCGCGGTCGCCTTCCTCTCCGGCGTCACGGGACGGGCACGGCAGGGGTTCGCCACGGTGCGCCGGCTGCCGCCCGAGCCGTACCTGCGCTGTGTCCGGGCCTGGCTGGGTCGGGACGAGGACGCCGACCGGGAGCTGGCCCGGCTGGTACGGCCCTTGCTGTCGGATCTGCTGCACGAGCCGGATCGCCCGCAGCCGGGAGCGCCGGTGGCCGTACACCTCAGGGCAGTCCTCGACGAGTTGGAACGACTCGACCTGCTCGACGAGGCCGGCGTGGACGCGACCATCCCACCGATCCAGCGGCTCATCGACACGATGGCCGTCGGCGCGACCGAGCCCACCCCGCCCGGGTGACCAGGCTGTGGTCAGCCCGTCCGGGTCGTGGCCGGCGAGGTGGTGGCCCGCTGCATCAGGGCGACGTAGCCGTCCTCCAGTGACGGTGGCACCGGCACCGCGTCCGGGCTCGGCCGGGTCGGGCTGACCACCCGGTAGTGGGTACCGTCGGTCCGGCTGATCGCCGATACCACCACCCCGGTCGTCGGCGCCGGGCCGGAGCTGGTCACCTCCCAGGTGGCGCCCTCGCCGACCCGGACCAGGTCGGTGACCATCCCGGTGTAGACCACCCGGCCGCCCGCCATCACCGCCGCGTGCTGGCAGGTCTGCGCCACGTCCTCCACGATGTGCGTACTCAGCAGCACCGTACGGTTCCCGGCCAGCCCGGCCAGCAGGGTCCGGAAGCGTACCCGCTCCTCGGGGTCCAGCCCGGCGGTCGGCTCGTCCACCACGATCAGCGCAGGATCACCGAGCAACGCCTGCGCGATGCCGACCCGCCGCCGCATCCCACCGGAGAAGCCCTTCATCCGCCGCCCGGCCACCTCGGTCAACGCCACCAGCTCCAGCAACTCGTCGACCTGCCGCCGACGGGCCCCCGTGTCGTCGAGCCCCTTGAGCAGACCCACGTAGTCCAGGAACTCCCGGGGCGACAGGTCGGGATAGAGGCCGAGGTCCTGCGGCAGGTACCCGAGCCGGCGCTGCACGGCCAGCCGACCCGCCCCGGTGGTCAGGTCGTGGCCGCCGACCCGCACCTGCCCGCCGCTGGGCGGCAGCACGCCGGCGAGGATCCGCATCAGTGTGGTCTTGCCGGCACCGTTCGCGCCGAGCAGGCCGTACATGCCGCCGGGGATGGCCAGGTCGACCGAGTGCAGCGCGGTGACCTTGCCGAACCGGCGGGTCAGACCCGTGGTCTGGATGTCCATGCGAGGTGAGCCTTTCTCAAGACGCGTCAGGCGGCGTGCCGGCGACGGGACAGGACGGTGTGCGCGACCAGCAGGGGCAGCAGGCCGAGCAGGAGGAGCAGGGCGACGCTGAGCAGCGCGCTGCCGGCGCCGGGTTCGGGGCGCAGGAAGGAGAGCCAGCCGGGTACGCCGGCAAAGAACGCCAGCTCGCCCGAGAGCCAGCTCGCCGGATAGTCGCCGATCGGCGTGACCAGCGTGCCGGACAGCGACGGCAGGAAGTCCGGGGGAAGCATGTTGCCCCAGAACCAGTACCCGACGAAGAGCACCCGGAACAGCGGCGCGGAGATGGCCAGCGGGCAGGTCAGGGCGAACCCGGCGACGAAGACGAGCCCGGGCAGCGTGACAACGGCGAACGCCAGTACCGCCCAGCCGAGCATCAGCGGCTCGCCCCGGTGCACGGTCTCGTAGCCACCGGCGACCAGCATCGCCAGCAGCACCGGCAGCCCGGTCGCGGTGAGCCCGCCGAGGTACTTCCCGGCCAGCAGCAGACCCGGCCGGACCGGCAGGCTCTCCAGCAGCGGGGCGGTGCCGAGCCGGCGGTCCCGGACCAGCCGGTCCGCCAGCACCATGCCGAAGCCGAGCGGCACCAGGATGCCGAAGAGCAGCGCCCAGCCGGCCATCACCTCCGGCGCCGTCGCGTCCGCCGGCAGGTAGCGGGGCCCGCGCGGGCCCTGGAACACCCCGACCACCGTCGCCAGGACCAGCATCGTCAGCCACAGCGACCGTTTCCGGGCCTGCATCCGGAACTCGTACCGGCCGACCGCGAGCAGTTCCGACATGCCGCTCACTCCTCCTCCTCGGACAACAGCAGATGGGGCCGGCGCAGCAGCAGCGCGACCGTGCCGGCGAGCAGCAACCCGGTGAGGGTCAGCACCAGCCGGTTCGTCAGCCAGCCCTCCCCGGTCCCGATCCGGGTGGTGGCGAACAGGTAGAGCGGGCGGGTCCAGTCGTGGCCGGCCAGTAGGGCCGCGAAGGCCTGCTCGCACAGCCACAGCCCGGCGACCGCGCTGGTGGCCATCACGACGCTGCGACCGAGTACGGCCAGCAGCACCGCCAGGGCGGTGAGCCAGATCGTCGGTGGCGCCCAGACCAGCGGTGAGGCGAGCGGGCCCGGCCCGGTCCACCAGCCGGTGAGCCCGAGCCCGGCCGAGTAGACCAGCGCGGAGAGCGCGGCGGCCAGCGCCAGCACTCCGAGCCGGCGACCGAGCGTGCGGGTGTACCGGGTGGGGAGGGCGAGTTGCAGCTCCCGGCAGCCGTCCCGGGCCACCAGGGTCACCGCAGTCATCGCCACCGCCAGCGGCAGCAGGGCTTCCAGTCCGGTGAGCAGCAGGTCGCCGACCTGCCGCCGCCCGGCACCGTTGTTGCCGGCGAGCAGGGCCATCGCGACCGCGACCAGCAGCGTCGCCGGTGGCGCGAGACCGGCCGCCCAGCCGGCGCGCCGCGCCTCGTACCGCCACAGTTGGCGGGACCCGGCCCGCAGCAGTGGAATGTGCCAGGAATATTGGGCCATCACGCAACTGGGTGGGCCGGCGAGCCGGCGGGGTTCACCGGCACGCGGGTGACCCGGGCCACATTCCGGCGCCGGTCACCGGCCGTAGGCGCGGCTTCCGGCTCCGGCCGGCAGGTGCGGCAGCAGTACGACCGTGCCGGCCATCAGCAGCGCCGCCACCAGCAGCAGCGGTCCACTGGTCCGCCACAGCGGCTCGACCAGCCGGTCCACCGTGCCGTCCAGGGCGTTGGAGCCGGCGAGCAGCCGGAGCACCCAGAGGCCCATCGCGACCCCGATCCCTACCGCCGGCCGCCACAGCACCGACAGCGCGAAGCTGACCGCCGAGAGCAGCGCCATCGGCCCGAGCCAGGCGGCGAAGAGGCCCACCGGCGCACCGGCGTCGAACCAGACCAGCCCGAGGGAGGCGGCCGAGGCGGCGCCGAAGATCGCGCCGAGTACCAGGGTGAGCCGGGCCAGCAGCACCGCGCGTACCCCGGTGAGGCTCGCCGCGACCAGCTCGCCGGCCTCGTCCGTGCCGCTGCCGCAGGCACCGGCCACGCCCAGCGCCGCGACCAGGGGTACCACGATGGCCAGGACCTGCTCGGAGAGTCCCGGCGGCGCCCAGCCGGCGAGAGCGGTGCCGGCCGCCAGCACCACGGCGGCGACCGGCCAGACCCGCCGGTCGACCAGGCGCCGCTGGGCGGCCAGGATCCGCACCGCCCGGCGCGCGGCGGCGCCGCCGAGCGGAGCCGCATACCGGGGTACGACCGGCGTGCCGTCCCGGGACGGCGCCAGCCGGGACAGCACGGCGCCGAGCAGTCCGGGCGGCGGCGGGGCGACCGCCGCGACCCGGTCACCGACGGCGCCGGCCACCCGCCGCCAGGCGGTCAGTTCGGCGGCGCAGCCGGGGCAGTCGGCGACGTGCCGGGCCACCTGGCCGGCCCGGTCGTCCGGCAGGGTGCCGGCGGCGAACCCTGCCAGCAGGTCACTCGGGTGGGTCATCGTCCCGCCTCCCGTCCGGAAACCCCGACCGCCGCCGCGTCGGGCAGTGCCCGGGCCAGCCCGGCCCGGGCGTGGAACAGCCGGCTCTTCACGGTGCCGACCGGAATGCCGAGCACCTCGGCGATCTCGGCGTGCGCGAGACCGGCGCCGAACGCCAGGTCCAGCACCTCCCGGTGCGCCGGAGCCAGCTCGGCCAGGGCGGCGGCCACCGCCCGGGCGTCGGCCCGGGCCAGGGCCACCGCCTCCGGGCCGGGCTCACCGGCCGGCACCTCGGCGGCGGCCTCCATCGGCAGTGGCGCCGGCCGGCGTCCGGCCATCCGGCTCAGCGCCTGCCGCCGGCAGATGCCGAACAGCCAGGTACGCACCGTGGATCGCCCCTCGAACGAGGCTGCGCCCCGCCAGGTGGCCAGGAAGGTGTCCTGGAGCGCCTCCTCGGCCCGGCCACGGTCGCCGAGCAGCCCTTCGGCGTACGCCAGCAGCGGCTGGCCGTGCCGGGCGTACAGCTCCTCGAAGGCGCGCTGGTCCCCGGCGGCCACCCGGTGCAGCAGCCCGTGGTCGACGTCATCCATCCCGTCCTGGGTAGCCCGCCGGGCCGCCCGGGTTCACCTACCGGCGGTGAATGTGCCGATCGTCACAGCCGGATGTGCCGTACCTCAGACCGAAGGCGGCCAAACCGGTAGCTTCCACCCCCGGAAATAGATCGAATAGCGGCTATGGATCGGGCGCGTTCCGAACGGTGACGACGGGAAATGATCTTGTAACGCCGAGGAAAACCGGAGCTCGCACGATGCCCGTTACCCCCATCCCCCAACTGGAGGTCGCATTGTCCAGCCTTCCGGGTCGGCTCCGGCCGACACCTCGGCGCCTGGCCGCCGTACTGGTTCCGGTCCTCACCGCGGCACTCACCGCCACGCTCGTCTCGGTCGTCAACCGCTCCCCCGAACCGGCGGCGGTGGCGCTGCCCCCGACCAGTGGCGTCGTCTCCGGAGTCACCGGACCGACCGAGATCCGCAGCGTCGCGTACGCCCAGGCGGTGGCTGCGGCGAAGGCGAAGAAGCCCAAGGTCACCGTGATCGGCACCGGCGGCACGATCTCCGGCGTCGCCACCTCCCGGAGCAGCTTCACCGACTACCAGTCCGGCCGGATCGCCATCGGCGACATGGTGGCCCGGCTCCAGCCGGAGATCGGCCAGGTCGCCGACGTCTCGACGGTGCAGTTCGGCAACAAGGGCTCCGGCGGCTACACCATCGCCGAGTTCCACGCCCTCACCCTGGCCGTCGAGACGGCACTGAAGAAGTCCGACGCGGTGGTGGTGACCAGCGGCACCGACACCATGGAGGAGTTCGCGTACTGGCTGGACCTGACCGTGCAGAGCCGCAAGCCGGTGGTACTCACCGGCGCGATGCGGCCGTGGGCGGCGGTCACCCCGGACGGGCCGCAGGTGATCGGCGCCGACGGTCCCGCCAACCTGTACAACTCGATCGTGCTGGCGGCCAGCCAGTCCACCTACTGCTACGGCACGGTGCTGCTGCTCGGCGACGAGTTCCACGCCGCCCGGGACGTCACCAAGACCAGCTCCTACCGGATGGACACCTTCCAGTCCCGGGAACTGGGCGTACTGGGCTGGGTCGACGGGCCGAACATCAAGGTCGGCCGGGCGCCGGCCCGGGTCGAGGAGTGCGACGCGAAGAAGCGCTGGCTGACCCCGTTCGACCTGTCGAAGGTCGCCCCCACCGCAGTGCCCCGGGTCGAGGTGGTCTACGGCTACCAGCAGGCCGGTGGGGAGGCGATCACCGCCTTCGCCGACGCCGGGGTGAAGGGCATCGTCACCGCCGGCACCGGTGCCGGCGGCATCTCCTCGGCGCAGAGCAGCGCCCGGAGCGCCGCCGCGGCGTTGGGAGTCGTCTTCGTCAGCACCACCCGGACCGGCTCCGGCTCCGTCTACGGCGGCAGCACCACCTCGCCGATCATCGCCGGGGACGACCTGCTGCCGCAGAAGGCACGACTGCTGCTGATGCTCAGCCTCGCCTTCGCACCGGCCGACGTGGCCAAGGTACGGACCTGGGTCACCACGCTGGGCAACCCGGAGTGGAACACCGCCCCCAAGGGCAGCCCGAAGAACTGACCAGCGTACCGGCGGTGCCGGGCGGACGACCGGATGCCCGGAGTCCGCCCGGCCCGCCGTCGCCCGGGGCTCGGCAGTACGGCCGGAAGGCTGGCGGAAGGTGGGCGGAAAGTCCGGTGGCTCAGGCTGGTCGGCATGTCACCGCCACCCAGGGGCCGCCTTCGGCTGCGCTTCGCCCTACTCGGTCCCGTCCGCGTGTGGCGGGACGGCCGGCCGGTACGGGTGAACGGCGTCCGGCCACGAACACTGCTCACCGCCCTGCTGCTGGAGCCGAACCGACCGGTCTCCCTCGACCACCTCATCGAACTGATCTGGGAGGGTCCGCCGCCGGTGTCGGCCGTCGCCAACCTGCGTACCTACGCGACCCGACTCCGTACCTCGCTGGGCGGCTCGCCGGAGGCCGGCCGGAGCCGGCTGGCCACCACCAGCGGCGGTTACCTGCTCCGGGTCGGCCCGGAGGAGCTGGATCTACAGGTGTTCGCCGACCGGCTACGGCTGGGGCGTACGGCGCTCGCCGCCGGTGACCCGGCCCGGGCCGCGACGCAGTTGGCGGCGGCGCTGGCGCTGTGGCGCGGTGACGCCGCCAGCGACGTACCCCGCAGCCCGGCCCTGGCCGCCCGGCTCAGCGCCCTCGACGAGTCGCGGCAGCTCGCGATCGAGTGCCATCTGCGGGCGCGTCTCGGCCTCGGCGGCAGCGAGGACCTCGTCGGCGACCTGCGCCGGCTGACCCTGGTCTATCCCACCCGGGAGACCCTGTGGGGACAGCTCATGGTGGCGCTGTACCGGCGCGGTGACGTGGCACCGGCGCTGGCCGCGTACGGACGGGCTCGCGAGGCCCTGCGCGAGCAACTGGGCGTGGAGCCCGGACCGGAGCTGATCGCCCTGCACCGGGCGATCCTCAACCGCGATCCCCGGCTCGGCTCGGCACCGCAGTGGCTGCCCTCGGTGATGGCGGACGGCCGGCACTGCGCACACTGCCAGCGGCCCGAACAGCCCGCCCGACCCGGCTGACCGCCGGGACCGGAGCACGGACCCCGAACGCCGGACCGGACCCGGAACGCCGGACCCGGAACGCCGGACGCCGAACCGGACCCTGAACGCCGGACCCGAGCACGGATCCCCGAACGCCGGACGCCGAACCGGCTCCGGAACGCCGGACCCGAGCACGGACACCGGACCGGAGCATGTTCGGCGAACTTGCCGACCGCGATCAGGTCCGCCGGTCCTGCCCCGGCCTTCGCAGCGCGGGCACCTGCCGCCGGTGCGGGTGTAGCTCCCCCAACGGTCGGCGGCTGATCGACCCGGCCTGGCCGCGCGGCTGATCTGCCGACCCCGCCGGGACGGACCGGCGGGACCCGAGCTGCCGTCGCCCGGGGCGGGCGCGAACCCCGCCGACCGGGCTAGAGCCGATTCCCACGGCGTGGCCCGACCTCCGACCGGCCCGGCGCACCTCTGCCGGACGCGCCGCGCGAGCGCCCCGGTGGCCGCCAGCTCGCCTCCGGAGAATGCGCGTCAACCCGTCGGCCCGTTCCCGCTGCCAACCGGCACCGCGCCGGACCGCCGGACACGGCGAAGACCCGGACTCCACCACCGGCCGGGCGGCGTTGCCCCGCATCCGCTCCAGGCCTCCGGTGCGGCCGGTGACGCCGTCCGTCCGGAAAGTAGTCGGGACGTGCAGGCAACCAACGGATCCCGCCAGTTGTCAACCCTGTAGATCCTAGGGGGACGACCTACACCGGACACTTCTGTCTGGTACACAGGGATTGTTGATCACAATGATGAATTTTCGGATCCTCGGTCCTGTGCGGGCCGAACATCGCGGGACGCCGGTGGCCGTGGGTCGGCGCCGGGAACGCTGCCTGCTCGGACTGCTGCTCCTGGAGGCGGGCCGCCCGGTGCCGATCCACCGCCTGGTCGACCTGCTGTGGGACGGAGACCCGCCCGACACCGCTCCGGCCGTGCTGAGCACCTACGTCTCCCGGCTGCGCACCGCACTCAACGCGCCCGGAGACGGCAGCGGCGAGGCACTGGTCCGGCGCGGCGACGGGTACGCGATCGAGGTCGACGCCGAGGCGGTGGACGCGCACCGGTTCACCCGGCTGGTCGAGCGGGCGCGTTCGTTGACCGGGGTCGGCCGGGCCGACCTGCTCCGCGAGGCGCTCGACCTCTGGCGCGGTACACCGCTGGCCGACGCACCGGAACCGCTGCGGGAGCGGGTCTGCGCCGGACTGGAGCGGCTGCGCGGCTCGGCGATGCTGCTGCGGATCGAGACGGACCTGGCGCTCGGCGCTCACGAGGAACTGCTCGGCGAGCTGACCGAGCTGGTGGAACGCGACCCGTCGGACGAGACCCTCGCCGGTCACCTGATGGTCGCGCTCTACCGCACCGGGCGACGCCAGGACGCGCTCCAGACGTACCACCGGACCCGGCGGCGGCTCGCGGACGAGTTGGGCCTGGACCCGGGGGCCCAGCTCAGCGGACTGGCCCGGGCCGTCCTGCGGGGTGATCCGGTGCTGGACCTCGAGCACGGCAGCGACGACCAGGCGGAGCCGCCGGCCGACGACCAGCTCGGGACGAAAGCCGACATCCCGCCGGCCCAGCCGGTGGTGCCGGCGCAACTGCCGCTCAACCTGCCGGTCTTCGTCGGCCGGACCGCCGAACTCGACCGGCTAGACGCCATCCTGTTGCCGACCGGCGACTCGCCGCCGGGGTCTCCGGTCGCGGTGATCTCCGGAACCGCAGGGGTCGGCAAGACCGCCGTGGCGGTGCGGTGGGCACACCTCCGGGCCGCACGCTTCCCCGACGGCCAGTTGTACGTCGACCTGCGCGGCTTCGATCCGGCCGGATCGGCGCCACCACGGCCGGACCAGGCGATCCGCGGCTTCCTGGGCGCGCTCGGGGTTCCACCGCAGCACGTACCGGCGGATCTGGCCGAGCAGGCGGCGCTGTACCGCAGCCTGCTCGCCGGCCGGCGGATGCTGGTACTGCTGGACAACGCCGCCGACACCGCACAGGTCCAGCCGCTGCTGCCCGGCTCCCCCGGCTGCGGCGTCATAGTGACCAGCCGGAACTGGTTGTCCGGTCTGGTGGCTGGGGTGGGCGCCGAGCCGCTCGCCCTCGACCTGCCGCCGGTCGTCGACGCCCGGCACCTGCTGGCCCGGCGGATCGGTGCGGACCGGGTGGCCGCCGAGTCGGACTCGGTCGACGAGATCATCTCCCGGTGCTCCCGGCTGCCGCTGGCGCTCGCCCTGGTGGCCGCCCGGAGCGCCGCCCGGCCCGGGTTTCCACTTCGGGCCCTGGCCCAGGAACTGCGCCGGCCCGACGACCGGCTCGACGGGTTCGGCGACGGTGATCCGGGTACGGACGTGCGGTCTGTCTTCGCCGGCTCCTACCACACCCTGTCGGCGGGGGCGGCGCGCCTGTTCCAGCTATTCGGACTGCACCCGGGGCCGGAGATCGGTGTCGCCGCCGCAGCCAGCCTGCTCGGGGTGCCACTCGGGCAGGCACGCCCGGCCCTGGCCGAGCTGGCCCGGGCGAGTCTGCTTGTCGAACGCTCCCCCGGCCGGTACGGCTGCCACGACCTGCTCCGTGCCTACGCCGGCGAACTGGCGCGCGATCGGGAGCCCCAGCCGGGACGGCAGCAGGCCGTACGCCGGCTGTTCGACCACTACCTGCACACCGCGTACGCCGCCGCCCGACTGACCCACCCGCACCGGGACGAGATCAGCGCCGCTCCGGCCGAGCCGGGGGTGACCGTCGAGACGTTCCACAGCCCCGAACAGGCGCGGGCCTGGTTCGGCACCGAGCAACCGGTACTGCTCGCCCTGCTCGGCGAGAACTCCCCTGTGGACTTCCCGCACGCCTGGACCCTCGCCTGGACGTTCGCGCCCTTCCTCGACGAGCACGGCCACTGGCCCGACCTGGTGGCCGTACTGGAGGGCGCGTTGGCCGCGGTGCGCCGACTCGGCAACCGGCCCGACCAGGCGTACGCACTGCGCTATCTCGGGATCGCCTACCTGCGGCTCGGCCGGCACGACGACAGTCACTCGCACCTGCGGCAGGCCCTCGCGCTCTTCGCGGAGCTGGACGACCCCGTCGGCCAGGCACAGGTGCAGCACAACCTGGCCCTGGTCGCCGAGCAGCAGTCCCGGTACCGTGACTCGCTGCGGCACGCCGAGCAGGCGCTGGAGCTGTTCCGGGCGGCGGGACACCGAATCGGCCAGGCCCGGGCGCTCAGCTCGGTGGGGTGGTGCCGGGCCCAGCTCGGCGAGTACGAGTCCGCCCTCACCTCCTGCTATCTGGCCCTGGCGGAGCAGCAGGAGCAGGGCGACCGGCCCGCCGAGGCGCACACCTGGAACAGCCTCGGGTACGCCCACCGGCACCTCGGCCAGCTCACCGAGGCGATCGCCTGCTACCGCCGGGCCCTGGAGCTGTTCCGCAGCCTCGGCAACCGTCCCGCCACCGCCGACACGCTCGTCCGGCTCGGCGACGCGCGGTATTCCGCCGGTGGAGTGGAGACCGCCCGCCACACCTGGCGGGAGGCCGTGGAGATCTTCGACGACCTCCACCACCCGGACGCCGACCGGGTGCGCACCCGGCTGCGACGGCTCGGTACCGGACAGGTCCCGTACGGCCCGGCCCGGCTCTGACACCCGGGCACGGTTGGCCAGCGGGATCGACCGCGGTTTCGGCGACGCTTCGTCGGGCCGGCCGTCGTCGCCGGGCCGGCCGTCGTCGCCGGCCGCCGGCGCGGACGTCGAGCCGCGCAGGTACGCCAACCCGCCCGCCCCTGCCGGGACGGCACGGCGATCGTGGACATCACCGCCTCGGGACGGTTCAATTCGTGCCCATGGGTGAGCCGAGCAAGATTCTGCTGGACGAGTCGGAGATGCCGCGTCGCTGGTACAACGTCGTGGCCGACCTGCCCGCCGCACCGCCGCCGGTGCTGCACCCGGGCACGCTGGCGCCGGTCGGTCCGGACGATTTGGCGCCGCTGTTCCCGACGGCACTGATCGAGCAGGAGGTCACCGCCGAGCGCTACGTGGACATACCCGAAGACGTACTGGACGTCTACCGACTCTGGCGGCCGTCCCCGTTGTACCGGGCGCACCGGCTGGAGCGGGCGCTCGGCACCCCAGCCAAGATCTTCTACAAGTACGAGGGCGTGTCGCCGGCCGGGTCGCACAAGCCGAACACGGCGGTGCCGCAGGCGTACTACAACGCGGCGGCGGGAATCCGCCGGCTGAGTACCGAGACCGGTGCCGGCCAGTGGGGAACCGCGCTCGCCTTCGCCTGCTCGCAGTACGGCCTGGACTGCGAGGTGTGGCAGGTGCGGGCCTCGTACGACCAGAAGCCGTACCGGAAGATCATGATCGAGACGTTCGGCGGGGTCATCCACCCGTCGCCGTCCGAGCTGACCGCGGCCGGCCGGGCCGTGCTGGCCAAGCAGCCCGACTCACCCGGCTCGCTGGGCATCGCGATCTCCGAGGCGGTCGAGGTGGCCGCCGGCAGCTCGGACACCAACTACGCGTTGGGCAGCGTGCTCAACCACGTACTGCTGCACCAGACGGTGATCGGTGAGGAGGCGATCGCCCAGTTCGGCAAGGTCGGGTTGACGCCGGACCTGATCGTCGGCTGCACCGGCGGCGGCTCCAACTTCGGCGGACTCGCGTTCCCGTTCCTCCGGGAGAAGCTGGCCGGCCGGATGGAGGTGACCATCCGGGCCGTCGAGCCGGCGAGCTGTCCGTCGTTGACCCGGGGCGTCTACGCGTACGACTTCGGCGACACCGCCGGGATGACCCCGCTGATGAAGATGCACACTCTCGGACACGACTTCATCCCCGACCCGATCCACGCCGGCGGGCTGCGCTACCACGGGATGTCACCACTGATCTCGCACGTCTACGAGCTGGGGCTGATCGAGGCGGTGGCGAAGGGCCAGCGGGAGTGCTTCGAGGCGGGCGTGCGGTTCGCGCGTACCGAAGGGATCGTGCCGGCCCCCGAACCCACCCACGCACTGGCCGCCTGCATCGAGGAGGCGTTGCGGTGCAAGGAGACCGGCGAGGAGAAGGTGATCCTGACCGCGCTGTGCGGGCACGGGCACCTGGACCTCGCCGCCTACGGCGCCTACCTCGCGGGCGACCTCGCCGACCACGAACTCTCCGAGTCGCAGCTACGCACCGCGACCGCCGGGCTGCCGTCGGTACCCGCCGGTCCGGCGTAGCCCGCGTCCGGTGAACCTTTCTCCACCCGCACCGCGCGACGCACGCGCCGGGACCTCCACCTGCGGCCACGACGGACCGCATGGGGTTGAGAGAGGTTCAGCGGTGGCCGGCGCTATCCGGTCGCCGCGGCGGCCGGGTGGCCGAGCGCGGCGACGAGGCGGCGGGCCTCGGTCGAGAGCCGGCTCGCCCCCCGGCGGGCGGCCACCTCGGCCAGCCCGGGGACGGCGATCGGGACACCGGTGGCGGTCGCCGTCTCCGCCGCCAGGGTCAGCAGGTCGGATACGCCCGGGCGTGGCTTCGGCGCGGCCAGCAGGGCCGGCAGGGCGGCGGCGAGCAGTCGCCAGGTGCTGAGTCGGGCACCGGCCAGGGCCAGGTCCCGGAGCGGCTCGACCGTCCGGGTCAGGGTGACCATCCCGCCCGACGCCAGCTCCCCGAGTTGCCGACCCACGGAGGCGGCATCCCACTCACCTGCGGCGGCGAGCACCAGCAGGGCGTCGACGGCGGCAACCCGGTCGGCCCGGTGCCGTGCGGCGAGCCCGTACGCCAGGGCCAGGTCGAGCGCCGTCCCACCGTCCCCGGTGCTCTCGGCGAGCAGCGGCAGTATCTCGGCACCGCCCCGGAGGTCCTGGTCGGCGGCGCCGGCGATGTCGTTCAGCGCGTACGCGGCGACCAGTCCCCGATAGCCGGGCAGCACGTACGGCCAGAGCCGGGACCATCGCGCGCAGTGGTTGTCGAACCGGGCCACCCGACCGGTGAGCAGCCCCAGCGGGTCGTCGAAGTGCTGCGCGCCGGCCTCCTGCGCCGTGCCGACCTCGACCTGCACCCGCTCGACCGGGGTGGCGTGTTTACCCGAGTAGTAGTAGGTGACCGGCTTGAACTTTACCCTGACGGGCCGGAACGTCGGCGGCGGCAGCCCGCCGGAACGCAGCCAGGCGGCGAGCCGGTCCCCGCCCGGGGTGCGCAGTGCCTCGGCGCGTCCCGCCAACGTGTCGTCACCGCCGGGCGGCAGCCGGAGCAGCGCCTGGGTCAGGTCCCAGCGCCACGGCTGTGCCTCGCCGAGCGCGGCCAGCCGGTCGTACAGCGCGGACGGGTCGAGCGCGCCGTTCGTCGAGGTGGGCGTGGCGAGCAGGACCACACCTGGGGACCGGCCGAGGTAGGTGCCGATCTCGGCGAGCCGGACCCGGAGCAGCCGGTGCGGCGGGGCGATCCGCGGGTCACCGGCCAGTTGGGACCTGTACGCGGCCGAGAGCAGCCCCACCCACCACCTGCGCAGCGTACTGATCTGGGCCGGGCCGGCCGCCGCGCGCAGCAGATCCTCGACCGGGCCGTGCAGGCAGGACGGCGACCAGCGGTGCTCACCGGAGCCGTGCCGGTCCAGCACCGGCGCCAGCGCCCGGGTCAGGGCCGGCTGGTCGGTCGTGGTCAACCGGACGGCCGCGTCCAGCACCCGCTCCAGCGGCAGCGTGGTGAGCCCGGTGCTGAGCAGCGTCGCGACCTCCTCGGCCAGCTCGTCCGGGTCGGTGATCGGGGGTGGGACCGCCGTCGACGCCGGCGCGGGCGGCAGGTCGTCGCCGGAGCGCGCGACCACGCTGGCCGGTGCCGGTGCCGGTGCCGCGCCGTGCCTGGCGGCCAGTGCCACGGCTCGGTCCCGCAGCTCCACCGCTGGGTGCTCGGCCGCCGCGCCGAGCACGTCGGCGATCTCCGCGGCCCGCTCGGGCCGCTGCCGGGCAAGCTGGTCCAGCCAGCGAAGCTGGGCGCGTACCAGGCCCTTCTCGGGGCGGATCAACACCGCCCGGGACGCGTCGAGCAGCTCCTCCAGCTCGACGTCGGCGGCTCCGCGCAGCGCCTTCTGCGCCATCGACGCTACCGGCCCCGGGCCGTCGGCGAGCAGCCTGAGGTAGTCGCCGGCCCGGTCGGCGCGCTCGGCCGGAGTCGGGGCGAGCAGGTCGTGCAGGACGAGGAAGGGGCGCAGCGCGGCTGCCCGGTCGCCCCGGACCAGCCGGTCGACGCAGCCGCCGAGCAGCACCGCCCGGTCCACCCGGCCCTCGGCGGTGAGCTGGACGAGGGCGTGCGGCAGGGCCATCGCCGCCCCGGTGTGGTAGTCCTCGAAGCCGAGCCGGCCGCCCAGCCCGTCCACCTCGAAGAGCCGGGGCAGCAGCGGGTCGAGGAAGGGGTCGGCGCGCAACCGGTCGGGCAACGGGGGTGCCTCTCGCCCGCCGCTTGGCCAGGACATCTCGTCGAGCCAGCCCTCGACGAACCGGTCCCCGGTCGGCGGGGTCAGCTTCTCCTCGACGAAGAGGTAGGCGACCAGACCCCAGCTACCCGGCGGGGTCCCGGTGAGCCGGCCCGCGAGCCGCCGGGCGAGGTCGGGCAGCCAGTCGATGCCCCGGTCCCGGGCCGCCGCCACCACCGGCGGACCGGCCGCCATGTCCAGCTCGACCGCGCGCCGCCCGAGGATCTCGGCCGCCTTCGCCGCGCTGGGCAGGCAGCCGACGGCCGCCACCGCGAGCGCCGCCGCCTCCCGGCCGACCCACCAGTTGTCCCTGAGCCGGCGGACGAAGGCGACCAGTTCGACACCGAGCTGCCGGCGGTCCGGCTCGGACAGCCCGGCGAGCGCGTCGGCGACCGCCTCGACCGCGCGCTGGTGGATGAGGTCGAAGATGCTCTCGGTCACGCCGGGTCCTGCGCCGGTGCGCCGACCATCGACACGGCGAGGGCGTGCTTGCACGGCCCGCGCTGCCCCCGGTGCCGGGCCCACCAGGGACAGGAGCAGGTGTACCGGCCGTCCGGGTGGCTGCGCACCCGGTAGACGTCGGCACCGTTGCGTACCGTCGCGGTGGCGCCGTCGACCTGCACCGCGCCCGCCTCGACCAGGGCCCGGGCGCCGAGCAGCCGGGGGTTGTCCCGCTCGGCCCGGCCGGCGTCGTACGGCAGCACCCGGTGGAAGTACGCCGCCTGCGACACGTCGAAACCGACCCGGCCGGCGGTGCCGAGCTGCGCCAGCGCGGCACGGACCCGGTCGGTGCCGATCCCGGCCCCCTCGGCGAGCGTGTCGACGTCGATCGTCGGATCCCAGGAGAGCAGCGCACCGACCAGCTCGGCGTCGTCCACGACGTCGTCTCCGGCCAGCGCGGCGAGGCTCGCCCCCTCCCCCGAGAAACCCCGGTACGGCTCGGGCGAGAGGGTGAGCGACAGCCGCAGTTCGCCGGTGTCCAGTTCCCAGCCGCTCGGCAACGGCGGGGAGCCGGCCGCGACGGTCGGGCCGTACACCCGGAGGGTTTTCGCGTGGCGCAGCAGTCCGCGCAGCGTGGCCAGCCGGTCGGCCCCGGCCAGGCAGACCGCGCCCGGCACCGGTCGCCCGGTCAGCCGCAACGACCGCCCGGCCGGCACCGCCCAGAGCACCGACCGGTCTCCGGCGCCGGGCAGCCGGCGCAGGAAGGCGGCCGCCTCGGTGGCCGGTATCTCGGCCCGTGGCTCGAAGGCCGCCGCCAGCACGTGCACCTCGGCGAAGCCGCGCAGCCAGCGCCCCGGCAGCGGGACCTTCTTCTCCATCACCGATCCGTCCAGGGTGGAGACGGTGAGGTCGTCCGGCCCGACCGAGAGGTGCAGCGGGTCGAGCCCGCCGACCCGGGCCAGCGCCGCCCGCAGCGGCGGGTTGACGTCGACGTTGGTGGTGCCGTGCGCGACGATCTCGCCGTCGATCCCGGCCGGCAGCGCGTCGAGCCGGGCGTAGACGCCGCAGCAGCCGGAGAAGGACTCGAAGCGCAGCCGGTCCCGACTGCCGGTCACCACCGGGTCGAGGCTGGCCGGGTCGGCCGGCCGGTAGTAGCGGCTGCGGGCGACCTCGGCCACCGCGAGCAGGCCGGCGGCGGCCGCCCGTGGCATGGTCAGGAACCCGGAGAAGAACCGGGGGTTGGCTACCGGCCCGCCACTGGTCTGTAGGGCCAGACCGTCGGGTCGGAGCGTGGAGGGGCCGAGATACCGGTACGTCTGGACGGCGGTCACGGCAGCGGATGCTACGCGGCCGTACCGACATCCGAGGGCCGGCCGGCTATCCCCGGGAGGAGATCTGCTGCACGGCCCAGCCGTTGCCGTCCGGGTCGCTGAAGAAGACGAATCCGACGTTGTCCAGCGGCTCCGCGACGGCCTCCGGATTCTCGCCGAGGACCTGGATCTCGCTGACCTCGACACCCCGCTCGACGAGTTGGGCGCGCGCCTTGGCCAGGTCGTTGACGACGAGTTGCAGCCCGCGCAGCGAGCCGGGCGGCATGTCCGGCACGGCGCCGGTGCCGATCACGATCGAGCAGCCCGAGCCCGGCGGGGTGAGCTGGACGAGGCGTACCTTGTCGCTGATCCGGGTGTCGTGGTCGACATGGAAGCCGAGCTGGTCGGCGTAGAAGGTCTTGGCCCGGTCCACGTCGGAGACGGGGACGACCACCACTTCCAGGGTCCAGTTCACGGTGAGTGCCTCTCTGTGTGTGTCGACATCGGTGCCCGGCCGGTGCCGGGGACCGGCGGTCCTCGGGGTCAGCGGGCCTCGATCCGCTCCGCGAGCAGGTCGTCGAGCCGGCGGTAGCCCTCGGTCACGCCGCGCCGCATCGGATAGCGGAGCACCCGGTCCCGGCCTTCGGGCGTGGCGTAGCGGATCGTGCTGGTCAGGGTGGTCACTCCGGCCCGTTCGGCGAGCCGGTGGCTGATCAGGGTGTCGCCCGGGTACGACTGGTCGTCGTACCGCTCGGTGTAGACCAGCCGCCGGGCCGGCTCGATCACCTGGTAGATCCCGCCGTGCGCCATCTCCTCGCCGCCCGGGCCCCGGGAGCCGAACCGCCACGCGCCGCCGACCCGCAGGTCCACCTGGCAGTCGACGAGCTGCCAGCCGCGCGCGCCGAACCAGCGGCGGAGCAGGTCGGGGCGGGTCAGCGCGTCGAAGACCAGCCCGGCCGGGGCGTCGAAGGCGCGGCTGAGCACGATCTCCCGGTCGGTCGGGGTGGTCACGGTCAGCTCCCGGTCGCCGCTGGTCACCGCCCCTCGCCGCCCTCGGCCTGGAGTTCGGCGAGCAGGCCGTCGAGCCGCTGGTAGCTCTCGGCCCAGTAGTCGCGGTAGTTCTCCAGCCAGTCCAGGGCGGCCTTGAGCGGCCGGGCCTCCAACCGGCACGGCCGGCGTTGCGCGTCCCGGCCCCGGGAGACGAGCCCGGCCCGTTCCAGCACCTTGAGGTGTTTGGAGACGGCGGGTTGGCTCATCGCGAACGGCGCGGCCAGCTCGGTGACGCTGGCCTCGCCGGTGGCCAGCCGGGCGAGGATCGCCCGCCGGGTCGGGTCGGCCAGGGCCGCGAAGGTCGCGTCGAGCAGATCCGCACTCATCTTTTGTAACCTCTCAGTTCTATAACCAGATGGTTTATATCGTTACCCGGCCGGAGCCGTCAAGCCGACCCGCCCGGGCCTGTCCAGGGTGGACGGAACCGGACCGGCGACGGCAACGATCCGGATGGATACCATGAGCCATGGCCAAGCCCCGGATCGATCCCGTCGTGTGGCGACCGGAGCGGGCACCGGCCCGGGCCCGCCAGGACAGCGGCACCGACCGGATGCCACCGGTACGCCTGCACGCCGTGCCCGGCCAGGGGCCGGAGGACGTCGCGGTCGACTCCGCCGGCCGGGTCCACACCGGGCTCGCCGACGGCCGGCTGGTGCGGCTGTCGACGGACGGCACCGGGCCACGGGTGATCGCCGAGACCGGCGGCCGGCCGCTCGGCGTCGAACTGGACCGCGACGACCGGCTGGTGGTCTGCGACGCGGCACGCGGACTGCTCCGGGTCGACCCCGACACCGCCCGGGTCAGCACCCTGGTGGCCGCCGGGACCGTGGTCGGGTCGGCGCCGCTCCGGCTCTGCAACAACGCGGCGGTGGCCGGCGACGGGTCGATCTGGTTCAGCGACTCGTCGCAGCGCTTCGGGCTGCCGCACTGGAAGGCCGACCTGCTCGAACACTCCGGCACCGGACGCCTGCTCCGGTGGCGTCCGGACGGGCGTACCGAGGAGGTGCTGACCGGGCTCCAGTTCGCCAACGGGGTGGCGCTGGCGGCCGACGAGTCGTACGTGGTGGTGGCCGAGACCGGGGCGTACCGGCTGACCCGGGTGTGGCTGGCCGGGCCGCGTACCGGAGAGGTGGACCGGCTGGCCGACAACCTGCCGGGCTTCCCCGACAACCTCGCCCCCGACGACGACGGGCTGCTCTGGATCGCGATGGGCTCGCCCCGGAACGCACTGCTGGACCGGGTCTCGCCGTGGCACCCCGCCGTGCGGCGGGCGGTCTGGGCGCTGCCGGACTTCCTGCAGCCGAAGCCGGCGGACACCGCCTGGGTGCAGGCGGTGGACGCCGAGGGCCGGGTCCGGTACGACCTCCAGGCATGCGTCCCGGGCTTCTCGATGGTCACCGGGGTACGCCGGCACGGCGACACCGTCTGGCTGGGCAGCCTGCACGGCAGTGCCGTCGCGGCGTTCGACCTGATGACCGCAACGTCTTGATCGTGGGAGTCCGCCGCAGAGCGGACTTCCGCGTACTCCCGGGATTTGAAATCTTGGGAGCGTGGCGGGGGTCGACGGGCGGGAACAAGCCGAGCGCGTGCTGGTGCGCGGGTTCGGGGCGCTCCGGCTCGCGCAGTACGCCACGGCCGGGGCGGCCGCCGTCTCCACCGACCGGTCGGCATACCTGCGGCCGGGCGTCGTGTTCGGCCTCTACGCCGTCGCCGCCGTGTGGTCGCTCGTGCTCTACGGAGCCGCGCTGCGCGGGCGGCGCATCACGTCGCTCGCCGTCGTCGTCGACGTCCTGCTCATCGGGGTCGCGCTCGTCGTGATCGGCCGGTCGACCGCGCCCGGTCACGCGATCGGGTGGGCGAACTGGACCGTCGGGCCGGCGAACGCGGCCGGCGTACTCGCCGTCGTGTTCAGCCCGCGCTGGCTGGCCGCACCGTCGATCCTCCTGCTGTCCGGCTGCTACCTCGCCGGGGTGTGGCGGGATCTCGCCGCCGGCTCCTCGCCCCTCGCGTCCGCGACCGGCAACATCGGCTCGCTGGTCCTGTTCACCGTCGCCGCCGGATTCGCCGCCGCCTGGGTACGCTCGTCGGCGCGCGCCGCGGACGAGGCCCACACGTCCGCGCTGGCGGCCCAGCGCCAGGCCGCCGACGCGGCCGCCCGGATGGCGTCGGTCGAGGCCCGGGACTGGGAGCGACGGCGGCAGTACCGGAACCTGCACGACACGGTGCTGTCCACGCTGACCGTGGGTGCGATGGGGCAGATCGACCTCAACACCGAGCAGTTCCGCAGCCAGTGCGAGCGCGACGCGCGGTACCTGCGCTCCCTGATCACCGGGTCGGACGACGCGATGTCGACGGACCTCAGTACCGGGCTCGGGCGCGTCGTGCGTGACCTGGCGGCGCTCGGGCTGCGGATCGACCACAACTCGGCGGAACTGCCGACGGGCGTGCCCGGGCACGTCACCGAGGCGCTACTGGGGGCCACCCGGGAGGCGCTCAACAACGCCCGCAAGCACGCGGGCACCGGGCAGGCGTGGCTGACGACCCGAGGCGACGGCACCGGCGGGGTGCGCGTCACGGTCGTCGACCGGGGCGCCGGCTTCGTGCCCGCGACAGCGCGGAGCGGGTACGGCCTGCTGGGCTCGATCCGGCACCGCGTGGTCGAGGCCGGCGGCCAGTGCGACATCACCAGTACGCCCGGCGAGGGCACCACCGTGGAGATCACATGGAAACCGTCATAACCATCGGCGCGATCGACGACGAGAAGATGCTGCTCCAGTCGTTCGCGAACTGGTTCGGCAGCACGCCCGACATCCGTTTGACGGCGGTGGCCGCGTCCGTCGACGAGTACCTTGCCGGAGCCGACGCTCCGGCGATCGTGCTACTCGATCTCGACCTGGGCAACTTCACCGACCCGGCGCACAACGTGGCGCAACTGACCGCCACCGGCCGCCAGGTGATCGTCATTTCGGTGGTGAAGGACCGCCGCTGGGTGGTCTCCGCGACCGAGGCCGGCGCGGTGGCCTACATCCCCAAGGAACGCGATCTCCACGATCTGGCGGACGCGATTCGGGCCGTGCACCGCGGCGAGACGCCGACGTCGCCCGAGCACGCGTTCCTGCTGAGCGACGACGACCGCCGCGGTCCGTCGCTGACACCCCGGGAACGGCAGATCCTGCTGGGGGTGGC
Organism: Plantactinospora sp. CA-294935; assembly: GCF_050936445.1. NCBI lineage: Bacteria > Bacillati > Actinomycetota > Actinomycetes > Micromonosporales > Micromonosporaceae > Plantactinospora > Plantactinospora sp. CA-294935. The sequence goes on from NZ_JBNJMU010000001.1 coordinate 8,529,430, forward strand.
GGAGGGCATGACGCACATCGCCATCGCGCGGCGGCTCGGCATCGAGAGGAGCACGGTGAAGACCCACCTGGAACGGGTCCGACAGAAGTACCGGGACCAGGGGCGACCCATCACCAATCCGGGTGACTACCTCAAGCGCGTCGGCGAGGACCCGATCCGCGGTGATCTGTCCTAGGCCGTACATCTAGTTTCCAACTGTCTTCTGTAGTGTGCGGCGCACGCCGCGACGATCCTGGAAAGCAGATTGATCCGAGTTCGCACTCATGTCGTCCTGGGGAGCCCGAGTGAGTGAGGTGGCGATCGCCAGCCTGCGGGAGCTGGCCGGGCCGGAGCTGTACCGGCGCAACGCCTTCCGGGTCACCGGCCTGCCGGTGGACGTGGACCGGCGCACCGCGCGAGCGCGGCAGCAGCAGTTGACGGCGGCGTTGCGGGTCGGTGCCGACGTGGACTGGCAGGGAACCTCGGCCACCACCGAGGATGTGCGCGCCGCGTTCGACGTGTTGGGCGATCCGCGCCGCCGCCTGGTGCACGAGGTGTTCGCCGTGTGGGGTCCGCCGGACGGCTGCGAATGTCCGGCGGGTGTGCACTACGACCACGACGCCGCGGTGCGCGCACACGCAGCGGCGCTCGACATCGGCCCGTCCGACCTGCTGGCCTCGACCATCTCCGGCGCGCTGCCGGGCCAGTGGACGGCGGCGGCGACGGCCTGGACGAAAACGCTGCGATCGGCGTCCTTCTGGCGGCACCTGCACCACCGTGTGCAGCGGCTGGACGACCGGCAGCTCGACGCGTCCGCCGTGGACGCGCTGCGCGCGGAACTGCCGGTGGCGTTGGTACGCCCACTGCTGCGGCTGGCGGTCTCCGCGGCCTACCCCGCGCCGATCCGGAAGAACCTGGCCGAGTGGCCCGTGCCGGCCCGGGATCGCGACCGGCTGATCGAGGAGGCCGCCGAGCCGCTGTACACGGAGCTGGAGTCCGTCGTGCGCGACCTGCACACCCGGCTGGACTCCGGCGACGCCGACGAGATCGTGACCGAGATGCGCGCCCGGCTGAATCCGCTGCTGGCCCGGCTGGAAGGGTTGGCGCCGCGTGACCGGCACCGCCGAACGGACGCCGCCCGCGACAAGGTCGCGGTGCTGCTCAACAACTGCGCCCTCGCCCGGAACCGGGCCACCGGGCAGTACGAGGGCAAGGTCAAGGGCTGGCTGGCGGAGGCGGAGAAGCTCGCCACCGATCCGGAGACCCGGCGTCGGGTCCGGGAGAACCTGCGCGGCTTCGACGAGGCGGACGAGGCGCTCAACCAGCTCCGGTTCACGGTCGACGAGATCCGGCGGAACCGCGGGCGGTACGAGGCCGCGAGCTTCCTGCGCGGCATCCTCGCCGAGGCCACCGACGAGGCGCTGCTGGCGGCCGTCCGCGAGATGCTCTCCGATCTGGACGAGGGCGCGCCGATCTCGTACCGCCCACCCAACCGGTCGGTCCGGTACGGCTCACGGATGGAGCTGTCCGACTGGGACGTTCAGGTCAGGCGGCAGCGCCGTCGGGCGGTGGCCACCCTCGTCGCCTGCGCGGTAGTGGTCGTGGCGCTCGTGATGATAATCAACGCCGCGACCGGCCCGGACGAGAGCGGGGTCGACATCCACCCGGCCGACTACAACGACGTCCCGCAGGAGATCATCTGCGTCCAGGACGCGGACGACTGGCGCGACGGCGATTCGACGGTGGTGAAGGTGGCCTGCGGGCAGGAGCACGCCGCCGAGGTGTTCGCCTATGTGACGCTGCAGGGCGCGGTCGCCTCCTGGCCCACCGCGGACTACGACTACCTGGCCGGCCTCGCCCGCTTCAGTTGCGGCGAGCAGGCGAACCACTTCGGTCTGTCGGCGGGCAGCGGATACACGACCGACGTCGTCCTGCCCGCCCCGGGCGTCATCACCCAGGCGGACTCACCGTCCAACTACGCGACATGCCTGGTTATGCGTACCGACGTCGAGCGTTGGTCGTTCCGGGCGGCCTCCCAGCAGACCGGGGCCCAGCTCGCCGTACCGCGACCGCTGACGTCCCGGGAAGGCCGGGACCACAACGCACCGGCCGGATACTGTGTGGAACTCAAGCAGGAGCACGACGGTGTGGACAACGTGTGGCCGATCGTGCGCTGCGACGGCCCGCACTGGGCCGAGATTCTCGGCTACGAGATCCTGGCCTGGCCGCCGCCCGGTGCGTCACTCACGGCGGACACGACCCGGGCGCGGCTCGTGCAGGAGGCCGACCGGACGTGCCGGCGGATGGCGAACGAGCTACGGGTGCCCGACACGTTCTCGATCTCGGCGATCCCGTCGGAATGGTGGACCGAGCAGAGTCAGGAGCGGATGTACGCGGCCTGCCTGGCACACCGCAAGGACCACCAGCCCTTTGACGGGCGAGCCCGGTAGCCCGGCAGATGGCGCCCGGACAAGGAGTCGACGGTGGGTGAGAAGACGCGTGCCGACGGGAGCGTGACGTTACGCATCACCTCGCCCGAGGGGAAGACCCGGGGCGTCGAGCTGACGGACGGGCCCGTCACGGTCGGGCGGACCGCGCCGGACCACGCGCCGCACGTGGCGCTGGAGCCGGACCCGCAGCGCTGGGTCGGTCGCCTGCACTGCACACTCGACCTGAGTGACGGCGGCTGGACGGTCACCGACAACGCGAGCGTCAACGGCACCCTGCTGCGCTGCCTGGACGGGCGCACCCAACGCCTGGTGGGAAGCCGCCGCCTGCGGCACGGCGACGCGCTGCTGATCCTCGGCGACATGTCCCCGGACGGTGAACCGCTGTACTGGGAACTGACGCTGCTCGACCCGCACACCACCCAGGCCGCGCCGTTCGAGCCGCCACCGCCGGTGCCGACGCGCGGGCCGGGCCTGCGGTACGACTGGGTGGCCGCGCGGGCGTACCGCAGCGACGAGAAGGGTGAGACCCCGGTCAGCGGGCTGCGACCGCAGGGCCACCAGCTTCTGCGGTACATGGTGGGCCGCAGCAGCGCCGGCGCGGCCGTCGCGTGCGGACACGAGGAACTCGTCACCGCGCTCTGGGGCCCGCGAGAGGAGTGGCCGCCGGGCCGCGCCTACACCCGCGCCGACCTGGCCGGCGTCGTACGCGCGGTGCGTCGCGCCATCGAGGCGGACCCGTCCGCGCCGCGCATCCTGGAGACCATCACCGGCATCGGGTACCGGCTCAACGTCACCGATCCTGAGGAAGACCCGTGAGCCTGCTGGAGAGCGGTGACCGCGTCACCGAGACGCTCGTGGTGGACCGGCTGCTCGGCGAGGGCGCGTTCGCCGAGGTACACCGGGTGCGCCACGAGTACCTCGGCTGGCAGGCCATGAAGGTCTTCAAGCGGGTCGCCTCGCTCGACGAGACCCGCACCCTGCTGGAGGAGGCCCGACTGCTGTCCACGCTGGGCCATCCGAACATCGTGCGGGTGTTCGACGCCGGTACCGTGCGCACGCCGAAGGGCGTCCGGGGGTTCTTCACCATGGAGTACGTGGCCGGGGGCAGCCTGGAGCGGCTGATCCGCGCACACTCGCCCACGATGCCGGTCGGGCTGGCGGTCGAGGCGGCCGAGCAGATCGCCGCCGGCCTGACCGCCGCGCACGAGCAGGAGCCACCGATCCTGCACCGCGACCTCACCCTGGCGAACATCCTCGTCGGCTACGACGGCAGCAACCTGCGGATCCGGATCAGCGACTTCGGGCTCGCCAAGCGCGCCGACCCGTTCACGATGCTGGCCAGCGCCCAGGGCACCTTCGCCTTCATGGCCCCGGAGGTGCTGCGCCGCGAGGGGTACTCGCGGGCGAGCGACGTGTGGTCGGTGGGCACCATCGTGTACCTGCTGCTGACCAGCCGCCTCCCCTACGACGACGGCGGACCCCTGTCGTCGTACTCGCCGGGTCGGTTCGCGCGGGCGCCGCTGCCGCCGAGCCGGTACCACCCGGAGGTGGATCCGGAGCTGGACCGGATCCTGCTGTCCACGTTGGAGGTCGACCCGGCCAACCGGCCGGCCTCCGCCGGTGTCCTGACCGCCGAACTGCGCAACCGGCGGCTCGGCGGCGGCGCTCCCCGCCAGGAAGTCCCGCCCCACCCGCGGGCCCTGCGGCTCGCCGCGGAGGCGCTTGCGCTGGCCCAGCGCGCCGGCCACCTCGACCGCGCGGCGGACCTCATGGCGGAGGCGCTCGACCTGTCGCCGGACCTGCGCGCCCGCTACCTGCCCAAGTTGGCCCTGTGGCGACGAGGAGTGACGATGTGAGACGCCTGAACAGACTGCGCGAGGAGCTTCGCCAGCGCCGGCATCATCGCGAGTTCCGGATTTCCCCTCCGATGTGGACGGAGCGGCAGCGGGCCCGCCTGGAGGATCTGCTGACGGCGGTCCGGGACGCGAAGCCCGATGAAAAGCCCGATGAGGTGGAGACGCCGCCGGCGGGGCCGGACGAGGGGGCCCTCGCGACGGCCGTCACCAACCTGTGGCGGGCCCAGCGGAAGCTCACCGCGGTCGGCGAACGGACCTCGCCCCGCGACCGCCAGGCCGGCCGGTATCTGCGCACGTGTTCCGAGGCGCTGACCGACGCCGGCCTGGTCGTCCAGGACCACGACGGCGACGCCTTCAACGCGGGGCGGGAACTCGAGGTCCTGGTGTACCAGGAGGACCCCGCCCTGACCACCGAGATCGTCATCGAGACCGTACGGCCGTCGGTCTACCTGCACGGCCGGCTCGTCCAGGTGGGCCAGGTCATCGTCGGCACCCCGGCCCCGCCCATCGACGGAAGGAACGACCATGCGTGACACCATCGACTTCGGCATCGACCTGGGCACCACCAACAGCGCGATCGCGGTGGTGGAAGAGGACGGCGACGTCGTCATCATCAAGAGCAACGACGGCTGGGACATCACCCCGTCGGCGGTGTGGATCCCGAAGCCCGGCGTCGTCCATGTCGGGCGGCGGGCGCGCGAGCGGGTGCAGAGCGACCCGGACAACGCGGCTGCCGAGTTCAAGCTGGAGATGGGACTGGCGGACGCCGGCAAGCGGTTCGTCAAGGCCGGCACCACGCTGACACCGCCGCAGCTCTCCGCCGAGGTGCTCAAGTCGCTGCGGGTGGACGCCGCGCACCACAGCGGAAGTGCACCTGAGGCGGCGGTCATCACCGTGCCGGCCGCGTTCTCGCTCAACCAGAACAAGGCCACCCTGGAGGCGGCCTCGCTCGCCGGGCTCAGCGCCGCGTGCCCGCTCGTCCAGGAACCCACCGCGGCGGCCTTCGCGTACGGCTTCCACGACGCCGACGACCGGGCGTACTGGATGGTGTTCGACTTCGGCGGCGGTACCTTCGACGCGGCGGTGGTGAGCAAGCGGGACGGCGACCTGCGGGTGCTGAACCACGCCGGTGACCCGTACCTGGGCGGCAAGCTCATCGACTGGGCGGTGGTGGAGCGGATCCTGGCCCCGGCCGCCGCGTCCGCGTTCGGTCTCGCCGACTTCCGTCGCGACAACCCGGCGTGGGTGCGGAACTTCGCCAAGCTGAAGGGGCTCGCCGAGGAGGGCAAGATCCAGCTCTCCCGCCGGGACACGATCGACCTGACGGAGGAGTTGACGGTCAACGGTGGTGACACCGAGACGTTCGAATACACGCTCCGGCGGGACGAGCTCGACCGGGTCGCCGAGCCGTTCTACGCGCGGGCGATAAACCTGTGCCGCACCGCGCTCGCCGACGGCGGGCTGCGCGCGGAGGACATCGACAAGCTGCTGCTCGTCGGCGGCACCACCCTCGCGCCCGGGCTGCGGGAGCGCCTCGCCGACAGCCGCGACGGCCTCGGCATCGCGCTCGACACCAGCCTCGACCCGACCACCGTGGTCGCCCGTGGCGCCGCTATCTTCGCCAGCACCGTCCGGCGCCCCGATCCGCCGTCCTTCCAGCCGGCCGCCGGGGAGTTCGCGCTGCAGCTCGCGTACGAGCCGAGTGTCACGACGACCACGCCCGTGGTCGCCGGCAAGGTGCACGCCGGCACGCCGGTGGACTGGACCGGGTACGGCGTGACGCTCAGCAATCCGGACGGGCAGCCGCCGTTCCGCACCGGCCGGGTGGCGCTGAACGCCGAGGGCGCCTTCCTCACCGAGGTCGCCATCGATCCGCACAGGACGTCGCGGTTCGCGGTGGAACTCACCGACGGGTTCGGCGCGCCGCAGAAGGTGTCGCCCGACTCGCTGTCCATCACGCACCGGGAGGTCGAGTTCGGCGGTGCCCGGCTGACCCACTCGCTCGGCATCCAGCTCGCCGACCGCGCGTTCGCGCCGCTGCTGCGCAAGGGCGCGACGCTGCCGACCCGGGCGCGCGACGTGTTCCGCACCGCTGCGGCGCTGCGCCGCTCGGACACCGAGTCCGTGATCCGGATCCCGGTCGTGCAGGGCGAACGGGACCGCGCCGACCGCAACCGCCCGGTCGGCATGCTCGAGATCCGCCCGCTGGACGTGCGGATCGACCTGCCCGCCGGCACCGAGGTCGAGGTGACGTTCGAGGTGGACGCCTCCAGTCTCGTGACCGTGGTCGCCGACGTACCGCTGATCCAGGCCCAGTTCGAGGCGGAGATCAACCTCGACGAGGTCCGTACGCCGCAGGCGGACGAACTGGCGAGCGCGCTCGCCGAGGCCGAGCAGCGGATGGCCGCGCTGCACGAGTCGCGCGCGTCGGACGTACCGGAGGTGCGCGACCGGCTGCGGCGGCTCGACGACGAGGGCACTCTGACCACCGCGCGGGAGCAGGTCCGGGCCGCCGCCGTGGACGCGGGCGCTGCCGCCACGGCCGAGGACCGGCTGCGTGAGGTGCAGGCGCAGCTCGACGACATCGAGGAGGCGGCCGACCAACCAGCGCTGGTACGGGAACTGCGTGACCTGCTCACCGAGGCCGGCCGCCTGGTATCCGAGGTGGGGCACCCCGCCGACCGGACGGCGCTGGCCGAGCTCGAGCAGCGTGCGGACGAGGCCATCGGAAGCGGCAGCTCGGCGCGGATCAGGGCGGAGACCGAGCGGGTCACCGAGTTCCTGATCGAACTCGAACGGCGGCAGCCGGGCTGGTCGGTACGCCTCTTCTACGCGCTCTGCGAGCAGCAGGGCCGGATGCAGCCGTCCGGTGAGGCCCGGACGCTCGTCCGGGAGGGCAAGGACGCGCTGGCCGCCGGCGACGAACGCGCGCTCGACGCGGTCAACTCCCGGCTCGTCCGGCTGCTGCCGCGCGACGAACAGCCGAAGATCATCGGGCTGGTCGGCCGGTGACCGCGCCAGCCCTGGGTACCGACCTGGCGGTGAGCCGGGCCACGGCCGCCGCCCGGCGCGGCGACCTGGACGGTGCCGCCCAGATCCTCGCCGCGCTGGAGAGCGACGAGCCGGTCACCCTCGACCTGCTCGCCCGGATCCGTGCCCAGCAGGGGCGCTGGCGGGAGGCGGACGAGTGCTGGGCGACGGTCCAGGCGATCGACCCGGGCCACGAGGGCGCCGCCGCGGGCCGGCGGGCGGTCGCCGCCATCCTCGCCGGTGACCGCCGGCCGCGCCCGGTCGCGCCGCCGGTGCGTCTCGCGGCGGCCGGGGCCGTGGTGACGGTCGCGCTCGCCGCCGGTACGGTGGTCGTGCTCTCGTCGCTGCCGGCCTCGCCGCCCACGAAGCCCGCCGCGTCGACGGGCACCCCGACGCCGGACACCGCGGCGTTGGACGCGGAGCGGCGCCGTGCCGCGGAGTTGCAGGGCCGGCTCCAGCAGATCGAGGCGGATCGGGCGGCGGCCGCCCAGGCGTTGTCCGCCCGGCTCGACGCCATCGCCCGGGGCGTCACCCTGCCCGGCGTGGTGGTGAAGCGCCGCCCGGACACGGTGGAGGTCTATTTCCGGAAGGGCCTGTTCAGCCGCGACGCCTGGCTGACCACGAACGGTGCCGAGATGCTCGCCGTCGTCGGACGCCGCCTGCCCGACCTCGACGTGGCGGTCACCGTGGTCGGACACAGCGTGCCGGTGCCGGGCGGACGCACCAGCGGCGGCTCGGGTACCGCGCTCACCCGGGCCCGGGTCGCGGCGCGGGAGCTGGCGGAGGCCGGCGACCTGCCGCTGACCGCTTTCACCCTGCGCTCCGCCGACCAGTCCCAGGGCCCGTTCCGGGAGCCGGCCCGCAACCGCACCGCGAGCCTCGTCCTCACCCCCTCATGATCAGGAGTAGTCGAGCTTCATGGTGTGTGGTGGAACGTCCGGACCAGGTCCTCGACCCGGGCCCGCAGGGTCAGGAACTCCGGCGTCCGCTTGAGGCCGAGATCCCGATCGTCCGGCAGGTCCAGCGTGATGTCGGCGGCGACCCGGCCCGGGTCGCTGGCCAGCACCACCACCCGCTGCCCGAGGAAGACCGCCTCCTCCACATCGTGCGTGACCATCAGCACGGTGGTGCCGGTGTCCCGCCACACCCGCCGGGTGAAGAGCTGCATGTCCTCCTTCGTCTGCACGTCCAGCGCGCCGAACGGCTCGTCGAGCAGCAGCACGTCCGGCTCGCAGGCCAGTGCCCGGGCGATGGCCACCCGCTGCCGCTGCCCGCCGGAGAGCTGCTTCGGCAGCGCCGAGCGGAGTGCGGTCAGGCCGGTCTCCTCCAGATACCAGGCGACCCGGCGGGCCCGCTCCGCCCGGTCGATCCGGAGCAGTTCCAGGCCGAAGGCGACGTTGCGCTCGACCGTCCGCCACGGATAGACCGCACCGCCCTGGGACACCAGGCCCCGGTCCGGGCCGGGCCCGCGCACCGGGTTGCCGTCGAGCAGGATCTCCCCGCTCGACGGCCGGTCGAGGCCGGCGACCAGGGAGAGCAGGGTGGACTTGCCGGAGCCGCTGGCACCGACGACGCAGACGAAGGACGTACGGGCGATCCGCAGGTGGACGTCGGCCAGCGCGGGGACGTCCCGGCCGTGCCGCCGGAACACCCGGTTGACGCCGACGAGTTCGAGCAGCCCGGTGGTCACGGCACCCACCGCCCGAGCCGGTCCCGGGTGATCCGGAGTATGACGTCGGCGGTCACCCCGATCAGCCCGATCACCACCAGGATGGCGAAGATCTTGTCGGTCTGGGTGAACCGCTGGGCGAGCAGGATCCGCTTGCCCAGACCCTCCTGGCTGTTCACCAGCTCGGCGACCACCACCAGGCCCCAGGCGGCGGCGAAGTTCACCCGTACCGCGTCGACGATCCCGGGCAGCGCGTACGGCAGGATCACCTTGCGCAGCACCTCACCGCCCCGGGCACCGAGCGTGTACGAGACGTTGACCAGGTCGATCGGCACCTGCCGCACCGCGTCGGCGACCATCAGCATGTTGAAGAAGACGGTGCCGATGAAGATCAGCGCGATCTTCGGCGCCTCGCCGATGCCGAGCCAGATCAGCAGCAGCGGGGTGAACGCGGCCGCCGGCAGGTAGCGCAGCAGTCCACTGACCGGCTCCAGGGCGGACCGGGCCGCCGCGAAGCTGCCCATCGCCACCCCGAGCGGTACCGCCACGGCCACGCCGAGCCCGTACCCGTAGAGGATCCGCCGGACGGTCGCCCAGGCATCGGTGAACAGCTCCCCGCTGCCGGCCATCTCGACCCCGGCCGACCAGACCGCGCCCGGCGGCGGCAGGAACCGGGGGTCGACCGCCCCGGTCGCGCCGAGCAGCAGCCAGGTCAGCAGGGGCAGGGCGACCGAGGCGAGCACCAGGACGGTCCGGGTCCGGCCCGACAGCGGGGTACGCAACGCCAGCACCGTGCCCGGTGGTCGGGCCGGGCGGCGCCGGGGCAGCGATCCGAAGAGTTGCCGGGCGGTCGCCGGGCGCTGTGCCGTCGTCCGCTCGGGGGTGTCGGGGCTGACCAGGCGCTCCATCAGGTCACCGCGTGCACGAACTTCGGTTCGAGCAGCCCGTCCAGTGACGGCTTGCCCGGAGCCAGCTCGGTACGGACCAGGAACTCGGCGATCCGGTCGGCCTGGAAGTCCAGGTGGGTCGGGTCCCCGCCCGGGGTGAACGCGGCGATGTTCTGCTCCCGGGTGAAGATCGTGGTGCCGGCGTTGTACGTCCGGTAGTCGGCTTCGCTCACCCCGCCCCGACGGGACATGATCGCCACCGCCTCGGCCTCGTTGGCCGCGATCCACTCCAGGGTGTCGAACCAGGTCTGCACCACCTTCTGCACCTGCTCCGGATGCTCCCGCAGATAGCCGCTGTCGAAGGCGAGGTGGTCCGGGATCGCCCCCGGGAAGTCCTTCGAGGTGGCGATGGCCCGGCTGCCCGCCCGGCCCAGCGCGGTGGTGGTGAACGGCGCGAACACCCCGACCGCGTCGACCTGCCCGGCCACGAAGGCCGCCGCTGCGGCATCGGTGAGCAGCGGGGTCAGGACGATGTCCTTTTCGGACAGCCCGGCTTTTTCCAGGGCCAGGAGCAGTAGGTAGTGGTCGACGGTGCCCTGCTCCACCGCGACCTTCCTGCCGCGCAGCCCGGCCACGTCGTCGATGCCGGGCGCCGCGATGATCTGGTCGTTGCCCGTCGAGTTGTCGTTGACCAGCACGATGGTCTGCTTCGCCCCGCCACTGACCGAGGTGAGGGTGTCGTTCAGGGTCTGGCTGTTGGCGTCGAGGTTGCCGGTGCTCAGCGCCTGGAGACTGTCGGTGTAGCTGTCGAACCAGGTCAGTTCGACGTCGACGCCGTTCGCCTCGAACAGCCCCTTCTCCTGGGCGACCTGCCAGGGAAACCAGCCCGGCCAGGCGCTGAAGCCGAGCCGTACCGTCGTCGACCCGGCGGCGCCGGAGTCACCGCCGTCGCCGCAGCCGGCTGCGGCGCCGAGCAGGGCGGCGCAGGCGGCCACCGCCAACAGCCGGGTCAGCGGGGGTCTTCTCATGACTTCCTCCCGGGGAGGTGGCCGGCGCGCACGAGGCAGCCCAGGGTGTCGCAGATGACCCGGGTGGCGATGAGCGAGGTGATCTCCGCGTTGTCGTACGGCGGGGAGCACTCGACCACCTCGATGCCGGCGAGCGGCCGCTCGGCGATGAGTTGGATGAACTTGAGCACCTCGCGGGGCAGGAAGCCGCCCGGTTCGGGCCAGCCGGTGCCGGGCACGAACGCCGCGTCGAGGCAGTCGACGTCGAAGGAGAGCCAGACCGCCTCCGCGCCGTCCCAGGCGACCTCCAGGGCCTTCTCGGCGGCGGCCTCGATCCCCATCTCGACGCAGTCGGTGACGGTCATGATGGTGGTGCCGCGCTCCCGGCCGACCTTCACCCCGGGCCGGGGCGCCTGCCAGCCGCCGATGCCGATCTGCACCAGGTTCTTCGGCGGCACGTTCGGGATGTCGGTGGCGTGGAACCACGGGGTGGTGTGCATCCGCTCGTCGAGATCGGTCTCCTGGGTGTCGACGTGCCGGTCGAAGTGGATGATGCCCAGGTTGCCGTCCAGGTGCTCGGCGACACCGCGTACGGTCGGGTAGCCGATCGAGTGGTCGCCGCCGAGCACCACCGGGAAGGCGCCCGAGGCGTAGACGTGGCTGACCGCCTTGGAGATCTGGTCGAAGGTCTTCTCGATGTTGCCGGGGATGGTGAAGACGTCACCGAGGTCGGCGATCGTGATCGACTCCCGCAGGTCGACGCCGAGTTCGAAGCTGTACGGCCCGTACAGCGCGGAGATCTTCCGGATGCCCTGCGGACCGAACCGGGTCCCGGGCCGGTACGTCGTACCGCCGTCGAACGGGGCGCCGAGCACGGCCACGTCGTACTCGCCGCAGGTGGTGACGTCCTCGACGTACGGCGCCTTGAGGAAGGTGTTGATGCCGGCGAAGTGCGGTAGCTCGCCACGGGAGAAGGTGGGGATCCGGCGGTCCACGATGGAGTCGGCGCCGGGCAGCCCGAGCCGGAGGCCGCGCTCGACCTCGGCCTCCCAGCGGGTGGTCGGCAACTCCGCCTCCCGCCGCACCGCGTAGCGGGCCTCCGGACCGTAGTTGTCGTGCAGCAGCGGGTCCGGTTCGTCGGGGTGGGCGTGCCGGTGCTGCGGCCGACCGGGATGATCGTGTGCGAAACCCATGGGCACCTCCGGGAAAGGTCGCCCGGCCGGGAACAGCCGGGTGCTGGCTGTCTCCCGGGCTTTTGTCCCGCCGTGGAACGGCGCCGACCGCGCCGCCGGCCCCGCCTGCGCCTCTCGGACCAGTCCCGCCCCGGTCGGGGCGGCGGAACCCTAGGCGCGCCTCAGTGGATGAGTCGCATCGAAACGTAAGGGCCGCGGGTTTCCCGCGTTTTGCCCGCCCGTTGCCGGCAGGTATCGGCCGCGATCGACATCACGCCCGGGTGCCGCCGCGCCGCGCCCCGGCTCCCCGTCGCCGGTGCGGCGCCGACGCCTGCCGTCCGAGCACCCGACGGAACGCGCCGTACGAGTGATGGCGCCAACAAACTTCCCTATCCTGCCCTATCCCAGGTAGGTTAGGTGCTGATGAGTAACGAGATGTACTCGGTCGAGCAGGTAGCCGACCGACTCGGCCTGCACGTCCGGACCGTGCGTGGCTACATCCGCTCGGGCCGGCTCCGGGCGGTACGGATCGGCAAGCAGTACCGGATCGCCCGGGCCGACCTCGACGCGCTGACCGGCGGCGCCGGCCCGACCCGGCCCGGCGGCCCCGCCGCGGTGGAGGTGTCGAGCATCGTGCAGGTCGACGGCATCGACCGGTCCGGAGCCGACCGGCTCGGCACCTTCCTGCTGGCCGGGGCGAACACCAACCACGACCCCGGGCGTCCGCTGCGGGTGCAGACCGTCCACGACGAGGAACGAGGCCGCATGAAGATCGTGATACTCGGTGACGCCGCCGCCACCGCCGAACTGCTGCACCTGCTCGACGCCGTGCTGCGCGGCGACAACGGCCTGCTCAGCGGGGAGGTGGCGGATGCCTGACGAGATCCAGGACCGGGCCGGGGCGTCGGTGCTGCTCTGCGACCCGGGCGGCCCGCCGATCGCCACCGAGCAGGACGCGCTGGACCTGATCGGCGCGGCCTTCCTCGGCGCCACGGTGGTGGCGGTGCCGGCGAGCCGGCTGGACCCGAGCTTCTTCGCCCTCGGCACCCGCTTCGCCGGCGAGGTCATGCAGAAGTTCGTCAACTACCGGCTGCGGCTGGTGGTGGTCGGCGACATCTCCGGGCACCTCGCGACCAGTTCGGCGTTGCGCGCCCTGGTCGAGGAGTCCAACAAGGCCGACCACGTCTGGTTCGTACCGGACCTCGACGCCCTCGACGACCGGCTCCGCGCCCTGACCGACCGGCCGGGTCGCCGCCCGGCCTGACGCCGCCCGCCGACCTTGCCGGGGCGGGACGTGCCCGTCGTACCGGACCGGTAGCCTGCCCGGCGTGGACAGCCCAGCGGGGAGCGGACTCGGGTTGACCGACGAGCGCTCGGCCCGGCGTGCCGTGCTCGACCACATACTCGCGCTGGTCGCGGAGGCACCCTGCGGCGACGCCCTGGTGCTGCGCGGCAGCATGACCATGCGGTCCTGGGTCGGTGACCGGGCCCGCGAGCCCGGCGACCTCGACTGGGTGGTCCGGCCGGGCGCACCGGTCCCGCTCGACGACCTGCACCCGCACCCCTACGTCGACCGCCTCGACCCGGTCCGGCTCTGGCCGGAGGCGGTGCACGGGGTACCCCGGGACGAGCCCTGGATGTTCGAGGACTTCGACACCGGCGGGCTGCCGGCGCGGCTGCCTCCGGAGGGGCTGCACTGGGTCGAGGCCGCCGAGACCGCGCTGCTGTCCAGTCCGCACCAGGACGTCGTCGAACTGCTGCGCCGGCATCCCACGGCCGCCGGCGACCTCCGCGTCGACCCGGACGCGATCATCGAGGACAACACCTGGGGCTACTCGTACGACTCGGGGTACCGCGCCTGCGCCGAGGAGTGCGGCGGCGGCAGTCGGCTCGTCGTGCCCTGGCGGGTCGGCGACGCGCTCTCCGGCACGGTCCAGCTCGATTTCGCGTACGACGAGCGGCTGCCCGAGCCGCCCCGGCTGCTCGCGGTGCCCCGGCAGGACCGGACCGACCCGCCGACGGTGGTCTGGGCGGCGACGCCGGAGCTCTCGCTGGCCTGGAAACTCCAGTGGCTCTGCACCGACCAGGCGACCGACGGGCTGTCGGCCGGAAAGGACCTCTACGACGCGGTGCTGCTCGCCGAACTGCCCGGGGTACGCCTGCCGGCCCGGTTGCTCCGTACGCTGCTGCGCCGGATCCCCGACCCGGACCTGCTGCGGCCGGCGGCGGTCCGGGGCTGGACGGTCGACTGGTCGGCCCTGTCCGGCGCGCATCCGCCGGCCGGGGGCGATCCGGCGCCCTGGCTCGACCGGCTCGCCGCCGCACTGGCGCCGGACCCCCCGTAGTCAGCGTTGTCCGGTGGTCCGGAGACGCCGGGCCGGGGGTCAGCCGCGCAGGTCCCGACGGCGGTAGCCGACCGCGCCGAGCATGGCGAGCACCGCGCCGAGAGTCAGCATGACGATGCCGGCGGAGAGGTTCGGCGGCAGGTCGGGCACCGGGGCGAGGTGGGCGAACGGGGAGAGCTGACCGACCCAGGCCGGCGCGCCGCTGCTCTCGGCCGCGACGTGCAGGAGGAACCCGCCGACCACCGGCAGGGAACCGACCAGCCCGACCGTGTCGGGCAGCCAGCCGAGCGCCAGCACGGCCGCGCCGAGGCAGAGCAGCGCGACCGGCAACACGTTGGCCGTACCGGCGAGGGCGGCGCCGACGCCGAGCGGCGCGTCGACCACCACGGCGCCGGCCCAGGTGGCGAGCCCGGCTGCCAGGGCGAGCACCACCGCGCCACCGGCGGTGACGGCCAGCTCGACGCCGAGGAGCCGGATCCGGGTGACGGGTTGCGCGCAGAGCAGGACGAGCCGGCGGTCCGCCTCGTCGGCGGCGGTGGCGGCGACCCGTGCGGCGGCGAAGACGCCGATCGGAATCGCCGAGAGCGCGAACAGCGCGGCCACGTAGCCCTCGACCGAGCCGAGGCCGACGAAGCCGGCCCCGGCGGCGAGGTCGGCGAACCGGGGGTTCTCGGTGAGGAACCCCGTCATCGACACCGCGAGCAGCCCGATGAGCAGGTAGTACCCGCTCATCCCGGCAACCCATCCGAGCAGCGGACGGCTCAGGCGCCGGGCGGCGAACCCGGTCACCGAGCCGAGCAGCCGGAGCCGGGGCCGGCGGCCTGCCGGCGTACGGAGCAACCCGCCCCGCAGGTCGCGGCGCCGGGCCGCCAGCAGCGCCGCGCCGAGCAGGCCGGCGACGGCCGCCGCGAGCACGGCCAGCGGCAGCGGGCGGTTCGCCGCGTACGGCTGCGCGAGCGCGACCAGACCGAACGGCGACAGCCAGCGCAGCCAGCCGGCCGGTTCGACGCCGTCACCGAGCATCCGGGCCAGCAGCCCGGCACCGAGCAACGCCACGGCTGCCCCGGTCGCCGCCCCACGGCTCGGCAGGAGCTGCGCCGCGAGGGTGCCGACGGCGGCGAAGTACCCGCCGACGAGGGCGAGGCCGGCGCCGTGCAGCAGCGCCCCGGCGGGTGCGGTGCCGACGGCGGCGAGCGCGGCGGCGGTCGAGAGCCCCGCGACCAGTGGCACGCCGAACAGCACGGCGGCGTGCCGGATCACGATCGCGGCGACCGGAATCCGGCCGGCGGCCAGCAGGTCCCAGCGGCCGGCGTCCTCCTCGCCCCGAGTGGTCCGGGTGGCGGCGAGCAGTGCCCACGTCCCGATCAGTATCCCGAGCACGGTCCCGGTGCGCCAGACCGTGAACCCGCCCGGATCATCGAGCGCGACCGGGGCGCCGAAGAGCGTACGGATGGCCGGGTTCTCGGCCAGTGCGGCGAGTGCCGTGGCGTCGAGCGCGTCGCCGACGGTGCTGGCATAGGTGGCGGCCACCATCGCGGACATCCCGGCGGCCGCCACGACGACGATCGTGGCACCGCGCCACACCTGCCGCAGGGCCAGTCCGAGGATCGCCCGACCGGCGTGGTGCCCGGCGAGATCCGCCGCGCCGCGCCCGGGGCGGATGTCGACGGCGGTCACCGGGACACCTGCGGGTAGTAGTCGAGGAAGATCTCCTCCAGGGTCGGTTCGTGGACCTCCAGCGCGGTCACCTCGGCGGCGGCCAGGGCGCGCAGCGCCGGCCCCGGCGGGCCGGTCAGGGTGAACCGCAGCCGGCCGGGACCGGCGGGCTGCACCGTCTCGACCCCGGCCACCCCGGCCAGGTCCGGCGGCGTACCGGTGAAGGTGGCCTCGACCTGGCTGCGGTGTAGCTGCCGCAGGTCGGCCATCCCGGCGATCTCGACCAGGCGACCGGCGCGCAGGATCGCGACCTGGTCGCACACCGCCTCGACCTCGGATAGCTGATGGGAGCTGAGGAACACCGTCTGCCCGCGCTCGCGGGCCTGCGCGACCGCCGTGCGGAACTCCCGTTCCATCAGCGGATCCAGCCCACTGGTCGGCTCGTCGAGCACCAGCAGCGGCGCCCGGGTCGCGAACGCGGCCACCAGCGCCACCTTCTGGCGGTTACCCGTCGAGTAGGCCCGCCCCGGCTTGGACAGGTCCAGCACGAAGCGCTGCACCAGCTCGTCGCGGTAGGCCCGGTCGAACCCGGGGCCGATCCGGCCCAGCAACTCGAGGATCTCGGCACCGGTCAGGCCGGGCCAGAGCGCGACGTCCGCCGGGACGTACGCGATCGAACGGTGCGCCACCGCGACGTCGGTCGCCTCGGTGTCGAAGATCCACGCGTGGCCGGCGGTGGGTCGGGCCAGCCCGAGCAGCAGCCGGATCGTGGTCGACTTGCCCGCGCCGTTCGGCCCCAGGAAGCCGAAGACCTGGCCGGCCGGCACGGTCAGGTCCAGCTCGTCCACGGCGCGGAGGGACCCGTAGTGTTTGGTCAGGGCGGCGGTGCGGATGGCGGCAACGGTCACGGAAGTCTCCCGGGTCGGCGACGGACACGACAGCCGACCAGACTTCCCGGCACACCACGGCGGAGCGTACCTCGTCGATGTGGACTACCGGAAGAGTCGACCGACGACGGTGGCCCGGCCAGCGGAATCGAACGATCCGATCGGGTCAGCCGGCCCCGGCTCATCCCCGGGCGCTCTGGTCCTCTTCCTCTTCCTCGTAGACGTCCGGCACCCCGTCGGCGTCGCTGTCGCGCTCCTCGACCGTGCAGATCCCCTGGTAGTGCCGGTTGCGGGCGCGCAGTACGACCGCGGCGAGCAGTGCCGAGAGCAGCGAGCCGAGCAGTACGCCGATCTTGGTGTGGTCGTCGCGTTCGGTGCCGGCGCCGAACGCCAGCTCGCCGATCAGCAGTGACACGGTGAAGCCGATCCCGGCCAGCAGCGCCAGCCCGAACACGTCCCACCAGCCGAGCCCTTCGGCGAGCCGGGCCCGGGTGAACCGCTGCACCAGCCAGGTCGCCCCGAAGACCCCGACCGCCTTGCCCACGACCAGCCCGACCACCACCCCGATGGCGACCGAGTCGGTGAGCGACGCACCCAGGCCGCCCGCGCCGACCACCGACACCCCGGCGGCGAAGAACGCGAAGACCGGCACCGCGACCCCGGCGGACAGCGGCCGGAACCGGTGCTCGAAGTGCTCGGCCAGCCCTGGGCCGGGCCCCGGCCTGCGCCGGGACACCGGCACGGCGAACGCGAGCGCGACCCCGGCGACCGTGGCGTGCACCCCGGAGGCGTGCACCAGTGCCCACGCCACCGCGGCCAGCGGCAGCAGCAGCCACCAGGACCGCACCCGCCGCTGGACCAGCAGGCCGAACAGTGCCAGCGGGACCAGCGCCAGCAGCAGCCAGCCGAAGTGCAGGGCGCTGGTGTAGAACACCGCGATGATCACGATTGCCAGCAGGTCGTCGACGACCGCGAGGGTGAGCAGGAACGTCCGCATCGCCGCCGGCAGGTGGGTGTTGATCACTCCGAGTACGGCGAGGGCGAACGCGATGTCGGTGGCGGTCGGGATCGCCCAACCGGCCAGCGCCCCGTCCCCGGCCCGGAGGTTGAACGCCGTGTAGATCAGGGCCGGCACCGCCATGCCGCCGAGGGCGGCCGCGACCGGCAGCATCGCCCGGCGGGGTTCCCGCAGGTCCCCGGCGACGAACTCGCGTTTGAGCTCCAGCCCGGCGACGAAGAAGAAGATCGCCAGCAGGCCGTCGGCCGCCCAGGTCGCCAGGGAGAGGTCCAGGTGCAGGGCGGCCGGGCCGATCCGGAAGTCGCCGAGCGACCGGTACGCCTCGGACCACGGCGAATTCGCCCAGGCCAGCGCGAGTACGGCGGCGATCAGCAGCAACACCCCGCCGACGGTCTCGGTACGCAGGATGTCGCCGATCCGGCGGACCTCGGGCCAACTCCCCCGGGAGAACAGGCTCGGCATGCGGCTGCCAGGGGTGGCCATCACGGTGCCTCCGGTGGGGTCGACGAATGAACCGCCGACCAGACTTCCCGGCACACCGGCTCCCACCCTACCGAACCCGCGATCATCACCCCAACCGAAAGCCGGGAGGTGCTGCCTCGGCTGCCGTACCCCGCCGAACAGGGCGGACGACTCTCCGCCTTCGGCGCCGGGCGCGCCGGGTGGCCGAATTTTCCTCGAAAGAATCCCGGCCGGGTGTCGGATCCCCGGTGCTGCCGATCGTCTACCGGGTGATGCTGCCGCCCGCCCCGGGCGGCGCGACGGAGTCGAGGAGCCGACCAGTGAAACCGACGATGAACACGATCGACCTGATCGTGTCCGATCTTGACGCCTCCATCACCTTCTACCGGATGCTCGGCCTGGAGTTCCAGATCGACGAGCGGACACCCGGACACGCCGGCTGCGACCTGCCGGGCGGGCCGCACCTGATGCTGGACACCGAGAAGCTGACCGGGACGGTCCGGCCGGGCTGGACCCGAGCCGTCGGCAGCCCGCCGGTCTTCCTCGCCTTCGAGTTGCCGGAGCCGGCCGCGGTGGACGCCGCCTACGCTGAACTGACCGGCGCCGGGCACCGGGGCTCGCGGGAGCCCTGGAACACCTTCTGGGGCATGCGGTACGCCACCGTCCTCGACCCGGACGGCAACGGCATCGACCTCTACGCGGCACTGCCGAGCGCCTGAAAGGAGGGCGGGAGATGAAGTACGTGATGATGTTCATCGACACCGAGCAGTTCGCGGCCGATCTGGCCGCGATGGACGAGGCTGAGCGGGCCCGCGCGTCCGCAGGTGTGTACCGGTGGCTGGACGACCACAGCGACAGGATCACGCACAGCACCTACCTGATGCCGGCCGACACCGCGACCACCGTCCGGCTGGAGGGCGGCGAACCGCTGATCTCCGACGGCCCGTTCGTGGAGGGCAAGGAGATCATCAGCGGTTACGTGGAGGTCGAGGTCGCCGACCTGGACGAGGCGCTCGCGATGGCACGGACCTGGCCGGCCTGCCCGGTGGTGGAGATCAGGCCCATCGCCGGATGACGGTGCCGCACGGCGAGCTGTCCCGGGTGGTACGCGCCCACGCGGGTCAGCTCGCCGCGTCGCTGGTGCACCTGACCGGGGACTTCAGCACGGCCGAGGACCTGGTCCAGGACGCGGTGGAGGCGGCACTGCGGCACTGGCCCGCCGAGGGGATCCCGGAGCGGCCGGACGCCTGGCTCTACACGGTCGCCCGGCGGCGGGGCCTCGACGCGCTGCGCCGGGACACCCGGTACCGGGACAAACTCGGGCTGATGCTGTGGCCGGCGCAGCCGGACCCCGGCGACCGGCTCAGGCTGATCTTCACCTGCTGCCATCCCGCCCTGCCGCGTGCCGCACAGGTCGCGCTGACCCTGCGGGTGGTCTGCGGGCTGACCACCGCACAGATCGCCCGGGCGTTCCTCGTCCCGGAGAGTACGGTGGGCCAGCGGATCACCCGGGCGAAACGCAAGATCGCCGAAGCGGGCATCCCGTACCGGATTCCGGCCGACGACGAACTCGGCGAGCGCCTCGCCGAGGTCCTGGCCGTGGTGTACCTGCTGTTCAACGAGGCGTACCTGCCGAGCGCCGCCAACCCCGCGCAGGCCCGCGACCTGGCCGACGACGCCGAGTTCCTGGCCGCGACCCTGCACACCCTGATGCCCGGCGAGCCGGAGGTGACCGGGCTGCTCGCGCTGATCAGGCTGCACCGGGCCCGGGCCGCCACCCGGTACGACGCGCACGGCGGCCTCGTCCAACTACCCGACCAGGACCGGAGCCGGTGGAACCGGACGGCGATCGCGGACGCGGCCCGACTCATCGCCAGCGCCGCCGCCCGGCGCCGTCCCGGCCCCTATCAGCTCCAGGCCGCGATCGTCGCCTGTCACGCCGAGGCGGCCCGCTGGGAGGAGACCGACTGGGCGCAGATCCTCGTCCTCTACGACATGCTGCTCCGCCTCGCGCCGTCGCCGGTGACCCGGCTGCACCGGGCGGTCGCCAACCGCTACGTCGGCGGCCCCGCCGCCGCGCTCGCCGAGGTCGACGCCCTCGCCGGCCCGCTGGACGGCTACCACCTGCTGCACGCCACCCGGGCCGAGTTGCTGCGCGACCTGGGCCGTCCGGACGAGGCCCGCGCCGCCGACGAGCGCGCCCTGGCGCTGACCGCCAACCCCGCCGAGCAGTCGCTGCTGCGCCAGCGCCTCAACTGGGCCTGACCGACGTCCCGTCGGCCGGCGCGGAGCAATCGCCGCTGTTACGTTGGGACCATGTTCACCCGGGCCAGAGGTATCGCCCGGTCCCTGCTGCTCTACCACTGCCGACCGGTCACCCAGCGCCGGGCCGCACGACTCTACGGCCAGTTCCTCCGGCCGGGGGATGTCGGATTCGACATCGGTGCGCACGTGGGCGGTCGGGTACGCATCTGGCGGCGGCTGGGCGCCCGGGTTGTCGCCGTCGAGCCGCAGCCGGACTGCCTGCGCGTCCTGCGCTGGGGCTTCCGGCGGGACCGGAGGGTCAGCATCGTGCCGGCGGCGCTCGGCGCTCGACCGGGTCGGGCGACGATGGCACTCTCCACCGCCACCCCGACGGTCTCGACGATGTCGGCCGACTGGATCCGGTCGGTGACGGCGGACCGCAGCTTCGAGCAGGTGCGCTGGGACCGTGCGGTGAAGGTCGACGTGACGACCCTCGACGACCTCATCGCGGCGTACGGGGTACCGGCGTTCTGCAAGATCGACGTCGAGGGTTTCGAGTCGAACGTGCTCGCCGGGCTCAGCCGACCGTTGCCCGCGCTGTCGTTCGAGTACCTCCCGTCGGCACACGACGCCGCGCTCACCGCACTCGACATCGTGGACCGGCTGGGTGCGACGGCCGGCGGATACCGCTACAACTACTCGCCCATCGAAACGATGCGGTTCGCCAGCGAACGCTGGCTGGACGCCGCCGAACTGACAGGACTGCTCGAACGCTTCCGCCCGCTGGGCCGGTCCGGCGACGTCTACGCCGTTCTGCCCCGAACATCGCGCTGAGCCGGGGCCACGGGGGCATCCCCCGGTCAGCTCGGCCCGGCACCGCGCCAGCACCGGTCCGTCGCCCCGACCGGATCGACCGCCGGAGCCGGACCCGCCGGAACCGGTGCGGCGCACCGACCCCGGCGGCGTCCACCAACTCGCTCAGCGCTTCCTGCGCAGCTCACGCATGCGCCGGTAGCTGCGTTCGGCCGCGCCGAGTGAGCCGGGCGGATTCGGCTGTACGTCCGGCGCGGTGTCCTGCTCCCAGAGGTATCCGTGCCGGCCGTGCCCGCGCAGCGCCGCGAAGAACTCGGCGAACGGGATCTCGCCGAGCCCGAACTCCACGTCCGCGTACGAGTTGCCCTGCTGCGGGTCCGGCAGCGGCACCCCGTCCTTGACGTGGAAGAGCGGATAGCGGTGCGGGTGGGCGTTCACGTAGTCGATCGGCCGGAACCCGGGGTACTTGCGCGCCCCGCCGTACGCCCACAGGATGTCCATCTCCAGCGCCACCACTCGGGGGTCGGTGTGCTCCAGGAAGACGTCGTACAGGCGTACCGACGGCTGGTCGGTGGCGAAACTGAACTCGATGGTGTGGTTGTGCTGGTACATGGTGATGCCCCAACGGGCGGCCCGCGCACCCCAGCCGTTGAACTCCTCGGCCGCCGCCTTGTAACCGTCGACCGTGCGGTCCTCGGTCGGTGCCTGCGCGGTGCCGAGATAGCGCATGCCGAGGGTACGGGCGATGTCCAACTCCTGGTCGAGGTTGTTCCGGAAGTCGCCCAGCCCCCGGTGGCTGCCGGAGGCGCGCAACCCGTTGCAGTCGAGCAGCCGCCGGATCTGCTGCGGGGTGATGGCGCCCACGCTGCCCTGGGTGTAACCGGCGAACTCGACCTCGCGGTAGCCGATCCGGGACAGTTCCTCGAAGACCCGGGCGAAGCCGTACTCGGCGATCTTGTCCCGCACGCTGTAGAGCTGGATGCCGGTCCGTTCCTTCGGGATGAGCCGACCGCCGCCACCCCGACCACCGGGGGCGGCCGTGGCCGGCACCTCGGTCAGGGTCGCGGCGCCGACCGCGACGGTGGTGCCGGCGAGCCCGCGCAGGAACGCGCGGCGGTCGATGCTGTGCTTAGCCATTGTTCCGATCTCCCATCGGTCTACCCGGCGCAGGCCAGAGCGACGGGCCCGGCGAGGAGTCGCTGAGCGCCGTCCCGACCTCGCCCGAACTGCCTGCTGGCAACTTTTGGCCGCCGAACCGAAAGTTATGATCAAGCTATCGAAGCTTTTCGAAGCTGTAAACCTCCTTCCAATCCAGGCCACTGAATGTTCTGCTTCACGGCCGCGAATGTCGGCGAAGGTGCCCGCGTGACCACATCCGGCTTCGTACCGCACCGGGCCGGTCGGGCTGCCCGGAAGACCCCGATCGACGATCCGGCTCGGAGCGTCACCGGCGGCGGGTAGGCTGCCGGATCGTGGACGCAGACCGGGAGGCGATCGACACCCTCGTCCGGGCCCACCGGTCGGCCGCGTGACCCGGCCGGAGCGCACCGGTGCACCCGCGCTGCGGCGGCTGACCGGACCGGAGGCGCTCGCCCTGCACGACCGGCTGGTCGAGACGTACGCGGCGGTGTTCTGCGCGCCGCCGTGGAACGACTCCCCCGAGCGGGCCGCCCGGTTCGGTGAGCTGCTGACCGACTGGGCCGGGAAGCCGGGCTTCGCCGCCGTCCTGGCCGACGACGGCGGGACCGTCGGCACCGGTCGCCAGGACCGGGCCGTTCCCGGGTTCGCGGTCGGGCTGACCACCCCGACCCCGTTCCCCGCCGACCGTGCCTACGGGCAGGTACGCCGGCTGCTCGGACCGGCCGCCGAGACGCTCTCCGACTGGCTGGAGGTCGCCGAGCTGGCCGTCCATCCGGCGGCCCGGCGGGGCGGGCTCGGCCGGCGGCTGCTGGCCACACTGACCGCTGACCGGCCGGCGTGGCTGCTGACCGTCCCGCAGGTCGCCGGCACCACCGCCTTCTACGACGCGGTGGGCTGGGTCCGGCACGGCACCGGCTACGGCATCACCGTATACACCAACCGGCCACTACCCCGCTGAGGCGCTGCCGGGCAACGGTGCGGACGAGCCGGGCCGTTCGGCACGCAGCCGCCAGAACGCCCCGCCGAGCAGCGCGAGCGTGAGCAGACTGACCGTCAGGTCGGCGACCAGCGCCTGGGCCGGCGACGCGGCGGCGTAGCTCGGTGCCAGGTACGCCCCGGCCGCCGCCACCACCAGCCCGGCCCCCCAGGCGGCCAGGACATGCCGCTGCCCCCAGCCGGTACGCCGGGACCACCGCACGATCAGGACCGCGGCGACCGTACTGGCCGCCACTGCGATCGTGACGCCAATCCAGTTCGGCACCAGGTCGACGGCGAGCCGGGCACCGGAGACCACCACCCCGGCCCAGATCGGATGCGGCGCTCGGCCGGCCGCCGGCTCGTCGGGCTCGCCCGGTCGACGTCCGCGCCGCCACCGGGGCAGTAAGGCGGCGCCGGTCAGCACGAGCGCCGTCAATGCCGCGAACGACAACTGGAGCGGGCTGGCCAGGAAGCCCTTCCGGCCGCCGTCGTCGGAGAAGACCAGCAGGCTGCCGAGCAGGTAGAGGAGGCCGGCGACCGGCAGACCGAACCGACCGAGCCACGGCTCGGCGCGCCGGGACGGCCGGACGAACGACTCGACGATCACGATCGGAACGCAGATGCTCAGCACGACGTGCCCGCCGAGGTAACCGAGCGCGTTCTGGGCGCTGAATCCGAGCCCCGGTACCATCGTCGCCCGCGCGGCGGCGGCCGCGTCGGCGAACTCGGTGTCGTCCAGGAAGGCGTCGTTGAACAGCGACTGGTCGACCAGCCCGGCCTGGATCATGCCGAACGCCGCGCCGAGCAGCACGATCGCCGGCCAACCGCCCCCGGTCCGCCGTGCGGTCTCCCGGATGAGCAGCGCGGCCGAGCCGTAGAGCGGCCCCAGGAAGGCCACGACCAGCGGGTAGTCGTCGACGGTGAAGCCGCCCCACGCGCACTCCGCCGCCCACGGGGCGAGCAGCCAGAGCGCAACGACCGGGCCGATCCGGCGCCACCGGGACAGGGAGGTGCCCGCAACGCTCGTCTCCGGGCCGGCCGGTGTCGCCGGCACATCGGCCGGAACGGCTCGGGGGTCGGGCATCTGTGACTCCTCGCTGCTCGCCTTCGCGACTTCCACGCATCTCGGCACCGGGACCGCCGCCGCTTCGGGAGGACCCGGGCGCACGTCTCGGGCCGGGGCAGCGCGCTTGCCGTGCCACCACGGTCCCGGGTGGGTGCCGGTGACCGGAACGGCCCTTGGGCGAATTCACCTGAACCAAAGTCGATGGCTCGGGTCGACCGGTGCGGCCGGGAGGCGGTCGTGGTGCCGGCCCGAAATTCCGCTTGCCGGGCCCGGCCCGGGTCAGGAGGCTGGATCTGCGCAAGCTGGGCGAGTCGACCGGGGCGGGGTCGGGTGGCCGGGCGGAACGACCGGGACGGAGAGGCCGGATGGCAGGGTCAGACACGGCCGACCAACCCCTTGAGATCGCCTGCGACGAATCCGGCTCGGAGGGCGAACGGCTGGTCGGCGGGGTGACCGACGTCTTCGCGCACGCCGGCACGGAACTGGACACCGAGACGGCGACGGCCTGTGTCCTGGAGTTGCGGAACCGGATCCGGTCACCGGCCACCGAGTACAAGGCCGGTCACCTGCTGCGGGAGAAACACCGCCCGGTGCTCGTCTGGTTGCTCGGTGCCGAGGGGCCGCTGTCCGGGTACGCCCGGGTGCACCTGACCGAGAAGACGTTCTTCGTCGTCGGCAAGCTCGTCAACCTGCTGGTCGACGACCTCGGATACGAGGCGAGCCTCGGGCTGCACCAGGGCCACCGGGCGTCGGCCCTGGCGCGTGCCCTGCACCGGGAGGGTCCGGTCGCACTCGGGCCGCAGCGCTGGACCGCGCTGCTGGGCTCGTTCAACTATCTGCTGCGGCCCAGGAACCGGCGCGGCGTAAGGGTCTCGGTCGACTCGTTCTTCGAGCTGGTCGAGGTGGTCGGGGCACGTGGTCCGGCAGGTCCGGTCGGCGAGATCCTCGAGCCGCTCAGGGCGGCCCGGCCACGGTTGGAGTCTCTGGTGGCACGGTTGCACGCCGATCCGAGGGCGGTGCCGGCGCTGAACCCGATCCTGCCGGCACTCGTCCGGGCGGTCTCGTACTGGAGCCTGGCCGACCGTCCGGTGTCGATCATCCACGACATCCAGACCGCGCTGACCGCCGAGTCCGTGGCGCGGCTGCGGGAACTGTTCGGCAAGCCGGAACCGGCGTTGGTCCGGTACGCCCCGAGCGGTCGGTTGACCGGCCTGAGGTTCGCCGAGTCGCATCTCGATCCCCGGGTACAGGTCGCCGACTTTCTCGCCGGGACGGCTCGACGGATCGCCTCGGACGACCTCAACGGCCGAGGAGATCCGGAACTGACGGCGCTGCTGCGGCCGTACGTCGACGGGTACTCGATCTGGGGTGACGCCGCGAGCCGGCTGCGGTTGCTGCCCGAACGCTGACGCACCGCCGCGCGGGGGCTGTGCACCCGGTCCGGTCGTGTCTAGAAAACTTGACATGGTGTCTGCCGCTCTTTACTCTTCGACATGTCAAAGATTCTTTACCTCCCGAAGGTGGCGAGGATGTCGTACGAGGAGAAGGGCACCTGGGTCGCCCTGGTGGTCGGGGTGACCGTCTATCTCGGCTATCTCGCGGTGGTGCTGGGTCGGCTGGCCGGCACACCCGTGGCCGCGGTGACGTACGTGCCGGCGCTGCTGCTGGCCATCGGCGTCTCGATCGTGGCGTCGATCGTGGCCCGCATCGCGGTCGAGATCGCCCGCCCGAGCGAGAGCCACTCCGGCGACGTCCGGGACCGGGAGATCCACTGGCTCGGCGACCGCGTCGGGCAGCGGATGCTGATGGCCGCCGCGCTCGCCGCACTCGGCCTGGCGCTGTTCGAGGCCGAGCACTTCTGGATCGCGAACGTGCTCTACCTCGGCTTCGTCGCCTCCTCGGTGGTCGGGTCGGTGGTCAAACTCCGCACCTACCGCAGGGGCATGTAGCCGTGGTCAAGCCCACCCGGGTCACCAACTCGATCCGCGCCCTGCGCTTCGCCGCCGGTGAGATGACGCAGGCCCAGCTCGCCGAGCGGATCGGGGTGACCCGCCAGACGATCATCGCGATCGAGCAGGGCCGGTACTCGCCGTCGCTGGAGATGGCGTTCCAGATCGCCCACGTCTTCGCGGTGCCGCTCGAAGAGGTGTTCCAGTACCCCGACACAGGAAGTGAGCAGCCATGAGAGCAGCCGTTTACCGGACGTACGGTCCCCCCGACGTCATCCGGGTCGAGGAGGTCCCGACACCCGTTCCCGGCGAGGAGGACGTCCTCGTCCGGGTGTACGCCGCGACGGTCAGCGTGACCGACGGCACCGCCCGGCGCGGCTCGCCGCGTTTCTCCCGGCTCTTCTTCGGGCTCCGCCGGCCGAAGTGGACGGTGTTGGGCTCCGAGTTCGCCGGTGTGGTCGAGGCGGTCGGGCCGGGCGTGACCCGGCTGCGGGTCGGCGACGAGGTCGTCGGGATCACCGGGCCCGACTTCGGCGCGCACGCCGAGTACGTCCGCGTCCACCAGGACGGTGCCCTCGCGCCCAAGCCGGCCAATCTCGACTTCGCCGAGGCGGTCGCCCTGATCGACGGCACCGCGCTGGCGTTCCTACGCGACCGGGCCCGGTTGCGCCCCGGCCAGACGCTCCTGGTCAACGGCGCCTCCGGGAGTGTCGGCAGCGCGGCCGTGCAACTCGGCAGGCACTTCGGCGCCCGGGTCACCGGAGTGTGCAGCACACCCCACCTCGACCTGGTACGCGAACTCGGCGCCGACACGGTCCTGGACTACACCGGGGAGGACTTCACCCGCGCCGGCCAGACCTACGACGTCGTCTTCGACGTGGCCGGCACCAGTTCGTTCGGGCGCTGCCGCCGGGTGCTCAACCCCGCCGGACGCTATCTCAGCCCGGTGCCGTCGCCGGGCCTGCTGGTCCAGATGCCGTGGACCGCGGCGTTCGGCCGAAAGAAGGCGATCATCGCGTTCACCGGGCTGCGGAAGGCGGCGGACAAGACCCGCGACCTGCTGCTCGTGCGGGAGCTGGCGGAGGCCGGCACGCTCCGGCCGGTCATCGCGGACCGCTACCCGCTGGAGCGGATCACCGAGGCGCACCGCCACCTGGAGCGCGGCAAGTACGGCAACATCATCGTCACCATGACCGGAACCGGCTGAACCGGCCCGGCGACGCCGCGCCAGCACAGTGGACGGTGGGGCTCCGGAGGGCGGTACGCTCGGCTCCGGCGGGAGAAACCTCGTACGCTTGATCATCTCTGGTGATGGGAGAGGACACGATGACCGCTTCTCCGGTACTTCCCCTCAAGCGCACCTGCCCGCACGCGCCACCGGCCGAACACCTGCGGCTGCAACAGGAGGAACCGGTGGCCCGGGTGACCCTCCCGGACGGCTCCACGGCATGGGCGCTGAGCCGCCTCGAAGACATCCGCACCATGCTCACCGATCCACGGTTCAGCTCCGACCGGTATCGCGAGGGATATCCGTTGCAGCCCCCCGGTCAGCAGCGCCGTGCCGACGAGCGACCGCTGCTGATCGGGCTCGACCCGCCGGAGCACGGTGAGGCCCGCCGCGCCGTCGTCGGCGAGTTCACCATCAAGCGGATGAACGCGCTGCGCCCGCGCATCCAGCAGATCGTCGACGAGTGCCTCGACGCCCTGCTCGCCGGGCCACGTCCGGCCGACCTCGTTCCGGCGCTGGCCCTGCCGGTGCCATCCCTGGTCATCTGCGAACTGCTCGGCGTGCCGTACGCCGACCACGGCTTCTTCCAGGACCGCTCGGCCAACCTGCTGCTCCGGTCGACCCCGGCCCAGGAGCGCTTCGCCGCGGCCAACGAGATCCGCGACTACATGGCCACGCTGATCGCGGAGAAGGCGAAGACACCCGGCGACGACCTGCTGAGCCGGCAACTGGCCAAGGGGGCCGATCACGAGGATCTGGCCGGTCTGGGTTTCCTGCTGCTGCTCGCCGGGCACGAGACCACCGGAAACATGATCTCCCTCGGCACGATGACGCTGCTGGAGCGGCCGGAGGCGCTGGCCGCGCTGCAGCGAGACCCGGCCCGCACTCCGCAGATCGTCGAGGAACTGCTCCGGTACTTCACGATCGCCGAGTACGTCACCTCCCGGATCGCGGTGCAGGATGTCGAGATCGGCGGGGTGCTGATCCGCGCCGGCGAGGGCGTCGTCACGCTCGGCAACGCCGCCAACCGTGACCCGGCCGCGTTCACCGACGGCGACACCTTCGACATCGGCCGCGCCGCCCGCCACCACATCGCGTTCGGCTTCGGCGCCCACCAGTGCCTCGGACAGAATCTCGCCCGGGTCGAACTCCAGATCGTCTTCGACACCCTCTTCGCCCGCATTCCCGACCTCCGGCTGGCCGCGGCGATCGACGAGCTGTCGTTCAAGGACGACTCCACCGTCTACGGCCTGCACTCCCTCCCGGTCACCTGGTAGGAGACGCGATGCGGATAACGGCTGACCTGGACCGCTGCGTCGGTGCCGGCCAGTGCGTACTCACCGAGCCCACCGTGTTCGACCAGAGCGACGACGACGGCACCGTGATCGTCCTCCGGAGCGCTCCGGAGGACGCGGAGACGATCGGCCGGGTACGCGAGGCGATCCGCATCTGCCCCAGCCAGGCCCTGGCACTCGCCGAGCCCGCGGCCTAGTCCATCGGCGCCGTAGTCTTCGCTCGACGCCGCCCACACAGGTCCACCGAAAACCCGCGACTGAACCTTTTCAACTTCCTGCTCGCGGTCCGTCGTGCCGCAGATGGAGGTCGGGACGCCTGCGGCGCCTGGCGGGTCACGCCACGCCGTCGAAAGCGGCCAGCCGGGGCAGCAGCCGGACGACTGCGGGATCTCTCGGCGCCAGTAACGTCAGTGCGTCGCCGAGCGCCTGCCAGGTGCGCAGATGCCGGTAGCGCCAGAGGGTGGCGGTGACGCTCACCAGTTCCACCCGGGCGACACCCGGCCGCGGCAGTTGGGCCCGGACCGCTCCGGGCAGGAGGTCGTACATCTGCTGTCGGAAGACCGGATCATGCATCCCGGGTACCGCAAGCAGCAGGTCCACCAGCTCGCCGTACTCCCGCACCGAAGGCTCGTCCATCACTCCTCCAGAATGAACCTTTTCAACCTCCCCTTGCGGTCCATCGTGGCCACGGGTGGAGATCGCGGGCACAGAATCCCCGCCCCGGATGAACCAGCGATCATGGTGCCGTTCCAGGAACTCGAAGAAAGGTCAGTCAGGTGCGAGAGCCCTGGTCGGGCCGACAGCAGCCAAGCTTGTCACCGCGAAAAGGCTCTGGGGTCGGACGACTGACCACGCATCCGTGCACAGTACGCGATCGTCTTGTCGCCTATCCGACACCACTACACATCACCTGATCACGGCGCCGTCAAATGATCAACTTCTGCCGGTCGAGTGGGCGCGGCACCCAGAAGTGTTGGCCCAAAGCGCCCCGGCGTCGTCGTCAGCCTTCGCGCACAGCAGGCGCACCAGGGCGTGACCAGCCGATTCGTCGCGTTACCGGTCGACGAGTCGACACGGCGATCCGGTCCTCGACAAGAGGGACCGACCGGCCATAATAATCCCCCGTGAACCAACCATACGATGTTGACATTGACTCTGCGCTGGTAGACCTGACCGAGGTGTCCCTTGACGAGTTACCTCGTTATGACCAGCGGATTCTCGATCCGATCATACGACGACTCCTGCGTCGCGTCGACGATCCCGAAAGCATCACCAGTGGCTACAATCCCCAGCGGCTTGACTGATGGCCGCCGTTCATGGAGGACCGATGGTAGTTGGAGCGGCGGCAGAGCCGGTTAGCGGGCCCACCACACATCGCCTGGACAGCACGAGTTTCAGCGCCTTGGCCGTTGGTGGGGGCGACGAAGACACCGTGGCCGACCTGCTGGCCGCCGAGCGCAGTTGGCGCATGATCCAGATGCGGACTCTCCTCGATGCCGTCGACGCCGCGCCCGAGGCGGTCGGGCCACTACCCCCGGTCGCCGCAGCCTGGGAACTCCTGGTCGCGGCTCAACGCCAGGATCGGTCCGCGGTCGACGCCCTCATCCTCCATCCGCAGGTCGGAACGTGGGCGGGGTTCACCCTACGTCGGTTACGAGGATCGACTGCCGCTCGCGGTCCACTATGGATAGATGTCGGCTATCTGCACGCGCTCGCCGTCGTTGCCGCGCTGCGGACGGGGCTCGGTTTCACCATGCGAGTGCCCGTCCGCGGACAGTTCGTCGCCCTGCCCACGCTGGGCGGCGCACCCGTACCCGCGGCGGAAGAATGGGACCAGGCCGAGATCACCGGGTCGGATGGCGTCGCGACGTTGACCTCGGCCGGCACCACTATTCGGATCGAGGCTTCGGGCGTCGGTACCAGCGGCTGGATACCGCTGCCGACGGTACGCACGGACGCAGGCGGGCACATTCTCGCCGTCACCCTGGACTTCCTCGACCCGTACCGCAACCTGCGGACGCCGACACCGCCGCAGCTGATGACCGCCGAGCAACTCGCGCGCTGGCGCGAATTGCTGAGAGGCGCCTGGGACCTGCTGATGCGGGTCTGTCCCGAACTGGCCGTGCCGATGTCTCGCGGGCTGCTGTCGGTGGTCCCCCAGCCGGCGGCCGAGCGGTTCCGCACCATGAGCGCCTCCGCGGGCGACGCCTTCGGCAGCATGATCATCTCCGAACCCGAGGACGTTCCGGAGATGGCCGTTACACTCGTGCACGAGTTCCAGCACATCAAGCTGGGTGGCCTGCTGCATCTGGCGCAACTTCTGGACGCCGAGCCGGCCCAGCGCCTCTATGCGCCGTGGCGTGATGATCCACGACCGCTTGGTGGTCTCGCCCAGGGCGTCTACGCGTTTGTCGGCATCGTGCAGTTCTGGCGGGCATTTCGACGAGTAGCCCAGGGCTCCACCGCCCGGCTGGCCCATTTCGAGTTCGCCCGATGGCGCGAACAGGTGCGGACGACTCTGGACATGATGCGGACACTGCCCGAGCTGACCGAGGTGGGTCGCCACCTGGTGACCGGGCTGCAGGCCACCGCCGCCGGCTGGCAGGCCGAGGACGTGCCGGCGGACATCCTCGCCGCGGCCCGGGCAGCGGTGACGGACCACTGGATCCGCTGGCGAATCCATCACTGCCGGCCCGACCAGCAGGTGGTGGCCGAGCTGGCCGCAGCCTTCGTCACGGGCGCCGACCGGCCGGTCGTGACCCACTCCGAGCCGGTGGTGGCCACCGATCCGTCCGCTCGGCGCCTCGACACGCGGGCGGTCCTGCAACTGTGGCGGATGACCGATGCCGAGGGATTCGAGCAGCTCCGGCGGAGCCCGTCGGCGGTCGGTGCCCAGGTGTCAGGAGCAACCCCCGCCGACCTCGCCTACGTCGCGGGCGACGTGGCACAGGCACGCGAGCTGTACCTCTCGGAACTCTCGGCCGACCCGGGATCGCCCGGCGCGTGGGCCGGGTTGGCGCTGGCTATCGCCGCCGATCGGCCGCATCCTGCGGCTGACGCGATCCGGGAACGTCCGGAGCTGGTCCGCGCTGTCTACCAGGAGATCTGTCGCGCCGGGGTCCAAGAGGACCCGCTACGGGTGGCGAGCTGGATGGGACTACCCGGAGGTTTCCTCCGCCCCTAGTAGGGCAGCCGCCGTTCGGGATCATGGCTGAAGTTCGACGCCGAGCCGTCGTACGTCGGGGGCTCGGCGGGCTCGGGCTTGGTCTATTGACTCGTCACGTTGTTCACACGGTCAGTCGGATGATCGGTGGTCAGGCCTGATGGACTGGCAGGTGTCGTCGCGAGGTGGTGGAACAGGTCACGTGCCGCTCGGCCACTGTCTTTGATCAACCGCGGTAGGTACTCGGCAATCTCTTCGGGCCGCCGGCCTGCGATGTGTCGGTTCCAGCGGTTTATGAGCTGCTGTAGCTGTTCCGGGACTTCGCGGCCCTTGAGCAGGGTGACCCACAGGCGCGACATCTGGTCCGAGAGCTGGTCGAAGGTTGACCGCAACCAGCGGTTCGCGCTCGCGATGGCCAGGACCTGGAAGACACGCATCGACAGCTCAGAGAAGCGCAGGACCGCTTCCAACTGATACTCACCGTCGGTATCGGGCGGGGACCACTGCGTCAGCAGCCGGGCAAGCTCTTGCGCCTCGACGTCGGAAAGGCGTTCCAAGCCCAGACGGACAAGCTCGGGGCCGACGAGATCCCACGCCTCGACCAGCTCCGACACTTCCTGAGCGTCGAGGGGGCTCACGACGTAACCGGCCCGGGGCAGCGTGATGATCAACCCCTCGCGGTCCAGACGAGCGAGCGCCCGACGAATCGGAGTCAGCCCGTACGGAGTCGAGCGGGCCAGTCCCCGCTCCGTGAGCGACGACCCCGGCGGGAGTTCACAGGCCACGATGCGGGCACGCAGAGCCGCGTAGGCCTGCTGCGTCAGCGACGCCTCCCCCGTCGCACCCTGGTCGGTCATGACAGGAAACCCTAGCCCGCCCGCCACCCCGATCCCAGGCGACATCGCACACTCTCCGCAAACCGAACTTGACCACCCCGGCCACGACAGACATGCTCGGTACTGAAATTTCAGTCACGTCAGAAAGCGGACTGCCGGTCTCAGGGGTCCTCGGGCGCGGTCGAACAGAGGGGATCTCAGCAGGATGAAGGCATTCGTGCTCGCGTTCGGGACGCGTGGCGACGTACAGCCGTTCGTCGCCCTAGGACGCGCGCTGTCCGACGCCGGCCACGAGGTACTGGTGGCCGGGCCGGCGTGTTACGAGTCGCTCGCCGCTGCCGACGGCGTTCCGTTCGCGCCCATCGACGACCAGTGGAACCGGCTCACCGACGAGCCCCACATCCAAGAGGCACTCGCGACGAACTACCGCGGGCTGAAGGCGAAACGGACAGCCATCGAGGTGGTGCGCCGGACCCGGCAGAACATCGCCGCCGCGCTCGACGACATCACCGCAGCCGTTCCCGCCCAAACCGACGTCGTCGTGCACCACACTATGCTCCCCGGCCAGCACCTCGCCGAGGCCCTCGGCGTCCCCTCGGTCCCGGTGGCACTGCAGCCGAACTGGGTTCCGACCGGCGCCTTTCCGTGCCCGATGTGGGCGCCGCCGTGGCTGCCCAGACCCTTCAACCGGCTGAGCTACCGACCGGCCGCGCTCGCACCTCAGATGCTCCTCGGAGCGGTGGGGAAGCACTGGCGTGCACGACTCGGGCTGAGGTCTCGGCGTGGATCCGGTGACCCGTTCCGCCGCCCCGACGGAGGCCCCGCCTTCGTACTGCAGGCGTTCAGTCGCCACGTCCTGCCGCAGCCGGCCGACTGGCCCGGATACGCGCCCGTTACGGGATACTGGACCCTCGCCAGCGCGGACCAGGGCCCGTCGCCCGGCCTAGCCAGGTTCGTCGACAGCGGAGCACCGCCGATCTACGTCGGCTTCGGCAGCATGCGAGGCCAGAACCCCGAGGCGATCGGCGAGATGGTCCACCAGATAGTCCACGCAACCGGACTGCGAGCCGTTGTCGCAACCGGCGCCGGCGGGATCGCAATGGCAGGCTCGAACACCGACTCCGTGCACGTCGTCGACGAAGCTCCGCACGACTGGCTTTTCCCCCGCACCGCAGCGATCATCCACCACGGCGGAGCAGGAACGACGGCTGGCGCGCTGCTCGCCGGACGTCCACAGGTGATCTGCCCCTTCACCGGTGACCAGCCGTTCTGGTCCGAGCGAATGCGATCCATCGGCGTTGCCCCAGACCCCATCCCACAGCGGCAAATCACCGCCGAACGCCTCATCGGGGCAGTCGAAGCGACGAGATCCGACACCACGATGCCCCGTAGGGCCGCCGAAATCGGAGAGCTGGTGCGCTCCGAAGGCGGAACACATCGTGCCGTCGAACTTCTACTCGAGCTCACGGCCCACCAGGCCACACGCTCGGCCTGAGCGTTCAGGACGCTTCGTCCCGAACGACCTTGGGCGGTGTTCTGACCTTCGGTCGTGTCGGGCCTGACCTGCGCGATCCGTCCTCGTAGGTGCGTGGCTGTTCGCCGGTGTACGCCGCGACAGTCACTCAGTTTGTCACTCGGGCTGCCCGGCCGGATGCGATGCGGCGATCGTTCCTGGCCTATGCCTCCCGGCATGGGCACACCCTGGCCGACCCGGGGTCTACCTGCCCGCCTCGAACGGCGGCTGCCGCACCAGGGCGACCAGCTCCTCCGCCGGCACCAATCCGCGGTTACAGCGGCATCGGATCCAGATCGCAATCGCCGCGTACCTTCGGATCGGTGCCGGCGATTGTCGCCGGGTGGTTCTCGCCGAGCGCCCGCCAGAACTTCGGCGTCACGTCGGCGTGCAGTTCCTGGGCCTCGGCCACCCGCCCCAACGCCATGTGGTCCATGGACAGATTCCCCAGACAGATCAACGTGGTGGGGTGGCTGTCGCCGAACACTCGACGGGCCCGCTCGACGGTGTCCGAGTCCGCCGCGAAAGCGGTCTCGTACTCTCGCTGGACATAATGATCATTGCCCAGGTTGATCCAGCCGGCCAGCGTCAGTGGGTGGTCACGACTCAGTCGGCGGGTGAGAATTTCCACCCCTGCCTCGTTGATCTCACGGGCGAGTTGGACCTCCCCCCGGAGCCGGTGCACGATCGCCGTGTTCAGCCGCGCCGCCACCGTGTACGGGTGCTCCTCGTCGAAGAGCTGACGGTAGCGGTCGACGATTTCGTTGCTGAGCTGTGCGGCGCCTTCCAGATCACCTGTCGCACGAAGGTCCACCGCCAGCCCGAAGGCCGCGAGCAAGGTGTCGGGGTGTCGTTCGCCGTACCGGGCGGCGAAACCGTCATGCACCTCCCGGGAAACCGCCCTCGCGGCCTCGTGGTCGCCGGCTTTCCGCATCGCGGACGCCAACCGCCGCTTCGCCAGTAGGGTCTGGGTCTGCGCCGAGCCCCACACCATCGGCAGTCGGTTGACGACGTTCTGCATCTCGGCCCGGGCCGGCAGGTACTCGCCCAGTTCACGGCGGTCGATGATGAGGTTGAGATGCGATTCGAGCGTGTGCGCGTGGTCCTCGCCAAAGAGCAGCACCCGGCGGGAGTAGGTGTCCTTGTCGACCTCGAACGCGCGTCGGATGTCGCCGGTGAGCCGGAGACTCACCGCCAGGTTGTGCGCGGCGTTCAGGGTACTCGGATCCTCCTCGCCGAGCGCCTGCACGTGCCGACGATAGAGTTCCTCGTCCGTCTCCAACGCCTTGACGAAGTCACCGGCGATGCGGAGGTCGGCGGCCACCGCTCCGACGGCCCGCAGCAACTCCTCGGTGTCCTCCATCGTGGTGCGCTCGTACGACTCGAGGATGCGCGAGTTGAGTTCTGCCGCCTCTCGGTGCCGGCCCAGTTTGGACAACATGAAACCGAGCCAGTGCCCGATGGCGAGGGTCACCGAGGCATCTTCGCCGAGGGTGTTCCGCCATGAGTCGTACGCCTGCTGGGCTAGATCCAGGGAGGCCTCGAAGTCGCCCCACCAATAGAGGTACTTGGCCTCGTTCTGCACCAACTGGTGCACCCAGGGCTCCGCCGAGTGCATCGCCTGCGAAACGATGACGTGCGGATAGAGGTCGGCGTAGCTACGCCAGTTCGCCGGAGAGTCCGGGTCGTTGCGGTCACCGGACGCCAGCAGCAGGTGCGCGCTCTGCCGCATCGCGTCCCGCTCCGGCTCGGTCATGCGGTCGAGGAGTACCGCCTGGATCAGCCGGTGCATCTGGATCGAGTTGGTCCGGTGGTTGACACGGGCCAGCGCGTAGCGGTTGATATCGCGGATTGCCCTGTTGAGCCGCATCGGATCGCGGATCGCCGCGTTGAGCTCGGGGTGGATGTCGCTGTTCTGGACACTGTTGAACAAGGTCCGCGGGATCGGTTCGGGGGCAAGGAACGAGCAGAGCTGAAGCAGTCGAAATGCCGCCGGGTTCGACACCACCAGCCGATCGAGTGATACGTTCCAGGCCGCCGCGACGGGAAGTTGGTAGTCCATCGGGGGCGCCTGCTCGAGCAGTTCCACGCGCTTTTCGTCGAAGAGCCGGAGGTATTCCTCGGCCGGCATGCCCGTCTCGGCCCGCCAGGCCGCCGCCTGCTCCAGCGCCAGCGGCAGGTCGCCCAGTGCCTCGGCCAGCCGGTCGGCCTGGGTGGCATCCAGCTCGGGCCCACGGCGGCGAAGTAACTGGATGCTCTCTTCCCGGGTGAAGACGTCGACCTCGAGGGTGCGGGCCATGCTCGCCCACTGCGGATTGCGTGACGTAATCACGATGCTGCCGGAACCACCGGTCGGCAGGTACGGCCGCAGCGCCTCGGGGCTCTCCGCGTTGTCGAAAATCAGCAACCAGCGCGCGTACGGCCGGCCGAGGCGCAACGCCTCCTGGACGGCCGCCCTGGCGCTGGCGATGTCCGGGCCGGCCGGCAACTCCATCCGCTGCGCCAGTTCGACCAGCGAGGCACCGATCTGGGTCGCCCGCTCGGCGGGAATCCACCAGACCAGGTCGTACTCGCTCTGGTGCTGGTAGACGTACTCGACCGCCAGGTGTGACTTGCCAACGCCCCCCATCCCGTGCAGTGCGTGCGGCAGCACGGCGGTGGTGCCGCCCTGCACCTGCTCGTACAGCAGGGCGAGCAGCTTCTCCCGCCCCGTGAAGTTCGGGTTCCGCGGCGGGATGTTGCCCCAGACAGCAGGCGTCCGGGCCGAGGTAGCTTCTGCTGGTGTGCTCGGCGACACTCCGCCTCCTCCTGAATCCATCTCACGGTGAGTGTTGGCGTCTGTGCCTACTGCCATCATCGCATTCAGTTGACCGAATACGGGAGTGCCGCTTTTGCCACGTT
Source organism: Plantactinospora sp. CA-294935 (assembly GCF_050936445.1). Lineage (NCBI taxonomy): Bacteria > Bacillati > Actinomycetota > Actinomycetes > Micromonosporales > Micromonosporaceae > Plantactinospora > Plantactinospora sp. CA-294935. The sequence goes on from NZ_JBNJMU010000001.1 coordinate 8,566,974, forward strand.
CGGGCGACAGTGCGTCGGCCTCCGTCAGCGCATCGCCCAGCCGACGGGCCCGGGCCAGGTAACGACCGGACAAGGCCTGTAGGACGTACTGTTCGATCCAGAGCAGCGACATGGTGCTCGGGGTCACCGGACCGATCGGAGCCGCGTCGGGATCATCGAGCACCCGCGCGAGCCCGGCCAGCGCCGGTCGGGTGGCGCCCAGCCGGGACGCGAGGGCCCGCCAGACCCGTGCCGTCTCACTGCGGCGCCCGGTGGCCAACAGTTCCTGCCGCGCTCCGGGGACGAACTCGAACCCGGCGCGTCCGGTACCGTCCACATCCGCAGCCGGATTCACGAGGTCGCTGGTCAGCACCTCGGCCAGGTGCAGGGTGGTCGACTCCGGCAGGAGTTCCTCCCGGACCACCTCGATCGTCTGCCAGTCCAGCGGCGTCGCGGCCAGCAGGATGGCCAGGTGCAGGGCCGTCGGTGTTGCCCAGGAGATGAACCGGAGTACGCCCTGCCTGCCACTCGATGCCGGCTGCCGCCTGCCCGGTCGGTTCGCGGGCTGTCGGTCAGCGGCTCCACGGGGAGTCGCGAGCAGTACGGGCATACCGACCCAGCGCGGATGGTGGTACGCGACGAGCTGCACCCAGGCGGCGAGCCAACGCGGACGCAGTTCCAGCACCGGCACGGGCACGGCGGCGGCCCGTCGGAGGTCCTCGGCCGCCGGCAGCGCCTCTGCCAGGTCCGGTAGCCGCCAGTCGAGGCGCACGTTGGCGACCCCGGACGACGGCGCACGGAGGAACGCCCGGAACGGGTGCACGCCGGTGCGGTGCCACATCTGCTGCGGCAGGAGCTGGATGATCGCCACCGGCTGCCGGCAGGCCCAGGCATGCAGGTGCGGCAGGACAGCGTCGGCGTGCCAGGCCGGCGCGGCACCATCGGAGAGGACGAGTACGAAACGACGCCGGGCGACCGCCGGCAGGGTGATGGGCGCCGGAGCCAGCCCACGCCGATCCGGCCCCCGCAACGCGACCTGGTCCGGGCGGTCGCCCATGGTCTCCAGCGTGCACACGCGTACGTCGCGCACGGCGTCGTGCCGGCGCAGCAGTCCGACGAGGCCGGCGATCTGGTCCGCCCAGATCGTCATCGAGAAATGATTGTCCACCACCACCACGGCGTCCGAGCGCGGCTGCCGAACGGGCGTGAGGATCGGCCACCAGACGCCGCTGGAAGCCTGCTCGGCAGTGGCGTACTCGTCGAGTTCGTAGCGACGCCGGGATCGCACGAGTTGGCGCAACGGTCGCCACACCTCCGCGAGCAGCTCCTCCGTCTCCCGGCCGCCGGTGTCGTACGGCACGGGGTAACGCCGGCCGCCGCCGAGCCCGCCTCCACTGGCCAGCCGGGCCGAGAGCCAGAGCGCCTCGGCCAGTTCGTGTGGGCTCGGCCGCGTCGGTCCGGTGCTCATCCCGGCTCCGTTGCCGAAAGACGGTGCCAGAGCGCTTCGATCAGGCGGTCCCACTCGGCCCGGTCGGCCGGGGCAAATGCTCCCGAGGTCCTCAGGTGCACGGCGTCCAGCAGTTGGTCCATGGCGAGCGTGTCGGTGCCGGAGCGCCGACGCAGGTAGTCGCGAATTACCTCCCCCGCGCCGTCGAACCGGTCCGGGAAGTGCCCGGCGACCACATCGGCCAGCCTGTTCTCGTCTGCCTCCGCGAGCCGCAACCGCAGGCACTGCCGCAGGAACGCCTCCGGGAAGTCACGCTCGTCCGTGCAGGTCATCACCACGATCGGAAAGGCGTGGCAGCGGACCCGACCGGATCGGACGACCGCGGTGCGGCCGGGATCCGCGGTCCGTACCCGTACCTGCGGCGTACGGTCACCGACCCGGACCAGCTCCCGGATCTCGAATCCGCCGTCCTCGAAGACGCTTCGCAACTGCTGGGGCAGCTCGATGTCGCTCTGGTCGAGTTCGTCGATCAACAGCACCCGGGGCAGCCGGTACGGCAGCAGCGCCGTACCCAGCGGCCCCAGGTGCAGGTACTCGCCGAGCTGCGTGTCGTCGTGCTGCGCCGCCCGGTCGTCGCGGCCGGCCAGACCAGCCATCCGGCTGGCTGCCTGGACCCTTCCGATGGCGTCGTAGTCGTAAAGTCCGGACCTCAGGCTGGTGTTCGTGGTGACGGGCCAGCGCAGTACCCGTCCCAGCCGCAGCTCGTACGCTATTCGGTAGGCAAGGCTGGATCGTCCGGAGCCTGGCCTGCCGGTGACGAGCAGGGGTCTGCGCAGATATATCGCCGCGTTGACCATATCGGCCTCGTGGCCGTCCACGTGGTCGGAGACGACGACGCGACCCAACCGGCGATCGAGATCCACATCGTCCTGGGGCGGGTCCGGCTCGTCCGGGCCACCGGAGAAGGTCCGCCAGCGCGGTGGCGCGGGCCAGCGCCGGTCACGATCCTCGGCGTCCACCACCCGACCGGTACCGGTGTAGACCCACCAACCTGGCTGACCGGCCGTCGGGATCCCGGAAGCTTCGGTCATGAGTCCACGCCTGTCGTCTCATCGAGTTCCGGAGTACGGTCGGGATCGTCCCAGAGGACCATCAGATGGCGCCCCACGTGCTGGTCGCTCTCCGGCGGCTCCAGGCGCAACGCCGTCAGGCGCGATTTCCGTACGTGTGTCGGCAGTTCGACGACGCGTCCCTCGCCCGTCATCGTCCGGACCTCCTCCAGGAACGTGTCGTCCGGAGGTTCGGTGCGGTGCCAGACGATCGCCGGGAGGCCGGCCCGGAGCGCCGTCATGATCTCTTCCTTGGCGTTCGTGTCGGTCGCCGGCGCGCTGAGGAGCATCGTCGAGTAGCTCCAGTCCAGGTTGAGTTCGGCTTCGAGACGGGTGGGGTAGGCAGCTCCGCTGGGCTGGCTCCGGTACAACGTGCTGCGGGTCGGCTCCGCGTTGAGCAGCTTCCAGCGTTTGCGCCAGGCCCAGTGCCACTCCGGTCGTCGCAGCCGTTCCAGGCTCCGGACCACCACCGTGTGGTCCATGGCGAGCACCTTCTGCGGCAGGTAGGGGCTCGCGCGCTCCTTGCACCACCAGGCGACGTCCTCATTGAGCAGTGCGACCGGCAGCACCAATTCGATGGCGACCTCTTCCCGTCGGGCAGACCAGTCCACCTCCGTCTCGTGGATGATCCGCTCGACGGTTGGCTGGAGGGCCGGGTACGGAACCTCTCGTACCCGATCACGCATCTGCGAGTGCCAGGTCGTACCGCTGCGCCACTGCTTGTAGTGGGAGATCGTGTAGCGTCCGGCTTCCGCCTCGAGGTCTGGTTCCAGGCCGGGCTCGAAGTCCGGCTCGACCTGGATCACCAGGTAGACATACGGATCGGGCTGCTCGACACCGGACTTCACCGCCGCACGGCGCCGCTCCAGTTCGAAGGTCACCCCGATCTCGGTGCCCCGTCGTTGGTTCCGGCGTCGGATCAGCGCGCCGACCTCGGAGTCCACCTCTTCTTCGAGTAGGACGAGGAAGAGCATGTCGGGCGGTAGTCCGTCGGCCGGCGCATTCTGGCCGCCCAGATACACGAACAGATCCCAGACGTTCTCGCACCACTGCGGCGGGGCGAACAGCTTGTCCTGGATCGCACGCTGGTAGAGCCGAGTCACGGGCGACAGGGAGATATCAAGCATAACCGGACGCAACTCGGTCCAGTCCGACTCCGGTAACACATCGATGACGTCCAACTCGTAACGGAGCCTCTCCAGTTGCGGCAACTCGGCGGCGGCCGGGTCGAAGAGCGCCACCACCTCCAGGAGCGCGACCAGCTCATGTGGAACGTCAAGGCAGATTCTGGCGATCTCGAGGCTCTGCCGGCGGGGGTTGGGGATGTCTGCGATGTCGCCCCGCTGACGCAGTCGGGTCCGAAGCTTCTGCATCATCTGCTGCCGGCTGTCCGACGCTTGGAGAAGTGGCATCTCGGCGAGCATGTCGACCAGTTCCCTCTCGATGCGACGACGCTGATCTTCACTCCTTGAATGGTGAATCATGGACCATCCGGTCTGTCATGCTGCTCGGCCGAACACGTCCGGACCTCTCCGGCACGGCACAGGCTACCGGGCATCGCAGGCCAGGTGGATACCCCCGGGCGTCGAATCGCGCGATGATCGCACAGTAACGCGGCCACCAGTTCAGGGCCGGACGACCATCACCTGCGGATTGATCGGAACCGAATCGCGCAGATGTCGGTTGATCTGCACGATCTAATAGTTGATCTCGTCGCGATTGCGAGCCGGATCGAGTGCCGCGCAGCGACTGGAAGCAGGAATGACAACATCCCGACAGATCCGTGTTGGGGTGCGAAAACAGGGAATCGATCTCGACCGCTCAGCGGAGTACGATCCACATCGCCCGGTTGCCAGCAACGTCGGCAATCCCCCGGTTGCCGCGACCGTTCGAGGTCGCCCAGATCCCGACAACGCGCCCGGAACGGCGCCGTCTCGATTCGGCGATCAGTCGCTCCCGGTGTCACCCGGCCGCGCCGGCACCCGCATCGCCGAGGCCAGGTATGCGGCGGCCCGGCGCGCTACTCGTGCCGGCTGACACCCTCGGAGTGCATGCCGGTCTGCTCCTCCAGCGGGTTGTTGCGGAGGTCGTCGAGCGCGGTGTCGTCGGGAAACAGCCGGCGCCCCGGCCCCGGCTCGGACGGGGCACCGCCCGGTCCCGCTTCCGGGGTACGGGTCGGCTCGACCGGTCCGAACCCGTGTTTGCCCGCCCCCTGTGCCCACGGTTGGGGCGGCTGCGCGTCGGCCCGCCGCTCGCCCCGTCGCGCGGGTGGCAGGCCGGTCTCCTCGCTCCCCTCATCCAGCGGCGAGTCCTGGGATTCGCCCCACGGCGCGTCCCGGTCCTCGGTGCCGCCGGTGGTCCCCCACGGTCGCACCGACTGCGGGCCGCGCCCGGGCCCGTCCGGGGCGGCCGGAACGCCGTCCGCGTCGTCCGGCTGGATCTGCCCGCTCGGGTCCTGGTCCACCGGTCGCCTCTTCGCGCTCATCCCCACCACCCCCGCTGCCCAGTCGTCCCCGCCGGGCCGGCCCGGTCGACCCGGCACCGGCGGGTGTGCGGTTCCCGGCCCAGGGCAAGACATGCGGCCGGCCGGGAAGGTATCTCCGGTCGACCTGCCTCGGGCAGTGCCCGGGAGCCGCCGCCGACGGCGGACGACGACAAAACCGGGTTGGACGCGCCTGGAAGGGGTATAGCCGGCTACCCGGTGGTCCCGGTCCGGCCGCCCCCGGGTCAGGCCCGCATGACGGTCGCGATCGGGATGCGGGCGGCCCGGATGGCCGGGATGAGTCCGCCGAGCAGCCCGGCCACCAGGCCGGCGATGACGCCGGCGACTCCCGCGCGCCACGGGAACACCATGTCTTCGAGGAACGGCGCCTGGTCGGCGAAGAGGGTACCGGCCACGCTCAGGGCGAGCGCGGACGCCCCGATCGCGGCGGCCGCGGTGAGCAGGCCGGTGAGCAGGGTCTCGGCGAGGACGATGCCGGCCAGCAGCAGCCGCGAGGTGCCGAGCGCCCGGCGCAGCGCGAACTCCTCGACCCGTTCTCCCACGGTCGCCAGCCCGACGTTGAGGATGCCGGCGACCCCGATCAACAGCACCAGGCTCGCCATGCCGAGGAAGATCCACCGGATCAGCGCCAGGTCCCGGGCGATCTCCTTGCGGGCCTGGATCGTCTCGAAGTGGATCTGGTCCGCCGGTATCCCGGTCGCGGTGATCCGGAGCACCAGCAGCCGTTCCAGCTCGCCCGCCGTCGGAGCCATCATCACCTGGAGACCGGGACTGAATTCGCTGGGGCCGGTCGCCGGGGGCATCCAGTTCGCCAGTTCGTCGGCCCGGGAGTAGGCGACCGGTTGCGGGTTGCCGTCGTCGACCACGCCGATGATCCGGGGCGTCGGGTTGGCGGTCGCCCCGTCGATGCGCATCTCGGCCGGTACCTGGTGCCGGTTGAAGCCCTTCGCCGCCTCCAGGTTGAGTACCAGCCGGGGCGCCAGGGACGGCGCCGAGGTGAAGTCCAGCCACTGCCCGGAGACCCTCCGGAACGGCTTGAACTGGCGGATGTCGCCGGTCAGCGTGTTCAGGGTCAGCTCGATCGCCTGCCCCGGTACGGGTGTCCCCGCGTCGCCGCCGGGCGAGATCGACCGGCAGCCGTACTGGTCGCAGTACACCGGGCCGCCCGGGCCGCCGTAGCCGCCGGCCTGGTCGAACGGGGCTCCACCGGGGTTGATCGGGGCGACTCCCGGCTCGCCGATGATCGCCTGTCGGGTGGAGATCGCCACCGCGTCCGGCCGGTTCGCCAGGGTGTCATTGCTGACCCGGACGCTCTCCGGACTTGCCGGCAGGTACGCCTGGCGGGTGCCGTCCTTGCCCACCTGTACCGCGAGGTTGGCCAGTTGGGCCCGTTCGAGGGTCTCGGCCCCGGCCTGCACCACCACCACGGCCAGTACACCGAGGAAAAGGCTGACCATCGACAGGAAGGTACGCATCTTGCGGGCCCGGATGCCCTGGACGCCGATGATCAGCGCGGACCGGAACCGCCCGGAGAGCCGGATCACCGGGTCGCCCCGTCCGGCGCGGCGATCGGAGCGGTCCCGGACGGGGCGGCCTGGGTCGCGGCGGCCGGATCGGTCCAGGGCGTGCCGGACCCGCTCGCGGCGGACTCCGGTGTCCACGCCTCGTCCGGGGCGGTGGTCGCGGGGTTGAGCACCCCGTCGCTGAGCCGCAACACCCGGCGCATCTTGTCGGCATGGTCCCGGTCGTGGGTGACCAGGATCAGCCCGCAGCCCCGGTCGGTGGCCGAGCGCATCACCTCGATCACCAGGTTGCCGGTCTCGGTGTCCAGCGCGCCGGTCGGCTCGTCGGCCAGCAGCAGGCGTGGTTCCCGGACCAGGGCCCGGGCCACCGCCACCCGCTGCTGTTCGCCGCCGGAGAGCCGGGCCGGACGGTGCTTCGCGAGGTGGGCGATGCCGACCTGGTCGAGTGCGGCCATGGTGCGGGCCCGGCGCTTGCCGCGGGATAGCCAGCCCTGCCCGTTGACCAGGGCCATCGCCACGTTCTGCGCGGCGGTGAGGTGCCCCAGCAGGAAGAACCGCTGGAAGACGAAGCCGAATTCGGCGCTGCGCAGCGCCGCCGCCCGGCGTTCGGGCAGTCGGGTGATGTCCCGGCCGCCGAGCAGGTAGCGACCGCCGTCCGGACGGTCGAAGAGGCCGATCAGGCTGAGCAGGGTGCTCTTGCCGGAGCCGGACCGGCCGAGGATCGCCACGCTCTCTCCACTCTCGACGGTCAGGTCGACGCCGTCGAGGATGGTCCGTGGCTTCTGCTGTCCCTTCAGTGTCTTGGTGATGCCGTGCAGTTCCAGCAGCGCCGTCATTTCCCGCCCATCGGGTCGGCGGGGCCACCCGGCTGTGCCGGTTTGGCCGGCGGCAGGTCGGGGCCGGGTACGGCGACCGTCTCGTCACCGGTCAGCCCGGACGTGATCTGCACGACCTTGCCGTCGCTGAGCCCGAGCACCACGTCCCGGGACTCCCGGTTGCCGTCCGGGCCGACCACGTCCACCTTGCCGCGGCCCTGACCGCCGGCAACCGCCTCGACCGGGAGCACCAGCGCGTTCCTGGCCCGGGCGGTGACCACCTCGAGGGTGGCGGTGGCACCGTTGATCAGTTTGACGTTGGACGGTGCCGTGCAGACCACCCGCATGCCGGTCGGCTCGGACGGCTGGACCGGCTGCCGGGGGTCCGGTGGCGGGCCGACCGGCACGACCGGGGGCGCCCCGGGGCCGGTCGACGGGCCGGTCGACGGTTCCGGTGCCGGCGGGTCCGGGATCGTCCCGGCCGGCAGCGCGGCGATGGTGCCGAGGACTTTGCAGGCGAACGGGCCGGGGCCGTTCTTGATCTGGGCCTGCACGGTCGCCAGCGAGTCCGAGATCTGGTACGCCTGCGCGCCGTCGATCTCCGCGACCAGCCCGTACCCGATCCGCTTCGCCGACACCACCGGCATCCCGGCGGCGACGTTGGACCGGTCGTCCACCAGCCGGCCGGTGAAGACGGCACCGGCCGGTACGTCGACCCGGTGGCTTCGGCCCTTCGCCCAGATGCTGGCCACCCGCGTCGCCTTGGTCGGCGTGCTCTCCGGCGGCTCGACGTCGCGGTAGCGGATCTGACCGGTGACCGGGGCCACCACGCCGAATACCGGGTTCATGGTGACCTTGCCGGCCAGGCTGACCCGGTTGTCGAGATCCTGCCGGGCCGGCTTCGCCGTGGTCATGGCGGTGCCCCGGGCCGCCAGACCGGGGGTCCGGGCCTCCGGATCGGACTCGCTGCAAGCGGCACCCGCAGCGACGAGCAACACGAGCACGCACGAGCGCAGCAGCGAACCTTTCGGTAGTCGCCCTCGCACCGGCACCCCTCACTGACGTAGTCCCGGACCGACACCTGACAAGACGCAGCCCGCCGGTCATCGGTTGCCCTCGGGACGGGATGATTTCGCGACAAACGACCGGCAAGTGGCGGTGCGGTGCCATCCGCACCGCTACCGCCGTATCAAACCAGAACGGCCGCCGGGGCACTGCCCCGTGTCAGCCCCGGGCCGGCGCCGGCAGCAGCGGGCGGCCAGGTCAGCTCGACGGCACGAAGCGCCCCCACCACCCGCACAGTCAGTCGAAGTGCCGGATCCGGGGCCACAGCTCGGCCCAGGCCAGCCGGCGGTCCTGGCACACCACGATCGGCACGCCCTGCTCCTCGTTGTCGACCCCGACTCCGTTGTCGAGCCGTCCGGCGATCCGGCACTCGCCGAAGAATCGGCGGAGTTCGCCCACCTCACCCACCCCGACTCCCACCAGCACCGTCGCCGACTCCGGCGGCGGGCCGTAGTAGCCCAGCTCGTTGTGTCCACTGTAGATCGGGGGAAGCCGGTCGGCGCCGAGCCGGGTGAGCGCGCCGGCCTCGCCGTAGTTGGCGGTCAGCACGACCGCCGCGGCCCGGTCGGCGGGCGGGAGTTCGTCGTACGCCCGGACCACCTGGTCGACGTAGCGGGGCCAGCCGACCGAGTCGGCGGCGGTGACGTTGATCCCGGGCACCGGCGAGTCCCCGAGCACCTCGACCGGAAGCAGCGGCAGTGCCATTACCGCGCTCGCCAACGCGTTGACCAGGTACGCCGCGCCGACCACGGACGCGCGCAGCCGCCGTCGCCCCCGCCCCAGCCAGTCGGCCACCACCACACAGCCGGCGGCGAAGAGCGCGCCGAGCAGCCCGTACGAGTAGTAGTGCTGGCCGCCCGACACCAGTACCAGTACGCAGACCACCAGGTACGCCACGGCGAGTGCGCGTACCGGCCGCCACGGTCGGCGACGCAGCAGCCCGACCAGGCCGGCGAGCCAGACCGCTGCCAGCGGTGGTCCGATCAGCAGGAACTGGAAGGGCACGAACGTGCTCCGCGACTCGGCGCCCCTGTCGTCGGCGAGCGCCGTGGCCATGTCGGCCTGGGGCAGTTCGTGGGTGAGCTGGTAGACCAGGTTGGGCGCGCCGATCAGCAGGGCGAGGGCAACACCTGCCCAGAGCCAGCGACCGGCCAGGATCCGGCGCGGTCCCACCGCCAGCAGGCCGGCGCCGAGCCCGATCAGCAGCAGCACCACGAGCAGTTTGTTGTAGAGCCCGATCCCGAGTACGGCTCCGGCCGCCAGCCACCAGCGCGGCTGGTCGCGCAGCAGTGCCCGGGCGGCGCAGAGGACGATGCCGAGCCAGACCACCAGGTCGAAGCCGGCGGTCAGCAGCACGTGTCCGAAGATCAGCGTGGTCGCCCCGGTGCCCAGGCCGAACGCGGCCAGGGTCTGGGCGAGCGCGCCGCCGCCGAGTTCCCGGGCGAGCAGGGCGGCCAGTAGCAGCGCCGCCAGCACGAAGAGGGTGGCCGGCACCCGCAGGCCCCAGAGCGAGCCGCCGAAGAGCGCGTCGGCCAGCCGGGCGATCGCCGGGGTGAGCGGCGGCTGGTCCCGGTAGCCCCAGTCGGGGCGGAGCATCAGGAAGTAGAGCTCGTCGCGGTGGTAGCCGTAGCCGCCGTTGGTGGCCAGCAGCAACGCGGCGACCAGGCCGGCGACGGCGCCGAGCGGTCGCCAGGCGATCGGGGCCAGCGCGCGGCGCCCGCCGCCGTCGGCCGCGGTCCTTCCGGGTACGTCCGGCGGCGCGGCGGTCGCGGCGGGCCGGACGGCGTGCTCGGTCATGGGTCGCCCCTCCCCTGGCGGTGCCGGCGACCCGCGACGCGAGCCCGTGCCGGCCAATGCATAACGGTTAGAGTTTAACCGTTAGGTATCGGCTGTCAACGCGCTCCGACCAGGACGCCGGCCAGGACGCCGACCAGGACGCCGACCCGGACGCCGACCACGGCCCCGTCCACCGTGGCCGGGCCGCGTCCCGGCTACTGCGCCGGCCGGCCGCCGATCCCGGCGGCGCCCGGCCCCGACACCTGGTGGGCCGGGTTGCCCCGCCAGACGGTGCCGGCCGGCAGGCTGCTGCCCTTCATCACGAACGAGTCGGGAGCCACCACCACCCCGTCGGCCAGCTCGACGCCGTAGTGCACCAGCGCGCCGGTGCCGACCGAACAGCCGCGACCGAGCCGGATCCGGTCCGTCTTGAACGTGCCGTCCTCCAGCGAGTGGGAGTGCAGCGTCGACCCCTCGCTCAGCGTGCAGTGGTCGCCGATCCGCACCAGGGTCCGCTCCGGTATCCCGCAGCCGTCGTCGAAGACCCGCCGGCCGACCCGTACGCCGTGCAGGCGCAGCAGCAGCGGCTTGAGCGGGGTGCCGTTGAACAGGCCGAGGTGCCCGACCCCGGTGAGCTTCCAGTACCGCTCGTGCCGCCAGTACCGGGGATCGTAGATCGAACAGTGCAGCGGGCGCAGCCGGCGGAAACCGAGGCAGAGCCAGTCCAACAGGGCCGAGTAGCCGACGATCAGCAGCATGGCGAGCAGCAGCCCGGCGCTGAACGTGAACAGGTTCGGCCGGGCGCCGTCGTGGATGCCCTCGACCCGGACCACGACCTGGATCGAGAGGTAGAAGAGCAGCCAGCCGCTGAACAGATAACAGCCCATGGTGCGCAGGTTCGATCGGTTCTTCCGGGACAGCCGGCGACGGAACTCGTCCCCGGTCCTCAGCTCGTCGAAGCCGGCGTCCCGGCGTACCGACCGGGGAATCTCGAACGGCGGGGAGCCCAGCAGCCCGACGCCGGACCGGACCGGGCCGTCGACCGGCACCATCACCTTCGTCGCCAGCAGGCAGTTGTCGCCGACCCGCGCCCCGGCCGGAAAGACGACCCGGTTGCCGAGGAAGTTCTCCGCGCCGACGGTGACCCGGGACAGCGCGAACGAGGTGGGCGAGTACCGGGCGTTGCCCATCGACAGCCCGTCGGAGACCAGCACCCCGCCGCGCACCTCGCAGAGGAACGGCGTGTCGTGCCGCTGCCCGCAGCCGAAGTTCGAGCCGGTCTGCCGTACCTGCCGGAACCGCCAGCCGATCGCCCGGAGGTAGCCGGTCACGTACGAGCTGTCCCCGAAGAGGAGGTTGAAGTACGGGACGTTGCTGAACCGGGAAACGGTCTGGAAGCAGATCCACCGCCAGCCGTAGAGCGGATAGGCCCGGTCGGCGGCGAGGAAGAGGTTCGCCAGCCGGGGCACCGCGAGCACCAGCAGCGCGCCGAGCAGGATGCCGCCGACGAACATCAGCAGCGATCCGGAGACCGTACTGATGTCCAGCGTGAAGGCGAGCGCGGCGAGTACGACCAGCAACTGGGTGTCGACCACCACCCGGCCGACGAGCTGGCCGGCACCGTAGACGCCCCGGCGCACCGCCGCGCAGTGCCGGGGCTCCGCCACCGGGTTGCCGCTCCCGCCGGGCACCGCCGGTGACCCGTGGAACCGCGCTCCGGCCGGTACCACCTGCCCGGCACGCGGCGACGAGGCGTGCCCGAGGTGCGCGCCGTCGCCGAGTACGGTGTCGAGGTCGAGCACGCTGCCCTCGCCGACCTGCACGTTCCGGCCGAGCCGGACCGGGCCGGTGGTGATCCAGCCGGCCTCGGCCCGGTAGCCGAGGATGCTCACGCCCCGGCCGACGACCGATCCGGCGCCGATCTCGATCAGGTCGGTGCAGACCGGCACCGACCGGGACAGCACCAGGGCGCCCGGGCCGATCTTCGCGCCCAGCGCACGCAGGTAGAAGTTGTAGACCGGCGATCCGACGAAGAGGACCAGCGGGTTGGCCCGGATCATCCGCTTGACGACCCAGAAGCGGAGGTAGCGCAGCCCCCAGATCGGAAAGGTGCCGGCCCGCCACCGCCCGACCAGCAGCCACTTCAGCGCCACCGGCAGCACCGCCAGCACGCCGAACCAGGCCGCCCCGAAGCTCAGCGACCGCAGCGCGACGTCGCCCGCGCCGACGCCGTCGGTGATCCAGGTGTACCCGGCGAGCGCCACGGCGGCGAGCAGCACGAGGTAGCCCAGCCCGAAGAGGGTCTGCAACACCCCGCAGCCGTACCACTCCAGGTTGCTCGGCACCCGGTGCGCCGGGCGCGGCGGTTCGGGTGGCGCCGCCGGGGTGTCCGCCCCGACGACGGTGGCCAGGGCGCGCACGGTCGGGTGCAGGTACACGTCCTTGATCGAGACGTCGGCACGGAGCCGTTCCCGCAGCCGGGTGCAGTACCGGGACATCACCAGCGAGTCGGCGCCGAGGTCGGCGAAGAAGTCGTCCCGGACCGAGACCCGGTCCACCCGCAGCAGGTCGGCGAGGAGTTCCGCGAGTGCACCCTCGGTCGGCCCGACCGGGGCGACCACCGACGTCGTCGGCAGCGCACGCGGCCCGGACGGGGCTGGCAGGCGCTTGCGATCCACCTTGTCGCTGGGCAGCGTCGGCAGCTCCGGCAACTCCTCCAGATAGGCCGGGACCATGTAGCCCGGCAGCCGGGTCCGCAGCGCGGCCAACGCCGCCGCGCTGTCCAGCGCCGCCGCACCGGCCCGCCGGGTGTAGAAGGCGGCGAGTTCGACGACGCCGGGCTCCGGCTGGTACGTCGTCACCGCCGCCTGGGCCACCTCCGGCAGCCGCAGCAGCACCGACTCGATCTCGGTCAGCTCGATCCGGTACCCGCGCACCTTGACCTGGCTGTCGATCCGGCCCAGGTAGTCGAGCTGCCCGTCCGAGGTGATCCGGCCGAGGTCCCCGGTCCGGTAGATCCGTCCCGAGGGATTGTCCGGGATCCCGATCGGGTCCGGGATGAAGGCCCGGGCGGTCAGGTCGGGCCGGTTGACGTACCCCGGAGAGAGGCCGACCCCGGCGATGCCGATCTCGCCGGTCCGGCCGACGGGCAGGACCCGGTGGGCGGAATCCAGGATCACCACCGAGTACGTCGGCAGCGGCACCCCGATCGTCACCGGCCGGTCCGGCTCCAGCCGGGTCCAGGTGGCGGTGACCGACGTCTCGGTCGGGCCGTAGACGTTGAGCAGGGTGCGGCCCGGCCGGTGCCACCGCTCCACCAGGTGCGCCGGGCATGCCTCGCCGGAGACCAGCACGAACCGCAGCTCCGGCAACTCCTCTTCGATCGTGGCCAGCAGCGTCGGTACGCAGCAGAGCGCGGTGACCCGCTGCCGGGCGAGGAAGCCGGCCAGGTCGCTGCCGACCAGCGCCCCGGGCGCGGTACTCGGCACCAGCGTCGCGCCGGAGACCAGCGGCACCCAGATCTCCTCGACGGAGAAGTCGAAGGCGATCGTCATCCCCTGGTAGACGCGGTCGTCCGGGCGCAGCCCGTAGCACTCCACAGCCACCCGGACGAAGTTGCAGATGTTCGCCTGGTCGATGGCGACGCCCTTGGGCCGGCCGGTACTGCCGGAGGTGTAGATGAGATAGGCCAGTTCGCCCGAGGTCGGCCCGCGTTCGTCCGGCGCGATCCGGTGGTTGGGGTACCGGTCGAGATCCGGGTCGGTGTCGATCCGGATCACCGTGCCGGTGGCGCCGTCGACCCGGTCGGCCAGCGTCGAGAGCGTGACGATCGTCCCGACGCCCGCGTCGGCGACGACGAAGCCGATCCGGTCCGCCGGGAAGTTGGCGTCCACCGGGACGTACACCGCGTGGATTTTGGACACCGCGAGCATGGCCAGATAGGCGAAGGCCGACCGGTCGAGGAGCAGCCCGACCCGGTCGCCCGGTCGCACGCCCCGGGCCAGCAGCAGCCGGCCGAACTGATTGGCCCGGGCGTCGAGTTCGGCGAAGGTCAGCCGGCGCTCGCCGTCGTCCACGGCGAGGTGCCCGGGATCACCCTCGGCGGCGAAGCGGTCGCAGCGCTGCTCGAAGAGGTGGTGCAGGCGGTCACCGGGTCGCCAGCGCACCCGGTTGTCCGCGCCCGGCGCGGTCAGCACCAGCCCGGTGTCGGCGCCGTACGCCGGAACGTCGCCGGACTCGGGCCGGGCGGCCGGGACCGGGGTGCGGGGCGCGACGGTGGGAGCGGCACCCGGCGCCACCGGTGCCGGCCCGGTCACGCCGGCACCAGGCCGGAGGAGCCCCACACGTCCCGCTCCGACCCGGCGGTCGGCTCCGCCGGGTCGTCCTGGTCCGATCCGGCGACCTGTGTCGCCGCGGCGCGGGTCGCCGCCAGCAGGATGTCGAGGCCGTTGTCGAGCAGCTCGTCCGGGGTGGTGAGCGGCGCCAGCACCTTGACCACCTGGTCGTGCGGGCCGGCGGTCTCCAGCATCAGGCCGTCCGCGAAGCAGCGCCGGCTGATGGCCGAGGCCAGCTCCCCCGAGCCGACGTCGACGCCACACATCATCCCGCGCCCCTTCAGCACCGCGCCCGGCACGGCGTCGGCCACCTCGGCCAGCCGGCGCGCGAGCAGGTCGGCGCGGCGCGCCACGTCGGCGGTGAAGTCGTCACCGGACCAGAACTTCGTCAGCGCCACCTGCGCGGTGACGAAGGCGTGCGCGTTGCCCCGGAACGTGCCGTTGTGCTCGCCGGGCTGCCAGAGGTCGTACTCGGGACGGATCAGTACCAGCGCCATCGGCAGGCCGAACCCGGAAATCGACTTCGAGAGCACGACCAGGTCCGGGACGATCCCGTACGGCTCGAAGCTGAAGAACGTGCCGGTACGACCGCAGCCCGCCTGCACGTCGTCCACCACCAGCAGCGCACCGCTGCTGCGGGCCAGCTCGGCGATCCGGCGCAGCCAGCCGGCCGAGGCGACGTTCAGGCCGCCCTCGCCCTGCACGGTCTCCAGCAGGATCGCGGCGGGCGCGTCCAGCCCGCTGGACGGGTCCCGCAGCATCCGCGCCAGCAGGTCGGCGGTGTCGATCCCGGCGCCCTGGTATCCGTCGTACGGCATCCGGGTCACCCCGGGCAGCGGAAGCTGCGGGCCCACCCGGTGGTACCGGTTCCCGGTCGCCGCCAGCGCGCCCAGCGAGACGCCGTGGAAGCCGTTGGTGAAGGCGACCACGTTGGTCCGCCCGGTGACCTTGCGGGCCAGCTTGAGTGCCGCCTCGACGGCGTTCGCCCCGGTCGGGCCGGTGAACTGCACCCGGTGGTCCAGACCCCGGGGCAGCAGTACCAACGACTCGAACGCGGTGAGGAACGCGCCCTTGGTCGCGCTGGACAGGTCGAGGCAGTGCGACATCCCGCGCTGTTCCAGATGGGCGATCAGGGCGTCCCGCATGTCAGGGTCGTTGTGCCCGTAGTTCAGCGAACCGGCACCGGCGACGAAATCGAGGTACTCGCGGCCGGTGACGTCCCGGACCACGCTTCCCTCCGCCGTGTCGAATACGCAGTCGAATTGGCGGCAGTAGCTCCGCACCGCCGATTCTCGACGCTCGAATATCTGTTTCTCATCCGCGCCCGCCGCTCCGCGCACCGTCATCGCTCCTTCTGCGCCGCGCCCGATGGCCTGGTCGGCCGCAGCCGCCAACCAGGACCGGAACTGTCAGATGTCTGTACGTCCAACCGGAGAACGGCGTCCGGGACACGGCGGTGATTGGCGGCGATGTCAATTGGTTGGATTGCCGACTCAACGCTTGCAGTACGGACGGCTGGCCGCCCTGATACGTGATGGCGTTTCGGCGACGGCAGCAGCCACGAGCGATTTTCCGACGGCCGGGCAGGGCACGGCGCCGGGGGCGTCGCGGCGTGTCGGCCGGCAGGCGCGGAGCGTGGGGTCCCGGGTCAGCGGTAGTCGCAGACCCCGGTCGGGAAGATCTGTTCGAGGCGCCGCCGCTCGGCGTCGGTCGGGCGCCACGAGCCGTAGAGTCCCCGGGCGGTCGCCACCCGGACCGGCTGCCGGTCGCAGGCGTAGACGCCGCCCTCGATCGGACCACCGGCGACGGTGCGCGACGTGCCGTAGAGCGGGAACTGCCGGGTGCAGGGGCCGGCCGGCCGGTTGTCGAGGATGCCGTCCCAGACGTGGTCGCCCCGTGCGATCTCCGTACCGGTGGTGCTGAAGCAACGGTCGACGGCCAGCGCCGGCTTGTTGCCCTGCACGCCCCGCCACGGCCGGCTACGCAGGTTGGCCATCCAGTCGTCGATCACCGCAAGCGCCTCCGGAGTCTGGTCGAACGCCTCGGGCGGCCGGGCCTCGGTGAACCAGATGACCTGGTTACCGGCGTTCCGGTCGTGCTCGCGCATCCGCTGCCGCGACGCGAAGGACTGGTGCGAGTTGTGCATGTCCAGTTGCTCTTCGAGGTAGTGCCGCCAGTCGATGACCGGAATGTCGATGTCGCCGGTGAAGACGATCCCCGACCCGTACGCGGCCCGGATCGCCTGCCGGTCACCCGTGGTACGCGGTGCCGGTGTCCGGCCGCCGTCCGGCGACAGTCGCATGTTCCGGGACGACCACGGGTCGAACTGGGCCGGGTCGGCACAGGCCGTCGGGGTGAACGGGCAGCCCTCCTGCACCATCTCCGACTGGGGTTTCCAGGAGCCGACCCGAGCGTTCAGGTCGAGGAACTCGGCCGGGGTGATCCGGCCCGAGGTCAGCGCCGACAGGCCGTACTGGACGCCGACGTTGTCCCAGGTGGATCGGGCGTACCCGTCCGGGCCGGTGCCGTAGATGTTGACCAGGTCGCCCCAGTGCGACCACTGCACCGTCCCGGCCACACCGGGCGGGTCCATCTCGGCCCAGAGCGGGTCGCCGGGCGACCAGCGCGGGTTGAGTGCCAGCGGGGTCAGGCCACGCCAGCCCTCGACGCACTCGGTGGACCCGGGCGCACCGCCGAGGTACGGGTTCGGCACCGTCGCGCTGGCGTTCATGCCGATCAGCCAGGTCCGGTTCTCCCAGTCCCGCCACTTCGGGTTCGCGCTGTCGGTGACGTCCATGTAGTGCTCAAGCAGCTCGCAGTCGCCGACGTGGATGGTCTGGGTGGCCATGTCCGGGTACGAGTACTGCGGTATCGCCGCGTCGATCACCCGGTTGCCGTAGTTCTGGCCGTAGACGTACTGCTGGAGGCCGCCGCCGGAACCGCCGACCCCGACGGTGTAGAGCGGGACGCCGTACTCCTCGACGAAGTGTTCCTTCAGCATCAGCGCGGTCTCGCCACCGAGCACCAGGTTGTAGTGGGTGGCCGTGCGGGTGCCGGTGGAGTAGAGGACGGCGTAGCCGAGCGAGAGTCCCTCGTGGTAGAGATGCCCGCCGGGAAGCCGCCCCTGGTCGTGCCCGATCGCCACCCCGCCGTCGAAGCGGTAGATGACCCGCCGGTTCCAGTTCGCCTCCAGCACCGCGATCGAGTAGACGAACCGGTTGATGGTGCCGCGCTCCCGGCGTACGACGTAGTCGACGGTCCGGCCGTCCAGGGTGCGGGTGGTGGTCAGGTCGGCCGGCCGGGTCCCGTCCGGCGGCATCGGCTTGAACGTCCCGTCGGTGGCCCGGTAGAGCCGGTCGGTGACGGTCGGGGCGGCACAGTCCCGGCTCCAGCCGACGACCTCGCCGTCCGGGCCGCGTACCCGCATGCCCTGCCCGTCCTGGTTGTCGACCAGCGGTGCGCCGAGCCCGTTCTGCTCGGTCCGACAGAGGAACGGGTACTGCGGCGGCCCGGAGAAGATCGGACCGGAGACGGGATGGTTGCGGACGGCCAGCGTCGCGGTACGGGCCGACCGGGCGCTCGCCCGGAGCAGGTTGGCGCCGTCGCGGAGCCCGTCGACCACCCCGTGCAGCGACCGGCCGTCGACCCGGAACGCCCGGGTGACGTCGGTGCCGTTGCGGGTGACCCGGACCGTACGCGGGTCGATCCGCCCGTCGAAGGTGACCCGGACCAGCGCGTCGCCACCGCTGACCTGGTCGGGCCGGCTGGAGAGGATCTCGATGTCGAGCCGCTGCCCGGTGGCACCGGTCCAGCCGGCGGCCGGCGTCGCCGCGCCGACGGTCAGGACGACCGTCAGGGCCATCCCGAGCCCGCCGGTGACAGCCCGCCGGGTGCGGGGCCTGGCCGACACCCCGCCGGCCCCGATGCGCGGCGCGGACCGGCTCCATCGGCCGGGCCGACCGGTGTGGACGGTGCTGTCAGCGGCACGCCGACGGCGAGCGAGGAACCTGAACACAGACATCGGTCTCTCCGTTTCATCCCGGAGCCCCGGATGGTGGCGAGCATCGACGATGTCACGAGGATCGTTTGGTTGTCGAGATCGGAGTCCGGGCCGTGGCCGCCCGAGGTCGGACGTCGGCCGGCACGGCGAGCGGTGACGCAGGCCGGCACGGCGAGCGGTTCCGTTCGCCGTACTATCGCGGATCGACCTGGTCCCGCAGCTCGGTCGTCCGGAAGCCGGACGGACCGAAGCGGACGGTGACCCACCGCCCGGGATGGTCCGCGCCGAGCCGGCGGAGCATCGGCTCCGGGTCGGCGATCGGCTCCGACATTCCGGAGCACGGCGTCGGGATCGATCGGGTCGGTTCGTCCGGTACCGCCTCGGCGAGCACGCTCGCCAGGTAGTCGAGGGCGTAGGCGATCGCCCCGGCCAGGGTAGGCCGGCTCGGGAAGGCGACCTCCGCCGCTGCTACCCGCGCCGGGCCGGCAACGGTGATCTCGACGCGCCAGCAGAGGCCATGGGGCCGGAGCGGGTTGTCGGCGTGCGACCCGTCGTCGCGTACCGAGACCTCGACCGCCAGGCCGAGGGCGAGGGCGAGCCGGATCACCCGCGGCAGTGCCGGCACCTCGGGTGGCGCGGCCGACACGATCAGCCGACCGCCGGGTCTCCCCCGGCCGGCCTGGGCGAGATACCGGGTCAACGGCTCGACCCCGGTCACCTGACCGGAGACCAACCCATCGCGCAGCTCGCGATCGACCGGCCAGCCGCCGTCGACCTCGGTGAGGTCCTCCGGCCGTACGCCGAAAGTGGCGGCATGTCCGGCCAGCCGGAACCGGTCGGGTAGCTGGGCCACCGGAGTGCCCTCGGAGCTGAGTCCGACCGGCGACGCGGGCGCGGCGTCACCAGCCCGCCAGGTCAGGTGGGTGACCTGGCCGGCCAGATCGGTGAGGGTGACGACCAGTCCCTGGTAGATCCGGCGACTGCCCCGACAGGTGTGGCAGCTCGACACCCTGCTGCGCAGGCCGCTGCCGCCGCAGCCGGCACAGTCCGGATCGGCTGCGGAAGCGTCGACGGCGCACGGACAGGCCCACTGCCCATCGGCCGGTTCGCACTCCGGGCAGGGGGTGTGCGGGATCGTGTCACCCAGCCAGGCCGGGTCGGGCGGTTCCCAGCCCCGCCGCAGCAGCTCGGTACGCCGGTGTACGAGTTGCCCGGTCTCCCGCTCGACCAACCGATCGCGGTGACCGGCGACCCGCAGGCTGCTGTGCCACCAGTGCCCGTCCCGCCAGATCGCGCACGCGCCGGGCAGCGGCTCTCCGGTGCGCAGGTCGGTGCAGTCGGCGATGACCCGACGCTCGATCTGGGCCAGGTCTCGGGCCGGACCCGGCCCGGGGTCGGCGGTCGGGACGAGATAGCGGGCGGGCGCGGTTACTCCGCGCGCCGCGAGCCCGGAGATCGCGTACGCGGCGGTGACGGCGCCGAGCGCGTCGGCCAGACTTGCGGCGGTGCCCCGCAGGTTCGCCGGCACCGCCGCCCCGGGCAGGTCGAACCGGACGTCCCAGAGCAGGTCGTCGTGGCACAGCCGACGCGCCTCCAGCACCAGGTCGAGACAGAGCCGGTCGGCGAGGGCGCGGAGCTGGTCGAGTCTCCGCTGCGGGGCGACCGGCGGCGGGGCGACGCTGCGACCGAGGAACACCTGCCAGCTCTCGCCCGGATAGCCGGCGATGGACCGGCCCTCCAACGCCGACCGCTGGTCGTCGGGAAGTTCGGGGCTCCACTCGTCGGGCAACCGCACCGCGACGGCTCCGGCCGGCTGCCCGGAACCGCTTGCCCAGGTAACCACGCCGCCCGAACAGCTCACCCAGGTAGCCGCGCCGACGGCCTCGGCCAGCTCGCCGACCAGGGGCGACAGCGGCAGTTGCCAGCCACCCTCGGACGCCGGGCGGGGCGTGACCACGCCCGGGACGACGCTGGCCGAGGCGACCTCGCCGGTGTCCAGGTTGGCCACCGTCAGCACGAGCTGCGCCCGCCGCTCCCCGCGCTGCCCGCACCGCTGGCAGGGGCGGCCGACCCGGCCGAGGCCGCGACAGACCCGGCAATCCCGGTACGGCCCTCGGGGCGCCGGCTCGTCGGTGACCAGGAGCCGATCGCCGTACTCGACGCAGGCGCAGGCGGTGAGGATGAAGGTCAGCCCGTCGCAGCTCGGGCAGGTGGTGACGAGGGCCCGGTCGTCAGTGCTCGGCCGGGTCATCGTCGTACATCCCGAGCGGGCCGGTTTTCCGCCTGTCCATGTCGGTCACCGCGGTGGCGGCGGGCGGAGTGGATGTGACAGACAATTGCGCGCACGACAGCAGCATCCTTTCGCCGATGATTTGTCGGCCGGCACGACAGCCGATGCGAGAGACTGTTTGGACGGTCGTCTTTCGCACGCCATCTTGTAGCCTGTGCGGGGTGGCTGGCAACCAATTCTCACGAGAAACGGTCGGCAGCCATTGACTTATTTGTGGGGAACAGATAGACGTTTCACCGGAGGCGGCAGGATGTTGCAGAATCGACCGTGGGGAGTGATCACATGACCGAGGACATGGGCTCGACCGTGCCCCGCCGCCAACTCGGGCGCACCCTCAAGCAACTGCGTACCGAGGCCGGGGTGACCCTGGACGGGACGGCCGACGCCCTGGAGTGCAGCCGGCAGAAGATCTGGCGGATCGAAAGTGGACTCGGGGTGGTCCGCGGGCTCGACGTCAAGGCGATGTGCGCGCTCTACGACGTCCGGCCGGATCTGGTCACCGCGCTGGTCGGGCTGGCCAGCCAGACGAAGGCGAAGGGTTGGTGGCACGCGTACGGCGACGCCATCCCGGAGTGGTTCGAGTTGTACGTCGGCCTGGAATCCGCCGCCTCCCGCCTCCGCTTCTTCTACGACGCGATGGTGCCGGGCATGCTCCAGACGAGGGACTACGCACTGGCGGTCTATCAACACCGGCTGACGATGAGTGAAGAGGAGCGAGACCGGCTCGTTGATGTTCGACTGCAACGACAGTCTCTGCTAAACCGTCGCCTGCCATCCCCGCCCAAGGTGGAACTGATCATCCACGAGGCGGCCCTGCTCCGGATCGTCGGCAGCCGCGAGACGATGGCCGCCCAGCTCCGTCATCTCCTGAGGGTCGGTGCGCGACCCAACGTCTCTGTCCGAGTGCTGCCGCTGACCGTCGGGCTGCACTACGGCGCGGTCGCGGGCACCTTTGTAATGCTGAACTTCCCACTGGGTAATCGAAACACCTCGGAGCCACCCGTCATCTACTGCGAGTCACTGACCGGGGCTCTCTATCTTGACCGGCCAAGCGAGTTGGCCGCCTACGAGGCCGTCTGGAGCGGGCTGAACACCCTTGCCCTGGATGAGGGACAATCGATGCACATGATCGAAAAGATCGCCGCGGAGGTCCATCATGGCTAACCTGACAGGCGCCGAGTGGCGCAAGAGCACGCGCAGCGGGGACAACGGCGGCGAGTGTGTCGAGGTCGCCGACGACCTGCTCGGCGTCGTCGCCGTACGCGACAGCAAGGATCCGGGCGGACCGGTGCTGATCTTCCCGCCGTACGCCTGGTCCGGCTTCATCGCCGGAATCAGGACCTCGACCCGCATCCCCTGACCGCCCGGTCCGCCATGCCCCGGTCGTCACCCGGCGGCCGGGTCGGTGCCGGGCCGCTCCAGGGCGGCAGCCGGAGGTGACACGGCGTGAGCTGCCTTCGCCAAGACCGGGTCGAACAGCGACCGACCTGAGTGTCCGATCAGCGGACGAACGGGCGAAAATGCAGACCTGCGGCTCCATATCCCACGGAACTGCTCCACGGATTCGACATTGTCTCTAGTCAATGACGAAGATCGATGCTATGAATTGGTGAGTCGCTGCCGACCCCACCAGGGCAATGCCGCCTCCACCGTCCAGGCACCGACATCGTCAAGGGAGAGCAGTACGTGAACGCAAATCAGGATGGTTGGACACCGGCTCGATGGCGGCGTGCGACGAGAACCATCATCGCCAGGGCGGCGATATCCACCGGAATCGCCGCGCTCGCCATTGGAGTCACGGTAGGCGTGGCTGCCGCAGGGGTCCGTCCGGCCGAGCGTGGCCCACTGAACGCCGCGCTCGCCGCCCCGGCGGTCTCCAGCGTCGCCGCAGGTTACGCGCAGACCTGTGCGATCGGTACCGACGGAACGCTCTGGTGCTGGGGCGGCAACTACAGCGGCCAGCTCGGTGACGGCACCACCACGAGCCGGAACACCCCGGTACGCATCGGCACCGCCACCACCTGGTCCAGTATCGACGCCGGCCACAGCTACACCTGTGCGGTACAGACGGACGGGACGCTGTGGTGCTGGGGCCGCAACTCCGACGGCCAGCTCGGCGACGGCACCACCACGAACCGGAACACCCCGGTACGCGTCGGCACCGCCACCACCTGGGCCAGGGTCAGCGCCGGCACCAGTCACACCTGCGCCGTCCGGACCGACGGCACCCTGTGGTGCTGGGGCATCAACCGTAACGGGGAGCTGGGTGTCGGCTCGTCCGTCTCCAGCACGACCACCCCGATGCAGGTCGGCACGGCGACCAACTGGGCGAGTGTCACGACCGGCCGCGGGCATAGCTGCGCCGTCCGCACCGACGGCACCCTGTGGTGCTGGGGTGACAGTTCGAGTGGACAGCTCGGTCTCGGCACCCTGAGCTACCGGACGACTCCGACCCAGGTCGGCACCTCGACGTGGACCGGCGTGACAGCCGGGTACACCTTCACCTGCGCGGTCCGCGCCGATGGCACCCTCTGGTGCTGGGGTGAGAACGGGTACGGACAGCTCGGGGTCACCGGCCCCTACCGGACCAGCCCGATCCAGGTCGGCACCGCCACCACCTGGGCCCGGGTCAACACGAGCAACGACGCGCCGTGCGCGGTCCGCACCGACGGCGGCCTGTGGTGCTGGGGAAACAACACGGCCGGACAACTCGGCGACGGCACCACCACCCACCGGTTCGCCCCCACCCGGGTCGGCACCGCCACCACGTGGACCGGCGCCGTCGTCGGCAGCTATCACAGCTGCGGGGTCCGCACCGACGGCAGCCTGTGGTGCTGGGGGAACAACACGTCGGGACAGCTCGGCGACGGCACCACCACCCAGCGGTCGACCCCGGCGCAGCTAACCCTGCCGGGCTGACCGTAAACCACCGCACTTCGACGCCATGCCGTCGACCTGTACCGCTGATCCGCACGCGGCGAGCAGGTCGACGGCATGGCCGTGGACCGGTCGTCACGCTCCCGGCGGAGTGGCGGGCAGGAACAGTACGGCGATGTCGTCGAAGCGGACGACGACGAGCGCGCCCACCAGAGCCACGCGCCCACCAGAGCCAGCGGCACGGGCTCAGCCCTGGTACGGCGCGGCCACGCCCCAGCCCCAACGCGGTACCGGTGCCTCCCGGACCGGGTCCGAATCGGGTTGGGAGTTCTGTAGTGCCAGCCGGGTACCCCACTCCAGGTAGCTGGCGAAGGCCGCACGGAACTCCGGATCGTCCGGGAGGCCGACCTCGTCGGCGGCGTCCGTCATCAGGTTGACCCACCGTCGGCGTTGTGCCTCGCTGATCGCCCTCCCGAGGTGTTTGCCGAGCATGTGGTGGTAGCCGCCGCGTCCCTCGGTGTAGGCGGTCGGTCCCCCGAAGACCTCGGCAAGCCACAGCGCCACGTACCGGGGGTGCTCAGGGTCCATCCGCGCGAACATCGGCGCGAGCAGTTCGTCCGCGCGGACCAGCCGATAGAAGGCGTCGCACAGTTTCGCGAACGCGTCCGAGCCGCCGGCCCACTCGTACAGCGACGGCGGTACGGATGGGGCGGCGCCGCCGGAGCCGACGACCGGGGTGCCGCTGTAGTGCCGCATCTCCTCGATGTCCTCGACATACGGCCTGATCTCGGCGAGGAACTTCGGAAACAGCGGGCCGCCCCGGAACTCACGCAGGTGGTCGTCCGTCGACGTCCACCTGATCCGCAGCACATAGCAGGCGGGATCATCCAGACAGCGGCTCAGCTCGTAGTCCACGCACTGCGGCGCCGTACGCAAAAACTCGGCAGCCCGCTCGTACGCCGCCTCGAACCCGCCCACCCGCTCCGGCGGTACGCGGTACCTGATGTACTCGATCACCATGAACAGAGCCCAGCATCCGGACCAGGAAAGGACAAGTACGCACCATTCGGTGCGTGCTTCGACGGGCCCTTCGACGCGCAAGCAATACGGCTGCCCGGTGGAACTCGCCGTCGATGTCATCGGCGCCAAATGGCGACCGGTGATCCTGGCCCATCTCAAGGAGGGCGTACACCGGTACGGCGAGCTACGCCGCCGAATGCCCGGGGTGAGCGAGAAGATGCTGACCCAGCGGCTACGCGAGTTGGAGGCCGACGGACTCGTCGTCCGCGACGACCACGGCACGAACCCGCCGCACGTGGAGTACCGGCTGACCGAGGAGGGTCTCAGTCTGGCACCGGTGCTTCAGGCGCTCTACGACTGGGGGATCGCGCGGGCCACGCGTACGGGCGCGGTCGTCGGAGAACCAGCTCGGTAGAGGCCGCGCCCCTCGTCGCCCTGCCGGTGGCCGTGGTCAGAACGTCGAGGCGGTGGCCGCTGTTGGCACTGGGCCGTTTCGCGGCCGCTGCAGCCGCCAGGAGATCGAAGCGGCTATCGTCACTGCCGTTCGATCGGCTGGCAGCTACAGCGGCCGTATCGACCACCGCTATCACGTCCTCCGGCACCGGTTCACCGGGGGCCGGCCGTCCCGGCGAGCAGCTCGGCGACGGCGGACGCGGTCGCCGGATGCGCATCCAGCAGCAACGCCCCCTCGCTCGACCCTGCGCCGGCCGAAGGCGACCCCGCCGGCTGCCAGCCGGCATCGCAGCCGAGCAGCTCGGCAACGGCGTCGCAGGTGCCCGGGTGGTCACGGAGCAACCCGACCACGGGCCCGCAGGACGACGACACCGGGCTCCCACCCACCCCAGCGCCCGGCACCCCGGGGTCGGGCGTAGGCGCGTCGGCCGACCACGGCGGCACCCAGGCATCGAGCGCGGCGAGACCGGCCGGGAACGTCCGGCCCGCCTCCCGGACCAGCAGCGGAACGAGTTCCCGCCCCTGCTCCCGCAACGTCGTGATCAGCTTGGGCAGCCAGGGCAGCAGCACCGGATCGGGCAGGCGGGCGAATGCCTCGGAGATCACCTCCACGACGACCGGGGCCAGCGACGGCACCGGCTCCAGCGCCTGCACGAAGCCGCTCAGATAGTGCGGGAACGCCGGCACGACGAGCGGATTCGTCAACAGCTCGACGCAGCGCGACCGGAGCT
Organism: Plantactinospora sp. CA-294935; assembly: GCF_050936445.1. Taxonomy (NCBI): domain Bacteria; kingdom Bacillati; phylum Actinomycetota; class Actinomycetes; order Micromonosporales; family Micromonosporaceae; genus Plantactinospora; species Plantactinospora sp. CA-294935. The sequence goes on from NZ_JBNJMU010000001.1 coordinate 8,592,896, forward strand.
GCGCCACGGTGAGCAGCCCCAGTTGGGACTGGGCCGCCCAGAGCAGCGCCACCTTCGCCGGAGCCTCCGGATGCGACTGCCGCACCGCCAGCTCCAGTTGGGCACGGTCGCAGCCGAGGGACAGCGCCAGGCTCTCCATGGAGAAGAGGAAGCCGAGCATCGCACCGACCTGGCGTACGCCGGTCTCGTCGTCCACGAACGCGGTCGGCAGCAGCGTGCAGTAGTGCGCGTACCCGGTGGTGACGAAGGACTCGCACCAGGCCGGCAGCTCCGGCTCGGTGCTCCGGTAGTGCGCCAGCAGCCGGCGGATCCGGCGCAGCACCTCGGGCGCGTCGTCCACGGTCCGCTCGGCGGAGAGCAGTTCGACTGCCCGCCCACCGAGTTCGTCGACGAACCGCCGGCTGGGCAGGAACAGGATCGCGTCCTCCACCGCCGCGAGCGCAGCCGCGGCGGTCGCGTCCGGCGCCCAGACCGAACGGCGCAGCCGCTTCTCCAGCACCTGCTCGACGGTGATGCCCTCGTAGCCCAGCTCGATCACCGCGCGCTGGTGCCGGCCCAGGCCCAGATCCCAACTCTCCTGGATGGAGCGCTCGCCGAGCCGCCGCTCCCCCATGATCGGGCGGACGACTCCGTCCGGGAGCAGCCGGTGCAGCACCCAGAGTAGGTCCGAGCAGGGCGCCAGCTCCGGGCGGGCGGTCAGGTCGAGCAGGGCCCGCTGGATGGTGCGGGTCTCCAGGGCGAGCCCCAGCGGCGCCAGCCGGTCGAAGACGTCCCGGGCCAGCGGCGGCAGGGCGTCGTATCCGACCTGGCCGATCCGGTCGCCGCCGAGCAGGATGTCGCAGAGCCGGCGTACGTCCCGCCGGCCGGGAACCACGTCCTTCTCGATGCAGGTGACCGCCGCGTCCGCGAAGTCGTATGGGGTGGGCCGGGCCCGGTTGCGGATTCCGGCCAGCAGGATCGAGGTCTCGAAGACCGCGATCGCGTCGGCGGTGCTGGCCAGGTAACCGTTGCGGCGGGCCAGCCGCACGATGTCGACGCACCAGCCGAGCAGCTCCGCCTCGTCGACCTCGTCCAGCACCGGTGGCCGGGACAGGAACCCGGAGAGCCGGTCGGTGACCGGCGCCGGTGCCGCCGGTGCCGGAAGCTGCTTCTTCGCCCTGCCCCGCTTGCGGCCCCCCGGCTGCCCGGCGAGCTGGTACGGCGTGACGCCGCCCCGGCCGACCGCCTTGGTCCAGCCGGCCTGGGCGATCGACACCGACCCGGGGGCGAGGTCGAACTGCCGCTCGATCGCCGAGTGGCTGGACGGGATGAGCCCGTACAGCCAGCGGGTGGCGGTGCGTGGGCTGATCTCCCAGTCGGGCGTGCCGGGTGCGGTGCCGAACTCCTCGACCGGGCTGGCCGCGTGGAAGGCGCCGCAGACGTACAGGCAGCGCGACCGGTCGACGCCGGTGGCCGCCATGTGCTGGCGCATCCGGGTCCACATGTAGCGCTCGCGGTCGGAGTCACGGTCGTCGTGACCGGGGCCGGCCGGCGGACGCAGTCGCCGGAACAGGCTGCCGATCAAGACCATCACCTGCCGGTACGTGTCGTAGTCGGCGTCGGCGAGGGGCTGCTCCACGTACTGGTCCCACCACTCGGACCAGTGCCGCACCTTGCCGTGGTGCAGCAGGTACGACCGGAGTTCGGCGAACCGGGGACGCAGGTCGCCGATGCCGATCCCGACCGCCTCGCCGTGCAGAGCCGCCTCCTCCGGCGGCTGCCCACCGGCGTCATCCGGGGCAGCGTCGGTGTCGGCCGACTCCGGGCCGGCATCGGGTGCCGGATCGGGCGACTCGGTGGGCGTCCACTGGAAGACGTGGTCCGCCGACCGGTCCACCAGGACCAGTTCGACGTCCGGGTTGTCCAGCGCGTACGCGATGGCCTGGTATTCCGCCGACGCCTCGCTGATCGGTGCGACGATGTTGAGCGGTGCCCAGGCCGACGGGAACCCGTCGAGCTCGGACGCGAACGCCTGCAACGCCACCGGCAGCCGGCAGTTGCGCAACTCCTCCAGCAGCGGTCGCAGGTCCTCACACAACTCCAGGTAGATCACCGCGGGCTGCTTCTCCCGCAGCCGTCGGGCCATCGCCAGTGCGGAGGCGGGTGAGTGGTGGCAGACCGGGAAGATCTCCAACTCCTCCCCCAGCGCCCGGTCGACGTCGTCGACGATGCCGGTGAGGATGTCGGCCACGGCGTCCGGACCACCGGCGAACGCGGTCGCCGCGCCCTGTAGCTGCGAGCGCAGCGGAGCGAACGTGCCCGCCGACCGGTCGGGCCGGTCCGGCGGGATCGGTCGGGCCGGGAACTCGGCGCCGGGAGCGCCGGCGACGGTGCTCGTGTCGGCGTGGCCACTCACGTCGGCATGGCCACTCACGTCGGCGTGGCCGCTCACGACAGCGTGGCGATCGCCTCACGACCGCCCTGGAGGAACTCCGGCCACGATCCGCCGTCGGCCTTGCTGCGCGGCTCGACCACACCGTGCCAGTACTTGTTCAGGATCGCCAGGTCCTCCGGGGTGCGCCGGGCCAGCGAGCCGACCAGCGAGCCGGCCAGCGTCGCGGCCCGGAGCGTACGGTCGCCGAAGAATTGACTGTGCAGGATCGCATCCTCCAGTACCCCGATCTGCTCGGCGGTGGAGAGCGCCGACTCCAGCTTCTCGTCGTCGCTGCCGGCCGCGGCCGCCGCCGCCCGCAGGTCCGCGAAGCTCTGCAACAGGATGTCCAGCAGCGTCGGCGGCACATCCAGCTCGATCCGGTGCCGGCGCAGCAGTTCGGTGGTACGGAACCGGACGATCTCCGCCTCGCTGCGCTTGTTCGTCACGACCGGGATGCGGACGAAGTTGAACCGGCGCTTGAGCGCCGAGGAAAGGTCGTTCACGCCCCGGTCCCGGCTGTTCGCGGTGGCGATGATCGAGAAGCCCGGCTGGGCGAAGACGATGTTGTCGTCGTCGAGTTCGGGAATGGAGACGTACTTCTCGGAGAGGATGGAGATCAGCGCGTCCTGCACGTCGCTGGTCGACCGGGTCAGCTCCTCGAACCGCCCGATCACCCCCTGCTCCATCGCCGTCATGATCGGCGACGGGATCATCGACTGCCGGGACTGGCCCCGGGCGATCACCATCGAGACGTTCCACGAGTATTTGATGTGGTCCTCGGTGGTGCCGGCGGTGCCCTGCACCACCAGGGTCGAGTTGCGACAGATGGCGGCGGCGAGCAGCTCGGCGAGCCAGCTCTTGCCGGTGCCCGGGTCGCCGATCAGCAGCAGGCCCCGGTCCGACGCGAGGGTCACGATGCTGCGCTCGACGAAACTCCGGTCGCCGAACCACTTCTGCGAGATCTCCCGGTCGAGGCCGTCGGCCCGCTCGGAGCCGAGCACGAAGAGCCGGACCATCCGCGGGCTGAGTCTCCAGGAGAACGGCTTCGGGCCGTCGTCGACCGACTCCAGCCAGTCGAGTTCCTCGGCGTACTTCACCTCGGCGGGGGCACGCAACATGTCGGTCATTCGGTGGGGTCTCCTAGCTGAGGAAGTTCTTCAGTTCGAACACGAGCTTGCGGATGTGGCCGGAGAGGACCGGCGCGCCGAGATCCTTGAAACGCTGCCGGAACCACGGGTTCACGCTCTGCTGGCCGCCGCTGCTGACCGAGCCGACCGGAATCACCCGGACGCCGCTGCGGTGCATCGCCGCCAGGCCGTCGAATACGCCCTGCGGATCCGACTCGTAGTAGTCGGAGATCCAGACGACCACGGTGTTGCGGGGCTCGGCGATCTTCGGCCGGACCAGGGTGAGAGCGGCGGTACCGTCCGTCCCGCCACCCAACTTGGTACGCAGCAGCACCTCGAACGGGTCGTGCACCCACGGCGTCAGGTCCAGCGCCCGGGTGTCGTACGCCACCAGGTGCACGTCGACCTTGGGCAGCCCGGCGAAGATCGAGGCCAGGATGGTGCAGTTCACCATCGCGTCCACCATCGACCCGGACTGGTCGACCACCACGATCAACCGTGCCGGGGTGGTCCGCCGGGCGGTCTGCCGGTAGTAGAGCCGGTCGACGTAGAGCCGCTGGTCCTCGGGGCTCCAGTTGGTGAGGTTCTTCCAGATGGTGCGTTCCAGGTCGAGGTTGCGGAACACCCGCTTCGGCGGCACCGAGCGGTCGATGGTGCCGACACTCGTCTGCTGCACCTGGGTACGCAGCACCTCGGCGACCTCGTCGACGAAGCGCCGGATCAGCGCCTTGGCGTTGGCCAGCGCCACGCCCGACAGGTTGTGCTTGTCGCGCAGCAGTTGTTCGATCAGCGACATGCTCGGGGTCAACTTGCTGGCCAGGGCGCTGTTGCCGAGCACCTCGCGCAACTGCATCCGGCGCACCAGGTCGCCCTCGATCCCGGTCAGTACCCCGGCCAGCTCACCGTTGCCGGGCTGGGTGCCCACGCCGGGCCCGCCTCCGGTGCCGGCCCGGCCGCTGCGCAGTTGCCCGGGCGCCAGCCCGAGTGCCTGCTCGAACCAGCCGGCGTCGGACTGCCAGCGGGCCAGCTCGGTGGCGGTGACGTTGCCCGAACCGGTCGCGAAGATGTTGAGCAGCAGCTTCGACACCAGGGCGGCCCGGCGTACCTCGGCGGTACCGACCCGCTCGACCGGGTCGGCCCCGCCGGGCGGCGTCCCGGCGTCACCGGCGGTCGGCTCGGTGCCCGGAGCAGGCGCGGCCCCATCGACGGGCGTCCCGGCGTCATCGGCCGCCGCGACGCCGGAAGCGGGGTCGTCGCCCGGCCTGTTCGGGCCGCCGTTCGGCGCGGGACCGCCGGTGGGCTCGGGGTCGGCGGACGGCGGTGCCATCAGGTCCCGGATGTCGGCGGCAAGCTCGGGAAAGCGCTGCACGACGGTGTCCACCGAGACCGCCGGATCCAGCAGTGCCGCCGGTAGGCCGAGGTCGTCGACGATCGCCACGCTGGCCGACTCCAGCGCAGGCTGCTCGTCCGCGTCGAACAGCCGGGCCAGTAGGCGCCAGTAGAGCACCTGTCGCCGGTTCTCGTGGGAACGGGTCGCGCCGCCCGGTTGTCCACTGTGCTCGTTCATCGGCGCAGCAACCGTCCTGCCCGCTCACGGAGTACGGCCACCGCGTCGCCGGACTTCGCCTCGGCCTTGACCACCTTGGGATCGGTGGGGCCGAGCGCCCAGTCTCCGGTGTGCGCCTCCGCCGTCGCGCGCTTCAGGGCGTATCGCACCGCGAGCGGTTGCAGCAGCCAGCGGCCGGCATCCCAGCGGAGCAGACCGAGGCAGGCCGACGACCTGGCCACCAGTTCCGGGGTGAGCGGCGCGCAGGCCGGCAGTCGGGAGACGTCGACCGGAAGGGACTTCCCGTCGAGTTCCAGGACGAGCCCGCCCCGATCGTCGACGGCGGCCGAGTAGTTCTCCAGCAGGACGGGTTCGGCGATGCGTACCGGATGGCGGTCCAACGGTGGGGCCGCCGATGCGATCGCCTCGGGCAGCCGCAGCCGGGCGGTGGCGAACGGGTCGGCCGGCTCGGCCGGCCGGGCCTGGTCGTCCCGCCAGAGCAGGTCACCACCGGGCAGCAGCGGCAGGTCGGTGATCTCCAAGGCGCGCCGCTGGGCGAGCGCACCGAGCAGCACCGGATGACCGGCGAGCAGTCGCCAGACCGCCGGGCCGACGATGGTCTCCACCTTCGCGGCCGAGACGCTGGCCCGGACCAGCCGGGGCGGCGCGCCACCGGCCGGTTCGAGCACGCCGTGCACCTGCACCTGGATCGCGGTGCCGTGCTCGTGCACGTCCGCGCCGAGCGGCAGCAGCCGGCCGGAGACCACGGTGGCGGCGGCCGGGGCGTCCGGCGAACCGCCGGGCTGGGCCAGCAGCAGGGCCCGGGCCCAGAGGTCGGCCCAGCGCCGGGCCGGAAGCCGGTCCATCGTCGCCACCGGACAGCACCCGCGCAGCTCGGCCGCCAGCCCGTCCAGCAGCACGGCCAGCCGGCGCAGCGACGGCACGGCCAGCGCCGCGTCGAGGGTCTGCGCCGAGGCAGCGACCAGGTCGTGGTCGACGCCGCGCCAGCCCGCGATGGCCAACTCGCGAAGCCACGACCGGCACCCGGCCAGCACGTTGTCCGGCGCCGACGGTGCGGGATCGGCCGGCGCGGCCGCCTCCCAGCCTGCCCGGGACCGGCCGAGTGCGGTGTCCAGCCGGGCGAGCAGCGCGTCGTGCACCGCGCCGAGCAGTGCCGTCCGCCCGCCGGCCAGCACGCTCAGGTGCTCGTCGGCGAGTGACCCCGCCACCACCTTCTCCACGGCCACCCGCACCCGATCACCGAGTGGGGTCACCGCGAGGGCGTCGGCGAGCGCGGCCAGCGCCGCCCTGGGCTGCTCACCCAGTCGGGCGAAGCCGTGGGTGAAGCCGTCGTCGAAGCCGCCGACGAGGTCGAGCGCCTCTTCGATCCCGGGCTCGACCTCGTCGAGCAGGGCCAGTTGGGTAGCCAGCATCAGTCGACCGTCCCCGTCGCCGGAAACCAGTGCAGTTCGGGAAGCGGCTCGGTGCTGCCCGGCACCTCGAGGTAGGCCAGGTGCCGCAGGAAGCGGCTGAAGACCACCGCCGCCGGTGTCGGCTCGTGACTGCCGTCCAGCCGGTCCGCCAGATCGGCACCGATGGAGTCCCCGTCGGCCAGGTCGATCCGCAGGTAGCGGGCGACCCGCTCGACGCCGTACTGCAGGGTGGCCTCGTCCAGCAGCGCGTCCAGGTGCTTGCAGGGCGCGCCGCGCAGCCCGCCGCACGGGCGGTTGTTGTTGGTGCTGCAGTTGAAGGCGTGACTGCCGGCGGCGATCGACGAGACGTAGACCCGTTCGATGTCCGAACCGCTCGACACGACGCCCTGCAACCGCCCGTCGGCCAGTTCGACGAAGGGCACCTTCGCCAGCTTTCGGGGCTGCACCGCCGGCAACACCCGGGCGGCGCTGCGCCGCTCCCACCCGACCTCGATCGTTCCCACGACCCCCGCCCTTCTCGTTCGATGCCCCGAGAAGATAGACGGTCGCGGCGACATTTTCCGCCGCGGGGATCGGGCGAGCGCGTATGCCCACCTCAGCGACGAGGTCCGTGCCGTGACCCGGGCCCCACCGGGCGAGCTGAGGTCGTCAGGTGCCCGAGGTTCGCCGGCAACTGACGCCGGACCGATGCCGGGGCGGGACGGACGCGTGTCGTCCCGCCCCGGCGGGCCACCGGATCAGACGGCGCTGCGGGCCATCGCCCGTACTCCGACGGTCAGGCCGACAGCGGCGGTGACCAGCGCCGCGACCCAGCCCCAGAGCACGGTCGTGGAGCCGATCTCACCGGCGAACAGCGCGCGTTCGGCGTCGACGAGATAGGCCAACGGGTTGAAGTGCGCCGCGACCCGCATCCACCCCGGACCGGTCTCCAACGGCAGCAGGATTCCGGAGAGCAGCATCAGCGGGAAGATCAGGGTCTGCTGCACGGCCCAGAACATCCAGTCCTGCTTGCGTACGGCGATCGCGAGCGAATAGCTCAGCGCGCCGAGCCCGACGCCGAAGAGCGCGAGCAGCGCCAACCCGACCAGCGCGCCGACCGGATAGAGCCGGAAGCCGAACGGGATCATCACCAGGACGATGATCACCGCCTGTCCGGCGAGCGGCACCATCTCCTTCAGCGCGCGGCCGACCAGCAGCGACGACCGGGACAACGGGGCGACCAGCATCCGCTCGTGTGCACCGGTCTGGAACTCGAACAGCAGGTTGGCCCCGGTGGCCGAGGTGCCGAACAGGGCGGTCATCACCAGGATGGCCGGTACGAACCACTGCCACACCCCACCCTCGCCGAGGGTCGCACCGGCCTGGCTGCCGAGCGAGCCGACCAGCAGCGGCCCGAACAGGCCGAGGAAGACCAGCGGCTGCACCATGCCGAAGATGATCGAGAACGGGTCGTACCGCAACGGGCGCAGTTCGCGGGTCAGCACGATGCCGATGTCGCGGAGCAGGCCGAGCGGACCGCTCCGGCCGCCCGCCGGAACCGGGGTCGGCGACGGGGCGGTGGCGCTGATGGTGGTCACGGTGCGTCCTTCCGGGTCTGCGGGTCCTGCGGGCTGCCCTGCGCGGTCGGGGTCTCCTGCTCGGCCTCGCGCAGGCTGCGGCCGGTGAGGGTGAGGAACACGTCGTCGAGGGTGGGTTGGTGCGCCTGGGCGGTGCCGACCCGTACGTCGGCGGAGACCGCGGCCCGGAGCAGTTCCGGCAGTGCCGCCGGCCCGTCGGCGACGTGCGCCTCGACCCGGGAACCGGCACAGACCACGTCCCGGGCGCCGGGCAGCCGGTCGACCAGCCGGGCCAGCGGCCGGGCGTCGTCCCCGGCGGCGGTGACCACGATCCGGTCCCCGGCGAGCTTCGCCTTCAGCGCCGCCGCCGAGTCGTCCGCGATGATCTCGCCGTGGTCGACGATGACGACCCGTTCGGCCATCGAGTCCGCCTCGTCCAGGTAGTGCGTGCTGAGCACCACCGTCATCGCGGCCTCGGCGCGCATCCGCAGGATGTGGTCCCACAGGTTCGCCCGGTTCTGCGGGTCCAGCCCGGTGGAGGGCTCGTCGAGGAAGAGCAGCGACGGCGCGTGGACCAGGCCCATCGCCACGTCGAGCCGGCGACGCTGTCCGCCGGAGAGGGCCGAGACCTTCCGGTTGGCGAGGTCGGTGAGGTCGAGGGCTTCCAGCAGGTCGTCGGCCCGCCGCCGGGCGGCACGCCGGTCCAGGCCGTAGATCGCGCCCTGGGTACGCAGTTCGTCGCCGACCCGCTGGGTGTGCCCGGCCCCGTTGCCCTGGCCGACGTACCCGATGTGCCGGCGGACCCGGCCGGGTTCGCGTACCACGTCGTGGCCGGCGACGGTCGCGGTGCCGGAGGTCGGCGCGATCAGCGTGGTGAGCATCCGCATCGTGGTCGTCTTGCCGGCGCCGTTCGGGCCGAGCAGCGCGACCAGTTCGCCGGGTTCGATCCGCAGGCTGATGCCCCGGACGGCGTGCACGGTCTGGGAGCGGCTCACCACGAAGTCCCGGGTGAGCGAGCGGGCGTCGATCATTCGTTGCTCCCCGGTCGGAGGGTCGGTCGTCTCATGTCCGGAACGCTAGGCGGCATAGCGGCCAGTTTCTGGCCTGAATGTCGGGCAGACTTGCCGGCATGGCGAACACCAGCTCCCGGACCCTCCGCCTGCTCTCCCTGTTGCAGACCCACCGCTACTGGCCCGGCACCGAACTCGCCGACCGGCTCGGCGTCTCGGTCCGCACCCTCCGCCGCGACGTCGACCGGCTGCGTGAACTGGGCTACCCGGTCGACGCGCACCGCGGCGTCGACGGCGGCTACCAGCTCGCCCCGGGCGCCGCCTTACCCCCGCTGGTGGTCGACGACGAGGAGGCGGTCGCGCTCGCGGTCGGGTTGCAGGCGGCCGCGCACGGTGCGGTCGCCGGCATCCAGGAGTCGTCGATCCGGGCCTTCACCAAGGTCGTACAGGTGATGCCGGCCCGGCTGCGGCGTCGGGTCGACGCGCTGCGCGCGATGACCGTACCGGCGTTCTGGGGCGACGGCGGCGGACCGACCGTCGAGGCGGCGGTCCTCACCACCGTCGCCCAGGCCTGCCGGGATGCCGAACGCCTGCGCTTCGACTACACCGCCCGGGGCGGGCAGCGGACCGAGCGGCACGTCGAGCCGTACCGGCTGGTCTCGCTCGGCCGGCGGTGGTATCTGGTCGGCTACGACCTGATCCGGCACGACTGGCGCAGCTTCCGGCTCGACCGGCTGAACGATCCACGCGGCACCGGGGCCCGGTTCCACCCCCGGCAACTACCCGCCGAGGACGCCGCCACGTTCGTCCGGGCCGGGATCGAGAACCTGCCCGCGCCGTACCGGGTGGAGGTGCTGGTGCGGGCGCCGCTGGCCACCGTCGAGGAGCGCCTGTCCCGCTGGGCCACCATCGAGTACGTCGACGAGCGGCACTGCCGGATGGTGATGACCACCGACACGCTGGACTGGCCGGTCATGGCGCTCGGCTCGCTCGGCGCGGAGTTCGAGGTGCTCTCCCCGCCCGAGCTGACCGACCAGCTCCGGGAGTGGAGCGAGCGGTTCCGGCGCGCCACCGCGACCGCCCCGGCGGCCGGGGCCGGCGACTGACCCGGCTCACCCGTCGGCGTCGCCGATCCACCACCGGATCCCGCACGGGGCGAGGGAGTCGAGGAAGTCGCGAGGGTCGTACGCCTGCGCCGGGGCGAGTACCCCGGGCCGGGCGCCGTCCGCGACGAGTCGGCGGGCGGCCTCGACGGCGATGACCGCCGTACTGCCGTAGGTGTCGCTCCCCCGCACGACGCCCCGGACCCGGCGCCCCTCCACACCGACGGCGTCGACCAGGTAGCTGAACCGCTGGCCACGGCGCCCCTCCTCGTCCGGCCCCTCGGGCAGGGCATCGATGACCTCCGGCGGAAGCGGCACGCTCAACGCCGCGCCCAGCCCGGCCTCGGCGAAACTCTCCACCCGCCCGACCGGCACGTGCCGTGGAATGGTCACCACCTCCGCCAGGGGAAACCGTGCCACCTCGGTCGGTTCCGACGCGCCCGGCAGGGTCACCGAGGTACGCCCGGGCGGCACCCCGGTACGCCAGGCACCGCTCTGGTAGGTGAGCCCGCCTCCCCTGATCACGTCGACCGTCGCGCCGAGCGACCGCAGCGAGCCACGGGACGGTCCACCGCCACCGGTGATGAAGTGGCTCACCACGATCTCCTCGACCGGTCCGAGGGTGTCGGCGAGCAGCCGGGCGAGCAGATCCGCCGGCAGGCAGGCGTCGTTCGCGGCGGGCACGACGGTGACTCCGGCGCGCTCGGCCGGCCCGGCGAAGGTGTCGAAGACCGTGCTGAGATAGACCTGTTCGCCGGCGGTGTCGACGTACTGGCAGCCGGCGGCGACGGCGGCTCGGACCACGGCGTGCCCGGAGTCGGTGAACGGTCCCGCACAGTTGACGACCGCGTCGCAGTCCCGCAGCGCCGCCACCAGCGTCCGGTGGTCGTCGGTGCCGGCCACCCGCCGCTCGGCGCCGGTGATCCCGATCCGGGTGGCGGCCCGGTGCAACCGGGCGGCGTCCCGGCCGACGAGGACCGGCTCGACGCCCCGCCGGGTCAGCTCGGCGAGCACGAGACCCGCCTGGTAGCCACTCGCACCGTAGACGGCGATCCTCATCCGGTCTCTCCTCAGGTCGGGGCCCGCCGGGCCGGGGCCGGCCGGGCGGACCGCCGGGACAAGGTCGGGTAGGTGATCCCACCCGACCGGCCCGGGTCCACATCACGCTATGGCGGTGTGTGAAGACGACAAATGCGTAAGACTCTTCCGGGCATGCGTGACCGTCTCAGCGGATTCATCCGGGGATACGCTGACGCGATGGACGTGCTCTCCGACGCGGTCACCGCCGTGCGGACCGGTCGCCCGCACTCCGCGCGGGTACGCCGGCCGGCTCCGTTCGGACAGCGGTTCCCGGCGGTCGACGGGGCCGGCTTCCACGTCGTCGTACAGGGCTCGTGCTGGCTCTATCCGCCGGACGGCGCACCGCTGCGCCTCGGCGTCGGCGACGTGGCGTTCCTGCCGCGCGGCGCCGCCCACGCCCTGGCGGACAGCCCGTCGACCCCGCTGGTGGAGACCACCGCCGCCCGGTCGACAGCGACGTCGACGGAGCCGGGCGGGGGCGCCCGGGAGCGACCGGGCGGTCAGGGCGTGAACCGGCCCGGTCGGCAGGCGACCGACGGCACCGGGGCCGAGACGGTGATGCTCTGTGGCGCGTACCTGCTGGATGGTTCCCGGAGCCACCCGCTGCTGCACGACCTGCCGGAGGTCATCCACCTGCCGGCACGGATCGCACGGCACCCCGGACTGCACGCCACGGTGGAACTGCTCGGTGCCGAACTGCTCCAGCCCCGCCCGGGCGGCGACGCCATGCTGCCCGCCCTGTTGGACGTGCTGCTGTTGCAGATCCTGCGTGCCTGGTTCGACGAGCGGGCCGCCGACGGCGCCGCCACCGGCTGGGCGGCGGCGCTGCGCGACCCCGGGGTGGCGGCGGCGCTGCGGGCGATCCACGGCGATCCCGGTCGACAGTGGACGGTCGGGGAACTGGCCGGCCGGGCGGCGCTGTCCCGGGCCGCGTTCGCCCGGCGGTTCAGCGCGCTGGTCGGCCAGCCACCGCTGGCGTACCTGACCTGGTGGCGGATGACACTCGCCGCCCGGCTGCTCCGGGACGGCGACGCACCGCTGGCCACGGTCGCCCGGCAGGTGGGCTACACCTCGGAGTTCGCCTTCGCGCACGCGTTCAAGCGGGAGTACGGCTCGGCTCCCGGCGGGTTCCGCCGAACCGCGCGGTCGGGCGGCGCCGGCACGGTGCAACCCGCCACCCGGATCCACGCCGAACTCGCCGGGTTGACGCCGGAGCCGACGTAGGCGAGGCTGCTCCAGCCGATTGTGGATCATCGTCGCGAAAGCGTGGCCGGGGACGCCTGGGACATGGAACAGACATTCGAGTTGACCGTCAACGGCGAGCGGCGGCAGGTCGACGCCGACGCCGACAGCACCCTGCTGCACGTGCTGCGGGAGGTGCTCGGTCTCAAAGGCTCGCGGTTCGGCTGCGGCCTCGGCCTCTGCGGCGCCTGCTTCGTCCTGCTGGACGGCCGGCCCGCACCCTCCTGCGACATCCCGCTCTGGGCGGCAACCGGCCGGACGGTCACCACGGTCGAGGGGCTCGCCGACGGCGACGTACCGCATCCGGTCCAGCGGGCGTTCCTCGACGAGCAGGCCGCCCAGTGCGGCTACTGCGTCTCGGGGATCCTGGTCAGCGCGGCGGCGCTACTCGCCGAGCACCCGCAGCCGGACGAGTCGACGGTGGCCGCCGCGCTCGACCGGCACCTGTGCCGGTGCGGCGCACAGCGGCGGATGGTCCGGGCCGTGGTCCGGGCCGGGCGGTACCGGGCCGGCAGCACCGGCGAGGGCGGCACCGGCGCAGGCGACACCGACCCGAGCACCAGCGATCCGAGCACCAGCGACACCAGCGCCAGCGACACCAGCACGACCGGTGCCGGCACGACCGATGCCAGCACGAGCGGCGCCAGGAGCGGGGCGAGCGGCAGCGGGGCCAACGCCGGTGCGTCAGGTACGAGGGTCGACCGGTGAGCGTCGACCGCCGGGACTCCGCACCGGCCGCGCCGCCGCTGCCCCGGGGCGTGGTCGGCAACCCCCGGCTCGCCCGCTGGATAACGGTACGCCGGGACGGCACCGTCACGGTCCGGGTCGGCAAGGTGGAACTCGGGCAGGGCATCCTCACCGCGCTCGCCCAGCTCGCCGCCGACGAACTCGACGTCGACCTCGGCGCCGTCGCGATGGCGGCGGCCAGCACCGCCGAGGGCCCGGACGAGGGGCTGACCGCCGGCAGCCTCTCGGTCGCCGACTCCGGCGCCGCGGTCCGCCAGGTGTGTGCCGAGGTACGGGCGCTCTTCGTCGCCGAGGCGGTGGCGACCCTGGCCCTCGACCCGGACACCGTCACCGTGCAGAACGGAGTCATCACCGACGCGGACGGCTCGCGGCACACGTCGTACGGGGAACTGGCCGAGCGGGTCGACCTCGACCGCGAGGCGACCGGGGCGGTCCGGCCGAAGCCGAGACACCAGGCGCGCTGGGTGGGCACCAGCGTGCCCCGGCTGGACCTGCCCGACAAGGTCTCCGGCCGGCCCCGCTTCATCCAGGACCTCGCACTGCCCGGGCAGCTCTCCGGCCGGGTGGTCCGGCCACCGTCACCGGCGGCCACCCTGGTCGAGGTCGACACCGCCGCCGCGCGGGTCCTGCCCGGAGTGCAGGCAGTGGTCCGGGACGGCGACTTCCTCGGCGTGGTCGCCGAGGGCGAGGAGAACGCCGAGCGGGCCGCCTCGGCACTGGCCGCCGCGGCCCGCTGGCACGAGGAGCCGACCCTGCCGGACGAGGAGGAGATCTCCCGCTTCCTCCGGGACGGACCGGCCGAGTCGATCCCGGTCCCCGAGCCGGGCCGTTCCGGGCCGGCGGGCCGGCCCGCCGGCGGTCAACCTGGCGGTGCGGCTCGACCCGGCGGCACGGGTCGGTCCGGCCTGACCGAAGGTTCTGGCCCGGTCGAGCTGCCGGAGCCGACCCGTGCCGCCGGGCGGGTGGACGGTGCCGGCGAGGCAGCACCGGACGCCGTGCGGGGCGCCGGCACCGGGCAGGTGGTCCGGCGGTTGCGGGCGACCTACAGCCGGCCGTTCCTGGCCCACGCGTCGATGGCGCCGAGCTGCGGTGCCGCCCGCTGGGCCGAGGACGGTTCCGCGGTCAGCGTCTGGAGCCACAGCCAGGGCATCCACGCGCTGGGACGGGCGATCGGCACCGCGCTGGGACTCGACGCCGGCCGGGTCGACGTGCGGCACGTCGAGAGCGCCGGCAGCTACGGCCACAACGGCGCGGACGACGCCGCCTTCGACGCCGTACTGCTCGCCCGGGCCGTCCCCGGCCGACCGGTGCACGTACGGTGGAGCCGCCGCGACGAGCTGACCTGGGCGCCCTTCGGCTCGGCCATGGTGGCCGAGGTGGAGGCCGGCGTCGCCGCCGACGGTACGGTGCTGACCTGGTCCTACGACGTGTGGAGCCAGGGGCACACCGCCCGGCCCGGTTACGCCGGCAGCCCGGGACTGCTCGCCGCCACGCACCGGGACCGGTCCCGTCCGACGCCACCGGCGGCCGATCCACCGGCCTGGGGCGGTGGCGGGACGACCCGCAACGCCTGGCCGATCTACACCTTCCCGGAACGCCGGATCCACGGCCATCGGGCGCTGCGGACCGCGCTGCGCTCCTCGTCGCTACGGTCGCTCGGCGCGTTCACCAACGTCTTCGCCATCGAGTCCTTCATGGACGAACTGGCCCTGGCGGCCGGGGCGGACCCGGTGGCGTACCGGCTGGCCCAGCTCGCCGACCCCCGGGCCCGGGAGGTGCTCTCCACCGCCGCCGAACTCGGCGGCTGGCGGCGGCGCGGCACCGAGGAGCACGTCGGACACGGCATCGGCTTCGCCCGCTACAAGGACCGGGGTGCGTACTGTGCGGTGCTGGCCGAGGTGCAGGCCGAGCACGAGGTACGGGTGCGCCGGCTGACCCTGGTCGTCGACGTGGGGCGGGTGGTCAACCCCGACGGGGTACGCAACCAGATCGAGGGCGGCGCGGTCCAGGCGACCAGTTGGACGCTGAAGGAACGGGTCCGGTTCGACCGCTGGCGGGTCACCAGCGCGGACTGGGAGAGCTATCCGATCCTGCGGTTCAGCGAGGTGCCGCAGGTCGACGTACACCTGTTGGATCGCCCGGCGGAGCCGTCGGTCGGCGCCGGCGAGGCGGCCCAGGGTCCGACGGCGGCCGCCGTCGCCAACGCCGTCGCCGACGCGATCTCGGTCCGGGTACGCGACCTGCCGATCACCACCGACCGCATCGTGGCGGCGCTCTGACCGGCGACCACGCTCCGCCATGGGCGGCGACCGCACGGGGGAGAGACACCTTCGCACCTCGTGTGCGACAGCCGCACCAGGCGGATCGATAACCTTCGGTGATGCGAGGCTCGCGGGAAGACGACGGTTCGGCCGAACTCGACGACGTGGAGCGCCGGCTACGGGCTATCCGGGACGATCCGGAGAAGTCGACGACACTCCGGGAACTGGCGCAGTACCAGCTCGAACGCATCACCGCGCTGCGGGCGGCACGTACCGGCGGCGGCACCAGTACGCCCGCGGTGACGGTGGACCGGCTCGGCCCGTTCCGGTTCTCGGCGATGCCCGCGACCGGCATCGTCAGCATCGAGATCGACCGTGGCGACGGCCTCCTCCCACTGGCGGCCATCGTCTCCGCCGAGGAACTCCGCCAGCTCATGCCGCTGTTCCAGCACGTCCGCAACCACGCCGCGCGCGGCGAGTCGATCCGGATCGACGTCCGGGAGGCGTTCCGCCAACTGCTCGGCCACGACCCGTTCGACGACCAGCTCGACGACCGATGACGGCCGACTGCCGATGGCCCCGGCAGCACGCTCCAGGTGCGGCGGGCCCGCAATGGTCGGGGTGACGCGCCGCCCGGGCCGGCGCAGGGCGGGGTGGGACGGTCCGGGCGGGTGCGGCGGTGCTCCGCCGTCCACGCCGACCGGGCGGGCGGCACCGCGCCTGCCCGGGCGAACCGCCGCCGAGGCTGGCCCGGTGACGGCGCGACTCAGGCGCGGGCGACCGGTTCCACGGCGACGGGTCCGACCGGCTCCTCCGGGCGCTGCGCCGAGCCGGTCGGCTCCGCCGGCACGTCGAGCGGATGCGCCAGTTCGTCCTGCGGCATCCGGGCCAGCACGATCGCCAGTAGGGCGAGCACGGCCGGCAGCAGGCCGGCGAGCACGAACGTCGTGCCGAGGCCGATGCCGGTGCTGACCGGGCCGGCGATGGCCATCGACAGCGGCATGAAGACCAGCGAGACGAAGAAGTCGAGGCTGGAGACCCGACCCAGCATGTGCGGTGGGACGCGCCGCTGGAGCAGGGTGCCCCAGATGACCATCGGGGCCGAGAAGCAGATCCCGACGGCGAAGACCGCCACGGCGATCAGCCAGACCTGGCCGGCGACGCCGACCACGGCCAGCGGCAGGCAGCCCAGGCCCCAGAAGAGGTTCATGATGGTCAGGTAACGCCGTGGCATCCGGAACGCGGCCATGCCCAGCGAGCCGATCGCGCCACCGATGCCGAACGCCGCCATCACCAGCGCGTGGTCCCCGGGGCCGCCGCCGGCCTGATCCTTGATCACGAACGGGACCAGCACCTCGATCGGCCCCATGATCAGCAGGATGAGCAGGGACGCGTAGAGGAGCGTGGCGAGCAGCCACGGCGTACGGCCCATGTAGGCGAAGCCGGCGCGCAGGTCGATCAGGGCCGAACGGATCGGATGGGCCGTCGGTGCCGCCTGGTCGTGCCGCAGCGGCACCGGGCGCAGGGCCTGTAGGAACGCCACACCGGCGACCTCCAGCACGGTCACCACCAGCAGCGCGGCGCCGGGCGACCAGACGGCGATCAGCACGCTGGCCAGCGCGGGACCGGCGGCCTGCATGATCGTCGGGCGGAGCATCCCCTCGACACCGTTGGCCGGCATCAGGTCGTCGGGCGGCAGGATCGACGGCAGCAGCGCGGAGTAGGCCGGATAGTGGAAGCCGTTTCCGACCCCGATCAGCAGCGCCACCGCCGCGAGCTGCCACAGGCGCAGTTGGTCGGTCAGCGCCAGCACCGAGACCAGGCCGGTGACGACCGTCCGGCCACCGGCAACCGCCAGCAGGATGCGGCGTTGTGGGATCCGGTCCGCCAGTACCCCGCCGAGCAGCATGGTGGCCAGCATGCCGGCGGCCATCGCGGCGGAGACGAAGGACAACTCGCCGGGGCCGCCGTCCATCTCGATGACCTGCCAGACGACGGCGATCATCCACACCCCGGCGGCGAACAGCGACATCGTCAGGGCAGCGGCGAGGAGCTGGTACTGCCCGTTGCGGAACGGGCGCAGCGGCCCGCGCAGCCAGCCCGGTCGGCCGTCCCCCGTGGCGCCGTCCATCGCCCTGTCCCCCTCGTGTCGCGACCGCTCGATGATGTCACGGCCGGGAGCCCGCCGGACCCGTTACCGCCCGGGCCTGGAGCTCGGAGCCGAAGCCCACGCCATTGTCGTCGGCACCTGCGACATTTTCTGCTCCGAGCTGGTTCCCGACACCCGCCGGACCGGCGCCATCGACCGAAGGATGTATCGACGAATCGTCACGCCGGGTGACGAGATGCCCGGCGCTGATCGGCACGCTGGCACCGTGCGGAGACGGATCTCGACCGGCATCGGCCCGGCCCTACTCATCACCGCCCCGCTGGCACTGGCGCTGTTACGCCAACCGCCGCCTGCGGTCAACTGATCCGGAAGGTGGCCCGTTCCCGGTCGGCGCGGCGGTTCCCGGGCCGGCCGACGGTCAGCCGCCCGTTGCCGTCGTGCGTGACGTAGGTGTCGGCGTCGTCGGCCAGCCGCAGCGACACCGCCCGCCGGTCGGCGAGCCCGCGCACCTGGACGAAGCTCGCCGCCACGGCGTACGCGTCGGTGTCCTCGTACGGGTCGACGCGCAGCACGGTGCCGTCGAGCCGGGCGTACCGGTCGGGGAAGTTGACCGACTGCACCGCCACCCGGCCCGGACCGGTGAACCCGGGCACCAGCCGGAACTGCGTGTCGGCGACCTCCCGCACCCCGCCCTCGACCCGGAGCAGATAGCCGAAGTGCCGGACGTACGCCTCCGGCGCGTCCAGTGGGGAGAACCGGAGCACCGGCCCGCCGTCCCCGACCGGTACGCCGAAGCTGGGTGTGCCGTCGGTGTTCCAGTACAGCCGCTGCACCCGGGTGTGCCGGTTGGGATCGAAGAGCGGGTCGCCGGTGATGTCGCGGTAGTCCCGGGCGTGGTAGACGAGCACGTCCGTCTCGCCGTCCTCGGCGACGGTGAACGAGTTGTGCCCCGGGCCGTACCGGCGGGTGTTCTCGTTGGTGGCGAAGACCGGCTGCGCCGACTTGGTCCAGGAGCGGGCGTCGAGCAGGTCGGCGTTCTCGTCGGCCGTGAGCAGCCCCATGCAGTAGCGGGCGTCGGTCGCGCTGGCCGAGAAGGTGACGAAGACCCGGCCGTTGCGGATCAGCACCGCCGGCCCCTCGTTGACCCGGAAACCCTGCACCTCCCAGGAGAGCGTCGGCACGGCGATCCGCACCGGGTCGCCCTGGATCGCCAGCGGGGAGGCCATCGCGGCGATGTAGAGATTGCTGTTGGTGGCGATGCCCGGCTCGCTCTGCGCCCAGAGCAGGTAGCGGACGCCGCGGTGCGCGAAGGTGGTGGCGTCCAGGGTGAAGGTGTCCCAGGCGGTGCTGAGCTGGCCGCGCAGCACCCAGCCGGCCGCCGTGCGGGGATCGGGCTCGGCGGACTCCAGCACGTAGGTCCGGATCCGGAACGGGTCGTCGGAGTCTCCGGCGGCGAAGTAGATGTACCACCGCCCGTCGATGTGGTGCAGCTCCGGCGCCCAGATGTAGCCGCCCATCCGGCCGGTGGCCGGGCGCCGCCAGACGGTACGCTCCCGCGCGCTGGCCAGGCCGTCCAGCGTCGGCGCGCCGCGTACCACGATCCGGTCGTACTCCGGCACCGAGCCGGTCAGGTAGTACATGCCGCGGACCGGTCGGGTGACGAACGGGTCGGCGCGCTGGGCGACCAGCGGATTCCGGGTGGTCAGGCCGGTGCCGGCCGACTCGGCCCGACGGTCGGTGTCGGGTGCCGGGGCGGTGTCCGGCGCCGCCCAGGCTGCCGCGCCGGACGCCAGCGGCAGCGCACCGGCCGCTCCGGCGACGACCAGACCGCTCCCGGCGGCGTGCAGCAGCCCGCGCCGGCTGACTCCGTCAGTACTCACCGCGCCGTCCTCTCCATGACTCCGTCTCCGCCTCTCGATGCTCCGCCCGGACCCGCGGTCGCACCGATCCGGATGAACGTCACCGAGTACGCCGGGAAGGTGTACGAGAAGGTGTTCCGGACGCCGGTCAGCCGGGACTCGCGGGGCTGGATGGGGGTGAACGAGGCGGTGTTGACGTCGTCCGGCCCGCCGGCCAGGGTCGTCACCCGGGCGGTCGAGCCGACCCGCACCCGGTCGCCGAGGTCGATCCGGGTCGCCGCCTCGGACGCCTGCGCGTTGACCACCTTCAGCACCAGTTCGCCGGTGGCCCGGTCCCGGGTCACCACCTGACGGAACGGCTCGACGGCCCGGTCGTCGGTGAAGCTGCCCCACTCCTGCCCGTCCAGATACAGGGTCACGGTCCGGTTCCGTACCGAGATCCGCAGGTCGTAGGCGCGGCCGGTCTCGACGCTTCCGGGCTTGGCGACCATCGTCTGCTTGCCGCCGCCGCTGGCCTTCTCCACCGCCGTCTGGGTGTTGTTCCAGCCGCCGACGTTCCACCAGTAGAAGTTGCCGGTGTCCCGCACTCCGAACGCGACGAGGAAGCCCTCCCGGCCGGACCGCTTGGTGGCGGTGACCCGCAGGTCGTAGTCGCGCCAGCCCGGGTCACCGGCGGTCACCATGGTGTCCTCGGCGACCGCGTCGGACTGCACGTACGCGCCGTCCACCACGGACCACGAGCCCCTCCCGGTGGCGTGGGTCCACTGCCCGGCACCGCCGGAGAAGTCGTCCCGGAGCAGGGTGGCGCCGTCGGCCGAGGTGACGGTGACGTCGTCGTACGCCGCGCTGGTGGCCCAGGTGGAGAGCCCGACCGCACCGGTGATCGGTACCGCGGTGCTCGGCGTCCCGGAGGCGCGGCTCGGCACCACCTCGTCGCCGACGTTGGTCATGAACAGCTTCTGCACCTGGTAGCTCGCCGACGGCCAGGAGGTGGAGTTGCTGAACCAGATCAGGTCGGGCCGCCACTGTACGTAGTCCTCGTTGGCCAGCAGCGGCGCGTACGACGCCAGTCTCACCACGTCGGCGTTGCGCTCCAGCCCGGTCATGTACGCCGCCTCGGCGAGCGCGTTGAAGAACCGGTTGTCCTGCGAGGCGTACTCGCCGAGGAAGACCTTCGGCCCGGCCCGGTCGTAGGAGTCGTACCGGTCGTTGTACTGGAGGAACCACTCGGGGCTGTTGTAGTAGTGCTCGTCGACCATCTCGACCCCGGCATCCCGGTTGAGCTGCCAGAGCCGGTCGAAGGTGCCGCCCGCGTCGTCCGGCCCGGAGTTGCTGATCACGGTGATCTCCGGGTACGCGGCCTCGATCGCCGACCGGAACTGCTGGAACCGGGTGAAGAACTCGTCCGGCAGGTTCTCCTCGTTGCCCACCCCGAGATGGGTCAGCCCGAACGGCGCCGGGTGGCCCATCCGGGCCCGCAGGCCGCCCCACTGCGAGGTCGCCGGGCCGTTGGCGAACTCGATCAGGTCCAGGGTGTCCTGGATGTGCCGGCGCAGCAGCTCGGGATCGTCGGTGGCCTGGTTCTGCCCGCAGCCGGTGACCAGCGCCGGCACCACCGGCAGCGGCATCGCGCCGATGTCCTCGGCGAACTGGAAGTACTCGTAGTAGCCGAGGCCGTAGGACTGGTTGTAGCCCCAGAAGTTGGCGTTGGTGGCCCGCTCCTCCACCGGCCCGACGGTGTCCTTCCACTGGTAGGACCGCCGCCGCTCGTAGTCCGGCACGGTGTAGCCGTAGTGGCTGCCGGTGTTGACCAGGCAGCCGCCGGGGAAGCGCAGGAAGCCCGGCCGCAGCGCGGCGACCTTCTCCGCCAGGTCCCGGCGCATCCCGTTCGGCCGGTTCTTGAAGGTGTCCCGGGGGAAGAGCGAGACCATGTCGAGGCGTACGGTGCCGCCGCCGGTGCCGGTCACCGCCAGCCGGCCGGTGCTGCTGGTCGCGGTCGCCCGGAAGGTGCCGGTGTACTTCGTCCAGCCGTCGCCGCGGACCACGATCCGCAGCGGCGCGGCGAGGTCGGCACCGGCCGGATCGGTGAGCCGGACGGTCAGCGGGGTGCCGACGGCGGTGCCGGTGCGGGCCCAGAGCGAGAAGTCGTAGTAGCGCTGGCGGTCGAGGCGGATGCCGGAGTTGTAGCCGGCGTTGACCACGCCGTAGCCCTGGCCGCCGGCCGGCAGGTCGAGCCGCAGGTAACGGCGGTTGCGCTCGCCCAGCCGCCCGGCGTCGTCGACCACGCCGACGGTGCCCCGGACCCCGTCCGGCGCGGTCGGGGCCCAGGCCGTCATCCCGGTGTACGCGGCGTTGTCCGCCGGGTCGTACTCGAAGGAGCGGTTCTGCACGAGTTCGGCGTAGAGCCCGCCGTCGGCGGCCCGGTTGATGTCCTCGAAGAAGACCCCGTACATGGTGTCGGCGATCGCCGGGCCGGTGCCGGCGGCGTCCACCTCGACGGTGTAGTCGGTCGCGGTGGCGGCCGAGGCGGTGGCGCCGGCGGCCGGGACGGTGCCGAGCACGCCGGCCAGCACCAGGGCGCCCGCGAGCGCGCGGGTCGGGCGGGATCGGGACATCGTTCCTCCGTCCGTTACCGGTCGGCCCGGTAGCCGCCCGCTGCGCCGAAGCGGTAGGTGGCATGGATGAGCGTTAACATAGATAGATCGGTATTGGCTGTCAACCCTGGGCCGATCTCGGCTACACAATGCAGTGAGCGCTCACATCACCGCTCCGGTCACCCGCCCCGGCGGACGCGGACCCCTCCCACCACCGGGCGACGGCAGGAGGGAGCCCGCTGCGGGCACAGGTCAGGTGGGTGTGCCCCGGACGGTCAGGTCGCGCATCCGGCCGATGTTGTCGAACGAGCCGAAGCCGACCCGGCCGGCGGCGAAGGTGGTGTCGGCGGCGGTCATCAACGGGTCCCGGGAACCGTCGAGGTAGACCGCGATCTCACCGGTCGCCGGCTGGTGGACCAGGCGGACCCGGTGCCAGCGGTCGTCGCTGATCGCCGGTGCCGCCCCTTCGGACCGGCCGTTCCACTGGTAGTCGATCCGTTCCCGGTCGGCGTTGTCGACCTTGAAGATGCCGTTGTGCGGATAGATCGTGTTGTCGGTCGAGAGGTGCGCGTAATAGAACTCGGTGTCGGACTTCCAGCCGAACACGATGATCACGTCCCGGTTGGTCTCCTCGACCGGCGTGTCGAGCCGTACCTCTGCGTTGATCTCCACCCCGCCGAGTTCGGGCCCGGCGGTCAGCACGGCGTACTCGAACGGGCGGCGCGGGCCGGGACGCTGCGTACCGGCCTCGGCGAGGATCACCTGGCTGCCGGTGAACCGCCAGTTCGCCGGGGTGACCGGGCGCCAGTTGCTCGGACGCATGGTGTCCCGGACCTTCGTGGTGCCGACCCGTCCACCGGCGTACTCCCGGGTGCCGGTGACCTTCCAGATCTTCCCGTTCGCCTTGGCCAGGACGTACAACTCACCCTGGGCGTCGGTGCCGAACCGCAGGTCCACCCGGTTGGGGTCACCGGGCGCACCGGGACCGGAGAGATCCTGCATCCGCACCGGAGCGCCAGCCGCGTCGAAGAGGGCCAGCCGGTGGATCGGCGCCAGGTCCCGGCCCCGCCGCATCTGGTCGACCTCGGTGTAGAGCACCCGGCCGTCGACGAGGTCGCCGAAGACGTACTTGCCGCGCAGCGCCGGCACGTCCCGGCCCCGGTAGACGAAGCCGCCGGCCACCGCGACGCCGATGTCCGAGGTGCAGTTCCAGCCCGGCGCGGGTTCGTGGTCGTACGCGGCGACCGGGTACGTGTAGCCATAGGTGGCGTCGTCCGGGGGCAACGGGAAGATCCGGTCACACGGCTCCGTCGACGTCTTGTCGAAGACGAACGCGCCCTCACGCTCGCTCCAGCCGAAGTTGTCGCCGGCCCGCACCTCGTAGATCGCCTCGATGGCGTGTTCGCCGATGTGCCCGAGATACATCCGGCCGGTCTCCCGGTCCCAACTGAACCGGTGCGGGTCACGCATCCCGACCGCGTAGATCTCGCCGAGCGCACCGACCTGGCCGACGAACGGGTTCGACGGCGGGATGCCGTACCGCCCGTTCGGGGCGTTGCTGCCGGCCGGGTCGATCCGGAGCAGCTTGCCGTGCGGCATCGCCATGTTCTGCGGGTCGGTGTTGCGCACCCCGACGCCGCCGTCGCCGGCCGCGATGTGGAGCAGGCCGTAGTCGGCGTCGCCCCGCCGGGCGGTCGGGTCGAAGTTGATCTCCTGGATGCCGTGTACCCGGCCGCCGAACCCGATCCGCAGCACCTCTCGGCGGCTGCCGGCGAAGGTGTCGGCGGCCGGGTCGGTGGCGGTCCACTCGGTGATGATGCCGTGGTAGCCGGTGTTGGGCTGGCTGTAGTCCGGCACCACCGTGGTGGACGAGGCCAACTCGGTGTGCACGGTGTAGAACCTGCCGTTGCGGCCGAAGTCAGGGTGGAAGGCGACGTATCCGAAGCCCTGGCCGAGCCCCTGGCCGGAGAAGAAGCGCGGCGCGAAGGTGCCGGCCACGTCCAGGTAGACGTGCGGCACGCCGTCCTGCACGAGATAGAGGCTGCCGTTCAGGTCGGGTACCGCCCGCCGGCCCGATCCGTCCGGCAGCTCCATGATGGTGTTGATCCGCGCCTGTCGCATCAGGCGCGGGTCGGTGGGTGCCGGCGTCGGCTCCGACTTCGGGAACGCCGCGTACTCGGTGAGCACCAGCCCGAGCCGCGACTGGATCTGCTGTTCCGGTACGGGGTCGTAGACCGCGTCGGCGGCTCTGGCCGGCGCTGCCCCGACCAGAGTGGAGAGTACGAGGGCTGCGGCGCTGAGCGAGGCGGTGGCGAGGGGTCTGCGGAGGCGACGGGTGGGAGTACGCACGCGGGGGTCACTCCGTTCTCGGGACGGGACTTGGGCGGGTGGGGTCAACGTCCTCCGGTCACGTGGCGGTACTGCTTCTCGACCTGGCGGGCCGGGACGACCCGGTCGAGGAACATCAGCGAGTCCATCCGGCAGTCGCAGGGGTTCTGCTCCCGGGTGTCCTGCGGGAAACTGCCGCCGATCTTGATGCCCCGGGGATCGGTGGCGGTGGCGCGGTGCCGGCCCGGCCCGGCGACCTGCCACGGGTCGTCGGTCCGGGTGTAGAAGCCGTCCAGCGGCCGGCCGTTGCGGTAGAGCGCCATGCTGCCGTCGGTGAAGTCGAAGGTGGCGGCGAGGAACACCCACTCACCGACCGGCAGCAGGGTTTGCCAGTCCGCGGCCGCCGCGAAGGTCTGCGACTCGCCGCCGTCCAGCCGCCGGCCGAGGGCGACCAGCCGCAGTTCACCGTCGACGGTGATGAGTTCGAGCAGCGCCCGCACGGCGTGCCCGTCGGAGTCGCCGGTGAGTACCCCGGCCAGGCCGATCGCGTTGAACCGGTCGCCGGGGGCGGCGGTGTTGGAGTTGGGCGCCGGCCCGTCGCCGAGCATCCTGAACCAGCCGAGCACGCTCGCCCCGGCCGCGCCGTTGAAGGCGTGCAGGCTGGGCAGCCCGGTCGGCGCGTAGACGCCGGCCTTCCAGTCGTCGTTGCCGGCCACCGCCGGATCGACCTGCCGGGTCTGCACCGCCCTTCCACTGCCCCGGTGCGCCCGGTCCGGCATCCGCATCGCGGCGCCCCCGTTGACCAGGTCGAGGGTGGTGCCGGAGCGGCCCAGGTCGCGTTCCCGGTCGGGGTCGCCGCGCAGCGGGTGGTCGAAGTCGTAGTACGCGACCAGCCGGTGCCGCAGTTCGGGGTGGACGGCGTGGTGACGGTCGCCGTACCCCTGGGCCGGTGTCGCCGTACCGGTCGTCGCCAGCAGCCCGGCCAGGGCGGCGGCGGTGGTGGCGAGGACGGCGGATCGCAGTCTCGGTCTCGGCATCGCGTACACCTCTCTGTGCGTCGCGGCGAGGTGGCACCGGGCGGGTCGACCCGGCGCAGCACTAACCGGTGTGCCCGCCGGTGCCCTCGTCACCCGCCTGCTCGGTGGAGGTCCGGGCCGTCGTGCCGGCGGCGGGTGGCGTCTCGCCCGGCCGGCCGCCGAGATAGAGGTCGCCGAGCTGCGGGTCGGCCAGCAGCTCGGCCGCCGGCCCGGAGATGTGCACCCGACCGAGGTCGAGCACGCAGCCGAGGTCGGCGGTCTCCAGCGCCCGCCGGGCGTTCTGCTCGACCAGCAGCACCGCCGTGCCGGCGTCGCGCATCCGGACGACCTGCTCGAAGACCGTACTGGTCGCCTTCGGGTCCAGCCCCATCGACGGCTCGTCGAGCAGCACCACCCGGGGTTCGACCATCAGCGACCGGGCGAACTCGACCTGTTTCTGCTGCCCGCCGGAGAGCAGCCCGGCGAGGGTGTCCCAGCGCTGCCCGACCACCGGGAAGAGGTCCCGGACGAAGTCGGCCCGCCGCGCCAGCAACGAGGAGTCCCGCAGGGTGTAGCCGCCGAGCAGCACGTTCTCGGCCACCGTCATCTCCCGGAAGACGCTGTGCCCCTGGAGCACGTGCGCCACCCCGGCGGCGAGCATCCGCTGCGGCCCGTGGCCGGTCACGTCGACCCCGCCGACGAGGATCCGGCCGGACCGTGGCTTGAGCAGCCCGCTGGCCACCTTGAGCACCGTCGACTTGCCGGCACCGTTGGGACCGACGAGGCAGACGACGGTGCCGGGCTCGACCGCGACGGAGAGCCCGCGCAGCACCGGGGCCGCCCGCCCGTACCCGGCCTGGACGTCGACGAGTTCGATCTCAGACGCCAAGGTACGCCCCCAGCACCCGCTCGTCCGAGCGGATCACCGACGGCGGCCCCTCGGCGATCGGCCGTCCCCGGTCGAACACCACGACGTGGTCGCTGATGCTCATCACCAGGTCCATGTTGTGCTCGACGATCACGAAGGTCCTCCCCTCGGCGTTGAGCTCGCGCACCAGGGCGCCGATCCGGTCCAGCAGGGCCGGGTTGACCCCGCCGGCCGGCTCGTCCAGCAGCACGGTCTCCGGACCGCTCATCAGCACTCCGGCGAGTTCCAGCAGCTTCTGCTGCCCCCAGGACATGTTCCGGGCCTCGACGTCGGCCAGGTGCTCGATGCCGAGCCGGGTCAGCCAGCCCCGGGCCCGGTCCAGCTCGGCGCGGCGCCGGGCGCCCCGCAACTGGCTCCAGAACCCGTCGGGTCGGGCCGCCGCGAGGACGTTGTCCAGGGCCGACATCCGGGGGAAGACCCGGCAGAGCTGGAAGGTACGCCCGATGCCGGCCCGGGCTATCGCGTGCGGGCTGCGCCGGGTGATGTCCGCGCCCCGGTACGACGTCCGCCCGCTGTCCGCCCGGATCATCCCGGTGATGCAGTTGAAAAAGGTCGTCTTGCCGGAGCCGTTCGGCCCGATCAGCGCGTTGACCTGCCCGTGCCGGAACGTCACGGTGGCCGCGTCCAGCGCGGTCACCCCGCCGAACGCCTTGGTCAGCCCCGTCGTCGCCAGGCTGCCCGTACCACCCGTCGGCGGGCCGGGCGTGCCGGTCGTCGGCGGGTTGCCCGTGCCACCCGTCGGCGGGTTGCCCGTCCCGGTCCTCGCCGGGCCGGTGGGCCCGCTCGGCTGCCCGGTCACGACCGCTCCTCCGCCGACCGTCCGTCGGGGGCGCCGACGGGAACTCCGGCCGGCGGGTCGACCGCCGGGCCACCGTCTGGTCGGGTGGCGTCCCGGTCGCGCAACTCGGCCGCGGTCACCTCACGGATCGAACTCTGCGCCGGCCGCAGGAACCGGTCGAGCAGGGCGCCCGCCGCCGGCAGCACCCCGTCCGGCATGAACATCACCACCAGGGCCAGCAACAGGCCGGTGGCGACCAGATGCAGCGGGGTGTTGCCGAACTCCACCTTGAAGTACTCCAGTCCGATCCCGACGACGAGCGCGCCGACCAGCGGGCCGAAGAGCTGGCGTACCCCGCCGAGCAGCGCCATCAGCACCAGGTAGGAGCCGGTCAGGATGGAGAACTGGAAGACCGGGTCGAGGTCGCCGAACCAGAGCGCGTAGAGGCCGCCGGCCAGGCCGGTGAAGCCGGCCGACACCACGAAGACCACCAGCTTGTACCCGAAGGTCGGGGTACCCAGCGACTCCGCCTTGTCCTCGTCCTCCCGGATCGCCTTGAGGCCGAGCCCGAAGCGGGACCGGTCGACCAGCCACCAGACCAGCAGCGCGACCGCGAGCAGGGCGGCGAAGAGATAGAAGAAGACCCGGTGGTGCTCGGGCCGGAGCAGACCCGGGAACGGGCGCGGCACGACCAGCCCGCGCGACCCGCCGGTGAACGACGCCCAGCTCTGGAATACCAGCAGCAGGATCAGCACCAGCGCGATCGACACGATCACGAACGACGCCCCACGCACCCGCAGCGCGGCGTACCCGACCGGGACCGCGAACGCCGCCACCAGCAGCGCCGCCGCGGCGAGCGCGACGAAGCTCGGCAGTCCGGCCCGCACCACCAGCAGGCCGGTGGCGTAGCCGCCGAGCCCGGCCAGCGCGCCGTGCCCGAGCGAGATGTACCCGGTGAACCCGCCGACGAAGTTCCACGACGTCGACAGCACCGCGTAGTTCAGCACGACGACGCCGGCCGAGAGGATGTACGGGTTCGGCGCCCAGGACGGAAACGAGAGCACGGCGGCGGCGACGGCCAGGATCGCGGCCACCCGGAGCAGCCCGGCCGTCCGCCCCACCGCCCGGTTTCCGGGTGTCGGCCCGGCCGGTCCGGCCTCCGGCGCCGTGGCCGTGGTGGCAAGGTCAGAAGCGCTGGGCAAGCCGACCTCCGAAGAATCCCTGCGGGCGGAACGCCAGCGTCGCGAAGAGCGCGAGATAGAAGACGGTCTGGGCCCAGGTGGTGCCGAGCGGGATCTGCAACAGGCTCTGCATCAGCCCGAGCAGCATCGCGGCGATCGCCGCCCCCGGGACGCTGCCCAGCCCGCCGACCACGATGATCGCCATCAGTGGACCGATCCAGTGCCAGTGCAGCGACGGGTAGATGGTGGTGTCCAGGGCCAGCGCCGTACCGCCGACGGCGGCGGTGGCGAGCCCGACGCCGAAGCCGAAGCCGGCGATCCGGTCGGTGTCGATCCCGATCAGCCGGGCGGCGTCCCGGTGCTGGATCGTCGCCCGCAGCGCCCAGCCGAACCTGGTCCGCTTGAGCAGCAGGTACAGCGCGAGCAGCGCGACGGCGGCGAGCCCGAACGCGATCAGCTTGACCACCGCGATCCGGGCGCCGAAGAGCCCGAGGCTCGCCGAACCGTAGCCGAGCTGGATCCGTCGCTGGGTGCCGGTGAAGGCGTAGCCGAGCAGCCCTTCGACCAGTACGGCGATCGCGAAGGTGAGCAGCACCGACATCATGGTCAGGGTCACCGGACGCAGCCGGGCCAGCAGCAGCCGCTGGAGCAGTACGCCGAGGCCGAAGAAGAGCGGGACGGTGACGACCATCGACAGCAGCGGGTCGACGCCCAGCCTGGCGTGCGACCACCAGGCGAGGTAGGCGGCGAGGATGAGGAACGCCGAGTGGGCGATCATCACCACCCGCATGATGCCGAAGTAGAGCGTCAGGCCGGCTGCCAGGAGGGCGTACAGCCCACCCAGCAGCAGGCCCAGGATGACGCTCTGGAAGAGCAGGGCGCCGGACGGCATCCGTTACCTCACCAGGCCGGCTTCGGGTAGACGATGTCGACTTCCTTCGCATCGGTGGGCAGGACGATCTGGATCTGCCCGCCGACCCACTGCTGGATCATGTGCGCGCCCTGCGGCTTGCCGGTGGCGTCCCAGGTGAGCGGCCCGACGACGGTCTCCACCTTGTTGCCGCGGATCCAGTCGACCAGCTTCTGCTGGCACTCCCCCTGCTCGGCGCAGCCGACCGCGCTGACGGCGGCGGCCACCACCTGGCCGGTGGTGTACGCGTTCGCCTCGTCCTCCTCCGGCGGCGACCCGAACTGCGCGGTGTACTTCTGCACGAACTCGACGTTGCTCGGGTACGGCGCCTTCTGGGTGTAGCCGGTCGGCGCCAGGATGCCCTCGGTCTTGTTGCCGATCGCGGCGGCGAACTCGGGGCTGGTCGGCGCGGTCGAGAAGGCCGCCAGCTTGGGCTGGTAGTTGAGCTGTTGCAGGGCGACGATGAGGTTCACGCCGTCCTGGTACTGCGAGCCGCCCACCACCATGTCCGCCCTGGAGGCCGCGATCTTGGCGGCGATGGTGCCGAAGTCGGTGGTGTTCGGCGGGTACACCTCGTCCACGACGGTACGCACCCCGCCCGCCTCCAGCTTCGCCTTCAGCCCGTACGCGGTGCCCTGTGCGAACGGGTCGTCCATGGCGGCGTACGCGACGGTGGTCGGTCGCTGGCCGGGCGGCAGGGCGAGCAGATATTCGGCGAGGTGGTTGTAGTGGTCGTCGGCGACCGCCGGTGCCGCGTAGAACAGGTTCTTGAAGCCCTGCGCGAAGACCTCCTTCGCCGCGCCGGCCGGCTCGACGAAGAGCATGCCGTACTCCTCGGCCACCCGGGCGGCCGGGACGACGAGGCGGGTCGAGAAGGGACCCACCACGATGTCCACGTTGTCCTTGCCGATCAACTGCTCGTAGTCGGCCACCACCCGGTCGGCGTTGGACTGGTCGTCGAGAATCTTCAGCTCGACCTGCCGGCCGAGCAGGCCACCCTTGTCGTTAGTGATCTTGGCCCAGGCCTCGTAGCCGCGTTGCACACCCTTGCCGGGCTCGGAGAAGTCCCCGGTCAGCGGGAGTGAGATCCCGACCACGATCGGATCGTCGGAGGAACCCGACCCGCCGTCGTCGCCACAGCCCGCCAGCAGAAGTGCCACCGCCGCGCCGACGGCCGTTGCCCATCGTCCGCGTGTCGCTCGGGATGTCATTCCTGACGCTCCTTCGCAGAGGTAACGAAAGCGCTTACGGAAGCGCTTTCGTACCATAGGCTGTGGCCTGCGTCACTTGCAATAGTTACCGCTACGGTCGTTGATGTTTCCCGGGAGTTACCGATGCCGAAGCCTGGCGGGCGGCTGCGCCTCGTCGACGTCGCCGAACGGGCCGGTGTGTCGCTGGCGACCGCCTCCCGGGCGCTCGCCGGCCGGGACGGCGTCAGCCCGGCGGTCGCCGACCGGGTCCGGCAGGTCTCCCGGGAACTCGGGTACGTGGCCAACCCGTACGCCCGGACCCTGGCCGGCGGCGTCAGCTCGACCGTCGGACTCGTCGTGCACCAGGTCGACGACCCGTACTTCTCGGAGATAGCCGGCGGGGTCATCCAGGTCGCCGACGAACAGGGCCTGCTCGTGCAGATCTGCCACTCCGGCCGCGACCCCGAGCACGAGCTGCGGCAGTTGCGGCACCTCATCGCCCAGCGGGTCGGCATCGTCGTGATCGCCGGCTCGGGCTACGACGACCCACGGGTCCAGGCCGAGGCGCGGCGCGAACTGGCGGCGTACCAGAACCTGGGCGGGCGGGTCGCGGTGATCGGCCGGCATCCCCTCGGGGTGGACGCGGTGCTGCCCGACAACGAGGCCGGTGGGCGTGCCCTCGGCGAGCACCTGCTGGCGCTGGGCCACCGCCGGATCGCGGTCGCCGCCGCGACCGGTGGACTCACCACCGTCATCGACCGGCTCGCCGGAGTGGCGGCCGCGCTGCGCCGGCACGGGCTGACCCTCGACGAGCTGCCGATCGTGCACACCGACTTCACCCGGGACGGGGGCCGGATCGCGGCCGAACGGATCCTGCGGGAGCATCCCGACACGACCGCGATCGTGGCGCTGAACGACTCGATGGCGATCGGGGTGCTCTCGACGCTGCGGGCGCACCGGGTCGGCGTACCGGAGCAGGTCTCGGTGGTCGGTTTCAACGACGTCTCGGTGGCCGCGGACCTCGCGCCCGGTCTCACCACCGTCCGGCTGCCGATGACCGACATGGGCCGGATGGCCCTGGATCTGGCCCTCAAGCCGCGCTCGAAGCGACCACGACGCCGGCCGACCGGACACGCGCTGGTGATCCGCGACTCGACCGGGCCGGTACCCGGCTGACGCCGCCGGGTGGTCGCCGGCCACGTCCACCGGAGAGATGCGACGCGCCTGCCGGGGTGCGCCGCGCGGCCACGACGCGGGCGGCACCCCGGCAGGCGGACCGGACCTCCTGGCGGGCCAGGTGAAGCCGCGGGGCCGCCCGGGCGCGGGTTCGGTCTGTCCGGGTGACGGTTCTGGTCTGCCCGGCGCAGGTCCGGACTACTCGGTGCGTAGTGCGGTGGCGGTGCGAGTGCGTGCGGCCCAGCCGGCGGGCAGCAGCGCGCCGAGCACGGCGATGAGCAGGCCGCCGAGGCCGAAGAGCACCAGCTCGGCGGGGTGGTAGATGTCGATGACCGAGGCGGGCAGGTTGAACCCTGCGGCATGGCCCATCTCGGCCACGATCATCCGCTGCATGACAACGCCGACGGGTACGCCGACGGCGCCGCCGATCAGCCCCGTGACGACGACCGAGGCGATGACCATCATGATGATCTGCCGCGGGGTCATCCCCAGGGCCTTGTGCACCCCGAGATCGTGGACGCGTTCCCGGGTCTCCAGCACGACCATGTTGAGTACGCCCAGCGCGGCCACGGTGACCAGCATCAGGGTGAGCAGGCCGGTCAGCGTGTTGATGATCAGAAGGATCTCGTCCGCCTCCTGCTCGACGACCTCCGCGGTGGCTTCCACCGACGACAGCGCGGCGTTCAGCGCCTTGACGTACCCGGCCGGGTCGGTGCCGGGGGTGAGGGTGATGTGGTACTCCAAGGGCCGCAGGTCCGGTTGGCTGGCCGCGAGTGTCGCGGCGGCCGTGAGCACCTGCATGCCTCGGGACTCGATGTTGAAGACCTCGCCGACGATCCGGGCGTCGATCCGCCTGCCGTGGTCGGTCAGGACGATGCTGTCGCCGACCCGGGTGTCGGTGGCGGCCAGGAACGGTCGGGAAACCACGATCTCGCCGGGTTGGCCGAACCAGCTACCGGAGATCATCTGGTAGCTGTCGGCGTGGCCGTCGCCGGTGAAGGCGAGGACGTTCAGCGCACTGGTGAGTCCCGGCGTGGTCACCTCGGTGTGTGCGACGCCGCTGTACCGGCCGGTCCCGGGCTGTGCGGCGATAGCCGCGACCACCGCCACGGGGTCCGGTGACCGCGGCGGCCCCAGGGCGACTCTCGGTGGCCCCGGCGGGGCGCCCTCGGGTGGCGGCCCGGAGATCGCGCGGCCCGGGTGGATGACGACGTCGCCATGGCTCTCCGTGGCCTGGACCTCGTTCAACGAGGCGCCCAGCCCGACGGCGAAGGTCGCGGCCGCGGCCCCGAACGCGATCGCCGCGACGATGGTGGCCGTCCGGAGCACCCGGGCGAACGGCTGGGCCAGCCCGAGGGTCGCCGGTCGGGGCAGCGGAAGTCGGGCGGCCAGCCGGGCGGCCCACTGGCCCCGGCCCGGGCCGGGGGTGCGGCCGACGGCGAGCACCTCGACGGTGCGCAGCCGCCCGGCCCGGGACGCCGCCGCCCAGGCGGTCGCGGTGACCAGGGCCAGCGCCCCGGCCAGCACCAGGAGGTTGACCGACGGGGTGACGCCGGTGTCCGTGGTGCCGTAGACCTCGTTGGTCTGCGCCAGGACCGGGACGACCAGCAGGTTGCCGGCCACCACGCCGAGCACGGCGCCGACCACGGCGGGGATCAGCGCCTGCGCCGTGTACGCCCGGACCACCTGGTGCGGGGTGAACCCGAGGGCCTTGAGGACGCCGATCCGGTGTGTTCCGGTGCTGACCGCCCCGGCGATGACGTTGCCGATGATCAGGACCGCCATGAGTACGCCCAGCACCCCGAACGCGATGAGGAACGGCACGAACAGCAGCGTGCTGCCGGCGCTGTTGGTCCTGGTGGTGAGCCAGGACCGTGCTCCGGTGAACGCCCCTGCGGGCACGCTCGCCTCGATCGCGGCGCGACCCGAGTCGATCTGGGCGGCGGTGTCGCTCGCGGTCAGCCGGTAGAGCATCTGGTACCCGGCGGTCGCCCCCGGAGCGGTCAGCGCCGCGACCTGCTCCGGGGCCACCCAGCCGCCGGCGGTCTCGCTGACCGACCGGGCCACGCCGACCACCGTCAGGCTCGGACCGCCGGCCGGACTCGACAGCGGCAGCGCGTCACCCACCTGCGGCTGGAGGCTCCTCGGAAGCCGATGGTCGGCGTGCAGCACGATCTCGCCGGGGGCGGTCGCCCACCGCCCCTCGGTCACCGTGACGGCGTCGACCGGTCCACCCGCACCGGCCCGCCCGACCACCGTGATCGGCCGCTCCGGCCCGCCGCGATCGGTGGCCGGGGTGATCGTCGCGGTCGGGAACGGGCCGGCCGCCGCCGCGACCCCGGCGGCTCGCGCCGACGCCGACAGTTGCGCCGCCGTGGCCCTGGCTCCGTCGAACTGT
The DNA here is from genome assembly GCF_050936445.1 of Plantactinospora sp. CA-294935. Taxonomy (NCBI): domain Bacteria; kingdom Bacillati; phylum Actinomycetota; class Actinomycetes; order Micromonosporales; family Micromonosporaceae; genus Plantactinospora; species Plantactinospora sp. CA-294935. The sequence goes on from NZ_JBNJMU010000001.1 coordinate 8,626,882, forward strand.
ACGGTCAGGTGCGCGCCGTTCTGCTGGGCGAACGCCCGCTCGAAGGGTGCCGTCGAGGCCACCATCAGCGACCCGCCGAGTACGGCCGCGGTCACCGCGATCATCACCACCAGCCCGACCACCACCGTCTGCACCCGGCGACGCCCCACGCCGGACCGGACCACCCCGCCCAGCGCACTCATCGGACCGGCTCCATCGTGCTGTCGGCGGCGACCCGGCCGTCGACGAGCCGGACGGTGCGGGTCGCGCACGACTGCGCCAGGGCCAGGTCGTGGGTGACCAGGACGATGGTCTGGCCCTCGGCGTGCAGGTCGCCCAGTAGGCGCCGGACCTCCTCGCCGGAGGCGGTGTCCAGCGCACCGGTCGGCTCGTCGGCGAGCAGCAGCGCCGGTCGGTTGACCAGGGCTCTGGCCACCGCGACGCGCTGTCGCTCACCGCCGGAGAGCCGCCCCGGGTAGGCGGCGGCGTGCCGGTCGACGCCGAGCATGCCGAGCAGTTCCATGGCCCGCCGCCGGGCGGTGCCCCGGGCCGTCCCGGCCAACTGCGCCGGCAGCATGACGTTGTCGACGACGGTCAGGTCGTCGAGGAGGTTGAAGAACTGGAACACCATGCCGATCTTCGCCCGCCGGTACCGGGCCGAGCCGGCCTCACCCAACTCGTCGACGCGGACACCGGCCACGGTCACCGTGCCGCCGCTCGGCCGGTCCAGCCCGGCGACCAGGTTCAGCAGCGTGGACTTGCCGCTGCCGGACGGACCCAGGACCGCGACCGACTCCCCGGCGGCGATCCGCAGCGACACGGCGTCCAGCGCCGGTGGCCCCTCGTCGTACCTGCGGCTCACGTCGTGCAACTCGATCACTGGTGCGCTCATGGCGGATCTCCTTCTGACTCGTGCGGCTCTGGCCGCTCGAAGCTAGGTCCGCACCGGGACCGCGGGCGTCGGCCACCGGAGTCAAATCCGGTACCGCCCCGGGATGAGACGGGTCCGGGTCATCCCTGCGGCGTAGTCCACGGAGGTAGCCCGGGTGGTTAGCTCGGCGGATGTCGCGAGCCCGCAACGGTGGGCAAGAATGACCTGGTGATGAAGGGGGCGATGGCCGGCCGGCTGTGGGCCTGGCTGAGGCTGCTGCTGGAGCCGTCGGGTCCGCTGCCGACGCTCTCGTGGCGCGGCCGGGCGTTCGACGTGGTCGTGGCGCTGGGCCTCCTGCTCGCCGCGATCGTGGAGGGTGACAGCCAGGACCGGGAACACGGTGGACCCTCGGTCAGCTTCGACAACCAGGACCTGGCCGAGCCGATCCCGCCGCTGGACCAGATCCCGCCGCTGGACCCCGACCCGCCCCGGGCCCCGCGCCGTCCAATGCCGGACCCGTTCCTGCCGATCGAGGACTACGAGATCGGCTCGACGGTCGTCATGCTCGTCGTGGTGGTGCTGCCGTTGGTGCTCCGCCGCCGCTACCCGCTCGCGGTGCTCTGGGCCGTCCTCGTCACGGCCCCGCTGGCCAGCGACTACAACGCCGCGCTGCGGGTTTCCTTCTACGCCTGCGTCATCGCCGCCTACACGGCCGCCGTGTACAGCCCGTACCGGGTGCCGGCGCTGGCGAGCCTGCCCGTGGCGGCGTTCCTCTACACCCAGATCCGGGAGTCGGCGGTGCCCACCGTCCCGGACAACGCCGTCCCGTTCCTGATCCTCATCCCGATCGTCCTCGCGGCCAACGGCCTGCGCCGGTGGAAACGGCGGGCCGACGAGGACCGTGCCCGGCTGTCCAGACTCGAACACGAGCAGGCCGAGGCGCTGCGTCGCGCCGCCGAGCACGAACGCGCCCGCATCGCCCGGGAGCTGCACGACGTGGTGACCCACAACGTGAGCGTCATGGTCATCCAGGCCGGAGCGGCCCGCAAGGTCATGCGGACCAGCCCCGACCAGGCCCACGACGCGCTGCTCTCCGTCGAGGCCGGCGGTCGGGCCGCGATGGCCGAACTGCGCCACGTCATGGGGCTGCTCACCATGGACAGCGACGGCGGTGACCCGGCCGGTACGGGCGGCCTGACCCCACAGCCGGGCCTCGACCGGCTGGAGGCACTGGTGCAGCGGGTGCGCGACGCCGGGACAGCGGTCGAGCTGACCGTGTCCGGCCAACCCCGTCCGCTGCTGCCGGGAATCGAGCTGACCGCCTACCGGGTGGTCCAGGAGGCGCTGACCAACACGGTCAAGCACGCCACCGGGGCGACCGCGACCGTCCTGGTGGAGTACGGCACCGAGCAGCTCCGGGTCGAGGCCACCGACACCGGCGGCACCCCCGGCGTCGCGGCCGGCACCGGCAACGGGCACGGCCTGATCGGCCTGCGTGAGCGGCTGGCGGTCTACGGCGGGACCCTGCGCGCCGGGCCACGCCTGCGCGGGGGCTACCGGGTCACCGCACGAATCCCGCTGGAGGCACCATGACCGCGCCGCTGCGCGTCGTCGTCGCGGACGACCAGGCGCTGGTCCGTACCGGCTTCCGGATGATCCTGACCGCCGACGGCATCGACGTGGTCGCCGAGGTGACCAACGGTGCCGAGGCCGTCGACGCGGTCCGGCGTACCCTGCCGGACGTCGTCCTGATGGATGTCCGGATGCCCGAGATGGACGGGCTGGAAGCCACCCGGCGGATCCTCACCGGTGCCACCGGCGATCCACGCGTGATCATCCTGACCACCTTCGACCTCGACCACTACGTCTACGCGGCGCTGTCCGCCGGCGCCAGCGGCTTCCTGCTCAAGGACGTCACTCCCGAACATCTGGTCGCCGCCGTCCGGATGGTCCGGTCCGGCGACGCGCTGCTGGCCCCCACCATCACCCGGCGGCTCGTCGAGCGGTTCGCCAGTCGCAGCGCCGACCCCGCCGCACCGCACCGCGACCTGTCCACGCTGACCCCACGCGAGCTGGAGGTGCTGCGGCTGCTGGCGCAGGGCCTGAGCAACGCCGAACTCGCCGCCCACCTCCACCTCTCCGAGGCGACCGTCAAAACCCACGTCGCTCGCATCCTCGGCAAACTCGGGCTCCGCGACCGCGTCCAAGCCGTCGTCGTCGCCTACGAGACCGGCCTGGTCAGCCCCGGAGGCGGATAGCCCGGCCCACGGCGCCGGTGAGGGTGCGGGCGGTGGTCTCCGGCCACCGGTTCGGCCCCCGGGAATCGTTCCCGGGGGCCGGGTTCGGTCAGAGGTCCCGGCACTGCCCGGTGGCCGGGCCACGCACCGTGTTGGGTACGCCGTTGTCCACCGGCGCCGGGGTGTTGCCGGTGCAGACCAGCGGCCCGCCGATGGTGTTGCCGGCGATCACCGGCGCCGGGCCGGTGCGGGTGCCGGTGACCACGAGCGGGCCGCCGACCCGTACGCCCTCGACGGCGAGTTGTCCGGTGGTGCCGGTGACGGTCACCGGGCCGGCGACCGAGCCGCCGAGCAGTTCCAGGGTGGTCGCGCCGGTGGCCTGCACCGGCCCCCGGACCGACGCCGCGGTGGCGATCAGCGAGCCGCCCGGGCGTACGGTCACCGGGCCGGTGACGGTGGCGCCGGCCAGGCAGGTCACCCCGGCCCCGACCAGCAGCGGTCCACGATGCTGGCCGGACAACCGGCTGGTGCAGGTGTCGACGGTGACGCTGAACCCGGCGCTGCTGGTGACGCCGCCCGGCCGGGTCGCGGTGACGGTGGCCCGGTAGACGCCGTCCCGGGCGTACCGGTGGCTGGCGGTGGCGGTGTAGAGGCCGTTGACCCTGGTGACGGTGCCGGCCGTGCCGCTGAGCGTGGCCGGGGAGCTGCTGCCGTCGCCCCAGTCGACGGTCGCGGTCACCTGGTCGGGTGCGACCCCCGGCGCGGAGATCGAGGCGAGCGCGCCGCCGACCGTACGCGTGTCGCTGTGCACGTCCGGCGCCGCCACGTCGACCCGCCACGGCACCTGCGGGGACGGGTGGAAGTTCTGGCCCTGGAGCTGCCAGCGCAGGCCGTGCCCGGCCAGCCGGTCGACGAAGGAGGCCAGGTTGCGTTCCGGGTGAACGTTCGGCGACCAGCCGATCTCCGCCGTCGCCGGCAGCCGGGGGAACGCCTGGAACTCGATGTCGGCGCCGGTGAGCAGCGTCTCGGACCAGATCGGCGCCTCGACGCCGAGGATGTGCGCGTCGGTCACCGCCGGCAGGGTCTCGCCGTCCACGGTGCGGGCCGGGATGTAACTGCCGGGGTCGCTGCTGGTGCCGGACCAGTGGTAGAAGTGCGACACGTCCAGGGTGCCGGCCCAGCCGAGCCCGAGCGGGCTGCCCGGCCACTGCCGCATGTCCAGATAGGTGTGGTTGGCCGGGGACATGACGACCCGCATGCCCTTCTGCGCGGCCCGGCGGGCCGTGTCGCCACCGGCGCCGGCCGGGTTGCCGTTGTTCCAGAACTGGGCGATTGCCGGGGCGGCGCCGGGCCGGTCGAAGTTCGCCTGGGAGATCTCGGCCCAGCCGATCGCGGTCTTGCCGTGCGCCGCGACCAGGTCGGCCAGGCGGTCGACGAAGGCGACGTACCGGTCGTGCGAGAGTATGGACGCCGGCACCTCGTCCCCGCCGAGGTGGTAGTACGGGCCCGGGGTCAGCGCGCTGAGCTGCGCGACGATGTCGGTGAGGATGGCCCAGGTGTTCGGGCTCTCCGGGCAGAGCGCGCTGTAGCCGACGGCCCCGGTGAGGTTCCAGACCGGAGGCGTACGGTTGCTGCAGTTGACGTCCGGCAGCACCGGGTCCGCCTCCGGGCCGGCGTACGACATGATGATCGCGTTGGTGTGCCCGGGCGTGTCGACCTCGGGGATGACGGTCATGAAGCGTTCCGCCGCATAGGTGACGACGTCGACGTACTCGGCCTGGGTCCAGTGGCCGCCCGGGTCGTTGTTGATGGAGAACTGCGCCCCGATCTCGGTGAGTTCCGGTCGGCCGTCGATCGCGATCCGGAAGCCCTGGTCGTCACCGACGTGCAGGTGCAGGGTATTGATCTTGTATGCCGCGGCCTGGTCGATCAGCCGCTTGACCACGGCCGGCGGCTGGAAGTGCCGGGCGATGTCGAGCATCACGCCCCGGTAGCCGTACCGGGGGACGTCCTCGATCCGGACCCCGGAGACCGTCCACGGTCCGGGTCGGACCGTCCGGCTCTCGATCCACGGCGGAAGCAACTGCCGCAGCGTCTGTACGCCGTAGAAGAGGCCGGCCGGGCGGGCCGCCGCCAGCCGTACCCCGGCGGCGGTGACGTCAAGCCGGTATCCCTCGTCGCCGAGTTCGGCGGCGGCCACCACGCGCAGCTCGATGTCGCCGGGGCGCGGCGCGGCGGCGGTGACCGGTAGCGGATACCCGGTGGACGGCCGCAGCAGCGCCGCCAGCCCGTCGGCGACTCCGGCGGTCTCCGCACCGCCGTCGGGCCCGACCACGATCCGGCTCTGCGGAGCGAGCGTGAAGGTCTCCCCCGGCACCGGGACCGCGCTGGCCGGTACCGGGACGACCTGGGCCGCCCCGCCCGGCACGGCGGCCGCCCGGGCCGCCGGGGTGGCGAGCTGGCCGGCCAGCGCGACGCTGGAGACCACGAGGGTGATGCCGAGGGCGGCCCGGGCGAGCCGGGTCGGCCCGCTCCGGGCGGTACGGCTGCGGCTGGGGGATGCCGACCGGTCGGGCCGCTGCATCGAACCGTTCATTGGCACGCTCTCCTGCTCCGGCTGGGGCGGCCGCCCACCGGGCGCCGGCTCGTCCCGGTGGCCCGGGATGTTGCGGGCGCGGACGGCGGTCGATCGCTACGGATCTGGGTCATCGACGAAAGAACGTTCGCCGAATGATAGGGATCGGGTGACCGTACTGTAAAGAGTCCTAACACTGTCGCACCGAGCGCCGTCGATCGAGGGCGGCGAGAATGTCGACATGGCCGAACCCCCGGCCCGGCGCGGGCCACTGACCTGGAGCCAGCAACTGCTCTGGTCGGTGTACCAGGACGTGCCCGTGTCGCGGCGGCACACCATGAACCTGACGAGCATCGTGGAGATCCCTCCCGAGATCGCCATCTCGCCGGCGGCCGTACGCGGCGCCTTCGACGGACTGGTCGACCGGTACGAGACGCTGCGCACCACGTACGGGCTGGACGAGGCCGGCGAGCCGGTCCAGGTCGTCCAGCCGCCCGGACCCGCACCACTGCTGCTCTGCCGGACCGAGGCCGGGGGCACGACCGAGGAACTCCGGCACCGGGTCACCGGCACCGGCCTGGACATCGAGGCCGAGTGGCCGTTCTTCGGCGCCGCGCTGCTGGCCGGTGACCGGGTTGTCGCGATCGGACTCGCCGCCCACCACATCGCGGTGGACGGCTGGGGAATGGCCGCGCTCTGCCGCGAACTGCGTGACCGGCTCGGCGGCTCCGGTACGACGGATCCGGACCCGTGGCAGCCGCTCGACCAGGCCCGGTTCGAGCGATCGCCGCGCGGGCGACGGCTCAACCGCCGGTCGCTGGCCTACTGGGCACGGGAACTCGGTCGGATTCCGCACCAGATGTTCCCGCTCGTCGACGACGAGCCACGGTTCCACTCGGCGGTGCTGCGTTGTCCGGAGCTGCCGACGGCGGTGGCCCGGCTCGCCGACCGAACCGGCGTCTCCTATCCGGCCGTGGTGCTCGCGGCCTTCGTCGCAGTACTGGCCCGGGTCTCCGGCCACCCGCGCTGTGCCCTGCTGACCATGTGGTCCAACCGGCGTACGCCGCGCAGCTATCCGGCGGTGGGCTGCCTCTTCCAGCCGGTGCTGCTCTCGGTCGAGGTGAGCGCCGAGTCGACGCTCGGACAACTGGTCGCGGCGACGGCCCGGGCGTACGCGACCGCCACCGCGCACGGACAGTTCGCCCTCGACGAGATGAAGGAACTCAGTGCCCAGGTCGCGCAGGCGCGCGGGATCGGGGGTTTCCGCACCGGTGTGACGTTCAACTTCCTGCCGGAGGACGCGCCCGCGCCGGCGGTCGACGTACGGGACGCCGGGGCGGCGCGGCCGTACGAGTGCGAGGTGCGCCCGCTGGAGATGTCGGACGCCGCCACCGACCTGGCCCTGACGGTCCACCCCGGGTCGAGCCAGCTCCGGCTCGTCGCCCGGGCCGACGTCCTCCCCGCGGACCGGGTGGACCGCTTCCTGCTCGACGTCCGTGAGCTGCTGCTGACCGCCGCCGAGCGTGAGGTGCGCCTCTCGGAGCTGGCTGCCATCGGGACGCTCGCACCACCCCGACGCTCGCCGGACTGGGTGTACCTGGACCACTGCTGGATCGACCTCCGGCAGGTGGAGGCCGCGCTCCGGTCCCATCCCGCCGTCACCTCGGCGACGGTCTTCGTCGACGGGCCGCCGCCCCGGGCCGTCCTCACCGCCGAGATCACCACCGACGGCCGCACGCCGACTCCGACTCCGCGCGACCTCGCCCTGCATGTGCTGCACGAGGCGCGGCACGGCGGCCCGATCCTCGCGCCCGCCCGATACACGTGCCGGCCCGGCCCACCGATCGGGACCCGCTCTTCGGGACAGAGCCCTTCGGCGGTGCCCGAACCGGCGCGGGGCGGCGGAGCACCGTGGCGACCGGGGTCGGCGCCCGCGCCGGACCAGGCCGCAGCGCGGTGTGCGCTGCTGGCGGCGGTCGCCCGATACCACCCGGAGGTGACGCCGACGCTGGCCGCGAGCTATCTCCAGCAGGGTGGCCGGCTGCGACGGGCCGTGGCGGTCGTCCGGGAGCTGCGCCGGCTGGGCTACACCGGGATATCGGCCGAGGTGTTCGCCGGCCCCCGGCGCCTCGCCGACGTCGCCACCGAGCTGCACCCGAGCACGGCCGACCGGTACGGCGGAGCCGAAGGTCCACTATGGAGGAAATAGGGGCGCCTTGTCCGCGATCGGAATGGTATTTAGACTCGCCGATGCATATGGGCACTCGCCTATGGCCGTTGTGCTGACGTCGGAGGGGGACGGATGAGGCACGGCACGGCGCTGACCATGCCGCACTCCTGGCGTCACCCGACCGCCGCCCGCCGGGAGCGGCCGTGCCGATGATGCACGACCTGCTGGCCACCGCCGCCGCACGGTCGCCGTCGGCGCCGGCCGTCCGGGACGCCGAGGGCGGCTGGAGCTACCGCCAACTCGACGAGCACAGCCGGCGGTTCGCCGCCTGGCTGGGCCGGATCGGGGTGTCCGCCGGTGACCGGGTGGTGGTACAGCACGGACGCGACCGGCGGATCGTGGCCATGCTGCACGGCACGTCGTACGCGGGAGGGGTCTTCGTGCCGGTCAACCCGGCAGCGGGCGACCTCTGGCTGCCCACCGTGGTGGCCGACGCCGAACCGGCGGTCGTGCTGACCACCGATGCCGGCGCCACCGCGCTGGCCGGTCGGGGCGGCGCCACGGTGATGACCGCGACGGACGCCTGGCGGCAGGCTCTCGACACCCCGGCCCTGCCGGTCGGCGCCTCGGTGCCCGGGGCCGACCAGGACGGCCTGGCGCTGCTGATGTACACCTCCGGCAGCACCGCGGCACCGAAGGGGGTCATGTGTGCACACCGGCAGGTGGTCTTCGCCACCGGGGCCATCGGGCAACGGTTGGGCTACACCGCCGACGACCGGGTTCTCTGCGCCCTGCCGATGTCCTTCGACTACGGGCTCTACCAGGCGCTGCTCTGCGCACTCGGCGGCAGTGAGCTGCAACTCGCCCCCGAGGGACGCGAGGTCGAACTGCTCCGGCGAATCCGGGACTGGCAGTCCTCGGTCGTTCCGGTCGTACCCTCCCTGGCCACCATGATCGTGAACCTGGCCCGACGTCGGCCGGACCGGACCACCCCGGTACGCCTGCTCACCAACACCGGCGAGGCGCTCGGGCCCGGACTGGTCCGCGACCTCCGCGCGTCGTTCCCGGGCGCACAGGTCTGCCTGATGTTCGGCGTGACCGAGTGCAAGCGCATCTCCATCCTGGAGCCGGACGGCGACCGGGCCCGCCCCGGATCGGTCGGGCGCCCCCTCGCCGGCACGGAGGTGCTGGTGACCGACCCGGACGGCCGACCGCTGCCGCCGGGCGAGGTGGGCGAGTTCGTGGTACGCGGCCCGCACCTGGCGGCGGGCTACTGGCGTGCGCCGGAGCTGACCGCCCGCCGGTTCCCGCCCGGCCCGGACCAGGCACCTGAGCTGCACACCGGCGACTTCGGATACGCCGACCCGGACGGCTACCTCTATTTCGTGGGCCGCCGGGACGACATCTTCAAGCGACGGGGGGTACGGATGAGCGTCACCGAGATCGAGGCGGCGGCCGGCACCATCGACGGCGTCACCGGGGCGGGCCTGGTCCGGCCGGACGGCCGGTACGACCTCACGCTCTTCGTGACCGGCAGCCGCAGCCCGGCCGAGGTGCTGCGGGAGCTGCGCCGGCTGCTGGAGCCGGCGAAGACACCGGCCGTCTGCCGTCGCCTGGCCGAGCTGCCGTTGACCGCGAACGGGAAGGTCGACCGGCGTGCGCTGGCCGCCCTGCGCGAGCCGGCCACCGCCCCCGGTCCCGCGGCGGCATGAGCCGGGACGGCGTCGCCGACCGGTCGCACCTGGCTCGCCGGTACGGCACACCGCTGTACGTGTACGACGCGGCGCGGATCCACCGGGCCGCCGACCGGCTGCGCGCCGCACTTCCGTCTCCACACCGGCTGTACTACTCGGTGAAGGCCAACCCCAGCCCGGCCGTGCTGCGCCAGCTCACCGGGCTGGGCCTGCCGGCCGAGGTGAGCTCGGCGGGTGAACTCGCGGTCGCGCTGGACGCGGGTCAGCCGGCCGAGCAGGTCCTGTACACCGGACCCGGCAAGACTCCGACCGAGGTCACCGAGGCGATCGCGGCGGGCGTACGGCTGTTCTCGGTCGAGTCGGCCGAGGACCACCGACGGCTGGCGGCCCTGGCGGCCGAGCACGGCACGGCGGTCGGATACCTGATCCGGGTGAACGGTCGTCCGTCCCGGCCGGCCGGCGGCCTCCGGATGACCGGCCGGCCGTCGCAGTTCGGCATCGACCTCGACGCGCTCTGGTCCATCCCGGGACTGTTCACCGGAACGCCGGCGGCCAGGCCGGTCGGGCTGCACTTCTTCCCGGTCACCAACATGACCGACGAGGCGGCGCTGGCCGCCGAGTTCACCGCCAGCGTCGAGACGGCGGCGGCCGTCCTGCACCGGTCCGGACTGGACGCCACCGTGCTGGACCTCGGCGGCGGCTTCGCGGCGCCGTTCGCCCGGCCGGGAGAGTCTCCGGGATACCAGCGGCTCGCGGCCACCCTGGCGGAGACGCTCGACACCCGTCTCGCCGGTTGGCGGGCCGGGCGGCCGGTGGTCGCGTTCGAGGCCGGGCGTTACCTGGTCGCCGAGTGCGGCACTCTGCTGTCGACGGTACTGGACGTCAAGCGGAGCGGCGGACGGACGTTCGTGGTCCTCGACGCCGGGATCAACAACCTCGGCGGGGTCTCCGCCACCGGCCGGCTGCTGCCGCCGTCGGCGCAACCCGTCGGCCCGGACGCCCCGGACGCCGAGCCGGTCACCCTGGTCGGACCGCTCTGCACCCCGCTGGACGTCCTCGGCCGCGACGCCCGGCTCCCGGACCCGCGGGTCGGTGACGTGGTGGCCATCCCGAACGTCGGTGCGTACGGGCTGACGGCGAGCGTGCTCGGGTTCCTCAGCCGGCCGCCGCCGACCGAGGTCCTCGTCGACGCGACGGACCGGGTCGTGGCCGTGACCACCTGGTCCGTCCGGGCCGTCGAGCAGCCAGGCCCGGCCGGCGGAGCCGCACCGTGAGCACCGGGCCGGAGACCCTTCCCGACCTGGTGCTGGTCGGGGTCCGGGACCACCCGGACCGCGCGGCGGTGGACTTCGGCACCCACCGGTTGACCTACCGGGAACTGTGGGAACTGGCCGGGGTGGTCGCGGGGCACCTGCTGCACCGGATCGGCCCGGGAGTACCCGTCGGGCTCTGTGCGGCGCGCACGCCGCTGGCGTACGCCGGATATCTCGCGGCGGCCCGGCTCGGCTCCCCGGTGGTGCCGCTCCAGCCGACGCACCCGGTCGCCCGCACCACGCTCACGTGCCGGACGGCCAGGGTGGGGCTGGTGCTCGTGGACGACGAGGCCGCCGACCGGCTGGTGGGCAGCGGCCTGCCCGTCGGCCCGTGGTCACAGGTACGCCAGGGCCACCCCGTCCAGCAGCCGGCGGACCGGCGGCCGGAGCCGGACGACACCGCCTACGTCCTGTTCACCTCCGGATCGACCGGCACACCGAAGGGGGTACCGATCCGGCACCGCAGCGCCGCCGCGTACCTGCGGCACGTCGTCGAGCGGTACGAGGTGGGGCCCGGCAGCCGGCTGTCACACACCTTCGACCTGACGTTCGACCCGTCGGTCTTCGACCTCTTCGCCGCCTGGAGCGGCGGTGGCACGCTCGTCGTACCGCAGGGCAACGAGCTGGTCCAGCCCGCCCGGCACATCCGGGAACGCGGCGTCACACACTGGTTCTCGGTGCCGTCCGCCGTCACCCTGGCCCGCGCACTGCGGGGCATCCCGCCCGGCGCCATGCCGGAGCTGCGCTGGTCGATGTTCATCGGCGACCAGTTCAGCTGGGAACAGGCGGCGGCGTGGCGGGCCGCCGCACCGGCCGGCGTCATCGAGAACGTGTACGGGCCGACCGAGCTGACCGTCGCCTGCACCGGTTACCGGGTGCCCGCCGACCCGGCCGACTGGATCGAGACCAGCAACGGCACCGTGCCGATCGGCCCGGTCTACCCGCACCTGGAGCATCTGGTGCTGGACGGCACCGGACGGCCGGCGGACGAGGGCGAACTCTGCGTACGGGGCGTGCAGCGGTTCGGCGGTTATCTGGATCCCGCCCACGACCGGGGCAGCTTCCTCGACCACCGGGACGGCCGCACGGTGCGGTACGACGGGGCGGACCCGCTCACCGCCGGGCACTGGTACCGCACCGGGGACCGGGTCCGGTTCGAGCACGGCGAACTGGTGCACCTCGGCCGGCTGGACCGCCAGGTGCAGATCAACGGCTGCCGGGTGGAACTGGGCGAGGTGGAGGCGGTGCTGCGCCGGCACCCGACGGTGGCGGACGCGGCCGTGGTGCCGGCGGAGGGCCGGGCCGGGCTGTGGGCGTACTGCACCGGGTCGGCCGCGGATCCGGCGATGCTGTCGGCCTGGCTGCGGGACCACCTGCCGTCGTACATGGTGCCGTCGCGGATCCGGATCCTGCCCCGGCTGCCGCTGAACGAGAACGGCAAGGTTGACCGCCGGCAACTGCTGGCCCGGGACTGACCGGCCTCAGCGGACCAGCCCGGCGATCCGGCGTACGCAGTCGCGTTCCTCGGCGAACGCCTCGGCCAGCCGGTCGGTCAACCGGCCCAGGTGTTCCCGGGGGCGGCGCCCGGCGGACGCGCCGAAGAAGAAGACGGCACGCAGCTTGTCCAGCCGCTCGGAGAGCGCCCGGAACCGGTCCGCCACCTCGGTCAGGTCCACCCCGGCACGGTCGCCGACCAACTCGATGAAGAAGGCGTTCTGCCGCCGCTGCTTCGCCAGCGAGCCGAAGAAGCTCACCCCGTGCACGATGAGCGCGTCACCGATCGCCGTCGCGGTCCCGGCGTACTCGCGCACGTCGGCCAGGAACCGGTCGGCCGCGTACCGGCCGGCCGGGGCGTCCGGTTGGTCGGAACCGGTCAGGTACGCCTCGACGTTCTCCACCAGCGCCGCCCGCAGCGCGGCCGTCGACGGCGGGGCGACCGCGGCCGGCCGGGGCAGGTCGACCGAGCAGTGCGACCCGCCGACGGCGGTGAAGTGTTCGGCGAGGGCCTGGCTGCCGATCGCCGCCGTCAACCCGTCGGTCTCCATCCAGCCCCGGAAGGGCCGGCCGGGCAGTTCGTCGAGGACGTACACCGCGCCGGGCCGGAGGTCGGTCACCACGACCCGGTGCAGGTGGTGGATGCGCTGGTGGAAGAGGGAGGGTGGATAGGCGAAGGTGTCCACCTGGAGGGCGACGTGCCGCCCGTCGTCCAGGGTGTGGCGGACGTGCTCCCACAGCGCGTCCATGCCGGGATGGGTGATCCGGCGCTCGTCGATGCCGTACCAGCGGGAGATGGCCTCACCGTAGCTGTGCCGGTTGATGCGCAGGCGCATGAACGGCGCCTCGCTGCCCGGCTGTGCGGCGACGTAGCGGTAGCCCCAGTCGTCACCGAGCACCCGGGCGTCGATGCCGAGGTTCGACAGCAGCAGGGTGTAGGTGTCGGCGAAGCAGTCCAGGCCGTTGTCGTAGGCCTGTAACCGGGGCATCGGGGCGGCGCCTCTCTGGCCCGTACGCTACGGCGCGCCGTCGACCGGGCCGCCCGGTGCCGCCGGGGGCAGCAGCTCGGACAGCGCCGCCCACAGCGAGCCGACGGTGGCGAAGGTTTCCGCGGTGAGCGCCTCGTCCGGGAAGCTGACGTCGAAGCCGCTCTCCAGCGCGACCAGCAACTCGACCGTGCCGAACGAATCCAGGCCGAGCTCGAACAGCGTGTCGGTGGCGGAGAGCGGAACATCGGTCGTGGTCTCCGGCAGATGCGCCCGCAGCACCTCCTCGAAGGCCGGTGGCCACTGGCCCGGTGCCCGGTGGGCCCGCGTATCGGTCATCACTGCGCCCCGTCGATAAAGTGCACACAGTTGCCGGCCCGGTCCCGGACCGCGAACTCCCGACCCCACGGCCGGTCGGAGATCTCCGTCATGGCCGGTCCCGACGGATCGGCGAAGCTGCCGGGCACCCCAACCGTCCACTCCGCGTGCAGCCCGTCCAGGTCGGCCACGCCGATCCACGCCTGGGTGCCGTCGGCGACCGCCTGGTCGTCCACGGCCGAGATGTAGAGCTGTACGCCGTCCCGCGCGACGCCGGCGAACCCGTCGACGCTGAACAGCAGGCCGAAGCCGAGCGTGTTGACCCAGAACGCGACGTCCGCCGGAACGTCGCGGGCGGCCAGTACCGGAATCGCGTGCAGAAGCTCGGGCACCACGCCTCCATCTCGACGGCCGCCGGCCTGGGCTATCCGGTGTCGTCCCCGACTTCCGTCGCCGATTGAATCGATGCACATCATATGGATCGCGCTCGGCCCCCGGCAAGCGTACGACCTCCGGCGCGGCCTCGACGAGGGGCGAAACAGTCGCAGTTGTTGACATGCGTCAATGCACTCGGGAAGGATGGGAAACACCTGACGGCAGCAATGCGCATCCGACACCACGCAGCGGTCGGAGAGCGCTCGGGGCCAGGCCCGGTCCGGACGAGCAGGCCGTCCCCGGTGCGTCGCGTTCGGACAGTCCACACCGGAGTCAGGGGGTCCTCCGTGTCGATCACACCCGACGGGCTGGCCGTGGAGTCGGCCGTCGTCACCACCTTCACCTGGGACTACACGTCGAAGGATCCGAAGCTGCGCGCGCTCTACGAGAAGGGCAAGGCCGCACAGTGGAACGCGGCCACCGACATCGACTGGTCGCCCGAGCTGCACTTCGGCGCGCCCCTGCCGGAGGTCGACGATGTCACCGGGCTGAGTTCCCGGCGGCCGCCGAACTGCCCGGTGCCGCCGGAGCTGTGGAACGCCTACCGCTGGGAGTACCACTCCTGGATGACGAGCCAGTTCCTGCACGGCGAGCAGGGCGCGCTACTGGCCACCTCCCGCCTCGTGGAGACCGTCCCGGACCTCGACGACAAGCTCTACGCCGCCAGCCAGGTGACCGACGAGGCGCGGCACGTCGAGGCGTTCTCCCGGTACGTGCAGCGGCTCGGTTCGTCGTACCCGATCAATCCCGCGCTGCGGACCCTGCTCGGCAACGTCGTCTCCGAGCGGCGCTGGGACATCATCTACCTGGGCATGCAGATCATCGTCGAAGGGCTGGCCCTGGCCGTCTTCCGGCTCGGCCACGCGACCACCTTCGATCCGGTCATCCGGCAGATCACCGACCTGGTCGCCCGGGACGAGGCCCGGCACGTGGCGTTCGGCGTGCTCGCCCTGGAGGGCCTCCAGGACCAGCTGACCAGCCGGGAGCGGGCCGAACGCGAGGAGTTCATCAAGGAGGCGTCGCTGCTGATGTCCCGCCGGTTCCGGATGGAGGAGGTGTGGCAGCGGATGGACCTCGACGTGGCCGCCGGCGTCGAGTACGTCCTCACCGACTCGGCGATGCGGGACTTCCGCCGGCTGATGTTCGCCAAGATCTTCTCCAACCTGACCCGGCTGGGTCTGGTCTCCGACGAACTGCGCGCGCACTTCCAGGAACTGGCGCTGCTGCGGCCCGGGCAGGTCCGGGCGTGGCGCCGATGACCCGCCCGGCGAGGCTCGGCCGGAATCGAGAGGATGCCCCATGACCGACGAGGTACGCACCGTCGAGCCGGCGGCGGCGCAGCGGCGGATCACCGAGATCGTGCTCCGCGTGGTCGGTACCCTCGCGCCCGATCCCGTCGACCGGCCCACCCCGGCCCAGGCACTCGTGGCCGACCTCGGCTACCACTCGCTCCGGCTGGTGGAGCTGGCCTTCACCCTGGAGGAACTGTTCGGGTTGGACGCGATGGCGGTGGACAGCTCGCTGCCGATCGGCACCGTCGGCGACGTGCTGGCGTACGTGCTGGCCGAGGTCGGGCCGGACACCGTGCTGCCCACGACCGAAGAGGTCGACGACTATCTCAGGGACGCCTGAGCCGCCCGTGCCGGAGAACCCGACGATGACGGTCCGGTCGCCGGACGGGCCGGCCACGGCCGACGTGTCCGCGCTGGTGGCCAAGCTGCGCCGGATCCCGGACTCGGCCCGGCGGTTCGTGGAGACCCCGGCGTCGGCCCGGGCCCGGTTCCTGCTGCGTCCGGCGGTGCTGGACCTGCTGACCGACGCCGGCCTGCCGGTGCGGCGGATCGACGGGACACCGCACTACGACCGGCACGACCTGACGAACTGTTCGCTGCACCTCTCGGTCGGGGCGGCGGCCCGGACCGCCCGCCGGTTCTGGCCGGCGGCGCTACGTCGGGTGGCCGACGCCGGGCAGGCCCGCTACGAGGTCCAGTACCAGATCCGCTGCCCGGCTCCGGGACACGCCGCGACCTGCTCGTTCGTCCTCGTGCTGCCGGGCGGTCGGGTGTTGGAGCGCACCGTCGCGGACGGCAGCGGCCTGCGGATCGCCGTGCAGGTGTCGGTCGAGGGGCGGTGGCCCGACCTGCCGGCCGCCGTCCGCAGGCTCCTCGACGACGCCGTGGCCGAGGTGGAGTTCATGATGCTGCCCACCGAGGTCCGGTACGACACGGGCTTCGTCCGGGCCAGCGGGCTGGGCGACTGTGCCGGCGTCACCAGGCTGCTGGTGCGGCGGGGCCGGGCCGCCGGGCTCGCCGCCCGTCCGGCGTTCGGGCTGATCGTGGCTCCGCCGTTCGCGGCCGAACACTTCTGGGCGGAGTTCCTGGTCGACGGGCGGTGGGTGCCGGTCGATCCGGTCCTGATCCGCACCATGCTCGGCTGGGGCGTGCTCGATCCGGCGGAGTGGCACCCGCACCGGTCCATCGGGGCGATCCTGTCCCGGATCGCCGACGACGGCGTGGTGCTCGCGGCCCACGACGGCTGGGCGGTGCCGTTCACGTTGCCGACCCAACTTCTTCCCGAGGAGCCCCGGTGAGTCCTCCGGCGACCCCTGACGACGCGGTACTGCGCACGCTGCGGGCACTCTCCGCCGAAGGTCCACCGGTGCCGGTGCCGGAACTCGTGGCCCAGTTGCACCGGGTCAACGCCGCGCTGTGGCGGCTGGAGGACGAGGCCCGGGCCGCCGCCGACGACGAGCAGCTCGGCAGGGCCAAGCGGGAGGTGGATCGGCAGAACATGCGGCGGGCCGACCTGGTCTCGGAGATCGACCGGGTCGTCGCGGCGGTCCTGCCGGCCGGCAGGGCGGAGACGGCGCCGCTTTCCTGCTCGGTCGGCGCCTCGCTCGACCGGCTGACCGTGGCGGCCCTGCGCGTGGCGGTCTTCGCCGCCGCCGGAGACCACCGGACGGCGGACGCCCGGCGGCAACTCGACGACCTGCGGGCGGCCACCGAGGCCGACTGGCTGGACCTGCGCCGGGGGCGCCGGCGACTGCCGCAGGCCGGCGTGCTCAAGCGGTACGCCCCAAGGCAGTCGTCCACGGCACCGGCGTGACGGCGCCGGAGACCTGCGCGGACGGTGCCCGGGCCGTCCGTCCGCCTCGCCGGCAGCGGTGCGGACCGCGCGTCGGTCACCGGTCCTGCGGGCCGGTGGTGACCGTCCGGCGGACGTCGACGTAGATCGTCTCGTCGTTCCGGACGGCCCGGTCCAACGCCGCGAGGTGCGGCAGGGCGCTGCGACCGAACGCCCGGACCGAGATCGCGTCCGGGTCGAAGCCCGCGGCGCCGAGAGCGTGGCGCAGCTCGTCCAGGTCGTAGATCCACTTGTGCCCGTGGAACTGGAAGATCTGGTTGACCATGAACGCCTTCCGCTCCGGAAGGTCCTCGGGCTTCGCGCCGAGGCTCATCAGCCGGCGCCGGTGCCGGGCGAAGAACCCGTCGGCGCCGTCGTCGAGGTATCCGGCCACGTACCGGTGCAGGTCGGGCGTGGTCAGCCGGAGCCATCCGCCGACGGCGAGGATCCGCCGCACCTCGCGCAGCCAGCCGATGCCCTCGGCCAGGGTCAGGTGCTCGATGAAGTGCTCGGCGTACGCCCAGTCCAGGCAGCCGTCGGCCAGCGGCAGCGGGTCGCGGGCGTCGAGCCGCACGAAGTACGCGCCTCCGTCTACTCTGTACACATGGCCGGGCTCGGTCCGGGTGTCCCCGGCCACCAGCCCGATCACGTCGGTGTTGAGGCAGCCCGGGTCCCGCCCGTCCCACGAGCCGAACTGGATGCCGGTCACGCCGATACCCGCCAGCTCGGCCCGGTCCAACGGCGACGTCAGCCCGGTCGCTTCCAGCCGCCGGCACGGCGAGTGCCAGCCGGGGTCGGGCTCGTCCCAGGTCCACTCCGCAGGCTCGGATGCGGTCTGCCACTCGGTGTTCTGCGTCAAGGACTGCGCTCCCGGTTCGTCGGAGGGGTACGGGTGGGTCCGCCGGACGGGTACGAGCCCCGGGGCGGGTACGCCGGCCGGGTTGGTCAGAGTTCCGCCCGGGCCGGTTCGGCTCCGGCCACCGGCGCCCGGCGGTCGGCCGCGACCAGTGGCTCGGCCAGCAGGACGGCGAGCGCGGCGGCGACCAGTACGCCGCCGGCCAGTGCGGTGCCCCGTACGCCCAGCGTGGGCAGGATGCCGGCCCCGAGCAGCGATCCGCCGGCGATGCCCACGTTGTAGGCGGCGGAGTTGCCGGCCGCGGCCAGGTCGGAGCTGCCCGGGGCGACCTCCAGCACCCGGTTCTGCAGAGCCGGAGTCAGCGCACCCATGGCGAATCCCGAAACGGCCAGCAGGGCGGCGGCCACCAGCGCCACCTCGGCCAGCAGGAACATGCCGACCAGGGCGAGCGCCAGCAGTGACACCGACGACACCATGGCGAGCCGCTGCCGGCGGTCGCTGAGGATGCCGCCGGCAGCGATGCCGGCGAAGTCCGCCAAGCCGCGGACCAGCAGCAGCACCCCGATGGCCGCCGGGGCGAACCCGCTGACCTCGGTCAGGAAGACGGCGGTGTAGGTGAAGGCCGTGAAGAGGCCGCCGACCGACAGCACGGTGGCGACGACCACGATCCAGTACCGGCGGGCATCCGGGCTGGTCCCGGTCGCGGCGTGCGTCTGACCGACCGGGACCGACGGCATGAGCAGCACGATCGCCACGAACGCGAGCAGCGCGAGCCCGGCCAGCATGAGGAAGGCGGCCCGCCAGCCCGCCTGCTGGCCGATCCAGGTGCCGGCCGGTACACCCAGCATCGGCCCCAGCGAGGCGCCGGCGAAGACGACGGAGGTGACCCTGCCGCGTACGTGCACCGGGAACATCCCCGCCGCCGCCGGCGCCACCACCGCCCAGAACAGCGCCTGGGTGAACGCGACGACCACCCTGGCGGCGAAGAGCACCTCGTACTCCTGGGCGGTCGCGGAGAAGACCGTGGCGAGTACCAGCACGGCCAGCAGCCCGGCCAGCAGGCGTCGGCGCGGAATGCGGGCGGTGACGTACGTCAGCGGCACGGAGACGACCGCGACGGCGACGGCGTACCCGGTGACGAGCAGCCCGGTCTGCGACAGCGACACCTCCAGGTCGGCGGAGACCAGCGTGAGGATGCCGATCGGCAGGGTCTCCATCGCGACGTAGCAGAACGCCGAGACGGAGAGCGCGGCCAGCGCGCCGATCGCGCGCGTCGACACGGTCGCACCCGGGGTGACCGGCGCCGGCTCAGGCATCCGACCTCCCCCGTCCCTCCGCCACCCGGTCGTACGCGGCCAGCACGATCTTCTCCGGCACCGCACTGAGCGGCTGGCCGCTCGCCTGTGTCACCGGTACGCCCGGAGCGGCCAGTAGCACCATCGGGATCTCCTCCGCGTCGCAGGCGAGGTACCCCCGCTTGTTGTCGCCCCGCAGCACCGTCCGCAGCACCGTGCGGTCCACCGGCCCCAGCCTGGCGCCCGACGGCGGGAGTCGCAGCCGCGCCAGCAGCCGGTGATGGCGGTCCACCTCGGCCCGGTCCAGATAGCCGAGCATGGCGCTCGCCTCCGCCGCGACCAGCATCCCCCAGGCGATCGCCTCACCGTGGCTGAAGTCCCCGTCGGTCACGATCTCCAGCGCGTGCCCCACGGTGTGGCCGTACTCGAAGATCACCGCCTCGCCCCGCTCCCGCGGGTCCCGGACGAGCATCGGCAGCTTCGCCTCGATGCCGAGCCGGCACAGCGCCATGAACGAGTCGACCGGCCGGTGCTCCAGCCCGGCCACCGCGCGGAGGAAGGTCGACTCCTCGTGCGGAACCATCGCCAGGACGTTCTTCGCCATCTCGGCGACCCCGGTCAGCAGGTCACCGCGCGGAATGGAGGTGAGCCAGGTCAGGTCACAGCCGATCAGCGACGGCGGCAGGTAGGTCCCGCCGAGGTTCTTCCCGGCACTCAGGTTGACCGCCTGCTTCTGGGACAGCACCGAGTCGAAGGCGGCGACCGGGGTGGTGGGCAGGTGGACGAGCCGGATGCCCCGGAAGAGCAGCGCGGCGGCCAGCCCGGCGACGTTTCCGGTCAGCCCGCCGCCCATCGCCACCACCAGCGAGCGGCGGTCGGCGCCCCGGTCGACCGCGTACTCGAGAATCGCTTCGACGACGGAGAGCCGCTTGCGCCGCTCCGCCGCGTCGAGCACGAAACGGTGCACCGCCATCCGCCGGCCCAGTCCGGCCAGCACCGGTTCGGCGTGTGCCAGCACCTGCCGGTCGACGACGAAGACCACCGACTCGGCACCCTCGGCCAGCCGGGTGACCGCCTCGACGATCGGGTCGACGCAGTCGACGCCGTACAGATAACTGGTGCCGCGCTCGCCGAACCGCACGTCCGCGACCTGCAAGGTGCCGCCCCCCGTCGCTCATTCATCGGTGTCGCCGCCCGTGGAGCGGAAGCCGGCGAACAGCAGGTCCGGCCGGCGGAGCTGCACGGCGGCCACCACCGCGCCGGCATCGAACGCGTACTCCAGTGCCGCGCAGGCGACCGCGTCCGCGACACCGCGCGCCGAGTCGCCCGGCCGGCGGCGCCGCCAGGCCCGCAGCCCGAGCCCCACTCCGGCGGTCAGCGGCACGAGCAGGGCGCTGCGCCCCCGGGTACGACCCAGCGTCGCCACCGCCACGGCGCCGGCCAGCCCGAGCACGGCCACCGGGTTACACCTGGCCGTACGCCGTTCCGGGTGGACGGTGCCGAGCCACTGCTCCGAGCGTCCGTAGCCGAACAGCCGGCGCCAGACGGACCGGACGGAGTCGCTGCTCATCCGGTCGTGCGTCACCGTCGCGTCCGGGTCGGCGCGGATCGTGAAGCCCCGCCCCGTCAGCCGGAGTCCCAGGTCGACGTCCTCGCCCGACACCACGGTGAGGGACTTCTCGACGAATCCGCCGACCGCGCGGAAGGCGTCGCGCCGCAGCAACAGGTTGCTGGTCGTGGCCCACGGCAGCGACCGACCGGCCCGGGGCATCTCCAGGTCCCCGTTGAGCAGGTGCGAGCGCCGCATGATCCGGAACACCGCCGTCCGGCTCTCCTCCACCAGGGTGGGGCCGGCGATCCCGGCCACCTCGGCCGGGGCCCGCCGGATGCCGGTCACGTACCTGCGCAACAGCTCCGGCGAGACCCGGCAGTCCGAGTCGGTGAAGAGCAGCAGGTCGTGCCGCGCGTGGGACACCCCGAGGTTCCGCTTCGCCCCGACGTGCCGGGGGCCGCGGACGTACCGGGCACCGTGCCGGGCGCAGTTGGCCCGGTGCGCCCGCGCGTCGTCCGGCACCGAGTCGTCCACGACCACGACGTCGACGGGTTCCGGACACCGGGCGGCGGCGACGGCGAGGCTGCCGAGCAGCCGGGCCGTCTCGTCGACCCGGCCGAGCACCGGTACGACCACCGAGACACCCGGGGTGACCCTTCCGACCCCCGCCGCCGGCGGCCGGTCCGCCTCCTCAGTCGTCATTCCGCCCGCCTTCCGCAAGGTGTCCGGCGACCTTGGCGATACCCCGCGCCAGGTCGAGCATGTCGCTCTCCGGCCCCAGGAACGCGCTGTGGTGCAACAGCACCGCGTGCCGGGCGAGATGGTCCGCACCGGGGAAGACCCGGCCCCGGTGCCGGGCGACGAAGCGCTCGGAGAGCGGTGCCAGCGCCGGCTTGGTCCACGGACGCAGCAGTGGACTGCGCTGCAACGGCGCCCGGGGCGGGTAGGCCCGCATCCCGACCTCCGCGGTGAGGGCCGCCGCCACCCAGGAGTTGTCCCGGTGCGGAGGCAGCGGGTCGAAGACCACCGGCACCTCGTAGAGCGAGATCCGGTCCTGTTCCGGCCGTCGGCTGAGCAACCGGACCCCCGGTACGTCGGCGAGCAGCTCGCGGAGCCGCTCGTAGTTCCGCTCCCGGACGGTGTTCTGCGCGTCGAGCTGCGGCAGTTGGGCGCAGAGCAGGGCGGCGCCGAACTCGCTCAGGCAGAAGTTCGCGCCCATCACCGTGGCGCTCTCCCGCAGGTCCAGCTCGCCCGGGCGGGCGTCGTCCCGCCAGCTCCGCGAGTCGGCGCGCAGTTCCTCCAGCCGGGTCAGCAGCGCATCGTCGTCGGTGACGACCGCACCGCCCTCGCCGCAGGTGAGCACCTTCGAGTGCTGCATGCTGAAGCAGCCCAGCCGGCCGAGCGAGCCGGCCGGGCGGCCGAGCCAGCGGGCGCCGTGCGCCTGCGCCGCGTCCTCGACCACCTCGATCCCCCGGGTGGAGGCGAACTGCTGGATCGCCGGGATGTCGGCCATCGCGCACGCCCAGTGCACGACGACGACCGCCCGTACGTCGTCGTTCGCGCGCAGCGCCGACACGTCCAGGCAGCCGGTCTCCGGGTCGACGTCCGCGAGTACCGGCAGCAGGCCGGCCCGCAGCACGGCGGTGGCGCAGGCCGTCCAGGTGAGCGCCGGCACCAGGACCGGGTCGCCGTACGCCAGGCCCAGTGACTCCAGCGCGATGACCAGGGCACTCGAACCGTGGTCGGTCGGTACGCAGTGCCGGGTGCCGACGTACTCGGCGAACATCCGGGCGAACCTGCGTTCGAAGAGTTCGCCACGGCGGGGACTGGTGATCGCCCAACGCCCTCCGTGCAGGACCTCGGCGAGGTGGCTCTCGGCGGCCGGTGCCGGTACGGGCCAGTCGGGCCAGGCCCGCTCCGGACCGCGTACGGCGGGCCCACCGCCGATCGCCAGCGTCGTGCCGGGGTCCACCCGTACGCCCGTCAAAGCCCGAACCCGAAGGCACGGATCTCGCGGCCGATCCGCCGGGCCTCGGCCACGAGGTCGAGGTTCCACCGGTCCCAGAGCCCGGTCAGCCGGGACGTCATCAGCACGACGTCCACCGACTGCTCCGGCAGCGGTGTCCGCACGCCGATCGCGTGGTGGCCGACCCGGCCACCTCTGGCGAGCGCCTGCCGCAGCAGCTCCTCGTCGAAGTCCACCAGCACCGCCGAGGAGAGTTCCGCGGGCACGCTGCCCCCGGAGCCGAAGACCGCCACCCGCTCGCCGGGGCGCAGTCCCGCCGCCGCCTCGCGCAGTTCCGCGGTCACGTCGAGGTCCCGGGCCCGCGCGGTCCAGTCCAGCAGCGCCTGGTAGTCGTCCTCCCACGGCCAGTACAGGTCCTTGGTGATCAGGGACCAGCCGATCTCCGCGACCGGTTCGGGGTGCTTGCCGAGCAGGACTCCGATGTTGTGGTGGTTGCCCTGCCGGTTGCCCTCCCAGTCCCGGTCGTGCGGCGCCTCGATGACCCAGGCGGACCGGCTGACCACGAACTCCACGCCCCGGCGGTGCAGGCGCAGGCCGATTTCCATGTCCTCGACGCCCCAGCGCTGGAAGTCCTCGTCGAAACCGCCGACGGCCCAGTAGTCCTCGGTGCGGATGGAACAGTTCGTGGCCCACAGGAGGATCCACGGCACCACCAGGCGGCCGGGATCGAAGCCGCACCGGAGGAAGGCGCCGTGGCGGATGTCGAAGATGGACGGATCGTTCGCGTACGCCGTCAGGACCCGCTCGGGCAGCAGCCGTCCGACCATCTCCGCCAGGCCGGGCGTCGGGTCCTCCGGCCGGTACGCGTACGCGTAGCCGATCACCGCACGGCGTGCGGAGCCGTCGCCGTGCGCCGCGAGGTGTTCGCGGAGGTAGTCCGGCCCGACCAGCGCGCCGGTGTCCAGGAACACCAGGATCGGTGCGCTGGCCAGCCGGGCACCGGCGTTGCGGGCGGCGGCGACCCGGAAGCCGTGGTCCTCCTGGAAGTGGTAGCGCAGTCGCAGCCGGTCGGAGAAGGACTTCACGACGGCGGCGGTCGCGTCGGAGGAGCCGTCGTCGGCGACGATGACCTCGAACTCCTCCGTCGGCAGGCTCTGTCGGGCAAGGCCCCGCAGGGCCTCGGCAAGCAGTTCACAGCGGTTGTAGGTAGGTAGGATGACGGAGACTTTCACGTCGCGGGACGACTCGGCAGAGATCGTTGCACCCCCGTTCAGGTAGCGGCGGATCGGCCGGACGAGACCGGATGTCAAGGAGTCGGAGGATCGCCCGCACGGCGGTGGCGCCGACCGGACCCGTCGGGCACCGGATGGCGCGAAGCATTGCCCACCATGGAACCCCCGTTCGCCGAACGCCTTCCGGAGGCGGCCCCGCATGCTGGGCGGGTGGCCGAACTCTCGTCCTGGACGACGTCCGCCGGCCGTTCGGCGGTAGGTGACCGGCCGGTATCTGGACCCTATCCAGAGTGGCGCGGTCGAATCAAGGGCGTCGATCTTTCAACCGGGCCGGACGAACTATGACCCCGGTCTCTCTGCCGCCTACCGCCGGGAGCGCCGGTCCGCTCAGGCCACCTCCGCCGAATCGCGTTCGACGAGCAGTGCGTCGAGGCGTTCCGCGACCCCGGAGCGCTCCTTCGCCGCGAAGTACCAGTCGACGGTGCGCCGGATCCCCTCGCTCAGGGTCACCCGTGGCGCGTAGCCGAGCAGCGACCGGGCCCGGCCGATGTCCGCCGTCCGGCACAGCGGTCCGGTCGGCATCTCCGGCCGGGTCCGGATCGCCGCCCGGTGTCCGGTCGCCCGGAGCACCATCTCCGCCGCCTCCCGGACGGTGTGCTCCTCCTCGGTGGCCACGTTCACCGCCTCGCCGTCGTCGACCCGCCGCGCCGCCAGCAGGGTCATCCGGACCACGTCGTCGACGTGGATCCAGGTGCGGATCTGCTCGCCGTCGCCCCACAGCTCGAACGGGTCGGCCCGGACGAACGCCCGGGCGATCATCGCCATGATGGCGTGCGACTCACCGCACCGGGGGCCGTACGCGGTGAAGTACCGACAGACCGCCGCGCCGATGCCGTGCTCCCGGGCGAGGCTGCGCAGCACGAGTTCCCCGCAGAGCTTGGCCATCCCGTAGAGGCCGTCCGGGTCGTACGGCGGGCCGACGAGGTCCTCGCGCAGCCGGGTACGCACCGTCACGTCCCGTTGCAGCCCTTCCGGATAGACGCAGGCGGACGAGGCGAAGACGACCTTCGCCACGCCCGCGCGCACCGCCGCCCGGAAGACGTGCTGGTCGACGAGCATGTTCTCGGCACAGGCCGCGGGGTGGCTGTCGATGTAGCCCCGGCCACCGTGCGCGGCGGCCAGGTGGAAGACCAGTTCGGCCCCGGCACACGCCTCGGCGGCAGCCTCCGGCCGGCGCAGGTCGAGACGGCGGATCTCCACGTCGCGGGCTACCGCGTCGAGGTTCGCCATCGAACCGCTGGAGAAGTCGTCCGCCACCCGGACCACCGCGCCGGCCGCCACCAGCGCCTCGCACAGATGCGATCCGATGAACGACGCGCCGCCGGTCACCGTCACCCGCCGCCCGGCGAAGTATCCGCTTCCGGTCACCGTCGCACCCCTTCCAGCACGGCCCGGACCGCCGCGACCACCTCGTCCTGGGCCGGACGGATGAACAGATGCGGTCCGGGAAAGAGCCGTTCGGCGAAGCCGCCGACGGTGTAGTGCCGCCACTCGCGGACCGCCGCCCAGGGAACCCGGGTGTCCCGGTCGCCGCCGAAGGCGGTCAACGGAGAGTGCAGCGGGCGGGCCGGGTCGGGAAAATACGCCTCCGCCATCCGCACGTCGGCGCGGAGCGTCGGCAGGAACAGCTCCATCAGCCGGGCCGACGCCGCCAGCTCGGCCGCCAGTTCGGCCGGCAGGCCGCCGTGCCCGCCGATCGCGGCCACGAAGTCGTCGTCCGGGAGGTGGCCGATGCGCCGCCGGGGCAGCGGGCGGTCCGAGGGCTGGCAGCCGGAGACGACGACG
Organism: Plantactinospora sp. CA-294935; assembly: GCF_050936445.1. NCBI lineage: Bacteria > Bacillati > Actinomycetota > Actinomycetes > Micromonosporales > Micromonosporaceae > Plantactinospora > Plantactinospora sp. CA-294935. The sequence goes on from NZ_JBNJMU010000001.1 coordinate 8,652,823, forward strand.
TGCGCGGCCGGCCGACCGGCCGCCGCCAGCAGCCCGGCGAGGGCGTACGCCAGCAGCCCGCCCATGCTGTGCCCGAAGAGGACCACCGGGGCCCGCTCGGCGCGGACGAGTACGTACGGGGCGAGTATCTCGGCCGCGGTCGCCAGGTCGGTCAGCGGTCGCTCCCGCCAGCGCCTCTCCCGACCCGGGAGCTGCACCGCGTCGAGCGCGACGTCGCCCGGCAGCAGCGGGCGCCAGCCAGCGAAGTGGGATATCCCGGCACCGGCGTGCGGTACGCACACCAGCCGGATCGGCGCCTCGGCCGGGCCGAACGTGTGCAGCCAGAGTTGGTCGTCGGACAACGGGTATCCACCTCTCGGTCAGCCGGGCCCGCTCACCACCAGCGCATGGCCCTCCGGCAGCCGGAGGCGGAACTCCGTCCGCCCCCACGGCATCTCCTCGGCCGGCCCGTCGAGCTGGCCACCGGCCGCCTCGACCCGCGCCTGGAGGTCCCGGACCGGCGCGCCGCAGTGCAGGTAGACCACGGCCGGGGCGATCTGCGGCCGATCGCCGGCCGAGATCAACTGGAAGCCCAGGCTGCTGGTCCACGGGCCCGTCCGGACACCGGCCCGGAACGGCGGGTCACCGGCGACGAAGCCGACCTCACAGCCGAGCGCGGCGCAGAGGAACTCCAGCGTCGCCGACACGTCCCGGACCGGCAGGACCGCCTCGGCCGCGTACAACCGCTGTGGCCGGTCCGCCCGGAGCCGGCCCAGCACCACCGTCTCGTAGGGCCGCCCGTCCGGGTGCCGGGCGGCGAACCGTCCCCGCTCGGCGAGACCACAGCGCCGGGCCACCCGGATCGAGGCGATGTTGCCGCGCTCCGCCCAGGCCTCCACCCGGTCCAGGCCGCCCGCGCCGAGGAGGTGCTCCACCACGGCCGGCGCCGCCTCCCCCATCACCCCCTGCCGCCAGGCCGCCCGGCGCAGCATCCAGGACAGTCCCGGCGGGGTGGTGCCGCCGATAAGCTCGACCAGGCCGAGCACCGTCTCGGAGCCGTGCCGCCGGATCGACCAGAGCCGGGCGCCGGCCGCGTCGCGCCGTTCGACCAGTCGGCGCCGGGTCTCGTCGAGGTCGGCCGACGCGTCCTGGTGCAGCCACGCGCCCATCACCAGCGGATCGGCGTACGCCTCGTGCAGGTCGGCCAGGTCGCGGTCGAGATCGAGCGAGGTCAGTCGAAGATGCTCAGTGAGCAGGTCCAACGCTGTCTTCCTCCGCCTGGTCAGGACAGAACTTCATACTGTACAGCTCGCCGAAGAGCGGCAGGACGTACGGCGGCTCGCCCCGGCTCAGGGCATCGACGTCGGCGCGTACCCGGTCCGCCAGGCTCACCGCGGGACCGGGCCAGGTCAGCCGGACGACGTTCACCCCGGCACCGGTGATCGCCGCCGGCACGGCGAACTCGCTGTCGGACCACCCGTTGCCGGAGACGAACCGGCCCAGTTCCGTGCCGTTCACGTCGAGGCGTACCGGATCGCCGGCACCGCCACGCCGCCGGTGGGTCACCCGCAGCGTGCCGGCGGTCGGCGCCGGCAACGCGAACCGGACCTCGGTGGCCCGCAGGTTCGCCTGGAGGTAGCAGCGCGCCGCGGTGTAGTTGCGCACCGCGCCCACCCCCAGCATCGTGCTGGAGATGTCGAGCAGTTCGGCATCCGCTGCCACACCCGCCGCGGCCACGGTCAGCGGGCCGGCACCGAGGACCTCGGCCAGCGCCTCCCGCAGCGTCCACAGCCGGGACTGGTGCGGCCGGTAGTCGCTGAGCCGCTCGAACATCACCGAGGCGTTCGGCTCCCGGGCCAGCACCGCCAGGTCCGGGCTGGCCCAGACCGGCCCCGGGCGGGCCAGCAGCCGGTCCAGCGCCGCCATCAGCTCGGCTACCCGCCCGGAGGCGTCGAGCGCGCGGCGCAGATATCCGTGCACCACCTCCCGCGGTTGCCCGCAGAACGAGTTGTAAGTGGCCGCCAGCACCAGGCTCACCGCCCGGGTCCAGCCGTCGACCGGCGGCACACCGCCGGCCGCCGGACTCGGACTGCCGGTCAACCGCTCCGCCACCGCCGCCATCGCCCGCTCGATGCCGGTGTCGCTGAGATGGCAGTAGTCGAGGAAGTACTCCGGATCGGGCAGCTCGGGCGCGTCCGACCGGCCCAGCAGCCGGCGCAGGTCGACACAGTCGACGTCGTTGGCCGCGCAGAACTCGACGAGCCGGTCCTGCACCACCCGGGGAGTCCGGGGAAGGTACTTCACCACCAGCCCGCAGAGGCTGTCCCGGGCCTGCTCGTACGCGGCCCGGGCACCGGCGTGGTCGCCCTCGGCCGCCAGCGCGGAGCCGAGCAGGTACCCCGGCACCGGGCTCAGCCCGCCGTCGAGTTCGGTCATCGCCGCCGCGACGGTACGCACCTCGGCCCACGCCCCGGCACGTGCCGCCGACACCGCCCGGGCCCGCAACCCGTACCAGCCCGACAGCGCGTCGTCGGGCAGCATCGGCACGTCGACCGCGTCCACCGGGCCGATCGGCGACCAGCCGGCCAGGTTGAACTCGGGTACCACGACGACGAGGCGGGTGCCGGCGCGGTCCCGCAGCCGCAGCAGGTCGGCGAGCAGTTCGTCCACCTGCGGCAGCAGGATCCGGTCGAGGGTCACCCGGCGCATTCCCGGGTAGCCCTCCTCGCGCAGTCCCCCGGCCAGCAGGGCCGGATCCTCCGGGCCCGCGAGGTCGTACGCCGAGATCGTCCAGTTGTTGCCGGCGAACATCACCAGGACGTCGGTCTCCAGGTGCGCCGCCGACCGGACCAGGTGCCGCAGGTGCGCCACGTCGACGCTGGTGTGCGCGAGGTCGACACACTGGAACCCCGCCCCGTCCGGTACGGCGTCCAGCCGCCGTTGCAGGGCGAGCGCGGGATTGAAGACCGGATCCAGCAGGTAGCCCCGGGCCGCCGACTCGCCCACCAGCACCACGCGCTGCCGGCCTCCCTTGCCCGGCACCTGCTCGACCGCCGACCAGGTGCTGCTCTCCCCGGGCGCTATCCCGGTACGGCGCCGGAGCCCCCGACCCAGGTCCGTCTCGACGATGTCCCAGACGCCGATCCGGCCGGGCCGGACCGGGAACCCGGGCCGCCCGATGCCGCGCCGCCCGCCGGAAGACCGCCGGTACGCGTCGGAGAACGTCCGCAGGGCCCGGATCGTCGCGGCACCCCGCTCATCGCCCAGCAGCTCGGCCAGGTCGTCGGCGGCACGGATCGCGTTCCGGTGTGGGTCCACACACGCCTCCTAGACGAAGAAGGTGTAGCTGTCGTTGTGGGTGTCGACCCGCCGGGGCCCGGCCGAGCGGCTCAGGTGCCGCGACCACACCGGGGGCACCGCCTCCCGCCGCACCAGCAGGTCACCGACGGCGAGGGCGTCCACGCCGGCCCGGACGAAGCAGGAGAGCGCGTCGACCTCGTCGCACACGATCGGTTCGCCGGCCACGTTGAACGAGGTGTTCAGCAGCAGCGGCGTACCGGTCAGCTCGCCGAACCGGGTCAGCAGCCGGTGGAAGCGCGGGTCGACGTGCCGGTCGACGGTCTGCACCCGGGCGGAACCGTCCACGTGGGTGATCGCGGGCAGCGCGGTGCCGGCGCGTACCGCGACGGTCTCCAGCATGAACGGCGACGGTACGTCCAGGTCGAAGAAGTCGGCGGCCCGCTCCGCGACGACGGCCGGCGCGAACGGGCGGAACTCCTCGCGCTTCTTCACCAGCCGGTTGATCCGGTCCCGCATCCCCGGATCGCGGGGATCGGCCAGGATCGAGCGACCGCCCAGCGCCCGGGGCCCGAACTCCATCCGGCCCTGGTGCCAGCCGACGATCGCGCCACCGGCGAGCAGCGCCGCCACCCGGTCCAGCAGCTCCGGCTCACGGCCGGTGAAGTCCTCGTACTCGACGCCGGCGGCGGTCAGCACGTCGGCGAGTACGGTTCCGCGGTGTGCCGGGCCCAGCCGGGCATCGGTCAGCCGGGCGAGCCGGCGGGTGCCGGTCAGGCGGTGGTGCACCAGCAGCGCCGCGCCGGCCGCGGATCCCGCGTCGCCCGGTGCCGGCGGGACGAACCAGTCGCGGAACTTCGCCCGCCGCCGCAGCCTGGTGTTCGCCACGCAGTTCAGCGCCACGCCACCGGCGTAGCACAGGTTGTCCGAGGGTCGGAGCTGGTAGAGGTGGTCGAGCTTTTCCAGCAGCAGTTCCTCCAGCAGGGACTGGACGCTGCTGGCCAGGTCACGGTGGGCCGGGGTGAGGTCGCCGCCCGGTGGGCGCGGTGGCACGCCGAGCAGTTCCGCCAGCTCGGGGGTGTACAGCCGGCCGCCGGCCTGCGGGGCGAGGTAGCGGGTGTCCAGCCGGAACTGGCCCCCGGGACCGGAGCTGACCACCTGGTCCAGCGCGCTGCGGTACCTCGGCCGGCCGTACGAGGCCAGGCCCATCACCTTGTATTCGTCGCTGTTCACCGAGAACCCCAGATACGAGGTGAGCGCGCTGTAGAGCAGGCCGAGCGAGTGCGGGAACGGCACGTCCTCGAGCAGGCGGATCCCGTCGTCGTCGCCCGCGCCGTAGCTCGTGGTGGTCCACTCGCCGACCGCGTCGGCGGTGAAGAGCGCGGCCTCCCGGTAGCCGGAGCAGTAGAAGGCGCTCGCCGCGTGCGCCTCGTGGTGCTCGACGGCGAGGAACCGGCCGTCGTAGCCGAGCCGTTCCCGGATCTGCCGCTCCGGATGGCTCGCGTCCAGCACGTGTGCCGGTCCGTCGCCGGCACCCATTCCGGGCAGCTCCATCCAGAGTTGCCGGCTGAGTTTCCGGACCGGGTTCTCGTAGTAGGCGAGGCAGTCGACGTCGGCCGGGCCGATCCCGGCCTCGTCCAGGCAGGAGCGGTACGCGTAGAGCGGCACGTCGCGGTCGTACCGGCGGCGGGTGAACCGCTCCTCCTGCGCCGCGGCGACCAGCCGGCCGTCCCGGACCACCGCCACCGCGGAGTCGTGGTAGAACGCGGAGACGCCAACGACGATCATCCGTCGCCCCCTCCCCCGGCCGGCGGCCCGCCGTCCCGGACCGTCTCCTGGTACTGGTCGATCAGTGTCTGCACGTACGGTGCGTCGAGCAGCCGTTCCAGGTCCACGTCGAGTTCCAGGTCCGTCTCCACCTGGGCGACCGCCCGGATGATCTCCAGCGAGGTGGCGCCGACCTCGAACAGGTTGGTCCGCAGGCCGAGGTTGGCCACTCCGAGCCCCCGGGCGACGGTCCGCAGGATCCGCGCCGCGCCACTCCCCGCCGTCGGCCCGCTATCCGGTTCGGCGGGCGCGTCCGGGCCGGTCGACGTCGGCATGGCGGCGAGCCGGGCGCGGTCCACCACGCCGGACGGGGTCACCGGCAGGGTCGGGACGGCGACGACCCGGGCCGGCGACCACTCCGGTGGCACCCGGCCGCGCAGGTACCCCCGCAGCGCCCCGCCGTCCACCCGGGCACCGCTGGCGGTCTCGACGTAGAGCACCAACTCGCCGTCCGGCGCCGTCACGACCCGCGCCAGCCGGACGTCGCCCCAGGTCTCGGCCACCACTTCCACCTCGGCCGGGTCGACCGGTCCGGCGGAGTCCGGGCCGTCCGGTCCCGCGGAGTGCTGGGCGCCCGGTCCGGCGGAGCCCGGAGCATTCGGTCCGGCGGAGTGCTGGGCGCCCGGTCCGGTGGAGCCCTGGGCACCCGGTCCGGCGGAGTCCGGGGCGTTCGCGAGGTGCCCGTGCAGTGGCCGGATCCGGCCGTCCGGCAGGACCCGGGCCGGAACCCCGGTCCGGTAGCGGCGTGCGCCGTCCGGACCGGTGTCGAAGTGGCGACCATCCAGGTCGGGACGGCCGACGTACCCGGCCGCCACCGACGGCCCGACACAGCACAGCTCGGTGGAGCCCGCCGAGCTGTCCGGACCGACCTCGATCCGCTGATCGCCAAGCGGCTCCCCGAGCACCTCGTCGAGGCCGCCGGTCGCCGCGATCACCCCGGCCTCGGCGGCGCCCCAGGCCACCACCAGCTCCCGGTCCCGGCGGGTGACCCGGTCCAACACCCCCGGCAGCCAGCGCGGTATCCGGTCCCGCAACAGCAGCACCAGCCGCAGGCCGGAGAGCTGGATGCCGTCGTCGGCGGCGGTATCGGCCAGTACGCCGACCGCGCGCGGCGGCGCGGCCAGCACCGTCACCCGGTGCCGCTCGACGATCCGGCGCAACCGGTCACCCTCGACGACCGGCCGGCCGGCCGACACCGCCGTACCGCCGCGGAGCAGGGTGGCCAGCAGGGTCAACAGGGTGACGTCGGTGTGCGGCAGGGCAGCCGTCAGTACCCGGTCGGCGGTACCGAGGCGGAGCCGCTCGGCCAGGGCGGCGACCGACGCGCCGAAGCCGTCCGGGCGGAGCGCGACGACGGCGTCGTGCCGCTCGGAGTCGACCGCCACGGCCGTCCCGCCGCCCACGTCGGCCAGCTCACCGCCCGGGGTCAGCTCGTCGAGCTGGATCACCGTGCGGTCGCCGAGCCAGTGCCCGGCGGGATAACCGGCGAGGACGACCACGCGGGCACCGACCAGATCCAGCCGCGCGGCGAGGTCGGCGCCGAGGTCCAGCGGGTACGGCAGCACCGCCAGCCCGGCCGCCGCGACCGAGGCGACCGCCACGTCGCCAAGGCTCAGCCCGGCCACCGGCACGATCTCGCCCGGTGCGACGCCCGCCTCCCGCAGGGCGCGTTGCAGCCCGGCCGCCTGCCCGGCCAGTTCCCGGTAGGTCAGCGCCATGCCCGGCTCGTCCACGGCCAGCGCGTCCGGGGCCGTCCGGGCGTACGCCGCCACGGCGCGCACCACCGACACCGGGTTCGATTCCGTCCGCATCCGCACCCCCACTCCCGCCTCCGGCCTCAGCCCTCGCCACCGGGCGTGGCGACCGCCCGCACCCGCAGTACGCCCTGGCGCAGCTCCACCGACTCGAGCTGCCGGGTCTCCAGGTACGACCGGATGAACTCGACCATCGACGGCGCGAAGGTGACCTTCACGTCCGCGCCCACCCGGGTGATCCGGCGCAGCCGCATGGCGGTCATGAAGGTGAGCATCTCGTCCGCCCGGTTCGCCTGCTCCTGCCGCACCACCCGCTCGCCGTCGACCAGGTACGGGTTCGGGGCGTCGAGGATCAGCACCACCCTCGGCACCTCGCCGTCGTGCCAGACCTCGTGCTCGTACGAGTCGTCGAAGACGAAGCACCGGCCCTCGTCCCAGCCGCGCACCTGGTCGCCGACCCGGATCCGGGCCCGGGCGTCACCCCGGACACAGAAGTGGGTCCGCGCCTTCACGTTCGTCGGTCCACAGTGTGGTGCGATCCAGGTGCCGGGCTCCAGCCAGGACACCATCACGAACCCGGTGCCCTGGGCGGTCACGTCCGGGATCGCGGAGAGCACCTCGGCGGTGCCGGGCAGCAGCCCGCAGGCCCGCTCGAACCGGCGCCCCCGGTCCCAGAGCATCAACTGGTGCCATCGGCCACCCCGCACGCTGGAGCCGTCCATTCCGGCGGTGGAGAAGCCCGCGCGGGCCGGTTCCTCGATCGCGTCGATCTCGGCCCGGATCAGGTCCCAGTGCCGTTCCAGGTGCGAGGTGAACCAGAAGTCGGCCGGGTCGAGGAAGGGCCGGCTCTGCGTGGTCGGATGCAGTTCGATCGGTCGGTGCAGCCGCTCCGGCCACAGACCCTGCGCGACGGCCGTGTCGGCGACCGCGTACCCGGCGTCGGTCAGTCCCTCACCGAGCAGGTCGCTGATCAGTCCCTCGTACTGCTTGCGCAGCCGGGCCACCAGCTCCGGCGCCATCGGCCGGTCCGCCTGCCGCGCCGCCGACCGGCGGTCAGTCGCCGGTTCCATCCGACTCACCCTCGTCGTCGACGGTTCCGTGCGGGACGGCCAGGCTCAGGTCGTCCGGGACGGCGAATCCCAGGGTCTCGCGGCAATACCACGCCCACTCCGGGGAGGTGCTCGCGAAGAGCACGTCCTCGCCGGGCCAGCCGGAGCGGGTGACCGTCAGGTCGTCGTGGACGTACACGACCTCGTCGTCGTGCTGCCCGTCCGGCCAGCCCGGAAAGCCCGCCAGCTCGCCGCGGCGGTACGCCCGGCAGTACGGCCGCCACGCGTGGTCCGGCGCGGTGCCCGGCCCGGACGGCTCCACCGCGCGTAGCGCGGTGGCCGCCGCCAGGTGCCCCGCGGCGAGCGCGATGTCGTACGCGGTGCGGCCGTCGGGCCCCGCGTCGAGCGGGTCGGCCCCGTCCGCCAGCAGCCGGCCGAGTCCGGCCAGGTCCCCTCGGCCGGCCGCATGGTCCAGCGCGCTCCAGCCGGCGGCGTCCCGGTGGGCCGGGGCGGCACCAGCCTGGCCGCCCCCGGCTCCGCTCACCGGTCCACCGCCGTCCGGTCCTCGCCGGCCGCCGCCCGGTCGGGCCGGAACAGCAGTCTGCCGTCGCGCAGCTCGACGCTCTCCGCACCGTAGCCGCGCAGATAGCGGCTGACCTGGCGGGCACTCGGCTGGTCGAGTTCGACCCGGACCTCCTCGGCGTCCCCGAGCTGCACCCGGGACAGGCCGTGCTCGGCGAGGAACCTGGTGGCCCGCTCCTCGAACGAGATCCGGCCGGCCAGCATCACGTCCCGGTCGGCCGGGTCGAGTTCCGGGTGGCACACGTCCATCAGCAGCACCACCCGGGGCCGGTCGCCGTCGTGCCACACCTCGTGCTCGAACGAGTCGTCGAACACGAGGCACCGGCCCTCCTGCCAGCCGAGGACCTGGTCGCCGACGCGGAGCCGGGCACCGTCCGGCACCTGAAGCCCGAGGTGGACCCGCAGCCGGGCGTTGGATCCGCCGCAGTGCGGCACGATCCGGGTGCCCGGGTACAGCCAGGAGAGCGTCACCACGCCGATGCCCGCCGCCGCGGCCTCCGGGATGCCCTCGACGATCGACGAGGTGACCGGAAACCTGGCGCAGGCGTCGTCGAACCGGTGCCCCGCCTCGTAGAACGTGATCTCCTCCCAGCGGCCGGCGCCCAGCATCGACTCCTCGACCGGGAGGAAGCCGGACGCGGCGGGGTCGGTGACCGCGTCCAGCTCCGCGCGGATCTGCGGGTAGTTCTCCTCCAGGTAGGCGCAGAACCAGAAGTCGGCCGGGTCGTAGACCGGTCGGGGCGGCAACGACGAGATGTAGTGCACGGGTCGTTGCAGCGGGTGGCGCCAGACGCCCTGCTCCACCGCGAGGTCGGCGCACTGCCGGGCGACCTCGGGCGCGCCCTCCGTGGTCAGGGCGTCGACCAGTTGCGAGTAGGACCGGCGGACGACCTCCGGCCATCGTACGGTTGTGGTTGCCATCGGTACTCCTTCCTGCGCCGTCGGGCCACCGCTAACCCCGGGCCAGCGCCAACCCGTGCGACATCGTGTACGCGAGGTGCGTGATGTACGCCTCGTGGATGACCTCGCGATCCATCCGGAACCCGACCGCGTCCTCGACGAACCGGCCACCGCACTCCGCCAGCAGGCCCAGCCAGGAGGCGAAGTGCGGGGTCTCGCGCAGGTCCGCGAAGTGCAGCCCGGTCAGCCGGTGGAACCGGCCGTAGTCGACCCCCTCCCGGGTCATCAGTGCCCCGCCGACGAGCGCGGTCAGCCGCTGCGGCCGGGCCAGCGAAAACCTCTCCACCAACCCGAACTCGCGCGGCGCCCGCAGGTAGTCGGCGTACCGGGCGTTCTCGTTGAGCAGCAGGTGGTGGCCGAGGATGGACTCCGTCCCGCTGCCGAAGCCGATCTTGTCGCCGGCCAGGTCGTACTTGTAGTTGCCGTCGAGGTCCTCGTGCTCCGGGTGCCGGACCCAGTACCCGTGGCAGTACTCGTGGTACCCGGCCTCGGTCAGCATCCGCATCGCCAACTCGTACGCCCGGATCATGCTCCGGACGTCCCAGGCACGCAGCCGGTCCCGATCGAGCTGCATCGCCATCACCGTCTTCGGGGTGGCCCGGTACGGATAGACCGAGACGTGCGGCGGATCCATCCCGAGCACCTCGTCCAGCGTCCTGGCCAGCTCGTCCGGCCCGCTCTCGGTGGGGAAACTGCTGATCAGGTCGATGTTGAAGTTGTCGATGCCGGCCCTGCGCAACGCCCCGACCGCCGCCACCGCCTGTTCCCGGGTGTGCCCCCGGCCCGCCCGGCGGAGCTGGTGCGGATCCAGCGACTGCACCCCGACGCTCACCCGGGTCACCCCGAGCGCCCGCATGGCCGCGAGCCGGTCGTCGGTGAGGTCGTTGGGGGTGGTCTCCACCGACCACTGCACCAGCTCGGAGAGGTCGAACGCCTCGTCGAGCGCGTCCCGGACCAGGCGCATCTCGGCCGGCTCCAGCCGGGTGGGCGTGCCGCCGCCCCAGTACATCACCTGTGGCCGGTAGCCGAGCCCGGTGAGCAGCGGCCCGTAGAACCCGATCTGCGCACCCAGGGCCGCCAGGTAGGGCCGGCGACCGTCGACATCGGACCGGAGCTGCCGGACCGGTATGTCGGTCACCCAGTCGCAGAAGTGGCACTTCGTCGCGCAGAACGGCACGTTGACGTACAGCTCCAGCGACCGGTCGGTGCGGTCGGCGACCGCCTCGGCCACCGCCTCCATCAGCCGGGCCGGTGTCGGCGGGCCGGACCGGCCGCCCGGGTCCGGGCCGGTCATCCCGCCGCCCTCCGCCGGACGACGTGGCCGGGCAGCACCAGGTAGTCCAGCCGGGAGTTGAGCAGGGTACGCAGCGCGTCCCCGGGTGTCTCGACCATCGGCTCTCCCCTGGTGTTCAGGCTGGTGTTGAGCAGCATCGGCACTCCGGTACGCCGTTCGAAGGCGTGGATCAGGTCGTAGTAGGCCGGGTTGTCCGACCGGGCGACGGTCTGCAACCGGGCCGTACCGTCCACATGGGTGATGCCGGGCACCCCGGGCCGGAGCACCGGCGCCGCCCGCAACATGAACGGGCTGTCCCGGATGCCGAACCACTCGGTCGACCGCTCGTTGCGCACCGCCGGCGCGAAGGGCCGGAAGTGTTCCCGGAACTTCACGGTCGAGTTGATCCGATCCTGCACGCCGGGATCGCGGGGATCGGCCAGCATGCTGCGGTGGCCCAGCGCCCGTGGGCCGACCTCGCCGCCGCCGTCGAACCAGCCGACCACGGCACCCTCGGCCAGCAGCGCGGCCGCCCGGTCCACGTACCCGCCGAGCTGCTCGACCTCGATCTGGTCGGCGTACTCGTCGAGGGCCCGCCGCACGACCGGCGCCGGATACTCCCGGGCCGAGTACATCAGCTCGGCGGCCGTGTACTCCGCTCTCGGCTGGTCGAGCACGTGGTGCCAGTACCAGAGCGCGGCGCCGATCGCCGTGCCGTCGTCGCCGCAGGCGGGATGCAGGTGCATCCGGTCGAAGTCGGATCCGGCGAAGGCCAACTGGTTGGCGATGGCGTTCAGCGCGGTACCGCCGGAGAGCGCGATGGCCGGCTCCACCCCGTTACGGCGGGCCAGCCCGGCCAACTCCCGGAACACCGCCGACACCTGCCGCTCCAGGCCGGCCTGGATGTGGTAGGCGAGCGTCGCGTTCAGTTCCCGGCCCTGCACGCTGACGTACCGCGGCTCCTTCTCGGCCAGCTCCAGCAACTGCCGGAACGACCGGGGGCGCTCCGGCTCCGGGACGTCCGGCTCCACCCCGTACGGCCGGCCATACGGGGCGAGCGCCATCACCTTGCCGGCGCCGACGATGCTGGACCCGAAGAGGTAGTTCGCCACGTCGCAGTAGCCGACGTTCGCGTTGAACCACGAGTCGAAGTCCGACAGCATCGGATAGAGCCGGTTTCCCCGGCCGAGGAAGGCCCGGCAGCCGGTGGGATCGATCGCCAGCGCCACCCCCGACTCGAACGGCGCCGTGAAGTACGCCGTCGCGGCATGGATCAGATGGTGGTCCGGATTCACCGTGCACCGGATGCGCCTGCCCCGGATGTCGACCAGGCTGTTGTCCTGGTTCACCCAGAACTCCAGCCAGGTGTCCTTGAGGTCCGAGCCGTGCAGTGCGGCGATGTCCGGGGAGTCCATGTTGTGCAGGTTGCACAGCAGCACGTGGTCGACGTCGGCGAGCGTGACTCCGGCCTGGTCGAGCAGCTCGTCCAGGTCTGCGGAGCGCAGCCCGGGGTGCTTCTTGATCCGGGAGAACCGTTCGGTGTTCACGTACGCCCGCAGCCGCCCGTCGGCGAGCAGCGCCGCCGAGCCGTCGTGGTTGAAGTTGATCGACAGGATGGTGCGGACCGCTCCCGTCGAGGACCGGTCACCGGACATGGCCGCCTCCTGACCTCTGCTGGGCTCGCAGTTGAGCCGTGGTCGCCGCCCACACCCGGTCGACGTCGAGGTCCACCAGGCACCTCGGGTACGGGCCTCGCGGTCCCTGGTAGCGCACGACGCACCCGTGCGCGCAGCGCCGTCCGGCCACCTGGTCCGGCTCGTGCCGGATCGCCTGGCAGGGGTAGTCCAGCGAGACGCCGCGGTGGCGCGGGTAGACCCGGGCCCAGAGCGGTTCCGTTCCGGTCGGTCCGTAGAGCACCACCGTCGACGTGCCGACCGCCGCGGCCAGGTGGGCCAGACCGGAGTCGTTGCCGACCAGCAGGTCCAGCCCGGCCACCAGGTTGGCGGTGCGGTTCAGCGCGCCGCCGGCCTCGACGTGCGGCACCGCCCCCGGAACCGCCGCCGTGATCCGGTCGCGCAGTTCGGCGAGTTCCGCCCGCTCCCCGTCCGCGCCGAGCAGGTACAGGCTGGCGCCGAGGTCGGCGACGAGCCGGACGCAGAGTTCGGCGTACCGGTCCAGGGGCCATCGACGGTTCCAGTGCGGCTGGCCGCCGGGATGCACCCCGATCCGCGGCCCGGGAGCGTCCAGCTCGGGGACCTTCTCCGGCTGCCGGGGCAGGTCCGGAACCACCTCCGCCGGACGCAGCGGCCGGGCCCCGAGCGCCCGGGCGAAGGCGTTGGCGTACTCGTACAGGTCCGAGACGCCGAGCAGTGGTGGCGGCAGCCGTACCGGATGGCTGAGCTGCCGGTCCGACGCCCGGCCGCGCGGTACGCCGACCCGCCGGGGAATTCCGGCCCGCTCGGCGTGCCCGGCGTCGAGCGTGTGCGACCCCGGGTCGACCACGCACAGCTCGAACCGCCGGTCGGCCAGCTCGGCCAGGAACGCCCGCCAGTGCTCCGGTGTGGTGTCGCCGGGGTCGGGACAGCGCATCAGGTCCTCCGCGTACGCGTGCCGGGGCAGCAGGTCGGCGAAGCGCTCGGCCAGGCCGGCGCCGACCACGAGGGTGACCGAGGCACCGGGATGGGCCCGCCGGAGCACCGCGAGCAGGATGTTGCGCTGCACGAGGTCGCCCAGGCCGGGTAGCTGCAACTGGGCGAAGAAACATGTCCGACGCACGGGTACCCCTCTCCGCTCGCGACCGTGACCCGGCTCAGGACTCCCCGAGTCGCTCCAGGTGGCCCTCGCCGTCGAGCGTCGCCAGGTCGATCCGGGCCAGGCAGCGCACCGGCTCGAAGTCCAGGTTCAGCGTCCCGACGATCCGCACCTGCCCGGTGCCCGCCGCGAGGTCGCCACCGGTCAGGTCGGTACGGTCCGGATCGACCCGGACGCCCAGTTCCGTCCCGCCCTCGGTGCCGACGAAGCGGACGAAGACGTACCCCTGGTCCAGCGCCTCCCGCAACGCGGCGGGCCCGGCCTCCGGCTCCAGGCTGAGCCGGAGCGGGTGGCTGCCGGAACAGAGCCGGTCGACCAGCGTCGGCCGGTCGTCGTCGACCGGGTCCGGCTCGACCGGCGCGTCGTCGGCGTGTTCGGCCATGTACCGCCGCAGGCTCAGCGGGCGCATGTCGGTCCACACCTCGTCGATGTGGGCCAGGCACTCGGACTTCGGCCCGGTCCGGCCCTCGGCCCGCCAGCCGTCCGGCAGGTCCTGGTCGACCGGCCAGATCGAGTACTGCTCCTCGTCGTTGACCACCACGTGGTAGATCTGCTCGTCCTGCTCCGTCGTCTGGGTCACCGTCTCTCCTCCGTGTCGGGTCACGTCGTCTCCAGCGGGGCGTCCGGGTCCGCCGCCGCGGTGCTCATCGCCCGGTGCAGCCCGTCGAGCAACTCGTCGGCCGAGTAGCCGGGCTGCCGTCGGTTCGCGTCCAGCACCAGGGCCATGTCGCCGCCGGCCAGCGCACCGATCCGCAGGTCCAGATTGGTGCCGTCCCAGCCGTCCGGGCCGGGCCGGGCAGCAACGCCGAGCAGTTCGGCCTCGCCGAAGTGTTCGACCCCGATGCCGAGCGGTTCCTCGCCCCGGCTGCGGCCGGTGGCCGACGGATGCCGGCACAGGTGCACGTGGGCGTCCCAGAGCGCGGCCGTGCGGGGCGACCTGAGCCGGCCCAGCCGGGCGCCCAGCCCCACCAGATCGGGGTACGGCAGGTAGTGCGTCGCCGCCCGGATCAGGCCCACCTGCGCCGCCCGGAGCACCACCCGGAACGACGGTGCGGCGGTCCCGGGCTCGTCGATCCGGAACACGATGCGGTCCGTCAGCGGGCCGACCATCGGTCCGAGGTCGAAGTACTCCCGCAGGTCGAGCACGGTGGAGAAGGCGGCGCTGTCCGGTCGGCCGGCACGGCGCCGCAGCCACCAGGCGACCAGTGCCGCGACCCCCAGCGAACCGTGGTCGCGCATCGCCCCGCCGGCGTCGCCCAGCGCCCGCCACTCGTCGGCCGGGACCACCATCCGGCGGACGACCCGCTCGGATCCGGCCGGACCGGGCGCGGGCGGCGTCGGGTACGCCGTGAACCACCGGCTCCACCATCGGCGGCGGCTCTCGGCGGCGGCCGGGTCGAGCGGGTGGAAGTCGCCCAGCTCGGTGAAGTCGCGGTAGGCGTCCCGGCGGAACCGGCCCCGCAGCGCCTCCATCACCGCGCCGAGCACCAGGTAGAGGGCGCGTTCGTCGAGTACCAGCTCGTGCCCGACCAGCCCCAGCACCAGGTGCCCGGGATCGAGCCGTACGACGTGGAACCGGGCCAGTGGGTCCCGGACCGGATCCGGCCGCCGATCCCGGTCCGCCAGCAGCAGCCCGACGCACCGCCCCTCCCGGGCCGCCGGCTCAGCCCCGGAGACGTCGTGCCGGTGCAGCGCCAGCTCCCCGTCGCGGCGCAATCCCGGCCGACCGCCCACCTCGACCAGACCGACACCCAGCCCGGGCAGCGCGGCGTGCACCTCCCGGACGGCGGCGCAGAGCCGCTGCTCGGAGACCGGGCCGGTGACCCGGACCGCCCGGGCGGTGAATCCGCCACCCTGCCACCCGGACCGGACCGCCGGCAGACGTCCCCGGTGCAGGAAGGTCGCCGGGACGAGGGTGCCGGCGCCCGGCCGCGTCCCGCTCACCCGGCACCGTCCGGGCTCGCGGCCACGTCCGCCCAGCGGATCGGCCCGGCCATGGTGACCGCGACACGTCGTTCGCCGGAGAACGGCTCCCGCCCGTGCGCGGCCAGCAGGTTGTCCACCAGCAGCACGTCGCCGGCCTCCCAGGGCACCGACACCTGTTCGGCCGCGTACGCCGCGACCAGCTCGGCCAGCACACTGCGCGGTATCCGGCGCCCGTCACCGTAGCGGGCCACGTTCGGCAGGTCCTCCTCGGCGAACTGCCGCAGCAGCGCCTCCCGCACCTCGGCCGGCAGCGCGTACGGGTGGAAGAAGGCCGCGTGGTTGAACCAGACCCGCGCACCGGTACGGGGATGCACGGCGACGGCGGGGCGTACCTGACTGGTCCGCAGGACGCCGTCCGGCCGCCACTCCACCTCGATGTCCCGGCTCCGGCAGTAGTCGGTCACCGCCGAGCGGCTCGCCGTCTGGAACACCTCCTGCCACGGCAGGCCCAGCCCGCCGCCGAAGGTGCGCACGTACCGCACCCCGTGCTCGGCGAACGGGCGCAGCACGGCCGGCGGGATCCGGGCCAGTACCTGGCGGGTGTCGGCGACCGGGGTGGCCCCGCCCGCCGTGCCGGGACGCAGACAGCAGAAGGCCAGCAGACCGGGGAACTGCCACTGGTAGGAGTTCTCGTTGTGCAGCGGGATCCGCTGGTCGGCGGGGTGGTCGGTGGCGGTGTAGACCCGGTCGGCGAGTTCGGTACGCGGCGTCGACCGCTCGACGTACGCCTCCGGGGTACCGGCCAGCGCCGTGGTGACCGGGCCGAGGGCGTCCAGGGTCACCCCGAAGCCCCGGAACATCACCGCACCGGCCCGGTCCAGCCAGCGGCGTACGGTCTCCGGGTGCGTCCGGACGTACTCGACGAGCGGGACTCCGGGCCGCTCCGGCCGGGCCAGGAGCGGAAGCCCGAATCCGGCCGGCGCCGGATCGACGCGTACCGCCGACTCGTCCAGCCGCACCGGAACAGCACGCCGCTGTCCGGCGGTCGGTCCGGGCCCGGGAGCCATCACCGGCCCCCGTCCGCCGGTACGCCACCCAGCAGGGCGTGCACGAATCGGTCCTCGTCGGCGAGCCGGAACAGCGCCGGCAGCGGCCCGCTGTCCATCATGCCGACCGGGCAGAGGCCCAGGCCGCGTTCGGCGGCCACCAGTCCGAACGCCTGGGTCAGCGCGCCCGCCTCGAAGACGGTGAAGTCCCAGGACAGCTCGGCGTAGAGCGGCCGGATCGCGGTCATCCGGCCGATCAGGTAGAGCGAGAAGGCGCTCTGCCGGAACGCGGCCCGGTTGAGATCCAGGTGGGCGGAGGCCGGCAGCGCGGCGTCGGGGTCGATCGGGACCAGCGCGTTGCGGTCCGGGTGGTAGTAGTAGCTGCCGCCGGGCAGACCGCGGACCCGGCCGGGTGCGGCGAGCAGGTACACCTGGACCGGGTAGGCGCCACCGGCCGACGGGTACCAGAACTTCGGCTCGCCGCCGCGCCGGATCGCCCGGGCCGCCCCGAGCAGGCCGGCCAGGTCGGTCAGGTCCACCGGATCGGGTTCGAACGACCGGACGGTACGGCGCGCCCCGATCCGCTCGTCGGCCGGGGCGGCCAGGTCGACCGCCGTCCCGTCGTCGAGGTCGGTGCGGACGCCGTACCGGGCGTCCTTGAACGCCTGACGTTCCAGCAGGCCGGTCAGGGTCCCACCGCCGGCCGCTCCCACCGCGCCGGCCGCTGCCACCTCGCCGGCCGCTGCCTCCGACCCGGCGCCCGGGACGGTGGACGCCGACCCGGCGGGTGGCCCCGGCACCGGCGGCACCGGTTCGGGCAGCGCGGCGAGGTGGCTGCTCACGATCACGGCGATGGACGGGAAGCGCAGCAGCTCCTCCACCTCGACCACCACGCCCAGGCTCTCCTCCAGCACGGTGGCCAACCGGACGAGCTGGTACGAGGTGGCGCCGATGTCCAGCAGGTTCGCGTTCGGCTCGATGTCACCGACGTCGAAGAGTCGGCACGCCACCTCGGTGACCCGCCGGATCAGCTCCCGCTCGTCGGCGGTAGGCGCCGGATCCGGCCCGGACGGTGCCGTCTGGGCGGCCGGTGGGGGCGAGCCGAGTGCCCTGCGGTCGACCCGTCCGTCCGAGGTGAGCGGCAGCGCCTCGACCACCTCGATCCGGGCCGGCATCAGGTACGGCGACACCTTGCGCCGGAGGTACCCGGTCAGCTCCTCGGCGCTGACCGCCCGGCCGGTACGCGGCCGGACGTACCCCACCGACTCGGTGCTCTCCGCCACCGGTACCACCACGGCCTGCCGGACGGCCTGGTGCGCGTCCAGCGCCGTCTCGGTGTCCCGCAGGTTCAGCGGGCGGCCGTGTACGACGATCCGCGACGAGTCGTCGCCGACCGCCTCGATCACGCCCTCGGGGCGCAGCCGGCCGAAGAGCGCCGTCGGCACCAGCGGCTCCCCCGTCTCCGGGTGCGGCACCGACGGGCCGGGGGCGGCCCAGTCCGGGTCGTCCGAGGTCCGGGCCGCCAGACCGCCGACGTGCAGCCGCCCGGTCACCCAGACCGGACACGGCGCGAGGGTCTCGGTGAGCAGGTAGAGCCGGTTGTTGACCAACGGCCGGCCGATCGGCACCGACCGCCAGTCGTCCGCCGGTTCGGTCAGGTCGCACAGCGCGACCCAGCCGTCCTGCGGCGCGGCGGCCGTCGCGTACGCCACGGTCAGGTCGCGGCCGGCGACGGAGCGCAGCTCGCGGAGGCGGTCCGGGTGCAGGGGCTCGCCGGAGAGCAGCACCGTACGGAGCGTCCCCGGCCACGACTCGCCGGTCGCCGCCAGGTGATCGAGCAGCATGTTCAGCAGGGACGGGGTGGGCAGCCACGCGGTCACCGCGTCCCGCCGGAACTGCGCCAGCCAGGCCGCCGGATGGCGTACGTCGACGTCCTGGCCGAACACCAGAGTCGCGCCCGCGAGCAGCCCGGTGAACATCTCGTGCAGGGAGAGCACCGACTCGACCGGGGCCTGGGCGAACACCCGGTCGTCGACGCCGAGGGCGAGTCGGCGGACGACGTCGGTGACGGCGTTGAGCACGGTGGTGTGCCCGACGGCGGTGCGGGCGGCCCGGCGGCCACCGTCCGGGGCGACCGGGTCGAGCGGCAGCACCGCCGCGGTGGCGTCCTCGTGCGGCACGCCGTCGCCGAGCCCGATCGTGCCGGCGGGCTCCTCCTCCGGCGAGAGCACCGTCGTCCCGTCCGGCCACTCGATCCGGTCGGTGAGCCACCACTGGGTCACCACCACGGTCGCCTTGACCTGGCTGAGGGCCTCCCACCGTACGGTGCGGGGCAGGTTCGGCGGCACCGGCGCGTACGCGGCACCGACCCGCATGATCGCCAGCGCTCCGGCCAACTGCTCCCGGCCCAGCTCGACGGAGAGCGCCACCCGATCGCCCGGACCGACGCCGGCGGTACGCAGCCGGTCCGCCAGGTCCGCCACCTGGTCCAGCAGTTGTCCGTAGCTCAGCGTCTCCCGGGGCGACACGACGGCGGTCCGTTCCCGGTGCGCGGCGGCCACCGCGAGCGCCCGCTCGGCCAGCGTCCCGGGCGGGACCGGCGCGGTACGGCTGTTCATGGTCTCGATCAGCTCCCGTTGCTCGGCGGGGAACGTGACGGACGCTGGCTGGGGACGGGTCACCTCGGAACACCTCCGGGCTCGCGGGTGGACGTGGTCTGGCGGGCGGTCCGGTCCACCGGCGGGCCCCCGGTCGGCGCCGGTGCACCGGCCTGCCGGGCCCTGGCCGGTCCGTCGGGCCACGGGGCCGGTCCAGAGTCGGCAGCCGGGGCAGGGTCGGCAGCCGGGGCGGAATCGGCAGCCGGGGCGGAGCCAGCAGCCGGTCCAGAGTCGGCAGCCGGGACGGAATCGGCAGCCGGCCCGGCCGGTCCCGGTGCGGCGGCCTCCTGGGCCAGTGCCCGGAGCAGCCGTCGGTAGGCGGCGAACATCGTCTCCACCAGGCCCGGCGGAAACGCGCTGGGCACGTAGTCCCAGCTGAACACCAGCCGCCCGGCCCGCTCGCCCACCTGGTGGTCCAGCAGGACCTGCGGAGTCTGGCTGATCGCGTAGACCGGCCGGGCCTCCCAGCCACCGGCCGGCAGGGGTTCCGCCGGCTCCGGGAAGAGCGTGCTGGTGAACACCACCGGCATGATGACGTCCGCCCCGCCGCCCCGGACCCGACGCAGCATCCGCTGCACCTCCACGCCGCTGACGATCCCGTGCTCCAGGTCCTGCCAGATCCGCTCCTGCACCCGCCGCGCCTCGTCCGGGAACGGGCCACCGGCGCACTCCACCGCCAGCAGCGTGGTGGTGGTGAAGTCGCCGACGAGGGAGTCGACGTCGGGATGCACCGGCAGCCGCTGGAACGTCGTCAGGTTGACGGTGAACCGCGGCGACTCGCTCCAGCCGGCGATGGTGCGGCAGAACGCCGCGCAGAGCAGTCCGGACGGCGTCAGCTCGGTCGCCGCCGCCCTGTTCCGCAGCGCCCGCCACGCCGGCTCGTCCAGTTCGGCGGCGAGCCGGTGGAACGCGGCACCACGCAGTTCCTCCGGCCGGCGGGCCAGCGGCAGTGCCGGTGCCGGCGGCAGGTCCGCCAGCCGGTCCCGCCAGTAGCGCAGCGCCTGGCGGTACGGCTCGGTCTCCCGCAGCCGTTGCACGGCCAGTACGTAGTCCCGGAAGGTGACATCCGGTCCGGGCGGCTCGGCGGCCGGGTCGGCGTACCGGGCGAGCAGTTCGCGGGTGAGCAGCCACATGCTGCGGGCGTCGACGGTCAGCAGGTCGAAACTCAGGTGCAGCCGGGTCTGTCCGCCGTCGAGGCGCTGCGCGCGGAGGTCGAACAGCGGCCACTGCGCCACGTCGCGTACCTCGTGCGACATCCGGTCCCGTAGCCGCTGCCGGGCGGCGCCGGCCCGCTCCGGATCGAGGCCCCGCAGGTCGGTCACCGGGATCCGGTACGCCGGTACGGTCGGCAGGACCTGCTGCCGGCCGTCCGGCCGGATCACGGTACGCAGCGCCGGGTGCGCGTCGACGAGCCGGCGCAGCGCCTGTTCCAGCCGGGGCAGGTCGAGGTCGGCGACCTCCAGCTCCAGGTAGCTGTGCGTCGCCACCCCGGTGAGCCCGGCACCCGCCCGCCGGCCGAGCCAGTACGCCTGCTGGATGTCGGTGAGCGGGAACGGCTCGTACGCGGCGTCCGGCTCCGGCCGCAGCGCGACCGCCGGTCCGGCCGCCGGTTCCGTCGACCGGGACCCGGCGGAGATCGCCTCGGCCAGCGCCGCCACGGTGGGCGAGTCGAAGAGCTGCGGCAACGGGATCCGTACCCCGAAGGACTGTTCGAGCCGGGTGAGCATCCGGATGGCGACCAGCGATGTGCCGCCGAGCGCGAAGAAGCTGTCGTCCGGCCCGACGGACTCCACGTCCAGGGTCTCCCGCCACAGTGCACAGAGCCGTTCGGTCAGCTCGGCGGAGCCGGAGCCGGAGCCGGAGCCGCGGCGGGGCGCGGGCTCGCCGCTCTCGGCCAACTCCCGGCGCTCCGCCCGCTCGGTACGCCGGGACAGCGCCCGCTGGTCGACCTTGCCGTTGCCGGTGAGCGGCAGTTCGTCCAGCACCGTCCAGGTGGTCGGCACCATGTAGTCCGGAAGCACCGCGCGGAGCCGTGCGCGGACCTGGTCCAGGTCGAACCGCCGGGAATCGGCCGGCACCAGGTGGGCGGCGAGTCGCCGGTCGCCGCCGGGCCGGCCGACGGCGGTCACCGCGGCTGCCCGGACCAGGCCGGTGCGGTCCAGCGCCGCCTCGATCTCGCCCAGCTCCACCCGGAACCCGTTGATCTTGACCTGGGCGTCCTCCCGGCCGAGGAATTCCAGGTTGCCGTCCGGCAGGTACCGCGCGATGTCGCCGGTGCGGTAGAGCCGTCGTCCCGTCGCCGGGTGCACCGGGAAGCTCCGCCGGGTCAGCTCGTCGTCCCGCCAGTACCCGCGAGCCACTCCCAGGCCGCCGATGTACAGCTCACCGGCCACCCAGTCGGGCCGGTCGCGCCCGGCGTCGTCCAGTACGTGCAGAGTCTGGTTGTCCATCGGCATCCCGTACGGGATGCTGCGCCAGTCCTGCCGGACGGTCCCGACCGGATACCAGACCGACCAGATCGACGCCTCGGTCGCGCCACCGAGGCTGACCACCCGGGCACCGGTCAGCGCGCGGATCCGGTCGGGCAGGCCGACCGGGATCCAGTCCCCGCTGAGCAGCACCAGCCGCAGCGAGGTGAGCGCGTCCGGGTCCACCGCCTCGGCGTGCCCCACCAGCAGTTCGGCCAGGGCCGGCACCGAGTTCCACACGGTGATCCGGCGCTGCCGGACCAGCTCGGCCCAGTGCGCCGGATCCCGCCGCCGGCCATGCTGGGGCAGCACCACCGCCCCGCCGGCGGCGAACATCCCGAACAGGTCGTACACGGCCAGGTCGAAGCTGAGCGAGGAGACGGCCAGGACCCGGTCGTCCGAGCCGATGCCGTACCGCCGGTTGACCGTGTCGACGGTGTTGGCCGCACCCCGGTGGTCGATCGCGACGCCCTTCGGCTCACCGGTCGACCCGGAGGTGAAGATGACGTACGCCAGGTCTGTCGGTTCGGCGAGGGCTGCGTCCGCCGGTTCGTCGCTGTCGGGCAGCTCCGGTCCCTCGACGGCGACGACCCGCACCCCGGGCAACGCCGGCAGCGCAGCCAGCAGGTCGGCCTCGGTGAACAGCAGGGTGATCTCGCCCCGCCGGGCCAGCAGGGCGAACCGTTCGGCCGGCAGTTCCGGGTCCAGCGGCAGGAAGGCGGCACCCGCCGTCAGCACCCCGAGCGTCGCCACCACCTGCGGCCAGCCGCGTCGGGTGGCCACCCCGACCAGGGTGTTCGGCCGTACGCCGGCCCGGCGCACCACCTCGGCCACCGGGCGGGCCAGCGCCGCCAGGTCGGCGTAGCTGAGCCGGATCGTCCCGTCCAGCACCGCGACCCGGTCCGGATGGTCCGCCGCGACGGTCGCGACCGGTTCGTGCAGGCACCAGGCCGGCACCGGGGACGCGGTGTCGTTGACCGTCCGACGCCGGGCGGCCTGTGCCGCGGGCAGCTCCGGGAGGGCCGGCCGGGACCAGGCCGCCGGCTCACCGGCCAGCCACGCCAGCAGTTCCCGGTACGCCGTGAACATCTCGTCCAGCACGTCCGGTGCGAACAGCTCGTCGACCGCGTCCCAGTTGAACAGCAGCTCGCCGTGCTCCTCGCTGACCTGGTGGTCGAGCTGGACCTGCGGCGTCTGGGTGATGGCGTACGCCAGCTCGCCGAGCCCGCCGTGCCGGGCCCACCCGGGCGCCGGATCGGCCGTGCCGGCCGCGACCGGCAGGTTGGAGGTGAAGACGATCGGCGTGCTGAGCTGTGGCGACAGCCCCCGGGCCAGCGCCCACTCCCGCATCACCTGCACCGCGCTCACCGCCGAGGCGTCCAGATCGGACCAGAGCCGGCGTTGCAGCGCCACGGCGCGGTCGAGGAACGGACCGGGCCGGGTGTGGTCGACCTCGAGCACGGAGAGCGAGGTGAAGTCCCCGACGATCTCGGCCACCCGGGGATGCACCGGCTCCCGGTCGAACACGGTGAGCACCAGGCTGTAGTGCGGGCGGCGGCTCCACGCGGTGAGCACCTCCGCGAACGCGGCGAGCAGTACCCCGGACGGGGTCAGCCCGGCGGCGGTGGCCCGCTGCTTGAGCGCCGTCCAGGCCGCCACGTCGAGTCGCCCGTCCCGCCGGGTGAACCGGTGCGGGCCGGGTCGGCCGGCGGAACCGCCCGCCGGCAGTTCGGGGCCGGTCGGCAGCGCCGGCAGCCGCTCCCGCCAGTAGGCCAGCGCTGCCGCGTGCTCCGCCGAGCCGCGCCGGGCGACCTGGTGCAGCACGTAGTCCCGGAACGAGACGTCCAGCTCGGCCGGGCGCAGCGCCGGGTCGCGGTAGCGGGCGGCCAGTTCGTCCATCACCAGCCCGAAGCTGAAGGCGTCGCAGATCAGCGCGTCGATGCTCACGTGCAGCAGTACCCGGTCGCCGGCCGGTCCGCCGTCGACCGGCGGCAGCAGCGAGGCCCGTACGTCGAACAGCGGCCACTGGTGCGGTCCGAGGAGCTGGTGCGACATCTCGTCCCGTACCGTGGCCAGCCGCCGGTCCCGCTCCGGCTCGGCCAGCCCGCGCAGCGGATACACCGTCAACCGGTACGGCGGCACCTCGGGCAGCACCTGCTGGGTACCGTCCGGCAGCATCACCGCCCGCAGCATCGGATGGCGCGCGATGACGCCGCGCAGCGCCGTGCTGAACCGGTCGAGGTCGAGGTCGGCGACCATCAGCTCCAGGTACGCGTGCGTGGAGACGCCGCCCAGCCGCAGGTCCTCGCCCCGCCCGACGTAGTACGCCTGCTGCACGTCGGTGAGCGGGAACGGTTCGTGCCAGCCCTGCGGGTCCGGAACGAGCACCGCAGGCGCGGCCGAGCGGTCCCGGGGCAGCCGGTCCACGGTGCCGGCGAGGGCGGCCGGCGACGGGGCGGCGAACAGGTCGGCCAGGCGCAGCCGAACCCCGAGCCGGTCGGAGAGCAGCCGGACGAGCGCGGTGGCCAGCACCGAGTGGCCGCCGGAGAGGAAGAAGTCGTCCTCCCGAGCCACCGTCGGCAGGCCGAGGACCTCGGCGAACGCCGCCGCGATCACCTCCTCGGCCGGGTTCGCGGCGGGCCGGGCCGACGGTCGGGGCGCCGGTCGGAGGGCCGGTAACGCCAGTCGGTCGACCTTGCCGCTGGCGGTGCGCGGCAGGGTGTCGACCGGCACCAGCAGTGACGGCACCAGGTAGCCCGGCAGCCGGTCGCCGAGGAAGGCCCGCAGTTCCGCCATGTCGGCGTCGGTCACCAGGTAGCCGACCAGGGTCGACGAGTTCCCCTCGTCCGGCCGGACCACCACCGCCGCCGCCCGGACTCCGGGGTGGCGCAGCAGCGTCTCCTCCACCTCGCCCGGTTCCACCCGATGACCGCGTACCTGCACCTGCCGGTCCCGCCGCCCCAGGTATTCGAGGTCGCCGGTGGCACGTTGCCGGGCCAGGTCACCGGTGTGGAAGACCCGGGCCCCGGCCGGGCCGTACGGGTCGGGCCGGAAGACCTCGGCGGTCCGGCCGGGCCGGCCGTGGTAGCCGCGCGCCAGGGCCGCCCCGCCGACCTGGATCTCCCCGGGCACCAGCGCCGGGACCGCCCGTCCGCGTCCGTCGGCGACCACGGCGGTCACCCCGGACAGCGGTCGGCCGACGGGCACCTTCGGCGGTGCCGGCACCGGTACCTCGACGGCGGTGGCGTCGGCGGAGACTTCGGAGCAGCCGTACAGGTTGAGCAGGCGGGCGCCGGGCAGCTCGCGGTGGAACCGGTCGGCCAGGTCGGGCCGGATCTCCTCGCCGCTGGTAATCCAGGTCCGCAGGTACGGCAGCCGGTCGGCCAGTCCGGGTCCGCTGTCGAGGAGTACGCCGAGCAGGGCCGGCACCACCACGATCCGGGAGACCCGCGCCACGCCGAGCTGCTGCACCAGCAGATCCGGATCGAAGGTCCCGGCGTCGGGCAGCACCACCAGCCGGGCACCCGCGCGCAGCGGCCCGAACGTCTCCCAGACCGAGTCGACGAAGGTGAGCGGGCTGCGCAGGGCGCAGACCTCGTCGGCGCCGACCGGGTGGTGCCGGCGCATCCACTCGGCCCGGTTCACCGCGCCCCGGTGCAGCCCGACGACCCCCTTCGGCCGGCCGGTGGAGCCGGAGGTGTAGACCAGGTACGCCGCCTGGTCCGGGTGCAGCGGCAGCCGCAGGTCGGTGTCCGGACAGCGGGCCAGCCGCGCGGCGGACGCGTCCAGCGCGATCGTCGGTACGGAGTCGTCCGGTCGGGCCCGCAGCAGCGCGCCGGTGGTGACGACCGCGCGCAGGCCGGCGTCGGCCAGGATCTCGGCGTGCCGGGCCGGCGGGTGGGCCGGGTCGAGCGCCACGTACGCGCCACCCGCCTTGAGCACCGCGAGCATCGCCGTCACCGAGGACGCCGAACGGGGCAGGCAGATCCCGACCCGGTCGTCGGCACGGACGCCGAGCGTGCGCAGGTGCCGGGCGAGCTGGTTCGCCCGGGCGTTCAGCGCGCGGTAGGAGATCTGTTCGGCGCCGTCGACCAGGGCCACCGCATCGGGGCGGTGGGCGGCCTGCGCCTCCACCGCCTCGTGCAGCAGCCCGACCGCCCCGGGCTGCTGCCCGGCCGGTCCCCGCCGGGGCGGCGCCGGAAGCAGGTCCGGGCAGGGCGCGTCGGGATCGGCCACCGCCGCGGCCAGCACGTCACGTAGGTGTTCGCCGAGCAACCGGACGGTCGGCTCGGTGAACAGCCCGGTGTCGTACTGGAACGCCATCCGCAGCCCGTCCGGCCCGTCATGCACCTCGACGACCAGGTCGAACGGGGTGTTGCCCAGCTCGACGTCGTGCACCTGCGCGACGACACCGGCCAGCCGTACCGGTGCCGGTGGCAGGTGCGGCACGCAGAGTACCCGGATCGGGGTCGAGGCGCCGGCCACCCCCT
The DNA here is from genome assembly GCF_050936445.1 of Plantactinospora sp. CA-294935. Classification (NCBI taxonomy): domain Bacteria; kingdom Bacillati; phylum Actinomycetota; class Actinomycetes; order Micromonosporales; family Micromonosporaceae; genus Plantactinospora; species Plantactinospora sp. CA-294935. The sequence goes on from NZ_JBNJMU010000001.1 coordinate 8,678,942, forward strand.
CGGCGCGTAGCTGTTCGAGCAGCTTCTCGTACGGCATCTCCTGGTGCGCGTACCCGGCCTGCACCTGCTCCCGGACCAGCGCCCAGAGCTGGCGGAACCGGGGCCGGTCCGGCAACCGGAAGCGCAGCGGCAGGACGTTGACGAAGTAGCCGATCAGCCGCTCCAGTTCGGGGCGGGTCCGGCCGGCGGCGAGGGTACCGACGACCAGGTCGGAGGCGCCGGTCACCGCGCTCAGCACCGCCACCAGGCCGGCGAGCACCAGCATGAACCGGGAGCCTCCCTCGGCCCGGCGCAGTTCCTCCAGCCCGGCGCGGAGGCGCCGATCCACCCGCACCACCAGGTTGGCTCCGCCGCTGCCCGGGGTGCCGTTCACGTCGACCGGCAGCTCCAGCCGGGGCAGTTCCCGGAGGGTCTCCGCCCAGTAGCGGGTCAGGGCGGTCAGCTCCGCCCCGGCCAACCGCTCTCGCTGCCAGCTCGCGTAGTCGCGGTACTGGATCGGCAGCGGCGGCGCCGACCACGGTCGGCCGGCCAGCAGGTCCTGGTACCCGGCGGCGAGTTCGGCCACCAGCACGCCGTGCGACCAGCCGTCGGTCACGGTGTGGTGGATGCTCAGCATCAGGCAGTGGTCGTCCGGGCCGAGCCGGTATGCGGTGACCCGCAGCAGCGGGCCGGTACCCAGGTCGAACGGCCGGCGTGCCTCGGCCCGGAGCAACCGGCGGAGCGGCTCCGGCAGGGCGCCGTCGGGGGTCGGAGGCAGTCCGCCGAGGTCGACCAGCCGGACCGGGATGCTGGCCCGGGGCGCGATCCGCTGGGTGAGGCGGGCCCCGTCGAGCCGGAAGGTGGTCCGCAGCGTCTCGTGCCGCTGGGCCACCCGGAGCAGGCTGGCGCGCAGGGCCGGCAGGTTCACCGGTCCGCGCAGCCGCACCGCGGTCGCGTAGGTGTTGACCGACGGCGCCAGGTCGCTGCCGATCCACATCCGCTCCTGGCCGAGCGACGCCGGCCATGGCCCGGGGCCGGACGCCGGCTGGATCGTGCCGTCCTCGGCGAGCTTGCGGCGCAGGATCTCCTCGAACCGGGCACGCTGCTCGGCGGAGAGTCCGTCGATCCGGGCCCGCTGCTCGGCGGAGAGCCCGTTGCGCACCGGCCGGGGCCCGACTGGCCCGTCCGTCGGGGCCGGCCGGAGGCGTGCGGTCCGTTCCGGCTCGGGATCGAGGCGTCCGGACCCGGCGATCTCAGGCATTGCCGGTCACCGCCTCCGCACTCGCCGGGGCCGCCGCCCGGGCCGGACCGGGAACGGAGAAGAGCAGCGTCACCAGGGTTCCGGCGCCGTCGTTACGGATGATCGGCACGGTGTCACCCGGAAAGACCAGGCAATCGCCGGACCGCCAGTCGACCGGCACGGCGCCGACGCGCGGTCGCGCCGACGCCGGGACGTGCAGACCGAGGCAGACCGACACCGTCGCGTCGCGGATGCCCGGATCGGGTACGGTCGCGGCGCCCGGGCCGAGCAGAACCAGTTCGACCCGGCTGCCGGGCGGCACCGTCGCCTCCGGTACGGCGAGCAGGACGTCGACCAGCACCGGCAACGTCTCGCCGGCGGTGCCGGTCCAGGCACCGTCGGCGAAGAGAACCACCCGCCGCGTTCCGTCCGCCGGCTCGGAGCCGGCCGACCAGGCGGCCACCTCGGCGGCCAGCCGGTCCCGGTGCTCGGCGAGGAAGCCGGCGAACCAGAAGCCGGTGGCCGGTACGGTGCCCGTACCACCCCGGACGACGGCCCGCAGCCGATCCGCCTCCGCCGCACGCACCGAGCCGGTACGCAGGAACAACGCGTGGTCGGCAAAGGACTTCTCCCGGGTCAGCCGGTGCCGTTGGTAGGTGGCGTCGAACGGCGCCTTGTAGTCCTGGTAGTGCAGGTGCTCGACGAAGACCCCGGGCACCGGGTACAGCCGCCCCGCCCGCTCGGCGACGTCGAACACCCAGGTCTCCACCTCCCACTGGGAGAAGGCGGTGGGCACGAAGTAGCCGAGCGCCTCGTACCAGCGGCGGGTCACGATGGGGAAGTCACGGCCGCCGTCGGGGTACTGGCCGGCGTCGAAGTAGAGGCAGAGCAGGCCGTCCGGATGTCCCGTCTCCAGCGCGGTGAGCCGGGCGTCGAGCGTCACGTCCCAGCCGTGGTCCACGTACGACTGGTCGTCGTTCGCCATCAGCAGCAGGTCCCCGCCGGCCTCGGCGGCCAGCCGGTTCCAGGCCGCCGGCACGCCGACCGGCTCGCCGACCAGCAGTACGCACCGGACCCCGCCGAACCGCCGCCCGGCGAACAGCTCCCGGTATCCGGGCAGCGCCGGATCGTCGCTGTCGACGTAGCAGAGCACCTCGACCCGGTCCGGTTCGGCCGCCGTACGGGCGACGCTGGAGACCATGCGCGCCACCTGGGCCACCCGGTCCCGGGTCGGGCAGAGCAGCGAGATCGTCCGGCGCGGGCCGGCCGGGTCGGGCCGCCGGAACAGCAGGCGGGACCGCAGCCGGCGCGGTTCCAGGACCAGCCGGTGGTGCAGCCAGCGACGCGCCCGCAGGGTCAGGTTCAGGATGCCGACGACCCAGGCACGGTCACCGTCCGGGGCCCGCAGCGCCCCGGTCGCCACGTCCTGGAGCGTGCGCCCCCGGAACCGGCTCAGGTGACCGAGCAGCAGCCGTACCAGGTCAGCCGTTGACCCGCGCCGGCTCATCGGCGTCCACCCTCGTCGACCGGTGCCGGGGCGGCGCGCCGGCCGTCCTCCCCGGCGGCACCGGACCCGTCGGGCACCGAGGCCGGTGCGGCGCGGCGGCGGGCACCGTCGAGCCGGCGTCCGGCCTCGCCCCGGAGTGCCCCGCGCTCGTCGTCCAGGTTCGTCCGCCAGGCGGCGGCGATCCGGGCCCGCAGGTCCCCGACCCGCTGCGCCGGATCGGCCAGCACCGCATCGAGCAACGTCGCCAACGCCCGGAGCGTCGCCGTGACCGCCGGTCGGTCGAGCCGGTTCTGGTCGTAGCGCGCCCGCAGCACCGGGTCGGTACCGGCGGTGAACTCCAGCACGAGGGGGTACCCCTCCTCGACGACCACCGACAGCCGCTCGATCCGCAACCCGGCCACCTCGTCGCCGCCCCGGATCCAGGTGGGGAAGTTCTCCACCACCACGATGCTGTCGAAGAGCCCTCCCCCGTAGGTCAGGCCGACGGTCCGCTCGATCCGGCTCAGCGCGACGTGCTGCCGCTCGCGCAGTTCGCCGAGCCGCCGCTGCACCTCGCCCAGCCACTCCAGCACGACCGCGTCGGCCGGAGCCGGGACGCGCAGCGGAAGGGTGTTGACGTACATCCCGACGCTCTCGGTCACGCCGGGCAGCTCCGGCGGCCGGCCGGAGAGGGTGGCGCCGTAGAGCACGTCGTCCCGACCCGTGTGCACTCCGAGCAGCAACGCCCAACCGGCGTGCACCAGCGTGCCGGCGGTCACGCCGTGGCGCCGGCCGAACGCCGCCAGTGCGTCCGCGACCGGCGCCGGCAGCACCAGGTCGACCTGCGGGCGTTCGGCGGTCACCAGTTGCCCGTCCACACACCCCGGACCGGCCACCCGGGTCGCCGCCGGCAGGTCGCCGAGCCGGCGCCGCCAGAACTCCCCGTCCGGCTCCGGCTGCGCGGCCAACCAGCCCAGGTACGTCTCGAACGACGGCCGCTGGCGCGGCGCCGCCGGCTGCCCGGCCCGCAAGCTGCGGTAGTTGTCGAAGACGTCCCGCAGCACCAACTGCTGCGACCAGCCGTCCAGGACCAGGTGGTGGTACGTCCACACGCACCGGTGCGCGGACGGTCCCTCCGGCACCAGGACGAGCCGCATCAGCGGCCCCCGTTCGAGGTCGAAGCCGCGCCGCCGGTCCTCGGCGAGCAGTTCGGTGAAGGCGTCCTCCCAGGCGGCGCCGTCGAGCCGGCCGAACTCGACGAACTCGATCGGCATGCTCAGCCCGGGCACGAACGCCTGACCGGGGTGGTCGCGGTCTGCCCAGCGCACGACCATCCGCAGGGCCGGATTCGCCGCGAAGACCGCCTGCCAGGCCGACCGGAACGCCTCCTGGTCCAGTTCGCCGACGAGCCGGCAGCGTAGCTGCACCAGATACGCTCCGGGCGTACTGCCGCCCACCGAGTGGTAGAGCATGCCCTGCTGGAGCGGGGTCAGCGGGTGCTCCGTCCCGGCGACCTGGCCGGCGGTGTCCGGCGCTTCCGGCGTACCGGTCGGCTCGGCGGCCGCGGCCAGTCCGGCGACGGTCCGGATGGTCCGGCCGTCGAGCAGGTCCTGGGTGCCGATCCGCAGCCCGGCCTGCTGCGCCCGGGCGACGACCACGATCGCGTGCACCGAGTCGCCACCCAACTCGAAGTAGTCGTCGTCGATGCCGACCGGGTCGACCTCCAGCACCTGCTGCCAGATCTCCACCAGAGCGTGCTCGGCTCCGGTGCGCGCCGGCGCGTACGCCGCCGTGGCCGGGCGTTCCTCGGCGGCGGCCAGCCACCGCGACAGGAGTTCCCGCTTGGCCTGTGACAGTTCCGCGATCCGGTCGTCAGGTCCGGTCATCTCCACCTCCCGGGGACGTCGATCCGCCGCCGTGCCCGGCGAGCAGGGCGGCCGCCCGCTCGTCGGAGAGGCCGCGGACCCGTTCGAGCAGTCGGTCCAACCGGTCGACCGTCGCGTCGGCCGCACCGCTGCCCGGCGGCACCGGCGGCGGCGTGACCCGGGCCGGCCGGTGCGGGTCCACCGCCGCCGCCGCGACCGCCCGCCGGTAGCAGTCGCCGATCGCGGCCACCTGGGCCGGTCCGAACTCGCGCGGGTCGAACTCCAGCAGCAGCCGTAGCCGGCCGGTCCAGGCGTCCAGGTTGAAGTGCGCGGTCAGCGGCAGGTATGTCTGGTCCGGCGCGTACAGGTCGCCGACCACCAGCCCGGTCGCCGAGGCGAGCCGCTGGTAGAGGTGGAAGTGGGTGAAGACGAACAGGGTGTCGAACAGGCCCGCCGCGCCGAGCCGGCGATGCGCCTCCACCAGCGGATATCGCCGGTACAGGGCGAGCCGGCCCTCGGTGTGCCGCATCGCCCGGGCCAGTTCCGCCCAGGTGCCGGCGTCCGACGGTGCGCGCAGCGGCAGGACGTTGTTGAACATCCCCACCACCCGGTCGCCGTCGGCGCGCTCCAGCCGCCCGTTGGCCTGTAGCCCGGTGACGACCTCGTCCCGCCCGACCAGCGCCCGCAACACCGCCACGTGCAGGCCCAGCAGGACGTGTTTGAGGCCGACGGCGAGTTCGGTGGCCAGCCCGGCCAGCCGGGCGGCGTGCCGCTCGTCGATGCTGACCACGTGCCGGCGGTCGACCTGCCCGACCCCGCCCGCCGGGTACGGCCACCGGGGCAGCAGGCTCGGCCGCGCCCCGGCCAGCTCGTCCCGCCAGAACCGCCGATGCGACGTCGACCGCGCGGCGGCCCGCTCGGCGGCGACGAAGTGCCGGTACTCCGTCCGGGGCGGCGACAGCTCGACCCCGCCGTCGCGGTCCGCTCCCGCGTGGTCGGCCAGGATCTCGGTCAGCAGGGTGGCGTCACACCAGCCGTCGAGCCCGAAGCTGCTCACCGTGAACCGGAACGCGCTGCCGAGGTCGTGCGCGGTGAACCTGACCAGGGGTCCGGTCGTCACCGCGAACGGCCGGTGGAGTTCGGCCCGAAGCCACCGGTCGACCGCCCTGCGGCGGGCCGGCTCGGGCAGTTCGGCCAGGTCGACCAGTTCCAGTGCGGGTGGCAGGTCCGCGTACACCAGTTGGATCGGCTCCGGATACGACGTGAGGTCGAAGCGGGAGCGCAGGTAGGCGTGCCGGGCAACGGCGGCGCGTACCGCCCGGTCCAGCCCGGCCCGGTCCAGCGGCGCCTGGACGGCCAGACTGGTCAGGTACACCTCGTAGCCGGGATTCCGGTCGAGCTGGGACAGCAGGGCCCGCTGCCCCATCGAGACCGGGTACGCGTCGACCACTCCCGGCCGGTGCGCCGCCTCGGGGCAGAGGGCGAAGGCCGGTACCTCCGGTTCGGCCGCTACGGCGGCGTCCGCGTCGTCGACCAGCGCGGCCAGCGCCCGGATCGTCCGGTACCGCAGCAGGTCGGTGACGCTGACCGCCAGTCCCGCCTCCCGGGCGGCGCCGACCACCCGGACAGCGACGATCGAGTCACCGCCGGCCGCGAAGAAGTCGTGGTCGATCCCCACCTCCGGCACGCCGAGCTGGGCCCGCCACAGCGCCGCGAGCCGGATCTCGGTCGCGGTTGCCGGTGGGCTCGGCGCGGCCGGGAGGTCCGGTCCGGTCGGCGGCGGAAGCGCCCGGCGGTCGAGTTTTCCGCTCGGGGTCGTCGGCAGGCGGTCCAGCAGCACCACCCGGGCCGGCACCAGATGGGCCGGCAGCACCTCCCGCAGCCGGTCCCGCACTCCGGTGGCGTCGAGGGTGCCGGCCGGGGCCGCGTAGCCGGTGATGGTGAGGTGCCCGTCCTGGCCCGGGTGGGCGATCGCCACCGCGTCCCGTACGCCCGGCTGCCGGCGCAGCGCCTCGGCGATCTCACCCGGTTCGACCCGGTTGCCACCGATCTTTACCTGCTCGTCGGTCCGGCCGACGAACTCGAGCGCACCGTCGGGCCGGACCCGGGCCCGGTCACCGCTGCGGTAGAAGCGTGCGCCCGGCTCCGCCCAGGGCACCGGCCCGAACCGCTCCGCGGTCAGCCCCGGCCGGTTCAGGTAGCCACGGGCCAGGCACACCCCGCCGAGGTACAGCTCGCCGGGCACCCGGACCGGCACCGGGCGGCGCCGCTCGTCCAGCACCCGGCAGGCCACGTTGGCGATCGGCCGGCCGATCGGGACCGGGCCGCCCGGGTCCGGGACGCACCGCCAGGCCGTCACGTCCACGGCCGCCTCGGTCGGCCCGTACAGGTTCTCCAGCTCGACCCCGAGCACCTCGACGGCGCGGGTCGCCAGCGACGCCGGCAGCACCTCGCCGCTGCACACCACCCGGCGCAACCCGGCCGCCGCGTCGGGCTCGGCGGCCGCCTCGGCGACGAACGGCGCCAGCATCGTCGGTACGAAGTGTGTGGTGTGCACCCGCTCGGCCGCCACCAGCCGCAGCAGGTAACGCGGATCGCGGTGCCGTCCGGGCGCGGCCAGCACCAGGCAACCGCCGGTGGCCAGCGGCCAGAAGACCTCCCAGAGGGAGACGTCGAACGTGACGGGCGTCTTGTGCAGCACCCGGTCCCCGGGCTCCAGCCGGTACGCCTCCTGCATCCACCGGATCCGGTTGACGATGCCCTCGTGCGGCACCACCACGCCCTTCGGCGCCCCGGTCGAACCGGAGGTGTAGAGCAGGTACGCCGCCTGCCCGGGATGCACCGCCGCCGGAGCCGCCGTACCACCCGCCCGGTCGAGCAGGTCCTCGACGAGCAACACGGATCCGCCGAGCCCGTCGAACCGCCCGCGCAGCCGCCGTTCGCTCAGCAGCAGCCGGGTGCCGCTGTCGGCGAGCATCGCCGCCAGCCGTACCCGGGGCTCGGTCGGGTCGAGCGGCAGCAGCGCGCAGCCCGCGTAGAGCACCCCGAGATAGCCGACGACCAGCTCGGCCCCGCGCTCGGCGAGTATCGCGACCGGCTCGTCGGGGCGGGCGCCCCGACGGCGTAGCTGCGCCGCGAGCCGGGACGCCGACCGGTGCAGCGCCCGGTAGCTGAGCTGGCGGCCGCTCGCCGGGTCGGTCACCGCCACCGCGTCCGGCCAGCGCCGCGCGGCGGCGGCGACCAGGTCGTGCAGCCCGCCGCGCCGGCCGTCCGGTCGGGACTGGCCGGCGGCCAGGGCGAGCAGCCGGCGCCGCTGGGCCGGGTCCGTCAGCTCGGCGTCGCCGACCGGGGCGGTCGGGCGCGCCGCCACCGCCGTCAGCAGCCGGGCGAGACCGTCGGCGAGCGTCGCCACGGTACGCCCGGTCAGGACGTCCTGCCGGTACTCCCAGACCCCGACCAGTTCGCCGCCGATCTCGGCCATGCTCAACGAGAGGTCGAACTGCGCCCACCGGCGAGGGACCGGCCGGACCTCGGCCCGGAACCCGTCGACGTCCAGCCGCCCGGGCACCCCGAGGGCCATCGCCCGGACCCCGTCCCCGCCGGCACCGTACTCGTGGTGCAGGGTGAACAGCGTCCGTACCGGCGCGGGCACCGCCCCGCTTCCGCCCCGCTGGTCGGCGACCATCTGGGCGTACGGATAGTCGCCGTGCTCCACGGCCTCCCGGAGCAGCCGGGCGGTGTCCCGGAGGAACCCGGTGAACGGCTGGGCAGCCCGGTAGCGCGACCGCAGCGGTACGAGGTTCACCAGGTAGCCCACGGTGTCGGCGAGTTCCGGGGCGTCCCGGGCGGCCAGCAGCGTACCGAGGACCGCGTCCGGTTGGCCGGTGAACCGGTGCAGCATCAACCGGTATCCCGCGAGCAGGGTGCTGAACAGGGTCGACCGGTGCGCCGCCGAGAGTGCCCGCAGCCGGGCGGTCAGTTCGGCGGGCAACCGGAACTCGTGCGTGCCGCCGGCGAAGCCGACTCCGGCCGGGATCGTCCCGGCGGGGGCTGGGCGGTCGGTCGGCAGGTCCAGCCCGGAGGGGGCTGGGCGGTCGGTCGGCAGGTCCAGCCCGGAGGGTGCCTCGGCCAGGGTCCGCAGCCAGTACCGCCGGCGCTCGGGATAGCGGGCGGCGGCGGTCAGCGCGCGCTCGGCCGCCAACTGCCGGGCCTGCCCTGTCCCGACCGGTGCGGTGGCCAGCTCCGGGCCGTCCTCGGCACAGCCGTCGACGAGGTCCCGGACCACCAGCACCATCGACCAGAAGTCGGCCACCAGATGGTGCGCGACCACCAGCAGCACCTGCTCGGCCGGGCCGCGGCGGAACAGGGTCAACCGGACCGGCAACTCCTCGGTCAGCTCGAACGGTCGTTCCGCCTCCGCCGCCAGCCGGGCCTCGAACCGCTCCTCGGGCAGCGCCGTGGCGTCCGCCCGGAGCAGCGCCGGTCCGGCCGGGACGACGGCGCAGCGCGGTTCTCCGTCGCGCAGCGCGAACCGGGTACGCAGCGCCGGATGGCGACGGACCAGCCGGGTCACCGCCCGGTCGAGCCGCTCCGCCGGTACGCCGGTGATGGTCAGCGCCCGGGCCAGGTGGTACGCGGCGGCGGTCGGCGCGAGTTGCTGCTCGAACCAGATCGCCTGCTGCCGCCGGGTGAGCGGGAGCCACTGCGGGGTGGCCGGGTCGGTGACGTCCACGGGCACGCCACCCGACGAGCGGTTCTCGGCCACCGGTCCGGCCGGCGGCGCGTCGCCCGGTCCGGCCGGCGGCAGGTCGTCCGGCCCGGCCGGCGGCGTGTCGTCCAGTCCGGCCGGCGGCGGGTCGTCCAGTCCGGCCGGCGGCGGGTCGTCGTCCGGCCCGGAGCGCACCTCCGCCAACTCGGCCACGATCCACCCCGCCAGGTCCTCGGCGGTGGCGGCGTCGAGCAGCCAGGTCAGCCCGGGATCCACCGCGTATCCGCGCCGGACGGCGTGCCGCAGCTCCAGGGCGACCAGCGAGTTGACGCCCAGCTCCACCAGCGGCCGGCCGGGGTGCGGGGCGGCGGTGGGCGGATCGGACCCGAGCCGGCCGACGACCGCGTCGAGCAGTGCCTCCGCCAGCCGCTCGGTCGCCGCCGGCCGGCCCAGTCGACGCAGTTCCTCCGCTCCGGGCAGCGCGGCCAGCGTGGCCGGCCGGTCCAGCGCGATCTTGCGGTAGACCGGCAACCCGCCCGACCGGTACGCGTCCCGGCAGGCCTGCCGGCGTACCTTTCCGCTGGTCGTCTTCGGAGTACCGCCCCGGCGCAGCAGCACCAGCGTGTGCGGCGCGATGCCGTGTTCCCGCAGTACCCGCGCCCGCACCGCGCCGGCTATCGCGGCCGGGTCGGCCCGGTCACCGTAGCCGCGCAGCTCGCAGCAGAGCACCAGCCGCTCGGCGCCGTCGGAGTCGACGGCGAAGGCCACCACGCTGGCCGGCCGGACCGCCGGATGGGCGCGTTCGACAGTCTGCTCAAGATCCTGCGGGTAGTGGTTCTGGCCGTGCACCACGAGCATGTCCTTGTGCCGGCCGGTCACGTACAGCTCGCCGTCGAGCAGACAGCCGAGGTCGCCGGTACGCAGGTAGCGGGCAGCGGATCCGGCCAGCCGGGCGCCGAAGGTCGCCGCCGATTCGGCCGGCGCCGCCCAGTAGCCCTGGGCCACCCCGCCGCCGGCGACCCAGATCTCGCCGACCGCGCCGTCCGGGCAGGGCTGCCCGGTCGCCGGATCCACGATCCGGATCTCGGTCCGCAGCCCGGGCCGTCCGCAGGCCACCAGCGGGACGGCCGGACCGGCGGCGGGGGCGACCACGCCGGCCCGGAGCCGCCCGGCGTCCGCCTGCCGGACCCGGGGCGGCTCGTCGCGGGGCGGTCCGGTGACCAGCAGCGTCGCCTCGGCGAGCCCGAAGCAGGGAAAGTGCGCCTCCTCGGCGAAGCCGTACCGGCCGAACGTCTCGGCGAACCGGCGCAGTGACTCCGCGCGTACCGGTTCGGCGGCGTTGAACGCGACCCGCCAGGACCGCAGGTCCAACCCGGCCCGATCCTCCTCGGTGCTGTTCGCGACGCAGAGGTCGTACGCGAAGTTGGGGCCACCACTGGTGTGCGCCCGGTACCGGGACACCGCCCGCAGCCAGCGCACCGGCCGTTGCAGGAAGGCCATCGGCGGCATGAGTACCGAGAGCGACCCGAGGAAGAGCGGCTGCATGATGTTGGCTACCAGGCCCATGTCGTGGAAGAGCGGCTGCCAGCCGACGAAGGCCGAGTCCCGGTCGTGGCCACAGGCGGCGGCGATCAGCCGCTCGTTCTCGACGATGTTGCGGTGGCTGACCATCACCCCCCGGGGAGTGCGGGTGGATCCCGAGGTGTACTGGAGGAACGCCAGGTCGTCCAGGTCCGTGCCGGGGTCGGTCCAGTCCTCGGCAGCCTCGTCGGGCACGGCGGTGACGTCGATCGCGGGCAGCCCGGCCAGCTCGGCCGGTTCGGTCTGCGACGGCGGTGCCAGCACGGCGGCCGGAGCGCAGTCGGCGCGGATGGTTCGCAACCGGGTCCGGCCCGGCCCGGCACCGGGCGCGTCGCAGGGCACCGCGACGGCACCGGCGTACAGGCAGCCGAGGAACGCCTGCACGTACGCCAGGCCCGACGGGTACGCGATCAGGACCCGCTCACCCGCGAGCCGGCGCTGCCGGAGTACCGCCGCGATGGCCCGGGACCGTACGTCGAGTTCGGCGAAGCTGCACCGGTCGCGTTCCGTCTCGCCGTCGGGCAGGAAGACGTACGCCGGCCGCTCCGGTGTGCCGACGGCGTGCTCCCGGGCGATCCGTACGATCGTCCGGTCGGCTGCTATCGACGGCCCCATGCGTCCTCCTCGGCCGTTCCGGTCACCTCGGCGAGTGCGCTGCGGATCGCCTCGTCCTCCCGCCGCGCCACCAGCTCGTCCACCGTCGCCGCCAGGGAGGCGATGTCCAGCGCCTGGTAGATCCGGCGGACCGGGGTGTCCACCCGGAACGTCTCGACGATCCGGGCGTGGAACTGGGTCACCAGCAGGGAGTCGCCGCCCAGGTCGAAGAGGTTGTCCCGGACCCCGATCACGTCGGCCGAGGGGAATCCGAGCAGTTCGGCCAGGATCGTCGCGAGGATCCGCTCGGTCTCGGTGCCGGGGCGGTCCCGCCCGGTCCCCTCCGGCGCGGGCAGCGCACGTCCGGCCAGTTCGGCCCGGTCGACCTTGCCGTGCCGGGTCAGCGGCAGCGCGTCGAGCAGCACCAGCCGGGCCGGCACCATGTACCGGGGAAGCCGCTCCGCCAGGTACCGCCGCAGGCCCGGCTCGTCGAGGTCATGGCCGTCGGCGTCCGGCACGACGTACCCGGTCAGGTGGGTACGCCGGGCGGAGCCGGACAGCACCACGGTTGCCGCCCGTACCCCGGGATGGGTGGTCAGGGCGGCCTCGATCTCACCCGGCTCGATCCGGTAGCCCCGCAGCTTCACCTGGTCGTCGATCCGCCCCAGATAGCGCAGCTCGCCACCGGGCAGTTGCCGGCCGCGGTCGCCGGAGCGGTAGTGCCGGGCCCCGGGTGCCGCACCCGGGCCGGCCGGGACGAAGCGGTCGGCGGTCAGCCCCGGGCGCCGGTGGTAGCCCCGGGCGAGCCCGACGCCCCCGACGAAGAGTTCCCCACTGCCGCCCTCCGGCAGCGGCTCCCCCCGGTGGTCGCCGACCCGCACCGACTGGCCGGGCAGCGGCCGGCCGATCGGGCTGCCCGGCGCGCCGCCCGGCCGGTCCGCCGCCGCGACGTCCGACGGGTCGAGCCGGCGGAACGTGGCGTGCACGGTCGTCTCGGTGATCCCGTACAGATTCGCCAGCACCGGCCGGTCCGGTGCGGTCGCGGTGAACCAGCCGGCGAACTGGCCGACGTCGCAGTTCTCCCCGGCGAGCAGCACGGCGTGCAGTCCGCCGGTCGCGCCCGCGGCCAGCGCGACCGGGGCGAGCTGGCCGAAGGCGGCCGGGGTCTGGCTGAGCACCGTCACCCGCTCGGCGACGAGGTACCGCCACAGCTCGTCCGGGGTACGCGCGCTGCCGGCCGGGGCGACGACGAGCCGGTCCCCGGCGGTGAGTGCGCTCCACATCTCGAAGACGGCGACGTCGAAGGTCGGTGCGTGGGTCATGGACCAGGTCCGCGCCGCCGCGGACGCCGGCAGCGCCGAACGGACTCCGGCGAGCACGCCGGTGAGGTTGGCGTGGGTGACGACGACCGCCTTGGGCACTCCGGTGCTGCCGGAGGTGAAGATGGCGTAGGCGACGTTGGCCGGGCTGACCGGTGGACCGGGCCGGGGCGGCGCCGGGGCTGTCCAGCGGGCCGGCTCGGCGGCGGGTAGCTGGTCGACGTCGGGTCCGAGCAGGCCGGGTCGGGTCACCGCGACGCGTATCCCGGCGTCGGTGCAGATCCGGTTGCGCCGCTCGGCGGGCTCGCCCGGGTCGATCGGAACGTAGCCGGCACCGGCCTTGACGATGGCGAGCGCCGCGACGACCAGGTCGAGCGACGGTTCCAGGCAGAGGCCGACGAGGGACTCGGGCCCGACGCCCCGGGCCCGCAGTGCCCGGGCCAGCCGGCCGGCGCGGACGTCCAGGGCGCGGTAGCTGAGCTGGTCGCCCCGGCAGGTGACGGCGATCGCGTCCGGTTGCCGGGCGGCGACCCGCGCGACGAGCCGGTGCAGACAGCCCGGCACAGCCGGGCCGGCGCCGGACCCGGGGGTCTGCGCCCCGGCACCGGTCCCCGTCCCGGCGCGCGCGGCGCCCGACGTCGTGCCGTCGGCGGACTCCAGATCGGCGGACTCCGAACCGGCCGACTCCAGACCGGCCGACTCCGAACCGGCCGACTCCAGACCGGCCGACTCCGAACCGGCCGACTCCAGACCGGCGAGCGCAGCGGGCGGCACCGCACCACCGGGGGACGCCGGAACGGCGGCGTTCTCGGGCGACCGTCCCGGGCTGGTCGGCGCCGGCAGGGCGGGCCGGGCGGGGGCGTCGGTGAGCACCGTCGCGGTCAACTCGACGATCCGGGCCGCCAGCGCGGGCGCCAGTCGCCCAGGGTCGTACTCCAGCTCCAGGTCGAGGCCGTCGTCGGTCGGGGTCGCGGTCAGGGCCAGCGCGAACTTGGGCATCACCGGCGTCGACGGCGCCACCGTGACGTGCAGCTCCGGCAGCCGGATCCGGGGTGCCGGGGTGTTCTGCAGGGTGAAGGCCACCGCGAAGAGCGGGTTGTCGCTGAGCGTACGTTCCGGCCGGAGCGCCTCGACAAGCCGCTCGGTCGGCACCTCCTGGTCGTCCAGGGCCGCCCGTACGACCTCGTGTACCCGCTCGACCAGTTCGCCGAAGCTCGGCCGCCCGCCCAGTCCGAGCCGCAGCGGCAGCATCGTCGCGAAGGGACCGATCAGCGGTTCCAGTTCGAGTCGTCCCCGTGCGGCGACGGCGGTACCGACCACGATCTCGGACTGCCCGCCGACGGCGTGCAGCGCCCAGGCGAAGCCACTGAGCAGCACGGTGAAGAGGGTCGTACGCCGCTGCCGTGCCGTCTCGGTGAGCCGGTGCACGGCCGGTCCGGCCAGCGTCAACCGGGCCGTCCGGACCGGCACCGCCGTCGTGTCGGGCGCGGCCGACGCCAGCAGGTCGAGACCGAACCGGGCCCCGTCCAGCCGCCGTGTCCAGCGCCGTAGTGCCGCGTCCTGGACCGACCGGTGGGCCGGCGCCCGCTGCCACGCGGCGAAGTCGGCGTACTGGATCGGCAGTTCGGGCAGTCGGTGCGGTACGCCGCCGAGCAGCGCGGTGTAGACCTCGCTCAGTTCACCGAACAGCACCCCGAGCGACCAGCCGTCGCTGGCGATGTGGTGCCGGGTGACCAGCAGGACGTGTCGGTCCCCGCCGAGCCGGACCAGCAGGGCCCGCAGCACCGGCCCGGCGGCCAGGTCGAACGGGCGCCGGGCCTCGGCGACGGTGAGTTCGGCCAGCGCCCGCTGCCGGACGTCCTCGGGCAGCGCGCCGAGGTCGACCAGTGGCAGCACCGCGCCGGCCACGGACTCGACCACCGGATACGGCCGACCCCGCCGGGTGCGGTAGCGGGTCCGCAGTACCTCGTGCCGGCGCAGCACCTCGGAGAGCGCCAGCCGCAGCGCCGCCGGCCGCAGTGGTCCGGCCAGCTCCACCCGGATCGGCAGGTTGTACGCGTTGTCGCCCGGCCGCAGCACCGCCTGCAACCACAACCGCTCCTGGGCGTACGACAGCACCGTCGGCGGCGCGTCGAGCCGGGGTATGCCGGCACCGGCCCGCAACGCCGCGAGCAGCTCGGGTTTGCGGGCCCGCAGCTCGGTGACGAGTTCCTCGGTGAGCACTCCGGGCGGGGCGGTGCAGCGCAGTTCGTCGCCCTCGGGCACCAACGTCACCTGCCGGCGGCGCAGGTCCGACAGGAGTTCGTCGATCGGTCCGGCAGTCACAGCACCACCTCCTCGCGACCGGTGGCGAGCGG
Source organism: Plantactinospora sp. CA-294935 (assembly GCF_050936445.1). Classification (NCBI taxonomy): domain Bacteria; kingdom Bacillati; phylum Actinomycetota; class Actinomycetes; order Micromonosporales; family Micromonosporaceae; genus Plantactinospora; species Plantactinospora sp. CA-294935. Next base: position 8,694,071 of record NZ_JBNJMU010000001.1, read on the forward strand.
CGGCCGGGACCGCTCCAGCAGCTCCGCCAGCCCGGCGAGGGTCGGGTTGTCGAACACCCGGGCGACGGAGAGTTCGACGCCGTACTCGGCGCGCAGCATCGAGAGCAGCCGTAGTGCGAGCAGTGAGTCGCCGCCCAACTCGAAGAAGTCGTCGGTGGGTGCCACGTGCGCCACGCCGAGCAGCGTCGACCAGAACCCGGCGAGGGTGCGCTGTACCGGGGTCGCCGGACCGGGCCGACCCTTCCCGCTGCCGCCGGTCCCGCCGTCGCCGTTCCCGCCGTCGCGGGCCGCGCCGGGGCTCACCCGGAGCCGGTTGACGGCGGCGAGGTGGTCGGCGGTGCTGAACGCCTCGTGCCGGACGAGCAGCTCGGCAAGGTCCTGTGTGGAGACCACCGCGCGCGGGACCGGCCCGTGCGCCAGAATCCGGGCGAACACCTCGGTCCCCTCCGAGCGGGTGATCCCACCGAGCAGGTCGTCGGCGGGGCCGAACCCGGCCGCCGGATCCGGGCTTCCGGCGGCGTACCGCTGCCCGAGCCGGCGCTGGGCCTCCGCCCACATGCCCTCGTCCAGCCAGTCGCTCCAGGCGATCGCGACGGTCCGGCCGGGGCGGCGGGCGGACCGGTACTCGGCGAAGGCGTTCAGGAAGTCGTTGCCGGCGACGTAGCCGACCTCACCGAACTTCAGTTTGTGCAGCACGCTGCCGATGGACGAGCAGAGCACGAAGAAGTCCAGCGGACGGTCGCCGAGCACCTCGTCCAGCACCAGCGCACCCCGGGTCTTCGCGGCGGTCGCCGCGTCGGTGTCGGCCGTGCTCCGGCGCTGGATCATGCCCGCGGTGTCCGGGACACCGGCCGCGTGCACGACGCCGGTCAGCGGGCCGAACCGCTGTTCCGCCCGGGCCACGACGTCACGCATCCGGGCCGGGTCGGTCAGGTCGGCCTGGCACACCAGCACCTCGGCCCCGCCGGCGCGCAGCGCCAGCAGCCGGCGGACCAGCCGGCCCGTCGGGTCGGCGGCCGCCGACCGGTACGACTCCCACTCCGACTCTGGCGGCACCGGCCGCCGGGCGGTGAGCACCACCGACCCGCCTGACCGGCCCAGCCAGTCCGCCAGGGCGGAACCGATGCCACCGAGACCGCCGCAGACCAGGTACGTGCCGTCGGGGCGGGGCGCCAGGGCCGGACCGGCCGGCGGTACGTCCAGCGGGTACGGCTGGTAGTCGGGGGCGAAGCGGCGCCGTCCCCGGTACGCCACCACTGTCGACTCCCGCGCGCCGAGCAGTTCGTCGACGATCCGACCGGCCGCCTCGGACGGATCGTCCCGGGTCGGGTCCTCGGCGGCGAGGACGTCCGAGGACGGCACCGCCGACGGCAGGTCCAGAGCGGTGCAGGCGATCCAGGGATACTCCCGGGGGATCACCTTCACCGCCGAGGCGACCGTGGCGTGCTCCGGATGGACGCAGTCGTCCCCGAGTACGTCCTGCGTCCCCGTGGTCACCGCGACCATCCGTACCGGCCGGTGGTCCTGCTGCCCGCCCAACGCCCGGGCCAGTCGGAGCAGGCAGTGCAGGCCGTACGCCTCGGCTTCGCCGATGGTGGCCGACCCGGCGGCCGCGCCCCGGGCGGTCGACTCCTCCAACGCCCAGAGATGGACGACGAGCCGTACCGGGCTGCCGGCCTCGGCCAGTTCGCGGACCAGGTCGTGGTACCGCTGTTCGGCGCCCGGATCCAGCACCCGCGCGCCGGGCGGACCGGGTGCCGCGCGGACCGCCCGCAGCACCGGAACTCCCCGCCGGGTCAGCAGGCGGGCCACCTCGGTGCCCAGCGGTCCGTCCGAGAGCAGCAGGCAACCGCCCCGCTCCGCCGGGGGCTGCGGACGGACGGGCGGGACCTGTCGCCAGCCCGGCTGGTAGCACCAGGTGGCCAGGTCGGCGCGCTTGGCGGGCCAGCCGCCCGGGCCGGGCACAGGGGCCGGGTCGGTCGCCGGTCCGTCCGTCGCCCGGCCCGCCTGCTGCCCGAGGAGCAGCGCGGCGTCACGCGGCCCGCGTTCCGGCACCACCACCTCGGTCGCCTGGAAGCCCTCCCCGGCAAGCAGGTCCCGCCAGCGGTCGGCGTCGAGCAGCGGTCCGTCCCGCCGGTCGTCGGTGTAGGTCCACCAGTCGGCCGCGAGGCCCCAGATGAGCGGGAGCCACGGGTCAGCCGCGGTGGTCTCGATCAGCGCGAGGATCCCCCCGGGTGCGAGCAGCGATCGCAGGTGGCTGAGGCTGCGCCGGACGTCGGGGGTCGCGTGTACCACGTCCAGGCCGCAGACCAGGTCGTAGCGATGCCCGGCGAGGCCCTGCTCCGCCGGGTCCCGGTCGATGTCGAACAGCCGGGCCCGGAAGCCGGCCAGACCCCGGCGGCGGGCCTCGGCGGCGAGGCCGTCGGTGAACGAGCGGGAGATGTCCGAGGCGTGGTAGACGAGCCGGTCCGGACCGAGACGGGTGGCCATGGCCCGGGTGAGGGCCCCTTCCCCGGCACCCACCTCCAGTACCCGGATCGGTCGGTCCAGTCGGTCCGCGAGCCGGTCCAGCAGGGTCCCGGCGGTCGCGACCAGGCCACCGATCGCGCGGTGTTCGACGGTCCGTTCGGTCAGCGCCGTCCTGAGCAGGTCGGCCCGGCCGTCCGGATAGAGCAGCCGGAGGGCCTCGCCCGGCTCGGTGAGACCCCGGGGATAACCCGTCACACAGTGCCGCAGCAGTTCGACGAGGCCGGCGAAGCCGGGATGCTCGGCCGCCAGCCGGGCCGCCGAGGCGTCGACGGTGGAGCGGTCGACGGCGCCGAGTTCCGGCGGCGGCCGGAAGGTGACCTCCGGGCCGTTCCGCGCCAGCACGCCCTGCCGGGCGAGCAGGCCCAGCAGGTGGTCGACGAGCCGTCGGAACTGCGGCAGCACACCGAGCCGGCGCCGTATCCCGGCGACGGTGTGCCGCTGGCCGGGGCGGGTATCCACGCCACCGGCAGCGAGGTACCAGAGGGTCAGCTCGGCACAGAAGCGGTCGAGTCCGGCGCGCAGCCCGGGGTGGTCGTCGATCGCGGCCGGCGGCTCGGCGGTGGCCAGCTCGGCCCGGGTCCCGGCGGCCAGCTCGGGCAGCGACGGGAACGGTACCGGTTCGGCCGGTGGCTCGACCCAGTGTCGCCGCCGGTCCAGCCGTCCGCCCGGCAGCGGCACCCGGCGTGGCGTCTGCGGTGCGTGGAACTCGGCCCAGTCCACCGGGCAACCCGCGGCCCACAGCTCGGCGACCGGCGACGCCAGCGACACGAGATCCGGTCCGGCCACCGGCACCGGTTCGGTCGCCCGGTCACCGGACGCGGCCTCACCGCCCGGTTCCGTCGCCCGGTCACCGGACGCGGCCTCACCGTCGGTCGGCGCGGTTGGCATGGCCCGGACCACCCGGTGGTCGGGGCCGAACCTCGGGTGCCGGCGGGCCAGGCCGGCCAGGCCGATCGGCGGGCCGGTCTCGACGACGGCGACCGGGCCCAGTTCCAGGCACCGGCCCAGGGCGTCGGCGAAGCGTACCGGCCGGCGAAGCTGCGCCAACCAGTACTCCGGCCGGCACACCTGGTCGGCCACCACCCAGTCGCCGGTGAGGCTCGACACGTACCGCCGGTTCGGCGGGCGCAGCCGCACACCGGAGAGCGCGTCGCGGAACGGCTCGATCGCCGGGTCGACGGCGGCGGTGTGGAAGGCCCGGTCCACCGCCAGCGGTCGCCAGGGCACGGCCAGCTCGTCGAGCCGCGCCGTCAGGGTTCGCACGGCGGCCTCCGGCCCGGCGACGACGCAACGGTCCGGCGCGTTGACAGCGGCCGTCTCGGCCCCGTCCGGGAGCAGCGGTACCAGTTCGGTGGCGGCGAGCGACACCGCCACCATCCGGCCGGGTCGAAGCGCTTCACACAACCGCGCACGGACCACGACCAGGGCAAGCGCGTCGGACAGCGACATCACGCCGGCCAGGGTCGCGGCCGCGTACTCACCGGCGCTGTGCCCGACCATCGCCGCCGGCTCGATCCCCCAGCCCAGCAGCGTGCGGGCCAGGGAGTACTGGACGGCGTAGAGCGCCGGCTGCGCTACCGAGGTGGGCCAGGGCCGCTCCCCGGCCGGGGGCCGGCGCAGCGCCGCCGCCAGGTCGTAGCCGTGTCCGGCCAGCAGCCGTGCGCACTCGTCCAGGTGTCTGCGGAACTCCGGCTCGGCGGCACCGAGCGACGCGGCGGTACCGACCGGCGAACCGCCCTGACCCGGGAACGCGAACACCACCGGCCGGCCGGACACCGCCCGCTCCGCCCCGGACACCTCGTCCAGCCGCCGGGCCAGCTCCGCCGGGTCCCGGCCGACGGCGGCGAACCGGTACGGCAGGCCGCGCCGGGCAGCCAGGGTGGCCGCCACGTCGGCGAGGTCGGGTTCCGACCGTGCGCGCAGCAGGGCGGCGAGCCGCCGGGCCGTGTCGGCCAGGATGTCCGGTGAGTTGGCCGAGAGGAGCAGTGCCTGCTCGCCCCGGAGCGTGCGGGACCGGGGCGGCGGCGGGGGCGGCTCTTCGAGTACGGCGTGCGCGTTCGTGCCGCCGATGCCGAACGAGCTGACCCCGGCCCGGCGTGGTCCCGGGGCGCCGCCCCAGGGCCGGGTACGGGTCGGCACCGTGAACGGGCTGGTCGCGAAGTCGATCTCCGGATTCGGCCGGTGGAAGTTGGGGCTGGCCGGGACGACCCCGTCGCGTACCACCAGCGCCGCCTTGATCAGCCCGGTCACGCCCGCCGCCGCGTCCAGGTGGCCGACGTTGCCCTTCACCGAGCCGAGCGCACAGAACTGCCGGCGCTCGGTGCCGGCCCGGAACGCCTCGGTGAGTGCGGCCACCTCGATCGGATCACCCAGCCGGGTGCCGGTGCCGTGCGCCTCCAGGTATCCGATCGAGTCGGCGGGGACGCCGGCCACCGCCTGCGCCTCGACGACCACCTCGGTCTGCCCGGCCGCGCTGGGTGCGGTGTAGCCGACCTTGGTCGCGCCGTCGTTGTTCACCGCCGAGCCGAGGATCAGCGCGTGCACGTGGTCACCGTCGCGGCGCGCGTCCGACAGCCGCTTCAGCAGCACCATGCCCACGCCGCTGCCGCCGACCGTACCGTCCGCGTCGGCGTCGAACGGGGCACAGCGGCCCCGCCCGGAGTAGATGCCGTCGTCGGTGTGTACGTAGCCCTGGCCGTGCGGCACCTGCACGAACGCGCCACCGGCCAGCGCCAGGTCGCACTCGTAGCCGAGCAGACTCCGTACGGCCAGATGCACCGCGACCAGCGACGAGGAGCAGGCCGAACCGACCGCGTAGCTCGGCCCGGTCAGGCCCAGCCGGTACGAGACCGTGGTCGCGGCGAAGTCCTTGTCGTTGTGCATCAGCAGGTACATGCCGTCCTGCCGTTGCCGGGCCCGCCGCTGCGCCGGACCGCCGCCGAGCAGGTTGCGGACCAGATAGGCGCTGAGTCCGGTGGAGAGGAAGACCCCGGTCGGCACGTCCAGCCGGGCCGGGTCGTAGCCGACCGCGTCGAACGCCTCCCAGGCCACCTCCAGGCAGGCCCGGTGCTGCGGGTCCATCACGCCCGCCTCGTGCGGCGAGTAGCCGAAGAAGGCGGCGTCGAACCGGGCCGGATCGGCGAGTATCCCCTCCGCGCCGACGAAGCGGGGATCCAGCACGTGCGCCGGGTCGTGGCCGGCGGGGAGCAGGTCCGGTCCGTGGAACCGGCTGATCGACTCGATGCCGGCCTGGATGTTCGCCCAGAAGTCCGCGACGCTCTCCGCGCCGGGGAAGCGACCGGCCAGCGAGACGATCGCAACCGGCTCGACCTCCGGTGGGGCGTTCGGTTCAGCCATGCTCCGCACCTCCTCGCCCCGGTCCGGCAAAGCGGGCCGGCCGGGCGGCGGCGACGGCCAGCCGGCGGCGCTCGGCGCGGGCGACGGCCCGGGCCGCGCTGGCCCGTGCGGTCACCCGGCTGGCCGCGCCGTCGGCCAGGTGCTCGGCCAGGGCGGCCACGGTGGGGAAGTGGAAGAGCTCCCGGACGGTCAGCTCGGGTGACACCTCGGCGACCAGCCGGCGGTGCAGCCGGAGCAGCGCCAGCGAGTCGCCGCCGGCGTCGAAGAAACCGTCGTGTACGTCGACCTCCGGCACGCCGAGCACCGCGCACCAGACGGTGGCGAGCCGCCGCTCCAGTTCGGTACGCGGAGCCGTACCCACGATCGGCCGGGGTGTGAGTTCCGCCGCCAGCCGGCCCAGCTCGCGCAGGTCGGCCTTGCCGTTCTGGGTCACCGGCAGCCGGGGCAGGAACTCCACGAACGCCGGCACCAGCTGGGCCGGCAGTTCCGCGCGTACCCCGGCCAGCAGTTCGGCCCGGTCCGGTGCCGCGCCCCCGTCCGGTACGACGAACGCCGCCAACTGGTTGCCCCGGAGCACGACGGCGGCGTCGACTATCCCGCTCTGCCGGCGGAACGCCTCGCTGACCTCGCCCGGTTCGACCCGGCGGCCCAGGATCTTGACCTGCCGGTCCTGGCGGCCGACCAGGTGCACGACCCCGTCCGGGTCGCGGTAGCCGAAGTCGCCGGTGCGGTAGAGCCGGCGCCCCGGGCCGCCCGAGGGGGCGGGCAGGAAGCTGGCGGCGGTCATCCCCGGCCGGTGCAGGTATCCCCGGGCCACGCACTCCCCGCCCAGGTGCAACTCGGCCACGGCGGCCCGGGGAACCGGGCGGAGGCGCTCGTCGAGCAGGTGACACTCGGTGTTGGCGATCGGCCGGCCGAGTGCCACCGGGTACCGGCCGGACGGGTCGCAGCGCCAGTGCAGCACCTCGACGGACGCCTCGGTCGGCCCGTACAGGTTGTGCACCTCGGCGTCGAGCAGCGCGCCGGCCCGCTGGCTCAGCTCGTCCGGCAGCGCCTCGCCACTACAGGCCACCAACCGCAGCGCCGGCAGGTCGGCACCCCGCGACTCCGCCTCGGCGAGGAAGGGTGCCAGCATCGACGGTACGAAATGGGTGTACGCGACGCGCTCGGCGCGGATCGTCCCGAGCAGATAGCCGGGGTCCCGCTCGCCCCCCGGCTCGGCGACGACCAGGCATCCTCCGGCACTGAGCGGCCAGAACAGCTCGGGCACCGAGACGTCGAACGAGATCGAGGTCTTGAACAGCACCCGCTCCCCCGGCGTCAGTGGAAGCGTCTCCTGCATCCAGCGGACCCGGTTCACGATGCCCCGGTGCGGCACCGCGACCCCCTTGGGCTCGCCGGTGGACCCGGAGGTGAAGAGCACGTACGCGGACTGCTCCGGGTGGGTGCTGCGCCGCGCTCGGGGTACGCCGGCCGCGCCGCTGCCCGGTGGCGTCAGGAACTCCGCCACGGCAATCGTCGGCAGGCCGAACCGCCCGGCCCGGTCCCGGGACTGCTCGTCCGCGATGACCAGGGCCGCCCGGCTGTCGGCGAGCAGCCGGGCCAGTCGCGCGTCGGGGTCGTCCGGGTCCAGCGGCAGGATCGCCCCACCGGCCAGCAGCACCGCCAGGTAGCTGACCGGCATGCCGACGCCACGCCGCTGGAGTACGGCGACCGGCCGGTCGTCCAGCGGGCCGTGCCGACCGAGCCGCCCGGCCAGGGTGGCCGCCGCGCGGCACAGCATGGCGTAGCTGAGCTGGCGGCGGTCGCCGTTCGCGTCCACGGCCAGCACGGCGATCGCGTCCGGGTTGTCCCGGGCGGCGGTGCAGACCAGGGCCGACAGGCTCGCCGGGTCGGGGCGCGGCACCGACGGCCCCACCGCGGCCCGCAGTGCCGCCAGGCGCTCGTCCGCGTCGAGCAGTTCGAGCCGGTCGACCGGTGCGTCCGGGTGCCGGCCGGCGGCCCGGATCAATGCGTCCAGATGGCGACCGCAGGCGGCGAGGTCGACGGGGGTGGTGTGCCGGTCGTCCGCCTCCAGGTCCAGGGCGAGTCCCTCAGCCGATTCGGTGGCGGTCACCGTGAGCTGGTATTTCGGCGCCGCGGCGGGAATCGGCCGGACCGCGCTGCGCAGCCCGGGCAGCCGGGGCGGCACGGCTGCCCGCTGGTAGGCGAGCAGCACCTGGAACAGCGGTGCCTCGTCCGCCGACCGTGGGCCGCCGACGGCCCGCACGATGTGCGGGAGCGGGATCTCGCGATGGTCGAAGGCGTCGAGCAGGACTTCGCGGGCCTGCCGGAGCACCGACCGGAACGACATCCGCCCGTCCAGGCGCAGTCGCAGCGGCAGCACGTTGACCAGCAGTCCGACCACGTCGACCCGCTCGGTCGGCAGGGCCACCGGCGCGCCGACCGGCACGTCGCGCTGCCCGGTGTAGCGGTGGACCAGGCAGGCCAGCAGGGCCAGCAGGGCCATGAACGGGGTGGCGTTCTCCGCCGCGCAGACCGCCGCCAGATCCCCGAGGTCGTCCCGGCGGTGCCGCGTCCCGTACCGCACCGCGGCCGCCGGACGGCCCCGGCCGGCGTCCCGGGCTGCGGCGGCCCCGGGCGGCGCGAAGAGCCGGATCGGTGGGCCCGGATCGGCCAGCGTCGCGCGCCAGTACCGCAGCCCCGCCGCACTGTCGCCCTGCGGCGCCCAGGCCCGGGCGACCGCCCGTACGTCGCCGTGCCGGGGGGCCCGGTCCGGGCCGGGTCGCCCGGCGGCGTACCCGGGGTAGGACTCGGCGAGGTCCCGGCAGACGGTCACCAGGGAGTCGCGGTCGAAGGCGATGTGGTGCACGTCGAGCACCAGCACGTGCCGCCGTACGGCGCACCGGACCAGTACCCACCGCACCGGTGGACCGGCGCGCAGGTCGAACGGCTGCGCGGCGAGACGGCGGAGCAGCCGGTCCAGTTCGGCATCCCGAACCGGCGGCGGCAGTACGCCGAGGTCCACCAGGTGCAGCGGCGGCGGTTCGGTGGCGACCACCTGCCGGGGCTCGCCGTCGACCTCGACGAACGCCGTCCGGAGGGTGTCATGCCGCAGGCCGACGTACCGGACGGCCGCATGCAGCGCCGCCGGCTGGAGCGGGCCGGTCAGTTCGATCGCGGTGCAACTGTTGTACGCCGGATCCCGGGGTTGGATCTGGTGCAGGAACCACAGCCCGCGCTGCCCCGGGGTGAGCGGCAGTGACCGGTCCCCGTCGCCGGGCTCGTCGACCGGCACACTCATCCGGCGCTCCCGGCCGGCTCGGCGGCACGCGGCTCCGGCCCGTCGGCGGCTCCCCCGGCCGACCCGTCAGCGGCTCCCCCGGCCGGCCCGTCAGCGGAGCGGGCGGCACCGACCTCGGCGGCGAGTTCCCCGATGGTGGGCGCGTCGAAGAGCCGGCGCACCGACAGCCCGATCCGGAAGACCTTGTTGGTCTCGGCGATCACCTGCATCGCCCGCAACGACTCGCCGCCGATGTCGAAGAACCGGTCGTGCACGCCGACCCGGTCGAGCTGCAACACCTTGCACCAGATCGCGGCGAGCGTCCGTTCCACGTCGGTACGGGGCGCGGTGTAGCGCGGGGTGCCGGCGAGCTGTGCGGCACTGGGCGGCGGCAACGCGGCCCGGTCCACCTTGCCGGTCGGGGTCAGCGGCAGCGATTCGAGGATCACCACCGCGGCCGGCACCAGGTAGCGGGGCAGCCGGTCCCGGACGTACTGTCGCACCTCGTCCGGCTCGACCGCCTGCCCCGGCTCCGGCAGCAGGTACGCGACGAGGACCCGCTCGTTCACACCCTCGCCCCGGGCGAGCACGATGGAGCGCTGGATCGCCGGATGGGCGTCCAGCAGCGCCTCGATCCCGCCCAGCTCCACCCGGAAACCCTGGATCTTGATCTGGTGGTCGGTGCGGCCCTGGAACTCCAGGTCGCCCGAGGGCAGCACCCGGCCGATGTCGCCGGTGGCGTAGCAGCGGGCGCCGGGACGGTCGGCGAACGGGTCCGGCAGGAACTTCTCCGCCGTCTCGGCGGCACGCCCGAGGTAGCACCGGGCCACACCGGCGCCGCCGACGTGGAGCTGCCCGGAGACGCCGACCGGGACGAGTTGGCGGTGGTGGTTGAGCGGTACGACACGGGCGCCGGCCACCGGCCGACCGATGGGCGCCTGGAGCCCGGTCGGGGCGAGGCCGCCCACCCCGAACCACCCGGTCGCCCACACCGTGGTCTCGGTCGGCCCGTACTCGTTGACGAACGTGCGGCCGGGCAGTCGTTCGGCGTACCCCCGGGCCAGCTCGGCCGGGCAGGACTCGCCGGCCGAGATGACCACCCGCAGCGAGTCGAGCTGGCCCGGGGTGGCCTGGTCCAGCAGGAGCTTCAGCAGCGACGGCACGCCGAGGGTGTGGCTGGGGCGTTCGGCGCGGATCAGGTCGAGCAGGTGCGCCGGCTCGCGCTGCGCCCCCTCGGGCGGCAGCAGCAGGGTGCCGCCGTCGGCCAGCGTCCAGAAGATGCCGGCCACCGAGCTGTCGAAGGCGAACGAGGAGAGCAGCAGGTAGCGCCCGACCGGCGCCGGATAGCCGACCCGGCGGGCCAGGGTGGCGGCGACGACGTTCCGGTGCGCCACCACGACGCCCTTCGGCTGGCCGGTGGAGCCGGAGGTGTAGATGACGTAGGCGGGGTTGTCCGGCCCGACCGTGCAGCTCGGCGCCGTACCCGGATATCCGGCCGCCACCGACAGCGCCGGATCCACGGCCACGACCCGCACTCCGGCCGGAGCCCGCCCGGCCAGCCGTTCCTGGGCGAGCAGCAGGTCGCAGCCGGCGTCGTCGAGGACCGCCCGGATCCGCTCGTCCGGCTGCACCGGATCCAACGGCAGGTAAGCGCCGCCGGACTTCAGCACGGCCAGCAGCGCGACGATCTGCTCGATCGAGCGTTCGGCGAGCACACCGACGACGCGTTCCGGCCCGGCTCCGCCGGCCCGCAGCAGGTGGGCGAGCCGGTTCGCCCGGCGGACGAGTTCCCGATAGGTCACGACCGCGCCGTCGTGCCACACCGCCGGTGCGTCGGGCCTCCGCCGCGCCTGCTCGTCGACGAGGTCGTGCAGGCGGCGCCCGTCCGCGGTGCCGGCCGGGCCCCAGCAGACCTCGCGCAGCCGCGCCTGGTCCCGGGGCGGGGCGAACGAGCGGGTGTCGTACCGCGAGTCGGGGTCGGCCGCCAGCGCCGTCAACGCCTCGGCGTAACTGTCCCGCACGCCGTCCATCAGCTCGGTGGAGAACTGCAGGCTGTCGTACTCGAGCCGGACCTCCAGGTGGCCCGTCTCCCGGTTCAGGCGGAAGATGGCGCAGAACGGGAAGGTGGACTCGCCGTAGAGATCGGTCGCGACGTGGCTGACCCCACGGTCGGTCCACCGGTCGAGCACCCCGAAGACGTGGTAGTTGGTGAAGAAGAAGAGCGTCTCGGCCAACGGCTCGTTGCCCTGGTGCCGTTTCAGCTCGGCCATCGGCAGCCGGCGGTACGGCATCGACGCCCGCTCGGACTCCAGCCCGGCCGCCATCAGCTCCCGCCAGGTGCCGCCGGTGGTACGCACCCGCAGCGCCAGACTGTTCACGAAGAGCCCGATCGCCGAGCTGCCGTCGGCACTCTCCGGCCGCCCGTTGCCGACGGTGTAGGTGAGCGTGTCGGCGTGCCCGCCGTAGGCGGACATCACCGCGAGGTGCGCCGCCATCAGCACGTTCTTCATCGGCATCGCGCTGGTCAGTGCCACCTGCTTGAGCCGGTCGGAGAGTTCGACCGGCACCGGCACCTCGATCCGGACGATCTCCCGGGCGCCCTTGTCGGCGACCGGCGTCCCGTCGAACCGTGGCAGCCGCATCATCGTGGCGTCCGCCAGGTAGCGCTCCCAGAACTCGTAGTTGCTCCGGTCCCGCAGCGCCGCCAGCTCCAGCGCCACCGCGTCCCGCATCGTCGAGCTGGGCGCCCGCAACGCGATCGGCTCGTCGTAGATGGTCGAGAAGTAGTGGCTGAACAGCTCGGCGATCATCAACGCCTCGCTCCAGCCGTCCACGATCTCGTGGTGGAAGCCGTACGTGAACTGCCACTCCTCGTCGGTCAACCGCTGCACCATGAACCGGATCAGCGGGTACTCGTGCAGTTCGAAGCCGCGGGCCTTCTCGCCGTCGATCCATCGGCGGACCCGCTCCTCGCGCTGCGGCAGCGGCAGTTCCCGCAGGTCCTCCAGGTGCAGTGGCGACTCGAACCGGGCATGCACCAGTTGCATCGGCTGGCTGAACGTGGTCATGTCGAACGACGTACGCAGCATCGGGTGCCGTTCCACGAGCTGCGTCACGGTCATCCGCATCACGTCGTGGTCGTACGGCGCCCGCAGCCGGATCGAGGCGATGGCGTGGTAGACCGCCGACTTGGCGGCGAAGTCCCGGTGGAAGATCATGCCTTCCTGGAGGAGGTTCAGCGGGAAGGCGTCCTCGACGTCCTCGGGTACCCGTGCCCGGTCCTCGGCGGAGATCAGCGAGAACGGCCGGGTGGTCGGTGCCGGCTCACCCTCGGACCGCGCCCGGAGGTATTCGGCACAGTCCCGCACCGTGGGGTGGGCGTGCAGGTCGGCCACTGTCACGTCCACGCCCCGAGCCTGGGCCCGGCTGGTCACCATGACGCTGCGGATGGAGTCGCCGCCGAGCACGAAGTAGTTGTCGTCGATGCCGACCGCGTCGAGGCCGAGCACCTGGGCGATGGCCCCGGCCAGGATCTCCTCCGCCTCGGTACGCGGCGGCACCAGGTCGGCCTGGCGGCGCAGCCGCACGTCCGGCTTGGGCAGCGCGGCCCGGTCCAGCTTGCCGTTGACCGTCATGGGCAGCGCGTCGAGCGTGACGAACGCCCGGGGGACCAGTTGTTCCGGCAACCGGTGCCGGCAGTGCCGGTCCAGCGCGGCGGCGTCGAGCCGCGCCCCGTCACCGGTCCGCTCCGGCACCACGTACGCCACCAGGGTCGGCGTGCCGGCCAGCGGCGAGGAGTTGCCCGGATCCTCGTCCCGCCGGACCACCACCGCCGCCCGGGCCACGCCGGCACAGTCGAGCAGCACGGCCTCGACCTCCGCCGGCTCCACCCGGACGCCCTGGATCTTGACCTGCTCGTCGACCCGCCCGAGATAGCCCAGGTTGCCGTCGGGCAGCCACCGCGCCAGGTCGCCGGTGCGGTACATCCGCCCGCCGGTGCCGAAGTCCGGCTCGGGCCCGAAGCGCCGGGCGGTGAGTTCGGGACGGTGCAGGTAGCCGATGGCCACCCCGGCGCCCCCGAGGTAGACCTCGCCGACCGCGCCGTCGGGGACCAGCGCGGCGTCGTCAGGGCCGAGCAGGTAGACGACGGTGTTCGCGATCGGCCGCCCGACCGGCACCGGCCCGGTGCGCGGAGAGTCGTCCTCCAGGGTGTACGCGACGCTGCCGACCACGGTCTCCGTCGGCCCGTACTCGTTGACCACCCGCACCCCGGCGGCGCGGAACGCGGCGACGGCCCGGGCGTCCAGCGCCTCGCCGCCGACGACCAGGGTCCGGACCGCGCCGGTCAGTTCGTCGACGGTCAGCAGTTGGCCGAGCGCGTCGAGGTGGGTCGGGGTCAGCTTGACCAGCGTCAGGTCCCGGGCCGAGCGGAGCACCGCGGCCAGCCCGGCGATGCCGGTGCCACCGGGCAGCATCACCACCCGCTGCCCGGTGAGCAGCGGACCGAGCAGCGTGGTCAGGGTGAAGTCGAAGCTGATCGACGAGTGGGTCAGCACTCCGGTGCCGGCCGACATGTCGTAGCTGTCGGCGCACCAGTGCAGATAGTTGGCGAGGCCGCCGTGCGCGACCAGGACGCCGTTGGGCACTCCGGTCGTGCCGGAGGTGTAGAGCACGTAGGCCGGGTCGTCCGGCCCGACGCGCACCCGGGGCGCCGCCGGCCGGGCCGCCACCAGCGGCAGATCCTCGTCGAGCAGCAGGACGTGCCGGGCCGGTACGGCACCGGAGCCGTTTGCGGCACGGTGCGCGGCGGAGCCGATCAGCGCCTGCGCACCGGTGTCCGACAGCACGTACGCCAGCCGCTCGCGCGGGTACGCCGGGTCGACCGGCACGAACACCGCGCCCGCCTTGAGCACCCCGAGTACCGCGACCAGCAGTTCGGCGGAGCGGTCCAGGCTGATCACCACGTGGTCGCCGGGGGCCACGCCGAGGTCGCCGAGCAACCCGGCGAGCCGGTCGGCGCGTTCGTCCAGCTCCCGGTAGGTCAGCTCGGCGTCCCCCACCGCCACCGCGACCGCGTCCGGGGTGCGCGACGCCTGGGCGGCGATCGACTCGTGCACCGGCGTGTCGGGGATCCCGACCACCTCGCCCCGGCCGCGTGCCAGGATCCGGTGGCGCTGCTCGTCGGGAAGCACTCGAAGCTGGCCGACCAGCGGCTCGGGGCGGTCCACCGCGGCCGAGAGCGCGGCCAGCAGACACTCGCCGAACGCCGCGGCGGCGTTGGCCGGCAGTGCGGCCGTCCGGTATCCGAGCCGGATCTCCAGCCGGTCGTCCCGGCGCCGGCAGGAGAGCCTGACGGGCAGTGCCGGGTCGGCCGCGTCGGCCAGGGTGGATTCGGCGACGACCCGGAACGTGAGATCGGCACCGTCCATCGGGGCCGGGGCGTCGTCGTACTCGAACCCGATTCTGGGCTGGCCCGCGGGCGCGGCCGTACGGCCCGGATCGAGGTAGTCGATCCGCTCGGCCCAGCGCTGCCCGGCCTCGGCGAGCTGCCGTACCACGTCCACCAGCGGAGCTTCGGCCCGGATGTCGCAGCGCACCGGCACGGTCCGGGCGAACGGGCCGACCGCCTGCCGGGTCGCCGGCTGGTGCCGGGCCGGGTCCGCCAGCTCGACGACGACCTCGGAACCGGCCTGGAACCGGCCGCCGACCACGGCGCAGAGCCCGCCGAGGAGGTGCCGCACGGAGACCGCCCAGGACGCGGCGAGGCTGTCGAGCGCGGCCAGCATGCCGGCGTCGAGGTGCCAGGTGAGCACGCGGGTCTCGTCCGGCCCGGCTCCCGGCGGGGCGGCCGACGGCGGGGCGGCGGGGGCCAGCTCGGCGAGGTGACCGGCCCAGGCGCGGCGTTCTCCGGCACCCTCGTCACCGGTCAGGATGTCGTGGTGCCAGGCGGCGAAGTCGGCGTACTGCAGCGGGGGCGGGTCGGCCGGGTTACCGGGCTCGGCGTACCGGTGGACCAGCTCCCGGGCCACCAGGCGCAGCGCCTCACGGTCCGCGACAGCCGGGTGCGCGGTCAGCACCAGCTCGGCCGGACCGGCGGGGGTGGTGACCAGCAGGGCCCGGAAGGTGGGGCCGGCGATCGGGTCCAGCCCCTCGCGCTCGCGCCGGTAGCGCTGCCGGGCCGGCACGTCGCCGGACTCGTCGACGGAGACCGTCGCCAGTGCCGGCCCGGTCGGATGGATCACCTGGGCCACCCCGCCGACCGCCTCGACCAGGGTGGTGCGCAACGCCTCGTGTCGCCGCACCACCTCGTCGAGTGCGGTGGCCAGCCGGGCGGGCTCCACCGCCGGGTCCACCAGCAGTCGGCACTGTACGGCGGTCGCCGGACCGCCGGCCGACAATCGCTTCCACAGCCCTTGCTGGAGCGGCGACGCCTGGAACGTGGAGGTGTGCAGTTCGGTCGTCGTCGTTCGCACAGATGCTCCCCGGTCTCGACTCGCTGCCGGTCTTTCGACGCAGCGTCGTAGGTAGCTGGGTCGTGCGATGCGCCATGCGGCGGGCAGGCTGGTGGGCTGCCCGGAATCGATCGGCCTGCGGGCCGCGTGGCGAACCCGACGAGTGCGTCGACACCGGCTGGGTAGGCCGGCGGTGCGGCGGCGCCGTCAGGTCGAGGACACCCGGAGGATCAGCCAGTGAGAGGTATGCCTGGAATGATCGCCATGAGCGAAACCCCCGTCGCCGTCTTCGCCGGCCAATAAACCGCCGGCCGGACCCCATCTCTAGCGGTCGTGCGGTCACCGAGAAAACGTGACAACTCGGGAGCCGCCTCCACGATGCTAGTCGATGCCCCCATTACAGGCAACGACTTCGATGAATTCGCCCGGGCGGGCCGCAAGTGCATACGAGTCCCATTTAGATAGTCGCTTGTGGATTGTCGCGGTGTGCTCAGACGGCCAGCCCGTACGCGTCGTGCAGCGCCGACACGCTGCCGAGGAGATGCAACACCCGGTCCTCGCCGGTGCTGATCGGACCGGATCCGCGTTCCAGCCGTCCGAGAAAGGCGCGTACGGCCGCCGGGTCGAAGAAACCGTCGCCGTCCAGATGACCCCGGCCCAGCCACTGCCGCAGTTCAACGGCCGCCGCCACCCTGCTGCCCGGCGCCGGAGCGAAGAACGGGCGCTTCTCCCCCCGATAGACCTCGTCGGTGAGGTACCCGCGCATCGCGTCCCGCAGCACCTGCTTCACCTGCCCCCGGCGCAGGTCCGCGAGCGGCAGCACCCGGGTCGCCTCGAAGAGGCGGTGGTCCAGCAGCGGCAGCCGGACCTCCACCGACCGGGCCATGTCCAGCCGCTCCGCCGCAAGAATGTAGTTGCAGAACCAGGTCTTGAGAAAGAGGTAGAGCGACTGGTGCACCGGCGCCCGGCCGACCAACTGGGCGGCGGACCGGTCGACCAGGGCGCCCAGGCTGTCCCGGTCGGCGAACCGCACCAGCAGGTCGGGACGGAGCAGTGGGCGGGCCTGCATGGTCGTGGTCAGGCACCGGTCGACCAGCCAACCCGGTAGAAAGCCGAGCCGGTCGAGAGCACCGGTCAGGGTGGCGGGCACCCCGCCCGCCGCCACCAGCCGGTAGGACCGCCTGGCCCGGGCCAGCCGTTCGGCGGAGACGCCCAGCTCCAGGTCCGTCCGGAGATGCTGGTAGCCGAGGAACAACTCGTCGCCGCCCTCACCGGCGAGCACGACCCTCAGGCCGGCGTCGTGGATGGCCCCAGCCTGCGCCAACCGTGCGGTGCCGTGCCCGTTCTCCTGCAGCATCTCGCCGGCGGTCACCGCCGCCACCGCCGCCGGCCCCGGCAGTCCGTCCGGCACGCTGACCTCGTGGTGGCTGGCGCCCAGCGCCGCGGCCGTCCGGCCGGCCACCTCGCCCTCGTCCAGCGGACTGCCCGGAAACCGCACGGTGAAGGTACGCAGCGCGACGTGCCGGGCCGCGACGCCGACCACCGAGGAGGAGTCGAGCCCGCCACTGAGGTGGAACCCGACCGGTACGTCGGCAGTGAGGCGGAGCAGGACGGCCTCCTCCACCCGCTCGCGTACCCGCTCGATCCCGGCCGGGTCGGCCGGCCCGTCGACCTGGTCGGCCAGCGGGAAATCCAGGTCCCAGTACGGGACGATCCGCACACCCTCGTCGTCCGCCCGGAGCATGGCACCGGGCGGCACCTGGCGAATGCCCTCGAACAGGGTCCGGTCCGGGGCGAAGCAGGAGTGCAGGTAGTCGTAGAACGACTCCGCGTCCCAGCGGCGTACCGCGCCGGCGGCGAAGAGCGCCTTCACCTCGGAGGCCACCACGAGCCGCCCGTCGATCCAGGTGTAGTAGAGCGGCTTGACGCCGAACCGGTCACGTACGGCGAGGAACCGGCCCCGCCGCTCGTCCCAGAGCACGAACGCGAACTCGCCACGCAGCGCCGCCACGAACCGCTCGGGGTCCTCCTCGTACAGGTGCGCGGTGATCTCGCTGTCCGAGTCCGTACGCAGCCGGTGACCCCGTTCGGCCAGCTCGCGGCGCTGCTGCCGGTAGCCGTACAGTTCGCCGTTGACCACCGCGTGCACCTCGCCGGACTCGTCCCGGACCGGCTGGTCCCCGTTGGCCACGCCGACCACCGCGAGCCGCGCCTGGGCCAGGGCGGCGACACCGGACGGCGACACCCAGCGCGCCACGGCGTCCGGCCCCCGGTGCCGCAGCACCCCGATTGGCGCCAGGTCCTCCGCCGACAGCCGCCCGACCGGCGACCAGACAGCCACGATGCCGCACACGTCCGGGCCTATCCGCCGGCGGTGCCGTCGGACCGGACCGCCGGGCGGGCAGTCCCGGCGACGATCGCCAGCGCGTCCGCCTCGGGCAGCGACGCCAGTTGGTCGAGCAGGGCGCCGAGCAGCGCCGCCGTGGGCGTACCGACCAGCCGCGCGTGGTCGACCTTTCCGTTGCCGGTGCGCGGCAGCACCGGCAGCGTGACCATCCGGCCGGGCACGCAGTATTCGGGCAGGCGTTCGGCCACCCGGGCCCGCAGCGCCGCCCGGTCGAGCGCCACCCCGGGTTCGGCGACGAGATAGGCCACCAGCCGGAGGCGCCCGGCCGTCGGCAGCCCGCAGACCGCGACGTCCCGGACGCCGGGGGCCGAGCGCAGCACCGCCTCCACCTCGCCGGGCTCGACCCGGTGGCCTCGGATCCGCAGTTGCCGGTCCACCCGGCCGTGGAAGTGCAGCAGACCGTCGCGATCCCGGCTGACCAGGTCACCGGTGCGGTAGCGGCGCCCGCCGGGCGCGCGGGGATCCGGCACGAACCGCTCGGCGGTGAGCCCGGGCCGCCCCAGATAGCCCCGGGCCAGGCCGGCGCCGCCGACCAGCAGCTCGGCGGGCTCGCCCTGCCCCGCCGGTCGCCGCCCGTCGACCAGTACGGCCGCCGACGCGTAGGGCACCGGTGCACCGATCGGCACCCGCTCCGGGTCCCGGGTCGTCGTCCGGTGCACGCAGCAGCCGACCGTCGCCTCGGTCGGTCCGTACTCGTTGACCACCTCGGTATCCGCCAGCCAGGGCAGGGTCTGCCGCAGGTGCAGCGCCTCACCCCCGACGACCAGCGTCCGGACGACCGGCGGGCGGTCCACGGGACCGGCCGGCAGGGCGTCGAGCGCGTCCAGGTGCGAGGGGGTCACCTTGAGCAGGCCGCAGGGCCGCTCGCGGAGCGCGGCGAGCAGCGCGGCCGGCCCGTCGCCGGCCACCAGCCGGACGGCGTCCCCGGCCAGCAGCGGAGCGAAGAGCCCGGTGACGGTGAGGTCGAAGGCGGGCGACGTCTGCACGACCGCCGGCCCGCCGCCCAGGTAGCGCCGGGCCGCCCAGTCCAGGTAGTGCGCGAGCGCGGCGTGGGACACCACCACCCCCTTCGGGGCGCCGGTCGAGCCGGAGGTGTAGATCACGTACGCGGTCTGTGCCGGATGCACGACCGGGGGCCGGATCCGGGGCAGGTCGCGTGCCGGCCGGCTGGTCACCGGCACCACCGGCAGGCCGAGGTCGGCACCGGGCTCCCCCGGCTGCTCGGTCACCGCCAGCAGGGCGCGGCTGTCCTGGACGATCTGCCGCTGCCGCCGCACCGGGTGGCCGGGTTCCAGGGGTACGAACGCCGCTCCGGACCGGACCACCGCGAGCAGCGCCACGAGCAGTTCCCGGCGTCGGCCGACCCGCACCGCCACGGTCCGCTCCGGCCCCGCCCCGGCCGCCAGCAGTACCTGGGACAGCGCGTCGGCGCGGCGGTGCAGTTCGCCGAAGGTGACCGCGCCGACGTCGTCCGCGACCGCGATGGCATCCGGGATCTGTGCGGCGCGCAGCGCGAACCGGGTGCCCAGCGGCGCCGGCCCCATTGGATCCGCGAAGGAGTCCGCTGCGGTCCGGTCCGTCATGGAATCCGGCCCGGTCCGGTCCGCCGGGTGGGCCGGCGGGACATGGTCGGCCGAGGAGAAGCGCGGCATGACGTGACCCCCGGGTGCGTCGCCGTGCGCTGTCGCCGCCGGTCGCCCGGCGGTGGTGAGGAACGTACCACGGGCCGTCCGACCCGGAAAGGCATCGATATCTTGACATGGGTGACTGCCCCCGGACAGCATCGGCGGTGATGACCGGCGATCTGGCTGGAGGCCGAATGCCACCACCGCCGTACGGGGACGACGGTTCGCACCCGTGGACGTTCGCCATCAGCCCGCGCAACCACGACCCGGACCGCGCCTGGCCGGAGATCGACGCGACGGTACGGCTGGCTGACGCGCACGGGTTCACCGGCGTACTCGCACACACCGGAAACGACACCCTGGTCGACCCCTGGCTGGTCGGGCAGCACGCGCTGGCCGTCTCCGACCGGTTGCGCCCACTGGTGGCGGTCAACCCGGTCTACCACCATCCGTTCGCCGTCGCGCAACTCGCCGCCTCACTGACCTACCGGTACGGTCGGCGGCTCTTCCTCAACTTCGTGGCCGGCACGTCCACACCGGACCGGCTGGCGTTGGGCGACGAGACGGAACACGACCGGCGGTACGCCCGGCTGGCCGAGTACGGCCGGATCGTGCTGGACCTGCTGGGCAGCCCGACACCGGTGACCGTCGACGGCGAGTTCTACCGGATGCGGGGCGCCCGGCTGCGGTTGCCCGGTCCGCCGGAGCTGCGCCCGATCGGCTTCGTCGCCGGACAGTCACCGGCGGCCGAGACCTGTGCCGAGGCGTTACGGGCGGTACGCATCCGGATGTTCGGCCCGGAGGAGCCGAAACCCGGCCACCTGCTCGGCGCGTACGCCGCGCTGATCGTCCGGGAGACCGACGAGGAGGCGTGGCGGGTGGCGCTGCGCCGCTATCCGCCGGACACCGAACTGGAGGCGGCCGGCTCGGCCGCACTGCGCTACACCGACGCGGTCTGGCGGCACCAGGCCTTCCAACAGGTGGGCGCGGCGCCGTCCTGGTTCTGGACCGCGCCGATGCGCAGCATGCGGGCCGACTGCCCGTTCCTGGTCGGCGGGGTCGAGACGCTGGCTCCGGTGCTGGCCGGGCAACTGGCGGCCGGAACCGTCGCCTTCGTCCTGGACCTGGCGCCGGAGGAGCCCGACTTCGCCTGGGCCGCCCGGCTGACCCGGCGCGCCGCTGAGCTGGCCCACGGCGCCGGCTGACCCGGCGCGCCGCTGAGCTGGCCCACGGCGCCGGCTGACCCGGGCAGCCGGAGCCGCACCGGCTGACGGTGCGGCCCGTGCCGCGCGGCCGGCGCGGCGGAGTCCGTCGGTTCAGCCGCGGACCACCCGCACCGCCAGGTCCGGATCTGCGGCGATGGCCCGCTCGGTGAAGCGGACCTCCCGCAGCCGCGCGTCACCGAACAGCCTGGTCTGGTCGGCGAAGTGCGGCGAGGCGGGGTCGGCCGACTGTCCGAAGGTGAGCAGGCCGCGCGCGGCCGGTCCCCGGTCGGTGAAGCCGACCACCAACAGGAAACTGGTACCGAAGTTGACCACGTAACCCCGGTCGGTCAGGTCGGTGCCGGGCAGCGGATCACCGCCCTCGGTGACCGGCTCCAGGGACATCCCGGGAGTGCTCGTGTAGCCGACCACGTTGGCGATGCCGAGTTCGTTGCTGGCGCCGGGCACGGCGATCCGCTGGTCGCCGCGGACCGCGTACTGCACGTCGCCGAGCCGCACGTCGGGGGCCAGGTCGAGGGAGCGCAGCCGGAGCAGCGCCCGGCCGAGACCGGTCAACAGCGGCACCGGATCGGCCGCCGGTGCCCGGGGTGTGTGCGCCGGGTCCGCCGGATCGAACCCGACGCCGAAGAGCGCACCCGCCCCGGTCAGCGCCCCGGGGTGGCTGGCCAGTACCGAGCGGACCGTCTCCCGCCAGAGCACCGCCCCCCGGCTGTGCACGTCGAACCGGCGGTCCCAGCCGGCCAGCGCGGCGCAGCCGGCGGTGATGTCGACCGGAACACCGTCGACGTCCACCGGGCGGCTCCCCCAGCCCCGGCAGGCGGTCACCGCGGCGGCGGTGAGCTGGTCGGAGAGGAGCGCGCGGTCGGAGAGGACGGCCGCACCGAGCCGGGCCGGGTCGACCCGGCCCGGTGGTCCGGCGCCGTCGAGCAGCGCGATGTTCTGCCGGGTACGCGGGCTGCGCGGCGTGCCCTCGGTGCCCTGCAACGGCGAGAAGCCGGTCAGCAGCCGGTGCTCGTTGGCCAGCCAGTAGCTGTCGTTGGCGTTCATGACGTAGTCGCGCCGGGCGAGTTGCGGCTGGCGGGCGAACGGGATCAGCCCGGCCTCCCGGGCACCCGGCTCGGCCACCCAGATGTTGGCGCTGTCGCTGCCGTCCAGCGGGGCGAACGGGTCGCGCCGCCACTGCGCGGTGGTGGCCGCCGAGAGGTTCGGGGTGGCCGAGGCGTCGGCGTACCAGGTGTCGCCACGGTGGTCGGCGGCGATCGTGTTGACCCACGGAATGCCCTGGTGCCGGCTGATCGCCCGGCGTACGCCCGCGACGTCCCGGGCACGGCTGATCTCCAGCCACTGCTCCAGCAGCCGGTCGTTGCCGAGGTTGGCGTCCCGGTAGGTGACGGCCCGCGAGGTCGACCAGCCGAGTGCCGGATCGGCGGCGGAGAGGTCGAGTACCGGGCCGTAGCGGGTGGACCAGATCGTCCGGGGCAACGGCTGTGGCCGCCCGTCGCCCCAGTCGACGTCGATACTCACCTGGCGGGCGGTCATCGGCTCGGCGACGCCGTCGACCAGATAGGAGGTGGAGTCACCGGGCGGAAGGTCCACCGAGTAGAGGGTGTACCGGTAGCCGGTGGCGACGGTGTGCGTCCAGGCCACCGACGGGTTGAAGCCGATCTGCACCCCCGGGACGCCGCCGAGTCCCGCACCGTACACGTCGAGCCGGCCGGGCACCCGGAGCTGACTCTCCCAGAACCGCTGCTCGCCCTCCCAGGGAAAGTGGGGGTTCGCCACCAGGATGCCGCGCCCGGAGGCGGACCGGTCGCCGCCGACGCCCCAGCCGTTGCTGCCGGTGGGGGCCGCCCCGGTGGCCTGCCGGGCCAGTCGCCGCAGTCCGTCGGCGACCAGTGCGGGATCGACCGGCAGCGGCGCGGTCCGGGTGGCGCTGCCGGGCGGCTGGGCGAGTGCCGCCGAGGCCAACAGGTTGCGTCCGCTCGCGGAGATCGCGATGTCCCGCTGGTAGGCGAGCAGGTCCACCACGGTGATCGGGCCGAGCCACGGCTGGCCGGCGCACCAGCCCGGGACGTTCGCCGCGCCGGTCCGCGCCAGGTAGGCGTTGTAGCCCGCCACGTACCCGTCGAGCAGGTCCCGGGCGTCGCCGTGGAAGCGGTCCGCCTGCTCGCGTGCCCGGTCCAGCAGGCCCAGCGCCAGATAGCCGAGATCGGTGCCGAGGTTGGCGCCGCCGGGTCCGGGGCCGAACCAGCGGGAACGCTGGCTGCGGATCTTCACCACCTGGTCCGCCAGGTCGCAGAACCGGTCCTCGGCGTACGCCCACCCCTGCCCGAAGCCGGCGTCGCCGAGGCGGGCCGCGAGGATGTGCGGTACGCCGAAGCTGGTCCGCCGGATGACGGCCTGGTACCCGCCTCCGGCGACGGCCGTCGCCCCCACCGGTACGGCGGCGCCGGAGAGCAGCAGCAGTGCCACCACCAGTACGGCGGCACACCGGCTGACGGATCTGGACATCCCGTTCACTTCCCTTCCGGACGGTGGTCGGCCGACTGCCAGTGCACCGTGCCGGCCCGCTCCTCGAGTACCCGCTGCCACATCAGCCGGCGACGCGGTTTCCCGCTGGTGGTCCGGGCTATCCAGCCGGCCGGCACGGACCGGACCTGGACCTCGACCTGCGCGGCGTGGTTGGCGACCGACCGGCCGATCCGCTCGGCCGCGTCCCCGAGATCGCCCTCCACGGCCACCACGGCGGTCACCCTGCCGTCCAGGTCGCCGAGCAGCACGACGGTCTTGCGCGGTCGGGGGGAGCGCGCCGCCGCCACCCGGTCGAGATCCTCGGCGAACAGCCAGCGCCCGAACCGCTTGACGCTGTCGCCGAGCCGGCCGACGACGAACAGTTCCCCGTCCAGCAGGAAGCCCGCGTCGCCGGTCCGGATCACCCCGTCGAAGGACCCCTCGCCCTCGTCGGCGACGTAGCCGGCGGCGACCGAGCCGCCGCGCAGCTCGATCTCGCCGAGCACCCCGGCCTCGACCGGCCGACCGTCCTCGCCGACGATGTCGACCCGGACGTCCCGCAGCGGTGGTCCGCAGCCGACCAGGGTGACGTCGCTTCCGTCGGGCCCCTCGGCCAGCGTCACCGGCTTGCCGGGATAGAGCGAGGTCGGCGCCACCCGTACCGCGCGTAGGGCGGTGCCGTGCCGCCGGCCGGCGACCGCCAGCGTCGCCTCGGCCAGGCCGTACGCCGGGAGCACGGCATCGGCGGCGAACCCGGCGGGCCCGAGCAGCCGGACGAGATCGTCCAGTACGCCCGCGTGCACCGGTTCGGCACCGACGATCAGGGTGCGCCAGCCGCGCAGGTCCATGCCCGCCAGGTCGGCCGGCCGGATCCGGCGGATCAGGTGCGCCAGGCCGAAGGTGGGGGTCACCGCGGTGCTGGCCCCGGAGGCGGCGAACGGGTGCAGCCAGCGGCCCGGCGTCCGGACGAACTGCTCGGGTCGCATCAGCCAGACGTCGCTGGCGGCGGCCATCGGCATCAGCAGGCAGCCGACCAGCCCCATGTCGTGGTGCAGCGGCAGCCAGCTCACCATCGCGTCGTGCGGATCGTAGGAGAGCCAGTCCCGGATGGCCGAGATGTTGGTCCGCAGAGCCCGGTGCGGCACCCGTACCCCGCGCTGCGGGCCGGTCGACCCGGAGCTGAACTGGAGGATGGCGATCTCCCCCGGCTCCTGCCCGGGAAACGTCCCGTCGGCGGCGTCGAGGTCGGAGAGAACCGCACAGCCGTACCGGGCGGCGGGTCCGGCCACCACCCGGGCCACCTCGGGCGCGGCGACCATGACCCGGGCCCGGGCGAGCCGGAGTACCCGGTCCAGGTGCGCCGCGTACCCCTCGGGCTCGCCGTACGCGGTGGGCGGGGCGAGTGCGCTGGGTGTGGCGCCGAGCAGCAGCGCGCCGTAGAACGCCGCGACGAAGGTCGGCGACGTCGGACAGACGATCGGCACCACGTCTCCGGCACGCACACCGGCCCCGTACAGGCGCCCGGCGGCCGCCCGGGCCAGTTCGGCCAACCGGGCGTACGGACAGAACGTCCAGCCGGTACCGGTCTCGTCGGCGAACCGGAGACCACGGTCCGTCGGCGGGTCGGCCAACCAGCCGAAGATGTCACCGTCGCGGTGCTCCGTCGTGGCGTGGGCGTACCCGTCGCGCGCCTTCTCCACCAGGTCCTCCCGTCCCCGCTCCGATGTCAGTTCCGGCGCGCCGGTCCGGCGGCGCCGTTCTCCCCGGGCCGTCCCGTACGCCCGACGGCGCCGTTCTCCCCGGGCCGTCCCGTACGCCCGACGGCGCCGTTCTCCCCGGGCCGTCCCGTACGCCCGACGGAGTCCGCCTGATAGGCGCCGGCCTGGATCCGGTACAGGGTGGCGTACCGGCCGTCGTGCCGCATCAGCTCGGCATGGCTGCCCGTCTCGACGATCCGCCCGTCGTCGAGCACCACGATCAGATCCGCCAGCCGGACGGTGGAGAACCGGTGCGACACGAAGACGGTGACCGTCCCGTGCTCGGCGGCGAACGCGGCGGCCTGTCCGGCGAAGCCGGTGAACAGGTCGTGTTCGGCCTGCGGGTCCAGCGCCGCCGTCGGCTCGTCCAGGATGGTGAGCAACGGCGCGGGACGCATCAGCGCGCGGGCCAGGGCAAGCTTCTGCCACTGCCCGAGCGACGGCTCGATGCCGTCGAACGCCGTGCCGAGCTGGGTGTCCAACCCGTGCGGCAGCTCGGTCAGCAGTTCCTCGGCACCGGCGCGGCGGACCGCGTCCCGTACCGCCGCCTCGTCGCGCAGCCGGGCCAGGTCACCCACGCCCACCGCCTCCCGGGCGCGGAACTGGAACCGGGCGAAGTCCTGGAAGACCGCGGTGACGCTGCCGTGCCAGCGGTTCGGGTCGATCCCGCCGGGTGAACCTTCCTTCCCTTGCGGTCCGTCGTGGCCGCAGGCGGAGGTCGGGGCGCACCCGTCGCGCGGCTCAGGGCGAGGAAGGTTCAGTGGTCGGCCATCCACCGTGATGCTGCCCCGGGTCGGCTGGTACAGCCCGGTCAAGAGCTTGACCAGCGTGCTCTTGCCGGCTCCGTTGACCCCGACGAGCGCGACGGTCCGGCCGGGCGGCAGCCAGAGACTGACGTCGTCCAGCGTGTCCCGGTCGGCGCCGGGATACCGGAACGACACCCCGGTCAGCACGATGCCGTCGGTGAGCCGCCGCCCGGCTCCGTCCCCGCCGCCGGGCCGGGCGGCGTAGTCGCGCAGCCAGACGTAGTGGTCGATGACATGCCCGGCCGCCGCCACCTCCGCCACGCCACCGACCACCTGTCCGAGTTGGGCCTGCAACTGGGTGGCCAGGGTGATCAGCAGGACCGCGTCCCCGAGCGTGGCGGTCCCCTCGGCCACCCGGCCGGCGAGTATCCACAGGGCGGTCAGGAAGCCGGCCGCGAAGCAGGCCCAACCGGCCACCTCCCAGCCGGCGGCCCGCAACTGGGCCCGGACCAGCCGGGTGGTGACGGTCCGCCACAGCCCGGCGGCCCGACCGCCGAGTTCCGGTCCCGCACCCGCGATCGCCAGCTCCTTCGCCGCTTCCGGCGCCAGGCAGAGTTCGTGCAGCCGCTGGTCCCAGCGGCTCAGTTCGGCGGTCGAGTCGTAGGTGTCCCGCATGATCGCGGCGGACCGCCGGGTGGTCAGCAGCGACGGGACCGCGAACACCGCGAGCAGGCAGAGCGCCGGGTGTACGGCGGCCAGCAGCACCGTGGTGGCCAGCAGGCTCACCACGGCGGCAGCGGCGGCGACCGCCTGCCAGAACGACCCGGCCAGTCCCCAGGTGCCCCAGCGCAGCCGCTCCAGCCGATCCAGGTAGTCCGCGCGTTCGAGGTGGTCCAGGGTCGGGATGACCGCCACGAACCGCAGTACCTCCTGACTGACGGCCACCTGCACCCGGTCGGTGAGGTAGATCAGCATATTGGTCTGGATCCGCCCGCCGGCCGTGCCGAGTCCGTACGCGAGCGCGCCCACCGCCACCGCGGCGAGTACGCCGCCGACGCGGCCGGTCAGGGCCGTGTCGATCAGCCAGCGCTGGCTGAGCCCGGTACCGGCCACGATCCCGGCCTGGCCGACCATCAGGCCGAAGAGCGCGAAGACCGTCCGCCGGTCGGCCCGGAGGGAGAGCCGGAGCACGTGGCGCAGGACGCCCAGCCGCTCCCGGAGCACCCTCACTCACCGACCCGGGCGGCCGGAGCCACGTCGGCGAACCTGGCCGCCTGCAACGTGAACAGCCGGCGGTACTCTCCGCCGGAGGCCATCAGCTCGTCGTGGCTGCCCTCCTCGGCGACCACCCCGTCGCGGAGCAGCACGATCCGGTCGGCGGGGCGTACCGTGGAGAGCCGGTGCGAGATCAGCAGTACGGTCGCCCGGGGCACCTGCGCGACCACCCGCCGGTAGAACGCGGCCTCCGCGGCGACGTCCAGGTGTGCGGTCGGCTCGTCGAGCACCAGCAGCCGCCGGCCGTGCGCCGCGGCGAACAGCGCGCGGGCGATCGCGATCCGCTGCCACTGGCCGCCGGAGAGTTCGGTGCCGGCGGTGCCCTCCCGCCACAGCGAGGTGTCCAGCCCGTCGGCGAGCCCGGTCACCAGCTCGGCCGCGCCGGCCCGGCGTACCGCCTCGGCGACTCCCGCACGGTCGGTCAGCCACTCCGGGGCGGACATCGCCACGTTCTCCGCAACGGTGGCGGGATACCGGAGGTAGTCCTGGAACACCACGGTCAGTTCGCGCCGCCAGCCGGCCGGGTCCAGCTCGGCCAGATCCCGGCCGTCCACCGTGATCCGGCCGCTGGTCGGCGGGTACAGCCCAGCCAGCAACTTGATCAGCGTGGTCTTGCCGGCGCCGTTCCGGCCGACCACCGCGACCCGTTCACCGGGCCGGAGTACCAGGGACAACCCGTCCAGCACCGGCGGGCCGTCCGGATAGCGGAAGGAGACGTTCTCGAACCGCACCAGCCTCGGCTCGGCTTCACCGGGCGCGGTCGCCGGCCCGGGCTCCCGGACGGTGACCGGGGCGGTGCCGTACCGGGTGGTGAGCCGGTCCAGCGCGCGTACGCCGCCCAGCCCGTACTCGATGTCGAAGGCCTCGGAGCCCATCGAGCTGATCGCGAAGATGGTCCAGGCGGCGGCCACCGCGGTGACCAGTTGCTCGGAGCCGATCCGCCCGGCGACCGCCGCGAACGCCGGCACCGCCATCGCGAGCGCGACCGACCCGGTGCCCAGGCCGATGGCCAGCTTCTGGCTGCGCAGCACCCGCCACATCTCCCGCCAGGTCGGACCGTGCACCTGGTAGGCGAGTCCGAGCCGGCGGCGCAGCAGCCAGTGGCCGAGGCCGTACACCCGCAACTCCTTGGCTCCGGCGAGCCCGGCCAGCTCGGACAGGTACGCCAGTCGGCGCTGCCCGGCGGCGTCCGCGTCCTTGACCGCCACCAGACGGATCCACTGCCGGCGCAGCCGGACCCGGATCACCAGCGACGCCACCAGCAGGATCCCGGCCAGCCATACCGAGAAGGTGGCCAGCAGCGCGGCGCCGGCCAGCGCGGAGACGAACCGGAACACCAGCACCACCTGGCCGACCGCGGCCGTACCCGGGGAGCGGATCCGGCCGATGCCGTGGCCCGGGTCGGAGGCCCGTACCGCGTCGTCGTGGAAGTCGGACCGTTCCAGGTGCACGACGTGTCTCGGCGTACGGGCCAGCGTGCGCAGCCGCTCCCGGACCGCCCCGTCGATCCGCCGGGCGAGTACCACGCCGAGCAGGTCCCGGACCACCTCCGCGATCCGGGTGGCCAGCGCCAACCCGATCAGCAGCCCGATCCCGCCCAGCACCTCGTGGTCCGGGGCACCCCCCGCCAGCATGCCGACGAACCGACCGGTGGCCACTGCGGTGAGCGGGGGCAACAGGGCCATCACCAGGTAGCTCGCCGACACCGCGAGCGCCGGTAGCCAGCCAGCGCCGGCGAACAGGCGGAGGAGTCGGAGCCGTGCACGGACCAGCCGCACCAACGCGGATCCGGCGGGAGGGGGCGGGTCGGCCGTGGCGGGCGACGGGTCGCCGGTCACGGCGCGGCCGGAGCCCCGGACGGGACCCCGGCGGCCCTCCCCCCGGCCGCCGCCCTGGCGACCACCGCTGCGAGGATGCCCAGCGCCTCGGAGAGTTCCCCGGTGCCGGCGACCAGCGGTGGCATCAGCCGCAACGTGCCGGGCCGGCTCATGCAGGGCGACACCAGCAGGCCGGCCTGCGCCAACTGCACGACGAGTTCTCCGGCGAGATGCGGCGGGTCCAGGTCGACCCCCCACAGCAGACCGCGCCCGCGCACCGCCGTGACCGTCTCGGGATGCCGCCGGCGCAGCTCGGCCAGACCGTCCGCCATCGCCCCGGCGAGCACCGGCCCCCGGTCGGCGAGTTCCTCGATGGTGTCGAGCGCGGCCGGCACCGCCGCACACCCGAGCGGGTGGCCGGCGAACGTCGACGTGTGCACGACCGGATCGGCGAGCAGCGGCGCGTACAGCCGTTCCCGGCACACGGCGGCGGAGACCGGCAGCACCCCGCCGCCCAGCGGCTTGCCGACGAGTACGGCGTCCACCGGCAGACCGGCGGCGAGCGCCAGGGAGGGCTCGCCACAGCGCCGCAGGCCGCACTGTATCTCGTCGGCGATCACGAAGGTGCCGTGCGCGGTGGCCGCCGCGCACCAGGCCGCCAGCACGTCCGGATCCAGCGGGCGGACGCCGTTCTCTCCCTGGACGGGCTCGAACACGACGGCCGCGACGTCGTCCCGGGCGACCTCCCGGGCCACCGCGTCCGGGTCGTCGGCGGGCACGTGCACCACCCCGGGGAGCACGTCGAGCAGGCCGGTCCGATAGCGCTCGTGGTGCGTCAGGGCCAGCGCCCCGAGCGACTTGCCGTGGAATCCGCCCTGCACCGCGACTATCCGGCTCCGGCCGCTGGCCAGCCGGGCCAACTTGACCGCCGCCTCCACCGCGTCGGCACCGCTCACCCCGAAGCAGACCCGGGTCAGCTCGCTGTCGAAATACTCCACCAGCCGGGCCGCGGCCGCCGCGGTGGCCGGGTTCGCCAGCGTACGGGTGGCGACGGGCAGGGCGTCGAGCTGATCGCGTACGGCCGTGAGCACGGCCGGGTGGCGGTGGCCGAGCAGGGTCACCGCGTACGAGCCGAAGTCGAGTGCCGAGCGGCCGTCGGAGAGCCGGACCCGACAGCCCTCCCCGCTCGTCTCCACCGCCCCCCGCCCGGCCAGCTTGCCGGTCAGGGCGAGGTACGGCGGCAGGTGGCGACGCATCTGCGCGAAGACGGTGCGGGCGGAGGGCCGCGACGGATCCACTGAGGCGGCACTGTCGTCCATCGTTGTACCCCCGTACGGACGCCGGCATCCATCGACAAGGTTCATCCTAACCGCGCCTCCGGTCCGGTGTAACGGTGCGCGTCCGGGGCGCCCGGACAACCCGCCGCCGACCGGCCGACCGGCGCCCGACCTCGTCTTGACCCGCTTCCCGGCCAGGCCGTACGGTGATGGCGGCCGATGCGACGAGCGGTGCGACGGGATGGGCCGAGGATTCCGACACGATGCGGCCGACCGACAGACTCTCCGCCTGGCAGCGCCTCGCGCCCGCCGGATCGGCCGACTCCCCGCCGCTCGCGGCCATCGAGGACCATCTCGACAC
This sequence comes from Plantactinospora sp. CA-294935, assembly GCF_050936445.1. Classification (NCBI taxonomy): domain Bacteria; kingdom Bacillati; phylum Actinomycetota; class Actinomycetes; order Micromonosporales; family Micromonosporaceae; genus Plantactinospora; species Plantactinospora sp. CA-294935. Next base: position 8,724,691 of record NZ_JBNJMU010000001.1, read on the forward strand.
ACCGTCGACAGTGGAGGCTCTGGACGGCGCGGAAAGCAGCGCAAACTATCCACAACGGATCCTTGACGAGCTGCGCGAGCGAGGGTTGGCGCGGCTGTTCGCCCCCGCCGAGGCCACCCCGTTGCACCTCGGCGCCCTCGGGGCCGTCACCGCGCGGCGCAGCGGCAGCCTGGCCATCACCGTCGGGGTGAACGGACTGGCCCTGCTGCCGGTCTATCTGGCTGGCAGTCCGGCCCAGCAGGAGTACGTCACCATCCGGCTGGCGGAGGGCGCGGCCGCCGCCCTGCTGCTCACCGAGTGGGAGCACGGCTCGAACCTGCTCCGCAACCAGGCCACGGCCCGCCGGGACGGCGACGGGTACCGGCTGGACGGGACGAAGCACCTCATCAACGGCGGGAGCCGGCACGAGATGCTGGTGGCGCTGCTCCGGACCGGCGACGCCGGATCGCGGCCCGGACCGGGCGTACGCGACTTCTCGCTGTTCCTGGTCGAGCGGGACGCCAGCGTCACGGCGCTGCCGCGCCGGCGTACGCTGCCCGCCCGGGCCGCCGACATCTCCGGGGTACGGTTCACCGGCACCCGGGTCCCGACGAGCGCGCTGATCGGCGTGCCCGGCGAGGGCTTCGCGATCGTGCAGAAGACGCTGATGGTGTCCCGGGGCGGGGTCGCCGCCCTCGCCTCCGGAGCGGTCTCCGGGGCCCGGGACATCGCCGTCGGCTACGCCCGGCGGCGGGACGTCTACGGTGCCCCGATCGACACCCTCGGCGCGATCGGCGAGCACCTGGTCCGGCTGGCCGCCCTCGACACCGTCGTCGCCGCCATGGCGGTCAAGGCCGCCTGCGCGGCGAACCTGTTCGGCCCGGGCGCCGGATACTTCGCCGCGGTGGCGAAGCTGGTCTGCTGCCGGCTGGCCGAGGAGGCGGTGACCGAGGGGCGGTACGTGCTCGGCGCCCGGGCACTGCTGGAGGAGCTGCCGTACCCGAGGTTCGTCCGCGACGTGCTGCTCTACGGGGTCTTCGACGGCACCAGCCACCTGATGCTCGACGACCTCGCCGACCGGCTGCCCCGGTTCGCCACGTCGACGCCGAACGGCCGTACCCTGGAACGGACCCGGCAGGTCTACCGCACCGGGCCCCGGCCGACGGCCGAGACCGCCCGACTGCCGTGGCGCCGCTACGCACCCGCACTCCCCGGCCGCTGCGCCGACCTCTTCACCGCCTCCGGCTGCGACCGGGCGCACCGGCTCGCCCGGGCGGCGGACGGGTTGTCGGCCACGGTCCGGGCGGCGCGCGCGGCCGGCCGGTGGGACGGCGACCAGGCGCTGCGGTTCGCCGCGGCGACCGTGCTCGCCGAACTGGAGGCCCTGCTCGCCGCCTGCGAACTGGCGTGCCCCCGGTGCCGGCCCGCCGCCGGTCCGGCCGGTGACGCGGCCGAGACGGACGTCGCCGCGCTGGAGTACGCGTTCGAGTGGCTCGGCGCCCGGATCGCCGGCCGGCTCGGCGAACTGGCCCGGGCCTGTGGCACCGGCGAGGCGGACGCGGCCATCGCCAACCTGGTCGGCGCGGGCACCTCGGGCCGGGCCAGGGACCGGCTGCGCGGCACGCTCGACGGCCGGGTCAGGTCGTGATCGTGGTGAGCCGGGTGAACTCGCGCAGCAGCTCGTAGCCGTCCCACACCGGCGCGAAGTCGAGCGCGCGTCCGACCGGGACGATCCGGTCCACACCCCGGCCGCCGCACGCCCGCGCCAACTCCGTCAGCTCGGCCGCGCCGAACCCGAAGTGGGTGACGGTCTGGTCCCGGCGCCGCACCATCCCGGCGAGGTCGGCGAGTCGGTCCAGCCGGGCCCAGGCGAAGGTGCCCGCGCCCAGCCAGTCCCGCAGCGGGCCGTCGGCGGCGCTGAGGTCCAGGTGGGTGACGGCGTTGCCGGGGAAGCGGATCCGGTCGGCGACACCCTCGGCGGCCAGCCCGAACGCGGTGACGTACTTGTGCAGCACCATCGACGTCGGCACCTGTGGTGTCCGGGCGCCGACCACGGCGAGCAACTCGGCGGAGAACTCGGCACCGGCCCGCCGGGCGGCCTCGGGCGTCCCGACCCAGAACAGGGTACGCGGCGACGAGCAGGCCGCCTGGTCGAACCAGTACACGTCGGTGCAGAGTCGCTCCGCCAGGGACCGGCGCTCGGTGGCCGGCGCCGCCAGCCAGCCGGCCGCCGACAGCACGCAGAACGAGGACCGGTCCGGAAAGACGAGGTCGCGTGCGCCCGGCGGCAGCGCAATCGCGCGCAGCCGCCGCACCGACTCGTCCCCGCCCCAGATCACCCGCAGGTCGCACGCGGCACTCAACACGGCGGTGACGGCGTCGTCCCGGTCGTACGTCACCATCCGCTGGCTGTGCGCGACGGCGGGATGACCGTCAGCCAGTGTCTCGCGCAGCGCGTCCAGCACCGCCGCCGCGACGCCGCCGGAGCGCGGGGAGATCCGTACCACGTTGTGGTTGCCGGCCAGCGCGGCGAGCGCCCAGGCGTACACGAATACCGTGTCGACGTTGGCCGGCGGCAGGTGGAAGACCAGCCCGCGCGGGAACCGGAGCGCACCGGACGGGGTGGAGAGGTCCGCCAGGCTCCGGGCGAGGCCGCCACGCCGCAGGAAGAACCCCAGTGACCCGAGTTCCGGATGCCGCCGGACGGTGCCGGGGGCGAGCAGCCGCCGCCCGAAGGCGGTCAGGAACTCGCTGACCCGCTCGTCGCCGACAGTCAGCGGACCACCCGGCGGCTCCGTGACCAGCGCCGCGACCAGCGCCGGGACGTCGACCGGCGCGTCGGCGGGAAACTCCTCGCGTACCTTCACCGGGCCCGCCCGGGGTAGCTGTCCGAGCAGCCGCGCGGTTCGGTCCGCGGCACCCGGCCGAGCACGCTGAACCGCCGGCCCGGCCAGTCGCCGTCGTCGACACCGTGCACCACGCCGAGGTCCTCGGTCAACAGCACGTGACCCGGATACGAGCGGGGCAGCGTACTGAGCACCTGCACCACTCCCGGCTCGCCGACCGGCAGCACCCGCCAGCTCACCGGATCCCGGATCAACACGTCGGCGAAGTCCGGGCAGTACAGTCCGTCGCCGGAGGGGCCCTCCAGGAAGATCGTGCCCATCTGCTCGACCATGCCGTAGAAGTTGTGTATCCGCCGCAGGCCGGTGTCCGCGCCGAACCGCTCGCGGAACTCCCGGTTGTCCACCGCCCGGTCGGTCAGCCGCTTCCACCCGCCGGAATGGATCAGCAGGCCGTGCGACAGGTCCCAGCCGTGCTGCCGGGCGAGGTCGTACAGCCGGCTCCAGACCAGGAAGGTGAAGCCGAAGACGAGGAACGGCCGCCCGCCGTGCCGGTGCAGGAACGCCGCCACCGCCGCCGGGTCCGGCGCCTCGCGCTCGTCCAGCACGAACGCGTGGTCCCGGCCGAAGCCCATCATCCCGAGTACCCCGGCCGCACGCGCCGGCAGCGCACCGGGGCCGCGCAGCACCGCCCGGCTCTCCACCAGCAGCATCGGCAGCCGGGCGCGACCGACGACCGTGCGCATCGCGGCGGCGAGCGCCCGCTGCTGCGCCGCGGCCGCGGCCCGGTCCAGATAGACCCGGCTGACCTCGCCGGTGGTCCCGCTGGAGGTGAGCACCCGGAACACCTCCCCGGCCGGCACGCTGCGCAGGGTGTGCCGCTTGAACAGCCCGACCGGCAGCCACGGCAGCTCCGACAGCGTCCGGTACGCGCGGCCCGGACGGTGGTCGAGGGCGGCGAGGATCCGCCGGTACTCGGGACTGTGCTCGCGGTGGTGCTCGGTCAGCTCCCGCAGCGCCGGCAGGAGGGTCCGCTCCCGGGCCGGCTGGGGCAGGGTGAAGACTCCCGGCTCGCTCACCGTTGCGCCTCCGCCTCGAGGCGGCGGTAGTCGGTCTTCCCGTTGGCCAGCGTCGGCAGCCGGTCGATGCCGCGGACGTCGAGGCCGGACCGGTGCAGCCGCAGCCGGTCGGCCAGCGCGACCCCGAGCGCGCGGGCCGACTCGTCGCCGATCCCCGCACACCACACCACCACCCGGTCCCCGGCCGAGACCGCCGCGACCGGCCCGGGAGCGTCGTCGACGAGCCGTTCGACGTCGTCGAGGTGGACCCGGGTGCCGAAGACCTTTCCGATCCGCTTGAGCCGGCCCGTCAGCCACAGGAAGCCCTCGTCGTCGAGCCGCCCCAGGTCACCGGTTGCCAGTTCGCCGCCCAACTCGTCGCCCAGGGCGAGGTCCGCGGCGCTGTCGGCGTACCCGAGCATCACGTTGGGACCGGAGTAGACCACCTCGCCGGAAACCCCTGGCACCGTGCTCTGTTCGCCGGTGTCGGTACGTACGCACAGCCGCCCGCCCGGCACCGGGAGACCGGCCGAACCCACCTTGTCGGGCAGCCGGTCCGGCGGCAGCACCGCGATCCGGGCCGTCGCCTCGGTCTGGCCGTACATCAGGAACAGCCGTCCACCGACGCCGGCCAACCGCTCGTGCAGGCGCCGGGCGAGCGCCGGACGCAGCGGGCCGCCGGCCTGGGTCAGGGTACGCAGCCGGGGCCGGCGCGCCGGGTCCCACCGCAGCCGGGTCAGCATCTCGTAGTGCCGGGGCACGCCGGCCAGTGACGTCGCCCCGTGCCTGTCGCAGGCCCGCCAGAAGCCGGCGGAGAAGACGTCTCCGTCGGCGACCACCACCGTCCCGCCGGCCACCAGGTGGCTGTTCAGCACCGAGAGGCCGTAGCTGTAGAAGAGCGGCAGGCTGGTCGGGGCCACCTCCCGATCGTCGATCTCCAACGCCTCGGCGATCGCCAGCGCGTTCGCCAGCACCGCCGAACGCGACAGCCGGACCAGTCGCGGGTTGCCGGTCGAACCCGAGGTGGCCAGCAGGAGGGCGAGCGACGGTGCGGGGAGATGCTCCGGGTCGGCCCGCCGCCGCCAGATGCCGCCGACCCCGGCCATCGAGGCGGCCTGGTATCCGGCCGGACGGTCGGCATCGGCGGGGCAGGGCGTCTCGTCCAGCCCGACCACAGCGGCCGGCTGGTAGGCGGCGACGAGCCGGCCCAGCAGGTCGGCCGGGAGCCGGGGGTCCAGCAGTGCGACCGGTCGGTCGGCAAGCATCGCGGCGAGGTACCGCAGTACCGAGTCGACCGTGCTGCCGGTGCGCGCGAAGAGCACACCCGGCGGCAGCGCGTCGTACGCCCGACGGATCGGGGCCAGCGCGGCGGCCAGGCCGGCGCCCGAGAGGATGCGGCCGGTCGTCCCCTCCACCAGCCGCGCCCCACCGCCGACGAGCCCGGTCACCGGCCCGGCCCGTCGCCCGGAGGCGGGGCCGTCAGCTCGGTCGCGAGCTGGGCCAACGACACGGGTCGGACGAAGTCGTCCGGCAGTAGGCCGGTGTAACCCTCGTCGGCCAGGGCCCGCAGGATCGCCGGTACGACCAGCAGCCGGCCCGTCGTCTCGAGGTAGGTGCCGGCCATCGAGACCTCGGTCGCCCCGGTGAACCGGGTGACGGCCCGGTGCAGCGCCAGCTCACGGTCGCCGGTGGCGGCCCGGGCGGCCCGCCGCAGACCGGTTCCCTCCGCCAGGCGCGGCAGGGCCCGCCAGGCCGCCGGTTCGTCCCGGTCCAGGGGCGGGCGGGCGTAGGTGACGAAGTGCTCCGGACAGGTCACGGCGGCGGTCGGGCCGATCCGGGCCAGAACGAAGTCCCGCAGCTCGGCCGGGCCCGGGCCGGTGTCCCCGACGGCCAGGAAGGCGACCAGCCGCTCGCCGTCGGGCGTCGGCTCCACCCGTGGGTACGCCGCCCGCACGTCGGGATGCTCCTCCAGCAGCTTGCGCAACTGGTCGAGGTCGGTCAGGTGGTTGCCCAGCCAGCACCCGGGTGGGCGGAGCTGTCCGGCGATCCCGGTGGCGACCTCCACCAGCTCGGCGAAGCTCAGGTCGTGCTGCCGGAGCGCCTGCCGGAGTACGCGTTCCGGGCCGCGCAGCAGCACCTCCATCTCCCCCGGTAGCAGGATGTTGCCGTTGAAACCGCCCTGCACGTGCATGGAGTCCCGGCCGATCCGGACCATCAGGTAGGCGTCCATCCCGGTGTCGTTGTCGCTGATCTCCCGGGGGTTGAGCATGATCTCCGGCTCGGGCAGCCCGTCGAGCGTCGCCGGACCGTAGTCACCGCGCAGACAGAGCCGCTCGTACTCGTCCGAGACACCGAAGTTGACGGTGGACCCCCAGGCGAACCCGGTCCCCCGGCGCCGGATCTCGGCGGCCTCCAGCTCGGCGAGCCGGTCCCAGCCGATCCGGTACTGCCGCTGCGCCCGCAGGATCTGCGTCGCCGCCCGCCGGACCAGTTTGCCGAGCGGCGCCCGGTCGGACACGTCGAGGCTGGTGAAGAGGATCCGGTGGAAGCAGCCGACCACCCCCTCCTCCGCCGGCCCCCGACCGTGGTAGTGGAACCGCAGCACCGAGCGGTCCGCGCCGCTGAGGATGGCCAGCAGGATCGTCACCACGGCCGAGTAGAGGGCCGCCGGAGTCGTGCGGTACCGCCGGGCGGCGGCGGCCAGCACCTCCGGTGCGGTGGTCGAGACGATGGTGCCGGCGTACAACCGGAAGCTCGTGTGCGGGGTGCTGCCGAACAGCCGGCTCGGTGCCGCACGCAGCTCCGCGGCCCAGTAGCGCTCCGCCTCCGCCCGTTCGGCGTCCAGCTCCGGCGAGGAATCGAGCGCGACCGCGTCGAGCAGGTGCCGCCGTACCGGCGGGAGCCGGTGCGGTCGCCGCTCCCACCGCGCGAGGAGCAGCTCGGCCAGCTCGTCGTGGAGCAGCAGAGTCCCGACGGCGTCCATCGACACGTGCGAGAAGAACAGCACCAGTTCGGCGACGTCGCCGTCATCGGCGTGCAGCAGCAGGCCCCAGCACGGCCAGTGCCGCTCGACGTCGAAGTCGAAACGGTCGACCCAGGCGGCGATCTCGTCTCCGGTCAGTCCGTACGGCTCCCGCCCGAGGAAGACCTCGCGCTCGCCGGGCGGGTGCACCACCTGACGAGGCATGCCCCGCTCGTCGTACCCGACGGTGCTGCGCAGGGCCTCGTGCCGGGTGACCAGCTCGGTCACCGCCGCTCGGACGTCAACCTCGGGAATCGGCCGGGGCAGCGGCAGCCGCAGCCAGACAATGGATCCACGGGACGAGCCCCGGAACTTCCACCACTCGAAGACCTGTCCGGCGCCCAGCGGCCCGGATCGTCGTGCCCCCTCGACTGCCTCCACCTGGACCACGGCACCCCTCCCGGTCGACCCCCGCGGGTGGCCAGCGGACGGGGCAGCAGCCGGCAGGGCCGGCCGACGACGGGATGCGGCAAGGCACACCCGCCCACCCCGGGGTGGGCGGTGCGGCGAGTGGGTGCCGACACGACGGCGACGAATTGTGTCACCACGACACCCCGTCCCCCGTTCGCCCAGATTCTTACATTGACGATCGGGGATGGCAACCGGCCGCGACCATCCTATGTAGAATCGTAGACGCCCAGGTCGTGCAGAATCTTCAGCGCACTCTGAAAGCTGTCCATGCCGATCAGCTGATCGCTGTCGAACTCGACGTCGAACTCCTCTTCGATCGCGATAACCAGTGCCAGGTGGCCGAGGGAATCCCAACGCGGGTGGACCCGGTGCTGCAACTCCGTCACGTCCACGTCGGCGGGCAGGTCGAGCGCGGTGAGGAACACCGAACGCAGCCGCTCACGAACCAACATAGCTCTCGCGACCCTCCACTGTGGTCGGCGGCAAAGCGCCGGCCACGATGACGTCAATCCATTGACATCGACCAGAGCCGGCGAGGACGATGATACGGCACCGCCACCGAGCATGGGGGATGACGATTCCGACCCTCGCACACTCGTCGAAGCGCATCCAGGAAGTCGTCGAGCGGCTCCGGCGGGTGCCGGACACCGCCCGGATGTTCTCGGAAAGCGCTGCCGAGGCGAGGCGACTGCACCGGGTCGACCAGGCGCTACAGGCCCGGTTGCTCGACCTCGGCATGCCGCACCGCGGCCCGGCCGCAGACCCGCACTTCGACAGCCTCGACCTGGCCAACGTCGGGCTGGGACTGGGCCTGCGCTGCCCGCGCTGGCTGGCCATGCGCTGGTGGTCGAAGTCGCTGACCCAGGTCGTCCCGGGTCAGCGGCTGGACTATCGGATGGAGCTCTCCGCCTCCTGCCCCTCGCCGGGCCATGCCGGGGCATGCCGGTTCGAGGTGCATCCCCGGCTGCGGGCGGCGATGCGGCCCGGCACCTGCCGGGAGACCGGGCCGGGCACGTACGCCTTCGAGGTCCGCCTCGACAGCGGCCGGCATCTCTTCGGCGGGCCCTTCACCGAGCTGATCGACCAGATCCGCCCGGTTCAGTTCCACCTGCTGCCCTACCCGCTCAACACGGACCTCGGGTTCCTCCGGGACAGCGGCCTGGCCGACTGCCGACTGGCCGCGAACTACCTGCACCGACTGGGCGGTTCACTCGGGCTGCCGGTCCGGTCCACGGCCGGATACTTCGTCGCACCGCCCTACGCCACGGTGCACGTGTGGCTGGAGTTCCAGGTCGACGGCGACTGGCTGCCGGCGGACCCGTTCCTGCTCAACGCGCTGAACAGGTGGGGCATCGTGGACCCGGGGCAGTGGCCGCCGCACCGCTCGCCGCAGGGCCTGTTGTGGTCGGTCCACGACGAGTTCATCGAGCTGCTCAGACACAACGACCAGGACGTGCTGCTCTATCCCGCGATGGTCGTGACCGAGCAGCACGCCAGTCCGCTCTGACGCCCCCGGCCGGCGACCGGCGGTCGGCGGCGACCCCGCATTGACAGCTCTCGCTGATTGATTCAGAGTATCCGAGAGAGCGCTCTCCCATCCGATTGTCATCAGCCCGCAACCGGCCCGAAACCGACGCGGGCCTCACCTCAGGGAGCACTGATGGACAGCGCTCTGTCCCCACCCCGCCGCCGACCATCCCGGCCACACCGGTGGCGTCTCCTCGCCGGGTCGGTCGTCGCGATCCCGGCCCTGCTCGCCGGCTACCTCGCCATCTCCGGTACGTCCGCCGGGGCGGCCGAGACCCTGCTCTCGCAGGGGCGGCCGGTCACCGCCTCCTCGGTCGAGTCCGCCACCTATCCGGCCTCCGCCGCGGTCGACGGCAACACCGGAACCCGCTGGTCCAGCGGTTTCGCCGACCCGCAGTGGTTGCAGGTCGACCTCGGCACCGTCACCCCGGTCAGCCGGGTCCTGCTGAGCTGGGAGGGCGCCTACGCCCGCGCCTTCACGATCGAGACCTCGACCAACGGCTCGACCTGGACCACCGTGCACAGCACCAGCACCGGTACCGGCGGCAACCAGGAGATCAACGTCACCGGCACCGGGCGATACGTCCGGCTGAACGCGACCCAGCGGGGCACCGCGTACGGGGTGTCGCTCTGGGAGTTCCAGGTGTACGGCGAGACCGGCACCAGCGCCTGCGGCACCGGCAACGCCGCGCAGGGCCGACCGGCCACCGCCTCCTCCACCGAGTCCGCCGCCTATCCGGCCTCGGCCGCGGTCGACGGCAACACCGGTACCCGGTGGGCCAGCGCCGCCGCCGACCCGCAGTGGCTCCGGGTCGACCTCGGCAGCACCCAGTCGATCTGCGGGGTCACCCTGGTCTGGGAGGCCGCCTACGCCTCCGGGTTCCAGATCCAGACCTCGGCCGACGGCTCGACCTGGACCACCGTGCACACCAGCACCACCGGCACGGGCGGGACGCAGAACCTCACCGTCAGCGGCACCGGCCGGTACGTCCGGATGTACGGCACCGCGCGGGCGACCGCCTGGGGCTACTCGCTGTGGGAGTTCGCGGTACACACCGGCAGCGGGCCGACGACCCCGCCGACCACCACTCCCCCGCCGACCACCACCCCGCCGCCGGGCGGCAGCGTGCTGCTGTCGTACCAGAAGCCGGCGGTCGCCTCCAGCAACCAGAACGACGGCACCTGCTTCGAGTGCCTGCCCGCACGCGCCTTCGACAACGACCCGGCCAGCCGGTGGGCCACCAGCACCACCACCGGATGGGTCGACCCGGGCTGGATCTACGTCGACCTGGGCGCCACCGCCAGCATCACCCAGGTGGTGTTGCAGTGGGACCCGGCCTACGCCACCTCCTACCAGATCCAGGTCTCGGCGAACGCCAGCACCTGGACCCCGATCTACTCCACCACCAGTGGCCGGGGCTTCAAGGAGACGCTGAACGTCACCGGCACCGGCCGGTACGTCCGGATGTACGGCACCGCCCGGGTCGGACCCTACGGCTACTCGCTCTACGAGTTCAGGGTCTACGGCACCGGTGGCAACCCGACGGCACCGCCGGCGATGCCGCCCGACCCGACCTTCCCGGCCAACAACCTCGTCTGGAGCGACGAGTTCAACGGTGCCGCCGGCAGCAAGCCCGACCCGGCCAAGTGGACGATCGACCCCGGCACCGGGCAGAACAACGAGATCCAGTACTACACGAACAACAACAACGCCTCGATGAACGGCACCGGTGCCCTGGTGATCGAGGCCCGCCGGGAGACCGCCGGCGGGCGTGACTACACCTCGCACCGGATGAACACCGGCAACAAGTTCCACGTCCAGTACGGCCGGATCGAGGCCCGGATCCACGTACCGAAGGGCAACGGCCTGTGGCCGGCGTTCTGGATGATGGGCGCCGACTTCCTCACCGGACGGCCGTGGCCGTACAACGGGGAGATCGACATCATGGAGGTGCTCGGCCGGAACACCCTGGAGGGCTACTCGACGCTGCACGCACCGCAGTACAACGGCGGTGGCGGCTACGGGCAGAAGTACCCGGCGCCGGGCGGGGTCGACTTCTCCGCCGGCTTCCACGTCTGGGCCGCGGAGTGGGACAGCTCGGGCATCACGTTCAAGGTGGACGGCCAGACGGTCTTCTACGCCAGCAAGGAGACGGTGGAGTCGACCCGTGGCCCGTGGGTCTTCGACCACCCCTTCTATCTGATCCTCAACCTCGCCGTCGGCGGTGACTTCCCCGGACCGGTCGACCCGAGTACGCCGTTCCCGTCCCGGATGCTCGTCGACTACGTACGCGTCTACCGCTGAACATCGGATGGCCGGTACGGCGGACCGGCCACTCCGCGGCCCCCTCTCCCGGCGCGCCCGGCGCCCGGACGCCTGCGGCTGCCGACATGTCGGATGACCGCTACCGGTATCGCGCCCCTTGCCACGGTTTCACCCGCACGCCACCCTGTTAGGCATGGGGGCTGTTGGCGGCGGGCCGTGAGGTGTGAACCCGGCACGGCACCCGCCGGTCAGACCGGGACCGTCCCCCCGCAAGGCGGGACTGCTGATCGTGTGCTCGTCAGAGCGCACCGAAGGGTAACAGCGGCATGGTCGTAGCTCGCGAGAGCGCATACGGTGTCAGCGCTTTCCGCGACTCCGGCGACGGGGGCGTCGACACGGTACGGCTGGAGGTCCTCGGCTCGGTACGCGCCTGGCGCGGTGAACACCAGATCGCCTTCTCCTCGCCCGGACAACGGGCCGTACTCGGCCTGCTGGCGCTGGCCGCCGGCCGGCCGATGCCCCGGGCCGAGATCATCGACGCGCTCTGGGAGTACGGCGAGCCGCCGCCGACCGCCACCAACGTGATCCAGACGCACGTCAAGAACCTCCGTCGACTGCTCGAACCCGACCGGCGCACGCACACCGCCAGCGCCGTCCTGCCCCGGGTCGGCGACGGGTACGCCGTCGGCGTACCGGCCCGCAACCTCGACGTGTGCGTGTTCCGTGAACTCGCCGGTGCGGCGGCCGAGGCGCACCGCCGGGACGACCTGACCGGTTCGGTCCGGCTCTGGCAGCGGGCACTCGCGCTGTGGCGCGCCGCCCCACTGGTCGACGTCCCCTCGCTCGCCGGGCATCCGAAGGTCGTCGCGCTGGCCGAGGAGCGCCGGGCGGCGGTACGCCGGTACGGCGAGGTCATGATCGCCATCGGCAGGACCGCCGACGTGCTGCCGGCGCTGGAGGAGGTGGCCGCGAGCAGCCCGCTGGACGAGACCGCTCAGGGACTGCTGATCCGGGCCTACCACGCGCTGGGACGCCGGGACCGGGCGGTCGCGGTCTACCGCCAGGCCCGGGAGCGGCTCGTCGAGGAGCTGGGGGTCGAACCCGGTCCCGAACTCGCCACCGCCTACCGGGATGCGCTGCGGGCCGCCGAGCCGGCGACGGCGACCCCGGCTATCGCGACCGGTGCCCGCACCGGGCCGGGCGACCCGCCGGCCGTCCCCGCGCAACTGCCCGCCGACGTACCCGGATTCAGCGGCCGCTCGGCCGAACTCTCCACCCTGGACAGGCTGCTGGTGCGGTCCGGGCAGCACGACCGGCCGGCGCCGTCCACCGTCCCCGTCGTCGTGCTCGCCGGCACCGCCGGAGTCGGCAAGACCGCCCTCGCGCTGCGCTGGGGGCACCACGCCCGGCACCGGTTCCCCGACGGGCAGCTCTACGTCAACCTGCGCGGCTACGATGTCGACCGGCCTATGCCGCCGCAGGAGGCACTGGCCGGGTTCCTCCGCGCGCTCGGCGTACCCGGCACCGAGGTGCCGTTCGAACTCGACGAGTGCGCGGCACGGTACCGCAGCGAACTGGACGGCCGGCGGATGCTGATCGTGCTGGACAACGCGGCGTCGGTGGAGCAGGTCCGCCCGCTGCTACCGGGCAGTGCCTCCTGTGCGGTGCTGGTCACCAGCCGGAACACCCTCGCCGGGCTGGTCGCCCGAGACGGCGCCGAGCGGATCGAACTCGGGCTGCTCTCCGGCGCCGACTCCGTCGAACTGCTCTGGCGCACCCTCGGCGAGCGGGTCGCCCGGGAACCCGCGGCCGCCGCAGCACTCGCCGAGCGCTGCGCCCACCTGCCGCTGGCCCTTCGGGTCGCCGCCGAACTCGTGCTCACCCGGCCGACCGCACCGCTGGCGGTACTCGTCGCCGAACTCGCCGACCAGCAGCAGCGGCTTCGGCTGCTCGACGCCGGCGGTGACCCGCGCACCGGGGTACGGGCCGTGCTGTCCTGGTCGTACCAGCAACTGCCGCCGGCCGCCGCACGCGCCTTCCGGATGCTGGGGCCGCATCCCGGACCGGACATCGACCGGTACGCGGCCGCGGCGCTCTTCGACACCGGTCCGGAGCCGGCACGGCACCTGCTCGACACGCTCGCCCGGGCGAACCTCGTGCAGCCGGCCGGCGACCACCGGTACACCTTCCACGACCTGCTCCGGGCCTACGCGGTCGAACGCTCCGCAGCCGACGAGCCGGCCTCGACCGCCGACGCCGCCCTGGACCGCCTCTTCGACTACGAACTGGCCGCCGCGACGGCGGCGATCGACACGCTCTATCCGGCGGAGCGGCACCGCAGGGCGCCGGTCCACCGGCCACCGGTGCCGCCGCCGCCGATGCCGGACCCGCAGGCGGCCCGGGAGTGGCTGGACGCCGAACGGCCGACCCTGGTGGCGACGACGGTCCGGGCGGCCGAACGCGGCCGGTCGGCACACGCGGTACGGCTGACCCTGACCCTGCTGCGCTATCTGGAGAGCGGCGGATACTTCGCCGAGGCCGAACGGATGCACACGCATGCTCTGGCCGCGGCCCGGGAGGCCGGCGACCGGGTCACCGAGGCGCATCTGCTGACCGGGCTCGCCGTGATGTACGTCCAGCAGGGCCGGTACGCCCCGTCGATCGCCCGGCTGCGCGAGGCGGTGGCGCTGAGCCGGGAGAACGGCGACGGCGCCGGTGAGGCGCGGGCGCTGGGCAACCTCGGGCACGTCCAGCAACGCCAGGGCCGTTACGACGAGGCCGCCGAGGCGCTGCGCGCCGCGCTGCTGCTCTGCCGGCGGGCCGGTGACCCGGCCGGCGAGGCCCGGGCCGGCGGCAACCTCGGGCACGTACTGCTGCGGCAGGGCAACTACCGCGAGGCAGGGGTGCACCTGCGTACCTCCATCGTGCTCTGCCGGCGGATCGCGGACGCGACCGGGGAGGCGTACGCGCTGACCAGCGTCGGTGACCTGCACCTGCGCGGTGGACGGCTGCTCGCCGCCGCCGGCCGGCACCGGCGGGCACTGGCCCTGTTCGAGGCGGTCGGCGACCAGGCCGGCAAGGCGCTCGCGCTGGACGGCCTCGGCCGGGTACGCCTGCGGCAGGGCGACCACGAGTCCGCGGTGGATCTCGTGGAGCAGGCGCTCAGGTTGCTGCGCCGGGTCGGTGAGCGGGCCGGCGAAGCCTCGTCCACCAACAGTCTCGGCGAGACACTGCTCCTGCTGGGGCGGCTCGGCCCGGCCCAGTCGCAGCACAGCACCGCGCTCAGCCTGGCCACCGAGATCGGGGACGCCTACGAGCGGGCCCGGGCGCACGCCGGGCTGGGCCGGGCGTACCAGGCGGCCGGTGACGGCGGGCGCGCCGAGACGCACTGGAGTGCGGCCGAGGCCCTCTACCGGATGCTCGGGGTGCCCGAGGCGGCCGAGTCCCGGGACCAGTTGGCCCTCCTCGACCGGCCGTCCTGACTCCGCCGTCCCCGGTCGGCCGGCCCGCCCGGCGGTCGCCTCCGGTACCCTGCCCGGCCGTCCGCGTTCTGCCCCCTCGAACGGCCGTCCGCGTTCTGCCCCCTCGAACGGCCGTCCGCGTTCTGCCCCCTCGACCGGCCGCCCGCGGTTCTGCCCCCTCGACCGGCCGCCCGCGGTTCTGCCCCCTCGAACGGCGCCCGCCTGCCGCGTCTTGCCCGGCCGGCCTGGCTCAGCGGGCTCGTACCGCCGTCACGACCGGTCCGCCGGGGCGGGGACCTCGGAGGTCAGCGGTTCGGGCCGGTCCGCGCCCCGACTTCGCCGCCGGTGCGACAGCTCGGCGTGATGATGGTCGCCCGGGTGACTGGCCGGGTCGGTGTGCACGGTGGCACCGCGCAGTCGAGGTACGGCGTGACTGAGCTGGTGTTCGGCGTCGGCGGCGACCTCGTGGGCCTGGAGCAGGGTCAGCTCGGCGTCGACCACGAGGGTGGCCTCGGCGTGCAGCCGGTGGCCGATCCAGCGCAGCCGTACCCCGGCCACCTCCCGGACGCCGGGCACGGCCCGCAGGGTCGCCTCGGCCCGGTCGACCAGGTCCGGATCGACGGCGTCCATCAGCCGCCGGTAGACCTCCCGCGCGGCGTCCTTGAGTACCAGCAGGATCGCGGCGGTGATCAGCAGTCCGACCGCCGGGTCCGCCCACCGCCAGCCCACTGCGGCCCCACCGGCGCCGAGCAGCACCGCCAGCGAGGTGAACCCGTCCGCGCGGGCGTGCAGTCCGTCCGCGACCAGTGCGGCGGAACCGATCCGCCGTCCGACGGCGATCCGGTACCGGGCGACCAGTTCGTTGCCGAGGAAGCCGACGAGCGCGGCGGCGGCGACGTACGGCAGGTGCCGGACGTCCTGCGGATCCAGCAGCCTGCGGACGGCCTCGTAGCCGGCGAAGGCCGCCGAGGCGGCGATGGTCACGACGATGGCGATTCCGGCGAGGTCCTCGGCCCGGCCGTAGCCGTAGGTGTATGCCCGGGTCGCGGCCCGCCGGCCGAGCAGGAAGGCGATGCCGAGGGGCACCGCGGTCAGCGCGTCGGCGACGTTGTGCAGGGTGTCGCCGAGCAGCGCCACCGAACCGGACAGTGCCACGACGAGCGCCTGCAGGCCGGCGGTGGCACCGAGGACGGCCAGCGAGATCCACAGTGCCCGCAGTCCGGCCCGGGAGGTCTCCAGCGCGGTGTCGACCTTGTCGGCGGTGTCGTGCGTGTGTGGGGTGAGCAGATGCCCGAGACGGTGCCGTAGTCCGCGCCACCGGCCGGTGTGATCGGGCTCGTGCGGATGGTGCCCGGTCGGGTCGTAGCCGTGGCCGTGGCCATGGTGCTGCGGGTGCCGCCCGGGGTGCTGCAAGTGCTGCCCGGGGTGCTGCTGCTGGTGGTGGTGTTGGCGCGGGGTGTGCGGGTGCTCGTGTCCGGGACCGTGGTCGTGGCTGTCGCTCATGCGCCGCTGCCCCCTCCCTGTCGAACCGGCTGGCCGGCCGCGGTGGCGGCCCTCGACGCGACCGCCTCCGCAGAGGTTACGTGCTCATGTACGCACGCGACAACGAAGCAGGTGCCAACCCGTCGCAACAGCGACCGCCTGGCGGCCCTCCCGGACGCTCGGGCCTCGCCCGGCTCGTCGACGCCGACCTGGTGGACTGATCCTCGATGGCGACGCTGGCCGGTGGCTTGATCTTCGATGCCGCCGCTGACCTGGTGGCCTACTCCTCGACGGCACCGCCGACCGGTGGCCTACTCCTCGACGGCACCGCCGACCCGGCGTAGGTGTCGGCGGAAGCTGTACGCCGGGTCGGTGGCGCGTCGGGTTAGGTAGTCGGCGAAGCGGGTCTGCTCGCGCAGGGACTGCCCGGCCCGGATCCGGTCGGCCTGGTCGCGTTCGGTCCGCCGGATCTGGTGCGCGGTCGTCAGCACCTCCTCGGTCCGCTCGGCGGCCACGAACAGCACCCCGTCGTCGTCGGCGAAGACGACGTCCGCCGTGCCGACGGAGTGCGTACCGAACCGGGCGCTGAGCAGCGCCGCCGGCTCGGGTTCGTCCAGGCGTACCGGACCGGGTGGATGGCTGCCGTAGCTGAAGACGGGCAGCCCGATCTCGACCAGTTCCGGCGTGTCGCGGTGCAGGCCCCAGACAACCAGGCCGGCCAGCCCGGCCGCTCGGGCCTCCAGCACCACCAGGTCGCCGACACACGCCTCGTCCAGGCGCCCGCCGTTGTCGACGACCAGGACGTCGTCCGGGTCGGCACCGCCCAGCGCCTCCAGGAACACGTCCACGCTGCCGTAGTGCCGGGCCGGCAGCACGCGCCCGGCGAGCCGTTGCCCGGGTACGACCGCGGCGATGCCGGGCCGGGCGACCCGCAGCGGCACACCGAGGCGTACGCAGGCATCGGCCACCAGCGGGGTGGACAACTCGGCGAAGGCGTCGCGCACGGGCTTCTCCCTGGTCAGATGTGGTCGGTGGCGGTGTTGCGCTGCCGACGGGAGGCCCGATGCTACCGACGGTCGCGCCGGTGCCGGCCGGGCCAATTCGCTGCTGGTGGCCCCTGGCCGATGGCAGCGTTGACCGGGACGGCGACGACGACAACAACGGCAACGGCAACGGCAACGACGACAACAACAACAACGGCAACGGCGACGACGGCGACGGCTGGCACGGCGAGTGTCACGGCGACGGTGAGCGCGACGGTGACCGGCGGTTACAGCGATGGCGGCGGCATCGCTGTGGTCCGGGTGGTCGGCCGGGCCTGCCGTGCCTGGCTCCGGGCGGTCAGGCTTGATCCCTCCGCCAGGCACGGCAGGCCCGGCCGTCGTGGGCGCTGCCCGGACGACGGTGCCGGCGGGGCGGGTCAGCGGGGCGCGGGACGCCCGGAGAACCGGGCGACCGCCTCGCCGTCGAGCCGGCCGGGTGGCAGCCGACGCCCGCAGATCACCAGCAGCAGGTCCTGGGCGAGGCCCCGGAGCGGGCTACCGGTGCCGTAGCTCCAGTCGAGATCGGTGGCGTGCAGCGCGATCCCGGAGAGGTCCACCCCGAAGTACGCGACGCTCCTCGGCTTCATCCGGGACAGCACGAGACCGACCCGGTCCGGTGGCACCCGGCGATCCAGTCCGAGCCCGACGGTGATGTCCAGTCCGTGGATCACGTCGTGCGAGAGTGCGCCGTGCACGCCGCCACCCGGTGGTGTCCAGCGGTGCCCGATGTTGTCCCGCAACGCCCCGAGGAGGCGCTCGGCGGAAAGTTCGGCGGCGTCGCGCCGGGCGCACCGGTCGGCCATCCGGTCGATGCTTCCCCGGGCCTTGAGCAGTTCCACTACGGTACGCCCGAACGAGCTCCGGAACGGCAGCGTGGTGTGTGCGACGACCTCGCGTACGCGCCAGCCCTCGCAGAGCGTGGGTGCGTCCCACTGCTCCGGGCGGAGTGCGGCGAGCAGTTCCACCTGTTCCCGGCGTTCCGCCCGCAGCTCGGCCCAAAAATGATCTTCGTTCATCGACTGTTCTCCTGTCCGGCCGCCACCGGCCCCGGGGCGGCCCTGCCCGGGGATACGGGGTGGGCGCCGGAAACTCATCGGTCCCCGGCCGGGTCCGTGGTCACGGCGCTGCCGGTCGGGCTGGGTAGGGTCGGACGGGTGGTGGAGACGAGCCTGGGCACATCCGGCCTGGACGCGGAGACGTCCCGGTTGGAGCCGTTCCGGACCGAGCTGACCGGTTACTGCTACCGGATGCTCGGTTCCGGGTTCGAGGCCGAGGACGCCGTCCAGGAGACACTGGTGCGGGCCTGGCGGTCGTTCGACCGGTACGACGAGCGGCGCGGGTCGCTGCGGACCTGGCTCTACCGCATCGCGACAAACATCTGTCTCGACATGCTCCGCAGCGCGCAGCGTCGGGCGTTGGCCATGGACCTCGGTGCGGCCGCCGACGGGCCGGGCATCGGTGCACCGGTACCGGAGCGGACCTTCGTCCAGCCGGTCCCGGACGGTGCCGCGCTGCCGACGCACGGCGATCCGGGGGAGCTGGCGGTACGCCGGGAGACGATCCGGCTGGCGTTCGTCGCCGCGTTGCAGCACCTGCCACCCCGGCAGCGGGCGGTGCTGATCCTGCGCGACGTGCTGTGCTGGCGGGCCGCGGAGGTCGCCGAACTGCTGGAGACCACGGTGGCGTCGGTGACCAGCGCATTGCAGCGGGCGAGGACGACGCTGCGGACGGTCGAACAGGCTCCCGGCGAACCGTTCCGGCCGGCCGACCGGACCCAGCGCGACCTGCTCGCCCGGTACTGCGACGCGTTCGAGCGCCACGACGTCGAGGCGCTGGTGGCACTGCTGCACGAGGACGCCACGATGTCGATGCCGCCGTTCCGGTTCTGGTTGCGGGGCCGGGACCAGATCCGGCTGGCGCTGCTGGATCCGGAGGCGTCGTGCGCGGGTGCCCGCCTCGTCCCGGTCGCGGCGAACGGGTCCCCGGCGTTCTGGCAGCTCCGGCCGGCTCCCGATGGCGGTTATCTGCCGTTCGGGCTGGTCCTGCTCGACGTGGTCGACGGGCTGGTGGCCGGTGTCACCACGTTTCTCGACGCCGATCGGCTGGTCACCCTCTTCGGGCCGCCGGACGAGGTGCGACCGGCTGACCGATGAGTTCCGGCTTCCCGGCCCGTACCCCTTGACGACAGTGGTACGACGGACACCGGAGGAGCTTGCCGTGACAACCGTGCAGCCGATCATCGCCACCCCCGACCTGCCCCGCCTGCTGGCGTTCTACCAGCGGTTGCTCGGTGCGGTCGAGGTACGCCGGTTCCCGGACGACGGGCCGGTCTTCTACGTCTTCCTGCGGCTGGGCGACTCCGACCTCGGACTCGTGAGCGAGGCGGGGGCCGACCTGTCGGCACCGCAGCGGATCGCGATCAGTGTTGCCGTGCCGGACGTCGACGGGCTGCTGGACAAGGTGGCGGCACTCGGCGGTCGGGTGCTGAGCCCGCCGAACGACATGCCGTGGGGCCAGCGGGTGGTCCACCTGCACGATCCGGACGGCAACCTGGTCAACCTGACCCAGGAGCTGCGCGAGGGCGACCGGGCCGGCTGAGTCACCGGCCCGGTGGCTCCGGACGCGTCGGGACGGCCGGAGCCACCGGATGGCCGGCGCCCGGGGGACGGCACCGGCCACGCCCGTTCAGCAGCCGATCACCCAGTGGGCGGGACCGGTCTGCTGGAGGGTGGTGGTGGCGAAGACGTTGTAGAGGCCCATCCGGGCGCCCGAGCCGAGCGCGTAGGCGTACCCGCCGGACTGGTAGGCGCGGCCCGCCTGGACGTGGGCGTAGTTGCTGGCGGTGACGCAGACCGGATCCTCGCCCGGGTCACCGGGATCGCCGGGGTCGCCCGGGTCGCCGGGGTCGGTGCCGAGGCCGAAGAAGAGCGCGTCCCGGTACGCCGAGCAGATGGTGTCCAGGAAGTACGCGGCGGCGGTGCCGCACTGCTCGGCCCCGGAACCCGGGTCGACCGGAGTGCCATGCCCCATGCCGGCGACCCGGTAGAGGCGCACCTGGTCGGCGCCGTAGGTCTCCAGGGTGGTGCCGCCGGGCAGGCTGGAGGTGCCGGTCGGGGTCTGCGACACGCCGAGCACATTGGTCCACTGGTCACGGGACTCGGTGCTGTTGGCGGTGCCGACGGTGTAGTCGGCGGTGCCGTGCCAGATCGCGACCTTCGGCCGGGCACCGGAGTAGCCCGGGTACGCGTTGCGGACCAGGTCGCCCCACTGCGCCGGGCTCCGGTCGACACCCGGGTTCATGCAGCTGAACGCGTTGACCATGCTGGTGGCGCAGCGGTAGGGGATGCCGGCGACGATCGAGCCGGCCGCGAAGGTGTCCGGGTAGCTGGCGAGCATCGCCGCGGCCATCGCCCCGCCGGCGGAGAGCCCGCTGACGTACACCCGGTTGGCGGCGATGCCGAAGGTACTCCGGGCGTGGTCGACCATCTGCTTGATGGAGAGCGCCTCGCCCTGCCCCCGGGCGGTGTCACCCGGCTCGAACCAGTTGAAGCAGGAGGTGGAGTTGTTCGCCGACTTCTGCTCCGGCACGATCAGCGCGAATCCCCACTGGTCGGCGTACTTGCGCCAGCCGGAGTTGCTGAAGTAGCCGTTGGCGTTCTGGGCGCAGCCGTGCAGCAGTACCACGGCGGGGGCGTTGCCGGGCAGGTTGTCCGGCCGGTAGGCGTACATGGTGAGGTTGCCGGGGTTGGAGCCGAAGCCGGTCACCTGGCCGAAGGTGGCGGCCCCGGCGGGCCCGGCGACGGCGAGTACGCCCACCGCGGCCAGTACGGGCACGAGGGCGGCCCGCACGAGGCGGGCCAGGACGGGTCTGTGGCGCATGGTGAGCCTCCGGCGGTGGTGTGGGCTGGATCACGCTGAAGTTGCCGCGACGTTACGACCCTGGGACGAACCGCCGACATGGCGTGGCGTCACACATTTCCGGACATCGAAGTGATGGCGATCCCCATGGCAGCGGAGGCGACTGACCCTGGACGGGCCGCGCCTACGGCGGGGCCTGGGTCAGCCCTTGATCCCGGTCGACATGATGCCGCGCACGATCCAGCGCTGGGCGGCCAGGAAGACCAGGGCCAGCGGGACGACCGAGACGACCGCGCTGGCGAACAGCGCCGGCAGGTTGATCGCCTGCGCGGTGAGGTTCGTCGACATCGCCACCTGGACGGTCCAGAGCGCCGGATCCTGCCCGATCACCAGCGGCCAGAGGAACGAGTTCCAGTGCTCGATGAAGGAGAGCACGCCGAGCGCGGCGAGCAGGCCCGCCGAGTTGGGCAGCGCGAGCCGCAGGTAGACGCCGAGGTGGCCGAGGCCGTCGATCCGGCCCGCATCCTCGATCTCCTGCGGGAAACGCAGGTAGAAGCCACGGAACAGCAGCACCGCGAGGGCGTTGAACAGTCCCGGCACGATCAGCCCCCACAGGGTGTTCACCCCGCCCAGCGAACCGACCACCACGAAGGTCGGCACGAAGGTGGCCGCGCCGGGCACCATCATGGTCGCGACGACCAGCAGGAAGACCGGCCGTGCCGCGGCGACCCGGATCCGGGCGACCGCGTATCCGGCCATCGAGGCGAGCAGCGTGGCGACCGGGGCCGAGATGATCGCGACCAGCGCCGAGTTGAGCAGTGCCCGGCCCAGCGGGGCGGTGCTGTTGTCGAACGCGTCGGTGAAGCCGGTCAGGTCGATCCGTTCCGGCCACCAGCGCCACTCCAGGGCGCCCAGCTCGGCCTGGCTCATCAACGAGTTGCGCAGCAGCAGATAGAACGGGAACAGGAACGGCACCGCGAAGACGACGGCCGCCAGGTAGCTGCCGATCCGGGCCCGACCGGTCGGCCGGGCGGCGCGGCGGCGCGGGAGGCCCTCGTCGCTCATTCGCCGTCCCCTCGGCCGAAGCCGACCAGCCGGCCCTGCACCAGGGTCACCAGCACGATCAGCAGGGTGACCACGAACGCGCCCGCCGAGCCGAGGCCGTAGTCCTGCTGGACCAGCGAGACGTCGTAGAGGTAGACCAGCGGCGGGCGGCCGTCCGGACCGGGCGCGCCGGCCAGGCCGGTACTGAGCAGGTTGTAGAACTCGTCGAACGCCTGGAACGCCGCGATCACCAGCAGCAGGGTCACCGCGACCGAGGTGTTACGCAGCAGCGGGAAGGTGATGTGCCGGAACAGCCGCCACTGGCTCGCCGCCCCGTCGACCCGGGCGGCCTCGTACAGCTCGCCGGGGATCTCCTGCATCCCGGCCAGGAACAGGATCATGTAGAGGCCGATCTGCAACCAGAGCCGGACGGTGACCAGCACGACCCAGTACAGCGGGGGGTCCACGGTGGCGATCCACGCGGTCGGCTCCTGGCCGATGAGGGCGGCCAGCGAGTTGGCCGCGCTGGACGGTACCCCGCTGAACAGGCTCATCTTCCAGATCAGCGAGGCGACCACGTAGGAGACGGCGGCCGGCAGGAAGAAGGCGGTCCGGAACAGCGCCCGGCCCCGGCGCAGCCGGTTGACCAGTACGGCCAGCCCGAGCGCGATCGCGAAGGTGAGCGGCACGATCACCAGCGTGAAGACCACGATCATCGACAGCGAGGTGCGGAACCGCGGATCGCCGAAGAGGGTCCGGTAGTTCGCCAGCCCCGCCCAGTCGCCGAGCGCGATGGTGCCCCGGGCGTTGCTGAAGCTGAGCAGCAGTCCCCAGCCCATCGCGACGTACTTGAAGAGCAGCAGCCCGATCAGCAGCGGTGCGGTCAGCAGGGCGAAGGCCCGCCAGGCCGACCAGTCCACCCGGCGGCGCCCCGGCGGCGCGGGCGCCGGCCGGACCGCCGGGCCGGGGGCGGTCTCCGGCGGACCGGTACGTACGGACACCTCGCCCTCAGACCGCGGGCAGCTTGTCGAGCGCCTCCTGGGAGCGGCCCGCCGCGGCGGTCAGCGTCGCCAGCGGGTCGGCGTTCTTGCGGATGATGTCGGAGGCGGCGTCGTCGTACGGCTTGCTGACCGTCGGCGCCCACAGCGCGGTGGTCCGGGTGCCGTACTGGTTGAGCAGGTCCACGACCTTCTTCGCCGGCCCGGTCCGCAACGGCTCGGCCTGGGCGGCCAGCCCGGCCCGGGGCGGCACGTGGAAGCCGTAGCTGAGTGCCCAGTCCTGCTGCACCTCGTTGTTGTGCAACCAGAGCCACTGCACGTACTTCTTCGCCTCGTCGACGTGCTTGCTCTTGCCGTTGACCACCTGGGACCAGCCGCCGAGGATCACCACCGGCTTGCCGGTCGGGCCGTGCGCCGGCCACGGTACGAGGTCGAAGTCGTCGCCGAGTTCCTTGCTGATCCGGGGCAGCGCCCAGAGCCCGCCCCAGGCGATCGCGGTGGCGCCGGTGATGAGCGCGCCCGGGTCGTACCACTCGGTGGCGTAGCCGAGCAGCATCGACTTCTCGGTGAACATCCGGCGGGCGACGGCGAAGGCGTCGGCGATCTCCGGGGTGGCGTAGCTGACCCTGCGGTCGGTCAGCACGCTCTGCCCGACCGAGAACGACAGCGGGATGCGCATGCCGGCGAGCCCGTCGTTGCCGACGAAGATGCCCTTGGTCTTGCCCTTGGTGAGCGCCTCGGCCGCGCCGACCAGTTCGGTGAGGGTGGCCGGTGCCGCGACTCCGGCGGCGGCGAGCAGGCTCTTGCGGTAGTAGAGCAGCATCACGTCGATGATCATCGGTACGCCGTACGCCTTGCCGCCGTGGGTCAGCGGGCTGAGCGCGTGCGGATTGAGTTCCGCCTTGGCCGACCCGAGGAGGTCGTCGAGGGCGGCGACCTGCTGCTGCGCCACCATGTCCGGGGTGACCTCGTTGATCTCGTACACGTCGGGGCCCTCCGGGGTGAGCACCGACGACTGCCACTTCGTCTTGTAGTCGCCCGGCACCCAGGTCACCTTGACCGCGACGTCCGGGTTCTGCCTGGTGTAGTCGGCGGCGTAGCGCAGGGCGGCTTCCCGGGCGCCCTGCTCGCCGTACTCGTGGTACCAGTGGTTGAGGGTGACCTTGGCCGATCCCGCGCCGCCGCCGATCGGGTCGGACTGGCAGGCGGGCAGCACGGCGCCGCCGACGACCAGCAGCGAGCCGCCGAGAAAGCGCCGTCGGGACAGGCCGGGATGGGGACCGCTCATGGTGCGCCTTCCTTCTCGCGCGCTGACAGCAGCCGCGTGCATCGGAGTCGGTGGATGGCGTCGCTGGGGTGAGCCGTAGCCTAGGATTCTGAAACTACTTCGTCAAGGACAAAGAATAAGCCCCTGTGGTCGGTTGACGCCCAGATCGTCCAGGTCGGACGATCCGGGCATGGCCTTCGATCTCCCGGCCCTGCCCGGCCTCGCCCGACCTCGGAACCACCTGGCCGACGCCGACCTCGGGCGGTTGCTCACCGGGCTGGCCGCCGGGGCCGGCGTGGTGCCGGTGTTGACCGCTCCGCCACCCGGGATCGAGGCGGTCCGGCGCAGGCATCCGCAATGCTGGTAGGTCTCTCCAGGCACCTGTCGGCGTCGACCCGCGCCGGGACCCCGACAGCCGCCTCACAGCACGGGTACGGCGGCCGGAGGACGTCAGCGTTGCCGGATGAGGCCCCCGGCGGTGGTGCCGATGCCGGCGAGGAACCGTTTCAGGGCGAAGGTCGCCGCGCCGAGGCTGACCGGGTTGCCGGGGATCCGGCACAGCGTGATCTCGGTCGCGGCGAGCGGCCGGCTCAGCGCGTGCTGGGCCACCACCGCCCGGACCTCGGACAGCAGCGCCTCGCCGAGCCGGGCGGCGACCCAACTGCTGAGTACGATCACCTCCGGGTTCACCAGGTTGACCAGGTCGGCGACCGCGACGCCGAGATAGCGGGCGGTCTCGGTGACCACCTTGGCGGCCACCGGGTCGCCGGCGGCCACCCCGGCGGCGAGCGCCTCGATGGTCGCGGTCTGGTCCTCGGGGTGCAGCAGTGGACTGCTCGGCGCCAGGTCGCGCAGTGTCTGCATGATGCCGGGGGCGCCGACGTACGTCTCGACGCAGCCGCGACTGCCGCAGTGGCAGAGCCGCCCGTCGACCACCAGCGTGGTGTGCCCCCACTCCCCCGCGCTATTGGTCGCGCCCCGGTAGAGCGCACCGCCGAAGGCGAGCCCGGCGCCGACTCCGGTGCCGAGATTGACCACCACCACGTCGTCGCGCCCCCGGCCGGCGCCGAACCACAGCTCGGCGACCACGCAGGCGCGCAGCGGGTTGTCCAGATAGAGCGGCAGATCCAGCGAACCGGCCAGCAGGTTGCGCAGCGGTACGTCGTGCCAGTCCCAGTTCGGGGCGTACACCGAGACCCCGCCCTCGCGGTCGACCTGACCCGGCACGCTGACCCCGACCCCGAGCACCCGCTCCGGGTCGACGCCGGCCGAGGCGAACGCCGCCCCGACCGCCGAGGCGATGTGCGCCACCACCTGCTCGGGCCGGTTCTCCGTCGGGTGCAGCTCCTCCTCGACGCTGGCCAGCACTCCCAGCCCGGCGTCGAAGAGGTCGACGTGCACGTACGTCTCGGCCACGTCGATGCCGACCAGCGCGCCGCCGGCCGGGTTGACCGAGACCACGCCCCGGGGCCGGCCGCCACCGGAGTCCTGGTAACCCACCTCGACCAGCAGCCCCAGTTCCAGCAGTTCACCGATCAGGTTCGCCGCGGTGGCGAGGCTGAGCCCCGTGTCGTGGGCGATCTGCTGCCGCGACACCATCGGCGCGCCGATGATCCGTCGCAGCACCTCGAAGCGGTTGGCGATCCGGATGTCCCTGGAGGTGCGCTTCACGGCGAAACTCTAGACCCTTCGTGGCCGGCACCCGGCGGACCCCGGCGCCCGGATGACACTCGTCGAAGACATCGACTAACTCTTATGATAAGCGCACGACATAGTGGCCACACCAACCGCCGGCGAGGTCGGAGCAGTGGCCGCACCAGCCGCGAGGTCGGACCGGGCGCCGCACCAGCGGCAAGGTCGGAGCAGTGGCCGCACCAGCGGCAAGGTCGGAGCAGTGGCCGCACCAGCGGCGAGGTCGCAGCAGTCGCCGCACCAGCGGCGAGGTCGGACCGGGCGCACCGGACGGCGGTGCCGCCCCGCGCCCCGGGGCGCCGCGGTGGCCGGGGAGGGCCGCGCCGGTCAGGGGCGACGAGTGCCGATCACCGTGGAGAGGTCCGGCGCCAGCCGGACCTCGGTGGCGAGCAGCGCCGGATGGTCGAGCCAGCCGAGCCGGGCGGCATCCGGCACGGCACCGAGCATCGGCGGCCAGCCGGTCAGCGGCGTGAAGTCGTCGACCACGACCGACCCGGCAGGCCGGAGCAACCGCTCGGGATCGGCCGGCACACCCTGTTTGCCGTTGCCACCACCGTCCAGGACCAACAGGTCGAACGGGCCGTACCCGTCGATGCGCGTCCAGTCCCCGGAGACCACCTCGACCTCCGGGACGTCGGCGAAGAGCCGGGCCACCCGGTCGGCCCGGTCGGCGTCCCGCTCCACACTGACCACCCGTACCCCGGGTCGCCGGCCGACGACCAGCCAGGCCAGCCCGACACCGCAGCCCGTACCGGTCTCGCCGATGCTGGTGGTGGCGCCGGCGGCCAGCGCCGACAGCAGCCGCCCCTGTTCCAGCCGGCACGAGCAGGCGAAATCCAGTTCCTCGGCGAGCGCCACCGCCGCCGACACCATCGGCGGCAGCCCGGTCACCCCGGCATAGCTCGCGGTACCCCGCATCGACACGACACTGCCTCCCCATCGCTCGGGTCACTCGCCGACCAACAACCACACCCGCGGCAGGCTGTGGCCAACTCGCTACCGCTTCGGCCACTGCCAGGCCGGCTCGTCCAGGCGGCCCCGGCCGGCCACCCGGGTCTCGCCGAACTCCTTCACCAGCTCGACCGTGGTAAGTTCCGCCGCGTCGCGCTCCAGCGCGCCGGTCAGCGCCCGGGCGTGGCTGACCACCACCACCTGGGTACGCGCCGAGCCGGCCACGATCAGCCCGGCCAGCGGTCGCAACAGTTCGGGATGCAGGCTCGTCTCCGGCTCGTTGAGCACCAGCAGCGCCGGCGGGCGTGGACTGAGCAGCGCGGCGACCCAGAGCAGATACCGCAGCGTGCCGTCGGAGAGTTCGGCGGTGCCCAGCGGCCGCAGCAGGCCCGGCTGGCGCAGCCGCACCTCGAACCGCCCGGCCTCGATGCCGATCGCCAGCTCGCTGCCGGGAAACGCGGCGTCGACGGCGGATGCCAGCGCGTCGGGTTCACCGGTCTCCCGGATCGTCTGCAACGCGGCGGCCAGGTCCGCGCCGTCCGGACCGAGCACCGGGGTCCGGGTACCCACCTGCGGCTGCCGGGCCGGTGCGGCCGCGTCGGTACGCAGATGGTCGTAGAAGCGCCAGGACCGGATCCGTTCGCGTACGGTGAGCAACTCCGGGGCGCGCTGCGGATCGGTGTACTCGCTGAGCATGCTGTCGAACGGGTGCACCGCGTCCGGTACCGCCCGCCACGAACGGCCGTCGCGGAGCCGCAGCGCGGTCCCGGACCGCTCGGCCAGCAACGCCGACGGGCGCAGCAGCGGCCCGGCCCAGACCGCCTCCCGCTTGATCTCCGGGTCCAGCGTGAAGAGCGAGTTCTTCGACGGCGGGGGAAGCCCGAAGTCGACGGCGTACCCGACATCGTCGCCCGCGAAGCCGAGACGCAGGCTGACCGGGCCGCGCCGGACCGTGCCCTGCACCGGGTGCTCGCCGGCCCGGACCGCCCGGCCGATCGTCTCCGGCCCCGCCCACAGCGTCGACGGCAGCCCGCCCTCCCGGGCCAGTGCCGCGACCGCCCCGTTGCGGGCCGAGTCGGCCAGCAGCCGCAAGGCCCGGTACAGGCTCGACTTGCCGGTGCCGTTCGCCCCGGTCACCACCGTCAGCCGGCCCAGCTCCACGACCAGGCTGCGCAGCGACCGGTAGTTCTGCACGGCCAGGGTGCTGATCACCCGCCCAGGTTACGGCGCCGCCGCCCGGCCCGGAGCGCGGACGCGGACCCGCCGCCGGTCCAGGAGAACGCGAGGCCCCACCGCGCCGACCGGCCACGGGCGGCACCCGGTGCTGGTACCCCGGAGCACGCCCGTGGCCGGTCAGGCCCGGACTTGATGCCTGCCGAGAAGGGTCAGTCGACGGCCGGTTTGCGCGGTTGCCGGAAGGCCGGCTGCCCACCGGTGATGGTGAAGCTCGAACCCGGCTCGACCACGATGTTGCCGGTGGCCGAGTTGGTGATGGTCACGTTCGACAGCGTCGCGCTGCCGCGTGCCCCGTTCATCGCCAGGATGCCGGCGCCGTTGTTGGACCGGTCGATCCGGACGTTACTGATCACGACGCCCGGCATGTTGCCGCCACCGGTCTTGAACTGGATGCCGTCGTACGTCGAGTCGACGATCTCGGTGTCCCGGATGGTGACCCCGACGATGTCCCGGGTGGCCGGGAACAGCGTGATCGCGCCGAACTTCTGCTGCTCGCCCCAGAACGCGCCACCGGTGCGGTAGAGGCCGTTGTTGGCGATCAGCGTCTGCCCGGAGAACGGCAGCGGGTCGTGGTCGGTGGCCAGCATGATCCCCGGATAGTTCATCGTGTCGTAGATCAGGTTGTTCTCGATCCGGTTGCCGTAGCCGCCGTAGACCGCGACGCCGTTGGCCCGCCACGGAAGCTGGATCGTGTTGTTGACGAAGGCGTTGGAGTGACCGATGTCGACCGAGGTGTCCCGGACGTAACGGCTGGCCCAGACCGCCAGGGCGTCGTCACCGGTGTTCCGGAACGACGAGTTGAAGACCCGCGAGTTCCGGGTGCCGTTGGTGAAGTTGATCCCGTCGGCGTACGTGTTGCGGATCCGCATCCCGGTGAACTCCAGCCCGTCGCCGGGTCCCCAGAGCGCCGGGATGTTGTCGTAGTCCCGACCGACCCAGACCCCGACGTTGGCGTGCTCGATCCAGACGTTGCTGATCCGGGTGCCCTCGCCGAACCGGCCGTTGAGCCCGACGCCACCCTCGGCGCCGCCCGGCCCACCCCGGATCCGGCCCGAGCCGAAGATCGCGATGTCGGAGATCTGGGTGTTGGCGTCGATGTCGAAGCCGAAGTTGCCCTCGTGCGGGTGGTTGATCCCGCCCACTACCAGGTGCGGCTCGGTCAGCGTGTAGAGCTGCGAGTGCCACATCCCGGCGCCCCGGATGGTGACGTTGCTGATCCCGACCTGGTTCCACTGGCCCCGGTTCAGCGGGTCGTCGGTGAGGATCTTCTGCTCCTGCCGCCACTGCCCCGGCGGGATCCAGACACAGCCGATCACACCGTTCTGGTCGTCGGTGACCGCCCGCTGGATCGCGGCGGTGTCGTCGAGCCCGTCGTTCGGCACCGCGCCGTACTGGGTGATCGACGTGCAGCCCGCCGGCTGGCCGGTCGCCGGGGCGACCTGCTCCAGGTCGACCAGGTCGATGATGTAGAACGCCGCCGTGTCACCGCTGTCCCGCTGGAGCCGGAACCGGGTACCGGCCGGGTACGACTGGGCCAGCAGCGCGTTCGCCTCGTCGAAGAGCCGCCGGGCGTCGCCACCCGGGCTGTTCGACAGCCCCTCCGGGTCGTCGGTGTTGCCGTACAGCCAGCTGTGCCGGGAGGAGAGGGTCAGCCTGCGCAGGAAGGTGTCGTTGACGTACAGGCTGATGGTGGCCTCGATGCCGCCGCCGCCCGGTGCGTCCGGGATGGAGTTGCGCACCACGATCGAGTTCGCCGCGTTGGTCGAGGTGAACTCGACGAACTGGCCGGTGCTGTTCAGCCGGACCGACCTGCGCCCCGAGGACTCGGTGGCGAAGTTGGTGTGCCCGAAGGTACGCAGCGGGTCGGCCTCCAGCAGGGTGCCCTGGTAACGGCCGGCCTCCGCCTCGTACGACACGTACGGCACCGCGGCACCGCGCCCGACGACGATCGACTGGGTGCGTACGTTGTTGCCCTCGTTCGTCTCCGCGACGGTGTTGGTGGCGTCGGCGGTGGCGGTGATGGTGGCCCCGCCGCTGGTGGCGGTCCAGCTACCGCTGATCGCCACGGTGCTGGTCGCACCCGCCGCGATCGACGGGGTGTTGGTGTTCAGCGTGGTGCCGCCGACCGTCACCCGGGTGACCGTGGTCGCGCCGGCCGCGGCGGTACCCCGGTTGTTCACCGACACCGTGAAGGTCACCGCGGCCCCGACCGCCGGGTTCGGCGGGTTCGAGGCGATGCCGGTCACCTGGAGGTCCGGGCCGGGGGCCTGGCCGACGACCAGCGGCGACGCCGCGGTGAAGCTGTTGTTGGCATCGTTCTGCTCGACGATCGTGTTGGTCGGGTCGACCACCGCGACGACCGGGTAGCTGCCCATCGGCCGGGTGCCGCCGTTCACCGTGACGGTGGCCGAGGCACCGGCGACCAGTGCGGGCACCGGGGCGCTGCCGGCGACCGTGCCGCCGAGGCTGACGTTGACCGTGGTCGCGGCGGCCGCCGCCGAGCCGTTGTTGCGGATCGTGGCCGAGAGGGTGACCGGGGTGGTCTCGGTCGGCGCGGCCGGCGTCCAGGTGGTCGAGGTGACCACCAGGTCCGGGTTGGGCGCGGGCGTGCCGCAGACCTCCAGCTCGGCGACCTGGCCCGACGGGGCGCCGGTGTTGGAGTTGAACCGGAGTTGCACGTCCGCCGTGGTCGCGCTGACCGGGATCACCACCACGTTGCTGCCCTGCACGAACTGGTAGCTCGCCGCCGGCACCAGGCCGGTGTAGGTGGTCGCGGCCTGGTCCCGGCCGAGGACCTGGAAGTTCTGGGTACGGGTGCCCCAGGCCGGATCCGGGTTCAGCTTGACCTGCACCGCCGTGATCGCGTGGTTGGCGCCGAGCGCGACCGTGAGGTTCTGCGGATAGCTCGGCGACCCCTCCCAGTACGTACTCAGCGACCCGTCGACGGCGTTCGCCGGTACGAAGCTGAAGGTGGAGCCGGTGGCGGTGACCGGCTTGCCCCGGGCGACGTTGGTGCAGCCGGGCTGCTGGGTACCGGTCCGGGTGACGGTGTTGCTGTTGCCGGAGAGGTTGCCCGCCACGTCCCGGGCCCGGACGAAGTACGACACGGTGGTGTCGGTCGGCTGGGTGTCGCTGAAGCTGGTCACGGTGCCGAGCGACGCCACCTGCGCGCCGTTGCGGTAGACGTTGTAGCCGGCCAGGCCGCTGCCGCCGGTGTTGTCGGTCGAGGCGCCCCAGCTCAGCGCGATCGCCGTGCCGGACTGGGTGTAGGAGAGCGTGCCGGGAACGCTCGGCGGGGTGGTGTCGGTGCCGCCGCCACCGTCCGGGCCGTAGACCTCCAGCTCGGAGATCTGCCCGGCCGGCCAGCCGCTGTTCGCGGTGATGGTGATCCGGACGTAGCGGGTGCTGGTCTGCCCGAAGGTGATTGTCACCGAGTTGCCGTCGACCGCCGGGTTGAAGGTGTACGTCCGGGACGCGGCCAGATCGCCGAAGGACGACCCGTTGGTGCTGCCCTGCACGCTCAGCGTCTGGGTACGGGTGCCCCAGCCGGCGGTCGGCAGCTTCAGGACGACCCGGTTGACCGGGACCGCCGAGCCGAGGTCGACCTGGAGCCACTCCGGAAAGGCGTTGTTGACGCTCTCCCAGTAGCTGCCCTGGTTACCGTCGACGGCCCGGGACGAGTCGTAGACGTCGGCGTGGCCGCTGGCCTGGGTGGGGCGGCCCTGGGCGAGATTGACCTCGGCCAGCGCAGCGGCCAGGTCCGGCCGGCTGGCCGGATCGGCCGCGACGGTCTGTTGGCGGTCGGGCTGTGCCGCGCCGGCCGCGTGCGCGGCGGGCAGCCACAACCCCAGGGTGGTGATCACGGCGGCGGCGACCGTCGTCGCCGTCGCCGGGACCAGATCGGAGCGTCTCATCACTGTCCTTTTCGCTGAGGGACGGTTCCGCGCCGGTGGCGGGGGCCACGGTCGCGGCGGCGGGGGTAGGCGGCAGACCGGCCGTGCGGGGAACGGTGGGCGGCCGGATCGGTTGCCGGGGTCAGCGCGGTGGAAGTGGTGCCGGTCGGTCGGACCGGGGACGGGCGACCAGCGCGGTCACCGGAGCGGGTCAGACCGGTGCGGGGTATGCCGATCGCATCACCGGCCTCTCCGGACCGAGGAGCACCACCAGCGGGAGGAGCAGCCTGTACAGAAGTTCCGCTTGAGAGTGGAGAACAGAGCAGCGATCTGTTCTGTTTTTGCAGGAGGTTGGCCAAAGGTTACCGGCGTGCTACTGGCTCGTCAACGCTTCCACCCCGATCAATGCCACCTCGGCAGACCGACGCCCGGCCGGACACGCGGCAACCCGCCCCGTGACCGGTGGTCACGGGGCGGGTGGACACGCCGGCTACCGGCGGTGTCGCGGCGCGGCTACCCCGCGCTGCCGCAGAGCGCGTCCGCCACGATCTCGTCCGCGCGGCGCAGTACGGGCAGTGCCGCCTCGTCCCCGGCCAACTGGGTGGTCAGGGAGAGCACGATCGCGCGTCGGCCGTCGGTGGTGACACCGTTGACGGTGCTCATCCCGGGCACGTCGCCGCCGTGGCTCCAGTAGCCGCCACAGGCGTTCGGAGCCCACATGATGCCGAGCCCGTAGCGGGCGCCCGGCAGGAAGTCCTGGAAGGTCTCGGCGAGCACGGTACGCCGCATCTCGACCAACTGCGCCGGGGCGAGCAGCCGGCCCTGTTGCAGCGCCTGCCAGAAGCGGACCAGGTCGGACGGGGTGCTGACCAGGTCGCCGGCCGTGTAGGCCATGGTGGTGTTGAACAGGGTGGTGTCGTCCAGCGGCCCGCCCGGCTCCCACTGCTGGTAACCCCTGGCATGCGGCCCGGGCAGGTACACCCGGTCCCCCGGCGTGGAGGTCTCGGTCAGCCGCAGCGGCCGCAGGATGCGGTCCCGCAGTTCGGCCGCCCAGCTCCGGCCGGTCACCCGCTCGATCAGCATCCCGGCCAGGATGTAGTTGGTGTTCGAGTAGTCCCAGCTCGTGCCGGGGGCGAACATCGGCGGGTGCGCCATGGCAAGCGCGACCAGTTCCCCGGGCTCGTAGTGGTCGAACCGGTGCCGGGCGTACCCCTCGGCGGAGGAGAGACCGGGCAGGTCGCGGGTGTAGTTGTAGAGGCCGCTGGTGTGCTGTAGAAGCTGCCGGACGGTGATCCGCCGGCCGTCGTTGCCGTTGCCTGCCACCACACCGGGCAGCCAGCGGTCGACGGTGTCGTCGAGCCGGAGCCGGCCCTCGCCGACGAGCTGCAACACGAGTACGGCGGCAAAGGTCTTGGTGTTGCTGCCCATCCGGAAATACCCGTCCCGGGGTACCGGCGCACCCGTGGTCAGGTCGCGGGTCCCCGCCCGGGCATAGCTGTCGCGTACGCCGTCCCGGGCCAGACCCTGCACGCCGG
The DNA here is from genome assembly GCF_050936445.1 of Plantactinospora sp. CA-294935. Classification (NCBI taxonomy): domain Bacteria; kingdom Bacillati; phylum Actinomycetota; class Actinomycetes; order Micromonosporales; family Micromonosporaceae; genus Plantactinospora; species Plantactinospora sp. CA-294935. The sequence goes on from NZ_JBNJMU010000001.1 coordinate 8,758,257, forward strand.
TGACGCCGAGGGCGTGCAGGTCCGTCACGCCGGTCCGCAGCCATCGTGCACTGTCGACGGACGTCGAAGCGGACGCCGTCGGCGCCACGGCGACGCCGAGCATCGCGGCCACCGCAGCGATGACCACCAGACACCGGGCGCCTCGACTGAGCTTCCTGGACATGTCGGTCTCCTCCCCCTCGACCACCTGGCCCGAGCCTATGAAGTCGGTCGATACCGACACATCGGTGTTTGCCCGGAGGGGATCTCCCCCGGCCGACCCGGGGAGGTGGTCGAGCCCACTCCCCCTAAAGCATCCTAGGACGATAGTCATCGTTGGGGATCTCGTTACTCGACTGGCCGTCGACATGGTCACCGCGACTCCGGACGCCGGCGGCCGTGATCCGGATGCCCCGCCCGGCCAACGGCGGGACAAGGCATCGGGCTATTCCACCTCGCGGAGCAGTCGTTCGAGGGCGGTGACGCGGTCGCGGATCTCGGCCAACTGGCCGGTGACCTCTTCGAGACGGCGTTCCGTCTTCTCCTGGGTGGCAACGGCCGTTTCGGCCAGCGCGCGGTACTCCCGTTCCCGGGCCAGGGTCGCCCTGGCCCGCCAGGTGGCGAACGCCTGCCAGATGACCACGACCACCACGGTGGTCGCCAGGGTGAAGATGCCGAGCACCAGCAGCATCGTCCACGCGTCCGAGTCCATCAGCTCGCCCCCTTCGATCGGCTTCGACCGGTCGATTCGTCGTTGGTCGGTTCATCGGCTTCGGCGGTGCGCATGGTCAGCGTGCGCACCGCCGTCGCCACGGCGGTCGGGTCGAGGTGGATCGTGAACGGGGTCACCTCGTAGTACTTCATCGCCTTGCCCTCGGGGGAGACCTCGACCGTGGCCGCCACCAGGCCGACCGCCTCCAGCCGGCGCAGGTGCACCTGGAGGAGCGGGCGGCTGATACCGAGTTGCCGGGCAAGCTCACTGACGTAGAAGCGCCCGCCGAGGAGCGTCGCGATGATCCGAAGCCGATGCGGATTGGCCAGGGTCGCGAGTGTCTTCAGCAGGTCATCGCCCGTGAGCACAGCGGTCCTTAACTAGATTTGCACGTGCCAGGAGATTCTGGCGTGTCCCGGACCACGGGTCAAGTCGCCCCCCGAGGAGTTGGTGATAGTTCCTAGCATGTGCAAGAGTTTATTTGCGCTTGCTAGCTAATGTTGACCTACGCCGGGGGTTCTGGTGTTCCGATCCACGCGAGGAGAACGGCCGCGCCGAACTGCGTCCGACCCAGCGCACGTGGCCTACCGGGCTTCGTCTGGCCGCCCTGGTCGGGTGGTTCTGGTCGGTCCTCACGATGGTGCTGCTCGCGCACGCGGTGCGACCGGCGTCGCGTCCGCGCGGCTGCGAAAGGTCCTGCTGGCGGTCCATCTGGCCTGCACCGGAACCTGGCTCGACATCGGCGCCGTCATGACCGCCCTCACCGAGGCGGAGCGCCGGCATGGCCGTGCGGGGCCCCGCGCGGCCATGCCGGCGGCGCAGTCCCAGTAGGAGCGGCGCAGTCCCAGTAGGAAACGAGACCAGCTCGCTGTCGACGATTCCGGCATCGACTGTCCGACAACCCGAAGAAAGGTTTACATGTGATGACGAAACCGGCCAGCCCGCCTCGGGAACGGCAGGAGACGGCCCTACCGCCGGCCGCCGTCCGCGCAATCGGCCTGAGCAAGGCGTACGGCAGCGGCCCCGCCCGGGTAGTGGCGCTGGACACGGTCGACGTGGCGATCCCCACCGGCCAGTTCACGGCCGTGATGGGTCCATCCGGTTCGGGCAAGTCCACCCTGATGCACTGCCTCGCGGGCCTGGACCGCCCGTCCAGCGGCTCGGTCCAGTTGGGAGACGTGGCCCTGGACACCCTCTCCGACGCGGCCCTGACCGACCTACGCCGCCGCGAGATCGGTTTCGTGTTCCAGTCGTTCAACCTGATCCCGACGCTCACCGCCGCGGAGAACATCACTCTGCCGCTGACCCTCGGCGGCCGGCGCCCCGACCGAGCCCTGCTGACGTCCATCGTGGCGGCGCTCGGGTTGGCCGATCGGCTCGGACACCGGCCCGCCGAGCTGTCCGGCGGGCAGCAGCAGCGGGTGGCGCTGGCCCGGGCCCTGGTGACCCAGCCACGGATCGTCTTCGCCGACGAGCCGACCGGGAGCCTGGACTCCCGCACCGGCGCCGAATTGCTGCGCCTGATGCGTCGCTCGGTGGACGAGTTCGGGCGGACCGTGGTGATGGTGACGCATGACCCCTCCGCGGCCGTGATCGCCGACCAGGTGCTGTTCCTCGCCGACGGCCGTCTGGTGGCCGAACTGGTCGCGCCCAGCCTGGAGGCGGTGCTGGAGCGACTGGCCGCGCTCGACCGGGGGCCGGCGTGAACATCTGGCGGATGGGAATGCGCAACCTCCTCGCGCACCGGGGCCGGCTGGCGATGACATTCGCCACCGTCGTGCTCAGCGTCGCGTTCGTCGCCGGCACCCTCTTCTTCGCGGACAGCATCGCTCCGGCCCCCGGTGCGATCCGCACCGACGTGGCCGTACTGGTGACCCCGGCCGGTGCGGAGGACGGCGGGGAGTACGACTTCGATCCCACCTTGCTGCCGGAGCAGCAGCGGCAGCGGTTGGCCACACTGCCCGGGGTGGCCAGGGCCGACGGCATCGTCTACGGGTACGCGGCCGTGGTCGGCGCGGACGGCAAGGTGGCCCGCCCGCCCGGCTTCGCCGACGATCTGATCGGCACCAACTGGACCGACAGTCCCCGGCTGCGGTTGCTGGCCGGGCGCGAACCCCGCGGGCCTGGCGAGATCGCCGTGGAACAGGTGACCGCCCGCAACGGTGAGCTGGAACCGGGCACCTCGACCCGGGCGCTGTACCGGGCCGGCACCGACGAGGTCAGGGTCGTCGGGATCTACTCCTACCACCCGGTTCTGCGGGACGGGCCCGGCCGCGCGCCGGCCCTCGCCTTCGACACCGCCACCGCCCAGCGGCTGCTCCGGGCGCCGGACACGTTCACCTCGGTGGAGCTGACCGCCGAGCCGGGGGTCGACCTGCGGCAACTGCACGAGACGGTGGCCGCCGCGCTGCCGGCGACGTTCACGGCACAGGACGGCGCCGTGCTCGCCGAGCGGTCGCGGGAGCAGGAGGAGGGCGACGCCGCGACCACGGCCCAGATCCTGCTCACGTTCACCCTGATCGCACTGCTGGTGGGCACCACGCTGATCACGAACACCTTCACGATGCTGGTCGGGCAGCGTACCCGGCAGTTCGGCATGCTGCGCGCGATCGGCGCCAGCCGCCGCCAGATCGAGGGGATGGTCGTCGCCGAGGCGGCCGGTATCGGCGTCCTCGGTACCGCCGCTGGCCTGCTGGTCGGGCTCGGCCTGGCGCTTCCGATGATCGAGTTCACGGCCACCCGGGACTCGTTTCTCGGAGACACCCTGCGGGTCAGGCCCGGTGCCGTACTGACCAGCATGTTCGTCGGAATCGCGATCACGATGCTGGCGGCCTGGCTGCCGGCCCGGCGGGCCGCCGCCGCGCCGCCCGTGGTCGCGCTCCAGGGCGACCTCGTCCTGGCGGTGAAGGCGCAGCGGGTGCGTACCGTCATCGGGTGGGTGCTGGCCGCGACGGCCGCGCTGCTTCTGCTGTTGGCGCCGCTCGGCAACCAGCCACCGTTCACCGTCGCCGGCGGCGTCGGCGCGTTCGTCCTGCTCGTCGCCGTCGTCCTGCTCGCCGCGCAGCTGGCCCGCCCGCTGGTGCGGGCCATGGTCGCGCCGTTCCGGTCCCGCCCGCTGGCCCGGCTCGCCGCCGAGAACACGCTGCGCAACCCCCGCCGCACCGCGGCCACTATCTCGGCGCTGCTCGTGGGCGTCGCACTGGCCACCGGGATCGCGGTCTTCGGCAACAGCGTCAGCCGGGCCGACCAGGCCGGCACCGAACGCGCGCTCCAGGCCCCGTTCATCGCGGTCAACATCGGCGGCGGGGAGATCAACAACGACATCCTGCACCGGATACGGGCGGTCCCGGGGGTCACCGTGGTCGCACCGATCCGGCTGGACAGCGCCCGGAGCGACGACGAGGAGATGCCGCTCGCCGCCGTCGACCCGGTCGCCCTCGGCCCCCTGCTGCACCTCGACCTCCGCTCGGGTACGCCGTCCGAGCTGGCCCGCGGCGCGTTCGCGGCAGAGTCGCTGGCGGCGCAGCGCGGTTGGTCGCCGGGCGACGTGGTCCGGTTGTCGATCGGGGACCGGCCGGAACCGGTGCAGGTCACCATCGTCGGCGTCTACTCGCACGCCCCGCTGCTCGCCAACGGGCTGCTGGTGTCGGACGAGTTCGCCGACCGGCACTTCCAGCGCCGCAACGGCGGAACGCTGCTCATTGGCGCGGACACCGGCGAGCAGTCGCTGCACCGGGAGCTGACCGCAGCGGTCGCGGATCGCCCGGACGTGATCCTCTACACCGCGGACCGGTACATCCGCGAGGAGGCCAGCCAGCTGTCCGGGCTCGTCTGGATGTCGACCGCGTTGCTCGGCCTGTCGATGCTCATCGCCCTGCTCGGCATCGTCAACACTCTTGCGCTGTCGGTCCTGGAACGCACCCGCGAGGTCGGCCTGCTCCGGGCCATCGGGATGCGGCGGCGGAAGGTCCGGGCGATGGTCCGGATCGAGTCGGTGCTGATCGCCGTGGTGGGCGGTGTGCTCGGGATCGGGGTCGGTGCGATGATCGGCGCGATGTTCCAGCATGCCGTGCTCGGTCAGCCGGTCCGCGAGACCGCCCTCCCCTGGCCTTCGATCGGCGGGCTGCTCCTGGCCATGGCCGTCGCCGGTGTGCTGGCGGCGGAGTGGCCGGCCCGCAACGCCGCCCGCACCGACGTACTGACGGCGATCGGCACACAGTAGAGGGCAGCCGGGACGGGCGCGGGCCGGCGGGCCGGATCACCAGGGGCGCCGCCGGTGGGTAGCCGGTGTCGAACGGTCGCCGCCGCCAGGTCGGCGGCGACCGTCACATCGAGCCATGTAGATGCTCGCATGGACGTTGGGGACTGACGAGGAGCCGCGGAGGGCTCGCAGGTGCGGGCCCTCCGCCCGCCGTGTCGGCGGCCACGCTCCCACGCGTCCCCGCCGGCATCTGTACCAACATTGCCGCAGCGCGGAGGGCTGCGCATCGAATACGACCGGGGCACACTGCGTGCATGACTCATCACGGTAGGCAGGTGCCGGATCATCTGCTGATCCGGATAGCGCAACGGAACGATCCGGTGTCGGCGGTCTCCGAGGACGACGCCCGGCGCCGGTCGCTCGCCTATCCGAAGCTGATGTGGGGCGCACCGGTCTTCGGCTACGCCGAGGAGGTGGTGGGCCGGTGGCGGATCCTCAGCCTCAGCGGCGACCAGCCACAGGGCAGCCGGGACGCCCTCGGCTCGTACTTCCGGCGGTTGCTGAGCGAGACACCGGAGACCTCCGGGCACGCGGCCGAGCGGCGGGAATACCAGGAGGCGATCCGGCTGCTCGACTGGGAGGTGGTCGACGACCTCACCGTGTACGGCCGCCGATACCGGATCATCCGCGCCCAGCCGTTCATCCGGATGGGGCCGGACGGACCCGAACCACCCCGGCCCACCGACCCGGATCCGTACCCGCCCGGCAAGACGCGCGACGCGCGGTGCCAGGAGGAGGGCTTCGTCATCGACCCGGCCGCGAGCACCGGTCTCGCCGACGGCCTGCTGCGGATCGAGATGGTCCCCGCGTACTACAAGGCCGGCATCGTCCCGGACGACGTCCGGGCCGACTCCCGCCGGGCGCTGGCCACCCATCCGAACGTGGTGCTGCTGCCGGTCGGCTTCACCATCGGCGAGTACGTGCACGGGAGCTGGCAACCCCGGTCGTTCGCCACGTACCCGACGCCGCAGGCCGCCCGCGACTCGGCGGCCTTCCGGTTCAGTGACATCGTGCCGCACGAAGACGCGTCGCTGGAGGAGATCCGGGCCGCGTACACCCGGGCGATGGAGGAGTTCGAGGCTCCCCGTACGGACGAGTTCGAGATCCGGGGCGTCCGCTGCCGGGTGACCCGGGTGGAGCGGTTCGTCCGGGTCGGCCCGGACGGCCCGGAGGGCCCCCGACCCTCGGACTGGGATCCGGAACCGCCGCCGGAGCTGCACTGCCAGCAACTACGTGAGCAGGGGCTGCTACCCGACCCGGACTGAGCAGCCGCGGGAAGGTGTGGATCGGGGCCACCGTCTCCGCGGCCGGGGGACTCGGCCGGTCGATCCGGCATCAGGGGAAGAGGCCGGACAGCAGCGACGGGACCAGGGGTAGCCGAAGGCCGCCGATCCCCTCAGACGGTGCCGGGTCGGTCGGCGCGCCGGGGCCGCCGCCGGTACCCGACGACGAGCCCGAGCCCGACGGCCGCCGCGACCAGCAGCGTGCCGGCGACCAGCAGCGCACGCCGGGACGTGCTCGTCGCCGGTTCCGGGGCGGGCCGGGAACCGGCCGGCCCGGCGGCGGCACTGCGGTCGTCGGCCGGTGCCGGGGCGGCGACCGCCGCGAACGGGTCCCGGTCGGGGTCGACCGGAACCGTCGGCGGCCGGATCGCGCCGGGCCAGTACTTCTCGGTCTGGCCCGGTTGCAGCGGCGCCGGCACGCCGAGCACCGCCATCCCGCCGGGCACGGTGAGGGTACCGATCCGGTAGTCCGCGAACCGGCCCTGTACGGCGGTCACCGTCCAGGCACCGGCGTGCGGTACCGCGACGGCCGCGGCGTAGTGCGCCGGCTCCGGCAGCGCCGACGCCGCGAACGACACCGACGTGCCCTTCTCGTCCACCAGCCGCAGCGCCACCCGGCCGAGATCACCCTCGTAGGGGTGGAAACCGTGCTGGAGCACCCAGAGCCCGACGGTGTAGCCCCGGCCCGGTTCCAGCCGGTCCGGCAGCGGGTCCAGCACGGTGACCGCCCAGTTGCCGGCCCGGGCGGGTGTCGGGGCGAGCAGCAGGGTGCCGGCCAGCCCGACCAGGGTCGCGACGACGGCGGCGAGCATGCGACGGGTACGCATCGTTGACCACCTCCACCGGGGACGAGCCGCGCCCCCGCCACCCGGTTCCCGGCCCCGCCGGTGGTCCGGGGTTTGCCGGAAACGGCGGGACCCGGCGCTCCGGGTGGAGCGCCGGGTCCCGCCGGGTCGGCCGGTGAACCGCCGCCACTCAGTGCCCGGGCAGCGGCACCCGGGACCAGTTGATGTCCGAGCCGAGATAGAAGCTCGGGTACGACGGCTGGTTGTAGGTCGTCTGCTGCCGGGCCACCTCGACCCGGTACTGCGGATCGTGCATCAGCGTGTAGAGCTTGCGGTCGGTCAGCTCGGTACTCAGGTAGATCCGGATCGCCGAACTGTCCACGGTGCGGGTCAGCAACTCCTCGCGCCAGTCGCCGAGGACGTCGGCGACCAGTCCCGGGTTGCCCTTCGTCCCGTTGTTGGTCCGGGTGCCCTCGGCGGTGAGCAGCCGGCCCCGCTGCCAGTCGTCGATGCTCGGGGTCACCTCCCCCGCGCCGTCGACGATCTGGGTGGTCATGTCCGCCGCCCACCGGATGCTCTGGTTGGTGCCGGGGATCACGGTGCCGAGCAGGTCCCCGTCGGCGGTACGCAGCCCCGGCCCGTCCGGCTGGCCGCCGACGACCGTCGCCCAGGTCTCCAGGCCCGGCTCGGCGGGGACGACGTCGCCGACCATGCCACGTCCGGTGTCCACACCGGTGTAGCCACCGTAGATCACCTCGCCGGTGCGGGCGTCCCGCAGCGCGTAGCCGTACGGCGCACCGGTCGCACCCTCGTGCACCATGAAGATCTCCAGTCCGGGGCGGGCCGGGTCGATGTCGGTGACGTGCATCGCGTCGCCGTGCCCGACCTTCGCCCGCGCACCCGGGTTGGCGCTGCCCGGGGGCAGGACGCCGTAGGAGCTGTAGAGCAGGCTGCCGTCGTGGTCGATGGTGGCGCCGCCGTAGACGACCTCCTGCTTTCCGTCGGCGTCCACGTCGGCGACGGACAGCGAGTGCGCACCCTGGGTGGTCAGGGTGCCGTACTCCGGGTCGGTGCCCTCCCGGCCGTGCGGGCTGTCGTTGAACGGGTTGGCCATCGGCACCCAGCCGCTGTCGACGTACCAGTCCTCGCGCAGTCGCCGGCCGTCCCAGCGGTAGGCGACCAACGTGGCGCGGGTGTAGTAGCCCCGGGCGAAGATCGCCGACGGGTGCCGGCCGTCCAGGTAGGCGACCCCGGCGAGGAACCGGTCGACCCGGTTGCCCGGCTCGATCCGGCTCATCGCGTAGTCGCCCCACATCAGCCCGTCGTCGTGCCGGCCGGGCTTGTAGTGGACGGTCTGCAACTCGCGGCCGGTCGCCCCGTCGAAGACGGTCAGGTATTCCGGCCCGTCCACGATGAAGCCCTGGAACGCCCGCAGCGCGTTGCGGGTGCTCCGCGCCGGTGCGTAGACGTCGACGAAGTGGTCGACCAGCGCCTCGGCGTCGGCCCGGGACAGCGGGTAGGCGTACGTCGGGGCGATGCCGAAGGCCTGTTCCAGGGTCGCCGGCCAGCGCCCGGCCAGCACCTCCGGGTGCCGGTGCCAGCCGAGGAAGAGGTCGACGAGCTTCTGCCGGTACTTCTCCGGGCTCAGCCGGTAGTCGTCGGTGTGCGCGTAGCCGGCCCGGACGTCCTCGCGGGGCATCGTGACGTACCGCTCGGAGACGACCCGGCCCTGCCGGTCGTACCGGGTGACCTTGGTACCGGGGGCGGTCTTGAGCATCATCTCGGCGCGGTTGTCGCCGTCGAAGTCGTAGACCAGGAACTGCGTGTAGTGCGCCCCGGCCCGGATGTTGACCCCGAGCGAGACCCGGTGCAGCAGGGTGCCGTCGAGTTGGTAGGTGTCGAGGTAGACCTCGCCGGTGTAGCCGACCTGGGAGACGTCCTTGGAGTTCGACGGGTCCCACTTGACGACGTACTCGTACTGCCCGTCGCCGTCGACGTCGCCGACGCTCAGGTCGGACGCCGAGTAGGTGTACGCCTCACCGGTCGGGGTCACCCCGTCGGCCGGCTTGCGCAGCGGCAGGTCGCGGTGGCCGTCGGCCCATGGCGTCACCGGTACGCCCCGGGCACCGGTCCGGCCCCGGACCACCGCCGCGACCTGGTAGGCGGCGGTGGCGGTGCCGGCCCGGTCGAGATAGTTGGTGCTGTCGGTGACGGTGCCGATCCGTCGCCCGTCCCGGTAGACGGCGAAGTCGGCGCCGGTCAGGCCGGTGCGCCCCCGTCCGGTCGCCTCTTCGCCGAGCAGCCGCCAGCTCAGGAACACCCCGTCGGCGGTGGCGACCGCGACGAGCCCGCGGTCGAGGCGTTCGAGGCGGGGCCCGTGCTTTCCGGCGCCGCCGCCTGGCTGGGCGGAGACCGCCGTCGGACTGCCGACCAGCAACGCGGTCACCGAGAGGCCGGCGACGAGTGCCCGCGACAGTACGGCGAACGCCCGGCCTCGCCTGGTTCGAAATCTCATGGGTCTCCAATGTGGGTACGACCCGATCCTGCCGGTGGGACGATCTGCGACCGGGCTGAAACGATACAATCCACTGAGAATTCTGGATGTCCGGCAGGCTTGTCAAGATGGTCGCCCCGTCCCGGGCGGCGGCACGGTCACCGCGCGACGGCGACCTCCAGCACCAGGCAGGCGACGGCGAGCGCCAGGAAGCCGCCGGCGTAGCCCAGCGTGCGGAAGACCCGGGCCCGCAGGTGCACGGTGACCGCTCCGACGAAGAAGAGCACCAGGCCGATCGCGGCGGCGAGCCCGACCACCGGCACCCCGAGCAGGCCGAGGAGCAGACCGGCCGCTCCGGCGGCCTTGAGTGCGGCGAGCGGCAGGCAGCCAGGACGGTGGTACGCCCACCTCGGCGGAGTTGGCGAGCACGAACTCGGTCCGGGCCAGGTCGGCGGCGGCGCTCCAGACGCAGACCACAATGGTCAGAACGGCCACCACGACGTACGCGGTCAGCACCGCGCACCTCCGGCCGGCCGGCCCGGGCGGATGACACGGGGCATCATCGGGCGCGGGCGGTGGCCGAGGAGACCCGGCACTTCGCCGCCCGGGCCCGGATGGGCGGCACCGCCTGGGTCGACGGCACCCCGGGGATCGTGATCGCCCCGCGCGGTCGGCTGATGGCCGCGCTGCGGCTCACCGTCGAAGCGGGGCGGATCCGCACCATCGAGGTGATCGGCGACCGGGACCGGCTCGACGCGCTCAGCATCGCGGTGGCCGGCGGTGCCGGCCGGTCGCGGGAACACACCTGGTAGTCCCGACGGGCCGTTCCGGGGTGCGCTATCGGAGTACGCCGCGGACGGCCGTTTCGAACTCGGGGCGGCGCAGCGAGGCGCCGAAAACGGGGCCGCCGGGTTCGAGCAGGCGCCCGGCGGCGAGGCTGTCCAGCCGTACGGCGTCGTAGCCGATGTGCTCGACGACCTCGGCCACCAGATCCGTCGCCGCCTTGTCGTCGCCGGCCACGCCGAGCGCGCGCCGGTCCGGGTCACCCGCCGGCCGGCGTTCCTCCTCGATCTGGTGGTAGCCGGCGTGGTTGAAGGTCTTCACCACCGTCGACCGGTCGAGCCGACGGGCCACGATCTCGCTGCTGCCGTACCGGGGGTCTTCGAACATCTCCTGTACGCCGTCGGTCGGCGGCCAGTAGTTCATCGTGTCGACGACGAGCTTGCCGGCGACCATTCCGGGATCGAAGGCCGGAAACCGGTGCAGCGGGATCGCCAGCACCACGAGGTCGGCGTCCCGTACGGCGTCGGCGGCCCAGCGAGGCTCGGCGCCCGGCACCAGGATCTGGGTGATCAGCGCGATCTTCTCCGGGTCGCCGGAAGCGGCGATCGTGACCGGATGGCCGGCGGCGAGCGCGACCCGGGCGATCACCGGGCCGACGTGTCCGGCGCCGAGCACGGCGATCCGGGGCAGCGACGATCCGCTCATGATCGCGAAGCCCTCGCGCCGACGGACGCCGGACGGGGGCGCTGCCGCAGCACGGCGGGGGCGCGCCGACGGGTCAGGCCGCACCGCTGTGCCCGCACGACCGTCCCCCCATCTCGTTGACGCGTCAAGTATACCTGGGGAACCAGGTCGGCCTGCCGGCTATTCCGGGTCGGTCCGCCGGCTATTCCGGGTCGGCGCCGTCAGCCTCGGCGCCGTGCGGCGGAGCGCCGAGCCGGAGCTGCCAGCCCGGTCCGCGCCCGGTCAGCCGGACCACCGCCAGTGGCGCCACATCCAGCCGCCAGAAGGTGGCGGCCGGCAGTCGCAGCGCCCGGACCAGCGCGGCCCGGATCACCACCGGATGGGTGACGGCGACGATCCGCCCACCCCGGTCACGCTGCCCGGTCAGCCATCGGTCGACCCGGTCGAGCAGCGCCTCGACGGACTCGCCGCCGTGCGGGGCGGCGTCCGGCGTGCCGAGCCAGTCCCGCAGCGCGTCGGGCTCCCGGGCGCCGACCTCGGCCAGCGGCCACCCGGTCCACCGGCCGTAGTCACAGTCGGCCAGCGCAGGCACGGCGGTGGGCCGCAGGCCGAGCGCGTACGCGGTCTGCCGGCCCGCCTCGGCGGGAGTACTGAGGCAGGCGTCGATCCGGCCGAACGGCCCGCGCCGACCTGGCCCGGTGCGGGCCAGCGCGCGGGCCGCCGCCAGGCCGGCGGGATCCAGGCTGTCGTCGCCACCGCCGAACACCGCCCGCCGCAGCGCGGCGGTGTGGGCGTGCGCGACCAGGTGCAGGCTGGTCGGGCTCACCGTCCGGCCGGGGCCTCGGCACCGTCCGGCGTCCCGGCGGACCGCTCCGGTCCACTGTCGACGGACGGCGGTCGGTTCCGGCCCCGCCAGCCGAGCAGCACGGCGAAGAGCAGGCCGATCCCGGTCCAGAGCACCACCTGGGTGCCCAGGGAGGCGAGCCGGAACTCCCACAGCAGGGTCGCCGGGAAGTCGCCCGGCACCTCCGCGAACGACGGCAGCACGGTGTAGGCGACCACCGTGACCAGCAGAAACGCGCCGACCGCCGCAGCGGCCCGCGGCGCGTCCGAGGCGTGCGGAGATATCGAGCGGTGCGCCAGGGCCCCGGCCCAGACCGCCACCAGGCCGAGCAGCACCAGCAGCAGGTAGCTGCCGGTCCGCTGGTCGATGGTGTCCGGGTTGCCGACCGCCGGCGGGTTCGCCGGATACTTGCCGAACGGTACGACGACCGCGCCGAGCAGCACCGCGCCGGCCAGCAGCAGCGCCGCCCGGCCGTCGTCGGAGCTGCGGAGTCGACGGCGCAGCAGGACGTACCCGGTGGCGAGCAGGCCGCCCATCGCGGCGCCGAACAGCCCGGTGGCCAGGAACAGCCCGGCGCGCTGACCGTCGCGCCCGACCAACTCCTCGGCGTGGTGGTCGGCCCCGACCTCGGGTGCGGAGTGGGTCGCCCGTTCCTCGATCGCGATCGCGGCATCGATCCGCGGCTCGCCGACGAGGTAGGCGAAGGTCCCGGCGATCAGACCGGCGACGAGGCCTGCGAGCAGGCCACGCAGCAGTACGGACAGGAACGTCGGCACGGCGGGAAGTCGATCAGTGGCAGGGGACGCCGAGCAGGTGCCGGCCGTCGTGCATCAGCTCGTGCAGGTACATGCCGCTGCGCGAGACGGCCCCCTGGTCGAACGCGACCAGGTAGGTCAGCAGGACGAGCACGGCCACGACGGCGAGGGCCGTCCACAGTAGCCGGGCGGAGACCACCGGGTGACTGAGCGGACGGGCCGGGACAGGGCTGGACATGCGTGTGAGACCTCCTCGGGGATGACGCGTCCCCGTCGACAGGCTGCGACGACCGAGCGTCCTGGCTCGCGGGCCCCCGACCGGGGTCGGGACCGCTCACAGTGGCGCGACCGCGCCGGACTCTCACCGGCTTCCCTCGTACCGCCGCAGATGGCCAGTCGACCGTAGCCGGGCGGTACCCGCCGGTCAACCGGGACACCGGTCGGGCAGCGGGGGCCGGGCCCGGCCGTACGCCGCACCGCCGGATCCGCCGACCGGGGGACCCGCTCCGGCGACCGGCACGGAGTCTCGACCGGCGACCGGCGACCGGCAGGCGGCAGGCGACCGGCAGGCGGACCGGTGCCGGCGGGCGGCAGGCCGGTGCCGGCGGGCGGGTGTCGGAGGTCACCACCCGGCGACCGCCCGGTTGTCCCGGCCGGAGCCGGCCGTTACCGTCGCGCCGTGACGACCCGGGTACTGCTGCTCGGCGGCACCGCCGAGGCGCGGGAACTGGCCGCCGCACTGGCCGGGCGTCCCGACACCGTGGTGGTCTCCTCACTGGCCGGCCGGGTCGCCGATCCCCGGCTGCCGGTCGGCGAGGTACGGATCGGCGGGTTCGGCGGACCGGCCGGACTCGCCCGCTGGCTGACCGAGCACCGGGTCGACGTACTCGTCGACGCCACACACCCGTACGCGGCGCGGATCAGGTCGTCGGCGGTCCGGGCGGCCGAGGCGACCGGAGTGCCGTTACTGCGGTTGGAGCGTCCCGGCTGGACGGCGGGTCCCGGGGACCGGTGGCACCGGGTGCCCGACCTCGCCGCCGCCGCCGAGCTGGTGCCCCGGCTGGGCCGCCGGGCCTTCGTCACCACCGGCCGGCAGGGACTGGGCGCGTTCCTGCACCTGACCGGCGTCTGGCTGCTGGTCCGGGTGGTCGACGAGCCGACGATCCCGTTGCCGGACAACGTCACCGTGCGGCGCGACCGGGGCCCTTACCAGGTGGCGTCGGAGTGCGAACTGCTGACCACGCACCGAATCGACGTGCTGGTCAGCAAGGACAGCGGCGGGACGTACACGATGGCGAAGCTGGCCGCCGCCCGCGAGCTGGGGCTGCCAGTGGTGCTGGTGGAGCGGCCGGCGCCGATCGCCCTGCCGGCGACGGTCACCGAGGTGACCGCGGCGCTGGCCTGGCTGGAGACGACGCTGCCGCGCCGGGCGATCGGCGGACCGCCCGGCGCATCGTCAGCGGCTCACGGGTAGTACTGGACGTACAGGTAGCTGGTCCACCAGCCGTTGTCCCGACACTGGTACGCCTTGTACGCCCCGAAGGCCACGCCGATCTGTCCCGTCCGGTTGCAGATCTCCCAGCCCTCCTCAAACGGGAAGGTAGTCCATTGGTCGATCGGCCCCTCCCACTCGTCGGCGGTCGCCGAGATCACCGGCCCGGCCACGCCGGTCCGCTCGGCGGCCACGGCCGCTCCGCCGGACCCGAGTCCACCCGCGAGCAGCGCGCCGGTGGCCGCGAGGGTCATCGCGGCCCTCCAGAACATCCTCATCTGTCCCCCTGTCTCAGCACCGCCCGCCTCGGGCGGTCCACTGAATGTTCGGACAGCGCGGCTTCACGCCGGCTTCAGCTCGGCGGCCGGGCCGAACCGGCGTGCTCCTGGGCGGTCCGCCGACGGCGTCAGCCGGGATAGGTCCGGGGCGTCCAGACCACGGTCGAACCGTCCGCCCGCCGGTCGGTCCGGGTGGTGGACGAGCCGACGATCAGCAGGCAGCGCATGTCCACATCCGACGGATCGAGTTCGGAGAGCGGGACCACGGTGATCCGCTCCCCCGGCCGGCCCACGTCCCGGGCGATCACCACCGGCGTGTCCGCGCTCCGGTACCGGAGCAGCACCTTCTGGGCCGCCTCGACCTGCCACCGGCGGCTGGCCGAAGCCGGGTTGTAGAGCGCCAGCACCAGGTCGGCAGCGGCCGCGCCGGCCAACCGCTGCTCGATCACGGCCCAGGGCTTCAACCGGTCCGAGAGCGAGAGCACCGCGAAGTCGTGGCCGAGCGGGGCACCGATCCGGCTCGCCGCCGCCTGCGCCGCGGTCAGCCCGGGCAGCACCCGTACCGGCACGGCGCCGAACCGCCCGTCGGTGGTGGCGACCTCCAGCACCGCCGTGGCCATCGCGAAGACCCCCGGGTCGCCGGAGGAGACCACCGCCACCCGGGCGCCGGCCAGGGCGAGTTCCAGGGCGTGCCGGGCCCGGTCGATCTCGACCTGGTTGCCGGAGGTGTGTCGGTGCTGGCCGGGACGGTGCGGCACCCGGTCGACGTACGGGCCGTAGCCGACCAGGTGTTCCGCCTCGCGCAGCGCCTGGCTGGTCTCCGGGGTGAGCCAGCCGCTGCCGGCGGGGCCGAGGCCGACCACCGTCACCCCACCGGCCGTCACCCCGCCAGCCGCCGCCCCGCCAGCCGCCGCCCCGCCAGCCGCCGCCCCGCCGGTCGCCGCCGTCGGGGCGGTCGACGCCGCCACGCCGGCTGCCGCGCCGACGCCGGCCGCGACCGCGTCCCCGGTGGGACTGGTCAGCACGGCGAGGGAGAAGTACGGCACCCCGTCCGGGTCGACCTCGGCCAGCGGCAGTTCCCGGCCGTTGGCGGTGGTGGCCCGTTCGACGTACCAGGCGTCGGCCAGCCGTCCGGCATCGGCAAACGCCGCCCGTACCTGCGGAAACGTCCGCCCCAGCTTGAGTACCGCGGCAGCGTCCGTGTCGGCCAGCCGGCGGGTCAACTCGTCGGCCGGCAGCGTACCGGGCAGCACGGTGAGCACCTCGTCCCGCTCGACCAGCGGCCTGCCCAGTACGGCGGTGGCGGCGCTGATCGAGGTCACCCCGGGTACGACCTCGGCGCGAAACCGGTGCGCCAGCCGCTCGTGCAGGTACATGTAGGAGCCGTAGAACATCGGGTCGCCCGCGCAGATCACCACCACGTCCCGACCGGCCGACAGGTGCGCTGCCAGCCGCTCGGCGCTGGCGTCGTAGAACTCGGTGATCGCCGCCTCGTAGCCGCCCGGATGGTCGGTGGTCTCGGTGGTGACCGGATAGACCAGCGGCTCGGTCAGTTGGCCGTCCCGGAAGTAGGGCTCGGCGATGGACCGGGCGATGCTGCGGCCGTGCCGGGCCGAGTAGTAGGCGACCACGTCGGCGGCACCGATCAGCCGGGCCGCCTTCACCGTCACCAGTTCGGGATCGCCCGGCCCGACGCCGACGCCACGCAGCGTGCCCGGCCGCCGGCCACCGTCCACTGCCGATCCACCGCCGGCCTTGCCGACCGCAGCGGATCCACCGCCACCGACCGCAGCGGATCCACCGTCACCGACCTCGCCAGCCGCAGCCGACCCACCCCCGCCGACCTCGCCGGCCGCCCGCTCGCCGCCGACGCCGACCCGCGCCGGCCCCGCCGATCCACCGCCAGGCTCGGTCGCGCTCATTCGACCTCGCTCGCGATCGCGTTGACGGCGGCGGCGGTGATGGCACTGCCGCCGCGCCGACCGTGCACCACCAGGTACGGAATGCCGGCGTCGTGCCCGGCCAGCGCCTGCTTCGACTCGGCCGCCCCGATGAACCCCACCGGTACGCCGACGATCGCCGCCGGTCGGGCGGCCCCCTCGTCGAGCATCTCCAGCAGCCGGAACAGCGCGGTGGGGGCGTTGCCGATCGCCACCACAGCGCCGTCGAGCCGGTCCCGCCACAGTTCGAGGGCGGCCGCGCTGCGGGTGGTGCCGAGCCGGCGGGCCAGTCCGGGCACCTCGGGGTCGCGCAGTGTGCAGAGCACCTCGTTGTCGCGGGGCAGCCGGGCCCGGGTGATGCCGGCGGCGACCATCACCGCGTCGCAGAGAATCGGCGCACCGGCCCGCAGCGCGGCCCGACCGGCGCGGACCAGGTCGGGTGCGACCTCGACGTCGTCGACCAGGTCGACGCTGCCGCTGGCGTGGATCATCCGGACCACCATCGGCGCGATCTCCGGCGGCAGCGCGGAGAGGTCGGCCTCGGCCCGGATGGTCGCGAACGACCGACGGTAGATTTCCGCGCCGTCGCGGATGTACTCGTAGCTCACTTCTGCCTTTCTGCCCGTACGGCCAGGGCGGCCGCCGGGGTGCCCGGTCGGCTGGTACCGCCGGCCTCGATCCGGTATCCGGTGCCGGTGGCGACCGCCAGTACGACCGGACCGGCGGGTCGGCCGCAGCGGCGCTCGCAGCCGACCACGTGCACCGGAAGCGCCGCCCCGCCCGTCGGACCGGCGTCGGCCAGCGCCTCGGTGACATCCCCCCGCACGTCGGCGAGGGCACTGGCGCAGCCGGGCCGGCCGGTGCAGGCCGTCACGCCGAGCCAGGGCGAGGCCGGGTCGACCAGCAGCCCGGCCGTGGCCAGCCGGCCGACGATATCGGGTCCACCGGTGTCGAGCACCAGGCTGCGCCACGGGGTGATGATGATCTCGTCCCTGCCGGCGAGGTCGGCCAGCAGGTGCGCCTGGTCGGCGGTCAACCGGCCGAGCCGGACCCCGGCCACCAGCACACCGTCCGGACGGGCGCCCACCACTGGTGCCGGCGCGGCACCGGACGTCCCGGGCGGGGCCGCACCCGCAGAGGCCAGCGCGGCAGAAGTGCCACCGGACGTCCCGGGCGGGGCCGTGACCGGGGAGGTGGGACGGCCGAGCGCGGCGGTCACCCGGGCCGGCCCATCCGGCAGGTCCGCCAGCCGCCACAGGTCCCGGCGCTCACCCCGGACCCGCAGGAACGCGCGGGCGGCGGCGATCAGCAACTCGACGACGTCGTCCGGACCGGCCCGCAGCCCGGTGTCGGTGCCGGCCAGCCAGAGGGTCTGCGAGCCGCCGATCCAGCACAGGTCGGCGCCGAGGGCGGCGACGTCGTGCCGGCCGTCGTCGAGGGCGAACAGGAACCGGCCGCTGAGCGACGCCAGGTCGGCGGCGCCGCGCAGCGCCGCGTCCAGGTCCCGCACCAGCGGGCGTACGTCGAGCCGCCCGGCCCGGTCCCGCCCGCTCAGCGGTGAGGCCAGCAGGTTGCGTACCCGCTCGTGGGTGGCGGTGGGCAGCAGCCCGACCTCGGCGACCCGATCGGCGACCCGGCGCACCGCGGCGTCGTCGGCGAGGCGGCGGAGTTGGAGGTTGCCCCGGGAGGTCAGTTCCAGCGCGCCGTCGGACTCGTCCCGGGCGAGGTCGGCGAGGACGCGCAGTTGGGCGGGGCGCAGTTGACCGCCGGGCAACCGCACCCGCACCAGCAGCCCGTCGGCGGCCTGGTGGGCCCGCAGCGCACCGGGGCAGCGGTCCTCCGGCGGCCGGGGGGACGGGGTGGCGAGGGCGGACACGGGCTCATCGTAGAGTCGTGGTCCTCGGCGCCGGCCGGCGGCGAGAAATGCATCACGCGGTGGACCCGGAGGAACCCGGTGCGAGTCCGGGGCGGTCCCGCCACTGTCACCGACCTGCGTACGGGTCGGGAGCCAGACACTCCGGACCACCGTGACACGGACCACGACCACGGGCGCGGACCCGGGGAGGAGCCACCCATGCCTTCGGCGGACGCTGCCACCATCCTGCTCTTGTCCACTTCGGACACCGATCTGCTCTCCGCCCGGGCCAGCGGCGCGGCGTACCGGCTGGCGAACCCGGCCCGGATCGACCTCGCCGAGCTGACCGACCTGGTCGACGGCGTCGACCTGGTGGTGGTGCGGATTCTCGGCGGCGCCCGGAGCTGGGCCGACGGGCTGGCCACACTGCGCGGCGGCACCCGGCCGGTGGTGGCCCTCGGCGGCGAGCAGACCCCGGACGCCGACCTGATGGCCCGGTCCACGGTGCCGGCCGGCACCGCCGCGCAGGCGCACGCCTACCTGGCCCAGGGCGGGCCGGAGAACCTGCGCGAACTGCACGCCTTCCTCTCCGACACGGTGCTGCTGACCGGGCACGGCTTCGCCCCGCCGGTCGCGCAGCCGAACTGGGGCGTCCGGTCCCGCCCGGCCCGCGAGGCGACCGGGCCGGTGGTCGGCATCCTCTACTACCGGGCGCACCAGCTCAGCGGGAACACCGGCTTCGTCGACGCGCTGGCCGAGGCGGTCGAG
Source organism: Plantactinospora sp. CA-294935 (assembly GCF_050936445.1). NCBI lineage: Bacteria > Bacillati > Actinomycetota > Actinomycetes > Micromonosporales > Micromonosporaceae > Plantactinospora > Plantactinospora sp. CA-294935. The sequence goes on from NZ_JBNJMU010000001.1 coordinate 8,777,170, forward strand.
AAGGCGGGCGGCCGGGCGCTGCCGGTCTTCTGCGCCAGCCTGCGTACCCCGGAACCGGAGCTGCTGGCGACGCTCGGTGCGGCCGACGCGCTGCTGGTCACGGTGCTGGCGGCCGGTGGCACCCGCCCGGCGGACGCCGCCGCCGGCGGCACCGAAGAGGCCTGGGACGTCGGCGCGCTGGCCGCGCTGGACGTGCCGATCCTCCAGGCGCTCTGCCTCACCTCCACCCGGGCATCCTGGTCGGACAGTAACGACGGCCTCTCCCCGCTGGACGCGGCGACCCAGGTCGCGGTGCCGGAGTTCGACGGTCGGTTGATCACCGTGCCGTTCTCGTTCAAGGAGACCGACACCGACGGGCTGCCGCGCTACGTGGCGGACCCGGAGCGGGCCGCCCGGGTCGCCGGCACCGCCGTCCGGCTGGGCCGACTCCGGCACACCCCGGCGGAACGGCGCCGGATCGCCCTGGTGCTGTCGGCCTATCCGACCAAGCACGCCCGGGTCGGCAACGCGGTCGGGCTGGACACCCCGGCCAGCGCGGTACGCCTGCTCCGGACGATGCGGGACCTCGGCTACGACGTCGGCCCGGTCGACGGTCCGGACGCGCTACCCGGACTCGTCCCGGCGACCGCCGGCGAGACCGGATCCGACGCCGGCTCCCCCGACACCGGGCTACCCGACGGCGACCGGCTGATCCACGCGTTGATCGCGGCCGGCGGCCAGGACCAGGAGTTCCTGACCGAGGAGCAGCTCGCCGCCAACCCGGTACGGATCCCGCTGGCCCGCTACCGTCGCTGGTTCGAGGCGCTCCCGGCGGAGTTGCGCGAGGCGATGGTCGCACACTGGGGGCCGCCGCCCGGGCAGCTCTACGTCGACATCTCCCGGGACCCGGACGGCGAGATCGTGCTCGCCTGCCTGCGGGCCGGCAACGTGGTGCTGATGATCCAGCCGCCGCGCGGCTTCGGCGAGAACCCGGTCGCCATCTACCACGACCCCGACCTGCCGCCGACGCACCACTACCTGGCCGCGTACCGGTGGCTGGACGAGGAGTTCGGCGCGGACGCGGTGGTGCACCTGGGCAAGCACGGCTCGCTGGAGTGGCTGCCCGGCAAGACCGTCGGGCTCTCCGCCTCCTGCGGCCCGGACGCGGTACTCGGCTCACTGCCGCTGGTCTATCCGTTCCTGGTCAACGATCCCGGCGAGGGAGCGCAGGCCAAGCGGCGGGCGCATGCGGTGATCGTCGACCACCTGGTGCCACCGATGGCCCGGGCCGAGAGCTACGGCGACATCGCCCGGCTGGAGCAGCTCCTCGACGAGTACGCCAACATCGCCGCGATGGACCCGGCCAAGCTGCCGGCGATCCGGGGACAGATCTGGACGCTGATCCAGGCCGCCCGGCTCGACCACGACCTGGGTCTGGAGCAGCGCCCGCACGACGCCGAGTTCGACGAGTTCCTGCTGCACGTGGACGGCTGGCTCTGCGAGGTGAAGGACGCGCAGATCCGGGACGGCCTGCACGTGCTCGGCGAGCCGCCGACCGGCGAGGCCCGGGTCAACCTGGTGCTGGCGATCCTGCGCGCCCGGCAGGTCTGGGGCGGGCAGGCCGGCGCCGTGGCCGGGCTCCGGGCCGCGCTCGGCCTGACCGAGGGCAGCGACCAGCAGGGCACCGCCGAGGTCGACCGGGTCGAGGCGGTGGCCCGGGCGATGGTCGAGGCGATGGAGGCGCGGAACTGGGCGGTCGACGCGGTACCGGCCGTGCTGCACGACGTGCTGGGCGACGACGATCCGCGCGCCTCGGCGGTACGCCCGGTGCTGGAGTTCGCCGCCACCGAGGTGGTACCCCGGCTGGCCCGGACCACCGACGAACTGACCCACCTGCTGCACGCCCTCGACGGCGGGTACGTGCCGGCCGGGCCGAGCGGGTCTCCGCTGCGCGGACTGGTCAACGTGCTGCCGACCGGCCGGAACTTCTACACCGTGGACCCGAAGGCAATCCCGAGCCGGTTGGCGTACGCCACCGGGCAGGCGATGGCGACGTCACTGGTCGAGCGGTACCGGCGGGACACCGGCGAGTGGCCGCGCTCGGTCGGGCTCTCCGCCTGGGGTACCTCGGCGATGCGGACCGCCGGGGACGACGTGGCCGAGGTACTGGCCCTGATCGGCGTGACACCGACCTGGGACGAGGCGTCCCGCCGGGTCAACGGCTTCGAGGTGGTGCCGTTGGCCGAGCTGGGCCGGCCGCGCATCGACGTGACCGTGCGGATCAGCGGCTTCTTCCGGGACGCGTTCCCGCACGTGGTGCTGCTGCTCGACGACGCGATCCGGGCGGTGGCCGGGCTCGACGAGCCGGACGAGCAGAACTTCCTACGCGCACACGTCCGGGCCGACGCCGCCCGGCACGGAGACGAGCGGCGCGCGACGAGCCGGATCTTCGGCTCCAAGCCGGGCGCGTACGGCGCCGGACTGCTGCCGCTGATCGACAGCGGAAACTGGCGGGACGACGCCGACCTGGCCGAGGTCTACACGGTCTGGGGCGGCTTCGCCTACGGGCGCGGGCTGGACGGGCGGCCGGCCCGGGAGGAGATGGAGGACGCGTACCGGCGGATCGCGGTGGCGGCGAAGAACACCGACACCCGGGAACACGACATCGCCGACTCCGACGACTACTTCCAGTACCACGGCGGGATGATCGCCACGGTGCGGGCTCTGACCGGGCAGGCGCCCCGGGCGTACATCGGGGACAGCACCACCCCGGACGCGGTGCGGACCCGGTCGCTGACCGAGGAGACCGCGCGGGTGTTCCGGGCCCGGGTGGTGAATCCGCGCTGGCTGGCGGCGATGCGCCGGCACGGCTACAAGGGCGCGTTCGAGCTGGCCGCCACCGTCGACTACCTCTTCGGCTACGACGCCACGGCCGGGGTCGTCGCCGACTGGATGTACGAGGACCTGGCCCAGACGTACGCCCTCGACGCCGAGAACCAGGAGTTCCTGCGCCGGTCCAACCCGTGGGCGCTGCGGAACATCATCGAACGGCTCTCCGAGGCGGCCGACCGGGGACTGTGGGCGAAACCGGACCCGGCGACGATGGCGGCGCTGCGGGAGACGTACCTCCGCGTGGAGGGCGACCTGGAGGGCTCCGGTTGAGTCTTTGACCGTTCTGCACCTTGCGCTGCGCTGGCGGGACGGGATCGGATGCCCAGGTAGTGGGTTGAGGTCAGGCGGCAGCCACCACGCTGGGTGGCTCCGCCGCGATCGCAGCGGCGGACCTCGTCCCGGACGGATATTTCGATCTTGGGCGAATGCGCCGCGGCTGATCGGTGGAGGCGGTGAGGATTCCGAGCAACCCGCTCGCCTCCAGGACGCGGCGGACGAAGGGCTGCGGATCGGTGACTCGCAGCTCGCATCCGGCCTCGCCAGCGGCGTTGCGCACGCCGACGAGCGCGCCGATGCCGGCGCAGTCCAGGAACGCGACCCCGGCGAGGTCCACGATGAGGACTGCGGGAGTCTGATCCCGCAACAGGGTGAGCAGCTTGTCGCGGAGCACCGGCGCGGTTGCCAGGTCGATCTCTCCGGCCACGCCGAGCCGGACTGTCGCTGGTTGCGGATAACTTGTGTCGATGGGTAGCTGCGCGAGCGCGGTCACGGGCAGAAGGTTGGGAGCCATCGTGCTCCTCCAGCTCAACTCAGACAGGAATCGCGTGAAGGACGGGCGAGGACTGGACCGTAGGCCGGGAAGCAACGACCCTGTCGAACACAGGGACCGTTGCAGGCTCGACAAGCTGCGCGCGTCCGTGCGGCGCGGCTACCCCGAAGGCTACACGCAATCCTGACTCAGCGTGCCGCGTGTTCGGCGCGGGCCGGTGCGCCCACCTCGTGCAGGTATTGCAGGGCTTGCCGGTAGGAGGTGATGAGGCTGGTCTGTTCGTAGGCGACGCCGATCTCGGCGCAGTACGCCTGCACGATCGGCTGGGCCTTGCGCAGGTTGGGGGTCGGCATGCCAGGGAAGAGGTGGTGCTCGATCTGGTAGTTCAGGCCGCCCAGCGCCGTGTCGGTCAGCCAGCCGCCGCGGACGTTACGGGAGGTCAGCACCTGCTTACGCAGGTAGTCCTCGTCACCGGTCGGGTGCGGCATGCCCTTGTGGTTGGGTGCGAACGTCATGCCGAGGTAGACGCCGAACAGCGCTTGGTGTACCAGCAGGAAGGCGAGGGCCTGCAGCGGCGAGAGAACGATCAGCAGTGCCGAGAGGTAGCCGACGGCGTGCAGGATCAGCAGCGTGGCTTCCAGGCCGGGGCGCTTCACGGTGCCGTTGCGCAACGCCTTGACGCTGGACACCTTCAGGTCGGCGGCGAGCAGGGTGAGGAGCGGGAAGAACAGCGCAGCCTGATGCCGGGTGATGAAGCCCTTCAGCCCGCGCCGGCCGAGGGCCGACTTCGTGGCCCAGATGAGCACCTCGGGCGCGACGTCCGGGTCGAGGTCGTCATGGTTCGGATTGTTGTGGTGACGGGTGTGCTTATCCATCCACCAGCCGTAGCTCATCCCGACCCCGAGGTTTCCGGCCAGCCGTCCGGCGAATTCCCCGGGGCGTTTGGTACGGAACACCTGGCGATGTGCCAGATCATGCGCCACGAGCGCGACCTGGGTGAACGTGACGGCGAGGAACGCGGCCGTCACCAACTGCCACCAGGAGGAGCCGATGATGAAGAACGCGGTCCAACCGCCGATGAACATGAGCGTGACGACAGTCAGTCGGACAACGTAGTAGGCGGGTCGGCGCTGCATCAGTCCTTCGCCGCTGATCCGCCGTGACAGCACGGCGAAGTCGCTGCCGGTCGTTGCCCGCGACGGCGTCATGGTGATCGTCATGTTTCTATCAAACCCGCTCGATGCCGCGTCGTCAGGAGCGCTACGTCCTCCAACGCGGAGGTGCTAGCACCACGATTGAGCCGTGAGTCCGCGGGCACAATATGACCTGTGAACGCGGCCGGGACTGGCGAAGGGTTGGGCCGGTGGGCCCGGAGCGGTGCGCGCTCCGTGCTGTCCGGCATGGCCGGGATCGGTCTGGCGTTCACCAACGTACCGCTGCTCGCCGTGTCCGTTGTCGTGTTGGCCCTGACGCCGGTGCCGTTCCTCGGTCTGGCGCTGGTGCCCTGGACGATGACGCTGGTCCGGATGCGTGCCGATCTTGAGCGCAGACGTGCCTCCCGGACCGGTGTCCTCGTGACACGCCCGTACCACCCGCCTCCGGATGGGGCCGTGGCCGGTGGCTGGCAGCGCTTCCGGTGGATCGTGACCGACCCGGCCACCTGGCGCGATCTTGCCTGGCTCATGCCCGGCGCGATCGTCGGGTTCACGCTCGGGACGATCCGGGTGGTCGTGCCGTTGTACGGGCTCGCGGGTCTGTCGCTGACGCCGTTGTGGATCTGGCTCGGCACCGGCTGGTACGGCTACGGCGCCATCTGGTCCATCGACACGTTCAGCGACGGGCTGCTCTGCCTGCCGCAAGGCGCCGTCATCCTCGCCGGCGGCCTGTGGGCCGCGCCGTGGCTGGGCCGCGTCGACGCGTACTTCGCCCGGCTCTTCCTCGCGCCGACCAGGGCTGCCGAACTCCGGCTGCGCGTCACCCAGCTGACGGTGACCCGGGCTGACACCGTGGATGCCCAGGCGGCGGAGCTGCGCCGCATCGAACGCGACCTGCACGACGGCGTCCAGGCCCGCCTCGTCTCGCTGGGCATGATGATCGGTCTGGCCGACGAATTGATCGACCGGAACCCGGTGGCGGCCCACGAACTGCTCGCCGAAGCACGTGAGTCCAGCGGAACAGCGCTCGTCGAGCTGCGGCACCTGGTCCGCGGCATTCACCCGCCGGTGCTCGCCGAACGCGGCCTCGACGGCGCGGTCCGGGCGTTGGCGCTCAGCCTGCCGATACCGATCACGGTCGACGCCGCCCTTTCTGGCCGGGCCGACACGCCCGTGGAGTCCGCGGCGTACTTCGCCGTCGCCGAGACGCTGACCAACATGATCCGGCACAGCCGCGCGCGCACCGGATCCGTGTCGTTACGGTATACCGACAGAGTACTGACGATGGTCGTCACGGACGACGGCACAGGAGGTGCAGACCCCGCCTCCGGCACCGGTCTGCGCGGCATCGAACGCCGCCTCGCCGCGTTCGATGGCACGATCACGCTGTCGAGCCCGCCCGGGGGACCCACCGTCATCACCATGGAGCTGCCGTGCGCATTGTCATCGCCGAGGACCATGCCCTCCTCCGTGACGGACTGACCCGCCTCCTGCAGGCCTTCGACTTCGACGTCGTCGCAGCGGTCGACAGCGGCCCGGCGCTGCTGCCCGCCCTGATCACACACAAGCCACAGGTGGCGGTCATCGACGTCCGCCTTCCCCCGACATTCACCGACGAAGGTCTGCAAGCCGCGATCGCGGCCCGCGCCCAGATCCCCGGCCTGTCGGTCCTCATGCTCTCCCAGCACGTCGAGCCCCTCTACGCCCGCGAACTGCTCAGCACCCCGCACGGCGGTGTCGGCTACCTGCTCAAGGATCGCGTGTCGGACGTCGGCGAGTTCGTCGCCGCCGTCCGCCGGGTCGCCGACGGCGGCACCGCCATGGATCCTGAAGTGATCTCGCAACTGCTCGCCCGCCGGGAGCCACTCGCGGTACTCACCGTCCGAGAACGCGAGGTGCTCGGCGTGATGGCCGAAGGCCGCTCCAACGCCGCGATCGCGGCCAAGCTCCGCATCACCGAGAAAGCCGTGAGCAAGCACATCAACAACATCCTCACCAAACTCGATATGCCGCCCTCCGACGACGACAACCGCCGAGTCCTCGCCGTCCTCGCATACCTCAATGCCTGAACTCAGGGAAACGGACACCGGGCACCCGGCACGACTCCGGCCCGGCAGGCGTCGCGGCAGGCTCCGGTAGGGATCTTCTCAGGAAGGTTCGTCACCGACTCGGGGGCCGTTCGCGCGGACGATCTCATCGATCGCGTCCTCGATGGATTTGCAGAAGAGTGCCTGGAGGCGTCTGCCTACGTCGTTCTCCGGCGTGGTGGCCCGGAGGCGGCTCAGGATGGCGCGCATGGGTTCCACCGCCCGCGGGTCGCCGAGCTTTCCAAGCGCTCCGGCTACGGTGTTGAGGGTGAGGTCGGCGGGGTTGGCCAGGCGCTTGAGCAGGACGTCGGTCGCTCGCGGATCACCGATGTTCCCGAGCGCGATGACGGCGGTATCGGCGGCACCGCGCGTCTGCTGGGCAAGGGACATCAGCGGCTCCACGGCACGTGGGTCGCCGATGTGGCTGAGCGCCCTGGCCGCCTGCTCGGCCAGCGCGGGATCGTCGAGCAGGCCGATCAACGGCTGCACGGCGGCGTCATGGCGCAGGTCGGCCAGAAACCAGAGGGCGCGCAGCCGGACGTCCTGGTTGCGGTGGTCCAGCGCCTTCAGCAGGCCGGCGGTGTCGCCGCGCTCGTGCAGCACCGCCAGGTCGGCCCGGTCTCCCAACCGCGCCTGCCTCCTGGCCCGGCGGTCGTAGGTACGAGCCAGGGCAAGGGCCCGGCTGCGCAGCCGGAGGGCGGTGGCGATCTCCTCGGGCGCTGCCCGGTAGTCCAGGTACGGCTGGTAGTACTCGCCGGAGATCGTGTAGGCGGTCCGGAACACCTCGCCGTACTTGGCCTCGATGGCGCGTGCCCTGGCGGCCGTCTCCTCGGCCGCCTGCTCCATCCACTGCGCCACCTCGCGCAAATGACGAGCGGTTCGGGTTGGAGTCATGTCACCCTGGTCCGCCAGGAGTGCCCGCGCAGACCGCTGGGCCGGGTGTTCAGGACGCTGGCCGAACCGGGAGACCGCCCAGACGAGGTTTCGGATCGGGCGCCGCCTCATGGACGACCACCAACCACCCGACTTCGCCACATCTACGACCGTACTCCGCGTCAGCGATGGGTCGCGTGCCACCGTCAGGCGGCCGTCACGTCGAGCCGTCCGCCGAATCGGTCAATAGCCGAGGGAAACTCCCGCTGGAATTCATCGCCAGCCTTCTGTCGCACCCCACAGGATGGCATTCGGAAAGGGCATGAAGGATAGGCGTTATCAGCCGGGGCGCCGCGCTGATCAACAATCCTTCCGAGCAGATCAGCCAGGGGTGGGTCGGGGCGTGCTCCGGGCCCACCGGGCCGCCGGCCACACCGGGACCGGCGCTCCGGCGTACCGGGCCGCCGCCGTGCCGAACCGGGCGGCCAGCGTCGGATGCCCGGCCCAGTGGACGTGCAGGTAGGAGGCGTGCAGGTTGCGGTCGACCACGCCCTCCTCGACCGTCGCGTCGAGCCCGTGCGGGCGGGACGGCCGGGGCCGGAACCGCCACGCCGGCACCCGACCGGCACCGTACTCCACCTGGGTGCGGTGGAACTCGTGCCCGGTCACCGCCGTTCCCGGGTCGGTCAGCAGGCTGGTGCCGGTCGCGACCGCCTCCCGGTAGCCGAGAGTGAGCCGGCCGGTCATCCGGGCCGAGGCGTCCAGCACCCCGGTCATCGGGTGCTCGTCGAGGTCCCGACACAGGTAGAGCAGCCCGGCGCACTCGGCGACCACCGGCATCCCGGCCCGGGCCGCCCGGGCGACCGCGTCGCGCAGTCGAGCGTTGGCGGAGAGTTCGGCCGGGTAGACCTCGGGGAAGCCGCCGCCGAGGTAGAGGCCCGCGCAGTCCGGCGGCAACGCCTCGTCGCGCAACGGATCGACGGGTACGACCCGGACGCCGGCAGCCGCGAGGAGTTCGTCGGTCTCGGCGTACCGGAAGGTGAACGCCGAACCACCGGCGACCGCGACCGTCACCGGGGCCAGCCGGGGCACCTCCTCGTCCGGTCGCCAGCACCCGGCAGGCAGCTCCGGTGCCTGACGGGCGACGGCGAGCACCGCGTCCAGGTCCACCGCCCGGGCGAGCTGCCCGGCGAGCGTGTCGACGGTACGCCGGGCCGCGGCCCCGCGTTCGGCGGCCGGCACGAGCCCGAGGTGCCGGCTCGGGGTGTCCAGGGACGCGTCCCGGCGCAGCGCCCCGAGCACCGGTACCCCGGTCCGGGCGACCGCCTGCCGCACCTCCGCCTCGTGGGAGTCCGAGCCGACCTTGTTCAGGATCACCCCGGCGATGGTCAGCTCCGGGTCGTAGGAGGCGAAACCGTGCACCAGCGCGCCGATGCTGCGGGAGGCCCCGGAGACGTCGACCACCAGCAGCACCGGGCTGCGGGTCAGCCGGGCGACGTGCGCGGTGGAGGCGAACCCCTCCCGCCCGATGGCGCCGTCGTGCAGCCCCATCACGCCTTCGAGCACCGCGACGTCGGCCGGCACCGGCACCGCCGCGCCGTGGCGTAGCAGCGGGACGATCCGCTCCTCGCCCTGCAGGTGCGGGTCGAGGTTGCGACCCGGCCGGCCGGTCGCCACCGCGTGGTAGCCGGGGTCGATGTAGTCGGGGCCGACCTTGTGGCCGCTGACCGCCAGACCCCGCTCGCGCAGTGCCGCCATCAGCCCGGTCGCCACCGTGGTCTTGCCCTGCCCGGAGGCGGGCGCCGCGATCACCACCCGGGGCAGCCGGGTCACCACTCGATCCCCCGCTGCCCCTTCTGGCCGGTGTCCATCGGGTGCTTCACCTTGGTCATCTCGACCACCAGGTCGGCGGCCTCGACCAGCCGGGCGTCGGCGTCCCGGCCGGTGATGACCACGTGCTGGTGACCGGGCCGGTTCCGCAGGGTGTCGACCACCTCGTCGACGTCCACCCAGCCCCACTTCATCGGGTACGTGAACTCGTCGAGCACGTAGAGCCGGTGCCGCTGCTCGGCGATCCGGCGCCGGATCTCGCGCCAGCCTTCCAGGGCGTCGGCGGCGTGGTCGGCCTCGGTGCCGGACCGGCGGCTCCAGCTCCAGCCGGCGCCCATCTTGTGCCACTCGACCGGGCCGCCCTCGCCGCTCTGCTCGTGCAGCCGGCCGAGCGCGAGCAGCGCGGACTCCTCGCCGACCCGCCAGCGGGCCGACTTGACGAACTGGAAGACCGCGATCGACCAGCCCTGGTGCCAGCCCCGCATGGCCAGCCCGAACGCCGCCGTGGACTTGCCCTTCATCGCGCCGGTGTGCACCATCAGCAGCGGCCGGTTGCGGCGCTGCCGGGTGGTCAGCCCGTCGGCGGGTACCGTCTCCGGCCGTCCCTGCGGCATCAGGCGGCCCTCCCCCGGCCCGCTCCGAGGCGCGGCCCCGGGCCGCCCCGGTCGGTCCCGCCGGGTGCGACGTCGGCGCCGGCACCGTTGCGGGTACGCGGATCGGTGCGGAGACGCACCGCGCCGGTCAGGGTGCCGGCGGCGACCTGCTCCAGCGGCAGGTGTTCGGCACCGAGTGCCCCGGCCAGTTCGGCGGCCAGCCCGAGCCGGATCCGTCCCGCCTCGCAGTCGACCACCACCGAGCGGACGCCGCTGCCGGCGAGCAGCCGGGCGGCGTACCGGGAGCGGGGCACCGCCTCCGGGCCGGCGGTGGCCCGGCCGTCGGTCAGCACCACCAGCAGCGGGCGGCGGCGCGGGTCCCGGATCCGCTCCACCCGCAGCACGGCACCGGCCCGCAGCAGCCCCTCGGCCAGCGGAGTACGGCCCCCGGTCGGCAGCTCGGCGAGCCGGGTGGCGGCGACGTCCACACTGGACGTCGGTGGCAGCGCGAGTTCGGCACCGCCGCCCCGGAAGGTGACCAGGCCAACCTTGTCCCGCCGCTGATAGGCGTCGAGCAGCAGCGACAGTACGGCGGTCTTCACCTCCCGCATCCGCTGCCGCGCCGCCATCGAGCCGGAGGCGTCGACACAGAACAGGATCAGGTTCCCCTCCCGACCCTGCCGGATCGGCACCCGGACGTCCTGCGGCCGCAACTCCAGCCCGGAGCCGCGCCGGCCGCGCGCCCGCTGGTGCGGTGCGGCCGCCCAGAGCGTGGCGACCAGATGCGGCCGGTTGCCCGCGTACACCCCGGACGGCGTGGTTCGGATCGTCTGCCCGACGGTGGTGACCGCCGGCGACCGGCGCCCGGCGACGCCCGCCCCGACGCCCGGTACGACCAGCAGCCGGGCCCGGTACGGCCGCTCGGCGGCCAGCGTCCGGCTCCCGCCGGTCGCCCCGGTACCCGACCCGTCCGGTTCCGCCGAGCCGTGCGACGCGGCCGGCACCCTGACCCCGTCCGGCCGCTCCGGTCCGCCGCCGTAGCCGTCCCCGTTGCCTGCACCGTCCGGCGGGGCGTCGGTTTCGGCGGCGGGACCGGTGGCCGGTGGGGTCCCCGGTGTCGGGCCGGTGTCGTCGGGCGGCGACGCACCGCCCGGGCCACCCGGGTCGGGCTCGTCCGGGCCGGGCCCCTGCGGCGGCGCACCACCGCCCGGGGGCGGCTCGGCGGGCTGGTCGAGGCCGGCCTCGGCGAGCGCCTGGTCGAGCCGCTCCTGTTCGATGCCGGGCGGGTCGAACGGGTCGCGCCGACGGCGGTGCGGGAGCGCCAGCCGGGCGGCGACCCGCACGTCCACCCCGGCGACCGTGGTACGCCCGCACCAGGCCGCATGCGCCATCGCGGTCCGCGCGGTCACCAGGTCGGCACGCATTCCGTCGACCTCGAACGAGGCACAGACCATGGCGATCCGGTGCAGGGTGTCGTCGTCGAGCCGTACCTCGGGGAGCAGTCGACGGGCCTGCGCGATCCGGGCGGCGCGCTCGGCGTCCGCCGCCGCGTACCGGCCGGCGAACCCGTCCGGGTCGGCCTCGTAGCCGAGCCGCCGCCGGGTCACCTCGGCACGCACCGCCGGATCGCGGCTGGCCGCCACCTCGACGGTCAGGCCGAACCGGTCCAGCAGTTGCGGGCGGAGTTCGCCCTCCTCCGGGTTCATCGTGCCGACCAGGACGAACCGGGCGGCGTGCGCGATCGAGACGCCCTCCCGTTCGACGGTGGCCCGACCCATCGCCGCCGCGTCCAGCAGCACGTCGACCAGGTGGTCGTGCAGCAGGTTGACCTCGTCGACGTAGAGCAGTCCACGGTGTGCCGAGGCGAGCAACCCCGGCTCGTACGCGGTGACGCCGTCGCGCAGTGCCCGCTCCAGGTGCAGGGCACCGAGTACCCGGTCCTCGGTCGCGCCGACTGGCAGCTCGACGAGCCGGGCCGGCCGGGTCGCCGACGGCCCGTCCGGATCGTACGGCCCGTCCGGATCGTGCGGCCCGTCCGGGCAGTCCGGGTCGGGTGCGGCCGGGTCGCAGGAGAAGCGGCAGCCGGTAACGACGGTCACCGGTGGCAGCAGTGCGGTCAGCGCCCGGACGACGGTGGACTTCGCGGTCCCCTTCTCGCCCCGGATCAGCACTCCGCCGATGGCCGGCGAGACGGCGCTGAGGGTGAGCGCGAGTGCCATGTCGTCCATTCCGACGACGGCGGAGAACGGGTACGACCGCACGGGGCCAACCTCCTGCCTCGCGGGTGTCCACGCCCGCGACCGGTCCGGTACCGGGCCGCCCGGAGGGCCGACCCGGGACGGGGGCGAGTGTCTGGCTCCCGGCCGTCGGCCGGTCACAGTGGCGGGACCGCCCCGGAGTCGCCGGCCCTGCTGGACCGACCCACCGGCGTTCCTCGCCGCACCGTCGCCGCCGATGATGACACAGCCGGCCCGACCGGGCATCGGCGGCGGTGCGGTGTGCAGGCAGGTCCAGGACGACGTGGCCCGCCCGAACGCGCATCGGCGGCAGCGGGGCGCCGGGCACGCCGACCGCCTCGACCCCGGATCGACCCCGGATCGTGGCCATCGGCACCGACCTGGTCGCCCTGCGATGACGCGGCTCACCCGGCGGGGCATCGGCGCCGGCGGGTCGGCTAACGTTCCGGCTCGTGACCGCGACGAGTGCCAGACCTGGGCTGACCGTGGTCGGCATCGGCGCGGACGGTTGGGCCGGGCTCGGCGAGGCCGGCCGGCGGGCGTTACGGACGGCCGAGGTCGTGCTCGGCGGCGGACGGCAGCTCGACCTGCTCCCTACGGACCTGCCGGCGCAGCGGGTGAGCTGGCCGAGCCCGCTGTTGCCGGCGCTGCCCGGCCTGCTCGACGCGTACGCCGACCGCCGGCTCGCCGTCCTGGCCAGCGGCGATCCGATGTGGTTCGGGATCGGGGCGCGGATCGTCGAACTGGTCGGCCCCGACCGGGTGCAGATACTCCCGCACCCGTCCTCGATCAGCCTGGCCTGTGCCCGACTCGGCTGGCCGGTCGAGCGGGTCACCGTGGTCAGCGCGGTCGGCCGCGACCTGGCCCGGATACGCCGGGTGCTCGCCCCCGGCCGGCGGATCCTGCTGCTCAGCGCGGACGGGTCGACACCGTCGGCCCTGGCCGGCCTGCTCACCGACGCCGGCTACGGGGCAAGCCCGCTGACCGTGCTGGCGTCACTGGGGACCGGGCACGAGCAGCGACTCGACGGGACCGCCCAGGACTGGCCGCATCCGCCGGGCGACCCGTTGAACGTCGTCGCGGTGCACGCCACGGCCGGGCCGGACGCCGTACTCCGGTCGACGATGCCGGGCCTGCCCGACGAGGCGTACGCCCACGACGGGGCGTTGACGAAACGGGAGGCGAGGGCGCTGGCGCTGGCCCGGCTCGCCCCGGCTCCCGACGAGCTGCTCTGGGACGTCGGCGCGGGCTCGGGCAGCATCGGCATCGAGTGGCTGCGGGCCGAGCCGACCTGCCGGGCGGTGGCGGTCGAGGCCAGGGCGGACCGGGCCGAGCGGATCGCCGGCAACGCGTCGGCGCTCGGCGTGCCGGAGCTGGAGGTGGTGGTCGGCCGGGCACCGGCGGTGCTGGCCGGGCTGCCGACCCCGGACGCCGTCTTCGTCGGCGGCGGGCTGGCCGCCGAGGGTGTCCTGGACGCGTGCTGGGCGGCGCTCGCCCCGGGCGGCCGGCTGGTCGCGCACGCGGTGACGATCGAGGGGGAACGCGAGTTGACCATTCGTGCCGAGCGACTCGGCGGCGACCTGACCCGGCTCGGCGTGGAGCGGGCCGCACCGCTCGGCGGCTTCACGGCGTGGAAGCCGGCCCGGGCCCTGGTGCAGTGGGCGGTGGTCAAGCCGTGCCGGTGACCTTCATCGGTGCCGGACCGGGCGCCGCCGACCTGATCACGGTACGCGGGCAGCGAGTGCTGGCCCGCGCCCAGCTCTGCCTCTACGCCGGCAGCCTGGTCCCGGCGGAGCTGCTCGAGTCGTGTGCGCCGGACACGGAACTGGTGGACACCGCCGACCTCACCCTGGACGAGATCGTGGCCCGGATGGTCGACGCGCACCGGGCCGGCCGGGAGGTGGCCCGGCTCTGCTCCGGCGACCCGTCGATCTACAGTGCGGTGGCCGAGCAGTTGCGCCGGCTCGACGAGGCAGGCGTGCCGTACGAGATCGTGCCCGGTGTGCCGGCCTTCGCGGCCGCCGCCGCGACGCTGGGCCGGGAGCTGACCGTGCCGACGGTCGGGCAGACGGTCATCCTGACCCGGGCCCGCGCCCGGTCGACGGCGATGCCGGACAGTGAGGACCTGGCGGTACTCGGCGCCAGCCGGGCAACCCTGGTGCTGCACCTGGCCGTCGGCCGAACCCCGGAGCTGGTCGAGCAGCTCGTCCCGCACTACGGCGCCGACTGCCCGGTCGCGGTGGTCGCCCGGGCCAGCCGCCCCGACGAGCTGGTGCTGCGCGGCACCCTGGCCGACATCGCCGACCAGGTCGAACAGGCCCGGGTACGCCGGACCGCCGTGATCATCGTCGGTCGGGTGCTGGCCGCCGAAGGATTCCCGGACTCATACCTCTACTCCGCCGGCCGTGACCGGTCGGCGAAACGCTAGGACGGCCGATCGTGCGGAAGATCCTCGTCATCGGCATCGGGGCGGGTGACCCCGACCAGTTGACCCTGGAGGCGGTCCGGGCGATCGCCGAGGTCGACGTCTTCTTCGTGCTGGACAAGGGTGCCGCGAAGCAGGACCTGCTCGGACTGCGCCAGGAGATCCTGCGCCGGCACCCGACAAAGCCCGGCCACCGGGTGGTGGAGCTGCGGGACCCGGACCGGGACCGGACCGCGCCGGCCTACGTGGACGCGGTGGACGAGTGGCGCCGCCGCCGGGCCGAGCTGCTGCGGGTGCTGATCCGGGACGAGGTACCGGCCGACGGCTGCGCCGCCTTCCTGGTCTGGGGCGATCCGGCACTCTACGACAGCACGCTCGGCGTCATCGAGGAGATGCTGGCCGACGGGTCGGTCGAGTTCGACTATGCGGTGATTCCGGGGGTGAGCAGCGTTTCGACGTTGGCCGCCCGGCACCGGATCGGGCTGAACCGGGTCGGCCGGCCGTTCCAGGTCACCACCGGCCGGCTGCTGGCCCAGGGCTGGCCGCCCGGAGTGGACGATCTGGTGGTGATGCTCGACGCGCACTGCACCTTCACCCGGGTCACCGAGCCGGACGTGGAAATCTACTGGGGTGCCTACCTCGGTACCCCGGACGAGATCCTGGTCGCCGGCCCGCTCGCCGAGGTCGGCCCACGGATCGTCGAGGTACGCCGGGCCGCGCGGGAGCGCAAGGGCTGGATCATGGACACGTACCTGCTGCGCCGCCGGCCGCACTGACCACGCCACGGCCTGCGCCTGGGGTCGACGGTCCCGGGACGTGGTCGCGAAGCCGCCGCCGCCGAAAGCACGATGACCGGGCAGGACGGCGGGTGGATGAAAGGGTGCACCGCCAGTCGACGGAGAGGCCGCACGAACACCATCGTTGGGGTGACCCGGTTGGTGTGTAAGGCTCGGCACGGCGGATGCCGCTTTGGGTCAGTGCGCCCAGAACTCGTTCGGCAGCGCCTCGACGTCGGCGGCGGCCGACTCGAAGTAGTCCGCGACGAACAGCAACCGGGTCGCGGCCGGATCCCCGCCGTCGGCCATCCGGCGGATGGCGGCAGCCTGGCCCCGGGCGCGGTGCACGACCACGGCGCCGAACTCCCGCCGGTCCGCGTCGTAGCCGTAGGCGTCGAGCAGGAGGTGGAGGCGGCGGGACCGGTCCTCGGAGGGATCGAAGCCCAACGGCGCAACCGCGTCCGGCGGGCAGAACGGCACCCACCAGAGCGCCGACAGCGCCATGTCGAACTCCCGCGTCGACGGACCGGCCGCACCCCAGTCGCAGAAACCGACCAGACGGCCGCCATCCACCACCGCGTTGTACGGCGCCGCATCCTGATGCCCCACCACCAGCCCCGGCCGCACCGCGTCGCCGATGAACCACCTCTCGTCCGCCGGTGGGCCGAAACCCACCGTGACGTCGTGAAGCCGTCGCAGCCATTGGCCGACCTGGACCAGGGTCGAGTCCGCGAACACCCAGTCGGGCCACGGCGTCCGGTCGCCGACGGTGTCGCCGCGCAGGTAGCTGAGCATCTCGCGACCCTGCTCGTCGAAGCCGAGCGCCTGCGGAGCGCCGTTGAAACCGGCAACCTCCAGGTAGCGCAACAAGGCGTGCACCGTTGGCGTCCAAGGCGAGGCCGGCTTGTGCACGACGTCACCGACCAGTACGGCACCGCTGGTGTAACCGCCCGGCAGCGCGACCTCGGTCATCCCCCGTGTGTACCGGAATCCGACCGGTCCCGATACCGGGTTTCCGGCACTCCGAGCCCAGCAGCCCGGTCTGGGCGAGTTCGGCCGGGGATCATCCCCCGCTTGCGCGCGGGGAGCAGCCCTTGTTGCCGGTCACCCAGTGGTGCGTCTCGGGGTCAGCCCCGCGTACGCGGGGAGCAGATCGACCTGATCGTCGCCGATCCGCCGTGGGCAGGATCACCCCCGCGTGCGCGGGGAGCAGGTAGCCGGTGACGGTGGACGACAGCTCTTGCCCGGATCATCCCCGCCTGCGCGGGGAGCAGACAACCAGCAGCCGGTAGAACTTCGTCAACGCCGGATCATCCCCGTGTGCGCGGGGAGCAGTGCATGAGGTGCGGCAAGCGCGGCCGGTACCCGGGATCATCCCCGCGTGCGCAGGGAGCAGTAGACCCGGATGATCGTGATGTCCTTCCGCGCGGGATCATCCCCGCGTGCGCGGGGGAGCAGACTCCCCTGTCGCCGCCGGTGGTGACGTCCGCGGGATCATCCCGCGCGCGGGGAGGAGGTCGGCTGCTCGGCCAGGTGCACGTCCACCGGCGGATCATCCCCGCGTCCGCGGGGAGCAGAACGCGGCCCCGATCGCGTCCTTCTTGGACAGCGGATCATCCGCGCGTGCGCGGGGAGCAGGCGTTGCAGGTGGCGCGGTCACTGGTCACCCAGGGATCATCCCCGCGTGCGCGGGGAGCAGTAGACGATCGGGTCCGGGCTCACCCAGTTGTCGGGATCATCCCGGCGTGCGCGGGGAGCAGGTGGTCGTCCGCGACTGCTGGTTCGGTGTCGCGGGATCATCCCCGCGTGCGCGGGGAGCAGTTGCCGCCATCGTTGCCGCCATCACGCCATTCCGGATCATCCCCGCGTGCGCGCGGAGCAGTTGTGGCGGACCGTGTTGCCTCGGATCAGCAGGGGATCATCCCCGCGTGCGCGGGGAGCAGCGGCACCTGCGATGCGCCAAGCCCGACTCCTCGGGGATCACCCCCGCGTGCGCGGGGAGCAGAGCCATCCGCCGATAAACGTGGCGTACACCGACGGATCACCCCCGCGTGCGCGGGGAGCAGACTTATTGACCTGCGGCGCTAGAGATCAAGTACGCCGAATTCCTTCACTTTCGTTCGCAAGATCATGCCTCCGCAGTGGTATGCCGACGGGTGGTGCGCGGCTGGTTCGACGGCTGGAAGCAGCGTACATGGCGAGCATGGTGCGAGCTTGCTGGTCGAGTGTGTCTCGCCATCGCTGCACCTGAGATCACCGGCCTGTTCGATTCGGTCCTGTCGCCACAGCCCGCCCCGCTCACAACCCCAGCACGCTACGCCGCACCTCTGCACTACCCCGCAACTCGTCGGCCGGGCCACTCAGTACCACCCGCCCTTCCCCCAGCAGGTACGCCCGACCCGCAACGTCAAGAGCCCGCTGTACGTCCTGCTCCACCACGAGCACGCTCACCCCGCCCGCGTTGATCCGCACGATGGCGTCGTACACCTCGTCGACCCGGACCGGCGCGAGCCCCAGCGACGGCTCGTCGAGCAGCAGCAGACGCGGCCGGGCCATCAGCGCCCGACCGATCGCCAGCATCTGCTGCTCTCCCCCACTCAAACTGCCAGCAACCTGACCCGCCCGTTCGGCGAGCCGGGGAAAGATCTCGTAGACCTCGGCCAGGCTGACCCGGTACTCCCGGCGGGCACCCCGCCGGTACGCGCCGAGCATCAGGTTGTCCAGCACTGACATCCGGGGAAAGATCCGCCGCCCCTCCGGGACGACCGCCACCCCGTGCGCGCAGACCCGGTGGCCGCGCAGCCGGGTGATGTCGGTACCCCCGACGCTGATCTCCCCCCGGTGCGCCGGATGGATCCCGGCGACCGCGTTGACCAGAGTGGACTTTCCGGCGCCGTTCGGGCCGACGACACAGACTGTCTCCCCCGCGCGCACCTCGACGGCGACGTCCCAGAGCGCCTGCGCGTCGCCGTACCGCACGTCGAGGTTCCGCACCCGCAACAACGGCTCAGACATGGGCTTGCCTCCCCAGGTAGGCGCGGACCACGGCCGGATCGTTCAGCACGGTCTGCGGATCGCCGTCGGCCAGGCAGCTACCCCGGTCGAGCACCACGAGCCGGGTCGCGAGCTGGTTGAGTACCCGCAGCAGGTGCTCGACGATCACGATCGTGATGCCGCTGTCGTGGATGCGCCGGACCACCCGTACCGCGTTGTCCACCTCGGCCGGGTTCAGTCCGGCCAGCGCCTCGTCCAGCAGCAGCACCCGGGGATTGGCGGCGACCGCCCGGGCCATCTCCAGCAGTTGCCGCTGGTGCAGGTTGAGGCTGTTCGGGTACGCGTCGGCCAGGTGCGCCAGCGCGACCGTGCCGAGATGCCGCTCGGCGATCGGCCGGGCCCGGCGCAGTGACATCGGCGTACGCCCGAACATGATGGCCATCGCCACGTTGTCCCGGACGGTCATCGAGTCGAACGGCCGGGGAATCTGGTAGGTCCGGGCCATCCCGACGTGGGCGATCCGGTGCGGCGCCAGCCGGGTGATGTCCTGCCCGCCGATCCGGATCGTGCCCCGGGTCGGCCGGATCGTGCCGGAGAGCAGGTTGACCAGCGTGGTCTTGCCGGAGCCGTTGGGGCCGACGAGACCGACCAGTTCGCCCTCCCGGATGTCCAGGGTCACCTCCTCCAGCGCGTGCACCCCGCCGAAGTACCTGGCCACCCCACGGCATTCGACCAGCACCGCACCGGACCCGCCCCCTCGCGAACCGGTGGCCTGGATCGGAACCGTACGGGTCTCCAGGACGGTGGGGAGGTGGGTCGCGGCGGCCTGGACCGGCGCGGTCTCCGTCGCGCCGGCACCCGCCGAGCCCGCGCCGGCACCCGCCGAGCCCGCGCCGGCGTCCGTCGAGCCCGCGCCAGCGTCCGTCGAGACGTCGTCGGCCCCAGCCCTCTCCGTCGAGACGTCGTCGATCCCAGCCCTCTCCGTCGAGACGGCGTCGATCCGTGCCCCGTCGGGCGCAGCGGCGTCGACCGGCGCAGTCCTGGCCGCAGTCTCGCCCGCGGTCGCGTCGGCCGGAGCGCCGTCCGCCGCAGCCGCACCGGGCACAGCCGCATCGGCCGGAGCAGTGTCGCCCGCAGCGGCATCGGTCGGAGCGGCCGGAGTCACCGTTCGGGACCGGTGGCCGGGTGGGCGCAGTCCCAGTCGGGCGGAGAGCCGGGGCGAGCCGAGCACGATCGCGACCAGGCTGGCTGCGAGCATCCCGACGACCAGCCAGTCCAGCAGTTCGCCCCAGACCCGGAGCACCGCCAGGGCGCCGCTCACCCCGACCAGGGTGCCGAGTGCGACCAGCGGCCGGGCCCGCAGCCGCGCGTACAGGCCGTCGGGGGCGAGCGCGACCAGCAGGGCGAGGATGCCACCGAGAATGATCATGTTGTACGCGTCCAGCCCGTACGAGGAGAGCCGGTCCTGGAGGGTGACGATCAGCACCGCGCCGATCACCGGACCGAGCCAGTGACTCCGGCCGCCCAGCACCCCCATCACGATCACGAAGAGCGGGATGGTCAGCCCGAAGACGCTCTCCACGGTCACGAACCCGATCTGCAGCGCGTAGACGCTGCCCGCCACCCCGCCGATCACCCCGCTGAGCAGCATCGCCAGCATCTTGTAGCGGAACGTCGCCACCCCGGTCACCTCGGCGACGTCCTCGGCGTCCCGGATCGCCGCGAGCGCGGAACCCGACCGGGTGTGCTGGACCACATAGGCCACCGCCACCGCGATGGTTGCGATCAGCAGTGCCAGCAGGAACTGGAACTGCTGGAAGGAGCTGACCGGCCCCGGCAGCTCGGGAACCGGGACGCTCGTCCCCTGTCCCCCGTCGATCGACCGGTTGATCCGGGCGAACGCGGCCAGGATGAACGGCACGGCG
The DNA here is from genome assembly GCF_050936445.1 of Plantactinospora sp. CA-294935. NCBI lineage: Bacteria > Bacillati > Actinomycetota > Actinomycetes > Micromonosporales > Micromonosporaceae > Plantactinospora > Plantactinospora sp. CA-294935. Next base: position 8,797,704 of record NZ_JBNJMU010000001.1, read on the forward strand.
AGGGTCAGCAGCGCGAAGATCTCGCCCCGCAGCGAGCCCAGCCGGAACGCCACCGCGCCGACCCCGAGGGCGAGCAGTCCGGAAAGCACCGCCGCGAGCGGCAGGGTGAGAAAGAAGTCGACGTTGTGCCGCCCGCTGAGCACGGCGGTGGTGTAGGCGCCGACCCCGACGTACGCGGCCTGGCCGAAACTGAAGTAGCCGCTGTATCCACTGAGCAGGTTCCAACTGGTCGCCTGGGCGATCCAGAAGCAGATCGAGCCGAGCAGCACCAGATAGAACGACCCGATCCCGAGCTGGTCGGCGGAGGCGCCGAGGGCGACCAGCACCAGGAACGCCACCAGCAGCCCGAGACCACCACGGCGGATCACCGGACACCTCCGGCCGCGAAGAGTCCCTGCGGGCGCAGCAGCAGGGCCAGGATGATCGCCGAGAAGAGTACGAACGGCGCGGCGGCCGGGGACCAGACCGCGGAGACGACGCCGGAGAGCACCCCGACCAGGATGCCGGAGGCGAAGGTGCCGACCACCTCGCCGATCCCGCCGAGGATCACCACCGCGAAGACGGTGCCGAACCACTCGTACGCGGTCTCCGGGGTGAGCGCGTTGGAGAGTGCGAAGACCATCCCGGCCAGCGCCGCCGTGGCCCCGACCACCCCGCCGAGCAGGACGCTGAGCCGGCGGTGGTCGACCCCGAAGGCGCCGGCGACCGCCCGGTCCTGGGCGATCGCCCGCATGGCCCGGCCGGCGAAGGTACGCCGCAGCACCAGGTGCGCGCCGACCACCACCGCCAGGGCGAGGCCGAACGCCAGCAGGGTGGTGACCGGAAAGACCAGCCGGCCGAGCGAGACCGAGCCGGTGGCGTACGGGTTGACCTCGGCCGGCATCCGCTGGAAGTCGGCGCTCCAGACGTTGCTGACCACCTGGATGGTGATGCTCAGCAGCCCGAAGCTGACCAGTAGCGAGTTGAACTCGCTCAGCCGGAGCCGGTCGAAGAGCCACTGGATCGCGGCGCCGGCCACGAACATCAGCGGCACCGTCACCACCAGCGTCAGGATCGGGTCGAGCCGCCACGAGGTGGCGATCTGGAAGGTGAGGTACGCGCCGATCAGGATCAGGCCGAAGTGGGCCAGGTTGATGACGCGCAGCACCCCCCAGGTGACGGAGAGGCCGGTGGCCATCAGGGCGTAGAGGCCACCGATCAGCGCTCCGGTGAGGGCGGCCTGGAGGACGTTCATACGGGGCATCGCCTCGGGTCTGGTCGGGTCGGCGGGGCCACCGGGCGGCGGGGCCGAGCGGCGCGACGGGCGGTCAGGGGTGGGCGGTCGGGGGTGGGCGCGTCCGGGATGGGCGGTCAGGGGGTGGCGCGTCCGGGCCCGGACGGGGGCGCCGGGGCCCGGACGCGCGGTCAGCGGCGGGCGGGGGCGAGCGGCGCGGCGGCCCGGTCGGCCGGCCACACCGTGACCCAGTCACCCTGCTGGATCTGCTTGATGGCCTGGGTGGTCGGCCAGAAGTTCTGCGCCTTCGGGTCGAACGCGAGGTGCCCGCTGAACGTGGTGTCGGCACCCTTGCCGTGCAGCGAGTCGCACATCTTCTTGTGGTCGGTCCCGCCGGTGTCCCTGACCGCGGCGGCCAGGATCTCCCACGCGTTCCACGAGGCGGCGGCCTGGGTCTCGAAGACCGTGTACGGCAGCCCGGCCGCCTTGGCCCGCGCGGTGAAGTCGTTCACGATCTCGGTGGCCGCCGGGCCGAGCCGGTCCAGGGTCGGCTTGTTCGGCTCGAACATCGACACCGACAGCACCCCCTCGGAGACGTCGCCGAGGTCGAGCAGGGGTCCGGGCGCCGGGAAGAGGCTGAACATCCGCTTCGGCCGGTAGTTGAGCTGCGCCATCGCCTGGAGGATGTTCACCGCGTCCACGCCGAGCCCGTTGTTGATCACCAGGTCGGGGTCGGCGTCCCGGACCTGGGTGGCGATCGGCGCCCAGTCGGTGGTCGTCGGCGGGTAGTGCACGTCGACCACCACGTCCAGGCCACGCTCCCGGGCGATGCTCAGCGCGCCGGACTTGTCCGCGCCGTAGCCGTCGGAGACGAAGGCGGCCGATCCGCTCTGGCTGGTCAGCACGGCGACGGTCTTCGGCGGCCCGGGTTGACCGGCCAGCGCGTCGAAGAGCTGGGTCGGGATGAACCGGTTCGGGGTGGGGCCGATCGACCAGGCCGGGAACTGGCACTCGTACGTGAGCTGGGGCGCCAGCACGGCGGTGTGCTGCGGCATCACGTACCCGTGCCGCTGGGCGACCGCCATCGCGGAGAGGATGTTCGGGGTGGCGTACGGGCCGATGATCAGGTCGACCCGGTCCTGGCTGATCAGCCGCTCGTAGAGCTGGCTGACCTTGGACTGGTCGGACTGGTCGTCGACCACCTTCCACTCGACCTGGCGGCCGAGCAGTCCACCGGCGGCGTTCAGCCGCGCGACGTACGCCTCACCGGCGATCTTGTGGATCTGCCCGGTCGCGGCGAACGCGCCGGTCAGGGAGAGGGTGGAGCCGACCACGATCGGGTCGTCGGTGGAGCCGGAACCGGAGCCGTTGCCGCATCCGGTGGCCGCCACGCCGAGCGCCAGGACGGTGGCGACGGCGGCGAGGGAGCGCCTGCGCATTGTCGGGTACCTTTCGTCGCTGTCGGATAGGTCTTCGGGGCACGCGCTACAGGTCAGTGCGGGTCGTCGGCGTCGTGCACCACCGCGCCCCCGACGACGGTGAGGTCCGCGCGCAGCCGCCGCAGTCGCTCGACCGGGACGGTGAAGTAGTCGTCGTCGAGCACCACGACGTCGCCGAGCCGGCCCACCTCCAGCGAGCCGAGCAGGTGTTCGTCCGGGCCGCCGAGGAACCACTGGTTGGCCCGGGTGTAGAGGGTGAGCAGTTCCTGCCGGCTGATCTGCTGTCCGGCGTTGATCACCTGCCCGCGGGCGTTCTTCCCGGTCACCGCGTAGTAGGCGTGGATCCACGGGTTCATCGGCGCGATCTGCATGCCGTCCGAACTCATCCCGGCCGGGATGCCGCTGTCGAGGATCGTCCGGAACGGCGGGCCGGCCGCCGGGCCGGTGCCGGCCAGGTACTGCCAGCCGGTCAGGTTGACCCCACCGCCGACCGCCCGCAGCCGCTGGAGGTAGTCCGGGGTGATCCGGGGGACGTGCGCGACGACCCAGCGCAGGTCGGAGATCGGGGTCTCGGCGTGCACCGTCTCGAACGCCTGGATCTGGGTCTGGAAGTCGGTACCGGTCAGCGAGTGCACCTCGATCCGCCAGCCGGCCCGGGCGCTGCGCCGGGCGGCCTCCAGGAAGACCGGGCCGCCGGAGTAGCTGGCCGCGATGAACTCGCCGATGGCGCCGGTCCGGACCATGTCGTCGCCGAAGAACGGGTACGTGTGGCGCAGCCGCGCCGTCAACTCCGGTACGGCGGGGTCGGTGTCCTGGTGCAGGTAGTTGATGCGCAGCCGGACGATGCCCCGGCCCTGGGCGTAGACGTCGAGGAACGGCAGGTGCATCGAGTGGTTGTCCTCGTGCGCCGCACCGTCGGCCGGGGTGCCGGTGGCCTGGAACGCGCCCTGGTCGAGGTGGGTGGTGACGCCGAGACTGGCCGCGTACGCCATCGCGTCGCGCACCCCGCGCTCACGCTGCGCGGCGGTGAGGGTACGCCGCAGCGCCAGGGTCGCCTTGCCGGTCTCGGTACCGCCGGCGATCGCGCCGTCCGCCCCGACCGTCACCGGGATCTCGGCCGCCTCGAAGAACCGCCGGCCGAGGCTGTTGGTCACCGAGGGTCCGGCGAAGCCGACCGACAGGTACGCCGGGTGGTGCGGCAGCGCTTCGTCCAGTTCGGCCAGGGTCGGCAGCCGTACCTCGGTGAACTGGTGGGGATGGAAGCCGCCGATGGTGGTGACGAACTCGCCGCGCGGCACCCGCCGGGCCCGGGCCCGGTAACTGGACCGCACGTCCGCGATGGAGTAGGCGTTCTCCAGCGGCGTGTGGTGCCCCGGCCGGTTGCCCATCAGCACGATGTGGTTGTGGCAGTCGATCAGGCCGGGCACCGCCGTACGGCCGCGCAGGTCGATGGTGCGGGGCCGGCCCTCGAAGCCGTGCCGGGCGGCCCGGGCGTCGTTGCCGGCGTAGACGATTCGGCCGTTCCGGATGGCCAGTACGCCGACCACCCGGTTGCGCCGGTCCATGGTGTGGATGCGGCCGTTGTGCAGCACCAGGTCGGCCCGGATCGTCTGGTCCCGGTCGGGTCCGGTGGCACCGGCCGGGCCCGCCGCCATGCCGGCGCCGACCGCCGTGGCGGTGCCGGCTGCGGCGCCGCCCCGCAGCACCGACCGCCGGGACATTCCTCGTCGTTCCTCGTTGCTCATCAGCGGGGGTCACCTCTCGGATGCGGCGCCGGTGACCCACGGTCGGGGCGGCCACCGGCACGGCGGCGGTATCGGTGTCGGGCGGGCGGGCCGGTGGGGGGAACCGGCGGTCCGGTGGGGAACCGGCAGTCCGGTGGCGGAACCGGCGGTCCGGTGGCGGATGCGGAGGTCGGTGGGCCGCGAGTGCCGTCCTGCGCCGGTGGTGCGGGCCGACGTTCGCGGGCGGCGGGTCAGTCGCCGGCGGCGAGGGCGCGTCGCCGCCGCAGCAACGGCGGTACGCTGCCGAGCAGCCCGACGGCCAGGGCGAGGGTGCCCCAGCCGTAGCCGGCGAACCCGTCCAGCCCGACCAGGTGGTCGAGGGACCAGGCACCCGGCCCGGTGTACGCCAGCACGACGGCCAGCGCGCCGTAGACGGCGGCCACCTCGTAGCCGCCGAGGTGCGCCCAGAGCCCGTTCGGCAGGTTGACCGAGGCGGCCACGACCATCGTTCCGAGCACGACCGCCGCGCCGAGCGGGGTGGCCAGGCCCAGTGCGATCAGCGCCGCGCCGAACAGTTCGGCGAGGCCGGCGAGCAGGGCCATCTGCCGGCCGGGCCGGAAGCCCCAGGTGTGGAAGGTGGCACCGGTGCCGGTGGGTCCCTGGCCACGGAACCAGCCGAAAAGCTTCTGGCTGGCGTGGCCGAAGAGCAGCGCCGCGAGGAGCAGGCGAAGCAGTAGCAGTCCGAGGTTCACGCCGCACCTGCCGAACCCGGCCCGAGCGGCCGGACGGTCCGGACGGCGAAGGGCGACCGGACGGTCCGGACAACGAAGGGTGACCGGACGGTCCGGACAACGAAGGGTGACCGGACGGTCCGGACAACGAAGGGTGACCGGAGGGTCCGGACGACGAGGGGCGGCCGGAGGGTCCGGGCAGCGGGAGCCGACCGGGCGGCATGGCCGGCGGGCCGCCGGATCGGGGTGGGACCGGTGGGAGCGGGATCTGTAGCTGCGGCCGACGGCGCCATAACTCTCTCCTCCGAGGACTGAGCCCTTAGCATCCAGTTTTGCGGACGACCGTCCGCTACACGGACGCGGCGCACATCACAATCTCCGCCCGTGCCTGGGAGATGTCAAGACTCAAGCCGGAAACATTTGCGCATGGGCCCGGACTGGTGTTCGCTTGACGGTCAGATGGTGCGGGCAGCCAGCCACCGACGGTCGTCTGAGTGGACGAGCCCGGCCGCCACACCACCAGGGGTCGCACCAGGCCGGCCACGCAGAGGTCCGGAATCGACTGGTGGCCCGGACCCCGACGGCACCCGGACGACCCCGACGGCACCCGGACCCGGACGCGGCCGGGGACACCTTCCGGCGCCCCGGTTCGGCACATGGTGAACTGGTGGGCGCTCGCCCGCCGACCAGCACGGCGACCCGGGCGGCGGGACCGAGACGGCGACGACGGATAGAGGCGGACGATGGCACAGCGTGGCGAAGGACCGGACTTCATCGAGGCCCTGGCCCGGGGGCTCAAGGTGATCACCGTCTTCCATGCCGACCATCCCCGACTGTCCCTCAGCGAGGTCGCCGCCGCTGCCGGGCTGGCCCGACCCACCGCCCGACGCTTCCTGCTCACCCTGGAGGAACTCGGCTACGTCCGCGCCGACGCCGGCAGCTACGAACTCACGCCACGGGTGCTGGAACTCGGCATGGCGTACGTCGGGGCGCTCTCGCTGTGGGACATCGCCCGCCCGCACATGCAGGACCTGGTCGCCGCCACCGGGGAGTCCAGCTCGATGGCCCAGCTCGACGGATCGGACATCGTCTACATGGCCCGGGTCGCGGTACCGAAGATCATCGCGCTGCGGGTGCAGATCGGCACCCGGTTCCCGGCGAGCGTGACCTCGCAGGGCAAGGTGCTGCTCGCCGCGCTCGACCCGGATGCGCTCGGCACGGCACTGGCCCAGCCCAGCCGTTCCGGGGTCCAGCCGAAGGTCCGGCACAGCCGTACCGCGCTGGACGCGATGCTGCGGGAGGTCCGGGCCCGGGGCTGGGCACTCGCCGACGACGAACTCGCCCCGGGCATCCGGTCGGTGGCCGTGCCGATCCGGGACGGCCAGGGCGCGGTGCGGGCCGCGATGAACGTCACGGTCAACTCGGCCGAGACCAGCGTCAAGGCCCTGGTCGAGCAGCACCTGCCCCAACTGATCAGGGCGGCCAGCGCGATCAGTGCGGACTGGGCCCGCTGGCAGTCCCGGCCGCAGGTCGAGGTAGCCGCGACGGCCGACACCGCCACCGCCGTCCGGCACTGAGAGGTAGCCGGGACGGCCGACACCGCCACCGCCGTCCGGCACTGACCCGACCGGCGGCGGTGGCGGTACCGCGGCTCAGGTGGCGATGTCCGGGTACGGCAGGGCGAAGTGCGCCAGCCGGGCCGCGTACTGCTTCTGGAAGCCGAGCGGCTCGGCGTGGTCCCGCTCGAACATCGCGATGAACAGGGTCAGGGTCAGGAACGGGTGCGCGCCCAACTCGAAGAGTTTGACGTAGTCGTGGCTGGCCAACGCCTCCCGCTCGGCATCTTCGAAGCGCAGCCAGGTGCTCGCCTCGCCGGTGTGGCAGTTCAGCACCGCGTTGGCGCGTTCGGTCTCCCACCAGGCGACCATGCCGCGCGGGTCGTCGCGGTACCGCTCGACCAGCTCGGGATCCCGGTCCACGGTGTAGAGGAACTTGTTCAGCAGGTACTTGCTCACGCCGGCACCCCGCTTCCGCCCGGTACGCCGTTCGGATACCAGGTGAAGTACGCCTCCATGGTGTGGAACAGGTCGAGGGTGTCGACGTGGTCCGCCTTGGCACCCGCCCCGGCCACCCCCATCATCAGCATGAAGTCCATGAAGCCGTGGGTGGCGTTGCCCGGCGAGTGCAGGCTCTCCAGGGTCACCTCGGCGAGGCAGCGTTCCAGGTCGCCGGTGGCGATCCACTCCACCGCCTTCCGGTCGAACTCGGGATCGGGGCCGTGCGGGCCGAACTGGCGGGGGCCGCCGAGTTCCAGCGACAGGTGGCCGGTGCCGATCACGGCCACCCGAAGGTGGCTCGGCCACGACTCGACCAGTTCCCGGATGGTCTGGCCGAGCTGCACGAACCGCTTCGGCTGCGGCAGCGGCGGCGCGAAGATGTTGGTGTAGATCGGCACGATCGGCAGGTCCGCCTCGGGGCGCAGCGTGATGATCGGGCAGGTGATGCTGTGGTCGATCCGCAGTTCGTTGCTGAACGCCAGGTCGAAGCCGGCGTCCAGGCCCTCGCGCAGCAGGTGTGCCGACAGCTCCTCCTGGCCCCGCAGCAGCATCCGGGGCAGGCCGAACTCGCGTTCCTCGTTGTACCAGTTCGCGTCGTAGAACGGGGCCTTGCCGACCAGGAACTGCGGCATGTTGTCCAGCCAGAGCTGGTGGAAGTGGTCGGAGCCGACCATCACCAGCACGTCGGGGTTGGCCCGGGTGAGCGTCTCCCGGAAGGCGAGGATCTTGCGTACCCACTCGTCCGCGAACGGCGGCCGGTCCTCGCCCTGTGCGGTGCTGGCACGGTAGTAGAACGGATGGTGGGTGGAGGCGATCACCGCGGCGATGGTGGCCATCGCGGCTCCTCTCAGGCGGGGTCGGGGGGTGTGTAGCGGGCGTTGCGGTCGACGGTGCGGTAGATCTCCATCCCGATGTTGGTGCGGCGCTCCTCGGCCAGGTGGCCCAGGAGCCCGGCGGCCCGGGCCAGCAGCGCGAAGCCGCGCAGCAGCTCCGGCGGCAGCCCGAGGTCGGCCAGGGCGGCGCCGCAGACCCCGGCACCGTTCAACGGCAGGGTACGGCCGAGCACCCGCGGATGGACCCGGCCGATCGCCTCGAACAGCCGCAGGTGCGGGCCGCGCAGCCCCTCCTTGTCGGCCAGTGCGATCAGCACCGGGGTACGCGGGTCCCGCACCTTGTGCACCGGGTGCCCGAGTCCGGGCACCAGCCGGCGCTCGGCCCGGGCCCGGGTGACGGCGGCCAGGGCGAGGTCGTCCCAGCCGGCGTCGTCGGTCGGCGCCTCGGTCACCTCGGCCAGGGTGTCGGCGAGGAACCGGCCGCTGTCCTCGGTGACCCCGAGGAACCGGGAGCCGCCGCCGAGCAGGCCGGCGGCGAGCGCCCCCTGCAACGCCTCGGGTGCGCTCTGGTACGTGACCCGGGCGGCGATCGCGGTCGGGGTGAAGCCGTGGTCGGCGAGGGCGACGAGTACCGCCTCGAAGACGCGTACCTGGGCCGGGGTGGGGCGGCGCCCGGCCACCAGCCAGAAGGCGAGTTCGCCGAAGCCCACCTTACCGATCAGCTCGGTGGCCAGGTCGTGGCCGAGCAGCCGGATGGTGTCGGCGTCGGAGCTGCCGATCGAGGTGGGGAAGCTCAGTTCTTGGTCAGCCACGCGCGGATCTCCTCGCCGTGCTCGTCGAGCCCCGGTGGGGGCAGGTCGTACCGGGGACGGGTGGCGGAGAAGGAGATCGGATTGCGGACCATCGGCACCGCGTCGGCGCCCTCCCCCACCGTCACCACCGGGTCGAGCCCGAGCTGTTCGGCGAACGCGACCCCGCGGTCGATGGTGTTGATCGGCGCGCACGCCACCCCGGCGGCGATCAGGTCGGCGAACCACTCGTCCCGGGTCCGGGTACGCAGCCGCTCGACCAGCAGCGGACGCAGTTCCTCGCGGTTGGCGGTGCGGTCCTGGTTCCGCCCGAACCGGGGGTCGTCGACCAGTTCCGGCAGGCCGAGCACCTCGCAGAGCTTGTGGAACTGTCCGTCGTTGCCGGCGATGACGATCAGCTCGCCGTCGGCGGTGGGCAGCGGCTCGTACGGGAAGAGGCTCGGGTGCGCGTTGCCCATCCGGTACGGCACCACCCCACCGGCGACGTAGCCGCTGCTGTGGTTGACCAGCCCGGACAGGGCCGAGGAGAGCAGGTTGACCTCGACGTGCTGGCCCCGGCCGCTGGCCGCCCGGTGGTGCAGCGCGGCCAGGATGCCGATGTTGGCGTGCATCCCGGCCATCACGTCGAAGACCGAGATGCCGGCCCGGTACGGCGAGCCGTCCGGGTCGCCGGTGAGGCTCATCAGCCCGGAGATCGCCTGCACCATCAGGTCGTAGCCGGGCAGCGAAGCGCCGGCCCCGGTGCCGAAGCCGCTGATGGAGGCGTAGACGATGCCGGGGTTCCCCGCCGCCACCGACTCGTAGTCGAGACCGAACCGCCGCATGCCACCCGGCTTGAAGTTCTCGATCATCACGTCGGCGCGGGCGGCGAGGGCACGGGCCACGGCGAGGTCCTCCGGTGACCGCAGGTCGAGCGCGATCGACCGCTTGTTCCGGTTGATCCCGAGGTAGTAGGTGGCCACCCCGTCCCGGACCGGTGGCATCCAGGTCCGGGTGTCGTCCCCGGCCGGCCCCTCCACCTTGATCACGTCGGCGCCGAGGTCCGCCAGCAACATCGTGGCGTACGGCCCGGCGAGGATTCGGGAGAAGTCCGCCACCACCAGTCCGGCCAGCGGTCCCGGCGTGTCACCGGTACCCGGCTGATCCGCCATGCTCCTGCCTCCGTCCGTCTCGCGGACGTTTGTCCGTCGCAGACAGTCTGTTCGCGCCCGCCATCGCTGTCAAACTGGCCGCCGGACGGCCGGACAGGGCAACCCGCCCGGTATTCCGACCCTACGCCGGGCAGAGCGTCGTCGCCGCTCAGTCCGGCCCCACCGAGCCGGACTACTGCTCGTTGACAGGCGCGAAACACCGGGACAATAATTGCGCCACTTGTTTGCGCCCGCTATACGGACAATCGTCCGCGTAGATCACTCCGCCGATAGGAGTTGGCGATGGCCACGACCGAGTCCGACCGCCCGGTGCTGCTGCGCAACGGGCTGGTGCTGACCATGGACGACGCGCAGACCGTGCTGGCCGGCGGCGACGTGCTGGTGATCGGCGACCGCATCGCCGAGGTGGGTGTCGGGCTGACCGCCCCCGAGGGTGCGCTGGAGATCGACGCCAGCGGCGGCATCGTGATGCCCGGGATGATCGACACCCACCGGCACATGTGGCAGACCGCGATGCGCGGCTACGGCGCCGACTGGACGTTGACCCAGTACTTCGTCTGGTACTACCTGGAATCCGGCAAACTCTTCCGGCCCGAGGACATCTACGCCGGCAACCTGCTCGCCGCCATCGAGGCGATCGACGCCGGGGTCACCACCACCGTCGACTGGTCGCACGGGTTGCAGACCCCGCAGCACGCGGACGCCGCGGTCGACGCCCTGGAGGCGGTCCCCGGCCGCTTCGTCCTCGCCTACGGCAACATCCAGCAGGGGCCGTGGGAGTGGGCGACCAGCCCGGAGTTCCGTGACTTCGTCGAGCGCCGGATCGCCGGCAAGGGCGACATGCTCGGCTTCCAACTGGCCTTCGACGTCACCGGCGACCCCGCCTTCCCGGAGCGGGCCGCCTTCGAGGTCGCCCGCGACCTCGGCGTACCGGTCACCACCCACGCCGGGGTCTGGGGTGCCACCAACGACGACGGCATCCGGCTGATGCACGAGAACGGCTTCATGACCCCGGCCACCGTCTACGTGCACGCGGCCACGCTGACCCGGGACTCGTACAACCGGATCGCCGCCACCGGCGGCTCGGTCTCGGTCTCCACGGAGAGCGAGCAGAGCGCCGGCCAGGGCTACCCGCCCACCTGGCAACTGCGCCACCACGACATCCCGGTCTCGCTCTCCATGGACACCAGCGTCTGGTGGAGTGGCGACCTGTTCACCGCCATGCGCGCCACGCTGGGCGCGGACCGCTCCCGGGAACACCTGGAGGCGCACGGCCGGCAGGACACCGTCACGCACTGCCACCTGCGCGCCGAGCAGGTGGTCGAGTGGGCCACCCGGGGCGGCAGCCGCGCCCTCGGCCTGGACGACCGGGTGGGCAGCCTGGCACCGGGCAAGAAGGCGGACATCGTACTGATCAAGAACGACGACTCGCCGGTGATGTTCCCGATCCTCAACCCGTACGGCCACGTGGCCTTCCAGGCGCAGCGCGGCGACGTGCACACCGTCCTGGTCGACGGCCGGCTCGTCAAGCACCAGCACCGGCTGGTCGGCGTCGACCTCGGCCGGGCGCGGCGCGAGGTGGAGCGGACCGTCGAGTACCTGGTCGAGTCGATGGGTCAGGACGCCTGGGCGAAGGGCATGAACCCGGACGTCCCGGAGACGAAGGTGCAGGACAACCCCTACACGTACACCGAATGGGACGCCGGCTCGGCCCAGTGGAAGCGCTGAGCACGGCTGCCCCGGACCGCGCCGGGCCGGGCCGGGCCAGGGGCGGCTAGAGCATCTCCAGCGGCTGCGGGCCGCCCGGCGGTGGGAAGACCGTGTCGAGTACGGCCAGGTCCTCCTCGCCGAGGCGCAGCTCCAGCGCCCCGGCGTTCTCCCGGGTGTGCCCGGGATCCGACGAGCGGGGAATCGCCGCCACGGAGCCCTGCCGCAACACCCAGGCCAGCGCCACCTGCGCCGGCGTGCCCTGGTGCCGGGCCGCGACCTCGGCGAGCTGGGCATCACCCAGCAACCGGCCCTGCTCGATCGGCGAGTACGCCAGCACCGGAATCCCGCGCTCGCGCAGCCACGGCAGCAGGTCGTACTCCGGGCCGCGCCGGGTCAGGTTGTAGAGGACCTGGTTGGCCGCGCAGGAGTCACCACCGGCGTCCATCAGGTCGACCATGTCCGACAGGTCGAAGTTGCTCACTCCCCACTGCCCGATGTCGCCCGCCTCCACCAGCTCGGCGAACGCCTCGACCGTCTCGGCCAGCGGATGGCTGCCGCGCCAGTGCAGCAGGTAGAGGTCGATGTGGTCGGTTCCGAGCCGGCGCAGGCTGCGGCGGCACGCCTGCACCGTGCCCTGCCGGGTGGCGTTCGCCGGCAGTACCTTGTCGACCAGGAAGATCTCGTCGCGGCGCCCGGCGATCGCCGCGCCGACCAGTTCCTCCGAGGAGCCGCTGCCGTACATCTCGGCGGTGTCGATCATCGTCATCCCGAGATCCAGCCCGGTACGCAGCGCCGCGATCTCGTCCTGCCGCTTCCCCGGGCTCTCCCCCAGATACCACGTCCCCTGACCGAGCACCGGCATCGTCCGACCCGACGGCAACGTGATCGCGGGCATCGCGACGGTCATCTCGGCCTCCCGGCAGCGTGGGGAACGCGTGCTGACGATAGCGGGATCGCCACGCGGCGCCGCCGGGCTACCCGCTGCGGGACCGGCCAAACGCGGTGACCATCCCGTCATGGCGAAACGAGCGAGCGCGCCGAAGGGTCACCGAGCCCGCTGGAGGATCGTGATGAGTACGCCCTCGCCGACCGTGATCGAGTCCGTCAGCTTCCACGTCGACCTGTCCGAGGTCTCCCCGAACAGTCGCCGCCCGGTGCCGAGCAGGACCGGGAACATCATCAGGTGGAGTTCGTCGACGAGGTCGTGTTCGAGCAGCCCCTGGACGAGCTGGATGCTGCCGGCGACCGAGATGTCGCCGGTCACCTCGTCCTTGAGCCGGGTCACCTCGTCGACCAGCCCGCCGGAGAGGACCCGGGTGTTGTTCCAGGTGGGGTCGGTGAGCGTGCGCGAGACGAGGTACTTCGGCATTCCGTTGTACTTGTCGGCGAGTTCGCCCTCGTACTGCGGCCAGGCCGAGGCGAACCCCTGGTAGGTACGGCGGCCGAGCAGCAGCGCCTGGGCGCCGAGCGCCTCGTCGACCTTGAACCGCTCGCCCTCCTCGCCGCGGTCGAACTCGGCGCTCCAGTTCGGGTACTTGAAGTCCTCCCCGCCGGGCGCCTCCACGACGCCGTCGAGCGAGATGAACTCGGTGACCACGATCCTTCCCATCTCCGGTCCTCTCCTCGGCCGGTCAGCGGGCGTACGCGAAATCGCGCAGCGCGGCGGCGAGCACATCGGCGGGCGCGCTGTGCTGCTCGCCCTCGACGGCCCGCAGGGCCGCGGTCGGCAGCAGTTCGGTGAGCGCGTGGGCGGCGGTGACGATGAACGGGAACGTCCCGGTGCCGTGCAGCACGAGCGTGGGCGCGTTGACGGCAGCCCAGCGGTCGCGGGGCAGCGGCGCCCCCGACATGGTGGTTCCGATGATCCGGCCGTCGTAGGCGATCGTCGGCGCCACCGCCTCCATGACCGGCCAGAAGTCGCTCTGCCGGATCCCCTCGACGGCCTCGGCCGGCATCCCTGCCGCAGCGGTCAGGAACAGTTCGGCGGCGTCGCCGGGCCGACCGTCGGCGACGGCGGCGTCGAGGCGCCGCACGTAGTCCGCCGGCAGCGGCGGGCGGCTGTCGTCGACCACGAACGGCGGCTCGAAGAGCACGAGCCGGCTGATCGGTAGTCCGGCCGCCGCCGCGTCGAGCGCGAGGACCGCGCCGGACGACCAGCCGAACACGGTCGCCGGTGCCCCCGCGACCGTGATGAGCGCGGCGAGGTCCTCGATCTCACGCGACACCGCGTACGGCGCGGTGTCCGTGCTCTCGCCCCGGCCGCGACGGTCGTAGGCGTAGGTCCGGAACTCGTCGCCGAGCAGCCGGCCGATCTCCTCGTCGAGCGGGTTGATCGCGGGGTAGGCGGTCGCGCCGTCGATGATGATCAACGGCTCGCCCCGGCCCCACGCGCTGAACGCGATCACGGTGCCGTCGGCGGACACCACGGCCGCGCGGGCGTTCTCGGTCATCTGGATTGCCTTCCTGGTAGCGGTGCGGGGTGCCCCCGCGGCGGCGCGGTGCCGCGTCGCATCCAGGCTAGAAACCGGCGGGGTCGCCGATCTTGTACAGAAGCGACAGGGGCTGCGCGGCCGCGTCCGGCCGGCGCAGCTCGGTCGCGGTACGGCCGATGAAGCGCTGGAGCGAGCGGGCGAGGTGCGGCTGGTCGTAGTAGCCGAGCCGGTTGACGACCTCGAGCGGTACGACGCCCTCACCGAGCAGGATCGCGGCCTGCCGGGCCCGCTCGATCTGCCGGATGCCGCCCTGGGTGAGCCCGGTCGCCGCCGCGACGCGGCGCTGCACCGACCTCGTGCCGAGCTCCGGCATCCCGCCGGTCACGACCTCGTCGACGAGCGGATCCCGCACGACCACGCCCTGCCGCACCAGCCGGGCGACGAACTGCTCCGCACTCTCGAAGTCGGGGATGAGCCACTCCTCGCCGCGCAGCGTGAACGTGGTCGCGGTCGCGTACGGGCTCTCCAGGGCGGAGTCGACCAGCCGCGCCGCGGGCAGGTGCGGCATCGAGGTGCCGTGCGCGAACGTGATCCCGAAGGACGCCGACCCGTCCGGCACCTCGACGCTCGAAACCGTGGTCTCCGGTCCGCGTACGGCGGCGTGGACACTGCCGTGCTGCTCCCAGAACACCAGCTCCCAGTTCGAGGTGGCGATCGAGGTCATCCGCGCGACCCCGGACGCCTGGCTGCGCCACACGCGATGGACGTACGGCGAGTCCGACGGCCGGTCCTCGTTCTCCAGCGGCATCCAATCCCCCCGGTGGCCTGCGCCGCCAGTCTCGCACGCCTGAAAGTCGCCCGGCCAGCGCCGGGCCGGCACCGCAGGTCCGTCCGACGGCCCGCACGTCGACGGGGGAACTATCGGGGTGGCTTGACCGCCCGGGTCGCGAAGTAGCCGGGCAGCCAGCCGGCGGTGGCGTCGGAGTGGTGCGGCGCCTCCACGAACCCGACGACGACGAAGCCGGCGGCGAGCTGACCTCCGATCTGCTCGGCCAGCGTGTGGCTGTACTCCAGCGGTGCGTCCGCACCCCACAACCGCGCGCGTTCCTCGGCCGGGACGTGTGTGAGGTCGCTGTACGGGAGCCGGTGGCGCACCACCAGTTCGCCGCGCTCGTCCAACGCCCCGTGGTCGAAGAGGAAGACGTCAGGGTTGACGAAACCGCAGAGCAGCGCACCGCCCGGGCGCAACACCCGAAAGCACTCCCGCCACACCGGAGCGAGGTCGGGCACGAACAGGTTAGAGACCGGGTTGAAGACGAGATCGAAGGCGGAGTCGGCGAAGACCGACAGGTCGCGCATGTCGCCGAGGACCGTCCGCAGCTCCAGGCCGTCCCGGTGGGCCACCATCTCGTCCTGTTCGAGCTGGCGTGGCGAGTTGTCGAAGACGGTGACCCGGGCGCCGGCGGCGGCGAGCGTCGGACCCTGCTGCCCGCCACCGGAGGCCAGGCACAGCACGTCCGCGCCGGTGAGGTCGGCGGGAAACCAGGCGCGGTCGACGGGCTGATAGCCGATGAGTACGACCGACCAGTCGCCGGCCCGTGCCCTGGCGATCGTCTCGGCGGAGACCGGACGCGACCATTCGTTGCCCTTGTCGACCTGCCGGTCCCACGCGGCCCGGTTGTGCATCACCGGATCAAGGTTCATCGCCCCACGCTAGTGCGGTGTCCACCAAGGTTTCACCGGGTTTCCGGTGGGCGTTCCGGATCTTGCCCGTCGGGCGAGCGACCAGGATTCGTCGTGGGCCGCCGCCACACCGCTCGCGCCGCCACGACCGCCGCCGCCCCGATGAACCGCCGGCTGCTCCGCCGGGCGGTCGACGGGACGGTCAGGCCGGCGGGGGTAGCCCGGCGGTGAGGTCGAGGGCGGTCGCGATGAGGGCGTGGGCGCGGGTCGTGATCGCGGTGAGCAGGCCGTGGGCGTGTTCGTCACTGTGCCGCGCGGCGGCCTGCAGGGCGTGCAGGGCGTTGTCGAGTTGGTCGAGCCTGGCGTCGAGGTCGTCGGCTACCGGCTGACGCAACGCCGCCGCGATCTCCTGCAACGGCACACCGTGAGCCTCCAGAGCACGGATCGTGGTGATCCGCTCGATCACCTCGGGGTCGTAGAGCCGGTAGTTCCCGCCGGAACGGGCAGCGGGGGCGATGAGGTCGAGGCTGGTGTAGAAGTCGACGGTGCGCGGCGAGACGCCGGCTTGAGCGGCGACCTCCCCGATCCGCAACAGGGTCGCGTCGACGGTCCACCTCCCTGCCTCGTCCGGATCCTGCGGAAACTGTACAGCGGCAGCTGTTCCGGCCCGACGACATCCGCGCGGCCGACCCGACGGCCGGTCCCAGGCCCCGCCGACCGGGCGACGCGTCCACGGCTGGCCCTGCCTCCGGTGGGGGCCACCGCCGGTCAGATGGTCGATGGGCGACTACGGGGACCAGCCTCAGTCGCCCGAGGCGGTCGAGTTCTCGGTCTCGGGTGACTTGACGTAGGTGGGGTGCAGGTGCACGGGCTGCGCCGCGCTCCGCTGCTGACGGGCCCGTACCCGCAGGTTGAGGAACTCGACGAAGATGGAGAACGCGATCGGGCCGTACACGTATCCCTTGGGGATGTGCTGGTCGAAGCCCTCGGCGATCAGGCTGGCGCCGATGAGCAGCAGGAAGGACAGCGCCAGCATCTTGACCGTCGGATGCGTGTTGACGAACCGGCTGACGGTGCCGGCCGAGACCAACATGATCACCATTGCGACCACGACGGCCGCCACCATGATGAACAACTGGTCCACCATGCCGACTGCGGTGATCACGGAGTCGAGGGAGAAGACGATGTCGAGGATGAGGATCTGGACGATCACCGCCGCGAACGACGACGTGGCCCGGGCTGAGCGGCCGTGTTCGGCACCCTCGAGATGCTCGTGTATCTCATAGGTGGCCTTGCCGAGCAGGAACAACCCGCCCAGCAACAGGATCAGGTCACGGCCGGAGATTTCCTGCCCGAAGACCGTGAACAGCGGCGCGGTCAGCCCGATCACCCAGGACAGTGACGCCAGCAGCAGCAGCCGGGTCACCAGGGCCAGCGACAGGCCGATGGTGCGGGCGCGCGCCTGCTGGTGCTCGGGCAGCCGACCGGCCAGGATCGAGATGAACACCACGTTGTCGATGCCCAGCACGACCTCCAGCAGCAGCAGCGTCGCGAACGCGACCCACAGCTCGGGACTGCCCAAGAACTCCATACCACCCTCGACATCTCGGCACGCCAGCACCGGATCGCCGGCCAGATCGCAAACCATACAGTGCCACGTTCCGGTGAAGGTGAGACGGTCACGGATCCGGCGGGCATTCGCCCTGCCTTCACCAGGCGCTTTGTCGGCTTAGCTCCAATATCGCCATACTCAGGCGGTTTTTCGTATATCTCCTTATCGTTCGGAAAGCTCGCTCTATGCTGACTCGGTGCTCCGCTGGTTCGTTATCCGGGTTGGAGGGATGCCCAGCATGCTCGACGTGATCATCAAGGCCAGGCCGCCCGCGCCGGCGGTCACCGACGCCGTCGTGGTCCCGGCACACGCCGACGGTGCGCTGCCGGTCGTCCGACGCGGAGTGCTGGCCGGGTGACCGTCCACATCGGGCTCCGCCGCCCCGGGTCGCAGCCTGCCCTCGCCATCGCGACGGCCGGCACACCCCCTGCGCCGGAGAGTCCGGACCGGAAGCGCACGGTATTCCGGGTCGCGGCAACGGGGGCCGGATGGTACCTTTTCGGGCTTCTCGGCGTGTTGCTCGACTCGGACGTACCGGCGGTCGGCCAAACCCGCGCGATCTTCGTACTCTCCAGTGCCGCCCTGCTTTTCGGGCTGTGGGTCTATTGGCGCCACGGTGGAACCACCGTCAGCGCGGTCGGCATCTACAACTTCGCGTTCGCTCTCTTCGTCGGGTTCGCCGGGCTGTACCTGCTCTCCGGCAGCACCGACGAGGAGTCCCTGCTGCGTGCGCTGGTGTTGTGCTACTTCGGCCACGTGACCACCTGGCTGCTGTTCTGGACGAAGGAGCCGCCGCCGGAGCCGTCCGGACCACCTCCCGTCGATCCGGCGTTCCTGCGCCGGCTCACCTGGATCGGAATCCTTGTCGCCTGTGCTGCCGCAGTCGCCTCGCTCGAGTTTCTCGGGTCGCTGCGCCACCTGAGCCAGGCCGCCGGATTCGTCGGCGCGCTGCTGGTCGCGATCGGCCTTCTGGGCGACGAGCGCCGGCCGCCGCTGCTCGGCTGTCTGCTGGCGGCGGGAGGTTTCGCGCTCTCGGTGGTGACCTCCAACAGCTACGGTCGGCTGATGCTCGGTTCGCTGGGCTTCGCCCTGCTGATCGTGATAGCACGGCGAATGCGGACCCGACTGGTGAAGGCCCTGGTCATCCCCGGCTCGGTACCGATCCTGTTGATGATGGCCAACATGCGTATGGACGCGGTGCGGGCGAACCATCCAGGTGCACAGATCACCGGCACCGGGCTCGAGTCCGTGGCGAGTCCGTTGGGCAGCTTCGGCGCCCTGCTGAGTCACAATGATGCCGGTTTCCTAGCCCACGCCTGGGGCCACACCTTCTGGGCAGCGGCGGTCTCGCTCGTCCCGCGCGCCGTCTGGCCGACCAAGCCGGCGGGCTTCGGTGCGGAGTTGGTGCCGATCCTGCACCCCGAGCTGGCGAACAGCGGCCACTCCGACGCGGCGCTGTTCCAGGGCGAGTGGCTCTACAACTTCGGCCTCATCGGCCTGGTGCTCATGGTGCCCGTCGTGGGTTTCGTCGTGCGGGCGGCCGACCTTTTCCTGGCCCGGGCCTCAGCCCGCCCGCTCATGGGCCGGCACGCGCTTCTGGCGTACGCCACCGCGGTCATCATCGCCGCGGGCCTGCCCGACCTGGCCTGGGGCACCTTCACCTTCACCGTACGTGCCGGCATGCGGCTCGCGGTGCTCGTCGTTGTGTGGTTCCTGATTACCGACAGGAGAATTGAATGGTCCGGCCCGACACTGCCGTTCGGCAGATCCGGCAGGTGCTCACCTACGCCTGGACGCATCCGGCCAACCGTGGCCGGCAGCTCAGCAGCATCACCCGAGCGGCCCGCTTCCAGCTCCGCGGGCGGATCGGCCTGCGGACACTGACCACCGTGGGTCGCAGCGGCCGGATGTGGGCCGAGCTGCACTGCGCGGCGGCGTCGAAGGTGGTGTACGCCAACCCTCCGGACTGGAACGAGATGCAGGCGTGGCGACGCATCCTCCGGCCCGGCGACCTGTTCGTCGACGTCGGCAGCAACGTCGGCGCCTACGCCCTCTGGGCCGGCGACTGCGGCGCCGAGGTCATCGCGATCGAACCCTCCCCGGAGGCGGTGCGGCGGCTCCACGCCAACGTCAGGCTCAACGAATTCGCCATCACGGTGCGGGAGTGTGGGCTGGCGGACCACCCGGGCCAATGCACGCTGAGTACCGGGGAAGACAGCACCAACCACCTCCGACTCGAACCGGGGGCGGTGGGCGACACGATCGAGGTCGACACCCTGGACAACATTCTCGGCAGCCGGTTCGCGGTCGGGGTGAAGATCGACGTCGAGGGCGCCGAGCGGCTCGTTCTCGACGGCGCCCGTCGGGCACTGGAGCAACGGCGCATCGGCGTGCTGCAGATCGAATGGAACGCCAGGAGCAGGTCCGTGCTGGGTGAGGACCGCGGCCCCGTCGCCGCCATCCTCGCCGGGTACGGCTATCAGTTCGCCCGTCCGGACCGCCTCGGCGTGCTCCGGGACACGGAGGTGTCGGGCGTCAGTTCGCGGGACATGTTCGCCGTCCTGCCCGAGTACCGGTGACCGGAGGACAGATGCGCAGCTTTGGCCACTGGACCCCCCGCTATTTCCTCGACCGCACGCGCGAGCTGCGCTACAGCCGCAGCCATCCCGATGCGCCCTGGCTCACCCCGCAGGCCACGCAGATCCTCTCCACCATGCTGCGTCCGGGCGACCAGGGCGTGGAGTTCGGTTCTGGCCGCAGTACCCTGTGGCTGTCGCAACGGGTGCGGCACCTGACCAGCGTGGAGCACGACGACGTGTGGCACGGCACGGTCTCCGCGAGGTTGAAGACCCAGGGCGTCCACAACGTCGACCATCTGTTCGCGGCCAGGGACGTGCCGTCCGACCGGGGTGCCGAGAGCGAGTACGTTCGAACGCTGCTGCGCTTCGATGACGGCAGCCTCGACTTCGCGCTCGTCGACGGGATCTATCGCGACGCCTGCGCCCGGCTCTCGCTCGGCAAGCTCCGCTCGGGCGGTCTACTCGTCATCGACAACGTCGAGAGGTTCCTGCCGTCGCTGTCCCGCTCTCCCGGTTCGCGAAGGCCGGCGCAGGGACCGGCGACTCGGGTGTGGGCGGAGGTGGCCCGCGCCGTCGGGCAGTACAGACACATCTGGACCAGTTCCGGCGTCTGGGACACCGCGATCTTCATCAAGCCCTGACCGTCTCGATGCTCCGTCGGGTGAGTTCGCGCAGCCGGTCCGCCATGTCCCGGGCAGTGTCCGCACACGGCAGGTGCGGCGCCCGGCGCGGTCCCTGACGGAACTCGGCGAGCATGGCGGCGGCGAGCGCCGGCGGATCGGCGGCGCGGCATCGGCGGCCCGTTGCCTCGGTGCACAGATCGTCTGCCGCCGCCACCTCAAGCGTGGCGATCACCCGCGTGCCGAATCCCAGAGCTTCGTTGACCACCCAGCACCACGTCTCGCTGTGCGACGGGACGACGAGGACGTCCGCCGCGGCGTGCACCGCACCCAGCCGACTCTGGGGAATAGCTCCCAGGTAATGGCAGTCGTCGTGCGCCTCGGCGTACCGGCGGACCTCGGGCTCGAGCGAACCGCGCCCGACGATGACGAGGCTGGTCGCCCCGCGGGGTGTCGCCTCGCGCACGATGTCATATGCCCGCAGCAGGTCGGTGACTGCCTTGACCGGTTCGAGCCTGCCCACGAAGGTGAAGACGAAACGATCCGCGACACCCAACTCGGCGCGCAGCGCCGCCGCGCCGGACTCGCCCCCCGGCAGGCGCTGTAGTGCGTACGGAATGGTGTGGTGGCGTTGCAGGCCGAGCAGATTCCAGTACGCGGTGTTCGCCGACCCGTTGGTCCACACCTCCGGTTGTCCGAGGAGCGCCCGCAGGTACCAGCGTTTGACCAGCCGGAGAAACGCCGGCCGCGACCATTCGGTACGGACATTGGCCGCTCCCCGCAACACCAGCGGGACGCCACGGAGCCGGGCGACGTTCGCCGCCACCACCCGGGCTCCGCCCCGGTATCCGTACACGCAGACGGCTCGCAGTCTCGACGACAGCAGTGCGCGCGCGAACGCGGCCCGTCCGCCGGGGCGGTCGAGCGCGACGTAGCGGTGCGTCGCGGCAATCTCGCCCCAGCCGTGCGAGGTGTCGGTACCGCAGAGGTAGAAGACGGACAGCTCTCCGCCGAGTTCGTCGTGCAGCCGGTTGAGCACGGGAGTGTGATAGGGGCTCGGACACTCGACAACGAAGACAATCATGGCATTGACTCTTTCTGTTCGTCCGCAGCCAGGGCGCGGCGCAGCGCGCGGAGAAGCAGCAGGAACGCCACGCCCGTCGAGATGCTGGAGGCCAGGGCGGCGCCCGGCGGACCCAGGACCGGCATCAGCGTGCCGAGCAGTACGACCATCACCCCGGCGGCGACCGCCTGGGCCCGCCCGGCGGCGAGCGGCCGGCCGTGTCCACGAAGGAGATCCGCGCACACCTGCTGGCAGGCCATGAAGACGCCGCCCGGGGCCAGCAGGACCACCAGCACGACGGCGTTGTCGAAACCCGGACCGAACACCGTCGGGACCAGCCAGGGCGCGAGCGCGGCCAGCGGGAGCATCAGCGCGACGGCGATGGCAGCGCTCACGGCCACGGCCCGCCACTGCAGCCGCGTCGTCGCCGACCGCGGACCTCGCTGCGCGGCGATCCGGGGGAACGCGACATAGCCCAGGCCCGCCGCGACCGGGACGGCGAGTGCGGTCAGCGAGGCAGCCACCGCGTAGTTGCCGAGCGCGGACGGGTCGTCGGTGACCGATAGGGCCAACTGGTCGAGCCGGGCGATCACCACCAGCGGTATCGTGGCCGCGAGCTGCCCGACACCGTAACGCGCCATCGGACGGGCCAGGGCGAGACTCGGCCGCCCCCCGGTGAGCCGGCCGCGTGCGCACAACCCGTAGGCCAGCACCGTCTGGGCCACCGTCGTGGCGGAGAACGCGGCCAACACGGTGATCAGGTTGAGCTGACCGGTGGCGTGTAGCGCGACGACCACTACCAGGTAGCCGACCGGCTGGGAGATCCGCGCCAGATTCCACCGAGCGATGCTCGAACCCTGGAGCGCGAACGTGTAACTAAGACCCACGAACGCGACCAGGCAGGTGGCGAACATGAGCCGGTACGCCCACACCGCAGTCTCGCTGTCCGAACCGAGCAGCGGGGCGGCGATCATCCCGACGGCCAGTGTCACCGCTCCGGAAACGACCACGATGCTCCGGGACACGGCCACATAGTCGGGAGCCCGACCGGGATCGCGGGCGACGAAGAACGTCGTCGCCGCTGACTGGCCGAGCCCGCCGACCACGAGCAGGAGCACGGACCAGGCCATGATGGCCGCGTACTCGCCCCTGACGCTCGGCCCGAGCGACCGCGCGATGACGATTCCCGCTATCCCGGCGGTCCCGGTCGAGACGACGTTGAACGTCGACGTGGCGACAACGGCGAGTCGCATTCCTTTGGACGTCTTCGCCCGGCGCGCGCTCCGGGTCAGCGTGCTCATGGCTCGCTCCACTCCGGCAGCGGACTGCCAGTCCGCGCACCGTTCTCCGCGATCGCAGGTCCGGGGTCCTCACCGAGGGTGTGCAGGACGAAGGCGTCGTACCGGGCGACGGTCTGGCGGACGGCAGCCGGGATCGACAGTGGACCAGACTGGAACGCGAGGATCACACGACTCCTGCCCTGGGCGCGGCGCGAAAGTAGACGGACGGCAGGCGTCACGCCGACCGGTGTATAGAAACTATAATGAGATGATTGGCCGCTATGCCGCATTTGAGTCAATAACTCGGTCGACGTCGACACGGTCGGTCTGCCGCCCCTGGGTACGCCGGCCACGTCGCACGGTCCGTTGTGACCGCAGGTGAATCCGGCTCGCCGCCGACGTCGACAGGCGTGGCGCTCACGAACGAGGGACCGTCGACGGCGGAGGCTTCCGGCCGGCGTTCCGTCAGACCAGCTGGCGGGACGGGCCTCGCTGCGCCGGTCGAGATGCGGGTCGGTAGCTGATGTCGGTGACGGTCCACCCGGCGGCGCGCCATCGTGCCGCGACGATCACCCCCTGGGTGTCGATGAGCCGACGGACGGCGGTCCTGTCGCCGATGGCGTACGGGTCGAGGCTGCGGAACTCGGGCCAGCCGGTGGTGACGAGGACGAGGTCGGCGTCCTGGGCGGCGTCGGCAGCGGTGGGTGCGTAGCTGAGTGCCGGGGCGGTGTGGCGGGCTTGGGCCATGCCCTGGGGGTCGTAGACGGCCACCTGGGCGCCGGCCTGGTGGAGTCGTACGGCGACGTCCAGTCCGGGTGAATCGCGTACGTCATCGACGCCGGCCTTGAATGCGGCACCCCAGACGGCGACGCGGCGGCCGGCAAGGGTTCCGTCGAGGACCGTGCGGGCGAGTTCGACGGCCAGGTGGCGCCTGTGCCGGTTGACGGTGTCGACGGCGCGCAGGAGCGCGGCGGCTTCGGTGCTGCCGGTGCTGTCGGCCTGGTGGGTGAAGGCGTGCAGGTCTTTCGGGAGGCAGCCGCCGCCGAAGCCGAGGCCGGGCTGAAGGTAGTGGTGCCCGATGCGAGTGTCGTAGCCGATGGCTTCGACGAGATCGGTGACGTCGGCGCCGATGGCGGCGCTCATCTCGGCCACGGCGTTGATGAAGCTGATCCGGGTGGCGAGGTAGGCGTTGGCGGTCGCCTTGACCATTTCCGCGGTGGCAAGGTCGGTGACGACGAGGGGGCATCCATGGCTCTTGATGATCGGCGCGTAGAGCGCCCGGAGGGACTTCTCGGCTTCCGCGGAGCTGACACCGATGACGATCCGGTCGGGCGTGAGGGTGTCGGCGACGGCGGTGCCTTCGCGGAGGAACTCGGGGTTCCAGGCCACCTCCACCGCGTCGCCGGCGGGAGCGAGCCGGCGGACCAGGGCCTCCACGGCGCGGGCGGTCCCGGGTGACACGGTGGACTTGCCGACGATCAGGCACGGGCGGTGCAGATGCGGAGCGAGCGCGCTGACGGCCGCGGTGAGTTGGGACAGGTCGTAGGAGCCGTCCGGACCGGACGGGGTGCCGACGGCCAGGAAGTGCACCTCGCCGTGCGCCGCGGCGTCGGTGAGGTCGGTGGTGAACCGAAGTCTTCCGGTGCCGATGTTGCGGGTCAGCAGATCGTCGAGTCCGGGTTCATGAAACCAGCCCCGCCCGGCATTGAGGGCAGCGACTTTCGCCAGGTCGGTGTCGACACCGACGACGTCGTGGCCGATGTCCGCCATGCCGGCGGCGTGCGGGGCTCCGAGATGCCCGGAACCGATAACGGTGATCTTCAAAGCCTGGTCCTTTACGACTAGTGCTGACGCCTCGGGCGGCAGCCCTCCGAAACCCGGATGGTGCAGAGAGAAACAGAGCCGGCGCCCGGGTTCTGGGTCCGAGCAGCGGCGCACCGGCCGCGCTGCGGTGGACCTGGACCAGGGGCGGCCGGTGGCCGCAGCGCCTGCTCCTGCCTCACGTGTCTGGCGGATGCGCTCTGACAGCTTAGGTGGCGCTATGGCCGTTTTGCGGCTTTTTTCCTAAACCACCGCTCTGGAGACGTTGCGCCCCCCGCAACCTGCTCGGCGCGGCCGGCGCGCTCGGCCTCACCGCCCTGCGGTGTTCGACCTCATCGTGGACACATCGCCGGTGCCCGACCCGGTGCAGCCGGTGCGGTCACACACCCGCACCCGACGGAACCAGCCCGTGCGTCCGTACCCGATCCAGCAGGTTGTCGTTGCCGACAGCCTGCCGCCACGCCCGGTAGGCGTCTCCAGCTCGCTCGCGTGCGTCGAGGCGCTCGCTCGGTGTCATGGCCGCGAAGCGATCGAGTTCCTTTGCGAGGTCGGCGGGAGCGAGTTCGTCGAGGACCAGGCCTCCCCCGTCGTTGAGAACATCGGTCCAGGGCGTCTCATCCGAGCAGATCACCGGGCAGGACGCGGACAGGCTCTCGGCGATGACGAATCCGAAGTTCTCTCCCAGCGTGGGGAAGACGAAGGCATCGTAGCGGGAGAAGATCTGCCGGACCGCCGAAGGCGCGACCTCGCCCTGGTAGCGCACCGTCACATTCAGGGGAAGCCGGGAGATGAGTTGCTCGCAGCGTGACCAGTGCGCGACGTCCTCCAACGGGCCGTAAATGTCGAGCTCGACCGGCGACGACACCCGACCCAAAGCGTCGAGCACCATATCCAGGTTCTTCTTCGGCGAGATCCGCCCGAGGAAGACCAGTCGCACCGGCCCGTCGCTCGGGGCCTGCGGCGGCAGAGGCTCCTCGGGTAGCGGCACCTGGTAGTGGTTGACCAGGATCTTGGCCCACGGGAACACCGCCCTGATCTCCGCTGCCTCCCGGTTCGTCACCGCATGCCACGTCACGTCGGCATGCCGCAGCAGAGGCGCCCACACGGTCAGGAACAGACGCTTCTTCCTGCCCTTGAGCATCAACGCTCCCGGCGACAACTCCCCGTGCGGAGAGAGCAGGACCCGGCGGGCGTTGACGAGCCCGAGCCGTTTGGCGACGATCGGTAGCACCGTGAAGAGTGGTTCCCACAGGCTGTTGACGTGCAGTAGGTCGAATCTGGTCCTCCGCAGTTCGCGCCACAGCCCGAGCCACTGCAGAGGACGACGGACGTCCAGATAGAAGATGCGCGAGCGTCGCCGGCCGCACCATTTTCCGGACAGGTCTCGATAGACCTCCGCGGAACCGACGTCGCAATCCCGGGTGACAACCGTCAGGTCGACATCATCAGAAACCGTGTCGACGGTCTGGACGATCGCCCGCACAATACCGCCACCACGAAAGCCGGGTTCGAAGACCCTGCATGTCATCAGTACCCTCATACGGTCGTGAACCACCGCACGACGCTCCCTTCAATCAGGCGGCGGCGTGCCGCCCCTGCCGTTAGTTCGATCGACCGGGCAATGTGGCCGCCGACGCGGCGTGTCCGCGTGCGGCACGACTCCTCCAGTCCCGCCCTTGCGGGTTCGGCACGCGCGTGACGGCGAGCCTCTCGCTCGTCCCAGCGTATCGCACTATAAGTTCTAATATGGGGCCGTATGTCCAAATCAGCCATGCTGATCCCCTGGCCTGCCCCCCGCCACCGGTAGCCGGAACTGTTCCGGTCGCGCACCCCGATCGGATCGGCGCGGGTGGCGGCGATCCGGCGAAGCGGCCCGGCACGATGCTCAGCGCCGGGTTCGGACCCGCGTCGACCGCGGCTCGTGCCCGAGTACCAGGTTGCGGGGCACGCCACCGGCACGCGCAGTACACCCACCCCCGTTCTACTACCCGGCGGGACGGCCGCGACGGCATCACGCCGGCACTTCCACGCCCCGGCCATGACCGCCACCGGCGGCACCTACGCCTGGACCACACAGCTCAGGCCGGCTCGGCACGCCAGCACCGCGGATGCGCACAGTGCGGTCGTCGCGCGACTGCCGTCCGGAACCGGCGTGCCCGACATCGACCCCTCTCGCCGGCAGAGCGCCCGGAGCGATCCGCCCGGAGCTGGTCCAGCACAAAAACGGAATAACCGATGTTAGTTACGCAATCTATATAATATCGCCGGCATGTCGAGACTCTTGAAACTGGGGACGACAGCCTTTGTCGCCGCCGTGGTCCTCGCCGGCTCGTACGTCCTCGTGCGCGTGCTCACCGACTCCGAAGGCGGCCGGCGCTCCACTGTGAGCGGTCCCATCTCGACCACCGGGTCGAGTGGGCCCGCCTCATCCGCTCCGGCCTCACCAGACGTCGTCGCCAGTCCGAGCATCCCGTCGACACCAGTGCCGACCTGGCCACTCGGTGCAGAGCAAGGCGGACCCTACGGAGCCCGGGTGACCACCGGCTCCTCGCAGGTGGCACTCACCTTCGACGACGGCCCGGACCCCCGCTACACCCCTCCGATCCTGGCCCTACTGCGCCAATCGGGCGTCAAAGCCACCTTCTGCCTGGTGGGTGTCAACGTACGAGCCCATCCCGACCTGGTACGGGCCATCGCCGCCGACGGACACACCCTGTGCAACCACTCCTGGGCACACGACCTGAGACTGGGAAGCCGCTCCCGATCCGCCATCCTGGCCGACCTGACCCGGACCAACCAGGCGATCCGGTCAGCGGTACCGGGAGTCCCGATCCCCTACTTCCGGCAACCGGGCGGGGCCTGGACGCGAGCCGTCGTCAGGGCGGCCCAACAGTTGCAGATGACCTCGTTGCACTGGGCCGTCGACCCCCGTGACTGGGCTCGCCCCGGCGCCAGGAACATCATCCGCACCGTCACGTCCGATGTGTATCCGGGCGCCATCGTCCTGCTGCACGACGCCGGCGGCGACCGGCGGGCGACCGTGAAGGCACTCCGATCGATGCTGCCGGCGCTCGACCGACGCTTCCCCCTCGCCGCGATGCCCACCGGCGCGCCCATGCCGTGACCGGTTGGCTTCTGGCCATGCCCCGCCGTCGGGGTCGGCCGCGTCCGGGGTGGTGAGTGGGACCGCCCGGCCGGAGTTGCGGTTGACCGTGGGCAGCGCGCCGGCTAGGGAGCCACGAAATCGAGCACCGTGTCCAGTTGGAGATCGCTGCCACCAAGGGTGACGCGAGCCTTGATCTCGGTCTCGCCGAACTGCATGGCGACCCGGATGCTTCGTTGCGTCAGGTCCAGGTGCATCACCTTGGCCAGATTCACCGTCAGCCGACCGATCCGGTAGCAGCCCACCTCGTCGACGTACCGCGGTTCGGGTTCCCGGGTCGCATAGAAGTCCACGTCGACCTCCGTCTGGTCGCCTTCGACCGGAATGCATCCCTGGACAGTCTCGTGTCCGGTCCGGACAGTCTCACCGGCCCGTACGAACACGGCGAACCTGTCGACGCAATTGACCTCTCCCCGCGAGTTGACACGTCGTTTGGCTGGCAGGTCGGCGCCTTCCTCGAACGACGTGACCACATCGATGCCGTAGGTGTATTTGGATCGGCGCGCCCGGGTCTGCGGGTCGTAGGCGAAGTGCACCGCTCCCGCCAAGACCGCCATGGCCGACCTGGGTACGACGCGGACCTCGGCCCGGCCGAGGAGGTGGCCTCGTACGCGTTGCTGAAGGTAGGGCGATGCGGCGAACCCTCCGACGAGCAGGACCACCTCCGGCGACTGTGCCGGCCCGGCAGCCTCGCGCATCTCGTCGAGCTGTCGGTCGATCATGTCCAGAATACGAGGAACAACCTCCTCGAAGATGTCCCGGACCTCGTCCGGGGAGACGACGATGTACTCGTCGTCTCCGCCCTGCAGATCTGGTAGCGCGTACCTCGCCGGCTCACTCAGGCAGCGGTCGAGTGCCTTCCCGATCGGCAGGTACAGCGGATGCGCGAGATCGACGGTCGCGTGCACCTTGACCCGTTCCCAGGCGTCGAGCAGGTCCTCCAGCGCCGCGGGACACTGGTTGGCGAGCCGCTGCATCTCCTCCACGCCACCCAGCCGCTTGGTGAGTATCGTCTCCTCGAACACCTTGTTCAGGTACGCCGATCCGCTCTTGTCCCCGTAGGCGCGACCGATCTCGACCATCAGCCCGTTCTCGTCGTTGCGGTACGCAGTGATGTCGATGGTTCCGCCGCCACAGTCGACCACCATGAATCTGGTACCGGGCCGGGTGAGGTCCCTACCGTCCTCAGCACCGCTGACGCTGACTCCCGACACTCGCGCGTGGTAGGCGGCGGCCTCGGGCTCCAGGGCGAGGATGAGTCGTCCGTCCTCGGTCGGCATTCCCGCCTCGTACGCCGCCTCGCGCATGAGCTGCTTCTGATAGTCGTCCCAGATCGCCGGGACCGTCAGACACCAGCGGATCTCGTCCGCGCGGTAGCCACTCCCGGAGATCTCCGTCAACGCCCGCTGATAGATCCTCTTCAGGAACGCCACCACGAGCCGCTCGGGGCTGTCCTCGCAATCATTGAGCGAAACCCCGCGACGCGGCGGCCGCTCGTCTCCGAAACGTGCCAGGGACAACTTGAAGTGCTTCTTGTACCGGTGCCCCGTGTGGTACAGCTCAAGACCGTGGGTGCGCCACATCCGGTGCGCCTCCCAGCCCCAGGACAAGACGTCGCCCCGACGATCGATGATCAGTGCCGTGAGCGTCTTCGGGTACGGCGATGGCTGCCCCGGCCACTCGTCACAGGTGAAAATCTGCCGTTGGCAGGGATCGTCGTGCAAGGGGCTCAGGAATGTCCAGGCGAAACCGCAGCCATGGGTGCCGAAGTCAATTACAGCCACAACCCTGATCTCGGCCATAGCGCCACCCTCCATGCCCGGAATTTGCGGACCGAGTGAAGGGGAAATCGGTCACGCCACAGACCTCACTGCCGCTGGCCGCAGTCTCTACCCACTCAACGGGTCGGGGTCACGACCGGTTACTGACGGCATCGGGCGGTCCGGCGCACCTGTGGGCCACGCTGACGTCCTCTTCGGATACCGCCGGCTCTGGCGTCGCCGGCAGTCCGGTGGCGGCCGGTGCCGCCGGGCCAGCAACACCCGGTCACCAGATAAACACGTTCTGTCACCTTTCGCGTAACCCGTCCGGTTTTGTCTCGTTCTTCCGAAGGGAAGGGTGGGGACCTCGGTTGGGCCTGCCATCCCACCGCTACTGCGCCTGACACTCCGCGGGGGAAACGTGACGTCCATTCGGAGAATACTGTCCATGCTGTCGGTGACGCTGGTCGCCGGCGGCGCCGTACTACACCTGCCGGCACCCGCGCTGGCCCAGCCGGGCTCCGCCAACGCCCGCGGCCTGGTGGTCGACCTCTCCGCCGACGTCGCCGGCCTCGTGGTGATCGACGCGGACGCGACGATCGGCAGCGCCACCGCGCCGCCCGGTGGCGGCACCGACACCTCCACCCTGGTGGACATCTCACTGGCCGGGGCGATCGGGGTGACCGCCGACGGCACCGTCGAGGAGGTCACCGCCACCCGTGGCGCGACCGCCTCCTCGGCGTTCTCCAGCGTCAACGGACTGAACCTGACGGTGCTCGGCATCGACGTCCTCGACGCCGCCGAAGCGACCGCCACGGCCACCTGCCCGCTGGTAGGGGCGCAGACCGCCGAGACCACGCTCGCCGGCCTCTCGCTCTTCGGCACCGGCGTCGTCCTGACGGCGAACGGCCCGAGCGTGCAGGGCAGCGCCGCCGTCACCGTACCGGGACTGCTCGGGGCCAGCCTCGACGCGACGTTGACGCGTACCGAGACCACCACCGCGGCCGGCGCGGCGGCGACAGCCATCCTGGCCACGCTCACCCTGAACGGAACCGTGGCCGGCCAACCGGTGACGATCCCGGTCGGTACCGTGATCGTGGCCCAGGCGGCCTGTGAACGCCCACCGGCGCCCCTGCCGCCGACCGCGTCGGCGATCGACCCGGACTCCGGTCCACAGTCCGGCGGCCAGACCGTCACCATCACCGGCACCGGCTTCGTACCCGGGGAGACCACGGTCACCTTCGACGGGGTACCCGCCACCGACGTCACGGTCGCACCCGGCGGCACCTCGCTGACCGCCGTCACCCCGGCGAACCCGGTCGGCCCGGCCGCCGTCGTGGTCACCACGCCCGGCGGCTCGGCCGCACCGCTCGACTACACCTACCTGGCCGACGGCAGCGACGCCACCATCACCGGCCTGACCCCGACCTCCGGCCCGACCAGCGGCGGCACCACCGTCACCATCACCGGCACCGGCCTGACCGGCGCCGTCGGGGTCGACTTCGACGGGCTGCCCGGCACCAACTTCACCATCGATCCCGCCGGGACGACCATCACCGTCGTCACCCCGCCCAACCCGGCCGGTCCAGCCCTGGTCGAGGTCGTCTTCCCGGCCGGCCGGGTCACCGCGCCGACCTTCACCTACATCGCACCGACAATCACCTCGATCGTGCCGGACACCGGTCCGAGCACCGGCGGCACCAGCGTGACGATCACCGGCACCGGCTTCACCGGAGCCACCGGGGTCACCTTCGGGGACAACCCCGGCACCGACCTGGTGGTCGACCCGAGCGGCACCTCACTCACCGTCACCACCCCGCCCGGCGCGCCCGGCCCGGTGGACGTCACCGTGCTGATCCCCGGCGCCGACGCCGTCGCTCCCGACGGCTTCACCTAC
The DNA here is from genome assembly GCF_050936445.1 of Plantactinospora sp. CA-294935. Taxonomy (NCBI): domain Bacteria; kingdom Bacillati; phylum Actinomycetota; class Actinomycetes; order Micromonosporales; family Micromonosporaceae; genus Plantactinospora; species Plantactinospora sp. CA-294935. The sequence continues at coordinate 8,829,281 of NZ_JBNJMU010000001.1, forward strand.
CAGGCGGTCGCACCGATCGCGTCGGCGATCGACCCGGACTCCGGTCCACAGTCCGGCGGCCAGACCGTCACCATCACCGGCACCGGCTTCGTACCCGGGGAGACCACGGTCACCTTCGACGGGGTACCCGCCACCGACGTCACGGTCGCACCCGGCGGCACCTCGCTGACCGCCGTCACCCCGGCGAACCCGGTCGGCCCGGCCGCCGTCGTGGTCACCACGCCCGGCGGCTCGGCCGCACCGCTCGACTACACCTACCTGGCCGACGGCAGCGACGCCGTGGTGACCGGGCTCGACCCGACGTCCGGCCCGACCAGCGGCGGCACCACCGTCACCATCACCGGCACCGGCTTCACCGGAGCCACCGGCGTGACCTTCGACGGCGTCCCGGGCACCGATTTCACCGTCAACCCGGCCGGGACGACGATCACCGTCGTCACCCCGCCGAACGCCGCCGGCCCGGCCGAGGTCGCCCTGACCTTCCCGGCCGGGACCGCTGAGGACGGTACGTTCACCTACATCGGGCCGACGATCACGGCGGTCTCCCCGCCGGCCGGGCCGAGTACCGGCGGAACCCGGGTGACGATCACCGGAACCGGCCTCGGCGGAGCGACCGGGGTCGACTTCGGCGGCACTCCCGGCACCGACCTGGTGGTCGACCCGAGCGGCACCTCACTCACCGTCACCACCCCGCCCGGCACACCGGGTACGGTCGACGTCACCGTGGAGCTGCCCGGCGAGGACGCCGTCGCCGAGGACGGCTTCACCTACCAGGCCGTGGCATCCGTGATCAACACGGTCGACCCGGGCCAGGGACCCACCTCGGGCGGAACGGTCGTGACCGTCGGCGGCAGCGGCTTCGTACCGGGCCAGACCACGGTGACCATCTGCGGCCGTACCATCCCGGCCAGCGCCGTCACCGTCGGCGTGGACGGCAACTCGCTGACCTTCCGCACTCCGGCCTGCCCGGCCGGGGACACCACGATCACCGTCGGCACGCCGGGCGGCGTCTCCAACACGCTCCTCTTCCGGTACGTCGGAGCGCTCCCCGTCACCGGTGATCCGGTGGTCTCGCTGGCCGGGATCAGCGCCGCGCTGACGGCTCTCGGGATCGTCCTGTTGCTACTCACCCGCCGACGCCGCACCGACCAGGCTCTCGGCTGAGCGGCAGCGGACACGGCGCGGGTCCCGGGATGGCTCTTCCCGGGACCCGCGCCGCACTGTGGCGCCAGCCGGTCCGGCGCCCACCCGGCACCACACCGGCGCGGAGTGGTCGACCGGCTGTGCCAGCCGTCGGTGCCGATGACGGCCCCACTCCCCCGTCCGCACCGCACCGGCATCCGGTGCGGTGTTGACAGGTCCCGGTCCGTGGCGAAGGTCGACACAACTCCTCGCTGTCCCGACAGCCGGGCGTCAGCCGCGGCGCCGCCGGATCGCCCGCAGGTAGGCGAGGTTGTCGCGGAGCCGGTCCTCCAGCGGGACGTCCCGCCTACAACAGGAGTTCGAGGCCGGATCGTCGATGTCACGACACCTGTAGATAGACCGATTTCACTGTCGTCAGTAGCTTTTCACTGAACCTTTTTCAACCTCCCCGTGCGGTCCGGCCGGACCGCACGGTCGGACGCGGTACGTGAGCGCCGCGCGGTTCAGGTTGAAGAAGGTTCACTGCTGCCCACTATCGGTCTACCTTGGAGGTTCGGCATGTCCAGGCGGCTGACCGCCCTACTCGCACTGGGCGCCCTCGTCGTGGCAGGTCAGGTGGTCGGCACCGGCGCCGCACGCGCCGACGATCCCCTGGTCGGCGCCGTCGACATCCCGATGGACGCGCCCGAGGCCCCCAATCTCGCCGGCCAGGGGCAACTGGCGGTGACCCTGTTCGGTACCGCCGCCGTGGACGTCGGCCGGATCGACCCCGGCACCGTCCGGCTCGGCCCGGACACCCCGGTCGACGCCCGCAGCGGCGCGGCGGTCGCCCGGTGGGTCGGCGGTGAACCCCTCAGCACCGTCACCGACCTGAACTCCGACGGTCGGTCCGACCTGCGGCTGTACTTCGACAAGGAGGCGCTGCGCGCCACCGGGCAGCTCAGCGCCGCCACCACCACGCTGACCGTCTCCGGCCAACTGCCCGACGGCCGGTCGGTACGCGGCTCGGACGCCGTGGCGCCCGGCGTGGTACTCGAGGTCAAGTTCGCGGAGGCGTCGGCGGTACGCGGCACGGACCGCGCCCTGCGCAGCGAGCGGGGCCGGGACCTCGGCCCGGTCCGGACCGTACTGGACCGGCACCGCGCCGTGGAACTCAGCCCGCTGCTGCCGGAGCAGACGCTCGCCGGGCTCGCCGGGCTGGCCGCGACGGCGCAGGCCCGGTCCGGCCGGGCCGTCCCCAACATGGCCTCGTGGTATCACCTGACCCTGCCCGCCCGGGCGGACGTGTCGGCGGCACTGCGCGACCTGCGGGCCCTACCCGACGTAGCGTACGCCTATCCGGCGCCCGAGCCGGCACCGCCGCCCGCCACCCCCGACTTCACCTCGATGCAGGGCTACCAGCGGCCGGCGCCGCAGGGGGTCGACGCGGACTACGCGTACCAGGACCCGCGCGCCCGGGGAGCGGGGATCCGGATCGTCGACCTGGAGTACGACTGGAACCCGTTCCACGAGGACCTCCAGCTCGGCTGGTCCAGCGACCTCGGCGGCAGCCAGTTCCCCCGCAACACCAGCTTCGCCGACGAGCACGGTACGGCGGTCTTCGGCGAACTGGTGGCCCAGCCGAACGGCTACGGGGTGACCGGTGGGGTGCCGGACGCCGACATGTTCGGAATTTCGCCGATGCAGCGGCTCAGCGGTGGCCAGGCCAGCTACCGGCCGGCGGCCGCGCTGTCGCACCTCGCCCAGTTCCTCCGGCCCGGCGACGCGGTGCTGATCGAGCAGCAGACGGCCGGCCCGAACGGCGGCACCCGGTACGTCCCGGCCGAGTGGGTGCAGTCGGTGTTCGACGCGACAGTGCTGCTCACCCAGCTCGGCGCGGTCGTGGTGGCCACCGGCGGCAACGGGGGCGAGAATCTCGACGCTCCGGAGTTCCAGGGACGGTTCGACCGGTCGGTCCGGGACTCCGGTGCGATCATGGTCGGCGCCGGTTCCAGCACGAACCGGTCCCGGCTGAACTTCTCGGTCTACGGCTCCCGCCTCGACCTACAGGGCTGGGGGCAGAACATCACCACCACCGGCAGCAACGGCAACCTCCAGGGCGGCACCGACCCGGCCAACCGCAACATCCGCTACACCCGGTCGTTCGGCGGCACCTCCGGCGCCGGCCCGATCGTCACCGGCGCGGTGGTCGCGATCCAGTCCTACCTCAAGGCGACCGGTCGACCGGTGATGACCGCCACGGCGGTGAGCAACCTGTTGAAGAGCACCGGCACCCCGCAGGGCGGCGACACCGCCCAGCGGATCGGGCCGCTGCCGGATCTCCGGGCAGCCCTCCAGGCCGTCCCGCCGTCGAAGGCGGTCTCGGCCTCCGCGCTCGGCTGACGGCGGACGGTCGACCGGCGGGCTGCCGGGTCCGGGTGACCCGGCAGCCCGCCGTCGAATCCTGGCGGTGAAGTCGCCGAGCCACCCGGAAATCGACACGCTCCCCGGCGCGACCGGCCGGGCAGGTCAGGTCAGGAGTTTCCCGTTGACCCGGCGCGGAATACCCAGCGGGTTGGCCGCGCGCAGCGCCGCCGGCAGCAACTCGTCGGGCATGCCCTGGTAGGCGACGGGGCGCAGGAAGCGGCGCACCGCGGTGACCCCGACCGAGGTGTGCAGCGAGCCGGTGGTCGCCGGCCACGGACCGCCGTGCTGCATCGCCCAGGTCACCGCCACCCCGGTCGGCCAGCCGTTCCAGATCACCCGGCCGGCCCGCAGGGCGGCCAGGTCGACCACCCGGGCCGCCACCGGGTCACCGGCCCCCTCGCCGTGCACGGTGGCGGTCAGCGCGCCGGGGACCACGGCCAGCGCCGCCAGCAGTTCCGCCTCGTCGGCGTACTCGACCAGCAGGGCGGCCGGGCCGAAGCACTCCTCCAGCAGCCGGTCGGCGTGCCGGACAAGGTCACCGGCCGAGACCGCCAGCAGTTGCGCACCGGCCCGGTAGCCCGGCTGGTCGACCGGGGCCGGCGGGACCACCGTGCGTACCCCGGGCACCGCGGCCAGGGCGGCGGCCCCCTGCTGGTACGCGTCGCGGATCCGGGCGCCCAGCAACGGACCGAACGAGGCCGCGCCGACCGCCTTGCCGAGTACCCCGTCCAGCCCGTGCCCGGCGGGCAGGAAGAGCAGGCCGGGCTTGGTGCAGAACTGGCCCGCGCCGAGGGTGACCGAGCCGACGAACGCCTCGGCGATCGTGTTGCCCCGGGCGGCGAGCGCCGCCGGGGTGACCACGGTCGGGTTCAGCGAGCCCAACTCGCCGTAGAACGGGATCGGGTCGGGGCGGCCGGCGGCGAGGTCGGCCAGCGCCCGCCCACCGGTGGCGGAGCCGGTGAAGGCGCCGGCCGCGATCGCCGGATGGGCGATCAGGGCCCGGCCGGCCTCCATGCCCCGGACCACGGCGAACGTGCCGACCGGGGCGCCGCCCTCGGCTAGCGCGTTGGTGACCAGCGCGCCGCACAGGTCGGAGAGCCCGGGGTGGCCCGGATGCGCCTTCACCACCACCGGGCAGCCGGCGGCCAGCGCGCTGGCCGTGTCGCCGCCGGGCACCGAGAAGGCGAGCGGGAAGTTCGACGCCGCGTAGACCGCGACCGGACCGACCGGGAGCAGCATCCGGCGCAGGTCCGGTCGGGGCGCCGGCAGCGCGTCGGGGTCGGGCAGGTCGATCACCGCCTCCAGGAACGACCCTTCTGTCACGGCGTCGGCGAACATCTCCAACTGCACCCGGGTCCGGGTCAGCTCGGTGTGCAGCCGGGCCGTACCGAGGCCGGTCTCGGCGTCGCCGAGCGCGACGATCTCGTCCCGGGAGCCCTCCAGCGCGGCGCCGATCCGGCGGAGCAGGTCCGCGCGGGTGGTCAGCGGCAGTGCGGCGTACGCCGGGGCGGCGGCGGCCGCCAGCCGGCAGACCGCGTCCAGGCCGTCGGTACCGGTGTGCGGCACCGGATGACCGGTCGGTGCGCCGGTGTAGGGGTTCATCGGCTGGTCCAGGTCCATGCCAGTCTCCGTCGGTCCAGTCGGGTTCACGGGGCGAGTACCAGTTTCCGCAACATGCTGTCCAGGGTGGGCGCGTCCACGCCGCCGGGCCAACCCCGCAGCAGCGTGCCGCCCTTGGCGACGACGACCACCGCCGGTGGTTCCCGGACCGCGTACGCCCGCGCGATGCGCTGGTCTCCGTCCACCAGCACCGGATACTCCACCCGGTGCCGGCGCAGGTATTCCTGTAGGGCGTCCGGCTCGTCCTCGCCGGCCACCCCGACGAAGACCACCCTGTCACGGTGGTCGCGGGCCAGCTCGCTGAGGGCGTCCTGCCGTTCGGCACAGGTGTTGCACCAGGAGCTGAAGAAGGTCAGCACCACCGGCCGGTCGGCCCACAGGTCCGGCACCGCCAGCGGGCTGCCGTCGGTCAGCGTACCGGTGACCTTCGGTGCGGCCGGCAGGTCGGTCGGCGCCGGTCGCAGCGCCAGGTCACCCGGCACCGGGCCGGGCAGTACGGCGGCGCCGCCGGCCACCGGCGGGGCCGGTTCGGGGTCCGCGCCGCCGTCTCCGGTGCAGCCGGCCGCGAGCACCGCGACGGTCGCGGCGACCCCCAGCAGGGCGGCGAGACGGCTTCGGCGCATCCGGCCGCGCCACCGCGTCCGTCCGTGCCCCGGGAGGGCGGGCGGGACCGGTCCGGTCACGACGGCACCACCGCGACCAGCGCCGGCCCCTCGCTGTCGTCCCTGGTCAGCTCGATCGGCCGACGGTCGTCCACGACCAGCCGGTACGCGTCCCGGTCGGCCACCGAGACCGGAACGGCGAACTCGCAGAACGTCGGGATGCGCGGCACCTCCAGATCCTCGGAGAAGGTCCGGACCGACTTGCCCGGCGGCAGTTCGCCCTCGGCCAGCGTCTCGCCGTCGCCGTCCACCACCCGGTACGCCGCCCTGTTGTGGAAGTGGGTGTACGGCCCGGTGCCGGCGCACTCGACGCCCTCGGGCCGGATGTTGATGTCCCGGACCAGCACCCGGACGGTCATCGCGGCGCGCGGCTCCTCGTCGTCGCCGCAGCCGGCCAGCGGTGCGAGCAGCAGCAGCGGCAGTGCCGCCAGCAGGTGGCGGTAGCGGACCCGCCGCATCTTCCCTCCGGGATGGTCGGAGCGAGGTGCCCGGGAGGCGACGCCGTGCGCGCCTCCTCCCGGGCGTCCCGCCGGGCGGGTCAGGACTTCTGGACGCGGCACTGCTTGGTCACGGTCTTCGTCGGGTCACTCTCCGAGGTGGCGGTGAGCCTGACGACGCCGGTCTGGGTGGCCGACGGGGTCGCCCCGACCGAGACCCGGACCGTGCTGGACTTGCCGAACCCGGCGCTGGCCAGTGCGTTCGGCAGCTCCACCCGCCAGCCCTTGCCGCCCACCGAGGCGGAGAGCCGGTACACGTCCGACTTGAGGTAGGCCGTCGCGTTCTCCGGGTGCGCCTGACCGCCGGCCGCGTACGCGCCGGTGTTGGTCAGGGTGAACGAGCAGGTCACGCCCCGGTTGGTCGGCCGGGTCGCGGTGGTCACCTCGCCGCCCGACATGGCCACGCCGTGACTGCTCGGTCCGGCGCCGTCGAGCGAGCGCACCGCGACCGTGTACGACAGCACGCCGTCGGCGTTGCGCTTCAGGTCGAGTACGTAGAAGTGCAGCCGGTTGGCCTCGTCCACGTACTCGTACTCGCTGCCCGACCGGGTGCCGGCGTGGAACAGCGCGTCGGAGAGCTGCCGGTAGTCCCCCATGGTGATCTTCTGCGGGGTGCCGTCCGGCTGGTAGAAGTCGATCATGTCGATGTCCTGCGGGTTGGCGTCGACCACCCAGACGAAGGGGGCGTTGTCGGCGTTCTTCGTCTTGGACAGCAGCACGCCGCTGTCCGGGGTGAACGAGTCCGCACCCATCCGGTCCACGACCTCGACGGTGTAGTTGTTGAAGTTGCCGTCGTCGCAGAGCGGATCTGTGTTGGGGTCGCAGTCCGGCGACCGGTCCCGGTTCATCGCGATGTTGATCCCGGTGAGCCCCTTCGGGCCGGCGTCCACCGCCCGGGCGGTCACCGTCGCCACCACCATGCCGGAGGTGGCCAGCGCCTCCCGGCTCAGCCGCAGCAGGTGTTCCTCACCGAGCAGACCGATCTTTATCTTGTCCCGGACGGTGTGCAGCGAACCCATCGAGCCGCCGTTGACCGGTGGGATCTGCCACCGGGTGTGCGGACCGCCGGGCCCGTTGAACGAACCGCGCGACATCATGCTCCAGATGCCGGTGTACGCCCGCCGCAACGGCGTGCCGTACGGGTTGTTGTAGTTGTCGCCGATGCTGAGCAGGTGGCTCAGCTCGTGCGCGTACACGCCCATGCCGGAGCTCTCGGCCTGGGTCGAGGAGCCGCCTCCGGCGTTCGGCCAGATGGTCGACGCCGCCTTCCAGGAGGTCCACTCGACGTACCGGGTGCGCGCGTAGTTCGGCAGGTCGGGGTCCGGCGGGCCCCAGGCGTCGGGCACGTCCTCCTTGGTCTGGAACATCATCTGGCCGAACTCCTGCCAGGTGGACGACTCGTCCTGGCCGGCGGAGAGGATGAAGACCAGCTCGAACGAGTCGGCCACCTCGTCGCCGACCGCCGCCCGCCAGGCGCCCAGCCCGTCGGTCCGGATGTTCTTGGCACACTGCTCGCCGCTCGGGCAGGCGCCCGGGTTCATCGTCCCGCTGTCGATGCCGTACTGGTAGGACTTGGCCGGCAGCTCGTACGGGCCGAAGCCGGTCAGGTCCACCCCGTACCGGCCGTTGGAGTCCTGCATCCAGTACTCGTGCAGGGTGTGGCCCTTGTTCAGCTCGTTGGGCTTGTTGAGGAAATCGGTGTAGAAGGTCGCCACCTGGTCGCGCGGGATGTCCGCCGCCGTCGACTGGGGGTTGCCGAAGACCGTCGACCGGGCCCGCTGGGTGACCACGAACGGCTGGTCCGGGTAGTCGAGGGTGACCAGAGCGATCTTGAAGTTGCGGACCGAGCCGGCCACCGCCGGATCGGCCCAGTTGGTGTTCGGCGGCGTGACGTAGTCGTCCCAGGTCATCCCGTCCGGGTTCTCCCAGGCCTGCGGGTCGAGTACGTCGAACGGGCCGGTGCCGCCGGCCGGGTTGCCGACAGCGGCGGAGGCCGGCGTCGTGGCGACGCCGGCGACCAGTGCCGCCGCGAGCGTCGCGGCCAGCGCCGACCGCCACGCCATGCGTCTGGTGGACAGTAGGTGCATCCAGTCACCTCTCGTTTCCCTCGGGGGCACCGGCGGCGCTCCACTGCGGCGTGCGGGACGCTCCGTGGTCGTCCGGCCAGTCGGCGGCCCCGTCCCGACACCTCGGGCCCGTCATCCATGATCACGCCGACGCGAATCTATGCGGCGCGACCGGCGGCGTCACCCTACAGATGTCGCCGGGTGCCCCGACCGGTTCCGACACCTGCCGAAGCCGGCCGCGCCGGACCGGCCGAACCGGACGAGCCGCCGACCGGCCGGATCGGACGGTCCGGTTCGGGCGGTCAGATCTGGAAGCCTTCGGGGAACGGGTCCTCGGGGTCGAGCAGGTACTGCGCGGTGCCGGTGACCCAGGCCCGGCCGGTCACCGTCGGCACCACCGCCGGCAGCTCGCCGACCATGGTGGTCCCGACCAGCCGGCCGGTGAACCGGGTCCCGATCACCGACTCGTTGACGAACGGCGTGTCCAGGTCGAGCAGGCCCCGGGCGTGCCGCTGAGCCATCCGGGCCGACGTGCCGGTGCCGCACGGCGACCGGTCCACCCAGCCGGGGTGGATCACCACCGCGTTGCGGGCGTCCGCGCCGTCGGTGCCGTCCTGCACCACCTGGACGTGCCGGCAGTCGTCGATCGCCGGGATCGTCGGGTGCCGGGGCGGCGCCTGCTCGTTGATCGCGTCCATCACTCGCAGCCCGCGCCGGATCAGCTCCGGCACCGCCGCCGGCTCGACCGGCAACCCCAGGTCCGCGGCGTCCACGATGGCGTAGAAGTTGCCGCCGAACGCCATGTCGTAGCGGATGGTGCCGATCTCCCCACCCACCTCCACCTTGCGGTCGGCGGCGAGCAGGAACGACGGCACGTTGCGCAGCGTCACCCCGATCGCCCGGCCGTCCCGCACCGCGACGTCCACGCTGACCAGCCCGGCCGGGGTGTCCAGCCGGATCGTGGTGACCGGCTCGACCACCGGCACCATCCCGGTCTCCACCAGCACCGTGGCCACCCCGATGGTGCCGTGCCCGCACATCGGCAGGCAGCCGGAGACCTCGATGAACAGCACCCCGACGTCGGCGTCCGGCCGGGTCGGCGGCTGGAGGATCGCCCCGGACATCGCCGAGTGGCCGCGCGGCTCGAACATCAGCAGCCGACGCAGCCCGTCCCGGTCCCGCTCGAAGAGCCGCTTGCGCTCCAGCATGGTGTCGCCGGGCAGCACCCCGACGCCACCGGTGATCACCCGGGTCGGCATCCCCTCGGTGTGCGAGTCGACGGCGTGCAGCACCAACCGGCTACGCATCGGCGTCGGCCTTCAACGCCCGCTCCATGTCCTTGGTCACCTGGATCCGGGCGGGCTCGGCGAGGACGCCCCGGGGCGGCCGGCACGGCCCGCCGTACCTGCCGGCCAGTTCCATGCCGAGCTTGATGGCCTGGACGAACTCCGGCTTGGAGTCCCAGCCGAAGATCGGGTGCAGCTCGGTGTAGAGCGGCAGCGCCGCCGCCAGGTCGCCGGCCCGGCACAGCTCGTAGAGGCGTACCGAGAGCCGGGGCAGCGCGTTCGGGAAGCCGGCGATCCATCCGGTGGCCCCGCAGACCACCAGTTCCAGCAGTACGTCGTCGGCACCGGCCAGCACGTCGAGGTGCGGGGCGAGGTCGCGGATGCGGTGCAGCCGGCGTACGTCCCCGCTGAACTCCTTCACCGCCACCACGCCGTCGGTCTCGGCGACCGCCGCCAGCAGTTCGGGGATGAGGTCCACCTTGGTGTCGAACGGGTTGTTGTACGCCACCACCGGCAGCCCCACCGCGGCCACCTCCCGGTAGTGCGCGAGCACGTCGATGTCCCGGGCCGCGTAGGTGTTCGGCGGCAGCGCCAGTACGGCCTGCGCGCCGGCCGCCTGTGCCTGCTCGGCCCATTGCCGGGACTGCCGGCTGCCGTACCCGCCGACGCCGGGGACCACCGAGAACCCGTCCGGGGCCGCCTCGACGGTCGCCCGTACCACGTCGGCCCGTTCGGCGTCGGAGAGGTTCTGGTACTCCCCCAGCGAACCGCACGGGGTCACGCCGTGGCAGCCCTCGTCGGCCAGCCACCGGACGTGCTCCTGGAGCCGGTCGAAGTCGACGGAGATGTCGTCGCGGAACGGCGTGGGGATGGCGACGACGACACCCTGCCAGGGTTTGCGAGCTGTCACCGAACCCTTCTCAACCTCCCCTTGCGGTCCGTCGTGGCCGCGGGTGGAGGTCGGGGCGATCGCGCCGCGCTGTTCAGGTTGGAAAGGGTTCACTGAGCTGGTCCTTCCTCGGCGACGGCACCCAGTGGTACCGGCATGACGATCTGACGCTTGGCGAAGTCTTCCAGCGGCTGTTCCCGGCCGGAGGCGGCGGCGAGCAGGCAGGCGGCGGCCCGGCCGCACACCCGGCCCTGGCACAGCCCCATCCCGACCCGGGTGACGAGTTTCAGCGCACGGATGTCGTCCAGGCCGTACCCGGCCACGTCGGCGCGGAGCCGCCCGGCGGTGACCTCCTCGCACCGGCAGACCACGGTCTCGTCGCGCAGCCAGTCCGTCCAGCCGTCCGGCACCCGGTGCACCCGGTGCATTGCGGCGGCGAAGCGGCGCTGCCGGGCGGTGCGGCGTACGACCGGCGCGGTGCTCCGGGCCAGCCCGGCGTCGTCCAGCAGGCCCAGCCGGTGTGCCGCGGCGAGTCCGGCCAGCCGGCCCTCGGCGACGGCCAGGTCCGCACCCCCGACCCCGGTCGCCTCGCCGGCCACCAGCACCCCCGGTACGCTGCTGCGGCCCAACTCGTCCACGGTGACCACCAGGCTGCCGTCGGCCGGGTCGGTCCGGGTGGCGCAGCCGAGCGCGACGGCGAGGTCGACCGACGGTGTGAAGCCGTATCCGACGCAGACCGCGTCGACCGGCACGCTCCGGGTCACCTCGCCGGCCCGCCAGCGCCCGTCCACCCGCCGCACGGTGGCGCGCAGCCCGGCGCCGTCCTCGGCCACCTCGGTCACCGCCTGGCCGCGCCAGAGCGGTATCCGGTGCCGGCGCAGCGCGGTAAAGTGCCGGGCCGCCTCGGCGAGCTTGCCCGGTGCCCCGGCGACCGCCAGCGGGTGCCGGGACCAGCGGCGCAGCGGCGCCGCCTCGACCACCCCGGCGACCTCGGCACCGGCCGAGGCCAGCCCGGTGGCGGCGACGAGCAGGAACGGGCCGGTACCGGCGACCAGCACCCGCCGCCCCACCAGCACGCCCTGCCCCTTGGCGAGCGCCTGTGCCGCCCCGGCGGTCACCACGCCCGGCAGGTCCCAGCCGGGAAACGGCACCACCCGGTCGTACCCGCCGGGGGCCAGCACCACGACGGGGGCCGCCACGGTGGTCGGGCCGGCCGGGCCGGACAGCCGCAGCGTCGCCCCACCGTCGGCACCGTCGGCGGGTTCGGCCGACCAGACCTGCTGTCCGGAGTGGACGGTGATCCGCGGATGTGTGTCCGCCTGTCGCAGCAGGTCGGCGAAGCGGGCGGGGTGCGGCGCCGGCCGGACGCCGGCCACGGCGGGTTGGCGCAGGTACTGCCCGCCGGGCCGCTGGCCCAGGTCGAGCACGGTGACCTCGGCACCGGCCTCCGCCGCCGCGAGCGCGGCCGCGAGTCCGGCCGGCCCGGCGCCGACCACGGCCAGCCGCACGATGTCGCGGTCGGTCATCGGACTTCCTCCCCGGCGAGCTGCCCGGGCTGGCGACCGGTCTCGACGGTGTCGCCAGGCGCGGCCGGGCGCAGGCAGGCCCGCACACCCGGCTCGCCGTTGCAGACGACCAGGCAGTCGAAGCAGATCCCGATGCCGCAGAAGACGCCGCGCGGCCGGCCGGCGAACCGGGTCCGCCGGGTCGTCCGGCGGCCGGCGGCCAGCAGCGCCGCCGCCAGCGTCTGGCCGGCGCGCACCGGTACGGGTTCGCCGTCGACGACGATGGTGAACCCGGCCGGTACGCCGGCTCGGCCGTCGACGGGCTCAGGCGGTCGCACCGGCGGTCTCCACTTCGGACGAGAACCGGGCCGGGGCGAACGGGTCCAGCGCCAGGTCGGGCCGTTCACCGGTCACCACCTGGGCGACCAGGTGCGCGGTGGCCGGCGCCAGGCCGATGCCGGCACCCTCGTGCCCGTGCGCGTGCACCAGGCCGGGGACGCGCGGATCGGCGCCGATCACCGGCAGATGGTCCGGGGAGAACGGTCGGAAACCGTGGTAGACCCGCATCGCCCGGACCGCCGCCAGCGGCGGGAACAGCCGTACGGCACCCTGTGCCAGCCGGCGTACCGCCTCGGCGTTGTGGCGGCGGTCGAAGTCGACCAGTTCCCGGCTGGCGCCGATCAGGATGGTGCCGGCCGGGGTGCCCTCGACGACCGTCGAGGTCTGCAACGCGGCGTCGCCGCTGGCCACGTTCGCCAGGTAGTCGGCCGAGTAGACCTTGTGCCGCACCAGCGGCGGGACCGGCTCGGTGACCAGGATGAAGCCCCGGCGCGGCGCGACCGGGGTGTCGGCGCCGGCCAGCCCGGCGAGCCGCCCGGCCCAGGCCCCGGCCGCGTTGACCACGTGTCCGGCGGCCACCGGACCGGCGCCGGTCCGCACTCCGACCACCCGGCCGGCGTCCCGGAGCATCGCGACGACCTCGGTACGCAGCCGTACCTCGGCGCCGTGGTCCCGGGCGGCGGCCAGCAGCGCGGCGGCGGCCTTCGCCGGCATGAGCTGCATGTCCTGCGGGTAGAACAGGCCACCGGCCAGTTCCGGGGTGATCGCCGGCTCGCGCTCGCGCACCCCGGCCCGATCCAGCAACTCGACCAGCACCCCCGCCGCCGACTGCGCCCGGGCCGTCTCCCGCAGTCCGGCAAGCCCGGCCGCGCCGTCGGCGCCCGGGCCGACCCCGGTGACCACCAGGCCACCCTTGACCTCCAGCTCGATGTCGCCGTACCGGTCGCCGAGTTCGGCCGCCCAGCGCCGCCAGAGGCCGTTGCTGAACAGCGCCAACTCCAGCTCGGGACCGGGCAGCTTGTCCGAGACCAGCAGGTTGCCCTCGCCGGAACCGGTAGCTCCGGCGACCAGGCCGGCCCGCTCCAGTACGGCGACCGTCAGCCCTCGCCGGGCACAGGCGTACGCGCAGGCCGCGCCGACGATACCGGCGCCGACCACCACCACGTCGAAGCTGCCCGCCATGCCCTTCCCTCCGTAGCCGGCCGGACCACCTCCGCGCACCGGGCGCAGGAGGTGGTCCGGCGGTCCGTTCCGCTACCGGTTCACCCGACAGGTGGCCGTCGCCGTCCGGCTCGGATCGCTCTCCGAACGGGCGGTCAGGGTGACCCGGCCGACCTGGGTCGCGCCGGCGGTCGCGGTGGCCACCGCCTTGACGTTCACGGTCCGGCCGAACCCGGCCGTGGTCAAGGCGTTGGGCAGGGTGACCGTCCAACCCGCGCCGTTGACCGTGGCGGAGAGCCGGTAGACGTCGGCGCGCAGGTACGCCGAGGCGTCCTCCGGGTGCGCCTGCCCACCGGCGACGTACCGGCCGGTGTTGGTGACGGCGAAGGTGCAGGTCGCACCGCCTCCGGTCGGGCTGCCGGTGGGGCTGCCCGCGGAGGCGACCCCGACACCGCGCACCGAGTTGCCAGCCCCGTCCAGGTGCCGGACCCCCAGGGTGTACGACAGCACCCCGTCCGCACCGACCGACCGGTCGAGGACATAGAAGTGCAGGCGGTTGGCGGTGTCGACGTACTCGTACTCGCTGCCGGAGCGGGTGCCGGCGTGGAACAGCGCATCGTTGAGCTGCCGGTAGTCGGCGACCGTCCGCTTCACCGGGGTGCCGTCCGGCTTGTAGTAGTCGACCATGTCGATGTCCTGCGGGTTGGCGTCGACGACCCAGGTGAAGCAGGTGTAGCCGCAGGTGTTGGTCTCGGCGTCCTTGTTCTTGGCCAGCAGTACCCCGTTGTCCGGGGTGAACGAGTCCGCGCCGATCCGCTGCACCGTCTCCAGGCTGTACCAGTTGTAGACCGGGCTGCCCGGACAGAGCGGGTCGGCGAGGATGTCACAGGCCGGGGTGAGGTCCCGGTCCATGCCGATCCGGACACCCTGGATGTCCCGGGCCGCCGGCACCGCCGTGCGCGCCTTCACGGTGACCACCGCGACGCCGCTGGTGCGCAGCGCCTCCCGGGAGAGCCGCAGCACCTGCGCCTCGTCGATGTGCCCGAGCTTGAGCTTGCTGCGCAGCGTCTGCCCGGCCGGCATCGCCGCGCCCTGGGCCGCCGGCACCACCCACCGGTTGTGCGGGCCGCCGGGCCCGTTGAACGAGCCGCGGTCCATCACGTCCCAGGTCCCCGACCCGACCCGCCGGTACGGCGACACGTACGGATTGTTGTTGTTGTCGGCGATCCCGAAGGTGTGCACGATCTCGTGCGTGATGGTGCCGGAACTCTCGCCCTGCCGCATGCTGGACGAGCCCCAGAGCTGGGAGCCGGCCTTCCAGGAGGTCCAGTCGACGTAGCGGGACCGCACCCAGTTCGGCAGGTTCGGGTCCGGCGGACCCCAGGCGTCCGGCACGTCCTCCCTGGTCTGGAACATCATCTCGCCGAACTCCTGCCAGACCGACGTCTCGTCGTAGCCGGCGTAGACCCGCAGCACCAGGTCGAACCGGTCGCGCACGTCGGCGCCCTCGGCCGCCCGCCAGGCCGCGTCCACGTCCGCGTCCAGGTTGCCGTTGCAGGTGGAGCCGGCCGGGCAGCCGGCACCGTTCTGCCCGATGTCGTTGAGCCCGTACTCGAACTGCTTGCGGGGCAGCCGGTACGGGCCGAACGGAGTGAACTCCACCCCGATCCGCCCGTTGGTCTGCTCCATCCAGTACTCGTGCACGGTGTGCCCGTGGTTGAGGGTGCTCGGGGTACCCCAGAAGTCGGCGTAGAACCGGGCCACGTCGGCCCGGGCGACCGGGGCGACCTGCGGGTTGCGGAACGGGTCCGAACCGCGGTTCTGGGTGATCACGAACGACTGGTCGGGATAGTCGGCGGCGACCAGGGCGATCCGGAGCTTGCGCTGGCTCGGCTGCCGGCTCGGGTCGGCCCAGGTGGCACCGGGCACCGCCCGGTAGTCGTCCCAGGTCATCGTCTCCTGGTCCTGCCAGGTCTGCGGGTCGACCGGATCCAGTGCGGCCCTGGTGCCCGGCCCGGCCTGGGCCGGGCCGATCCCGGGTCCGGGCAGCAGGGCGGCCGCGGCGACGACCGCGACGACGGCGGTGAACGCCCTGCGGAGCTGGTCTGTGCGGGTAGCGCGGCGCAACGCATCTCCTTCGGGTCGGGGTGCTCGGCTCGGTGCTCCGGCTGGTCGGTCGGGTCGGGGCGCGGGAGTCGCGCGACGGCACCGGGATGTCGCAAGCCCGGGATGTCGCAAGCACGGTAAGGACATCGACGTTTCCGGGTCTTCGGACAGATGCAGGAAGCCCGCTGGGCGGATCAGGACTTCTGTCGGGACTTGTGCCGTACGCCCCGAACCACTTGCGTACCGGGCCGGTGCCGTCGGAGGGTGAGGACCGGCGGTCCACGTCGGTGCACCGGCGGGGCGGGCCGCCCGCCGGCCACAAGGAGGATCAGCGAAGGCATGCACACGGAGCTGCAACGCATCGTCGACGCGGTGGCGGCCCGGGTGGGCCGGCCGGCGCTGATCGAGGACCGCCGGCAGCGGGTGGTCGTGTACAGCGAGCACACCGGACTGATGGACGACGTACGCCGGACCTCCATCCTGCGCCGGCACACCACGCCCGAGGTCATCTCCTGGTTCCACGACGTCGGCATCATGAAGGCCCGTACCCCGGTCCGCACCCCGGCCTGCCCGGAGCTGGACCTGCTGCCCCGGCTCTGCGTGCCGATCACCCACCACGACCTGCTGCTCGGCTTCGTCTGGTTCATCGACGCCGACGGCGGCATGACCGATGACGACATCGAGACCGTGACCCGGGCGATGTCCGACCTCTCCCTCGCGCTCTACCGGGAGAACCTGCTCGGCGAGCTGGCCTCGCAGCGGGAGGCGGAGGCGGCCCGGGCGCTGCTGGTGGACAGTCCGGAGATCCGCACCGAGGCGGTCCGTTCACTGCTCGCCGAGGGGGTGGTCGCCGCCGACGGGCCGGCCAACGCGATGGTGGCGCAGCTCGTCCCGGCCCGGGGGCAGGTGCTCGACGAGGTGGCCCGGATCGCCCTGGAGCAGGTGCTGGTGGCGACCCGCCGCTGGGTCGGGGTACGCGAGGCACTGCACCTGATCCGGCACGACCAGGGCGTACTGCTGATCTGCGGCGGTCAGGGCGCCGGCCGCCCGACCGCCGAGGCGACCGCCAAGCACCTGAGCGAGGCGCTGCACAAGGCGACCCGGAGCCTGCCCACGGTGGCCCGGGTGGTGGTCGGGATCGGCGAGCCCCGCCCCCGGCTCGCCGACGTGGTGCACGCGTACGACGAGGCGCTCCAGTCGGCCCGGGTGGGTGGGCAGCTCTCCGCGCTCGGCCCGATCATCGCCTGGTCGAACCTGGGCATCTACCGGATGCTCTCCCGGATGAACGGCCAGCACCTCGACGTCGCGGGGGTGCACCCGGGGCTGGAACGGCTGCTGCGCGACGACTCCAACCAGGTGTTGCTGGAAACGCTGGAGGCGTACCTCGACCTGGCCGGGAACGCGCACGCCACGGCCGAGCAGCTACGGCTGCACCGGACCACGCTCTACTACCGACTGCACCGGGTGGAGCAGCTCGCCGAGACCGACCTGAAGGACGGCAACGAACGGCTCTGCCTGCACCTGGCCTTGAAACTCGGCCGGCTCACCGGACACTACCGACCGGCGAACTGAACCCCCGTCCCGCGTCCAGCTCTTGACCCGAGGCGACCTGTGAGCGCTAACATGCTCTGCACCGCCGGATCTTCCGGCCTTCCGCTACGGCAGTTCGATCCGACGCGCCGCCGCTCGACGCAGGGCGGCGCCCGCCCGCCCCCTGACCAGGCGTACCCGATCGCTCGGATCGCGGCGGAGTCCGCTCCGGCCCACCGTCCACAAGGGATCAGAAGTGTCCGGCACCCGGCCCCGGGCGGGACCGTGACGATCGGCAGCACAGAGGAGGCCACCGTGAGCAACCACCTCTCCCGACGGGACGCCCTGCGCCTCGGCGCGCTGGCGGCGACCGCACCTGCCGCTACGGCGGTCGTCCCGGCCGGAGCCGCGGCGGCGTCGCCGGCCGGCGACGGTACCGGTCGCCCCGGTCCGGTCCCCCGGCCCGGCTGGGTCGCGGACAACTGGCTGGTCAGGCCGTTCGCGCTCAACCAGGTGGCGCTGCGCGACGGGATCTTCCAGCAGAAGCGGGACCGGATGCTCAACTACGCGCGGAACTATCCGGGCACCGGAGGCGTCCTGGACGGGCCCGACCGGATGCTCCACCTGTTCCGGGCCAACGCCGGGCTGCCCGCCCCCGGCACCTGGCCCGGCGGCTGGGACACCCCGAACCACCTGCTCCGGGGCCACTTCACCGGGCACTACCTGACGATGCTGGCGCAGTGCTACGCCGACACCGGCGAGGAGATCTTCCGGCAGAAGCTCGACTACCTGGTGACCGAGCTGGGCACGTGCCAGCGCGAGCTGGACCGGCGCAATCCCGGCCGGGTCACCGGCCGGTCCGGGCGGGCCGTCCGGCTCGGCGACCCGCACCCCAACCAGTACGTGCTGATGCCGGCCGGAATCCTCGACGGCGTCACAGACCTCACGGTCGCCACCTGGGTAAACCTGGCGGCCGCCCAGACCGGCGCCCGGATCGTCAGTTTCGGCGCCGGACCGCAGGCCTACCTGTCGCTGACCGCCCGGATCGCGGCCGGCGCCGGTCCGAGGTTCACGATCACGACCGGCGGCAGCGGCGGCGAGCAGCGGGTCGACGCCGGTGTGCCCGTCCCGGTCGGCGAGTGGGCGCACCTGGCGGTCACCCTCGGCACCGGTGATGCCACCGCCCGGATCTACCTCGACGGCACCGAGGTCGGGGCCGGCACCGTGACGCTCGGCCCGGCCAGTCTCGGCCGGACCACCGCCAACTGGATCGGCCGCTCCCCCGCCAACAACGACCCGCTGCTGGCCGCCACCGTGGACGACCTGCGGATCTACGACCGGGTGCTGAGCCCGGAGCAGGTCCGCGCGCTGGCCGCCCCGGACGGGTCGCCGGCCACCTCGGCCGTACCCACCCCGCTGGCCTGGTACCGGTTCGAGGAGGAGGGTGAGACCGCCGTCGACCACTCCGGCAACGGGTACGCCGCCACCATCGTCGGCACCGCCCACCCCGGGTATCTGGCCGCGTTTCCGGAGGGCCAGTTCAGCCGCCTCGAACCGCCGACCTTCCAGCCGAACAGCGGGCCGAACGCCGTCTGGGCGGTCTGGTACACCTGTCACAAGATCATGCGCGGCCTGCTCAACGCGTACCACCTGGCCGGCAACGAGGAGGCGCTGGAGATCGTCCTCCGGATGGGCGACTGGGCGCACAGCCGACTCAGCCGACTCAGCCGGGCCGACCTGGACCGGATGTGGGACATCTACAGCGCCGGTGAGGCCGGCTCGATGAACGAGGTGATGGCCGAACTCTCCGCCCTCGCCCCCGACCGGGAGCGGCGGAAGCGGTACCTCGACACGGCGAAGGCGTTCACCTTCAGCACCCTCTTCGCCGCGTCACTGGCCGAACGGGACGAACTCGGCGGCCGGCACGCCAACCAGTACATGGCGCCGAACATCGGAT
Organism: Plantactinospora sp. CA-294935; assembly: GCF_050936445.1. Taxonomy (NCBI): domain Bacteria; kingdom Bacillati; phylum Actinomycetota; class Actinomycetes; order Micromonosporales; family Micromonosporaceae; genus Plantactinospora; species Plantactinospora sp. CA-294935. Next base: position 8,848,448 of record NZ_JBNJMU010000001.1, read on the forward strand.
ATCTGCGGATCTTCGAACGGACCGGCGAGCGGGACTACCACCGGGCGGCCCGGAACTTCTGGGCCATGGTGGTGCCGCACCGGATCTTCAGCAACGGCGGCGCCGGGCAGAGCGAGCACTTCCGGGCCCGCGGCATCATCACCTCCGGGTTCACCTCCGCCAACGACCCCCGGCACGCCGAGACCTGCTGCGCGTACAACATGCTCCGGCTGACCCGGAACCTCTTCTTCCACGACCCCGACCCGGCCTACATGGACTACTACGAGAAGGCGCTGCACAACCAGATCCTCAGCTCCCGGCGGGACGTGGACAGCGTCACCAGCACCGAGGTGACGTACCACCAGAACATGTGGCCCGGCCGGTCCCGCCGGATCGGCAACGTCGTGGAATACAGCCGCTACGGCGGCAACGGGAGCTGCTGCAACGGCACCGGCCTGGAGAGCCACACCAAATACCAGGAGTCGATCTACTTCCGTTCGGCCGACGACTCGGCCCTCTACGTCAACCTCTTCATCGCCTCCGTGTTGACCTGGCCGGAGCGGGGCTTCGTGATCAGCCAGGAGACGGCCTATCCGGCCGAGGGCACCAGCACGCTCCGGTTCGACCGTGGACACGGCCGGCTGCGGGTCAAGCTGCGGGTGCCGTCCTGGGCCGGTCCCGACCACACGGTACGGGTCAACGGCGTCCGGCAGCAGGTCAGGGCCGTACCCGGCAGCTACCTGACCCTGGACCGGCGGTGGCGGGAGGGCGACCGGATCGACATCTCGATGCCGCTGCGCTTCCGGGTGGAGAAGGCCCTCGACGACAGGTCGGTGCAGTCGATCATGTATGGCCCGACCCTGATGGTCGTCCGGGACGCCACCCCCAGCTACCGCGAGTTCACGTTCTTCCCCGCCGTCAAGCTGGACGGCGACCTCGGCAGGGCCATCCAGCCCACCGGGACGCCGATGCACTTCACCAGCCACGGCTACCTGCTGGCCCCGTACTACATCTCCGACCCGGTACCCGGGGAGTTCAACGCCTATCACCCGTACGTCCGGCGGGTCGAGCCGGAGGTGGTGTTCGGGTCGGTCCGGACCGGCGTACCCAACGACGCGCTGCGCGACGCCGACGGCGAGACCTTCCTCGACCGGGTCTGGGCGTCGGCGCCGTTCCCCCGGCACGGCGACTTCCTCCGTACCGTCAGGGCCGTCTCGGACGAGTGGCTGGCGGCCGGTCGGCACACCGCCGAGCAACGCCGGGCCATCCTGGTCGCGGCGGCCCGGGCCCGCCCGGCGTTGGCTCCCTGACCCGGCGCTGGTGTCGCAGGTCGGTCACCGCCGGCCGCCGTCGTGGCAGGTCGCCACCTGACGCCGTCACCCGGCGGCGTCGGTCGCCCCGGCTGCGTCGGTCGCCCGGCCGGACGCCTCGGTCTCCGGCGCCGCCAGCCGGCTGGCGTACGAGTCGACCAGCGCCTGACCGGCCGGGTCGTCGGCGCCCAGCGACTCCACCGTCGCCTCGGTCATCCGGTGTAGCAGTTCCGTCCGGGCCGCCCGGACGGTGGCCACGATCTCCACGGCCACCTGAGCGGCCGGCTGCTGCCTGGTCCGCTCGTCCAGCCAGAGGTCGACGAGCATCCCGGACGTGTCGAGCGTCGCCTCGACCAGCCCGTCGGCGCCACGCGTCGTCACCCGCATCCCGGCCAGCCGGCGGGACAGCTCGGCGACCCGCTCCGCACGGTCGGCGAACGAGGCCTGCCAGGCGTCCACCCGGCGCAGGGCCGCGTCGAGTTCCGCCTCGTTGTTCCACATGCCGAAACTCCTCCCGACCCACCGGTCAACACCGACAAGTCTGCCCCGGCACACGTCCATCGGTCCGGCTGCCCCGGTGCACCCGGCGCTCCGGCCGGGCGGACCGCGGGCGCCGGCCGGCGGTACGTCGCCGCCACCGGGACGGCCGGCGCTCGCCGCATCCCGGGGTGGAATCGGCCACCGCGAACCTGCTGCTCGGTCCGCCCGTCGCGGTCGTCGACGCGACCCGTGACTGAGCCTTCTTCAACCTGAACCGCGCGGCGCTCACGCACCGCGCCCGACCTGGCGATCCGCCGGACCGCAGGCGGAGGTGGAGAAGGTTCACTGAACGAGCGTCCGGCACCGGCCGCTCCGGCGGCAGCCGACCCTCGGCGGAGCAGCAGCTCGCGCCGTAGGGCGCGCCGCGCACATCGACCGTCCGTCAGCCGGACGGGCGGCGGCGCGTCTGCCGGGCGGGAACCGCGATGGTCACGGCAGGATGAGACGGTGGTTACCCAAAGGCAAGGTTCCGGTACGTCGGGTCGGACGGTGGCGGCCGGCGCACTGGTCGGTGTCGGGCTGATGGCGGCGGTTGACGAGATCGTCTTCCACCAACTGCTGGGTTGGCACCACTTCTACGACCGGTCCACCCCGGCGGTCGGGTTGTTCTCGGACGGGCTGCTGCACGCCGCCGAGTTGATCGCGCTGGTGGCGGGCTTCTTCCTCCTCGCCGATCTGCGGCGGCACGGCCGGCTGGTCCGAGGTGCGGCATGGTCGGGACTGTTCCTCGGGCTCGGCGGTTTCCAACTCTTCGACGGCGTCGTCGACCACAAACTGCTGCGGGTGCACCAGATCCGGTACGGCGTCGATCTGACCCCGTACGACCTGACCTGGAACGCCGGCGCGGTGGTGCTGCTCGCGGTCGGGATCGTGCTGCTGGTCCGGGCCCGTCGACGGCGCGGATCCGGATGACCGGTGGCCTGGCGCACTCGGCCGTGCCGGCGGGCGGGAGCGGCTGGCTGCCGGTCCTGGCGATGCTCGCCGTCGGGGCCGGTTACCTCGTCGGCGCCGTCCGGGCCCGGCAGACGGCCTCCGGCTGGGGAGGTCGGCGGATCGCGGCCTTCCTCACCGGCATCCTGCTGGTGGCCGTCGCGCTCTGGCCGGGGCTGACCGCCCGGGCCCACCACGACCTCCGGATCCACATGGTGCAGCATTTGCTGGTCGGGATGTACGCGCCACTGCTGCTCGTCTGCGGTAGGCCGGTCACCCTCGTCCTGCGGAGCCTGCCGGCCCGGTCCCGCAGGCCGGTGGCCTCGGTGCTCCGGAGTCGGGCCGCGCACCTGTTCGGACATCCGGCGACCGCCCTGGTCCTGAACACGGTTGGCCTCTACCTGCTCTACCTGACCCCGCTGTACGGGTTCACCCAGGCGAGCCCGGGCCGGCACCTCGCGGTGCAGGTACACCTGCTGCTCGCCGGCTACCTGTTGACCTGGTCGATCGCCGGCCCCGACCCGGCGCCCCGGCGCGCCGGGCTGGCGGTACGCACCGCCGTACTGGTCGTCGCCGCGGGCGCGCACGCGGTGCTGGCGAAACTGCTCTACGCGTACCCGGACCGCTGGCCGCCGGGTGCGGGAGCGCCTACCGACGACATCGAGGACGCCGCCCGGTTGATGTACTACGGCGGCGACGTCGCCGACATGTGTCTGGCCGTGCTCCTCTTCGCCGCCTGGTACCAGCGCCGGGGCCGGCGGGGCCGCGCTCCGGCCCCGCCGGCCACCGCCGGCCGGCGCGCCGCCGAACCGGCATGACCGACGCCGAGTGGGTGGGTTCCGGCCGCAACCGCCGAGGTCTCGCTCGGCGCCGGACCCGGAGGTTTCGGAGCGACGGGGCGGGGAAGGGACAGCGACTACGTCGCGAGATCGGCGACTGCTCCCGCGCGGGCATGCGGGTGCCGGAGGCGGAGGGAGCCGGCGATGACGATCCCACCGTCGCCCCGGGTGTCCCGGCCGGTGATGTACCACCGGTGGAACTGGATCACCTTCATCCACTGGCGGTATCCCCCGGAGGTCATCCAGCCGAAGCTTCCGGCCGGGCTCAGCGTGCAGACCCGGGACGGGGCGGCGTGGGTCGGGCTGACCCCGTTCCTCATGCAGGGTGTCCGGGCGCCCGGAGTTCCGGCGGTGCCCTGGCTCTCCGGGTTCCCCGAGACCAACGTCCGCACCTACGTCCGGGACCGGCGCGGACGCGACGGAATCTGGTTCTTCTCCCTCGACGCCGCAAGGTTGCCAGCCGTGCTGGCCGCCAGGGCCGGTTACGCGTTGCCCTACTACTGGTCCGACATGCGGGTACGGGTCGACGACGCCCTCGTCAGCTACCGGTGCCGGCGCCGCTGGCCCGGCCCGGCCGGGCTGCGCGCCGACGCGGAGGTCCGGCTGGGCCCGCCGCTGGACCGTCCCGAAGACGAGTTGGCCCAGTTCCTGACCGCCCGCTACCGGTTGTTCACGGTCGTCGCCGGTCGGCTCGTCACCGCCGAGGTCGAACATCCACCGTGGCCGCTGCACCGGGCCGAGCTGCGGCACCTGGACCAGAACCTGCTCACCGGGGCCGGCCTGCCGGCGCAGACGGGCGATCCCCTGGTGCACGCATCCCCCGGCGTCCCGGTACGGGTGAGCTGGTGGCACCGCTGAGCGTACCCCGGTCGGCTGGTTGAGCCGATACGGGCGAGCGACGGACCTCCCGGTCACGGGCGAGGCTGGGTACGCCGCCACGACCGCCGGCCGCGACAACCGCCGGTGGCCGTCGAGACAGCGCGGGCAGATGTCCCGCCGTTGTCGCCGTCGGTCAGCACGTCCGTCGAGGCGTCCTCGAAGGTGACGTGCGGAAAGCGCCGGCGCATCCGCCGCGCTGTCCAGGCCGGACGAGGTTCACGGCCGCGCCACCGGGGCCCAGCCGGCCAGGTAGGCGGTGATCTGCTCGTCGGTCCAGCCGTGGCTGGCCCGCAGACCACGGGCGATGGTGGCGAGGTACGCCGGTGCCGGCGGGTTCGGCCGGACGTCCCCGGCCCGCCACGGCGCGGTGAGGGTGAGCACCGGATGCCCGTCGAGGATTCCGGCGCAGACCACCGTCTCGTACCGGCCCGGGCCGGTGCTCGCCCGGCCGGCGGCGACCGCGGCGGCGATCAGGTCCAGCGGACCGCTCGGTAACCGGTGCATCTCCTGCGCGGCGACGTCCGCGAACTGGTCGGCGGAGAGCAGGTACGCCCGCGCCGCGACCACACCGGGCAGCCCCGGGTCGTAGAACGCCATCCCACCGGACCAGGTCCGTGATTCGAGCGCGAAGTGGAGACCGCCGGAGAGCAGCACCGGTCGATCGTCCCGGGGCGGGCTGCTGTCCCGGCACCCGGGATGGTCCCGGCGACCGCCCACCGGCCGGCCGCCACCGAGATAGCAACCGAACCGGTCGGCATCCAGGTTCGACCCGTACGCGGCGTACCAGACCGGGTCGAGGCCGGTTACCGGGTCGCCGGGGCGGCGGCTGATCGGGATCGGGTCGGGTACGGCCATGAGCCATCATCCGCCGCACCGCGTGGTGGGCCGCGAACGGCGACGGCTCGGCACCCACCCGGTGCGCCCGGGCCGACGACGGGGGCATCCCGGTTCGGCGGCCCGGTCGGCCACCCGTCAGTCCCGGGTGAGCAGGTAGGCCCGATCCGGGTCGATCCGGACGTTGACGCTGGTGCCCTCGGCGAGAGCCTCCCGGGGATCGGCGCCGGGGTCGGTCACGGTCAACGTGCCGCTGGTGGTCTCGATCTCGTAGTCCACGGCCGGTCCGTGGAACGTCGAGCGGAGCACCACGCCGATGCCGGTCCCGCCGTCGGTGACCGGTGTCAGCTTCATGGTCTCCGGCCGGGCCATCAGGTAGGTGTTGTCGTCGTTCGCCGGCACCCCCGGGTGGGCCGCCGCGGTCAACCGCTGCCCGAGGGCGTGCACCACGGCCCGGCCGTCGCTGACACTCTCCGGCACCACCTCGATGAAGTTGGCCCGCCCGATGAAGTCCGCGACGAAGACGCTCGCCGGGCGCAGGTAGATCTCACCCGGCGCGGCCACCTGCTCGACCCGTCCCCGGTTCATCACCACGATCCGGTCCGACATGCTCATCGCCTCGTCCTGGTCGTGGGTGACGTAGATGCTGGTGATCCCGAACATCCGCTGGATGCGCCGGATCTCCGCGCGCATCGAGCCCCGCAACTTGGCATCCAGATTGGACAGGGGTTCGTCGAAGAGGAGTACCTTCGGCTGCACGACCAGGGCCCTGGCCAGGGCGACCCGCTGCTGCTGGCCGCCGGAGAGTTCGTGCGGGCTCCGATCCTCCAGACCGACCAGGTTCATACTGGTCAGCGCCATCCGCATGCTGGTGGCGACCTCATCCCGGCTACGTCGCCGCAGCCTGAGCCCGTACGCGATGTTCTCGCCGACCGTGAGGTGCGGAAAGAGCGCGTAGCTCTGGAACACCATCGCCATCGGACGCCGCTGCGGTGGCATCGAGTCGATCACGTTGTCGTCGAGCCGGATCTGTCCGCTGGTGGCGTCCTCGAAGCCTGCGACCATCCGCAGCGTGGTGGTCTTGCCGCACCCGGACGGCCCGAGCAGCGTGATGAACTCGCCTGGGGCGACGTCGAGGCCGACCGCGTCGACGGCGGTGACCATGCCGGTACGGCTGGCGAACGTCTTGGTCAACGCCTCCAGGCGCAGGCGTCCGGTACCGGCACCGGCGGACGCGGCGACGGCCAGGTCGGGCACCACTACGGTCATCGTTTCGGCCTTTCGGTGTCGGTGGCGACGCGGTTCAGGTTGGCGCCCGCGCCGACGACGAGACGGATGAGCGCGAAGGCCGCCAGCACGATGGCGGTCAGCACGGTGCAGTAGGCGAATGCCACCCCGTACCGGCCGGTGCTGGCGGCGCTCAGCACCTGGGAGGTGATGATCTTCGTCTCCGGCGTGACCAGCAGGACGATCGTCGAGATCGAGGTCATGCTGCGGGCGAAGCTGTAGCTCAGGCCGGTCAGCAGCGCCGGCCGGATCAGCGGCAGGGTGACCCGCCGGAAGGTGTGCAGCGGACCCGCTCCGAGGTCCGTCGAGGCCTGCTCGATCTGCGGGTGGATCTGGCTCAGGGCCGCGACCGCGGTGCGCTGGCCGGCGGGGAGGCTCCGGACGACGTACGCGACGACGATCGCCGCCGCCCCGCCGGCGATGGCGCTGCCGCCGACCAGGCTGGGGAAGACCTCGACCGGCCCGAGCCACCGCTCCGGCCGGTACGCGAGCACGAAACCGATGCCCAGCACCGTGCCCGGTACGGCGACCCCGAGCGTGCCGGCGAAGTCCAGCAACCCGGCGGCCCGGCGCAGGTGCCGGACCACGAGCCAGGAGATGACCAGCCCGAAGACCGCCGCGACCGGGGTGGCGATCGCCGCGAACAGGACGGTGTCGAGCACGGCCTCCCGCCCCACCCCGGCGACCACCTCCCGCAGGTACTCCAGGGTCAACGTGTTGTCCACCCCGAAGACCCGGGTCACCGAACCGAGCAGCACCGTGCCGTAGACGCTGACGATGAGGGCCGCGGCCAGCAGCGCGAGACCGAAGATCGGCCACCGTACCCAGTTGTCGATCAGGTGCACGCTGCCCGAGGGCCGCCCGGTGATGGTGGTCCGGACCTTGCGGTTCAGCCAGTACCGCTGCGCGACGTACAACCCGAACGAGGGCACGAGCAGGATGACGCAGTAGACGGCGGCGCTGGTGGTGTCGTACTCGCCGGTGACCGCCAGGTAGGCCCGGCTGGCCAGCACCGTGTGGTCGCCGCCGAGGACGAGCGGGTTGGCCAGGTCGGCGATCGCCTCCACGAAGAGCAGCAGGAATGGCGCCACCAGCCCCGGTGCCAGCAGCGGCAGGATGACCGTGCGCAGGGTCCGCCACCGGCTGGCCCCGAGGTTCATCGCGGCCTCCTCCAGCGCCGGGTCCAACCCGCGGAGCATGCCGAGCAGGCCGAGGTACGCCACCGGGAAGAGCGACAGGGAGAGCACGAAGACCAGTCCGTCGAGCCCGTAGATGTCGTACTCCAGGCCGAGGAGGCCGTTGCTGATCACGCCCCGCCGGCCGTAGAGCACGACGGTCGCGGTGGCGACCGCGAACGGCGGGCTGACGATCGGCACCAGCGCCACCACGTGCAGGATCCGTTTGCCCGGCACGGCGAGGCGGGTCTGGACGAAGGCGAAGAGGAAGCCGAGCGCCGTCCCGCAGAACCCGACCAGCACGCCCAGGACCAGCGTGTTGCGCAGGATGGTCAGGTCGACCGGGGAGCTGAGGAAGCGTGCGTAGCGCGGCAACGCCTCCGGGCCGAACGCCGCCGCGAGGACGGCGACGAGCGGGACGACGCTGCCGATCGTCACCAGCCCGACGCAGGCGACGAGCAGCAGTCGGATGCCGAGGTCGAGCCGCCGCCGGCGCCGGCGGCGCGGTGGCGCCGCCGGGCCGGGGGCCAACTCCGGTTCGTGGATCATGGTGGTCATGACTTCGGCGCCTGGGCCACTTCAGCGTCGAACCGCCGGTTCAGCGCGGTCTTCGCCGCACCCGCCGCGACCGCGTCGTATTCGATCAGCTTGATCGTGCCGAGGTCCACGACCTTGTCCGAGACCTTCGCGCCCGGGTTGGTCGGGAACTGGTACGACTTCACCGTCGGCCCGATCTCCTGTGCCTCGACGGTCAGCGCCCAGTCGATGAACTTCCGGCCGCTCTCCGGGTTCTTGGCGCCGCGGACCAGCGCCACCCCGCCGGTCTCGTAGCCGGTTCCCTCGGTCGGGAAGGAGACCACCAGGTCGGGGAAGCCCGCTTCCTTGGCAGCCACGCAGTCGTGGGAGAAGATCACCCCGACCGCCACCTCGCCACGGGCCGTCATCTGGGCGGGTGCCGCACCGGACTTGGTGTACTGCAACACGTTCGGGTGCAGCCGGCGCATGTACTCCAGCGCCTTGCCCTGGTCGCCGCCGGCGAGCAGCACCTGGGTCCAGAGCGCCGTGTACGCGGTGCCCGAGGTGGACGGATGGGCGATACCGATGTCCTTGGCGAGCAACGGATCGAGCAGGTCCGCCCAGGAGTCCGGCACCTCGGCCCCGGCCTCTCGGAGCAGTTTCGGGTTGGCACAGAACCCGAGCGCCCCGACGTAGACGCCGGTCCAGAGCCCGGACGCGTCCTTGTACCTGGCCGGGATCGCGCCGGCGTTCGGCGAGACGTACGCCTCCAGCATCCCCTCCGCGGCGCCGGCGGCGTAGCCGTCGGCCGGGCCGCCGTACCAGACGTCGAACTCCGCGTTGCCCTTACCGGCCTTGATCCGGGCCAGCGCCTCGCCGCTGGAGAGCCGTACGAAGTCGGCCCTGAGCCCGGTCGCCTTGCTGAACTGGGCCGTGGTCGCCGCGCACCACTCCTCCGTCCCGCCGCACACGACGTGCACGACGCCGCCGTCGGCCGTACCACCGGAGCCGTTGCCCGGCTCCCGGGCGCAGCCGGCGGCCAGGACGAGGACCGCCGCGCACCCCAGCCAGCTCACGCCGCGCCGAAATCGACTCGTCATCGAATCCCGACCTCCCAGGTTGTCGCAATGTTGCGGCCAGGTTAGAGCCGGGTGACGGAGGCTCCGGTAACACATCCGTGAGCGCTGGTGACACCGCCGTTACCTGGATCCGCCCTCCGGGGCGTCGCCGAGGGAGTCGGGCATCAGATAGCCGACACCGCGCAGGGTGCGGATGTATCCCGCTCCGTCCGGGGTCGCCGCCAACCGGGAGCGCAGCCGGTAGACGGTGGACTTGACCACGTCCCGGCCGCCGATCAGGTCGGTCGTCCCCCACACCTCGCGGAGCAGGTCCCGCCAGGACTGCGGGGTGCCGCGTCGGGCCGCGAGGTGGGCGAGCAGCTTGAACTCGGTGTACGGCAGGTTGAGCTGACGACCGGCGAGCACGACGGTCCGGTTGGTCAGGTCGATCACCAGCTTGCCGACCCGGATCGCGGACCCGGTGTCGCGGCGTCGGCGTACCAGCGCCTGGGCCCGCAGCGCCACCTCGCGGGGGTGGAACGGCTTCGTCACGTAGTCGTCGGCCCCGTGCTCCAGACCGGCGATCACGTCGTCCTGTTGGGACAGCGCGGTGAGCAGCATGATCGGGACCTCGGACCGGGCGCGGATCCGCTGGCACAGGCTCAACCCGTCCATGGTCGGCATGAGCACGTCCAGCACGACCAGGTCGATCGGCCGGGTCCGCAGCAGGTGCAGCGCGGTCGCGCCGTCGTGCGCGACGAGCACGGAGAACCCCTGGGTCTGCAGGGCGAACTCGATGATCACCGTCATCTGCGGTTCGTCGTCGACGACCAGGGCCGTCGGACCGGAACGGTCGGCCCGGGCCTCGACCGGACCGGTCACGACCCGGTACCGGCCGGCGCGGTCCGGGGCAGGGTGAAGAGGAACGTGGTTCCCCGCTGCGACGCGGTGTGCACCATGATCTCGCCTCCGTGTAGCTCCACTATCGTCTTGGTGATGACCAGGCCGAGCCCGGTCCCGTCGGCCAGCGGTCGGCCGGTGGCGAACCGGTGGAACAGCCGGTGCCGCTCCTCCCGGCTCATGCCGGCCCCGTCGTCGGTCACGTAGACGGCGATCCCGGTGTCGATCGGCGTCACCCTGACGTCGATGCTGCCACCCGTGGTGGTGAACCGGCTGGCGTTGGAGAGCAGGTTGGTCATGGCCTGGGCCAGCAGCATCGGGTCGGCCTCGATCCTCGGCGTCACCTGCGGGGCGTCCAGGCTGATCCGCTGCTGCCGCTGCGCGCAGAGTGGACGCATCGCGGTGACGACGTCCCGGGCGACCACCGACAGGTCCACCCGTTCCAGTTTCGGGACGAAGAGCCCCGCCTCGATCTTCGCCTGGATCAGCAGGCTCTCACAGAGCCCGATCACCTGGGTGGACTGGTGGTCGAGCACCTGGAGTAGCCGGCCCTGCGCCGGAGTCAGCGGACCCGGCATCCCCTCCCGGAGCAGGTCCACCGCCCCTTTGATCATGCTGAGCGGGGTCCGCAGTTCGTGGCTGAGCGAGGTCACCTGGTCGGCCCGCCGCTGCACCGACCGCTCCAGCTCGACGAGTTCGGCCCGGAGCCTGGCGCGGGTGCGGCGGCCGCGCAGCGCCATCAGACCCGCGCCGGTGAACCCACCGGCCAGCACCGCGAGCGTCACGAGCCACATCGATCCCATCCGTCGGCCGGGGTCCGGGTCACTCCGGCGGGTGTACGCCGGTGCGCCTGCCCTTCGCCGACGCCATCGGGTCGGGCGCGTGGCGGAGGACGTCCTGAAGCTTGTCGACGTCGCCGATCGTACGCGTGCCTCCACAGTGCCCCGCTACCCACGGCGGAGGAGGCGGCTGGGTCCGCGACGACATGCTGACCAACCTGCCGCTGCGCAACTGCTGAACCCGCCGGGCCCCGGACAGCGGGCTGCCCAGGCGACCCGCGAATCGCGAGCGTGCCTGGGCAGCGGAGCCGGTGCCGGCCGGGGCGGGTGGGTCAGGCGGTCGGGACGTACTTCTCCAGGTCGTCGAGGATCTTGCCGGCCGCGGTGACACCGATCCCGGTCATCCAGGTCTCGTCGGCGACCACGTACGCCTTGCCGGCCTTGACCGCGGTGAGGTTCTTCCAGAGGCTGCCGCCGGTCACCCTGGCCTGCTCGGCGGCGGCCTTCTCGCCGAACGCGGTGACGAAGATGATGTCGCCGTCGACCTCGGAGATCCGCTCCGGGCTCACCTTGTCGAACCGCTTGTCTTCCTTGTTCGCCAGCAGTTGGCGCTCCGGCCGGCCCAGCCCGACGTCACCGAGCACCAGGCCGGAGAAGGACTCCGGACCGTACACCCGGATCTCGGTGGGCCGGAAGCGGACGATCGAGATCTTCCGGGCGGCGGCGTCACCGAGCTTGGCGCCGAGGTCCTTGGCCCGCTTCTCGTACGCGGCCAGCAGGTCCTTGGCCTCCTGTTCCTTGCCGAGCGCCTGCCCGTCGAGGAGGAAGTTCTCCTTCCAGGTGATGCCGACCCGCTCGGTGAAGACGGTCGGGGCGATGGCGGTCAGCTCGTCGTAGAACTTCTCCTGGCGGAACTTGCTGCCCAGGATCAGGTCCGGCTGCAACGCCGTGATCGCCTCCAGGTCCGGCTCGGTGAGCAGGCCGACCTGCTTGATTCCGGCGACCTTGTCCGCGCCGAAGTACGACGGCCAGCCGGCCACCTCGCCGGCCTGCGCGGCGCCGATGGGCACCACGCCGAGCGAGAGAGCGGTGTCGATCTTGTCGGAGTCGAGTACGACCACCCGCTTCGGCTGCGCCGGCACCTCGGTGCTGCCCATCGCGTGGGTGATGGTCCGGGTACCTCCCCCGGCCTCCTCCCCGACCACCGGGTCGCTGCTGGTGCAGCCGGCCAGGCCGGCGCCGAGGGCGGCGACGGCGAGCAGGGTTATGACTGTGCGGCGCATGAGGAACCTTTCTGCAGGGACAGCGTGCCGAGGGCCGGGACGACCAGTGGCGCCCCGGTCACCGGGCAGGGCACGACCACGCAGTCGAGCCCGAACACGTCACGGACCAGGTCCGCGGTGAGAATCTGTCGGGGCGGCCCGGCCGCTACCACCGCGCCGTCCCGCATCGCGATCAGGTGGTCGGCGTACCGGGCGGCCTGGTTGAGGTCGTGCAGGACGGCGACGACGGTCCGGCCGCGTTCGGTACGCAGCCGGTGCAGCAGGTCGAGCACCTCCACCTGGTGGGCCAGGTCGAGGAAGGTGGTCGGCTCGTCGAGCAGCAGCGCCTCGGTGTCCTGGGCCAGCGTCATGGCGATCCAGACCCGCTGCCGCTGCCCGCCGGAGAGGGTGTCGACGGGCCGCTCGGCCAGCGCCGCGACGTCGGCCAGCAGCATCGCCTCGCGGACCGCGGTCTCGTCCTCCGGCGACCACTGCCGCCACCACCGCTGGTACGGCTGCCGCCCCCGACCGACCAGGTCGGCCACGGTCACCCCCTCGGGCACCAGCGGGCTCTGCGGCAGTACGCCCAGCCGGCGGGCGACCGCGCGGGTCGGCAGGTCCCGGATCGCCTCCCCGTCGAGCAGCACGGTGCCCCGGCGCGGGGTGAGCAGCCGGGCCATGGTCCGCAGCAGGGTCGACTTGCCGCAGGCGTTCGGCCCGACGATGACGGTGAACGCGTCGGACGGCAGGTCCAGGTCGAGACCGTCGATGACCGTGCGGTCCTCGTACCCGACCGCGAGATCGCGGGTGGAGAGCATCTAGGAGACCTTCCGTCGGCCGCGGAGCAGCAGATAGATCAGGTACGGCCCGCCGAGGGCGGCGGTCAGTACCCCGGCCGGAAGCTGGGTGGGGGCGAACAGCCGGCGGCCGGCAAGGTCGGCGAGGACCACCAGCAGGGCCCCGACCAGGGCGGCGCAGAACAGCGGCGGCCGTTCGGCCCGGACCAGCCGCCGGGCCATCTGCGGGGCGGCGAGGGCGACGAAGTCCACCGCGCCGACCTGCGCGGTGACCATCGCGGCGGCCAGTACCCCGGTGGTGGCCAGGCCGACCCGGCGGGCGACCGGACGCAGCCCGACCCCCCGTGCGGTGTCGTCGTCCAGCGCGCTGCCGTTCAGCGCCCAGCCGGCCCAGAGCAGCACCGGCAGCAGCACCAGCAGGGTCACCCCGAGGTACGCCGTCTCCCGCCAGCCCTTGCCGGCCAGCGTGCCGACCAGCCAGAGTTGCGCCCGGATCCCGTCGATCGGGTCCGCCGACAGCATCACCACCTCGGTCAACGCCCGCAGCGCCACCGCGACGGCGACCCCGGCCAGCACGAACCGCTGTGCGGCCAGGCCGTGCCGCAGGCCGAGCAGCAGCACCGCGACCGCCGCGAGGAGGCCACCGGCGAGCGCGGCCGGGGCGATCAGCACGGCACTCGCCCCGGTGGTCAGTGCCACGGTGGCGGCGAGTCCGGCACCCTGGCTGACGCCGACCACGTCGGGACTGGCCAGCGGGTTGCGGGCGACGCTCTGGATCAGCGTGCCGGCGATGCCGAAGACCGCCCCGACCGCCACCGCCAGGACCACCCGGGGCAGCCGCAGTTCGAGTACGACGAGGTCGTACCGGGTGCCGGCGCCGGTGAGCGAGGCGAGCACGTCCTGCGGGGCGACGTACGGGGTGCCGAGGGACAGCGCCAGCACCACGGCGGCGGCGAGCAGGACGACCAGTACCCCGCCGACCAGCAGCGGCCGGTGCCGCACCACCAGCCGGGTGGGGCCGATCCGGACCAGGGTGCGGCCCACCGGCACCGCCGTGATCGCCTCGCTCCGGCCGGTCACGCGGTCACCACCCGGGCACGACGGATCAGCAGGACCAGCAGCGGCGCCCCGAGCAGCGCGGTGACGATGCCGGCCGGCACCTCGCCGGGCGGCGCCACCAGCCGGCCGATGATGTCGGCGGCGAGCAGCAGCGCCGGGCCGAGCAGTGCCGCCACCGCGAGGGTCCAGCGGTGGTCGGCGCCGACCAGGGCACGGGCCAGGTGCGGCACGGCGAGCCCGATGAACGCGATCGGCCCGGCCGCCGCGACCGCCGCCCCGATCAGCAGCACCGCGCCCGCTCCGCCGGCGAGCCGGACCAGCCCGATCCGGTGACCCAGCCCGCGCGCGACGTCGTCGCCGAGGGCGAGCGCGTCCAGGCCCCGGGCGGCGAAGCCGGCCAGCAGCAGCCCGGCCAGCACGAAGGGCGCGACCTGGGCGGCGACCGCGGCGTCCCGGCCGGTCAGGCCGCCGACCACCCAGAACCGGTACTCCTCGAAGGTGCGGGTGTCGATGGTGAGCAGGGCGATGACCGTCGCGCCGAGGCTCGCGTCCAGGGCGACGCCGACCAGGGCCAGAGTCACCGGGCTGGCGCCCTCGCGGGCCCGGTTGGCGATGCCGAAGACGAGCAGGCCGGCGAGGAGGGCGCCGACGACGCCGAACCAGACGTACCCGGCCAGCGTGCCGATCCCGAAGACCGCGATCGCGAGGACCACGCCCAGCGAGGCACCGGCGCTGACCCCGAGGATCCGGGGCTCGGCCAGCGGGTTGCGGGTCAGCGCCTGCAGCAGTACCCCGGCCAGCGCCAGCGCCGGCCCGACGACGAGCCCGAGCAGGGTACGCGGCACCCGCAGTTCCCGGACGATGGTGCTCGCCTCGGCGCCGTCCGGCGCGACCAGTGCGTGCCAGACCTGGGTGGGCGCGAGCGGCTTGCTGCCGAGTGCGAGACTGGCCAACACCGTCAGCACCAGCAGTACCGCCACCGCGGCGGTCACCGCGACGCGCCGGCCGACCCGGCGGCTCGGCCGGGTGCCGGGCCCGGTCACCCCGGCCGCTACCGTCGTCACGATCTTTCCCGTACTCCTCGGATTAGGTTCGGCTAACCTTACGATCCGTCATTCGCCGCACCTAACCGGGATGACGGATCTCACCGCCGCCACCTGCGCCGGAACGCGGAAGCGGGGCAATCCGCCCAGCACAGCGATCCCGCCGCTACCATCACCTCACCGCGAGTGACGAACGGGAAACGGCGACAGGTCCCGCCCCGGGTCGAACCGCCAGTTCCCTGGAAGCGGCCGCCCGCCGGGGCCCGCGCGGCACGGCGGACGGGGAACGTGACGTACTCGCGAGGATCGCCGAGATGTCGGAAACCGGATCCACCCGGATGACCGAGCGGCTCCACGCCGTCGTCAAGGCCAACGCGCCGACCCGGTCACCGGAACTCCGGTACGACGGGGCCAGCGCCCACGCCCGGCTCAGTCGTCCGGGCCGAGGATCGACGGTGGCGCGTCGGCCTCACCGCTCCAGTCCAGCTTCCCGTCGGCGGACCACGCAGTGCCCTCACCGGCCAACCGCGGATCGGTGATCGGGTAGCCCTCGGCGGGCCGCCCGGCGAGACCGGCGGCACCCGCCGCACCCATCATCGGCACCGCTCCCGTCCCCGCCGCCGCGCCCGTGGTCGTGCCCGGGCTCGCGCCACCGGAGCCGGGTCGCCCCTCGGCACCGGCCGTCCGGGTGATCAGGTGGTTGCCGAGCCCGGCCAGGGCCGGCCCGGCCCCGCTCAGCGAACTGGTGGGCTGGGCGGCGGACGGCGACGACGACGGGGCGGCGGCCAGCGTGCCGGCTCCCGGCGCGTCGCCGAACCCCCCGGCACCGGCGAGCGCGGTGGTGGCGGCCGGCAGCTCCGGCGCGATCGGCGACGGGTCGGGAAGCGTCACCGCCGCAGGCAGGTCGAGGTCGACGAGTCCGCCGACCACCGGCAGGTCGCTCGGTTCGACCGGGATCGTCGCCGGCCAGCTCCGGTGATCGGTGACCGCGTATTCGGCGGCGAGCCGGGCCACCTGGGCCGAGACCCGTTCCCGGGCCTTGGCGCGCTCCTCCTCGGAGAGCGTGTGGCCGAGCACCGGGGAGAACTCGTCGTAGCGCGCCTGGGCCAGCTCGGGCCGGTCCGCCTCCGCCTGGCGCTGCGCCTCGGCGAGCGAGCCGGACATCACGGTGAGCCCGCTGCGCATCGCCGCCGCCTCCTCGGCCAGTGTCCCGGCGAAACTGGTGATCAGGTCCAACCGGTACTGGAACTCCCGGCTGCCCGGCCCCGTCCAGGTGGGCAGCATCCGGGTGAGGTCCTCGTGCAGCCCGGTCGCGATCGACCCGACCGTCCCCTCGACGGTGTGCCAGGTGTCGGCGATGCTGTCCACCTGCGCCGGCCGTCCGGCCATCAGCAGCCGGTAGAGCTCCTCGTGGGTCTGCTGCCGGTAACGCTCGTGGTACTCGTCAACCATCGCGTCGGCCACCATGCAGTGCCTCACTCACCGCGCCGAGGGCGCCTGCGATCTGTCGGGCGTTCGTGCCGCTGAGTTCGTCGACGGTCCGGTAGCTCTCGATGATCCGGGTGGTGGCCGCCTGCGCCACCGTCAACGCGGTGACGAGGCGGCGCAGCCGGGCGACGTACTCGTCGTGCAGGTCCTGGTGCCGGTCGGCGGTCTTCTGCGCGTCGTGGAACCCGCCCAGCGCCGGCCGGTCACTGCCCGGCGCGGTGGTGAGTGCGGTCAGCGCGGCGAACGCCGCCTCAAGCCGAGGCTGGAGACTGCGCTGGAAGTCTTGCAGCGACAGGAGATTGACGGCGAACTCATCGGCGGCCATCGCAACCTTCCAAGCGCCGAGACGGGGTGACGGCAAGTGTAGTCAACGATGCGTAGGGTGTCGGGCTGCTCTGACGGATAGTATCCCGGTTCGTGGAGGTCACCGAGGCCCAGTCTCGCCTTCCGGGCGCCCGCGAGGGCGCGGCAGGCACCGTCCTGTTCCGCCGACCGCCCCGCCAGCCGTCGCCGCCGCTACCCCGGGGGGAACTCGCCCTGGAGTCGCCTCCGGAGCTGTCGGAGCCGATGCCCCGCAGCCTCCTCCAGGTGATGATGCTGGTCCCCATGGTGGCCGGGGTCGCCGCGATGGCCATCCTCTACTCCGGACGGGGCGGCGGCGTGCTCACGTACGTCGTCGGCGGCCTGTTCGGACTCTCCATGTTGGGCATGGCGGCCACCTCGATGGGTGGCGGCCACGGCAACAGCCGGGCCGAGGTGGACGCGCAGCGCCGCGACTACCTGCGGTACCTGACCCAGGCCCGGCGCAAGGCGCGCAACGCGGCCGCGCAGCAGCGGACCGCGCTGCTGTGGCGGCATCCGGCCCCGAGCGCGCTCTGGTCGGTCTGCGCCTCCCGACGGATGTGGGAGCGGCGCAGCACCGACGACGACTTCGCCGAGATACGGGTGGCGACCGGGACCCAGAAGCTGTCGGTGACGATCAAACCGCCCGACACCAGGCCGGTCGAGGACCTCGAACCGCTCACCGCGATCGCACTGCGCCGCTTCGTCCGGGCCCAGTCCGTGGTCCCGGACCTGCCGCTGGCGATCCAGCTCCGCTCGTTCAGTCGACTGGTGCTGCGCGGCGACCGCGATCCGGTGCTCGGCCTGGCCCGGGCGCTGCTCTGCCAGCTCGCCACCTTCCACTCGCCGGACGACGTCCGGATCGCGGTGGTGATCGCGCCGGAGCGGCGGCCGGACTGGGACTGGGTCAAGTGGCTGCCGCACGCCCAGGACGACCGGGTCACCGACGGCGCCGGTGCGACCAGGCTGGTCTTCGAGTCGGCGACCGCGCTCGAGGAGGCGTTCCGCGACGAGTTCACCGTCCGGCCGCGACACTCGCCGGACGCCCGGCCGCTGACCACGGCCGCGCACCTGCTGGTCGTACTCGACGGCGGCGAGGTGCCGGCGACCTCGCAGTTGCACGGTGCGGGCGTACTCGGCAGCACCGTGCTGGACCTGTCCGGGATGGTGCCCCGAGACGCCGGCCGCTGGCTGCTCTGCCTCGACGTCACCCCCGACACGCTCTCGACCGACCGGGGCGACCGGAGCATGACACTGGGCGTGCCGGACCGGCTCGGCGTCGAGCAGGCCACCGGGCTGGCCCGGCAGCTCGCCCCGCACCGGCTCTCCCGGCACGTCGAGACCGAGGAGGCGACGGCCCGGGTCACCGAGCTGCCCGAGCTGCTCGGCTTCGGCGACGCCGGCGCGGTCGACCCGGCCCGGAGCTGGCGGCCCCGCCCGGACCGGGACCGGCTGCGGATCCCGCTCGGCATCGGCGCGGACGGCTCGGTGGTGGAGCTGGACTTCAAGGAGGCCGCCCAGGACGGCATGGGTCCGCACGGGCTGATCATCGGTGCCACCGGCTCCGGCAAGAGCGAGCTGCTGCGCACCATCGTGGTCTCACTCGCCGTCACGCACTCCTCCGAGGAGCTCAACCTCGTCCTGGTGGACTTCAAGGGCGGCGCCACCTTCGCCTCGCTGGACGTGCTGCCGCACACCAGTGCGGTGATCACCAACCTCGCCGAGGAACTGGCCATGGTGGACCGGATGGAGGACGCCGTCGCGGGCGAGCTGGTCCGCCGGCAGGAGCTGCTGCGGGCCGCCGGCAACTACGTCTCCCGGTACGAGTACGAGAAGGCGCGCCGGGCCGGTGAACCGCTCGCCCCGCTGCCCAGCCTCCTGATCATCTGCGACGAGTTCAGCGAGCTGCTGGCGGCCAAGCCGGACTTCATCGACCTCTTCGTGACGATCGGCCGGCTCGGCCGCTCGCTCGGCGTACACCTGCTGCTGGCCAGCCAGCGGTTGGAGGAGGGGCGGCTGCGCGGGCTGGACACCCACCTGTCGTACCGGATCGGGCTGCGCACCTTCTCGGCGATGGAAAGCCGGGTGGTGCTCGGCGTGCCCGACGCGTACGAGCTGCCGAACGCGCCCGGGCACGGCTACCTGAAGACCGGCACCCTGACCATGCTGCGCTTCCGGGCCGCGTACGTCTCCGGACCGTACCGGGCGGCCACCGCGACCGGCCCGGTGCCCCAGTCCCTGGTACGCCGCCGCATCATGCCGTACGGCACCGTGCACGTGCCCGTCCCGCCCGAGCTGCCGGCGGCGCCGGACGATCCGGCCGAGCCGATCGGGAGCCCGACCGACGCGGGCCGGCAGACCACCATGCTCGACGTGATCGTGGACCGGCTGCGCCAGGGCCCACCGGCGCACCAGGTGTGGCTGCCCCCGCTGGACGTGGCGCCGAGCCTCGACGCGCTGCTCGGCGAGCCGGTCGTCGACGAGCACCGTGGCCTGGTCACCGCCACCTGGCCCGGCGTCGGGCGGCTGGTCGTGCCGGTCGGCGTCGAGGACCGCCCGTACGAGCAGCGCCGGGACCCGTTCCTGGTGGACCTGGCCGGGGCCGGCGGCAACGTGGTGATCGTCGGCGGGCCACGGACCGGCAAGAGCACCCTGTTGCGCTCGATGCTCTGCGCGCTGGCGCTCACCCACAGCCCGCGCGAGGTGCAGTTCCTCTGCCTCGACTTCGGCGGCGGCACGCTGCGCTCCCTGGAGGGGCTACCGCACCTGTCCGGGGTGGCGGTGCGCCGCAACCACGAGGCGATCCGCCGCACCGTGGCCGAGGTGAGCGTCCTGCTGGACGAGCGGGAGGCGCGCTTCGCCGAACTCGGCGTCGAGTCGATCGACGCGTACCGGGCGCTGCGGGCCAGCGGTGAGATCACCGACGACCCGTTCGGGGACGTCTTCCTGGTCGTCGACGGCTGGGGCACCGTACGGGAGGAGTTCGAGCAGCAGGAGGAGATCATCACCCGGCTCGCCGCCCGGTGTCTCGGGTTCGGCATCCACGTGGTGCTCACCGCCACCCGCTGGTCGGAGATCCGCTACAACGTCCGGGAACTCTTCGGCACCCGGCTCGAACTGCGGCTGGGTGACCCGAGCGACTCCGAGATCGACCGGCGCGCCGCGGCGAACGTACCCGAGAACACCCCCGGTCGGGGTGTCACCCGCGACAAGCTCCAGTTCCTGGCCGCGGTACCCCGGATCGACGGGCGCGCCGGCGCCGACGAGCTGCCGGCCGGCGCCGCCGACCTGGTGGCGCGGGTCCGGGCCGGCTGGCGGCACGAGCCGGCGCCGAAGGTACGGCTGCTGCCCCGGATGCTGCCTGCGGCGCAGCTACGCGACGTCGCGGGGCCGGGCATCCCGATCGGCCTGAACGAGACCTACCTGGCCCCGGTGCACCTGGCGTTCGACACCGAGCCGCACCTGATCGTCTTCGGTGACGCGCAGTGCGGCAAGACGAACCTGCTCCGGCTGATCGCCCAGACCATCGTGGCGCGGCACCCGCCGGGCGAGGCGAAGCTGGTCATCGTCGACTACCGGCGTACCCTGCTCGGCGCGGTCGAGGGCGAGCACCTGCTCGACTACACGCCGTCGGCGCAGACCGCGACGGCGATGGTCGGCGGGATCGCGCAGGCGATGACCGCCCGGTTGCCCGGCCCGGACGTGACCACCGAACAGCTCCGCAACCGTTCCTGGTGGCAGGGGCCGGAGATCTACCTGCTGGTCGACGACTACGACATGGTCGCCACCAGCAGCGGAAACCCGCTGGACGGGCTGGTGGACCTGCTGTCGCCGGCCCGGGACATCGGGCTGCACCTGGTCCTGGCCCGCCGGTGCGGCGGCGTCGGGCGGGCGCTGTACGAGCCGGTGCTGCAACAGCTCACCGACCTGAACACGCCGGGGCTGCTGATGTCCGGCAACCCCGACGAGGGCGCCGTGCTCGGGCACGTCCGACCCAGTCCACAGCCGCCCGGCCGGGGCACCCTGATCCGGCGCAGCGACGGGGTCAACCTGGTGCAGACGGCGTGGCTCGATCCACAGTGAACGTGGGCCGGTCCGGGCGGCGTGGCCGGGCGGAGGCCCGAAGTGCCACCGGTCCGGCAGCCGACCCGCGAGCGGTGTGGTCGGAGGCGACCATCGGCTACCCTGGCCGGATAGAGACGCCGATGAGTCTGGCGTCCCGCCTCTGCCTAGTCTCCGGAGGGTAGCGTGGCACAGACATTCACCCACGAAGAGGGTAACGCCCAGCGCGCTGCGCAGCTCGTCGATCATGCCCGTGGCGTCATCAACTTCCAGATCAAGAACATCGAACTCGCGGTGCACCAGCTCAGGTCACGGGGCTGGGAGGGTGAGGCGGCGACCAAGTTCTACGCCGTGGCCACCGAAATGGTCGACGGGGCCCGCCGGCTGCAGGCCAAGATGGACGAGATGCGGGTCGGCCTGGAGGACGTGGACCGGACCTACACCGACGTGAACGAGACGATGTCCTCCTCGGTGAACACGATCAACGTCTACAACATCACGCGCTAGCCCTGACCGACCGGTCCACGCGGAGGAACCCATGAGCAACCAGATCCGGATGGTCCACGGCGAGGCAGAGGCCGCGGCCGCGAAGCTCAAGAAGCACGGCATCAACATCGAGGTCACCACCAAGAACTTTGTCGCCGACATCGCGAAGATTCCGTGGGACAGCGACGCCCGGGCCGAGTTCGAGGTCTGGAAGGGCCAGATGGAGCAGTTGTGGAACGAGTTCCACCAGGTGGTGCTGAAGGCGGGCACGGTCGTCACGGACGCGAGCGAGTCCCTCAAGGAGGCCGACCGCCGGGCGGCGACGGTGATGGGCCAGAGCGGCCGCTGAGAGCCTGACTGACGACCGGTTCGGCGATCCGGCCGACCGTTCGACGAAGTAGCCGGGAGCACGTCACCTCCCGGCTACTTTCCTGTGGACGGCGATCCTGCCGCTGACGCGTCGCCGGGTCGAAACCGGGTCGCCGGGTCGGGTCGCCGGGTCGAGGTCGGGTCGCCGGGTCGGCCACCCTCAGCCGATCACCCCGTCCGGCACGTCGCCGGAGGTCCACGCCTCGCCGTCCTCGACCAGCCAGCTCGCCGCCTCGTGCTCGCCGGAGTCGCCCGCCGCACCGCCATGGCCGGCGAAGCCACCGACGCCCAGCATGGACGTGCCGGCTACCGCCCGGCCGGCTCCGGACGCCGAACCCGCGCCGCCGGCAGTACCGATCCCGGCCATGCCGACACCGGCCACGCCGCCCTGGAGGGTGGTCGGGGCGTTGCCGGCCGGCGCTCCGCTCAGGCCCAGCCCAGCGCCGCCGACTCCGAGGGCGCCCGCACCGCCGAGCGGACCTCCGGCACCGCCCGCGCCGGCCAGCGCGGTCCCGCCCGGCAGGTCGTCGAGCCCGGCACCGAGATCCGGCCCGCTGCCCACGGGCAACGGTGTCGGAGCCGGGCCGATCGGGGCGCCGTCGACCGGGGTCGGGATGCTCGGTGTCGGCAGCGGCGGTGGCGGCGGCACGTCCGGGAGGCTGGGCAGCGAGGTGGTGTTCGCGTCGGACTGCTTGCTGAACAGGCTGGTGAGGTAGTCGGTCGCCAGTTTCACCAGTGCCGCGGTGA
This sequence comes from Plantactinospora sp. CA-294935, assembly GCF_050936445.1. Classification (NCBI taxonomy): domain Bacteria; kingdom Bacillati; phylum Actinomycetota; class Actinomycetes; order Micromonosporales; family Micromonosporaceae; genus Plantactinospora; species Plantactinospora sp. CA-294935. The sequence continues at coordinate 8,871,129 of NZ_JBNJMU010000001.1, forward strand.
GCTGGGCGTCCAGCGTCGACGCCTGGGTGGTGGTGGCGGCGATCTGCGCCGTGTACTGCGCCGCCCGCATCTCGTACATCGCCCACCTGGCCGCGCCGCCGTGTGACCAGGTCGCCTTGCAGTACGCCCGCTGCGCGGCGCTCGGCGTCACCTGCCCGGTCGGCAGCACCTGGTAGCCACCGGCGGTGGCGCTGGCGACGATCGCGTCGAGCTGGGTCTTGGTGGCCTGCAACTGGGCGCTTCCGGTGCTGGTGGTCGACATCGCCTGCGTGACCGTGCCGGTCACCTGTTGCAGCGCGTTCAGCGCAATGCTCCGGCGATCCTGCTGGGCGGTGCCGGTCGCACCGACCAGGTTCGGCAGAGTGGCGGCGGTACCGAAGTTGGTCCCGGTGTTCGTCATGTTGTTGACGAGAGCCTGGACGACCGGGCCGAGCAGTGCCTGCACCGCCCCCGGGTCGGACAGTTTCAGGCCCATGAAGCTGACCGCGCCCATCACGCCACCCCTGTCCCCGGCGGCATCCGGTCGTCGAAGTGCAGCGTGGCGGCCCGCTGCCGCTGTTGCAGGTCGACCTCCTCGAAGTGTTGCGCCGCCTGCCGGACCTGCACCGCCTGGGTGTCGAGTTCGTCGGCGACGGCCTTCATCGCGGCCGAGACGGCGACGGTGAAGAACTGCGCCATCGTGGCGAAGCTGGGCAGACCCGCGTTACCCGCCACCGTGCTGGTGACCGCGCCGGTGACCGGACTGAAAAAACGGAGGTACTCCTCGGCCAGGCTCGCGATCTGGTTGGCTGCCGCCCGCATCTCCGGCAGTTGCGCCTGGAACTCCGGTGCGCCGGCGGACGTGGAACCGTTCGGAATGCTCAACGCCATCCTCCCAGTTTGTCGCTTCTGCCTGGCACGGAGGAACATCGAGTCGGTCTTCGTAAAATATAGTGCCTGCCGGGCCAAGTCCCAATGCTGCGGAGGTGGCGATGCCGACGGACGATCCGCCCGACCAGCCCACCGCCGCGCCGGCCGGACTGGCCGCGCTGGAGGCGTCGATCGCCCGGACGGAGGCGCGCTGGCAGCGGCTACTCGCCGACACCTACCAGGGCACCGACCCGGCCCGGCTCGTCACCTCGGTGGTCGACGGCCAGGGCGTCGTGGTCAGGGTGACGTTCGCGAAGACCATCGCCCGGCACGACCCGTCAGTGGTCGAGGAGGCGGTCCTGGCCTCGGTCGCCGCCGCCCAGCAGCGACTCGGCGACGCGCTCGCCGAGGTCGCGGCAGAGGTGGTACCGCCGGTCCCGGGGCCGGCCGGCGGGCCCACCGGCGCGGACGGCTGGCGTGGCACGGGACCCGCCGACGGGCCGGAACCGATCGGCGGAGTACTGGGAAGGGATGACGGGTGACCGGACGCGACGACCCGGACGACGTCGAGCCGCTGGTGTACTCCCCGCACGACGAGGCGGGCTACGAGGAGCTGGCCCGGCGGGCACTCGCCGCGCTGGACAACATGGACGGTGAACTGGGCCGGCTGGCCGCGGCGCAGGTCGAGGGGCAGAGCCGGGACGGCCGGGTCAGCGTCCGGGTGACCGGCGCCGGCACGGTCACCGAGGTCCGGCTGCGCGGCGGGGCGTTGCAGCAGTACCACCACGCCAAGCTCGGCGAGGTGGTCACCCGGGTACTCCAGGCCACCCAGCAGCGGGCCCGCGCGGCGTACGAGCAGGCGGCCGGGGAACTCACCCCGCCCGTGGTGGCCGAGTGCGATCGGCTGCTCCGGCGTACCCCGGGACCCCGGCGACCAGGGTCGTAGCCGGCCCCTTCCGACCTGGTCCCGGACGGGTCAGCTCGGGCCGGGGGTCGGCTCCCGCCGTTGGCCGCCGGAGCCGGCGGCGGGGCCGACCGGGGCGACCGTCGGCAGTGGCGAGAGCCGCAGCGCGGCCGCCGGATCGAGCGCCACCCCGGTCGGCACCAGCGCCAGGATGCTCGCCGGCACCTGCACCGGCCGGAGGCCCGCATAGCCGAGCGAACTCTGCGCCTTCTCCAGCTCCGGGCGGGACAGCGGAAACTTCAGCCCCTGGTCGGTGACGAGATAGACGTTGCCGGCGGCGTTCGCGCCGATCGGGTTGGCGGCGCGGACCAGGGCGGCGTGCCCGCCCGGCAGCGCGACCCGGTCCGCCGGCCGTACCCCGTCCGCCCCGGCCTGGGTGGCGGCCGGCGCCCCGTCGATCGGCGGGACCTCGCCCGGCACGACGCCGAAGGTCTCGATGGTGACCGGATGCTCCGCCGCGCCGCCGTCGTCGCGGTAGCTCGCGCAGACCATCGGAGCGGGGGTCTGCGCGCCCCGCACCTCGGGCACCGCGTCGGGAAAACCGGGCGGCTCGGCAACCCTGTCCACGATGAGCCGGCCGGCCTGCTGGGCGGAGATCTCGTTGACCGCACGCCCGGCCGCCTCGAGCAACCGGGCGGTGACCGCGCCGACCGGGGCGAGGCCGTCGGGAAGCATCACGTACGACTTGCCCGCCGCCCGGAACAACTGCCCGATCCGGGTCTGCTGACCGGCGATCGTCGGCTCGGCGGGTGAGCCGGCGCCGGGCAGGGCCAGCGGCTCCAGGTCCGGACCCGGGGGCACGGAGTTGAGGAACGCCTCGCCGACCGCGACCGGCGGAATCCCGGCCCAGCCGAGGGCGGCGAGCACGGCGTTGCTCCGGATCCGCAGCCGGTGCTCGCTCCACAGCAGATAGCGGTCGCCACTGTCCACACTGACCAGCAGGCCCTGCCGGCCAACCGCCGTACCGCCGGACGGGGCCCAGCCGACCAGCAGGTGGGTGGCCCGGGCGACCGAGGTCAGCGAGCGGGGCGCGCTGCACACACTGATCGGCAGGCCGAGCAGCGCCGACCGGGACGGCAGCGAGTCGGGCGCCCCGGGGATCCCGATCGGCAGCCCGCGCGGCACGGCCCGCAGCGAACTCTCCGACATGGTCCGCACCACCGGCTCCGGCTGGCCGAGGATGAGCAGCGCCGACGTCCAGTTGAGTACCGGATGCAGCCGGCCCTGCGTGTAGATGAACTTCGCGCCGGTGTCCCGCTCCACGATGATCGCGTTCTCCACCGGCTGGCGCCCGCCCGGCCGCAGCAGTCCGTAGACGCCGAACCCGGCGAAGAGCAGCACGGCGGCCAGCAGGCCGCCGAGCATCGCGAGGGCGAACCTCCGCATCGGCAGCTCGTTGGTCTCGGGCTCGCCGGCCAGCAGTGCGGAGACGGTCCGCCGGATGAGGAACCGGTATGCCTGCACCTGTTCCCGACGGCTGCGCATTCCCACCCCGCCTTCGACCGATGCGACATCATACAGTCGGCACGTAGGGTGTGGGCCATGCCGGAGTTGATGGCTGTCGGTCGACCCACCGGGCGGTTCGGCACGGTGCAACTCGTCGCCGTCGAGCTGGCGCTGTTCGCGACCGGTGCCGCCGTCTACGCACTCTCCCCCGTGCCGGGCGCGCTGGCCGGAGCCGCCGCCGGCGTGCTGCTGGTCGCCACGTTCGGCCGCTCGGGCGGCCGCTGGTGGTACGAGGTCCTCGGTGCCCGGCTGCGGCTGGCCCGCCGGCATCGGGACAGTCGGCGCGCGCTGCGCCACTCCGGCGGGTACGACCCGCTGCTGGCGGTGGTCTCGCCCGGTCCGAGTACGACCACCGTCACCGACCGCTCCGGCACGATCGGGATCGGTCAGGACGCGCTGGGCTGGTTCGCGGCGATCTCGGTGCGGCATCCCGACAGGCTCTCCGGCGGCTCCCGCACGGCGCTGCGGCTGGACTGGCTCGCCGACCTGGCGGCCGATCCGGCACTGCCGGCCAGCACGGTGCAGATCGTGCTGCGGCACTCGTCGCTGCCGATCGCCGCGGTCGACCCGCGCACCGCGGCCGCCCAGTCGTACCTGGAGCTGTGCCGGGTGCTGGCGGTGCCGGTGCACCACGATGTCTGGATCGCCGCCCGGCTCTCGGCCCGGGAGGCGGCGACGGTGGCGGCGGACCGGGGCGGCGGGCTGGCCGGCGTACACCGGGCGCTCAGCGCGGCGATCACCCGGGTCGGCACCGGGTTGGCCAACCTCGACGTCGAACACACCGTGCTGGACGGGGACGGCCTGCGCCAGGCGCTGGCGTACTCGTGCGGCGTCGACGGGGTCGCGGCGCCCGGCTCCGGCCCGGAGCGGTGGTCACGCTGGCAGGGGCAGTGGCGGGTGCAGGTCTGTTTCGCGGTGCGGTCCTGGCCGGCGACGCCCACCGTGGACCCGCTCCGGGCGCTCACGCAGGTCCCGTCCGCGCTCGACGTGAGCGTCGCGGTGGTGTTCGGCCGGCGGGACGGCACCGGTGCCCCGGGGGGCAGGACCAGCGCCCGGACCCTGGTCCGGGTCGCCACCACCCCGGACGCGGTCGAGGCCTGCGTACGTCAACTACTGGCCAGCGCGGCCGGTGCCGGGGTGCGACTGGTCCGGCTCAACGGCGAGCACGCCACCGGGGTGTACGCGACCGCGCCGACCGGCGCCACCCTGGGACTGGTCGCCCGGTGAACGCGACCCGCGGACCGGCCCGGCCCGGCGGTGCGGCCGGCCGCGGTCACCGTCGCGACGCCATCCGACCCGGTGATCTCGGCCTGGTCCAGACGGGAGCGAGCGATGCCGACCGGTGACCCGAAGACCGCCGCGCCGGAACGCCGGCTCGCCGGCGACCTGCTCGGCCGGCTCACCCTCGACGTCGACGCCATCGGCGTGGTGCTGGGCCGGGACACCGCCAACCAGCCGGTGCTGCTGCGCCTGTTCCGCCCCGAACCGCTCACCGTGGCGTTCGTCGGCGACTGGTGGACCGCCCAGGTGCTGGTGTTCCGCTGTCTCGGCCACGGCGCGCGGGTCGCGGTCGACGCCGTGGACGCGGTCGTTCCGGCGGCGGCCGGCACCATCGCCACGATGGCGCACTGGCTCGCCCTGGACCGGGCCGCCGGGGGTGCCGGTGACCGGGTGTGGCGCTCGGCATACCCCGGCGGCGACGAGCCGGCCGACCCGACCCGACCCCTGTTGCGGCTGCGCGACGTCGGCGTGCACGGGCCGGAACGGCGGCCACCGACCCGGGCCTGGGAGACGCAGTTGACCGTGCTGCCCCGGCTGACCCCGGCCGGCCTACCCGTGCTGACCGACGCCGACGTGGTGCTGGTGCAGCGGCTGACGCAGCCGGAGGCGGCGCTGGTCGGCGCGGCGCTCGCCCTGCCCCGGCCGGTCTGGTCGGCGGTCACCACGATGGGCAACGAGATGGTCGCCGCCTTCGGCGGCGGCTCCGCCCGGTACGTCTGGCTCACCCCGACCCGGGTCGAGCGCCAACTCTTCGGCTGACACTCGTGCAGCGGCGGAGCCGGCGGGCGACGGTGCGGCCGGGTCAGCCGCGGATGGCCCGGATCCAGCCGAGCAGGCCGCTGACCCAGACCGCCAGCGGGAAGATGGCGAGGATCAGGACCACCTCGAGGATGTCCAGGGTGCGTCCCCAGACCGGTGAACTCGGCCGGTGCCCGGCGGCCAGCGCGAAGCCGACGCTGATCGCGGCGACCACCAGCAGCGACCCGAGCAGCAGCGTCAGCCGCCACGCCAGCCCGAGATCGTCGTAGGCGGCGACCACGGCGGCGGCCAGGGCCACGGCGCCGGCGCCCAGCAGCGGCAGCCGCTGCGCCCGACCGAGGAACCAGCGGGCCCGGGTCATCATCGTCAACCCGAGCACCACGCAGAGAGCCAGCCCGGGGATCCCGTCGGCGGCCAGCGCGACGGCGGCAGCCGCACCGATCACGGCCAACGCGCCGAGCATGCCGGCCAGGAAGGCGTCGGCCCGGTCGGAACGGGCGAACGTCTCGAGGCCGTCGACCGAGTGGGAGTCCTGCTTGAGCTGCTCCGGGTCGGTCGGCACCGACGGGTCCGGCAGCCGACCGAGCCGGTAGGCGAGCATCGGCAGCAGCGGAAGCGTGCCGAACGCCAGGGTCACGGTGATCGCGGCCGCCGCCGGGGTACCCACCCCGAAGAGCACCCGGACAGCGGCGGCGACGAGTAGCGCCACCGCGCAGGCGGCACCGCACAGGAAGACCGGCCCGGCATCGCCGACGCCGATCGCGGCGGCCGCCGCCACCAGCAGCACCGCGGTCGCGGCGACGAGCACGTGCGGCGGGGCGAGCTGGCCGACGGTCCGGTCGCCGGCGAGCACCAGCAGCCCGCCGACGGCCGCGTAGCAGAGCGCCACCAGCGCGAAGACGGTGGCGCTCCGGGCGTCTCCCACGGCCCGGGCCAGCACCACCGCGACGAGCAGCAGTGCGGCGGCGAGGCCGAGCCCGACCAGACCGCCGGGCAACTGCGGCGGGCCGGCGAGCAGCACCGCCACCGCGCCACCGAGCAGGGCCACCACCCCGAGCGTGAGGCCGAGCACCCGGGTGGCGGCCGGGCTCCACCGGCCGGTGCGTTCCCGGGCGGCGGTGGCGACGGCGTCCACCACGTCGTCGAAGACCGGCAGCGGCGCCTCCTCGCCCCGGGGTCGCAGGTAGAGCAGCTCGCCGTCGCGTACCTCGAGCTGGGCGGGGCTGCGCGAGCTGTCCAGCGCCGCACCGCCCATCCGGGACAGCGTCCAGCCGTTGCGCGCCGCCGGATCGTCGGCCAGGGCGTCGCCCGCGTAGCTGAGCACCGTGGGCAGCAGATCCGCCAGGGGTACGTCGGCGGGTAGGGCGAGATCGACACGACTGCGTGGAGCTACCACCGTGACCCGGCTGAACCCACTGGCCACGCCTCAACCTCCGTGTCAACGATGCCGGGACATTATCACCGCGACGACTCCTCGGGGAGGTGTGCAGGTGAGGCCGGTCGGTCGGGTGTGGACGGTCGTCGCGCGTGCGGTCGTCACCTGCGTGCCGTACGCCAGCCGCGCCGGCGGCCCCGCCGGATGACCGGTACCGAGGCGAGCAGGAGCAGCGCCAGGGCGACGCCGACCACGGCGATCACCCCCGAGGCGGCGCTCACGGCGCGCAGCGGGGACGGGTGGGCGGCCGGGCGTGGCACGCTGACGGCGGCCCCGGGTTCCGGTACGCCGGCCGGGCGGAGGGCGCCGACCGCCCGTACCGGGTTGATCACCCCGTGGCCGACCTGGGAGTTCCACAGCCCGTCGGGGTGGTCGGCGGTCTGGGCGATCCGGTCCGCCACCTGGTCGGGCGAGAGCGTCGGATCGTACGACCGGACCAGCGCGGCCAGCCCCGAGACGTACCCGGTGGCGAAGCTGGTGCCGCCCTCGGCCGTGAACAGGTAGCCTCCGCCGGCCGCCGCCGGCCCGGCGATCCGCTCGCCCGGTGCGGCCACGTCCACGAAGTCGCCGCTGGTCGACGTCTGCACATGCGCGTCCGCGGCGTCGACCCCGGCGACCGCGATCACCCCCGGATAGGCCGCCGGAAAGGTCGGCTGCCCCGCCTGGACACCCGACTCACCGGTGTTGCCGGCGGCGGCGACCACCACGACCCGCTGCGCGACGGCGTGCGCGACGGCCGACCGCAACTGCCTGGTCGGCGGGGTGGTCAGCGACAGGTTGACCACGTCGGCGTCGGCCTCGTCGACCGCCCACCGGATCGCCTCGGCGATCCGCCCGGACAGGTCGGCCTCCTCCGACCTGCGCTGGTCGCGGAGCACGCGTACCGGCACGATCTCGGCTCCGGGCGCGACGCCGTAGAACCGGAAGCCGGCGCTGACCGCCTCCCGGCCGGCGATGATCCCGGCGATCAGGGTGCCGTGCCCGTTCTCGTCGCACCGGCCGTCGCCGCCGTCTGAGGAGGACAGCAGGTCCCGGCCGGGGAGGACCTTGCCGGCCAGGGTGGGGTGGTCGGCGGAGACGCCGGAGTCGACGACCGCGACCCTGACTCCCACACCGGTACTCAACGGCCAGGCCAGGTCGGGGCGGAGCCGGGTCAGCGGCCAGGGGGCGGCGGAGAGCGGATCGGTGACGGTCGGGCCGCAGCGCGCGGCCGCGTACCGGATCGACGGGGTGGCCGCTGCCGGGCTGCCGGCCGCGGCGACCAGGCCGGCCACCAGCGCGGCCGCCGCCGTACGCCGCACCGGGAACCGCCGCGGCGTCCCGACGCCCGCCGGACGCCGGATCCGTCGCGCGTCCAGGTCAGCTCGCACCCTTCGCATTATGCCGCCACGCCGGGCCGGATCGGCTCGGCCGTCCGGCGAAACTGGACAGATGTCCTATACAACAGATAGGACTAGTCCGGCCAGCGTCCGCCGGAGTTCTCCGATGCCGAGACTGTCGCGCTTCAGTCGGCTGGCCGGCCCGGTCGTCGACACGTACCCGGAGGAGCACCGCGACGAGATCGAGGAACGCGCCCGGGGCCGCAGCCGCGCAGGCTCTGCTCCACCTCCCGGACGATCCACCGCCGGGAGTTGCCCCGGTGGTGCGGGCTGGCGCCGATCTGGCCGTGTAGTCGACCATGTCACTCCTAGGAGGCGGACGTCGCGAGGGCGTCGGCGCGGAACTGGTTGGCCGGACGGGGCAGGCCGTAGTTGTCCCGCAGGGTACGACCGGTGTACTCGGTGCGGAACAGCCCGCGCCGTCGCAGGATCGGCACCACCTCCCCGACGAAGGCGGCCAGCCCGGAGGGGAGCACCGGCGGCATCACGTTGAAGCCGTCGGCGGCCCCGTTGTCCCACCAGTCCTCGATCGCCTCGGCGACCTGCTCCGGCGTACCGGCGAAAGTGCGGTGCCCGCGACCGCCGCCGAGCCGGCCGATGAGCTGGCGTACGGTCAGCCGCTCCCGGCGGGCCAGCGCGACGATCAGGGTACGCCGGCTCTTCGCCCCCTCGATCTGCTCCTCGTCGGGCAGGTCGGCCGGCAGCTCCCGGTCCAGGTGCAGGTCGTCCGGGGAGATGCCGAGCGTGATGCCGAGCTGCCGCTTGGCGTACTCCGGGACGATCAGCCGGTCCAGCTCGTCGGCGAGGGCGTGCGCCTCCGCCTCGGTGCCGCCGAGCACCGGCACGATGCCGGGCAGGATCCTGATCCCGTCCGGGTCCCGGCCCAGCGCCCGGGTCCGGGCCTTCAGGTCGGTGTAGAACGCCTGCGCCTCGGCCAGGGTCTGCTGGGCGGTGAAGACCGCCTCCGCGTACCGGGCGGCCAGCTCCTTGCCGTCGGTGGAGGACCCGGCCTGCACCAGCAGCGGGTAGCCCTGCGGCGGGCGCGGCACGTTGAGCGCCCCGGCCACCTTGAAGAACCGCCCGGCGTGCCGGGGCGGGAAGATCCGGTCCTGGTCGCCCCAGACCCCGGCCGCCTTGTCGCCGAGCGCCGCGTCGTCGGCCCAGCTGTCCCAGAGCTTGCGCGACACCTCGATGAACTCGGCGGCGCGCTCGTACCGCTCGCGGTGGGCGGGTAGTTCGTCGAGGTTGAAGTTGCGGGCCGCGTCCGCGCCGGCGGTGGTGACGATGTTCCAGCCGGCCCGGCCGCCGCTGACGTGGTCCACCGAGGCGAACCGCCGGGCCAGGTTGAACGGCTCGTTGTAGGTCGTGGACGCGGTGGCGATCAGTCCGATGTGCTCGGTCACCCCGGCCAGCGCGGTGAGCAGCACGGTCGGCTCCAGCGCCCCGGACGGCCGACGGCCGACGTTGTTCCAGAGCACCGGGCTGTCGGCCAGGAAGAGCGAGTCGAGCGTGCCGCGCTCGGCGATCCGGGCCAGTTCCTGGAAGTGCCGGACGTCGGTGTGCGCGAACGGATCACTCTCCGGCAGCCGCCAGGCCGCCTCGTGGTGCCCGACCCCCATCAGGAACGCGTTCAGGTGCAGGGTGCCCGGTCGCCGGCTCATCGTGGGGCCTCCTCGGTCTGCCTGACGCCGAGCGCGGCGAGCAGCCGCTCGCGGTGTTCCAGGAAGCCCGGATGCCGGTGCTGGCGCGGCGCCGGCAGTTCGATCGGGGTGTCCACGGTGATCCGGCCCTCCTCCAACACCAGCACCCGGTCGGCGAGCGCGACCGCCTCGTCCACGTCGTGGGTGACCAGCAGTACCGCCGGCCGGTGCCGCTCGCACAGCTCGCGGAGCAGGCCGTGCATCCGGATCCGGGTCAGCGCGTCCAGCGCGCCGAACGGCTCGTCGGCAAGCAGCAGTCTCGGCTCGCCCACCAGTGCCCGGGCCAGCGCGACCCGCTGCTGCTCGCCGCCGGAGAGCTGGTTGGGCCAGGCCCGCTCCCGACCGGCCAGCCCGACCTCGGCGAGCCGCTCCTGGCCGCGCCGGTACGCCGCCGCACCGGTCGACCCGAGTACGACGTTGGCCAGTACCCGCTGCCAGGGCAGCAGCCGGGCGTCCTGGAAGATCACCGAGGAGTTCCCCGGTACGTCGACCAGCCCCTCCCCGGCCACGTCCGGGTCGAGCCCGGCCAGCGCCCGCAGCAGGGTGCTCTTGCCCGAGCCGCTGCGGCCCAGCAGGGCGACGAACTCGTTCTCGCCGATCTCCAGGTCGAGCCCGTCGAGCACGGTACGCCCGCCGAAGCGCCGGGTCAGGCCCCGCACCCGGACCACCGGCCCGGTGCCGGCCTCGGCGGCGGCGTCGACGGTCAGTCCGCCAGGGTGCGTCGCCATGACAGTGCCCTCCTCTGTACGAGCCGGACGGCGCCGTCGGAGAGCAGTCCGAGGATGCCGTAGAGCACCAGGCCGACGATGATGACGTCGGTCTGGCCGTACTGTCGGGCCAGCTCCATCAGGTAGCCGATCCCGCTGGTCGAGTTGATCTGCTCGACCACCACCAGGGCGAGCCAGGCGGAGACCACCGCGAACCGCAGGCCGAGCAGGAAGCCGGGCAGCGCGCCCGGCAGCACCACCCGGCGGACGAACCGGGCGGGACTCAGCCGCAGCGACTCGGCCAGTTCCACGTAACGTTGGTCGATGCTGCGCAGCCCGTTGTGGGTGTGGATGTAGACCGGCACGAAGACGCCGAGCACGATGGTGACGACCTTCATCCGCTCGTCGATGCCGAGCCAGAGGATCAGCAGCGGCAGCAGCGCCAGCGCGGGGATCGCCCGCTTGATCTGCACCGGCCCGTCGATGACCGCCTCGCCCCACCGGCTCAGCCCGGCGGCCAGGGCCAGCACGGTACCGATCAGCACCCCGAAGGCCAGGCCGAACCCGGCCCGCTGCGTGGAGATCAGCAGGCTCTCCTGGAGCCGCCCGCTGGCGATCAGGTCGCCGGTGGTGGTCACCACCGTCCACGGCGCCGACAGGGTCCGTTCGTCGAGCAGGCCGGTCAGCGAGCCGAGCGTCCAGGCCCCGAGCAGCAGCAGCGGCCCGATCGCCGCGCCGAACGGGATCGGCCGGCCCGGGCCGAGCCGGCGTCGTCGGCGGGCGTCCCGATGCCGTACGGCGGGGGTCACCGGCTCCCGGGCCGGCGCCGGGGTCGGCCGGGCGGTCAGCGGATCAACCTGGGTCGTCACTTCACTCCCTCCCGGAACGCGGCCGCACCGAGCGGCTCGTACCGCCGGTCGTAGAGGTCGGCCGCGTCCAGCGGCTTGTTGCCGGTCTCCTTGGCGAGCAGGTCGATGGTCTGCTGGTGCCGGGCGATCACCTCGGACCAGTCGGCCGGGATGTCCGGCACTCCGGCGTTGTCGACCAACCACCGGCCGTCCTCACGGGACAGACCCTGGTCCTTGACGTAGTACCGCTCGATCCACTCGTCCGGGTTCTGCTCGATCCACACCCAGGCCCGCGCCCAGCGCTGCACGTACTCGCGGATCGCCGCCGCCTTCGCGGGATCCTGGAGGACCCGGTCGGGCGCGTAGAGGTGGCCGGGGTCGTCGCGCAGACCGTGCGAGATGGTGGTGCCGCCGTCCCTGCCGTACTTGGCCAGGTAGCGCTTGATGTTGATGCCGCCGATCGGCGCCACGTCGACCTGGCGGCTGGCCAGCGCGGTCGGGTACACGTCACCGGTGCTGGCCAGCTCCACCAGCTTGACGTCGTCCTTGGCCAGTCCGGCCCGGTGCAGCACCCGCAGCACCAGCGCACCCTGCGCCTGCCCCGGGCTGTAGGCGATCCGCTTGCCGCGCAGGTCGGCGAGGCCGCCGACGCCGGCACCGGGGGCGATGCCGAGCTGGTAGATCGGGTGGTTGACCGGGTCCTGCCGGAACCTGGCCGCGACGATCCGGGTGGGCAGACCGGTCCAGGCGGCGTGGATCGGTGGGATGTCGGCGACCGAGCCGAGGTCGAGCGCGCCGGCGCGGAACGCCTCCAGCGTCTCCGGACCGCCGCTGATGTTCGCCCAGGAGACCTCGAAGCTGAACCGCTCCGCCTCGCCGGAGAACTCGATCGCCTTCTGGATCTCCTTGTCGCCGACCCGCAGCACCGTGCCGCCCGGTACCTCGGCCGGCAGTGGCGCGTCGAAGGCCAGCCGGACCGTGGGTGCGTCGTCGCCGGCACAGCCGGCGAGTCCGGCCGCCGCCACCCCGAGGGCGGCGCCGAGGAGGGTACGCCGACGGAGCACCGGCGGCCCGGAGCGGGCAGAGGCGGGATGGGGCGGAGGTGACATGGCGGACTCCTGCGCGACGGGCCCCTGCGGGGGCCGGCGGACTGGATCGGAGGGAAACGACGGAGTGTTCAGGCGGCGAGCGAGGCGTACCGCCCCATGTGGTAGAGCAGCGGCGCCTCGCCGTCCTCGGTGTGTTCACCGGCGAGCGGCTCGGCCAGCACGATCGCGTGGTCACCGGCGACGACGCGTTCGACGACCCGGCACACCAGCCAGGCCACCGGCCCGTCCAGCAGCGGCACCCCGTACGGGCCGGGGCGCCACCCGGGGTGCTGGGCAAACCGGTCGATGCCGCTGGTCGCGAACGTACGGGCCACCTCGTGCTGCCCCTGCGCGAGCAGGTGTACGGCGACGTGCCCGGTACTGGCCACGGTCGGCCAACTCGACGACGTCCGGGCCAGGCAGAAGGAGACCAGCGGCGGGTGCAGCGAGACCGAGGTGAACGAGGTCGCGGTGAAGCCGACCGGCGGTTCCCCGGCAGCGGTCACCACGGTCACCGAAGCGGCCTGCCGGCGCAGCAGCGCCCGGAACCGCGGCGCGTCGATCGGGGTGTCGAGCGAGGTGACATCGGTGACGGTCATGACGTCTCTCCTAACCGGCCGGGAACTGCCGCCGTTCGACGACAGGTGGGCAGCGACCATCGCCGGCGCGGTCCGTCACGGAGGAGGGAGCGCCGGTCTCGGTGGAATGGATCAGGAAGGCGAGGTCGCCCGCACGACGGTGTGCGGCGGGATGACGTGTGGCGGGTTCAGCGGGCGGCGACCGCCCGCCCCCGCGGGGCGAACGTGGCGGCGTAGCCGGGCGCGAACCGACGCGGCCGGCGGAGGGCCGGGACGGTCGAGGTCAGCGGGGACAGCCTGCGCTGGCGTGACGCGCCAGGTCGATGTGCAGGCGGCTGACGAGGAGGAGTACGTATCGCCGCTGCATGTGATCCATCCTGCGGGGCCGGTCGGACCCGGTCAACGCCGTTCCAGACTATGAGAAGCAGCCGGTACAGAGCCCCCGACGGGACGCACGGCGGGCAGCACACATCGGTTGTCGTCGTTCATCTTCCCGCGTAGCAGCAGCTAAATGGCTAGTTCACATCCGCGATGCCGACGGCAATGGGGTCTCGACAACAACCTACTAAGCCGATGGGGTTTCAGATATATAAAGTCAGCGGACGACGGCGGTCCGGCCGGCCGGAGAGGCCGGGCGACCGTTGGTGACCTCCGACTTCTCCACCGCCGGAGTGGCCGCCCACTACGACGGTGACCACCTCGCCGAACTCCCCGGCGCGGCGCCGGTGCACCGTACCGGCGCGCACCCTTGGCAGGATGCGAACGACCGTGCTATCAATGGCGGGTGAGCAAGGGTGCGGCCACCCGACAGGCGGTGCTGGCGGAGGCGACCGAGGTCGCCAGCCGGCTCGGTCTCGGCGGCCTCACGATCGGCTCGCTCGCCGCCCGGCTGGACATGTCCAAGAGCGGCCTGTTCGCGCACTTCCGCTCCAAGGAGGCACTGCACCTCCAGGTGCTCGGTTACGCCCGGGACGCCTTCACCGCCGAGGTGGTCCGTCCGGCGCTGCGCGCCCCCCGGGGCGAGGCCCGGATGCGGGCGCTCTTCGACAATTGGATGCGCAGCGTCAACGTCGCCGCCGCCTGCCTCTTCGTCTCGGCCTCCACCGAGTTCGACGACCAGCCCGGTCCGGTCCGGGACCAACTGGTCGCCGACCATCGGGACCTCTCCGACGTCATCGCGCAGATCTTCCGGACCGGGATCGCCGAGGGCCAGTTCGACGAGGCCGCCGACCCCGAGCGGTTCGCCCACGACCTGCACAGCGTCATGCTCGGCGCCTTCCACGCGCGGCGCCTGTTGAACGATCCGCGCACCGAGACCTGGGCCCGGCAGGCCTTCGAGGCCCTGCTCGACGCCGCCCGGCCGAAGCCCGACTGACCGCACCACAACCCGAGGAGCCGTCATGACCAGTCCACCCGTCCGGCACGAGAAAAGCACGATCGTTCGTACCATTCGCCGCGCCGCCGTGGCCGGTGGGTTGCGGGTCGTCTTCGGTACCCTCGAACACCTGGCGCCGGCGGCCGGCGGCCGGCTCGCGCTGCGGCTCTGGTGCACCCCGCCCCGCCGACGCACCGCCGCCCCCACCGTGCCGGCCGGGCCGGGTGCCACCACCTTCACCGGCCCGTACGACGGCGCCCCGTTCACCGTCGAGGTCAACGGCGGTACGGTCACCGGCCGGGCCTGGGGCAGCGGCCCCCTCGTCTACCTGGCACACGGCTGGGGCGGCTCCGCCAGCCAACTGCACGGTTTCGTCCCCACGCTGGTGGCGGCCGGCTACCGGGTGGTCACCTGGGACGCGCTCAGTCACGGCCGGTCCGGACCGGGCGTACTCGGCCCGCACCGCGCCACGCTCAGCGAGTTCGCCGACGCGCTGACGGCGGTCGTCCGGGCCCACGGCCCGGCGCACGCCGTGATCGCCCACTCGCTCGGCGCCAGCGCGACCGGGCTCGCCGTCCTCGACGGGCTGCCGGTGCGCCGGCTGGTGATGATCGCCCCGATGGCCGACCCCCTCCCCTACATCCAGGCGTTCCGGCGGACCCTCGGCATCGGCCCGGTGATCGCTGACCGGCTCATCGCGGCGATGGAGTCGCTGGTCGGCCGGCCGATCACCGACTACGACCTGGGAACACGAGCCGACCGGGCCGGCGAACTGCCGCCGCTGCTGGTCGTGCAGGACCGCAACGACCGGGAGGTGTACCCGACCGACGGCGTCACCATGGCCACCGCCTGGCCGGGCCGGCTGCACCGCACCGACGGGCTCGGGCACGGGCGCGTCCTGGCCGACCCCGAGGTCGTACGCCGGGCGGCCGACTTCGTCCGCGAGTCTGGAAACGCTGCCCACGCCGGGCCCCACCGCAGCACCGCCACCGCCACCGCCACCAGCACTGGCCCGATACCAGGCGCCGCCCCGAACGGCTCGACCGTCACCGGTTCTGCCGGCGGGCGACCACTACCCGGCACGGTCACCGGCCCTGCCGTGCGGCGCCCGCTGCGCGGCACCGGCGAGATGCGTCCGGCACCGCAGGAAGACCCGCGTCCGGCACCGCAGGAAGACCCGCTTCCGGTACCGCCGGAGAAGGCACCTCCGATACCGCAGGAGGCGACATGACGGACGACGGTACCGCGACGGGCTGACCCTGCCGGGTACCCGGCTCGAAACGTGAAACCCCGTGCCACACTTGCCGGATGCGGCGCCTGGTGACCCTCGTGGCGGCGGCGGTGCTGGTCCTTCCGGTCGGTGGCGCGGCAGGCCGGCCCGCCGCTGCCGGGCAACCACCCGGGCAGGCAGCGGGCCTCCGCGCCGCCGGCGGCACCCCGGTCTGCACCGTCGACGACAAGCGGCTACCCGAGGTCTCCGGGCTGGCCGCCACCGAGGACGGCTACGTGGTGGTCAACGACAGCTCCGATGTGGACAACCGACGGCGGATCTTTTTCCTCGACCAGGACTGCGCGGTCACCCGCTCCGTCCGCTATCCGTCCCGGCCCCGGGACACCGAGGACCTGGCCAGGGCCCCGGACGGCACCATCTGGATCGGCGACATCGGCGACAACGACCGGGTACGCGAGACCATCGCACTCTGGAAGCTGGCTCCGGATGCGCAGTCGCCGGTGCTGCACCGGGTCAGCTATCCGGACGGCGCGCACGATGCGGAGGCGCTGCTGCTCTCCGGCGACGGCACCCCGATCATCGTCACCAAGGACTCCGGCACGCCCGGTCTCTACGCCCCGGCCCGGGCGCTGCGGGCCGGGCAGACCACTCCGCTGCGCAGGGTCGGGCAGTTCACCCTGCCGAGGAGCACCACCAGCAATCCTTTCTCGATCTTCGGACGGCAGCTCGTCACCGGCGGCGGGGTCGCCCCGGACGGCAGCCGGGTGGTCCTGCGCACCTACGCCGACGCCCTGGAGTTCGACGTACCCGACGGCGACGTGGTCCGCGCCGTCACCGAGGGGACGCCCCGGGTCGTACCGCTGCCCGACGAGCCACAGGGTGAGACGGTCACGTACGCCCCGGACGGCAGTGCGCTGCTGACACTCTCGGAGAAGGGGGACGGCGAGTCCGCCGCCGACCCGGTGCTGCTGCGCTATCCGATGGCGGATCGGGAGCCGAAGCCCTCCCCCTCGCCCAGTACCCATGCCACTCCCGGCGACAGGCCGTTCGACCGGGGCCGGGCAGCGGAATCGAGCCAGGACGTCACCGGCGCCTTCGTCGGTGCGGTGGCGGTGACGCTGCTGGTCCTGGTGGCGGTCGGCGGATTCGCCATCTGGCGGGCCCGCCGCCGGCCATCCGCCCGAGGCCGCTAGACCGCCCCTTCCTGACATTGCACGGTAGGAACGAATCGGCACCCCCCGGCACCTACAACGCCAACCAATTCACCAGCTTCGCCCGCCCAGCAAAAACCACCCCCACACCGACCGCAGGACCTTCACCTGGACATCAGAGGCGTTACCCGGGAGGTGTAACGCCTCTGATGTCCAGGTGAGTGAGACAGCGCGGGCGGTGAGGCGTCGAACTGCGCCCGGGGTCAGTGCCGGGCTGCGGTGGCGTCGCCTGAGCCGCCTTCGTCGCCGGGGTGGGAGCCGTCGACCCCACCCGCTGACCACAGAGGCTCAGCCTCCGTCGGCGCCGTCGAAGAGTCGGCGGTACTCGCCGTAGCCCTCGCGTTCGAGGTCGGCCAGCGGGACGAAGCGCAACGCGGCGGAGTTCATGCAGTACCGCATCCCGCCCCGCTCCCGCGGGCCGTCGTCGAAGAGGTGCCCGAGGTGGCTGTCCCCGTGTGCCGACCGCACCTCGGTACGGACCATCCCGAGGGTCGTGTCGTCGATCGCCACCACGTTCGCCGGTTCGATCGGCGCGGTGAAACTCGGCCACCCGGTACCGCTGTCGTACTTGTCGACCGAGGCGAACAGCGGCTCGCCGGAGACGACGTCAACGTAGATGCCGGGCTCCTTGGTGTCCCAGTAGGCGTTCCGGAACGGCGGTTCCGTCCCGCTCTCCTGGGTGACGTGGTACTGCTGCTGGGACAGCCGGGAAACGGCCTCCGGGTCCTTGCGGTACTCCTTCGACGCCACGGGTCCTCCTTGCCCGGATCCTGCCCGCCACGGGTGCGCCGGGCACTGTGCCACCGCCGGAAGGCGCTGGTCGCGCGGGCGGCAGAGCCGCAGTTCCCTACCCGGCCGGCGGCACCGGAAACCCCGCTGCCCCGCCGTGCGGGTCCGCCTCGCCCGGGGGGCAGCCGTTCGCGTGCGGTTGAGGCGCTGGTCACCGAAGCCGGGTGGTCAGGCAACGTCCGGTCGGTAGACCTCGGTCCGATCGGAGTTTCCACCCAGATTCGGAGGACCGATGACCGCACTTGATCGGCGTACCCTGCTCCGCGCCGGCCTGACCACCGGAGCCGGACTCGCCGGCGGCGCGCTGCTCGGCGGCGCCGCCGCGACCGCCGCCCGCGACGGGGCCACCCGGTCCGGCGCGCCCGGCTGGCGGCCCGGCGGACGGCCGGTGCTCACCCACGGGGTGCAGAGCGGCGACGCGACCGCGCACTCCGCCGTGGTGTGGACCCGGGCGGACCGGGCCGGGCGGCTGCACCTCGAGGTCGGCCGCCGTCCCGATCTGCGCGGCGCCCGCCGGGTCCGCGGCCCGGTGCTCGACCCGCGCGGCGACTTCACCGGCAAGGTACGCCTGACCGGGTTGCCCGCCGGAGAACGGCTCTACTACCGGGCCCGGGTGGAGAGCCTGGATCGGCCCGGCCTGTTCAGCGAGCCGCTCGACGGCAGCCTGCGCACCGCCCCCGGGGACCGGCGCGACGACATCCGGTTCGTCTGGACCGGTGACATCGCCGGCCAGGGTTGGGGCATCGCGCCCGACCTCGGCGGCATGGGCATCTTCCGCGCCATGCGGAAGGTACGCCCCGACTTCTACCTGTGCAGCGGCGACACCGTCTACGCCGACGGTCCGCTGACCGAGACGGTGGCACTGCCCGACGGACGGATCTGGCGCAACATCGTCACCCCGGAGAAGAGCAAGGTCGCCGAAACCCTGGCCGAGTACCGGGGACAGTTCGCCTACAACCTGCTCGACGAGCACTTCCGAGCGTTCGTCGCCGAAGTGCCGCAGGTCAACCAGTGGGACGACCACGAGGTGACGAACAACTGGTACCCGGGCGAGATCCTGGACGACGCCCGGTACACCGAGCGTCGGGTCGACGTGCTGGCCGCCCGGGCCCGCCAGGCGTTCCACGAGTGGGTGCCGACCCCGTCCGACGGGCGGCTCTACCGGCGGCTGCCGTACGGGCCGCTGCTGGACCTCTTCGTGCTGGACATGCGCACGCACAAGGATCCCAACGACGGCAACACGTACGCCGACCCGTTGCGCGGGCTGCTCGGCCGCGAGCAGCGGGAGTGGCTGGTCCGGGAACTGAAGCGGTCGACGGCGACCTGGAAGGTGATCGCCGCCGACCTGCCGATCGGCCTGGTGGTGCCGGACGGCGCGACCGCGCAGGAGGGCATCGCCCAGGGCGACGGCGGCGTACCGGCCGGCCGTGAACTGGAGTTCGCCGAGGTCCTGCGCGCCACGCACCGCGCCGGGGTACGCGGAATCGTCTTCCTCACCGCCGACGTGCACTACACGGCGGCACACCACTACGACCCGGCCCGGGCGGCGGTCGCCGACTTCACCCCGTTCTGGGAGTTCGTCTCCGGACCCGCGCACGCCGGCGCGTTCGGGCCGAACACCCTGGACGGCACGTTCGGCCCCCGGGCGGTCTTCGTGCACGCCCCGCCCCGGGCGAACACCTCGCCGGCCGAGGGATTCCAGCACTTCGGCGAGGTGGCGATCGACGGCCCCTCCGGCGCGCTGACCGTGCACCTGCGGGACCAGGACGGCCGTACACTGTGGACGACGACGCTGCCGGCGCCGCGCTGACCGGAGGAGTTGCGGGACCGGCCGAGGGCCGGGTCGGTCGACTGTCGGCCCGGCCCTCCGGCCTCTCGTGCTGCGGGTGCCGGACCAGCTCATCGCCGAGATCACCGCGTTCGACGCGCACCTGTCCGCGGCGTTCGGGCTGCCGGCCAGCCGCTGGCCCGACCCCCCTCACCACCGGCGGGACGCGGAGCCGTCGGCGCCGACTCCGGTCCCGACCACCTGGCCCGGGTGGTCGAGCGCGGCGAGCTTGGTACGCACCTTCCCCGCCTCGACGTGGTCGACCTCGCCGAGCAGCTCCAACGCCTCCCGCCAGACGTCCCCGGCGGCGCGCAGGTCTCCGAAGGCGTGGTGGGTGTCGCCGACGTGCGACAGCGTGATGCCCTCCAGGTGGCGGTCACCGAGCGCCCGGTAGAGCCGCAGCGCGTGGTCGTAGCAGCGCAGCGACCGGGACCGGTGGCCGAGATGGTGGTGCGCCCGCCCCAGACTCTCCCAGGTGTTGGCCTGGCCGTTGCGGTCGTCGAGTTCCTGGAGCTGGACGAGGGCCTGCTCGCAGTAGGCCAGCGCCGAGACATGGTCCTCCAGCAGGGTGTGGTACCAGCCGACCGCGTTGCGCGCCCGCGCCTCCCCGTGCCGGTTACCGGCGGCCTGGAGCAGCCCGAGCGCCCGCCGGGCGTGGTCGAGCGCCTCGGGGAGCTGCCCCCGCCGCTCCCACATCAGCGACAGGTTCAGGTGGGTGTGGCCCTGCCCTACCTGGTCACCGGAGCGGCCGTACAGTTCCAGGGCGTTGCGGAGCTGGGTGTCCGCGTCGTCGAGGCGGGCCAGCCGGGTGTAGGCGCGGGCGAGGAACCGGTGCGCGACCGCCTGGGCCGCCGGTTCGGCCAGCCGGCGGGCGGCGGCCACCGCGGCGCGCTGGGTACCGACCAGGTCGTACCAGTGGCTGCTCCGGTCCAGGTAGGTGCCGAGTGCCCAGCCGAGCTGCCACGTCTGCACGTCGCGTCCGGTGCTGGCGGCGTGTTCGAGGACGGCCAGCAGCACGACGCGTTCGGCGGCGAACCAGTCCAGCGCCCGCTGGTGGTCGGCGGGACGCTCCGGGGTGACTCCGGGGCGCGACCGGCCGAGCGGAAGAGGACTCGGCTCGGTCCGCAGCAGCCCGTCGGCGGCGTCCGCGCTGTACACGTAGTGGGCGAGCAGCCGGTCGACGGCGGCCCGACGCCGCCGCTCCGAGTCGAACCGCTCGGCCACCTCGGCCGCGTACGCCCGCAGCAGGTCGTGCGGGGCGTACCGGCCGTCGGACCGCTGCCCGACCAGGTTCGAGCGGGTCAGCTCGGCCAGCGTCTCCCGGGTCTCGGCCGGCGGCCGGCCGGCGAGACTTGCCGCGGCGGCGGCCGAGAGGTCCGGCCCGGGATGCAGGCCGAGCAGCCGGAACAGTCGCGCGGCGGCGGGACTGAGCGACCGGTACGACCAGGAGAAGACCGCCCTCAGGTCGGTGGTCGGGTCGCCGGTGCTCAACGCGTCGAGCCGGTCGGCGCCCCGGCGTAGCTGGCCGGCCAGGTCGGTCAGGGAGAGGTCACGGCTGGTGGCGACCCGGGCGGCCACGATCGCCAGCGCCAGCGGCAGCCCGGCACACCGGGCCAGGATGTCGGCCACCGCCTGCGGCTCGTCGCCGGCCCGGTGCCCGCCGATCCGCCGCAGCAGCAGTTCCCGGGCCTCCCGGGCCGGCAGCGGGTCCACCGGCACCGGCCCGGCACCCTCGATCGCCACCAGGTCCGCCAACCGGGCCCGGCTGGTGATCACGACCAGGCAGCCGGGCCCGCCGGGCAGCAGCGGGCGAAGCTGGGCGGCGTCCCGGGCGTTGTCCAGCAGCACCAGCATCCGCCGGTGGAACATCTGGCTTCGGTAGAGCGCGGCCTGCGCGTCGAGGTCGGTCGGGATCCGCTCGGCGGGCACTCCGAGCGCGTCGAGGAACTGCCGCACCGCCTCGGCCGGGTGCACCGCCGGACCGGCCGGGTCGAAGCCGCGCAGGTTGACGTAGAGCTGGCCGTCGGGAAACCGGTGCGCCACCTGGTGCGCCCAGTGCACCGCCAGGCTGGTCTTGCCGACGCCGGCCGTGCCGGAGACCACGGCGATCACGGTCGCCGCCGGTCCGGGCGGCCGGGTCGCCCGGTCCAGCAGCCCGTCGAGCCGGGACAGCTCGACCGTCCGGCCGGTGAACTCCGCCAGGTCCGCCGGAAGCTGCGCCGGCTTGGGCGCGCCCCGGGCCGCCCCGACGGTCACGGTCTCCGGTCCGGTCGGGTGGGCGGTCGGCTCCTCGTCGTGCAACAGCGCGGTGTGTGCGGCCGCCAGCGCCGGCCCGGGGGCCACACCGAGGTCGTCGGCGAGCCGCCGGCGCACCTCGTGGTACGCGGCGAACGCCTGCCCCCGCCGCCCGGCCGCGTGGTACGCCCGGATCAGCCGGGCGTGCGCCGCCTCGTCAAGTGGCGCGGCGACCGCCGCCTCCGCCAGGATCGGCAACCCCTCGGCGGCCCGACCGCCGGCGATCATCACCTCGCCGTACCGGCCGAGTGCCGCCTGCCGCTCGCTGGCCAGCGCGACCACCTTCGGATGGCTCGCCAGGGTGGGGATGTCGGCCAGCGGCGGGCCGTGCCACAGCGCCAGTGCCTCGCCGAGCAGTTCCGCCGCCGCGTCGAGCTGCCCGCGCCGCTGCGCGGTCGCCGCCGCGTCGATCCGATGCCGGAACCGCGTGACGTCCAGCCCGGCGTCGGGCAGGTGCAGCGCGTAGCCGTCGCCGACCAGCCGCAACACGGTGCCCTGGTCCCGGGGGCGCCGCTCCGGCTCCAGCAGCCGGCGCAGGTGCTTGACGTGGGTCTGGATGACGTTCGCGGCGCTGGTCGGCGGCTCCCGGTCGTACCAGAGCCCGCTCATGAGTTCGGCGCGCAGCAGCGGCTTGCCGCCGGCCAGCGCCAGCAGGCCCAGCACCACCCGGCGGGCGGCGGGCCCCAGGTCGAGCGATTCACCGTCGCGCCAGGCCCGCACCGGACCGAGCAGCTGAATCCGCACGAGCGCCCCCCGCCGTCCGTCCACCGCCGCCGCGCGCAGGATGATCCGGATGCGGCGGCCAACTGCGTCGAACTTAGATCAGCGCCGGTTGATGTGCCTATCGGACCAACGGCGGTTTCCGGACGTACGCCCGACCACCGGCCCGGCTGAGCTCGCGTCAGTTCCGCAGCCAGGCCCTGGTCGCCGTCGCGGGCTTCCACATGACCCTGTCGTACCAACCGGGCAGGGCGCCCGAGGTCCATCTCCGGCGGTTCATCCGGAGCCGGCCCGGGATGCCGGGACGGACGAGGTGCTGCGGCGGCGATTACCGATACCGCTCCTGGGTAGCCGATCGCCGTGGGTGGGCCAACCGACGACATCGTGGCACGGACGGACACCGTCCGTGCCGAGGGCTTCAGCGATGCCGTCCTCGCGATCGTCATCACCCTGCTGGTGCTGGACCTGCGGGTGCCGGAGGTCGAGCCGGGCCAACTGCTGTCCGGGCTGCTGGACCAGTGGCCCAGCTATGCGGCGTACGTGGCGTCGTACCTGTACATCGCCGTCGTCTGGCTGAACCACAAGGCCACCTTCAGCCGGATCCGGCAGGCTGACCGGGGGCTGCACTGGATGAACCTGCTCGTCCTGTTCAGCACCGCACTGCTGCCGTTTCCGACCGCCGTGTTCTCCCGGGCGCTACAGGAACACGACGTCGCCGACCAGCGCGTCGCCACCGCCCTTTACGCGCTGGTCGGCGCGCTGCTCTGCGCGAGTTGGCTGGCGTTCTTCCACTACCTGGCCAGGCACCGGGACCTGCTGGTCGACGGGGTCGACGAGCGGTTCTTCCCCGGCGAACGACTTCGGGCGCTGATCGGGGTGCTGCTGTACGCCGTGGGCGGTCTCCTCGGTGTTCTGGTCACACCGCTGGCCGGGCTGGTGATCTTCATCGTCCTGCCTCCGTTCTACGGCGTCACCAGTGCCGGCCTGTACAGCTCGCGTCTCGTCCCCGCCGGCCGCAGCCGAGGCGGAGCCGGAAGCTGACCGTCGATCCGACGGGTGGGCCGCCGAGGACGCGGTGGCCCGCCGACAGGTGCCGGCGGGCCACGGCCGGGCGGCTCGGGTCTACTGGCCGGGTCCGTTCCAGTCGACCAACTGGACGATGACGCCGTTGGGGTCGCGCACCTGGAAGGCCCGCTCGCCCCACTCCTCGACGGTGAGCGGCATGGTGATGGTCACGCCCTCGGCCTGGAGGCGGGCGAGTTCGCCCTCCAGGTCGTCGACGACGAAGGCCAGGATCAGACCACGCGCGTGGTCGTCGCGCTGGTCGGCCGGCAGCGACGGCAGGCCCTGGCGCAGGAAGACGACGTTCATCCCGGCGTCGTCCCTGGTCAGCGACGCGAAACCGTCGGCGGCCATCGCCTCGGTGAACCCGAAGTGCGTGACGAGGAAACTGCTGGAGGCGGCGACGTCCGCCACGTTCAGCGAGACGGCGGAGGAGGTGATTTTCACGAGCGGCTCCCTGGGCGGTCGAACTAACTCCTTACATTGTACACCGTACGGGGTACGGATATTCCTGCCAGGCCGGGTGCCGCCGACGACGAACCGCCCGCACCGGCCTTGGCAGGCGGCGCGGGAGGTGGTGGTGTCGGTTGCGACGGGAGGAGATTCAAGAACAATCACCAGGAGGTCAACGCAATCGGCGAAGATCGCCCGAGCCGGGCGGTGGCACCGGGACACACCCCGGCCCCCACCGGGCGGTTCGCACACCTGTCGGGTAATTTCTGTTGCTGGCCGTCGCCCGCCGAGGAGCTGGCGTCAGGCGACCCCGCCCCGGACAGGAGATAGCGCAGGCATGGGTAAGCGGACGGTTCACGTCTCCGACTTCAGTGGCAAGGTGGTCCAGTCCGCCGACGAGGTGGTCCGGATCGTGGTGCTGGACCACCCCGACCTGGTCGCCGGGCCGGTGCAGTTGGAGGCCGAGCCGACCGAGGTCGAGAGCATCGACGACGCGGCGCTCGACGTCGCGGTGGTGGAGATCCACGACGGCCGGCCGGGCGAGGCTCCCCGCCGGGTCGTGCTCACCGCCAGCGAGTTCGACTCGCTCGCCACCGACGTGCCAATGGCCCAACTGCTGCGCACCGCCGAACGGGTACGCCCGGCCAAGGCGAGCCGGGAACGGGTCGACTACGCCACCCTGGAGCACGCCGGCAAGCCGCACCGGGGCCGGGTCACCGAGGAGGAGGCGCGGTTGGTACGCGACCACCTCGACGAGGTCAACAAGCGACTCGCCGACGAGGGGATCCGGCAGATCGACCCCGCCGACCCCGAGCACGCCGCCCGGTACGGCTTCCCGACCGCCTGACCTGGGGTCGTGATCGTTACGCCTGGATCCGGACAATCGCTGACCGGCCGCCGGGCGGTCCGGCCGCCCCGACCCGGCCACGGGTGACCGGGTCCGGGTCCGGCTGTCCGGGCACCACCGACCCGGTCACGCTGACCAGTTCGGGAGTGGCTCGCTATCCGGCCGCGCCCGCCCCGGCGGTCGCCGCGCTCGACTCCGGGCGCAGCGGGAAGTGGCACGCCACCTGGTGAACGCCGCCGGTCAACGGCGGTTCCGTCCGGCAGATCTCGGCCGCGATCGGGCAGCGGGTGCGGAACCGGCACCCGGTGGGCGGGTTGACCGCGCTCGGCAGCTCGCCCCGGATCGTCATGCTCCCCCGGTCCACGGCGGCGTCGGGGCTGGCGGACGGGACCGCGTCGATCAGCGCCTGGGTGTACGGGTGCCGGGCGGACCGGACCACCTCGTGCGCCGGACCGACCTCGACCAGCTTGCCGAGGTACATCACCCCGATCCGGTCCGACATGTAGTCGACGACGGAGAGGTCATGGCTGATGAAGACGTACGCCAGGCCGAGTTCGCGTTGCAGGTCCCGCATCAGGTTGAGCACCTGCGCCTGGATCGACACGTCGAGCGCGCTGACCGGCTCGTCCCCGACGATCAGCCGGGGTTGCAGGGCCAGCGACCGGGCCAGCCCGATCCGCTGCAACTGGCCGCCGGAGAACTCGTGCGGATAGCGCTCCAGCACCCGTCGTGACAACCCCACCTGGTCGAGCAGGGTGGCGATCCGGGCCCGCCGGGCCGCCCCGTCACCCACCTGCTGGATCTCCAGTGGCTCGGCGAGGATCGCGTCGACCCGCATCCGCGGGTTCATCGCCGCGTAGCTGTCCTGGAACATCAACTGGACCTGCCGGTGCATCCGGCGGCGTTCCCGCCGGTCCAGGCTCGCGATGTCGGTACCGTCCAGCACGACCTGCCCGGCGGTCGGCCGCTCCAGCCCGACCACCAGGCGGCCCACGGTCGACTTGCCGCACCCGGACTCGCCGACCAGCCCGAACGTCTCGCCCGGCTGGACGTCCAGCGACACCCCGGCGACCGCGCTCACCCGCCCGGCGGCGCGGCGGAACAAGCCACCACCGTTCGCCGGGTAGTCCTTGACCAGCTCGCGGATCGACAGGATCGGTGCCGGTGCTGCCGGCCGGGACTCCGTTGTCCCGACCGGCCCGGCCGGACGCGGCGCCGGTGCCGGTGCACCCGTCCGGAGCTGGGCCGCCACGACCGACGTACCCGCCTCGCCAGCGCCGGCGTCCGGCGGCGTCGCGGCGGTCGGCGTCGCGGCGGTCGGCGTCGCGGCGGTCGGCGTCGCGGCGGTCGGCGTCGCGGCGGTCGGCGTCGCGGCGGTGACGGCAGCGGGCGACCCGGGCGCCGGGGACGACGACGCGGTCACCGGGTGCAGGCAGGCGTACTGGTGCGGCCCGGCGGTCAGCGCGACCTCGGTGCTCCGGCAGTCGTCGGTCGCGTGCCGGCAGCGGGGCGCGAACCGGCAGCCCGTGAGCGGCCGGGACAGGTCCGGCGGCAGGCCGGGAATGCTGTAGAGCCGGGCGTCCGGCTCCCGGGTCGCCGACTCCGGCAGCGCCTCCATCAGCGCCTCGGTGTAGCGGTGCCGGGGCGACCGGAACAGTTCGCCGGTGCTGGCGGTCTCGACCACCCGGCCGGCGTACATCACCGCGACCCGGTCGGCCCGACCGGCGATCACGCCCAGGTCGTGGGTTACCAGCACGACCGCCATCCCGAACTCTTCCCGCAGGTCGTCGATGAGTTCGAGGATCTGCCGCTGGGTGGTCACGTCGAGCGCGGTCGTCGGCTCGTCCGCGATCAGCAGCCGGGGCGAGCAGACCAGCGCCATCGCGATGGCGACCCGCTGCCGCATCCCGCCGGAGAGTTCGTGTGGATAGTTGTCGACCACCTTGTCCGGGCGGGGCATCCCGACCCGGCGGAGGATGTCGATCGCCTGCTCCCGGGCCTGCGCCTTGCCGACCCCCTGGTGCACCCGCAGCGGTTCGGCGACCTGGGTGCCGATCCGCATCGTGGGGTTCAGCGAGGTCAACGGGTCCTGGAAGACCATGCCCATCCGGACGCCACGGATCCGGCGTACCTCCTCCGGTGACAGCGACCGCAGGTCGCGGCCCTCGAAGAGGATCTCTCCGCCGACCACCTCGCCGCCCGACGGCAGCAGGCCCATCACCGACAGTGCGGTCATCGTCTTGCCGCTGCCCGACTCGCCCACGATGCCGAGGGTCTCCCCCGGCCGGACCTCCAGGCTGACGTCGTCCAGGGCGTGCACCGTGCCGCGTCGCAGCGCGATGTCGGTACGCAGGTGCCGCAGTTCCAGCAGCGATCCGGACCGGTCGGACGCCTGCGCGGCCCCGGCGGTCGAGTTGATCGGTGCGCTCATTTCCCTACTTCCCCTAGCGGCGCCGGAGGCGGACCTCGAAGGCGTCCCTCAGCCCGTCGCCCATGAAGTTGAAGGCGAGCACGATGAGGATGATGGCGATTCCGGGCGGATACAGCAGCCACCAGTGGCCGCTGTAGGTGTCCGCGAGCCCGTCGGAGAGCATCCCGCCCCAGTTCGCGGCCGGCGGCGGGACACCGAGGCCGAGGAAGGACAGGTAGGCGACGTAGAGGATCGCGTCGGCGACCTGGAAGGTCGCGTTCACGATCACCGTGCCGATGGCGTTCGGCACGATGTGCCTGCGTACCGCCCGGCTGCCGGTGCCGCCCATCGCCCGCATCGCCTGGACGTACTCCCGGGAGCGCAGGCTCAGTGCCTCTCCCCGGACCAGCCGGGCCGGGCCGAGCCAGGCGAAGGCGCCGATGATGAGGATCAGCATCGGCACGCTCGGCGTGACGATCGCGGCCAGCAGCATGAAGAGGAAGAGCGACGGGATCGACATCATCGCGTCGACCACCCGCATCATCGCGGTGTCCACCCAGCCACCGGCGAAACCGGCGACCGCGCCCCAGACCGTGCCGAGGAAGGTGGCCAGGATCCCCGCCGCCAGCCCGACCACGATCGAGGTCTGCCCGCCGAGCATCAGCCGGCCGAGCTGGTCGTAGCCGACCCCGTCGGTGCCGAGCGGGTGCCCGGCGCCGGGCGCCAGGTGCACCTGCGTGAGGTCGGTGTGCACCTGGTCGGTGTGGTAGAGGAGCGGCCCGAGGAAGCAGACCCCGGCGAGCAGTACGAACAGGCCGAGGCCGACCAGGGCCAGCCGGTTCTCGCAGAAGACCGCCACCCCCTGCCGCCACAGGCCGCGTACCGGGGCGTCGTCGGGGGCGGCCGGCTGCGGTGCGCGTACCGGGCCGGTGGCGCCCACCTCGGTCAGGGTGGTCACGAGGTGCTCCCCCGGAGTCGTACCCGCGGGTCGACCGCGGCGTAGAGCAGGTCGGCGATCAGCGCACCGAGCACCGTCGCCACCGAGAGGATCAGGGTGACGCCGAGCAGGATCGGGAAGTCGCGTTTGAGTGCCGCCTGCCAGAACAGGTGCCCCATGCCCGGGAAGTTGAACAGCGACTCCACCACCAGGGCACCGCTGAACAGCGCCGGCAGGTACATGCCGAGCAGGGTGATGACCGGGAAGAGTCCGTTGCGCAGGGTGTGTCGGACCACCACCCGCCGCTCGGAGAGTCCCTTGCTGCGGGCCGTCCGGACGTAGTTCTCGTTGAGGTTGTCGACCATCGAGGAGCGGACGTAGCGCGAGTAGACCGCGATGGTGACGATCGCCAGGGTGACGGTGGGCAACACCAGCCCGGCCGGGTCGGCCAGCACCTCGCCGACGGTGAAGCCCTGCGGTGCCTCCGGCGGCAGGATCGGCCAGAGCTGGGAGAATCCGATGATCAGCATCAGCCCCATGAAGAAGATCGGGGTGGCGTACGCCAGCAGCGACAGCGAGGTGATGGCGTAGTCCGGCCAGCGGTTGCGGCGTACCGCCTGGATCACGCCGAGCGGGATGGCCACCACGATCGCCAGCAGGGTGGAGAGCAGCGACAGCACCATGGTCTTGGGCAGCCGCTGGCTGATCGCCTCGGTGACCGACTGGTTGAGCTGGAACGAGTAGCCGAGGTCGCCGTGCAGCAGGCGCTGCACGTACATGCCGTACTGCTGGATCCAGGGCCGGTCGTAGCCCATCTCGTGGTTGAAGGCCGCCAACTGCTCCAGCGTCGCCTCCTTGCCCAGCGTCGCCCGGGCGGCGCCGCCGGGGAGCAGGTGCAGCAGAACGAACGCGATCACAGTGACGAGTACGACGACGATGAGAGCCTGGCCCAGGCGCGTGACGAGGTACCGGACCACGGGCGGATCCTCCCCGGTCGGGGGCTCCGGCGACGCTCGCGAGGGGCGCCGCCGGAGCCGGGACGGTCAGTTTCTGCCGACTACTTCCAGGACCAGTCCTGGAAGTACATGTTGTTCATCGGGTCCTGCGGTTCGACGCCCTGCAACCCGGACTTGTACGCCGAGATCTGGAACACCGGGTTCGGCATCCAGAGCACCGGCAGGTCCTTGGCCAGGAAGTCGTTGTACGCCTTCAGCGCGGTGTCGTCGCCGGAGAACTGGGTCGCCTCGATGAGCTGGTCGGCCTGGGAGTTGCTGTAGCTGCCCAGGTTCACCGGCGCGTCGGTGGCGAAGAGCCGCTCGCCGCTGGCGAAGGCCGGGTAGTACCAGCTGCCCTGCGAGCCGAAGAAGGACATGTCCCACGAGCAGGTCGCCTCGGTCGGCTTGCAGGCCGGGGTGACCGCGACCGAGTCCGGCACCTCCTTGATGGTCAGCTCGATGCCGAGCTTGGCCATCTGCGACTTGATCTCGGCGAACATCTTGGTGGTGGCGGCGAACCCGCTCTGGCTGGTGACGGTGAAGGCCAGCGGGGTGCCGGCGGCGATGCCCTCGCCGCACTGGTTCGCCCCGGCGCCCGCGCTCTGGCAGGTGGTCTGGCCGTCCGGTGCCACCTTCCAACCGTGCGTCTCCAGCAGTTCCTTCGCTTTGTTCGGGTCGAAGGAGTAGACGCAGCCGTTCTCGGCCGAGCCGGCGGTGCCCGGCTTGGGCGGCACCGGACCGCAGGTCGGTTCGGCCATGCCGGACCAGATGACCTTGTTGATGGTCGGCTGGTCGATCAGCATCTGCATCGCCTGGCGCAGGTAGTCCTGCTTGAACAGCACGCCCGTCTTCGGGTTGTTGAAGTTGAGCTGGAGGTAGGTGATGGACCAGCCGTACCAGGGAGCGATCGTGTAGTCCTTGGACTCCAGGTAGGACTTCTGGGACAGGTTGGCCGCCGGCACGTAGCCGTAGTCGATCTCACCGGCCCGGAGCACGTTGAACTCGGCGTCGTCGCTGGTGAACGGCCGCAGCACGATCTTCGACAGCTTCGGCTTGTCGGTACCGGAGTAGCTCGGCTGCGCGGCGAGCACGACCTCGCCGTTCGGGACGTACTTCTCCAGCTTCCACGGGCCGCTGTTGACCTTCCAGAGGTCGTTGCTGGCGTACGTCTTGGGGTCCTTCGAGGCCGCCATCAGGAAGTCGAAGACCTTCTTCGCCCCTGCCGGGGTCTTGTCCAGGTCGCTCACGCTCGCGGTGGCGGAGTCCTTGTCCCAGACGTGCTGCGGCATCGGGGTGATCCGGTTGAGCTGGTTCCCGACGAACCACGCGGTGTTGTAGACCTGGGTGGTCGTGACCGAGAAGGTCTTCTCGTCCTTGATCGTCCAGGCGGCGATGTTGTCCGGGAAGCCGCCCTTGCGGTACGACGCCCACTTGTCCTTGTTCGCCGTGACGACGTTCCACCAGAAGTCGATGTCCCGGGTGGTGATCGGCTTCCCGTCGGACCAGGTGTTGTCCTTCAGCGTGATCGTCAGGGTCTTGCCGCCGTCGCTCACCTCCGGCGGGTTGGCCAGCGACCGCTCGGTGTCGATGTTGTACTTCGCCGTACCGTCGAGCCGGTACTGGTAGAGCGGGCGGTACTGGGCGTTGCCGAAGATGGCGTTCTCGCCCTGGGTGAAGCCGGGGGCCGAGATGGGCAGGATCCAGTTCGGGGTCCGGAAGGCGACGGTGGCGGTGTCCTTGCCCTGACTTCCGCCCTTCCCCGACGAACTGCTGTCGCCGCTACAGGCGGCGAGGCCCAACCCGAGGGCGAGCGCGCTGGCCACGGCCACGGTGCCGCGGAGTGCGCCCCGGTGGAATCTGCTCCTCATGAGTCTCCTCGATCGATGTGCGCGTGCCCCGCGTCGCCGGGCGCGAGGGGCGTCGCGTCCAGCCACCTGGTGCTTCCCGAGCGATCAATGCGGAGAATGTATAGGCGATTAAGTTTCTCGTCAACGAAATTAACCTACTTCCTTCGCAGACTTCGGTCAGGCTAGGATCAAAGCCGCCGAAGCTCGTCCGCTAACCTTCGCGGTGATCCCCGTCCCGTACCTGCGGTAGCCGCAAGGGAACCCGGACGATCCGGCTGGAAGAAGGAGAGGTATGTCGGACCCGTCGATCTCCGCGACCCTGCGCGACCAGACGCTCAGCCTGCTGGCCAGCGGCGAGGCCACCTCCCGGGCCGACCTCGTCGAGGCGTTGCGGGTGGCGCCCTCGACCGTCACCGGAGTGGTGCGCCGGCTGCTCGACGAGGGCGCCATCCTGGAGGAGGGCGTCGGCCGCTCCACCGGCGGGCGGCGGCCCCGGATCCTGCGACTGCGGGGGCCCGAGGGCGTCTTCGCCGTCGCCGAGCTCGGTGCCCGGCACGCCCGGGTCGGCCTCTGCACCCCGGACGGCCGGCTGCTCGCGGCCGAGGAGATCGGCATCGACATCGCCGCCGGCCCCGGCGAGGTCTTCGAGGTGGTCGGGGACGCCTTCACCCGGATCCGCGCCGCGACCGCCCCCGGACAGGCCCTGCTCGGGATGGGGGCCGCCATGCCCGGCCCGGTCGAGTTCCCCCGGGGCCGGCTGATCGGCCCCGCCCGGATGCCGGGCTGGAGCGGCGTCGACGCCCGGGCCGAACTCGGGGCGCGGTTCGACGTACCGGTGGTGGTCGACAACGACGCCAAGGCCGCGGCGATCGGCGAGTACGTCACCCGGGGCCGGGACACCGGCGACATGATCTACGTCAAGGCGGGTACCGGCATCGGCGGCTGCCTGGTCAGCGGCGGCCAGATCTACCGGGGCGGCCGGGGGCTCAGCGGCGACGTCACCCACGTACGGGTGGCCGACAGCGGTGAGCGGCAGTGCTCCTGCGGCAGCCGGGGCTGCCTGGAAACCGTCGCCAGCGGTGCCGCCCTCGCCGCCCAACTGGCCGAGCAGGGCCAGCCGATCAGCACCACCCGGGACGTCATCGCCGCGGTCGTCGACGCCGAACCGGCCGCGGTGACGCTGGTCCGGCGGGCCGGCGGGCTGCTCGGGGTTGCCCTCTCCGGCCTGGTCAACTTCCTCAACCCCGACGCCGTGGTCATCGGCGGAGCCCTGTCCAGCCTGGACGTCTACGTCGCGGCGGCCCGGGGGATGCTCTACGAGCGGTGCCTGCCGTCGATGACCCAGTCCCTGTCCATCGAGGCCAGCCTCGCCGGCCCGGATGCCGGCCTGGTCGGCCTCGGGCATCTGGTCCGCGCCGTGACCGACGCCCGACCCGCCTGAGGAGTTCCACCCGTGCACCGTCCCCTGCGGATCGCCATCGGCGGCATCCACATCGAGTCCAGCACCTTCTCGCCGCACCTGAGCACCGCCGACGACTTCGAGGTCACCCGGGGCGACGCGCTGCTGGCCCGCTACGCCTGGCTCTCCCCGGCCCAGCCGTGGGCCGCCGACGTCGAATGGCTGCCGCTGGTGCACGCCCGGGCGCTGCCCGGCGGCGCGGTCGACGCGGCCAGCTACGACGGCTGGGCCGCCGAGATCGTCGACGGGCTCACCCGGCTCGGCCCGGTCGACGGGGTACTGCTGGACATCCACGGCGCGATGAGCGTGGTCGGCCGGACCGACGCCGAGGGCGACCTGGTCAGCGCCATCCGGTCGATGATCGGGCCACAGCCGTACGTCTCGGCCGCGATGGACCTGCACGGCAACGTCTCGCCGGTGCTCTTCGCCGGCTGCGACCTGCTCACCTGCTACCGCACCGCGCCGCACGTCGACGTCTGGGAAACCCGCGAGCGGGCGGCCCGCAACCTGGTCGAGGCGCTGCGCCGGGGGCAGCGCCCGCACAGGGCCCTGGTGCACGTGCCGATCCTGCTGCCCGGCGAGATGACCAGTACGCGGGTCGAACCGGCCCGCGGACTCTACGCCCGGATCCCCGAGATCGAGGCCCGGGGCGGCATCGTCGACGCCGCGATCTGGATCGGCTTCGCCTGGGCCGACCAGCCCCGCTGCCGGGGCGCGGTGGTGGTGACCGGCACCGACGCCGAGGCGACGACCCGGGCGGCCCGGGAACTCGGCGAGCACTTCTGGGCGGCCCGCGACGAGTTCGCCTTCGTCGCACCGACCGGCAGCCTGGACGAGTGCCTCGACACGGCACTGGTCGCGATCGGGGACCCGGCCCGGCGCCCCTTCTTCGTCAGCGACTCCGGTGACAACCCCGGGGCCGGCGGCGCCGACGACGTCACCTACGCGCTGGCCCGGATGCTGGCCCGCCCGCAGATCCGGGACGGCGGGGTCCGCGCGGTGTACGCCTCACTGGTCGACCCGGACGCCGTGGCGCAGGTCGCCGACCAGCCGCTCGGCGCCCCGGTCAGCGTCCCGGTCGGCGGCCGGATCGACACCCGCGAACCCGGTCCGGTACGCCTCGACGGCGTACTGGAGGCGGTCGCCGAGGACCCGGACGGCGGGCGGTGCGTCAGCGTACGGGTGGGTGGCCTCAGCGTCTTCGTCACCTCGCGGCGGATGCAGTACCGCCAACTGGCCTCGTACGCCCGGCTGGGCGTGACGGTGGACGACGTCGACCTGGTGGTGGTGAAGATCGGCTACCTCGAACCCGAACTCTTCGAGGCGGCCGGCGACTGGCTGCTGGCGCTGACCCCGGGCGGGGTCGACCAGGACATCGAGCGGCTGCCGTACCAGCGCCTGCTCCGGCCGGTGTTTCCGCTGGACCGCGACTTCGCCGCGGACCTCACCGTGGCGACCCGGTGATTTCGCCGATCGTCAGCGCCCGGTCCGACACCTCGCCTCCCGGGGACCCGTCCGCCGGTCGCTGCGTCCTCGCGGTCGACGTCGGCGGGACGACCATGAAGGGCGGCGTCTTCGACTCCGACGGCCAGCTCCGGCACTCGGTCGTGGTGCCGTCCCGGGCCGACGGCGACCCGGTCGGCGCGCTCCGGGACCTCTGCCGGCGGTTGCGCGACGCGGCCCTCGCCGGCGGCGCCACGCCAGCCGGGATCGGAGTGGTCACCCCGGGCATCGTCGACGAGGACGCCGGCCTGGTGCGGTACGCCTCGAACATCCGGTTCCGCGACGTACCGCTGCGCGCGCTCGTACACGACGACCTGGGGTTGCCGGTGGCGATCGGGCACGACGCCCGGGCGGCCGGCGTCGCCGAGGCGGTGGCCGGGGCCGGCCGAGGGTTGGCCAACTTCGTGCTGCTGCCGCTCGGCACCGGCATCGCCGCCACGGTGGTGCTGCACGGCGAGCCGGTACCCGGCACCGCCTGGTCGGCCGGGGAGGTCGGGCACATGCCGGTGCACCCCGGCGGGGAGCCGTGCCCCTGTGGCCAGCGCGGCTGCCTGGAGGTGTACGCCTCGGCCGGCGGCCTGGCCCGGCGCTACGCCCGGCTCGGCGGCACCCCGGGGCTGGACAGCCGGGCCATCGCCGCGGCCGCCTCGACCGATCCGCTGGCCGGCTCGGTGTGGGACACCGCGACCCACGCGCTGGGCATCGCGCTGGCCACCCTGACCCTGACGCTGGACCCGGCCCGGATCGTGCTCGGCGGCGGTCTGGCCGAGGCCGGCGCCCAACTCTTCGACCCGGTACGCGAGGCGCTGCGCGCGGCGCTGGCCTGGCGGACCGCGCCCGAGGTGGTGCCCTCGGCCTTTGGTGTCCAGGCCGCCCAGGTGGGTGCCGCGATCCTGGCCCGGCGTGCGGCCGGGCTGCCCGTGCCGGACGGTTGGGCGGCACCGGTCTCCGCACCCGTCGGCTCCTGAACCGCAGCCGGTCGTCCCGGGGACACCACCGGGGCACAAGATCGACGGAACAGGCGCCGTGGCCCATAATCGGTGCGGTGCCGTACGCCGGCACCACGTCCGGCCCCGGGTCGGCCGCCTCGGCCACTCGACCGACCCGACCGGTGAACCGACTCCTCGGAGGTACCGTGAGCGACACCAGTCCGGCCGCGAAGCTGGACACGAACGTGGCGCACCCCGCCCGCCGGTACAACTACTGGCTGGGCGGCAAGGACAACTTCGCCGCCGACCGGATCTCCGGCGACCAGGTCGCCGCCGTCTTCCCGACGGTCAAGCGGGCCGCACAGGAGAACCGCCGCTTCCTGCGACGCGCGGTCGGGTTCCTGGCCGGCGAGGTCGGCATCCGGCAGTTCCTCGACATCGGCACCGGGCTACCGACCGCCGACAACACCCACGAGGTCGCCCAGCGGATCGCACCCGAGTCCCGGGTCGTCTACGTGGACAACGACCCGCTGGTGATGTCGCACGCCCGTGCCCTGCTGACCTCCTCGCCGGAGGGCCGCAGCGCATACATCGAGCGGGACCTGCGGGAGCCGGAGTCGATCCTGGACGCCCCGGAACTGCACGCCACCCTCGATCTGCGCCAGCCGGTCGGGTTGACGCTGGTCGCGATCCTGCACTTCGTCCGCGACTTCGAGGACCCGTACGGCGTCGTCGGCCGGCTCGTCGCCGCGCTGCCCTCCGGAAGCTACGTCGTCATGTCGCACGGCACCTACGACGGGGTGCCGGCGGAGACCGTCGCGAAACTGGAGGAGGCGAACGCCGCCTCCGGCGGGCTGAGCCGGCCCCGCAGCCTGGGCGAGTTCACCCGGTTCTTCACCGGCCTGGACCTGGTCGAGCCGGGGGTCGTGCCGATCGGGCACTGGCGACCGGCACCCGGCAGCATCCCACCCGAACCGGTCGACATCTGCATGTACGGCGCGGTCGCCCGGATCCGCTGAGCCCCCGGGCGCCCCGTCGGCCTGAAGAGTTCCTTGAGCCGGCCGGCCTGACCTCCGCCGGACGAACTGGATAATGGACCGACCATGGCCGAACGAAGCCTCGTCCTGTTGGACACCGACATCGGCAACGACATCGACGATGCCGTCTGCCTCGCGTACCTGCTGGCGCAGCCGGGCTGCGACCTGCTCGGCATCACCACGGTCAGCGCCGAACCGGAGGCCCGGGCGGCGCTGGCCAGCGTACTGTGCCGGGCGGCCGGGCGGAGCGTGCCGATCCTCCCCGGCGCCGCCGAGCCGCTCGCGAGCCCGCCGGTGCAGGGTCCGCCGCCGCAGGCCGCCGCGCTGGCCCGATGGGAGCACGAGACCTCGTTTCCGACCGGAGCGGCGGTGGAGTTCCTGCGGCAGACCATCCGCGCCCACCCGGGCGAGGTGACCCTGCTGGCGATCGGGCCGCTGACGAACGTGGCACTGCTCTTCGCGGTCGACCCGGAGGTTCCCGCGCTGCTGCGCTCGCTGGTGCTGATGGGCGGCGCCTTCACCTCCGTACCCGGCCCGGAGTGGAACATCCACTGCGACCCGTACGCCGCCGCCCGGGTCTACGCCACGCCGGTGGCGGTGCACCGCTCGGTCGGCCTGGACGTCACCACCCGGGTGCGGATGGACGCCGGCGCCTTCCTGGAGCGCTGCGCCAACCCGCTGCTGCGGCCGGTGGCCGACATGGCGGCGTCCTGGTTCGCGGAGCGGCCGGAGGTCACCTTCCACGACCCACTTGCCGCAGCCACACTCTTCGCACCATCGCTGTGCACCTTCGCACCGGGCGAGGTCTCCGTCGACACCGACCTCGGGCCGGCCGCCGGGACCACCACCTTCCGACCGGCGGACGGCGGAAACAGCCCGGCTGCCGGGTTGGGGCCGCACGAGGTCGCCGTCGAGGTACGCCCGCAGGCGGTCCTCGACCACTATTTCGAGGTGGTCGACGCCGCCGGCTGAGCGGTCCCCGGATCAGCGGCGGCCAACGAGGCTTCGGCTCCGCGTGCTGGCCGACACCGACGCTGCCGCCCGGCGAAAACGCGGTGGCCGACAGTCAGGCCGGCACCGTCCACAGTGGTCGGCGACGGGGCGCGGCTTCGAGCTCGTCGGCGATCGCCCGGTACGCCGGCTTGGCCGCGAGTTCGTCGTCGTAGGCGAGCGGCCGGCGCGGCGCGCCGTCCTCGCGCGGATAGTCCTCCTCCAGCCAGGTGTACCGGTCGGTGAGCCCGAAGGCCATCACCGCCTTCACCGCCTGGTGCGAGAGTGTCACGTCGAGGTAGCGCCGGTAGACGTCGGCGACGGCCGCGTCCCGGACGGCGACGTCGGCGGGCAGCCCGTCGTCGAGTACGTCGAGTTCGGTGATCAGGATGTCCAGCCCCCGGTCGGCGACCTCGGAGAACCAGTTCAGGTAGGCGTTCGCCGCGAACCGGTCGGCGAACCGGTCGGCCAGCAGGTGCGCCTGCACCCCGAGCGCGTGCACCGGCACACCGTCGGCGAGCAGCCTGTCGATGACCTGGAGGGTGGCCCGGCGCCGGGGACCGGGCTCGTCGCCGTACTCGTTGACGGTCTCGAAGCCGAACTCGTTGAGCACCAGTACCGCCGACGGGTCGGCGTCGTGCGCGACCTGGAACGCCTCGGCGACGTACGACGGCCCGATCGTCTCCCACCACGGCACGTCGGTGCGGAATCCGCGCTGCCCCTCCGGACTGGTCACCTCGTTGGCCACGCTCCAGGCGTCGACCCGGCCACGGTAGCGCCGGACCACCGCCTCGGCGGTGCCGAAGAGGAGTTCGCGCGCCTGCTGCTCGGCCATCCCCCACAGGTCGTCCTCGGTCCAGCCCTCGCCGAACCCCTCGTCCCAGACCAGGTGTGCGCCGAAGACCCGCATCCGCTGGCTCTCGGCGTACCCGATGATCTGGTCGGCGTAGCTGAAGTCGAGTTCCGCGTCCGGGGTGGGCTTGAGCCGGTACCAGAGCAGGTCGTCCTCGGTGAAGAGCAGGGTCGCCTCCCGGCCGACCAGGTCGAGGTAGGGGGTGTCGGGCATGTGCCAGGTCGCCAGCGAGGTGCCGAAGGCGAGGCCGTTGGGCCTGGCGAGCTTCCACAGCGGCGGGCGGGGTGCGCGGTTCCGGCCGGCGGTGGCCGGGCCGGCCACCGCGAGGGCGCCACTGGCCAGGCCGGCGGCTCCGGCCGCACCGAGGATCAGGGATCGGCGGGACAGGCGCGTGTCGTTCATGGGATTGCCTCCTCGCAGGGACGGTGCCACGAGAGTTGCAAAACGATTTGTTCGACCTGTGGCAGGGAGCCTACGACCGGCCCGCACCGGCGGCAAGAGACCGGCGCCGGATCTGTTGCCCGGCTCGATTCGGACCGGTTACGCTGCCCGCGACCCGTAGCCAAACGTTTTGCATGACGGAAGGGGTCCCGCGTGAGTCGGCTTTCCCTGGGGGTCGTCGGACTGGGTGAGGTGGCCCAGGTCATCCACCTCCCGGTCCTGCGCTCGCTCCCCGAGCTCTACGACGTCACCGCCGTCTGCGACATCTCCCCCGGCCTGCTCGACCGGGTCGGCGGCGGCTACGGCGTACCGCACCGGCACGCCGACGTCACCGAGATGCTCGACCGCAACGAGCTGGACTGCGTCCTCGTGCTCAACAGCGACGAGTACCACGCCGAGGCGGTGGTCGCGGCGCTCGACCGGGGCGTGCACGTGCTGGTGGAGAAGCCGATGTGTCTCAGCCCGCGCGAGGCCGAGCAGATCATCGCGGCCCGGGACCGCTCCGGCGCCACCGTGATGGTGGGCTACATGCGGCGGTTCGCCCCCGCGTTCGTCGAGGCGACCCGGCGGATCGGCGAGCTGGGCCCGATCAACTACGCCCGGGTGCACGACATCATCGGGCGCAACCAACTGATCATCGACCAGACGGTGCTGGTGGACCGACCCACCGACGTGCCCCGGTCGGCCGTCGAGGCGCGCTGGGCCAGAGGGCGGGCGCTGGTCGCGGACGCGCTGGGCGAGGTGCCCGACGTGCTCGCCGGGGCGTACCGGCTGCTCTGCGGGCTGGGCAGCCACGACCTGTCGGCGATGCGCGAACTTCTCGGCCGGCCGCGCGGGGTGGCCGCCGCCCGGCAGTGGCGGGACGGCCGGTTCCTGGCCGCCCTGCTGGAGTACGACGACTTCCTGGTCACCTACGAGACCGGCGTCGACGAGCAGCTCCGGTTCGACGCGCACATCGAGGTGTACGGCGAGCACGCGACGCTGCGGGTGCAGTACGACACCCCGTACCTGCGGCACTTCCCCACCACCCTGGTCACCGAGCAGACCCGCGGCGCCGGACTGCACCGGTCGGTGTCCCGCCCGCACCTGAAGGACCCCTACACGCACGAGCTGGAGTACTTCCACGAGGTCGTCACCAAGGGCGGTGACCCGAAGACCGGACCGGAGGACTTCGTCGAGGATCTGGAGCTGTTCGCCGAGCTGATCCGGGTGATGGCGGCCCCGCCGGGCAGCCGGGCGTGAGGCAGAACCGAAGATAGGTCGAGTCCCGCCGGAGATAGTCGCCGCGCCGGCCCCGGCGACTCGCCTAGCGTCGAGTCCGACGAGGTCACCGCCGACGGCGGCGGCCACCACCGGTCGCCACCGTCGACGGCGGCCACGGTTATCAGGAGGTGTGCGGTGCTGACCCCGCAGGATGTCGACTTCTACCGGACGAACGGCTACTACCTCAACCGCGCCCAGCTCTTCTCCGCCGAGAAGCTGGACACGCTGGAACAGATCTTTACCGAGCACCTCGCCGACAAGGGCGACAAGCTCTCCGACGAACTCGACACCCCGCACTTCCGGGACCCCCGACTGCTGGACTTCCTGCTCGCAGACGAGGTGCTCGACCTGGTCGAACCGCTGGTCGGGCCGGACATCGCGCTCTGGACCAGCCACTTCATCTCGAAGGACCCGCTGGTCGGCCGGGCCACCCCCTGGCACGAGGACAGCGCCTACTGGAACGGCCGGCTCAGCGAGTACGACCGGATCGTCACCGTCTGGCTCGCGCTCGGCCCGAGCAACCGGGAGAACGGCTGCATGCGGGTCATCCCGGGCAGTCACGACGGCGGCGGCTTCTCCGAGTACGTGCCGACCGACAAGACCGTGCAGACCTTCCACGCCGAGATCCCCGGAGTGGACGAGAGCCGGGCGGTCTACTTCGAACTGGAACGCGGGCAGTGCTCGCTGCACGACGGGCGGATCATCCACGGCGCCCGGCCGAACACCAGCGATGTCCGGCGCACCGGCTACACCATGCGGTACTTCCCGGCCTCGGTGAAGGTGCTGCCGGTGCCGGAGAACGAGGGCTGGCAGATCTGGCTGGCCCGGGGCCGGGACAGCGCCGGCAACACCTACCAGCCGGGCCCGCGGTGAGGCTCGGGCTGCTCACCGCCTGCCTGCCCGGCGAACCGCTCGACGCGATCGCCGGGTGGGCCGCCGGGCACGGCTACCAGGGGCTGGAGGTGGCGGCCTGGCCCCGCGAGCCCGACCGGCCGTGGCAGGCGAGCCACCTCGACGTACACGGCTTCGACGCGGCCGAGGCGGACCAGGTCCGCGCCCTGCTGGCCGGGCACGGCCTCACCGTCTCGGCGGTGGCCTACTACGAGAACAACCTGCACGCCGACCCGGCCACCCGGGAACGGATCCACCGGCACCTGCGCCGCTGCGTGGACGCCGCCGCGCTGCTCGGCTGCGAGCACGTCGGCACCTTCGTCGGCCGGGACGTCACCCGCACGGTGACCGAGAACCTGCGGCTCGCCGAGGAGATCCTGCCGCCCCTGGTGGCGTACGCGGCGGACCGGGGCGTACGGCTCGTCGTGGAGAACTGCCCGATGGAGGGCTGGCACCCGGACGGCTACCCGGCGAACCTGGCGTACTCGCCGGAGCTGTGGGACTGGCTGGGCGGGCTCGGCCTCTTCCTCAACTTCGACCCGTCCCACCTGGTCTGGCTGGGCATCGACCCGGTCGCGGCGCTGACCGGGCACCTCGACCTGGTCCGGCACGTGCAGGCCAAGGACGTGCAGGTCGACGCCGCCGCCCGGAACCGGTTCGGGGTCTTCGGCCAGCTCGTCGGGAAGCCGTCGCCGTGGACCAGCGGCTGGTGGCGCTACCGGGTCCCCGGCCTCGGCGAGGTGGACTGGCGCCGGCTGGTCGACGTCCTCTACGAGGGCGGATATTCGGGCTTCGTCTCGGTGGAGCACGAGGACCCGGTCTGGTCCGGCTCACCGGAGCGGGTCCGGCAGGGCCTGGTGATCGCCGAGCGCACCCTCGGCCCGCTGCTCGTCGCCTGACCCGCCGACCCGTATCCATCCACCCACCCACCGCCCCCACCGCGCAAGGAGCCCGAGGCATGCAACGTGGCGTGTACTTCGACGCCTGGTTCCCCCGACAGCACTGCTACCACCCGAGCCTGCCGCCCCGGCGGCTCCGCATGATCGACGACCTGGTCGACTACCGGGCCACCACGCTGGTCTGGGCCTCTCTCGGCGGCGGCTCGATCTCGCTGCCCTACCTCGAACAGGAGGCGTTCGGCCCGGTCGACGCCCGGGCCCGGTTCTACGGCTTCGTCAACGACAGCGAGTTCATCGCCGCCGCCCAGGCCCGGGGCATCAAGGTCTTCGGAATCGTCTTCGAGGCGCAGGGCTGGGAGTTCCCGGTCGAGCTGACCGCCGACGAGGACGAGGTCCTCGCCCTCAACGAACTGCGCGGGGTCGGGCACCGGGACTGGCTCGGGCTGCGGGAGTTCGGCCAGAACCGCTATCCGTTGCTCTGGAAGCCGGTCGAGCACTACTTTCCGGGCGGCCTGGTCAACAGCGACGGCGAGCCGGTGACCGACCTGATCGAGGAGTGCTGCGCCCGGGACATCCGGCAGACCGCCCTGCACGCCCGCTGGGTCGAGTGCCCGGACCGCGAGCACCAGTGCTTCTACATGGACCGGAACAACCCGGTCTGGCGCGAGTACCTCAAGGCGGTCATCCGGATCCAGATCGACGCGGGCGTGGACGGCGTACAGCTCGACGAGACGGAGCTGCCGCTCGGCTCGCTCCAGTACGGCGGCTGTTTCTGCAAGGACTGCATGAAGGGCTTCCGGGCGTACCTGTCCGGGCTGCCGCCGGAGGAACGCGACCCGCTGCTGGACGGGGTCGACCTGGAGACGTTCCACTACGGCGACTGGCTGCTGGAGCGCGGCTACGACTTCACCGACCGGCACGACGCGACACCGCTGTTCGGGGCCTACTACCGGTACCAGTGCGACGCGATCCGCCGGCACTTCGCCGAGCTGGCCGCGCACGCCCGGCAGTACGCGGCGGGCAAGGGGCGGAAGGTGCTGGTCTCCGGCAACTTCTTCAACATGGACCCGCAGTACCTCGGACTCGCCGACGACGTCGACGTGATCGTCACCGAGATGCGCAACACCACCCACCGGCAGCCGGAGTGGTACCGCTACGTCGCCGGCTTCGCCGGGGACAAGGACGTCATCGTGGTGGAGAACCCGTACGGCGGGGTGGTGCCGGAGCTGGTCGAGCTGCTCAAGAACGGCCGGGGGCACGACCTGCTGCGGCTGTCCTGCTACGAGGCGGCCGCGTTCGGGGTGAACATGGCGGTGCCGTACGGCTCCTGGATGGGTGCCACCATCGAAGACTCGTTCTACGTCCCGCACGAGGTGGCGGCCGAGATCCAGGGGTTCCTCGCCGACCACGAGCGGCTCTTCGCCCGGCGCAGCCGCAACGAGGTGGCGGTGGTCTACAGCGTGGAGAGCAACCGGGACCTGGTCGCCCGGGCCGACATCGGCGACAACCTGCGCAACGCCCGGGACGAGAGCGTACGGGTGCCGTACCGGGAGGTGACCTCGGCGCTGGCCGGCGCCGCCGTACCCTTCGACGTGCTGCTCTTCCCCGACGACCGCACGGCGCCGGACCGGATCACCGCCGACGACCTGCGGCGCTACCCCACCGTGCTGCTGCCGGCCTGCACCCACCTGACCCCGGTGCAGGTGGCGGCGCTGCGCGGCTACCTGGACGGCGGCGGCCGGGTGGTCCGGATCGGCGGGCTCGGCGAGAACCTCGACGACGGCGACCGGTCGGCGCTGCTCGGCCACCCGGGGCTGACCGGATCCGGGCCGGAGGACCTGGCGACGCTGCTGCCGCACGGCCGGCAGGTCGAACTTCGCGCGCCCGGCGGCACCGCCACCGTCGCGGCGAACATCGCCGGGCTGGCGGACGGGTCGGCCGCCGTGCACCTGGTGAACTACGACTACCGGGCCGCCGACGACCGGGTACGCCCGGTCACCGACCTCGACCTTCGGGTACGGCTGCCGGAACGGCTGCCGGCGGCCACCGCGTACGGCTGCGACGGCACGGTCACCCCGCTCGACGTACGGGTCGACGGCGGCTTCCACACGGTGCGGCTCGACGCACTCGGCCCGTACGCCATCGTGGTCTTCACGGCCGGCCCGGCAGCGGGTTGAGGAGAGGGGTCCAGGGATGCGGATAGCGGTGCTGACCGGTCCGGAGCGGTTCGAGATCGCCGAGGTACCGCCGCCGGAGGTCGGCCCGGACGAGCTGCTGGTCCGGGTCGCGGCCAGCGGGGTCTGCGCCTCGGAACTCGCCGCCTGGGCCGGTGACCCGCCGGTCGACTACCCCCGGC
Source organism: Plantactinospora sp. CA-294935 (assembly GCF_050936445.1). Lineage (NCBI taxonomy): Bacteria > Bacillati > Actinomycetota > Actinomycetes > Micromonosporales > Micromonosporaceae > Plantactinospora > Plantactinospora sp. CA-294935. The sequence continues at coordinate 8,914,844 of NZ_JBNJMU010000001.1, forward strand.
ATCTCGGCCACGAGGTGAGCGGCACCGTCGCCGCGGTCGGCGCCGAGGTCGACTCGTTCGCCGTGGGTGACCCGGTCGGGGTCTGGGTCACCTCGCACGGCTTCGCCGAGTACGTGGCCGCCAAGGCCGCGCACTGCCGACCGGCCGGCGACGTACCGCTGGACGAGGTGCTGGCCGAGCCGCTGGCCTGCGCGGTCAACGCGGTGGAGGAGGCCGACGTGCGGCTCGGCGACGACGTCGTGCTGATCGGTGCCGGCTTCATGGGCAACCTGGTGCAGTCGCTGGTCCGGCTGCGCGGGATCCGGCAGCTCGTGGTGGCCGACACCCGGCCGGACGCGCTGGACCGGGCCCGGGCGCTCGGCGCGACCCGGGTGGTGGACGTCCGGCACGAGTCCCTGGCCGAGGTGGTCGGCGAACTGACCGGCGGGCGGGGCGCGGACCTGACGTTCGAGTGCACCGGCGGGCAGGCGGCGCTGGACGCGGTCGGCGAGGTGACCCGGATGAGCGGCCGGATCGTGCTGGTCGGCTTCCACCAGGGCCGGCCGCGCCAGATCAACCTGGCGCACTGGAACTGGATGGCCTTCGGCATCGTCAACGCGCACTACCGGGACGTCGGCACCATCATGCGCGGGATGACCGTCGGCATGCGGCTGCTCGTCTCCGGGGCCGTCTCGCTGCGCACCCTGGTCACGCACCGGTTTCCGCTGGCGGAGGTGGACGCCGCCTTCCGCGCCGCCCGGGACAAGCCGCCGGGCTTCGCGAAGGCGACGGTGACCTTCGACTGACGCACCATAGCAGCGTCCGTCAGGCGGAGCGCCGGACCACCAGCGGGCAGGGCAGCACGATGGTGCGGCCCTCCCCGGTGTACTCGCCGGTCATCCGGCTGAGCAGCAGTTCCCCGGCGCTCTGCCCGGTCTGGTACGCCGGGTTGCGCACCGTGGTGAGCGGCGGGTTGACGATGGTGGCCGCGTCCACGTCGTCGAACCCGACGACGGCGACGTCGTCCGGCACGGTCAGGTCCCGTTCGTGTGCGGCGTCGATGGCGCCGATCGCGGTCAGGTCGTTGGCGCAGAACACCGCGTCCGGACGGCGCTCGGGCGGCAGCGCCAGCAGCCGGTGCATCGCGGCCCGGCCACCCGGCCGGGTCCAGTCGCCGCGCACCATCAGCTCCGGCTCGACCGCGAGCCCGTGCTCGCGCAGGGCCCGCCGGTACCCCTCGTCGCGCGCCGAGCCGGTCGCCTCCGGCCCCTCGATCATGCCGATCCGGCGGGCGCCCCGCCGGATCAGGTGGCTGACGGCGGCGTGCGAACCGACCCCGTCGTCCGGGGTGACCAGGTCGACGTGCGGGTCGTCGTCGAGGGCGCCGCCGACGCAGACGGCGGGGATGCCGAGGCCGGCCGGACCGGTACGCAGCTCGGCGGTGACGTCGCCGGCCGCCATCACCACCCCGTCCACGCCCCGGTCGCGCACGTCGGCCAGGAAGGCGTCCTCCCGTTCCGGTACGCCGTCGGTGTTGCAGACGTAGCTGCCGTAGCCGGCCCCGTCCACCGCGTCGGCGAGCCCGCGGGTGAGTACCGCGTAGAACGGGTTGGTGATGTCCGGTACGACCACCGCGACCATCCGGGACCGCCGGGTACGCAGGCTCCGCGCCACGTTGTTGGGGCGGTAGCCGAGCTGCCGGATCACCTCGCGGACGGTCTCCTGGGTGGCCTCGGCGACCCAGCGCTTGCCGGAGAGCACGTGGGAGACGGTGGTCGGGCTCACCCCGGCCAGCTTCGCCACCTGCACCAGGGTCACCCGGGTCTCGTCGGGCCCGGGTGCCGGCGGGCGTGTCTCGGACATCGACCTCGCCCTCTCGCATCGTTGACCGCTGCGGTGTCGGTCCGTACGGTAGCAAAACGTTTTCCTGCGAGGACCGGACGGAGGAACCCGGGTGACCCGACTCCTCGACCGGTACATGATCGACGGGCTGGTCGCCGACGGGCTGGTGGCGGGCGGTTCCGGCGTACAGGTGATGCGCCCGCAGCTACGGGACGTACCGGCGCACTGGCACGACTACTACGAACTCGGCTACGTCCTGGGCGGCACCGCCCGGCACGTGGTCAACGGGGTATCCCGGCCACTCCGGCCGGGCGGCGTCTTCCTGCTCACCCCGACCGACTTCCACGAACTGCACGTCACCTCGGAGACGCCGCTGACCTGCTACAACGTCGTCGTCGAGCCGGATGTCGCGGAGCGGTGGCTGGACCGGGCCCTGCCGGCCCCGCCCGGCGTCGCCGGCCCGCCCTGGCTGACCGACGACCCGTCGTTCGGCCCCGACTTCGACCGGCTCTGGCGGGAGTCCTCCGGCCGGCGCCCCGGCGCGGCGGCGCTGGCCGACGCCGTGCTCGGGTGCATCCTGATCGAACTCGCCCGGCACTGCGCTGATCCGGTCACGGCGGGGGCGGAGGCGCCAGCCGGGCCACGGGGCGGCGCGGATCCGGCCGGCGGCGACATCCGGCGGGCGGTGCAGTACATCGAGCGGCGGTTCCGCGAGCCGCTGACCCTGGCCGAGGTGGCGGCGTACGTGCACCTGTCGCCGAACTACTTCAGCGAACGGTTCGGCCAGGTGGTCGGCACGTCGTTCCAGAGCTATCTCCAGGCCCGGCGGCTGCGCTTCGCCCGGTCGCTGCTCGCCTCGACGAGCCTCGGGGTGACCGAGATCTGCCACGCGGCGGGCTTCAACAGTCCCTCGCACTTCGGGCGCGCGTACCGGCGGCGGTTCGGCGCGGCACCGTCCGCCGGTCGTACCCCGGATCCGTCGCCGCCGGACGAGCCGGCGGCGCCCGATCCCGGCTGACCGCGGCCAGGTGAACCGCTGATTACCAGGCTGTTGCGTTTGTTACCCGAGATCTCTTGACATCGCCGGCCGGGCAGATGACCCTAGCCGCAGCATGCCAAACGTTTTGCACCTAGGTACAGCCGTGGTCCCACCACATTGGCGGCAACGACATAGGGAGCTGATCCGATGAAGCATCGCTCGCCCCGCAGGTTCCTCGCGGTGGTCGCGGCGGCCATCACCGCCGCCTCGGCCCTGGTCGGCTGTTCCACCGGCGGTTCGTCCGCCACCGAGCACGGTGCCGGCGAGGGTCCCGTCCCCGAGCCGACCGCGCCGGTCACCATCTCGTTCGCCTCCTGGGTCGGCGAGCAGCCGGAGATGAAGAAGCTGGTCCAGCAGTTCCAGACCGAGCATCCCAACATCAAGATCGAACTACAGAACGTACCCGCCGAGGAGGCGAACGAGAAGCTGACCGCGCAGGTCGCCGGAGGCAACCCGCCGGACGTGGCCTTCATCGACGCCAGCACCACGGCCAACTTCGCCTCCCGCAAGGCCCTGGTCAACCTCGACAACTACCTGCGACGCAGCGAGATCGTGAAGGCCGACGCCTACGTGCCGGCGTTCAAGACCTTCACCACCTACGAGGACAGCATGTACGGGCTGCCCTTCGACGGCGAGTCGACCGCGCTCTTCTACCGGACCGACCTGTTCGCCGCCGCCGGCCTGACCGGGCCGCCCACCACCTGGGAGCAGTACGAGGCCGCGGCGAAGGCGCTCACCGACCCGGCGAAGCGGACCTACGGCCACGCGATGTTCGCCAGCTCCCCGGAGGCGGCGTACTACTGGTACCCCTGGCTGTGGCAGAACGGCGGCAAGCTGCTCTCCGACGACGGCAAGGAGGTGCTGTTCAACAAGGACGAGGGGAAGCGGGCCGCCGAGTACTACGTCAACCTGGCGAAGTACGCGCCCAAGGACTACCTCAACTCCAACTCGTACGACGGCCGCCAGGCGTTCGCCAACGGCCAGGTCGGGATGTACGTCGCGGGCTCGTGGTTCGCCGGCACCCTCGCCGACGAGTTCCCGGCGATCGACGGCAAGTGGGCCACCGCGCCCTTGCCGCAGGGCTCGGCCGGCTGCGGCACCACGATCGCCGGCGACGCGCTGGTCATCTTCAGCCAGAGCGAGCAGGCCGACGCCGCCTGGAAGTTCATCGAGTTCCTCTCCAAGCCCGAGAACGTCGCCCAGTGGACCTACAAGTCCGAGGACGGCACCACCCTCCCGCCGATCACCAGCCTGCTGGACTCCCCCGACCTGGTGAAGACCAAGCCGGTGCTGGAGGGCTTCGCCGCCGCCATGAAGTGCGGGGTCAGCAACGTCTTCGCCAACCCCGACTGGCCGAAGATCGAGGAAGCCCTCAACGAGCAGCTCGCCAAGGCGATCTACGGCGAGCAGACGGCCGCCCAGGCACTCGACGCGGCCGCGGCGGAGGCCGAGAAGATCATCCGATGAGCGTACCCGGCAAGCTCCGGCGGGCCTGGCGGGAGCGGTCGGCGTACGCCTTCCTGGCTCCCGGACTGATCCTCTTCTCGGTCTTCACCGTCTTCGCGCTCGGCTTCGCGTTCTACCTGACGTTCCGGGAGTGGAACATCCTGGAGCCGGAGAAGCCCTTCGTCGGGCTGCAGAACTACCGCGACATGGTGCAGGACGAGGACTTCCGCCGGTCGATCATCAACACCGCCTACTTCACCGGCGCCTCGGTACCGCTCGGCATGGCCGTCGGGCTGGGCGTCGCCCTGCTGCTCAACCAGCCGATCCGGGGTCGCGGCCTGCTGCGTACCCTCTACTTCCTGCCCAACATCACCCCGTTCGTGGTGGCGGCCATCGTCTGGAAATGGCTCTACAACGGTGACTTCGGCCCGATCAACTTCTACCTGCTGAAGACTCACCTGATCAGCCAGCCGCTGGTCTGGCTGTCCGACAAGAACCTGGCGATGCCGGCAGTGGTGCTGATGAGCGTCTGGGCCAGCGTCGGCTTCTCGATGGTGGTCTACCTGGCGGCGTTGCAGGCCATCCCGACCCAGCTCTACGAGTCGGCCCGGATCGACGGCGCCGGTCCGTGGGCCCGGTTCCGCCACGTGACGCTGCCGATGCTGGCCCCGTCGACGCTGTTCCTGATGGTGATGGGGATCATCGGCTCGTTCCAGGTGTTCACCCAGATCTACATCATGACCGGCGGCGGCCCGGTCAACCGGACCACCACGATGGTCTATTACATCTACGAGGCCGCCTTCAAGTTCTACGAGATGGGGTACGCCAGCACGCTCGCGTACGGGCTGTTCGTACTCCTGCTGGTCTTCACGGCGATCCAGCTCCGGCTGTACCGGAGGGCGGACCTGTGAGCGACCCGAACCGAGGAGCCGCCGTGACCGCCACCGTGCCGGATCCCCCGGTAGCGCCGACCGCACCGGCCCGCACCTCCGGACCGGCCCGCCGGCCGGTGCTGGGACGCCGGCTCTGGCTGGCCGTCTGCTATCTCATCCTGGTGCCCGGCGCGATCCTCTTCGTCGCACCGTTCGCCTGGCTGGTCAGCGCCTCGTTCCAGCACGTCGGCGACATCTTCTCCTGGCCGCCGCAGTGGATCCCGGAGAACCCGACCCTGGACGGCTACAAGGGCTTCTTCGGCATCGGCAAGGCCGGCGAACTGGCCCAGGGCAGCGAGGGCGCCTGGCGGTGGTTCCTGAACAGCGCCTTCGTGGCCACCTCGGTCACCGTGCTGCAACTGTTCTTCAACTCGCTGGCCGCGTACACCTTCGCGAAGCGGAAGTTCCCCGGCCGGGACGCGATCTTCCTGCTCTTCCTGGCCACCATGATGGTGCCGCCGCAGGTGACCCTGATCCCGAACTACCTGGTGCTCAAGCACGTACCGTTCTTCGGCGGCAACGACGCGCTCGGGGCCGGCGGGCACGGCTGGCTCGACTCGTACTGGGGGCTGATCCTGCCCGGCGCGGTCAGCGCGTTCGGCATCTTCCTGCTCCGCCAGTACATGCTGGCCATTCCCGACGAGTTGCTGGACGCGGCCCGGATCGACGGCGCCAGGGAGTTCCGGGTCTTCTGGCGGGTGGTGCTGCCGCTCTGCGGTCCCGCCCTCGCCGCCACGGCGATCTTCACCTTCACCTATGCCTGGGAGGACTTCCTCTGGCCCCTGATCGTCATCTCCAGCTCGGACAAATACACGGCTCCGCTGGGTTTGGCCCTGTTCGTGGTGAAGAATCGGACATCCTGGAACCTGCTGATGGCCGGCTCGGTCGTCGCCACACTTCCCATGATTGTCACCTTCCTGGTGTTCCAACGCCGGTTCATCCAGGGCATATCGATGAGCGGACTGAAGGGTTGACCGAAAACGACAGCCGCTCGACCGGCGCGGCCCGGGCGCTGGTCGAGGAACTCCTGAACGACGGCGACGGGGTGCTCCGACTCGCACCCGCCTTCGTCGCCCGTGACCTGGTGCCGCCCGGCCGCCGGCTCGGCCTGGCCGAGGACGCCTACGACCTCGGCGAGCGGGGCTTCGTCTGCGAGCGCTGGCTCGGCTCGACCACCCGGGCCGACAACCGGATCGGTCCGCCCGACGAGGGGCTCGGGCACGTCGTCGACCGCGACGGGCGGGCCCGGCTGACGCTGCGCGACGCGGTACGCGCCGATCCGGCCGCCATCATGGGCGCGGCGTACGCGGCGAGCCACCCGCACGGGCTCGGCCGGCTCGCCAAGCTGCTCGACTACGGCGCACGGATCCCGTACCACATCCATCCACCGCAGCGCTTCGCCGAGCTGGTCGGGCGGCGCTCGAAGGACGAGGCCTACCACTTCCCCGCCGGAGTGGAGAGCGGCCCGCACCCGGAGACGTTCTTCGGGGTGCACCCGTGGATCGTCCGGGAGCGGGCGTACGAGGTGCTGCTGCCGTACCTGGTCGACTGGGACAGCGACCTGATCCTCCGGCACGCCCGGGCCTACCTCCAGGTCCCCGACGACGGCTTCGCGGTGCCGTCCGGGGTGCTGCACGCGCCCGGCACCGCGCTGACCGTGGAACTCCAGGAGGACTCCGACGTCTTCGCCATGTTCCAGGCGCTCAACGCCGGCCGGATCATCTCCAAGGAGCTGCTCTTCAAGGACGTCCGGCCACAGGACCGGCAGGCGCACGGCGAGCGGTTCCCGCTCGGCTTCGTGGAGTGGGAACTCAACGGTGATCCGTACTTCTACGAGAACAACCACCTGCCGCCGCACCCGGTCGACCCCGACGGTGCGACGGACGGCGGCCGGGAGTGGTGGATCTTCTACAACACGCCGAAGTTCAGCGGAAAGAAGCTCGTGGTGCCGCCCGGCCGGACCTACCGCTGCACGGAGCGCGGGGTGTACTCGATCCTCGTCTGGTCCGGCACCGGACGGTACTGCGGCCACGACGTACGCGGCGGCGACGCCGACCGCGACGAGTTGCTCGTCTCGTACGACGTGGCGACCGCGCCGCACCCGGTGCAGAACACCGGCGAGCGGGACCTCGTGGTGTTCAAGTTCTTCGGTCCGGACGTCAACGACGCTCCGGTGATCCCCCGGACCACGGCGATCTGACACCGAGCAGCCGCGAGCGGCACCGGCTTCCGGCCGGAGGTGCTCGTCCGGGTGGCGGCACCGGTGCCGGTCCGGCTCTCCCCCATCGCTGCGGCGGCGACCGTCACACCGTCGGCCATCGTTTCGGTTCGCATGCCCGGAACCCCGGCTACCGGTCGTGCTGAAGATCCGTATCCGCTGGTAGCTCCGTCGGTAAGGGTGCACCGAACCGACTCCGGGAACAGTCGAGGCTTGTCAGCCTCATGTGAAATTGCATACTGTAGTCAGCATAACGCATACGGGAAGGCACGCCGCTGCTGCGTCGCCTCGGCGCCGCGCGGACGTCGTACGAGAAGGGAGCAGCCCGTGCGAGTTGCAGTGCTCGGAGCCGGCGCCATCGGCGCGTACGTCGGTGCGTCCCTGTGCCGGGCCGGGGTGGATGTCCAGTTGATCGCCCGCGGCGCACACCTGGCCGCGCTGCGGGCACACGGAGTGCGGGTACTCAGTCCCCGGGGCGACTTCGCCGCGCACCCGCACGCCACCGACGACCCCGGCGAGGTCGGGCCGGTGGACTACGTGTTCCTCGGCCTCAAGGCGCATTCCTACGCCTCGGCGGGGCCACTGCTCGAACCGCTGCTCGGCCCGGAGACCGCCCTCATCGCTGGGCAGAACGGCATCCCGTGGTGGTATTTCCACAAGCTCCCGGGGCCGTACGAGGGCCAGCGGATCGAGGCGGTCGACCCGGGCGGGGCGACCTCGGCGGTGATGGCCCCGGAGCGGGCGATCGGCTGCGTGGTCTACCCGGCCACGGTGATCGAGTCACCCGGGGTGATCCGGCACCTGGAGGGGACCCGGTTCTCCATCGGGGAGCCGGACGGCACGGTCTCGCAGCGCTGCCAGCGGTTCAGCGACGCGATGGTGGCCGGCGGGCTGAAATGCCCGGTCGAGCCGCGGCTGCGGGACGACATCTGGATCAAGTTGATGGGTAACGTGTCGCTGAACCCGATCAGCGCCCTGACCAGGGCCACCATGGCGGAGATCTGCGAGAGCCCGGGCACCCGCCGGGTGGTCGAGCAGATGATGGCGGAGACCCTCGACATCGCCAGCCGGGTCGGCAGCACGCCTGAGATCTCGATCAGCAAGCGGGTCGAGGGGGCCCGGCGGGTCGGCCACCACAAGACCTCGATGTTGCAGGACCTTGAGGCGGGCAAGGAGATGGAGCTCGACGCCGTCGTCGCCGCCGTGGTGGAGATCGCTGACATCACCGGTGCGCCGGCACCCACGCTGCGCACCATCTACGCCGCGACCGAACTGCTGGCCAAGACCATGGCCCGGCCGGCGCCCACCCCCAGCATGACCGCGGCCTGACCGGTCGCCACCACCACCGGCGTACCGGCGAGGCGTCGGCGCAGGTATTGCACTCGCTCTGCCGACAGAATACTGTATGCAGACTTCCTAGCTGGTCCTTCCGGGCACCGGGATCCGGTGCCGGTCAGCCATCGACGGGACGCAGACGTTACCGACCCCCGTTCCGGCCCGGCGATCTCGCCAATCAACAGGACACCCGACGCCCTGGAGGCTCCCGTGACCCTGATCCGAAAGCCAGGTACCGCCTGGGGTGACGTCTTCGCCCGCTGCCGTGAGACCGCGCCCGAGGCCTTCGCCGAGGACCGCGTCCGCAACTACTGGGGCGGCCGGTGGCGCTCCGACGGTGACCCGGTTCCGGCCACCTCACCGATCGACGGCACCGTCATCGCCGGCCCGCCCCGACTGACCGCGGCCACCGCCACCGAGGCGGTCCGGGCCGCCGCCGACACCCATCGCACCTGGTCGACCGTGCCGCTGGCCGAGCGCAAGGCCCGGATCACCGCGACACTCGACGCCCTCGCGGCACATCGCGACCTGCTGGCGCTGCTGCTGGTCTGGGAGATCGGCAAGCCGTGGCGGCTGGCCACCACCGATGTCGACCGCTGCATCGAGGGCGTCCGCTGGTACGTCGAGGAGATCGACTCCATGCTCGCCGGCCGCTCCCCGCTGCCCGGCCCGATCAGCAACATCTCAAGCTGGAACTACCCGATGAGCGTCATCATGCACTCGGTGCTGGTGCAGGTGCTCGCCGGAAACGCGGTGGTGGCGAAGACACCGACCGACGGCGGGGTGAGTTGCCTGACCCTGGCCGTCGCCCTCGCGGCCCGGCACGACCTGCCGATCACCCTGGTCAGCGGCGGCGGTGCCGAACTCTCCCCGGTGCTGGTGGACTCCCCCGAGATCGCCTGCGTCTTCTTCGTCGGCGGCCGCTCCGCCGGCAGCCAGGTCGCCGCCGGCCTGCTCAACTCCAGCAAGCGGCACGTGCTGGAGCAGGAGGGGCTGAACTGCTGGGGCGTCTGGGAGTTCAGCGACTGGGACGGACTCGCGGCCAACGTCCGCAAGTCCTTCGAGTACGCCAAGCAGCGCTGCACCGCCTACCCCCGGTACGTCGTACAGCGGTCGCTGTTCGACCGGTTCCTCGCCGCGTACCTGCCGGCGGTCCGGGACGTCCGGTTCGGGCATCCGCTCGCCGTCGAGCCGGGACAGGACGGCTTTCCCGACCTCGACTTCGGTCCACTGATCAAGGACGCCAAGGCCAAGGAGCTGACCGACGTGATCGACGCGGCGATCGCCAAGGGCGGCGTACCGCTCTACCGCGGCTCGCTCGACGACGGACGGTTCCTGCCCGATCAGGACCGGTCGGCGTACCTGGCGCCGGTGGCGATCCTGGCCCCGCCGCCCTCCTCCCCACTGTTCCACGCCGAGCCGTTCGGACCGGTCGACACCATCGCGCTGGTCGACACCGAAGCCGAACTGCTGGCCGGGATGAACGCCAGCAACGGCGCCCTGGTCGCCTCGCTGGCCTGCGACGACGAGGCGACCGCGCAGCGGCTCGGCGCCGAGTTGCGGGCCTTCAAGGTCGGCATCAACCGGCCCCGGTCCCGGGGCGACCGGCAGGAGGTCTTCGGCGGCCGGGGCGCCTCCTGGCGGGGCGACTTCGTCGGCGGCGCGCTGCTGGTGCACGCGGTGACCGAGGGCCCGCCCGGCGAGCGCCGGTACGGCAACTTCCCGACCCACGCCCACTACCCGGAGGTCTGAACCCCATGGCCAAAATCCCCTGCATGGACGCGGTCGTCTCGGTGCTCGCCTCGGAGGGCGTGGACATCGCGTTCGGCTGCCCCGGCGCCGCGATCCTGCCGCTCTACGCGGCACTGCGGCGCAGCGACATCCGGCACCTGATCGTCCGGCACGAGGAGGGTGCCACCCACATGGCCGACGGCTGGGCCCGGACCAACGGCCGGGTCGGCGTCGCGATCGGCACCTCCGGCCCGGCCGGTACCAACATGATCACGGGCCTCTACACCGCACAGGCGGACTCCATCCCGATGGTCTGCATCACCGGCCAGGCGCCGACCAGCAAGCTGCACCAGGAGGCGTTCCAGGCGGTCGACATCGTCGAGATCGCCAAGCCGGTGACAAAGTGGGCGGTGCAGGTCAAGGAGGCCGCCCAGGCCCCCTGGATCTTCCGGGAGGCGTTCCGGATCGCCCGCTCCGGGCGGCCCGGGCCGGTCCTGATCGACCTGCCGATCGACGTGCAGCGGCAGGAGATCGAGTGGGACGCCTCGATCGACGCCCCGCTGCCGGTGCCCCGGGTCGAGCCGCACCTGCCCCGGGTCGAGCGGGCCCTGGACATGCTGCTGGCCGCCGAGCGGCCGCTGATCCTGGCCGGCGGCGGGGTGATCATCGGTGAGGCCACCGATCTGCTCCGGGAGGTCGCCGAGGCGCTGAACATCCCGGTCCAGGTCACCCTGATGGGCAAGGGCGCCATCCCGGAGGACCACGACCTCTTCGCCGGGATGACCGGCATCCAGACCACCCAGCGCTTCGGCAACGCGTCCTTCCTGGAGTCCGACCTGGTGCTCGCGCTCGGTGCCCGGTTCGGCGACCGGCACACCGGCGACCTGGAGACCTACCGGGGCGACCGGAAGTTCATCCACGTCGACATCGAGCCGACCCAGCTCGGCAAGGTGTTCGGCCCCGACCTCGGGATCGTCTCGGACACCGGGGCGTTCCTCGCCGCGCTGCTCGACGCCGTACGCCGCAGGGGCGTGCACCGAGACCGCGGCGAATGGGTCTCGCTGGTCCGCAAGCTGCGCGAGACGCTGCGCCGCCGGGACGACTTCGACGCCGTACCGGTGAAGGCGCCCCGGGTCTTCAAGGAGATCAACGAGTTCTTCGGCCCGGACACCTACTTCGTCACCGCGATCGGTCTCTACCAGATCTGGTCCGGGCAGTTCCAGAAGGTCTTCAAGCCCCGGCACTACCAGGTCTGCGGCCAGGCCGGCCCGCTCGGTTGGGAGATCCCGGCGGCGATCGGGGTGAAGTCCGCCAAACCCGACGCCGAGGTGGTCGGGGTGGTCGGCGACTACTCGTTCCAGTTCCTGGTCGAGGAACTCGCGGTCGCCGCGCAGTACAACATCCCGTTCGTACTGATCATGTTGAACAACGAGTACCTCGGGCTTATCCGGCAGGCCGAGATCGGCTACGAGATGAACTACGAGGTGGACATCCACTACGACGAGTACGGCACCGACAATGTGAAGGTGATGGAGGCGTACGGCTGCGCCGGCCGCCGGGTGCTGCGCCCCGACGAGATCGCCGACGCGCTCGCCTGGGCCAGTAAGGAGGCCCGGCGGACCAGCCGGCCGGTGCTGGTCGAGGTGATGATCGAGCGGGAGGCGAATACCGCGCACGGGCTCTCCATCGCGAAGGTCAACGAATTCGAGCCGGTACCGGAGATCGAGTACCGCGACGCGGTCTCCGGCTGATCTGGCCGGGGTGCCGGAACGAACGGCGGGGTGGGTGGCCGTGGGGCCGTCCACCCCGCCGACGCGACCGCGGCACCGGCCGCCTCTCCGGTCGCGCGGCGATATTGCCGCCGCCGGCACGGGGCCGACGATTGCATCTGGGCGACTGTATGCTATAGCCAGGAATCGCCACTCCCGATCGATATCGCAGCCGGAGGTAGTCCATGACCGAATGGGGAGGCTCGGCCTCGCCTGCCGGCGCCAATGGTGGTCGACGACGACTCACCGCGGCCCGCCGCGAGCCACGGGCCGCGCGACAGCCCCTGGAACGGCCCGCGCCGCTACGCCAGGCGGTCTACGACGTCATCGCCGAGATGATCATCAACCGTGAGCTGCGTCCCGGCGAGCACCTGGTCGAGAACGAGCTCGCGGCCCAGCTCGGCGTCAGCCGGCAGCCGGTGCGGGAGGCGCTGCAACGGTTGCAGAGCGAGGGCTGGGTCGATCTGCGCCCGGCACTCGGTGCCTTCGTGCACGTGCCGACCGAGGAGGAGGCGGACCAGCTCCTCGCCACCCGTACCCTGCTGGAGTCCGAGTCGGCCCGGCTGGCCGCCCGGCAGGCCACCCCGGAGCGGGTGGAACGGCTGCGCGAGCTGCAGAACGCCGGCGAGAAGGCGCTGCGCGACGACGACCAGGTGGAGTTGGTCGACGCGAACGCGGCCCTGCACGCGTACGTCGTCGAGATGTCCGGCAACAAGGTCCTCGCCGAGCTGATCGCGATGGTCGACCGGCGGGTGCGGTGGTATTACGCCCCGATCGCCCGGTCCCGGGGCCGGGAGGCGTGGGACGAGCACGCGGAGCTGATCGAGGTGATCGCCAGCCGCAACGGCCGGCGGGCCGGTGAGCTGATGCGCCGGCACACCGAGCGGACCCGGGAGAGCTACCACCAGCGCCGCAAGGAGGCCGCCGAGCGGGAAGCCCTGGGCTGACCCGCTCCCCCGCGCACATCCGCGCCGCATGTCCCGTCAAGCAGGGCGGGACGTGCGGCGTTTTCACGGGTACGGGTGCGCACCGCTTCCGACCGGCGCACCGCGGCTTGCGGTACGGCGGCGCTGCGGCCGGGCCTTGGCGGTGCCGCCTTGCGGGCCCGGCTGCGCGATCAGGGTCTCGGTTACGCCTTGGCGGTAAGGTCTGCGATCATGGCCTTCTCCCGTGCGCGGACCAAGGCGATCACCTATACCTGCGTCTGGGGCGGATCGCTGGTTCTGGGGCTGATATTCACGATTCCTTACGCGCGAGCCCAGTCGTCGGGTATCCCGACGACAGCGAAGGTGGAGGAGTGTCGCCTCGTCGACGGCGCGGCTCCTGGAAACTCTGACCTGGTCTGCACCGGCTCCTGGGGAGTTGATGGTCAACAGCGTTCCGGGGAGGTCACCGGCCTGGGAGTGGTTAACCATGAGGGCAGCACCGTCCGAGCACGCGTGGTCGGTGACACGGCATATGTCGAAACCACGTGGGCCGGCCCGCTGGTTGCGCTCGCCCTGATTGGAGGGGGCCTGGGAATCGTCCTTCACCTGGGTCTCTGGTTCACTTTCCGGAAGCATGAGAAGGAATCGTGAACCAGGAGAAGCGCGGGGTTCCCGTTGCTTGAACCACGGGATGGCGATTTCGCAGCTCGGGGTCTTCTCGGCCATCCGAACCCGGCCGGGACGGTCTCATTCCTCTCACTCTCGGCGAGGTCCGCCGTCTCCCGGCACACCTGCTAACCCGTGTCCAACCACTTGATCACATCTATCGATGGTCATGGTGGCGCCGACGCCACCAGTACCGAGCCAAAGTAGGCCACTACCAGTGAAGACGCCGACGAATCCAGCAGATACGGCTGGAGTACTACGCCACGCCATGTTGTCCTATCCACGGATCCGGGTCGGACAGGGTTGCACCCCCGGGGCGCACCACGAGGAAAAGTGCCCCTCGAATACGGCCCCGCGGGTGTCCAAGCTCGATCGACATCCCCTCACAGGCGGATGGATTTCTTGTTCATGAACTCCTCGATGCCGGCCCGGCCCAGTTCCCTGCCCATCCCGGAGCGCTTGATCCCGCCGAACGGCAGGTCGGCCTGCGACCCACCAGCGCTGTTCAGATACACCATGCCGGACTCGATCTGCCCGGCAACCCGGCGCAACCGGTGGGGATCCGTGCCCCATACGCTGGCGCCGAGCCCGAACGGCGAGTCGTTCGCGATCGCGACCGCTTCCTCCTCGGTCTCCGCGCGAAAGACCAGCACGACAGGGCCGAAGATCTCCTCGTAGTAGGCGTCCATCTCGGGGGTCACGTCCGTGAGCACGGTGGCCTCGAGATAGGCGCCGGGCCGGTCGATACGACGCCCACCGGTGCGTAGCGTCGCGCCCTGCCGGACCGCCTTCTCGATCTGACCGGCCACCTCGTCGGCCGCCGCGACCGACGCCAGCGGCGGCAACTTCGTCGCGGGATCGCCGGGGTCGCCGGGCACGAAGGTCTCGGCCACGTGCTTGGTCAGGCGGTCGACGAACTCCTCGTAGATGTCGGCGAGCACGATCATCCGCTTCGGCGAGTTGCACGACTGGCCGCAGTTGCGCATCCGGGCCGTCGCGGTGGCCTTCACCGTCTTGTCCATGTCGTCGGTGTCCAGCAGGATCAGCGGGTCGGAACCGCCCAGCTCCAGGACGACCCTCTTCAGATTCTTCCCGGCCTCGGCGGCGACCGAGATGCCCGCCCGCTCGCTGCCGGTCAGGGAAACTCCCTGGATGCGGGGGTCCGCGAGCATCCGGGGAATCTGCGCGCTGGACGCGAAGATGTTCACGTACGCGTCCTCAGGCACCCCGGCGTCGTGCAGGATCCGCTCGATCGCGGCTGCCGACCGGGGGCAGATCGAGGCATGCTTCAGCAGGATCGTGTTGCCGAGGACCAGGTTCGGCGCCGCGAACCTGGCGATCTGGTAGCAGGGGAAGTTCCACGGCATGATGCCGAGCAGCGGCCCGATAGGGTTCTTGGTGATGACGGCCTTGCCGCCCCTGATCTCCAGCGGCTCGTCGGCCAGCAGTGAAGGACCGTTGTCGGCGTAGTACCTGAAGATGTCGACGACAACGCCGACCTCACCGCGGCCCTCGTTGATCCGCTTGCCCATCTCCAACGTCATTGTCGCCGCCAGCTCGTCGGCGCGCTCGGCGAACAGGTCCGCCGCGCGTGACACGATCTCGGCCCGCTCGGCGACCGGTCGACGCCGCCACGACACGTACCCGCGGTGGACACGATCGATCGCCTCACGGACCTCTCCGTCGGTCGCGTTCTCGATCTCCTCGACCAGTTCGCCTGTCGCTGGGTCGGTAACTGTGTACATAGAGATCCAAGCCTCCGTTCTCTACCAACGCTGCGCCGGGCACTCCGTCATTGGTCTGCGCAGTCGTGTCCGGATCGATCAGGCCGGGTCCGGCGGCGGCGACCCGTCAGCCGTCCGGCGGATCCGCACGGGCAGTCGGCACCCCGCCGGGCGGCCCGAGCACGATGCGGGGGGACGCGTTGCGTACCACGGCGAGCACGCGGCCGCGCATCGACGGGCCGCCCACCCGCACCGCGGGTTTGTCGAAAGCGGCGGCTGGTGTTGCTCAGGATGCCTGGGCCGGCCGAGGCACCCGGGCGGGATGTTCGACGCCCTCCTCGCCGACCCGGGCGGTACCGCGCGGTGCGGTCGTCGCTGCGCGCCTTGGGATCCGGGGGAAGCCGGTCGTCCTCACCGCTGCACCGTGATGCCCTTGGGGTTGAGGTGGGCGATGTTGCCGCTCTCGGTTCCGTCGGTGGGGTCGATGACGCAGTCGATGAGCGCGGGCTGGCGTTGTGCCAGGGCCTCGCGCAGCGCGGCGGTGACCTCCGCCGGCGTCGTCGCCCGATAGCCCTTGCCCCCGAATGCGGCGATCATGAGGTCATGCCGGGCCCTGAGGGCGGTCGGCGCCGGGTCGCCGGACGGTGACGCGTCGTCACCGCGGTAGACGCCACTGTTGTTCAGCACGACCGTGACGACGGGCAGGCCGTAGCGGCAGATCGTCTCCAGCTCCATGCCGCTGAACCCGAACGCACTGTCGCCCTCGATGGCGACGACCGGGTCTCCGCTCTCGACCGCGGCGGCGATCGCGTACCCCATGCCGATACCCATCACGCCCCAGGTGCCGCTGTCCAAGCGGTGTCGCGGCACCCGCATACCGATCGTGTTGCGCGCCAGGTCCAGCGCGTTCGCGCCCTCGTTGACGACATAGGTCTGCGGGTTCTCCCGCAGGACGTCGCGGATGGCCTGCAACGCGCCCAGGAACTTCATCGGGTGTGCGGTTTCGGCGGCCTTGAGGCGCTTGGCCATCTTGCCGACGTTCTCTGCGGAGCGGGCCGAAAGCTCGTCCCGCCACTGGGTCGGGACCGCGATCTGGCCGGGTGTGGTCCGGTCGATCAGGGCCTGCATCACCGAGCCGACGTCACCGACGAGCGGCGCCGCGATGGGTTGATTGCTGTCCAACTCGGTGCTGGCGATGTCCACCTGGATGAACTTGGCGTCGGAGTTCCACTGCGGTGCGTCGCCGTGTCCGAGCAGCCAGTTCAGGCGCGCACCGACGAGCATCACGACGTCGGCCCGGCGTAGGGCCAGTGACCGGGTGCTGGCCACCGACTGCGGGTGGTCGTCGGGCAGCAGGCCCTTCGCCATCGACATGGGCAGGTAGGGCACACCGGTGAGCTCGACGAACTGTCGGATCTGATCGTCCGCCTGCGCGTACGCGGCGCCCTTGCCGAGCACGACGAGCGGCCGCTGGGCGTTGGCGAGCAGTTCGATCGCGCGGTCCAGGGCCGCGGGTTCGGGCACCTGACGCGGTGCCGGGTCGACGACCCGCCACAGTGACGCCGCGCCCAGATCCGCGTCGATGACCTCGCCGAGGACCGCGGCCGGGATGTCGAGGTAGACCCCTCCTGGTCGTCCGGAGACGGCGGTGCGGATCGCGCGGGCCACGCCGCGGCCGATGTCTTCCGCCCGGTGTACGCGGTATGCCGCTTTGGCGAACTGTCGAGCCGCCGCCAACTGGTCCATCTCCTCGTAGTCGCCCCGCTGCAGATCGACGAGGTGCCGCTCGCTGGACCCGGAGATCTGCACCATCGGGAAGCAGTTCACGGTGGCGTTGGCCAGGGCTACCAGCCCGTTGAGGAAACCCGGAGCGGACACCGTGAGGCAGATTCCCGGCTTCTTCGTCAGGAACCCGGCCGCCGCCGCGGCGTGCCCGGCGGCGCTCTCGTGCCGGAAGCCGATGAAGCGGATGCCGGACGCCTGCGCCAGGCGGGCCAGGTCGGTGATCGGGATGCCGACGACGCCGTAGATGGCGTCGACCTCGTTGAGCTTGAGCGCATCGACGACCAGATGGATCCCGTCGGTGAGTTTCTGCGCACCTACGAGGTCGCCAGCGTCTGACTCCCGGAGGGAAGCGATGGTCATGATCAGAGTCCTCCATCATCGTCGTGCGACTTCTGCGTACAATATGTAGTTTTGCTATCGATTGTCGGGGTTGACCCGGCCGGCGACGGCGACGACGGGCACAGCGCGCAAGCGCGCACCGGAAGCGACGTCCTCCCCCTGGCTGTCCCTAGAAGTGCATACCGTATGGGGTAGGCAATAATCGTGGACCATGTAACAGCGAGGTGTCTAGGGGTAGCAGGGACGTTTTCCGGGCAGCCTGCCCCGTACCGGCACCGAACGTGGTCGCGCACCGCTCGGGCGACGCGGTGGCTTTGGTCACTAGGCCGGTTTTTTGTATACCGAAGGCGGTATCCTGGAACCGTCGAACAAGGACCTGTCGCCGGACAGGACGAGCGCGAGGGTTTCTGGTGACACCGCACCGGGTAGCTCCACACAGGAGCCGGCGTACCGTCCACACCATGGTCCGGGCCGCGAGGCTGCGGCCCCGCGCGGCCGCTGCGGGCGACCCCCGCCGGTCATCGATCCGGCGACAGACATAGATCCGGCCGCCACGCGACGAGGCGTGACGGCGGAAGATCCGGCGACCCGGGGTGTGCCCGGCCCCACCAGGCACACCCGGGTGTCCTGCCGGACCACCGTCCCGGACGGTCTCAAGCCGCCCGGTCCGGTGCGCACAGTCCCGGGAAGCGTCGTTTCCCGGGAAGACCGACACGCAGGAGTGATGTTGTCATGACCACCTGGCGAACGTTCTCACGTTCCCTGACCCGACTCTCCGACCGGCTGGCCCTGCCGACCGGGTTCCCGGCTGACGGTCGCTCCCTCGGGCTCGGCCTGGCGGCCGCGCTGGAGAACCAGCGTCGGGCCGCCCGGCCGAGCGACGAGGAGATCGAGCGCTTCCTCCACGGCTCCGCCGCGGACGAAGACCTGATCAAGGTCTGACGACCGGTCAGACCGCATCCCGGTCCGCCGTCACGGTGTCGTGGGCACCGGGGGCCTCGGCCCCCGCCCCCTCCGTGGCGGCGGACGGCCGTTGCGACGCGTCCCGCCGGGACTTCGCCAGGCTCGCCACGGTGGTGACCAGCAGCGTACCGACGATGACCCCGAGCGAGACGGCGATCGGCACCGACGGCGCCCAGGAGACCCCGTCGTGGTGCGCCGCCTCCAGCACGAGCTTGACGCCGATGAAGGCCAGGATGAACGCCAGGCCCTTGCTGAGGTACACCAGCCGGTCGAGCAGGCCACCGAGCAGGAAGTAGAGCTGCCGCAGGCCCATCAGCGCGAACGTGTTCGCGGTGAATACCAGGTACGGCTCCTGCGTCAGTCCGAAGATCGCCGGGATCGAGTCGAGCGCGAACAGCAGGTCGGTGGTGCCGATGGCGATCATGACGATCAACATCGGGGTCACCATCCTCCGACCGTTCACCCGGACGAAGACCGACGCGCCCCGGTACGACTCCGTGGTCGGCAGGATCCGCTTCGCGGTACGGAGGGCGAAGTTCTCGGAGAACTCGTCCTCCTGCTGCGGACCGACCAACTTGATCGCGGTGTAGATCAGGAACGCGCCGAACAGGTAGAAGAGCCAGTCGAACCGGGCGACCGCCTGGGCGCCCGCCGCGATGAAGATGCCCCGCATCAGCAGCGCCAGCACGATGCCGATCAGCAGTACCTTCTGCCGGTACCGGACCGGCACCGCGAACCGGCTCATGATGATGATGAAGACGAACAGGTTGTCGACGCTGAGCGAGTACTCGGTGAGCCAGCCGGCGAAGAACTGGCCGCCGTAGCTGACCCCGGCCGTGGCCATCACGACGAACCCGAAGGCGACCGCAGCCAGTACGTAGAAGCTCACCCAGGCCACGCACTCCCGGAAGGCCGGCTCGCGCGGATTGCGAGCGACCAGGTAGAAGTCGAAGGCGATCATCGCCAGGAAGCCGACGATCGTCACGGCCCATACCCAGACCGGCAGGTTCATAACTCTCCTTTGGCTCGGAACAGGGTCGGTCGGCCGGTACCCCGGCCGGCGGCCCGGGCCCGCCTACGACTCTCCCGGGCCTTCCACTGCGCCTCGGCGTGCTGGAGGTAGAAGGCGTACAGCCGGTCGGCCGCCGGGTTGCGGTGCCGGACCCGGCGCAGCCAGCCCGGCGCGATCCGCTCGTGCAGCCAGCTGAATCCGATCGCGAAGCCGAGACTGACGATCGCCTGGTAGGCGAGGAAGCCGAGCAGGTCCGGCGGCAGCGCCGGCCGGCCGACGACCATCAGGCCGACCAGCATCTCGTGGGCGACCCGGGCGACCGGGAACCCGATGAACCAGTAGAGCGCCGCCGGGGCGAAGACGCCCGGCGAGGCGACGCCGGCGCCCAGCAGCAGCCCGAAGCCGCCGCCGAGCAGTACCAGCGGCAGACCGAGCCCCACCCCGTGGGCCAGGGCCCAGTCGATCGGTTGACCGGCGAGCAGGGCGAGCCCGACGGCCGCCACCCCGGCGGTCGCCCCGATGCCGGCTCCCGGCAGGGCGAGCTCACCGAGGTGGCGTACTTTATGGCCGGTCACGGCGTTCCCTCACTCCGCTTGATCATGACA
Organism: Plantactinospora sp. CA-294935; assembly: GCF_050936445.1. Lineage (NCBI taxonomy): Bacteria > Bacillati > Actinomycetota > Actinomycetes > Micromonosporales > Micromonosporaceae > Plantactinospora > Plantactinospora sp. CA-294935. Next base: position 8,935,155 of record NZ_JBNJMU010000001.1, read on the forward strand.
ACTCCTCCCGTCGCCTCAGTCGATGACCACGCCGAAGCGGACCAGGCTGTAGACCAGCATGCCGAGGTAGAACACCGCGCCGAACCCGATCACCACGTTCTGCACGATGCCCGGCCGGATCGGCTTGGGCAGCATCCGGTTGTTGACCAGCAGCAGCACGACGCAGTATGCGCCCATCGCGAAGGTGGAGAGGAAGGCCAGTACGTCGAGGATCGCGCCGGGGCCGTCCGCCGGACCGAAGTTCAGGATCAGGATGCCGAACGTGATGACACCCCAGAGGAACCCGGCGTACAGCTTCGACATGCTGAACCGCTTGGCCCCGGGTACGAAGTGGTAGGTCATGTCCGCCTGGCCCCGGGAGAACGAGTCGAAGAGGCCGAGCGTGGCGTTGAGACCGATCAGTGCGATGAAGCCGAGGAAGACCCCGTGCAGCACCGGCGCGCCGGCCGAGGCGAACGCGTCGGCCATCGCGGTCAGCGCCGCCTCCCGCTCACCGTCGCGGATCACGTCCCCGACGCCCGGGTTCTCCCGGACGGCGGTCTGGGCCAGCACCGTGAACGAGATGGTGACCAGCATCGTGACGCCCCAGAAGAGCAGCAGGGCGTCGAAGGTGACCCAGCGCCGCCAGCCCTTCCACTTCTTCATCTCCTCCGGGCTCTCGGTGTCGAACATGAAGCCGCGGGACGGCATCTCCTCCTGCTCACCCGCGTGCCGCAGGCCACGGATCTTCGGGATGTGCGCGCCCATGCCGGCACCGGAGTCCCGCAGGTGCAGCGTGTACCACATCTGCTGCATCCCGGACGGGCCGGCGAAGGCGATCGCACCGACGATCACCGGGAACCAGGCCGCCGACATCGCCTCGCTGGGCAGGTAGCCGAAGTGGAACATCCCGGCGAGGGTCGAGGTGACGTCGCTCCACTGCCCGACGATCGAGGCGACCACCGAGGTGCCGATCACCAGTACGCCGATCAGGATGCCGAGCAGGCCCTCCAGCAGCGGATAGATCACCTTTGCCAGGCTGAACACCACGCCGACCAGGATCAGCCCGACACAGGCGCTGACGGTCCAGGGTATCCCGGTCACCTCCTCGAAGGCGGCGGCGCCGGTGGAGAGGTGTCCGGGCCAGATGTAGACCAGGATCGCCACGCTGAAGAAGAACCACATCAGTGGTTTGAAGACCCGGGCGGCCCCGAAGAAGATGCTCTCCCCGGTCGCCATCGCGTACCGGGCCATCTCCAGCATCACGAAGGCCTGCAGGGTGACACCGATCAGGAAGAGCCACCGGATCTCCGGCCCGAAGATCAGGACCAGTCGGGGCCACATGTACGACTCGCCCATGCCCACGCCGAGCGCGACGAGGAACACGGTCGGGCCGAGCAGGTGGATCGAGGGCGGAGCCTTGGGCAGCTCCCGGATCGGCATCGGTTCGAGTTTTCCGGCCCGCCACACCCGTTCCTCGGTGGGCGGGGCCGGCGGGGTACCGCCGCGCTGCTCGGGCAACGCGGCGGTGCCGGCCGCCGGGGTGGTGCTTGTCGGCTGAGTTGGGTAAGGGCTGTTCGAAGCGTCCACGCTGGACCTCCTGGGGACTGTGACGTCGTACGGAGCCGGAGGACGGGCCGGTTCCGACGCTGGTGTCCGTTGACCCTTGGCCGCGGAGCGGGTCGCCGTGTCGCTTAGTGGCCCCTCCAACTGCCTGGTCGGGTGGAACTGTCGTGCATTGCTCAGCGGCCGTCCGGTTGGCCGCCCAGCAGACCGGCGGAACGTGCCCACCGGTACTTGGCGCCGAGCACCGCGACCGGCTTCTCCGTGGTGTACGGATAGGCGACGATCCCGTGTCGGTACAGGTGCTCGCTGGCCTCCTCGACCTCGACGTCCCCGGCGAGTGAGGCGACCACCGGCTTGTGGATGCCCTTGGCCCGGAACTCCTCGACCACGTCGACGACCAGCTCGGCGAAGACCATCGGCGGGGTGACGATGGTGTGCCAGTAGCCGAGGATCAGCGAATGGATGCGGGGGTCGGACAGGCCGAGCGCGATGGTGTTGCGGTAGGTGGACGGCGGCTCGCCGCCGGTGATGTCCACCGGGTTGCCGGCCGCGCCGAACGGCGGGATGAACTTGCGGAACGCCTCGTCCAGGTCCGGCGGGATCTCCATCAGGGTGAGCTTGTTGTCCACGCAGGCATCCGAGAGCAGTACCCCGGAGCCGCCGGCGCCGGTGATGATGACGACGTTCTCGCCCTGCGGGGTGGGCAGCAGCGGGATGCCGCGGGCGTACTCCAGCAGGTCGTTGAGGCCGGGGGCCCGGATCACGCCGTTGGAGCGCAGGATGTCGTCGTAGACCTTGTCGTTGCCGGCCAGCGCCCCGGTGTGCGAGCTGGCCGCCTTGGCGCCCTGGTCGGTGCGGCCCGCCTTGAGCACCACCACCGGCTTGGTCTTGGAGACCCGGCGGGCGGTGTCGGCGAACGAGCGGCCGTCCTTGAGGTCCTCCAGGTGCATGGCGATGAGCTGGGTGTTCGGGTCGCTCTCGAAGAAGGTCAGCAGGTCGTCCTCGTCGATGTCGGCCTTGTTGCCCACCCCGACGATCGCGGAGACGCCCATCCGGGCGGCCCGGCTGAAGCCGAGGATCGCCATCCCGATGCCGCCGCTCTGCGAGGAGAGCGCCACCCCGCCCTTGACGTCGTACGGGGTGCAGAACGTCGCCGAGAGGTTCTCCGGGGTGTAGTAGTAGCCGTAGATGTTCGGCCCGAGGATGCGGACCCCGTACTCGCGGGCGATCTTGACGACCTCGGCCTGCAACTCGTGGTTGCCGGTCTCGCCGAAGCCGGACGGGATCAGGATCGCCCCGGCCACTCCCTTGGCGCCGACCTCGGCCAGCGCCTGCGGCACGAACTTGGCCGGGATGGCGAAGACCGCCACGTCGACCGGGCCGGGCACGTCGGAGATGCTCTTGAACGCCTTCCGGTCCAGGATCTCGCTGGCCTTCGGGTTGATCGGGTAGATCTCGCCCTGGTAGCCGCCGTTGACCAGGTTCTTCATCACCGAGTTGCCGATCTTGCCGGTCTCGGCGGAGGCGCCGATCACCGCGACCGAGGCCGGCCGCATGATCCGGTTCATGCTGGCCAGGATCTCCTCGTCGGTGAACCGCACAGGCGTGGCGGCGGCGGCCGGGTCGACCAGGATCCGCACGTCCACCGCGGTCGCGCCGGCGGCGGTGGCCAGCACCGGGTTGAGGTCCACCTCGGCCAGCTCGGGGAAGTCGGTGACCAGGTTCGACAGCCGGACGATCAGGTCGGCCAGCACCTCGCGGTTGGCCGGCTCGGCGCCGCGTACGCCGCGCAGGATCTCGGCCGCGGCGATCCCGTCGATCATCGACAGCGCGGTCGCGGTGTCGGTCGGGGCGAGCCGGAACTGTACGTCCTTGAGCACCTCGACCAGTACGCCGCCGAGCCCGAACGCGACCACCTTGCCGAAGGTCGGGTCGGTGACCGTACCGACGATGACCTCGTGGCCGGAGTCGAGCTGCTGCTGCACCTGCACCCCGACGATCTTGGCATCCGCCTTGTACGCCCGCGCGTTGGCGAGGATCGTGTCGTACCCGGAAGCCACCTCCTCGGCGGTGCGCAGCCCGACCAGCACGCCGCCGGCCTCGGTCTTGTGCAGGATGTCCGGCGAAACGATCTTGAGTACCACCGGCAGGCCGATCCGCTCGGCCAGCGCCACCGCCTCGTCGGCGCTGCCGGCCAGGCCCTCACCCGGGGTGGCGATCCCGTACGCCTCGACCACCAGCCGCCCCTCCGGAGCGGTCAGCGAACTCCGGCCCTCCGCAGCGGCCTGGTCCAGCACCCGCCGCACTGCCTCGCGGTCGTAGCTGCTGTCGTTGGATGGCATTACGTCGTCTCCTTCAGGAACGCCGGCGCCGGTGGGGCCGGCGGCCGGGGAACGTGCGGGTTCTGGTCGGACGGGACCGGTGGTGGCGGTGCGGTGGCCGGACGCCGCCGGCGCGGCGCCCGGCCGCTCAGACGGCGCCGGCGGCACGCAGCTCGCCGACCTGCTCCTCGGTGTAGCCCAGCTCGCCGAGCACCTGTCCGGTGTGCTCGCCGAGCAGCGGCGAGCGCTCCACCTCGACGTGCGAGTCGGAGAGCTTGATCGGGTTGCCGACGGTCTTGTACGCCCCCCGGTCGGGGTGCGCGACCTCGACCACCGAGCCGAGCTGGGCGAGGGTCTCGTCCTCGATCAGCTCCCTGGTCGACATGATCGGCCCGCACGGGATGTTGTACGCGTTGAGCTTCTCCATGACCTCCTGCTTGGTGTGCCGCTCGGTCCACTCCTCGATCAGCGCGAACGCCTTGTCGAGTTTGTTGAGGCGCACCTGCGGCGTGCTCCAGGCGGGGTCGTCGGCCAGTTCGGGCTTGCCGATCAGCTCGCAGATCGGCTTCCAGCCCACCGGCTGGATAATCACGTAGATGTAGTCGTTGGGCCCACCGGGGGCGCACCGTACCGCCCAGCCGGGCTGGCCGCCGCCGGAGGCGTTGCCGGAGCGCGGCACCTCGTCGCCGAAAGTCTCGTTCGGGTACTCCCCCAGCGGGCCGTGCGCCAGCCGCTGCTGGTCGCGCAGCTTGACCCGGCAGAGGTTGAGCACCGCGTCCTGCATGGCGACCTGCACCCGCTGCCCCCGTCCGGTGCGGGTGCGCTGGTAGAGCGCGGCGAGGATGCCGGCGACCAGGTGGATGCCGGTGCCGGAGTCGCCGATCTGCGCCCCGGTGGCGGTCGGCGGCCCGTCCTCGAATCCGGTGGTGCTCATCGCCCCGCCCATCGCCTGGGCGATCACCTCGTACGCCTTGAAGTTGGCGTAGCGGCCCGGCCCGAAGCCCTTGATCGAGGCGTAGACCAGGCCGGGGTTGATCTCCTGTAGCCGCTCCCAGGGGAAGCCGAACCGCTCCACCACGCCGGGGCCGAAGTTCTCCACCAGGATGTCCACTCCGGACACCAACCGGGTGAAGACCTCCTTGCCCTGCTCGTGCTTCATGTTCAGGGTGATGCTGCGCTTGTTGCCGTTCAGCATGGTGAAGTAGAGGCTGTCCACGTCCGGGATGTCACGCAACTGGGTGCGGGTGATGTCGCCCTGGCCCGGCGCCTCCAACTTGATCACGTCCGCGCCCAGCCACGCCAGGATCTGCGTGGACGAGGGGCCGGACTGTACGTGCGTCATGTCGAGGACCCGTACGCCCTCCAGTGCCTTACCCATGCCAACCTCCTGTGCGCGCCCCGCCGTGCACTGCCTGCCGTGGAGCTGAACCTCGGTTGCCCTGCCGTTCGCGGTTGCCGTGGACCGGTCGCCCGGTCCGCCCCCTCTTCGGGATTGCATACCGTATGGGGTAGGCAATATCGTGGCGCATGTAACAGCGGAGTGTCTAGGGGGTAGCGGGACGTTTTCCGCCGAAGCCAGCGAGGCCGAGGCGGTGCGGTCCCCGCTCGTCGACCCGGGCCAGAGCCCGGTTCCGCTGCCCAGCACCCCATCGCCGGTCCGATCTCCACGTCCGGTCCGATCGCCACTCCCCCCGTCTCTCCGCCCGCCCGTCCGGGACAGCCCACGCATCGGGCGGAGGCAACCCACCGAAGGTCGAGAAGAAGGGAGGCCCGGTGGACCTGTTGGAGCACCAGGCACAGGAACTCTTCGCCAAGCACGGCGTACCGGTCAGCCGCAACCGCGTCGCCAGTACGCCCGACGAGGCCCATGCCGCCGCCGCCGAGATCGGTGGACGCGTGGTACTCAAGGCCCAGGTCAAGACCGGCGGCCGGGGCAAGGCCGGCGGGGTCAAACTGGCCGACGGACCGGACGCCGCCCGGGACGTCGCCACCAGGATCCTCGGGATGGACATCAAGGGCCACACCGTGCACCGGGTGCTGGTCACCGAGGCCAGCAGCATCGCCGACGAGTACTACGTGTCGTTCCTGCTCGACCGCTCCAACCGGTCGTTCCTGGCCCTCGTCTCCGCACAGGGCGGCGTCGAGATCGAGCAGGTGGCGGCCGAGAACCCGGAGGCGCTGGCCCGGGCCTGGGTGGACCCGGCCGACGGCTTCGACCTGGACGGCGCGCGCCGACTGGCCGCCGCCGCCGGCCTGCCCGACGAGGTACGCGAGGACGTGGCCCGGGTACTCGTCCGACTCTGGAACGTGTTCCGGTCCGAAGACGCCACCCTGGTCGAGATCAACCCGCTGGCCCGACTCGACGACGGCAGCGTACGGGCCCTGGACGGCAAGGTGACGCTGGACGACAACGCCCGGTTCCGCCAGCCGGGGCACCCGCAGTACGTCGACGTCAGCGCCACCGACCCGCTGGAGGTCAGGGCGGCCGAGAAGGGCCTCAACTACGTCAAGCTGGACGGCTCGGTCGGAGTGATCGGAAACGGCGCCGGGCTGGTGATGAGCACCCTCGACGTGGTCGCCTACGCCGGCGAGCAGTACGGCGGGGTCAAGCCGGCCAACTTCCTCGACATCGGCGGCGGCGCCTCCGCCGAGGTGATGGCGAACGGCCTGGAGATCATCCTCGGCGATCCCGATGTACGCAGCGTCTTCGTCAACGTCTTCGGCGGGATCACCGCCTGCGACGCGGTCGCCGACGGCATCGTCGCGGCGGTCGGGCTGCTCACCGCCCGGGGCGAGACGATCACCAAACCGCTGGTCGTCCGGCTCGACGGCAACAACGCCGCGCAGGGGCGGCGGATCCTCACCGAGGCGGCGCTTCCGGGCGTACGGCTGGTGGACACGATGGACGGTGCGGCGCGGCTCGCCGCCGAACTCGCCGGCAAGGGGGCGTGACAGCGATGGCAATCTTCCTCACCGAGAAGAGCAGGGTGCTGGTCCAGGGCATCACCGGTACCGAGGGCACCAAACACACCCGCCGGATGGTCGCCGCCGGCACCAACATCGTCGCCGGGGTCACCCCGGGCAAGGGCGGCCGGGACGTAGACGGCATCCCGGTCTTCGACACCTGCGCCGAGGCGGTCACGGCGACCGGTGCGGACGTCACGGTGGTCTTCGTGCCGCCCCGGTTCGCCAAGGCGGCCGTGGTGGAGGCGGTCGACGCCCGCCTCGGCCTGGCCGTGGTGCTCACCGAGGGCATTCCGGTGCACGACACCGCCGAGTTCTGGGCCTACGCCCGGGCCACCGGCAACCGGACCCGGATCATCGGGCCGAACTGCCCCGGTCTGATCAGTCCCGGTCAGTCCAACGCCGGCATCATCCCGGCCGACATCACCAAGCGGGGCCGGATCGGCCTGGTCAGCAAGTCCGGCACCCTGACCTACCAGATGATGTACGAGCTGCGCGACTTCGGCTTCTCCACCTGCGTCGGCATCGGCGGCGACCCGATCGTCGGCACCACGCACATCGACTGCCTCCAGGCGTTCGAGAACGACCCCGAGACCGAGGCGATCGTGATGATCGGCGAGATCGGCGGGGACGCGGAGGAGCGGGCGGCGGCGTACATCGCCGAGCACGTCAGCAAGCCGGTGGTGGGCTACGTCGCCGGTTTCACCGCCCCGGAGGGCAAGACGATGGGGCACGCCGGAGCGATCGTCTCCGGCTCGTCCGGCACGGCGCTGGCCAAGCAGGAGGCGCTGGAGGCGGTCGGGGTCAGGGTCGGCCGGACGCCGTCCGAGACCGCCGCACTGATGCGCGAGACGTTGCTGTCGCGCTGATCCGCGAGGCGTCTCCGCTGCGCTGGTCCGCGAGGCGTTGCTGTCGCGCTGATCCGCGAGGCGTCACCGCTGCGCCGAGCCGCGAGGCGTTATTGATGCGCTGACCGTCGGCGGAGAGGCCGGGTGCCGGGTCGGGCGGACGCGACCGGCACCCGGCGACCGCCGTACCCGAAGGTCGGCGCCGGTCCGGGCGGAGGCCGACACCTCCGCCCGGACCTCTCGCACGTCCCGGCCCTGGTTTCCGCTACCGGCGGCGGGCTCGGGTGTCCGCCCGCGCTCGGTTGCCGGGTCGGCGGCACCGGTCCCCGGGTGGCGGCCGCGGGCACGACGAAGCCGCCGCGGCCGGACGGCCGCGGCGGGCTGATCGGGGTCAGGCCGACAGGGTGGTCGGAGCCCGCTGGGTCAGCCGGTGTGCTCCGGCGTAGACGTTCATCGAGCTGCCGCGCAGAAAGCCGACCAGGGTGAGCCCGGCGTCCGAGGCCAGGTCGGCGGCGAGCGAGGACGGCGCGGAGACCGCCGCCAGCGCCGGGATGCCGGCCATCACCGCCTTCTGCACCAGCTCGAACGAGGCCCGCCCGCTGACCATCAGCACGGTGCCGCGCAGCGGCACCCGGCCGTTGCGCAGCGCCCAGCCGACGACCTTGTCCACCGCGTTGTGCCGGCCGACGTCCTCACGCAGGCAGTGCAGCCGCCCGTCGGCGGAGAAGAGCGCCGCCGCGTGCAGCCCGCCGGTGCGGTCGAAGACCCGCTGCGCGGCCCGCAGGGTGTCCGGCAGCGTGCTGACCACCTCGGGGTCGAGCCGCATCGGATCGTCGGCCACCGACCAGGCCGCGATCGTACGCACCGCGTCCAGGCTGGCCTTGCCGCAGAGCCCGCAGGACGAGGTGGTGTAGAAGTTGCGCTCCAGCGACGGGTCCGGTGGCGCCACCCCGGCCGCCAGTACCACGTCGACCACGTTGTAGGTGTTGACCCCGTCGGCGGTGGCGCCCGCGCAGTAGCGGATCCCGGCGATCTCACCGGCGGCGCGTACCACGCCCTCGCTGACCAGGAAGCCGGCCGCCAGGTCGAAGTCGTCGCCCGGGGTCCGCATCGTCACCACCAGGGACCGCCCGTTCACCCGGATCTCCAGCGGCTCCTCGGCCGCCAGCGTGTCCACCGGCTCGCTGACCACGCCGTCGACGATCCGGACCAGCCGACGTCGACTCGTCACCCGTCCCATTCCGCCCCACCCCGATCCTCGCTCGGTCTCACCCGTCCGGTCTGCCCCGTTCCACGGTAGGGCCGACCGGGCCTCGTCCGCACTAGAGCCGGTCCGCGCGAAGCGACGACGGCAGCCGGACCACCGCCAGTCCGGGCTGGCGCATCCAGCGGGTCAGCGCCGCGCCGAACAGCCCCAGCGAACCCGCCACCAGGAACGGGACCACCGAGTCCGGAGTGGTCACCACCAGCCCGGCGAGCACGATGCCGAGCAGCCCGCCGACGGCCTTGCCGGTGTAGACGATGCCGTAGTTCGGCACCGTGGCATCGTCACCGAACCAGTCCCGCACCAGGCTGACCAGCAGCGAGTAGCCGGCTCCGGTGCCCGCACCGGCGAGCGCGGCGAAACCCACCACCGCGGCCGGATGGTTGTCGTTGGCCGCCGCCGCGAGCAGGCCGAACTGGGCGATCCCGCCGACCAGCAGGGAGAGCCCGAGAGTGCCGCGCCGGCCGATCCGGTCGGAGAGCGAACTGGTCACCGCCCGCCCGATGCCGTTCGACGCGGCCAACGCGCCGATCCCGGCCACCAGGGTCAGCGCCGGCAACCCCTGGGTGTACGCGGCACCGGCCAGGTACGCGATGTCGAACAGCGCCATCGTCGCGGTGAGTACCACCACCACGAACATCAACGGCAGCATGCCGCTGCGTACCGCCGCGCGGGGTGGGTAGGGCCGGGCCGCCGGGCGGTTGTGCGGGATGCTGCGGTTGAGCCGCCGGTCGACCGCCCAGCGCTGCGGGTCGATGTGTGCCGGCCACCAGTTGCGCGGCGGCTTGCGCATCAGCACGCCGCAGCCGGCCACCACGGCGAAGACGGCAACCGCGGTCCCGGTCAGCACGGCCGACCGGTTGCCGGCGTCCAGGCCGTAACCGGCGAGGACGACGAACGGGATCGACCCGTAGCCGAACGCGGCGCTCACCACCGCCACCCGGCCGGCGATCCGCTCCGGGAACCACTCGGTGACACAGGCGATGCAGGTCATGTAGACGAGTCCGGCGCCGACGCCGCCGAGCACCGAGTAGCCGAGCAGCACGGTGCCGAGGTCGGCGCGGTGCGCCAGGGTGAGCAGGGCGGCGAGGCAGCAGGCGGCGCCGACGAGCATCGGTACGGCCAGCCGGCCGCCCAGCCGTTGGTACCACCACCCGGCCAGGGGCGAACTGGCCGCCTGGCAGACCACCCAGAGGGCGAGGACGCCGAACGCCTGCCACAGGCTCCAGCCGTTCGCGTCGAGCAGGGTGGGCAGGGCGGCGCCGTAGCCGTACTGGAACAGGCTGATCGCCAGCATCGCGGCCCAGGGCAGCAGCAGCATCCACGCCCGGGACCGGCCCAGCAGGGCGCGGTCGGTCTCGCCGACCCGGTAGCGGCGGCCGTAGAGGTCGCTGATCTCGCGCACCGCCGTGTCGTTGCTGGAGTCCGTCATCTGGTGCCTCCAACTGGCCACTGTATACTGTATGTTGAGTGCACTATTCTCTACCACCGACGGGCGACTGTCCAGGTCGATCCACGGGCGAGCGGATCGGCTGGCCGGGTTTCCGAGGTCATGACGTCGACGGCGCAGCGAGGAGATGGGCATGAGCGTGCTGGACGAGTGGACCCGACAGGCCATCGAGGAACTCGGTCTCGACCCGGACGTGCTGGACCAGCGGCTGGTGCTGGACGTCGCCCGGGACGTGGCGCACGGCGTGACCCGGCCGGCCGCACCGCTCGGCACCTTTCTGCTCGGTGTGATGGTGGGCCGGGGCGCGACCCTGCCCGAGGCGGCGGACCGACTGACCCGGCTCGCTGCGGAGTGGTCCCGGCGGGACGCCGGGCGATGAGCGCCGTCGCCTGGCCCGAGGCCCGGCGGTACGCCCGGGGCACCGCCCGACCGCTCGGCCCCGTCCCGCGACCCCTGCCCGACACCGTCGGCTCCGCCCTGGCGGTCCCGCTGGTCGCCCTCGCCCCGCTGCCGGCGTACAACTCCGCCGCGATGGACGGGTACGCGGTCGCCGGCCCCGGCCCGTGGCAGCTCACCGGACGGGTACTGGCCGGCGACCCCGGTGTCCCGGCTCCGCTGACCGACGGAGACGCCGTCGAGATCGGCACCGGGGCCGTGGTGCCGGCCGGCGCCGACGCGGTGCTGCCGTACGAGCGGGCCACCCGCACCGGCCGGACGGTGCACGGCGAGATCGAGCCCGGCCGGCACGTACGCCGCCGGGGCGAGGACTGTCCGGTCGGCCAGGAGGTGCTGCCCGCCGGTACCGTCGTCAACCCGGTCGTGCTCGGGCTGGCCGCGAGCCTCGGGCACGACACGCTGACCGTGCACCGGCGGCCCCGGGTCGGCATGGTGGTCACCGGGGCCGAACTGCGTACCGCCGGCATCCCGACGGCGGGACAGGTCCGGGACGCCATCGGGCCGATGCTGCCGGGGCTGGTCCGGGCCGCCGGAGCCGAGCTGGCCTGGTCCACCCGGATCGCCGACGACGCGTCCGCACTGGTCGCCGCGTTGCTGCGCTCCGACGCCGACGTGCTGGTGGTCTGCGGAGCCACCTCGGCCGGCGCCGCCGACCACCTGCGCCGGGCCCTGGACACGCTCGCCGCCGAGGTGCCGGTACGCGGCGTCGCCTGCCGGCCGGGACACCCGCAACTGCTGGCCAGCCTGCCGGACGGCCGGTTCGTGGTCGGCCTGCCCGGCAATCCGTTCGCGGCCCTGGTCGCCGCGCTGACCCTGCTCTCCCCGTTGCTCGGCCGGCTGGCCGGGCGTACCGAACCGGCGACCCTGACCGCGACGCTGGCCGGGCCGGTGGCACCGCACGACCGGGACACCCGGTTGGTGCCGGTGGCCCGGGTCGGCTCGGCGGCGCTGCCGGTCGGGCACGACCGCCCCGGTTCGCTCTGGGGCGCCGCCGGGGCGGACGCGCTCGCGGTCGTGCCGCCGGGCTGGGCCGGCGCCGAGGTCGAACTGCTCCCGCTGCCCGCCGCCGAGACCGCGCTCCCGCTGCCGGCAGCGGCTCCCTGGCGGCCGGGCGTTGCCGCCGCGCCGACCGGACCGGCCCAGCGATCCGGTGAGATCGCCAGCGTGTCGGCGGCACCGTAGTAACCATCGATCCTTGACGAGTCGGCAGGAAGATCGTTAGCGTCGCGGCAGACAGCGGACATCCCATGTCTGATTCTCCCGAGAGGGGCGCATATGTCAGCACGGACGCACCGCAGGAGCCGGCTCAGTCAACCCGCGATCGCCACCAGTTGCGTCGCACTCGTGGCGACGCTGACCGGCGCGAGCGCGCCGTCGGTCGCCGCCGACCGAACCCCGGCCGGCGACACCGCACGCTGTGAAGTCTCCACACCCTTCACCTCCGGCACCGAGGGATACAACGGCTTCCGGATCCCGGCGATCCTGACCACACGGTCCGGCGCGCTACTCGCCTTCGCCGAGGGGCGACTCAGCTCGCTCGGCGACGCCGGCAACATCGATCTCGTGCTGAAGCGGTCGACCGACGGCGGCTGCACCTGGGGACCGCTACAGGTGGTGAACGACAGCGGCCCCAACACCGCAGGCAACCCGGCCCCCGTGCTCACCGCGACCGGACGAGTGGTGCTGCTGACGACCTACAACGGCGGAGAGGCGTCGGAGGCCGAGATCATGCGCGGCGAGGTCCCGGCCGAGCAGAGCCGGCGGGTCTTCGTCCAGTACAGCGACGACGAGGGCGCCCGCTGGTCCGCGCCGCGCGAGATCACCGCGCAGACCAAGGCCGGAAACTGGCGCTGGTACGCCACGGGACCGGGCCATGCCGTCCGGTTGACCCGTGGACCGCACCGGGACCGGCTGGTCGTGCCCGCCAACCACTCCGTCGCGCCGCCGGCCGGCTCACCCGACCTCGGCACCGAGGCCAAGTACTACGGCGGACACGCGCTCTACAGCGACGACGGTGGCGAGAGCTGGCGGATCGGCTTCGTCGACGACAACACCGACGGCTATCTCAACGTCAACGAGAGCACTGCCGCCGAACTCCCCGACGGCCGGCTCTACCTCAACACCCGCGAGCACAACGGCACCGCGCCCGGCAACCGGGCCGACGCCTACAGCCGCGACGGCGGCCAGAGCCTGGAACTGCCGTACCGTCCACAGGCGACCCTCGTCGGACCGGTGGTGCAGGCGAGCGTACTCCAGTTGTCCGGGTCGAACGCGCCGCTGCTGTTCTCCGGCCCCGCCGAACCGACCGGCAGGGCCGCGCTGACGCTGCGGGTGAGCACCGACCACGGCGCCACCTGGCGGCCGGCGCTCGCCCTGTCCGGTCTCCCGGCCGGCTACTCGGACCTGGTCCAACTCGGCGCCAGGACCGTTGGCGTGCTCTACGAGACGGGCAACTTCGGCCCGTACGAGACGATCACCTTCCGGCGGATAGCGATCCGCGAACTCTGAGGGGACGGCACCAGCCGGCGCGATCGCCCGGACTCTCGGCGGTCGGACGAGCCGCCCCCGGTGCGCCTGCGCGCGCTCGGCTCGGCGAAGCCACCGGAAGACGGCGACACCCGGGCGGTCCGCCTCAGCGACGGCGGGGCGGGCCGGCCGGGTCCAGCCAGTCGGCGGCCAGCGTCTCCGCGACCTTTCCGACCAGCTCGGCGGCCCGGTCGAGGCAGGCCGCCTGGTCCGGTTCGAGGTCGGTGAGCGGATACGCCGCCCGGATCCCGGCGTCCCGCAACTCGTCCGGCCCGACACTGACCCGACCGGCGACCGCCACCGTCGGTACGCCGGCCCGACCGGCCGCCCTGGCCACCCCGACCGGTGCCTTGCCGTGCAGGCTCTGGAGGTCCAGCGATCCCTCGCCGGTGACCACCAGGTCGGCCCCGGCCACCGCCTCCGGAAAACCCAGCAGCTCGAGCAGCAGCTCGATGCCGGGCCGGAACCGCGCCCCGAGGAAGCCGAGCGCGGCGAAGCCCACCCCGCCGGCCGCGCCAGCGCCCGGCCAGGCGCTGACCGGCTGCCCCGGGCGGCCAGCCCCAGCCGACCCCGCCGCCCCGACCAGCTCCACGTCCCGTACGGCCGCCTCGGCCAGCCCGGCCCAGCGGGTCAGGCCCGCCTCCAGCACCGCCACGTCGCCGGCGGTCGCGCCCTTCTGCGGTCCGTAGACGGCGGCGGCGCCGGTCGGGCCGAGCAGCGGGTTGTCCACGTCGCCGGCCACCACGAAGCGGGTACGCCGGACCGCCGGATGCAGCCCGGTCAGGTCGATCCGGCACAGGTGGCGCAGCGCCGCACCACCGGGCGGCAACTCGGCGCCCCGCTCGTCGAGCAGGCGTACCCCGAGCGCGCCGACCAGCCCCGCCCCGCCGTCGGTACTGGCGCTGCCACCCAGCCCGAGCACCACCTCCGCACAGCCGTACTCCAACGCCGCCCGGATCACCTCACCGGCACCGCGGCTGCTGGCCCGCAACGGCTCGGGTACCCCGGCCGGCAGTCGGCGCAGCCCGCAGGCGTCGGCCAGCTCGACCACCGCCACGCCGTCGGCGTACCCGAAGGCGGTGCGTACCGGGATCCCGGTCGGACCGGCCACGGAGACCGGGATCCGGCGGAAGCCGGCCGAGACCGCCGCGTCGAGAGTGCCGTCGCCGCCGTCGGCGACCGGGAAGCCGCGTACCTCGATGCCGGGGGCGGCCCGGTGCAGCCCGGCGGTCAGGTGCCGGACGACTTCGGCGGCGGTCAGCGAGCCTTTGAACTTGTCCGGTGCCAGCAGTACGTGCCCCATCGGCGCGACGGCCCGGCCGGATCAGCCGGCCGACCGGCCGGAGAGCTGCTCGACCAGTTTGAGCAGGGCGCTGTGGTCGAGGCCGCCGTCGCCCTGTGCCTTGACCGCGGCGATGAGCTGGGCGACCGCCGCGCCGAGCGGGATCACCACCCCGGCCTCCCGGGCCGCCGAGGTGACGATGCCCATGTCCTTGTGGTGCAGGTCGATTCGGAAGCCGGGCTGGAACTGCCGGGCCAGCATCCCGGCCGCCTTGCGGTCCAGGATCCGGTTGCCGGCCAGGCCGCCGGCCAGCACCTTGACCGCTGCCTCGGTGTCCACCCCGTACGCCTCGAGGAAGACGATCGCCTCGGCGACCAGCTCGATGGTGCCGGCCACGATGAGCTGGTTGGCCGCCTTCACCGTCTGACCGGCACCGGCCGGGCCGACGTGCACGACGGTGCCGCCCAGCACCTCCAGGATCGGCAGCGCCGCCGCGAAGTCCGTCGGTTCGCCACCGACCATGATGGAGAGGGTGCCCTCGATCGCCCCCGCCTCGCCGCCGCTGACCGGGGCGTCCAGCACCCGTACCGAGAGGATCCGGGCCGCCTCGGCGACCTGCCGGGAGGTGCCCGGCGAGATGCTGGTCATGTCGACGTAGAGCTGTCCGGGACGGGCGTTGGCCAGGATGCCCTCGTCGCCGAGGGCGACCGCCTCGACGTCGGCCGAGTCGCGGACCATCGTGATCACCACGTCGACCTGCCGAACCAGTTCGCCGATGCCGGCGGCGACCTTGCCACCGGCCTGCTCCAGGGCGGCGTTGCGGGCTGGGCTGACGTCGTAGCCGACAACGTCGTGGCCGGCCTTGATCAGGTTGACGGCCATCGGGCCGCCCATGATGCCGAGGCCGATGAAACCGATGCTGGTCATTGTCAGCGATCCCCTTCGTTGGTCTGGTCGGCACCGCCACCCCGGTGGTGCCGGGGCAGCCACTCGAAGCTCTCCGCGCTCGGCCCGCTGGGCAGGTATTCCAGGCCGACCCAGCCGCGGTAGCCGGCCTGTTCGAGCTGGCCGAGATGGCCGTCGAGGTCGATCTCGCCGGTGCCCGGCTCGTGCCGCCCGGGTGCGTCGGCGATCTGCACGTGCCCGATCCGGTCGGCGTACTCGGCGAGCACCTTCGGCACGTCGTCTCCGTTGACGGTGAGGTGGTAGAGGTCGGCGAGCAGGGCCAGGTTGCGGACGTCGCGTTCGACCAGCAACTGGTCGAGCACCGCGACCACGTCGGCGGCGGTACGCAGCGGATAGGGCTGCGGGCCGCTGACCGCCTCGACCAGGACGGTGCCGCCGATCCGGGCCACCGCGGCGGCGGCGAAGGCCAGGTTGGCCACCGCCGCCTCCTCCTGGGTGCCGGGGTGCACCTCGGGGATCCGGTTGCCGTAGAGGGCGTTGAACGACCGGCAGCCGGTGGCGGCGCCGATCATCGCGACCAGTTCGACGTTCTCCCGGAACTCGGCGGACCGGCCCGGCCAGGAGACGACTCCCCGGTCGCCGCCGGGCATGTCCCCGGCGAAGAAGTTCAGCCCCACCAGCTGGACGTCGGCGTCGTGCAGGGCGGCGAGGAACGCCTCCACCTGGGCGGCCGGGGGCACCGCCTCGGCGAACGGCCACCAGAACTCGACGGCGTCGAATCCGGCCGCCTTCGCCGCCGCCGGCCGCTCCAGCAGCGGCAGCTCGGTGAAGAGGATCGAGCAGTTCACGTCGTAGCGGAGCTGGTGTCCGGGCACAGGCCCTCCCTGGCGGCTCGGCGACACTGCTATTACCTACAGAATTCTGTATGCAGTATGGAGCCGAGTCAAGGCGTACTCCCTTGCCGCAGGGTGTTCATCGGCCACACCCGTAGCCCTCTTCTGTTGTTGCGGGCTGGTGGCGGCTCAGCCCGCCCGGCCGGTCCGCTTCGCAAGGTCGAGGAACGCGTGCCAGCCTGACGTCCCGGAGACCAGCGTGCCTCCGTCGCGGTCCTTGCTGTCCCGCACCAGCACTCGGCCGGGAAGGTTGTCGGCCGCCTCGACGCAGGATCCGGTATCGCTATGTGACGACTTGCGCCAGTCCAGGGTGGTGTTCACTTCCACTTCTCGACCATCCTCGTGATCAGCTCCAGCCCGGCACTGACCCTGGCTCGCAGTTCATTCGCCCCGTCTCACTCACCTGGACATTAGAGGCGTTTAAACCTCTGCGTAACGCCTCTGATGTCCAGGCGAAGGTCCACAGTCGGGTTGGTACGCGGCAAAGCTGCTGAATTGACAGCGGCACAGCAGCGTCGTGGCCCCGCGCCGGATGCGCGGGGCCACGACAGGGCAGAAACAGTGGGTGCGGCTACAGCAGCCGGGCGGCGGCCAGGGCGAGCGGGTCGAGCGCCTCCGGCTCGGCCTCGGCCCGGAGCCGCAACTCGGCCCGCATCCGCGGATCCCAGAACGCCCGGATGTGCTCGGCGATCGC
Source organism: Plantactinospora sp. CA-294935 (assembly GCF_050936445.1). Classification (NCBI taxonomy): domain Bacteria; kingdom Bacillati; phylum Actinomycetota; class Actinomycetes; order Micromonosporales; family Micromonosporaceae; genus Plantactinospora; species Plantactinospora sp. CA-294935. The sequence goes on from NZ_JBNJMU010000001.1 coordinate 8,952,304, forward strand.
CGCCGCGGCCTGCTCCGGCGGCTGGTGGTGGAAGTGCACGGCGATCTCGTTGGCGAGTCGGACCTGCGGAGACATTCCGGTGTGCGTCGTCATCTCAGTCCGCCATCGCCGGCAGCCGGGTCTCCGAGGAGGAGACGTCCACCGGAGCCGGCGGATTCTTCAGGCCGACCTGCACCGCCGTGACCTTGTATTCCGGACAGTTGGTCGCCCAGTCGGAGTTCTCCGTGGTGACCACGTTCGCCCCGGTGACCGGGTGGTGGAAGGTCGTGTAGACCACCCCGACCGGCATCCGGTCGGAGAAGACCGCCCGCAGCGAGGTGGCGCCGACCCGGCTGGCCAGGGTGACCTCGTCGCCGTCGTTGATGCCCCGGACCTCCGCGTCGTGCGGATGGATTTCGAGTACGTCCTCCGGGTGCCACGCGACGTTCCCGGTCCGCCGGGTCTGCGCGCCCACGTTGTACTGGCTGAGGATCCGCCCGGTGGTCAGGATCAGCGGGAACTTGCGGGTGCTCCGTTCCCGGGTCGGCACGAACGGCGTCTGCACGAACCGGCCCTTGCCCCGGACGAAGCCGTCCATGTGCATGATCGGCGTGCCCTCGGGCGCGTTGTCGTTGCAGGGCCACTGCACGCTGCCCAGCTTGTCGAGCTTGTCGAAGGAGACCCCGGCGAAGGTCGGGGTGAGCGCCGCGATCTCGTCCATGATCTGGCTCGGGTGGTCGTACCGCATCGGGTAGCCCATCGCCTGGGCGATCTCGGCGACGATCTCCCACTCGTGCTTGCCGGTCTTCGGCGCCATCACCGGGCGTACCCGGTTGATCCGGCGCTCGGCGTTGGTGAACGTGCCGTCCTTCTCCAGGAACGAGGTGCCGGGCAGGAAGACGTGCGCGAACTTCGCCGTCTCGTTGAGGAACAGATCCTGCACCACGAGCAGCTCCAGCGCCTCCAGCGCGGCGGTGACGTGCTTGGTGTTCGGGTCGGACTGCGCGATGTCCTCGCCCTGCACGAAGAGCGCCCGGAAGCTGCCCTCGATCGCCGCGTCGAACATGTTCGGGATCCGCAGCCCCGGCTCGGGCAGCAGGGCACTGCCCCACATGTTCTCGAAGACGCCGCGGACCACGTCGTCGGAGATGTGCCGGTAGCCGGGCAGTTCGTGCGGGAAAGACCCCATGTCGCAGGAGCCCTGCACGTTGTTCTGCCCGCGCAGCGGGTTGACCCCGACGCCCTCCCGGCCAATGTTGCCGGTCGCCATCGCCAGGTTGGCCATCCCCATCACCATGGTCGAGCCCTGGCTGTGCTCGGTGACCCCGAGGCCGTAGTAGATCGCGCCGTTGCCGCCGGTGGCGAAGAGCCGGGCCGCGGCGCGCAACTCCTCGGCCGGTACGCCGGTGAGTTCCTCGACCGCCTCCGGGCTGTTCTCCGGCCGGGCGATGAACTCGGCCCAGCCGTCGAAGTCCTCGCAGCGCTCGTCGACGAAGCTCCGGTCGACCAGCCCCTCGGTCAGCACCACGTGCGCCATCGCGTTCACCACCGCCACGTTGGTGCCGGGGGCGAGCTGGAGGTGGTGGGCCGCCTCGATGTGCGGCGAGCGGACCAGGTCGATCCGGCGCGGGTCGACCACGATCAGTTTGGCGCCCTCGCGCAGCCGGCGCTTCATCCGGGAGGCGAAGACCGGGTGCCCGTCGGTCGGGTTCGCCCCGATCACCATGATCACGTCGGACTTGGCCACCGAGCGGAAGTCCTGGGTACCGGCGGAGGTGCCGAAGGTCTGCTTCAGGCCGTACCCGGTCGGCGAGTGGCAGACCCGGGCGCAGGTGTCCACGTTGTTGTTGCCGAACGCCGCCCGGATCATCTTCTGCACCACGTAGACCTCCTCGTTGGTGGTACGCGAGGAGGTGATGCCGCCGATCGCCCCGACACCGTGCCGGGCCTGGATGTCCTTGAGCTTGGCCGCCGTGTAGGAGATCGCGGTCTCCCAGTCGACCGGCCGCCACTCGTCGGTGATGCTCTCCCGGAGCATCGGGGTGAGCACCCGGTCCGGGTGGGTGGCGTAGCCGAACGCGAACCGGCCCTTGACGCAGGAGTGCCCCTCGTTCGCCCCGCCGTCCTTGTACGGCACCATCCGGACCAGCTCGGCGCCGCGCAGCTCGGCCTTGAACGAGCAGCCCACGCCGCAGTACGCGCAGGTGGTGACCACGCTGCGGGTCGGCATGCCGAGCTGCACCACCGACTTCTCCTGGAGGGTGGCCGTCGGGCAGGCCTGCACGCAGGCGCCGCAGGAGACGCACTCGGAACTCATGAAGTCGGTGCCGCCGGCCGACACCTTGGAGCCGAAGCCGCGCCCCTCGATGGTCAGCGCGAACGTCCCCTGCACCTCGCCGCAGGCCCGGACACAGCGGGAGCAGGCGATGCACTTGGACGCCTCGAAGTCGAAGTACGGGTTGCTGGAGTCGGTCTTCTCGTCGAGGTGGTTGGCGCCGTCGTAGCCGTACCGGACCTGGCGCAGCCCGACCACACCGGACATGTCCTGCAACTCGCAGTCACCGTTGGCGGAGCAGGTGAGGCAGTCCAGCGGATGGTCGGAGATGTACAGCTCCATCACGCCCTGGCGGAGCTTCTCCAGCTTCGGCGACTGGGTGGTCACCTTCATGCCCTCGGCGACCGGGGTGGTGCAGGACGCCGGGGTGCCGCGCCGGCCGTCGATCTCGACCAGGCAGAGCCGGCAGGAGCCGAACGCCTCCAGGCTGTCGGTGGCGCAGAGCTTCGGGATGTCGATCCCGCTCAGCGCCGCCGCCCGCATCACCGAGGTGCCCTCGGGCACCGCGACGGGGTGGCCGTCCACCTCGACGGTGACGGTCGCCGGGCCGGGCTTGGCCGGAGTGCCGAGATCGGGTTCCTTCAACAGGCTCATGACGCCACTCCGCTCCGCTTCGTGCCGTCATGAGGCACATCGGCACTGAGCCGCCTGATTCGCTCGCAACGCTCGCTCATGACGCCACTCCGCTCCGCTTCGTGCCGTCATGAGGCACATCGGCACTGAGCCGCCTGATTCGCTCGCAACGCTCGCTCATGACGATTTGGCCTCCTCGTATCGGCCGGCGGACTTCTCACCCCTCGCGGTGAAGTCGTCCGGGAAGTGCAGCAGTGCGCTGCGTACCGGCATCGGTGTCAGGCCGCCCATCGCGCACAGCGACCCCTCGGTCATCAGCTCGCAGAGATCACCCAGCAGGGCCAGGTTGCCGTCCGGGTCCTGGCCGGCGGTGATCTTGTCGATCACCTCGACGCCCCGGACCGCGCCCACCCGGCAGGGGGTGCACTTGCCGCAGGACTCCTCGGCGCAGAACTCCATCGCGAATCTCGCCATCGCCGCCATGTCGACGGTGTCGTCGAAGACCACGATGCCACCGTGGCCAAGCATCGCGCCAGCCGAGGCGAAGGCTTCGTACTCCATCGGCAGGTCCAGGCCGGTCGCCGGCAGGTACGCCCCGAGCGGGCCGCCGACCTGGACGGCGCGGACCGGCCGCCCGGTGCGGGTACCGCCGCCGTAGGTGTGGATCAGCTCGCCCAGTGTCATGCCGAACGCGGTCTCGAAGATGCCGCCCCGGGCCACGTTGCCGGCCAGCTGGAAGACCTGGGTGCCCCGGGACCGCTCCACCCCGAGCGCCTGGTAGGCCGCCGCCCCCTCGGCCAGGATGGTCGGCACCGAGGCCAGGGTCAGCACGTTGTTCACCACGGTCGGCTTGCCGAACAGGCCGGTGATCGCCGGGATCGGCGGCTTGGCCCGGACCATGCCGCGCTTGCCCTCCAGGCTCTCCAGCATCGCGGTCTCCTCACCGCAGATGTACGCACCCGCGCCCACCCGCACGTGCAGGTCGAAGCGGAGCCCGGAGCCGAGGATGTCGCCGCCGAGCCAGCCCTGCTCCCGGGCCACCGCGATGGCCTGGCGCATCGTCCGCACCGCGTCCGGATATTCCGAACGGATGTAGACGTAGCCCTCGGTGGCGCCGACCGCGTGCGCGGCGATGGTCATCCCCTCGATCAGGGTGAACGGGTCGCCCTCCATCAGCATCCGGTCGGCGAAGGTGCCGCTGTCGCCCTCGTCGGCGTTGCAGCAGACGAACTTCAGTTCGCCGGGAGTGTCCAGCACGGTCTTCCACTTGATCCCGGCCGGGAAGCCGGCACCGCCCCGGCCGCGCAGCCCGGACTCGGTGACCTGGGCGACCACCTCGGCCGGGGTCAGTTCCAGGGCGCGGCGCAGCCCGGCCAGGCCGCCGTGCGCGAGATAGTCGGACGGGGAGAGCGGGTCGGTGACTCCGACCCGGGCGAAGCAGAGCCGGGTCTGGTCGCGCAGCCAGGGCAGTTCCGCGACGACCCCCTGGCACAGCTCGTGGTCGGCGCCGTCGAGCAGCCCGGCCGCGACCAGGTCGGCGACCGCCTCCGGCTCGACCGGGCCGTACCCGATCCGGCCGCGCTCGGTGACCACCTCGACCAGCGGTTCCAGCCAGAGCATGCCGTGCGAGCCGTTCCGGACCACCCGGACCGACCGGCCCGCCTGGGCCGCGACCCGCTCGATCTCGGCGGCGACCAGGTCGGCGCCGACCGAGAGCGCGGCCGCGTCGCGGGGTACGTAGACCGTAACCGGGGCCGTCATGCGTCCACCGCCTTCGTCACCAGGGCGTCCAGCCGGGCGGGGGTGAGCCGCCCGTGCACCCGTTCGTCGATCTGACCGGCCGGGCCGAGCGCGCAGTTGCCCAGGCAGAACACCTGCTCCAGGGTGACCGAACCGTCCGATGTGGTCTGCCCGACCTTGACGCCCAGGGTCCGCTCCGCGTACGCCACGAGCTGTTCGGCGCCGACCGACTGGCAGGCCTCGGCCCGGCAGAGCTTGACCACCGTCCGCCCGGCCGGCTCGGCCCGGAAGTCGGTGTAGAAGGTGACCACGCCGTGCACGTCGGCGCGGGAGATGTTCAACTCGCTGGCCAGCACCGGCACGACGTCGGAGTCGACGTAGCCGAACTCGGCCTGGATCCGGTGCAGGATCGGCAACAGCGCACCGCGGTCACCGCGATGCGCGGCGACCAGCGCGCGCACCCGATCCGTCACCGAGGGGTCCGGACTGGCCACGGCGATCCCACCTCCACTCGTGCCGACTGGACCTCCACCATACGTCGGCTTGGATACCGTATGCAATATCGCCGCGACGGCCTCCGCGACCTGGACGCCGAACCTCTTCAACCTGAACGCGCGGCGCTCACGCGCCGCCTCCGACCCTGCGGTCCGTCGCACCGTAAGGGGAGGTTGAAGAGGTTCACCAGTTGATCAATTTCCAGTATCGCCTGCGGAGAGGCGTTCCGACAGGGGGTGTTCCACTCGGGACAGCGGTGCCGGCGTACCGGCCCGGGCCAGAATTCCGGCGGCGGCGACACAGCAGACGGCGCCGACCGTGGCGAGCATCGGCGGGTAACCCCCCGACGACCTGGAGCAGCCCCGCCGCGCCGAGCGGCGCCACCGCCCTGACCAGGGTGACCGGGGTGGCGAGCAGGCCGGCGACGCTGCCGTACGCGACGGTGCCGTACCGGTCGGCGAGCAGCGCCGGGGCGGCGAGGCTGGCCACGCCGAAGCCGAGCCCGAACGCGGTGACCGCGAGGGCGGCGCCGACCCGGGTGGCGGCGGCCAGCGGCAGGCAGAACGCGGCGGCGGCCTGGATGCCGAAGACCGCCGCCACCAACGTGGTCAGCCGGACTCCACGCTGGGCGGCGGCCAGCAGCAGCCGGCCGGTCACCGACATGACGCCGAGCAGTCCGGCCACGGTAGCCGCGAAGGTGGCGGGATGGCCGCGTTCGACGAGGAAGCCCACCAGGTGCACCGTCATGGTGCTCATCGCCCCGCTGTGCGCGACGAACGCGACCGCGAGACACCAGAACCGGCCGTCCCGTAGCGCCGCCCGGACCACCGCCGCCCGCACCGCCGGATCATCGCGCGGGGTGGGGTCTCCGGCGGAGGCGGCCAGCGCCGAGGCGCCGGACTCCGCAGAGGTCGCCGCCGACCGGGACGGCCGGCGCAACACGAGCGCGTGCAGCGGTACGGCGACCAGACCGTAGCCGCCGGCGAGCACGAGCAGCGCGGTCCGCCAGTCGTACCGGGCGACCAACTGGCCGGTCAGCGGCAGGAAGATGGTGCTGGCGAAGCCGGCCACCAGAATCATCCCGAGCAGTGCCCGGGATCGGCGAGCCGGGTCGAACCAGGAGATGATGACGGCGGTGGCCGCCTCGTACAGCACCATCGCCATGGTCAGGCCGAGGCCGATCAGCACCAGGTAGAGCTGGGCGACGGTACGTACCTGGGACCAGGCGACGAGCAGGCCGGTGGCCAGCAGCGATCCGACGGTCATCAGGCCCCGCCCGCCGTACCGGTCCAGCCACCGGCCGACCGGCACCGCCAGCACCGCCCAGCCGAGCAGGGCGCTGGTGAAGGCGCCGGTCAACACCGTGGTGGAGGCGTCCAACGACGCGGCCATCGGGTGCAACAGGACGGCGAAGGCGTAGTAGAGGGTGCCGTAGCCGACGGTCTGGGTGACGGCCAGCGCCGCGACGATCCGCCAGCCGGGGAACCCGCTCCGGCGACCGGCACGGAGCCTGCTCCGCCGACCGGTGCGCGGCAGGTCGGTGCCGGCCACCTCGCGGGATCAGCCGACCGTGGGACTGCGCCGCTCCAGCAACACCACGTCACGCCACTTGCCGTGGTGCCGCCCGACCCGCTCCCGTACGCCGACCACCCGGAAGCCGGCCCGCTCGTGCAGGGTGAGGCTGGCCGCGTTCTCCGGGAACACCCCGGACTGGATCGTCCAGATCCCGGCGGCCTCGGTCGAGGCGATCAGCGTGTCCAGCAGGGCCCGCGCCACGCCCCTGCCCTGGGCGGCGGGTTGGACGTAGATGGAATGTTCGACCACTCCGGCGTAGACGGCCCGGGCGGAGACCGCGCTGACCGCCACCCAGCCGAGCACCGTACCGTCGTCCACCGCGACCAGCCGGTGCGCGGCGATCCGGCCGGCGTCGAAGGCCGGCCAGCTCGGCGCCACGGTCTCGAAGCTGGCCTGCCCGGTGTCCAGCCCGGCCTGGTAGATCGCCAGCACCGCGGTGGCGTCGCCCGGCTCCATCGCCCGGATCCGCATCAGCATCCTCCGATCGCCGTCGGGGCGGGCCTGCCCATCACCACATCGGCGGCGGACGGGAAGCAGTCGACGCAGGTCTGGTTTATCCGGTAGTGCCGGGCGGTGCCGACCTGTTCGACCAGGACGAACCGCACCTCGGCGAGGATCTTCAGGTGCTGGGACACCGTGGACTGTGCCAGTCCCACCGCGGCGACGAGTTCGCCGACGCTCATCGGCCGGTCCTGCCGGGCCAGGTACGCCACGATCTGCACCCGGCTCGGGTCGGCCAGCGCCCGGAACCAGGACGCGTACTCGACCGCGACCGACCGGTCCAGCAACTCGGCCACCAGCCTCACCTTCATCGTCGGTCGGCGATTGACGGTGCCACTCTATCCGAGCCCGAGCCGGGCGTCAGTCGGTGAAGTGCGGATTTCCGGCGGTGAGCCGGAGGGTGAAGGCACCCTGGCTCCGGTTGAGCACCACGTGGTTGCAGGACTGGTAGGTGATCCACAGGCCGAGCCCGCCCGCGCCGCCGTCGGCCACCGGCAGCAGCCCGGCGAAGGGATCCTCCGGGCCGCCACCCCCGTCGCTGACCGCGACGACGATGCGGTCCACGCCGGCCCAGAGCCGGAACCGGACCGGCGGACGGCCGTGCCGGAGCGCGTTGGTCACCGTCTCGCTGACGGCGACGACCAGGTCCTCGACCTCGTCGGTGCGGAGCAGCCCGGAGTCGGCCTCGTAGACCGCCTGCCGGGCCCGGTTCGGGGACGGATCGACGAGTTCGACGAGCGGCGGCGTCCGCTGGAGCGGATCGGGCAGCGGCGACCGCTCCTCCGTCAGGTACGCCTTCGGCTCGGTGTACGTCTCACTCGGCCGGCGGCCGTCCGGCGTGACCACCCGGGGGTGCGTACGCAGCACGTCCGCGAGCACCGGCGCCGGAGTGATCCGGGTGTCGTACGCGCACATGCTCCAGAGCGGGAAGCTGTCGTACGCATAGTTGATCGCCGATTCGTAGCGGGCCCACCAGTCCCAGGTCGCGCCGAGCGCGGCCGGCGGCACCTCCCCGATGATCCGGATCTGCCGGGCGCCCTCGGCGACGTATCCGGCCAACATCCGCTGGTAGGAGCGGATCGCGACGGCCGGACGGGCATAGAGGTCGCCTCCGGGCAGGAAGGTGACGCCCGAGCCGGCCGGCAGCGCCGCCCGGACCAGCGCCCCCGTCCGCTCGCCGAGGGAGACCACCGTCGGCTCCCCGGCCGAGACGCCGCCGAGCAGGAACGGCAGCACGACGGCGAGCAGCTCGTCGTCGGAGCGGTACGGCACGGCCTCGTGGTAGTAGCCCTCGTGGCCGGCGGCGGCGCCTGTCCTCATCGAGCCGCCTCGACCCGCACCGCCGCGCCGTCACCGGGTCGGCAGGCGTAGAGCCGGAACAGGGCATCCGGGACGTTGCTCAGCGGGTGCGGGCGGGCCAACTCGGCGACCGTCCGGTCGATGATGCTGACGCCCACATCCGAGAGTCTAGGCCGCGCCAGCTCGCCGGTCACCCGACGGGTAACCGGCCCGTCGCCCTCGGGTCCGGCCGTGACCTGGGCCGGTCCGGGGGTTTGCCGGGGCGACGCCCGGGTAGGCGCCTGTCTCCTGTCACCGTCGCCGGTCGGAAGGGGCGTGCGATGAGCGGTCCGGGGCAAACCGTCGGAAGTCAACCGTGGCTGCACCAGCACGACGGGCGGATCCAGGAGTTCGGCACCGTACGGCAGTTTCCGCTCGGGCTCTCCTCGGACGCCCGGATGTACTCCTGCCAGCGGCTCAACCGGGTCCTGGCCGACACCCAGATCCTGTACGCGCTCTACAAGAAGCATCACTGGTTGATGCGCGGGCCCACCTTCTACCAGCTCCACCTGCTGCTCGACAAGCACGCCGGCGAGCAACTGGCGCTCGTCGACATGCTCGCCGAACGGGTGCAGACGCTCGGCGGGGTGGCGGTCGGCGACCCCCGGCACGTCGCCGAGATCACCCGGATCCCCCGGCCGCCGGACGGGGCCGAGCAGGTGCCGGTGATGCTGTCCCGGCTGCTGGAGGCACACGAGATCATCCTGATCGAGGTACGCGACGCCGCCCGGCGGGTGGCGGAGCTGGGCGACGACGGCAGCAACGACCTGCTGGTGTCGAACGTGCTGCGGACCGGCGAGCTTCAGGCGTGGTTCCTCGCCGAACACCTGGTCGAGGTGCCGCTGGCCCGGACCTGACCCCGGCGCGCTAGCTCGGATAGACCTCCAGCTCGGAGAGCTGGCCGGCGGGCCAGCCGGTGTTGCCGGTGAACTCCAGTCGGACGTACCGGGTCGGGGTGGCCGGGAAGGTGACCGTGGCGGTGTTGCCGCTGGCCGGGTTGAACTGCCGCCCAGCCGACGCCGACAGGGTGGTGAAGGAGCTGCCGTCGGCGCTGCCGCGTACCGCCAGGGTCTGGGTGCGGGTGCCCCAGGCGGGCGAGGGCGGCAGCTTCAGCACCACCCGCCCGACCGCCGTGCTGGCCCCGAGGTCGACCTGCACCCACTGCGGGAAGACGTGGTTGGGACTCTCCCAGTAGCTGTCCGGGTTGCCGTCCACGACGTTGCCCGAGCCGTAGTTCTGGGTGTGCCCGCTCTCGGCGGTCGGCCGGCCGCGCGCCAGGTTGGTGGCCGGGGCCGGGTCGGTGGTCACGGTCACCGGATTCGACGGCGCGGAGACGTTGCCGGCGCCGTCCAGGGCGACCACCGTGAGGGTGTAGCTGGTCGCGGGGGTGAGCCCGGTCACCTGGTACGACGTGCCGGCCGGCGAGCCGAGCACGGTCGAGCCCTGCCGGACCTGGTAGCCGGTCACCCCGCCGTCGTCGGTCGACGCCGCCCAGGCCAGCGAGACGCTGTTGGCCGTCTTCCCGGTGACGGTCAGGTTGCCCGGTGCGGTGGGCGGGGTGCCGGTGCCGCCGGCCACCGGCGGGGTCGGCCGGACCGGCGTCAGCGCGAGCTGGCCCTTGAGCATCCGGCCACCGTCGGCGGTGATCCGCAGGTAGTAGTCGGACGAGCAGAACGTGCCGTCCTCGTCCAGTGCCCGGATGCCGGCTCCGGCCGGGGTGGTCGCCTGGGTCTCGCTGGTCTTGGCGATCTGGTTGCCCTCGTTGAACTCGTCGAACATCGAGACGTAGAGGCCCTGGGCACCGAGCCGGATCATGTTGTAGAGGTGCCGCCAGTAGAAGTCGCCGTGCCGGCGGTGCCCGGAGGACAGGTCGCCCGGCATCACGCACGGCTGGTAGTCGATCCCCCGGGCGTTGCAGTCGGCCTGGTCCGGCTGGTTGACGTTGGTGTAGAACCAGTCCAGCCCGTCGAGGGTGCCGGTGCGGCCGACCATCCACGGCGAGATCATGTTGAACGCGTGGTAGACGTCGAGGAACCCGGGCCGGGAGTCGTTGATCCCCTCCCGCCAGTACGTCGGCACCCCGCCGATCACGTAGCAGCCCTGTGCCTTGAACCAGTTGACCACGTCCAGACAGGGTGCCGGCGGAAACGGGCGACCGGGGTCGTTGAAGCCGAAGCCCCAGACGCAGACGACCGGCTTGCCGTTCTGCCGGGCGTACGCCGCTGAGGCGGTGTGCGCCGACATCTTCGTCGACCAGTCGGTCTTGATCTCCGTCTGGAAGTTCGTCCAGCTCGTGACGTCGTACATGATGTAGTACTTCCGACCGAACCGCTCGGCCGCGTCCCGGACCTTGGCCGCCATCGCGTCCCGGGTCGGCCCCTCGTCGCCCATCGGGTTGAACCGTTGCAGCGCGGCGGTGTCGCAGTTGTGGTCCCGCATCCACCGGAAGTGCGTGTCGACGGTCTGCTGGTCGTACGAGGAGAACAGCTCGGCCGGTGCCCCGTTGCCGAGGTTCGGGTACGCCGTCGGGTAGCCCCGGCTCAGCTCGCGCATGTCCGGCCAGGAGACGATGGTGGTGTTGCTCGGCGACGGCGGCTGGAAGCGGTCGCGGCTCCAGTGCCACCAGCCGCCGATCGGCGCGCCGTCGCCGGGGCAGGCGAACCAGCCCTGGTAGCCGACCGAGATCTTGCCGACCACGTCGCCGGGCGGACTCGCCGCGCCGGCCGGGCCGGTCATCGCCACGAGCAGTTCGGTGGTGGAGACGGCGGCCAGGGCTGAACCGGCCGCTGCGGACATCAGGAATCGTCGGCGTGGTACCGCCATGGCTGCCGCTCCTCGGGGGGAAGGGATGCGGATCGATGCCTTAGCCTGCCAGGACCCGACACATTCTCGCAATACTCCGACACCTGACTGAAAGATTATGAGTCTAATGCGGAAGAAGAGAACTCGGCGCGAGCTCAGTCCCGGCCCGACCGCCGGTCCCGGCGCGGCTCGATCCGGGCCCGCGCCCGGGCCACCTTGACCGCCCGGGTCAGCGTCTCGATGTCGTACGCCCCGTAGTGCCGGCGGTCGTTGATGAAGAAGGTCGGGGTGCCGGAGACTCCGCTGACGTCGGCCGAGTCCACGTCCTTGGCGACCCGGGCCGCGTGCTCGTTGGTCATCAGGTCCGCCTGGAACTGCTCCTGGTCGAGGCCGAGTTCACCGGCGTACCCGACCAGGTCGTCGACGCGCAGCCGGTCCTGGTGGTCGAGCAGCAGGTCGTGCATCTCCCAGAAGGCGCCCTGGGCGGCGGCCGCCTCCGCCGCCTCCGCCGCGAGCTGTGCCTGCGGGTGCACGTCGGTCAGCGGCAGGTGCCGCCAGACGTAGCGCAGGTCGAGGTCGGCCAGCAGCTCGCGTACCGCGGGTTCGGCCTGGCCGCAGTACGGGCACTGGAAGTCGCCGTACTCGACCACCGTGACGGAGGCGTCCGCCGGACCCCGGACATGGTCCCGGCGGGGGTCGACCGGTGGGGCGAGGTCGAGGAGCTGCTCCGCGTCGCCGAGCAGCGCGCGGGTCCGCCGCGGCTTCGGCAGCGCCGCGGTGATCCGGAAGACGACCCAGGTGAGCAGGGAGGCGACCACCGACGCGGCCAGCACCCCGATCTTCGCCTCGGCGAGTTGGTCGCCACGGAAGGCGAGCGTGGCGATCAGCAGCGACAGGGTGAAGCCGATGCCCGAGATGGTGCCGCTGGCAAGAACTCCGGCCCAGCCGACCGACGGCCGGATCCGTCCCCCGCTGATCCGCTGCACCAGCCAGGAGACCCCGGCGACCGCGACCGGCTTGCCGACGACGTACCCGAAGAAGACGCCGAGGGTCACCGGGGCGGTGACGGCCCGGGAGAGGAACTCGGCGTCGAGCATGATGCCGGCGTTGGCCAGGCCGAAGAGCGGGACGATGAGATAGCTCGACCACGGGTGGTACATCCGCTGGAGCCGGTCGTTGGGCGACAGGGAGCGGGTCAGGCCGATCGTGGCGCTGCGGGCCAGTTCGGCGGTGGGCTGCTCCCGGAACAGCTTGAACAGGCCGCTGGCGTACTCCAGGGCACCCCGGGCCGGCGAGTACGCGGTCGCGGTGAGGCCGATGGCGAGCCCGGCCACCACCGGCTCCACCCCGCTGGCCAGCAGCGCGCCCCAGAGCGCGACGCAGAACGGGAGGTAGACCAGACCGCGCCGCACCCCCAGCGCCCGCAGCCCGAGCAGTGCCGCGAAGAGCCCGACCGCCACACCCAGCGGCAGCACGTCGACGTGCTCGGTGTAGACCACCGCGATGACGACCAGCGCCACCAGGTCGTCGACCACGAAGACGGTCAGCAGGAAGATCCGCACCTGGTCGGGTACGCCGCGGCCGAGCAGCGAGATCAGGCCGAGCGCGAGCGCGGTGTCGGTGGACATCGCCACGCCCCAGCCGTGCGCCCCGGGACCGCCCTGGTTGACCAGTAGGTAGATCCCGACCGGGACCGCCATCCCGAGCACGCCCGCCGCGAGCGGGAGCACGAACCGCCGCCGGTCCCGCAGGTCACCGAGGTCGAACTCGCGGCGCGCCTCCAGACCCACCACCAGGAAGAACAGCGTCATCAGGCCGCTGTTCACCCAGGTACGCAGGTCGTAGGCGACGCCGACGCCGTCGAGCCGGATCGACAGCTCGGTGCCCCACACCGCCTCGTACGACGAGGTGTCGATGTTCGCCCAGACCAGCGCCGCGGCGATGGCCGCCACCAGTACCCCGGCGCTGGCCGACTCGGTACGCGCGAACCGGCGCAGCGGCGCGGCGATGTCCTGAGCCCAGGCCGTCCGGCCGGAAAACCGGGACGAAGGCGGATCGGTCACCGGTATCCCCCGTCCGGTCAGCCATCTCCACCCGGGGCGCGAACCCGACACGCGGGTCTTCCGGGCGGAAACCCGGCTGCGCCTCGTCCGCGCCCGCTCCGGGTCTCGACCCCCGAGATTTACCACGTTCCGGCCGGTCGGCTGGGCCGCTCCGCCGAACCGCGTCGGGGAATCCGTACCCCGGAGCGGGCGTTGTGCCCGACGGAAACCGCGGCGAAGCCGCCGGTAGGAGACGGAGGAGGAGCAGTCATGAAGGTCCGCAGCTCGCTCCGGGCGTTGAAGCAGAAGCCGGGCTCGGTGGTCGTACGCCGGCGCGGCCGGGTGGTCGTGGTCAACCGCGCCAATCCGCAGTGGAAGAGCCGTCAGGGCTGACACCGGTCCCGTCGGGTGCCGGCGGAGTTCACCGCCGGTCGTCCGGTGGCCCGTCCGCACCCGTCAGTCGGTGCTGCGGTCCGGTGCCCGGCAGGGCGGACGCGGCGGGTCAGTGACATGGGTAGATATATTGTGACGGTCCACCGCACCGAACCTCTCAACCTGAACCGCACGGCACTCCCGCACCGCCTCCGACCTTGCGGTCCCCCGGACCGCGAGGGAGGTCGAAATACGTTCACTGCGCAGTTCGATGTCCGCGAGGCATGGAGGACGCGTGACCGACTGGTCGGGCGAACGATCGCCGGGGCTGTCGCACCGGGAGCTGGCCCGGGTGGAGACCGTCGCCGAACTGGCCGCGCTGCTGCGTCAACTCCGGCGTCGGGAGGCGCGGCTGGAGGGGGCGAGCCCGCTCACCTACCGCGATCTGGCGGCCAAGACCGGCTGGTCCCGGGGCATCCTCGGCGAGTACTTCACCGGCCGGGTGCTGCCGCCCACCGACCGGTTCGACATCCTGATCCGGCTGCTCGGCGCCACCCCTGGCGAGCAGGGCGCCCTGGCCACCGCCCGGGACCGGGTCGAGGAGCGGCGCCGCTCCGCCGGACCGGCCGATCCGGTCGCCCCGGCCGTCCCGTCCCCGCGCCAGCTCCCGCCGGCCGTGCCCGGTTTCGCGGGCCGGGCCAGCCAACTCGCCGAACTCGACCGGCTGCTGGAGGCCGATCCGGCCACGCCGGTAGCACTGATCACCGCCGTCTCCGGCACGGCCGGGGTCGGCAAGACCGCGCTGGCCCTGCACTGGGCGCACCGGGTCGCCGACCGGTTCGCCGACGGGCAGCTCTATCTCAACCTGCGCGGCTTCGACCCGACCGGAGCGCCGGTCGCCCCGGCCGAGGCGGTCCGTACGCTGCTCGACGCCCTCGGGGTGCCCCCGCAGCGGATCCCCGCGAGCCTGGACGCGCAGGCGGCCCTCTACCGGGGGCTGCTCGCCGAACGGCACGTGCTGGTGGTGCTTGACAACGCCCGGGACGCCGACCAGGTACGCCCGCTGCTGCCCGGTGGCCCCGGCTGCCGGATCCTGGTGACCAGCCGCAACCCGCTCGCCGGCCTGGTCAGCACCGGAGGCGCCCGACCGATCACCCTGGACCTGCTCACCCCCGCCGAGGCCCGGCAACTGCTGGCCGCCCGGATCGGTGCCGCCCGGGTGGCGGCCGAACCGGAGGCGGTCGACGACATCGTCACCGCCTGCACCCGGCTACCGCTGGGGCTGGCGATCGTGGCCGCCCGGGCCGCGCTGCATCCCGAGTTTCCGCTCGGCGCGCTGGCCGGGGAACTCCGTGACGCACGGGGCGGACTGGCGGCGTTCGCCGGCACCGATCCGGCCTCCGACGTACGCGCGGTCTTCTCCTGGTCGTACCGGGCGCTCAGTTCCGCCGCCGCCCGGCTGTTCCGGCTGCTCTCCCTGCACCCCGGACCCAGTGTCGGCGCACCGGCGGCGGTCAGCCTCGCCGGCCTGCCGCCGCACCGGGTCCGGCCGCTGCTCGCCGAGCTGACCGACGCCAACCTGGTCGCCGAACAGGGCCCCGGCCGGTACGCCTGTCACGACCTGCTGGTCGCGTACGCGGCCGAGCTGACCGCCGGGGTCGACCCGGAGCAGGAGCGACGGGCCGCGAGCCGCCGGGTACTCGACCACTACCTGCACACGGCGCACGCCGCGGATCGCCGGTTGGATCCGCACCGCGACCCGATCCCGCTGCTGACCGCCTCGCCCGGCGTCACACCGGGGCAGATCGCCGACCACGGCACCGCACTTGCCTGGTTCGACGCCGAACTGCCGGCACTGCTGGCGACCGCGGAGGAGGCCGCCACCGCCCGGCTCGACCGACACCTGTGCCGGCTGACCCGGACCATGGCGCACGCCCTGGAACGCCGGGGACACTGGCACCGGTGGGCCGCGGTGCAGGAACTCGCCGTGGCGGCGGCCCAGCGGCTGAACGACCCGGCCGAGGAGGCACACGCCCGACGGAGTCTCGGCCGGTCCCAGGTCCACCTCGGACGGATCGACCAGGCCACCGAGCATTTCGAGACCGCACGCCGGCTCTACCGGCTGGCCGCCGACCGGCTCGGACAGGGCCGGATCCAGTTCGACCTGAGCTGGATCGCGGTCCGGCAGAACCGCCACCCCGACGCGCTGCGGCACAGCAGGGAGGCGCTCGCGCTGTTCACCGACGCGGGAAGCCGCTCCGGACAGGGTCGGGCGCTCAACAACATCGGCTGGTGCCTGAGCTGGCTCGGGCAGCACGAGGAGGCCGTCGACTACTGCCGACGGGCCCTCGACACACTGCTGGACCTCGACGACCGGTTCGGCGCCGCCGACGGCTGGGACAGCCTCGGGCACGCCCAGCACGAACTCGGCCGGTACCGGGAGGCGGCCGAGTCGTACCAGCAGTCGTACGCCCTCTGGCGGGAGTTGGGCCACCGCTATCAGGAGGCGGACCTGCTGGCCCGGCTCGGTGACACCCAGTCGGCGATCGGTGACCTCGACGCCGCCTCGGACACCTGGCACCGGGCGCTCGACATCCTGGACGACCTCGACCATCCGGACGCGGAGCAGGTGAAGGCCCGCCTCGACCGGGTCGGCCGGGCACCGAGCCGCTGACCCCCGGCATTCGGAAGCGCCCCCTCGATCGGGCTCCGCCCGGCCCGGCACGCTCGGTGCACGGCCCGCAGCTCCGGCACGTCCGGCACGTCCGACGCGTCGGCCGGGTCGCCGGGTCCGCCGGGTCCGCCGGGTCGGCCGGGTCCGCCGGGTCGGCCGGGTCCGCCGGGTCGGCCGGGTCCGCCGGGTCGGCCGGGTCCGCCGGGTCGGCCGGGTCCGCCGGGTCGGCCGGGTCCGCCGGGTCGGCCGGGTCCGCCGGGTCGGCCGGGTCCGCCGGGTCGGCCGGGTCCGCCGGGTCGGCCGGGTCCGCCGGGTCGGCCGGGTCCGCCGGGTCGGCCGGGTGGAGCGTCCGCCGGGATGTCCGCGCGGCGGTGTCGGCAAAGAGTCGGGTGCCGGCGATCATGAGGTGGATGACGTCCCTGGTGCGGCTGCCGGGTCGACGCGTGGCCACGCCGACCCGGGCCCGCCCGGACACCCCCTCGCCGTCCGGGCGGCACCCGGGGCGGCCACCGCCGCCGGCCGGGCGCGCGGCTGGCGATGGCGAATCCGCGCCGGACAGTCCGGCCGGCGGTGCCCTCCGGGGCCGCCGACGGGTGCGCGCCACCGACTCTGCCGCCCGGCGGGACAGAACTCCCCGGGATCTTGGACCGGGTTGGACACGGTTGGACATGGCGGACGGTCAGCGGCCGGGACGGGCGAACGCCCGGGTGGGCGGCGTGCCCACCGTTCGGGGTCGCGCAGGTCGGGTCGACAACACGATCCATTGAACCCTTTCCACCTGGACCGCGCGGCGCTTACGCACCGCGTCCGGCCTTGCGGTCCGTCGGACCGCAAGGGGAGGTTGAAAAAGTTCATTCGTCGAGCGACGTGCCGAATCGGTTGTCACTCCTCGCCGGCGGAGGTCGGATCCGGCATCACCGACAGCCTTCCCCATCCCGAATCCGCCGCCACCCGGCGCCCGGAATGCAAGCCGGCGCTGTGGGACCGGCGCATTAACGCACGGAATGCGTACGCCACGACCCTGCGACGGACTTCCGTTGATGTTTGCGCGGGAGCGAGTCTTGCAGGTGGCTATTGCGTGGGCAAGCCATCGGCGCCGATGTCCGTCCCTGCGCCGGAGCACTTTCCGGCGATCACCATTTCCGGCCGGTACGCCGAGCTTGCCGACACCACCGGTACGGTCAGTACCGGCCGGACGTACGGCCAGAATCGCCTTGGTCGACAGGGCGGAGCGCCCCTCACCTGCCGCTCCATGATCGACGGTCCGAACCGGACCGAGCCGCCCGGCCGGCAGCGATCGGCGGCGGTAAGGCCCCGGTCGGCCGACCGGAACAGACTTTCGGCCAACCCGTCGTACGGACGAACGAGTCGCCCGGCCGAATCGTTCCGCGACATCGACCGGACAGCCGGAACGATGGTTTTGTGTGAAAAAAAGCAGACGGTACGCTGGCCCGCACTTGAGGCCGTGGATAAGCTGCCTCCCGATTACGCGCCACCGATTGGCGCCACCCATTGCAAGCCCGCCCGAGTGCGCCAGGGATGCCGATGGACTTCTTTTCCCGCAGACGCGTCGAGAAACGTCATGATCAATCCACTACCGGCCTGCGCCGATCCGGCGACCTCCGGAGCACACCGTTGCGCAAGGCGAGGAAGCCTCGGCACTCCGGTCTGTTCGCGGCCGTCAGCCGGCTCGACACCGAGATCGACCCGGCGGCCCGCGCCGAGTTGGCCCGCTGGGTCCGGGAGCAGTACGAGACCGAGTACGGGGACATCCCGCTGGGCTTCATGGCGCGCTGCCACCTCGGCCCGCCCTACGTCGACCACCGACTCGACCTGCTGCACGACATCGTGGAGCACTTCGCCCCCGCCGACGGAGTGCCCGAGCCGTTCGCCCAGGCCCGGATGCTCGCCCGCAACGACGCGTACGCCTTCGTCGAGGTGTACGCCAGCGGCGAGATCCGCCCCGTCTTCGCCGACGGAACCGTCGTCTCCGACGGCGGCGGATCCGCCCCCGTCTAACCGATTTGGACCGCCCATGTCTGAGATAGATCACCACCTTCGCCGCCAGGTCAACGAGGTGCAGCACGCGGTCGCCGCGCTGGACCAGACGTTGGGCCTGGTCAACCAGCAGGTCTACGACATCGGCAACAAGCAGCAGGAGTCGCACGACAAGCTGCTGGAGCTGCGCGACGAGTTCCGCCGCCATGTCGCGCGGACCGAACGGATCGCCAACCTCCAGCGCGCCGAAACCCGGGTCGGGACCCTGCAGGGCGAGCTGGAGCACCAGTTCGGCCACCACAAGGTGGTCCGGCGCACCGCGGTCGGGATGCTCCAGGCCTTCGACGTGGGGCTGGTCTCCGAGGAGACCGTCCGGGAGGTCGGCGAACAGCTCATGGTGCAGACCCCCAGGTACTGGCTCGCACCCGTCCTGGTCGGCCTCGCCGCGTGGGCCGGCGACGACCAGGACCTCTGCGGGCGCGCGATCGAGGAGGCGTTCCGCCGGTCACCGGACCGGACCTCCCTGTTCATGGCCCTGGTGCTGCGCCGCCAGGGCCGCCGGGCCAGCTCGGTGCGCTGGCTGCGGCACTACCTGGCCGCGCAGGACCCGGCGGCGCTGGGCCGGGACTTCGCGGTCATCCTGGAGGCGATCTCGCACGGCGCCTTCGGCCCGGCCGGCCTCGAACTCGTCCGGGAGTTCCTCGACCGGTGCCGCCGGCAACTGCTCTCCGACGAGTCGATGCAGCGCGCCCAGGTCGACCGGTGGCGGTACGAACTGGAAAGCCTGGTCGGCACGGTGCCGGCCGCGGCCCGGTTCCCCCGGCTCGCCGAGGTGTCGCCGCAGTGGCCGCAGATGGACGCCGCGCTGGTCCGGGCCGAGAGCCACCGGTCGGTGGTGGACAAGTACGCCGCGATGCTGGCCGAGGAGATCGTGCCGAACGAACGCCTGGAGGATGCGGTCGACGACATCCTCGACCGGCTGGTCGCCGAGTACGACACCGAGGAGCTTCCACTGCGCCGGGAACTGGCCCGCAGCCAGGCGGTCATCGCGCACGACGGCGACCTCGAAGCGGCCACCCGGACCGTCGACGCCGGGTCGGCCGCCCTGGAGAGCACCCTCGACTACCTGACGATCCAGACCACCGCCGCGCTCGACCCGGCCGCGATCGGAGTGTCCCGCTCGACCCAGCGGATAGCGGTCTCCGCCTGCCACGAGTGGTTCGGCACCGCGCATGCCGAGTTCACCCGCGACTACCGGCTGGTCGTACCGGCCGACGTGGAGGCGGCCTTCGAGGGGACGCACAACCCCGGCGCGCAGGCGTTCCAGCTACCGAGGTGGACCGGCTCGTTCACCCGGCCGTTGGAGGAGCTGGAACGGTCCCTGGTGGACCACTGGGACCGGCACGGCAAGCCGTACATCGACGGGTTCGCGTTCAACTGGGGTAGGGCACTGGTGCTGCCGATCGCGGTGCTGAGCGCCGTACTGCTGGTCTTCGGGGTGTGCGGCAGCATCGGGTTCGGCCTGCTGGCGGCCGTGCTCGGCGGCGGCATCTGGGCACTGGTGCTCTACAGCCAGTCCCAGGCCGCGCAGCGCCGGCAATCCGAGGCCGCGGAGTTGATCGCACGGGCCCGGCAGGACTCACTCGCCCAACTGCGCGGCGCGCATGCCGAACTCACCGACTGGACCAGCCAGTTCAAGGCGGCCGACGGCACGGAGGCACAGGTCCGGACGCTGGTCGCCGAACTGGCCAGCGCCGGGCAGACCGTCTCGCCGTACGAGCGGCGCACCGTCGCGGCCGCCGAGCAGAACGGAGCATGACATGACCACCTCCCCCAGCACCCGGTCCGAGCCGGTGGCGCCCGCCGTACCGTGGGCCCGCCAGCCAGCCGTGCCCGAGCAGCGCGCCACCGCCCGGACCCGGCGGATCGCCGACGGGCTGCCAGGCTGGGAGCCGCTGCCGCCCGGCGAGATCCTCGTCCAGCGTCCCCGCGGGCAGTGACGCGGTGTGGGGCGGTGGCGGACAGTACGCGGCCTGGGCCTCGTTCCTCGAACGCTGGGCCGCGGGTGAGCAGGTCGATCCGGACACGCTGCCGGCGCTGGAGCCGGCGGACTTCCCCGGCGACGGCTGGGAGCGGCTGACCAACCGGATCAGCGACGCGCTGTCCCGCCGACTCCGGTCCTGGTCACAGGCGCTCGCCCGGTCGATGACCCAGTCCCGGGACGAGTTCGAGGCGGCCCGGGCACTCGGACACGCCCGGTGGAGCCTCCAGCCGATCCGGGCACTGGCCGGGCACCCCGGCCTGCCCACCGAACTCGCCGGGAAACTGGTCGAGGCGGTGGACCGGGGAGTACGGGCGGCACAGCAGTCGCTCGTCGACGACCTCGACCTGGCCCGCCGCGCCGGCCTCGACGAGCGGATCGTCCAGGCCCGGCTGCGCACCGTCCGGGACAACCCGTTGACCGTGCTGGTCGGGCAGCCCGCCGAGGCCGGGCCGCCCGGGCCGACCGGATGGTATGCCGACCCGACCCGGACCACCCGACGCCGGATCATCGCCGACTGACCTCCGCACCCGCCCCAGTGGCCCTGACCCGTTCCGGAAGGAGCGAGCGTGTCCAACTACGCCGAGTCCCGTCGGGACCTCGACAGTTACATCGCCGCCCGGGTACCCCTGATCGGGGTACGCACCATCGAGCAGGTCAGGGCGATCCGCCTGGTCAAGGACGTGGCGGCGAACCCGAAGCGCAGCCAACTGCCGTTCTGGATCTACACCCGGGCCACCGGCATCCGCGACCTGCGCAACAACTCCTCCGCCCAGGAGGACCGCTCGCTGGTCGGGGCGATGGACTTCGCCGCCGCCCAGTTCACCAGCCGGGCCAACGCCACGGTGGTGCTCGTCGACCCGGACGACCTCGGCGACGACAACGCCGCCGCCCGGCACGTCGCCGAGTTGGCCCGGCTCGCCGACGCCAACTCCGGCAGCATCATCGTGGTCACCGACACGCCACTGTGGAGCGGCTTGCAGCGGCTGGGCATGAGCGTGACGCTCGACCTGCCGGACGCCACCGAGATGTACGAGGTGATCGTCGACTTCCTCGGCGACCACCACGGGGTGGTGCCGATCGCCTGGACCGAATCCGACGCCCGGCGCGCCGCCGAGTTCCTGGTCGGGGTTCCGGAGGGGACGGCGGTCAACGTGCTGGCGACGATCGTGACGAAGGGCTCTGTGGACCGGGAGGACGTCGAACGGCTCGCCGAGTTCAAGGACAAGCACTTCGGTGACCTGGCCGGGCTGGAACGCGTACACCTCAAGGAGGCCGACCACCAGGTGGGCGGGCTGACCAGCCTGCGGAGCTGGCTGCGGCGCCGGCACCAGATCATGGTGGCCGACCTGCGCGGCACCGAACTCCGGCCGCCGCGCGGGGTGCTGCTGGTCGGGGTACCGGGCTGCGGCAAGTCGCTGTCGGCCAAGGCCGTCGCCGCGCAGTGGCGGCTGCCGCTGTACCGGATGGACCTCGCCGCCATCCTCGGCCAGTACGTCGGACAGTCCGAGGGCCGGCTCCGGGAGGCGCTCGACACGGCCGACCGGGTGGCGCCCTGCGTGCTCTGGATCGACGAGATCGAGAAGGGGCTGGCCGGGCAGAACGACAGCACCGGCGTGGGCCGGCGGATGGTCGGCCAGTTCCTGTTCTGGCTCCAGGAATCCCGATCCCGGGTCTTCCTCGTGGCCACCTCGAACGACATCCGCTCGCTGCCACCGGAGCTGCTCCGCAAGGGCCGCTTCGACGAGCTGTTCTTCGTGGACCTGCCGGACGCCGAGGACCGGGGCGACATCGTCCGCCTCTACTACCGCCGGTACGTCCGGCAGGAGCCGCCGCCCGAACTCGTCGACAAGCTCGTCGCGCTCTCGGACGGCTTCGCCGGCTCCGACATCGAGGCCGCGCTGCACGAGGTGGGTGCCGAGGTACTGCTGAACGGCGGCACCGAGACGCTGCGCCCGGAGTTCGTGCTGGACACCTTCGCCAACACGTACCCGCTGAGCCGGACGAACCCGGAGCAGATCGAGGAGATCCGGGCCTGGGGCCGGGAGCGGGCGATCCCGGCGGGGCGGTCGATCGGGGCGCCGAGCACCGACGGCGGGTACCCGAAGCGTCGCGTGCTGGTGGTGGACGAGCCGTGACCGGCGACGACGACGGCCCGGCGCCGGGTACGCCGGCGGTCTGGGACCTGCGCAGCCTGGTAGGCGACCTGGCCGACCAGCGGCCTGCGGTGCCACCAAGGATCGAGGGCGGTGCGGCGAACGAGGACGACGCGGCGATCGACGGCGGCGCGGCGATCGACGGCGGCGCGACCGCCGTCGGCCGCGCCACGATCGGGGACGGTGCGGTGGTCGAGGCCGCGCCCCGGTCGGGAAACGGACCGGCGGTCGGTGCCGCGCCCCGGTCGGGAAACGGACCGGCGGTCGAGGCCGATCCCGGACTCGTCGCCGGTCTGCTGGCCGGAGTCGGCTCCGGAGCGGGGATCGGCCGGGGTGGCGCCCTGCCCCGGATCGCCGGACTGGCCGGCGTGATGGTGCTGGTGGCACTGGCCGTCTCCGCCGCCGTGGTGCTGGCGGCCGGTGACGGCAGCGACGGCGGTGCGGAGCCGGCAGCCGAGGTGCCCGGACCGTACGCGGCCGAGCCGACCGGGTGGCGGGCCACCGAAGCCGGCCAGGCCGAACCCGGCTGGACAGAAACACCGGCACCAGGCTGGACGGAGACGCCGGCCGGACCGGGCTGGACGGAGACGCCGGCACCGGGCTGGACCACCGCACCGGCCGGTGCGGAGTCGACCACCGGGGCCGAGGCGGCCGCCCTGGCGAGCCTGCACGAGCTGCGGCTCGGCGACCAGCCACTGATCCGGCTCGACGGCCGGTACGCCGCCCAGCTCGCCTCGAAGAGCGTCGGCATCGTGGACCCGCGCCAGGTGGCGGCGAACGGCTCGCACACGTTCTATGCGGTCGACATCCTGGCCGAGCACCGCCGGATCCGGGCCGAAGCCACCCCCGACGCGCCGGTGGTGCTGCTGCTCAGCACCGACGTCGGCAAGCGGCAGTTGTACCGGGGCCAGCCGCTCTGGATCACCGTGGCGCTGGTCGCCGCCGACCGGCCGGCCGACGTGGTGGCCTGGTGCGCCGCACGCTTTCCCGAGCTGACCGGTGCGGCGCTGACGAACCGGTGCCTCCCCCGCCGCCTGGAGCCGTGACATGCCCGACGATTCCCCGTTCTCCTGTGGCTCGGCCATGCCGCCTGGAGCCGTTAAATGAGCGACGATTCCCCGCCGCCCTGGGCCCGGCCCCGCCAGCCGGCGACGCCCGGTCCCGACCGCGACCTCCCCGCGCCGGACACCACCCCCACCGCCGTCGCCGAATCCGCAGGGCAGCGGTTCGGAGCCCCGCCGCAGGCCGGAGCCGACGAATCCCCCGCCACCGGGAACGACGCGCCGCTCTTTCCCGACCGGCCGCCCGACGGCGACCCCTACCTGTTCCCGCCCACGCCGGCCCGGAGCCGGATTTCCGAGCCCGACTCCGGGCTCGCCGGCTCGGCGGGTATCGGCTCGGCCCGGGATCGGCGGCGGCTGACCGAGGCCGGCCCGCCTTCGTCGGGGTCGGGCCCCAGCCGGACCGGCGCGCGACCGCCGTCCGGTCCGCAGCCGCCACCCGGCCCGCAGCCGCCACCCGGCTCGCAACCGGCGGCCGGCGGACCGGGTGCGGGCGCCGCCGGGCCGGACCGGTCGGGGCGGCGCTCCGGCGACGTCGTCGGCGTCGTCGAGGGCGCGGTCTCGGTCGACACCGACTACCACGAGTTCTGGGGTCCGCCCGTGCTGGTGGCCGTGACGTTCCTGGTCGGCATCCTGGCCACCGGGTACGCCCTGGTCGGCGCGGCCGACACCGCGACACTGCTCGGCCGGACCCTGCTCGGGCTCGCGGCGCTGATCGTGCTCCCCCGACTCGTCCTCGGGCGGTTCACCGGGCGGCCGCCCGCCGCCACCCCACCCCGGCCGGGCAAGCGGCATGGATCGGCCGGGAAGCCGCCGAAGGCACCGGCCGGAATACGCCGCACTATCCGCCTCCCGGCCAGTGGCCACCCGCTGACCGTACGCCGGTTCCGGATCCGGACCCTCGGCCACGAGACCCTGGCCGGGGTACTGCCCGGGGAGCTGTCCGGCGCCGAACTGCGCCCCGGAGACGTGGTCCGGATCAGGGGCCGGGCCAGCCGCGACGGTCACCTGCTGCTCCGCCGCGTCGACGTACTTGCCGGGCCCGCCGGTCCGGTGGTCAGCCGGGTCACCACCCGCCGACCGGTCGGCTACCTGCTCGCCCGGTTCGGCAACCACGCGGGACTCGGCCTGGCCGCCCTGACCGTGCTCTGGGTGGCAGCGGTCGTACTCGGGCTGGTGCCGTGAGCCCGACCGCGCCGGGATGGGCGGTGTCGAGCGCCGTGTGACGGGTGCTCCGTCCCCGCCCCGGGACACCTTCTCCGGCGACCCGCTGCCCGGCTGACCGCGACAGACGATCTCCCGCATCCAGCGACTTCACCGAACGACGGTAGTAATTTCACCAATACCCCGCGCCGGGTCGCATCGGTAGGTTCGAATCGCCCCAGGACGTGAGGAGAGGCCGTGACGGTTACTGTGCCCCAGCTCGGCGACCGCGCCGGCCCGGCACCGGCGACCCTGCGGTACACCATCGACGCCCTTGCCCGCCTGGTCGGGATGTCACCGCGCAACATCCGGGCGCACCAGGCCCGCGGCCTGCTCGCGCCACCCGCCCGGTACGGCCGGACCGCCTACTACAGCGCCGGCCACGTACGCCGGCTGGAGAGCATCAAGTCGCTGCAACGGCAGGGCTTCAACCTGGTCGCCATCGAGGCGATGCTCGGGGTACGCCACCCGGCGCCCCCGCCCGCCGAACCGCTGGCGACCGCGCTGAACCGGCTGGCCGCCGAGCACCCCGCCCTGCTGCACAGCCTCGCCCGGCACGGCGTGCTGGTACGCGCCGAGGACGGCTCGGTCAGCGCGGCCCGCCCCCGGGCCGTACAACCCGCACTCGACCTGCACCAGGCCGGCGTACCGGTGCTGGCCGCGCTGCGGCTGCTCGGCGAGGTGCTGGACCGGCTCCGCCCGGTCACCGACGAACTGGTGCCGGCCGCCGGCACCCGATTGGCGCAGCTACGCCGGACCGTTCTCCCGGCCGCCTCGGCGCAGCAGCCCGAGCACGAGACGGCGGTGCTGGCGCAGAGCCTGGCCCGGCTGCTCAGCGAGGCATTCCGGGTCGTCGCGGAGAACGCCTGCACGGCGTCCACCAGCGGAATCGACCCCGCCCGCTCCCCGGCCAGCCGCCCCGGCACCGGTCGGGGCACGGCGGCTGACCACTGACCGCCGCCGATCCCCACCGCGACCGTCACGCCCGCCCGCGACGGCCACCAGCGCCCAACCCCACGACCGTCGTCAGCCTCCGTCGGGAGACCGTGAGCTGCTGCGGAGGTGTCAGCTCGCGCCGCGTCGGCCGGCGTAGCGGGCCGGGGTGGTGCCGAGGTGCCGGACGAAGTGCCGGTGCAGGTGTGCCTGGTCGTGGAAGCCGACCGCCACGGCGACGCTGGCCGGTCGCTCCCCGGCCAGCAGCAGCCGGCGGGCCCGGTCGACCCGCCGGCCGGTCAGGTACGCGTGCGGCGGCAGGCCGTAGCTGCGGGTGAAGCACCGGATCAGGTGGCTGGGATGGGCGTCCAGGATCGCCGCCGCCTCCCGCAGGGACAGCCCGACCGCGATCCTGGAGTCCAGCAGCTCCCGCAGCCGGCCTGCCAGCCGGTCCGACCGGCCGCCCGGCGGGACGGGCGCGAGCGTGTCGAAGTGTTCGTGCAGCCGGTCCCGGATCAGGGCCAGCCGGGACTCGGCCTCGAACGCGTCGCCGGGATGGCCGAGCGAGGTGTGCAACTGGTGGATCCGGTGCCGCAGCAGTTCGTCGTCCAGGACCGGGCCGTCCACCGCGCTGCCGACCAGGTGCTCCGGCAGTACGGTCGTGTCGAGGTAGAGCACCCGCTTGCGGAAGCCGGCCGGGGTGACCGTCCGGCCGTCGTGGGTGACGCCGGGCGGGAGCAGCAGCACCGTGCTTCCGGCGGTCATCCCGTGCCGGTGCCGGTCGAGAGCGAAGTCGACCGATCCCCCGTCGAGGATCATCAGGTCCCAGGTGTCGTGGGTGTGTGCCGGATAGGCGTGCGCGGTGAAGTGCGCGTGGAAGACCTCGGCGATCCCCGGCACCTTCGGCCGCCAGGCGCTGATCGTCGTCGTACCGGGCCGCTCACCTGCCATGTCAGGAACGTACAAGACCGGCGGCGGAGGAGCGCGGGACGCTCGGCGGGGCCGGTGGTCGCCGGCCCGTACCGAACCGACCCCAACTTCCGGAGGACGTCCGCGTGCCCGAGTCTCCCGTACCTGTCAACCTGGCCGAGCGGCTCGCCCGGTTCAGCGATCTCTGGGCGCAGAAGAAGGTCGCCGACCTCAACGACTACGAGATCAAGCTCGCCAAGCTGAAGGGCGAGTTCGTCTGGCACAGCCACCCGGAGACCGACGAACTGTTCCTGGTGATCAGCGGCCGGCTCACCATCAGGTTGCGCGCCGGAGACGTGGTGCTCGACCCCGGCGAGCTGTTCGTGGTGCCCCGGGGCGTCGAACACTGCCCGGTGGCGGAGGAGGAGACCGCGATCCTGCTGGTCGAGCCGGTCGGCACGCTCAACACCGGTACGGCGGGCGGCCCGATGACCCGGGCCGCCGAAACCCTCGACGGGGCCGCCGACCGCGTCACCCCCGCGCCAGCAGGCTGACCAGAGCGGTACGGGAGGCCACCCCGACCTTCCGGTAGATCCGCATCAGGTGCGCGTCGACCGTACGCGGGCTGATCTGGAGTTGCCGGGCGATCACCCGGGACGTGGCACCGGTGACCGTCAGCTCGGCCACCTCCCGTTCCCAGGCGGTCAACAGCGCCAGGCGTCGAGTCGCTGACAACTTCCGGCGGCGGCAGCTTGAGCAGGCTCGGCAGCTCATGAACCCCGTCAGCCTCCGCTGCGTGTCCGCCAGGCTTCAATCGGTCCGCACGTCAACGCCTAGCTCTGCGATGGCCAACCGAGTGAGTTCGGAGAGTTGTTCCTGGGCGAGCGTCACCCCGCGCAGGTTGACGAGTGCACCCTTGAGATTCTGGAGGCGGTTGCCCCGAAGGTCAGCGCCTTGGAGCTGGCAGGACTCAAATTCAAGGTTCGTCAACTGGCACGACCTGATGGCGACCTTGGGTAGTCGGCAGAAGGACCACGTGGCGTTGGTGAGCGTACAGTCGTTGAAGGCCGTGGCTCCGGCGGCGACGACGCGTTGAAAGGTGGCGTAGTCGAAGCGGCAGCCGTCGAAGAGGACATCTTTGAGGCGTACATCGGTCAGCCGGGTACCGGTGAACCGCGAGCCGGTGAAAGCGCAGCGTTCGACGGTGACCCCGGACAGAGTCGCACCGGAGAGGTCGGTGCGGGTGATCTCGCTGCCCCAGATGGTTCCGGATTCCCAGGCGCTCTCGCTGAGGTCCGCGCCAGCGATCCGGCTGCTACGGATGCTGACATCGTCCAGTTGCGCGCCGCGCCAGGAGACACCCTCGATGCTGGCCTCGGAGAGGTCGCTCGCCGAATCGTGGACGTCGTCAAGATCTTCCGGGTCGAGATCCGGGAGCAGAATCCTCACGTCGCCGATGGTGGTTGTCCGCATGAGTCCTCAGTCTGTTTGGACGCGGGACGGGGCACCATCCCACGTTCGAACGCCTACTCCTGTGTCAGCAGATCACTTCTTGTTCCAGTTGTCCCAACCGGGCCGGCTGTCGAACCCTCCTTTGTTGTCCCAGGTGGGGCGGTTGTCGAACTTGGCCGCGTCGATCGACGCTATCGTCCGAAGCGGCTCGACGCCGAGCCGTGCGAGGTGCGCCGGCGTGGCGTTCACGGGGCTCGCAAGGGCGTTGGTCACGGTGATCCTTTTTCTGGCGAGGCAGTTTGCGGTGGTTCCGTAGCGACCCCAGGCGCCTGTCCGGCAGTGGGGTCTCCCCGCGTGTTGATCACACTCGTGGTGAGGGCACAATCGAGAGGTGATCGCGAGCGTGTTCTTCGATGTGGGCGAGACGATTGTCGACGAGTCCCGGGAGTACGGGACCTGGGCGGATTGGCTGGGCGTGCCTCGTCACGCGTTCTCGGCCGTCTTCGGGTCGGTGATCGCTCGTGGCCTGGACTATCGGGAGACGTTTCAGGTGTTCCGGCCGGGGTTCGACCTGGCCGAGGAGCGGGAGCGTCGGACGGCGGCGGCGCAGCCGGAGTCGTTCACGGAGGAGGACCTTTATCCGGATGCTCGGCCGTGCCTAGCCGCGCTGCGTGACTCAGGGCTGCGGGTCGGCTTGGCTGGCAACCAGACGGCGCGGGCGGAGACGATCCTGCGTGCCTTGGAACTGCCGGTGGACGTGATCGGTACGTCGGATGGCTGGGGTGTGGAGAAGCCGTCTGCGGCGTTCTTCGAACGGGTGGTCGCCGAGGCGGACTGCTCGGCTGATCACGTGCTCTATGTCGGGGACCGGTTGGACAACGACATCAGGCCGGCGCAGGAGGCGGGGATCGCAACGGCGTTACTCCGTCGCGGCCCGTGGGGTTACATCCTCGGTGACAAGGCGGTCAGTGACCGCTGCCTGTTCCATCTCGACTCGCTGGCCGAGTTGCCCGACCTCGTGCGCAAGCACAACGAGTCGGCCAGTTAACTACCTGGAAGGGCTGCCCGGCCAGCGGTAAGGGCGGCCACGCGCTCGTCGATCTGGGCGCCGTGTCGGCTGTCGCCAAGCACGGGGCGGACGGTTCGGACCCGGTCGAGGCCGGTGCCGTACCAGTCGGCGCGCAGGGCGTCGATGGCCTGGTTGAGGTAGTCGGCGGCCCGGTCACCGTCGCTGCTGTAGGCGGTGGCGAGATCCGCGAGTACGACACTGCGCTGCTTGACGCCGGCATTGTTGAGACCGGTGAGTGCCTGGGCGAGCTGAACGGCGGCCGCTATCTGGTCGCCACTGGCGAGGGCCGCGTAGCCGGCGAAGGAGTGCAGCCGCCCGGCGTCGTAGAAGTCGAGCCACGCGGGAGGGGTGCCGTCACCGGTGATCGAGTCTGCCGCGAGGTCGATGTGACGGCGGCTGGCGGCGGCAGCTCCGGCACGGGCCTCGACTTCTGAGGCGACGCAGTGCAGCCAGGAACGGATCATGGGGCTGACGCCGTGCCAGGTGTGTTGGAGGGCGGCGTCAATCAGCGGTCGAGCATTGACCGGATCGTGGCCGAAGGCAGGGATGAACGCCATGTGGCCCAAGACGGCGGCGGCCAGGGCGTGGTCGCCGGCTTCGCGGGTGGCGGTGAGGGCGACGTCGTAGCAGCGTTCGGCGATGGCGGGCTGGCTGAGGTCGAAGAACGCGAGCCGGGCGGTGAGCAGTGCGGATTCTGCGAGCGCGGTGGCGAGGCTGTTTCGGCTGGTGCCGGTGGCGGCCCGGAGGAGCCCGATGCCGAGCTGGGTGTGTGCGTAGGCGGCCTCGTAGAGCGGTCTGGGCGGGCTGGTCCAGTACAGCTCCCGCTGGCAGCGCACGATCTGCCGGTACGAGTCAGGATCGACAGTCTTGCCGTCGGCGTGTGCGGCGTCGGGGTCGAGGGACAGCAGTGGCGCGACCAGGGGCAGCATGCTGGCGCCGACGAGCGCGCGTAGTACGGACGCGCGGTCCCAGCCGTTGCCGTTGTCGTCTCCGGTGAGCATGTCCCACAACCTCCTGAACTCGTGCAGTGTTTCCGCCTCCGGGCGTACGGCCAGCTCGTCGGGTGTGAGCAGGCCGAGGTCGCTCGCTGGCTTGCCGAGGATCGCGACGAGGTGTTTGCGGTAGCGCGGGTCCGGCCACCGCTCGCCGATCTCCCAGCGTCGGACAGTGTTGGCGTTCAGCCCAGTGTCGGTCTCGCCGGCGCGGCTCATCTCACTACGGATTCGTTCGGTGATCTCCTCGTACGACCACCCGCGTTGGAGTCTCTCCCACGCGAGCCGCCGGTTCGGGGGATAGCGCCGCTCCGCCATCGGACACCTCCGGGCATCGCCAATCGACGTAGATCACGCTAGCTAGTTCGGCTAAGGCTCGTCACTACCTGGTTGCGATTGGACGGGCAGTGGACGGTACCGGCCGATGGCCACAGACGGTTCGCTATTGCCGAGCCTCGAACGGTGCCGCCCGGCGGCGGCTACGGGGCCAGTCCGAATCGCCTACAGCTCAGGGGGTAGATCGTGGACACGTTGATCAGACTCGACAAGACGATCTCGGGCCCGCGCCTGGTTGCGGCGGTGGTTCATGGCTCCAATGTCGTGAGGCTGTCTCCTCGCCTGCGTACTGCCATCGGGGCTGCGCGGGCGGGTGACCGGCGGGTTGCTCCCACCCACCGCCTTGCGGTGGCGGACCCGCTGTCCCCCCGGCGGGTCCGCCGCACCGGCCGCGAGCGGACCGCCTCCGGCAAGCACCGCCGGCACACCCCATACCACCGAGCCGGCATGCAGGCGGTACGGCGATGACCGTCTACCTCTCCCGCAACGCCGCCACGACGGCTGCCAACGGCGCTAGCGGACAGGAGTGCAGGAGCCGCCGGACCGCGATCGGTCGGGCATGCGTTCCGGCGGTCGATCCTCCCCTGCTCACCCACGCCTGGCGGCTGATCTTCCAACACAGCATACGAAAGGAGGCGTGACGATCCATGTTCCGAGTCCTGGTGACCGGGGCGGCTGGGTTCATCGGCTCGCATCTGGTCGACGCGCTACTGACCCGAGGCGTGACGGTGATCGGCCTGGACCGTCGGCGACTCGGCGAGCACGCCCTCGCGGACGAGAACCTCGCCGCTGCGGTCTCCAACCCATCGTTCACGCCATGCCACCTGGACCTGGCCACCGATCAATTCGATGACGTGGTGAAGGGCTGTGACACCGTCTTCCACCTCGCTGCTCGACCCGGCGTCCGTCAATCCTGGGGCAGCGACTTCCTCGACTACGCCGAGACCAACGTCGTCGGCACCCATCGACTCCTCGACGCGTGCGTCCGGCAGGGCGTACGACGGCTGGTCTTCGCATCGTCGTCCAGCGTCTACGGCCCGACGAACCGGCCGAGCCGGGAGGGCGACCCGACCTGTCCGATATCCCCGTACGGCGTGAGCAAGCTCGCCGCCGAGCACCTGTGCCTGGCCTACGCCCGCCGCCCCGACAGCCAACTCAGCGTCGTCGCACTCCGCTACTTCACGGTGTACGGGCCTCGGCAGCGACCCGACATGCTGATCGGTCGGATTTTGTTCTCCGCATACACCGGTTTTCCGATGACCCTCTTCGGCGACGGCAGTCAGCACCGTGAGTTCACCTATATCAGCGACGTCGTCACCGCGACCATCGCCGCGGCTCATTTCGACGTCCGGGCCGCCGTCGTCAACGTCGGCGGCGGCGCGAGCGTGTCCATGCGCGGCGTCATCGACGAAGCGTCGAAGGTCACCGGCCGGCAGGTACCGATCAAGGTTGTGAACGCCCAGCCGGGCGATGTTCCGGCGACCGCAGCCGACCTGACCCGCGCCGGCCGGCTGCTTGGCTACTGGCCCACCGTCGGCCTGCACGAGGGACTCGCCCGGCAGGCCGCCTGGCTGGTCGACCTGTCCCGCGACCGGCTCGCCACCTTCACCTCCTGAACCCCGCAACGGAGCCATTCATGATCGTTCTGACCGCCGACTCGGCCAGCGAACTCTTCACCGCCGCCTGCCAGGCCGTACTACTCAACGGTCGCGCCGTATCCCCACGCGACCACGCCACCACCGAGGTCATCGGCGCCCACCTCTGCCTGACGAATCCCCGACGACGGATCGTCCACGTACCACCGGCCCGCGTGATCAATCCGGCCTTCGCGGTCGCTGAGGCGCTGTGGATCCTCTCCGGCTCCGACGACCCGTGGATCTTCGACTACAACGACAACCTCCGCCAGTACGCAGACGATGGCGTGCTCCGTGGCGCCTACGGCCCACGGCTGCGCCGGTGGGGCGGCCGGATCGACCAGCTCGACGCCGCGGTCGACCAACTCGACGCCGTACGACGCCAACTGCACGCCGACCGGAACTCCCGGCGAGCGGTGATCCAGCTCTACGATCCGTCCCGCGATCACCGGGGCTACCAGGATGTGCCCTGCACCCTCGGCTACCGCTTCTTCCTCCGCCAGGGCCGGCTGGTGATGCACACCAGCATGCGCAGCCAGGACCTGTGGCTCGGCTTCCCCTACGACATTTTCACCACGACGTTGATTCACGAGCTGATGGCCGGCTGGCTCGGTGTCGACCTGGGCGAATACCACCACCATGTCGACTCCCTGCACCTCTATGCCGACAACAGGGACGCAGCCGCCGCCTGCCTGCACGGCCTGCCCGGCGACGCCGAACTGGCTCCGGTCACCGTGCCCTGGCCGGACCTCGACACCCTTCTCCCACGCGTCATCTCCGGCGCCGCCGATCCAGCAGACGGGCCGACGTGGGACGCATTCGGCCGAACCCTCAGCAGCTACCGGTCCTGGAAGGCAGGCGACCGCGACCAGGCGCGGAGGCTGGCGGCCGGCACCCCCGGCCCGCTCGGCCACGCCCTTTCAAACTGGTACGACCGCCTCGCCCCGGCCGTCGTCACAGCCGCGCAGGGCGCACGAGGATGAAGGCGCGACCGGACAGCCGCCCTGCCGACGTCGTGCTGGGCCTGTGCGCGTACACGCACGACTCGGCAGCAGCGCTCCTGGTCAACGGACACCTGATCGGCTTCGCCGAAGAGGAGCGACTCGACGGGACCAAGCACAGCAAGGCGTACCCAGCCAACGCCGTCGCCTGGCTTCTGGCCGAGGCTGGGCTGACCTCAGACCAGGTGACGACAGTCGCGTACAACTTCGACGGCCGCCGCTACCTGCGCGCACTCGGTCAACTGCCCGCACAACTGGCCGATTCCGTGACTCGCGCCCGGGCGGTGCCCCGTGCTCGCAGCTTCCTCACCGTCCGCCGCCGCTACCAGGCCAGGATGCGGGACCTGTCCCGACGGTTCCCGCACGCCCGACTCCGCCCGGTGCAGCACCACCGCGCGCACGCCCTCTACGCGTTCCTCTCCGCCGGGGTGGACGACGCGGGCGGTCCTGATCGTGGACAGCCTCGGCGAACTTCAGACCACCACGATCTGGCACGCCGCACAGCACGACGCCCGACCCTTCCGACTCGTCCTGCACGACGCGGTCGACGACCCCGCGTCGCTCGGCTACGCCTACGGCGCCGTCACCGAGCACCTGGGCTGGCGTCGGGGCGACGAGGAAGGCACGGTGATGGCACTGGCCGCGCTCGGCAACCCGGAACGTTTCCACGGCCTGATGAGCCGAGCGATCCGCCTCACCCAGAACGGCTTCACCCTCGATCCGACCCTGCTGCCGTTACGGGTGCTGTCCAGCCGGTACGGCCGGACCACACCGGCGTTTACCGCCGCCACCTGCCCGCCCCGCCTGCCGGGCGCACCGGTCGAGGTCGTGCACGCCGACCTGGCCGCCGCACTCCAGGAACGGACCGAGCAGGTGATGCTGCACCTGGCCCGGCGAGCCGCCCGGCTCACCGGGTCCGGCCTGCTCTGCCTCGGCGGCGGCGTGGCGATGAACTGCGTCGCCGCCGGACTCATCACCCAAGCCGGCATGCTCGACGAGGTGCACGTACCGCCCGCGCCTGGAGACTCCGGCACCGCCATCGGCGCCGCAGCAGCCGCCTGGCTCGACACCACCGGTCAGCCACCCACCGGCATCGAACAGCGCTGCTACCTCGGCCCGGCGTACCCGAAGCTGACCCTGCACACCGAACCGCGTCCCGGCCTGGCCGCCGAACGCCTGGACGATCCGGTCCACCACCTTGCCCAGCGGCTCGCCAGTGGGGCGATCGTCGGGCTCTTCGCCGGCCCGCTGGAGGCCGGGCCACGCGCGTTGGGCAACCGGTCCATCCTCGCCTCGCCCCTCTCGCCCGGCGTCGTGGACCGGCTCAACGCCACCGTGAAGTTCCGCGAACCGTTCCGGCCGTTCGCCCCGGTCATCCTCGCTGACAAGGCGGCCGACTACGTCCAGCTGCGTCAACCCTCGCCGTACATGTCCATCGCAGCCCCCGTCACCGACCTGACCCGCACCTGCCTACCCGCGATCGTCCACGCCAACGGCACCGCCCGGGTGCAGACCGTCACCCACGCACAACATCCGTTCCTCGCCAACGTCCTGACCGCCTTCGGCGCAATCACCCGACACCCCGTCCTGATCAACACCTCGCTGAACGTCAAGGGCAAACCAATCGGCGGTACTCCCGACATGGCGCTGGCCTGCCTCACCGCGACCGGCCTGGACGCCCTGCTCATCGAAGGCTGGTGGGTGACCAAGTGCTGATCGGCTACAGCTTCTGGGGATTC
This sequence comes from Plantactinospora sp. CA-294935, assembly GCF_050936445.1. NCBI lineage: Bacteria > Bacillati > Actinomycetota > Actinomycetes > Micromonosporales > Micromonosporaceae > Plantactinospora > Plantactinospora sp. CA-294935. The sequence continues at coordinate 8,987,254 of NZ_JBNJMU010000001.1, forward strand.
CTCGGTCCCGGCATCCTCGACACCCCCGACGGCGGACGCAGCCACCGCCGCAACCTCATCGACGGACTACGCCACACCGGCCACGACATCCTGTTCCTCCAGCGCAACCGCGACCTGGACGAAGCCGGCAACGACCTCACCGAGCACTATCGGTGGGACATCGGCCTGCCCGACATCGACGTCCTGTTCCTCGAATGGCGCTGGCCCATCCCCGGCCGCAACACCACCCCCTGCAGCCGGCCCGGCCACACCTGCGACCTACACCGGCAAACCGAACTCCTCACCCACTACACCCGCAAACTCAGCATCCCGACGATCATCTGGGACAAGGACCGACAGCTCGACCCGCACGACCCACTCCGCCAGCTCAACCACGTCACGGTCTGCGAGCCCGCGCTGCACCCGAGCCCAGGGGCGGTGCCGCTGCTCTTCCCCGTCGCCGACGCTGCCATCGACACCGCCAGTCCCACCGCACTCGCAGCCCACCCCCGGCCGACCTCACTCGTATATGTCGGCAACCAGTACGACCGCGACGATGCGTTCGAGACCTTCTTCGCTCCCGCCGCCGCGCAGCTACCCCACCTGATCGCCGGCAGGTGGCCCGACACCAACCGCTGGCCCGGCCTCAACTTCATCGGCCGGGTCCCGTTCCCGCAGGTCACCGAGATCCACGCCAACGCCCTCGCCACCGTGCTGCTGCTACCCGACCGCTACGCCCGTGTCGGCCAGATCACCCAACGGATCTTCGAAGCGATCCTCGCCGGCTGCGCCCCGCTCCTGCCCACCACCATCCGAAGCGCCGCCGGACTCGTACCAGCGAGCCTGCACATCACCAACGCCACCGACGTACGAGACCGAGTCGGCTGGCTCGCCGAGATCGCCGGCACCAACGACCACACCAACCTGATCGCGAACTGCCTGCGCCGCCTCGCCCCGTTCCGGCTCTCCACCCAACTCGACGTACTCGATCGTCTTCTGCACCGATCGGACCGGGTGCCGTCATGAGCCGCCGTGTCCGCCCGACCTCACCCCGTCCCGCCCCTACTCTGGAGGACCATGGACAGGATCGCCATCATCGGCTGCGGCGGCAGCGGCAAATCCACCGTCGCCCGGCGGTTGGCTCGCATCCTCGACGCGCCGCTGACCCACCTCGACGCGATCTACTACGACGAGCAGTGGAATCCGTTGCCCCAGGACGAGTTCGCTGCCCAGCAGGAGAAACTCGTGGCCAGCGAGCGATGGGTCATCGAGGGCAACTACGCCGGCACCCTACCCATCCGGCTGGCCACCGCCGACACCGTAATCTTCCTCGACCTACCCGCCCTGACCTGCCTCTGGGGCATCGCCAACGACGCTGGCGCTACCGGGGCGGCCAGCACCAGACCGACGGCGTCTACGACCGAATCACCTGGAACTTCGTCCGCTACATCCTCGGCTACCGACGCACCATGCGGCCCCGAGTCGAGGCCCTCATCCGGGAACACGGGCCGCACGTCCGACTGATCTCACTGCGCAGCCGCCGGCAAGCCAACCGACTGGTCGACCGGCTACGACAACAGGCCCAGCCGATGACGTAACCGGGCCGGAACGGGAGGCGGCCGGTGTCGGCTAACCCGTTCCTCGACCCCGCGCTGGTCCACGGCGACCTGTACTACACCGACGACCGGCTCGCGGAACGCACCCGCGCGCTACGCCAAGCCAAGATCGTTGGGCAAAACGCCGCCCAAGTCGTCGTCGACCTGCTCGCCCAGCGGACCCCGCCCGGTGCGGTCGTGCTCGACATCGGCTGCGGACGGGGCACCACCACGCTCCGGATCGCTGCCGGCCTCCGCCCTCGACGGCTTATCGCGGTCGACGCCTCGGCCGCGCTGCTGGACACCGTCCATACCCGGCTGGCCCAGGCCGACGAGGTCGGCTCGGCGGTCTGCGCCGATTTCCACCACCTGCCGTTGCCCGATGCGATGGCCGACGCGGCGGTGGCCGCGTTCTGTCTCTATCACTCGACCACACCGGCCGCCGTAGTCGCGGAGATCGCCCGCTGTCTCCGTCCCGGAGGTGTCGCCGTCCTGGTGACCAAGTCGCTGGACAGCTACGCCGAACTCGATCATCTCGTCCAAGCAGCGAACCTCGACCCCGACGCTGCCAGCCGCCCGAGCCTCTACGAGAGCTTCCACAGCGGCAACCTGGTCAACATCGCCGCCACCCATCTCACCGTGCTCGATGTCCTGCACGAGCAGCACTTCTTCGAGTTCGCCGACGCCACGCACCTCGCCCGATACCTCGCCACGACCCCGAAATACCGGATTCACCCGGCGGGTGGGCCAGCTGACCTGGCCGCGATCCTCCGGGAACGGCTGCCGGCGCCGCCGCATCCGACCCGGTCCACCGTCAGCTACGCCGTCGCGGCACGGCCATGACCAGTGATCTCTTCATCAAGCGTTACGACGATCCGCAGCGCTGCTCGGTAGCGGCGGCCCACCACGACTGGCTCACCGGGCTCGAATCCGGGGTCCGCATCCCGCACCTGATCACGCGGACAAGTCACCACCTGGCTTTCGAGCGGCTACCGGGCCGGACACCCAGGGTCGCGGACCTGCCCCGCGTCGCCTCTGCGCTGGGCCGGCTGCATGACGCCGCGTACTGGAAAGAGCTGCACTCCGCACGCCTCGACCAACCCCACGCCACGTCAATCGGACTGGTGCTCCCCGACTTCGCCGGCCCGCGCCGGGATGCGCTCCACCGTGCCACCCGTCTAACTGGCGTCGACCTGGCCGCGCTCGACACCGTCCTCGACCGGACTGGCAGCCTGACGTCCTTCTACAAGGACCCGAACCTCCGCAACTACCTCGTTGACGAGGAGAAGAATGTCGCCGTCGTCGACTTTGACGACCTCACCCTCGCTCCCTTCGGCTACGACCTGGCGGGCCTGCTCGTCACCGCTTCGATGACGTACGGCCGCCTCGAACAGCGGATCCTCACGAACTGCGCCGACGCCTACCGAGCCGCCATCGCGCCGAGCCTCTGTGACCTGGAGGAACTGCGGCAGTACGCCGAACTGCACCACCTCTTGACGCTCCGGTACCTCGGCACCAACGGATACCGGCATCCGTGGCCCACCGTCCGTCCCTGGCCCAACCCGTTCGCGTCAACCTGACCGCTCCAAGGAGACCGCCGATGACCTCAACCACCGAACTCGTCATCGCCCGCCACGGCGAGGCCGCCTGCAACCTCGCCGGTATCGTCGGCGGCGAACACGGCTGTACTGGGCTAACCGACCGGGGTCGCCAACAGGTCGCCCAGCTCGCTGCTCGGCTGGCTGCCGAGCACACAGCGCGACCGTATGCGGTCTTCTACTCCACGCCCCGACTCCGGGTAGTTCAGAGCGCCGAGATCATCGCGCAGGCTCTCCACCTGCCGCCCACCGTCGAGCCGGAACTCCGCGGGCCTGATCACGGCGACGCCGACGGCCGACCGTGGGCGGACGTCAAGACGGCCTTCCAGGGTCCGCCGCAACACGTTCCCGACATCCCGTACGCCAACGGCTCCGAAACCTGGAGCCAGTACCTTCGCCGGGCAACCAAAACTCTACGGGGGATCCTCGCCCGGCATTACGGCGAGCGAATCCTCGTCGTCGCCCACGGCGAGACCATCGAAGCGGCCAACAACCTGCTCCTCGCACTGCCACAGGACGCCTGCCTGCGGCTCGGCTTCGTCACCGATCACGCCTCGGTCACCCGATGGCAGCGACCAACCAACCGATTCGGCCGCACCATCTGGCAACTGGCCGCGCACAACGACACCCGCCACCTCGAACCGGGCGATGAGCAGCTCTGATCTCCTCCAACTCTGCCGGCGTCTTCTCGACACCGACGCGACACCGGTGACCCGGCACCCGGGCCACGCGGGCACCCAGGTACTCCGCGCCTCGACCGCCGAGTACGGGGAGGTGATCGTCAAACCACACCGCAGCCAAGAACGGCACACGCAGGAGGTACACGCCTACCGGACCTGCGTCCTGGCCCTCGGCGACCGGGCGCCCCGCCTACTCGCGGCAACCAACAATCCGCCTACAATCGTCATCACCGCCGTGCCAGGTGTCCCGCTCGACCAGCCAGAACTCATCCCCGAGGCCGAGCAGGGGGCCTACCGCCAAGCGGGGCAGCTGCTGCGAGCGCTCCACGCCGCCGGGCCGCCAAGGCTAAAACCGGACTGGACAGCCTGGCTCGCCGATCGCGCCGAGTACTGGATCCACCAGGCCGGAGACCGCATCGCGCCCAGCTACCGAGCCGAGGTACGCACCCACATGCGAGCCCTCCAAGACCTCGCCCCGCTACCGGCCCTGCCGTGCCACCTCGACTTCATGCCCCGCAACATGATCTACGGTGACGACGGCATTGTTCGCCTGATCGACTTCGAGCACAGCCGGTACGACCTGCCCGCCCGCGACCTCGTACGCCTCGCCACCCGCGTCTGGCCCCTCCGCCCCGACCTACGCGACACCTTCCTCGACGAGTACGGCCAACTCAGCGGAGCCGACGACGAGGTCCTGGAACACTGTGCCCGCCTCGATGCCCTGACGAGTTGTGCCCGACGGCCCTGAATGGCGTCAAGCGTGGCGACGGCCGATGAGCGCCAACTCTGTAATCTTGGTCGCCATCGACAAGCCGACACAGAGAGGGCCGCGACGTTCATCTTCGACGAGACGGGTCAACTCCGCGACGAGTTCAGCCCGAAGCTCAGCGGGTGTGGCCGCCCAGGTGTCCTTGATCAAATTGAAGTATCCCTCGTAGGTGAGCGGGGCCGACCGGCCTCGTGCGCCCCGGCTCCGCGATGCGCCTACGGCCGCATTGTCGAAGACCGGGAAGATCCGTGGGAGCAGGAAGTGGCAGAACTTCGACGGGAACACCGGCGACCCCGACTTCGTCGGCTTCAGCCGGGCGGCAACTTCGGGAAACGCCCGCACCTGCTCCCAGCAGACGCCCGTGATGTCCATGTCCCGCGCTGGCGCACATGCCTGATCCCAGGCGCCGGCCAGGTCGTCCCTGTTGGAAACCAACAGAGCTGTCACGGCGGCTTTGGAGAACGGTCGCACCGCCCTCCAGATGGTCAACCGTCGAAGGAAAGCCGGCCACCAGTCGTCCAGAAATTCTCCATCCGGGTTCTGATTGGCCAGCTCCACGTAGGTGCGGTTGTGAAAGTCGTTCGGCCAGCGTGTCCTCGTCTGCCACCACCGGACGCCGGCAGCAAACTCTCCCCCGTCGATCGGTTGCACGCGCGCATCGTATGACCGGACCGCAAGCATCGATACCAAACGAATAACAGCAGGTCACGTCGTGGCGGTCCGCCGACGTCCACGTCTGCGGCACCGGATACCGGCGCCGCAGACCCTGTCCAACGGCTCCAGAGCACCCACCGAGCGACCACCGGACGCGAAAAGGCCCCGACCGGCACAGTAGTGCCAGGTCAGGGCATTGATCGTTGGTGCGCCGCCAGGGACTCGAACCCCGAACCCGCGGATTAAGAGACCGCCACCGAACCGGTCGGGACACTCAACACCGGTACGGCGGGCGGCCCGATGACCCGGGCCGCCGAAACCCTCGACGGGGCCGCCGACCGCGTCACCCCCGCGCCAGCAGGCTGACCAGAGCGGTACGGGAGGCCACCCCGACCTTCCGGTAGATCCGCATCAGGTGCGCGTCGACCGTACGCGGGCTGATCTGGAGTTGCCGGGCGATCACCCGGGACGTGGCACCGGTGACCGTCAGCTCGGCCACCTCCCGTTCCCGGGCGGTCAGCAGCGCCAACGGGTGCGCCTCGTCCGGCGCCGCCCCCGGCTGGTCGGCCGGCACGGCACGCCGGGACAGCCGGGCGGCCAGTCGGCGCTGGGCGCGGTCCGTCCGCCCGGCCAGCCATCGCGCGCCGCTGGCCGTGAAGAGCTGCTTCGCCCGGCCGAGCTGCTCGCGGGCCGATTGCGGATCCCCGGTCGCCACCCGCGCCTCGGCGAGCACCATCCGGGCCTGCCCCTCCGCCACCGGCATGCCGGCCGCGCCGAGCTGCCCGATCGCCGGCGCCACCTCCGCCACGGCGTCGCCCGGGGCGCCGTGCGCCAGGGCCAGCGTCGCGCCGGCCAGCCCGACCAGCCCGAGCCGCCCCGGCAGGTCACCGGCGACAGCGGCGGCCCGGGTCAGCCAACGCCGGGCCTGCGGTGGTATCCCACCCGGCCCGTCACCCGCCGATCCGGCCCGACCGGCTCCGGCTGCGGTAAGCGCCCGTACGACGAGGACGCCCGCCTCGGCCGGTCCGAGGCAGCGGTACGTCTCCGCGTCGGCCAGCAACTCCTGGCAGCCGGCGTCGTCGCCGACCGCCGCACTCGCCTCGGCCAGGTGCGTCCGCACCACCGCCCGGTACAGCGTGGACCGGGGGGCCGCGCTGCCACGCAGCCGGTCCAGGGCCGGGCGTACGGCGTCCGGCCCGGCGAGCCAGAGCAGCGGCCGGAGTCGTACCGCCGCCGCCAGTGTCGCCGCCTCGGCGCCTCCCTGCCACCGGGCGATCTCCTCCGCCTCCTCGGCGTCCCGCAGCGCGTCGTCGACCCGGCCCACCGTGCCGTACAGCACGGACCGGGCCGCGTAGAGCAGCGGATGGACGTGGATCCGCCCGTACCGCAGCCCCACCTCGATGCCCCGCTCCGCGTGCGCCAGCCCGTCGTCGACCCGGTCCAGCATCGCCTCGATCCAGGCGAGCAGGGCGATCGCGCCGAGTTCGTCCCGGAGCGCGACGTCGCCGAGCGCGTCGATCATCCGGGCGGCGTACGCGACCCGCAGCCGCGCGGTGGCCAGCGGCTCCCGGGCGACCGCGCAGGCGGCCAGTACGCTGCTCGCGGCAGCCTCGATCCCCCGGTGCCCACCCTGCCGCGCGCGGTCCATGGTCTTGCCGGCGTGCCTGGCGCCGGCCCGCCAGCGGCCGGCCAGCATCTCCGTCACCGCGAGTTCCAGCCGCAGCATCGCCTGCGGCGTGCCGGTGGCGCCGAGCCGTTCCAGTTCGGTGCTGAGCAGCGCGCTGGCCACGTCGAGCCGACCGGCCAGCCGCTCCAGCACGGCGAGTTGCTCGACCGCGGCGTGCCGGTACGGGCCGGCGACCGCGACGAGATCGTGCAGCACGGTCCGCGCCTCGTCGAACTGGCCGGTCACCCCGAGTGCCTTGGCGAACAACAGTCGCAGCTCGGCCCGGCGATCGGCCCGACCGGGGCCGTCCGGCAGCACCGACAGCGCGACGCGCAGCCAGCCGGCGCTGGTGCTCGGTGCCGTACCCATGGTGGTCATCGCGGCCGTGGCCAGCACCTCGGCGCCAGCCTCATCACCCGGCTGGATCGCCTTGGCCAGGTGGTGGGCCCGGAGCGTCAACGGGGCGGCACAGCGTTCGAGGTGGACCGCGGCCCGGCGGTGGGCGGCCAGCCGCCAGGCCGGACCGGCCAGCCAGTACGCCACCGCCCGCACCAGCGAGTGCCGGAAGTCCAACTCCGCGCCGACCGGACGGAGCAGGTTCCGGGCGACCAGCGCGTCGAGCGCGGTGCTGGTGCGGTGCGGGTCGATCCCGGCCGCGGCGGCGACCGTGCCGATGTCGAGGCCGGGTCCGACCACGGCGGTGGCCTGGAGCACCAGCCGTTCGGTCGGGCCCAGCCCACGGATCTCGATCGCCATCGCACCGTGCAGCGCGCTGGTCACCGGCTCGTCGGGAAAGTCGCCGCGACGCAGCGCGCCGAGGACCTGCGTCGAGGTGCCGGCGAGCAGTTCCAGGTAGAGCGGGTTGCCACCACTGACCTGGTGCAGCAGCCGGCGCCGGGACGCCGGCTCGGCCGGCAGCAACTGGTCGACGTCGGCACCGGTCAGCGGGGCCAGCCGGAGCCGGTCGGGCAGCGGCGCCAGGTGGGCGAGTTCCTCGGTCAGTCTCGGCGGGCACTGCTCGGACCGGAACGCCAGCACCACCGTGATCCGGGCCTCCGGCGGATGCCGCAGCAGATAGCCGAGAAACTCGACGGAGGCGTCGTCGGCCCACTGCACGTCGTCGAAGACGAGCAGCGCACCGGCGGGACGGGCGGCGGCGGCGACCAGAGCACGCAGCCGCCGGTGCCGCTGGTGCCGCTCGACCGCGGCGGTGGCCGGCCCGGTGCCGTCGGGGTCGCGCACCGCGAGGGTGTCGAGCGAGGCGTGCAGGTCGGCCCGGTGATCGGGTACGCCGGCCAGCGCGTCCAGCAGCACGCCGTACGGGAGGGAGCGCTCGAACTCGGTCGCCCGACCGAGCAGCACGGTACGCCCCCGGCTGCCGGCCACCCGCGCCAGCTCGGCGACGAGTCGACTCTTGCCGATGCCCGGTTCGCCGTCCAGCACCAGGAACCGGGGTCGTGACCTGTCCTCGTCGAGCAGCGCGACCATCCGGGCCAGTTCGGTACCGCGACCGACCAGGGCGGCGACGGTCTGCGCCGCCGCCGCACGCGGTACGGCCGTCGGCTCCGACGGCGATGTGACCGGCACCTGCGTACCTCCAGGACATGGTCGATCCTGATCCGAGGTAACCGCGTTGACCGTCGTCCATGCCAGAGACGATCGGGCCGAACTATAGGCAGTCATCAGTCCATTGACACCACAGCACCGAGAACCTATGGCCGACCGCTCCGGGACGCCCCCGGCTTCCGGGGACGTTTCCGCAGTTCAAACCGGCCGGACGGGCCGCCCGTCTGGCCCGGCCGCCGTGGTCACGGGGACCGCAGACGGCGACAACGGAGCCGGGTGTAGTCGCGGATGGTGCCCGCTCCCGGGCCCGGTGTCGGGCGTGGACTTCCCGCACTGCGGGACACTTCGGTCCCGCGGGTAGGACCCTCGGCAATCGGCGACACGCCGTACCGGAGATGGGTCCGGACGCTCTTCCCCGGAGTCCGTTCCGGGTCGGCGGACGCCGCCGTGCCCGGCCGTCAGTGCCGTAGTTTCGCGACCGCCTGCCGGGCGATCCGCATCCCCACCATCCCCGGCATCGCCCTGGTCGCCATCCCGCGCAGGTTCCTGACGGCCATGCCCTTGTCGGCCATCCCGCGCATGCCCCTGGCCACCGCCATTCCGCCCAGGCCCTTGCCGGCCATGCCCCGGAGCTGCTTGCCGGCCATCCCGCGCATGCTCCTGGTCCGGTACGTGATCCCGTTCATCCGGTTCAGCATGCCCTGCACCACCTGGCCGGGTTTCTGCTGCTCACCGGCGAGCGCGGTGACCACGATCAGTCCGCCGGTCAGGGCCGGAATCACCCACTGCAGCACCCGCAACTGCCGCTGCCGGGCCGCGACACCCGGCGGTGTGCCGTTCTCCGGGGCCGTCGTCGCCACCACCGGCGCCTCGGTGGTCTTCTCCAACTGCATCCCGAGCATCCGGCTGTAGCCGGTCGCCGCCAGCGCCGCCACCGTCAGCCCGGTCTTGACGGCGCTCATCCGGCCCACCCCGGACTGGACGAGCATCCGTGGACTCTCGGTGATCAGCTCACCGGCGGCACCGGCGACATGGGTGCCGATCGCCGCCGCGTTCACCGGGGTCCACCTGGCCCAGCCGGCCGAGGCGACCCCCAGCCGCTGTCTCGAGTCGCTCACCTTCGCCGCCGCGCCGTTGACCCCGATCGCCCCCATCAAGGCGCCGCCGAACCAGGCAGCCAGGCCGAGATCGTGCATCGAGCGCAGTACCGTATGCCGCTCCGACATCTGCCAACCTCCGTCGTAGGAGATCCGCCGGGTACCCGCGCGGCCGGCTTCCAATCCCGCTGCGAGGACTATTCCAGGACGGTGTCGTCGTCGGGTACGCCCAGGTCCTGGACCTGGTAGTCGATGCTGTGCAGCGGCAGGTTCCGGACGAAGAAGACCCGCGACGGCAGCCCCGTCGACCGCCGGGTCCCCTGGGTGATCCCGGTACCGGTGAAGCAGAGCCAACTGATCCCGAGCACCTCCCGGATGAAGTAGTCCGTGCCCCACGGGGTGTACCTGCGCTCCCGGATGGTGCAGCTCGAATACCACGCCTGCTGGTCGTCGGAGTAGTAGTTCCGGGGCGGGCGGCCGAGCAGCGTGCGCTCCTCGTCGGTCGGCTCGAAGCACCCCGCCCGGGTCGGGTCGGAGAGGATCCGGAACGCCGCCTTCCAGGTCGCCGGCAGCAGGTCCATCTTGCGGCGGTTCAGCTCGCCCAGGTCGAAGGTGAGGGCCAGCCAGGGCCCGTTGGAGTTGTCGACCTGCTCGAAGGCGTCCCCGATCCAGAGGTTGGAGAGGATCTGCCGCAGGGTGCGGTGCCGCTGCTCCTGGTAGTCGCCGACGAAGACGTACTTGCGGGTGCTCAGGCCGAGCTGGCCGGTGGGGTCGAAGCCGTCCCGGGGTACCAGCCGGACGGCGCGCTCGACCACCGTCCGCTCCTCGTAGCGGCGCAGCAGTTCGTCCGGGGGCAGCGCCAGGCGCGGCCGGAGGGTGTCCCGGAGCCGCTCGGCGACCTGCCGCAGACCACCCGCGCCGGTGACCGGGACAGCCTGCTTGAGCCGCAGACCGTAGGGAAGGTGGGCGGCTCCGGCGGACTCGTCCAGCAGGATCGGCACGACCCGGTGCAGGCCGTCCTCCCGGCGGGACAGCTCGACGGCCTGGGCTATCTCCTCCCGCTGGTAGTAGGCGCGGTCCACTCCGCCGGAGATCAGCACCAGGGTGACGACCGCGCTTCGCTGCGCGGCCGGCAGCCGGCTGTCCCAGTCGTCGCCGGGCAGCAGGCTCCGCTGGTCGAGGAAGACCCGGAAGGGCGGACTGAGCAGGTCGTACAGTTCCTCGGCGGCGGCGCGGTCCGCGGTCGCGTACGCGATGAAGAAGTCCCAACGGTCCTCTCGGGTCATTCTCCTGCTCCCTCTCCACGGCCCCATCGCCGATCGGGATCGCACCGACGCCCCATCCAAGCAGCCCGCCCGGCGTCCGTCGATGCGAACCACTGGCCCGATGAACCTTTTTCGACCTGGACCCGCGGCGCTCACACACCGCGTCCGACTCCTGCCGTCCGGCGGACCGCAGGGGAGCCGGATCCCCGCCGGCCGGACCGAACCTGTTCCGCCGGCGCCGTACCGTTCCGGGGAATACGTGCGGAATTACCGACGGCACGATCCGTTCGGCGTACCCGTCGATGCCGCCGACCGGTGCGACGCTCCATTCGGGCATTAGCGTCGGGTAGATCAGTCAGGAGAGCGGAATCGATCTGGACCCGCTCCGGCGCCGCCATTTACGGTTCGGATCGTCACCGTCAGGTCGAATAGGTTCGCTGGTTTACCCGTGTCGAACAACGTCGCAGCGGAAGCCGGTGACTCATCCGGACCAGAGGTCGTCGAAGGACCGCCGCTCCGGTCGGGGCCGGCGGTGACGGAAGGCGTGCGTACGAGATGACTCCGCTCGGTATCGACCTGGGCAGCACCCGATCCGCGGTGGCCATGGTGGACAGCGGCGGACGGCCGGTGATCCTGCCGAACCCGCTCGGCGCGGAGACCACCCCGTCGGTGGTGTGCTTCGAGTCGCGTCGCTCGGTGCTGGTCGGTGCCGCCGCGCACGTCGCCGGCCAGTCGACGCCGGACCGGATGGTCGCACTGGTCAAACGGGATCTGGGCGGCAGCCGGTCACACTGCTTCGACGACGTCGAGTACCCGCCGGAGGCGGTCTGCGCGCTGATCCTGCGTACCCTGGTCCGGGGTGCGGTGCCGGGGCCGTGGTCGGGGCGGAGCGTGCCGGCGGTGGTGACGGTGCCGGCCTGCTTCGGCCCCCGGCAGCGCGAGGTGACGCGGCGGTCCTGCCTGCTGGCCGGGGTACGCCCGCTCGCGCTGGTCAGCGAGGCCGTCGCCGCCGCCCTGCACTACGGCTTCGCCTCGGGCGTGTGCGGCGGCACCGCCCTGGTGTACGACCTCGGCGGCGGCGTCTTCGACGGCACCGTGCTGCGGCTGGGACGGCGGATCCAGGTGCTGGCCACCGACGGCGACCCCGGACTGGGCGGCGTGGACTGGGACCGCCGGCTGATGGCGTTGCTGCTGGAGCAGTTCGTCGCCCGGGCAGCGCCGGACGACGATCCGGCCGCCGACGAGGTCTTCATGGCCGGGCTGGCGCTGACCGCCGAACGGGTCAAGCGGGCGCTGTCCGGCTTCCCGGTCCACCGGGTCCCGATCCGGTACGCCGGGCACAGCGTCACCGTCACGGTGAGCCGGGACGACTTCGAGGCGGCCACCCGGGATCTGGTGGACCGTTCGGTGGTCCTGCTGCGCGGGCTGCTCGCCGCGGCCGCCCGGGCCGGCGTGTCGGACGTCGACCGCTGTCTCCTGGTCGGCGGGGCGAGCCGGATGCCGATGATCGCCGCCGCGCTCTCCGCCGAGTTCGGCTGGCGTCCCCGGTTGTTCGCGCCCGACCTCGGCGTGGTCAAGGGCGCGGCGTTGCACGCACACCGGATGACCCGACTCGACACCGAGCAGGTCACCGACGCGGACACCGGCGGGCACGGCACGGCCGGGGGCGACGTCAGGCGCGGCAGCGGGACCGGGCCGGTCCGGGCAACGGAACCGGTCCGGGCAACGGAACCGGTCCGGGCAACGGAACCGGTCCGGGCAACGGAACCGGTCCGGGCAACGGAACCGGTCCGGGCGGCCGGGCCGAGTCCGGCCGGCGGAGGTCCCGCCCGGGATCCGATCGGGAGGCCATGATGGCCGCGACGAGCACCGACGCACCCGGCCCGGACGCGCGGGATCCGGACCCCGGGTCGGAGCTGGCCGAGCTGACCCGGGAACTCGCCGACCTGCGCGCGGAGCTGGCCGCCTTCGACACCGACCCGGAGTACCGGGCCCACGTGCTGGCCCAGCACCGCGCCGGACTCCGCTACGAGGTGGCCCGGGTCTGTTGGCAGCGCTACCTCTCCCTGGCCGATCAGCCGGGCTCCGAACCCACCGGCCCAGGCGGCCAGCCGAGCGACCCGGAACGCGGCGCCGAGGAGGTCGCTGCCGCACTGCGGACGGCGATGGTGGCGCTCCAGGAGGCCAGGGAGGCGCTGCCGAGGGAGTCCGAACTCGCCGTCGACGTGGCCTGGTGGCTCGGCGGCGCCTGGATCGACCGTTACGTCACCGACGCCGATCCGACCGCCCTGGACCAGGTGATCGAGTTTTCCGCCGAGGTGGCCGGCGCGGAGGAATGCGCCCCGGAACTCGTCGGGCCGGCCCGGCACCGGCTCGGCAAGGCCCTGGTCGAACGGTACGGGCTGGCCGCCGCCCCGGCCGATCTGGACCGGGCGGTCAGCGAGCTGGAGGTGGTCGCCGGACGCGATCCCCGGGACGACCCGGACGCGGCGGTGGACTGGTGGTACGACGCCCGGCTGGCGGCCGGGACGGCCCGGTTCGAGCGCTGGCGGCGTACCCAGCAGCGGGGGGACCTGGACGCCGCCGTCGACCACCTCGACGGGCTGGCGGCCGAGGACCTCGACGGGCTGGCGGCCGAGGACGCGCCGGACGACCCCTACCTCTCGGTGGAACTGCTCGACGGCCTGGCCCGGCTGCACCACGACCGGGCGGCGCTGCTGCTCGCCGCCGGCGACCGTACGGCCGCAGCCGCCGACGTCGCCGCCGGGCGGCGCTGGGTGCACGTGGCGCTGGACCGGTGCGCCGCCGACGACCCGGCCCGACCCGGCCCGCTGGCCGCCCGGGCGATGCTCGGCTGGACGCGCTACCGGTACAGCGGGCAGGTCGACGACCTGGCCAGCGCAGAGACCGAGCTGGCCGAGGCGATCGCGGCGCTGGACGGCAACGGGGCCGAGCGCGAGAACCTCACGACGATCCGGGGCATGCTGGTCGCCGAGCGGCTGACCCGTGGCCTGCCGGCGCGACCCGACGACGGGACGGTACTCGGCGAGGCGTACGCCGGGATGCGGGCGGAGGTCGACCGCGCCGCGACGGCGGAGTCCGGGCCGGACGGAGAACCGGCCGAGCCGCTCGTCGTTCCGCCGCTGCCCCGGCCGGACGCGGCACCAACGTCCCGGGAGGAGTCCCTGCGTCTGCTGGACCGGGCGCTCGACGCCTGGCGCAGCCTTCCGGTCACCGCACCGGAGCGGGCCCGGTTCGCCAACATGCTGCTCACCGTCCTCCCCACCGGCCCGGACGGCCTCACGCAACACCCCGGCACCGCCGAACTGATCGCCGCCGCGCGGACGGCGTATCCGGACGATCCGCGGTTCCGGCAGCGGATGCTGGTCCTGGACGGCATGCACGGGCTGCTCGCCGCCCGGCCGGGCGACCCCGGCCCGCTGGAGGACGCGCTCACCGCGCTCACCGAGGCCCGGCAGACGGCCACCGGCGGCACCGTCAACGACCTCGACATGGTACTCAGCGGGCTGCGGCAGCTCGGCGCCCAGCTCGGTGACGACCTGGGCGGGCTGACCCGGGCGATGGCGGAGCATGCGGAGATCGCCGACCGCGCCGACCTGACCGAACGGCAGCGGGCGCTGCTGCGGTTGCAGGACGCCGCCATCCGGCTGATGCACGGTTTCCAGTTCCGCGACTGGTCCGAGATGGACGCGGCGGCGGCCGAACTCCGCGCCGGGCTGGCCGGTGTACCGGCGGAAGACGCCCGGCGCAGGGCACTGGAACCGTTGCTGGTGCTGACCGACCGGTGGCGCCGCATCGCCACCTCGGAGGATCCCGATCCACGCCTGCTGGAGGAGGTCGCCGAGCAGATCTCGACGGTGACCGGGACCGACGGCGGCCCGTCCGACCCGACCCTGGACGTCTACGCCATGCTGGCCCGGGCCGGCAGCGCGGTGGCCGGTTACGACGCGGCGGCGCTCGACCGGCAGATCACCCGGTTGCGGGAACGGATCGACCCGATGCCGGCCGGCGAGCAGAGCGCGCTGACCCTGCGGGTCCTGCTGGCCGGCTTGTACATGACCAGGCTGGAGGCGTGGCGCAGCTTCGACGACGCCGACCGGGCCATCGAGGTGCTGGAACGGGTCCGGCCGTACGTGACGGACCCGGCCCACCCGCTCTGGTCGGCGAGCATGTCCTGGCTGAGCCGGGCGCACCGGGCCCGGGACGACCGTGGCCGGGACGACCGGGCGGCCAGCCGGGAGGCCGGGTTGCAGGCGCTGCGCGGGTACGCCTGGCGGACGCTGGTGCAGACCGGTACCGCCGAGGCGGCGCTGGCCGGCCGGGACGCCCTCGACGACGCGACCGAGGTGTTCGGCTGGTGCGTGACGGACGGGGAGCCGGGGCAGGCGGTTCGGGCCCTGGACGCCTGCCGGGGCCGGGTGTTGCAGGCCGCCTCACGCAGCCGGGACGTACCGGAGCTGCTGGCCGCGGCCGGTCGGTCGGACCTCGCCACCGAGTGGCGCTCCGGAGCGGCCGGCGGGACGCCGATCCCGGCCCGGCTGCGCCAGCGGGTGATGCGGGCGCTGCTCGACCACGAGCAGTCGATCGGTGCCGGCGGCCGGATCGAGCTGCTCGATCCCCCGGAGCCGGCGGAGATCGCCGAGGCGCTCCGCTCGGCCGGCGCGGACGCGCTGGTGTACCTGGTGCCGGCGACGAGCGAGCGGGCCCCGGTCGTGGTGGTGGTGCCGGCGCGCGGCGAACCGGAGCTGACCGTGCTGACGATGCTCGGGGCACGGTTCAGCGCCCTCGACGACTACCTCGGCACCCGGCTCGCCGGCCGGCGGACCACGGCCGGCACCCGGGACGCGGGGCCGGCCGACCCGGTCGACGTGCCGGCGGCCGAGCCGGAGGCCGCCGGTGCGCTGCGCCGACTCTCCGACTGGGCCTGGTACGCGGCGATGGAGGCGGTCCTGCAACACTGCGCCGACCGGCAGTTCTCCCGGCCGTACCGGCTGGTGCTGGTGCCGATGGGGGCGTTCGGGCTGGTGCCGTGGCACGCCGCCCGGTCACCCGGCGGCCGGTACGTCCTGCAGGACGCGGTGGTCTCGTACGCGGCGTCGGCGCGGATGTTCTGCGGCACCGTGCAGCGTGAACCGGTGCCGATCGACACGGCCGGCCTGGTGGTCGGCAACCCGACCGACGACCTCGCGCACGCCGGGGCGGAGGCGACCGCGATCCGGAACAGGTTCTATCCCGCCGCGCCCTACCTGGGCAGGGCTGCCGAGGGTACGGCGACCGGGTCGGGTACCCCGGACGAGGTGCTGGACTGGCTCGGCTCGGCCCTGACCGCCGACCGGGGCGTACTGCACCTGGCCTGTCACGGTGCCGTGGTGCCGGACGGGCCGGAGCAGTCGTACCTGGTGCTGGCCGGGCCGGGTGGACCCACGCCGCTGACCGCCGAGCGGATCACCGACGCGGCGCAGCGGTCGGCGGGCGGCTTCCGACTCGGCACGGTGGTGCTGGCGGCCTGCTCCAGTGCGGTACCCGGACGCGCCTACGACGAGGCGTACTCGCTCGCCACGGTCTTCCTGATGGCCGGTGCCCGCTCGGTGGTCGGCTCGCTCTGGCCGGTCCCCGACGACGCCACCTCGCTGTTGATGTACATGCTGCACCACTACCTGGCGGTGGATCGGCAGGGTCCGGCCCAGGCGCTGCGGCTGGCCCAGCTCTGGATGCTCGACCCGCACCGCCGGATGCCGCCGGGGATGCCGAGGGCGCTGCGCGACCGGATGCCGGCGATCGACCCGGCGGACCTGGCCGGCTGGGCCGGCTTCAACCACTTCGGCCAGTGAACCTCCCCGGCCTCGCCTCGCGGCAATGCGCGGGCAGGTGGAGTCGGGCGCCAGCACCCGATTCCCGGGCGGGGAAGCTCAGCGGCGACCATCCATCCCTGCGGGCAGCGGGCCGGGGAAGCTCAGCCGCGACCGTCCATCCCTGCGGGCAGCGGGCCGGGGAAGCTCAGCCGCGACCGTCCACCCTTGCGGGCAGCGGGCCGGGCCGGGTCCGGTCGTCCGGTCGGACCCGGGGACGCGGCGGATCCTCGGCCGCCGGTACCTCGGTCAGCACCGGCAGGGTGCTCGCCGTCCAGTCGTACGCGGCGGGCGTGTCCGGCACGGCGTCCCGGTGCACCAGTTGCCGGCCCAGCCGGTCGAGGACGCCGAGCAGGGCCGTCGGGGCGCGGGAGTCGGCCGGCCACGGCTCGTGCAGCGGTGGCATCTGGAATGGCCGGGCGGCGAACGCCTCCTCGGCGACCAGCAGCTTCAGCCAGTCCCGGGTGCGCCCGCCGGGTGTCGCCGGTCGTCCGGCCGGCAGGCTGAACCGGATCGGCCGGCCGTCGAGTGCGGCGGCGGTGCCACCGGGGGCGACGAAGCCTCCGGGAAAGAGGTCGGGATGGATCCGGTACCCCTCGGTCAGGTCGAGCAGTGCACAGTAGAGCCGCCGGTCGGTGCCGTTGTGGATCCGGACGAAGGCGGTCGGCGGCCACCAGCGGCCGTCGACGTACCGGTAGCGGAGCCGGACCGCGCCGTCCCCGCCGGCCGGCAGCCCCGGCCGGTGCAGCGGCACCACCCCGTCCCCGGGACGGGTGGGCACGAGTTCCAGGGTCACCCCGCCGGCCAGCCCGGACAGCGGGTTGGCCAGCGCACGGACCTGCCGCCAGCGGGCGATGTGCTCCAGCGCCCGGGCCGCCCGCTCGACCAGTTCGGCACCCGCACCGACCAGGTCACCGGCGAGCGGTACGCCGTCGTCGCCGCAGATCCGGATCCGGTCCGGCACGGGCAGGACGACCCGCAGTTCCGGCGGCGGCCCGGCGGCCGGATCGACGACCCGCAGTTCCGGCGGCGGCCCGGCGGCCGGATCGACGACCCGCAGGTGCGGGGAGGGCCCGCCGCCCGGGCCGGCCCGCTCCAGCGCGGCGACCAGCCGAGCCGCCGCGGCCCGGTCGGTGTCCTCGATCGCCACCGTGGTCGGCGGCAGCGGCACCGAACTGACCACCACCGGGTACTGCCGCTCCCGGTCCGGCTGCCAGCCCACCGGACTTACGAGGCTTCGCTCGGTCAGCACCCGGGTCACCCGGGCCTCCCGGACCGGCAGTACACCGCGCTGCGCGACCCGGAGCGCCCCGTCCGGATCGGTGCCGGGCAGCCCGTGACAGGTCCCGGCGTCCAGCTCCCAGTAGCCCCGGACGAACCGCATCGTCATGCTGGCGCCGACGGTCCGCACCCGGCCACCCAGGAACGGCTGGTCGGCCAGGGTGCCGGCCACCGGGAAAAGCTGCGGCACCTGGTGCCCGACCAGGTTCTCCACCTCGCACCGGGCCGCGGTCAACAGTTCCCGGTACGTCGCCCCCGAGCCGAGCCGCCCGGCCACGGTGAGCAGTGCCGCGCTGAACACGCCGCGGGCCCGATCGCTGTAGTGCAGGGTCTCGACGGCCTGCTCGTCGTGCCGGCAGGCGGCCAGCGCGACGTGCTCGGCCCGTCCGGCGTAGACGCCGCTGACCGTCCCGTCGGCCTCCCGGGTCACCAGCTCGGGCAGCAGCGACTCCAGCGGCGGTGGCTCCTCGACCCGGGGCACCGCCCGGGTGGCCACCCCGAACCGGTTCGCCCCGCCCGAGTGGCAGGAATCCAGCACCAGCACCACGTGCGCGCCGCTCGCCGCCACCTCGTCGGTGAGTACCGCGATCTCCTTGTCGTAGAGGTCGGGTACGCCGTCGTGCCGGCTGTCCACGCAGAGCAGCGTCTGCAACTCGCCGCTCGGTTCCAGATGCCAGACCGACGGCCAGACCGGGGCGTACGACCCGTGGCCGCTGAACCAGAACAGTGCGGTGTCGCCCCGGCCGGCCCGGCACAGGTGCGAGCGGAAGCCGTCGATCACGGCCGCCCGGGTGGCCTCCTCGTCGCAGAGTTGCCGGATCACCGGTTCGGTGCCCGGGTCGACCCGGTGTCGCAGGAACTCCGCCGCCGCGGTCACGTCGTTGCGGCATCCGGCAAGCGGCGTCGCCACCCTCCGGTACCGGTCGATCCCGACCAGCAGCGCGTACAGCGCGGGCATGGGTCCCCCTCAGCCGGACAGGTCGCAGACCCGCAGCCAGCCGCGGGCGACGAAGTTCTTCTCCGGCAACTCGACGGTGATGTCCCGGAAGTCGTCGGCCGGCATCGGGCCGGGCAGCACGACGTCCTGATAGAGGAAGTCGGGGAGCACGACGACGAAACCGGGGCCGGGATGCTCGCGGAGCGCGGCGCGTACCGGTGCCGAGTCGAGCAGCCGGTGCACGGCGATCGCGGCGCTGCCCACCCACCCGTTGGCGCCCGGCTCGACCAGCCCCCGGTGTAGCGCCACCCGCAGCCGGATCGCGTCGTCACCGAGTTGCCGGTTCGCCTCGGCCAGCGCCGACGGCAGCCCGGCCAGGAACCCCGGCACCACCACGGACTCGTCGATCCCGGCCGGCAGTACGGCGAACTGGCCGTCACCCTGCGGCTGGAGGTCCACGGTGGACTCGTCCACCCCGGCCCGACGCCGGGCACTGGCCAGCAGCCGGACCAGGTGCTGCTGGATCCGGGCCGCCGAGGCGTTGCCGCGCCGGCTGTACCCCTCGACGTCGGCGGCGACGCAGAGCCGTACCGCCGCACCGGTCGGTCCGGTGGCGACGATCGGCAGCGGCTCGGTGAACGGCACCGCCTCGCGCAGGTCGCCGGGGAGCGGATGCCGCCGCCCGCGCAGCGAGCGCACCACCTCGACCTGCACCGCGAGCGTGCCGGTCAGCTCCGCCGTGCCGGCCGGCGCCGCGACCAGGGCATGCAGCACGAGGTGGTGCGGCACCGGGTGGTCGCCTTCCGGGTCGTGGTAGACCCAGCCGAAGCGGTGACTCTGGGTACCGGTGGGCCAGGGCCGGGCCTCACCCGAGCGGGGCAGCAGCCGGCCCAGCCAGCCGGGGCGGTCCCGGCCGGCGAGCAGTGCCCGGGCGGCGGGCCCGGAGGCCGGAAACATCCCGTCCGGCCCGTACCCGAGGCCGAGGGTGTCGGCGTCCTGGTCGAGGCGGACGGCGATGACCCGGGGGTCGGCCAGCCGTACCTGGAGCCGGGCGCTGCTGTACCGGTGGCCGGGCGGCAGCGCGGCGAGGTCGAACGCGAACAGCACTCCGAAGCACCGCTCCCCGGTCGCGACGATCCGCTGCCGCAGCGCCGCCGGCAGGTCCCGGGCCGGCACCGGATAGCTGAGCGGGCGTCCACAACGGACCGTGGCGGTCGGCTCGGCCGCCGGGTCCGGGCTGCCCCGCCCGTCGGTCGGATGGAGCGTGACCGAGGCGAGCAGGTCCGCCGGACGGATCGGGGCCCGGTCCAGATCCGTCGCGTCCTCCGAGGTGTGGGCCATGGCATCACTTTCTGGCTCGGGTG
This sequence comes from Plantactinospora sp. CA-294935, assembly GCF_050936445.1. Lineage (NCBI taxonomy): Bacteria > Bacillati > Actinomycetota > Actinomycetes > Micromonosporales > Micromonosporaceae > Plantactinospora > Plantactinospora sp. CA-294935. Next base: position 9,007,575 of record NZ_JBNJMU010000001.1, read on the forward strand.
GACAGACCCGGTTCGTGCGACCATCCGGGATCTCGTCCCGAGGTGGAGCGCGGAGTTCGTGCGGTGCCCAGATCCGGGAATGGGACCGGCCTCGGCACGGACGAGCGTCGCACCGCCGGTACCGGCGATTCAACAATCGAATGGGTACTGCGACAAGCGGGCCGGACCAGTCACTCCAGAGATCGGCGCCATTCCGGGGAATTCAGCCGTCGGATGGAACGCACCGGCCGGAAACTGTTGGCCCATCGGTACATTGTGATCGCGGTGTCCGGTGCGGTATACCGAATTCGGCCGGCGCGACGCCGTCCCTTTCCGGCCGCACCCGATCCGGTTCCGATCGCCGGTGACGAATTCCCCGAGGAAACCGATGATCAATACCCCTGGCACCGACGAACGGATCGGCCGACTCAGGGCCGCACTGTCGGGCGTCTCCGGCACCGCCCGGATCGGACCGCTGCTCGAGTTGGGTCGGGCGTACGCCGATCGTTACGGGCGGGCGACGCAGCACAACCTGCCGAGCGCCGCCACCGACCTCGACGACTCGGTGACGGCGCTGCGGGAGGCGTACGGGCTGCTCGCCGAGCGGGACCCGTGGCGGCCCCAGGTCGCCACCGTACTGGCCCGGCTGCTGGGGATGAGGTTCGTCGGCGGCGGAAGGCCCGACACCGACCGGGACGAGGCGATCGATCTGTTCGTCGAGTCGATGGCCCATCCGGACCTGCCCGCCGCCGACCTGGAGGTGGGCCGGTACTTCTGCGGCACCCTGCTGCAACTGCGGGCGATGCCGCAGGCCGGGATGTTGGACGGCGCCCGGACGGTCGACATCAGTGACGCCTTCGCCATGGTCACCGCGATGCAGCGCGGCGACAAGGAGTCCCGGCGCCGCGACCTCGACCTCGCGGCCAGCCTGTTCCGGCAACTTGTCGACGCGCCGCCGGTGCAGCCGCAGATCCACCGGATGGGAGCGCTGATGCTCTCGCAGATCGACCTGATCCGCAGCCTCTCCGGGCTGGGCGGCCCGGCCGCGAGCTTCGACCTCGACGGCATGATGCGGACGCTCCGGCAGGCCATGGACGTCGGCGGCCCCGGCGCCCCGGGCCACGACCAGCTCGCCGCCATGCAGGTCGGGATGTTCACCCAGCGCTTCGGCGACCCGGCCGAGCCGGGCTCGCTGGGCAACACCATGCAGCAGTTGATCGAGCAGCACTCCGGGGTCCGGATGATGCTGCCGGCCCTGGTGCAGGAGCTCGCCCGGCTCACCGGCGAGGGCGGCGACCCCGGCAGCGCCGAGCACCTGTCCCGGATGTCCCGGCTGCGGGAGCTGGGCGGGGACGGCAGCCTGCCGGACGCCACCGCCGTACTGCTGGTCGACGCCACCCTGGCGGCGCTGGCCTACCGGCCGGCCGAACCGGCGGACCGGGTCGTCGCGCTGGCCGAGTCGGTGTTGAGCGACGCCGGGGCGGAGCCCTCGGGCCGGGGCGGTGAGCACCTGCTGGCCACGCTGGCCCTGGCCCTGCGGGGACACTGGGTTGGACGGCCGGACGACCTCCGCCGCGCCGCCGGCCACCTGCGGGAGTCGGTCTCCGGGCTCACCCCCGGCTCCCCGGTGGCCGCGGCCGGGCTCGGACTGCTCGGCGTGCTGGTCGACCACCGGTACGCCCTCGGTGGACCGGCCCACGCCCGGCTCCACCCCGGGCAACTCGTCGAGCTGACCGGCCAGGTGCTGGCGGCGCAGCAGCACGCCGCCGGGGCAGACCACCGCCGACTGTCGGTGGTACGTGCGCTGCGCTGCCTCGGCCAGCTCGCCGAGGCGGTCCGGGACGGCGACCGGGCGGGGCTCGGGACGGCGGTCGACGCCCTGCACGACGCCCTCGACGCGGTGCCGGAGGCGTACCCCTGGCGGAGCCGGCTGTCCGCCGGGCTCGCCCTCGGCCACCTGGTGCGGGCCGGTGCCGACGGTCCGGCGCGCGCCGCCGACCTGCTGGCCGCGGCGGTACCCGCGGTGCCCGGTTACCACACCGACCGCCCCGGGCTGGTGGCGTTGGCCGGGCTCGCGGCGCTGCCACCGGCCCGGGCCGGCGACCCGGCCGCCGCCGATCGGGCGGTGGAGCTGCTGACCGGCAGCCTCGATGTCGCCGGGGAACGCCTGCCGGTCGGCCGTACCGTGCTGCTCGCCGCGCTCGGCTCCGCGCACCTGACCCGGGCCGTCTCCGGCGCCGCCACGTCCGATCTGGAGCTCGCCGTCCGCCACCTCGGGCAGGCGCGGGAGGAACTGGCCGACCGTCCGGGAAACCTGACCCACCCGGTGCTGCGCGAACTGGCGGTCGCGTACCGGCGGTGGGCGGAGACGGGGCACGGCGGCCACGAGCGGGCCACCCGGACCGGGCTGGCCGCGCTGCGGGCCGCCGCCGAGGCACTGCCGACGGAGCCCGGCGCGCAACGGCGGTTGGCCGTGGCCCGGGCCGCGTCGGCGTTCGGGCTGACCGTTGCCGACTGGTGCGCCGCCGACGGCTGGCGGGACGGGCTCGCCGAGGCGGTGGAACTGGCCCGCGCCCTGACCACGCTCGCGGCGACCACCGCCGGCGAGGTACCGGACCGGCTGGCCGAGGCCGGGCAGCCGGACCTCGCGGCCGAGTGGCGCCGGGCCGAGCCCACCCCGCTGCTGCCGGCCGCCCTGTGCGACCTGTTCGACCTGGCCCCGCCGCCGGCACTGCACCAGCGGGTACGCGACGCGCTCGGCCTCGCGGCACCTGCGGTACCGACGGTGCCGGAGACCGCCGCCGCGCTCAGGGACGTCGGCGCGGACCTGCTGGCCTACCTGCTCCCCGGCCGGCTGGTCTGGGTCAGCGCCGCCGGCCAGGTCGGCACGCTCTCCCCGCCCGGCCTGGCGGTCCCGCCGGACGGTCCGGTCGCCCGCTTCCTCGCCGGCACCGATCCCGGGCCGGCGCTGCCCGAGGTCTGCGACTGGGCCTGGCCCGCCGTCATCGGGCCGCTGCTGGACAGCCTGCCGGAGGGCACCGGAGCGGACCGCCCGGCTCGGCTGGTGCTCGTGCCGCACGGCCCGCTCGGCCGGGTGCCGTGGCACGCCGCCCGCGAGTCCACCGGCCCGGCGACACACCGGTACGCCGGGGCCACACTGGTGCTCAGCTACGCCAGCTCGGCCGGCGAACTCGTCGCGGCCAGCGGTCGAATCCCGCCGCCGGTGACCCGGGACCCGGTGTTCCTGGTCAACCCGCTCGGCCACGACGGCGCCGCCGCGTACGCGACGCTGGCGGTGCGCCGGCTGCTCTACCCGAGGTCGTCCGGGCTCGGCCACACCGGCGACCCGGCCGACCGGCCGGCCACCCCGGACGGCCTGTGCGAGACCCTCTCCCGGGCCTCCGCCGGCCCGTCGATGGTGCATCTGGCCTGCCGAGCCGTGCTGGCCGCGCCACCCACCGGCCCGTGGTTCGAGCTGGCCGGTGCCGAGCCCGGGCAGCCACCGGAGGCCCTGCCGGCGGGACGCCTGCTCCGGCACCCGGCCGGCAAACCGACCGGTGGGCTGGTCACCGCATCCCTGGACGGCACCGATCTGCTCGGCGAGGGCTACGACATCGCGCTGACCCCGGCCACCGCCCTGATCGCGAGCGGTGCGGCCGGGGTCGCCGGATCGGGTTGGACCGGTGGACCGGCCGGGCATCCGGCGCTGCTGGCGATGGTGCACCACTTCCTCGCCGACCGCGGTATGGCACCGGCGGAGGCGGTGCACGCCGGCTACCGCTGGCTGCTCGACCCGGACCGGGTCCCACCGCCGCACCTGGCCCCGGTGTTGCCCGGCCCGGTCGGCGAGGTCGGCCCCGCCGCCTGGGCCGGATTCCGCTATCAGGGCCGGTAGCGACCGGCTCCGGTAGACCCTGCCGTCCGACACCCGACGGGCAGACCCCTTACTGGTACGTGATCTGCCCGTCCGTGCCCTGCCACGCTCGGCCCAGCCGAGAGGAGAGTCGGATGCATCTGTCGTCGACCCCGGTGCCGTACGGGCTGGCCGACACGGTGAGCGGGCGCTGGCGCCGGCGGCTGGCCGGTACGGACAGCACCGAACGCGCCCACTGGCGTACCCGGACCGTCTACTACCGCGCCGTCGCCGAACTGCTGGCCGTGCCCCGGACCACCGCGCCGACCTGGCGGGAGATCGTCGCCGCCGTCCGACCGAAGGGCAGCCGGAGCACGTTCTACGAGGTGACCGGCCGCAAGGCCCGGCACACCCTGGTCGAGGAGGTGCTGCGGGTGGACACGTCCCCGGCCCATCAGCTCGCCCTCTGCTACCTGCGGGACACCGCCGTGGACCAGCTCGTCGACGAGACCAAGGTGTGGTCGTACTGGCCGTACCGGGAGGGGTGGCTGGACCAGCTCCAGCCCGGTGCCGGACGGGCCGCCGCCGAGTCGCTGGTCGCCGTACTGGTCGAGTGGGCCCGGCACAACCCGGGGCTGGCCGGCGCGCTCGGGTACGCGCCACCGCTCTGCGCGGTCGAGGACCTGGTGTCGATCCAGCGGGGCCGGATCAGCCCGAACCGGGCCTTCGCCGTGTTGACCAGCGCACTGCGCGCCGCCGCCGGTCCGCTCGCCGAGGTCGGCGGCGGAGTACTGGCCGTGGTGCGCGACGGTCTCGGCACCGTCTCCGGGCGTGCCGCGAGCCCGGACCGGCTGCTGGTCGGGCTGGCCGAGCAGATCTACGGGTTGCGCGAGGAACTGCGTACCCTGCGTCCGGAGCAGTCGGCGCCGGTGCGCGAGCTGGCCACGGCGCTGATCCGGGACGCGGTGGAACTGCTGGTGGAGGAGGCGGACGACCGGTCCGCCCGGGACCCGCGGCGGCTGCGGTGACCGGCGGCACCGGCCGCGTGCCGGACGGGGACCCGGTGGCCGGGGCGGCGGTGCCGGCCGACGCCGAACTGGTGGCCAGGACGACCGACGCCGAACTGGTGGCCAGGACGACCGACGCCGAACTGGTGGCCAGCACGACCGACGCCGAACTGGTGGCCAGCACGACCGACGCCGAACTGGTGGCCCGGTTCGAGGCGCGGCTGCACACCGTGTTGTTGCACGGCGCCGACCCGACCCGGCTCGCCGTGCTGCACCGGGCCGCGACCGAGCAGCTCGGCGAGTCGGTCGAGCTGACGCTGCGGGCCGAGTGCGCCCTGGAACGGGCGTCGAGTCCCGGCCGACCGGTCCTGGACTCCCTCGCCGCCTGGCTGGACCTGCGGGAACGTGCCGGGGCGGCGCTGCCGGAACACCATCCGACGCTGCTCGCGATCCGCCGGGAGTACGTGCACACGCTGCGTCGGCGGGGCGAACCCGGCGACCTCGACCTGGTGGTGCAGCTCCGGCGGGACGAGGTCGAGTTGCGCCGCCGACGGCCGGTCAACCCGCACCGGCTCGGCGTCGCGGTCGCCGACCACGCCGTGGCGCTGCTCGACCGGGCCCGGTACGGCGCCTTCGACCCGCACCTGAAGCGGCACGAACCGGCGGCGGACCTGGCCGAGGCGCACCGGCTGATCGGGGCCGAGATCGAGCGGCGCGGCTCCGGCTACGGCGCCGGGCACGAGGTGACCTGGCAGGCCCGGTTGGTCCTCGCCGAGGTGCTGTGCGCTCGGCTGCGGCCGGCGGCCGGTGATCCCGACCCCGCCCGCGCCCAACCGGCGCTGGACGAGGCGGACGCGATCCGCCGGTACGACTGGTGGCGGCACGGCCGGCACGGCCGCGCGGCACTGCGGGCCCAACTCGTCCGGGCCGAGGTGCTCACCGCGCTCGGCCGGGCCCGACCGGCAGAACGGGAGGCGCGGCTCGCCGCCGTGCTGGCCCGCCGCTACCCGGACCTCGACCTCGGCCGCCCGCTGCTGGTGCTGGCCCGGGCACAGGCGTACCGGGATCCGGCGGGCGCGCTGCGGACGGCCCGGGCGGCGCTGCGGGAACGGCGGCTGCGCTACCTGCCGGCGGCGCACCGGGTGGTGGAGGCGGAACGGCAGGTGCAGGCACTGAGTACTCTTCCGCCTCCGCACGCGGCACGTCCTCGGCACAGGTGAAAGACGGTTCGCTCGGCCGGCCGGCGGCGCGCACGCGGGGTGACGTGGTGCATTCGTCGGGTACTATCCGGCGGGTACTGTCGTCGCGTCGATCGATCCGTTGGGGCGCACATGTCCGGTGTCGCGCAGCCACGAGTCCAGACCCTGGCACCCGGCAGTTTCCTGCACCGACTCTCCCCCGCCGACCGCGACGAACTGCTGGCCCTCGGGGTGTCCCGGGAGTTCCCGGCCGGCCGGCGGCTGATCCGCGAGGGTGCCGACGACACGCACGTCGAGCTGCTCCGCCGGGGCTTCGTCAAGGTGACCACGGTGGTGCAGGGTTTCGAGACCCTGCTCGCGATCCGGATGCCCGGCGACATCCTCGGCGAAACCGCGGCGCTGACCGGCCGGCCGCGTACCGCCACGGTCACCACCTGCGGGCGGGTGGTGTCGAACGTCGTCTCCCGGGCCGCGTTCGAGCGCTTCCTCGGGCGGCATCCCGGTGCCGCCCTGCAAATGGGGGCGATCATGGGCGAGCGGCTGCGCTGGGCCAACCAGCGCCGGGCGGACTTCACCGCGTACCCGGCCGACGTGCGGGTGGCCCGGATGCTCGCCGAGATCGCCACCACCTGCGGGCAACCGGTCGACCGGGGCATCCTGGTCGGCGTCGCGCTCAGCCAGCCGGAGCTGGCCTCGATGGTCGGGGTCGCGGACGTGACCCTGCAGAAGGCCCTCCGCGCGCTGCGCCGGCGCAACCTGGTCCGGACCGGCTACCGGCGGCTGCTCGTGCTCGACCTCGACCTGCTCCGACTGGTCGGCGAGGGCAGCGCGGTCGCCTCCTGACCGGGCGGCGCGGTGTCGCCCCGCTGTGCCACACTCCGAGGCTGCGCCTGCACAGCAGGTGGCGATCACGCCGGCCGCACCATGCCGGACATTCCCACAGAAAAAGGAATCTGCCCATGCAGCTCGATGTGCTCCAGTCCCAACGCCAGTTCCACGTCCGGCAGCGGGTCCGGTTCATGGTCAACCAGTACGAGGTACACGCGGTCAACCCGGACGGTTCCGAGGGCGAACTGCTGGCCTTCGCGCAGCAGAAGCGGCTCGCCTTCAAGGAGCAGGTGACGCTCTACGCGGACGACACCAAGCAGCAGCCGGTGCTCGGCTTCAAGGCCCGTCAGGTGATGGACCTCGGCGCGACGTACGACGTGACCGACGCCGCCGGTACCCCCATCGGGCTGTTCCGCAAGGACTTCAAGGCATCGCTGCTCCGCTCCACCTGGCACGTCGAGCAGCCGGGCCTCGGGCAGGCCACCGGCCAGGAGCGCAGCCTGCCGGTCGCACTGCTGCGCCGGTTCATCGACTCGCTGTCCTGGCTGCCGTACCACTTCGACTTCACCATCGGCGGCCAGCCCGCGTTCTCGGTGGTGAAGAAGTGGGGCCTGCGCGACCGGTACGTGATCGACGTCCACCTGCCGCAACTCGACCGCCGGCTGGTCATCGCGATGGCCGTCGGCCTGGACGCCCTGCAGAGCCGCTGATCCCGGCGAGGCGACCGGAGAGGACTGCCGGTGGGGCCGGCGCGGACGCACCGGCCCCACCCGATCCGGGCAACGGCCCGATCCGGTAGGCCCTGAGCAGCGTGTGCCGCGCCGAACTGCCGGTGGTGTCCGTCGTCGGCGTGCCCGGGGCGGGGACGAACCCGGCCCGCGTCGGGTGCGCGTGGACACCGGGGAGGAGCCGCACCGACACCGGAGGTGGGAACCGGATGGCGCGAAACTTCGACGAGGACCGGCCGGCGACCCGGTCGGCCCTGCTCAGCGGCCTACCGGTGGCGGCGCGGAGTCTGGCGGCGAGGCGGAGCGGCGAGGCGGAACAGCGCCCCGGCTGGCGCGGCACCCCGTCCAGGGGGCAGCATGGCGGGCGTGTCTCAGCCTCCACAACTTGCCGCCGTACAGGGCCGGGCCCGGGCGCTCCGCGACGGCGGTGACGATCCGGGCGCCCGACGTCTGCTCGCACAGGCACTCGACGCGGCTCGGCCCGCGTACGGCAAGGACCATCCGGAGGTGCTCGCCACCGTCGGGGTGCTGGCACGGTGGCACCGCGAGGCCGACGATCCGGCGGCGGCCCGGCGGCTGCTCGAAGAGGCGCTGATCGACGGGCAGCGCCGGTGGGGCGAAGCCGACCCGCTGATGCTGTCGCTCAGCTACGAACTGGGTGCCGTCGCCGAGGAGTTGGGCAACCGGCACGAGGCGCGCCGCAACTTCGGCCGGGTCGCCTCGCTCGGGCCGGGTGTGCTCGGCGACGACCACTGGCAGGTCCGGGCGGCCCGGGACTACCTCGGCGAGGCGCCGGGCGGCGCCGCCCCGGAACCGGTCGCGCCGGCACCCGCCGCGCCGCTCTCGGCACCGCCCGCACCGCTCTCCGCACCACCCGCCACGCCGCCAATGTCCGCACCGCCGACCCGACCGGCCGGCGGCGGGCTGTTCCAGTCGGTCGCCACCTCACCGGCGTACCCGCCGGGCACCGAACCGGTGTCGGGCCGGCCGGCCGAACCGCAGCCCTCGTCGTACGCCCCGGAGCAGGCGCCGTCGGCGTACCCGCCGTACTCGGCACAGTCGGTCGCGCAGCTCGAGTCGTACCCGGTGATCACACCGACCCCCGCCCCCACCCCGCCGGCTCCGGCCCCCGAGCCGAACCGTGGTCGCGGCTCCACGGTGGCCGCCGCGGTCGCCGCCGCTGCGGCGGTGGTCGCCGCGATCGTGGTGGTGGTCGCGGTGGTGCTGGACAAGAGCGGCTCGGCGGAGCAGGGACCGACCGACGAGCGCGGTGAGCCGGTGGTCGCCGGTGAACCGCCGACCGACGTGAAGCTGATCGACGAGGGCACCGCGATCACCGTCAGTTGGACCGACCCGAGCGGCGGGACCGTGCCGTTCGTCGTCGCGGGTGCCCGTGCCGGCCAGCAGACCAAGCCGATGACTACACTCAGTGCCGGCGAGACCACATACAAGGTGAACGCGCTGAACCCCAAGCTCGATTACTGCTTCTCGGTGCTCGCCGTCTATTCGACCAACGAATTCGCTCCGTCGGATCTCGCCTGCACGAAGCGGGACGGCGCCGGGGCGACGCCACGCTGATCACAATTCGACAACCGTTCCCACCGCGCTGACCTGCGGAGACGACGGCGGACGACCGGGCTTATCCACAATTCGGGCCGCGTCCGTCCACAACGACACGTTCCGGGTACCCGCGAGCAAAGCCCGGGCCCTATGATGGCACGCGGTTTCGGGAAAGATTCGCTGACGACGGCGGTCGGACACGACCGCCCACGGGTGGGGAGGCGGCCGGCTGTGGTCACCACAGGCAACGGCTTGACAGGCAGTGACGGCACCGGCGGGCCCGACCCCGCCGAGGTGGCGCCGGGCGCGCCCCCGGCCCGCCGCCGCTCCCGGCTCCGGGGCGGAGTGGTCACCATCGCCACCGTGGCGGCGCTGGCCGCCGCGATGGGGCTGACCGTGCTCGGCCTGGGCGCCGCGGACAACGCCGTGGCCAGCTACGATGCCAGTTCCTGGCTCTGGAGCATGACCAAGAGCGAGGTGGCCCGGGTCAACGGGGTCACCGGCCGGGTCGACACCCGCGTGCAGGTCCCGCAGGGTCGCAACCACCAGATGCAGGTCGCGCAGACCGACCGGCTGCTGATCCTGCGCGACCTGAACACCGGCCAGGTCAGCTCGCTGGACCTGGCCACGCTACAGATCATCGCGACCACCAAGACCACCGCCGGGCTCGGGGTCAACGTGGCCCTGCACGAGGACGCCGCGTTCGTCGTCGACGCGGTGCAGGGAATCGTGCGCCAGCTCGACCCCCGGTCGCTGACGCCGGTCGGCGAGCAGATCCACTATCCGCCGGGCATCACCGGCGGCCAGTTCGACGGCACCGGGCGGCTCTGGGTCGCCGTACCCAGCGAGGGGACCGTCTCCGCCATCACCGCCGCCAAGCTCCCGGAGTCCGACAGCGGCGGCGCGGGCGGCAGCGTCAGCCCGGAGCAGGTCTTCAACGACGCGGTCGCCGACCCGAGCCACGACCTGGCGCTCTCCACCCTGGACGACGGCGTGGCGGTGCTGGACCGGACCACCGGCACGCTGACCACGCTGCGCGGCAAGGAGAAGCGGCCGGTCAAGCTGCCGCTCACCGGCCCGGGTGAGATGCCGCCCCGGACCACCGGCCTGCGGGTGCCGGTGACCGTGCCGGACGACCGCAACATCGTGGTGGCCGACAACGGCGCCGTCGGGCAGCAGTTCAAGGTGCCCGGCGCCGGCACCCGGCTCAGCCCCGCCGTCGCCTGGGCGGACCGGTTCTACTGCGCCGACAAGGACACCGGCACGGTCTACTCGTTCGACCCCGGCGGAAAGCTGCTGGAGAAGATCGAGATTCCGGGCGCCAACGGCCCGCTGGAGCTGGAGGTTCGGGAGAACCACCTCTTCATCAACGCCCCGAACTCCGCCGTCGCCCGGGTCATCGACGACAAGCACCAGGTCAAGGAGGTCAACAAGTACGCCAACGACGTTCTCGGTGGTGACCCGCCGCCGAACCCGCCGCCGCCTCCGCCGCCGCCGAAGCCGGTGATCAGCAAGCCGAGCGCGCCGAAGTCGGTGACCGCCGCCGCCGGCAACGCCCAGGCCAGGGTGAGCTGGCGACCCGCCGCGGCCAACGGTGCGACCATCACCCGTTACGTCGTGCAGGGCGCCGGCCGGACCTTCGAGGTAGGCGCCAACCAGCGCTCGCTGGAGGTGACCGGCCTGACCAACGGCGAGACCTACCAGTTCTCGGTGCACGCGGTGAACGCCAAGGGCGCCGGTCCGGCGAAGAAGAGCAACCCGGTGGTGCCCACCTCCGAGGTGCCGGATCCGCCGGCCAGCGTCACCGCGCAGGAGCGGCCGGACGGCACCGTACTGGTCAAGTGGCCGGCCGCCAACGGCCAGGGCTACGACATCAAGAAGTACGCCGTGACCGCGATCTCGGCCGGCGCCAACGCCCCGGTCGGCGAGTCGACCAAGACCGAGCTGGTGATCCCGGCCGGCGAACTCGACTACGGCAACCAGTACGCCTTCACCGTCGTCTCGATCAACGAGAAGGGCGCCGGCTCGGCCGCGTCGCCGGCCAGCAACAGCGTGGTTCCGTTCACCACCCCGGCGAAGCCGGTCAACCTTCGGGCGAAGACGGTCGCCGGCTCCCGCGGCACCCTCTCGATGACCTGGAGCCCGCCCGCCGACAACGGCCGGCCGATCACGAAATACCGGGTCGAGGCGGGCGGCAGGACCAGCGAGGTGACCGACACCCAGGCCACCGTGGGAGGGCTGGGCGACGGTAAGTCGGTCACCGTCCGGGTGCAGGCGATCAACGAGGCCGGTCCCGGCGCCATCGCCACCGACACCGCCCAAACGGTCGCGAAGCCCCGGGTCACCATCACCGGCACCAGCGCCGAGGCCACCTCGGTCACGGTCAACTTCACCGTGGCCGACGGCGGCGGCAAGGCTTCCTGTTCGGTGACCCCGGACGGACGGGCCAAGGTCAACGGCAACTGCTCCAGCATCCGGGTCACCGGGCTGACCCCGGGCACCGCCTACAGCTTCACCGTGACGGCGAGCAACGCGGCCGGCGACGGCAGCGACAAGGTCAGCAAGGCCACCCCTTCCGTCTTCGGCATCGCCACCTGCAAGAACGGCACCTCCGGTGCGGAGGCGACCTACTGCAACGGGAACGGGGAGGGCCGCGATGGAATCGAGATCTTCTCGGTACCCCGGCAGGACAACAACAAGCAGGTCGGCCGAGCAAAGCCGAGTAGCCGGTTGCAGGCGTACTGCAAGGTTCAGGGGCCGGAGATCTACGCCTACATCTACAACAACCACAAGCGCAGCACCTGGTGGGTTCGGGTGAACTTCTCGGGCCGCAACTACATCCCGTTCGCCTGGCTCAACCTGGAGGGTGGCGACAACATCAACATCCTGCCGAACTGCTGACCGCACGCACCACCAGTCAGGAGCACCACGACCGTGAACAACCACGAGCCGCTTACCCCGCACCATGTGCAGGGCTTCGCCAACCTGGCAGCCCGGGTCGCCGACAACATCAACTCGGTGGTGCTGGGTAAGCCGCACGTGATCCGGCTGGCGCTCACCGCGCTCTTCGCCCAGGGGCACGTCCTGCTGGAGGACGTGCCCGGGGTGGGCAAGACCACCCTGGCCCGGGCGATCGCGGCGACCGTGCACGGCCAGTGGCGACGCATCCAGTTCACCCCGGACCTGCTCCCCGCCGACGTCTCCGGGGTGACCATCTTCAACCAGGCCAGCCGGGGTTTCGAGTTCCACCCCGGCCCGGTCTTCGCCAACATCGTCATCGCGGACGAGATCAACCGGGCCTCCCCGAAGACCCAGTCGGCGCTGCTGGAGGTGATGGAGGAGCGCAACGTCACGGTGGACGGGGTCCGGCATCCGGTACCCCGGCCGTTCCTGGTGGTCGCCACCCAGAACCCGGTCGAGATGGACGGCACCTACCGGCTGCCCGAGGCGCAGCTCGACCGGTTCCTGGTGAAGCTCTCCGTCGGCTATCCCGACGAGGCGGTCGAGATCGAGGTGCTCCGCGGCGCCCCGATGCGCTCGCCGGAGGCGCTGGAGCCGGTCACCGACACCAACACCGTCGGCGAGATGGTCCGGATGGCCCAGCGGGTGCACATCGCCGACCCGCTCTACGCGTACGCGGTGAGGCTGGCCGCGGCGACCCGCAACCACCCGCAGGTCCGGGTCGGGGTCAGCCCCCGGGGCGTGATCGCGCTGACCCGGGCGGCCTGCGCGTACGCCCTGATCGACGGACGCGGCTGGATCCTCCCCGAAGACCTCAAGACGCTCGCCGAGCCGGTCTTCGCACACCGGATCCTGCTCTCCCCCGACGCCCAGGTCCGGGGGGTCACCGCGACCGACGTGCTCTACGAGGCGGTCGCGTCGGTGCCGGTGCCACTGCCCTCGGGGCAGTTGGCCTCGGCGGGCACCTGACGTGCGTCGCCTGACCCGCCCGTCCCGGACGACCCCGGCGTCATGACGATCACCTCTCGCGGCATCGGTCTGCTCGTCGGCGCCGCCGTCCTCCTCGTCGCCGGTTTCCGGTTCGGCTACCCCGAACTCGCCCTGCTCGGCACCACCGCCGCCGTCGCGGTGGCCTGCGCCGCCGGCAACGCCGCCTGGCGGCCCCGGCTCGACGTCACCCGGGTCGCCGACCCCGACCGGGTGGGCCGGGGCGAGCCGGCCACCATGACCCTGACGGTGCGCAACAGCGCCCGGCTCCGCTCGGCCAACCTGATCGCCGAGGACCGCTGCGGCACCCGCCCGGTGCCGGTACCGCTGCTCCGGCTGCGCCCCGGCCGGGACACCACGGTCAGCTATCCGGTCCCCACCACCCGGCGCGGCGTGATCGACGTCGGCCCGCTGCGGGTCACCGGACGGGACGCGCTGGGGCTGATCACCGTGGCCCGCTCGCACGGCGAGACCGCGCAGGTCTGGGTACATCCCCGGATCCATCCGCTGGCCGCGGTGCCGGCCGGGGTCGCCCGGAGCATGGACGGGCGGATCGACAAGGTACCGCAGGGGTCGATCACCTTCGACTCGCTCCGGGAATACGTCGTCGGCGACGAACTGCGCCGGGTGCACTGGCGGAGCAGCGCCAAGGTCGGCGAGCTGATGGTCAAGGAGCAGTTGGACACCAGCCTGCCCCGGATCGTCGTACTGCTGGACAATCGGGCCGGTGCCCATCCGGGGCGGGTCGACGGGATCGCCGAGACGTTCGAGTCGGCCTGCGAGGCGGCCGCCTCGGTGGTGGTCGCCGCCCGCCGGGAGGACCTGCCGGTGACGCTGCTGCTGGTCGCCGACTCCGACGGGTCCGGGGAGTTCCTGGACCGGCTCGCCGCCGTCGGCCTGGTGCCCGGGCCGCAGGGCACCGACGGAGACCCGCTGCGCACGACGACGCTGCGACTGCGGCAGGAACGGCTCGGCGACACCCTGGTCTTCCTCACCGGCCCGGGCGCCGCCGCCGACCTCGGTTACGTCGGTGCGCTCCGCCCCGGGTACCCGTCGGTGGTGGCCGGGGTGTTCGGAGCCGGCCGACAGACCCCGGCAGGCAGCGCCGGACTGGTCGTGATCGACGCGGCCGACGGTGCGGAGTTCGCGGCCGAGTGGGACGGGGTCCGCCGGTGGTGAGATTCCTCCGCACGCTACCGGTGCCGCTGGCACTGGTGGCGATGATCGGTCTGGCCGGCGCCGTGCTCGGCGGGGTGTACGCCGACCCGCTGCTCGGCCAGCTCGTCCTCGGCGCGGCGGTCGGCTCGGTCGGGGTGAGCCTGGCCGCCCGGCGACTGCCGTCCTGGCTGGTCGCCCCGCTCTCGGTGCTGGCCCTGCTCGGCTACACCGCCGCCGCGCTCTGGTTCACCGCGCGCCGGGCCGACTTGCCCGGGTCGCTCGGCGACATCACGGCGGACGCCGCCCGCAACGGCATTCCCCGGCTGCTCACCGCGCTGATCCCGGTCGAGCCGATGCCGGACACCGTGATCGTGCCGCTGGTCGCGGCCTGGCTGGCCGGGCTGGCCGGTGCCGAGGTCGGCGTCCGGGCCGACCGGGTGCTGCTCGGCCTGACCGCCCCCGCCGCCCTGTACGCGGGCGCGCTCTACGTGGTCGGCCCGAACGCCGACTCGACGCCCTGGCTGACGGTCGCGTTCGCCGCCGCCGGTGCGCTGGCGCTGGCCGCCGGTGGACGGCCGGCCCGCCCGGAGCGCGGCGGCGGTCCCGACCCGGCCGGCGAACTGGGTCCCGGAGTCCGGGCCGCGCTGCGGGCCCGCACCCTCGCCAGCACCGCGTTGGGCCTGGTCGTGGTGCTCGGGATCGCCGCCCTGGTGGCGCCCGTGGTGGCCCGGCAGGTCGGCACCACCCCGGTCGACCCGCGCCGCTACGTCCAGCCGCCCCAGGTGGACAGCCTCGACGAGAATCCGCTGATCCGGATCTCCGGCTGGGCGCTGAACCCGGACCAGAAGCTGCTCGACGTGGCGACCATCGGGGCGGATGGGCCACGGCCGCCCGGCACCGCCACGCCGAGCCCGGCCGGTGACGGCGAGGAGCCGGCCGTCGAGGAGGACGGCCCGCTGCCCGGCCAGCGGATCCGGCTCGCCGTACTCGGCGACTACGACGGGGTGACCTGGCGGGTCGGCGCGACGTACCGGAACGCGGGCCGGGTGCTGCCCCAGCCGGAGCCGCCGCCGGACGTCCGGGTGAAGCAGGTGGTGCAGCAGATCACCATCGACAGCCTGACCGGTCGGCTGCTGCCGGCGGTACCCACTCCGGGCGAGGTGACCGGCGCCCGGGTGGCGTACGACCAGGACAGCGGGACGCTGATCCGGCCGGAGGGGCTGACTACCGGACTGACCTACTCGGTCACCTCCCGACAGGAGAGTCCCGACTACGGCCTGCTGCCCTCGGCGAACGTGCCGGCCGGCGACGAGGTGGCCCGGTTCCTCAGGGTCGAGCCGGGCGCGCCGGAGCAGATGCAGCAGCTCGCCGCCCAACTCGCCGAGGAGAACGGCGCGCCGTACGCCCGGGCCGACGCGATCGAGACGTTCCTCGCCGAGCACTACCGGGTGGTCGCCGACGCGCCCAGCGGGCACGCCTATCCCAACCTCAACTTCTTCCTCTTCGGCCCGGTCAACGGTGGCGGGCAGCGGGGCACGTCGGAGCAGTTCGCCGCCGCGTTCGCCGTACTCGGCCGGATGACCGGGTTGCCCACCAGGGTGGTGGTCGGCTTCCGGTCGCCGACCGGCACCGGACCGGTACGCGGCGCGGACGCCCTCGCCTGGCCGGAGGTGCTCTTCGACGGCCTCGGCTGGGTGGCGTTCGACCCGCTGCCGAAGCCGAACACCCGCCCCAAGCCGGTCGAGCAGGACTTCAAGCCCGAGCCGGAGGACCCCACGCCGCCGCCGGACGAGGCGACGCAGAGCCCGGTGGCCACGCCGAGCGGTACTCCGAATCCGCAGGCGGCCCCGGGCCGGGGTGGCGGCCTCGGCACCCCGGTCCTGGTCGGCGGCGGTACCGGCGGGCTGCTGCTCCTGCTCGCCGGGCTGGCCACCCTGGTCGTCGGCCTGCGCCGGTCCCAGCGTCGCCGCCGGCTCGCCGAGGGGCCACCGGCGCAGCGGATCGCCGGAGCCTGGCGGGAGGTGACCGACGCGTTACGCCTGGCCGGGCGACCGGTGCCGGATCACCTGGCCGCCACCGAGGTCGCCGAGCACGCCCGGTCCACACTGCACGGTGCGGCGGAGCGGGGGCCGGACGGCGGCGGTGGACCGGAACAGCCGGGCCACCCCGGCGCACTCCGCCCGGCGACGCCGCCGGTCGACGACTTGGCCGCGCTGGTCAACCTGGCCGCGTTCGCGCCCGGCAACGCCACCGACGACCAGGCCCGGCGGGCCGGCGAGCTGGCGGTGGCGTACGCGGCGGAACTCCGCGCCGACCGGCCGTGGTGGCGTCGGGTGCTCTGGTCGCTGCACCCCGGCCCGCTCCGCTGGCGGCGCTGACCAGCCCTCCGGGTCGGGCCGGCGCCGCCCGGCTGTCCGAGTCGGGTCAGGCCGAGGGCAGGGTCGCCGGGCCGAGCTGCGCGATCAGCGTGGTCAGCGCGGCGGCGCCACCGGCCGTCACCTCCGGGGTGGGCAGCAGGGCCAGCACCGGAACGTCGACGCCGGCCGCCGCGTACCGCTCGACGTGGGCCCGGCACGTCTCGAGGCTGCCGTGCACGACCAGGGCGTCGACCAGCTCGTCCGGGATCAGCTCGGCGGCACCCCGGCGGTCACCGGCCGCCCAGGCCCGCCACATCGGCGCGATCACCGGTTCCCTGCCGAGCCAGCGGTGGAACTCCGCGTACGCCGGGACGGTCAGGTAGGTGGCGATCAGGCGGCGGGCGAAGGTCCGGGCGTACCCGGCGTCCTCGGTCGGACAGACGAAGATCCGGGCGGCCACCTCGAAGCCGGGCCGGCGCTCCCCCAGCTCGGCGAGCACCTTCGGCACGTCGTCGTCGGCCAGCCAGTTGAGGATCGTCCCGTCCGCTTCGGCAGCGGCCAGCCGCAGCATCCGGGGTCGTAGCGCGGCCAACAGGATCGGCGGCGGTACGGCCGGCGGCCGCTCCAGCCGGAACCGCCGCACGGTGAAGGTGTCGTAGACCTCGTCGACCGTCTCGCCCCGCAGCGCCGCCCGCAGGAAACGCAGCATGTCCCGGCTGCGCCGGAACGGGTCGGTGAACCGCGTCGCGTTCCAGTCCTGCACCAGCACCGGTGACGAGGCGCCGATCCCGAGCGAGAACCGGCCGGGGGCGGCCTCGGCCAGCGCCGCCGCGCTCATCGCCAGCAGCCCGGGACCTCGGGTGAAGACCGGCGCGACCGCGGTACCCAACCGCAGCGCCGGCTGCCAGGCGGCGGCGAGTGCGAGCGGGGTGAACGCGTCGCTGCCGGCCACCTCGGCGGACCACAGGTCGGTGAAACCCGCCTCGGCGAGTGCGGCGTAGATCGCGTCGTGCCCGTCGAGCGGTACGCCGCCCAGCGGCACGGTCATCCCCCAGCGTGTGGTCACCGGTCGATGGTGCCCGCTCGCTCAGGCCCGGGCAACCGAACCCGCCCGTTCTTGTAGCCTCTGCCGGTGACCTTCTCGATCGTGGCGCGATCCGACGACGGCCGGCTGCACGGGGTCGCGGTCGCGAGCAAGTTCCTCGGTGTCGGTGCCCTGGTGCCGGCCGCCGAGGCCGAGGTGGGTGCCCTGGCCACCCAGGCACACGCCAACCTGGCCTACCGGCCGCAGGGGCTGGCGTTCCTGCGTACCGGTCTGGCCGCGGCCGACGTGCTGGCCGGGCTGGTCGCCGCCGACTCCGCCCGTACGCACCGGCAGCTCGGCATCGTCGACGCGGACGGTACGGCCGCCACCTACACCGGCGCCGACTGCCACGACTGGGCCGGTGGGCGGGCCGGCACCGGCTGGGCGGCCCAGGGCAACATCCTGGTCGGGCCGCAGGTCGTCGACGAGATGCGGGACGCCTGGCTGGGCGGCACCGGCCAGCGCTTCCCGGACCGGCTGCTCGGGGCACTGCGGGCCGGCGACCTGGCCGGCGGTGACCGGCGTGGCCGGCAGAGCGCCGCCCTGCTGGTCGTCGGTCGCGGCGGCGGGTACGGCGGCGGCAGCGACGTCGTGGTGGACCTGCGGGTGGACGACCACCCCGACCCGGTGACCGAGCTGGCCCGGCTGCTGGACGTGCACCGGATGCTCTTCGAGCGCCCCGACCCGGAGACGCTGCTCGACCTGACCGGTGACCTCGCCGACGAGGTGTCGCGGCTGCTCGCCGGGGTCGGTCATCCGGGCGACGGTGCGGCGGTGGAGTCGCGGCTCGCCGCCTGGGCCGGCGTGGAGAACCTGGAGGAACGGCTGGTGCCGGCCAGGATCGACCCCGTCGTGCTGGCCCACCTGCGCGCCCAGTCCTGAGCCGGCGTCCGGCCCACATCGCCCACCTACCGGCCTGGTTTTGCACCGGGCGCCCGGCCCACATCGCCCACCTGCGGGCCCGGTTTTGCACCGGGCGCCCGGCCCACATCGCCCACCTACCGGCCCAGTCCCGAGTGGGCGTCCGGCCCACGTTGCGGGGCCGGCGGCCGGGGGCTGCCGTCGGTCCCGCGGCCGGGCGAGGCGTCGGTGGTGCCGGATTTGCCGTTCGGCGGCCGGCCGGCGGCCGGCGACGAGGGCGGCCGGCCGGAGGGCTTGACGCTTTCGTCCGGGGTGGGCGTGGGCGGGGCCGGCGGTTTCGACGCCCGTTCCGCCGGCTCCGGAGTACGCACCGGTGCCTGCGCCTGGGGTTTCGCCGCGTCGCCGACGTCCGTGCGACCGAGTCGGGCCGGCGCCGGCAACGGTACGGCGGGCGTGCCGGCGAGGGCCGCGACGAGGAATTCCCGCCACAGCTCCAGCGGTAGGTCCTCACCGTTGATCGGTCGCTCACGTACGTCCCGAACCGGTCCGGGGGTACTCCGTCCCAACCAGACCACGGCGGCGAGCTGCGGCGTGTAGCCGGCCATCCAGGCGTCCTGCACGTCCACGGTGTCGCCGTACTGCTGGGTGCCGGTCTTGCCGGCGGCAGGCCGACCGGGTACGCCGCCGTGGTGATCGAGCACACCGCGCAGCACGGCCCCGACGTCGGCGGCGACCGCCGGAGCGAGCACCCGGACCCCCGCCGGCTTCGCGGTGTAGCGGCGTTGGCCACGGATGTCGTCGACGGACGCGACGAAGTGCCGCTCGCGCCGTTCACCCTGGCTGGCCAGCGACGTGAACACGGTCGCGACATCGGCCGGGGCGACCGGGTAGCGGCCGAGCGCGATGTCCGACCGGGTACGCCCCGGCGCCGGCTCGTTGGCGGCGTCCACCAGGGTGGGCCGGTCACCGTACCGGGCCGGCACGCCCATCGCCTGGGCCAGCCGGCGTACCCGGTCCGGGCCGACCCGCTCGGCGAGGGCGTAGTACGGCGTGTTCAGCGACAGTTCCATCGCCCGGTCGAGCGGACAGTCGGCGCATTGCAGGTCGCGACGGTTGACCAGCGGGACGCCGTACCGGTCGGCGAACTGGCGGGGACTGCTCCCGTCCCACCGCGACCGGTAGGAGATGCCCTGGTTGAGCGCCTCGGCCAGCACCAGTGGCTTGAACGTCGAGGCGGGTGGCCGGGGCGCCGACGCGTCGTCGAAGTAGCCGCTGCCCCGGTCGCCGCCGTAGTAGGCGGCAATCCCGCCGGTCCGGGGGTCGATCGCCACCAACGCCGCCCGGAGTCCGAACGGCTGCTCGGCCAGGGCCCGGGTGACCTTGCGGACGGCTGCGGTCTGCGCGGTGGCGTCCAGGGTGGTGACCACCCGCAACCCGCCGGTGTGCAGCACCTGGCGTCCGACGCCCCGCTCGGCGAGTTCGCTCTCCACCGCGTCGACGACCAGCCCCAGCGGGCCGCTCAGGGCGTCCCGGGTCGGTGACCGATCGGTCACCGCCGGATACGGCACGGCGGCGGCGCCCGGCTCCGCCCAGCCGAGCGACTCCATCGCCCGCATGATCCAGAGCCATCGGTCCCGCGCCGCGGCCGCGTCCACCGCCGGGTCGAACCGCCACGGATCCTTGATCAGCGCCGCCAGCACCGCGCCCTGCTGCGGGCTGAGCCGGTCGACGGTGACCCCGAAGTAGGCACCGGCCGCGGCCTGGATCCCGTACGCGCCGCGTCCGAAGTAGATGGTGTTCAGGTACCGCTCCAGGATGGCGTCCTTGGCGTACCGGCGTTCCAGCTTGGCGGCGAGCACCGCCTCCTTCGCCTTCCGGTCGGCGGTCACCTCCTGGCTGAGGTACGCGTTGCGGGCGTACTGCTGGGTGATGGTGGAGGCGCCCTGGGTCCCACCGTCGGTGAGGCCGGCCCAGATCGCCCGCGCGACGCCCCGGGCGGAAACGCCGGAGTGCTGGTAGAAGTCCCGGTCCTCGGCGGCCAGCACGGCCCGACGGACCGGCGTCGGCACCTGGGCCAGCGGCACGTCGGTACGGTCGGCGACCCCCACCCGGGCCAGGATGGTCCGCCCGTCCCGGTAGTAGAGGATCGACGCCTGCACCGGCCGGGGGTCGTCCGGCAGCGGGATCGATCGGACGTACCAGCCCAGTCCGCCGGAGCCGAGCAGCAGCAGGACGAGGAGGACGCTCCCCCAGCGCAGCCATCGCCGGCGGTGCCGCACGACGATCCGGGTCAGCAGTACGCGCAGGCCGCGCCCCAGGGCGGCCATCAGCCTCACCGGGCGTTCCCGGGCCGGCCGAGCGCGTCGGCGCTCACCCCGGCCGGCGTCCCGATCGGACCGGTGGCCGGTGCGAGCACCTGGCCCGCCACCTCGGTGCAGGTCCGGCCGCCGTGGTCGAGACCGCCCCGGGCGGTCGAGTAGCCGGTCTGCACCACCAGCACCCAGCCGGCCGAGATGGCCAGACAGTTGACCGCCCACTGCCCCTCGTTCACGTGCAGCGTCCAGCCGTTCTTGATGGCCAGTCCGGCCCGCTCCGCGCGCGGCAGGGCCGAGACGATTCCGAAGTAGCCCTCACCGCGCACCCGCCGCATCTGGTCGAGTACCCAGTTGGTCCACCTCTGACCGGCGGCGCGGCCGTCGGCCACGCAGCCGCCCATCCGGGCGGCGTCCCGGGCCGTCATCCGGGTGAGCGACCACCAGCCGGGTCGTACCGTCGTCTCGGTGAGCCCGCAGATCGTGATCAGGCGTTCGATGACGGCGTCCTCGCCGTTCCGCTGGTAGATCACCTCGGCGGCATGGTCGTCACTGTCCCGGATCATCGCGGAGAGCGCCGTGATCTCGTCGGGGTGCGGCCGGATGTCGCGCTCGGCGAGCCGACGCAGGTCGTCGGCGACTATCCACACCTTGATCATCGACTCGGCGGTGTAGGTCTGCGTCGCCTCGGCCGAGGTTCGCAGCGTCCTGGTGCGCAGGTCGAGCAGCGCCCAGGCGACCCGGTCGGGTTCGACCGGCGGTGCGGCGGTCACGGCCCGCCACCGATGCACCCCGACCACCGACGCCGCGCCCAGCAGCGCCACGAGCACGCCGACCAGTCCCAGGCGTAACATCCGCCGTCGCCTCCGCCGCCGGGCCGGTGCCGGGGAATCGGGTACGTCGGCCGTCCGGCCGTCGCTCGTCGCGGCGTCCAATCAGCACTCCCCGACTGGAGCCGGGGTGACCGGCGGGTCCGCAACGCGGGACGACTGCGAACAAACCATGATCATCCTCCCAAGCGGCGCTCCGACGCCTATAAGGACGACAGTCAGATCCAATACATTGCCCGGAGGAGTCGAGCAATTTGCCGCCCCTGGCCGGATTTTCCGGGCCTCGGCAGTTTCCGCAGGCGGACGGGGTCCACCCGGCGGCGGTTGGGTTCAGCGACGCGGGTACGCGGCTTCGTCACCCGTCCGGTCCAGACTGCCGCAGGATGTCCGTGGAGATGGGCCGCCCGCCCACTCGCGCTCGGCGGTCACGAGCTCTGTGCCGACGCGTGCGAACCCAAGGCGGGTCGGCACCACGCCGGACGCCGCCGGCCGGACCGGATCTCCCGGTCAGCCGAAGGCGAGCCAGCGCACCCCGCGCCGGTCGAGTTCGGCCCGCTCCGGGCCGGTCAGCGGCCGCCGGCCGGTGGCCTTGGCGACCAGGGTCAGCCGGTCCCAGCGAAGCTCCTCGGCGAGCCCGACGGCCCCCGGGCCGGCCGCCCGGGTCAGCAGCCCGGCGATCATCTCGCCGGCCGGTTCGGTCAGCCACGGCTCCCGGTCCAGCGCGGCGGCCAGGTCCAGTCCGTGCAGCCCCAACTCCACCACCCGGGTCACCAGGAACTCGTCCAGGGTCATCGGGTCGCCGTGCCGGGTCCGGACCAGCCGCCCGGGCGGCGCCGCGAGGCTGGCCGCGTACGTACCGCGCCAGGTCCGCGCGAACTCCTCGGCCAGTTCGTGTCCGCTGCCGAATCCGGCGCCCTCCCGGCGGGCCGTGTCGATCCGGGCCGTGTCGGTCTCCGGAGTGAACTTCGCCGGCCCGAAGTACGCGGCGGCGTCGACCTCGGCGCGCGGCGGCGCCGGTTCGGCCAGCATCCCGACCACCCGGCCGGCCCCGGTGCTCACGTGCGCGGCCAGCTCCCGCACGTTCCACGGTGGACAGAGGGTCGGTCGGGCGAACTCCGGCTCGGTGAGCCCGGCCAGCACCTCGGCGAGCCGGAGGGCCTCGACCCGGAACACCTCGACCACCCGCACGCCGTCAGGTTACAAGTCACCGTGCCCGCAATCGGCGGCAGGCCGGGTGCAGTTACCTGCACCCGGCCCGCCGACGGGAGACCTCGAGACCGGGCGTCGCCCGCAGCACGCGGCCGGCCAGGTGCCCTCGCGCCGCTCCTCGACCGACTCGACCAGCCCGTGCCGCTCCAGCGGTGCCAGACCAGACCCCGCACGGCATACCGCGGCCAGCTACCGGGCAGTCGTGGTCTTTGCCAGGATGCCGGCAAGTACGCCGTAGTCGACGTCCTGCCCTTCGGTGATGTCGACGGCTTTGCGTTCACCGTTGCCCAGGGCCCGAAGGAGTCCCTTGACCTCTGGGATGTCCGTCGCGTTGAACACCATGAACGAGACCTTGGCCTTGGCCACCGCGATGACAGCCGCGTAGTGTCCGTTCTTGAGGTAGTGCGGCTTGCCGTACTGGAGCCGCTCTTCGACACCCGGAATGGTCTGGCCGACCATCGTACGCAGTTTCTCGCACACATCGATCTGCCACGGCTGTGCCTTGTTGATGTACTGGGTAACAATGTCACTCACGGTCTTCTCCTTCATCACTGCTTGCCAAGAGCGAGGGTCCGTATCTAGACCGATCTGCGTGGCTCAGTTGTGTCTCGTCGTATGTCCGGGTCCTGCCGGCATACGGCCTCGTTCACCCTTCACCGGCAGGAGCCCCGGGCTCCTGCCCCCACCCGACGAGCTCGTCCCGACCGGGGTGTAGGTCAACACGACCACGCCCGAGTCGAACGCCTGCGTGCCGACCAGCCGAAGGACCGTCGGCTCGCCCGACTCTTCGAAGAGCCGCACGCCACCGCCCATCACGACGGGGTAGGTGACCAGGCGCAGTTCGTCGAGGAGCTCGTTGCGCAGCAACCACCTGACCAGTGCGACACTGCCGTAGACCAGGATGTCGCCGTCCACCTCGGCCTTCAGCTTCGCGATCGTCTCGGCGACGTTCTCGCTGATGACGGTGGTGTTGTTCCATTCGCCCCGCTTCAGCGTCGTCGAGACGACGTACTTGGGCATGCTATTCATCTTGTCGGCGAAACCAGCCTCGTCGGTCATGTTCGGCCAAGCGGCGGCGAACCCCTCGTAGGTGACCCGGCCGAGCAGCAACGCGTCGGCGGCCCGGAGCTGCTCCAGCCCGGTCCGCATGGAGTCCTCGCTGACGAACTGGAAGGTGAACCGCTGCGGGTCGTCGACGACCCCGTCGGCGGTCGTGAAGATGGACAGAACAATGCGTCCCATGTGTGCCTCCCAAGTGCTTCGGTGACCTGAGGTAGAGCCTCCAGCACGGGGACGGCACGGACATCAGTGGCGACCACGCATTCCACCACCCATTGGGCCACCAATACCTGATCCCGGGGTCAGGCATGATGGTGCGATGACCGTCGCGTATCCCGCCGGAGCGTCGAAGCGAGAGATCGAGGTACTCGTGATGCTCGGCGCGCGCCTGTCCAACGCCGACATCGCCGGCAGGCTGCACATCTCCGTACGGACCGTGGAGAGCCACGTTTCCGCGCTGCTACGCAAGTACGGCGTCGCCGACCGGAAGGCGCTCGCCGAAATCGCCGTACAGGTGCAGGCAGGGGCGCCGGTGCCAGGGCGGATGGCCGGCCTGCCACCAGCGCTCACCACCTTCATCGGCAGGAGCGCCGAACACGAGCACCTGATGGAGACGCTGCGCGGCGCACGGCTGGTGACCGTGGTGGGACCGGGCGGGGTGGGAAAGACGCGGCTGGCGGGCCAGATCGCCGAGGCGGCGGGGCCCTCCTTCCCCTCCGGCGGCGCGTTCGTCGATCTCGTTCCGGCCCGCGGCGGGTACGTCGCGCAGGCGGTTGCCGCCGCGCTCGGCGTCAGCGAGCGCCCGCAGCAGTCGCTGGAGGACGCCGTGGTGGAGCGGCTCGGAGAGGGCCGATCGCTGCTGGTGCTGGACAACTGCGAGCACGTGATCGACGTGGTGGCGCCGTTCGCGGAGCGGGTGCTGGCCGGCTGCCCTGGGACCCGCATCCTCGCCACCAGCAGGGAACGACTCGGCGTGCCGGGCGAGCGTGCCGTACCGCTCGGCCCGCTGCCGCTGGGGTCCGACGCCGAGCGACTCTTCATCGACCGCGCCACCGCCGCGGACCCCGGGTTCGCGGCGGACCCCGTGGTGGTCGCCAAGCTGTGTACGCGGCTGGACGGCATGCCGCTGGCGATCGAGCTGGCAGCAGCACGCAGTGCCACGCTGGGCGAGAACGGGTTGCTGGCCGCGCTCGACGACCACCTACGGCTGGTGGCCGGCGGCAGGGGTGTGGACGAGCGGCACCGCTCGCTGCGCGCGGTCATCGGCTGGAGCCACGACCTGCTCGATGACGAGGAACGGGCACTGTTCCGGCGGCTCGCCGCCTTCGCCGGGGCGTTCGACCTCGACGCCGTCGCCGCGGTGAGCCCCGCCGGGAGCACCCGCGGTGCGGTTGCCGACGTGCTGGGCAGGCTGGCGGACAAGAGCCTGGTCACCGTGCACCGTCGGGAGGGCGTGGCCCGGTGGCGGCTGCTGCAGACGGTGCGCGCGTTCGCCACCGAACGGCTGGACGCGTCGGGCGAGCGGCCGGAGATCCAGGACCGGCACCTGCGCTGGGCGGCGGACGTCGCCACCGAGCTGGAGACGAGGCTGGACGGCGACGATTGGTACGAAGAGTTCGACGCGGTCGCCGACGACCTGAGAGCCGCCCTCGCCGCCGCCCCCGAAGGTCCGGGTGAGCTGCCGCACCGGCTGGCCCGGGCACTGGCCCACCTCGCCTACGCGCGGCGGTTCCTGATGGAATCGCTCGGCCACTACCGGGGCGCCGCCGAGCGCGCCCCCGCTCCGGGCGAGGCCGCGGCGGACCTGTACGCCGCCTCCGCCGTTTCCCACGCCATCGGCGACGACGGTCAGCGCCCCTTCGACCTGCTGCTCGCCGCCGCGGAGCGGGCCCGCGCTGCCGGGGATCACGGGGCCACGGCCATCGCCCTGGCGCAGGCGGTCACCACCGCCCGGCGGCATCCGGCAGGGTTCGCCACGGAGGTTCCGTACGAGCGCCTGCGTCACCTCCTCGACGAGGCGGCGTCCGCGGCTGACGGGTCGAGCGACGCCGTGGTGACGGCCCGCCTCGCCGAGGCGGCGGCGTGGGCCGCGACCTCCGACAGGTACGAGGCGAACTCGGCGCTCGCCGAGGCCGCCGCGGCAGCCGCCCGGGTCACCGGCGATCCGGTGCTGATCAGCGCGGCTCTGGACGCGGTGGCCACGGCCGGCATCGTGGCGGGGCGCGGCGGGGATGTGCGCCGGGTGATGGACGAACGGTTGGCCCTGCTGCCCGCGATGCCCCGGCACGACCCGAACGCCGCCCCGGAGATCGTCGACACGTACCGGATGGCCCACCTGGCCGCCCTCGGCGTCGGCGACCTGCCGGCCGCCCTGTCGATCGGGCAACGGACCATGGACGACGACCTCGCCGGCAGTTCCTACCACTCGGCCGCCCTCCTGATCACCCCGCTGGTGCTCAGCGGGCGCTTCGACGAGGCGCTGCGGATGGCGGGCACCGCGTGGGACGGTTGGCAGCGGGCCGGCCGTCCGCGCACCGGCACGATGTCGCCGCCGATGGCCGCCGTCGCCCTCGTCCACGGGCTGCGCGGCGACGACGAGGGGTACGCGCTGTGGCGTTCCCGCGCGATCGAGGTCATCGGGGAGCTACCCGCGCACTCCACGTTCCTGACGATGGTCGACGCGCGGCTCGCCGTACACGCCGGGCGGGTCGGGGACGCCGCCGTGCTCGTCCGGTTGGCGTTCAACGGCATCCGGAGCTGGTCTCCGCCCTACTCCCGGGCGGTGGGTGCCGAGCTGGCGGTCGTCGCCGGGCTTCCCGACGCGGCGGACCTGCTGTCGGCCGCCGAGCGGCACGAAAGCGCGTGGGCCGCCGCGTGCACCGCCCGCGCCCGGGGCCGCCATTACGGCGACAGCGCCGCCCTCACCGCCGCCGTGGCGGGGTGGGAGCGCATCGGCGCCCGGTTCGAACGCGCAGCCACGCTCCTGCTGCTGCCGGACCGTGCCGACGAAGGCCGGCAGGAACTCGCCGCCCTCGGTGTCGAGGTCCCGGCTCAGCGAGTGTGAGGAGGACTCCTGACTCTCGGCGCCGGCAAGGGTGGGGAGCCCTTCGTGGATGGCTAATTCCGTCAGCAGCTCTCAGTCGGCCGGTCCGGTGACGCCTCGGCCGGTATACCGGGGCACCACCCGGTGCAGGGTGACCAGTACCAGGGCCGTCACCAGGGCGGCGGTGCCGGCAATCCCGGCCGCGCTGCCGCCGTACGCGATCAGAAGCTGGCGTCGGCCGAACTCGGAGATCGGCGTCGACCGCACGCCGTCGGTCCAGCCGAGGGCGACCGCGGCGACCAGCAGCAGGGCCAGGCCGACCACGGCCAACACGGCGGCGGCCTGCCGGTTGCCGTCCGCGGCGGCGACCTGCGCGGTCTCGCGCTGGGTCAGCAGCAGCACCAGGCTGGCCGCCGACGCCCAGGCGCCGACCACCAGCAGCGCCGCTACGGCGTCGCTGGGCCGGTGCCAGCCGGCCGAGAGGGTGGCGACACCGGCCGCGGCGGCATAACCGGCGCCGACCAGCGCACCCCAGCCCCGGACCCGGGGCGGCAGCACCATGACCAGCGCGATCGCCACCGAGGCGGCGACCGCGGTGTGTCCACTGGGCAGGCTGTTACCGGCCGCCTCCCGGGCCTCGTCGACGTCGAAGTCGGGCCGCTCGATGAGGAACTTCAGCGCCTGGGTAGTGAGGTTGGCGCCCACGATCAGCAGCACGGTCACCACCGCCAGGGTGATCCGGACCCGGATCAGCGCGATGAAGCCGATGACCGCGGTGGCGACCAGCAGCGACAGCAGGGAGACCGCGTTCAGCACGCCGCCGACGATGCCCTCGATCCGGTGTTGCCCGATCGAGTTGCCGGTCAGTGCGATCGTGTCCAGTACCTGGCCGTGTTCGGTGCCGACGGCGAACCGCCAGACCACGACGAACGCGAGGATCTGGAGTGCGGTCAACAGGACCAGCCAGGACGCTGTCAGAATGCCGCTTCGGCCACGCACGCCGGACACCGTATCGGACGCTCCCGGCATAGCCGACACCGCACTCGATGCGGGAGTGGCAAGGGGGCGGAGAGCAAGAAGCGGGAGGGGCCGCCACGGGGGAAGCGGCCCCTCCCACTCAGGTCAGGATACTCCGTCTTGCCGTAAGGGGCACCCCGGACTGACTGGAAACTCAGTGCCCTGAACAAGGCTCGGCGCGAAAGTCTTCGCCATGGCAACGGACAGGGGAGGATGCCCCGCCCCCGGACACGAGGCCGGGCGGGCGGCACCGGTTGGTGCCGCCCGCCCGCTGGGCGGTGGTGGTCGCCCTCGTTGCTGTCCGAGGTGGAACGGGAGTGGCGGGCCGGCCGGATCGCTGCGTTGGCCAATCCGGCCGGGCCCGCCACGGTTGGCCTGACCGTGGGAATCAGGCCCGTCTGGTGACCGGGATCAGCCGATCAGCCGGTCGTAGTCGTGCAGCGCCATCGCCACGTCGATCTGCGCCCAGAAGCGGTGGTACGTGAACGTCGGCACCGGGCCGCCGTTCAGGTACGACTCCACCTTGTCCCAGTCCGGGTCGTCCTGGAGGAACGAGCGGATGCTCAGGAACGTGGAGTTGGAGTTGATCGGGTCACCGTTCGGCATGGTGCCGGTGAAGCCGGACGGGATGTAGAGACCCTGGCCGGTGCTGGAGTTGTAGGTGTCGTCGAAGCGGTTGTAGTCCGCCTTCGTCTCCGGCACCGCGACGCCCTTGTCGTCCTTGTGCTGCAGGACGGCGTCGAGCAGGGCCTTCGCGGTCTCCTTGGCCTCGGTGTGGTTGGCCTTCGCACCGTAGTAGATCAGCGTACGGGCGTAGGCACCCGCGACGCCGACGTCCTGGGTGTGGTCGACCACCGAGACCCGCAGGTTGCTGTTGTTCACCGAGGTGGTGCCGGCGGTCCAGTTGCCACCCGGCTGGCCGCTCCAGCTCAGCGTCGACGGGATCTGGTAGTCCGCACCGTTCACCGTGGTGTTGTCCAGCGCCCAGTTGACCCACTTGTCGAGCAGCGCCTTGGCCCGGGCGTCACCACTCTCGTGGTAGTACTCCGCGACCCGCTCCATGCTCCACGCCTGGAAGCCGAACCACTGGTTCGACGGCGGGTCGTGGTAGACCGGCTTGACGTCGTACGTCATGCCGTAGAAGGTCGGCACGCCGGCCGGGCGGGCGCTGTAGTCGCCGTTCCAGCTGTTGGTCGCGCCACCGGCGATGGCACCGTCGGCCGACTGGAGCCAGGTGTAGAAGTCGATCTGCCGGGTGAGGCTGGTGGCCCAGTCGGTCCGCGCGGTCGGCGACCGCGGGGTCAGCTCGGACACCGTGGAGAGGGCGTACGCGGCGAACGGGTTCTGGTAGCCGCCGTGGTTGTGGCTGGAGCCGATCCGCCACGACCAACTGCTGCTGCCGCCCTGCGAGCCACCCCAGGCGTAGTACCAGGAGAGCAGGTAGGCGGAGCTGTTCTTGCCGGTGCCGGCCGTGCAGGACGGCGAGGCGCACCCGGGCTGCTTGAAGTACTTGTCGTACATCGCGTAGCGCAGGTAGTCACCCATCTTGGCGGCGTTGGCGATGGTGGCCGAGATCTGACCCTCGGCACCCTGCTCCTTGGCCCACTTCAGCGCCCAGTACGCGGCCTGGACGGCGCGCGCGTCGGCGTCGGGAGCGTTGGTGTAGCGCCACTGCTGGGCGTAGGACGAGTCACCGATGAAGATCGGCAGGTAGCCGTTCGGGCCGCCGTGCTCGAACGTCTCGCAGGAGGGGTGCGGAACGGTCTCGAAGACCGACTCCTGCGGGCCGCGCTGGTAGGTGTTGATGTACGCCGGCTTGGTGGTGCCGTCGCCGCACTTGCCGTAGCCGTAGACGTTGTCCACGTCGAGCAGCCAGTGCATGCCGTACACCCGGCCGCTGTTGTAGGTGGACTGGAGCTCGGCGGCGAGCGGGTCCTGACCCACCCGGACGCTGGAGTCGAGCTTGCCGCCCTGCTGCGGGTAGAGGTCCGGCCGGTTCGCCTCGGGGGCGTAGTCCGCCGGGTCGCTGGCGTTGTAGTTCGACTGGGTCTCGGACGGGATGATGTACCGGTCCATGACCTCCCAGGCGTCGTTGAACGGTCCCCACTCACCGGTGGTGCGGCCGTACATCGCCTCTAGGAAGAGCCAGTAGCTGAACGCCTCGGAGGTGGTCTCGTGACCGTGGTCCGGGGCCTCGACCAGCAGCGTCTCCACCGAGTGGTACGGCACGCCCTCGGGGCTGAAGTAGCCGCTCGCCGGCGCCTTGATCTTGTTGTAGAGCTCCAGGAACTCCTCGCCGTACTCGCCGGCCGGTCCGCCGCCCTCGTCGTCGGTGACGGTCACCTGGGTGGTGCCGGAGGTACGCCCGCTGGCGCTGGCGGTGACGGTCGCCGTGTCGTTGCTGTCGTCGGCGTCCTGTGCGGCGTTGACCGGGACGTTGACGCCGGTGTTCCAGTTCGACGGGGTGATCGTCGCGGTGCTGGCGCCGAGCGTCACGTCCGCGTCGCCGGTCTTGGCCAGGTTGACGGTGACGTTGCTGGTCGGCGCGGCGCTGAGCTTGACGTTCAGCGCGGCGTTGTCGCCCTCGGGCACCGACAGCGTCGCCGGGACCACCACGCTCGGCTGGGTCGTGCCGCCGACGGTGAAGGCCACCTCGTCGATGCCGCTCAGCCCGGCGCTGTCGTACGCCCGGGCCTGTGCGGTGTACGACCCGGCCGGCAGCGCGCTGTTGGTGTAGCTGTACGGCGCGCTGGTGTCGGTGCCGACCAGCAGGCCGTTGCGGTAGAACTCGACCCGCTCGACCGGCCCCTCGGCGTCGCTCGCGCCGGCCGAGACGGTGACGTCGGCCGGTGCGGTGAAGGTCGCGCCGTTGGCCGGGCTGGTGATGTCAACGGTCGGCGCGGTGTTCTGGGCGCCGTTGCAGGGGTTGCCGTTGATGGTGAAGGCGGTCGGGTTGGCGTTGGTACCCGAGTAGGAGCCGTTGAACCCGATACTGGTCGAGGCACCGGTGCCCAGGTTGCCGTTCCAGGCCACGTTCGTCGCGGTCACGTTCGCGCCGGACTGGGTCCAGTTGGCCGACCAGCCCTGGGTGATCCGCTGGTTGCCGGGGAAGGTGAACCCGAGGCTCCAACTGGTCATCGGGTCGCCGACGTTCCGGATCGTGACGGACGCGCTGAATCCGGAGCCCCAGCTGTTGGCGGTGTAGGTGACGTCGCAGCCGGGGGCCGCGTAGGCGGTGCCGGGGACGACGGCAACACCTCCGACCACCAATATGCCGGCGGCGGCCATCGCCAGTCGGCGTCTTCCTAACCTCAACTTCATGTCGTGACTTCTCCTCGCGGACCGGGCCGCGGTGCTGCCGCGGCTGGGGCGCCTCCTGCGCGTGGTGCGGGGGCGATGCGCGTGGGTGGGTAGGCGCCGGAATGGTGGTGGTCAACCCGTCCCGGACCGGGGTCGGCGGACGCCGGAGGAGACACCGGACGTGGCGGCTCCGAGCTGTGCGGGGGCGCCGTTACCGAGAGACTCGGATGCCCTGGCGGCCCATGATCGCGTCGGCTTGTGGCTCCCTGCCGCGATAGTTCGACAGTGTGGCATGGGAGCGCTCCCGCAGCAAGTGGAGTCCGGCGCAACTCCACTACAGACGGCCAAACAGGCCCGCTGACCTGGGCATAGATTCGATCGAGACAGCACAACGGAGTTTCGTCGACGTTGGCCTGATGTTTCGATCTTATTTTGGGTCTTTCACAAACCCGTGACGCGGGCTACAGTCCAACCAACGTCGATGGGAGCGCTTCCATTGATGAGGATGTAAGTAGTTTGGATCGCACCACCACGGAGGCTGCGAGGATCCGGTCCGCCGGGTCGATCGCTCCCCGTTGGGCGAGCTACGGCAATGTTACGTAGCCGCCGACCGCTCAGCCACAGGGCTGAGGGCGGGCCAGCCCGGACTCCGCCGTCAGCCAGCTCACCACCGTCGGAAGGAGGTGGAACCAGAGCCACTCGCGTGGCCCGGCTCCCGCGCGGCACGCACGACCTGGACGCCA
Organism: Plantactinospora sp. CA-294935; assembly: GCF_050936445.1. Classification (NCBI taxonomy): domain Bacteria; kingdom Bacillati; phylum Actinomycetota; class Actinomycetes; order Micromonosporales; family Micromonosporaceae; genus Plantactinospora; species Plantactinospora sp. CA-294935. The sequence continues at coordinate 9,039,650 of NZ_JBNJMU010000001.1, forward strand.
ATTCCGTTCGTGCGTGTTTGTAACTCACGCTGGGGACGGGGGTTGCCCTCCCCGTCCCCACACTAACCCCCCGCCAACGACGGGAAAATCGGTCATCGGTACAGCGTCTCGACGCCGAACCGGTCGACCGGCTGCGTCATCGGCACCTCGGACGGCGACCGGCCTCGTCGCGACGCGACGAACGGTCGCCGTGGTCATGGTGCACGTGGGGACGGGCAATGGACGAGGCCCAGACCCGCCATTGCCATCCGAACATCCCATACGCAATCGCCCGGTAGATCGCTACGCTCTTTGTATGGGAGCGCTCCCGGGCGTGGTGCGGAGGGCCCCACTCACGAGGAGACAGCATGTCCGTACTGACTCGGCGGCATCTGCTGCGCCGCGCCGCGTTGTCCGCCAGTGCCGTGCCGGCCGGCCACCTGTCGACGAGCACGGCGGCAGCAGCCGTCGCCGGCGCGACGCTGACCGGTTGCGACGCCGACCCCGAGGCCGACGACGAGCGACGTACGGCGCCGGACGCGCAGCTCGGACTCCGCTTTCCGGACGGCTTCGGGTGGGGCGCGGCCACCTCGGCGTACCAGATCGAGGGGGCGGCCAAGGACGACGGGCGGGGCGAGTCCGTCTGGGACACCTTCAGCCACACCCCGGGACGGGTCCGGGGTGGGGACACCGGCGACGTCGCCGCCGACCACTACCACCGGTACGTCGAGGACCTGGACCTGATGAAGGATCTCGGGCTGCGGACGTACCGGTTCTCCATCTCCTGGCCACGCATCCAGGCCGACGGCACCGGCGCGCCCAACCAACGCGGGCTCGACTTCTACCGGCGGCTGGTCGACGGCCTGCACGACCGGGGCATCGCCCCGATGGCCACGCTCTTCCACTGGGACCTGCCGCAGTCGCTGCAGGACATCGGCGGCTGGGAGTCCCGGGACGTCGCCTACCGCTTCGCCGACTACGCCGAGGCGATCTTCGAGGCGCTCGGCCCCAGCGTGCCGGTCTGGCTGACCATCAACGAGCCCAAGACGGTGGTGCAGAACGGCTACCTGCAGGGTCACCACGCCCCCGGGCTGCGCGAGCCGGACGCGGCCTACCTGGTCGCGCACCACCTGCAACTCGCGCACGGCCTGGCGGTACGCGCGCTGCGCGCCACCGGCAGCGACAGCCGGATCGGCCCCGCGCTGAACCTGCACCCCTGCTACCCGGCCGACGACGCCCCCGGGGCCGCCGAGGCGACCCGGCTCTACGACGGTTACGAGAACCGGCTCTACCTGGACTCCATCTTCAAGGGCGCCTACCCGGCCGACGTGCTGGCCGACCTGGGCCCGGCCAGCCGGATGGTCCGGGGGATCCGGGACGGCGACCTGGCGATCATCTCGTCTCCGGTGGACCTGCTCGCCGTGCAGTACTACACGCCGATCTACGTCACCGCCGACGGCGGCGTGGTCCGCAAGTGGTCGACCTCGGAGGCGAGCTGGCAGCAGATCTTCCCCGACGGGATGTACGACATCCTGACCCGGGTGACCCGGGACTACGGCGACGTGCCGCTCACCGTCACCGAGAACGGCCTGCCCACCCCGGATCTGCTCGCCGGGGACGGCACGGTGGACGACATCGGCCGGATCGCCTTCCTCCGCGACCACCTGGCGGCCGCGCACCGGGCCATCGCCGACGGCGTGCCGCTGGAGAGCTACCACGTCTGGTCGCTGATGGACAACTTCGAGTGGAACGAAGGCTATGAACAGCGATGGGGATTGATCTATATTGACTTCCCCACCCAACGCCGGATCCCCAAGCGCAGCGCGCACTGGTACCGGCGGGTGATCGCCGACAACACCGTCTGACCCGAGCCGACCGACCGGCCAGCACCGAACTCTCGGCACCCCCCTCGCGGTCCGGCGGGGCCGCGGGTGCGGGGCGCGGCGCGGTCCAGGTCGACGAGGTTCACCCGGGTCGGCACCGCCGCCCGACCGTACCGCCGAGAGGGTCGCATGGAGAACCAGAGCTCGACCAGGAGGCACGTCACCGAGACCGAACTCGGGTCGCTGGTCCGGCGCGGCTTCGGCGACCGTACCGGGATCACCGACTGGCGGGAACTGACCGGCGGCACCTACAACGCGGCCTACGCCGTCACCCTCGGTGAGAGCACCGAACTGGTACTCAAGGTCGCCCCGCCACCCGAGCTGAAGCTGCTCAGTCACGAGGTCGACCTGATGCGTACCGAGGTCGACTTCTACCGCCGGGCCGCCCGGGTGGTGACCGCCGTACCCGAGGTCGTCTACGCCGACTTCAACCGGGACCTGATCGGCACCGACTTCGTCTTCCTCAGCCGGGTGGCCGGAACGGACCTGCAGCAGACCCGGGACCAACTGACCCCGGCACAGCTCGCCACCGTACGCGGTGAGATCGCCGCGCACGCGGCCCGGCTGCACACCGTCACCGGTCCGGCGTACGGCTATCCGCTGCGCGGCAGCCGTAGCTGGCAACCGTCCTGGCGGGCCGCCTTCGGTGCGATGGTCGAGGACATCCTCGCCGACGCCCTCCGGCTGGGCAGCGCGCTACCCGCCCCGCCGGACCGGATCGGCGACCTGCTGCGCCGGCACGCCGACGTCCTCGACGAGGTACGCCGCCCCGCCCTGGTGCACTTCGACCTCTGGGACGGCAACGTCTTCGTCGCCGCCGATCCTGCCGGCACAGTCCGGGTGACCGGCCTGATCGACGGCGAACGGGCCTTCTTCGGCGACCCGCTGGCCGAACTGGTCTCGATGACGCTCTTCCGCGAACTGGACGACGAACCGGAGATCCTCGCCGGCTACGCCTCCGCCGGACACGGTCGGCTCGAACTGACCACGACGGCCCGCCGCCGGCTCACCCTCTACACGATCTATCTCTATCTCATCATGTGCATCGAAGGCGCCACCCGGGGCTGGGACGGCCCGGAACGCGCCGAGTACGAACGATGGCTCGCCGGTCAGCTCGACGCGCAACTCGGCCGGCTGGGCCAGGTCCGGCGGGCATGAGACGACACCACACCGTCACCCCGGCGAGCGGACCCGGCCGGTCAGCGGGGCAGCGCCTGCTGGAGCTCGGCCCGCAGCGCCGGTGTCAGCATCTCACCGGCCGCCTTGGCCAGCTTCGCCATCTCGTAACCCACCACGCCGATGTCGGCGTCGTTCGCGGCGAGGGTGGCCAGGATCGAACCGTCCCGGATCTGCATGACCAGGAAGTAGCCCCGACCCATCTCGACCACCGTCTGCTTGACGATGTCGCCGTCGAACATCTCCGCGGCCCCGGCGGTGATGCTGGACAACCCGGAGGTGACCGCGGCGAGCTTGTCGGCGTGGTCCCGGGGCAGGTGCTCGGAGACCGCCACCAGCAGTCCGTCGGCGGAGACCACGATGGCGTGCGCCACCCCGGGTACCCGTTCCGTGAACCCGCTCACCAGCCAGTTCAGATCCCGTGCCTCTTGACTGAGCGTGCTCAATACTTCTCCTCTTCGGTGCGCGCGCCGGCCGGCGCCATGGGTATCACCATCGTGTCCTCCGCCTCGGCCCGCCGGAGACCACCGTAGTACCGGGACAACATGCCGCCCACCTGCTCCGGATCCGGCGCCTCGCGCTGGACCGGCAGCCTGGATCGGGCCGGCTCGTTCTTCGCCCGCAGTTGGGCCATCGGCACCCGGATCGGCAGCCCGTTGGCGTTGGTCCCGCCGGTCACCGGTACCGCCGGTGGGGCGTTCCCGGTGGCCAGCGCTCCGGTCGGCGCCGCCCCGGCGGCGTTGGTCGGCGGCGGCGTGCTCCCCCTGCCCTGCCGGGACCACCAGGTGCTCGACGGCCCGGAACCGGCACCGGCGGCCATCCCGAGCACGTCCTCGGCCCGGGTGGGTGTCTCCCGGCGGCCCGTCCGGCGGAGCTGGCCGCCGTCGGCGCCGCCCTCGCCCGGTGCCGGCGGACGCGTGCCGTTCGAGCCGGCCACCGCACCCGCGACGAGTTCGAGCACCCGCCGACCGGGGCCGCCGACCGGATCCGCCGGGGGAGCCGGGGCGAGCAGGCTGGCCGGCAGCCAGACCGCCGCCACCAGGCCACCCTGCCCGGTGGTCCGCAACCGGACCCGGACGCCCTGCCGGGCGGCCAGGTGGCTGACCACGAACAGACCCATCCGCTCCGACGCGGCGACGTCCGCGTCCGGCGGTACCGCGAGCACCTGGTTGGCCCGCTCCAGCGCGGTCGGGCTCATGCCGAGACCCTGGTCGACGATCTCCACCAGGACGCTGCCGTCCGGTTGCCCGGCGGCGTCGACCTGGACCACGGTGTCCGGCCGGGAGAACGACGACGCGTTCTCCAGCAGCTCGGCGAGCAGGTGCACCAGGTCGGCGACGGCGTGCCCGACGACGTACAGCTCGTCGGCGACGTCGTGCCGGATCCGCTGGTACTGCTCGATCTCGGCGACCGCGGCCAGCATCACCGTGCCGAGCAGCACCGGACGGTTCCACCGCCGGGTCGCCTCGGTGCCGGCCAGCACCAGCAGGCTGTCGTCGTTACGGCGCATGCGGGCGGCGAGATGGTCCAGCTTGAACAGGTTGTCGAGCTGGTCCGGGTCGCTCTCGTCCTGCTCCAGCTCGTCCAACAGCTCCAACTGCCGCTCGACCAGCACCTGGCTGCGTCGGGCCAGGTTGACGAACATGGCGTTGACGTGTCGACGCATCACCGCCTGCTCCAGCGCCACCGTCACCGCGCTGCGGTGCACCGCCACGAAGGCCTCGGCCACCTCGCCGATCTCGTCCATCGACCGGACGTCGGCCGGCGGCACCTCGAACTCGGCGGCGACCGGATCGACCGTACGCAGCCGTTCCAGGGTCTCCGGCAGCTCGACCTGGGCGACCCGCAACGCCTGGCCCCGCAGCATCCGCAGCGAACGGGCGACGGAGCGGCCGATCGCGACCGAGGTGAACAGGGCGGCCAGCAGTACGCCCAGCACGCCGACCGCGGTGAGCAGCGTCCGGCGCAACTGCTCGGCACTGCGGGAGTCCGCCAGCGCCACCGCGTCGTCGACCGCACCCGTCTCGACCTGCCGGAGCAGCTCCTGGCGCTGCTGGCTGATCGTCCACCAGCGGCCCGGTTCGAGTACCGCGGCGGTGCGCCCGCCGGCGGAGAAGGTGGTCTCCTCCATCCGGACCGCGGCCACGAAGTTCGGATCGGTCGACACCTGGTCGTACCGCTCGATCTGCCGGTCGGTGGCCGAGAGCCGGAAGCCGGCGAGGCCGGTGAGCTGCTGTGCCCGCAGGTCGGTCAGCGTGACCAGGTCGGTCTGGTCGTACCGGCCGGCCCGGGCGGCGGCGTATAGCTGCCCCCGGATCCGCGAGTTGACCTCCTTGACCTGGGCGAACTCGACGTACCGCAGCACCGCGTCGGTCAGGTCGCCACGGTCCGCGCCGGGCGAGGGCTCGGCCAGCAGCACCAACAGCACCTCGATGGTCCGGTCGTACTCGGCCAGCACCGGATCGGGGTTGGAGCCGGCCGCCGGCACCGAGGCCCGCACCTCCGGCAGCCGGTCGAGTGCGTCGTCGACCCGGTCGTAGGAGATCCGCCAGGACGCCTCACCCCGGGCCAGCGGCGACGCCGCCGTCCGGAACCGGTCGAGCGCGCGGTCGGCGACCGGGTAGACCGACTCCAGCGCCGGCAGCGGGCGGCCGGGTTCGACCGGCGGCGCCGAGCCGGTGTTCAACGCGGCCAACTCGCCTGCGGTCTGATCCCGCTCGCGCTGCAACTCGTGCACCAGCGCCGTGATCTCGCGACCGACCGCCACCTGGTCGGCGAACTCGTCGAGCAGGTCCGCCTGGCTCACCAACGCACCGGTCTGGGCCCCGGCGAGCACCAGGAACGCGACCGACGGGACCACGAGGACGGCGCCCAGCTTGGTACGCATCCGCCAGTCTCGCACCCGAAAGGCGGACCTGCGGCGATGTGGCACCACCCGGACGTCGAGACGGCGCCGGCGGTGACGCGAGACGGCGCCATGTGACGGTTCCGGGGCAACAGCCACCATGCCTCCTACCGTCCTCGATGCGGGGCGCGCCAAGGAGCGGAGCTATTTCAAATCAGGCCCGGACCTGCTGTCAATGATCAGGGGGCCGGTACAGCTCACGAAGGGTACTGCGGGTGATCAGGTCTTGTCGCTGTCGCCGACTCGTCCTCATCCGTCCGGACGATGCGCTCAAGGCCGGACGCGCCGTCGAGCCGACCGATCGCCACCAGCGCGGCGCCGACCGCACCGATCTCCGGATTCCGGACGTGGCGTACCTCCCGGGGGGCCAGCGCCACCGAGAAGGAACGCCGCCACCACCCGGACGCGGCGACGGCCCCGCCGCCGAGGACGACCTGAACCGATTTGTCCAGGGTGGATTCGATCGCCGCGACCCCTACCGCCACCTGGCGACAGAGTGCGTCCATCAGTCCGGCCAGGATGTCCACCGCGGTGGTGTTGAAGCCGAGCCCGGACAGCACGCCGGAGCCGGCCGGGGCGAGCCCGGGTGGACGGTCGCCGCCTAGCTGGGGATCGGCCGGTACGCCGTCGCCGGGCGGCACCCGGGCGAGGGCCCGGTCGAGTTCCGCCCCCTCGGGCAACTTCATCTCCCGCCGGACCCAGGCGTAGAGGTTGCCGCCGCCGGAGAAGGCGGTACCGGTCACCACGTGCTCGTGGTCCACCCGGTAGCGCCACAGATTCTCCGGCAACGGCGGCAACTCGCCACCCGCCGGGGCGCGCTGGACCAGCCGGACCGCCGCCGAGGTGCCGACGGTGACCGCCGCGCGCCGGCTGTCGTAGCAGCCGGAGCCCACGTTGGAGGCGGCACCGTCGCCGCTGGGCGGCGCCCACCGGGCGGTCCGCAGCGCCGGCCAGCGCCGGGCGTACCCGGCCCGGAGCCGGCCGCGCCAGGCCGGCGGAGCCAGCGTCGGCAGCTCGCCCGGGCGTACCCCGGCCAGCTCGCACGCCTCGGTGTCCCAGTCCAGGGTGCGCAGGTCGAGCAGGCCGGTGCCGGAGGCCTGGGAGACCGACATGACCGCCTCGTCCAGCAGCATGCCGAAGACGTACTCGATCAGGCCGGCGAAGCGGATCTTGTCGTCGCCGCACCTCTCCCGCAGCCAGGGCAGCCGGACCGACCAGTAGAACCGGTGCCACCAGGTGCCGGTACGCCGGTGGTAGTCGTCCGGATCCACCGGCCCGGCCACCCCGGCCGGTGCGGTGGGGCGGGTGTCCAACCAGGTCAGCACCGGGCCGAGTGGATCGCCGGCGGCGTCCAGCGGCACCACCGAGTGCCACTGGGCCGAGGCGACGACCAGTTCGACGCCGTCGAGGTGGTCTGCCCTGGCCAGCTCGTCGAGGCACTCGACCAGGGCGGCGAGGTAGGCCGGCCCGTCCACGGTGGCCCGGCCGTCGTCCCCGATCGTGACGGCGGCCGGTCGCCGGGCCAGCGCACCGGGCAGCGGCCGGGCGGCCGCGTCCAGCACCAGGCCGCGCACCGACGACGTACCCAGGTCGAGAGCGAGAATCCTCATCGACGAAAACCGTACCCGTTCGTCGCTGCCGACCAGGGCAAGGTCGCGCGGTACCGGCCGGACGGACCCCGCGCCGGCCCGGGTCGCCCACCTGGTGGACAGGTGGGCCGAAGGGGTGCCGGCCCGGCCGACGCTGTCCTAGACTCGGGCCGTGCTCGCGCGACTCAACTCCTGGTGGCCCGCCATCCCGGCGGCCGACCTCCGCGCGTAGCAATCTTCCACGCGGCCGCCCCACGCGGCGGCCGCCAGGGTTCCCCCCACGCCTCTCCGGCCACCGCTCGGGACGGCCCCCGGCTGTGAGGACGACCGATGACCCTGCTCAACCATCTGCTCCGCACCATCGCGAGCGGCGCCGACCCCGGCCCGTTCGCCCTGCTGCGCCGGGACGGCGCCACCGGCCTGGAGGTCTTCACCGGTGTACCGCACACCGTCGCCGGGCTCGCCGACATCCCCCTGCTAGCCGGGCCGGCCGGCCCGCGCACCCTCGCGGTGGTGCCGTACCGGCAGGTCGCCGAGCGCGGCTTCGCCTGTGTCGACGACGGCGCCCCGCTGGAGTGCCTGATGCTCGACGAGCCCGAGCGGGTCCCGCTGACCGACGCGCTGGCAGCCCTGCCCGAGGTGCCGGTGCCGGTCCGCGACGCCGGCTTCGACATCGCCGATCCGGAGTACGCGGAGATCGTCGCTCGGGTGCTGCGCGACGAGATCGGCCGGGGCGAGGGGGCGAACTTCGTGATCCACCGCTCCTACCTCGGCACCCTGGCCGGTCCCCCGCTGCCGGCGGCGCTGGCCGCGCTGCGCCGGCTGCTCACCGGGGAACGCGGCGCGTACTGGACGTTCCTGGTGTACACCGGCGGGCGGATCCTGGTCGGCGCCTCGCCGGAACGGCACGTCAGCGTCGAGGACGGCCTGGTCATGATGAACCCGATCAGCGGTACGCTACGCCACCCGGGCCGGCCGGCGGACCGGGAGGAGCTGCTGCGCTTCCTCGCCGATCCCAAGGAGATCGACGAGCTGTACATGGTGCTCGACGAGGAACTGAAGATGATGGCGACCGTGGCCGAGCAGGGCGGCCAGGTGATCGGGCCGTACCTCAAGGAGATGGCGCACCTGACCCACACCGAGTACCTGCTCGCCGGGCGCGGCTCCCGGGACGTCCGGGAGGTGCTCCGGGAGACGATGTTCGCGCCGACCGTCACCGGCAGTCCGATGGAGAACGCCTGCCGGGTGATCGCCCGGCACGAGCGGCGCGGCCGGGGCTACTACGCGGGCGTACTCGCGCTGCTCGGCTTCGACGAGGTCGGGCGGCAGACCCTGGACGCGCCGATCCTGATCCGTACCGCCGAGATCTCGCCGGCCGGCGAGTTGCGGGTGCCGGTCGGCGCGACCCTGGTGCGGCACTCCACCGCCGCCGCCGAGGTGGCCGAGACGCACGCCAAGGCGGCCGGGGTGCTGGCCGCGCTGGGGTTGCGACCGGAGCCGGCCGCCCCCACCGACCAGGCCAGCAACGTCGCCGGCCCCAACCACCAGGTCCGCGTTGTCGCCAGCCCCGGCGACCAGGCCAACGTTGTCGCCAGCCCCGACCACCAGGGCAGCGTTACCGCCAGCCCCGGCGACCAGGCCAACGTTGTCGCCAGCCCCGACCACCAGGGCAGCGTTGTCGCCAGCCCCGGCGTGGTCGGTGTCGGCTCCGAGCCGGCCGCCGAACCGGCACCGGCTGCGGAGGTCCGGCTCGCCGACGACCCGGCGGTGCGGGCCGCGCTGGCCGCCCGCAACACCGGGCTCGCCCCGTTCTGGCTGGAGCAGCGGACGCCGGGCGCCACGGTACGACCGGAGTTCGCCGGCCGGCGGGTGGTGGTGGTCGACGGGGAGGACACCTTCACCGGCATGCTCGCGCACCAACTGCGGGCGCTCGGCCTGACCGTGACGGTACGCCCCTGGGCCGGGGTCGCCGAGCCGGGCGGATTCGATCCGGCCAGCGCCGACCTGACGGTGCTGGGCCCGGGACCGGGCGACCCGGGGCACCCGACCGACCCGAAGATGGTGGCCCTGCGCGGTCTGGTCGGCCGGCTGCTCGACAGCGGGTCACCGACCCTCGGCGTCTGCCTCGGCCACCAGATGCTGGCCGCCCGACTCGGCCTGACCCTGCACCGACGCACCGCCCCCTACCAGGGGCTGTGCCGGGACGTCACGCTCTTCGACACCGTCGCGCGGGTCGGCTTCTACTCCAGCTACACCGCGCTGGCCGATGCCGACGGGCTGGACACGGCGTACGGGCCGGTGCGGCTGGCCCGGGACCCGGTCGACGGTGCGGTGCACGCGCTGCGCGGGCCGACGTACGCCGGGGTGCAGTTCCATCCCGAGTCGGTGCTGAGCCGGGACGGGATGGCGGTGCTGACCGAGGTGGTGGGCCGGCTGCTCCCGACCCCGGCCGGGTCGGCCCCGGCCTCCGGGGCTTTCCGCGCACCGGCGCCGGGGGCAGCGATGCCGCCGGGAGCGGGGCGGGGCGAGACCGGGGCGCATACATCCCGGTATCCCGGGTAGGCATTCGCAAGCCGGTGGTCCGGGCGGGTTGAGAGCCCTCGCCCGGGCCGCCGGTCCACTTGATCCCGATCACGGGGTCGCCGGGATCCAGCCGGACCGGGCCATGCGCAGTCTCCGCTCTGGATCGGCCTGTACTCCCGGGCCCGGCCGGGGATCACACCGCGGCCGGGTCAGTCCCGCACGGTGCCCGGGTCGATATGCCGCTGCCGGCGGACCGGCCGCAGCCCCACCGCAGCCCTGACCGACCCGGTCGTCCGGGCCGACCCGTCGCGACACGCCGACCGGAACTGACCGGCGCCGGGGACCGCCCGGGTCAGCGAGCACCGATCCGGTCGTCCTGCCCGGCCCAGGTGTCGAGGCCGGTCAGCACACCGCGGAGCCCGGCACCGCGCTCGGTGAGGGCGTAGCTGATCCGGGTGGGTGGGCCGGAGTCCACCCGGCGGCGCAACAGCCCCTCGTCGGCGAGTTCGCGCAGCCGTTCGGTGAGCACCCGCCGGGAGACGCCGGGCAGGGCCTCGACGAGATCGCGGAACCGTGCCTCGCCGTGGCCGAGCACGTACAGCAGGTCGAGGACCCAGCGCCGGCCGAGCAGTTCCAGTGCCGCCGAGGTGGCCGCCGGAAGCCGCCGATCCGGAGCAGTGGTTACTTTTTCAAACCTGGTTTCTTCCTCCGTCGCCACCTGGTCGGGCCGGCCGGCCGGAGCGGGCTCGTCGGCCAGGAAGACGGCGATGCCGTCGAGCACCCGCTCCAGGCCGAACTCGAAGTCCTGCCGTACGGACGCCGGAGCGGCGCCAAACTGCGCGGTCAGCCGGGACAGCAGCGGAAACCGCCCCGTGTCGAGCAGCCGGGTCAGGGTGGCGGTCTCGGCCGCCCACCACTGCTCGGTGCTCATCCCGGTCCGCCGCTCGTCCTCGGCCTCGGTCTGGACGTACCGGGCCGCGCCCTGTACGTAGTCACTGACCGTGAGGTAGACCTGGATCGTCGTCGCCGGGTCGAGCCCGAAGCCGTCCACGGCGGCCAGTACCCATTCCACGCTGGCCAGCACGTTCGGTCCGAGCGGCGGCCGTCCGGTGCCCGCGACGATCGGCAGCACCCACGGATGCCGCTGGTACATCGCCCACTCCCGGCGGGCGGAGAGCTCGATTCTGGCCCGCCAGCCGGCCGGACCCGGCTCCGGATAGTCGATCTCGCCGAAGACGCTCTCCACCATCAGGTCGACCAGCTCGGCCTTGCCCGGCACGTACCGGTAGAGCGACATCACCCCCGCGTCCAGGGCGGCGGCGACCCGCCGCATCGAGAGGGTCGCCAGGCCGTACGCGTCGGCGAGCCCGACCGCCACCCGCACGATGCGGTCCAGGCTCAGCCCCGCGCCGGTCCCGGCGTCGCCACCGTCGCGTTCCATCCACTCCCGCCCACCGTCGCTACACAGTACGCACACTCGCGTACACTGTACCCACCAAACCCGCGAGCGTGACGAGGTGACGATGACCGAGACGATGACGGTACGCCCGGCCGAGCCGGCCGACGCCCAGGCGATCGCCGCCACGGTGGGCCGGGCCGGCCAGGACGAGGCGGTGTTGAGTTGGGTGGTGCCGGAGGAGAGCGCCCGCCAGGCGTGTGCGCAGGTGTGGGTCGAGTTCGCCTCCGACTGGGTCGGCGGGGCGCTGGAGGCCGGCGAGATCCTGCTGGCGGGCGACGAGTCGACCGGGATCGGTGGCGTGTCGGTGTGGGAGTTCCGTGCCGGCGGCCGACCCGGATCAGCGGCCGCCGCAGACCCGGCCCGGGACGAGCAGCAGGCCGCCATCCTCGCCCGGGCCTACGGCCGGTACGCGCCCCGGATGGCCCTGGTCGGCGAGCTGATCGCCGCCCGCCACTCCGATCGGGAACCGCACTGGTATCTCCAGCAGATGGTGGTGCTGCCCGAGCTGCGCGGTCGAGGGCTCGGCGGGGCCATGCTGCGGCACCGACTCGCCCGGGCCGACGCGGACGGGATCGGCTGCTACCTGGAGGCGAGTTCGCCGCGCAACCGCGCACTCTACGAGCGGTACGGCTTCCGGGCGCAGGGCGAACCGATCCGGTTGCCGGACGACGGCCCGACACTCCAGCCGATGTGGCGGGATCCCCGGCCCGCCCCGACCACGGCCGGACACTGAACCCCGCCCCAACCACGGCCGGACACTGAACCCCGCCCCAACCACGGCCGGACACTGAACCCCGCCCCAACCACGGCCGGGCACTGAACCCCGCCCCGACCACGGCCGGGAAGTGAACGCCGGGGCTACTCAGCCGCCCTCGTAGCCTTCCCGGCCGGTGGAGCGGGTGCTGGCCAGCCAGATCCCGAAGCCCATCGCCAGCACGGCCGGCACCTCGACCAGGAGCCGGAGTCCACCGAACGACAGCGTCTCGTGGAACGCCGTCACCCCGATGACGACGCTGGCCACCGGGTCCACCAGGGTGATCGAGGTGAGTGGCGCGGCCAGCGGACCGTTCTGGAAGGCGTTCTGGTTCAGCGCCACCGAGGCGAACCCGACGACGGCCAGCGCGTACAGGTGCCAGTCGGTCAGCGTCGAGAGCGGGTCGTCGGTGACCCGGTCGGCGACGGACTTCAGCAGCGACGCGGTGCCGGCGTAGAGCAGCCCGCTGGCGATCCCGAGCAGTGTTCCCCGGGCGGCGCCGGTGGCCCGGTGGGCGAGCAGCAGGCAGATCCCTACCAGGGCACCGCCGATGAACGCGACTCCGAGCCAGCCCATCAGGGACGGCTGGGACACCCCCGCCCGGGGCCGGGCAGCGCCGAGAAAGGCGGCGAGCCCCAAGACACAGGCGGCGACCGCGGTGACGTCGCGGGGATGTGGCCGGCGGTGGTCGAGGGCCGCCTCCAGCGGGATCGCCAGGAACATCCCGCTGATCAGCAGAGGCTGGATCAGGGTCAGCGGCCCGAACCGCAGGGCGACCGCCTGGAGCACCGTACCGGCCAGGTCGGGGGCCTTTGCCAGCAGCCAGCTCTTCCGGCGCAGCAGCCGGATGAGCAACCGCGGATCGGCCGTCCCGTGCTGCGGTTCCCGGCGCGCGGCCCGCTGTTGCAGGGCGGCCCCGAAGGCGAAGCAGGCGGCGGAGCTGAGCGCCAGCGCGACCGCCGCGATCACGCGGCGGTCCCGGCCCCGCAGGGCGGCCCGTGCTCCGTACCCACACAACTACGCTACGTGTTGGAATCGCCGCTCACGGACGGTTCCGGGCGCCGGTCGTCTCACCCGCTCGCCCGCACGGGCCGAGTCGACACGACGGTGCCCGGACCGACCAGGAGGCTTCCCGGTCCCGTCCGGACACCGTCAGCGCCGGGCAACAGTCCGGGCACCGTCGGACCGGTCAACAGCCCGGGCACCCTCGGACCGGTCAACAGCCCGGGCACCCTCGGACCGGTCAACAGTCCGGGCACCGTCAGCGCCGGGCAACCAGGCGTGGCCGATTCCACGCTTCCCGGACTCAGGAGGCGAGCGCCCCCGCGGCCCGGCCCTCGTGCAGGGTGAGGTTGCGGCCGTTCGACGGGTCGAACAGGTGGATCTTCTCCAGGTTGAACCAGAGCCGGTGGCTCTGCCCCTCGGTGACCGGAGACTCCGCCGACAGCCGGGTCACCAGGTTCGCCCCGCCGCCGCTGAACCCGTCCGCGCCCACGTCCGCGGCTAGTTCCTCCAGCTCCGCCGCGCTGGCCCGCTCACCGGAGACGGTGAGATAGACGTACTTGTCCGAGCCCATCGACTCGACGATCTCGACCGGCGCCTCGAACTCCATCCCCCGCCCCCGGGTCTGCTCGTCGACCAGCCCGGCGTCCTCGAAATGCTCCGGACGGATGCCGAGGATCAGCTCCCGGGGGGCGTCCTCGGCCGCCAGCTCGCGCCGGAGCCGGTCGCCGAGGGGTACGTCGCCGACCGCCGTCCGCAGCCTGTCGTCCTCGACAGCGGCATGCAGGAAGTTCATCGCCGGCGAGCCGATGAACCCGGCGACGAAGAGGTTCGCCGGGTGGTCGTACAACTCCTGGGGCGGGCCGACCTGCTGCACCGCACCGCCCCGCATGATCACCACCCGGTCGCCGAGGGTCATCGCCTCGGTCTGGTCGTGCGTCACGTACACCGTCGTGGTGCCGAGTTGCTTCTGCAACCGGGACACCACGGTACGCATCTGCACCCGCAACTTGGCATCGAGGTTGGAGAGCGGCTCGTCCATCAGGAACGCCTTCGGGCTGCGGACGATCGCCCGCCCCATCGCCACCCGCTGGCGCTGCCCACCGGAGAGGTTCGCCGGCTTGCGGTCCAGCAGCGGGGTCAGCTCCAGCACCTTGGCCGCCTCGGCTACTTTCTGCTCGATGGTCGCCCTGTCCAGCTTGGCAAGCCGGAGCGGGAACGCCATGTTCTCCCGGACGGTCATGTTGGGATAGAGGGCGTACGACTGGAAGACCATTGCGATGTCCCGGTCCCGGGGTGCCTTGTCGTTGACCCGCTTACCGTCGATGCGCAGCTCGCCCGAGCTGATGTCCTCCAGTCCGGCGATCATGTTGAGGGTGGTCGACTTCCCGCAGCCCGACGGGCCGACCAGGATGACGAACTCGCCGTCGGCGATCTCCAGGTCGACGTCCCGGACCGCGACCGTCCCGTCCGGGAAGCTCTTGCTCACCTTGTCCAGCACGATGTCAGCCACTGCGACCTCACCCCTTCACGGCGCCGGACGTCAGGCCCGACACGATGCGACGCTGGAAGAACAGCACGAACAGAATGATCGGAATCGTGATCACCACGGCGGCGGCGCAGATCGCCCCGGTCGGATCCTCGAACTGCGACTCCCCGGTGAAGAACGACAGCGCCACCGGCACCGTGCGGGACCGCTCGGTCGAGGTCAGCGAGATCGCGAAGAGGAAGTCGTTCCAGCAGAAGATGAAGACCAGGATCGCGGTGGTGAAGACCCCGGGCGCGGCCAGCGGCGCGATCACCCGGCGGAACGCCTGCCCGGAGGTGGCGCCGTCCATCTTGGCGGCCTTTTCCAGATCCCACGGGATCTGCTTGAAGAACGCCGACAGCGTGTAGATGGCCAGTGGCAGCGAGAAGGTGATGTACGGCAGGATCAGCCCCGGCCAGGTGTCGAAGAGCCCGAGGGACCGCTCGATCTCGAACAGCGGCGAGACGAGCGACACCTGCGGAAACATCGCGATCAGCAGGGAGACCCCGACCAGCGCCTTCTTGCCCGGGAAGTCCAGCCGGGCCACCGCGTACGCGGCCATGGTGCCGAGCACCACCGCGATGGTGGTGGCGATCAGGGCGATCCCGATCGAGTTGCCCAGAGCCCGGACGAACTGGTTGGTGGAGAAGATCGTGCGGTAGTTGTCCAGGGTCCACTCCCGGGGGATGAAGTTCCCGTCGGTGAGCGTGCCGGTGGTCTTGAACGACAGCGACGCGATCCACAGCACCGGGACCAGCGCGAAGACCACCACCACGAGGTCCAGCAGTCCCCACCGCCACTTCGCCGTGGCCGTGGTGTCACTGGCGGCCATCAGGGCCTCCTTTCGTTCGCGACTGCGGTGCTCCGCTTCGCTGCGCTCCTCGCGCTCACCGGAGCCGCCCTTCGCTCGCGAACTGCGGTGCTCCGCTTCGCTGCGCTCCTCGCGCTCACCGGCGGCCTCCCTCGTCCGTGCTGCCCGGGGCAGCGGTGCCGAACAGCTTCACGAAGACGAACGCGATGATCGCCACGGCCAGGAAGATCAGTACCGACATGGTCGACCCGATCCCGAGGTTGAGTCCGCGCATCAGGTTGTTGTAGGCGAGCATCGACACCGACGAGGTCTCGTTCGACCCGGCCGTCAGCACGAAGATGTTGTCGAAGACCCGGAACGCGTCCAGGGTGCGGAACAGCAGCGCCACCAGGATCGCCGGCTTCATCACCGGCAACATGACCTTGGTGAACCGCTGCCAGGCGGTGGCGCCGTCCATCGAGGCCGCCTTGAGCAGGTCCTCCGGCACCAGCGCCAGGCCCGCCATCAGCAGCAGCGCCATGAACGGGGTGGTCTTCCAGATCTCCGCCAGCATGATGATCGCCAGCGCGCTGGCCCGTTCGGTCAGCGGCGCCCCCTCACCGAAGAGCGTGGCCAGATAACCGGTGCCGGGCGTCCAGGCGTACCGCCAGGAGAAGGCCGCCACCACCGTGACGATGCCGTACGGGATCAGCGCCGACGTGCGGACCAGCCCGCGCCCGACGATGGTCCGGTGCATCACGATGGCCAGTCCCATGCCCAGCACCAGCTCGACGGCGACCGTCACGACGGTGATCAGCATGGTCACCCCGAACGCGGTCCACCAGTAGTCGTTGGTCAGCACCGTGACGTAGTTGGCCAGCCCCACGAACTCCCGCTCGTCCGGGAACTTGAGGTCGAAGCGCTGCAGCGACAGCCAGACGGAGTAGAGGATCGGATAGGCGGTCACGGCCAGCATCACCAACGCGGCCGGGGCGCAGAGCAGCCAGCCCAACCGGCGCTCGGCCCGCTTTCCCTCGCTCAGCGCCGCCCGACCGGCCCGGCCGCGCCGGGGCGCCGGGATCGCCGGGGTCGTGCCGGCCCGGTCCACGCCGGTCGCGGTCTCGGTCTCCGTGCTCATGTCGTCACTCCGCTGCGCTCCGCGCCGCCATCAGGCACACCCGCACTGACCTGACTGACTCGCTCACTTCGTTCGCTCATGTCGTCACTCCGCTGCGCTCCGTGCCGCCATGAGGCACACCCACACTGACCTGACTGACTCGCTCACTTCGTTCGCTCATGGCAGCACCCCCTTGGAATCGAGCGCGTCCTGCGTCGCCTCCCGCATCCGGTCCGCGGTCCGCTCCGGGTCGATCGACGACGGCGGGGAGAGCGTCGCCGACAGCACGGTCGAGATGTTCTGGTACGCCGGACTGCGCGGCCGGGTCGCCGGGTCCTTCAACTCCTCGAGAATGGTGTCCCGCATCGGGTACGCCTCGGCCATCTCCGGCTCGGCGTAGACGCTCTCGATGGTCGGCGGTACCCCGTCGTTGATCGCGGAGAACTTCTGGTGCTCCGCGTCGCGCAGGCAGGACGCGGCGTCGAAGGACTCGTCGGGATGCCGGGAGTACCGGCTGACCCCCAGGTTGAACCCGCCGATCGTCACCTTGCTCGGTGTGCCCGGGTCCACGCCCGGATAGCGGGCCCACTTCACCTTCTTCGCCAACTCCGGGTCCGCCTCCTGCATCGCCGGATAGACGAACGGCCAGTTGAGCTGGAAGGCGCCCGCCCCGGACTGGAAGTCGAGCCGCGCCTGGTCCTCGATCGTGTTCGAGAAGGAGGAGGTGGTGATCCCGGCGGTGGCGAAGTTCCGGAGTATCTCCAGCGCCCGGACGGCGCCGTCGTCGAAGACCGCCTTGCTGCCGTCGTCGTTGATGATCTGGCCGCCGGCGCTGGCCACCAGCGTGTTGTAGAGGACGACGAGTCCCTCGTACTGGGCGCCCATGGTGATCACCCGGTACGGCTGGCCCCGCCCCCGCAGGTCCTGGGCCATCCGGATCATCTCGTCCCAGGTACGCGGCGGCTGGGGCACCAGGTCGGAGCGGTACCAGAGCAGTTGCACGTTGGTGTTCTTCGGCGCGGCGTAGAGCTTGCCCTCGTACCGGGCGGTCTCCAGCGGGCCGGCCAGGGTGCCACGCTCGGCCTCGGCCCGGTGCTCGCCGGTCCACTCCAGCAGCCAGCCCGCGCTGGCAAACTCCTGGGTCCAGGTGACGTCCAGGCCCAGGATGTCCATCCCCGAGTCCTCGGCGGCCAACCGGCGGACCAACTGCACCCGCTGGTCGTCGGCGGCCCGGGGCAGCACCCGGTACGCGATCCGGTACCGCCCGCCCGCCTTCGCGTTGCAGTCGTCGACCACCTTCTGGATGTTCTGCTCGGTGGTGTAGTAGAGGTTGATCGTCGGAATGCCGCCGTCCTCCCCGGAGCCGCAGGCGGCGAGCGGCACCAGCAGCGTCAGCCCCGTCAGCGCCGCCGCCAGCCGGAACCGGCGCCGCCGGGGCGGGCCACCCCGCTCGGGCTCAGTCATGTCGGCACCCCGCTGTCCTCCCGGCCGTCGTGCCGACGTCGGCCTCCGCCGATCGTGACCGCCGGTGGCAGCCCGCCGACCGCCTGCGCGCCTGGTGACCGCTCATCACGCCGTCCTCCCTTATGACGGCCGGGGCGGGAACCGTCCCGGCACACGGCGAAAGCACCCCGCCTCCGGCCGCAGGCGAACCGCCGGACCGGGCGTAGGTGTCGGATATCCCCACTGCCCCGCCGCCCACCGGCCGAAACATCGACAAGAATCAACGCCGCAGCGCCCCGGGCGCCGCCGGAGGGCCGATCTCCGGTCCACTGTGGTATTCCCGGCGGCCGGCGCCTCGGCTACCGTGGGTGCTACCTCCGGCGCCAGCAGGTCGCCGTCGATGCCGACACGCCCGGTGGACCTGCCACGTCGCCCGACCGGCGCGGCCCGGGCCGGGCCGTCCGGAGCGGCAGGTTCCGATAGGCGAAACGCGCCCCCGTCCCCGCGATCCTTGGGCAGGATCGTCTGCAAGAGGAGGTGCCGCCGTGCGGAACACCCGGGCGCTCACCCTGTCCTTCGAGGTCAGCGGGCCACCACCGGTCAAGACCGAGGCGCTGTCGATCTTCGCGGCCGGGCACCGGCAGGCCGCCCGGGTCCGTACGCTGCTCCAGGCCGCCTGCGCCGCGGCGCAGCGCAGCGGCTGGACCGCGTTGACCGAACCGGTCGCCCTGGAGATCGTGCTGCGCTGCCCACCGGGTCGACGCACCTCCGACGCGGCGACCCTGATCGGCGGGATCGGCGCCGTGCTCCAGGACAAGAAGCGGGCCACCGACATCGGCCTCGCCCACCTCGGCGTACTCGCCGATGTCGCACTCTACGTGGACGACCGGCAGATCCAGCGGGTCTCGTACCGGGAGGAGCCGGCCGAGGAGATGTCGTACCTGGTCCGGGTGAGCAGCCTGCCGCCCGTGGTGTGAGCCGGACGCCGGGCGCCGCCGGCGGAGGGCGGGACGCCGGAAGCGGTACCCCGGCCCCGGTTTGACCGCCACCTCCGGCTGGGTACGCCGTCCGCGACCGACGGGTGACGGGGACCGGCGGGCGACGGCACCGGCGACGAAGGGAGCGGTCATGTCGGAGCCACACGTCACGCTCGACCCCACCGGGCTCGACCCGGCGCGGCAGCACCTGCGCGGACCGCTGGAGGAGCAGCTCGGCTCCGCGCTGCGCGCGGCAATCGACCGGGTCCGGGCCGACTATGCCGGCGAACCGGTCGAGGAGGTCTGCCGCCGGCTGCTCGACGAGACCCGGGCGGGGCTGCATCCGGACATCGCCGACGGATTCACCCCGGACATGGACGAGTTCTGCCGGGTGGCCGTCGCGATCGTCCGGCGGGACGCCCCCGGATCCCCCTGAGCCCCCGCCCCGGCCTGGTCAAGATCGAGGGCTGTCGGCGTAGGGGCGTTGGCCGTGGGGCTCCGGCCTCCGTACACTCAGTGCGCCGTCACGGCCGACCGTGCACGTCCCGCGTCCCCTGCACCGGATCCGGTCGATCTCTACGGGAGGCCCAGTGCCCGCACTGCCGTCCAGTGTGCCCGCCGCGGTGCTCGACACCACCTCCACCGCCCTGCTGACCACCGCCGAGAACGGCGAGGTGACCTGGTACAACCGGGCGGCCCAGCGACTCGGCCAGCTGATCGGCGCGGACATCGGCTCGCTGCCGTTCGGCGCCGCGACCCCGGACGGACCGCCGGTCGAGCTGCGCTGCCCGACCGTCGACGGCGCGGTCCGGCACCTGCGGGTGACGTGTCGGCGGTTGCCGCCGCTGCCACGCGCCGAACCGGAGCCGGACGGCCAGTTGGTGTACGAGCTGGCCGACGTCACCGAGCAGCGCGCCGACCGGCGCCGCGCCGACGACTACGCCTGGCGGCTGGCCCACATCGAGCAGTTGGCCCGGGTCGGCACCTGGGAGTGGCACCTCCCCACCGACCAGGTGGTGTGGTCACCCACCCTGAAGGCGATGATCGGGCTGGCCCCGGAGACCGCGCTCGACTACCCGACCTACCGGAAGATGATCCACCCGGACGACCTCGAAATGATCGAGGCGACGCTGGACCGGGCGATCCGGGAGGCCAACTCGTTCACCTACACCCACCGGATGTACCTGGCGAACAGCCGGCAGATGCGCGTCCTGGAGTGCTACGGCGAGGTCTTCACCGACGACTCCGGCCGGCCGTTGCGGATGCTCGGCACCGCACACGACATCACCGAGATCCGGCAGGTCCAGGACGAGCTGGCGTACCTGGCCGAGCACGATCCGCTGACCGGGCTGCCGAACCGGCGGGCCCTGACCGCCCGGATGAGCGAGCTGACCGCTGCCGGCGGCCCGGCGGCGGCCGCACTGCTCCTGATCGACATCGACAACTTCAAGGACATCAACGACCTGCGCGGGCACGCCATCGGCGACGAGGTGCTCCGGCTGCTGGCCCGGCTGCTCCCCAACCACCTGCCCGCCGAGGCGGTACTCGGCCGGCTGGGCGGGGACGAGTTCGCCGTCCTGCTGCCGGACTGCGACGCCGACCGGGCACTCGCGATCGGGGCCGGGCTCTGCGACCTGGTCGCCCGTACCCCGCTCGCGGTGCGCGGCGAGCCGCTGCGGGTGACGCTGAGCATCGGCGCCGCCCCGCTGGACACCGCCGACGACGACACCCTGCTGCTCGCCCACGCCGACCTGGCGCTCTACCAGGCCAAGGGCGAGGGCCGCAACCGGGCCCGGCTCTTCGCGCCGGAGCAGCAACGGCTGGCCGCCCAGCGGGTCGACCTGGTCTCCCGGGTACGCCGGGCGCTGGACACCGGCCAGTTGCAGCTCGACGCCCAGCCGATCATCGACCTCGGCGACGACCAGGTGCGCAGCTACGAGCTGCTGATGCGGGTACGCGACAACCATCGCCGGCAGATCGGCCCCGGCGACTTCCTGCCGGCGCTGGAGCGCGGCGACATGATCTACGAGCTGGACCGCTGGGTGGTGGAGACCGCCACCGGAGCACTCGCCGCGGCCCGGGCGGCCGGGGTGGAGCTGCGGCTGGACGTCAACATCTCCAGCCGCTCGCTGGAGGATCCGAGCTTCGGTGACTGGGTGGTCGGCACGCTGGCCGCCGCGGGCGTACCGGCGACCCAGCTCGGCCTGGAGATCACCGAGACCACCGCCATCGCCAACCTGGCCGCCGCCCGCCGGCTGGCCTCCACGCTCACCTCGGCCGGCTGCCGGTTCAGCCTGGACGACTTCGGCGCCGGCTACGGCTCCTTCGTCTACCTCAAGCACCTGCCGTTCAGCGCGGTCAAGATCGCGGGTGAGTTCGTCCGGCAGGCCGACCACGGCGGCTCCGACCCGATCCTGATCGACGCGGTGGTGCGGGCCGCGCACGGGCTCGGGATGCGGACGGTCGCCGAGCACATCGACCGGCCCGAACTGGTGCCGGTACTGCGCGAACTCGGCGTCGACCGGGGTCAGGGATACCACCTGGGCCGCCCGGAGCCGCTGCACGAACTGATGGCCCGGACCATCGCCCGGGGCGGGGTCTCCGCGACCCTCCGCTGAACCCCACGGTCACGGAACGCTGGGACCCGGAACCGACCCTCGCGGTCCACCGCGACGTAAGGGGAGGTGGAAAGGGTTCGATGATCATGGCGTCTGGCCGACGACCAGCGCCACCACCTCGTCGGCACAGCCCCAGCCCAGGGTGACTCCGGCACCGCCGTGCCCGTAGTTGTGGACCAGCCGGGCCGATCCGGCCAGCCCGGACACGTCCTCGGCCAGCCGGGCCCCGCCGAGCCGGCCGGGACGCAGCCCGGCGAGCTGCCCGAGCACCGGCGCTCCGGCCAGCTCCGGGACCAGCGCGACGCACCGGGCCAGGATCGCCGCGCCGGCTTCCTCGTCCGGCCCGGTCTCCGTCCGGTACGGCTCGAAGGTGCCGCCCAGCACCACGTCCCGGCTGCGCGGGTGTACGTAGGTGATGCCGGCGGGGTTCCCCTCGTCGCGTACCGAGGTGGTCAGGCCGGGGTTGCCGACCAGCACGATCCGGCCCCGGATCGGGTGCACGGCCGGGTCGTCGGCGAGTTTGCCGGCGGCCAGCCCGGTCGCGTTGACGACCAGCGGCGGCCGGCGCGCCGACGGCCACACCTCGGCCGCGATCGCGGGCACGTCGGCGAGCCGGTCCACCCGGTGCCGGCGCACCGGCACCGCCAGCCGAGCGAGCCGGTCGACCAGCCAGGCCAGGTACGGGCCCATCTCGACGGTCGGCACGGTGAACCGCCACTGTCCGGCGTACCCGTCCGGGGGTGCGACGGCCCGGAAGTCGGGCACCGCCGGGGCCCACCACGGGTCCCCGGTCACCGGCTCGCGCAGCAGCATCCGGGTCGGCCGCATCACCACGCCCGGCACCGCCTGCCGGGCGTGCCCGGCGAGCACCTCGAAGGTGCGCCCAGCCCAGCCCAGCACCCGGGGATCGCCACTGGTCCGGGTCGGGTACCAGACCGCGGCGGCGACCCGGGAGACCGTGTCGGCCGGCTCGTCGGCGGTCAGCACCGCCACCCGGGCACCGGCCTCGGCCAGCCGTACCGCGGTGGTCAGCCCGACCACCCCCGCGCCCAGCACCACGACGTCCGACATCACATCAGCCTGCCGGTCGAGCCCGCGATAAGTCCAGCGGGAGCGGTTAGCGACCGTCGGTCCGGGTCAGCTCCGGCCGGGGAGGACCTTCGGGCCCGGAGACGGAACACCTCCCGCAGGGTAGTCGCATTCTCACTCCAGGTCCATACAGGAAGACCCCTAAACTGCGCCGGAACCCCGTAAGTAATTAAACTTGCTTGACGAGGGATCAATGAGGGTTTCTGCGCATGAAAGGTACGACTATGCTCAGGACCGTGAAGGAAGAGATGGACCGCGAACTCAGCCCTTCCACCCGGACCCAGCGCTACGTGGTGGTGTCCGAGGTCGTCGTCGAGGTGGAGAACGACTACCGACTCCGGGCGGCGGCACTGGCCAAACTGGACGCCGTGGCGTCGAGCACCCCCGAGGGGCTGGAGCGGATGCGCAGCCGCATCGAGGGTGACACCGCGGTCGCGCTCGACTTCCTCACCGATCCCGTCGCGGCCATCGCCGCCGCGGACGGCATCCGCGCACACGGCCACGGCATCCGGGTACGCCGATATCTCCCCCGCGACGACGGCGACGGCAGCGGTGAGCGGTGAACCTTTTCAACCTCCCCTTGCGGTCCACGATGGCCGCAGGTGAGAGTCGGCGCGCGGGCCGCGCTGTTCAGGTTGACAGAGGTTCATTCCCCGACCGGTCCGCCCCGGCACACCGGGACGGACCGGGGGTCGCCCGGGCACCGGCCCGGCCGCGCTACCGAGGCAGGATCCGCTCGACCAGCAGCGGCACCAGCCGGTCCGTCTGGTCGTCGAGATAGAAGTGACCTCCGGGCAGCGAGTGCACGTCGAGCCCGGCGTTGGTGTGCACCACCCAGCGACGCGCGTCGGCAGTGGTGAAGGTGTGGTCCCGGTCCCCGACGATCGCGGTGACCGGGCAGTTCAGCGGCTCGCCGGCCACGTACCGGTAGGTCTCGATCAGCCGCAGGTCGCCCCGGACCATCGGCAGCGTCAACTCCCGGATCTCGTCGAGTTCCAGTAGCTCCGCACCGCCGCCGCCCAGTTCCCGGAGGTACGCGACCACCCCGTCGTCGTCGCGCAGGTGCACCCCGAGCGAGCGTCGGGCCGACGGCGCCGGACCGGCCGACACGAAGAGCCGGCGTACCGTCAGCGAGTCGCAGCCGCGCAGCCGGCGGGCCACCTCGAAGGCGACCACGGCACCCATGCTGTGCCCGAAGAACACCACCGGCCCGGCCAGTTCACGCTCGACCGCCGCGACGATCTCGTCGGCCAGTACGGTCATGTCGTCGATGATCGGCTCGCCGTACCGGTTCTGCCGGCCGGGGTACTGGACCGCGACCACCTCGATCGATTCCGGGACGAGATCCGCCCAGCGCCGGTACCCGGCCGCCCCGCCGCCCGCGTGCGGAAAGCAGACCAGCCGGACCGTGGCCCGGGGCGCGGCTCCGAAGCGGAGGAACCAGTCGTTCGTGACCCTGCCGTACGTGCTCACCGGTGCAGCCCTTTCCCTCGGTGGAGTCTCCCGGTCGGGGGCCGGGCGGTCACCCGTTCTCCTTGCCGCCCGGGTCGGAACGGCTGCCGAACGTCCGGTCCAGCGCCGCGTACCGCTCGTCGGCCGTCTCCTCGTCGGCGGCCTGTTCCAGGGCGAGCGCCCGGACCAGGTCGTGGAAGAAGTAGCGGGCCTGACTCGAACCGTCGACCTGGACGACGTCCAGGAGCCGGGCGTCGACCAGTTGCTCCAGCAACTCCCGCGCGGTGGCGAGGGTGACGTCGAGCAGCACCGCGGCGGTCCAGATGGCGAACCGGGGCGCGTCCAGCAGGGCCAGCAGCCGGAAGGCGCGCCGGGCCGGCTCGCCCAGGCCCTGCAGGCTCAACGCCACGCTGGCCCGGACCTCCAGGTCGCCGATCCGGAGTTCGTCCAGCCGGCGACGCTGGCTGGAGAGCCGGTCGGCGAGCCGGGCCAGCCGCCAGTGCGGCTTCGCGGTGAGCCGGGCACCGGCGATGCGTACGCCGAGCGGCAGGTGGCCGCAGAGCTCGACGATGCGTACCGCGGACTCCGGCTCGGCGGCCACCCGGGCGGCACCTACGATCTTGGAAAGCAGCTCCAGCGCCTGCTGGTGTTCGAGGACGTCCAGGTCGATCAGGGGTACGCCCTCCAGCGCCGCCAGTCGGGCCCGGCTGGTCACCATCGCGGCGCAGGTCGGACTCTCCGGCAACAGCGGGCGTACCTGCTGCTCGCTGGCGGCGTTGTCGAGGAGTACCAGCACCCGGCGCCCGGCCAGCCGGCTCTGGTAGAGCTGCACCCGGTCGGCCATCGACGGCGGGATCTCCGACGCCTCCGTCCCGAGCGCCCGCAGGATGGTGCCGAGCAGGTCGACGGGATCCGCCGGCTGCGGTCCGGCACCGCGCAGGTCGAGGTAGATCTGCCCGTCCGGGTACGAGGACCGCAGCAGGTGGCCGACGTGGATCGCCAGGGCGGTCTTGCCCAGCCCGGCCATCCCGCCGATCACGCAGGCGAGCCGCCGCCCACCGTTGTCCGGCCGGGTACGCAGCAGCGCGACCACCTGGGCGGCCTCCCGGTCCCGGCCGGTGAAGTCCGCCACGTCCGGGGGGAGCCGGGCCGGCAGCGGCTCGGCCGGGGTACGCCGGACGGTCACCCGGGCCTCCGGCGCCGGCAGGGTGAGCGACGCCTCGGCGGCCAGGATCGACTTGTGCAGGTCCTGTAGCTCGCGCCCCGGGTCGATGCCGAGTTCCTCGGCGAGCAGGTGCCGGTAGTCCTGGTAACTGGCCAGCGCGTCCGCCTGCCGGCCGCAGCGGTAGAGCGTCAGCATCAGCTGGCCGCGCAACTGCTCGCGCAGCGGGTCCGCGGCGACCAGC
This sequence comes from Plantactinospora sp. CA-294935, assembly GCF_050936445.1. NCBI lineage: Bacteria > Bacillati > Actinomycetota > Actinomycetes > Micromonosporales > Micromonosporaceae > Plantactinospora > Plantactinospora sp. CA-294935. The sequence goes on from NZ_JBNJMU010000001.1 coordinate 9,065,340, forward strand.
CCGGTCAGTTCGACGACCAGCCGGCCGTGCTGGCCGAGCGCCAGTTCGGCGTCGATCCGGTCGCCGAGCGCGGCCAGCCGCGCCTCCTCCAGGCGGGGCCGCTCCGCGTCGCTGAGGTATTCGGTCACCCCGGCGAGGGCCGGACCGCGCCACAGCGCGAGTGCACCCCGCAGCGCCTCGGCGGCGTCGGCCGGCCGGCCCTCCGCGAGGGCGTCCCGGCCGCGGGCCGCCAACTGCTCGAAGCGCACCAGGTCGAACCGGTCGGGCGCGACCCGCAGCACGTATCCGGGACGCTGCCGGACGATCTCGGCGTCCGGGGCGAGCTTCGCGCGCAGCCGGGAGACGTACGTCTGGATCTGCGCGGCAGCGGTGACCGGCGGGTCGTCGCCCCAGAGCACGACGGCGAGTCGCGAGTCGGAGACCACCCGCCCCCGGGCGAGCAGGAGTGCGGCGAGCACGGTGCGTACCTTGGACGCGCTGAGCTCGACCGCACCGCTCGAGTCGACCACCTCGACCGAGCCGAGGATCCGGAATTCTATCTCTCTCCACCGCGGGTGGCCGGCCATGCCCGGCTCGGTGGCGTCGACCGGCGCCGGAGTCGGCGGAGTTCCGAACATCAGGACCTCCCGCCGCGCGTCATCGGAAGTCCTTGCCGTGGCTCACCGCGAGCGGCGGCCCGACGGCGCGGTAGCGGCGCCGCGTCTCGATGTCCAGGTCCTCGTAGACCGGGTCGAGCGCGTCGGCCATGAACAGCTCCCGCATCAGCGCCCGCTGCACCTTGCCGCCGGGCGACTTGCGCACCTTGCCGGGACGCAGGAAGGCGACGTTGGCCACCCGTACCCCGAAGCACCGGCTGAGCCAGTCCTTGACGCTGCGGGCCAGCGACGACAGCGTGGCCGGGTCGGCCGGCTCCGCCTGGACCTCGTGCAGGACGACGATCTCCTGCCGGGGCGACGGCACCGCGAAGACCGTGCCGGTCAGGTCGGCGAAGCGGGTGTCGGAGGTGCGTACCGCCTTCTCCATGTCGTGCGGATAGAGGCTCCGCCCGCCGATGACCAGCATCTCCCGCATCCGGCCCAGCACGTACAGCTCGGCGTCGGACCAGACTCCGAGATCACCGGTACGCAGGTAGCCGCCCTCGCCGTCCGCGGTGGTCGCCCCGAAGACCCGGTCGCTCTCCACCTCGCGCCGCCAGTAGCCGCGGGCCACGCTCCGGCCCCGGATCCAGATCTCGCCGAGCCGCCCGTCCGGCAATACGGCGGTGGTGTCCGGGTCGACAATCTTGACGTCAAGACCATTTACCGTACCGCTGCTGACAAGTGATCTCGCCGCGGCCGCGTCGGCCGCCGCCGGCAGCAGGATGTTCTGTTCCAGCCGGCTCGGATCGAACCGTTCCACCGCGAGTGGCTGACCGGGCCGAGTGCCGGAGACGAACAATGTCGACTCGGTGATGTGATATCCGACCCGCACCGCCTCGCGCCGGAAGCCGGCCGGCGCGAATCGGTCGACGAATTCGATCAGCGGCTCGGGCTCGATCGGCTCGGCGCCGCCCACGCAGGCATGCTCCCACCGGGCCAGGTCCAGGCCTCTGACCTGCTCGTCGGTCACCTCCCGCGCGCACAGCCGGTACGCGAAACCGGGCGCGGAACTGAGTCGCGCATCGCATTTGTCGATAGCTTTCAACCACCGGGCCGGATCAGTGAAGAAATCATCGGCCGCCATGAGTACGGTGGTAGCGCCGCGATAGAGCGGCTCAAGCAGTATCTCGATCAGACCGGCGCCGTCGTGCAATGGCAGCCAGCCGAGGGAACGGTCCCGCGAGGTCAGCGAGAAAGCGTCCCGAAATACCTCGAAGTTGTGCGCAAGGTTCTCATGGCTGATCATTACGCCTTTCGGATCGCTCGTCGATCCCGTGGTGTAGCGCAGCAGCGCGAGCGCACTCGGACTGATGTGCGTCGGACCGTCCCACGCTCCCGGGGCAGCCGGCCCGGCGAGGTCGGTGGCGGTGCACAATAGCCCGTCCAGCCCGTCCTGACTCATCCAATCGGATACCGTGACCAGGCTCGCGCTGTCGGTCAGCACAATGCGCGGATCGGAGTCCAGCGCGATCCCGGTGGCGCGCATGAGGTGGTGCTTGTCGCCGTCCGGCAGTGGTGCCGGCACCGGGACGACACCGGCATACATACAGCCCACGATGCTTTTGACGAACTCGAGGCCGGTCGGATAGAGCAGTAGCGCCCGATCACCGGGACGACAGCGGTCCCGCAGTCGACCGGCCAGCTCCCGGGCGGCCCGGTCCAGCTCGCCATAGCGCAAAATTTCCGAACGTTCTTCACGTTCGTCCCAGCGGAGGAGGACAACAGCCTCCCGGTCCGGATCCTGGTCGGCGTGTCGGACGATCCGCTCCACCAAACCCACGATTCCCACCCGCATTTCCCCCCAAAATGTTGGCTACGGGGAAGCAGGGCCAACCACGGCGGGCCACCGAATGAGCGACAGCTCCCAGCGGCCACGACCGCGGACGCCAAGTCTCCCCAAACGCTCACGGACGGTTCCGCCTACAATATCGGTGCACCCATATTCAATCAAGTCAGGTTGGAGACAGCGATAAGAACTTCGAGCGAAACATCTGGAAAACGTCCCGTCGCTTATCGGGACCAGGCCTTCACTACCGAAAAGTAACCTCCTCTGCATTGCCGCAATGTCCCGCTCACCAGGGCATTCGGCCCGGCCGGCCGGGACACTTCCCGTTTCTTTGCCGACGCAAACAACATAGTCGGGCGTCGTCTGGATACGGCCGCGTATCCAGAAGACAAGACAGTTTCACGTACTCGTCCGTAACCGGGCGATCCGCAGCCGGAACAGGCCAGGGCAGAGCCGGAAATAGGGGACGACACGCAAGAAGCCCGCCCGGGCGGCCGTGGGGGCTGCCGGGGCGGGCTTCCGCTCGCGGGGTCAGGCGTTCGAGGGCTCCGCCATCGCCACCGCGATCTGCCGAGGGCCGGTGAACGGCTCGCGACCGTGCGCCGCCAGCATGTTGTCGACCACCAACACGTCGTCGTACTGCCAGTCGAACCGTACGGTCGCGGCCCGGTAGCAGTCACGGAGGTGCGTGATGACGTCGTCCGGGATCCGGGCCCCGTCGCCGTAGTAGGTGTTCGTCGGCAGGTCCTCCTCGTCGAAGATCTCCAGGACCCCCTCCCGGACGTCCTTCGGCAGCGTCGTCACGTGGAAGAACGTCGCGTGGTTGAACCACACCGTCTCGCCGCTGACCGGGTGGGTGTGCACCGGCTTGCGGATCGCCCGGGTCCGCAGCCCGCCGCCGTCCCGCCACTCGGTCTCGATCCCGTTGCCGGCGCAGTACTCGGTGACGGCCGCCCGGTCGTCGGTGTTGAAGATCTGCTGCCAGGAGGTGCCGAACGAGCCGTGGAAGTTGCGCACCACCATCCAGCCCCGCCGGACGAACTCCTCGCGGATGGTCGGGTCGATCGCCCGGTACACCTTGCGGATGTCGGCCAGCGGGGTGGCGCCCCGGGTGGCCGGCGCCTGCCGGCAGTAGAAGTAGAGGGTGAGCGGCCACACCGCCTGGTAGGAGTTCTCGTTGTGCAGGAAGATCTCTTCTTCCGGCGGGTAGTCGGTCGAGGTGTAGACCTGGCCCTTGATGGTGCTCCGCGGCGAGGAGCGCTCCGAGTAGGTCAGCGGCGGGCCGGAGAGCGCGCGGACCACGGCGTCGAAGCCGTCGACGCCGCCGACGGAGAAGCCGCGCAGCAGCAGCGCGCCCCGCTCGTTGAGGATCTTCCGCAGGCCGGCGCGCTCGGCCCGGATCAGCTCACCGATCTCGGCGCCGGCCGACTCGCGGGTGACCAGGTGCGGCATTGTTCCGGTGTCAGTAGTGGAGAGAGTCATGGTCCGGCCCTTCGGTCTGGACAACTCGGCGCGACGACCCGGCGGTTCGGTGAGCCTTTCCGCCCGAACCGCGCGGCGATCGCGCTCGGCGCCTCAACTGCGGCCATGCCGCATGCCAGAGGCGGAAAGAGGTTCAGTCGGACATGGCCACCAGGACCCGGCGCCGTCCGGTGAACGGGCGCCGGCCGTGGCCGACCAGTACGTTGTCGATCAGCAGCACGTCGCCCTGCCGCCAGTCGACGTCGACGGCGTTCTCCAGACCACGGTCGCGGACCTGGATCACGTAGTCGTCCGGGATCGGGGTGCCGTCGGCGAAGGTGACCGACTGCGGCAGCTCGTCCGGCGGCAGCACCTCGGCCAGCGACTTCGCGGTCTCGTCACCGAGCGCCGCCGGGTGCCACTGGTCGGACTGGTTGAACCACACCTCGACCCCGGTGACCGGGTGCCGGGTGGTGGACGGGCGGTCCTGGATCACCCGCAGCCCGCCGTCGGACTTCCACTCCCAACTCGCCTCGGTGCTGCTGAGGAACGCCTCGACCTCGTCCCGGTCGGAGGTCTCGAAGGTGTCCTGCCAGCTCTTGCCGAGGCCGAAACCGTCGTGCAGGTTCTGGGTGTAGCGGACCCCACCGGCGTACGCGGCACGCACCTCCGGGTCCAGGGACTCCAACCACCGGACGGCGTCGACCACCGGAGTGGCGCCACCGGTCTCCGCCGCCGTGTGGCAGAAGAACATCAGCCGGGACGGCCACTGGTGGGCGTACGACAGCTCGTTGTGCATCGAGATGGTGAACTCGGGCGGGTACTCGGTGGAGGTGTAGACGTTCTTCCCCACCTTGGTGCGCGGCGAGTTGCCGTGCACGTACGCCAGCCGGTTGGGCAGCAGCCGGTCCATGACCGGGTCGAGCGTCTCCTCCGTCACCTGGAAGCCCCGGAAGACCAGCGCCTTCTCCGCGGTCAGCAGCTTCTCCAGGTCCGGGGTGGTCGAGAGGTAGTCGACCAGCCCCTGCGGGCTCGCCTCCACCCCGGCGGCCGCCGGATCGATTTCCATCGGTCTCCAGGTCTGGTGACCTTCCATCGGACTCTCCCTTCGAGGGGACTCCCGCGAAGGTGGAGACCGGTAGCGGGAATCGGAAGGTAATGCGTCGGTGACACAGCCGTCATCCATCTAAAGGATGCAGGCAAGATCTATACTTTCTCGATACTGCGGCCATTGGGCCGCTGACCTGCGGAAACAGTCGGGCCGGTGCCGCCGTTCCCGGTCCGGCCACCGGCCGCCGGGGGCAGGTTGTTGCGGCCGGGCGCCGCGTGCCGGCCGAGCCGGCGGACCATCCGGGCGTTGTCCGGCGTCCGGGCGATGCCCCGCACCGCCGGGCTGAGCACGGCGAGCACCACCAGCGACGACATCACCGCGCTGAGCCACAGCACGGTCGCCCGGATCCCCGCACCGGCCAGCAGAACCCCGCCGCCCAGCGCGCCGAGGAAGTTCGACCCCGAGGCCAGCAGCGTGGCCACCCCGCCGACCCGGCCCATCATCGGATCCGGGGTGATCCGGACCATGTAGACCATGCCGACCACGTTGAACAGTCCACCGACGTAACTGTTGACGGCGAAGATCACCGAAAGCTGGACCGGGTTGGTGGTGAACGCCATCAGCGGCACCGTCACCGCCCAGGCGGCCAGCCCACCCACCACCAGGGCCCGCAGGGTGGCCCGGCGCAGCCACCACATGCCGCTCAGCGCGCCGAGCATCCCGCCGATGCCACTGGCCCCGATCACCGCGCCGACCACCGCGGCCGAACCGCCACCGTTGCGGACGATGACCATCAGGGCCAGGGTGAGCGCCTGGAAGACGGCATTGCTGATCGCCACGAACCCCAGCACGGTACGCAGGAAGCGCTGTTGCCACATCCAGGCCACGCCCTCGGCAATGTCGGCGCGCAGTGTCGTGACGCGCCGCTCCGTACGGGCCTGTTGGAAGGGCTTGCGGATCAGCAGCAGCGCGATCAGGGAGCCGAGGTGGGCGATGGTGGTGAACAGGAACGGCGCCCACTTGGCCGCCGTGAACAGCACCCCGCCGACCGGTTGGCCGATCAGCACCGCGGCCCGACCCCGGGCCTCGTTCTGGGTCAACGCGGTTGACAGGTGCTCGGCCGGGACGAGCTGCCGGACGGCGGCCCGCTCGCCGAGCTGGTAGAAGACGCTCAGGCTGGTCTGCACGAACGCCACGACCATGAGCTGGGGCACCCAGATCCGGTCGAACAGCACGGCCAGGGCCACGCTGCCGGTGGCGACGAGACAACCCACGTCGCAGACGATCATCATCCGGCGCCGGTCCCAGCGGTCGACGAACGCACCCGCCGGCAACTGGACGAGCAGGTGCGGCAGCAGCGCGGCGGCACCGACCAGGCCCGCGTCGCCGGCCGAGCCGGTGTACCAGAGCACCAGCATCGGATACGCGATCGAGGTGATCCGGGCCCCGACCAGGGTGCCGGCCGCCCCGACCCAGAGCAGCAGGAAGTCCCGGTTGCGGCGCAGCGGAACATCCGGCGAGGGCGGCTCGGACGGCGCCGCCGCAGCAGCGGGCGGCGCCAGAGGCCCACCAGGAGGTGTCGGCGGGGCACCACGCGGCGCCGCCCCGCCGGCTGGCGGGGCGGGCTCCTCCACGACGCTCACGAGCGGGTACCCGGCGGCCCGCCGACCGGGCCACGACGGCACCACTCGAGTACGGCCATCGCGCTGTGCAGCTTGTTCTCCGCCTGCTCGAAGGCGATGCTCGCCGGGCCGTCCAGCACCTCGGCGGTGACCTCCTCGCCCCGGTGCGCCGGCAGGTCGTGCATGAAGACCGCGTCCGGGCTGCCGGCCCACAGCCCGGCGCCGACCTGGAACGGTGCGAAGATCTCCCGCCAGTTCGGGTCGGGCTTGCTGGTGCCGGTCGTCTGCCACCGGGTGGTGTAGATGACGTCGAAGCCGCCGGGCAGCTCGGCCATGTCGTGCCGTTCACAGATCGTCGCGGTACCCCGGGCCGCCTGCGCGGTGGCGGTCGCGGTGATCTCCTCGGTCAGCCCGTAGCCGGGTGGCGTACGCAGCTCCAGGTGGGTGCCGGCGTACCGGGTCAGGGCCAGGGCGAGCGCGGCGGCGCTGTTGTTGCCCTCGCCGACGTAGAGCACGCGCAGCCCGTCGATCCGGCCGAAGTGGTCCAGCATGGTGGTCAGGTCGGTCAGCGCCTGGGTCGGGTGCTCGTCGGCGGTCATCGCGTTGATCACCGACATCCGGTCCTGGCCGGCCATCTGGCGCAGCTCCGCCGGGTCGCCGGAGGTCCGGGCCACCAGTAGGTCGAGCATCCGGGACATCACTTTGCCGGTGTCGGCGTGCGTCTCGCCGGTGTTGAGCTGGAGGTCGTCCGGCCCGTACGCGATGATCTGCGCGCCGAGCCGCAGCGCGCCGCTGGAGAACGCGGTCCGGGTCCGGGTCGAGGTCCGCTTGAAGTAGACGCCGACCACGTCGCCGTCGAGCGGCCGTTCCCGCCGGGCCTGCCCGGACCGGAACCGTACCCCCCGGGCGACGATGGACCGCAGGTCCTCGTCGGTCAGGTCGTTGATCGAGATCAGGTGCCGCACCGCCCGCGCCTCCTCCTCCGCCGTGCCGGCGGCCGGCGACGCGTCCCGGGCCTCGTTGGCCGCGAATCCGGCGCTGCCGGCCGGCTCCCCGATCCGTTTGGTCTCGCCGTCTGCGGCGGCGGCGTAACCCGCCGACTCCGCGCCGCCGCCGAGCCGCTCGGCCCAGCCGGCCAGCTCGGTGGCGACGAACGACTGCACCGCCTTGCCGGACTCGGAGTTGGTCAGCACCACGAAGCCGTCACCGGCCCGGAGCCGGCCCAGGGTCATCGCCCGGTAGCCGACCGTCTCGCCCGGATGCCCGAACTCCAGGTCCGGCCCGGTGTCGTCGACGACCGTGCCGAGACCGTAGAAGCTACCCGACGAGGCGACCGCCACCAGTTCGGCGGCGAGCGCCGGGGTGAGCAGTTCGCCATCGCCCAGGTGCGCGCGGTGGATCTCGACCAGCACCCGGGCCAGGTCCGCGGCGGTCGTCCAGAGACCACCGGCGGCCAGCGCCGGGCGGTTGCGCCAGCCATCGGGTACGGGTACCCCGCGCTCGTCGTGACCGAGCGCGACCCGTCGGGCCGGGTCGGCCGGGAACGCCGGGTCGAAGCTGCTGTCGGTCATGCCCAGCGGTGCGAAGACGAGCCGGCGGATCAGCTCCGGGAACGGTTCCCCGGTCAGGTCGACCAGCACCTGTTGCAGCACCGCGTAGTGGCTGTTGGTCTTCCGGAACGACTCCCCCGGCGCCAGCTCGGGCCGGACCGGCTCCGAGGTCGCGGGCGGGCGGCCGTACAGCACGTCGAGCAGGGACGGTGCCGGCTCGGTCGGGGCGTACCCGATGTTCGGGCTGGTGGAGAGGCCGGAGAGGTTGGCCAGCAGGTGCCGTACGGTCACCGGCCCGGGCCCGGCCGGCACCCGCCACGAGGTCAGGTACCGGTTCACGTCGGCGTCCAGCTCCAGCCGCCCCTGGCCGACCAGCCGGAGTACGCCGAGCGCGGTGACGTGCTTGCTGATCGAGGCGACCTGGAACGGGGTCTCCGGGGTGACCGGCTCGGATCCGCCGGCGACCAGTACGCCGTAGCCGCGTACCTCGGCGACCTGGCCGGCCCGGACCAGCGCGATGGCCGCGCCGGGCACGTGGTGCTCGGCCATGGTGGCCAGCGGCGACGGCCCGGCGGCGAGCCGACCGGCCGGAACCGCCTCGGCCCGGGTTGCCAGCACCGGCACGCCGGCAACCGTCACCGGTTCGGCCGGGACGGCGGTGACCGGGGCTGACCCGGCCGATCGGGTGACGGCGACGGGCACCGGGTCCGCGACGACGACGGGCTCAGGTTCGGCGACGGCGACGGCGGCGGACTCCAGTTCTGTCACGGCGAGGGCACCGGACGCAGGTTCTGCGACGGCGGCGGTCGGTTCCGGGGCCGGGGTCGCGGCGCTGCCCTTGACCGGTCCGATGACCGGGAGGAGCTGGGTCGGTTCGACGAGGACACTCGCCGGAGGCGGCGCGCCGAGGGCCACGGCCAGTTCGGCGACGGTGCCGTGCTGGTAGAGCATCCGCAACGACACCTCCAGCCCGGCCTTCCGGGCGGCGGTGACGAGCTGCACGATCCGCATCGAGTCGGCGCCCAGGTCGAAGAACTTGTCGTGCACGCCCACCCGGTCGATGCCGAGCACCTCCACGCAGACCCTGGCGATCCGCCGCTCGGTCTCGGTGCGCGGCGCCACGAACTCGCGCTCGCCGCCGAACGAGGTCCGCTCCGGTGCCGGCAGCGCGCGCCGGTCCACCTTGCCGGCCGAGTTCAGCGGCAGCGCGTCCAGGTTGACGAACGCGGCCGGCACCATGTAGCCGGGCAGCGCCGCGGCCAGGAAGTCCCGCAGCTCGGCCGGATCGATCGGCCGGCCGTCCACCGGTACGACGTAGCCGGCGAGCCACTTCTCGCCGCCCGCGTCCTCCCGGGCCACCACCACACCGTTGCGGACGTTCGGATGGGCGAGCAGCCGCTCCTCGATCTCGGGCAGCTCGATCCGGTGCCCCCGGATCTTCACCTGGTGGTCCGCCCGGCCCAGGAACTCCAGGTTGCCGTCCGGCCCGTACCGGACCAGGTCACCGGTGCGGTACATCCTGGTTCCGGCGGCCTTGCCGAACGGCTCCGGCAGGAACTTCTCGGCGGTCAACTCCGGGCGGTTGACGTACCCCCGGGCGACGCCGTCACCGGCGATGTACAGCTCGCCGACGACGCCGAGCGCGACCGGCTGGAAATCCCGGTCCAGCACGTAGGTCCGGGTGTTCGCGATCGGCCGGCCGATCGGCACCACCTCGACCTCGCCGGGCACGTCCCAGCTCGTCGACCAGATGGCGGTCTCGGTCGGACCGTACACGTTGACCAGTCGCTTCACCCGGCCGCGCAGGTCACCGGCGAGCGCCGGCGGCAGCGCCTCGCCGCCGACCAGCGCGACCACCGGCCGGTCCGCGAAGCCCGCGTCCAGCAGCAGCTTCCAGCCCGACGGCGTCGCCTGGACATGCGTGACCGGAAAGCGGTCGAGCAGGCTGAGCAGTTCGGTACTGTCCCCCACCTCGTCGTCGTCGGCCAGCACCACCCGGCCGCCGGTGACCAGCGGGAGATACAGCTCCAGCCCGGAGATGTCGAAGGAGAGCGAGGTCGCGGCGAGCCAGACGTCGTCGGTGCCGGCGTCCAGCAGCCGCCGCATCGAGAAGAGCAGGTTCAGCAGCGCCCGGTGCGAGATCTGTACGCCCTTCGGCCGGCCCGTCGAACCGGAGGTGAAGATGATGTACGCGAGCTGGTGCTGGTCGTCCCGGCCGGACACCGGCTCCGCGGACCGGGACTCGATCTCCCGCTCGTCCCGGTCGGCCAGGACGTGCCGGCCGGAGTAGACCCCGTCCAGCCGGCCGACCAGCTTCGACTCGCTCACCACCAGCTCCGCCCCGGCGGTGGACAGCATGTAGCCGAGCCGTTCCGCCGGCAGTTCTGGGTCCAGCGGCACGTAGGCCGCGCCGGCCTTCCAGACCGCCAGCAGCCAGGCCACCAGCGACGGTTCCCGGGACAGCAGCACCCCGACCACCGACTCCGGCCCGACTCCGGCCGCCCGCAGGTGCTGGGCGTACCGGTTCGCCAGCGCGTCGAGTTCGGCGTACCGGACCCGCTCGCCTCCCTGGACCACCGCCACCGACTTCGGGGTGGCCGCGGCCTGTGCCTCGACTACGTGGTGCACCGATCGACTCATGCTCTCACCACTCCACGGTCGTGTCGTTCCAGTCGGTCAACACCGTGTCCAGCTCCCCCGCCGGCACGTACGTCACCCGGGCGTCGCCGTCGGCACCGGCGGCCATCGACTCCAGCACCGCCCGGTACATCGCCACCACCCGCTCGGCGTTCTCCGGGGTCAGCGCGGAGCGCCGGACCCGCAGCATCAGGTGCCCGGGGCCGGTCGACACCGCGAGCGCGAACTCGTTGGCGGCGTCGCCCGCACCGGCCCGCACGTCGACGCGATCCGTGTCGACCTGGTGGAAGTCCTGATAGCTGAACATCACCTCGATGAGCTGCCGACCGCCGACCTGGCGCTGGATCGCCGGCATCGGATAGCGCCGGTGCGGCCAGAGCTCGACCTCGCGGTCGAAGACCTGCCGGACCAGGTCGCCCCAGGTGCCGGCCGTCCGGTCGTGTGCGAACGGCAGCGTGTTGAGGTACATCCCGTACACCTTGTCGGCGCCGTCGACCTCGGGTCGGGCGCTGCACACCAGCCCGGTGAAGAACGCCGGCTCGTCGGTGAGCTGGCTCATCACCTTCAGGTGCGCCGCGTGCAGCACCGCCTTCAACGACGTACGGGTCGCCGTGGCCAGCGCCCGCAGGCCCGGCTCCAGGTCAGGGAACCCGACCGGGATCCGGAAGCTGCCGGCGTCGTCGGCGGCGCCGCCCCAGCCGGCCGGCATGGTGAACCGAGCGTGCCGGGTGACGATCCCCTGCCAGTAGTCGCGGTCCACGGCCGACCCGAGCGAGTCGAGTTCGGCGGCGATGAAGTCCGCGTACCGGACCTCGGGCGCGGTGACCGGGTCGGGGGTCTTGCCGGCGGCGAGCTGCCGGTAGAGGTCGAGCACCTCCATCAGCAGCGACTGCTGGCTCCAGCCCTCGGTGATCGCGTGGCACTGGGTGAAGCCGAGCCGCCAGGCGTCGTCGCCCTCCACGAAGCCGGCCATCCGGAGCAGCGGCGGGCTGGCCAGGTCGAACAGGTTCGCCCGTTCCCGGGCGATCAGGTTGTGCAGGGCCTGTTCCCGGCCCCGGTCGTCCAGGTGCCGTACGTCGCACACCTCGACCGGCATCTCGGCGGTGCCGTGCACGAGCTGCATCGGCACCGAGTACGTGGTCAGGTCGAACGAGGTCCGCAGCAGCTCGTGCCGCTGCACGACGATCCGGGCCGCCTCGCGCAGCGCCTCCGGCTGGAAGGGCTGCTCGTCACGGATTCGGAAGAAGCTGGTGTTGTGGTAGCGGTTGCCACCCACCCCGCCGAGCATCTCGACGACCATGCCGAGCTGTACCTGCGACAGCGGGTACGCGTCGACCACCCCGGCCGGCAGCTCGGCCCGGTCCTGCTCGGAGACCAGGGCGAACGGCGCCACCGGACCGGCCTCGGCCGGCTGGTCGGCGGCCGACTGGCCGGCCAGCTTCTCGGCGAGTTCGGCGACGGTGCGGTACTGGAACACGTCCCGGACCGCCACCTCGAACCCGGCCGCCCGCAACTTCCCGACCAACGCCACCGCCCGAATCGAATGCCCACCCAGATCGAAGAAACTCTCCGTCACCCCAACCCGATCCAGGCCCAGCACCTCCCGCCACACCCCAGCAATCCGCTCCTCCACCCCGGTACGCGGCCCCACAAACACCGGACCCGCATCCACCGCAGCAGCATCCGGATCCGGCAACGCCCGACGATCCACCTTCCCATTCGCATTCAACGGCAGAGCATCCAACGACACGAACCCCGCCGGCACCATGTACTCCGGCAACCGCGTCGAGACATGCGCAGCCAACCCGGCCACGTCCAACTCACCGCCGCCCGGCACGCAGTACGCCACCAGACGCCTGTCCGACGCCGCACCCACCGCCACCACCACCGCATCCCGAACCGCCGGTTGCTCCAACAACACCGACCGGATCTCACCCAACTCGATCCGATAACCATGCACCTTCACCTGGTCATCCACCCGACCGACGAACTCCACATCACCGGTCGGCAACACCCGCACCAGATCACCCGTGCGGTACAGCCGAGCACCCGGAACAGACCCGAACGCATCCGGCACGAACCGCTCCGCCGTCAACTCCGGACGATTCACATAACCCCGAGCCACCCCAACCCCACCGACATACAACTCACCCAACACACCGATCGGAACCGGCGACAGATCCACATCCAGCACGTACATCGCCATCCCCGGCAACGGACGGCCGATCGGGACGACCTCGGAGTCGGGTGTGCGGGTGACGGGGTAGACGCAGGTGCCGACGGAGGCTTCGGTCGGCCCGTACTCGTTGACCAGGCGGCCGTCGCCGAGGATCCGGCGCCAGTTCTCGGCGACCGGGCCGGGCAGGGCCTCGCCGGCCACCACCACGACCTCGGCCAGCGCGGCGAGCTGGGCGTCCTCGGCCTGCTGGCCGATGATCTCCAGGTGGCCGGGGGTCAGCTTCAGGAAGCTGAACGGCCCGGCGGCCACCAACTCCCGACCCAGATCCGCCATGTCCAGATCCGGAGCCGCCAACCACACCCGCTGACCCGACACCAACGGCGCCCACACATTCGGCACCACCAGGTCGAACGCCACCGACGAGAACAACGCCGAACCACCCGCACCACGACCAGCCAACTCCCGCGCCGCCCACGACACATGGTTGACCAACCCACGATGCGACACCGCCACACCCTTCGGCCGACCCGTCGACCCCGACGTGAAGATCACGTACGCCAGCCGGTCGAGGTCGGCGGGTTCGGCGATCGGGGTCGCCGGACGGTTGCCGATCTCCAGGCGCTCGGTGTCGACGAGGACGCAGTCCAGTGCCGGGTCGAACCGGTCCGCGTGCCGGGACCGGGTGACCACCACCCGGGCACCGGCGTCGGCGAGCATCGTGTTCACCCGGTCGGCCGGGAACGACGGGTCCAGCGGCACGTACGCGCCACCGGTCTTCCAGACCGCCAGGAAGGTGGCGATCAGGTCCGGTCCCCGGTCCAGCAGCACCCCGACCAGGGACTCCGGCCCCACGCCCCGGGACCGCAGGTGCCGGGCCAGCCGGTTCGCCCGGGCGTCCAGCTCCGCGTAGTCGAGTTCCAGTTCGCCGAGTGCCACCGCGGTCCGCTCCGGGTGCGCGGCGGCCACGTCGGCAACCAGCTCCGGCACGGTACGGGTCGGCGCCGTGGCGGGGTTGACGGCGTACTCGCCGAGCAGCCGCTCCCGCTCGTCCGCCGGCAGGTGGTTGTCCCGGGCGTCGCCGCCGGCACCGGTTGCCGCCATCGCCGCCAGCACCGCCCGGTACATCGCGCCCAGTCGGGTCGCGTCCGGCCGGCTCAGCATGTGGGTGTCGGCGGTCAGCACCAGGCTGCCGGTCATCGCGGCGACGGCCAGGCCGAACTCGGTGGCCCCCTCGCCGAGGCCGGACTCCACGTCGACCAGTTCGGTGTCGACCGCGTCGAAGTCCTGGTAGCTGAACCGCACGTCCAGCAGGCGCTGGCCGTCGGCCAGCTCACGCTGGATCGCCGGCATCGGATAGCGCCGGTGCGGCCAGAGTTCGACCTCGCGGTCGAAGACCTGCCGGACCAGCTCACCCCAGGTCGCCGCTCCCCGCCGGTGGGCGAAGGGCAGGGTGTTCAGATACATCCCGTAGACCCGGTCGGCGCCGTCGACCTCGGGTCGGGCGCTGCACACCAGCCCGGTGTAGAAGGCCGGCTCGTCGGTGAGCTGGCTCATCACCTTCAGGTGCGCCGCGTGCAGCACCGCCTTCAACGACGTACGGGTCGCCGTGGCCAGCGCCCGCAGCTCCGGCTCCAGGTCGCGGACCGGCACGGTGACCGAGTACGGCTCCCGGGGCGTCGCCGGGTCGGCGGCCCAGCCGGTCGGCAGCGACAGCCGGGTGTACCCGTCCACGATGCCGCGCCAGTAGTCGCGGTCCTCCGTCGACTCCAGCGAGTCGAGTTCGGCGGCGATGAAGTCCGCGTACCGGACCGCCGGGCGGGTCGCCGGTGCCGGTGCTCCGCCGGCCCGGATCTGCTGGTACAGCTCCAGCAGCTCGGTCAGCATCGCCCGGTGGCTCCACCCCTCGGTGATCGGGTGCGAGACCGTGACGGACATCCACCACGCCTCGTCGCTCTCCTCGTGCACGGCGAACCGCAGCAGCGGAGCCACCCCGAGGTCGAACAGCTCGGCCCGTTCCGCCGCGGTGAACTCCCGGATCGCCTGCTTCCGCCCGGCGGCGTCGAGCTGCCGGATGTCGCGTACCGCGATCGGGATCTCGGCGGTGCCGTGCACGAGCTGCATCGGCACCGCGTACGTGGTCAGGTCGAACGAGGTCCGCAGCAGCTCGTGCCGCTGCACCACGATCCGGGCCGCCTCGCGCAGCGCGTCCGGCCCGAACGGCTGCTCGGTGCGCAGCCGGAACGAGGTGACGTTGTGGTACGCGTGCAGGTCGCTGTCGGCCAGCATCTCGACGACCATGCCGAGCTGTACCTGCGACAGCGGGTACGCGTCGACCACCCCGGCCGGCAGCTCGGCCCGGTCCTGCTCGGAGATCAGCGCGAACGGCGCCACGGTCGGCCCGTCGACGGTCGTACCGGTCGCCTCCGGCACCGGGCCGGCCAGCTTCTCGGCGAGTTCGGCGACGGTGCGGTACTGGAACACGTCCCGGACCGCCACCTCGAACCCGGCCGCCCGCAACTTCCCGACCAACGCCACCGCCCGAATCGAATGCCCACCCAGATCGAAGAAACTCTCCGTCACCCCAACCCGATCCAGGCCCAGCACCTCCCGCCACACCCCAGCAATCCGCTCCTCCACCCCGGTACGCGGCCCCACAAACACCGGACCCGCATCCACCGCAGCAGCATCCGGATCCGGCAACGCCCGACGATCCACCTTCCCATTCGCATTCAACGGCAGAGCATCCAACGACACGAACCCCGCCGGCACCATGTACTCCGGCAACCGCGTCGAGACATGCGCAGCCAACCCGGCCACGTCCAACTCACCGTCGGCCGACACGCAGTACGCCACCAGACGCCTGTCCGACGCCGCACCCACCGCCACCACCACCGCATCGCGGACCGCATCATGCTCCAGCAGCACCGACCGGACCTCACCCAACTCGATCCGATACCCGTGCACCTTCACCTGGTCGTCCACCCGACCAACAAACTCCACATCACCGGTCGGCAACACCCGCACCAGATCACCGGTCCGGTACAACCGGGACCCGGCAACAGCACCGAACGGGTCCGGCACGAACCGCTCCGCCGTCAACTCCGGCCGATTCACATAACCCCGAGCCACACCGATGCCACCGACATACAACTCACCCAACACACCCACCGGAACCGGCGACAAATCAACGTCCAGGACGTACATCGCCATCCCCGGCAACGGACGGCCGATCGGCAGTACGTCGGCGGTCTGCGGGCCCTGCACCGGGTAGACGCAGGTGCCGACGGACGCCTCGGTCGGCCCGTACTCGTTGACCAGTTCCGCATCGGGGGCGCACTCGCGCCAGCGCTCCAGGGTGTGCCGGCCGAACGCCTCGCCGGCCACCACCGTGATCCCGGCGAGCCCGCTGGCCTCGCCCGGGGCGAGCTGGTGCGCCAGCACCTCCAGGTGGCCGGGGGTCAGCTTCAGGAAGCTGAACGGGCCCGCCGCCAGCAGTTCGGGGCCGAGATCCGCCATGTCCAGATCCGGAGCCGCCAACCACACCCGCTGACCCGACACCAACGGCGCCCACAGGTTCGGCACCACCAGGTCGAACGCCACCGACGAGAACAACGCCGAACCACCCGCACCACGACCAGCCAACTCCCGCGCCGCCC
Source organism: Plantactinospora sp. CA-294935 (assembly GCF_050936445.1). Classification (NCBI taxonomy): domain Bacteria; kingdom Bacillati; phylum Actinomycetota; class Actinomycetes; order Micromonosporales; family Micromonosporaceae; genus Plantactinospora; species Plantactinospora sp. CA-294935. Next base: position 9,081,920 of record NZ_JBNJMU010000001.1, read on the forward strand.
ACGACACATGGTTGACCAACCCACGATGCGACACCGCCACACCCTTCGGCCGACCCGTCGACCCCGACGTGAAGATCACGTACGCCAGCCGGTCAAGATCGGTCGGGACCGAGAGCGGCGTCGCGGGCTGGTCCGCGATGGTCGGCGCGTCCCGGTCGACCAGGACCCGCACCGGGACGTCCGGGAACCGGTCCGCGTAGCCGGAGCCGGTCACCACCACCCGGGCACCGGCGTCGGCGAGCATGTCGGCGAGCCGGTCGGCCGGGTGAGCCGGGTCGAGCGGCACGTACGCGCCGCCGGCCTTCCAGACCGCCAGCATCGAGACGAGCAGTTCCGGGCCCCGGTCCAGCAGCACCCCGACGACCGACTCCGGCACCACGCCGCAGGCGCGCAGGTGCCGGGAGAGCCGGTTCGCCCGGGCGTCCAGTTCGGCGTAGCTGAGCTGCTGGCCGGCGCACTCGACCGCCACCGTGTGCGGATTGGCCGACATCTGCGCGACGAACCGCTCCGGCACGGCCGGTCCGGCCGGCTCGGCGGTGGTGCGGTTCCACTCGACCACCAGCCGCTGCCGCTCCTCGTCGGCGATGAAGGTGCCCCGGGCGTCGCCGTTCGGGTCCGCCGCCATCGCCTCCAGCACCGCCCGGTACATGGCGCCCATCCGGTCGCCGTTGGCCCGACTCAGCACCCGGGGGTTGACCGCCATCGTCACGTAGCCGAGCCGGACCGCCACGGCAAGCGGGAACTCGGTCGGGCTGTCGTCGATGCTGGCCATGTAGTCGACCAGATCCCGGTCGACCTGGTCGAAGTCGTGGTAGCTGAACCGGACGTCCATCAGCCGCTGGCCGTCGCCGAACTCGCGCTGGATCTCCGGCATCGGGAACCGGCGGCGCGGCCAGATCTCCATCTCCCGGGCGTACGTCCGCTGGACCAGCTCAAGCCAGGTCCGGGCTCCCCGGTCGTAGCCGAACGGCAGGCTGTTCAGGTACATCCCGTAGACCCGGTCGGCGCCGACCTCCTCGGGCCGGCCGTGCAGCACCAGGCCGGTCAGGAACGACTCCTCGGCGGTGAGCTGACTCATCACCTTCAGGTGCGCGGCGAGCAGCACCGTCTTCAGTGACGCCTTCGCCCGGCTGGCCAGCTTGCGCAGGTCGGACTCCAGGTCGTGGAACGGCACCCCGAGCATCAGCGACTCGCGCGGCGCGTCCTCGTCGCCCCAGCCGGTCGGCAGGGTGAACCGGGCGTACCGGCCGACGATGTCCCGCCAGTAGTCCCGGTCGTCCGCCGAGGCCAGCGAGCGCAGTTCGGCGCCGATGAAGTCGGCGAACCGCACCGGCGGTGCCTCGACCGGGGCCGGGGTGCCGCCGTCCCGGATCTCCCGGTAGAGGTCCAGCACCTCCATCAGCAGCGAGTGGTGGCTCCAGCCCTCGATGATCGCGTGGCACTCGGTGACCGACAGCCACCAGGTCTTGTCGTCGCAGACGTGCGCGTAGAGCCGCATCAGGGTCGGCTGGGCCAGGTCGAATACGTCGGCCCGCTCCACCGCGGTGAACTCCCGCAGCGACCGGTCCAGCTCGGCGGCGTCCAGGTGCCGCAGGTCCCGCTCCCCGACCGGCATCTCGGCGGTCGGGTACACCACCTGCATCGGCACCGAGTACGTGGTCAGGTCGATCGCGGTACGCAGCACCTCGTGCCGCTCGACCACGATCCGGGCTGCCTCGCGCAGCGCGTCCAGCGCGAACGGCCGCTCGTCGCGGATCCGGAACGAGGTGACGTTGTGGTACGCGTGCAGTTCCCCGTCGGAGAGCATCTCCACCACCATGCCGGCCTGCACCCGGGACAGCGGGTACGCGTCGACCGCGCCGGTCGGTACCTTCGCCCGGTCCTCGGCGGAGAGCAGCTCGAACGGCGCCACCGGGCGCTCCGTAGCGGCCGGCGCCGACCGGCCGTCGAGGATCCCGCACAGCTCGGCGACGGTACGGTGCGCGAAGACGTCCCGGACGGAGACGTCCAGTCCGATCGCCCGCAGCTCGCCGACCAGGGCGACCGCCCGGATCGAGTGGCCGCCGAGGTCGAAGAAGCTGTCGTGCACGCCGACCCGCTCGACCCCGAGCACGTCCCGCCAGATCGCCGCCACCCGCTCCTCCACGGGGGTACGCGGGGCCACGTAGACCTGCTCGCCGGAGAGTGCGGCGCGGTCCGGTGCGGGCAGCGCGCGGCGGTCGAGCTTGCCGTTGGCGGTCAGCGGAATCCGGTCCAGTGGCACGAACGCGGCCGGCACCATGTATTCCGGCAGGCCCCGGGCGAGGAACTCGCGCAGCTCGGCCGGGCTCGGCACCTGGTCGCCCTCGGGCACCAGGTAGCCGACCAGCCGCTTGTCGCCGGGGATGTCCTCCCGGACCACCACCACCGCGTCCCGGACCCCGGGGTGCGCGGCGAGCACGGTCTCGATCTCGCCCAGCTCGACCCGGTAGCCCCGGATCTGCACCTGGTCGTCGATCCGGCCCAGGAAGTCCAGCCCACCGTCGGGCCGGCGCCTCGCCAGGTCACCACTGCGGTACATCCGGGCACCCGGCTCGACCGCGAACGGGTCCGGCACGAACCGCTGCGCGGTCAACTCCGGCCGCTTGAGGTAGCCCCGGGCCACGCCGGGACCACCGACGTGGATCTCGCCGGGCACCCCGACCGGGACCAGGTTGCCGTACTGGTCGAGGAGGTAGATCCGCAGGTCGCCGAGGGGGTACCCGACCGGGTTGCCGGGGTCGGTGATGTCCTGCGGGCGTACCTGGTGGAAGCTGGAGTGCACCGTCGTCTCGGTGATGCCGTACATGTTGAGCAGGGCCGGGCGGTCCAGGCCGAACCGGTCGGTCCAGGGCGCCAGCTCGGCCATCTCCAGCTTCTCGCCGGCGAAGACCACGGCCCGCAGCTCCAGGGCGGCGAGCCGGGGATCGTCGTCCCGGGCGAACCCGACCAGGCTGCGGAACGCCGACGGGGTCTGGTTGAGCACCGTGACCCGTTCCCGGACCAGCAACTCCAGGAACTCGTCCGGTACCCGGGTCACCTCGCGCGGCACCACCACCAGGCGGCCGCCGTAGAGCAGCGCGCCCCAGAGTTCCCAGACGGAGACGTCGAAGGCGTACGAGTGGAACAGCGGCCAGACGTCGGCGGCGGAGAACCGGTAGTGGGTCTCGCCGACGGTCAGCAGCCGGAGCACGTTGGCGTGGGTCAGGCAGACGCCCTTCGGCCGCCCCGTCGACCCCGACGTGTAGATCACGTAGATCAGGTTCTCCGGGCCGGAGAGCGGGACCGGGTTCTCCGCCGGCAGTCCCGACAGGTCCTCCTCGTCCAGGTTGACCACGGCACCGGCGGAGAAGCCGGCGACCGTCCCGGCCAGCGACGACTGCGTCACGATCACCGACGCGCCCGCGTCACCGACCATGAAGCCGAGCCGGTCCACCGGCTGCGCCGGGTCCAGCGGCAGGTACGCCGCACCGGACTTCAGCACGCCGAGCAGGGTCGGCACCAGGTCGATGCCCCGCTCCAGGCAGACCCCGACCAGGGACTCCGGCCCCGCGCCGAGCGCGCGGAGCCGGTGCGCCAGCCGGTTCGCCCGGGCGTTCACCTCGGCGTACGTCAGCTCGGTGCCCTCGAAGGCCACCGCGACGGCGTCCGGCGCGGTCGCCACCCGCTCCTCGAAGACCTGGTGCACGGTCCGGGTCGGCGGCACCGCGTCGATCCGGAACGGGTCGGCGACCCCGGTGACCTCGGCCCGCTCGGCGTCGTCCAGCAGGTCGACCGCGGAAAGCGCCCGACCCGGATCGGCGACGGCGGCCTGCAGCAGCCGGACCAGGTGCCCACCCATCCGCCGCATGGTGGACCCGTCGAAGAGCGCGGTCGCGTACTCCAGGTGGGCCCGCAGCCCACCGTCGGCGCCCTCCTGGATCTGGAGCGTCACGTCGAAGCGGGAGACCTGGGAGAGCGCGTCCAGCGGGGAGACCGCCAGCCCCGGCATCGCGTACCCGCCGGCGCCCGACTCGTGCATGGTGAAGGCGACCTGGAACAGCGGGGTACGGGACATGTCCCGCTCCGGCTGGAGCTCGTCGACGAGCTGCCCGAACGGCACCTCCTGGTGGTCGAAGGCGGCCAGCACGGTCTGCCGGTTGGCGGCCAGCAGCTCGCCGAAGGTGATGTCGGAGTCCCACCGGGCCCGCATCACCAGGCTGTTGATGCCGTAGCCGATCAGCCGGGACAGCTCGGGCCGGTTGCGCCCGGACACCACCGTGCCGACCGGGATGTCGGTGCCGCCGGTGTACCGGGACAGCAGCGCCTGGTAGCCGGTGAGCAGCACCATGAACAGGGTCGCGTCGTGCCGCTGGGCAAGGTCGCGGAGCTGGCCGCCGAGCCCGGCGGGCAGCTCCACCTCGACCACCGCGCCGGCCCAGTCCCGGGTCGCCGGCCGGGGCCGGTCCGCCGGCAGGTCCAGCGGCGGCACCCCGGCGAGCTGCCGCCGCCAGTAGTCCAGGTGCCGCTGGTGCTCCGCCTCCGACCGGTTCCGCTCCCAGGCGGCGTAGTCGGCGTACTGCACCGGCAGCGGGGCGAGGGTGCTGGGGCGGCCGGCAAGCGCGGCCGCGTACAGCTCGCTGAGTTCCTCGGCGAAGACCCCGACCGACCAGGCGTCACAGGCGACGTGGTGGAAGACCACGACCAGCAGGTGGTCGTCGTCGGCCAGCCGGACCAGCCGGGCCCGTACCGGCCACTGGGTGGCCAGGTCGAACGGGATCGACGGCTCCTCGGCGGCCCGCTCGAAGCCGCGGCGCTCCCGCTCCGCCTCGGGCAGGTCGGTCAGGTCCGACACCGCCAGCCGCACCGGACCGGCCGGGTCGATCACCTGGATCGGCTCGCCCGCGACCAGCGCGTACCGGGTACGCAGGATCTCGTGCCGGCCGACCAGCTCGGTCAGCGCCCGGCGCAGTGCGGCGGAGTCCAGCGGGCCGCGCAGCCGCAGCGCGAGCGGCACCAGGTACTCCCAGCTACCCGGGTCCAGCCGGCTCAGGAACCACATCTGCTGCTGCCCGAAGGAGAGCGGCAGCGGGCCGTTCCGGTCCACCCGGGTCAGCGCCGCGCGACGGGCGCCGCGCAGCCGCCCGGCGAGCCGGGCCCGCAGCAGTTCCTCCCGGGCCGCCTCGACACTGCGCTCGATCGTGCCCTCGCCCGTGCTCATCCTTTTTGCTCCTTCAGCAACGCCAGGCCGGCCAGCAGGTCGGATTCGGAAAGCTCGTCGATCTCGGCGCGGATCCGCTCCTCGACCGCCTCGGCGATCCGCGCGATCGTGGGCCGCTCGAAGACGGTCCGGACCGGAAGGTCGATCTCGAACTCCTCCTGGATCCGGGAGGCCAGCCGGACCGCGAGGATCGAGTGGCCGCCGACGGTGAAGAAGTTCGTCTGGGTACCGGCGTCGACGTCGAGCAGCTCGGCCCAGATCTCGGCGATCCGCTCCTCGACCGGGCCCTGCGGCGCGACGTGGCCCGCCGCGTCCAGCTCGGCGACGGTCCGGGCCGGGGTCGGCAGCGCGCGACGGTCGAGCTTGCCGTTGGCGGTGAGCGGAATCTTCGTCAGCGGCACGAACACGCCCGGCACCATGTAGTCGGGCAGCCGGCTGCCGCAGTGGCCGGCCAGCTCGGGGACGACCGGCGGGTTGTCGGCATCGGGTACGTAGTAGGCGACGATCCGGGGCTGGCCCGGCTCCGGCTCGTCGGTCAGCACCACCGCGTCCCGGACGCCCGGGCTCGCGGCGAGCACAGTCTTGATCTCGCCCAGCTCGACCCGGTAGCCCCGGATCTGCACCTGGTCGTCGATCCGGCCCAGGAAGTCCAGCCCACCGTCGGGCCGGCGCCTCGCCAGGTCACCACTGCGGTACATCCGGGCACCCGGCTCGACCGCGAACGGGTCCGGCACGAACCGCTGCGCGGTCAACTCCGGCCGCTTGAGGTAGCCCCGGGCCACCGACGGGCCGCCGACGTGGATCTCGCCGGGCACCCCGACCGGGACCAGGTTGCCGTAGCCGTCCAGCAGGTAGATCCGGGAGTCGCTCAGCGGATAGCCGATCGGGTTGCCGGATCCGGTGATGTCCTGCGGGCGCACCAGGTGATAGGTGGAGTGCACCGTCGTCTCGGTGATGCCGTACATGTTGACCAGCGCCGTCCGGTCACCGAACCGGGCCACCCAGGGCGCCAGCTCGGCCATCTCCAGCTTCTCGCCGGCGAAGACCACCGTACGCAGCGACAGCCGGTCCAGCCAGGGGTTGCCGTCCCGGGCGAATCCGACCATGGCGCGGAACGCCGACGGGGTTTGGCTGAGCACCGTCACCCGCTCCCGGACCAGCAGCTCCAGGAACTCGTCCGGCAGCCGGGTCACCTCGCGCGGCACCACCACCAGCCGGCCCCCGTAGCCCAGTGCGCCCCAGAGTTCCCAGACGGAGACGTCGAAGGCGTACGAGTGGAACAGCGTCCACACGTCGTCGGCGGAGAAGCCGAACCGCGGATGGGTGGTGCTGAACAGCCGGAGCACGTTGGCGTGGGTCAGGCAGACCCCCTTCGGCCGCCCGGTCGACCCCGACGTGTAGATCACGTAGATCAGGTCGTCGGGGCGGGAGACCGGCGTCGGGTTCTCCACCGGCTGCCCCGACAGGTCCTCCTGGTCGAGCACCAGCAGGTCGCCGTCGAAGAACCCGGAGACCGTCTCCACCAGCGACGCCTGCGTCACGACCACCGGGGCGCCCGCGTCACCGACCATGAAGCCGAGCCGGTCCACCGGCTGCGCCGGATCCAGCGGCAGGTACGCCGCACCGGACTTCAGCACCCCGATCAGGGTCGGCACCAGGTCGAGGCCCCGCTCCAGACAGACCCCGACCAGCGAGCCGGACCCGATCCCGGAGGCGCGCAGCCGGTGCGCCAGCCGGTTCGCCCGGGCGTTCACCTCGGCGTACGTCAACGAGACGTCCTGGAAGGTCACCGCCACCGCGTCCGGGGCGAGCAGCACCCGCTCCTCGAAGACCTGGTGCAGGCAGCGGTCCGGGATACCGGTACGGAACGGGTCGCTCCGGCCGGTGCCGATCACCTCGTCGACCGGGTCGAGGAAGTCCACCGCGCCGAGCCGCAGCTCCGGGTCGGCGGTGACCGCCTGGAGCAGCCGGACCAGGTGCCCGCCCATCCGGTCCACGGTGGAGCGGTCGAAGAGCGCGGTCGCGTACTCCAGGGCGCCGAGCATCGTGCCGTCTTCCTGGACCCGGATGAAGAGCGTCAGGTCGGTCTTGGCGATCTGCCACGCCTCGGTGAACGCGGCCAGGTCGTCGGCCCGCACCGCACCGCCGGTCAGCCCCTCGTCGTGCAGGTCGAACGCGACCTGGAACAGCGGGGTACGGGACATGTCCCGGTCCGGCTGGAGGTCGTCGACGAGCTGCTCGAACGGCAGCGTCTGGTGCGCGAACGCGGCCCGGCAGACCTCCCGGGTCGCCTCCAGCGCCTCGCCGAACCGCATTCCCGCGGCCAGGTTCGGCCGCAGCACCAGCGAGTTGAGGAAGAACCCGACCATGTCCTCCAGCTCGGGCCGGTTGCGGCCGGCCACCGGGGTGCCGACGGCGACGTCCCAGCGGCCGGCGTACCGGGCGAGCAGCGTGCTGAACGCGGCCAGCATCGTCATGTACGGCGAGGCGCCGTACCGCCGGCCCAGGTCGCGGATCGCGGCGGCCAGCTCGGTCGGGATGGTGAACGGGGCGAGCGCGCCCTTGGGATCGCGGCGGGCCGGTCGGGGCCGGTCGGTCGGCAGGTCCAGCGGCCCGAGCCCGTCGAGGGTCTTCCGCCAGTACGCCAGCTCGGCCGCCAGCACCTCCTCGGTCAGCCAGCCCTGCTGCCAGCTCGCGAAGTCCGGGTACTGGACCGGCTGCTCCGGCAGTTCCGGGGCACGTCCGGCAACCGTCGCCGCGCAGAGTTCCCGCAGCTCCCGCTCCAGCACCACCGACGACCAGCCGTCGCAGGCGATGTGGTGCAGGGTGAGCAGCAGTACCGACTCGCCCGCCGGGGCACGGCCGGAGGTGGCCGGAATCCGCACCGAGGTCGGCGGGGTGGGCGTCGGCGTGCCCGGGAAGCGGACCAGCAGCGCCCGCCAGACCGGGCCGGTGGCCAGGTTGAAGCCGCGCTCGAACTCGCCCCGGAACACCGTCTCCAGGTCGGCGGAGTCGGCCTCGACCACCCGCAGCTCGACCGGCCCCGGTGCGTCGATCACCTGGCGCGGCTCGCCGTCGTCCTCGACGTAGCGGGTACGGAGGATCTCGTGCCGCCCGGCCAGCGTGTCCAACGCCCGCCGGACGGTGCTCTGGTCGACCTCGGGGCCGAGCCGGACGAAGAGCGGGGCGACCCACTCGGTGTTGCCCGGCTCCAGCCGGTCCAGGAACCAGAGCCGGCGCTGCCCGAAGGAGAGCGGCAGCGGCCCGGTCCGGGACACCGGGACCATCGGCGGTCCGTCGTCGGACGGCACCGCGATCAGCTTCGCCTGCTGTTCCACGGTGGGCGCGGCGAAGAGGCCGCGCAGGGCGACCTTGCTGCCGGAGGCCGCCCGGAGCTGGTTGGCGAGCCGGGTGAGCAGCAGCGAGGAGCCGCCGAGCGAGAAGAAGTCGTCGTGCGCGCCGACCCGGTCCACCTTGAGCAGTTCCGCCCAGGAGCGGGCGACCAGCCGCTCGGCGGCGGTACGCGGCGCCACGTACGGCGGGCGGCCGTCCTCGGCCGCGGCGTCCGGCGCCGGCAGCGCGGCCCGGTCCACCTTGCCGCTGCTGTTGAGCGGGAACTCCGGCAGGGCCACGAAGGCGGCCGGGACCATCGGGTCGGGCAGCCGGTCCCGCAGGAAGGTACGCAGCCGGTCGGCGGCCGGCACCCGCTCCCCGGTGACGTACCCGACGAGCCGCTTGCCGCCCTCGGCGGTCTCCACCGCCAGCACCACGGCGGCGCTGACGTCCGGGTGGGCGACCAGCGCCGACTCCACCTCACCGGGCTCGATCCGGACCCCGTTCACCTTGACCTGGTGGTCGAGCCGCCCGATGTACTCCAGGGTGGCGTCGGCCCGCCACCGCACCAGGTCGCCGGTGCGGTAGAGCCGGGACCCGGGCGGCCCGTACGGGTCCGGGACGAACTTCTCGGCGGTCAGGTCCGGCCGGCCGAGGTAGCCCCGGGCCACCCCGACCCCGCCGGCGTGCAGTTCACCGGCGACCCCGACCGGCACCGGGTCACCGTTCGGGTCGAGTACCAGTACCCGCAGGTTGGCCAGCGGCCGGCCGATCGGCACCGGGCCGGTCGGCAGCGCCGGGTCGTACGGGTGCGCGGTCACGTCGATGGCGCACTCGGTCGGCCCGTACGTGTTCCAGAGGGTGACCTTGAGCCCGTCGGTGAGCCGGCGGCACAGCTCGGCGTGCAGGGGCTCGCCGGCCGAGAAGAGCAGCCGCAGCGAGGTGCAGTCCCGCCAGCCCGGATCGTCGGCGACCAGCCGGAGCACCGACGGCACGCCCTGGAAGACGGTGACGCCGTACCGGCTGATCGCCCGGACCAGCGCCGCCGGGTCGCGCTCGGCGCCGACCGGGGCGAGCGCCACGGTGCCGCCGCTGACCAGCGGGGCGAAGAACTCCCAGCAGGCCGCGTCGAAGGTGAGCGCGGTCTTCTGCAACACCCGGTCGGCCGGGCCGAGGCCGTGCTGCCGCACCGCCCAGTCGACCCGGTTGGCGATCGCCGCGTGGCTGATCATCACGCCCTTGGGCCGGCCGGTGGAACCCGAGGTGTAGATCGCGTAGGCGAGGTCGTCCCCGGTCGCCGGGTTGACCGGCGCCTCGTCGGGCAGCCCGGCCAGCTCGGCCGAGATGTCGTCGAGGCGGACCACCCGGGCGCCGGTGCCGGCCACCAGGTCGGCGTGAGCCGATCCGGTCAGCACGATCCCGGCGCCGGTGTCGGTCAGCACCCAGGTCGCCCAGTCCCGAGGGTGGTCCGGAGTCAGCGGTACGTAGCCGGCACCCGCCTTCCAGACGCCGAGCAGCGCGACGACCAGGTCCACGTCGCGGGGCAGGCAGACCCCGACCAGCGTGTCGGGCCCGGCACCGAGGCCACGCAGGTACCGGGCCAGCCGGTTGGCCCGGCGGTCCAGTTCGGCGTACGTCACCTCGACGTCGCCGGCCAGCACGGCGACCGCGTCGGGCGTGGCCGCCACCTGGCGGGCGACCAGCGCCGGCAGGATGTTGGCGGACCCGGCGACGGTCGCCGGCCCGCTGGAGTCGCCGACCAGGTCAGTCCGGCTTCGATCGGGGTTCATCGGTGCTCCTCACCTTGTCGCGGGGGCGGTCAGCTCTGCGCCGCCGCCATCCGCTGGCGCAGGCTCAGCGGGCGCATGTCGGTCCAGACCTCGCCGATCCGGGCGAGGCAGTCGGCACGTGGGCCCTCGGTGCCCTCGGCGTGCCAGCCCGCCGGCAGATCCCGGTCGGCGGGCCAGATGGAGTACTGCTCCTCGTCGTTGCGGACCACCCGGTACACCCGGTCGTCGGTCTGCTCGTCAGCCATCGGAACTCCTTGTGGTTGTCGGTACTCCGGCCGGGGCCGGATCACCTGGGATTCGCGGTGCCGCCGGTGGCGGGCAGGAAGTCGTCGACGCGGATGCCGAGGCCCCGCTCGACGGCGGCGGCCCGGACGAACTCCGCGAGGGCGATGTCCAGGGCGCCGAGGCCGAACGGCGAGAAGACCACCGTCCGGTCGGGATCGCGGCGGAAGCCGCCGGTGCCGCGCAGGATCTGGCCGATCGGCGCGTCGATGAAGTCCCGGTGCCCCACCTGCTGCTCGGTGAGGTGCAGCGAGGTCTGCTCCCGGCACACGTGGTCGGCGTCGTCGACCACGTTCTGACTGGCCAGGATCGTCGCCGGGGTCAGGTCGCGCAGCGAGACGTGCAGCACGAGGGTGCCGGGCCGGGCCGGGCCGAGGTCGAGGTGCGGCTCGGCCGCCGTGGTGGCGATCGAGACCAGGTCGTGCGCCGCGACGGCCCGGCCGGCGTCGGCGGCCAGCGTGACGTGCAGGGTCGGCGAGAGGTCGGCGCAGTTGCGGGCGAACGCGGCCGCCCGGGTGCAGTCGTTGTCGAAGAGGGTCACCTCGGTCAGCGTCGGCAGCGCGGCGAGCAGGAAGCGCAGCACCTCCAGGTTGATCACGCCGCAGCCGATCAGGGCCACCCCGCTCGGGCCCGGCTCGCGGACCAGCAGCCGGGCGGCGAGCGCGGCACTGGCCGCGGTCCGCTTGGCCGAGATCACCGAGCCTTCGAGCAGCGCCGTCGGCTGCCCGGTCTCCAGGTCGTTGATCAGAATGCTGGCGCTGGCCCGGGCCAGCCCGGTCGTGATGTTCCCCGGCCAGGAGGCGATCCACTTCATCCCGGCGGCCGGTGAGTTCCCGCCGACGTACGCGGGCAGCCCGATGATCCGGTTGCGGGGCTGGTCGGGAAAGCGGAGGAATATCGAGTGCGGCACCGTGGTGGCACCCTCGTCGTGCAACTTGTACGCCTCGCCGACCAACTCGATCAACGCGAGTTCGCGCTCGGCCAGGATCTGTTGCACGTCGTCATGTCGAAGGATCAGCATCAGGCCTGATCACCACCGGCAGCTTCCTTCCAGAGGTGCGAAACCTCACCGAAGCGGTTCCGTACCCAGTCGTCGGAGTAGATCGTGTCAAGGTAGCGGTCGCCACCGTCGGGGAAGATGAGCACGCATCTCGCGTCCTCGGGAATACTCCGGCTGCGCCGCTCCAGGGCCGCGACGGTGGCCCCGGAGGAACCGCCGGCCAGGATCGCCTCCCGGGCGGTGAGCCGGCGGCAGGCGGCGACGCACTCGAGGTCGGTCACGTGGATGACCTCGTCGGCGGCGTCCGGGTCGAAGAGTCCCGGCCGCAGCGACGCGCCGTGCCCGGGGAGGAGCCGCTCGATCGGCTGCTGCCCGTCGAAGATCATGCTGCCGACCGCGTCGACCGCGACGATCTTCGTGGTCAACCCGTGCTCGCGGACGTAGTCCGCACAGCCGCGCAGGGTGCCGCAGGAGCTGACCGCGCAGAACAGGTAGTCGACGGAACCGTCGAGCGCCTCCACGATCTCGCCCATGGTCTGCCGGTGCGCGATCGGGTTGAGCGGGTTCGCGTACTGGTTGGGCCAGAACGCGTGCGGGGTGTTCGACACCAGTTCGCGGACCCGGCGTACCCGCACCGGCAGGTACTCGCCGCTGTCCGGGTCGGGCCGGTTCACCACCTCGACCGACGCCTGGTACGCCCGCAGTATCGCGATGTTCTGTTCGGTCGTCTTGGCGTCCACCACACAGACGAACCGGAGCCCGAAATACCGGCAGATCTGGGCGAGCCCGACCGCCAGATTTCCCGAGCTGGACTCGACCACCACCGATCGGCCCGGCTGGAGTTCGCCGCTGCGAATTTTCTCCAGCAGCATGCTCAGCGCGGTCCGGTCCTTGACGCTGCCGCCGGGATTGAACCGCTCCAGCTTCGCGAACACCTTAATTCGTGAATCGGGTATCAGGCGTTCGAGTTCCACCAGAGGCGTGTTCCCGACGGCCGCGAGGATGCCCTTCAGTGCAGGTGGTGAACCTTTTTCAACCTCCCCTTGAGGTTGGTCGTGGCCGCCGGTGAAGGCCGGCGTGCAGGCGCCGTGCTCTCCAGGTCGTAAAAGGTCCATTGGCACGGCTTTCCCTTCGCGGGTCAGTTACGTTCCCGGGAAACGTCACCGCCAGGTGCCGTTCCCACGGTTGGCGCCGGCCTGCTTTCTCGGCTCCTTGACATCCTGCGACCCGCGGCTATACCAGCCCCATATCGAAACTATCTTCGAAAACGAGCCGGGCTCCGCCGCCCCGAAAAGTCGGGGACGGCGGAGCCCGGTGGGCCCGATGTGGGCGGGTTATTCGCGTACGCCGGCCAGCTCCACCGCGCGGGACCGGAACGCGAGCCGGACCGGCACCACGGCACCGAGCACGGCCAGCGCGGCGCTGATCACCGCGATCAGGACGACCGTGCCCCACGGCACGCTGACCGGGGTGGCCCCGACGAGCTGCCCCAGGGCGAGCCGCAGCCCGGCCAGGTTCACCGCCGACGCCCCCACCGCGAGCAGTACGCCGACCCCGGCCACCAGCAGCGACTCGGCGGCGAAGACCCGGAGCACCTGTCGCGGGGTGGCCCCGGCCAGCCGCAGGATCGCCAGGTCCCGGAGCCGGTCCGAGGTCGCCATCACCAGCGTGTTGACGATGGCGATGAAGCAGAAGACGATCGCGATGCCGAGCACCAGCACCATGCCCAGCGTGCTTGCCTGGCTGTTCTCGCTGCTCTCCTCGCCGAGCCAGTCCTCGGCCGGGACCGCGCGGGCACCCAGCCCGGCCGTGGCGCTGGCCAGGGCCGACCGGACGGTCGCCGGGTCGGTGCCCTCCTGCAGCGAGACGTAGATCCGGCGGGCCAGGCCGGTGAAGGCGTACTTGGCGGTGCCGGCGTACTTCGTGCTCAGGTAGGCGACGTCGTTGCTGCCCGAGGTGGTGTTGAGCACCGCCACCACACGCAGCGGCACCGTGCTGCCGTCGGCCATGAAGACCTCGACGGTCTCGCCGACCCCGACTCCCCAGTCGTCGTTGACGATGATGGTGTCGTCGCGCAGCTCCGCCGGGGAGCCCTCGTCGACCGGCAGGGTCAGGGTATTGGACAGCGCCGCCGGGTCGACGGCCAGCGCCTCGTAGTCGGCCAGCCGGGCGTCGTCCCGGGCGTACACCATGGTCGGCAGCGCGGCGACCACGTCGACGCCGGGGATCGCCCGGACCCGCTCGGTGACCGCCTCGTTGACCCCGGGCGTGCCGTCCGGGGTCACCACGAAGTCGGCGGTCACCTGGTTGCGCCGGCCGCTGTCCTTGGCCCGGTCGATGGTGGCGGCCGCGCCGAGCAGCGAGATGGAGAGCCCGACGGTGAGCAGCACCGGCGCGGCGGTGGCCGCGGTACGCCGCACCGCGGTCAGCGCGCTCTCCCGGACCAGCATCCCGGCGGCGCCGCCGAGCCGGCCGAGCGGCCAGGTGATCAACCGGGCGATCGGCTTGACCACCACCGGGGCGAGCAGCGCGAAGGCGAGGATCGGCAACATCAGCACCCCGATGTACCGGGTCGGCACCATCACCATGCCCGGGTTCACCACCGCCACCCAGCCGATGGTGACCAGGCCGAAGGCCAGCGCCATCAGCCCGTAGAGCCACCGGCCGGAGGTCATGGTGCGGGAGTCCACGGCGGCGTCCCGGAGCGCCTCGATCGGGCGTACGTCGCCGGCCCGGCGGGACGCCGCCCAGACCCCGGCCAGCGCCACCCCCAGCCCCACGCCGAAGGCGATCAGCAACGGCACCCAGACCGCCGGCCCGGTGGAGAACTCGACGGTGAACCACGGCGGGGCGAGCCCCAGGTCGACCATTCCGCTGGCCAGCAGCGGCGCGGCGCCCAGCCCGAGCGCGCAGCCGGCGACCGCCGAGGTGAGCCCGACCACGAACGCCTCGGCCAGCACCATCCGGCGTACCTGCCGGGGCGTGGCGCCGACCGTGCGGAGCAGGGCGATCTCCCGGCGCCGCTGGGCGACCGCGAAGGCGAAGGTCGAGGCGACCAGGAAGACCGAGACGAAGCCGGCGACCACGGCGGTGATCGGCAGCAGCGTCTGGGTGTTGTCGATCGCCTCCCGGTCGGCGTTGTAGCTCGGGTCCAGCACGTTGCGCCGCTCTCCGGTGAGCACCTCGGCGTCCCCGCCGACGGCCTGCCGCACCGCCTCCGATGCCCCGTAGGAGACCAGCGCCTCGACCCGGGGCGAGAGCCGGGCCGCCTCGGCCTCGGTGAAGAAGACCGCGGACTCGAAGTCGGCCGGCGCCGTCACCCCGGCGACCGTGTAGTCGCGCGGCCCGCCCGTGCTGAAGACGGTGACCCGCTCGCCCGGTCCGGCACCGCCGCTCGGCACCACGACCTCGTTGTCGGCCTGCGGCGGCCGGCCGGCGGCCAGCGAGTACGGGGCGAACTCGGCGCTGGACCAGCCGTGCCCGACCTGGTCGTCGGGGCCGCCGGAGAGCTGGGCGTAGAAGCTGCGGACCGGGACGGTGCGACCCAGCGCGCCGACCTCGGCGGCCAGCGCGTCGGAGATGCCCCGGGCCTGGATCAGCGAACGGCTGCCCGGGTCGTGCCGAGCCGGATCCCACTCCGGGTCGAGCGCGGCGACCACCACCGGGGCAGCGGCGAACCGCTGTGGCGCCCGCTCGGGCAGCCCCAGGGTGGCGCCGATCTCCAGCCCCATCGCGGCGATCATGCCGGCGCCCAGGGTCAGCGCGACGAACGTACCGACGAAGGCGGCCCAGCGCACCCGCAGCGTCTGCAACGCGATGCTCAGCACGCGCCGACCTCCATGCGCGTCATCCGGGCGGCGATCGCCTCCGCCGTCGGGTTGACCAGCTCACCGGCGAGCGCACCGTCGGCGAGGAAGACCACCCGGTCCGCGTTGGCGGCGGTCACCGGGTCGTGCGTCACCATCACGATGGTCTGCCCGTGCCGGTCGACCAGGCCGCGCAGCAGCGCCAGCACCTCCCGGCTGGTGCTGGTGTCCAGCGCACCGGTCGGCTCGTCCGCGAAGAGCACCGCCGGCTTCGTCACCAGGGCGCGGGCGATCGCGACCCGCTGCTGCTGGCCGCCGGAGAGCTGCGCCGGCCGGTGCCCACCCCGGTTGCCGAGCCCCACCTCGGCGAGTACCTCCGCCACCTCGGACCGGCTCGGCTTGCGGCCGGCCAGCCGCAGCGGCAGCGCCACGTTCTGCTCGGCGGTCAGCGACGGCAGCAGGTTGAATGCCTGGAAGACGAAGCCGATCTTGTCTCGCCGGAGCAGGGTCAGCGCGGTCTCGCTCAGCCCGGTCAGGTCGGTGCCGCCGATCACCACCCGGCCGCCGGTCGGCCGGTCCAGCCCCGCCGCGCACTGCAACAGGGTCGACTTGCCCGAGCCGGACGGCCCCATGATCGCGGTGAAGCTTCCGGCCCGGAGGTCGAGCGACACGTCTCTCAGGGCGGTCACCGCGTTCTGACCCGAACCGTACGTCTTGCTCAGCGACTCCAGCCGCACAGCCTGCTCCATAGCGAGCATCCAATCACTGATCGTTAGATCGACACATGAGATACCACCCTGAGAACCCCCGGACCGGCGACCCTGAGGTGTCCCGGGTTTCGGGCGGTTCCCTGGGCCGCTGAACCTTCTTCGACCGCCCTTGCGGCCGGACGCAGTACGCGAGCGCCGCGCGGTTCAGGTTGAAGAAGGTTCACTGCCCGGGCGATACTCCGCCGGTACCCAACGCGAGCAGTTGTTCCAGTTGTGCGCTGTCGACAAGGGAGACCCGGTCGATCCGGCGCTTCGGGTCGGCGGTGGCCGCCTCCAGCAGCCGGCGGTAGTGCCCGGTAAGCCGCTCTATGGTCGCACCGTCGAACAAATCCGTGTTGTACCGGAAGGCTCCGGTGAATGAATCTTCCGCCTGGCGCAGCTCCACGTTGAGGTCGAACTGCCCCTCAAGCTGCGGTACGTCGAACGCGGCCAGCCGCAGTCCCGCGTACGAAATCTCCGGGCCCACCACGGCGCCCTCCGGCACCAGCGGCAGCGGCGGGTCGAGCCGGTCCGCCGCCACCATCGTGAAAGCGATCCGGAACAGCGGCGACCGGCTGGTGCCGCGGGTCCCACCGAGCATCCGGTCCAGCAGCGGGAACGGGTACCCAACGTGGCCCAGTCCGGAGAGGAGTTCCCGGTGCGCCGCCGCCACGGCATCGGCGAAGGTGGCCCCGGACGCGAACGACGAACGCAACACCAGGGTGTTGACCAGATAGCCGACCACGTCCCGCAGCCCCCGGCCGTGCCGGGTCGCCACCGGGCAGCCGAGCGCGAAGTCGTCCTGGCCGCCGTACCGGAACAGGGTCGCCTGGAAGACCCCGAGCAGGAACGCGAACGGGGTCACCCCGGCCGCCGAGGCCGCCGCCCGGACCCGGGCCGTCAGCTCGTCGGGGAGCGTCAGGTGGTGGGTCGCCCCGTCGAAGGTCTGCCGCTCCGGCCGGGGCCGGTCGACCGGGATCGCCCCGGCCGACACCCCGGTGCAGCGGTTCCGCCAGTACCGTTCCAGCCGGTCCCGCCGGGGCGAGTCGAGCAGTACCCGCTCCGCCTCGACGTAGTCCAGGAAGCTGGCGGTCAGCGGCGCCCAGTCCGGTGCGCCGCCGGCCGCGATCCCCCGGTATCCGGCCAGCAGGTCGCGCAGCAGCAGCCACTGCGAGGTGGCGTCGCTGATGATGTGGTGGGTGACCAGCACCAGGGCGGCGTCGTCGGGCGCGCGGCGCAGCAGCACCACCCGGAAGACGTCTCCGGCACCGAGCCGGAACGGCACCTCGCCGACCGACCGGGCCAGCCCGAGCAGCGCCTCGTCGGTGCGGCCGGGCACGTCCCGGATCTCCAGCCACCGGGAGCCGCCCGCCGCCGCGGCACCGGGCGGCGGGACGAACTGCCGGGGCACCCCGTCGACCTCGGCGAAGGCCGTGCCGAGCATGGGATGCCGGGCCACCAGCGCGTCGACCGCCCGGCCCAGCGCCGCGACGTCCAGCGCGGTCCGGACCCGGACCGCGAGCGTGATGTTGTACGCCGGGCTCTCCGGCGCGAGCTGGTAGAGGAACCAGAGCGCCTCCTGCCCGACCGAGAGTGGATGGCCGGGGCCGGGCGGCGACTCCCCCGGCCCGGCCGACAGCACCGTCATCCTCGGGACCCCAGCAAGCCGTGCAGGTAGCCGGCGAGGGCGTTCACGTTCGGGTGGTCCCAGGCCATCGTGGGCTCCACCTCGAGGTCGAACCGCTCCTCCACGTCCCCGCTCAGGGTCATCGCGTAGACCGAGTCGAGGCCGATCTCGACCAGCGGCGCGTCAGTGTCGATCTCCTCGGCCGGCCGTTGCAGGTAGAAGGCGATCCGGCCGACCAGCCAGGTGCGGATGGCCTCGACGGAGGTGTCTTGGATGGTTCCGGACATGGTGCACTCCTTAGGCGTACGGACGGAGATGGTCAGCCGGCCAGACGCCGGTTGACGAGATCGAAGCCGCGGTTGTCCTGGTGACGCTCCAGCAGCTCGACGAAGAGGTGTCGCTCCAGCCCGTCCGGTGCCGCGCCCGGGTCGATGCCCAGCCGTCCGGCCAGCCGGGACAGCGCGGCGAGCAGCCACGGGGTGTCCCGCAGGAACGGGTCGTCCTGGTTGTACCGCCACACCCCGAGGCAGGCGGCGGCGGCCAGCACGGTGGCGTACCGGTCGGTCAGGTCGAAGCTGCGCCGGCCGGCGATCACCGTACGGTCCCGGGGCGGCAGGTCGGCGCAGACCTCGGCGAGCCGGTCGAGTTCGGCGGTGAAGACCCCGCAGAGCCGGGCGACCGCCGGGTCGGCACCCGGTCCGGCGCCGTACTCCCGCAGCGTGGCGGTCAGGCTGTCCACGCCCCGGGCGGAGAGCCCGATGCCGGCGAAGTCCAGCGGGGGCAGCGGGTCGCCGAGCCGGAACAGTGCCGGTGGCGCAGCCGGCGACGAGCGCCAGCCCTGCTGGGCCAGCCGGGGTAGCTGCGGGATGATCGTCGCCTGGCAGACCGCCGCGCTGGCGTGGGTGAGCGTCGCGGCGAGCAGGTCCCGCAGGTTCTTCTGGAAGATCGCGTACGGGCCGTCCCGCAGGTACGACCGGGCGCCCAGCACCACCGAGAGCCGGTGCGCCGCCTCCTGCAACACCTTCGGCACCAGGTATTTCACGGCGGCGCTGTACACACTGGTCTGGTCCGGCAGCACGTGCAGGGCCCGGGCGACCACGGTGGCCAGGCAGTCGCTGATCAGCAGGTCCAGGAAGGCGTCGACCAGGGCGGTCCGGGCGTGCGGCAGCTCGGCCACCGGCAGCCCGTACAGCCGGCGGTCGAGGGCGAACCGCAGCACCGTACGCAGTTGGGTGTCGACGATCCCGACGGCCATCCCGGGCAGCACGCCCCGGGTCACCTGGAACGCCCGCAGCACCGTCTCCATCGCGCCGCCGAGTTCCCCGACGACCGCGTCGGCCGGTACCGGGCAGTCGAGGAACTCCAGCCCGCCGAGCAGTACTCCGCGGACACCCGCGGTGCGGTAGCGGCGCAGGTGCCGGCGGTGCGCCGCCGGCAACGCGGCCATGTCCAGCAGCAGGTGCGAGTGGCTGCGGCTGCCCGGCCGGTCGTCGGTGCGGGCGAAGAGCGTCACCGCGTCCGCCCGGCTCAGGTTGCCGACCATCTCCTTGCGACCGGTCACCACGAAGCGGTCGCCGTCGAGCCGGGCCCGCAGCTCGGCCCGGCCGAAGTCGGTGCCGTGCGCCAGCTCGTTGTAGCCGGCCGACGCCTTGCCGTGCCGCAACAGCAGGTCGGCCATCCAGCGCCGCTGCTCGGCGGTGCCGTTCGTCCAGACCGGGGTGGCGGCGATGAAGGTGGTGACCCCGTAGCCGACCCCGAGGGTGGTGTCCCGGCGGAACACCGCGCGCAGCACCTGGGCCAGCCGGTCGGCCCGGTCGAACCGGCCGCCGAGGGCCCGGGGCACGAACTCGGCGTTCAGCCCGTACCCGTCGAGTGCCCGCTCGCCGGCGGCGAGCAGTTCGCCGCGCTCGTCGGCGGCGAGCAGCGCCGGATAGCCGACCGGGTTCGCCGGGTCGTGCGGATTTCCGAGGTACGTCTCCAGGTCCGGCTCGGCGGCCGGGGCCGTGCCGGGCACGGCGGCGGTGTCGACGGTCATCGGGCCACCTCGGAAAGCTGTGCGGCCGTCCCGGCGGGGCGCGCCGGAGACTCGGACGGCTGCCCGGCCGCCTCGGCGAGCCGGGACGGCGGCTCGGGCGTCTGCGCGCCCGCCTCGGCGAGCCGGGCCGGGAGCAGGGAGAAGAGCCGGCCCTCGTGGTGCTGGGCGCGCAGGTCCGGCAGCAGCCGGTCGTAGTCCTCGCCGTCGTCGGGTTCGGGTCCGGTCGCGGTGGCCGGCCGGAGTTGCCCGATCAGCCGGTGCAGGCAGGCGCGCAGCCAGCGGGCGTCCGCCCAGAGCGGCGCGGTCGGGCCGTCGGCCAGCCAGTGCCGGTTGCGCAGCCACAGGTGCAGGCAGGCGGCGGCGGCGAAGGCGAGCGCGTACTCGCCGGCCATCCGGAACGCCTCGGCCGGCACCTGCCGGGGTTGCGGCCGGTACGCGGCCATCCGCTCGTGCAGCCCGTCGACCAGCCCGGCCAGCGTCTCGGACTGGGCGGCCAGGGCCGGCGGGGCGATCCCGGCGTCGACCAGCTCCAGCACCTCGGCGACGGCGGCCGGTAGCTGCTGCACCACGCTGCACCCGGTCCGGGACAGCAGCGCGAGCCGGTTCCGGTCGAAGTCGGGCAGCGGGCGGGCCAGCTCGACCGTGTCGGCCAGCCCCGGGTCGACCACGCCCCGCCGGTAGCCCCGGACCAGGCCGGGGAACTGGTTCACCAGGGTGTTCAGGTTGACCAGGGTGTTGCCGTCGAAGATGCCGACGATCCGGTGGTCGCGTTCGATCTTCTGGAACAGCCCGTCGGCGTGGTCGGAGGTGAGCAGGGCCCGGGCCCCGAGCACCTGGCCGAGTCGCGGGATCGTCCGGTCCATCATCGTCGGCACCAGGTATTTGGCGACCGCCGAGGTGACGCTCAGCTCGCCGGGGGTGGCGTGGATGCCGCGCGCGGTCAGCACGCTGGTGGCCTCGCCGATCAGCAGGTCGACGTACGCCTCGGTCAGGGTGCGGTTCGCGTGCGGCAGGTCGACCAGCGGCCGGTCGTAGAGCCGGTGCCCGGTGGCGAAGTCGAGGACCAGCCGCAGCGCCTGGTCGGCCAGGCCGAGCGACATCGCCGCGCACATGGTGCGGGTGAGCTGGACACTCTTCAGCACGATCTCCGGGCCGGCGCCGGCCGTACCGACCAGCGCCTCGGCCGGCACCTCGGCGCCGGCGAAGGCGATCCCGCTGATGTCCGCGCCGCGTACCCCGTGGGTGCGCTCCTTGGGCAGGCAGCGGAACGTGCCGGAGGCGAGCCGCCGCTTGTCCACCATCAACAGGCTGAACCCCCGCGTGCCGCCGGCCGGCTCGGTCCGGGCCAGTACGCAGACCAGGTCCCCCCGGCTGGCGTTGTTGATCAGCCACTTCTCGCCGTCGACCCGGTAACCGGCGCCGGTCGGCACCGCCGAGACCTCACCGGCGAGCAGGTCGCTGCCGTGCTCCCGCTCGGTCAGCGCCAGCGAGATGACGCTGCCGGCGAGCACCTCGGCACCGACCCGGCGGGCCTGCTCCGGGGTGGCGCCCACCCAGGCGGATACCGCGCCGAGGTAGGTCTTGCCGTGTCCGATCGCGACGGTCAGGTCCCGGCGGGCCAGGACCCGTACCGCGTGCAGCAGTTCCTCGTAGCTGCGCAGTTCGCCGCCGAACTCGGCCGGCACGTACCAGCGGGGCAGCCCGAGCCGGTCCAGCTCGGCGCAGATCTCCGCCGGGAACTCCTCGCGGGCGTCCAGCGCGACCAAGCGGGCGAACGAGGCCACCCGGGCCGGGTCGTGCGGGTCGCCGAGGCCGTGGTCGAGGTGTTCGGCGAGGGCGAAGGCGGGATAGCGCATCCCGGTCACCCCCGCCCGGCCGGCACCGGCAGTGCGGCGTGCGCCGCCCGGTAGCGGTCCCGGATCTCCGGGTCGAGATCCTCGTACGTCGTGTCCAGCACGCCGGAGACGAAGAGTTCCCGCATCATGGTGCGCTGGATCTTTCCGCTGGTGGTGCGCCGGACCTGGCCGACCCGGACGAAGACGACGTTCGCCACCCGGACCCCGAGGATCCGACTCAGCGTCGACTTGACCGCACCGGCCAGAGCCGCGATCTCGGCGGCGTCCCGGCTCCGGGTACGGAGTTCCTGGACCACCACGATCTCCTCCCGGGGCGCCGGCACCGAGAAGACCGCGCAGGGCAGCCCGGCGAACGCCTCGGCCACCTCCCGGACCTCGCGCTCCACGTCGTGCGGGTAGAGGTTGCGGCCGTGCACGATCATCATTTCCTTGATCCGGCCGGTGACGTACAGCTCGCCGTCGTCGAGGATGCCGAGGTCACCGGTACGCAGGAAGCCGCCGTCGCCGTCCGCGGTCACCGCGCCGAAGGCCCGCCGGGTCGCCTCCGGGTCCCCCCAGTAGCCCCGGGTCACGCTGCCGCCCCGGATCCACACCTCGCCGACCCGGCCGTCCGGCAGCACCGTGGAGGTGCCGGGGTCGATGATCCGTACGTCCAGCGCGTTGACCCGGCCGCTGCCGACCAGGGCCAGCCCGGCCGGCGTACCGGCGGGCAGCGGGGCGAAGACGTCCCGGGCCAGCTCGTCGGGGTCGACGTACGCGGTGACCGGGGCGCCGGCCGGGCGGGCCCCGGTGACGCAGAGCGTCGCCTCGGCCAGCCCGTACGTCGGCAGGAACGACTCGTAGCGGAACCCGGCCGGGGCGAACCGGGCGGCGAACCGCTCCAGGGTGGCCGGGTCGATCGGCTCGGCGCCGTTGCAGGCGTACCGCCAGCGGGACAGGTCCAGCCCGGCCACCTGCTCGTCGGTGAGCAGCCGCGCGCAGAGGTCGTACGCGAAGTTCGGCGCGCAGGCCACCTCGGCGCCGTACCGGTCGATCGCCTCCAGCCACAGGTACGGCCGCTTGAGGAAGTCGTTGGGCCGGATCAGCACGGCGGTGCTGCCGAGCAGCAGCGGCGCGATCAGCATCGCGATCAGGCCCATGTCGTGGTAGAGCGGCAGCCAGCTACAGAACCGGGTCTGGTCGGTCCAGCCGAGGGTGCGGTGCACCGAGCCGATGTTGTGCAGCACGTTGCCGTGGGTGACCATCACGCCCTTCGGGTCGCTGGTCGATCCCGAGGTGTACTGGAGGAACGCGATGTCGTCCGGGCGGGCCGGATACGGCAGCCAGCCGTCCGCCGCCGTCCCGACACCGTCGGTCGGCTCCCCGCCCGGGTCGCCCGCGCCGGTGACCACGCCCGGGGCGTCCAGGTCGGTCGCCGCGAAGGCCAGGTGGTCCAGTCCCTCCTGGAGCATCCAGTCGTCGACCGCCCGCAGGTTGTCCGGATCGGTCAGCACCACCGCCACGTCCGCGTTCCGGGCGATCGCGCTGGTCCGGTCGGCGTGGTGCCGGTAGTTCGCCGGCAGCGGCACCGGCACCGGGATCACGCCCGCGTACAGGCAGCCCAGGAAGCCGGCCACGAACTCCAACCCGGTCGGATAGAGCAGCAGCGCCCGGTCACCCGGCCGGCAGCGCCGGCTCAGCCAGGCCGCCGTCGACCGGGCCACCCGGTCGAGTTCGGTGTACGTCAGGGACGACTCGACGAACCGCTCCCCCGCACCACGGCAGAACACCACCGCCTGCCGTTCCGGCGATCCGGCCACGTTGTGCCGGACCGCCTCGACGATGCTTCCCCACTCGGACACGTTTGTTTCCCCGGCTTCTCCGGTACGGCATCCACCGCGCCATCGGCGTTTCCGTGGCAGACCGTACGATCGACGTCCATATTCGGGCTATATCGGCGGGCTCAGCCGCAGCCGCCGGCATGCCCCTCGTCGGTCCGGCCCGGCGCACCCACCAGCGCCGGCTCCGGTGCCGCCCCGTTCCCCGGCACCTGCGCCGGCTCGGCGGGACGGCGCTTCGCGGCCACCGAGGCGGCGAACGCGGCCAGCCGGTCCACCCCCCAGAACCGGTCGAAGCCGTGCACGAAGAACGGCACCCCGAAGACGCCGTCGCGGTAGATGTCGAGCAGCGCCCCGACGCCCTGCCGGCGTACCTCGGGATCGTCGGCCGCCCCGGACAGCTCGGCCGGGTCGAGCCCGAGGTCGGCGGCGATCTCGGCGACCGTGGACCGGTCGCAGATGTTCCGCCCCTCCTCCCACCTGGCCCGGTACGCCCGCTCCAGGTACCCCGGCCCGGCGCCGTGCCGCGCCGCCACCAGGTAGCCCAGGTGCGGGATCTCCCAGACCGGCTCCCGGTCGACCGGCCAGCTGAACGTCAGCCCGCGCTCGGCGGTGAGCCGCCGGACGTCCTGGAGCACGTAGAGATGCTTGGCCCGGGACATCGCGGTGTAGACGAACTCGCCGCCGGCCTCGGCGAGCAGCCGCGAACTGCGCTCGTCCGGCTCCCAGAACGGCACCCAGTCCAACTCGGACACCAGCTCCGGATACCGCTGGTGCAGGTCCCGGTAGGCGAGCCAGGAGTACGGGCTGCGCAGGCTGAAGTAGAACCGTGGGGTGCGGCGCACCGCCATGGGAAACTCCTCGGGTGCTTCGGGGCGGGTGCGCTACAGCGCGATGCCGCCGTCGACTTGGAAGACCTGGCCGGTGACGTAGGAGGCCCGGTCCGAGACGAGGAAGCCGACCAGGTCGGCGGTCTCCTCCGCCCGGCCGAACCGGCCCAGCGGGATCCGGCCCAGCATCTCCTTGGTGACCGCCGGGGAGAGCCCTGCGGTCATGTCGGTCTCGATGAAGCCGGGGGCGACGACGTTGGCCCGGATGCCGTACCGGCCCATCTCCTTGGCCAGTGCCTTGGTGAAGCCGATGATCCCGGCCTTGGACGCCGAGTAGTTGGTCTGCCCGGCGTTGCCGGCCACCCCGGCCACCGAGGAGAGCGTCACCACCGAGCCGCGCCTCCGCTTCATCATCGCGAAGACCGCGGACCGGCACACCGTGTAGGTGCCGTCCAGGTTGGTCCGCAGCACGGCGTGCCAGTCGTCGTCACCCATCAGCACCAGCGGCCGGTCCCGGGTCACTCCGGCGACGGTCACCACGGCGTCGATCGGGCCCAGCTCGTCCTCGGTGGCGGCGACGAAGTCGCGTACCTGCGCCAGGTCCACCACGTCGACCTGCCGGGCCAGCACCCGGGCCCCCGCCTCGCGGGCGGCCTTGGCCGCCAGTTCCGCCGCCTCCGCGTTGGCCTGGAAGCAGAAGGCCACGTCGAAACCGTCGGCGGCCAGCCGGCTCACCACCGCCCGGCCGATGCCCCTGGATCCGCCGCTGACCAGCGCGACCCGTCGTCCGTTGTCGGTCATGTCGCTCCTCACACGCCGGCCGGGGTCAGGGCCGCCGGGCGCAACGCGTCCAGCGGGCGCAGGGTCTGGACGAACTGGCCGAGCCGCATCACCGTCTCGCCCCCGACCACGGTCTCGCCCTCGAGGATCCTCGTCTCGCCGACGACCTTGACCAGCCGGACCCGGTGTTCGAGGACGTCACCGGGGTAGACCGGGTTGCCGAAGGTGACGTTGCTGATGGACCCGGCCAGCACCACCAGCCCGGCCAGCACGTCCGGGTTGGGGGTCTCCCAGCTCGCGAGCAGCACCGCCGCCTGGGCCCACGACTCGACGATCAGCGTCGCCGGGTACGCGTAGTCGCGGTCCGCGGAGGTCTCGTCGAGCTGTTCGTAGCAGGCCTCGCTACAGCTCACCGCCTTGAGTGCGGCCAACCGTTCACCCGGTACCAGCTCGACCACCCGGTCGAGCAGCAGGATCGGATACCGCTGGGGTATCACTTTCCTGATCCCGGCAACCCCGATCATCGGTTCTCCTCTGGTCGGTAGCGCAGGCGCAGTTCGGCGGCCGGACCGCTACCTGTATTGATCTTGGCTGAGCAGCGCAGTTCCGGTCCGGACCAGGACAGCGTCGCCTCGATCCGCAGTTCGTCGCCCGGGGCGACCGGGCTGAGGAAGCGGCACCGG
This sequence comes from Plantactinospora sp. CA-294935, assembly GCF_050936445.1. Classification (NCBI taxonomy): domain Bacteria; kingdom Bacillati; phylum Actinomycetota; class Actinomycetes; order Micromonosporales; family Micromonosporaceae; genus Plantactinospora; species Plantactinospora sp. CA-294935. The sequence continues at coordinate 9,107,726 of NZ_JBNJMU010000001.1, forward strand.
TCCATCGCGGCCAGCTCGGGGCGGTAGCGCTCGCCCAGCGCCGCCCGTACGGTCTGGCCGACCAGTTCGACCAGGTACACCCCGGGCAGCACCGGAAAGCCCGGGAAGTGCCCGGCGAAGACCGGGTCACCGGGATCCACCTTCGCGGTCGACACCGCCGAGGTCTCGTCGGCCTCGACCAACTCGACCTGGTCGGACAGGGGTGCGCAGCGGGGCGTCACGACCCGCCCCGCAGCTTGCCGTCGAGGAGCTGGTAGGTGCTGTCCAGCGTGCTGACGGCGATCAGCTCGCTCTCCTCCATCTTGATGCCGTACCGCTTCTCCAGCCGGACGGTGATCTCCAGGGCCATCAGGGAGTCCACCTCCAGGTCGTTGACGAAGTGCGCGTCGTCGGTGACCTCGGAGAGGTCGACGTCGATGGTGTCGGCGATGAGCTGCCGGAGGTCTTCCTTGTCGAGCCCCGTGGTGAGCTGGTCAGACATGACTTTCCGTCCTTTCGGTGTGGATCTCGTGGTCCTCCCCCCGGGCGACGTCGCCCGGGGACGGCTCGGCGAGCACGGACTCGACGACGCCGAGCTGGTAGTCGCCGGAGCGGAAGCCGGGATGGCGCAGCAGCCGGCGGTGGAAGTCGACGTTGGTGGTCACCCCCGCCGACCGGTACTCGGCCAGCGCCCGGTCCAGCCGGCGCAGCGCCTCGTCTCGGGTGGCGCCGTACGTGACGACCTTGGCCAGCAGCGAGTCGTAGAACGGCGGTACGACGTAGCCGTCGTAGAGATGGCTGTCCACCCGTACGCCGGGGCCGGCCGGCATCCGCAGCCCGTGCACCCGGCCGGTCGAACCGGCCCAGTCCCGGTCGACGTCCTCGGCGTTGATCCGCGCCTCGATCGAGTGCCCCTCGAACCGGACGTCGGACTGGGTCAGGTCCAGTCGTTCCCCGGCGGCGATCCGGATCATCCAGCCGACGATGTCGATCCCGGTGCGTACCTCGGTGATCGGGTGCTCGACCTGGAGCCGGGTGTTCATCTCCATGAAGTACGCCGCACCGTCCGGCGCGACCAGGAACTCGAAGGTGCCGGCGCTGACGTAGCCGATGTCCCGGGCGCCGGCCACCGCCGCCGCGCAGAGGCGCTGCCGCAGTTCCGGATCGAGCGCCGGGGACGGGGACTCCTCGACCAGCTTCTGGTGCCGGCGCTGGACCGAGCAGTCCCGCTCGCCGAGGTGCAGCACGGTGCCGTGCCCGTCGGCCAGCACCTGCACCTCGATGTGCCGGGCGGCCGGCAGGTAGCGCTCCAGGTAGACCCGGTCGTCGGCGAAGAGGGTCCGCGCGGTGGCCCGGGTCGTCTCGTACGCCAGCGGCAGGTCCTCGGCCTGGTGCACCACCGCGATGCCCCGGCCGCCGCCACCGGCCACCGCCTTGATGATCAGTGGGAAGCCGATCTCGCCGGCCACCGTCACCGCGTCGCCGAGGGAGTCGACGGTGCCGTCCGAGCCCGGCAGTACCGGCACTCCGGCGGCCCGCATCGCCGCCCGGGCCGCCACCTTGTCGCCCATCAACGCGATGTGCTCGGCGGCCGGGCCGACGAAGGTGAGCCCGACGCCCCGGCAGGAGGCGGCGAAGACCGGGTCCTCGGAGACGAAGCCGCAGCCCGGGTGCACCGCGTCGGCGCCGGACTTGGCGGCGGCGTAGAGGATGGCCGGGATGTTGGTGTAGCTGCGGGCGACCGGGCCCGGTCCGATGTGCACGGCCTGGTCGGCGAGCTGCACCGCCAGGCTGTCCCGGTCGGCGGAGGAGTAGACCTGCACGCTCTCCAGTCCGAGGTCGCGGCAGGCGCGGATGATCCGGACGGCGATCTCGCCCCGGTTGCAGATGAGTACCCGGTTGACCATGTCCGCCCGCCTCAGCCCGGCTCGATGCTGAGCAGCGGCTGCTCGTACTCGACGACCTCGCCGTCGGTGACGTGCACGGCCCGGACGATCCCGCCCCGATCGGTGAGGACCGGGTTCATCATCTTCATCGCCTCCACGATCGCGACCTGGTCGCCGGCCTCGACCCGCTGGCCGACCTCGGCGAAGGGCGGCTGGTCCGGGCCGGGGCGGCGGTAGAAGACCCCCATCAGCGGCGCGGTCACCGGCACGGTGCCGGCCGGCGGGGCGACCGCCGCGGCAACGGCGGCCACGGCCGCACCCGGTACCGTCGCCACGGCCGGGCCGGGCACGCCGGTCAGCGCCGCACCGGGCGCCGACGCCGCCTCGCCGGTGACGGTGACGACCGCCTCCCGGCCTCCCTCGGCCCCCTCGACCTCGATTCGGACGTCGGCCACCGTCACCCGGACCCGCCGGATCGCCGGGTCGCGGACCAGTTCGGCCACCTCGGCGGCGGCCCGTACCGCGCTGCGCAGCGCGGTGTCGGTCGGCGCGGCATCGGTCGGCCCCGCCGGCTCGACGCCGTACGCTCCGGTGCCGTTCGCGATCGCCGGCCCGGTGCCGTCGGCCCCCACCGGCCGGGCGCCGTTCGAGGCCGTCCCCTGCCGGGTGCCGTTGCCGCCCTCCGGCGGCGACGGCGTGTCGTTGGCCGCCACCGGCTCCTGCGCCGCGCCGTCGGCCGCCCGGACGGCGGCCGGTTCGCGGACCTTCTCAGACATGCGCGCCTTCCTTCCAGGGTTCCGTCACCGGGCTGCCGGTGGCGGCGCCGACCGGGGCCAGCACGCCGTATCCGCGCAGCCGGCGGTAGCGGGCGGCCAGCAGTTCCTCGACCGGGACCCCGGCGAGCTGGCGCAGCAGCCGGCCCACCGCCTCGGCGACGAGTCCGGCGGCCCGGTCCGGGTCACCGGGCGGCTCCGGCAGGATCTCGTCGACCACACCGAGCCGGCCGAGGTCCTCGGCGCGCAGCCGCAGCGCGCGGGCGGCCACCGGGGCCTGCCCGGCGTCGCCGAACAGGATCGCGGCGCAGCCCTCCGGGCTGATCACCGAGAAGACACCGTTCTCCTGGATCAGCAGCCGGTCCGCGACCGCCAGCGCCAGCGCGCCACCGCTGCCGCCCTCGCCGGTGATCACGGCGACCACCGGGGTACGCAGTCCGGCCGCCAGGGCCAGGGTCTCGGCGATCGCGCCGCTCTGGTTGCCCTCCTCGGCGGCCAGTCCCGGGTACGCCCCCGGGGTGTCCACCAGGGTCACCACCGGTACGCCCCAGCGCTGCGCCAGCTCGAACAGCCGCATCACCTTGCGGTAGCCCGCCGGGTGTGGCATGCCGAAGTTGTTCGCCACGTTCTCCTTGGTGTCCCGGCCCTTGGCGTGCCCGACCACCACCACCGGGGTACCGTCCAGCCGGGCCAGCCCGCCGACGATCGCCGAGTCGTCCCGTTCCCAGCGGTCGCCGTGCAGTTCGACGAAGTCGCCGAAGATCCGGTCGATGTGCTGCCGCACCGTCGGGCGATCGGCGGCCCGGGCCCGGCCCACCGCCGTCCAGGCGTCCACCGACCGCTCGGGCCGGTCGTCGTGCCCGGGGGCACGGGACGGCCGGCGACCGGCGACCGCGACCGGGCTCCCGGCGGAGGTGCCGGCCGCCGCGCAGAAGCCGACCAGCCGGGCCAGTACCCCGCGCAGCTCCTGCCGGCGTACCACCAGGTCGACGTGGCCGTGCTCGTGCAGGAAGCGGGCGGTCTGGAAGCCCGCCGGCAGCGGCTGCCGGATCGTCTGCTCGATCACCCGGGGCCCGGCGAACCCGGCCCGGGTCCCCTCCTCGGCGATGATCACGTCGCCGAGGCTGGCGAAGGAGGCGGCCACCCCGCCGTAGACCGGGTCGGTGAGCACGCTGACATACGGCACCCCGGCGTCCCGGAGCAGCCGGATCGCGGCGGCGGTCTTTGCCATCTGCAACAGGGAGAGCACGCCCTCCTGCATCCGGGCGCCGCCGGAGGCGCTCACCGCGACCAGCGGCACCCCGTGGTCCAGGGCGGTCTCCGCGGCCCGGGCGACCTTCTCGCCGACCACCGAGCCCATGCTGCCGCCGAGGAAGGCGAAGTCGAGCACGACCAGCGCGACCCGGTGGCCGCCGATGGTCGCCAGCCCCAGCACCGCGCCGTCGGCCCGGCCGGTCCTGGCCCGGGCCCGGGCCAGCCGCTGGGGGTACGGCATCCGGTCGGTGAACTCCAGCGGGTCGGCGGCGGCGAGGTCGGCGTCGTGCTCCACGAAACTGTCCGGATCGACCAGCAGCGCGATCCGGTCCTCGGCGCGCAGCGGCAGATGGTGGCCGCACTCCGGGCAGGTGTGCAGGGCCCGGGCCAGCCGGTCCCGGTGCAGCAGCGCCGCGCAGCGCGGGCACGGCCGCCACACGCCGGCCGGCAGCCCGTTGATCAGGTCCAGTGTGGAGGCACCCACGGCTCAGCCCACCGCGCCGAGCAGGGTGGCGCCGACCTGGCCGTCCCGGTCCACCCCGGTCACCAGCGCGATGCCGTCGGGGCGGTCGGTAAGCTCGGCGAGCGCACCGGCGAGCTGGAACGCCGACGACGCCGCCGAGGTGTCGCCGAGCAGGGTGCGGCAGTGCACCCGGGTCGGCCGGGTCGCACCCAGCACGTCGGCCAGGGCGGCCTCCTCCTGCGCGCCGAACTCGTCGCCGCTGTCCGAGGCGGCCAGCACGGTCACGTCGGCGGGGCTCAGGCCGGCTCCGGCGAGCGCCTCCGCGACCGCACGGGCCAGCACCGTGCGGACCGCCGACGGGTCCGCGAAGGCGAGGAACCGGGAGCCCCGGACCGCCGCCAGCGGCCGGCGCTGCTGCCGGACCGCACTCGAGTACGACTCGAGCAGGAAGATCGCGCACCCCTCGCCGAGCGGCGTCGTGCCGTCGGCCGGGGCGGCGCCGTCCCGGGACCGGGCGTGCCACTCCAGCCAGCCGCGCTGCACCGAGTACTCCTCGACCGCGCCGCACAGCACCGGTTCGCTGTGCCCGCACCGATGCAGCCGTACGGCGTAGTTCAGCGCCAGCAGGCCGGTCAGCGAGCCGCCCGCGATGGTGGTGTTCGGGCCCTTCAGCCCGTACCAGATCGCGCTCTGCCCGGCGGCGCGGTTCATCACCGTGTTCGGGAAGCGCGCCGGGTCGACGTGGAACGGCTTCGCCCCGGTCAGCGACTCCCGGGTGAAGTCCATGATGCTCTGCACGCTGCCGGAGTTGGTGCCCAGCACCAGGCCGAGCCGCTCGGGCTCGCCCAGCCGCTCCCGGCCGTACCGGTCGAGCAGCATCCCGACGGTGGCGACGGCGATCCCGGTGGCCCGGTCCATCGACCGGGTGCCCTTCTTGCCGAGCACCTCGGCGACGTCGAAGCCGGGGATCAGCCCGGCCCGGTCGTACGGCCCGGGCCAGACGTCCCGGTCCAGCGCGGTCACCGCACCGGTCCCGGCCCGCAGGCCGGCGGTGAACCGGTCGGCACCGAGCCCGAACGCCGACGCGGCCGACCAGCCGGAGAGCACCAGCTCGTCCGCGGCGATGGTGGTGACGGTCATCAGTCCTTCTCCCCTCAGACCGCGGCCGGCGTCGCGACCGGCGTCCCGTTCGGCTCGGCCGTTCCGTTCGGCTCGGATGTCACGTCCGGCTCGGATGTCACGTCCGGCTTGACCGCCTCGGCGTGCCGGGGACTCCAGGCCGGAATTCCGGCGATGTTCTCGGCCCCGTCGACCCCGATCGTGTTGCCGGTGATCCAGGACGAGTCGGTGCGGGACAGCAGCAGGATCGCCTCGGCCACGTCCTCCGGCCGGGTGAGCCGGCCGTGCGGGTTGGTGGCGGCGGCCTGGGCGACGAACTGGGTGTGCTCCGGGATCCGCTCCAGCGCCGGCGTGACGGTGACCCCGGCGCAGAGCGCGTTCACGGCGACGCCGTACCGGGCGAGTTCGCAGGCGAGCTGCCGGACGTGCGACTCCAGCGCGCACTTGGCGGCCGACACCGCACCGTAGCTCGGCATCACCGAGGTAGCGCCGGAGCTGGTCATCGCGTACACCTTGGCGCCCCGGTGCAGCAGTTTCGCCGCCATCAGCTCCTGCACCCAGTAGACGAGGCTGTGCGCCATCACGTCGACGGTCATCTCCATCTGCCGCTGGCCCAGCGTCTTGTCCCAGCCGGCGCGCGGCAGGTACGGCAGCAGCGAGCCGAACGCCAGCGAGTGCAGTACGACGTGCAGCCCGCGCGGGCCGGTCAGCTCGGCGATGGTGGGCAGCAGTTGCGCCCGGGCGGACCGACTGGACGCGTTGATGTTGAAGAAGTGCGCCTGTACGCCGTACCCGCGCAGCTCCGCTTCGAGGGCCTTGGCCGCCTGGGCCCGCTCGCCCATGTCCAGGTGCACCCCGATGACGTTGCCGCCCTCCCGGGCCAGTGCCAGCGCGGTCGCCCGCCCCATGCCGCTGGACGCGCCCAGCAGCAGACTCCACGTGCCTTCCAGGGGAATCAGCATCCCGCGCTCCTTCTCGTCGATCCGGCCGTCCGCCAGATCCGGACCATCGCCACGTTTCCGGTGCCGGCCGCCGTGACCAGCAGGCTGTCCCCGTCGGCGGCACGCAGCCGGTCGGCCAGCCGGAGCATCGGGGTGAGGCTGCCGGCGGTGGGCGGGCCGGCGTCCCGCACCGGGCCGACGGCGGCCGGCACCGCCCCGGCCACCAGCTCGCTGACCGCCGAGTCGTCCAGCAGCGCGTAGACCGGGACCTGGTCGGCACCGAGGCTCAGCGCCGCCTCCCGGACCACGGCCACGGCCCGCTGCCGGGCCACCCCGGCGGCGAGCCCGTGCGGCGGCAGCAGCAGGGTGCGGACCGCACACCGGCCGTAGCCGGCGGCGCCGCGCGCCTCCGCCTGCTCCGGCGGCTCCAGCACCAGCACCACCGCGCCCTCCTCCGGCGCCGCCACCTCGGGCGCCGGCACCGCCTGCTCCATCGCCCCGGCGAGCAGCAGGGTGGCGCGGCCGGCCGCGAAGGCCCGCGCGCCGACCTGCACCGACTCCAGGCCGGCGACCAGCGGCGAGATCAGGGTCAGGCTGATCCCCGTGAAGCCGTGCTCCATCGACAGCCGGCTGGTCAGCACGTTGACCGCGCCGTACGGCGCGGTGACCGGGCTCAGCTCGCTGGCGTGCTCGGCGATCACGGTGCGGTCCTGCTCGTCGTGCAGTGCCGCCACCCCGTTGTTGGTGCCGACCACCACGCCCCGGTCCTGCTCGGCGGCGCCGTCGAGGCAGTCGCCGGCGTCGTCGAGGGCGTGCCGCCCGGCCACCAGCAGGTACTGGCAGGCGGCCGGCAGGTACTTGTAACCGCGCCGGCCGAGCTGGGTACGGACGTCGAACCAGGCCCCGTCGGCCGCCGGCCGGTCCACCGGCGGCGCACAGACGCCGATCCCGGTGACCACGACCTGGCCGGCGGGCGGCATGCGGCCCGCCACCCGCCCGACCGACGGCAGCGGCCCCGGCGCGTGGTCGACCACCCCGACACCGTCCCGGCTCATCCGCCGGCCCCCGCGAGCACCAGCGACACGTTGTTGCCGCCGAAGGCGTACCCGTTGACCATGATCCGGTCGGACCGGAGCGGGGTGACCAGGCCCTGCGGCAGCCAGACCCGGCACTCCGGGTCCTGCTCGGCGATCGGCACGTTCGGCGGCACGGTCCGGTGCCGCAGGATCAGCGCCGCCGCCACCGCGGCGACCGCGGCCGCCGCCCCACCGGTGTGCCCGATCAGTGCCTTGAGGCTGTAGAGCGGCACGTCGGCGCCGAGCACCTCGTTGAGCGCCCGGCTCTCCACCACGTCGTTGAGCTGGGTACCGGTGCCGTGCGGCAGGACGCAGCCGATCCGGTCCCAGTCGGCACCGGTCTCCGCCAACGCGGCCCGCATCGCCCGGATGATCTGGGTGCCCTCCGGCTCCGGCGCGGTCAGGTGGTAGGCGTCGCAGGTCCAGCCGGAGCCCTCCACCACGGCGTGCACGGTCGCGCCCCGGGCCCGGGCGTGCTCCTCCGACTCGACCACCAGGGCGCCGGCGGCCTCGCCGAACGACGTACCCCGGCGGTGCAGGTCGAACGGGCGGCACCGGAGCGGGTCCACCGCGCCCATCCGGTTGAAGCAGGCCAGCATCACCCGGCTGTACGCGTCCGCACCGACCGCCAGCACCACGTCCGCCTCGCCGGAGCGGACCAGGTCGGCCGCGGCGCCGAGGGCGAACCCGCCGGCCGCGCAGGCGTTGCTGATCGTGGTGGCGACGGTCAACGGGCCGAGCCGGTCGGCGATCTCCGAGGCGACGCCGAGCTCCGAGGTGAAGCGGGCGCCCGGCTTGCCGCCGTCCGCCCGCCACTGCTCGTGCAGGCTCGCGTCACCCATGCAGGTGCCCAGGGCCAGGCCGATCCGGGACCCCGCCGTCGCCGGCCCGCCCAGCGGCAGGCCGGCGTCGGCGATGGCCTCGTCGACCGCGTTCAGCGCCAGCCGGGACGTCCGGGCGAGCGCCTGCGACTGCGCCGGCAGGTCGGCGTCGGGGACGCCCTGCACCACCGGCACGTCCATGTTCGCGTACGGGTCCGGCACGGGACCCGGGTCGGTAACCGGTGCCGCCATCATCGCGTCCCAGAGGGCGCGCGTACCACTGCCGTGGCACGTGACGACACCGAGGCCGGTGATGGCGACGCCGGTCATCGACGCGTACTCGGAGCAGCCGGCGTGCCTTCCAGCGCGCTGGCGAGACGGTCGTCGAAGTCCACCAGGCTCCAGTCGCGGCGGTTCTCGATCACCGCGTACCCGTGGGTGATCTTCCCCGTCGCGGTCGGCACCAGGATGCCGTCGCGGAGCACGTAGCAGTCCATCCGCGAGGTGTAGGTGAGCCGCTTGAAGACGTTCTCGACGGTGAAGACGGTGTAGAGGTCCTCCTCCATCCGCGCCTCGTCCAGCAGCGTGATTCGGGAGTGCGGCACCACCGGGATCCAGTCCTGCTCGTCCAGCAGCCGCTTGATCGAGACGCCCCGGTCGGCCAGGAAGAGGTCGACGACCTCCTCCATCTGCCGCAGGTAGCCGGACATCTGCATCCGCTCGGTGAAGTGGCAGTAGAAGTACGGGATCCGCCACTTCCAGGCGTACGCGTTGCGGCCGGCGGTGAGCGCGGCCAGCAGGTCGCCCTCGGGCGCCGGGCCGGCGGCGGCCGGACGGGTCACCTTGACCGGCGCCTGGCCCAGCCGCGCCACCGTGTACGGGGCCAGCTCGGCCGGCGCCGGCTCCGCCGGGTGCCCGTGCGGGTCGAGACGCAGCTCCACCCGGACCTTGGCGCTGACCGCCTTGATCGGCGGGGTGCCGTTGACCGAGATCTCCACCCCGAAGGCGAGCGCCTCCCCGGGCAGCGGCCGGACCTCGGCCGTCGCCACGTCGTCGATGTGGAAGGCGTGGGTGATCCGGCTGTCGATGTCGACGATGTCGACGCAGAGGCCGTGCCGCTCGTAGAGCCCGCCCGGGGCGAAGCCGCGCTGCCGCAGGTGGTCGAGGACGGCCTCCTCCACCAGGTAGTTGACGTGCTTGAAGCCGATCCAGGTGCAGATGTTGGACCCCTCGTACCGGGGCCGCAGCTCCACACGGGTCACGCCGTCCACGGCTGGTTCGGAGACGGGACGCGGTGCCAGGGTCGTCGAGTTCACGTGCGCTCCAGGTGTGTGTGTCGAGGATCGGTTCCGCAGATTGCGTCGGGGGGCGACAGCGGGTGGGCGAAGTCCGCCACCAGGGCGGCGAACCGGTCAGGGTGCTCGGCCATCGCGAAGTGGCCGCAGTCGGTGAGCAGCGCGTACCGGCCGGCGGGTGCGGCGTCGGCCAGCGCCCGCCCGTCACCGGGCCGGGCGGCGAAGTCGCCGTCGCCGGCGATCACCAGCAGCGGCAGCGCCAGGTCGGCGACGGGCAGGAACGGGGTACGCAGGTACGCGTCGAAGAAGCGCATCCAGCCGTACGGGCCGATCCGCTCCCGGACCCGCTCGCCCATCGCGGCACGTACCTCGGCGGGCAGCCCGGCCGGGGCACTGACCCGGATCCCCTCTTCGAGGATCCGGTGGAAGTGGTTGAGATAGAAGTCGATCGCCGCCCAGTCGAAGTCGTCGGCGGCCGGCCGGTAGAACGGCGAGACCAGCACCACCGCCCGGGGCAGCGGCACCGCCGCCGTGGCCGCCGGAGCCATCGCCATCGCCGGCCGGGCGGTCTCCGGCTCCGTCGCCGCGCCGGCCCGGCCAAGCAGCTCCAGCAGGGTGTTCGCGGCGAACGAGTGCGCGACCACCAGGTCGGCGCCGCCGGGGACGCCGGCCAGCGCCTGCGCCGCCCAGCCGGTGGCGTCGGCCTGGTGGCTCCAGCCGGTGTCGCCGACGCTCGCCCAGGGCAGCTCGGCGTCCCACAGCTCCAGCCACGCCGGTGCCCGCGACTCGAAGCGGTCCCAGATGCCCCGGCTGCTGCCCAGGCCGTGCAGCAGCAGGGTGCGCACCGGCCGCACGCCGGCACCGGGCCGGCGGCACCGGACCGGTACGCCCGTCCCGGGCGACACGGCACGGTCCGTCCTCGGCGGCGCGGAGATGCTCATCACCGGCCTCCGCCGGCGGTCAGCAGCAGCGCCGCCGCCGCGTCCGAGCCCTCGCCGTCGGCGGTGGCCAGTACGGCACCCCGGTCGTGCCCGTTCAGCCACGCGGTGCCGGCGACGCACTGGAGCACGCCGAGCGCCCCGGAGCAGTGCCCGTGGTACGCGGTCAGGTCGTGGCTGGTCTGCTCGGTCATTCCGGCCGGTCCACCCGCCCCGGCGCCGAACCACATGTCCACCGGTCGCGGGTCGGTACGCCGGATCGCCGCCACCGCCGCCGGCTGGTCCGCCTTGCGGGCGTACGGGCCGAGTTCGGCGAGCGCCTCGACGCCCCGGTCCCGCACCGCCGCCGCCGACTCCAGCACCAGCGCGGCGGCACCGTCGAAGAGCCGCAGGTCGTCCTCGCCGTTGCTGCGACCGCCACTGACCAGGTGCCGTACCGGCGCGTTCGCCGGCTCGACCCCGACCACCAGCACCCGGTCCACCCGGCCGGCCAGCACCAGCAGCCGGCCCCAGTTGACCGCGTCCAGCCCGGAGGTCAGGCCGTTGCACATGGTCAGGTTGGCGCCGCGCAGCCGGAACCAGATCGCCAGCCAGGACGCGATCACGTTGCTGGCGGTGGCCGGCAGGGCCATCGGGCTCAGCCCGACGTACGTCTCCTCGGCGATGGTCGACACCGTGTCGCAGACCGTGTCGACGTTGCCGTAGTTGGAGCTGACCACCACGCCGACGGTCTCGCCGGGGACGGTCAGGCCCGGGTCGCCGAGCAGTCCGGCATCGGCCAGCGCGTCCCGGCCGGCGCAGAGCGCGAGCCGGGTGGCCCGGTCCTTGTAGCGCAGCCCCTTGCCGGTGAGCCGGCGGGTCGGGTCGTCCCCGTCGGCACCGGCCGGGGTACGCCGGAGTAGGTCGTCGGGGCCGGCGATCCCGGAGACCGCCACGCCCACCCCGCTGACCACCACGTCGACCGGAGCCATCAGGACACCTTCTCCACGATCGCGACGGCGTTCAGCCCGCCGAAGCCGAACGAGTCCACCTGGGCGACCCGCAGGGTGGCCAGCTCGGCGTGCTCGCGTACCAGTCGGAAGCCGTCGACCTCGTCGATCGGGTTGTCCAGGCCGAGGATCGGCGGCACCACCCCGGAGCGCAGCGCCTCGACCGCCACCACCAGGCTGTGCAGCCCGGAGGCGCCGGCGGTGTGCCCGGTCATCGACTTGATCGCGGTCATGTACGGCGAGGGCGCCACCCCGGAGAAGACCTCCCGGACGGCCTGCGCCTCGGCCTCGTCGTTCAGCGCCGTCCCGGTGCCGTGCAGCATCAGCAGGTCGACCTCGGCCGGCTCCACCCCGGCCCGGCGGTGCGCCTCCCGGGTGACCAGCGCGATGTTCTTGGCGTCCGGCGCCGACGGGTGGTAGGCGTCGCAGTTCATCGCCACGCCCCGGACCCGGGCGTGCCGGTGCCCGGCGCCGGGGCCGTCCGCCTCCCGGCGCAGCACCACGGCGACCGCGCCCTCGCCCTGGAGCATGCCCCGGCGGTCCCGGTCGAACGGCCGCACCTGCGCGGGCGCCTCCGGGTAGCAGCGGTCCAGCAGCCCGTAGGTGCTCTCGGTGATGGTGTCGACCCCGGCTACCACGACGGTGTCGGCGGCGCCGAGCGCCAGCAGGTCCATGCCGAGGCCGAGGGCGTAGAGCGAGGCCGAGCAGGCGTTCGCCACCGTGTGCGTGTTGGTGGCGCCGAACCGCTTTCGCAGCGCGCTGCCGAAGTGCAGGTCGCGCACGTCGAACGGGACGCCGTCCCGCCAGCTCAGCTCGACCGACCGCAGTTCGCGCAGCGTGGTGCCGATCAGCACCGGCGTGTCGCCGAGGTCGTCGTCGAGGCCGGCGTCGGCCAGCGCGGCGGCGACCGCCTGCTCCAGCCACCGGCTGGCCCGCAGGGTCTCGTCGCAGCCCGGCCCCGGCCGGTCGTCGATCTCGTACGCGTGCTGTGCCCGGTACCGGCTGCGGTCGAAGCCGCGCAGTTCGGCCAGCCCGCTGTAGCCGGCGCAGAGCGAGTCGAAGAACTCGACGGTGTTGCCGCCGATGCTGGCCACCGCACCCATCCCCACCACCAGCGCGGTCATGGCGTCACCTCGTCGTACCTGCCGAGGATCAGCACCGCGTTGTTGCCGCCGAAGGCGAGCGCGTTGTTCTGCACCACCCGCAGGTCGGCGTCCTGGGCCACGTTCGGTACACAGTCGAGCCCGCACTCGGGGTCGGTCTCGACGTGGTTGACGGTCGGCGGGATGAACCGGTGGGTGATGGCCAGGGCGCAGGCCGCCGAGGCGAGGGCGCTCGCCGCCCCCATGGTGTGCCCGATCATCCCCTTGATCGAGACGGTACGCGGCGGGCGCTGCCCGAAGACCTGCCGGATGGCGCCGGCCTCGGTCACGTCGTTCGCCTTGGTCCCGGTGCCGTGCGCGGAGATGAAGTCGATGTCGCCCGGCTTCACCCCGGCGTTGCGGTGGGCCAGCTCGATGCAGCGGGCGATGCTGTTCCGGTCCGGCGCGACCGGGTGGTACGCGTCGCAGTTGAGTCCGTAGCCGAGCACCTCCGCGTAGATCCGGGCGCCCCGGGCCCGCGCCGAGTCGAGGCTCTCCATCAGCAGGATGCCGGCGCCCTCACCGGTGAGGATGCCCTTGCGGTTGCGGTCGAACGGCTGGCACGCCTCCGGGGCGATGGTGCCGAGCCGGTAGAAGCCGGTGAAGGTCTTCCGGCACAGCGCGTCGGCGCCGCCGCAGAGGGCCACCTCCACGTCGCCGCTGCGGATCGCGTCGAAGCCGTACCCGACCGCGTAGTTGCCAGCCGCGCAGGCGGTCGGGATCGTCACCGCCTCGACGTCGGTCAGCCCGAGTTCGGCGACGATGCTCGACGAGAGGCGGCCGGCGGGGACCCGACGCGCCACGACCGGGTCGAAGTGCTCGGCACCCCGGTCGACCTGTACCCCGACCAGTTGGTCGAGGTCGTGGGATTCACCGTCCGTGGTCCCCACCGACACCAGCGCGCGGCGGGACCGCAGCGCCTCGACGGACATGCCCGCGTCCGCGACCGCCATGCCGGCGGCGGCGGCCGAGAGCTGGCTCGCCCGGCCGAGCTGCGCCGGGTCGACGTGGTGCAGCCAGCGGGCCGGGTCGAAGTCGGTGATCTCGCACCCGTTGGCGTGTGCGAACCCGGTCGTGTCGAACGCGGTGATCGGCTTGACCCCGCTCCGACCGGCCCGCAGCCCGGCGAGAAACTCCTCGACCCCGATTCCGATGCTGGTCACCACGCCGAGCCCGGTGACGACCACCCGGCGGGGCGATCGAGCATCGCCTGGCAGAACGCTCATCATCGCGCCTCACTCACCTGTAGTCTTCCGACCCGACTCCGCCGTCCGCGCGACGCGCTCAGGCGTTCGACGCCTCGCCGACGACGGCGTAAACGCCCTGGAGATTCACCATTCGGCTCAGTTCCGCCTGGTCGATGGTGACGTGCAGATTCCGCTCCAGCGCCGCAAGAATTTCGATCGCCAGCAGCGAGTCCGCACCGTGGTCCTCTTTGAAGAGACTGGTCTCGGTGACCTCGTCCGCGTCGATTTCCAGAATCTCGCAGACGATCTCCTTGACCTGCTCGCGGTCGATGTCGGTGCTGGTGGTCGGGGTCGTGCTGGTCATGTCGCCTCCAGAAACGGATCGGTTGAGTGAATATCTCGATGGCTACCTCTGGCTGGCGGCGCCGTGCGCCTCATAGCCCGATACCGTTTGCCGCCTCCGCCGTCTGGCGGCACCATCGGATCGCGGTACTGTCCCGAGTCTGTGAGCCGCGACTATATTTCTCCTATATGGCAACGGGCGGTCCGCCATATCCGGTCCGACCGCCGGATTTCCGACTAGCGCGGTCACCTGCCCACCCGGATGGCAGGGTGGGGGTATGGCGGTCGACATCGTCTACGAGACGCACGCGATGACCACCGACAACGAGGCCGGGCTGGCCACCGGCTGGCAGCCCGGCCAACTTTCCGAGTACGGCCGGCGCGGCGCCCGGGAGCTGGGTGAGCGGCGCCGCGACGACGGGCTGCGCGTCGTCTTCTGCTCCGACCTGGCCCGCGCGGTGGAGACCGTCGAGATCGCGTTCCCCTTCCGGAAGCTGCCGGTGCACCAGGACACCCGGCTCCGCGAGTGCGACTACGGCGACCTGACCGGCCGCCCGGTGGCCGAGCTTGCCCCGCTGCGCGTCCGGCACCTGGACGAGCCCTTTCCGGGCGGGCAGAGCTACCGGCAGGTGGTGGAGCAGACCCGGAACTTCCTCCGGGACCTGGCCGCCGCCTGGGACGGGTCCCGGGTGTTGATCGTGGCGCACTCGGCGAACCGGTGGGCCCTCGACCACCTGCTGCACGGTGCTGCCCTCGCCGACCTGGTCGCCGCGCCGTTCGAGTGGCGCCCGGGCTGGACGTACCGGCTGCCGTCGCGCTGGGGCACCGGCCGCCCCCCGCCGGCCCGGCTGCAACCCGGGCAGCCCGCGCCGGAAGGTCGGTAACTCACGGGCGGTCGCCGCCCGGGCCTGCCTATTCTTGGCGACGACATGCAGACGCCACCGCCCGCCCCTGCCGTACCCGCCGCCGACCTTCCCGCGCTCCGGGCCCGGCTGCCGGAGTTGATGTTCCGCGACCAGCGCCGTATCCAGCGCCGGATGGAGGGGCTGGCCAAGATCCGTGATCTCGGGCGGCGGCAGGCGGCCACCGCCGAGATCGCCGCCGAGATCGGTACCGCGGAGCAGCGGCTCGCCCGCCGCCGGGCCGCCGTACCGGTGATCACCTATCCGGCCGGGCTGCCGGTCAGCGACCGCAAGGACGACCTGCTCGCCGCGATCCGGGACCACCAGGTGGTGATCGTGGCCGGCGAGACCGGCTCCGGCAAGACCACCCAGCTACCCAAGATCTGCCTGGAACTCGGTCGGGGCGTCCGGGGGCTGATCGGGCACACCCAGCCCCGCCGGCTGGCCGCGCGTACCGTGGCGGACCGGATCGCCGACGAGCTCGGCACCGAGCTGGGTGGGGTGGTCGGCTACAAGGTCCGCTTCACCGACCAGGTCGGCGACGGCACCCTGGTCAAGCTGATGACCGACGGCATCCTGCTCGCGGAGCTCCAGCAGGACCGGATGCTCCGGCAGTACGACACGCTGATCATCGACGAGGCGCACGAGCGCAGCCTCAACATCGACTTCATCCTCGGCTACCTCCGGCAACTCCTGCCGCGCCGGCCCGACCTGAAGGTGATCATCACCTCGGCGACCATCGACCCGGAGCGGTTCGCCCGGCACTTCGCCGCGGGCGGCGAGCCGGCGCCGGTGCTGGAGGTCTCCGGCCGGACCTATCCGGTCGAGACCCGCTACCGGCCGCTGGTCGAGCTGGGCGACAGCGAGGACCCGGACGACGACGGGGACACCGTACGGGACCAGATCCAGGCGATCGGCGACGCGGTGCAGGAGTTGGTCGCCGAGGGGCCCGGGGACGTCCTGGTCTTCCTCAGCGGCGAACGGGAGATCCGGGACACCGCCGACGCGCTGGGCAAACTGGTGCAGAATCGCCCCGCCCTGCGGGACACCGAGATCCTGCCGCTCTTCGCCCGACTCTCCACCGCCGAGCAGCACCGGGTCTTCCAGCCGCACCGGGGCCGCCGGGTCGTACTGGCCACCAACGTCGCCGAGACCTCGCTCACGGTCCCCGGCATCAAGTACGTGGTGGATCCGGGCACGGCCAGAATCTCCCGGTACAGCCACCGGCTCAAGGTGCAGCGGTTGCCGATCGAGCCGGTCTCCCAGGCGTCGGCCAACCAGCGCAAGGGGCGGTGCGGGCGTACCTCGGACGGGATCTGCATCCGGCTCTACGACGAGCCGGACTTCCTGTCCCGGCCCGAGTTCACCGACCCGGAGATCCTGCGTACCAATCTCGCCTCGGTCATCCTCCAGATGACCGCGATCGGGCTGGGCGACATCGCCGCGTTCCCGTTCATCGACCCGCCGGACAAGCGCAACATCGCCGACGGGGTCAACCTGCTGCGCGAGCTGGGCGCGCTGGAGGAGACCGGCGAGGAGACCGGGCACCGGCTCACCCCGCTGGGCCGCCGGCTGGCGCAGCTCCCGGTCGACCCCCGGCTGGCGCGGATGGTGCTGGAGGGCGAGCGCAACGGCTGCGCCACCGAGGTGTCGGTGATCGCGGCCGCGCTCTCCATCCAGGATCCCCGGGAGCGGCCGGCCGACAAGCAGGCCCAGGCCGACCAGGCGCACGCGCGGTTCACCGACAAGGAGTCGGACTTCGCCGCCCTGCTCAACCTCTGGCGATATCTGCAGGATCAGCAGCGCGCCCTGTCCTCCAGCGGGTTCCGCCGGATGTGCAAGGCCGAATACCTCAACTACCTGCGGGTCCGGGAGTGGCAGGACATCCACTCCCAGCTCCGCCAGGTATTGCGGACCACCGGCGGCGGGCCGCCCGACGGGCGCCCGGGGCGGGGCGGACGCGGTACCGGCGCGACCACCGACGGTGCCGCGACCGGCGGCCGCGCCGGGACCGACAGCGCCGGGACCGGACCGGGTACGCCGACCGCGACCGGCAGCGCCGGTGACCCCACGCCGGACGGGTTCGACAGCGACCGGATCCACCAGTCGCTGCTCGCCGGGCTGCTCTCGCACGTCGGGCTGAAGGAGGCGCAGAAGAACGAGTACCTGGGCGCCCGGGGGGCCAAGTTCGGCCTCTTCCCCGGCTCGGCGCTGTTCCGCAAGCCGCCGCGCTGGGTGATGGCCGCCGAGCTGGTCGAGACGTCCCGGCTCTGGGGCCGGGTCGCCGCCCGGATCGAGCCGGAGTGGGTCGAGGCGCTCGCCCAACACCTGGTGAAGCGCAGCTACAGCGAGCCGCACTGGGAGAAGAAGCAGGCTGCGGTGATGGCCTTCGAGAAGGTCACCCTCTACGGCATCCCGCTGGTCAGCAGCCGGAAAGTCAACTTCGGCCGGATCGACCCGGCGTTGAGCCGGGAACTGTTCATCCGGCACGCGCTGGTGGAGGGGGACTGGCAGACCCACCACCGGTTCTTCCACGACAACCGGGCCCTGCTCGACGAGGTCGAGGAGTTGGAGCACCGGGCCAGGCGCCGGGACATCCTGGTCGACGACGAGACGCTCTACGCCTTCTACGACCAGCGCATCCCCGCCGAGGTGGTCTCCGGCCGGCACTTCGACGCCTGGTGGAAGAAGACCCGCCGGGACCGGCCCGACCTGCTCACCTTCGATCGGCAGATGCTGGTCAACGAGGGCCGGGGCGGGGTCGACGCGGCGGACTACCCGGACGAGTGGCACTCGGACGGGGTGGCGCTGCCGTTGACGTACCGGTTCGAGCCGGGGACGGAGACGGACGGGGTGACGGTGGACATCCCGCTGCCGATGCTCAACCAGGTCGACGCGGAGAGCTTCGACTGGCTGGTACCGGGGGTGCGCGAGGAGCTTGTGGTGGCGCTGATCCGGTCGCTGCCGAAGGCCGTACGCCGGAACTTCGTCCCGGTGCCGGACTACGCCCGGGCCGTGCTGGCCACGATCACACCCGGCCGGGAGCCGCTGCTCGACGCGCTGACCCGGGAGCTGCGCCGGATGACCGGGGTGACCGTGCCGCGCGACGCCTGGGACACCGACCGGCTGCCGGCACACCTGCGCCCCACCTTCCGGGTGGTCGGCGAGGAGCGGCAGACCGTCGCCGAGGGCAAGGACCTGCCGGCGCTGCAACGGCAGCTCACCACCCAGGTACGCCGGATGGTGGCCGCCGCCGCGCCGGACGTCGAACGGTCGGGCCTGCGGGAGTGGAGCATCGGCACGCTGCCGCGCTCGATCGAGCAGGACCGGGCCGGCTACCTGGTCACCGCTTATCCGGCGCTGACCGACGAGGGCGACAGCGTCGGGGTACGGGTCTTCGAGACCGAGGCCGAGCAGAGTCGCCAGATGTGGGCCGGTACCCGACGGCTGCTCCGGCTGACCCTCGGCTCGCCGCAGAAGTTCGTCTCCGGGCGGCTCTCCAACGAGGCGAAGCTGGCGCTGAGCCGCAACCCGCACCGCAACGTGCAGGACCTGCTCGACGACGCCGCCGACGCGGCGGTGGACAAGCTGATCGCCGATGCCGGCGGACCGGCCTGGGACGCCGAGGGTTTCGCCGCGCTGCGCGACCGGGTCCGCGCGGAGCTGGTCGACACCACCGTCGAGGCCGTCGACCGGGTGCGCCGGGTGCTGGCCACCGCCTACGCCGTGGAGCAGCGGCTGGCCCGGACCAACAACCTGACGATGGTGGCGGCGCTGGCCGACATCCGCGCCCAGCTCTCCGGGCTGGTGCACCGGGGCTTCGTCACCGAGACCGGGTACGCCCGGCTGGCCGACCTGCCGCGCTATCTGACCGCGATCGAACGCCGTCTCGACCGGCTGCCGCAGAACCCGCAGCGGGACCGCGACCAGCAGGCCCGGATCGCCCAGGTGCAGCAGGAATACCGGGAGATGGTCGACGCGCTGCCGCCGGCCCGCCGGGGCGACGACGCGGTACGGCAGATCCGCTGGATGATCGAGGAACTCCGGGTGAACGTCTTCGCCCAGGCGCTCGGTACGCCGTACCCGATCTCGGAGCAGCGGATCTACCGGGCGATGGACGTGGCCGAGGCGGGCTGAGGCAAACAGTAAGGATAACTTCAAGATTGACGGGCCCGAATCGGCTCACGTAGGCTCACCAGGTCGGCGGCGGCATTTTTCCCGTTTCCTGAGTCCGGGAGCGCCCGTATGAGACGCCACCGCACGACCACCCTCGCCCTGCTCGCGATCGTGACCCTGCTGCTGGGCACGGCCCCCGTCCCCGCCTCGGCCGCGGCCCGGTTCCGGGTCCTGGTCTTCTCCAAGACCACGAACTACTACCACGACTCGATCCCGGCCGGCATCGCCGCGATCCAACGACTCGGCGCCGAGCACAACTTCGAGGTCGAGGCGACCACCGACGCCGCGGCGTTCACCGACGCCAACCTCGGCCGGTTCGACGTACTGGTCTTCAACAACACCAATTCCACCCCGGAGTCCGGCGACCTGCTCGACGCCGCACAGC
This sequence comes from Plantactinospora sp. CA-294935, assembly GCF_050936445.1. Taxonomy (NCBI): domain Bacteria; kingdom Bacillati; phylum Actinomycetota; class Actinomycetes; order Micromonosporales; family Micromonosporaceae; genus Plantactinospora; species Plantactinospora sp. CA-294935. Next base: position 9,127,394 of record NZ_JBNJMU010000001.1, read on the forward strand.
GGGTCGCGTTGCAGAACTTCGTCCGGGCCGGCGGCGGCTGGGTCGGCCTGCACGCCGCCTCGGCCAGCGAACGCGACTGGGCCTGGTACGAGGGCCTGGTCGGCACCATCTTCGACTTCCATCCCGCCTTCTCCTCGACCGGCGGCACCTACCCGGGCCGGATCAAGGTGCTGGACGGGGCGCATCCGTCCACGAAGGACCTGCCGGAGCTGTGGGAGCGCGGCGAGGAGTGGTACAACTGGCGCACCAACCCGACCGGCCGGGTGCACACGCTCGCCCAGATCAAGGTCCGGGACGGCATCCCGGGGATGGACGAGGGGCACGACCACGCGTACTCGTGGTGCCAGAACTACGACGGCGGCCGCTCCTGGTTCACCGCCGGCGGGCACGCCAGCTCCGCCTTTGCCGAGCCGGCCTTCCTGGCCCACCTGCGCGGCGGCGTCGAGTGGGCGGCCGGGGCGGTCCCCGGCGACTGCGGGGCCACCCGGACCGGCAACTTCCAGCGGGTACCGCTGGTCAGCGCGGACCTGGCCGACCCGTTCGAGCTGGCCGTGGCGCCGGACCGGCGGGTCTTCTACATCCAGCGGACCGGCGCGGTCAAGGTGATCGACCAGGAGACGCTGGCCGTCCGCACGCTGATCGACTTCGCCTACAGCCCGACCCAGACCAGCCAGTCCGACGGGCTGCTCGGAATGACCCTGGACAACAACTTCGGCACCAACAACTGGATCTATCTGCTCTGGTCGGACAAGACCGCCAACCAGCTCAACCTGTCCCGGTTCACGGTCGCGGACGACGCGATCGCGATGAGCAGCGAGAAACGGTTGCTGACCATCCCCACCTACCGGGGCGAGGGGCGGGCCAACTCGCACATGGGCGGCTCGCTGACCATGGACCGGCACGGCAACCTCTACGCCGGGATCGGCGACAACACCGACCCCTTCGAGTCCAGCGGCTACACCCCGATCGACGAGCGGGCCGGCCGGCGGGCCTGGGACGCGCAGGCGACCGCCGGGAACACCAACGACCTGCGGGGCAAGATCCTGCGCATCACACCCCGCCCCGACGGCACGTACGCGGTGCCGAGCGGGAACCTCTTCGCCCCGGGTACCGCCCGGACCCGCGCCGAGATCTACGCGATGGGGATGCGCAACCCGTTCCGGATCACCGTCGACCCGCTGACCGACGCGCTGCTGGTCGCCGACTACGGGCCGGACGCCCGGGCCGCCGACCCGAACCGGGGTCCGGAGGGGACGGTCGAGTTCAACCGGATCACCAGCGCCGGCAACTACGGCTGGCCGTACTGCACCGGTGACAACGTGCCGTTCAACGACTACAACTTCGCCACCTCGACCCCGGGCCCGAAGTTCGACTGCGCCGCCCTGGTGAACAACTCCCCCAACAACACCGGGCTGAGCAACCTGCCGGCGGCCCGCTCGGCCCTGGTCTGGTACGCCTACTCCGCCTCGGCCCGCTTCCCCGAGCTGGGCACCGGCGGCGGTGGCCCGATGAGCGGCCCGGTCTACGACTTCGACCCGGCCAACCCCAGGCCGACGAAGTTCCCGGAGTACTACGAGGGCAAGTGGATCGTCTACGAACTGACCCGGCAGTGGTGGAAGACCCTGTCGACGCACGACACCGCGCAGACCTTCACCGACCCGAGGTTCGGGCCGACCCGGGTCGGCGACCTCCAGTCGATCAACGGGATCTTCGGCGACATGAGCTGGATCCAGCCCTTCGAGGCGGAGTTCGGCCCGGACGGCTCGCTCTACGTCATCGACTTCGGCGTGGGCAGCGGCAGTGGCCGGGGCGGCAGCAACGAGGGGGCCGGGATCTACCGGATCGACTACGTGGCGAACGGCCGCCCGCCGGTGGCGAAGCTGACCGTGGACCGGGACAACGGCCCGGGGCCGCTGACGGTCCGGTTCTCCAGCGCCGGCTCGGCCTCCGGCGACGGCTCGCCGATCACGTACGCCTGGGATCTCGACGGCGACGGTGACACCGACTCGACGGCGGCGAACCCGACGCACACGTACGCCGACCGGGGCCGGTTCACCGCCCGGCTGACGGTGAGCAGCACGGGCGGGCTCAGTTCGGTGGCGACCGTGCAGATCACGGTCGGCAACACCCGGCCGACGGTCGGGCTGAACGTGCCGAACGGCGGCTTCTTCGACTTCGGCGACCAGATCCCGTACGCGGTCACGGTCACCGACCCGGAGGAGAGCAGCGTCGACTGTGCCCGGGTGGTCACCCAGACCCAGCTCGGGCACGACAGCCACAGCCACCCGATGGACAACTACCTCGGCTGCTCCGGCATGCTCGGCACCGAGCCGGCCGGCGGGGACGGGCACGGGCCGGGCCAGAACCTCTACACGGTGCTGACCGCCCAGTACACCGACGGCGGCGGCCCCGGCGGGGTGCCGGCGCTGGTCGGTTCGGTCCGGCACGAGTTGCAGACCAAGAGCAAGGAGGCGGAGCACTTCGACGCCTCGAACGGGATCCAGGTGCTGGACCGGGCGACGGCCCGGGCCGGGCGGCGGGTCGGCGACATCGACCACGGCGAGTGGATCAGCTTCGGTCCGGTGAACCTGACCGGGATCGGCTCGGTCACCGCCGGGGTCAGCTCGGGCAGCAGCGGCGGCACCATCGAGTTCCGGGCCGGTTCGCCGACCGGGCAGTTGCTCGGCACGATGCCGGTCGGCAGCACCGGCGGCTGGGACAACGTCGTCTCCCCGACGGTCAACCTGGCCGACCCGGGCGGGACCTTCGCCCTCTATCTGGTCTTCGTCGACCCGGCGCAGACCGGTGGCACCCCCGACCTGCTCTCGCTGGACTGGTTGCGGTTCAACGGGGCGGGCGTGAAGCGGGAGACCGGTGGCAGCGTCTCGGTCGCCGCCACCCCGCGCACCGGGACCGCGCCGCTGTCGGTGGCGTTCACCGGTACGGCCACCGCGGCGGCCGGGCGGACGATCACCGACCGCGCCTGGGATTTCGGCGACAACACTCCGGTCGTGCACGGCGCGTCGGCGAGCCACCCGTACGCCCGGCCGGGCACCTACACCGCCCGGCTGACCGTCACCGACAGCGCCGGGGCGACCATGTCGAGTCACCTGACGATTACGGTCAGTTAGCGGACCACCGGATGGGCCGTGCGGCGGCGGCCCATCCGGCCCCGGAAGTCCCCCTCGGCGGTGCCAGGTGGCGAGCACCACAGCCGTCCCGGCCCTGACCAGTTGGAACGTCGGGGCCCCGGTTGAGTAGGCTGATCACCGGCCATCCAGAGCGACCGAGAGACCTGGCTCGTCGACGTCGCAGCAACCCCCCACGCGGGTGCGGGTGCTACCGCCAGGACCGATGGAGGTTTCGTAGTGCGCAGCATCCGAGCCGGGCGGGCGAGCCGGCTGCATGTCACCTGGCACCGGTGGCGTCGACACGTCGACCTCTGCCGGACCAGCACCATGCTCTGTCGGGCCACGGCGCTCTGTCGGGCCACGGCCTGACCTGTCGGGCCCCGGCCTGACCGCGACCGCCGGTCGGCGGATCTCCGACCATCTCGTCAGCATCCCCTGAGCGACGCCGTCCCGTACTGCCCGTGACCTGACCGGTCGGGGCAGTTGTCGGCCCGTCGTCGCCGGATATTTCGTGGAGTTTCAGCACAATGCGCATCAACGCTCTCGCCACCCGTCTCCTCTCCGGAGTCGCCGCCGTCGCGCTGTTCGGCGCGGTCGCCGCGTGCGGCGGCTCCTCCTCCGGCGACGCCGCCGACAACCCGTACGACCTGCTGCAACCCGGCACCCTGCGGGTCGGCACCCTGACCGACGCCCCGCCGAACGTCTATCTGAAGGACGGGAAGTTCACCGGCTTCGACAACGACCTGATGACCGCCGTCGCCGGCAGGCTGGGCCTCAAGGTGGAGTTCGTCGGCACCGAGTTCTCCGCGCTGCTCGCCCAGGTCAACAACCACAAGTTCGACGCCGGCTCGTCGTCGATCACCATCACCGAGGCGCGGAAGAAGACCGTCGACTTCACCAACGGGTACGACTTCGGCTACTTCGGACTCGACGTACCGGCCGGCTCGCCGATCAGGAGCTTCGGCGAGCTGAAGGGCAAGCGGGTGGTCGTGGTGCAGGGCACCGTGCAGGACGACTACGCCACCAAGGAGGGCCTGGACCCGGTCCGGGTACCCGACTACAACGGCGCGATCAACCAGCTCAAGGCGAAAACCGCCGACGCCTGGATCGCGCCCGCCGAGATCGGCGAGAAGTCCGCGCAGGAGAGTGGCGGCAAGATCGTACTGGCCGAGAAGCAGCTCAGCTCGGCGCCGACCGCGTTCGCGGTGGCCAAGGGCGCCGACCCGCTGCGCGAGGCGCTGGACTCCGCGCTCGACCAGGTGATCGAGGACGGCACCTGGACCCGCCTCCAGGAGCAGTACTACCCGGGGCGGCCGGTGCCGGCCAGCTTCAAGCCGGGCAGCGGCACGGTGACGTACCCGCCGGTCAAGGCCGGTCCGACGAGCCCGGCCGCCACCCCGGCGAGCTGACCCGGCCCGCACCGCAGACAGCCGTCGGCCGACCGCACCGCGCGGCCGGCCGGCGGCTCCGGACCCGAGACAGGTGAGGCCATGGAGACCCTGGCGACGTTGTGGGAGACCTTCTTCGACCTGGAGTCGATGCGCGAGGCGCTGCCCGAGATGCTGACGGTCGGGCTGCCCAACACGCTGCTGCTGGCGCTGCTCTCCGCCATCCTGGGGACGCTGCTCGGCATGCTGCTGGCGATGGCCGGGCTGGCCCGGACCCGCTGGCTCCGCTGGCCGGCCCGGATCTACACCGACGTGTTCCGGGGGCTGCCGGCCGCCGTCACCATCCTGCTGATCGGGGTCGGGCTGGCGCCGCTCGGGCTCGCCTGGTGGGGCCCCAACCCGTATCCGCTGGGCATCCTGGCGCTGTCGCTGATCGCGGCGGCGTACATCGGGGAGATCTTCCGGTCCGGCATCCAGAGCGTGGAGGCCAGCCAACTGGAGGCGACCCGGGCCCTGGGCCTGTCGCACGGCGCCGCCATGCGCCTGGTGATCATCCCGCAGGGCGTACGCCGGGTCCTGCCGGCCTGGGTCAACCAGCTCATCGCACTGATCAAGGACTCCAGCCTGGTCTACTTCCTCGGCCTGGTGGCCAGCCAGCGGGAACTGTTCCGGATCGGCCAGGACTACGCGGCGAACACCGGCAACGAGTCCGCGTTGCTGCTCGCCGGGCTGTTCTACCTGGTCATCACCGTGCCGCTCACCCACCTGGTGAACTGGGTCGACCGGCGGCTGCGCGACGGCCGGGCCGGTGGCCCGGAATCCGACTCCGACGATCCGGTGGCGCTGGCCGGCGAGACCGCGCTACCGACCGGTGGAAGGGAAACCCGGCATGCCTGAGTCTCTCCGTCCGACCGCATCCGTCCGGTCGGCGTCGGCCGTCGAGGCCACACCGCCCGCCGGTTCGGCGGCTCCGGCCGGCTCGACCGGGGACGGGACCGGTCCCGGGTACGAGTCGGTGAGCGTCGCGACCCGGGACGTACACCTCTCGTTCGGCCGGCACCACGTGCTGCGCGGCATCGACCTGGAGGTCGGCCGGGGCGAGACCGCCTGCGTCATCGGCCCGTCCGGATCCGGGAAGTCCACCCTGCTGCGGGTCGTCAACCGGCTGCTGGAGCCGGACCGGGGCGACGTACTGCTGGACGGCGTGAGCGTGCTCGACCAGGACCCGGACGCGCTGCGCCAGCGGATCGGCATGGTCTTCCAGCAGTTCAACCTCTTCCCGCACATGACGGTGCTGCGCAACGTCACGCTCGCGCTCCGGCAGCTCAAGCGGCTCTCCCGGGACGAGGCCACCGAGCTGGCGCTGCGCCAGCTCGACCTGGTCGGACTGCGACACAAGGCCGACGTCCGACCCGGCCGGCTCTCCGGCGGCCAGCAGCAGCGGGTGGCCATCGCCCGGGCACTGGCGATGTCCCCCCGGGTGATGCTCTTCGACGAGGCGACCTCGGCCCTCGACCCCGAACTCGTCAAGGGCGTGCTCTCGCTGATGGCGGAGCTGGCCGACCAGGGCATGACGATGCTGGTCGTCACCCACGAGATGGGCTTCGCCCGGCAGGTCGCCGACCAGGTCGTCTTCCTCGACCGGGGCCGGGTGGTCGAGGCCGGCCCGCCCGCGCAGCTCTTCGAGGATCCGCGGAGCGCTCGGCTCGGGCAGTTCCTCTCCCAGGTGCTGTGACCCGGTCAGGCCGCGCGCCCTGACCAGAAGGACCCGGTCACAGCCTGGCCGAACGGACCCGGTCAGCCGCGCGGCCTGACCGGCAGCCCGGAGAGGCCACGGAGCAGCAGGCTGGACCGCCAGCCGATCTCCTCCGGCGGCACCGCCAGGCGCATGTCGGGAAACCGGCGGGCCAGCGCGCCGAAGGCGATCTGCCCCTCCAGCCGGGCCAGCGGTGCGCCGAGGCAGTAGTGGATGCCGTGCCCGAAGGCGAGGTTGGGGGTGGGTGGCCGGTCCAGGTCCAACCGGTCCGGCTCGGGGAACCGGTCCGGATCCCGGTTCGCCGACAGCAGGGCCACCAGCACCGACGCGCCCTCGGGGATGGTCCGGCCGCCCAGCTCGACCGGTTCCGTCGCGGTCCGGAACGAGGCGTTCTGCACCGGGCCCTCGTAGCGCAACACCTCCTCGATCGTCCCGGGCAGCAGCTCCGGCTCGGCCACCACCCGGGCCCACCGCTGCGGCTCGGCCAACAGCAACAGCATGCCGTTGCCGATCAGGTTGACCGTGGTCTCGTGCCCGGCGATCAGGAACAGGTAGACCATCGAGACGAGTTCGTCGTCGGTGAGCCGGTCGCCCTGCTCGTGTACCGCGATCAGCGCGGAGAGCAGGTCGCCGGCCGGCCGCTCGCGCTTGGCCGCCAGCAGCGTACGGATGTAACCGACGATCGCGGTCAGCGCGGGCGGCAGCCCGGCCGGATTCATCGGGCCGGTGACGATCGCGTCCGTCCAGCTCCGGAAGTCGGCCTGGTCCTCGGCCGGTACCCCGAGCAGCTCGCAGATCACCTGGATCGGCAGCGGAAAGGCGAAGCGGTCGATCAGGTCCACCTGCTCGGCGTCGGCGATGCCGTCGAGCAACTGCTCGGCCAGTTCCTCGATGCGGGGGCGCAGCGCGGCCACCCGACGTGCGGTGAACGCGCCGGAGACCAGCCGACGCAGCCGGGTGTGGTCGGGCGGGTTCTGCGCCAGCATGTGCCGGCCCACCGCCCGGGCCACGTCGTCCGGAACCATTCCCCGATAGCTGAACCCGCCCGCCGAGGTGGTCTTGGCCAGCCTCGGGTCGCTCAGGGCCCGCTGGGCGTCCTCGTAGCGGGTGACGACCCACGCGGTGGCGCCGGTCGGCAGCGCGACCTCCACGACCGGGCTGTCCCGGCGCAGCTCGGCGAGCACCCGGTGCAGGTCGGCGGTGGACCCGAAGGGATTGGCAACGGCGGTCGACATCGGCTCCCCCATCCGACGAGTGGACGCCCGGCAGCCGGAGCGTGTCCGGGCTGCCTCCTATGCTGCCACCGTCGGCGCCGTGCAGAGGGCCCCGCCGCCGGCCAATCTCCGGCCCGAGCGGGTTACGATCTTGTGCATGGCGCTGCTGCACCGGGCCCAACTGCATCCCGGCAAACTCGAACTCCTGGCGGACTGGCTGCCCGGCCGGCGCTGGTACCAAGGGTCGGCCCCCGCCCACGTCGTCCGCGTCGCGAGCTTCCGGTTCGACGACCCGGACGGAGCGGTCGGGATCGAGACCATGCTCGTCAGGTCCGGTGACGGGCCGGTGCACCAGGTTCCGCTGAGCTACCGCGCCGGATCCCTGCCCGGCGGCGACGACTGGCTGATCGGTACCACCGAGCACTCGGTGCTCGGCCGCCGCTGGGTGTACGACGCCTGCGGCGACCCGGTCTATGCCAGCGCACTGGCCGGCGCGATCGTCACCGGCAGCGGTCAGGCGGAGGAGTTCTTCGAGGTCGACGGGGTACGCGAGTTCCGCGAGCCGAGCATGACCGTGACCGGCAGCGGCACCCCTGGCAGCACCGTGCCGTCGGTACACGTCATCCGTCGGGTGGTCGAGGACGACGGGCGCACGACCATCGTCACGGACGCCGTGGAACTCGCCGTCGCCCGCCGTCCCGGAGCCGGGGACGACGGGCTGACCGGCGGCACGCCGATCGGCGGCACACTGACCGCCACCTGGCCCGGCCAGCCGACCCCACTGCCACTGGCCTACACCGTCCCGCGCTGAGCCCGGACTCGCCGCCGGATACGGTGACCTGGACTTGGCCCGCAGCCATGAACAAGCCCGCGTGACCGGATGAGGAGAGGACTGTGCGGGCCGCTCGACGTCAAGTGGCCCGACCGGTCCGGATCGGACAGGCTCGTCGGCCTGTTACCACCGCACCCCCAGCTCGCCATTCGTGCCTTGACATCCGTCCTCCTTCGGTTCGGGCCAGCCGCTCGCTTCCAGTGCGGACGACCTCTGTACGTCCGCGCAAGCTGCCCAGCTATTTATACGCATCCCTGCCTTTCGCCGACCTTTCAGCGCTCTTACACCAAGATCACCGGAATTATCCTTGCCGAGACGTCCTCTCCGCGATCGGCGCGGTCGACTGTCGGCGACGTGTCACCGGCGTGCACGACACTTCCGCTGGTACGCCGGGCCGTGCTGGTTGTCGGTCCTTTGATCGTTACGGTCGAGGCGATGGCCATGGGGCCGGAGTCGGAAGGGGTGGACGGTGGAGGGCCGGGATGAGCTGATCGGTGGGTTGGTGGAGGAGATGCCGCGCTACATCTCCGCCGCGGTGCGATTTCAGGTTGCGGTCGCTCATCAGCTCGACATGTCGGTTTCCGATGTGCACGGGCTGGCCGCACTGTTGGAGACCGGACCGGCCGGGGTCAGGCGGCTGGCCGATCTGATGGGAATGACCACGAGTGCGGTGACCCGGCTCGTGGACCGGCTCGAACGTGGCGGATACGTGCGGCGGGAGCCGGACCCGGCGGACCGTCGGCGGGTCGTGATCCATGTGGTTCCGGAGCAGGTCGCGCGGGTCGCCGGGTACTACGAGCGGCTGAACGTCCGCTGGCAGCGGCAGATCAGCCAGTACTCCGACGCCGAGTTGCGGTTCCTGCTCGAGTTCCTGCGGCAGGGCCGCCGGGATGCCGGTGCCGAGACCGTCAACCTGCGGGCCGGGGGCCGGCAGCACGCCACCCGGGGGCGCCGGGCCCTGCGACCGCCCTCTGACGAGTCTCCCGGAGGGCGCTAGGGGAGCACCCTGATCTACCCCGGATAGCTGCTGTAAGAACTTGCTGCTTGCAGCAGCGAATCGCTTGACTGAGCGGCAGACGGCAGAAGCCGTCGCTACTTGTCAATGGAGGTGGACAGTCATGCACGTACGACGCTTCCGGTTCGGTCAGTTCGTCGTCGCGTCGGTCATCGCCGTGGCCGCGTTGGCCGCCTGTGGCTCGGACAACAACGGAGACCGGGACAGGTCTGCGCCACCGTCTGCGAGTGTCGGCGCGGGAGCGGCGTCCGGAGCCGACGAGACCGAGGTTCGGGGACTGCTCGACAAGATCAACGAGGCGTGGGCGCGGGGTGACGCCGCGGCGTACGCCTCGTACCACACCGACGACGCCGATCTGATCGACTTTCGCGGCATCCATGCTGCCGGCCGGCCGGCGATCGTCGACCTGCTGCAGCCCGCGTTCGACGGTGTGTTGAAGAACAGCAAGGTCGAAGCGCGGATCGTCGACCTGCGCTTCCTCTCCGCCGATGTCGCGATCTTCCACACCAGGGGCAAGATCGTTCCAATGGGCGAGGATTCCATCCAGACCTTCGTGGCCACCAAAGGCCCCGACGGCTGGCTGATCGCGGCCTTCCAGAACACCCGTGTCCAGGCCGGCGAGTAGGGGTGTGCCGTGAATCGAAGCTGGTCTGCCAGGTCGAACGGCGCCGTCGCCGTCAGGTGTCCACGAGATCTCCGGTTTCGGTTCTGCTCGCCGAACCTCTACCGGAGACCTCGCCACACCCCGGCCTCCCACGCCCGAAAGATCCTCGCGCCAGTTCAGGCGCCGGCACCGACTTCGGCACCCGCCTCAGCGGCGACCGAGGAGTTCGGCGACCCGGAGAAAGCCGTCCGTGCCGTGGCCCAGCCCGATCACCCGGCGGGCCAGGCCCTCGACCGCCCGCATCACGCTGGCGTCGATTCCGTGCGCCTCCGAGGTGTGCACGACGTGCGCCATGGTCGAGGCCGCCGACGTGATCGGATTGTCCTCGCCGGAGTAGCTGCCGTCCGCCACCTGCGCCGCCGTACCCTCGAAGATCGCCGGCAGGATCGCGCCGATGCCCACAGCGAAGGGCGCCAGTTCCCGGGCGTTGATCCCCTCCGCCCGGGCCACCGCCACCGCGTGGGCCCAACCCGCCATCGAGGTCCAGAAGATGTCCAGCAGGGCGATGTCGTACGCCGCCGCCCGGCCGATCTCGTCGCCGACGTGGGTGTGGGTGCCGCCCAGCCGCTCCAGTGCCGGCCGGTGCCGCTGGTAGAGATCGCTCGGACCACTGTGGATGAAGACCCCGTGCGGAGTGCCGATGGTGGTGGTCGGCGTCATGATCGCACCGTCCAGGTAGCCGATGCCGTGCTCGGCGGCCCAGGCCGCGACGTCCCGGGCCCGGCCGGGAGTGTCCGCGCTGAGGTTCGCCACCGTACGACCCTTGAGCGCGTCGGCGACGGCGTCGGTCCGGAGGATGGCGTCCACCGCGTCGTTGTTCACCACGCAGACCACCGTCAGGTCGCTCGCGGCGACCGCCTCCGCCGCCGAGCCGGCGCCGACCGCGCCCCGCTCGACCAGCGCGGTTCCCCGGCCGGGAGTCCGGTTCCAGACCGTGGTCGGCAGGCCGGCGTCCAGGAACGCGCCGGCCAGGGCCCGGCCCATCGGTCCGAGACCGAGTACCGTGACAGCGGACTGTTCGAGGTGTGAGGACATACCTGTACTCCTGAATAGTGTGAACTGGGGTAAAGAGGACGCAGATGACACGCAGTCGTGCCCGGGACCTGAACGTCTGCGGAGTGACCGCCGCGATCGCCGTGATCGACGGCAAGTGGAAGACTTCGCTGCTCTGGCTGCTGGAATCCGGCCCGCACCGCCCCGCCGAACTGCGCCGGCGGCTGCCGGGCCTCACCGAGAAGGTGCTGACCCAGGCGCTACGCGAGATGGAGAGCGACGGGCTGGTGCACCGCGAGGTGCACGACGTACTGCCGCTGAAGACCGTCTATTCGCTGACCCCGTTCGGCCGCGACCTCGCCGAGGCGTTGGCGCCGCTCTCCGACTGGGGGCACCGCCGTTTGGACGGGCTGCACGCCGCCCAGTGAACCTTTTCAACCTCGCCTTGCGGTGCGGTGGACCGCAAGGTCGGACGCGGTGCGCGAGCGCCGCGCGGTTCAGGTTGAAAAAGGTTCAGTCGTCGGCCTCCTGACACACCGCCGACCTCCCGTCGATCCGGATCCCGGCGGCCGTCCGACCGCCCACGACCAGAGTCGTCCGGCAGTGCCGGACCGACAAGTACGCACAAAAAAGTGGCTATCGCCAGCGGTGTGCGGTGCATGGCTCGGCGGCCCCTCCTACGTGGTTCGGAAGGGCCGCCGATTCGCGCCCGGTATGGGTTACGCCGGATGCGTCCCGTCCTTCAGCGACGTCGTGAAGGTCGCCCAGGCAGCCGATCGGAACGCCAGCACAGGACCACTCCGGTCCTTGCTGTCCCGCACCGCGACAACAGCCCCAAGGTTGTCGGCAACCTCGACACAATTACCGTTGGCTCCCGAACGACTGCTCGTACGCCACCCGGCATCGGTCGGATCGAAGTCGTACATCTTCTTCACCTCCTTCCGTCAATCCTGCTCGGCGGCACGGGTGATCAAGCGGACCGAGGCCGCCGGATTGAGCGCTGCCGCGCGTAGGTGCTCGAAGAGATCGGTGTAACTGGCAATGTCGGTGTCGCGTTCGAGGAACAGTGCGTTGACCCGGTTCTCGATGTAGACCAGGTCCGAATCGGCCGGATCTGGAAAACTCATGACGGCAAATGCGCCATACATGCCCGGGTGCGCGCCGACCTCGTAGGGCAGTACCTGAACGGTGATGTTGGGCAGCTTGGTGAGCTTGGCGAGGTGCTGCAACTGGTCGTGCATCACAGCCGCCCCGCCGACCTTGCGGTGCAACACGCTCTCATCGAGAATCGCCCACACCTTGAGCGGTTCGGCCTTGCTGATCGACTCCTGGCGCCTGAGCCGCGCCTCGACTCGCCGTTCAACCTCCGCCTCCGTGCCGTCCGGTAAGAGCCCGGCGGTGACGGCTCGGGCGTACGCCTCGGTCTGGAGCAGGCCGGGGACGAACAGCGACTCGTAGTTGCGGACCGACTGGGCCTCGGACTCGAACGAGATGTAGGTGCTGTATTCGTCGGGCAACTGGTCCTCGTACGCCTGCAACCAGCCCAACTGTCCGGCATCCTTGGCAAGATCGACCAGCTCGGCCCGGCGCTCCGGATCGGTGACGCCGTAAACGTCGAGCAACCCGAGCAGGGTTCGGCGCTGGGGGCGGGCCCGCGCCGTTTCGAGGCGCCAGAGGGTGGCCGGGTTCATGTGGGTCCGCTCGGCGACATCCTCCCGGGTGAGACCGGCGCCGTGTCGCAGTGCGCGGATTTCCGCCGCCAGTCGGCGCAGTCTGACGGTCGGCGGTTGCTTTCGTGCCGCCACGTTCATGCTCCTTCGCTCCTCTCCAGTCTCAGGTGGCTTGCGTTTGCAAGGCAATGGAAAAGCCGCGCGATGTGAACAGTGCGGGGCTTCGCAAGCCTTGCGTTCGTGCATGACGCTCCAGCAACATGACCCACAGTACGGCCCCGGTCACACCGTGATTGGCCCGTACCGGCCACGGCGCGCCGCGCACCTCCCCTGCTGGGGCGCGCCGTGGCCACCCCCGCCCTCGGGCGGATGTCCCGTTCCCGGGATGCCGGGTAGACCCTCTGGCGGCAACCAGCCGCCCGGCATCCCTCCATCCAGGAGGCCGCCATGCTGCTGCGCCTGTTCTGCACGGTCGTCGGCTGCACACTGCTCGGCTTCGGCGCCGGGCTCTTCGCCTTCAGGGTCAAGTCCCGGTGGTGTCCACGCTGCGGTACCACCACCTCCGAACTGGCCGGCCAGCACCGCGCCCGGCCCTGATCTCGGTAACCGGATCGCCAGGAAGGAACGGCTGATGAGCCTGGAGGAACTGACCCACAAGGAACCCTTCTACGCGGCTATGCGGCTGCTGACCGAGACGGCGTGGCGGCGGAACATGACGGTCGAGGCCCTACTGACCCTGACCGAGCTGCTCGACCCGGCCGACGACGCGAACACCGCACAACCGATGCGAGAGACGCGGACGCGGGGAACGCGGGAAACGCCCGACTGAGCCGGCCGGGCTTCTGTACCTGCCGACCGGACCGTAGTGTTGGTGAGGTGAGTGGCGATGTGGTCCCGCCGAGGCGGGAGGTGCGGTTGTCCGACGCCGAGCGGGAGAGCGTCGTCGCCCGGTTGAGCGCCGCGGTCGCGGAGGGCCGGCTGACCCTGCCCGAGTTCGAGGAGCGCGTCGACGGGGTGCTACGCGCCCGGACCGACGGCGACGTGCAGCCCTACGTCGCCGACCTGCCGGCCGTGGCCCCAACCGTCGCTCCCGACGAGGTCGTCGAGCTGACCAGCTTCGCCGGGGAGATCAAGCGCTCCGGCCGCTGGGCCGTACCCCGGCGGCTGGTGGTGCGCAGCAAGGCCGGCATGGTCAAGCTCGACCTGCGGCACGCCGTGATCAGGCACCGGGTGGTCGACGTCAACCTCGCCACCCAGGCCGGCTCGACGGTCATCGTGTTGCCGGCCGGCGCGACCGCCAACATCGACGGGGTCAACACGAGCGCCGGCACGGCGACGGCCAAGGTGCCGTCCACGCCCGAACCCGGCTCGACCGCCCCGCACATCGTCGTCACCGGCAGCACCGCCGCCGGCACCCTGGTCGTCCGCTACGAGCGCCGCTTCTGGCGCTGGAGCTGGTAGCGCAACCCACGCCGGCCCTCGGCCCGGCAGCGGCAACCAACCCCGCAGATGTGGCCCGGGTAACGCGGAGACAGCGTCGACAGCGGCTCAACCGGGCGGCTCTGCGAGTCTGTGTCGATGCAGGACTGGGAGCGGCGGGTCGCCGAGGCGTGGGCTTCGATCGACGACTACGAGGACCGGGACGACGACTTCCGTGCTCTGATCGACAGTCTGGCGGCGGAACTGCCCGCCGACGACCCGGTCGGCGCGTTCGAGCGGGCCTGCGCGTGGGATTCGACCGGGCACTCCGACCGGGCCGTGCCGCTCTACCGCTGGGCGCTCGACCACGGACTCATCGGTTACCGGCGGCGCCGGGCCGTGATCCAGATGTCCAGCTCGTTGCGGAACATCGGGCAGGCCGAACTCGCGGTCAGGCTGCTGAAGGCCGAGCGTGGCATCGATCCGGCGACGCTGGACGAGCCGACCCGGGGTCTCGGCGACGCGATCAGCGCGACGCTGGCGCTCTGCCTTGCCGACACCGGTCGCGAGCGCGAGGCGGTGTCGGTCGCGGTCGGCGCGCTCGCCCCGCACCTGCCCCGCTACCAGCGCTCGATGGGCAACTACGCGCGGCTGTTGCTCGCCCCGGACGACAAGCCGGAATAGCCGGCGTCAGTACGGCGTGACGCCCGCCGGCAGCGTCGAGTTCGCGGCGGCCGTACCGATGAATGCCAGCAGGATCCGCCGGAACGCCCGGGCCGCGTGCGTGGGTTCCGGCTCCCGGCGTCGGGCCAGCGCGATCGTCCGGTGCACCCCCGGCGGGGCCAGCGGGGTGACCCAGAGCCTCGGCCGCCGCGCCACCACGATGCCCGGCACCAGGGCCACGCCGAGTCCCGCCTCCACGAAGCTGAGCACCGCGTCCATCTCGCCGCCGTCCACCGCGAGCGACGGCTCGAAGCCCGCCTCCCGGCAGGCCCGCAGGGTGGCGTCCCGCAGGTCGTAGCCCTGCCGGAACATCACCAGCGGCTGGTGGCGCAGGTCGGTGAGGTGCATGGTGCCGGCCGAGTCGGTCATCGGCAGCGGGTTGAGCGAGGCGACCACCAGGTTGTCCCGGAGGATCGGCTCGGCGATCAGCGCCGGGTCGGCGCCGGTCGCGGGCAGGATGATCAGCGCCAGGTCCAGCTCGCCCCGGAGCAGGTCGCGGACGAGGTCCTGCGAGCCGCTTTCCTCCACCCGCAGGTCCACCCCGGGGTGGGCGTCCCGGAACCGGCGCAGCACCGCCGGGGCGAGCGAGGTTGCCAGGCTGGGGGTGGCGCCGAGGCGTACCCGGCCGCGCCGGACCCCGACGAGTTCCTGGACTTCGCGGCGGGCGGTGTCGACGTCGGCGAGGATCCGCTCGGCGAGCGGCAGCAGCACCTCGCCGGCCGCCGTCAGCCCGATGTTGCCGCGTACCCGTTCGAAGAGCGGGGCGCCGAGATCGGTCTCCAGGGCGTGAATCTGCTTACTCAACGACGGCTGGGTGATGCCGACAATGTCGGCGGCATGAGTGAAATGCCGGGTTTCTGCCACTGCCACGAAGTATCTCAACTGGTGGAGCTGCACATGCATAGCCTACAGCTATCGTCTCTGAGGCTTCGATGCATTGGACGACTAATCGGAGGTCTCCTAGCGTTTGTGAGGTGACAGCTACCTCGACGCGGTCGCCGATCCGGTCCAGCATCGGCCTCAAGGCCGTGATGGCGGTGACGGGCATCCTGCTGGTGCTCTTCCTGATCGCGCACATGCTCGGCAACCTGAAGATCTTCTTCGGCCCCGAGTCGTTCGACCACTACGCGCACTGGCTGCGTACCATCGGCGCACCCGTGCTGCCGGACACCTGGTACCTGTGGATCCAGCGCGCGGTGCTCGGCATCGCCCTGGTCGCGCACATCTGGTCGGCGACCGTGCTGGCCCGGCGGGCCCGGGCGGCCCGACCCGTCCGGTACGCGCACCGCCCCAAGGTGCAGGGCAGCTACGCGGCCCGGACCATGCGCTGGGGCGGGGTGATCATCGCGCTCTTCGTCGTCTACCACCTGCTCGACCTGACCACCGGCGATCTGAACCCGGTCGGCGACCCGCGCCGGCCGTACGCGAACGTGGCCGCCGACTTCGCCCCGGAGCGCTGGTACGTCACCCTGCTCTACACCGTCGCGATCGTGACGCTCGGCTTCCACCTGCGGCACGGGATGTTCAGCGCGTTCCGCAGCCTCGGTCAGCAGACTCCCCGGGGCGAGGCCAGGGCCCGGGCGATCTCGCTCGGCTTCGCCGTCGCGCTCTGCGCCGGATACCTGGTCGTCCCCTTCGCGGTGATCGCGGGATTGGTGCGTTGACGATGAACCCCACTAACGGGCTGGACCTCTTCACCATCGGCGAGCCGATCGCCGACACCAAGGCCCCGGACGGGCCGATCGAGACCCGCTGGCAGCGCCGCCGGTTCGCCGCCAAGCTGGTCAACCCGGCCAACCGGCGCAAGCTCACGGTGATCGTGGTCGGCACCGGGCTGGCCGGCGGGTCGGCCGCCGCGACGCTGGGCGAGCAGGGCTACCGTGTCAAGTCATACTGCTACCAGGACAGCCCGCGCCGGGCACACTCGATCGCCGCCCAGGGCGGCATCAACGCCGCCAAGAACTACCGCAACGACGGCGACTCGATCCAGCGCCTCTTCTACGACACCGTCAAGGGCGGCGACTTCCGCTCCCGCGAGTCGAACGTACGCCGACTCGCCGAGGTCTCGGTGGAGATCATCGATCAGGCGGTGGCCCAGGGCGTACCGTTCGCCCGGGAGTACGGCGGCCTGCTCGACACCCGCTCGTTCGGCGGCGCCCAGGTGCAGCGCACCTTCTACGCCCGGGGCCAGACGGGCCAGCAGTTGCTGCTCGGGGCGTACCAGGCGCTGGAGCGGCAGATCGGGCAGGGCCGGGTCGAGATGCACAGCCGGCACGAGATGCTGGAACTGATCGTCGTCGACGGCCGGGCCCGGGGCATCGTGGCCCGGGACCTGGTCACCGGCGAGATAACGTGCGACTTCGCCGACGCCGTGGTACTCGCCTCCGGCGGCTACGGCAACGTCTTCTACCTCTCCACCAACGCCAAGGGCTGCAACGTCACCGCCACCTGGCGGGCGCATCGCAAGGGCGCGCTCTTCGCCAACCCCTGCTACACGCAGATCCACCCGACCTGCATCCCGGTCTCCGGCGACCACCAGTCGAAGTTGACCCTGATGAGCGAGTCGCTGCGCAACGACGGCCGGGTCTGGGTGCCGAAGGCGGCCGGCGACGACCGCCCACCCCGGCAGATCCCGGAGGAGGAGCGGGACTACTTCCTGGAGCGGATGTACCCGTCCTTCGGCAACCTGGTCCCCCGGGACATCGCCTCCCGGGCCGCCAAGAACGTCTGCGACTCCGGCCGGGGCGTCGGGCAGACCGGGCTCGGCGTCTATCTCGACTTCGCCGACGCGATCGACCGGCTCGGCCGGTCCACCATCGCCGACCGGTACGGCAACCTCTTCGAGATGTACCAGCGGATCACCGGCGAGGACCCGTACGAGGTGCCGATGCGGATCTATCCGGCGGTGCACTACACGATGGGCGGGCTCTGGGTCGACTACGACCTCCAGGCGACCATCCCCGGCCTGTTCGTGATCGGCGAGGCGAACTTCTCCGACCACGGCGCCAACCGGCTCGGCGCCTCCGCGCTGATGCAGGGCCTGGCCGACGGCTATTTCGTGCTACCCAGCACCATCGCCGACTATCTGGCGGCCGGACCCTTCGAGGCGCTGACCGACGAGCACCCCGAGGTGGTGTCGGCCCGGGACGACGTGACCGACCGACTGTCCCGGCTGCTCGCCTGCCAGGGCGACCGCACCGTCGACTCGTTCCACCGTGAGCTGGGCCAGATCATGTGGGACCACTGCGGGATGGAGCGGACCGACGCCGGGCTGCGCAAGGCACTCGCCGAGATCCGCAGCCTGCGGGAGCAGTTCTGGCAGCGGGTGAAGGTGCCCGGCGACGGTGAGGGGCTCAACCAGGCGCTGGAGAAGGCCGGCCGGGTCGCCGACTTCTTCGAGCTGGCCGAGCTGATGTGCGTCGACGCGCTGCACCGCACCGAGTCGGCCGGCGGTCACTTCCGGGCCGAGAGCCAGACCCCGGAGGGCGAGGCGCAGCGCGACGACGAGCACTTCAGCTACGTGGCGGCCTGGGAGTTCACCGGCGCCGACCGCCCGCCGGTGCTGCACAAGGAAGACCTGCACTTCGAGTACGTCCACCCCACCCAGCGGAGTTACAAGTGAACCTGACCCTGCGGATCTGGCGCCAGAGCGGACCGGACGATCCCGGCCGGATGGTGAGCTACCCGGTCCCGGACGTCTCCCCCGACATGTCGTTCCTGGAGATGCTGGACGTACTCAACGAACGGCTGACCCTCGACGGCGAGGAACCGGTCGCCTTCGACCACGACTGCCGGGAGGGCATCTGCGGCGCCTGCGGCATGGTGATCAACGGCGTGGCGCACGGCCCGGAGCGGGCCACCACCGCCTGCCAGCTCCACATGCGACACTTCACCGACGGCCAGACCATCGACATCGAGCCGTGGCGGGCCAAGGCGTTCCCGGTGGTCAAGGACCTGGTGGTGGACCGGAGCGCGTTCGACCGGATCATCGCGGCCGGCGGATACATCACCGCGCCGACCGGCGCCGCCCCGGAGGCACACGCCCAACTGGTCCGCAAGTCCGACGCGGACGCCGCCTTCGAGTCGGCCGCCTGTATCGGCTGTGGCGCCTGCGTCGCGGCCTGCCCGAACGGCTCGGCAATGCTCTTCACCGCCGCCAAGGTGAGCCACCTGAGCCTGCTGCCGCAGGGCCAGCCGGAGCGCACCACCCGGGTCGTCGGGATGGTCGACGCACACGACGAGGCCGGCTTCGGCGGCTGCACCAACATCGGCGAGTGCACGGCCGTCTGTCCGAAGGGGATTCCGCTGACCAGCATCGGCCGACTCAACCGGGACTATCTGAAGGCCACCCGGGAGCGGGACGGCGCACCCGGCACCTGACCCGCCGGCACCCCTGGCCGGCACCCCCACCCACCTACACCGCCGATACATCGCGTCGTGCGGGAGCAGTAGGGCCCAGCGGTGCGGGCCGCGGTCGCCTATTGTTACCGGTCGGCAAGCCGCAAATCCGGCAGCCGCTCTCGCGGACCCGTCCGCACCGGGCAGCCGTCGGTCGGCGACCTCGACCCTCCGATGGGAGAGCATTGGTGAGCAGGGTGAATCGCAGGACCGCACTGGGCATCGGCACCGCCGCCACCGCCGGCGTCGTGCTCGGGACGGCCACTCCGGCGATGGCCGCTCCGAACAGCGGACAGGCACCTGAGAGCCCCGCCCGGGCCCGGGCCGACCAGGTCGCCGCGATCTACCGGCGGGAGAAGACCAGGGCCGGCGGCAACTGGTACGCGTACCTGAGCGTGGCCAGCGGGACCGGGCCGGCGCCGCTGCCGGCGGTACGGGAGAACCAGGACACGGTCGTCGAGGCGTACAGCGTCAACAAGATCGCGGTGGCCACGGCGGTGCTGGACAAGGTCGACCGGGGGCTGCTCACCCTGGACCAGCGGGTCGACGTCACCTCGGCGATCGTGGTGCCCGGCGGCGACGGCATCTTCAGCCTGGACGGCGCCTACCCCAGCTCGGTGACCCTGGGGCACGTGCTCGCCGCGCTGCTGACCGTCTCCGACGACACCGCCGTCCGGCTCTGCGGCCTGGTCTGCCCGGCCGCCGAACTCAACCAGATCCTGGTCGCCAAGGGCTTCCCGAAGACCCAGGTCGAACCGGTCGCCAACCCGAACCGGTTCTTCCTCGGCACCAGCACCGCGCGGGAAACCCACGACCTGCTCCAGGCGCTGGTCCGGGGCACGCTGCTCTCGGCCACGTCGACCACCTTCCTGCTCAACCAGCTCCGCGCGCCGATCGCGTTCACCGACGGCATCCGCCGGAACATGTCGTCGACCGACCGGGCCCGGATCGCCACCAAGGCGGGCTGGTTCGGCAACGCCCGGCACGAGGCCGGACTGATCTTCGACCCGGCCGGCGCGCCGGTACTGACGTATGTGCTCTTCGCCGACGGCCAGGCCGACCCGGACAACTTCGGCTCGACCCACCCGGCGGTGCAGGCCCGGGCGGCGATGGGCCCGGCCTTCCTCGCCGCGGTCGACGGTCTGCGGAACCTGTCCGTGCCGGCCCGCCGGCCGAGGATGTACCAGCCAACCAACGGCGGCTGACCTCCCCCGCCCGCCGGGCGGCGGCGCCGCGCTGCCGTCCGCAGCGGTGCCGGCCGGCGTACCCTCGCTCGTGAGGACGAGGGGGCGTCGGCACATGCGGGGAAGAGCAGGACGGGGCGACGTCGCGGCCCGGCGCCGCCGGCGCCTCCGGTGGTCGCTCGCGGTCGCCGCGCTCGGCGCGGCCGGCTGGGCGGTCCGGGACGTGCCGGCCGCGCTCGGCCGCCTCCCGGATGGCGCCCGGGCCGACCGGGTACGCCGCTCCCCGCAGTTCCGGGCCGGCGCGTTCCGTAACCCGGTCAGTACCCGGATCGCGCTGCCCGGCACCGGAAAGGGCATCCTCCGGGAGTTGATCTTCGGCAACCAGCCCCGGCGCCCGGCCGGTAGCGTGCCGGTGCTGCTGCCGGAGACCGTCGCGCCGGCCACCGCCCCACCCGGCGAACTCAGTGTGCTGTGGTACGGCCACGCGTCGGCGCTGATCGAGATCGAGGGACGGCGGATACTGCTCGACCCGGTCTGGAGCGACCGCTGTTCGCCGTCGGCCCGGATCGGCCCGCGCCGGCTGCACCCGGTGCCGGTGCCGCTGGACCGGCTCCCCCGGCTCGACGCCGTGCTCATCTCGCACGACCACTACGACCACCTGGACATGCCGACCGTACGCGCCCTGCGCGACACCCAGTCCGCACCGTTCCTGGTGCCGCTCGGGGTCGGCGCCCACCTGGAGCGCTGGGGCGTACCGCCGGAGCGGATCGTGGAGCTGGACTGGGGCGAGCACGCCTCGGTCGCCGGGCTCGACGTCACCGCCACCCCGGCCCGGCACTTCTCCGGGCGCGCGCTCGCCCGGGACCGTACCCTCTGGGGCTCCTGGGTGGTCGCCGGCCCGACCCGCCGGGTCTTCTGCTCCGGCGACTCCGGCTACTTCGACGGCTACGCCGAGATCGGCGCCGAGTACGGCCCGTTCGACGTCACGCTCATCCAGATCGGCGCGTACGCCACCGCCTGGCCGGACATCCACATGTTCCCGGAGGAGGCGGTCGCCGCCCACCTGGACCTGCGCGGCGGGCTCCTCGTGCCGGTGCACTGGGGCACCTTCAACCTCGCCCCGCACGGCTGGGCCGAACCGGTGGACCGGTTGTGGCGCGAGACCGAGGCCCGGGGCGTACGCCTGGCGGTGCCGCGCCCCGGTGAGCGGGTGGTCGTCGACCACCCGCCCCCGGTGGACGGTTGGTGGCGGTCGCTCGGCTGATCCAGGCACGGATCCCAGCCGCCGCCGGTGGAGGCGGCGGTCAGCGGGTCAGGGTGAGTTCCGGGTCCTCGGCGGGCGGCGCATCGGCCACGCCCCGGCCGACGGCCTCGTACACCGCCGGCCGCCTGGCCCGGAGCAGGAGCCCCCAGCCGAGCCCGACCAGCGCGGCTGCCAGGGTGACCCCGGGCAGCAGCCAGGCCAGGTAGCTCGGGTTGCCCGGGGCGAGCAGCGCGTCGAAGTTCACCAGCAGCACCAGCAGGACGGCGAGGAGCAGTCCGGTGGCCGACGCCGGGGCGACCAGCCGCTGCCAGGCACTCACCCCGACCTCCGGGCGGCGGCGGAAGAAGCCCACCACCGAGGCGGAGGTGAGGGTCATCAGCAGCACCACCCCGACCGCCGAGACACCGCTGAGCCAGGTGAACAGGTCGACCACCGGATCCCGGTCGGCCAGCACGAAGGCCAGCACCACGCCGAGGGCCAGTACGGTCTGGGCCAGCGAGCCGGCCACCGGTGCCCCGGTGCGGACCCCGGTCTGGCTGAGGAAGGCCGGAAGGACCCGCTCCCGGCCCAGCGCGAAGAGGTACCGGGCGACTCCATTGTGGAAGGAGAGCAGGGCGGCCAGCACCGAGGTGATGAAGAGCAGGTTCGCCACGTCCGCCACCGTGCTGCCGGCATGGTCGGCTAGAGTGCCGAAGACCACCCCCGGGCCGGCCTCGACCGAGGCGGCCTGCGCGTTCCCCGGGCCGGTGACCACGGTCAGCGCCCAGGCGGAGAGCGCGTAGAAGGCACCGGTGAAGGCCACTGCGACGTAGGTGGCCCGGGCCACGGTGCGGCGTGGATCCCGGACCTCCTCGCTGTAGATCGCCCCGGACTCGAACCCGGTGAAGCTCGCGATCCCCAGCGCGAGCACCGCACCGAGCCCCGCCCCGAAGAGGTTGCCGGGGTCCAGCCCGGCCAGGCTGATGCTGCCGCCGGCCGGGTTGCCGAGCGAGACCACGTCGAAGACGACGACCGCGAGGCATTCGAGCAGCAGCAGCACCGCCAGGACCGTCGCGTTCAGGTCGACCTGGAGTACCCCGAGCACCCCGACCAGCGCCAGCCCGACCAGTGCCCAGACCCACCACTGCTGCTCGACGCCGAACTTCGTCGCCATGAAGTCGCCGAGGATCGCGCCGAAGAGCCCGTACAGTCCGATCTGGATGGCGTTGTAGGAGGCCAGTGCGACGAACGAGCCGGAAACGCCGCCCGCCCGGCCCAGGCCGTTCGCGATGTAGGAGTAGAACGCGCCGGCGTTGCTGACGAATCGGCTCATCGCGGCGTAGCCGACCGCGAAGACGCCCAGAATGGCGGCGAGCAGCACATAGGACAGCGCCGCGCCGACGTTGCCGCTGACGGCGTACATCGTCGTGATGCCACCGCCGAGCACGGTCAGCGGCGCCGACGCCGCGACGGTGAAGAAGACGAGATGCACGGTGCCCAGGCGTCCCCGGCGCAGGCCGGACTCCAGGGCGGGACTGGATGACATATGTCGGTCTCTCTCGGTGTGGGGGGAACGAGAAAGGGACTCTCGAACGACACCGGAGAGGGTATGGGCGATCACGCCCCGCGACAAGAGATCGACGGACCACAGTGTTCAGACACGCACGGCCAGGGCGGGTTGAACGGACAGTGCGCATGCCGTACCGTCCTGCATCGACATTGAGGAGTGACCGATCCGGCATGTCGGCCGGCCGGCCAAGGATGACGGATGACGAATTACCCCGGCCCACCCACCGAGCGGCTGGCCGACGATCTGTTCCTCATCGCACACGATGACTACAGCGGCAAGCCCCTCGCCGCGGCGAACCTGGTGGATGCCGCCCTCTCCGGCGCGCTCATCGCCGAACTGCTCTTCGACGGGCGGATCACCCTGGTCCGGTCCGCCGTCTACGTCACCGACGACCGGGTTTGGCAGGAGCCGGTGACCGACCGGGTGCTGGCCGAAATGGTATGCCGGGGCGACGGCCATCCGGCGCGTTCCTGGCTGGAGTTCCTCGCTTCCCGGGTCCGGGACCACGTCGGCGACCGGTTGGTCAGTGCGGGCGCGGTCCGCCGGATGACCGCCCGTGGGCTGAACTTCCGCACGACGGTCCGGTTTCCCGGGCTCGACCCGAACCGGGTCGCCCGGCCCCGGGTCCGGCTCAACGCCACCCTGGAACGCTCCGACCAGCCGCTGGACCCCCGCACCGCGACGCTGGCCGGGCTGGTCCGGGCCGGCGGCCTGGTCCGGGCGTTGATCCCGAGCAACCGGTCGATGGTGACCGAGCGGATCGCCGCCGGGCGACGACTGCTCCCGACGGAACTGGGCGACCTGCTCAACGCGGTCGACGCGGCCGTCGCCGCCACGGCGCTCACCGTACGCCGCTGAACCGCTCCGGTGCTCAGCCGCCGTGACAGGCGGCGGATTCGCCGTCGCCGGGTGTGTCGCAGTGTGTCGCCGTGCTCGCCGGCACGTCCAGGGTGGGGTTGCGGTCGAAGAATCCGTCCGGCCGCAGCGTGAAGCCGCACCGGTCCACCGGCATCACCGGCCACTCCTCGGGGCGCGGGAAGTGGGTGGTGCCGAAGGTGTGCCACAGCACGATGTCCTCGCCGTCGATCGGCCGGTCGGCCGCGACGTACTCCGGCAGCCCGGCGTGGCCCGGGTGCTGGTTGACCAGGTCACCGGCGGGATAGCGCTGCGCCGGGTCGTACCGGGTGACCCAGAGCGAGCGGGTGGCGAAGGCGGCCCGCCGGGCCACCGAGGAGTCGGGGGCGGCCAGCAGCACCGTCTGGCTCTCGGGCCGGAGTTGGTAGCCGACCGGCCGGCCGAGCCGACCCAGCCGCTCCGGGTTGGAGATCCGCCAGGTCCGGCCGACCGAGGCGTCCGCGTCCCGGGCGCCGTCCGACTCCGACGACAGCCGGGTCGCCACCCGGGTGAAGGCGTTGCCGTACGGGTTCTCCGGGCCGACCGGCAGTGCCCGGACGTCCACCTCGTCGACGGCGTTGCGGGTCCCGTCGACCGTGACGTCGAGCCGGGCGCTGAACAGGTGCTGGTGGTACGGCGCACCGAGCCCCGGTGCCACCTCGGTCGCGTACCCGTTCCCCTCGGTGTAGGCGGAGGTGAAGAGCACCCCGGTCGCCTTGACCTCCAGTTGGATGGTGCCGTCGAGGTAGAGGTACCAGTAGAAGCCGTAGTCGTAGTTGCCGACGGTGACGAAGGACGAGATGACCAGCCGGCGCTGCCGGCGGGTCTCCGCCGACTCCGTGAACAGGTCGGTGTGCTTCCACAGCACCCCGTGGTCCTCCTCGTGCAGGCAGATCGCGTTGCGCACCTCGCGCGGTTCGCCGGCCCCGTCGGCGAGTACGGCGTCGAAGTAGTAGATCTCGCCGAGGCAGTCGCAGCCCAGCACCAGCGAGTTCACCTGCTGGCCGAGGAGGTATTCCCCGGCGTCGAAGTAGTTCTGCCAGAACCGCACCGGGCTCGGGTCGGCGTACGGGACGACCATCTCGGCGACCGAGGCGCGGTAGAGCACCGGGCGCTCCCGGTCGCCGTCAGTGATGCCGAGCTGGTGCAGCACCAGACCCTCCCGGGGGTCAAAGCCGACCCGGAAACTCCAGTTCTCCCAGCGCACCACGTCACCGTCGACCGAGAAGCTGGGCCCCTCCGGCTGGGTGATCTCGATCGGCTTCAGGCTGGTCCGGGCCGGCCCGACGTACGCCGGGTCGTCGAAGTTGCCCTCCTCGGCCGGTACCGGCAGCAGTTCGTGGTCGATCAGCTCGACGACCCGGCGCTCGGTCAGGTCGACGTACGCCACCACGCCGTCGATCGGGTGCGCCCAGCAGTGGTCCTCGGGCCGGTGGGCCAGGAAGGAGAGCACCCGCAGCAGCCGCCGGCCCCGCTCCCCCGGCAGGTCGAAGTCGCCGGCCGAGAGCGGGCAGGGCCGGACCAGGTCGAGTCCGGTGATGCCCCGGCGTTCCATCGCCGCCCGCCAGCCCGGGTCGGCCTTGACGATCTCGTCGACCGCGACGAACTCCTCCAGCATGATCGGCGGCTGCCCGTCCCGGACGGCGTCGTGCTCGCGTACCGGGTCGACGGTGCCGGTGGTCACCGACGCCAGCACGGTCCGGGCGACGCCGGTGGCGACGTCGAGCAGTACCGCCCGGACCCGGCGGTCCACCGGATCACCCGGCCGGTACGCCAGCACCACGTCCTTGGCGGGCTCCTCCAGGGCCAGCAGGGCGAACCGGGTGGTCGGGCCGAGCAGCCCGTGCCGGTCCAGCAGGGCCCGGGCGGCCCTGATCTCGTCGGCGGTGAGCCGGGCCAGTGGATGTCCGTCGGTGACGCCCACCCCGGAGCCGGCGGGCTGGTCGTCGGCCAGCAGAGTCATCGTGCCCCTCTTCGGTTCGCGGACCGTTCCGAGCCGACCTAACCCGAATCACTCTCGGTTGTCCATAGCCGACGGCGCGTGAAGTCGCGGCGCTCGCGCATCGCCGCCGCCTGCGACGGCGACCGCCGCCGGGTGCGGCACAATGCTTGCCGGCACCCAGTTGCCCTGCGCCGGTCCCGGCGACGGGTGAGGGCGGAACCGAGTGGAGAAGGCGGAACAGGACGTGACAACCTCTGCGCAGCCGCGCTCAGTGCACCAGCGGATCGCCGAGGAGCTCGGCGTACACGAGCGGCAGGTACGGGCCGCGGTGGACCTGCTCGACGGCGGGTCGACCGTGCCGTTCATCGCCCGTTACCGCAAGGAGGCCACCGAGTCGCTCGACGACACCCAGCTACGCACCCTGGAGGAGCGGCTGCGCTACCTGCGGGAGTTGGAGGAGCGCCGGGCGGCGGTGCTGGAGTCGATCAAGAGTCAGGGCAAGCTGGACGACGCGCTGGAAGCGCAGATCATGGCAGCCGACTCGAAGGCCCGGCTGGAGGACATCTACCTGCCCTACAAGCCGAAGCGGCGGACGAAGGCGCAGATCGCCCGGGAGGCCGGGCTGGAGCCGCTGGCCGACACGCTACTGGCCGATCCGTCGCAGGACCCACGCACGGTGGCGACCGGCTTCGTCAACCCGGACGCCGGGGTGGCCGACCCGACCGGCGCGCTGGACGGTGCCCGGGCCATCCTGGTGGAGCGGTTCGCCGAGGACGCCGACCTGATCGGCTCGCTGCGCGAGAAGATGTGGTCGCGGGGCCGGCTGGTCTCCCGGGTACGCGACGGCCAGCAGGAGGCCGGCGCCAAGTTCGCCGACTACTTCGACTTCGCCGAGCCGTACACCAAGCTGCCCTCGCACCGGATCCTGGCGATGTTCCGGGGCGAGAAGGAGGGCATGCTCGACCTGACCATGGACCCGGAGGAGGCGCCCGCGCCGGACGACGCCCCGGTCGGGCCGACCCGTTACGAGCAGGAGATCGCCGCCCGGTTCGGCGTCGCCGACCGGGGACGGCCGGCGGACCGCTGGCTGGTCGACACGGTGCGCTGGGCGTGGCGTACCCGGATCCTGATCCACCTCGGCGCCGACCTGCGGATGCGGCTCTGGCAGGCGGCCGAGGACGAGGCGGTCCGGGTCTTCGCCACCAACCTGCGCGACCTGCTGCTCGCCGCGCCGGCCGGTACCCGCCCGACGATGGGGCTGGACCCGGGGCTGCGTACCGGGGTGAAGGTGGCGGTGGTCGACGCGACCGGCAAGGTGGTGGCGACCGACACGATCTATCCGCACGAGCCGCGCCGGCAGTGGGACGCTTCGATCGAGACGCTGGCCCGGTTGGCCCGGGCGCACAAGGTCGAGCTGGTGGCGATCGGCAACGGCACCGCCTC
Organism: Plantactinospora sp. CA-294935; assembly: GCF_050936445.1. Taxonomy (NCBI): domain Bacteria; kingdom Bacillati; phylum Actinomycetota; class Actinomycetes; order Micromonosporales; family Micromonosporaceae; genus Plantactinospora; species Plantactinospora sp. CA-294935. The sequence continues at coordinate 9,154,873 of NZ_JBNJMU010000001.1, forward strand.
CCGGGAGACCGACAAGCTGGCCGGTGACCTGATCAAGCGGTATGCCGACCTGAACCTGACCAAGGTGGTGGTCTCCGAGGCCGGCGCCTCGGTCTACTCCGCCTCCGAGTACGCCTCCCAGGAGCTGCCCAGCCTCGACGTCTCGCTGCGCGGCGCGGTCTCGATCGCCCGTCGCCTCCAGGACCCGCTGGCCGAGCTGGTGAAGATCGACCCGCGCTCGATCGGCGTCGGGCAGTACCAGCACGACCTCTCCGAGGTGAAGCTCTCCCGCTCGCTGGACGCGGTGGTGGAGGACTGCGTGAACGGCGTCGGGGTCGACGTCAACACGGCCTCCGCGCCGCTGCTGACCCGGGTCTCCGGGATCGGTGCCGGGCTGGCCGAGAACATCGTGCTGCACCGGGACGCCAACGGCCCGTTCCGGACCCGGCAGGCGCTCAAGCAGGTGCCCCGGCTCGGCCCGAAGGCGTTCGAGCAGTGTGCCGGCTTCCTGCGCATCCCCGGCGGGGACGACCCACTGGACGCCTCCAGCGTGCACCCCGAGGCGTACCCGGTGGTCCGGCGGATCCTGGCCAGCACCGGCGGCGACCTCTTCGCGCTGATCGGCAAGACCGCCGTGCTGCACAAGCTCAGGCCCGCCGAGTACGTGGACGACACCTTCGGGCTGCCGACCGTGACCGACATCCTGAAGGAGTTGGAGAAGCCGGGCCGGGACCCCCGGCCGGCGTTCCGGACCGCGACCTTCGCCGACGGGGTGGAGAAGATCGGCGACCTGTTGCCGGGGATGCTGCTGGAGGGCGTGGTCACCAACGTGGCCGCGTTCGGCGCGTTCGTCGACGTCGGGGTGCACCAGGACGGCCTGGTGCACGTCTCGGCGATGTCCCGGACCTTCGTCAAGGACCCGCGGGACGTGGTCAAGTCCGGTGACGTGGTCCGGGTGAAGGTGCTGGACGTGGACGTACCCCGGAAGCGGATCTCGCTTACCCTGCGGCTGGAGGACGAGGCAGAGCCCCGCCCCGCGCGGGACCGGGGTGGCGACCGCACCGGCCAGCCGCGCCAGGGGCGCGGTGGCGGCGGGTCCGGCGGGAACCGGTCCGGCGGCGGCGGGTCCGGCGGTAACCGGTCCGGCGGTGGACAGGGCGGCGGGTTCGGCGGCGGTGCGCTGGCCGACGCGCTGCGCCGGGCCGGGCTGGACAAGGGACTGGACGGCAACCGCCCCGGGCGATAGTTCCGCGACGGACGCCAGCTCCGCGACGGACGCCAGCTCCGCGACGGACGCCAGCTCCGCGACGGACGCCAGCTCCGCGACGGACGCCAGCTCCGCGACGGACGCCAGCTCCGCGACGGACGCCAGCTCCGCGACGGACGCCAGCTCCGCGACGGACGCCAGCTCCGCGACGGACGCCAGCTCCGCGACGGACGCCAGCTCCGCGACGGACGCCGCGACCGGCCGCCGGCCGGTCGCGGCGCGCCCGGTCAGCCTCGTGGCGGGCGGGGCTGGTGGTCAGCCACCGCCGGTACGGTCCGGGACGGAACGGGGTGGGCGGGTCGGGTCAGGCCTGCCCCGGGGAGCCGGCGCGGAACGGGGCCAGCGGAGCCAGGCCGGCCGGGCGGCGGCGACCCGTTCCCACCACAGCCGCTGCACCAGCAGGGTCAGCACGCCGGCCACGACGATCGCGCAGAGGTTGATCAGCAACTGGACGAGCGATCCGAGCGCCTCGTCGAAGACGCCGTAGCCGAGCGCCACCGCGACGTTCGCCGCGGCCGGGACCGTGGTGACCGAGATCAGCACCCCGACCAACGAGCCGGACCGGTTCGAGGTGACCGAGAGCATCCCGGCCACCCCGGCCAGGAAGCCGACCACCCAGGAGAGCGCGTCGGGCCGCCAGATGAAGTCGGTCATGGGTCGGTCGGCGAGCAGCATCGACCGGTCGATCAGGCCGACGGCGGTCAGCGTCCAGGTGCTGAGCACGGTCACCGCCATCGCGGTGAGGAAGCCGACGCCGAGCGCCAGCAGGGAGCGCCGGATGACCGACCCGCGCCAGTGCAGCAGCGCGACGCAGAGCGCTGCCAGCGGCCCGAACTCCGGGCCGACCACCATCGCACCGACGATCAGGATCGGCTGGTCGAGCAACACCCCGATGCCGGCGATGACGGTGGCCAGGGTGATCAGCAGCAGGTACGTCACCGAGAGCCGGGTCTCCTCGCCGGTCTTCTGGGCGATCTCGTCCCAGACCACCGCGTCGGTACCCAGGCCCGGTGCCGCCCGGGCGGCCCGGTCGGCGGCGGCCGAGAGGGTGACGTCCACCCCGTCGCCGACCACCCCACCGGCCCGGTCCACGCCGAGGGTCCGCAACGCCTCCAGCACCTCGTCGGCACCCTCCCGGACCACGTCGCAGAGCACCACGTCCCCGGGTGGGGTACGGGCGGCGCCGGGCAGCACGATGACGTGCGCCACGGCGGGGTCGGCGGAGAGCATCTCCTGCACGACCGCGGACCGGTCGGTCGGCACGATGATCCTCAAGTGCAGCACGCCAGTCCCCCTCCCTCTGCCCCGGCCCCGGCCCCGGCCCCGGCATCGTGGTGGCCGGTCGAACCGTGGTCTGCTACTCCCCCCGGAGGGGTAGTAGCAGACCACGCAGCGACGGCCCGACGCACTTTAGCCACTGCCGGTCAGGTCGTGGTGTCCTGTCCGGCGCGCCGGTCGGTCCGCGCCGCGTCGAGACCGAGCGGCGCCGCGTCGGGAGCGGTGCGCAGTCCGGCCGCGGCGTCGGCCCGGCGCAGGGCCAGGGTCTCCCGGATCCGGCGCCGCGCCGCCGACCGCCGGGCCCGGTCCGCCGCCCCGAACCGGCCGGTCGCGCCGGATACGACTGTGCTTCCTTTCGACATGCCCGCACGGTAGGAGGGCAGATGTGCGGAAGCTGTCAAGAACGGGTGCGCACCGAATGCGGACCGCCGTCTGACCGTTTCCGGATCGCGACTTCATCACATCTTCACCGCTGCGGCGCTCTAATCGATGCCGCCACGAGCAGGCAGAATGGGGAGCGATGAGCGCGAGGATACTGGTCGCCGAGGACGACCCGAAGCAGGCCAACCTGGTCCGGGTCTATCTCGAACGGGAGGGCCACAGCGTGCTGGTCGTCGGCGACGGCCGGGCCGCCCTGGAGCAGGTCCGGTCCCGCCGCCCCGACCTCGTGGTGCTGGACGTGATGATGCCGGTGGTGGACGGGCTCGACGTGTGCCGGATCCTGCGGGCCGAGTCCAACCTGCCGATCCTGCTGCTGACCGCCCGGACCACCGAGGACGACGTACTGCTCGGGCTGGACATCGGCGCCGACGACTACCTGACCAAGCCGTACAGCCCACGGGAGCTGGCCGCCCGGGTCCGCGCCCTGCTGCGCCGCTCCGGGGTGCTCAGCGCGGGCAACCAGGCGGTGCTCCGGGTCGGTGACCTGGAGGTCGACCCCGGCCGGTTCGAGGTACGGATCGGCGGGCGGCTGGTCACGCTCACCGCCAAGGAGTTCGGCATCCTCGAGGTGCTGGCCGGCGAACCGGGCCGGGCGTTCACCCGGGCCCAGATCATCGACCGGGCCTTCGGTTTCGACCACTACGTGCTGGAGCGGACCGTCGACGCGCACGTGATGAACCTGCGCCGCAAGATCGAGATCGACCCGGCCGAGCCGCGCTACGTGCAGACCGTCTTCGGCCGGGGCTACCGGCTGGCGGAGCAGCCCGGCGGAGAGCGGAGCCCGGAGGAGGCCGCCGCCGGGGCGGACCCGTCGGCGTGAGCTTCCGGTTGCGGGTACTCGGCCTGGTGATGCTCGTCGCGGTCAGCGCGACCGCCGCGACCCTCTGGCTGGTACTCCGGCAGGCGTCCCGGCAGATCGACGAGTCCGGTGCCGCCGCCGCCTCGCTGGACCGGGTCACCGCCGCGCTCACCGACTACGGCCGCCGGCACGGCACCTGGGAGGGCGTCCGGGACCTTGTCGTACGCCTCGGCGCGCAGACCGGCCAGCGCATCCACCTGGTCGCCGAATCCGGCTGGGTACTCGTCGACACCGACAGCGAGAACGATCCGGACCGGGCGGTACGCGCACTCGGCACGGTGGTCGGATATGTCAACCCCCGCCCCACCCTCGACCTCTCCGGCGCGATCGCCGATCCACCGGAGGTCGCCGCCAAGGAGCTGTACCGGTACCGCACCGGTGTCCGGTTCGCCGCCTGCCTGACCCGCAACGGCGTCGAACCGATCCAGACGCCGGGCCAGTTCGGGGTGCCCGAATACGACCTGACCTCGGCCGCCTCGACCAACCCGAGGCTGAATCGGAACTGCCGGGACCAGGCGACCCAGTCCGAGCAGGCGAGCACGGCCGCCCTGGGTGACCTCTCGGCCGCGTGTGCCGTCGACGACCCGAGCGAGCCGACGGACTACTGCCTGGCCGAGGCGTTCAACGCCCGGATCGCGGAGGTGGCGCCCGAGCCGGCCCGGGTCATCCTCGGCGTCGGCGACGAGGGCAATCCCGCCCTGGTGGTCGGCCCGCTGCTGGCCGCCGCCGCCGGGGTGGCGGCGGTGGCGATCGTCGCGACCGCCCTGCTCAGCCACCGGGTGCTGCGCCCGATCGGGATCCTGACCGCGGCCTCCCAGCGACTCGGCCGGGGCGACCTGACCAGCCGGGTGCCGGTGAAGGGGAACGACGAGATCGCCGTACTGGCCCGGTCGTTCAACCGGATGGCGGACTCGTTGCAGCGCGGCGAGGAACGCCAGCGCCGGCTGGTGGCCGACGTGGCGCACGAGTTGCGTACCCCGCTGGCCAACCTGCGCGGCTATCTGGAGGCGCTCTCCGACGGGGTGATCGACCCCGATCCGGAGCTGTTCGCCTCGCTGCACGAGGAGGCGGTGCTACAGCAGCGGATCGTCGACGACCTCCAGGATCTCGCCCTGGCCGAGGCGGGCAGCCTGGCGTACCACCGGACAGCGGTCGACCTGGCCGAACTGCTGGAGACGTGCCGTACCGCGCACCGGGCCGGTGCCGACGCGGCCGGGGTGACCCTGGAGGTCAGCGCCGAGCCGGTCGCCGTGCACGCCGACCCGGACCGGCTGCGCCAGGTGGTCGGCAACCTGATCACCAATGCGCTGCGGGCCACCGCCCAGGGTGGTCGAGTGACGCTCACGCTGCGCCGGGAGGGCGACTCCGCGGTGGTCCAGGTCGCCGACACCGGTTCGGGGATCGCCCCGGACGCGCTGCCGTACGTCTTCGACCGGTTCTGGCGGGCCGACTCGGCGCGCGGCCGGCAGACCGGCGGCAGTGGGCTGGGGCTCTCCATCGTCCGGCAGATCGTCACCGACCACGGCGGCGTCATCCGGGTCGCCAGCAAATTGCGGGTCGGCACCACCTTCACCATCACCCTGCCGGTCCGGCCGGCATGACGGCCCTGCCGGTCCGGCCGGCCTGACGGCGCGCCCTCGGCCCGGGCGGCGGGTAGCCGCCACTACCTGCGGATGCCCGCCCAGTCGTGGTGCCGGCGGACGGTGGAGAGGATGAAGTCGACGACCCGGCGCGAGGTGTCGGTGACCTGGTAGTCCGCCGGGCAGGGCACCCCGGCCGCCGCGACCTGGTCGACGGTGACCTCGACCGCCTCCAGCACGCCGGCCGGGTCCAGGCCGGTCATCACGATGCCGCCCGCGTCCAGCGCCTCCGGCCGTTCGATCGACTCCCGCAGGGTCACCGCCGGGAAGCCGAGGATCGCCGCCTCCTCGCTGATCGTCCCGCTGTCCGAGAGCGTGCAGCGGGCCTGCGACTGGAGACGTACGTAGTCGAAGAGCCCGAACGGCTCGTGGAACGCGATGCCGTCCAGTGTGGATGCGTCGGCGGCCAGCGCCTCCAGCCGTTTGCGGGTACGCGGGTGCGTGGAGACCAGCACCGGCAGCCGCCAGGTGTCCCGGACGGCCCGCAGGCAGTCGAGCAGCCGACCCAGCCGCGCCGGGTCGTCGACGTTCTCCTCGCGGTGCGCGCTGACCACGAAATAGCCGCCCGGCTCCAGTTCGAGCTGGCGCAGGATCGTCGAGGCGGCCACGTCCAGCCGGTAGTGCTCCAGTACCTCGCGCATCGGCGAGCCGGTGTGCAGGATGCGGCGCGGGTGCAGCCCCTCGGCCAGCAGGTTGCGCCGGGCGTGTTCGGTGTAGACCAGGTTGAAGTCGGCGACGTGGTCGACCAGCCGCCGGTTGGTCTCCTCCGGCACGTTCAGGTCGAAGCACCGGTTGCCGGCCTCCATGTGGTAGACCGGCACCCGCATCCGCCGGGCCATCAGCGCGGCGATGCAACTGTTGGTGTCGCCGAGCACCAGCAGCGCGTCCGGGCGCAGTTCGGTGATGGCCTGCTCGATGCCGGTCAGCACCCCACCGAGCACCCGGCCCAGCGAGGTGGTGTCGACCCGGAGGAAGCGGTCCGGCTCGCGCAGCCGCAGCTCGGTGAAGAAGACCTCGGAGAGGTTCCGGTCCCAGTTCTGCCCGGTGTGCACCAGCAGGTGCTCGACCGTACGGTCCAGCCGGTCCAGCACCCGGGAGAGCCGGATGATCTCCGGTCGGGTGCCCACCACCGTCATCACCCGGGTCATCGCGGCGTCACCCCTGTCTCCCGATCGGGCCGCCACCGCCGGAGGAACCGGCGGGCGGTCGCCCGCCCGAGGCCACCCGCCGGCGGCACGGCGCTCTTGGTCAGCAGGTCCTCCACCTGGTCGGCGCCGACCCGCAACGACATCCGCTCCCGGTAGACCTCGCGGGCCCGCCGGCCGAGCGCGGTACGGACCGCCGCCGGCAGCGCCGCCGCCTCGGCGAACCGGACGGCCAGCGCGGTCGGGTCCTCGGGCGGGCAGACCAGGCCCACCCCGGTCGACTCCACCAGTCGGGCCGCGTCACCGGCCGCCGAGACGACCACCGGAGCGCCGCAGGCGAGTGCCGCCTGGAGCTTGGAGGGCACGGTGCCGCGCAGCCCGGGCAGGTCCCGCAGGCAGACGAGCTGGTAGTCGGCCGCCGCGTAGAGGTCGGCCATCTCCGCCGGCCGGCGCCGGCCGAGGAAGCGTACGTTGTCGGCGCCCAGCTCGGTGCCGAGCCGGCGGGCGCGCTCCTCCTCGGTACCCGAGCCGACCAGGACCAGGTCGACCCGGTCCCGGGCCGCGTACGCCGCCCGGATCGCGGTCTCGACCCGCTGGAACGGTCCCATGTTGCCGGCGAACATGACGGTGCAGCGGCCCCGGTGGCCGAGCGCGGCCCGCGCCGACGCGGTCGCCGGCACCGGGCGGAACAGCCGCTCGTCGGTCCAGTTCAGCACCACCCGGACCTTGCCCGGGTCGGCGCCCCGCGCCACGACCAGTTCGGCCATGGACGGCGAGATGACCGCGATCGCGGTGGCGGACCGGTAGAGCCGGCGCATCGTCGCCGACAGGAGGCCCTCGATCATCCGGCCGGCGCCGCCACCGGGACTCATCGCCGACGCGGTGACCGACTCCGGCCACATGTCCTGGACGTGCAGCACGATCGGGATCCGCCGGGCCAGCCGGACCAGCGCCGCCGCGGTGAACGCGGTCGCGGGCGGATGGTAGACGTACAGCGCGTCGGCGCCGGTCAGATAGCCCGGGGCGGCCAGCGCGCTGGTCGCGGCGAAGCTGACGAAGTTGGCGGTCCGGCCGAGCGTGGACGAGTCATGGCTCGGATAGACCGGCACCCGGCGTACGGTGACGCTGTCGCCGCCTTCGTCGGTGCCGGCGCCCGTCCCGGGCCACCGCTGCCGGTAGCCGGGATAGATCCGCCCCTCCGGATAGTTCGGATAGCCGGTGAGCACCCGGACCCGGTGCCCACGGGCGCCGAGTTCCCGGGCCAGTTCACCGGGGACGAAGACCGGCTCGGGCGGATACCACTGGGTGACGAAGCCGATCCTCACCCGACCACCACCGGCGCCACCACGGCAGGGTCCGCCACCGGCTCCGGATAGGTGTCGGGGCGGGCGGGGTCGAAGAGTTCGTTCGCCCAGAAGAGGGTGAGCAGTTCGCCGTCGCCGGTGTTGGTGATGTGGTGCGCCCACATCGTCGGCATGTCGACCACCACCGGCTCGTCACCGCCGACCCGGAACCGCAGCACCTCGCGGTACCCGACCCGGCGCAGCGCGATCTCGGCGGTGCCGCGCAGCACCGCGAACCGTTCCACCTTGGCCAGGTGGAAGTGTTCGCCCCGGGTGACCCCCGGCCTGCTGGTCGAGGCGAACGTCTGCCCGGCCCCGCCGTGCGCCTTGACCACCTCGACCAGGGCGCCGCGCCGGTCGGTGTGCCGGACCAGCGGCCGGGGATGGTCGGCCGGGAAGCGGTGCGAGCGGTACGTGTTGAACAGGCGTACGTCGTGCCGGTCGGCCAGTGGCGGGATCTCCCCGGTGCGGTAGGTCCGGGCGAGCCCGGCCAGCCGGTCGGCCAGGGCGCGCACCCCGATCCGCAACGCCGGCATGCCCGCGTCCCAGGGCACGGTCGGGGCGGCGGTCCCGGCCGACTGCGCGGCCGGGTCGGTGGGCGGCAGGCCGAGCAACCGGGCGGCGGCGTCCAGCGCGTGCACCAGGGTCAGTTCGCGGTCGTCGCGTACCTCGGGCGGGTCGCCGTCGGCCAACTGGCGGCAGAAGGTGGCGACCACCGAGTTGTAGTGCGGGCGGCCGTGTTCGCCGTACAGGTTCGGCAGCGGGACGTCGTCGAAGGCGCACCGGCCGTGCACCGCGCCGGCCAGGGTGGCGGCGGCGGCCCGCTTGGAGTCGCCGTACGGGGTGCCGTTGCCGGCCTGCACGGAGTTGGCGAAGACCACCGTCTCCGGCGGGATCGGGCACTGCCGGAGTCCCCGGGCCAGCGCGGCGGCGAGTTCGACGTTGCCGGCCGCCACGTCGGCCGGGTCACCGCGGTTGACGCCGGCCAGGTGCAGCACCCGGTCGGCGCCGCCGACCGCGGCCGCGACGCTGACCGGGTCGGCCAGGTCGGCCCGGGTCAGCGCGACCGGGTCGGGCCAGCCGAGGGCGCGGACCAGTACCCGTACGTGCCAGCCGAGGAATCCGCCGGCACCGGTCAGCACGAGCCTCACGGCGCCATCGCCAGGTCTCGGGCGGCCAGCTCGGCCCGGATCTCCGGCAGGCTCCGCAGCAGTTCCACGATCTCGGGTACGCCGAGCCGGGGCGCGTTGGCCGAGTTGAAGTCCTCGCCGCCGGGGCAGGTCGGGTCGCCCTCGGAGACGTAGAGCGCGTAGTTGAGGTCCCGGGCGTCGAGTGGTACCCGGAAGAACTCGCCGAAGTCCTCGGCCTGGGCGATCTCCTCCCGGCTGGCAAGTGTCTCGTGCAGCTTCTCGCCGTGCCGGACCCCGATCAGGTCGAGTTTGGCCGGTACGTCGAAGAGCTGGCAGAGCGCGGTGGCCAGGTCGCCGATGGTGCAGGCACTGGCCCTGCGGACGAAGATGTCCCCGGTCCGGGCGTGCATGAAGGCGTGCTCGACGAGCTGCACCGACTCGGCCAGCGACATCAGGAACCGGGTCATCGCCGGGTTGGTCACCGTCGGCGCCCGCCCAGCCCTGATCTGCTCGACGAAGAGCGGGATGACCGAGCCCCGGGAGTACATCACGTTGCCGTAGCGCACGCAGGAGACCGTGGTCCGGCTGCCCGGGTTGTGCCGGGCGTGCGACTGGACGACCTTCTCCATCAGCGCCTTGCTCATCCCCATCGCGTTGACCGGATAGACCGCCTTGTCGGTGCTGAGCACCACCACCGAGGACACGCCGTTGCGCTCGGCCGCCTCGACGACGTTGGCGCTGCCCAGCACGTTGGTGCGGACCGCCTCCAGTGGGAAGAACTCGCAGGACGGCACCTGTTTGAGGGCGGCGGCGTGGAAGACGAAGTCGACGCCCCGGCTCGCCCGCAGCATGCTGTCGTAGTCCCGGACGTCCCCGACGTGGTAGCGGACCCGGTCGTCGCCGAGCCGGTGCCGCATCAGGTCCTGTTTGGCCTCGTCCCGGCTGAGTACCCGTACCTCGCCGACGTCCTGGTCGAGCAGCCGGCGCACCATCGTCTGGCCGAAGGAACCGGTGCCGCCGGTGATCAGGACCCGGCGGCCAGCAGGCAGAGATGTCACTGGTGCTCCGTTCGCGCATGCGGGTCGGCCGGTCCGGCGTCTCGTCGAGGTCTGCGGCTCGACCGTGCCCTTCCCCCGGTCCGGACCGTTGGTGTCTGGTGTGCCACCTCCGTCAACGACGGGAGGGCCGGCAAGTCACGCGTACCGGACAATGCTCATCTGATGTGGTTATTACTGAATTTTTATTCATATATCTCTTGATACTTACTTCTGTCCTATCAGTCTGATAGAACACTTGCGGTCAGCTTGCTGTTCCGGCTCTGGAGGGCCCCCACCTGTGGATCTTTCTGAACGCGCGCCGTCGCCGGAGCCGGGCAGCCCGCCGGACACGTCCCGCTCACCCGACCCCGTGCTGCTCTCCCCGCCGGACGTCGGGCCGCTGGAGGAGTCGTACCTGATCCGGGCGCTCCGGTCCGGCTGGGTCGCGCCGCTCGGGCCCGAGGTCGACGCCTTCGAGCGCGAGGTCGCCGCCCGGGCCGGCACCGCGCACGCGGTGGCGCTGAGTTCGGGTACGGCCGCACTGCACCTCGGCCTGCTCGGCCTGGGTGCCGGGCCCGGCCGGACGGTGGTGGTGCCCACCCTGACCTTCGTGGCCACGACGAACGCGGTCGTCTACACCGGCGCGGAGCCGGTCTTCGTCGACTGCGACCCGGCGACCGGAAACGTCGACGTGCCGCTGCTGGCAGCGCTCCTCGACGAGCTGCGCACCGCCGGGCGCGACGTCGCGGCGGTGATCCCGGTGGACATGTTCGGCGCCTGCGTCGACTACACCCGGCTGACCCCGGTCTGCGCGGCCGCCGGGGTGCCGGTGCTGGAGGACGCGGCCGAGGCGCTCGGCGCCAGCCATGCCGGGCGGCCGGCCGGTGCCTTCGGCCAGGCCGGCGTCTTCTCGTTCAACGGCAACAAGATCATTACCACCTCCGGCGGCGGCATGCTGGTCACCGACGACGGCGCCCTCGCCGACCGGTGCCGCTACCTGGCCACCCAGGCCCGGCAACCGGTGCCGCACTACGAGCACACCGAGATCGGCTACAACTACCGGCTCAGCAACCTGCTGGCCGCCGTCGGCCGGGCCCAGCTACGCCGGCTGGACCGGATGCTCGCCCGCCGCCGCGAGCTGCGGGAACGCTACGCCAAACTCTTCGCCGCCGCACCCGGGGTACGACTGCTCGCCGAGGGCGACACCGGGATCAACTGCTGGCTGACCATCGTCGTCGTCGACCCGGCCACCGCCGGCTGGCGGGCCGGCGAACTGGCCGCACACCTGCACGCGGCGCGGATCGAGACCCGTCCGGTGTGGAAGCCGATGCACCTGCAACCGGCATTCGCCAGGACGGCGGGGGCGATCACCGGCGCCGCGGAGCGGCTCTTCACCGACGGCCTGACCCTGCCCAGCGGCTCCGGCCTGACCGAAGCGCAGGCCAACCGGGTGCTGGACGCCATCGCGAGCTTCCTGGAGGCCCGAGCGTGACTATCCGCCACCGGCGGTACGACCGACGCAAGCGCGTCCTCGACATGCTGGTCGCGGCCGTGCTACTCGTGTTGCTCTCCCCCGTCCTGCTCGGCTGCGCCGCCGCGGTGGCGCTGGCACTGGGCCGCCCGGTGCTGTTCCGGCAGAACCGGCCCGGCCGGGACGGCCGGCTCTTCGAGCTGCGCAAGTTCCGCACCATGCGACCGGTCTCCCCCGGCCGGACCAGTGACGCGGACCGGCTGACCCGACTCGGTCGCTGGCTTCGGGCGACCAGCCTGGACGAGCTGCCGACGCTGTGGAACGTGCTGCGCGGCGACATGAGCCTGGTCGGGCCGCGCCCGCTGCTGGTCGGCTACCTCGACCTGTACACCCCGGAACAGGCCCGCCGGCACGAGGTGCGGCCCGGCATCACCGGCCTGGCCCAGGTACGCGGCCGCAACGCGCTGAGCTGGGAGGAGAAGTTCCGCTACGACGTCGAGTACGTCGACGGCCGCTGCCTCGCGCTCGACCTGCGGATCCTGCTGGAGACCGTGCGCCAGGTGCTGCGCCGGCAGGGGATCAGCGCGCCGGGCAGCCCGACCATGCCGGAGTTCACCGGCAGCCGACGCGTCGGTGCCGAGCCGGGGCCGGGCCGGGGCGCGGACTCGTGAGCACCGAACTGGTAGTCGTCGGCATCGGCGGCCACGGCCGGGAGGTGCTCGGCATCGTCCGGGCGATCACCGCCACCGGCCGGGCCCCCGGCTGGCGGGTGGTCGGCTTCGTGGACGACCACCCCGCCGAACCGAGTCTCAAGCTGGTCCACCGGCTCGACGTGCCGTACCTCGGCCCGGTCGAGGAGCTGCGGCAGGCGTCACCGGGCACCGCCGTGGTGCTCGGCATCGGCGACCCCCGGATCCGACGCACCGTCGCGGACCGGATCGACGGGTACGGCCTGCCGGCCCCCGCACTGGTGCACCCGGACGCGACCGTCGGCCCGGACACCGTGGCCGGGGACGGGCTGGTGGTCTTCGCCGGCGCCCGGGTCACCACCAACGTACGGCTCGGCCGGCACGTGCACCTCAACCAGAACTGCACCGTCGGCCACGACAGCGTGCTGGCCGACCACGTGTCGGTGAACCCGCTGGCCGCGATCTCCGGCAACTGCGTACTCGAGACCGGGGTGCTGGTCGGGACGACCGCCGCCGTACTCCAGGGATTGCGGGTGGGTCGGGACGCCACCGTGGGCGCGGGCGCCTGCGTGGTCCGGGACGTGCCGGCCGGCACGGTGGTCAAGGGGGTGCCGGCGCGGTGACCGCGACGACGGGCAGCGGTATCCCGAAACCGCGCAACGGTGCCGACGGACCGGCCCCGCCGGTCGACCTCGACGACGTCGTGCTGGACGCGGCCGGCGGGGACCGGGGCGGCGCCGCCCGGTGGCGGGGCGAGCTGGACGCGTACCTGTCCGGGGTGCCGGGGCGGCCCCGGGTGATCGGCCGGGGGCAGCGGATCAGCCCCGGCTGGCTGCTGAGCCGGGAGCGGCTGGTCCGGCACGCCCGGCTGGTGGTCGCGCCGAACAACGTCTCGTTCGGGTACGCCGGCGACGAGCGCCGGGTGCTGCTGCGCAACGCCCTGCACTTCCTCCACCCCGACGAGGAACACCTGCTCGGCCGGCTGCCCCGCTCCTTCCGGGCACAGATCCCGGTCATCCGCCTCCTGCTGCACCGGGCCGACCTCGTCGTCGTACCGTGCGGCGCGATGGCCGAACGGGTCGTCCGGCACGTCCCGGCGGTACGCGACCGGATCGTGGTACGACCGCATCCGGTGACCCCGGTCGACGCGTGGGCCCCGGACGACCGGACCTTCCTGCTGGTCCCGGTGGTCGCCGCCGGCTACAAGAACCTGGTCCCGCAACTGCGGATGCTGGTCGACACGTTGGGTCGCAGCAGGCCCGGTCCGGCCGGGCGGGGCGGCGGTCCGGAGGCCGGCGGCATCGAGATCCGGGTCACCGCCCGCCCCGATGACCTGCCGCCGGACCTGACGGCCCATCCGGCGCTCCGGGCGATCGGGGTGGTCCCGCACGACCAGCTCCTCGGATACTGGCGCCGGGCCACCGCCATCTTCTATCCGTCCTCGCTGGAGTCCTTCGGCTATCCCCTGGCCGAGGCCCGGGCCAGCGGAATCCCGATCATCGCACCGGACACCGCGCAGGCCCGGGAGGTCGCGGGCCGGGCGCTGCTGCCGTACCAGCCGGACGATCCGGAGAGCCTGGCGGCGGCGCTGAGCCGGATCAGGGAGCCGGTGTCCGCCGACCCCGCTCCGTTCGACCGGGCCGGCTACTTCGGCTGGCTGCTCGGTTCCGACGTCCGTGCCGGGAGCGGCCGATGAGGGACGGCGCCGGACTGGACCTTTCGCAACCCGGACAGCGCCGCGCGTCCACCCCGGCTTCCGCCCGCGGCCACGACGGACCGCGAAGGGATGTCGGGAGAGGTTCACTGGTCGTGCTGGGCACCTCCGGACATGCCCGCGAGATACTCGCCATCGCCGAGGCGGCCGGCGGCTACCAGCTGCTGGGCTGTCTCGGCCCGCGCCGCGCGGCGGACCTGGCCCGGCTGCCGGTCGACTGGCTCGGCCCGGACGACTGGCTGCGGGACGCCGACGAGAGCGTCCGGTACGTGCTCGGCGTCGGCTCGGGCGCGGTGCGGACCCGGCTCGACGGGCGGCTCGGCCCGTACCGGCGGACCCCGGCCCGACTGGTGCACCCGGCGGCGGTGGTCGGCCCGGCCGTGGAACTCGGCCCGGGCACCGTGCTCTGGCCCGGGGCCGTGCTCACCGCCGACATCGTGACCGGCCGGCACGTGCACGTGAGCACGAACGTCAGCGTCGGGCACGACGCCGCCCTCGCCGACTTCGCCACCCTGCTGCCCGGCTGCACCGTCGCCGGCTCCACCCGGATCGGGGCGGGGGCGACGGTCGGCGCCGGGGCGACGGTGATCGACGGGATCTCGGTGGGCGCCGGAGCGATGGTCGGAGCCGGTGCGGCGGTGGTCCGGGACGTGCCGGCCGGCGCCGTGGTGGTCGGGGTGCCGGCCCGGCCGATGGAGCGGCGAGACCACTGAGTTTCGACAGATCACCGAGGAATCCGCAGGCCGGTCGCGCTCCGGGCCGGTCGCGGACCGCAACTCCGAGAGGGCAGACGATGCCGAAAGTCGCGCTGATCACCGGGATCACCGGGCAGGACGGGAGCTACCTCGCGGAACTCCTGCTCGGCAAGGGCTACGTCGTACACGGGCTGAAACGCCGGTCGTCGAGCTTCAACACGGAGCGGATCGAACGGATCGACCTGCACCCCCGGGATCCGGATGCGCACCTGTTCCTGCACTACGGCGACCTCTCCGACGCGGCGGCGCTGACCGGGCTGCTCCGGGACATCCGGCCGGACGAGGTCTACAACCTCGGCGCGCAGAGCCACGTCCGGGTCTCCTTCGAGATTCCCAACTACACCGCTGACATCACCGGGCTGGGCGCGATCCGGATGCTCGACGCGATCCGGACCGCCAAGCTGGACTGCCGGTACTACCAGGCGTCCTCGTCGGAGATGTTCGGTGCCACCCCGCCGCCGCAGCGGGAGAGCACCCCGTTCCACCCGCGCAGCCCGTACGCCTGCGCCAAGGTCTTCGGCTACTGGGCGGCGGTGAACTACCGGGAGGCGTGGGGCATGTACGCCGCCAACGGCATCCTGTTCAACCACGAGAGTCCCCGGCGGGGCGAGAACTTCGTCACCCGCAAGATCACTCGGGCGATCGCGCGGATCGAGGCGGGCATGCAGGACAAGCTCTACCTCGGCAACCTCGACGCGGTACGGGACTGGGGCTACGCCCCCGAGTACGTCGAGGCGATGTGGCTCGCGCTCCAGCAGGACCAACCCGACGACTACGTGGTGGCCACCGGCACCGGGCACACCGTACGGGAGTTCCTGACCGCCGCCTTCTCGCACGCCGCCCTCGACTGGGAGAAGTACGTGGCGATCGACCCGGCGTACTACCGGCCGTCCGAGGTGGACGCGCTGATCGGCGATGCCACGAAGGCCCGCCGGAAGCTGGGCTGGGCGCCGAAGACGCTCTTCGCCGACCTGGTCCGGATCATGGTCGACGCCGACCGGCAACTGCTGGAGGACGAGCGCACGGGCCGGCTGGTCCGGGTGGACCGGTAACCGGGCCCGCCGGAAGGGACGACCAGATGGACATCAGGATCGACGGCAGCGCCATCCTGCCCGGACACTCGGCCGGAGTGGAGGCCTTCACCTACGGCCTGCTCCGCGGACTCGCCGCCGACGAGGCGCACCGGATCGAGGTGACCATCGTCCAGGGTACCCGGCAGAGCTGGCGACGCGAGGTGCCCGACGACGCGCGGGTGCGCTGGACCGAGGTTCGGCAGCCACTCCGGGCCGACACCCGGCTCGGCGGCGGGCTGCGCCGGGTGCTGCCCCGGCAACTCCGGTCCGCGCCGCTGGCCCACCGCCTGCTCACCGGGCTGCGCAGCCGGGCCAACCCGGTGGCGGCGGACGACGACCGGGTCACGCTCTATCCGTTCGGTGGCGTGCCGGCCCGGGCCCGCCGCTCGGTAGTGGTGATGCACGACATGCGACGGTTCCACCTGGACTGCGACTCCGCGCCGATCACCGACATCTTCGCCCGGAACATCGTCGAGGCGGACGCCCTGGTCGCCTCCTGGCCACACCCGTACCAGCAGCTCCTGCGGATCTTTCCGGAGGTCGCGGCGAAGACGGCGCTGATCCCGCTGCCGGTCTTCCACGCCCGTCCGGCCGGGGCGGCGGCGGAGCCCGATCCCGGGCTGCTGCTCTATCCCTCCTCGACCGCGGCGCACAAGAACCACCTGAACCTGCTGGAGGCGCTCGCCCGGCTGCCGGAACTCCGGCTCGTCTGCCCCGGGCCGCTGGTGGAGCCGCAGGCCGGGCAGCTCGCCGCCCGGGCGGCAGCGGCCGAGCTGCGTACCCGGGTCACCTTTCCGGGCTTCGTGCCGGTGCCGGCGCTGGAGCAGCTCTACGCCCGGGCCACCGCCGTGGTCGTCCCGTCGCTGTGGGAGGCGGCCAGCGGCGCCATCTTCGAGGCGTTCAGCTGGGGCCTGCCGGTGGCCTGTGCCGACGTGGAGCCGCTGCGCGCCCAGGTCGAGTTCGCCGGGGCCGAGGTCTGCTACTTCGATCCGCACGACCCGGACTCCATCGCCGCAGCCGTCCGCCGGCTGCTCGCCGACCGCCCCCGGTACGCGGCGGCCTCCCGGCGCGCGGCCGACCGGCTGGCGACGCGTACCTGGGTGCAGACCGCCCGGGACTACGCCGCGGTACTCGACTGGGTGGCCGGCGGCCGCTGCGGCCCGGTCCCCCAGTCGTCGTTCCTGAACGCAGACGCCGTCGGAGGCAGCCCGTCATGAACCCCGCACTGCGCTATCCGGTCGCCCGGCCGTCCCTGACCGAGCTGGAGGAGGCGTACGTCCTGGACGCCCTGCGCAGCGGTTGGGTCTCCTCGCAGGGGCCGTACCTGCGCCGCTTCGAGGCGGAGTTCGCGGCCCGCTGCGGCACCCCGACCGCGGTGGCGACCGGCAACGGCACGGTCGCCCTGCACCTGGTGCTCGCCGCCGCCGGGATCGGCCCGGGCGACGAGGTGATCGTCCCGGCCCTGACCTACGTGGCCACCGCCAACGCGGTCACCTACTGCGGCGCCCGGCCGGTCTTCGTGGACGTCGACCCGGCGACCTGGTGCCTCGACGTCGACCGGGTCGACGCCGCGATCACCGCACGGACCAAGGCGGTGCTCGCGGTCGACCTGTACGGGCATCCGGCCGACTACCCCCGGCTCCGGGAGGTCTGCGCCGCGCACGGCATACTGCTGGTCGGTGACGCGGCCGAGTCCTTCGGAGCCCGGCTCGGCGGTACCGGCGCCGGCGCGCTGGCCGACGTCACCACCTTCTCGTTCTTCGGCAACAAGATCCTGACCAGTGGCGAGGGCGGCTGCGTCACCACCTTCGACCCGGCACTGGCCGAGCGGATGCGGCTGCTGCGCAACCAGGGGATGGATCCGCGGCAGCGCTACTACTTCCCGGTCGTCGGCTTCAACTACCGGCTCACCAACCTGGCCGCCGCCCTGCTCTGCGCCCAACTGGAGCGCGGTACGGCGATGGTGCAGCGCCGGCAGCAGATCGTGGCGACGTACGAGAAGGCGTTCGCGGATCTCGACGCGCTGACGCCGCAGCCGGTCGCGGTCGGCGTCGAGCGTGCCCCGTGGATGGCGTCCTTCCTGGTCGGCCCGGCCGGTGACGGTCAACTCCGGGACCGCCTGGCGGCGGAACTGGACCGGCTCGGCGTCGAGACCCGACCGTTCTTCGTGCCGATCCCGGACCTGCCGCCGTACCGGTCGGACCGGGATGGTGGCTTCCCGGTCACCGCCGACCTGAGCCGGCGGGGCATCAACCTGCCGACCTATGCCGACCTCACCGACCCCGAGGTGCTGGACATCGCCGACCGGGTGCGTACCGCGCTGGCCCGGCTGTCGACCTCCGGGCCCGCCTGACCAGCTCCGGCCGCGGATCAGACCGGTTCCAGTACGGGTTCCGCCCGGTGCCGGGCCCGCAGCAGGGAGCGGTAGCTGCACCACCAGCCGACCGCGGCGCAGCCGGCGACCGCGGCCATCGCCCAGGCCGCTCCGGGCGCACCGAAGAGGTGCCCGGCCCCGACGATCGCGCCGACCCGGATCGGCGCGAGGGTCGCCCCGAGGAGCAGCGTGCGGGCGCCGGCCCGCTCGATCCGGTGTCCGGCGGAGGCGACCATGGTGGCCACCATGAAGACGCTCTCGACGGCGAGCGCGGGCAGCAACGGACGGGCGAACTCCCAGTTCGCGCCGAGCAGCGCCCGGCCGACGAGATCCGGCAGGGCGGGCAGGACCAGCGCGAGCGGCCCGACCAGCACGATGATCGCGGCGGCGACCCGGGCCGCCGAGCGGAGCCGGATCCGTGGCTCGGCCTCCCTGGCCCGGGCGAGGTACGGAATCAGCAGCGCGGAGCTGGCGCCGATCAGCAGGGTGATCGGGCCGAGCGTGGTCTTCGCCCCGCCCAGCGCGCCGACCACCGCCGTGCCGGCCACTGCCGCGAGGGTGGCGGTGGCGAGCTGCGCGGTCCCGGAGCCAACCAGGAAGTGCAGGCCGAAGGCGAGCGCGTTCCGGGTCTCGGCGCTCCCGACCGGCCAGCCGGGCAGCAGCGCGCAGCGCCGCCGGGCCGCCCCGAGGTAGCCGACCAACGCCCCCGAGCCGGCCCACACCACGAAGGCGGTCGAGGCGCCGATCCGGCCGGTCAGGGCCAGCCCGGCGCCGACCCCGCTGGCCAATGTCCAGAGCAGTTCGTAGCGGAGGATCCGACGGGGGTCGGCCACGCCGAGGCCGTACGCCTTGACGTAGTCGTAGAGCACCAGGCCGGGCAGCGCCAGGCCGATGACGACCAGGTAGCGGTTCCCGGCCAGTGCTCCGGCTGTGCCGGCCAGTACCCCGGCCGCGCCGCCGAGCAGGCAGATCCGCCGGGTGGACCGGCGGAACGGCTCCGGGTCCCGCCGGTCCGGCTCGGCCAGCACCGACTCGGTGACCATGGCCCGGGCCAGGCCGGAGACCAGGACGTAGAGCGAGAACGCCAGCGCGTAGCGGCCGAGTTCGCCCAGGGAGCCGCCGCGGGCCACGGTGACGGAGAGCAGCAGGTTGCCGAGGCTGGACGTGGCGGTGACGACCACGGCGGTCGGGGCCCGCCCACCGGGGAGGATCCGGCGGCGCGGCACCCGCGGTGTAGCCCGCCAGCCGGGCCGGACGCTCACCAGTACGCTCGACCGGCCCGGGACACCGGCAGCCGGCCGGCCGGACGTGGCGGCACCAGCCGGTCCGGCGGACTACGCCGGGTCAGCAGCAGCACCAGGAAGACCGGCGCGGCCGCCACCGTGTTCTGGGTCGCCGCGATCGTCGACTCCGGGTGGCCGTTCAACCAGACCAGCGGTCCGGCCACCACGAAACAGAACAGGCTCAACCGCAGCGGTCCGGGCGCCCCGCGCACCCGGAGCAGCAGCCCGGCGACCAGCGCCCAGCCGCCGTAGAAGACGACCACTCCGGTCCGGCCATCGACGAAGTAGACGGTCCCCAGGGTGAGAAAGTTGAACGAGGACTTGTCACTACCACCGAGGAACCGGTTGATCGCCGCCCCGGTGGCCAGCGGTGCCCGGCCCGGGTCGAGAATCCGGGGCACGAAGCCGTACCGGAGATAGCCGGTAGGGCCGGGTTGCCCGAGGTCCACCGGTGCGTCGTACCCGCTGGCCCGGCCGATCTGCTGGTCGAACCGGAGCCGTTCCGCGGCGCTCACGTCGCTGGCGACCTTGACGCCGTTCTCCTGCCGGATCGCGTTACGTACCGCGAACACCGTCGGCCAGGCCAGGAAGAGCAGCACGGCGACCACCAGCACGTATCGGGCCCGGATCACTCCACAGATCGCACCGGCCGCCATCACGAAGGTGAGGTAGCCGACGAGCGGAGCGGAGATGGCGGTCAGGAACACCAGCAGGACCTGCACCCCGAGCAGCGCGGCGATCCACCGGTAGAGGCTGCCCAGCCGGGCCTGGCCACCGTGGAAGCTGGCGATCAGGAGCGCGAAGGCGAGGTACTTCCAGCCGGAGACCAGGGCCACCACGTTCACCAGCGGTGACGCCACCTGGGCACCGGCGACCTGGGCGACGATGCTTCCCCGGCCGGC
The DNA here is from genome assembly GCF_050936445.1 of Plantactinospora sp. CA-294935. Lineage (NCBI taxonomy): Bacteria > Bacillati > Actinomycetota > Actinomycetes > Micromonosporales > Micromonosporaceae > Plantactinospora > Plantactinospora sp. CA-294935. Next base: position 9,175,253 of record NZ_JBNJMU010000001.1, read on the forward strand.
GTACCCGCCGACGAGGTCCGCGACGATGCTGACCACGGCCACCGCGCGGGCGACGAGGAAGAGCTTCGGGTACCCGGAGTTGGCCTCGGCGAAGGTCTGCCGGCCCGGGATGTCGACGGCCCGACCCCGCCCCGGCCTGCCCTGCGGCACCAGCACCGTCTCGACCAGCAGCGAGGCGGCCAGGGCCAGGGCCAGCAGCCTGAGCACGAACCCGAGGTCGGGGTTGCGGTGCAGGACGGCCATCGGCAGGACCAGGACCAGGTACGGCGCCAGCAGCAGCGTACTGACCGGATAGCGCTGGAGCAGCCGGACCAGCCGGGTACGGGCCTGCGGCGGCCGGGCCGGCCCGGTGCGGACCCCCTCGGACCGCGCAGGTGCCGAGGACTCGGATCGGCGCTGCCGACCGGGCCGGCCGAGCGGGGCGTACCGGTCACCCCTTCGCGGAGAGGTGACGAGCTCCATCTGTCCCCTCCCGGTCCCGACGTGACCACCGGGATCGACGCCCCGATGGCCACCAGGGTCAACGAGGCCGTCGCACAACCGTCACGCGCCCTCCCGCCTCCAGTACGTCTCCGACGCGGTACCCGGCTCGTCGCCTGGTTGGGGCTCGGTGCCGGCGGGCTCGGCGCTCCCAGGTCGTCACCGGGAGCGGACTCGGCGAGCACCGCGACCACCTCGGCGGCCCGGTGCGGTCGCACCGACCTCGCCGGGGCATCGCGGCAGAAGCCGTCGGAGGCACGAAAAACGTGAAAGTGGCCCCTTAGGCCCCAACAAGGGACTAAGTGTGGTTTACCTGCCGGGAGTTCCCGCTGAGCTGCCCGAATACCGCTCGCATCAGTACACCAGGAGGCTCCATGCCGCCCAGCGCCGCCGCCACGACCGAGAGCCCGTCGACCCTCCGCCGCAGGCAGCCTGCGCTGGGCAGGGCCGCACTCCTGGTCACCGACACCGCGGCCTGGACGATAGGCTTCGGCTCGGGCGCCTGGACCAGATACGAGTTCGCCCTGACCACGAGCCAGCTCGTCCGGGCGCTCGCCGTCGGTGTCCTCGCCGCCGCGTTGCACGCCACCATCGCCTCCGTCGGTCGCCGCTATCTGGGCCGGCATCCGCTGGGCAGCCTGCCGGACCTGCGCGCCCTCTCGGTCACGGTGGCCTGCACCGCGATCCTGGTGTTCCTGGCCGACATCGCACAGCCGGACCGGCCGGTCCCGGCGAGTACCCCGCTGGTCGGCTCGGCGGTGGCCCTGCTGCTGATGGTCTGCGCCCGGGTCGCGTACCGGCACCGCCAAAACCGCTGGCTGCGCCCGGACACCCGGTCGGCGACCCCGGTGCTGCTGTTCGGCCTCGGCTCGGCCGGTCAGGGCCTGCTGCACGCCCTGGTCACCGACCCACAGGGCAGGTATCTGCCGGTCGGGCTGCTCGACGACGACCTCGACAAGCGGAACCTGCGGATCGACGGCGTCCGGATGCTGGGCGGCCGCCGGGAGATCCGGGAGGCGGTCGCGCAGACCGGTGCCACCACGGTGATCTTCTCGGTGGCGAACGCGGACGCCGAGCTGATCCGCGAGATCCGGGCCGCGACCCTTCAGGCCGGCGCCGACTTCAAGGTGCTGCCGCCGGTCTCCGAGCTGGTCGACCACCGGATCAGCGTCGCCGACGTACGTGACGTGGAGATCGACGACCTGCTGGGGCGCCGCCAGGTGGCCGCCGCCCTGGTCACCGCCGACTCGGCACTGACCGGGCAGCGGGTACTGGTCACCGGCGCCGGCGGCTCGATCGGTACCGAACTGTGCCGGCAGATCCTCCGGGCCGACCCGGCCGAGCTGATGATGCTCGACCGGGACGAGTCGGCGCTGCACAGCCTCCAACTGTCGGTCACCGGCCGGGCGCTGCTGGACGGGCCGGAGCTGATCCTGGCCGATCTGCGGGACAGCGAGGGAATCTCGCGGATTATTCGCGAGCGGCGCCCGGACATCATTTTCCACGCCGCCGCACTCAAACACCTCACGCTGTTGCAGCGGCATCCCGGTGAGGCGATCAAGACGAATATCTGGGGTACGCTGTCGGTCCTGAATGCCGCTCGGGACGTGGCCAGGTTCGTGAACATTTCGACCGACAAGGCGGCGAACCCGATCAGCGTACTCGGCTATTCCAAGCGGATCACCGAACGGCTGACCGCGTACGCCGCCGCGAACAGCCCCGGCACATTCCTCAGCGTACGGTTCGGCAATGTGCTGAGCAGCCGGGGATCCGTGGTGACCGCGTTCCGGGCACAGATCGACGCCGGACTGCCGGTCACCGTCACGCACCCCGACGTCACCCGCTACCTGATGAGCGTGCACGAGGCGGTGCAACTGGTCCTGCAGGCGGCGGCGATCGGGCGGGACGGCGAGGCGCTGGTGCTCGACATGGGCGCCCCGGTACGCATCGACGACCTGGCCAGGCAACTCGCCGCGCAGGTACCGGGTCAGCCCCGGATCGTCTACACCGGTCTGCGGCCCGGTGAGAAGCTGCACGAGGAACTGCTCGGTGACGGCGAACTCGACGTACGGCCGCTGCACCCGCTGGTCTCGCACGTGTCGGTTCCGCCGCTGAACCCGACCGAGGTGACCGGACTGGACCCGTTCGACGAACCGGAGAAGGTGATCGAACGCCTTGCCTGGCTCTGTGGCCAGCCGGACCAGCCCCACCCGCCCGTGGCGCTGGTGCCGAATACCCGAAACGCTCGCCCCTCCTCGTCCCGGTCGACGTGACGCCGGTCGGGAATTGGACACGCCGCTGGCGGGTCGCCGCCGGGCCGTAGCAGGATTTCGGGGAATTGCCGCCGGGCTTCCGGCGGCCGCCGTCACCCGCCTGTCGACGCTTTTCCAAACCGCCGACAGCGAATGATCCTCGCCGAACGGAATTCGCGTCGCCGAAATATCCGTGCGATGTTCGGCGACGATTTCCACCGTCACCGATCTCCTGGAGACACCACCGTGACCGAGAAGTTCGGCCTGATCGGCTTCGGCTACTGGGGCACCAATCTCGCCCGCAACCTCGACAAGCTGGCCGGAGACCGGTGGCGCTACCTGGTGGACGCCAGCCCCGAACGGCGGCGCGCGGCCACCGAGCGCTACCCGCGGGTGCGCGCCACCGACGACCTGGACGCGGTGCTCGGCGACGACGAGGTCCGGGCGGTCCTGATCGCCACTCCCGCGCCGAGCCACGCGCCGCTGGCCCGCCGGGCGCTGGCCGCCGGCAAGCACGTCTTCGTCGAGAAGCCGCTGGCGATGTCGGTCGCCGACGCGGTCGCGCTGGCCGAGACGGCCGACCGGTACGGCCTGGTGCTGATGGTCGGGCACACCTTCGAGTACGTCCCGGCGGTCGAGCGGATGCGCGACTACATCCGGTCCGGCGAGATCGGCGACGTCCTCTACCTGCACTCCCAGCGACTCAATCTGGGCCGGATCCAGAACGACCTGCACACCTTCTGGTCGATCGGGCCGCACGACGTCTCGATCGCCAACTACCTGCTCGGCGCCGAGCCGTGCTGGGTCGCCGCGCAGGGCGGTCGCTATCTGCACGACGGCGTCGAGGACGTCACGTTCGTCACCGTCGGCTATCCGGGGGACGTGGTGGCGCACATGCACGTGAGCTGGCTGGACCCGGCGAAGACCCGGCGCACCACCGTGGTCGGTACCCGGCGGATGCTGGTCTACGACGACCTGAACACCGACGCCCGGCTCACCGTGCACGACAAGGGGGCGGAGCCGCTGGAGCCGGACGGGGACGGCGTACGGCGCTACCGGCTGCGCGACGACGCGGTGCACGTACCCGTGCTCTCCCCGGCGGAACCGCTCAGCCTGGAGTTGCGGCACTTCCTCGACTGCGTCCGCACCGGGGCACGCCCCCGGACGGACGGCTGGAACGGCGCCCGGGTGGTGGCGGTGCTGGAGGCCGCCGACGCCTCGCTGCGGGCCGGCGGCGCGACGGTGCCGGTGCCGCCCGTCGCCGGCCCGGTGGACGCCGCCGGGACGCCCGGCCGACGCCCGCACCCCGACGGCCCGCGCCCCGACGGCCCGCACCCCGACCTGACCACCGCCGCGCACTGACCACCTCTGCACCCTGAACCGTCCGGCGCCGTCAGCGCCCCGACCCGACCCGCGGCCACGGACCGCAGGGGAAGGGTCGAAGAAGGTTCACCGAGCACACAGGAGGCTGAGATGCCCCGAATTCCCCTGGTCGACCTGGCCGCCGCCCACCACCGGCACCGGGACGCGATCGACGCGGCGATCCGCGCAGTCGTCGAGGACACCCGGTTCATCCTCGGCCGCGAGGTCGGCGAGTTCGAGTCGGAGTTCGCCGCCTTCTGCGGCACCACCCATGCGGTCGGGGTCGCCTCCGGCACCGCCGCGATCCACCTGAGCCTGGCCGCGCTCGGGATCGGTCCCGGCGACGAGGTGGCGGTGCCGGCGCACACCTTCGTCGCCACCGCCGAGCCGGTGAGTTGGCTGGGTGCCCGGCCGCGCTTCGTCGAGGTGGACGCCGAGACCGGCGCGATGGACCCGGACGCGCTGAAGTCGGTCGTCGACCGGGTCCGGGCGGTGCTCCCGGTGCACCTCTACGGCCTGCCGGTCGACCTGACCGCGATCGGCGCGCTCGCCTCGGCCGCCGGGGTGCCGCTGATCGAGGACGCCGCCCAGGCGCACGGCGCCGAGTACGTCCGGGACGACGGATCGGTGGTCCGGGCCGGGGCGTACGGCCGGATCGGCTGCTTCTCGTTCTATCCCGGCAAGAACCTCGGCGCGTTCGGCGACGCGGGCGCGGTCACCACCTCCGACCCGGCCCTCGCCGAGCGCGTCCGGAGGCTCTCCGACCACGGCCGCACCAGCAAGTACGAGCACCTCACCGTCGGCTACGCGGCCCGGCTGGACACCGTGCAGGCGGCCGTACTCTCGGTCAAGCTGGGCACGCTGGCCAATGGCAACCAGCGGCGGCGGGAACTGGCGGCGGCGTACCGGTCCCGGCTGGACGGGGTCGGCGACCTGGTGCTGCCGGCCGAGCCGCCGAACCGGCGCGGCGTCTACCACCTCTTCGTGCTCCGGACCCGGCACCGGGACGGGTTGCTGGCCCACCTGCGCGACGCCGGCATCGGCGCCGGGGTGCACTACCCGATCCCGCTGCACCTGCAACCGGCGTACGCCTCGCTCGGGCACAAGCCCGGCGACCTGCCGGTCACCGAGGCGTGGGCGCGGGAGTGCCTCTCCCTGCCGATCTATCCGGAGCTCACCGAGGAGCAACTGGAGACGGTCGTCGCCGAGGTGCGCGGCTACTTCGATCGGGTGTGAGGACGGGCCTCCCGTCGTCCGGAGGGCCCGTCCCGTCGTCCGGTCAGCTTCCGGACGGGGTCAGCGCAGGCCGTTGCGGATCGCCACCGTTCGTCCGGTCAGCTTCCGGACGGGGTCAGCGCAGGCCGTTGCGGATCGCCACTGTCACCAACCGCTCGGGGTAGTCGGTGATGATGCCGTCCACCCCGAGGTCGATCACCCGCTGCATCACCGCCGGATCGTCCACCGTGTACGGCACCACCTTCAGCCCGTACCGGCGTTGCAGGTCGGCGACCGTCGGGCCGTGGAAGTACGCCGGGTCCTGCCGCAGGTACCAGTCGGCCGACGGCACGGTGTCCTGGGCCGGGTCGTGCACCTGCCAGTTGGCCGAGACGGTACCGGCGCCGGAGGCCCGGACCAGCTTGCCGAGGTCCCGGTACCGCCACCAGTCCAGCCCGGCCGTCCACGGGCTGCGCACCGAGGGGTCGCCGTAGACCGCCTGGAGCGAGCACTCGTCGGCGAGGCTGGCGCACTCGGCCGGGCCGTACTGCCAGACCAGGGCGACGGTCTCGATCCGCCGGTTCAGGTCCCGGGCGTGGGTGATGGTCCGCCAGTCGAACGACTGGATCGTCACCCGGTCGGTGAAACCGGCCCGCTCGACCGCCCGGACCAGCTTCGCGGTGAAGCTGCGGTACGGCTCGGTGTCCGCCACCAGCGGGCTGAGCTTGGTCTCGACGTTCAGTCGTACGTCCCGGCGGCCGCTGCGCCGCACCAGCTCGAAGACCTCGTCCAGGGTGGGAATCCGGGCACCCGGCACGGCAACCTGTTCCGGCAGCTCCGGCGGCGTCTTCGAGCCGCAGTCGAGGGTCCGGATCTGCTTCAGCGTCAGGTCGTGCACCCGCTTGCCGACGTACGGGAACGCCCGGTCACCCGGCCAGGCCGGCGCGGTGTCCGCACAGTGGCTGCCGTTGACGGTCCGGTCGTGCAGCACCACCAGGTGACCGTCGCGGGTCACCCCGGTGTCCAGCTCCAGTGTGGAGATCGCCGGGTTGCCGAGCGCGTTGGCGAAGGCCGGCAGGGTGTTCTCCGGCCTCGTCGCCCGGCCGCCCCGGTGCGCCTGGATGTCGAACGGCGCGGCGTACCCCTTCGGGAGCGCGATCCGGCGCTGCGCCAGCAGCGTACGCAGCCGGTCCGGGTAGTCGGTGATGATGCCGTCCACCCCGTCGTCGAGCAACTTCCCCATCGTCGGCACGTCGTCGACCGTCCACGGCACCACCTTGATGCCGTTGCGGTGCGCGTGCGCGACCATCTCCCTGGTCACGTACGGCCGGTAGCCCGGGTCGGTGACCGTGCCGTTCTGCGGGAAGCCGTGCACCGGCGAGAACGCGGTGGCGCCGAAGCTCCTGATCGCGCTGATCGGGTCGCCGCCGAAGTCGTCGATGTCGAGGCCGCCGAGCCAGGGCGAGGCACCCGGCTGCCCGGTCTGCAGGAAGTCGTAGTTGGTCAGCGCGACCAGCGGCAGCCGGGGCTCGACCTGACGCATCCGCATCAGCGCGCCCCAGTCGAAGCTCTGGACGGTCACCTGCTTCAGCAGCCCGGCGGCCCGGATCTCGGCCACGGTGAGCTGCACGAACTGCTCCCGGGGCGCGGTCTCGGTCGGCGCGCCGGCCTCCACCTTGGTCTCCACGTTGAGCGTGACGTCGTCCGCCCGGTAGCGCTTCACCAGCGCGAAGACCTCGCGCAGCAACGGCATCCGGGCCCCGGGTACGGCGAGCTGTCCCGGCTTGTCGGCCAGCGTCCTGGTGCCGCAGTCGAGGGTACGCACCTGGGCCAGGGTCAGCGTGTTGACGTACTTCCCGACGTACGGGAACTCCGGGTCGTTCAGGGTGGCCGGGGCGGTGTCGACGCACTTCGTACCGCTGACCCGACGGTCGTGGGTGACCACGACCTGCCGGTCCTCGGTCACCTGCACGTCCAGTTCGAGGGTGCGGACCCCGAGCTGGAGCGCGTTGCCGAACGAGGCGAGGGTGTTCTCCACCCGCAGGCCGAGCCCGCCCCGGTGGGCCTGTAGGTCGAAACTCCGCCGGGACTCCGGTCGGTGGCGCTCGCCCGCCTGGACGCCGGTGGGCGTCCCGGCCAGTACGGCCGCCGTCACCAGCAGCGCGCCGATCAGTTGGCGCCGTCGGGACATCGGTATCACCTGTTCCAATGTGGTGCGTCGGAGCCCGGTCGACCGGGCCTCCGGTGCTGTCGAGGGTCGAGCCGGTCTGACCCGGCGATCGGGGCACAGCATCACGACGGTCGGCGACCGGAAGGCGTGCAGCGGGCGACATCGGCGTGAACCGGGGTCGACGGCCGACGGCGGATCGGGCGAACCGGTGGGGATGTCCGACCGGTCGGGCAGCGCACACCGGAGCGCATACTGTCCACTTCTCGATCCGTGGCGTCCGATTTGACAACAACAGTCGGTTGTGCTTCGGCTACAATGAGCCGCGACCACGTCACCCAACCATTCACGGGGAGGGGTTGCGATGAGCCCGGTTGGTCCATCGGTGGGCGCGGCAGCCGGCGCGATCGGCGCGGCAGCCGCTGCGGTCATCGGCCAGATCAATGTCGAGATCGACGGTCTGGCGAGCGCGGCGGCGGCGATGCGTGAGGAACTCAAGGAGGGCTACCGCACCCAGGTGCCCCCGGTGCACGACGCCATGCAGCAGGGCGCGACGATCGGCGACCGGCTCGAAGGCGACGACTGGCTGCACCTACAGGAACGCTACGACGAGTGCATCAGGGACAGCCTCAAGGCGCTGTCCAACCTCGACCAGGGAACCCAGGCGGTAGCGCAGGCCGCCGAGCGGATCGCCGCCAACTACCGCGGCTCCGACGCGTTCGCGCACGCCACCGTGAGCGACGTACACGAGGTCCTGCCGCCGACCGAGCAGACGAGACCGGAATCCGCCGCGCAGCCGACCGGATCCACCACCGGGACGGGAGGTGCCGGCAATGGCTGAGGAGTACATCCCGCACCTGTGGCGGCGAGTCGACGCGGCGCAGCAGAAGCTCCAGCCCAGCCGGGACCAGGTGGCGGCCTGGGAGCGGGCGTCCAGCATGCTGAGCGGGCACTCCGCCAGGTTGCAGAACTGCCGCAACCAGCTCGCCGCGCTGTGGCCGCCGGAGCAGAACGCGGCCTCGGCGGCGTACATGGTCGAGCTGGACCGGCTGATCGAGGCGAGCCGCCAGACCTCGACCGCGGCCCAGAACAACGCCACGCACATCGGGCACGTGGCGGACGCCATCGAGCAGGCGCGGACCAAGCTGGAACCGATCTACCGGGAATACCTGGAAAACCAGCGGAAACTCGCCGACTATCAGCGGCAGGTCGAACTGGCCGGCGACGTCGGGGCGACGGCCGGCGGAGTCGCCGCATCGCGCTTCGGCCTGACCGGCCTGGGCCAGAAGGCCGGGGACTTCCTCGGCGAGGGCGCGATGACGCTCCTCACCGACCCGCCGGTGAGCGACGCCCAGCAGGCGGCGCTGGTCGCCCGGGCCCGCGCCGTGCAGGCGGAGGTGGACGGCGCGGCTCGGGACGGTGGCGGCCGGATCCAGCCACCGCCGGAGTACATCCCCCCGCCGGTCATCAAGGACGACAACGCGCGGGAGTTCGACGACGACTCGGACGGGACGGTCCGGCCACCCGTGGTCAACCCGCCGCCGCGCCGCCGGGGCGAGGCGGAGCACTCCCGCCCCGGCTACATCGACGGGACGCCGCCGCCGGACATCCACACCGAACTGACCCCGGAACAGGTCACTCCGCCCACCTACCCGGTGGAGGACGGTCCGAGCCTGACCACTGTCGCCCCACCGACCACCGGGCCACCCCCGCCCGTCACGCCGGTTCCGCCCGGTCCGCCGGTCGGGCCGCCGGCTCCGGTACCACCGGTCGTCCCGCCCACCATCGGCGTACCACCCGGTCCCGGCGGACTACCGGGCACCGGCCCGGGACTCGGCAGCGGGCCACGCGGCCCCGGCGTGCCGGGCAAGGTCGGCCCGCTCGGTACGGTGCCGACCGGTGTGCCGCCGGGCGGTGTGATCGGTGCCCGGCCCAGCGGAAACGTCGGCGTGCCACCGGGCGGCGTCGGCGCACCCCGCTCGGGTGGTGTACCCAAGGGGATCAATCCGGTCGGTGGCGTCATCGGGCCACAGGGTGGCCGGCCCGGCGCGGCTGGTGGAGCCGGCCCGGCTGGCGCCAGGTCGGGTACCCGTCGTCCTGGCCCGGGCGGCGGCACCCGGGCCCGCCGCGATCAGGACGAGTCCGAGCAGAAGCACTGGGACCCCGACAATCCGTGGGAGGTCGAGCAGGGCGTCGCCCCCGAGATCGAGCCGAACCGGGACGTCAGCCGGCACGAGCCCGGTCGCGGAACTCTCGGGAAGGACCGGTGAGCAGAGCCACCCGGTTCCACAAACGGCTGCCGCGCTGGTGCGCGGCAGCCGTCTGCGGTCTGCTCGTGGCCCTGGCCGGCGCGCCGCCGGCACTGGCGGATGCGGCCCGGGACCGGCAGTGGCACCTGCGGGCGCTCGACGTCGCGCAGGCGCACCGGGTCACCGAGGGTGCCGGCGTCGTGGTGGCGGTGCTCGACACCGGGGTACGGGCGGACCACAGGGACCTGACCGGCAACATCCTGCCCGGGGTCGACGTGACCGGTGCGGACACCGACGGCCGACAGGACACCGACGGACACGGCACCGCGATGGCGGGACTGGTCGCGGGGCACGGGCACGGTCCGGGCAATGCCGACGGCGTACTGGGGATCGCCCCCAAGGCCAAGATCCTGCCGGTCCGCGCGATGCGTACCGAGTACGGTGCCGGCGCCGACCTGCCCCGGGCGATCCGGGAGGCGGTTCGCCGCAAGGCGGGGGTGCTGTCGCTGTCGCTCTCCGCCGGTGCCGGCGACGACCTGGAGCAGGCGGTCGAGGAGGCACTGGCCGCCGACGTCGTGCTGGTGGCCGCGGCCGGGAACCGACCGGACGACGGGTTCGTCGGCTATCCCGCCGCCTTTCCCGGAGTGCTCGCCGTCGGCGCTACCGGACGGGACGGAAAACTCGCCCCGGTCAGCGTCACCGGTAACGCGGTCGGTCTTGTCGCGCCCGGAGTGGACATCGCCTCCACCAGCCGGACCGGGGCGTACCGCGCGGCCACCGGGACGAGCGACTCCACAGCGATCGTGGCCGGGGCCGCCGCGCTGGTCCGGGCGAGATATCCGGATCTCTCCGCCGCCGAGGTGGTGCACCGGCTCACCGCGACCGCCACCGACCGGGGCGCCCGTGGCCGGGATCCCGAGTACGGCCACGGCGTGCTGAACCTCGTCGAGGCGCTGACCGCCGACGTCGAGCCGGCCGGGGCGCAGCCCAGCCCCGGTACCCGACCGACTCCCACGACGGACGCGACGTCACCGGCCGTGGCCGCACCGCCGCCCGGCGACGAGTCGGCCGAGGTCCGGCTCAGCCCCGCCGCGTACGTGGTCGGCGGGCTCTGCCTGCTGGTGGTGTTGGCCGGTGCCGGCGTACTCGGCTGGTTGCTGGTGCGGGGCCGACGCCGGAGACAGGGCGGTGCGGGGCCACCCGTTCCTGGGCAGCCGGTGCCGCCCCATCCCGCCGCGACGTCGGGATACCCGGGATCACCGGGCGCACCGCAGTATCCGCCCGGATATCCGGCGCCGCCGAGCGGTCATCCGCCCGGTTACGGCCCAGCCGGACCGCCGTACCCGCCGAGACCCCCTGGCACACCGCCGCCGGGCAGATAGCCCAGCCGGTCTCCGCGACGAGGAGCGAAGGGCTCGGTCGTGGTCGGGACGCGGGTCGGCGTACCGTCGTTGAGATGCGGCAGGACGGGTCCGGCGACTGGGCAGAGCAACGACGGCAGGCGGTCGCCGCCCGGGCACTGGCCGACCAGCATCGCCGGGACGCGGAGCACGAGCAGGCCCGGCAGCTCGTCGCGGCGTTCGTCGCGCAGGCCCGGGAGCGGGGGCTGCGGCAGACCGCACTGACCGCACTCGCCTACAACGGCCGTACCCGTTACCGCACCAAGCTCACCGGCTGGTACCTGGACCTCGCCCGGATCCACGCGGTGGACGACGCCGGCAACTTCTACCTGCTGACCGTGCCGTCCAGCCTGCGTGCCCGGTTCACCGGTGCGACTGTCCGGCCGCAATCCGCGAAGCTGGTCGTCGGTGAGGGCGGGCCGGACGGCCAGTCGATGCCGCTGGCCGCGCTGTTGCGCAAGCGGCTCGACGCCGGTGACCGGTGGCCCGAGACCGCCTGACACGACGTCCGGGTTGCCACTGCGAGGCTCCCGGTCCGGTCAGGCGCCCTTCAGCACCTCGGCGATCAGTGCCTGCGCCTCTTCCTGGAGCCGGCCGAGGTGCTCCGGTCCCCGGAAGGACTCCGCGTAGATCTTGTAGACGTCCTCCGTACCGGACGGGCGGGCGGCGAACCAGCCGGACTCGGTGCTGACCTTCAGCCCGCCGATCGCCGCACCGTTGCCCGGCGCCTCGGTCAGGATGGCGGTGATCGGCTCCCCGGCCAGTTCGGTGGCGGTGACCTGGTCCGGGGAGAGCCGCCCGAGCACCGCTTTCTGGGCCCGGTCGGCCGGCGCGTCGATCCGGGCGTACGCCGGTTCGCCGAACCGGGACACCAGGTCGGCGTAGTGTTCGCTCGGCGTCCGCCCGGTCACCGCGATGATCTCGGCAGCCAGCAGGCAGAGCAGGATGCCGTCCTTGTCGGTGGTCCAGGTCCGGCCGTCGCGGGCCAGGAACGATGCTCCGGCGCTCTCCTCGCCGCCGAAGCCGACCGAGCCGTCCAGCAGCCCCGGAACGAACCACTTGAAGCCGACCGGAACCTCCAGCAGCTTCCGGCCCAGGTCGGCGGCGACCCGGTCGATCATGGACGAGGAGACCAGGGTCTTGCCGACCGCCGCGTCCGCCGACCAGTCGGGCCGGTTGCCGAACAGGTAGGAGATCGCCACCGCGAGGTAGTGGTTCGGGTTCATCAGACCGCCGTCCGGGGTGACGATGCCGTGCCGGTCGGCGTCGGCGTCGTTTCCGGTCGCGACCTGGTAGTCGGCGCGCCGGGCGATCAGCGAGGCCATCGCGTACGGGGACGAGCAGTCCATCCGGATCTTGCCGTCCCAGTCCAGGGTCATGAACCGCCAGGCCGGGTCGACCAGCGGATTCACCACGGTCAGGTCCAGGCCGTGCCGGTCCGCGATCTCGCCCCAGTACGCCACGCTCGCCCCGCCCAGCGGGTCCGCGCCGATCCGCACCCCGGCGGCCCGTACCGCCGGGAGGTCGAGCGCCGAGGGCAGGTCGTCGACGTACTCGGCGAGGAAGTCGTACCGGCCGGTGGTGTCGGCGGCGCGCGCCCGGGCGTACGGGAGGCGCCTGACCTCGCGGAGTCCGTCGGCCAGCAGCGCGTTCGCGCGGTCCTGGATCCACCTCGTCGCGTCGGTGTCGGCCGGGCCGCCGTGCGTCGGGTTGTACTTGAACCCGCCGTCCGAGGGCGGGTTGTGCGACGGGGTGATCACGATCCCGTCGGCGAGCCCGCGGGTACGCCCGGAGTTGTGCCGGAGCACCGCGTGCGACAGTGCCGGGGTCGGGGTGTAGCCGTCCCGGCTGTCGACCAGCACCGTCACCTCGTTGGCGGCCAGCACCTCCAGCGCGCTCACCATGGCCGGCTCGGAGAGCGCGTGCGTGTCCCGGGCCAGGTACAGCGGCCCGTCGACGCCCTGGTCCCGCCGGTATTCGCAGGTCGCCTGCGTGATCGCCAGGATGTGCTGCTCGTTGAACGCCGCCCGCAGGCTCGACCCACGGTGCCCGGAGGTGCCGAACGAGACCTGCTGCGCCGGGTCGGCCGGGTCCGGCCGCTCGGCGTAGTACGCGGTGACGAGCCGGGGCACGTCCACCAGGTCGTCGGGCTCGGTGGGCTGGCCGGCGCGGGCGTGTACCGACATGTGACCTCCTGCTGGCACGGGTGTGGGCACGCGGAACCGGCGGTGCCGGCTCCGCCGGTGGTGGCCGACGGGTCAGGGCTCGACGCGCTGTCCCTTGCCGATGACCACGATCCCACGGTCGGAGACCGTGTACCGCTCACGATCGCGGTCCAGGTCGACGCCGATCTCCGCGCCCTCCGGCACCACCACGTTCTTGTCGAGGATGGCGTTGTGGACCACGGCGTGCCGGCCGATCTCCACCCCTTCCATCACCACCGAGCCTTCCACGTGGGCCCAGGAGTGCACCCGGACATTCGGCGAGACGACCGAGTTCTCCACCAGCGCACCGGAGATCACCACTCCCGGGGAGATCATCGACTCCACCGCCCGGCCGATCCGCTCCTCCAGCCCGTGCACGAACTTGGCCGGCGGCCACGGCGGGTGGTCGGTGTAGATCGGCCACTCGTAGTTGTAGAGGTTGAAGACCGGGTGTACGGCGATCAGGTCCATGTGCGCCTCGTAGAACGAGTCCAGCGTCCCCACGTCCCGCCAGTACGCCCGGTCCCGGTCGGTGCTGCCCGGCACCTCGTTGTCGCGGAAGTCGTAGACGTTGGCCTCGCCCCGCTCGACCAGCATCGGGATGATGCTGCCGCCCATGTCGTGCTTGCTGGCCCGGTCGGCCGCGTCGGTCTCCACCGCCTCGCAGAGCACCTTGGTGGTGAAGACGTAGTTGCCCATCGACGCGTAGATCTCGTCGGGCGCGTCCGGCAGGCCCTTCGCGTCGGTCGGCTTCTCGCGGAACGCCTGGATCCGCCGGCCGTCCGACCCCACCTCGATCACCCCGAACTGGTCCGCGGTGCCGAGCGGCTGGCGGATGCCGGCGACCGTCACCCCGGCGCCGGAGTCGATGTGCTGCTCCAGCATCTGCCGGGGGTCCATCCGGTAGATGTGGTCCGCGCCGAACACGATGACGTAGTCCGGCTGCTCGTCGTTGATCAGATTGAAGCTCTGGTAGATCGCGTCGGCCGAGCCGGCGAACCACCACGGTCCGCGGCGCTGCTGCGCCGGTACCGGCGTCACGTAGTTGCCGAGCAGGTTCGACATCCGCCAGGTCTTGGTGACGTGCCGGTCCAGCGAGTGCGACTTGTACTGGGTCAGCACCACTATCTTCAGGAACCCGCCATTGGCCAGGTTGGACAGCACAAAATCGATCATGCGGTACATGCCGCCGAACGGAACGGCCGGCTTGGCACGGTCGGCGGTCAGGGGCATCAGTCGCTTGCCCTCTCCCCCGGCCAGGACGATCGCGAGGACCTTGGCTGACATGTCCCGACGGTAACGGAGCCGGCAGCCCGCCGCACGGGGCTCGTCGGCTTCGTCCCGGCAAGATCTTCAACGGCCCGATTCGCCCGGATCCACGGCACCGATCCGGGTCGGCCGGGGACGCCCGCGACGGGGTTCAGCGGGCCGGCGCGGACCTGCCCCGGCTCGGCTACCCGTCGAGGGCTTCGGCGGCCGCGGCGGCGACGCTGTCGGCCAGCACGCCGAGGAGCCGGGAGTCGAGTCGCCACTGCTGCCAGTAGAGCGGGACCTCGACCACCGCCGCCGGGTCGATCGGCACCAGGCTGCCGGCCGGATAGCGGTCGCTCTGCTGGGGCGGCACCATCCCCCAGCCGAGTCCGAGCCGGATCGCCTCCGGAAAGTCCCCGGAGGACGGGACGTAGTTGCGCGGCGGGTTCCAGGCCCGGCGGGACCGCTGCCGCAGGTAGCGCTCCTGGAGGTCGTCCCGGCGGTCGAAGACCACCATCGGGGCGCGGGCCAGGGCATCGACGGTCGGGCCGTCCGGCAACCAGGTCCGGAGGTACTCGGGACTGGCCATCGGGCGGTAGCGCATCCGGCCGAGCGGGCGTACCGCGCAGCCCTGCACGGGCCGGGACTCCGACGTGATCGCCGCCATCGCCGTACCCTGGCGGAGCAGCTCGACGGAGTGGTCCTGGTCCTCCCGGTAGACGTCGACACAGATCCGTTCGCGGGCGGCCGCGGCCAGCGCCGGGAGTACCCAGGTGTTCAACGAGTCGCCGTTGACCACGATCGGGATCCGGCTGAACTCCGCCGGCTCGGCCGAGTCCTGCCCCAGTTCCTGCAGCGCGTCGGTGGCGAGCAGCGCGACCTGGCGGGCCAGCCGGAGCACGACCTGTCCCGAGGGGGTCGGGCGGGCCGGCTTGCCGCGCTCGACCAGCACCCGGCCGACGGTGCTCTCCAGCGCCTTCATCCGCTGGCTGACCGCCGAGGGGGTGACGTGCAGCCGCCGGGCCGCCGCCTCGAACGAGCCGTCGTCGACGACGGAGACGAAGGTGCGGAGCTGCTCGAACTGGAGGTCCATGTTAAGCAAGCCTAATGAATCGTAAGAATGATTAGCTGGAGTGGTCTGGCCGCGTTACCTAGGGTCGGGCCCGTGATCCTCTCCTCTGCCGCCGCCACGGCCGGTCTGCTGCCCGTGCTCATCACCGGGTTCGGCGTCGGCCTCTCCCTGATCGTGGCGATCGGGGCCCAGAACGCGTACGTGCTCCGGCAGGGCGTACGTGCCGAACACGTCCTGCCGATCGTGGCGATCTGCGCCGCCTCGGACGCGGTACTGATCCTGGCCGGCGTCAGCGGTATCGGGGCGGTGGTCGAACGCGCCCCGGTCGCACTCACCGTGGTCCGCTGGGCCGGCGCCGCCTTCCTGGTCGGCTACGGCCTGCTCGCCGCCCGCCGGGTCTTCGCCACCCAGAGCCTCCGGGCCGGCACCGGCGGCGGCAGCTCGACGCTGCGCAGGGCGGTACTCACCGTGCTGGCGATGACCTGGCTCAATCCGCACGTCTACCTGGACACCGTCCTGCTGGTCGGCTCGATCGCCAACACGCACGGCGAGGCCGGCCGGTGGTCGTTCGGGGCCGGGGCCGCGCTCGCCAGCTTCGTCTGGTTCGCCGCGCTCGGCTACGGGGCCCGGCTGCTCGGCCGGGTCTTCGCCCGCCCGGCCGCCTGGCGTGTCCTGGACGCCCTGATCGCGATCACCATGATCACCATCGGCGTGACCCTGGTGCTGAGCCGCTGACCTGCCGAGGATCGTGCTACTTGTCGGAAAGAGCGCCCCTCGGCCCGCGGTCGAAGCCACCACCGCACCGAAGTAGTGCGTCGTCGAGGAGCGGGCGGATCGGGGCGGGCTGCACTAGGGTGCCGGCTGTGACCGAATCCGTGCCCGACGACCGGCGGCTCCGGGTCGACCTGCTGACCCGGGAGTACCCCCCGGAGGTGTACGGCGGGGCCGGGGTGCACGTCGAATACCTCGCCCGTGAACTGCGTACCCGCGCCGACACCCGGGTGCACTGCTTCGGGGCACCCCGCCGGCCCCCGTACGCCGAGCCGGGCGTCACCGCGTACCCGGAGCCGGCGGACCTGGCGCACGCCAACGCCGCGTTGCGCACCATGGGGGTGGATCTGGCGATGGCGGCCGGTACCGCCGGCACCGACGTGCTGCACAGCCACACCTGGTACGCCAATCTCGCCGGCCACGTCGCCAAGCTGCTGCACGGGGTGCCGCACGTGGTGACCGTGCACAGTCTGGAACCGCTGCGGCCGTGGAAGGCGGAGCAGCTCGGCGGCGGCTACGCGCTCTCCTCCTGGTGCGAGCGGACCGCGCTGGAGGCCGCCGACGCGGTGATCGCGGTCTCCGCCGGGATGATGCGCGACCTGTTGGCCGCCTATCCGACGGTCGCACCGGAGCGGGTCCGGGTGGTGCACAACGGCATCGACACCCACCAGTACGCCCCCGACTCCGGCACCGACGTGCTGGACCGGCTCGGCGTCGACCCCGACCGGCCCAGCGTGACGTACGTCGGCCGGATCACCCGGCAGAAGGGCCTGCCGTACCTGCTCCGGGCGGCCCACCGGCTGCCGCCGACCGCCCAGCTCGTGCTGCTGGCCGGTGCCCCGGACACGGCGGAGATCGCCGCCGAGGTGGAGGAGCTGGTCGCCGAGCTGCGGGCCAGCCGGGAGGGTGTGGTCTGGGTGGCCGAGATGCTGCCCAAGCCCGAGGTGATCCAGATCCTCAGCCACAGCACCGTCTTCGTCTGCCCCTCCGTCTACGAACCGATGGGCATCGTCAACCTGGAGGCGATGGCCTGCGAGACCGCCGTGGTGGCGACCGCCACCGGCGGCATCCCCGAGGTGGTCGCGGACGGCTCGACCGGACTGCTGGTGCCGATCGCGCAGGCCAGCGACGGCACCGGCACCCCGCTCGACCCGGAGCGCTTCGTCGCCGACCTGGCCGCCGCGATCACCGAACTGCTCGACGACCCGAGACGCGCCGTCGAGCTGGGCCGGGCCGGCCGGCGCCGGGCGGTCGAACACTTCTCCTGGGACGCCATCGCCGACCGCACCATGGCGGTCTACCGGGAAGCCCTCGGCTGACGCGGGGGCGTTCTGCTCGCCCTGCCTGGCACGCCGGACGCTCCGGATCATGACGCCTGGCTGTCGGGGCGGCGGGGCCGGCCTGCCGGGATGCGTCCGACGCGCGGCCGTCGATCAATCACAGTAAGTTGGGCAGGGTGAGTGGACGGATTCCGATCGAGGACGTGACGCCGTCCGTGGCGGGTGGTCGGTACCCGGCCAAGGCGGTGGTCGGCGAACTGGTCCCGGTGACCGCGCGGTCGTACCGTGAGGGGCACGCGGCGATGGGCTGCCAGGTCGCCTGGCGCGGCCCGGACGGTGCGCAGCGGCCGGTGGTCCGGATGCGCCCCGGCCCGCACTTCGACGACCGGTGGCACGCCACCATCCGGCCGGACGCGGTGGGCGAGTGGAGCTTCACCGTGCAGGCGTTCGACGATCCCTATCTGACCTGGCGGGACGCCGTCGGAAAGAAGATCGACGCCGGGCAGGGGCCGGCCGAGCTGGCCAACGACCTGGCCGAGGGCGCCGACCTGCTGGACCGGGCCGCCGACGGCGTACCGGTGCAGGAGCGGGACCGGGTCCGGGCCGCCGCCACCGCGCTGCGGGACGGCGAGCGGCCGCTGCCCGAGCGGGTCTCCCCCGCGCTGGACCTGGCCGACCTGCTCTGGGCGCACCCGGTCCGGACGCTGCTGACCAGTGCGCCGGCCCAGCCGATCTGGGCCGACCGGCAGCGGGCGCTCTTCTCCGCCTGGTACGAGTTCTTTCCGCGCTCCGAGGGGGCGGTGCTGGCCACCGACGGGCAGCCGGCCCGGTCCGGGACCTTCCGCACCGCCGCCGAGCGGCTGCCCGGGGTCGCCGCGATGGGCTTCGACGTGCTCTACGTGCCGCCGATCCACCCGATCGGCCGGATCAACCGGAAGGGCCGCAACGCCGCCCTGGTCGCCGGGCCGGACGACATCGGCTCGCCGTGGGCGATCGGCGCGGCCGAGGGCGGGCACGACGCGATCCACCCCGACCTGGGCACGCTCGACGACTTCCGGTCCTTCGTCGCCGCCGCCGGAAAGGTCGGCCTGGAGGTGGCGATGGACCTGGCGCTCCAGGCCGCGCCGGACCACCCGTGGGTCACCGCGCACCCGGAGTGGTTCACCACCCGGGCGGACGGGTCGATCGCGTACGCCGAGAATCCGCCGAAGAAATACCAGGACATCTACCCGGTCAACTTCGACAACGACCCGGAGGGGATCCGGGCCGAGGTACTGCGGTTGGTGCGGCACTGGGTGGACCAGGGCATCCGGATCTTCCGGGTGGACAACCCGCACACCAAGCCGTTCGACTTCTGGCACTGGCTGATCTGGGAGGTCAAGCGGCACGACCCGGACGTGCTCTTCCTGGCCGAGTCGTTCACCCGGCCAGCGGTGATGCACGGGCTCGGCAAGGTCGGCTTCACCCAGTCGTACACCTACTTCGCCTGGCGGACCAGCACCGCCGAGCTGCGCGAGTACTGCCAGGAGCTGGTGGCGGCGGCGGACTACATGCGGCCGAACTTCTGGCCGAACACCCCGGACATCCTGCCCGAGCACCTCCAGCACTGCGGTCCGCCGATGTTCAAGATCCGCGCCGTGCTGGCCAGCCTGCTCTCGCCCTCCTGGGGGATCTACGCCGGCTACGAACTCTTCGAGCACGTGGCCCGGCCCGGCGCCGAGGAATACCTCGACAACGAGAAGTTCGAGCTGCGCCCCCGGGACTGGGCGGCGGCCGAGGCCGAAGGCCGGTCGCTGGCCCCGTTCCTGGCCCGGCTCAACGCGATCCGGCGGGACAACCCCGCGCTGCACTGGCTGCGCAACCTGGTCTTCCACGAGATCGACAACCCGGCGCTGCTCTGCTGGTCGAAACGGGACGAGCAGACCGGCAACACGGTGCTGGTGGTCTGCTCGGTCGACCCCGGGCAGGTGCAGTGGGGCAACACCGTGCTGGACATGCCGGCGCTCGGCTTCGACTGGCACGAGCGGTTCACCGTGCACGACGAGCTGACCGGCGCCCGGTACGACTGGGGGCAGCACAACGCCGTCCGGCTCGACCCGTTCCTCTCCCCCGCGCACGTCTTCACCGTGCACCGGCACGACGGCCGGCGCGGTGCGGAGAGCGCGGCCGGGGCCGACCGCACCGATACACCCGCCGGACCGGAAGGCCAGGGATGGACGAGCTGATCGCCGGTACGGCACACGACCCGTACGCCGTGCTCGGCGCCCATCCGGACGGCGACCGGACGGTGATCCGTACCCTGCGCCGGGGTGCCGACACGGTGGAGTTGCTGATCGGCGGGGAACGCCGGCCGATGCACCGGGTGCACGACGAGGGGATCTTCGAGGCGACGGTCCCGGGTACGGTGCTCGACTACCGGGTGGTGGTGGACGGCGAGCCGCGCGACGACCCGTACCGCCATCCGCCGACCGTCGGGGAACTCGACCTGCACCTGATCGCCGAGGGCCGGCACGAGCGGCTCTGGACGGCGCTCGGCGCCCGGCCGGCCGACGGCGGCGGGGTGTCGTTCGCGGTCTGGGCACCGAACGCCGTGGGTGTGCGGGTGGTCGGCGACTTCACCGGCTGGGGCACGCACCAGGGCTGGCCGATGCGGTCGCTGGGCAGCAGCGGGGTCTGGGAGATCTTCGTCCCGGAGGCGGCGGCCGGGCACCGGTACAAGTACCGGATCCTGTCCCGGGACGGGCAGTGGCGGGACAAGGCGGATCCGCTGGCCCGGCGTACCGAGGTGCCGCCCGCCACCGCCTCGGTGGTGGACGGGTCCGGCTACCAGTGGTCCGACGCCGACTGGCTGGACCGGCGGGCCCGGCGGCAGCCGCACCAGGAGCCGATCAGCGTCTACGAGGTGCACCTCGGCTCGTGGCGGCCGGGGCTCTCCTATCGGGAACTGGCCGACCAGCTCACCGGCTACGTGCTCGACCTGGGCTTCACGCACGTGGAGTTCCTGCCGGTGATGGAGCACCCGTTCGGCGGCTCCTGGGGTTACCAGGTGACCGGCTACTACGCCCCGACCGCGCGCTTCGGCGACCCGGACGACTTCCGTTACCTGGTGGACCGGCTGCACGCCGCCGGCATCGGGGTGCTGCTGGACTGGGTGCCGGCGCACTTCCCCCGGGACGACTGGGCGCTGGCCCGGTTCGACGGCACCCCGCTCTACGAGCACCCCGACCCGCGCCGCGGCGAGCACCCGGACTGGGGCACGTACGTCTTCGACTACGGCCGCCCCGAGGTCCGCAACTTCCTCGCCGCGAACGCGCTCTACTGGTGTGAAGAGTTTCATGTGGACGGTCTGCGGGTGGACGCGGTCGCCTCGATGCTCTATCTGGACTACTCCCGCGGCGACGGCGAGTGGCTGCCGAACGAGCACGGCGGCCGGGAGAACCTGGAGGCGATCGCCCTGCTCCAGGAGGTCAACGCAACCGTCTACCGGAAGCATCCGGGTGTGCTGGTGGTGGCCGAGGAGTCGACGGCCTGGCCGGGGGTGACCCGGTCGACCGACGCCGGCGGGCTGGGCTTCGGTTTCAAGTGGAACATGGGCTGGATGCACGACACCCTGACCTATCTCGGCAAGGACCCGATCTATCGGCAGCACCACCACAACGAGCTGACCTTCTCCCTGGTGTACGCCTGGAGCGAGAACTACGTGCTGCCGATCAGCCACGACGAGGTGGTGCACGGCAAGGGGTCGCTGCTCGGCAAGATGCCCGGCGACCAGTGGCGCAAGCTGGCCGGGGTACGCGCGCTGTTGGCGTACATGTGGGCGCACCCGGGCAAGCAACTGCTCTTCATGGGCTGCGAACTCGGCGACGACCGGGAGTGGAGCGAGACCCGGGGGCTGGACTGGCACCTGGTCGACGATCCGGGCCGGGCCGGCGTGCAGCGGCTGCTCCGGGATCTGAACCGCGGCTACCGGGACAATCCCGCGCTCTGGTCCCAGGACACCGTACCGGCCGGCTTCCGGTGGATCGTCTCGGACGACTCCGCCAACAACACCCTGGCCTTCATCCGGATCGCCACCGACGGCTCGCCGCTGGTCTGCGTGGCGAACTTCGCCGCGCTGCCGCACGAGGACTACCGGATCGGGCTGCCGCTGGCCGGGCGCTGGTCCGAGATCCTGAACACCGACGCGGACTGCTACGGCGGCTCCGGGGTGGGCAACCTCGGCGCGGTCACCGCCGACGACCAGCCGTGGCACGGCCTGCCCGCCTCGGCGGCGGTGCGGGTACCGCCGCTCGGCGTACTCTGGCTGCGCCCGGGCTGAACGGGGGCGGGCGCACGTCACTGCGGTGACGCCGGTGACCGGCGGCGCCGCCATTCCGACTCGGGTGCAACTCCGGGAGGGCCGGGGCGGCAACAGGGGTTGCCGGGCGGGTCCGACTCTGCTGCATTGTCCAGCATGGACTGGGTACGCGACTTCTACTCCACGACCGGCCGCTGGTGGGGCCCGGCGGAGGCCCGGATCACCGACCAGGACCGGCGGCGGGTGGCGCTGCTGCACGGGTATGCCGGTGACCGGCCGCAGCGGGTCCTCGAACTCGGCGCGGGCTACGGTGCGACCGCCGCCGCGACCGCCCAAGCCGGGCACGACGTCACCGCCGTCGAGATCAGCGACCGGGCGGACCTGGCCGACCGGTTCGCCGGCGACACCGCGCCCGGGTCGCTGACCGTCCGCAAGGAGGACTTCTACGCGGTACGCCCACCGGGGCGTTTCGACGTCGTCTGCTACTGGAACGGATTCGGGATCGGCACGGACGCCGACCAGCGCCGGCTGCTGACCCGGATCGGCACCGAGTGGCTCCGTCCGGGCGGCGTGGCCCTGGTCGACGTCTTCAACCCGTTCGTCTGGGCGCGGTGGGACGGCGAGGAGGAGCACCTGACGCCCGACCCGGCCCGTGGCTACGAATACGACCTGCGCCAGCGGATCAGCTTCGACCCGGTCACCTGCACCGCCGTGGACACCTGGTGGCCGGCCTCCGAACCGGACCGCCGGATCAGCCAGACGTTGCGCTGCTACTCGCCGGCCGACCTCTCGCTGCTGCTCGCCGGGACCGGCCTGTTCCTGGCCGAGCTGATGGTCGGGGACCGGACGTTCACCCCGACGGCGCGGCCGGGGCTGCCGGAACTGCTGCAGCAGCACCACGAATACCTGGCGGTGCTCCGCCCCGAGCCGATCCGCTGACCGCCGGCCGCTCGGCCCGCACTGCCGAATCCAGCAACCTCCGGCACGGCCCCTGGAAATGTTAGATAGACGTGTGACAATGTCCTTCGGCAGCCGGCCAGGCGGGGTCCCGTCCCGACCGGCGGCCGGCACGTCCCGCCCGGCCGCGGGACTCCGGCCGCCACGCACCCGCGCCCGACCGCCCGCCGAGGTAGGCACCGCCACCCGCACCGTCCGTCCGACCAGGAGGTAACGCCATGCCGCGACCGATCCGCCGGTCGGCGGTCTTACTCGCCGCCGCCCTGCTCACCCTCACCGCACTGGCCGGCCCCGCCCGGGCCGGCACCGACACCGCTCTCGCACCGCAGGCGTTCGCCGCCGACAG
This sequence comes from Plantactinospora sp. CA-294935, assembly GCF_050936445.1. Lineage (NCBI taxonomy): Bacteria > Bacillati > Actinomycetota > Actinomycetes > Micromonosporales > Micromonosporaceae > Plantactinospora > Plantactinospora sp. CA-294935. The sequence goes on from NZ_JBNJMU010000001.1 coordinate 9,198,556, forward strand.
CGGCGACGGCTGCCGGTACGGCCTCGCCGAAGGAACCCTGGAGTTCCTTCCGATCTCCGCACCTCCCGGGCTCGGCTCGGTGACCGTCACCGGCACCATCGCCGACCGCCCCTACGAGCGCGATCCCGGCCCGCTCTGCCCGGACGACGGGCTCTTCAGCTTCGTCACCTTCTACGCCTACGGCAACGGCCGCCCCATCGCCCAGGACACGTCGAGAGTGGACAACGACATCACCAAGTACAGCTTCCGGCTCGCCCCCCAGGAGCCGTCCGGCGGTGTCGACACCCTCGTCGTCCAGGTCTGCCGGGCCGCGACGGCGAACGCCCCGACGCCGCTGCCGGCACCGGCCGGCTACTGCGGAACGCCCCAGGTCTACTCGTTGCACTGGGGCTGACCGGCCGGTCGAACGCCCTGGGAGGAGCACAATGACAAGCCCGCCCCGGGGGGCCCGCCCGTCCACTCGGTCGGCGACCCCCCGGGGCGGCCGTTCCACAGGTCGGGCCGGCCGCCGGGCGGGGCAACTCCTGACCGATCGCGCGAGTCGGTTTCCCGGAAACTCCGGTAGGTTCCCGCCATGACCGTGCTGCAAGATCTTGTTGCCGCGCTCGCCACCGGCCGGGTCGAGGTCGTGGACCTCACCGCCCCGCTCTCGGCGCAGACGCCGATCCTCACCCTCCCCGAGCCGTTCGGCCAGACCGTCCCGTTCGCGCTGAGCGAGATCAGCCGCTACGACGAGCGCGGCCCGGCCTGGTACTGGAACAACTTCACCACCGGTGAGCACACCGGCACGCACTTCGACGCGCCGGTGCACTGGGTCAGCGGCCGGCACGGCGACGACGTCTCCCAGGTGCCGCCGAGCCGGCTGATCGCCCCGGCGGTGGTGCTCGACCACACCGCCGAAGCCGCCGCCGACCCCGACTTCCTGCTGGAGGTCGAACACGTCCGGGCCTGGGAGGCGGAGCACGGACCGCTGCCGGCCGGCGGCTGGCTGCTCTACCGGACCGGCTGGGACGCGTACGGCGACGACGCACAGCGGTACGCCAACGCCGGCCGTACCCCCGGGATCTCCCCGGCCTGCGCCAGGTGGCTCGCCGAGGAGGCCCCGGTGCAGGGCGTCGGGGTCGAGACGGTCGGCACCGACGCCGGCGCGGCGCACTCCTTCGACCCGCCGTTCCCCTGCCACTCCTTCCTGCTCGGCGCCGACAAGTACGGCCTCACCCAGCTCCGCAACCTGGCGCAGCTTCCGCCGACCGGCGCGGTGGTGGTCGCCGGACCGTTGCCGATCGTGCAGGGGTCCGGCAGCCCGTGCCGGGTACTCGCCCTGGTCGAGCGGTAGCCGGCGGGGTCGACGGGCGAGCGGTGACGGGCGGGCGGCAGCGGATGCGCGCGACGGGACGGGTGTGAACGGCATGCGGGTCGCCGAGGTGGTCGGTCGGGTGCTCGCCGCGCAGGGGGTACGGCACGTCTTCGGGGTGGTAGGCAGCGGTAACTTCCACGTCACCAACGCGCTGGTCGCCGGCGGGGCCCGGTTCGTGGCCGCCGCGCACGAGGGCGGCGCGGCGAGCATGGCGGACGGCTACGCGCGTACCTCGGGCGCGGTCGGGGTGCTCTCGGTGCACCAGGGACCGGGGGTCACCAACGCGCTGACCGGGGTCGTCGAGGCGGCCAAGAGCCGGACCCCGATGCTGGTGCTGGCGCCGGAGGCGACCGAGCCGCGGTCGAACTTCTTCGTCGACCTGCCGCACGCCGCCACCGCGCTCGGCATCCACTACCAGCGGGTACGCCCCGAGCACGTCGTGGTGGACGTCGACGCCGCGTACCGGCGGGCGGCCTCGGGCGACACGGTGCTGCTGGGGCTGCCGCTGGACGTGCAAGCCGCGCAGACGGCACCGTGGAGCGGCCCGCTCGCCCCGTGGTCCGCGCCCGCCGCGCCCGTTCCCGACGTCGAGCCGCTGGTCAGCGTGTTGACCAGCGCCCGGCGCCCAGTATTCGTCGCCGGCCGGGGCGCCCGGGGTGCCCGGGAGCCGCTGATCCGGCTGGCCGACGAGTGCGCCGCGCTGCTGGCGGTCTCCGCCGCCGCCAAGGGACTCTTCGTCGGCGACCCGTGGTATCTCGACGTCTCGGGCGGATTCGCCACCCCGCTCGCCGCCGAGTTGATCGCCGAGGCCGACCTGGTGGTCGCCTGGGGCAGCACGCTGAACATGTGGACCACCCGGCACGGTCGGCTGATCTCCCCGTCGGCCGTGGTGGTCCAGGTCGACGAACTGCCGATCGGCGCGACCCTGCATCCCCGGATCGACCGGCACGTCAGCGGCGACGTGTCCCGGGTCGCCCGGTACGCGCTACGGCGGCTGGACCGGGAACCCGGTGTCGGCCGGCCGCCCGGCACGCAGCGCACACCCGAGCTGCGCCGACGGATCGCGACCGAGGGGCGCTGGCGCGACGTGCCCTATGTGGACGGCAGCGGAGAGGGACGGATCGACCCGCGTACCCTGACCGTCGCCCTGGACGACCTGCTGCCCGCCGAGCGGACCGTGGTGGTCGACTCCGGCAACTTCATGGGTTATCCGTCGATGTTCCTCTCCGTACCGGACGTCGCCGGGTTCTGCTTCACCCAGGCGTTCCAGTCCGTCGGGCTGGGGCTGGCCAGTGCGCTCGGCGCCGCCGTGGCCCGGCCGGACCGGCTCACCGTGGCGGCGCTCGGCGACGGCGGATTCCTGATGTCGGCGGCCGAGCTGGTCACCGCCAGCCGGCTCGGCCCGCCCCTGCTGGTGGTGGTCTACGACGACGCGGCGTACGGCGCCGAGGTGCACCACTTCGGCCCGGACGGCCATCCGCTGGACCTGGTCCGGTTTCCCGACACCGACCTCGCCTCGATCGCCCGGGGCTACGGCTGCGCCGCGCTGACCGTACGCGAGATCGACGACCTCGCCCCGGTGCGGGACTGGCTGGCCGGCCCTCGCGACCGGCCGCTGGTGGTCGACGCCAAGATCACCAGCGAGCGCGGCGCCTGGTGGCTGGAGGAGGCCTTCCGCGGGCACTGACCCGGACGAGGTCACCGGCCGGCCCGGGTCGCTACTCGGCCGGCTCGGGGAGCGTGACGGTGCCGTCGAGGTAGCGGCGGTAACTGCCGCGCAGGCGTACCCGGTCGCCGTCGACCACGCAGTGCACCGTGCCGCCCCGGGCGGAGAGCTGCCGGGCGGTCAGCGTCGTCCGGCCGAGACGCTCCGCCCAGTAGGGCGCGATCTGGCTGTGCGCGGAGCCGGTCACCGGGTCCTCGAAAGCGCCCGCCCCGGCCCCGAACCACCGGCTGACGAAGTCGACGCCGCCGCTGTCGGCGGGAGCGGTGACGATCGCGCCGCGTACCGGCAGCCGGGCCAGGGTGCTGAAGTCCGCCTCGACGGCCCGGACCTCGGCGGCACCGCGTACCACGTAGACCAGGTCGCTGTCCTGGAACCGCTGCTCCGGTTCGATGCCGAGCGCGGCCACGGCGGCGGCGGAGACCTCGTCGCCGTCCGCCACCGCCCGCAGCCGTCCGGCCGGGAAGTCCAGTTCCAGTTCGCCGTCCCGGTCGGCCCGGCTCACCGGGAGCCAGCCGCTGCGGGTCCAGAACAGCAGTCGCCGCGCGTCCGGGTGCACGTCGTCGAAGAGTTGCCCGGCGGTGGCCAGGGTCGCATGCCCGCAGAGGTCCACCTCGACAGTCGGGGTGAACCAGCGCAGGTGGTAGGCGGGGTCGCCACCGGGCGGCGGGATGGCGTCGGCCGGCAGTTCCGCCGTGTAGAAGGCGGTCTCGGAGAGGTTGTTCTCCTCGGCGAGGGCCTGTAGGACGGCGTCGGGCAGCCAGCCGGGCAGGGGCATCACGGCGGCCGGGTTGCCCTGGAACACCCGGTCGGCGAAGGCGTCGATCTGGATCAGACGGAGCCGCATCGCCCCTGTCTACCAGTACCGGGCCACCTCGTCGGGACCGGTGGCCGGCTCGGGCCGGGGCCGGGCCGGTAGGGTCGTCCGGACCGATCCCCAGATTAGGTAGACTTCGGTTATATAAGTGAGCGCTGAAAGGATGGCGGCGTGCACGCGTTCGACGTTCTCGGCGATCCCGTCCGGCGGCGGATCCTGGAGCTGCTCGCCGACGGCGAGCGGTCGGCGGGCGAGGTCAGCGCGGTGGTGCAGGAGGAGTTCGGGATCTCCCAGCCGGGCGTCTCACAACACCTGCGGGTGCTCCGGGAGAACGGGTTCACCACCGTACGTGCCGCCGGCACGCGGCGGCTCTATGCGGTGGACCCCGCCCCGCTCCAGGAGATCGACCGGTGGCTGGAGCGCTATCGAGGGTTCTGGACCCAACGGCTGGACGCCCTCGGCACCGAGATCGCCCGGGGCAGACGCGAACGCCGCCGGGCGGCGGAACCGACCCGGGAGAGCTGAGTACCGATCCGGCTCCGCCACGCGCTCGGACGGGATTCGCCCCAGACCAGGTCGTCAAGCGGGTGTCGCTGGTCGGCTGGCCGGACCACGCCGGTACTGTCGCCGCTCGCCTCAGACCAGGTTCGCTTCGCGGAGCAGCCGCCACAGACCGGCGCCGTCGGGCGCGCAGAACCAGCGCTCGCCCAGCAGGCCGGCCGCCGGGGTACTGCCGTCGGTGCTGTCCGTCGGCGCCGGGAAACCACCGGCCAGCACCGCCTGGGTCGGGGATAGCCGGCGGATCAGCACCCCGGCCACGTTGTCCGGGTGCTCGGCGGCGAACTCGGCGTAGATCTCCTGGTCGTGCTGGCCGTCGTCGCCGATCAGCAACCACCGGATCTCCGGAAACTCGCGGACCAGCCGGGCCAGGGTGGCCCGCTTGTGCTCCCGCCCGCTCCGGAACCAGCGGTCCGCCGTCGGGCCCCAGTTCGTCAGCAGCAGCGGGCCGGCGGGATAGAGGTGTCGGGACAGAAACCGCGTCAGCGTCGGCGCGACGTTCCAGGCACCGGTGGAGAGGTAGAGCACCGGGGCGCCGGGATGCGCGTTGACCAGGCGCTCGTAGAGCACCGCCATCCCGGGTACCGCCATCCGGGCGTGCTCGTCCAGCACGAAGGTGTTCCACGCGGCCAGCAGCGGCCGGGGTAGCGCCGTCACCATGACCGTGTCGTCGATGTCGGAGAGGACCCCGATCCGCAGCGCCGGGTCGACGATCCGGACCGGCGCGTCGACCGGCTCGGCGCCGGGACTGGCCAGGCGTACGCTCTGCCAGCCGGGCGCCAGGTCGGCCTCGACGACGAGGTCGATGAAGCCGCTCCGGTCGGCCCGGGCCTCGTGCCGGCGGCCACCCGCCTCGATCACCACCGGCGCGTGCTGCACCGGCAGGGTGGCGAAGCTACGCCAGCCGCGTACCTTCTCCGGCCGGCGGCGGGGGCGGCGGCGCAGCCGGGTCAGCAGGACCCGACCCAGCACCCGGATCCACCCGGGCGCGCCATAGCCGGCGTACGGGATGATCGTGACATCCCACCCGCCCTGCCCCAGGCGACGCTCGATGAACTGGTGCACCGCGTCCTCGATCCGGGCCGCTCGGTGCAGCCGGGGCGCGGGCGCCGGACCGGCGGGTATCAGCGACACCTAGCCACCCTGCCACAGAGCACCCGGTCCGGCTACGAGACAGATCAACTAACCCGCCGGCACGCTCCCCATGCCGGGCACCCGGACCGGGCGGAACCGGTGCGACCTGCGCCGATCCGGACCTCCGGTGCCGGGCGCCGTGCGAGACTTCGAGGCGGGGCGGCGACGGGGGCGCGGGGGGTGTCGGTGGCGGTGCCGCGCGGGGGGCGGCGGTGGCGAACACTCGACCGGCCGGGTGCGGTGGCGCTCGGCCTCGGCCTGCTCGGCCTGGCCTACCGGCTGGCGCTGGTCCTGCTGACCGTACCCGGCTCCAACAGCGACGAGGCCACGTTCGGGCTCGCCGCACTGCACATCGCGGACGGCCGTGAACTGCCGGTCTTCCTCTACGGCCAGCACTACATGGGCACCGTGCAGAGCTATCTCGCCGCGCCGCTCTTCCTGCTCTTCGGCGCCGGCTGGATCCCGCTGCGGATACCCCTGCTCTTCCTGTACGCCGCCTTCCTCTACCTGGCGTACCGACTCACCCGGCGGCTCTACTCCCCCTGGCTGGCCACCTTCACCGTGGGGGTACTCGCGCTCGGCGGCGAACGGGTGATCCGGGACCAGATCACCGCCGTCGGCGGCCGGCCCGAGGTCAAGCCCGCCGTGCTGGGCCTGCTGCTGATCGCGCTCGCTCTCGGCCAGCGGCGGACCCGGCACCGGTTCTGGGCCTTCGGCCTCTTCGGCCTGGTAACCGGGCTCTGCGTCTGGGACGACTGGCTGGTCCTGCCCTACCTGGTGGTCGCCTTCGCCGTGCTGCTGGTCGGCTGCTGGCGGGACCTGCTCGGTCCGGCCGGCGCCGTGCTGGTCGCCGGGTTCCTGCTCGGGGTCGCACCGCTGGTCGTGGACAACCTGACCGCGCCGGTCGGGCAGGACTCGATCTCCGTGCTGCGGCAGGTCAGCGAGGGCGAGGCGGAGTCGACGCCGGGTACCGCCCGACTGCACGGCGCGCTGCTGGTCGGCATCCCGCTCGCCACCGGGCTCTGCCGGCCGGAGCGCTGCGATCCGGTGGAGATGTCCTGGGGCGGGCTCTACCTGGCGCTGCTGCTCGCCGCCGGGGTGCTGGCGGTGGTCGGACTCGTCAGGGCCGGCCGACCGACTCCGGGCAGCGGTACCGGGACCCGCGGCACGCCCGGCAGCGCCACGGCCGTCGGCACGCCGGGGCACGCCCAAACCGGCGACACGGTCCAAACCGGCGACACGGTCCAGGCCGCCCGGGTCGGGTACGCCACCCAACTCGCCCTGCTGCTCGGCGCCGCGCTCACCGTGGCGGCGTACGCCCGCAGTTCGCTCGCCGGCAGTGCGCCGCTGGCCAGCGCCCGGTACCTGTCGATCCTGCAGATCTCGCTGCCCGCCGTACTCTGGCCGCTCTGGGTGGTCGCCCGCCGGTCGGGGCGGCTCGCCACCGGACCGGTGACCCGGCTCGCCGGGGTACTCGCCAGCGCCGTACTCGCCCTGCTGGTGGTGCTGCTGCTCGGCACCACCGGACACCTGGTCGGCGAGATCGGCACGATCCGGACCGAGGAGCGGCAGCAGCGGCAGCTCGCCCGCGCCCTGGAACGGGCCGGGGTCAGCGCGGTGTACGCCGAGTACTGGACCTGCAACCGGCTGGTGTTCGTCACCCGGGAGCGGATCGCCTGCGCGGTACTCGGTGCGAACCTGCGGCCGGGGCAGGACCGCTATCCGGCGTACCCGAGGCGGGTCGGCGCCGCCGACCGGCCGGCCTTCGTCTTCGAGGCCGGCGCGTCCGCGGACGCCGCGTTCCAGGCCCATCTGCGCCGCTCGGGGGTGCCTGCCCAGGTGACCCGGGTCGGGCGACACACGATCTATCTGCCGGAGTCGACGCTCCGTCCCCCGGGCTGACCGGCCGGGCCACTCCCGTATCCTGCGAAGCCGTGACTCAAGCGATGAACGAGCCTTCCGCCCTCCCCGACACGGTCTTCGTGCACCCCTCGGCCGAGGTCGACGAGGGCGCGCGGATCGGCGACGGCACCAAGGTCTGGCACCTCGCCCACGTCCGCTCCACCGCCCAGGTGGGCGCGAACTGCGTGATCGGCCGGAACGTCTACGTGGACGCGAACGTCGTAGTCGGCGACCTGGTGAAGATCCAGAACAACGTCTCCGTCTACCAGGGCGTAACCATCGAGGACGAGGTCTTCGTCGGCCCCTGCGCGGTCTTCACCAACGACCTCCGGCCGCGGGCCCAGAACCCGGACTGGCAGATCACCCCGACCATGGTCCGCAAGGGCGCCTCGATCGGCGCGAACGCCACCATCGTCTGCGGCGTCGAGATCGGCGAGTACGCGATGATCGCGGCCGGCTCGGTGGTGACCAGGGACGTCAGGCCGCACCAGTTGGTGGCCGGCAACCCGGCCCGCCCGCTCGGCTGGGTCGACGCCTCGGGTCAGGTGGTCTCCCGGGACAAGGAGAACCCGCCGCAGGAGCGGTGAACAGCGGTGGCGGCTCGGCCTGTCCGGCCGAGCCGCCACCGTCGCTGTCTGGTTGTCTCGTTGCCGGTCGGCGAGGTGCTGACCGGCAATCCGGCACGGCCGGTCAGCCGCCGATGACGATCCGGCGCACGCTCGGCCACCGGGCCGGGTCGGTCACCCGGCGGCCGTCGACGACCACCCGGACACCGGGGAGGTCGCTTTCGGCCAGCGTGCGGTATTCGGCATGGTCGGCCTGCACCACCACGGCCTCGACCCGCTCGCCCTGGTAGGCCGGCAGGCCGAGCGCGGTCAGCTCCTCGGCGGTGTACATCGGGTCGGAGACGTACGGCCGGGCGCCCCGGGCGCGCAGCGCCTCGACGGTCGGGAAGACCCCGGAGAACGCCGTCTCCTTGACCCCGCCCCGGTATGCCGCACCGAGCACCAGTACCTCGACGTCGGTCAGGTCGCCCCAGGCGGCGGCGAGCAGCTCGACGGCGTAGTCCGGCATCGCGGCGTTGGCCTCGCGGGCCGCCCGCACCACGGTGGCGGACGGGTCGTTCCAGAGGTACATCCGGGGGTAGACCGGGATGCAGTGCCCGCCGACCGCGATGCCCGGCGAGTGGATGTGGCTGTACGGCTGGGTGTTGCAGGCCTCGATGACCTTGATCACGTCGACGCCGACGGTGTCGGCGAACCGGGCGAACTGGTTGGCCAGCCCGATGTTGACGTCCCGGTAGGTCGTCTCGGCGAGCTTGGCCAACTCGGACGCCTCGGCCGAGCCCAGGTCCCAGACCCCGTTCGGCCGGGACAGGTCGGGGCGCTCGTCGAAGTCGAGCACCGCCTCGTAGAACTCGACACCGCGCCGGGCCGACGCCTCGTCCACCCCGCCGACCAGCTTCGGGTAGCGGCGCAGGTCGGCGAAGACCCGACCGGTCAGCACCCGCTCGGGGCTGAACACCAGGGTGAAGTCGGTGCCGACCTTGAGCCCGGAACCCTGCTCCAGCATCGGCGCCCAGCGGTTGCGGGTGGTGCCCACCGGCAGGGTGGTCTCGTAGCTGACCAGCGTGCCCGGCTTGAGCCCGGCCGCGATCGCCCGGGTGGCGTCGTCCATCCAGCCGAAGTCCGGCGTCCCCTCCGCGTCGACGAAGAGCGGCACCACCACGACCACGGCCTCGGACTCGGCCACCGCCGACGCCGTGTCGGTGGTCGCGGAGAGTCGGCCGGCCGCCACCGCCTCCTTGAGCTTGACGTCCAGGTCGGTCTCGCCGGGGAACGGCACCGCACCGTCGTTGACGAGCTTCACGACCCGCTCTGACACGTCGGCGCCGATCACCGTGTGCCCCTTGTCGGCGAACTGCACGGCAAGCGGCAGCCCGATCTTTCCGAGAGCGACGACGCAGATTTTCATGCCTTCTACTTTCCTCCCTGGGGCAACCTGCGCCGCAGTCGGGCCAGGACCCGACGGGGGGTGACAGGTGCGATGGCGATCACGAGTTGGCCTCGGTGACTCGTTGTCGGGGTGATCATGAAGAACCGCATCCCCCGGCGGAACATCAAGCGTGACACGGTGGGCCGGGTCGGTGCGCGTACCGCCGCCGAGCCGACCCCGCCGAAGGCGGTCAGGTGGGACCGGACGCCGAGCAGCGAACCGCCGGCTCCCGAGCCGGCGAGCAGCAGACTCACCCGGAACTGGGCCCGCACCGTGCTGCCGGTGCCGTCCCGGCTGGTCTCCAGCGTGGTGCCGGTGACGTCGCCGGCGGTCAGCCCGATCGGCCCGGAGGTCAGCGACGCCAGGTCCCGACGCGGGGTACGGGCGGTCACGGTCAGTACCCGCTCGCCGTCGTCGCAGGTCTCCCAGGTGACCGCGACCGCCTCCAGCCGGGCGAGCCAGTCGGCGGCGGTGTCGGAGACGTCGAACCAGGCGTCCGGCAGGTCAAGGCGGGAGTCCCGGAAGCCGGGGTAGCCCGCGTACCAACGGTCGCCGTCGACGATCGTCGGCGGTACGCCCTGCTCGGCGTCCTGCCGGATGACCGCGACAAGATCGTCGACGGTGCCCCGCTGGGCGGTGCCGATCCGCAGCCGGGGCTCGATCTCCAGCCTGGCCCGGATCCGGTCGGTGAGGTAGCGGTCGGCGAGGTCCCGGATGCCCGCCAGCACCTGCTCCTGCACCGCCCGCTCCAGCAGCAGGAAGTCGTCCTCGACCAGCCGGGCGACCTCCCAGGCGAAGTGCCGGACCAGCACCGCGTCCCGCCGCTCGCCCGACTCGATCAGCCCGGCCACGAACCCCATGATCGACTCGACGCAGCGGAGCCGCTCGACGTGCCGGGACCGGTAGGTGATGTTGTGCGCGTTGAGCCGGCGCACCGCGTGGTAGAAGTCGTAGTCCGCCAGCACCGAGATCCGCTTTGCCCGGAAGCACGCCTCCAGGGTGAACGGCTGGTCGCTGCCGACCGGCATGTCCTCCGGGTAGCGCAGGTGGTGGCGCTCGATCAGCTCGCGGCGGAACAGCTTGGTGTTCGCCAGCGACCAGGGCAGGGCGGAGTCGAAGAGGTCGATCTCCACCTCGTTGCGGGCGAAGACCGCCTGGTGGATGTTGCGGCTGTTCACTCCGACGACCTTGCCGAGGACGACATCGGCGCCGTACTCGTCGGCCGCCCGTACCAGCCGCTCCAGCGCCTCCGGGCCCAGGTAGTCGTCGGCGCCGATGAAGAAGACGTACCGGCCGGTGGCCTGCTCCAGGGCCCGGTTGCTCGGCGCGGCCGGGCCACCGGAGTTGGCCTGGTGGATCACCTTCACGGTCTCCGGGTAGAGCCGGGCGAACCGGTCCAGCTCCCGGCCGCTGCCGTCGGTGGAACCGTCGTCGACCGCGACGACCTCGATCCGGTCCCGGCCGATGCTCTGCCGCACCAGGGAGTTCAGGCACTTCGTGAGGTACGGCATGGTGTTGTAGACCGCCACCACCACGCTGACGTCGGGTTCCGTCATCGCGCGGCGGCGCCCGCGGCTGGCCGGCCGGCCGGATCGACTGACGCCGCACCGGGCACGACCGGCCCGACGGCTCCCCGGGGCGGGCCGGAGTCGGCTGCCGGTCGGTCGGGATCTGCCAGCAGCCGCCGGTACACCCCGGTCAGAATCTCCGCCTGGGCCTGCCAGGTCCAACCGGCCAGCAGCCCCGGCCGGTCGTACGCAGCCCGGTAGCGCTCGCGATCCGCCAGTACCGCCCGGACTGCCCGGATGTAGTCGTCGACGTCCTCGGCCCGGAACACCTCACCCTGCCCGGTCGACCGGACCGTCTCCGCCATCGTCCGCACGTCACTGACCACCAGCGGCAACCGGGCATGCGCGTACTCGAAGAACTTGGTGATCAGCGCGATCTCGTGGTTGGGCCAGTGGTGGATCGGGATCACCCCGACATCCGCACCGGCCAGGAACGGCACCACCTGCCAGTGCTCGACGTACGACAGAACGTGCACCCGGGACGTCACGCCCAGCGTCGCGGCCCGGGACAGCAACTCCCGGACGTACGGGCCGTCGGGCTTGTTGACCACCAGGGCGGCGTGCACCCCAGGCAACTGCGGCAACGCCTCGATCATCGTGCCGAGGCCACGCCTGGCGGCGGCCGCGCCGCTGTACACCAACAGTGGCACCTCCGGACCGATGCCGCACCGGGCACGCAGCTCCGGAGCCGGTTCCGCGTCCGACCCACCCGTCACATCCGGCGCGTTGAGCACGACCGCCGGCAACTCGATCAGCCCGTGCTCCCGGCGGAGCAGCTCGGCGAGGCTCGTCGAAACGGTGATGGCGGCATCGGCGTACGGCACGTACTCCCGCTCGTGTGCCCGGTGCGCGGGAAGCCACCGGGCGTTGTCCTGCCACGGCTGCACCCCGGGCAGGAACTCGTGCGCGTCCCAGACCAGCTTGATCTCCCGGCCGGCCACCGCGGCGCGCACCTTGGCCCGGGCGCCGACCCCGATCATGCGGAAGTCGTGCGCGTGGATCAGATCCGGCGCCAGCGCGTCGACCACCGGGCCGAAGGCCAGCTCGTAGTCCCACAGTCCCGGCTCCAGCCGGCGCCACGCCCGACCACCCTGCACGGTGGACCAGAACCAGGTGTAGAGCCGGTCCCACGGGCTGGTCAACTTGCGGCCCTTCCGGGCCCGGGTCAGCATCCAGTACCGCAACGACACCCACCGGCGGAGCAGGTGCGCGGCCTTCCGTTCGATCCGCAGCCGCCGACGCCGCTGCTCCAGGCGGCGGCCGACCAGCCCGGCCCCGGTCGCCAGGGTCAGCTCCGCCTCGCGCTGCCGGATGTCGGTCTGCCAGGCCTTCACCCACTGGGCCCGATGCGCGGCGATGCCGCTCGGCGGGTACGCCAGCGGCCAGCGCAACCAGGCCCGCCGGAACTCGTGCCGGCGGCGGGCCAGCGGATCGGGCATGGGCAGCAACCGCACCTCGGCGGGACCGAGCCGCCAGGTCTGCGCGCCACCATGCGGCGACCTGCCGAGCAGCGTGACCTCCCAGCCGGCTTCGGCCGCCGAGCGGGCGACTTTCTGCACCCGGGAATCACCGTTGACGCCATTGTCCACCAGCATGACGATCCGGCCCCGACTGCGCTGACGCCCGGCAGCCGCGTTCACATCCATGACTCTTTCCTCTGCCTCTCCCGCAGGGCGTCTCCCAGAGGACCCCGGCGAGTGTACGGCACCTCAGCGGCGGCCCACCGCCTCGCTGAAGTGTCCACCTCCCAGCTCACGCCCGGTAAGGTCAGTCCGACAGTAGCCGCTGGTAAAGCCGGTCGAGGATGACCGCCTGCGCCTCCCAGGTCCAGTCGGTCAGCAGGCCGGGCTTGTCATAGGCGGCGCGGTACCCTTCCGGGTCGTCGAGGACGGCTTTGACCGCCCGGACGAAGTCCGGCAGGTCCTCCGCGCGGAAAACTTCGCCCTGACCGGTCGCGCGGACCGTCTCCGCCATCATCCGGACATCGCTGACCACCAGCGGCAACCGCGCGTGCGAGTACTCGAAGAACTTGGTGATCAGGGCGATCTCGTGATTCGGCCAGTGGTGGATCGGAATCAGTCCGACCTGCGCGCCCGACAAAAAGGGCACCACCTGCCAGTGCGGCACGTACGGCACCGCGTGGACCCGCCCGGACACCCCGAGTTCGGCGGCCCGCTTGAGCAGACCCTGGATATACGGCGCCTCGGGGCGGGGAACCACCAACGCCACGTGGACGCCCGGCAACTGGGGCAGCGCCTCGACGGCGATCCCCAGGCCACGCTGCTCCGCCGCCGCGCCGCTGTAGACCAGCAGTGGCACGTCCGGCGCGATGCCGCACAACTCGCGCAGCTCCGGCACGGGGGCGTCGTCCGCCTCCGGCCCGTGATCGGCGTTCGGCGCGTTGAGCACCACGGTGGGCGACTCCCTGAGCCGGTGTCGCTCCCGCAGCAGGTCCGCGAGCCCCTCGGAGACGGTCACCACGGCGTCGGCATGGGGAGAGTACTCCCGCTCGTGCCCGATATTCGCGGGTAGCCACCGTGCGTTGTCGGTCCACCGCTTGATCCCGGGCAGGTATTCGTGGGCGTCCCAGACGAGACGTACCCGCCGACCCTTGCCGTGCGCCCGGATCTTGGCGCGCGCCCCCACTCCCAGCATCCGGAAGTCGTGGGCGTGCACCAGATCGGGGGCCAGCTTGTCGATCTCCGGACCGTAGGCGAGTTCGTAGTCCCAGAGAGTCGGATCCAACCGCCGCCAGGCGCGGTCGCCGTGCAGCTTCTGCCAGAAGAACGTGTAGAAGCGGTCCGACGGCGTATCCAGCTTGGTTCGGGCCTGGCGCGCCCGGTTCAACTGACGGTGGCGGAACGACACCCACAGCCGCGCCACCCTGGCGGCCAGCAGTTGGCTGCGGAGCGCCTGCCCGGCAAGGACCCGTCGCGCCCCGCCGGACCGACCGGGCAGCCCGAGCGCGGCGAGCCGGACCTCCAGATCCGCCCGCCAGGCTTTCACCCACTGCGCGCGCCGGGCCGCCACCCCGGTGGGCGGGTAGCCGAACGGTCCCCGAACCCAGTGCCGGCGGTACTCGTGCGCCGGCTTCGCCAGCGGGGTGGGTACCGGCAGCAGTCGCACCTGCGCCTGCCCGAGCTGCCAGCTCTGCGGCTTCAGGTTCGGGGAGCGACCGAGCAGGACGACGTCCCAGCCGGCGCTCGCGGCGGAGGCCGCCGTCTTCTGGACCCGCGAGTCGCCATGTACCCCGTTGTCGACGAGCATCACGATCCGACCCCGACGCGACACCGTCCCGGGAGTGTCGTGAACCGTCATGCCGCACCCTTTCATCCGCCTGGAGAGCATGGATCGTGGCGAGTGTACGGCACTGCCGTCGCGCCCTCCCCGGGCAACCGGACCGGGCATAAGCGGGCAACCGGAACCGGGCGTAAGCGGCCGGACGTAAGGCGTCGGGCGGTTCTGGAACTGCCCTAACATGTACCGGTGAACTCCCCGATACCCCTTGATGCCGAGGCATCCGTCACGCAGCGGTCGTGGCCGGGCGGATCCCCGTCGGCCGGGCAACCGACCGGACAGTCGCCAGCGGTGCCCCAGCGCCAGGACGGCCAGCCGGCGACCCCACCGACCGGCCAACGACCGGCCCGCGAGTACGGGCTGGACCTGCTACGCGTGATCGCCATCTGCGGTGTCGTCGCGATCCACGTCTTCGGCATCATCGTCGGAAAGGACGACCTGCGCGGCAGCACGCAGTGGTGGATCGCCACGGCGATCGACATCGGCGCGATCTGGGCAGTCCCGGTCTTCGTCATGATCAGCGGAGCCTTCGTCCTGGATCCGCGGGCGCACCGGGCCGGACCGGCCGCCTTCTACCGCAAGCGATTCGCCCGGATCCTGCCCGCGATGATCGTCTGGCACCTGGTGTACCTGCTGCTCGTCCGGCTCATCATGCGCGGCGAGGACCTCCGGCCACTGCTGCTCGGCCGGATGCTGCTCGACTCGACGGTCTTCACCGCCCTGTACTTCCTCTGGCTGATCGCCGGCCTCTACGTCATCGCCCCCGTCCTGGCCGCCTTTCTGGCCGACGGCGGCGTGCTGCGGGCCCGGGTCACCGCCGCGGTCGCGCTGGGCTGGACGACGGTCGCGTACATGCTTCCCGGCCTCGCCCTGCTCGGCGGGCTCTCCAGACCGAACATCCTGACGAGCTGGAACCGCTGGTGGCCGTTTGTCGGGTTCTTCCTGGCCGGTTGGGCGCTGCGCAAGGTGGTGCTGAGCCGGCGCGGCACGATACTCGCGCTGCTCGCCGCCGCTGTGTTGTTGCTCGAGTCGGTGTGGCAGTACGGCGTCGCGCCCTCGCACCGGCTCCTGCAGATGACCTTCCCGGTCATGGCCAACGGCGCCCTGGTGATGATCGCGGCGTTGCTGATCTTCGTCGCCGCGACCAGCATCAACGCCCGGATGCGGATCGGTCCGCGCAGCGCCAGGCTTCTGGTCCGGCTCTCCGACGCGTCGTTCGGGGTCTTCCTGGTTCACCTGCTGGTCTTCGAGGTTCTCCGGCTGCTCATCCCGGCCGTCGCCGAGGGCCGGTCGCTGGCGGTCATCTCCGGCACCTACCTGGTGGTCCTGCTCGCCTCCTTCGCCATTTCGACCGGCGCCGCCCGAATCCCCTACCTGCGGACCGTCTTCTGATCCGCAGGGTGCCGCGCCAGGCTTCCTGGACGCAAGGCGTCGGGCCCGACTCACCCTGAGTCGGGCCCGACGCCTTTGGTCGCTGCCGAACCGCCAGTCGGCTCAGACCACCCGATTCGACCCGTCAGACCAGGAACGTCGACAGCGCGTGCGCGGTCCAGCTTCCATCGTGGTAGATGCGGGCGTACTCGGCGGAGGCGAGCCCGGTCTTCGCGGTGCCGTCCCGATCGTCGAGCAGTGCCTCGATCGTCTCCTTGAGAGAGCTCGGGGAGGCGTTGACGATCGGCAGGTCGCTGCCGACCGTCTTGCTCACACTCTCGCTGAGGTACGCCACCACCGGCTTGCCGGCCGCCATCGCCTCGACCGCGAAGGCACCGAAGCTACCCGTGGTGAACTGGTCCAGCACGATGTCGCAGTCCTGCACCAGGGCCCGCATCTTCTGCACGGGGATCCCCTCGGCCAGAACCAGCTCGATCACTCCGCGCTCGTGCAGCTCCTGGACCACCGGCAGGATACGGTCGGTTCCCTTGGTCCAGCGCTTCGACGGGGCATGCAGCACGATGGGCCGAGCCCGCTCCATGACCGGCCGGTCGCAGGCCCAGGCCTCCACGTCGACCACCAGCGGTGCCCAGGTGGCCTGCGGTAGGTCGTCGAGCAGGTCGGGGGTGGTGACGAAGATCGGAAGTCCGGATTCCTCGGCGACCCGCCGGTTCCGCTCCGCCTTCTTCTGGAGTTTGGCCGCCACGCCCGTCGGGGCGTCCCGGAACAACGAGAACTCGTGCCGTTCCATGTGCTGGCCGGGATGGCGAATCTCGCTGCCGTGCCCGAGCAGCGCGACCTTGATGCCGGCCTGCCTGAGCGCCGGCAGGTCGCCCTCGATGTTGTCACCGTTGAGGTGGCCGAAGACCGGCATGAAGGCGTCGGCCAGCACGTGGGTGTACCGGCCAAGTACCGCCTGCACCCTGGCCATCTGCAGGTCCAGGTCCTTGAGCTTGGACGCGTCGAGGTAGACGTCCGCCGGATAGTCGAACGAGGCGGGCAGCTTCGACATCACGACCTCGGCCGAGACGTCGGCGCGGTCCCGGCAGATCGCCTGGGCGAACGCCGCCGCCTGACCGGCGTAGTTTGCCGGCCCGAGGCCGAGCCGGATCGCCGTCTCCCCCAGTGGCCGCCAGCGGTCCAACGGCCTGCGTTCGGCAGAACGCCCCGGCAGCAGGGCGACAGGCCGCTCCGTGACGGTCCACGGGACATCGTCGCGTGGCGCCGCGGGAGCGAGCCCGGAGATCTCCCGATAGAGCCGGAGCAGTTTGCGGCTCTGCTCCTCCCACGAGTGTTCGTTGAGGATCTGCTCGGTGATCCCGGCAGCGAGTTCCGCCCGGTTCTCCATCGCGCGCCGCGCGGCTGCGGCGAAACTCGCCGGATCCTCGGAGACGAAGACCTCACCGATGCGCTGCTCCTCGACGAAGCCCTTCACCACCTTCACGTCGCTGGTCACGAGCGGCAGCCCGGCCTGGAGGTACTCGGAGACCTTGGTCGGCAGGGAAAGCTCGCAGTTCGGGGTACGCCGGAACGGGATCAGGCCCAGGTCGGCGGTGGAGAGATAGTCCGCGACCTCGTACGGAGGCACGTAGGGCAGGACATGCACCCGGTCGCGCACCCCGAGCGACACCGCCTGGGCGAGCAGCGCCTCGAGCAGGGGAGTCAATCGTCCGGCCACCAGCGCGAGGTGGAACCCGGGCAGGTTCGGCAGGGCGGCGACCACCGTGTCGATCCCGCGCTCCTTGCCGATCCAGCCCGAATACACCATCAGCGGTACGTCTTCGGCAAGCCCGGCGAGCGCGCGTATCGAGGAGGTCTTCGTATCTCCGCTCCGGATCCCCTCGCGGACCGGAGCGTTGCCCACCACCAGGGGAAGCTTCGGAAGTCGGTGCTCCTGCCGCAGCAGCTCGGCGATCTGCGGTGAAACGGTAACCACCGCGTCCGCCTGTCCGATGAACTCCCGCTCCGCGGCCCGACACCCGCTGGCCTGCTGGGGCTTCGGCCACTCCACGCCGTTGACGTACTCGTGGGCGTCGTAGAGCCATGCGCACTGCTTTCCCCGGCCTCGCAGCCGGGCCGCGCTCATCGCCGCAGTCGGGATGGTGTTGATGTCGTTCGCGTGGATCAGGTCTGGCTCGAGCTCCTCCAGCACCGGACCGAACGCGAGGTCGATGTCCATCAGGGTCGGCCAGTCCACCCGCCAGTTGCCGGTCGGCGGGCCCGGCCGGAACTGGCGGTACTGCTCCCAGCCCCAGGCTCGTACCCGCAGTTCGTGAAACGCCTCGCGGGTACGGATCCAGGTCCGCACAGGTACTGGGTTGTGCCGAGCGGTCTGCTTACGCAGCCAGGCCTGGTGGGAGGCCTTGTAACGAGCCAGTGCCGCCTTGTCCGATATGCCAAACTGCGTGAACGTCCGGCGTATGCGCATGGTCGTGCGTTGGGAACCGAGCCGGTCCATCTGCGACACGACCGGAACCCGGATGACCTCGATAGGCCCCATCGAGGACCGGTCGAGCAGCTTGCCGCTCTTCCGCGGGCTACGCCCGACCAGGATGACCTCCCAGCCATCCCGGGCAGCCGCGATGGCGGTCTTCTGCACCCGTGAATCCCCGGTGATTGCGTTGGCGACAAGTACCACGAGTCGTGGTGGGCGGGGCATCGATGCCATCCCGCAGTCCTCCATAGAGATAGCTGAGTGGGTACGGCGCATGGTGATTCCGCCGGAAGGCTAGCCGATGGTGTTGAACGCGGCCTTGTCCACAGGCTCCGCCAGATCGACCCGGACGGTGCTGCCGTCGGAGGCGGACTGCAGGACCGCTGCGGCGACCCGAACGGTACGCAGACCCTGCCGCAGGGTGACGATGTCGCTCTCCTTGCCCTCGACCGCGTCGCGGAACCGCTCGTGCTCGACCAGCAGCGGCTCCCGCTTCGGGATGGCGTACCGGACCATGTCCCCCTCGGCGACACCGCGGAACGCCCGCAGCGCCTCCCACTCGGTGTCGATGGCACCGTTGGCGTAGAAGGTCAGGTCGGCGGTGAGGGTGTCGGCGACGAAGCAGCCCCGGTCACCGGTGATCACCGTCGACCGTTCCTTGAGCGGACTGAGCCAGTTCACCAGATGGTTCACCATGGTTCCGTTGGCGAGCTGGCCCACCGCGGCCACCATGTCCTCGTGCAGCCGGCCGCTGCGGGAAACCGTACGGGCCGACACCGAGGTGTATTCCTGCCCGGTGACCCAGCTCGTCAGGTCGATGTCGTGGGTGGCCAGGTCCATCACCACGCCCACGTCGGCGATCCGGTGCGGGAACGGTCCCTGCCGGCGGGTGACCACCTGGAAGACCTCGCCCAGTTCCCCGTTCTCCAGCCGGGTACGCAGATTCTGCAGCGCGGGGTTGTAGCGCTCGATGTGTCCGACGCCGGCTACCAGGCCACGCGACTCGAACGCCTCGACCAGTCGAGTGGCCGTCTCGACGGACTGGGCCAGCGGCTTCTCGATCAGCGCGCAGACGCCGTTCTCGGCCAGCTCCAAGCCGACGTGCTCGTGCAGCGCGGTGGGGCAGGCCACCACCGCATAGTCGACGCCCATGGCGAGCAGATCCGCCACGGTGGGCACCACCGGCACCGACAACGTCCCGGTGGTGTCACCGGCCGGATCCACCACGCCGACCAGTTCCACGCCGTCCAGGTTGGACAGTACGCGGGCGTGGTTGCGGCCCATGGCGCCGAGCCCGATCAGTCCCGCGCGCAGCGGGCGTGCCTGGCCGCTCACCGGGCACCCGCCAGGCTGTTCGCGGCGTCGGCGATCCGCTCCAGGTCGGCCTGGCTCAGCGACGGGTGGATCGGCAACGACACGACCTCGCGGGCGGCCCGCTCTGTCTCCGGCAACTCCCACGCTCCTGGCTTGCCATCCGAGTTCAGGTACGGCTTCAGCCGGTGAATCGGGGTCGGGTAGTAGACCGCGTTACCCACCCCCTGATCCAGCAGCTTCTGCTGGGCGGCGTCCCGGTCCCCGCGTACCCGCACGGTGTACTGGTGATAGACGTGCCGGGCCGCGTCGGCCACCGGTGGGGTGACCACGCCGGTGATCCGGGCGTCGAGGAACTTCGCGTTCGACCGGCGCTGCTCGGTCCACTCCGGCAACTGCTGGAGCTGTACCCGCCCGATCGCCGCGGCCACGTCGGTGAGCCGCATGTTCGCGCCGACGATCTCGTTCGCGTACCGCTGCTCCATGCCCTGGTTGCGCAGCAGCCGCAGGGTCCGGGCGAACTCCGGGTCAGGAGTGCTGATCATGCCGCCCTCCAGGGCGTGCATGTTCTTCGTCGGATAGAAACTGAAGCAACCCGCGATGCCGAAGGAGCCGACCGGCCGGCCGTCCAGCGCCGCGCCGTGCGCCTGGGCCGCGTCCTCCACGACGGCCAGGCCGTGCCGCTCGGCGATCGGCATGAGCCGGTCCATCGCGGCGGGGTGACCGTAGAGGTGCACGGGCATGATCGCCGCGGTACGCGGGGTCACGGCCGCCTCGACCGCCGCCGGATCAAGGCAGAAGCTGCCGGCCTCGATGTCCGCGAAGACCGGCTCGGCGCCGACCAGGCGGACCGCGTTCGCGCTCGCCGCGAAGGAGAAGGACGGCACGATGACTTCGTCGCCCGGGCCAAGGCCGAGCGCCAGCAGGGCCAGTTGCAGAGCCGAGGTGCCCGAGTTGACCGCGACACAGTGCCGGCCGGCCACCAGCTCGGAGAACTCCTCCTCGAACGCCGCCACCTCCGGCCCCTGCACCACCCGGCCGCTGCGGAGCACCCGGACGGCGGCTTCGATCTCGGCGTCTCCGATGACTGGTTTTGCGGGCGGGATCATGTCTGCGTTCTGCCCGGGCATGGGCATCCTCCTGTCGATGGGGGGATCGCAATTGGCATGCGATGCTAGCTCGTTACGGGATGGCTGGATGAAGTGGTACAGGGTGGGTCATGACCGGCGAACAGTGTCGGACTCGACGGAGTCACGGCCGCTGGAGGCCGGCGGTCGGTCGGGAACGGTGCGGGGAGATCGAAGCGGCGCCAGGACGATCAGGTTGGCAGGGGGATATCGGCACTCCCTCCGGCCGGTACCGGCCCGTCCGCTTGGAACCCGGCCGAGACGTGGTTGTCCGCACCGAGTCCGGCCGCGATCGCGGCGGCCATTCGTGGCAGGTAGTCCTCCGGAAGAGTGGTACGGGCAACGGCGAGCCGCCAGTAGAGGGGACCGACGATCAGGTCGACCGCGACGTCAGGGTCTATCCCGGCAGGCAACTCGCCCCGGCCCACCGCACGGTCGATCAACAGTATGCCGACATCCCGTTGGTTGGCGCGCAGGGCCTGCTGGAGGGTCTGTGCGATCTGCGGGTTGCGGGCCGCCTCGGCGAGCAGATCCGGGATGATCTGCGAGGCCAACCGGTGTCGCAGCGCCCGAGCCACGATCCGCAGCAGCACTTCGAGATCTCCCATTAGGCTACCGGTGTCCGGTAACGGTAGGCTCTGCCCCGCGACCCGGGTGACGATGTCGAGCACCAGCTCCAGCTTCGAGTCCCACCGCCGGTAGACCGCCGTCTTGCCGACCCCGGCACGGCGCGCGACCGCCTCGATCGAGAGACGGCCATAGCCGACCGCCGCGAGTTCCTGCATCACGGCTGCGCGGATCGCGGCGGTGATCCCGTCTCGGAGCACCGCCGCTCCCGCTGGAGCACGCCGGTTGTCGGTCGCCACGCGGGCCAATATAGCGCGACGACGCTACGGTTGCGTCCCGACGTACGATGGACTACCTTGCCACGAAGCGACGACCACCGGCGTTCCAGCGCTCTGGCCACGGTCACCACGTCGCGCGACTCCCGCAGCCCGAACAGATCGGAGCGCCCACGCTATGGCCATCACGGCGGTAGCCAACCCCGATTCAGAGCTCACCCAGGCAGAGCTGGCCGCCCGGTACGGTCTCACCGTCGCTGGTGACCGCCCCTCCCTCACCAGCTACACCCGGCAACTCTGGTCCTACCGGCACTTCATCTCCGCGTACGCCAACGCCAAACTGGTGGCCTCGTTCAGCACCGCACGACTCGGCCGACTCTGGCAGGTGCTGACCCCTCTCACCAACGCGGCGGTCTACTACCTGATCTTCGGCGTGGTCCTGGGCACAAGCCAGAACGTCGAGAACTTCATCGCCTATCTGTGTACCGGTCTCTTCGTCTTCACCTTCACCCAGACCGTGGTCAGTGGTGGGGTCACGGCGATCACCAGCAACCTGGGGCTGATCCGGGCACTGCACTTTCCCCGCGCCAGCCTGCCGATCGCGATCACGCTGACACAGTTCCAGCACCTGCTCGCCTCGATCGTCGTACTGGCCGGGATCGTGCTGATCGACGGCGAGCCGCTGACCTTCGAATGGCTGCTACTGATACCGGCGATCCTGTTGCAGTCGATCTTCAACGCCGGGTTGGCGATGGCGATGGCTCGGATCGGCTCGAAGGTCACGGACCTGAAGCAGGTCGTCCCGTTCGTGATGCGGACCTGGATGTACGCCTCCGGCGTGCTCTACAGCGTGGAGAACTTCGAGAAGCACCTGCCCGAGGCGGCCGCCTGGCTGGTGCAGCTGAACCCGTTGCTGGTCTACATCGAGCTGATGCGGCACGCCCTGATGGAGACAGCGCCGGTGACTGCTTCGGCAATGCAGTCCTGGCTGCTCGGCATCGGTTGGGCGGCGGCAGCCGGCGTCCTCGGGTTCGTCTACTTCTGGCGCGGTGAAAAGGAGTACGGCCGTGGCTGAACCGATCAACCCCGAGCCACAGGCGCCGGCGGGCGACACCGCGGTGGCCAGTCCCCGGATCCCCACCGTCGTGGTCGACGAGGTGCACGTGGTCTACCGGGTGCACGGCGCCGGATCGGGCGGCAACGGCAGCCCGGTGGCCGCACTGAAGCGGATGGTGACCGGCGCCAAGAGCGGCGCGATCCGTGAGGTGCACGCGGTCAAAGGCGTCAGCTTCACCGCGTACCGGGGGGAGGCGATCGGCCTGCTCGGCAGCAACGGCTCCGGCAAGTCGACCCTGCTCCGGGCCATCGCCGGACTGCTGCCGGCCAGCCAGGGCGCGGTCTACACCCTCGGCCAGCCGTCGCTGCTCGGGGTGAACGCGGCCCTGCTCAACGACCTGTCCGGGGAACGCAACGTCGCGCTCGGCTGCCTGGCGATGGGGATGACCCCGGCCCAGGTGCGCCAGCTCACACCGGAGATCCTGGAGTTCTCCGGGATCAACGAGCGCGGTGACTTCGGCTCACTGCCGATGCGGACGTACTCGTCGGGTATGGCCGCCCGGCTCCGGTTCTCCATCGCCGCCGCGAAGAAGCACGACGTGCTGCTGATCGACGAGGCGCTGGCCACCGGTGACGCGCGGTTCCGGCGGCGCAGCGAGCAGCGGGTCCGGGAACTCCGGTCCGGAGCGGGCACAGTCTTCCTGGTCAGCCACGCCATTGGCACGATTCGTTCGACCTGTGAGCGGTCGATCTGGCTGGAATCAGGAGTCATCCGGGCGGACGGCCCGACCGACGAGGTCGTCGCCGAGTACGAGAAGTTCATGAACCGGAAGTAACGCCGCAGGCCGGAGCGGTGGCCCGGCGCCGTCCGACAGCGTGTTCCCAGGGACGCGCTGTCGGACGCTTCCGAGCTAGGGTCCTAGAGGTCACGACGCCCGGCCGACGTGCCAAACCGGTCCGGACGGGCGGTCGATCCCCGTTTCCAGACCGAGTGGGACCCCGTCCGGACGCTACGACATACGACACACGACAGCGTGTAGTCAGTGAGGATCGGCAATGGCGCAGAACCCGGCTACGCGGCCGGACAGCCGCCCGGCCCCGGGGGACCGGACCGGCACGGCGGCGCCGTGGCGGCCCGACCGGACCGTGGCGGTGGTGCTGGCCGGGGGCACCGGGACACGGGTCGGACTCGGCATTCCCAAGCAGCTCCTCAAGATCGCTGGCAAGCCGATCCTCGAACACACCATCACGGTCTTCGAGTCCGCGCCCGAGATCGACGAGATCATCGTGCTGATGGCGCCCGGCTTCCTGGACGAGGCGCGGCAGATCGTCGACAAGGCCGGCTTCCGCAAGGTCAGTCAGGTGATCGAGGGCGGTGACACCCGCAACGCCACCACCCGGCTGGCGCTGACCGCGATCGGGCCGGACGACTGCAACGTCCTCTTCCACGACGCGGTCCGACCGCTGCTGAGCCCCCGGATCGTCCGGGAGTGCGTCAACGCGCTCTGGACGCACTCCGCCGTCGACGTGGCGATCCCGTCCGCCGACACGATCATCCAGGTGGACGACGACGACTGCATCACCGACATCCCGGTACGGTCCCGGCTGCGCCGGGGGCAGACGCCACAGGCGTTCCGGTCGGGCACCATCCGGGCCGCGTACGCGCTGGCGGCGCAGGACCCGGCGTTCAGCGCCACCGACGACTGCGGGGTGGTGCTGCGCTACCTGCCCGAGGTGCCGATCAAGGTCATCGAGGGCTCGGACGAGAACATCAAGGTGACCCACCCGGTCGACGTACACCTGGCGGACAAGCTGTTCCAGCTCGCCGCCGCCCAGGCGCCCCGGCTGCGCGACGAGCGGGCGTACGTCGAGGAGTTGAGCGGCCGCACGGTGGTGGTCTTCGGCGGCAGCGAGGGGATCGGCGCGCGGCTGGCCGAGGTCGCCCGGGGCTACGGCGCGGAGGTCTTCCCGGTCAGCCGGTCGAGCACCGGCACCCACGTGGAGCGGGGCGAGGACGTCGCCGCCGCATTGCGTGGCGCGTTCGAGGCGACCGGCCGGATCGACCACGTGGTGGTGACCGCCGGGGTGCTCCGGATGGGCGCGCTCGCCGAGATGGACGAGGCGACCATCGCGCACATGCTCCAGGTCAACCTGGTCGCCCCGGTGGACATCGCCCGGCAGGCGCTGCCCTACCTGCGACAGACCCGGGGCCAACTGCTGCTCTACACCTCCAGCTCCTACACCCGGGGCCGGGCCCGGTACGCCCTCTACTCCGCCACCAAGGCCGCCGTGGTCAACCTCACCCAGGCGCTCGCGGACGAGTGGTCCGAGTTCGGCGTACGGGTGAACTGCGTCAACCCGGAGCGGACCGCGACCCCGATGCGGACCCGGGCGTTCGGGGAGGAGCCGGAGCACACCCTGCTGGCGGCCGACACGGTGGCCCGGGTCTCGCTGGACGTCCTGCTCTCCGGGCTGACCGGCCAGGTGGTCGACGTCCGCCGCTCCCCCGGCGACCCGGCCGCCGAGCCCACCGGCCAGCCCGCCGAGCCGAACGGGCGGCCGGGCGAGCGGAACGGCGCCGAGCCGAACGGGCAGCCGAGCGAGCCGAGCGGCACCGCTTCGAACGGCCAGCCCGCCGAGCCGAGCGGCGCCGACCCGGACGGTTCGGGCCAGGAGCCCGGGCTCGGCCGGATCGGCCGGCAACGCTCCACCGAACTGGTGCCGCCGCCCCGGGTCGGCACCGCCTAGCCAGGCCCCGCACCGTCGGGGCACCATCCGGCGATCCGCCTCACGGAAGGAAGCGCATGCGTGGCGATCTGGTCAGGAAACTGACCGTCCGGTGTCTGAGTGCCGGCCTGGCCGTGCTGTCCTTCCTGGTCCTCGCCCTCACCTCGGCCGAGCTTGCGGGCCTCGCCCTGGCGGTGGCCGGTGCGGTCGCGGTCTGGCTGGAGCGCCGGATCAACCCGCGCGCCGACCTGGTCGCCGAGCCGGTCCTGCTGATCGCCGGGGTCCTGGTCGGGTACACCCACCAGGTGCCGGAGGACCGGCTGAACTGGGTGGCGCTGGCGCTCACCGGCGCGGCTCTGCTCGGGCTGACCCTGGCCGAGCGACCACTGCGAGACGCCGCCGAACTGGAGGTCCGCTCGGCCAACCTCGGCGTGCGGTCGTCGCCACTGCTGGTCGCCGACCGGCTCGGTCCGGCGGTGCTGGTCCTGCTGGTCGTACTCGCCGGCAGCGCGGCGCTGACCCTGCCGGTCTGGCCCGTCCTGGTGCTCAGCGTGCTGGTCGGCGCCGCCGCCGCGATCGGTGCGGTCGGGCCGATCGCGCTGCGCCGACTGCGGCCCTCCGGCGGGCAGAGCGCGGTCACCCAGGCGCTCCGCCGGCACCGGCCGGAGTTCCTGCTCTACTTCTCCGCACCGCCCGGCTCGGAATACCAGGTCATGATGTGGCTGCCGTACCTGGAACGGATCGGCCGGCCGTTCATGGTGCTGCTGCGGGAGCCGAACTTCCTGCCGACGGTTTCGGCCGCGACCACGGCGCCGGTGGTGGTCTGCCCGACGCCGCGCTCGATCGACGAGGCGATCGTGCCGAGCCTGCGGGTGGCGTTCTACGTCAACCACGGCGCCAAGAACAGTCACTGCATCCGGTTCGCGCACCTCACGCACATCCAGTTGCACCACGGCGACAGCGACAAGGCGCCGAGCGCCAACCCGGTCTCCGCGATCTTCGACCGGATCTTCGTGGCCGGGCAGGCGGCGATCGACCGGTACGCCCGCAACGGCGTGACGATCCCCCGGGAAAAGTTCGCCATCGTCGGCCGGCCGCAGGTGGAGTCGATCGCGGTCAGCCGGGAGCCGATCCGGGACCGGGCCGACAAGGTGGTGCTCTACACACCGACCTGGACCGGGCACAACGCCGACGTCGACCACTGCTCGCTGCCGGTCGGCGAGACCCTGGTCCGCCGGCTGCTGGACCGGGGCGTGACGGTGATCCTGCGGGCCCACCCCTACACCTCGCAGAATCCGGCATCGGCCCGGCAGCTCGCCCGGATCGAGCAGCTCCTCGCCGAGCACCGGGCCGGCACGGGACGGCGGCACGTCTTCGGTGCCGAGGCGGCGAAGAAGATGAGCCTGGTCGACTGCGTCAACGCCTCCGACGCGCTGGTCTCGGACGTCTCCGCGGTGATCTCCGACTACCTCTACTCCGGCAAGCCGTACGCGGTCACGGACCGGGTCGGCGAGGGTGACCGGTTCGTCGAGGGGTTCCCGCTGGCCGGCTCGGGCTACGTGCTGGACTCGCAGATGTCCAATCTGGACGACGTACTGGACCGGCTGCTGGACAGCGATCCGCTGGCCGAGGCCCGGTGGCGGACCCGTACCCGCTATCTCGGCGACTTCCCGGAGCAGCGGTACGCCGACGGATTCCTCGACGAGGCCCGCCGGCAGTTGGACGGCGCCGCCACCCAGTCCGTGCCATCGCCGCGCCCCGCGCCGGTCTCCTGACGCAGCGCCGTCCACACCGTCGGCGCCGGTCTTCCGAGCACGGTCGGCGGCTGTGCCATGATGCGTCGGTGACGATGATCAGGACCAGCCACGACCGGAACGAGCTGGCCGGTCTGCTGCGCCGCGACCCCCACCTGCACGCCTACGAACTCGGCGACCTCGACGACTTCTACTGGCCGTACACCACCTGGTACCGGCTGGACGACGCCGTGGCGCTGCTCTACCAGGGTGGGCCCACTCCGGTGCTGCTGGCGCTGCACCGCTCACCGGCGGTGCTGGCCGAACTGCTCACCGGCCTGCTCCCGCTGCTGCCCCGACACTTCGAGGCACACCTCTCCCCCGGCGGCGAGGCGGTGCTGGCCCGGGAGTACCCGGTCAGGTCGCGCGGGGCGCACCTGAAGATGGCGCTCACCGACCCGGACCGGCTGGCCCGGGTGGCGCCCGGCGGCGAGGTGCTCAGCGAGGCCGACGTGCCGGAACTGACCGGGTTCTACCGGGCGGCCTATCCGGGCAACTGGTTCGATCCCCGGATGGTCGGGACCGGCCACTACGTGGGGATGCGCCGGGACGGCGAGCTGGTCGCCGTTGCCGGGGTGCACGTCTGGTCGCCGCGATACCGGGTGGGCGCGCTGGGCAACGTGACGACGGCTGCGGCGTACCGGGGACAGGGGCTGGCCAGCACGGTGGTGGCGACACTCTGCCGGCGGCTGCTGGAGACCGTCGACACGGTGGCGCTGAACGTCGTCGCGGAGAACACCGCCGCGTACAAGCTGTACGACCGGCTCGGTTTCACCCCGGTCGCCGAGTACACCGAGTACGTCGTCGGCGAGCCGTCACCCGCACCCGGCGCGGACGACCGTCCTCTTTGAACCCGGTCACCACCACGTCCTCCGGGGGCAACACGATCGCCGAGGCGTTCGTCGGCTCGGTCACCCTCGGGGAGGCGCCGCACCGGCCCGAACCGGTCCGACCCTTGTCAACGGTCGGCACCCCGGGCACCATGTCAACGTTCTCGAAAGCCGCCAGTCCGCCAGGCGTGCGGACCTGCGTCCGCCCGGTCCGTACGCCTGCCGTCCACCCCTTGCTTTCGCCAGTCGATCTGTCGCCGAGGAGGCGCCGGTGCTTGAGGAGTTCATGGGCATTCCCGCCCACCCCTTCCTGGTCCATGCCGCGGTGGTGTTCGTGCCACTGCTCGCGTTGACCGCGGTCGGGTACGCGTTCGTTCCGTTCGTCCGACCGCACCTGCGCTGGGTGCTGGGACTGCTCGCGGTCGCCACCCCGCTGGCCGCGCTGATGGCCAAGCTCTCCGGTGACCGGTTCCTCGCCCGGCTGGAGTCCCGTAACCGGGTCAGTCCGGAGTACGTGCCGCGGCTGGCGGAGCACCAGGACCTCGGCACCAACACCCTGTACGCGACGATCGCGCTCGGGGTGCTGACCCTGGCGCTGGTCTTCCTGGTCAAGCCCCGGGTCACCGCCGCACCGGTGACCGCCGGGACCGAGGGGAGCGCCGAGGGCGGCCCGGCCGCTGCCGCCGCCAAGGGGTCGCCGGTGCTGACCCTGGTGCTCGGGGTGCTGTCCCTGGCGGCGGCCGGGATCACCCTGTACTACGTGTTCCGCACCGGCGACACGGGCGCCCAGGCGGTGTGGCAGGGCCAGTGATTCCCGCCTGAGCACGGGCACGCACGGCCGACGACACGACGACGCCGGCCCGCTCCACACCCCCGGTCGGCACGGGTCGTCCGGGTGGGTGGGTCGGGCCGGCGTCTCGTCGGGCCGGCGTCTCGTCGGTACTACCGGCGGGCGGGGCGGGTCAGGACGAGTAGCCCCGGGTGGCCGCCCAGTTCGCCAGGTCGATGGTGGTCATCCAGTAGTTGCTGTCCTCGCCCGGGATGGCCGGGTCGGCGATCTTCACCGTACGGCCGTCGTCGCGGTAGCCGACCACGGTCAGGTAGTGCCCGCCGGGGTAGCTGTGCCAGCCGCCGTCGAGGTCGGTCGCCGAGCCGGCGATGTTGACCACCACGGCGTACCCGCTGGTGACGGCGTGCACGACGTCGGCCTGGAGCCGGTCCATCTGGGCCGGGGTGGCCGCGCCGCCGGGGATGGCGGTGGTGCGGTAGAAGTCGGTCCCGGTGATCTTGTTGAGCACCCGGGTGGTGTCCTCGGCCGAGTTGGTGCCGCTCATCGTGGTGCCGAGGTCGGCGGCGACGGCGTCCTGGCTCGGCTGCTTGTCCCGGACGGTCAGCGCGATCCGGGTGGCGGCCGGGCCGCAGTACCAGCCGTTGATCTGGGCCTGGAACTCGTAGTCCAGCAGCTTCGACTCCGGCGGCGCCGGTGGCTTGCTCGGGGTGCTGGCCGGGGTCGCCTTCGCCGCCTTGGTGGTCGGCGCGGTGGTCGCCGGCTCCGACGGGGTCGCCGGGGCGGTCGTCTCCGGCGCGGTGGTCTCCGGTGCGGTGGCGATGGCCGCTCCGGCCTGCCCCGCCGGGGCGCCGAGTTCGGCGACGGCGACGGTCGAGGTCTCCGGGGCCTCCGCCGAGCCGGTCGAGGCCAGGACGACCCCGCTGGACGCGGCAGCGGCGAGCACCGCGGCCGAGGCGAGCGCGAGCCGGTTGCGCCGGCCCGACATGGCGGTCCGGAACCGCCCGTTAATTGCGTGCTTCAACGTTATCCTCCAGGGGAAATGCGCGTCACCCCCACCGGGGGCAAGGAATGACGCGGCGTTTCAGTCGCTGCCGGAATGTGACGTGAAATCGCACGGAATCGCACGGACGAAATCGCCCGGGAGAGGCCCGCCGATGCATTCGGCGGAACGGCCGACGTACGGACGGACCGACGGTGCGCCAGCCGGTGGGCGCGCCGCTATCGGCGTACCGGCGGAATCAGCGCCACCACGATCCGTCGCGACCGGCCGGCGGCCCCACCGGGGACCGCGACCAGTTGGCCGGCGGACCCGGGCAGCGCCCGCGCGTCGACGACTTCCGCGTCACAGACCGCTATCGGGCCAGGTTCAGGTGCCGGCCTGGGGTCGGCCGGTCCGGGTCAGGGCGGTCCGGGACGGTCGCGGCGACCGGGAGTGGAGCCGCGACGCAGCGAGGGAACTGGGGGGACGGGCCGGGGCCCGGGTGGTACGGCACGAACAGCTACTCCTTCCGACACCGCCTACCGGGTTAGCTGACGGATTCGGGCGGGAAGGCCGCCCTACCACGGGCCAGCGGCTCGCGGATTCACCCCAGATAACTGTGGGTCCCCGGCTCGTTACAGAACGACTCGGCGGGCCTGCTCCGGTGTCACCCAGATGGCGACCAAGGGGCCGGACCAGACCCGCCGACATTACTGGCCGCCTTCCGCCGTTGCCAACCCCACTGAACAGCGAAAACAGTGATTGAGAGCGCGATCGGGACGACCGGCGACCGGGCTTGGGGCGGCGGGCGGCCGCGCAGATAAACCGGCATGATCATGTACGCGTACGGTATGACGGAAATGACCGGCTTGGCGCGGTGGTCCGAGCATGGGACGAGGACTCCAGGAGGCTCCTTCCGATGACAACGGTGCACGAAGCGACCTACGACCTGCTCCGTTCCCTCGGTCTCACCACCCTCTTCGGCAACCCCGGCTCCACCGAGGAGCCATTCCTGAAGAACTTTCCGGCCGACTTCGCCTACGTTCTGGCCCTCCAGGAGGCCTCTGCGGTCGCGATGGCGGACGGCTACGCCCAGGTCACCGGCCGGCCGGTGCACGTCAACCTGCACACCGCACCCGGCACCGGAAACGGAATGGGCAGCCTCGTCACCGCCTGGCACAACAAGACACCCATGATCGTTACCGCCGGCCAGCAGACCCGGACGATGAATTTGTCCGAGCCGATGCTGACGAACGTGCGCCCGACCCAACTGCCCGAGCCGTACGTCAAATGGAGTCACGAGCCGCTGCGCGCGCAGGACATTCCCGAGGCATTCATGCGGGCGCTCGCCACCGCCGTACAGCCGCCGGCCGGGCCGGTGTACCTCTCCCTGCCGCTGGACGACTGGGACGAGCCAGCCAACGGAACCGCGCAGGTACGCCGGATCAGCACCCGGGTCGCGCCCGATCCGGCGGAACTGGACCGGTTCGCCGAGATCCTGGCGGCGAGCCGGAGCCCCATGCTGGTGATCGGATCCGCGGTCGACCGCAGCGGCGGCTGGGCCGAGGCGGTCGCCCTGGCCGAGCGGAGCCGGGCACCGGTCTGGCAGCCGCCGTTCGCGGACCGGGTCGGCTTCCCCCAGGACCATCCCCAGTTCCAGGGACTGCTGCCGCCGGCGATCGGGCCGCTGGCCGAGAAACTGGTCGGGCACGACACCGTACTGGTGGTCGGTGCCCCGGTGTTCCGTTACTACCCGTACGTCCCCGGCCGGCGGGGCTATCTGCCGGACGGCACCCGGCTGCTGCACGTCACCGACGACCCGGCCGAGGCGGCCCGGGCACCGGTCGGCGACAGCCTGGTCGGCGACGTCACGCTGGCCTGCGCCGGGCTGGCCGAGCGGCTGCCGCCGACCGACCGGCCGATGCCACCGCCCCGGGCCGGTGCGCCGGACGGGGCCGCCGGCACCCCGCTGAGCCCGGAGGCGCTCTTCGGGGCGCTCGCCGCCGAGTGGCCGGCGGACGGGATCGTGGTCCCCGAATCCCCCTCCAACCTCAGCGTGCTGCACCGGCAACTCACCATCACCCGGCCGGGCTCCTACTTCAAGATGGCCAGCGGTGGACTTGGCTTCGGGCTGCCGGCGGCGGTCGGCATCGCGCTCGCCCAGCGGGACACCCGGCAGCACCGGCCGGTGGTGGCGGTGATCGGGGACGGCTCGTTCCAGTACTCGCCGCAGGCGCTCTGGACCGCCGCGCAGCACCGGCTGCCGGTCGTCTTCGTGGTGCCGGTCAACCAGGAGTACGGCGTGCTGAAGGCCTTCGCCGAACTGGAGGACGCGCCGGGCGTACCCGGACTGGAACTTCCCGGTCTGGACATCCCCGGCATCGCCCGTGGCTACGGCTGCACCGCCCACCAGGTGGAGTCGGTGGACGAGTTCAGGGCGGCGTTCCGGTCCGCGCTCGGCACGGAAAGCCCGACCGTGCTGGCCGTACCCATCACCCGAGACGTCGCCCCGCTGCTCTGATCCGCCGCCTGCCAGAGGGGCAACTGCCGAGGGGTGACCCGGACGATCGCCGGGATCCGTGAGACGTCGAGGTGCGCCTGCTCGACCTGGGCGGGCAGATTCTGGACGGTATATTCCGGTCGAGCGTGATATCGGGGAGTCATCATGATGACTCCCCGATATCACCCCGAAGAGGAGATGCCCATCCCGTCGGGCAACCACCCTCGCCCGACCGGTCATCGTCGGGGAGGCGGCCCATCCCGTCGGAGACCTCCGCCGATTTCATGATCGACCCGGTGGGGTGGAATGCAGAGCGCCCGCCAGTCGTTACATCTCGTGTACGGCCGAGTAACACCGCCTGCCGCCTGTGCTGGTGCCGGGCCCTCGGGGAATGATCCGGGGCCACCGGTCGTTACATATGGTGTTCGCCTGAGTACCAGCCGCCCCCCGCGTAGGTATTCGGGTTTTCCTGTTGTCCCTGGAGGCCACGACGTCTCGGGACACATTTTCTCCAATGGCACCCCGCGTCCCCCGCTGGGGTGTTCATCCCCGATTGGAAGGCAGACCATCATGAACAAGACTCTGTTCAGCCGATGGCTCCCGGCCGTCGAGCAGACTTCTCTGGTTCGTAAGACCGCTCTGGGTGTGGCTGGCCTGGCGTTCGTCGGCGGCGCTGTCGCCGGCCCCGCCGTGGCCGCGCAGGCCGCTCCCGAGCATGCCGGCTCGCCGGTGTCGCAGTCGGTCATGCAGGCCGACAAGGACCGCAAGGATAAGAGTGACAAGAGCAAGAGCGACAAGGACCGTAAGGGCGGTAAGCCGTCGCGGGACAAGCTCGTGCCGCATGGTGTGCAGGGTGAGCAGTCCCGGATCTCGCTGTCGGGTGAGCAGTCCGACAACGTGAAGGCGATCGTGAAGGCCACGAAGAAGGCCGGTCTGGACGAGCGTGCGGCCGTGATCGCGGTCGGCACCAGCCTTCAGGAGTCGAAGCTGGAGAACCTGGGCCACCTGGGTGACCGCAACGACCACGACTCGCAGGGTCTGTTCCAGCAGCGTCCGTCGTCGGGTTGGGGAACGCCGGAGCAGATCACCGATCCGGAATACTCCACCATCGCGTTCCTGAAGGGACTGAAGCAGGTCGACGGTTGGCATGACCTGCCGCTGACTGCCGCGGCGCAGAAGGTACAGGTGTCGGCGTACCCCGACGCGTACGCGCAGTGGGAGAACCAGGCCGCTGACCTGGTCGCCAACGCCTGGAACAACAGCTGACAACCGAACAGCGGCACGAACGTATCCGCTGGCCGGGTCCCCCACACCGGGGACCCGGCCAGCGGCGTCTCTGGGCACGGGCTGGCACATTGCCGAGATGAGTCAGGATCCTGACGGCGGAGCGTGCCGCTGTCGCGGGGCAGCTTCGTTGACCTGTGTTGGTTGACCGTGCGGTTGCGCGGCTACGACCGGTGCGGCTGGAGAGTCACCTCGACCAACTGCTGAACCGCGTGACGGCGTCAGCCCGCCATCACCCGCTGGTGCAGCGCGGTGACCACCGAGCGGGCCGAGACGAACGCGCCGTGCTGCCAGGCCACCTCGTGGCTCAACCAGTCACCGGCGAAGTAGACCCGGCCGGTCGGCCGGAGCAGCAGGTCGTAGCCGGCGGTGCCGTGTGGCGGCGAGGTCCAGGCGCCCTCCAGGTAGCGGGTCCGGTCCCAGGCGTGCGAGTACGCCGTCACCAGCTCGGAACGGTACTTCTCGCCGTGGATCCTCACGCCCTGCATGACCGCCCGCTCCTGCCGTTGCGCCGGGGTCAGCGCGCTGTACGCCCGGGCGTTCGCCCCGGTGTTGTAGTAGCCGACGATCAGGCCCCGCCGGCCGTGGAAGCCGTGCGACGGGTACCAGATGTGCGACAGGTCCAGGTCGGTCTCCGTGATGCCGCCGTAGATCCGCTGGTCAAGCTCCCACCAGCGGCTCCGGTACTCCAGACCGATCTTGCCCGAGGCGGTGGTCGGGAAGCTGCCGAGCGCCGCCGTCACGTCGGTGCCGAGGTTGTGCGGCACCCGGGCCATCAGGTGCGGCGGCAGCGTCGCCACGCAGAAGTCGGCCCGGACCAGGCGCTCCCGGCCACTCCGCCGGTAGGTCACCTCGACCTTGCCGCCCCGGTCGGTCACCCCGGTCACCTCGGCGCCGAGCTGGATCCGGTGCGTGCCGACCGCCTTCGCCAGCGCCCGGGGAATCTGGTCCATCCCGCCGACCGGCTGGAACATCAGCATCGCCTGGTCGTAGCCCAGTTCGAAGGAGAAGTACCGGCCGACGTTGCTAGCGAAGACATCGGAGAGCGGCGGCGGGGCACCCAGCGGTACGCCCGCGTCGTTGCCCGCGCCGGGATAGCTGGCGTAACCCCGCCGGCCGGTACCGGTGTACGCCCACCCGCTGGTGCGCCCACCGATCGCGCCGAAGCTCTGGAGGAACGAGAGCAGCCGCTGCTTGTCGTCGCCGGTCAGCCGGTCGTCCAGCGCTCCCTGGTCGGTCGCCTTGGCCAGCAGCTCGGAGACGTACCCGTAGACGTCCGCCTTGGCGGTGCGGTAGCGGACCGGCGCGGTCATCCCGGCCGAGGAGTTGTAGATCCAGGCGTCCGCGTTCGCGTTGGTGAACACCTCCACCGGTACGCCCAGCTCGCGGCAGTAGTCCATGGTGACCATCCACTGCGCGATCCGACCGGGGCCGGCGTTGAAGTAGACCCCGTCGGAGAACCTGGCCCGCTGGGTGTGCCCGTCCAGGTCGGTCTCCACGGTGCCGCCCCGGACGGTCAGGTTCCGGCCACCGGCCCGGGAGCGCGCCTCCAGCACCGTGCAGTCGTACCCCGCCTTGCCCAGCTCGTACGCGACGGCGAGGCCGGCGACGCCGCCGCCGAGCACCACCACCCGGGCACCGGACCGGCCGGTCAGGCTGAAGTCGGCGCGGGTCGGTGCCCGGAACGGCGGTACCGCCGAGGCGGCGGTCGGGGCGAGCCCGAGCGCGCCCATCGTGGCGAGCATCGCGCCCGCCCCGCCGCTGACCCCGACCGCGCGGAGGAAGCCCCGCCGGCTGACTGTGGACTGGTCGTGCTGGTTCATGCCGTCTCCTCGCCGCGCTCGTCGGCACGGCCACGGAGCCCGAGCTGCCTGGATCGCCCACCGCTCTCGCTCATGCCGTCCCCCAAGAAAGATCCGTGGGACGCCGAGTCTGTAAGGGGTGTGTTTCCGCGACGGAACAGAGAAGATTGCCGATTTGTTTCCGGACCGGCGCCGGCAGGACCGGCCCGGGCAGGCCGGAGGGGTCGAGCGACCGGTTCGGACATGTCCGTCCGGTTACCTCACCCTCCGCCCGCACCGACCATCGTGGACCCCGGTGGGGACGGGTCGAGGACGTCCGGTCCAGCCAGCACCGCGCCGCCTCCCGGACCCCGCATTGGGACACGGCGCGGTCGGTCGCTAACGGACCTGGTCGGCGAGCCGGACCAGCATCTTGCCGACGTTGCCGCCCCGGAGCATCTCCAGGAAGGCGCCCGGGGCCGCCTCGATCCCGTCCCGGACCGTGGTCGCGGTCCGCAGCGTGCCGTCGGCCAGCCAGCCCGCCGCCAGCGGAAGGTACTCGGCGAACCGGTCCAGGTGGTCGGTCACCAGCATGCCGCGCAGGCTGAGCCGTTTGGTCAGCGCCAGCACCAGGTTGGTCGGGCCGGGCACCGGCGCGGTCGCGTTGTAGACGCTGATCGCGCCGACCAGTGCGACCCGGCCGCCGACGTGCAGGGCGGCCAGGGCGGCGGCCAGATGGTCGGTGCCGACGTTGTCCAGATAGACGTCGATCCCCTCGGGCGCCGCCGCCGCCAACTGCGCACCGACCGAACCGGCCCGGTAGTCGATCGCCACGTCGTAGCCGAACTCCTCGACCAGCCGCCTCGCCTTCTCCGGGCCACCGGCCGAGCCGATCACCCGGGACGCGCCGAGCTTGCGGGCGAACTGCCCGGCGACCGAGCCCACCGCACCGGCGGCGGCGGAGACGAAGACCACGTCCCCGGAACGGACCGGGGCGGTGTCGGTGAGCGCGACGTACGCGGTCAACCCGGGCAGGCCGAGCACCCCGAGGTACGCCTCGGCGGGCGCGACAGTGGTGTCGACCACGGTCGCGGCGGCGGCGTCGAGTACGGCGTACTCGCGCCAGCCACGGAAGTGCGACACGGTGGTCCCCACCGGTACCGCCGGGGCCTCGGAGGCGACGACTTCGCCGATCGCCCCGCCGTCCAGGGCGGCACCGACCCGGAACGGCGGCATGTACGACTTCCGGTTGTCCATCCGCCCCCGCATGTACGGGTCGACCGACATCCAGGTGTTCCGCACCAGGATCTGGCCCGGTCCGGGAGCGGGCACAGTGGTGCTGACCAGTTCGAAGTTCTCCGGGCCGGGTGCACCGTGCGGCCGGGCGGCCAGCCGGACCTCCCGACTGGTCAGCTCCGGGCCGGCGGATCCGGCCCCGCCACGGTTCTCCGGCTCTGCGCTGCTGGCATCGCTCGACATGTGGGCTATTCCTTCCGGTGCTCCTGGTAGGTACGCGATCGCGGTCGGCTGACAAAGGCGCAGCGCCCCGCGCCCGGGCTGTCCGGGGTGCGGGGCGCTGGCGTGCCTCTGGCGCGGCTACGGCCGGCGGGCTACCTCGCCGACGAACACGCGCCACGCCACCGGGGCGAAGGCCAGAGTGCCGCCGTCACGGTCCTTGGTGTCGCGGACCAGGACGACGCCGGAAAGGTTGTCGGCGACCTCGACACATGCGCCGCCGTTGTTGCCACTGCGGGTGCTCTTGCGCCAGTGGGCGCCGGTCAGGTCATCCATGCTGGGCTGCTTCCTTGATCAGTGCCAGTGAGGCAGAGCTTGGGAGGGCGTGACTGCGGATTCTCTCCCATCTACCCGCCAGGGTAGCAACGTCCTCGGCCCGCTCGACGATGTGCGCTTCCACCTGACTATCCGCGTACGCCGCGCGCAGTCCATCGCCAAGTTCGGCGATGATGAACTGACCGCCTAGCCCCGGGTACAGGCCAGTCCCGACCGGCACGACGTGGATCTCTACGTTCGGCAGCGCCGCGCATTCGACCAGCCGTGCGATCTGCTCAGCACACAGCCCCGCCGGACTCTCGCACAGCCGCCGAATAACGGCCTCGTCCAGCACCGCAACGACCAGGGGCGGGCGCTCTCCCGTAAGGATGGACTGCCGACGCAGGCGCGCGGATACGAAGCTGTCGACCTCCTCGGCGGTCAGCATTTCGCCGGCCAGCGTGGCCCTGGCGTACGCCTCGGTCTGGAACACGCCCGGCACCCATGCCGGCTCGTACCACCGCAGCGCCACCGCTTCATGCTCGGTGTCTGCCCATGGCCGAAACCAAACAGGGTCACGACGTTTCAGAACGTCCGGCCAGAGGTCTGCAACGTCCCGGCCCACCAGGCCAGCGATCTTGGCCCTATGCCGTGACTGTGGAATGCGTCCGGGGGTCACCCAACGGGCTGCTGTCTTCGGGTCAACGCCGATCTGCTCGGCAAGACTTTCGGGTGTCTGCCCGGCCTCGGTCATCGCTTCCAAAAAGGCCCGGTTCATCACAAGCTCCCGTCTGAACGTCCAGAACGTCCAAAGTCCATCTTGCAACGGAGTGTGTTTATGCCACAACCGTTAGCAGGCTTGGAGGCGAACTTCTCGCCCGTTGTCCTGCCGAACGCTTGGCCGGATGAGGTGCCGGCGGGGGCGGCGCAGAGGCCGGGAAACCGGAAGCAGCCGCGCCCGTCCCATTTCGCCGACGGAAGGCAAAACACATGAGACTGTTTCGCAGAGAGCGCCCGGCTCACCGTCGGGACTGGCGCCGACTTTGGCGGTATTGCCGGTGCGGTTATCGATGGGTCTGCCCGGACGCGGCCGACCGCGTTCCGAAGCCGTACCAACCCTTCGTCCGGCCGATGACCGACGAGGAGTATCGGGCGGGCATGCTTGCGTCGTCGCCCGTGCCCAAGGTCGTCTTGCGCCTGGATCCGATCGGTCCGCCGCCACCGAACACACGCTGGGCGCGGGACGGTAGGAATCCGATCTGGAACTCGCCGTCTGGACGACACCAGATCGGCCGAGCTGGCGCGTCGACACCCGCCCAGAACTACCGAGGCCGCTACGGGGAGCGATCGTCTCATGCCGAGCGAGCCGGTCGGATGTAGCGGTGATCGGGCCGCAGGAGCGCTGGTGCCGGCACATGCGACGGATCGCCCAGCGACGCTACCCGATCGGTCAGCACACCCCGGCGCGGTCGTACCAATGCGAGACGTGCTGTGACCCCTGGCCGTGTGCGCCGGCACGCCTCGCCCTCCTGGTCGGCTTCAAAGGCGACCGGGTGGGGCTGATGATGTACCTCGGTGTACACCTCACCCGCGCACTGCAATCGATGCCCGACACGCACCCCGCGCTGATCGCCGGCCAACTCCTCAACTGGGTGCCTCGGCGCCGTTGACTGCCTCATCACCCGATCGGCCCGCCTCGGTGTCGCTGCCCTCCCCCTCCGCAGCGGTCCGGGGCGGGCCTTTGTGCGCCGGGCCGCAACTCCCGGCTTGATCTCGCCCCAAGGGCGCTGGTCGCCCGCCTGCATGAACGGTCGCCGCTCTGCTGCTCGTCGCGGCCCGCGTCGCCGGACCCGCCGCGACACCGCCCGGCCGGCGGGTACGGTGACGCCATGTCCGCGATCGCCGCCCTCACCTCGGCTGGTATCCCGCACCGGGTGATCCGGCACGGGCCGGTCCGCAGCGTCGCCGAGGCCGCCGAGGCGATCGGCGTCGAGGTCCCGGACGTGGTGAAGACCATCGTGGTACGCCGGGGCGCGCAGGACTTCGTCTTCGTCCTCGTCCCCGGCGACCGGGTGATCTCCTGGCCGAAGCTGCGTACCCTGCTCGGGATCAACCGGCTCGCCCTGCCGGACGCCGACGAGGCCAGGGCGGCGACCGGCTACGAGCGCGGCACCATCACCCCGTTCGGCTCCCGCACGGCCTGGCCGGTGGTGGCGGACGAACGGATCCGGGGCCGCACTATCACGCTCGGTACCGGCGAGCGGGGCACCGCCGTGGCGCTGGAGGCAGACGCGGCCGTCGCCGCCCTGGACGGCCGGGTCGCCGACGTCACCGAGCCGGAAGCGCCCCGCTGACCCGTCTCCCTGCCGGTTGTCGCCCGCGTTACCAATTGAGCTGGAGCTGCTGCGAGGCCGCGCACCGGAAGGCTGTGCCTCGTACCCCTGCCCGGCGCAGGAGCGACGCGTACGGGACCGGGTGCCAAGATGGGGGCATGTCGAAACGGAGGCTGGCGCTCTGGACCCTGCCGCTCGTCGCGGCGGCATCCTTGATCGTGTGGGCCCTGCTCGATGACCCGGGGACCCGGCTGGCCGGCATGATCCTGCTGGCCGCCATGCTGGGATTCGCCGGGGTTTTCGTGATCCCCGTACTCGTCATCGCCAACCTTGAGGGCCGGATCGCTTCTTTCCGCGACGCACCCGGATGGGCGCTGTTCCTGGCCGGGACAGGTCTGACCGTCGGCGTGCTGGCGTGCATGGGATGGTTCGAGCGCGGCGAGCCCGAATACGTCTGGAGGTACGGCGAGCCGGGGCAGGTCGAGATGAACCCCAGGCTCTTCTGCACGCAGAGTCGTGAGTGCGACGGCTCCTGGGCCTCCGACGGCACCGAAACGCCCGTCACGATCCGTTTGTCGAGGGAGGAACTCCAGCGGCTCCGAGACGACGCTGTCCTGTATTCCGCCGAGCCCAGCGAGCCGATCGCGGTGGACGCGCGGATCCTGGGCGACCGGGCCACCAGCGTCGGATTCGGCGCGCAGCCCGACAGCTCCGTGGCGCTCGGCAGGATCCCCGGATGGCTCGGCTGGGCTGGCGGCGGGATCGGGCTGGCGGGCTTCGCGCTCGCCGCGGTGTACCCTCGCCGGCGCCACTACTGAACCTTTTCAACCTGAACCGCGCGGCGCCCACGCACCGCGTCCGACCTCGCGCTCCAACGGGCCGCAACGGGAGGTCGAAAAAGGTTCATTGAATGTGGCGGCGCCGGCCGGATCGCAGCCGAGGTTAGGGCTGGCGGTATGCGAACATGATCGCGCCTGGGACGCTCTGGTCGAGGTCGAGGGTCATTTGGGCCTTGACCGTGAATCCGGCGTCGCGTAGCCACGCGGCCACTTGGTCAGGCTGGCGGCGGTGGACGTAGACCTTCATCGGGTGGCCGCCGTAGCCCTGCGTCTTCAACCGCGACTCGTCGCCAACGTGAAAGCCGAGCATTAGCGGTCCGCCGGGACGCAACACCCGATGGAAGTGGCCGAACACCGTGGGGACCGCGTTGTCGGGAATGTGGATCAACGACCAGAACGCGAGGAGTGCGGCGATCGAAGCGTCGGCGAGTTGCAGGTCCGTCATCGAGCCCACTTCGAACCGCAGGTCGGGGTGCTCACGCCGGGCCAGATCGATCATCGCGGGTGACAGGTCGATGCCGAACGTGTCGACGCCCAGCTTGTGCAGGTGGGCAGTGACGTGTCCTGGTCCGCAGCCAACGTCCGCCACTGGCCCACCATCGATGGCGTGGACCAGGTCGGCGAACAGCGCCAGAGCCGCGAGTAGGTAGGGCTCCTTGGCCAGAGCTTCACGTGTGTAGTCGGAGTAGCTGTCGGCGACTGTGTCGTAGGAGGTCCGGGTGTCTGCCAACCAGCCGTCCGCTGCCCTGCTCGGCGACCCGGATGGATTGGCGTCTCCGAGCGGTGCCTCGGTTTCCATCATGGGACCCCCCCGTGCCCGCGAATAGGTTGCCCTCATGGCTGACCGGCGTCGAGAGGCTCAGCTCAGCCGATGCGGCCGACGCCGCCGAACAGGTAGACTTCCGGCTCGTCGGACTCCGGGTGGGGGCGCCAGCGCGAGCACGTAACGACGCCGGGCTCCAGCAGATCCAAGCCGTCGAAGAAGCGTTCGAGCTCCATCTTCGTCCTGGCGCGGATTGGCGTGCCGCCGCGCTCGGTGGTCTCCCGCATCACGCGCAGCATCGGCTCGCCGTGGATCTCCGCGGTGGAGTGGGTGAGCACCAGGTAGCTACCGGTGGGCATCGCCTGCACAAGCTGCGCGACGGAGCCGTACGCCACGTCGTCGTCCATCAGGTGGTTGACGACGCCGAGGAGCATGAGCCCGATCGGCTGCGAGAAGTCGAGCGTCTGCCGCGCGGACGCGAGTATCGTGTCCGGCTGCCGCAGATCGGCTTCGACGTAGTCGCAGCTGCCTCCCGGCGCGCTGGTCAGGAGCGCACGCGCATGCGCCATGACGAGCGGGTCGTTGTCGACGTAGACCACCCGGCAGTACGGGTCGAGGGACTGCGCGACCTCGTGGGTGTTGTCCGCCGAGGGGAGCCCGGTGCCGACGTCGAGGAACTGACGGATGCCG
The DNA here is from genome assembly GCF_050936445.1 of Plantactinospora sp. CA-294935. Lineage (NCBI taxonomy): Bacteria > Bacillati > Actinomycetota > Actinomycetes > Micromonosporales > Micromonosporaceae > Plantactinospora > Plantactinospora sp. CA-294935. Next base: position 9,240,187 of record NZ_JBNJMU010000001.1, read on the forward strand.
GCATCCTCGACGAGAAACCTGACCACGCGCTTGAGGAACGCGCGCTCGGACTTGGCCCCGATGGGGATGTCCGGGATGTGTGCGATCACCTCATCACCGGCGGCCCGGTCGACCGCGAAGTTGTCCTTGCCGCCGAGCCAGTAGTTCCAGATCCGCGCCGAGTGCGGAACCGTGGTGTCCAGTTTGGAGTTTGAGGGGAACTCCAGGTCCTCGGTCATGAGGGCATTCTTCCGCACCGAAGGGGCGGCGACGCAACTGGGGCGGTGGTCCCGACGGCACGGCGGGCTCCAATTGGGTGCCCAGCTACGGCAACTGCGTGAGGCCCACCAGAGCATCGATCGGCACCGAACGGTCCGGGACGCTACCGGTCCAGCCCACGGCGATGATCAATGAACCTTTTTCAACCTGAACCGCGCGACGCTCGTGCCCGCGTTCGACCTCGCGGTCCACCGGACCGCAAGGGGAGGTTGAAAAGGTTCAATAGGTCCGCATCAGGATGGCGGCGTCCCGGACCGGGCTGGGCACTCCGGGCCACCGCGTGGAGCACCTACCGGGCGGCCTCGGTCGCCTCGCCCCCGATGCCGTCACCGGGAATCACCGCGATGCGCCGCACCTCGGTGCCGGACCCCGGGGCCGCCATCACGCCCCCAGCCCGACGAGCGCGACCATCAGCGGAAGGAGCAGCATGATCAGGATCGCGCCCAGGATGTCGAAGGAGAAGCCGGAGCGGATCATCCGGGTGATCGGTACGACGCCCGAGCCGTAGACGATCGCGTTCTGCGGGGTGGAGACCGGCAGCATGAACCCGAACGAGGCGGCGAAGGTGGCCGCCAGCGCCGGTACGAACGGGTTGATCCCGGCGGCCACCGCCACCGGAATGATGATCGGCACCACCACGGCGGCCGAGGCGGTGTTGCTGGTCGTCTCCGAGATGACGATGGCCAGCAGGACGGCGAACGCCGTGATCGCGACCGCGCTGCTCAGCCCGAACAGGTCGGCGCTGCCGTCGCCGATCGTCTTGGCCAGGCCGCTGCTCTCCAGCAGCGCGCCGAAGATGATGCCGGTGCCGAAGAGCAGGACGGTGCCCCAGTCGATCCGGGCCGCGTCGGACCAGGTGAGGGTGAACGACCGACCCTTCCAGTCGGTCGGGAGCAGGAACAGCAGCGAGGCGCCGAACACCGCCACGATTCCCTCGTCGAGCCGCCCGCCGATCCACTCGTACTGGCTGGAGTCGCTGCCCCAGATCAGCGCCACCACGCCCGGGGTGATCCACAGCACCACCGTGACGGTGAAGGCGACCAGGGTGTTGCGCTCGGCCCTGGAGAGCCGGCCGAGTTGGGCGCGCTCGCTGGCGACGTACTCGGCGACGCCGTCGATCCGGCGGATCTCCGGCCGGTTCAACAGCAGCAGCACCGTGGCGAGGGCGACGAACATCAGCGCGCAGATCGGGAAGGCGACCACCATCCACTCGGCGAACGAGATCCGTTCTCCGGTCGCCTCCGCGATCAGGTCCCGGCCAATCAGGTTCGGCGGAGTGCCGACCGGGGTGAGCAGGCCGCCGACGCTGGCGCCGTAGGCGAGCATGAGCATCAGCGCGATGCCGACCCGCAGCCGGGTGGGATCGAAGTCGGCCGGCGCGATGCCCCGTTCCTGCAACAGCTTCGCGATCACCGCGAGGATGCCCAGTGCGGTCGGCAGCAGCATCGCCACCGTCGCGGTGTTCGAGACGAAGGCGGAGAGCAGGGCGGTGATCAGGCCGAACGTGACGACCACCCGACCGGTGGTCCGGCCGACCCCGGGCAGCGACAGCATCCGGAACGCGAACCGCCGCGCCAGCCCGTGCTTGAGCATCGCCTGGGCCAGGATGAACGCGCCGATGAAGGTGAAGACCGTCGACGAACCGAACGGCCCGAGCACGTCGTCGGCGGGCGCCACCCCGAGCACGACGACGGCGGCGACGCCGAGCAGCCCACCGACCGGAATCGGCACCGGCTCGGTGACCCAGAGCACGATGACGCCGAGCAGGATGCCGGCCAGGGTCTGCTGGTTGCCGGGCATGTCGAGCGGCAGCGCCAGGAAGACCACCGAGACGAGCGGGGCGAGCCAGAGGCCGGTGGTCCGGCGGCCCCGCTCGAAGCGCTCCTCGGCCGGGGAGAGCCGCTGCTCCCCGAGGCTCCGATAGGTACCTCCGCCCAGTAGCGCCTTGTCCACATCGGTCTTGTTCTCGACATCAGCCTTCGTCGGAGCGGTATCGCTGCTGTCGCTGGTGGTGGCCACGACAACCTCCATCGGTCTGCTCAAGTGCCGGGACAGGGGTACTCCCCCCATTCCCGCCAGACCGGTGGTTCACAACCGAATTCGGCGAAAAGGACCGTCAAACCCTTTCGAGTACGGCGAACGGGTCGGCCGCCCCGCCGTTGTCCAGCGCCACGATCCGCCGCCGCAGCGTGAACGTCGCGCCCGGCTCCAGCGTCACCTGCCGCTGACTCATCACCCAGTTGTACGCGGCGTACGCCGTGAACCCGGTCTCCTCGTAGCAGAGCCCGTAGGTCTGCCGGTCCGAGCCGGTCATCCCGATCCAGGGCGCGGCCGGCGGATAGTCGGCCGGGGTGGAACTGGTGATGGTGCCGTGCCCCGGTACCCCGCTGCGCTGCCCGGCACCGTCGTGGTCGAGGGCGTCCCCGATCCAGAACGTGCGCGGCAGCGCCCCGCCGTTGCGGAAGACGCTCTCCGCCGCCACCCACGGCTCACCCGGCCGGATGCTGTACGTCGTCACCACCGCGATGTCCGGCACGGCGGTGCTGACCCCGGTGGCCCGGACCGCCGCCACCGGCCCGTCCAGCACCTCGACGGCGGTGGACCGGACGGTGCGCTGCTGCCAGGCGTTGCCGCCGCGCGGCTGGGCCGCCGAGGCGTACGGCAGGTTGATCCAGTCGAGCTGGTCGAGGTGGCCGACGGCGGCGAAGTCCAACGGCTTGCCGACCGTCACCCCGGCAAGCTGCGGGTCGTCCGTACCGGCCGAGACGGCCAGCGCCACCAGGTCGTTGCCGAGCACCACGTCGGTCACGCCGGCCGAGGACTGCGGCCCGGGTACCGTCCGACCCGTTCCGGCCCGGGTCGCCGCCCGGGTCAGCCGCAGGTCGAGCCGGGTCGGCGTACCGGCCCGGACGGCGACCTGCCGGGTCAGCGGCTCGTAGCCGACCCCGTTGACGCTGACGGTGTAGTCGCCGGGCGGCGCGAAGGCCAGCACCTCGCCGGAGGGATCGGTCGTGCTGGCCACCAGCCGGCCGCCGTCGGCGCGGAAGACCGCCACCTCGACGTTCGGCAGCGGGTCGCCGGTGGCCTGGTCGGCGACCCGGCCGACGATCCCGTCCCCGGCGTCGATCCGGCGCGCCCCCGGCACCCCGTCGCGCACCTCGAACGCCGCGATCGTGTACGCCGGCGAGGCCGGGTCACGGGCGTCCAGCACGATCCGCAGGTCGGCCCGCCAGCGCCGCTCGGTGACGTCGCAGATCACGTACCCCCGGTAGCTGCCGTTGTAGAACCTGACGTGCGGGTTGGCGGCCAGCCCCGCCCGGACGTCCGCGTCCCAGCCGGCACCGGAGGAGATCGACGTGCCGACGAACTCGGTGGCGACGGTCCGGGACCGGGGGTCGGCGAAGTCGGTCTTCAGGTCGTTGACCCAGTGGGTGTGCCAGTCTCCACTCAGGACGACCGGATTCGAGATCTGGTGCCGGGCGACGAAGTCGAGGATCCGGGACCGGGCCGGCGGATAGCCGTCCCACTGGTCCAGGTTGACGATTCGGCCCGGCCCGAGGTCGTAGTCGAAGGCGGCCATGATGGTCTGCTGGGCGATCACGTTCCAGCGCGCCTTCGACCGGCGCAGCCCGTCCAGCAGCCAGCGCTCCTGCTCCGGGCCGGTCATCGTCCGGGTCGGGTCGAAGACCTCGCCGGTCGGCTCCTTACGGCCGTCGCCGAGGGCCTGGTCGCTGCGGTACTGCCGGGTGTCCAGCACGCTGAACCGGGCCAGCCGGCCGAAGTCGAACCGGCGGTAGAGCAGCATGTCCGGCCCGTCCGGCCGCTGCTCGGGGCGGAGCGGCAGGTGCTCGTGGTACGCCTGGTAGCCGTTCGCCCGGCGCTCCAGGAACGGCCGCCCGTCTCCGGCCGCCCCGGCGACCGGCCCGGCGTAGTTGTTCTGCACCTCGTGGTCGTCCCAGGTGAGGATGAACGGGAACCGGGCGTGCGCGGCCCGCAGGTCGGGCGAGGTCTTGTAGAGGGCGTGCAGCCGGCGGAACTCGGTCAGGCTGCCGTCGGTGGTCTCGTAGATGTAGTCGCCGAGGTGCACCACGAAGTCCAGCTCCTGCTCGGCCATGTCCCGGTAGGCCGGGTACGGGCCGCCGGCCCAGGACTGGCAGGAGGCGAAGGCGAACCGGAGGTGGTCGACCTTCGCGCCGGGTGCCGGCAACGTCCGGGTACGCCCGACCCGGCTGGTGGCCTCGCCGACCCGGAACCGGTACCAGTACCAGCGGTCCGGGCTCAGGTGCGGCACCACCACGTGCACCGAGTGCGCCGACTCGGGCAGCGCGGTCACCTCACCGGTCCGGACCAGGTGCCGGAACCCGGGGTCGCGGGCCACCTCCCAGCGCACCCGCACCGGCTCGGCCGGCATCCCGCCGTCGACCGCGTCCAGCGGGTCCGGGGCGAGCCGGGTCCAGAGCACCACGCTGTCGTGCCGAGGCTCGCCGGAGGCGACCCCGAGAGTGAACGGGGCGGCATCCAGCTCCGCCGCGTACGCCTCGGGCAGCTCGGCGACGAGCTGGCTCACCGCCACCACCGTGGCGGCGCCACCGGCGACCGTCAGGAACCGCCGCCTGCTGATCGGAAAGACGTCCATCACTGCCGCACCTGCCCTCACCACCGACGATGTCGTCGGCCAGTGTGGAGAGGGCGGTCGCCCGGCTCTTGAAGATCATGTGAAGCCCGGCGGTACGCCGGATGGCGGATCGGCCGTCGGCACACGTGCCCCGTCGGCACACGTGCCCGTCCCGGGTCTCGCTACGGCGAGACCCGGGACGGGAGTGCCACGGCTCAGCCGCGTTCGATCAGGTGGCCCACCTTGTCCGGGCCGAACATCGCCGCTCCGGAACCGTCCCGGCGCTGGTCCGGCTCGGGCAGCGCCATCGGCTCGCCACGCTTGCTGATGCCCACCGGTCGCGGCCCGATCCAGGCGACGACCAGCTTGGACTCGCCCTTGAGGAAGCGCTGGGCGCGTACCCCGCCGGTGGCCCGGCCCTTCGCCGGATAGAGCGCGAACGGGGTCACCTTCACGCCGCTGCCGCTGGAGGTGACCACCATCGGCTCGCCGTGCTCGGTCTCGTCGGTGCGGACCGCGCCGAAGAAGACCACCTCGGCACCGGAGCCGAGGTTGATCCCGGCCATGCCGCCACCCTTGACACCCTGCGGCCGGACCAGCGTGGCCGGGAAGCGCAGCAGCGAGGCATCCGAGGTGACGAAGGCGAGCGTCTCCGCGCCGTCGGTGAGCCAGGTCGCCCCGACCACCTCGTCACCGTCACGCAGCCCGATCACCTCGAACTCGTCGGACCGGACCGGCCAGTCGGGAGCGCAGACCTTGACCACACCCTGCCGGGTGCCGAGCGCCAGGCCGGGCGAACCGGCACCACGCTCACCGAGCGGCGCCAACCCGACGACCGTCTCCCCCGGCTCCAGCGGCACCAGCTCGGCGGTGGACATCCCGCCGGAGAGCGAGACCGTACCGGCCTGCTCCGGCAGCACCGGCAGCGGCAGTACGTCGGTCTTGAACGCCCGCCCCGCGCTGGTCACCAGCAGCACCTGGCCCCGCGCGGTGGTGTGCACGACCGCGCGTACCGCGTCGTGCTTGGTCCGGCCGTTGCGGCGCCGCCCCTCGGCGGCCTCCTCCGACTCGGCGGCGGTCCGGGCGACCAGCCCGGTGGCGGAGAGGATCACCTGGCACGGGTCGTCGGCGACCTCCAGCGGCCCGGCCGGCGCCGAGGCCGCCAGCACCTCCTTGAGGTCCCCGTCGATCAGCGTGGTACGCCGCTTCGCGGCGAACTCGTCCACCACCGCGGCCAGCTCGTCGGAGACGACCTTGCGGAGCACCCGGTCGTCCTCCAGGATCTCGGTCAGCGCGGCGATCTCGTCGCGCAGCCGCTCCCGCTCCACCTCCAGCTCGATCCGGTCGAACTTGGTCAGCCGGCGCAGCGGGGTGTCCAGGATGTAGGTCGCCTGGATCTCGGAGAGCCCGAACTGGCTCATCAGCCCGTCCTTGGCCGCCTGGGCGTTCTCGCTGGCCCGGATCAACCGCACCACCTCGTCGATGTCGAGCAGCGCCATCAGCAGGCCGTCGACCAGGTGCAGCCGGTCGGCCCGCTTCTGCCGGCGGAACGTCGTACGCCGGGTCACCACCTCGTAGCGGTGGGCCAGGAAGACCTCCAGCAGGCGCTTGAGCCCGAGGGTCTGCGGCTGGCCGTCCACCAGGACGAGGTTGTTGACCCCGAAGGACTGCTCCAGCGGGGTGAGCCGGTAGAGGTCGGCCAGCAGCGCCTGGGGGTTGACCCCGACCTTGCACTCGATCACCAGCCGGGTGCCGTTCTCCCGGTCGGTGAGGTCCTTGACGTCGGCGATGCCCTGGAGCCGGGCTGCCTGCCGCTGCCCCTTGCGCGGGCCGGAGGTGATCAGCTTGCCGCGTACCTCGTCGGTGATGGCCTCGATGATCTTCTCGGCGCCGACCCCGTACGGCAGCTCGACCACCGTGATCGCCTGCCGGCCCCGGCTCCCCTCCAGCGGACCGGTCTCCACCCGGGCCCGCATCCGCACCACGCCCCGGCCGGTCTCGTACGCCTTGCGCACCTCGTCCAGCCCGAGCAGCAGGCCACCGGTCGGCAGGTCCGGGCCGGGGACGAACTCCATCAGCTTGTCGAGGTCGGCGTCCGGGTGGTCGATCAGCCAACGCGCCGCCGCGACCACCTCGCCGAGGTTGTGCGGGATCATGTTGGTCGCCATCCCGACCGCGATCCCGGAGGTGCCGTTGACCAGCAGGTTCGGGAACGCGGCCGGCAGCACCGAGGGCTCGGTCAGCGAGCCGTCGTAGTTGGGCTTGAAGTCGACGGTCCCCTCGCCCAGCTCACCGACCAGCAGCATCGCCTCGCGGGACATCCGGGCCTCGGTGTTGTGGTTGACGAAGCCGCCCGCGAGGAAGGAATGATCCTCCGATTCCACCCGTACGGAGTACACCTCGGCCGGATCGCACGGTTCCACCCCGGTCACCGTCTCGAACCGGTATCCGGAATCCATGATCGGAAGGATGGTGGCGAGTACCTCGGGATCCTTGATCCGGTCGATGATCCGCAGCCGCTCCGTCTCCCAGCGCTCGGTCCGGTCGAAATTGTGGACCGTCAGCCACTTCCGTCCACTACCGCGGCGGTTGAAGTCGAGAGCGCTGCGCACATAGTCGGCGACGAACGGAGCGTGGTCCTGGGTGAGGCGGTGTGGACGTACCGGTGAATGCCTCAACAGGCGCTGCAATGCCGTCTGCTTGGTGCGCAGGAATCCGACTCGTTGCGCGTAGGCCCGAATGTTGTTCAGGCCGGAGATGAGCAGTCGATGTTCGACCGAGCCGCTCGGCCTGATGTAGTGCCGTCGGCATGCGATCACTCCGAACTCGGCCAGCAGCTCCTGAAGCTCCCGGGCAAGCCGCTCGCTGTAGGTCGAATACTGGATGGTGAAGCTTTCCTTGGCTATCCGTACCCCACCATCGCCCTCGAACGCGGCCATAAGGAAGGCTCGCTTGACGCCCCAGCCGCCGCACCAGACGAACTCGGGAACGAACTTGTCCCGCGACTGATAGCCGACCAGTTCCCCAAGTGGGCTACGGAGGAAGGCCTCCATTCCTCCGCCGTACGGCTGGATGTCCAGCTCGAAGATGCGCTTGCGGTCCCGCCGGGTCTGGCGTTCACTGACGTAACGGGCTCCACCCACGACCTGGTCGTACGCGTGCAGCACCTCTCCGAAGAAATGCTCGTCGGTGTTGTTGAAGCCGGCGCGCTTCTCGCTCGCCCATCCCTCCGAGACCCACGCGCCGGCGAGCACACCGCGCATGTACTCCCGGGCCGTCGGCGTCACCTGTGACCAGGCGTTGCGGGCCACACAGACAACCGCGCCCGGCTTGATCTCATCGAGACGACGCCACTGGAAGAGCGGCACCCCCATGGGCGACTCCAGGCAGAGCACGAGGTGATTCTCGCTGCCTCGCAGCGAGAATCCGGCGGCCGTCGTGACCCGGACGGTCGGATGGATTCCGGAGTTGAAGACGCGGTTGACCCGGACAGCCTTACCGTCCTTGTCCAGCACCTCGAAATCGACTTCCCGCTCCGCGTCGGCAGGCAGAGCGACGAGATCACCGATCCGCGGACTCGAACCATCGGCGAGCCGGATGCGAGTATCGCCGGTGACGCAGTACCTCGCCGCAGCCGGTCCGTCGTCCGGGGACCCGAAGTTTCCATGCCCGTCGATGAGTGGGGCGTTCAGCGAGAAGTCCTGGGCCAGCCGGACCATCGCGTCGTAGATGGCCCCGTCACCGTGAGGATGAAACTTGCCCATCACGTCGCCGATGACCCGGGCGGACTTCACGTGCGCCCGGTCGGGGCGGTGCCCCTGCTCGCTCATCGAGTAGAGGATCCGCCGGTGCACCGGCTTGAGGCCGTCCCGCGCGTCCGGGAGCGCGCGGGAGTGGATCACCGAGAAGGCGTACTCCAGGTAGGAGTCCTCGACCTCGGTGGCCAGTGGGTTGTCGAGGACCCGGGCCCCCGCCTGGTCGAAGGAGGACAGGTCGACCTTGGGTCCCTTACCCGTACGGCGTGCCATGACTTAGAGCGCTCTCTTCCCTCGCCCGGCCGGTGCCCCGGCCGCTGTCGGTTCCGCGTGCCTGTCCGCCCGGCGGATCAGGCGTCGATCGCCTCCTGGTCGACCCGGTTCGCCGAGTCGATCAGCCAGTTCTTCCGGGGCTCGACCTTCTCGCCCATCAGCAGTTCGAGGACCTGCTCGGCCGCCTCGGCGTCGTCCATGGTGATCCGCCGGACCATCCGGCTGGCCGGGTTCATGGTGGTGTCCCAGAGCTCGTCGGCGTCCATCTCGCCGAGACCCTTGAACCGGGGAATCGGGGTGACCACCTGCTTCTTGGCCTTCTCCAGCCGGCCGACGGTGGCGACCATCTCCGCCTGGGTGTAGGTGTAGTGGGTCTCCGGGTTCTTCCCCTTGGTGCTGATCTTGTGCAGCGGTGGCACGGCGGCGTAGAGCCGGCCCGCCTCGATCACCGGCCGCATGTACTTGGCGAAGAGCGTGATCAGCAGGGTACGGATGTGCGAGCCGTCCACGTCCGCGTCGGCCATGATCAGGATGCGGCCGTACCGGAGCGAGGCCAGGTCGAAGGTGCGCCCGGAGCCCGCACCGAGTACCTGGATGATCGCCGAGCACTCGGCGTTGTCCAGCACCTGTTGGAGGCTGGCCTTCTGGACATTGAGGATCTTGCCCCGGATCGGCAGCAACGCCTGGTATTCCGAGGAGCGGGCCAGCCGGGCGGTGCCGAGCGCGCTGTCCCCCTCGACGATGAACAACTCGCTGCGCTCGACCCCGGTGGAGCGGCAGTCGACCAGCTTCGGCGGCATCGCCGCGCCCTCCAGCGCGGTCTTGCGCCGGGCGGCGTCCTTCTGCTGCTTCTGGGTCAGCCGGACCCGGGCCGCGTCGACGATCTTCTGGAGCACCGTACGCGCCTCGGCCTTGGTCTTGCGGTCCTCCAGCCAGGCCTTGATGTGCTGCTCGACGACGGTCTGCACCACCTTGGTCACCGGGGCGGTGGAGAGCTCGTCCTTGGTCTGCGAGGTGAACTGCGGCTCCGGGATCCGGACGTGCACGACGGCGGTGAGGCCCTCGAGGATGTCGTCCAGGACCGGGGCGTCCTCCTTCGGCTTGAGCAGGCCACGGGCGTTGCGGATCGCGTCGACCAGCGCCCGGGTGGCGCCCCGCTCGAAGCCCCGGCGGTGGGTGCCGCCGTGCACGTTGCGGATGGTGTTGGTGAAGCACTCGACGGTCCGCTCGTAGCCGGTGCCCCAGCGGAACGCCACCTCGACCTCGGCCCGGCGTTCGACGTTGCTGCGCATCACGCCGTTGGCGTCGGCGGCGTTCTCCCGGTAGGTGCCCTCGCCGGTGACCAGCAGGGTGCCGGAGACCGGCTTGTCGGCGGCCGGCGCCAGGTAGTCGACCATGTCGGCCAGGCCGTTCGGGAAGTGGAACGTCTCGGCGCTGATCGCCCCGCCGGTGGCGTCCCGCAGCACGTAGGTCACGCCGGGCACCAGGAACGCGGTGTGCCGGAGCTTGGTGCGGACCGCCTCGACGTCGAGGGTGGCCCCGGTCTCGAAGTAGCGCGCGTCGTGCCAGTAGCGGATCGACGTGCCGGTCGACTCGCCCCGCTTCATCTTGCCCAGCAGGCGCAGCCCCGGGTGCGCGGCGAAGGTCGCCCCGGCGCCGGCGCCGTCGAATATTCCCGGTACGCCGTGCTGGAACGACATCTGGTGGATCTTGCCGTCCCGGCGCACCGTGACGTCGAACCGCCGGGAGAGGGCGTTGACCGCCGAGGCGCCCACCCCGTGCAGGCCGCCGGAGGTCTTGTAGCCGGAGTTGCCGAACTTGCCGCCCGCGTGCAGCCGGGTCAGCACCAGCTCGACGCCGGAGAGCCCCGACTTGGCGTGCACGTCGGTCGGGATCCCCCGGCCGTCGTCGTCGACCTGCACCGAGCCGTCGGCGTGCAGGGTGACCTCGACCCGGGTCGCGTGACCGGCGACGCCCTCGTCGGTGGAGTTGTCCACGATCTCGTTGAACAGGTGACCCACGCCACGGCCGTCGGTCGACCCGATGTACATGCCGGGCCGCTTCCGGACCGCGTCCAGACCCTCGAGGTAGGTGAGGTCGTCGGCCCCATACAGGATTTCAGGCTGTGCAGTCAACGAGGTGAACTCCCAGAGTCGCCGGTCGTGTGCCGCTGGTCGGCGGGCTGGGCGCCGGGGCGGGCCCCACGCCGGTAGCGAGCGTACCCACTGGGCAGACCGGGGACCGACATAGTCCGACCCTGCCGGGCCGCGTGGCGAGGAACATCACCCGATTGTCGCCGCCGGGTACGACAGGAGTTGTTCGAGGGCCCGCCGCGCCCCGCCTGGCACGGCTGGTGCCGGCGGTGCCGGCGTGATCTGGGATGCGGCCGGGATCTCCGGTACGGCACGATGTCCGCCATGTCCAGGCGATCGACTGCTCCCCGGTTACCCGACGGGACCCAGGTGGTGCTCCGGCAGACCGCCGCCGACCTGGCGGGAATACGGGTGCAGCGCGGCGCCACCGGCCGGGTGCTCGGCTACGACCCGGCCGACGACTGCTACCTGGTCCAGCTCACCGACGGGCGGCGGCTGCGCAGCCCGCGCGGGCAGCTCGCGCTGCGCAAGGCGTACCAGCAGAACCTGGCGGTCGAGGCGGGGACGGCGGCGGTCGACGGCCCCGGCCTGGTCGCCCGGCACACCATCTACGCCGCGGTGGTCGGCTCCCGCGCCTTCGGACTGGCCACCGACGAGTCGGACACCGACGTCCGTGGTGTCTACGCCGCTCCCGCGACCGCCTTCTGGTCGCTGGCCAAGCCGCCCAGCCACCTGGACGGCCCCGAGCCGGAACGCTTCTCCTGGGAGGTGGAGCGCTTCTGCGAGCTGGCCCTGAAGGCGAACCCGAACCTGCTGGAGGTGCTGCACTCCCGCACCGTGCTCACCGTCACCCCGGTCGGCGAGGAACTCCTGGAGCTGCGGCCGGCATTCCTGTCCCAGCTCACCTACCAGACCTATTCCGGCTACGTGCTGAGTCAGTTCAAGAAGTTGGAGGCGGATCTGCGGCAGCGTGGCGAGCCCCGGTGGAAGCACGTCATGCACCTGCTCCGGCTGCTGATCGCCGCCGGTGACCTGCTCCGGCACGGCCGGCTGGAACTGGACGTGGGGCCGCACCGCGAACGGCTGCTGGCCGTACGCCGGGGCGAGGTCGGGTGGGCTGAGGTGGAACGCTGGCGGCTGGCCCTGCACGCCGACCTGGACGACGCCGTGACACACACTCCGCTGCCGGCGGTGCCCGACACGGCCCGGGTGGACGCCTGGCTCTACTCGGTACGCGCCCGCAGCGCCCGGGAGGCACTCGGATGACACCCTCGGAAGGCACCCGGACGACCGACGACACGGAAGGCACCCGGACGACCGACGACACGGAAGGCACCGGCCGGAGCGGACCCGCACCCGACCTGACCCGGCTGGAGCCGGCCGCGCTGCGCGACGTGCTGGCCGACCAGCCCTATCCGCTGCTCTTCGCCACCGTCTCCGGGGCGCACCTGTACGGCTTTCCGTCCCGGGACTCCGACGTCGACCTGCGCGGCGTACACCTGCTGCCGGCCGCCGAAGTGGTCGGGCTGCGGCACGGGCCGGCCACGGTGGACCGGAGCTGGATCCGGGACGGGGTCGAAATCGACCTGGTCACCCACGACGCGGCGAAGTTCGGCCACCTGCTGCTGCGGCGCAACGGCTACGTACTGGAGCAGTTCCTCTCCCCGCTCGTCGTGCTGACCGGGGAGGCGCACGCCGAACTGGTCGCGCTGGCGCCGGACTGCATCACCCGGCACCACGCGCACCACTACCGGGGCTTCGCGCACACCCAGCGCCGGCTGTTCGACCGCACCGGAGAGCTGAAGCCGCTGCTCTACACGTTCCGGACCCTGCTCACCGGCATCCACCTGATCCGGACCGGTCGGCTGGTGGCCCACCTGCCTACCCTGGCGGCGGAGCTGCCGGAGGCGCCGGACTACCTCGGCACGCTGGTCGCGGCCAAGGCGGCCGGCGAGCACGACCTGCTCGCCGGGGTCTCCGACGCGCCCGGAGCCGACCTGCTGGACGCCGACCTCACGGCCCTGCACGCCGCGCTGGACGAGGCGGGGCAGGCGTCCCGGCTGCCCGAACGACCGACCGCGGAGCCGGCCCTGCACGACCTGCTGGTCCGGATCCGGCTGGCCACCGTGCCCGGGCGTTAGTCCTCCGAGCCGGCCGGGACCAGGTCGCGGATCCGGTACGTCTCGACCAGGCGGTCGTGCAGCGCGTCCAGCCGGGCGTCGACCCGCTGCCGCGCCGGGTCGGCGTCGTGCCAGTCGACGATCTCCCGGGCGCCCTGCGCGAACGGCACGGTCGCCACGAAGTCCGGTACCAGCCGGCGCAGCTTGGTGTTGTCGAAGACCATCGAGTGCGTCTTGTCGCCGAGCAGCGCGGCACCCCACTCGGGATCCGCCGCCGCGATCGCGTCCGACGGCACGTGCACGATCCGGGCCGGTACGCCGGCCGCCGCCGCCAGCGCCTCGGCGATCTGGTTCCAGGTGAGCGCCTCGTCGGAGGTGATGTGGAAGACGTCACCGATCGCGGCGGGATGCCCGAGCAGCGGCACGAATCCCCGGGCGAAGTCCGTGTGATGGGTGAGTGTCCACAGTGATGTGCCGTCGCCGTGTACGACGATCTCCCTGCCCCGGCGCATCCGGTCGACCACGGTCCAGCCGCCGTCGAACGGCACCAGGGTCCGGTCGTAGGTGTGCGACGGACGCACGATCGTCGCCGGGAACCCGTCCTCGCGGTACGCCCGGACGAGCAGGTCCTCACACGCGATCTTGTCCCGCGAGTACCGCCAGTACGGGTTCCGCAGCGGTGTCGACTCCACGATCGGCAGCCGGGCCGGCGGGGTCTGGTAGGCCGACGCCGAGCTGATGAAGACGTACTGGCCGGTCCGGTCCCGGAACAGCTCCACACTGGTCCGTACGTGTGCCGGGGTGAAGGCGATCCAGTCGACCACCGCGTCGAACTCCCGAGCCCCCAGGGCGGCCCGGACCGAGTCCGGATCGCGGATGTCGGCCCGGAGCACGGTGACCCCGGCCGGCAGCGGTCGTCGGGTGGTGGTGCCCCGGTTGAGCACCGTGAGCTCGATGCCGCGCTCGACGGCGAGCCGGGAACAGGCGGAGCTGATGATCCCGCTGCCGCCGACGAAGAGAACCCTGCGCGCGCTGATGCCGTTACCTCCTGTGCTCCTCGCCGACCTGCCCGGAGCGCTGCCGCACCGACCACACTGGAAGGCTGCCGGTCTCGCCGCCCCGGAAGGCTGTCAGTATGGCCGCTCACCCGTCCGGGCCACAACGCGCGGAGTCGCAACGTGACGGAGTCCGGTGAGGCGCAGTCGAACCAGTGGTCGAACGGACGCTCCGGACAGGACGGGCAGACGAAGAGACAGGCGCCGCCAACGTCGCCGGGCGCGATCCCGGCCGAGGCGCAAAGGGGCGCGCTAACATGTCGATGATCGGCGATCGGTGCCGTGCCGAGGCTCCGGTCCGCACCCCGTCCGCACCGGCTGCCCGTCCTGCCGGCGGCCGGTGGCACCGTCCGCCGGAGGTACCTTCTGATGCCCGATGGCACCGACGACCTCGATCCCGGCAGCGCCCGGACGCCGGCCGACCTCGTCGGGCTGCTCCGGCAGTTGCGCAACCGGTCGGGGTTGAGTTTTCGGCGGATCGAGCGGTTGGCCCGAGCCGCCGGGGACAACCTGCCGGCGAGCACCCTCGCCACCATGCTGGCCCGCAACACCCTGCCCCGGGAGGAGTTGGTCCGGGCGCTGACCCGGGCCTGCGGGGAATCCCCGGAGTCGGTGGACCGGTGGCTGGCGGCGCGCCGACGTCTCGTGGACGCCGCCGCGACGCCGCCGACAACCGAACCGCCCGAACCGGAGCCGGCCGAACCGGAGCCGGCCGAACCGGAGCCGGCCGAACCGCCCGAACCGGCCGACCGGCGCCCCCGCCCCGGCCTGCTGCTGCTGGCCGCCGCGACCGGTGCGGTGGTCGCGATCGCCGCCGTCCTCGCCGGCTGGTGGCTGTCGCGACCGGCCGACCGGGATGGCACCGCCCGGCCGGAGCCGACCGTGACCAACCAATCCGCTCCGACCGGCGGCGACCCGGGCACGCAGGTCGCCGGCGGGCAGGGCGGGACCCGGATCCGGGTGGCGCACTCCGGGCTCTGCCTCTCCGAACGCCCCGAATTCGATGACGGACAGGTCTTCCAGGCGAGCTGCGCCGAGGCATTTCCGGTGCGGAGCCTGAGCGCTCCGATCACCGCCACCGGCGGCGGCACCAGCTATCTGATCCAGACCGACCATCCGGAGTTCGGGCTCGGCTGCATGGGCATCCGGGAGGGCAGCCGGAAGGTGGGCGCCCGGGTCGAGGACGACCACTGCGGCCAGGAGGGGGCCGGGGAGCAGTTCCACCTGGACCCGGTCGGGTCGCCCGGGCAGGGCTTCCGGCTCCGTCTCGTGCACAGCGGGCTCTGCGTCACCGTCGACGACATCGACGCCGAGTGGGCCGAACTGGTCCAGTTGCCCTGCGATCCGGGGCACACCGGTCAGGTGTTCCTGGTCGAACCGACACCGCCGGACATCCGGCCCGCACCGCTGCGCTGACTCCCTCCCTGACGGCCGTCGTCCGGCCATCGCCCGGGGTCGAGAACCGGACCGGGGTGCCGCTGGCAGGGGTCGCGACGGGGCGCTGACTCCGGCCCGGACGGCCGTCGTCGGCCGGGATCGGCGTGATACGGGCCAGCTTCGTCGACGGTCGGGGTCCGGTCGCGGACGAGCGGTCGGACGTACACCGGGCACCGGAGCCCCGAGCCGCCCGTTCGGACCCGTTCGGACCCGTTCGGAGCGGATCCGCACACCCTCGAACGGGGCCAGACCTGGCGTCGCCGGCCGCACCGTCCTTTGCTGACTGAAGCGGACGGGGCGCGGTCGGGGCGGTAGCCCGTGGGCGGGCTTCCCGGCCGTAC
The DNA here is from genome assembly GCF_050936445.1 of Plantactinospora sp. CA-294935. NCBI lineage: Bacteria > Bacillati > Actinomycetota > Actinomycetes > Micromonosporales > Micromonosporaceae > Plantactinospora > Plantactinospora sp. CA-294935. Next base: position 9,256,134 of record NZ_JBNJMU010000001.1, read on the forward strand.
ACCGGGCGGCAGCAGGGGGTGCCGATCCGCGCGGTGGCGCGATCCGACGGCCACCCCCCGGGAGGTACCGGATGACTTCGATCCTGCTCACCGGCGCGTCCGGGGTGGTCGGTGCCGCCCTGCTGCACCGGCTGGCCGGTCACCGGGTGACCGCCCTGACCTACCGGGCGGAGGTGCCCGGCCGGGCGGTACGCGGCGACGTCACCCGGCCCTGGCTCGGCCTGCACCGTGGCCGGTACGCGGAGCTGGCCGCCAGCGTCGACGTGGTACTGCACTGCGCCGGTGTCACCGACTTCAGCGCGGACGACGACACGATGCGGACCCAGAACGTCCGGGGCACCGAACAGATCGTCCGGTTCGCCGCCGATGCCGGGGCGAGGCTGGTGTTCTCCTCGACCGCGTTCGTGGCCCGGCACGAGTTGGCCCGGCCGGCCCGGGCCGAGGAACCGGGCGGCACGGTGGACCCCCGGCGGTACCTGGCCAGCAAGCTCGCCGCCGAGGAGGTCGTACGCCGCAGCGGCCTGCCGCCCGCGATCGCCCGGATCTCGGTGGTGATCGGCGACTCGGCCGGTGGTGAGACCAGCCGGTTCCAGGGCCTGCACAGCACCACCTCGGCGATCATGCGGAGCCTGCTGCCGGTGCTGCCGTTCAGCCCGGGCGCCACCATCGACGTGCTGCCCCGGGACCTGGTGGCCGAGGCGCTGGTCGCCCTCGCCCTGCCCCCGACCCCGTCCACCGGCCCGGCACCGACGTCCGGCGCCGCGGCGCCACCGTCCACCGCCCCGGCGCCACCGTCAACCGTCCCGGCGCCACCGTCCGGCGACCCGGCACCGACGTCCGGCGGCCCGGGGCCAGTGTCCGCCGGGCCGGCGCCGGAGGACCGCACCGGACCGGTCGCCGAGTACTGGATAACGGCGGGGGCTGCGGCGCCGACCGTGCAGCGGCTGGTGGACCTGGTCGTCGCCCGGTGCGGCGAACTCGGCCTGCGGGTGTCGCTGCCCCGGTTCGCGCCGCCGGCCATGGTGGAACGGGTCATCCGGCCGGTCTTCATCGACCCGCTGCCGGCGAAGCAGCGCCGCCGGTTCGCCAACCTGATGGCCCTGGCCAGCCTCTTCGACGGCGCCGACCGGTTTCCGACCGGCCTCGGCACGATCCCGGGCGGGCCGCCCGCGCCGACCACCGCTCTGATCGAACGGGCCTTCGTCGCCTCGGTGGACTACCAGGCGCGGACCGAGGGCCTGACAACCGCTGCGCAGGTTCCGGAGCAAGGAGGTCTCGACGATGGGAAACCGATGGTGCTGAAGGCGGATCCGGCATGACCGGGTCAGACGTGGTGGCTGCTCCCCCGACCGAACACGACGGGCTCACCGGCGTCCAGGCGCCGCTGTCGTACGCGCAGCAACTGCTGGCCGCGTTCGCGGTGCACGACGGCGGTAGCGTGTTCGGCCCGAACTTCGTCAACTGGTGTGCGCACTGGCTCACCGGGCCGGTCGACGTCGACGTGCTGCGCCAGGCGCTCGACGACGTGGTACGACGCCAGGGCGCGCTGCGTACCGTCGTGGTGCGCAAGGAGGGCTTTCCGTTCCAGCGGGTACGCCCACCCGCCCCGGTGCCGCTCACCGTCCTCGACCGGCACGGGACCGCGCCGGACGACCGGGACGCCGAGGTGGCCCGGATCACCGCCCGGGCGCTGGCCAACGGGCAGCCCTGCGACCGGGTACCGCTGCTCGCGGCGTACCTGGCCCGGTTCGGGGACGCCTCGGCGCTGGTGCTGGTGATCCACCGTACGGCGGCCGACGGCTGGACGATGCAGGTCGCCATCCGGGACGTGATGGCCGGGTACGAGCGCCGGCTGCGCGGTGAGCCCCCGGACCGCACCCCGCTGCCGCAGTACGTCGAGTGCGCCCTCGCCGACGGCTCGGCCGAGCGGGAGAAGCAGATCCGGTCGGCGCTGCCGTACTGGCAACGGACCCTCGGCGACCTACCGGCGGTGGGCGTTCCGGCCGACCGCCCCCGCCCGGTCGACGGCACCGGCGGGGTACGCGCCCTGCACACCTTCGAGCTGTCCGACCGGACGGTGCAGGACGTACGCCGGGCTGCCCGAGCCGCCCGGACCTCCTTCTTCACGATGCTGCTGACCGCGTACGCGCTCAGCCTCACCGGGCGGACCGGCGGCAGCGAGATCGCGATCCCGGTGCTCGGGGCCGGCCGGAGCCGGCAGCAGTGGGACACCGTCGGCTTCTTCGTCAACGGCCACGTACTGCGGCTCGGCGTACCCGCCGAGCAGACCCTCGCGACCGTGCTCGCCCGGGTGCACCGGGCGGGGATCGCCGCCCAGACCAACGACGTACCCCTGATCCGGGTGCTGGAGGCGCTGCCGAACATCGCCGCCTCGGCCTTCGACAGCAGCACCGTGGTGCCGACGCCGATCCAGCTCTGCCAGCCGATCCCGGACTTCACCGACGACCGCGCGACCGTGCGCTACCAGCGGATGAAGCTGCCGCCCGAGGTCGTCGCGGAGCAGCCGGTGATGCCGGTGGACTTCCTCTGGGTGATGGAGCCGTACACCTCGTTCGTGGTCCGGGTGATGTACAACCCCCGGATGTTCGACGAGGCCAGCGTGGTCCGGCTGGCCGACGACTTCCAGCGGGCGCTCTGGCTGCTGGTCACCGCCCCGCGGATCAACGTCCGGAGCGCCCGCGCCGCGATGGAGGTGGCACGGTGACCGTGACGGTTTCCCGGGACGACCTGGAGATGGCGTCTGAGACAGGTACGAGGAACCAGGCTCCGCCATCGCCGAGCATGGGTGGCGCCTCTGGCGGTATTGCTGGTGTGGACACCGATGGATCTGCCCCGACTCGGATCCCAGCGTGTGCTCCTACTACCCCCGGCCGGGTAGTAGGAGCACACGATCGGCGGGTGCCGACACCGCACCCGCCGAGTTCCGCCGGGCGCTCCGGGTCGCCACGACCGATGTCAGGATTGCCCGGGAAGCACGGGCCGGGCACGAAGAAGCGCCGCCACCGCCGCTCCCGGCACCCCCGCGGCCGGACGAGTCGCAGCGCCCGTGGGTCGACTTCCCCCACTTCCGCAATGCGGGCCGGTACGACGGGTGGAACGGGCCGACCCGGGCGCACCTGGCCAACGGCCGGGCGTGCGGCCTGACCCCAGCCCAGCAGCACCCAGCACAACAGCACCGTTCCCAGCAGCACCCAGCACAACAGCACCCAGCCCAGCAGCACCCAGCCCAGCAGCACCCAGCACAACAGCACCGTTCCCAGCAGAACCCAGCACAACAGCACCGAGCCCGGCACGCCGAGCGGGTGTAGACCCGTGATCGGGCCATGGGCACGATGGGAGCGGCATGTCGCCCGACGGCGGGCGCGGGTGCACGAGCGCCAGGCGGCCGGGCGGCACCTTCCCACGGACAGGTACGCCTGTCGAGACTGCGAACACGACTGGCCCTGCGCGCCGGCCCGCCTGGCACTACTGATCGGGTTCGACGGTGACCGGACAGGGCTCATGATGTACCTCGCCGCACACCTCGCCCGCGCCCTGGAAGCGCTGCCCGACCGGCATCCCGCACTGATCGTCGGCCAGATCATCCACTGGGTTCCGCGCCGACGATGACCAGCTTGCCTCATCACCCAACACCCACCCCGGGCCGCCAGTTCTTCCCCCGTAGCGGTGGCGGCCCGGGGTGGGCCGCTGTCCTGACCGGAACGCCCCGGCCCCTGTCCTGACCGGAACGCCCCGGCCGGGCGCGCTGGTCGAACGGTCCGCCGGGCCGGTCGATTCCACCCCTCACCGGTTGGGTCCACCGTGATCAGTCCGACCGCACCTGACAACAGGGTCAGAGCGGCCGCCCGAGGAGTGGCACCAGCTCTCGCCCACCGGACGGTCCGGACCCGGATGGCGGTGCCACCCGGGCGCGGACCGTCCGTCGTCGGTGTCAGCAGGTGGCGGTCAGGCCGGCCCAGTCGGCGCGGTCGTTGTAGCCGCCGTCGCCCGCGTCGCCGACCACCAGGTCGAGGACCCGTACCCCGGTCAGGTCGACGTCGACCTGACGCGGATCGTCCCGGGTCAGCACGCCGCTGTCGTACCGGACCTGGCCGTCGCCGACCACCTGGAAGGTCGCCGTCGCGCCCTCGGGTCCGACGTTGCGGACCGCGTCGTCCAGTCCGACCAGCGCGGCGAGCCGGGTACACCGGCCACCGAGGTAGTAGCGGACCGTGGAGGGCGAGGCGACGCCGATCCCGGTCGGGTAGACCTGGCCGACCACGCTGATCGGGGAGCCGCCCCCGACGCTGGCGTCGACGGTCGGGCTCATCCAACCGCTGGTGGCGCTGATCCAGTCGTGGTGCGAGAGCACGACCTCACCGTCCGGCGGCGCCGGGGCGACCGTCAGGGTACCGACGGTCGCCTGCCGCAGCCGGCCGTGCCCGGGCACCTGGTAGGAGGTGGTGGCGGTCAGGCTGGCGGCACCGGGGGCAGCGCCGGCCGGCAGCGTCACCGTGAAGCCGAAGGTCCTGCTCTGCCCGGCGGCCAGCAGCGGTACCGTCGACCGGCCCTGCGGCCGGACCGCCCAGCCGGCGGGTGCCGCCAGGGTCACCTGCGGCGCCAGCACCGGCAGCAGGCCGTCGTTGCGGACGGCGACCTCGACCCGGGCCTGGTCCCCACCGGCGGCGACCGGCGCCGACCCGTCCGGCGTGGCGACTCCGCCGACCTGGGTCACCTGCGGCAGCCCGGCGGTGACGTGCGGTACGCCGGGCAGCCCCCGGTGCGTCCCGACCCGGAACAGCGCCGCACCGTGCGCCGGAACCGCCGCGCTGATCGTGCCGGCGCTCTCGGTGACCTGGTTCGTCCAGGCGTTCTCGACCGTGAACCGGTTGCCGGCCAGGCCGACCGCCTTCGCCGTGGTGGTCAGGGTCTGCGGGCTGTCGCCCCGGTTGAGCAGCACCACCGCCCGGTCACCGTCGGCGAGCCGCTTCACCCAGGTCTCGGTGGTGCCGGCCGGGCCGACCCGGACCGCCTGCACCCCGGCCGGGTCCTGGTTGATCGCCAGCACCTCGGGGTCGGTGAGGATCTCCACCGAGGTCTGACTGATCTTGCGTACGTCGCTGGCGATCACCAGCGGCGCGGCGGCCACGGTCCAGAGGGTCATCTGGGTCCGGAACTCCTCGTCGGTCATCCCGAGTTCCGGCCCGAGGTAGTCCGGGTCGTTGAAGTGCCCCGGCCCGGCCACCTCCGGGTGCCGCGCGTTCGCGTCGTAGTTGCGCAGCACGTCCTTGTACTTGACCTCGCCGACGAAGCCCACGTCGGTGTACGTCCGCCAGGACTGTGCGATCGCCGGGGCGTAGCTCCAGGAGTACGTGGACTGCTGCTCCTCCGGGTAGTTTCCCCAGTCCGGGGAGGTCACCGGGTTGCAGAGGTTGAAGATGATCGGCCGCTTGCTGGCGTTGTTCCGCAGCGCGGCGGCGAACTCGGTGTAGACGGTCTTCGGGTCCAGGTCGGCGGCAATCCCGCAGAGGTAGTCCACCTTGACCGCGTCGAACTCCCACGCGGCGAACTGGTCCGCGTCGCGCTGGTAGTAGCCATGGCTGCCGAGCCCGCACTTACCCGGGATGTACGGCCCGGCGTCGGTGTAGATGCCGGCCCGCAGCCCCTTGCCGTGGATGTAGTCGACCAGCGGCCCCAGCCCGTTGGGGAACCGGGTCCGGTCGGCCTGGAGGTCACCGGCCGCGGTACGCGGCTCCGGATCCTGCCAGCCGCCGTCGAGCCAGACGATGTCGTAGCCGGCCTCGGCGAAACCCCGGTCGACCAGGGCGTCGGCGACCTGCTTCACCGACTCCTCGGAGAACTCCCCGCCGAGCCCGTAGTAGGTGTTCCAGCCCTGGTAGGGGGTCGGGCTGAGCACCTCCCCGGAGGCCGTCAAAGCGGTGCCGGCGGGTTCGGCGACGGGGGCCTGTGCCTGGGCGGGGACGGGCGCGACCAGCAGACCGCCGGCGAGGGCGAGTACGCCGACGAGCGCATGTCGTCTCACATCGTTTCCTTCACTGTCGGGGAACGGGGGTGGTGGATCAGGCGCGCCGGAGGACGACGAGTTCCGCGTCGTGGTCGGGTGTCCACCGGACCGGCAGCCCGACGGTGGTCAGATGACTGCCGGAGTAGCGCCGTTCGTCGTGTCGGTAGGCGGCGGCCGGGTCGAGACCGGCCAGCGGGAGCCGGACCGGGCGGGACGGCAGCAGGCCGGCGCCGTCGAGCCGGCCGGTATGCCAGGCGAGGACCACGACCGTCTGCTCGTCGGGCGCGGTGTACTGCACGGCGCAGCGGGGCTGGTCCGGGCCGCCGATCAGGTGCACGGTGCCGTGCGTGACGACGTCCCGGATCTCCTTGTACCGGGCGATCCAGCCGGCCGCCTCGCGGCGCTGCTCCGGCGACCAGTGCCGGATGTCGGCGCCGATGCCGAGCACCCCGGCCATCGCCAGCACGAACCGGAAGGCCAGCGACCGCGGGCGCGGGTCGAAGAGTCCGGGCGAGTCGGTCACCCAGGAGCTGAGCAGGTGCGGGGCGTTGGCGTGCAGGAAGCCGTACTGGATGGCGAGCCGGTCCAGCGGGCCGGTGTTGTCGCTCGGCCAGAAGACGTCGGCCCGGGCCGCCATGCCGAGGTCGGTCCGCGCCCCGCCGCCGGCACAGGCCTCCAGCAGTACGTGCGGGTGGTCGCGGCGCAGCCGCTCGTAGATCCGGTGCAGGTTGGCCACGTGCGCGCCGTCGAGGTCGACCTGCCCGGCCGCACCGGCGGCCGCCGGCAAGCTCCGGCCCGCTTCGGTACGCGGCCGGTTGAAGTCCCACTTCAGATAGCCGATGTCGTAGCGGCGGAGCAGACCGTCCACGGTGGAGTGCACGAACTCGGCCACCTCCGGGCGGCCCAGGTCCAGCAGGTACTGGTTGCGGATCGGGGTCAGCGGCCGGCCCCGCACCTGGTAGACCCAGTCCGGGTGTTCGGCGTAGAGCGTCGAGCGCGGGTTGACGCACTCCGGCTCCACCCAGAGCCCGAAGTTCATCCCGAGACCGCGGATCTCGGTGACGAAGGCGTCGAAGCCGGCCGGGAACTTCGCCGGGTCCGGGGTCCAGTCCCCCAGGCCGGCGGTGTCGTCGTCCCGGCCGACGAACCAGCCGTCGTCGACCACGAAGGTCTCGACACCGAGGTCCGCGGCGATCCGGGCCAGCGCGAGCTGGTTCTCCGCGTCGACCGTGAAGTAGGTCGCCTCCCACGAGTTGTAGAGCACCGGCCGGGGCGTGAGCCGGTCGGCGGCGAGCCGGCGCTGGTAGTCGTGCCAGACCCGGGCCAGCCCGCCGAGCCCGTCCGGGCTGTAGGCACCGGTGACCGCCGGCAGACTGATCCGCGCCCCGGCGGGCAGGTCGAGCGGGCCGTCGACGAGGCGCCGGCCGGCGCGTACCCGGGTCAGTCCGCCGGTGTCCCGGGTCGCGGTGATCTCCCACGAGCCGGTCCAGTCCACCGCCACCGCCCAGGCAGAGCCGGTCGGCTCGGCCTGGTCCCGGACGACGAGCCACGGGACGTACGCGTGCCCCGGTACGCCCTGCGCGCTGCCGACGGTGAACTCGCCATGCCCGAGGTCGACGTGGTCGAGTTGGAACTCCTGCGCCCACTGCCCCCACTGGTAACTCAACCGTGCCCCGTGCGGAGTGGGTACGCAGAATCCGGCGGAACCGGCCCGGTGCAGGCGCAGCGGTTCCGGCCCGGTGTTGGTCAGCTCGACCCACCGGCGCAGCACGTCGGTGCCGTCCGGGATCTCGTAGTGCAGGGCGGCGTGCAGCCCGGTAACCGGGTCAGCGAAGGTCACCACCAGCCGGCTCGGCCCGCCGTCGCCACCGGCTCCGGTCTCGCCACCGGCTCCAGTCTCGCCACCGGCTCCAGTCTCGCCACCGGCTCCGGTCTCGCCACCGGCTCCAGTCTCGGCGCCGAGATAGTCGAAGCCGACCCGACGGTCCCCGCCGGCGGTCTCCACCACCAGATCGGCCCCGGTGAACGGTCGGGCGGCGTCGGTGGCGTACTCGATCGGCGCGGCGTCCCCGGCGGTGAGGAACGGCACCGGGCCGGCGTATTCCACCGGCGACGGCCCTTCGCCGACACCGTGCGGCCCCCACGCCACCAGTTCGAGCCAGCGCCCGTGCTCGGGCACCGCCACGGTGTATTCGCTCCGCGCGCCGCGCAGCGTCCAGCGCCGGGGCCGGGAAGCGTTCAACGAACCCTTTCCGGCCTCCCCCTGCGGTCCGTCGGCACCCCGGCTGGAAGGCCGGGCGGTGGCGCCGCCCTGTTCAGGTCGAGAAAGGTTCACTTGACGGCTCCGATCGCGAGGCCGGACACGAAGTGTCGCTGGAAGCGGAGGAAGACCAGCACGGTCGGCACCGCCGCGATCACCGTGCCGGCGGCGATGACGTTCCACGAGGAGACGAACTGACCCTGTAGGCCCAGCAGGGCCGGGGTGACCGGCATCCGGTCGTCGGTGCGCAGTACCGTGATGGCCCAGAGCAGGTCGTTGAAGATCCAGGTGAAGGAGAGCGCGCCGAGGGCGGCCAGCGCCGGCCGGGTCAGCGGCAGGATCACCCGGGCGAAGATCTGCCCGACTCCGGCGCCGTCGATCAGCGCCGCCTCCTGGATCTCGCCCGGCAGGTCGCGCATGAAGCCGTGCAGCACGAACGTGTAGAAGCCGAGTCCGAAGCCGACCTGGACCGCGATCAGCGCCCAGAGGGTGTCGTAGAGGCCGATCAGCTCGCTGAACTTGTTCACCGGAATGAGCAGGATCTGCGGCGGCAGCAGGTTGCCGGCGAGCATCAGCAGCAGGATGGTGCGCCGGCCGGGGATCCGGAACCGGGCCAGCGCGAAGGCCGCGACCGCAGCCAGCGCCAGGCTGAGCAGTACCGACGGTACGGTCACCAGCAGGCTGTTGATCAGCGCCCGCATCTCCCCGCCGTCGGTCCACGCCTGGCGGTAGGTGTCCAGGGTGAACGAGCGCGGCAGGCTGCCCACCCCGTTCGCGGCGATGTCGTCGAAGGAGCGGACCGACATGCTGACGACCCAGAGGATCGGGCCGAGCCAGAGCAGCGCCACCAGGCTCATCCCGAGGTGGAAGCCGCCGGTCCGGAGCTTGCGAATCATCAGTCGTCCTCCCGGAAGGCGCGGACGAGGTAGCCGAGGATGACCGCCAGCGCGAGTACGAAGATCACGACGGCGATCGCCGAGCCGTAGCCGAGCCGCAGGCTCTGGAACGCGGTCGAGTACATGTAGGTGCTGAGCAGTTCGGAGGAGTGGTACGGCCCGCCTCTGGTCAGCGCCCAGACGATGTCGAACGAGCGGAGCGAGTCGATCACGATGACCGACAGCACCACCGCGTTGACCCCGCGTAGCTGCGGGACGGTGACGTTCCAGAGCCGCTGCCAGCCGTTGGCGCCGTCCATCCGGGCCGCCTCGTGCAGCGCCGGGTCGATGGCCTTGAGACCGGCCAGGTAGAGCACCATGACGTACCCGATCTGCCGCCACAGTGCGGGCAGGATGACCGCATAGAGCGCGGTCTGCGGGTCGGCCAGCCAGGGTCGGATCAGTTGCTCCAGGCCGACCGCCCGGAGCAACTGGTCGGCGAGCCCGTCCGGCTGGTAGAAGACCCGCCAGACCAGCCCAGTCACCACCAGCGAGAAGACCACCGGGGTGAAGAGTGCGGCCCGGTAGAAGCCGATGCCGCGCCGCTCCTTCTGCAACAGCAGCGCCATGCCGAACCCGCCGAGGACCGAGAGCCCGCCGAAGAGCACCAGCCAGATCACGGTGTTGAGCAGGGCGCCCCGGAAGACCGAGTCGCCGGCCAGCTCGGTGTAGTTGTCCAGGCCGATGAACTGTGGCGGTTCGAGACCGTCCCAGCGGGTGAGCGAGAAGTAGAAGCCCTGTAGGGCCGGCCAGAAGACCCAGATGCTCTCCACCGCGAAGGGTACGAGCACGAAGGCCACCAGCAGCGGCGACAGGCGCCGGGCCGGGCGCCGTCGGGACGACTTCCGGTCCGGTGCCCGCCGCTGCCGTGGGCTCTCGGTCGGGGCGAGTGCGGTCATCAGCCCTTGAAGACCTTTTCCGCTCCCGCCTGCCACTCGCGCAGGATCGCGTCGATCTGGTCGGGCTTGTCGATGAACTTGGTCAGCGCGGTGTCGGCGGTCGGCTGGAGCGCGTCGCTGGAGTCGCGGTTGAAGAACTGCGTCAGCTCCTGGGCGCTGTCCAGCATCGCCTTGCCCTTGGCGACCAGCGGGGAGTCGGCGGCCTTGGCCTTCGGGTTGGCCGGCAGCACGATCCCGGAGCTGTGCGTGATGTACTCCTCCTGCGCCGGTGCCGAGGCCAGGTAGCTCAGCAGCGCCTTGGTGCCGGTCGGGTTGCCGGTCCTGGCACTGGCGAAGAAGCCGTCGGTCGGGCCCTCCTCGGCGACCGGCACCGCCGGGTCGATGATCGGGAACCGGAAGAAGTCGAGGTCGCCGAGGGCGTCCTTCGGTGCGGCGTCGGCGAAGAAGGTGCCGATCAGGAACATGCCGGTCTTGCCCGCCAGCAGCGCGGCGGTGGCCTCCTGGAACGGGTACGCCTTGCCCTTCGGGTCGAAGTACGGCAGCACCTCGCGCCACCGGGTGAAGACCGCCTTGACCTTCGGGTCGTCGAAGCGCTGCTTGCCGGCGAGCAGTTCGCGGTGGAACGGCGCCCCGTTGATCCGGATGTTCAGGTAGTCGAACCAGGCCGACGCCACCCACGGGGTGTCGCCGAGTCCGATGCCGATCGGCGGGACGCCCTTGCCCTGCAACGTCTGGCAGAGCGCGACGAACTCGGTCCAGGTCTTCGGCTCCTGCACGCCCCACTTCGCGAAGTTGGACTTGCGGTAGAAGAAGCCCCACCAGTAGTTGGTCATCGGCACGAAGACCTTCTTGCCGGAGGCGTCGGTGGAGATGGTGCGCAGCGCCTCGGGGTAGTCGGTCAACCCCTGCCAGACGTCGGAGACGTCCAGCAGCAGGCCCTTGCTGGCGTAGTCGTTGGCGACCGAACCCGCGTACCAGGTGTAGAGGTCCGGCGGGTTCGCCGAGGTCAGGTACGTCGGAAGCTGGGTGCGGTAGGTCTCGGCCGCGACGGTGTTCAGCGTCGCGCTGCCCTTGCCCTGCTTGTTGAAGGTCTCGATGATCTTCTCCATCGCGACCTTCGCCTGCGGCGAGGAGAGGTTGGACTGCACGGTGACCGGGCCGTTGCTCCCGCCGCCACCGGACGAGGTGCTGGCGGAGCTGGCGCAGCCGAGCAGGCTGCCGGCACCGAGCGCGCCGAGGCCGGCGAGTCCGAGGTGGCCGAGGAACCGGCGACGACCGGGGTCGAAGTCGCTCACGGGGAGTATCCCTTCCTCATCGACCCGGGGGCCGGGTCGCGGGTGTATCGCTCAGGTAAACGGTGTGATCCAGAAGGTTGCATCCAGGGGTCGCGCCTGTCAAGATTTCTTCCTAATTAATGTTTTGATCTGCGGCGGCGACGGGTGGTGAGCCAGCGAATGCGTCGACTGGATGGCAAGGTTGCCCTGGTCACTGGGGCCTACGGCGGCATCGGTGCGGCCACCGCCCGGCGGCTCGCCGCCGAGGGCGCGGCGGTCGGTCTGGTCGACCTCCGGGCGCCGGAGCAGGTCGCCCAGGAGATCGCCGCAGCCGGCGGCCGGGCCTGTCCGATCGTCGCCGACGTCTCCGACGAGACCGACTGGGCCGGCGCGACGACCACACTCCGTGATCACTTCGGCCCGGTGGACATCCTGGTCAGCAACGCCTACTTCAGCGAGGTCGCCCCGGCGCACGAGACCAGCCGGCAGTCCTGGGACCGGCAGCTCGCGGTGAGCCTCACCGGCGCCTTCATCGGCCTCAAGGCATGCCTGGACGACCTGCGCGCCGGCCGGGGCGCGGCCGTCCTCGTCTCCTCGGTGCACGCGATGGTCGGGCTGCCCGGCCACCCCGCGTACGCCGCCGCCAAGGGCGGGCTGGTCGCGCTCGGCCGCCAGCTCGCCGTCGAGTACGGCCCCGAGGTGCGGGTCAACACCGTCCTGCCCGGCCCGATCCTCACCGCCGCCTGGGACAGGGTGTCCGAAGTGGACCGGCAGCGCAGTGTGGCGGAGACTGTGGCCGGCCGGTTCGGCACCCCGGACGAGGTGGCGGCGGCCATCGCCTTCCTCGCCTCGCCGGACGCCGGCTACGTCACCGGCACCACCCTGGTGGTGGACGGCGGTTGGACCGCGGTGAAAGCCTCGGCCTGACACAGACCACCATCGGACGAACGAGAAGGCGCGGAGAGCATTGGCACAGTACGCACGTCGCGGTGTCCACGGTCAGACCGTCGAGGTCATCGCCCGGCGCATCCTCGCCGGTGAGATCGCCGAGGGCGCCACTCTGAACCTGGCCGCACTCCAGCAGGAGCTCGACGTCAGCCTCACCGCGCTGCGCGAGGCGCTCAAGGTCCTCACCGCCAAGGGCATCGTGGACGCCCGGCAGAAGCGGGGCACCTTCGTACGCCCCCGGGCGGACTGGCACCTGCTCGACGGTGACGTGATCCGCTGGCAGTTCGCCGAGGGCGCCGGGCAGCACCTGCTCGACCAGCTCCACGAGGTGCGTACCATCGTCGAGCCGGCCGCCGCGCGGCTCGCCGCCGACCGCGCCACCGGCGCCGACCTGGCCGCCCTCGACGAGGCGCTGGCCGAGATGTCCGCCGCCACCGACCCGGTCACCGCCGTCCGCGCCGACCTGGGCTTCCACCGCGCGCTGCTGGCCGCCACCCACAACGAGCTGGTGCAGCGCATGGAGGTGGTGATGGAGACCGGACTGGCCGAACGGGACCGCCTGGTGCACGGTGTGGCACCCGAGGACGACCCGGTGCCCAGCCACCGCGCGGTGGTGGACGCGATCCGGCGCACCGACGCGACCGGCGCCGAGCAGGCCATGCGCGACCTGCTGGACAAGGCCATCCGGGACGTCCAGAAGGTACGCCGGCACCGAGGCGACAGCGAGTGAGCATCGCAGGGCCGGCCACGGCCCGAGGAGCGGAGCGAGCGCGGAGCCGAGCCGGGCGAACACCGAGGCGACAGCGAGTGAGCAGCACTGCCCGACGGTGCGCGAGCACGGGCTGATCGATTACAGAGAGGCGTCCAGTGAAGATCGTCCGAATCGAGACCTTCCTCGTCCCACCCCGGTGGCTCTTCTGCCGGGTGGAGACCGACGAGGGGCTGGTCGGCTGGGGTGAGCCGGTGGTGGAGGGCCGGGCCGAGGTGGTCCGCGCCGCCGTCGAGGTGCTCTCCGAGTATCTGCTCGGGGAGGATCCGCTGCGGATCGAGCAGCACTGGCAGGTGCTCACCAAGGGCGGCTTCTACCGGGGCGGTCCGGTACTCTCCAGCGCGGTCGCCGGCCTCGACCAGGCACTCTGGGACATCGCCGGCCAGGCGTACGGCGCACCGGTGCACGCGCTGCTCGGCGGTCCGGTCCGGGAGCGGGTCCGGATCTACTCCTGGATCGGCGGCGACGAGCCGGCCGAACTCGCCGACTCCGCCGCCGCACAGGTCGAGGCCGGCATGACGGCGATCAAGATGAACGCCTCCGGCCTGCTCGCCGCCATCCCCAGCGCCACCGAGGTGGCGGCCGTGGTGCGCCGGGTCACCGCCGTCCGGGAGGTGCTCGGCGACGACCGGGACATCGCGCTGGACTTCCACGGCCGGGCGAGCCCGGCGGCGGCCCGCCGCATCCTGCCGGAACTCGCCCCGCTGCGGCCGCTCTTCGTGGAGGAACCGGTACTCCCCGAGCACAACCACCAACTCGGCGATCTCGTCAGCGCCTCGCCGGTGCCGATCGCGACCGGCGAGCGGCTCTTCGCCCGGCACGAGTTCCTCGGGCCGCTGCGCGCGGGCGTGGCGGTGGTGCAGCCCGACCTTTCGCACGCCGGCGGCATCTCCGAGGTACGCCGGATCGCCGCGCTGGCCGAGACGTTCGGCGCGGTGCTGGCCCCGCACTGCCCGCTCGGGCCGATCTCGCTCGCCGCCAGCCTCCAGGTCGCCTTCGCCACGCCGAACTTCCTGATTCAGGAGCAGAGCATCGGCATCCACTACCACTCCGGCTCGGAACTGCTCGACTACGTGCTGGACCGGGAGCCGTTCCGGTTCGTCGACGGGCACCTGCGCCGGCCGGAGGCGCCCGGGCTCGGCATCACCGTCGACGAGCAGGCCGTACGCGCCGCGGCCCGGCAGGGGCACGCCTGGCGCAACCCGGTCTGGCGGCACGACGACGGCTCCTTCGCGGAATGGTGAGCCGGGACGAGGCGCGGCGAGCCCGCGTACTGGGACGACCGGCCGGCGGGACGGAATGCTGAGCCGGACGGACGGCTCCGCACCGGTCGCCGTACCGCTGCGGGTCGCCGTCGACCACCGGCACGGTGGACGGTGGACCAGCCTGGCCGGTGGCGGGCGCGAGTGGCTCTGGCGGGGCGGCGCGACCGGCCGGGACCGGGTCGCCCCGGGCGACGCGTTCGTCGACGCGGGCGGCCTGGAGGAGTGCGTGCCGACCGTACGCGGCACCCCGGACCACGGCGACGCCTGGTCCCGCCCGTGGCGGACGACCGGTCCGGGCAGCGCGGTCGTCGACTGTGCCGAATTCACCCTCGCCCGCCGGATCACCGAGGAGGCGGGCGCGGTGCAGGCCCGCTACCGACTGGCCGCCGAGCCGGGTTACCGGTTCGTCTGGGCCGGGCACGCCCTGCTCGACCTGTCACCGTCGGCCCGGCTGGTCGCCCCGCCGGGCACCCCCACCCGGCTCTATCCGGAGGCCGCCCACCTGCTGCCACCGGGGACGTGGCGGACCGGGGACCGGTGGCACACCGGCACCTGGCCCGACCCGGCCGGGTTGCCGCTGGACCGGTTCGGTCCGGACGACGGCACCGCGGTCGGCGCCGTCCTGGTCGGTGCCGACGACGTACGGGTGGTGGACGGCGCCGATGTGCTCCGGCTGCGCCTGCACTGTCCGGACCAGCCCCGCGCCACCGCGCTCTGGCGCAACCTACGGGGCTGGCCGGCTGCGGCGCCGTACCGGAGCATCGGGGTCGAGCCGATGCTCGGCCGGGTCTTCGACCTGGCCGAGGCGGACCTCGACGCCACGCCCGGCGGGAACGCCGCGGTGGTACCGGCCGGCGGTGAGGTCGAATGGGAGGTGGTCCTCACCGCTCAACGCTCGCCCCGCGCCGACCGCTGACGCCCCGCGCCGAACATGCCGTGGGAGGTGGTCCTCACCGCTCAACGCTCGCCCCGCGCCGACCGCTGACGCCCCGCGCCGAACATGCCGTGGGAGGTGGTCCTCACCGCTCACCGCTCGCCCCGCGCCGGCCGCTGACGCCCCGCGCCGAACATGCCGGCCGCCTCCGTCCGCCAGATCCGGTCCAACGGTTCGGCCACGTCGCCCACCGCGCCAGGGTGCAGTACCTGCGGGCCCGAAGCGTTCTCTCCGATCGAATGTCCGGGCCGGGCCCGCGCGCGGCGGCCCCGGCCAGAAGAGGGTGCTCAGCTACAGGCGGTGCCGTTGAGGGTGTAGCCGCTCGGTGCGGCGCTGTTGCCGCTGTGGCTGGCTTGGAAGCCGATGGTGGTTGAGCCCCCCGGTGGGATGGCGGCGTTGTAGCCGACGTTGGTTGCGGTCACCTGACCACTGGCTGGTGAGTACGTGGCGTTCCAGCCGGAGGTGATGGTCTGACCCGATCCGAGGGTGAATCGCAGCGACCAGCCGTTGACGGCGCTCGTGCCGGTGTTGGTGATGGTGATGTTGCCGGCCAGGCCGGTGTTCCACGCACTGACCGCAGTGGTCACCTGGCAGCTTCCGGCGCCGCCGGGCGGGTTGGTGGGCGGGGTGGTGGGCGGGGTGGTGGGCACGGTGGTGGGCGGGTTGGTGGGCGGGGTGGTGGCAGCAGGGCCCTCGCTGACGGTGATCGTGGAAATGCTCCGCGCCGGGATGTTGACAGTCACCTGTCCGCCGCTCACATTCGCCGGCTGTGACTGCGCGCTCAGGTTCTGTGAAGTGACGGAGTACTCGGCCTTCGAGATGTTCTGCGGGACCTGGACGACGGCGTTGTCGACCGCGCTGTTCGAGCGGTTGAGAATCACCAGCGTGACCTTGCCCTCGCCCTGGTAGGCCGTGACCTCCAGAGAGGAGGCTCTCGAACTCTTCGAGAGGTCGACCCGCCTGTCGCCGGGCCGGACGTGCTTCGAGTACTGCGAAAATGCATAGCCGCGCTTGAGGACCTGACCCTTCGTGGTCCCGTACTGCGAATCGCCGTCACCGATGAAGGAGTAGAAGCGGCGGCCGTACCACCAGATGTACGCGCTCCAACCGGATTCCATCGACCTGTGCACGGTCCGCATGATGTCGTCCAGCGTCTCGTTCCAGACAGCCGCGTTGCTGGGGTTTCCCCAGATGTTCGAACCGCTCCCGTCGGCCGCGTGCAAGTTCCACTCGGTCATCCACTGGTTCTTGCCGTACTGCGCCGCCAGCGGGTAGGCGGACAGGTTGCCACTGTTCTCGGCGTCGTACAGGTGGCCGCCGACGTAGCCGATGTTGTTGCGCGCGGTGGCATCCTGCAGGGTGGGGTCGGAGTACGCGCGGTTGAATCTCAAGGATTCGGCAACCATGAGCCTGGTGTCCCTGACCTTGGCACCCTGGTCGCGGACGAAGTTCCGCAACTCGGTGCCGGTCCAGTCCATCGAATCGTAGTCAGGGTGCCAGTCCGGCTCGTTCTGCACCGAGGTCACGTCGATCGTGACGCCCTGGCTCTTCATGTACTGCACGTAACTGTTGAGGTGCTCGGCATAGTCGTCGTAGTAGTCCGTCCTGAGCTTGCCGCCGCCGACCCTGCTGTTGTTCGTTTTGAAGTGGGCGGGGGCGGTCCAGGGCGAAGCAAGAATCTTGACATCGGAGCCGTACGACTTTGCCGTTTGCAGGCTGCTCGCGTACAGGCCCCACTCGCTCGACACGGGCGACACCACGGTCCGCACGATCGACATGCCGAGTTGCCCCTGGCCCATACCGACGAGCGTCTGGGTTTCGCTGGTCGTCCAGGGGCTACCGGAACCACCGAAGATCGGGGTCGCCGCCCCGAACCCGTCGATCGTCTGGTACGACGAGGCGGTATTGACGGTGATATCAGGCGTCGCGGCCAACAGCGGCGGGGCGGTCAGGACTCCCGCCACGGTGACCAACGCGGTCGCCGCGGCCACCACCAGAATCTGGGACTTTTTCACGGTCTACTCCACTAGCTCGTGCGGCAACAGCCTTGCGGAATCGATGGCAGGGCGCGCTGTTGAGCCGCCGCAGTGTGTGTACGGGGTTGCGGCAGGTTGAAGCGATGTCCACCAGAGACGATGAACCTTTTTCAACCTCCCCTTGCGGTCCGTCCGAGGGCGAGGTCGGACGCGGTGTGTGAGCGCCGCGCGGTTCAGGTTGAAAAAGGTTCAATCTGCCGAGTCGCTGGCGTCAGCCGGCGGTGCAGGATCTGATCTGTGGTCGGGCTGAACTGTTGCCGTTCGTCATGGTGGTGAAGCCGAACGTGTTGCCGCTGCCGTTGGCGCGTACGGTCATCACGCTCCCGCTGCCGTCCCAACTGAAGCTGCCGCTCCAGGTGGTCGTGACTTGCTGCGGCGGGGTGATCGCGACCACGACCGTCCAGGTGCTGGCTCCGCTGACGGTCACCGAGGTGTTGTACCGGTCACCCCAGACCGTGCCGGGCGTCATCGACGCGGTGCAACTGTCCCCGGTCGGCGGGGGCGTGGTCGGCGGCGGGGTGGTCGGTTGTCCGGTCGGCGGCGGGGTGCTGGGCTGACCGGTCGGCGGCGGGGTGCTCGGGCCGTCGGTGAGGGTCGGCGTCTGCCAGTCCCGCCACTGCGCCAGGTTGCCGGCCGCCCTGCTCGAAATCCTCATCGCGCCCGGGGCGTTGCCCGTCTTCAACAGGTACTTCTGGATGTGCTGCTGCAACGGGGTCCGCCATTCGGCCCGGTTGGCACAGTGGCTGCCGTCCTGGACGTCGGACCAGTAGGTGATGTTGTCGCCCGCGCCGAGGGCCTTGTAGACCTCCGCTCCGCCCAGTGCCGCGACGCTGGCCGACCGGGGGCCCAGGTTGGCGATGTGCGGGTTGTCCATGATGAACAGCCCACGCGGGGCGATCATCGCCACGATCTCGTGGGTGTCCACCGGCAGGTTGTTCGGGTTACCCGTGAACGAACCGAAGGCGTCGCCGAGCCACGGCTGCTCGCCGTACGCGCTGCTCAGACTCTGCGCGCCCTCGCCGGGGATGCCACGGAAGATGGGTACACCGGCGCTGCCGGACTCGATCGGCATCGTCAACGCGATGCGCTGGTCCAGCGCGCCGACCGCGAACGCGCCCTTGCCGAACCGAGAGCACCCCGTGACGCCGATGTCGGTCCGCAGGATGTTGCCGCCGGAGGACTGGATGACGTCGATGATCCGGCTGACCCCCCACGACCAGGCGGCCAGCAGCCCGGTGCTGCTCGTGTTGCCGTAAACGCTGTAGAAAGCGCCCTGCTTGTTGTTCCGGGGCGTGCCCTCCCGACCCACGGCGTACGGGTCGTAGTTGATGACCGCCGCTCCGGCGGAGCGGATGGCGGCGGTGTCCGCGCCGAATCCGCCCAGCACCACGACGGCCGGGAACGGGCCGGTGCCGCTGGGCAGTTGGACGCTGGCCGAGAAGCTGGAACTCCTGCCGTTGTCCGACACGTTCACCGTGATGTTGCTGTTCGACACGGTACCCGTGACACTTGCCGGCTTCGCCGGCTTGTCGCCGTAGACGTAACGCTCGACCAACTCCTTGACCTGCGCGCGCTGGCACCGCCAGTCGGCCTTGCTGGAGATACGCGAGCCGTCCAGTCTGCGGAACGGGTCGGGCAGCCGGGAGTTCGCGGTCAGCGAACCGGGCAACGACACCGAACAGTCGGTGCCCTCGTCCTCGACGGGTGAGGCCGCCGCGAGGGCGGGCGTGGTGGTCTGGGCTACGACGGTTGCCGCCGCACCGACGGCGAGCGCCGCTACCGCCAGCGCGACGACGGCGGATCGGAACCTGGAGCGACCTGAGTGGATGACCATCTGGCCTCTCCTCTCGTCAGGGGTGGGTGGGAGGGTGGGCGACCGCATCCGACAGAGCAGTGTCCGGACGCCAAATATATTGGCGATGGTCGATGTGATCGATAACATAACTCCACCTTCACGTGCTGGCAACCCTGGCTGCCGGGTCGACCCGGCGACCGAACGCGGGCGGCATCCGACACGGCCGAACCGAATGCGCTCCGCACACACCCTCGGCCCGCACGTGGTGGCCGTGCCGGCTGGTGGTGGCCGTGCCGGCTGGTGGTGGCCGTGCCGGCTGGTGGTGGCCGTGCCGGCTGGTGGTGGCCGTGCCGGCTGGTGGTGGCCGTGCCGGCTGGTGGTGGCCGTGCCGGCTGGTGGTGCGCGCGTCGTCCGCCCCGGTCAGTGGCTGACCTCGCTTCGCGGCGCTCCCGCGGGAGCGCCCACCCCGAAAGCACTCCGGCGGGGCGAATCGGTCGTACTTTGGGCTGATCTGGAAGTCGCACCACCGTTCGTACGATGGTCCCGTGCACCCTCGTCTGCGCGCCGTGCTGGCCGAGCCGCGTGCCCCACATGCCCCGGCCCGGGTGTGGCGCGACTGGGCGTTGCTCGCCGTCTTCGTGCCGGCGATCGTGCTGGAGGGAATCTTCCGGCCCGACCTGCCGTGGCGGGTCGGCTGCGTCGTCATCGCGCTCTCGCTGCTGCCCACGCTGCTGTGGCGGCGCACCCACCCGCTCGCGATGGTGGCGATCGCGTTCGGCTTCACGGCGGTCGCCCCGTTCGTGCTGCCCGGCGACGCCTGCCACATGTACGCGACGAGCTTTCTCGTCCTGCTCTGCTACGCGCTGATCCGCTGGGGCTCCGGCCGGGATGCCGTGCTCGGTGCGGCGTTCGTGGCGGCCAAGGTTGCCGCCGCCGGCCTGGCCGGCTCGATCGGCGGCGGTGAGGTGGTCGCCGGCTTCGCGGTGATGTTCGCCGCCGCCACGCTCGGCGCCGCGGTCCGCTTCCGCGCCACCGTCCGGCTGCGCGAGCTCGACCGGGTCAAGCTCCTGGAGCGCGAGCGCCTCGCCCGCGACCTGCACGACACCGTGGCCCACCACGTGTCGGCGATGGCGATCCGTGCCCAGGCCGGCATCGCCGCCTCGGCCAGCCAGCCGGGCGCCGCCGTCGAGGCGCTCCGCGTGATCGAGGCCGAGGCGTCCCGCGCGCTCGCCGAGATGCGCGCGATGGTCCGCGTCCTGCGCCGCGACCAGCCCGCCGAGCTGGCGCCCAGCCCGCGGGTCGCCGACATCGAGCGACTCGCCGGCCGCTTCCGCGCCGGGCCGGACGTCGACGTGAAGCTCCGGGGTGAACTTGACAACCTCCCGCCCACGGTCGGCTCCGCGCTCTACCGCCTGGCCCAGGAGTCGGTCACCAATGCCCGCCGCCACGCCCGGCACGCCACCCGCATCGAGATCAGCGTCGCGGCCGACGACACCTCCGTGCGCCTGCGGGTCAGCGACGACGGCGAGACCGGCGTCGCCCGCCCGGCCGGCTCGCCCGGGTTCGGCCTGATGGGCATGATGGAACGCGCCGACCTGCTCGGCGGCACCTGCGAGGCCGGCCCCAACCCCGAGCGCGGGTGGACCGTGACCGCCGTGCTCCCGCGCGCGGGCGTTGGCGCGTGACGGTACGCGTGCTCGTCGCGGACGACCAGGAGATCGTCCGCACCGGCCTCACCATGATTCTGAACGCGCAGCCCGGCATCGAGGTCGTCGGCGAGGCGGGCGACGGTCGCCGGGCCGTCGAGCTCGCCCGGCGGCTCCGCCCCGACGTCTGCCTCTTCGACATCCGGATGCCCGGCATGGACGGCATCGAGGCCACCCGGGCGCTCGCCGGGCCATCCGTCGCGGAGCCGCTCGCGGTGGTCGTCATCACGACCTTCGATCTCGACGACTACGTGTACGCGGCACTGCGCGCGGGCGCCCGCGGCTTCCTGCTCAAGGAGGCCGGCCCCGATCTGCTCACCCAGGCCGTGCACGCGGCCGCCAACGGGGACGCGCTCATCGCACCGAGCGTCACCACGCGGCTGTTGAAGGCGTTCGCCGACGCGGGTCCCGCCGCGCCGCCGAAGCAGCCGATCGAGGCGCTCACCGACCGGGAGGAGCAGGTGCTGGTCGCGGTCGCCCGGGGGCGCACCAACAAGGAGATCGCCGACGAGCTCTACATCACGCTGAGCACCGTCAAGTCACACGTCACCAGCCTGATGACCAAGCTCGGCGTGCGTAACCGGGTCGAGATCGCGATGTGGGCGTACCAGACCAACCGCAACCGGGCGCGGGGTTGACGGCGCACCCCGGTCCACGGCCACACCCTGCTGCTCGCGTCGCGCCTCGTCGGCGACCGCCGAAAGTACGACGACGGCGTACGACCATGGGCCGGTTCGATCGCGGCCCATCTGCCGATGAGCCGGGGCGGGTGCGGCGGCCACCATCGATGGCATGACGAGGCGTGAGTGGCGGCTGCCGGCCGCGTTGATCCTGCTGGCCCTGATACCGATAATCGCCGGCGCGGCACGGGTGACCGAGCTGAGCACCGGCCCGGAGGTCACCCCGGCGAACGCCCGCTTCGTCGCCGACCCGCTGCCGGTGGTACTGCACATCGTCGGCGCGGTGGTCTACACGATCCTCGGCGCCTTCCAGTTCGTACCCAGCCTGCGCCGCCGCCGCTGGCACCGCCTCGCCGGCCGGCTGCTCGTTCCCTGTGGACTGACGGTCGCCCTCACCGGCCTGTGGATGGCGTTCGCGTACGACCTGCCGGCCCACGACAACGACGTGCTCGCCGGCCTGCGGCTCGTCTTCGGCTCGGCCATGGCCGCCTCGATCCTGCTCGGCCTCGCCGCCGCCCTGCGCCGCGACTTCACCCGGCACCGGGCGTGGATGGCGCGCGGCTACGCGATCGGCCTCGGCGCCGGCACGCAGGCGTTCACGCATGCGCCGTACGTCGCGGCGACCGGCGAACAGCCGGACGGGAACGTCCGCGCCGGGCTGGTGCTCGCCGGTTGGCTGATCAACCTTGCCGTGGCCGAATGGTACCTACGCCGCCCGGCCCGCACAGCGCGTTCTCGACCAGTTCGTCGGTCGCGTGTCGCTGCCGGATGAAGCCCTCCGGGGCGTTGCCGAGCCGGCCGTCCACCGACGGTGCACGCCGCGCCGGCCGCCGCTGGTGGCCCCGATGCCCGTGACGTGGCAGGCGTCCCCGCCGGGTGTCCCGGGTGGACACCTCGGCGGTAGTCGATCACGGGACACCCGGCGGTAGTCGATCATGCCCCCGCCGAACGCAACAGGGTTCTCAACGGGTCTGTGTTGAGGTGTCCGGCAGGTCGGCTCGGCCGGTCACCAGCTTGCGGGCCGTACGGCGGGCTCGGCGGGTGGTGGACTCCAGCGCCTCGTCAGGGTCGCCGAAGACGCCCTCGGCGAGCAGAGCGGCAAAGCCGTGTGCCGTGGCGCCGACCCCGTGGACGAGGTCGAGCGCCTCGTCAGGGTCGTGGACGAGCCGCCCGGCGGGCTGGCTGAGCAGATGCAGAACCCGGTCACCGGCCCGTCCCAGATCCGGATGGCGCTGCTTGTTCAACCCGGCGGCGAAGGTGATGTCGAACAGCGCCTTGCTGTTCGCGGCGAATCGCACGTACGCGGCAGCGAACGCGGCGAGCTGCTCGGTCGGGTCTTCCTCGGCGGCCATGGCGGCGGAGAAGCGCTCGTACTGCTGCTCGTAGCCGGTGCGCGCCAGCTCGGCCAAGAGTGCCTCCCTGTCCGCGAAGTGCTTGTACGGTGCCGCCACGCTGACGCCGGCCCGGCGGCTCGCCTCGGCCAGGGTGAATCCTTGGGCTCCCCGCTCCGCCACCAGTTCCAGAGCAGCCCGGAGCAGGGCGCTGCGCAGGTTACCGTGGTGGTGGCCGGTCGGCCGGGCACGTGTCATAGCCAAGGTTAACGTTACTCACCTCGCTCTTGCCGCACCTTGGTTAATGGCACTAACCTGGAACCATCCGAGCGGGTCGTCGGTCATCGCGAGCCCTCCATCGCCGACATGACCGTGGAGGCGATGGTGTACGAGTCGTCCCGGTGCAGTGTCCACTCGCGGTCCCCGGTGACGATCTGGATCCGGCCGTCCGCGAGCACCCGGACGGTGAGGCCGAGTGTTTCGGCGTCGCGCTCTGCGAAGACGGTGACGAGTGCGGTGGCGTCGGTCATGGTTGTCTGGCCTCCCGGCTAGCCGCGTGTTGGTCCACGCTCCGTTATCTCACCCTGGACCACCGCGCCACGGTGCATCTCGGAGTTCCGGCTGGCGTCGACCTTGAGGTAGCTGGCGTCGACCTCGAGGTGGATCGAGAACGTCCTGACGGGCGAGTCAGCCTGATCATCGCCGACGACACCGTCCGGCCCGTCTTCACACCCCCCGTCGCCAGCAACGACGAAGGGCTGGCCCTCGACGGACCAGCCCTTTCGGACAGCAGAAACGCGGTTCGCGCACTGCCAAGCGTGGTGGGCGATACTGGGATCGAACCAGTGACCTCTTCGGTGTGAACGAAGCGCTCTCCCGCTGAGCTAATCGCCCTCAGCGCGGACGACTGTACCTGATCCGCCGGAGTCCGCGCGACTTCGGGGTCAGTGCGTCGCGATGTAGTGCATGAACCTGGCGATCAGGTCGATGCCGAGACTGGCCCGTACCGACAGCCAGACCACCACCGCCACGAACACCAGCCCGACCGAACCGAGCACGATCCGGACCAGGAGGGACTGTTCACGTACCCAACGCGCCCAGCCCTGTACGTGCCGACGGGTGAAGTTGAGCAGCCGTTTGGCCCAATGGAACTCCACCGCCCAGATACCCAGCCCGCCGATGACGATCAGCCAACCGGGCCCCGGGAGCGGAATCAATGCGAGACCGAGTGTGACGACGATCGCACCGGCGAGCGCCACGAACACCTTCAACGCGATCCGACCGGTCGGATTGGCTCGGATGATCTCCAGCGTCCGGCGTACCCGTTGCCGCCGGTTCTGCGTCACGAACGGCTCGAGCGACACCTCCGCGTCGGCGCCCGCGGGTGACTCCGTCGCAGGTCCGGACCGTTTCCCCCGTGGGACGCGCTCGTCGTCGGGCACGTCGTACCTCCGCTCTTCGACCGCCCCCGCGACGCCGGAGCGGACCCCGGGGCCGGCCCCGTTCACCCTCGACGCGCTCGGCAGAGCCGCTTTCTCCATTGAGGATGGATTCGTAGCCATTTCAACCCCCAGTGTGGCCCGGCCCGTCACTCAACAGGACGACTGGACGTTACCGGAGTGAGTCGACGGCTGAACCATCCGGCGTCGGGTGGGATCGAGTACCTGGGCAGAACTGGACATCCTACATAAAGATTCGATTTCGATCGGCGGCTAGGAAGCCTCTTCCCACTACTGGGTGATATCAGCGTATGGCGGAGCGTAACCATGAGTAGCACCTGAGGATGGGAAAGGCGGGACACATACGTCCCGCAGCGGTGCCGGGGGGAGAACGTCCATGAGTGTCATCCGACCGACCACGGTCGAGGTCGAGACGTCGTTAAGGCTCGTTGCACCTGACGCCACGGCTCTGCCCGTGCGTGCCAGCCTGCGCTACGACCCAGCCGACCCGTATGCGGTCCATGTCCTGTTCCATGCGGAATCCGCCGGTGGCGAAGCGGTCAGCTGGTCCTTCGCCCGGGAGCTGCTCGTCACCGGCCTCGACGAGCCGGCCGGGATCGGCGACGTCCGGGTCTGGCCCTGGGCCACACCCCGGGGCGACTTCGTCGCGCTCGCGCTCTCATCACCGGACGGTAACGCACTGTTCGAGGTGCCACGTAGCGTCCTGGTCAGGTTCCTGCGCCGGACGTACGTGGTGGTCCCCCGGGGCCGGGAAGGAGACCACCTCGACGTCGATACGGCGGTCAACCGACTGCTGGCCGGTCGCTGAGCGTTTCCCGCGACTGCGTGCGCGGGGCACGTCACGTCGCTGGAACGCCACGCCGCGCGGACCCTGCCGAGGTCCGCGCGGCGTTCGCGATGCCCGACGTCGGTCTGGTCAGCCGTGCGTGGTGATGCCGCCGTCGACCGGTATGACCGCTCCGGTGAGGTATGCCCCGGCCCGCGAGGCGAGGTAGATCGCCGCTCCGGCCATGTCGTCGGGTCGGCCGATCCGGCCGAGCGGCACCTGGTGCTCGATCGTCGCCCGGGTCGCCGGGTCGTCCAACGCGAACGCCATCATCTTGCTCTCGAACGGACCCGGGGCGATCGCGTTCACCGTGATGTGCTCCGGGGCGAGCTGATGGGCCAGGCTCCGGGTCAGCATGTGCACCGCCGCCTTGGTGGCCGAGTAGGCGTACACCTCCATCCACGGCACCCGGATGCCGTCGATCGAACCGATGTTGATCACCCGGGCCGGGTCGTCGGCGCTGGCCGAGGCACGCAGGGCGGGCAGCAGCGCGGTGGTCAACTGGAAGACCGCCTTGACGTTCACCGCCCAGAGCTTGTCGAAGGCGCTCTCCGGGTACGCCTCCAGCGGTGCCCCCCAGGTCGCACCGGCGTTGTTGACCAGTACGTCCAGGGCCGGCACCCGTTGCAGGACCTGCTCGGCGAGCCGACCCGCACCGGCGGCGCTGGAGATGTCCGCCGGGATCGCCTCGCAGCGGCCGAACCCGGAAAGCTGCTCGGCGACCTCGGCACAGACCTCCGCCTTGCGGGACGAGATGATCACCTGGGCGCCCGCCTCGACAAATCCCCGGGCGATCATCAGCCCGATTCCCCGGGTGCCACCGGTGACCAGCACCGCCTTGCCCTCGACCGAGAACAGACCTGGCATGCACACCCCTGAAGGTCGTGGGTCGATCGGCGCCGGGATGCGGACCGACCGGATCGGTTTACTGTGCGGTAACTTAGCCGTGACCGTACCGACCGGACAACTCCGGCCGGTACGGCTCCGCTACGGCTCGGTACCGACGATCACGGCTCGGTCCCGGCGATGGTCACCCGGGACAGGTCGACCGGCACCCGGCCGGGGTTGTCCAGCTCGATCGCCGGGCGGATCCGGGCGTCCGTGGGCGAACGGTCCAGGTTGCGGTGCCGCACCGTCAGCGGCGGCGGGGTGCTCGGCGCACCGATCACGAAGAGGGTCACCGAGTCGGCCGGGAAGGTGTGCGACAGGATGCCGTTCGGCGCGCCCGCCACCGGCGGCGGGACCAGGATCCGCTGGTCCGCCTCCCGGACGATCGCGCCGAGGTTGCCGGCGCCGTACCGGTAGACCTGGGTGCTTCCGGCGGTCCGGCCGCGCAGCGACAGCGAACTGGTCCGCTCCACCCCGCTCTTGTTCACCACCATCACGGTCAGCGCGCCGTCCGAGCCGCGCTCGGCCGCGTACACCGAGAGCTGTTCGGAGTCGGCGGAGGTCGCCCGGACCCCGACGTCACCGAACCGGCCGCCGGCGCCGTCGTAGTTGCGGTACATCCGGAAGGCGTACGCGCCCGGCTGGGTCGCGGCCGGCGGCGCCCAGAGGGTGGCCAGGTCCAACCCCTCCCGACCGAAGATCCCGAGTACGTCGGCCTGGGCCAGCGCCCCGTTGACGTGGTCCAGCGCCCCCCAGTTGTACTCGGTGACCGCCGTCCTCGTCCCCGGATAGTTCGCCGCCACCAGCTCCTTCATCCGGGGCACCAGCCGGACCTGGGTGTTGATCCAGCTCTCGTCGGTGTAGGTCGGGTCCCAGAGCGCCCGGGTCGAACGCAGCCGCAGCGCGTTGGTGGCCGGGTCGTTGCCGTTGCCGAACGCCACTCCGGCGGCCTGCGGATAGAAGTGCATGTCGAAGTAGTCCAGCACCCGCTGCCCGTGCTGCTCCTCGTAGTCGCGCATCTGCTGGAGGTACCAGGTGGCGAAGGGCAGCCCGTCCCTGGCCGGCCGGTCCGGCGGGTCCGCCCAGCACCCCGTGCGCCCGCACTCCTGCTGGTCGAGTCCGGAGTAGTCCCAGGAGGTCCAGCCCCAGCCCACCGGGCCGAGCGTCGCCGCCGACGGGTCGACCTCCTTGACCGCCGCACCGATCGCGTATGCCTGGTCGCGCAGCTCCGCCGAGTTCGCCCCGGTCGGGTGCACGTCCCGGTGCGTGGAGTGCCAGATGTCCGGCTCGTTGTCGAGGTTGTAGAACTTCACCCCGCCCTCGGCGGCCGTGCCGTACGCGGCGGTGAGGTGCCGCAGCCAGTCCCGGACGTACTCCGGGCCGATCTCCACACTGGTGTCGTGCGGGTCGTTGCCGGTCACCAGAGAGCCGTCCGGCCGCACGCCGTTGCCGCAGTCCGGACGCCACTCGTCGGTACGCTCCTGCGGGCCGTACTTGGCGACCGAGAAGCCGCACGAGCCGTCCCGGGCCTTCGGCGCCCACCCGATCAACGGCACCGTCAGCACACTGTCGGTGCCGGTACGCCGGTCCTGCTCGACGAAGCGGTCCGTGGACGAACCGTCCGGCAGCGCCTCGGGGTCGGCGTTCTCCTCGGCGATGTTCTCGAAGAACCAGTCCGAGGCGCGGTTGGTGGTGTCGTAGCGGTAGTGGTACCGCGTGGTGGCGTTGCCGCCCCAGCGGCGTACCGGCAGGGCCAGCTCCTCGGCCAGCGCCTCGTCGGCGAAGTTCATCCCGTAGATGTGCGGGCTGATCGGGTGCCGGTCGGCGGCGACGTCGACCTTGAGGGCCGGGCCGGGCTCGGCGAGCGCCGGGGGCGGGGCGACGACGACCGCCGCACCGGCGGCGACGAGCGTCGCGCTGACGGCGATGGACAGGACGGATCTACGACGCATGCGGGATCTCCGGAACTGCTCGGCTGTCCGGCCCGACGGGACGGACGTGGCGGGTTCGGTGTGTCTCGCGTGCACCCGTCACTGACCCGCGCGCGGTGGTCGTAGCCCGGACCGGGGACAGGCTACCGATCGGCCGACTCCGCGGTCAACGTCGTACGTCGATGTCTGGCTGTCCGATCTCCGGCCCCGCCCGCCGGCCCGGCCACCGCCGCCACCTGCCCGGTTGGCGGCGCGGTCGGGTTCCGGACCCGGGCCGCCCGAGGGGTGCGCTGCGGGCCGGCGGCGGCTAACGTCGCAGGTGATGGTCCGATTCGGTCAGCTTCCCGGTGATCCGGGCGCGGTGCCGGCCCAGTCCGGCTGGGCCGGTATCCGCACCCTCACCCTGCGCGACTACTTCTTCGATCCGTCCCGTCAAGGACCGCTGCTGGTCGATCGGCACCTGCTCATCCTGGTCACCGTCGGACACGGTACGCAGGAAATCGACTTCCGGACGTACCCGTGCCGGCCGGGATCGCTGCTCTGGGTGCGGCCCGGGCAGGTCGTCCAGCACGGCGGGCAGGGCGGACTCGACGCGGTGATGGTCTGCTGGACCCCGCAGACCATGCGCGATCTGGACGTCTCGCCGATCGGCCCGCCGTTCGCCGCCGGCTTCTGGCAACTCGCCGGTGAGGACGAGGACGCGGTGATCAACGAGGTCAGTCAACTGGTGGTGGACTGCCAGCGGCACCGGGGCGGCGCCCTCGCCACCGACCTGCTGCGGCACCAACTCGCCGTACTGCTGCTGCGGCTGGCCCTGCTGCCGCGCGACCCGGCCGACCCCGCTGCGGTGCCGGCCCCGCCACACACCCGCAACGGCGGCGCCCCGGACGGTACGGACCCGACCGGCACCTTCTGGCGGCTGCGGCACGAGGTCGAGCGCTCGTACGGGCAGACCCGGCGGGTCGAGGACTACGCCGGCCGGCTGGACTGCTCGGTGCGTACCCTGACCCGGGCCTGCCTGGCAGCCACCGGCCGCAGCGCCAAGCAGGTGATCGACGAGCGGGTGGCGCTGGAGGCCCGGCGGCTGCTCGCCGCGACCGACCTGTCGGTGGCCGAGGTCGGCCGCCGGCTCGGCTTTCCGGAGCCGACCAACTTCGGCCGGTTCTTCCAGCGGGAGGTCGGACGCAGTCCCGGCGCCTTCCGGGCCGGCCTGCCCGGCCGGAGCCCCGCCGTCCAGGGCTGACCGCCGCCGCCCCCGCACCACTGCACCGTCATCGGCCCGCCGCCGTCGGCCGGCCACCGCGACCGTGGATGATGGAGGCGTGCAGATCTCGGCGCGCGGTGACTACGCGGTACGGGCCGGACTCGGTCTCGCGGCGGCGTACCCGGCGCTGATGTCCGCCCAGGCGCTCGCCACCGAGCAGGACCTGCCCCGGAAGTTCCTGGAGGCGGTCCTCGCCGACCTGCGCCGGGCCGGGATCGTCAAGGCCCAGCGGGGTGCGGAGGGCGGCTACACCCTGGCCCGGTCGCCCCGGGAGGTGACCGTCGGCATGATCCTGCGTGCCGTGGACGGTCCCCTCGCCGGCATTCGCGGGCTGCGCCCCGAGCAGACCCGGTACGACGGCGCGGCCGAGAACCTGCCCCGGCTCTGGGTGGCCGTCCGGGCGGCGGTACGGGACGTGGTCGACGAGGTGAGTCTCGCCGAGCTGATCAGCGGCCGGATGCCGGCGCACGTACGCAAGCTGACCACCCGGCCGGACGCCTGGCAGCCGCGCTGAGGGCCGGGCGGCGCCGGCCGTCCCGGACCGTCCCTTGCGGAACGTCGGCGGCCGCCGCCGGTGCCGGCCGCACGTTTGCCGGACATCCGTGACGGGAACTTCCTGGCAACCCCAGAAGAGAGCAGTTGTCCCGAAGGGAGCATGGCCGTGGGTCTGATGTTCCGTAAGCGCAAGAAGATCGGTCCGTTGATCCTCAACTTCACCGAGAACGGCTTCTCGTCGTGGAGTATCAGGATCGGTCGCTGGTCGTGGAACTCCCGGGCCCGCGCGCACCGGGTCGACCTGCCCGGCCCGCTGTCCTGGAAGCAGGACAAGTCACGGTCCTGAGGAAGCGGTGACGGACAGGGATGCCGGCAAGGCCGTCGGCGTCCCTGTTACGTGCTCAGCCCTGTTACGTGCTCAGGCCCTGTTACGTGCTCAGCCCTGTTACGTGCTCAGCCTGACGGTGTGGCGGTGATGGTGACGTCGCCGCCGAGCCGGCCCGCCTCGGGTTCCCGGCTCACCAGCCCGGCGGCCAGCAACGCGGTGAGCACCCGGTTGGTGTCCGCCGGCCGGTAGACCGTCCGCTCGGCGGTGAACTGGCGCAGCTCGGTGACGGACGCGGCGCCGACCGACGCGAGCCGGGCCAGGAGTTCCCGCCGCAGCGGCCCCGGGTGCGGGCTCAGCGAGATGTCCAGCAGGTGCCCCTCCGGGTCGCCGGGATCCCGGTAGCGCACCCCGGCGTACTCGTCCACCGCCCACAGCGCGTTCTTGAAGGCGTCCAGCCGCTTGCCGGCGGCAGTGGCGAAGACCAGCACCTCGGCGCCGGCGTCGGCGACCAACTCCACCTCGGTCACCAGCGGCAGCCCGGCCTCGGCCAGTCGACGCCGGTGGTCCGCCCCGGACCAGACCGGCGGATCGAGCACCAGCAACAGCTCGGCCGGCCGGCCACCGGCCACCGCCGCGAGGACCTCCGGGTCCGGCTCGGGACCGCCGGTGGCGTCCAGGTAGGCGAAGACGGGAGCGCCGTTCGCGGCGGCCGCTCGCAGTGCCACCGGCAACCGGTCGACACCGCCCGGCACCAGGTGCGCGGCCAGCCCGGCGGGCAGCTCCGACTGGGCCGCCGCGTGGCGTGCCGCGAGGTCCTGGTCACCGGCCCTGGCGAGGGTCAGCGCCGCCATCCGCCGCCCGCGCAGCAGGTCGGCGAACTCACCGAAGACCCGCAGCGCGGCGTCCGCGGCACCACCGTCCGCTCCGGGGTACCCCTGCGCGAAGGTGGCCCGCCGGGACCGGTGCAGCGCGGCCGGCACCCAGGAGTCGAGCTGGCGTACCAGCAGTTCCCGCTTGACGGCGCCGATCGGGTCGGTGGACATGCTGCGGTTGTACCCTGCCCGACCCGCCCGTGTCACCTCGGCGGTCGTCCCGGCCCGGCCGCAGCCGGCCGATGCCGGTCAGGACGGAGCCTCGACGGTGTGGTGCCGCTGACCGCCCGGCCCGGCCGCCGCCGCCCGGTACCGGTCAGGACGGGACGGAGACGCCGACGCCGCCCCGGGTCTGTCCGCCGTACCGCTGCTTCTCCCGGTCGAGGTCGAGCCGGGAGATCCGGCGGCGCGCGGCGAGGGTCTGCTCGTCGAGCCGGTCGCCCGGGACCAGCCACACCACCTCGAACTCCAGCCCGTCCGGGTCCCTGCCGTAGAGGCTCTTGGTGCTGCCGTGGTCGGAGCTGCCAGCCAACGCGCCCGCCTCGGAGAGCCGGCCGGCGATCGCCGACAACTCGTCCAGGGTGTCCACCTCCCAGGCCAGGTGGTAGAGCCCGACCGTGGTACGGCCGGCACCGGACGGGCCGGCGGCGGCACCCACCTCGAACAGGCCGAGGTCGTGGTCGTTGGTGGAGTCGGGCGCCTGGAGGAAGGCAGCGCCGTCGAACCCCTCCGGTGTCATCGGCACCTGCCGGAAGCCGAGGACGTCCCGGTAGAAGGCGACGCTGCGGGCGAGGTCGCGAACGAACAGTACGGCGTGGTTGAGCCGGTGGATCGCCATGGCTCCACCGTAGTCGCCGCGGCGGATGCCCGAGATGACGACGAAACTGCCCGCACCTGCCCTCTTGTACTGAACGTCGCCGGGCGAGCACGATGGGGCGTGGCTTCCGGCTTCGGTGAACTCACCCAGCAGGCGAACGCGCTCGTGGCAGCCGGTGACCTGGCCGGGGCCCGGAACCTGCTCGGCCCGCCGCTGGACGCCGCCGACCCGAGCCCCGGACACGCCTCCGCCGAGTTGGCCGAGGCGGCCGGCCTCCAGGCCCGGGTGCTGGTGGCGCTCGGCGACCCGCACGCCGCCCGGGGCTGGGCCGCGTTCGCCTACTCCGCGACCACCCGGCTCTACGGCGCCGCCGACCAACGGACCGTGGCGACCGCAGCCACCCTCGCCGCCGTACTGCACCGGGTCGGCAGCCACGCCCGGGCCGCCCGGCTGTACCGGGACGTGATCATCGAACTCACCGCCAACGACGGCCCGGAGTCGCTGCGGGTACTCGCCGCACACGCCGACCTGGCCACCGTCGAGTACGCCCAGGGCGAGTGCACGCTGGCCCGGAACCGGCTGGAGGACGCCTGGGAACTGCACCGGGAGGTCTACGGCGACGGACACCCGGGCGGGATCCGGATGCTCGCCCGGCTGGGCGCGATGCAGCGCGACTGTGGACTCTTCACCCGGGCGCACGAGCACCTGGCCCTGGCCCGGGAGTTGTGCCGGGAGCACCTGCCGGCCGACCATCCGCTGGCGGCCCAGGTCGCGGCGCTCGCTCGGGCGGCGGCCGATCCCGACCACGTCTGCGCCGATTCCGGGCCGGAGTCCGAGGACGAGCCGCACCCGCCGACCGGCCCGACGGGCGCCCCGGAGTACGCCGTGCCGTGGCACCCGGAGCCTCGGCACGCCGAGCCGGCGCCGTACGCCGAGCACTCGGAGCACGCCGGGTACGGACAGCACGCACATCGTCCGCAGCACGGCGAATATCCGCAGCACGGCGGCCCGCAGCACGCGGAACCGTCGTACCCGGCGGTACCGCCGCCACCCGCCGCCGCACCGGCGCGGCCCGCCGGACCGGCGTCGCCGCCGCTCGGAGCGGTGTCGCCGTACCCGGCCGCGCCCGGTCAGCGGCCCGGGCGGCACGACCAGCCGTACCAGGACGGGCCTGCCGGGTTTCCGGACGGCGGGGAGCACCCGCCGGACGCCGAGCTGCCACCCCGCGACGAGTTGCCACCGCTGCGCTTTCCGCCTCCGCCGCCCCGGTCCGCCGGAGCCGGCACCGACACCCCGCAGGTGCCGCCGCCCCGGCTGCCGCCCGCACCGCTCGTCGAACCCCCGCCCCGGTGGGGCACCCCGCCGCCGGCCGGGCCGCCGGCCCCGCCACCCCGGAACGCGGCGAACCGGTCCGGATCCGGATTCGCCACCGGTGCCGGGCCGACCGGCGACGCGGACGACGATCCGGAGCACGGCTGGTGGCCGCCGGACGTGGCCCGCCGCACGCGGGACGGCGACGACGGCCCGGAGGCCGGGCGGCACCCCACGCCGGCCCCCGCCGAGCCGTGGCGGCCGGAGAGCCGCTCCGGCTCCATCCCGGTCGCCGAGCGGCCGCACCCGGAACTCCCGGACGGTCACGCCGTCGACCTCGGCGACACCGGGGGCGTACCCGAGGTCCGGCACCTGCCGGAGCGGCGGTCGTCCCGGTTGCCGGTCCGGATCCACCGGCCGCCGCCCGCTGGTCGGCGGCTGTCGACCGCGGTCGTCGCCGGCCTGGTGGTGCTGGTCCTGCTCGGCACCGCCGCCGTGGTGCTGGGGTTCGGGCTGACCGGGGACGACGAGCCGGAGTCACCGGCGCCCGGGCCGGCGACCAGCGCTCCGGCCGCGCCGCCGAGCACACCGCCGCCCGCCTCCCCCGGCACCCCGCCCGGCGCGGTGACCCTGGCCGACAACCGGAGCAGCGTGACGCTGGGCTGGAGCTATCCGAACGGTGCCAAGGGTCTGGTGGTGCTGGCCGGCGGGCGGGCCGGTCAGGAACTCCGGCCGTTCCAGGAACTGCCGGCCGGCTCCACCGGATACGTGGTGTACGGCCTCCAGACGCAGGGCAACTACTGCTTCTCGGTCGCGGTCGTCTATTCCGAGAGCGTCGTCGGCGAGGCCGATCCGGTCTGCACCGACCGGCCCGACAGGTCGCCGTCGGCGCGCTGACCTCCGGCCACCGGCTGCGGCGGTACCCGCTCGTCGTGGCCGTCCGGGACCGGGCGCTCGGCCGGCAGGCGTACCTCGACCCGCAGTCCGGGTCCGGCGTCGCCGAGGGTCACCGTGCCGCCCTGGCGGCGTACCAGTTCCCGGACGATGGCCAGGCCGAGGCCGGCGCCGCCCGCGTCCCGGGCCCGGGCGTCGTCCAGCCGGGTGAACCGGTCGAAGACCCGGTCCCGGTCCCCGGCCGGGATTCCGGGCCCGTCGTCGGTCACGGTCAGCAGGTGGTACGCCGGACCGGTCCAGCCGCCGGGCCCGGCCTCCAGCACCACCTCACTGGTGGTGTACCGGAGCGCGTTGTCCAGCAGGTTGCCCAGGATCCGGGTCAGTGCGTCCGGCTCGGCCAGCACCCAGAGCGGAAATCTCGGTGCCACCACCCGCAACGGCGGCGCCGGGTACCGCTCGGCGACCTCGGTCAGCAACTCCCCCAGCTCGACCGGCTCGGCGGCCCGGGGTGGCCGGGCGGCCGCCTCGTCGAAGCGGGCGAGCAGCAGCAGATCGTCGACGAGCCGGCTGAGCCGCTGGGTGTCGGCGAGCAGGTCGTCGGCGACCGCCGGCCACTCCGTCGCCGGGCCGAGCCGCTGCGCGACCTCGAGCTGGGTCCGCATGTTGGCCAGCGGGCTGCGCAGCTCGTGCGCGGCGTCGGCGACGAAGGCACGCTGCCGGGACCGGGCCGACTCCAGCCGGCCCAGCATCCCGTTCAGGGTCACCGCCAGCCGGTGGATCTCGTCGTGCGAGGCGGGCAGCGGCAACCTGCCCGGCCGGGCCCCGCCGGTGATCTCCTCGGCACCCGCCCGCAGCGTCTCGACCGGGCGCAGCGTGGCGCCGACCACCCGCCAGGCGACCGCGGCCAAGGCGACCAGGAGCAGCGGAAAGCTGACCAGCAGGATGCTGCGGACCACGGTCACGCTGTGCCGTACGTCTGCGGTGGACTTGGCCACCAGCACGGTCTGCGGGTCGGCGGCCGGCCCGGCGGGTACCGCCACCACCCGGATCGGGCCGTCCAGGCCGAGCCGCCGGCCGGGCAGGTAGAACCGGTCCCGCTCCCCGGCCTGGAACCGCCGCAGTTCGTCGGGGTAGAGCATCGGAACCAGCCGGTCGGCGTCGATCGAGGCGGCCCGGATCCGGCCCTGCCCGTCGAGCACCTGTACGCGTACCTGGCCCCCGGCGACCGGAAGCGGGTCCGGCAACGCGTTCTGGCCGGCGAGCCGGGCCACCGCCTCGGCGGTCCTCAGCGCCTCGGTGTCGACGGTGCGCTGGAGCGCGTAGCCGAGCGCGCCGATCAACACCAGCCCGCCGACGGCGAGACCGGCGGCGAGACCCGCCGCGCTGATGATGGTGAGTCGGGCCCGCAGGCTCAGCGTCAGCCACGGCCGTCGCCAGGCGCGCCGCCCGAACCGCCCCTTGAGTCGGATCATGGCGGCCCACCGGTCCCGACCGCTGCCCGCCCCGGCCGGCCGACCGCCCCGGCCGGCACCCCGATCCCGGCCCTGCGGTGACCTCGCTCGGCCCGGGTCATGTCACCAGCCGGTAGCCGGCCCCCCGGATCGTCTCCAACCGGTCCCGGCCGATCTTGCGGCGCAGGTAGCCGACGTAGACCTCGACGGCGTTCGGCGCGGTACGCAGACTCGCGTCCCAGACGTGGTCCAACAGTTCCGTCTTGGAGACCACCTCACCGGCCCGGCGGAGCAGGTATTCCAGCAGGGCGTACTCCCGGGCGGTGAGTTCCACCTCGACCCCGTCCCGGGTGACCCGGCGGCGGGCCGGATCCAGAGTCAGGTCACCGGCGACCAGCACCACCGGGCGGCGCGGCGCACCCCGGCGGAGCAGTGCGCGCAGCCGGGCCAGCAGCACCACGTAGGAGAAGGGCTTGGTCAGGTAGTCGTCGGCCCCGCAGTCCAGCCCGTCGGCCTGGTCGTACTCGCCGTCCTTGGCGGAGAGCATGAGCACGGGCAGCCAGTGCTTCTCGGCCCGCAACTGCCGCACCACCCGGTAGCCGGAGAGCCCGGGCAGCATCACGTCCAGGATCATCGCGTCGTATCCGCCGTGCCGGGCCAGGTCGAGCCCCTCCGGCCCGCTGGCGGCCACGTCGACGACGAAGCCCTCGGCCTGGAGCCCGCGCTGCAACGCCGTGGCCAGTCGGGCCTCGTCCTCCACCACCAGCAACCGCACCGGACAAGCGTGCCATCCCCGACCCCGGGCAACCACACCCGGCTGAGTGAGGCCACAGCGGTTCTCAGTGGTTTCACAGCGCAACGGGCGCAGGATGGACACCAGGAGGTACGAACATGTCGGTTTTGCAATCCCGGCCCGCGCTGCGGTGGCTGGTCCCGACCGGGGCAGCCCTGGCAATTCTCGGCGGAGGTGCGGCGGTCGGCACCTTCGCCTCGGCCGCCGAGCCGAACCTGCCCGAGCGCAGTGCCGCCCAACTCCTCGTCGACCTGCAGACCGCCCGCCTGGACGGTCTCTCCGGCACGGTGATCAAGCGCGCCGACCTCGGACTGCCGAGCCTGCCCGGCATCGGCGGACGAGGCAGCGCCGAGCTGACCTCGCTGGTCTCCGGTACGCACACCCTGCGGGTCTGGCACGCCGGCCCGGACCAGACCCGGGTCGCGCTGCTCGGCACGCTCGGCGAGACCGACGTGATCCGCAACGGCAAGGACGTCTGGATCTGGGACAGCCAGGCCAACAAGGCCGAGCACGCCACCCTGGACCGCTCCGGCCCGACCGCCCGGCCCGACCACCTGCCGATCACGCCGCAGGAGGCCGCCGAGCAGGCGTTGGCGGCCGTGGATCCGAGTACCGAGGTCAGCGTCGGACGGTCAGCCTCGATCGCCGGCCGGGACGCGTACGAACTGGTGCTCGAACCCCGTGACGCCACCTCGCTGGTGGGCCAGATCACGATCGCGATCGACGCCGCCGAGCACGTACCGCTGCGCTTCCAGGTCGTGCCGGAGGGCACCAGCAAGCCGGCCTTCGAGGTGGCGTTCACCCAGGTCGACTTCGAGCGCCCGGACCCGGCCCAGTTCGCCTTCAACCCGCCGCCCGGCGCGGTGGTGACCGAGGCGACCCGTCCGGAGGGCCGTCCGGAGGGCCGACCGGCCGGGCTGGAGCGGCCGACGGTGGTCGGCAGCGGATGGACGAGCGTACTGGTCGCGAAGGTTCCGCAGCTCGCCGGGACCGCAGGGGCGGAGACCGACGGCGCGGAGGCCGACCTGCTCCGGGGCCTGCTGGGTGGACTGCCCGAGGTGAGCGGCGAGTGGGGCAGCGGCCGGCTCGTCACCGGCAAGCTCTTCAGCGCCCTGCTCACCGACGACGGCCGGGTGTTCGTCGGCGCGGTGAAGCCGGAACGGCTCTACGAAGTCGCGCAGAGCACCAGGTGAGCGGCTTCCGGGCGGCGCCCTCGTCCGGCGCGGTGGCGGCGGGAGGGCGCTCGTCCGGTGCCGTGGCGGGAGGGCGCTCGTCCGGTGCCGTGCCGGGAGGGCACTCGTCCGGCGCCGTGCCGGGAGGGCACTCGTTCGGCGCCGTGCCGGGAGGGCACTCGTTCGGCGCCGTGCCGGGAGGGCACTCGTTCGGCGGCGTGGTGATCTGGGGCGGAGGGGCCGGCCGGTGCCGGAGTTAGCGATCCAGAGCGCGGGACTGACCAAGCGGTTCGGCCGCCAGGTCGCGGTGCACGCCGTCGACCTGGCGGTTCCGCGTGGCGCCGTCTACGGCTTCCTCGGCCCGAACGGCTCCGGCAAGACCACCACCATCCGGATGCTGCTCGGCCTGGTCCGGCCGACCTCGGGCGGGCACACGCTGCTTGGCCGGCGGATGCCCGACGGGGCGGCAGAGGTACTGCCCCGGATCGGGGCGCTGGTGGAGGGACCGGCATTCCACCCGTACCTGTCGGGCGCCGAGAACCTGCGCCGGCTGGACGCGGCGGACCGGACCGCCGATCCGGGCACCTCCACGGCACGGATCGGCGCCGCACTGGACCGGGTCGGGCTGACGGCGGCGGCAAGCAAGCGCTACCGCGCGTACTCGTTGGGCATGCGGCAGCGGTTGGCGCTGGCCGCGACCCTGCTGGTCCCCCGGGATCTGTTGCTCCTGGACGAACCGACCAACGGGCTCGACCCGCAGGGCACCCGGGAGGTCCGGGCGCTGGTCGGCACGCTGGCCGCCGAGGGCGCTACCGTGCTGCTCTCCACCCACCTGCTCGCCGAGGTGGAGCAGGTCTGCACCGACGTGGGTGTGATGCACCAGGGGCGGCTGGTCGCCCAGGCACCGCTGGCCGAGTTGCGGGCCGCGGCCACACCCCGGGCCCGGGTGACGACCGACCGTCCGGTCGCGGCCGCCCAGGTGCTGCGCGAACTGGGCCTCACCGAGATCACCGAGGCGTCCCGGGAGGTCAGCGCCGTGCTCGGGCCGGTGCCGCCGGAGAAGGTGGTGGCCGCCCTGGTGCACGCCGCCGTACCGGTACGCGGGTTCGCGGTGGACGCCCCGGACCTGGAGGAACTCTTCGTCTCGCTGACCGGGGAGGGCTTCGATGTCAGCGGTTGACGCGCCGATGCTGGCCGGGGGGTCCGGGCCGCCGGTCCGGGAGGGTCGCGATGTCAGCGGTTGAGGCACCGTCCGGGGCGGGCGGCGGAGTAGTGCCTGGCCCGGGTGCCGTGCCGGGCGGGATGGTGCCGGATCCGGCCGGGACGAGGCGCCCGGGCCGGCGTTCCCTCCGCGCGGGCCGGGCCAGGTTCTTCCGCTCCGAACTGCGGCTGGTCTTCGGTCGTCGGCGCAACCAGGCCGGGATGGCGGCGCTGGCCGCCGTACCATTGATCATCGCGATCGCGATGCGGGTCACCGACGGTCCCACCGAGGCCGGACGCGATCCGGGCTTCTTCTCGGCGATCAGCGGGAACGGGTTCTTCGTGGCGCTGGCCGCCCTCGGCGCGGAACTCGGGCTGTTCCTGCCGATCGCGGTGGCGGCGATCTCCGGGGACAGCGTGGCCGGCGAGGCCAACCTCGGCACCCTGCGCTATCTGCTGACCGTACCGGTCGGGCGTACCCGGCTGCTCACCGTCAAGTACGGCGCCGTCGTCGTCTTCGCGGCCACGGTGACCCTGCTGGTCGCGGCGGTCGGCCTGGCCGCCGGGCTGGCGCTGTTCGGGGGCGGGCCGGTGACGCTGCTCTCCGGCAGCCAGGTGAGCCTGGCCGAGGGGCTGCTGCGGTTGCTCGGCGTCTGTGCCTATCTGACGATCGGGCTCTGCGCACTGGGCGCGGTCGGGCTCTTCGTCTCCACCCTCACCGAGCAGCCGATGGGTGCCACGATCGCCACCACGATGCTCGCGGTGACCAGCTTCGTCCTGGACAGCATCCCGCAGCTCGACTGGCTGCACCCGTACCTGCTGACCCACCACTGGCCGGCCTTCGTCGAACTGCTCCGGGATCCGGTCTCGGTCGACGCGCTCCGCCCCGGCCTGCTCTCGGCGGCCGGGTACGCGGTGGTGTTCCTCACCGCAGCATGGGCGCGGTTCGGCGGCCGCGACGTGACCGGCTGAGCCGGACCGGAGTCGTGGGCGACTGACGCCCGGCCAGCTTCCTCGGGCCGCTCGATCGGCTCCCGCCCGCCTGAACGACGCCGCCGAAGACCGGTGTAATCCGGAGGATGGTGCGGCTGATGGATGCCGGCGAAGAAACGCGCTATCGTTTCTCAGTTCAGAAATAAAAAAGAACGGCACAATGCCGTCCTGCGCAAATTCTAACAATGGGGAGACGGTTTGTCAAAGCAATCCGGTGTTTCGGCCGACCAGCGTCTCGACGAGCCGGTCGACGAGTCGATCGGACCTGCCGCGCCCTCCCGCGCCGACGGGTCGGTGCCGGGCGGGCGGCCCCGGCCCACCGAGCCCACCGAGCCCACCGAGGACGATCTTCCCGGCGAGCAGCGGTACGTCTCCATGCTCTACGGGCGCCTCGACGAACTGCGCACCCAGGCCACCCGGCGACTGCGCACCGCGCTGGGCAACGCCGGCGGCACCCAGCAGGAGCGCTCACAGCGCGACGGCACGGTACGGATGTACGCCGAGCAGATCGACCGGCTCGGCGCGGTCGAGCAGGGCCTCTGTTTCGGTCGGCTGGACCTCGACGACGGCACCCGCCGCTACATCGGCCGGATCGGCATATTCGACGGCGACGGCGATTACGAACCGGTGCTGCTGGACTGGCGCGCTCCGGCGGCCCGACCGTTCTATCTCGCCACCGCAGCCGCCCCGGACGGGGTACGCCGGCGCCGGCACATCCGGACCCGGGACCGCGAGGTGGTCGGCCTCGACGACGAGGTGCTGGACCTGAACACCGCCGGGCAGGCCGGCGACCGGGGCGGGTTGACCGGCGAGGCGGCGCTGCTGGCGGCGGTCAACGCCAGCCGTACCGGCCGGATGACCGACATCGTCCGGACGATCCAGGCCGAGCAGGACCGGGTGATCCGGGCCGACCTCGACGGGGTGCTGGTGGTGCAGGGCGGCCCCGGTACCGGGAAGACGGCGGTGGCGCTGCACCGGGCCGCGTACCTGCTCTACACGCACCGGCAGATCCTCTCCACCCGGGGCGTGCTGCTGGTGGGCCCGAACCCGACCTTCCTGCGCTACATCTCGCAGGTGCTGCCGACGCTCGCCGAGACCGGCGTGCTGCTGCGTACCGTCGGCGAACTCTTCCCCGGGATCACCGCGACCCGCGCCGAGCCGGCGGAGGTGGCCGAACTCAAGGGCCGGCTCGACATGGTCGAGGTGCTGGCCGCCGCGATCCGGGACCGGCAGCGGGTACCGGACGAGCCGATCGAGATCAGCATCGAGCGGGACAGCCTGGTGCTGGATCCGGCCACCGTCGCCGCCGCCCGGGAGCGGGTCCGCCGCACCGACCGGCCGCACAACCTGGCCCGGCCGCTCTTCGACATCGAGATCATCCACGCCCTCGCCGACCAGCTCGCCGAGCGGCTCGGCGCCGACCCGCTGGGCGGGGAGAACCTGCTCGACGAGGCCGACCTCGCCGAGTTCCGGCGCGAGCTGCGGGCCGAGCCCGAGGTGCAGGCGGTGCTGGACTGGCTCTGGCCGGTCCTCACCCCGCAGCAGGTGGTGGCCGGGCTGTTCGCCTCGGAGCAGCGGCTCGCGGTCGCCGCGGCGAACCTCGACGAGGCCGAGCGGGCGGCGCTGCGGCGCGAGCCGTGGGGCGGCTGGAGCCCGGCCGACGTACCGCTGCTGGACGAGGCGGCGGAGCTGCTGGGTGAGGACGACCGGGCGGCCCAGGCCCGCGCCGCCCGGCAGCGCCAGGCCGAGATCGAGTACGCCGAGGGCGTGTTGGAGATCGCTGCCGGTTCCAAGTCGATCGACTTCGAGGACGAGCCCGAGGCCGAGGACGGGATGCTGGACGTCACCGACCTGCTCGTCGCCGACCGGCTGGCCGAACGGCAGACCGACGGGGACCAGTTGAGCACCGCCGAGCGGGCGGCGGCGGACCGGAGCTGGGCCTTCGGGCACGTGATCGTGGACGAGGCGCAGGAGCTCTCCCCGATGGCCTGGCGGGTGCTGATGCGCCGCTGCCCGAGCCGCTCGATGACCCTGGTCGGCGACGTCGCCCAGACCGGGGCGCTGGCCGGCGCGTCGTCCTGGTGGCCGGTGCTGGAGCCGTACGTCGGCGACCGGTGGCGGCTGGAGGAGCTGACGGTCAGCTACCGTACGCCGTCGGAGATCCTGGCGGTCGCCGCCAAGGTGCTCGCCGAGATCGACCCGGCGCTGACCCCTCCCCGGGCGGTACGCGACACCGGCGAGCAGCCCTGGGACTCCCGGGTGCATGCCGCCGAGCTGGCCGGGCGGCTGGTCGAGGCGATCCGGGCCGAGGCGGCCGGTGTCGGTACGGGCCGGGTCGGGGTGATCGTGCCGGCCGGGCTGGTCGACGAGTTGGGTCGGGCGGCCACCGAGGCGGAGCCCGAGGTGGCGCTCGGCGACGACCCGGAACTGACCAGCCAGGTGGTGCTGCTGACCGTCGCCCAGGCCAAGGGGCTGGAGTTCGACTCGGTCCTGGTGGTCGACCCGGACCGGATCGTCGCCGAGTCCCCCCGTGGGCGCAGCGACCTCTACGTCGCGCTCACCCGGGCGACCCAGCGGCTGGGCATCCTCCGGGTCGACTGAGCCCGGCGCGGCGGCCGGGTCACTGAACCTTTTTCAACCCGAACCGCGCGGCG
Organism: Plantactinospora sp. CA-294935; assembly: GCF_050936445.1. NCBI lineage: Bacteria > Bacillati > Actinomycetota > Actinomycetes > Micromonosporales > Micromonosporaceae > Plantactinospora > Plantactinospora sp. CA-294935. Next base: position 9,298,340 of record NZ_JBNJMU010000001.1, read on the forward strand.
CGCACGCACCGCGTCCGACCTTGCGGTCCACCGACCGCAAGGGGAGGTTGAGAAAGGTCGGGCCCGCTCGCCGTTGCGGGCCGCCCGCCGTTCACTTGTCGGTGAAGTTGCCGATCTGCCGGGCCTGTCCGGAGGCGTCGCTGGTCGACCCGGCCGCCGACGGGTTGGTCCCGCCGGTCGTCGCGTCCCCGGTGGTGGTGGGTGCCACCTTTCCGCCCGGTCGGCGGGGTTGGCGCCGTACGTTCGCCGGTCCGGCCCGCCGGTCCGTACCGGTGGTGGTGCTCACCCCCCGGTTCCGGGTCGGACCGCCGTTGCGCAGTACGTCCGGATCCCGCGCCCGGTCCGCCGGGTCCTCGATGTCGCGTTCGTGCGCCTCGCGCCCCTCGTCGACCGGGAGGGTGACCTCCTCCATCGCGCCGGGCCCGTACTTGCCGCGCCCCATCCGGTCTTCGGTCCGCCGTGCCGACTCCCGCCGTTCGTCCTCGCCGCGCACGTCCACCACCTCGCCGAGTTGTCGTTGTCCGGGGTGTCCCCGGTGCCCGGGTCGGCAAACGCCACCGGCCGCCCCGAGCGGCCCGGGGGCCGGTAGTCGACTGGTCAGCGGCTGTTTGTGGCAGGGCCGGTCGGGTAGCCAACGGGTGCCACCGGCGCGGCGGTGCCGTGACCGGGGGCGGTCGGAAGAGATCTCATCGAATCCGAGGAGGAAAAGATGAGCACGCAGACCCCGTCCAGGCAGCCGATGGGCCAGCAGGTGACGGACATGCAGTCGGCACCGACCCGGGAGATGGGTGCCCAGAACATCTCCAACCAGCAGATACAGCAGACCCTGTCGGAGATGCAGCGCCGGATGGACGAGCCGGCACGGCGCAACCCGGGTAGCGAGACCAAGCCGGCATACAAGACGACCGAGTTGTATATCTACCTGGCCGCGGTGGGTGGCGTTCTGCTCGCCTCCGAGTTGGTCGGTCGGAACTCGGTTGGTGTGGACGTGTTCCGCGCGGACAACGCGTGGTTCTTCATCACCCTGCTGACCATCGCCTACCTGGGTAGCCGTGGTCTGGCGAAGCTTGGTAGCGCCTGGCGACGGGCCGATCGGGCGAACAGGTAACGACGCTGCCGGCGCCTGACACGTCGGGCGCAGCGGAGTGTCCCGAGCAGTGGCGACCTGCCACGGGGGTCGCGGTCCCCGCCGGAGACGGCGGGGACCGCGACCTTTTGCCCGCTACTCGCCGAAGTCGCCCTCGAAGGCGTCCTCCAGCATCTCGCCGGCGATCATGCCCCCGGCCAGACCGAGTCCGGCACCGGCGACCATGCCGCCCATGCCGTGCCCGCCGTGGTGCCCCTGCTTGCCGGGACGTCCGTGATGTCCCATCCCGCCGTGCCGGCCGTAGCTCTGCACCGTCTGGGCCAGCCAGCCCTCGACCCGCTGCCGCCAGTCGACCTGGTCGACCCCGGCGTGCTCGGCGGTGTAGCGGCCGACGGTGTCCTGCCCACCGCTGAACATCCCGCCGCGCTTGTCGCACTCGATGATGACGTCCACGCCGTGCTGGTTGGTGACGAAGGTCAGCTCGACCTCACGGATCGCGTGTGCGTACTGCGGAGCGGCGAAGAACTCGATCTCCTGGTAGAACGGCAGCGTCTGCTGTACGCCGTAGATGTGTCCGCGCTCCAGGTCCGCGCTCTTGAACTGGAAGCCGAGCTGGGCGAACGCCTCCAGGATCTTCTCGTGCACCGGCAGCGGGTGCACCGCGAGGGCGTCCAGGTCGCCCTTGTCCACCGCCCGGGCCACCGCCAGCTCGGTACGCAGCCCCATCGTCATGCCGCGCAGCCGTTGACCGTAGACGTCGGTGATCGGGGTCTCCCAGGGCATCGGGAGCTGGAACGGGATCGCGATTTCCTGCTTGGCTTCCAGGCGCATCGCACCACTGACCGGGAGCCGGTAGAACTCCATGGTGCCGGCGTACTCGCTGTCCCCGGCCTCCATCTCGACCCGGGTGACCAGTGCGACGGTGACCTGCTCGATGTCGGCCGCGGAATCCCCGCCGCGCAGGTTCACCTGCCCGTCGAGCACCAGGCCGGGCCGGGTGTTCGGGTTCGTCAGCACGGTGTCCACGCTCGGACCGCCGACGCCGAGGGCGCTCAACATCTTCTTGAAGACCATAGAGATACTCCTGTTTACGGCGGATAGGTGCCGCGGGTGTGTCAGCGCGCATTTTCCACGATGGATCAACACGCCACTCCGGTGACAGTATTCACCGTAGCTGTGAGGTGGCTGGGAGCGTTCGCCCGTCATCAGTTCGGGTGACCTGCCCGGACACGAATTCGGCTCGGCCGACGCCTGCCGTTCACGCCGATGTGCCGCCGCACGGCGCGGGCGGCCCGGCGGCGGCGCGGGGACGTAAGCTCTGGGATCATGCGCGTGGGCATCGTGATCCTTCCCGACCAGCGGTGGTCCGTGGCCGAGCGCCGGTGGCGCCAGGCCGAGGAGTGGGGCTTCGACCACGCCTGGACGTACGACCACCTCGGCTGGCGTGACCTGGTCGACGGGCCGTGGTTCGACGCGATGGGCACGCTGACCTCGGCCGCGATGGTCACCTCCCGGATCCGGTTGGGCACCCTGGTCGCCTCGCCCAACTTCCGGCACCCGGTGCACTTCACCCGCCAGATCACCGCGCTGGACGACGTCTCGGACGGCCGGCTGCTGCTCGGGCTCGGCGCCGGCGGGATCGGGTTCGACTCGGCCGTACTCGGTGCGGAGACGCTCTCGCCACGGCTCCGGGTCGACCGGTTCACCGAGTTCACCGAACTGCTCGACCTGCTGCTCCGGGAGGACGGGGTGAACTGGCGGGGCGACTACTACGCGGCGGTCGACGCGCGGAGCAATCCCGGCTGTGTCCAGCAGCCCCGGGTGCCGTTCGTCGTCGCCGCGAACGGGCCCCGCTCGCTGCGGCTCGCCGCCCGGTACGGCCAGGGCTGGGTAACCACCGGCGTCCGGGACGGCGACGACCTGGCGTCGTGGTGGCGATCCGTCGCCGACCTCGCCGGCCGGATGGACGGGATCCTCGCCGCCGCCGGACGAGATCCCGGCAGTCTGGACCGCTATCTCTCGCTGGACTCGGCGCCGGTCTTCTCGCTGTCCAGTGTCGGACACTTCACCGAGGCCGTCGGCCGGGCCGCCGAGCTGGGCTTCACCGACGTCGTCACGCACTGGCCGCGCGAGTCGAGCTGGTACGCCGGGGACGAGGCGATCCTCGCCGAGGTGGCCACCGAGGTACTGCCCCGGCTGCCCGGCCGGAGCTGACCGTCCCGTCCGGACGCACCGGACGTGCGGGACGGTGCTCAACCTGACGATCCCGCCGCGCACGCCGACATCTCGCTCGGATGCGCTGAGTAGTTGCCGACTGAACGACGCGTGGTTGCGGCGTATCCTGCATCCGCCGGTGACCGCGCCAGCCCGGCCGGTCACCCGGCATCGGTGCCACCATCCGACGGGAGAGGCCGATGTCGATCACCCCGAAATCCGCACAGCCCGACAAGGCGCTGAGCGCCGCACGGTACTCGCTCCAGATCGACGGCGTCGAGATCGCGGCCTTCTCGGAGCTTTCCGGGATCAGCAGCGAGGTGCTCCCGGCCGAGCTGGAGTCGACCGGCCGGGAGGCCGGGACGAGGAGACTTCCCGGCAAGGCGAAGCCGGCGACCCTGGTCCTGAAACGCGGCAAGAACAGCTCGCTGGAACTGTGGAACTGGCAGGCGCTGGCGATCTCCGGCGACCCCGGGGCCGCCCGGAACGGCTCCCTGGTCATGTACGCCACCGACGGCACGCCGGTGGCCCGCTACCACCTGGAGCACGCCTGGCCGTCGAAGCTGGAGATCGGCGCGGTGCGGGCGGGTGCCGGCGAGGTGCTGATGGAAACCGTGACGATCGTCTGCGAACGGCTCCAGCGCGTGTCGGTCTGAGCCGGCATACCCCGCACCGGCGGTGGCCGGGTCCGCAGCGCGCGGACCCGGCCACCCGGGAACCGAGCGGTCAGCCGGCGGCGCAGCTCAGCGCGGGCGCGCTGTTGGTGCCGTTCCAGGTCCCGATGAACCCGAACGCGGTACTGGCCCCGGCGGCGAGGCTGCCGTTGTGCGAGACGTTCCGCGCGGTCACTGTCGACCCGCTGCTGGTGACGGTCGCGTTCCACGACTGGTTGACCTGCTGCCCGTTGGCGAAGGTCCAGGTGACGGTCCAGCCGCTGATCGCGGCGCTGCCGGCGGTGACCCGGACGTCGCCCTGGAAGCCGCCCTGCCACTGCCCGGTGATGGCGTACGTGGCGGTGCAGCCCCGGGTACCGGCCGGCGGGGTGGTCGTCGGCGGGCGGGTGGTCGGGGTGCCGGTCGGCGGACGGGTCGTCGGGTTGCCACCGCTGTAGACGGTCGCCTCCCGGGCGGTCTGCCGGATCCCGTTCGCCCCGTTGAAGATCCGCTGCCCCCACGAGGTCAACTGGCTCGGGTCGAAGTTGGTGACCATGTCGAGGTATTCGACGCCACCCCCGTTGCCGCTCCACGACCAGCCGATGTAGCCGATCCCGTTCTGCTGGGCGTACGACATGATGGTGTCCTCGTCCGGGTTGCCGTCCGAGTGGTTGTGCCCGAACTCCCCCACCACGATCGGCAGGTTGGCGCTGCGGAACCGGCCGAGGTAGTCGGTGATCTCGGCGGCGGTGTCGAAGACGCCGTACATGTGGATCGAGAAGACGGTGTTCCGGTCCGGGTCGGAGTTGAAGACGCTCTGCGCGTTGTCCCGCATGATGAAGCGCCAGTCCTGACCCCACATCGGCGCGTCGACCATGATGGTGTGGTCGAAGCCGGCGTTGCGCAGCCGGGTGATCGCGTTGCGGGTGGCGGTCGGCCAGGTCGCGCTGACGCTCTCGTTGTTGCCGAACGGCTCGTTGCCGATGTTGAGGATGACGTAGTTCTCCTGGCCGGCCAGCGCGCTCTGGACGCTGATCCAGTAGCTGACCGCCTGGTCGAGGGTGATCGCCGCGCCCTCCTCTCCGTACCCGGTGGTGTCGTGCACCTCCAGTACGCAGATCAGCCGGTTGGCCTTGCACAGCGAGATGACGTTGGCGACGTCGCTGGCGCTGTTCTGGGTCCACCGGGCACCGCTGCTCAGCACCACCCGTACGGTGTTCGCACCCAGGGATTTGATGTTGGCGAATGAACCGGTTTGGCTGGCGTACCAGGTGTGCGCGTGGCTGACGCCGCGCATGATGAACTCGTTGCCGCGGGCGTCGATGAGCCGGCCGCCGCTGACCGTGAAGCCGGCCGCCGCCTGTGCCGGCGGGGCCACCACGAACAGCGAGACGGCCGCGGCGGCGACGAGCGCGAGCAGCGCCGATCCGACGGCGAAGATTCGTCTTTTCATGACCTACCTCAGGGAGGGCCCCGGGACGGGGACAGAAGTGAGGGGATCGGTAACTGCAGCCCGACAGTTACCGCCCGACTCCCTGCGGCGGCACGGATCAGGGTAGGCCGATGAACCGGTTAACGCAACCGGTTAAGTAACCCCTCCGCCCGGTGCCGGGCGGAGGGGTCGGCACAGCCCGTCACCAGGCGGTGGGCTTGCCCGGGGTGTAGAGCCAGGTCTGGAAGAAGGCGTCGAGCTGCCGCCCGCTCACCTTCTCGGCGAGCCGGACGAGGTCGGCGGTGGTCGCCGTGTCGTCGCGGTTCGCCGCGTACCAGGTGCGGAGCAGCGCGAAGAAGGCCCGGTCGCCGATCTTCGTACGCAGCGCGTGCAGCGTCATCGCGCCCTTGGTGTAGACCGAGCCGGCGAAGAGGTTCGTGGCGCCCGGATCACCGGGCGGCGGGTTCCAGAAGCTCGCCGTCTCCGGCCGGGCGTAGTTGGTGTCGAACCGGGCCTGCGCGGTACGCCCGCCGGTGTGCTCCTCCCAGAGCCACTCGGCGTAGCTGGCGAACCCCTCGTTCAGCCAGATCTCCTGCCAGCGGGCCGGGCTGACGCTGTTGCCGTACCACTGGTGGGCCAGCTCGTGCGCCACCGTACCCTCGCCGGGCGGTCCGGAGTAGATCGGCCGGGTCTGCGTCTCCAGCGCGTACCCGGCGTCGGAGTCGTCGTCGACGATCGCCCCGTAGGAGGTGAACGGGTACCGGCCGAACAGGTCGGAGAAGTACTCGATCATCTCCCTGGTCCGGGCCAGCCCGTCGGCGGCGTCCGGGCCGAGGTCCCGGTCGACCGCGTCGATGATCGGCAGTCGACGCGGACCCGTGCTGCGCCGCAGGTCGTAGTCGCCGACCGAGGCGGTGGAGAGGTAGCTGGCCATCGGGTCGCGGGCCCGCCAGACGAAGGTCGTCCAGCCGTTCCTGGTCCGCTGCTCGACGAGTTCGCCGTTGGCGACCGCGGTCTTGCCGGCCGGAACCGTGATCCGGAAGTCGTAGCTGGCCTTGTCGGTCGGGTGGTCGTTGACCGGATACCAGGTGGGGGCGCCGTCCGGCTCGTTCGCCACGAAGGAGCCGTCCGGGGTGGAGACCCAGCCGTAGAGCGCGCCCTCGATGTCGGTCGGCCGGCCGGTGGTGCCGTCGTACCGGACCAGCACGGTGAACCGCTCGCCCCGGGACAGGCCGTACTTCGGCGAGATCCGCAGCTCCTGGCCGTCCCGGTCGTACCGGGCCGGCCGGCCGTCGACGGTCACCGAGCGCACCTCGAAGTCGCGCAGGTCCAGGTTGAACCGGGAGAGCCGCTCGGTGGCCCGGGCGCTGATCGTGGCGATCCCGGCGAAAGCCCGGCTGGTCGGCTCGTAGCGGATCTCGAGTCCGTAGTGGAGGACGTCGTACCCGCCGTTGCCGGCGGCCGGGAAGTAGCCGTCGCCGGCACCCGGAGCGCCCGGCGTCCCGGCGCCGCCGTGACCGCGGCCGGTGGCGGACGCGGGGGTGACACCGAGCGAGAGCGTGACGGTCGCCGCCACCAGCGCGGCACCGACCCGTCGATAGATCACCATGGTCGGACACGTTAATACGGCCCTGACCCGCGGGGAAGGACCGAACGGACGGGCGGCGCCCGGGCGGTGCGGTGACCGACCACCACGGGCGCCGTCATCCCCACCACAAGGATGATGCACCGGCGATTCTTAACCGGTTAAGGGAACTTACTCCGCCCCTGACAGATAGTCAAGGACATCACTGCCCCTTCGGCCCGGACGACGGGGGTTTACCGGCGCCAGGCGGGGTAGACAACCGGAATCGGACGACGGAGGAGGCCGACATGGTCGGGGTGGGCTACACGCTGATGTGTGAACAGACCGGACCGAAGGAACTGGTCGACCAGGCGGTCCGGGCGGAACAGGCCGGCTTCGACTACCTGGTCATCTCCGACCACTACTACCCCTGGCTCGCCTCGCAGGGTCACTCCCCCTACGCCTGGGCGGTGCTCGGCGCGGTCGCGCACGCCACCTCCCGGGTCAGGCTGATGACCTACGTCACCTGCCCGATCCGGCGCTACCACCCGGCGGTGGTCGCGCAGAAGGCGGCGACGATCGGGGTGATGTCGGACGGCCGGTTCACCCTCTCGCTCGGTGCCGGGGAGAACCTCAACGAGCACGTGGCGGGCGCCTGGCCGTACGTGCACCAGCGGCACGAGATGCTGGAGGAGGCATTGCAGATCATCCGGCCGCTGCTCGACGGTGACAACCTCTCCTACTCCGGCAACCACTTCGAGGTGCCCGAGGCGTACCTCTGGGACCGGCCGGCCACCCCCGTCCCGATCGCCCTCGCGGCCTCCGGGCCGCACTCGGTCGAGCTGGCAAGCGAGTACGCCGACGCGCTGGTCTGCGACAACCCGGATGCCGCAGTGGTCAGGATGTACGACGAGCGCGGCGGCGCCGGCAAGCCCCGTTACGGGCAGGCGGCGGTCTGCTACGGGCCGGACGCCGACGACTGCCGCAAGAAGGTGCACGACCAGTGGCGCTGGGCCGCCCTGAACTGGACGGTCAAGGCCGAGCTGCCCGGGCCGGAGTCCTTCGTCAGCGCCAGCGAAGCCATCCGCCCCGAGGACATCGCGGAACTCGTACCCTGCGGACCGGAGCTGGACTCGCACGTCGAGGCGTTCCGGAAGTATGTCGACGCCGGTTTCACCGACGTGGCGTTCGTGCAGGTCGGTGTCGACAGCCAGCCGATGTTCCTGGACTGGGCCGAGCGCGAGCTGCTGCCCCGGCTCCGGGAGCTGTGATCGGGATGCGGTTCGGCCGCGTCGAGGTCCGCCCGCTCGGCGGTGGACTGGGCTGTCTGCTGATGATCCTGATCTCCATACTCGGCTCGATCGCACTGACCGTACTGGTCAATCTCGTCCTCAACTGAACCTCCACCTCTCCCCTTGCGACCACTCGACCTCTTCCCTTGCGACCGCTCGACCTCTCCCCTTGCGGTCCGTCGTGGCGGAGGTGAGAGACGGGCGAACCCGCCGCGCTGTCCAGATCGAAGGGTTCGGCCTTCGGCCGGCGGCCCGGGTATGGCCCGGCGTGTCGGGCGATCCTCCCGAGCGGCCGGGTCAGCTGTCCCTGGTTCGGCCCCCGCCGTTGCACAAGGCTCGGCCCCAGGCAGCCGTACGGCTGTCGCGCGGCGACGCGGCGGAGACGAGTATGCGGTTCAGAATCCTGGGTCCCCTGTCGGTCGAGGTTGCCGGTGCTCCACTCCGGATCCGGAGCGCCCGGGTCTCGACCCTGCTCGCGACCCTGCTCCTGGAGGCCAACCGGACGGTGCCGACCGAGCGGCTGGTCGAGGCGGTATGGGGCTGGCACGCGCCGCCGACTGCCCGCGCCCAACTGCGCATCGTGGTGTCCCAACTGCGCCGGCTGCTCGCCCAGGCCGGGGTGGAGCGACCGGTGGTGTTCACCGAGACCGCCGGCTACCGGCTCGCCGCGACGGGCCACGAGGTCGACGCGCTGCTGTTCGAGCAGCACGTCGCCGAGGCGGAGCGCGCGGTCTCGGCCGCCCGGCCCGCCGAAGCCGTCGGATGGTTCAGGTCCGCGCTGGAACTCTGGCGTGGGCCCGCGTTGGCCGGGATGCCCGGCCAACTGGTCAGGACGGCGGGCACCCTGCTCACCGAGCGGCGGGCCGCGGTCCGGGCCCGCTGCATCGAACTCGAACTCGCCCTCGGCCGGCATGCCGACCTGCTCACCGAGCTGGTCGGGCTGGCCGTCGACGATCCGTTCAACGAGCGCTTCCGGGAGAATCTGGTGCTCGCGCTCTACCGCTCCGGTCGGGTTACCGAGGCGCTGACGGCCTACCAGGAATTCCGGCAGCGGCTCGCCGACGAGGTCGGGATCGAGCCCAGCCCGCGACTGGCGGCGCTGCACCACCGGATCCTCAACCGCGATCCCGCGCTCGACCTCCACGATCCCGCGCTCGACCTCTCGGCCGCGCCCGCCCGGGCGGCGTCGCAGGCCGGCCCGAGCAGCGAGCCGGCGCCGGTGACGGTGCCGGCCGGTGCGCAGGCGGCCCCGGGAGATCCGTCGACTACCGTCGTCGACCCGGTCGGCACCGAGCCGAACCGGCCGGGCCGGCGACCGGGCGGGCCACCGGCCCGGCGGCGGCTGGCCGGACGACCGGGCCGCCGGCCGGGCGGGATGCCTGGTCGACGGCCTGCCGGGCAACCGGGTGGCCCGGCCCGCCGTCGACCCAGCGGCCGGGACGGTACGACCGGCCAGCCCACCGGCTGCACCGGGGACACATCCGGCCCGGCCGGTACTCCCCCACCCCGGCCGGCACCACCCGTGGCCACCGCACCCGTCACCACCGCACCCGTCACCGCCACACCCGTCACCGCCACACCCGTCACCGCCACACCCATCACCACCACACGCCCCGGCACCGCGCCGCCGGTCCCCCCGCCGCCGGCCCCCGGGTCGTCCGTCACCGCGGCGTACCTGCTCGGTGCGGCGGCGGTCGGCCAGTCGGACGGAGAGCTGCGGGCCACACCGTGGCAACCGCCGCCCGCGGTGGCCGACTTCGTCGGACGGCAGGCAGAGCTGACCCGGATCCGACGCGCCCTCGGCGACGGCACCGGCCGGACCGGACCGGCCGTGGTGGTCCTCTCCGGCCTGCCCGGGATCGGCAAGACGGCACTGGCGGTCCGGGCCGGCTGGGACCTCGGCCCCGCTCACCCCGACGGCTGCCTGTACGCCCAACTCGTCGACGACCGGGGCGTACCGGTGGACCCGTACGAGGTGCTCGGCGCGTTTTTGTGCGCGCTCGGCGTACCCGAGGGCTCGGTTCCGGTCGGGCGTACCGAGCGGCGTGACCGCTACCGGTCGGTGGTGGCGCGACGCCGGATCCTGGTCCTGCTCGACGGTGCCGTCGACGAGGTCCAGGTACGCCCGCTGCTGCCCACCGGACCGGCCTCGGCGGCGCTGGTCACCGCCCGGCGCCCGCTGGCCGGGCTGGACGGCGCCCACCCGGTCGCCCTCGACGCGCTGCCGGTCGAGCCGGCGGTCCGACTGCTCACCGGCATGCTGCCGGAACGGGTGGCCAGCGACCTGCCGGCCGCGTACCGGCTGGTCGAACTCTGTGACCGGCTACCATCGGCGATCCGGGTCACCGGAAGCCGACTCGCGGTCCGGGCCGACCGGTCGCTGGCCCAGGCCGTCGAACGGCTCACCGACGGCGCGCGCCGGCTCGACCGGCTCGCCGACGGCGACCGGGACGTACGGCGAGGACTGGCCGGGGTGTACCAGCGGCTGGCGGCGTACCCCGCGACCCTGCTCCGGCGCCTCGGCACACTTCCGGTGGCGGAGTTCCCCGGCTGGCTCGCCGTCCCACTGCTGGACACCGATCGGCGCACGGCCGAGCAGGCTCTCGCCGACCTGACCGACGCCGGGCTGCTGCATCCCGTGCCGGACCGCCGCCCGGGGCTGCCCCGCTACCGGATGCCCGAGCTGGTCCGGCTGTACGCCGGGGAGCGGGTCAGCCTTGACGATCCACCGCCGACCCGGGCGACGGCGCACCGCCGGGCGTACTGGTGGCTGCTGGACCTGGCGCTGCGCGCCGACCGGCAGGTGCCCGACCATGTCTTCCCGGCCGGCGCGCTCGGCCTGCCGGAGGGCTTCGGCCCGGACGACGACCTTCTGCGTGCCGTCGACGCCGACCCACTCGGCTGGCTCAGCGCCGAACGGCACCTGGTGGTCGGCGCCGCCGAGCACGCCGCCGCACTCGGCGACACCGAGCTGGCCTGGCGGCTTGCCGTGGCACCGACCAACTTCCTGCATCAGCGCGGGCTGACCGAGCTGTGGCAGCGCGCGGTCGAGCACGGGCGTGCCGCGCTGCGCGGTCGCGGTGTTGCCGACCGTGCGCAGGCCCTGTTGTCGCTCGGCAACGCCCTGCTGCTGCTCTCCCGGGCCGAGTCCGCCGCGGCCTGGACGGCGGCCCGGACCGCCCGGCGGCTCTTCGACGAGCTGGGCGATCCGGACCGGGCGGCCGCCTGCGCGACCGTCCAGTGGCTGGCCGGGCAGCGCCCCGGTCCGGCGGCGCACCCGGCCGGGGAGCGCGTCGGGGCCCGGTGCGGCACCGACGAGCCCGCTCCGCTCCGCAGGACGGGGACGTTGCGCGGGGTGATCCGACGGATCGGGGTCGCACCCCGGGCGACTCCGATCCGCTGTCCCGCCGACCAGCCCGAGCCACTGCCACGCCGGCCGGCCGGTGGCCTTCCGGTACCGCGCCGGGCGTCAGCCCAGCGACCGCCAGAAGTCGTAGTGGTGTTCCCGGGCCAGGTCCGTCCGCCGGATCCCGCCCTGTCCCGGGGCGAGTGACTGGACGTACCTCGACCGGTCGTACGGCGCATCCCGGCCGTCGACACATCCCGGGTCGTCAGCGGTCAAGATCGTCAGCACCGGCAGGCGGGGCCGCCGGCACAGGGCGCGACGGGTCGACCTGATCCGGTCCGCCAGGCTCCGATCCCGGCCGCTACGGCCGGGGCCACGACGGGCCGGTCCGTCCCGTGGAAACCCGACTGCCCGGACGGGTCGGGGTGGAACAGCCGCGAACCGCCGAGGCGGAGCCGGAGCAGGAAGGCGAGTCGGCCGGCCGGATCGGGATCGCCGCAACCCGGCCACTCCGGCCGATCGGCGTCCCCGGCCGGGCCGGCGCCGGTCGCCCACCACCTCGTGGCGAGGGCCTCGGCCCAGCCGGCGTACCGGGCGTCGCCGGTGGCCCGGGTCAGGTCGAGCAGGAACTCCGCGTCACCGGCCGGCCCCGAGCCGACCCCGGACACGATCCCAGCGCACGGTCCGATCCCGCCGCCACGATGCCGGGTCCATCGGCTCGTGACGACCACTCGGGCAGCGGCCACCGCCGCCTCCCGGTACCGGGCGTCGCCGGTGTGCAGGTACGTGCGGCACAGGAAGGAGCCGATCCCGGCCGGGTCGTCGGGGCAGCGCGGCTGCTCGGGCCCGGTGCCGACGGATGGGCTCGGCCAGTGCACGGTCCCGCCGACAGACTCGGCGGCATCCAGCAGGGTCTCCGCGCAACGGATCGCGGCGGCGGTCAGGTCCCGCCGGCCGAGCGACTCTCCGGTGGCGAGCAGGAACGCGCCGATTCCGGCGGTGCCGTGCTCGAGGCCGTACGACCGCAGTCCGGCGCGTACCGAGTCGAAGGACGGGTCGACGGTCCACACCATCGCGCCGCCCGGGTCGACGGCGTCGAGCAGGTGTCCGGCCACCGCCGTGATCCGGTCCCGCAGCGCGGGCAGATAGGTGTGCTGCCAGAGGTGCAGCAGGCCGGTGCCGAGCCCGGCGAGACCGTACCCGAGTCCCGGCTCCGGCCAGCGCACCGGCAACCGGACCGCCAGCTCCACGGCCCGGTCCACCAGGTACGGCCGGCCGAGCAGCCGCCCGGCGTCACAGAGCGCCCAGACGGCTGCGGCGGATCCGGCGGAGAGCCCGGGCAGCCGGTGCGGTTCGCCGTCGAGCGAGTGCAGCAGCCGGTCCAGCAGGAGGTCCAGCGCTGGTACCGCGCCGGCCGGTCGAGCGGGTTCGCCGGCCGCCCGCCCGTCGACGACGAGCCGGGTCAGCGCGGCGACCGACCGGGCGAGGCCGCCGCATCCCCGGTCTGGGGCGAGCTGTCGGTCGGACCCGGGACCCGCCCAGCTCGGCCCCGGCCGCCGACCGGGCCGGCCGGCACCGGCCAGCCGTGCATGCGGGCTCGGTCGGGTGCCCGGCCGGGCCCCGAAGTCGGGACCGGACAGTGGATCCGGTGCCGGGTGTAGTCGGTGGACGCTCTCCTCGACCAGGCCCCACCAGGCCGGCTCCGGCAGCGTGGCCGCCGCCTCCGGCAGCGAAGGCCCGGGCAGGGTAAGGGCCTCCGCACCGAGACCGGTGCCGCTCTCAGCAGCGGTGCCGCTCCCAGCAGCGGTGCCGCTCCCAGGACCGGTGCCGCTCCCGAGTTCGGGGCCGGTCCTGGGACCGAACTCGGGGCCGGTCCTGGGACCGAACTCGGGACCGGTCCTGGGACCGAACTCGGGACCGGTCCTGGGACCGAACTCGGGACCGGTCCCGGTGTCGAGTCCGGTCTTCGGGCCGGAGCCGAGGCCAGAACTGGGACCGGAGTCGGGGCGGGAGCCGGCGCCCGAGCTGGCGGACTCGTCCGGTCGACGGGCGGCGGTCGCTGCTTCGGCGCCTCGCCGTCCACCGCGGTCGTCGGACGCCTCGGTGCAGAGCCCGACCACCTCGTCCAGCCCGATCCGGTCGGCGGGCTCCGTGCGCAGCAGGCCGGTGGCGATCCGGCGCAGCGGTGCCGGAACCGGTGGCCCGCCGAAGGACGGCTCCAGCAGCGCCGCCACCCACTCCTCCACCGACCGCATCGGCGGTCCGGCGGACCCGGGCGACGCACCGGCGAACCCGGCCGACGGGCGGGCGCCCGTCACGTCGGCGCTCGCCACGTCGTACCCGGCGCCCCCGGTCGCGGCGAGCCCGGCGCCCCCGGTCGCGGCGTACCCGGCGCCCCCGGTCGCGGCGTACCCGGCGCCCGCCACGTCGATGCCGGCCGGGGAGACCCGGCCGGCCAGCCACAGCGCCACCACGCCGAGGCTGAACAGGTCGGCCGCCGGATCCGGTGCCGCGCCCCGCCACTGCTCCGGCGCGACGAACCCGGTCGCGCCGGAGTGCCGCAGGTCGAGGTACGACCAGTCGTCCGATCCCCCGGTGCGTAACGCGGCCGACTCCAGGTCGACCAGCCGGAGTTCCCCGTCCGGTAACAGCAGCACGTTCTCCGGCGCCAGGTCCCGGAGCACCACGCCGACCGGATGCACCGCCCCGACCAGCCGGGCCAGCCGACCGAGCAGGTGCGGCCAGCCGGGCCGGCCCGGACCGGCCACCGGAAGGTCCGGCAGGTCGGCGCAGAGCGACCGTCCCGGGAGCAGTTCCTCGACGAGGAACCGGTGATTACCCTGCACGAACTCGCGCAGTGGCCGGGGCGTCACGCCGAGCGGGAGCAGGTGCCGCAACACCCGCGCCTCGTGCCCGAGCAGGTCCCGGACGTCCCGGTCGTACGCGTCGGTGCCGACGTACGGCCGGGCCTCCTTGATCAGGACCGTGACGCCGGTACGCAGGTCCCGGGCCCGGTAGACGCCGCCCTTGTTCGCCTGCCGGATCGCCCCGGTGACCGCGTACCTGCCGCCGATCAGCACCTCGGCCGGTCCGGTCGGGTCGACGGGCCCCCACGTCCCCGTCGACCCGACCGCCCCCGTTGACCCGGCCGCCCCCGCCGGCCCGACCGGGCCCCCCGACCCGGCAGGTCCCCCCAGCCGCGCGGATCCCCCGGACCGCACGGATTCCCCCGGCCGCGCAGGTCCCCTTCCCCGCACGGGTCCCCCCGGCCGCGCAGGTCGGTTTCCCCGCACGGATTCCCCCGGCCGCGCAGGTTCCCCCGACCCGGCCGGGCCCTCCGACTCGGTCGAGCCCCCCGACCGAGCCGGCACCCCGGGCCCGGCCGGGCCCCCCGGTCCGCCCCCCACGGACCCGGCCGTCCCCGCCGAGCCGATGACCGGATCGGCGGTAGACGTCCCCAAGACCTGCATCGACGCGACCGACCGGCCCGGCCCGGTCGGGCCGGTCGGCCACACCGGCGACCCGAGCAGCGCCGGGGCCGGTCGTTCCGACAGCGAGTCGAACGGCAACTCGACCCAAGCCGGTGGCCGGAAGACCGGCTCGCACCGGTCCTCGACCAGGTTGCCCTCCGGGTCGACCAGACAGCGCCGGTACCGGCCGTCGTTGTCCAGCACGTCGACCCCGCCGAAGGCGCCGTACCGGTAGTGCACCACCCCGCCCGACCGGTACGGCCGGTCGGAGAGGACCGCCGGCCCCACGTAGCCGACCGTCGCCTCGTCCAGGCGTTTCGCCAGTTCCCGGAAGATCTCGTCGGTCGCCGGGTGGACGGTAAGGAACTTTCCGGCTCCGGCCCGTGGCGCCCGGGGACCGTTGAGTTCGGCGAGTCCCGCCGCGGTGGCGACGAAACCGAACGCGGTACCGGTCTCGACCAGCACCGGTACGCAGGCGGCGAGCACCTCCGGCGCGTTCGACGGCGTCGCCGAGACGTGCAGCTTCCACCCCTGCAACCGGTTCGCCGGCAGCCCCGGAGCGACCAGGGTCCGCCCGGCCCGTTGCCGCACGGTCCAGCCGGCGAGGCTGATCCGGTCCAGCAGTTCGACGACGAGGCCGGCCGGCTCACGCCGCCCGGACCACCCCGCGCTGCGGGCCGGAACCCGGGTCCGCCCGCGCACCGGCATGGCGAGGCCGGAACTCCGGCTCGCGGTTGCCGACGACTCGGGCGTCATAGGTCTCCCCAGCTAGCGGTTGGCGAAGCGCCGGCCGTGGTGAGCGGCGGCTGGCACCGCCGACGAGAGTGCCGGTCCGGCGTATCGTCCGGGCATCGACCCCATATCGGGTACGCCCGCCCGGGCCGGGCGCCTCGTTCCGGGTCGGCTAGCTGTCGAAGATCCGGTCGGGTACCGGACCGTACGGAGACACGCCGGATTTTCCCGAGTGGACTGGGACACCGGTCCCGGGTCCGCGGGACGTCGGACGGGACATGATGCTCAGCCGACGGACCTTACGCGCCCGATGAACACCGGGCCTAGGCTGCCGGAGGAAACCGTCGCCCACCAGCGCCGAAACCGTCGAGGTTGGATTACGAGAGGAGTGTCATGACCGCAAAGCCGATTCGCCCGGTTCGCCGTACGGAGATCGAACCGATCGTCATCGCCAGCGACAACAGCTTCGCGCACGCCTACGGCAGCGTCGCGGAAATGCTGAGCGAGAAGGACATCGGCGCCAAGGCCCAGGGCGGCCTGGAGTTCTTCGACAAGGCGGGCCGTCGACTCGCGCCGGTACTCAGCCACTCCTGGGAGTTGGAGGGCCTGGTGCCGACGCTGGAGGATCCCGACCCGGAGCTGATCCAGGGCCGGTTGCAGGCCGTCGTCCAGCACGTCGGGGACTACATCCGCCGGCACCCGGAGCTGGTCGCCGATTCCGGGCTGACCGTGGACGAGGCGATCGACGCCCTGCCGCAGCTCGGCGGCGGCACCCTGGCCGAAGATGCCGCGCACTTCCCGGGCGGTGACTCCCCGTCGGGGGGCATGCGACTGATGGATCGTGGCGGATGGTTCCACAACTCACTGCACGCCGCCGGCTGGACACACTGAGAACTTGATCGGACAGGGGTAGCAGGGGTGACGTCCACCGAGGACACCAGGCGATGGCCCGCAGGTAGGGTCGCCGCGCTGGTCGGGGCAGCCATCGTCGTCGCGCTCGTGGTGGCCGGGCAGTACGCCAGCGCCCGTGGCATCTGGGTCGAACAGACCGGTGAGATCGCGGTGATCGCGGTCGCGTTCACCGCGATGGGCGTGCTGGTCCTGGTCGGGATACCCGGACATCTTGTGGGCCGGCTCATGCTCGCCGCCGGGGGGGCGGCGAGCGTGGCCGTGCTCGCGGAGAGTTGGGGAACCTGGCTGCCGCTGGCCTGGCTGAGCCAGTGGGCGTGGTGGATCCCGTACGGGCTGATCTTCCTCGCCCTGCTGGTCTTCCCGGACGGGCGGCTGCCCTCGCGGCGGTGGCGCCCGGTCGCCGTGGTGATCATAACCGGGACGGTCGTCGCCGCCCTCGCCTACGCGACCGCCGCCCTGGACGATCCCTACAGCCTGGTCAGCGACCCGGAGCCGGCGCCGACGCAGCGAGCCCGGACGCTCGTACTGGTCGCCCTCCTCGCCATCGGGGTGACCATACTCGGGCTGATCGCGGTACTGGTCTCGCTGGTGCTGCGCTGGCGGCGGGCCGACGGTGAGACCCGGGCCCAGCTCGCCTGCCTGCTGGCGTCGGCGATCCTGCTGCTGCTCGGGCTGGTGCTGGAGGCCATCAACCTGCCCGGGGCGTGGGTGATCATGGTGGTGGCGCTACCGATCGGGCTGGCCGTCGCGGTGCTGCGATACCGGTTGTACGGCCTCGACCAGGTCATCAACCGGACCATCGTCTGGCTGGTGATGAGCCTGCTGGTGATCGCCGCGTTCGTCGGGCTGATCACCCTGCTCCGTGACCTGCTGATGGCGGGCAGCACCTCGAACGCCTCCCTGGTCGCGACCGGCTTGATCGCGGTCGCCTTCGAACCGGCCCGGGGTCGGGTGCAGCGGGGGGTCAACCGGCTGCTCTACGGCGACCGGGACGATCCCTACCAGGTGATGGCGCGGCTCGGCGACCTGCTCGGCCGTACCGTCGAACCGGGTGCGGTACTGCCCCTGCTGACCGACACCATCGCGCGGTCGCTGCGGGTGCCGCATGTCGCGGTCGAGGTCGAGGGGCGGGAGGGGCCTCGCGTCCTCGCCGCGCACGGCACCGCGAACACTCCGGTCGAGTCGTTCGACATGGTCACCCGGGGGGAACGGGTCGGCCGGTTGCTCGTCGCGAACCGGAGCGCGGCGAGCCGTTTCACCCCGGTCGAACGGCGACTGCTGGGCGACCTGGCGGTGCACGCGGCGGTGGCGGCCGAGGCTGTCCGGCTCATCCACGACCTGCAGGAGTCCCGGGAACGGCTGATCACTGCCCGTGAGGAGGAGCGCCGACGACTCCGCCGCGACCTGCACGACGGGCTCGGCCCGACCCTGGCCGGGATGGCCATGCAGGTCCGGGCGGCGCACAAGCTCGTCGCCGGGCAGCCCCGCACCGGTCGGATCCTCGACGCGCTCACGGCGGACCTGCAGACCTGCACCGCCGAGGTACGCCAACTCGTCGACCAGCTCCGGCCGCCGGCGCTGGACCGGGGGCTCGCCGCCGCGCTGCGCAACGAGTGCGCCCGGTTCGACAGCCCGGCCCTCGCGGTCCGGTTGCACGTCGAGGGAAACCTCCAGGGGCTGCCGGCGGCGATCGAGGTGGCCGCGTACCGGATCGTCGCGGAGGCGCTGAACAACGTGACCCGGCACTCCCAGGCCAGCACCTGCCGGGTGAACGTGCACCGGGACCGGGCGCTGACGGTGGAGATCGTGGACGACGGGGTGGGCCTCGGGCCACGCCGGCCCGGCGGTGTCGGCCTCGACTCGATGCGGGAACGGGCCACCGAACTCGGCGGCGACTTCGACATCACCCCGGCGAGTCCACATGGTACGTCCATCCGGGTACGCCTGCCCTTCCAGCCTGCCGTACCCGACCAGGCGACCGGTGCGGCAGCGCAGGACGGCCCAGCTACCCTCGGCCGAGCGGCCACCGGCGCACCGGCCGGAGATGTCTCCGTCGCCGACCGTACCGGCGACGAGGCCGGAACCGATCCGGGCTCCGGCACCTCGGACGGCCGCTGGGGGGCCGCCCACCGATCCGTCGACGCCGGCCCGGAGTCGGAAGTGCCACAGCCACGGAGCGGTGCGGCACAGCCCGCCGCCACAGCCCCGCCGGCCGTCGGTAGCCAGAGTCCGGACAGCGACGCGGACCGGATCGGCTAGCCCGCTACGCTGAACCCGCGATGCGCAGCCCGGCTCCGCGGTGCCTTTCTGCCGCCCGATGGCAGCGCACAGGACGCGATGTGCGGGCAGAGGCGGCGACGAGCATGGTGCACGGTGGACGGATCCTCATCGTCGACGACCACCCGGTGGTGCGCCGAGGGCTGCGCACCATGCTCGAGGGCGAGTCGTGGGTGAGCGAGGTGTTCGAGGCGGCGACCACCGCCGAGGCGATCAGCACTGCGGTCACCGAGCGGGTCGAGGTGATCGCGATGGACGTGACGCTGCCGGACGGTGACGGCGTCGACGCCACCGCCCGGATCATCCAGTCCCGGCCGGAGACCAAGGTGCTGATGCTGACCATGGCCAACGACGAGGAGATCGTGGCCCGGGCGCTGCGGGCCGGTGCCCGGGGGTACGTGCTCAAGGACACGGATCCGGACGCCGTCATCGACGCGCTGCGTACGGTCGCCCAGGGCGGTGTCGTGCTCGGCCCGGGCATCGGTCCGTCCGTGCTCACCACGCTCAACCGGGGGCCGGTCGAGCTGCCCGCCCCGTTCAACCAGCTCACCGCCAGGGAGCGGGACATCCTCGGCCGACTCGCCTTCGGTGACACCAACGCCAAGATCGCACGGCACTTCGGGCTCAGCGAGAAGACCGTACGCAATCAGCTCTCCGCGATCTTCGCGAAGCTGGGTGTCGCGGACCGGGTGCAGGCGGCCCTGCTCGCCCGCGACGTCGGGCTCGGCACCTGAGCCTGACTCGCCCCGGCGCATCGGGCGGCGCCTGCGTCGATCCAGGTGCGTCCGGCCCGGTGCCCTGATGCCGTCCCGATGCTCAGCGGAGCCGCAGGTCGAAGTCGGCGACCAGCGGATAGTGGTCCGACGCGGACTCCGCCGCCCCACCGGTGACCACCCGCGGCGGCTGGGCCAGCCGGGCCAGCGGCGGCGTGCCGAGCAGATAGTCGAGTCGCATCTCGGTGAACTCCACCCCACCGCCGGCACTGGTCGGTACGGTGTGCGGCGGCTCCGCCCGGTCCGTGGACGGGTCGGCGCCCTCCGGCCGGAACAGGTCCACGAGACCCGACCGGTACAGCGCGGCGACCGCCCGGGTGTCCACGGTCACCCCGTCCGGCATCAGGTGCCGCCCCCGGTACTCCGGCGGTAGCCGGCCGATCCGCTCGTCGTGCCGGCCGCCCGGATCGAGTGTGTTCAGGTCACCCATCAGCAGTACCGGCCGGTCCGGTAACGGCCTCCGGTCCGGCCCGCCCCGGCCGGCCGCGCCAACCAGCCAGCCGGCCTCACGCAGCCGGCGCCGCCCGGAGTACGGATGCAGGTGCGTGCTGAGGACGGTCAGCGGGCCCCGGTCGGTGTCCAGCACGACCCGCTGCGCCCCGTGGTGGAACGGCCGGCGGACCGGCGCCGCCAGCACCGCCTCGACCGGTCGCCGGACGAGTACCGCCACCGGTTGCCCGAACCATCCCCCGGCCAGGTACGCCCGCATCCCGAGCCGCCGGGCCATCGTGTCGAGCCGGTCGCGGTCCCGGCGCAGGCCCCGGAGTTCCTGCAGTGCCAGCACGTCCGGCCGCTGCTCGGTGACGACCTGGAGCACCCGGTCCAGCCGGCTCGGGTCGGCACCGTCGCGCCCGCCGTTCTTGATGTTGTACGTCATCGCCCGCACCCGGCATCCGCCCCCGTCCCCGTCCGGCCCATCCGCCCGACGCCTCCGACCTCGGTCCAACCAGCCCGCCCGACGCCTCCCACCTCAGTCCGGCCGGGCCGCCCGGGCCAGTTCGTCGTCGAGACTCGACAGTTCGGCCGGGGCGCTGCGCGCGGTCTCCATCGGGCGCGTCGAGTGCGGCGGCTCCGCGTCGGCACCGCCACTGCGCCGCCGGTCGCCCCCGGCGAGTTCCTCGTTGGGGCGCACCACCAGCCAGAGCAGGCCGATCCAGAGCGTGGTGAGCAGCATGGCCCCGGCGAAGTCGCTCGGGTGGTGCATCCCCCGGTACATCCGGGAGCCGGCCACCAGGAGCGGCATCACGACCGCGGCCAGCACGGTCAGCCAGCGCCACCACCGGTCGGTGCGCGGCATCACCAGCAGGGCGATCGCCACCCACAGGCACATCGTCGCCGCGATGTGCCCGGATGGGAAGGACGCGGTCGGCAGGTGCCCGTCCAGGTGCTCGACCTGCGGTCGGGGCCGGTTCACCGCGCGGGCCGACGCGAGGAAGAGGGTCAGCTCGCCGAACATGGTCAGCGCGAGGAAGAGCACCGGCCGCCAGCGCCGCCAGAAGGCCAGCGCCAACGGGCAGAAGACCAGCGAAACCAGCAGGATGGCGTGGGTGTCGCCGGCCTTGCTCGCCAGATAGCTGAGGTCGTTGAGGGTGTCGGTCCGGTGCGCGGCGAGCCACTGCGGCACCTCCCGGTCGAGCGTCTCGACGAAGGTGCCCTCGACGTAGTAGCTGACCAGCATGCCGAAGGCGTACAGCAGGCCGAAGACCAGTACCCAGCCGGTGAGCACCTCGGCGACGGCCGCCCGGGGATGCGGCAGCAGGTGGCCCTCGGCCGGTGCCGGGCTGATCTCCCGGCCCGCCTCCGGCTCCAGCCCCTCGGCCAGCGGCCGGACCGGGCGACCCCGCTCGCGGCGCCACAACCGGAAGGCGTACGCGGTGACGCCCAGCCAGGCGAGTCCGAGCAGCCAGCCGGCGAGGACGTCGGAGACGTAGTGCACGCCGAGCGCGACGCGGGTCACCCCGACCGCCACCACCACCGCGATCACGACACCGGTCGCCACCCGCCGCCACCCGCGCCGCATCGCCGGCAGGAAGACCAGCAGCAGGGCGCCGTAGGCGACCATCGACCCGAGGGCGTGCCCGCTCGGGAAGCTGTTGCCCGGTGCCGAGGCGACCGGGATGTCGACCGCCGGGCGGAGCCGGCCCACCAGTTCCTTCAGCGACGGGTCGAGCAGCAGGGCGCCGAGACCGGTGACGATCAGATAGACGGCGAGCCGGCCCTGCCGGCGGATCAGCAGGCCCACCACCGCGATGGTGACCAGCCAGAGCATGATCGGCCGGCCGCCCAGTGAACTGACCGCCCGGAGCACGGTGACCAGGCCGTCGTTGGCCGAGACCACCCCGTTGAACCAGGCCGCGGTCTCGTGGTCGGCCCGGTGCAGCGGCTCCCAGTGGAACCGGACCAGCAGTAACAGCACGCCGAACCCGACACCGGTGCCGGCGACCAGGGCGAACCCGAGCAGGCTACGTTCGGCGAAATGCCCGAGCGGTCGCCGCAACACCTCGCTGACCGTGGCCACGCCAGAGCTCCCTTCTCGCCTCTGGCCTGCCCGGTACCCGCGCTGCGGGCGGCGTACACCCGTCAGCCGTCGCGCGGCTCCGCGTCGGGGCCGACCGCGTCGGCCGCCCGCTCCTCGGTGGCCCGTGGCCCGGGTACGCCCCGCCCGAGTGTCCCCGCCGGATCGATGTCCATCATGTCGGCGTGCCCCAGGTCCGTCCGGTCGGGATCCCAGCGGTCCGGCTCGGCCGGCTCGTGCTCGCCGATCCGCAGCGCCTCCAACTGGGCGGCGAAGGCCAGCCCGCCGAAGAGCGCGATCCCGGTCAGGTTGGCCCAGAGCAGCAGCGCCATCATGCCGGTCAGCGCGCCGTAGGTCGCGCCGAACGCGTCGCTGTACGACACATAGCCGGCGAGCAGGACGCTGGCCAGCCACCACAGCGCGGTACTGAATCCGGCGCCGAAGAGCAGCCAGGACAGTCCCGGCTGCCGGCGGCGCGGCGCGTGCCGGAACAGCACCGCGACGGCGAAGACGGTCAGCCCGAGACTCAGCGGCCAGCGCAGCACGTCCCAGGCGAGGCCGATCGACGGGCCCCACCAGTCGTAGTGCCGCCCCATCGAGCGGCCCAGCTCGCCACCGCCGACCAGGATGAAGAAGCCGGCCAGCGCGGGTGCTCCGGCGGTGAGGGCCAGGACGGCGGCCCGGACGTACTTCCACAGCGCCGGCCGGTCCCGTTCCACCCCGTAGATCCGGTTCGCCCCTCGCTCCACCTGCGCCATCGTGGTGGTCAACGCGACCAGCCCGGTGAGCAGGCCGAGGGCCAGGGCAAGTTCGCCGGCGTCCTCGGTCTGCTCCGAGTCGACCAGCAGCTCCTTGACCACCCCGTCACTGGCGCCCGGCGTCAGCCCGATCACCGTGTCGGCGACCACCAGACCACCCTCGTCCGCCCCGAGGTCGCTGATCAGCCCGGCCAGCGCGATCAGGAACGGCACCACGGCGAGGCAGAGTTGCAGGGCGAGGGCCCGGGAGTGGCTGAACGCGTCGCCGTACCGGAACCGGATGAACGCGTCCCGGATCAGGTGCCAGCCACCGTAGCGGCGCAGGGTGTGCCAGGCGTCGTCGGCGGAGAGTTCCTCGTCGGCCATGCACTGGGTCTCGGGAACCAGCCGGGTACTGCTCACCGCGCCCCCTCCACCCGCCGCTCCCCGCGCTCGGCGACCGCGTCGGCGTCCACCGCGAGGTCCGGCTCGGTCGCCGGCCTCGGTACGCAGAGCCAGAGCGCCCGGGGGCGGACGGACACCTTCAGCGCGCGGCCGGCGGGGATGACGTCCCCGTCCAGTTCGCGTGGTTGGGCCCGGTTGCTGGTGATGATGACCCGCCGGCCGCGCAGCACCTCCATCCGAGGCACCCGGCGGCGCCGCCGCAGCACCGCCCAGCCGAGCGAGACCCAGTGGTTGAGCGTCCGGGGCGTGAGCACGGCCACGTCCAGGTAGCCGTCGTCCGGCTCGGCGTCGGCGAGCAGTCGTACCCCGCCCTGCAACCGCCCGACGTTGGCCACCAGCACGGTACGGGCCCGGCGCCGTCGGGGCGGCTGGTCGTCGATCCGGATCGACACCCGCATCGGCCGGTCCCGCAGGTGCCGCAGCGCCCCCACCACGTACGCCGGCCAGCCGACCCGGGCCTTGGTGGTCTCGGAGGTGGCCTCGAGCATCTGTGCGTCGAAGCCCATCCCGGCCATCACGGTGAAGTAGGCGTCACCGCAGGTGCCGACGTCGATCCGCCGCCGGCCCTGTTCGAGCGCCACCTCCAGCCCGGCGGCCAGGTCGCCCGAGAGCCCGAGGTTGGCCGCGAGCAGGTTGCCGGTGCCCGACGGCAGGATGGCCATCGCCACGTCGGTGCCGACCAGTGCGCCGACGCAGGACATCACGGTGCCGTCGCCGCCGCAGACGAAGACCACCTCGGCGCCGTCCTCGATCGCCTGCCGGGCCTGGCCCCGGCCCGGGTCGTCCACTGTGGTGGTGTACCAGGCCGGTTCCGGCCAGCCTGCGGCGGCCAGTGTCTCGGTGACGGTCCGGCGCAGCCCGTCGAGGTCGGTCTGCTTCACCGGGTTGACCACCACCGCCGACCGGAGACCGCCGGCACCGCCACTCCGGGAATCCGCCGGCACGCCGGCCGTGCTCTCCTCGTGCGCCTTCACGGCCGCCAGTGTGCAGCAGCTTGCCGCCGGCAGCGAGCCGGACGGGCGTGACCTTTTCCGCATGCCGGGCGGGTTTCGGCGGGTCAGCGCCGCGGCCGCTACAGTAACCACATGATCGATCCGCCGCTCGGGCCGGAGGAACAGGTGGCCACCGCCGGTGAGCGGGCGGTCTGGGAGGCGTTCCTCGACTGCCAGCGGCGGGAGCTCGCGGAGAAGGTCGCCGGGGTGTCGGACGAGGATGCCCGGCGCCGGCTCGTACCCTCGCTGACCACGCTCGGTGGGTTGCTCAAGCACCTGTCGGTGGTGGAGCGGAGCTGGTTCCAGCGCCGGCTGGCCCAGCGGGAGCCGGTCGAGATCGCCGGTTGGGTGGACGGCGGCGACCCGAGTTGGGCACTCGGCCCCGACGACACCGTCGAGAGCCTGCTCGCCGAGTACGCCGAGGCGTGCGCGGAGTCGCGTCGGGTCGCCGCCCGGTTCGCCCTCGACGACACCGCGCCGCAGGCCCGGCTGGGCCGGGTCTCGTTGCGCTGGATCTACGCCCACATGATCGAGGAGACCGCCCGGCACGCCGGGCACGCCGACATCCTCCGCGAACAGCTCGACGCCGCCCGCCCGCCGGCCTGAGCCCGCGGCCACCCCGGCCGGCTCGGCCGACTCGACGCGTCGCCGACCTCGACCGGCGCCGACCGATGGGGCCGGTGCCGGTCAGGCGGCCTTGCGGAGGGAGTCGAGGGTACGGCGACGCAGCTCGGCCAGGTCCACCCCGGCCTCGGTCAGCACCAGCGCGGCCAGCCCGTGCCCCTCGCGAAGCAGCCCGAGCAGGATGTGCTCGGCGCCGATCTCCCGGTGCCGGAGCTGGACCGCCTCGCGCAAAGCCAGCTCCAGCACCTTCTTCGCCCTGGCGGAGAACCGGCTGCCGAAGTCCCAGCCGCCGAAGAGGCCCCACCGCGACCGGGCCGGCGGTGACTCCAGGGCGCCCTCGCCGAACGACTCCTCGAGCTTGGATCGCACCGCCGCCAGGTCGATGCCGATCGAGCGGAGCGCCTCGGCGTCGCGGTCGCCGAACTCCTCGGTGCCGCGACCGATCTTCCGCTCGATCGCCTCGGTCACCTGCGCGGCGTCCACCCCGGACTGGTTGAGCAGCCCGGCGACGGCGCTCTTCTCCCCGTCGAGCAGCGCGAGCAACAGGTGCTCGGTGCCGACGTTGCGGTGCCCCAGCCGCTCGCGCGCCGCCACAGCCCCCCGGACCACGTCCCGGGCCTGCACCGTGAACCGCTCGAACATCATGCCCCTCCCTGGGTACGCGCCGACGCCCGGCCGGCGTGCTTCTTGTGTACTCCCTGCCTGCTGACCTCGAGTGCGTCGGCGATCTCCTGCCAGGACCAGCCCTGGCGCCGGGCGTTGTCGACCTGGACGACCTCCAGGCGTTCCAACAACCGGCGCAGGGCCACCA
Organism: Plantactinospora sp. CA-294935; assembly: GCF_050936445.1. Lineage (NCBI taxonomy): Bacteria > Bacillati > Actinomycetota > Actinomycetes > Micromonosporales > Micromonosporaceae > Plantactinospora > Plantactinospora sp. CA-294935. The sequence goes on from NZ_JBNJMU010000001.1 coordinate 9,324,236, forward strand.
CCGCGCGCAGCCCGACCCGTGGATCGGTGCTGCCGGCCGCCGCCGCCAGATCCGTTGCCTGACTCATACTGTCAACTTAGGTTGACAGGGCCACGTGTGTCAACCCCGGTTGACACAGTCGGCCTGGAGCCGTCCCCCCGGGCACGCCTGATCGAGCCGTTCAGGAGACGGCGGCACGGAACGCCGTGGCCCGCAGCCGCAGTGCGGCCAGGTCGCCACCCTGGGGCGCCGTGCCGAGCAGGGACTCGGAGGCGCCGACCGCGACGGCACCCGCCGACAGGTACTCCGGAGCCGACTCGACGTCCACCCCGCCGAACGGCACGAACGGGACGTCCGGAAACGGCTCCCGGAGCGCCCGGAGATAGGCCGGGCCACCGAGCGACGCGGGAAAGAGCTTCACCGCCGCCGCCCCGGCCAGGCTGGCCGCGACGACCTCGGTCGGGGTCAGCGCGCCGACCAGGACGGGCAGCCCGAGCCGGACCGCCTCGGCGACCGCCGGCACCAGTCCCGGGGTCACCACGAACGACGCCCCGGCCTGCTCCGCCTGCACCACGTCGGCCTCGGTGAGCACCGTACCGGCACCCAGCGGCGCCTCCGGGCCCAACGCCGCCCGGGCCCGGACCAGCACCCCGGCCTCGTCCCGGGAGGTCAGCGACACCTCGACGAGTGCGATCCCGGCCTCCGCCAGCGCCAGCACGCTGGCCAGCGCCGCGTCGGGGTCGTCGCCCCGCACGACGGCGAGCAGCCGGTGCCGGCGCAGCACGTCGGGCAGGTTCACCGCTACATCCTCGCAGTCGAGCCGGCCCCGGCGCGGCACAACGGGTCCGGGCCAAGCCCGCACAGAACCGACGGTAGCGGGGATTTGCGACGATTCGCATATACCGCCCGGGCTGGTCGGCAATCCTGCTAACCTCCCCGCCATGCACCGTAGCCCTGTGACGGGTCCGGACCGGATGCCCGCCGAGGGCGACGTGAGCCGCGTCTACCCACTCGCCGGCCACCGGCTCAGCGTCGCCGGAGGCAGCCGGGTCGGTCAGCGCTACTCGGCGAACTTCGACGTACTGCACGTCGATCCGGTGCTGCCGTTCCTGGCGGTCGCCGACGGGATGGGCGACGGCCGGGGCAGCACCATCGCCGGCGGCACCACCATGGAAACCATGGTCGCCGGGGTGCGCGCGGCAGCTCCCGACATCGGCCCCGGACAGCTCCGCGCCGCGATGGCCCAGGCGCAGTCCCGGGTCCGGGCGGCCGGCGCCGAACTGAACGAGCTGACCGGCTGCACCTTCACCGGCCTGGTCGTCATGCCGCCGGCCGCCGGACCGGGTGCCGCCGGACCGGGTGCCGCCGGACCGACCCAGCCGCCCGGTGGCGGGGTCACCGGGGCACCGTTCCCGGCCGAGCCGGGCGGCGCCGGCCAGGGAGTCGGGACGCGGCGTACCGCGCCGATCGCCCGGTCGGCCCTGGGCGGTACGGCAGTGGACCCGGCCGGTGAGACCGAGCTTTCCGGCTGGATCGTGCAGATCGGCGACTCCCGCGCGTACCGGCTCCGGGACGGGCTGCTCGAACTGCTCACCGTCGACCACACGGCCGCCTGGCTCGGCGCCGTCTACGGCTGGTATCCGGCGGACTCCCCGGCGGCGGCCGCCGCCCGCTACCAGCTCACCCGATACGTGGGCCACCCGGCCATGCCCGAGCCGGACCTGCTCAACATCGCGTTGCGGCCCGGCGACGTCTACTGCCTCTGCACGGACGGTGTCGCCGAACAGGTCGACTACCAGCGGCTGTCCAGCCGGCTCGGCGCGACCGGCAGCCCTGCCGACACGGTCCGTGGCGTACTCGCCGACACGCTGGTCGCGGGCGGTCGGGACAACGCGACCATCGCCGTACTGCGGGTCGAGCCCTGACCGAACCATCCACTGTGCGGTCGTACCGGCCGAATCCGCCGACGCCCGCCGTGCCGCCCGGATACTCTCGGCTGGTGCAGAGGACACGCCACGTAGTCCGTGCCGGGCCGGTGGCCGAGTGATCGCGGGGCGACGGTGAACGCTCCGCAGGAGGCGCTGGTCGTGGTCGGGGTCGACGACTCCCGGCTGAGCATGACGGCGGTCCGGCTGGCGGCCCGCGAGGCGGTCCTGCACTCCCGCCCGCTGCGTGTCGTGCACGCGTTCAACTGGGTCGCGGACCCGTCGGAGCCGATGCCGGAGGAACCCCGCCGTCCGGCCGAGGAGCTGCTGCGCCGGGCGACCGCGACCGCGACCGAGGCCCAGCCGGGGGTCGAGGTCTCCTGTGCGCTGATCGAGGGCCCGGTGATCACCACCCTCCTCCGCGAGTCGGGTTCCGCCGCGCTGCTGGTGATCGGCGGTGGCGGGCTCTCCGCGGATCCCGACGTGCCGGCCGACTCCGACGCCACCGCCGTGCAGCTCGCGGCCCGGGCCGGGTGCAGCGTGCTGGTGGCCAGGGAACAACTGCCCTCGACCGGGCCGGTGCTGGTCGGGGTGGACGGCTCGGCCAGCTCGCTGAGCGCCCTCGACTTCGCCTTCGACACCGCCGCGCGGCACTCGACCGACCTGGTCGTGGTGCAGGTCTGCGACCCGGACGGCACGGACGGCGCACCGCCGCCCGAGGTCGTCGAGCAACTCGCCGAGGCGGTCGCGCCGTGGCAGCGGAAGTACCCCTCGGTCCAGGTGGACCAGCAGGTCCGGACCGGCGACCCGGAGTCGGCGCTGGCCGAGGAGACCCGCCGGGCCGAACTCGTGGTGGTCAGCGCGCGTGGCGACGAGCCCTGGCGCGGCATGCTCGGCTCGGTCAGCCAGGCGATGCTCTACCACTCGGCCTCGCCGGTGGTCGTGGTACGCGGCGCGCACGGCGTCTACATCCAGGAGTGAGCGTGCCGAGATGGTCGTTCCGGTCGCGGGTCGGCCCGGCTCGGGGCAGGCTCGGGTGATGGAGACCGCGCTGGACCCGCAGCCCCGGCTGACCGACGAGGAGCTGGGCCGGATCGACGCGTACTGGCGGGCCGCCAACTATCTCAGCGCCGGGCAGATCTATCTGCTGGCGAACCCGCTGCTGCGCGAGCCGCTGCGGCCGGAGCACGTCAAGCCGCGCCTGCTGGGTCACTGGGGTACGGACCCGGGGCTGAACCTGGTCTACGCACACCTGAACCGGGCGATCGTGGCCCGCGACCTGTTCGCGATGCTGGTGACCGGACCCGGGCACGGTGCTCCGGCCATCATCGCGAACACCTGGCTGGAGGGAACCTTCACCGAGCTGTACCCGTCGGTGGGCCGGGACGAGGCCGGGATGGCCCGGCTGTTCCGGCAGTTCTCCTTCCCGGGCGGGCTGCCGAGCCACGTCGCGGCCGAGGTGCCGGGGTCGATCCACGAGGGCGGCGAGCTGGGCTACTCGCTCGCGCACGCCTACGGGGCCGCCTTCGACAACCCCGACCTGCTGGTCGCCTGCGTGGTCGGGGACGGCGAGGCGGAGACCGGTCCGCTGGCCGCGAGCTGGCTCTCCACCATGTTCCTCGATCCAGCCCGGGACGGCGCGGTGCTGCCGATCCTGCACCTCAACGGCTACAAGATCGCCAACCCGACCGTGTTGGCCCGGATGCCCCAGGAGGACCTGCTCGGCATGCTGCGCGGCTACGGCTACCGGCCGTACGTGGTGGCCGGGGACGAGCCGGCCCGGGTGCACCGGGAGCTGGCGGCCTGCCTGGACCGGGCGCTGGACGAGATCGCCGAGATCCAGCGCCGGGCCCGGCGCGGCGGGCCGGTGCAGCGGCCGCGCTGGCCGATGCTGGTGCTGCGGACCCCGAAGGGCTGGACCGGGCCGGACGAGGTGGACGGCGAGCAGGTCGCCGGGACGTGGCGGGCCCACCAGGTGCCGCTGGAACGGGTACGCGACGACCCCGGTCACCTGGCCCAGTTGGAGCGCTGGCTGCGGTCGTACCGGCCGGAGGAGCTCTTCGACGCGACCGGCGCGCCGCTGCCGGCGCTGGCCGACCTGGCTCCGCGCGGCGACCGGCGGATGAGCGCGAACCCGCACACCAACGGCGGTGTCGTACTCCGCGACCTGGTGCTGCCCGACTTCCGGACGCACGCCGTCGAGGTGGACCGGCCCGGCCACCCGGTCACCGGCGCGACCGGTGTCCTCGGCGGCTGGCTCCGGGACGTCATCGCGGCCAACCCGGACCGGTTCCGGCTCTTCGGCGCCGACGAGGTGGAGTCGAACGGCCTGTCCTCGGTCTTCGAGGCCACCGACCGGGCCTTCCTGGGCCCGACCGAGCCCGGCGACGACCACCTCTCCCCGGGCGGCCGGGTGCTGGAGGTGCTCTCCGAACACCTCTGCCAGGGCTGGCTGGAGGGCTATCTGCTGACCGGCCGGCACGGCGTCTTCACCAGCTACGAGGCGTTCATCCACATCGTCGACTCGATGCTCAACCAGCACGCCAAGTGGCTCAAGATCACCCGCGGCATCCCCTGGCGCCGCCCGGTCGCCTCGCTCAACTACCTGCTCTCCAGCCACGTCTGGCGGCAGGACCACAACGGCTTCTCCCACCAGGATCCGGGTTTCATCGACCACGTCACCAACAAGAAGGCCGAGATCGTCCGGGTCTACCTGCCGCCGGACGGCAACACGCTGCTCTGCACGATGGACCACTGCCTGCGCAGCCGGCACTACATCAACGTGGTGATCTCCGGCAAGCAGGCCGCCCCGAACTGGTTGTCGATGGAGCAGGCGGAGCTGCACTGCCGGCGTGGGCTCGGGATCTGGGACTGGGCCAGCAGCGACGCCGGGGCCGAGCCGGACGTGGTGCTCGGGTGTGCCGGCGACGTGCCGACGCTGGAGACGCTGGCCGCCGCCGACCTGCTCCGCCGGTACCTGCCCGAGTTGAAGGTCCGGGTGGTCAACGTCGTCGACCTGATGCGGCTGCAACCCGCGAGCCTGCACCCGCACGGGCTGCCCGACCCGCAGTTCGACACCCTCTTCACCCGGGACCGGCCGATCATCTTCGCTTACCACGGCTATCCCTGGCTGATCCACCGGCTCAGCTACCGCCGGACCAACCACGCCAACCTGCACGTCCGGGGCTATCAGGAGGAGGGCACCACCACCACGCCGTTCGACATGGTGATGCTGAACGACCTCGACCGGTTCCACCTGGTCATGGACGTGATCGACCGGGTCCCCGGGCTGGGCGCCCGGGCCGCCCACCTGCGGCAGACAATGGTCGACGCGCGGCAGGAGTGCCGCGACCACACCCGCCGGTACGGCGAGGACCACCCGATGGTCGCCCAGTGGCAGTGGCCGGGCTGAACCGGCGGCGGTTTCACCGACGTGCTGGTGCCGCACCGGGGTCGATCCGTCGGCTACCGGGCTGACCGGGACCGGTGGGCCTGGTTGTCTGGTGGCACCGGTTCTTACTTCCGCGCCGGCACGGCCCCGCCGAGGAGGCAGACATGCCACTGCCCGAGCACGACGCCAGCGTCGGCCACTCGTTCGCCCTCGACGTCGACGGGACGGTGATCTCGGAGATCACCGAACTCTCCGGCCTGCGCCTCGGCCAGGACGTCGTCGAATTCAGGTCGACCACCTCCGACGGCGGGTATGTGGTCCGCCCGGTGCCTGGCCGGCCGCGCGGCGGCGAGCTGACCCTCGTCCGGCCGCAACGCGGCGGCAACAGCTTCGAGGGGTGGATCGCCGACGTCCGCGCGACCCGGGGCGGCGGGGGCGGCTCGGCCGCCGCCGTGGTCGTGTTCGACGCCGACGGTACGCCGATCAAGCGCTACCGGCTCGTGGCGGCCACGCCGAAGCACCTGGAGGTCAGTACGATCACCGGCGGCGACACCGGCGTGCTCACCGAGAAGCTGGTGCTCACGTACGAGGCGGTGGAGGTGGAGTAGTCCCGTGGCACGGTCGGCGGACGAGATCCTGGACATCGTCGACGAGCGGGACCGGGTGGTCGGGCAGGCCCCGCGCGGCGAGGCGTACGCCCGGCGGCTGCGGCACCGGGCCGTCTTCGTGCTGGCCCGCGACCCGTCGGGGCGGATCTTCGTGCACCGGCGTACCGCGCAGAAGCTCGTCTTCCCGTCCCGCTACGACATGTTCGTCGGCGGGGTCGTCGGCGCCGGCGAGACCTACGACGAGGCAGCCCGGCGCGAGGCCGAGGAGGAGTTGGGTGTCACCGGCCTGCCCGCGCCGACGCCGCTGTTCAAGTTCCTCTACGAGACTCCCGAGCACACCTGGTGGTCCGCCGTCTACGAGGTGTGCTGCGCGACGCCGGTCGACCCGCAGGTCGAGGAGGTGGCCTGGCACGCGTTCCTCACCGACGAGGAGTTGGCGGGGCGGCTGACCGAGTGGGCGTGGGTGCCGGACGGGCTGGCCGCGTACCACCGGCTACTGGAGCGGCGCCGGGCGGCCAGCGGTTGCCGCGGCGGCCAGGTCCCACCGCCGTCGGCGGACTCGTGACCCGTCACCGCCACCCGTTACCGGATGTGTCCTGTTCGAGCCCGGCGTGGAGGATCTGCCTGATCAGCTCGACGTAATCGCTCTCCGTCCCGTCATCGGCGGTGTACAGCCGGTCGAGCATGTGCCGGACGTCGCGCAACGGATCGTCCTGCTCGTCGTCGAAGCCGTACGCGGCGACCTCCCCGCCGGCCCGGATCACGCCGTCAGATCCCGGATGCGTCATAACCCATCGCCTTCACTCCGCGCAACGGTGAACTCCCGCCCCCCGCCAGCGCCCCGAAGATCGTGGCGACGCTGCCCCGGGCGGTCAGCATCCCCCAGCCGATGTACCCGACGTACTTGACGATTTTGAATGTGTAGAACGCTGCCATCGCGTCGCCGAACGGCCCCTTCTTCTTCGTGATGAAGATGATCGCGGTGTCGATGGCCAGCTTGAGCGTGTCGACCAGCACCGAGGCGGTGTGCATGGCGAACTGCGCGAACTGCTGGTACGCCTTGTGGACCTCCATGAACCGGGACAACATGTTCTTGAACAGGTCGGCGAGCGCCTGGAACGCCTTGTACGCCACCTCGCTGGCGCCGCCTTCCCAGGCACGGTCCAGCGAGGCGAGACCCCGGTCGATGTTCTTGCCGATCCGCTCCAGCGCCTGACCGATGGCCCGCCACGCCCCGGCGGTCCGGCTGTACGCCTCCCAGTCGCCGGCGACGAACTCGGCGATCTTCTGAAGTGGATTGGTGCCGGTCAGCTCCTCGATGAAGTTCATGACCATCCCGGTCAGGCTGACTTCGGCGATCTTGTCGAGGACCTTGGTGGGGTCGCTGAACACCGTGTAGCCCGGCGTGCCGGTGAGCACGTCGAGCGGGTTCATGTAGTCGGCGAAGCCGGAATGGCTCGCCTCCCAGCCCTCTCGCTCCGAGTGGCCGTTGACGACGTACTGGGACGACTCGAAGCGCTCCTTGGCCGCCTTGTCGCTGCCGTCGTAGAGCTTGGCGGCCTTGTCCAACTCGGCGGCGGAGGCGCGCAGGGCCTGGCCGAGCTGGGTGACCAGGTTCACCGCGTCGTCGTAAATCCGGTCGTGGAAGTTCAGCGCCTTGGCCAGCAGCCCTTCGGAGGAGACCGCCTGCATCTCCTGGCCGCACCACTGGCGCAGGTAGGCGAGGACCTTGTCGTTGTGCTCGGCGTTGCGGTTGAGCAGGCCGACGTACCCGCGCAGGTCGGCGGTTTCCACCTTGAAGGTCATCGACCCTCCTCCTCCCGCTCCCTCGCGATGGCCTCCCGCTCATTCGCGATGGCCTCCCGGCCCTCGGCGTACAGCCGCTCGCGTTCGTCGTCGGGCAGGTCGTGCCACCACTTCGCGTGTTCCTCGGCCCGCTGGGCGAACACCTCGCCGTACACGCTGGAGCCGACCGCCTCGTAGAGCGTGACGTTGCCGGCGAGGACGTCCCGGGCCATGTCGCGGGCCAGCGGGTCGCCGTCGTCCTTGGCCTGTTCCTCCAGGGCTTCGCGCAGCAGCCGCTGCTCGGCCGGGTCGCGCAGACTCCTCAGCAGCGGCCTATCCATCGCGCATCCCCCGCCGGTAACCGGCCCGGTTGTCCATCGTCACGCCTCCACGGTGGCAGAGGACGCTCACCGAACCCTGGCGTCCGGCCAGCCGTACCCGGCCGCCGGCGGCGCTGGTCGGCGACGTGTGGCGGGGTCGTCCACCGGCCGACTACGGGTTGGGTACGGGGCGGCAGGTACCGGCGGAGTCGATGTACGGTTGCCCAGGATTTCCTACGGGAGCGACCAGCCACGAGGACGCGGTCGGGCGGTGACGACCAGTGAGTGAGGCGGGACTCTCCAGTTCCCTTCGTGAGTTCCGGGAACGCGCCGGTCTGACCCAACAGGACCTGGCCGACCGGGCTGGGCTGAGCGTCGGTGGGGTACGCGACCTGGAGCAGGGACGCGTCGCCGCGCCGCGTCCCGCCACCCTGCGCCGACTCGCCAGCGCCCTCGGCCTGTCCGCCGGGGAGACATCGAGGCTCATCCAGCTCTGTCGACACGCCCACCCGCCAGCGTACGGCCTGCGGTTGCAGGTGTTGGGCCCGCTCGCCGTCCTCGTCAACGGGGTCGGCGTGGATCCGGGCTCGGTTAAGCAGCGCACCCTGCTGGCCGCGCTGGCACTGCGCCCGAACGCGCCGGTCCACCTGGACACGCTCGTCGAGGTGATGTGGGGCCGGCAACCGCCGGACAGCGCCGCCGCTCTGGTGCAGAACCACGTATCCCGGCTGCGCCAGCGGCTGCGGGCGCCGCAGCCGGCCGCCCACCCGGACCGCCTGCTGGTCGCCACCGGGGGCGGCTACCAGCTCACCGTCAGTGATGAGCAGCTTGACCTGCTCGAGTTCCGCCGGCTCGTCCGGCGGGCACGCGGCGCCCACCGGGACGGGGACCTGGCGTCCGCGTACGAGTGGTACCGGCAGGCGACCGGCCTGTGGCGCGGTGCCCCGCTCGCCGACCTTGCCAGCCTGCGGATCCTGCCCGAGGCGGCGGCGCTGGACCGGGAACGGCAGTGGGTCGTCCTGGAGTACGCCCAACTCGCCACCGGGCTCGGCCACCACGACCAGGTGCTGCCCCTGCTGCGGCAGGCCGCCGACACCGATCCGCTGGACGAGGCCGCGCACGCGCAGTTGATCCTCGCGCTGGCCGGCACCGGTCAGCAGGCCGAGGCGTTGCGGGTGTTCGAGGCGCTGCGCCGACGGCTCGCGGACGAACTGGGCGCGGACCCCGGACCCGCGTTGGCCGCAGCACACCGGCGGGTGCTGCGCCAGGAGGTGACCAGGCCGGCGGGGACCGGCACGGCGGTGAGCGCACATCGCCAGCTACCGCCGGACATCGCCGGCTTCACGGGCCGGGAGGCCGAGCTGAGCATCCTGTCGTCGGCCCTGCCGCCGGCCGGGCAGACCGGCACCAACGTGGTGATCTCCACGATCGAGGGAATGGCCGGGGTCGGCAAGACCCGGCTCGCGGTCCACCACGCCCACCAACTGGTCAGGTCCGGACGGTACGTCGACATCCAGCTCTATGTGGACCTGCACGGTCACGCCGACGAACCGCCCGCCGATCCGGCCACCGTACTCGCCTCCTTTCTCTACCTGCTGGGGGTGCCCGGCGCCCAGATCCCCGACGGTCTGGATGCCCGGGCGGCGCTGTACCGAGACCGGCTGCACAACCGGCACGCCCTGGTCCTGTTGGACAACGCCGCCAGCGACGAGCAGGTTCTGCCGCTGCTGCCGGCCAGTACGACGAGCCTCGTCCTGGTGACCAGCCGTCGGGTGCTCGCCCTCGACGGCGCCCACACCCTGAACCTGGACGTGTTCACCGCGCGGGACGCGCACGCGTTGCTCGGCCGGGTCGCCGGAGAGCACCGGGTCGCCGCCGATCCGGCCGGCGCTCGCCGGGTCGCCGACCTGTGCGGGCGGCTTCCGCTCGCGGTCGTGCTGGCCGCCCACCGGCTGCGGTCCCGGCCAGCCTGGACGTTCAGCGACCTCGCCGCCCGGCTCGACGCGGAAGGTGACCGCCTCGGCGAGTTGGCGGTCGGGAACAGGCAGATCCGCGCCGTCTTCGACCTCTCCTTCCAGGCCCTCGATCCGGCCGGGCAGCGGCTGTTCCGGCTGCTCGGGCTGCACCCCGGTGACGACTTCACCGTCGATTCGGCCGCGGCGCTGGTGGGCGTGCCGCCGCCGGTGGCCCGGCAGACCCTGGAGCGGCTGGGCGACGAGCATCTCGTCACTCCGATCACCGCCGACCGCTACCGACTGCACGACCTGCTCCGCGAGTACGCCGGCACGCGGGCCACCCTGGATGACGGTGACGACGGTGCGGACCGTACCGACGCCGTCGTCGGCCGAATCCTCACCTGGTATCTGTACGCCGCCGAAGCGGCCGTCCGCCGGCTGTTCCCGTACAACATGGAGGTCGTGCTGGACGAGCCGGCCCGACCATCCCACCTGCCCGGGTTCGGCACCGACGAACAGGCGTTCGGGTGGATCACGGCCGAGCAGAGCACCCTGGTCGCGGCCGTGAACAGCGCCTTCGGCCACGGCAGGTACGACATCGCCTGGCGCCTGCCCGCGGTGCTCCGGTTGTACTTCGACCGCCGCAGCAACTGGCACGACTGGCTCGGCACCAGCCGGATCGCGCTCGACGCGGCACGCCGGGCGGATGACCGGGCCGGCGAGGCGCTGATCCTCAGCGGTCTCGGTCTCGGCTACGGACAGCTCGGCCAGACCGAGAAGTCCGTCGACTGCCTCACCCGGTCACTGGAGATCCGTCGTGCCATCGGCGACCGACGCGGAGAGGGCCGGACACTCAACAACCTGGGGATCGCGTACGGCCGGCAGGGCAGGTTCCACGAGGCCATCGACCACCTGACCGCGGCTCTGGAGATCCGCCGGGACACCGCCTCGCAGTACGACCAGAGCATGGCGTTGGGAAACCTCGGCCGGGCGTACTCGGGGGCCGGGCAGCACCGGGAGGCGATCCGCTGCCTGTCGCAGGCGCTTGAGGTCCGGCGGCGGCTGGCCGACCCGGCAGGCGTTGCCTCGGCGCTGTTCAACCTCGGCGAGGCACTGCTGCACGCCGGGCAGCACCGGCAGGCCCTGATCCGCCTGTACGAGGCGCGCGACCTCTTCCACCAGAAACACTGTCGCGGATTCGAGGCCGAGACCCTGGAGGTACTCGGGGACGGCCTGCTCCGCTCCGGCGAGCCGGTCCAGGCCCGGGACTGCTGGCAGCAGGCGCTGGACATCTTCGACACCCTGGGTCACCCACGGGCCGAAGGGCTGCGTGCCCGGCTGGCACAGCACCCCGCCCACCGGTAGTCGGCCCGGCGAAATCTAGCCGAGTTGGGGCTCGGCGTGCGGCAGGCCCTTCAACTCGTGGAACCCGGGCACGCCGGCCACCAGCAGCGTCCCGTCCCAGAGCCGGCCGGCCTGCTCGCCGGTGGGGATCCGGGAGATCACCGGGCCGAAGAAGGCGACCCGGCGGCCGTCGGTGCCGGTCGCCGCGATGATCGGGGTGCCGACGTGCTCGCCGACCAGCGCGATCGCCTCGGCGTGCGAGGCCCGCACGATCTCGTCGTACCGGGTCGACGTGCCGGCCTCGACCAGTTCGCGCGGCAGGCCGGCGGCGGCCAGCGCGGTGTGCAGGTCGCCGAGCCAGTCCCCGTCGCCCCGGGCAGTGGTCCACATCGCCGTGTAGAGCCGGGCCAGCGCCTCCGGGCCGTGCTCCTGGCGCACCGCCGCGCAGATCCGCACCGGCACCCAGAGGTAGCCGTCGGGGTCGCCTTCCGGGTCGTCGTCCCGCCCCTCGTTGAGCACCGACAGGCTCATCAGGTGCCAGCGCGGCTCGACCGGCCGGACCTTCGCCACCTCCAGCAGCCAGCGCGAGGTCGTCCAGGTGTACGGGCAGGAGGGATCGAACCAGAAATCCGCGACCGTCGTTTCCGGCATCCCCACTCCTTCGACGTCTCATGCGAGCCTAGGCGGAGACGCTCCGGCACGCGGACCCGGCAGGGCCGGTCGGTCGCCCGGGCAGGTGCGGGCCCACGTGGGTACCCGGGCGGGGGCCGCACCCGTCGGCGGGTCAGCGCCCGTCGAGGCGGGTCGAACCCGGAAGAGTTATTCCCATGAACGGCGCCAACTGGCGTTGCCGGGAACGCAGAGACCCCCGGGGAGATGGCCGGGGCTCTCGCGTGCGGTCGCCGCTGTAACGGTTTCCGACACCCCCGATACGGCTGGACGCCTGCCCGGGGGATTGGGTGATGAGGCAAGTCGGTTACGGGCTTCGGTGGCGGGGAACCCAGTAGAGGATCTGGCCTGCGATCAGCGCGGGGTGCGTGTCGGGCAGTGCTTGCAGTGCGCGGGCGAGGTGCAGGCCGAGGAACATCATCAGCCCCACGCGGTTGCCCTTGTAGCCGATCAGGAGGGCCAGGCGTGCCGGCGCGCACGGCCAAGGATCGGAACACGTCAGGCAGGCGTACGTCCGTCCAGGGATGTGCTGACCGGTCGGGTACCGCCTCTGAGCAAGCCGCCGCATGTGTCGGTACCAGCGCTCTTGTGGCCCGATCATGGCTCGCCGAGGTCGCGCGCCTCGGTGGGCTGTCCGCAAGCCATTTGTCCCGGATCGAGGCAGGCGAACGGCCCGTTACGCCGGCCACCGTCGAGCTGTATCAGCGGGCGGTACGGCTGGCGCTCAGCGAGGCGTCGTCGCCTACCGTTGACGAGGTGAGACGTAAAGACCTTTTCGCGCTGGCAGGCGCGACCGTCGCCGGCGCGGTCGCAGGCGCTTCGTCGGTCGTTGACCTGGACGAATGCGCTCAGTGGATCGCGTGGGAGATCTGGCGCGGGGACGGGCACGAGCTACACCAAAGCCTGATACCAGCCGCCCTGCGGCCCGCTACGGCCCAGCTCGTCCAGAGGCGCCAACTCGTCCGCACGCCGGCCGGCGCCGTCCGCTTCGCTCACCCGGGCCTGCTCGACTTCCATCTAGCCTGCCGGGTGTTCGGCGAGATCACGGCCGGTGCGAGCGGCCGGCTTGAGACCACCCAGACCAGCCACGCGACCGATCTAGTGATCCGCGAGTTTGTTCAGCAGGATGCTGCCAGCGAAGCAACCCTCAGTCGGTGGATGCGGGGCGGCGCAACGGACGTCCTGCGGGTGAATGCGGCCGGCATCCTGGCGAAGGTCGAGGTACCCGAGACAGCCGACCGGGTGATCGCAGCGCTTCGGGCGGACGAGGCAATGCGGGCGCTGTACCTGACGGCGGTCGCGAGCCGGGTCCTCGGCCTGCCGTGGGTGCTCGCCACGCAGTTCGCCCAGGGCTCGGCCGTTGCCGGGCCGGATGCGGCATTGAAGCTCGCCGAAGAGCTGCGCAACCCTCGCGACGCGGCGGCCCGGTGGTGTAGCCGGGCCAGCGCGGCCGGCCGCGAGCCAGTGAGGGCGGCTGTCGCCGATGCCCTGCGGACCGAGAGCGCATCCGAGAACCTACGCACCATGGCCGCACTCCTGGCCGGCGCTGACCCGATCACCACGACAGCAGAGAGGCCCCGATGATCCTCGTTTCCGTCCAGCCTGGACAGGAAGTCATGGCAACGCTGACGGCCGAGCTTCAGGCACGTGGCGTAGCGAACGGCGCCGTCGTGTCGCTGATCGGAGCCGTCGAGGGCTGCGCAATCTCAACGATGGCGGCCGACGACTACTCGAAGGACATCGTCACGGAGTACAGCGAGCCGATGGAGTTGACCGGGACTGGCGAGGTAAAGGACGGTGCGGTTCACGTCCACGTCGTGCTGGGCCGCCAGGGCGACGAAGCCAAGGCCGGACACCTGCACTGGGGCAGGGTTGAGCACTTCTTCGTCAATGCCTATGTCGTCCCACTGTGACCGGGAGCCACCAATTCGGGGGAAGGACCAGGTCTCTCGCAGACTGTCGAGCTGCCTCGCCTGGGTACCCGGGACACCGCACCCGTCGGCGGGTCAGCGTGCGTCGAGCCGGGTGGCGTTCGGTCCGACCAGCCACTCGGTCTCCTCGCAGCTCGCGATGAAGTCGGCCGGGAAGCCGGCGGTGAACTCGACCGCCGCAGAGAGCCGCCGCACCGCCTCGGCCGGCAGCGTCACGTCCACCGCGCCGAGGTTCTCCTTGAGCTGCGCCACGGTGCCGGCTCCGAAGATCGGGTGTACGGCCCGGGAGCCGGCCCTGGCCCAGGCGATGGCAACCTGCGCGGCGGTCACGCCCAGCTCGTCGGCGACCTCCTGCACCGCCAGTACGGCTGCCTGCTCCCGGGCGTCGAGTGCGCCGAACCCCTCCCCCGCCCGGGATGTGGCACTGTCGCCGGGGCGGGTGTGCCGGCCGGAGAGCAGTCCGTGTGCCAGCGGCGACCAGCTCGCCACGGTCATCCCGAACGCCTCCGCCATCGGCAGCAGCTCCCGTTCGATGTCCCGTTCCAGCAGGTTGTACGGCACCTGGAGACCCACGAACGGCGCCCAGCCGCGCCACTCGGCAAGCGTGTTCGCCCGGCTGACCACCCAGGCCGGGGCGTCGGAGATACCGACGTAGAGGATCTTGCCGGCCTGGACCGCGTCGTCCAGCGCCCGCATCATCTCCTCGATCGGGGTGTGCCGGTCCCAGACGTGCGCCCAGTACAGGTCGATGTGGTCGGTACGCAGCCGCTTAAGGCTGGTCTCCAGGGAGAGCCGGAGGTTCTTCCGGTGGTTGCCGTACCCGTTCGGATCGGTGCGGTCCCGCGACGCGGTGTACTTGGTTGCCAGCACCACCCGGTCCCGCCGGCCGGTCAGCAACTCGCCGAGGATGCGCTCGCTCTCCCCGTCGCCGTAGTTGACCGCCGTGTCGACGACGTTGCCCCCCGCGTCGAGGTACGCGTCGAGGATGTCCCGGGCGGCCGGCAGCGGCGCGACCCCGCCGGTCGGCGAGGCGAGCCCCATCGCGCCGAGGAACAGTTCGGAGACGCGCAGGCCGCTTCGGCCCAGTAGTCGGTACCGCACGGGAGACTCCTTCGGTGGCAAAGGATTGATGCCACCACTGTGCCGGCGCCGGCCGCCGGCTGGGAGCCTCCGCGAAGGGTATCCCTGGCAGGGTCAGCATGACGGCCGGCTAGCTGCCACCACCGGCGACCCCGCCCCGGACGACTGCGTCAGGCCTCGGCGGAGCCGGACAACGCCGCCCGTACGGCCGCGGTGTGCCTGCCGCATGACTGGCTGACCTGGCGACTGGCCGGCGCACCGGGGCTGGCTTCGCTGGACGCGATGACCGAACAGGGCACGACGGTCAACCGGGTCGTCCTGGTCGGCGGCGGCGCCCGCCCGGAGGCGGTACGCCGGATCGCGCCCACGGTCTTCGGCCTCCCCGTGCTCGTCCCACCGCTGCGGGAGTACGTCGCCGACGGCGCCGCCCGCCAGGCCGCCTGGGTGTTGTCGGGCGGGCAGCGACCGCCGTCGTGGACGGTCGGGCAGGTGCAGACGTACGAGGCGGACGCCGTGCCGGCGATCCGCGAACGGTACGCCGTGGCCCGCGCGAACGCCCTCGACCGCGCTGACTGACAGCGTCAGCTCCCGGGAGATCCGGGCGGACGCGGAACGGTCCTACACTGCTCGGCATGGTTGCCGTCGACGAGGGCGAATTCGTCCTGCTGAACGACCTCCCGGTCGAGGACGAACTCGCCGACCTCCTCGGCACCTCGATGGTCGCCGGTGAACTCGCGAACCTCATCTACGGCTCCCGCGCCAGTACCCCGTTCGTGCTCGCCGTCGACGGCCGCTGGGGTACCGGCAAGAGCACCCTGATGAAACAGCTCTCCGACAACCTCGCCCGGCGCCCGGACGTGGAAACGGTGTGGTTCAACGCCTGGACCGCCAGCGGGGTGAGCGCGCTGACCGGGATGCTCAAGCTGGTGCTCGGCAAGCTGGACCGCAACGTGGTGCGGCGGGCGTTCCGGCAGCTCCGCGACAACGAGGTGCTCGGCGGCTCGCTCCGGATCGGCGCCGGCGTCGCCGCGTCGTTCTTCCGGCTCGACCGGGCGCTCGACCAGCTCTGGGCCCAGATGTCGGTCGACGCCAGGGCCCGGGAGCAGGCCCGCGACCTGCTGGCGCAGTCGCTCGGCGCCTGGGTCGACGAGCAGACCGGCCAGCCCCGGCACACCATCGTGGTCTTCGTCGACGACCTGGACCGCTGCGGCGAGGCGACCGCGATCGAGATCTGCGAGGCCATCAAGCTCTACCTCGACCTGCCCGGCATCGCCTTCGTGCTCGGCTGCGACCTCTCCGTGCTGTCCCGCATCTCGCTGCCGGGCGCGGAGACCGGCAGCCACGTCCGGGAATACCTGGAGAAAATCGTCCAGGTCAGCTACCAGATCCCGGTGGCGCCGGAGGCGACCGTGGCGACCATGATCCAGGGGTACGCGGCCAGGTCGGGGACCGGGCACCTGCTGACCGAACCGCTGGTCGCACTGATCGGGCGGCAGTGCGCCGGCAATCCGCGCCGGGTGAAGCGCCTGCTGAACAGCTTCGTCGCCGAATACCAGCTCGACCCGCGCTGGCGGGAGTTCGGCGCCGACGGCCTGATGAAGTCCGTCCTCCTGCAACACCTGTATCCCGACCTCTACCGGGAGATCCTGCGTACCACCGGCGACACTGTCGGCGATCTGCTCGCGTACCGGTCGGCCCGGTACTGGCTGCTGAACCACGGCCGGCAGCCGTCGGACGAGGACGTCAAGACCGGGCGGCACCACCTGGCGTCGTACGGCGTCCTGCAACCCTCGGAGGACGATCCGATGGAGGTGTGGGAACGGGCTCTGGGACAGCTCGAGGGCCGGGTACCGGAGGCGTGGCGGCTGCTGGCCGGCAACGAGGACTGCCGGATGCTGATCCGCGACCTCGGTCCGGAGGAGGAGCGGCTGCGGCTGCAACACCGGCTGCGCCGACGTCCACTGAGCACCACTCCCACCCCGATCGACACCTCCGTCGCCGACGGATCGAGGTACGAGGGACTTCGACTGCTCTGGATCGACGACTCCCCGGCCGACAACGAGCTGATGATCAACAGCCTGGCGGCCCGGGGCGCCCAGGTACGGACCAGTACCGGCACCCGGCAGGCGATGGACCTACTGCCGCTGTTCCAGCCGAACGCGCTGATCTCGGACCTCGGCCGGGCCGACGACGAGTACACCGGGTTCGACGGGCTCCGGGCGCTGCGTCAGGCGGGTTACGCCGGCCCGGCCCTCTTCTTCACCTCGTTCGTCGACGACGGCCGCCGCGAGGGGGCGGAGGCGATCGGTGCCGAGATAACCGCGTCGTCCGTACGTGTCAACGAATGGGCCGAGGCTCAGGCGGCAACCCTGTCGTAATCCGCACTGCTGCCACGCGGCCGTCCTGGTCAAGGCCGCGTTGGCCGGGGAGTTCTCGACGATCGTGGCACTGGCGGTCCTCGCCCTGCTGGTCGTACTGATGCCGATCATGACCGGACTCGACTTCCTGTTGCGCCGGTTCCTCCGCGATCCCCGGCTGATCTACCGGCTGAACGTGCGGCTGCTCATCCGGGCGAACCCGGCGCTGACCCAACCGATGACCGCCACCGTGGACGAGGGCGGCGTACGGGTGCAGAACGTCAGCGGTGAGATGCAGAGCGGCTGGTCGATGCACCCGCTGCACGTCGAGACGGACCGCTCCTTCGTCCTGCTCGCGTCACGGGGCCGGGGCGCGGCCGTACTGGTGCTGCCGAAGCGCGGGTTGGCCGGGGCCGACCCGGCACCGCTGCGGGCGCTCCTCGCCGCGCACAGCAGACGGCTCGGTTGACCCGGCTCGCCGGCCGGTGAACCCCGGCCGGGTGCGGCCGACGACCGACCGCACCCCCAGCGACCGCACCCCGCAGCAACCGCACCCCAGCAACCGCGCGGCCTGCGCCGGCACGTGTGCCCGCACATAAGAATCGATCCGGATAAATCGCCCTACTCTGCCACATCGATCCGGACGGATCCGCCCGAGGTGTTGACGCATCCGTAGCACGTCTGCAACATTACGACGACACCACGCAAGTTTCGGGTCGGTAGTTGCTCAATAGCTTTCTACTCCCCGGAATTTCTGGACAGGCGTTCTCTGTGTTCCTTCCCCGGCTGCCTCGGGGATCGACCCTCGGCGGGGTCGCGGCGGCGGTGGACAGGCGGACGGACGGCGCCACCGCTCGCCTTCGGCGGCGGGCGGCAGCCGGGCCAGCCGCCGACCAGGCCCGGTCGCTCGCAGCACCTCCGGTCGGTTCCGACGAGCGCCAAGGAAGACGATGAGACAGCTACCACCAAGACCCCGCCTGATCGCGGCGACGCTCACCACCGGACTACTCGTGGCCGCCGGATCGCTCTTCCCGAACCCGGCCTCCGCCCGTCCCGACACCGGCCCGCAGCGGGCCGAGGTCGCGGTCGCCGCCACCATCAGCGCCAGCAGTTCGCACCCCGAATACCCGGCGGGCAACGCGGGCGACGGCAACCAGGGAACCTACTGGGAGAGCGCCAACAACGCCTTCCCACAGTGGATCCAGGCGGACCTGGGCGCGGCCACCGACGTGAACCGGCTGGTGCTCAAACTGCCGCCCGGCTGGGGCACCCGCACCCAGACCCTCGCCGTGCAGAACAGCAACAACGGCAGCACGTTCAGCACCCTCGTCGCCGCCACCGGCTACACCTTCAACCCGGCCAGCGGCAACACCGTCACCGTCAACCTGCCGACCACCAACACCCGCTACCTGCGGCTGCACATCACCGCCAACAACGGCTGGCCGGCCGGTCAGCTCTCCGAGCTGGAGGTGCACGGCCCGACCGGCGGCCCGGACGGGCAGGCCCCGACCGCGCCGACCAACCTGGCCTACACCCAGCCGGCCAGCGGGCAGATCCGGCTGACCTGGAACGCCGCCAGCGACAACGTCGGCGTCGTCGGGTACGACGTCTACGCCAACGGCGCGCTGCGGGCCAACCTCGGCAACGTGCTGACGTACACCGACAACCAGCCGACCAGCGCGACGGTCTCGTACTACGTACGGGCCCGGGACGCCGCCGGGAACGTGTCGCCGAACAGCAGCACGGTGACCCGCAACGGCACCGGCAACCCGCCGGCCGGGACGAACCTGGCGGTCGGCAAGCCGATCACCGCCTCGTCGACCGTGCACACCTTCGTCGCCGCCAATGCCAACGACGACAACGTGGCGACGTACTGGGAGGGGGCCGGCGGGGCGTACCCGAGCGTGCTCACCGTGCAGCTCGGCGCGAACGCCACGGTCAGTTCGGTGGTGGTCCGGCTGAACCCGGATCCGGCCTGGGGCCCGCGCAGCCAGACCATCGCGGTACTCGGCCGCGAGCAGAGCGGCTCGTCGTTCGGCAGCCTGTCGGCGGCAACGGTCTACAACTTCAGCCCGGGCAGCGGCAACAGCGTGACCATCCCGGTCAGCGGCAACGTCGCCGACGTCCGGCTGTCGATCACCTCGAACAGCGGGGCACCGGCCGGCCAGGTCGCCGAGTTCCAGGTATTCGGGGTACCGGCGCCGAACCCGGACCTGACGGTCACCGCCGCCACCTGGAGCCCGGCCGCGCCGGTCGAGACCACCGCGATCACCGTCTCGGCCACGGTCCGCAACGCCGGCACCGCCGCCTCCGGTGCCAGCAACGTCAACTTCTACCTGGGTACGACCCTGGTCGGCACCGCCGCCGTCGGCGGGCTCGCCGCCGGGGCCAGCAGTACCGTCACCGCGAACGCGGGACCGCGCAACGCCGGCACCTACCAGTTGACCGCCAAGGTCGACGAGTCCAACTCGGTCGTCGAGCAGAGCGAGACCAACAACAGCTTCACCAACCCGTCCTCGCTGACCGTCGCCCCGGTGGCCAGCTCGGACCTGGTGGCGATTCCGAGCTGGTCGCCGAGCACCCCGGCGAACGGCCAGACGGTCACCTTCGCGGTGGCGATCCGCAACCAGGGCACCAGCGCCTCGGCCGGCGGGGCGCACGGCATCACGGTGACCGTGCTGAACGCCAGCGGCACGGCGGTACGCACGCTGACCGGCTCGTACAGCGGGACCATCGCCGCCGGGGCCAGCACCGCGCCGGTGAACCTCGGCACCTGGACCGCGACCAACGGCCGGTACACGGTCCGGACCGTACTCGCCGCCGACGCCAACGAACTGCCGGTGAAGCAGGGCAACAACACCAGCGACACCCCGTTCTTCGTCGGGCGCGGCGCCAACATGCCGTACGAGATGTACGAGGCCGAGGACGGCACGCTCGGCGGCGGCGCGGCGATCGTCGGGCCGAACCGGACCGTCGGCGACCTCGCCGGCGAGGCGTCCGGCCGGCGCGCGGTGACCCTGAACAGCACCGGCGCCTACGTCGAGTGGACCACCCGGGCCCCGACCAACACCCTGGTCACCCGCTTCTCCATGCCGGACGCCCCGGGCGGCGGCGGCGCCAACTCGACACTGAACATCTACGTCGACGGCACGTTCCACAAGGCCATCGAGCTGACCAGCCGGTACGCCTGGCTCTACGGGGCCGAGGCGAGCCCGAACAACTCGCCCGGCTCGGGCGGTCCCCGGCACATCTACGACGAGGCGAACGTGCTGCTCAACTCGTCGATCCCGGCCGGCAGCCGGATCAGGTTGCAGAAGGACCCGGCCAACAGCACCACGTACGCGATCGACTTCGTCAACACCGAGCAGGTCGCGCCGAGGGCGAACCCGGACCCGGCCCGCTACACCACGCCGGCCGGCACCAGCCATCAGGACGTGCAGAACGCGCTGGACCGGGTCCGGATGGACACCACCGGCAACCTGATCGGCGTCTACCTGCCCGCCGGCACCTACAGCACCTCGAACAAGTTCCAGGTGTACGGCAAGGCGGTCAAGGTGGTCGGCGCCGGCATGTGGTACACCCGGTTCCAGACACCACCCGGCCAGGAGAACACCGACGCCGGGTTCCGGGTCGAGGGTACGGCGAACGGCTCGTCCTTCGAGCACCTCGCCTTCTTCGGCAACTACACGTCCCGTATCGACGGTCCCGGCAAGGTCTGGGGCGAGTTGCAGAACGTCTCCAACCTGACCTTCGACAACGTCTGGGTCGAGCACACCGTCTGCATGTTCTGGGGCGTGCACGTCAGCAACGTCACCATCAAGAACTCGCGGATCCGCAACACCTTCGCCGACGCGGTCAACATGACCAACGGCAGCACGAACAACCTGGTCAGCAACGTCGAGGGGCGCGGCAACGGCGACGACGCGTTCGCGCTCTTCTCGGCGACCGACGCCGGTGGCGGGGCGAACACCGGCAACGTCTTCGAGAACCTGACGGCGACGTTGACCTGGCGGGCGGCCGGGGTCGCCGTGTACGGCGGGCAGGACAACACCTTCCGCAACATGTACATCGCCGACCAGCTCGTCTACTCCGGGATCACCATCAGCTCACTCGACTTCGGCTATCCGTTCGTCGGGTTCGGGCCGGGAATCACCCGGGTGGAGAACGCGTCGATAGTCCGGTCCGGCGGCCACTTCTGGGGCGCGCAGACGTTCCCCGGAATATGGGTGTTCTCCGCATCGAAGGAGATGCGCGGAATCCGGGTCAGTGACGTCGACATCGTGGACCCGACCTATCACGGCATCATGTTCCAGACGAACTACGTGGGCGGTCAGCCACAGTTCCCCGTCACCGACACCGTATTCACCAATATTTCCATCAGCGGCGCGCAACGCAGCGGCGACGCGTACGACGCCAAGTCCGGGTTCGGCATCTGGGCGAACGAGATGCCCGAGGCCGGTCAGGGCCCGGCACGCGGTACGGCGGTCTTCAACAACCTCCGGCTGAGCAACAACTACCAGGACATCCGGAACACCACGTCCACCTTCACCATCACCGTCAACCCCTAGTCCGGGGAAAGTGCGGGGTGTCACCGGAAGCGCCCGCTTCCGGTGACACCCCGCACGCCGTTGTGGCGCTGCGCCCGGGATCACGCCGGAGCACCATCTGATCGTCCTTTCTCGATGTGTTGCCGCGCCCGGGAGCGGCGGTAGAGTTTCCGGCACTGGCCACGGACGGGACAGCGCTGTCTACGCAAGACGGAGCGAGGAGTGTGTCAGTGGTGGACCGTGTCGATCCGCAGCCGAACCTCCCGCACCATCGCCTGCCCCGGGAACACCTCGACGCCCTCTGCACCGGCGACGGCGGGCCCGACCTGGTCCGGGCGCTCTGGCACACCCAGCGCAGCCGACGACTCCTGCTGCTGCACGCGGTGGTCGAGGCGGCCCGGGCCGAACCACGGCTGCTCGGCCCGCTGCCTCCGGCCGACGCCGCCCGGGAGGTGCTGATCCGGGCCGAGCGGGCGGCACCGGCCGAGTTCACGGAGTTGCTGCTGCATCCCCAGATCGGCAACTGGGCCGCGTACGCGCTGCGGCGCCATCGCGGCGGTGCACAGGCGCGGGCCCCGATCTGGATCGACTTCGGCGCTCTGCACGCGGTGGCGCTGGTGGCCGCCGCCCGGGCCGGCCTGTCCTGGCGTACCCGGCTGCCGGCGCGCTCCGGCCGGGTCATGTTGCCCTCGCTCGGGATGGCGGTACTCGCCGACCCGACCGGATGGCAGCAGGTGGCGGCGGAATGCGCTGACGGCGTACTCCGGATCGGTGCCCCCGGCGACGGGCCCACGGTCCGGCTCTGCTCGCCCGAGGAGGAGGTACCGGGCTGGTGGAGCCTGCGGCGGCTGACGGTCGGCCCCGATCCCCGGCTACGCGTCCTGCTCGACGACGTCGACCCGTACCGCGAACTCGCCGACCCGGTCGAGCCGGACCGGCTCGACGCGGCGGCCGTGGCGCGCTGGACCGAGCTGCTGGCCGGGGCCTGGCGGCTGCTCCACGACCAGCGGCCGGACGGCGCCGAGGCGATCGCGGCGGCCGTGGTCTCCCTGGTGCCGTTGCCCAGCACCGACGATTCGGAGACGCGCAGCGCGTCGACCGGCGAGGCGTTCGGCAGCGTGATGGTCTCGACGCCGCCGGACGAGGTGACCCTGGCGGTCGCGCTGGTGCACGAGTTCCAACACATCAAGCTCGGCGGCCTGATGCACCTGGTGCCGCTCACCGCCGGCCCGGACGAGCAGGTGAGGTACGCGCCCTGGCGCGACGACCCACGCCCGGTGAGCGGCCTGGTGCAGGGGATCTACGCCTTCGTCGGCATCGCCGGGTTCTGGCGTGACTACCGGCTGCGCCGTACCGGGCCGCAACGGCGCAGCGCGGACCTGGAGTACGCGTACGCGCGGGCGCAGGTCCGCGAGGCGCTCCGGGACGTCCGGCAGCCGGGCTCCGGCCTGACCCGCTGGGGCGAGCGGCTCGTCGCCGGGCTGACCGAGCGGGTCGAGCCCTGGCTGGCGGACCCGCTGCCCACCGGGGTGGTACGCGCCGCCGAGCTGATCGCCGCCGGTCACCGTGCCGGATGGCGGATCCGTCACCTGCACCCGCCGCCGGCGGACGTCCGCCGGCTCACCCGGGCCTGGGCCCGCGACCAGCGGGTGGAGCTCGACTCGTACCGGCCCGGTCTCATGGCGCACCCGCAGCGGCGCTGGTCGCCCGGGATGCTGCTGCTCGTCCGCCGGCACATCGCCGGACACCCGCTCCCGCCCGGGCAGCGGATGCGCTCGCTCGACCTCACCGAGGCGGACGTCGCGCTGGTCCGGGACGATCTCGACGCCGCCCGGGCCGGCTACCGCGCGCGCCTCGGGGCGAACCCCCACGACCTGAACGCCTGGGTCGGGCTCGGCCTCAGCACGTGCGACCCCGACCCGCACTCCGGTTCCGCGCTGCTGCACCGCCCGGAACTCGTCCGCGCGGTGTACGTGCGCGCCGTCGAGGAGGGCTACCGCCCCGACCCGGTCCGGCTCACCGCCTGGCTGGACGAGGCGACCGCGGCGCTAACCGCCTGACCAGTGCCGCTCGACGATCCCGTTGATCCGCCGATAGTCCGGATCGTCCACACCGAAGGTCAGCCGGAGCGCGTCGAGCAGGGCCTCCCGCCCGCCGGGATAGTGCTCGCAGGTCCGCACCAGCCCGACGACGTGCAACCTGCCGACCACGCTGTCCGGAACCGCCGTCCGGATGTGCTCGGGCAGCATGTTGAGGACCGCCCGCCGCTGGTAGTCGTCCCGCATGGCGGGGACACCCATCAGCGCGTCGACGATCGCCTGGAGACCGTTCGGCTGTGGGGCGTTCGGCTGGAGACCGTTCGGCTGTGGGGCGTTCGGCTGTGGGGCGTTCGGCTGGAGGGCGTTCGGCTGGAGGGCGTTCGGCTGGAGGGCGTTCGGCGCCGGTCCGGCCGGTCGGCGGTCCTCCGGCACGAACGGCGCGGTCTCGGCCAGCAGCGCGCGGACGTACGCCGCCGCGACCAGTGCCGCGTACGGATGCCAGACGTCGCTCTTCGTCCGGTTGTCGCAGTAGTCCGCGACGCCACGGACCATGAACCACTGCCGCTCGTGCAGGTCGGCGGCGACCGCCACCCCGGAGCCCTCCATCTCGACGGCCCGGATCTGGTGGCGGCCCGCCAACGCGTCCCGGCGGGCCGCGTCGCGCAGCAACCGGTCCGCACTGCCCACCGCGGCGCGGTGCACCCGGGGCGAGCCGACCGGCCACTCCGGTCGGGTGTCCGGCCGGCCCTCGACAGGTCCCTGCGAAGCCAGCGGATCCGTCTCCTCGGCCGGCCGGCGGAACCACGCCGCCCTGGCCTGCGCCGTGCCGAGCAGCGCGCCCCAGGGCAGCTCGCCGGCGAGCTCCTTCATCTCCAGTTCCCGGTCCGCCCGGAGCAGCGCCTTCGACGGCTGTTGCACCGACCGGCGGAGCGTGTCGGTGCCGTCCACCGTCCAGACGTGGTCGTAGTCGACGACACCCTTCGTCGCCACCACGATGTCGCCGAGCCGCACGTGCCGGTCGGGCTGGTGCGGCGCGGGTACGCCGCCGGCTATCCCGCACATCACGAACGTCCCCAGCCCGGGAAAGCTGCGCGCCATGTCCGCGCAGATCGCGGCGGCGTTACGGGTACCGTCCTCGGTCTGCACCGCGATGACGACCCGGTGCGGGCGGGCCGGATCCCGGCTCGGCAGTGTCCCGCCGCGGTAGTGATTGGGGTCGCCGGGAACTCGAAGGTCCTCCAGCTCGTCGACCATCATCCGCATCGCCACGCATTCCACTGGTAATGCGGTGACGATGCCGACTTTGACGTCGGAGGATGCACCAAAGGATCTCGACATTGGATGCCTCCAGACATTCAGCATCCCATCGGCCGCCTGGAAAAAACAGAGATGAATCAGGACCGAGTTGCCCGAGGCGTGTGGGAAACTGGTGAAACCGCAGGGCCAACGGACCGGACACTCCCCCGCCACCGATGTCGGCCGGGTCAGTGCATGCTCGCGGGTGATGAGACGGCGTCCCCCAGAGGAAGGAACCGGCGAGTGGAAAACTCCTTCTCCCGAGACGTCGAGACGGACCTGGTCGACCTCAGCAACGACTCCCTCGCCACGCTGGCCGGATACGACCAGGACCTGCTGACGCGGCCACTCCGACGGGTTATGGCCCAGGTCGAACGGCCACGCAGCAACATCGGCCAGACCGGGCCGCCGGGGCGGGTGGACTGAACCGGGCATCATCTCCGGTTGTCACAACGGCATCGGATCCACGTCGCAGTCCGCCCGGACACTCTGGATGGCGTTCAGGGTCGCCGGGTGTCGTTCGCCCAGCACCTTCCGAAGCCGCGCCATGGTGTCGGCCAGGATCTTGTCAGCCTCGTTGACCCGTCCCAAGGCCCGCAGATCGAGGGCGAGGTTCACGCTGACGGCCAGGGTCGACGGGTGCTCCACCCCGAGCACCCGCTCCGAGCGGGCCAGGGTGTCGGTGTCCCGCTCGTACGCCGGCTGCGTCCTGGCGAGCGCGTACAGGTCGCTGGCGAGGTTCGTGGCACAGGCCAGCGTGACGGGATGATCGCTGCCCAGCGTGGCGTCGAGTAGTTCCAGCGCCTCACTGTTGTGTCGGTACGCGGCCTCGGTGCTGTTCAGGAGCCGAAGCACGATCGCCAGGTTCGTCCGCGCGGACAGCGTGTACGAGTGACGCGGGCCGAACATCCGACCGTAGCGCTGCAGTGTCGCTTCGCCGAGTTCGATCGCCCCGGTCAGATCACCCGCGTGCCGGAGATCGATCGCCACGTTCAGCGCGGTCGCGATCGTGTCGGGAAAGTCGTCGCCGTACCGGCGGCGGTACTTCTCCAGAGTCTCGTCCGCGAGGCTCCGCGCGCCGGAGTGATCTCCGGCCTTACGCCGGGCGACCGCAAGGGTACGGGCGGCGCGCAGCGTGGCCGGAGCGTCCGGACCGAACGCGGCCAGATGCCGGGCGTAGAGGTCCTCCTGCTGTCGGTGGGCCTCGACGTAGCCGCCCAACTCGCGGATGTCGATGAGAAGGCCGTTGAGGGTGTTGAGAGTTGCCTCGTCGTCGGGCCCCAGGATGACCGCCCTACGGTCTGCGGTTTCCCGGTCGAGTTCGGCGGCGCGTTTGAACTCGCCGGTGAGCCGCAGGCTCACCCCGAGGCCGTGCGCGCAGATCAGCGTCGCGGGATCGTCCTCGCCGAACTCGCGGCGGGCGGCACCGAGCGCACGCTCGTCGAGGTCGCGGGCGGCGACAAAATCCCCACTCGTCCGCAGGTCCATCGAGACCATGTACATCGCGTCGATAGTGCCCTCGTCGTTGTCGCCGAACGTCGTACGGTACAGCTCCAGGGTGCGCCGGTTCAGTTCCCGAGCCTCCGGGTACTTGCCGTTGACCCACCGCGTCCAGCCGAGCCATTTGGTCAGCCGGAGCGTCTCCGGATCCGTCTCGCCCCGGTTCCGCACCCACAGCGCGTACGTCTCCTCGGCCAGTTCCTCGCTGCCGGTGTGGTCGCCCCAGTGGTAGAGGAACCGCACCAGCCCGAAGACGAGTTCCTGGACCCGTGGATCGGTGGACTCGACGGCCCGGGACACCGTGATGTGCGGGCGGAGCGCCTGGTAGTTCTCCCACTGGTCGCGCCGGCTCGGATTGTTGGGGTTCCCGTTCGCCAGCAGCGTGTGCGCGCCGCGCCGCATCAGCAGTCGCTCGTCGTCGTCCATCTCGCCGACCAGCACGGCCTGGATCAGCCGGTGGATCTGCAAGGTGTTCCGCCGGTGGTCGATCCGGGCAAGTGCGTACCGCTGGATGTCGCGGATCGCGCGGCTGAGCCGGAACTTGTCGCTCAGGGTCGCATCCAGTTCGGGGGTGATCGGCGCCGTGGGCGAGCCGGCGAACAGATCCCGCGAGATCGGCTCCGGTGCGAAGAACGAACAGATCTGCAGCAGTTGGAAGGCGGATTCGTTGACCTCCTTCAGCCGTTCGAGTGAGAGCTTCCACGCCGCCGCCACCGATCGCTTGTAATCCGGGGACGGGGAAGCGTCGAGCAACTCGATGCGCTTGTCCTCCAACAACGCGAGGTATTCGTCCACCGGCATTCCGGTGGCCGCCCGCCAGGCCGCGGCCTGCTCGATGGCGAGCGGCAGGTCACCCAACGCCTCGGCGAGCCGGTCGGTGTCGGCATCCGACAACTCCGGGTTGCGCTTCTGGAGGAAGGTCCGGCTCTCCTCACGGGTGAAGACGTCGACCTCGATCGACTGGCTGACCCGCGCCCAGTCCAGGTCGCGGGATGTGACCAGGATCTTCCCGGCGCCGCCGGTGGGAAAATACCGCTGCACCTCGTCCGGCGTCTCGGCGTTGTCGAACACGAGCAGCCAGCTCTCGTACGGCACCTGCCCGGTGCTCAACGCCTCCCGTACGGCGGGAACCGCGCTGTTCGCCTCGGGGCTGACGTCCAGATCCAGTCGCTGGGCGAGTTTGGTGAGGGACGCGAGGATCTGACCGTCCTGTTCGGAGGGGACCCACCAGATCAGGTCGTAGTCGCCGCTGTGCTGGTGGACGTACTCGATGGCGACCTGCGACTTGCCGACGCCACCCATTCCGTGCAGTGCCTGCGGAAGCACCGCGGTCTCCCTTGAGGTCTGTAGCTCGTTGTGCAGATGCTCGAGCAGCGCCTTGCGGCCCGTGAAGTTCGGATTTCGCTGTGGAACGTCGCCCCAGACCTGTGGCAGTTTGGCGGTGGACCGCTGGGTGGGGGCGACGGGAGGCATCGGTTCTCCTCGCAATAGGCCCGCGTCGCTCCTGGGTAGCACCGGCGGGTCGGCGACGTCGGTCGGTCCAATCCGTACAAGCCCATCCGAGTCGTCTGGACCGCTCACGGGAATTGTACCAATTTGTCCCGGGTCGGCCGGGCTCTCGTTGTCGTTGTCGTTGTCGTTGTCGCCAGCCTCGACCGGTGGACCCTCCGCCTGGCGCGGGATCGACGGGCCGTCCCCGGCACCGGCCGCCCCCGCCTCCGCATCGCCCACAGGATCTCCGGCGGGGCGCCGGAGGGCCCGGAACTCCTCCAGCACCTCGAGGCGTTCGGCCTGGCCCTCGGCCCAGTGCGCCAACTCGACCGCGATCGGACCGTCAAGCTGGGCCGCGACATCGTTGAGCAGGACCAGGGCCGCCGGCAGCCGGTGTTGGCCGTGCGGTTGAGTGGCGAGATGGTCGAACGCCAGTGTCAGGTTCCTGACCGTGCTCGGCAGTTGCGGAACGCCGGCGCTCACCGCGGCGCGCCACCAGCCCGGGTCGGAGCGTCCGTCCTCCGCGCGACGGAGCAACTCGTGCACCCGCTTGACCTCGCTGTCCGGGAGCAGGTTGAGCAACGCCGCCGACTCGATCAGTTGGGTCGCGCGTTTGGTGCCGGGCGCGTCCGGGGCCATCGTCGACAACGCGGCCACCAGCGCCCGCAGGCCGCCCGGGTTACCGAGACACGCCAACACGATGTCCACGACGTGCAAACGGGCTTCCGAGCGCTCCTGAACATCCGGGAAGTTGACGACATCCCGCCGGACGAGGTTTATGAGTAGGCGCCTATCTGGAAGCGCATTCATAAATTGCACGTCGATCAGCGCAGAAATGAGCGCGTCCCGCAGCTCGGCAGCGGGGTCTTTCTTGATCGAACCCTGCGCCACGCTCTCCCCCATCACCTGCTCGATACGCCGGGACCGGTTAGCCCATGATGCACCGCCCGAAGAGCCGAGGGCAATTGACCGAGTGTTCGCATGCACAACCTGCGCCTATGGAGCCTATGGGCCGAGGCTCCGAAGGTCCAGACATCGACGTCGCGATCTCATATGCCGGAGCGATCACACGCTTTGCCCACGCCGACTGTTCACATACCGCCAGGCCAAACCGCGAGCCAGCAGTCGGGCGCCTGACCTTCGCCCGGGCCGCTCGCCCGGCGGTCCGGACGAGCGAGCCGGGGGCCGCCGCTCGCTCGATCCGGAGCCGCCGGGCGGCGGGGTCACTTGCCGACCGGTCCCAGGCAGAGGATGAAGCCCTTGCGGAACCGCCGTCCGTCCTCGAAGAACGACGCCTCGGTCTCCGGGTGGGCCGCACACGCGGCATCGTTGTGGTCGGCCTCGGTCCTGCCCTCCAACCGGGCGAGCACCGTCCACTGGGCACCGCTGTCGGCACAGTCGACCGTACGCAGCTCGGAGACCGTCCGGCCGGCCATGCAGTCGCCCGCCTCGGCCTGGTTCGGCTCGTCCAGCCCGAGATAGATCGCGAACGGCGCCACCAGGACCGCGATGCCGAAGAGGACGACCCGGAACTTGCTGATCGGCCGGAGGCCACGGAACCAGGTGGCTATCGACCGTTTCGAGCGCTGTTCCGGCCCCGTGAAGTTGGACATGGTCCCGTTGTTCCTTTACTCATGATCGATTGGACCCGCAGAGAATAGCCAGCCCGACGGACCGGCGGAAGCCGTCGGGCAACGAATTCCGGGAGAAGTGCGACAGCGATTTTCACGCCGTTTCCGTTACACGGCTACCGGGGCGGCTCGTGCCGGTTGGCGAAGGCGATGTCCCGCCAGGTGGCGAACCGGCCGGCGGGGTCGCTGCCGCTGGAGTAGTACCACGGCCACTCGGTCACGTTCTCGCCGATCGCGTCGAAGACGGCGGCCGCCGCCGGATAGTCCTCGGCGAAGGAGAAGGCGAGCGCGAATGAGTTGAACGGGCTGGGCCAGCCCGGCCGGCGACGGTACTCCGGGTGCCAGATCGACTGCTCGGCCGCCGCTCGCAGTTCGGCGCGTACCTGCGGACTCATGATGTACGGGTCCTTCTCCTCGCTGGGCAGGTCCAGCCAGTGCTCGATGTGCGCCACCGCGACCAGCTCCGGCAGCAGGCTTCCGGCCGGCGCCCTGGCCGCCGCCGTACGCGCGAAGTCGAACATCTCCTCCGTGCTGCCGAACCACTTCCGGCAGAGGAACTGGAGCATCTGCTGGTGTGCCACGAGGTGCGTGGGATGCCGGCGGACCACCTGCGCGAAGCGGTGCATCGCCTCCTCCCGGCCGACCTGACGGCCTCGTGCGGCGGTCACCAGGAAGGTCCACGCGGTCGTGTCGTCGGGGTCGCGGTCCACCACCTCGTCGAGGCAGTTCTCGGCCATCCGCAACCGGTCGAAGAAGCCCGTGAACTGACTCTGGCTGGTGTGGTCGGCGGTGGCGCCGCCGCGTGCCTCCCAGGCCCAGTAGACGGCGTGGCAGCCGCGTACCAGCGTCGGGAGGGTGGAGTGCGGCTCGGCGGCGACCCACTCCTCGATCCAGTCCTGCACCCCGTCGACGTCCGCGCAGACGCCCAGATAGAACGCCCGGTCGTCGGGGTGCTCCACCGAGGTGAGGAAGTCACGGGCGGCCATCCAGTTCCGCTGCTCCAGCGCGGCGCGCAGCCACGCCGCCCCCCGGTCGCCCTTGGCCTTGTCGACCGGCGGCGCGGCACTGGCCGGACGTTCCGGCGACACCGCGATCTGCTTCTTACGGAACGGCCACATCACCGTCTCCCCTTCCCTGTCGTCGACGCGCCTCCCGCGCCTTCCCCACCAGGTCCGGCCCGTACCGCAGGCGTCGCGGACGCCCCGGCGGTCCGTTGTCGAAACGCAGAGGCTACCGAGCGTCGTGCCGGGCGGCAGCCGGGGCCGCCCCGAATTCGCGGGGACACACCGCTGAGCGCGACCGGCGACGAACGCTCCGTCACCGTCGGGCGGGAACTCGGCGTCGCGGCCGCGGAACGAAGCCCTTCACCTGAACCGCGGGGCGCTCACGCACCGCGTCTGACCTTGCGGTCCACAGCGCCGCAAGGGGGAGGTGGAAAGGTTCAATGGTCGGCGACAGCGCCAGACGACGGAATCGCGTTACCGGGACGCACCGTGCCGGCGGGCGGAGATATCTCACTCGTTCCGGAGCGGCCACGACTTGCCTACGGAGTCGGCCCGCACCTAGCGTGGGACGGCGATCACGTGGACGGGGGACGACCGGTGCGGATCGGGATCCGACGACAACGCACGGTACGACGAGACGCTGCGGAATGCGCTCCGGTATCCCGTCATCACGTCCGGACGGCACCCCGGGCGGACGGGGCCGGAGCGACCCGTACCGGAGCTGAGCCGTGCCGGCCGAGCTGACCGCCCTGGTCCGGTCGGCGCAGCAGGGCGACGAGTACGCGTTCCGGATGCTCTACCGGGAACTCCAGCCAGGACTGCTGCGGTACCTGACCGTGCTGGTCGGGCCGGACGCCGAGGACGTGGCATCGGAAACCTGGTTGCAGATCGCCCGCGACCTGACGACGTTCGCCGGCGGGCCGGGCTTCCGGGCCTGGGCCACCCGGGTCGCCCGCAACCGGGCGCTGGACCACCTGCGCCACCAGCGCCGCCGGCCGACCCTGCCGGTACCGGTCGAGGCGCTCGCCGAGCTGCCAGGCGCCGAGGACACCGCCGCGAGTGCCGACGAAGGACTGGGCACCGACACCGCCGTCGCGCTCATCGCCACCCTGCCGCGTACCGAGGCCGAAGCGGTGCTGCTGCGTACCGTCATCGGGTTGGACGCCGAGAGCACCGCGCGGGTGCTCGGCAAGCGACCGGGAGCCGTCCGCACCGCCGCCCACCGGGGGCTGCGCCGGCTGGCCCGCGTCCTGGCGGCGCAGAACGGGCAGGACGCTGCCGTGCAGCCGGCCGGCGCCGGACCGGCGGACGGGCAGGTCGCCGACGTACGGTCCGGCGAGGATGTCGAGGCTGGACAGGGATGGCGCTGAGAGAGATGAGAATGATTTTCCGTCGACGCGGTCGGCCCGATCCGGAAGCGGCGGAGCGGCTACTCGACGCCGTCGCGGCCGGCGCCACCGGGTTCCGGCAGGCGCACGGCGACGTCCCGGACCCGCTCGCCCACCTGCTCGCCGTCGCGGCGGCGCCGGCCCGACCCGGAGAACTCCACGGCGAGGACGCCGCGGTGGCGGCGTTCCGGGCGGCCCGCGACGGCCGGACCATGGCCTCGGCGGCGACACCCCGGACGACCGAGACCCGCGAGGCCCTGGCCGGTACCGCCGCCGGTCCACCTGCCGAGCGGCGCCGGCTCACCGCCGGCGCCCTCGGCTGGATCGCCGTGGCCGTCGCCACGCTCACCGCGGGCGTGGCGCTGGCGGCAGAGATCCCCGCACTGCGTCCCGCCGGGCCACCCAGCGGCACGCCGAGCGCCGATGCCGGCCCGTCGGCGGTGCGGACGTCAGCGCCGCCGACGACCGGACCGGCGCCGAGGCCCACCACGACCGGCACCGAGCCGCCGCTCGCCGAGCCCGGCCGGCCGGGCCAGACTCCCCCGCCGCAGTCGCTCGTGGCGCAGTGTCGGGCCTTCCTGACCAGGGGTGGCCCGGACGGCTCCTCAGCCCGCCGGCCGCCCTCCGCCGCCCTGGTCCGGGCGGCCGGCGGCCGAGACGGGGTCGACGACTACTGCCGACGCCTGCTGGCCACCGACCCGGAGCCGGGCCCGAACGAGCCGCACCGGCCTCCGGGCAGGGATGTACCGCCCGATCCGCCCGGTCGGATGCCCGGTCAGGAACACGGCGGCAACGGTTCCCGCTGAGCCACCACCGGCCGGCCCCCCTCGGACAACCGCCGAACCAGCAACCGCCGAACCAGCAACCGCCAGACCAGCAACCGCCGAACCGGTTATCGCCGGCCGGCGAGAGGGCCGTCGTCCGAGGGTCGGTCGACCCAGCCGGGCAGCGCCTCCCGGGCGGCCAGCCAGGCCGCCGGCACGCCGACCGTGTCGGGCCGGTCACCGGTCCCGGTGTACGCGGCCAGCACGCCGCCGACGATCGCCCCGGTGGTGTCGACGTCCCCACCGGCGGCCACACACGCGGTGATCGCGGCCGGATAGTCGCCGAGGTGGGTCGCGGCGACCCAGAGCGTGAACGGGACGGTGTCCTGGGCGGTCACCCGCGAGCCGTTCCCCAGTTCGTACGCCGCCTCCTCGACCGTCACCGCCGTGCCGGTGAGCAGTCGGCGGGCCCGTTCGACGCCCCGGCGTAGCTGCCCGTCGATCAGGTACGGCTCCAGCCGGTCGAGGAACTCGGGCGCGGACGGGCGTACTCCGGTGAGCCGGGCCGCTCCGGCGTGCGCGGCGGCGACCGCGACCAGCACGGCCCCGGCGATCCCCTCGGGGTGGGCATGGGTCACCTCGGCGGACCGGATCGCCTGCTCGGCCGCCCGACGCGGCCGGTCGGCGTGGTAGGCGCCGAGCGGAGCCACCCGCATCGCGGCGCCGTTGCCGCAGGAGCCCTCCCCACCGAACGCGTCCCGGGCCGCTTCCCGCCACGGCACCCCGTCCCGGATCCGGTGCAGGATCACCACCGCACCCGCCCCGTAGCCCCGGTACGGCTCGCAGCGCTCCGCGAACGCGGCGGCGAGCCGGTCCTGGCCGATCTCGCCGTGCGCCGCGAGTTCGGCCACCACCGAGCAGGCCATCTCGGTGTCGTCGGTCCACTCCCAGGGGCCGGCCGGCGGTCGACCCGCGGCCAGATCGGCCGGCGACCGGCCAACCATGAAGAACTGCGCGCCGAGCGCGTCACCGACGGACAAGCCGTGCAGGCTGTCGTAGCAGAGGTCGAGCCGGGCCGGCTCGTGCAGGACGAAGGACATCGCTCCGATCATGCCCCAGTCCGGTCCGGATCCGCCCGCCCGGTGGCCCACCGCCGAGTGAGGGTTTTCCGGGCGCGGTGCAGCGGGTTCAGTCCTCGGTCAGCGGCCGGATCGACTCGGCGACCAGGTTCGGAAGCGTCGGGTCACCGCTGCGGGCGTACGTGTCGATCGCGGTGTCGACGAACTTGATCGCGTGCTCGTCACCGGAGTCCACCGCCCGGCTCCACGCCTCGTCGAGCCGCCCGCCGGACCGTACGGCCGGCAGGGGGCGCGGGTCGGCCGGCGCGTAGGCGGCGGTGACCGCGGCCGTGGCGGCCCAGGCCGCGGCGAGGCTCGGCTGCCACAGTGCCGCCGGCAGCGCGGGCAGGGTACGCAGCACCGCGTTCGGGGCGGTCGCGGCGTGCACCAGCATGATGGGGTTGCCGTGGCCGTGGCTGCCGTACCGGACGACGGCGGCGTCGACGACGGCCGCCAGCCTGGCCGGGACGGTCGCGCCCGGGTCTCCGGGAACCGCTCCGGCGGCGGCCGGCCACTCGGCCGATCCGGCGAGCTGGGCGAGCCGGGACCGGATCCCGAACCGCTGGTCGGGCACTCGCGGCACCCGGTCGAGCGCGGTTCGGGGGTCGGTGGCCGGGTACGGCCCGGTGCCGGGTGGGGCGAGCGGTTGCCACCGGGCCGCCCAGTAGGCGAGTCCCGCGCCGAGTTCGGCGATCCGGGGCGGCGTCTCGGCGTCGCGCAGCGCGCGTACGGCGTGTCCCACCCGGATCACGCCGTGGGTGGCTCCGGCGGCGATGCCGGGCAGCAGCCGGGGCCACCAGCGGACCAGCACCGCCCGCCAGGGTTCGCCGGCCAACTCCCGGGCGAAGTAGTCCAGCCAGTCGCCGGCCCGGGTGGGGTCGCCGAGCGGGTCCCGCCACTGCGCGACCGGGATCGGCGAGATTCCCCGGGGTCGCTCCGTCAGCCGGTCGGTGTAGCGGTCCAACCAGCGGTGAACCCGGGACCCGTACCCGTGTCGGGCCAGGGCTTCCGCCGCCATCGGGGCATGGTTCGACAGCCAGCCGTCACGTTCGGGGCCGGTGTCGCGGAGCCGCTCGTACGCCTCGTCGATGGTGAAGTCTGCCATGGTCACCAGGTTGCAAGTTCAACCTCGCTTCACGTCAACCCACCGGCACCGCAGGTCGGCCGGAGGGTGCCGGGTCAGCGTCGGCAGGCCTTCAGCGAGGTGCTGGTCCGGGCGGTACGGGTCGAGCCGTCCTTGAACTTCGCCGTCGCCGTGATGGCGATGGTGCCGCCCGCCGAGTTGCGCGGCTCGGCCCGGAACGGCCCGAGGCTGGTCAGCCAGGTCCCCCGGTCGCTGCCGATGGTCCGGGCGGATCCGCTGCCGTCGAACGGAACCACGGTGTTCACCCGGTAGCGGAACGACACCGACGAGACGTTGCCGGCCGCGCCCACCCGGACCTGCACCAGCCCGAAACTCGGATTGCCACAGCCCTCCTGGTGCAGGCCGGTGAAGTTCTGCGCCTGGCCGAACCCGCCGGTCACCCTGACCGTCACCGTCGTCTGCTCGCCCATCGTGCGGGCCCGGCGGGGCGGCGCGCTGCTGGCCGGCGGCCGGGTGGTCCGGGCCGCCGTGGGCCTCGGCGTGGGGGTCGGGCTCGGACTCGCGTCGGTCGGGGTGGGCGCCGCCGACGAGGAGTCGGTGGCCGGTACGCCCTCCGACCACTGTGGACGTCGGGCCTCCTGGCCCGCGCAGGCCGTCGAGAGCGACAGGGCCGCCGCGCACGTCACGGCGAGCAGGACGCCTGATCGGGTACGCCGAAAGTTGAGGACAGTCACCATGATCCCATCGGTCGTGTTGGCCCCATTTCGCGGCATCAGCCGGCCCTGACCGTAGTCCTGTCCCTCGATGTCGCCAAATCCACACCGGAAAGTGGGACAAGTCAGCACTTCAGTAAGCTGGCGCCGCGCCGGCCACCCGGGACTACGGCCGCCACAGCACCAGCTCGACCTCCCGGGCGCGCTCGGCGAAGCGCCCGGCCGGTGCCGCCGTACGCAGCAGCCGTCGCAGGTCCCGTTCGAACTCCGGGCGCCGTCCGGCGAAGAGGTGCGGCGCGGCGTACGACAGCGAGAAGACCGCCGCCACCACCTCGTCCTCGGTACGCTCCCGCACGATGCCGCCACCGACGGTCAACCGGCGCGGGCCCCGGTACCCGGCGGCGCGCATCACCCCCTCCTCGCCGCCCGCCGTGCCGGCGGGCAGCACCCCCTGACCGGCCCGGCGCACCGGACCGAGATAGCGGGTGACCAGCGCGTCGATCTCGTCGTGCGGCGGGCGGGGAAGCGGAAGCGGGTCGGTGCCGTCCACCCCCCGATGGGTGGTGGCGCCCACGTGCACCCAGACCCCGTCGGCGCCGAGCATCGGGCGTATCGCGCGGGCGACCCGGGGGCGGTCGAGCCAGTGGAACGACTGCGCGAACGTGACGACCCGGAACGTGCCGAGCCCGGCGGGCAACTCCTCGGCCCGCAACCGCTGCCACCGCACGTTGCCGACGCCGGCCTCGCGGGCCGCCCGCTCGGCCCGCCGCACCATGTCCCGGTCGGCGTCGATCCCCAGCACCGACGAGAAGAGCGGTGCCAGCAGCAGGGTCAGCGAGCCGGGTCCGCAGCCCACGTCGAGCAGCCGGCCACGGCCGTCGAGCCGGAGTTCGGCGGCCAGGGCGTCGGCGACCGTCGCCGGGTACGGCATCCGGCCGACGGCGTAGTGGTCCGCACTGCCGGCGTAGAGCGTCTCGTCCCACTGGAATGCGGACGGCTGTCCCGGCACCGCACCACCCTACGCCCGAACAGGACCTCCCGGCCGGAAACGGCGACCCGGGCGGCGGCCCGGATGTCGTAGAATCACTCCCGTGACGGTCGGGTCGGCGCCACGGCGCCATGCGCAGACGGGTTACCCGATGGTCGCGTGATCCGGCCGCGGGCGCGCGGCCCGCCGCCCTCTCCCCCAGATCTCCGTGAGGTCCGGGTGAGGAGAGGAGGTGATCACATTGACTCGGACGAACACTCCTGCCGGCTGGGACGACTTCCTGGGTCGGCACGCCGTCGGCGACGCCGTCGCGGTGACCGTCACCAGGACGCTGCCGTTCGGTGCCCTGGTCGAGACCGTCGAGGGCGTTCCCGGCCTGCTCTGGAAGGCCGGCCCGGTGGACGTCGGCACCCGGCTTGAGGCCCGCCTCGACGCCATCGACCCGATCCAGCGGCGGGTCAGCCTGGTCGGCGCCTAGATTCCGCCGACGGCACCAGTCCCGCCAACTGGTCGGACCGTACCGACCGGCTCCGGCGCGACCGCGCGGCTGTGCGCCTGGCAACCCGGCGCACAGCCGCCCGGCTGCCGTCCCGTCCCGGATCGACCGGGACCGGCGTCCCACCACCGAGCGGCACTCCCTGGGACAGATCCACGCCGGCTACTCGGCCCCGGGGTCGCGGCGGCCCGGCCGGACGGCCGGCAGGGCGGGGGCGCGCAGCGCCCGGGAGATGCCTCGGGCGGCGGCCCGGACGACCGGGATCAGTCCGGCGCGCTGCGGGCGCGGCGCCCGGACCACGACCGAGACCGCGGCCACCACGTCCCCGGTAGGGCCGTACACCGGGGCGCCGATCGACAGCGCGTCCATGGTCACCTGCCGGTCGCTGATCGCGATCCCGGTCCGCCGGACCTCGGCGAGCACCCGGCGCAGCTCCCGGGCGGAGACGATGGTCCGCTCGGTGAATCGCTGCAACGGCGCGTCGAGCACCGCCTCCTGCACGTCGGCCGGGGCATGGGCCAGCAGCACCAGGCCGACGCCGGTCGGCGGCATCGCGAACCGCCCGCCGACCCGGGTCAGCACCGGCACCGCGCTGTGCCCGGCGATCCGCTCGACGTACACCACCTCGAGGCCTTCCCGGACGGCGAGCTGGACGTTCTCCTGGGTCACCTGGAACAGGTCCTCCAGGAACGGCAGCGCCGCCTCGCGGAGCCCGAGGCCGCGCGGTGCGAGCGAGGCGATCTCCCACAGCCGCAGCCCGATGCGGTAGCGGCCGTCCGCGCCCCGTTCCAGCGCGCCCCAGCCGGCGAGGTCGTTGACCAGCCGATGGGTGGTGGTGAGCGGCAGCCCGGCCCGGCCGGCCAGCTCGGTGAGGGTCAGGTCACGGCGGTCCGGGGTGAACGCCTCGAGCAGCCGCAGCGCTCGTACCGTCACCGAACCCGTCCCCGACGGCGTCCCGTCCGACACCGCCACCCCCAAGCCGTACGCACCCACTACCACCAGCATATTCGCCGGCCGCGTGGCCGAGATCCGCCGTGCCGCCCCGGCCGGCACACCGGGCTCGCGCCGCCGCCGTGGCCCACCGTTGCCGGTACGGGCCCGGTGGTCAGAGGTCGAGCACGAGTTTCGGGGTACGGGACCGGGACACGCAGATCATCATGGTGTCGTTGGCCGCCTGCTCCTCGTCGGTCAGCAGCGAGTCCCGGTGCTCCGGAATCCCGGCGAGCACCGGCGTCTCGCAGGTGCCGCAGGTCCCCTCCTGGCAGGAGGAGAGCACCGGAATTCCGGCCTCCTCGACGACCCGGAGGATGGACCGGTCCGGTGGCACCGCCAGGGTCCGGCCGGACCGGGCGAGTTCCACCTCGAACGACTCCCGCCGGACCGGTTCGTCGAAGGTCTTCGGCGCGAAGCGCTCGACCCGGAGCGTTCCGGCCGGCCAGTGCCGGCAGTTCGCCTCGACCGCGCCGAGCAGGGGTTCCGGGCCGCAGCAGTAGACCAGCCGTTCCGGATCGGGCTCGGCGAGCAGCGCCGGCAGGTCGAGCAGCCCGGTCTCGTCCTGCGGCCGGATCGAGACCCGGTCGCCGTACCGGTCCCGCAGCTCGGTCCGGAACGCCATCGAGGCGCGGGACCGGCCGCCGTAGACGAGCCGCCAGTCGGCACCGGCCGCCTCCGCGGCCGCCAGCATCGGAACGATAGGGGTGATCCCGATCCCGCCGGCGATGAAGAGGTACCGCTTCGCGGGCAGCAGTGCGAAGTGGTTGCGCGGGCCCCGGACGCGTACGGTCGCGCCCACCGGCAGCCGGTCGTGCAGGTACGCCGAACCACCGCGACCGCCGCTCTCCCGCAGCACCGCGACCCGCAGCTCGGTGCGGTCCGCCGGATCTCCGCAGAGCGAGTACTGCCGGACGAGGTCCGGCCGGAGCAGCAGGTCGACGTGGGCGCCGGGTTCCCAGGACGGCAGCGGTGCTCCGGCGGGATGCCGCAGCCGGAGTACGACGACACCGTCGGCCGCCACGGTCTTGGCGGTCAGCAGCAGGTCGAGTTCGGCCTCACCCGCGGCGGGCGCGGTCGGGCCGTCGGCGGTGAGGATCGGGGTGTCGGGATCGAGCTCGGTGTCGCTGGGCATCGGTTTCGGCCATTCGGTCGGGGACGGACGGCAGGGCCCCGCCCAGGCGGGGACGGACGGCAGGGCCCCTCCCAGGCGGGGACGGACGGCAGGGCCCCGCCCAGGCGGGGACGGACGGCAGGGCCCCGCTCAGGCGGGGACGGGTTGGCGGTCCCGGACCGCTCCGGTCGGTCCGTCGACCGGCTCGGGGTGCACCGGACGGTCCCCGCCGTGGCTGTCGGGGTGCGCGAGCAGCCAGGCCCACAGCTCGATCGGGTCCTCGGCGTCGTGCGAGGTGCCGCAGAAGCAGAAGCCGCGCAGCCGGTCGGTGCCGAGCACCCACTCGACCCGGTACACCCGGGGGCCGGTGAGCATCCGGCCGGGTGCACCGGTGCCGCCGCTCCGCCCGGTCACGACGTCACCGCGCCCTCCGGCCGGCTCCGCTCGGCCATCCGCTTGAGGATGCGGCGGGCCGCCAGGCCGCCGGTGTCGATGTTGATGCTGAGTTCCTGGTAACCGTCCGCCTCCTTGACGAGTACCTGTTCGAGGAGGTTGAGCGCGGTCACGTCCTGCATCACCACCGTGTGGTTGCTGGAGTGCAGGAACCGGGAGACCTCCTCGTCGCCGAGGGCGAAGTCCCGGGCGACGGCCCAGAAGTCGTACGTGGTGTGCTCGGTGGACGGGGTGATCGCGTACACCACCTCGACGTGGAACGCCTGGTCGTCCGGGCCCTCGGCCGGCGGGTAGTTGCCCTGCGGCGCGATCCGGCTGTGCAGCAGGTAGAGGCACGGCGGGTGGTACTCGATGTCCTGCCAGCGGGTGATCCGGCCCTCGATGCCGGTCGACCTGGCGTAGAACGGCGGGCAGGCGGCGTCGTCCATGTGCCGGCTCACGTAGACGATCCCGGAGTCCTCGTCGACCTCGGTCTGGATAGGCGTCTCGGCGACCTCCGGGGTGCCGATGTATCCGCCGTGCAGGTAGGTCTCGTGGGAGAGGTCCATCAGGTTGTCGACCAGCAGCATGTACCGGGCGTTCAGCGGCTCCATCCCGCACACCGTGGTGTAGTCCGGGTCGGCCAGCCAGGGCGCCCGGGGAATCAGCGCCGGGTCGGCCTTGGCCTTGTCGCCGATCCACACCCAGACGAACGAGTCCTGTTCCACCACCGGGTACGCCGCCACCCTGGCGGTACGCGGGATCCGCTGCTGGCCGGGGACGAAGACGCAGGAACCGCCGCGGTCGTAGGTGAAGCCGTGGTAGCCGCAGACGATGGTGTCGCCGTCGAGCCGGCTCTCGGAGAGCGGGAAGCGCCGGTGCACGCACCGGTCGGCGAGTCCGACCGCCTCGCCGCCCTCGGTCCGGTAGAAGACGATCGGCTCGCCGAGGATGGTGCGGCCGAGCAGTTCCCGCCCGACCTCCCTGCCGTATGCGGCGACATACCACTGGTCGCGTACGAAGGCCGTCATGGCGACTCCTTGGAGAAGCGGGGAATCTTCTCCTCGGAGCATGTCGAGCGCTCGGTCGGCCGGGAAGTACGTCTTCCGGATAACGGAAGGGCAGCTACGGAGCCGCCGCATCCGGGACGGGTCGCGCTGCTGCGTCCACGGTGGGCGGCCCGACGGACCTGCTCAGCCGGCTTCTCCGTCGGTGCCGACCGGGGCCGGTGGCCGGCGGGCGAACGGCGGCGCGTGCTCGGGGCGTACGCCGACGCCGATCAGGTAGGCCGGACCGACGGACACGACCGGGAACCGCCGGAGCAGGGCCAGCACCGGCCGGGGCGGCCCGGCCCGGCGCCCGGCCAGGATCGGGGTGACCAGATTCCGGTGCAGGAACTGCTGCAACCGCTGCACCAGGATGGTCGGTAGCAGCCGCCGGGACCGGACGGCGGCCAGGTCGGTCTCGGTCACCGTGCCGCGCCGGAGTGGCTCGGCGAGCAGCGTGGCGGCGGCGACCGCGTCCTGCACGGCGAGGTTGATCCCGACCCCGCCGACCGGCGACATCGCGTGCGCCGCGTCCCCCAGGCAGAGCAGCCCGGACACGTGCCAGCGGTCGAGCCGGTTCAGCCGTACGTCGAGATGCTTGACGTCGTCCATCGAGGTGATCGCGTCGACCCGGTCGGCGAAGCCGGGAGCCAGTTCCGCGATGTCGCGACGGAACTGTTCGACCCCCGCGGCCCGGATCCGTGCGTCGCTGCCCTTCTGGGCGATGTAGGCGATCTGGAGATAGCCCTCCCGGGGGATGACCACGGCGAACCGGCCGGGACCGACCCGGGGGGTGAGCCCGGCCGGGTCGTCGTGCGGGTCACGGGGCAACCGGAACCACCAGGCGTCGATCCCCACCGGAAACTCCCGGACCGGCAGGTTGGCCTGGTCCCGGGCGAGCGACCACCGGCCGTCGCAGGCGACGGTCAACTCGGCGCGCAGCTCACCGGTCTCGCCGTCCGGCCCCCGGTAGCGCACGCCCAGGACCCGGCCGTCCTGCTGGATCAGCTCGGTCACCTCGGTGCGCATCCGCAGCCTGAAGGAGGGCTCGGCCGCGCCCGCCTCGGCGAGCAGGTTGAGCAGGTCCCACTGCGGCACCATCGCGACGTACCGGTACCGGGTCTTCAGCCGGCGGAAGTCGGCGATGACGATCTGCCGGCCCGGCGCCACCGGGAAGGCGACCTCGTCCAGCCGGCTCTGCGGCAGGGCGGCGAACCGCTCGCCGAGGCCCAGTTCGTCGAGGAGTTGCAGGGTGGACGGGTGCACCGTGTCGCCCCGGAAGTCGCGCAGGAAGTCGCCGTGTTTCTCCAGCACCGTCACGTCGACGCCGGCCCGGGCCAGCAGCAGCCCGAGCACCATCCCGGCCGGTCCACCGCCGACGACGACGCAGGTCGTACGCTCGTCCACCGCGATCACCTTATTCAACGGGCGATGAATTATGCGCACACGGTACTCCCGGCGCAGCGAAGATCGCAACTGTCCACCAGCCGGTACGGCAGCTCGGCGCCGCACCCCGGGCAGCTATCCGGTCCCGCCCACGGGTACGACGCACGGACGATCGCCCCTCGGCCCGAAGGTCTCCACCACGGCCGAGACTCCCGAGTTCGACGCACCGGCGACCACCACCAGCACCGCCTCCGGCGACGTCAACACATGCACCCGACCCGCGCCGACCGTCGAGTCGGGATCGGTCTCCGCCTCGCGGTCCGGCACGGCGTCCGGATGGTCGCCCGGCACCCGCCACCGCGACTTCCGGGAGACGCTCCCCTTGCCCACCCGGTCCAGCCCGGCCCGGCTGCGCACCGCCGCACCGTGCACGAACTCCCGGATCCGGGGCTTGTCCCAGCCGGCACCGGCGAGCAGGTGGGCGTGCTCCGGGCTGAGCACCAGGCAGGCGCTGATCGTCTCGTGCAGCAGCGCCCCGGTCCGGGCCACCGTGTCGGCGAAGTCCCGGAGCAACTGTTCCGGTACGCCGGTGTGCCGGGCCTCGACGTGCACGACCGAGCGGATCGTCATCGCGGTCACCGTGCTCTGCCCGGCCGGGAAGCCGTACTCCGCGGGCAGCGGCGCCCAGGGGCTCTCCTCCTCGTTCTCGGCGATGCAGAGGGTGTACTTGGCCGGCGTGCCCTGGGTCGCCTGGTCGAGTTCCCGGGGACGCAGGCCGAACGCGTTCAGCGCGGTGAGCCGGAGCGCCCGGCCGATCGTCGCGTTGGCCCGGAAGCCCGGTCCGAAGACGTTGCCCCGGCTGTTCAGCCCGATCCGCTCCCGTACCGGTCCGTTCACCACCAGCATCGGCGCGGTACCGGTGGTGCTCTGCCAGATGCCCTTCGCGAGGTAGCCCTCGGCGGCGAGCGAGTCCCAGGCCGCCAGCACCACCGGGAAGTACTCCGGTCGGCAGCCGGCCATCGCCGCGTTCAGCGCGGCCAGCCGCACCGTGCAGTGCCGGTTGAGGTGCGGCATCGCGAAGACCACGTCGTCGGGGTCACGGTCGGTCCGGGCCAGGAACCGGTCGAGCAACGCCTGGTCACAGGGGACCACCGGCAGTCCGTCCGTCCAGCCGCGTTCGTAGCAGTACTCGATCGCGTCCTGCACGGCGGCGGGGTCGAGCACCCCGCCGCCGTCGGACCCGACCGGCAGGCCGGTCGTCGTCATTCCACCCCCAGGATCTCCAGGATGTGCGGTGTCATCCGGACCACCCGCTCCCGGACCTCCGCCAGGGTGAGGCTGGCGACCGGGTGCGGGGTCAGCAGGTACCGGAAACCGGGGAAGCCGTAGGCCCTGGCCATGGCATCGGCCGGAATCTTGAACGGCTCGGTGCAGATCGAGACCGCTGGGATGCCGCCACGCTCCAGCAGAATTCCGTCGGCCAAACTGGCCGCGCTGCACGAGCCTCAATCACCGATGGCCGCGACGGCGAAGTCACACTCCTGCACGATCCGCTCGGTCAGGGTCTGGTCGACCGGCGTGCCGAAGTACGACTTGGTGTACATCACCACCTCGCGGACGCCGTACCGCTCGCGCAGGTGGTCGCCGATCTCGGCGAGCAGCACCGACCCGTTCGGCTTGCCGTTGTCCAGCAGGCCCAGTGTGGCGCCCCGCAGGCTGCCCAGCCGGGGCGCCAGGGTGGTGTCCGCGCCCCGCTCGGCGTCACCGGTCGGGTCGAGGATCACCCCCGCCCAGTCACTCATCGCTCCCTCCGTCCACTCGTCGCCGCGACCCGACACCGGTCTGCGGCCGGCCCGACCCGACACCGGTCTGCGGCCGGCCCGACCCGTCGCCAGTCTGCCGCCGGCCGCCCCTGGTCACCACGACCAGGCCGTTGTCGGCGTCGACGCGTACCCAGTCGCCGGTCTCGATCACGTCCAGCGGGTCCTGGTCGAGATCGGTGACCGCCGGTACCCGGGTCACCACCACGCCGAGCGCGATCTTCGTGTTCATGTAGTTGAAGATCATCGCCTTCGGGGCCGAGCCGGCCAGCCGCGACATGTGGAACATGCCGGACCAGCCGGAGGAGCCCTTCGCGCCCGGGAAGACCAGGATCCGGTCCTTGAACGACTGGCCGGCGAGTTCGTGCCGGGACTCGATGATCCGGCCGCCGGTCGGCTCGATGCCGCCCCAGCCGGAGATGCTGTCCCGGGTCACCAGCGCCTCGCCCTCGGCCACCCCGCCGACCAGTCCCCGGCCGTGCAACATGATGGTGGCACCCGTCGCCGTCATCGCAACTCCCCCTGCCAGCGGCCGGTCAGCGCCGACTCCACGCACTCCTCGGTACTGCCGAACCAACCCTGCACCTTCATGATCGCCGGCAGGTAGTGCACCTGCTTGGCCGAGTCGGTGGCGATCACCCTGGTCCCCTTCGGCAGGAACT
Organism: Plantactinospora sp. CA-294935; assembly: GCF_050936445.1. Taxonomy (NCBI): domain Bacteria; kingdom Bacillati; phylum Actinomycetota; class Actinomycetes; order Micromonosporales; family Micromonosporaceae; genus Plantactinospora; species Plantactinospora sp. CA-294935. Next base: position 9,369,089 of record NZ_JBNJMU010000001.1, read on the forward strand.
GCCCGATCGCCGGGCAGGTGTCGCTCATCAGCAGCGCGCCGGCGTCCCGGAGGATCCGGGCGTAGCCGTTCTGCTCGGCGACCTGCCGGATGGCGCGCGGGGTGAAGACCCAGAGCGCGCTGTCGGGATGCACCCGGCGGCCCTCGACCAGCCGGCAGACGTCCCGGATCTGGCTCAGCGTCGCGTGTGGACAGCCGATCATCACCAGGTCCACGTCGGTGTCCCGGGCGGTGTGGTTCAACTGCTGGTACGTCTGCCGCCGCTCCCGCTCCCCGTACCGGAGGGTCTGCACCGGCCGGCGCGGACCGAACGCCTCCGCGACGCTGCCGGCCTCCACCGTCGTGCCGGGGATGTGGTACATCTCGACCCCGCCGGACGAGGCGGCGGCGGCGCCGAAGTGCTTGAGCTTGACCAGGTTCGGCACCTCGGTGATGCCGTCCAGCACCGGCACGCCCTCCTGGACCAGCTCACCCACGTAGTAGCCGAGCAGCCCCCAGTCCAGGCTGCTGTGCACCGGCTCGGCGACCTCGACCAGGTGGCTGCCGAACCGGTTCTCGGCCAGGTGGTAGCCCCAGTACGGGATCTTCCCGGTCAGCATCGCCGCCGCCGCGCTCTCCCGACCCTCCACATTGGTCCGGGCGCCCAGCACCGAGTTGACGTAGACCACCGCCGAGGACTCCATCCAGGCGCAGTGCTCCCCCTTCACCGGCACGTTGCCGACCTGGTACGGCGTGCAGGTGTTCATCAGGTGGATGCCGTGCCGGGCGCTGTACGACTCGGACTCCTCGATCGCGTCGTGCGCCTCCTGGCTGAGCCCCTGCACCTGCCAGTGCCGGGTGTCCATCGGCCCGATGAGCTGATAGCTCTGCGCCCGCATCGGAGTGATCTCCACCGGTTTCGGGCTGTCCAGGCTGAACTCCGAGAAGACAGCGTCCGGGCCGGCGTGCCCGCAGAGCTGCATCTGCCGGGGACCGAAGATGTTGGCCCCACAGACGTTGTCGGTGTCCACCAGGCGCTCGGCGCCGAGCACCTCGCCGTACCGGATCAGCAGGTCCATCGCGGCCTGCACCGCCTCGCCCTGCTCGCCGTCGCGCATCCGCCGCTCGTCGTCGGTCAACCGCACCGTCCGTCACCTCCTCCGCTCGCCGGCTGCGACACCGGCGCTCACCACGTCGTCCCCAGGTACGCCCCGTCCTCGGTCAGCCGCTTCTGCAACCGCGTCACGTCCACCTCGCCGCCGGCCACCCCGGCGCCGAGCGCCAGGTCCGCCGCCGTACCCGCCGCCTGGCCCATCGCGAAACACGGGCCGGTGACCCGGGCCGACGACTGGCCGTCGTGCGTCATCGAGGCGCACCGGCCGGCGACGTAGAGGTTGGCCAGCCGCTGCGGCACGATCATCCGGAACGGGAGCTGGTTGAAGCCGCGCGGGTCCTCGCCGTTCGGCCAGCGGATCACCACGTCACCGGCGACGTGCGCCTCCACCGGCCAGCCGTTCACCCCGATGGTGTCCGGGAAGTCGACACAGTCCAGGATGTCGTCGCTGGTGAGCTGGTACGGCCCGACGATCCGCCGGGTCTCCCGGATGCCGATCGACGGGGCGATGTCGACCACGTAGGAATCGGCGAAGCCGGGGACCTGCTCCCGGAAGAACGGGAACTGGTCCCGGATCTGCCGCCGGCCCTGCAACTCGCCGAGGCTGAGCTGCTCGACGTCGGTGCCGTCGATCGCGCTGCCGTCCGGGTTGCTGAGCTGGGTCATGTTGGCCCGCCACTCCAGCGGGTTGCGCTGCGGGCGCACGATCGGCTTCTTCCGGGCGAACCGGAACGTGCCGGCCCGCTCGGCCGCCTCCATCAGCTCGGGCAGCCGCTCCCGCTCCCGGATCGCCGTCCCGGCGTCCACCCCGTTGATCCGGAACATCAGCGACGGATACATCATCCCGGCGTCGGCCGGAGTCTTCTCGTACGGAGCGCCGGCCCAGGCGGCCAGGTCGGCGTCGCCGGAGCAGTCGACGAAGAACCGCCCGACGATCGCGCCCCGGCCGGACTTCGACTCGACCAGTACGGCGCGCACGGTGTCGTCGGCGCCCATCACCACCCCGACGGCGAGGGCGTGGAAGAGCACCTTCGCCCCCGACTCCACCACCAGGTCGTCGGTGGCGATCTTGTACGCCGAGATGTCGTACGCCTGGGCCAGGATCCGGTTGGCGAAGGAGAGGTGCGGCGGGTTCAGCCCGTCCAGCGCGGCCATCCGGGCCAGCAGGTCGTCGGCGAGCCCGTGGATCACCTGGCGGTGCTCGCCGTGCACGTTGGCGTGCAGCCCGCAGAAGGTGCTCAGCCCACCGGCGCTGCCCGCCCCGCCGAGATAGCCGTACCGCTCGATCAGGATGGTGGACCGGCCGGTCCGGGCGGCGGCGGCCGCCGCCATCACCCCGGCCGGTCCGCCGCCGAGCACCACCACGTCGTACTCGCCGAGCACCGGGGTACGCCGCCCCGGCTCGACCAGTTCCCCGCCGCCTTCCCCGCCGCCGGACGTCATCACTCGTTCCCCTCCTCGGTCAGCACGGAACCCTTGGTCAGCACGGCGCCCTTGGTCAGCACGGCGCCCTCGGCCACCGGGGTGACCAGCCGTTCGTAGACGGCGAGCCAGCCCCGCTCGCCCGAGTCCGGCCGGGCCCGGAACCGCTGCCGGCGCTCCGCGAGCACCTCGGCCGGGACCAGCAGGTCGACCGTGCGGGCGGAGACGTCGATGGCGATCCGGTCACCCTCCTCGACCAGCCCCAGCGGGCCGCCGACGGCCGCCTCCGGGGACACCTCGGCGACCACGATCCCGGTGTTGACCAGCCCGGACATCTGCCCGTCGGTGACCACCGCCACCTGGTCGCCCAGCCCCGCCCCGTCCAGGGCGAAGACCACCGCCGAGGCCATCCCCATCCCCGGGCCGCCCTTCGGGCCGAGTCCGGCCACCACCACCACATGGCCGGGCCGAATCTCTCCGGCGGCCAGCCCGGCCAGCGCGGCGTCCCGGCTCGGGTAGACGATCGCCCGGCCCTCGAACCGGGCCGGCCCCCGGTCGTCGACCGGCCGCTTCACCGCCGCCCCGTCCGGAGCCAGCGAACCGCGTACCACCACGATGCCGGGGCGGCGGCCGAGCGGGCGGTCGACCGGCCGGATGATCTCCTCGTCCGCGACCGTGACGCCGGCCAGCACCTCGCCGAGGGTCTGCCCGGTCACCGTACGGGCCGACAGGTGCAGGTGGCCGGCGAGCTGCTTCAGCACCGCCAGGGCGCCACCGGCCGCCTCGAACTCCTCGATGAAGTGCGGCCCGTTCGGCCGGATCGCGGCCAGCAGCGGCACCTCGTCGGCGTACCGCTCGAACAGCGCCGGGACGTCGACGGCGCGGCGCGCCTCGACGGCGACCGCCTGGAGGTGTTTGATCGCGTTGACCGAGCCGCTCACCGCCAGCAGCACGGTGACGGCGTTCTCGAACGCCTCCGGGGTGAGGATGTCGCTCGGCCTCAGCCCCTCGTGCACCATCGCGACGATCCGCTCGCCGGCCCGACGCACGTCCGCCCACATCCGCGGGCTGTTGGCCAGCACCGGGGTACTGCCCGGCAGGGTCATCCCGAGCGCCTCGCTGGCGATGTGCATCGAGTTGGCTGTCCCCATCCCGGCACAGACCCCCGGCCCCCGGATCGCGTTGTCGCTCATCTCGGTCAGGTCGGGCAGCGAGAGGCGCCCGGCCGCCACGTGCCCGGCGGCGAGGAACACCTCCTCGATGTCGACGTGCTCGCCCCGGAACCGGCCGCTGGGCTGGTAGCCGCAGCCGACCACGATGGTCGGGATGTCCAGCCGGGCCGCCGCCATCAACTGGCCGGGCGCGGTCTTGTCGCAGGAGGCGAGGCAGACCATCCCGTCCAGCAGCGCGCCCTCGACCGCCACCTCGATGTCGTTCACGATCAGGTCCCGGCTGGGCAGGATGTACCGGCCGTCCCGACCGGCGCTGGTGATGAAGTCGCTGGGCGCGGCGGTACGCACCTCGAACGGCACCCCGCCGGCGGCCCGGATCGCCTCCTTCAGCGGCGGCACGATGTCGTCCAGGTGGCTGAAGCAGATCGCCAGGTTCGACGAGGAGTTGACGATGGCGATCTTCGGCTTCGTCATCTCCTCGTCGGTCAGGCCGAGGGCACGCCACTGGGCCCGCCGGACGGCCCAGCGGGAACTGCCGACCGCGAGGTTGCTGCGCAGGGTCATGAGGTTCTCTTTCCGCTGGGTGGTCAGGCGTTCAGCGCGCCGTCGATCAGGTGGGTGGCACCGGAGACGTAGCTCGCCTCGTCGGAGAGCAGCCAGGTCGCCAGGTGCGCCACCTCCGCCGCGGTGCCGTACCGGGCCAGCGGAATCCGGGCCACCACCCGGTCGTACGCGCCCTGCGGGTCGTCCGGGTCCACCTGCACGGTCAGGTCCCGGGCCATCCGGGTGTCGATGTGCCCCGGCGCGATGGTGTTGACCCGGATCCCGTACGGCGCACCCTCCAGCGCGGCGCACCGGGTCAGCCCGATCACCCCGTGCTTCGAGGCCACGTACGGGCTGAACGTGGCGCTGCCCCGGATCCCGGCCATCGAGGCGGTGTTCACGATCGCGCCGCCGCCCTGCGCCTTCATCACCCGGAGCACCTCGCGCAGCCCCAGGAAGACGCCGCGCAGGTTCACCGCGATCACCCGGTCGAAGTCGTCGACGCCGAGTTCGGTGATCGGGGCCATCCGCCCCTCGATGCCGGCGTTGTTGAAGAACGCGTCGATCCGGCCGTACGCCGCGACCGCGTCGGCGACGTAGCCGGCCACCTCGGCCTCCTGGCTGACGTCCGCCCGGACCGCCCGGACCCGGCCGCCGCCGCCCAGCTCGGCGGCGGTGGCAGCCAGCGCCTCGGCGTCCCGGTCCACCAGCACCACCCGGGCGCCGTCGGCCAGCAGCCGCTGTCCCACCGCCCTGCCGAAACCGGCGGCGCCGCCGGTGACGACCGCGACCCGATCCTCGAATCTGCCTGCCATCGCGTTCAGCTCGCCTTTCCGTTGACCGTCGGAGGATCTGTCTGCCCGACCGGGGGCACGCGATCGAGGACCGGGTTGGCCCGGTCGAGGATGTTGTCGGCCCGCTCCCGGATCCGGTCGTCCCAGTAGGAGTCGGTCAGCGCGTACAGCTGGTCGGCGCGGATCGCCGCGACCAGGTGTTCCGCGACCTCGGCCGGGGACATCCCCTCGGCCAGCCGGGCGTGCATCAGCTCGCGCCTCTCCCGGCCGGCGACCGCACCCGGGGTCTCGGTCTCGTTGCGCAGCTCGCTCGGCCGGTTCCGGCTGCCGAGGAAGAGGTTCGTCGCGATGATCCCGGGACAGAGCGCGGTGACACCCACCGGTACGCCCCGGGTCCGCAGGTCGGCGTAGAGGGTCTCGGTCAGCGCCAGTACCGCGTGCTTGGTGATCCCGTACATGTTGGCGGGACGGGTCAGCGCCGTCATCGAGGCGGTGTTCACCACGTGCCCGCCCTCGCCGTGCGACAGGATCAGCGGGAGGAAGGTCCGCACCCCGTGCACCACGCTCCAGAAGTTGACCCCGACGGTCCAGGCCCAGTCCCGGTCGGTCGCCTCCCAGATCGCCCCGTCGAGATAGCCCTCGACCCCGGCGTTGTTGCAGATCACGTGCACCTTGCCGAACGCGTCGACCGCACGGGCCGCGAGGTCGCGCACGGCGGCCGGATCGGAGACGTCGGTGCGTACCCCGATCACCTGGTGGCCGTCGGCGGTCAGCTCGGCGACCGCCCGGTCCAGCGCGTCGGCCTGGACGTCGGCCGCGACGACCCGCATCCCCTCCTCGGCGAAGCGCTGCGCGAACGCCCGGCCCATCCCACTGCCTGCGCCGGTGACCACGGCGACCCTGCCCCGGAACTCCCTCACCTGACTCCCTCCCTCTCCCCGCCCACGCCCGTCCGCCGACCGAACGCGCACTCGACCCAGTCGCCGGTGCCGCCGGTCACGGCCGTCCGCCGACCCGGCACGCTCGCGACCCCGTCGCCGCCCACGCCCGTCCGCCGACCGAACGCGCACTCGACCCAGTCGCCGGTGCCGCCGGTCACGGCCGTCCGCCGACCGGGCACGCTCGCGACCCCGTGGCCGGTGCCGCCGGTCACGGCCGCACCAGGACCCGGACCAGGTCGCCGGGGCGGCGCAACCGGACCAGGGTCTCCGGTACCTCCGCCAGCGAGACCCGCTCGCTGACCAGCGCCGCACCGTCGACCCGGCCGGCCAGCAGGTGCGCCACCGCCTGCTGGTAGTCGTCGGCGTCGAAGGCGCAACTGCCGACCACCGTCAGTCCCCGGCCGACCAGTCCCCGGGCGTCCAGCGACTCCGGCTCGGAGTTCAACGCGACCTGCACGCCCACCCCACCCGGTGCGAGCACCGCCACCGTCTCGGCCAGCGCACCCGCCGCGGCCGAGCACTCGTAGCCGGAGCCGAAGGCCAGCCCGTGCTCCGCCGCGTAGCGGGCCAGCGAGGTGACCCGGCTGTCCAGCACCACGTCCGCGCCGAGCGCCTCGGCGGCGGCCCGCCGCCCGGCGGAACGGCCGACGGCGACGACGGTGCCGGCGCCGGCCAGCCGCAACGCCAGGATCACGTTCAGCCCGATGCTGCCGACCCCGTAGACCACGGCCGGCGCGCCGGGCTCGGGCCGGCCGAGGCGTACCGCCCGGAGCGCCACCGCCAGCGGTTCGGCATGCGCCCCGAGTTCCGGCTCGACCTCGTCCGGCAACGCCACGAGCTGCGCCTGCGGTACGGCGACGTACTCCGCGTACGCCCCCGGGGCGGTCAGCCCGAGGTTGGGCAGGGCCTGGCAGCGGAACGGCAGTTGGTGCCGGCAGGACCGGCAGGTGCCGCAGCCGCCGAGCGGGTTCACCGCGACCGGCTGACCGATCCGCCACCGGCCGGCGTCCCGACCCCGCTCGGCGATCCGCCCGGCGAACTCGTGCCCGAGCACGTGCCCCGGCACGGCCCGGCCGTGCTCGACCATGTGCACGTCCGAGCCGCACAGCCCGCAGGCGTCGACCGCGACCACCACGCCGTCCGGGGCGGGCACCGGATCCGGCAGTTCGGCCAGCTCGGTGCCGCCCGGCACGCAGACGACGGCGCGCATCGTTCAGGCCCCGACCAGCGCCCGGGCCCGCCGGGCCACGCCGTCCGGGGTGAGGTCGTAGTGCGCGTGCAGCGCGGCCGGCACCCCGACCTCCAGGTCGACGTCGGGCAGCGCCAGGCTGTCGAGATCCGCCGGTACCCGCTGCCGGCCCAGCACCTCGGCGACGATCGAGCCGAGCCCGCCGATCTCGTTGTGCTCCTCGACGGTGAGCAGCTTGCCGGTGCGCTCGGCCGCCGCCAGCAACGCTTCCCGGTCGAACGGCTTCAGGTAGACCGCGTCGAGCACCGCCGCCTCGATCCCCTCGGCCGCCAGCGTCTCGGCGGCGGCCAGGGCGAGACCGACCCCGATGCCGTACCCGATGATGGTCAGGTCGTCGCCGGGGCGGACCTCGACCCATTTGCCGTACGCGAAGGCCGGCGGCTCCGGATAGACCGGCAGGGTGCCCTCGCTGACCCGGTAGAAGACCGGGCCGTCGTGGTCCACGGTGGAGCGGAGCAGCCCGACGGTGGCGTTGCTGTCCGCCGGAGCCACCACGGTCAGGTTGGTCAGGGTACGCGCGATGGCGATGTCCTCGACCGCGTGGTGACTGGTGCCGAAGAACCCCATCGCCAGTCCGGAGAGCCGGGCCACGAACCGCACCGGCAGATGGTTGTACGCCACGTCCGTGCGCAACTGCTCCGCGCACTTGATCGCTCCGAACGGCGCCATCGACAGCACGTACGGCCGCAGCCCGCTCGCCGCCATTCCGGCCGCCGCCGAGATGGTGTTGGTCTCGGCGATGCCGAACTCGAAGTACCGTCCCGGGTGCCGCGCCCGCAGGTCGGCCAGCACCGCGCTCATGTCGGCGGAGAGCGCCACCACCCGGTCGTCGGCGTCGGCGAGCCGGGCGATCTCCACGCCGACGGGGTTGGTCTTGACCTGGGTGTGCCCCTTGTCGTCGGCGAAGACGTCGACCATCTTCTCCCGCGCCTCCGGGGCCGGCGTCTCCCGCCTCTCCGCTGCCGGCGTCTCCGGCGCGTCGGTTGCCGGGGCGGTGGGGTCCGGGCCGGTCGCGGCCGGGACCTGGGTGTCGGTCATGGCATCCTCGCTTCGATCTCGGCGCGCGCCCGGTCGCGCTGTTCCGGGGTGAGATGGCCGAGGTGCCAGGACTGCGGCGACTCCTCCATCATCGCCAGGCCCTTGCCCTTGCGGGTCCGGGCGACCACGCAGACCGGCCGTCCCTCGCCGACCGGGGGCAGCGCGTCGAAGGTCTCGCAGAGCGCCGCCACGTCATGTCCGTCCACCTCGACCGCCTGCCAGCCGAACGCGGTGAAGCGGTCGGCGACCGACTCGATGTTGATGGCCTCGGAGGTCGGGCCGTGCCCGGAGAAGCCGTTGGCGTCCACGATCGCGACCAGCCCGCCGCCGAGGCGGTAGTGGCCGGCGGCCATGATCGCCTCCCAGACCTGTCCCTCCTGGATCTCGCCGTCGCCGGTGAGTACGAAGGTGCGGTAGTCCCGGCCGGTGAGCCGGCCGGCCAGGCTCATGCCCAGCCCGACCGAGAGGTTGTGGCCGAGCGACCCGGAGCTGAAGTCGACGCCGGGGGCGAGCCGCATGTTCGGGTGGTCGTTCAGCGGGCTGCCGATCTGGCCGAAGGTCTCCAGCCATTCCGCCGGGTAGTAGCCGAGGTCGGCGTAGACCGGCCAGAGCCCGGTCGCGACGTGCCCCTTGCCGAGCAGGAACCGGTCGCGGTCCGGCCAGTCCGGCTGGCCCGGGCGCAGCCGCAGGGTGTGGTAGTAGAGCACCGAGAAGATCTCCGCGCAGGAGAAGGTGCTGGAGTAGTGGCCGAGGCCGGCCCGGTCGATCAGGTCTATCGTGCGCAGCCGGATCCAGTCCGCCCGCCGGGCCAGCTCGGCGTGGCTGACCCGCCGGCCACGCTCCAGTTCGGTTCTGTCGCTGTCGGGTTTCTCCACGGTTGCTGTCATCGCCCCATCCCTGTCGTCCGGGTACCGCGCACTTCTCGAACCGGCTCGCCGGCGGTCACGTACATCGACTTGACGTTCTGGTAGGAGGCGATCGCCTCGGGGCCGTTCTCCCGGCCCACTCCGCTGGCCTTGTAGCCGCCGAACGGGGCGGTGACGTCGGGCGCGTAGCCGTTGATGCCGATCGTGCCGGTCCGGATCCGGCGGGCGACGGCGAGACCGTGCGCGATGTCGCCGGTGAAGACGCTGCCGCCCAACCCGTACGCCGAGTCGTTGGCGAGCGCGACCGCCTGCTCCTCCCCGTCGTACGGCAGTACGCAGACCACCGGTCCGAAGATCTCCTCCTGGGCGATCCGGGAACCGTTGTCGACGTCGGCGAAGACCGTCGGGGTGAAGTAGAAGCCCCGGTCCAGCCCGGCCGGTCGGCTCCCGCCGGTGACCAGCCGGGCACCCTGGTCGAGTCCACTCGCGACGTAGTCGGCGACCCGGTCCCGCTGGCGGGCGCTGACCAGCGGCCCCATCGTGGTGCGCTCGTCCAGCGGGTCGCCCAGGACGAACCGGTCGGCCACCTCGCGCAGCGCGTCGACCAGCTCGGCGTACCGGGATCGGGGGGCGAGCACCCGGGAGAGCAGGAAGCAGGTCTGCCCGGCGTTGCCGAACGACCCGACGGTCAGTTGCCCGGCCACGGTGTCGAGGTCGGCGTCCGGCAACACGATCGCGGCCGACTTGCCGCCCAACTCCAGCGACACCGGCCGGAGCAGTTCACCGCAGATCGCCCCGATGGCCCGGCCCGCGGCGGTGGAACCGGTGAAGGCGATCTTGTCCACTCCCGGGTGCCGGACCAGGTACTCCCCGGTGTCCCGGCCGCCCGGCACCAGGTTGACCACCCCGGGCGGCAGCTCCGCCGCCTCGGCCGCCTCGGCCAGCAGGTACCCGTCGAGCGAGGTCTCGGCCGCCGGCTTGAGCACCACCGCGCAGCCGGCGGCGAGGGCCGGGGCGAGCTTGGCCATGGTGAGCGCCTGCGGGTAGTTCCACGGCACGATCAGCCCGACCACCCCGAGCGGCTCGTGGCGTACCACGGTGTGGCCGGGGCGCATCGCCGCCGGGCGTACCTCCTCGGTCGCCCGGTGCCGGGTCAGCTCGGCGTAGTAGCGGAGTACGCCCACCGGCCGCTGCACGCTGTAGCGTCGGGAGACGGCGAGCGGCTGCCCGATCTCCTGGCTCACCAGCCGGGCCAGCTCGTCGGCACGGTCCTCGATCGCACCGGCGAGCCGCTCCATGGCGTCGGCCCGCTCGGTCGCCGTACTCCGGCCCCACTCCCCCGCGTCGACGGCCTGGCGGGCCGCGCGTACCGCCGCGTCGACGTCCCGCTCGTCACCCCACGGTGCCGAGCCCAGTGGCTCCTCCGTGGTCGGGTTGACCAGGGTGACGGTCCGGCCGGACGCCGGTGCGTGCCAGGTCCCGGCCCGGAACACGGTGGTCCTGGTCAGCACCGGGTCCATCCTCGAAGCGGAGTTTCCACTGCTCTCCTCTCCATCGGCCCGCCGCCGGCCACCGGCCGGGCCGCGCCGCTCCTGACTGTCTGATCAGTGCTGCTCCTGACTGTCTGATCAGTCAGGACCGGGGAATCGGGTCGGCGCCGCGGTCTGCACCGCTCGACGGCTTTCCGTGAGTGGGGTTTGTCGGGTGGGCTGGTTCTACTGCTTGGCGACGGAGTCGTGCCAGGGAATGACGAGTCGTTTCGCGGTGGTGACCGCGAGATACAACACCGAACCCAGAACAGCGAGGATCACGATCACCGCGAACAACGTCGGCGCGTCCAACGAGTTCAGACTCGACACCACCAGATAACCCAGACCCTCACTACCACCCAGGAACTCACCCACGATCGCACCGATCACCGCGAACACGATCCCCACCTCCGCCCCCGCGAAAATGTACGGCAACGTCGACGGCAACTCCAGATCCCGAAACGTCGCCCACCGCGACGCCCCCAACCCCCGCATCACATCCCGATGACCCCGATCCACCGACCGGACCCCCAACAACACATTCAACATGATCGGAAAAAACGCCAGGATCACCGCCATCACAATCTTCGACGTCATCCCGAACCCGAACCAGATCACGAAAATCGGCACCAACGCCACCTTCGGCACCACCTGAAACGCCACCATCGCCGGCTGCACCGCCCGCTCCAACCACACCATCCGACCCAACACCGCACCCAACGCCGTACCGACCAACAACGCGATCACAAACCCGAGCAACACCTCCACCAACGTCACCCGCACATGCGCCCACGTCGCCGGATCGTCCAACATCCCCACCAACGACCGCCCCACCTGCAACGGCGCCGGCAGGATGAACTCCGACACCCCCACCACCGACACCGCGAACTGCCACACCCCAAGAAACAACAGCAGCAGAATCGGAGAACTGATCCACGGCAGCAACCGGCCGACACCCTCACGCTCACCCATCAGGACTCCTCGTCCAGTTCCAACCGCAGCCCCCGCACAACCCGCTGGAACCCCACCGACGCCTCGGTATCCACCGACCTCGGCCGCTCCAGAGGCACCGACGTCACCGACCGGATCCGACCCGGACGCGGCGTCAACAACACCACCCGATCCGCCAAAAACACCGCCTCCGAAATCGAATGCGTCACGAACACCACCGTCGCCCCCGTCGCCGCATGAATCGACTGCAACTCAAGATTCATCTTGTCCCGAGTCAACGCATCCAACGCCCCGAACGGCTCATCCATCAACAGAATCGACGGCCGCGAACTCAACGCCCGCGCAATCGCCGCCCGCTGCCGCATACCCCCCGACAACTCCCGCGGATACGCCCCCTCGAACCCCCGCAACCCCACCAACTCGCAAAGCTCCTCCGCCCGCGCCACCCGACCCTTCCGATCCACCCCCCGCAACTTCAACGGCAACCCGATATTCTCCGCAATCGTGAACCACGGAAACAGATTCGCCTCCTGGAACACCAACCCGACCTGCCTGAGCGCCTCGTCGTTACGCGACGCACCCCGCCAGATCGACTGCCCATTCGCCGTCACCGACCCCGACGACGGCGGCAACAACCCCGACAGGATCCGCAACAACGTCGTCTTCCCACACCCCGACCGACCCACCAACGACACGAACTCACCCCGCCGGATCGACAGGTTCACATCCCGCAACGCCTCGACCCGACCCCGCCGCGCCTGATAAACCTTGTTCACCCCGACAAGCTCAAGCTCCACCGACCCCAACTCCGGCCGCGAGGAGCCCGCCGTCACGGCGTCGTCAGTACCGTCCTGCACCGTTGTCTTCTGTGTCATCTCCATCGATCCCTGGATGTTTCGCCGGCCACCGGCAGGTGGCGAGATGGGTCGGAGTGCCACCCTCGGGTAGCGGTCCGCTGGGGGTCAGGCGGCGGTGGGAGCGAACTTGTCGGTCAGCCACGCCGACGGGTCCTTCCCGCCCGCGACGAGCTGGGACTTCACCATCTCGTCGTAGGTGGCCTGCCAACTCTGGGCGTTCGTCCGGACGATCTTGTCCGGTCCGTCCACCGTCCACGACTTCACGAAGAGCTTCAGCGCCTCCACCGCGACCGCCTGGTCCTTGAAGGACGGGACGTCGTACTTGGTCCCGATGAGCCGCATCGTCTCCGTGAAGCCGTTCTTCTCGTCGTCGACCATGAACGCGATCGCGTCGGCGATCGCCTGGAGGAAGCGCCGGATCTGGTCCTGCTTGCCGGGGTCCTCGCTCTGCCGCTTCGACGTCGCGTAGAGCTGTACGCCCGCCGAGACCGCAGAACTCGGCGCGAACGACACGGCGTCCGGCTGCTGGGCGAGTACCGACAGCGAGGTGTCCAGCGAGACGATGTAACCGTCGATCCGGCCCGACTTCACCAACTCGAACACACCCGGCGCCAGCCCCACCACCTGCCGCTTCACCGAATCCCTCGGAATCCCCGCCGAAGCCAGCACCAGATCCAGGGTCTTCTCGCTCGTCCCACCCGTCGACGGCAGACCCATCGTCACACCCCGGAAATCCTCCGGCTTCTCCAACGGCTTCCGCCGACTCGACATGAACCGCAGCAGACCCTGCTTCTCCACCCCACCCAGATTCACCAGCGGAGCGTTCTTGTCCGAGATCGCGGTGATCGTCTCGATGTCACCGATCTTGGTGATCAGGGCCGAGCCGGCCAGTACGGTCTGGATCGCCGGCGGCGAACCCTGGGTCACCTGGAGCTTGACGTTCAGTCCGTGCTTGGCGAAGTGACCGCCGGTGTCGGCGAGCAGTTCCGGAGACATCGAGATGCTGGCCACCGGGATGATGCTGAGGAAGGTGACGTCCGCCGTTCCGTCGCCGCCGGCACCCGCGGAGTCGTCCCCACAGGCGGAGAGCACCGTCGCCCCGACCCCCAGGGCCACCGCGCCGAGGAATCCGCGTCGGGTCCGGAGCGCGAGGGAGGTACCGCGCGTCTCGTGAACCGAACTGGTCATGCCGTCTCCTATTGAGTAGCTCCGATATAACGCAAAGCACTCCGGCCAGCTACGGCCGGGGCGCGTACGCTCGGCACCGAGGTGACCGACCGTCACCAAACCCAGTTGTGCGGCATCCGAACGACTGTGCTCGTATCGGACGTGTTACGGACGTTATCTGCGTCACGACATGCCGTCAACGGTTCATCTGGTCGTCCCACTGGCTGACCGAACGTTCGAGCGGGCCGGATTCCGGTCACGCTCCGCTTACCCACCGTTCATCATGATCGCCTGTATCGATGGCTCACCGTCAAAGATCCGGTTGCCGGACGAGCGGGGTCTGTTCCGATCCGGACCGGCGGGGGTACGGTGCGCCCCGCATCCCGATCCGCCGTCGAGCCCGGGGCGGACCGGTGACCACACGGGTGGCCGGAGCGGTTCCGGGCGCCCGCCCGCCGGAGCAACCGGGCAGAGAACCGGGTCGCCACACCCCACCATCCGCCGACCGCTCCGACCGACCCTCCAGGGCCGGCCGGAGCCGACCCGGCTCACGCCGGCACCCCGGCAGGGCAACGACCGTCAGCAGGGCAACGAGTTCCAGCAGGGCATCAGGTTTCAAGCAGGCCATCAGGTTTCAAGCAGGGCATCAGGTTTCAAGCAGGCCATCAGGTTTCAAGCAGGGCATCAGGTTTCAGCAGGGCAGCGAGTGAGGAGCCAGCCGTGACAGCAGACGACCACGCGACCGGACCGGGCAGCCGGGAGGCGTACCTCGGGCGGGTCTTCGACATCCGGGACCGGCACGTCCTGGTCACCGGGGCGGCCAGCGGCCTCGGCCAGGCCATCGCCGAGGCGATGGTCGACGCCGGAGCGGCGGTCACCCTGGTCGACCGGGATGCCGCGACGCTGCGCCGACTCGCCGGCGCGCTCGCCGCCCGGAACTCCACCGTGGAGCACCTGGTCTGTGACGTGGCGGACGCGGCGGCCGTGCAGGCGACGGTCGAGGCCGCAACCACCCGGTTCGGTACCCTCGACGTCGCGTTCGTGAACGCCGGCATCGCCGGGGCACCACGTACCGACGACGAGTCCCGGCGACTGGAACGGGTCCAGCTCGACGACTGGGACCGGGTGCTCGGGGTGAACCTGACCGGCGCGCTGCACACGATGCGGGCCGCCGCCGCGATGATGCGCCCCCGGCGGTCCGGGCGCATCATCGTCACCGCCTCCACCGCCGGGCTACGGGCGGACCCGATGGTCGGCTACCCGTACGTCGCCTCGAAGGCCGCGATCGTCAACGTCGTCCGGCAGGCCGCCCTCGACCTGGCTCCGGACCAGATCCGGGTGAACGCCATCGCACCGGGACCGTTCCGCACCAACATCGGCGGCAAGCGCCCCCGGTCCGCCGAGGCGGAGGCGGTGTGGGCCAGCACGATCCCGCTGGGCCGGATGGCCGATCCGGAGGAGATCAAGGGACTGGCTCTGCTGCTCGCCTCCCCCGCGTCGAGCTTCATGACCGGCGCGGTCTTCCCGGTCGACGGTGGCGCACTCGCGCTGTCCCACGCGCACTGACCGCGCGGGTCCGCGTACCGGCCGGACCGCCTCGGCGGGCGCGGACCCGCCGGACGCCCACCCGGCACGGCCACGACGGCGGCGGAAAATCCCGTGGCCGTGCCGGCGGCGTTGACGGGGCCGGATGCGTCACGCTACGTTCGTTCTCAGAACAGGCGTACGCCAAACGAACGACTGCGCCCGTCTGCCGTCACCGCTCGGCAGGGCGACGACGCGCGATCAGGAGACTGGGGACGGATGGCTGAGATCGTCTCGTTGGCCGAAGGTGTGGCTGAGCTGGTCAACGACGGTGACACGGTGGCGCTGGAGGGATTCACCCACCTGATTCCGTTCGCCGCCGGCCACGAGATCGTCCGGCAGCGGCGGCGCGACCTGGAGCTGGTCCGGATGACCCCGGACGTCATCTACGACCAGCTCATCGGGATGGGCTGCGCCCGTCGACTGGTCTTCTCCTGGGGCGGCAACCCGGGCGTCGGCTCGCTGCACCGGTTCCGGGACGCGGTGGAGCGCGGCTGGCCGGCACCGCTGGAGATCGAGGAGCACAGCCACGCCGGGATGGCGAACCGGTACGTGGCCGGGGCGTCCGGGCTGCCGTTCGCGGTGCTGCGTGGCTACACCGGCACCGACCTGCCCCGGCACACCACCACCATCAAGCCCATCACCTGCCCGTTCACCGGCGAGGTGCTCACCGCCGTACCGGCGTTGAATCCCGACGTCACGATCGTGCACGCCCAGCGCGCCGACCGGGCCGGCAACGTGCAGATGTGGGGCATCACCGGCGTGCAGAAGGAGGCGGTGCTGGCCGCCGAGCGGTCCCTGGTCACCGTCGAGGAGATCGTCGACTCCCTGGAGCCGATGCCCACCCAGGTGGTCCTGCCGACCTGGGCGGTCAGCGCGGTCGCGCTCGCGCCCGGTGGCTCGCACCCGTCCTACGCCCAGGGCTACTCGGTCCGGGACAACAACTTCTACCAGGCGTGGGACGCGATCAGCCGCGACCGGGACACCTTCACCACCTGGATGCGGCAGCACGTCCTCGACGCCCGGAGGAACGCATGAACGAGCGCGGCGACGCCGGCCGGACGAACGAGCGCGGACATCGCGGCGGGACGAGCGAGCGCGACCCGGCCGGCGGGACGAACGAGCCCGACGAAACAGGCGGAACGAACGAGCCCGGACATGGTGGCGGGATGAGCGAGCGGATCGAGCGGCCCGGGAGGTGGCGGCGATGAGCGCGGAGTGGACCGCCGACGAGATGATGACCGTCGCCGCCGCCCGGCAACTGCGGGACGGCACCGCGTGCTTCGTCGGAATCGGCCTGCCGAGTACCGCCGCCAACCTCGCCCGGGTGACCCACGCCCCCCGGCTCGTACTCATCTACGAGTCCGGATGCCTCGGCGCCAAGCCCGACCGGCTGCCGCTCTCGATCGGCGACGGCATCCTGGCCGACACCGCCGACGCGGTGGTCAGCGTGCCGGAGGTCTTCAACTACTGGCTCCAGCCGGGCAACATCGACGTCGGATTCCTCGGCGGCGCCCAGCTCGACCGGTACGGCAACATCAACACCACCGCCATCGGCGGCGACTACAACGATCCGGTGGTACGGCTGCCCGGGGCCGGTGGGGCACCCGAGATCGCCGCCTCCTGCCGCGAGGTCATCGTCATCATGCGGCAGAGCCCGCGTACCTTCGTCGAGCGGGTCGACTTCGTCACCTCGTTCGGTTACGGCGCCGGCTCCGGTGACCGGGAGCGACTCGGGTTGCGCGGAGCCGGACCGCAGATGGTGATCACGGACCTCGGCATCCTCCGGCCCGACCCGTCCAGCCGGGAACTGGTGCTGACCCAACTCCATCCGGGCGCTACGGTCGAGCAGGCCCGTGCGGCGACCGGCTGGCGGCTGCGGGTCGCCGACGACCTGCGTACCGGCGAGCCGCCGACCGACTCGGAGCTCTCCGTGCTACGCGCACTCAAGTCCGCCACCACCGCCGACCGCTCCGCGTCCAGCACCTGAACTCTCCGTCAGTCCCGGAGCAGCGGTCGCCGTTCCCGCAGTGGGCCCGGACGCACCTCCTCCCGGCCGGCCGTTCCGGCGCAGCCTGATAGAAACGATCAATGACTCGCAGCATCGCGACCAACACCCGCGTCGACCGTGCCGAACTGCTCGACTTCCTCCGACCCCGGCACCGCGCCATCCTGATGACGACCCGCCCGGACGGGCGACCCCAGTCCTCGCCGGTGACCTGCGGGGTGGACGCCGAGGGCCGGATCGTCGTCTCGACCTATCCGGAACGGGCGAAGGCGACCAACGCCCGCCGGGATCCCCGGGTCTCCGCCTGCGTCCTCTCCGACGACTGGAACGGGCCGTGGGTCCAGGTCGACGGCACCGCCGAGGTGCTCGACCTGCCGGAGTCGCTGGAGCCGCTGGTCGAGTACTTCCGGTGCATCTCCGGCGAGCACCCGGACTGGGACGAGTACCGCGAGGCCATGCGCCGGCAGGACAAGTCGCTGATCCGGGTCACCATCGACAGTTGGGGGCCGGTCGCCACCGGCGGCTTCCCCGCCCGCCTCGCCGACTGATCCGACGGGCCCCGGACCGGCCGGGGAGCATCACCGCAGGCCACCACCTCGACGATCTTCCCCGGTCCCGCGGGGTGGATCAGCCGAGGTAGAGGCAGAACGGGTGGCCGGCGGGATCGAGGTGCACGAGGACATCCCGCTGCGGCTGGAAGTCCGCGCGGGTGGCGCCACACGCCACGGCGTGCGCGGCGCCGCTCTCCAGGTCGTCGACCCGGATCTCCAGGTGCATCATCATCTGCTGGTCACCGGGACCGGCCGGCCAGCTCGGCCGGGCGTACGGCGACTCGGTCTGGAAGGCCAGCCCGACTCCCCCGGCCGGGTCGCGCAGCACCACCCAGTCCGGCTCCTCCTCGGTGATCTCCCAGCCGAGGAGGCGCTGGTAGAAACGGGCGAGCGCCACCGGGTCCGGTGCGCTCAAGTTGACGGTGGTCAACGTCAGACCGGTGCCGTCGAGCATGATGCGGAACCTCCGAACGCTGGTCAGAGCCTTGGCCGGACATCGATCCGGGCCCGGCCAGCACCGTGGCGCGGGCCCGGAAATCCTATCGGCGGGCCCCGACATTCCGGGTGGGTTCACCGGGCCGACCCACCACGAAGCGGGGTCGGCTCGGAGCTACGACCCGAAGGCGGTGAGGAACCGGTCTCGGAAGTCGCTCATCCGCCAGACCGGAGTGTCCGGGCCGGGCTTCAGCCCCTCCTGCCAGTTCCAGCCGGAGATCCGGTCCAGCACGGCCGGATCCTTGGCGACGATGGTGATCGGTACGTCGTGACTGGCGTTCTCCCCGGTCACCAGCGGGGCCGGCTGGTGGTCGCCGAGGTAGACGAAGACCAGGTCGTCGTCGCCGTACCGCTCCAGGTAGGAGACGACGGTGTTCAGCGAGTACTCGACAGCGCGGCGGTACTGGGTGCGCACCTTGTCGGTGTCCCGCCACCCGTCGTCCGACGACTCGTCCACCTCGGCCATCGGCCCGAAGATCGATCCGTCGCCGAGCTGGTCCCAGCCGATGAGTTCCGGGATCGGTGTCCACGGCGCGTGGCTGGACACCAGTGGGATCGTCGCCATCACCGGCGGGTGGTCCGGCTTGGCGTGTTCGCGCTGTTCGAAGACGGACAGCGTGTACTGGTCCGGCATCTGCGCCCAGCTGAACTGCGGGCCACGGTAGCCGAGTTCCTTCGAGGCGTGCACCTCGTCGTAGCCGAAGAACGTCCCCTCCGGCCATTTCTGGGTGATGCCCGGCATCACGCCGACCGTCCGCCAGTCGGCCCGCTGGAAGGCCCGGTTCAGGGTCATCCGACCGCTGGCGACGAGGTGGGTGTAGCGCTGCTGGTTGTTGATCCAGAGACCGGAGAGCAGCGTGCCGTGCGCCAGCCAGCTCCCGCCGCCGTAGGTCGGCGAGGTGAGCCAGCCGCTGCGCGCCGCGTACCCGGCGGTGCGCAGTCGGGTGTAGCCGGTGTCGAGGGTGGCGCCGATCTCCGGGGCGAACGCCGGGTCCTCGACCGCCGAACGACCGTAGCTCTCGACGAAGGCGAGGACCACGTCCTTGCCCCGCAACGCGGTGAGCAACTGGTCACCGGGGGTGTCGCCGAACGCGTCGACCCGGGCCTCGGCCGCGAACACCTCCTGGTCGCGCAGGGCCGCCCGCACCTGGAGCGCCCGGTCGTAGGTCAGGGTGCTGACCGGCACGTCCGGGACGATCTGCACGCCCAGCACGGCGCCGACCACACAGGTGGCCCCGAGGGCCGACACGATGTGCGTCGAGGCCCGGCGGTGCCGGACCACCAGGCGGGTCAGCCGGAGCACCGAGAGCGTCATCAGGACGAGCAGGCCGACCGCGAGCAGTCCGGCGGCGACCACCGCGACGACGGCGCCGGTCCGGCCGTACGACTCCTCGACGTAGTCCGTGCCGGCCTCGAACGAGATCCAGTCGAAGACCGGGTTGAACGGCCGGGCCAGTACCGCGAAGAAGCCCATGTCGATGACCTTGACGATGGCCAGCAGTCCGAGGGCGATCCCGACCGGTACCGCCACCACCCGGCGTACCCAGGTCGGCAGGAGCAGCACCAGCGCGACCACCAGCAGGGCTTCGAGCGGCAGCCGCAGAAACGCGGCCGGGGTGAGGAGGGTGAGCTGGTTCGGCGCGAGCAGGGCGAAGACGACCAGCAGTAGGGCCAGGACGCTGGTCAGGCCGGCCGCCACGGTCCGCAGCCAGCCACGCTTTCGAGCGGGAGCAGCGTCGTCGGGAGCAGCGTCGTCGGGAGCAGCGTCGTCGGTCGCGGTGGCGTCAGGCGCGGCGTCGTCGGTCGCGGTGGCGTCAGGCGCGGCGTCGTCGGTCGCAGTGGCGTCAGGCGCGGTGGCGTCAGGCGCGGTGGCGTCGGTCGCAGTGGCGTCAGGCGCGGCGGCGTCAGGCGGGCCGCCGACGGCGTCCGACCTGCGGTCGGTGTCGGGCGTACCGCGCTCGTCCGGTTCGGGTGACGGGTGGCCGTCGGCGGCCGGGACCTCCACCGGCTCCGGCGGTGCATCGGTCGGGGTTCGACGACGGCGCGTGAAAGCCGACAATCCAGAGGCCCTTTCCTGTGAAGCGTGGTGACGCCCGCTCGCCACTGGGAGTGACCGACCCGCACGGTCGCGCGAGGTCGGCGGCGCCGGCACGGCCTGGCCGGCCGGCACCGGTCGAGGCGGTGACCGGCCTGGTCTGCGTGCCGCCGTCGTGAGCCGGGCGCCACGTTAACATCCCGAGTTGACCGGGCCCCGGCCGCCGGCTGCCGAGTCGGTGAACGGTCCCACCCGCCGCGACCGCGCCGTCACCCGGCGGCGAGTTCCTCGCTGTACACGGCGATCGGGCTGCCGTCCGCACGGTAGGCGGTCAACCGGCCGTGCGAGAGGTTGGCCGAGCGGAACGAGAACAACCGCTGCCCCGGATAGACCTCCAGCAGCGGGATCGTCCGGGCGGCGCCCCCGGGCGCGGACTGGTATTCCAGCCGGGCCACGGTGGCGTCGACGACCCCGTTGACGCGTACCTTGGTCTTCTCGGCGGTGACTCCGAAAGTGATCGGCGCACCCGCGCCGAACGCGGCGCACTCGGCCGCGCTGCGGCACACGAAGAAGTAGCGCGGGTTGTGCACGTCGGACATCGAGTACGCCTTGAACGTCGGGTCCGCCCCCGCCGGCAGCGGCTGTACGGCGAAGAAGGCGACCCCGGCCAGGGCGGCGGTGCCCACCCGCAGCCAGCCCCGGGCCGTGGAGGTACGCCGACCGGCGGCGACCGCCGCGACCGCCGCCCCGCCGAAGCCGGCCAGGCACAGCGTGATGGTGGCGATGGAGCGCGAGTTCTCGAAGAGGAACTGGAGTCCCGGGGTCATCGAGACCGAGCTGAGCAGCGCGCCCAGGGACAGCACCATCACGCCCAGTACCGCGACACCGGCCACCCGGCGGGCCACCCCGTACGCCCCGACCAGGAACATCGCGGCCAGTACCGGCCAGATCTGGTGATGGGTCCAGGAGACCGGCGAGGCTGCCACGGTGGCGCAGCCGACCAGCACGGCCGCCTGCGCGGACCGGCCGGACAGTTCGAGCTGGCGTGCCCGCAGCAGCGCCGTGCCGCAGACGACCAGCACCAGGCCGGCCCAGAGCAGCGGAAAGGTCTCGCCTTCCGCGCCCACCCGCAGCAGCATGCCGTGCAGGGACTGGTTGCCGAGCGAGGCGAGGTTGCCGACCCGCGAGGTGTTGTGGAAGGTGCCGGTCCAGAAGGTCCAACTGTCCGCCGGCAGTACGACCGCGCCGACCAGGCCGCAGGCCAGGAAGGCGCCGGCCGCCCGACCGGCGTCGCGCCAGCGGCGGGAGACCAGGAAGTAGACCACGAACAGCAGCGGGGTCAGCTTGACCGCCGCGGCGATCCCGACCAGGACGCCCCGGTACCGGGCCGGGGTCAGCCCCGTCCCGTCGACCAGGGCGAGCAACACGATGAAGACGCTGACCTGGCCGAAGCGCAGGTTGCTCTGGGCCGGCGCGGAGAGCATCAGCGCGCAGGCGATGGCCGCGACCACCAGCGGTCGCCGGTGCCGCTGCGAGGTGACGGCGCCACCCACCGCGACGGCGATGGCGGCGATCGCCGCGCAGGTCAGCACCAGCCAGCAGAGCTGGAGGACGCCCTCGGGCAGCAGATTGATCGGCGAGAGGACCAGGGCGGCGAAGGGCGGGTACGTGAACGGCCCGCCGTTCTCGGCGACGAATTCGTAGAGCGGCTGGCCGGCGTGCAGGTGCCGGACGGCGCCGTGGTAGATGTGCAGATCCGAGAGGCGTTCCCAGTCGGGCCGGCCGAGCACGAGTGCCGACGAGACCACCGCGATGATGCCGAAGACTCCCCAGAGCGCGGTCGTCCCCCTGCGACTGCCCATCCGGCGAGTCTAGACAGCCGGGCCCCGGCGGAAGATCGACCGATGCCGTACGGAGACCTTGCGGTGACCGAGACGGTATGGCAGTTTCCTTCTCAACCCAAGCGATAGATGTAGGTATTTGACTGCACGGTCGTGCTGGTCTGACGCCGACCGGCGGCGAGGAGGTACCGATGTCCTGGCGAGCGAGGACGGCCGGAATGCTGGTCGGTGGGCTGCTGGTCGGCCTGTCGGTGGCGCCGGCCGGCGGACCCGCGGCGGCCGCACCGGCCGCGCACAGCGAGCGGCTGCTCTTCGACGGCGGCGGCGAGTCCCTCAACGGCATCACCTACCACTCCTTCCGGATCCCGTCGCTGGTGCGGACGAAGGCGAACACCCTGATCGCGTTCGCCGAGGGCCGGGCGTCGAACAACCGGGACTGGGGCAACATCAACCTGGTCTACAAACGTTCGACGGACAACGGCGCCACCTGGTCGGCGCTGGACGAGGTGGTCGGGGCCGGGCAGGGCACCTGGGGCAACCCGACCGCCGTCGTCGACTCCAGCAACGGCAGGATCTGGCTCTTCATGTCCTGGAACCCGGCGGGCTACAGCCAGAACGGCGACGACGGCACCACCCGGATCACCGCCTGGGAACACCGCAAGGTGTACGTCAGCAGCAGCGCCGACGACGGCCGGAACTGGACCGATCCGGTGGACCTGACCGCCACGCTCAAGCCGAGGACGCTGGCCGGCGGCGGCACCTGGGCCTGGGACGCGATGGGTCCGGGCGTCGGCGTGCAGACCTCCACCGGCCGGCTGGTGATTCCCGCGTTGCACCGCAACATCTACAGCGACGACCACGGGGCCACCTGGCGGGTGCAGCGCATCACCACCAGTACCGGCACCGCCCAGGAGGGCACCAGCGAGGGCACCGTACTGGAGCTGACCGACGGCCGGCTGATGCGCAACGACCGGGCCGTCGGCGCGGTCTGGGAGGGCGCGAAGCGCCGCTGGGTGGCGCGCGGGACGATCGAGGGCGGCTTCGGCACCTTCGCGCCGGACCAGACGTTGCTCGATCCGCGCGCCCAGGGCTCCATCCTGCGGTACAACCTCGACTCGCCGACCCGGATCGTCTTCCTCAATTCGGCGAGCACCGAGACCCGCACCAGGATGACCGTGCGGATCAGCTACGACGAGGCCCGGACCTGGCCGGTCTACCGCCGGCTCGCCGACGCGCCGCTGCCGTCCTGGCCGGGACTGGGCGGCGGCAGCGTCGCCGAGGGTGGCTACTCGAGCATGGCCAAGACCGCCGACTACTTCGTCGGGGCACTGGTCGAGGTGAACGAGAACACCGCCGCCAGCGACACCTCGCGGCGGTCGATCGTGTTCCGCAAGTTCAACCTGCCGTGGATGCTCAACGGCACACCCGAGTGACGGCAGGAGGGCGGCGGCGGGGAGGACGGGGTACCTAGACTGGCCGGCGGAGAGGATGATCCGATGACTCTGGACGCCGCCGACCAGCACCGCCGGGCGGTCACCTTCCGCCGGCTGCACGAGGGGCCGACCTTCGTACTCCCCAATCCGTGGGACGCCGGCAGTGCCCGGGTACTCGCCCAGCTCGGCTTTCCCGCGCTCGCCACCACCAGTGCCGGGCTGGCCTTCGCGCTCGGCCGGCGCGACGGCGCCAACCTGGTCAGCCGGGCGGAGACGTTGCAGAACGTGCGGATGATCGCCGAGGCCACCCCGCTGCCGGTGGCGGCCGACCTGGAGAGTGGATTCGGCGACAGCCCGGCCGAGGTGGCCGAGACGATCCGGCTCGCCGCCGAGGCGGGCGCCGTCGGCGGGTCGATCGAGGATGCCACCGGCGACCCCGCCGACCCGATCCGCCCGCTGGACGAGGCGGTACGCCGGGTCGAGGCGGCGGTGGCGGCGGCCCGGGCTCTCCCGTTTCCGTTCACCCTGGCCGCCCGGGCGGAGAACTTCCTCTACGGCCGGGCCGACCTGCCCGACACCATCCGCCGGCTCCGGGCCTATGCCGCGGCCGGCGCCGACGTGCTCTACGCACCGGCGCTGCCGGACCTGGACGCCGTCCGCTCGGTCTGCACGGCGGTGGACAAACCGGTCAACGCGCTGGCCGGCGGCGCACCCGGGGTGACGGTCGCGATGCTCGCCGACTGCGGCGTACGCCGGGTCAGCGTCGGCTCGGCCCTGGCCCGGGTGGCGCTGACCGCCTTCGTGGACGCGGCCCGGGAGATCCGGGATACCGGCACCTTCGGCTTCGGCACGGAGGTGCTCAGCTACCCCCGGGTCAACGCACTCTGGCCGTAACGGGTCGCCAATCCCTCGCCACGGGCGTCCGAGCTGCCTTTTTGTCGGTGCCGCTCGGCATACTGGCCGGCGGACATCGACGGCGCACGTCCGATCGGAGGGATGACCATGACCGCCTTGTTGGCGATCGGCACCGGCAAGGGCCTCTTCCTCGCCACCAGCAGCGACGACCGCAAGAGTTGGCAGGTCAGCGGGCCGCACTTCGCGATGACCGGGGTCTACTCGGTCGCCGTGGACAAGCGGCGGGCCACCCCCCGGCTGCTCGCCGGGGTGACCAGTTCACACTTCGGCCCCAGCGTCGCGACCAGCGACGACCTCGGCGCCTCCTGGCAGGAGCCGGCAGAGCCGCCCGTCGCGTTCCCGGACGGCGCCGGAGCCAGCCTGGAGCGGGTCTGGCAGCTCACCCCCGGCCCGGCCGACCAGCCCGACGTGGTCTACGCCGGCACCCAGCCCTCGGCGCTGTTCCGGTCGGTCGACGGCGGCATCTCCTACGAGATGGTCCGCCCGCTCTGGGACCACCCGCACCGCGAGCAGTGGGACGCCGGGTTCGGCGGCCAGGCGATCCACACGGTGCTGCCGCACCCGGCCGATCCGGCGCAGATCCTGGTCGCGATGTCGACCGGCGGCGTCTACCGCACCGGCGACGCGGGTGCGAGCTGGCGCCCGCAGAACACCGGCATCCGCGCCTACTTCATGCCGGACGAGTGGCCCGAGTTCGGGCAGTGCGTGCACAAGGTCGCCCGGGACGCGGTCGACCCCGAGAAGCTCTACGCACAGAACCACCACGGCGTCTACCGGTCCACCGACGGTGGGGTGAGCTGGCAGTCGATCGCCGACGGCCTGCCCAGCGACTTCGGCTTCCCGATGGTGGCCCATCCGCACCGTGGCGACACCATCTACACCTTCCCGCTGGTCGCGGACGGGGAACGCTTCCCCGTCGACCGGCGCTGCCGGGTCTTCCGCTCCACCGACGCGGGTGACACCTGGCAGCCGCTGACCGACGGGCTGCCGACCGGCCCCTACTACCCCGCCGTGCTGCGCGACGCCATGTGCGTCGACGACGCCGACCCGGCCGGGGTCTACTTCGGCACCCGCTCCGGCGAGGTCTACGCCAGCCGCGACGAGGGCGACTCGTGGTCGCTGGTCGCCGCCCACCTGCCCGACGTGCTCTGCGTCCGCGCCGCGGAGGTCTGAGCGATGGTCACCGTCGTCGTGCCCGCCGCACTGCGCGGGGAGACGGCCGGCGCGGGCCGGCTCGACGTCGCCGCGGCGGGCACCCTCCGCGCCGTGCTCGACGAGGTGGGCGCCGAGTGGCCGCGGCTGATCCGGCGGATCCGGGACGAGCAGGGCCAACTGCGCCGATACGTCAACGTGTACGTCGACGGCGAGGACTGCCGGCAGACCGGCGGCCTCGACACGGCGGTCCCGGACGGCGCGGAGATCCAGGTCATCCCCTCCGTCGCCGGGGGCTGACCCGGCCCCGCCCCGGGTGGTCCCGGTCGGCAGTCGAGCGGGGCCACCCGGCCGGCGTTGTCCGCGACTCGGGGTGCGAAGGGTCGCGGCGCCGCCTACCGTGGTGGTTGGTCAACGTTTCCGTGCTGTTGGCCGGCGGTTGGTCGTCCTCGGCCAGGGGCGGGCGTGGGATGGGACGGCGGCCCGGCGTGGGCCGTCGACCGGTTACGTGATCCACTCTTTCGTGGGGTCCCCGCACGTGTCGCTCGACGTCTTCGTTGTGGAGGCTGCCCATGTCCGACTGGCGTTCGCGCGCCCTCCGTCCCGCGAAGCGGGCACTGCGCCGCTCGCAGGACCGATATCCGCAGTCGCCCCCGGAGCTGTCGATGGATCCGCGGGCGGCCGAGGAGGGCACCGAGGCGCCTGCCGCGGAGGAGAGTGTGGTCACCTCCGCGATCTACCGGGACGGTCACCGGGTCGACGGCCCGCCGAACCTCGCCGAGACCTGCCAGCGGCTGCGGGAGCATCCCGGAACGATGGCGTGGATCGGCCTGTACCGGCCGACCGAGGGGCAGTTGCTCACCGTGGCCGAGGAGTTCGGGCTGCACGAGCTGGCCGTCGAGGACGCCATCGTCGCGCACCAGCGGCCGAAGCTCGAACGCTACGGCGACACCCTCTTCGTGGTGCTCCGGGCCGCCCGCTACCTCGACGAGCGCGAGGAGGTCGACTTCGGCGAGGTGCACATCTTCGTCGGGGCCAACTTCGTGTTGACCGTACGGCACGGGCAGGCACCCGACCTGACCTCCGTACGTCGCCGGATGGAGAACGACCCCGACCTGCTGCGGCGCGGCCCGGAAGCGGTGCTGTACGCGATCCTGGACAGCGTGGTCGACGGGTACGCCCCGGTGGTCGGCGGGTTGCAGAACGACATCGACGAGATCGAGACCGAGGTCTTCGGCGGTGATCCCCGGGTGAGCCGGCGGATCTACGAGCTGTCCCGTGAGGTGATCGAGTTCCAGCGGGCCACCCGGCCGCTGCTGGACATCCTCCAGGGGCTCACCGCCGGCTTCGAGAAGTACGGCACCGACGAGGAGCTGCGGCGTTACCTGGGCGACGTGGCCGACCACGCCACCACCGCCTCGGAGCGGGTCAACGAGTTCCGGCAGATCCTGGCGGACATCCTCACCCTGAACGCCACGCTGGTGTCACAGTCGCAGAACGAGGAGGTCAAGAACCTGACCGTGGCCAGCTACACGCAGAACGAGGAGATCAAGCGGATCTCCGCCTGGGCCGCGATCCTGTTCGCGCCGACGGTGATCGGCACGGTGTACGGGATGAACTTCGACCACATTCCCGAGCTGCACTGGACGCTCGGCTACCCGTTCGCGCTCTTCCTGATGCTGGTGGTCTGCACCACCCTCTTCGTGATCTTCAAGCGCCGCGACTGGCTCTGACCGGCACCGGCCGCCGCGAGGCCGTGCCGCTCACAGCCAGTTGTTGCGCCGGAAGCCCCGGTGCATCAACACCGCCAGGACCAGCATCACCACCAGCACCACCCAGAAGCCGTTCGCCGCCTTCAGCCCGGGAATGAACTCGAAGTTCATCCCGTAGATGCCGGCGATGAAGGTCTGCACCGCGAAGATCGCCGCCCATGCCGCGATCTTGCGCATGTCGTTGTTCTGGTCCACCGAGACCTGGGCCAGCCGGGCCTGGAGGACCGAGTTCAGCAGGTCGTCGTAGGCGGTCACCCGCTCCACCGTCCGGGACAGCACGCCGTGCACGTCCCGGAAGTAGCGGACCACGGACCGGGGCAGTTCCCGGTCGTCGAGCAGCGCGGCGAACGGCCGCTGCAACGGTGCGACCGCCCGCTTGAACTCCATCAGCTCCCGTTTGAGCTGGTAGATGTGTGCGATCCGGTCCCGGGCCGTACGCGGGGCGAAGACCTGTTCCTCCACCGCGTCGACGTCGGCCTCCACGGCGGTGGCCACCTGGACGTACGAGCCGACGAGCTGGTCGCAGACCGCGTAGGCGACCGCCCACGGGCCGAGCGCCAGCAGGGTGGGCCGGGCCTCCAGGTCGGCCCGGACCGGCCGGAGCGCACCCGGTGCGCCGTGCCGGACGGTGATCACGAACCGGGGACCGACGAACACCGTCACCGCCCCGGTCTCCACCACCTCGGAGGTCTCGGTCAGCTCGGTGTGCTCGACGTACCGGGTCGTGCGCAGCACGATCACCGTCACCTGGTCGTAGCGCTCCACCGCCGGCCGGTGCTCCCGGTTGAGCGCGTGCCCGGCGACCAGCTCGTCGAGGCCGAACGCCTGGGCGATCGGCGCGAAGTCCGCCTCGTCCGGATCGTGCAGCCCCAGCCAGACGAATCCGCGGCCCCGGCGCGCCGCCGCCAACGCCGCCCGGTGGTCGGGCCGGCCCGGCAACCGGCGACCGTCGACGTACGCCGCGCAGTCCACGATCCGGTCGCTCTCCTGGCCCCGCTGGGCCGGGACGTACCCGGAGGAGAGGCCGTCGGGGTTGAGCATCCGGGCGATCGCCCGGCGGACCGGCGCCACCCACCTGGTCCGGGTACCGGCGGCAGCCGCGTCCCGTTCGTACCCCGCCATCGGCATATGCCCCTTCCCGCGTGCGGTCGCTGGCGTGCATCGAACCATCCGCCGGCCACCCGGTCGGTCCCGGGTGCCGCCCGCCGGTGAGGTTCCGCACCGGCCGGCGGTTCCGGACCGGCCGCCGAGCTATTCTCGATCATCAGGTGGCGCCATCATGCGACCGCCCCGGACGAGAGCGCTGCCGTACCCGGCCCCGCAAAGACGGCGCGCAGAAACCCATGACCGCTGTTGATGTCATCGAAATCGTCGGTTCGCTGCTGATCCTGTCGGCCTTCGCCGCCGCACAGACCCGCCGACTCTCCCCGCACTCCGCCCGCTACCTGCTGCTGAACATCGCCGGCTCGACCGTGCTGGCGGTCATCGCCCTGCTGCACCGGTCGTGGGGCTTCCTGCTCCTGGAGGCGAGCTGGGCGGTCATCTCCGCCGTCTCGCTGGCCCGACTGCCCGGCCGGGACCGGCCCGGCGGGCAGCCGGCGGACCGGCCCGGCCTGCACCCCTGACAGTGCCGGCCCGGCCTGCACCCCTGACAGTGCCGGCCCGGCCTGCACCCCAGACGGTGCCGGCCCGGTTTGCACCGCGCAGGGTCGGGAAGAGGCACCCCGGGGTGCCGGTTCGTCGGGAGGAGGCGCGATGGCGAACGCCGTACCAGATCCGTCTGCTGGGTCGATCGGGCTCGACACCGCCGCGCACGTCGGGATATCCGTCTCCGACCTGGGCCGCTCGGTCGCCTTCTACCGGGCGCTCACCGGGCTCGACCCGGTGGTCCGGGACGAGGGCATGCACGGCGCCGGGTTCGCCCGTTCCCAGGGGCTGCTCCGGACCGGGCTGCGGTACGCCACCTTCCGGCTGCGCAACCTCGGCATCGACCTGATCCAGTTCGAGGAGCCGGCAGGCGAGCCGGCCGAGGTGGCGGCGAACCGCCCCGGTTCGATCCACCTCTGTTTCGAGGTGCACGACCTGCCGGCGGTCTACGACCGGATGCGGGCGGCCGGGCTCGACTTCCTCGGCCCGGCGTACACGTTCAGCGCCGAGGAGGTGTCGCCGCCGGACGTGGCCGGCACCGAGGTCGCGTACTTCAACGACCCGGACGGCACCAACCTGGAAATCATCGCCCCGCGGGGCGGGTTCGCCCGGCCGGGTTGACCAGCGGCCCGGCCGGGCGGGCGAGGGCTCAGTTGTCGCCCCAGACCTCCTGGGCGGTCTCCACGATCAGCCGCAGCTTCGCCACCTGCTCCTCCCGGGTCAGCGCGTTCCCCTCCACCGTCGAGGAGAAGCCGCACTGCGGCGAGAGGCAGAGCTGCTCCAGCGGGACGTACCGGGCCGCCTCGTCGATCCGGCGCTTGAGGGCGTCCTTGCTCTCCAGCTCACCCCGCTTGGTGGTGACCAGGCCGAGCACCACCTTCTTGCCCGGCGGGACGAACCGCAGCGGCGCGAAGTCGCCGGAGCGCTCGTCGTCGTACTCCAGGAAGAAGCCGTCGACGTCGAGCTGGCTGAAGAGCGCCTCGGCGACGAAGTCGTAGCCACCCTCGGCGGCCCAGGAGGACCGGAAGTTGCCCCGGCACATGTGGGTGGTCACCGACAGCCCGGCGGGCCGGCCGGCCAGCGAGGCGTTGATCTGCCGGATGTAGCGCTCGTGCTGGTGCTCCGGGTCGCCGCCCTGGGCGGCCACCATCTCCCGCTGCCGGGGATCGTTCAGGTACGCCAGGCTGGTGTCGTCGAACTGGAGGTAGCTGCAGCCGAGGTCGGCCAGCCGGCGCACCTGCTCGGCGTACGCGGCGCTCAGGTCGGTCCAGAACTGGTCCAGGTCGGGGTAGACGGCGGTGTCGATGGCGGCCCGGCCGCCCCGGTAGTGCACCATGCTCGGCGACGGGATGGTCAGCTTCGGGGTGCCCGTCGTGACCTGCTGCTTCAGGAAGGTGAACGCGTCGCCGAAGATGGTGTCGGTCAGCTTCACCCGGTCGTGCACCCGCAGCGCCGCCGACTGGAACTCCAGCTTTCCGGACTCGTTGAAGAACTGCACGGTCAGCTTCTCGTCCGCCGGGTCGATCCCGCCGAGCTGGTAGATAAAGTCCATGTGCCAGGACGTACGCCGGAACTCGCCGTCGGTGGCGGTACGCAGCCCGATGCTCTCCTGGAGGCGTACCACCTCGCGGATCGCGTCGTCCTCGACGGCGCGCAACTGGGCGGCGGAGATCTTCCCGGCGGCCCGGTCGGCCCGGGCGGTCAGCAGCCGCGCGGGTCGCAGCAGGCTGCCGACGTGGTCGGCGCGGAACGGCGGGCGGGATGATGCGTCCATGGTGGTCCCCTCTGTTCCCGGTACGCGGGCTCTCGGTCGGCACACGCCGGCGCCACGTACCGCGACGGCGCGATCCGGCCAACCATAGTCCGCCGCGCCGGCATTGATGATCTAGAGACCGTACCCCCGCGCGGGCCCGCCCGCCGGCTGGCGGAAAGCGTTTCAGGAGACGGGATCGGGCCCGGTCTGCGCCCAGATGGCGCTCATCTCCGTCATGGCCTGCTCCATGATGTGCACCATCGCGGTCTTGGCCCGCTCGCCGTCGTGCCGCTGGATCGCCTGGGCGACGTCGGCGTGCAGTTGCAGCGCCTCCTCGTGCGGATAGTGCGGCATCAGGTCGTAGTGGTAGCGGCCGGCCAGCACCTCGGCGACCAGCTCGTGCAGCTTGACGAACATCTCGTTGCCGGAGTCGACCAGCACCTGCCGGTGGAACTCGATGTCGAGCCGGAGGAACTCGGCCTCGTCACCGGCCTTGCCCGCCGCCCACATCTTCGCGGCGAGCCCGACCAGCTCGCTGGCCTCCTGCGGGGTCGCCCGCAGCGCGGCAAGGGAGGCGGCCTGCGGCTCGACCGCGGTACGCAGCTCGGTGATGGAGCGGAGCTGGGCGATCCGGCCGGCCGAGGCGAGCCGCCAGCGGATCACCTGGGGGTCGAAGACGTTCCAGTCGCGCGCGGCCCGGATCAGGGTGCCGACCCGGCGGCGGGACTCGACGAGCCCCATCGAGGCCAGCACCCGCAGTACCTCCCGGACCACCGACCGGGAGACGGCGTACTGCTCGACCAGGTCGTCGATGTAGAGCACGGAGCCGGGGGCGAGCTGGCCGGCACAGACGGCCGTGCCTAGTTGATCGAGCAGCCGGGCGTGCAGCCCGGGCTCGGCGGGGTCGAGCCGGACAGACGCGACCTCTGGTGACGGCGTGGCCATAAATAAAGCCTATCAGTGAGTACCCTGGTCTTGCTTAAGTCAGGTTTATCGGCCTAGCATCCGGCATTAGGCGGACGTAGGAGTCCGCAGGCGGCGTCCCAACGGCGGGTCGCCGCGAGGGAAGGGGAGATGGACGTGTTACGTCGCTCGGTAATCGGAACATCTCTGGCCGTGGTGGCTGCCCTCGGCCTGTCCGCCTGCGGAGGCGGCAGCGATGACAGTGGCGGGTCGAACACGCTGCGCGTGACGCTGGTGAACCACGTCTGGACAGAAAACATAAAGAAGGCCCTACCGGAGTTCGAGCAACAGTCCGGGCTGAAGGTCGAGGTCACCCAGCTCGGCGAGGACCAGCTCTCCGACCAGTACAACGTGAAGCTGAACGCCGGCTCCAGTGACATCGACGTGATGATGTACCGGCCCCTCCAGGAGGGGAAGCTCTTCGCCAAGAACGGCTACCTGACCGACCTGACCGACAAGGCCAAGGGGGACTCGGCGTTCGACTTCGCCGACTTCCAGGCCCCGCCGGTGCAGGCCACCACCTACGAGGAGAAGCTGGTCGGTATCCCGATCATCACCGAGCAGGAGGTCCTCTACTACCGCAAGGACCTGCTGC
Source organism: Plantactinospora sp. CA-294935 (assembly GCF_050936445.1). Classification (NCBI taxonomy): domain Bacteria; kingdom Bacillati; phylum Actinomycetota; class Actinomycetes; order Micromonosporales; family Micromonosporaceae; genus Plantactinospora; species Plantactinospora sp. CA-294935. The sequence goes on from NZ_JBNJMU010000001.1 coordinate 9,401,454, forward strand.
AGAAGTCCGGCTTCACCGCACCGCCGAAGACCCTGGACGAACTGAAGACGATGGCCGCCAAGGTCGAGGCCGACAACCCCGGCACCGCCGGCTTCGTGGCCCGGACCGGCAAGGCCGCCGCGGTCACCCAGTTCTCCAGCTTCCTGTACAGCTTCGGCGGCGACTTCGTCGACGCCAGTGGCAAGGCCAGCGTCAACACCGAGCAGGCCAAGCAGGCGTACGCGTACTACGGCGGGCTGCTCGCCGACCATGGGCCGGCGAACATCAGCACCGACATGAGCTGGTCCGAGGCGATGGCGATCTTCACCCAGGGCAAGGCGGCCTTCTACACCGAGGCGAACTCGCTCTACAAGAACGCCACCGACCCGGCCAAGTCCAAGGTCTCCGACAGCGTCGGGTTCGCGCCGTTCCCGGCCGGCCCGGCCGGCTCGAAGCCGTACAACATCCCGTCCTGGGCGCTCGGCGTCAACGAGGGCTCGGAGAACCAGGACAACGCCTGGAAGTTCATCCAGTGGGCGGCCGGCAAGGACCAGACGCTGGCGCAGCAGAAGGGCGGCGTGCCGGGGGCCCGTACCTCGGTCTGGGCCAACCCGGAGGGCATCGCGACCTACCCGAAGGACCTGGCGGAGGCCATCAAGATCAGCACTGAGAACGGCGTCGGTCACGACCGCCCGCTGGTCGTGAAGGTGGCCGAGGCCCGGGAACTGGTCGGCCAGCCGATCGTGGACGCGATCACCGGCAAGGACGTGGCCGGCTCGGCCGCCACCGCGAACGAGGCGTTCCAGAAGCTCCTCGACGACGAGAAGTAGGCCATCGCGCGGGGTGACGGAGCGATCCGTCACCCCGCGTACCTCTCCGCCGAACTGGAAAGACCACCCCATGGCATCTCTGGCATCCCCCCAGCCGTCCGGCGAACTGACCGGCTGGACCCGCTGGGCGAACAACCACCGCAAGTGGCTCTTCGCGGCACCGGCCATGACGTTCGTCGGTGCGCTGATCATCTTCCCGCTGGCCTGGACGATCTACCTCAGCCTCACCGACGCCGAGGGATCGGTCCGGGCGGAGTCCGAGTTCATCGGGTTCGCGAACTACCTCGAGGTGCTCTCCGACACCGACCGGTTCTGGCCCGCCGTGCTGCGTACGGTCGGCTTCACCGGGGTCGCGCTGATCTTCGAGATCGTCCTCGGCATGGCGGTCGCGCTGCTGCTCTGGCGGCCGTTCCGCGGCGAACGGTGGGTCCGGGTGGCGATCCTGCTGCCGCTGGTCGCCACCCCGGTCGCGGTCGGCATGATGTGGCGGCTCATCTTCGACCCCAACATCGGGATGGCCAACCAGATCCTCGGCTGGGTCGGGATCGGCCCGCAGCCCTGGCTGGCCGGCCAGCACAGCGCGCTGCCGACCACCATCTTCATCGACATCTGGCAGTGGACCCCGATGGTGGTGCTGATCCTGCTGGCCGGGCTGACCTCGCTGTCCAACGAGCCGGACGAGGCGGCCCGGGTCGACGGGGCGAACGCCTGGCAGCGGTTCCGGCACGTCACCCTGCCGCTGCTGATGCCGACGGTGATCGTGGCGATCCTGCTGCGCGGCATCGACGCGTTGAAGACCTTCGACATCCTGTACGCCACCAAGGGGCGGGGCGGCGGCTCGTTCCACGAGGTCGAGACCCTGAACGTGTACGCGTACGGGCTGAGCTTCGACTACAACGAGTACGGCATCTCGTCGACCGTGCTCATCATCTTCTTCCTGATCATCATCGGCTCGATGTGGGCGCTGACGTCCCGTCGCAAGAAGGGCGCACTCTGATGGCCCGCCGCAAGCGTCGTACCCCGTACCAGGTCTTCCGGGCGGTGGCCCTGGCCGTGGTGGTGGTCTCGCTGATCGCCCCGCTGCTCTGGATGGTCGCCGCCTCCTTCAAGACCAACGTCGACATCTACGACTCCAGCAAGGCGTTCGCGTTCACGCCGGTGCTGGACAACTACACCAAGGTCCTGGACCAGGCGAACTACCTCCAGTTCATCGGCAACAGCCTCTGGGTGGCCTTCGCGGCCACCGTGCTGTCGCTGATCCTGGGCGTGCCGGCCGCCTATTCCATGAGCCGGTTCAACATGCGCAAGTCGGCCCTGGTGGTGCTGATGGCCCGGGTCATCCCCGGCGTCTCGTTGCTGGTGCCGTGGTATTACGTCTTCTCCAACCTGAAGCTGGTCGGCGGCTTCACCGTGCTGATCCTCAGCCACATGTTCGTGTCGCTGCCGCTGGTGGTCTACATCCTGATGGGCTTCTTCGACGGCCTGCCGCTGGAGCTGGAGGAGTCGGCGCAGGTGGACGGGCTCACCCCGATCGGGGCGTTCCGGCGGATCACACTGCCGCTCTCCGCGCCGGGCATCGCGACCGCGGGCATCCTGTCCTTCATCTTCTCCTGGAACAACTTCATGTTCGCCCTGGTGCTCTCCGGCGCCGACACCAAGACCCTGCCGGTGGCGATCTTCGACTTCGTCGGCTACGCCAGCATCGACTGGGGCGGCCTGATGGCCGCGTCCACGGTGGTAACCCTGCCGATCATGCTGATCGCGCTCTTCGTGCAGAAGTACGTCGTCTCCGGCCTCACCGCCGGGGCGACCAAGGGCTGAGGACGGCGGGGAACATGACCGAGAAGCTGAGGCGGGGAGCATGACAGAGAAGCTGAGGCGGGCGGCGTGACGAAGATCGAGCGGGTGGAGACCTTCCTCGTCCCGCCCCGGTGGCTCTTCGTCCGCATCGAGACCGCCGACGGGACCGTCGGCTGGGGCGAGGCGACCTGCGAGGGCCGGTCCGAGACGGTACGCACCGCCGTGCACCAGCTCAGCGAGCTGCTGATCGGCCAGGACGCGCTGCGGATCGAGGACCACTGGCAGGTGATGACGAAGGGGTCGTTCTACCGGGGCGGCCCGATCCTGGCCAGCGCCGTCTCCGGGCTCGACCAGGCGCTCTGGGACATCGCCGGCAAGCACTTCGACGCCCCGGTGCACCAGTTGCTCGGCGGCCCGGTCCGGGACCGGATCCGGGTGTACGGCTGGGTCGGCGGTGACGAGCCCGGCGAGGTCGCCGAGCACATCGCCGCGCAGGTGGCGGCGGGGCTGACCGCGGTCAAGATGAACGCCTCCGGCCGGATGGGCCCGATCGCCTCGGTGGCCGAACTCGACGGGGTGGTCCGCCGGGTGGCCGCCGCCCGGGAGGTGCTCGGCGAGCACCGGGACGTCGCGGTCGACTTCCACGGCCGGTTCACCCTGGCCAACGCCCGCCGGGTCGCCCCGCTGCTGGAACCGTTCCGGCCGTTCTTCCTGGAGGAGCCGGTCGTACCGGAGAACTCGCACCTGCTCGGCGAGTTCGTCCGGTCGACCAGCACCCCGGTCTCCACCGGCGAGCGGCTCTACAGCCGGCAGGAGTTCCTGCCGGCGCTCCAGGCCGGCATCGCGGTCGCCCAGCCGGACCTGTCGCACGCCGGCGGGATCACCGAGGTCCGTAAGATCGCCGCACTGGCCGAGGTGTACGACGTGCAGCTCGCCCCGCACTGCCCGCTCGGGCCGATCGCGCTGGCCGCCTGCCTCCAGGTCGGCTTCGCGACCCCGAACTACCTGATCCAGGAGCAGAGCATCGGGATCCACTACAACGCCGACGCCGAGGTGCTGGACTACCTGGTGGACCGGACGCCGTTCGGCTTCGCCGACGGGCACATCGCCCGGCTGACCGGTCCCGGTCTCGGCATCCAGATCGACGAGAATGCGGTACGCCGGGCGGACCAGCGCGGGCATAGCTGGCGCGGTCCCGTCTGGCGGCACCCCGACGGCTCCTTCGCGGAGTGGTGAGCCGACCCGTCGGCCCGCCGCTCCCGTCCACCACCCAGCGCAGAAAGGCATGTCGTGAAGATCGTCGCCGCGGACGTGATCGTCTCCAGTCCGGACCGCAACTTCGTCACCCTCAAGATCACCACTGACGAGGGGATCACCGGGCTCGGCGACGGCACCCTCAACGGGCGGGAACTCTCCGTCGCCTCCTACCTGGCCGACCACGTCGTACCGCTGCTGATCGGGCGGGACCCGCACCGGATCGAGGACACCTGGCAGTTCCTCTACCGGTCGGCGTACTGGCGGCGCGGGCCGGTCACCATGGCCGCGATCGCCGCCGTCGACGTGGCGCTCTGGGACATCTTGGCGAAGGCCGCCGGGATGCCGCTCTACCAGCTCCTCGGCGGGGCATCCCGGACCGGCATCATGGCGTACGGGCACGCCTCCGGCCGGGACATCCCGGAGCTGTTCGACTCGATCCGGCACCACCTGGAACTCGGCTTCAGGTCGATCCGGGTGCAGACCGCGGTCCCCGGCATCAACGCGGTCTACGGGGTCGCCGCCCAGCCCAGCGTCGACGGCAAGCGCTACGACTACGAGCCGGCGCAGCGCATCCCGCTGCCGGCCGAGGAGGACTGGGACACCCGGGGCTACCTGCGGCACCTGCCGACGGTCTTCGAGGCGGTCCGCAACGAGTTCGGCCCGGAACTGCCGCTGCTGCACGACGGCCACCACCGGATGACCCCGATCCAGGCGGCCAAGCTGGGCAAGGCGCTGGAGCCGTACGACCTGTTCTGGCTGGAGGACTGCACCCCGGCGGAGAACCAGGAGGCGCTGCGGCTGGTCCGGCAGCACACCACCACCCCGCTGGCGATCGGCGAGGTCTTCAACACGGTCTGGGACTACCAGACGCTGATCCGCGAGCAGTTGATCGACTACGTCCGGTCCGCCGTCACGCACACCGGCGGGATCACCGCGATGCGCAAGCTGCTCGACTTCGCCGCGCAATACCAGATCAAGTCCGGGATACACGGGCCGACCGACATCTCCCCGGTCGGGATGGCCGCCGCGCTCCACCTGGATCTGGCGATCCACAACTTCGGCATCCAGGAGTACATGCGGCACGGCCCGCTGACCGACGAGGTGTTCCGGCAGTCGTTCACCTTCACCGACGGATACCTGCACCCCGGCGAGCAGCCCGGCCTGGGGGTGGAACTCGACGAGGAGGCGGCGGCCCGCTTCCCGTACCAGCCGGCGTACCTGCCGTTCAACCGGCTCAAGGACGGCACCGTCCATGACTGGTGACGGCGGCTCCGGCCCGTCGCACGGCGGCGGGCCGGGCCGGTCCACCCGGCACGTGGTGGTGATGGGCGTATCCGGGTCGGGCAAGACCACCGTGGCCGAGGGGATCAGCGCGCTGACCGGGCTGACCTTCGCCGAGGCGGACGAGTTCCATCCCGAGTCCAATGTGGAGCTGATGCGGGCCGGGGTACCACTCGACGACGGGCACCGCTGGCCGTGGCTGCGCGAACTCGCCGGCTGGATGGCCCAGCGCGCCGCCGAGGGTGTCTCCACGGTGCTGGCCTGCTCGGCGCTGCGGCGCTCCTACCGGGACGTACTCCGGCAGGGGCCGCCGAGCGTCGACTTCGTCTTCCTGGACGGGTCGGCGGAGGTGATCCGGGAGCGCATCTCCCGGCGGGCCGGGCACTACATGCCGGCCAGCCTGCTCGACTCGCAGATCGCCACGCTGGAACGGCCGGCACCGGACGAGCGGGTCCTCACCCTCGACGTCGCCGCGACGCCGGAGGAACTGGTCGAGGCCGCGGTCGAGGGCCTCGACCTGCCCCGCCGGGCCGGTCGCCCGAGCGGCTGAGCAACCACCCCACGCCCCGACCGAGGCCGGGCGTGGTCAGTATCCCCAGGTGGGGCGCTGGTAGGGGTCGGGGTCGGTGACCCAGCCGGCGACCAGCACCAGGCCGCTGCCCCGGTGCACGGCGAGGAAGCCGAACGGCCGGTCGAAGGTTGTCCGTACCAGCCGTTTCCGGCTGGTCGGCTGGGGTGGCATCGAGCCGGCCCTCATCCCGACGGCGGTGACGGCGGCCGCCTTGAAGCCCTGCGGACCGAACGTCGCCACCGCGCTCTGCTGGGCCGCCGAGACCGCCAGCGGCTCCGGGCTGATGCCCGGGAAGTGGCCCCGGCCGGGGTCCGTGGCGCTGCGCAGCCCGAACAACTCGGCGTGCTCCAGCAGGTCGTGGTCGCCCTGGACGGTGAACCGGACGGTGGAGACCCACAGCTCGGGCGCTTCGTCGAGGGCGGTCACCACCTCCTCGGTGACCCCCGGGCCGGCGGTGACGGCGAGCGACGGGCCCGACCGGAGCGCGGTGACCGCGGCCGGCAGCACCTGCGCCGCCGTCCGGTCCGGCCCGCCGAGCACCAGTACCACGTCGACGTCCTCGCTGCCGCGTACGGTCAGCAGCGTCACCGGCCCGGCCTCGGTGTCGACGACCCGCAGCACGGTCAGATCCCGGGTGCTCCGGTGCAGGCCGGCGAGGTCCCGGCCCTGCCAGGGGCCGGCCTCCGGCCGGATCCAGCCCTCCTCGAACGGTTCCGCCCAGGCCGTCACCACCAGCAGGGCGCTGGCGAGCAGGAGCAGGGTCTCCCCGCTGACCTGCACCGGCATCGCCGGGATCAGTCCGTCGGTGTGCCGGGCCGCCCAGTCGTCCAGGACCGGCTGGTCGGTGCCGGGATCGCCGGTGAGCTGCCCGCGCATCGACTCCGGCACGGCGGCGAGCCACCGGTCGGTCAGCGGCAGGTCATGACGGGACCAGACGGCCATCGCCAGCGAGGTGGTCGGCGAGCCGGTCAGCGCGTACCGGGTCGGGGTGCCGGCGACGGCGTGCAGCTCCGCCCGGGCCGGGCCGTCGGCGTACGGCGCGAGCAGGGCCAGCAGCGGATAGACGCCCGCGCCGGAGAAGACCGTCTGCCGGCCGTCCAGCCGGGCGGCCCAGCGCGCGGTGAGTGCGTTCGCCGCCTCGGTGCTCATCCCGGCACTCCGGCGCGCCCGCTCGTCGCCGTCTCTTCGGTGCGATGCCTCATCCGACCCGTCCTCCGGTCTTCGCGCCTGTGCCGTACGGCCGGGTTACGTCCAACCCGTCCGTCGATCGTTCGCATCGGTAGGAGAAGGTAGCAATCGGGGACGGCGGGGAGTGGGACGGCAGCTCGATGGCGAGCGACGAGACGCGCAGACTGCTGCGCCATCCCGAGGCGCCGAAGCGGGCGACCCTGCTGGAACTGCTGCTCGACGTGATCTACGTCGCGGCGCTCGCCCTGCTCTCGATGCGGCTGGCGGCGGAGGCGACCTGGACCGCGGCGGCAGAGGTGGTGGTGCTGCTGATGGCGGTCTGGTGGATCTGGTCGATCACCGCCCTGCTCACCGACTTCTACAACCCGGAGGAACCCAAGATCCAGGTGATCGTGGCTTGGGCGATGCTCGGCAGCGTCGTGATGACGGCGAGCCTTCCGCTGGCGTTCTCGGCGCTCGGCTGGCTCTTCGCCGGGATGTACGTCGCGATCCACCTGGTCCGCGGCATCGTGCTGATAGCCGTGCTCCGCAGGCATCAGGCCCAGATCCGGGCGGCCCGGTTCCTCTGCTGGTTCGGGTTCTCCGGGGCGCTCTGGCTGGCCGGCGCCTTCCTGCCGGCCTCGGCCCGTCTCGCGCTCTGGGGCATCGCCCTGGTGATCGACTACGTCGGCGGCGCGCTGCGCTACCCGACACCGTGGCTCGGCCGGGTCCCGCTGGACCAGTACGACAAGGCGAGCGAGCACCTCGGCGAGCGTTACCAGCAGTTCGTCATCCTGGCGCTCGGCGACATCATCCTGGTGCCGCTGCTGCTCAGCGGCCGGAGCGGGCCCAACGCCGGACGGATGGGCATCCTGCTGCTGGCGTTCGTCACCATGCTGCTGCTCTGGCAGATCTACGTCTACCGGGCGGGAGCCCTCCTCCAGGTGGCAATCAACAGACGGCCGCGCCGGGCCACCCGGTGGGCGCCGTACACCCACCTGTGCATGGTGGCCGGCATCGTCTCCACCGCCACCGGATTCGAACTGCTGGCCGGCCAGTCCCGCACCGAGGCCGGGCCCGGCCTGGTCGCCGTGATCGTCGGCGGACCCACGCTGTTCCTGATCGGCCGCACCGTCTTCGAGTACGAACTGTTCGGCAAGTTCTCCTGGTCCCGGCTGGTCTGGTTGGTGGTGCTGGTCGGCACGGCACCGGCGTTCCTGCCGCTGGCCCCGGTCGCGGTGGCCGGCTTCACCGGCGCGGTCCTGCTCGGGGTGGCCCTGTCCGACACCGCCCGGTCAAACGGCTGGCGCCGGCCGGGTCGCCGGCCCACCCCGTCCTGAGCCTGTCAGGCGCGCCGGGGCGTCGGGCTGCCGCAGCAGCCGGATCGATCTAGGGGGCGCGTTGTTCGGGATCGTACGGCCGTGCCGGCACCGGATGTGTGGAAAGCGGCACACCGCCTGGCTCGGCCACCCTTGCAGCAATTGCGGCAGTTGCTGCGACTGCTGCGACTGCAGGTGAGCCGGGGAACTGAGGTCGGGACCGCACCGGGATCCCGGCGCCGGTGCGGACCCGACCGGTCGGACGGGCCGGAGCGGCTCAGCCCACGCTGATCGCCCCGGTGCCGGAGCGTACGCAGGCCACGGCCCGGTTCGGGGTGGCCGCCGCACCCGCGAGGCACTGCCCGAGCACCGCGTGCCCGGCCGCGTTCGGGTGCCAGGACTCCTGGCAGGTCTGGAAGTACGTGACGCAGGCGTTGGCGATCCGCTGGATGGCGATCTTGTCGTAGCCGGAGAGACTGGTCACCGGGACCCCGGTCGGGCCGTCCTGCAACCGGATCGGGGTGGCGAGCGCACCGGTCGGGCTGGACCCGGTCTCGCAGAGCCGGGCGCCGTCGAAGGCCCGCTGCACGTTCAGATAGACCAGGTCGTCGCCGGGGAACTCGGCCCGCATGGTGCCGTGCACCGACTGGACCAGGGTGCCGAGGCCGGTCGAGAAGAGGTGCCCGGCAGCCAGGCTGGCCCGGTGCACGGGACAGCCGGCCGCGTACCGCTCGGCGCCCAGAGCCCGGAACTTGTCCCGGCTGTCGTCCCGGCTGTCCTCCTCGTGGAACCGCGACTCGAAGTCGAACGGCAGCGGGTTGGTGTAGTCCTGGAAGACGATCCGGTGCTGCCCGTCGACGTCGACCTGGTCCAGGGTCGCCAGCAGTTGCCGGACCGCGTTGGTGGTCTCGGCGGTCGCCGCCGCGAACTCGGCCGGGGTGCCGAGGTCGTCGCCGGCACACGGCGCCTGCTCGACCGGCCCGCCGAGGTACGCCCAGAACTCCCACCAGCCGGTCCAGGCATCCGCGATGAACCGGTTGGCGCAGTCCGAGGCGACGTCGCCGAAGGTGAACGAGCTGTTGTTGGAGCCGAGGCCGAGCAGCACCAGGTCGATGTCGTGGGTCTGCGCCACCGCCCGGAGCTGGTCGAGCTGCGCCGCCACCGTACGCCCCTTGGTGCGGCCGGCGGAGGCGTTGGCGATGTCGTACGGCTGGCCGCCCGAGCAGGCGAGGTTGAACCGGGCCGAGATGCCGGGCAGGTTCGCCTGGTGCAGCGAGGCGTTCGCGGACCGGTGGCAGAAGAAGGCGTTGCTGTTCGGCGCGGACCAGCCGGGGAAGCTCTGCGGGGTACCGTTCACGTCCACCACCGGCTGGTAGCCGCCGGCGCCCTCGCCGCTGACGAAACTGTCCCCGAGTGCGACCGCGGCCGTGGGCAGCGCCGCCGTGGCCGTACCCGGTGCGGTGGCGATGCCCGACAGCGTGCCGGTCGCGGCGAGGGTGAACGCCAGCGCCGCGGCGAACGCGGGTCGACGGAACCCGAACATCTCCGACCCCCAAAGGTCTGATCGAAATATCGAAGCTTCTTCGCGTCCGGGCATCAGATCACGCACCCGGACAGGGGTCAACGAATGGCACGGATCCCGGCCGGCGACCGCCGGACGGCTGCCCGGCAGGCGTGCAGGACGTCCGGCCGCAGCAGGTGACCGAAGCCGGCCCGGTCCAGGCGGAGCACCAACCCGGGCCGGTCGGTGCCGAGCGCCGCGGCGGTGGCGTCCAGCTCCCAGTCGTGCGCGGCGAGCCGGCCGAGCAGGTGCCCCCGGCGGGCCTGCGCGGCGGAGAGCCGGAAGGTCTTCAGGTACGCCAGCCGGCCGTCGGCGTCGGTGATGGTCTCGCCGACGTGGTTCTCCCGGTCGGGGTGGAACGGCGGCAGGAACCGGGACAGCGTGAACCCGCCCATCCGGTACACCGGCTCGACCGTGCGGTGCTGGGCGCCGAAGAGCCCGTCCGCCATCAGGTGGCGCATTTCCTCCCAGGCGGCCCGGCTACGCGCCAGCTCGGCCCGGAGGTCGGCCACACTGTGCACCCGGGACTCGTCGATCCGGGCCGGGAACTCGGGTGCCGCCGGATAGAGCTGGGCGTACTGGTGGACCAGCTCGCCGTAGAGATCGCCCAGCAGCGTGGGATGCAGGGCACGGTAGTCCTCGGGATGCGGCACCACCAGGGCGGCGGCGAGTGCGTCCGCGACGTAGAGCAGCATGCCGCACTGGTCGGGGTGGATCTCGAAGATCCGCAACGCGTCGTCGAGGCCGGGGATCTCGGTGCCGGCGTACGCGGCCTCGGCCCGGGGCGACAGGCCACGGGTGACGGCCCGGCGGGTCCACTCCTGCCAGGCGATCGGCGGTCCGCCGAACTGCAATCCGAGATAGCCCTCCAGGGCCAGGTGCAGCGGCAGGAAGCGCAGCCGGCGCCTCTCCTCGCGCCGGGCCATCCGGCGGTGGAAGTGCAGCCCGATGCCCCGGGGCGGGCCGCCCGCCGCCGGGTCGGCCAACTGGGTGCCGTACGCGGCGGCCGGGCTGCCGTCGTCGGTCCAGGTCGCCACGAAGGCGTGCGGGATGTAGGCGACGTACCCGGTGCGCGGGCCCACGGCCACCACCGACGGTTCGTCCGGGTCGTGCAGCCGGGGGTGCAGCCGCAGGTCGGTGAGGGGTTCGGCGCGCAGCAGCGGTTGCAGCCGGACGGCGCCCCAGACCTGGTCCGGGCCGGCGTGCAGGCCGGTCAGCTCCAGCTCGTGCCGCTCCGGCCGGACCTCGCGGGCACCGCCACCGGTCCCCTGTGCCGGGCTCACCCGCCGCCTCCCTTTCCGTCCACTGTGGTCATGTCGGCTGCCCGGCCTGCGCCGGCCCGGCGAGGAACCGGTCGACCCGGTCGTCGAGGTGCCGGCGCAGGTCGGCGAAGCTCGCCGTACCGGTGGCGAAGCGGGCGAGTTCGACCAGCGCGGCGGCGTCCTCGGCCTCGCGTACCCCGACGGTCGCCACCTCGGGCGCGAGCCGGCGCACGTCGAAGGCGTCGCTGTCGTACACCGGATTCAGGTGCACGACCGAGGTCCGCCGCTCCGGGTCGAGCCGGGTACGCCAGATCCGCAGCACCTCCGCCGCCTGCCCGGGTGGTGCGTTGTCCCAGCCGTCCGAGACCACCACCAGCCGGTCCGGTCGGTGCGCCAGCCCGTCCAGCAGCCGCTCCCCCAGCCCGGTCGGCCCGGTCGCCCGGACCAGCAACGGGTCGTCCCGATGGTTGAGCCAGAGTCCGGTGTAGTCGGCGGCGAGCACGTCGAGCAGATAGTGGGTGGCCAGCGCCACCGCCAGCGGGCGGCGTCGCTTGACCCCGGAACCGGACGACGAGTAGCTGTCGTCCAGCACCGCCACCACCCGACCCCAGCTACCCGCCTGCCGGCCGGCCGCACGACGGGCGGCGGTCCGCAACGCCTCGGTCAGTTCGGCGCGCCGGGCGACCCGTTCGGCCCGGGGCAGCGACAGCACGTAACCGGCGAGCCGGGTCAGCGGGGCCCGGGACAGCTCCATCCCGACCGCCTCGACGCCGAGCCGGCGGGCCGAGGACTGGAGCCGGAGCCGCTCGGCACCGGTCAGCTTCGGGGCGATGCCGGTCAGGAACCGGGCCCGCCCGATGCCGTGCAGCGTGGCCAGCCCCTCGGCGGCGGTGTACGGCAGCCCGTAGAGCGCCCGCTGCTCGTAGTGCGCCCGGCGCCAGGTCTCCAGGATCGGCGTCTCGTACCGCTTCGGACGGCGCCAGTCGAAGAGCACCGTGCCCAACTCCCCGGGCAGCGCCAGATGCGCGTGCCGGGCGGCGACGGCGAGTCCGCGCCGGTACTTGACCGCGTCGAGCGCCGGATCGGGCCGGGCCGCCAGCCAGTCCCGGACGATCGCCCGGGTACGCCGGTTGTTCACGCCCAGCCGGCGCAGTTCCCCGAACACCCGGTACGCCCGCTGCGGCGGCAACAGCCGCAACCGGGCCGCGATCAGCCGGCCCTCCACCGCCCGTCGGGCCGGGTCGGCGAGTCGTGCCGTGCGGAGCAGGTTCGTCACCACCAGCGCGGCGTTGAAGTCGTTGACGTCCAGCGCCAGGGTCGCGGCGTACAGGTCGCGGTAGTTGCCGAGCACGTAGTCGTGCAGGAACGACAGCGACATCCGCTGTTCGGCGGCGCCCGAACGGAACTCGCGCTGCCCGGTCGAGGTGACCGCCGCGTTGACGAACATGACCACGTCCTCGCACGCGACCCGGTCCGACAGCGACAGCACGGCGACCTCCGTCCGGCGGGTAGGCAGAAGCCGGCCGGGGAATGAGGGCACGAACTGCGAATCATCGCTGCAGAGGCGGGTTCCGGAAGTCGCACCTGAGTCCCGCGGCCGGCCGGGTCACCGTACCCGGACGAGCGGCACGCGGGCGACACGATTAGCCCGCCCGGCCGGCCCGGCGTACCGGTCAGCGGTGGTGTTTCGCACCCGCGCGGGCGGGAATGCGACCCTCGGCAGCGCCGTTACACCGCCCGGAGAGCCGGCCGCACAGGTAGGACCGGCAACCGGTGAAGGAGGACGACATGGCGACGGCCGTGGAATTCGGTCTGGACAGCTTCGGCGACGTGACCGCCGACGCCGAGGGCAAGCCGGTGCCGTACGCCCAGGTGATCCGCAACGTGGTCGAGGAGGCGGTGCTGGCCGACCGGCTCGGCGTCGACGCCTTCGGGCTCGGCGAGCACCACCGCGACGACTACGCGGTCTCGGCCCCCGAGATCGTGCTGGCCGCGATCGCCGCCCGGACCGAGCGGATCCGGCTCGGCACCGCGGTCACGGTGCTCAGCTCCGACGACCCGGTACGCGTCTACGAGCGGTTCGCCACTCTCGACGCGCTCGCCCGGGGCCGGGCGGAGATCACCCTCGGCCGGGGCTCGTTCACCGAGTCGTTCCCGCTCTTCGGATACGACCTGACCGACTACGACCGGCTCTTCGAGGAGAAGACCGAGCTGATGTCGCTGCTGCTCACCGAGGACGCGGTGAGCTGGCAGGGCACGGTACGCGCCTCGCTGGAAAAGCAGCACGTCTATCCGAAGACGGAGTCGGGCCGGATCCGTACCTGGATCGGTGTCGGCGGCAGCCCGGAGTCGGTGGTCCGCGCCGCCCGGTACGGCTTTCCGCTGGTACTGGCCGTGATCGGCGGCGAGCCGGCCCGGTTCGCCCCGTACGTGCAGCTCTACCACCGCGCGCTCGCCGAGTTCGGTAGGGAGCCGCTGCCGGTTGCGGTGCACGCGCCGGGCTTCGTCGGCGAAACCGACCAGGAGGCGGCGGACCTGCTCTGGCCGCACGTCCGGGTGCTGTTCAACCGGATCGGTGCCGAACGCGGCTGGCCGCCGATGACCCGGGGCCGCTTCGACGCCGACATCGCCAACGGTGCCTGGCACGTCGGCTCGGCCGAGACGGTGGCACGCAAGATCGCCCGGACGGTACGGGTCCTCGGGGTGCAGCGCTTCGACCTGAAGTACTCGGCCGGCACGCTGCCGCACGAACGCCTGATGGAGACGATCGAACGGTACGGCACCCAGGTGGTCCCCCGGGTCCGGGAACTCCTCGCCGCGGACGGCCGCCCGGCGTCCTGACCCGGGGCACGCCCGGCCGGCGGCGACGACTGTCCTGACCCGATGTCTCCGCCGGCCGGACGCTGTCAGGTATCCGGCAGCGGCGGCCCGAACAGACCGGACCGGAGCCGGGACCAACCGGATGACAACCCCAGTCAGACCGGACGGTCCATCATGTACGCACCAGCACGACGCCACGTCGCCGGCCTGGGCGTCCTGCTCGCCGGCTTCCTCGTCACCCCCGCCGGCACCGCCCCGTGGGCGGCCAGCACACCGGCCGCCCGGCCGGTCACGGCCGCCCCGGTCTCGGCGGGCGGCAGCCACGGCTCCCCGGGACGGTGCCGGCGGGTTCGGGGCGGTCGTCGCGGTCCGTACCGGACGGCACGCGACCCGCGCCGCATTCGCCGCCGACGGCATCGGCCCGTACCGGATCGGGGTCTCCACCCGGACCGGCCTGCTCGCCGCCGGCCAGCCGACGGGTCCGGTCCGCCGGGGTCCCGCCCGAGCCGGGCAGTCACCCGGTGCCCGGGGTTATCCTGACCGGGTGACCAGCGGTTCTCGCCTGGTGGCGCTCTCCAGCACGAACGGTCCGGCAACCCGCGGCCGCCACCAGCCACTCCCGTGAACCCGCCCCGGCGGATCGGCCCCTACCGCGTCGAGCGGTTGCTGGGCTTCGGCTCGTTCGCCACCGTCTGGCTCGGCCACGACCCGGCTCTCGACGCCCGGGTGGCGATCAAGGTGCTGGCCGAGAACTGGTGCCACGACCTGCGGGTCCGGGAACGTTTCCTGGACGAGGCCCGCCTGCTGTGGCGGCTCGACCACGAGCGCCTCGTCCGGGTCTACTCGGTCGGCGAGTTGGCGGACGGCCGGCCGTACCTGGTGATGGCCTGGGCGGCGGGTGGCAGCCTGCGGGACCGCCTCGCCGCCGGGCCGATGCCGGTCGGGTCGGCGCTCCGGGTGCTGCGCGAGATCGCCGCCGGGGTCGGCGTCCTGCACGCGCACGGCATCGTGCACCGGGACCTGACCCCCGGCAACGTGCTGTTCCAGCCACGCCCGTCCGCTGCCGCCCCCGCCGACACCGCAGTGGCCGGCGCCGCCTCCCGTGGCGTCGCGGTGGACGACACCGCACCCGACGGCGCCGCGCCGGACGGCAGCACAGCCGAGGGCGGCACAGCGGACCACACCGCGTCCGACCGCACCACAGCCGAGGGCAGCACAGCGGACCACACCGCGTCCGACCGCAGCACAGCCGAGGGCAGCACAACGGACCACACCGCGTCCGACCGCAGCACAGCCGAGGGCAGCACAACGGACCACACCGCGTCCGACCGCAGCACAGCCGAGGGCAGCACAACGGACCACACCGCGTCCGACCGCAGCACAGCCGAGGGCAGCACAACGGACCACACCGCGTCCGACCGCAGCACAGCCGAGGGCAGCACAACGGACCACACCGCGTCCGACCGCACCACAGTGGACAGCGGCGGTGCGGGGCACGGCAGCGGATCGGGACGGGGCGGGACCGGCGAGTCGGTGCTGATCGCCGACCTCGGGCTCGCCAAGGCGCTCGCCGCCGCCTCCGGGCTGACCGCTCGGGCCGGCACCCCCGGATACATGGCTCCGGAGCAGGACTCCCCGGCGGCGCTGGTCGACGCCCGGGCCGACGTGTTCGGTCTCGGCCGCCTCGGCGCGACGCTGCTCGGCACGTCCGGCCCCGACGACGACCCGCCGGAGGTACCGGCGCTGCGGGCCGGAGTGCCCCCGGGGGTCGCGGCCGTGCTCCGCCGGGCGACCGCCCGGACGCCGGCCGAGCGCTATCCGGACGCGGCGGCCTTCGCGGCCGCGCTCGACCTGGCCATCGACGCCGGGCCGAGCCCCCGTCCCCGGCGGGTACCCCGGGCACGGCCTCGACGGCTCTGGGCCGCCGCGCTGCTCGGCGCCGCCGCGCTGGTGGCAACCGCGTTCGCCACGTTCGGCCCGGGCTGGCCGGGTCGGGACAGTCGGATCGGTGCGGATTCGACCGGCCGGATCACGGTCGCCCTGCCCGAGGGCTGGCAGGCCACGGGTTCGGGCTGGATCGGCCAGCGCGGCCCGGACGGCGATCTGGAGCCGGCGCTGGTGATGTCACCGGATCCGGAGCGCTGGTCGACCGACCCGGCCGTGCCGGGGGCGTTCGTCGGGCTCTCCCGCAGCCTGGCCGATCGGCACGACCCGGCCGGATACGTCGCCGAGCATCCGCACGCCGAGTGCGAACCGGCCCCGGTGCGCACCGTTCGGCGCGGCGACGTCGACTGGTACGTGGCCGCGTTCACCGCCTGCCGCACCGGTAAACCGGCGATCGTGGAGGCCGCCGGGAACGCCCCGGACGCGGCCGGCCTGGTGTACGTGCAGATCGCGCCCCCGGCGGGTGCCTCGGCCGACTTCGTCGACACACTCCTGGCCGGAATCCGGGTACGCCGCTGATCCGCTTGATCCGCCAGCCAGCCGGCTCGCCCGGCCGCCGGAACCCGCCGGTGGCCCGACGCCACCGGTCACTCGACCACCAGCACCGTGATGGTGTGGCTGCCCGTCTCGCCCACGATCTCGACCGTGACGGTGCCCGAACGCAGCATCCGGCAGTCGACCACGCCACCTTCCCAGTGCCGGGCGACCTTCTCCGCCGGAGTCGCCGTCACGGTCCCCGGCCCGACGTTCTGGATCCGCAGGATCGCGGCCACCGTCAGGCAGAGCGCCTCGGGCATCGCCGCCGGGTCCGAGCCGTCCACCGTGTAGACGACCGCCGGGAGGCAGGCCGGGGAGAGGTCGACGGTCGGCGAGGTCCGCGGCGGCGTACGGGTGCGGGTGCGTCGGGGCGTACCGGCCGGGGCGGAGACGACAGCCGGGGTGGCGGCCGGCCGGGAGGGGACGCTGGACATCGGGCTTCCGGTGGCGGTGCCGGGCGGCGTCGGGGTGGGCCACTGCCCGGGTAGCGGTGCGACCGGTGGTGAGCCGCATCCGGCCACCAGCACCGGGGCGAGGAGCACCACCAGGACGAACCGCCAGCGATGGTGGTCGGTCGGGACGGGCCCCGCGATGCCCGGCACGGCACGGGCCGAACCTACCCGTCCGTTCCGGGCGGCGAGGTGGCCCCGTCTGCGGCGCACCGGATCAGGCCCCGATGTCGGTGAGCAGGTCCCGCAACCGCCGCCGTCCCTGGTGGATCCGGGACTTGACGGTGCCCTCGGGCACCCCCAGCAGCCCGGAGATCTCCCGGTACGGCAGTCCGAGGACGTCCCGCAGCGCCACCGGCTCGGCGAGTCCGGGGCCGATCGCATCCAGCGCGTCGAGCAGGTCCAACCGGGTCCCCGCGACCACGCTGGTGCGGCGCGGGTCGGGTGGTTCCGGCATCGGCCCACCGCGTCCCTCCGCCTCGAACCGCCGACGCAGTGTCGCGTACGTCGAGCGGGCCCGGTTGGCCGCGACCCGGTGCAGCCAGGTCCGGAACGCCGACCGCCCGTCGAACCCGGTGATCCCCCGTGCCACCGCCAGCAGAGTGTCCTGGCACGCCTCCTCCGCGTCCTCCCGGTTGGGCAGGAAGCGCGCAGACATCCGCAACACGTCGGGGCGCACCGCGACGAGAAGGCGGTCCAGGGCGTCCCGGTCGCCGTCGGCGGCGGCCCGGGCCAGCCCTTCGAGGTCGACGACGCCGGAGGGCACGGGCCGAGTCTAGGTAGCCGTGTCCAGCACCGCCGCCGCGAGCCGCCGCCGGCCGTAGCGGTGAGCCGTAGCGGTGAGCCGTAGCGGTGAGCCGTACCGGTGAGCCGTAGCGGTGAGCCGTACCGGTGAGCGACTTGACGGCCTCTTGCAACATCAACTCGATGGGCGCGCATCAACCTGGCGACCGCCGCCCGGTGGCGCTACAGCCGCGCGAACGGAAGGTGACGGCCGTGAACCGGGATCTGGTGCCAGCTCGCCGGGTCCGGTACCCGTGCCGACCCCGACCGGTGTGGACCCGGCACCGTCCGGGCGGCGCCGCGACGACGGTGGTCGGGCACCCCGGTCCGAGCCCGCGATGACCCTCGCCGACCTGGCGGTCGGGGCCGGCCTGGCCGGTGGTCGGCCTCGCCCTCTGGGCCGCCGCCTACGGGAAGCCGGGCCGGTCAGCTCCGGCCGACCGCCCCGGTGGCGGCCAGGTAGTCGCCGATCGAGGCCGGCGGGACGAGAGCGACCCGGCACCAGTCGACGAGCAGCAGGTCGGCCTCGCGCATCGACCGCTCCAGCGCGGCGACCAGCTCCGGCTGTGGTTCCGCCGCCGGTCCCGGCTCGGTGTGCACGGCCAGTACGGCGAGCGAGTCGCCGTCGGCGAGCCCGTACAGCAGGACCCGCCCGACGGAGACCGCGAACGAGCTGGGCACGATCCCCGGCTGCCCACGGAAGCCGATACCGCCCCGGCTCCGGGCGCCGGACGGCAGCAGGCTCAGCAGCCGGCTCCGGGACACCGTCCCGGACAGCGGCCGGACCGGCTGGCTGCGGATGTGGATGCCCTGGAAGCCGTAGATCCGGCCGTGCTCGTCGCGGCGGGCGTGCTGCTCGAAGCTCTGGCGTACCGCCCGCAATTCGGCCTGCACCTCGTCGCCGAGATCGGCGCTGACCAACTCCACCTGCCGCCAGTCGTCCTCGTGCAGTTCGAGGCGGTCGGCACCGGCCGGTGCCCCGGCGACCGCCGGCAGGGTGGCGCAGAGCGTCGGCAGTGAATAGAGGATGTCGCCGGGCGGTGCCGACTCGATCCGGCGCAGCGTCAGGGTGAGGTTCCCGGTCGCGCCGAACTGTGCCGACGTCGGCGGCTCTGCCCGTTCGACCGACCAGGTGGCGCCGGCCAGTTCCAGCGTTGTCGCCGCCTGGAAGCTCTCCGGCAGTTGTCCGAGCGGCAGTTCGCTGTGACCGATCCGGGCCCCGCTGTCGGCATCGAGGAAGGCGACCCGCACCAGCTTTTTCGACATGGCGGGGACCCTATCCGTCCGCCGATCATGCTCTGGCCGGAACCCCTCGGCCGCTCCGGCCCGGCCGGCACCCGGGTGGGCGGTGCGGACGCACCGGGCCCGGTCGTGCCGGGGTGGTGCGGACGGCGCGGGTACGGTGCGCCGCGCTGGTGCCGGGCCCGGACGGTCCTGAATAGCGGACACCATTGCTCTCTCGTTGAACAAACGTGTCAGACTCGGTGGCTGCCACCAGCGTGCGGCATAGCATGGCGGCGGACGAGGACGGCGAAGGAGACCGGCAGATGGTTTCGATCGAGGCGACCGACGGAGTCCCGGGCGGAGCGGACGACCGCGTGCACGCCCTGGTCGCCGAGTGTGGCCGGCGGGCCCGGGCCGGGTCGGCCGGGTTGGCCGAGGCGCCGGACTCGGTGATCGACTCTGCGCTGACGGCGATGGCCGACCGCCTGGTCGCGGCCGAGAGCGAGATCCTCGCTGCCAACCAGCGGGACGTCGAGGCGGCCAGGGCCGCCGGGATGAGCCCGGCGCTACAGGACCGGCTCCGGCTCGACGCGGCCCGGCTGAAGGGGATGGCCGACCAGTTGCGGCTGCTCGCCGAGGCGCCGTTCCCGGCCCGGGAGACGCCGTTGCGGTCGCTGCCGGGCGGGCTGCGGCTCTCCGAGCGCCGCCGGCCGGTCGGGGTGATCGGGGCGAACTTCGAGGCCCGACCGAACGTGACCGTCGACGTGGCCTCCCAGTTGGTGAAGTCCCGCAACGCCGGTGTGCTGCGTACCGGGTCCGCCGCACTCGCCTCGGCGAACGCGCTCCACCAGCACGTCATCGCCCCCGGGCTGCGCGACGTCGGCCTCGATCCGGACGCGATCCAACTGCTGCCGGACGCGAGCCGGGCGAGCGCGGTCGCCCTGGTCCGGCAGACCGACCTGATTCCGCTGGTGATCCTCCGGGGCAGTGGTGACGCCACCCGCTCGCTCGGCGCCGAGGCGGCCCGGCACGGCGTCCGTACGCTGGCGCACGCCGACGGCGGCGGGGTGCTCTACGTCGACGCGGCCGCCGACCTGGACCGGGCGACCGAGTTGCTGGTCGCCGGCCTGGACCGGCTGGGCGTCTGCAACCGGGTCAACCTGCTGCTGGTGCACCGGGACGTCGCCGGAGCGGCGGTGCCCCGCTTCGAGGCGGCCCTGACGGAGCTGGGCGTCCGCGCCTCGCTGCCGCCGTACGACCACCCGGTCGGCTACGAGTGGGCGCTGGACAGCGGCCGGGAGGCGACCGTGACCATCGCCGAGGTGGCCGACCTGGCCGAGGCGGTGACGATCGCCAACACCGAGACCTCGGGGCTGGCCGCGACGATCGTGACCGAGGACCGGGCCGCCGCCGAGCGGTTCATCGCCTCCGCCGTCGGCACCGGGGTCTTCTGGAACGCCTCGACCCGGCTGCTGGACGGCTTCAAGCTGCACGGCGTACCGGAGACCGGGATCAACGTGGACCACGTGCCGGGCCCGCGCGGCCCGGTCACCTTCCAGGATCTCTACCTGCGGCAATACGTGGTCGTACCGGAGGACGCACCCGGCGTCCCCGGCTGACCGGGCGTCCCGGCGCGGGCCGTCTCGACAGCGCGGCCCGGGCCGTTTCCTCAGAGCAGTCCGTGCCGGACCGCCCAGACCACGGCGGAGATCGGCGCCGGCACGCCGAGGCGGTCGCAGATCGCCCGGGTACGCCGCCGGACGGTCCGCTCCGACATCTCCAGCCGGCGGGCGACCGCGTCGACCGGAAGCCCCTGGGCGAGCAGTCGCAGCAGGGCCAGTTCCTCGTCGTCCAGTGGATGGCGTTGCACGATCGGTACGGTCACGGCGCCACTCCCTCCTCACCGCGCGGTGTTGCCCGTTCCTGCTCCGATCCGCGCTCCGGCCGGACGCCGCTCCGACCGGGTCGTCGCGCCTCCCGGCACCCGCGCCCCGGGCCCCTGGGCCGGACGCGGGTCCTGGCGACGGCCCGGCCCGGCCGGGGTGACCGGCGAGGTGTGGCTGCGCTGCCCGCACCCGGGTCCCCGGGCCGGACGCGGGGTGCGGGCAGCGCACCCCGGTTCCGCGACGCATGCGGGTCTCCGGCACCACACACCCCGGGGTTCCGGTGGTGTCGAAGCCCGGCAGCGCACCCCGGGGTTCCGGTGGTGTCGAAACCCGGCACCACACACCCCGGGGTTCCGGTGGTGCCGAAGCCCGGCACCGCCACCGGACCGGTCGACGGGTGGACCCGCCGGTGGCCGACGGCGGCGCCGGGACGGTGCGGCTAGAAGTTGAACTGGTCGATGTTGGCGGCGTCGAAGACGGTCGGCGGGCCGAGCACCACGACACCCTCGGCACCGACGGTGTACTCACCCAGTTTGCCGGCGGTGAACTTGTCGCCCTCCTTGCCGGTGATCATGCCCGAGGCGAGGGCGGCACCGGCGTACGCGGCCAGGTAGCCGAGATCGGCCGGGTTCCAGAGCGCGAAGCTCTTCACCGTGCCGTTCTTGACGAACTCGCGCATCTGGTTCGGGGTGCCCAGTCCGGTCAGCGCCACCTTGCCCTTGTACTGCGAGCCGGAGAGGTAGCGGGCGGCCGCCGCGACACCGACGGTGGTCGGCGAGATGATGCCCTTCAGGTCGGGGTGGGCGGAGAGCAGACCCTGGGTCTCCTGGAACGACTTCTCGTCCTTGTCGTCGCCGTAGACCGTGGTCACCAACTGGATCCCGCTGTACTCCGGCTTCTTCAGCTCGGTCTTCATCAGCTCGATCCAGGCGTTCTGGTTGGTGGCGTTCGCGGTCGCCGAGAGGATCGCGATCTTGCCCTGGCCGCCGATCGCGTCCGAGATCAGCTTCACCTGGTTCTCCGCGATCCCCTGCCCGGTCACCTGGTTCACGAAGATGTCCCGGCAGTCGGGGTTGGTGTCGGAGTCGAAGGTGACCACCTTCGCGCCGCCCTGCCGGGCCTGGTTGACCGCTCCGCAGATCGCGTTCGGGTCGTTGGCCGAGACGACGATCACGTCGCTGCCCTGCTGGGTCAGCGTGTTGAGGTAGCTGACCTGCGAGGACGCGCTCGCCTCGGAGGGACCGACCTCCTTGTACTCGCCCTTGAACTCCTCCACCGCCGCCTTGCCACCGTTGTCCGACACGGTGAAGTACGGGTTGTTCACCTGCTTGGGCAGAAAGGCGACGCTCAGTCCCTCCTTGATGGAGCCGCCGCCACCGGCGGAGGAACCGCCGGACGGGGTGCCCTCGTCGTCGCTCGCACAGCCGGCACTGAGCAGCAACGCCGCCAGGGTGGCTACGGCGGCGCCCATCCGTACGCCTCTGGATCGCATGACGGTCATGTCCGGTCCTTCCTTGGATACAACTGCCCATCGCTCGGGCCGGCGGAAATCGGAGGTGGTTACAAAATCGGGGGTGGTTACAGAAAAGGTTCAGTGGTCAGGCGCCCTCGGCGCCCGCAACCGGCGGTGCGGCAGGTCGTCGCCGGCGCATCCGCGCCCGGAGCATGCCGGCCGCGTTCGGCCCGACGACGGAGATGATGAGCAGGGTGCCGGTGACCACCGTCAGGGTGTCGGCCGGCACGTCGGCGAGTTGCAGTGCGTTGCGCAGGGTCATCAGCAGCAGTACCCCGGCCAGGACGCCGATCAGGGTGCCCCGGCCGCCGAAGATGGAGACGCCGCCGAGCAGTACCGCCGCCACCACCGACAGTTCCAGCCCGGCCCCGTTGTCGGCGCGGGCGCTGGCGTACCGCATCGTCCAGAAGACTCCGGCGAGGGCGGCGACCGCGCCGGTGACGACGTAGAGCCAGAACTTGGTCCGGGCCACCGCGATGCCGGCGAAGGTGGCGGCCTGGTCGTTGTTGCCCATCGCGTAGAGGCCGCGACCGATCGGGGTGGCGTGCAGCAGTACCCCGAACCCGATCGCGAGGACGGCGAGCGGCACCACCACCCACGGCACCGTCGTGCCGGGCAGCGGCTCGATCGAGTTGCCGGTCCAGCCGATCGGGAAGTCCGCGACCGCCCGGTCGCCGAGCACCACGTAGGCCAGCCCGCGGTACAGCGCGAGGGTGCCGATCGTCACCGCCAGGGAGGGCAGGCCGAACCCGGCGATGAAGAGCCCGTTCACCGCGCCCAGCACCGCACCGAGCAGCACCACCAGCGGTACGGCCAGCGTCAGCGGCAGGCCGGTCACCCAGAGCTGGCCGAGTACCGCGCTGGCCAGCCCGAGCATGCTCGCCACCGACAGGTCGATCTCACCGGTGATCACGATCAGCGTCATCGGCAGCGCGATCAGCGCGATCGGGACGATGTCCAGCAGCAGGAAACCCCAGAACCGGGCGGTGGCGAAGCCCTCGACCAGGACCGACGCGCCGACCACCACCAGAGCCAGGACGACGATCACCAGCACGTCCCAGGTGCCGAAGGTGGAAACCCAGCGGGCCGGCCGGCCCGTCCTGTCAGGCGCCACGGGCCTTCCTTCCTCGAAGCCGGTGGGCCACCCGCGCGGCGAGCGCCCGGTCCAATCCGATCGCGGCCAGGATCAGCGCCCCGACCACCGCCTGCTGCCAGAACGGGTTCACCTTCAGCACCGGCAGGGCGCTGCCGATGGTGCTCAGCAGTACGGCGCCGAGCGCCGCCCCGTACACCGAGCCGCTGCCGCCGAAGATGGCGACGCCGCCGACCACCACCGCCGCGACCACGTTCAACTCGATCCCGCTGCCGGCCGCCGCGTCGAGGGTGCCGAACCGGGCCGCGTAGAGCACCCCGGCCAGGCCGGCGAGTCCACCGCTGACGACCAGTGCTCCGAAGACCCGCCGACCGACCGGGATCCCGGAGAGTCGGGCGGCCGCCGGGTCGGAGCCGACGGCGTACAGCTCCCGGCCGCTGCGGTACGACTTCAGGTAGAAGCCGGCGACCAGCAGCACCGCCACCGCGAAGAGGGCGAGCAGGGGAATTCCGAGCAGGTCGGCGGTGCCCATGCTCTTGAAGCCGGCGGGCATGTCGGCGGCGTTGATCTGCTGTCCCGCCGCCCACGAGTAGTCGACACCCCGGAAGACGTAGAGGGTGCCGAGGGTGACCACCAGGGCCGGTACCCGGGCCACCGCGATCAGGGCCCCGTTCACCACGCCGCAGAGCACGCCGAGGCCGACCCCGACCAGCAGGGCGAGCACGATCGGTGCGTCCGGCATCGCCAGGAACAGCTTTCCGGTCGCGAACGCGGCCAGGCCGAGTACCGAGCCGACCGAGAGGTCGACGTTGCGGGTGATGATGACGATCGCCTGGCCGACCGCGAGCACCACCAGGATGGTCGCGCCGAGCATCAGGTCCCGCCGGCCCTGTCCGGAGAGGAACCTCGGGTTCACCACCGTGGTCACCGCGATCAGCAGGACCAGCGCGAGTCCGATGCCGACCTCGCGGGCCACGAAGAGCCGGTGGCCGAGCCGGATGCCGGCGGCCCCGCTGCGGGCCCGGGCCTCGGCGGCGTCCGGCGCCGGCTCCGGGCGGGTCGTGGTCGTCACGCCCTACCTCCCCGGTCGGCCGCCGCTCGCTGCCCGGCCGCGATTGCCCGCCGGACCGCCGTCCGTCGCTGCCCGGTCACGGCTTTCCTCCCTGTCCGGTGGCGGCCAGCATCACCGACTCCTCGGTCGCCGCGTCCCGGGCTATCTCGCTGACCAACCGGCCCTCGTGCATCACCAGCACCCGGTCGGCCATGCCCAGCACCTCGGGCAGTTCGCTGGAGACCATCAGCACCCCGACCCCCTCGCTCGCGAGCTGCGACATCAACCGGTGCACCTCCGCCTTGGTGCCGACGTCGATTCCCCGGGTCGGCTCGTCGACGATCAGCACCTTCGGGGCGGTGGAGAGCCACTTCGCCAGCACCACCTTCTGCTGGTTGCCACCGGAGAGTGTGGAGACCGGATCGTCGAGCCGGCCCGCCTTCACCTGCAACCGCTGGGTCCAGGTCTGCGCGGCCGTCCGCTCCGCGCCCTTGCCGAGCAGACCGAACCGGGCCAACGGCCAGCGCCGGGTCAGCGTGGCGTTGCGTTCGATCGACAGCTCCATCACCAGCCCCTGCTGCCGACGGTCCTCCGGCACCAGCGCCATTCCGGCGGCCATCGCCGCCGCCGGCCGGCTCCGGGGCAGTCGTACGCCGTCGACCAGCACCTCGCCCGCGTCGTACGGGTCGACGCCGAAGACCGCCCGGACCACCTCGCTGCGGCCCGCGCCGACCAGGCCGGCGAGCGCCACGATCTCACCCCGGCGTACCTCGAAGCCGACGTCGGCGAAGACGCCGCGCCGGGTCAGGCCGCGCACCTGGAGGATGACCTCGCCGGCCTCGGTCTGCTGCTTCGGATAGAGCTGCGAGACTTCCCGGCCGACCATCCGGCGCACCACCTGGGCCACGTCGAGGTCATCGGCCGGATCGGTGGAGACCCACCGCCCGTCCCGCATCACCGTGATCCGCTGGCTGAGCGCGAAGACCTCGTCGAAGCGGTGCGAGATGAACAGGATCGCGGCGCCGGCCTCCCGCAACGACCGGACGACCGCGAAGAGCCGCTCCACCTCGATCCCCGACAGCGCCGCCGTCGGCTCGTCCATCACCAGCACCCGGGCCTCGAAGGAGAGCGCCTTGGCGATCTCCACGAGCTGCTGGTCGGCGATGGAGAGCCCGCGCGCCGGCCGGTCCGGATCCAGCGGTACGCCGAGCCGCGCGAACAGCTCCGTGGCGCGCCGGCGCATCGTCGCGGTGTCGATCCGGCGCAGGCCGCGCAGTGGTTGCCGGCCCATGAAGATGTTCTCCGCGACCGACAGGTCCGGAAAGAGCGTCGGCTCCTGGTAGATCACCGCGATTCCGGCCGCCCGGGCGTCGGCCGGACCGGTCAGGGTCAGCGGCGCACCGTCCATAGTCAGCTCTCCGGCGTCCGGGGCGTGCACCCCGGCCAGGATCTTCACCAGGGTCGACTTGCCGGCACCGTTCTCCCCGACCAGCGCGTGCACCTCACCGGCCCGCAGTTCGAGGCGTACGTCGGCGAGCGCGTGTACCGCGCCGAACGACTTCCGTACGCCGGACAGGGCCAGCCGCGCCGTACCCGGATCTGCACGCTCGGGCATCCGGCCCTCCAGCCATGAAACGTTTCAGCCCAATGTGATGAAGACGCTAAAGGCCGGCTTCCCGGCCGGTCAAGCATTTCGGGGCGGTTACCGAATCGTTACTCAGGGGTAAGCCCTTTCCTCGTCCCCGAACCCGGCGCTGGGCAGGGCCGATGCCATGATTGCCGACAACGGCCCGGCTGTCGTCGCCGTCAACCGCTGCCGCGCTGGCCAGATCCGGTCAGGTACCCCCCGCCGCCCGAGCCGCCAGGCATTCTTGACACGATTCAGTTCCAGGCCGACGCGGAGGAGGGACATCGTGCGAGAGACCTCCGTGGTGAGCATCCGCGACGTCGCCAGTCACGCGGGAGTCTCGATGGGCACGGTCTCCAACGTGCTCAACCAACCCGACCTGGTGTCGAGCGCGACCCGGGCCCGGGTCCTCGCGTCGATCGACGAACTCGGCTTCGTGCCCAACCACGCCGCCCGGCAACTGCGCCGGGGCCGGAGCCGGACCCTCGGTCTCGTCGTGCTGGACGTGGCCAACCCGTTCTTCACCGACCTCGCCAAGGGCGTCGAGGACACCATCGGCACCGCCGGGATGGCGCTGATCTTCTGCAACAGCGACGGCGACCAGGCCCGGGAGGACGCCTACCTCGACCTGCTCAAGGAGCAGCGGGTGCAGGGCGTACTCATCACCCCGGTCGACGACGCCAGCGCCCGGCTGCTCCGGCTGCGCGACCGGGGCATCCACGTCGTACTCCTGGACCGGCGGTCCCGCGACCCCGACCTCTGCTCCGTCTCCGTGGACGACCGGCTCGGCGGCGAACTGGCGGTACGCCACCTGCTGGAGGCGGGGCACCGGCGGATCGCCTTCGTCGGCGGCCCGGTCGGGCTGGAACAGGTACGCGACCGGCACGCCGGCGCGGTGCAGGCGATGACCGGCGCCGGGCTGGACGAGGCCGCTCTGCCCCGGCTGGACACCCCGGCCATGACCGTGTCCGCCGGCCGGGACGCCGCGGCCCGGCTGCTCGGCGCGCCCCGGGAGAACCGGGCCACCGCCGTGTTCTGCGCCAACGACCTGGTGGCGCTCGGCGTCCTCCAGGGGCTGACCCAGCAGCGGGTCCGGGTACCCGAGGACATCGCCCTGGTCGGCTACGACGACATCGACTTCGCCGCCGCGGCCGCCGTGCCGCTCACCTCGGTACGCCAGCCCCGGCAGCAGCTCGGCCGGACCGCCGCCGCCCTACTGCTCGGTGAGGTCAACGAGCCGGCCGAGCACCGTCACCGGCAGGTGGTCTTCGAGCCCGAACTGGTCGTCCGGGAATCCAGCCGCCGCCCGGCCGGCCGGACCGCCCGGTGACCCACCGCGGCCCGGCCGGCCGGACCTCTCCACCGTCACCACCGCAGGCCGGCCGCCTCAGCGACCCGCCGGGGAAGCCGGCGGCGGAACCGGCAGCGGCATCGCCCAGACGTCGGCGATCGACGGGTCGTAACCCTCGCCGGTGTCCTGGAACCGCACCCGGACCACACCGTCGGCGGTCGACTCCGGCCGGTCCACCACGAACTGGTAGCCCACCGTGCCGACCCCACCGGCCGTACGCTGGTACGCCCGCGCGTGCACCGGCACCCCGTCGACCAGTACGTCGTAGTCCTTCAACTGCGGGTTGTCGTACGTCTCCACGGCCCGGAGCAGGAACGGCCGTCCCGGCTCGACGGCGAGGTCGAACTCGAACCAGCCGCCCGGCCGGGTGACGTCGGTGTAGCGGCGGGTCAGCCCGGCCTCCACGTTGGTACCGGAGTGCTCCGAGGCGACCAGCCGGTGCGCCTGCTCGGACGCTACCGCGCCGAGATCGACGTGGTCGAGCACCGTGCCCGGCGGGTTTTCGAACCGGACCGACAGGTCGACCGTCCGGCGTTCCGCCTCGGTCGGCCCGGTGGCGACGGTGATCCCGGCCGCGCCCTCGGTCACCGCCAGCGGCGCGGTGACGGCGCCCGCCAACGTGACCTCGGCACCCGGGGCCAGGGTGAACGGCCGACTGCCGGGCTCGACCCGCCAGCCGTCCGGGGCGGTGCCGGTCAGCTCGCCCGGCACCGCGACGGTGGAGCGGTTGCGCAGCACGGTGTGCAGGGTGGCGGTGCCGCCGGGCGCCACCGAGGCCGGCTCGGCGGTGGTCGAGACGACGATGACGGCCGGCGCCACCGGCAGCGAGCCCCCCAGCGGCAGCGTCGCGGTGCCGGACCGGTAGCGGTAGCCCGCCGATCCGGTCATCGATACCGTGCCGACCGCCTGGCCGGCCGGGACCCGCAGCTCGTACTCGTGCCGCACCGTCCGGCCCGGCGGGACGCTGCCCGGCCGGGCGCCGACCGGGCGTACCGTCACGCCGTCGCCACCGTCCAGGGTGGATTCCACCCCGCCGAGCGTGGCGTCCCCGCGGTTCTCCAGCACCACCGCCGCCCGGACCACCCCACCGGGCAGCACCTCCCCGGCCGGCAGGTCGAGCCGGGCCACCGCGCCGACCAGGGCCGACGAGGCGGCGGAGAACCGCTGGTCGAGCCGGGTCAGCGGGGCGGCGAACCGGTCCGCGACCGCCCTCGACATCCGCCCGGCCCGCACCTGGGTCTCCAGCCAGCGCTCCAGATCGGACCCGGTCGCCAGGGCCCGGTGTACGGCGGTGGCGGTGGCCCGGGCGTCACCCTCGCCGTACCGGTACGCCAACCGGGCGGCCGCCGCCTCCACGGTCAACCGGGCGAGCCGGAGCCGCACCTGGATCGCCAGCGGCCAGCGCAGTTCACCGGCGACCTGGTCGGCGACGGTTGCCGCCGCGGCGACCGCGTCGGCCGCCTCGCCCAGGTCGCCGAGTACCCGGTCGACCGCGAAGGCGTACCTGCCGGAGCCGATCTCGAAGACCGCGTCGCCGCCGTCGCGCCGGACGAACCGTACGCCCTCGGCCCGGTCCGCCGGCCGGCCGCCCTCGGTGACCGCGTGCCGGCTGGCCGCCGGGACCCGTACCGTGGCGGTGGTGTTGCCGGGCACGGTGACCGCCAGCCGGAGCTGCCCGTCGTCGAGTTGCCAGTCGGTGCCGACGGTCCCGTAGATCGACCGGTACGACGCCTTCGCCGACCGGATGTCGCCGCCGGGTCGCGGTGCGATGGTCATGTGCGCGTAGCCCGGCTGCGCCGGGTCCGGCTGGATGCCGGCGACGGTGCGATACATCCAGTCCCCCACCGCGCCGTAGGCGTAGTGGTTGAAGGAGTTCATCGAGACATCGCCGAAGCTGCCGTCCGGCATGATCGAGTTCCACCGTTCCCAGATCGTGGTGGCGCCCTTGCCGATCTCGTAGCCCCAGGACGGGTAGGTGTCGTTGAGCAGCAGCCGGTAGGCCACGTCGAGGTGGCCGGTGTCGGCCAGCGCCGGCAACAGGTCCGGGGTGCCGAGGAAACCGGTGGCCAGGTGCCAGTCGTGCCGTTCCAGGTTGGCGACCAGCCGGTCGGCGGCCCTGCCGCGCAGCGCGTCGGGCAGCAGGTCCATGCCGATCGCCAGCACGTACCCGGTCTGGCTGTCGCCCTGCACGGTGCCGTCGGCGCCGACGTACGCCGAGGTGAACGCCGCGGCGATCCGCTCCGACAGCGCGGCGTACCGTTGCGCGTCGGCGGTCCGGCCGATCGCGCCGGCCATCTCGCCGAGCAGCCGGATGCTGTACGCGTAGTACGCGGTGCCGATCACCCCGGCCGGGGTCGGGTCGTCCAGGTTCAGCCAGTCCAGGTACGGGCCGGCGTTGGTGCGCCGGTGTCCCGAACTGGTGCTCTCCAGCCAGGCCGCGTAGCGGACCATCGAGTCGTAGTGCTCCTCGATCACCCGGGTGTCGCCGTAGCGCTGCCAGAGCGTGTGCGGGACGGTGATGCCGGCGTCGGCCCAGCCGGTGGCCCCGTCGCCGCAGCAGGCCCGGGGCGCCACGTCCGGATACGCGCCGTTCGCCGACTGGGCATCCCGCAGGTCGGCCAGCCACTTGGTCAGGAAGGTCAGGCTGTCCATGTTGAAGGTCGCGGTCTCGGCGAAGACGTTGATGTCGCCGGTCCAGCCGAGCCGCTCGTCCCGGGCCGGGGTGTCGGTCGGGATGGAGAGGAAGTTGCCGCGCTGCCCCCAGGTGATGTTGCTGTGCAACTGGTTCAGCATCGGGTTCGAGGTGGAGAACGTGCTGGTCAGCTCGCCGTCGGTGTGCATCACCAGGCCGGTCACGGTGCCCAGGTCGGGAGTGCCGGGGAAGCCGGTCAGCTCGACGTAGCGGAAGCCGTGGAAGGTGAAGGTCGGCTCGTACACCTCCGGGCCGCCGCCGCGCAGCCGGTAGAGGTCGGTGGCCCGGGCGGTCCGCAGGTTCGCCGTGTACGCTGTACCGTCCGGGTTGAGCACCTCGGCGTGCCGGATCCGTACCGTCGTGCCGGCCGGGCCGGCCACCTTGAGCCGGACCTTGCCCACCATGTTCTGCCCGAGGTCGAAGATCCAGGTGCCCGGGGTGGGCTGGGTCAGCGCCGACGCCTTCAGTTCCTGGGTCACCCGGACCGGCGGGTCGACCTGGGCGACCAGCCGGCCGGTCGCCCCGCCGTCGCCGCCCACCGTCGCCGCCGACCAGCCGGAGTCGTCGAAGCCGGGCCGGTCCCAGCCGGCCGGCAACCGCCGGGCGTCGTAGGTCTCGCCGTGGATCAGGTCGGTCAGCAGGAACGGCCCCGGGGTGGCCCGCCACGAACCGTCGGTGCGGACCGTCTCGGTGCGCCCGTCCGCGTAGTCGATCACCAGCGCGGCGCTGAGCAGGGGGCGGGGACCGTAGTTGTCGGTGCCGAACCAGGCGATGCTGCCGGAGTACCAGCCGTCGCCGAGCATCGCCCCGAACGCGTTGTCGCCGGACCGGAGCTGGCCGGTCACGTCGTAGCTCTGGTACTGCACCCGCTTGGCGTAGTCGGTCCAGCCGGGGGCCAGCTCGTGGTCGCCGACCCGTTCGCCGTTCAGCGACAGCTCGTACACGCCGAGCCCGCTGGCGTAGACCCTGGCCCGGGTCACCTCCCCGGTCACCCGGAAGCCGCGCCGCAGCAGCGGGTTCGCGTCCAGCGCGGCGAGCATCGTCTCGGTGTCGCCGCTGACCCGCAGGCCGCCGGCGGTCGGCGTACCGGCGCCGAACGGGTTCTCGCCGTCGGTCAGCGGTGCGGCGTAGAGGGTCCGGTCGCCGCTGGTCACCGAGAAGTCGGCGAAGACCGCCGACTCCTGGGTGGAGGTGCGCAGCCCGACCGAACCGGACCGGTGCGCGGCGTGCCGGGTGACGTCGACCTGCACCCCGTCGACCCAGGTGGTGAAGGTGTCACCCGCCGCGGCGATCCGCAGCGTGTGCGGCGCGGTCAGCTTCTCCGGGGGTACGACCGCGGCCAGCGACACCTCCTTGAGCACCGTCCACGCCCCGTTCACCCGGACGTGCGGACGCAGCTTCGCCTGGCCGTTGGTGGTGGAGAACTGCCACATGTACGCGTTACCCGCCCCGCTGGCCCGGAAGAAGATCCCGGCCGCGTCCCGTTCCACCCGCACGGTCGTCTGCACGGTGTAGTCCACCCAGGACTCGGTCGGCGGTGCCAGCCCGATCCAGTCGCCCTGCCAGCCGTCCGGCCCGCCGACCCCGGTCTCCCAGTACGCCGGCTCGCTCCAGCCGGAGGCACGGCCGGTCTCGTCCCAGATCCGCACCTGCCAGGCGTACCGGGTACGCGGTTGCGGCGCCGGCCCGGCGTACGGGACAAGGGTGCTGTTCCGGGAGGTTACCCGGCCGCTGTCCCAGACGTCGGGCCGGTCGAGCCGGCTCGCAGCGCTGGCCACCCGCACCTGGTACGCCTGCTGGACCACACCACGCCGGCTGGAGTCGATCGTCCAGCCCAGCCGGGGCCGCTCGACGTCGACTCCGATCGGATCCGTCGCCCGCTCGGTGGTCAGGCCGGCCACCGTCACCTCCGGGCCCGAGGTCCTCGCGGCGGCCGGCGCCGGCCCGGCGACCGCCGCCACCGGCAGCGCCAGCAGCAGCGCGAGCACCACCGACAATCCCGACCGGGGCAACCTGGTGAGCAACATCGCCGACTCCCCACTCCCGCACGGCTGACGAGACGTCTCAATGGACGGACACTGAGACGATCCTGACCAGCCGCCCCGGCCGGACTCAATGGCTGGCGGTGGCCACATCCGGCCAGCCTTCCCCGCCCACACCGGCGTTACCGGGCCGCTAGGGGCGCAGCGCCACCCGCAGCTCGGTCAGCCGCCAGGTCCCGGGATCGGGCACCCGGCGGGCCCCGCCCTCGACCAGCGCGAGTCCCGGGAATCGGCGCAGCAGCGCGCCGAGCGCGACCTCGATCTGCACCCGGGCGAGTGCCGCACCGAGGCAGAAGTGCGGCCCGTGCCCGTACCCCAGGTGTCCGGGCCGGCCGGCGGGGCGACGCAGGTCGAGCCGGTCCGGCTCGGCGAACGCCCGAGGGTCCCGGTTGGCGCCGGCCAGCATCGCGGTGACCGGCTCGCCCTTGCCGATCGGCACACCGGCGATCTCGACGTCCTCCCGGGCGTAGCGGGGCAGGCTCAGCAGTTGCGGGCCGCACCAGCGGGTCAGCTCCTCGACCGCTCCGGGCAGCAGGCCCTGGTCGACGCGGAGCGCCGCGAGCTGGTCGGGATGCCGGAGCAGCGCCTCGGCGGCGTTGGCTATCACGTTGGTCGGGGTCTGTCCGGCGAGCACGAGATGCCAGACCAGGGTGACCAGCTCGGTCTCGCTGAGCCGGTCGGAGTCCTCGGCGTGGATGCCGACCAACTCGGCGAGCAGGTCGACACCGGACCCGCCGGTACGCCCGACGACGGCGTTCGCCGCGTCGCGCATGATCGCCGGCACGGCGGCGACGAACGCCGGACCGTGCCCGGCGGCGACCGCGGCGCCGTACTCCCGCCACCGGCCCCGGTCGGCCGCCGGGATGCCGACCAGTTCGCAGATCACGTCCATCGGCAGCGGCCCTGCGAACCCGGGCAGCAGGTCGACCACGCCGTCCTCGGCCCGCTCGACCAGTTCGTCGAGCAGGTTGTCGACGAGGGGGACGATCCTCGGCCGGAACTCGGCGGCCCGGCGCGCGGTGAAGGCGGGCGAGACCAGCCGGCGCAGCCGGGCGTGCTCCTCCCCCTCCATCTCCTGCATGGTCCGCAGGTATCTGCGGCAGTGCTCGGGGACGTCGAGGCGCTGGTAGGTGGAGGCGTTCAGCGCGAACCGGGGATCGGTGAGCATCGCCTTCACCTCCGCGTACCGGGTGACCGCCCACATGGTGCCGAACCCGGGCGTCACCAGCCGGGCGAGCGGGCCACGCTCCCGGGCCTGCGCGTACGCCGCTAACGGGTCGGCCAGGGTGGCCGGGTCGGCGAGCCTGATCTCCGGGATCTCTGCCATGCCGCACTCCTCAATTCAGATGTTTACTTCAGATGTTCTTATCATCTGGATGGCGACGGTATCCTACCCACGCCCGGTGGGCAACGGTCGGGCGACGAGGCGGAACGGATGAGGGGACGATGGTCCGGCGCAACAGGATCGAGATGCAGGAGCACAACCGCGCCAAGGTGCTGGCCGCCGCGCGCGACGAGTTCACCGAGCGCGGCTTCCGGGACGCCAAGATCGATCAGATCGCCGAGCGGGCCGACCTGACCCGGGGCGCCGTCTACTCCAACTTCCCCGGCAAGCGCGCCCTCTACTTCGCCGTACTGGCCGAGGCCGCCGAGGCGGCGGGCGCACCGGAGTACCCGCCGACCGCCCGGACGGCCGGCGCCGCGCTCGGCGACTTCGCGCGCGCCTGGCTGGCCCGGCTACCGCTGGCCACCGAGGACCGGCACAGCGCGTCCCGGCTCGGCCGCGACCTCGTCCCCGAGATCCTGGCCGACGAACGGACCAGCGTTCCGTTCGCCCAACTGACCGGGCTGAGCGCGATCGTGCTCGGCCTGGCACTGGAACGACTCGGGCCGAGGCCGGCTCCGGCCCGGATGGTCCGGGCGGCCGAGGCCGCGCTGACCACCCTGCACGGCGCCGGTCAGCTCGCCGCCGCCGCACCCGGATTCGGCGAGGAGTTCGCGGTCGTCCGGGCCTGCGAGCAGCTCGCCGAACTGGACCTCGACGACGAATGGGCGCCACCGCACCTGCCGTACGTCTCCCCCGCCCGTCCGGCGGACCAACCGTGGGCCCCGCCGGCCGGGACCGACGCCCTGCGCGACGAGCCGGCACGGTTGACCGGGGACGGCGTGGTCGCGATCCTCGGCCTGCACCGCCTGATCGCCGTCGAGGAGGCGCGCCGGGCCGCTCCCGAGGGAGCGGAGGTGACGGCCGTGCTGGTCACCGGCGACCCCGGCGAACTCGGCCCGCTGGCCCGGCTCACCGTGACCGAGCTACGCGGCTGCCTCCGCGCGGCGGTGCCGGCGGCGGCCTGGCCCCGGCTCCAGGTCGTGCACGACGAATCGGGCGCACTCGCCGCCGCCGCCGGAGTCGCCGCGTGCAGCGACGCCACCGAGAGCGCGGTACGCGTCGAAGCCGGCCGGATCGTCGCCCGGGCCGACGGCTACGGCGCCTGCCACGCGGTGGCCGCCGGCTGACGGCGGGGAGTCCGAGGAGTCGCGTCGGACAGCCGCCGGATTGGTGGTCCGCGCTACCGGGTGACGCCGGAGGGGCTCAGCTCCGGCTCGTTCGGCTCCGGCCCGCGCTCCGACCCCGCCCTGAACCGCCGGCTCAGTCGGCGGTACGGCCGGCTGCGCAGGGCCAGCACCGTGGCGATCAGGCCGACGATGCCGGTCAGCACGAACACCAGGGCGAGCCCGCGATCGGCGCCCGTACCGAACCAGCCGCCGATCGTCCGGGCACCCGCCCCGTCCGTCATGAACGGGATGAAGACGAACTGCGCGATCGGCGAGATCAGGAACGCGGTCAGCGGCGAGGCGGCCTGCTCGACGCTCTGCGCGAAGCCGAAGACCCGGCCCTGCCGCTCGTACGGCACCACCTTCTGTAGCACCGTCTGCTCGGCGGCCTCCGCGTACGGCACGACCAGCATGTAGACGTACAGCCCGACGGTGAGCAGCACGATCGACGAGCGGAGCGGGAAGAGCAGGGTGACCGTCCAGAGCAGCAGGTTGACGAGCAGCAGCAGCCGGACGGGGTTCCTGCTCAGACCGGTACGGGCGATGAGCAGCCCGCCGACGATGAAGCCGGTGCTCAACAGTCCCCAGAGCAGTCCCCAGGTCTGCACCGACACCAGCGACAGCCCGTACGCGTCCATCAGCGCCATGAAGACGCCGCCCAGGAAGTTGTTGAACGCCGAGAAGAGGATCAGCGCGGTCAGCCCCGGCACCTCACCGACCACCCGGATGGTGCCGCGCAGGTCCACCCTGCGCTTCGCCGCGACCGCCGGATCCGTCGCGACCGGCGCAGCGGTGGCCAGCGACGGCTCACCGGTCAGCGGCGACTCACCCGTCGGCACGGCCCCGACGGTGCCGGCCGGTGCCGCCGGGCGGTCCGGCACCGGCACCAGGGCCAGGTGCAGCAGGGCGACCGCCAGCACCCCCAGCGCCAGGACCAGCACCCAGAGCATCCCGCCGATCGCCACCAGGATGCCGCTGATCACCGACGTCACCAGGAAGGTGACCCCCGACACGGTGCCGACCAGCCCGTTGGCCCGGTCCCGGGTCTCCTCCTCGATGAGCACGGTCACCAGGGTCGGCAACGCGATGGTCCGGACGTTGCCGGCGATGACCCCGAACATCAGCAGGACGACCATCACCCACAGCGGGATGCCGGTCGGATCCGTGAACGACTCCTTCGGGGTCACCTGGTAGACGGCGAAGGCCAACGCGTACAGCACCAGCGACACCAGCGCGGACGCCTGCATCACCGTCTTCTTCGAGTGGTGGTCGACGAGGCTGCCGAACCAGATGCCGGTCAACGCCGTCAGCACCAGGAAGATCCCGGAGATCACCCCGGTGGCGAAGACCGACCGCGTCTGGAGGTAGACGTAGAAGGTGATCGCGAACCACACGGTGAAGTTGATGACCGACACCAGCAGGGTGTTGACCAGTAGCTGGTAGAAGGTCTTTCGGTCCCCCCGGATCACGCTCATGTCATGACCTTATGACCTCAATCAAGGTTGATGTCGAGGCGTTTCCGAACCGGTCCGGGCCGAACGTCTCGGACGGTGTGCCGAGGACACGTGGTCGGTCCGGGGTCGGCGCCCTATGCTCGGCCGGATGGACCAGCCGACGCCGCACACCAGCGACTCCCTCGCGGCGGACCTGCGCGCGCTCGGTCTGACCGCAGGCGACGTGGTACTGCTGCACTGCGCGAAGCGGAGCATCGGATTCGTCGCCGGCGGCACCCAGGCGATCGTCCAAGCGCTGCTGGACGTGCTCGGCGGCGGCGGCACCCTGGTCGTACCGACCCACACTCCCGACAACACCGATCCGGCCGCCTGGCGGCACCCGCCCGTCCCGCAGACCTGGTGGCAGACAATCCGTGACCAGACCCCCGGCTTCGACCCGGCACGCACCCCGAGCCGGTGGATGGGAGTGGTCGCCGAGGCACTCCGCACCTGGCCCGGGGCGCTGCGCAGCCACCACCCACAGGTCTCCTTCGCCGCGCTGGGCACCCGGGCGCTGGACATCGTGCGGGACCACCGACTCGACGACGCGCTCGGCGAGAACTCTCCGCTCGGTGCCATCTACCGGCTCGACGGCAAGGTGCTGCTGCTGGGCTGCGGGCACGACTCGAACACGTCACTGCATCTGGCGGAGTACCGGCAGCAGTCGCCGCCGCGCGGGCCCACCGGCTCGTCCGTCCGGCAGGCCGACGGGAGCAGTCGCTGGACCACCTGGATCGACGTACTCACCGACGAGAGTGACTTCACCCGGCTCGGTGCGGACTACGAGGCGACCGGCGCCGCGCAGATCGGCGCGGTCGGCAGCGCCACCGCGCGCCTGATCCCGCAGCGCCACCTGGTCGACTTCGCGACCGGGTGGCTGGCCACCCACCGGCCCCCGAGGCCATGATCCCGACGTCGGACCACGTCCGCGCCGGGTTGCACCGTCGGGACCGACGCGAGGTACGCCTGCGCAGGCGTGCCGCCGGCCTCGCAGACCTGCCGTTCCCGCCCGGTGTGCCGGAGCCGGTCCCGTCACCGGAGGTCGACCCGTCGGCCGGGCCTCGCGTGCTGACCCCGGCCGTGGCCCGGCCCGACCTGGGCGGGGCCGGACCACGGCGGTGAACGACGTCAGTGCGAACGGCCGGCCGGTTGGAAGACGGAGCGGCCGGAGCCGACCTCGAAGACGGCCCGGCCGTCCTCGATGCCGACGAAGGTCGCCCGGCTCGGCCCGGCCGCCCGGTACGACCTGCCGGGCACCACCGGCAGCGCCACCCGGGCCGTCACGTTGACCGGTACCTCCAGCTCGACCCGCAGCCCGGCACCGGTGCGGCGCCAGTCCACGGCCACCGGACCGCGCTGGGTGTGCACGGTGCCGGCGGCGTACGCCAGGCCGGTCGCCGGAGGCGCGATCTCGACCCGCCCGGCGCCCGGACTCGCGGTACGCACTCCGAGCAGGGTCTCCTGGACGTCGACCACGGCCTGGGCACCCCAGCCGTGCGACTGGCTGAAGTTGGTCCCCGGGTCGAGGGTCCAGGCCTCCCAGGTGAAGGTGCCGCCCTGGGCGAGGATGTTCGCCCAGCCCAGGTCGTCCGGGTTGGTCAGCAGGTCGAGTACGGCGTCCGCCCGGCCCGCCTCGCCGAGCGCGGCCAGCAGCCAGTGCGCCGTCATCGGTCCCTGCTTCATCCCCATCGACGCCAGGTGGGCGGCCAGCGCCGGACGGTCGGCCTCCGGCGCCACCCCGTGCGCGATCGCGTACGAGGTGCTGTGCTGGCCGGCGTGCGCGCTCTGCTGGCCGGTGTCGGCGAGGCCGTCGACGTAGACGCCGTCGGGGCGGCGCAGCTTGGCGTTCATCGCGTCGACCAGCGCGTCGGCCCGGGCGTGGTAACCGGCCGCCTCCTCGGCCGGCCGGCCCAGCGCCTCGGCCATCCACCCGGCGGTACGCAGCACGTCCACGCCCTGGGCGTTGATGGTGGTCCGGGCGGCGGCGCTCATGTCGTAGCCGAACCGGCCCGGCTCCGGCCAGTCGACGATCCCGTACTGGTAGGCGCCGCTGCCGCCGGAGAGCCGGGTGACCAGGCCGGCGGTCGGACCGTCGGCCGGGATGTGCCGGAGCACGTAGTCGGCGGTGTTCCGGATCGACGGGTACGCCTCGGCGAGCAGGCCCGCGTCCCCGGTCTCGGAGTAGTAGCGCCAGACCCAGTCAACGAACATCAGCGAGTAGTCGGGGATGTCCCGCTTGCCGTCGCCGTTCGGATAGACCGCGTTGTAGCGGCCCAGGTCGTTGCCGGTGTTCCAGAAGCGCGTGGCGGAGTAGAGGAACTCCCGGATCGCCTGCTGGGTGGCGTCCCGCTCGCCGAAGGCGCCCATGGTGGCGTACGAGATGTCGGCCGCGTCGCCGAGGAACTGGCCCTTCTCCCGGGTCGGGGTGTCGACGAACGCCTCCTGCACCGAATAGATCGCCGACCGCTTCAGCATCTCCCACACCTCGTTCAGGGTGCGGTCGGAGCTGCGGAAGCTACCCTCCCGGCCGGCCGGCGTGTCGGTGTGCACCAGCACCGCCGAGACGTCGTCCCGGTCGATCCGCTCGCCCGCGTCCGGGATCTCGAGATAGCGGAAGCCGAGGTGGGTGAAGGCCCGGAACTCCTGCCTCCCGTCCTTCTGGACGTAGGGGAAGCTCATGTCGGTGCCCTGGGAGAGCAGGGTGGAGGTCTCCACCCGGCCGGTGGTCGGGTTCAGGTTGTAACCGGCCCGGATCGGCACGGTCCGGCCGGCGACCCCGGCGTCGAACCGTACCGCCGGACGGGCCGGGACGACCACGCCGAAGTCCGCGACCACCGTGCCGTCGGCGGCGGTGGTCAGCGCCACCGGCTTGACGGTCCGCTCGGCGAGCCGGGCCTCCTGGCCGATCAGCCGCGGGTACTCCGCCGTCGGGTGCGCCCCGACGACCACGGCCGGCGCCCAGGGCGCGGCGGAGTCGTCGTAACCGGGCGCGGTCCAGCCGACGATCTCGGCGCGGGCGTCCTGCCGCTCGATCCGGTCCCCCTCGCCGTTGCGCCGGGCGGAGCCGGCCGGGAAGAAGCTGTCCCGGGCCACCCGCCACGACCCGTCGGTGACGATCACCTGCCGGGTGCCGTCGGCGTGCTCGACGACCAGCTTCAGCAGCAGTCCGGGTGCCCCG
Organism: Plantactinospora sp. CA-294935; assembly: GCF_050936445.1. NCBI lineage: Bacteria > Bacillati > Actinomycetota > Actinomycetes > Micromonosporales > Micromonosporaceae > Plantactinospora > Plantactinospora sp. CA-294935. The sequence continues at coordinate 9,440,717 of NZ_JBNJMU010000001.1, forward strand.
GCGGGGCGGCCCTGGCCGCTGCCGTACCAGTGGTAGCGGACCCCGATCGCGAGCGGCTTGCCGGCCCGGACCAGGTCGGTGACGTCGGCGGCCTGGTAGTAGTCCTCACCCGGGTAGCCGAACGAGGTGCCCCGGTCGGCCCGCCGTCCGTTGAGGTAGAGCTCGTAGGTGTGGTCGGCGGCGGTGTAGGCGCGGGCCCGGACCACCCGGCCGCGCCCGATCGGGACCTCGGTGCGGGCGAGCGTGTAGTCGTCGGCGTCCCCGGTGACCCGGCGGATCCAGTTCGCACCCTCCCACTGGGCGTCGGAGATGCCGGTCTCGAAGCTGCCGCTGCCGGCCGGCGAGCTGCGCCCGGTCCGGTCCCAGGTCCGCACCGTCCAGCGATATGCGGCACCGGCCGCCAGCGCCGGGCCACCGTACGGGACGTAGGACTGCTGTGCGGAGCGGACCTTGCCGGAGTCCCAGAGCAGGTCACCGTCGGCCGCCGAGACCGTCAACCGGTACGCGGTCTGGGTCTCGCCCGGGTCGTTGTCCCGGGGCAGCCAACCGAACCGGGGCGTGCCCTCGACGTTCAACGGCCGTGCCCGGTCGTCGACGGTCAGGCCGCTGGGCGTGCCCGGCGCGTGTCCCCGGGTCGCCAGCGCCGGTGGGGCTCCGGCGAGCACACTCCCCGGCACGAGTACGGCGGTGACGACCAGGGCGGTCCTCAGCCGGGCGGATCGTCGGCGTCGTGACATGTGGCGCTCCTCTTTGCGGTGGACGGTTTCTGCCGGGACGGCTGGCCGACGCCGTAGCAGAGAGACGGGGCGAACGCGCCGCGCTGTCCAGGTGGAAATGGTCAGTGCCGGCCCGGCCAACTGAGCACGGTCGTGCCCGGCTCGACCCCGGTCAGCACGAGCCGGCCGGCGACCACCGCACGCTCCGGCGCCCGTCCGTCGGAGCGCACCCGCACCTTCCGGGCCTCGGAGACGCCGAACCGGGCGAGGTCGAGTTCGATCCGCCCGGTGACGTTCGGCGGCAGCGTGACGGACAGCAGCGGCGTGCCGGTCGAGTGCCGCGTGCCGGCCAGGGGTGACCCGGACCCCCGGTCGAGCCGCACCTGGACCGGGCCACGTACCGTCGGGACGGTCGCGCGCAGCCAGCGCAGCGGGCCGGGTTGCGGGGCGACCAGCACCTCCCGGGCACCGGGGGCGAGTGGACGGACCCCGGCGACGAACCGGGGCACGATGTTGGCCGGCGCGGAGCCCCAGGCGTGCGAGAACGTGGTGTTCGGCTTGATCGACGGGTCCCACGCCTCCATCACGACGGTGGCGCCGAGGTCGTCCATCATGTGCAGCCAGGAGGACTGCGCACGGCTGGTCAGCAGCGCATGCGCGGCGTCGGCCAGGCCGGCCCGGTAGAGCGCCTCCAGCAGGAACTGCGCACCGTAGACGCTGACCCGCATCCCGCCGGCCGCCAGCCCCTCCCCCAGGGCCCGGACGTGCGGCTCCTCCGCCACCCCGAGGGCCAGCGGAAACGCCGTGGCGTGCTGGGCCCGGTGGTCGGTGCCGACCCCGTCCCGGTAGGCACCGGCGACCGGGTCGAGCAGTTGGGCGTTCAGCGCGGCGCGCAGCCGGGCAGCCAGTTCGGCGTACCGCCGCTGGTCGGCGGGGCGGTCGAGCACCCCGGCGATCCGGGACAGCGCCTCGAAGGCGGCGTACTGCCAGGCGTTGATCACGGTGTTGACCCGGGTGAAGACGTACCCGTCGCGGTTGCTCGCCGGCCAGTCGACCAGGTCGGCGTTGGCCTGGCTGGAGCTGCCCGGGTTCTTCTCCACCAGGCCGCTGGCGTTGAGCGCCTCGTCGAGCTGCCGGTCGACGAAGTGGTCGTAGTCGGCGGCCAGGTTCGACGGGTCACCGGTGGCCAGATAGTCCTGCCAGGCGGTGAGTACGGTCTGCAACCGGTACTCGGCCGGCCAGGTCGGCCGCCGGACCAGATAGGAGGTGGAGTACCGGGCCAGCGCGTACGACCGCTGGGTGGCGTACTCGGAGAGCTGGTTGATGATGGCGTCACCCTCGTACGGGCCGCGTTCCCGGGTCGGGGTGTCCTGGTAGAGGTCCTGCCGGGTCGCCTCGATCGAGTACCGGCACATCGCCCAGACCCGGTCCAGATCGGGATCGGAACTGGAGAACGCCGCGTCCCCGTCCCGCCAGGGCAGCTTCAGCACCGCCGCCTCGACCGCCCGGGACAGCTCCAGTGCCGGGTCGGCGACCAGCTCTATCCAGCGGAATCCCCGGTATCCCCAGTGTTCCAGCCGCTGCCAGCCGTCCCGCAGGGTCCAGACCTCGCGATAGGTCTGCCCGGCCCGCAGGTTGTACCGGGCGCCGGTCTCGGTGCGCTCCTCGCCGAGCCGGACCTCGACGGTCTGCCCGTCGACCCCGCGCACCGAGAGCCGGAGTCCGCCGACCACCTCCCGCCCCAGGTCGAAGAGCCAACGGCCCGGTTCGAGCCGGTGTACCGCGACCGGCCGCAGGTAGCGGTATTCCATGTTGCCGACCCAGGCCGGTGCCAGCGGCCGGGTCAGCGGGGCGGCGACCGCCGGCTGCCATCCGGAGTCGTCGAACCCGGCGCGCGTCCAGCCGACCGGCTCGCGACGGGCGTCCAGATACTCCTGCGGCGCCTGGTAGAAGCCGCCGCCGGTGTGGCCGGCCGGTGGCCGCCACGCCCCGGCCCGGCGGGCCCGCCAGCCGTCGCCGGTGCCGAAGACCTGCCGGGTGCCGTCGGTGTAGACCACGACGAGCTGGGCGAGGAAGCCGCGTTCCTGGGTGGAGTAGCAGAGCGCGGCGAGCGCGTTGCGGCCGGGCCGCAGCAGGTCGGTGACGTCGTGGGTGGCGTAGCGGGCCTCGCCGGCCATCGCCCGGACCGGGCCCACCCCGACGATCTCGTCGTTGACCCGGAGCTGGTAGACGTACTGCCGGGTGGGCTCGGGCGACTGGCCCGTCGCGTAGACGTAGCCGGCGGCGATCCGCCTGCCCGGCAGCACCACCTCGGTACGCAGCAGCGCCCAGTCGTTGCTCTCGCCCAGCGTCGCCAGTACCGACTGGCCCCGGTCGACCACCAGGTCACCGCCGGCGACCGTGCCCGTCGGGCCGAACACCCCCGCTCCGGTCGAGAAGTCCTCGTCGACCAGGACCGCACCGGTCGGGTCGGTGAAGCTGGCGGAGTGGAACCGCTGGGATTCGGTACTCCCGTTGCGGAACCCGATGCTCCCGGCCGCGTACGTTCCGTCCACAGTGGTGTCGACCAGCACGTCGTCGAGGTAGGTCCGGATCGTCGGGCCGGCGAGTTCGACCCGCAGCCGCACCGGGGTACCCACCGGTACCGGCGCGGTGAGCGGCCGGTCCGCCAGCACGGTGTAGCTGCCGTTGCGCTGCACGTGCGTACGCAGCACCCCCGGGGTGCCGGCCCGGAGCTGCCAGAGGTAGTTGTTGGCGGTGTTCTGGGCCCGGAACCAGAGGCTGGCGGCGACCGAGGTGATGGTGACCGACACCTCGAAGCTGCCGTCGCCGAGCCGGACGGTGCCGTCCGGCGCCCAGATCGGCTCGGCCATCCAGGTGTCCCCGGCGGCGGTGACGACCCGCTGCGGCGCGGACCAGTGCGAGACCCGCCCTGGACCCGCCCAGGTACGCACCCGCCAGTGGTAGACCGAGCCGGGTCGCAGCGGGGGCCCGGCGTACGGCACGGCGGTGGAGTCGGCCGAGACGGTCCGGCCGCTGTCCCAGACCACCCCGCCCCGGCGGGACAGTTCGGTCGTGGTGTACGCGACCTGCACCTGGTAGGCGTACTGCCGGGGCGCCCGGCCGAGTGCCGGCACGATCCAGCTCAGCCGGGGGTGCGCGGCGGCGATCCCCAGTGGATCGTCCAGCAGGGAGGTGAGCAGTCCGGTCGGGGCCAGGGTTCCGGTCGGCTTGCCGGCCGCCGAGGCGGCGGTGCCGACGAGGCTGGCTCCGGACGCGGTGGCGGTGGCACCGAGGGCGAGGGCACCTCCGGTGCCGAGCAACCCTCGGCGGGACAGCCCGGGAGCTGGATCGGTGGTGTGCTCGGCGCTGGGCTGGCTCACCCGGGCCTCCTGCCTGAATCGTTTCAGGCAGGTTAACTCCGCCAGCCGCTCCGCCGGAAGACACGGCGGTTGGCCGGATCCGGCCACGTGTGGCGGGTTACACCCCCTGACCAGGCGGGTTCCGCCCGGCCACCGCAGTACGGTGAAGCCGTGCCGACGAAAGACGTTCTCACCAGCGCAGACCTGACCGAGCTACGACAGTCCGCGCTCGGCGCGGCCGACCCGCTGGGCATCGCCGCCGAGCTGGCCGAGGCGGTCGAGCAGGGGCGGCTCGCCGATCCGGCCGACGCCGGCCGGGCACTGACGCTGGCCGCCGAGATCGCCGAGACCAGGGCGAAACTCGACGCCGCACAGCGGTACGCGGACCGCGCCGTCGGGGCGTACCGGGACAGCACCGAGCAGGACGCCGGCTTCGCCCGGGCGCTGCACGCCCGGATCCTGTTCCGGGCCGGTCGCGCCGACGAGGCGCTCGCCGAACTCACCGCGCTGCGCCCGCTCCTCGACTCCCAGCCCGACGCCGCCGCGTACCTCAGCGCCGCACTGGACGTCGGTGGCCGGACCGACCTGGCCGAGCAGTGGCTGACCGAGGCGGTCGAGACCGCCCTGCGCAACCGGACCGCCCCGGCGCAGGGCCCCGCGGAGGACAGCGCGGACGCCACGGTGAGCGCCGAACCGACCGTGCAGGAAGCCTCCGGGCTGCTCTTCTTCCTGTTGCAACAGCGACACCGGGTACGCCGCGAACTCGACCTGCCGCACGACCAGAACGACAATCTGGCCGACCGGCTGGAGAACGAACTGTTCCGCGACGCGACCACGGCGGCGGCCGAGCCGGGACCGGAGGCACGGCTGTTCCTGCCACAGGGCGAGTTCGATGCGCTGCTGTCGCGCTGGCCGGACCTGGCCGAGACGGTCGGCCGGAACTGGGCCGAGCACCGGGCCGGGGTCCAGCGGGAACTGGTCCGGCTGACCGACCTGGGCCGGGTCGGGCTCGGCCCACTGCCCGGCTCGACCGAGGGGCTGGCCGGTTACGCCGCACGCACCGGCGCGGCTCCGACCGACGAGTCGGCCCGGTCCGGCTACGCGGCGGAGCTGGCCGAGCGGGGCGTGCAGCTTCCCTGGCCGCCGGAGCGGAACGAGGCGTGCTGGTGCGGTTCGGGCAGCAAGTACAAGAAGTGCTGCCTGCCGCGTACCCGCGGCTAGCTCTCACCGGTCCACTGGATCGACCTGGTCGATCGGTGAACCTTCCCGCCTCCCTTGCGGTCCGTGCTGACCGCAGGCGGAGGTCGGAGCGCGCCCGCCGCGCAGTTAGGTGGAAAGGTTCACTGCAGGCGTAGGCCGGCGAGGAGAACCTCCACCATGCGACGGGCGTCGTACCGGGGGTCCCGGTCCGCGCCGATGCAGAGGTTGCCGACGCCCCGCATCAGTTCGAGGGCCTCGATGTCGGGGCGGATCTCGCCCGCCCTGACCGCGGCGTCGAGCAGCTCGGCGCAGACCGGCACGAGTCGGTCGAGAAAATAGTCGTGCAGGGTCGCGAAGGTGGCGTCGTCGGACTGCAGCGCCTCGGCGAGGCCGTGCTTGGTGACCAGGAAGTCGACGAAGAGATCGATCCACCGAGCCAGGGCGCCGTGCGCTGAGTCGCCACTCGCCAGCAGTGCCGGGCCCGCCTCGACGCATGCCTCGACCTGGTGCCGGTAGACGGCGACAACGAGATCGGCCCGGGTCGGGAAGTGGCGGTAGATAGTCGCCACCCCGACGCCGGCCTTGGCCGCGATGTCCCGCACGGGCGCGTCGACGCCGGAGGCGACGAAGGCCGCGGCGGCCGCTTCGAGCAGGGTCTCCTCGTTGCGCCGGGCGTCGGCCCGCTTCCGCCGGGCCGACGATGCCGGTCCGCTGCCGATCTCAGTCACTGCGCCGTTGCCTCCGTCACTCGCCTTGCTAACCGGAACACGGTTCCGTATGGTTGAAACGGAACATGGATCCGGTACTCATAGTGCCAGAGCGGGCGCCCCGTGACCAGGCCGCGCACCGCCCCCATGTCACTTCCCCGTACGTCACCTCCCAAGGAGAAACTCATGCGCCACCCCGACGAATTCGTCAGCAGGCCCGTTCCCGTCGTCTCGGTACGCCCGGTGCTGCTACCCGCCCCGGGCCGTGACGAGGACCTCCAGGTGCAGGTGTCGGCGCCGGTGACCGGCGACGAATTGCCCATCATCGTCTTCTCGCACGGCTTCGGCGGGTCGCTGGACAGCTACGCCCCGCTGGTCGACTTCTGGACCGCGCACGGTTTCGCGGTCCTTCAGCCCACCCACCTCGACTCGCGGACCCTGAACGTCACGCCCGAGGACCCGCGCTACCCGGAGATCTGGCGCTTCCGGGTCGAGGACCTGACCCGCATCGTCGACCAACTGGACCGGATCGAAGCCGGCGTCCCCGGCCTCGCCGGGCGCCTCGACCGCAGCCGCCAAGCCGTCGCCGGCCACTCCTGGGGCGCCCAGACGGCCAGCATGTTGTTGGGCGCACGGGTCCTCGACACCTACGGCGAGCCGGGCGAGGACCTGTCCGATCCGAGGATCAGTGCCGGCGTACTGCTTACCCCGCCGGGCACCGGCGGCACCGACCTGACGCCGTTCGCCGCCGAGCACTACTCCTTCATGAACCCGGACTTCACCGGGATGACGACACCGGCTCTGGTGGTCGCGGGCGACAAGGACCAGTCCGCCCTGACCGTCCGGGGGCCCGAGTGGTTCACGGATCCGTACTTCCTGAGCCCGGGAAGCAAGAGCCTGCTCACGCTGTTCGGCGCGGAACACTCGCTGGGCGGGATCTCCGGGTACGCCTCCACCGAGACGACGGACGAGAGCCCCGAACGGGTCGCCCTGCTCCAGCGACTCACCTGGGCTTTCCTCCGCAGCGCGCTGTACCCGACGGACACCGGCTGGGCCGTGGCGAGCGCCGAACTGACGGAGGACACCGACCCGCTGGGCCGGATCGAGACCAAGTGACACTCCGGAGAGAGGCTGCCCGTCCCCTCCGGGGCGGGCTGCCGCCGTCCGCCGCCGCACCACCGGGCCGCCGAGATCGGCTCGCGGTCCGCACCTCACTCGATCCGGGCGCCCTTACCGGGTTGACAACGGCCGCCGCAGGCGCCATATTCAACCTACGAGTTAATTAACCGAGCGGTTGAAAGGCGGAGACAGTGGACCGGCTGAGCGAGGTGTTCAGCGCCCTCGCCGACCCGACCCGGCGGGCCATCCTGGCCCGGCTGGCCGAGGGCGAGGCGACGGTCAACCAGATCGCCGAGCCGTTCCCGATCAGCCTCCAGGCCGTCTCCAAGCACCTGAAGGTGCTGGAGCGGGCCGGGTTGATCACCCGGAGCCGGGAGGCGCAGTGGCGGCCGTGCCGGCTCGACGCGGAGCCGCTGCGCGAGGTGGCCGACTGGATCACCGGTTACCAGCGGTTCTGGGAGCAGCGCTACGACCGGCTCGGCGAATACCTGCGACAGCTACAGAGCGATGGAACACGACCGACGGAGGAGTGAGATGAGCGAGAACCTGACGGTGACCCTGCCGTCCGACCTGGAGATCAAGATGGTGCGCGTGTTCGAGGCACCGCGCGCGCTCGTCTTCGAGGCGCACGCGAAGTGCGAGCACGTCAAGCACTGGTGGGGGCGGGGCAACCCGCTCGACTGCGAGATGGACTTCCGGCCGGGCGGCAGCTACCGCTTCGTCGAGCACGCCCCGGACGGGCAGTACGCGTTCCGCGGTGAGTACCGGGAGATCCAGGCGCCGGAACGGATCGTGCAGACCTTCGAGTTCGAGGGCATGCCCGGGAAGGTCTGCGTGGAGACGCTGGAGTTGACCGAGCAGGACGGCAGGACGACGGTCACCAGCGTCACCCGGTTCGACACGAAGGAGGAGCGCGACGGCATGGCCGCCTCGGGCATGGCCGACGGCGCCCGCGAGTCGTACGACGCCCTGGCCGCGTACCTGGCGAAGCTCTCCTGACGCGGACGGAACGGGAAAACCCGATGCGAGAACTGACAGTGGACCTGTTCAGCACCGTCGACGGCTGGTTGCGGGGGCGCGACTCCCCCGCCTACTTCGGCTACGACGGTCCCGACCTCCAGGCGTGGATCGACGAGCAGTCGGCCCGCCCGCAGGTGATGCTGATGGGCGCCAACACCTACCGGGCGTTGGCGGAATACAGCGGTGGCGACGACCCGTCGGCCAAGCGGATGGCGGAGTTGCCCAAGGTGGTCTTCTCCACGTCGTTGCGGCCGCCGCTGAGCTGGCGCAACACCTCGGTGGTGACCGAGGGCGTCGAGGTGGCCGTACCCGCCATGAAGGCCGCCCCCGGCGACCCGCTGCGGGTGATCGGCAGCATCTCGCTGGTCCGCAGCCTGTTCCGGCTCGGCCTGGTGGACCGGCTGCGCCTGCTGGTGTTCCCGCAGGTACTCGGCGAAACCGGCGAGCAGCGGATGCTCGCCGGCCTGCCCGACCTCAACCTGCGGCTCGCCGCCACCGAGGTGCTCGACCGACGGCTCGTCCTGCTCGACTACACGCTGGACAGGACTCCGACGTCGGTCGGCTAGGCCCGAACGGAGATCACCTGACGGTGCCGCACCGCCGTCCGGAGAGGTAGCTCAGCGCAGGGTCACCCGCAGGCTGCGACCGTACGTCTGCCGGGTGCGGGCCTCGATCCGGGTCCCGCCGGGAATCCGGCGGACCCGGATCCCGTCGTCGGCCGAAACCACCCGGAGCCGGCGACCGCGCAGCGTCACCGAGACCGTGTCGCGGTCGGTGGTCGGGTCGGCGACCGCGACCGCGACGGTCCGGTCGCGGTCCTGCCGGAGCAGCACCGAGGCCGGGCCGTCCACCACCAGCCGGTCGGCGGCGTGCCGACCGGGCGTGAAGGCGTTCGCGGCGACCAGCCCCAGCCCGGCATGCCGGACGGCCTGGAACCGGGTGCTGTTGGCCAGCACCACGACCGGCCCGCCCGGGTACGTCCGCAGCCGCTGCTCCGAGGCGTTCGGCAGCAGGGCGTACGCCAGCGAGCCGAGCGGCGCACCGGCAGCCTGCTCCACCGAGACGGCGAAGACCCGCTTCCGCACCATCGTGTCCGGGTTGGCGGTCCGGACCACCCGGCGACTCCGGGTCACCACCTCGGAGGTGACCGTCGGCGATGGACCGGACAGGAAGGCGTAGCCGACCGAGGTCTGCTGGGCGGCGTTGGCGTAGCGCAGCCAGGCCAGGGGGGCGGTGCCGGTGCCGGTGAAGCTCCGGCCGTCACGGAGCCGCCCGGTCACCGTCACCGGATCGGACTCCTCGGCGATCCGGCTGTCGACCGTCGTGCTGACCGCCCGGCCGGCCAGGTCGCCGACCCCGGCGGCGAGCACCACGATCTCGTCGTCGAAGAGGAACCACGACTTGGTGGCCACGGCGTTGCGGTACGCGACGAAGTCGTCCGGCAGCCGGCCGGCCCGCTTCGCGGCGTACGCGGCGTCGTCGGACTGGACCAGCCCGGCGGCTCCGTAGCTGCCGAGGGTGGCGCCGCCGGAGAACCGGTTGGTGCCGCGCGGGAAGTAGACGTAGGTGTTCTGCGACTCCGACGACGAGGTGAAGCCGAGCGCCGGGTTGTCGTACCAGGCGGTGCCGTACAGCTCCGGGACGGTGTGCCGGTGCTCCACCGGAGCGGTGACCCCGGCCAGCCGGTACGGCGAGACCGTGGTGAAGTAGTCCACCCCGTACGCCTGGGTCTGGTCCGCTCCGGCGAGGTAGAGGTAGTACGCCCCGTCCCCCTGGAACCAGGGCGTCAGGTTCTCCCCGCTCATGTACTCGTACTTGCTGATCCGGTCGGAGCTGCGGGCGAGCGCGAAGGCGTAGCCGGGGCGGCGGTGCACCGTCCGGTCCATCGCGTTGAAGGCGACGCTGCGCCGCTCCGGATTCAGGTCCGCCGCCGGGATCGTGGCGTCGGCCAGGATGTCGGCATACCGGGCGATGCTGACCGGGGAGACGAACGTGCTCGGGTTGAGCGCGGCCCGGGAGGTCTGCCGGACGAACTTGACATAGCCGGCCAGCGCCTGCGCGTCGCCGCCGGTGGCGTGGCCGGAGAGGTCGACGACCGCCTCCAGCACGCCCGCCACGTCGGCGTAGCCGGTGGTGGTCCGGGAGACCGCCCGGCCCTTGACGATCTCCATCATCCAGCCCTCGAAGATCAGCGGGGCGAACCCGTCGACCACCCAGCCCCGGACCACGTCGACCAGGTCGGCACCCTGGACGTAGCCGGTACCTTGGAGAATCTTGATGGTCTGCACCACCCGGGCCAGCAGGTTCTTGCCGTACGCGCCGGTGTAGGCGACCGAGGCGTGCTGGATGAACGAGCCGTCGGCGTAGTAGCCGTCGGTGACGCCGTGCTCCAGCGCGTACGGGTCGATGGTGGCGAAGACGGTGAGCTGGTCGGCGAGGGCCTTGCTGATCCGGGCGTCGTCACCGAGGACGGCGCCCTGGAGGACCCGGTTCGTCGCGATGTCGGCGAGGTTGGCGCCGGTGTGGAACCGCGAGTCGAGGTCGACGTCGCCGTCCTTCCCGTTGCGCAGGTACGCGTCCATCGACGCCACAAAGCTTCCGACCAGCTCCGGCCGGTACGCCGCCACGTCGGCGGCGAGCAGCACCAGGGTCCGGCTGACGTGGTTCGAGATGCCGATCTCCCAGTGGTGCCAGTTGCCGTAGTAGCCGGCCGACTGGTCGCCGTAGTAGCGCTCGTGCAGCCAGCCGAGACCGTCGATGACCCGGCGCCGCAGCGTGGTGTCGCCGTCGAGGCTGCCGCCGGGGACCCGGGTGGCCAGGGCGATCTCGTAGAGGTACTGGAACGACGTGGTCAGGTTGGGGTCGCTGGTGCCCAGCGGTACGCCCCGGAACAGCTCGCCCGGACCGGCGCCCGCCAACGCGTCGAGCCGGGCCCGGGCCGTCGAGTCGATGGTCGCGAGCTTGCCGGCCACCTCGGGCCGGGCGTTCGACTCGGCGGTACCGGCGAAGATCGCGACCGTGTTGCCGAGCAGTACGGCGTGCTCGGCGGGGGCGGCGGCGACCCGCCGCGGCGGGGTCGCGGCTCTGGCCCGCAGTGGCCCGGCCAGCGCCAGCAGGCTGGCGGCGGGGATCGTCGACAGGACGGCGCGGCGGGAGACGGGCACGGCGGACGCTCCAAGATCGACAGAAAGCAATTGCCGAATTCAACCAACCCCGGTGAAACTTTTCAACCTCCCGGTGCGGTCCGGGTCTCTGCGGGTGGACGTCGGGGCGCAGGCGCCGCGCCGTGCAGGTGGAAAGGTTCGCCCTGCACAGCCAACCTCTCGGCCGGGTCGGACCGGGGTCGGACCGAACGGTCAGCCGGCGGTGAAGAGCAGCGAGACGTTCTGCCCGCCGAAGCCGAACGAGTTGCAGATCGCTGCGTCGAGTCGCTGCTCGCGCGGCCCGTCGCCGGCCACCTCCAACCGCACCTCGGGAGCCTTGCGGTCCAGGTTGAGCGTGGGCGGGATGACGCCGTTGGCGACCGACAGCAGCGTGACGATCCCCTCCACCGCGCCGGCCGCACCGACGAGGTGACCGAGGCTCGACTTCGGCGCGGTGAGTACGACGTCGTCGCCGAGCGCCTGCTGGATCGCGCTCGCCTCCCCGAGGTCACCGACCACCGTGGAGGTGGCATGGCAGTTGACGTGCCCGACGTCGCCCGGTCGCAGCCCGGCGTCGGCCACGGCGTTGCGGATCGCCCGGATCTGTCCGGCACCGGTCGGGTCCGGGCCGGTGATGTGGTGTGCGTCGGCGGTGATGCCGTAGCCGGCGAGCCGGCCGAGCACCCGGGCACCCCGGCCGGCCGCGAAGTCCGCCCGCTCCAGGATCATCACCCCGGCCCCCTCGCCGAGCACGAAGCCGTCGCGGTCCACGTCGAACGGTCGGGAGGCCCGCTCGGGCTCGTCGTTGCGCTTCGAGAGGGTGCGCGCCTGGGCGAAGCCGGCAATGGTCAGCGGGGTGATCGCCGCCTCCGCGCCACCGGCGATCACCACGTCGGCCTCGCCGGAGCGGATCAGCCGGACCGCCAGCGCGAGGGCCTCCGCGCCGGAGGCGCAGGCGGAGACGGTGGTGTAGACGCCGGCCCGGGCGTCGAACGTCAGGCTTACCCAGGCCGCCGGCCCGTTCGGCATCAGCATCGGCACGGTGAGCGGGGAGATCCGGGCGGGCCCCTTCTGTTCCAGCAGGTCGTCCTGGGCCAGCAGGGTGTTGACGCCGCCGATCCCGGTGCCGATCACCACCGCCAGGCGGAGCGGGTCGACCTCGGGACTGCCGGCGTCGGCCCAGGCCTGCCCGGCGGCGACCAGCGCGGCCTGCTGGCAGCGGTCCATCCGGCGGGCCTGCACCCGGGTCAGCGCCGAGTCCGGCGAGACGGCCATCGGAGCGGCGATCTTGGTCGGCAGGTCGTCGGTGTGCGCGAACGACGCCATCAGGTCGTCGATCCGGCGTACGCCGGATCGCCCGGCGAGCATGCCCTGCCAGAGGGAGTCGACGTCCCCGCCGAGCGGGGTGGTCGCGCCGAGCCCGGTGACGACCACGTCCCGGCCGCTCATGCTCGCTCCTCCCGTCTTCGCGGTGTGCCGGCTTGTCCGCCGTAAGTTGTATCGCATACAACTATGGCATGTCCACCGAGCCGCCCCGGGCCCGTGGTCGGCGTACCCGGGCGCAGATCCTCGAACACGCCGCGGCGCTCTTCGCCGAACGCGGCTTCGACGCCGTCAGCGTGGCCGAGATCGCCACCGCCGCCTCGGCGCACCCGAACCAGATCACCTACTACTTCGGCTCGAAGGACGGGCTGTTCGTGCATGCCGCGTTCATGCTGCTGCTCCGGGACGCCGAACGGCTGGAGCCGGTCGGCCGACGCCGACGCACCCCCGCCGGGTTCCGCACGGCGCTGGCCCGCAGCGCCCTGACCCTGCCCGCCGTGCCGATCGCGGTGCAGGCGATGTCGATCGCCCGACGCCGGCCGGAGCTGCGACCGGTGGCCGAGCAGAGCCTCGCCGTGCTGTTCCGCAAGGCGCAGAGCTATCTCGCCGCGATCCTCGACCAGCACGGCTGGGTGATCGACCGCCCTGCCGACGTCGAGGCACGCACCTTCTGGAGCACCGTCCTCGGCGCCCGGCTGATCTCGGAGTCCGGCTTCGACGGCCGCGCCGACGACATCGACCTGGCCGGCGTGCTCAGCGTCCGGATACCGGCCGAACCGACACCGTAACGGCCAGACTGCTCAGCGTCCGGGTGCCGGGCGACCCGACACCGTAACGGCCAGACAGCTCAGCGTCCGGGTGCCGGGCGACCCGACACCGTAACGGGCAGGCTGCTCAGCGTCCGGGTGCCGGGCGACCCGGCACCGTGACGGGCGGGGTCGACAGCGGCGGGCGGGTCGGGCCGCGCAGCACCCGCAGCGCCACCCCCGGACGCGCCAGCGCGGCCGGCGGCCGGACCAGGTGCTGCACGTCGGTCAGCACCCGCAGCACGTACGGGTCACGGTCGGCCACCACGGCGGCCCGATCCAGATACCAGTGGGAGAGCCGGCCACGCCGTCCCGGCCGGACCGCCCCGGCGGAGAACCGCAGGTCGGTACCGGTGGCGATGGTCCACGCGGTGGCGCTGCACTCGGCCACCGCCCCCTGGGCGGCCCGCCCGAACCGCCCCCGATGAGCCCGGAGGTACTCGCCGAGCACCACCGCGGTCTGCGCGGCCACGCTCATCCCCTGGCCGTAGACCGGGTTGAAGGCGCAGGCGGCGTCCCCGACCACCAGGAACCCGTCCGGCCAGCGCGGCATCGTCTCGTAGTGCCGGCGGTGGTTGGCGGTCCGCCGGAAACCGTGGATCGGCCCGTCCGGCTCGGCGTCCCGGATCGCCTCGTAGATCAGCGGACTGCGCAGGTTACGGGTGAACTCCAGGAAGCCCGCCTCGTCGGTGGGCGGGGTCTCGGCGCCGAACCCGCCGAGGGTGACCATCCAGCGGCCGTTCTCGATCGGATAGAGCACCCCGGCCCGGGAGACCTGCGGCGGTTTCGGCATCACCATGATGTTCTTCCAGCCGTCGGCGACGCCCGGGGCCAGCCGGTAGCGCCGGCTCGCGTAGCCCAGCCCGGCGTCGATCCTGGTCTCCTCCGGCCGCCCGTAGCCCAGCGCGGCCAGCCACTCCGGACCGCGGGAGCCGCGACCGCTGGCGTCGACGACCAGGTCGGCCTCGCACCGGTGAATCTCGGGTCCACCGTTGCGAACCCGCAGGTGCACCCCGGCTACCGAGCCGCCGTCCTCGCCGGGCAGCAGTCCGACCACTTCCCGGGCGGTCTCGAACCGGATCCGCCGGTCGCCGGCAAGGCGCTGCCGGATGGTCCAGTCCAGCAGTTCCCGGCTGGCCCCGACCAGGGTGTGGGTGGCCGGGAAGCGTTCCCGCCATCCGTTCGGGCTCAGCGACAGCAGGTCGGTCGGCGCGGCGACCCGGACCGCGCCGCGGTCGTACAGCTCGGCCATCAGACCGGGAAAGAGCCGGTCGAGGGCCCGCTGTCCCGAGGTGATCAGGACGTGCAGGTGGCGGGCCTGCGGAATGCCCGTACGCAGCCGCGGTCCGTCCGGAAAGCGGTCCCGGTCGAGTACGGTCACCCGCTCGACGAAATCGGCGAGGGTGCGCGCGATACAGAGGCCGGCGAAGCTCCCGCCGATGACCACGGCGTGACGGGGCTTGGACAGTGGCGAAGGCATGCCTTCATCCTTACCGACACCGCCACTCACCAGGCCAGATCTGTTCGGTAACCCACCGGACAGTCAGCATCACGACTCTCCGGCGCGTCGGCGTACCCGGGCGGCGGGGCGACCCGCGCCCCGCCGCGATCCCCCATCGGTCTATTCCAGGTGGAGGGTGGCGGACGCCTGCTCGGCGGTGGAGGTCACCGGCTCGACGTAGAGCAGCCCGGCCCGGTGCCGCAGGTACCGGCCGGCGACGTTCTGCGCCTCCAGCGAGATGCCGGCACTGCTGGCCAGTCCGGCACGGCGCAGGAAACTGGCGTCGGCGCGGAACTGCGCCGAGCCGTCGTCGCGCTCCACGTACACCTCGTAGTCGCGGTGCCGGAGGTAGTAGCCGGGGAAGTTGGTCGACTCCAGCGACACCGTGCCGGAACCGGCCAGGCCGGTCACGATCCGGAACTGCGAGTCGGCCAGCGGCGCCACGTTGGCCTCGACGCGGCCGCGGTAGTCGTAGTGCCGCAGGTAGGAGTCGGCG
Source organism: Plantactinospora sp. CA-294935 (assembly GCF_050936445.1). Taxonomy (NCBI): domain Bacteria; kingdom Bacillati; phylum Actinomycetota; class Actinomycetes; order Micromonosporales; family Micromonosporaceae; genus Plantactinospora; species Plantactinospora sp. CA-294935. The sequence goes on from NZ_JBNJMU010000001.1 coordinate 9,456,110, forward strand.
AGGTCGTGCGGGCGCAGCCGGACCGGGGTCGCGCCGTCCGGCACCGGGATGCCGAGGTTCGGGGTGCCGTCCGCGTTCCAGTACAGCTTCTGGATCCGGGTACGCCGGTTGGGGTCGTTCAGCGGGTCGCCGTCGATGTCCCGGTAGTTGCGGTCGTGGTAGACGAGGATGTCGCTCTGACCGTCCTCGGAGACCGTGAACGAGTTGTGCCCGGGGCCGTACTGGCCGGTCGCGGCGTTGCTGGTGAAGACCGGGGTCGGGCTCTTGGTCCACGCTGCGGCGGAGAGCAGGTTCGCGGTCGCCGATGCGGTCAGCATGCCGAGGCAGTAGTTGGCGTCGGTGGCGCTGGCCGAGTAGGTCAGGAAGATCCGTCCGTTGCGCTGGATCACCGCCGGCCCCTCGGCCACCCGGTACCCCCGGGTCTCCCAGTCGTACGTCGGCACGGTCAGCCGGGTCACCGTGCCGGTGATCGTCCACGGGTTGGCCCCCATCCGGGCCAGGTAGAGGTTGGAGTTGGTCGAGATGCCCGGCTCGGACTGGGCCCAGACGAGATAGCGGACGCCGTTCGCCACGAAGGTCGACGCGTCCAGGCTGAACGTGTCCCACGGGGTGCTGATCCGGCCGCGTTCGGTCCAGGACCCGGTCAGCGGGTTGGCGCCGGCGTTCTCCAGCACGTACATCCGGATCCGCCAGACGTCGTCGGTGCGGCCGGCGGCGAAGTAGACGTACCAGCGGTTGTCGATGAAGTGGATCTCGGGCGCCCAGATGTGCGCACCCATCTCCCCACTGGTGTGCCGGCGCCAGATGGTCGTCTCGGTGGCGCTGGCCAACCCCTGCAACGTGGTCGCCCGGCGCAGCACGATCCGGTCGTACTGCGGCACCGTCGCGGTCATGTAGTAGTAGCCGTCGGTGTGCTTCACAATGTGCGGGTCGGCGCGCTGGTTGACCAGCGGGTTGGTGTAGTTCACCGCCGGGGCGGCTTCGGCCGGCACTCCGGGCAGCAGACCGGCCAGCAACGCGAGCACCGTGGCCAGCGCGGCGAACACCGGGGCGGTCAGCCCCCGGCCGGGATGGCGGGCGGTCGCGGCGCTCCCCGCCGCCGGGTCGGTGCCGAACGGCCGGAGCGGGTGGCGGAACATCCTGCGCGGCATCGGCTTCATGACCAGCGACCTTTCGTCGACCCGGGAACGTCCGGTCCGTTACCTTGGTGTTACGGGGACAGTGTGATCGCTAACATCGATACCAGTCAAGGCCTCTCCGAGCCCCGCGAGGAAAGCGTGTTCCCCCTTGACATCGACCGATGTGAGCGCGAACATCATCGATACGTCCGGGCTGGGCCACACCACTGAACCTTTTTCAACCCCCTTGCGGTCCGACGGACCGCACGGTCCGACGCGGTGCCTGAGCGCCGCGCGGTTCAGGTTTGAAAAGGTTCACCGCGCCGCCGCACCGCCGGCCGCGCGCCGGCACCTGGGCACTGCGGCAAGCGCCCGCCGGCGCACCGTCCCGAGCCGGCGTCCGAGCGCCACCCCGCCGGACACAGCAAGATCCACACCACCTTGACCGCCCCTGTCAGCCCGCGGACCCGTCGTCCCACGGCACCGCGGGCTCGGCACCGTCCACCGGACGGACCGACGGAAGGAAGACAATGGAAGCTCTCGCTTCCCCACCCCCGAGGGCGCCGGGCCGGATCCGGCTGCTCCGTACCGCCACCGTGCTCGCGGTCGCCGCCGCGCTCGTCGGCGCCGCGATCGCCGTACCGGTCCGGTCGGCCTCGGCCGCGACCGTTGACCCGAACGCCTGGTACGTCCTGGTGTCCCGGCACAGCGGCAAGGCCCTCGACGTCTACGACCGGTCCACCGCCGACGGTGGTCAGATCGTGCAGTGGGCCCGCAACGACGGCGCCTGGCAGCAGTGGCAGTTCGTCGACTCGGGGGCCGGCTACCACCGGCTCCGCTCCCGGCACAGCGGCAAGGTCCTCGACATCCGGGACTCCTCCGGCGCCGATGGCGCGGAGGTGATCCAGTGGACCGACCAGGGCAGCACCGACCAGCAGTTCCGGCTCGCCGACTCGGACGGCGGGTACGTCCGGCTGATCAACCGGAACAGCAACAAGGCCCTCGACGTGTGGGAGTGGTCCACCGCCGACGGCGGCCGGATCAGCCAGTACGCCGACCAGGGCGGCGCCAACCAGCAGTGGCAACTGGTCCGGGTCGGCTCCGGCGGGCCCGGAACTCCGCCCCCCACCGGTGGCCCGGGCACGCCGCCGGCCGCGTACCCGGCGCCGATGCGGGTGACCGGGGACATCGGGGTGCACGACCCGACCGTGGTACGCCGGCCCGGCGGCGACTACCTGGTGGCACACACCGGCAACGACATCGCGCTGAAGACCTCGACCGACCGGGTCGCGTTCCGCAACGCCGGATCGGTCTTCCCGGGCGGGGCGTCGTGGACCACCAGCTACACCGGGGGCAGCCGCAACCTCTGGGCGCCGGACATCTCGTACCGGAACAACCAGTACTACCTGTACTACTCGGCCTCCACCTTCGGCTCGAACCGGTCGGCGATCTTCCTGGCCACCAGCCCGTCCGGCAACTCCGGTAGCTGGACCGACCGGGGCCTGGTGATCGAGTCACGTACCTCGGACGACTTCAACGCGATCGACCCGAGCCTGATCGTGGACGACCAGGGCCGTTGGTGGCTGGCCTTCGGCTCGTTCTGGTCCGGGCTCAAGCTGGTCGCCCTGGACCCGGCCACCGGCAAGCGCTCGGACAGCACGATCCGGAGCATCGCCGGCCGTAACGGCGGCGCGATCGAGGCGCCGACCCTGGTCAAGCGGGGCAGCTACTACTACCTGTACGTCTCCTTCGACCGCTGCTGCCAGGGCGCGTCCAGCACCTACCGGGTGATGGTCGGGCGCTCCACCAGCGTGACCGGACCGTTCGTCGACCGGAACGGCACCGCGCTCACCTCCGGCGGCGGTACCCAGGTGCTCGCCTCGCACGGCGACATCCACGGGCCGGGCCACCAGACGGTGCTCTCCGACTCGGACGGGGACTTCCTCGTCTACCACTACTACGCGAACAACGGCGCCTCGCTGCTCGGCATCAACCGGATCGGCTACGACTCCGCCGGCTGGCCCTTCGTCTACTGACCGTCCCTCCGAACGTAGGGAGTACCCCATGACAGCAGCGCACCCGCACCGGGGCCGCTGGCGGGCCGGACTCGCCGCCGGCGTCGCCGGCCTGGTCGCCGGTACCGGCGTCCTCGTCGGCGCTCCGCCGGCCTCGGCCGCCACCGCCGACCCGAACGTCTACTACGTGCTGGTCAACCGGAACAGCGGCAAGGCCCTCGACGTCTACGACCTGGCCACCGACGACGGCGCCCCGATCAACCAGTACGCCCGCAACGACGGCAACTGGCAGCAGTGGCGGTTCCTCGACGCCGGAGGCGGCTACTACAAGGTGCAGTCCCGGCACAGCGGCAAGGTACTGGAGCTGCCGAACTCCGACGACGGCGTGCAGTTGGTGCAGAACGCGGACAGCGGCAACAGCCGGCAGCACTTCCGGCTCGCCGACTCGGCCGGCGGCTACGTACGCCTGGTCAACCGGGCCAGCGGCAAGGCGCTGGACGTCTGGGAGTGGTCCACCGCGGACGGTGCGATGGTCTCCCAGTACCAGGACCTGGACGGCGCCAACCAGCAGTGGCAGATGGTCGACGTCGGTTCCGTCGGCGGCGGGAACCCGACACCCGGCACCTTCACCAACCCGATCAAGCGGAACGGGCCGGACCCGTGGCTCCAGCACCACAACGGCTACTACTACCTCGCCACCACCACCTGGAACTCGACGATCACCATGCGCCGGTCCGCCACCCTCGCCGGCCTGGCCAGCGCGCCGGACCAGGTGGTCTTCAACCTCGCCAACCGGCCGAACGGCTGCTGCAACATGTGGGCGCCGGAGTTCCACCTGATCAACGGGCCGAACGGCAACCGGTGGTACCTCTACTACGTGGCCGGGCAGAACGTCAGCGACTTCAACCCGACGCAGCGGCTGCACGTGCTGGAGAGTGCCGGCACCGACCCGATGGGGCCGTACACCTTCAAGGCCGACCTGGGCAGCGACTGGCAGCTCGACGCGAGCGTGCTGCGGGTGAACAACAGCCTCTACCTGCTCGGCACCTACAACGCCGGCGGCAGCTACGGGCAGAGCCTGTTCATCACCCCGCTGAGCAACCCGTGGACGATCAGTGGCTCCCGGGTCCGGCTCACCTCGCCGACGCTGAGCTGGGAACGGCAGACCCATCCGGTGACGGAGGGACCGGAGCCGCTCTACCGCAACGGGCGGACGATGATCGTCTATTCGGCGAGTGCCTGCTGGGGACCGGACTACAAGCTCGGCCTGCTCACCCTGACCGGCAGCAACCCGCTGAGCGCGTCGTCCTGGACCAAGAGTCCCAACCCGGTCTTCCAGCGCAGCGACGCCAACGGCGTCTTCGCGCCCGGCCACAACGGCTTCTTCAAGTCACCGGACGGGACCGAGGACTGGATCGTCTACCACGGGAACGACTCGGCGAGCGGCGGCTGTGACATGAACCGCTCGACCCGGGCCCAGAAGTTCACCTGGAACAGCGACGGCACGCCCAACTTCGGCACCCCGGTACGGCTCGGCGTGCAGCTCACCGCACCGTCGGGCGAGTAAGCCGGGCACGTCCGCCCGGGGAGTGCGATCCTCGCCAGCTCCCCGGGCGGTCGCCGCCGTACTCCGGGCGGTCGCCGCCGTACTCCGGGCGGTCGCCGCCGTACCCCGGGCGGTCGCCGCCGTACCCCGGGCGGTCGCCGCCGTACCCCGGGCGGTCGCCGCCGTACCCCGGGCGGTCGCCGCCGTACCCCGGGCGGTCGCCACCGTACTCCGGGCCGGGCCTCGACCGGCGGGTCAGAGCGCCACCTCGACCGCTGCCGCCCCCGGCTCGTCGAGCCGGAACGTCGCCGTACGGGCACCGGCCGACACCTCGTACTCGCCGAGGAAGCCGGTGAACCCGACCCGACCCTGCTCGTCCGTGCCGAGTCGGGTCGGCGCGAGCCACCACTCGTCGCGGACCAGCGCGCGCAGTGCCTCGTACGAGGGCTTCGGCGTGCCGTCGGCCCGGACGAAGCCGCCCGGCGCGCCGAGCCAGCCGCCGTCCACCATCCCCCAGTAGGTGCTCGCCCGCACCGACGGGTGCGACAGCAGGGTCTTGTAGTGCCGGACGATCTCGTCGGCCTGCCGCTCCTCCCCGTCCGGGGTGCTGGGCCAGTCCGGGATCTGGTAGTCGTTCAGGTCGACGATGTCGGCCGGCATCAGGTGCCCGGAGAGCAGGGTCGTCTCGGTGAAGTGGATCGGCAGGCCGTACCGGGCGAACCGGTCGACGATGCCGAGCGTCTTCTCCTCGCCCCAGTAGCCCTGGTGCATGTGGCTCTGCAACCCGAGTGCGTCGATCCGGATCCCCGCCTCCAGTACCCCCTCGATCAGGCACTCGTACGCGGCGGACATGTCGAAGTCGTTGAGCAGCAGGGTGGCGCCCGGATTCGCCTCGCGGGCCGCGTCGAAGACCATCCGGACCAGCGGGATGCGCCCCAGGTCCCGGCAGATCCGGGTGAGGCCGTTGTCGTACTTGTCGAAGATCGGCATGATCACGACCTCGTTGATCACGTCCCAGGTGTCGATCAGGCCGGCGAAGTCGGTCACCTCCCGGCGGATCCGGTCCAGTTGCACCTGGATGATCTCCGGATTGGTCAGCTCGGTCAGCCACTCGGCGCTCACCGTATGCCAGGTCAACGGATGGCCCTTGACCAGGCAGCCCCGCTCGGCGAACCAGCGCGCCGTCGCCAGGAGGCGCCGGGTGTCCGGCCGACCGCGTTCGGGCTCGAAGCGTCCCCAGTAGAACGGCAGGGTGGCGAAGTTGAACAGGTCGAGCCAGAGGTCGGCCAGCCGTTCGACCCGGGTGATGTCGGCCTCGCCCAGCGAGCCCGACCCGCCGAACGGGGCGGCCTCCGGGGCCGCCGTCAGCTCCCCGTTGGCCAGCGGGATGAACTCGAATCCGGTACAGCCGAACAGGAACGCGTGGTCGCGCTGTGCGACCACCACCTCCTGCCCGGCCAGCGGGGCACCGCCGCTGGTCACGGTCACGGTGGCGGTGGCGGTCCGGTACTGCCGGATCAGCGCGTCGGAGTCGGACGACATCGAGCATCCTCCATCGGTGGGGTGGACGGCGCGGATGGCCAACCGTACGCCGGGCCACCGCTCGACGATCAACTCTGGCCTGCTTGGCAACTGCACATGCACGTGCATGTGGACGGACCCGGGCCAGGAGCCCGGTGTACCGGCACCACCGCCCGGCGCGGAGGGCTGAGCACGGCGTTGCTTGTCGACCTTCCGGCCGGGGCGGCTGGCCGGGCGCGACCGGGGGCGGGCACGATGGCGGTATGCGCCTGGTCTCGTTGCTGCCCTCCGCGACGGAGATCGTCTACGCCCTCGGGCTCGCGGACGACCTCGTCGGCGTGACCTTCGAGTGCGACGAGCCGCCGTCGGCCCGGACCGACAAGACGGTCGTGGTCGGCGGTCGGGACACCCGGGGAATGACGCCGGCCGCGATCGACGACTATGTGAAGGCACAGATGTCGGCGGGTGCCGACCTCTACACCCTGCACGCCGACGCACTCGCCGGGCTGGAGCCGGAACTGATCCTGACCCAGGACCTCTGCCGGGTCTGCGCACTCCCCTCCGGGCACGTCGAGGACGCCCTCGACCATCTCGGCTGCCGCGCCGACGTGCTGTCGCTGGACCCGTACACCCTGGACGAGGTCTTCGGGACGATCCTGGCGGTGGGCGCGCGGACCGGCGTACCCGATCGGGCCGAGGCCCTGGTCGGCGCGTTGCGGGACCGGCTCGCGGCGGTGGCCTCGGCGGTCCGGGGCCGCCCGCGGCCCCGGGTCGCGGTGGTGGAGTGGGTCGAGCCGCCGTTCACCGCCGGGCACTGGGTGCCCGACCTGGTACGCGCGGCCGGCGGCGAGCCGGTGGCCGCCCGGCCCGGAGCACGGTCGGTGGAGACGACCTGGCGGGAGTTCGCCGACGCCGAGCCGGAGATCGTGCTCGTGACGCCGTGCGGCTTCCACCTGGACGGCGCCTCCCGGCAGGCCGAGGTCGTCGCGCGCCGGCTGCCCGGGATCGAGGTGTGGGCGGTGGACGCGGACGGTCTGGTCGTCCGCCCCGGCCCGCGCCTGGTGGACGGGATCGAGGCGATCGCCGCGGTCCTGCACCCGGGCGCCGTGCCGGAGCCGCCCGACGGAGCCGTCGCCCGGATCGCCTGACCGACCGGTGGCCGGGACGCCGGCCCGCGCGGCGGCGCCGTACCGCCCCCAGGTCCTGAGAGGATTCGGGGGCTGCTGACGCTTCCGCCCGCTTCGTACTGCTGCCACCGATTTGATTGACAGCCCCTAGATCGGCATGTATCAAGGTGACACTCTTCGAAGTCCAAGATCTCCAACCTGAGCCACCAGGGAGGGACCAGTGACCGAATCGAATCTGCGGCGCGCCATGGACCGGCGTGCCGTCCTGCGCCTGGGCGCGGGGCTCGGCGCGGGAGCCTTCCTCGCCGGTTGCAGCGTGCAGACCGGCGACGGCGGCGAGGACGGCGGATCGGGATACCCGGAACGCTCGGTCGAGCTGATCGTGCCGTTCGCCCCGGGTGGCAGCACCGACCTGATCGCCCGGACCCTCGGCAAGGCGATCGAGAAGCCGCTCGGCCAGTCGATGGTGATCATCAACCGGGACGGCGCGGCCGCCGCCGTCGGCACCAAGGAGGTGGCTTCGGCCCAGGGCGACGGTTACAAGATCGGTTTCCCGCCGAGTTCGCTGTTCACCCTCACCCCGCAACTGGGCAGGAACGCCGCCACGGTCTCGCTCGACGAGCTGCGGGTGGTGATCGGGCTGACCGTCGAGAACATCGTGCTGGTCGCGCACAAGGACTCCCCGTTCAAGACCATCGACGACGTGATCGCGCTCAAGGGCAGCGGGCGGCGGATCACGTACGGGCACTCCGGGGTGGGCACCGGGGCGTACTTCGCGCAGACCGCGTTCTACAAGCTCGCCGGGATCAACGCCACCGACGTGCCGTTCGGCGGCGGCGGTCCGGCCGTCACCGCCGTGCTGGGCAAGCAGGTCGACATCGGCGCCTCCCAACCGGCCGAGTCGATGCGGCTGGTGCAGTCCGGCGAGCTGCGCTGGCTCGGAGTGTTCAGCCAGCAGCGCAGCCCCTCGCTGCCCGACGTGCCGACCGCCGTCGAGAAGGGCTTCGACCTCACCGTCGACCAGGCCCGGTTCATCGCCGGGCCGAAGTCGATGCCGGACGACGCGGTGACCGCGCTCCAGGAGGCGTTCCGGGAGGCGGTCAAGGCACCGGAGTACGACGACTTCCTGAAGAAGAACTACATCGACCGGTTCGAGGTCGACGGCACCGAGGTGGCGAGCAAGGTCAAGGGTGACTTCGACCGGTACAAGGCGCTGATCGACCGGTTCGGGCTGGGGCCGAAGTGAGTCGGACCGACCTCGACGGGGCGTCCCCGCCGGCCGGGGAGGGCGAGCCGGGGCTGCTGCCCTCCGACGACATCCCGCCGGCCGGCCGGCTCGGACAGCTCGTCGCGGGCGTGCTGCCGATCGCGCTCGGCCTGGCCGGTCTCGGATACTCCGTCTCGCTCTCCCTCGGTACGCCCGCCGAGGCCGGTCCGGGGCTCTGGCCGGCGCTGGCCAGCCTGCTCCTGCTCGGCGCCGGGTTGTGGTCGCTGGTCTTCGAACGGAAGGCGGCGGCGGTCGAGCAGTTCGGCCGGGGTGGGATCGGGATCGCCCTGGGGGTCGTCAGCCTGGTCGTCTTCGTGCTGCTGATCAACCGGATCGGCTTCGAAATACCCACCCTGCTGGTGATGGCGTTCTGGCTCAGGGTGCTCGGGCGGGAGTCCTGGCGGGTCACCGCGGTGGTGAGCGTCGTCACCACGGCCGCCCTCTACCTGCTGTTCATCACGCTGCTGGACGTGAAGCTCCCGAGATTGGCCTTCTGAGTGGACTTTCTCGACCCCGTCCTGGCCGGCTTCGGGGTGGTGTTCACTCCGGTGAACCTGCTGTACGTGCTGGCCGGTGTCGTGATCGGCATGGTCATCGGGGTACTGCCCGGCCTCGGACCGGTCGCGACGATCGCACTGCTGCTGCCGATCACCTACGAGATCCCGGCCGAGTCGGCGATCATCATGCTCGCCGGCATCTACTACGGCGCCATGTACGGCGGCACCATCACCTCGGTGCTGCTGCGGCTGCCCGGCGAGGCGGCCACGGTCATCACCACCATCGACGGTTACCAGATGGCCCGGCAGGGGCGGGCCGGCTCGGCCCTGGGCATCGCCGCGATCGGGTCGTTCATCGGCGGCACGGTGAGCATCGTCGGGCTGACCCTGGTCGCCCCGGTGCTGGCCAAGTTCTCGCTCGGTTTCGGCCCGCCGGAGAACGCCGTACTGGCCGCGATGGGGATCCTGCTGGTCGCCAGCCTCGGTACGGTCTCCACCGCGAAGAGCCTGGTCGCGGCAGGGCTCGGCCTGCTGCTCGCCGCCGCCGGGCCGGACCCGCTGTTCGCCTCGCCCCGGTTCACCTTCGGCAACATCAACCTGGCCGACGGCGTCGACTTCGTCGCCCTCGCGATGGGGCTGTTCGGGCTCGGCGAGATCCTCTACCTGCTCGAACACCGGGCCCGGAACCGGCTGCCGAAGCCCCGGGTCAGCAACGCCTGGCCGTCCCGGGAGGACTGGCGGCAGTCCCGGGGCGCGGTGGGGCGCGGCTCGGTGGTCGGGTTCTTCATCGGACTGCTGCCCGGCGGCGGCGGGGTGCTGTCGTCGATGGCCGCGTACGCCCTGGAGAAGCGGCGTAGCAGGACGCCGGAGCGGTTCGGCCGGGGCGCCATCGAGGGCGTGGCGGCACCGGAGACCGCGAACAACGCCGCCGCGACCTCCTCGTTCATCCCGCTGCTGACCCTGGGCATCCCGACCAACCCGGTGATGGCGCTGATCTTCGGCGCGCTGCTGCTCCAGGGCATCCCGCCCGGTCCCCGGCTGATCGACGAGAACCCCGAGGTCTTCTGGGGCGTCGTCGACTCGATGTACATCGGCAACATCTTCCTGCTGATCCTGAGTGTCCCGCTGGTCGGCGTCTTCGTCCGGCTGGTCTCGGTCCGGGACAGCATCCTCGCGCCGGTCGTGGTGACGGTGACGATGCTCGGCGTCTACACCGTCAACAACAGCACCTTCGACATGCTGCTGGTGATCGTCTTCGGCGTCGTCGGGTACCTGATGAAGAAGACCGGCTTCGAGCCCGGCCCGCTGGTGCTGGCGTTCGTGCTGGGCAGCCTGCTGGAGACGGCGTTCCGGCAGTCGATGCGGATCTTCGACGGCAATCCGAGCGGGTTCCTGACCCGGCCGATCTCCGGCACCCTCTTCGTGGTCACCGTGCTGGCCCTGCTCGTGCCGGTCGGCGTACGGATACTCCGGCGGCGCCGGGAGACGGCCGCCCCGGCGACCACGCCGTCCGCCGGCACGGCATCCTCGCCCGCGACCGCACCGGCGCCGGAGACCCCGGTACCGGCCCAGCGGGAGGGCGTGGCGGCGGCGGACCGCGATGCCGACGACGAACAGCGCCCACCCGCCGCTCCCGGGCCGCCCGACCGGCCGTGACGGGCGACGGCTCGGCGGACGGTACGCGGGAGCGGCGGGCGGGCGACCCGGCGGTGCGGGGCTACGGGATGGTGTCCGCGCCGGGGACCCCGGCACCCGCCGACGGCGGACTGCTGGAGGCGGAGCCGGCCGAGTAGCTGTACGGCGGCGGCCCGACGCTGCCGTCGGCACGCAGCCAGTCCTCCATCGTCTTGCCGCTGTCGTTCGCCCGGGTGATGGTGGCGATGTCGTAGAAGTTGCTGCTGGTCCAGGTCAGACGGGCGTTGCCGAAGTCCTCGGTGATGGTCTTGGCACCCCGGACGTAGTTGCTCTCGGCGTAGATCCGGCCCTCGACCCCGAGCCCGATGAAGTAGTCGTCGATGCTGACGTAGTTGGCGTACACGTGGGCGTAGCCGAACCGGACCCGGGGATGGCGGGTGTTCGACCCGTCGAACCAGTTGTGGTGGTACGTCACGCGCAGGTAGCCGGTGTCCTGGGCGGCGTTGTTGTCGCTGTGCCCGAGCAGCATCGACTTGTCGGTGCCGGCGAACCGGTTGTACGAGACGGTCGCGAGGTCCGAGCCGCGCTTGATGTCCACCGAGCCGTCGGAGGCGGGATAGAAGGTGTTGTGGTCGATCCAGACGTGGTGCGAGTAGCACTGCACGTTGATCGAGTCGTCCGGCGAGTTCCGGAACGACAGGTTACGGATGATGACGTTCTGCACGTGGGTGAACCGGTCCCGCTCGGCGGGGTCGCAGGTGTCGCCGCCCCAGTCCACCTCCGCCGGCCCCCAGCCGTTGACGTCCAGCCCGAAGCCGCTGATCGTGGCCGACGATCCGACACCGATGATGGTCTTGTTGGAGCCGACGTCCAGCATGTCGTCGCCGCTGCCGGTGACGGTGCCGGAGACCCGGACGATCCTCGGCACGTCGTCGGCGATCGCCGCCGCCAACTGGGCGTAGTTGCTGACCGTCACCGTCGGGCCGCCGGCTCCGCCGTTGGTGCCGGTGCGGCCGTACCCGGTCAGGGTGGCGAAGCCGACCAGGCCCTCGCTGGACACGGCGCTGCCGACCGGCGCGGAGACGGCCGTGGCGGCGCTGGCGGACGGCGCGGAGACGGCCGCGGCCGCGGTGAGCAGCGCGACCGCGCCCCCGACCAGCGGCCGGCCGAGCCGGGATCTCGGGCGCGCTGGAGCACGGACACCCATGGTGGCCTCCCTGTGCGGTTTCGCCGGATTCCGTGTCGGGTGTGCGCCGCGGAAGCCCGGAGTGTGGACGAGCGGACGACTAGCTGGAAAGCGCTTTCCTGATTCAGGATGGTAATGACCTAATTCAGGTGCGTCAATGTCTTCCGTCCACCCCGGCTCTCCCACCCCCGCACCGGCGGAGGTGGGAGAGCCGGCGCTCGTTCAGCAGGGGCCGAGGTCACGCCACTGCGCGGTCAGTCCCGGCTCGGAGCCCTGCGTCCACCAGTTCGCCTGCCAGAGCCGGCCGTTGTGCCGGACCCGGGCACCCTCCAGGTAGACGGTCCCCCAGTCCCAGGCGGGAGCACCGGCGCAGTTGGCCGGTGGCGGGGTGGTCGGCGGGGTGGTGGGCGGCCGGGTGGTCGGCGGCGTGGTCGGCGGCCGGGTGGTCGGCGGCGTGGTCGGGCAGGCACCGCCGCTGCCCACCGTGTCGACGTGGCCGGTGCCGGCCGACCGGTACGCGGCCACCCGGTTCTTCGCCTCGGCGGTGCTGATCACCTCCTGGTCGGCGTAGTAGAGGTAGTCGACCTGCTGGATGTAGCTGGCCAGCCCGGTGCCGGTCCGTCCGGTGAGGTCGATGAACCAGAGGTTGAAGTTGATCGACATCGGGGTCTCCGGGTAGTACCGGTCGCCGTGGTCGGCCACCTGCTGACCGTCCACGTAGTACTTCACGCGGCCACCGGAAACCGTGAAGACCAGGTCGTGCCAGCCGGCGAAGCTGGTCCGCTGCGCGGTGTGGGTGTTGTCGGCCTGCCACGGCTCGTTCTGGTACGTCTCCCAGGTGGTCTGGTAGAAGATCGGCCCCTGCTCGCCCCAGCCGCCGTTCGGCAGGTACTCGAAGTCGATCTCGCCGTAGTTCGGGTCGAGCGGCCGGTCCAGCGGGGTGATGGTGAAGAAGGTCTCCACCAGGTGGTCACCGTCCGGCCCGGACTGCGGCGCGTCGGTGAACCGCACCCGGCTGGCGTAGGTGCCCTCGAAGAACTTGCGCTGGTGGAAGAACTCGGCGTGGCTGGTGCCGCCGGCCGTACCGTCGGTGCGGGCGGTCAACTGGAGCACCTTCTGCCCGCCGTCCGCGGGGAAGCTGACGTTCGACGCCGGCCAGGACGCCCCGGGCACACCCGGACCGCCGGAGTTGGTCCGCACCGTCCAGCCCCGCGCGGCGATCGCCGGGTCGGAGGGTGACGAGTAGCCGAAGTCGTCGAAGAGGACGCCGCAGGCGGCTGCGGCGGCGGGGGCGGCGGCCGGTACGGCACCGGCGGTGGTCGCGGTGATGCCGGCGAGAGTGCCGACGGCCAGCAGGGCCGCCGTACCGGCGGCGAGGCTTCGCGCGCTGGGTCTGGCTGACACGGGGATTTCTCCTCCCGGTGGGGGTGACAAGGGGGTTACCGCGGCCGGCACCGGCCGGCGCGCGGGTGGTGACCAGGTGGGAGGTGCGGTGGGACGGGGCCTAGCGGACCGCACCGGCGGTCAGGCCGGTCCGGATCTGGCGTTGGAAGAGCAGGTACGCGGCCAGCACCGGCAACATCGCGATGGTGAGGCCGGCGAAGAGACCACTCCAGTCGCTGCGGTAGCCCTGGCTGACCGACAGGGCTGCCAGCCCCTGGGCCAGCACGTACCGCTCGGGGTCGGGGTTGAGCACCAGCGGCAGCAGGTACTGGTTCCACAGGCCGAGGAAGTTGAAGATCGCGATGCTGACCAGGCCCGGCCGGGCCAGCGGCAGCATCACCCGGAAGAGCACGCCCCAGTGCGAGCAGCCGTCCAGGAACGCCGCCTCGGCCAGCGCCGAGGGGAGCGAGCGGAAGAACCCGTACAGGAAGAAAACGGTGAACGGCAGGGCGTACGCGGTGTAGACCAGGATCAGCCCCGGATAGGTGCCGAGCAGCCCGAGTTGGCGTACCACGAAGAAGAGCGGCACCAGGGCGAGGAAGACCGGGAAGAGCAGCCCGGCGACGAAGAGGTAGTAGAGCAGCCGGTTGCCCGGGAACGAATACCGCGCCAGGGCGTACGCGACCAGCGCGCCGAGCAGCATGGTCAGCACCAGCGCGCTGCCCACCACGATCGCGCTGTTCAGGAAGTAGCTGCCGATCGACGCCTCGCCCCAGGCCCGGGCCCAGTTGTCGAACCGGGGCGTCGCCGGCACCGTCCACGGGCTGGTCAGGATCTCCCGGTCGGTCTTCAGCGAGCTGAGCACCGCCCAGAGCAGCGGCACGGTGACCAACGCGGCCCAGCCGACCAGGAACAGGTGCGCGGCCAGGTCGCCGAACCGCCCGGTACGGCGGGCCGGGATGCGGACCGGTGCGGCGGGCGGCTGCCGGCCGGCCGGACGGTCGACCAGGGTCGTCATGAGAGTTCCACCCGCTCCCGGCGGCCGACCCGCAGCGCGACGACGGCGAGCGCGAGGGTGAGGAAGAACAGCGCCACCCCCATCGCGGCGGCGTAGCCGAACCGGCCGTAGGTGAAGGCGTTGCGGTAGAGGCCGAGCCCGATCACCTCGGTGGCCCCGTCCGGGCCGCCCGGTCCGACCGTCATCACCTGGACGACCGCGAAGCCGTCCAGCGCGAGTACGCCGAGGTAGACGAAGGCCACCTGCACGTTCTCCCGGACCAGCGGCAGCACCACCCGGCGGAGTACGGCGAGCCGGCCGGCCCCGTCCAGTACCGCCGCCTCCAGCACGTCGCGCGGGATCGACTCCATCGCGGCGGAGAAGAGCACCATGTAGAAGCCGACCGACGACCAGACCAGCACCCCGGCCACCGCCCAGAGCGCCAGGTGCGGGTCGCCCAGCCAGGTCCGGGCCAGGAAGTCCAGCCCGACGGCCCGGAGCGCGCCGTTGAGCACGCCTTCGTTCGGGTGGTACACGAACTGCCAGAGCACCGCGATGATCGGCAGCGAGAGCAGTTGCGGGAAGAAGTAGGCGACCTTGTAGAATTCGCCGCCCCGGACCCCGCCGACCATCGTGCTGCCCCGCCGGCCGCCGAAGTTGACCAGCCCGGCGAGCAGCAGCCCGAGCCCGATGGTGACCGCCGGCACGACGAGCAGCAGCAGCCCGTTGTTGCGCAGCGCCGCCAGGAAGAGCGGATCGTCGACCAGCCGCCGGAAGTTCTCCAGCCCCACGATCTCCACCTGCCCGGAGACCCCGGTCCAGTCGGTCAGCGCGAGATAGAACGCCTGCGCGTACGGGGAGAGCACGAAGACCGCGTAGAGCAGCAGTCCGGGCAGGATCGCCCCGGCGAGGAAGCGGTACTTGCCGTGCCGCAGGGCCGCCATCGAGGGCTACCGGGTGTACTTGGTGACGGCGGAGTCGGCGGCGACCGCGTCGGCGGCCTTCTGGATCCGGTCGGCCCACTGCCCCGGGTTGATCCGGCGGGTGGCGAGTTCGCCGGTGGCGTCGTCGACCGCCTTGGCCAGCGGGGCGTACCAGGTGCGGAACCGGTAGGTGACGGTGTTCGGGCCGGCGGCCTGCACGGCGGAGCGGACCGAGCCGAGCCCGGTGCTGACGGCCAGCCCGTCGGTGGCTCCGGCGACGCTGGGCAGCGTGCTGTTCAGTTCGGCGAACCGCCGGGCGCTGCCGGAGGAGAAGAGCACCCGGAGGAACTCCAGCCCGCCGCGCGGGTTCTTGGCCCGGGCCGGGACCAGGAACGACTCGCTGCTGGCGGCCTGGATCGTCCCGTACGGCAGCTTGTCGGCCGCGCCCAGCGACGGTACCGCGCCCATCACCATGTCGAAGCCGGCCGGGGTGACACCCTTCTGCTCGGCCTCCAGCCAGGAGCCGCACGGGATGATCGCGGCCTTCCCCTGCGACCAGGCGGCCTGGGCCTCGGTGTGCGACAGCGCCTCGGAGCCGGGCAGCAGGTAGCCCCGGCCGGCGAGTTCGGCGATCGCGGTCGCCGCGTCCAGCAGCGGCTGCTGCTTCCAGGCGCCCGGCTGGAGGTTGTCGACCGCCGTGACCAGCTCCGGACCGCCGGCCTTGGCCGCCATCGCCAGCAGCGGGTCGTTCAGGTACTCCGGGTATTTGCCCTGATAGGTCCAGGGCGCGATGCCCGCCTTCTTGATCTGTGCGCAGAGCGCCAGCATCGCGTCCCAGCTCGTCGGGTACGCCCAGCCGTGCCTGTCGAAGAGCGGCTTGGAATACCAGAGTCCCCAGACGGTGTAGGTGAAGTTGAGCGTGTAGACCTTGCCGTCCAGCGTGCCGTCGGCCACCACCCCCGGCAGCAGAGTGTCCCGGACCTTGCGGCCGGGGTCGTCCAGCGACGGGGCGTCGAGCAGCTCGGTGAGGTCGGCCAGCTTGCCGGCGGCGACCAGGGTGGCCAGGTCGAGCCGGCCGGCACCGGTGTTGTCCACCACGTCCGGCGGGGTGTCGGCGACGAACCGGGGTTGCAGCGCCTCGCCGACCTTCTGGAGCGCCTTGTGGTCCACGGTCGCGCCGGGAAACCGTCCCTTGTAGATGTTCTCGGCGTTGGTGGCGTACTCGTCGCCGTAGCCGCCGTCGAAGACGACCACCTCCAGCGGGGTCGAGGCGGGCACCCCGAGCGGGTTGTCGGCGCTCGTCTCGCCCTTGGCCGCGGCGGGCTGGCCGTCGTCGCCGCCGCTGGTGACACAGCCGGCGAGCGCCGGGGCGGCCAGCCCGATCGCGGCGGCCCGCAGCACGGTACGCCGTCCCGGGCCGGTGGTCGGTGCCGGCCCGGAGCGGGCCGGACGGAAAGAGTTCATGGCGCCTCGCCTTCTTCTCTTCAGGCGGTGCGCCGGATGCGACCGGCGTACCGCGCCTCTAGCTCGCTGTTCTGCTCCCGGCCGCCCGGGACGTTCGCGGACAGGTAGACCGGTGGCCGGGTACCGGCGTCGAGCAGCCGGGCGACGACCTCGGCGACGACCTGCTGGGCGAGCACGGCACCGGTGATCGAGGAGATGGCCCCGACGGCACCGCCATCGGGCAGGGGCAGCGCGGCGTCGCCGTACGGCGCCCCGTTGTCGAGTACGACGTCGGCGAGGTCGGCGAGGCGCCGCCCCGACGGGTGCCCGGGGGTGACCCGGGCGGTGTGGTCGAGCGAGGTGATCCCGATCAGGGGGTGGCCGTGCTCCTTGACCAGCAGGGCGAACTCGACGATCACCCCGTTGACACCGGAGTTGGAGGTGAGCACGAAGACGTCGTCCGGCTTGATCGGCGCCAGTTCGTAGAGCCGGTGCGCCACGGTCGGGTCGCGTTCCAGCAGCGGGTCCTCGAGTACGGTCCGGTCGGCGCCGCCGTAGAGCACGAGGTCGCGCAGGGCGATCCGGTTGCTGGGTACCAGTCCGCCGGCCCGACCGGCGATCTCCATCGAGAGCGCCTCGGAGTGCCCGCAGCCGAACGCCTGCACCACTCCGCCCCGGTCCAGCGCGGCGGTGATCAGGTCGGCTGCCCGGCGTACGCCCTCGGTCTGGGTCCGGGCGACCCGGTCGATCGCGGCGGTGACGGCGGTGAGGTAGGCGGATGCGCCGATGTCCATGGTCAAAGCCCCTCCGTGGTCTTGAGCTGCCGGCGTGCGGCCCGCGGCGAGTCGTCCGGCATCCGGTGCGCGTCGACGGCCCGGGCGGTCACCTCGAACGCCTCGGTGGTGCGCTGGTAGGTCCGCTGGGCCACCGCGACGTAGATCAGGTCGAGCACCAGCAGTTGGGAGTGCAGCGCGGAGAGCGCGGCCAGCCGGAACGTCGTCTCCTGTACGGCGGTGGTCAGCACCACGTCGGCGACCTCGGCCAGCGGCGAGCGCCGGAACGAGGTGACCGCGACCGTCAGTGCGCCGTGGTCGGCCGCCTCGGCCAGCACCTCGATCACCTCCCGGGTACGCCCGCTGTGCGACAGCCCGATCGCCACGTCGCCCGGGCCGAGCAGCGCGGCGTTGGTCAGCGCGGTGTGCGGGTCGGCCCGGTGCCAGACCGGGATCCGGATCCGTTCCAGCCGGAACGCCATCTCCCGGGCCGCGTTGCCGGAGCTGCCGAGCCCGAACAGGTCGACCCGGTGGGCCTGCGCGACGGCCTCGGCGACCCGGTCGACGGCGGCCAGGTCGACCTGACCGGCGGTGTCCTGGATCGCCCGGGCGTCGGCGCTGGCCACCACCCCGAGCAGGTGGTCGAGCGGGTCGTCGGGGCCGATCTCCCGGTCGATGTCGGTGTCCCAGCGCGCCTGCGCGGCCCGGCCGATCTCGGTGGCCACCGCCACCCGGAGCTGGGCGTAGCCCCGGTAGCCGAAGACCCGGCAGAACCGGGTCACGGTCGCGGTGGAGGTGCCGGCCCGCTCGGCCAGATCGATGATCGTGGCCCGGGCGGTCTCCTCCGGCGCGATCAGGATCTGCTCGGCGACCCGCTGCAGGGCGACCGGCAGCGTGGCCAGCTCGGTACGCAACCGGCCCAGCAGCCCGCTCTCCTCCATCAACATTCCTTTCACGACGACCAGGTGATGAAAAAAGTTATGACCATCAGAGGCCACAAGTCAATAGGTTTGACATTTTCGATCGGTAGACCGCACCATCGGCGGCATGGTCGATGCGTTCGTGCTCGGCGCCGACTGCGGCGGCACGGCCACCCGGGTGGTACTGGCCACCGTGGACGGCCGGATCGTGGGGCGTGGCCGCGCCCGGGCCGGTAACCCGGTCGCCACCGATCCGGCCGGGGCCGCCGCCGCGCTCGGCGAGGCCGGCCGGGCCGCGCTGCACGGGTACGACCCGAGCCGGGTGGTCGGCGCAGTGGTCGGGCTGGCCGGGGTGGCCCGGCTGGCCGAGCCGGAGGTCTCCGCCCGGTACGCCGCGCAGTGGTCACGGCTCGGCCTGAGCTGCCCGCTGCATCCGGTCGGCGACGCGGTGGTGGCGTTCGCGGCCGGCACCCCGGCCGGGTGCGGCACGGTCCTGATCGCCGGCACCGGTGCGGTCGCCGCCGAGGTCCACAACGGCGCGGTCGGCCGGACCGCCGACGGCCTCGGCTGGCTGCTCGGCGACGAGGGCTCCGGATTCTGGCTCGGCCTGGCGGCGGCGAGGTCGACGGCCCGGGCGCTCTACCGGGGCCCACCGTCCGGACCGCTGGCCCGCGCCGTGGCCACCGAACTCGGCAGTACCGAGCCGGACGGTTTCGTCACCCGGGTCTACCAGGTCGGCCGCGACCGGCTGGCCGGGCTGGCCCCGCTGGTCGGCACGGCTGCCCGGGACGGTGACCCGGACGCGACGGCCATCCTGGAGACCGCCGCCGAACGACTCGCCGGCACACTCCTGTCGCTGCACCCGGCGCCAGGTCCGGTGGTGCTGGCCGGCGGGGTCCTCGCCGGGGTACCGGAGATCCGCACCGCCGTGCAGGACCGGCTCGTCGACCGGCTGGGCCGGCCAGGTGTGCCGGCGGGGGACGCGGCCGCCGGCGCCGCCTGGGTCGCCCTCCGCCGCTTCCTCGGGTACGCCGACCCGGCGCTGCACGCCCGGCTGCTGGCCGCCTCGTCCGGCGGCGCCGGTATGGGTCCGCCCGGCGGCGGCCCGGCCCGGCCTGACCGGCGGCGGCCGGAGGCCTGACCGGCGGCGGCCGGAGGTCTGACCGGCGGCGGGCCGGTCCACGGACGGACGGCTGCCGGGAAGTCACGGATGCGACTTCCCGGCAACCGTCTGGAAGGGACTACCTCGGGGTGAACTCCACCCAGTTCAGATTCACCAGGCCGGTGGTCGGGCCGCCGGTGACCGGCTGGAACACCAGGTAGAGCCGGTGCCCGCCGGCTGGCTGGTCGACCGCCAGGGTCTGGCTGGACCAGTCGTTGTTGCCGGTCGTGGCGTTCAGCGTGGCGGTGCCGACCAGCGGGCCGGTCGGCGAGTCGAGCCGCAGCTCGACGGTGGCCCGCGGCGTACCGGCGGTGGCCGCCGAGCCGCCGGAGACCCGGAAGGTGACCGCGCTGGCGTCACCCAGGTTGATCGGGTCGAACGCGATCGAGTCGCCCGCGTCGATCCCGTTGACGTGCTGGCCGCCACCGGCGTCGCTGGTGTTGCCGATCGTCACGTTCTGCTTGACCTGGGCGAACTCGGCCTGCTGGCGGGGCGTCTGGATCACGACCTGGTTGACCGTGGTCAGCGCCGGCTGGCCGCCACCGCCGAGGTCGGTGTAGGAGGCGCTGATCCCGCCGTAGAGGTAGCCGCCGGCGTGGTCGGCGCCGTCGGCCGGGGACTGCAACGTACCGGTACAGCCGGTGGTCGAGCCGTGCTCGTGGCCGTGCGTGTCGTGCCCGAGTACGAAGCTGACCGTCACCCGGGAACAGTCGATCGTCCCGTCCTCCGGGTCGGTGACCGTCACCGTGTACGGGACCGGGTCGCCCCAGTTGAAGAAGGACCCCGGGATCGGGCTGGTCACCGTCACCGTCGGAGCGGTGTTGCCGACCGTGATGGTCCGGGTCAGTACCCCTGTCTTGCCGCTGGAGTCGGTCACCGTCAACCGCGCCGTGTAGGTGCCGTTCGCGGTGTAGGTGTGCGAGGTGCTCGGGTCGGCCGAGTCGACCGTACCGTCGCTGGTGAAGTCCCAGGCGTACGAGATCGACTCACCCGGGTCCGGGTCGTGCGAGCCGACGGCGGAGAAGTTCACCGTCAGCGGGGCCTGCCCGGAGGTGGGGCTGGCGTTCAGCACCGCCACCGGCGACCGCTTGCCCTTGACGTAGCGGATCACCGAGAGCTGGGCATCCGGGTTGGCGGTGAAGAAGCCGTCGCCGTATTCCAGCAGGTAGAGGCTGCCGTCCGGGCCGAACTCCATCTCCATCGGGTTGTCGAAGACGAAGCCGGGCAGCAGTTGCTCGACGCCGGTCAGGTTGCCCCTGCCGTCGGTCCGCATCATGAAGATCTTGTCCCGGGTGAACTCGCCGAACGCCACCGCGTCGTCGTAGTACTCCGGGAACTTCGTCTCCGAGGTCGACTCCGGGTCGTAGGAGTAGATCGGTCCGCCGTGCGGGCCGACCCCGCCGGTCCCGATCACCGGCCACTTGAAGTCGCAGCTTATCGGCGGCGTCTCCAGGTACGTCCCCGGGCACGGGGTACGCGCCTCGTAGGTGTACCAGAACTGCGGCTCCTGCACCGGTGGCAGCACCGTCCGGCCGGTGTTCCGGGGCGAGTCGTTCACCGGGGCACCGCAGTTGAACGGCTCCCCGGAGGTACGGGTGGCGAAGTCGTAGTCGACGTAGGGCAGGGCCGGCGAGTAGCAGTACGGCCAGCCGTAGTTGCCGGCCTTGTTGGTCGAGAACCACCGGCCGGTCCCCTCCGGCCCCCGGGCCGGGTTCGAGGTCCGGCTGTCCGGCGAGTAGTCGCCGACGTAGACCCGCCCGGAGGCGTCCACGTCGAACCGGAACGGGTTGCGCAGTCCCATCAGGAAGATCTCCGGACGGGTCCTGTTGTCGTGGTCCTGCGCCTCCGGGAAGAGGTTCCCGGCCGGGATCGTGTACGTCCCGTTCGGCCGTACCCTGATCCGCAGCAGCTTGCCGCGCAGGTCGTTGGTGTTGCCGGAGGAGCGCTGGGCGTCGTAGCCCGGGCCCTGGGTCGGCGACTCGTTGATCGGGGCGAAACCGTCCGAGCCACCCGCGTTGGTGTCGTCACCGGTGATCAGATAAAGGTTGCCCTTGCCGTCGAACTTCACCTTGCCGGCGACGTGGCAGCAGATGCCCCGGTCCACGTCCACCCGCAGGATCTGCTGCTCGGTACTCATGTCCAGGTGCGGGGTCGGGCCGTCGACGAACTTGACCCGGGAGAGCTGGTTGTAGCCCTTGAACTTGTCCCAGACCGTCGGGTCGGCGCTGGTGGCCGGCGCGTCACCCTCGTTGACCCCCGGGGTCGCCGGGTTGTCGACGGGCGTGTTCAGCGGCGGCGAGTAGTAGAGGTAGACCCACTTGTTGGTGGCGAAGTCGGGGTCGAGCGAGACGGTCTGCAACCCGTCCTCGTCGTGGCTGTAGACCGGGATCGTGTTGATCACCGGGCTTGCCCCGCTGGTCGGGTCGTAGAGCCGCACCTGGCCGCCGCGGGTGTTGTGCAGCACCCGGCCGTCCGGGAGCACGGCGAGCGACATCGGCTCGCCCGGCTCGTCGTTGAGGGTCACCTTCTCGTAGTTGCCGGTCACGGTCGCGCCGCAGTCACCCTCGACCACGCCGGCCGCCCACTGGATGCCGCCGAGCAGGTGCCGGGTGAACGGCTTAGAGCGATAGATTTCGATGGAGTGGCCGAGCCCGGTGTACCAGGAGCGACCGCCCTGGTAGTCCTTGCACCAGGCGACCGGGTGGTCGAAGCCCATCGCGCCACCGGCGAAGCTGCGCTCGTCGGCGGTGGCCAGCACGTGCGAGACGCCCCGGACGTTGGCGGAGAAGTTGTACCACTCCTCGGTCAGGGTCAGGGTGCGCGGCACGGTCTCGGTGGACGGGTGCGCCCGGTCGGCGACGTCGATGTTGCCCGGCTCGACCGGAGAGGCGCCGGTGGCCTTCGCGCCGAGCAGGCTCTGGTAGAAGGCCCAGTCCGGTTCGGTCTCGGCCGCCGCGTGCACCCCGGCGTAGCCCCCGCCAGCCCGGACGTACTTCTCGAACGCCGCCTCCTGGGTGGCGTTCAGGATGTCGCCGGTGGTGTTCAGGAAGACCACCGCGCGGTACTTTCCGAGGTTCTGCTCGGTGAACGCCGCCGCGTCCTGGGTGACGGTGACCCGGAAGCCGTGCTCCCTGCCGAGGTCCCGGATCGCCCGCACACCATCCGGAATGGATGCCCGCCGCGCCCCCGCCGTCTTGGTGAAGACCAGTACGCCGTAGTCGCGCGGCGCCCGGACGTCCGAGCGGAGCGCGGCCGGGCCGTTCTCCTCGGCCACCAGTTGCTCGGCGGGTACGCCGCCGGAACCCGCTCCCGGGTCCGGTACGGCTGCCGCCGGGGCCTGGACCGTCAGCGGGACGATCGTCGCGGTCGCCGCCAGCACGGTCAGCCAGCGGCGCATGGTTCTCTTCATCTCTCCTCCGTCTGCACGTCGGGGGTCACGGAAGGTGGGCGGGGCACGCGCCGCCGCGCCCCGCCCGGACGCCTCACCGGCGGTAGATGGTCAGCTCCGACATGTTGGTGTAGCTGAGCGCGGCGAAGTCGAGCGACTGGCCGGGATTGGTCGCGCCGCCGGGCGCGGTGTCCTGCTCCCAGTTGGCGTGCCGGAAGTCGGGGTCGCCGATGGTCTGGAAGAACTGCTGGAAGTTGATGTCGCCCTCGCCGAGCGGGGTCATCTCGTAGCCGTTGGCCTGGGCGCTGTTCCGGTTGCCGTCCTTGGCGTGGAAGAGCGGGAACCGCTTGCTCTGCGAGACCACGTTGAGGATCGGGTCGAACAGGTCGGTCTTCTCCCGGCCCCACCGGTCGACGTACTTCTGGTGCTTGAACCGGGCGACGTAGGCCCAGTAGATGTCCAGTTCGAAGAAGACGTACCTCGGGTCGGTCCTCCGGAAGAAGTACTCCAGCCGGCGGGTACCGGAGGAGCGGGTGGGCCGGCCGTTCGCGTCCAGCGGCCCCGCGTCGAGCAGGAAGGAGTACGCGGCGTCGTGGTTGTGCGTGTAGAGCCGGAGTCCGCGCCTGCGGGCCTGCCGGCCGAGTTCGTTCCAGACGTCCGCCGCCGCATCCCAGTCCGAGGTGTACGCCGAGTTCGTCGGGTCACTGCCGGTACCGATGTTCTTCATGCCGAGCGTCTCGGCGATGTCCATCTGCTGCTCGAAGGTGGCCGGGTTGATCGAGGTGTGCGTGCCGTTGGCGACCAGCCCGTTGTCGTCGAGGATCTTGCGGATCTCCTCCGGGGTGATCTGCCGGCCCAGGATCTGGGTGTTCTGGGTGTAGCCGGCGAACTCCACCTCCTGGTAGCCGAGTTCGGCGATCCGGGCGAGCACCCGCTCGAAGCCGTACGGCACACCGCTGTCGTCCGGGGCGGCGGAGATCCGGTCGCGGACGCTGTAGAGGATGATGCCCCGGTTGCGGCCCGGGATCAGCGGCTCGGCCCGCAGTTGCCCGTGCGCGACGGCGGGGGTCTCGGTCCGGACCACGTTGGCGCCGACCGCGCTGAGCGCGGCGGCCGCGCCCGCCGAGGCGGCCAGGATGCTGCGCCGGGTGAGCCGGCGGCGTTCCGCCGGATCCATCGGTTCGCGCTGCGTCTTCCCCATGTCCTGCACCTTCCCGGGCGACGACGCCTCCGCCGCCCATGCTTGGATCGATTCAAGAGGTCTTCGGTGAGCGGCTCGGATGCTCGGTGAGTGCCCGCGCGAAGAAAGTCGACGGGTACGGGCGCGCTCACGTGCCACTCGTGGCGCGCGGGGACGTGCGTCGCGGCCGTGGCCGGGCCGGACGCTTCCTGGCTCCCGCCCCAGGTGGCCACCCGGGCGGGATATGACGATCAGCGGTCGTCTCTGTTACGAATGAACACACGCTAGAGGCTGCGCAGCCAGAAGAAAAGAGCAGAGCACGGCAACTTCGGTCGTGGTTTACAAAAGTTCGTCGTACCTAGCGGAAAGTTTCCGTCGATTGTGGTCGAACGGGACCCGGCCCCGTGTCCGGGGGCCGGTCTTGCGCCGATCAGAGGGCGTCCGGTACGTGGAGTCGACGTCACCGGGCCGAGCCGGGCATCCCAGTTACGGAGACTGTCGAGCTGGGTGCACAGGCGGGGCGCGACAATCCCGACATCGCGCCGCCTGTCCCGACGGGAGCACAAGCGAGGCAGCTCGACAGTCTCCGTCCGTCCGGGACACCGCCTCGACGCCGCGTCTCGGATCGACAGGCCGCTCAGAAGTAGGTCCGCAGCACGTCCACGATGGTGTGGTCGTCGTCGACCACCGGCAGCGCCCGCCACTTGTCGAAGGCGGTGCACGGGTGCGAGATGCCGAAGCAGACCAGGTCACCCGGGTCCAGCTCGACGCCGGGCGGGACCGAGAGATAGCCGTGGTGGTCGTTGAGCCGGCCGACGGTCATCCCGGTGCCGGGACGCAGCTCGCCGGAACGGCGCCGGATCCGCAGCGGCACCGGCAGGCCCTCGTCGTACGGGGCGTCCCGCTTGCCCATGCCGACGATCGCCAGCCCCGGCTCCGGAGTGGAGGTGACCTGCGCCCAGAGCTCCAGGGCGGCGTCCAGAGCACCCTCGCCGGGGATTCGCCGGAACGGCGTGTGCTCGGCGTAGAAGCCGTGGTCGTGGGTGACGTAGGCACCGCTGCGCAGCACCACCCGCAGGTCGTGCCCGGTCAGCCAGGCACCGCCGAGTTCCTCGGCCACCAGGTCGAACCACGCGCTGCCACCGGCGCTGACCAGCACCTCCGGGCCGACCAGCCCTCGGCGGGCCAGCTCGGTCGCCGCCGTCCGGAGCCGCCGCAGGTACGCCGACACGGCCGCGCCGTCCGGCAGCCCGCCCTCGTAGCCGGCGACGCCGTCGAGGCGTACCCGGTGGGTCGCGGCGACCGCCTCGGCGACCTCGACCACCTGCTCGACGCTGCGGCAGCCGGCCCGCCCACCGGGGAAGCCGAGTTCGACCAGGACCCGTAACGGGGCACCGGCCGGCTGGTCGACGAGCGCCGCGTCGATCGCCTCGACCCCGGCGACCGAGTCCACGAAGAAGGGTGCCTCGAAACCCCGGTCGACCTCCCGGGCCAGCCAGCGCAGCGGCACCGGATCGAGCAGCTCGTTGGCGAGCAGCACCCGGGGTACCCCGAGGGCGCGGCAGGCGAGCACCTGGTTGGCGGTGGCCATGGTGATCGCCCAGGCACCGGCGGACAACTGGGCGTCGAGCAGCGACGGCGCCATGCTGGTCTTGCCGTGCGGGGCGAACGAGAAGCCGTACCGGGCGCAGAACCCGGCCATCGTGGCGACGTTGTGCGCGACGGCGGAGCGCCGGACGGCCAGTACCGGCCAGGTCACGGCGCCGCCGAACAGCGAGTGCCCGGCGGCGGCGAACGCCGCGTCCGGGACCGGCGTCTCGGGCTGCCAGAACCCCTTGGCGCGCCAGTCGAGCGCGGGCTCGTCGAGTTGGTGGCGCACCGGCTCTCCCCGGACAGGTTCGGATGTAGCTCGCTGTTGGCCGCCCAGCCTGCCGCATGCGCTCCTTCCTCGTCAACGACTTGACGAGGGTGGCCGGCGGAGCCCAGGCTAACGGCGCCGCCGTTAACGGACCACTTTCGAACCTGGAGAGCCGGATGGTGATCGGTCTCGTCATCCACGCCAGCCACCGCACCGTCTTCGAGGACGCGGCCCGCACGCTGGCCGGGGTGACGCTGGAGTGGGTCGTCTACCAGCACGAGGACGCGGTCCGAGGGCTCGTCGACGGCCTGCTCGCCCGGCAACGCGTCGACGGCCTGCTGCTCGGCCCGGTCCCGTACGCGAAGTGCCGTGACCTGCTCCCGGCGGACCTGCCGGTGGCGATCCTGCGCTCGGCCGGACTGGACCTGTCGCTGGCGCTGTTCAAGGCGCTGTCCCGGGGCTGGCGACCCACACCGGTGAGCATCGACACCTACGACACCCAGACCGTGGACGAGGTGGCCCGGGCCCTGGAGCTGGACCGCTCGCAGATCAGTTGCCTGCCCTACGACCCGGAGCAGAGCGTGGCCGAGATCGTCTCGTTCCACCGGGCGGCGCTGGCCCGGACCGGCGCCGACTACGTGATCAGCCTGCGCACGGCGGTCGCGGCACAGCTCCAGGGCGGCACGCCGGTGCTCGGCGGCCTGCCCGGGCCGGCCACCCTGCGGGCCCAACTGCACGAGCTGGCCCTCCAGGTGCAGTCCAAACAGGCCAGTGCGCTGCGCTTCGCCGCCGGCATCTTCCTGGTCGGCCGGGCCGGCCCGCAGCTCGACCTGGACCGGGCCCGGGTGGGGCTGATGAACCTGCTGCTCAACACGCCGGAGTTCGGCGACGCCTGGATCGAGAACCGGGGCCGGCGCGGGGTGGTGGTCTTCGCCCACCAGGCCCTCTTCGAGCAGGCGACCAACAGTTGGGTGTCGCTGCCCGCGCTCGGCCAGGCGCAGGAGACCCTCGGCATCCGGGTCGCCGCCGGGTTCGGGGTCGGTGTCTCGGCCCGGAGCTGCCTGCACCTGGCTGAGCGGGCGGTCGCCCGGGCCGAGCAGGAGGAGTCGCCGAGCGCGTACCTGGTCGAGGACGGTGGCGTCATCATCGGGCCGATGAGCCCGGCCGGAGCCGCGCTCGCCTTCACCTACCGGGAGCACGGCGCCGAACTCGAACGGCTGGCCGGCGAGGTGGGACTGAGCGCCGCGACGCTGTCCCGGCTCTCCGCCATCGAACGGGCCCTGGAGGGCCGGGCCATCTCCCCCAGCGACCTGGCCCAGCAGCTCGGCATCACCGATCCCAGCGGCCGCCGGCTGATCCGCAAGCTGAGCGAATCGGGCCTGGTCGAGGTGGAGGGGAGCACGCAGGTGCACCGCAAGGGGCGCCCGGCCCGGCTCTACCGGCTCCGCATCGGCGCCGCCGGCGGGGCCGGGCCGGCGCCCGCCCCGGTCGAGGCGGCGCCGTGACCGCGCCCGCTGCCGAGTCCGGTCGGGAGGGCTGGGACCTGCTGTTCACCGGTGGGGATCTGCTCGATCCGGGTACCGGCCGGACGGGGCGGCACGACGTCGCCGTCCGGGACGGCCGGATCGCGGCGGTCGCACCGGTGCTACCCCGGGAGCGGGCCGCCGAGCTGGTCGACCTGGCCGGCCGGCTGGTCACACCCGGCCTGGTCGACCTGCACACGCACGTACACGCCGGTGCGACGTACTGGGGAATCGACCCCGACCCGGTGGCCTGGCGGTCCGGCGTGACGACCTGGGTGGACGCGGGCTCGGCCGGGGCGTACGGGTTCGCCGCCTTCGCCGCCGCCTCGGCCCGGTACACCGTCCGGGTGCCCGCGCTGCTGAACATCTCCGCGGTGGGGCTGGTCGCCCCGGTCGGCGAGTCCCGGGAGCTGGCCAACTGCGACGTAGACCTGGCGGTGGCGACCGTACGGGCGCACCGGGACAGCATCGTCGGGATCAAGGTACGGATGGACCGGCACAACGTCGGTACGCACGGCCTGGCCCCGCTGCGCCGGGCGGTCGAGGCGGCGCAGGCGTGCGGGCTGCCGGTGATGGTGCACATCGGCGCGGCGCCGCCGACGGTGGCGCAGATGCTGCCGCTGCTGCGCCCGGGTGACCTGATCACGCACTGCGCCAGCGGCATCGCGGCCGGCCCGGACGGCTTCGACCCGGCGGCGAAGGAGGCGTACCAGGCGGGGGTGCGCTTCGACCTCGGGCACGGCTCCGGCGGCTTCGCCTTCGACGTGCTGGAGGCGCAGGTGGCGGCCGGCATGCCGCCGCACGCCGTCTCCACCGACCTGCACAGCCGGTCGCTGCACGGCCCGGTCTTCGACCTGCCGACCACGATGGCCAAGATGCTGGCGGTCGGGATGAGCCTGCCCCAGGTGGTGGCCGCGGCGACCGTCGGACCGGCCCGCGCGCTCGGCCTGCCGGGCGGGGTCGGCACGCTCGCGGTCGGCGCGCCGGCCGACATCGCGGTCTTCACGATCGAGCCCGGCCGGTACGAGCTGGTCGACGTGCACGGGCAGCGCCGGTACGCACCGCTGCGGCTGGTCAACGAGCTGACCTACCGGGCGGGCCGGCTGCTGCCACCCCGGCAGACCGAGCCGGTGCCGCCGTGGATCACGCTCACCGACCCGCAACGCGCCGCGCTGGCCGACCGGGACCGGGCGGTACGCCGACTTCTCACCCCACCCCTGGTGGGCCCGGACGGGCTCGCCGAACAGTTCCCCCGACACGGAGGTTGACCCATGCCCAAGCAGATCGTCGTGGCCGACCAGGCGGCACCGCCCGGAGGGCCGTACTCGCACGCGGTGCTCTACCTGGATCACTGAGCCGCTCCGGGAGTTGCCGTCCGGCCTGGCCGGACGGCGGCTCCGGCCTGTCCTGATAGGGCCTCTGAGCAGGGAAATTGTTACTTGACGGGCGACTGGCGGAACCCCAGCCTGGATGACATCCATATCGACCTAATTACGAACCTAGCTCGTTATTCGAGGAGGAAGCCCGTGCGGAAACTCCTGGCACTTCCCGCGCTGCTCGCGCTGGCGCTCGGCGCCGGTGCCTGCGCGCCCTCCACCGACGCACCCGCCGAGAGCACCGACAGCCGGACCGGCACCCTGCGGGTCTGGCTCTTCGACGAGGCCAACCGGGCCGCCAAGGAGGCGGTGGTCAACGAGGCGATCGCCGAGTTCACCGCCAAGAACGCCGACGTGCAGGTCGACGTCAGCTACCTGGCCACCGACACCCGGGCGGAGAAGTACAAGGGTGCGCTGAACGACCCGGCGAGCGCGCCGGACGTCACCGAGGTCGGCAACACCGACCTGGCCAACTTCGTCGCCTCGAACGGGATGGCCGACGTCACCGAGGAGAACCGGAAGTGGGCCGAGGCCGCCGACCTGCCGGCCGACCTGGTCCAGACGGTCACCGTGGCCGACAAGGCGTACGGGGTGCCGTGGTGGATCGGCGTCCGGGCGCTCTACTACCGCACCGACGTCTTCACCGAACTCGGGCTCACGCCCCCGACCTCGTACGCCGAACTGGTCGCCGCCGCCAAGAAGATCCGGGCCGAGCGCAAGGACATGCTCGGGATCGCGGTCGGCGGTCTCTACACCTTCGGCGCGCTGCCGTTCGTCTGGGACGCCGGTGGCGACATCGCGACCAACTCCGGTGGGACGTACACCGCGGCCATCGACTCGCCCGGGTCGAAGGCGGGGATCAAGGCGTACACCGACCTGTTCAGCCCGGAGATCTGCCCGGCCCAGCAGTGCGTCGACCTGACCGGCGGCGGCACCGTCGAGGCGTTCGCGGCCGGCCGGGCCGGGATGGGCATCCTGGGCAACTTCAACCGCTCGGCGGTGGAGGCGGGCGCGGTCAAGGGCAAGTACGGCGTGGTGCCGCTGCCCGGCGCCAAGCCCGGCTCGATCGCCCCCGCCTTCGCCGGCGGCAGCAGCCTCGGGGTGTTCCGCTCCACCACGCACCGCAGCCTGGCCGTCGAGTTCATGCAGTTGCTGGCGAGCAAGAAGTACACCCTGAAGCTCTACGACGCGATGGGCTTCGTGCCGGCGATGAAGTCCGGCCGGGCCGAGGTGATCGCCAAGGAGCCGTTCCTGAAGCCGTTCGTCGAGACGATGGAGGCGGGGACGAGGTTCGTCCCGGTCGACAAGGCGTGGACCACCATCGACGCCGAGAAGATCCTGCCGAACATGCTGCAGAAGGTGATCACCGGTAAGGCGACCGTCGACGCCGCGGCCGCCGAGGCGAACACCCAGATCACCGCGGCGTTCGGGAAGTAGCCGGCGTGCCGTCGTCCGCAACGATCCGCCGGCAGCAGCGGCTGATGCCCGGGTTGCTGCTGCTGCCGGCGCTCGCCGTGCTGGTGCCGATGTTCGGGTACCCGCTCTACCAGCTCGGCCTGCTCTCCCTCTTCGACTACGGGCAGCCGCAGGTCTCCGGCGGCGAGCCGGCCCGGTTCGTGGGGGCGGGCAACTTCGGTACCCTCTTCGCCGATCCGGCGTTCTGGACCGTGCTCGGCCAGACGGTGATCTTCGCCGCCGGGTGCGTGCTGGTGACCCTCGCCGTCGGTGCCACGCTGGCGGTGCTGATGACCCGGATCGGCAAGCTGGCCCGGACCCTGCTGTCGTACGCGGCGCTGACCGCCTGGGCGGCACCGGCGATGACCGGCTCGGTGGTCTGGATGTTCCTCTTCGACAGCAACCTCGGCCTGGTCAACGAGGTGCTGGGGCTGGACGGCCACAACTGGCTCTACGACCGGACCGTGGCCTTCGCCCTGGTCGGTGCGGTGGTGGTCTGGCACTCCTTCCCGTTCGTGATGATCACCCTGTACGCGGGCATCCAGGCCGTCCCGCCGTCCGTGCTGGAGGCGGCGGCGCTGGACGGTGCGGGCGCGGCCACCGCGTTCCGCCGGATCACGGTGCCGATGCTGCGACCGCTGATCGCGATCGTGGTGATCCAGTCGGTCATCTGGGACTTCAAGGTCTTCACCCAGATCTACGTGATGACCCGGGGTGGCGGCATCGCCGGCCAGAACATGGTGCTCAACGTGTACGCGTACCAGAAGGCGTTCGCCTCGTCGCAGTACGGGCTGGGCTCGGCGATCGGCATCGTGATGACGCTGATCCTGCTGGTGGTCACCCTGCTGTACCTGCGGGCACTGCGCCGCACCGGGGAGGTGCTCTAATGCGTCGCCGTGTCGCGGACACCGTCGCGATCCTGGTCGCGCTGGTCACGGTCTTCCCGATCTACTGGATGGTGCTGTCGGCGCTGAAGCCGACCGGCGAGATCCTCTCCGCCGACCCGCGCCCGTGGACGCTGCACCCGACCCTGGACCACTTCCGCTCCGCGCTCGGGGTGAGCGGCTTCGGCCGGTACTTTCTGAACAGCCTGGTCGTCGCGCTGGCCGTGGTCGCGCTGAGCGCGCTGGTCGCGTTCCTGGCCGCGGTGGCGCTGACCCGCTACCGGTTCCGGACCCGCAGCACCATCCTGGTGCTCTTCCTGATCGCCCAGATGGTGCCGGTCGAGGCGCTGAGCATCCCGCTCTTCTTCCAGATCCGCGACCTGGGCCGGACGGTGCCGGGCGTCGGGCTGAACACCCTCGGTTCGCTGGTGCTGGTGCAGTTGGCGTTCAGCCTGCCGTTCGCGATCTGGATGCTGCGCGGCTTCGTCGCGGCGGTGCCCCAGGAGGTGGAGGAGGCGGCCACCATGGACGGCGCCTCCCGGTTCACCATCCTGTGCCGGATCCTCTTTCCGCTGATCGCGCCCGGCCTCGCCGCGACCAGCGTCTTCTCCTTCATCACCGCCTGGAACGACTTCCTCTTCGCCAAGACCTTCATCATCAGCGCCACCGAGAACCAGACCCTGCCGGCCGCGCTGCTGGTCTTCTTCAAGCCGGACGAGAACGACTGGGGCGGCATCATGGCCGCCTCCACCCTGATGACCGTCCCGGTACTGGTCTTCTTCGTCTTCGTCCGGCGCCGGCTGGTCTCCGGGCTCGGTGGGGCGGTGAAGGACTGATGCCGCTGCCCCGTCCGGCCCACACCGTCGAGGGGTCGGGAGCGTTCGAGCTCGGTCCGGCGACGACCCTCGGCGCGGAGTCCGGCTGTGCCGGGGTGGCCCGGCTGCTCCGGGAGACCCTGTCCCGCTCCACCGGCCTGCCCCTGCCGGACCCCTCCCCCGGCGACGGCGCTCGCTTCGGGGGTGGCGCCGTCGCCGGGGGAGGCAGCATCGCGCTCGCCGTCGACCCGGCACTGGCCGCCGAGGGCTACCACCTGCGGGTACGCCCCGACGGCGTCACCATCACCGGCGGCGCCCCGGCCGGCGTCTTCTACGGCACGCAGACCCTGCTCCAGTTGCTGCCGCCGGCCGTGCACCGCCGGGCCCGGGTCTCGGCCGACCCGTGGAGGGTGCCGGCGGTGGAGATCTCCGACGCACCCCGGTTCGGCTGGCGCGGCTGCATGCTCGACGTGGCCCGGCACTTCATGCCGGTCGCCGGGGTACTGCGCCTCGTCGACCTGCTCGCCGCGCACAAGCTGAACGTGCTGCATCTGCACCTCACCGACGACCAGGGCTGGCGGGTGCAGATCCGGCGCTACCCCCGGCTGACCGAGGTGGGCGCCTGGCGGCCCGAGTCGATGGTCGGCTCCCGCCAGCACGAGCGCTTCGACGGCCGGCCGCACGGCGGCTACTACCGCCAGGAGGACCTCCGGGAGATCGTCGGGTACGCGGCGGAGCGCTTCGTCACCGTCGTACCCGAGATCGACCTGCCCGGGCACACCCAGGCGGCGATCGCCGCGTACCCGGAACTCGGCAACGACCCCGGCGAGCCGGTGGCGGTCTCGACCCGGTGGGGGATCTCCCGACGGGTACTGAACGTCTCCGACCAGACCCTCGACTTCGTCCGGCACGTGCTGGACGAGGTGATGGAGCTGTTTCCGAGCCGGCACATCGGGATCGGCGGCGACGAGTGCGACAAGTCCGAGTGGCGGGCCAGCCCGGCCGCCCAGCGACGCCGGACCGAGCTGGGGCTGCGCGACGAGGACGAGTTGCAGAGCTGGTTCGTCCGGCAGCTCCAGCGGCATCTGGCGGCGAACGGGCGGGTGCTGTTCGGCTGGGACGAGGTGTTGGAGGGCGGGCTGCCCGGCGAGGCGACGGTCGCGGCCTGGCGCGGGCCGGCGCTGGCGGTCGCGGCGGCCCGCGCCGGGCACGAGGTCGTCTCCTGCTGGGACACCTCCGCCTACCTGGACTACCGGCAGTCGGACCGGCCCGACGAGCCGATCCCGGTCGGCACCGTGCTCACCGTCGCGGACGTCCGGGCCTTCGAGCCGGTACCCGCCGAGTTGCCAGCGCAACTGCGGCACCGGATCGTCGGCGCACAGTGCAACCTCTGGACCGAGCACGCCGACAACCCGCGTACCGTCGACTACCTGGCTTTTCCCAGGCTCTCCGCGTTCGCCGAGGCCGTCTGGTCGCCGCCGGACTCGGCGGACGGCTTCGACGACCGGCTGCGGGAGCACCTGGGCCGGCTGGACGCGCTCGGCGTGGAATACCGGCCACCGGGCGGGCCGCTGCCCTGGCAGCGCCGGCCGGACGCGGCGGGCTGGCCGCGCCAGCGGGCCGACCGGGACGCCGAGCTGGCCCGACTCGCCGGCAACGTGCTGCGGCAGCGCACGGGTGGGCCCGGTTCCGGGCATGCGACGACTCCGCCCGGTCCCGGCCATCCGGCGGCCCCGTCGAGTTCATGATCCGGTCGAAACCGCGTCCGTCCTATCTGGAACAATGCTGGCCGGATCCGGCGCCGTGCCGGACCGATCATCCATTGGGAGCATTCGTGCCGGTTACCGCCAACCTCGCCAAGCTGGTCGACAAGGAGTACCAGGACAAGAGCGTGGCCGAACTCGTCGACGCCCCGGTCGCCGCGCTCGCCGGAGTCAGCGAGCGGGCCGCGACGCACCTCAAGGAGGCGCTGGGCATCAAGACCATCGGTGACCTCGGCCGCAGCCAGTACTTCCGTACCGCCAGCGCGCTGGTCGCGCTCGCCGACGACAAGTGAACCTTCTCAACCTCGCCGTGCGGTGCGGTGGACCGCAAGGTCAGACGCGGTGTGCGAGCGCCGCGCGGTTCAGGTTGAAAAGGTTCGGTAGTCGGCCGACACGCCGAGCCGCCGAGGCGTAGTCGAGTGTCGGGGTGCCGGCCTACCCGCCGGCGCCCCGACACGGCGGTACTGCGTATCGACCAGGGCTGGTGGACACTGGTAGCCATGTCCGACATGCCGCCCCAGCCGTCGGCGGATACGCCGTTGCCTACTGGTTCGTCGTCCACCGTGCCCGACCGGCCCGCCCCGGGGCGGCGTTGGATCGTGGTGGCGGCCGTCGCGCTGGCGGCGATGCTCGTCGGTGCGCTCGCCACCGCCGCGACGCTGTTTGCCATCCGGGACGACCAGCCGCAGCCGCGGCACCGGTACGAGGTGAGAGTGCGGCTGGACCTTGCCGCCACCGCCGAGCAGAAGGCGGTGGTGGAGTCGGCGCTGTCTACCCGGTACCCGGCCGATGCGATCCGGACGGAGAGCCGGGACGAGGCGTACGAGAGGTTCAAGGAACTGTTCAAGGACCAGCCGGATCTGCTGGACGCCGTCCGTCCCGATTCGCTCCCCGAATCGCTGCTGGTCGTGACGGTCGGCCGGCTGTTCGACTGTGCGGCTTTGGTGGCGGTAGAGGGGATGCCCGGGGTGGACGGGATCGTCGTTCGTCAGCTCGCCGCCGTGGGACGCCCTGACGCCGTCCTCCTGAACTGTCCATAGCCGCTGTCGGCGGAACGTCGTCGAGGGCCGCGTCGCCGGATACTGCATAGCGCCCCGGGGTGGTGGACACTGGTAGCCATGTCCGACATGCCGCCCCAGCCGTCGGCGGATACGCCGTTGCCTACTGGTTCGTCGTCCACCGTGTCCGGCCGGCCCGCCCCGGGGCCGGGTTGGATCGTGGTGGCGGCCGTCGCGCTGGCGGCGATGCTCGTCGGTGCGGTCGCCGCCGCCGGGTCGTTCCTGGTTCTCTCGTTGGTCGGGCAGCCGCAGGATCGCTACGTCGTGACGGTGTTCCTGAGCACCGACGTCACCGCCGGGCAGAAGGGTGCGGTGGAGTCTGCGCTGTCTGCCCGGTACCGGACCGAGAAGGTTCGGCTGGACAGCGCTGAGGAGACGTCGGAGAGGTACCGGGAGCAGTTCCAGGGCACCCTGGACACGACCGGCGGAACGCCCGAGGAGGTGTCCGAGTCGTTCCGGGTCGAGACCACCGGCGAGGTGTTCGACTGTGCGGTACTGGCTCCGGTGGAGCGGATGGCCGGGGTAGACCTGATTACCGTTGTCCAGCCTCCCGCTGGGGATCGTCGCTACGGGCTTCTCGTGGACTGCCCGTAACCGCGTCGGCCGGCGCCCGACTACCCCTGGCCGGCGTACGACCGCAGCGTGACGTACTTGTCCGGCAGGCCGTACCCGCCGACCAGCAACCGGAAGTTCCCGAAGTACGAGCCGTCGATCCGCCACACCTGCTCGTGCTCGGCGAGCTGCCGGACGAGCCGTCGCTGCCGCTCGTCGAGGGCGTCGAACGGGACGTCGCCGGTCAGCGGCCCAGCCGGGAAGGCGAGTTTCAGCGCCTCACCGACCACGTGCAGCGCCTCGACGCCGGAGACGGCCGGAATCCGGTGCAGCAGCGCGTCGAACGTCTCGACCGTCCGGCCGGCACCGAGCTGGGCGAGCGCCCGCCCGGCGTACCCGGCCAGGTCGCCGTCGAGGAACGGCACCCGGTCGTCGCTCGGGCTCTTGCCGCCGGCCCAGCCCAGCAGCTCGGCGGCGACCGCCCGATCCGCCCCTGGCCCGTGCGCCCGGGCCAGGCCGATCGCGGCCCCCCACCGGACCAGCGGACGCCGGTCGTCGAGCAGGGCGGGATCCGGCGCCCCGCCGAGCAGCCCGATCGCCACCAGCGCGGTCGCGGCGAGAACGGTGTGATCCGGGCCGTCCGCGGCCGTCGCCCCGGCCTCCAGCGCCTCGGTGACCGCGCCGGCCAGCACCGGCAGGCTGCCCTCGGCCTCCTCGGGAAACCAGGACAGCGTGTACGCGGCCATCACCCGCAACTCCAGGTCGTGCTCGCCGGCCAGCAGGGTACGCAGCAGCGGCACCCCGGCCCGGACCGCGTCGTACGCGGCGACCAGCACGTGGGCGTACAGCCGGTCCTGGTCGTCCTCGGAGAGTGACTCAAGGTACTCGGAGTCGCCCTCGTCCTCGTCGAAGTCGTCGTCGCCCGGATGCGGGGCGGCGGCGAGCAGTTCCGCCCCGCCGGCCGCCTGCTGCCGGTGCTCGGCGATCGGCAGCCCGTCGGGCAGCCACATCTCGTCGTAGCCGACGGCGATGGCGGCCAGCAGGCCGACCAGCTCCTCCCGTTCGGCGGTGGCCGGGTCGGCCAGCAGCTCCAGCAGGAACGGCACCGCGTACGCCGTCGCCTCGTACCGGCTGCCCTGGTGGAAGATGTTGCCGTAGA
Source organism: Plantactinospora sp. CA-294935 (assembly GCF_050936445.1). Lineage (NCBI taxonomy): Bacteria > Bacillati > Actinomycetota > Actinomycetes > Micromonosporales > Micromonosporaceae > Plantactinospora > Plantactinospora sp. CA-294935. Next base: position 9,492,634 of record NZ_JBNJMU010000001.1, read on the forward strand.
GCTGCCAGCGGGCCTTCTCCCGGATCGCGGCGTCCGGCGAGCGCAGCGCACGGATCTGCTCGGGCACGTCCTCGGCGGAGCCGTAGGCGTTCCCGAGCCGTTCCCAGTCAATGTCGTCGAGTCGTTCCAGCACCCGGCCATGATGTCAGCCGGACCGGCCGGCGGATGCCCTACCGGACGAGCGCCGTGGAAGTTACCAGGTGCCGGGCGTACGCCTCGGTGGTGAAGAAGGCCGGCAGTTCCTCGCCGAGCGCGGTCTGCACGAAGATCTCCGCCGCCCGGGTCAGCCGGTCCCGTTCGGTGACCGACCGTTCCGCGTTCAGCCTCGTCACCTCCTCGACCAGGATGGACCGGACCAGTTCCTCGGTGACCCGGCCGCCCTCGGCCAGCGGCGTCGCGTGGTGCAGCCACTGCCACACCTGGCAGCGGGCGATCTCGGCGGTGGCCGCGTCCTCCATCAGGTCGAAGATGGCCGCCGCGCCGGTGCCGCCCAGCCAGGCGTCGAAGTAGCGCAGCGCCACCGCCACGTTGCCGCGCAGCCCCGCGCCGGTGACCCGGCCCGGGGTACGGTCCACCGACAGCAGGTCGTCCGCGCCGACCGTGACCTCGGGGCGGCGCCGGTCGAGCTGGTGCGGGCGGTCGCCGAGGACGGCGTCGAAGGCGTCCCGGCAGACCGGGACCAGCCCGGGGTGGGCCACCCAGGAACCGTCGAACCCGTCCGCGGCCTCGCGCTCCTTGTCCGCCCGGACCTTGCCGAGGGCGGCCCTGTTGACCTCCGGATCGCGGCTCGGGATGAAGGCGGCCATCCCGCCGATCGCATGCGCACCGCGCCGGTGACAGGTCCGGACCAGCAGTTCCGTGTACGCCCGCATGAACGGCACCGTCATCGTCACGTCGCCCCGGTCGGGCAGCACGAAATCGTCCCGCCAGCCGAAGTTCTTGACGATGCTGAAGATGTAGTCCCAGCGTCCGGCGTTCAGCCCGGCGCAGTGCTCGCGGAGTTCGTAGAGGATCTCGTCCATCTCGAACGCGGCGGTGATGGTCTCGATCAGCACGGTGGCCCGGACGGTCCCCTGCGGGATGCCGAGATAGTTCTGCGCGAACCGGAAGACCTCGTTCCACAGCCGCGCCTCGCGGTGGCTCTCCAGCTTCGGCAGGTAGAAGTACGGGCCGCTGCCGGCGTCGAGCTGGCGCTGCGCGCAGTGGAAGAAGTAGAGCCCGAAGTCGACGAGGGTGGCCGAGATCGCCCGCCCGTCGACCACGACGTGCTTCTCCACCAGGTGCCAGCCGCGCGGCCGGACCACGATGGTGGCGAGGTCGTCGCCGAGGGCGTACCGCTTGCCGCCCGGCGCGGTGAAGTCGATCCGCCGGTCGATCGCGTCGACCAGGTTGAGCTGCCCGCCGATCACGTTGTCCCAGGTCGGCGCGAGCGCGTCCTCGAAGTCGGCCAGCCACACCTGCGCACCGGAGTTCAGCGCGTTGACCGTCATCTTCCGGTCGGTCGGGCCGGTGATCTCGACCCGCCGGTCGTGCAGGCCCGGTGCCGGCGGCGCCACCCGCCAGCTCGGGTCGGCTCGGATCGCCTCGGTCTCGGGCAGGAAGCCGGGGAGCTGGCCGTCGGCGTAGCGGGCCCGGCGGGCCCGCCGGGTGTCCAGCAGGGCCACCCGGCGGGCCGCGAACTCGCTGTCGAGCGCGACCAGGAAGTCCAGCGCCTTGGGGCTGAGGATCTCCTCGTAGCGCTCCCGCATCGGACCGTTCACCACTATCCGCATCAGAATTGCTCCTCTTCGGTCGAACCGCGCAGTGCGGTGGTCTCGGCGGCCGGGTTCAGCACCGTGCTGACCAGGTCGAAGTAGCCGGTGCCGACCTCACGTTGGTGCTTGACCGCCGTGTAGCCGTACGCCTCGGCGGCGAACTCCCGCTCCTGCAGCGACACGTACGCCGGCATGCCCTCGACGGCGTAGCCCCGGGCCAGGTCGAACATCGAGTAGTTCAGCGCGTGGAAGCCGGCCAGGGTGATGAACTGGAAGCGGTAGCCCAGGTGCCCCAGTTCGCGCTGGAACTTGGTGATGGTGGCGTCGTCGAGGTGCTTGCGCCAGTTGAACGACGGCGAGCAGTTGTACGCCAGCAGTTGGTCCGGGTACACCGCCTTGATCTCCTCGGCGAACCGGCGGGCCAGTTCCAGGTCCGGGGTGCTGGTCTCCATCCAGAGCAGGTCGGCGTAGGGGGCGTAGGCGAGTCCCCGGGCCACGCAGGCGTCGAACCCGTTGCGGACCCGGTAGAAGCCCTCGGCAGTCCGCTCGCCGGTGACGAACGGCCGGTCCCGCTCGTCGACGTCGGTGGTGAGCAGCGTCGCCGCCTGCGCGTCGGTACGCGCGACGATCACCGAGGGGACGCCGGCCACGTCGGCGGCGAGCCGGGCGGCGTTGAGGGTCCGGACGTGCTGCCCGGTCGGCACCAGCACCTTTCCGCCGAGGTGCCCGCACTTCTTCTCCGAGGCGAGCTGGTCCTCCCAGTGCACCCCGGCCGCGCCGGCCACGATCATCGCGGTCATCAGCTCGTACGCGTTCAGCGGCCCGCCGAACCCGGCCTCGGCGTCGGCGACGATCGGGGCGAGCCAGTCGATCCCGGCGTCGTCGGCCCCGCTGCGGCGGCCCTCCGCCGTCTCGATCTGGCCGGCGCGCAGCAGCGCGTTGTTGACCCGACGCACCACCGCCGGCACGGAGTTGGCCGGATAGAGGCTCTGGTCCGGATAGGTGTGTCCGGCGAGGTTGGCGTCGGCGGCGACCTGCCAGCCGGAGAGGTAGATCGACTTGAGCCCGGCCCGGACCATCTGCACGGCCTGGTTGCCGGTGAGCGCACCGAGCGCCGGGACGAAGTCCTCCTGGTGCAGCAGGTCCCACAGCCGCCGGGCGCCCCGGTCGGCGAGGGTGTGCTGCTCCTGCACCACGCCACGCAGCCGGACGACCTCCTCCGGCTGATAGACCCGCTCGACGCCCCGCCAACGCGGGTCGGTGGCCCATTCGGTACGCAACCGCTCTGCCGGCGTGCTCATGGAAGTCTCCTCCGAAGTTCGTCGACAACTCACGGTCCATCAGGACTTGTCGAAACTGTGGCACGGTCTCCGTCAACGGGTCGAGACACGGAAACAGCCAACTATTGAAAAGTCTCGACCGTATTTTGCGAAGTTGCGAATGTGCTGCTTTACAGATGTGTTAATGTGACTGGATCCGGGCGGAGGGAGGCGCCGTGGCCAAGACGTTCGCAGGTGCGCGGCTCCGCCGGCTGCGCGAGGAGCACGGCATCAACCAGATCGAGCTGGCCCGGCAGCTCGCCATCTCGCCCAGCTATCTCAACCAGATCGAGCACGACTCCCGCCCGCTGACCGTCCCGGTGCTGATCCGGATCACCGAGGTCTTCGGCGTCGACACCGCCTACTTCGCACCGCACGACACGCCCCGGCTGGTCGCCGAGCTACGCGAGGCGCTGCCGACCCGGGCCAGCCTGCCCGACCTCACGGAACTCGCCGGCAAGCTGCCCGAGGTGGCCGAGGCGGTGATCGACCTCTACCGGCGCTACCGGCAGGTCGACGACCAGCTCGCCGAGGTGGTCGGCGACCGGGGGCTGGTGCCGGGTCGCAGCCCGCACGACCAGGTCAGCGACTTCTTCTACCGTCGGCAGAACTACGTCCCGGAGCTGGACGAGGCGGCCGAGGCACTGGCCGCGCAGATCGGGATCCGCCGGGGCGAGACCCGGGCCGCGCTCAGCGACCGGCTCGCCGGCCGGCACGGCATCCGGATAGTCCGACAGGATCCCGACTCGCTCGCCGGCGACCTGCACCGCTACCGGCCGGAGACCCGCACCCTGCACCTGTCGACCTCGCTGCGCTCGGGCCAACGGGCGATTCGGATGGGCGCCCAGATCTCACTGCTCGAATTCGCCGACGTCATCGACGAAATCATCGAGGAGGAAAACCTCGACGATTTGCAGACCCAGATCCTGATGCGGGTCGGATTGGCGAACTATTTCGCCGCCGCACTGATTCTGCCGTACCGGGAATTCCTCACCGCGGCCGAGACGATGCGGTACGACATCGAACTGCTGACCGACCACTTCGCGATGGGCTGGGAGAGCGTCTGCCACCGGCTGAGCACCCTGCAGCGACCGAGGGCGCGCGGAGTGCCGTTCTCGTTCGTCCGGGTGGACCGGGCCGGCAACATGTCCAAGCGCCAGTCGGCGACCGGCTTCCCGTTCTCCCGCTCCGGCGGGACGTGTCCACTCTGGAACGTCTACGAGGCGTTCGGCGCTCCTGGCCGGGTGATGACCCAGGTGGCGGCGATGCCGGACGGCCAGCGCTACCTGTGGATCGCCCGCACCGTGACCCGGCACCACGGCGGGTACGGCCAGCCCGGCAAGACGTTCGCGATCGGGCTGGGCTGCGAGACCCGGCACGCCGGCCGGCTCGTCTACTCCGCCGGGATGGACCTGCACGCGACCGAGGCGGCCACCCCGATCGGGCCGGGTTGCAGGACCTGCGAGCGGATGACCTGCCCGCAGCGGGCCGCCCAGCCGATCGGCCGGCAACTCGACCTCGACGAGAACCGGAGCACCTTCATCCCGTACCCGCTGCGCGAACGGGACAGGTAGTCCACAGGGGACGCTCAGCGAACGCCGAGAAACTGCCTACAGTGACTGGCTAATTGCCTCAGCGTGACGGTCCGGCTCGGCTTCGGTCGCATGCTCGACACTAGGTGGACGACCCTGGCGGTGCTGCGGACTCTTGGCCCTAAGTCGACTGAGACCGGCATGGTGCACCGGGCCGGGTCGGCTGGTCCGCGCCGATCGCGGACGTTCACGGGGGTCAGGCAGCGCGGACGCACGTTGCGTCGCCGTGCGTACGCGCCTGTCGTGCACATCCCTCCCCCGTCAGTCGAACCGGGTCCGGGTGCTGGTCACCACGAGGGAGGAACGACGAATGAAACGGCACATGCGGGAGGACTATCTCGTCGAGGGCGAGGGCCTGCTCTGCTTCGACGACAAGCACGAACCGAGCACCCGCCGCCCTTCGACAACCGCCGAGCTGCGCAAGTTCCGGTTCTCCCGGCTCGGCCCGGAGGGTCGGGCCCTGTCCGAGCCGACCCGCACCGCCGTCGCCGAGGCGATGGTGGCCGGCGCGAACGCCGATTCGGCGGACCCGGCTGTTCCGGCCGGGTACACGTACCTCGGCCAGTTCGTGGACCACGACCTGACCATGGACAACACCGCCGCCGCGCTGGGCGAGGACGTCTCCGTCGACGAGTTGCTCCAGGGCCGCTCCCCGGCGCTCGACCTCGACTCGCTCTACGGCCGGGGGCCCGGGGACAAGCACGACCGGGTCTTCTACTCGGCTGACGGCGTACACCTGAAGACCGGCACCACCGCGGCGGTGGCCGGCACCGACCCCGTGGTCAACCAGGACCGGGACGGCTTCGACCTGCCCCGGTCCGGGCTGGGGTCGAGCAAGCGGGAGCGGCGGGCGGCGCTGATCCCGGACGCCCGCAACGACGAGAACCTGGTGGTCGCCCAGACCCACCTGGCGTTCATCCGGTTCCACAACCGGGTGGTCGACCAGTTGGCCGAGGGCGGGCTCTCCGGACCGGCGCTGTTCCGGGCGGCCCGCTCGGTGGTGGTGAAGCACTACCAGTGGCTACTGGTGACCGACTTCCTGCCCCGGATCGTCGCGCCGGAGGTGGTCGACGAGGTGTTCAGCCGGGGCCGCCGGTTCTTCGAGGTCTCCGCCGGCTACGGCCCGGGGCGGCGGGACCGGGCCGTGCAGCCGGGCGACCGGCCGACCATGCCGATCGAGTTCTCCGTCGCGGCCTACCGGTTGGGACACAGCATGATCCGTGCCGTGTACGACTGGAACCGCGTCTTCAACACCTCGGACCACCCGGACGTGCTGGCGGCCGGCACCCTGGAGCTGCTGTTCCAGTTCTCCGGCACCAGCGGGATCCTCTCGCCGGACGGCACCATCGCCGACCCCGAGTCGGGGTCGTTCGAGCGGCTGCCGACCAACTGGATCGCCGACTTCCGCCGCCTGTACGACTTCACCGAGGCCGGCCGGGACGACCTGGTCGCGGTCGTCAAGCGGGACGAGACCGATCCGGGGCAGCGGCAGCTCAACCTGACCCAGCGGATCGACACCCGGATGGTGGACCCGCTGCGCAACCTGCCGCTCGGATCGTTCGGCGGCCAGGAGGCGCCGCCGGCGATCGAGCTGAACCTGGCCTTCCGCAACCTCACCCGGGCCGTCATGGTGCGGTTGGCCAGCGGTCAGCAGATGGCCCAGCTCTTCGACCTGGTGCCGCTCAAGGCCGACGAGATCCTGGGCGGCCTGGACGGCGCCGTGCTGGACGGGCTGACCGACGAACAGAAGACCGAGCTGACCACCAACACGCCGCTGTGGTTCTACATCCTGCGCGAGGCGGAGTTCAACGGGGGCCGGCTCGACGGTGTCGGCGCGCGGATCGTCGCCGAGGTGTTCCACCGGGCCATCGAGGGGAGCCGGATCTCGATCCTGCGTGACCCGACCTGGCGGCCCACCCTCGGGCCGGACGACGAGACGTTCCGGATGGTCGACCTGCTGCTGTACGCCTTCGAGGGCAAGGCCGAACTACTCAACCCGGTCGGCTGAACCGAGCCGTACCGGTTTTCACCGGGCCTGCCCGGGCCCGGCAAGGATGTCGAGCGGCCGGTCGGTGGGGGGCGGACGCGCCCGCACCGGCTGGCCGGCTCGGCGTCCGCCCCTGCTGGCGGAGCCCCCGATTCGGTGGCCGGTGCCGCCGCCGAACTGATCCTCGCCGGCACCTTCGCCTCGCTGATGCTGGCCGGCAACAGCACCCTGACCCAGATGGGTTTCGCCATCTCCTGCGGCATCGCCATCGTCGCGTTCGTGATGTCGCTCTTCCTGACGCCGGCCATCACCGCGCTGCTCGGCCACGCCGCCTGGTGGCCGGGGCACGAGGACACCGCACCCGGTTTCGGCGGGCGACACCGACGGGACGGGCCCGCCGCGTGACGCCCGCCGGGGAAGCCCGATGGCGGACCGGCCAGGGCTGCCAGCACAGGTGACCGTCGGGGATGTCGTGGCCAGGACGCGTCAGGATCACCGGTCCCGCGGCCAGCCCTGCACCAGCCGCACCGTTCCCGGTGACGACCATCGCCGGGGTGCCGCACCTATCATTGCTTGATTCACAATGTGGACAGCTCGCACCCAAAGCACTGAGACCAGGATCATTGCGCCTGGTCGTCGACCTGGCAGCCCGCCTACCGGCGTTGTATATCGAATATACAAATCTTGTACGGGTAGCCGACAGCGCCTCATCTACATTGCATCGATCAACGAAGTGTGACGCGCTGGCCCGCTGTAGAGGAGCGCCGCCGCAATGAGCCTCAAGATCGCGATCATCGATGATCGATCTGTTACCTTCCGCGGGTTGATCGAGGTGCTCAAGGACGCGGCGAGTCTGGAATTGGCCGGCGTCTTCGCCGCCTTCGCGGATCCGCAGTTGCTCGCGTATCCGCGGGACGCCCTCATCGCGGTCGGAGATCCGTTTGCCCAGCCGGTCCGCCGGCCTCTCCAGCTACCGGGGAACCTCCCGGTAGTGGTCATGTCGAACTCGACGGACCCCGACGACGTGCGGGCGGCGCTGCGCGCCGGTGCCCGGGGCTACCTGTCCAAGGGAGCCAGCGTCACCAGCCTTGTCCGGGCCATCGGCGCCGTTGCCGCCGGCGACTTCTACCTCGGAAGCAACCTCGGCCCCGTCCTCGCGGCCGATCGCTCGCTCTCCGACCAGCCCGGCGACGGCCCGGACCGGACCGCCGGCGCCGTGTCGGTCAACGTCCTCACGCCGCGGGAGCGGGAGGTGCTCACGCTTGTCGCCCAAGGCCTCACCCACAAGCAGATCGGCCAGCAGCTCGGCCTCTCCAAGCCCACCGTGGACACCTACCTCCATCGGGTACGGCGAAAGGTGCGGGCGCACAACAAGGCCGGGCTGACCCGGGTCGCCATGGAACTGCGCCTCATTCCGGGAATCTGATCCGTCGCGGTCGACGGCTGCCCGCAGCACGGCGACCGTCGCTCACGAGACGACCGCTGGAATGTGACGTATCCGGGCCGACGGATGCGGGCTACCTTTTGCCGTGACCAAGCCTCGAAACATTTCGGTCATGCGTAACAGTCCCAGGTAACGGGACCGTCGCTGGCTGCCGGCTCGACGAGCGAACGGGAGGGTGCGATGCGACCGGCCGTGCGGACAGCGAACCCGGATACGGACGGTGATACGGCCGAGCGGCTCTCCGAGGCCGAGGTGACATTCCGGGTGCTTGGTCCGCTGGCACTCGCCAAGGGCACGGAGGCAGTCGTGCTGCAGCCGTCCCGGGTGACCAACCTGCTCGCAGCGCTGCTGCTGCGCCCCAACGAGGTGGTCTCGGTGGGCGCCCTGCAGGAGGCGATCTGGGGCGACGACCAGCCGGCGGCCGCGAAGGGGGCGCTGCAGACCTGCGCCATGCGGCTGCGCCAGCTGTTCGTCCGGCACGGGATCACCGCCACGGCCATCGAGACGGTACCTGGCGGATACCGGGTCCGCGCGTCCGCCGAGACGGTCGACCTGGTCCGGTTCCGCGAACTGGCCAAGGCTGCCGATTCGCGACCGCAAGACGATCAGCAGCTGGTGCTCCTCGAGGCGGCCCTGGCGCTGTGGAACGGTCCGGTGCTGGCCAACGTGCCGTCGGAAGCGTTGCACCGCGACGTCGTACCGAGGCTGAACGAGGAGCGGCTGCGGGTCCTGGAGCGGCTCTGCGACCTGAAGATCCAGCTAGGGTTCACCGCGACCGCCCTGGTCCAACTCTGGGAGGCCACCCGCGCCTACCCGGGGAACGAACGCTTCGCCGAGCAGCTCATCGAGGCGCTGTACCGGACTGGCCGGCAGACCGAGGCGGTGGCCGAGTACCGGAGGATCAAGGACTACCTCTCCGGCGAGCTGGGCGTCGACCCCAGGCCCCGCCTGCGGCGGCTCGAGTCGAGCATCCTGACCGGACAGCTGCTGGACGGGCGGGCTCAGATCACCACCTCCGCCCAGCCCGCCGAGCCGCACGACACGGCGGCGAGCCGGCCGTCCGTCCGGGCGCCGCGGGAGTTCGTCGGACGCGCCGCCGCTGTCCGGGTAGTGGCCGGACGGCTCGTCACCGCGACGGGCATCGTCGTGCTGACCGGCCCACCCGGCGTCGGTAAGAGCGCGCTGGCCCGGCACGTGGCGGCACGGATGAGAGAGGACTTTCCGGCCGGCCAACTCATGATCAAGATGCGGGCCCCGGGTGGCGAGCCACTGACCACCGACGAGCTGGCCGCCCGGGTGGCGGGCTGGACGCGCACCGGCGCACGGCGACGCGGCCTGCTCATCCTGGACGATGTGGTCGACGTGCAGCAGGCGCTCACGGTCGCACCGATGTGGACGCCCGGGGACGCCGTCCTACTCACCAGCCAGTTCAGTCTTGCCGGAGTCGTCGCGCGGTTCGGTGGTTGGATAGAACGGCTGGAGGGGCTCAGCCCCGCCGAGTCCGTCACGCTGCTGTCCACGCTCATCGGCGAGGAGCGGGTGGAGGCCGAGCCGGCCGCCGCGGCGGAGCTCGCCGAACTGTGCGGCCAACTGCCGCTGGCGTTGCGGATCGCCGCCGGCCGTCTGCTCACCCGGACCAGGGCGAGCCTGGCCGAGTCGGTTGCCTGGCTCCGCGAAGATCCGATCACTCGGCTGGCGCTTCCCGGCGACCCGGACATGTCGTTGCTCAGCCGGTTCGACACGGCGGTGAACCGGCTGCCCCCGGCAATTGTCGACGCGTTCCTGAGCCTCGGTACGCACGACCAGGACGCGCTCGCACTGCCGGCCGTGGCGGACCGGCTGCAGGTCACGCCCGACGTCGCCGAGGCGATAGTCGACCAGCTCGCCGACGCCAGCCTGTTCGACGAGCGTCCGGGGCACTACCGGATGCGCGAACTCCTTCGGCTCTACTCCCGTGCCGCCACCGACGGTCGGCGGCCGGACGTCGGCGCCGTTGTCACCCTCACCGCTTCAGGAACGGAGTTCTGATGTCAGCTATATATGAGTCCGTTGCTGCCACCCGGCCTCGGATCCGCCGAGATGTGCTTTTCACCGCCGCGTACGACGGCGTTCTCTTTCACAACCCGGCCGGCGGCTTCCGGATCACCTCACCCAGCGCCTATCGACTGGCCAGGCTGCTGGTCCCGCACCTCAACGGACGCCGGACGGTAGCCGAGCTCTGCGCCAAGCTGCCCGAGCCGCAACGCGCCATGGTCGGCGAACTTGTCAGCGCCCTCTTGACCCGCAAGCTCGCCCGCGACATCCCGCCCGACGAGGTGGATCCGGCGACGGTCGTCGGCGCGGCGGTGGCGAAGCGGTTCGCCAGCCAGATCGGCTACATCGACCACTACGTCGATGGCGCGCCGCAACGGTTCGCCGCCTTCCGCGACAGCACCGCGGCGGTCATCGGGAGCGGGCCGATCGCGCACGCCTGCGCCACCAGCCTGGTACGCAACGGGATGGCCCGGGTGGCGCTCGTCGGCAGGGGCGACGGGACCGCCGCCGCGGAAGCCGCGGAGCTGCGCTCCACCGGCGTACCGTGCACGGTGCTCGACTGGCCGTCCGGCGGAGACGAGCTGAGCTGGGCCGACCTGACCGAAGCCGACGTCGTACTGGTGGCCGGTGGCGACGGCGCCGCCCGGTTGGCGCACCGGCTGCTCGCCGCCGGCGTTCCCGAGGGCAAGACAATGATTCCCGCCTGGACGTTCGGCAGCCGGGCGATCGTCGGCCCGGCCTGCGGTGCCGGTCACCAGGGCTGCTGGTACTGCGCGATGCTGCGGCTGACGGTCAACGCCGGCGGTGTCGCCGCCGCCGACGTCTGGCGCCAGGTGGCGGTCGCCGCCGCGCCGTCGACCCTCCCCCGTCCGACCGGCCCGCTGGCTGCCATGATCGGCAACCTTCTGGGGTTCGAGGTGTTCCGACTCACCACCGGCGCCTTGACCGCGGAGACCGACGGCAAGTTGATCGTGCAGGACCTGGACTCGCTCGACGTGGTCAGCGAACCGCTGTTGCCGCACCCACTGTGTGTCTACTGCCGGCCGGAACCACCGCGGATCCCGCTGGCCGCCGTCGTCGTCGACGCGCCGTCGCCCGCCCAGGTCGCCGACGAGGACGAGGCGGCCGACGCCGCGGCCGAAGAGCTGGCCGCGCGGGACCTCCTGCTGCAGCCGCACGCCGGCGTGTTCCAGCGCTACGACGACGAGGACTGGGAGCAGACGCCGGTCAAGATCGGTACGGTACGGTTCACCGACCCGTCGGGGACACCCCGGCGGATCAGTGCCTTCGACGTACACCATGTGGTCGGGGCCCGGACGCGCGCGCTGGCGCTGGCCGCCGTCGCGTACGCCGATCAGCTCGGCGCGGGCGCGTACGACAAGGGACCGGTTACCGGCGACTGCCTGACGAGCGACGCGCGGGTCGAACTGCCGCGGGCGGTGGTCGAGCCGTTCGGCATCGCCAACGCGGACCGGGTCGTCGAGCCGAGCCGCGCCGGAGCCGGGGCTGGCTTCGACCCCGCCGCGGCGATTCGGGATGGGCTCGCCTCCGCCTTGGCGTTCGCCGCGCTGCGGGACGCGATAGCCGGTACGCCGGTGGCGCAGGTGCCGCTGGACGCTCTCGGGGACGACCCGGAGCTGCGGTTCCTCGCCAAGTCAGCGGCGAATCTGGACGTCACCGTCGAGCTACTCGACCTCACCGCGAGTGCGCCGGGTGGGGTACCCACGCTGCTCGGCCGGTGCGTCGAGCCGCACAGCGGCGGAAAGCTCTGGTCGATCGCCACCGACCCGTCGTGGCGGAAGGCCGCTGTGCGTACGCTGTGCGACCTGCTCGGGCGGGTCCAGCTTCGACAGCAGTCGGCTGACCCGGAGGCCACCGACGGGTGTGACCCCATGCTCGTCGACTTCGACGCCGACACCCTCGCGGTGGCCGGTACCGCTCCGGTCGGGCTCGACGCGGATGGCGGCTGGCAGGGTGTGCTGGACGATCTGGCGAAGGCCGGCACAGATGTCGTGGTGGTGCCGATCGGCGGCGCCGACCTGCCGGCCGGTGGACTGTCCGCGGTCCGCGTCGTGCTCCAGGAACGGTCCTGTTGATGAGCTCGTCCGCCGTGGATCCGGGACACCGGATCACCGCGGCGCTCAGCGCGCTGCTGAACGCCGCCGACCCGTCGTCGCCGGTCGTCGTGTATCCGCTCGGCGTGCGCGACGAACTCGGCGTGCGTGACGAACTCAGGGTGCGCGACGAACTCGGGGTGCCCGGTGAGCTCAGGGTGCCCGGTGAGCTCGGAGTGCCCGGTGAGCTCGGGGTGCGCGACGAACTCGGAGTGCCCGGTGAGCTCGGCGTGCGCGACGAACTCACCGCCGCAGTGCCAGCGGGTGGCGTCGCGACAGCGCATGCGCGGGTGCTGGTCTACGGCCGGCATGCCCTGCTCGCCCCGGAACCGGGCGGGGTTGGCTGTGCCCGTTGTCTCGCCCGCCGATGGCAGGCGATCCGGCCGGCGGAGCTGCGCGACGCCCTGGAGCTGGGTGGCGAGACAGCAGCCGCGGGGGACTGGCCCTACGCGACCCCGTTCGCCGCGGACGCCCTGCGCGCCCTGCACGCGGCGGCCGGCAGCGACGCCACAGCCACCGTGCACGTACTCGACCTGGAGACGCTGCGGGTGGGCCGGGTACCGCTGGTCCCGGACGGCGACTGTACGGAGTGCGGCCGCGCGGTGCCGGACGCGGCCACCGCACCGGAGTTGACGGCGAGCCCGAAACGCACGCCGGACTCCTTCCGCACCCGCGATGCCGCCGACTATCCACTTTCGACCAGCGCGTTGGTCAATCCGGTCTGCGGAGTACTCGGCACCGGCCTGTGGCCCGACGTCACGTCACGGTCGTCGTCGGCGGTGCACGGAGTCTTCCAGGTGCGCGGCGGCGAGTACCTGCGGGACATGCTCCACGGTGGCCATGCCGACAGCTACGCGCGCAGCGCACGGCTGAGCCTGCTCGAGGGGCTTGAGCGGGCCGCTGGGATGCGCCCGTCCAGCAAGCGCACCACGGTGGTCGCGGCGCTGGACGATCTCGGCTCCGACGCGCTCGACCCGCGCGAGTGCGGGGTGTACGCGGACGAGTTCTACCAGTCGAACCGCTACATCAAGCGGTTCGCACCGGACCGGCCGATCCCCTGGGTCTGGGGATGGTCGATGCGTGACGCCCGGCCGATTCTGGTACCCGAGGTGCTGGTCTACTACCACCACGCGAGGGTGGAGGATCGCTTCGTCCAGGAGTGCTCCAACGGCTGCGCCTCGGGTGGCAGCCTGGTGGAGGCGGTGTACCACGGCCTGCTGGAGGCGATCGAGCGAGACGCCTTCATGATCGCCTGGTACGGCAGGCGCTCCCTGGCGGAGATCGATCCCCAGACCAGCCGCCGCCCCGAGACCCGGCTCATGGTGGATCGGCTGGCGATGTACGGCTACCGGGCCCGGTTCTTCGACACCAGGTGCACGTTCGACATCCCCGTGGTCACCGCCGTGGCGGAGCGAATCGACGGAAGCTTCGGCACACTCGCCTTCGGCGGCGGGGCGAGTCTGGACCCGGAGACCGCGATCGCCGCGGCGCTGTGCGAGATCGCGGCCGACTCGATCGCGCTCAGGGTGCGCGCCGCTGGCGACGAGCCCAGGCTGCGCGAGATGGTCGACGCCTATGACAAGGTGCTGAACCTGCACGACCATCCACTGCTGTACGGGCTGCCGGAGATGCGCCGGCACGCGTCGTTCCTGCTGGACTCCGGCGCCGCGCCGCGCTCGATGACCGAGACATATGCCGGTGCCCGGCCGGCTCCCCCGCTCGCCGCCGACCTGCGCGACGACCTCGAACGATGTGTGTCGACGGTGACCGCGCAGGGCTTCGACGTGGTCGTGGTCGACCAGACCCGGCCGGAACAGCGGGACCTCGGCCTGCACACGGCCAGTGTGACGGTACCGGGGCTGTTGCCGATCGACTTCGGCTGGCAGCGGCAGCGGGCCCTGCACATGCCCCGGCTACGGACCGCCCAGCGCCTTGCCGGGCTGGCCGACCACGACCTGCGCGATGACGAGATCCACCGGGTCCCACACCCGTACCCCTGAGGCGAGGCGATGACAACAACCGACACTGCCGACAGCTACGCGCACGAGTACGCGACGGCAATCCTTATGCGCAACCGGGTCCCGATGCCACCGGTCGGCTTCAACCCCGACTGGTCGGACAAGCCCCGGCCGACGAAGCACTATCCCGGCGCCCTGTCGTTCCCGTTGCCCGACATGCCACCGCCGCAGTCCGCCACGGTCGGTGCGGGCATCGCTCCGGAGCCGGGCGACGAGGCGTTCAGCCTGCCGATGCTGGGCGCCATGCTCCGCGACTCCTACGGGCTGATCGGCCGCCGGCTCGGCCTCCAGGCCAACACCGACACACCCGGGTATCCGTCGTACGCACGGGCGACCTGGCACCGCGGCACCGCCTCCGGTGGTGGCCTCTACCCATGCAGCGTCTACTGGATCGCCGGGCCCGGGGCCGGAGTCTGCCCGGGGGTGTACCACTACTCCTGCCGGCACCACGCGATGCAGCGGTTGCTGGCCGGTGACGTGACGGCGAGGGTACGCGCGGCCGCCGACCTCCCGGTCGACTCCACCCAGTTCCTGGTGATCGGCGTCAAGTACTGGGCGAACTCCTTCAAGTACAACAACTTTTCGTATCACGCGGTGTCGATGGATGTGGGTACGCTGCTGCAGACTTGGCGGTTGTGGGCCGGTGGCCAGCGGCGGCGGATCGAGCCGAGCTTCTGGTTCGACCAGGAGGCGCTGCGCCACCTGCTCGGAGTGCCCCCGGACGAGGAGGGCCTGTTCGCCGTCGTACCGCTGAGGTGGACGGCGGCCGGGGCGACCCACGCGCCGTCCCGGGCGACCACGGCAACGGCAACGGCGACGGCGACGGCGACGGCGACGGCGACCGACGGTGCCTCGGTGCTGCGGCGCGACAGCGAGCGGTCCCGCGTCGTACTGACCTTTGACGCGTTGCGGCGCGTCCATCGGGAGACGGCGGAGTCGGCCATGCCTCGGCCGGAGTCGGGTGCCCTGGCCGCCGCCGCGGCCAGGGCGGTGCCCGATGGCGGTGACCGGGTGACGCTTCCACCGGCGCGCACGATGGACATGCCGATCCGCACCGCGCTGAGCCGTCGGCGCAGCAGCTTCGGCCGGTTCGACGGCAGCGTCGCGATGGACGGGGCCGACCTGGCCGCGCTGCTCACCGCCGCATCCTCCGCGCGCCTGCCGACCGAGATCACCAGTGACGACGGGGACCTGGCGAAGTTCTATCTCTTCGTCAACCACGTCCGCGGGGTGGCACCCGGCAGCTACGAGTACGACCCGGCGCGCCACGAGCTGCGCGCCATCCGGCCCGGCCCACCCGGCATGTTCCTACAGCGCAACTACTTCCTGCCCAACTACAACCTGGAGCAGGCCGCAGTGGTGATAGTGCCGACCATCCGGGTGCACGCGGTGCTGGACGCGGTCGGCCCTCGTGGCTACAACGTCGTGAACGCGACGATCGGCGCCGTGGCGCAGAACGTGTACACCGCCGCGGCGGCGCTCGAGGTCGGCTGCGGTGTCGCGCTCGGGTTCGACGGCGTCTCGTACGTCGAGGAGCTTGGCCTCGACGCGACCGGCGAGACGCCACTGTTGATCATGCTCGCCGGCCACGAGCGAGACCTGCCCGGCGACTACCGGCACGAGCTGCGGTGAGCCGGGCCATGATGACGTTCCGGACAGCCGAGGAAGTCGCGCCGCCACGGCGCCGTCTGGGTACCCACTTCGCGGTACGGGTCGGCGGCCTGCCGTACGACGCGGTGGCGGCGTTGCGCTGCCCGGAGGCGGCCAGGTACGCCGGCGAGCTCCTCGACCTCGAAGCCGAGCTGCGCACCGACGCGGACCGCGTCAGCGACGTGCTGCACGACCTGGTCGGAGCCAACGAAGACGGCGAGTCACGCCGGCGGCTGCTCGCGTTGCGCCGGCAGATCTTCAAGGGGGTGCTGCCCGCCGACCAGGAGGGCGCGCTCGCGGCGGTGGCTGCGGTCGACCCGACCGCGGTCGACCCGGTACGGGACTGGCTGGCCCTCGCGCAGCGGATGGCGTGGCTGCGGCAGGAGTTGGGCACCCGGCTCGACAAGGAGGTCAACGACTCCCGCGCCGAGCTGTGGCGCCTCTCCGGCGACCCGCGGCTGCGCGCCGGCATCCAGATCGCGTCACCGGCACTGGACGAGCAGCTTGTCGCCTTCGCGGGGCGTGACGGTGCGCCGCCGCCGGCGAAGAAGATGCGGCGGGTGGAACGGTCGGTCCTGTCGTACCTCTACCGCACCGCCTGCAAGACCAGCCCCTTCAGCTCGTTCACGGGCATCGGGGTGGGCGAGTTCGACGCGGGCGCGACCGAACCGGATCTTGCGGTGCCGGCGCGGTGGCACCGCTACGTCAGGCTCAACGTGGTGGTGGTGACCCGCATCGTTGATGCGATCAGCGCCGACCTCGGCCGCCGGGGCGACCTGCCGGTGGTGTTGAGCCCCGGCCTGCGCCAGGACGCCGAGCGGGTGCGGTACGTGCGGCGTTGGGTCACGCCCGGCGACGACAGCGCCTCGGTCAGCTTCGACTCGATCCAGGACGGGCTGTTCTACCTGCGTCGCAGCGGCCTGCTCGACCGGCTGACCGGTCTGCTCCAGGACGGTGCGTGGCGTTGCGCGGACCTCGCCGCCTGGCTGCGGCAGCAGACACAGGCGAGCCCGGAGCAATGCGAGGAGTATCTGTCCATCCTGCTCCGGCTGGGCATCCTGCAGGTCGACGGGTTCGCCGTCGAGGTGCACACGCCCGATCCGCTGCGCAAACTCCGGGACTTCCTCACCACCCTCGACCGGCCCTGGGCCGACGACCTGGCGGTACGCCTGGCCGAGCCGATCGAGCTCGTCGAGGCGTTCCGGGTCGGTGAACTCGCCGACCGGCGGTCCGCGCTGCGCCGGCTGCGGGAGGCACTGCGGGACATCCAGGTCTGGTTGGGAGCCGAGGCGGCGTCCCTGCCGCAGGCCCTGCTCTACGAGGACTGCCGCGTCGATGACGAGCTGTCCACCCCGGCCGATGAATGGCGACGGCTGGTCGGCGGTGATCTCGCCGCGGTGGAAGGGGTGCTGCCGGCCTTCGACATGACGCTGCCCCACCGGATCACGTTCCACGGCTTCTTCCTCGCCAGATACGGCAAGGGCGGTCGCTGCGACGACCTGCTGCGCCTCGTCGAGGACTTCCACGAGGATCTGTACGAGCAGTACGCCTCCTACACCGCCGACCTGCGACCGTTCGCCGAGGACGGTACCTACCGGCCCGAGGAGAACTGGCTCGGCCGGCCGGAGCTGCCGGCGCTCGACCGGGCCAGGCAGGACTTCGCCGACTACCTGGGCTCGGCCGCCGAGGCGGCTCCGGAGGCGCCCGAGATAGAGCTCGATCCCACGGTGCTGAACAAGCTCAGTCGAGGCGTGCGCGACCTGCTCGGCGGGTTCCGGCCGCAGGCTCACCTCGTCCAGGTCGCCCGGCGGCGGGAGGGTCCCCTGCTGGTGCTCAACCAGTCCCTCGGCGGGTTGTCGTTCCCCTTCAGCCGCTTCACGCACTGCTTCGAGGACACCGCGCTCTCCGCGCACCTGCGGGCGCAGGCGGCCGCCGTCGCGCCGCCGGGAGCCGTCTTCGCCGAGGTGACCGGCGGCGCGGCGACCACCAACCTGAACCTGCACGCGCAGCTCACCGACTACGTCATCGTCTGCCCCGGAGAGACAAGCCTGGTGCCGGAGGCCAACCAACTGCCCCTGGCCGACCTGTACGTGCAGCACGACGTCGACACCGACCAGGTGGTGCTGCGTTCCCACCGGCTGGGCAAGGAGGTAATCCCGGTATACCTGGGCTACCTGGTGCCGATGGCGCTGCCGCAGCTACACCGCACGCTCCTGCTGCTGTCGCCGACGTCGATGGCCCCGCTCGACCTGTGGCGGGGTGTGCCGAAGCCGCCGGCCGTGGACGGCGTCACCACGCGTCCACGGGTCCGCGTCGGTGACGTGGTGATCAGCCGGCGAAGCTGGTCGATGACGGCGGCCACGCTTCCGCGTCGCGGTGATGGCGACACCGACACCGGCTGGTTCCTCGGCTGGCAGCGGTGGCGACGGGCGAACGGGCTGCCCGCCCGGATGTTCGCGACCGTGCACGGTGCGAGCGGTGGCCGGGCGAAGCAGAAACCGAAGCCTCAGTACGTCGACTGTGACAGCTACCTGTCGCTGCTGGCCCTGGAGGCGTTGCTGGACGGCGACGAGGACCGCGTGGTGCTGCGCGAGATGCTGCCCGCCGGCGACGAGCTGGTTGCCAGCTCCACCCGCGGCGGCCACGTCGCCGAGTTCGCTATCGAGACCTTCCCGATTTCCCCGACGGACGGAGCCGGAGATGACTGAGACGGAGCCGGTGACGGCCGGACAGGCTCTCGCCGCCGAGCCCGGGCGATGGCTGGCCATCCACATCTTCTACGGCGGCAGCGCCCGACCGATGCTCACCGACTGCATCCGACCGCTGGTCGACGAGTTGCGCGGTCGAAACCTGCTGGCCCGCTATTTCTTCATCAACTACTGGCTGGAAGGCCCGCACGTTCGGCTGCGCCTCAAGCCCCGCACCGCCGCCGACGAGCCCGCCGTACGCGCCGCGGCCGATGCGGCCATCCAACGGTTCCTGACCGAACGACCGGCGCTGTACGAGCTGAACGCCGGCTACCGCGCGGAGCTCTACAACATCCTGTTCGACCTGGAGTTCCCCCAGGGCAAGCCAGCCGAGCTGGTCGGCCCGGACGGCAATGTGCGGATGCAGCCGAACAATTCCTTCAGCTACCGTCCCTACGAGCCGGAGTACGGCAAGTACGGCGGCCCGGCCGGTGTCGCCCTCGCCGAATGGCATTTCCAGTACTCCAGCGATGTGCTGATCGACGCGGTCCGAACCATGAACCTCCACCTGCGGCCGGTGACCCTGGGCACCGCGGCGCAGTTGATGCTGGTGATGGCCGGCACGTTCCTGCCCGACCGCGCCGACCTCGTCGAGTTCCTGGACACCTACTTCCAGTTCTGGCACCAGGCCTTCGAGGGCACCAACTTCGTCCAGGGCATCGACTACGCGACGATGTACGAGCGGATCGCGCCGGACCTGGACCGGCGGTTCCAGCCCATCCTCGCTGCGCTGGACCGCGGCGAGCAGCACCGGTTGCCGGTGTTCCTGCGCGGCTGGGCCGAGCACGCCGGGCAGTTGCGAGAGCGGGCGTGCCGGCTCGCCGAGTCGGGGCAGCTCGCGTTCGCCTACCCGGAGGGCACTCCCACCGTCACGGTCACCGACCCGCAGGTGGCTCTGGTGCGACTGCTGTCGCCGTACCTGCACATGACGAACAACCGGCTCTACATCACGCTCCGGGACGAGGCGTACCTGGCGTACCTGCTGGGCAGGGCGTTGCGGGAGTCGTTGGCGGCGAGATGACCGACAGCGTGATGAGCGGCGGAGCGACGCGTCTCGCCCACCGGCCGCAGGTGCGGTCAGATTTGTTGTTCTCCCGGGAGCTGGGCCGCGGGCCGGACCGGGTCTATCTGGTGAAGGTCCGTGGCGGCAAGGCGTTCGAGGTCGCGGCCAAGGAGCACTTCCTGCTGAGCCGGTTGGACGGGCAGCGGTCGCTGGCCGAGATCGGCGAGGAGTACGCGGCGCGGTTCGGCCGCCGGCTGGGCCCGGCACAGTGGTCGCAACTGCTGTGGCTGCTGCACCAACGTGATCTGCTGCGGCCGCCCGGTGTGCCTGGGGCGGCGGAGGCGGATGCCGGGGTGCCGGCGGGGAGCACGGTCGCGCCACCGCGCGTACTGGGCCGGCTCGCCGCCGCATTCGCGTGGGTCTTCTCGGTCCCGTCCGGCGTCGTGATCGGTCTCGGGTTGCTGGCGATGTACGGCTCGCTCGCGGCAGCGGCTCCGGCACTGTGGCAGGCCGCCGGGCCGGCGTTCAGCGACTGGCGGTATGTGGCCGGGATCGCCGCGATCAGCTACCTCAGTGCGATGCTGCACGAGTTGGCGCACGGCGTCGCGGCGGCGCATTTCGGCTGCCGAGTCATCCGGCTCAACCTGTTGGGCTTCAGCTGCCAGGTGGAGGACTACCAGTACCTGCCGGCACGCGCCCAACAGGTGACCATCGCGGCCGCGGGCGGCGTGTCGAACAGCCTCTTCATCGTCCCCTTCGCGCTCGCCTGGCAGGCGACACCGGCCGACTCGGCCGGGCACCGATTCGCGGCGGCGGTGGTTGTCGTCGGTGCGGTGCAGAGTCTTGTCAACTTCGTCCCGGTCGCGCCGCTGGACGGGTACAAGATGCTCAGTCACCAGGTCGGCATGGTCGCTCTCGCCGAGGAGAGCCGCCGGTACCTCTGGTCGCGGCCCCGCTACTGGCTGACCCGACGCGGTCCGCGCTACCCACGGCGGGCCCGGGTGGTACTCGGGCTGTACGGCATGGCGTGGCACGCCATGATCGCCGGGGCCGGCGCGGCCATCGCGTACGGCGCCGGCCACCTGTTGCGACCGTACCTCGGTCACGCCGGGTACGCCGCGTCGACGGCGGCCGTCGTCCTGACCATCACCGTGTGGCTCGCCAGCCGGCCGCGGCGTCCCGTGCGGGCCGCCCCAACCCAGCAAACCCCGCACCACCAACGAATCCAGTGAGAGGCAAGGCGATGGAAACAAGCGCAGAACCGGCCGTGGCGGTCACGCGGCTGACCAAGTCCTACGGTGAGGTGCGCGCCGTCGACGACGTGACCCTGAACGTGCCGCGCGGCGAGTTCATCGGGTTGCTCGGGCCGAACGGTGCGGGAAAGACCACCCTGATCGAAATCATCGAGGGACTGCGGGTGCCGGATGCCGGTACGGTCACGGTGCTCGGCCACCGCCCGGCGCCGCGCAACCTGGCACTGCTGCCGCTGATCGGGGTGCAGACGCAGCAGTCGGCGTTCTTCCCGCGACTGACCGCGCGCGAGCACCTGGAGACCGTCGCGGCGCTCTACGGCCTGGACCGGCAGGCCGCGCAGCGGGCGTTGGACCAGGTCGGGCTGACCGATTCGGCCGATGTACGGGTCACCAACGTCTCCGGCGGCCAGCGGCAACGGCTCGCCATCGCCTCTGCCCTGGTGCACCAGCCCGAGGTGATCTTTCTGGACGAGCCGACCGGCGCGCTGGACCCGCAGGCCCGTCGGGACCTGTGGGCCGTGCTGCGCCAGCTCAAAGGGGCCGGAAAGACCATCGTGTACACCACCCACCACCTCGACGAGGCGGAAGCGCTCTGCGACCGCGTCGCCATCCTGCACCGCGGTCGGATAGTCGCGCTGGACACGCCGCGTCAACTCATCGGCCGGGCCGCCGCGGGCAGCCAGCTCTTGCTGCCGGTCGGCCGGCTCGCGCCGGAGCAAGCCCTCAACGTCGACGGTGTCGACTCGGTGACGGTGGAGAGCGACACGCTCATCCTGCACACCCAGCAGCTCCCCCAGGTCCTTGCCGCGCTCGGCGCCACCACCGACCTGGCCGGGGTCCAGACCAAGTCGGCCACGTTGGAAGACGTCTACCTGGAACTGATCGGAGCACAGTCATGACCGCCTTCGTGGCACTGACCCGGGCCACTCTCAAGGCGAGCAGCCGGGACACGGCAACGGTCTTCTTCACCTTCGCCTTCCCGCTGCTCTTCCTCGTCATCTTCGGCCTGATCTTCCAAGGCCAGGAGGTCGAGGAGACTGGCAACCAATACATCGACTTCATCGCCCCGGGCGTGCTCTCCTGGGGGTTGGGCAACGCGGCGGTGTTCGGGATCGCCTTCATGCTCGTGCAGTGGCGCAGGGACGACCTGTTGCGGCTGATCCGGCTCACGCCCGCCCGGGCCTCCGGCGTGGTGCTCGCCCGGCTCGTCGTCGCCGTCGTCATCGCGGTGGCCCAGTGCCTGCTGTTCATCGCGGTCGCGATGCTTCCGCCGTTCAGCATGACGGTGGCCGGGCCGTGGCCGCTCGCGCTGCCCGCCATGCTGCTGACCGTCGCCGCCTTCCTGGCGCTCGGGCTGATCATCGGTTCGGCGGCGAAGACCCCCGAGGCGGTGGCAGCCGTCACCAACTGCGTCGTCATACCCATGGCGTTCCTGTCCGGTGCGTTCATCCCGCTCGAACTCATGCCGGGTTGGCTGCAGAACATCTCGTACGCGATGCCGTTGCGCTACGTCGACGATGCCCTGGTCTACTCGCTCGCGGGCGCCGGTGAGGCAAAGGCGTACTGGGTCGCCTGTCTGGCGCTGCTCGGGTTCGCCGCCGCCTTCGCCGCGGTCGGCCTGCGCCTGTTCAAGTGGGGCAACGAGGAATGACGGGTGCACTCCAGACCGCGCCGGAGGCCCCGCTTGCCGCCGCCGCGGTACAGCTCCAGCGCGATCTCGACGCCCGATGGTCGGCCCGTCGGATGCCCGGCGGCGAGCCGCCCGCGGTGGTCACGCTCGGGGCCGTCAACGTCACGCTCGCTCCCGACCCGGTGCGCCGCAGCGCCAACGTCCACCTGACCGGTGACGCGGTACTGCTCGGGCCGTGGGGCGGTGCTCCGGGGCACTCGACGGCATGTGGGCATTGCCTCGGTGTGCGGTGGCAGCGCCTGCGTGGTCGCACCGAACGCGACGCGCTGGAGGTCGGCCTCGGGCTCCTCAACAACACCGGCATCTGGCCGGAGCTGCCTGAGTACCTCGTGGACGCGGTGTGGAACGTGTTCTGCGCGCTCGTCGACTCGCCGCCCACGGAAGGCGCCTATCTCGACCCGGACAGTGCCGCGCTGCCCCGGATCACCTCGGTGGAGCTGGGCGGCCTGCGCTCGTACACGGTGCCGCTGCTGCGCGAGCCGCTCTGCCCGAGCTGTGCCAGTACCGAACCGGAGGGCGCGACGCCGTTCGAGGCGCCGCGATCGCGTCCGAAACCCCGGCCGGACCAGTATCGTGTGCGCGGCGTGCACGAGTACGGCCTGCCGGTCGGCGCGTTGGCGAACCCGGTGTCCGGCGCGATCGGGGCAGGCGCGCTGATGAACCCCGTACTGCCGACGACCTCCGCGGTGACCGGCGGCGTCTTCAACCGTGGCTACGCCGGCCTGCTCGACATCGCCTGGAGCGGGCACGCCAACAGCTTCGCCGACAGCCTGCGCCTGGCGTACCTCGAGGGGATGGAGCGCTATGCCGGCACCCACCGGCGCCGCCCGGGCCCACCGCTGGTCGCCGCCTACACCGAGGTCGCCGACCGGGCACTCGATCCGACCTCCTGCGGCGTGTACACCGACGAGACCTACGACACCGACCCCATGGTACGGCGGTTCGACCCCTCCCGACCGATTCCCTGGGTATGGGGACACCGGATGCGCAGCGGCGAACCGATCCTGGTGCCACGGCGGTTCTGCTTCTACCTGTCGGCGACGGACGGGGACAACTTCGTTCTCTCCTCGTCCAGCGGCTGTGCCACCGGCGGCTGCCTGGAGGAGGCGATCCTGTACGGGCTGCTGGAGCTCATCGAACGGGACGCCTTCGTGCTCGGTTGGTACGGCCGGGAGCGGTTGCGCCGCATCGACCTGGACTCCTGCGACAGCGCCGCGGTGCGCACGATGGTCGACCGCGCCAGGCTCGCGGGCTACGACGTACTCGCCTTCGACAACCGGATAGACCTGACCGTGCCGGTGGTCACCACGGTGGCGGCGCGCCGCGACGGTGGGCCGGGGCTGTTGTCGTTCGCCGCGGCGGCGCACCTGGCGCCGGAGCGAGCCGTCGCCGCCGCGCTGTCCGAAACGCTGACCTACATTCCGATCAAGCGGAGGACGACGCTGCGACGGTGGCGCCAGCTAGGCGCCATGGCCGAGGACTACTCACTGGTCGAGACCGTGCATGACCACGCCGACCTGTTCGGCCTACCGGAGATGCGCGAATACGCCGAGGACTATCTCGTCGATCGCCCGCTTGAGTCGATGGCAGGGCTGTACGGCACCCCCCGGCCGGCAGATCCCGACCTGCGCCAGGATCTGCAGGGGATACTGGACGAGTTGTACGGCAAGGGCTACGACGTGATCGTTGTCGACCAGACCACCCCGGAGCAGTTCGGGATGGGGCTACGCACCGTCTGCACGATCGTGCCCGGCCTGCTGCCGATAGATTTCGGCTGGCGTCGCCAACGGGCCCTCACGATGCCCCGGCTGGAGCGAAGGATGCGCGAGCGCGGTGGTGCGGCCGACGGGCCGCGCCTGGTCCCCCATCCGTTCCCATAGTTGCGCCGTCCGTCGCGGCGGCGGCCGGCAAGCCGGATGCGCCTGTCGGCCACCGCCGCGTCAACCGTTGTCTACGGTCACGCGCTCGTCGCGGCGCACGAGGTGGAGCTAGTGCAACTGCAGCTCGAAGTCGTGGCGCACGAGGTCGAGGCGAGAATCGCCTCGGTGACGTCGGTGTAGTCGGCGATCGCGAAGGTCTCCGTCTCCAGGGCGAGGATCTCCTCGGCCAGGAGGTCGAGTTCGTTCTGCGCGTTCATGGGTTCTCCCAGGTGTGGCGGTGGGTGGCCGCCGCGTTCGACCGCGACGGCCACCACGGGTCACTGTGCTGCTGGTCGGCGGGTCAGCCGCAGCAGGAGGTGGAGGAGTTGGAGCTGGTGGACGACGTGGTGCTGCTCGTGCACGAGGTGGTGCCGGAGCAGGAGGTCGAGGCGAGGACCGCCTCGGTGACATCGGCGTAGTCGGAGATCGCGAAGGTCTCCGTCTCCAGGGCGAGGATCTCCTCGGCCAGCAGGTCGAGTTCGTTCTGCGCGTTCATGGGTTCTCCTAGGGTTGGTCGGCGGGTCAGCCGCAGCAGGAAGGTTCAAGCACTGGAGCTGGTGGACGACGTGGTGGCGCTCGTGGTCGAGGTGGTGCTGGAGCAGGAGGTCGAGGCGAGGACCGCCTCGGTGACGTCGGTGTAGTCGGCGATCGCGAAGGTCTCCGTCTCCAGAGCGAGGATCTCCTCCGCGAGGAGGTCGAGTTCGTTCTGCGCGTTCACTGACTCTCCTAGGCTTGGTCGGTCAGCCGCAGCAGGAGGTGGAGGAGTTGGAGCTCGTGCACGACGTGGTGCTGCTCGTGCACGAGGTGGTGGCGGAGCTGGAGGTCGAGGCGAGGACCGCCTCGGTGACATCGGCGTAGTCGGAGATCGCGAAGGTCTCCGTCTCCAGAGCGAGAATCTCCTCTGCGAGAAGGTCCAGTTCGTTCTGTGCGTTCACAGCGGCTCCTTTGTGCTGAATCGGGCCACGCTCTCCGGGCGAGGGCCTGGCTTTGCCATCACAGTCCACCGGGTGACGCTCACCGATCGGCCACAGCGCGCTGGCAGGGCGCCGACCGACGATGACAGTGACCTGTGAGCGCGGTGACGAAGACTTGCCGCATGGCCATCCGGGCGCTGGTGCCGACCGGTGCAGTGCACGGCGACATCCTGCGTGAGGCGCTGGGCCTGTACCGGCACCTGCACGCCAACCCCGAACTGTCCGGAGCGGAGGCACAGACCGCCGAGGCCTTCGCGGCCAGGCTGCGCGGATCCGGCTTCGACGTCACCACCGGGGTGGGTGGGCACGGGGTGGTGGGCAGGCTCACCAACGGCGCCGGCCCGACCGTATTGTTACGCGCCGAACTGGACGCGTTACCCGTTGCCGAGGAAACCGGGCTGTCCTATGCCAGCGGCGTTGTCGCCCGGACCGCCGACGGTGCCGAGGTCCCGGTGATGCACGCCTGCGGGCACGACCTGCACCTGGCCTCGCTCGCCGGCGCCGCCGCCGTGCTCTCCGCCGACCGGGAGCGCTGGCGGGGTACGCTGCTGGCGGTCGGCCAACCCGCCGAAGAGACTCTGCTCGGCGCGGCGGCCATGATGGACGACGGGCTCTACCACCGCTGGGGCCGCCCCGACGTTGCGCTGGCGCAGCACTCCGCGCCACTGCCTGCCGGGATGGTGGCACACGGCGAGCTGATGACGGCAGGTTCGGTGACCCTGGAAATCACCATCGACGGCCAGGGCGGACACCCGGCGATGCCCCACCTCTGCGTCGACCCCGTGGTCACCGCCGCCTCCATCGTGACGCAGTTGCAGACGATCCGTTCCCAGCGGATCGCCCCGTCCGAACCGGCGGTGCTCACCGTCGGGCAGTTCTCGGCCGGCAGCCGCGCCAACGTGATAGCGGACAGCGCGACAATCGGCGTCACGATGCGCGCGTACTCGGCCGCGACGCTGAGCCAGATGCGGGACGCGGTCGAACGGATAGTCCGGGCTGCTTGCACCGCCGCCGGCACACCCGGCGACCCCCGCATCGCGGTGGTCGCACAGGCCCCGGTCAACCGGCCCGATCCCTCGGTCACCGCCCGGGTACGCGCGGCGCACGCGGACGCGTTCGGCGCCGTCCGGGTCGGCGGATGGCCGCCGTCGCTCGCCGCCGAGGACTTCCCCTTGTTCGGCGCGGACGGCGTGGCCACCGGGTACTGGATGCTGGGCACGATCAGCCCAGCTCAGTGGCGTGCCGCCGCCGGTGACGCGGCTGCCAAGCTGGTACATATCCCGGGCAACCACTCGCCGCGGTTCGCCCCGCACGCCGCACTCGCGCTGCCGACCGGCATCCAGGCGCTGGTGAGCGCCGCACTCTGCTGGCTCGGTACGGACCTGGACGATGAACGACTCCCTCTCCCCTGTTGAGACGGCCGCCGTGCCGGAAACCCGTGGGTCGCCGGCGCCCGCTCTGCTGCACCAGGTGCCCCGTCTCGCCGCTCCGGTCTACCAGGTGCCGGCGCGGCGGTCCCGCCAGGCTCGCCCGTCCGGGTCGTAGACCAGCCGGTACGCCGGGACCGCCCAGAGCCGCTGGTGCCACGGCAGCCGGCTCGTCTCGTGCGGGACCAGCCGTCCCGGCGGCCGGGGACCCCGCCGGCCGCCCGCGTGCCAGTCCCGCAGCGCGTTGGCGGCGGCATCGATGGCGTCGACCGCCGAATCCGGATCGAGGAGATCGGCGTCGTCACCGGAGGTGCGGTCCAGGTGCTCGCGGAGCAGGGCCAGTCGCAACTCACGGGCGAAGCGGCGGGCCCCGTCGCCGAGGCCGGCCGGGTCGCGGGGCTCCCGTTCGTCGTGGGTGTCGTCGAGGACGGCACAGGAGAGTTCGCTGTCGTGGGTCCAGGAGCGCCGGTTGAAGTTGTCACTGCCGACGCTGCACCAGACGTCGTCCACCACACAGACCTTGGCGTGCACGTAGACGGGGATGCCGGCGTGGTTCTCCACGTCGTACACGTGCACCCGGTCCGCGGCGGCCTCCCGGCAGAGCGTGATGGCCTGCTCGCGGCCGACCTGGTTGGGTGGCAGCGCGAGCCGGCCGTCCACGTCCGGATGCCGGGGCACGACGGCGACCAGGTGCAGGTCGGGATTGTCGCGGAGTGCGTCGGCAAAGAGTTTCGCCACCTCCCGGGACCAGAGATACTGGTCCTCCAGGTAGACCAGCCGGCGGGCCCGCCTGATCGCCTTGGTGTAGCCACGGGCGACGCTCTGCTCGCCGGACCTGGCGAAGCGGTAGGCCGGGCGCATCGCCGGATAGGTGCGGAGCAGCTGGATCCGGTGTGGTCCACAGGGCGGCGGGTCGGGCGGCTGCGGCGGCAGCCGATCGGCGTGCAGGTCCGCGCCGTCGAGCTTGTCGCGTACGGTGCTGATCGGCCCGTGCTGGTCCAGCGGCGCCGGGTCGGTCCAGCGCTCCCGGAAGGTGAGGTCGAGCGCGCCGACGACCGGGCCGCGCAGCGCGAGCTGCACGTCATGCCAGGGCGGGCGGTCGCCGTACGCCCTGGCCATCCGCACCGCCTGCGGGTCCCCGCCATGGTCGGCGTCGTCGCGCCGGCTGTGGCACAGGTCGATGCCGCCGGCGAACGCGACATCCCGCTCCGGCTCGGCCGGATGCCGGAGTACGACCAGCTTCTGGTGGTGCGAGC
This sequence comes from Plantactinospora sp. CA-294935, assembly GCF_050936445.1. NCBI lineage: Bacteria > Bacillati > Actinomycetota > Actinomycetes > Micromonosporales > Micromonosporaceae > Plantactinospora > Plantactinospora sp. CA-294935. The sequence goes on from NZ_JBNJMU010000001.1 coordinate 9,520,815, forward strand.
CGCCGCGCCGGACCCGCTGGTCGAGCAGTACCTCGCCACCGGCCGCCTCGACCGCCTCGCCGAGGTGCCGGTTCTCCTCCTCGCTGTAGGTGAATCGGTCGAGGTGGGAGCGCCAGATCAGGCCCTTGACGACGACGCCGCGCCGGGCGGCGGCGGAGAGCAGCCCGCCGATGGTGGGGCCGTCGTCGCGCAGCCGCTCGTCCGGGTCGCCCCGCCAGTCGGTGAAGAAGACGTGGTCGCCCTCTTCGAGGGCGTCGACCTCCATGACGAGCCGGTCGAAGTAGCTGACGCCGTGGATCAGCGGCTCGGCCAGGTTGCCCTCGGTCCAGGCGGGTAGGGCGGAGTCGGGGTTGTCCCGCTCCGCCTCGCTGAGAAACCAGTCCTGAACAGGCACGGGACACCTTCCGCTAGGCGATCACCTCACGGTAGGACGGGCGGGGCCGCTCTGCATCCCGTACGCCCCACTCAGCCGACCGACCCATCGGTGACGTAGGCGGCGTGCGGAATGGCCCGCTGCCACACCTGCCGGTGCACGGCGCAGCAGCGTTCCACGACGTACGGGTCGGTGGTCTCCGCGCCCCCGGCGAACTGGCCGCTGGGCTCGAAGATCGTGAAGACAACCCGGCTGTCGTCGAACAGCCAGAAATCATCGAGCGGTAGGTCGATGCCATCGGCCCGGTGGCGGGGCAGCCAGCGGATGTCCTCACCGGCGGCGATGTTCAGCTCCGCGACCGTCAGACCCCAGCGCACGTAATCGACGTGCGGCACCGTCACTACCCGGGCACGCGCGACTCTTCGGCCCGCAGCCGTGGTCTGGGCCACGAGATTCAGCCAGGGCTGATGCCAGGCGAAGTCGTCCGGCTTGCCTTCCAGGAACAGCCGGAGCGGTTCGCTTTCCTCCGAGGTGTGGTAGGTGTCCTGCACCTCTAGGTGGAAGGCGATGCGGTCGAAGGTACGGAACAGGTGGTCGAACGCCTCACCCCTCAAGAGCCGCATCCCCATCCCCTACCTGCCATCTGTGCTACCTGCCGACCTCGACGCATGTCTCGGGTATTGACTCACTAGTCGGCGAGGTGTATGTCGAAATAGTCCTGGACCGGACCGTAGAACGGATACGGTACGTACTCCACAAGCTCCCTCCGGTTACACCAGGCAACCTCGGCAAGCTCCTCCTCGTCCGCGACGTATGCCGTCCCCTTCAGCACCCGGCACACGACGTACACCATTTTGCGTCCCGTCGCGGGATGGATGCGCTCGCCGAGGCGCTGCACCGAGTGGACCGTTAGGCCGGTTTCTTCGCCGGTTTCCCGGACTGCGGCCTCCTCGGCGGACTCCTCCGGTTCCACCTCCCCCGCCGGAAACTGCCACGAGAGCTGGCCTTCGTTCACACGCCGCCTCACCAGCAGCACCCGGCCGTCGGCCACGATGACGGCAGCAGCGATCAACGCTCGGTCATATCGCTGGTTCACGATGACTCCCTCAACGCCTCCGATGCAGGAGCCTCCGGCCAGCACACCGGACACACACACCTCTTGACAGCAACCTCTGGGCCGTCGCCGACGACGACCGCTCCGGGACAGTCGTGCGGGGTGTCGCTCGACAGCGGCGGCCGGACGGCCAGCCAACAGGGCATACAGATCGTCGTGCCGGTCATCGGACACGCGCCAGGGCCGCCCGGAGGTCGTCAAGGGTCGCATCCTCGGGCAGCGTGCCCGAGCGCAGGAGCCGGACGGCTGCTTCTCGCCGCAGCACGTCGGCCGCCCAGAGCGGGACCGGGCAGCCCTCCGGCGTGCAGTTGAGGCACCTTCCGCCGCGGTCGTGCACGTCGCTCGCCAGTCGGGCGACGGAGTACTCGATCGCAGGGCTCCAGTCCCCAGCGATCCCGCCGCTCATCGGTCGGGTCCATCCACGCGGCGCCAGCGGCCCGCTTCGAGCCGGTAGTCCCGAACTCCGTGCAGCTCGTTGACGACCCACCGGAGTGCATCGAGCAGCAGATCGACCAGCCTCACCACGACGTACTTCATCTGGCGGCCATGGCGTCGAGGATGGCGCCGACCCGGGCCATCAGGGTGATGCACGGACCGTGGTCGGGGTACCTGCCGCACCAGGGCGAGTGTCCCCACACCCGCAGCCAGCCGACATCCCCCCGATACATGATCGGTTCATGGGTCGTGGAGACGACCACGTGGGGTCGGCGGTCGAGAGCCGGGGAGATCAGTTCCAGCCAGTCCGTGGGTTCGAGGCGAAGTACGAGGCCCGCCGGGATCCGCTGGACCAGGACCGCTTCGAGCACGCGTTTCTTGGCGCGGGCCGCTTCGGCGTCTTCCTCGGCCTGCGCTCGTTCACAGATCCGGTCGGCCCGGTACTCGTCGAGAGCGGACTTCCACCTTCCCAGCGTGCCCATCGGTCCCTCCCAGTCGAACCGGGGAGGCATGGCGGCCGGATCCCTCTGCTGAACCCGATCCGGCCGCCACGCCCCGCTTGGACGGGCGGCACCCAACGGGGGAAGGGTGTCGCCCGGCGGACGCGGCAGGCTTGCGGAGTCGCGTCCAGTGAGGGCGGTCACGGCGGGATGAACAGCTACGCGGCACCTGAGGGCGCCCGCCCGTCCGACATCCGCGCCGCGACCGTGCAGTCACCGTAGATACCGCGCAACTGGGTGAGGGGTACGTCACGTACCCGGATACACGGCGTACCCCTTACGGAGTGACTCCGGCTCGTTGAGCCAGCTCAACCGCCTCGGACCGGATCGACGCCGGGGCCTCGGCAGCCAGTCGGGCCAACATGTCCCGGGCCGCAGGGTTGTACCTGACCGTCTCCGGCGAAGTCGCGTCGGCCTTGTGAAGAAGATGAAGGGTCGCTTCCCGCGCGCCCTCGATGTCCGCGCTCCGGGCCAGTTCGACGTAGTGTCGCCCGCGTCGCTCCGTCGAAGGTATCGACGCCGGGTCGAGCGAGTGCGCCCGCCGCTGGGCTTCCTCCGGGTCGCCGAGGTCGACGGCGCACATCACCGCGTAGACGTCGACCAGTGGCCGGGAGACCCGGGTGCGCAGACCGACGAAGTTCTCCGGCAGTACTCGATGCACCACGTTCCGGGCGGTCTCCCAATCCGACCAGGCGCCCTGATCTCCGGTCCGTGCCCGGGTCAACGCCGAGCACAGGTGCAGGTCGGCCAGTATTTCGGCGTACTCGACCGGCCCGTCCGCAACGCGCGGCTCGATGAGCGCCTTCGCTTCGCCGAGCCGGGCAAGCGCCTCGTCGCCGCGGCCGACGGACCGGAGCAGGTGGGCGGCGTACCAGATGGCCTGCGCGACGGCGATCGGATCGTCGGCGTCGAGGGCGGCCGCCATACCCCGGTCGACAGTCAGCCAGCACAGTTCGCGGTCGCCGTGCCAAGCCAAGAACGCTTGGGCGAGGTGGTACGACTGGGCCAGCATGGCGAGCGACTGACGCCGCTCTGCTCCGGCGTGCAGCCGCACGGCGCGCTGGGTGGCGTCGAGCAGGCCGGGCAGGATCGCGCCCGCCTCAGACCGCTGATGACGGGAGGTGTGCCATGTCTGCCACGCCGAATCAACCGCGCCCCGCAGATACTCCGGCGAGGCGGGTACGCCGTCGATGTTGACGTGCCACGCGGTCAACGCTCGGCGGACATCCTCGACTCCGGGGTGGGTGGGTCGACCGTCGAGGGACAGGGTGACGGCCGGACCGAACAGGTCGCCGAGGTCCCGGACGCCCAAGTGGGGTGCGATCTGCTGCGCGGCGCGCAGGGTCAGGGACCGCTTGCCGTTCTCGATGAACTTGACGGTCGTCGGGGAGAGCCCGGCGAGCCCGGCGAGACGTTCCCGGGACAGTCCCGCCGCGCGGCGTAGACGCTCGACCCGCATGCCTGGTGTGGGTTCGGTCTGATCGGTCATGGCGCCACCTCACCGCATTGGGTACATCGTGTACCCGACGGTACGCGGACTCAGCCAGCAGCGCCAGGAACGTATCCGGTCCGCCGCCACTACTCCCGGCTGGAACATCATGTGCGACAAGGCGTAGATGATGTTCCAGCCGGGTCTGACGCGTCACTCCGCTGCCACAGCCGTCAGCTCGTCAGCGGCAGGGTGAGCCGGCTCGGCGAGAGCTGCACGGTGACCCCGGCGGCCGACATGTCGGTGGTCAGGTATTCACCGTGGTTGGCGACCAGCACCAACCCGATCCGGCTGCCGACCGGGAAGACGTAGTCCTTCGGCTCCAGCCGGATCGTCACCGTGTAGGCGGTACCAGGCGTCAGCGGGGTACCGGTCGTCAGCGAGCTGTGGTTCTTGGCGTCGATGGCGCCCCGGCTCACCACCCGGGTCGGCACCCCGTCGGTGTAGTGCACCAGCAGGGCGGTCAACGGCGTACTGGTCGAGGTGGCGCTGAACCGGACCTCGGCCGTGCCGGCCCCGGCCAGCCGACGGGCGGTGGTCAGCGCCGGGGCGAGGTAGACCAACCGATTCGGCTTGGCGGTCTCCGGCTGGCTGGTCATCGCGAACTCGAGCTGGCCCCGGCTGTCGGTGAACGACTGGTTGACCGCCGGGCCGGGCGCGGTCAGCAGGGTGCCGGCGGCGCCGGTGCCCGGCCCGCCGAGGTAGAAGTCGGTCGAGGTGACCGGCCCGGGCCAGCTCGGGTAGGTGTTCGTCACGCCGCCCGGCCGCTTGATGGTGGCCTGCGGCTCGTCCATGATCCCGTTGGCGATGTCGTAGAGCCAGTGGTCCATCCAGCGGCCGACGGTGTCCCGCCCGGTCAGGTCGCTGCCGAACGGGTCGGTGTGCGCCCCGTCGTGCAGCCACAGCTTGCGCGGCACGCCCTGGGCGGCGATGGCGTCCCAGTACCGGCCGAACTGGGTGGTCTTGGTGTTGCCGTCCTGCTGGCCGTGGACCAGGAAGACCGAGGCGTCCACCGAGGCCGCCCCGTCCCGGTAGTCACGCTGCTGCCAGAAGGCGTTCATGTCGGCGGTCGCGTCGTCGGCCGAGTCGCCGAGCGCGGTGTACCGGGCGGCGCACTCGGCGTCGTGCGCGGGCGAGGAGACGTACCGGGCCAGGGATTCGGGGTAGCGGCTGCCGAAGCCGCCGTACGCGATGCCCTGGGCGCGGGCGTAGTCGTACCAGGCGGAGATGCTGGCGATCGGGACGATCGTCTCCAGCCCGTCGATGCCGGTCTCGGCGACTCCGATCGGCAGGGTGCCGGCGTACGAGACACCGATCATGCCGACCGAACCGGTGCTCCAGTCGGCGACCGCGGGCGTACCGTCGGAGTAGGTGGCAGTGGCGCGCCCGTTGAGCCAGTCGATCGCGGCGCTCGCGCTGCGGACGTCCTCCGGGCCGCCGATGGTCGCGCAGCCGTCCGACCCGGCGGTGCCCTGCATGTCGACCTCGACCACGGCGTAGCCGCGCGGCACGAAGTAGTCGTCGTACCAGGCGGTGAAGTGTGCAGGGACGATCAGGTTGCCGCGCGGCGCGGTGCTGTCCCCGAAGTAGGGGCTGGCGTGCATCACCGTCGCCACCTGGAGCCCGGTCTCGGTCTCCTCCGGGCGGATCACCAGCACGGCGATCCGGTCGGTCGAGCCGTCGCCGTCACTGTCCATTCCGGAGTTGACGTAGACGGTCTCCTGGATCGCCGCATCCCTGTCGAAGACCGGCTGCGTGGCGCCGTTCTCGATCACCAGGCCGGGCGGCGCGGCGGTGGCCGGTGCCGTGCCGACCAGCACGCCTCCCACCGTCATCGCCCCGGCCACCAGGGCGGCGGCGAACGATCTGGACATGGCTGTGCCAACGCGATAGCGCATGGTCCCTCCCCCGTACCGGACACGTGGCGCCACGATATCGACCTGAAGCAATCTGACGGAAGTCGATGTGATGTTCGTGATGCGGACGGCATCCGTCCGTGCTGCCTTCGGCGCCCTGGGCCGTCGCGCGGTCCTGAACGGACAGTCCGGCGGCTCAGCCCAGCGGCACAGGCTCAGCCCAGCGGCACGCTGGTCAGCACCGACGTGGTGGGCTGGGCCGAGCCGGCGGCCGGTTCGACGGTCACCGCGACCCCGCTCATCCCCGACAGTCCGGCCAGCACGGCACTGTCGTCGCCGGCTCCGGCGGTCAGCACCCCGGCCGGTCGTGGCGTCGTCCCCTCCATCAGCCACAACTGGTACGCCCGGTCGGCCGGGACCGGGGGTGCACCGACCAGCAGCACCACCCCGGCGTCCCGGGCCGGGGAACTCAGGACGGTCAGCCGTCCCCCACCGGTCAGCCCGTTGCGCCGGACCACCAGGTCCGGCTGGTCGAGGACCTCCTGCATCCGGTCCAACTCGGTGCGGGCGGCGACGGTGGCCGCCCGCTCGTCGCGTACCCGCTGCTGCTGCACCAAGTAGCTGGTCACCCCGGCGGCCACCGCCAGTACGGCGGCGGCGACGGCAGCGGCGGTGACCGTACGCCACCGGGACAACGCAGTCCGGCCGTCCCGGCCCGGCCGGGGCCCCGGTCGCTCCTGACGGGTCCGGGACACCTGGGCCAGCACCTCGGCCCTCAGCCGGGGTGGCGGCACCGACCAGGCACCGTCGGCCAGCCGGGCGGCGGTCTCCAGCAGCTCGCCGACCTCGGCCGCGCAGGACGGACAGTCGGCCAGGTGCCGGTCGAAGGCGGCCCGTTCGAGGTCGTCGACGGCGTCCAGCACGTACGCGCCGACCAGCGTGTGGATGTCGCTCACCTCGTCACCTCCACCCCGAGTACGCCGAGACAGTCCCGCAACCGGATCAGCCCGTCCCGCATCCGGGTCTTCACCGTCGGCAGCGCCGCGCCGAGCAGCTCCGCGACCTCTCGGTAGGTGTGCCCGGCGTAGTAGGCGAGGGTGATCGCCTCGCGTTGCAGCTCGGTCAGGTCACCGAGGCAGCGGCGTACCTGCTGCTGCTCCAGGCGGCGGGCGGCCTGGTCCGGCACCTCGTCGTGCGGCGTCTCGGCCGGGCTCGCGGCGACCCTGACCTGACGGTCGGCACTGGCCTGCTCGGCCCGGACCCGGTCGACCGCCCGGCGGTGCGCGATGGTGCAGATCCAGCTCGTCGCCGAGCCGCGCGCCGGGTCGAACCGGGTCGCCGTGCGCCACACCTCGACCAGTACCTCCTGGGTGACCTCCTCGGCCTGCGCCGGGTCCCGCAGCACCCGGCGGACCAGCCCGTACACCCGGGGGGCCACCAGGTCGTAGAGCCGGCCGAACGCCGCCTCGTCGCCGAGGGCCACCGCCCGCAGCAGCCCGTCCGCCTCGGCCCGGCCCGCGTCCGGCGCGGGCCGGGCCGAGGGTACCGGGGTGAGGTGGTCGGGCCGGCGCCGCGCGCCGCTGGGATCCGTCATGGCACCAGCCTTCCTTCGGTGGTCCACCCGGACCACGAGTGGTATTCGACACGACGATCCGCCGGATCGGTATCCACGGATCTGCCGGTATCCGGGCGCCGTCGCTAGACGACGACGCTGCCCAGGGCACGGCCGGCGAGGACCAGTCCGACGACGAGCACCAGCCCGGCCGTGCCGAGCGGTGCGGCGGAGGCGAGCGCCGCGAGCCGACGCCACCGCCGGGTCAACCGGTCGCGCCGCCGCCGCTGGTCCCACCGCTCGCGCAGCCGGACCACCAGTAGGCCCGCGGCGGTCAGCGTGGCGGCCATGCCGACGCCGTAGCCGACCACGAGCAACACCCCGAATCCGGTACGCCCGAGACCGATCGCGCCGAGCAGGATCACCAGGGCGGACGGGCTGGGTACCAGTCCACCGGAGACGCCGAGCCCCAGGATGCCGAGCCGGCCGGGCCTGTGATGATGGTGGTGCCGCCCCGCCCCGTGACCGTGCGGGTGGTCATGCCCGTGGGCGTGGCCGTGCGTGTCGTCATGCCCGTGCGTGTCGTCGTGCCCGTGGGCGTGCGTGTCGTCGTGCCCGTGGGCGTGCGGGTGGTCATGCCTGTGGGCGTGGCCGTGCGGATGGTCGTGCCCGTGGGCGTGGCCGTGCGGGTGGGCATTGGCCCGATCCTGGGCGTGCGCGTGGGTGTGGTTTCGGTGGTGGTCGACGGCCGAGCGGGCGCGACGACGGCGGACGAGGTCGAGCAGCATGCTCGACCCGACCACCGCGATCAGGCCGCCGCTGACCACGCCGAGCCAGCCGAGCACCGTCTCGCCGACCAGTCCGGCGACCGTGGTCAGCAGCAGGCCGAGCACCAGCACCCCGCCGGTGTGCGTCAGCGTCACCGTCGCGCCGACCGCCACGGCGTCCCTCGGCCGCCCGGCCCGGCCGGCGAGGTAGGCGGCCATCACCGTCTTGCCGTGGCCGGGCAGTGCGGCGTGCGCCGCGCCGAGCACCAGGGCGAGCAGCACGGCCAGCGTCCCGACCAGCGGCGTCAACTGCCGGCTGCCGACCAGGTCACGCAACCGCCGCTCGGCATCCGCCGTCCAGCCGGCGACGGCCGACGACGACTCGCCCGAGGCGGACGCCGAGCCGCCGTCCACCGTCGCGGCACCCGGACCCGCAGCACCTCCTCCGCGAAGTACCGCGCCTCGGCGCGGGCCGCCTCCGCCCGGGACCCCGAGGTCAGCACCCGGCTCCACCCGCAGCCGCGCCGCGCGTACGTCCAGCGGGGAGCTGAGCAGGTCCTCCGGGTACGCCCGCAGCCCCTCGCTCACACTCGCCACCGGCAGCGGGGAGTCGACGATCCGCACCCCGGAGCCGACGGCGGTCAGCTCACGCCAGCCCACCCGGTCGACCCGGTACCGATTGACGATCTCGACCGTCGTCGGCGAGCCGAGTACGGCATCGGCGGTCAGCCGGCACCGAAGCCGGCTGGTGGGCAGCCCGGCGGTGCCGGAGGCGTACTCGAAGGCGGTGTCGCCGACCGTCCAGCCCAGCCGGCGGCCGGCGACGGTGACCTCGAAGTCCCGGGCGAGCCCGGCACAGCCGGCGGTGGCGTACGCGGCGCGTTCCGGCCCGCTCGCGCTGCCGTCGCCGTCCGAGTCGATCGTGCCGGACTCCTGCAACGTCGGCAGTTCGGCGAGGTCGACCTCGGCGGCCACCGCGACCCGGTCGGGGCGGAGTTCCACCGCCGCCGACTGGTTGACCGAGAAATTGCCCAGCGGGTGCGCGCCGGCCGGGCGCGGCGGGACGGCCAGTGCACCGGCCAGTCCCAGCGAGAGTCCGACGACGACCAGTAGCGCGATCCGTCTCATGCTGACCCCAGTCCGGCGAGGGCGCGGGCGGCGGCCGGCGCGTCCAGTGTGGAGAAGTACGGGTTGACGTCGAGCGCCCGCCCCAGGTCGCGCCGGGCGGCCACCCGGTCCCCGAGGGCGAGTTCGATCATTCCGAGGTGGTAGGCGTACCGGGCGTTGCGGGCGCCCAGCGACTCGGCGCGGCGGGCGTAGCCGAGCGCCTCGGCGTGCCGCCCGTTCGCGTGCAGCGCCCAGGCGAGTAGGTCGGCGACCTCGGCGAACTGCCGCCGCTGCCACTCCCGGCCGGCCAGGGTCAGCGCCTCGGCCGGACGGGACCGGGCCAGCGCGAGAGCCGCCCCGGTCAGGGCGTCGGTGCCGCCGTTGGCGGTGAAGAGCTGGTGCGCGGCATGCGCCAGCTCTCGCTGCGCGTCGGCCTCGGCGGGCCGGCCGGCGGCGTCGAGCAGGTCGGCGTATTCGAGGAGGTAGCCGGGGGTCGGTGACCGGGCGGTGAGGTCGGCGTAGCCGGCGACGGCCTGGTCGAGCCGGCCCCGGGCGGCGGCCACCTTCGCCCGGCCCTGGAGCAGCGGCAGATAGCCGGGATCGGCGGCGGTGCCGGCGGCGTACTCCCGCTCCGCGCCGGCCAGGTCGCCAACGTTCCAGGCCAGCTCGCCGAGGTGGTAGCGGCAGAAGGCCACATCGGCCGGATCGAGAGCGGTGTCGAGGGCCTGCCGCAGCAGGGCGGTCGCCTCGGAGATCCGGCCGCGCTGCTCCCGGTCGTAGGCGGCCCGGGTCAGCGCGGTCAGCCCGGGGCGCAGGTCGAGCAGGTGTTGCACCGCCTCGGTCGCCGCATCGGCCCGGCCCAACTGGGTCTCGGCGTCGGCGAGCACCGCGTACGCCTCCGCGCTGTACGGGTTCATCCGCAACGCCTGCCGGGCGTGCCGGGCAGCACCGGCGAAGTCGTGCCGGGCGTTCGCCAGGGCGCCGAGCCCGGCCAGCGCCGGGTCGTTGCCGTCCGGGCGTACCGCGAGGGACCGGCGCAGTACCCCCTCGGCCTTGCCGAACCAGCTCGGGTCCGCCGTGATCCGGGACTTCTCCAGGTACGCCAGGCCGAGCGCCGCCCAGCTCCGGTGGTCGCCGGGGACCCGGCGGAGCTGCTCCTGTGCCCGGTCGATCGTCACGGCGAGCCGGTCGACCCGGGGTACGACCTCGCCGGTGACCGCCGCCGGTGCCGGTGCACGGAGCCCGAGCACCCCGCCGACGCCGAGCAGCAGCACGGTGGCCAGTCCCAGCACCACCAGGGAACGGACCCGGATTCGCAGTAGCCGCCTCATCTCTCCGCTTCCTCTCCTCCGCGATTCCTTCGGTCTCCGGGCCGGGGGCATGGCCGGCACGCGACCCGCCATGCCCCGGCGGCCGGGTGCTACAGCGGTTGGGTGGGCCCGGAGTCGACCGGCGCGGGTCGGCGGCGCCAGCGCAGCCAGCCGACCAGCAGCAGCGTGCCGAGCGCGGCAGCTACCCCGGCGAGACCCCAGGCGACGGTGGTCGCGACCATCGTCGCGGGGGTGTCGCCGCCGTCCCGGCTGGCCAGTCCGGCGAGGCTGCCCGGGGTCACCGACGGGTCGGCGGGCTGCGGCGATCCGGCAGCCTGGTCGCCGCCGTCCCGAGCCGCCCCGGCGCCGGCCCCGGTGCCACCGCCCTTGTTGACCGCGCCGACGTTCGGCAGGGCCAGGTACGGGAAGGAGCCGCCGAACCCGTTGTCGTTCGCGTCCACCCGGTCTCCGGCGGCGAGCGCGTCGACCAGCTTGCCGGTCTGCGCCGCCCCCTCGACGGCCTGGATCGCGATGTCCACGGCGTCGTCGGTGAGCCGCCGTCCGTTCGGGAAGCCCTGGAGGTCACCGCCGAGTACGCCCAGCCGGTTCGGCGTCGCGGCGACCGGCGTCGACAGGTTGAGCCGGAGCATCTCGGCGGGCTGGAACCGGCCCGGCGACACGTCCTGGTTGTTGAGCTGCGAGTTGAGGTCGACCTTGATCGGACCGTCCGGTGTCCTCGTGGTGATCCCGGTCAGGAAGATCTCCACGAGGTCCTGCCGGGGCGTCGCCGGAGCCGGTACGCCGTAGCTGGTCTCGATCAACCGGGGCAGCTCGGGGTTGGTCACCCGGGCCACCACCTCGGGGATGGTGGCGTCCTTCTCCGGCGGCAGCGAGTTGAACGCGTCCTTCAGCTTCGCCGGCACCACCACCTCGTTGACCAGCGGGTTGCCCAGCCGGGAGACCTGCACCCGGTCGCCGCTGCGCGGCACGTCGCCGACCTTGCCGGAGATCCGCACCCGGGCCCGGTCGGTGGTCGCCCAGACGCCGATCACCGGGTTGCGCTTCGGGTCGCCGCGCAGCGCCACGTCCGAGAACGGCACCTGCAGGGCGATGCTGTTGACGTTGTAGCCGGCCAGGGTGTCCTGGCCGGTCTCGCTGAGGTCCCCGCCGTAGAGCAGGTCGAAGACCCGCAGGTCCAGGAAGAACGGGTCGTCGGCCTGGCCGGCGAAGACCTTCCAGCCACCGGGCAGCGTGGTGGTGGCGTCCCGGCGCAGCTTGGCGTAGTCCGGCATGGAGGCGTTGCCGACCCGGGACGGTGCGACCGGCCCGCCGGTGACCCGGGTCTTGAACGGCTCACCGTCGAACGACGACTCCAGCTTGTAGGTCTGCCGGAACAGCAGGTTCTCGTCGTCCAGCGAGGTGACCGGGCCGTTGTTGTAGAGGAACGTCGAGCCGCCCCGCCGGTCGACGTTCTGGAACGTCCACCGGAACGTCGCGTCCGGCCTGGCGTCGCCGTCGTTGTCGACCTTGATGTTGTACGCCGCGTCCGTCGCGAACGGATAGAAGTTCGGGCCCCCGTCCGGCTCCTCGAACGGTGTCCAGTTGGCGATGAACGTGAGATAGCCCGGGCGCTCGGGGCTGACGAAGGCGTACAGGTCGGTATTGTCGATCGCCGGATCCGTGGCGACCAGCGGTGCCTCGCGGTGGCTGGACGCCCCGGCGGTGGTCGGCCCGAGGCCGGCCACCGCTCCGGCGAGGGCGACGCAGGTCGCGGCGGCCAGCGCCGTGCTCACCCGCCGCGCGGGCCCCGGCCGTGCGACCGGCCCAGGTGTGGTGCTCATCTTCCCTCCAAGGGTGCGGACGGTCATGTCGTCTGCCGGCCATTCGGAGGGGAGCGCGTCTGTGACGGGCCGCTGTGAGATTGCCGTCAGCCAGCCATCCGACCGGCCGGTGGCTCCGAATGGGTTCCTCGGCCCGTCCGGATCCGGCACGGCGGGGCCGTCCGGTTCACCCCGGACTACAGGTCCACGACGGAGGCGTCCCGCCCGACCGACCAGCGCGGCAGCGGCGCGCGGTCGAACAGCGCCCAGACGTACGTCTCGTCGACCGCCGACAGGATGGCGCGGACCTGCGGATGCCAGTCCGCGTACGCGGCCAGCGCCTCGCCGAGGTCGCCGCGGTCCGTCCAGGACTCCCGTGTCCAGGCGTCCCGCTCCAGCACCGCGACGACGTTGACCAGCCGACGGCCGCTGACGAAGTAATGCACGAAGTGCCGCCCGGGTCCCATCCAGACCTGACCGGACACCTCCAGGTCCAGATGGCGCAGCCGGTGCGCCGGCACCAGTCCCCGGTACGCGACGCAGCCGGTGAACCGGGGCGCCTCGGCACCGAACAGCTCCCGGCGGACCGTCGAGTGGATGCCGTCGGCGCCGACCAGCACGTCGCACTCCGCCCGCGCACCGCCGGCGAACCGGGCCGTCACGGAGTTGCCGTGCTCGGTCAGACCGGTGAGCCGGTGTCCGAGATGCAGGCGGTCGGCCGGTACCGCCCGGGCCAGCGCGGCCAGCAGGTCGGCCCGGTGCAGGTGGTAGTAGGGGTAGCCGAACGCCGCCTCCATCGGCGCGCCCAGCGGTGCGCGCAGCAGGGTCCGGCCGTCCGCCCAGCGGCGCTGGTGCAGCGCCACCGGCCGTACGCCGGTCCGGGCCAGCTCGGCGGCGAGGCCGAGCCGGTGCAGGATCCGGGAGGCGTTCGGGCTGACCTGCACGCCCGCACCGACCTCGGAGAGCGTCGCCGCCTGCTCGTAGACCTGGACGTCGAAGCCGGCCCGGAGCAGCGACAGGGCGGCGCTGAGCCCGCCGATGCCGCCGCCGACGATACCGACCGAGATGCCGTCCGTCCCCATGAACCAGGTATAGACGACCGGTCCCTGCCCGAGCGTCGTCCCTGGATCGCCAGTGGCCGGAACACCGCGGGGCGGGGGCGTGGAACTCGTCCACACCCCCGCCCTGGGCAGTACCGCTAGGTTGCGCTCCTGCTCACCGGGCCCGGCAGGAGGCGAGTGCGCCGACGACCCCCACCCCGGGCTTGCGCAGCGGCAGCCGGGTCGACGCTCCCGGGCACCGGGGCACCTTGATGTCGTAGACGCCCCGGCCGAAGGTGGCGGCGGTCAGTTGCCGGGTCGGCTCGTGATACCGCAGGTACATCACGGCCGCCTGCGGCAGGTTGGTGCCGAGCGCCGCCCACTCCCCGCCGTTCCACGCCGAGAGGTAGACCCCGACATCGGTACCGACCACGAGCAGGCCGTCAGAGGTCGGGATGACCGAGTTCACCGGCGCGTCCGGCAGGCCCCGGCCGATGTCCGTCCAGGTACGACCGCCGTCCTGGGTCACCATGACGTGCGGGCGGTCGCTGCCGGACCGGAAGCCGGAAAAGGTGGCGTACGCGATGTTCTTGTCCTTCGGGTGCACCGCGACCCGGGTGACCCAGGTGCCGGGGAGTTCCGCCGGATCGACCTGGTGCCAGTTCTGCCCGGTGTCGTCGGTCCACCAGAGCCGGCCGTCGTCGGTGCCGACGTAGAGCTTGCTGCCGTCGGTCGGCGCCGCCGCAAGCGTGGTGACGGTGCCCCACGGGTAGCCGTTCGGGTCGTTCGGGCCGCCGCCGGTCAGGTCCGGGCTGATCGCCGTCCAGGTCCGGCCGTTGTCGGTGGACCGGTTGACGATGTTGCCGGCGTAGTACATGACGTCCGGGTCGCTCGGGTCGAACTGGAGCGGCGTCTGCCAGTTGCGCCGGTCCGAGACGGTCTGGTTGGTGCCGATGGTCTGCCGTGGGGTGCCGCCGCTGTTCTCCGAGCGGTAGCAGGAGCCGTACTGGCTGCACCCGAAGACGATGTTCGACGCCTCGGGGTGGATGACCACCTGGAGCCCGTCGCCGCAGCCGATCGCGTCCCAGGGGCCGCCCACCCCGTTGTAGCCCCGGTTACAGCCGTTGTCCTGCGCCCCGGCCACCTTCAGCGCCGGATCGGTCTCGGCGACGTCGACCGTGTAGAACTGGGTGTACGGCTCGTACGTCGCCTTGGTCCAGCCGCCGACCCCGTTCACGTCGGAGCGGTACATCCCGCCGTCGTTGCCGAGGTAGGCCCGGTCCGGCACCTTCGGGTCCCAGCGCATCACGTGCTGGTCGGCGTGCACCCCGCTGACCGAGGCGAAGGTCTGCGCGCCGTCGGTCGAGCGCACCAGGTTCACCCCGGCCAGGAAGACGTGCTCGGCGTCCAACGGGTCCACCCAGAGCTTGCCGAACCACCAGCTGAAGGTGGACTGCGACGCCTGGTTGGCGGTGACCGGGGTCTGGGTCCAGGTGTCGCCGCCGTCGTCGGAGCGGTAGAACGCCCGGAACGGGCCGAGCGCGGTGCCGACGTACGCGTAGAGCCGCTTCGGGTCGCTCGGCGCCAGCGCCAGGCCCCAGCGGCCCTGGTCGGCGTCGGTCGGCAGCCCGTTCGTCATCCGCTGCCAGTTCCGGCCGCCGTTGTCGGAGCGCCACAGGCTGGAGCCCGGCCCGCCGTACGTCCGCTGGTGCGGCTCGCGCAGGTGGTCCCAGAGGGCGGCGTAGACCCGGTTCGGGTTGGTCGGGTCGATCAGCACCTCGGTCGCCCCGGTGGTGCCGTTCGGCGGGGTGAGCACCCGGCGCCAACTGCTGCCGCCGTTCTCGGAGAGGTAGACGCCCCGCTCACCGCCCGGCTTGAAGAGGTTGCCGGCGGCGGCGGCGAAGATCCGGCGCTCGTTGCGGGGGTCGATGGCGAACCGGGCGATGGCGTGGCTCTCCGTCAGCCCCACCCGCTGCCACGTCCTGCCCCGGTTGTACGACCGGTAGACCCCGTCCCCGCCGAAGGTGATCGAGCCACCGCCCGGCTGCGCCTCACCGGTACCGGCGAAGAGCACTCCGCTGCGGGTCATCGCGACCGCGCCCATGCTCTGCACCCAGTTTCCCGGCCAGACGGACTCGTAGGTCATCCCCGCGTCGCGGGACTTCCAGATCCCGCCGGAGGCGGCGGCGACGAAGATCTGGTCGTCGACCGAAGGGTCGACGGCGATGTCGACGACCCGGCCGCCGATGTTGGTCGGGCCGAAGAAGTGCCACTTCTGCCGGGCCAGGTCGTGGTACGCGCCCCGGCTGCGCACGGCGATCCCGTCCGCCTCGCCCCGGGCCCTGACGTACTTGGCGGCGGAGAGTTCCCGGCTGCCGTCGCTGAGCCGCTGCGAGGTCATCCACTCGGCGGGCATCTCCATCGGGCCGGTCGGCATGCTGGTGGCCAGGGAGAGCTGATCGGTGGGTTGCGGGGCTCGGGAGGTCGACGACGAGGAGGCGAGGGCGCCAGCGGCGAGCAGTACCAGGGTCGCGGTGACTGCCGTGCCGCGGCGAGGTGGGCGGGGTGTGGCCTTCATGCGGGCTCTCCTGTCCACACCGGAGTGCGATCCGAGTCCGGTCGGTGTGCGGCCAGGCTAGATTGATCGCGGATCAAGGTCAATGAACCGCTGTCCCATTTCGACCTCCGGGCCAACCCCCCAGGCCGGGTGCTATCCGCCGCCGCTGCGGAACCCCGGCAGGCCCGCGTCGTCGGAGTCGGGGCCGACCACGGCGGTCAGCGCGGTGCCGTCGGCGCAGAGCGCGGTGGCCCGCAGGTACATCCGCCGGTCCTGGGCCCGGAGCAGCACCTCGGACTCGAAGACCTCGTCCTCGACGCTGAGCAGCTCGATGTCGGTCCGCTCCTGGTAGTGCGCCCGTACGTCCAGCGGGGTCAGCCGGACCGTCGCCTCCACCGTGGTCAGCGCCCCCTGCGCGGCCGTACTCGTCACCCGGGCGCCCTCCGGCAGCACCAGACCGGCGACCTCGGCGGTGACCTCGGTGCCCTCGTCCATCGGCACCCGGTCGCAGCTCGGCAGGTTCGCCAGCATGGCCTCGTTCCGGTCCGTGGTCGCCGACCCGCCCGTACCGCCGTCACCACCGCAGCCGGCGAGCCCCAGCACGGCGACGGCGAGCACGAGCACCCGGGATCTCATCGGTGCAGGATGCCACGGTCAGCGCAGCACCCGCCAGCGTCGTACCGCGAGCAACTGCACGGTGATGACGGCCGCGCTGATCACCATCAGGACGATCGTCAGCAGCGCCCCGTAGGCGAATCCGGAGAACTCGAAGGCGTGGTCGAAGATGTAGACCGGCAGGTACTGGGTCGCGTTCGCCGGGCGGCCGTCGGTGAGGACGTACGCCGGCACGAAGTTGACCTGGAGGGTGAGGATCGTGTCCCGGACCGCCAGCAGCACCAGCACCGGGGCGAGCAGCGGCAGGGTGAGCCGGCGCAGTTGCCCGAACGGGCCGCAGCCCTCCAGCGCCGCCGCCTCGTAGAGCCGCCCGTCGAGCAGGCGGCGGGCGGCGAGGACGACGAGAAAGCCCTCCCCGATCGGGAAGAGCAGCATCAGCACCACTCCGACCCGGGCGGTGGTCGGCTCGGCCAGCCAGGTGTAGCCGGGGTGCCCGACCAGCCCGAGGAGCTGGTTGAGCGGGCCGTAGAGCGGGTTGAGCACCCAGAGGAAGAGCACCGCCAGCGCCACGTCGGGGATCACCGTCGGCAGGTAGACGGCGACCCGGAACCACCTGCCGCCGGGCCTCGGCGCGGCGAGCAGCAGGCCGAGCCCGACCGCCGCGAGCAGCCGCAGCGGCACCGAGACCGCGACGTGGAACAGCGACGCCTCCAGGCTGTCCAGGAAGAACTCGTCGGCGAAGAGCCGGCGCAGGTTGGCCAGCCCGGTGAACCGGGGGTCGCGGGTCAGCCCGGTGTGGTCGGTGAAGGCGTACCCGACGTTGAGCAGCGCCGGCAGCGCGATCAGCAGCAGCACGGCGACGCCGTACGGGGCGAGGAACATCCACGGGGTGAGCGGACGCCGGGACCGACTGCTCATCGACGTCGGTCGGTCTCGGCGACGCTTGCTCGGCGCTGGCCGGTCTCGGCGACGCTTGCTCGGCGCTGGCCGGTCTCGGCGACACTTGCTCGGCGCTGTCCGGTCTCGGTGTCGAAGCGGTGCAGCCGGCGCGGGTCGGGGCGCAGCCGCAGCCCGGCACCGGCCCGCAGCCCGTGCCGGGGTCCGGTCCGGACCGCCAGCCGGGTGCCGTCCGGGCAGCGGGTGAGCAGGATCGCCTCGCTGCCCAGCGCCTCCACCGCCTCCACCGTCGCCTCGACCGGCCCGTCGGGGTCGACGGCGATGTCCTCCGGACGTACCCCGACGGTCAGCCCGGGGGCGTCGCCGAGCACGCCGCCGCCGGGCACCAGGTTCATCGGCGGGCTGCCGAGGAACCCGGCCACCACCAGGTCGGCCGGTTCGTCGTAGACCTGCTGCGGCGGGCCGACCTGGCGGATTCGGCCGGCGTCCAGCACCGCCAGCCGGTCGCCGAGGGTCATCGCCTCGGCCTGGTCGTGCGTGACGTGCACCATCGTGGTGCCGAGATCGCGGTGCACGGCGAGCAGGTCGGCCCGGGTGGCGAACCGGAGCTGGGCGTCCAGGCTGGCCAGCGGCTCGTCCAGCAGATAGACGGTGGGCTCCCGGACCAGGGCGCGGGCCAGCGCCACCCGCTGGCGCTGCCCGCCGGACATCTGGTCCGGATAGCGGTCCAGCAGGTCGGCGATGCCGAGCCGCTCGGCGGCGGCCCGGGCCCGCCGCTCCGCCTCGGCCCTCGGCACCCGGCGGACCCGCAACCCGAAGAGCAGATTCCCGCGTACGGTCAGGTGCGGGTAGAGGGCGTAGTCCTGGAAGACCATTGCGACGGCCCGCCGGTGCGGGGGTACCGGCGCGATGTCGGTGCCGTCGACGAGGATCCGGCCGGAGTCCGGCCGGTCCAGTCCGGCGACCAGTCGCAGGATCGTCGACTTGCCCGAGCCGGAGGGCCCGACCAGGGTCAGCAACTCGCCGGCCCGCACGTCGAGGTCGACCTCGCGCAGCGCGGTGACCGAGCCGTACGCCTTACCCAGCGCCTCCAGCCGGATCGCGCCCCGGTCGGTACTCACCGCGGCGGGTCCCGGAACAGCGGCCGTACCTTCTCCTCCAGTTGGCGCAGCCCCTCCTCGCGGCCGACCCGGCCGTAGAACACCTCCTCCAGCAGGGCGTCCGTCTCGCGTTCGACCCGGGACCAGGTGGCGGTGCGCGGGGTGGCCCGCAGGTGCGGCTCGGCGTCGAGATAGACCTGCGAGGAGCGTGGCGGCAGGCTCGGCTTCAGGAACTCGTCGGAGCGGGCGACGTCGAGCCGGGACGGCACCGTACGCCCCGACGCGGCGAGGATCCGCTGCCCCTCGGCACCCATCGCGAACTCGATGAACCGCCAGGCGTCGCGGTGGTCGGGCCGCCCGGCGCTCATGCAGTACGCGTCGCTGTGCAGGATCGACGCCGGTTTCCCGCCCGGCGCGACCGGCAGCGGTGCCCCGTCCCACTCGAAGTCCCTGACGGTACGCAGGGTGGGGACCGCGACCCGGCTGTTCAGGTACATGCCGAGCGTGCCGCGCAGGAACCGCGCCTCGCTCGACTCGCTCTGCTCCTCGGCGTCCGGCGGTACGACGTGGTGCACCAGTTGCAGGTCGAGGAACCAGTCGACCGCCTCGCGGGTGGCCGGCGCGCCGGTCAGGGTGAGCGTGCTGGGCCGGTCGGGGTCGTCGACGAGGTCACCGCCGTTGGACCAGACGAACGGCGCCAGCCGGGGCACGCTCGGCTCGACGCCCACCCCGTACCGGCCGTCCCGGGTGAGCGCCTTCGCGGTGCCGAGGAAGTCGTCCCAGGTCCAGCCGGCCTTCGGCGGGGTCACGCCGGAGGCGCGGAACAGGTCGGCGTTGTAGTAGACGACCAGTGACGAGAGGTTCTGCGGCAGGCAGGTCAGCGTCTTTCCGTCGAACCGGAAGGCGTCCAGGGCGGCCCTGCTGAAGTCGCCCTCGGCCAGCGCCCCGCTGGAGTCCAGATAGGACTGTGCGGGCTCGATCGCGTCCTGCGCGGCGAACTGGCCGTACCGGCGGTAGTTCAGCAGAAAGACGTCGGGTGGGGTGCCGCCGGCGAACGCCGTGGTCAGCCGGGCCATCAGCTCGTCCTGGGTGGCCACCGGGGAGAGCGTGACGTCCACGTCCGGGGTGGCCTTCTCGAACGCCTCGATCATCGTCCGGTAGCCGGCGATCTCCTCGGCGTCGCCGAAGAGCACGACGGTGATCCCGGCGCTCTCCCCGGGATCGTCCGCGCCGCAGCCGGCGAGCAGGCCGGCGACGAGCAGGCCGGCGGCCCAGCGCCGCCAGGATCGGGTCATCTGCGTCCTCCAGAACTCAGTGCCGCCAACGGATCGTCGTCGAGCAGGATCCGCTGGGCCAGCAGGAACACCAGTACGCAGGGCAGGGTCGCCACGACACAGCCGGCCATCAGCAGCGGCCAGTCGGTCGGGTTCAGCAGGCGCAGGAACTGCAACCCGAGCGCGTACGTGTAGCGGTCACCGCTGTGCAGGTAGAGCAGCGGGTCGATGAAGTTGGCCCAGTGGTAGGTGAAGGCGAGCACCGCCACCGCCAGGGTGGTCGGGCGTACCTGGGGCAGCGCCACCCGGCGCCAGACCGACAGCCACCGGGCGCCCTCCAGCCGGGCCGCCTCGAGCTGGCTCTCCGGCACGCCACCGAAGCTCCACGCGTAGAGCAGCACCAGGAACGGGCTCACCGCGAGCAGGGCCGGCGCCAGCAGCGGCAGGTACGTGTCGACCACCCCGACCAGCCGGAACAGCTCGAACCGGGTCGCCCATACGGCGGTGACCGGGACGAGCAGCACCACCAGCAGGCCGAGCACCACCCGGCGCCGGGCTGCCGGGCCGAGCAGCCGGATCCCGAACCCGGTCAACGAGGCGGCCAGCACCGTCAGCGGTACGGCGAGCGCGACGACCAGCGCCGAGTTCGCCAGGTAGCGGAACAGCGGGATCAGCTCGGGCAGCCGGGCGTACGCGGCCAGCGTCGGCTCGGGCGGCAGAACCTCCAGGGTACGCGGCGGCGGGAGGCCGGCGGGGCGGAGCGAGCCGACCACCATGAACCACAGTGGAGCGGCGAAGAGCGCCGCGACCAGGGTCGGCACCACGAACCGCCCGATCGTCCGGGCCGTCCGGCCGCTCGCCGGGCGGCGTCGCGGACCCGACGCCGCTGCGGGGAAGGTGCCCGGCACGCCGCGAACCGCCATACCGACCCGCGACCCGCCTCTCACCACGCTTCGATGACCGATCCCGCCGCTCGGCGCCATCCTACGCCGATGATCGTTACGGTCGTACAGCCTCGATCTCACTGGTGGCACGCGACCGCCGCTCCGGCGCCGCCGTGGAGCGCGCGGGTGACGGCGACACGAGCGCGGGTGACGGCGGCGCGGGCGCGGGTGACGGCGGCGCGGGCGGGCGCCCTTGCGGGCAGAGCGCGTACACCACCTCGGTCTGCTCCCGGACCCTGGTGCCCGCCGCCGGGGACTGTTCGACCACCCGGCCCGGCCGGCAGCCCCCGCCCCACCGCTCCGACCCGGGTACGGCGCGCAGCCGGGCGGTGTGCAGGTCCCGTACGGCGTCCGCCTCCGGCAGCCCCACGACGCCCGGCACCGGCACCTCGGGCGGCCGGGTGGCCAGCCAGAGGCCGGTCCCGCCGAGCACGAGCAGCAGCGCGCAGAGCCCGAGCAGCAGGGTCGGTGGGCGCGGCCGGCCGTTCCGGTCCCGGCCGGACGGCGGCAGCGCGTCGGGCCGCCAGGCCGCCACGGATGGTGCCTCCCGGCCCGGTGACATGGAACGGGGCTGCCCCGGTGGCGCCGAGCGGGCCTGCCCGCCGTCCCCGGCGCGACCGGCCGGTCGTCCGACAACCTCCGAGCGCAGCGGGTACGGCTCCGACACCGCCGTCCGGTACGCCGCCTCGTCGGCGTGGAACCGGCGGAAGGCGTCCAGCGCCACTTCGCGGGCGTACCGCAGGTCGGCTTCGTCGACCCGGGTCACCCGGCCGCCCCGGCACACGAAGCCGTACGCCAGGACCAGTGGCCGGCCGGCCCGGTCGAGCAACGGCGTGGACCGGCCGGGACCGGTGGCGCCGGTGTCGGCGGTGCTGGGCCGCAGGGTGCGGTAGACAACGCAGAGTGCCCCGCCCGGGCCGACGACCGCGACCACCGGTGGCGCGTCCGCCGGCACCTCGCCGGTCACCGCGGCGAGCAGCCCGTCCGAGTCGTTCCGGTCGGCCAGCGGAGCCGGGGTGAGCAGCATCCGGTAGCCGGCGTCCCGACCGCGACCGACCAGGAACGGCCAGCCGGACCGGGCCGGCGCGGCGCTCACCGGGCACCCCAGGTGGTGAGGTCGGAGGCGGGGAGCTGCCGGCGGAGTACGACCATGTTCTCCCGGAACTCCTCCAGCACGGCCTGCCTGGCGAGCCGGATCTGCTCGGCGGAGCGGTGCGCGTCGTCGATCGTCTGCGCCACCTCCCGGGCCTTCGCCTCGAACGGCTCCCCGACCCAGTCGAGGAAGGTGCTGACGATCTGCTCGCTGAACGCGTTCCGCCCGACGGCCAGGCCGACGGCGAGGCGTACGGCCTGTCCGGCGGGGCGGGCCAGGAACCGGCCGACCGCCGACACGGTCTCGGCGGCGGAGAGCCGGGAGAGTGCCCGGGACTCCTCGACGATCTTCCGCTCGACGGCCTCGTCGAGCTGCGCGCTGACCTGCCCGAAGAGGTCGGGCAGCACGGCGCAGAGCGGCAGTTCGACGTTGACCGGCCGGAGCCGGCCGTGCCGCAGTTTGACCATGTGCCCGTCGGCGGCCATCGTGGCGAACTGCCGTCCGATCGCGGAGACCGGGATCAACCGGACCATCTTGCGCGCCCGGCGTCGCTGCTCGACCAGGTTGCGGATCGGCGGGTACGACAGCAGTTCCTTGCGGGCCAGTTCGAGCCGGTCGTTCTCCTCGTCCTCTTCGGCGCCGACGGTGTCGAACAGATCCCACTTGGTGAGGACGAAGTGCACCGGACACTCGGCCCGACGCATCAGCACGATCATCGGGACGATGGTGTTCTCCAGGTAGAGCTGGCCCTCCCGGCCACCGCGCAGCGCGTCTACCATGCGTCGGCCGTCGATGATGCCGAAGATCGCGTGCGCGGCGCCCAGCCGCTGCTCCAGATCTTGCTGACTGGCCTGCCGCCCGTGCGCCGGTACGCTCGCCGCCCGCCCGCCGCCGACCAGTTCCCCGGCGTAGTCGAGGTAGTTGAACCGGAGTACGGCGTGATCCCGACCGCCGGCCGTGCCGACGCAGTCGAAGGTGAACGAACGAGTCTGTCCGATCATCGTCCCGGGCGGCCAGGTGTCCTCCGGGTCGCGCAGGGTCGCGTAGAGGTCGGTCAGGTCGGCCGCCTGTTCGAGCCCGGTGACGAGCCGGAAGCCACCCTCGCGCAGCTCGGTGCTGAGCCGGTGGAACATGCTGGCGAGCAGGACGGTCTTGCCGGTCTCCTGGGCACCGAGGGCGACGATGTTGAAGGTCGGCAGTTCGGCGCTCACGTCGATGGTGGACGGACCGCCGGCCGGAGTGGTCTCCGCACCGCGGCGGCGCCGCACGACGACCATGACGATGCCGGCCGCCGCGACGAGAAGCAGCAGCGATACCCAGGTTGACAGCATGGGTCACCGATTCCGGACGAGGTACAGCCGGGCCGGGCGGCCGCGGCTCACCAGTACAGAGGCGGCTACTCCCGGCCCAGATACATCCGTCGGCGGATTTGTCCGCGAGCGGTGGACCACCGGCGGCGCACGGCTGGCCCTCGGCGCGATCGGGATCGGTCCCGTCCGCGTGGCGCGGTCAGCGCCGGCGGCGGCTCCGGTTTTCCTGCTCGTTCAGCTCCTCGACCACCTGGCAGGCGTTGTGCATCGGGTCGAGCCGGTCCGCGTGTATCGCCACGCGTTGCAGGAGTTCCTTGAAGGCCGACTCGTCCCGGCCGAGTACCCGGAGGATCTCGGCCTCGGCGTTGGCCAGGGCGGCCTGCCGGTCCTGCCAGAGCGCCTTCCCGGCCTCGGTGGCGACCACCCGGCGACTGCGCCGGTCGGCCGGGTCGGGCTGCCGGGAGACCAGTCCGGCGGCCTCCAGGTCGTCGATCAGGTAGGTGAGGACGGTCCGGTCGATGCCGAGCTGGGCGGCCATCGCGCCCTGGTTGGTGGCCAGGTTCTGGCTCGCCGAGGCGACGACCTGGTAGCCCCGGGGCCCACCCGGCACGTCGTTGACGATCTCCTCCGCCGCGCGGAGGTAGCGCCGCATGATCACCCCGAGCGCCCAGCCGAAGTCGTCCTTGAGCAACTCCGCCGCGATCCGACCGCCGCCGTCCTCGGAACGGGCGGCGGATGGCGCGGGAGCTGCGGTGTCGGACACGTGACCAGCATACCCGTCTGGAAGATCATCGCCCGCTAGATGTTCTGTGAGACAGAAATATCTGACCGAAGATAATATAAATCACAGTTCTGCTGTTCAGCAGTCGGTCTGTGGCTAACTTGGTCGCGATTACAGAACTTCTTTCGGAGGTAAGAGTGAGCCTGTTCCGACTCGACGCCAGCATCCGCGGCGAGCAGTCCGTCAGCCGGGCCGTCGCCGACACCGCCGAGGCGGCGTGGACCCGTACCCACCCGTCCGGGCTGGTCATCCGGCGCGACCTGGCCGCCTCGCCGGTGCCGGCCGACGCCTGGCCGGCGGCGGTCAGCGCCGGATTCGTCCCGGCCGACCAGCGCACCGAGGCCCAGGCGCAGGCCGCCGCCCTCGCCGCCGGCTACGTCGACGAACTCGTCGCGGCCGACGCGTACCTGCTCGCCGTGCCGCTCTACAACTACGGCGTGTCCCAGCACGTCAAGTCCTGGATCGACCTGCTGCTCACCGAGCCCCGGCTGGCCCCGGGCCAGGAGTCGCCGCTGCGCGGCCGGCCGGCGGCGCTGATCGTCACCCGGGGCGGCGGCTACGGTCCGGGTACCCCCCGGGAGGGCTGGGACCACGCCACCCCGTACTACCGCCGGTTCTTCGGGGACGTTCTCGAACTGGACCTGCACGTCAGCGAGGTAGAGCTGACCCTGGCCGAGATCACCCCGGCGATGGAGCCGCTGCGGGACCTGGCCCGGCAGAACCTCGAAGCCGGGCACACCTCGGCCGGCAAGCACGGCGAACTGCTGGCCCAGCACGCCCTCGGCAAGGCGGCCTGACCGACCGCTCCGACCGGTACGCGTCCGGGGCGGCCGCCCGGCACGCCCCGTACGCGCCGGCCGGGCCGCTGCGTAGGCTTGCTGGTCGTGCTGATCCTGCTGCCTCCGTCGGAGGGGAAGACCGCGCCCCGCTCCGGCCGGCCGGTGAATCCGGACGCGCTGACCCAGCCCGCGCTCAACCCTGGACGGGAACGCGTCCTCGACGCGCTCGTCGCACTCTGCGCCGGGCCGGACCGGGACCGCGCCCGGAAGGTGCTCGGGCTCAGCCCGGGGCAGGACGAGGAGCTGGACCGCAACGCCCGGCTGCGCACCGCGCCGGCCCAGCCGGCGGCCAAGGTCTACACCGGGGTGCTCTACGACGCACTCGGCCTCGGCACCCTGCCCGGTCCGGCCCGGGCCCGGGCCCGGCGTTCCGTACTCGTCTTCTCCGGGCTCTGGGGGGCGATCCGGATGGACGACCGGATCCCGGCGTACCGCTGCGCGGTCGGGGTGAACCTGCCCGGGGTGGGCGGGCTGGCGGCGTACTGGCGCGCGCTGTTCGACCCGGTGCTCACCGAGACGGCCGGCGGCGGACCCGTGCTCGACCTGCGCTCCAGCGGGTACGCCGCGATGTGGCGGCCCACCGGCCGGCTGGCCGAGCACACCGTCACGGTCCGGGTGCTGCACGAGCAGATGGTCGCCGGGGAGGTCCGGCGGTCTGTGGTGAGCCACTTCAACAAGGCCAGCAAGGGTCGGCTGGTCCGCGACCTACTGCTGGCCGGCGCGGCACCCCGGTCCCCCGGCCGGCTGGTCGAGGCGCTGCGCGACCTGAAGTACACCGTCGAGGAGCAGCCGGTGGTCGCCGGCCGCCCCCGTCAGCTCGACCTGGTGGTCACCGAGCTTTGACGCCGGCCGGGGTCGCCCGGCCGGCGTGCCGGGCGCCCGGTCGAGACGGCGGCCGCGCGCCGCACCCGCTGCCGGGACGCTTGTCGGTGGCCCGGGGGCCGAACGACGTCATCAGCACCGGCAGGTCGAGTAGCGCACCGATCGTCGTCGGCCAGTCGTCCGGCCGGAACAGCACGGCCGGCCGGGCCCGGTGCAGCAACGCCGTCAGCTCCGCCTGGTGTGCGAGATCCCGCGCCGGGCCGGGAATCAGCCGGAACAGCGGCGCCCGGGCCACCTCGTAACCGGTGCAGATCCGCAGTGCCGGTTCCCGGTCCGGCGCGTCGGCGTGGGTGACGGCCAGCGCGTCGACCCCGCCGCAGACCTGCACGGCGTACCGGTGCGCGACCGCGTCGAAGTGACCGACCCGGAACGGGCCCTGCCAGCACCCCGTCCCGTTGTGCGGCTCCGGCAGGCGCAGCGCCGGATCCTCGGTGACGAACGGCCCCGCCCCGTGCCGGGTGGTGTAGGTGCGCACCACGCCGAGCCGCAGCGCCGACCGGTCCGCCTCGGCCAGCAGGGTCGCCGCGTTGTCGAAGGTCGTGGTCGACCAGGTGGTGTACGGGTGCCAGCCCCGCCACTCGTCCAGCAGCACCCCCTGGGCACCCTCGAAGACGCACGGCCCGGCGCGGAGCAGGCGCCGCCGCACGGCGGTCCCGTCCACCACCGCGACCGCCTCGCCGAACGCCCGGAACGCCGCCAGCACGTCGTCGAGCGGCGGTGCGTCGATCGGGCCGAGTTCGTCGGTGAGCCGGTCGCGGAGCCGGGTGAGCCGGCGACGCAGGCGTACCGGATCACGAACGTCGGCGACCCGCGGCGCGTCGGGGTGGCGCTGCGCGTACGCCATGGTCTCGCCGACCCCGACCCCGCACGAACCGTGCCGGTCGGCACCGCGCCGCAGCTCCCGGAGCTGGTTCGCGGCGCGGTGCCACGGGGTGGCGAGCAACGCGTCGCCGTCCACGGTCAGCAGCCCGAACGGGTCCGGCACCCCCGATCGGGCCAGCGCCGCCGCCTCGGCCGCCAGGGCCAGCGGGTCGACCACGACGAACCGCGACAGGTGGGTGGGCACCCCGCGCAGCGTGCCCGAGCCGAACTGGGCGAAGGTGTGGTGCCGCCCGTCCGGCGTCACCACGTTGTGTGCGGCCTGCGCACCCCCGTTGAACCGGATCACGGCGGTGACCGGCTCCCGCGCGCAGAGCCAGTCCACCGTGGTGCCCTTGCCCGCGTCCCCGTAGCCGAGGTCGACGACGACGGTGTGGTTCACAGCCGGAGGTTTCCGCCGGTGCCGTCGTCGAGCCCGGTCAGGGCCACCGAGCTGCCGGCCGGGCCGCGCCGGACCGTCGCCAGCGCCCGGCCGACGCTGGCGCCGACGGTCGAGCCGACGTCGTCGAGATCCCGCAGCCCGGCGTCGAGGTCGATGGCCTGCTCGCCGAGCCCGACGGTGAGCGCTATGGTCTCGCAGACCGCGTCGAGGTCGTCGAGCTCCAGGACGTTCTGGCCGAGCAGCTTCCGCCAGGCGTTCAGGATGCGCGGATCGCCGGCGTAGTTGGATCCACCCGGCAGGATGTAGTAGACCTCGAAGCTGCGCCGCAGCTCGCGGACGATCTCGGTGACCGCGATCGGCTCGGTGAGCTGGTCGCCGATCACCCGGCGGACCTCGGCCGGCTTGACCCGGTCGTACGGCAGCTCGTCGCCGATCAGGAAGAGATAGCCGGGCCGGCCGCGCTTGCGTACGCTGTCCAGCTCGGTGTGCCGGGCCATGAAGTACATCGCCAGCTCGTACGACTCGGTCTGCTGGCCGCCACCGCCCCCTTCCAGGACGATGTTGGCCAACTGGTCGTCCATCCGGTTGTCCGACTCGAACTGGCCGACCTGCAACGGCACCCGGTCACAGGTGGCGTCGCCGACCGCTCCGAACAGGATCTGCGGGTCCCGGGCGTAGCCCTTGCGCAGCAGCAGTCCCAGCAGTTGCGGCAACTTCGCCTGGAGCACCCGGGGCACGTCGCGCATCGAGCCGGTGACGTCGAAGAGTACGGCGATCGGGGTCGAGTGCGGGTGCTCGGTGCTGTCCCGGCTCTCCCGGGCGGTCACCTTGTAGGGACTGAGGTCGGGATGCGCGGTGCGGGCACCGCCGTCGCTGTAGGCGAACGGGCTCGCCCCGGTGGCCGCGCGGTAGCTCGCGGCGGCCGAGTACACGTCGGTGGACCAGCGTCCACTGCCCATGGTGCTTCCCTTCGGTCGGGCCTGAGGGATCAGGCCGGCATGGCGAACGGTCGAAATCGGCGGGGGCCGTAGAGGTCGTGCAGCAGGTCGTCGAGTTCGGCGAGCAGCCGCCAGGCGTCGTCGGGGCGCATCGTCGGCCGCTCCAGGCGGCAGCCGTCGGCGAACCGGCGCAGCGCGGCCGGCAGGCGCGGACCGATCAGCCGGGCCATCAACTCGGCGGCGGCATAGAGATCGGTGGCCGGGGTGGCAGGGCGGCGGCCGGGCACCTCCGGCGGATAGCTGTCGCGGTGCCGGGCGACGAGCGCGGGTATCCGCTGGCCGGGCGGGACCGAGTAGCACCAGTCGACCAGGGCGAGGCCGTGTTCGGCGGGGTGGATCAGCACGTGCTCGGGGAGTACCGCGCCGTGCACCAGGCCGGCCCGGTGCGCCCAGCCGAGCCCGACCAGCAGCCGGCGCCACATCCAGGCGGCGTCGCGCGGGTCGACCCCGTCGGGATGCCGACGGGCCACCTCGGCGAGGCTGACGAACCCGTCGAGCCGTTCCAGCACCGGTCCGGTGCGCCGGATCCCGGTCGCCGGGTCGTCGTGCGTGACGGTGTCCAGCAGGCGCGGCGCGTAGGCCCGGAACCGGTGTTCGCCACAGCGGGCGAGCCGGTCGAGGGCGTCGATCTCGGCCCGGGCCAGATCGCCGTCGACCGGGTCGCGGGGCAGTTTCAGCAGGCCGCGCAGGGGTCCGTCGGCGACCTCGCGCAGGGTACCGACGTCGCCGCTGGCGAATTCGGCGCCGACGGACCAGCGGTGCCGGCGGGTCCGGATGACCGCGCTGCTCGCGGTCCAGAGCGTGGCGAGCCGGGCCAGGGCCGCCGTCGCGGTCGCGGTGCGACCGGCCGGTGCGACGTCGGGGTGCAGGATCTTGACCAACCGGCGGTACGTCGTCGCGCCGTCGACGAATATCTCGGCCGGGGTACGCGCCCGCTCCACCAGGGCGACCGCCTCGTCGAAGGTCATCGTGCCCTCCCCTTCCGGTCGGCTTCCGGCGCTGCTCCGTCGGCCCGGACGGGTCGGCCGGTAGCGCCCGTTGCGGCACGACGGTCCCGCCCCGCCGGGCCCGTTCCTCGCCCCCGAACCGTCGGGCCGGTTCACCGGACCTGCTCCTCCCGGGTCGGCCGGAGCAGGGCCGGATGCAGCAGGGTGGCGTCGCCCGCCCGGTAGAGCCGGGCCCTCGGCCCACCCCGGTCACCGCCCCGGCTGGTCGTCCCGCCGGTGCTCTCCACGAAGCCGGGCACCGACAGCACCTTGCGGTGGAAGTTGCCGGGATGGAGCTGCTCGCCCCAGACGGCGGCGTAGACGGCGCGCAGTTCCCCGATGGTGAACTCCG
This sequence comes from Plantactinospora sp. CA-294935, assembly GCF_050936445.1. Lineage (NCBI taxonomy): Bacteria > Bacillati > Actinomycetota > Actinomycetes > Micromonosporales > Micromonosporaceae > Plantactinospora > Plantactinospora sp. CA-294935. The sequence goes on from NZ_JBNJMU010000001.1 coordinate 9,550,067, forward strand.
GCCCGAGGAACGCCGTGCCCAGCGGGGTGTACTCCAGCTTGGCGCGGGCCCGTTCCAGGCCGTCGGCGAGCACGATGTCGTGGTCGAAGGCGAGGTCCCGGACGTCGTCCACGGGTAGCCACGCGGCGCTGGCGGCGTCGCCGCCGGCCCGGGGATCCGGCAGGCTCGGCGCGAATCCGAGGTATGCCACGGACATCACCCGCATCCGCGGGTCCCGCCCCGGGTCGCCGTAGGTGCGCAACTGTTCGAGGTGGACCCGGGCCAGGGCCGCCTCGCCCGGGCGCAGCCCGGTCTCCTCGGCCAACTCGCGGCGGGCCGCCTCGGCCAGCGTCTCGTCCCGGACGAAACCGCCCGGCAGGGCCAACCGCCCCCGGTAGGGGTGTTCGGCCCGTTCCACCAGCAGTACGTGCAGGGCACCGTCCCGGATGGTCAGCACCACGATGTCGACGGTGACCGCGACCGGTGGGAACGCCGTCGGGTCGTAACCGGCCAGAAACGTGGACTCCGGGCGCATCGGTGAGACCTCCGTTGTTCTCATCTTGAGTCTTACTCACCTGGAGGAAAACTTACCGCGCGACGGTCGCCCGCTCAACCCCTCGGGCCACTGTTTCCGGGCGCGAATCGCGTACCGCCACCGCACGGTGACCGTGCATGCAGAGCCGCCGGGAAGCCCCTTTCCTGCCGGCCCTCCGCACCGGCACCGGCCCGGTCGGCCGGCTAGGATCGGCTCGCCGTTCGCAGCCCTCGATCCCACTTCCGGGAGTGCTCGTGACCAACCAGGACTCCGTGCCGTCCGGTATCGACACCACGCAGATGAGTCACGCCCGCGCGTACGACTACGTACTCGGCGGCAAGGACAACTTCGCGGTGGACCGGGAGGCGGCCAAGCAGGTCATCGCGCTCGCCCCGGACCTGCCCGCCCTCGGAAAGGCCCAGCGGCGGTTCCTGCTCCGGGTCACCCAGATGTGCGCCGACGCCGGCATCACGCAGTTCCTCGACATCGGCGCCGGGATCCCCACCGCGCCGAACGTGCACGAGACCGCCCGGGCCATCACCCCGGACGCCCGGGTGGTCTACGTGGACAGCGACCCGATCGTCTTCATCCACAACCGGGCCCTGCTGGCCACCGACGAGAACGTGGCCTCGATCCAGGCGGACGTCCGCCGGCCGGACGAACTCCTCGAAGATCCGCAGGTACGGCGGCTGATCAACTTCGACGAACCGGTGCTGCTGCTCTTCATCGGCCTGTTCCACCTGGTCACCGATGCCGAGGATCCGGCGGCGCTGATCGCGCGGTTCCGCGAGCGGATGGCCCCGGGTAGCTACATCTGCATCTCCCAGTTCTGCATCGACGGCAGCGACCCGGCGGCCAGGGCCAAGCTGGAGGAGATCTCGATGAACTCCCCCGCGCCGATGACGTTCCGCCATCGGGACGACATCGAACGGTTCTTCGACGGCTTCGAACTGCTCTCGCCCGGCGTCGTCGACGTGCAGGAGTGGTGGCCGGACGAGAAGGCTCCGCCGACCATGCTCAAGGTCGCCGCCGGAGTCGCCCGGAAGCCGTAGCCCCGGCAACGGCCCGTGCCGACCCTCCGGGTCGGCTGAGGTCATGGGCAACCGGGTCGGCTGCGCCATCTCGATTTCCGTCGACCGATTCGTCGCCGGGCCCGGGCAGAACCGGGAGCAGCCTCGCTGACCCCGCCGGCGGCCACCGCCGGGCGCGCGACCCTACTTTCGGCCGGTTCGGCAGCCAGCCGGGTTCCGTAACCTGGCCAGCGTGAACGTTCCGAAGCGGCTGGCCGGCCGGGCCCGGGTCGCCGCCGAAGCCGGGCTCGGCATCCTGTTCGTCGCGGCCCTCGTCGACACGGCGGCCGCACTCGCCGCGAGCTGGGGTGGCCGCTACTGGCTGTTCGACTGCGCCGCCGGAGCGGTGGCCGGCGGCATCGCCCTGGCGCGTCGGCGCCACCGGCTCTGGGCGGCGGTCGCCGGCCTCACCCTCGCGGCCGTCGCCATCCTGGTCGCCCGGTCCGCCGGACTGCCCGCCGAGCCCGGCCCCGCGATGGCCCTCGCACTCTCCGTGCTGGTGGGTTCCGCGATCCGGACCCTGCCGGCACGGTCCGCCGCCGCGATCGCGATCGCCGGGCTGGCGATCGTGGTCGGTGCCCATCTCGCCTTCCCGCCCTCCTCCGGCATCGGTGTCGGCGCCGTCCCCGGGCTGAACGCCATGGGCTGGCTCGCCGCGCTGACGGGCGGGCTGTGCCTGCGGCTGCTGGCGGCCCGCCGCCGGGCCGTGGCCGAGCGGGTACGCCGGGACGAGCGCCTGGAACTGGCCAGGGAACTGCACGACGTCGTCGCCCACCACATCACCGGCATCGTGGTGCAGGCCCAGGCGGCGCAGATCGTCGCCCGCCGGCACCCCGAGCGGGCCGGTGCCGCCCTGGCCGGCATCGAGTCGGCCGGCTCCGACGCGCTGGCCGCGATGCGCCGGGTGGTGGGGCTGCTGCGCGACGCCGACGACGCGGCCCCGACCAGCGCCAACCCCGAACAACTCGGCGACCTGGTCAGGCGCTTCGAGGGCCACGGGCCGGCGGTACGGCTGCGGCTGCCGGACGGGGAGGACACCTCGACGTGGCCGCCCGAGGTGACCAGTACGGTCCACCGGGTGGTGCGGGAGTCGCTGACCAACGTCGCCCGGCACGCCCCGCACGCCCGGTCGGTCACGGTGACCGTCGCCCGGGACCGGTCAGCGGTCACGGTCGAGGTCGTCGACGACGCCCCACCGGGCGGGACACGCTATCCCCACCGTGCCGGCTACGGGCTGATCGGGATGCGGGAACGCCTCGAAGCGCTCGGCGGCACCCTCCGGGCCGGGCCGTGTCCCGACGCCGGCTGGGCGGTACGCGCCAGCGTGCCCGTACCGGCCGGGAGTCGCCGATGACGATCCGGGTGCTGCTCGCCGACGACCAGGCGATGGTGCGCAGCGGTCTGCGGCTCATCCTCGAGGACCAGCCGGACATCGACGTGGTCGCCGAGGCGTCCGACGGGGGCCAGGCGGTCGCGCTCGCCCAGCGGCTGCGCCCGGACGTCTGTCTGGTGGACATCCGGATGCCCCGGCTCGACGGCATCGAGGTGACCCGCGCGCTGGCCGGGCCCGACGTCCCGGACCCGCTCCGGGTGGTCGTGGTCACCACGTTCGACCTCGACGAGTACGTCTACGGCGCGCTGCGCGGCGGAGCGGTCGGCTTCGTACTCAAGGACGCCGGCCCGGCGCTGCTGGTCGAGGCGGTCCGGGCCGCGCACGCCGGAGACGCCCTGGTCTCGCCCTCGGTCACGGTCCGGCTGCTGCGCCACCTGCGGGCCGTGCGGGCACCCGGCACCGGGCGGCCCGCCCGGGCGCTCTCCGAACGGGAGATCCAGGTCGTCCGGGCCATCGCCCGGGGACGCACCAACCAGGAGATCGCCGCCGAGCTGTTCATCTCGCTGAGCACGGTCAAGAGCCATCTCTCGGGCATCCAGACCAAGCTGGGGCTGCGCAACCGGGTCGAGGTCGCGGCCTGGGCCTGGGAGAATCACGTCGTCGGGCTCGGTTAGGGACGGAGGGCCCGGACCAGCGGACCCGCCCGCCGCCGGCCGGCGAGCCGGTCGAGCAGCGGTGCCATCGGTACGAGCACCTCGACACCGTCGACCCGTTGCCGGTGGCGCACCGCATCGACGGCGATGTCGCGGACCGGGTCGACCGGGTCGTCGAGCCGCAGCAGCAGGTACGGCAGCACGAACCGTTCCTCGCTCGCGGCCAGCCGACGCAGCCCCGCCTCGCGCAGCCGACCCGACCGGTCCAGCGTCAGCAGCGCCGCGACTCCGGTCGGGTAGCTACCGGAGTCCTCGACAAACCGGCCGGCGCTGCTGTCAGTGCCGGCGCTGCTGTCAGTGCCGGCGCTGCTGTCAGTGCCGGCGCTGCTGTCAGTGCCGGCGCTGCTGTCAGTGCCGGTGCTGAGCAGCGGTTCGAGTGAGTGGTGCCGACGTCGATAGGTCTCCGCCAGGAACAGCACCGACTGCGGCGTGGCGGCCCGGAGCACCGCGTCGAGCTGGCCAGCGGCTCCAGCCGGATCCTCGGACCAGTGGCGCAGCAGCTCCGTCACCCGGCTGTCCAGACGCTCGGCGTTCCACCGCTGCGCCCAGTCACCGCGCCCCTGCCGCATCCGGCCAGCGTACCGGCCCTGGTAGGGACCCGCCCGATTCCGGGTTTGCCCCCGCGACGTCCGGGTAGCCGGTCGGGATACCTGGAGAAGGGTCGGCGGTGTGAGGATCGCGAAGTACCTGCACTCGTGCCTGCTCGTGGAGCAGGACGGGGTGCGGCTGCTGATCGATCCCGGCCGGTTCGGTTTCGTCGAGGGGCGGGTACGCCCGGAGGACTTCGGTCGGCTCGACGCCGTCGCCCTCACCCATCACCATCCGGACCACGCCGACCCGGAGGCGCTGGTCGAGATCGTGCACCGGACCGGGGCGCGACTGCTCGGCAATCGGGAGACCGCCGAGGCGCTGCGCGGACACGGGCTCGACGTGACCGTGGCGGAGACCGGAGAGCACCGGATCGGGCCGCTGCGCCTGGATGCCGTTCCCGCCGACCACGAGCCGATCCTCGACGACCACACCCCGCGCAACACCGGCTATCTGGTCGGCGGGCGGCTGCTGCACTGCGGCGACTCGCTGCACCCGGGACTGCTGGCGTACCGGGGTGTCGCGGTGGCGGCCGTACCCGTGATGGCGCCCTTCCTGACCGAGCGCGCGGTGGCCGGCTTCGTCGCCCAGCTTCAGCCCGGTGCGGTCCTGCCGGTGCACGACGGCTACGCCCGGGACTTCTTCCTCCGGCAGCGCTACGAGACCTACCGCCGGTACGTCGAGCCGCTCGGCATCACCTTCCACGCCCTGGCCGAGCCGGGGGCCAGCATCACGATCTGACCAGGCACGACGCCCCGCCGCTCAGGGTGTCACGGCAATGTTGGTCAGCCCGCCGGTCGCGTTCGTCACGGTGTTGCTGGCGTACACCGCGTTGAGATTGCCGGCGCACTGGGAGGTGAAGGTGACGTTGACCGCCCACCGGCCCACGCCGCCGAGGTCGGAGCTGCTGCGCCGCCACACGTCGCCGCAGCGCTGCGGCTCCGGCGAGCAGCACGACCAGGCCGGCGGCGACGGCGGTACGCGGCGCGGCAGCGGGTACGGGTACCGGGGCTCCTCCCCTCGACCTGACGACGACAACCGTCAATCGACTAGCCCCCTAACAGTTCTCTTCCCGGCACGCACCGGTACGACGACGAGTGGGGCGCCCGGGATGCGGACGGCTGTGGACGGCACACCCGGATAAAGATCCATTCAGGTCTGGCCGGGGATGTCGAAACCTGTGGCCGTCTCACCGGTCTGCCCACGACCCGGCATTTCGCCAGTCGTCAAGGGACGGTCCGCCCCCGTCGCAACACGAGCGGCCGGAACTACTCAGTCCGTTCATCCAACCATTGACTAATGCATATCAGATCGACAGAAACAGAGCTACCTGAATTCAGTCAACGGGCTGTCTGTTAACGCGCAAGAACTACATTCACCTCCCTCCATACTCCGTCTGCGTGAGCTCGGGTCGTACCCCCGTTTTCCACGCCCGACAAAGGAGGAATCAATGAAGCGTGCAAGGTCAGCCTGGACCGGCACCACGGTTGTCTCGGTAACGGCGCTGGCACTCGTTCTCGCGACCGGGATACCGGCGGGAGCCGTCGACGGCAACCTGCCGGGCGGCACCAGCATCTCGGTCACCATCGACACCCCGACCGACGGGGCGGTGCTGCCCCCGGGTCCGGTGACCGTGACCGGCACGGCGGCGGTCGGCACCGGACAACCGGTGGCCAACACCGCGGTCGTCTACGTGCTGGACGTCTCCGGCAGCACCGACGCGGGCGCCAACAGTTGCGGACGGATCATCGACTGTGAGATCGCCGCCGCCCGGAACCTCAACAACAAGATCGTGACCGATTCCGCCATCGCCGGCACCGTCGGCAGCGTCGGGGCGGTGGTCTTCGGGTCGACAGCGGTGGCCGCCGATGTCGTGCCGGGCGGCACTCCCGACGAACTCACCACCGGCCCGGACAGCGACCTCGGCGGTACCGGGCCGGACGCGGGCGATCGGGACATCGAGGAGGTGCTCGCCTCGGCCTTCTCCAACGCCGCGGGCAACGGCGGGGTCGACGACTTCACCCACCGCGAGGTCGAGGGCGCTACCGACTTCGCCGACGCGGTGACCCGGGCCCGGGCAGTGGCCGACGAGATGGACGAACAGCGCAAGATCGTGGTCTTCCTCTCCGACGGCGTTGCCACCGACGGTGCGGACGGCGGCGTGGCGGACGCGCTGGTGGGCACCCCGGAGGAGGTCGACATCTACACCTTCGCGGTCGGTTCCGGCTCCTCCTGCACGGACGACGGTGAGGGCCGCGGCAGCCTCCAACAGATCACCGCCGCGACAGTGCCGGGCGGGCAGTGCGTCGAGGTACCCACCGAGGCGCTGCCGGACTTCCTGCCCGGCATCATCACCTCCGAACTCAGCTCGCTGGCGCTGAGCACCACCGGACCCGGTGGCCCCTACACCCCGATCGGCAACGCCGACATCCAGCCCGACCTGCCACAGGCACCCGGGCCGAAGAACGTCACCTACAGCACCAGCACCCCGGCACTGGCCGCCGGTACGCACGAGATCTGCGTACGGGCCTTCGGCAGCGACGGCGGCGGCACCGGCTTCGTCACCGACTGCACTACGGTCGTGATCAACGCCCCGCCGGTGGTCGAGGCGGGCGGCCCGTACTCCGGGCAGGAGGGCACCCCGGTCGGCATCGCCGGCGACGTGACCGATCCGGACGGCCCACCGGCCACTCTGGACTGGGACGTCAGCGGTGGCGGCGAGCCGGGCGCGACCTGCGCGTTCGGTAACCAGGCCGCGCTGACCACGACGGTGACCTGCACCGACAACGGGATCTACACGCTCACCCTGACCGCCGACGACGGGGTCAACCCTCCGGTGGAGGCCACCGCCACGCTGACCCTGACCAACGTCGCACCGGCGGTCAGCATCTCCGCCCCGGCCGACGGCGCGCTCTTCACCCGGGGCACCCCGGTCAGCTTCACCGCGCCGTTCACCGACATCGGCACCAACGACACGCACACCTGCTCGGTCGACTTCGACGACGGCAGCCCGCTCGCCGCCGGCACGGTCAACGAGGCCGCCGGAGCCGGCACCTGCACGATCAGCCACGCGTTCACCGCGCTCGGCCCGCACAACGTGCTGGTGCGGGTGACCGACGACGACGGCGGTTCGGCCACCGCCGTGGTCCGGGTGGTCGTCTACCTGCCCGGCGGCGCCTTCGCGCTACAGGCGACCGGACTGCTGTTGACCATCCCCCGGACCCCCGACGTCACCTGCCCGCCCAATGACGCGCGGACCTCGGTGGCGGTCAACGCGCCGCCGCTGTTGACCACCGGGGTACTCAACGCCAGTTGCACGCTCGACCCCGACACCGGTACGACCACGGCCCGGGCGACCGTCGCCGGTGCCAACCTGCTCGGCGGTCTGGTCAACCTCTCCACCATCGAGAGCACCAGCGTGGCCGGACCGGCCGGCATCACCCGGACCTCCCGGGTGGTCGGCACGATCAACGGTGCCGCCGTCGGCACCAGTAGCCCGGTGACGATCGGCATCCCCGGGGTCGCCGTCGTCTACCTCAACGAGTCCACCACCAACCCCAACGGGCAGCTCGTGCAGACCGCCGTCCGGGTCCAGGTGCTCGGACTGCTCGGCCTGCCGAGTGAGGAGATCGTCCTCAGCCGGAGCTACCTGGGCTGACGACCGGCACGGCATCGGGGTACCGGGGCAGCCGCTCCGGTACCCCGACGCCGTCGCCCCCCGGCCGCGAATGGTCATTCCGTTGCGGAATTCCGCAATGGATCCGAGAATTGATCTCTATCTCGTGGGAAAACCGCTATCGTCTGTCTCCACGACCCTGTATGTGTACGTCAAGCTACGTATTCCGGATTGCCGGCCGATGTGTCAGCCTATCGGAGACGCGGGGGCGGAGAGGGCGATGACCAACGGGGTGGAATTCGGGCTGCTCGGGCCCATCGACGTACGGGTGGCCGGCCGGTCGGTACCGGTCCGATCGCCGAAGTGCCGGGCGCTGCTGGCGACGCTGCTACTGGAACCGGGCCGGCTCGTCTCGGTCGGACGGCTGACCGAGGCGATCTGGAGCAACCGGCAGCCGGACAACCCACGGCGGGCCGCACAGTTGTACGTCACCCGGCTGCGCGCCCTGCTCGACGAGGCGGGCTCGCCGCCGCTGATCGCCACCGGCTCCGACGGCTACCTGATCGAGGTCGGCACCGATCTGGTGGACCTCGGGCGGTTCCGGCACTGGCTGCTGGCGGCCGACCGGGCCGCCGGGCGGTCCGATCTGGATGGCGAGTCGACCGCGCTGCATGCCGCGCTGCGGCAGTGGCGCGGTGACCCGCTCTCCGACGTACCGTCCGACCTGCTGCACCGGGAGAGCGTTCCCGGTCTGCGTGAACAGCGACTCCGTACGCTGGAGCGACGGATCGACGTGGACCTGCGGCTCGGCCGGCACGCCGAACTCGTCGAGGAGTTGCGCGGGCTGACCGCCCAGGACCCGCTGCGCGAGCGGCTCTGGCTGCAACTGGTCACCGCACTGCACCGCAGCGGGCGCCGGGCGGAGGCCCTGGACGCCTACCACGAGGGCTGCCGGCACCTGGCCGAGGAACTCGGGCTCGACCCGGGCGAGGAGTTCCAGCGGCTGCACGCCCAGGTGCTCGGCGGCACCCTGACGGCATCCACCGAGGCGGTCGGGCTGCCGCCGGTACCCCGGCAACTGCCGCCGGAGGTCTCCGGCTTCGCCGGCCGGGACAGCGAGGTGGCCCGGCTGCGCACCCTGCTCGACACCCACGACCTCCGCCCCGGTGGCGCACCGGGTGTCGTGGTCCTGAACGGTACGGCCGGGGTCGGCAAGACCGCGCTGGCGCTGCACTGGTCCCGGCGGGTCGCGGAGCACTTCCCCGACGGCCAGCTCTGGGTGAACCTGCGCGGCTACGACGACCGCGCCAGGGTGACCCCGGAGCACGCGTTGACGCTGTTCCTCCGTGCGCTCGGGCTGCCCGCCGCAGAGATCCCCGCCGACCTCGACGGGCAGACCGGGCTGTACCGGTCGCTGATGGACGGTCGCCGGATGCTGGTCGTACTCGACAACGCGGGCGACGCCGAGCAGGTCCGGCCGCTGCTGCCCGGCGGGACCGGGTGTTTCGTGCTGGTCACCAGCCGCAGCGAGCTGTCCGCGCTGGTGGTGACCGAGGGAGCCCGGACGGTCCGGCTGGACCCGCTCACCGCGTACCAGGCCCGGCAGATGCTCGGCTCGCGGCTCGGGCGACGGCGGATCGACGCCGAACCCGGGGCGGTGCACCGGATCGTCGACGCGTGCGGCCGGCTGCCCCTGGCGCTGGCCATCGTCGCCGCCCGGGCCGCCGCCCGCCCCGCCTTCGCACTGGCGGAACTGGACCGGCAACTCGCCGACAGTGAGGGCGGGCTGGACAGGTTCGCCAGCCCGGACACGGCCGTCGACGTACGGGCGGTCTTCTCCTGGTCGTACCGGACCCTCAGCGCGCCGGCCGCCCGGCTCTTCCGGCGGCTCGGTCTGCATCCGACCCCGGAGCTGTCCGCCCCGGCCGCAGCGACCCTGGTCCGGGGCGACGCGGCGCGGATCCGGACCCTGATCGACGAACTCGCCGCCGCGCACCTGGTCAGCGAGCACACGCCTGGCCGGTTCGTGGTGCACGACCTGCTGCACACCTACGCCGCCGAACTCACCGCCGAACAGGACACGCCACGGTTGCGGGCCGCCAGCCAACGCCGGCTGGTCGACTGGTTGACCCGCAGCGCCCTGCAGGCCCGGCCGCTGCTCCAGCCGAGCGAGTCCGAGGTGAGGGTGCCGGGACCTCCCCGGGACGTCACGCCGATGACCTTCTCCGGCGAGCGGCAGGCCCGGCAGTGGTACGAGACCGAGCGGCACAACCTGATCGCCGCCGTGGAGCTGGCGCAGGCCCAGGGCTTCGACGACCTCTGCTGGCGCCTCGCCTACGCCGGCTGGGTCCACCTGCACCTGACCCGTGCCTGGGGTGACCTGATCCGCACCCACCGGGCCGGACTCGGCGCGGCCGAGCGCACCGGTGACCCGATCGGCCAGGCGCACATGCTCAGTGGGATCGGCACCGCCTACCGGTCGACCCGGCAGACCGCGCTGGCGGTGCAGACGCACCGGCGGGCCCTGGAGATCTTCCGGGAGATGGCCGACCCGGCGGGCATCGCGACGGTACTGAGCAACCTCGGCGCCGCGTACCGGGATGCCGGCGAGCACCACCGCTCGCTGCGGTGCAGCCGGCAGGCGTACGCGCTGGAACGGGCGCACGGCGAGACCGGAAACATGTCGATCTCGCTCTACCAGATCGCGCTGACCCTGACCGTCGCCGGCCGGCCGGCCGAGGCGGTACCGGTGATCACGGAATCGCTGGAGATCTTCCGGTCGCTCGGCCACCGTCGGGGTGAGGCCCGCGCGTTGCAGGCCGCCGCGACCGCGCACAGCCAACTGGGCCGGCACGACGCGGCGATCGACCACTACCGGCGGGCGGCCGAGATCTACCGGGACCTCGACGACCGCTGGTACCAGGCGGCCACCCTGCACCGGCTCGGCGACGCGCTGCGGACGGCCGGGCGCAGCGGGGACGGCCGGGCGGTCTGGCGGCAGGCCCTCGCCGTCTACGAGGAACTCGGCGCACCGGACGCCGGGGTCCTCCGCGCCAAGCTCCGGGAGTGACCGCACCGCCGAGCCCGGGGCCCGGACTTCCGAACACCGGCCGGAGGGGCTCCCGGAGGTCGACGGCCAACAGCCCGGCGCCGCCATGCCGGCCGCCCCAGGTAGCACTTCGGTCAGTTTCCGGCCGGAATCCCGGTGGGCCGGGGCGCAAGGGTGGGCCGGCCCCCGGAACCGCCGGCTGGCCCACCCGTCACCTGTCCTGACCGGACGGTCATGCCGCTCCGGCGGGCCGTCCCTCGCTGGTCGGCTCGTCGGTGCCGGACGGCTCCGCTCCGGTGGTGGTGGTCGGGCTGGCGGGCTGGCCGGTCTCCGCCACCGGCTCCGCAGACTTCACCGGCTCGGCGTCCGCCGCCTCCGCGGACTTCACCGGCTCCGCGGACTTCACCGGCTCGGCGTCCGCCGGTGCGCCGTCCGCCGCCGGCTCGTCGCCCGGCTCGGTGGCCGACGCCTCGGTCGACTCCTCTTCCTCGTCCTCTACCTCGTCCTCTTCTTCGTCCTCTTCCTCGTCGTCCTCGTCCTCGGCGCTGGCGGCGGCGGTGGGATCCGTCCAGGAGAACTCGATCTCGACGGAGATCTCCGCGCCGTCGCGCTCGATCTCCAGCTCACACTCGACCTGGTCGGTGACGGTGACCGCACCGGCCGCGCCGTAGAAGATCTTTCCCTCCGAATCGAGCTGGTGGGCCAACTGGCGCAGCCAGCCCGCCAGGTCCGCCCGCGACACCGAACGCTCGTCCTCGTAGATTTCCATGGCCGCCATGCTCGCACTCCACACAGGACCGGCCTCGGCTGGGTCCGGTGGGTGGACGGCTACGGTGCCGGTTCGAGACGGAGGAACGACACCCCGGGCATCGGCAGCGGAAAGTCGACGGTGCAGCCGCCGTCGACCACCGGCACCACCTGCTCCGGCCGGTACTCGTCCAGGGTGTCCCGGGCGCGCAGCAGCTCCCACTGCTCGCCGGTCGGCCAGTCGCCGCCGTCGAGGTCCTGCCAGACCCGGCGGATGTTGGAGTGTTCCCGGTCGACCCGCCAGTGGCGTACCCGGTAGCTGCCGGCGTCCAGCCCGCGCAGCTCGACCCGGACGTCGCGGTCCAACCGCCGGTCCCCACCGGCCTTGGACTGGTCGAGCGTGCCGTTCCAGACCAGTACCGTCACCGTGCCGTCGTCGCCCCGGGCCGCCCACGCCTCGACCAGACTCTCCGCCCCGTCTCCGGTCAGCGTGGCCGGCAACTCGTGCTCGCCGAGCCGGTCGGCCAGGGCCAGCGCCCAGAACCGGGGCTTGCGCAGGTTGCCGACGGTCAGCAGGCCGAAGCCGCCGTGGAAGAGCCGGGACGGGCGGCCCAGCTCCTCGAAGTGGTCGGAGGCGACCCAGTGGGCCAGCGCGTCCACCCGGTTGGCCGCCGAACGCATGCCGCGCAGCAGGAAGGTGGCGGCGAAGACCTCGTCGCCGACCGGGTTGAAGTGGGTCGGTGTCACCCCCCACTCGGTCCACAGGATGCCCAGGTCCGGCCGGCCGTACCGGGCGCAGAGCGGGCGGAAGTCCAGCGGCGGGCCGCCGTAGGTGTGCGTGGAGACGAAGTCGATCGGCGCACCGGAGGCGTCGACGTGGTCGAGCAACTCACCCACCCAGCCGGCGGCGGCCGAGGCCGGGCCGCCGACCGTGAGCCCCGGGTCGACCTCCCGGACCGCCCGGACGGTCACCTCGTAGAGCCGCAGGAACTCGGCCCGGGTACCGGACCAGAAGACCTCCAGGTTCGCCTCGTTCCACACCTCGAAAGGCCAGTGCCGCACCTCCTCCCGGCCGTACCGGTCGATCAGGTGGCTGACCAGGGCACGGATCAGCTCGGCCCAGCGCTGCCAGTCCCGGGGCGGGGACACGACCGCCCCGTACGCGAAAACGGTCTTCGACGGGTCGCTGGCGAGATCCCGTGGCATGAACGACAGCTCGACCACCGGACGCAGGTCGAGACTCAGCAGCTTGTCGTAGACCTCGTCCACCCCGCTGAAGTCGTGCACCGGCGCACCGTCGACCTCCCGGTACACGCCGAGATCGTCGCAGAGGATGGCGTGCGCCCGTACGCTGCCGACGCCCAGTTCGGTACGCATGATCCGCAGCGCCTCGGCAAGGTCCGCCCCGATCGGCTGCCCGCCGGTCGTCTCCGCGCTGAGCAGGTGGCTCAGGTGCTCGGAGCCGACCATCGGGCGCCATGGGCGGTGCACCGGCCGGGTCGGGCCGGACGCCTCGACCATCACCCGCACCAGCGGCTCCGCTCCGGTGACGGCCGGACCGTCCCCACCCGCGCCCGGAACGGTATCGGGCAGCGCCGCCACCCGGACCGGCTCCGACAGCACCCCGGGCAGGTCGACGTCGCGCAGTGCCGCCACGGCGTACTCGTAGGGGCGGCCGGGCTCGCCGGTGGTGTCCGCGTACGGCGGATGGGGCACCGCCAGCACGTCGCCGCCGTGATGGTCCAGCGGCGTCGGTGGCGCGTCCCCGGTCGACCGGTACACCTGGTAGCCGATCGCCTCCGGCACCGGTGTCCAGTCGAGGGTGACCTGTCCCCGGCCCGACCTCGCCATCAGGGCGGTCGGAGCGTCGAGGGTGAGTGGTCCGTCGTCGGCGCCACCGGTCCGGCGCCGCCCGATCCGCCCCTGCCAGTCCGCCCGGGCCCGCTCCGCGTTCTCGGTGCTGGTCGTCTCTTCGCTCATCAGGCTCCTTTGGTGGACACCCCGTCCTTCAGGCCGGGAAGGAAACGGAACCCCGCGCGCCACGGTGAGGCTCCCTCGTCTGGCTGTTCTGCGCGATCCAGGGTCACTGCCGGGCCGGTACGGAGAACTCCTCCAGCCGCATCACCGGCCGCAGCAGCCGCTCCGCCCCGCCCCGGGTGAACTGTCGGCGGAGCACGTCGTCGCCGAGCAGGTTGCCCAGCGCGCCCAGCACCATGCCCTGGTCGAGCGCGAGATACCGCTTGGCGACGGTGCCGCTGCGCACCGCCACCGAGTCGTAGTAGCCGCCGGGGCCGTAGATGTCGAAGTCCTGGCGCAGCTTCGCCAGTTCGGTCTGCGCCTCGGCCGGCGCGTACTGCAGGGCCAGGAAGACCGCGTGCGGGGTGACCACCCCGTCGCCGTACGCCGCCGGTTCCGGCTGGGCGGGACGGTCGGGACAGCCCTCGAACCCGTAGTCGACGCTGGTCCGCTCCTGGTCACTGGTGTAGCCGGGGGTGTCCAGCCCCATCGCGTCCACGCCGTACTCGCGGTATCCGCCGGCCGGGTCGGAGGCGGGCGAGAAGCCCCAGTGGCCGTACTTCGCGTCGTCGAGGCCGTGCGCGATCTGGCCGCGCACGTACACCGGGTGGTTGCGCGCCCAACTGTCCGGCCCCCACCGGGTCTCCGGCACGAAGATGTCCGGCATGAACGCCTCGAACATGTCCCCGCCCCAGGACGGTACGAACTGGAGGCCCCGGTAGCGGTAGGCCCCCTCGAAGACCCGCACCCCGGCGTACTCCCGGTATCCGCCGACCGGCTTCATCTCCTGCCAGGACCAGTCGCAGGTGTCGGGGAAGGTCCGCCACGGGCCGAAGTAGTGCGCCGGGGGCACCTGGCCACGGGCGATCGCGACGTAGCTGATCATGCGGGTCTCGCTGTTGAAGGCACCGTAGGTGTGGCAGGTGTAGTGCACGTCCGGTCCCCGGCCACGGTAGTTGCCCGGCAGCGAGCAGCCCGGCGGCGGCTCGACCCAGAAGCCGCCCCGCATCAGCCCGACCGGCACGTCGGCGCCGAGCGCCTGCCGGTCGTAGTAGAACCCGAAGTCCATCGCGTTCAGCAGCGGGTCGGCCTTGCGGCGCAGTTGCGGCAGCGCGTTGTGCACGACCACCAGCGCGGTCGCCAGCCAGGCGTTGTCCACGCTGGAGGCGAACGGGTGCACGGGCGTGCCGTCGACCGGCCAGGTGCGCAGCAGTTCCAGGGTCGCCGGGTCGTACCAGTTGAAGAACATGCCGGAGTCGGCGTGCCGGTCGAGCCGGGCCAGCGAGTCCAGGGCGGCCCCGACCCGGCGGACCAGCTCCCGCTCACCGATCAGCCTCAGCTCGCGCGCCACCAGCGCCGACCAGAGGTACGCGCCGATGTTGGTCGGCGAGGTGTACTTGGCCCGGCTGCCGATGGCGAGGTCGCCGTCGATGTTGTCGGCGGGCAGTCCGGTACCCGGGTCGGTCATCGCCACCATCGAGCGCCAGGTGTCGGCCGCCCAGCGGAATGCGGTGGCCCGGTCGACGGCTCCGGCCGGAGAGCCGGCCGGCACGGCCGACTCCGTCGGTGCGGCGGGCGCGGCAGTGGCGACGCCGGCCGGCAGGGTCAGGGCGAGGGTGAGGGTCGCCGTCAGGGCGACCCGGAGGGGACGGATCATGGGGGTTACCTCCGGAGGTACGTCACTTCAGTCCGGTGGTCGCGATGCCGCGCACGAAGTGCCGCTGCAACACGAGGAAGACGATCACCACGGGCAGCACCACCACGACCGAGCCGGCGAGCAGCAGCCCGAACTTGGTCTGGTTCTGCCCGACGCTGTAGAGCGCCAGCGCGACCGGCAGCGTGTACTTGTCCTCGGTGGTGGCCACCACCAGTGGCCAGATGAAGCTGTTCCAGTTGGCGAGGAAGGTGAGGATGCCGAGCGCGGCCAGCGCCGGCCGGCAGAGCGGCAGCACGATCCGGACGAAGATTCGCAGCTCGCTCGCGCCGTCGACCCGGGCGGACTCGACCAGTTCGTCGGGGATGGAGAACATGAACTGGCGCATCAGGAACGCGCCCAGCGCCCCGGCCAGGAACGGCAGCACCAGCGCGGCGTAGGTGTTGGTCAGCCCGAGGTTGGCGACCAGCACGAAGAGCGGCACGAAGGTCACCATGCTGGGCACCATCACCGAGCTGAGTACCAGCCCGAACAGTGCCCGGCGGCCCGGAAAGCGCAGCTTGGTCAGCGCGTAGCCGACGGCCGAGCAGAACACCAGGTTGCCGAGGGTGACCAGGGTGGCCACCAGGGCCGAGTTGAAGAAGTAGGTCGGGAAGTCGAGCCGGCCGAACAGCTCCCGGTAGTTCGCCAGGGTGAACTGCTCCGGCCACCAGGTCGGCGGGACGAGCCGGATCTCGGCCTCCGGCTTGAACGACGACAGCAGCATCCAGAGGAACGGGCCGACCATGGCGAGCAGGCCCGCCACCAGCACCACGTGCAGGACGGCCGAGGCCACCCGGTCGCGACGGCGACGTACCGGCCGGGCGGGACCGCCGGCCGGTACCGGCGGTACGGCCACCGCCGGGCGCGGACTCGTCACCGGGGCGGTCACCGCGGCACCTCCTCGGCAGAGCGGAGCAGCCGGAACCAGAGGATCGACAGCAGCACGATCGCCAGGAACAGCACGTAGCTCATCGCCGAGGCGTAGCCGTAGTTGCCGAAGCCGAACTGGTTGTAGATGTGGTACGAGACCGAGAGCGTCGAGTTGAGCGGACCGCCCCGGGTCATCACCAGCGGCTCCTCGAAGAACTGTAGGTAGCCGATGGTCCCGATCACCCCGACGAAGAGCAGCGTGGGGCGCAGCGACGGCAGTGTCACGTACCGGAACTGCTGCCATCCGGTGGCCCCGTCGATCCGGGCGGCCTCGTAGAGGTGCTGCGGGATCGCCTGCAACCCGGCCAGGAAGATCACCATCTGGTAGCCGAGGTTACGCCAGGCCGCCATCACGATCAGCGACGGCAGGGCCAGGTCGGTCCGGCCCAGCCAGTTCGGCCCGTCCAGCCCGGCCAGCCGGAGCAGGCTGTCGACCAGCCCGGAGTCCGGCTGGAGCAGAAATCGCCAGACCACGGCGACCGCCACGATGCTGGTCACCACCGGCAGGTAGTAGCCGACCCGGAAGACCGTACGGAACCGGGTCAGCCCCGAGTTGAGCCCGAGCGCCGCCGCCAGTCCAGCCACCATGGTCAGCGGTACGCCGAACAGTACGAAGATCGCGGTGTTCACCGCGGCCCGGACGAAGAGTTCGTCACCGAAGAGCCGGGTGTAGTTGCGCAGCCCGACGATGTTGACCGCGAACGGGTTCCGGACGTCGGCGCTGCGCAGGTCGGTGAAGCTCATCAGCAGCGAGGCGAGCACCGGACCGGCCAGGAAGACCACGAACAGCGCGGTGAACGGCAGGGCGAAGCCCCAGCCGACCGCCGCCCGGCGCAGCCGCGGACCGAGACGTCCGCGCCGGGTGCCCGCGTCGGGGGCGACGGCGGTCATCTCAGACCCCGGTGCCGATCGAGGTCGCCCGCTGCTGCATCGCCTTGGCCGCGTCCGCCGGCTCCGCGCCGGCCTTGGCCATCTTCTCCACCTCGCCGTCGATCGCCGCCGCGATCTGCTCCCAGGTGGCGATCGCCGGTGGCGACTTGGCGTCCTCCAACTGCTTGCCGAAGGTGGAGAGCAGCGGGTCGCCGCGCAGCGCCGGGTCGTCCCAGCCCTTCTTGACCGCCGGCAGGTCGCGGACCGTCTGGTACCACTTGGTCTGCACGTCCGGCCGGCTCAGATAGCCGACGAACTTCCACGCACCGTCGCGGTTCTTCGCGTCGGAGAAGACCGCCAGGTCACCGCCGCCGACGAAGGAGGTGGCCGACTGCCGGCCCGGCATCTGCCAGAGCTGGAACTTCCCCGCGCCGCCCTGCTCCTCGAGTACCCCGATGTGCCAGGGGCCGGAGGGGAAAGCCCCGATCTCACCGGCGAGGAAGGCCGGTTCGAGCGCGCCCTGCGCGAGGTCCTTCGGGGCGAGCCCCTCGTCGAAGAACGACTTGTAGAACCCGTACGCCTCGACGGCCTGGGGGCTGTCGAGGGTGAAACCGTCGCCGGTGGCCACGTCGCCGCCGTTGGACCAGACGAACGGCATGATGCTCTGCCAGGAACCGATGGCCGAACCCGGCGGTAACAGGTTGACGCCCCACTTCGCGCCGCCCCTCGACTTCAGCGCGGCGATCGCGGACTTGAACTCCTGCCAGGTCTTCGGCGGGGCGGTGATCCCGGCCCGGGCGGCGACGGCGGAGTTCACGTAGAAGAGCCGGGTCTCGACGTACCAGGGCACGCCGTAGGAGGTGCCGTCGACGACCGTGGTGTTCCAGGCCCCCTCGAAGAAGTCCTCTTTTTTGATCAGCTCACCCGGTGTCGGGTCCAGCCCGCCGGTCTTGGCGAACTCGCCCATCCAGGTGGTGCCGATCAGGCTGAGGTCCGGGGTCTGCTTTCCGGCGATGGCGGTGGCGAGCTTCTCGTGCGCGCCGTCCCACGGAATCGGCGTCACCGTCACCTTCGCGTCCGGGTTCTCCCGCATGAAGTCCGCGGCGAGGACGGAGAGCTTCTCCCCTTCGGTGCCCATCGCCCAGACCGTGATGTCGCCGCTCGCCTTGCCCTCCGCGACGGGCGCGGCCGCCTCCTCGCCGGCACCGGTGTCCCGGCCGCAGCCGGTCACCGCGACCATCGCCGCGAGCACCACGGCGGCACCCGCCCGTCTCCATGTCCTCATCTCAGACCTCCGTCTCGGCGCCATGTGGACCGCAGCTCGACCGCACGACGAGCCGGGTCGGGAGAACCTCTCGACGCACCGCTGTTTGGCTGCCGGCCATCCGGTCCTGCAGCCACCGGGCCGCGGTCGCGCCCAACTTCCGCATCGGCTGGTGCACGGTGGTGAGCCCGGCGTAGCGCGCGGCCATCACGTCGTCCCACCCGGTGATCGCGACGTCGCCGGGAACGGTCAGCCCCAGCTCCGCGGCCGCCGCCAGGGCTCCGAGCGCCACCTCGTCGTTCGCGCAGACCAGCGCCTCCGGACGGGACGGTCCCGCGAGTACCCGCCGGGCGGCCCGGTGCCCGGCGTCCACGTCGAAGGCACAGCGCACCGGCGCCTTCGGCGGGGTGTGCCCGGCGTCGGCGAGTGCCGCCCGGAACGCCGCGTACCGGTCGGTCACGTCCGGCGAGGAGTCCGGGTCGCCCAGGTAGCCGAAGCGCCGGTAGCCGTGTCCGAGCAGGTGCTCGACCAGCCGCCGGGCGCTGCTGTCGTTGTCGGCGGTGATGGTGTCCAGGGCGCCGACGGCCGCCCTGGCCAGCAGCACGGTCGGGACGCCGGTCTCCGCCACCTGCGCGACGATCCCGTCGGCAACCGTCCGGCCCATCACGACCATCCCGTCCACCCGGCGGGCCAGTTCGAGCACCTTGCGCGCAGGGTCGGGTCGACCGTGCGTAGCCAGGATGAGCACGCTGTTGCCCAGCTCGGCGGCGACCTCCTCGTAGCCGAGCACCACCTCGGAGTAGTACGGGCCGGACAGGTCGGGGAAGACGATGCCGTTCGCCGCGTGCCGCCCCTCGGCCAGGGACTGCCCGAGCCGGCTGGGCCGGAACTGCAACTCCTCCACCGCCGCCAGCACCCTGCGGCGGGTCTCCGGTGCGACGTAGTCGGTGCCGCGCAGCGCTCGGGAGACGGTGGCGATCGAGACGCCGACGTGCTGGGCGACCTCGTAGATGGTCGCCTGTCGTCGATCCTGCACCGCCATCGTCCACTCCCACTTCGGGCCAAATCAGTCCGGAAGCGCTTACAGAATCCGGAGCGGCGGACCGCTTCCGGAAGCGCTTACAGTGGCCCCAGCCTGACCCCGTGCGGCAGCACTGTCAAGCCGAGCGGGGCGACCGCGACACGGGGCGGTCCGGCCTGGACGACCACGTTCGTGATAGGCAGTGGCCGGGACCGCGACCGGATCGTTCACCGCCCGAGGGCCGGTGGCGTGGAGGCCAGGCAGGAGACGAGAGAGCATGACGGGTCAGCGGATCGGCTTGGTGGTGCACGAGGGCCGGGCGGCGGCGGTGGCGGCGGCCGGGGCGGTCCGGCGCTGGGCGGCCGACCACTCCATCGGGGTCAGCGACATCGACGTCTGGGAGCCGTCCTGGGGGCAGCGGCAACGTCGCAACGCGGGCGACGAGGCCGAGGCCGCCGGCCATCCGGCGCTGGTGGTGACGATCGGCGGGGACGGGACCTTTCTGCGGGGCGCTCGGATCGCCGCCAAGGACGGCGTACCCGTGCTCGGCATCAACGTCGGCCGGGTGGGCTTCCTGACCGAGATCGAACCCACCGAGATCGACATGGCGCTGGACGCGTTCTTCGCCGGCCGGGTACAGCTCGACGAGCGGCTGATGCTGACGCTCTGTGCCTCCCGGCCGCTGGAGATCCCGGGCGGGATGGAGGCGCTGCTCCGCTACGGGCGCGGGCCGCTGCTGCCGCCGCCCCCGCCACTGCCCCGCAGCGCCGAACCGGTCGGCCAGCCGGGCGTGGCGCTGGACGTCACCGCGCTGAACGACATCGTCCTGGAGAAGCTGGCCCGCGACCGGCAGGCCAGCCTCGGGGTGTACCTGGACGACACCCTCTTCGCGTCCTACTCGGCCGACGCCCTCGTGGTGGCCAGCCCGACCGGCTCCACCGCCTACAACTTCGCGGCCGGCGGCCCGATCCTCTCCCCCCGGCTCGGCGCGCTGGTCTTCACCCCGGTCGCCCCGCACATGGTCTTCAACCGCAGCCTGGTGATGGCCGCCGACGAGGCGGTGACGGTACGCGTCCTCGACCGGTCCGGCCAGGTGGCGGTCAGCGTGGACGGGCAGCTTCGTGGCGTACTCGATCCCGGGGACTGGGTGACGGTGCTGCCGGCGCGTGAACCGGCCCGCCTGGTCCGGCTGCGCCCGTCCCGGTTCTACTCCCGGTTGCGTGAACGGTTCTCCCTCGCCGACGCGCCCGCGGCGGTGGCCGACAGCCGACGGCCTGACCAGGCCGACGGCTGAACGCCCGCCCCGACCCGCCGACCAGGGCCTGCGTCGCCGACGAGTGGCACGGTGACGAGTACCGCTCGGCCGACCACAGTGGCGTCGTCGTCGCCGTCGAGTCTCGCGTTGGCGGAGGTACGCCCTGGAATCGATCCGCGAGGTCGTCTCTCACCGCCGTCGGAGCTGTGCGCGGAGGCCGACGGCGAGGTAGGAGAGGGACAAGGCGAGGCCGACAATGCAGACGAGAGCCGCGATCGCGAGGAGTGCGAGCTCGCTGTCGTGGAACCTTGGCACCTCCCGGTAGTAGCCCGGGCTGACCTCGACCATGACATAGTCGTCGTCGAACATGCGGAAGATCGTCACGACGATCCAGACGCAGCCGGCCGCCGCGAAGGGCAACACCCACCGCCAGAACCGCCAGCCGCGGATCACCTCGCCGGTGTCAAGGGCGTCCGGGCGGTGCTCGAGCAGCGTGGCCGCAACCACGTGTGCCTCGACGGTCAAGCCGTTGAATTGGATCGTCGAGCCGTCGTCGAACCTGACGGTGCAACGGAAGTCCCAGCCGTTGCGGGGAAACCGCCCGGGGTGGCTCAGACGATGGATGCGGGTGATTCGCTGCCAGGTCCAGGCGCGTCGCCCGCTCTTCGTAGCATGCGCGATGCCGTGTTCGTGGATCTCGAACGACTCGCTGGGTCCGCCACGCACCGCCGCGGTCGCTTGCACCGCGGCCGCGAGGAACCCAACCGTGACCCCGACCAGAAGCAGGCCGGCAAGCCGGCCCCCCGCGTTGCTCCAGACCGGATGCAGGACCAGCAGGACCAACAGCGCCGTGGAGACGAGCCCGACCATCGCGCCCTGCGTGGCGATGACCCAGCGCCGCCGGTTGCGGACCGGATGCCTACTCGCGAGAGCACCGAGGTCATCCACGCACGAAGTATATGAGGGCGTGCTGTTCCGACGGGCGGTTGTGTCTGCTCCGGACAGCGGCCCGGCCCGCCTGTTCAGGCCACCGTCGACTTCTTGTCGCCGTCGACGACAAGGTCGCTACGGCGGCGGTCAGGCCCTGGCACCGACTTCGACGCGCGCCCCTAGTAGCGGCTGGGGTCGCCGCCGTTCGGGGTGTACACGGGCGGCGAGTGCCCGTGTTGCGGCTGGTGCGGGGGCTGCTGCGGTTCGAACATGTTCACGGTGGGCTCGGGCTGCTCGACCGGCTCGAACATGTTCGCCGCCGGCTCCGGCTGCTCGACCGGTCCGAACATGTTCGCCGCCGGCTCCGGCTGCTCGACCGGTCCGAACATGTGCACCGCCGGCTCCGGCTGCTCGACCGGCTCGCGCCGCTCCGGCTGCTCGGGCTGCTCGACCGGTTCCGCGGCCACCTCGGCCGGACCCCGGTTGGCCTCCTGGCGCACCGCCACCATCTGGTATTCACCGGTCTCTCCGGTGATCGCGGCGGCCGCCATCACCGCGGCGGCAGCCCGGTCGGCCAGCCGCTTCGCCTCGCGCTGCGTCCGGGCCCGCACCTCGGCCGCCTGCCGCTCGGCCTGCTCCGCCGCCCGGCGAGCCTCGTCCAGCCGGTTGAGTTCGGCGGTCAGGTCCTGGCGGACCTCGCCGAGCCGCTGCTGGAGCTGGGCGAACTCCTGCTCCGCGGTGGCACCCTCCTGGCGGGACTGTGCCAGCCGCTGCTGCGCGGTCTCCTGCGCGGCCTGTAGCTGGCTGAGTGACTGCTGCCGCGTCTCGATCTCCTCCTGGAGCGCCGCGAGCTGCTGCTGGTGCGCGGTGGCCTGCTCGTCCGCCCGGCGCCGCAGTTCGGAGGCGTACTGCTGGGCCTCCGACCGCAGGTTCGCGTTCTCCTCCTCGACCTGCTTCTGCGCCCGGGTCAGCTCCGCCTCGGTGGTGTTGCGCAGCTCGGCCAGCTCCCGCTCCACGTTGGCCTGCCACTGGCCCAGCTCCTGCTGGGTACGCGCCCGGGCGGCCTCGATCTCCTGCTGGATCTGGTTGCGCGCCGCTTCCAGCATCGACTCGGCCTGGGCCTGGGCCCGCTCGGCCTGTTGGGCGCTCCGCTCGCTGACCCGCTGCGCCTCCTGCTCGGCGCGCTCCCGGCCGGCCTCACCCTCGGCCACCAGCTTCTCGGCCTGCTCGCGGGCGTCGGCGAGGACCCGCTCCGCCTCGTTCTGATGCTCGGTCGCCCGCTGGGCGGCGGCGTCGACGATCACTCCGGCCTGCTTCTCGGCCAGTGCCATGATCTGGTCGACCATCGGACCCAGGTCGCGGAACGACGCCCGGTCCACCTGCGGCGGCCGGTCCCGCAGCTCGGTCAACTCGGCCTGCACCTGCTGGAGATGGACGGTCAGCCCCTGGATGTGGCTGAACGCCTGCTCACGTTCGGAGACCAGTTTCGAGAGTTCGTGGGCCGTCTGCGCCACATACTGCTCCACCTGCCGCTTGTCGTAACCGCGCAGCGTGGTCTCGAAGCTGGGCCGCGAAGTCTTGTCCTCGTGCAGGTCGAACAGCTCCTGGCCTTGGGACATGCGCCATCCTCCATATGGTCGCGAGCCCGGTGCCGGCGTCCGGGGCACACGCCGCAGGGGTAGGGCTCAACCGGCGGATCATACACCTGACGGCGGCCCGGCGGGGTGGCCCGGCCGAGCCGTACCGGCGCCCCGGGCGGGGACGGCCGGCGAGCACCGTGGAACTGTCCCGGTGCCCCGCCGGCCGTCTCCGACAGCCGGCGGGGCGTACGGTCACAGCCCGGCCGCGTACCCGGCGCGGGTACCACCGACGATCGGCAGCACGATCCGGCTGTTCTTCAGCGCCAGGTCGATGGTGGCCCGGTTCGGGTCGGCCTGGCTGGAGTACTGCGGGTAGCTGCTGACGATGATCACACCGATCCGGTGACCCGGCTGGAAGACGTAGTCCTCCGGCAGCAGCGGGAAGTCGAAGTCGTAGAGCTTGCCGGGGACCAGCGGGGTCGCCGTGCGGATCGACTTCCGGTTCTGTGCGTCCAGGATGCCCTTGGTGACCAGTTCGAGGTCGGCGGTGGCCACCCGCTTCTGGGTCTGCTTGTAGCACCCGTCGTCGGTCGGGCTGGTCTCACCCCAGCAGTCCTGGGTCTCCAGGGTGATGATGCCCTCCCCGGAGGCCCGGTGCGCCACCCGCTCGGCGGTGCCGTAGTCGACCAGGATCGCCCCGAAGTTGGTGTCGGTCTTGTCGGCGGAGGCCCGCAGCTTCACCACCGGCGTACCGGAGATGTGCAGCGGGGCGCGCAGCGGCTCCGACAGGTACGCCAGCCGGCTCGGCTGGACGGTATCCGGGTTGTTGATCATCGCGTCCTGGCGCTGCGCCGGGTCGTCGGCGAAGGTCTGGGTGGTCGGCTTCCACACCGGCCTCAGTTTGAGGCCGCCCGCACCGCCGGTGCCGGGCTGGAGGAAGACCTCGGTCTCGCGGGTCCCCGGGATCGGCCAGTCGGCGTGCGTCTCCCAGACGTCGGCGGAGCGCTCCAGGTCGACCCGGGGCTCGTCCATGATCCCGTTCCGCACCCGGTGCAGCCAGAAGTCGAACCAGCGGTGCAGAGTGTCCACCCAGACCGCCCGGCGCGAGTCGAACGGGTCAACGTGCCCCTCCTGGGAGAGCCACAGCTTGCGCGGCACCCGGTGCTCGGCGAGTTCGTACCAGAACTTGCTGAAGTGGTCCGGCCGGACGTTGTCGTCGTTGAGCCCGTGGTAGAGCAGCACGCTGGCCTTGATCTTGTCGACGTTCCGGACATAGCTGCGCTCGGTCCAGAACGCCGAGTAGTCGCCGGTCTCGTCACCGTCGGCGGCGCCCAGCGCGTCCCGGACCGGCTTGCAGTAGTCCCGGCGGTCCGGGTTGGTCACCGTGTTGGCCAGCGACGACACATAGCTGTTGCCTCGGGTGATCACCCCGTTGCTGCGGGTGTAGTCGTAGTACTCGGCCGGGCCGCTGATCGGCACGATGGTGGTCAGGCCCTTCACCCCGGTCACCGCCGTCGCCATCGCCAGCGAGCCGTCGTACGACTTGCCGACCATGCCGGTACGGCCGTTGTGCCAGTCGGCCCTGACGACCTTCCCGGCCGCGTTCCGTGCGGTGGCCCGGCCGTTCAACCAGTCGATCGCCTGCTTGGCGCTCAGGTTGTCCGGGGTGCCGTTGGTGGTCGGGCAGCCGGTGGAGTTGTTGGTGCCGACCATGTCCAGCAGGATCACCGCGTAGCCGCGCGGGACGAAGTAGTTGTCGTAGAAGAGCGGCCACCGGTCGAGCAGGCCGTCACCGTCCAGGTCGGCCTTGCACTCGGACTCGTTGCCCCGGCAGACGGTCGAGTAGTACGGGCTGGCGTCCATCACGACCGGCACCTTGAGCCCGTCGGCCGTGGCCCTGGGTCGCATCACGTCGAACGCGATGATGTCGCGCTTGCCGTCGTTGTCGCTGTCGAACGTCGAGTCGACGAAGAGCCGTTCCCGGATCGCGTCGGCGTACCCGAACACCGGCTGGGTCACGCCGTCGCGTACCACGATCGACGGTCCCCGGTGGGCGAACGCCGGTGGCGCGGTGCCCAGCACGGCCACCGCCGCCATCGGAAGCACCGCGAGTCCGACCCGCCAGATCCTACTGATCCGACCCATGCACACTCCTTTTTCGCCGGTCAGGGGCGTGCGTAGGTTACGGGCGAGAGAGTCGATCGAACAACGCACATCTGTCGGAACCTGAACCATCCAGCTTCGACGGCACGCGGAAGCGGCCATCCCGCCGATCGTGCGGCGTCGCCACCGGTGAGCACCCGGAAGGAGCAGCGGTCACGCCGGCCGCCGCCGTGCTAACGTCCGCCGGCAGCGGATCGACGGGACGGCGGTAGTGGTGCGGCACAGCGGGGCGGAGCCGGCGGTGGGCTTCCGGGTCGTGCCGGGCGCCGCCGACAGCGACGTGATCCTGCACGTCCCGCACGCCGGTCGGCTGGTCCCGCCGGAGGTACGCGCCGGGCTGCTGCTCGACGACGCCGCCCTGGCGACCGAACTGGCCCGGATGACCGACGCGCACACCGACCTGATCGCGGCCCGGACCGCCACCTCCGCCCGGCGTACTCCGTGGACGTTCGTGAACCTGCTCTCCCGGCTGGTCGTCGACCCGGAGCGCTTCCCGGACGAGCGGGAGTCGATGCGCGCGGTCGGAATGGCCGCCGTCTACACCAGGACCAGCGACGGCTCCCCGCTGCGCGCCGACGACCCGGTCGCCGAGGAGCTGCTGCTCGACCGCTGGTACCGGCCCTACGCCCGGGCCATCACCGACCTGGTGGAGGCCCGGTTGGCCGTACGCGGCCGGGTGACCGTGCTGGACGTGCACTCCTATCCGAGCCGGCGGCTGCCGTACGAGATCGGCGGCACCGAACGTCCGGCGGTCTGCCTCGGCACCGATCCGACGCACACCCCGGACTGGTTGCTGGCGGCCGGCCGGGCCGCCTTCGCCGGCTGCGGCGGTACCGGAGTGGACACCCCGTTCGCGGGCTGCTACGTGCCGCTGCGGCATTACGGCCGGGACCGGCGGGTGACCGCGCTGATGGTGGAGATCCGGCGGGACGGCTACCTGGTCGAGCCCGGCGGACCGCCGACCGGCGGCCTGGCCACCGTGGCCGGGGCACTGGCCGCGCTGGTCGACGCGGTGGACGCCAACCCCGGTCGCCGCACCGGCTGAGCCGGCCCGGCCGGCACCGGAGCCCGGCGTCGGCGAACAGGACGTACCCGGAGCCGGCACGTCCGGGCGGCCGACCGGGCCGCCCGCTCCGACTCGGCCCGGCTCCCGCGAGCCGGTGCGCTCTGCGCGGGCGGGTTTGACGACCGGTGATCCGGAGGCTACAAACGAACAGTCAGGATCATCGATGGCTGACGGACCGATCCGGGTGGCAGGCCGACCGCAGGAGACCACATGTCGATCCCCACCACCGCGGCGGTCGTCCGCGGTGCCGGCAAGCCCTTCGTCGTCGAGCAGATCGTGCTGGACGGCCCGGCCGAGCACGAGGTCGTGGTCCGGATGGTCGCCGCCGGCATGTGCCACACCGACCTGACCGTGCAGGCCGGCTCCGCCCCGTTTCCACTGCCCGGCGTACTCGGCCACGAGGGTGCCGGCGTGGTGCAGGCGGTCGGCGCCGCCGTCACCTCCGTGGTACCGGGCGACCGGGTGCTGCTCTCCTTCTCCTCGTGCGGGAGCTGCCGGTCCTGCCACTCCGGCCAGCCCTCGCTCTGCCACACCTGGCTGCCCCGCAACCTGCTCGGCGGCGCCCGCCCGGACGGCAGCGCCCCGCTGACCGGCCCGGACGGCAGCGAGCTGCACGGCCACTTCTTCGGGCAGTCGTCCTTCTCGGCGCTCGCCCTCGCCGACGAGCGCAGCGTCGTACGGGTCGACCCGGAAGCGCCGCTCGAGGTGCTGGCACCGCTGGGCTGCGGCGTGGCGACCGGTGTCGGCACCGTCTTCAACGTGCTGCGGCCGCGTCCCGGGGCCAGCATCGCGATCCTCGGCACGGGCACCGTCGGGCTGAGTGCGGTGATGGCGGCCGCGCTGAGCCCCGCCGCGCAGATCATCGCGGTGGACCGGGTGCCGGACCGGCTCCGGCTGGCCCGCGAGCTCGGCGCCACCGACACCGTCGACACCGGCTCGGACGACCTTGCCGAGACCCTCGCCCGGCTGACCGACGGGCACGGCGTCGACCGGATCCTGGACGCCACCGGCGCGCCGCCGGTCATCTCCGCCGGCCTGGCCAGCCTGGCCGTCGGCGGGACCTTCGCGTTCGTCGGCGCGCCGCCGTTCGGCACCACCGTGCCGGTGGACGTCAACGCCATGCTGCCCGGCCGGTCGGCGGTCGGGGTGACCATCGGCGGCGCCGAGACCCAGTCGCTGATCCCGGCCCTGGTCCGGCTGCACCGGCAGGGCCGGCTACCGGTGGACCGGCTCGTCACCGGGTACGACTTCGGGCAGATCCAGCGCGCCGCCGACGACGTACACGCCGGCCGTACGATCAAGCCGGTGCTGCGGTTCACCGACTGACCGGCCGAGCCCGGCCGACGGTGCGCGACCGGCCAACCGTGCCCGGCAGCGCCTTCAACGCAACCAGGCCCGGGACGGATGGTGCGCCGAGCCAGGCAGCCCGCGGAAGGGATCGCCGTCCGACCCGCATCCTCCGGCGCGGCCGGTGCGGGTCGGATCGTGCTGGCGTCACCGGGTCGTGACCGCTCCGTCCGCCACGATCGGTTCCGGCTCCACGGCCGGCGGTGCCGGCGGAGTCGCCTTCGGCCGGATCACGAGCGCCGCGACGACGGCGGCGGCGATGCCACCGACCACCCCGACGATCGCGGTGCTGGACATCGCCTCGACGAAGGCGTCCCGGGCCAGTCGGGCCAGGGTGTCGTCGCCGGTGGCGGTGGCGATCCGCAGGGCGTCGCCGATGGACTCCCGGGCCGGCCCGGTGACCTCCGCCGGCACCGCGGCCCGGTAGGCGGCGGTCAGTACGCTGCCCAGCACCGCGACGCTGAGCGCCGCGCCGATCTGCTGCACGGTGTCGTTGACCGCCGAGCCGACGCCGGCCCGTTCCGGGGGCAGTGCGGCGAGCAGGGTGCCGACCGCCGCCGGTCCGGTGACGCCGCTGCCCGCCCCGATCAGCACCAGTGCGACGGCCAGCGTCGGATAGCCGTCGGCGGGTCCGATCGAGGCGAGTACGCCGAAGCCGACGGCCATCAGCGACAGCCCGGCGGCGACGGCGACCCGGGCACCGAACCGCTTGTCGACCAGTACCCCGAGGCCGTTGCAGACCATCACGGTGACCAGCATCGGGACGAACGCCAGGCCGGCCCGCATCGGCCCGTAGCCGAGGACGAACTGGAGGTACTGCGTCAGGGCGAGCAGCACGCCGCCGGCGGAGAGCGAGAGCAGCACGATGGAGAGGCTGGCCCCGCCGAAGTTGCGGTCCCGGAACAGTGCCATCGGCAGCATCGGCTCGGCGACCCGCCGCTCCCACAGCGCGAACGCGGTGAGCAGCACGGCCGCGCCGACCAGCCCGGCGACGGTCGGCGGGGACGACCAGCCGTCCTTGGCCGACGAGATGACGGCCCAGACCAGCGCCGTCATGCCGACCGTGGAGAGCAGCGCACCGAGCACGTCGGGCCGGCTGGCCGGACCGCGTGACTCGGGGATGATCACGAGCGCGGCGACGATGCCGAGGATGGCGATCGGGACGTTGAGCAGGAACACCGATCCCCACCAGAAGTGCTGCAACAGCAGGCCGCCGACGGTCGGGCCGCCCAGGGCACCGAGCACCAGCACGGAACTCCAGATCGCGATGGCCTTCTTCCGCTCGGACTCGGCGAAGACGGTGGTGAGGATCGAGAGCGTGCCGGGCATCAGGAAGGCGGCGCCCACCCCCATCAGGGCCCGGGCCGCGACGAGTTGGCCGGGGGTCTGGCAGAGCGTGGCCAGCACGGACGCGCCGCCGAACACGACCAGGCCGATCACCAGGCCACGTCGGCGGCCGTGCCGGTCGGAGAGGCTGCCGGCGGTCAGTAGCAGCCCGGCGAAGACCAGGATGTACGAGTCGAGGATCCACTGGATGTCCGAGGCGCTGGCCCCGAGGTCGCGGATCAGCGACGGGATGGCGATGTTGAGCACCATGTTGTCGATGACGACCACCAGCAGGCTCAGACAGAGCACGCCGAGGATCCACCAGCGACGCGGGTGGGGTGTGGGCACGGGACCTCCGCTCGTACAGCGTGCGAGAATTCTCGAACACCGTACCAGCAATCTCGAACAGCGTACGACGGTCGGTAGACTGGTCGGGTCGAAAGGACCGTGGATGCCGCCGAAATCGGACCCGTTCACCAACTCGGTGTGGCTGCGCCCGCCCCGGACCCGGGGCGAACAGCCCTCGCTGAGCCGTGAGCAGATCGTCCGGGCCGCGATCGAACTGCTGGACGCCGAGGGACTGGCCGGGCTGAGCATGCGCCGGCTCGGCACCCGGCTGGGTTCGGGCACCACCTCGGTGTACTGGTACGTGACGAACAAGGACGAACTGCTCGAACTCGCCGTCGACGAGGTGATGGGCGAGGTCTACGTCCCCGAGGTCGGCGACACGAGCTGGCGGATCGGCGCCTCGGTGCTGACCGCCGGCACCCGGGAGATGCTGCTCCGCCATCCGTGGGTGATCGGCATGCTCGGCGTACGCCCGAACTACGGCCCGAACGCGATGCGCATCGGCGACCGCACCGTGGCGCTGCTCTCCGCGGCCGGCTTCTCCGGGCTGGAACTCTCGCACGCGAGTGCGCTGCTGACCTCCTACGCGATCGGCTCGGCGACGACCATCTCGGCCATGGTCACCAGCATGCGGCAGTCCGGAATGTCGATGACCGAGATCGCGGCGAAGCTGGAACCCCAACTGGGGCGGATTGCCAGCGAGCATCCGCACTACGACAGGTGGCGGCAGGAGGTCGGCGGGGCGGCGTACGTCCCGGAGCGGATCTGGGACGAGAGCTTTACCTTCGGGCTGGATCGGTTGCTCGACGGGCTGGAGATGTGGCTGGACCGGCCGGACCGGTGACGGCTCCCGGCTGACCGTCCGCGCGTGACCGCCCCCGGCTGACCGTCCGGGCGTGACCGCTCCAGCCTGACCGTCAGGACGTGACCGCTCCAGGCCGACGGCCGGGGGCTGCCGGTCCCGCCGCCGCGGTGACGCAGCGCTCGAGGCGACATGCTTCGGAGCCGGCAACTCGGGAATAACCCTCCGATGCTGGGCTTTCTCCCCGCCACGCCCTGGCCACTCGGGCCGAGCGTCGGCGTCTTCGCCGTCGCGGGCCTGCTCACGATCCTCGGCAGCATCCGGCTCGTCGCCCTGGGCGACGCTCTGGCGGACCGGACCGGCTGGGGCGAGGCCGTCTTCGGGGTGGTCTTCTTCGGCGTCGCGACCGGGCTCTCCGGGATCGTGATGACCGCGGTCACCGCGGCGGGCAACCATCCGCAGCTCGGCTACAGCAACGCGGTAGGCGGGATCGCCGCCCAGACCACCGCGGTCGCGGTCGCGGACGCCTTCTACCGCCGGGTCAACCTCGAACACGCCGCCGCCGCGCCGTCGAACCTGCTCTTCGGCTGCCTGCTGATCGCCCTGCTCGCCCTCGCCCTGCTGGGCAGTTACAGCCCGAACGTCACCATCGGCGGCGTCCACCCGGTGTCCGTCGTGATCGTCGCCTGCTACCTCGGCGGGCTCCGACTCATCCGGACCGCCGGCACCCGACCGATGTGGCAGGCCGTCGGCACCAAGGAGACGCAACCCGACGTACCACAGGACCACGGTGCCCTCGACAAGCACGGCATGGGCACGCTGTGGGGGCGGTTCGTGCTGGTCGGCGTACTCGTCGCGGCGAGCGGCTGGGCGGTGTCGCTGGCCGCCGAGAGCGTCGTCGAGACCACCGGTCTCACCACCGGGTTCACCGGCGGGGTCCTGCTCGGCATCGTGAACGGGCTGCCGGAGACGGTCACCGCGATCGCCGCCGTGCGCCGGGGGGCGGTCACCCTCGCCGTGGCCGCCGTACTCGGCGGGAACATCCTCGACGTGATCACCCTGGTGGTCGGCGACATCGCGTACCGGCAGGGCTCCATCTACCACGCCGCCGGCAGCGAGGATCTGTTCATCACCACCAGCGGGCTGTTCATGACCGCGATCCTGCTCGGCGGGCTGCTCGTCCGGCAGACCTGCGGCTGGGGGCGACTCGGCTTCGAGGGCGTACTGCTGCTGGTCACGTACCTCGGGATGACCATCGTCCTGGCCGTCTGAGCCGTACCCGAACGGTGGCCGGCGCCCCCACCGGGCCGGCGCAGCGGACCGTCCACCGGAGGGTGCGTAGGACAGATCGACGATCTACGGTGGAGTGGTCGCGTTCACTACGGAAATCCTGGGGAAGCCAAGTGACGAAGGAAGCGCCGCCAGCACATCGCGGATGGCCGGACGGGCTCGACAGCGGCGTGCCGCACTCGGCCCGGATCTGGAACTACTGGATGGGCGGCAAGGACCACTTCGCCGCCGACCGAGAGGCCGGAGACGCCTACCAGCGGCAGTTTCCCGGCATCGTCCCACTGGCCAAGCAGTCCCGGCGCTTTCTGATCCGGGCCGTGCACCACCTGGCGGCCGAGGCGGGGATCCGCAACTTCCTCGACATCGGTACCGGCCTGCCGACCCTGGACAACACCCACCAGGTGGCCCAGCGGGCTGCCCCGGAGTCCCGGATCGTCTACGTCGACAACGACCCGCTCGTGCTGACCCACGCCCGCGCCCTGCTCAGCAACACCACTCCGGAGGGGGTGACCGGCTACGTCGACGCGGACCTCCACGACCCCGACCAGATCATCGCCGACGCCCGGAACATCCTGAACTTCACCCAGCCGATCGCGGTCATGTTCATGGGCGTGCTCGGGCACGTCGCCGACCACGAGGAGGCACGGTCCATTGTGGCCCGGGTGATGGCCTCCGTGCCCAGCGGCAGCTACCTGGTGCTCTGGGACAGCACCAACACCACCGAGGGATTCGACGAGGCGCAGCAGGGCTACGACGACACCGGCGCCGTCCCGTACGTGCTGCGCAGCCCGGAGCAGATCGAACGCTGCTTCGACGGCCTGACCCTGCTGGAGCCGGGCGTCGTCTCCATCTCGCGGTGGCGCCCGGAGAGCCCCGACGCGGACCCGGTCGACGGGTTCGGCGGCATCGGCCGCAAACCCTGACGCCCGGGCCGGACCAGGCACCGTTCGGGTGTTTGGTCCGGCCACCCGGATCGCGGGGCGTGCGAGGAGTCGGTCAGGAAGCGGGCGGTGGCCCGAAGGCGGTCAGGAAGCGGTCCCGGAAGGAGTCCATCCGCCAGACCGGCGCCCGCGGGCCCGGCTTCAGGCCGTCCTGCCAGCCCCACCGGGAGATCCGGTCCAGCACCGCCGGATCGTGCGCCACGACGGTGATCGGCACGTCCCGGCTGGCACCGGCGCCGGTCACCACCGGGGAGGGCTGGTGGTCACCGAGGAAGACGACCACCGTGTCGTCGTCGCCGTACTTCTCGACGTAGGAGATCAGGCTGTTCAGCGAGTACTCGACGGACTGCCGGTAGTCGGCACGCACCTTCGCCGGGTTGCCCCAGCGCGAGCGCTTCGGCTCACCCTCCTCCGCCATCGGCGCGAAGACGGATCCGTCACCGAGGTCGTCCCAGTCGACGAACCGGGGAGTGGGCGTCCAGGGCGCGTGGCTGGACACCAGGGTTATCCCCGCCATCAGCGGTGCCGCGTTCGGCGTACCGTGTTCGTACCGTTCGAAGGCGGCCAGGGCGTACTGGTCGGGCATGGTGGCCCAGCTGAACTTCGGACCGTGGTAGCCGAGCTGGCCCGAGTCGTAGATCTTCTCGTAGTCGTACAGCTCACCCTCGGGCCAGGCCCGGGTGACGCCCGGCATGATGCCGACGGTCCGCCAGTTCGCCCGCCGGAAGGCGCCGGTGAGGGTCAGCCGGTCGGTCGTGACGAGGTTGCGGTACCGCTGCTGGTTGTCGATCCAGAGACCGGACAGGAACGTGGAATGGGCCAGCCAACTGCCGCTGCTCGTCGTCGGTGAGGTGAGGAAGGCGCTGCGCGCGGCGAAGCCGGCGGCGGCCAGCCGCTGCGTGCCGGCGTCGAGTACCGCACCGACCTGCGGCGCGAACTCCGGGTCCTCGACCGCGTCCCGCCCGTAGCTCTCGACGAAGACGAGCAGGACGTCCTTGCCGCGCAGGCCGGTGAGCAGCCGGTCACCGGGAACGTCGCGGAAGGCGTCGACGGCGACCTGGCGGCTGAACTCCTGCTGGCTGCGCAGGCCGTCGCGGATCTGCTGTGCCCGTCCGTACGCCAGGCCGGCCGTGTTCCGGGCCGCCACCGGTACGCCGGGAACGATCTGTACGCCGAGCACCGCACAGGCGAGCCAGGCCGCGCCGAGCACCACGGCGGTACGCGTCGCGGCGACGCTGTGCCGGGCCACCAGGTCGGTCAGGCGGAGCACCGCCAGGGTGGTCAGCACGACCACCGCGACCGCGAGCAGCGCGGCCACGATCGCCGCACCGATCGCGGCGCCCCGGCCGAAGGAGTCGGTGAGGAACGAGATCCCGTCGTCCAGCAGGATCCAGTCGAGGACCGGGTCGAACTGCCGGGCGAGTACGGCGTGGAAGCCCATGTCCACGATCTTGAGCAGGGCGAGCAGGCCGAGACCGACGCCACCGAGTACGGCCGCCGCCCGTCGGGCCCCCGGCCGCAACGCGAGGACGAGGACGACGCCGAGGAGCGCCTCCACCGGAATCCGTGCCAGCGTGCCGAGGGTGAACTGGTCCGGCTTGTTGCCCGAGGTCAGGGCGAGCAGCACGAGCAGGGCCGCCAGTACCGTCGTCAACTGCGTCACGATCCGCCGAACGGGCGAGCGGTGCCGCTGTTCCGCCGCGTCGCCGCCCGTACCGTCGCCGCCCGTACCGTCGCCGCCCGGACCGTCGCCGCCACCTCCGGAACTGGCGCTCTCCCCGTCCCCGGCCGGCGAGGGGTCGACGGCGTCCCGACTGCTCGCCGCGGTGTCGATCCGACCGGGCGTGGCCGGGTCGGCGGCGGAGTCGGTGTGGTCGTCCCCGGCCGGGTCGGCGGCGGAGTCGGTGTCGTCGTCCCCGGCCGGGTCGTCCCCGGGGCGTCCGCCCGGCGGCGGGTCGTCCGTCGTGGACGTCCGTTCCTGGTCCGGCACCTGGCGGAAGCGTGTGAAGAGTGACAACCCGAGGATCCTCTCCTGGCGGTCGTACTGGCGAGGCGGGCCAGGCTCGCAACGGCCTCGCCGCCCGTGAGCTAGAACGGGATTTCCGGGCCTGCGGTTCAACGAGCCTCGCCGGCCGCCCTCGCGTTGCGTGATCACGCAACGAATCAACCTGGTGATCTTGCTGGCCCGAGACATCGGTGCCGTCCTGTGTTTGTATCGCGACGTACCGATTCCCAGGGGGAGGGAGTTGTTCATGACGGGCAGGAGCACGGGGGTGCTGGCCGTCGGGCGGGCGGTGCCGCTACTGGTCCGTTGGGGAGTCTCCGCCGATGCCGATCTGGTCTACCGCTGTCTGGTCACCTTCGGTTCCCGGAGCACCGGCGGCATCGCCGCCAGTCTCGGTCTCGCGGTGCGCCGGGTCCGCGCCGCACTGGACGAGTTGGCGGAGGCCGACCTGGTCGAGCCGGCCGGCCACGGCACCGAGGCGGTGACCTGGCGGGCGGCCGAGGTGGACGTGGCGGTGACCAACCTGCGACGGCGCGCCCTCCGGCGGGCCGCCCCGGCGACCGAGGTCGCGGCCGGCCTGTTGCGGCCGGGCATGGTCCGCCCGTTTCCGGCCCGGCGGCTGCCGGACCGCGAGGCGACCCGCCGGCGTATCGCCGAACTGGTGGCGGTGGAGCGGGTCGAGCACCTGGCGATGAACCCGGAGGAGGTCTTCAGCACCGACGCGCTGGCGATCGCCGCCCCGATGGACATCGCGCTGCTCCGGCGCCGGATCCGGCTGCGCTCGCTGGGTCGGGCACCGGCCGACGGTGACCGGTCGTCGCGGCACGCGAGCGAGTTCGCGCGGTTGGGCGGGGAGTACCGCGAGGCGCCTCGGCTGCCACACAAGCTGATGATCTTCGACCGCCGTGTCGCGCTGGTCGCCGTCGACCCGAACGGGCTGCACCGGGGCACGTGGGAGATCGTCGAACCCGCGGCGGTCGAGTCGTTCGTCTCGCTGTTCGCCCGCCACTGGACGGACGCGACGGATCCACGTCGGAACGGAGTACCCGAGGTCGTGCTCACACCACGAGAGAAGGCGGTCGTCGCACTGCTCGCCGAGGGGCATACCGACACCAGCGCCGCGAAGGAACTCGGCATGTCCACCCGCTCGGTCACCTACGCGCTGCGGTCGCTGATGGACCGGCTCGGCGTGGAGAATCGCTTCCAACTCGGTCTCGCCCTCGGCGCGATGCAGGCGGCGAGCCCACCGAGGAACACGCCGCCGGTCGAGGGAGACCACCAATGAACCTCTTTCCATCTCCCCCTGCGGTGCGTCGTGGCCCGAGGTGGAGGTCGGGGCGGATCCGCCGCGCTGTCCGGGTTGAAAGAGGTCCCATGAGAAGACGCCTGGTCGCGGCGCTGGCCGCCGCTGTGCTGACCTCGTTGACCGCCGGCCCGGCGATGGCCGCCGAGCCGGTCTGGGAGCGGATCGACTGCACCTCCGGCACCATCGAGGTGGCGACGGTGGACGGGACCAAGGAGGGTGACTTCCTCACCCTCGCGGGGCAGCTCGACTGCGTCGAGGAGAAGGCGGGCGCGGCGTTCGGGTACGGCATCTACGAGCCCGGATTCTCGGTCGGCCTCGTGTACGGGTCGCACCTGCGGCCGTACGCGCCGGCCGGGGTCAGCCCGTTCTCGGACCGGAAGAAGGTGCCGACCGGGCGGGTGGACTTCGCGATCTGCGTGGTCACCGACTACCTGGTCCGGGTCGAGTGCGTCCGGGTGGTGTGGGACCTGCTGGACCACCAACTCGACGTGCGGTCGCTGGACACCGCCGACCCGCTGGTCGACCGCATGATCCGACTCGTCTCGGCGGACTGGGGACCCCGGCCGGTCTGCGGGAGCTGCTGGTAGCGGCCCGGCGCCCCCGACCTGGGCGGGGAGGTGGCGACACGGCCCGCTGTCGTCGGGGGCGCCGCGGCAGCCGGACGCCGGCGGCCGTGACAGAACCATGACATGACCCGCACGGTTTCCGGACCCCGGCGCGCCATTCTTTGCTGGTGCATCCGGTATCGCCGTACCCGTCCACGACACCGCTCCGATCCCCGGGGCGGCCCGACCGCCGGCCGGTACCCGCCGACCGAGAACCGGCCCGCCGGCTGCGCCGCGCCGGGCTCGGATACCTGCTCGCGTTCGCGCTGACCGCCGTCGGATTCGTCGGCACCGGCGCGGGCCAGTCCCTCGACGGGAGGCTGCTGCCCCGGGCCGAGCGGGGCGGCGGGTACGAGCAGCCGACCGACCTGGTCGAGCCGGCCGGCAGCGTACTGGCCTGGTTCGGCGATCCGGCCGTGCTGGGTCTGCTGCTGGTGGTCGTACTGCTGCTCGGTGTGCTGGGGCGGCGGCCCTGGGCGGGGATGGTCGGCGTCGGCCTGGTCGGTGCCGCGGTGATCGCCGCGAGCGGCGCCAAGCAGGTGATCCTGCGGCCGGATCTCGGGGTGGTCACCTCGACGACGCACAACAGTTTTCCCAGCGGCCACGTCGCGGCGGCGATGGCGCTGCTGCTCGCCGTCCTGCTCGTGCTCCCCGCACCGGCCCGCCCGTGGTGCGCCGTTCCGGGTGCGGTGGGAGTCTGCACGGTCGCCGCGGCCACGATGATCGCTGGTTGGCACCGGTTCAGTGACGTCCTCGGCGGCGTACTGCTGGCGGCGGCGCTGTTCTGCCTGGCCGCCGCCGCGCTGGCCCGGACCGGCGGGGCTACCCGGGTCGGTCCGGCCGCCGTCGGGTTCGGGCCGCTCGGGCTGCTCGGGCCGCTCGGGCTGCTCGGCGGGGTGCCACTGCTGGGGCTGCTGGTGTTCGCCCCGTCGCTCACCCCGTACGCCGCGTCCGACGGCGTCGGCGGATTCTTCGTCGCGATCGCGGCCGGAAGCGGGTTCGTCGTCCTGGTCGTCGCCACCGTCCTGGTCCTGGTGCGTTCGGTGGATTTCGTCGGTCCCGCCCGAGCCGCCGGCCGGTCCGGATCGGCGGGCCCCGGGGACGGCGAGTTGCCCGGCCACGACACGATCCCGGGGCCCGCCGGTTGGACGCCGACCGGTACGACGCCGGGACGTTGGCCGGGTTCGGAAACCGGACGGCGCGGCAGCGAAGGTGTGATTCCATCCCACGCCTCATGATCGACAGAGCAACTTCGGCGGGAATGCGATAGTTGGTGACATGTCTCGGGTGCTGTTGATCGAGGACCACCAGACGGTGCGCGACGGCCTCCAACTGGCCCTGACCCGCCAGGGTCACACCGTGGACGCCGTGGCAACCGGCGAGCAGGGGCTGGCCCGGCTGCGTACGGACAGCGCCGACGTCGTCGTCCTCGACCTCATGCTGCCCGGGATGGACGGCTTCGAGGTGTGCCGCCGCATCCGGTCGGCCGGCGACCTGCCGATCATCATGCTCACCGCCCGGAACGACGACATCGACGTGGTGGCCGGACTGGAGGCCGGCGCCGACGACTACGTGGTCAAGCCGGTGCAGGCCCGGGTACTGGAGGCCCGGATCCGCGCGGTGCTGCGCCGGACCGGCGGCGAGTCCCGGCGGTCCGGTCCGGAGCCGGCGGTGGCGCGGTACGGCGCACTGACCATCGACCGGTCGGCGCTGGTGGTCAGCAAGGCCGGAGTGCCGATCGGTCTCGCCCCGACCGAGCTGCGCCTGCTGCTCGAACTCTCCGGCACGCCGGGTCGGGTGCTGAGCCGGCAGCAACTGCTGGAGGCGGTCTGGGAGCACGGCTATCTCGGCGACTCGCGGCTGGTCGACGCCTGCGTGCAGCGGTTGCGGGCGAAGATCGAGGACGACTCGGCCGCCCCGGTCTACGTGCAGACCGTCCGCGGCTTCGGCTACCGGTTCGGCCCGCTGTGAGCCGCGCCCGGCGGCACCGCCGTCAACCGTGCCGCCACCAGGCTCCCCGGCGCGTTCGGGATTCCCGGCGCAGCCGGGATTCCCGGCGCGCTCAGGGTTCGTGATGCGACCGGAACCGGTGGTGCGGCTCCGGTGGTCGGCGGGTTTGCGGGTCCGGCTCCTGCTCGCCTTCGCCTCGCTCGGCCTGACCACCACGGCGGTGGTGGCCGGGGCCAGCTACGTCCAGGCCCGGGACGTCATCCTGCAACAGGCCCAGGACGCGGCCGTCGTCACGCTGACGGAGCAGATCGCCCAGCTCGCCCCGATCCGAAGCCTGCCACCGAGCCAGGCCGACCTCGACGCGATCGCCGCCGAGCTGTCCGACCGCGACGACACCGCGATCGCCGCGTACCAGGGGCACAGCTCCCGGCACGACCAGGTCTCCGCCGTACTCTCGCCGGAGCTGCGCACGGCGGTGCGTGACGGCCGGGTCGTCTGGCAGCGGCAGGCCGCGCAGGGCTTCCCGTACCTGGTGATCGGGACCCAACTGATGGTCAGCCAGCCGGACGGTGCGTCGCGACCGTCCAATTTGGAGATCTACCGCCTGCACAGCCTCCAGGCCGAGCAGGGCAGCATCGACCGGCTCGCGATGTCGACATGGCTGACGGGTGGGCTGTCGCTGGCCCTCGCCGTGCTGCTGGCACTGCTCGCCGCCCGGGGTGTGCTGCGGCCGGTCCGGGACCTCGACCAGGCGGCCCGCCGGCTCGGTGAGGGTGACCTGAGCACCCGGCTGGCCGTACGCGGTTCCGACGAGCTCGCTCGCGTCGGGCGTACCTTCAACCACACCGCCGAGCGGCTGGAACGGCAGGTCGGCGAGTTGCGCCGGATGGAGGCCGACGCCCGGCGCTTCGTGGCCGACGTCTCGCACGAACTGCGTACGCCACTGGCCGCGATGACGGCGGTCACCGACGTACTGGACGAGGAGGCGCCCCATCTACCCGGCGACGCCGGACGGGCCGCCCGGCTGGTCAGTCAGGAGACGCAGAGCCTGACCCGGCTGGTCGACGACCTGATCGAGGTGAGCAGGTTCGACAGCGGCGCCGCGGCACTCGCCCTCGACGAGATCGACGTGGCCGCGGCGGTACGGGCGACGCTGCGTGCCCGGGGCTGGACCGAGCGGGTGGTGACCGACCTGCCGCCGGGCGTACTGGCCCGGCTCGACCCTCGCCGGTTGGACGTGATCCTGGCGAACCTGGTCGGCAACGCGCTCCGGCACGGCGCCCCGCCGGTGTCGCTACGGCTGGGCGCCGAGCCGGACTGGATCGTCCTGTCGGTCGGCGATCATGGCCCGGGCCTGGACCCGCTGGTGCTGCCGCACGTCTTCGACCGCTTCTACAAGGCGGACAGCGCCCGGACCCGCTCCGAGGGCAGCGGTCTCGGCCTCGCCATCGCCTGGGAGAACGCCCGGCTGCACCGGGCCGGCGCGGACCGGGGCAGTCTGGTGGCCGGAAACGATCCGGCCGGCGGCGCGGTGTTCACGCTCCGGCTGCCGCGCCGTTGCGTCGACCCGGCGCCGCCCGCCGAGGGCCGGCCCGGACCCGTTGGGGGAGATCGGTGACCGGGATCCGGCGGACGCGACGCGGAGGTCGGGGATGGTGCCGGGTACCGCTCGCCGCCGTCGCGCTGCTGACGGTGCTCGCCGCCGGCTGCGGCGTCCGGCCGACCGAGGTCATCACCGGCGGACCCGCCCCGCCGGGACCGGCCCAGGGGGTCGGCCTCTTCTTCGTGGCGGAGCACCGCGTCACGCTGGTGCTGCGTCCGTCCACCCCGCCGGGTTCGGTCGACGGCGCGCTGGCGCTGCTGCTGGCCGGCCCGGACCCGACGGAGCGGGAGCAGGGCTACACCACCGAGATCCCGTCGGACGCCGCGCCGGCCACGGTGACGGCGTCCGACCCGTCCGGTACGACGGTGAAGCTCGGTACCGACGTGACGACGCTGTCGGCGACCGCGGTCGACCAGATCGTCTGCACCGTCCGGTACGCCCTTCCGGACGGCAGGCCGACGGACCGCACCCTGGTCACCCTGACCGGTCCGGACGGGAGCCGGGGGTCGCGCGGCTGCGGCCCGTCGGAATGCCCGACCGCGTCCGACGGTGCGGGCCAGGACTCCCCCGGTCCCGTCTGGTGCCCGCCGCCCGGCCTCGACCGTGCCGTACCCCGGGCCACCACCTCCGGCCACTGAATCTCGGCCCGGCGCATCACCGCACCTGCCGCCACGGGATCGTCACTGCCGACATCCACCATCTCCGGCCGCTGACCCTCGGCCCGGCGCATCACCGCACCGTTGACCTCGTTCACCACCGGCTCCGCCGGATCGCCGTCCCGGCCGTTCGCCGCCGGTTGGCCGGGCAGGGGTGTACCGGCCGTAGCCGCCGCACAGACCCGGCCGGCAACGCGCGCGCCGCCGGTCAGGCGCGTTTCCGGGGCCGGGCTGAAGGACGACGACCGGGTCGCCGATCGCCACGGGCAGGTCGCCGGCATCGACGACGCACTGGTCGATGGCGATCCGCCCCGACGATCGGCCGCCAGCGCGCTCATCCGCGCCGCCCCGGCGGTACGACGTGCACCAGCCGCCCCGCCGGGTCCGACACCGCCGTGCCGTCGCCGGTGCCGCCGTCGTCCTCGGCGGCCCGACCGGCCGGCAGGCCGGCCGGAGCCGTGGTCCGACCCGCCGCCCCGGCGTTCCGCCACCGGGGCCAACGGCGCCGCCGACGGCCGACGTGGCGTCGCGCCGGCAGGTCGAACAGCCAGCGGGCACCCAGGGCCAGCAGTCCTCGGTGCAGCGCCAGGGTCAGGGCGAGCAGGGCCGCGGTGAGCAGGACGGGATAGCCCAGCGCCACCGCGAGCTGCCCGGACCGTCCCAGCCCGGAGAGCGGGCCGAGCAGTGCCCGGTCGGCGAGCGCGAGCAGTGGCAGGTGCAGGACGTACACCGGCAGGGTCCGCCGGCCGAGGGCGGCGAGCGGGTCGGCGACGCGGCGCCACCGGGCCAGCCTCGCGGCGGCGGTGAGGCCGAAGGCCACCGCCGCGGCCGAGACCAGCAGCCACACCCCGGGCCAGCTCTGCGCGCCGGCCCAGGCCATGCCGGCCAGCCCGGCCAGGTAGCCGGCGGCGGTGAGCAGCAGGCGGCGCCGGGTCGCGGCGGCGATCCAACCCGACAGGTACGCCCGCAGGTGCAGGCCGCCGAGGAAGAACACCAGGTTCTGGTAGACGCCGCCCCGGTTGCCCGGGGTGGCGAGCAGTCCCGCCGTGCTGGCTGCGGAGAGGCCGGCCGCGGCGGCGAGCAGCACCGGCGCGGGGAGCCGGCGGGCCAGCTTGGCGATCGCGAAATAGAGCGCGAGGGCGTAGAGATACCAGAGGTTGGACGGGGTGACGGTGAGTTCGGTCAGCAGGTCGGGGACCGAGCTGGCCCGATCGGTCGGGAAGTCCGGTGCGGCGGCGAGCAGCGCGGTGTGGATCAGCAACCACCCGGCGTACAGGTAGAGGAACCTGGCTGTCCGGGCCCGGGTGACCTGGCGCCACGGCCGGTGCACGGCGTTCGCCGCGAAGAGCCCGGAGATGGCGAAGAACAGCGGCATCCGCAACGGCAGCAACTGCTCGCCCAGCGTCCCCCACACCCCGGGCAGCGGTACGCCGAGATGCCACTCGATGCGCAGATAGTGCTTGACGATGACGTGCCAGAGCACCACGAGGACGATGCAGGCGCCCTTGGCGACGTCGGCCCAGCGCTCCCGGGACGCCGACGGGACGGCACCCGGCCGGGCTGGCCGGACAGGCTCGGAACTCACCCGAGCGAAGGTGCCAGCGCCATGTCCGGGGCCGGTCCGCGCATTGTCACGACCGGGTAATAGCGGTCCGGTTCGCGGGGATCAGCGTCGGACGCCGGCTCGGTCAGCGGGCCTTGTGGCCGATGACGAGGTGGCGGGGGCCGCGAGGTGTGGGCGCGGCACCGGGTGCCGCCACAATCCGGGCGGTCAGGGCTTGCGGCCGACGCCGACCAGATTGTCCAGCGGTCGCGGCGGGCCGGCGGGGCTCGGATCGGGCCGCCAACGGGTGACGTCCACCAGACCCGGCGCCACCAACTCCAGACCGTCGAAGTAGCTGGCGATCTCCTCCGGGGTACGCATCGCGTACGGCGGGTTGGCCGACTGGTTCCAGATCTTCATCACGTCGTTGAGTTCCGGATTGGTGTCGGCGCCGTCCACGGCCACCAGATAACTGCCGCTGGGCAGGGCGTCCATCAGCCGGCGTACGACCGCCCGCGCCTCCTCGACGGTGGGCAGGTGGGCCAGGATCCCGGAGAGGATGAGCGCGACCGGCCGGGTGAGGTCGAGGGTACGACCCGCCTCCCGCAGGATCGTCCCGGTGTCGCGGATGTCGGCGTCGATGTAGTCCGTGGCGCCCTCCGGCCCGCTGGTCAGCAGGGCCCGGGCGTGCACGAGTACGAGCGGGTCGTAGTCGACGTAGACGATGCGGGATCGCGGGGCCACCGCCTGGGCCACCTCGTGCGTGTTGTTGGCGGTGGGCAGCCCGGTGCCGACGTCCAGGAACTGCCGGACCCCCGCCTCGCCGGCGAGGTACCGCACCACCCGGTTGAGTACGGCGCGGTCGGCGCGGGCGATCTCGACGATGATCGGAAACGCCTCGGCGATCTCGTCGCCGAGGGCCCGGTCGACGGCGTAGTTGTCCTTGCCGCCGAGCCAGTAGTTCCACACCCGAGCCGTCTGCGGAACGTTGGCGTCGAGCTCCGGCTTGGCCGCCGGTTTCTCGCCGGACCTGGAAATCTCCTCGGTCACGAACACAACCCTCCGGTCGGCCGATCGATCGGGTGGCGGGCCGGGACAACTCCGGTCACCGGGGTGCCTCGTCGAGGTCGCGGATGATCCGGTCCAGGATCTGGAAGGTGTCCTTGAGCGGCGCGGCCTCGACGAACAGCCGGTTCACCGCCTCGAAGTAGCAGTCGACGTCCTCGCGCTTGTCGAGGTAGAGCGCGCTGGTCAACTGTTCGATGTAGACCAGGTCGGCCAGATCCTGCTGGGGGAAACGCAGGATGGTGAAGGCGCCGCCGGCCGCGGCGTGCCCACCGGCGGCGAGCGGGAT
The DNA here is from genome assembly GCF_050936445.1 of Plantactinospora sp. CA-294935. Lineage (NCBI taxonomy): Bacteria > Bacillati > Actinomycetota > Actinomycetes > Micromonosporales > Micromonosporaceae > Plantactinospora > Plantactinospora sp. CA-294935. The sequence continues at coordinate 9,593,564 of NZ_JBNJMU010000001.1, forward strand.
TACCTGCAGCTTCACGTTCGGCATCTTCGTGACGATGCCGATCAGCGCCTCGATCTGGTCGCGCATCACCTGCCGGCCACCGACCGGGCGGCGCAGCGCGGCCTCGTCCACCACCGCCCACAGCATCGGCGGATCGGGACGGCTGAGCACCTGCTGCCGGTCCATCCGCAGCCGTACCCGGCGGGCGACCTCCTCCTCCCGGGCGGAGCCGTGGCCGAGCCGCACCACCGCCCGGGCGTACTGCTCGGTCTGGAGCAGCCCCGGGACGAACTGGACCTCGTAGGTCCGGATCAGTGTCGCCGTCGCCTCCAGTCCCAGGTACCGCTGGAACCAGTTCGGCGTGACGTCGGCGTACGGATGCCACCAGCTCGACGTGTTGGCCTCGCGGACCCGTGCCAGCAGCGTCGCCCGCTCCTGCTCGTCGTGCACACCGTAGAGCGACAGCAGGTCCAGTACGTCGCGCTCCTTGAAGCCGACCCGGCCCAGCTCCATCCGGCTGATCTTCGACTCCGAGGCGCGAATCGGCTCGCCCGCTTCCGCCCTGGTCAGTCCCCGTTCCTCGCGCAGTCGTCGTAGTTGGGCTCCGACAAGGATCCGTACGGCCATCGGGCCGTCGCCGGGTCCGTCCGGCTGTGCTGATCCGCTCACCCCACACCTCCGGGTTGCTTCCCGACGCCAAGCATGCCATTGGGTCTTGGCCAGAGCTACCGGCCGGCCACACTCGGCGATGACCTGACGCACGGGGCCGGGCCCGGGTCGGCCGGACCGTTCCGCGATCTTCGCAGGTCACACCCGTGCCGTCAGCGCCTGCCCGCCGCCGGTGACGGGGCGGCACGGCTGAGAAGTTTGTCGGCGACGGTGGCGCCACCCGTCCCGGTGCCACCACCGCACGGGTCACACGGTCAACACGATCTTGCCGCGGGCGTGCACGGTCTCGACGAGCGAGATCGCCTCGGCGGTCTCGTGCAGCGGGTACGTCCGCTCGATCATCGGCGTGATCTCCCCCGCCGCGACGAGCCGGGCGAGCTGGTCCAGGTCGTCCACCCTGGTCGTCGCGGTCAGTACGCGCAACCGCTGGCGTACGAACGGTGCGGTCGCCAGGACGGTGACGAGCAGTGGCAGCGGACCCAGCAGCGGGCCCCCGGAGCCGGTCGAGCAGACGTACGACCCGGTCGGGGTGAGCAGCCGGCGGATGGCGGAGAGGCGCTGGCCGCCCGCGAGGTCGATGACGGCGTCGAACCGGTCCGACCCCCGGGTGACGTCCTGCCGGGTGTAGTCGATCACCCGGTCGGCACCGAGCGAGCGGACCAGCTCGACGTTGCGGGTGCTACAGACGGCGGTCACCGTCGCCCCCCGCCGCTTCGCCAGTTGCACCGTGAAGGTGCCCACCCCACCGGAGGCGCCGTTGACCAGCACGGACTGACCCGCTCGCAGGCCGGCCCGGCGCATCGCCTGTAGCGCGGTGGTGGCCGCCACGGGCAGCGTCGCGGCCTGCTCGTCGGTCACCCCGGCGGGCCGCCGGGCCAGCCGATCCGCGGCGACCGCCGCGTACTCGGCGAACCCGCGCTGGTTCACCTCCCCGAAGACGGCGTCGCCGAGCGCGAGCCGGGTCACCCCCGGCCCGACCGCCTGGACGGTCCCGGAGATGGCCCGGCCCAGCACCGTCCGGTTCGGACGCCGCAGCCCGGTCGCGAGGCGGGCGGCGCGGGGAAGACCGCGCAACCAGACTCGGTCACCGTGGTTGACCGAGGCCGCGCGGACCCGGACCAGCACCTCGTGCTCGCCGACTTTCGGCATGTCGACGTCGCCGTAGCGCAGCACGCTGGGCGGGCCGTACTCGTCGTGGATGATCGCCTTCACGGTCTCTCCCCGGTCGTCTGAGGGGTCTGCGGGCAGGCTGCGGGTACCCGCGTCGACGGTGCTGACGACGGCGTACCGGGTCGGGCGGTGCGGTGGAGGGTGTGCGGTGCGGGCGGTCAGCGGCGGCGGGCCTGGCCGGCGGCCTCGCCGATGGTGTGCAGGATGGTGAGGACGGCCAGCACGACGAGGCCGGTGTTGATCCACCCGGATACGCCGGTCGACCAGCCGGCCGCGGCGACAAAGGCGGGACTGAGCACCCGGTCGGTACCGGCCAGCCAGATCAACATGGCCGGGGTGGCGAGGTTGACCAGGGATCCGGTGATGCCCAGGGCAAGGTTCCACCGCAGGTAGTACTTCGCGTACGCGAAGCCGAGGCTGAGGACCGCGACCGCGAGGAAGGCGTACACGACTCCGGTCTCCCACAGCCACGGCGAGAGGATTCCGACGGGCCGATCGGCGGCGTCCCGCTGGGTGCTCAGCACCGGTGACAGCAGGACGAGGCTGCTGAAGAGGACCAGCGCCGCGGTCTCGCTGATCAGCTCGGCGTACCGGCTGCGGCGGCTGGGTGGCTCCGGCAGCGCGGCGGGGGTCCACCGGCCGGCCCGCCAGCCGGCCGCGTGCCGCCGGTGGGCGACGCGCTCCACGACCGCGAAGGCCAGCGTGGTCCAGAAGGCGATGTGGACCGCGACGGTGGCCGCCGTCCCGGCGGCGGTGCCGAGCACGCCGGCGACGGTGTCGCCCTGGACCGTCCGGAGCAGCGCCACGCCCACCACGGAGGCCGGCAGCACGGTGGCGAGCAGGATCCGTAGCAGCCGGGTGTAGTCCCCGAACAGCCCGGGCCCGATCAGGTACGGCGGGCGGTCCGCGTACCCGGCGGCCAGCCGGGCCGGGTCGCCGAGTTCGGTGAGGACCGCGATCTCCGCCTCGGCCGGGTCGGCCCCGGACTCGCGCCGCTCGTCGATCGCGTCGGCGATCGAGGTACGCAGTTCCCGTTCGACGTCGGCGCGTTGCCGCCCGGGCAGTCGCCCGAGGGCCGCCGCCAGGTAGCGGTCGGTGAGGGTGCCGGGAGCGGTCGTGGTCATAGCTCATCTCTCAGGGTGCGGAAGGCGGCGTCCAGCGTTTCCCAGTCCTGGCTCAGCAGTTCGGCGATGTCGAGGCCCTCGCCGCTGGTGCGGTAGAACTTGCGCGGCCTGGACTCCTCGGTGTTCCAGTCGCTGGTCAGCAGCCCCTGCTTCTCCAGGCGGCGCAGCAGCGGATAGAGCGTGTTGGCGTCGACGGCGAACCCGCGCCGGCCGAGCAGTTCCAGCAGGGCGTAGCCGTAGTTGGGCTTCTTGAGGATCAGCAGGCAGGCAAGCACGACGGTGCCCCGTCGCAGCTCCTGCAGGTGCGTCGAGAGAAGCTCGTCGTCCGGCATGACCACCACGATACCGTGTGGCACACACTAATGTAAGAGCACATACCGTCGTGTGGACGACAGCGCTTCTCCGCCGCACCGACGGGTAGGCGAGAATGTTCGACGTGGCGGTAGCGGGTGCGCAGTTCCTGCGGATGGTGGACAGGCTCGCCGAGGCCGAGGGGGCCCAGGCGGGCGACTACACCTCGTTCAGCGTCCGGGGCAGGCGCTTCGGCTACCACTGGCCCCGTACCAGGACGGTAGGGCTGAAGCAGACGCTCTCCGAGCAGGCGGCGCTGGTCGCAGAGCGGCCGGACGTCTTCGAGGTGCAGTTCACCTCCGGCGGCTTCGGCTGGGTCGTGGTGCACCTGCCCCGGATCGACGCGGACGAACTCGCCGAACTGGTCTACGAGGCCTGGTGCCTCTCCGCACCCGAAGAACTCGTCGACGCACATCCGCTCACCGTCCGGGACGCCGCAGCCCCACCGCAGCCCTGACCGACCCGGTCGTCCGGGCCGACCCGTCGCGACACGCCGACCGGAACTGACCCGTCCGGCAGGTCACGCCGCACCGGGCCTCGGTGGACTGTTCGCGCTGTTCATCGTGAGTTCCGGCGGGTGTCACGTCGAAAAGTTGGGATGTTGCGAGATCAACGGCAACACCGACCGCTCCTGTGGAGGCACCCCACCCATGTCGCAGTCCCCGCTGACACTGCCCCGTCGTTCCTTCCTCGCCCTCGGCGGTGTCGCCGCCGGCGCGGCGGTGCTGGCCGCCGAGCCCGCCTCGGCGACGTCCGCCGACACGAACGACCGGCTCACCCTGCCGGGGTACGTCTTCACGCTCGGCGTCGCGTCCGGCGACCCGACGCCGGACGGCGTCGTGCTCTGGACCCGGCTGGCGCCGGACCCGCTCGCCCTCGACGGGCTCGGCGGGATGCCCGGCCGCACCGTGCAGGTGCGCTGGGAGGTGGCGGAGGACGAGGGGTTCCGCCGGGTGGTGCGTCGCGGAGTCGAACGGGCCGCCCCGGACTGGGCGCACTCGGTGCACGCCGAGGTGCACGGCCTGCGGCCGGACCGGGTGTACTGGTACCGGTTCCGGATCGCCGACCAGGTCAGCCCGGTGGGACGGACCCGTACCGCGCCCGCGCCCAGGACGGCGCTGCGCGCGATGAGCTTCGCGTTCGCGAGCTGCCAGGCGTACCCCGACGGCTACTTCACCGCGTTCGCGCACCTGGCCCGGGAGGAGCTGGACCTGGTCGTCCACCTCGGCGACTACATCTACGAGGGCGGCGGCGCCGGCTCGATCGGCCGCGCCCACCTGCCGGCCGCCGAGACGTTCTCGCTGACCGACTACCGGATCCGGTACGCCCAGTACAAGCTCGACCCGGCGTTGCAGGCGGCGCACGCGTCCGCGCCCTGGGTGGTGGCCCCGGACGACCACGACGTGGAGAACAACTGGGCCGGCGACCACTCGCAGCCGGACACCGAGCCGGACCAGGACCCGGCCGTGTTCCGGCTCCGCCGGGCCGCCGCCTACCAGGCGTACTACGAGAACCTGCCGCTGCGCAGGTCGTCGATGCCCCGTGGCCCGGAGATGCAGGTCTACCGGCGTCTGCGGTTCGGCGACCTGTTGCAGCTCGACGTGCTCGACACCCGGCGGTTCCGGGACCAGCAGCTCACCGACCCGTCGCTGCGGTGGGACCCGAACCGGCAGATGCTCGGCGCCAGGCAGGAGGCGTGGCTGCTGGCCGGACTGAACGCCTCCACCGCCCGGTGGAACGTGCTCGGCAACCAGATCTTCGCGATGGAGGCCGACCACGAGGCGGGCCCGGCCGAGAGGTTCGGCATGGACACCTGGGACGGGTACGCCGCCGCACGGCAGCGGCTCTTCGACGGTGTGGTGCGGCGGCGGGTCGACAACTTCCTGATCGTCACCGGCGACGCGCACCGCAGCGTGGCCGCCGATTTGAAGTTGAACTTCGCCGACCCGAACTCGCGCACGATCGGTACCGAGTTCCTCGGCACCTCGATCAGCTCCGGCGGCAACGGGACCGACATGGACGCGCTCGGCGTGACCTGGCTGGCCGAGAACCCGCACATGCGGTTCCACAACTCGCAGCGCGGATACCAGGTGTGCCACCTGGGCCGGCACGAGATGCGCACCGACTACCGGGTGGTGCCGTTCGTCAACGCCCCGGACGCCCCGGTCTCGACCCGGGCCAGCGTCTACGTGCAGAGCGGACGGCCGGGCGTGGCGCACGTATCGGCGTGACGGTCAGGCGCGCGGGCGGAGATCGACGACGGCGGTCTCTGCCCCGCCCAGCCGGTGCCCATCGCGCCGCCGGGATCGATTCGTTTACGCGCCGATCATCCACGCCCGGACGCCGCGCCGGCAGGCAGAACAACCAAGATGGGGCCGGCGTGCGGGCCGACCCCAGTGCGCGCCGGCGTAGCAGCGGTGACCACCAGCGCGTACGGTCGGAGTCGATGACCTCGTGCGGGAGGTGGCCCACCATGGAGCCTGTCATCGAGCCCGGTACGACCCCGGGCCAGCGGATCAAGCTCTACCGTAAGCGCGCCGGTCTCACCCAGGAAGTAGCCGCCCAGCTCAAGGGCTGCACCGTCAGCGCCTGGCGAAAGTGGGAGTCCGGCGAACGCTCCGTCAACAGCATCGGCGACTGGATCGACATCGCCCGGATCCTCAAGGTCCGCGACCTGTACCGGCTGACCGGCCTGCCCGTAGGGCAGCTACCGGACGAGCCGGGCGAGCACGAGAGCGTTGCGCCGATCCGGGCCGCGCTGCTCGCATACGCGCCGTCTCTCGACGGGGCGGAGCCGGATCTCGACGCGCTGAGCCGGTCGATCGCCTGGGGATGGGACACCTGGTACGGCTCGGGGGAACGGTACACCCGGACCGGGCCCCTGCTCGCCGAACTGATCCACACCACCCGGGCCACCGTGGCCGCGGTCGACGGCGAGCAGCGGCGCGACGCGCTACGGCTGGCGGCCGAGGTGTACCTGCTCGTGCGGGCGTACGGCAAGCGGCTCGGCGCCTTCGACATCTCGATCCTCGGTGCCGACCGGGCGGTGGCCGCCGCGCACGACGCGGACGATCCGCTGTACCGGGCCAGCGCGGCCTGGCACATGGCGAACGTGCTGAGTGCGACCGGCCACACCGAGGAGTCTGCCGCGCTGTGCCGGGACGCAATCGCGGACCTGAAGGACGTTTCCGGGGTGACCGAGGCTGATCGGCATGCGCTGCTCGGTGCCCTGCATCTGATGCTGGCGGTCCAGGACGCGCGGCTGCGTCACGACGGCGCAGCGGCGGATGCGCTGGACGTTGCCGAGCGGACGGCGGGGGTGACCGGCGAGACGACCACCCATCATCTGTTCTTCGGGCCGACGAACGTCGGGGTGCACCGGTCGGCGGTGGCGTTGGAGGTGTCCCGCGCCACGGAGGCCCTTCGGATCGCGGAGCGCGTCGACATCGAGCAGACGCCCAGTTTGGAACGGCGCCACGCGCACTACTTGCATCTTGCTCGGGCGTACGCGATTCGGCGGGAAGATCTGGCGGCCGGTCACATGCTGCTACGCGCCGACCAGGAGATCCCCGAAGAGTCCAAGCTGAACGTGATGATCCGGGCTGTGTTGCGGGAGTTGCTGGTACGTGAGACCCCGACGACCCGGCCGGTCGTGCGGCCCCTCGCCGAGCGCCTGGGCATCGGCTGATCAGCCCCGACAACTGCCACGCGGTGGGGTACTCCCCCGCAGCGTGACGGTGCTGCGTGCCCGAACCCGTACGGTCCGTTACGGGACGCATCGACACGACCTGTAGCCGTCCGGGCGGACAGGGTTGCGTCCCGGCCGGTCCGGGGCCCCGTCCCCCGGACGCCCCGGGCCGGTGCCGGATGAGGTGGAGAGTGGCGCTCCGTGACGTAGCGCTCCGGGGCGCCACGGACCGGGAAGGACGGGCGTGGACAGCATCGTGGACCAGCAGCAGACCGACGAGCAGATCGTGGCCGAGCATCTCGCCGGGCATCGGTGTACGGAGTGCGCGCCGCGGGGCGGTTGTATGCGGATGCTTCGGGTCATCCGCCGCCGCCAGGCGCGTGCCGACATCGCCGCCGCGCTCGCCCCCGGACCGGGGGTGACGGAATGGTGATCCGGATGGTGCGGCGCTGGCTGACCGTGGAGTGGCCGGTGCCGGTGGAATGCGCGTTCGCCCGCCTCGTGCTCGGCACGCACGCGCTGCGGGAGTGTGGCCGGTGCGGGCCGGACGGCTGCCCGCTCTGGTCGTGGGCGACCGAGGTCCACCGCCGGGAACACGCCGTGCGGGTGCTGCTCGGCGGCACCCTGCCGGCGGCGGTCACGGCCGGGGACGTCCGGGCGGCACTGGAGCGGGTCCGGTGAGCATGGTGCCGGAGAGCGCGCCCGGCCTGGCGGTCACCTGGGCGCACCAGATCATCACCGACCACGCCGAGGGTCGCGGCTGCGGCCAGTGCCGGGCCCGCTGGTGCCCGACCGCCGAGTGGGCACTCTGGGTCGTCGTCACCGAACACTCCCCGCCGCCCGGTGAGGGCGGGAAGAAGCTCGTGACCACTGTCGCCCGGCAGGTGCTCACGGCGCACTGGCCGTACGGCGTCGACGGCTGCCGTCCGTGCGGACTGCCGGACTGCACCCGGATGCAGGTCGCGGCGACCTGGCTGGACGTCGTCCGGGACGACTACCTGCCGCCAGCGGTCCAGGCCCTTCGGCCCACGGCGGTCCCGACCGATGACGACCTGCGCCGCATCACCGGCATGGACTGACCAGAGGAAGAGGACGTGGTGGTGCATTGAGTCAGGCCCGGCAACAGGCGAACGATGCGGAAAGACGACCCCGACCTCTTGGAAGGCCGGGGCCGCTCTGCGTAGCGGTGCGACGAACCCGCAGCTACCGCTGACCGGACGGCAGGTCCGGTCGTTCCACCCGTACCGGGTTGCCGCGTACGAGTTCGTCGTGGATGCGCCAGCGGGCGGCGGTGACGGCCCGGCCCGCCGCCTGGTCGCCGTCCGCGATGCGCTGCCGGATCAGCTCCAGGGCGAGGCGGCGGTTCTGGCTGAACTGCCGCTCGGTGTCGACCACCACGACGATCCCGGAGGGACGGTGGGTGGCCCGCACGGCGGTGCTGGCCTTGTTCCGGTGCTGCCCGCCCGGGCCACCGGTACGGCAGCCGACGATGTCGACGTCGGACTCCGCGAACGACGTCCGGGGAGCGTCGACCTGGCAGGGGCGGGCGACGACGTACCAGTTCTTCCGGCCGGTGCTCGCCCGGTAGGGGCTCGATGCCTGCCAGCAGAGGGTGCCGGTCCACGAGCCGGTGAACTCCTCGGCACCGGCTCCGGAGATCTCCACCAGTACCGATCGAAAGGTGCCGGGCCGGTCGCCCGGGACGGTCTCGACCCGGGACGTGCGCAGGCCCCGCCGGAGGGCCTCCGCCTCCAGCCGGTGGAGCAGCCGGGCGACCGCCCAGGCGCACTCCTGCGGGCCGCGCCCGGCCGAGATCAGCAGGTGGTGCCGGTTCCGCGCGGCGCTCACGAGCGCCCCCGGCCGCGGCGGTGGTCGCGGCGGTCCCGTCGGCCGGCCGGGCGGGCGTCGCCGCCCCGGTCGACCGTCTTGTACGTCACCAGCGGAACCGTCGTGGCCGCCGGGGTGGCGAGGCCGTGCTCGGCCAGGTCCGCGATCACCTGCTCGATCCGCTTGTACGCCGTCGGCGCCTCCTCGAACAGCAGTTGCCGGTCGCCGCAGACCACCAGCGACCCCACCGGGGTACGGCGGAGTTCCTCGACGGTGTGCTTGGCCCGGCCCCGGCGCAGCGCGTCGGCGCGGGACATCTTGCGGCCGGCGCCGTGTGCGACGGAGAAGTTGGCCTGCGGCCCGGCGTGGGCGGCCACCAGATAGGAGCAGGTGCCCCGGGTACCGGCGATCAGCACGTCCCGGCCGTCGCCCGGCGCGGCTCCCTTGCGGTGCAGGTACGCCCCGTCCCGGACCTCGACGAGGTTGTGGCACTGGTCGACGATCGGCTCGGTGACCCTGGCGCCCAGGGCGTGCAGCACCCGGGCGGCGAGAAGTCGACGGTTGACCGATCCCCAGCGTACGGCGGCATCGTGCAGTTCGAGGTAGCCGGCCGGATCGGCGGCGGGGCCCGCGCCGTGCCGCTCGGTGTGCGCCCGCAGGATCCGCTCGCCGAGCCCTCGGGATCCACTGTGCACGATCAGGACGAGGTCGTCGGCGGCGAGCCCGAGCCGGGCCGTGTGGCCGGGGTCGAGGACGGTCTGGATCCGCGCCAACTCCACGAAGTGGTTGCCTCGGCCCACGGTTCCCAGCCCGTCGAGGTGGCCGGCCGGGATCTCGCCGTCCACGACGGCCCAGGCCGGGTCGTCGGCGTCCCGGTCCGGGTGCAGGGGGATGTCGAGATCGGGGAAACGGCGGGCGACCTGCTCGGGTACGACCCGCTTCAGTCCGACGGGGAAGACCGCGATACCGCAGCCGATGTCGGAGCCGACCAGGAACGGGTACAGCACGGTCGACGTCATGGCGGCGCCGATCGGGGCACCCTTACCGGGGTGCAGGTCCGGCATGCCGGCGACGGAGCGCATGCCGTCGAGCGCGGCCACCTGGTGGCACTGGTCGACGGCGTCGGACTCGATCCAACTGCGGGCGGAGGCGAAGACGGTGACGGTGGCGGACCCGGCGGTCGGGGCGGACTCCGGCCGGGACTTCTGCTGCGACAAGGACGCTCTCTTCTGCGGACGGTAGGAAGGACGGACGGCGCTACGGCTCAGCCCGGCGCGCGACGGCGCGGCGTTGGGAACCTCGGCTCAACTGGGGTAGTGCCCGTCAGAACGTCATGACCCCACCCTGCTGGAATCCGGCAGGGTGCGGCAACCGGTTTTCGGCGCCCCGTCCCGGGGCCGGCGCTCAGGAGTCCGCGCGGTCCTGCGGATCAGCGGCGACTACATCGCGCATTCCAAGTACATGATGATCGAGGGGACCTACGCCGGTGTCCGGGACAGCAAGTGGGCGATGAGATGAGTGAACCTTTTCAACCTGAACCGCATGGCGCTCAACAGGAGAGCGCCTCCTCCACTGTGCTCGGCCGCGCATCCGACTTTGCGGTCCATCGGGCCACAGGGGAGGTCGAGACAGATTTATTGATTGACGATCGTCATTGTTATGATCGATGAACCGGTTCCGGAGCGGGTCAGGTGGCAGCCGAAGCGGCGCTTACCCGACGACCCGCCGACGACGCTGGCAGGTTAGCCGATCCCGTGGAGGACATCGTGGACCACCCGGAAACGACACAGCTCTCGACGACAGCCGTTCCAGCGGCGCCTCGGGCACGCCGGTGGGCCCGGCAACGCCGGTTGGTGGGCTTCCTTCGACTTCCCCTTGCGGTCTGCCGTGACCGCAGGTGGCAGTCGGGGCGCAGGCACGTCGCGGTTCAGATCGAAAAAGGTTCGGTCCGGATAGCCGTCGTCGGTGCGCTGGCCGGCGCGGTCATCGCGCTGACCGGCTCGCCGAGCCTCGCCGCCACCGGAACAGTCACGGTCAGCAGCCCCGACGGCCAGCAAATCATCCTGCGGAACCCGGCCGAGGGCTGCTACAGCGCGTCAAAGCAGCTTCCGGCCGGCACCAGGGTCCAGAACGGGACCAACGTGTATATCGTGCTCTATCCCGGAGTCGGTTGCACCGGTCTCATCTCCATCGCCGTGTCGCCGGGTAGCTCCGCATCGTTCGCGCTCGGGAGCCTCCGGGTGCTGCCGTAGTCGGCGCCGGGTTGCCCCCGCGGACGGCCCCTGAGCTTTGCGCCAGGGGCCGTCCTTGCCACCCGGCGGGCCCCGGCTCAGCTCGCGACCGCCGGCTGTCCCTTCCAGTCCTCGGCGCGGGTGTGCGGGATCGGTGCCGGCCGCTCCACCACCGTCGTCAGCTCGATTCGCCGGCCTTCGGCGGCCGACCGGAGCAGCGCGGTCATCGTCTCGAGCACGTGCAGCGCGAAGTCGCCGCCGGCCCGCGGCGGGCGCTGACCGTCGGCCCTGACCAGGTCAATCAGGCCCAGCCCCCGGGAGCCATCGGCATAGCCCGCCCGGGGTTCGAGCGTGCGCCACCCGGTGCCGCCGAGCGGGAAGAGCCGGACCTCGCCGTCGAAGCGGTTCGGATCGGGTACCGCGAGGCTGCCCGTCTCACCGTGCACCTCGATCGGTGCGGCCGTGGTCGCCACGCCGTCGAAGCTCGTCGTGATGGTGGAGAGGGCGCCGTCGGCGTGTTCGAGTACACCGGTCACATGACTGTCCACCTCGACCGGGATCCGCTGGCCGGCGCGCAGGCCGGAGCCGATGACGCGTTCGGCGCGCAGCCGGCTGGCGGCGCCGACCACCGCGCGTACCGGCCCGAGCAGGTGCACCAGGGCCGAGATGTAGTACGGACCCATGTCGAGCAGTGGACCACCACCCGGGGCGTAGTAGAAGTCGGGGTGGGGGTGCCAGCGCTCGTGCCCGGGCGTGACCATCACGGCCGACGCGGAACTCGGGCGCCCGATCAGGCCGCCGTCGATCGCCGCGCGGGCGGTCTGGGTACCCGTGCCGAGCACGGTGTCCGGGGCGCAGCCCAGCCGGACGCCGGCCGATCCGGCCCGCTCGACGATCGCGCGGCCCTCCGGGAACGTGACGGCGAGCGGCTTCTCGACGTAGACGTTCCTGCCCGCGTCGATCGCGGCGAGCGAGATGTCGGCGTGCGCGGCGGGGATCGTCAGGTTGAGCACCGTCCGCACGTCCGGATGGTCGAGCAGCCGCGCGACGCTCGTCGCCTCGGCACCGGGCAGCGCGGCGGCGACCGCCGCCGACCGGGCGGCATCGAGGTCGGCCACCGCGACGATGCTCAGCTCGGGGTGCTTGGCCAGCGTCCCCAGGTACGCCCCGGAGATGACCCCGAGACCTACTATGCCGACGCCGTGCGAGCCGCCCACAGCATCCCCCTCTCGATGACGGTACGCACGCTCGGGTGCTCCAGCACGTCGAGGCTGTGTCCCGGGGTCGTCACGACGATCCGCCCGGCACCCCAGCGACGGGTCCAGATCGCCGGCGAGGTGACCGGCCGGTGCCACGGCTGCCACTGCCGGGTCGGGTGTGTCGTGGTGGCCAGCACGTCGATCAGGTCGTCGTGCAGCACCCAGTACTGTTCGGTGACCAGGTCGAAGTCCTCGATCCCCGCGGTGATCGGATGCTCCCGGCCCAGCTCGGTGATGTTCACCGTGTGCGGCAGGAAGTTGTCCTCCTCCCCTCCGTGCCGCTCGCACGGCTCCTTGCCCGGATGGGTCGCGAACTGGCCACCCACCAGGTGCAGGTAGTCGGAGGAGGCCCGGAACGAGTCCGCGATGCCGCCGTGCCAGCCGGTGAAGCCCGTCCCGGCGACGACGGTGGCACTGAGCCCGCTCAACTGCTCCGGGGTGATCTGCGACATCGTCACGCACTGCACGACGAGGTCGGTGTCGGCCAGTTCGGCGGCGTCGGCGTAGATCTCCGTCGACCCCTCGACCCGTACGGCGTAGCCGTTGCGTTCGAGGAACGGGATGAACAGTTCCGTCGCCCTGACCGGCTGGTGCCCCTCCCACCCGCCGCGAACCACCAGTGCCCTGCGCTGTGCCACGCTCGCTCCCTCTCCCGCCCGTCGCCCCGGCAGGCTCGCGCCGCCCGGGCCGGCGTGCCGCCGACGCCCGCACTTGTCGATCACTGAAACCGTAGCCCGCCCGGCTCGCGGGGTCACGGTGATCTGAGCCCTTGCCGACATGCCGCTGGAACTGCCCGGGTCAGGCCCTGAGGGAGCGTCCGGACGCGGTCAGCGCCTCGCCGAGGATCCGGTCTTGCGGAGCTGCGCGAGGGTCGTCACGGGTCCACCTTGGTATGCCGACCGGAGGTCGGACTCCTTGGGCCGGAGAAGTATACGAGCGCGGCGGCGACGGGTGTGGGTGACCCGCGCAGCGGGAGGCGGCCGTCTCCCGAGGCGCTCACGCCGTCGACCGAGCGAGCCCGACGCCCGGCGACCGGGATGTCCGGTGACGAGACTGTCGAGCTGCCCCGCCTGTGCGCCCACCGGACGGAGCCCACGCCGAGGTGTCCCGCCGGTGCGCCCAGCGAGCGCCGCCCACGTCGAGGTGTCCCGTCCGTGCACCCAGCTCGACAGTCGCCCCGGTAGGTGTCTGGCCGACGGCCGCCCGGCAGGTGTCTGGTCGGCGGCGCTGCGGTGCGGACCCGCGAGGTACACCCGGCGCGGTGCGGCGGGGAGTGGTGTCAACTCCCGCCCGGATAGGCCGCCGGAACAATTCCGTATTACCGATCCGGCGAAGGATCGCGTAGGGCGCGTGGTAGCCGCCCACCGCCGCAACGCCGTGGTCGGGCCAGAGGAGCCGGTGGCAGCAAATACACCAAATTCCGCAGGTACGGTCGGAACGGCGCTCCGTGATTGCCATTCATATCGAGGACAATTAATGTGACGCTCATGGCGATCCTGACGCGTCGCGCGGCATGTGCGGTGGTCCTGGCGGCGGCACTGACCCTCGGCGTCGCGGCCGTGGTGTTGTTGCCGACCCGCGCCCAGGCGGCCACCTCGGCGTTCCAGAAAGAGCGCGAGTGGTCGACCGGTTATCTCGGCAAGATGACCGTCCGCAACGACACCGCGGCGACGATGACCGGATGGCGGGTGCAGTTCGAGTTGCCGGCCGGCACCAGCATCGGCCAGTACTGGAACGCGGAACTCACCCGGGTGGGGACGCGCCACGTCTTCACCAGCCTGCCCTGGAACGGCGCCCTCGCCGCCGGTGCGTCGACCAGCTTCGGCTGGATCGCGGCCGGCACCGGCTCACCCCAGGTCTGCCTCGTCAACGACGTGGCGTGCGCCGGTGACGACGACGACGGCGGGCCGGACGTAAGCCCGCCGGCCATCCCGGCGAACCCCCGCACCGCCTTCGCCGGCCCGACCCTCACGCTGCTCTGGGACGCCTCGTCCGACGACCGGGGCGTGACCGGATACGAGATCTTCTCCAACGGCAGCCGGTTCGCCACCACCACCGGCACCAGCCACACCATGCCGGTCCCGCCGCCGATGCTCTTCACCTTCGGGATCCGGGCGGTAGACGCCGCCGGCAACTCCTCCCCGTTCGCCATCATCAAGCTGGGCTCGCTGCCGGACAGCGATCCGCCGACCACCCCGGGCAACCTGCGGCTCACCGGCCCGCACGACGGCCACTACCGCATCACCTGGGACGCCTCCCGGGACAACGTCTTCGTCGCCGGATACCGGGTGCAGCAGACCGGCACCGTCTCCGGGATCACCCTGGTCGGCGACACCTTCGGCTACGGCGTCTCCCGTGGGTACGGCAGCTATCTGTTCGAGGTCCGGGCCTTCGACAGCTCGGGCAACTTCTCCGCTCCCGCGCACATCGGGATCGCGGTGGACCCGCCACCGCCGACCCCGACGCCCTGACCGGAGAGCCCGCGACCCGGGACCCGGGAACCGCCGGCATCGCCCGTCGGGCCGACAGGCGTACTCGATCCAGCTCATCCATCAAATCAGTTTGATGTATCGTGTGCGGATGCTCGTGTCGAGTCGATCCGCCCCGGCGTTCGTCCGGCTGGCCGGCCACCCGCTGCGCTGGCAACTGCTGACCGAGCTGGCCGGCAGCGACCTGCGGGTGCGCGAGCTGGTCGCCCTGGTCGGCCAGCCGCAGAACCTGGTCTCCTACCACCTGCGGCTGCTCCGCGAGGGCGGCCTGGTCAGCACCACCCGCAGCACCTTCGACGGCCGCGACAGCTACTACCACCTGGACCTGGACCGCTGTGCCGAAGCGCTGGCGGCGACCGGCACGGCCCTGCATCCGGCGCTGCGCCTGGCCCCGGCACCGGCGGCGGCCCCAGCGGTCACGGCGGTCACGGTGCTCTTCGTCTGCACCGGCAACAGCGCCCGCTCACCTCTGGCCGAAGCCCTGCTCCGGCACCGCACCGCCGGCCAGGTCGCCGCGGCCAGCGCAGGCACCCGTCCCGCGCCCCGCACGCATCCACACACCGCGCGGATCCTGCGCCAGGAGCACGGCATCGACCTGCCGCCCCGGCGTCCCCGGCATCTGCACACGCTCACCGGCCGGCGCTTCGACTACCTCATCACCCTCTGTGACAAGGCTCGCGAGGTCAGCCCCGAACTCGTCGACCACGATCGCCGGATCCACTGGAGCATTCCCGATCCCGCGCCGTCCGGCGACCCCGACCGACAGCCCTATCCGGCCCTCGCGCGTACGGCGGCCGACATCGACACCCGCATCCGACACCTGATACCCGTGCTCTCCACCATCGACCCTACGGAGGTCCAGCCGTGACCCCAGCCGACCGGTACGCCAGCGTCCGCTATCTCGTCGACGACGTCCGGGCGGCGCTCGACTTCTACACCGCCCACCTCGGCTTCCAAGTGAACAGCGATGCGGCTCCGGCCTTCGCCGACGTGGTCCGCGGCCCACTGCGACTGCTGCTGTCCGGACCCGCCAGCTCCGGCGCCCGCGCCACCCCCGCCGACGCCGCCGACCCGGGCCGCAACCGCATCCACCTCGTCGTCGACGACCTGGCCGCCGAGATCGACCGACTCCGCGACGCCGGAGTCTCCTTCCGCAGCGAGTTGGTCTCCGGGCCTGGCGGACGGCAGATCCTGCTCGCCGATCCCGCCGGCAACCTGGTCGAACTCTTCCAGCCCGCCAGGTAGCCCACTCGCGCGGCGACGCCCCTGGTCGCGGCCGCGCGCCGCCGGTTACGGCCTCACCGACGGGATGGTGGGCGGGGGCGGGTCGATGGCGATGTCGATCCGGGCCGTCGGCGAGTACCGCCGCATGGTGTCGACCGCCACGAGGCCGGCGCCCGGGCCGGCGCGCAGACCGCGATGAGCGAGCTGCGCGACCTGGTACGCGGCATCCACCCGCCGATGCTCGCCGACCGTGGCCTGGCCGGGGCGGCCGAATCGCTCGCCGCGGCCAGCCCCGTGCCGGTCGCCCTCGACCTGCGGCTCGGGCGGCGGCTCGGCGCGCCGGTCGAGTCGGCGGCCTATTTCGTGCTCGCCGAGGCGCTCGCCAACGCCATCAAGCACAGCGGTGCCACCCGGATCGAGATGTCCATCGTGGACGAGAAGGCCCAGCTCCGGCTGCGGGTCCACGACGGCGGCCGGGGCGGCGCCGATCCCGCGCTCGGTACCGGGCTGCGCGGCATCGAGCGGCGGCTCGGCGCGTTCGACGGCAGCGTCACGGTCACCAGCCCGTCCGGCGGCCCCACCCTGGTGGAGGCGGTGCTCCCGTGCGGGTCGTGATCGCCGAGGACCTGGTGCTGCTGCGGGACGGCATGGTGCGGATGCTCACCGCGTACGGCTTCGACGTGGTAGCCGCCGTCGCCGACGGTGCCGGGCTCGCGGAGACCCTCGTGTCACTGCGTCCCGACGTGGCGGTGGTGGACGTACGCCTGCCGCCGACCTTCACCGACGAGGGCCTGCGCGCCGCGATCGCCGCCCGCCGCGAGGTCCCGGGCCTGCCGGTGCTGATCCTCTCCCAGTACGTCGAGCAGGTCTATGCCCGCGAACTGCTCGGTGACCGGGCCGGCGGGGCCGGTTACCTGCTCAAGGACCGGGTCGGCGAGGTGCGGGAGTTCACCGACGCGATCCGCAGGGTGGCATCCGGCGGGACGGTACTGGACCCGGACGTGGTGTCCCAACTGCTCGGCAGCGGCCGGGCGGCGCAGTTGGCGACGCTGACGCCGCGCGAGCGGGAGGTGCTGGCGGTGATGGCCGAGGGGCGGTCCAAAGGCGCGATCGGCGCCCGGCTCGTGATCACCGAGAAGGCGGTCAGCAAGCACATCAACAGCATCCTGACCAAGCTCGACCTGCCGCCGTCCGACGACGACCACCGGCGGGTGCTGGCGGTGCTGGCGTACCTGGGCGCCTGACCGGCCGGGTGCGGGCGCGGCGGTCGCCGATGCGCGGTGCGGCGATCCACATATAGCCGGATGCCGATTGACAAAGTTTGGTCTCCAAACTTAATGTCGGCTCTCCGGGGGCACCGCGGCGCCCTCGCCTGCGGCGCGCCCCCGGCACCGTCCAGCCGCCGAATCCAGGCAAGGAGTCCCATTGTGAGTCTGCAGAGCACGGTGCCAAGAACCCGCTGGCGGGTCGGCCTGGTCGCGGCGAGCGCCGCCGTACTGCTGGTCTCGGGGGTGACGGTGGCGGTCAGCGCCCAGGCGGCCGCCGGCTGCCGGGTGGCGTACTCGACCTCGGCGCAGTGGTCGGGTGGCTTCACCGCCAACGTCGGCATCACCAACCTCGGTGACCCGGTCAACGGCTGGAGCCTGGCCTGGACGTTCCCGGCCGGGCAGCGGGTCACCCAGGCGTGGAACGCGAACGTCACCTCCTCGGGCAGCCAGGTGACCGCGACCAACGTCAGCCACAACGGCACGATCGCGACCAACGCCACCGTGTCGTTCGGCTTCAACGGCTCCTGGACCGGCACGAACACCGCCCCCACCTCGTTCACGCTCAACGGCGTCGCCTGCACCGGCGACGTCGGGGGGCCGACGGGCCAGCCGACCACCCGGCCGCCGACCAGCGCGCCGCCGACCACCCGGCCGCCGACCACGCCGCCCCCGGCCGGAAACGCGATGGCGGCGGTGGCCGCGATGCAACCGGGCTGGAACCTCGGCAACTCGTTCGACGCGGTCGGCGCCGACGAGACCGCCTGGGGCAACCCCCGGGTGACCGAGGCGCTGCTGGACAACGTCCGGGCGCAGGGCTTCAACAGCATCCGGATCCCGGTCACCTGGAGCAACCACCATGGCGCGGCGCCGAGCTACACCATCGACGCGGCCTGGCTCAACCGGGTACGCGAGGTGGTCAACTGGGCGCTCGCCGACGGCTTCTACGTGATGATCAACATTCACCACGACTCGTGGCAGTGGATCAACACGATGCCGACCGACCGCACCAACGTGCTGAACCGCTACAACGCGCTCTGGACGCAGATCGCCGCCGCCTTCCGGGACGCCTCGCCCCGGCTGACCTTCGAGAGCGTCAACGAGCCGCAGTTCACCGGCAGCTCCGGCGACGCCCAGAACGCGACACTGCTGCACGAACTCAACACGTCGTTCCACCGGATCGTCCGGCAGTCCGGTGGCGGCAACGCCACCCGGCTGCTGGTGCTGCCGACCCTGCACACCTCGGCCGACCAGCCCCGGGTGGACGAGTTGGTGAGCACCTTCAACACGTTGAACGACCCCAACCTGATCGCGACCGTCCACTTCTACGGGTACTGGCCGTTCAGCGTGAACGTCGCCGGCGGGACCCGCTTCGACGCCACCGTGCAGCAGGACCTGACCGGCGTCTTCGACCGCGTCTACAACGCGTTCGTCTCCCGCAACATCCCGGTGATCATCGGTGAGTACGGGCTGCTCGGCTTCGACCGGCACACCGGCACGGTCGAGCAGGGCGAGAAGCTGAAGTTCTTCGAGTACCTCGGCTACTACGCGCGCAACCGCAGGATCACCACCCAACTCTGGGACAACGGGCAGCACTTCGGCCGTACCTCGTTCCAGTGGAGCGATCCGGAGCTGTTCGCGCAGATCAGGTCGAGCTGGACCACCCGCTCCGGCACCGCGTCGAGCGACCAGGTGTACGTGCCGCGCACCGGCTCGGTCACCGCCAAGAGCCTGACGCTCAACCTGAACGGCACCACCTTCGCCGGCCTGCGCCAGGGCAACACCGACCTCGCCAACGGCGCCGACTACACCGTCTCCGGCAACACCCTCACGCTCACCGCCGCCGCCGTGACCCGGCTGGTCGGCAACCGGGCGTACGGCGTCAACGCCACCATCCAGGCGCGGTTCTCCCAGGGCGTGCCGTGGCGGATCAGCATCATCACGTACGACCCGCCGGTGCTCTCGAACGCGACCGGGCCGACCAGCTCGTTCGCGGTACCCACCCAGTTCCGGGGCGACCAACTCGCCACGATGGAGGCGAAGTACGCCGACGGCAGCAACGCCGGCCCGCACAACTGGACCTCGTTCAAGGAGTTCGACGTCGCCTTCGCCCCGAACTACAGCGCGAACTCCATCACGCTCAAGCCCGAGTTCTTCGCCGAGGTGAACGACGGGCAGCGGGTCACCCTCACCTTCCACTTCTGGAGCGGCACCACCGTCACCTACTACGTCACCGAGTCGGGTGGCAACGTCACCGGCAGCACGTCGTGACCGGCGCCGGGGTGTCGGGGCCGCGCCCCGACACCCCGGTCCCCCCTCGGGGAGGCACAGGCCCGGGGGTCTCGCGGGCGGTCACGCCCGTCGGCGCTTCCGGACGGCGAGTGCGATCGCCCCGCCGAGGGTGAGGCCCAGCCCGGCTACGCAGGCGCCGGCCGCGACCGTGCCGGCGAGCTTGCGGACCAGGTGCGGGTTGTCGGGCCGGTCACCGACCGCCAGCAGCGGCGCACCCGTGCCTGTACTCGCGACGCACGTGAGCTGCCCGCTCCCGCCGCGCTCGGCCCGGATCTCGTACCGGGCCGCCCAGGTCCGGCCACCGCTGAAGAACGTGAAGGTGTCCGGCGCCTCGGTGACGGTTATCGGCGAGCCGGCCACCTCGCCGGTGCACCGCCCGTCGAACGTGGCGGTGTCCGGGCTGACGTAGAGCACCGCCGGCTCGCCCGCCCGCAGTTCCAGCCGCGCCGACTCGCCGGCCCGGAAGTGCCGGCCCAGGGTCGGGAAGTCCCCGGTCCACGACCGGATTCCGACGACAAGCACGGCGACCGCGGCCAGCAGGGCGAGCACCGCGACCGCCCCGGCGACCGCGTACCCGTACCGGGCAGGTGGCGGCTGGTGTGCGTCGACCCGGCTCATGGTCCGACATCATGCCGGTCGAGGGCGGTCGCCACGATCCGGGGGCCCCGCCACGACCGGGCGCGCCGACGATTCGACGGCAGCGCCCGGCGTGACCTGGTGGCGCCGCTATCGCATGACCCGCACGCCGAGGGCCTCGTCGAAGAGGTCGGCGACGCTGAAGGCCGAGACCGTCGCGCCGTCCACCTGGGCGTTGCCGACATGGGTGCCGTACGCCACGGTGCCGACGAACCAGGGGCCGCCGCTGTCACCGACCTGCGTGATGTTGTCCCGCACCGCCACCTGCCGGTGCGAGGTGCCCCGCCGGTCGGTGATCGACACGTCCAGGTCGGCGATCAGGGAGCAGCGCCGCAGGCCGGTGCTCTGGCCGAAGACGCATGCCTGGTCACCGATCATCATGTCCGCGAGCGCCCGGACACCCGTCACGTCCCGGATCTCGGTGGAGCCGCCGACGAAGTCGTCGGTCACGGGTACCCCGGAGGTCGTCGACCATTCGACGTCCCCGAAGTCCCCGAGATGTTCGTCGAAGAGGTTGAGGGGATGGCGGGCACCGTTGTGCACCGCCTCGCTGTTGTTGCAGTGCGCGGCGGTCGTCACGCCGACGAATCCCCCGGGGCTCACCGAGAATCCGGTGGTGCAGAGCAGTCCGGCACCGGGCCGGGTGGTGGCGAGACCGCCGAAGAGGCTCGTGTGCCGGACGTTGGCCGGGCCCTCGACGACGTCGAGATCCAGCCCGGTCCGCAACGCCGCCGGCAGCGCCTCGGCGACCGTGGCGGCCCGGAAGGTGCTTCCCGGCTCGGCCGTGACGGTGGCCTGCACCTGCCCGGTCCGGAGGTGGGCGGCGGTGGTGACGGAGGTGTATCCCATCGCCTTGAGGTGTCCGTGCACCGTCCTGGACCGGTCGGCGAGTTCCCGGGCCGAGTACGGCTGGCCGTCGACGATCCTGATCGGGAGCCCGGAGGCGGCCACCATGGCGCGGACGGACTCCGGGGCCTTCCCCTTGACCAGGAACGTGGGCGCCTCCCCCGGTACGTCGGGCAGGACCCCGCCGACGTACGTGTCGGGCAGTCGGGTCGCCATCGCCCGGTGCAGCGGGCGTACCCGCTCCGCCAGCTCGTGCCGGGCGCGGGCCTGGGCCACCGTCCACCCCCGCTCCCGCGCCAGCGTCGCCAGGTCCGCCGCCAGAGCCTGGGCCTCGTCCTGCCGGACCGTCCCGACCGGATCGGGCTCCGCTCCGCCAGGCGCGGCGAAGACCGGCGCCGGTTGCCCGGACGTCGACACCAGACCGAGCACCACCGCGGCCACCACTGCCATCCCGGCTCTCGATTTCATCGGCACATCCTCCCTGGACCGGCGCGATACCCGCGCATGCCTCGATCTGGGGAAGGTAGCCGTGCGCGGCCGCGCCGAGAGGTTCGACCGGACAGCGCTGGACATGGTTGGACAGGCGTCCCGGGACGGCCAGCCGTCCCCGCGCCGGCACGCCGTGGCGGTCCCCCGGGGAGCCCGGGCGGGGACATCCCGGACGACGAATGAACCTTTTTCAACCTCCCCTTGCGGTCCGGCGGACCGCAAGGTCGGGCGCGGTGCGTGAGCGCCGCGCGGTTCAGGTTGAAAAGGTTCAATGTGTACCCGACAGCGGCAGTGCGCGGAGCACGTTCAGTCGGCCGCCGGTCTCCGGTTGCCGGACGCCTCGCCCGGACCGCCGACGAGCGCGGATTCCCGGCCCTCGGCCCGGCCCTCGTCCCGGGCGCGGGCGAGGAGTTCCGCCAGCCGCCGCCGGCGCCGCCGGAGAACGGTCCGGACGGCGAGGCCGACGGCGCCGAGGAGGGCGACGAGGACCAGTTGCGGCCAGGGCAGGGTCCACACCGTCACGGTGGCCGAGGCGGGCCGGACTTCGACGCCGGCCGGGCCGCCGCCGAGGACGGCCGGGGTGATCTCGACGCTCGTACGCAGCGGCCCCAGCGCCCACACCCCACCGACCCGTACCCCGACCTCCCGGTCGCCGCCCGGCAACATCTCCGCGGCGTCGGCCCGGGCACCGTGGTCGAGCAGGCCGAACAGCTCGGCGGTGGTGACCCGGCCGGTACCGGTCACCGCGACGTCGCCGTCGTTCGTGGTGGTGTACCTGACCCGGACGGAGCCGGCCGAGAAGGGATTCCACGAGTGCCGGTAGCTGGCGGTGAGGTCGTCGATCGCCAGGCTCGCCGCGACCGTGCCGCTGACCCGCATCATGACCCGGAACCCGACCCGGCTCTCCACCGCCACCGTCCCCCCGGTGCTGGTGACCGTCGCCGCGATGCCGGCCGGGTGGTCGCCGGGCGTGGCGTCCGGCGGCACGGTGACGGTGAACGGCACCACCTTCGTCGCCTTGGCCCCGACGGTGACCTGTCCCTGCACCCCGATCCAGGTGCCGCCGTCCACCGACGGGCGGTGGGAGGGGAGCATGTTGAAGCGTCCCTTGTCGGTGAGATAGCCGTCGGCCGCCTTCAGCGAGAAGACCACGGTCGCGTCGCTGAAGTTCCGCACCGCCAGGTGCTCGGTCACCACCTGGCCGGGGTCGAGGGTGTGCTCGATCCACCGGCGGCCGTCCGGACCGTGCCGGTCGGCCGGCTGCACCGCCCAGGTGAGCGCCGGCCCGGTCGGCTCCGCCCCGGCATCGGCGGGCGCGAACGGCACCGTGCCGAGCAGCACGGCCAGCACGGCGAGCAGCCGCGACAACGAACGGATCATGGCACAGTCCTTCGCGGCGGGATGTGGTGGGAGCCGCGTGGTTGCGGCCCCCACCGGTGCGGCTATTCGAACAGGGACAGGGTCAACGTCGAGGCGTACTCGCCGGCGGCGACGTCCACCGGGGTACGCAGGTACAGGTCGGCGTCGACGGAGTACGAGTCGCCGGTGACCGCGGCGGAGTCGAACGTCGACACCAGCAACTCCTGGTCGACCAGGCCGACGTTGTTGCCGGGCTGGGTCGGCTCGTCGAGTACGGTCACCACCTCCTCCCCCTCGCTGACCTGACCGGTGTCGCCACCGTCGAGCAGTCGCGGCTTCCAGCCGAAGTGCCCGGCACTGATCGGGGCCTGGCCGGCGCTGCCGACGAAGTCGGTGGCGCTGCCGAGTACGGCCCAGGCGGCGCCCTCGGGCACCTCCTCCGGGGTACGGGTGTCCGAGACCGTCACCGTCGGCAGGGTACCGACGAACTGCCGGACCAGCAGGGTCGAGCCGTCCTCGGCGAGCGCGACCGAGTCGGCGGCGATCGACAGGGCGAGTACGCCCGGTTCCTCGATCTCCTCGATCTCGACCGTCACCTCGACGTCGGCGCTGTCGCCGGGCTCGGCCACGGCCGGTGACGGCAACGCCATGGTCCCGGCCAGCACGACACTGGCCGCGCCGGCCGCGACCAGCCGGCTGCGATTCGATGTGCGCATAAGAGTCTCCGTTGTTCTTCGTGGTGGGTGGGGATGGCGGAGATCAGTCGGTGCAGGTGACGGCCGGGTGTTCGGCGGGGTGGACGGTGGTCACCTCCTCGCCGTCCACCGTCCCGGTGGCGCGCACGGTGACCGGGCCGGCCGCGACCGAGGCGGCCCGGGTGGCGAACGACTGGTAGGCGTTGGCCCCGGGCGCGACGTCCGGGACGGACCGCTCGCCGTAGGCGCTCTCCAGCACGACGGTCACCGGCGCGTCGTGGTCGTTGCGGGCCTGCACGGCGACGTACGCCCGGCCGGCCAGGCAGCGCGGCACGACGGTGACCGTGACCGGCACCCCGGGCCGTACGCCCGGGTCAGCGGCGAAGACGCGCCACTCGGTGATCGCGATCGCGGAATAGGTGCTGCCGTTGCCGTTGGCCCGGACCGTGGCCCGGACCCGGGGCGTGCTGACCGGGTCGAAGGTGACGGTGTTGAACGTGCTGGTGCTGGTGCCGTAGCCGGACGCGCCGGTGACGTCGCGCCAGGCCGAGCCGGCCTCGTCCCAGTACTGCAAGACCCAGCCGTCGGGCTCGGCGACGCCGTCACCGCTGCCCTGGTCGGCGTCCCGCCAGAACTTCAGCTCGGTACCGGTGATCCGCACCGGCCGGGCCCAGTCGTACTGGACCCACTGGGTCGCCGGGCGGGTGCCGGACCAGGTACCCCAGAGCTGTGCCTGGGTCGGGTTCTGCGGGTCGGCGTTGTCGTTGAGCGCGGTGACGCTGTTCCAGCCCGCGGTGTAGGAGGCGGTCGGGGTGCCGATCGGCCCGATGTTGCCGGTCAGCGGCCCGGACAGGTCGGCCGGGATGGTGAGGTTCTTCGCGGTCTCCAGGTTTCCGGCCGCGTCGAGCGCCCGGAACGAGACGGTGTGCTTGTTCGCGTCGGGTGCCGGGATCGCACCGGTGTAGGTGGTCCAGGATCCGGTGTCGACGGCGTACTCGACCCGGGCGACCCCGGAGGTGGCGTCGCTGGCGGTCACCGTGACCTTCCGGGTGGCCCCGTCCAGGGTGGCCGTGCTGACCGGTGCCGTCGCGTCGATGCGTACGGCGAGGTCCGCCCGGGTGGAGACGTTGCCGGCCCGGTCGGTCGCGGTGGCCGTGACGGTGTGCTGGCCGTCGCCGGAGACCGTGACGTCGACCTGGCGTACCTCGGTGGTGACGCTCGGCTCACCGCCGTCGACCCGGGACTCGATGGTCAGCCGGCCGCCACGGTCGTCGACCCCGGCGGCCCGCACCCGCACCGCGGACCGGTACCAGCCGGCGGTGCCGGCGCTGCCGCTCGGGGTGAGGGTCAGGGTCGGCGCGGTCTCGTCGCCCTCGGTGTCGTCCGGCGAGATGACGGTGACCTGCCCGGAGACCCGGCCGGCGGCGTAGCCGAGCACGCTGCCCTGGACGGTGAACGTGCCGGGCCGGGCGACCTGCTCCGGGGTGACCGGGTCCCAGAAGACCGGCACCCGCAGCGTCTCGGCGCCGAACGGCACCGGCAGGGTACCGGGCAGTTCGGCCTCGCCGGCCTCGACCGTCATCGGCGGCGCGGTGACCGACTCCGGCTGTGCGGCGAGCACCTTCCACTCCTCCACCGCCACCGCCGAATAGCTGCTGCCGTTGGTCGACGCGTCGAAGGTGGCCCGGAGCTGCGTGGTGGTCACCGGGTCGAAGCTGGTGTTCTGGAAGCCCTGCGTACCGGTCGGGTAGCCGCTCGGGTTCGGCACCTCGGCCCACTGCCCGGCCGCGAGGTCCCAGTACTGGATGCGCCAGCGGGCCGGCGCGGCCACGCCCACCCCGCTGCCCTGCGGCTGGTCGTTCCAGAACTCGATCTGCGAACCGGCGATCCGCATCGGCTGGTCCCAGGTGTACTGCACCCACTGCTGGGGCGGGTTGTTGCCGGTCCAGGTCCCCCACATGTCCGGTGGCAGCGGGTTCGACCGGACGATCTCGTCGTTGAGCGCCTTCACCCAGTACTGGGTGGGTACGGGTTCGTTGGAGACGGTGACCCTCGCCTCCTGCGCGATGTTCGGCCGGGGTGTCAGGTCGCGTCCCTTGACCGGTGTCGGCGTGACCGGCTTCATCCGGGGCGGGGTCTGGGGGTCGTCCCACTCCAGCGGGTCGATCGCCACCGACCGGCGGAAGTGGCCGCCGCCCACCGCGTCGGCGGTGTGGTACGCCAGATACCACCGGCCGTCGAACTCCAGGATGCCCGGGTGGCTCGTGGTCGAGGAGACCGGCCGGAGGATGGTGCCCCGGTAGGTCCACGGTCCCGTCGGCGACGACGCCGTCGCGTAGCCGATGCAGGCGTGGTAGTTCGCCGGGGTGCACGGCGAGGTCGGGCCGGCGTTGTTCCCGGCGTACGCGAAGTAGTAGGTGCTACCGCGCTGGAAGATCCAGGGCGCCTCGAAGAAGCCGGTCAGGCCGGTCACGGCACGCGGGGTGCCGACCGGGGTCTTCATGTCCTGCTGGAGTTCCAGCATCCGGAGTTGGCCGAACGAGCCCCAGTAGACGTACACCCGCTGGTCGGGGGCCTGGCCGTCGATCAGGATCGTCGGGTCGATGTTGTGGATGGTGTTGGCCGTGGGGACCCGCTGGGAGATGATCGGCCCGCCTGCGTGGTCGGTCCACGGGCCGGTCGGGCCGGTCGAGACGGCGACGCCGATGGCGAACTTGTCCGCCGCCGGGCTGTCCCGCTCGTGGATCGGGACGTACCAGTAGTAGCGGCCGTCGACGCCCCGGACCACCTGGCCGGCGTACGCCCGGCCGGGTGTCGCCCAGTCGAAGACCTGCTCCGGCCGCATCAGCGACGGGTAGTGGGTCCACTGCCCCGCCTCGACGTCGGTGGTCCGGAACGCGCCCCACTCGTTCATGACGAAGTCGTTGGTGGACGGCCCGGCCTCGTCGTGACCGGTGTAGATGTACAGCTCGTCCCGGCCGCTGGAGTTGCCGGGTGCACCGGCCGGCACCACCAGCGGGGCCGGGTCGGCCGAGTAGTAGCTGCCGTCGCCGAGGATCGGGTTGCCGGTGTTGGTAAAGGTGTTCGGCTCGGCGGCGTGGGCCGGCGCGCCGACCCCGACCAGGCCGCCGGCGAGGAGCCCGGCGACCAGCACGGCAGCGGCCCTGCTGCGGAACCGGCGCGCCGGCCGGTGGTGCGCCGGAGCGGCGCCGCGCCCCACGGTGCTGTTCACGGTGTCGATCTCCTCATCTGCGACGGGGCTGCTTTCGGGGGCGGGCGGGGTGGCGGTGCCGCTGTGGCGCCGCCACCCCGGCGGGGCTAGCCGCAGTTGAGTGCGCCGTAGGGCGCGGTGAGCTGCGCCGTCACCGGCTGGCCGTCGACGGTTCCGGTCGCCTTCACCGTCGCGGTCCCGGCCTGCACCGCCGCCACCCGGGTGTTGAACGCCTGGTAGGCGGCCTTCCCGGGAGCCACCTCGGCGACCGTGCGCGACCCGTACGGCGTGACCAGCTCGATCGTCAGCGGCACCGCCTCGGCGTTGACCGCGTTGACCGAGACGTAGACGCTGCGGCCGATGCACTGGGTGCGGGTCTGCACCCGGACGTCCCACGCCGGCTCCTCCGGCGGGTCGCCCACGGTGAGGGTCAAGGTCGTCCGGGTGGTGCCGGCCTCGCTGACGTAGTCGGGCAGGACCAGGTTGCCGATCACGGTGTACCGGCCGGGGGTGTCGACGATGCTCTCGTCGAAGTCCCAGTCGACGCCGATGGCCTGGTTGTCCCGGGACCCGTCGTTGTAGGAGACCTCCACCCGCTCCGGCAGGTAGGGCAGTTCGCCCACATCGACGCTCTGCTGGAACGTCTCGGCACCCTGGATCGAGATGCCGTCCGGTGCCGTCTCCGGCCGCACGTAGATGCGGGCCTCGGCGATCAGCCCGTACGCGTCGTTCGTGCCGTAGACCACGAACGGCTCGACGTTGGTCTCGGCGACCATCTCCGGAGTGATCTGCTGCCAACCGAACCCGACCTTGCCCCGGGCACCGCTGGCGTAGATCCCGTCGAGTTCGCTCGGCAGGGTCGGCACCTGGCCCACGGTGGTCCGGATCAACACCGGCGACCGCACCGACTCGACCGTCTCGCCGTTGGCGCGCCAGCGCAGCACCCCGGTGCCGGCCCCGCTGCCCTGCACGCCCCAGATGCGGATCCGCAACTGGCTGGTGGTGATCGGCGCGAAGTCGAGGTGGTTGTAGGTGTTGGTGGCCAGCGCGTCGGCGTACGTGGACCCGTTGGCGAGGGTCACCGGGGTCCAGGTGGTGCCGTCGGTGGAGGACTCGACCGCGTACGTGGTGGCGGTGGGCCGGCGGGTGCCGCCGTTGTCGTCGTACCAGTAGATGTCGGTCGACGACAGCCGCACCGGCGAGGTCCACCGGTACTGGATCCACGCCTCCCGCTCCGGGCTGGTGCCGTTCTGCGGCAGGTTCCAGTTGCCCCAGCCGTTCCCGGCACCCGGGTTCGAGTTCGCCGGGGTGGTGGCCTCGTTCACCCGCTGGTGGTTCTCCCATGCGGTGGTACCGCTGGTGGTGATCGCCGCCGAGGAGCCGAACTCCGCGGTGACCTCCCGCTCGGCGAGGGTCACCGCCACGGTCGCCTCCGACCGCTTCTCGCCGTCGTCGGCGAAGAACCGGAACACGTAGTCACCCGCCACCGTGCCGGTCACCCGGGTCGCCAGCGCCGACGCGTCGGCGAAGATCACACCCGCGCCCGGCGGCGCCGAGACGGTCTCCCAGCCGAAGCGCAGCTCCTCGTCGTACGGGATGCCGTCGTCGGAGGCCGTGCCGACCAGCCGGGTGGCGAGGTTCCCGTCCGCCGAGCCGTCCCGGCTGGCGGTGACCGCCGGCGCCTGGTTGGTCACGTCCGGCACGTCCCGGCCGGAGTCGAAGACCTGGATCTCCGAGATCGCGGTGAAGAAGGTCGGGTTGTTGGTGAAGGCGATGCGCAGCCTGTCCGAGGTCACGGTCTCGAAGAGCGCCTCGTTGAACTTCGCCGAGGGTACCGTCGGGTTCTTGAACTGGCCCGGCACCTCCCGCCAGCCGCCGTTGCCGTCCGGCACCTGGATCCACCAGCGCGCCGGCTCGCGGTAGCCGCCGGCCTGCCGGTCGCTGACGAAGAACACCTTCACGTTGTCGAAGGACTTCGCCGACCCCAGGTCGAGTTCGACGTAGCCGTTCTTCTCGGTGCTGCCGTAGTTGCCCCAGTACGGCTCGTTGGCGGTGACGCCGTCGGTGACGGCGGCCAGCGACACCGGCCGTTCGGTCTCCTTTATCGCCCCCGGCGTGTGGTTCATCGAGGTGGCACTCCAGCCGGGCGTGTGGAACTGCCGCCACGGGGTCGGCCGGACACCCTGCTGGGTGTACGAGGAACGCAGTTCGGCGCCGGACGCCAGGTTCGGGGCGTCCTCGGTGAGGTCGATGCCGGCCGTCTTGAGGTACCCGACGACGCGGTCGTCCTGCACCGGAGTCTCCACCGCGCTCGGGAAGTCGGTCCCGGTGCTGGCGGTGAAGGTGACAGTCAGGCCCTCCTCGGCCTGCACCTGGTTGGTGGCCGGGTCGTAGCTCAGCTTGCCGATCCTGTCGGTGCTGACCTTCTTCTCGCCGTTCAGGAAGAGGCTGTAGCCGGCGCCCAGGCCGTACTTCGTGCCGTCCGGGTCCCAGACGATGGTCACGTCCTGCCCGTGGTAACGCAGATTGTTGACCATGAAGTGGTCGTAGCCGAACCGGATCGGCCACAGCTCGATCCTGTCGTCGGAGCGCGGCTGGAGCCCCGCCATGTCCTCGACGAAGATGTAGCTCATGTTGCCGAGCATCACGTGGTTCGGGTTGTTCCGGTTGTAGGTCTTCGTCGTCGGGTTCCAGTTGGAGTAGTACTCGGCCTGGTTCGGCGCGCGTACGTCCGCGTTCGGGTAGATGCTCCAGGCCATCCAGTCCAGCAGCCGCTTGGCGTACTCCGGGGTGATGTACTTCTGCTCCGGGTCGTAGTGCCGCAACGCCGAGCGGACCCCGCGATACTGCACGGTGAAGTTGATGTTCGAGAAGTTGTTGGAGCCGCCGATCCCGTAGGCCGCCCGGTCGTACTGGTTCGCCGTGTAGAACGGGAAGATCGGGAAGTTGTCGCCGTAGGTGAGGAAGCGGTACCCGTCGACGTACTTCTGCCACTGGTCGAACGGGATGAGGTTCTCGGCGTAGACGTCGTAGAGGTTCGACTCCTTCGCCGGGATCAGCGTGCGGGCCGACTCGGGCAGCGGGTTCGGCCTGCCGTTGGAGCTGGCCGCGCTGGTGGCACCGTGCGACGTGCCGGCCAGGAACATCCGCATGTCCGGGCTCCAGAGCCGGGCAAGGATCGCGTCGCGGATCGCGTTCGCGCTGGTGGCCATCTGGTCGACCCTGGCCTGGTCGCTGCCGGCGATCTGGTGGAGCTGCCGGGCCGCGTCGAAGGCGCCCCAGACGTACGCCGACTCGGGGCGTTCGATCGTGCGCGCTCCGGGTGCCCCGGCGTTGGCCTTCGGGAAGCCGAAGGAGATCGCGTCGGCGTCGTTGCCCGGCATGTAGTTGGTGTCGTAGGCGATCAGCTTGTCGTCGTTGCCGTCGTAGTGTTCGAGCTGCCCGACGCCGTCGCCCGCGAAGTAGTCGGCGAACTTCCGGGCGATCTCCCGGCCGCCGCCGTGCACGTTGTACGCCTCCAGCCCGGCGGTCCCGAGGTACTGCGAGTAGTGGTTGTTCCAGCTCGTGTGACCGGGGCTGTCCAGGAACGCCGAGGAGCCGGAGAGTTCGCCGATGTTGAGGATCTGGCCGTACGGCAGGTAGGGGGTACGCAGCCACTTGGTGTCCTGCAGGTGCATCGGCTGGGTCAGCGCCACCGAGTTCTGGTAGAGGTGCACCCCCTCGATCGTCGTCGGGTACTGGTAGACGTGCCCGGGGGCGTTGGCGTCCAGGCTGTTGTAGCGCTCGCCCCACCACCGGTAGACGATCGCCTTCTCCAGGGCCGGATCGGGGACGTCGACGTACGGGACGTCCTGCGCCCAGCGCCGGTTGAAGTCGGTGATCCCGGTCCGGACCGCCTCGCCCGCGGGCATCGCGGCGTACCGCCGGTAGCTCTCGACGGTCTCCGGCAGGGTGGCCGAGGAGACCGCGCCGACGACGGAGAGCGAGACCCGGCCGCCGGCCGGCACGGTGACCTCCCGGTCCAGGTTGCTGCCGCTGCGGGTGAAGCCGGCGCCGGTGAGGTCGACCCGGACGGTGTTCCAGGCGGTGTCGACGAGGCCGTTGTTGGCGCCGCTGGTGATGGTGCGGGTGCCGGTGAGTTCGGCGCTCCCCTCGCCGGCCTGGGTCGCCAGCGGCGAGGCAGCGCGGACGGTGAAGGTCGCCGCCTCCGCACCCGGGTTACGCAGGTCGATCGCGGTGACCGCGACGTTGTCGTAGCTGATGAACTTCGTCAGGTCGGCGGTGACCCCGGTGCTGCCGATCGTGTAGCGGCCCTTGGCGTGGCTCGGTGCGTTGAACCGGTCGGCGCCGACCTCGGTGACCGTCTGCCCGGGCACGGTGACGGTGTAGAGGTTGCCCAGGTTGTTCGGGCCGCCGACGAAGGTGTTGCCGGCGAAGCCCATCACGGTGAAGTTGTTGTTGCTGGCACCGCGCAGGTAGAGCGAGCGGCCCCGGGTCATCAGCACCGCCGAGCCGAGCGTGCCGCGCACCCCCAGCACCCGGTCGAGGTAGTAGTCCGTGCCGCCGGCCGCGAGATCCTTGTCGAAGATCGACTGGTACATGCTCGACGCGGTGAACGGCACGCCCGGCTTGAGCTGCTCGGCCACCTCGGCGACGTTGGTATAGACCGGGTCCCCGATCTCCATGACGTGGTGCTGCCCGTCGGTGTAGACGCCCACGTCGCCCTCGTTGCCCGGCAGGACCGGGGGCGCGGCGTGCGCGGGTGAGGGCAGCCCGACCACCCCGCCCGCCACGAGCGCGGCGAGAGCCGCCCAGGTGGGCACCCTCCTGGTGCGTCTATTGCTCATCCGATCCTCCTGGTGGTGGGGGTGGGAAAGTCAGCTCGTCGGGATCCAGACCCGCATGGTGGAGGGCCCGCGGTTGGCCCAGGCGTGGTACGCGACCAGCGGCACCTCGACCGGCTCCCCCTGCGTCGCGCCCGTCGGCCCGACCCCGTCCCCGTGGTAGGGCCAGTCCCGGTCCGGCGGGTCGAGGCGGTGGCAGTGCACCACGACCCGGCCGCCGGCCAGCACGGGTGGCCGGCCGAGGTCGACCCGGAGTTCGTCGACGCTCCCGCCCCCCGGCAGGTCCATCGACTCGACCGCGTACACCAGCGGGCCGCGCTGCACGGCGACGCAGCCGCGGACCGCGTCGATGCGCGGATCCGGGTAGGTGAACCGGGGCGCCATGGGCAGGCTCAGCACCACCTCGTCGCCGGCCCGCCACACCCGGCGCTCCGTGGCGTAGCCGGGGCGCACCGGCCGGGTGTCCGCGGCCACGGTCAGCGTGCCGCCCTGCTCCGCCCAGCCCGGCACCCGCAGCGACAGCGTCCAGGGGCGGTCGTCGTCGCCGTCGATCCGCACCCGGATCTCACCGTCGGCGGGGTAGCCGGTGCTGACGGTGATCCGCCGCTCCGGTCCGTCCGCCGGGCGCTGCACGATCGTCCCGGGCAGGTACTGGTGGATCTGCAGGCCCTCGTCGTCGGTGGTGGCCACGTACCCGGCGAGGCTGGCCAGGGTACGTGCCACGTTGGTCGGGCAGCACGACACCTCGTACCAGGGCGCCCGCTGCGCGGCGGCGGCCCGGATGCTGGGCCGCTCGGCGTCCGGGACGGTGCCGGGCTCCCGGCGGTGCAGGGTGTTGGTGTAGAAGAAGCTCCGGCCGTCGGCCGCCGGTGACGTCGACACCACGTTGAAGAGCGTCCGCTCGATGAGGTCGGCGTACCCGGAGTCGCCGCAGGCGAGCAGCAGCCGCCAGGCCAGCATCACCGAACCGACCCCGGCGCAGGTCTCCGAGTAGGCGCGGTCGGGCGGCAACACCCAGTCCTCGCCGAACGCCTCGTCCTGGTGCCGGGAGCCCTGCCCACCGGTGACGTACGTGCGCCGCGCCACCGTGGTCCGCCACTGGTCGCGTACCGCCTTGAGCAGGCCGGGGTCGTCCGTCTCGGTGGCGACGTCGACGGCCCCGGCCGCGAGGTAGTTCGCCCGTACCGCGTGCCCGCGCAGCACCGTCGCCTGGCGTACCGGAATCTCGTCCTGGAAGTACTCCCGGCGCCACTCCACGTCGCCCAGCCGGCCGTGGCCGCGCCGTTCGACGAAGAGCGCCGCCTGGTCCAGGTAGCGGTCGTCGCCGGTGACCCGGGCGAACTCCACCAGCGCTGGCTCGATCTCCGGGTGTCCGCAGAGGCCGTCGATGCCGTCCGGCCCGAAGGTCTCGCAGACGTTGTCGGCGGCCCGCCGGGCGACCGCCACCAGCCCGTCGTCCGCGTCCGGCTGGGTACGGGCCCGCGCCACGGCGGCCTGGAGAAGGTGGCCGACGCAGTAGAGTTCGTGGCCCCATTGCAGGTCGGACCAGCGCGGTGGCTGGCCGGCGTGGCCGAACCTGGTGTTGAGGTAGCCGTCGGCGTCCTGTGCCCGGGCCACCCGGTGCACGACGGCCCGGAACCTCGCCTCCACCTCCGGGTCGCCGGTCCGGCCGATCTCCCAGGCCATCGCCTCCAGGAACTTGTAGACCTCCGAGTCGGAGAACTCGCGCCCCCGCCGCTGCCCGGCCGGGTCGTCGCCGGTGGCCACCAGGTCGAAGTTGCGGATCCAGCCCTCCCGTTCGAGCCAGTGCGCGATGTGTTCGAGACTGGCCGCCGCGTTGACGGATTGACGTTCGGCCCAGAAGCCGCCGGTGATGCGGACCTCGTCCAGTCCGAGCGGCCGGAGCCGCCCGCGGCTCGGCAGGACAGGGGCCGCCGTGGAGGCGCTGGATGCCATGGTCATCCCTTCAGTGCGCCGGACATGAAGCCGCGCACGTAGTGTCGTTGGAGCAGCAGGAACAGCACGACGCACGGCAGCGCGAGTACGACCACGCCGGCTTCCGTCGCCCCGTAGTCGACGACGCCCTGCACCTGGCCGCGAAGGTTGGAGACCGCGAGCGGCAGCGTCATCCGCTCGGAGTCGTTGATCAGGATCAGCGGCGCCATGAAGTCGTTCCAGGCGGCGAGGAACGCGAAGAGTCCGACGGTGATCAGGCCCGGCTTGACCGCCGGGACGAGCACCCGCCACAGCGCGCTGAACGAGGAGCAGCCGTCGACCTTCGCCGCCTCGTCGAGTTCGCGCGGCACCGCCTCGAAGGAGATCCGCATCAGGAAGGTGGAGAACGGCAACTGGAACATGGTGAGCACCAGCGCGACACCGACCAGCGAGTTCTGTAGCCCGACCTCGTTGAGCAGGACGTAGAGCGGGATGAGCAGGGTCGCGTACGGGACCATCAGGATGGCCAGGGTGAGCAGGAAGAGGATGTTCCGGCCGGGGAAGCGGAACCGCGCGAAGGCGTACCCGCCGAGCAGTGAGATCAGCAGCGTGAGGGCGACCGTCAGCAGCGACACGAACGC
This sequence comes from Plantactinospora sp. CA-294935, assembly GCF_050936445.1. Classification (NCBI taxonomy): domain Bacteria; kingdom Bacillati; phylum Actinomycetota; class Actinomycetes; order Micromonosporales; family Micromonosporaceae; genus Plantactinospora; species Plantactinospora sp. CA-294935. The sequence goes on from NZ_JBNJMU010000001.1 coordinate 9,627,788, forward strand.
CGAGTTGGCGAGGTAGCGCCAGATCCCGGCCTGGTAGTCGGCGAGGGTCGTGTAGTTGCCGAAGCCCCATCCGGTCACCTGGTTGGTGCCCGGCTGCGGGGAGACCGAGGCGACGGCGGTCCACACCAGCGGGAAGAGGAAGATCACCGCCACGGCTCCGGTGAAGACCCAGTAGGGCGTCCGGAAGGCGACACCGGCGATGGTGAGGCCCTGCGGCCTCGGTCTGGTCGGCGCCTTCTCCGGTGGTCGGGGCGGTCCGGCGACGGCGGCCCGGGTGGGGCTGGAGTCCACGGTCATGGCGTCAGTTCTCCTCGGACCGGAAGGCGCGCAGTTGCAGCGCGTTGATGAGAACCAGGGCCGCCAGCACGATGACCGAGAGCGCCGCCGCGACGCCGAGGTCGTTCTGTCCCTGGAACGCGATCATGTAGATGAGCTGGACCACCGTGATGGTGCTGTTGTCCGGGCCGCCCTTGGTGAGGATGTAGAACTGCTCGAAGGCGAGCAGGGAGCCGGTCACGCAGAGCACGGTCGTCAGCGCCAGCGTCGGGCGGAGCAGCGGCAGGGTGACGCTCCGGAAGGTCTGCCAGCGGGTGGCCCCGTCCGACCGCGCTGCCTCGAAGACGTCCGCCGGGATGCTCTGCAGCCCGACCAGCATGAGCACCATGTAGAAGCCGGCGTAGCGCCAGACGATGAGGAACACCGTGGAGAAGAGCGCCGCGTTCGGCGAGCCGAGGAAGGTGATGCCGAGGCGCTCCACCACCGGCGCCAGCGGGCTCGCGTACGGCGAGTAGAGGACGTAGAACAGCAGTGACGCCGAGGCGAGCCCGAGTGCGCTGGGCACCAGGAAGGACGCCCGGAGCAGGTTGTTCCACCGGCTGGACTCCTGCACCAGCAGGGCCATTCCCAGGCCGAGGACCAGCAGCAGCACGGTCGCGATCACCGTGTACTTGAGGGTGAAGACCACCGAGTCGGTGAAGAAGCGGTGGTCGACCGCCTTGCTGAAGTTGTCCGGCGCGTTGAGCCCCTGGTCGCCGCTGAGCAGCGGCCATCGCGACACCGACATCTTGACCACGAGCAGCAGCGGCACCACGAACAGCGCCGCGACGAATGCCGCGGTCGGCGTGGCGTAGATCCAGCCGAGTAGGGCCTGCCGCCGGCTGGGGCGGACCCGGCCCCGCGGCGCCGCGCCGGGTGGGCGGGCCGGTGCGCTGACGTTCATGACAACTCCTCGTTCGATCGGCGACGGGCCGGACCGGCGACGCGTTGCGGTGCCGCGCGGCGGGCGTATGCCGGGGCCGCACAGCGGCGGCTGGCCGGCATACGCCTGCGGCGACGCCGGCTATTGCTGGAGTACCCCGGTGATTTCCTTGTTGTCCTTCTGGAGGTCGCCACTGCCGTTGAGCACCTGGTTGCGCACGAGGGTCAGCCAGGGGCTGCCCGGCGCGTTGAACGCCTGCTGGAAGTTGAGCGCGACCGGGGTGTCGCCCTTGCCGGCGACCTGGTTGATGGTGACCAGGCGGGGGTCCTGGGCGGCGTACTTGTTGTTGGCCAGGTCGGAGCGGGACACCACGTCCTTGTTCTTGGCCAGCACCTCCACCTGGGCTTCCTCGGACATCATCCAGCTCAGGAAGTTCCAGGCCTGCGCGGCCTTCTCGGAGTCCTTCGAGACGCCGATGCCGTCGCCGCCGACGAAGGTCGAGGCGCCGCCGCCCGGACCGGGGATGCCGGCGACACCGACGTCGAACGGCGTCGACGACAGCAGCGTCGCCGGGTAGAACATCAGCCCGACCTTGCCTTCGGTGAACGCCGCCGTCCAGGTCGGTCCGGTCTCGCCGGACGAGGCCGGCAGGACGGCGCCGGACTTCCACAGGTCGGCCCAGGTGCTGTACACCTTCTGCGCGGTCTCGTCGGCCAGCTTGGCCTCGGTGCCGTCCTCGCTGAGCACCTCGCCGCCGGCGGCCCAGACGGACGGGAACCAGGTGAAGACGAGGCACCCACCGCAGTTCAGCCCGGCCGCCGTGCCGTAGACGCCGGGCTTCTTCGCGGCCTGGACGGCCTTCGCGGCCGCGGCGTACTCCTCCAGGCTCGCCGGTGCCTTCTCCGGGTCCAGCCCGGCGTCCTTGAACAGCTGCTTGTTCCAGAACAGCATCGACAGGTCGAGTACGAAGGGCAGCACGTGCGCCTTGCCGTCCCGGGTACCGGCCGAGAGGTGGCCCTTGTTGATGGAGTCCTTGAAGCCGAGGCCGTCGATGTTGGCGCTGAGATCCTGGAACAGTCCCTGGTTGACCCAGTTCGGCACGTAGACGATGTCGGCGGCGAAGAGGTCCGGCAGGCCGCCGGAGCCGGCCGCCGCACCCACCTTCGCGACGTAGTCGTCGTTGGGGACGACGGTCAGCTTGACCTTGTTCTGGTGGCCGGCGTTGTACGCCTCGACCAGAAGTTTCGCCTGCTTCTCCAGCGGGGCCCGGGTCCAGAGCGTCAACTCGCTGCCGTCGTCGACTCCGGTGGGGCCCGCCTCGGCCACGCCGCCCTGGTCGCCCGGACCGTCGTCACCGCACGCCGCCGTGGTGAGGACCAGCGTCGCCGCCAGGACTCCGGCGAGCGACCGCAGGACGGTCCGCCCGCCCGATCTTCTCTTCATGATTCTCCTCGGGATCGTGTGAGATGTGCGCCGTTCTCCCTGTTGTTGCGGTAGCGGAGTGACTACAGTCGCTGCGCCAGTCGGTGGTAGCCGCTGTTCCAGCGCAGGTGGTTGGCGAACGACCGGTAGTCGGTCGCGGCGTCGATCATGAGCAGTTCGACACCGGACATGTCGGCGAAGTCGGCGAGGGCCTCCCCGCCGACCGCCGTACTGAGCACGGTGTGGTGCGGGCCGCCGGCGAGCAGCCAGCACTCGGCGGAGGTGGCGAGGTCAGGACGCGGAGTCCAGACCGCGCGGGCGACCGGCAGCCGTGGCAGCGGCTCGTCCGGCTCGACCACGTCGATCTCGTTGGCGGTCAGGCGCAGCCGCCCGCCCAGGTCGGCGAGGCCGACGACGAGCCCCGGACCGGGTGCGGCGGTGAAGACCAGCCGGACCGGGTCCTCCCGGTCGCCGATCGACAACGGGTGGACCTCGAGGCTCGGCCGGGTGGCGGCGATGCTGGGACAGACCTCGAGCATGTGCGCGCCGAGGATCTTCGGTTCACCGGGACCCCAGTGGTAGGTGTAGTCCTCCATGAAGGAGGTCCCACCCGGCCGGTCACCGGCGACTACCTTCAGGATGCGCAGCAACGCGGCCGTCTTCCAGTCGCCCTCGCCGCCGAACCCGTAGCCGTCGGCCATCAGGTTCTGCACGGCGAGGCCGGGAAGCTGTCGCAGGCCGCCGAGGTCCTCGAAGTTGGTGGTGAACGCGTCGAAGCCACCGGCCTCGAGGAACTGCCGCAGCCCCAGCTCGATCCGGGCGCCGTAGCGCAGCGACTCGTGGCGCTCGCCGCCGCGCCGCAGCTCCGGTACGACGTCGTAGCGCTCCTCGTAGTCGGCGACGAGCCGGGTGACGTCCGGGTCCGCGACCTCGTCGACCGCCGCGACGAGCGCGTTGACCCCGTAGGCGTTGACGGAGACACCCAACGTCGCCTGGGCACCCACCTTGTCACCGTCGGTCACGGCGACGTCCCGCATGTTGTCGCCGAAGCGGGCCATCCGCAGCGACCGCGCCGCGCGAGCGCCGGTCGCCGCGCGGGCCCAGTCGCTGACCCGCTCGTGCACCGACGGATCACCGGCGAAGCCGGCGACCGTCTTGCGGGCCACCCCCAACCGCGACTGGACGTACCCGAACTCGCGGTCACCGTGTGCCGCCTGGTTGAGGTTCATGAAGTCCATGTCGAGCTCGGCCCACGGCAGCGACCGGTTGGCCTGGGTGTGCAGGTGCAGCAGCGGCTTGCCGAGTGCGGAGAGGCCGGCGATCCACATCTTCGCCGGCGAGAACGTGTGCATCCAGGCGACCACACCGACCACCCGATCGTCGGCGGTGGCGTCCAGACACGTCCGGCGGATCGCGTCGGCGGTGGTCAGCACCGGTTTCCAGACGAGGCGAGGGTGCGCCCGCAGCCCGCCGGCGAGCCGCTGGCACACCTCGCGGGACTGTGTCGCGACCTGTTCGAGCACCTCTTCGCCGTACAGCGACTGGCTTCCCGTCAGGAACCAGATCTCCGCCGGTTCGTTCGCCATGCCCACCTGCGTCACTCCGTTCCACCCGACCGGCCGGATCCGCTCCGGTGGCGCGGATCGGGCCGGTCAAGGTCGCTGGCGGCCAGGGGCAGCCGCGGGCCAACCGGACGCGGTACTCCGCGCCGGGGCGCACCGGGGCGCCGAGTCGTCGTCACGGTCACCGGCCCCCTCTCGCACCGAAAACCTTTTCGGAGGATTCTGGTGGCCAGGTTACGGTCGTGTCAACAGTGGATTTCGGGCCTGGCTACGGATCATCGACCAGGATCATCCGGGCCGTGCCCGGCCGTCGGCACCCGCCGAAATGCTTTCGGGGCGCCGGCCACCCGACAGCAGGTGTTCGACCGCGAGCCGCCCGCGGTTCGCGGCGACGAACTGCCACGGAAGCGCCCGGACACCGCCCCTTACTCACAGCACGACCTGAAAGCCTTTTCGGCCGCGTTTCAGCGCCGCCGCGACCGGCAGGATCCACACTCGGCTCCTCCCCCGCGCCGGGGAGTACCCGGAACGATCGCCCCGCCGGGCGGCCCAGACGGGACCGGGTGACGCCGCCACGAAACCGCGACCGAAAAGATCAACAGCGTGACCGGCGGGGCAGGAGGGCAGAACACGCATCCCGACCCGCCCCACTCGGTTGCGTCCATGGGAGTGGTGTACGACATGCCTGGTAGCGGGCGTGTCGTGGAGTAGAAGACGGCCATCGTGAAGATCCTTTGAGACGGCTAAGTCAAGATCAAAGGAGAGCACCACGATGGCCGTACCCGAGCCTACCGACCCTGCCGGCTTCCTTCGTGAGCACCTCGCGTCGGCGTCACCGGACCTGCTACGAGACATGGTGAAGACGTTCGCGGAGGCGTTGATGTCCGCCGAGGCGGACGCGATCTGCGGCGCACCGTACGGACAACGCAGCGACGAACGCGTCAACTCCCGCAACGGCTACCGGAGCCGGGAGTGGGACACCCGGGCCGGAACGATGGAGCTGGCGATCCCGAAGCTACGCCAGGGTTCGTACTTCCCGGACTGGCTGCTGCACCACCGCCGCCGGGCCGAACAGGCACTCGTCTCGGTCGTGGCCACCTCCTACCTACTCGGCGTCTCGACCCGCCGGGTCGAGAAGCTGGTCGAGCAACTCGGGGTCAAGCAGCTGTCGAAGTCGCAGGTGTCGCAGATGGCGGCGCACCTGGACGCTCAGGTGGAGGCGTTTCGTAACCGGCCCCTCGACAGCGGCCACTACACCTTCGTCTGGGCCGACGCCCTCACGGTGAAGGTCCGCGAGGCCGGACGGACGGTGAACGTACACGCCCTGATCGCGGTCGGCGTCAACGCCGACGGCGGCCGGGAGGTCCTCGGCCTGGACATCGCATCCGACGAGGACGGCGCCGGCTGGCTCGCCTTCCTGCGCTCGCTGACCGCTCGGGGCCTGTCCGGGGTCAAACTCGTCATCTCCGATGCCCACCGCGGCCTCGTCGCCGCGATCGGCGCCGCCCTCCCAGGCGCCGGATGGCAACGCTGCCGCACCCACTACCTACGCAACCTGCTGACCAAGGTCCCCAAGACAGCACAGCCATGGGTGGCGACCCTGGTCCGCACCATCTTCGACCAGCCCGATGCCGACTCGGTCCGCGACCAGTACACCCGAGTGGTCGAAACGATCGAACAGCGATTCCCCACCGCCGCCGACCACCTCGACACCGCCCGCGACGACCTCCTCGCGTTCACCGCCTACCCACGAGAAATCTGGCGGCAAATCTGGTCGAACAACCCACAGGAACGATTGAACAAGGAGATCCGCCGCCGCACCGACGTCGTCGGCATCTTCCCCAACCGGGCCGCGATCATCCGCCTCGTCGGCGCCGTCCTGGCCGAGCAAACCGACGAGTGGACCGAAACCCGCCGCTACATGGGCCTGGAACTACTCAACCGCGCACGCCTGACCAGCATCGACACCGACGGAACCGACGACACCAACAACCCACCCATGCCCATCGCCGCATAAGATCAACACCGGATCTCCTGATGGTCGTCTTCTACACCACGACCATGGACGTGACCCGCCACTCCCGCGCGCCTCGGTGCGGACCCCGCCGCCCGGGCACCGCTGTCGGCGGTAAGGACCGGATGCTGCCACCGGTTCAGCCGCCGACCGCCGCCGGGCGTACGCCGGCCGCGCCGGCACGGTCACCTGTCCCCGCTGCTCAGAGGTGTGCGGTAGGGGTAGCCCTCGGGCAAAAGGAGAGGCCAGCTTCAGTGCGTACGGACGGTCGCGCGGCACAGACTTTGTCGACCGACTTCTGCCGGGTGGCAGTCGCGCTCTTCTGGGAGGGACCATGTCGAACTCGGAGAGGCTCCGCGTCAGTCGACGCGCGGTGCTCGGTGGCGCCGCCGCTCTGCTGGGTGGTGGGCTGGCGCCACCACCGGCCGCCTGGGCCGGCGGCCCGGGACCCCGCCGCGACGGTTCGACACGTCGGCCGGTGGACCGGAAGTCGGTGGACGCCGTGGCGTCCCGACTGGACCGCGATCTCGTCGAGCTGCGCCGTGACATCCACCGGCACCCCGAAACGGCGGGTACGGAGCGGCGGACCGCTGCCGTGGTGGCACGGCGGCTTCGCGCGGCCGGCCTCGACGTCAGGACCGGTGTCGGCGGGCACGGCGTCGTGGCCGTCCTCACCGGTGCCCGTCCCGGCCGGACGGTCGCCTACCGGGCGGACATGGACGCGGTACCGCCGGGCGATCAGTTCGGCGGCGGCCCGCTGCCGGCCCACCTGTGTGGACACGACGTGCACACCACGGTGGGTGTGGGCGTCGCGGAGGTTCTGGCACTGCTACGCGACCGACTCACCGGCTCGGTGGTGTTCGTCTTCCAACCCGCCGAGGAGGCGCTCGCCGGTGCCGCCGCGATGCTCGACGACGACGTGTTCGCCGGGGTCCGGCCGGCGGAGATCCATGCCCTGCACTGCGGTCCCTTCCCGGTCGGCCAGTTCGTCGTCACTCCCGGGTGCGGACTCCCCGGTCAGGATCGCGGCGTCGTGACGTTGACGGGTCCGGACGCGACGGCCCGGGCGCAGCGGCTCGCTGCCGAGATCAACGTCCTCGGCACGGTCACTCCGCCCGCCACGCCTGCGGACATCGAACGGCTCGTGGCGGACATCCTCACCCCGAACGGGCCGTTGGCCGAATTCGTCTTCATCCGGGCGGAGGCGCCCGACGCCGAGGGCCCGGCCGAGGTCCGGATCTCCTACCGCTGCTGGCCCGAGCACCGGTACCCCGAGATCCGTGCACAGGTCCGCCGGCTCGCGAGGTCGTACGGCGGGGCGGTGAGTTTCCCGAACGACCCGTTCCCGGCCATGCTCTGTCCGGAGCAGGAGGGCCTGGCACTGCGGAGCTACCTGCGCCAGAGCGTCGGCCACGCCCGGGTGCGGACACTGCAAGCCCCGGTTCCGTTCAACGGTGAGGACTTCGCGTTGTTTCTCGACCGGCTTCCCGGCACCTACACCTTCCTCGGCGTCCAGGCGCCCGGTGCCGGCGTCGAGACCAGCGCTCCGCACTTCGGCACCTTCGACCCGGACGAACGGGCCATCGGGTACGGCGTCCGCGCGATGGCCGGTTGGCTGGCCGGGCGCACCCGCACCTAGTACCGCGACGGCGTCGTCATGTCGTCCGTAGTGACAGAGGCGGGCCCGGTACTGGTGTCGTCGGCGCGCCATCGGAACCAGGCCCACCCCTGTTGGTGGACGGTGGTGTCGCACGGCCAGTGCGGTAGGTAGCCTTCGGAGACCGCGGCGAACCGGCAGCGGAAGGGCGGCCACACCCCCGTCGGTAGGATCGTCCGGGTGGATCTGGACGACATCGCCGCCCGGCTCGGGGTACCCGTCGAGGACGTCGACCGCGTGCACCGGCTCGCCGGCGACCGGCCATCGGCTCCGCTGCCCGCCAAGGCCGACGCGCCCGCGATCCTCGACCGGCTCGCGGTGCGACCGGACGACGCCGCCGAGATCCTGGCGGGCTGGCCCGATCCCCACTCTCCGCTGTGGACCACGGAGCTGCGCTGGCTGCTCGACCGCTCGATCGCCCTGGTCCGCGCCGATCTCGGCGGCCACGGCTGGCTGTCGCCCGGTCCGGAGCTGCCGCGCGACCGGGGCCCCGCCTGGCGACATCTCTACGTGTACGCGTACCTGGCCCTGGTCGACGTCGTCACCGGGTACCACCGCGACCACGGCATCGCCGATGCCGTGTCGTGGGCGACCCTCGCCGACCTGGGCCGCAACCTCGCGGTCGACCGGCGGATGCACCGCGAGGGCTGGCCGGTCATGCAGAGCTGGCTGACCCTGCACGCGCGCGGCGGCATCTACGAGCTGGGCCGGCTGCAGCACCAGCGCGGCGGCACCGCCATCGACCTGCACATCCCCGAGTCGGGGCCGATGACCCCGGAGGCGGTCACGGCGTCGCTCGACGAGGCTCGCGCGTTCTTCCCGCGCCACTTCCCCGACGAGCGCTACACGGCGTTCTCCTGCGGCTCCTGGCTACTCGACCCGCAGCTACTGGAGTACCTGCCCGGGGACTCCAACATCGTCCGGTTCCAGCAGAGGTTCGAGCTGGAGGCCTACGAGGAGCCGGAAGGGCTGGACGCCGACGTCGAGGTGCTGCGGTTCGTGTTCCGTACCCTGACCACGCCGCTCGACGAGCTGCCGCGCCGCACCGTGCTCCAGCGCGCGATCGTCGACCACCTGAAGGCCGGCCGCCACTGGCAGATCCGCCGCGGCCACCTCCCGATCTAGCCACACCCCCGGTGCCGCAACGGCAGCGTCAGGGGTAGCCGTGTCGTCGGTGGTGGCAGCGGCGGGCCTGGTACTGCCGCCATCGGAACCAGGCACCGACCTGTTGCGGCGCCCGCAGCCGGGTTTCCACCAGCTGGGCCCGACGCCGCGCCGACGCCGACGGCGGTCGCGGTAACCCGGAGTGGATAGCCAGTTCCGACAGCTACGAGCGCCGGTACTGGGTCGGCGCGGGTGCGTCGGAGGCCCGGCCGAGCACCCGGGCAAGCCACTCGGTACGGGTCCAGCGCGCGGCGGCCGAGATCCCCGCCCTCGGGAACAGGGCGTCGAATCCGTGGAAGCCGCCCGCCCAGACGTGCAGTTCCGCCTGGCCACCGGCCGCCCAGATCCGGCTGGCGTACTCGACGTCCTCGTCGCGGAAGACCTCGGCCGTGCCGGCGTCGACGTAGCTGGTCGGCAGGCCCGAGAGGTCCTCGGCCACCGCCGGTGAGACGTAACCGGGCACGTCCCCGTCGGTGAGGTCGCCGAGTACCGACCGCCATCCGAACTGGTTCATCTCCCGGGTCCAGGGTCCGGGCACACCGGCGTACTGCTGGCTGGAGGTGCTGTCGTTGCGATGGTCGAGCATGGGGCAGATCAGCACCTGGGCGGCGATCGCCGGAGTACCTCGGTCGCGTGCCATCAGGGTGACCCCGGCGGCGAGGCCACCTCCGGCGCTGATGCCCGCGACCACGACACGGGCAGGGTCGATGCCCAGTTCGTCGGCGTGCTCGGCAACCCAGAGCAGGCCGTGGTAGCAGTCGTCGACCAGGGTCGTGCCGGTGGCCTCCGGCGCCAATCGGTGGTCCACCGAGACCACCACGGCGCCGAACCGGTCGAGCCAGTCCAGCGGGATGTCGATCTGCGAGAACCGGTCGCCCATGACCATTCCCCCGCCGTGGATCCAGTAGACGCAGGGTGCCGGTCCGGCACGGTCGGCGCCGGCGGGAGTCAAGATGGACAGCGGGATCTGCGCACCGTCCGGGCTCGGGACGGTGACCTCGCGCCGGTCGACCGCATGCCCTTCCAGGAGGCTCTCGACCGGCGGCGTCGGGAACTGGCGCAGTTGCGCGAGCACCTCGGGACTGAGCTCGGACATCAGCGGCATGTCGGCGAGCAACGCGCGCAGTTCGGGATCGGTGTCGGGTCGGGTACGCGTCATGGTGGGTTCCTTCCAGTGGATTTCGGTCAGATGACCGGGAAGCTGGTGGAATTCGGTCAGATGACCGGGAAGACAGTCGAGCAAGGAATGGTCCGCCGGCCCCGTGGCTAGTCGGCGGCTCAGAAGGCCGCCTTGCCGCCCACCGGCACCTCGTCGGTGTAGTCGGACCCGGCGGCGAGCAGCGGCTGGAGCTTCGCGACCAGCGCCTGCGCCTCCCCGGTCGCGAAGAACTCGCCGTGGGCCTCTTCGCTGGTCCAGCCCTCGGTGACGGAGACGACGTCCCGGTTGCCGGCCGAGCGGCTGACCAGGAAGACGACGCAGTCCTCGTGCGACAGCGAGGGCGCGGCGAGCAGAAGCGCCACCACTTCGTCGCCCTTCCCGGGCCGGGCGGTCATGGTGGCGTGGAAACCGTGTGTGACGCGCATGGGCGGCCAAACCTCTCATTCGCGGAGCCGTCGCACGCTCCTGGGATAGCGACCAACCCATGAAAACATCGCGAGCAGGAGAAATGTTAGAACGATGCTCTTCGAGGCTTGCCTGATCCTACTATCGCAGCGAGGATCGAATCGTGATTGAATCAGCTCGTGAGCCTTGACGAGCTAGCCGCGCTGATCGCCCGGCACGCCCGACCCGATCAAGGCACCCCGATCGAGGGTGTCCTGGTTTCGAAGGTCGAGCGGCCCTATCCGCCGTCACCGTCGATGTCCGGCACAGTGCTGGCACTCATCGTCCAGGGCGCGAAACGGATCGCGCTGGGTGACCGCGTCTACGAGTACCGCGACGGGCAGTACCTCATCGCCTCGGTCGACCTGCCGATCACCGGCCACTTCACCGAGGCCAGCCTCGAACGGCCCGCACTGGGCTTCGGCCTGACCCTGCACCCGGCCACCGTCGCCGAACTGCTGTTGCAGGCGGCCCCTGGAGACCTGCCGCCCGCCGGCGGCGGCACGCCGTCCGGCATGGCAGTCAGCTCCGCACCCGACGAACTCCTCGACGCGGTGATCCGGCTGCTACGCCTGCTCGACCGGCCACGCGACCTGACGGTGCTCGCCCCGCTGATCAAGCGGGAGATCCTGTGGCGGGTCATCACCGGCGAGCAGGGTGCGGTCGTCCGCCAGCTCGGCCTCGCCGACAGCAGCCTCAGCCACATCGCCCGGGCGGTCAGGTGGATCCGCGACCACTACACGCAGTCGTTCCGGGTCGACGACGTGGCGCAGCTCGCGGGGATGAGCCCGTCCGCCTTCTACCGCAACTTCCAGGCCGTCACCGCGATGAGCCCGATCCAGTTCCAGAAACAGATCCGGCTCCAGCAGGCCCGGCTCCTGCTCGCCACCCATCCCAACGACGTCACCGGGGTGGGCCACCGGGTCGGCTACGACAGCGCGTCACAGTTCAGCCGCGAGTACCGCCGCCAGTTCGGCACGGCCCCCAGCCAGGACGCGGCCCGGCTGCGCGACACCACGCTGAACACCACGCCCGCCGCCCTGGTCTGACAACTCCGCACCGACCACCGGGCGCCGCGAAGCGGTCCGTCGCCACCTGCCGAAAAATGGTGTGGCCCTCCGCCCGACGGCTCCCTACGTTGCAGCCATGCAGGGGCAGCCTTACGACCGCAGCAAAGATCTCGACCACACGAATCCACCCGGCGCCGCGGTACCCACGCACCCAGGGCTTCACCCGCGAGTCACGCAACGGACCGGGGAGTCTTCTCCTCCGGCCCCGGCCCGCTGATGGCCGGCGCAGGACTCTGGACACTGGCCTGGCAGTCCCGCGCCGCACTCTGGACACTCGAACACCGCGACCTGCTGACCCGGGCAGCCCTGCGATGACCGGCAATTCCCACCGATAGGCCCTCAGCTATCCAGGCATAGGTAGCGATCGAAATCATTGCCGCCGAGGCAGTTCCGGAACGGGCTGGTTTGCCCTATGGTGATGATCATGATGTCCTGCTGTTCGCCCCGGCTGAACGGGCCGGACAGCCCCGGCGCCGACCAATGACCACCGTCGACGCCACAGCCGGCACCGCCGACGCCACAGCCGGCACCGCCGACGCCACAGCCGGCACCGCCGACGCCACAGCCGGCACCGCCGACGCCACAGCCGGCACCGACGCGTTCGCCGGCACGCGGAGCCCGCTCGCCGAAACCGGTGATCCTCGGACTCGAGAAGGGTGGACCAACTCATGAACCAGGGGCTGAGCAGGCGCCGCGTCCTCGGCGAAGCGGTCGGACTGGCCGCGGGAGCCGCAGCCGTCGCGACGGGACTACCCTCCGGTGGCGCGTCCGCCGCTCCGGTGCAGGCCGGCTCCGAGCTGGCCCGCTGGCGCAGGCAGGCGACGCAGGTGACGATCACCCGCGACGACTGGGGCGTTCCACACGTACGGGGAAAGACCGACGCCGATGCGGTGTTCGGGATGATGTATGCCCAGGCCGAGGACGACTTCAACCGGATCGAACGCAACTATCTGGTCAGCCTCGGCCGTCTCGCCGAGGCCGAGGGCGACAGTGCGATCTGGCAGGACCTGCGGCAGCGGCTGTTCGTCGATCCCGAACTGCTGAAGCGGGAGTACGCGAAGACCCCGTCCTGGCTGCGCAAGCTGATGCGGGCCTGGGCGGACGGGCTCAACTACTACCTTGCGACGCACCCCGAAGTGCGTCCGCGCGTGCTCCGGCGGTTCGAGCCGTGGATGACGCTGAGCTTCTCCGAGGGCAGCATCGGCGGCGACATCGAGCGGGTGCCACTCACCCAGCTCGAAGCCTTCTACGCCGGACGCACGGTGCCGATGACCGACGAGGAGCGCGGGCTGCTGTTCCGCGAGCCGAGCGGCTCGAACGGCATGGCGATCGCGCCGGGCCACACCCGGGACGGCCACGCGCTGCTGCTGATCAACCCGCACACCAGCTTCTTCTTCCGCTCCGAGCAGCATGTGACGAGCGGCGAGGGGCTGAACGCCTACGGCGCGGCCACCTGGGGCCAGTTCTTCATCTACCAGGGCTTCAACGCGGACACGGGTTGGATGCACACCTCCAGCGGCGTCGACAACGTCGACGAGTTCGCCGAGACGATCGTGACCAGGGCGGACGGCAGCCGCTCCTACCGCTACGGCAACACGCTGCGGCGGGTGACGACCAAGACGATCACACTGTCCTACCGAACCCCGGACGGTGGGCAGGCGGAGCGCAGCTTCACCACCTTCGGCACGCACCACGGGCCGATCGTGCGCGAGGTCGACGGCAAGTGGATCGCGTTCGCGCTGATGAACCGGCCGGTCGAGGCGCTGCAGCAGAGCTTCCTGCGTACCAAGACGCGGGATTACACGGACTTCATCCGGGTGGCGGGCCTCAAGGCCAACAGCTCGAACAACACGCTGTTCGCAGACTCGAAGGGCGAGATCGCCTTCCTGATGCCGCAGTTCATGCCGATCCGCAACGACCGCTTCGACTATCGCAGGCCCGTCGACGGCAGCGATCCGGCGACGGACTGGCGCGGGTTGCACAGCCTCCGGAGCCTCCCACAGGCGGTGAATCCGAAGAACGGCTGGGCGTTCAACACGAACAACTGGCCCTGGACCGCGGCCGGCCCGGACAGCCCCGATGCCGCCGACTATCCGCGCTACTTCGACCAGGCCGGGGAGAACCCGCGCGGGCCGCAGGCGATCCGGGTACTGACCGCGCGGAGCAGGTTCACCCCGCAGACCCTGATCCAGGCCGCCTTCGATCGCCATCTCACCGCCTTCGCCCGACTGGTGCCGGGACTCGTGGCGGCCTGGGACAAGCTGCCCGACGACGACCAGCGCAAGGCAGGGCTCGTCGGCCCGATCGAACTGCTGCGTGGCTGGGACTATCACTGGGGTGCCGGATCGACCGCGACGTCCCTGGCGGTGTTCTGGGGCGAGGCGCTCTGGGCCCCCCTGGCACAGGCGGCGCGGGACGCGGGCATGTCGATGTGGGACTACCTGGCCGAGCGCGCCACCGACCCGCAACGGATCGAGGCGCTGGATGCGGCGGTGGCGCGGCTGACCCAGGACTTCGGCGACTGGCAGGTGCCCTGGGGCGAGATCAACCGCTTCCAGCGCAACGACGGTGCGATCGTCCAGACCTTCGACGATGCCAGGCCGAGCATCCCGGTACCCTTCACCTCCGCGCAGTGGGGTTCCCTCGCCTCGTTCGGCGCGCGGCGCTGGCCGGGGACGAAGCGCTACTACGGCACCAGCGGAAACAGCTTCGTGGCGGTCGTGGAGTTCGGGCCGAGGCTGCGCGCCTGGGCGGTGACGGCGGGCGGCGCCAGCGGGAATCCCGACTCACCGCACTTCAACGACCAGGCCGAACGCTACGCGAGCGGCGACCTCCGGCCCGTCTATTTCCATCCCGAGGACCTCAGGGGCCATGTCGAGCGGAGCTACCGGCCAGGCACCTGACCACTCGGGCCCGGCGTACTCGGTCACGCCGGTCCGCTCCACGCCGACCGGCTCGGACCGGGCCGGTGGATACCTCGTGGACGCCGCGTGCACCCGGTGGAACCGGCCGAACGATGGCGCTGACCCGGGCCAGCGCGACCGCCACCGCGCCTGCGCCGCCCCGCTGCTCGCCCGCCCGGAGGTCGGTCCGGCGTTCGCGGAGGTCGGTCCGGCGTTCGCGGAGGTGAAACCGCTGGTACGCGCCGGGGCGTAGACCACGGCCGCGGCGAAGAGGTTTCCGTGCCGGTGTCCCGGCAAACTTCCCCGCAATCCGGGCACGATCTTGCCTTATTGATAGACACCTCCCTATCCTCGCTGTGGAAAGCGCTTTCCATCCGCTTCGACGCTGGCGCCCTGTCCACCGGTACCAGCGACCTCGCGGCCGGCGCCGACCGCCACGAAGGTCCGGGCCGCGGCGGAACCGCGCCCAGATCCGCGTACCGAAGGGCACCCGTCCATCCCGGGCGGCGGGCGACGGGTCGACGGCCGGTACGGGCCGGTGACATGACCACGGCAGGTACCGGCAACACCAGCAGTTGCAAACGAAGGTGAGGCGGAGATGAGACGACGAACAGTCGCATTGCGACTCCAGGCGGCGCTGGCCACCGGGGCCGTCACGGTCGCGGTCGGTGTCGCACTGCCGATGCACCAGGCATCGGCGGCGTCCGGCAGCGCCACCGGCTACGCGACCCAGAACGGCGGGACCACCGGCGGCGCGGGCGGGCAGACGGTGCGGGCCAGCACGGGGACCGCGATCCATGCGGCCCTGTGCGGCCGGGCCAGTAGCAGTACCCCGATCGTCATCGAGGTCTCGGGGACCATCAACCACGGCAACACCAGCAAGGTGTCGGGCGACAGCTGCAACACCGCCGCCGACAAGATCGAGCTCAAGGAGATCAGCAACGTCACGATCATCGGGGTCGGTGGCGGGGCCGTCTTCGACCAGCTCGGCATCCACATCCGCGACTCCAGCAACATCATCATCCAGAACGTCACCGTGCGGAACGTCAAGAAGTCGGGCTCGCCCACGTCCAACGGCGGTGACGCCATCGGCATGGAGAGCACCGTCCGCAACGTGTGGGTCGATCACGTCACCCTGGAGGCGTCGGGTGGGGAGTCGGAGGGCTTCGACGGCCTCTTCGACATGAAGGACAACACCCAGTACGTCACGCTGTCCTACAGCATCCTGCGCAACTCAGGGCGTGGCGGCCTCGTCGGGTCCAGCGAGAGCGACCGCTCGAACGGCTTCATCACGTACCACCACAACCTGTACGAGAACATCGACTCCCGTACGCCGCTGCTCCGTGGCGGCACAGCGCACATCTACAACAACCACTACGTGAGCCTGCACGAGTCCGGCATCAACTCCCGGGCCGGGGCTCGCGCCAAGGTGGAGAACAACTACTTCAGGAACTCCAAGGACGTCCTGGGCACCTTCTACACCTCCGAGGCCGGCTACTGGCAGGTCAGCGGCAACATCTTCGACAACGTGACCTGGTCCAGCCCGGGCAGCGAGAACAACCCCGCCGGCCCCAACCCGCAGTCCAACACCACCGTCAGCATCCCGTACTCCTTCAGCCTGGACGGTGCCGACTGCGTGCCGGACGTCGTCCGCCAGACGGCGGGCGCCAACACGGGCCTGCGGGTGTCGGACGGCAGTTGCTCGCCGCAGGGACCGTCGCCGACGCCGACGAGGCCCACACCGACGCCGACGACGCCCACACCCACACCGACCGCCCCCACACCGACGCCGACCCAGCCCAGCGGGACCAACCTCAGCATCGGGGCCGGCTCCGACGGCTCCAGCAAGGCCGACGGGACGGGCTACGGCAACGTGCGGGACGGCAACATGAGTACCCACTGGTCACCGGCCGGTTCGACCGGCTCCATCTCGATCAAGTGGGGTTCCCCCACCACCGTGTCCAGGATCAACATCCGGGAGGCGTCCGGCTCCGCGGGCAACATCGGGTCCTGGCGAGTGGTCAACCACGACACCGGCGCCGTCCTGACCTCCGGCAGCGGAGCGGGCGTCATCACCTTCCCCGCGACCTCGCTTCGCAAGATCACCTTTGAGATCACCAGTTCGACCGGCACGCCGAGCGTCGCCGAGTTCGAGACCTACGCCGGGTAGCAGCGCCGTTCCGCCGTACTCCGGGTCCGGCACTGCCCGGACGCGCCGAACATCAGAACCCACCCGGCATGGATGTCAGGCGGGGCCGTCAGCCACGATGGCCCCGCCGCGGCCGATCCGGCCAGGGAACGGACCGACCCAGGTGGGTGGTGGCGTTGGCCGGATCACGCCCTGGCGGCCGCGTCGAGGCACCGTGGTCACGGCCCCACGTCCCGGCGACGACGGCACCGCGTGACGATGCGTGGTCATTCCTCTGTGCCCGGTGATTGACAGATCGATCATGGCGGCTCGAAGATTTACCCAGCCTGGGCAGTGGGCGACGATCGCCGCCGGTCGGGCGGTATTTGCATCCTGCGTGTCATCCAGCGGTTCGCCGTGTCCCGGCGGCCGATCCCGAGAGGGAGAACTGCGCAGAAAGGAATGCAACATCATGTCAGATCTTCCTGGCCCCGGGTGGCGGCGCCGCGTCTTCCTCGCGGCATCGGTCGCCCTCGCCGGCGTGCTACTGGTCACTCCGGCCTCGGCGGTCACGCCGGACCCAAGCTCGTCGGGTTCCGCTTCCGCCGGGGACATCGATCTCGGACGGCTCGCGGGCGAGGAGACGAGTGTCGTAGAGGTTCTGCTCGCCGACAGTAGCGAGTTGGACAAGCTGGTCGCTACCGGCGTCGATCTCGACCACCACGTGAGTCGCACCCCGAGCGGCATCGTGGTGCACGCCGTCGTCACCCCGAACGAGGTCGCCACGCTGCGGGCCCGCGGCTACCGGCTGGGCGACGTGCTCTTCACCCCCGACGACTCGGCGCAGCGGATCGCGGAGCGCGAGGCGACCATCGCCGCCCACGTCGCGGAGAACGAGGCGCTCACCGAGAACCGGGCGCGGGGCACCCAGGCGACCTCCGACGTCAAGATCATCCGAGCCGACTACTACACCTCCGGTACCGATCAGGTCCTCTCCGTCGAGGCGAAGTGGGCGCAGGGGCAGACCGCCACCGACGCCCTCACCGTCACCCGGGACAGCGGTCCCGGCACGCCGATGGGCTCCGGCGGCACCCAGACCATCTCGCGCTTCGTGGACGCCGGGGTGTACCTCTACCACCGTGGCGCGTCCACGGTGACGGCCCGCCCGAACTACGTCCAGATCACGAGCCCCGGTGGCGGGGTCGCGGTGGCCAAGGTGAACCACTGGCTGCCCACCCCGAGGGAGAACCCGGAGGGGCCCGGCTACCAGAAGGACTTCGTCGCCAGCTACCTGACCCCGACCGAACTCTACGACCGGATCCACCAGCTCGCCGCGCAGTACCCGAAGCTGGCCGAGATCGTCGAGTTGCCGTACAAGACGAACGGCTATCGGCGTAAGGCGCAGGCGGTACTCGGCAGCGCCAACGCGAGCCGGGTGGCGGTCGACTCCAGGGCCTGGGGGCACGAGGGCGGCAACGACGTCTCCGTCGAGTTCGCCGACCCCGGCGCCGCCGGCCAGCCGCTGTCGGTCGGCGTGACCGGCAGCGCGATCCGGGTCAGCCTGGCCACCGACGCCACCGGCGCGCTGACCAGCACCGCTGCCGAGGTCGTCGCGGCGCTGAACGGCACCGCCGGATCGCTCGTCGCCGCGTACACCTACCGGGGCGACGCCGGTGCCGGTACCGTCGCGCCGGCCGCGCCGACAGCGCTGACCGACGGCCTGAGCGCCCCGGCCAGCGTGTCGCGTGATCCGCATCCGGTGTACGCGATCCGGATCGGCAAGCACCGCAACAGCTCCAAGCTGGGTGTCCTCGCGTACGCCCAGGAACACGCGCGCGAATGGGTGCCGCCACTGGTCACGATCGAGACCGCCGAGCGGCTGCTGCGCAACTACGGCCACGACCGCCGGACCAGGGACCTCCTGGACAACCTCGACATCTGGATCGCTCCGTCGATCAACCCCGACGGCGGCCACTACTCGTTCTACGACTTCAACTCGCAGCGCAAGAACATGACGAACCACTGCCCGCAGACCGGGTCGGCGGACGCTCTCGGCCGCAACTCGTGGGGCGTGGACAACAACCGCAACTACACCGAGTACAGCCTCTTCGACGGTTACTCGGGGGCGTCGCCGAGCTGCACCAGCGGCACCTACGCCGGCCCGAGCGAGCTGTCGGAGCCGGAGAACAGGAACCTCGACTGGCTCGCCTCCCGGCCGAACATCAAGTTCTCGATGAACCTGCACTCCTCCGGCAACTACTTCATGTGGTCGCCGGGCGCGTACGCGACGCCGGGCCGGGTCTCGGCACCCCGGCCGACCCTCGGCGAGGAGTCGTTCTTCTGGGGCGCCTCGTCGCGGATCCTGACCTCGATCAAGCGGCACCGGAACATGGCGGTCACCCCGGCGCGTACCGGTCCGATCTCCGACGTGCTCTACTCGGCGGCGGGGAACTCCGGCGACATGCTCTGGTACAAGTACGGCATCTACGCCTGGAACTTCGAGGTCGGCACGTCGTTCCAGCCGGAGTGGGCCGAGGCGCACGACGAGACGATGGAGTTCGCCAACGGCCTCGTCGAGCTGATGCGGGTGGCGCGGGACTTCGACACCGACCGCAGGCGGCCGGAGAGCGACCTGTCGGTGACCCGCAGCGCCACGCCCGGCATGGTGGACGTCACGTTCGAGGTGAGCGAACCGGCGGCGGTCTTCTACACGCTGGACGGCCGCAAGCCGACGTACTCGTCCACGCTCTACGGCTCGGCCGGCATCCGCGAGGGCGGTGAGACCCTGACCGTCCCGTACGGGACCAGGATCAACTGGTTCTCGGTGGACGCGGCCGGCAACGTCGAGAACAACTACCGTCCGGACGGCCGGGGCAAGAACTACCGCAAGGGCGTCGCCATCCCACCCAGGCGGCGATGACCGCGCCGTTACCCCGACGCCCAGCGGCCGCGGCACCTCCGGGTGCCGCGGCCGCGCCGGGAGCCGGCTGCTCGGGGTACCCGGACATCCGGGCGACGGCCACCCCGCGCGCGGCACCCCGTCACCGCCTCAGGGGTTGCTGGCGGCGGTGAGCCGCGCCGCGAGGGCGGCGACCGCGGCCCGGAGTCCGGGGCCACCCTCGACGCGGAAGGCGAACGGCACCGTCGGCAACCACTCCTGGGCGTACATCGAGGGATTACCCGTGCTGCCCACGAGCACGCACCCGTCGCCCGACGGTTCGAGCCGGCCCATCGGGGGCCGGATCCACGGGGCCACCTCGGCCACCGGAGCGTCGAAGACGACCCGGGTGGGGAACTCCCACCCGCTTCCCAGGTTCTCCTCCAGCACCGCCACCGGGTCGAGGCCATCGGGCGGCTCGAACGTGTGCCCGGTCTCCCGGACGGCCCGGACCCGGTCGAGCCGGTAGGTGCGGACCGCGTCCGCGTGGTGCGCGTGGCACAGCAGGTACCAGCGGCCGTAGCGGACCACCACCGCCCACGGATCCACCTCGGCGTCCCATTCGTTGCCGGACTCGGTCCGGTAGGTGATCAGCACCCGGCGTCGGGCCGCGACCGCAGCGACGAGTGCGCTGGTGGTGGTGGGGTCCGGCCGGGACGAATACCGGTCGGGCGCGGCCGAGGCGTACCTGCGCAGCGCGGCCGCCTGCCGGCCGACGTTCTCCGGGAGTACCTGGATGACCTTGCCCAGGGCCGAACCGACGAGATCGTCGGCGGCGGTGTCGGCGGCGGTCGGCTGACCGTCGAGCACCGCCATGACCAGGCCGAGTGCCTCTGTCTCCGTGAAGACGACCGGAGGCAGCCTCGTCCCCCGCCGGAGCCGGTAACCGCCGTAGGGACCCCGGACCGATTCGACCGGGATACCGGCCTCGCGGAGGATCCCGACGTACCGCCGCGCGGCCCGCTCGGTGACGCCCAGCCGCCCGGCGAGTTCGCCGGCCGTCGTGCCGGGGCGGGCCTGGAGGATCTCGAGCGTACGCAGGGCCCGTGCGGTGGGGCTCAGTTCGGTCGGCACTCCAGCAGATTAGGTGCCGGAAGCTGAACCGGCAGTAGATCGTCCGGAACTGGGCCTAGCGTCATACCCACGACCAGGTTCCACGGGCAGAACCTCTCAGCGGAGGGCGGGAGAGCTTCCCGGCAATGAGGTCTACACAGCGTCCTGGGCGGAATGGGAGTACCGGCGCCATGCCGAACGGGACCTGACTCCGTCGAAGAAAGGACACTAATCATGGACATACTGCTCGTCGCCGGCCTCTGGCTCGACGGATCCGCCTGGGACGAGGTCGTGCCCGCGCTCGAGGCACTCGGCCACCGCCCCGTGCCGCTCACCCTGCCCGGCCAGGGTGACGGATCCGCCTCCGCCACCCTCGAAGACCAGCGGGCGGCGGTGCTCGCCGCCGTCGACTCGGCGTCCGGAAAGCCCGTGGTGGTGGGACACTCCGCCGCCTGCACCCTGGCCTGGCTGGCCGCCGACGCGCGGCCGGAGAAGGTGGGCAAGGTCGTCCTCATCGGCGGCTTCCCCACTCCCGACGGGAACTCCTACGCCGAGTTCTTCGAGCTGAAGGACGGCGTGATGCCATTTCCCGGCTGGGGGCCGTTCGAGGGGCCGGACGCCGCCGACCTCGACGAGGAGGCCCGGCGAGCCTTCGCGTCCGCCGCGATCCCCGTCCCCGAGGGGGTGGCCAAGGGCGTGGTACGACTGGCGGACGAGCGACGGTTCGACGTCCCGGTCGTACTCGTGTGCCCCGAGTTCACGCCGGCCCAGGCGCAGGAGTGGATCGCCGCCGGG
Organism: Plantactinospora sp. CA-294935; assembly: GCF_050936445.1. NCBI lineage: Bacteria > Bacillati > Actinomycetota > Actinomycetes > Micromonosporales > Micromonosporaceae > Plantactinospora > Plantactinospora sp. CA-294935. Next base: position 9,649,295 of record NZ_JBNJMU010000001.1, read on the forward strand.
GAGGTGCCCGAACTCGCCGGGGTCAAGCGCCTGGAGCTGGTCGACATCGCATCGGGCCACTGGCCGATGGTCAGCGAACCGACCGAGCTGGCCCGGCTGCTCGCCTCGGCTGCCGTCGAATCCTGACGGCATGCCCGTAACACGTGCCGGTCGCCGCCGCCGCGGCATCCCTGGGCGGGACGACCGCGCACATCCCTAGGTCACGGCCCTGGGCGGCCCCACCGGGTACGCCCGGTCTCGCCTGGTCACCGCCACAGTGCCCGGAGGCCCCCGTGCTGATGATCCGTCCTGGTCGACGGAGCGTCGTGCGGGGGCCTCGTCGCGGTGATAGACCGACGAATCCGCGGGTGCGGACAGACCATCGTGGACCGGCCGTGAAATGCGATCCACTGCGACGGCCACCTGACGCCGACCCGCCCACCACCAGGCTCGGTCCCGGCGACCAACTGCCGTCCACGGCGGCTCGGCGGTGAGCCGGCGAACAAGTACGGATGAATCCGGGCGTAGCCCTGCACACTGCTCGCTGGCGCCAGTCGGGCCGACTTTCTTCGCCGTCAAAGTCTTTTGTCACCACGGACAAAAGTGCGGATGATCCTGCCGAAAGATCTGGACACATCGACGGCAAGACAGTTAGTGTCGAACAATATCAACATGTTTCAACGAGGTAACCGGCGGCGCGGTTAGCTCGTCGTCTGAGAGTCACGGCTTGGCCGGGAGAGCCCACTCTGCAGGCCGCCGTGCCCGCAGACTCCGGCGCGGCCCGCCCGCGCCGTACCCGCAACGACGTCGGCGCTCCGCCGGCTCGGCAACGCGGTCGGCGTCACCCCCGTCGCCGACCCGACCTCGCCCATAGTCCACCGTGCCCATAGTCCCCCGTCCTGATCGAGACACGTCGGTCCACACACCAGCCGCGACAGGCCGGTAGCCGCAGCACCGGACCCACCGTCGCGGATCACGCCGGTGTGCGGTCCACCGCCATGTCACCCGTCGATCCACACGAAACCCCCACGGGTCGTCGACGTTCACCCAAGACTCGCGAAAGGTGTGTTCGGCATGCCAGCTTTCCCTGTGCGCTGTGGTCCGCCAAGGCGGTCCCGGCTGCTTCCCCGGCTCGGCGCCGGCCTGCCCAACCGGCCGATGAGGATGCTCGCGGCGATCGCCGCCCTGGTCGTCGGCTCCGCGCTCGTCGCCGTTCCCGCCGGTGCCCGCCCGGTGGACACCGAGTCGAGCAAGGCCAGCGACCCCACGTCGGCCGGGCAACTACAGGCCCAGGTGCTCACCTGGACGGCCGGGGACAGCACCCAGGCGTACGTCTCCGCGCCCACCACCGCGATCGCCGGGCCGGCCACCCTCGTCTTCGAGAACAGCACCGCGACCGGCAACACCACCGGGATGCAGCACACCCTCACCTTCGACACCGGAAACCCCGAGTACAACCGCGACGTGGACGTGAACATCCTGGCCGACCCGTTCGACGCCAACCAGGGCCGGTGGACCGTCGACGTGGTACTCACGGCCGGCACCTACCGCTACTTCTGCGCGATACCGGGGCACGGCACGATGGCCGGGCTGCTCGTCGTCACCGGCGGGAGCGAGGACACCACCCCGCCGACGGTGACCGCCGCGGTCACCGGTGAGCAGGACGAGGACGGCGCGTACGTCGGCGCCGCCACGGTGACCCTCTCCGCCACCGACGCCGGATCGGGCGTCGGCCGGATCGAGTACGCGTTGGACGGCGGTGCGTACGGCAGCTACTCCGCCCCGGTCACGGTGAACGCCCCCGGACAGCACACGGTCACCTACCGGGCCACCGACGTCGCCGGAAACACCTCCGCCGTACAGTCGACCGCCTTCCAGGTCGCCCCACCGACCGACCCCGACACCACCGCACCCACCGTCACCGCCGCCGTCACCGGCGAACAGAACGACGACGGCGCCTACATCGGCATGGCCACCGTCACCCTCACCGCCACCGACACCGAATCCGGCGTCGAACGCACCGAGTACTCCCTCGACGGCGGCGCGTACGCCACCTACACCGCCCCGGTCACGGTGAACGCCCCCGGACAGCACACCGTCACCTACCGGGCCACCGACGTCGCCGGAAACACCTCCGCCGTACAGTCGACCGCCTTCCAGGTCGCCCCACCGACCGACCCCGACACCACCGCACCCACCGTCACCGCCGCCGTCACCGGCGAACAGAACGACGACGGCGCCTACATCGGCATGGCCACCGTCACCCTCACCGCCACCGACACCGAATCCGGCGTCGAACGCACCGAGTACTCCCTCGACGGCGGCGCGTACGCCACCTACACCGCCCCGGTGATGGTGCACCAGCCGGGTCAGCACACCGTCAGCTACCGGGCCACCGACGAGGCGGGCAACACCTCCGCCCCGCAGTCCATCGCGTTCGAGGTCGCCGACACGTCCACTCCGGACACCACGCCGCCGACCGTGACCGGCGGGGTCACCGGCGACCGCGACGAGAACGGCGGCTACCTCGGGGCCGCCACGGTGACCATCTCGGCCACCGACACCGAGTCCGGTGTGGACCGGATCGAATACGCCGTCGACGGGCAGGCGTACGCGGCCTACACCGCTCCGGTGACCGTCAACACGCCCGGCGAGCACACCGTCAGCTACCGGGCCACCGACAAGGCGGGCAACACCTCGGCGGCGCAGTCCGTCACGTTCCAGGTGGTCGAGCTGCCGGATGACACCACCGCGCCGACCGCGACCGCCACCGTCGCCGGCAACCGGGACGGCACCGGGGCGTACGTCGGTGCCGCCACCGTGACGGTTTCCGCCACCGACGCCGGGTCGGGTGTCGACCTCGTCGAGTTCTCCCTCGACGGGCAGCCGTACGCGGAGTACACCGCTCCGGTGACGGTCAACCAGCCCGGTCAGCACACCGTCTCGTACCGGGCCACCGACGTCGCCGGCAACACCTCCACACCCGGGTCGGTCTCGTTCAGCGTGGTCGCCCCGCCCAACCCCGACAACACCGCCCCCAGCGTGAACGCCGCGATCATCGGCCAGCAGGACGGCAGTTGGGCGTACGTGGGCAGCGCCACCGTCGTGCTCGCCGCCACCGACACCGGTTCCGGCGTCTACCGCGTCGAGTACGCCCTCGACGGCCGGGGATACGTCGTCTACTCCGGCCCGCTGACGGTGAACACCCCCGGTGCGCACACGGTCAGCTACCGGGCCACCGACCGGGCCGGCAACGTCTCGGGGACCGCGTCGGCCACCTTCACGGTGGTGCCGAGCGGACCGCCTGCACCGAGCTGCCGGGTGACCGACACCCGGCCGACGGTCTGGATCGGCACGCTGAACAGCGCCGTGCCCAACCGGGTGGTCGAGGGCCGCTGCTCGATCAACGACCTGATCGACGACGAACGGGCCTGGCCCAGCCACGCCGAGTTCGTGGAGCACGTCCGGGCGGTCGCCGAACACCTGCACCACCGGGGCAAGATCCTGCTGAAGGAGCAGAACGCCCTGGTACGCACGGCCCGCGAGTCCGGCGTCGGCAGGTCCGAGGCGAAGCAGGGCTACGTGCCGCTGCTCGACCGCACCGCCGCCTCGTTCAAGCTGTGGGAGCAGGTCGGCGCCGGTGGCTTCCGGCGCAACGCCGACGGCTCGATCACCAGTAGGGCCGTCGACGGCCTCGGCATGCTCTGGTTCCCGGTCCGCAGCTACGGCGACTTCTCGCTGAAGCTCCAGTGGCGGGACGACGCCCCGGGTGACGGGCGCGCCAACAGCGGAGTCTTCGTCCGCTTCCCGCAGGTGCACCAGCACCCGCAGGAGTCCCGCCCCGAGTGGGTGGCCATCAAGTACGGCCACGAGCTCCAGATATTCGACCGGACCGACGGCGACCAGTACAAGAGCGGGTCGGTGTACGGCTTCGACCGGGTCGACCTCGACGGCGCGGCGGTCACCCCCAAGGGCACCTGGAACGACTACGAGATCCGCGTGGTCGGCCAGCACTACTCGGTGTTCCGCAACGGCACGCTGATCAACGAGTACGTAAACGTTCCCGAGGCCGTCTTCAGCCCGCCCCGCGCGGACGATCCGGGCGGCGCCGGACGCCAGAACGCGACCGGCTACGTCGGCCTGCAGAACCACGGCGCCGGCGACATCGTGACCTTCCGCAACGTCCGGATCGCCCCGCTGACCCCGTGACGCCGCATGCCGTCTGATCCCCCGCCTAGCCGAGCGATTGGATAGAACGTTGAACCAGGAAACGAAGGACATCGGCGAGGTCGTACTCTCGCCACCCGACGGAGGGCCGGATCCGCACCCGGCGTCGCCGGCCCGGTTGCTCGGCACCAGCGCCGGCCGGGCCGTGATGGTGGCGGCCATCATGCTGGTGACGCTGGTCGGCGCGGGCGGGCTGGCCGTGGCCGGCGGCACCACCGCCCGACCGGCCGAGCGGGCGGTCGAGGCAGCGGCGCCGTCGGCGGAACGGCCGGCGGGCTGCGTCACGCCGGACCGGCGGCTGAACCTGTACGCGGTCGAGCTCCCCCGGGACCCGGTGGCCAACCAGGTCCGGCTCGGCTACGGCCTCACCCCGCAGACGGCCTCCTACCCGGGGCCGACGATGGAGATGATCGAAGGGGAATGCCTGGCGATCACCCTGCACAACCAGGTGCCGGCCGCCACCCTGGAACAGTTGCGCACCGATCCGGCGCATCCGGTCGGCGTCTCGCTGCACGTGCACGGGGTCAAGTACACCCAGCAGTCCGACGGCACGGTGCACAGCAACTCCTTCGTGCCGCCGGGCGGGTCGCGGACGTACATCTGGTTCGCCAAACCGCGCACCGCGACCTCGCAGGGCACCGCCGGCTACTGGTGGTACCACGACCACGTGGTCGGCGGGCCGCACGGCACCCAGGGCCTGCGCTCCGGGCTGTTCGGCGGTCTCGTGGTACGCCGGCAGGGAGACCCGAGGCCCGACCGGACCTATGTGACGGTCTTCGGTGACCGGCAGACCATCAACCTGCGGCGCAGCGCGGAGGCCGACACCTGTGACCCGGTGAACCCGCAACCGGGCCCGACCTGCCTGGTCGCCAAGCTCGGCGAACGGGTCGAGTTCATCGTGATCGGCATCGGGGACGACATGCACACGTTCCATGTGCACGGTCACTCCTGGGCGGACACCCGGACCGGCCTGGTCGAGGGCAGCAACAGAGCGCTCATCGACTCGATCCCGGTGATCGACAACAAGACCCTCGGCCCGGGTGACAGCTTCGGGGTGCAGATCGTCGCGGGTGACTCCGTGGGACCGGGGCACTGGATGCTGCACTGCCACATGCAGTTCCACTCCGACCTGGGCATGTCGACCACCCTGCACGTGCTCGACGAGAACGGGCAGATGCCGCCGCACGCCGGCGGCCATCCGCCGGCGGCGCCGGCACCGGGCGCGGCGGCACCTGCCGGCGCGCACTCGAACCACCGATGACCCGCGACACCCCGCACCGCCAACCGAGCACCCCTGCCAGCGCCTAAAGCACTTTCGTACCCCCTGTGGAGGAGGAGAAATGGCTCACCGACGCCATTTCCGGCTATCCCGATCGGTCGGGCGGCACCATCCCGACCCTGTTGACCTTCCGTCCCCCGCGCTCCACCCGGCCTCCCGGCCGTGGCGTCACGGCGCCGGACCGTTCCGCCGCGCGGTCGCCGTGGCCTCGGGCGCGCTACTCACGCTCGGTCTGCTGAGCGCACCGGTCGCCGCGGCCCCGGACCCGAGCGCCGGCGGAATCGCGCCGGCCTGGGGCGGCCAGGCGGTGAACGTGCTGGTCTTTCACGGCCCGGCGGCGTCCCAGGAGGACCCGGTCGCCAGGGCCGTCAGCACGATCCGGAAGCTGGGCAACGAGAACGGCTTCACCGTGCACTCCTCCGCCGACCCGGCGGTCTTCACCCCCGACAACCTGGACCGCTACCGCAGCGTGGTGTTCCTGTCGGCCAACGGGGTGACGCTGAACGACGCCCAGGAGGCGGCGTTCCAGGCGTACGTCAAGGGCGGTGGCGGGTTCGTCGGCATCCACGACGCCGCCCGCGCGCAGCCCGGCTCCGAGTGGTTCACCGGTCTGATCGGCACCCGCCCGGCGGCGAGCCTGCCGAACGCGGAGAAGATCGAGAGCGTCACGGCCAGCGGCAACAACCCGCCGAACGAGATCGTCGAGAACCTGATCGACGGGTCGACCGGGACCAAGTGGCTCACCCGTACCCCGACCGGCTGGGTCGTCGCCAAGCTCGCCGAGCCGAAGGCGATCGCGCACTACGCGCTGACCTCGGCGAACGACTTCACCGGCCGCGACCCGAGGGACTGGACCCTTCAGGGGTCGGCCGACGGCGAGACCTGGACGGACCTGGACCGCCGCACCGGGGAGACCTTCTCGGGGCGGTTCCAGACCAAGCAGTACACGTTCACCAACACCGAGGCGTACCAGCACTACCGGTTGAACATCACCGCGAACAGCGGTGAGCCGCTGATCCAACTCGCCGAGCTGTGGCTGATCGGCCCGAACGCGGGACCGGCGCCGGAGAGCAGGGTGCAGGAGGCCGTGGTCGACGTGGTCGACCGGCAGCACCCGGCGAACAAGGGCCTGCCGTTGAACTGGACCCGGTCCGACCAGTGGATCAACTGGGACCCGAGTCCGGTCGGCCGGGTGCACACGATCGCCCAGGTCAAGGAGACCAGCTACAACGCCGGGCTGGCCGGCAACGGTGCCTTCCACCCGATCTCCTGGTGCCGGGACTACGACGGCGGCCGGTCGTTCTACACCGGCATGGGGCGTACCGAAGCCAGCTACACCACCGACACGCGGTTCCGCAGCCACCTGCTCGGCGCACTCCAGTGGACGGCCGGCCTGGTCCGGGGCGACTGCCAGGCGACCATCGCGGCGAACTACCGGATCGAGCGGCTGACCACCACCAACCAGTCCGGGCAGCTCGACCAGATCGGTGAGCCGCACGGCCTGACCATCGCGCCCGACGGCAAGGTCTTCTACATCGGCAAGGCCGCCTGCCCGAGTGGCCCGGTCGCCGACTGGGCCGACCCGAACGTGGGCCTGGGCTGCGGCACCATCCACCAGTGGGACCCGAAGAGCAAGCAGGTCAAGCTGCTGACCACGCTCAAGGTGATGGGCAACCGGGGCAGCGGCAGCGAGCTGGTGAAGAACGAGGAGGGCCTGGTCGGCATCACCCTCGACCCGAAGTTCGCGGAGAACGGCTGGTTCTACGTCTACTGGATGCCGCACGAGTCGATCGACCGGGAGCGGCGGGTCGGCCAGCGTACGGTCTCCCGGTTCACCTACGACCACGCGCAGCAGTCGATCGACCAGGGCACCCGCAAGGACCTGCTGCACTGGGACACCCAGATCCACAGCTGCTGCCACGCCGGTGGCGGCATGACCTTCGACGAGGCCGGCAACCTCTACATCGGCAGCGGTGACAGCAACTCCTCCGGCGGGTCGAGCGGCTACTCCGGCAACAACTGGACCCAGGAGTACGCGGGCATCTCGTTCCAGGACGCCCGGCGTACCTCCGGCAACACGAACGACCTGAACGGCAAGATCATCCGCATCCACCCCGAGCCGGACGGGACCTACACGATCCCGGACGGCAACCTCTTCACCGGCCAGGAGCAGGGCGGCGGCAAGACCCGGCCGGAGATCTACGTGATGGGCGTCCGCAACATCGCCCGGATCGCCTGGGACCCGGTGAACGACTGGCTCACCGCCGCGTGGGTCGGCCCGGACGCCGGCGCCCCGGACCCGAACCTCGGTCCGGCGAAGTACGAGACGGCGACGGTCATCACCTCGGCCGGCAACCACGGCTGGCCGTACTGCATGGGCAACCGGCAGCCGTACCGGGACCGCAGCAACACCGACGCCACCGTGCTGACCGGCTGGTACGACTGCGACAATCCGCGCAACGAGTCGCCGCGCAACACCGGTCTGGTCAACCTCCCGCCGGTGCGGGACAACATGATCTGGTACTCCCCGCAGGGCGGCGGCCCGATCTTCCCGAAGCGGACCGACGGCAGCGGGCTGCCGACGTACAAGGCCGAGGACGCCACCTACACCCAGCCGTACCTGAGCGGTGGCGGCCAGGCCATCATGGACGGCCCGACCTACCAGCGGGAGAACGTCGACGTCGACAGCGGTGTCGCCTGGCCGGCGTACTGGGACAACAAGTGGTTCATCGGTGACCAGTCCAACGGCAACAACCGGATCGCCGTCACCGTCGACCCGAGCACCGTCGCCGAGGCCGGGGCGCCGGCCTTCGCCGAGGACCTGCGCGCCATCATCCAGAACGGCACCGGCACCAACCAGCTCGACTCCTGGATGGACGCGAAGTTCGGGCCGGACGGCGCGCTCTACATGCTCGACTACGGCAGGGGCTTCTTCAGCCTGCACCCGAACCAGAAGCTGATCCGCATCACCTACCAGGGTGGCCAGGCCACCCCGAACCCGAGCCTGGCCACGGCGCAGTCGGTCACGCCGAGCCAACCCCGGACCATCGGCTTCTCCGCCGCGAGGGTCGGCGGGGTGGCCTGGGAGTGGGACTTCGGCGACGGCAGCAAGCTGTCGCACCAGGCCCACCCGACGCACACCTACAAGCGGTACGGCACCTTCCAGGCGACGGTGAAGGTGACCTACGCCGACGGGGAGGTGGTCACCGGGAAGATCGACGTGAACGCCGGCTGCGGTGCCGCCGACGCCCGGCCGACGGTCTGGATGCTGGACACCGACACCGGGGTCGCCAACCGGCAGACCGGCGGCGGCTGCACGATCAACGACCTGATCGACGACGAGACCACCTGGCCGAACCGGGCCTCGTTCGTCACCCATCTCGACGCCGTGCTCGCCGAACTGACCGCGGCGCACGTCATCGACAACCGCGAGTCCAGGGCGCTGCGCCAGGCCGGGCGGCAGTCCCCGATCGGTGCCACCGACGGCTACCAGCCGATCTTCGACGGATCGGCGAAGTCGCTCGCCGGCTGGCGCCAGGCACCCGGCGGGTCGTTCGCACTGCGTCCCGACGGCTCGATCCGCAGCTCCGGCGGCCTCGGCATGCTGTGGTACGCGGACAAACAGCTCGCCGACTATTCGATCAGGGTGCAGTTCCGCGACATCTCCCCGGAGAACGTCCGGGCCAACAGCGGCATCTTCGTACGGTTCCCGGACCCGAGGACTCCGCTGGAGCAGCGTCCCGCCGGCAGTTGCGGCACGGTGGGTTCGGCCCGTACCTCCCCGGCCTGGGTCGCGATCTACTGCGGCCACGAGATCCAGATCTACGACGGCGAGACCGGCGAACCGCAGAAGACCGGCTCGGTCTACAACTTCGCGTCGAACACCCTGGACAAGGCCGGGGCGACTCCGAAGAACCAGTGGAACGACTACGAGGTCCGCGTGATCGGCCAGCACTACACGATCACCCGGAACGGTGTGGTGATCAGCGAGTTCGACAACACACCCGGCAAGCAGTCGTCCCGCCAGGGCGACCCGCCGACCGACCTGCGGCAGTTCCTCAGCGGCTTCGTCGGGTTGCAGAACCACGGCACCAACGACGTGATCGAGTTCCGCAACGTCAGGGTGCGCCAGCTCTGAGCGACCGGGTGCCGGGTACGGGCGTGACGCCCGTACCCGGCACCTTTGTGCGCCACCGATCGCGACAACCGGGGTGAGCAGGCCGCACCGGCGGCGTCGAGCGCTGGCGGTGCCGCGTTGAGGTTCACCCGGAGTTCGGTCCGCGTTGACGGCAGAAATGATCTCTGTTTGACGGCTTCCGTCGTACTGATCAGCGGTTTCTTCCGCGATCCGAGGAGCAAGATCATGCAGCAGACCCCGAACCGGCGCAGATTCCTGCAGGGGGCCGGGCTGGTGGGGGCTGGGCTGGTGGGCGCAGGTACCGGCGGGGCGCTCATCCCGGGCACCGCGCTGGCCGGCCAGCACACCGGCGACCGCCACGGCGACCGCCCCGACCTCGGGTCACCCCGGTTCACCCTGGCCGTCATCCCCGACACGCAGTACCTGTTCGACGCCGACCGGGGCGACCCGGCGCCGCTCACCGCGACGCTGCGCTGGATCCAGGATCACCGGGCGGAGCGGAACATCGTCTTCACCACCCACCTCGGCGACATCGTGGAGAACGCGGCCGCCGCCGAGTTGGCCCAGGCCGGCGAGGTCTTCGAGATCTTCGACCGGCGTCGGACGCCGTACAGCGTGCTGGCCGGCAACCACGACGTCGACCCGTCAACCACCGACCAGCGTGGACCGAGTCCGTACCTCGACGTGTTCGGGCCACGCCGATTCCGTACCTCGCCGACGTACCGGGGCGGCACGCCGGACGGCTACAACACGTACCACGTCTTCACCGCCGCCAACCGCGAGTGGCTGGTGTTCGCCCTCGACTGGCGGCCCTCCGACGGCACCCTCGGCTGGGCGAAGGCCGTGCTCGCGGCCCACCCGCGTACCCCCGTCATCCTGACCACCCACGACCTCGCGCACGCCGACGACACCGGCGTCGCGGAACTCTCCGGGCACGGCCAGCGGCTCTGGGACGGGCTTATCAAGGACAGCGACCAGATCTTCCTCACCCTCAACGGGCACTTCTGGCCGCCCGGACGGGCCGTGCTGCGCAACAGCGCCGGGCGGGACGTGCACGTACACATCACCAACTACCAGGACCGTTACTACGGCGGCGGCGCGATGATCCGGCTCTACCACTTCGACCTGGCGCGCAACACGATCGACGTGGAGACGGTCTCGCCGTGGATCCTCGGCCAGCAGCCGGAGCGACGCAACGCACTGGAGCAACGGGAGGTCGAGCTGACCGACCCGGCCAACCGGTTCAGCCTGGCCGTCGACTTCGCCGACCGGTTCGCCGGCTTCGCCCCGGTGCCGCCCCGCCCGCCCCGCGACCCGGCCACCGTACTGGTCGACGGCACCGTCGCGTACTGGCGGTTCGACCAGGGCCGGGCTGACGGCACGCCCGTGCCGGACGGCTTCCGGATCGCGGATCTCTCCGGCCGGGGCAACCACCTGACCCGGGTCACCCTCGCCGGCAGCGGCCCGGACGCGTTGCGCTGGTCCACCGAACACCACGGCGACCAGCCGGCGCACGCGAGCCTCTTCTTCGACGGCGGCAAGCGGCCCGCTCGCGGCGCCTACCTGCGTACCGTCGACGAGGCGCCGCTGAACGCGACGACCTTCGGCAACGGCTACACGATCGAGGCGTTCGTGAAGCTGCCGGCGGACGTCCGGGCCACCAACCACGCCTGGATGAGCATCCTGAGCCGGTTCGGCGCCGGCCGGGACGCCGGCAAGACCGGTGGTGACCCGGCGGAGCCAATCGCCACGCTCAGCATGTCGGACGGCATGGCGTTGCAGTGGGCGGTCTTCCCGGTCAACCAGGACGGCATCTCGACGAACTGGGGCCACGAGATGCGCGCCGACGAATGGTTCCACGTCGCGGTGGTGAACGACGGCCGGCGTACCACCCTCTTCGTCGACGGCGCCGAACTGCTCCGCAACCCGTCCACCCCGGCCCGAGGACTGGCCAGCTCACGCGAGCCGTGGTTCGTCGGTGCCTACCACTACGACCGGATCGTGGAACAGGGCTTCTACGGCTGGATCGGAGACCTGCGCATCGTCGACCGTCCGCTGCCGGTCAGCAGGTTCCTCCGGGCCTGACCGGCGCCCCGGCCGGCGTCTCGGCACTGACGACGGCACTCGGACGGAGTCGCGCGGCGCCGACGCCTTCGCCACCCGGCTCGGTGCACGCGCCCCCGTGCACCGAGCCGGCATCCGTTGCCAACTGATACTCGCGTACATATACTCGTCTGCGAGTAATCGCGCACGAGCATCGGCGAGGTGGGTAGCGTGGCGAAGCGGCGCAAGGTCAGCAACCTGCTGGCCCTGGCCGTGCTGTCGGCGCTGGCCCAGCGGGCCATGCACCCCTACGAGATCGCCACGGCACTGCGCGCCTGGGGCAAAGACCAGGACATGCAGATCAAATGGGGATCTCTTTACACGGTCATTCGCAACATGGATAAACACGGCATGATCACCGCCGTGCAGAGTGTCCGCGAAGGCCGTCGACCCGAACGCACCGTCTATCGCATCACCGACTCCGGCCGCGCGGAGCTGGTCGACTGGGCCCGCGAGCTGGTCTCGACCCCCATGCCCGAGCAACCGCGCTTCCGTGCCGGCCTGTCCGTGCTCGCCGTCCTTCACCCGGACGAGGCCACGCGTCTGCTGCGGCGGCGGCTGGACCTGCTGGAAGACAACCTCACGGCCGCCCGCGACGCGCTCGCGCAGCACACCCGGCACATCCCGCGACTGTTCCTGGTCGAGTCGGAATACGACCTGGCCATCCAGGAGGCGGAAGCGGCCTGGATCCGCTCTCTGCTCGCCGAACTGACCTCGGGCAGCTACCCGGGGCTGGACGTGTGGCGGGCCTTCCACGAAACCGGCGAGATGCCGGCGGAGCTGACCGAACTCGCGGAAAGGACCAGCTCGACGGAGTGACGGACGGCCCTGGCGCGGTGCGCCAACACCGCGCCAGGGCCCTTACCCCGAACCACACCTGGGAAGGCGCTCGGCGCGAGGCGGCAACCACGAGGATAGCCGGTTCCCTCCCAGGTCGGTTCGCCATGCACGAGAACCGATGACCAGGGAGAAGACCATGACTGAGGTACGGACAGCGATCGTCGTCGGCGGCGGCATCGCCGGCCCGGTGGCGGCACTGGCGCTGCGCAGGGCGGGCATCGCGGCCACCGTCTACGAGGCGTACCCGAGCACCGCCGACGGCATCGGGGGCACGCTCGCGCTCGCGCCGAACGGCGTCGCGGCCCTGCGGACCGTCGGCGCGGACGAGGCGGTGACCGCAATCGCCACGCCGATCACCCGGATGGCCATGGCCGTCGGCGGCAAGCATATGGAAATGCCCGGCCTGGCCGACGTGCCGCCGTTGCAACTGGTGCACCGCAGCGACCTATACCGGGTACTGCACGACCGGGCCGTCGCCGCCGGCGTGACCATCGAGTACGGCAAGCGCCTGCTGGACACGCAGGAGAGCGCGACGGGCATCACGGCAAGGTTCGCCGACGGCAGCGCCGCCAGCGCCGACATCCTCGTCGGGGCCGACGGCATCCGCTCGACCGTACGCCGGCTGATCGACCCCGAGGCACCCGGCCCGCAGTTCACCGGACTCCTCGGCTTCGAGGCGGTCGCGCGGCACGACGTGGACGCCGGCACCGGCACGATGACCTTCGCCTTCGGCAAGGGCGGCTACTACCTCTACTGGCCGGAGCCCGGCGGCGGCACCCGGTGGGGCGTCAACCTGCCGCAGGAGCGGCCGATCAGCCTCGCCGAAGCCCGCGCGGTGCCGTCGACCGACTGGATGCGGACACTGCGCGCCGCCTACGCCGACGACGATCCCGGCCGCGCCCTGATGTCGACCAGCAGCGCCGACGAACTACAGGTGGTCGGATCGTTGCAGATCATGCCACGTGTCCGACACTGGCATCGGGGCCGCATGGTGCTGGTCGGCGACTCGGCTCATGCGCCCTCCAACAGTTCCGGCCAGGGCGCGTCGCTGGCGATCGAAAGCGCGGTGCAACTGGCCCGCTGCCTGCGTGACATCACCGACGTCCCGGCGGCGTACGCCGCCTTCGAGCGCCTGCGGCGCGGCCGGGTGCAGAGGGTCGCCGCCCGCGCGGCGCGGATCAACCAGGCCAAGGCCCCGGGCGCGGTGGCCAGGGTGTTGATGCCGCTGTTGATGCCACTGCTGATGAAGACCGCCATGAACCCGGAGAAGACGATCGGCCCGGAGCAGCGTTACGTGATCGACTGGGACGCACCGGTGACCGCGGACCCGGCGCTGCGCTGAGCGGCGTCGGCGTCGGCGCCTGGAGCCGGCCGGTGGTCCACCCGACCGCATCGGCGACGGGTGGACCACGGTCGGCTGGCCGTACGCCGGGCACCCGAGGGCCGTGCACACGGTTCGGTGGTACGCGCGGTCCGCGAGCCCCGGTACCGCTGGCGGAACTGCTCCGTGAGGCACGGTCGATCCCGCACGCTCAGACACCCGGAGTGGCGGTCATGCCGTGCGGGTCGAGAGATGCCTCGAGCCGGATGCCCCCGATGGTCGTCACCCGCTCGCTGTCGGCGTTCTCCGTCGCCCACTTCTCCGCCTGTCTGCGCAGTTGGTCGCCCTGCGGCGAGAGCACCGCGTCGGCCAGGCTGGCGGCGAGCGTCGTGCACGGCTTGGACTTCAGGCCGGCACGGCAGCGACCGCTGACCAACTTGATCTTGTCGTCCGCGTCGTACTCGATGGTCACGTACATTTCCCGCTCGTCGTCATCCGGCGGGCGGCATTCCATCGTCTTCCTGGACCGTTCGGAGGTCTCCGGAGTGGTGGCGTCGGTGCAGACCCACGAGTTGGACTTCTTCATCCAGTCTTCGGCGACCACGGCGAGGGTCACCCCGGCCATGTACTGCCGCTGCGCGGTCGGGAACTCGGCGGCGAACTGCGGCGCGGAGTCGTTGCCCGGAGGTTCCGTGGTCACCATCCCGGCGATACCGCCGACGAGCCCGCCGAGTACCGCCGTCGCCACCAGCGTGCCGACCAGCGCCAGCAGGAAGCCGGCCTTGGACGGGCGCCGAGGGACCGCGCCCCGGGGCGACGGGAAGGCCGTACCCGGCAAGCCCGGACCTGGTAGGCCGGACGGGCCGGCGGCGCCGGGCGGACGGCCAGCGCCGGACGGGTTGGCGGCGGCCGGGGCGTGCCCGAACGGCGGCGGCGACCACGCCTGCCCGGGCTGCCCCGGCGCCGGGGCGGGTGGTGCGGCATCCACCGGGCGCCAGCCGGTGCCGTCCCACCAGAACCTGCCGTCCGGGGAGTAACGCTGTCCGGAAGGTTGGGCGGTCATCAGAAGTTACCCCTGATATTGAGTTCGACGGCATACGTCTCGGGATTGGTCAACCGGTACTCGTAGTCGCCGATGACGGCTCTGGTGTCCTTGTTGCCGTTGACCTGCTCAGCCACCCACTCCTCGATCCGGCCGGACGTCTCCTCGTCGCCCGCGTAGGGCAGGGTGGCGAACCAGTTCAGGTACGCCAGGCCGGTCCCGGCGACCGGGGTGGCCCGATAGATGTCCACGGTCATCGCGTGGATGAGCTCGTCGGAGACCTGGAGCGACGCCCGGAAGCGCACGAAGCCGATCCGCAGCTCGCAGTACTGGTGGTTGCTCTCCTTCGTGCAGGTGTGCCCCTGGCCCTGGAGCGCCTGGACCACCGTCACCGCCTCCAGCCGGGGAATGCAGCTGTAGCTCCCGCAGGACTGGGAGGCCCGGCTGCCCTGGTAGCTGCGCGCGCCGAGGAACGCGCCGACGCCGGCGAGCAGCAGCATGACCACACCGAACACGGGGAGCAGGAACCAGCGGGGCCGGTCACCCGCGCCGGGCCCGGGGCCCGCACCGCCACCCGGTGACGCCGCCGACATCTCAGCCTCCATTCCGGACGAAGCTCTTCCACCTGCTGAGGAACGAGCCGCTGGACATGTCGAGCACCTCTTCGGAGATGCCCTCGAAGATCGGGAGTTCCAGGATGGAGCGGTCGGCCGAGTCGATGCGCTGGACGAGGCGGGCGTACAACTCCGCCGCCGCGTCCCGCCCCTTCAGCCGTTCGGCGACGCTGAAGACCGTCGACCCGAGTGCGTAGTTGAAGCCGGCGTCCTTGTAGAAGGTCTTGCTGGGCGGCGTGGTGCCACGGAACTTGCCGGCCCGTACCCCGCCGGCGACCTCGTTGCGGATCGCGGCCGCGTGGGCCGGCTGGTCGATCGTCTCGCTGTACCGGGCGAAACCCTCGACCACCCACCTGGCCGGCCGCAGCAGGTCGCTGTAGCCGGACAGGGCGACCCGGGCGGTCACCGAGTGGGTCAACTCGTGCCGGATGGTGCTCCACGGCTGACTCTTCGCAGCCTCGATCGACCCGAGGTTGACCAGAATCCGGGAGGCCGCGTACTGGTCGGTGTAGGTCTGACCGTCCTTCCGCACCCCGTGCTGCGGAATCTGGTAGCCCAGCGCCTGCTCGGTGAAGCTGTCGGCGCCCGTGATACCGAACCACTTCTGGACGTTCTTCCTGTCCCGGGTGAAGAAGAGGACACTGCCGGGAAAGGCCTCCCGGTCACCCCAGAGCTTCTTGACCTTGGCCAGTTCCCGGTTCGTGACGGCGGCGTACCGGTCCAGGTCGGTGACGCTCTCGTCCCCGACCAGCCAGACCGTGTCACCCACCTTCAGCACCGTGAGCCTGTCGGTGTTCCACGGCGCGTCGGCGCGCGGCCCGGTGACCTGTTGCTCCTCCCGGTTCTCCATGGTGACCCGCACTATGTCGCCGACCAGGTAGCTGTCGCCCTTCTTCGTCAGCCAGTAGAGGAACGACTCGGCCGGTGCGATGTCGCCGGGACCGGCGTCGGCGGTGAGCTTGGCGATCCGGGTCACCGGCCGGAACCAGGAGCCACCCTTGTCGAGCTGTTCGCTCATGCCGTTCAGGACGTACCGGATCTCCGCGAATTCGAACTGGCGCAGGTTGGCGAAGACCAGCCGCTCCCGCTCGATCAGGTCCTTGTTGGCCGGATCGAGGTCGGCGAGGTACGCCTTCTCGTTCTTCTCCGTCAGCGCCTTGGCCCGGCGCTCGAGGATGGGTCTTATCCGGCTCAACTTCGAGGCCGAGCCGTCGTAGTCCGCACTCTGGATGACCGGCTTCTCCGGTCCACCGCATCCGGTCAGCAGCAGCCCACCGGCCAACAGAACCGACCG
Organism: Plantactinospora sp. CA-294935; assembly: GCF_050936445.1. Classification (NCBI taxonomy): domain Bacteria; kingdom Bacillati; phylum Actinomycetota; class Actinomycetes; order Micromonosporales; family Micromonosporaceae; genus Plantactinospora; species Plantactinospora sp. CA-294935. The sequence continues at coordinate 9,666,132 of NZ_JBNJMU010000001.1, forward strand.
CCTCGACCACTGGACCCCACCGGTCACGTCGTTCGGCATCACATCCGGCACGTTGCCGTACCCCCCAAGTCCCCCGGAACGTGTTCGTCGGCCGGCTCGCCCGGCCCCAGCGCTGGTGAATTCCGTGACCACCGCCGGGCTTGTGGCCCCGACGTGCCTGTCACGGGACGTCGCGGCATGCCGCCCGATGCCGTGACGAAGCCGCGGCTCAGCACGGGTGGTGGGCCGGCGCGGGTAGAACCATCCGAAAGGGTGCGCCCAGATCCCGCACAGATCCCGCACAGGCGTCGTGGCGCGCTTGACGATTCGTCCCCTATATTGGCGGTGTTCTGTGCCGCGTATGGCTGGCCAACCCGTACGGACTTGTCGTTCCGACGTCGGGTCTCTCGACGTCGGGCGGGTCGACGTGGGTGAGGAGCAGGGTGGAGCTTCGGGTGCTGGGGCCGCTGGAGGTGCGGCACGCGGGGGCGAGCGTGCCGCTGGGCGGGCCTCGCCAGCGCGCCGTACTGGCGGCTCTGTTACTGCGCGCCAACGAGCTGGTGACCGCCCAGTACCTGACCGAGGTGGTGTGGGAGACACCGCCCGCCAGCCCGGAGTCCAACCTCCGGACGTACGTCGCGGGGCTGCGACAGCGGTTGCAGCAGGCCGGCGCGGACGCCTCCCGGCTCGTCACCGACGCCGGCGGCTACCTGTTCCGGGTGCTGCCCGGCGAGTTGGACCTGGAGACGTTCTCCGAGCTGGTCGGCCGGGCACGGCAGGCCCAGGACGAGGCCGCGTTCGGGCGAGCGGCGGAGCGCTACCAGGAGGCGCTGCGGCTGTGGCGCGGCACTCCGCTGGACGGGCTGCCACTCGGCCCACGCCTCTGGGCCGAACTGGCCCTGCTGGAGGAACGCCACCTCAGCGCCGTCGAGCAGCACGCCACGACGCGGTTGGCGCTGGGCGAGCACGACGGCGTGATCGGCGAGCTGCGTCGCCTGGTCCTCCAGTATCCGCTGCGGGAGAACCTGTGGACCCGGCTGATGCGCGCGCTGTGCGGCGCGGGACGTCCGGCGGAGGCGCTCAAGGCTTTCCAGGATGCCCGTCGGGTGCTCCGGGACGAACTCGGTACCGAGCCCGGCGGCGAACTACAGGATCTCCACCAGCGGATCCTCCGCCAGGAGGCGGTGACTTCGCCACCCGCACCACCCGCCGGGCCGGCCACCGTGCCGAGACAACTGCCGTCGGACGTACGGGGATTCGCCGCCCGAGCGGCCGAGCTGGCCCGGCTGGACGCTATCCTCGCCGGCACCGGCGGACACGCCGCCGCCGTGCCGGTCTGTGTGCTGTCGGGTACCGCCGGAGTCGGCAAGAGCGCCCTGGCGGTGCACTGGGCGCACCGCGTCGCCGATCGTTTTCCCGACGGACAGTTGTACGTGAACCTGCGCGGCTTCGACCCGACCGGGGCGACGGTGAGCCCGGCCGAGGCGGTACGCGGTTTCCTCGACGCCCTGGCCGTGCCCGCCGATCGGATACCCGCCGGTCTGGAGGCACAGATCGGCCTCTACCGCAGCCTGGCGGCCGGCCGGCGGATGTTGGTCCTGCTGGACAACGCGCGGGACATCGAGCAGGTCCGGCCGCTGCTGCCGGGCGCGCCCGGCAGCCTGGTCCTGGTGACCAGCCGGAACCACCTGACCGGCCTGGTCGCGGCCGAGGGTGCCCACCCGGTGACCCTGGACCTGTTGACCGTCGACGGCGCGCGCGAGATGTTGGCCAGTCGCCTCGGTGCCGCCCGGATCGACGGCGAGCCCGAGGCCGTGGACGAGATCATCGAGTCATGCGCGCGGCTGCCGCTCGCCCTCGCCGTGGCGGGTGCCCGCGCCGACACCCACCCCACGTTCCCGCTGGGCGCGTTGGCCCGCGAGTTGCGGGACGTCCGGGCCGGGCTGGACGTGTTCGCCATCGGCGACGCCGCCACCGACGTGCGGGCGGTACTCTCCTGGTCCTACCGCACCCTGAGCCCGGCCGCGGCCAGGCTCTTCCGGCTGTTGGGCCTGCATCCCGGCCCGGACACCGCCGCCCCGGCCGCGGCGAGCCTGGCCGGGCTGCCATCGCACCGGGTACGCCCGCTACTGGCCGAACTGGCCCGCGCCCACCTGGTCGTCGAGCATGCGCCCGGCAGGTACACCTTCCACGACCTGCTGCGGGCGTACGCCGCGGAGCTGGCGGCCGAGCTGGACCCCGAGCCGGACCGCCGGGCCGCCGTACGCCGGATCCTCGACCACTACCTGCACACCGCGCGGGACGCCTGTCGGCTGCTGGATCCGCACCGGGAGATGCTCGCCGTCGAGCCGGCCGCGTCCGGAGTGGACTGCGAACCGCTCGCCGATCGCGCCGGGGCCCGGCACTGGCTGGCCGCGGAGCACTCCGTACTGCTCGCCACGATCGCCAGGGCGGCCGGCGGCGGGTTCGACGCCTGCGCCTGGCGGCTGGCGTGGATCCTCGTGGACCACTTCGACTACGGCGGTCGCTACCACGACCTGGCGGTCACCCAGCTCACCGCTCTGGAGGCCGCCCGGCGACTCGGCGACCGGCGGGCTCAGGCCTATGCGCAGCGCGGGCTCGGCGGGGCGTACGCCCAACTGGGTCCGCTCGCCAGGGCCGAGGCCCACTACCGTCTGGCGCTCGGCCTCTTCGGCGAACTGGACGACACGGTCGGGCAGGCGTTCGTCCACCTCGGACTCGGCAGAGTGCTCGCCCGGCAGGCGCGGTACGCCGAGGCGCGTGACCAGGCCGAGCAGGCGTTCGAGCTGAACCGGGCCGCGCTCAACCGGACCGGGCAGGCGCGGGCGCTCAACGGAGTCGGCTGGTACGAGGCCCAGCTCGGGAACTACCGGAAGGCGCTGGTGCACTGCCAGGAGGCGCTGCTCCTCCAGCGGGCCCTCGCCGACCGGCGCGGTGAGGCCAACACCCTGCACAGCCTCGGCTACGCCCACCAGCACCTCGGCAGCCACCGCCAGGCAGTCGCCTGCTACCGGGAGGCCCGGGAGCTCTTCGCCGGGCTCGGCGACCGGTACAACGTGGCGGACACCCTGGGCTATCTCGGTGACGCCCATGACGCCGCCGGCGATGCCGGAGCGGCCGGCGACGCCTGGCGGCAGGCGCTCGACATCTTCGTCGAGATCGGGCATCCCGATGCCGAGCGGATCCGGGTCCGGCTCGGTCGCCTGCGCGCCAGGAAGGTCGGCTTCGGTGCGGGGCCGGCGTTCAGCCCCGCTCCCGCTCGACGAGTTCGCGTACGGCCGGTACCACTTCCGCGGCGAACCGTTCGGTGATGCCGTGGTCGTCGCCGCCGATGAGGAAGGCGGTGACGCCGTGCGTGAGGGTGAGATCGGCGAGCTGTTCCACCCACTGGGCGGGTGGGCCGGTCAGCAGGCCACGGCCGGTCGGGGAGAACTCGACGTTCATGACGTTCAACAGTCGGCGTACCTCGGCCGGGGAGCGACCGGCCCCGACCGCGGCCTCGTCGATCCGGGCGTTGTGCTCGGGCAACGAGTCGACGCCCCGGGGCAGGTACTCGACCGTGGGCAGCCAGCCGTCGCCGACAGCGCCGGTGAGCGCCAGCATCTTGGGCTTGTAGGCGCCGACCCAGATCCTGATGTCGTGCACCGGCCGTGGTCCCCGCTTCGCACCGGCCGCGGTGTAGTAGCGACCGTCGTGCCGCAGTACGCCGCGGGCCTCGGTGTCCCACAGGTCGCGGATGATCGCGATCGCCTCGCCGAGCGCGACGACGCCCTGCCCCGCGCTGAGGCGACGCCCGCCCATCGCGGCTATCCCGTCCCAGAAGGCGCCGGCACCGATCCCGAGTTCGAAGCGGCCGCCGCTGAGCACGTCGAGCGAGGCCGCGGCCCGGGCGAGTACGGCCGGCGGGCGCAGCGGGAGGCTGAGCACGTTGCCGCTCAGTCGTACCCGTTCGGTGCGCGCGGCGACGTAGGACAGCAGTGTCCAGGTGTCCAGGTACGCCGGCTGGTAGGGGTGGTCCTGGAACGTGACCAGGTCCAGCCCGGCCCGGTCGGCGGTGATCGCCAGGTCGACGACGTGCTGGGCGCTCCCCGCAGCGGGGGTCACGAAGGTGCCGAACAGCAGGTCGTGTCCGTAGTCGGTCATGCCGTAGCCTCCTCGTCCGCCCGCTCGGCGGCGGGCATCCCGGCCCGGGCGTCGAGGCGCGGGTCGATGTTGAAGTTGTCCCGGAACAGGTTGTCCGGGTCGTAGCGCCGTTTGAGGCCCCGCAGCTTGGCCAGCACCCGCGGTGGGAAGGCGTCGCGCAGCCGCTCCGGCCGCAGATCGGTGTCGAAGCTGAGGTAGAGGCCGTCGAAGTGGTGGGCGAGTCCGTCCCAGGCCGCGTCGAGCGCCGCCTGGTCCGCGCCCATCGCCGTGACCTGGAAAGCCGGGGTGCGGTGCGCGAACGCCGTCTCGTCAGCCGGGGTGTCGGCGATGGCCCCGCCCATGGCGCGCAGTTCGAAGAAGTAGACCAGGCCGCTGCGCAGCAGCCGGGCGGCGTCGCGGGCGAACTCGTCGGTGAGTACCGGCAGGAACGCCGACCGGGAGACCGGCTCGCCCATTCCGTGGTGGCCGTCGGGACCGACGTCGGCGGCCTGGGCCATCACGTCCTTGTACCTGGTGAGCACGACCTGCTGTTGCGCGAGCAGGCCGAGTTCCGTGAACGGGGTGAGCCGGTCGACGACGACCTCGGGGTCCTGCGCGTCGACTATCGAGAACAGTTGGACCGTCGACCGGCCCTGGCGCGGCCGCCCGGTGACGAGGAACGCCGTCGTGTCCCGGGGCGCCGTACTCGCCAGCTCGCCGAAGCGACGCAGCGTCTGCGCCATGTCGGTGCTGACCAGGACGAGATGGGCCCAACCGAGCTCGCGCAACTCGTTGACCTCGAACTCGAAGGCCGTGGCCACGCCGAAGTTCGCGCCCGCCCCGCGTACTGCCCAGAACAGGTCGGGGTTCTCGTCCTTGCTCGCGCGCACCGGTGTGCCGTCGGCGAGCACCAGTTCGACGGCGCGCAGGTGGTCGATGGTGAGCCCGTGCTCGCGGGAGAGGAATCCGATCCCGCCCGCGGTGGCCAGCCCACCGACCCCGACGCCGCCGTAGTCGCCGGAGCCGAGTGCCCAGCCGTACGGGTCAAGTGCGGCCGCGACCTGTTTCCAGGTCGCTCCCGGGCCGATCCGTACCAGGCGTCGGTCCCGGTCGAGTACCTCGATGCGGTTCAGCCCTCCGACGTCGATGACCAGACCGCCGTCGTTGGTCGAGCGACCGCTGATGCCGTGCCCGCCGCTGCGCACGCCGAGCGGAAGGTGCCGGTGGCGGCGCGCGAAGGCGAGAGCGTCGGACACCTCTGTCGGCGTGCGCGGCCGGAGTACCAGCCCGGGTGAGCCGCCCCGCAGGTAGGTCGACGCGGTCGCGCGGAACGCCGGGTCGCCGGGCTCGACGGCCGCGTCCGCGAGTGACTCCGGTATTCCGTCGTAGTCGATGCCTGCCCGGCGACGCGCCCGGGCGGCCGCCGGCCGCCGTGGCCGGCCGCCGCGGCCCTGCTCGCCGAGCAGTGCGGTCAGGCGATCCACGTCCGCTTCGGTACGTACGGGTACCACCACCGGCAGCCCGGCCTCGGCCAGGGTGCGGAGCTGGTCGGGCCCGGCACCCTCGGGCGCGGTCACCCAGGCCGACTCCGACGTGATCAGCCTGGTGCCGGCCAGCAGGTCGAGACTCTGCCGAGCCTTGTCGACCACGGCGGGGTACGGCGCCTGCGGGTCGGTCGGATCCGTGGCGGGTGCCGGGGAGGCGACGCCGAACTGGATGTGCTTGGTCCGGCCGGCGAGCCAGACCGCGGTGGTCCAGGGATCCAGCCCGTGAAGCTCCTCCGGAGCACCGTCGCCACGCACGACGACAAGGTCCAGACCGCCCGCCTCCGCCCGGCGGGCCAACACGGCGAGTGTTTCGGGATCGGAGCGCGCCCTGGAGAGGTCCAGCGCGATCCCCAACTCGATGGCCATCCGATCTCCCAGTAAGATCTTGATCTTAGATCGTATTGTGAACAGACGTTCGGTCTAACGGTAGATGCCGGCGGAGATATTCCGGAGTGACCAGGGTGACACCGCCGAGGCGGACAGGGCCGAGCGGACCGTCGACGCCGGGCTGCTCACCCCTCGGCGTCCGCGCCAGGCCACTCGGCCCGCCGGCCCGGACCGCCAGCGGCTGTCCGGGCCGGCGTACGCCGATCACGGCCGCTCACATCGAGCGGAGGTACCCGGCGACGCTGCCGGTATCCGCCGGGTCGGCAACCAGCCCGATGTGTCCGTCCGGGCGGACGAGGACCAGGGCGTCCCGCACCCTACGCGCGGGTCGCGTGCCCGCCGTCGTCCAGCAGACCGCCCGGCCCGACAGGGTGGGGCTTGACGATGTCGGTCTCGCCGAACGTGGCGGCGCAGCGTTCCTCCCCGGGGCCGACAAGGCGACCGACAGCCGCAGAAAGCTCGGTGCGGCGCTCAACCTTGCCCGTCGCGCTGTCGTCCTTGCTAGCGACGGAAGGAGAGCCGGTGCGCTGGAGGAAGAGCTTCGAGGGCTTGGACACCCTCGTTGCCGAACGGGGCGATTCCCTGCTCGCCACGGCGGTGCTGCTGACCGGCAGCCGTGCCGCCGCCGAGGACCTGGTGCAGGCGGGACTGGAGCGGCTGATGCGGCGCTGGAACCGGGTGCAGGGCGACAAGGAGGCCTACCTGCGCCGCACGATGTACCACCTCGCGGTCGACCAGTGGCGCAGCCGCAAGCGGCGGCCGGAGGTACTGGCCAGCGTCGAGCCGCCGGGCCGGTCCGACGGCACGGACGCACTGCATCTCCGCCAGGCGCTCATCCAGGCGCTGGCCACGCTGCCACCCCGGCAGCGGGCGGTACTGGTGCTGCGCTACTGGGAGCAGTACAGCGAGGCGGAAGCCGCGGAGACGCTCGGATGCTCGGTCGGCACCGTCAAGTCCACCGCCTCCCGGGGGCTCTCCCGCCTCCGCGAGGTCACGGCTGCCTGGGCGGTTGACGACGCCCCGACATGGAACGGAGCGGGAAGATGACCACTGACATCGAAGAACAACTGATCGCCGGCATGCGGCAGGAGGTGGCGGGAGTCGCGCTGACCTCCGACGTCGTCGGTGCGGCGAGGCGGCGCCACCAGCGCCGCAGGGCTGTGCTGGGTACGACGTACGCCATGGGTGTGCTGGGCCTGGCCGGAGTGACCGCCGTGGTGCTGACGGTCGGCGGGGCCGGGCAGCCGGGGCCGGCGGGAGAGCGCGCACCGGTCGCCAGCGCCACGACGCCGCGACTGGCCCTGGTGGCGGCGGTCGCGGCGAGCGAGAACATCAGCTACCGGATGCGGCTGACCGAGTCGGGGCCAGCAGGACTGACCTACGAGGGTGCGTTCGACCCGAAGACCGCGACCGGGTACGTCCGGGCGCCGCAGGACGACTCGGTCATGACCGAACTGCTGATCAACGGCACCCGGTACATCGGCGGAGAGCCGCCGCTGGGCCATCTCCCGCCCGACAAGTCGGGCCCGGGCGAAACGTACGGGCGCTACGGCCAGTATCCGGGCAAGCACGACCGACTGTCCCTGTACGGCACCTCGGACACGGTGCTGGGTGCCGCCTCCCCCGACCCGGCGGCGCTGTTCAAGGTGCTGAAGGAGACGAACGCCACCGTCACGGAGAACCCGGACGGCACGCTGCACTTCGAGTACGCCACGCAGCTCAAGGACGGCTCGACCAGCACGACCGGCGACATCGTCCGGGACGCCGACGGCCGGATCGCGCGGGTGCTGCTCACCTCCGCCTGGCAGACGACGGCGAAGGGCCGGCTCGACACCGGTACGTCCACCTCGACGCTCGAACTCTTCGACTACGGCGTGGAGGTGAAGGTGCAGCGCCCGGCCGACGTGGTCCCCGCCCGGTAGGAACCGCTCCGGGCGACCGCCGCGGCGGTGGTCGCCAGGGCACCGTTGGGCTGCCCGCGACCGGCCGAGTCGCGGGCAGTTCACTGAACATTTTCCACCTCCCCTTGCGGTCCGTTTCAGCGCGAGGTCGGACGCGGTGTGCAAGCTCCGCGCGGCTCAGGTCGAAAAGGTTCACCGTGCTGCACAGCCCGGCGTACGCATCGGTCCGCCGTCGTGGTCGCCCGGCGCACACCGCACGGCCGGCGACGCCCCCGGGTTGCCGACCCGGCGACGTCGGTACGGCGGCCGGTGCCGGCACGGCGGCTATCCCACGGGGTTGCCGGCGCTGACCCGGAGCTGCGCCACCGCGCGGGCGATAACGTCGCCGCGGCGTCGATCCTGCCGGGCGTGCACGACGATGCGCCGCGAGACGGTGGGGTTGACCAGTGGCCGGGATACCACTCCGCCGGGGAGTTCCGCGACGGCCAGGCGCGGTAGGACGGTGACTCCGATACCGCTCGCCACCAGGCGCAGCGCCGCTCGGTGATCGTCCAGACGGGCGGCATATCGCGGCGTGAATCCGACGGCCCCGCATGCGCTGGAGACGATCTGCCCGATCGGGCTGTCGTAGATGTCGTGGTCCACCCACGGTTCGTCGCCGAGATCCCGCAGGGCGATCTGGCGAGCGTTGACCAGCGGGTGCGCGACGGGAAGCACGGCGACGAGTTCCTCGACGGTGAGTTCGTGCCGTCGGTAGCCGTCGAGCTGCACTTCGACGCCGCTGGCGGGCTCGGTCCGGATGTCGAGGTCCGGCTGTCGGCGGCCACGCCCGTCGACGGGTTCGTTGAGGCTGATCTCGACGGTGAGGTTCGGTTGGTGTCGACGAACGGTTCGCACGACCTCCGGTATCCACTGTTCGGCAGCGGAGGCGAAGCAGGCGATCGCCAGGTGTTCCGCCTGACCGCCCCGAAGATCCGCCACGACCCGTTCGAGGCGGTCGAAGTCGGCGACCAGCGCCTGGGCCTGGTCCGCCAGCCGCCGGGCGGCGTCGGTGGCGACGATGCCACGTCCCTGCTTCTCGAACAGGACCAGTCCGGTCTCCCGTGCCAGCGCGGTCATGTGCTGGCTGATCGTCGCCGGTGAGTAGCTGAGGTTCCGTGCCGCCCTGTTGATCGATCCGGCTGCCAGTACCGCGTGCAGGACCACCAGACGTCGTGGGTTGAGCATGTGGCAGACCATACGGCGATGCCGAACGGTGAGCGACTTTTGTTTGCTTGTTGCGACTCCTGGTGCGGTCGAGGATGACTGTCGGGCCGGTCCACCGGCCCGGTCTCCGGCGCCGGTCAGAGAGGGACGATGATGGACACGACGTTCTGGGCGGAGGCCGACCGCCTCCTGATCCGCTACGGAGTGAGCTTCACCCCGCGGATCATCGAGCGGGCCTCCGGTGCGTACGTCTTCGACCGTCAGGGAGCGCCGATCCTCGACTTCACCTCGGGGCAGATGAGTGCGATCCTCGGCCACGCTCACCCGGACATCGTGTCGACGGTCTCCTCCGCGGTCGCGTCGCTGGACCACCTCTACAGCGGCATGCTGAGTACCCCGCTGTTGGAACTGGCCGACAGGCTCACCGCGACGCTGCCCGGCACGCTGGGCAAGATTCTGCTGCTCACCACGGGCGCCGAGGCGAACGAGGCCGCGATCAAGATGGCCAAGCTCTGCACCGGTCGCTACGAGATCGTCTCTTTTGACCGGTCGTGGCACGGCATGACCCAGGGAGCAGCCTCCGCGACCTTCGCGGCCGGGCGGCGCGGCTACGGCCCCCCGATACCGGGGAACCTCGCACTGCCGGCGCCGAATGCGTACCGGTCGCCGTTCCGATCCGCCGACGGGTCGCACGACTGGGAGGCCGAACTCGCCTACGGCTTCGCCCTGGTCGATCAGCAGTCCGCCGGGAGTCTCGCCGCCTGTCTGGTCGAGCCCGTCCTCTCCTCGGGTGGGATCATCGACCTGCCGCCCGGATACCTGCGCCGCCTCAAGCAGATGTGCGACGAGCGCGGGATGCTGCTCATCCTCGACGAGGCGCAGACCGGCCTCGGCCGCACCGGCACCATGTACGCGTTCGAGCGCGACGGAGTCGCCCCGGACATCCTGACGTTGTCGAAGACCCTCGGGGCCGGGCTGCCCGTGGCGGCCGTACTCACGTCTGCCGAGATCGAGCAGGTCTGCCACGACCGTGGGTTCCTCTTCTACACCACACACGTCTCCGATCCGTTGGCGGCAGCGGTCGCGTTGACAGTCCTCGACGTCATCGACCGGGAAAACCTCGTCGAGCGTGCGGCGAGGCTGGGCGACCAGCTCACCGCCCGGCTACTGGCGCTGCGCGACGGCTACGAGGTCGTCGGCGACGTTCGCGGCCGCGGCCTGCTCCAGGGTGTCGAGCTCGTGCGGGACAAGGAGAGCAGGGCGCCGGCCGATGCGTTGGGCGCGGCGGTCACCTCGGCCTGTCTCGAACGGGGCCTGCACATGAACATCGTCCAGCTACCCGGGATGGGCGGCATCTTCCGCATCGCCCCGCCGCTCACGATCAGCGACGACGAACTGCACACCGGAGTGGACATCCTCGAGGCGTCGCTCAAGGCCGTGCTCGGCGACACCGCCGGATGAGTGGGTCACCCGGATGACTGGGTCACCCGGAATCGAGACGCTCACCCGTCGCCTCGCCCGGCAGCGTCCGGGAGTCCCGACGGGCGGGTTGACGGATCGACCCCGGTCGGAGGTAACCGGCGGGGTCGGTCCGCCGTCCCGGATTCACCCTGCGGATTCCTCGGCCACCCGGATGCCGTACCCGTCGTGGCGCGGTCCGCCCGCCGCCGGCCGGGCCCGTGGACCGGTCTCCCCGGCCGACGGGCCGGTCACAGCGTACGGACCACGTTCGGGATGAGCCGCTGGAACGCCTCGGCCTCCCGGATCGCGGCGTTGCCGGTGACCCGCCGCGCGTGGTTGCCCCGCTGTTCGGCCCGCTGGGTGTAGTAGTCGCGCAGGTAACCCTGGGCGCCCATCGCGGCCATCGCCTCCTGCTTGGCCGGCATCACCTCGGTGATGTCGACGAAGACCGTCGGGGTGAACCCGCACAGCTCGGGCTGGTGCGGCTCGAAGACGAGGAACTCCGATGGCGGTGCGGTCTTGAAGCCGCTGGCCACCCCCGCCCCGGCGGTGAGCTGCCGGGCGGTCGCCACCGCGGCGTGCGCCACCGGGTGGTCCGGGTTGAACGGATCCCGGTCGGGGTGGGTGAGCACCACGTGCGGGGCGTACTCCCGCATCAGCCCGGCCAACCGGTCGATGTCCTCGTCCCGGATCCGTAGCGGGTAGTCCCCCAGGTCGAACGCCTCGAAGCTCGCCCCGACGGCCTCTGCGGCCCGCTGCGCCTCCTCGTGCCGGATCCGCTTGACGTTCTCGATCGTCTGTGCCGGGTCTTTCCACAGCTCACCGGACTCGCCGCGCTCGCCGTACGACAGGGCCAGCACCAGCGCCTCGCCCCCGGCGGCGGTGTGCGCGGCGACCGCACCGGCAGCCCGCCAGACGAAGTCCGCGCTGTGCGCGCCGACCACCAGCATCCGGCGACCGGTCATGCCGGTACCTCCGCACTCGCCGCCGCCATGTGCCTGGAGTTGACCACGGCCATGGTGTGCACCTCCTGCTCGGTGAAGCCGGCTTCGAGTAGCCGGTCGGCGAAGAGTGCGAGGCCGTCCTCGACCGGTGGGTTGAATGGTTGTCCGAGGTCGCTGGAGAGGACGGAGTGGGTGACGCCGACGGCTCGGATGTTGTCGAACAGGTGGTTCCAGGAGACTTTTCCGGTGTGTGCGGTGGTGTAGCAGCGTTCCAGCAGGGCGCCGGCTTCGGCGAGTTCCCGCTGTTGGGTGACGGGTAGTCGTTGTGAGGTGAATTCGGGGTGGGTGACGACGATCCGGCGTACCCCTTCCTGCTTGGCGGCGTGGACGACGGCCAGGATTTCCGGGCCGTCGAGGTGTCCGGTGGCGAGGACGAGGTCGTGTCGGGCGATGACCCGGAGGACTTGGCGGACTCGTTCGAGTACGTGTCCGTCGGGGTCGCGTACCTCGACGATGTCGGGGACGATGCCTTGGGCGTGCAGGTCGGCCTGGAGTGCTCCCCACATCGCGGGTGTGGCGCCGGGTAGGTCGGTGGCGGTGCTGCGGCGTTGGTTGCCGGAGTCGACGGTGGGCATCCAGATGATTCGGGCGCCCTGTCGGCCGGCGATCTCGACCGCGGCGGGGTTCATTCCGCCGATCGTGCCGTTCAGGGTGAGTGCGCCGAGGACGTCGACTCCTGGTACCGCCTTGCGTACCACGGCCGCGCGTTCGGCGGTCGGTACGTAGTGGGACTTGAGGACGAAGCCGGCGAGTCCGACCTCGGCGAACCGGCTGGCCAGGTCGAGGTCGTCGATCCGCCGCTCCATCACGTCGGGTGCGATGTGTACGTGGGTGTCGTACGCCCCCTGCACCAGGGCACGGGCACGGGCGGACGGGACGGGATGATCTGACATGACGCTCCTTGGAGGAGAGGGATACGCATGGCCGGTTCAGGCCGTACGGGTGCCGTCGGACGGGCCGGCCCCACGCCGGGCCGCCGAGGCGGTGTTGGCCAAAGTGGACTCGACGTGCCCGAGATGCCGCCGCATCGCGGCCTCGGCGGCGTCCGGGTCACGGTTGGCGATCGCCTCCACGACCGCGGTGTGCTCACCGAGCGACTGGGCCGGCCGGCTGGGCACCAGGATGGTGCGGTACTGGAAGCGGACGAGCTGGGCCCGCAGCCCGGCGATCATCCGGGCCGCGGTCTCGTGCCGGGCCGCCGCGATGATCGCGGCGTGCAGGTCGGCGTTCCCCTCCGAGTAGCCGAGCAGGTCGTCCTGCTCCAGCTTCTGGGTCATTCTGTCGAGTACCCGGCGAATGGCGGTGATCTCCCGGGCGGTGGCGTGCAGTGCCGCCTGCCGCGCGGTGAGCGCCTCCAGTACGGCCCGCGCCTGGAGGATCTCGACCGCCTCCTCCTCGGTGACCAGCCGGACGTGTGCGCCCCGGTTCGGGGTGCTCACCACCAGTCCGTCCTGCACGAGTCGGACCAGCACGGTCCGGACCACCGCCCGGCTGACCTGTAGCCGGGCCGCCAACTCGACCTCGATCAGCCGTTCGTTGGGCATCAGATCGCCGCGGTGGATCGCCTCGCGGAGTTCCTGGTACGCCTCGTCCGCCGAGCGGGCCGGCGGGCGGCGCGGGGTGCCGGCCGCTCGCCGTGCGGCGGTTGCCGGGGTTCGTGCGACGTCACTCACGACGTGGTCACCGTCGATGCCGGGCGGGCCACTCCGGCGGCCGTACGTCCTGACCGGACGGCTGCCGCGCGACCCACCGACCGGGCGTACCCGGAGACGGCAGGCCGGGAAATGTCCAGGGCGGAGTGTCCGCCGCCGCTCGCCGTCCCCCGGTACAGCCCGCCAGCCCGCAACATTGTCTCCTAGATTATCAACAATCGTGTTGACAGGATTGCTGCCAGAACTTCCCTTGTCAACAACGCCCTGAGCTGCGGAAATGTCTCGACGACAGCGGGGAGCCCTCGGTCAGAGCCCCCAAAAATAGCTCAATCTCGTCGGTGACAAGCCAGACATGAGTCATCTACGATTCTCGACCGGGCGAGGGTCGGCGCGGTTGGTGTCGCTCAGATCAAGGGCCACATCCTCGGCGCGGGTGCGTTGGGACCGCCCATCCACAAGCGAAAGCTGGAGGCATAGATGTTCAGACGCTCTCGCGTCCTGGCGGCAACGCTGCTCGCCACGGCGCTGGCCATGAGCGGTTGCAGCGGCGACGACGGCGACGGCGCGTCCGCCGAGGGGACCGACAAGGTCGCCTACATCACGGCGTTCGGGGCCGTGGGCCGGGACTCCTTCGCCTGGGTGGCGAAGGAGAAGGGCTACTTCGCCGAGGTCGGCATCGAGGTCGACATCAAGAAGGGCGCGGGTAACGCGCAGAACCTCACGGCGCTCAAGTCGGGGCAGGTCCAGTTCGCCTCGCTCGACTTCACCGGCGCGGTGATCCAGGCCGGCAAGGGCGAGTTCACCGACTGGCGGGCGGTCGCCGCCGTACATCAGCAGACGCTGATCTCGGTCATGACCACCAAGGACACCGACATCACCGGCCCGAACGACCTGGCCGGCAAGACCATGGCCACCGGCAAGGGCTCGGTCACCGAACTGCTCTTCCCGGCGTACGCCAAGCTGGCCGGCCTCGACCCGGCGACCGTCAAGATCGAGGGTGTGCAGGCCACAGCACTCAACGGTCTGATGGCGAGCCGTCAGGTGGACGCGCTCGGCACCTTCCTGCTCAGCCGGGACGCGCTGGCAGCGGCCTCCAAGAAGGAGGTCGTCGTCCTGCCGTACAGCGACTACCTGCGGGACCTGTTCGGCAACGCCATCATCACCACCCCCGGCCTGATCGAGAAGGACTCGGACCTGGTCCGCCGGTTCACCGGTGCCCTGCTGAAGGGCCTGCAGTACACCGTCGACCACCCGGAGGAGGCGGCGACGATCCTGAACAAGGCGGAGCCGACGTACCCGGTGGCCTCCGGGGTCGGCGAGATCAAGGCGATGACCCCGTACGTCGTGCCGGCCGGTGGCGCCCCGATCGGTTCGATGGACGAGGGGCGGGTGGCGCGGACCATCGCCATCCTGCAGGGCTCCGGCCTGATGCCGTCCGGACTCAGCCCGGCCAACGTGGTCGACCTCAACATCGTGCCGAAGACCTGACGACGCCTTCCTCGACAACGACCAGCACGATCTCGACCGCTGTCGAGAGGTCCTCGCCAGCGGTCGGGCGCACCTGACGGACAGGGGACGGTGGTCGGAGCGGCTGCCGTCCCTTCTTCGTCCCACCGCCGGGCGCTGCCCGGCACCTCGGACACCACGTTCATCGCCGCCCGAAAGGACCCCACGGGATTCACCATGACTGACAAGAGGACCGACGCCGGGCTGCGACGTCTCTGGGTCAACGCCGGGCTCCCCGCGCTGGGTACGCTGCTGGCGCTCGCGCTCTGGTGGTTGGTCACCATCGTCTTCAGCATCGAGCCGTTCTGGCTACCCGCACCCCCGGACGTGGTGAACGCGTTCCAGCGGCTCTCCGGTCACCTGGTCGAACAGGCCGGAGTGACGCTGATGGAGACGGTCGTCGGCTTCGCCATCGGCGCGATCGGCGGGGCGGCCGTCGCGGTCCTCTTCGCCGCCTCGCGCACGATCGAGCGGATGACCATGCCGCTGATCGCCGCGGTCAACGCCGTGCCGAAGGCCGCGCTCGCCCCCCTGCTCATCGTCTGGATCGGCTTGAACACCCAGGCCAAGGTCGTCATGGTCGTGCTGCTCTGCTTCTTCCCGGTCCTGGTCTCCACCATGGCCGGGCTGACCTCCGTCCCCAACGACCTGCGCGAACTCGCCCACTCGCTCTCCTCCTCGTGGTGGCAGACCTTCCTGAAGGTCCGGCTGACCTGGGCGCTGCCGCAGGTCTTCGTCGGTTTGAAGGTGGCCTCCTCGCTGGCCATCATCGGAGCGGTCATCGGTGAACTCACCAACCCCGACCGCGGGCTCGGCTCGGTCGTCGTCAGTTCCAGCCAGTCCGCGGACACGCCGCTCGCCTTCGCCGCGCTGACCCTGCTGGCCATCATGGGCGCCGGGCTGTTCTACCTGGTCGCGGCGCTGGAGCGGATCCTCGTGCCGTGGGCCCGGGCGATCTCGTCGTGACCGGAACACACCTCGCTAGGAGGGCACAATGATCAAGATTGCCGGACTGTCCCGGACCTTCCAGGGGAAATCCGGGACGGTGGAGGCGCTGCGCGACATCAACCTCGATGTCGGCAACGGCGAGTTCCTGGCGGTGATCGGCCGGTCCGGCTGCGGCAAGTCCACGCTGCTGCGGATCATCGCCGGGCTGATCCGGCCGAGCCAGGGCGAGGTACTGGTCGCCGGCGAGCCGGTCGGCCGGCCCCGCCGGGACGTCGCGATGGTGTTCCAGCGCCCGGCGCTGCTGCCGTGGCGCAGCGTACGGAACAACGTGCTGCTGCCGGTGGAGATCTTCCGCTGGCGGCGGGCCGAGCACCGCGAGCACGCCGAGCGGCTGCTGGAGATGACCGGCCTGAGTGGCTTCGCCGACCGCCTTCCGCATGAACTCTCCGGCGGCATGCAGCAACGGGTCTCGCTCTGCCGGGCCCTCATCCAGCGGCCCAAGGTGCTGCTGATGGACGAGCCGTTCTCCGCACTGGACGCGCTGACCCGCGAAGAGCTGGCCGTCGAGTTGCAGCGCATCCACATGGAACTGGGCACCACCGTGGTCTTCGTGACCCACTCCATCCAGGAGGCGGTGCTGCTCGCCGACCGGGTGGCGGTACTGAGTGCCCGGCCCGGCCGGCTGCGCAAGCTCGTCGAGATCGACATCCCGCGTCCGCGCTCGTTCGGGCACAACGCCCACCTGGAGGATGTCGCCGCCGCCTCCGCCGAGCTGCACCAACTGCTGCTCAGCGACCACCTGCCGGCGACCTCGGCCGCCGGCTGACCTCCACCCGGCCGGCCCGGCCCACCAGCCGCCGCCGGGTGCGGTGAGCACGCCAGCGGGCGGCACGAAAGATCCTTTCCCACCGGCCGGCCGGGCGGAGTTCTCGCCCGGCCGGCCGGCTCGTTGGAGTTCCTCCCCGATCCGCCGCCCGTGACCGAGAGTTACCGGATCGTCCCGTCCGACGAAGTCCTCTGCTCCGACGAACCGGCGGACGCGTTCCGCCGGGCATGTCGACGTCCGGTGTCACATCTCGGGTGCCGGCGGTGCTCTGAGGATGTGGAGGAAGATGTGGAGTTCGTCGGGCGCCGTGCGACCGTACTGGCCACGGCCGTCGCTGCGGTGCCGTCCGCCGGCGGTGGCAGGACGGCCGGACGAGCCGGACGGAGGGATGCCGTGGCCGTGTCGACTCCTCCGGGACGAAAAGCGGTCCGTTCCGATCTTGAGCAGGTCTTCCGCTCCGCCTATCCGCGGGTAGTCGCCGTCGCCGCGCGGGTGCTCGGCTCCGGGGACCAGGCCGAGGACGTGGCGCAGGAGGTGTTCCTGACGTTCGGACGCTCCCGCGTACCGGCGGGCGAGGCGGTGGGCTGGTTGTGCGTCGCCGCGGCGCACACCGCACTGAACCATCTCCGAACCGGTCGGCGTCGCGCCTCCCGGGAGAAGGCCGCCGGTGTCGGTGACGCCGTCAGCCCTGACGTCGCCGACCTGGTCGTGACCCTCGACGAGCGCCGTCGTGTGCGCGGGGCGCTGGCACGGCTGCCCCGCAAGCAGGCCGTGGCCCTGGTGCTTCGACACAGCGGCCTGAGCTACGCCGAGGTGGCGGCCGCTCTTGACCTGTCCCCCGGCAGCGTGGGCACCGTCGTGCGCCGCGCCGAGTCCGCCCTACGCAAGGAGTTGAACCGTCATGCGCCATCCGACTGACGGCATGTTGCGCCGGCTTGTGGACGAGCCCGTCGGCGTCGCTGACGCCGACCGCGAGCACGTCGCGGACTGCCCGAAGTGCCTGTCCGGACTGGCAGCCGCCCGCCGGGACGCCGCGTTCGCCGGTGCGGCGCTCGATGTCGAGGTCAGTACCGACGTCGAGGACGGCTGGCACCGCCTGTCCCGGGCGATCGCCGCGGACCGTCCCCGGCAGGTGGCTGTGGCCGCCCGCCCACCACGATGGCGTACGGCGCTGCGCAGCCCGCTCTTCGCCGGTGTCGCGGCGGTCGCGCTGCTGACCGGGGCCACCACTGCCGCCGCCGCGAACTGGCTGCCGATCTTCCGTACCGAGCGAATCGCGCCGATCACGGTCACCCAGGCCGATCTGCTCCGGCTGCCGGACCTCTCCGCGTACGGCGAGGCCAAGGTGACCAAGGTCGCCGACATCCGCCCGGTCGCCGATGCCACCGCGGCGGAGCAGGCCACCGGCCTCTCCGCGCCTCGGGTGCGCAAGCTGCCCCGTGGTGTGACCGGCGAACCGGCGTTCCACGTCGGCAACCAGGTGAGCGCCACGTTCACGTTCTCGGCGGAGAAGGCGGCGCAGACCGCGGCGGCCGCCGGCAGACCGCTGCCCCCACCGCCACCGGGCCTTGAGGGCAGCCCGTTCAGGATGACCGCCGGCCCGGGCCTCGCCGCGATCTGGTCGCAGTCCCAGGGGAGGCCCGCCATGATCGTCGGCCGGGTGGTCGCACCGGCCGTCTACTCCTCAGGCATCCCGTTCGAGACCGCCCGCGACTACCTGCTCTCACTACCCGGCCTGCCGGAGGACGTGGCGTCGCAGTTGCGCGGCTTCACCGACGACGGCACGACGCTGCCGCTGATCGTGAAGATCGGTAAGGAAACGAGCTTCTCCGCCGAGGTCGACGGCGCACCGGCCACCGTCCTCAGCACCAGGGGCGGCACCCTCGCGGCCGTCTTCTGGGTCAAGGACGGCGTCCTCAACGCGGTGGCCGGGTCGCTCGGCACCGACGAGGTGCTGTCGGTGGCTCGCGGATTGCGGTGGGGCCGATGACAACCGAGCCCACCACCCGGCAGGGCGACCTCCCCTCCCCCGACGCCGCGGCGCAACTCCTCGCCGACCTACCTCCGTCACCGGCGGTGTGGTGCTCGGGTCTGCGCAAGCGGTACCGGCGCCGGACCGCGGTCGACGACGTCTCCCTCACCGTCGGGCGCGGCGAGGTGGTCGGCCTGCTCGGGCCCAACGGAGCCG
This sequence comes from Plantactinospora sp. CA-294935, assembly GCF_050936445.1. Classification (NCBI taxonomy): domain Bacteria; kingdom Bacillati; phylum Actinomycetota; class Actinomycetes; order Micromonosporales; family Micromonosporaceae; genus Plantactinospora; species Plantactinospora sp. CA-294935. The sequence goes on from NZ_JBNJMU010000001.1 coordinate 9,684,880, forward strand.
GCAAGACCTCCGTCATCAAGATGCTGCTCGGTCTCGTCCGGCCCGACGCCGGCGAGGTGCTGCTGCTCGGGCGACCGGCCCGGGACCCGCACTCCCGCACCCACGTCGGCTACCTACCGGAGCTTTTCCGGTATCAGCCGTGGCTGTCCGCCGCCGAGGTGCTGGCCCTGCACACCCGGCTCGCCGGCGCCACGGTGCCGGCTGCGGAGCGGCAGGAATGCCTGGCCATGGTGGGCCTCGCCGACCGTTCCGGCGACCGGGTGGGCGGCTTCTCCAAGGGCATGCAGCAGCGCCTCGGGCTGGCCGTGGCGCTGGTGGCCCGCCCCGAACTCGTCATCCTCGACGAGCCGACGAGCGCCCTCGATCCCGTCGGCCGGGCCGACGTGCGGGACCTGCTGCTCTCCCTCAGGGCTCGCGGGGTCGCCGTCCTGCTCAACTCGCACCTCATCGGCGAGGTGGAGCGGGTCTGCGACCGGGTCGTCATCCTCGACAAGGGCCGGGTCGCCGCATCCGGTACCCTGCCGGAGCTGCTCGGCCAGCGTGAGCTGCGACTTCGCCTCGGCGGGGTGAGCGCGCAGGCGGAGGCCCGGCTGGCCGCCGCCGGCCCGCTCACCCGTACCGGGGACGCGTTCACCGTCACCCTCCCCGCGGAGCAGGACGGCACCGACGTGCCCGACCTCGTGGCGGATCTGGTCAGCCTCGGGGTACGCGTACACGCCGTCGAGCCGGGGCGGATCAGCCTCGAACAGCGGCTGCTCGACATCCTGCGCACCAGCCCTACCGAGGAGCACGCATGACCGCCCGTACCGTCCTCACCGTCGCCACGCTCACCGTCAAGGAGGCCACCCGCCGACGGGTACTGCTCGCGCTCGTCGCGCTGACGGTCGTACTGCTCGCGGTCAGCGCCTTCGGGTTCTCCCGGATCGACGCCACGTTCGGCGGGTTGACCACCGGAGAGGCCCGGCTGGCGGCCGCGATGGTGCTGAACCTGGTGATGTTCGGCCTGAGCCTGACCGCCGCGCTCGGCACGGCGTTCCTCGCCGGTCCCACCCTGGCCGGTGAGACCGAAACCGGGATCGCGCTGGCCGTCCTGGCCCGACCGGTCCGCCGCTCGGCGGTGCTGCTGGGCAAGTGGCTGGGGCTCGTCACCTTCGGCAGCGGCTTCGTGGCCGTGGCCGGACTCGCCCAACTCCTCATCGTCCGAACCACCACGGGCTACTGGCCACCCCGGCCGGTGACCGGTCTGGCACTGCTCGCCGCGCAGGCCGCGGTCCTGCTCACCCTCGGCCTGCTGCTCTCCACCGCCGTCTCCCCGATGGCGTCGGGCATCGTGGCGGTCGGGCTCTTCGGCGCCACCTGGATCGGCGGCGTGGTCGGCGCGTTCGGCGAAGCGCTCGGCAACGAGAGCGTGGCCCGGATCGGCACCGTCTCCCGGATGCTGCTCCCGACCGACGGCCTGTGGCGCGGAGCCATGAACGCCTTCCAGGACCCGACCCTGCTGATCCAGTTCCAGGAGGCGTTCAAGGGGCACCCCTTCCTGAGCGAGGCGGCGCTCACTCCCACCTACCTCGCCTGGACCGGCCTCTGGATCGCCCTGGCCCTCGGACTCGCGGCGGTGTCCTTCCAGCGCCGGGACCTCTGAGCAGCCGGCCACCCGAGCTTCACCGCGACCTCGTGGCCGCGCCCGGGCGCCCCGGGGCAGGGCGGGCGCGCCGGGCAGGCGTGACGGCGGGCCGCGCGTCGGACGAGAACGCCAGGCGGTAGTGGCGCGGGCTCACTCCGACGATCTGCCGGAACCGCTCCCGGAACGCCGTCGCCGAGGTGAACCCGACCAGTTCGCCGACGTGTTCCACCGGCTGGTCGCTGGTCTCCAGCAGGAGTTGCGCGCGGCGGATGCGCTGCCGGTTGAGCCACTGCATGGGGGTGCTTCCGGTCTGGTCGCGGAAGTGCCGGCTCAGCGAACGGGTACTCATCGACGCTTCGCCGGCAATGGCGGCCAGGGTCAGTGGGGCGTGGAGATTGTCGGTCAGCCAGGTCAGCAGTGGTTGCAGGGAGATCCCGGCCGGGGTTGGTGGCTCGTGCGCGATGAACTGCGCCTGGCCACCGGCCCGCTCCAGCGGCATGACCGAGGTTCGCGCGGTCTGCGCGGCGACCGCGGCACCGTGGTCACGCCGTACGAGGTGCAGGCAGAGATCCAGTCCTGCGGCGGCACCCGCCGAGGTCAGTACCGACCCGTCGTCGACGAACAGCACCTCCGGGTCGACCTCGACGGCGGGGTGGCGACGAGCGAGCTGCGCGGCGGCCGCCCAGTGCGTGGTGGCCCGGCGACCGTCGAGCAGTCCGGCGGCGGCCAGCAGGAAGGCACCGGTACAGATGGAGACCAGCCGGCCGGTCGCGGCGGCGAGCGCCGCGACGACTCCGGGCGGGATCGGGGCGTCGATGTCGGCGACACCGGGGACGACGACCGTGTCGGCTTCGGCCAGCGCGGGCAACCCGTACGGGGTACGGATGGTGATCGGCCCGGCCCTGACCTCGTCGGCGGCCGCGCAGACCCGAAGCTGGTACGCGGGGCGGCCGTCGGCCAGCCGAGCGCGGCCGAAGACCTCGATCGGCACGGACAGGTCGAACGGGACCACGCCGTCGAAGGCGAGGATCACGACGCGATGCATACCCCCATTCTGGCTGGAATCCGTCGGTGGCTGTCTCGCCAGCCACTGCCGGACGGCGACGGCCACACCTACGTTTTGTGACCATGACCGTCCTCGTGCCGCTGTTCATCGGTGTGCTCTACGTCCTGGTGAACTCCCTGATCGCCGAGCCGCACCGCCGCCGTTTCAACGCGGTCATGCTCGGCGGGGCGGGAGCGGCCTATCTCAGCGGCGGCGGGTTGGGAATCGGGGAGTTCGCGTTCACCGCCGTGCTCACCTACCTGGCCTATCGCGGGCTGGAGTCGTGGACGTTCATCGGGGCGGGCTGGTTGCTGCACACCGCCTGGGACGTCGTGCACCACCTACGCGGTGAGCCGATCATCCCCTCGGCCCACGACTCCTCGTTCGGCTGCGCGATCTGCGACCCGGTGATCGCCATCTGGTGCCTCGCGGGCGGCCCCTCCGTCTGGCGCCACGCCCGGCCGTGGCGGCCGGTCAGGCTGCGCCTGGGTCAGCGACTCGGCCGGCGGTCCAAATCGTCGGCCTAGACGTACCGCACGGCTTCGCCTTCGGCGGAGCCGCGTGCCCGCTGGGCGAATCCGGGGTAGAAGAACGGGAGGTTGTCCGCCTCGTCCCCGGACAGCCGACCCGCCACCCGCTGCACCTCGTCGGCAGGATCGTTGCTCATCCGGGCAGAGGATGGCAGGCGGCTGCCCGCAGGGCACCGTGGTCCGGCGGACACGGTCCTGCCTCACCGGTAGCCGGTGGCGTCGGCGGGCCTCCCCGCATCCTGCACCTCCACGATGTATCGCCACGCGTCGGGTCGGCTGCCGTCCACGTCGGTGAACCCGTAGACCCGGGCGAGCTGACCGCTGGAGACGGAGGTACCCGACCAGCGCGCCCGGTCGGGATCGGCGGCGAGCGCGGCGACGCCCCGGCCGACGTAGGTCGGCGACTCGGAGATGACGAAGTGCGGCTCCTTGACCGCCGCCTCCCGCCAGTTCGCTTCGGTCACTCCGAACAGGTCGAGCATCAGCTCCGACCGCAGCCATCCCGGGGTCACCGCGACCGCCGCGCTCCCGTACGGCGCCAGCTCGTGGCTCTGCGCCAGCGTGAGCCGTTCCACCGCCCCTTGACCAGGTCGTAGTAGACGCCCGCCTGGTGACGGTACGCACGGTTGTACTCGAAGGTGCCGTCGGTCATCTCGACCACGAGCCCGCCCGGGTTCCGGATCAGCAGCGGGAGCGCGAAGTGGCTCGTCACGGCGTGGGTGTCGATCCCCACCCGCAGCATCCGCAGTCCCTTCGTCAGGTCGTGCTCCCAGATGGTCCTCCCGAACTCGGCGTGCACGTCTCCGCCGAAGATGTCGTTCACCAGGATGTCGAGACGGCCGTGCTCGGCGTCGATCCGCTCGACCAGCCCGCATACCTGGTCGGGCTCCAGGTGGTCGACCCGCAGCGCGACGCCCTCCCCGCCCGCCGCGGCGATGAACTCGCCGGTCTCCTCGATCGTCTCCGGGCGGTCGATCTCCGAACGCCCGGCCCGGCTGCTGCGCCCGGTCGCATAGACCATCGCCCCGGCTCGCGCCAGCTCCACCGCGATCGCGCGACCCGCCCCTCGGGTCGCGCCGGCGACCAGTGCCACCCTGCCAGTCAACGTCTCCGTCATGGCTCTGATCGTGGCATCGCTACCTGACAACCGATGTCTGATTTACCGATCCGCCCGGCCGGTGACCCCGGGCACACCTCTCGACGGGCGTACCGATCGAGCGGGTGACACGGGCCGGCCGGCGGAAGCCTCAGGTCACCAGGCCGCTGCGGTAGGCGTAGACCACCGCCTGTACGCGGTCGCGCAGGTCGAGCTTGGTGAGGATGCGCGACACGTACGTCTTGACGGTCTCCTGACTGATCACCAGGGTCGTGGCGATCTCGCTGTTGGACAGGCCGTTGGCGATGAGGCGCAGCACCTCCAGTTCGCGCGGGGTCAACCCGGCGCCGTCCGGCATGCCCTCGGCGGGACGGATCCGCGCCGCGTACCTGCCGACGAGTTGCCGGGTCACCTCGGGTGCCAGCAGTGCGGCACCGGTCGCGACGGTGCGGATGCCGTGCAGCAGTTGTGCCGGCGGGGCGTCCTTGAGCAGGAACCCGCTCGCCCCCGCGCGCAGCGCCTCGTACACGTACTCGTCCAGGTTGAACGTCGTCACCACGAGCACCTTGACGGGCTGCGCCACCCCGACCCCGGCCAGCAGGCGGGTCGCCCCGATGCCGTCGAGTACCGGCATCCGGACGTCCATCACCACCACGTCCGGGTGCAGCCGGCCGGCGAGGTCGACCGCGGCACGCCCGTCCCCGCACTCGCCCACCACCTCGAGGTCGGGCTGCGCGTCGATGATCGTCGCGAACCCGGTGCGGATCAGCGCCTGGTCGTCACAGACCAGTACCCGGACCGGTGTGGTCACGCCCGGCTCCCCGCGGGGATGCGGGCCCGTACGACGAAGCCGCCGCCCGGCTGCCGGTCCGCGCTGAACTCGCCGCCCAGCACGTCGACGCGTTCGCGGAGCCCGGCCAGGCCCCGCCCGCTTCCGCCGGGCGAGGCGGTCCGCGAGTCCGAACCGTCGGTGCTGACCTCCACGGTGATCTCCCTTGCGCCGTGCTGCACCTGGACCACGGTGCGGCTGCCGTGAGCGTATTTGAGGGCGTTCGTCAGGGCCTCCTGCACCACCCGGTAGGCCGCCAGCTCGGCGCTGCCGGTCGACTCCGCCGGCCTGCCCTGCTCGGTGAACTCCACCGGCTGCCCGGCCCGGCGCGTCTGCTCCACCAGCCCGGGAAGGTCGCCGACGGACGGCATCCTGGCGTCGGTCCCGTGGTCGGGGTTGAGCAGGTCGAGCAGGTGCCGCAGGTCGGTGATGGCCCGCCGGCCGGTGTCGGTGATGGCGCTGAGGGTCTCGTCGAGCCGGGCGGGGGCGGCGGTCAGATATCGTGCCGCCTCCGCCTGCACGACCATCGCCGTCACATGGTGGGTCACCACGTCGTGGAGTTCCCGGGCGATGCGGGTGCGTTCGGCGGTACGGCTGGCCTCGGCGACGCGGTGCCGACGCTCGGCCTCGGCGGCCCGGGTGGACCGCAGCCACGATCCGATTCCCCAGGCGAGGACCAGCGCCAGGTAGAACACCACGAATCCCTCCACCGGCTCGGTGGCGCCGAGCCGGTGCAGCGCGACCGCCAGCGGCACGTACGCCGCGGAGAGCAGCATCGCCGCGGCACGCCGGTGACGTTCCAGGTAGGCGCCCGCGCTCAGCAGGGCGATCGGCAGCGCGGTACCCGAGAACGCGTGGTAACCGAGGAGTTGGTCGCCGACGAAGCCGAGCGACACCAGGACCAGGCACACGGCCGGCCACCGCCGGCGTACCGTCAGCGGTAGGGCCTGCAGGGCGATCACCGCGACGGCCAGCGCGTCGAAGGGGCGGGTTGGCAGGTCGCCGACCTGGGTGCCCTGGCCGTGGAGCGCCGGCAGCAGCGACGCGACGGCGAGCAGCAGCGCGAACGGGAGATCCCGGACCGTGACGTCACACCGCCGCCACCGGTCCGGGACCCGCCGAAGGTCGATCACTGCGCGAGCGTAGCGGTCGGGTCGGTCCGGGCGGTGCGCCGGCGGCGGGGCACCAGGTGGCCACGCCGGCGGGCCAGCCACATGAACACGATGGTCAGCACCACGCCGGCCAGCACCGCGTACAGGCTCGCCTCCGGCCCGAACTCACCACCGCTGAGCAGGGTCGGCCCGGACAGTACGCCGTCCAGCAGACCCTCCGGCCCGGTCCTGCCGGAGGCGGTGGTGCCGAAGACGCCGGCCTGGGCGAAGTTCCAGCCGAAGTGCAGGCCGATCGGCAGCCACAGGGTACGGGTGGCGGCGTACGCGGCGGCGAGCATGCCGCCGGCCTCGACCGCGATGGCGATCGCGCCCCACAGGGTGGCGTGCGCGTTGAACAGGTGTGCCAGACCGAACAGCAGGCCGGTCAGCACCAGCGATCCCCAGGTGCCGATACGCTCCTCGACGATCCGGAACAGGATGCCGCGAAAGATCAGCTCCTCCGTCACGGCAGCCGCGGCCATGAAACCGAGCAGCGCCAGTGCGCCCGCCGCCGAGCCCATGCCGTCGATCCGATAGCCGCCGAGCAGCGCGATGTTCGCGATGACGGCCGCGAACATCCCGACACCGATCAGCAGTCCCCGGCCCACGGCAGCACCAGCGCCTTTCCCGGCCACCTCCACCGGCGCCCGACGCTCGGTGCGCCGCACCACCCACGCGTACGTGAGCAACGCGAGCACCGCGGTCGCGAGACCGAGACCCAGGGTGAGGAACGGGTTTCCCCGGACCGCACCGACGGCCAGGCTGCCGGCGAGGGCGACCGCCGCGACGGCCCCGAACTGCTTCAACAGTCGCATGACGACTCCTTCGCGAGAAGGCCACGGCCGAAGCGCCGTGGCTGTCCTGAACGCTATGGATTCGTCGGCCGGGAATCGTCACCGCACGGTGGACACTCCTGGGTAGCTCGCCCGGGGGACAAGCGTTGCCGCGGAAGAAGCGGACGGCGCTGCGGCAGGCGTCAGTACTGCATGACGCAGTAGACGACAGTCGGATGTGTGAACCGGTACCAGCGGTTCCACCTGTGGTCCCGCGTGCACCTGTCACCGTTGGATGCGCCTGGGATTATGTCGATGATGTGAACCGTGCCTTTCGCCTTGCACTTCGGCGCGTGGACGATCCAGCCGTCACCCTTCGGGAACCGGTAGCAGAAGAAGCGCACCAGGTGGCGCTCCAGACAGAGCCGATATCCATCTTCGGTGATGTAGGGAGCGTCGGGGTCGGCGCAGTTGCTCTGGTCGTAGTCGACCGACACCACCCGGTAGGTGCCGCTGCTGCCGTTGCAGTTGCCGACCCCGAGGAAGTTCCCGGCCAGGTCGACGCCGATGCACTGCCCGATGCTGGCCGGCGGCGGTGGCGGTGCCGGCCTGGTCGGCGGTGCCGGCTCGGTGGTGCGGACCGCCTCGGGTGGCGGGTAGGTGCTTCCGACGGTGGTCCGCGAACTGTCCGTCCGGTTGTTGATCGCCACGCCGACCGCCGCGACCCCGCAGACTCCGACCAGGCACAGGGCCAGGAACCCACCGACCAGGCCGATGATGAGCGGCCCGTTGGACTTCGGCGGGGCCGGTGCTGGCACGGTCATGCCGGTCTGCGGTGGGGGCACGCCCGGATAGCCGGGCGGGCCCGGCGGTGGAGGCCACGTCACGCGACGAGTGTCACACACGCCTCCGTCAGCCGGCCATCCGTCCATCCAGGACAGCGGCCGGCCTTCACGGCGTTCCGTCGCCTGCCTGCCGGTGATGACGCCGGTCGCCCGGACCTGCTCCGCCACCTGCCGGCCGCTCTCCAGCTTTCGCACCCGCCCTGGCACCGGTACCGACGGGCACCATTACCGGCCCAGCGGCGAGTGGTCACGTCAACCCCGGGCGCCCTGCCGGGTCAGGGAGGTCAGGTACCGATCGCGGTGCCGGGGATCGGCCGTGGTCCGCGCCCGGGTCGGTGGTTCGCCGCGGACCGGCCGGTAGCCGTCGAACGTGGACTCGATGACGCCCTCGCCCCCGGTCAGTCCCGGTAGCTGTCGTTGCAGGTGCGGCAGTCGCGCGGCTGGCACGACCGCCTCGATCGTGGTCAGGTCGCCCCGTACCGACTGCTGCCGCACTGCCGCGCCGAGGCGGCCCAGGGCCGTCAGCACGGCGCTGATCGCCCACACCGGGATTTCGAGGCTCACCCGGAGCACCGGCTCGCAGACCACGGTTCCGGCCTGGTCGAGCGCCCGCATCAGCACGATCGGCGTGAGGTTGCGGAAGTCCGCCGGGGTACTGAGCGGGCCCCGCCTCGACGGCGGGCCGTCGGCCAGGCTGTAGTTGCAGTCGATCATGGTGACGACGCAGTCGGTGACCTGCCAGCCGAACCTGCCCTCGCGCAGGGCCCGGCGCACGTACTGGCTCATGTGCTCGGCGAAAGTGCCGGCGTTGCGGTAGACGTACATCGGCACTGCCTGCGGCTCGACCCGCATCCGGAACTCGGTTCCCGAGTTGGCCGGACCGGGCTCGATCCGCAGGCCGATGGTGGCCTGGAACGGGTTCGACTCGGTGTTCAGGATCTCGACGGCCTCGCCGAGCCGGACCGGACGCTCGACACAGACGACGGTCGTCTCGCGGAACGTGACGTCGATGCCGAACTCGGTCGCCAGGGTCGCCTGGACGACCTCCTTCTGGACCTCACCGTAGAGCGAGACGGAGACCTCCCGGCCGGTGTCGTCCGCCCGAACGGCGATCAGCGGATCCTGCTCGGCCAGCCACGCCAGCGCGGCGCGCAACGCGCCGTCGTCGGCCGGGCGTACCGGGGCGACGACGGTCTCCATCGTCGGCGGGGCGAAATGGTGCTCGCCGCCGGTCGGGGGTGGCCGACCGATCGTGTCGCCGATCCGTACCCCGCTCAGGCCCCACAGCCGGCCGATCTCGCCGGCGGCGAGTTCCGGGCGTCGGACCCACCCGCCGTTCTCCGAGACGCTGATGGCCGTCGCCTTGGCCTCGGCCTCGGCGCCGCCGACGCCCGTGACGCAGCACCGCTGCCGGACGCGCAGCGTGCCGGCGAACATCCGGAGGTAGGCGATCTTCTCCCCCGCCGACCCACGGTCGATCTTGAAGATGCGGCCGGAGACAGCGGCTCCGGCATCGCCGGCCTCCGCGGGCAGCAGTTCGGCCAGGCCGGCCATCAGGGCGGCCACGCCCTCCCCGGTGATCGCCGACCCGAGGAAGACGGGATGGACCAACGACCGCCGCGTCTGCGCCGCCAGTTCCCCGCGCAGCCGCCGGTCCGTGACGGCGCGCTCATTCTCGACGTACGCGGCCAGCAGTGAGTCGTCCCGGTCGACGAGCGCCTCGGTCAGCGCCGCTCGGAACGCGGGATCGCCGAAACCGTACGGGACGAACCGTGCCGCGGGAGTACCGATCCCGCCGACCGTACCCATCGGGATGATCGCGGCCGTGAGCCGGTTCCTGACTGCCTCGAGCACCCGCCCGGCATCGGCACCGCCCCGGTCGATCTTGTTGACGAACAGCAGCGTCGGTACGCGCAACCGCCGTAGCGCGCGCATCAGGACGCGGGTCTGCGGCTGGACGCCCTCGACGGCCGAGATCACCAGAACGGCGCCGTCGAGCAGGCTGAGTACTCGCTCGACCTCGGCGATGAAGTCCGGGTGGCCGGGTGTGTCGATCAGGTTGACCGTCACGCCGGCGATCTCGAACGACACGACGGCGGACTTGATGGTGATGCCACGTTGGCGTTCCAGCGCCAGCGTGTCGGTGCGGGTCGTGCCGGCATCGACCTCGCCGACGGTGTCGATGACCCCGGCCGCGTACAGCAGCCGTTCGGTCAGAGTCGTCTTACCGGCGTCGACATGCGCCAGGATCCCCAGGTTCAGCGTTCTCCGCGCCAACCGCCACACCCCTCGAAGAAATCGAAGTTCCCTGTCCGATGGAGGTGGACGTGGCTCGCATATCATCTCCCTGGTCGTTGAACCTTTTTCACCTGAACCGCGCGGCGCGCGGCCCCGACCTCCTTGCGGCCACGACGGACCGCGAGGGAGGTGGAAAAAGGTTGTTCGTCGGTTGGACCTCGCCCGAGTCAACCACGGCTCGGAACCCCGCACGACCGAGTTAACCCATCCGGCCGGCGGAACGGTCGGTGGGATCAGCCGGACTGTCGGGTCAGGTCGACCGCCGACGCCTGCTCCAGCACCGAAGCGGGCAGCTGCGGCCCGGCCGGTAGCGCCAGCGGCTCCTTCGCCCGGCTGACCAGCTCGACCACGGTCTTGGAGAGCCGATTCGCCGACTGCGACATCGATTCGTTGGCGGTCACGATCGCGGTGACCACCTCGGCACGCTTCTGCTGGCCGTACCTGACGGCCTCCTCGATGCCCCGGGCCTGTGCGTCGATCGACTCCGCGACCTCCAGGAGCGTCTCCGGGCGGATCGTCGGAGTCTGGATCGTCCGGACGATCTGCGGCACGGCGGCCTTCGACGCCCGCGCGTACGCGGAGAGCACGTCGTTGGCGCCGTCGGCGACCGCCTGCTGCATGTCGGCGGCCTGGTTGGCCTGCAACAGCAGCGCCCACTGCGCGATGGTGAGCTTCATCGTCGGGATGGTCAGGTTCATCAGCAGCGCGAGGCGCTGGCCGAGCCCGTAGTTCAGGGTACGGATGTTGCGCACCTGCGGGGAGGTCGACCAGGCGACGAAGAGCCGCTGCTGGAACTCGTTGATGCGTACCTCAAGGGCCTGGATGAACTCGGTGACCAGCGAGAGACGCTCCTGCTGATCACGCTCGTCGACCGCACCCGGTGTCACCGTGATCGACCGGGCGTCGGCGAGCGCCACCTCCCGGACGAGTTCCATCACCGCGATCGCGCCGATGAGCTGGCCGATCGCCGCCTCGTTGGCCTTGTAGAGCTCGTCGCAGAGCACCACGTTGCGCTTGAGCTGCACCTGCTTCGAGCTGAGCTGCCCGGCTACCCGGTCCAACTGCTGCTCGACCGTCCTGGCCTCCTCGAACAGCATCTCCAGCAGGTCGCGGCCCTTCCGGAACAGCCCCTTGACGGCGTCGGAGAACCTGTTGAACGTCTCCCGGATCTTCGGGTCGCTCGGGTCGTACTTGCGCCGGAAGTTGCGCATCCGGTCGTTCAGCTCGTGCATGATGCCGGTGAGTTCCGGGATGTTGACCCGGCCGACCTCGTGGAAGATCCGGCTGACCTGGGCGTTGACCTGGTCGATCGCGCTGTTGCCGAACGAGGCGAGTTGGTCGGTGTTGGCCAGCATCGCCGGGTAGAGCTGCCCGGCCGCCGCCTCGGCCTGGGCCCGCTGCGCCGGGCTGAGCAGGTCCACGCAGACCAGCTCCCGGGGCTGGCCGGTGGTCAGGGTACTGGTGATGGCGGTGTCGGCGGCACCGGCCGGCGGGGCGGCCGTGCCACCCACGATGCTGCCGAAGTCGATCTGCAATCCGTCGGTCATGACAGGTCCGTTCTCTCTCACTGGCAGGTCTTGGCGTCCTTCATGCAGCTCAGCAGCGCGAGTGTCACGTCCGCCGCCGGCGCCGGGGTGGTGCGGACCTGCTCGGCGAGGTCGATGTCCGGGAAGTCCGCGACGTCGTTGACACCGACCTGGACCGCCGAGCGGAAGCCGTACGTCTGCCACGCGATGCGCTGGATCTCCGGATCCTTCATCGCCTCGATGAACCCGGCGGCGGTGGCGTTGAGCGCCAGGACCGGGTGGTCGCTGTAGATGGTCGGTTCCGGATAGAGCACCCGGACGTTCCTGAGCAGGTTGGCGCTGTTCGCGCCGCTCTGCACGACCTGCTGGATGAGCTGGTTCTCGTAACCGGCGTAGAGCGGGGACTTGAACTCCCCGCCCTGGGTCAGCCACTCCCGGAACCCCGAATCGGAGGTGCGGGCCTGCAGGCCCTGCGCGTCGTAGAGTGCCCGCATGGTCGGCAGGGCCCGGCGTGCCTGCGCGAGGTTCGGCGCCTGGAACACGTCGTCGGTGGCGAGGATGCTCAACTGGAGCTGGGCGAGCACGAAGCCGCTGTTGGACTTGGCCGGATCGGTGCTGGAGATCGTGATCGGACCCCGTAGTTCGGCCGCACCGATGCCGTCCCAGGTCTGCTTCTTCAGCACGTAGTCCAACAGCAGGGACTTCATGTTCACGATGTGGAAACGGCTGTCCCGCTGCTGGACGACGCCCATCTTGACCAGCGCGTCGGTGCCGCGCGGCCCGGCGTAGACCACCTCGGGCGACTGCAACAGGTTCTCCGCGCGGTACTCCGGGAAGGCCCCCTGGTGCTGCGCCTCGAAGACACTCTGCGCGCTCGCGCTCGACGGCCAGAGGCAGTCGACCCGGCGCGCGCTGAGCTCGTCGGTGCTCAGCTGCACCTGGTCGTACGAGCCGAGAGGCTGGAAGCTCACCTCCAGCCGGTACCTGTCCCGCAGCACCCGAGTGACCTCGGGGTCGGCCATCAGCTCGGACTTCTCCGAGCCGCCGACGCAGGTCAGTGTGGTCAGCGCGGCCGGCGTGGAGGTCCCGCCGGACCTCGACCACAGCAGGGCGGCGACGACGCAGACGACGATCACCGTAACCAGTCCGACCAGGAACCGAACGCTGGGCGATCTCACGATTACTCCTTCATCCCCACTCAGGAAGTTTCGGCGGCGCGACGGTGTCGAGGTTGGCCCGGTACTGCGCGATGTCGCCCTGGTTGACCAGCCGCACGCTGTCCAGGGCGAACGCGGCGAAGCGTTCGAACGCCAGCTCGCCACTGCGCTTGAGCGCCTCCGGGTCGGTGTAGAGCACCGGCTCGCGCTGGATGTCGAGGTACTGCCGCACCGCTCCGTCGAGGCTGCTCAGGTGGCCGGCGATCTGGCTGGCGGTGGAGTAGAGGCTGTTCGGCGACTTGGCCTGGACCCGGTCGAACAGCTCCGGCACGTACCGGCAGGCCGACTCCAGGGCGGCGCGGGCGGTCGGCGCCTGGACCTCGGGGTTGAGGCGTTCGATGCCGCGCAGGATCGAGAGCGCCTCCCCGACCTTGGCGCGCGCCTCGTCGAGGTAGTCGTCGCTCAGCGCCTGCGCGGGGCTACGGTCGTCGATCATCAGGTACACCCCGACCGACGCCGCGATCGCCAGCAGCGGCGCCCACAGGAAGCTGCTGGTGAGCACGAACATCCCGGCGAAGACCGCGACGGCCGTGCCGAGCGCGACCGGCGCCGCCAGTTTCCCTCTCACCGGGACCACCCCCGCCGATGTACGCCGGCCCGGCGGCCGCCACCCGAACCGGCCGTCACTTGTAGCCAGCCGCCTGGCGCAGTGCCGCCACCAGGTCGTCCTGCTGGACGAACGCGCCGCCGGTGGCCGACGCGACCTCCTTGAGCTGCCCCGGGTCCGCGTCCCGGCCGAACGCGATCGCGATCACCGGTACGCCCGACGCCTTCAGCCCGGACAGGGCCGACTCCCGGTGGCGGGTGTCGGACTGGCCGTCGGTCATCAGCACCACCAGCCGCCTGCGGTCGTTGGACTGCGATCTACCCAGTTCCTCCATGGCGCGTCGCAGGCAGGTGTACATGTTGGTGCCGCCGGTGGGCTCGTAGCTGTTGATCTTTTCGGTGAGCCCGTGCAACCCCGCACCGTCGTTGCCCTGCACCGTCCAGGGGCTCCCGGCGGTAACCCCGCTGTTGAAGATCCCGACCGTGGTCACGTCCTGCGGGTGGGTCAGCAGGAAGTTCAGCGCGGCCTGGTCCTGGTCGAAGACCTGGTGCGCAGCGGCCTTCACTCCGTCCCAGCCATCGTTCGAGGACATCGACCCGCTGCCGTCGAGGCAGTAGAAGGTGTTGACGGGGCGCCGGTAGCGGGTCTGGTACCGGTCCAGCGCGGCCTCGATGACCGGTGTCGCCGGATACTGGATGCCCTGCTCGTTCACGGTCGCCTGGATGCCCCACTCCGGGTTGAAGACCGACAGGTCGGGGTTGTCCAGCGTCAACCCGACGCCGCTGGCCGGACGCCGTCCCAACCTCAGTAGCTGGGCCTGCGCCCCGGCGTCCTTGAGCAGATGGTCCTGCAACTCGGTGAAGACCTTCCGCCTGCCGGCGTCGGCGTTGTCCGGATCCGGGAGGAAGCCGAGCGGCGCGTCACTGATCGCCAGCGACCCGCGTGGGTACGCCACCACGAGCGGCTCCTTGCCGGCCCTGACCAGCTCCTGGTTCTTCTCGATCACCAGGTCCTCGTAGGTGAACATCGTCCGGCAGGCGTCGGGGCGCGCGACGCACTCGGTCATCAGCGTGCCGGTCGACGGCGGTGTCTGGTCCATCGCGTTGATGAACCGGGTCACGCCCTGCTCCACGGCCGGGGAGTCCAACTGCTCCTGCGTCAACGGCCTACCCGGGCCGTTGCCGGCGAAGTAGTTCAGGAAGCCGAACAGCACGGTCGCGCCGGAGTTGGACTGCGTCGGGTTGGTGACCCAGACGTTCGTCTGCCCCGACTCCACGGCCCGCAGAATGTCGGCGATGGCGACGTCCGGCCGGCCGGCGAAGCCGAGCCGCCGCATCTCGCTGCGCCAACCGGCGAACACCACCGGGGTGAGGAACATCGGCTTCACGTCCCGCAGCACGTTGGCCTTGTCACCGAGCTGGGAAAAGACGCTGGAGGCGAACCAGTAGGCGTCGTAGTCCCGGCTGCCGGCGGCGAGCAGCCGGGCCTGGTCGACCGAACCTTTCAACGTCACGTCGCAGGTGTAGCCCTTGCTGGCACACCAGGGCTTGACGATCGTGTTGACGACGGTCTCCTGCTCGGACCCGGCGACGATTCTCAACGACGTGGAGCCGCCGCCCTCACCACCGCCGCCGCCTTCGGTGGGCTTTCCGCTGGTGCATCCGGCGGCCATCACCATCGTCGCGACGACGACCGCCATGAGCCCTCTTACCCGCACGTGCGCTCCCGTTCCAACGCTGCCGGCCGACTGTCTGTCTGGACCGTGCTCGTTGGTAGCACCGATGGGCTAACGGGACGTCGAAGGAATCATGAACAGTGGGTTCCGCCGGCCGTGGGTCGCACCGGTCCCGCCGGGCCGGATATCGACGGCTCGGCGGGACCACCTGGTGCGCTTGTCAGCGAGCGACCGGTCGACCGCCGGGTCCGGCGCCGCCGTGGCTGGTCACCTGGTCGCTGCCGCCAGGCCGGTCAGCCAACCGTGCCACGGCGGTCCCAGACGAACACGTCCTGCGTCTCGTTGCTGTCGGCGGCGACGAGGTTGGATGCGTACGACGAGAACACGACGTGCTGGCCATCGCCGCTGACCTGGCCCGGCAGGACGCTACCGTTGCCCTGGACGCCACCGGTGGAGACACTGACCCGGATCGTGCTGCCGGTCCGGCGATCGTGCAGGAACATGTCCAGATCCTCGTTGGTGTCCCCCGCGACCAGGTTCGTCGCCGCCGAACTGAACGCGACGTACCGGCCGTCGGCGCTGATCGACGGGCCCCGGCCGGCCGCGTCTGCCTGGGTACCGCCGGACGACACGCTGACGGGGCGGGTGGTGCCGGCCCGGCGGTCGCGGACGAACACGTCCGGGAAGTCGTTGGTGTCGCCGGGCATCAGGTTGAGGGCGAAGGAGGTGAACGCCACGTACCGGCCGTCCGCGCTGATCGCCGGGCTCCGGCTGCCGAGCTCCGCTGCCGGCCCGACCGCCTCGCCCTCGTCGTCGGTGACGCTCACCCGGCTCGTCACCCCGTTCCGCCGGTCGTGGACGAACACGTCCGGCGACTCGTTGGTGTCGCCGGGAACGAGGTTCGAGGCTTCCGACGAGAAGGCCACGAACCGGCCATCCGCCGAAATCGCCGGCTCCTGGCTCAGATGGTTGCCCTCCGCACCGAGGCTCGACACGCTCACCCTGCTCGTGACGCCTCTTCGAAGGTCGCGGACGAAGACGTCCGCGATACCGTTCGTGTCGCCGGGGACCAGGGTGGACGCCCACGAGTCGAAGGCCATGAACCGGCCGTCCGCACTGATCCGCGTACCGCTGATCCCGCTGTCGGCCTGGGCCCCCTCGGTGGACACGCTGGCGATTCGGGTGGTGCCGGTCAACCGGTCGTGGACGAACGCATCCGGTTCGTCGTTCGCGTCGCCGGGGACCAGGTTGGACGCCCGGGAGGTGAACGCCACGAAGCGACCGTCGGCGCTGAGCACCGGCTCCACGCTCCAGGCGTTGCCCTGGCTGCCGTCGCCGGCGACGCTCACCCGGGTGGTGGTGCCTGCCACGCGGTCACGAACGAACACGTCGGCCTCCTCGTTGGTGTCCCCCGAAACCAGATTCGAGGCGTACGACGAGAACGCCACGTAGCGCCCGTCCCGGCTTGTCGCGCCGTCAAACGCGAGGCTGTTTCCCTGCTCGCCGGTGCCGGAGACACTGACCCGGACCGTCGTACCGCGACCCGCCGTGGAGAAATCGAGGGTCCGGCCGGTACCCACGGGTGGAACGGCCAACGTCGCCGCCATAGCTAGAGACACCGCCGTACTGATCATCGGGGCTTCACCTCCGTCGAGTGCGTCCACGTTCCCGTAGGCTGATCGTCCAGACAAGACAGACTGACTGACCGCTCGGACATTCGGTTGACGCCAAATGAAGTCACGCCCCGAGTCGGGTGGTCAGCGTTCGTTGCCCGCACGCAACCAGGAGATGTAGTCGGCGGCGCGTTCGGTGTCGTAACCGGGTTGGTAGCCGGTGTCCTGCCGAACACGTGAGTACGATCGCCCGGCCGGTGTCCTTGACATAGCAGAGGCCGAGCGCGTCCTCGGCGTAGCAGAGCGCGAACGCGTTCTCGGCGTACGCGGGGGCCCGGAGTCCGGAGAGTCCGTCGCGCCATCCGGGCGCCCTGAACTGCCTGTCGATCAGGTGGCCGCCTTTGGATTAGGTTTGCGCCTAATCGTGGCCGAGCACGTCAGACCGGCGAAGACTGAGGACACCCACCCAGACCACGGATAGGACATCGAAGATGCGCACGCTGATCTACACCGCCTTCGTCTCGTTGGACGGCGTCGTCGACTCTCCCGGCGGCGGCACCCGATCCGAGGCCCACCGCAGCGGCGGCTGGACCTACCAGGACATCGAGTTCGTACCCGAGGCCTACGAACTCAAGGGCCGGGAGACCGAGGAGGCCACCGCGCTGATGTTCGGCCGGACCAGCTACGAGGCGTTCGCGCCGGTCTGGCCGGACATGGCGGACTTCGCCGCTCTCAAGGAACTGCCGAAGTACGTCGTCTCGACCACCCTCGGCCGGGACGCCCTGGTCGACAACTGGGGTGACATCACCATCCTGCGCTCCCTGGAGGACGTGGCGAGGGTCAAGGAGACCGAGGGCGGACCGATCGTCATCCACGGCAGCGCCACGCTGGCCCGCAACCTCTCCGACGCCGGCCTGATCGACCGCTACCACCTGCTGGTCTTCCCGGTGCTGCTCGGAGCCGGCAAGCGGATGTTCAGCGAGACCGACAAGGACAAGCAGATGCTGAAGGTGGTCGAGTCCGAGACGTACGGCAACGGCATCACCAAGCTGATCTACGACGTCGTCCACTGAGATGGCACCGCTGCTCCGCGGCCCGGCGACACCCGCGGAGCAGCGGGCGCGCGCACCTGACCGCGCACGGCCTGGTCGACGCCGAGCGCCTGCGGCGGGGCGCGACGACGAGTTGACTTCCGCCATGTGATCGCTAACATCGATCGAAATGACTGGCCCACCCCGGGGTGGCGTGCTCCTTGGAGGATCGATGAGCCGATTCCACGCGTGTTGCGTCGCGCCACGGTACGCCGTCCTCGTCCTGCTGGCACTCCTGTGCACGGTCGGCCTCGTGACAGGCCGGTCCGGGCGGGCCCAGGCATGGGACAACGGCACGGCGAACACGCCGCCACTGGGCTGGAACAGCTACGACGCGTTCAACTGGCGCGTCACCGAGGCCGACGTCAGGGCCAACGCCGACTACCTGCGCGACAACCTCCGCCAGCACGGCTGGCAGTACGTCGTCATCGACTGGGCCTGGTACTACCCGGGCGCCCACACCGGCAGCCCGAACCAGGACGGGAACCTCAACCCACGGCTGCGGATGGACGGCAACGGCCGGCTCCTGCCGGACACCACGCGGTTCCCGTCCGCGGTCGGGAACAACGGGTTCAAGCCGCTGGCCGATTACGTCCACGCCCAGGGGCTGAAGTTCGGCGTACACCTGATGCGCGGCATCCCCCGCCAGGCCGTCGCCGACAACGTGCCGATCCTGGGCACCGACTGCCGGGCCAACCAGATCAACAACAACACCACCGCGGCCTGGCTCAACCTGATGTGGGGCCTGAACATGTCCCACCCCTGCGCGCAGGCGTACCTGGACTCGGTGTTCGAGCTGCTGGCCGGCTGGGGCGTCGACTACGTGAAGGTGGACGACATCGCGGCACCGACGTACCGGCAGGAGGAGGTGGCCGGCTACCGGCTGGCGATCGAGCGCAGCGGCCGTCCGATGGTGCTGAGTCTCTCCCCCGGCGCGACCCCGCTGTCGGCCAGCTCGCACGTGCGGGCCAACGCCCACATGTGGCGGATCGTGAACGACCTGTGGGACGACTGGCCGGGCCTGGACCGGCTCTTCGACCAGCTTCGCGACTGGGCGCCGCACCGGGCGACCGGGGCATGGCCGGACCCGGACATGATCCCGATAGGCCGGCTCTCCAAGTTCGGGCCGGTCGGCTCGCCCCGTTACTCCAACCTGACTCCCGATGAGCAGCGCACCCTGATGACCCTGTGGGCGATCAACCGCGCACCGCTGATGTGGGGCGGCAACCTGGTCGAGAACCGCCCCTCCGACCTGGCCCTGATGACGAATACCCGGGTACTCGACGTCGACCAGAACAGCACCAACAACCGCCAGCTCGTCGGCGGCGCCCGCCAGGTGTGGGCCGCCGACGTACCCGGCAGCGGCGACCGGTACGTGGCACTGTTCAACCGCGACGCCGCCACCGGCGATGTCACGCTCGACCTGTCGACGTTGGGCATCGGCTCGGCCACCGTGACCGACCTCTGGTCCGGGGCCGGCCTCGGCACCGTCAGCGGCACGCTGGCCCGGTCGATCCCGGGGCACGGTGCCGGCCTCTACCGGCTCTCCCCGACCAGCACCGTCCCCACACCGGCCACGTACACCCTGACCGCCCGGCACAGCGGCAAGCTCGCCGACGTCTACAACGCCGCCACCGCCGACGGCGCCGACGTCGTGCAGTGGGCGGCCAACGGCCAGACCAACCAGCGCTGGCGCTTCGCCGACACCGGCGACGGCTACGTCACCGTCGCCAGCGTCAACAGCGGCAAGTGCCTCGACGTGTACGGCGGCGCCGGCACCACCGCCGACGGCGCGCGGGTCGTCCAGTGGACCTGCCACGGCGGCACCAACCAACAGTGGCGCGTCCAGGACACCGGCTCCGGCTATGTCCAGTTGGTGGCCCGGCACAGCGGCAAGTGCCTCGAGGTGCAGAACGCGGCCACCGGCGACGGTGCCCAGGTGGTGCAATGGAGCTGCGGCTCAGCCACCAACCAGCAGTGGCGGCGCACGCAGGTCTGAGCACGCCCGACCACCCCTCCTCGACTCACGCCGTCGCCACGGCCCGGCAGATGGTGCCGCCGAACCAGCCGACCGCGACGCGCTGGCCGGGCGTCCAGCCCTCGACGCCCGCGCACCGCGTCGATGCGGCCGGCGATCCCGTGACCGGCGACGAGCGGGAACGGCACCGGGAAGGCCGCGTTGACGAAGGCCGCGTCGGTACGATCGCGCTCGACCGGCGTCCGGGCTAACCGTGGAAGGCACTCGGGCTAACCGTAGAAGGCACTCGGGTCGCCGGCGAGGGAGGCCTTCACGTGGGCACTCCACTCGTCGGCGACCACCTCGATCCGGTCCTGCTCGAGCCCGTCCAGCGCGCTCCGTACGACCAGCGCCGGGTCGACCTTCGGCCCCTCGTAGTCACGGGACATGTCGGTGTCCGCCGCGCCCAGGTGCAGGGCGGTCACCAGCGTCTTGTGGGGTGCGAGCTCCAGGCGTACGCCGTTGGTCAGGTTCCACTCGGCCGCCTTCGCCGCCCCGTACGCGGTGTGCCCGTCGTGGTTGAACCACGACATCGCGGACAGCACGTTGAGGATCGCCCCGCCGCCGAGCCGTGGCGCGAACGCCCGGATCATGCCGAGCGTGCCCCAGAAGTGGGTGTCGATCTCGCGCCGAATCTCGGCGAGGTCGCCGGTGACGAGATTGGTGACGGTGTCCAGGCCGGCGTTGTTGACCAGCAGCGTGACGTCCGGCGCGGCATCCGCGGCGGCGGCGATCGAGGCTGGATCCGTGATGTCCAGGCGCAACACGTGTGCGCCCGGGAGGTCGACGAGTTCCGGGCGGCGGGCGGTGGCGTACACCTTGGCGCCGCGCTCCAGCAGTTGGCGTGCGAAGTGCCGGCCGAGGCCGCGGTTGGCCCCGGTGACCAGGGCAACTGCTCCAGAGATCTGCATGCGACGTACGCTAGAAGCTGACGTTGACGTCAGAGGCAAGTGTTGTGGCGGGGGTCACCATGCGGATCGGCGAGTTGGCTGCCAGGGCGGGTGTGAGCGTGCGCGCCCTGCGCTACTACGAGGAGCAGGGGCTGCTCGCCGCCGGCCGCAGTCCCCGGGGCCAGCGCCGCTACCCGGACGAGGCTGCGGACCGGGTACGGCTGATCCAGCAGTTGTACGCGGCCGGCCTGTCCAGCCGCACCATCGCCGAGCTGCTGCCGTGCGTGAACGCCAACGTCAGCACGCCGGAGTCGCAGGCCCGGTTGGCCGCCGAGCGGGACCGGATCGACGGCCAGATCGCCGAACTGACCGCGGCCCGCGACCGGCTGGACGCGGTTATCGCGTATTCCACCAGCGCGCAGAGCGGTTGCCGCGTCGAGGCCGGTCCCGCGACAGCCTGAGCGATCCGATCGGCGACCAGACCTGGCCTGCCCCCGCCATCGGCGGCGCCGCGTAGTGGACCATCACCGGCCGCCGGTCCAGGTCGTCGGCGAGCGCTGGCCTTGTCGTCCGGGTCGCCGGGGTGAGCTGCTCCACGGTCGGCAGTGACTCCTCGCTCCGACCCCACCCGACGACGGTCGGTCGCCCCCGTCCGCACCGCCGCCGGCGGCCTCGGTGAAGCTCAGCGTTGCCGGGCGGGCCGGACGACGATCTCGTTGACGTCGACCTCGGCCGGTTGGGCGAGGGCGTACGACACGGCGTCGGCGACGGCCTCCGGCTTGATCGCGTGCGCACGGTAGCTGCGCATGGCCTCGGCGGCGCCGGGTTCGGTGATCGACTCCGCGAGTTCGGAGGTGACCACACCCGGGGAGACGGTGGTGACCCGGACGGCGGGATCGGACTCCTGGCGCAGTCCCTCGGTGATCGCCCAGGCGGCGTACTTGGTGCCGGAGTAGACGGCGCTGGTGGGAACGACCTGGTGGGCGCCGATGCTCGCGATCGTGACGAAGTGCCCGGACCCCTGCGCGGTGAAGATGGGCAGGGCTGCGGCGATCCCGTGCAGCAGACCGCGCACGTTCACGTCGATCATCCGGTCCCACTCGTCCAGCAGCAGCGAGTCCAATCGCGACAACGGCATGACTCCGGCGTTGTTGACCAGTGCGTCGACCCGTCCGAAGCGATCCCTGGCGGCCCGGGCGAAGGCAGCGAAGTCGGTACGGTCGGTCACGTCGAGCCGTACCGGATGCAGGCCGCCGCCGGAGCGGACGGCTGCCTTCGCGGAGCCTTCGGCCAATTCTCGCAGGCGATCGGTCCGCCGCGCGCCCGCGACCACCTGGTGGCCCTCAGCCGCGAGCCGGGTGGCGATGGCCGCACCGATTCCGCTGCTTGCCCCGGTCACGAGGACGACCTTGCGGCCGCCGCCATCTGTCTGGTTCATCGACATGACTCGACACTGGCGGATCCGGGCGTCTCCCGGCAGGCCGGGTTCCTCCTGGGAGCATCACCCCCAGGAAGAACCGCGTACCGGGGCCTAGCATGGCGGTATGACGCGGTCTGATCTCGGCGCCTACCTCACCGCCCGGCGGGCCCAGGTCACACCGGCCGAGGCCAACCTCCGCAGCACGGGCCATCGCCGGGTTCCCGGCCTCAGGCGGGAAGAGGTGGCACTGCTGGCCGGGGTCAGCACCGACTACTACATCCGGCTCGAACAGGGTCGTGAACGGACGCCGTCAGCACACGTGGTGGACGCGCTGGCCGTCGCACTGCGGCTCGACGAGGACGGCCGCCAGCATCTGTTCCGGCTGGCCGGGCTCAGCCCGTCGACCAGGACCGCCGCCGGGACCGGCCGCGTCGACCCGAGCCTGCTGGAGCTGATGGACGCCTGGCCGCACAACCCGGCCATCATCTACAACCGCGCCTGCGACGTACTCGCCTCCAACACCATCGCCGACGCTCTCTTCCACGACTGGACACACTCGCGCAACCTCATGCACGTCGTCTTCACGGACCCGGCCGCGCGAACCTTCTACCAGGACTGGCATGACGTCGCGGTCAACTCGGTGGCCGGATTCCGGCTCGGCCACGGCCAGGCCCCCGCCGACCCCCGGATCCGGCAGGTACTCACCGAACTTCTGGAACGCAGCCCCGAGTTCACCGAACTGTGGGCCCGGCACGACGCCCGCGGCAAGGCACTCGAACGCAAGCGCTTCCGACACCCCGACGTGGGCCCGTTGACCCTGACGATGCAGACCTTCGACGTCCGCTCCAGCCCCGGCCAGGAACTCGTCGTGTACCACGCCGAACCGGCCTCGGCGAGCCGCGCCGCCCTCGCCCTCCTCGGCTCGCTGGCTGCCACCGGACGCCAACACGGCTGAGCGGCAGATGTGGCGCGCGTCCCCTCCCGAATCCGGACTGTGTGTGGCAGCGGCGTCATCGGACGGCGCGGCACGGATCACCGCGGCAATGAATTGACTCCTATCTTTAGTGAGGTACGCGATGCGTGCGGTCGTCAACAACGGTGGAATACGCACCGTCGACGTGCCGGAGCCCGAAGGTGACGGCGTACGCCTGTCGGTCGTCTCGGCAGGAATCTGCGGAACAGACGTGGGTTTCGCCGCGGCGGGAGTCTCTGGTTTCGTCTACGGACACGAGTTCGCGGGGATCGACGACGAGGGACGGGGCTGGTTCGTCGAGCCCACCATCTATGGCGGCGAATGTGCACAGTGCCGAGTCGGCAGTACGCAGCGTTGTACCGAGGAGGGTCACGGCAACCTCGGAGTGTTCAGCGACGGCGGGATGGCCGAGCGCGTGCGGGTGCCGGAGTACACCCTGCTGTCCCTGCCGGACGGCCTCGACGTCCGTGACGCATGTCTGATCGAGCCGGCCGCGGTCGCCTGGCACGCTGTCCGGCGCGCCCGGGCGCGTCCCGGTGAGCGTCTGCTCGTGCTCGGCGGCGGGTCCATCGGGCTACTGGCCGCCGCGGCGGCGCAGGCTGCGGGTCATGACGTCGATGTCGAAGCGAGGTATCCGCACCAGCGGTGCGCGGCCGAGGAGCTTGGGTGCGGAGAACCCGGCGGCGAGTACGACGTGGTGATCGACGCCGCGGGGAGCCGGTCCAGCCTCGGACGTGCCGCCGCAGCCGCCCGTCCCGGAGGCCGCGTCGTGTCCACCGGTGTCTACCCGGAGAACGAACCAGTTCCCGGAATAGTCAGCCTTACCAAGGAGCTGACCTTCGTGCACTCCATCGCTTACGGCCGACACGACGGGGTACGAGAGGTCGAGGAGGCCGCGCGGATGCTCGCGGAGAGACCCGAAGTTCCCGCCACGCTCATCACCCACCGCTTCCCGCTGGAGGCGGCCGCGGAGGCATTCCGGGTCGCCGCCGATCGCGCGTCGGGCGCCATCAAGGTCGTGATCGAGCCGGCCCGTCCACACTCCGGATCTCGCACTCGGCAACGCGTGACGCCCTCTGGTGAGCTGTAGACCGTCAAGCCCCACGAATGGTGATTGCCGCAGTACGGTCAGACGTCCTTTCGACCCCACTGCACCCCCACCTCAAGGAGTGGCCTTGTCCCCCACGTCCACCCCGATTCTGCTCCTGCACGGCTCCTGGCATGGTGCCTGGTGCTGGAACGAGGTCATCGCCCACCTCGGGCCGTACCACCGCCCGACCCTGGCGGTCGACATGGTCGGGCACGGGTTACGCGCCCGTCGGCCCGAGTGCCTGACCGTACGTCCGTTCGCCCCGGAGGCCCTGGCCACCGAGGTCTCGCCGGTGGCGGATGTGGATCTCGACCAGGCGACCGATCTGCTGATTTCCCAGATCGAACGGCTCGGCCGCGGCGGCCCGGTCACGGTGGTGGCGCACAGCATGGGCGGCCCCGTCCTGACCCGGGCGGCGCAGCAGGTTCCCGAACTGGTGGCTCACGCCGGCTACCTCGCTGCGATCATGCCTGCCTCCGGCAAGGCCGCCGACCAGTACTTCACGCTGCCGGAGAACGCCGACGCGCTGGTCCTGCCCGCCCTTCGGGGCGATCCCCGGGTAACAGGGGCGCTGCGGCTCGACCTCGCCTCGAACGACCCCGCCTATCGTCAACAGCTTCGCGACGCGTTCTACGGCGACGTCGACCCGGTCGTCGCCGACGCCGCCCTGGGCCTGCTCACCCCGGACGCCCCGCTCGGCATGATGCTCGGCACCACCCGGCTGACCCGCGACGGCTGGGGCTCCCTCCCGCGTACCTACATCACCTGCGCGCGCGACATGGCGATCCGCCCGGCCCTCCAGCGGGTACTCGTCGAGGAAGCCGACGCCGCCTTCCCGGACAATCCCACCTCCGTCGTGACGCTGGATTCCTCCCACTCGCCATTCCTGTCCATGCCAGGCGAGGTAGCGAAGATCATCGGAGGACTCGGCTGAGCGCGCCTCCCCCGGGGAGGCCCGAGGCCGCTCCCCCTGTGCCGACGCCAGTGAACCGCTACCTCAGCAGCCTCGCCCAACGGCTGGCCCACCCGCGCCGGTCGTCAATCCGGCTCGGCTGGCCACCAGACAGACGCCTTTGGCCCCCGCGGCCACACCGGCGGAAGCTCAGATCAGACGGGTAAGGAGTGGGGGCCAGACTTTGGAGGTTGTCTCCAACGGTGCTTGTAGGGCTCCGGCAGCCGTCGGGCACCGGTCGAATCGGCCAGCATCGTCATGACGGTGGTGGAAGCGGCCGTCATCCTCACCGCGGGGTTCTGGGCCGGCATGATCAACGTCATGGTTGGCTCCGGCACGCTCGTCACCTTTCCGACGCTGCTGCTGCTCGGCCACTCGCCGCTGGTCGCGAACGTGTCCAACAACATCGGCCTGGTCGGCGGCGGCATCACCGGGACGTTCGGCTACCGGCACCAGCTCACCGGACATGGCCATAGCCTGCGCCGCCTGCTGCCCGCCGCGGTGTTGGGCGGGATCACCGGCGCGGTTCTGCTGCTCATCCTGCCGGACGACGCATTTCGCATGATCGTGCCGGCCCTCGTGGCGCTCGGCATAAGCATGGTGGTGTGGGGTCCGGCACTGCAACGCCGCGCCGCCCGTGGCCGGGATCCCGGCACCCGATACGGGCGCCTGGCCACACTGACCCGGCTCCGGCTGACCGCCGTACTGGTCGGCGTCTACCTGCTCGGCGTCTACGGCGGCTACTTCGGCGCCGCGCAGGGCATCCTCCTCGTCGGCCTGATGAGCGTGCTGACCGCAGAGCACATCCAGTCCATCACCGGCCTCAAGAACCTGCTCACCACGGCCGTCAACGTCATCGCGGCCGTCACCTTTCTGCTCGTCTCCCCCGAATCAGTCGACTGGGTCGTCGTGGCGCTGATCGCGGCAGGTGCCACCCTCGGTGGCGTCGTCGGCGCCCGGGTCGGACGCCGGCTATCGCCGCTCCTGATCCGCACCCTGATCGTCGTGATCGGCCTCGCGGCAATCATCCGCCTGCTCGTCTTCGGCGAGTAGGGCGACCCGTTCGGGTCGACGAAAGCTGAGAATCTCCAGCTCGTCCGGCAGGACGGCGGCGCGGACGCTGTCTGATCGCATCGGCGTCTCAGCCCTGGTGCAGCAGCGGCAGCGCCAGCCGGAAGCAGGCGCCTTCGCCGAGGGCGGTCTCCAGCTCGACATCGCCGCCGTGGGCACGGGCGAGGGAGCGGACGATGGCGAGCCCGAGCCCTGCGTTCGCGCCGCCCGAGCGGCTTCGGGAGCGGTCGGTCCGGTAGAAGCGGTCGAAGACATGACCCGCCTGCTCGGCCGTCATCCCCGGACCCTCGTCCGCCACTTCGAGCACGGCGCGGCCGTCCGCCGTACCGACGCCGACCCGGACCGGGGTGCCCGGCGGGGTGTGGGCGACGGCGTTGCCCACGAGGTTGGCGACGACCTGTCGCAGCCGGGCCTCGTCGGCATGGACCGGGGCTGGGCCCGGTGGGCCGCTGCCGCCCGGCCCGGTGAGTTCGATCGGGCGGGACGGGTCGAGGGCGCGCAGATCGTGTCGGGCGTCGTTGCCGAGCGTACGCAGGTCCATCGGGGCCGGGTCGAGCTGTCCTTCGGGCGCGTCGTCGAGCTGGGCGAGTAGCAGCAGGTCCTCGGTGAGGGCGGTCAGCCGGGTGGCTTCCCGGTCGATGCGGTGCATCGCCTCGTCGACGTCGGCCCGCTGCCGCAGCGCGCCCATCCGGTAGAGGTCGGTCGAGCCCTTGATGACGAAGAGCGGGGTGCGCAACTCGTGACTGACGTCCGAGACGAAGACACGCATCCGGGACTCGGAGGCGGCCCGGTCGGCAAAGGCCCGTTCGAGCTGGCCGAGCATGGTGTTGAGGGAAATCGCGAGGTGCCCGATCTCCGTACTTGGCGGGGCGAGGTTGGGTACGCGTCGGGTCAGGTCGCCGCCGGCGATCGCGGCGGCCGTCTGCTCGATCCGGCGCAGCGGTCGCAGGCCACGACCGAGGGCGAACCAGCCGACCGCCGTGAGCAGGACGAGCAGCACCGCGCCGGTGATCAGGCTGCTGGCCCGGAGTCGGGCGATGGTGGCGTCGGCCTCGGTGAGCGGTGCGGCCGCGATCACCGTCCCGCCCCAGCCGACGGTCGGTCGGGCGACGGCCCGCCAGCGTCCCGAGCCGTCGGCGGCGGGCAGGTCGACGGCTGTCCCGTCGGTGCGGATCGTACGCAGCGCGCCGCCCGGCGGCAGGGTTGCGCTGTCCAGCCGAGAGGAGCGCATGCTCCTGGCCACCGCGCCGTCCGCGTCCAGGTACACCAGGTACGGACTGCCGATCAGGTCGAGGGCGGGGTCGAGGAGTTCGGGATGGTTGGCGGTGTCCTCGGCCTCGGGCGGCCCGGTCGCCGACACCCGGGAGATGATCGCGGTGAACGAGCGTAGCTGATTGTCGATCCGGTCGAGCTGATAGCGCTCCAGGTGGCCGGAGACGACCGCGCCGATGAGGCTCAGCCCGGCCAGCAGCAGGCTCGTGGTGAGCAGCAGCAGCCTGGCCCGCAGTGAGAACCGGCTCAGCCGGTGCCTCACTGCCGGGGCTCCCGGATCACGTAGCCCACGCCGTGCACGGTGTGGATGAGCTTGGGCTCTTCGGCGTCGACCTTCCGCCGCAGGTAGGAGATGTAGGTGTCGACGATGCTGGCGTCGCCGCCGAAGTCGTAGTGCCACACCCGGTCGAGGATCTGTGCCTTGGACACCACCCGCCCGGCGTTCTCCATCAGATGGCGCAGCAGCCGGAACTCGGTGGCGGAGACCCGGACGGGTCGCCCCGCCCGCGTCACCTGGTGCCCCTCGGCGTCGAGTGCGAGCGGGCCCACCGTCAGCACGTCGGCCTGTTGCCCCCCGGTTCGGCGGAGGATCGCCCGGATCCGGGCGATCAGCTCCTCCAGGTCGAAGGGCTTCGTCACGTAGTCGTCGGCGCCGAGCGAGAGCCCGGTGATCTTGTCGGCCTGACGGTCCCGAGCGGTGAGGAAGAGCACGGGCACCGGCCCGCTGCGACCCGGCAGGCGCTGTTCGCGCAGCCGCCGGACCACTTCGAAGCCGTCCATGTCCGGCAGCATGACGTCGAGCAGCACCAGATCGGGCGGCTCCTCGGTGGCCGCGGCGACCGCCTCGGTGGCGGTCGCCGCGGAGGTCACCCGGAATCCGGCGAAGCGCAGCGTCGCGGCGAGCAGCTCGCGGACGGTGGCCTCGTCGTCCACCACCAGCAACCGCTCGGTACCGCCCCGGGAGGTCATCGCCTGACCTGATCGTTCCATGCCGGCCAGGGTACGGAGGCTCGCCTCCGGAACACCTCACCGCTTGCCGTCCACCGCCACTTCGCGCGACGGCTCGCGTGGAGTGGGTGGCTCGACCGCCGGCAGCGGTGCGGTCGACCGGCAGAGCCCGCCAGGGTGCCCGTCATACGTCACGACGCCGGAAGACCACGAACGCGGCGGCCAGTACGGCGACGACCCCGAGGCACATCCCGGCCAGGTTCAGCCAGGGGTGCGGGTAGTCGGGGTCCGGGACCGTCGCCAGGACCGCTGCCGCGCCCAGGGTCGGCCAGAAGTCGAAGAGACCCTGGATCCACGAGGGGAAGAGGCCGGCGAGTGCGGGTACCAGGAAGACGATCCCCACCAGGGTGGCCAAGGCTCCCGCCGTGGCTCGCATGATCGTGCCGAGGCCGACCGCCAGCAGCGCCATTGCCGAGAGATAGAGTCCACCGCCCGCCACGGCGGAGAGGACACCAGGATCGCCGAGTCCCGCGTTCGGCACGTCCTGCGCGCCGAGGAGGATCTGTCCGAGGAAGAAGGCGCTGAACATCAGCCCCTGGCCCGCCACCATGGCGACGGCGGTGGCCAGCACCACCTTGGCCGCCAGCAGTCGGTGCCGGCGGGGCGTGGCGGTCAGCGACGTCTGCATCAGCCCGGTCGCGTACTCGGAGGTGACGACCAGGATGCCCAGCACGCCGATGATCAACTGAGCGACGATGTACGTCATCAGGCTGAGGCCGGTCGGATCCCAAGCCTGCCGTTCCGCGGCCGTCGCGCTCTCGTATTCCGCCCCGGCGGAGCTCAGGGCGAGGAACGTGATGCCGAGTCCGACCGCGAAGAGACAGGCCAGGGTGTACCAGGTGGAGCGCAGACTGCGGAGCTTGATCCACTCTGCCCGGAGGGTGTGTGCAAAACTCAGGTCGTTCGCGGTGCCGGACGACTTCATGCCGTGGCTCCCTGATACTCGGTGCTGGCCTTGGTCAGCTCCATGAAGGCGTCCTCCAGCGAGGCCCGCTGCGGGGTGAGTTCGCTGAGCACGACGCCGTGGTACGCGGCAAGCTTGCCGATCTCCCCGCTCGTCATGCCGGATACGACGAGCGAGGCCTCCAGACCGTCCCGCACGGTGGCCCCGGCGGCGACCAGTCGCTGCGCGAAGGCGCCCGGATCGGGTACCCGGACGAGCACGGTGCCCTCGCCGTTGGCGTGCATGAACTCGGTCATGCCGGTGTCGGCGATGAGCCGGCCCCGGCCGATCACGACCAGGTGGTCGGCGGTCTGCGCCATCTCGCTCATCAGGTGGCTGGAGACCAGCACCGCCCGGCCCTCGCCGGCCAGGCAGCGCATGAAGTCCCGGATCCAGCGGATCCCCTCGGGGTCGAGCCCGTTCACCGGCTCGTCGAAGATCAGCACCCGCGGGTCGCCGAGCAGCGTCGCCGCGATGCCGAGTCGCTGTCGCATGCCGAGCGAGAACCCTCCCACCCGCTTGCCTGCCACACCCTCGAGCCCGGTCCGGGCGAGCACCTCGTCGACCCGGCGCCGGGGCAGGCCGTTGCTCACCGCGAGCGCGAGCAGGTGGTCGTACGCCTTCCGGCTGCCGTGCACGGCGCTGGCGTCGAGTAGCGCGCCCACCTCGGTCAGCGGTACCGGAAGTTCGCGGTAGCGGCGACCGGCGATGGTGACGGAACCCCGGGTGGGGGCGGCCAGACCCATGATCATCTTCATCGTGGTGGACTTGCCGGCGCCGTTCGGGCCGAGAAAACCGGTCACCTGCCCGGGTTCGACGGTGAACGACAGGTCGTCCACCACCGTGTCGGACCCGTACCGCTTGGTCAGCCCCCGTACCTCAATCACTGAACCTCTTTCAACCTCCCCCTGCGGTCCGTCGGAGCGCGAGGTCGGACGCGGTGTGTGAGCGCCGGGCGGTTCAGGTTGAAAAAGGTTCACTGTCATGGGCGAGAGCCTGACCGGCCGGGCTG
This sequence comes from Plantactinospora sp. CA-294935, assembly GCF_050936445.1. Classification (NCBI taxonomy): domain Bacteria; kingdom Bacillati; phylum Actinomycetota; class Actinomycetes; order Micromonosporales; family Micromonosporaceae; genus Plantactinospora; species Plantactinospora sp. CA-294935. The sequence goes on from NZ_JBNJMU010000001.1 coordinate 9,715,388, forward strand.
ACCGGCTTCTGAGAGCTTCTGGGAGAATCCGGAGAATCCGGCGGCGCGGTCAGCGCCCCATCACCCGGCTGAGCGCCGCCACGACAGCTCATTCACAGGAAACCCTGAGAGCGCCCGGCATGTGGAGCGGCTACACCAGGCCGGAGAGGTACTCCCGGCGTCGCTGCGGTTCGAACTTCTCGATGGCGTACCGGAGCATGACCCGGGGCATTTCCCGGTACCGTGCGGCGAGGAACTCCTCCGCCGCCGCTCTGTCGCGATTCCCCACCTCGCGCAGCATCCAGCCCACCGCCTTGTGCACGAGGTCATGCGGGTCGCGCAGCAGCCGTTCTCCGATCCGGAAGGTCCACCGGAAGTCTCCGGCCTTGACGAAGGCGAAAGTTGCCATGATCGCGATCCGCCGATCCCACACCAGGCTCGACCCGGCCAACCGATCCAGTACGCTCCGGTCCTTGTCGACCAGCCAGGGCCCGACGATGTACGGCGCGGACGAGTCGACCAGGTCCCAGTTGTTGATGCTGCCGGTGTTGGCCAGGATGATGCTGAAGATCCGGCCCCGTTCCTCCTCGTCCCCCTTGGTGAACTTCCGCACCAGGATGAAGAGCGAGGTCAGCCTCTCCTCGTGCACGCCGCTCGTCAGCAGTTCCGCCGTTTCGGCCAGGGAGATGTCGCGCCAGTACCGGCCGGCCACCCTGCGCTGGTCCGGTACGGAGACGCCGATGGCCCGGTCGCCCTCGCCGTATCCGCCGGGAACCATCTGCAGGAACCGGCTCACTCCCTCCGCCCGGCTCGGGTCGGCGAGGCTGGCGAGGTCGTGACGGACGTCGGCGGTCGTGGCCATGACTGTGCAACCTACCGCCATCGCCGGCACCACCATCTGGGTCGCGTGTTCGCCACGCCACGGTCAACCACTGTGCGGGCGGGACCAGACGGTGACGGCGAGGGTTACCCGCTCCGGTTCCCGGTCAGCCCCGCTGCGTACGTCGGTGATCTGGAGTACGGCGACGTGTTTCTGGTCGGTGATGACGCAGAGCTTGACACCGGGACGCATCTGGTCGGCCCGTAGCGGGGTGCCGCCGTACTCGGCGGAGAGGGTGGCGCAGTCGCGGAAGTGCTCGCCGGTCCGGTCGGCGGGCAGCCGCGCCATGACCGCGTCGTGCACGCTGACCAGGGTCGGTACGGCGTCGGTGAACTCGAGATCGGTCGCGGTCGCGCCCGGCGCTTCTTCTGCGGCCCAGTCGGCGCGTCCGGTGTCGAGGTCGATGACGTCGTCGCGGGCGATGGTGACGCTGCCTTGGCGGCGAATGCTGTCCGCGCCGCTCCCGCCGGGACCGGGGCTCACGGTCGGGTGGAACGTCGACGAGGTGGAGACCTGTGCCGGCTGGTCGGAGTGGGCCACCGGTGGAGCCGAGGAATCGACGCTCGATCGGCCCGCCTGGTAGAAGAGGGCCACACCGCCCCAGACGGCGGTGAGCAGCGCGGCCGAGGCGCCCATGAAGGCCACGACGATTTGCCAGGTGGGTGTTCTGGGTGGCTGATCGGACGGTGCGGAGGTCACGGCCCCACCCTCTTCTCGGCGCGCCGGCGACGGCCTCGATCGAACCTTTCAACCTCCCCCTGCGCTCCGTCGTGGCCCCAGCCCGGAATCCGGGCGGACGCGTCGCGCCGTTCGGGTTGAAACAGGTTCACTCAAGAATGCCCGACCGGCGGGCAGATCCGCCAGCAGTCGGAGGGTGGGCCGCCGGCCGTCACCAGACAGCGGCGCGAACCAGCCTGCCGATGTTTCGAGGATCGCCTCGCCGCCAAGTGCATATCGCTTTCCGATATCGGATCCCGTAATGTCGGCGGTGATCCCGGGTGGAGGAGTGGGCATGGTTGAGTCAGCGGCCGGCGTGCCGCCAGCGGCACTGCGGCGGCGGCTGGGGATGTTCGACGCGGTGGTGATCGGGCTCGGCGCGATGATCGGCGCGGGCATCTTCTCCGCGCTCGCTCCGGCGGCACACGCGGCCGGTTCCGGTCTGCTGCCCGGCCTCGGGCTCGCGGCGGTGGTGGCGTACTGCAACGCCACGTCTTCGGCCCGGCTGGCCGCCCGGTACCCGGCCTCCGGTGGGACCTACGTCTACGGTCGGGAACGGCTCGGTGACTTCTGGGGCTACCTGGCGGGCTGGGGATTCGTGGTCGGCAAGATCGCTTCCTGCGCCGCGATCGCACTCACCGTCGGCCTCTACGCCTGGCCCGGCCAGGCCCACGCGGTGGCCGTGGCCGCCGTGGTGGCACTGACAGCGGTGAACTACCTCGGGATCGAGAAGTCCGCCCTGCTGACGCGGGTGATCGTCGCCGCCGTCCTCGCGGTGCTGGCCCTGGTGGTGGTCGCCACCCTCGGCTGGGGCGCGACCGACGCGACCCGGCTCGACGTCGGCACGGACACGACGGTCGGCGGAGTCCTGCAAGCGGCGGGTCTGCTGTTCTTCGCCTTCGCCGGGTACGCACGCATCGCCACCCTCGGGGAGGAGGTCCGGGACCCGGCCCGGACCATTCCCCGCGCCATCCCGCTCGCGCTCGGCATCGCCCTCGGCGTCTACGCGGCGGTGGCCGTCGCGGTGCTGCTGGTGCTCGGTCCGCAGCGACTGGCGGACGCCGCCGCACCGCTCTCCGACGCCGTGCACGCCGCCGGAATGCCGCAACTGGAGCCGGTCGTACGCGCCGGTGCCGCCGTCGCCGCGCTCGGCTCGCTGCTCGCGCTGATCCTCGGCGTCTCGCGCACCACCCTGGCCATGGCCCGCGACCGGCACCTGCCGCACGCCCTGGCGACCGTGCATCCACGATTCAAGGTGCCGCACCGGGCCGAGTTGGCCGTCGGAGCCGTTGTCGCCGTCCTGGCCGCAACCGCCGATCTCCGCTCGGCGATCGGCTTCTCCTCCTTCGGCGTCCTCGTCTACTACGCGATCGCGAACGCCTCGGCCTGGACCCTGTCCCCGGCGGAGAACCGGCCACCCCGGATCATCCCCGTCCTCGGGTTCGCCGGCTGCGTGACGCTCGCCGTCACCCTGCCGATCTCCTCGGTCGTCGCCGGCGCCGCGGTACTGGCTGCCGGCGTCGCCGCCTATGCCATCCGCCACGCCGTCACCGGGCGCCGACGGCGGTAGACATTCGATCCTCCGGGTCAGCCGGAGGCGTCGTCGCCGAGCACCTCGTCCGCCAACTCCCGCAGCGCCCTGCGGTCCTCGGCCAGCGCCTGCCGGCCGGCCTCGGTGGCCCGGTAGACCCGGCGGGTCCGCCCCTCGACCACCCGCTGCTCGGAGACCAGCAACCCGTCCGCCTCCAGCCGGTGCAGGGTCGGGTACAGGGTGCCGGGGCTGATGCCGTAGCCGTGCCGGGCCAGTTCCTCGGTCATCCACGCGCCATGGATCTCCTGCTCCGCGGCGTGATGCAGGATGTGCAGCCGCACCGCACCCCGCTGGAACTCCCGCACCCGCTCCACCTCCACACATCCGCCGAACAGTGACGGAACCGATATCGGCATCCGATCCTACGCATCGACGAGGAGATCAACACGGGATGCCGTGTCATCGCAACAGGTTCCCCAGGACGTAGCCGGCATCCCGGCCCACGCCCCGCGGCGTCGCCGAAGCGAAGCTGCGCCGGTGCTCCAGCCCGACGTACCCCAGCCCGGAGATGGACACTGGAGCGTGCCAGGTCTGCCCCCGCTGCCTCCGGGCGCCCCGGTCGGACACCCTCCCCGGCCACGCCGACCGTCCTGTGCGGACTCCGACTATGCTTGCCGCGATCCGACAGCGTCGTTTCCCGCTTGACCGAAGGATGCGCACGTGACAGAGAGTTCGGCCACCGCCGACGACCAGCAGGAGATCGTCAAGCTGGACACGGCCGTGCCGCAGACGGCTCGGATCTGGAACTACCTGTTGGGCGGCAAGGACAACTTCGCCGCCGACCGTGCGGTCGGCGACCAGATCATCCAGACCCTGCCGCAACTCGCCGAGAACGCGCGACTCTCCCGGGCCTATCTGACCCGAGCGGCGCGTTACCTCGCCGGCGAGGCCGGCGTCCGTCAGTTCCTCGACATCGGCACCGGCCTGCCCACCGCCAACAACACGCACCAGGTCGCCCAGTCGGTGGCACCGGACGCCCGCGTCGTCTACGTCGACAACGACGCCCTCGTGCTGGCGCACGCGCGGGCGCTGCTCACCAGCAGCCCCGAGGGTGCCACCGACTACATCGACGCCGATCTGCGGGACACCGACACCATCCTGCGCGAGGCGGCCAAGACGCTCGACCTGACCAAGCCGGTGGCGCTGTTCCTGATGGGCATCGTCGGTCACATCGAGAGCGACGACGAAGCAAAGTCGATCATCAAGAGAATCATGGACGCCCTGCCGTCCGGTAGCTACCTTGCGATGTACGACGGCAGCGACACCAGCGAGGCGGTCACCGAAGCCGCACGGATCTGGAACGCCTCGGCAAACCCGAAGTACCACCTGCGCAGCCCCGACCGGATCGCCGGGCTCTTCGACGGCCTGGACCTGGTCGAACCCGGCGTGGTGTCGGTCAACGAGTGGAAGCCCGACGCGTCCACCCCGCCCGACGTCATCGACCAGTACTGCGCTGTCGGCCGCAAGCCGTAGGCGGCTCCAAGGTTGTTCAACCGGGCGTGGCCCGCTGGGTGTCGCCTGCCGGTTGCCGCGTACTGGCGGTACTGGCCGCCGGCGTGATCGCGGGTGGTGTGCCGGGCGAGCAGGTTCAGGTGCTCCAGCACAGCTTCATCGCCGGGTTCGCCCGCCTGCTGGCCGCTCGGTGACCGGGCGGCGGGCCTGGCAGCCTCCGACCCCGTTCCGAACAGACCCGTACAGATCCGAACGGCGGATCAGGCCTACGGACATGCCTCGAATGACAGCGTGAACGCCGACGGCGACCCGACGAGGTAGTCCGGGAGGTGATTGCAATGGCGAAGCTCGCTCTGATGGGTCTTGCCCGCCTGGTGCGGCTCGACCGTGGCCGGATGGGCGGACGCTACCCGTGGGTCCCCTGACCCGAGGATGACGGTGGCGGCCGGTCCGGCGGCCACCGTCGCGGGCACCCCGTGCGGCGCACGCAGCACCGTCGCGGGTCCAGACGACTCATACCCGTCCAGGTGCGAGGGATCACGAAGATGTCCACAGGCGAGTACCCGGCGGGGCCGCGCGGGCGGCGCCTGGTCGGCAACCGGTACGACTACGAGCAGGACCGGATCGCGTTCCTCCGGCGGTGCCAGCACGACTACGGCGACGTGTTCGCGTTCAGCTCTCGGACGAGTGTGGTGGCCGACCCCGTACTCGTCCACGAGATCCTGGTACGCACGAACACCGACTTCGGTATCGAGGTCGCCCTGTTCGACGATGCCCCGCCCGAGGCGACCGCGCGGCAGACCCCGACGGCGATGGCCGGCCGCAGGAAGAGTTGGCCGGGGGTCAACCGGACGGCGGCGGACGCGCACAGCCACCGCCTGGTGGACATCTTCCACGCCCGCCTGGATCCCGTGCTCGGCCGTGAGGTCGACGTGGCGGCGGTGATGAAGTCCTTCGTCATCCACGCGACTACGGACTACTGCCTCGGCGGCAGCGCCGGGAAGGCCGCCGGCGACGAGACCGCCGCCCTCGATGAGGTTGCGGTGGCGGTCTCCGAGGCGGCGGAGCGCTCGACCGCCCTGATGTCGAGTTCGCTGTCCCTGCCGAACTGGATGCCGGTACGTGCGGTCCGCTCGGCGAAGGCGGCCAATCGGAGGCTCGCCGAACTGCTCCACCAACGCATCCGGCAGCGGCGTGCCGGACCCCGGGACACGGTCGGCGATCTGCTCGACACCATGCTCGGCGGCGACGCCGAGCCGCTCGACGACGAGGCCGTCTACCGGACGCTGTCGGTGATGCTGCGGGCCTCGCACGGCGTACCGGGCACGACACTCGGCTGGGCGGTGCTGGTCCTCGCGCGGGAACCCGGGATCGCCGCCCGGATCCGGGTGGAGGCGGAGGTGCTGGCACAGCGGGCGCACCGGACGGTCACGGTCGATGACCTGCCCTACACCGAGGCGGTGGTGAAGGAACTGCTGCGGGCGTACCTCCCGACCTGGCTCATGGGCCGCGAGGTGCGTACCCACACGACGCTGGGCCGGTGGACCTTCCGGCCCGGCCAACAGATCATGATGCCCGTCTACCTGATGCACCGCGACCCGAGGTGGTGGGACAGGCCGGAAGAGTTCCTGCCCGACCGCTGGCTCGGTACGCGGCAACCGCACGCCCGGTTCGCATATCTGCCGTTCGGGGCCGGACCGCGGATCTGCCTGGGCAACCAACTCGGTTTGCTGCAACTGGTGCTCGCCGTCGCCGCGCTGGTACGCGACTACGACGTCACGGTGGTCGACCCGGACACGGTTGTCATGCGGCCGGAGGCGCTCTTGGTCCCGGCCGGGCTGCGCGCCCGGTTCGTCCGCAGGTAGCAGCCCCGTCGGCCTGGTCGGCCGTCATTCGCGGCCCAGGGTCGCCGTCCCGGTCAACGCCGCCTCGAACGCCACGCCGAGATCGCCGGTACGCATCGACGGGACGAGCCGGCGCAGCGCGTCGACGGTCATCGGTGTCGGGTTGTTCGTGCGCGGGTACTCCGCGGCGCAGCGCTGTGCGATCCGGTCGTCCGCGTCCGCGCCGATGCCCAGTTCCGCGAGCGTGGTCGGTAGTTCCAGCCGATTGAGCAGTGCCTGCACCTCGCTCGCCGCATCGACGAGGTCGTCGCCGCGTCCCGAGGTGAGGGCCCGGGCGAGGGTCCGGGCGCACTCCGGCTCCAGCCCGCTCGCGTTGAACGCGATGCAGTACGGCAGCGCCAGCCCCGACGACACGCCGTGCGGTACGGACCGCTCGTGCGCGACGCAGTAGGCGAGCGAGTGCCCGAGCAGCACACCCGCGTTGAGCGCCTGGCCCGACAGGTGCGACGCCCAGAGGCAGGCGGCGCGGGCCTCGACGTCACCGTGGCAGGCCGCCTCCAGATTGTCGACCAGCAGGGCGATCGCCGCCCTGGCATGGTGCACGGTCATCGGCGAGCGGTCGGTGGACATCAGCGACTCGGCCGCGTGCGACAGCGCGTCCATCCCGGTGATCGCGACGATCCGTCCGGGCAGCCCGTCGAGCAGCGCCGGATCGAGCACCACCGCCGTGCCGACGTACCCGGCGGTGGCCGAGATGCGTTTCGAGCCGGCCACCGTCACCATCGCCGCCCGGGTCGCCTCGGAGCCCGTACCGCAGGTCGTGGGCACCATGACGAGCGGGGCGACACCGCCGGGCGGCGCGACCGGACCGAGCCAGTCGGCGGCGCCGCCGGCGTTCTCCAGCAACAGCGCGATCATCTTGGCGGCGTCCATCACGGACCCGCCCCCGGCCCCGACGACGACGTCCGCCCGGACCTCCCGGGCGCGCGCCGCCGCCCGGTCGATGCGGTCGTCGTCCGGTTCGGCGCCGAACCCGCCGACGACCGTCACCCGGTAGGTCGCACGCAGCGCGTCGAGCATCGGCCCGAGTAGTCCCGCGCCCGCGACGGCGTCGTCGACCGCGACGAACACCGAGGCGCCGTCGGGCAGGCGCAGCCGGGACGACAGCACCCGGGCGATCAGTCCGGTGCTGCCCCGGCCGCTGACGACCGTGGCCGGCGAGACGAACTCGGCGGTCGAGCCGCTCCCGGGTAGGAACGCCGTCTCCATCAGGTCTCCCCCAGTTCACCGGACCCGGCCGGTACGGCCTGGTCCGTTTCAGGCCGTACCCGGGCATTCCGCGTCGGATCCGGCGCGCCGGGACCCGGCGGCTGGTGCCGACGGGCTCCCGAGTACAGGTCGCCGATACTGTCCCGGTCGATGCCGGTGGTCGGGCCGTGCCAGATGACGCGCCCGCCGTTCAACACGTGGATGTACGAGCAGGTGCGCTCGACGACCGAGAAGTTCTGCTCGACGAGCAGGACGGTGATGCCACGCTCGTTCAGCGTGCGGATCGCGTCCACCAGCTCGGAGATCAGCTTCGGCGACAGGCCGGCCGTGGGCTCGTCGAGCAGCAGCACGTCACAGGTCGCCATGAGCCCGCGGGACACCGCGAGCATCTGGCGCTGGCCGCCGGAGAGGTTTCCCGCCGGATCGCCGAGCCGGCCCGCCAGTACCGGAAAGATCTCCAGCACCGACTCCCGCGCCTGCTCGTACGGGGTGGCCCGCCGGCCGGTGAGCCAGGACAGCCGCAGGTTCTCGGCGACCGACAGCTCCAGGACGGCGGCCCGCTCCTGCGGCACCATCGCCAGGCCGAGCCGGCGCCGCTTGGCCGGGGACAGCCGGTTGGCGGCCTGCCCACCGATCGACAGCCCACCCGTGGTCCGGACGAAACCGGCCGCGGCCAGCAACAGCGTGGACTTCCCCGCGCCGTTCGGGCCCAGCACACCCACCGCGCTGCCCCGCTCGACCCGGAGCGAGACGTCCGACGCCGCGGCCACCGCACCGTGGTAGGCGGAGAACCCGGTCAACTCCAGCGCCGCCGGCACCCGGGTCGAATCGTCACTCATCACGCCACCTCACCCAGGTACCGTTCGCGGACCTCGTGCGAGTCCAGGACCGTGGCCGCGTCCCCGCGGGCGAACTCCGCCCCCTGGTCCATCGCCACCACGGTGTCGGCCAGCGACCGGACCAGTTCGAGGTTGTGCTCCACCAGCAGCGCGGCGACCGAGGCCGACCTCAGCTTGTCGATCTCGGCTGCCAGCCGCTGCTGCTCGACCGGGGACAGCCCGGCGAACGGCTCGTCGAGCAGCAGCACCCGGGCGCCGGAGACCATCGACCGGGCGATCTCGACCAGGCGCTGCTCGCCGAGACTGAGTTCGCCCGGACTGTCCTCGGCGAGCCGGTCGAGCCCGAGCGCCGCGAGTGCCGTGACCGCGCGGTCGCGCCGGTCCCGCGCGCCCCGCGACAGCCCCGGCCCACCGAGCACCTCGAACCACCGGTGGCGTACGTCGCCGGCGATCGAGCCCATGGCGACGTTCTGCCACACCGTCAGTTCCGGGATCAGCCGCGGCGTCTGGAAGGTACGCACGATGCCGAGCCGGCTGCGCTGCGGGGGCGACAGCGGGCGGAGATCGATGACGTCGTCGCCGAACCGCACGGACATCGTCGCCACCGTGACCGGTACGAACCCGGAGAGTCCGTTGATCGCGGTGCTCTTGCCCGCGCCGTTCGGCCCGATCAGGGCCACGATCTCGCCGCCGGTGACGTCGAGGCTGAGCTGTGCGACCGCGACGACGCCGCCGAACTGCACGGTCATCTCGCGTACGGAAAGTCGAACGGTACTCATCCGGTGCCTCCTCTCGCCGCGTGGATCCGCCCGCCGACCCAGCTCACGATCTGGTTGAGCCCGCGTGGCATGAACAGCGCCACGAAGGCGAGCGCGACGCCGTAGAACACCAGCCGGTACTCCGCGAGTGGCCGGAGCAGCTCGGGCAGGGTCACCACGACCACCGCGCCGAGCACCGGCGCCCAGCGCCAACCCCGACCGCCGATGATGGCGATGGCGATCAGCCGGATGGAGGTCTCCAGCGACATCTGGTCCGGCCCGATGTAGTGCACGAGTTGGGCGAGGAACGCTCCCGCGATCGTGACCGGCACCGAGCTGATCATGAAGGCGAGCAGCCGTACCCAGGCCACCGACAGGCCGAGCGACTGGGACGCGGGGACGTCGAACCGGGTGGCGAGCATCGCGGCCCCGAGCGGTGACTCCCGCAGGCTGCTCTGCAGGTAGTACGCCACGGCGAGCACCAGGCCGGACATCACCAGCACCTGCCCCGGACCGGCGAATCCCGGGACGGCGATCTGCGGGATCCCGCTGATTCCGGCGTACCCGCCGGTGAGCGGGGTCGCGTTCTGTACCACGACGACCGACAGCAGGCCGATGGCCAGGGTCGTTATGCCGAAGTAGTAGCCGACGACCCGCAGCGTGACCAGCACGATGACCGCCGCCACCACCAGCGAGACGAGGATCGGGACCAGCACCGCCAGCGCGACCGAACTGGACTCGGCCAGCCTCGCCCAGCCGTACGCGCCGATGGCGAAGAAGACGACGTGGCCGAGCGAGACCAGTCCGGTGTACCCGACGAGGATGTTCAGCCCGACGCCGGCCAGCGCGAAGATCGCGGTCATCGCCGCGATCTGGGCCTCGTGCGGACCCAGCACCGCCGCGAGCGCGATCGCACCGGCGGCGATCGCCGCCGCCTCGCCGAGGTGCAGGCCCTGCCGGGTCGCTCGTGTCGCACCGCGTGCCGCCGCCATCAGACCACCCTCGCCTTGGCGCCGCGGCCGGCCAGGATGCCCTGCGGCAGCACCAGCAGTACGGCCATGATGATGAGCGGCGCGATCGCCTGCCGGGCGGCGGTGTTCAGGTACCCCGCCGCGTAGTTCTCGGCGAGACCGATGATCACGCCACCCAGGACGGCGCCGTACGGGTGCCGGAGCCCGCCGATCATCGCGGCGGCGAACCCGCTGATCGTCAACGCCACGCCCATGCTGGCGCTGACCAGCAGCACGGTGCCCAGCAGTACGCCCGCGAACACGCCGACGATGCCCGCGAAGACCCAGCCGACCACCGTCAGGCGGGCGATCTGCACCCCGGACAGCCGCGCGGCGTCCACGTCGGCGGACATCGCGCGCATCTGCAAACCGACGTCGGTCTTCCGGTAGAAGACGAAGAAGGCGGCCATCAGCAGCCCGGCGGCCAGCAGGATCGCGAAGTAGTCGAACGAGATGCTGAACGACTCCAGTTTGACCGCCTGGGAGGTGACCGGACTCGCCAGCCGGTACGTCTCGGAGCCCAGCACGTTGTTCGCGAGGTTCGCCAGCACCGTCGAGACGCCGATGGTGCCGACGATGATCAGGTCGATGTCCCGGCGCCGGGCGATCGCCGGCCGCACGAAGAGCAGTCCCAGCAGCACGCTGGCCACCAGGACGACCGCGACCGCCTCCAGGAACCCGCTGAGGTACCCGCCGCCCGCGGTGGTGCGGACGGCCACGAACAGCGCCGCCAGCATGACGATGTCACCCTGGGCGAAGTTGAGCACGCCGGTACCGTTGAACAGCGTCGAGATGCCGAGTGCCACCAGCGCGTAGCCGCAGCCGATGCAGAGCCCGATGATCGTGAAATAAAGTAGCTCAGTCATCTCCGGGTGCGGTCAGACAGCGACCGTCTCTCCTGTCTTCCAGAGCCGGAACGCCAGGTCGTCGGCCTTGATCGGTGCGCGCTCGGTCAGGTTCCACGGCGACCTGCCGCAGGCGAGACCCTCGATCGCGGTGGCCTTCGACAGCCACTCCTGCACGGCCTGCCGGCTGGTGCCGCCCTGCTTCAACGCCCGGATCAGCACCGTCATGGCGTCGTACGCGGTCGCGCCCTCGAAGGTCAGCGGGTCGTCCGGGTACGCCTTCGCCCAGGACTCGGCGAGGGCGCGGCTGGCCCCGGAGTCGTCGCCCAGGGGCGTCATGAAGTAGAGGCCGTCGGCGTCCTTGCCGGCGATCTCACCGACGGCGATGTCACCGGCGGCCACGTTGCCGACGATCGGCACGTTCCACCCGATCTCCGCCTTGCCCTTGACCACGGCCGCGTACGGGGTGCCGAAGCTGAACATCGCCACGAAGTCCGGGTTCTTGCGCCGCAGCGAGACGAGCTGCGGAGCGAGGTTCGAGGCGGTCGGCTCGAACGTCTCCGACCCGACGATCTCCAGGTCGGAGGCGCCGAGAATGGCGTCGAGCTGCTGCTTGGCCGACGTGCCGTACGCCCCGGTGTCGGTGAAGATGCCGACCCGGCGGAAGTTGTTACGGGCGGCGAAGTTGATGACGTTCTTGATCTGTTCCGAGTCCCGGGCGTTCACCTGGTACTGGAACGGGTTCTTGATCGAGTTGCTGGCACCGAACACGAACTCCGGCAGCCCGGCCGCCTGGACGGCGTTCGCCTGGGCGAGCGCGACCGGCGACGAGTGGGCACCGAACATGGCCACCGCGCCGGCCTGGGCGAAGCGGGTCACCAGCGGTACCGCCTCGCTGGGGTTGTTCGCGTCGTCCTGGTAGTCGACCTTGACGGAGATGTCGCCGAGTTCACCGGACTCCCCGGCCTGCTTCAGGCGCAGCTCGATGCCCTTGCGGTACAGGTTGCCGGTCCGCGACACCGCGCCGGAGAACGGCAGCGCGACGCCGACCAGGACCTCGCCGGACGCCGACTCCGCACCGGCGGCGGTGACGCTGCCGGAGTCGAGGGAGCAGGCTGAGAGCGCGGCGGTCGCGAGTACGAGAGCCAGGGTGGTACGGGTGGTCGCGGATATCCATCGTGAGGGTCGCCTGCTGTGGGACATCAGGTCTCCTATTCCGGCCAGCCGGTGGTGGCTGGTCTCTACGCCCGGACCGGGCGGGTGGTGGAACGTCGCAATTCCGTGCTTGCACCGCCAGCGGTGCCGGCGCTCATCCCCAGGAGCCGGACGCCGTCATCGCTTGATCGCGATGGCCTTCGTCTCGACGTAGTCCTCGATGCCCTCGGTGCCGCCCTCCCGGCCCTGACCGCTGTTCTTGAAGCCACCGAAGGGCAACTCGGGTCGGTTGGGCATCGCGTCGTTGACGCCGATGACGCCGAACTCGAGTCGCTCCATCGCGTCCCAGAGCCGGTTGAAGTCCGAGCCGAACACGTAGGCGGCGAGGCCGTACGTGGTGTCGTTGGCCCGGGCGATCACGTCGTCGCCGTCGTCGAACGGATAGACGGGGAGTACCGGCCCGAAGGTCTCCTCGTGGGCGATCTCCATCCCCTCGTGCACGTCGGTCAGCAGGGTCGGCTCGTGGAAGGCGCCCTTGAGCCGAGGGTCGTCCGGCGTCCAGCGCCGGCCGCCGACCAGCACGGTGGCACCCTTCGCGACCGCGTCCTCGACGTGCCGCTCGACCTTGGCGAGGCCGGCGAAGTCGATCAGCGGACCGGTCGTCACCCCGGCGGTGAGCCCGCGCCCGAGGCGCAGCGCGGCGATCCGCTCGGCCAGCCGGCCGGTCAGTTCGGCCACCACGGCCCGGTGCACGAAGAGCCGGTTGATCGAGATGCAGCTCTGACCCGCGTTGGGGAACTTCGCGAACATGATGTTGTCGACCGTGCTGCCCAGGTCGGCGTCGGGGAAGACGATGGCCGGCGAGTGGCCGCCCATCTCCAGCGAGACGCGCCGCAGCACGGCACCGGGCCGGCGGGCCAGGCTCAGCCCGACCTCGGTGGAGCCGGTGAAGCTCACCTTGCGGATCCGGGGATCGTCCATGACCGCGTTGACGACCTCGGCGGGCCGCGAGGTGGTGAGGACGTTCAGCACGCCCGGCGGAAGCTGCTCGTTGATCAGCCTGGTCACCGCGACCGCGATCAGCGGGGTCTGCTCGGCCGGCTTGGCGACCACCGGCGAGCCGGCCGCCAGCGACAGGCCGATCTTGCGCATCAGCATGCTCGCCGGAAAGTTCCACGGCGTGATCAGCAGCGCCGGACCGACCGGGGAGGTGAGGACGACACCGCGGCCGTTGGCCGAGGACGGGGTGACCCGGCCGTACGCCCGGCGGCCCTCCTCGACACCCCATTCGAGCATGGCGGCGCCCCGGAGGACCTCGCCGTGTGCCTCGGCGTACGGCTTGCCGTTCTCGACCGACAGCAGCCGGGCGAGGCCCTCGGCCTGGCCGCGGATGGCGTCCACGGCGGCCCGCAGCCGTGCGGCCCGCGCCTCGGCGGCCTCGGTACGCCAACCGTCGTACGCGGCCACCGCCGCGTCGACCGCGGCTCGTGCCTCCGGCTCCCCGGCGTCGGCGGCCCGCCCGACGACGTCGAGTGTCGCCGGGTCGAGTACGTCGAACGTCGTCTCGGCCGTCGTCCACTTCCCGGCGATGAGCAGGGTCCGACCGGGCTCGCCGGGCAGCAGACCGGCGTCGAATTCCGCGGTGGCGGGCTGAGCCACGACACTCACTCCTCTTCCTGTGTTTGGGATCGGGTCTGCGTACGCGTGCGGCCCAGGCCAGCCCGGACCGCGACGGATGCCGGTGCGGCCGGCGCCGGTTCGAGCACGGCCGTGCCGACCGTGGAGACCGCACCGCCCTGGGACTGCCCGTACAGCCGGAGTCTCGTCCCGCCGTCGCCACCTCCGGCCGGGTCGGGCTCGACCCACACCGTGAAGTCGGCTCCGACCAGGTCCATCCCGCGGTACGACGCCGACAGCTCCCGCAGCACGCTGCCGGTGCCGCCGTACTCCAGCGCACCGCGGGCCAGCCAGGCCATCTTCAACAGGCCGTGCACGATGGTCCCGGGCAGGCCACTCGCCCGCGCGTAGGCCTCGTCGTAGTGCGCCTCGTAGAGATCCTCGGTGGCGACCGCGTAGCGGACGACGTCCCGACTGGACACGCTGGCGGAGAAGACCCGGATCGCGCCCCCGGGCAGGTCCGCCCCGGTCGGCCGGCCACCTGCGGTCGGCCGCGATCCGGTCGCCGTCGACGGCGCGGTCGAGGCCGTCGGCGACTCCGGGAACCGCCGGATCGCGGTGTACCGCAGCCTCGCCACCTCGGCCCGGGAGTCGGCCCGGCGGTACACCGTCTCGATGGTGTACAGCTCCAGCCGGCCGGTCCGGCCGTTCTTCACCTCGGCGTCGATCACGGTGGAGTCGCGTTCGAGCGCGTCGCCGACCCGTACCTCCGCCAGCCAGCGGCACGCGTTCCCGCCGTTCAGCCGCGCCGACGCGTCGGGGATGCCCAGGGCGAAGGCGTCCACGTACTGCGCGCTCAGAAAGGACGGCGGGACCAGTTCGGCGTGGCCGTCCACCGGCAGGTAGGGGTGCTGGGCCAGCCCGGACACCTCCCGGACCCGCTCGGCGCGCCAGCGTTCGCAGACGAACGGCGCCCAGCCGGTGCTGTTGCCGACGATCGTCGACGGGTCATGCATCGGGGCCTCCCAGCGGGCCGCGCTCCTCGTCCAGCCAACTGGCCTCGCGCAACGCGTTGCGTACCTGCGGGGCGATCGGCTGGTCGAGTTCCTCGTTGATGTGCGCGAGCAGCCCGGCGGTGCGGCTGACGATCGCCACCCCTCGGTGCAGGTGCCAGGGAACGCCGACACCGAGCAGGATCGCCGCCGATGCGCCGGTGGCGTTCACCACGAGCCGGCGACCGGCCCGCTCCTCGATCGCGGCACCGACCGCGGCGAGCCAACCGGTCTCCTCGGCCGCGACGCCCAGCTCGGTCGCGACCTGTAGCAGCCGGATCGCCCGAGGATCACCCGTCCGGTGCAGCCCGTGCCCGAAGCCGGGTACCCGCCGGCCCTCGTCGAGGATCCGGGCGACCGCCTGCTCGGCCGCGCCCCGGGGTCCGGCGCCGGCGCGTACCCGCGCGCCGATGTCGGCCAACATCTTGCCGGCCTGCTCCATCGAGCCGAGCAGCGAGCTGCCCGCGCCCAACACGCCGGCGGCCAGTGCGCCCTGGAGCGCGTCCGGCGCCGCCGAGTAGGTCAGGCGGGCGGCCAGGGCGCTCGGCTGCATCCCGTGGTCGACCAGGCTGACCAGCACGGCGTCGACCGCGCGGACCTGCGCGCCCGAGGGCCGCCGGCCGGTCACGGCCAGCAGCAGGGTCTCGGTGTACGAGGTGTGCCCGATCAGCTCGTCGACCAGGTCGTACCGGCGCAGCTCGATCCGCTGGGCGTTCGCGTGCCCGACGTCGGTGGAGATCCCGAGGTCCGGTCGGCGCACCGCCGGCTCGGATGCCGCCCCGCTCATCGGCCGGCCCCGTCGGTGGTGAAGGCCAGCGCGTCGAGTACCACGGTCCCGCCGCCGACCACCCTGATCGGGTTGCACTCGATCTCCCCGATCCCGGCCGCGCCGTCCTGCACGACGGCGTCGAGCCGGGCCAGCACGGCAGCCACCTCGCTGGCCAGCCCCGACGCGTCGACCGGCGCCTGCGTCTCGAACTGTGCCGAGAGCTTGAGCCGCCGCAACTCGTGCGCGACGTACGCCGGGTCGTACGGAGGTACCAGGGTCCGTACGTCGCCGATCTCGTTCGCCCAGATCCCGCCGCTGCCGAGCACGGCGCGGCTGCCGAACGTCGCGTCGTGCAGCACCCCGACGATCAGCTCCGGTCCGGCCGGGACCTGCTCGACGACCAACGCCTTCGTCATCCCGAACTGCCTGGTCATCCGCTCGTACGCCGCCGAGAGCCGGTCCGGTCCGTCGAGCCCGACCTCGACCGCTCCCTGCCGGGCACGGTGCGCCAGGAAGGGCTCGACGAGCTTGAGCACGCACGGGTAGCCGACCTCCTCGGCCGCCGCCACCGCCTCCGACGCGGTGGTGACGCCGACCCGGCGCGGTGTGCGTACGCCCAGCCGGTCCAGCAATTCCATCGTCCGCGCCTCGTCGAGGCCGTGCCGCTGACCGGTCCCGAGCCACGGCAGATCGCCGCGCAGCGCCCCGCCGAGGTCGACCGCCGTTGCCGCACCGGACCGGCCCGGCGCCTGCCGCTGGCCGCGTCGACCGGCGCGGACGAGTCCCATCCCGCGCAGTGCCCGGGCCGGGTCGGCGCCGACCACCAGCCCGGCCTGGGCGGCCGCCAGGCGGATCCGGTCACTCACGCCGAGCCAGGACAGCACGAGCGGACTGCGCAGCTCGGCACGCGTCCGGACGAGGATGTCGATCAGCTTCTCCCCGAGGTACTCCATGCTGCCGAGGAAGACCAGCAGCGTGTCGACCGAGGGGTCGCGGTCGAGGATCCGCAGGGTGTTCGCCATCAGGTCGACGTCGTTGATCACCTGGGCGGTGAAGTCGATCGGGTTCGTCAGCCCGGCGAACGCCGGCAGCGCCGCCCGCAGTTCCCGCATCGTGTCGTCGGCGAGGTCCGTCAGCGGTACGCCGAACCGGTCGCACGCGTCCGACAGGTACGCCGCGGCGCCGCCGGAGTTGGTCGCCACCGCCAGCCCGTCGACCGGCGTCTCGATGGTCAGGGCGCGGGCGACGTCGACCGCGTCGTCCATGCCTTGCAGCCGGACCGCACCGAACCGGTCGAAAACGGCGTCGAAGGCACTGTCCACACCGGAGAACTGCGCGGTGTGCGAGGCCACCGACCTGCTTCCCCGCTCGGACGCTCCGGACTTCAGCAGGAAGACCGGCTTGCCCGCGGACTGCAACTCGCCGAGGGCGACCGCCAACTGCTCACCGCTCGCGACGCCCTCGACGTACCCGATCACGGCCGAGGTTGCCGGATCGGTGGCGAGGTAGCGGAGGTAGTCGGGGAACGTCACACCCGCCTCGTTGCCGGTGGCGATGACGTGCGAGAAGCGCCCGCCCGCCCAGTACGCCTCGGTCAGCAGGTTGAAGGCGGTACCGCCGCTCTGCGAGACGAGAGCCACCCCGCCCGCCTCGATCGCCGGCATGGTTTCGAGGGTCGTCGCGAACGTCGCGAAAGAGCGGTGGGCAAACGACGCGAGTCCCAGGCTGTTCGGACCGGCGAGCGCGATTCCGGCCGATTCGGCGATGCGGGACAGCCGATCCTGGAGCGCCTTTCCGTCGGCGCCGGCCTCGGCGAATCCGCCGCCGAACACCACGGCCGCCCGCGCCCCACGCTCGGCCGCCTGTTCCAGCGCGGCAACCGCCGCCTCCGCGGGAATGCAGATGACGAACAGCTCGACATCAGCCGGCAGCGACGCGATGTCCGGATAGCAGCGGATGCCCTGCACCGACTCGTACTTGGGGTTGACCGGGTAGATCGACCCGCTGTAGCCGCGGTCGGCGAGTATCCGCAGGGGGCGGCCCCCGATCCGGTCGGGACGGTCGGACGCGCCGACGACGGCGATGCTCGACGGCCGCAACAGGTAGCGGATCGACTCGTACCGCGGAGTCTGCATGGGTTCTCCGTTCCAGAGGCCGACCGCCCGCAGCCAGGACGAACGGGGCCAGGGCCGGTGTTGATGATCGCAGAGTATGTGCACCGGGTGTTGTGATTGTCAACAGTCTCGTGACACGTCGACCACCGGCGCGACGGCCCGAGCCAACGGCGTGAACCACACCCGATCCCCGGACATCGACATGGCTGCGCGCGACGACGCCGCGGAGATCGACCGGGGGGCCCGGCCGCAGCGGGCGCCGCGGCACGGCCGGGCCGGAGCGGTCCGGATCCGGCGTGGCAAACTTGCGCGCATGGTGGAAGCGACCGCAGGCAGGGAGACACTGGCGGCGGATCTGGTGATAACCGAACTGCTCTCATTTCGGCTGCACCGGGTGGTCAACGCGTTCGAGCGCAGCGCGGCCCTGCTCTTTCGTCGGGAATTCGATGTCAGCCTGGGCGAATGGCGAGCGCTGGCGCTGCTCGGAGGCGGAGTGGCGAGCACCACGAATCGCATTGCCCGACTCGCCGGCATCGATCCCGCTCAAATGAGCCGCATCGTCACGAAGCTCGCCGACCGCGGTTTTGTCGTCCGCTCCAGCGGCCCTGGCAACAGTTCGCCCATCTCCCTGACGCCGGCCGGCCTGCGCACGTACAAGGGTCTGATCGCCGCGGCGCGGGCCCGGAACACCGCCTTCCTCTCCGCCCTGACCGAGGACGAGATCGCCCATCTCAACAGCGCACTGGAAAAGCTGGCGACCCTCGCGATCGGCATGGAACGTGCCGGACCGAACGACGAGGGCGGCACGGCCGCGGACCTCGACCAGTGATCCTTTTTCAACCTGAATCGCGCGGCGCCCACGCACCGCGTCCGACCTTGCGGTCCGTCGGACCGCAAGGGAGGTTGAAAAAGGTTCAGTGATCTCGTCTTCGAGTGGCGCTTCCCGTCGAGGACGACGGCTGGCGTCGCCACCACCTGCGCGGAGTGCGAAGAAAAGCGGTTCGAGGCATCGGTACCGCCCCGCGCGCGGAGGCTCCGGCGGAGGCGGTAAGCGGGGAGCCGGTGGCCGCGGGAGCTGCCAGACGCGGGCTTGACGGCGGAGGACAAGGATGCCGGCGCCCAGCAGCAGGGCATCGGCCCCGATGACGAACGTCCAGAACCATTGGCTCCGGAGAATGTCGGGCTGACCCCAGGCGCCGTCGGCATAGCGCGACAGCATCGCGACGATGACCACCTGGGCTAGCCGGTCGTTGCGCCCGACGCCGGCAACTCCGCGACCCGCCACTGCCCGTTCCGGCCGCTCATGGCCCTCGTCGACTGGGCCGACGGTCCAGGCCGACAAAGTTCGCGGATTCGTTGGGTCACAGCGAACCCGCGAAACGCGACGATCAGCGTACTTCAGCAAACGGAGCTGGATATCAGCGGTTTGTCCGAGAGGACGCAGTAGATGCGACGAGTCCTGACCCTGCTGACCTCGCTGGCGGTTACCGCCGGCCTGACGGTGGTCGTGGCAGCTCCCGCCCAGGCAGCCCCCGGCCGTGGCGACACCAAGGACAATCCGATAATTTTCGTGCACGGTTTCGCGGCCTCCGGCGGCCACGACTGCAACAGCACCTGGTTGAATGCGCGCACGCATCTCCGGAACGAGGGCTGGACCGGGCCGCTGTCGACATTCGGCTACTACGGTGGCAGCACGAACTGCACCTTCCAGCACGACGGCAACCGCGACACGTCGATCCACACCGTCGCACACAGGCTCGCTGACGTCATCTACGACGAGTACTCCAGCAACGGCGTCAAGGTCGACGTGGTGGCGCACTCCATGGGTGGCCTGGTGATCCGCTCGGCGCTGCTGAACGTGCAGCGCAACACTCCGGGCTGGCCGCCCTACCTCTACGTCGAGGACGTGATCACTCTCGCCACCCCACACGAGGGGGCCCAGGACGCCAATTTCTGCGCCTTCTGGCTGCAGTGCCGGCAGATGATACCGGGCAGCGTCTTCTTCGATGAACTCGAGGTTCTTGGTACCGGGACCGGCGGACGCCCGAAATTGCCCGTGTCGGCCATGGGCACAGACTGGACGGTGATGTCGTCGTTCGAGGACGACATCACCCTGGAAAGTTCGGGCGTCAACGTGGATGCGAGCCACCGGCTGCAGTACAACGCCGCGCAGTGCACGGGCGACGAGCCAGGCGTCGAACACGGGGACTTCCCGAGAAGGGTTGCGGGATCCTTCTGCGTCCGGATCTACACCCGCGTCGAGGGTTGGACTGGCTGGATTCTGCAAACATCCCCGGTGGATCGGGCATACCGGGGCGCCTACTACAACTCCAGCATGTAACGCGGGACGCCCTTGGCCTACGCGGCTGCCGGCCCGGTGCGTTACGGCCCGGCCGGCAGCCCGCTCCGCAGGTACCGCGCCAGGGACGGCCGTCGCATCTGCGGAACCGGGTGCAGGGTCGCACCCGGTTCCCTGGATCAGCTCTGCTTGGTCTCCCAAAAGATCTTCGAGATCTCCCCGATCTTCGTGAGGAGTTGCTCCGCTACGGCCGGGTCCGCGGAGCCCTTCGCACCGCCGGCGCCGGCCAGCTTGGTGGCCTCGTTGAAGAGCGTGTGCAGCTCCGGGTACTTCTCGAAGTGCGGCGCCTTGAAGTAGTCGGTCCAGAGCACCCAGAGGTGGTGCTTGACCAGTTCGGACCGCTGTTCCTTGATAATCAGCGAGCGGGTCCGGAACTCCGGATCGTCGCTGGCCTGATACTTCTCGCAGATGGCCTTGATCGACTCAGCCTCGATGCGGGCCTGGGCCGGGTCGTAGACGCCGCAGGGGAGGTCGCAGTGAGCGCTCGCGACGAGGCGGGGACGGAGAAGGCGGGGCAGTGGCATCAGATTCCTTCCGGCAACGGTGCTGAGGTGACGAACGTCCTGTTGTGATCGATCAGCCGCCCGTCGACCCGTGAAAGACCTTGAGCACGGCAGCGACGACGGGCGTCGGGTCGCCGCCCGCTTCGGGTTGTCTCGGCCTGACACAAGGCACAGCGAGGACGCCGGGCCTTGACCTACGCCGAGACCCTAAAACCTCAACCGCGCTTCATGTCAAACGTCGGCCGACTGCAGGTACGCCGTCGATGGCTGCCCCCCATGCTGCGACTCTGCGGCGATCGTAGGTCCCTGAGGCACGGTTCCGGTTCGCGGTGGCGGGGCCCCTCTGGTCCCCGGCCCGGCTACTCGATGCCGTAGTCCTGGTAGTCGAAGGCGTCCCGCGGCTCGGCGCGGTCCGCTGCCTGCCTTGGTCACCGACACGTCCGGTGCCAGTGTCCAGCGGCAGACGGGCCGCGCCGAGCTCGGCGGGTTCAGTGTGCCCCTCAGCCGTCGATTGCCTGGTAGAGCGTGGTCCAGAAGTCGTGGATGAGCCGCGCCGGATTCGGGACCGACAACCCGACCTGGGTGAGCAGGATTCCGGTGAGCCGGTTGTCCGGGTCGGCGTAGGTCGAGGTACCACTTCCGCCGTCCCAGCCGAACTGGCCGATGGACGCGTAGTCGCCACGGTAGGCGCGCACCGCCATCCCGAAGCCCCAGCCGCCGTGCTGCCCTTGGCCGAACGACACATGGACGTTGTTGCGGGCCATGGCGTCCCGGGCGACCTGTTGGTCGGGCGTGAGGCGGTTGGTGGTCATCAACTCGACGGCGGGCCGGGACAGGATCCGTTCGCTCCCGTGCATCCCGCCGTTGAGCAGCATCCGGAAGTAGGCGTGGTAGTCGTCGGCGGTGGAGACCAGCCCACCACCGCCGCCCTCGAACGCCGGAGGCTTGCTCCAGCGTCCCCCTTCGGCTTCGTCCCACACGGTGAACTCCCCGGTCTGCGGGTCGGGGGCGTAGAGGGTCGGCAGCCGGTCGAGCTTGTCGGCGGGCACGTGGAAACCGGTGTCCTTCATGCCCAGGGGGTCGAAGATGCGTTCGCGCAGAAACGTCTCGAACGACCGGCCCGTGACTCTGGCGACGAGCACGCCGAGTACATCGCTGCTGATGTGGTACTGCCAGCGCTCTCCGGGCTGGTGCATCAGCGGAAGCGTGCCAAGGCGCCGCATCCACTCGTCCGGCTCGGGCATCGGTTCCGGCAGATCGGGCGTGAGCCCCTGCTCGAAGATGGCGCCCATGATCGGAGTGCCCAGCGACGTCATGTCCATGCCGAGCCCGAACGTGGAGGTCAGCAGGTCCCGTACGGTGATCGGCCGCCGCGCCGGCACGGTGTCGTCCAACGGGCCGTCGATCCGCCTCAGCACCCGCCGGTCGGCGAGTTCGGGCAGCCACTGCTCTACCAGGTCGTCCAGCCGCAGCCTGCACTCGTCGAGCAGGACCATCGCCGCCGCCATCGCGACCGGCTTCGACGTCGAGGCCATCCGGAAGATCGTGTCCCGGCTCATCGGCGCGCCACCGTCATGGCGCATCGTCCCGATCGCTTCGGCGTGCGTCTCACCGCCCCGGCTGACCAGGGCGACCAGCCCCGGAATGTTCCCGGAATCGACATGTCGTGCCAGCACGTCGCGCAGTCTGCGCAGTCCCGCTTCGGAGAAGCCGTTGTGCTGGTCGCTGAGGGTGGTGGACATGGTTGTGTGCTCCTTCGATTGAACGGACGGACGGTGGAATGCGGTCGGGTTCGCACCCGGGTTATCCGGACTGCTCAGGTCGGTTCGCCCGAGGGGTTCGCCCGCCCGGACGACCCGACCCGGATGGGAGAGCGGATTGTCAGCAGCCGAGCCGATCGGCGATCACACCCAGCACCTGCCGCAGATCGCGTGACATGCGGGCACGCAGGCCGATCTCGGCGATCCCGGCCGCGAACCCCGGGTGGTCGGGGTGGACGCGGTGGACCCGATGGGTCACCCGGGTACCTGCGGGGCAGGCGGTGGCGGCGTGCACCCCGGCGTACCAGCTCTGCACCGCCACCCTGGACCGGGCCCGGTCCACCTGGATCTCCACCGGCTCCACCAGCCCGGCGAGTACGGCGCGGTAGACGTCGGCGCCGGCCCCGGCCACGACGGTCATCGCCCCCTGTCGTGCCGCCGAAGCCCTGGCCAGCACCAGCAGGTTGTCGTCGCCAACCCGCCCCTCCGCGACGGTGAGCAGGACCGCGGCGACCGCGGCGACGGGTACGGCGAGCGTCCCCTGCACTTCCCACCGGGCGGGCAGCGCGTCCAGTTCGGCGAGCAGCGAAGGCGTCATGTGCATGGCGAAGAGCGTCGGCGCGGCGGCCTGTCCGGGACAACGCACGCCGCGCCCTGCGGGACGCGGGACACCCCGCCGATACCCGGCTGACCTGCGCATTCACTCCAGCGGACGATTGTTGTGCAGGTGTCCCGGGACGGGACGGGACACCCGCGCCACCCCTGGGACAGGGCTCAGGACAGCCGGGCCAGTCCCGCACGCGCCGCGGGCACCACGTAGTCGAGGCCGTGCGCGGTGGCGATCTCCAGCACCGCCTGGAAGTGCCGTGCCGCGGCGTCCCGATCGCCCGTGGCCAGGCATGCCTCCGCATACGGGAGGAGGCTGCGCACCACCCGGTGCGGCTCGCCGGCCCGCTCGAGAATCCGCACTGCCTCGGCGTGCCTGGCCACTGCCTCCTCGGCGCGGCCGAGGTGGCGCAGGGCGATGGCGGTGTCCGTGAGGCTGGCCGCCTCGAAGATCGGGTGGCGCGTCGCCCGGTTGAGCGCGACGGACTGCTCCGCGAGATCGAGAGCGGTCCGGGCGTCGCCCAGGCCGAGTGCCGCCCGGCCGAGCACTTCCAGGCACATGCGCTCCGTTTGCCGGTCCAGCCCGCGCGCGATCTCGATCACCTCCGAGACGGCCTCGCGGGCCTCGCCGTACTTCCCCAGCTGCACCAGAGCCTGGCCGAGACCGGTGCACACCCGCACCCGGACGGCCGCCTCGCCGGGCGGCACCAGTACGGTCGCCTGGCGCAGGAGTTCGACGGCGCCTTCGGCGTCGCCGGCGTACACCCGGATCTCCGCCAGTTGCAGGAGGGTGATGGCCTCGCTGACGACGTCGCCCTCGGCGGCCATCAGCACGCGGGCCGCTTCGAGCTCCGGCACCGCCTCCTCGATCCGGCCGACGCGCATCAGCGCGGCGCCCAGCAGGTACCGGTGCGAGGCGAGCACGCGGCGCTCGCCGAGCCTTTCGGCGGCGGGCATGCTGACCTCAAGCCCGCGGCGCAGCTGCGCCATGCCGCCGCGTCGCGCGTGAGCGATCAAAGCGAGCTGTCCGAGCCCGACCGCCGGCCCGTCGATGCGCAGCTCCACGGCGAGCGAGAACGTCGCGGTGAGGTTGGCCCACTCGGTGTCCATCCAGGTGACGGCCGTGTCGTAGCCGGAGAGATCGGGAAGCGCCGGCGGTGGCTGGGACACGGTGACCGGTAGCGGGATGACGATCTCGACCAGCTCTTTCACGGCCAGCATGCCGCTCAGGTAGTAGTCGCCGAGCCGGGCGATCGCCGGTACGGGGGCGGCCGCGGCGTCGTCGGCCCGGGCGGCCTGCCGCAGCAGGTCGTGCATCCGGAAGCGACCCGCCGCCGGCTCCTGGACCAGGTGGACGTCGACCAGGTCCTCCAGCAGGGAACGGGCGTTGGCCAGCGGAATCCCGGCCAGGGCGGCCGCGCCGTACGCGTCGATGTCCTCGCCCGGCACCAGCCCCAGCAGCCCGAACATCCGCCGCTGGGCGGGGTCGAGCTGCCGCAGCGACATCTCGAACACGTCCGACACGGCCAGCTCGCCCTCGCGCAGCCGGTCCACCAGGGTGTCCAGCGTCCACGCGGGCCGGTGCCGCAGCCGCGCGGCGGCCACCCGGATGGCCAGCGGCAGGTTCCCGCATCGCCGCAGCACCTCGCCGACGTCACCGGGCCGAGCCCCACCCGCGGATTCGACGAACAGCTCCGCCGCCTCCTGGGTCGGCAGGACGTCCAGCGAGATCGGCTGGACACCGTCCAGCTCCACCATCCGCCGGCGGCTGGTGATCACGACGAAGCTCTGACCGGCGCCGGGCAGCAGATCGCGCACGTGCTCGGCATCGGCGGCGTTGTCCAGCAGCACGATAGCGCGCCGCGTCGCCAGTTCCGACCGCCACAGTGCGGCCCGCTCGGTGACCGCGTCGGGAATCCTGCCGGGTGGCAACCCGAGCGCGGCCAGCAGCACACGCAGCGCCTCCGAGGGCTCGACCCGCTCCCGGCCCGGAGTGAACCCGTGCAGGTCCAGGTAGAGCTGGCCACCGGGGAAGTCGGCGGTCAGCAGATGCGCGGCGTGTACGGCCAACGCGGACTTGCCCACCCCGCCCATGCCGTCGATCGCCACCACCGACGTGGTCCGCGCGGCGCCGAGGAGGGCGTCCAACTCCACCCGGCGCCCCGTGAAGGCGGTGATGTCGTGTGGCAGGTCATTGCGCACCGACGGAGTGGCGGCCGTGCTCGTCTGGGGCCCGTCCTTGGCCCGCTCCCACACCTCACGCAGTGGCCTGGGGTCGCGACCGGCTGCCTTGCAGAGCGCCACCACCGTCGGCCAGGGTGGAACGGCCTGGCCGGAAAAGTACCGCGACAGTGAGGAGCTGCTGACGTGGACGTCGCGGGCGAGTTCGCGCAGGCTCCGTCCGGTCAGGTCACGCAGCTGCCGTAGCCACCCCGCCAACTCCTCGTGCACTCTTGCCAGCCCTCCTCCGGCTTCACGCGCTGATCCTAGGAGTGGAGTGGGCTGCGGCTGGTACCGGGCCATCCCCGCGTAGATCGCGGACACGGACTTCCCCCCGCCGGTCATCCGCGAGGCGACCGCCGGCCGCATGGACACCGACCTCGACTACCCGACCTGGGCGAGCGGCACCGCGCCGCCCCGCCGGCTGCGGCGTTCGCCGAGGCGGGTGGAAAGCAGCTCCGCGAGCTGATCGCCGCAGCCTCGGCGCGGAACGGCTGGCGATCAACCGGCACTTCAGGCTTGTTACGGCAGGCCGGAATATCGGGAGGGCGGGATGGTCGGCGGAAACCACGCCACGTATGCACCTGATGCGAACCCGATGGTGAGCAATGCCATGACGACGACCGGCATCCATGAGTCCGGCTCGCTTGCTTCGCGGACGTTGATACAGGGATATCCGCTCGGATGGTGGATCTGGATCTGGTCACCCACGGCAAGTGCTGACCTGTCGTGGACGGGCGAAAATGCGACTCGCATCGGCTGCCGTCACTCGCCGTGAAGCGGACCGTCAGGAGAGTCTTGGTGCCGTGATGCTCGACCTTCACGATTTCACCGAGTACGTCGAATCCCCTCATATCGCGCAAGGTCGACGATACGAATCCTGCGGTAACGCCGAGACCCACCAGCAGCCCGAGGGTGAATACAATCCGCATGCGCGTTAGCGAAGGTCGGGGACGTGACACGCCGGAGATCGTAGGATCCGCTGTCAATGCCCCTACTCCGCGACGCTTGCCGGGCAAAGGCCCGACCGGCTGCGCCCTTCGCCGCTCCCTGGCCGGCCGGCTCTCTGCTTGCCGGCCGGCGCTTCGTCCAGCCAACCGAACAGCGGATTGTGCCGTGCCGCAAGTCGGTGAGCCGCAGCAGCGAGAGGCCGTCCACCCCGGCAGGTGGGACTCCAGATCCGGCTCACTCCCTCGCCGCGCTGGGCGGGAGCCAGGCGGCGTGTCGACCGGTCAATCGTGGTCGTAGACGGTGGTGGCGATGTCGTGGTCACACAGGGTGGCGATGACGAGCGGCTCGATGCGCTCCCACCGGCCACCGGCCAAGCCGCAACCGATGCGCGGCATATGCACGGTAGCGGACAGCCGCGCAGCGTGCTCGGCGACCACAGTCAGGCAACGCTCGACGGCGCCGTATCGGATCGGCGGCCCGCCGCTGCCGGTACGGATCCCGCGCTGGGCAACCATGTTGGCCACCCAGGTGTCGGGCCGGACCTGAATCAACTGGGTAGCGCCAAGGCCGAAGTCGTTGTCGGAGCGTTCACGGTGCCACTGCCGGTAGGCGCGCTCGGGTTCCGGCCACCGGTGGGAGACCGCCAGCACGAAGCCCTTGCCCCACCCACCGAGATCGTTGCAAATGTGGGCAATGATCTTCGGTCCCTTGGCCTGAGGACTCGTTGCATCGCCCCTGATGATCCGCAGTGGTACCACCCGGTGATGCTCCCACCGGCGCAATCTGTCGTCGAGCCCGTTTCCGTTCACCCCCTCGCCCCAAGCCTCGGGGTCGCGGCCGAGGGACCGCGCGGGCCGATGGGCGCCGGTACGGGCCGGTCGAACGCGAGAAGGGCGTCAATCCGACCTGGCCACGTGACCTGGTTGGGCGCGACCGCCTGCTGCCCGTGCACCTGTGGACCGGCACGCCACGCCCGGCCGATCGTCACTCCTCGTCGCCGTCCGGAGCGCCGGCCGCGGACCGCATCAGGCTGGTGACGAGGGTGGTGAACTCCTCGTCCGGCGTTTCTCCCCGGCGTTCGAGCTCTCCGTACCATTCGAGGGCTTCCATGATGGCCTCGGCAGCCACCAGCCGGTCCCGATCGGCGGCGATACGCACGACGCCGTACCGGCACAGCGCCAGGCCGAGTCCCGAGTCGTGCTCCCTACCTCCGCGTGGCAGCAGCTCCCGGTAGAGCTCGACGCTGCGGGCGGTGTGGGTCAGCGCCAGGTCATGCTGACCGAGCACGGAGGCGAGCAACCCGTGCTGGCCCTCCGCGCCCGCCAGCACGGGCAGCGCGTCCGACTCCCGGTCGGCACAGCGCCGCAGAACCGCCACGGCCCGTTCCGAATAGCTGAACGCGTCCTCGCGCCGGCCGGCGGCGAGGAACCGTTCGGTGACATCGATGAGCAGGGTCGCCAGCTGTGGCTCGTACGTCGTCGGGTCCAGGTCCGCGGCCGCCTGGTAGCCGTCGACCGCCTCGGCGCCATACGTGCAGGCGTCCTCGGCCCTGCCCAGCACCGCCGCAAGCCGCATGGTGCCGTCCAGCGTCTGCGACAGCGACATCAGATGCTCGCCGGGAGCGGCGCGGGCCACCAGTCGGAAGAACTCCACCGCCCCTCGGCAGGCCACCCACGCGGTTTCTACCTGGCCAACCGCCGCCCACAGCCTGTGCTCGGCGTACAACGCGGCGCCGATCTCGGTCAGGAAGTCAACCGGAGCGCTGCGCGCCGCCCGGCGCCCCGCTTGTTCGACGCTCTCGCCCTGGCGCGGGAACAGCGCTGCGATGGTCTGCTCGTAGTCGACGATGTCCTGGGCGGTGCTCCGGCAGAGCGCGGCGAAGCCGTCAGCCGCCGCACCGGCGCCGTGCGCCCCCACGTCCCGAGTGGCCGCGGGTGCGAGCAGCTCGGCCAACTTCGCCGACCGGCGCCCGGCAAAGGCCTCGACGACACCGGCACAGAAACGGTCCAGTTCGGCCAACGTCCGCCACGCCGACGCGGCGGGGCCGTCCTCGATCAGCAGCAGGGCAAGCTGGTAGCAGGACAGGGCGTACGAGGGCAGGAAGACGGACGGCTGCCGCTCCGCCATCCGGCGTCGGGCCTCCGCCGCGGACCGGGCGGCAGCCAGCGCCTCGGCGAGCTGACCTGCCGAGCGGCGGCTGGCGGCGAGGTTACTGTGCGCGGCAGCGAGGTTCCACGAGTGGCTGAGTGGGTCGACCTCGGCCCACGGCTCGACGAGGTCGGTCAGGACGTCGAAGTCTCCCGCCGCCGCAACGTCTCGGCCCGCCTGCCAGCTCCGTTCGCCGCGCTTGGCCACCAGGGCGGCGCGCCGGGCAGGATCATCCGTCTCCGGCAGTCGGTGGGTGACGATCCGGTCCGTGATGGCGGCCGCCGCCGACTCGTATCCAAGCTGCCTCCGCGCTGGCAGAACCTGGTCGACCGCCTCCAGGACGTCGATGGTCACCTCACCGAGCTCGGCGACCACGCGAACCGTAGCCGGACCGGCGCGCACGGCGAGGCCCGGCCGGCGCTCGAGTACGGCGTTGAGGCACGCGCCGGGCAGGTGTGTCCACCGCTCGGCGGCCGCGACCAGGAAGGTGACCGCGCGGGTGGCGGCGCGAACCTCGTCGGCTTCCGCGCCCAGGTCGGCCAGCCGGCTCACCATGCGGGTCGCCCAGGACTGGGCGGGGTAGTCCGCGTCGTGACCGGGGATCGTGAGGGCGAGGAAGTCCTCGGTCAGCCGGTCGGGGTACAACGGCTCCAGCACCGTGCCGGCAGCCGGCGGGTAGCAGGCGGCGTGGTCCGCGAGCGCGGCGGCGGTGTCGACCGACAGGTCTGGGCAGAGTGCGTCGACCAACCGGCGCCCGAACACGGTCGAGACCGGCCCGGCGAGTCCGGCCGCGAAGACGACCTGGTGCATTTCGGACGCTGGCGTCAGGTAGCCGCGCCGCCGGCCCCCGGTGAGTTCGTGCCCAGGGTGGCCGTACCGGTTGACCCAGTTCCAGTGCTCGCGGTCGAGCAGATAGCCGGTGAGCCCGCTCCGGTCCGGTGAGGGCCGGCGCCCGCTCTGGTGTGCGTCGACCGCCACCAACGCTGCCATGTGAATGTCGAGGACCGAGTCCATGCCTGGCTCGGACAGTAGCGCGGGCACTTTGATCCGCTCCGGTTCAGGCAGCTCGTACAGTGCGGCGAAGCGGTTCCGGGCCACGGTGAACAGCTCCACCCGCCGGGCTTCGACCGTCACCGGCTCCAGCGACTGGCTGGAGGTGGAGAACTGTTCGTTCCCCAATGCGCCCCGAAGCTCCCGCCACCCGTCGAGGCCGCGGGCGACCATCAGGATGCGCACCGGTACTGGGCTGTCGTGCAGCAGCGAGTTGGAAAGCAGGCAGGCCAGGTGATCGGGTGCCCAGCGGTCGGCGTAATCGACCAGCAGCAGCAGCCCGGCCGATCCCGCCAACCGAAGATCCTGACTGCCAGGCGGTGGGACGACCGTGCCGGGTCCGTGGGTCGCCACGAGAACTTTCCACCCCGCGGCTCGGGCCTGGGCGGCGAACCGGTCCGCCAAGCGGGTCTTGCCGGACCCACCCGGCGCGTACAGCCACCGCACCGCCCGGCCCGGTTGACTCTGCCGCCAGTGGTGTAGCCGGGCCACCTCGTCGTCCCGGCCGACGAAGTCGACCACGGCAAAACGGGCGTTGAGCATCCGGCTGGGCAGCTCACGAAGCCATCCCGGTTCGGCCGCTGGCGGCAGCCGCCAGTTCGACAGAAGGTAGACGGGCACTCCGCTGCCGAAGACGTGCAGGTCCGCGCCGATGACACCGAAGGCGAACCCGCCGTGCACCGTGAACTGTTGCACCGCCAGCGGGGTGTCGGACCCGTCCGTCACCGCGAGTCGCTCCCGCGCTTGGGACTGCGGCGCCGTCGCGGGCGGCTCGTGGCCGGATCGTCATCAGGACGGATCGGGTGGAGGTGAAGGTCCCCGTCCATGACCCCATACGCCTGCGAGCCCGAACCCGACGCCACGATCGACTGGTGCTTCCTCAGCGGCGAGGCGGGCGCCGTACCAGGCGCGGCAGCGACCTCCGGTGCGTCCGCACCGCTCCGGCCATGGTCGTCCTGGTCCGCTCCGCTCGAAGCGCGCCCGGTTCGCCGTAGTTGGGCGACCGCCACGAGAAGGCTCATGATTGCGACGAGCAGCGCCGCCGAGCCGGCCACCATGCTGAGTTCAGCGGTCCGATCCGCCCGCTGCGCCGGTGTCTTGGCCAGGTACGAGACCGCCGCAGACACCAACCAGGGCGCGATGGCGCCCACCGCGACGAATCCGGCCGCGCCAAGCGCGAGCCACCAACCGCGGCGTCCTCGCCGGATAGACGGGGTCATAACGCGACTCCAGGATGACAAGCGATCACCGGCGAGCTCGGGGTGGACCGATCACAGTAACCGGCCCAAGACCAAGGGTAGCGACACTGTCGACTGTCCGCGTGGACGGGCAGGGCAGTACCTGCGTGGGCTGGTTTCGGCCAGGCCCTGGCGCGTGAGGGTGATCGACGCCGGCCGCGACGAGGTTCTGCCCCAGCGCCCGCTCCCCCACCCGTGCGGACGCGTACGATGGGCGCGGCTTCGATGTAGGTCTGGAGGTGTCGGTGCCCGACCCGAGTTCCCCGTCACCGTCGGTCGAGGGTGTCGCCACCCGGATCGACACCACGGTGCCGCACCCGGCCCGCCGTTACGACTACCTGCTCGGCGGCAAGGACAACTTCGCCGCCGACCGCAAGTCGGCCGAGGCGATGCTGAAGGTCTACCCGAGCGCCCGAATGGCCGTGCAGGAGAACCGCCGGTTCCTCCGCCGGGCGGTGAGTTACCTGGCCCGGGAGGCCGGGGTGCGGCAGTTCCTCGACATCGGCACCGGCATCCCCTCGGTGGACAACACCCACGAGGTGGCACAGTCGATCGCTCCCGAGTCGCGGATCGTCTACGTGGACAACGACCCGATCGTGCTGGCGCACGCGCGGGCGCTGTTGACCAGCACCGCGCAGGGGCGTACCGCCTATCTGGACGCCGACCTGCGGCGGCCGCGGGAGATCCTCCACCACCCGGGCCTGCTCGGCACGCTCGACCTGGAGCGGCCGGTGGCGGTGCTGCTGGTGGCGATCATGCACTTCATCGTCGACGAGGACGACCCGTACGGCCTGGTCGAGGAGCTGCTCGCGCCGCTGCCCTCCGGTAGCGCGCTGGTGATGACGCACTTCACCAACGACTTCCTGCCGCCGGAGCAGGCCGCCAAGATCGAGGCGGCCTGGCGAGAGAACCCGGCGAACGGGCAGGGCCGGGCCCGCAACTCCGACGAGATCCGCCGGTTCTACACCGACCTGGATCTGGTGTCGCCAGGGATCGTGCCGCTCGCCGAGTGGCGGGCCGAGTCGGAACCGCAACCCCGGCCCAGCGCACGCGACGTCACCGCCTACGGCGTCGTCGGCCGCAAACCCTGACGCCGCCGGTCGACCCCGGCCAGCCCGAGCCCACCGCGCCCCGCCGGGCGGCAGCAGCCGCGGCAGCAGTGTGGCCCGCTCCCGTCACTGCTGCTGGTCGGAGACGATCATCGTCGACCAGGAGCGGATGGGCGCCGAATCCGATGCGCGTGCGTCATGCCGTAGTGGGCGGGTCAGCACCGGAGCGTGGGGTTCGGGCCGGGTGGTTGTCAGGGTTTGCCGGAGGTAGTGCGGGTATCGGCGGTGGTCGCCGCCCAGCTGGCCAGCAGGCGGAGGGCTTCGTGCGCCGGGGTGTCGGGTGGGGCGCTGTAGGCGACCATGGTGAGGCCGGGGTCGGCGGGTAGCGGCATGGCTTCGAAGGTGAGGTCGAGCCGGCCGACGGCCGGGTGGTGGAACTGTTTGGCGCCGGTGTGGTGCAGGCGGACGTTGTGCGCGGCCCAGCGGGTGCGGAACTCGTCGCTGCGGGTGGCGAGTTCGCCGACCAGGTCGGTGAGGGCTTTGTCGAAGGGGTCGCGGCCGGCTTCGGTGCGCAGCACTGCGACCGTGATGTTGGCGGCGTCCTCCCAGTCGGCGTAGAGCTCTTCGGCCCGGGGGTCGAGGAAGCAGAACCTGGCCAGGTTGACCGGCCGGTCCGGGGTGTCGAAGGCCGGTGCGAACAGGGCCTGGCCGAGCTGGTTGGCGGCGAGGATGTCCAGGCAACGGTTGCGGACGAACGCGGCGGCCTGGGTCATGGCGTCGAGCAGGTTCTGCACGCTGGGCCGGATCTGCTGTTTGGCCGGGCGTCGCCGGGTACGCAGGGTGGTGTTGGCCGCGCGGGCGAGGTCGCGCAGGTGGGAGCGTTCGGCGTCGTCGAGCTGCAGGGCGCGGGCGATGGCGTCCAGGACGCTGTCGGAGACGCCGGACAGGTTGCCGCGTTCCAGGCGGGTGTAGTAGTCGGGGCTCACGCCAGCCAGCAACGCGACCTCGGCGCGGCGTAGCCCGGCAACGCGGCGGGTGCCCCCGAAGGAGGGCAGGCCGGCCTGCTCTGGGGTGATCCTGGCACGCCGGGAGGCCAGGAACTCGCGAACCTCGTCCCGGGTGTCCATGACAACCACGCTACGACCCCTTGCCCCGTCGAGAGGGGTTCTGTCATTACCTGTCTCGGCAAGCCCTCCCGCCGGATGCTGTCAGCAGGTTTCCTGGAATGCGTCAAGCGTGACCCGCGGTCGTCACCGCTGGCCAGACCCACCTGGCCTGCTACGCCGGCTGACCGAAGGTGACGAGCGCGATGACCGTCACCAAGCAGGTCTTCGCGGCGACCGAACCCCTCCACCACCCGGACGCTCCGGATCCCGGCGCGTTCACCCCACTGTCGGAAGGAATCAGCTCTCATGCGAGGAGCAGTGCTCTACGCCCCCGGCGACGTACGCGTCGAGGACCGTCCGGACCCGACCATCGAGCAGCCCACCGACGCCGTCATCCGGTTGGCTGCAACCTGCGTGTGCGGCTCTGACCTGTGGCCGTACCGGGGCATCCAGCAGATAACCGAGCCACGGCCGATGGGCCACGAGTACGTCGGCATCGTCGAGGAGGTCGGCAGCGCGGTCCGCACCGTGCGGCCCGGGCAGTTCGTGATCGGCTCGTTCTTCGCCTCGGACAACACCTGCGAAATCTGCCGGGCCGGCTACCACACTCACTGCGTACACCGGCAGCTCGCCAGCCCCACCGGTGCGCAGGCCGAGTACGCGCGGATCGCGCTGGCCGACGGCACCCTGATCGCCACTCCGGACATGCCTGCCGAGGACCTGATCCCCAGCCTGCTCGCCGCCTCCGATGTGCTGGGCACCGGCTGGTTCGGCGCCGCCGCCGCCCAGGTCGGCCCCGGAAAGACCGTCGCCGTCGTCGGCGACGGCGCCGTCGGCCTGCTCGGCGTGCTGGCCGCCAGGCAGTCGGGCGCGCAGCGGATCATCGCGATGAGCCGGCACGAGTCCCGGCAGAAGCTGGCGCTGGAGTTCGGCGCGACCGACATCGTCACCGAACGCGGCGACGAGGGCGTGGCCCGGATCAAGGAACTCACCAACGGGCTCGGCGCGCACTCGGTCATCGAGGCCGTCGGCACCCAGGAATCCATGATGCAGGCGATCCGATCCGCCCGTGCCGGCGGGCACGTCGGATACGTCGGCATCGCGCACGGTGTCGAACTGCCCGGCGACGAGCTGTTCTTCTCCGGCGTGCACCTGCACGGCGGACCCGCCCCGGTGCGCCGCTTCCTGCCCGAGCTGATCGAACTGATCTACAACCGGAGCATCGACCCCGGCAAGGTCTTCGACCTCACCCTGCCGCTGGAACAGGCCGCCGACGGCTATCGGGCGATGAACGAACGCCGCGCGATCAAGACGCTGCTGCGCCCCTGACCGACCCGACTCACCGAGCAGACGTGTCGGACGGTGGTCCGCCCGCACCAGCACGGTTGACGGTGGCGGAGGTACGACGCCGGGTGCGCGCCGACCCGGAACCGATGACGACGTCCCGGCCGGTCGATATCGGGTACGACGATGACGCGGTCCTCCTCGAACAGCGCGGCGAGGCGGTCGTCATCGTCGGGTACAGCGTCGGCGGCGACGAGGGAGACCCCATCGACACGCCGGCTTCATCCGAAGTCGGCGTGTCGATGGTCGAGTATCTGCTACTCGCCGGCACCGGCGGGGATCGGGAGTGCTGTGTCTCTGAAGGATTTCTCTCGGTCAGTCCGGAGGGTGGCCTGAAGCACTCCCGTGGCCCGCCGGCCACAGTCCGAGGAGAGCGCGGGCGCTGAATACCCGATCCTCCGCTTGCGCGGAGGTACCGAATCGAACGGAATAGCAGGAAGCGCCCGCATAGCCTCGGCTGTCGCCGCTCACAGAGGGATCAGCTCAGCGAGCCGGTCCAGTGTATATGCCTCCGATCCGTCCGGCAGGTCCTCGGGCGCCTCGATGCCGATGAACGTGACCGGCTCGTCCGGCAACCGGCCGTTCCACGTCATCACCTCGGTCCGGTCACGCCAGCGGTCGACAAGGTAGGACACGGTGAGGTATCGCCGCTCCATCAGTGCCCGTACCCGGTCGGCGGTGGTGAACGTGTTCTCCTCCACACGGTTGAACGACGGCGCACCCCGCAGGTACAGGTGCAGCCACACGGCCTGCCAGCCACGCTCGCGCCTGGCGAACACCATCGGCAGCGCGACTCGGCCCTGGCCGCGCAGGTGCGAACGCGCCCGCACGGTGCGGGCGTCGAACGGGAGGCCGCGCTGGTCCGTGGTGCGGGTCTGGTACCCGAACATCGACTCGGCGACGTCATCGAACGACTCGCCCGCATAGATGTAGACCTGCGGAACCACATAGTGCCCGTCGACTGTCAGGGGCACGTCGATGAACTCGGTCGCACCGTTCGTCGCGTCGGTGATGTCGCCGGAATGCACCACGCCGGCGTGGCGGTAGTTCGTCCAGGACACCTGGCCCACGGTGTGGAACTCGTCATCGAGCAGCAGCACCGACAGGTCGTAGTCGGTGCGACGATTGGTCTGGCGCCAGTACGTGAAGAAGCGAAGTAGCTCACCGGATACCGAGGCCCGCGAGCCCCTCGGCAGCACCGCGAACCCGCCTTCGGCCGCCTTGCTGGACAGCGGCAGTGCGACGTCGAGCACCTCCGGGTCCACCACCAGCGGTCGGTCCGATTCCGGCAGCCGGGCGCCGATCTCCGCGTCGAGCAGTGCCGACAACTCGGCCACCACCTCGGCTGGCAGCGGTGGTCGCTCGTCCGGCCCGACCCACGCGCGCCGCGAGCGGCCCACGTACATCCGGGCGGACGCGGGCGTCAGCCGGTTGCCGACATGCTCCCGCAGCGAACAGAGCAGCCGGCCCGACGCCGAGCCGAGCGCACCCGTGACTGCTTCGACCACGACGGTTCGCTCCGACGCCGACGCCTGCCGCAGCAACCGGTCCGCGGATCGCAGCAGCAGGCCCGGCGCAGCCGACAGCACCGACGCGGCCGGGCCGATGGCTCCGGCGCGGATCGCCGCCTCCGCCCGGCCGGCGAGGTTGGGTACCCGCCGCTCGCCACGGGCGACCGCGAACACCTCCCGGGCGTGCGGCAACTCGGCGTACTCGTGCGGGTGCAGCCGCTCCCCGAGCCGCTTCCACCGCTCCGCGTAGCGCACGACGTCGCCGAGCTTCTCCGGGCTCGCACCGACGACCTCGTTCAGCGCGGCCAGCAGGATCCGCCGCTCCCGGCGCCGGAAGGCACGAAACCGGGTGGGTGTCACGAGCGAGGCGTCCCCGCCGGAGACCTGGCAGGCAAGGCGCAGCACATCGGTCGTAGTGTCCACGGCAACCAGCGGCCGCCCCAGGACGAGCCGGATCCCGTTGAGTACGGCACGGTTCTCCCGCACCGGGATCTCGGCCGGCTGCGTGCCGTCCACGCAGGCGACCGCGAGCTCGCCGAGGATCGCGAGGTCCGCCTCGCCGTGTGGCGTCGAGCTACCGGCCAGGGCCAGATAGAGCCGCGCTGCCTCCACCTCGGCGGTGTCGCCGAGACGCAGCAAGGTCACCCGGTCACCGGCCCCGGTGATCAGCGCGTCGTGCGCGGCCAACAGCTCGGCGTAGCTGTGCTGGTAGGCGCCGTAGCCCGGCAGGTCGAGCAGGTTCACCCCACCCGAGACGACCGCGTCCCGCAGCTGCGCGTCGGTCGCCGTGCCGCCGCCGGTGAGCACGGCCGCCCGCAGCCGCTCCATCCAGAACTCGACGGTGTCCGGCACACCGTCCGGGAAGCCGATGAAATAGGCGTTGTGCTGGACATGGTCGCCGACCAGTTCGCGCACCGCAGACACGACCGTGGCGGCGAGATCCAGCGCCGGCCCGGGGGCCAGGGCACCGACGTGTTCCAGCAAAGCCCGCGACGCCGAGAACCCGACGTCGAGCAGCGCCGCATCCAGTTGCCGGGCCACCGCCGTGCCGTCGCCAACCGCGCCGGTGCTCGCCGGCACGCGCAGTGTCTTCTGGATAATCAGCTTCTCAAGCACGCGGTCCTCCATTCCGCTGGTTGCGACCCCGACAAAACAGCAGACCGGACGCCGACCCGGGAGTCGACTCCGGCAGTTGCCGGCTTGCAGCCGCGGCACAAGTGGGTCGCCGGGGACTCGAACCCCGAACCCTTCGAGCCAACTAGGAGAAGGAAGCCCGCCCATAACCGCACAGGCGGAAAGCGGACGCGCTACTCAGTCGAATGCTCTGCCAGTTGAGCTAGCGACCCAGATGCCGATCATCGCACGGACCGAGTCGGCAAGACTATCGGGTTTCGCCTTCCACCGGTCCCCGGCGACCCGTCCCGCCCGCGGGCCCGGTCCGGTCGTCCGGCCCGCTCTCGGCGGGCGGTTGTCCTAGCCCTACCGCTCCGGCATCGACTCGCCTAGATTTTCTCCTGGCAGAATCGATCGTCCTCCTCGGACGGTCGCCCGCACGGGGCCCGGCACGGGGTCGAGACGGACCGAGGAGGACGCGTGGCCGAGTACGACACGTTCGCCGACCAGTACGACCAGGCGTTCACGCTCTTCCCGTTCCGTACCCACATCGAGGCGTACTCCCTGCTCAAGCGGGTCGGTGAGGTACGGGGCCAGGCATGGCTCGACGTTGCCTGCGGCAGCGGCCCCTATGCCCGGGCCCTGCGCCGACGGGGCGCCACCCGGGTGGTCGGCGTCGACATCTCCGCGGAGATGCTCCGCGTCGCCCGGGCCGCCGAGGAGGCCGA
This sequence comes from Plantactinospora sp. CA-294935, assembly GCF_050936445.1. Classification (NCBI taxonomy): domain Bacteria; kingdom Bacillati; phylum Actinomycetota; class Actinomycetes; order Micromonosporales; family Micromonosporaceae; genus Plantactinospora; species Plantactinospora sp. CA-294935. The sequence continues at coordinate 9,752,965 of NZ_JBNJMU010000001.1, forward strand.
CCCGCTGGGCATCGAGTACGTCCAGCACGATGTCGGCGACATGCCGGTGCTCGGCAGCTTCGACGGTGCCATCGGCTCCTACCTGCTGCACTACGGCAGGACCGAGGAGCACCTGCGGGCCATGTGCCGCAACATCGCAGCCAGCCTGCGTCCGGGCGGCCGCCTCGTCACGTACCAGCTCAACCCGGCCTTCTCCCGCCGGCCCGACTACTACCTGCCGTACGGCTCGGAGATCTTCCTCGACCCGGACGCGCCGCTGACGGACGGGGACACCGTCCCGTTCCGCATCACCGTCCCCGGTTTCCGCAGCCCCGAGGTGACCGCCTACTACTGGACCCGGGCGACCCTCGACGACGCGCTGCGGGCGGCCGGCTTCACGGTGATCCGCTGGGTCATGCCGGAACTCTCACCCGAGGCGGCCCAGGGAGCAGATCCGGAGCAGTGGCACGACTACCTCGCCGAACCGCTCTGCGTCGTCATCGAGTGCGTCAAGGGTCCGGCGACGCCGGCCTGACCACCCGACGCCGCGATCGCACGTCGGCCTGCTCCGGTCGGTCCGGGCCGACGCACTCCGGACATCCCCCGACCGGGCTCCAGCCGCACGGCGACATGCTGGCGCACCTCCCCTACCTCGGCCCACCCAACGCCAGGTCGTGACCAGCCGGATCCGTGCGCCCCGGCGACGGCCGGTGGTAGCGCTGGCGCCTGGAGCCGCTCCGCTGTCCGGCACGCCGCCGCCAACACCACCAGCTCCGTCAGCCGCTGGCGTCCCAGCCGCCGAGGCTCATGTTCACCACGGGGGCGCGGCTCGCGGCCCATTCCATCGCCGCGATCACCCACCCTCAGGGATGGACCGGACGAACGCGCCGCGGCCGACCAGGCCGACAGCGACCGGAGAAAATCGGCGCCCGTCGCCTTCGAACGGCGCGGCATTAGGACGGCTGTTGGCCTTCGCCCGGGTAGGCGATGATCTTCAGGTGTCGATCCGGTGGTCCGCAGTTCGTGCGGTATCTCCGCGAGGGCCGGTGCGGGGCGGGTCCCGACCGCAACAGATGCGCTCCGAAGAGCGCATCTGTCCACAACGGCGGTCAGACCGGCAGGGTGCGCAACCGTGGCAGGGCCGCGATGGCCACGCCGCGGCTGGTCAGGGCGTCGGTGTTGGCGATCGCCCGCTCGTAGGGGACGCGCGGCTCGGGCCGGCCGGGCAGGTAGCCGATCAGCCGCATGTCGGTGCCGACCTTGCCGGGGTAGGCCTCGCAGGTGATGTAGACGGGGTAGATGTGGCGCGGGTTGTCGTCGAACTCCCAGCGATGCGAACACGACGGGACCAGCTTGACGACCAGCGTCTCGTAGCTGCGGATCTGGTCGCGCACCAGCAGATCGATGCCGTTGACCAGATTGGCCCGGGCCCGGGCGCCGATCGCGATCGCGTAGATCTCGGCGATCGCGAGACCGATCGCGTCGGCGGCCGGCCGGCTCTGCACCGCCTCCAGGTACGCAGTGGCCAAGGCGGCGCAACTGGTGGCGTTCTGCGCCCACAGCTGCCGCACCGTGGGGCTCATGTTGTCGATGTCGCTGAACTCGATGGTGTGGGTACGGGCGCACGCCTTGACCTCGGCGCTGGCGAGCCCGTCGATGTGGTTGAGGATCTCCTGTTCGGACGCCTCGACCGCGGCGATGATCTGCCGGACCGCCGCGTCCAGGTCGCCGGAACCGCCCCCGCTGTTCAGCGCCGCCCCGGCCACCGCGATGATCGCGCCGACCCAGTCGAAGGCCATGATGCTCACGTCGCCGCCGGTCGTCCGCGGGGTCTCCGCGGCCGCCGGCCGGGCCGCCCCGGCGACGCCGACGGCGACCGCAACGGCGCCCGCCACGACTGCCCGCACCAGCTTCGCACGCATGGCGACACCTCCTTTCCAATGCCCGGCGGACGGAGGTCGCCCGCCGCGCAAAGGTTGCCAGGCATGGACGTAGCTGTCTTCGTCATCGGTGACAAGTCCCACCCGTCCCGGCACCGCCGCGACTGTCACATCTGACAACGACCCGACCTACCGCAGCATCACGTGGGACGGGGTCGACGTACCGTCGGCCGTCGCGCCGCCGTCCGCTGATTGCTCGTCCGAACCCACCCGAGGGCGTGTCGCCGGAGGACCGGCGGCACGCCCTCGTCTGTGAATCAGGAGTACGTCGGTGGAATGTAGCTAGTGGTCGCGTTTACGAAGCACATCGCCTCGGTGGGATACTCCTGGGAAGGTCCGGACATGATGCAGTCGCTCCACGGCGGCCCAGTCCAGTACCACGGTGTGGGAAGCAGCATGGTCACCGTTTCCCTGCTGTAGTAGGTCCCCGAGCAGACCTGGCCGGGTTGGACGCAGTAGGCTCGTTTGCCGGACGGACCTGGATAGTTGCAGTTGTCGCACTCCGCCAACTCGGCTCGGTCGTGCACCCGGCCGGTGATGTAAAGCTCACCGAGGACGGACAGATGCGCCATCGCCTCCCCTGGTTGGAGAGGTGTGCAATAGACCTCGGAGTTGTGGTCCGTGACCGAATCCGTGAGGATGTTTTCCACGTAGTAGGCGGTTATGTGGTAAACAGTGTCGCCGGCACAGCCGCCTCCGGGCGGATCGGCCGCGACCTGTTGGGTTGCCGCGCCTCGCCGGACGCCGATCTTGCTTGCGACGTCGTCGACCTTGAATGTTTTCTTGAACGTCCAGGTCTTCGTTTGGACCTGGCCGCTGGTCTGACTTCCGGTCTGGTTGGCGGAGGCAAGCGAAGGAGTTGCCACCACGGCCAGGATGGCGGCCATGACAACGCCCAAACTTGCCCATCCGCGACTCTTACGAAGATGCATGTTCGCTCCGCGCTGACGAGTGGTAAGGCAGTGGTCCCCGGGGTTCGATCCTTGGCGGGCTCCGCAGGACAACTAGACCACAGTGCTACTTACAGATCCCTTTCAATCGCCTCACACCGCCGCCGACAGCGAATCACTCGCAAATCGGCTGGCTCAAGCACCGGCTGTCCGACATCGTCCACAAGGAGATGCTCAAAGACGCGGAAAAGGTGGGGACGGCTCTTCGGAACAGTCACTCGCGGACGAGCGCGGAGCCGGTGTCCATCGGCCGGCGGATTCAACCCCAGCGGGCCAGCAGGGCGGCGCAGTAGGCGTTGACGTCCTGCGGGGCGACCGGGGTACGAAGGCGTTCCACCTCGGCCACCGCGTCAGCCACCGGGTCGGCCCACTGCCGGAGGAAGATCCAGCCCCCGGCATGCGACTGGTGCCGGACGTCGCCGGTCGGGCCAATGCCGCTGACATCGCGGCGCAACTCCGGGCGGCCCCAGCGCCGCCGGTAGACGTTCCGGACGAAGGTGCCGGCCAGCAGCCGCATGTCGTCGTCGGTGAAGACCCGGGGCAGCGCCGGGGTCGCGTGGTAGAGGCGGGCGAAGTCGATGTCGATGAGCGCGTGGGTGACGTCCTCCGGCCGGGGCACCGCCCGGTACCCGGGCCGGTAGCGCGACACGTCGGTCTCCGGATCACCAGTCGGCTGCCAGCCCCGGTGGACGTGCCCGAACGACGGCCAGTACGGCCAACTGAACGCGCCGCCCTCGGCCCGCAGTTGCCGGCGCAGAGTCCGGGCCACGGCGGCGGCCCGGTCGACGTACCCCCGGTCCCCGGTCACGGCCGCGAGCTGGATCAGCGCCCGGCCGACCGCGAGGAACTCATTGGTGGGCAGTTCGGCACCGGCGAACGACACGGGCTCGTCCGGCAGCCAGGTGTAGTAGCCCTCGCCCTCGGCGGAGAGCCGCCACTGCTCGTCGTGCACGTCGAGCGCCTCGTGCACGCCGGCCAGGTAATCGTCGACCCGGGCGGCGACCCCGGCCGGAACGAGGTCCGGCCGTTCGCGGGCGAGCCGGGCGAGCCCGGCTATCGGAAAGGTGATCATCCCGGTCTGCGCCGCCAGCCCCACCCGGGCCGGCTGGACCCGATAGCTGCCGGGGCGGAGCCGGCGGGCGGGGTCGGCGGCACCGGCCGGCTCCGGTCCGGGCAGCAGCCGCACCGTCGTGCCGTCCTGCCAGGTGTACTGCTGGTAGGCGATCCGGTCGGCCCGTCGCGCACCGGCGGGATCCAGGTCGAGCCCGGTCAGTACGGTCTCCGGGCGGCCCGGCTCGGCCCGGCGTACGGTGAGGGTGAAGGTGCTCTCGACGTCGGGCGTGACGGTGACGGTGGCCCGGAACGCGTGCGGCGGGCAGACCCGCACCTCCAGCGCGGGAGCGCCCCGCAGATCCGGCACGGTGGCGGTGGCCACGGTGAACCTGCCCGACGACCCCCAGACCGGCAGGACACGCCCACGGAAGTCCGGGACACCCCGAACCGAGTCCCGGACGCCCAGCACGAGGTCGACGGTCCGGGCGAGCCGGTGGACGTACTCGGGATCGCCGGTGGTCTCGGCCATCACCAGGTAGCTCTGCATCCGCCAGGAGCTGCCCCAGCCGACGGCACCGGCCTCGTTGTGCTCCGGGCTCGGCCGTCCGGCCAGTTCGGCGTCGATTTCCTCGAACCGGGCCCGGCGCTGACTCGCGGTCGGTGGAGTGCCGCGGCGCCGGGCTGTCCAGAGCATCGACGGATGCTATCAGGAACCGGCGCGCCGGAAGGTTACTCCTGGCGACCGGCCGGCCGGTACCGGAGCTGCGCGAGCGGTTGCTGGCACGTGATCCGCTGTTCGTGGCGAGCCACTGGGTGCTGGCCGGTGCCGCCGTGGTCGGCGTCATCGTTGCGCTGGCCGCCGTCCGCCCCTCGAGCACGGCCCTGCCTCGTCGGCCGGAACCGTAGGTCGGCCTGCCGATGAACGGGTACCGCGGCACCGAGTGGACGCGGTGCCGCCGGTGTCTTGGGCCGCGCGTCAGCCACGGTCAGTTGCCCGCTGACAGCTGCCCGCATGCGGGTTACTTGTTGATCCTCAGGTGTTCGTCGAGGGCCGCGACGAGCCTGTTGGTCAGGCTGGGCGCGGTGTTGGTGGTCCACTGCTGTACGAGCGTGAGGAAGCTGCTGAGCTGCTGTTGGGCCGAGATGAGCAGGCTCGGCAGTTCATTGAGAGGGATCTCGATGAACTGGGAATCGTCCTGGTCGCTCTGCCGGAGGCAGATGGCCTGATCATGGTGTTCGAGCTGGGGCGTCGGGTCGTGACCGAGCCAGAGGTCTTGTCCACGGGCCACGTCCCACCAGTCGCGCCAGTTCTCCAGGCCGAAACAGCAACCGGGTGCGACCTGGACGTGGGTGGTGGTGTCGCGGAAACATAGTCCGCCCGGAGCGATCAGGGCTTCGGCTTCGGCCAGGTGCTCGTCCAAGAGATCCGCTGTCAGGTCGCGGACAGAGTCGACCGAGATCCGGTTGTAGCTGAAGATGACTGCTATCGCCGTTCCGACTTCGGCCGGCGACATCTGGCCGGAGAGCACCAGGCGGCGGTCGCTGGAGGGCTCGGCGATCGGCCAAGCGGTGAACTCCAGCACGTCGTAGGTTTCCAGGACGACATCGACAACCAGCACGTCCGCAAGTATCCCGCTATCCCAGGGTCGCCGGGCGACCCACTGGCCGAGGACCGGATCCGCGAGGTCGTGGCGGAGTTCGGCGCCATCGTGTATGTCGTCCGGTGGTGCGGTCTCCGCGACAGGAACCTGCGTCTCCGATGCGGCGGGTTCACGGCGACACCGCGCCGGTCGCTGTCCGACCAGTCGAGCAGCGCCGACGCAGGTGCCGCCCCAAGCCCGGCGACGTGCCCTGGTCGCTTCAGTTGGTCCAGATGACCGGGCCGTCGCGGTACTCGTCGCCTTCGTCGAACTTCGCGGCCGTGACAGGCGTGCCGTTCGTGGCGCTGAGCGAGCAGGTCTCGTACGACGCACCCTTGGTGGTGAAGTCCTTGGGCGCGCTCTCCCGGTCGCACTTGCCCGGGATCTCACCGATCAGCACGACGCCAGTGCCGGCGCCACCGTCCAGCACACCGTCCAGCTTCAGCGACGTGTACGACAGGTCGGTGCCGCCGACGTTCTCCACCTTCATCTTGATGAAGTAGGGCGTCATACCCTTTGCCTTCGCGCCGAAGGCGGCCATGTCGGCCGTGGCGCCCTTCTCGATCGCCGTGACGGTCACGGCGATGGTGCCCTTCTTCTTGCTCGTGTACTCGAACGGCAGGACTGCCCTGCCGCCGACCTTGAGTTTTGTGCCCGGCGCGGTGACGTCACCCTCGACGGGAACGGCACTGTCGTCACCGCCGCCGGCGGCCGCGCTCGGGCTGCTCGACCCGGACGGGACTGGGGCCGCCGCCGGCGAGTCCTGCACCGCTGGCCCCTCCCCGTCGCTACCACAGGCCGAGAGCCCGAGCCCGATGGTGGCCAGAACAGCCGCGATCACGGTACGTCCCTTGTGCACTTCTACCTCACCGGTAACCAGAGCTGTCCGCTACGACAGCCTTGAACGTTCGATTGACTCAAGAAATGACCGGCAACACAGCCAGACACCTCAGTGGCGGCTTGGCCCCACGCGCGTCGCCGAGAGAGCCGACGTGGAGGTCCAACCCGACGCGGCAGCAACAAAACGGGTGCTACAAGCCGCTCTGGTCCCAGAATGACGCATGCCGGTATATAACTGGCACACGCCGAGAATACGAGGCTAATGGGGGACTTTCGGCGGCATGGATCAGCGGATCCTGGCGCCCACGGTGACCGCCTCGCGGGCCAGACGATCGGCGGCGGCGTCATCGCCTGCGGCGGCGTGCAGCCGGGCGAGTTTGTCCAGCACACTGGCCAGCAGGTACGGATAGTTGATACTGCGGGCCACCTCGACGGCGTGTTCTCCCTGACTGATCGCGGCGGGAAGGTCCTCGTCGTGCAGGGCGGGTTCGAGCAGGTCGACGAGAACGCGGGTCTCGAACATGGGGTCATGGAGCGCTCGGGCGATCTCCACGCCTTCGAGGAGCCGCTGGCGCGCATCGACATGCTTGCCTCCGGCCAGGTGGAGGCAGCCCCAGGCATGGGCCACATAGAACCCGCCGGAGGGCCCGATGTCGCCGGCACAGGCGGACAGCTCGGTGAAGGCCTCCTCCGCCTCGGCGTGGCGGCCGAGTGCGAGCTGCGCCTGACCGAGCCAGTACGTGTCCCGCGCGATCAAGTTCCGGATTCTCTGTTCCCTCGCTCCGGCAAGGATCTCTGCGAAGACCTCCACCGCGACGCCGGGCCTCCCCGCCTGAAGGTGAGCGAGGCCGACCTGCGAGTACGCGTGCAGTGCCGCCGCTGCCTGCCCGCTGGCGTTGAGCCGAACGTGCGCCTCGCCGCCGGCCGCGATCGCCTCCGTCAGACGTCCATTCTGCACGAGGAAGAACGGGGCGTTGCTCAGCGCCGCCAGGTAGCCCCGCTGGTCGCCGATCCGCTCGAACAGGCGCATGGCCTCGGTATTGGACTCCTCCGCCGGGCCGTACCGGCGCCGGGTGTAACGCAGTCCGGCCATCGAAATCAGTAGCCGGGCCTGGCCCCGCAGGTTTCCCACAGCCTTGGCCAGCGCCATCGCCGTTTCGTAGCACTCCTGCCAGTCGTCGAAGTACCGCTCCGTCTCGAACAGCGCGTGCGCGCCCACGGCCAGTTCCCAGCAGAGTTCGTCCCTGCCGAGCGCCGCAGCCTGCCGCACGCCGGCTACCAGCGCGATCCGCTCCGAGTCCAGCGACGACATCGGCGGGACGGAAGGCGGCAGGCTTGCCGCCACCCGCTCCGGCCGCCAGCGCGGAGCGTCCCGCTGGAACATGTTCTGGCCCATGTGGTCGCGGTCGGCGATGTCCGTGAGGGCAACGAGGGCGCTGAGGGCGCGCTCGATGGCCGCGTGCCGGGTCGCCGTCGACTCCTCTTCCTCCGCGCGCTCCCTGGCGTACGCGCGGATCAGGTCGTGGAAGCCGTAGCGCGCCTGGTCATTCGGTGTTCTGGTGACGTCGAGCAGGTGGACGTCGACCAGTTCGTCGAGAAGTTCCTGGGCGGTACGCAGTTCGGTGTCGAGTGCGGCCGCCGCCGCCCAGAGTGGGAAGTCGGGTGCCTCCAGGAGCCCGAGGAGCCGGAACAGCCGTCGCGCCTCGGGCCGGAGCCCTTCGTAGCTCAGCCCGAAGCTGGCCCGTACTTCGAGATCGCGGTAGCGGAGCGCGTCCAGCCGATGCTGTTCGTCGGCCAACCGCGACACGAGGTCCGGGAGGCGCCAATGCGGTCGCGACGCCAGGAGCGAGCCGACGATCCGCAGGGCGAGCGGCAGCCGTGCGCAGAGCCGTACCAGGGCGGAAAGCTCCGGTTGGCCCGCCGAGGCCAGTCGGTCGTCCGTGCTGTTACGCAGCAGGGCCAGGCTGTCGGCCTCGGACATCTCGCCGAGCTCGACCCGGCGCGCACCACCGAGACCGCCGAACCGTACCCGGCCGGTGACGATCACCCCACACGTCCCGCTCGCCGGTATCAAGGGCGCCAACTGCGCCTCGTCGAGCGCGTCGTCGAGTACCACCAGGATCCGGCGTTCCGAGAGCAGACTCCGGTAGTGCTCCGCACGCTCCTCCGGATCATCCGGCACCGCGGTAGCGGGGACACCCAGCGCGCGCAGGAAGCGGCCGAGCACGATGGCCGGGTCGACCGGCTCGGCACGCGTGCCGGCCAGCATCGCGAAGAGCTGCCCGTCGGCATAGACGGACCTGAGGCGATGCGCGGCCTTCACCGCGAGCGCGGTCTTGCCGGTCCCACCCGGGCCCGAAATCGTCACCACCGCGGCCGGCTCGTCGCAGGCGCGATCCTCGCGGAGCACCGCATCGATCTCCGCCAGCTCGACCCGCTGCCCGGTGAAGTCGCCGAGCGCCGGAGGCAGCATCCGGGGTCTGGCAGCTTCGGCGCCGTTGACTCTCTGACCTTCCCGCGCGCCGGCCCCGGCCACGGCCGGCGGATCGAGTGCGGGGTCCTCGCCGAGGATGGCCTGGTACAGGTTCCGCAACTGCTGCCCAGGGTCCAACCCGGTCTCCTCGACCAGGACGTCACGGGCCTGGAGATAGACCCCCAGCGCGTCCGCTCGCCGGCCACAGCGATACAGCGCGAGCATGAGCTGGGCCCACATCCGCTCGCGGAACGGGTGTTCCTTCGTCAGCGCGGTCAGCTCGCCCAGCAGTTCGCCGTGCCGGGCGAGCCGAAGGTCGACCTCGATCCGCTCTTCAAGTACGCAGAGCCGTAGTTCGTCCAGGCGTGCAGCCTCCGCGACCAGCGCGGAGATGTCGGCGATCCCGGCGAACGCGGGCCCCCGCCAGAACCGCAAGGCCTCGTCGAAGAGGCGGCGCGACTGCTCAAGGTCCCCGGCCGCCAGCGCCGTACGGGCCATGACCGTCAGATCCTCGAAACGCGCCGCGTCCAGTTCGTGCCGGCCCGCACGCAACAGATAGCCGGAGCCCTCCCGGGTGATACGCCCCGGATCCCCTAGGCACTGCCGGAGCCGGTGAACATACGTCTGCACGTTCTTGGCGGCGCTCTTCGGCTGCTCCTCGCCCCAGATCGCTTCCGCGAGCGCGGCGGCGGAGACCGGCCGGCCCGACCGACACAGCAACACCGCCAGGAGTACCTGCGCTTTCGGCGTGCCCAGATCCAGCGGTACGCCCGCCCGCCACACCGCCAGCGGGCCCAGTACCCCGAAGTCCACAGCCGCGCCCTCCCGCCCTCGGCACTAACTGTAATGGCCGGCGGTTCGTCACCGGCCCGGCCGGCGCTGTGCCGGCCGCGGAGTGAAGGGCCGTAGCGAGTCCTCGTTCGGTCGCCAGAAACTCGGTGTACCGGTGGAGCCACTTCGCGGTGTGTTCCTGGCTCGTGCGCGGCGGTCAGTGTCGGGGGTCCGCGTCGGCGCAGACATCGACCTCGCGCGGAAACACGGCCTTGACCAGGTCCGAGCGCTGCCGGACGTGCCGGTACCGCGTCCCGACTCCGACGCCGGCCAGATCAGCGATCTCCTTGGTGGGCGCGTCCACGCCCGACGTGCCGGAGACGGCCTTCGCCGCGCTCACCGGCGGCACGTCGTCCGCCATCGATGAGTCCGGTCCGGCCGTCCCTGGCAGCGACTCGCGCGATAGCGCAAGTAACACGGTTTTGATAGCACCTTGACGACATCACCTTTACGCAATAGTATGGTATCAATGCTACCACGATATGAGGGAGCACTATCCGATGTCTGTCGTCCTCATCACCGGAGCCGCCACCGGGATCGGCAACCTGGCCGCCCGCGCCGGCGTCGCTGCGGAAATCGTCCGCGTCCTGGACCTGCCCTTCGGCGACAAGCCGTTTCGGACCGTGATCGACGACGCCCACGCCGGCGTGGAACACGTCAACGACGTCGCGTACCAGACCCGCGCCGACTTCGTTCGGCGGTTGGGTCGCCCCGAGCTGCTCGCCCCGGCCCGTTCCTGATCTACCGAAACCAGAGAAGGAGAACACTGTGCCCTCCAACCAGAGCCGGGTCGCCGTCGTGACCGGAGGATCCCGCGGGATCGGCCGGGCCGTCGCGCTGAGGCTCGCCGTCGACGGTCAGGACGTGGTCGTCGGCTACGCCGGTAACGAGACTGAGGCGAAATCCACGGTCGCGGCGATCTATCGCAGCCGTCATCGCTGAGGCCGCGGCGTTCCTCAGCGAGGCAGTCGGGCTACCCGCCTGGGCGATGTTCGTCGGCTGGGTGGCCCGGTTCACCCGCCCGGTCTCGGCCCTGCACAGCGTGCACGCCGTCATCAGTCTGTGGGCGGGAATTCTGCTGGCCGTGGCCGGGCACCTCATCGTCGCCTTCCTGTCCCCGTCGATCGGGGTGGCGGCGCTGCCCGTCGCGGTGTTCGTGCTCGCCTGCGTCGCCGTCGGCATGCGTACCACACCCGTGCTCGACAACATGCTCGCCTGGTTCGTCGGCCTCGTCGCGTTCTTCGCTCTGCATCCCGAGAACATGCTGACCGGGCTGTTCACGTTGATCGCGGCCAGCACCGTCGGCGCGGGCGCCGGCTACGCCTGCCAGCGCCTGCAGCAGCGGTTCGCCGCCTGAGTGGCGTGGAAGAGCCGGCACCGCAGTTCGACAGGCCGGTGGCAACCCGGCTCGGTGCCGCGGTGCCGGCTCGATCCCCACCACAACAGCTACGACCGACAAGACCCTTTCCAAGGAGGCAAAGTCATGTCCCATCGACCGTTTCGACGCGCCGCGACGGGCCTGAGCCTGATCGCCGCGCTCGCCCTGACAGCCTGCTCGCCCGATCGTCAGCCGATGGCCAACCCCGGCAACGGGCAGCCGGGCGCCACCCGCAGTGACGGCCCGGTCGCGACGCTCGGCGAACCCACCGAGATCGCCAACGGCCTCGACGCGCCGTGGGGGTTGACCTTCCTTCCCGACGGATCCGCGCTGGTGTCGCAGCGGATCAGCGGTGACATCGTCCGAGTCCCGGCCGGTGGCGGCACGCCGCAGACAGTCGGTGCGGTACCCGGTGTGGTGGCCAGTTCCGAGGGCGGCCTGCTCGGCATCGCCGCCTCACGCGACTTCGCCACCGATCGCACGGTCTACGCCTCGGTCTCCGGTGCGCAGGAGAACACCATCGTCGCCCTGCGCGTCGCCGACGACTTCCGATCGCTGCGGCAGGACCGAGTACTTCTCGACGGCATCCAGACCGCCGACCGCCACCACGGCGGGCGCATCGTGATCGGCCCGGACGGCAACCTCTGGATCGGCACCGGCGACGCGTTCGAGCCGGAGAACGCCGCCGACGACGCCGCGCTCAACGGCAAGGTCCTGCGGATCCGCCCGGACGGCTCCATCCCGCGAGACAACCCCTCGCCCGACTCTCCGATCTACTCCTCAGGGCACCGCAACGTCCAGGGGATCGCCTTCGGGCCCGACGGCACGGCATACGGTTCCGAACTGGGCCACCGCACCTGGGACGAGGTCAACGTGCTCCGGCCGGGTCAGGACTACGGTTGGCCGGAGACCGAGGGTGTGCAGGGCAGCACCGGAGTGTCACCGATCTTCACCGTGCACCCCGATGACGCCTCGCCCTCGGGTGTCGCCTACGCCGCCGGATCACTCTGGATCGGCGCGCTCGGCGGCCAACGTCTGTGGCAACTACCCGTCGCCGGCAACGCCGCGACCGGGGACGCCGTCGAGCACTTCGAGGGCGACCACGGACGGATCCGTACCGTCGAGGTCGCCCCCGACGGGGCGCTTTGGCTGGTCACGTCCAACACCGACCGCGCCACCTGGGGCGGAACCGATCCGCGTCCGGATGACGACCGCATCCTGCGCGTCGAGGTGCAACCACGCTGAGCGCGCGTACCCAGCCCGCAGGACCAGCGGTGTCGGTCGGTGACGAACCAGTGGCCACCTGCGTGGTACACCACGATCCCGGCGACGCTCCGCAGCTCATCGACATGAGGAGGTAACGGCCGATGTACATTACGGCCATGCCCGCCAAGGCCCCCCGCGAACGCATCATCGAGGCCACGGCGACCCTACTTTCCGAAGGTGGCCGCGACGCCGTCTCCACCCGCACCGTCTGCGCGGCGGCCCGAGTGCAAGCGCCAGCCATCTACCGGCTGTTCGGCGACATGCAGGGCCTGCTCGACGCCGCCGGCAGCTTCGGTCTCGCCACCTACCTGGCCCAGAAGACCGCGATCGAGGACAGCGACGATCCCGTCGAGGATCTGCGCACCGGGTGGGATCTCCACGTCGAATTCGGCCTCGCTCAGCCGGCGTTCTACACCCTCATCTTCGGCGACGTGCGTCCCGGCCACGAATCCCCGGCCGCGGGACAAGCCGCCGCCATCCTCGCCCACCGGGTCAACCGCATCGCCCAGGCCGGCCGGCTTCGCGTCACCGAGGAACGCGCCGCCCAGCTCGTGCACTCCACCGGCAAAGGCGTGACGCTCACGCTCATCGCCACGCCACCGGAGAAACGCGACCTGGCTCTTTCCACGATCGCCCGCGAGTCGATCCTGGCCGCCATCACCACCGACACCGTCACCGCGGCCGCCTCCACTGGTCTGCTCAACGCCGCCGTCTCGCTGCAGGCCCACCTCGACGAGGCCACCGTCCTCACCGACGGAGAACGCATACTGCTCGGCGAGTGGTTACACCGCATAGGCAAGCACTGAACCTTTTTCAACCTGAACCGCGTGGCGCTCACACACCGCGTCCGACCTCGCGCTCCGACGGACCGCAAGGGGAGGTTGAAAAAGGTTCACTGAGTCACCGTCGACCAACGTCTGTTCGGGGTACGACGATGCCGTCCGAGCACGGCTCACGTCACACCCGGGCTGATTGTGATCGGCCCGGAGGAACGCTGGCGTCAGCACGCCCCGACGCATCCGTCGTACCGCTGCCGCGCCTTCCGATCGCCTGCCCCATCTGAGCATCCTCGTCGGTAGTCGCTTCTCGCGGCCTCATGCGGATCTCGTGGCCTTGTCCGGACGCCGGCAACTGAGGGCTCCTTCGCACCTCCAACCGAGCGCATTGGCCGAGTGCACCCGGTACCACCAGCCTCTGCTACGTCTCGTCCGGTTATCCCTTCAAAGAGCCTTGGAGCAGGGCCTTGATGAATTGGCGCTGGAAGATGAGGAAGACGATGAGTGTCGGGGTGAGGATCAGCAGCGAGCCGGCGCAGAGCAGCACCTGGTCGGTGCCCCACTGACCTTGGAAGGCGCCGAGCGCGCCGGCCATGGTGCGTCTGGTGGGGTCGTCGACGAGCACGATGGCGAGTAGGAACTGGTTCCAGGTCCACAGGAACAGCAGGATCGTGAGCGAGGCGATCGCGGGCCGGGCGAGTGGCACCTGGACGCGCCAGAAGAGTTGCCAGGTGGTGCTGCCGTCGACGCGGGCGGCTTCGGCGAGTTCCTGGGGCACGTTGACGAAGTGGGCGCGCATCCAGAAGACGGCGAAGGGCATGTAGAGGCCGGTCAGCGGCAGGATGATCGCCCACCGGGTGTTGAGCAGCCCCAGTTCCTCGACCTGGTAGTAGATGGGTGTGATCACGGCCTCGAACGGGAGGGTGAGGCCGAGCAGGAAGAGCAGGAAGACGAACCGGCCGCCCGGTACGCGCAGGTGGCCGAGGCCGAAGCCGGCCATCGTGGCGATGAGCACGGAGACGGGTACCACGCCAGCGACGATGAGCAGGCTGGAGCGCAGCAGGGCGGACATGTTCGCGACGTTGAAGGCGTCGACGAAGTTGCCCCACTGCGGGTCGCTCGGCCAGGCAAGCCCGGTGGGCACGGTCCCGCGGGGTTGCAGCGCGGCCGACAGCATGCTGACGAACGGCAGCAGCGTCACCACCACCAGGCCGATCAAGAAGAGCCGGCCGGTAAGCAGTTCACGACGGCTCAGGTTCATCCCTTGTCCTCCCGGGTGAGCCGCTGGATCGGCAGCACGCAGGCGAGTACCAGCACCATGAGCACCACGCCAAGGGCGGAGGCGAGACCGACCTGGCGCTGAGCGAAGGCCAGCCGGTAGATCTCCAGGCCGGGCACCGTGGTCTGCAGGCCGGGGCCGCCACCGGTGGAGATGTAGACGATGTCGAAGCTGGCCAGCGCGGCGATGACGGTGACTGTCAGGCAGACGCCGATCTCCTGGCGCAGGCCGGGCAGCGTGACCGCCAGGAACTCCCGGACCGGACCGGCGCCGTCGATGCGGGCCGCCTCGTACAGCGAGGGATCGATCTTGCTCATGCCGGTGACCAGCAGGATCGTGCAGAGGCCGAGCAGCACCCAGGCGCCGATCACGCCGACCGCCGGAAGGGCGGTGTCGAACTCGCCGAGCCAGGCCCGCGCCAGCCCGCCGAGGCCCACCGCGCGAAGTACCTGGTTGGCCAGGCCGGTCGAGGAGAGCAGCCAGCTAAAGGCGATACCCGCCGCGACCAGCGGGATCACCTGCGGCAGGAACAGCACCGTGCGTACGACCGTGCCGAACGGGCCGCCGGTGATCCGCCGTACCAGTGTGGCCACCAGCAGGCCGACGCCGACCGGGATGAAGCTGAAGAAGATGATCAGCACGAACGCGTTCCCGATGATCTTCAGCAGGTCACGGTCGGTGAAGACCGTGGCGTAGTTGTCGAGCCCCGCCCAGCGGGCCACGCCGATGCCGTTCCAGTGGTAGAGGGAGTACTGGAAGGTCAGCACCAGCGGGCGCAGCACAAACACGGCGTACATGAGGAAGGCGGGCAGCACGTAGAGCCAGCCGCTCCACCGGGCCGTGCGGGCCCACCGGCGCCGCCGCGCTCGCCCGAGCGTCGGGGAACCCTCGCGGGCCGGCCGGGAGAGGCCGGCCCGCTGGGCGGTCGCGCTGCCGGGGGCAGACGTCACTGGGACAGTTCCTTCTCGTACTCGGTCTGCACGGCTTTCACATAGCCTTCGGGGGTCTGCTGCCCGGCGACGAGCTTTTGCATCTCGGGTGTGATGGCGGAGGCGAAGATCGCGCCGGTGGCGTTGGCGGTGAAGTCGACCGCGCCGTTTTCCGCGCCGAGTTGCTGCGACGCCTTGAGCGTCTGGGCCAGCACGGTACCGTCGGCGGCGGGCGGCACGGTCAGATCGGGCGGCCCGCCGGGGCTGGAGCCGCCGACCTTCACCGTGATCTCGCGGGCCTTGTCGTTGGTGTGCAGCCAGTTGAGAAAGAACGCCGCCGCGTCCGGGTGCTTGGCCTTGGCGCTGACGCCGAAGGTGTTGGGCGCGGACATCGCGACGTGTTTGGCGCCGGCGGTCTCGCCGGGGAAGAGGAAGAAGCCGACGTTGCCGGGCATGCTCTTGTCCAGGTTGGCCGACTCCCAGTCGCCGTTGAACATGAACAGGCCGCCGCCCTTCTGGAACTGGCCCATCATCGCGGTGTAGTCGATGGCGTTGGCGTCCTTGGGGAAGTAGCCGGCCTGCGCCCACTTCTGGATCGTCTGGGTGGCCTTGAGCGCGGCCGGAGTGTCGAACGTCGCGCCCGGCTTCTGGAAAATCCAGTCCGCGATCTGAGCCGGGTCGCCGAACTGGTTCTGCAACGCCTGGTGCGGGAAGTTGATCCCCGCGGTGTTCTTGTTGAACTGCATGATGGGCGGCACGTTGGCCGCTTTCGCCTTGGCCAGCAACGCCTCGAACTCCGCGACGGTCGCCGGCGGCTGTGTCATGCCCACCTTCTGCGCCAGTTGCTTGTCGTAGAACACGCCGGTGACGCTGTAGCCCAAGCCCATGGCGTACAACGAGCCGCTGCCGCGCGGCCGGCCGCCCTCGGCCACCCGCAGCTGCACGAGTTGCGAGGCCGGGAACTTGTCCCACCCGTACGCGGTGAAGTAGGGGTCGAGGTTTTTCAGCAGGCCGTCCTTGACCAGGTCGACCATCGTGGGCAGCCGGATGATGTCCGGCGCGTTGTCCGAGGCCATCACCCGCGGCGCGTTCTCCACGATGACCGTGAACTGGTCCTCCCGCACGTTGAACTTCACCTGCGGGTACTGCTTGCTGAACTCGTCAGCCAGCGCCCTGGCCAGCGGAAAGCCGGTCTCGGCATACATCTCCAACGTGATCGGCTCACTGCCCAGCTCGGTGCTCACCGCGGCACTGGTCTGCCCCGCCGTGGGCTCTTCGGCGCCGGGCGCGCCGCAGGCCGCGACCATCGCCAGGGCGACCAGCGGCGTGGCCAGCGCCAGGCGCCGCCGCGACGACCGCCTTGCTCTATATCCGGGCATCTATGGCTCCTTGCTCGTACCGCACCCCGCCGACTCACTCCACGGCGCGGTGACTCCCAATGCCGATTTCCGCGCGCGACAGCGTCGACGTCGTCGCACGGTCCATCTGCCGGACCGGAATTGCCAGCGTCCGGTCGCGGTGCCGCCCAACGAGCGGGTTTCAAGTCGCTAAACTGATTTAGCACGAGCATGGCCGCGGCGCCCAACGGTGTCAAGGACCATTTCGGCAACGACCTGGAAACGGCCGGTTCATACCGCGTCGGGCCGGCGCCACGGGGGCAACGGCCGCACACGGTGCCGTCGCGGCTTCCACCGCGCGCCGGCAGCGCATCATGATGGGGACGGACGGCGCGTGGTGGCTGTCGCCTGATACGGAGGATCGATGGGGCACAACAGGGTGACGCTTGCGGATGTGGCACGCCGGGCTGGGCTGTCCAAGACCGCCGTCTCGCTGGTGTTGAACGGACGAGAAGGCACCCGGCTCTCGACCGAAGCGCACCAGCGAGTCTTCGCCGCCGCCGAGGAGCTCGGCTACCGGCCCAACGTGGCCGCTCGAAGCCTGCGCACCCGCAAGACCGCCACCATCGCCTTCGTCTCCGACATCGTCGCCACCACCCGCTTCGCCGGCGGCATGATCCGCGGCGCCCTCGACGCCGCCCGCGAACACGACCACGTTCTCCTGATCGCCGAGACACAGGGCGACGCCGCCTTCGAAAAGCACGCGATCGACGCCATGCTCGACCGCCAGGTCGACGGCGTCATCTACGCCGCGATGGCCACCCGCCGGCTGACCGTCCCGCCCGCCCTGCTGGGCGGCCCGGTGGTGCTGCTCAACGCGACGAGCCCGGACGACGTCCCCTGCGTGCTGCCCGACGACGAACGAGCCGGAAGGACCGCGGCGACCGCCCTGCTGTCCCAGGGGCACCGCGACCGCATCGCGGTCATCGGCCGCAACCAACTCAAGGAGACCGATCCCGAGGTCTCGCTCGCCGCCGACGCCCGGCTACACGGCATCCGCGCCGCGCTCGCCGAGGTAGGCACCAAGATCCTGCGCGAGGCGTCCTGCCCCGACTGGCTACCCGAGCACGGCCACGCGGCCATGCGCACCCTCCTGCGCCGGTCCGAGCGACCCACCGCGGTGATCTGCATGAACGACCGCCTCGCCTTCGGCGCCTACCAGGCACTCGCCGAGGCCGGGCTCAACGTGCCGCAGGACGTCTCGATCGTCTCGTTCGACGACGACCCGATCGCCGCCTGGCTCCGCCCCAGCCTGTCAACCGTCGCACTCCCCCACGAAGCGATGGGCCGCCGCGCCGTCGATCTCCTCCTGGGCGGCCACGGCGCCGGGACCACACTCGTCCCGATGGCATTGCGACGCCGCAAGTCCATCGCGCCGCCGGCCTGAGCGGACGACGTCGCGCTAAATCGATTCACCTGGTAGCTTCCCGCGTATGCTTCGACTGCCGGACCACTGGGTGTGGGACAGCTGGTACGCACGGGACGACGACGGCGCCTGGCACGCGTTCTTTCTGCGCGCATCGCGGGCCTTGCTCGACCCGAACCGCCGCCACCATCGCGCGACGATCGGCCACGCGGTCTCCACCGACCTGCGCTCCTGGCGGCTGCTGCCGGATGCACTGGTGGCCGCCGACTCGGCTAGCTGGGACGACCTGGCGGTCTGGACCGGCTGCACCGTGCGCAACCCCGACGGCCGGTGGTACATGTTCTACACCGGGGTCAGCCGCGCCGAGCGGGGCCTGGTGCAGCGCATCGGGCTGGCCACCTCTGACGACCTCGTCACGTGGCACCGGCACGGCACCCAGCCACTGGTCGAGGCGGACCCGACCTGGTACGAGTTGCTCGACCCGACCGCCTGGTACGAACAGGCCTGGCGCGACCCGTGGGTGTTCCCTGACCCGGCCGGCGACGGCTGGCACATGGTCCTCACCGCCCGGGCCGACCTCGGCCCGGCCGCCGGCCGCGGCGTCATCGGCCACGCCACCTCCCGCGACCTGCTCCACTGGACCGTCCAGCCGCCGGTCTCCGCCCCGGCCGGCTTCGGCCACCTGGAAGTGCCCCAGGTCGCGGTCGTCGACGGCCGACCGATCCTGCTCTTCTGCACCAACGCCGGACCGTCAGAGCACCGCATCTGGGCCGCGCCCGGGCCGGACGTCACCGGACCGTGGGAGGTCGGCGCCGCACGCCCCTACGCCCACCCACACCTGTACGCGCCCCGCCTGGTGACCGACGTCGACGGGGCCTGGTCCGTCATCGGCTTCCTCGACCACGTCGACGGCGCGTTCGTCGGCGAGCTCAGCGACCCGCTCCCGGTGCGTTACCACCCGGCGGCGGGACTCGTCGCCCGCACGCCGGGTGGGCTCGCACTGTCCATGTCAGACCGTCAGGCCTGAGGCTTGGCCTGGCTCAGCAGCCACCGCAGGACGGAGCTGTCCTCATAGGTCGGTCCGGCGGCCAGGTGGTAGTCCGGCAGTGAGAACGTTGCGTCCTCGTACTCGGTGTAGTGCAGCAGCGTCCCGATCTGCTCCGGCGTCTTGCCACGCGCGGTGTACGCGTTCGTCAGCAGCGTGCGGGTGTTGCGGGCCAGGCTGACGTTCAGCAGGTGGTCGTGCACGCCGTGCGTCACCCACAGCGGGATCTCCGCCGCGGCGATCGCCGCCGCCTGCTCGGCGTTGACCGCGAAGCCACCGGTCACCAGCCCGCCGGCGAACAGGTCCGGCCGCTTGGCGAAGGCGTTCCACAGCAACTGCGAGCCGTACGAGACGGTGGTGGCGTAGACCCGCCGCTTGTCGACGGCGAATTCCTTGACGAACTGGTCGAGCATCTTGACCAACAGGTCCGCCTCGGCCGGGCCACCTACCCGCTGATTCTGTGGTGCGACGACGATGACATCTTCCGTGCTGCCAGTCCACTTCGGCTGCAGCCACGCGGTCGCGGGAATGTCCGCGGCCACCTGGACGAGCAGGTTGTCGCCGTCCCAGCCCATGCCGTGCCCGGGCAGCACGACCATCAACGGGTACCTCTTGGCCGGGTCATAGTTCTTCGGCAGGTGGTAGTGGTAGGGCAGCACCATCCCGCCGGACAGGTACGAGCCGTACCGGAACTCGTCGACAAGCTGGTTGACCGCCTTCTCGGTCACCTTGCGGGACGTCTGCGGTGTCGCCTTCGCCAGCACCGGGCCCTTGCCGGCGCCGAAGCGCGGCTGGCCGTACACGTTCTTGCGCTGCACCACCCTGGTCGGTAGGTCCGGGTTCACCTTGACCGTGCACAGGAAGGTCGGACACTTGGAGACGATGACCGTCCAGCCAGCGTTCTGCTCCGGGTCCAGCTCGACGATGACGTACCGACCCGGCACGGAGCGGCGGTCCGCCCGGGTGGCGGCTGCGCTGTTGACGTACGTCCGGGTGACCGTGCGGTCGGTCAGCTTGGGCAGGTCCTCGATGGGGTTGAAGCGGAAATTGTAAAGCGTGTCCTGCACGGCGAACGTGGAGTTGTCCAGCTCCCGCGGGTTGACCGCGTCGCCGTACTCGACCGCGACCGCGGACACCTTCTGGCCATAGGTGTAGACCGTCGTGATCGGAGTGACGCTCCGGATCCCCTGGTCCGAACCACCACCACCTCCGCCGCCGCCACCATGACTGTCATAGGCGAGACCCGACGTCGCCAGCGCCAGCGTCGAGGCGACCGCGACGACCCGTACACCAAGTCGCATGAGTTTTCCCTTCTCGGTCGCTAAACTGATTTAGCAGCAGCATGGGCGCGCCGTTCGAGCGTGTCAAGTACAAGCTTCGCCGCCGCACCGCAGTGTCGGGCACGGCGATAAGCGGGTGTGGAGGCGGTGGCGACCTGCCTCCACACCGGCTGAGTGGATCGGCCGGGCCTACCGCCGCCGACGCAGCCAGTGCAAGATCGACCGAGTCTCGTATGTCGGGCCGACCTATGGTTGGAAGCCGGGGGAATTCTGGCTCGGACCGCACGAGAGCGTGGCAGTCCGGCAGGCCGTACGCCTCGTTCGGAAACTCCGTGCAACGGTGTCGGGCCGTCGGCGACGCGGGCGCGGCAGGTCGCGTCGGTGACCGGAACGACACCGACCTCCTCGGCGTCGACACCGACGGCTGCTCAGGTCGCCACCGTCCGCGCCGAACACACCACCACCGGCCGGCCCGCCCGGCCGCCGGCCGGGACACCGTTACCTGACAGGCCTCAGCAGCCGGCAGATGGCGCTGGCTTCCGCGTTACGGCATGGCGATGTTCGGTCCGACGGCCTGCTCGATCTCCTCGATGAGCCGGTCGACGGGGCGTACTCCGAGTAGCACGCGCTGCATGATGCCGCGGTGGAGCAGCACCGAGGTCGGGGTCTGGGTGACGCCCCACCCCTTCGTGGTGACCGGGTTGGTGGCCACCTCGACCGTGGCAACGACCAGGCCGTCGCCCAGTCGCTGCGCCACCTCGGCGAGTACGGGCGCGAAAGCCCGCCGAACGTCCCCGCCGTCGGGCATGAACACCAGCAGGACCGGTGTCGGGCTGTCGGCGACGCGGGCGCGGTAGGTCGCGTCGGTGACCGGAACGACGTAGCTCATTGGTCCTCTTCCGGTTGACGCTTCCATTCGAAGGCGGTGCGCCATCGGTTGTCGTCGTACAGGTAGCTGAGGAACGCGTCGGTGACCGCGTCCTTGGGCTGGGGGAACGGCGAGGCGTAGGCGCGGTCGGGCCCGCCCTCGCGGTAGTCCACGTCCAGCCGGCCGTCGTCGAGGGCGTAGGTCTGGATGTAGTAGTGCGGCCGGATCCTGAGGACGGCGAACCGCGGGCCGCGGCTGTTCAGGCGCGCTATTCCGGCGCGGATGTCCGCCTCCGTCGCGTCGTGGATCAGGTCCTGGTCCTCGATGTCAAGATTCATCGTCGACGCCCTCGGTGAGGAAGTTGTGTGCGTACAGCAGCAGGTCGGTCATCTCGATCTCCCGACCCTGGCCGCCTTCGGCGGCCAGCCGTAGGCCGTCCTCCCAGTACGCTCGGCGCAGCTTGTTCTGGAAGTTCTGGAAGTCGATCCACGCGCCCTCGGCCTGATCGAGCTTGCGTAACTCGCTGTACAACAGGTCGGCTCTGGCGAGGCCGAGTTCGGTGCCGATGCTGCCGCCACCGGTCTTCGGGTTGTCGAAGCGCATTTTGAGAAATGGTCTCGGCAGGCGGTGGATGTCGGCGGATTCCAGGAACTTGCTGAACCGGTCCGCCGCCTCGATCTGCGACTCGCGGCCGGAAAACTCGCACCGCCACGCCGGAAACACCTGATAGGTGACCTCGGCGAGTTCGGGAATCTTTTTGTGCAGACGGTAGACGGCAGGGATCACACCGCCCACCGTGTCGAACTCGTAATCGGAGCCTTCCGGTGGCGTGTAACCTTCGAGAACCGCGAACGGCACGGCGGCCAGCACCTCGGTGCTGCGCTCCCGGGCAAAGGACAGGACACTGGCCATGAGTTCCTCGTCCCCTTCGCCGCGCACGTTCATCTGCACCGCGTGCGCCCCATCGGGGGTGAGAGCCAGTCCGTAAGTGAACATGGTGCTCAGCGACCAGGTCCACGCGTCCTGGATCCCCGGTAGGGGCCGGACGCCGGCGAAACCCTGGACGATATTGGCGATATCGGTCACGATACTCCAGTTCGGTTACCGGCAGCTACGCGTCCTCGGGGTCGGACATCAGTCGACAGTATACCCCTCACCGGTTTCCTGTTCGTATCTCAACCCCAATGTCGCGCCGCCCCGGGAATTCTCCGACCGGAGCATGGGCTGAAGATTGTCGACGTTGTTGTACCAGTCATTTCGATACTGCCTGGATTCGAACCGGCCATTGTCGTTCCAGTCCTGAACGACTGGCTTGTTATGTTCGTAGGTGATCGTGTCGCCGTCTGGGACGTCGATGACCTCACCGTTATCGTCGAGCCAGGTCAGGTCTTCCCTGGGCATCCGCTGGCCACCGGGCAGGCGCGGCCATTCTCCGGCGAGGGCACCCTCCACCGTGTATCTGCGGGCCATCTCGTCATGTGTGGACTCGCGGTAGCCGCCGGGATATTCGCTGTCGCGGTTGTGCGCGCCGGGTGGCGCCGTCGGATCCTTGGCGTATCCGCCGTCCGGCCCGTGCAGGCGCCCGTTGTCGTCGTACTTGTAGCCGGGCGGCAGCGGATCGCCGGTGATCGTGCTGTTCACCGGCGACCGGGTGGTGGAGCCGGCCGTGCTCGCGTTACCTACCCGACCGGCCTCGAACGCCGCCTGTACGGCTGTGTGGCCCCCGTCCACACTCCCGGCGTTCCCGCCGGAAGTTCTCTGCCTCGGCGTCGACGCGGTGTCGCCGTCACTTCCGGTGCGGGTGGTCGAAGGAGTGTCAGTGCCGGCGTGGGATCCCCCGCTGCCTCTGGCCATCGGCGCCCTACCCACCCTCGGCGGCGGGGCGGATGACCGGCGCGGTCATGGCGCCCCCACCAGTCGTACGGAAAGTCCGCTCAAGCCCATGATCAGCTGCCCATCAGCGTCTTCAGGTTGGTAAGGCTGGTGATCAGCGCGCTGGTGTAGCTCGCGATCCGGCCGGCCCATTTCAGCACCGCCGACACGATCTGCGCCGCGACCAGCGGGATCGTGACGACCAGCAGCGCCTCCGCCGCCCAGACGATCACCCGGGCGACCAGATCGCAGATCAGATCCCGGACGATGTCACGGGTGAACTGCACCAGGTTCCCCGCCGCCTGGGTCGCCGAGGCCATGGTCGCCGCCAGCACGGACAGCCCGCCGAGCCCGTCGACGTTGTTGGCCATCTTGGCCTGGTACGCCTCGGCCGCGCTGCCGCCCCAGTCGGGCAGGTCCGACGCGAGGCTGGAGTACAGGTCGTCGGCCATGGTCTGCAGTGCACCGGCCATGTTCTTCCACGTCTCGGCGTGCGCGACGACCATGTCCGGGATCCCGGCCAGCTTGTCCAGCACCTCACGCAACGGCTCGAAGTGCTCCATCGCCCAGCCGAGCCCGTTGGCCAGCAGGGCACTGAATGGATCGAGCACCGTAGCCGCGGCCTCCATCGCGAACGCCCCGCCGGCCAGTAGCCCGTCGACCCAGGAGCCGCTGTTCACCGACTGGTGTAGGCCCTGGAATCCCTCGGCCAGCGACGACCCCGTCCACGCCGTGCGCGACGACGTCGGGGCGGCGACCAGCGCGTTGTCGGCGACCATGACGGCGACCTCACCCCACCCCGCCAGACCGGCGGACTCGATCCGAGGACGAACTGTCAGCGGATTCGTACGCCCGGGCAGCGGTGGTCAGCGCCTCCGACGCCAGCGACAGGTTCTCCTCCACGTACGCGTACAGCGCGTCCTGCCGCTGGTGCCGGGCCTCGAGAATCCCGGCAATCCACCCGCACAACAACCCGTAGGCCGCGTCGTTCTGGCTGATCGCACGGCTGGCGCCCTTGATCGCCGCCATCTGGTCCCGCACCGCCAGCACCCTCGCCGCATGCCGGTGCAACTGCGCGGGGTCGACATTGAACGCGTCAGCCATCGCCTACCCCCTCCCCGGACCCGGAGCAGGAGGCCCAGGCACGCCGTCGGTGGAGTCCGGCCGCTCAAGCAACTGCTGCATCCGATCACCGATCGTGCGCGCTGACACCGAGTCAGGCCCCATCGTCTCGATCGCGATCTCCCGCGACCGGTCAGCCGCCGTCACCCGTGCCTGACGCAGTGCCGACATCACCGCCCGCGCGACCACCTCCGGATCGAACCGGTGGATCCGCTCCGTCAGCTTCAAGTCGACCAACACGCCCGTGGAGTCGACCGTCACCTCAGCCAGCCCGTTACCGTCCTTCGCGCTGGCCCGCAACTGTCCGATCTGGTCACTCATGGCCTGCGTCTTCGCCGCCATCGCCTCGACGCGCTGCTTCCACGACCGCAAGTAGTCACGCGCGCTGTCCGGATCCAGAAACGCCTCACCGTCCGGGATCCCCGCCATGGCCGCCACCCCCGCTCACCACTCGACGACCTGCCGAAGTCTAACAACGACACGCCCAGTTGATCAGATGGCTCTGCCGCCCGCCTCAGGCCGTCAGGCGACGAGGTGGGTGGGAGCAGATTGAAGGCCGACCCCGAGCGGGAAGGCGAGAGCTACGGCCGGGGCCTGGTCACCGGGGCGCCGCTGGAGCCGACCGACTGCCGGCCGGCGGCCAGGACCCCAACGAACGCCTCCAGCCACCGTGCCGGCCAACACCGGCCGGCTCGGTAAGCCGGCCCGGGTGGGCGTACCGTCGGCTTCGTCCGCTATGCCCGGGAACTGCATTGAGGTACACCGGAGTCGAACGTCTTCGAAAAAATCTGGGCGTGCTTGTCGATTGGGGCTGATCGTTTTCGTAGCCCTGGTGAGAGCCCGGCACCGAGCCGGTCCATACCCCCCGCTGGAGGGCACGATGACCACCACCGTGAACACGGCCCGCGCCACCACTTCGACCATCGGTGCGCTGATCCGGACCGGTGTGATCGCCGCGGTTGCCGCGAGCGCCGCCACCATGGCTGTCGCCGCCGCCGGCCGCGCGGCAGGGATCAGCCTCGATGTGGCCGGCGCCCCGATCCCGGTCGCGGGCTTCGGCATGCTGACCGCTGTCTTCTCGCTGATCGGCGTGGTCATCGCCGCGCTGCTGTCCCGCTTCGCCCGGCGTCCGCGGCGCACGTTCGTCCGCACGACGGTGGCGCTGACCGTCCTGTCGCTGGTGCCGGACGTGATCGCCGACGCCGGGACGGCCACCAAGGCGCTCCTGATGCTCACCCACCTGGTCGCGGCCGCGATCGTGATCCCCGCTGTCGCGCGCCGCCTGGCCGCCTGACCTGTCGCCATCCCAACGTCGAACTACCGGAGGACCGTCATGAGGCAGTACCTGCTTTCCGTGCACTTCGTCGAGGGCGCGCCGGCGCCGTCTGACGAGGAGATGCAGACCATGTTCAGGGAGACCGATCGGATAAACGACGAGATGCAGGCCGCGGGTGCCTGGGTCTTCGGCGGCGGACTCCTGTCGCCGGACAGCGCCACCGTCGTCCGGAACGAGAACGGCAGCACCACCATGAGCGACGGGCCGTTCGCCGAGACGAAGGAGCACATCGCCGGATTCTGGGTCATCAAGTGCGCGGACCTGGACCAGGCGCTGGCCTGGGCCGAGAAGTGCGCGGCGGCCTGCGGCCCGGTCGAGGTGCGCCCCTTCGACGACCTGTCCCAGGCCTGAACTCCGAGCCGGTCACCCGACATGGACCTGGCGAGCATCTACCGCGCGGAGTACGGCCGCTGCGTCGCCACCCTGGCCCGCCTCCTCGGTGACATCAACCTCGCCGAGGAGGCGGTCCAAGACGCCTTCACCACAGCGTTGCAGAAGTGGCAGACCCCGCCGCCGAACCCGGGCGCCTGGATCGTGACCACCGCACGCAACCGGGCCGTCGACCGGCTCCGCCGGGACTCGACCCGCGAGGCCCGGCACGCCCAGGCCCTACTGCTGCACCAACAGGACCAGCCCCAGGAGGTGGGACCGGTGAAAGACGACCAGCTACGACTCATCTTCACCTGCTGCCACCCGGCGCTCGCTCCCGACGCGCGGACCGCCCTCACGCTCCGCCTGCTCGGCGGCCTCGAAGTACCGGAGATCGCCCGCGCCTACCTGGTCCAGGAGGCGACCGTCGCGCAACGAATCGTGCGCGCCAAGAAGAAGATCCGCGACGCCGGCATCCCTTACCGGGTACCCGCCGAACATGAGCTGCCGGACCGGCTACCGCCGGTGCTCACCGTGCTCTACCTGATGTTCAACGAGGGCTACACGTCCACCGCCGGACCGTTGATCAGAACGGACCTGTCCACCGAGGCGATCCGGCTCGGCCGTGAACTCGCCGCGTTGATGCCCGACGAGCCCGAGGTGCTCGGCCTGCTCGCCCTGCTGCTGCTGACCGAGGCGCGCCGCCCGGCCCGGCTCGACCCGACCGGCAAACTGGTACTGCTCGCCGACCAGGACCGGTCGTTGTGGAACCGGACACTGATCGCCGAGGGCCACGACCTGGTCCGCCGTTGCCTGCGGCGCAACCGGCCCGGCCCGTACCAGATCCAGGCCGCGATCAGCGCGGTGCACACCGACGGCGCCGCCACCGACTGGCCGCAGGTCCTGGCACTCTACGACCAACTTCTCGCACTCGCGCCGACCCCGATCGTCACGCTCAACCGTGCGGTCGCCGTCGCCGAGGTGCACGGACCGGCGGTGGCCCTCGCCGCGTTGGAGGACGTCGATCTCCCGGGCTACCACCGGCTGCCGGCCACCCGGGCCGAACTGCTGGCCCGGCTCGGGCGCGACGCCGAGGCCCGAGCCGCCTACGACCAGGCCATCGCACTGGCCACCAACGAGACCGAGCGTGCCTTCCTGCAGACCCGCCGTACCGAACTCACCCGCACAAGGAGAGCATCATGACCGTTACCTACACCTTCGACGTCTTCTCCAGCCTCGACGGCTACGGCACCAACAGCGGCAACTGGGGCGGCTACTGGGGCAAGCAGGGCCCCGAGCTGCTCGACCACCGCCTCGCCGTGTACAGCGAGGCGCAGCGGATGGTCTTCGGCGCCAACACGTACCGGGTGTTCGCCCGGATGCTGGCCGCGAGCACCGAGGAGTCCGAAGTGCGTGACCCATGGGTCACCCGGATGAGGGATCTGCCGGCAACGGTGGTGTCGAGCACCCTGGAAGGATCCCTCGACTGGCCGGACGCGACCGTCGTGCGCGGCAACGCCGTCGACGTCGTCGCCCGGCTCAAGGAGGAGTCCGAGGTGCCGTTGCGCTCGCACGGCAGCCTGTCGTTGAACCGGGCGCTGATGGCCGCCGGTCTGGTCGACCGCGTCCAGGTGACGATCTTCCCTGTGATCACCGGTCAGACCGGGACGGAGCCGATCTTCCAGCAGGCAGCCGACTTCGACCTTGAGCTGATCGAGAGCCGGACGCTCGACGGCCGCGCCCAGGAACTCATCTACCGGCCCACCCTGCATGCCTGAGATCGCCCGTCTCCCCCTACCCCGCCACGCGGTGGAACCTGACCCGCAGTTTCCACCATCGCCACCCCGGCGGCAGGGGAGCGGGATTCGTCGGAGACACGCTGTCGCCGCCGCCAGTGCCGCAACCGACGCCTGCGCTGTCCGATACTCCGACACAAACCAACATGAGTGTCGTCAGTAGTTCGACTCCATTATCTGCATGAACGTTGGCCGCTCGCGGAGGGAAGGAGAATCTGGAGCCTGCGGCCCCCGCAATTCGCCGACGAATTCATCGACGGAAACCGTCGCGTTGACGCGGACGGTCAGTAGTGACAGCACCGCCCTCTACGTGGATCCGCCGACCATGAACGGCTACTGACCGTCACGCAAACGCGACGGCCCGAGCAGGTAGAATTGCATCACCTTGCACCCCGTAAATGCACCCCGTAAACATTTCCGGCCATGGACTCTCGGTCACAGCCTGGGTTTCCCAGGATCCCTCCGGCCATTGCAGGATCATTCGAGAGTCATCGACAACTATAGCAGAGCGGGATGCGCATGTTGACCAGGTGAACAGAGTGTTGCCGCCCCACACGATTCCCGCCCTGGTCATGCGGCAGCAGCCACGCGACAGCGGTGTTCAACCGCTCAATCTGGGCGGTTGCGCCTCCCCGGCCGGCGGCTCTCCCGACGGCCTCGCCCAGAGCAGGAAGAGCAGGCCAAGCAGGCAGAGGACCGTCCCGGAGGCGTATGCGAACCGGTAGCCGAACTGTTGGGAGACCCCGAGCAGCGGCCCGGAGAGAACGGCACCGACCGTGTACGAGTTGGCGAACAGCGTGGTGGCCTGTCCAGGATGCCGGGGCAGCATCTCCTGCATGTAGGAGATGCCCACACTCGCCACCGCTGCGATGAAGGCCGCGTTGAGGCACTGCGCGAGGGCCAGCACCCAGACGGTCGACGCCACGGTGACCACCGCGTAGTACCCGACGCCGCACGCCGCACCGACCAGCACCAGGGCGCGTACGGGCACTCGCGTCGTCAGGAATCCCAGACCGAGCATCAGCGGTATCTCCAGTGCGGCGCAGAGCCCGAGGATGAACCCGGCGTCGCTGGCGTCGCCGTCAAGCTCAGCGTCGATGAACAACGACAAGGCCTGTAGACCCAGCGTGAGCGGGCACTGCAGCATCGTGAACGCTGCCGTGGTCAGCACCAGCGTCCACCGCGCAGCTACCCGCCCGGAGACGACAGAACCGACCGAGTCGGCGGACGTCGGCACCGCGGGCGCGCGAACGTCCGCCAGACCGGCGCTCGCCACCACCACCGCCGCCAGCCCGAACAGCACCGCCGCGGCACCGTAGACGTACGGAAAACCGCCCGCGTCCAGCAGGAGCGCCCCGAACGGCGGTCCAGCGACCCAGGCCAGCGCAAAGATCGTCCGCAGCGTGCTGGTGCCCATGGCGGCCCGGCCGGGATCGTCGCGGGTCAGCGCCTCGCGGGCGTAGGCGAACAACTGGGGAAACAACGCTCCGGCCAGCGCCGACAGGGTTGCCGCCAGCGCGAGCAGGATCCAGTAGTCCCGCACGAACGCGGTCAGGCACATGCTGGCCCCGCCGGCGGCCGCCGTGACGATCACCAGCGCCTTGCGCATCGGCCGTCGATCGGAGAGCCATCCGACCAGTGTCGACACCAGCACACCGGCCAGCGGCGAGACGATCAGGAACAGGGAGACCCTGGCTGGGTCGGCTTGGACCTCGGTGCCCAGGAACAGAGCGAGGAACGGCACGGTGACGGCCGACGACACACCGACGGCGAGGGCCGCCACTCCCAGCGGCAACAGCGTGCGAGTGAATCCCCGCCGCCGCACCACAGCGCTCATTGACATTTGCCGATGCTATCGGCCCACCTCACGGCCCCGCATAGCGGCGGCCTCCGGAGCGGCACATCGACTCGATTGACAGTCAGACGAAGCCCACGCTAGTTTGCCGTCGTCCCCGGGGTACCCACGCGCTCTTTGACAAATAGGCGCCGTCCCAGTCGATTCCATTTCTCATCACAAACCGTCCGTGTGCCACGTGGCACATCGTCCAGGAAAGGTGACGAAATGGCTGATATGAATTCTGCGACCGCAGCAAGCCGGACGATGGACAGCGCACGTTACGGGCTATTGCTGCGGGCGTGGCTCGCACGGTCGGCTCCCCGCGCGGCGGCGGGAGCATATTGCGGCTGGCGGGACGCCGCGACAGGGGCTCATTCATTTCCCTACCCGGAAATCACCGGGTACATGCTCACTTTTGCGAGCTATTGCCGGTGGCCGCCGACGGAGGTGAGCGAGCCCGAACGCGCGTCCAGGTGGCTGACATCGATACTCGCCGACGGCCGGATCGACTGCCGGCCGGACAAACCCACTTCCACCGTGTACCTGTTCGACCTCGGGATGATCGCTCAGGGCCTGCTACGGTACGGCACGTACCGCGAGGACGCGGAGCTCATCGAGAGTGGCCTCAAGCTGGTGCGGACGATCCGGCAGGCACTCCCGCACGGCGGAGAGCCGCTCGCCCCCATCATCGGCGCGCACCGGCTGCCTCCCACCTGGTCCACGGCCGGCACCGCGCACCTGTTGAAGCTGCTGCTGCCTCTGCTGACGGCGGCGCGGCTCGGCGACGAGGCGTCGCTGCCGGCGGCTCACCGGCTCATCACCGCCGCGGGGACGCCCTTCGCGCCGGATCGGACCCCCGAGGTGATCACGTGTCCCGGCGCCGACGTCGTGAGCCTGCACGCCGCCTGCTACGCGGCCGAGGGTCTGTGGGCATTCGGCGCCGGGGCGGAGGACACCGAGAGCGCCGTACTCGCCCGTCGGATAACTCGATGGGTCTGGGGTCATCAGCTTGCCGGCGGCGGCTTCCCCGGCTTCGTCAGCCGTGATGGGCGCCCGGCAGGCGGTCCGCAGTCCGACGTGCTCGCCCAGGCCATCCGGCTCGCGCACCTCACCCAGGCACAGGTCGATGGCCTCGACAGAGCGGTCGACGCACTGACTGCAAGCGCCGCCGCCGTGGATGGCGAGGGCATCGCCATCGTCTACTCGCCCGGCTCGGCGGCGCGGCATCTCAACACCTGGGCCAGCATGTTCGCCGCGCAGGCGCTCGACCTCCACGAAATTGCCGGTCACCGGATCGACTGGCCCGATTTCGTCTAATCCGACCCGCATCGTCCAGCCGCCAGGGACAGAGAACAGGAGTAGATCGTGCCGCCACCGTTGAAGGTCATGGTGCTCTACGGCACTCGCCCCGAGGCCATCAAGCTCGCGCCCCTCACCCGCGCGCTGCAGGACGATCCCGGGTGCGAGCCCGTCATCGTCTCCACCGGCCAGCACCAGTCACTGTTGCGGTCGACCAACGTCTCGATGACACCGCCCCCGTCGGTCGAGTTCTCGATCTGCCGGCCGGTCCAGTCGGTCACGAGCCTCACCCAGACCGCCCTACGGGTGGCGGCCGAAGCCGTCGAGCTGATCAGGCCGGATGTCGTCGCCGTGCACGGCGACACGACAACGGCCATGGCCGGGGCGCTCGCCGCCTACTTCCAGCAGCGGCCGGTCGTGCACGTCGAGGCGGGCCTTCGCACCGCGGACCGGTACTCGCCGTTCCCCGAGGAGATGAACCGACGACTGATCTCGCGGATCGCCGAACTCCACCTGGCGCCGACCGCGAGCGCCATGGCCAACCTTCTGGCCGAAGGCATTCCGCCGGGCGACATCGCCGTCACCGGCAATCTGGTCGTCGATGCGCTCTTCGAGGTACTCGGCCGGGAACCTCACTTCACCGATCCACGCATCGCACACGCGTTCGAGAGTTCGACGCCGATCGTCCTCTTCACGATGCACCGGCGGGAGTCCTGGGGCGATCGGATGGCGCAGCTCGCGGCCTCGGTCCGAGAATTCTGCCTGAGCCGGCCGGACGCCACGCTCGTGGTCCCCGTGCACCCGAGCCCGGCCGTACGGTCGGCGATGGACGCCGGGCTGCGGGACCTGCCGACCGCCATCGTCTGCGAGCCGCTCCCGTACACCGAGTTCGTCCACGTGTTGAAGCAAGCGGCCCTCGTGGTGACCGACAGCGGCGGCATCCAGGAGGAGGCCACCACGCTGGGCAAGACGGTGCTCGTGCTCCGCGACAACACCGAGCGTCCCGAGGGCGCGGACGAGGGCTTCCTGCACGTGGTGGGACGGGATCCTCAGCGACTCGCACAGGCGCTGCACGAAGCCTTCGGCGCGGCCGTGGCGGCCTCGAAGCACGACCGGACGTCGCTGGTCTACGGCGACGGCAAGGCCGCGAACCGTTGCCTGTCCGCGATCCTGGCACGCTGGCGCAGCGGCGCCCGGATCGCCGACTTCACGAACGCCGCCTGAGGCCGCGGGCGAGACGGCATGCATCAGCGACTATCCCCTGCACGGGACGACACGGTGAATCCTGCGGAGCAGAGCCACCGCAGGTGGCGGCAGGTACGCCGCCACCTCAACGGCCACCGGGGCGACTTGACCCGCCTGGCGGCGACGCTGTACCCCGGCCTGCCGACCGTCGGCACCTCCGGTCTGCTGACCCGGCCTGGGTGGGTGCCCGAGGCGCCGATCCCGCTCGACCGCGTCGCGCTGCGCTGGCGCGACGCGCCGGCGCCCGGTACCCGTGCCGGCGCCCTGGAGGAGGCGTCCCGCGGAGTTCGTGCGCTTCAGACCGCGCAGGAGCGGTTCGGGTCGTACACGATGACGATGCAGGCACTGGATCCGCCCCGGTTGTTCGACGACCGCCCGAGCTATCGACTGCTCGCCGTGCTGCCGGCGGATGGCGCGATGACCCTTGAGTTCACGGCCGGCAGCTACTTCGCGGCGGTCGACATCGGCGAGGCATGCGCGCACGAGCTGGCCGACGCGAACCTCCACGGCGGCGATTCGCTGTCGCTGCGGACGCACGTCGGTGACCCGACGCTGGTGGCACAGCGCCCGGCGCTGCTCGGCGTCAGCGTTCTGACCATTCGCCTGGACACGGTGACCGGAGAGGCGACCTTCCTGCTGCACCTGCGCGACGCCGAACACGTCACCACCGGAGGCGGACAGCACCACGTCATCCCGGTCGGCCTCTTCCAGCCACCGGCCGGACGCCCCGCCGTGGCCGATCACGACTTCGATCTGTGGCAACTGATCACCCGGGAGTACGCCGAGGAGCTGCTGGGACACCCGGAGCAGACAGCTCCCGACAACCGTACGGCGGCCTTCCGGGACGCCATGGATGCCGCGCGGGACGGCGGCCGGGCCCGGGCCTACTGCCTCGGATTGGGAGTGGACCCGCTCATGCTCGCGACCGACCTGCTGGCCGTCGTCGTGTTCGAGAGCCGGACGTTCGACGAGCTCTTCGGCGGCCTCACCGAGACCAACGGCGAGGGAACCCTGGCGAGACACGGCTCGGGCGTGTGGTTCCCGCTGAACGCGACCGAGGTCGGCCGGCGGGCCGGCGAATCGAAGACACAGCCGGCCGGTGCCGCGGCACTCGCACTCGCCTGGCAGGGACGGGAGACCATCGGTGTCGGATGAGAATCCTGGTGGCCGCCGGGCCGACCGTACCGCGGGGCCCGACTCGGTCGGCTACGGGTTGGCCGTCTGCGGCGCGGGCCCGGCGGGCACCGGGCCCTTCGTCGCGGCGGCGCGCGACGGCCGGCTCGACGAGTTGCTCGATCTCGGCGTCGTCATGATCGAGCGCCGTACGCCCGGCTCGGGCGGAATCGGTCGCTACCGAATCCACGCGAACTCGCTCGGCAACGCATTCCTCGAGGGGGTCGACGGCATTGCCGGCGGCCCACTGGGCTGGCTGGCGGAGTGCCCCGAGGCACGACAGCTTCGCGCCTATGCGCACCGGCATCCACCCCTGTCGCTGGTCGGACCGTTCCTGGATCGCGTCGGCGAGGCCGTAGCCGGCGTACTCCGCGCGCATCCCCGGTGCACGGTCCTCACCGGAACGGCCGTCGAGGAGATCGACTGCCTGCCCGGAGGCGGCGTCGCGATTCGGGCGGTCCCCGAAGCCTCCGGACCGGTGCAGACCGTGACCGCGGCGCGGGCGCTGATCGCGATGGGCGCCGACCCGGACGACGAGCTCAGGCACCTGGACCAGCCCCTCGACACCCTGCTCGGCCCGATCCGCGATCGGACGGTGCACGCCGACCACCTCATCGATCGCACACGGAGGCCGCTCACGTGGCTGCTCCGGCGCATCGAGCAGACCGGCCGTCTGGTGATCGTCGGTTCGTCGCACAGCGCATGGTCGGTGGCACACATGCTGCACCGGAACGAACTCGGCGGCGACACCCGGGGCACCGACATCTGCATGCTCGCCCGAAGCGACATCCGCCTCCTCTACGGTTCGGCCAGCGAGGCGCGAAGCGAGGCATACCCCTTCTCGGACTCGGACATCTGCCCGCTCAGCGGTCGGGTCAACCGGTACGGAGGACTGCGCGGGCCGGCCCGCGACCTCGCCCGCGCCACCCTCGGCCTCACCGAGGAACCGTCGCCGGTGCGGATCGTGCCGCTGCGGCACACCCCGGCGGACACCCTCCGGGAGGAGTTCCATCGGGCCGGCGCTGTGGTGCTGGCCACCGGTCACCGTGCCCGGCTTCCGAGGCTCCGCAACCCGCACGCTCAGGACATCGTGCCGCTGCACGCGAACGGAGGAACCGTCGTCAACGACCTGGGACATCTGGTCGCCATCGACGGTACGACATATCCGCAGTTCACCTTGTACGGGCTCGGCGCCGGCCTGCGGCCCAGCGCGGCGATCGGTGGCGAGCCGAGCTTCCACCGGAGAGCAACAGGCGTGTGGCTCTACCAGAACCACTTCGGCTCGGTCCTGACCCGCGACCTGCTGTCCACCGGCGGCCGACGCGCCGTCTGCGAACTGCCCGCCTGACAACGGCGGACGGAAGGGATCACCTGTTGCCACCCGACAAGACCGCAACGACAGCGGTACGGCGTCATCCGGCACCCGACCGGACCGGCGACCCCGCGACCGAGACCTTGTCCTCGCCAGTCCCGGACGAGGGCCGAGAACACCGCGACAGGTTCGCCATCGGCGTCGTACTGACCACCGCGGTGCTCTCGGTGGCGTCGGTCGTCCAGGTGTTCCGAGCGGGTGAGGTGTTGTCATACGACGATGCCGTCGTCACCATGCTGGTCGCGGAGCGACTCGCCGACGGACTCTCGCACCTGGGCGCCGTCCTCATGCCGTTCCCCCTGCTGGTCATGATGCCGCTGGCCACCTTCGATCCACTGGCCGACAGCGGCATCGCCGGGGCCGTGGTGTCGATGGCCTGTTACGTGATCTGCAACGTGCTGGTGTACCGCATCGTCCGCGGACTGCTGCGGGCGGAGACCGCGGCGGTGTCCACCATCGGCGCGGTGTCCGGTACGGCGGTGTTCGCCCTCAACCCGAACATCCTCTACCTGCAGAGCACGCCGATGGCCGATATGGCGGTCTGCGCCGTGCTGCTGGGCGCGGCGCACAGTCTTCAGCTGTGGGCACAGGCACCGCACCGTTACGGCCACCTGGTCCGGGCCGGCCTATGCCTGGCGCTGGGCACGCTGACCGGATACGCGTTCTGGGTGCTGCTGCCCATCGCTGCCCTTCTCGTCGTCCTGAGGGTTGCGCACCGGGAGAGGAGGAAGCCGCTCTCGGTGCGTCGGCGTCGTATCGAGGACAACATTCTGGTGTTCGGGCTCGTCGCCGTCATGGGCGTCGTGGCCTGGCTGAGCTGGAACTGGCTCCTGTCCGGCGGCCCGCTGACCTTCTGGTCCGGCGCGAACGGCGAACCCGACCGGCTGTTGCCCGCGGTCGAGCCGGTGACCTGGAACGCCGAGGGCGGGCCGGTGTCCCTCGGCCTCGCGGTCATGGCGTCGGTGCCGATCGCCCTGGCCGTGGCGGCGGTGCCCGGCGCGGTGGCGCTCGCGGCGTCCGTCCGGCGCACCCGCCGGCTACTGGAGGTGACGGTGGTGTTCGCCATCATCGCCGCCGGAGCGTTGTGCGTCTATGCCATAGACGACGAACCTCGACTGGTCCACACCGGGCCGGTACCGGCGTCCGTGCACAGCGCGCGAGCCGCGGTGATGGCGGTGCCGCTCGTCGCGATCCTGGTCGCTTACCTTGCGGCGCGGCTGGCCGCATTCGTACCGCGGCTCCGGACCGGCGCGGGAACCGTCCTGCTGGTGGCTGCGGTTGCCGGTGCCGTGACCTGGGCTCCGGATCCGGCTGCCGTACGCCGGGAGACGTCGGACTCCGCGGCCGATCAGCAACGGCTGTCGAAAATCTTCGTCTCGCTCTACGACGACGGCGATGTTCTGATGGCGACCTCCGGCAACGAGCGCCTCGCCCTGTTGGCCGTGCCGCGACGGTCACTGATCGACGAGAACCTCGCCGACAACACCCGGTGGCTGCGGGCGCTGTCCGACCCGGCCGCAGCCCGGGTGCGATGGATCGTGATGCGGTGCGGCGACGGACCGGATTATGCGGAGGGCCCCCGTCGATCGGACAACGTGTGCACCGCCTTCGCCGAGCGGCCTCAGGCGCTGGACGGCTACCGGTTGGTGTACCGGATGGACGACGAATCGAGCTACCAGATCTACCGGATTCGGAGTTGAGCGATATGTCCGGCAATGCGAAGCAACGGCGGATGAGCGCCGCCGTGCTGCTCTCTCGCGGTCAGCTTGCGGTGCTGGCCGCGACCGGGGTCCTCGCCGCGGTCGTGCTCACCGTAGCCGGCGTCTACGGCTTGCTGCGGACGCTGATGACACTGATGATCGCCGCCTACGTCTCCTTCACGGTGTTCAAGCTGATCGTCTGGTTCGCCGGGGCCCGGCGGGCGATACCCGACCGGCCGCTGCCGTCACTCGACGATCCCGCGCTGCCCACCTACACCGTCCTGGTGCCGCTCTACCAGGAGGCGGCGGTCCTGCCCGGGCTCATCACCGCGATCACCCGGATCCGCTATCCGACCGAACGGATGCAGGTCCTGCTGCTCCTGGAGACCGGCGATGACGAGACGATCGAGACCGTGCGCCGCACCGCGCTCCCCTCCTACGTCACCGCCGTCATCGTCCCCGACGCGGGTCCTCGCACGAAGCCGAAGGCCTGCAACTACGCGATGACGGTGGCGACGGGTGAGTTCACCGTCATCTTCGACGCCGAGGACCGGCCGGAGCCCGACCACCTGCTCAAGGCCGTCGCCGCGATGTGGGCGGAGCGCCGATCCGATCCCCGGGTGATCTGCGTGCAGGGGATCCTCAGCTTCTGGAACCCGCGCAGTGGCATACCCAGCGTCTTCTACTGGGCGGAGTATGTGGCGCACTTCCACTGGATGCTCGTGGGGCTGTGCCGCCTCGGCCTGATCCCGCCGCTGTGCGGCAGCAGCAACCACTTCCGCACCGAAGCCCTTCGCCACGTGGCCGAGGAGTACGGCACACTGACGTTCGGCAGCGGAGACCGGGCCGTCACCGTGCCGAGCGTCTGGGACTCCTACAACGTCACCGAGGACGCCGACCTGGCCGCCCGGCTGGCGCGCCTGGACTACCGGGTGGCGATGTGCCCGGCAAGGACCTATGAGGAGGCGCCGCACCGGCTGTCGGTCGCGCTGCGCCAGCGCACCCGGTGGTTGCAGGGCTACCTCGTCACAGGTCTCGTGCAGTCGCGGCGGCCGCTGCGGTCTATCAGAAGTATGGGCGCGATGCGCTACCTCGTCTTCATCATGATGATGCTCTGGACCCCGATATCCGCGCTGCTCAATCCGATCATCTGGGCCCTATCGGCAACGTACGTGCTGGCGCGGATCAGTGGCTGGCCGGTCGTCGCGACGTTCATCGACGACATGTTTCCCACGCCGGTGCACTATGTGGGGCTGATCGCCATGGTCGCCGGAAACGTGGCGTTGGGTATCCAGTCCATCGTGACGACGCTCTACGCGACCAGCGATCGGGACGCCGGGCTGGCGAAGTATCTGTCGTTGACCTTCCTCTGGTGGGCATTCACCAGCCTGCCTGCATACCGGGCGGCCTGGCGGCTGCTGACCGCACGATCGACCTGGGAGAAGACGCCGCATGGGCATGATCAGAGTCAGGAGCAGTCCGTCATCCGCCCAACCGCGCCGACCGTTGAGCCGGTGGCAGAAACCAGCCGCCCGAGAGACGAGTCCGGGCTGGTGCACAGTGGGTAGCGCGGTGTGGTCCCGGATGAGGCACGGGCTTTCCGTCCTGCTCACATCCGTCGCGATCATGACTGCCGGTGCGGCGTGCACCTCCGCACCGGAATCCGCACCGGGTTCCGTGGTGAAGGGCTTCGTCGGCCGGTGCGGCACCCAGTTCTGCGTCGACGGTAAGACGTTCTACTTCGCCGGATCCAACACGTATGACATGTTCACGTTCGGAACCTGGTCCGATGACATCGACGCGCGTTCCATCGACACGGAGCGGATCGACGGGCACTTCGCGCGCCTTCAGCGGGACGGCGTATCGGTGCTGCGGCTGTGGATGTTCAGCCACGAGGCGTGGCACGGCTTCGAGCCGGCCAAGGGGGTCTTCAACGAGTCCCAGTTCGTCCTTTTCGACTACATCATCGCGTCCGCCGGACGGCACGGGATACGGCTGCTTCCGGTGCTGGAGAACTACTGGACGGCGTACGGCGGCATCGACGCCCGCCTGCGTTGGGAGGGCCTGCCCGACGGTGACGAGCACCGCGGCGCATTCTTCGACGCGGCCCGGTGCTCCGGATGCTCCGCGCAGTACAAGGCGTACGTGCAGCACGCGCTCACCCGGGTCAACACCTATACCGGGGTTGCCTACCGCGATGACCCCGTCATCCTCGGCTGGGACCTGATGAACGAACCGCGCTACGAGGACGAGAAGCCGGGCGAGTCCGGAGCCGTGATCCGTTCCTGGGTCGACGAGATGGGCGCCTTCGTCAAGTCCATCGATCAGAATCACATGGTGACCATCGGGCTGGAGGGCAACGACCCGCGATACGGGTTCGGCTGTGGGCACGGCAATCCCTTCATCGAGATCTACCGGTCGCCGTACATCGACTTCACCTCGACGCACGTCTATCCGATGGGTGACGCGACGAAGATGACGCTGACCCAGATGAAAGCCCTGATGCGCGGGATGGTCCACGACTCCCACAACGTGCTCGGGAAGCCGTTCTACCTGGCAGAGTTCAATGTGGATCCGCCCGGTCGCGCCCACTGGTGGACCGAGGTGTTCGCGGAGCTGGAGCGCTCCGGCGGAAATGGCATCGGATTCTGGTGGTACCAGGACCGTGACGTCGACGCCGAGACCGGAGTGGCCGAGGGCGCCCCGGAGCTGGCGGCCTTCCGGGCGCTGTCCGAGCGGCAGGCCGCGAAGAGCGGCGGGACGCCCACCTCCCCCCAGGTGTCCGCCCCGGCGACGCCGGCCGCGGCCGTGGTGCAACGACCGCCGACAAACTGTCCCGAGCAGGCCAATGCCGCCGACGAATCCCAATGAGTCCGTTCGACGTAGCTTTCCTGCCGAGCGGCGAGGTACGCCGGCAAGTGACACACCATGACCAGGGATCCGACCTTCGGTGAACCTTTTCGACCTCTCCTTGCGGTCCGGCGGGCCACAGGGTCGGACGCGGTACGTGCGCGCCGTGCGGTTCAGGTTGAAAAAGGTTCAGTGAGGGGCAGAGGATTGCGGATCTGGCCGGCTGCGCCGTGTACGGCGGTTGTCCAAGTGCACGAAATTCCGATGCAGCCAACGGTCGTGCCCGGCGTACCGTGGCGTGAAGGCGACCCGACCGGGCACGACAAGCCTGTTGTCCAGGAGGACCATATCGCCGCCGGAGTCCGTCCGAGCGGCGGCATGGCCTCGCCGTGCCGGCCCGGTCTGCCGCCGCTAACGACCGGTGGTGGCGGCTCCGGCGGGGCGGCTCCGGCGGCGGCAACGGCGGGGGTACGCCACGGGTGGCGGCACACCACCCGACGGAGGCACACCACCCGGTGGCGGAGGTAACCCCGGCGGGGGAAACGTCGGGGCGGGCGGGCCGCCACCCGGGGGAGGCGAGCCCGGTGACGGTGACCCGGGCGGCGGTGCCCCAGGGTGACGGCGGGTACGGCGACATCGTCCGGGTCACACGCCCTTCGCTCCCGTGCCCGCCGCCGAAGTCGGTGCCGGCACCCTTCGGCCACAGCCACCGGACCAGCCGTCGCCGGAGCGCAGCAGGATCCGGTCGCCGGGTGGGGACGGCGTGGCGTACGCCGTCCCCGCCCGGCGTTCAGTCCTTCATCCTGACGGTGACGGTCGCGGTGTCGCCGAGACCGTCCTGGGTGAGCCGGTAGACGAAGGTGTCCGGCAGTTGGTGCGTCGCAGTGCGTTGGTAGACCACCTCGTAACGCGGGTCGTGGCGGGTCAGGAACCCGTACCTGGGCGGGACGACGATGGACAGCGCGGCGGCGCTACTCGCCACGTCGTTGTCTCTGACCTTGATCACCTTCTGTGCGCCCCGGTACGCGTACGCCACGTCGTCGTTGGCGATCGGACCGGTACCGAAGGTACGGTCACCCCGGTTGAGCCAAGTGATCACCTCGCCCGGCGCCTCGGTCCGCACGTCAGGCCGCCCGTCCGCGTTGACGTCGACTACCTCCACGTCCCAGCCGGTGTCCTCCCCCTGCCGCAGCCACACCTTCGTCCCGTCGTCGAAGGCTACGACCACGCCGTTGCCCGGCGTACCCGGTGCGGTGTGGAAGGCGATCACGGCGTCCGTCGCCCCGTTGCCATCGAAGTCCGCCAACTGATAGTCGTTGATCTCACCCTCATCCTGTTCGACCGGCCCGGGTACGAGTTGCCCGGCGGCGGTGTTGAGGAAGGTACCGAAGCCCTCGCCCTGGTTGCTCCACCAGAAGACGTCGGTCAGCCCGTCGCCGTTGAAGTCCGCCGTGCCGATCTCGTTGAGCTGGATGTCGGCAGTGGTCAGCACCTCGGGGACGAAGTTCCGGAGGACCAGCATCGAACCGTCGGCGCCGTTCGGCTCGCCGTAGAACGATCCGAGAACCAGTTCGACACTTCCGTCGCCACCCAGGTCGACGGCGGTCCCCATGCCCAGGCAGTGGGTGACCGGCAAGGTCGCGCCCGGTGGAACGTACAGGTGTTCCTCGGCTGTGCCGGTACCGCTCCACTGGACATGGACCGCGCACCGGTCGAAGTTGCTGGACATGCCCAGGGTGACCCGGTCGAGCCGCCGGTCTCCGTTCAGGTCACCCCAGATCGGATCCCCCTCGATGCCGGCCCGGGCCGGCGATGCGGCCATACCCAGGGAGCCGATTAACACTCCGCCGACCAGCACCGCCAGACGCCTCTTCCACATCGGAACCCCAATCCTGTGCGTTGGCAAACCGTTACGCACCGGAGCCTAGGAGCGACGCAACCTTACCCGGATGTGACTGCTCGCAACACGACAGTGACTCTCTGCTATCGGCTGGTTGTCCTCGCAAACCGTCGGACAACGTCGGCCAACGGCCGATCGGCAACAGCCGCTTGGCGGACGCCGCAGGCCGGGCCGACACCGCCCCCGCCCAACCGGTGTCCAACTCGCGCCAGTCGGCATGACAAAGGCAGCAGGTCACCACCGGTCCGGGCACGTCGAGCAGGCTTAGCGCGTCGGCGACCACCTCGCTGGGCGTGACCTTCGGCGTTGCCGTCGCCCGGTGGCAGAACCGGCGCGCGGCGGCATCCCGGCGTGCCGAGACGAGTACGTCGATGACGCGGCCGTGCTGGTCGCCCCGCGCGGTGCATGTATCGCCAGACACCGTTGCCCTTGACGTACGTCTCGTCGATATCCCCACCGGTCGCCGGATGAGTGCCGGTGGAACCGGGTGGGGGCGGCCAGCCGCGGGGTGAACCGCTGCACCCACCGGTAGCCGGTGACGTGATCGACCTCGATCCCACGGTCGACCAGCAGTTCCTGGACGTCGCGGCACGAGAGGTTGAAACGCAGGTACCAGCCGACCGCGAGGACGATCGCCTCGGGAAGGAACCCGCAACCCGGCGAACGCCGACGACGGCGGAGGCCAAGACCGGGAAGGAGCTGGCGACCTCACGGGCTCAGCTGAGCACACCGGCGAAGACCGGCAGTCGACCACGCCTCCGCCCGAATGCAACAGAGCCACCTACCTGATGGGACCACCCGTGGTGGCAGGTAGGCAACCAAGTGCGGGCATAGCCAGCTGGTTGTTTTATAGACTCACGCTATCTGGGCGGCCATCTGCACTGTCGTTCGGTGTGGCGTCGTGTCGGCTGCAACGGTGAACGGGTGGCGCAATCGACGCATCGCCACCTCACCGCAGTCGGATACCCGAGGCGCGGGCTTCTCTTCTTCCGCGGTGTACGGAGCAAGGAACTGTGCCATGCAACCGCAGGCCGCAGCATGGGTCAGGCTCCGGAAACGCGGAGCGCCGGCAACCGGGTGCCGGTCGCGGCTGAACCCGCCAGGGACCGCCACCGGGTGGGTGTCGGATGTGCGCGGTGACGTGGTAATCATGGTCATGGATGCCTTCCTCGAACGGCACGTCGCAAGGAAGGCACGGGCCGCAGGCCACGGGACATCACAAGAACGAACCTGAACAAACGATGTAGCTGAAACGCCGAACGGCGGCCCGCTGAACCAGTCAGGCCGCCGCGGCAAAGCGTGGATCAGAGCGAGCGGATATTCGCCGCCTGCGGGCCCTTCGGGCCCTGGGTGATGTCGAACTCCACCCGCTGGTTCTCCTCGAGACTGCGGAAGCCGCTCGCCGAGATCGCCGAGAAATGGGCGAAAACGTCGGCGCCGCCGTCGTCCTGGCTGATGAAGCCGAAGCCCTTGTCGCCGTTGAACCACTTCACGGTGCCTGTAGCCATGTCTGCTCCTTCGCAAGGGTGTTGGAGACCGCACTCTGCGGACTCACACGCCGCCGCGTTGATCACCCGCGCCGGAACCGACACGAAACGAAAAAGGCGCCTCGGTGGGTTTTGGATAACCCATCAGGCGCCGAAACGTCCACGGAAATCAAAACTGCAACTGGGCAACCATAGCACAGGATCCGTCGCGCGCCGCCAGTTCCATGCGCGCGGCTCCGTCACAGCACCGCACCGCGAGGCGCGACTTCGATCGCTGCGACGCCTCGGCCGTACAGTACGACGAGCCGGTCACCATGTTTGGTGCGCAGCACCCCCGAATCCTGCGCCAGTGTCGAGATCACGTGTTCCACAAGCTCATGCTCGTCGGAGACGTCCGGTTTGTCGTATGTGATGTCCATGCGGTCGCCGCCGATGAGCCGGACGCGCAGCACCGTGGTTGCCATGTCGTAGAGGCTAGTCGAGGGGGGTGCCGGGTGCAGCGGTGCTGTCGCGGGCTCCTCGGCCGACTCGCACCGCCGCATGTACCGACGTGCAACCGCTACCGCAGGTCGCCCAACACGGGCGTGGCTCGGACGATGGACCGCACCGGGCGGACGTGACGGCGACGGACACCAGACGAGGTCGTGTCGATCCTCCCCGAGAGGGAGCCACCTTCATCGCTGGGGGTCAGCTCGCTGAGCTGGCGGCGGCACCGCTGCGGGTAGTGCGCGTAGAGTGGGTGGTGGATCAGTTCGTCAACATCGTTGGCGGGCCAGCGCCTACCGGGCGTGCTGCCCAGGTCTCGGCAGTGTCGACAGGACAACTTCCAGGTTTGAGGGCCGACGTTGCCAGACCAACCGATCGCCATCGACATTTCAGTGTGCTGACGGGCGGCGCCGCGTCCGTTACCGGCAACGACCAGCGACGCCGTGAGGCAAACCGTCATGATCGGAGGCCTGGCTGGCGCCCGGTGGTTGGTCATCCCCTTCAGGCGGCCCTTTGGGAGACGTCTGCCCCAGGCACAACGACTCATTGCCGTCCCGTCAACGACCTCGTCCGGGTCATCAGCCGCCACTTCCCCAGCAGCAATCAGCGAATCGCGCCCCGCGCGGTACGAGGAGGCCGTTGCGGCACGGCTGCGGCAGGTGGGCGCCAGTCTGACCGGCCTGACCGAGCAACACCCACACCACAGGAGAAGGACATGACTTTTGTGTTAGCCCCGCCCACGGTCTCCCCGTCACCATCGCACCAGCCCACCAAGACCCTCCGCGAAAGAGGGGCGGACAGTTTTCACGCCGTGCTCGCCGCGGTCTTGGCCGCCGGGCTGGAGGATGCTCTTGAAGCGGGTGACCACCCGAGAGCGATCAGCTTCATCAACCGCGGCTTCGCAGAAGGAAGTCCGCAGTTGGGCTGCGACCTTCTCTGCCGGGCCATGACGGTCGTCGGGACAGCCCGGACGTGGACCGTGCAGCTCGCGCCCCTGCGATCGCCGTAGCTCTCCGGATGATGCGGCCCGCCACGCTGCGAGTCGCTGCTGCGCGAGTACTGCCCGGCCTTCCGCGACGCCTTCACCGACCGTACGGGCCGCCTGACCGGGCGGATGCCCGCAAGTTGCTGGTGATTCACGTACCAACAACGTCATTCGATACTCCAGCCGTACCTGCGGTTCTTGGCGTTTGGGAAGGTCGGCGGCTGATTGACGCCCGATCAGTGCCGATGCGATAGCTGTCAGCATCAATGAATCTTTTTCAACCTGAACCGCGCGGCGCTCACGCACCGCGTCCGACCTTGGCGGTCCGCCGGACCGCAAGGGGAGGTTGAAAAAGGTTCAATGTCGGACGCCCGGCTGGCTCGGCGATCGCACTTCGTGTCTGAATGCGTCTGTTGCCAGGCGGGGCAGGCTCTCGCG
Source organism: Plantactinospora sp. CA-294935 (assembly GCF_050936445.1). Lineage (NCBI taxonomy): Bacteria > Bacillati > Actinomycetota > Actinomycetes > Micromonosporales > Micromonosporaceae > Plantactinospora > Plantactinospora sp. CA-294935. The sequence goes on from NZ_JBNJMU010000001.1 coordinate 9,797,522, forward strand.
CTTGTGTTGGTTGATGAGGTCGTCGGTTGGCGGGCCGGTCTGGATGGCCTGCTGGCGCGGTTCGCGCACCGGTTCGGGCGTACGCAGCCGCGCCGGCAGGCCCTCAGTTACCTGGTCGACTGTTGTCGCCGTTGGCGGCGAGGAACGGCTGGACTTCTGGCCGAGGCTGCCGGCAACGCGATGCCGGACCGGATGCAGGGGCTGCTCAGGGACTGGCTGGTCGAGCATCAGGTCACTCCGGTCGGCAAGGAGTCGACCTCGGACTACTGGAAGCCGGTCTTCTACCTGCTGGAGTCGGTGGTGGCATGCTGGCCGCTCAACGCACGGCACATGCGGGCGGTGCCGGGCCACAAGACCGTATTGGTGGCCCACGCCTACCTCGCCGTCACCGCCGCACAGGCTCGAAGGGGAGCACGATCCCGATCATGAACGCCTCATCCCCCTCACCCTCTGCGAGGTCCGCCGTCTCCTGGCACACCTGACCACCACCATCCGACCGTTCGACCACGTCCATCGACGGTCATGGTGGCGCGGCCGACACCAGTACCGCGCAAACAAGCCACTACCAGCGGAGACACCGAATTCACCAGGTACGGCTGGAGTACTAGTCCAAGGGGTGTCCGGCGTCACCGACGCCCGCCCACCAGGGGACCGGGTGGCCGCTCGCCAGGGGCCGGGTCGGTCGCTCGCCAGGGGCCGGGTCGGCTGCGGGTGGGGTTGACCTGCTGACCGGGACCGGTCCCGGCGATCCTGCCGTAGCCTCCCCGCATCGGTCAGCTAGGCGATCCTCTTGCAGGCCCATAGCCTCCCGTAGGAGCGCATCGGCGCTTCTTCGCATCGGTCCTCGCTCTGCCCACGCCGGCGCCGGTCCAGTCTTTCCCGAGCTGGTTGAGTCGGCCTGGGGCGCGGTGTCGGGATTGCTCTCGGTCCGTTTCCCCAGGCCGCTCGCCGAACCCGCCGTGCCGGTCTCCCGGCAGCGGGCTCTCCGCGGTTCCTGCCGTCAGGCGTGGTTGGGTGCCCATGGGTTGGGGATCTTGCTGCCGCGGTACCGGTACCGAGTGACCGGAACCGATGCGATGTTGAACAGTTCGATCCCGTCCGCCGTTGGTCGTGTCCATCGGCCGTTGCGGCCGATGAGACGACGGCGGACGTCTATCCACCTCCAGCGGCGTAGTCGCATCCACCATCGGATCACCCGGTGCCACACGAAGTTTTCCAGGGCGTCGAGGGTGTGCTTGCAGACTGCGTGCCGGAAGTAGTTAGCCCAGCCGCGCATGATCTGGTTGAGCCGGATCAGCACGTCCCCGGGTGGCTGCTGCGACAACCTGTTCGTCAGGGCACGGACCTTGTCCTTCAACGACCGGATGGGCCGGTCGGCGATGAACGTGTAGACGTACCACTTGCTCGTGCCTCGCTTGCGGCGCCACTGGATGCGGAACCCCAGGAAGTCGAGCGATTCGCTCATGTGCACGATCCGGGTCTTGGCTGGCGACAGCCGCAGACCAAGCGGAGCGAGCACAGTGGCGATGTCGTCGTGCAAGGTTTCGACGTCGGCGCGGGTGCCGTGCACGAGGATGACGAAATCGTCTGCGTAACGGACGATCCGCCAGTTCGGCAGGCCCTTGCCTCGGCGTCGGGCGCGTCGGCTGGGAGTGCTCATCATCCCACTTTCCAACCACGGCCCGTGCACGTGCTCATCGAGCGCGCTCAGGGCGATGTTGGCCAGCAGCGGGGACAGGATCCCTCCCTGCGGCGTGCCGGTGAAGCTGTCCTCGTGCCGGCGGGTCTCGGTGAGAACCCCGGCCTTGAGAAACGCCTTCACCAGCGTCAGCACGCGCTTGTCCTTGACTCTGACTCGTACCCGGTCCATCAGGGCCGTGTGCGAGATCGAGTCGAAGCACGCCTCGATGTCAGCGTCGAGCACCCACTGGTATCCCTTGGTGCCGTAACGCTGGATCTCGGCGACCGCGTCGTGCGCCCGCCGCATCGGCCGGAACCCGTAGGAGACGGGTATGAAGTCCGCCTCGAAGAGGGGTTCCAGCACGAGCTTCAGCGCTGCCTGGACGACCCGGTCGGCGATGGTGGGTATACCAAGCTTCCGCACCTTCCCCGACCCACCCGGTTTCGGGATCTTGCGTTCCCGCACCGGAAGCGGCCGGAATGCACCGGCCTTGAGTTGGCCACGTATGTCGTCCAGGAACCCGGGCACGCCCACCACGGCCTCGACCTCAGCGGCCGTCAGGCCATCGACGCCGGGAGTGTTGGCGCCTCGGTTACCCGCGACCCGGTCGAACGCCACGATCAGCGTCGCCGGGTCGTACACGAAGTTGAACAAGTCGTCGAACCTGCGGCCGGGATCGGCCGCCGCCCAATGGTGAAGCTTGGCCTGCATCTCCGCTACCCGCGACCACGGCCCAACGGGCGTCTGGTCGGGTGCGCTGCCATTCGACGGCGCGTCTTGCGGCATTGCAGCCTCCTTCCCTTCTCGAAACCGCTGCCGCCCTTCCCCATGCGCACGGGCTTTCCCCGGCTCGGAGTACTACGGCGGCTCCGTCCCACCCCGGACCGGTCGACGGTCGACGCGCCCAGCCCAACCGGCCGCACCGGACGCGCGGCCGTGGGCAGGACCGGGGTGGTTCCCGTGTTCACTGTGATTCGCTTGACGAAGGAGGAGCCCGACTCGGTCCCTGCGGCATCACCACGGCTACCCCGCAGCACTTCACCGTGGTCTCCCGGCCAGTCGCCGAAGCCCAGCCCAGGAGTTCCCCACCCGAACAGTCCGGACGGGTGCGCACCGCTCCCGGCCCATATCCACCAGGTTCGAGCCGGTACACGCTTGAGAGACGTAAACGCCGGTTCCTCGCGTACTCCTTTCCGTCCCGCTCGCCAGGCCCGCACCATCTGGCAGTACTGGCACGACCTGGCTTTGTCAGGGCCGCTTGCCACCCTCCCCGGCGTCACCCGGATCGGGCTGCCCTCAGCTCCACCCCCCTGCTGCGACAGGGCGGGCGGTGAAGGTCTCTCACCTCCACTCGAATCACAGCGCCTCACGGCGCACTCGGCTCCGCCTGAAAACTGACCACGTGGTTCCGCTTGGGTTCGAGGACCACGGTGGTCACTATTGAGGCGGCGTTGACACGAGCGTCACGACTCAAGCGGTTCTCTGTGCCGCCCCGGTCCGGCGGATGCGGCGGCGCGACCACCGCGCTGATGAGCTCGACGGGTATGTGGGGCTGTTTCCTCGTCGCGGCCTCCAACCACAAAGCGGCTGGACGTCAGCCGGATCAATCGAGCGAACGTGGCGTGGCGCAGCGCCAGGCGTACCGCCGCTAGTCAACATATATCGATGCGGCGTGAAGAGCTGGATTCACACAGGAGCACACCGACCCGGCGCGGACCCGGTACGCCGGAAAAGCTCGGTCCCGCCACACCACCGGAACCGCCCAGCTCTGGCAGGGTACGGCCGGCGGGGCGGTGCGCACTGCCGTACCTGCTGGCGGGAATCGCGTTCGTCCTCTACGAACTGCTGTCGGTCGTACGCCATCTCACCGGCCGTACGACCGGGTTCGATCTCGGGATCTTCGAACAGGTGGTCCGAAACTATGCACACTTCGACATCCCGATCAGCGAGCTCAAAGGGCCGGGCGTCAACATCCTGGGCGACCACTTCAGCCCGATACTGGCGGTCCTCGGCCCGGTCTATCTCCTCTTCCCCGGCCCCATCACGCTGCTCACGGTCCAAGCCGCGGCGTTCGCCCTCTCGGTCGTGCCGATCACCCGGCTGGCCATCGACACCTGCGGACCCCGTCTCGGCGGCGTCCTCGGCGCGGCGTATGCGTTGTCCTGGGGGATACAGAGCGCGGTAGCCTTCGATTTTCACGAGACCTGCCTGGCGGTGGTCTTCGTGGCGTTCTGTGTGGAGCGGCTGTATCGGCAGGAGTGGTGGGCGGCCTTCGCCTACGCCCTTCCTCTGCTCCTGGTCAAGGAAGACCTCGGACTCACGGTGGCCGCGATCGGCCTGTACATCGTGCTGCGCGGGCCGAGAAGAACGGGCATACTGCTTGCGGTTGTGGGAGTCGCCGCCTGCTGCCTGACAGTGCTGGTCCTGATCCCACACTTCAACGTGTACGGCCAGAACACCTACCTGGGCCAGGCCTCCGGCACGGTCGGGAACCCTCTGGTTCGGCTCGTCATGCCCCTCCAGAAACTCGAGACCGTCCTGATGCTGCTCGCGCCGACGGCCTTCCTGGCCCTGCGCTCCCCGATTCTGGTCATCGCGCTCCCCACGATCGCCTGGCGGTTCTGGGCGACCAATCCCGCTTACTGGGGGACAGACCTGCACTACAGCGCGGTGCTCATGCCGGTCGTCTTCGCCGCCGCAGCAGCGGCCGTGCCGCAGGTCCATGCCGTCGTCGGGGCGGCGCTGCCGCGATACGCCAGGCGGTTCCGACAGCTGGTCGGTGCGTGGTGCGTCGTGTTCGTCGTCCTGCTGTTCGTGCACTCTCCTGTCGGTCAGCTCCTCCAGGGCGCGGCCTGGCGGCCCGTAATATCGTCGGCGGAACGGGAGGCGCTGGCGATCGTCCCGGACCAGGCGACCGTCGCCGCCGAGAACTCCCTGGCGCCGCAGCTCACCAACCGTACGACGGTCTACCTCTTCCCCGGCTTTCCCAACCGGCAGCTCCGCCCGGACTGGGTGGCGGTCATCGATCCCCCGATGCCAGGACTCGCGCCGGTCGACCAGCAACTGGCCGCGATACGACAGTTGCCGGTGCTCGGCTACGAACTAGCGGACCGGAGAGAGCAGGTGAGCCTCTACCGGCTGACGCGGTAGGCCCAGCTTGCCGACGGCACCGTCCGCACCTCAGACGGCCTTTTGCCACCGATGTAGGCCGGCCGGCCTGGCGAGGGCTACCAAGGCCCCCGCCGCAAGACCCGATGCGTCGCCGAGTGACGCACTACTTTCTGAACGACGGCTCCAGCGCACCGTCGAGCACGATCTGACGAGCACCGCTGCCGGTGGCCAACAGCCGGCGGCCATATCGGCGTCGGTCGCCATGCGCGCTCCACATCGCCAACAAGCCACCGTCTGGCCCGACCCCGACCCTGCTACCACAGGGATGATGTCGGCGCTGGTGGCCGGGTTGCTACCACAGGCCAGCGCGGTCACGTGGTCTGACGGTCTTCGAGACGGGTTTGGTGTCGACGCCGTTGTAGACGACCTGTTCCCGGACCATGCCGGCGAACTGGCCCTCGTCCTGCACGATCTCGTTGCCCAGGCCGGCGGGAACGATCACCTCGCGGGTGCCGCCGGACGGGGTTACCCGGTCGCCGTGCATGCCGCGCCACCGGGGTCAGCGGCGTCGGCACAGGGCCTGCCCTACGGCTGCGCCAGGGCCGCCGGCAGGTTACCGAAAGGATACCGGCAGAGCCCTGGGGCAACACTCGCTAACCGGCTTCTCAACTCCGCACAGTAGTGAACCCTTCAACCTGAACCGCGCGGCGTTCACAGACCGCGTCCGACCTCGCGCTGCAACGGACCGCACGGGGAGGTTGAAAAAGGTTCAGTGTTTCGGGATATGTTGCCAATTCCGCAGAGGGCATTGATTTGCTGCGGCTGAATCTTGTTGGGCCGCTGGCATCAATCGATGAGCAGTACCTCGGCGAGATCCCGCAGCATCTCCTGGTCGTTGTCGACACCTCCGAACCGGCCGCTCCGCCCGGGGCGGGCGAGCTCAGCGCGGACATGCGGCAATGCCGGTGCAGCGGCCGAGCCCATCCGTTTCAGGCAGGCCGCGACATGGTTGCCCGTCGCTGGGTTCTGCCGCCATGCCTGTAGCAGGGTGCTCAGCACGACTGCGGTTTCCGGCTCGCCATTGATGTCCCAGATCGCTGCGGCGGCGTGCACGCGGTTCCATTCGTACCTGTCCGCCAACAGTTCGCGCAGGCGGGGAAGCGCAGCCGCGGCAGGCGGACCGATCTGGCCGAGCACCTCGGCCGCCTCCCGAAGCGCGAAGGTGTCGAGCAGCGCAAGAGAGAGCGGCAGGACCTCGTCGCGGTCGCCGCCGACCGCCCAGAGCGTGCTGACAGCCTCGGACCTGGTCCACGTATCGTCGACGGCGATCAACGACCTGATCGTAGCGAGCGCGGGTGCCGCCGCCGGACCGAATGCCCGCAGCGCCGTCAGAGCGGCTTTCACCACGTCCCAGTTCTGCCGCCCGGCGGCGGCGGCGAGCTGCTCGGTGATTGTCGGCAGTGCGCTGGGATCGCCGAGCTTGGCTAGAGCGGACAGGATGCCACGTGGGTTGGACGGCCACTCCTTGGACAGGTCGGCGCTGCTCAGCCGGTCACGCAGGCGGGGTACCAACTGATCCGCGGCCTGCGGCAGCGCTCCCGCCACTTGGACGGCGAGCCAGGCGTCGACGTCGCTGTCCAGCGCCATCAGCAGGCTGGGGAGTGCCCGTACGTCCCCGAGCCGAGCCAAAGCCACGGCCGTCTTCTGGTGCACCCGGCGCAAATGCCGTCGCGGAGTGGCCCACCCGTCCGGCCCATGGCCGGTGAGTAGGGCGGCCATGGTTTCCCGGGCTGGTTCTGCGATTGCGTAGTGCTTCTCCAGCAGCGTTGCCGCTTCGGCAGCGACTTCCAGGTTGCTTCCGCCGAGTTGGGCGGCGACCAGCCGGATCAGGGCGCTGTGGTCACCACGCCAGGCTCCGACGAGATCGCTTGCCATCCGGATCGCGTCCAGCCGGACGCCGGGACAAGGACTGGCCAGTTGCTCGACCAGCAGGTCGGTGCGCTGCGGAACCTGTGCGTTCAGCAGTGCGTGCAGCGTTCGCAACAGATCTGTGGTCAGTGCGTGCCGTCGGTTGATGCGGTCCAGATCCTCGAACGCGGCGGCGACGAACGGCGGCACATCCTCGGCTGGCGGCGTGACGGGCGGCGGCTCCGGCCACGGCTGCTCCGGCGGTGCGGCGTCGGCGATCTCGCGCAACAGCCCGATTACAGCCGGTACGAGATCGTCGCTGATCGCATCCGGAGCGCACCGGGCCTGGTGAATCAACGCGGCGAGCCGGAACTCTGGTTCACGGGCCGGGTCCGCAGCCAGGCCGGTGAGCCACGCTCTCGCGGCCGGAATGATCACCGGAAGCCGTTGGGCCAGCGTGACCGTCGTCTGCGTCACCAGAAGGCGTTCGAGCAAGCAGAATTCCATCGCCGACCGGTCTTGAAGCAGGTCGAAGGCCCGGCTGGCATCGTCGAGGAACAGGCCAAGACCGGGAATGGCGGCCTGACGCACCCGGCAGGTGGCATCCCCTGCAAGGTCAACGAACGCCTCCCCGTGTGCCCGCAGGAACGCCGCAGCGCCTGCAAAGTCCGCGTCGACGTAGTCGATCTCGCATCGCTCGACCGCCTCCTCGCCGATGCTGACCAGCAGCGCGACGATCCTGTCACGGTCTGGTGTGGCCGGATCACCGGCAAGCTCAAGCAGGAACGGCAGGCTCGCCGTGGTGCTGGCGTAGACGTCACCTTGGTGATGAACCTTGCCGTAGAAGTCGCTGAGCGCCTGGCCCCGTTCCTTGGCATCCGGAGAGCGCAGTGCTTCCAGAAGCGCCGGCACCTCTTCGGCTGAACCGTAGGCATGACGCATCGACGCCCAGTCGACATCGCGAATCCCGTTGAACATGCGCGGTACTATGCCCGGCCCCACCGACATTTACGGCGAGTCGGCCAACGCCGGAGCTGCCCAGCGACGATCTCTCATAGCCGCCATCCCGGCCGCGCTGACACAAAATCACGTACACGGATAAGTAGCCGCTGGTCGAGCGGCGCCAGAGCTGTCACGCCATCAGGGAAGCTTCCAGGTCGCGGCGGGTAAGAGCGGCGCGGAGTTGTAGCGCCTCCGCCGCCAGATTCTCACGACCGCCCTGCTCGCGGTCGATGGCGCAGACCACCGTCTCCACCCGGGCGCCCATGGACCGTAGCTGCCTGCACGACGTCAGTAGGGCACCTCCGGTCGTCACGACGTCCTCGACCACCACGACCCGCCGACCGTCCACGGGGCCGCCCTCGGCGGCCTTGTTGGTGCCGTACTCCTTGGCTTGCTTACGAACGAAGACTGTGCGTAGCCCCGTCAGCTGTGACATCACCGTGGCAAGCGGGATACCGCCCATCTCCATCCCGGCCAGCACGTCGCACTCCGGCAGCAAGGCCACCATCGCTTCGGCGACCTCGCGCAACAGATCCGGCTGTCCCTCGAACAGGTACTTGTCGAAGTACTCCTCGCTGACCTGCCCGGATCGGAGACGGAACCGTCCGGTCAGATGGCAGGTGTCGTAAACGCGGCGCGCGAGCGGGTAAGTCACATGCTCAGCCTCGCATCTCGCCTGGATCGAGCAGGTATCCCCCCTCGCCGACACTCCTCAGGATCGTCCTTCAAGGACGACTTCGTGAGCTCTTCGGCATCCGAATCTGCCGCAACCCGCGCGCGAAGACTCTCTTCAGGGCGCAGTGACGCAGGCCAAGGAGTCAACGGTGCGCTGGCAGATCGATCCGCGGTGTCACGGCCTCGCCGCCCGGTATCAACCAACTGGGATGCGCCGCAGCAAGCCGTGTCTGTCCATATCTGGTGTAGACACCCGGGCGCCTGCTGATCTGGATGGAGCTGCGATGAGCCGTACTCTCCGCAGCGCCGGCATCCGCCACCGACGCCGACCCGTGTCGTCGCAGCAGGTGTGGCTACGACGACTTTCCTATTCGACCCTTGTTTCTGCGCCGGGGCCTCATCGCCGATGCTGTTGACGGATCGACGATCGACCGATGCCAGGCCGGGGTCGGAGGAGGCGGTGCAGTCGTTGACTTCGAGGAGGATCCGGGCTGCGGTCCTGACGTCGAGCCGGGCATCGGCGTCAGGACCGCAAGCGGGTGCGCCCCAAGTACCTTTTCGGCCTCGGCGGCAACGGTGGCGCGTCGACGTCGGGCGGCGAGTCGACCAGTCGGGGCAGGACCCGTCGAGGCTAGTACTCCAGTCCGGTTCGTTATGTAAATGCCACTCGGCTGCCGACCTGGTGGAGTTGGGGCGTGGTCGGGCCGGTAGCGTTGTCTTCGATGTCGAAGATCTTGGTAACCGGCATGTCGGGAACCGGCAAGTCGTCGGCGCTCGGCGAGCTTGGCCGACGCGGTTATCGCGTCGTAGACACCGACGATCCGGGCTGGCGCGAGTATCGCGAGTATGTTGAGTTCGTCGACGAGGTGCACCGCGGGGAGTGGCTCTGGGTCGAGGAAAGGATCACCGGGCTGCTGGACTCCGATGATGATTGCTCACTCTTCGTTCAAGGGTGCGTGAGGAACCAGTCGAAGTTCTACGATCGTTTCAACGCGGTCGTCCTGCTCAGCGCCCCCGCTGACGTGATCCTTGACCGGGTCGCGCGCAGAACGACGAACAAGTACGGGAAGACTCCGGTGGAGCGGGCGATGATCTTGGATGACCTCGCCAAAGTCGAGCCGATGCTCAGAGCGAGCTGCACACATGAGCTGGATGCCAGCCGACCGCTCGATGAAGTCGTCGCCGACTTGATCGCGATCGCGTCGCACCCGATGACGACGTCTTAGCACTCAGGCCCGGTTCGTGATCTAGGCATGATTGAACCTTTTTCAACCTGAACCGCGCGGCGCGCACGCACCGCGTCCAACCTTGCGGTCCTCCCCACCGCAAGGGGAGGTTGAAAAAGGTTCATTGTCGATGGTCTGGCGGCGTCGGTAGTGGCTGAGCTTGGCGCGTGCTTGGTGGCGGCGGCGCCAATCTGACCAGGTCAGCCAGTAGCCGGCGGCCCGGATGGGTGTGAGGACGAGTTTGGCGAAGAGGCGGCGGATTTCGTTGACGGTCAGCGGGATCAGGTCGTCGGCCGGGTTGTGGGTGGTGCGGGCGGCCACGACGATCGCGGTCAGGATGGGGCGGCGGCGCCCTACGGACACGAGGTGATGGATTCCTGTCTCGGATGCCCCTCACTCCGTCGGAATCTGCCCTGATCCTGCGGGGTGCGGTGGGGTCGCCGTGGTCGACTTCCAGGTTCCGCTCGTTACGGGGTTTCGAGCGGTTGGTCGCCCGAGTGTCGCCGGAAGAGTCCTGTAATCCGCGCGAGGCCGGATGGTCGGTCATCGGATGTTGGCCGGGCGCTTCATTGAACCTTTTTCAACCTGAACCGCGCGGCGCCCACGCACCGCGTCCGACCTTGCGGTCCGGCGGACCGCAAGGGGAGGTTGAAAAAGGATCATTCGATGCGTAGGGCCTCGGGTCGGGTCACGGCTCGGACGAATGGCAGCGTGGCGGCGGTGGCGAGTAGGCAGGCGACCAGCGTGGTGGCGCCGATGGCGGCGTATCCGTCCCACGGTAACGGCGGCGGGGCGACCCCGGTCGATGCGCTGAGTCCGACGAGCAGCCAGGAACTGGCGGCGGTGACGAGCACGGCGAAGCCGATGGTGAGCGCCAGGGGAAGCGCCGTGTACAGCAGGGCACTGTGCCGTAGCACCCGGGCGGGAGTTCCCATCGCGGTCAGTGCCGAGTGCGCCCGGTGCCGCTCGCGGATGCCGTCGGCGGTGGTGACGGCGAGCGAGAGGCCGCCAGCCAGTACGACGGCGATGGTCATGAGGAGCGCCGCGCGGGTGTAGCCGTCTGAGGTCGACCGGGCCAGCACGACGGCTTCCTCAGCGGTCAGCGGTGGGAAGGGGGTCTGCTGTGCGCCGAGGCGCGCCCGGACCGCCTCTAACGTCTCGGCTCGGCCATCGGTGGCGACCAGGAGGTTAGGGAACCATTCGTCGGGCAGGTCGGCGGGAAGCAGCGTGGGTGGGACGAGCAGGTCACCTGCGAGCAGCAGCCCGTCGGTACGGTTGGTGAACGCGTCGGGCAGGGTGACGGCAGGAAGCTCCGCCGGCACGTCGAGGATCGGGCCGGCCGGTGGACGGTCTGGCTCGATCACCGGTTGAAGCCGACCCGCCGCCGTGATGGTCGACGAGGGGAAGTAGCTGCCAGTGAGGTAGTGCACGGTGTTCGGACGGCAGCCGGGCAGGGGCGCTCGCAGGATCCGTCCCAGGTCGTCGCAGTCGGCGATCACAGCTCGTACGTTCTGCTCGCCGATCCGTGCGGTTCCGTCGCTGCAACAGTCTGTTGGTCGTACGCCGGGCGGCAGTAGGCCCAGGTGGCGGACCGCGGCGACCTGGGCAACACCGTCCACCGCGCGCAGTGTCTCAACGACCGGCTCCACCCGGGCGTCGGCGGCGAGGGTCACCACGACGGTGTGCGGGCGCAGGGCACCGGCCAGGCCGTCGTCGCCGTCGGCGGCGATCTGGTCGAGGACGGGCAGCAGCGCCACCACCCAGCCGAGCAGGACGACCACCAGAGCGGTCCCGGTGACCGCCCGGGCGGCGCCGGCCGGATCGGCGATCAGTCGACGCCCGGCGAGTTGGCTGGCCAGACCAGGTCCCCAACGCGCCACCGCCAGGCCAGTCACTCGGGCCAGCGCGGCGGCGCCGACCGCCAGGCCGACCAGACACAGCACCGCCCCGCCCAGCAGCAGTGCACGACCGTGCCAGGCACCCGCGAGCACGGCCCGGCGGTCGGCGTAGGCGCCGACCAGCATGGCGAGACCGAGGCCGAGCGGGAGCAGCCGGAAAGCGCCGGCGCGGGCCGGTTTGGCCTGCCGCCGTACGCCGAGCGGGGACGCCACCGCGCGGCGGAGCGCGAGAGTACCGGTCAGGGCGGCCAGCGCCGGCACTCCGACCAGTACGGCCATCGCCACCGCTGGTGGCGGTGCCACGTCCTGTGGATAGAGGCCGTCCGGAATCGGCAGTAACGCCGCCACCGGGGCGCGGAGCAGGAAGAACAGTGCGATACCCGCCAGTACGCCGAGCACTCCAACGACCGCAGCCTCCACCGCGCCGAGCATCCGCAGTTGGCCTGCGGTGGCGCCGACCAGACGCATGGCGGAGGCCCGCCGTTCCCGGCTGGCCTGGGAGAGCCGGACCGAGGTGCCGATCAGGACCAGCAGCGGCACCACCAGGCCCACACCCGCCAGGGCGACCACCACCAGCAGGGTGCCCGTGGCGTTCGCCTCCTGACCCATCCCGGTCCCGTCGACGTGCACGCCCTGGGATGCGAACAGCGACTGTTGTGCGGGGCGCTCGAACGCCCTTGACAGGCCGGATTCGATGCCCGGCGGGCCGACGAGGCCACCGGGCGGTGGGCCCGCGACGGCGTACATCTCCTCCGGGCCGACCAGACCCGCCGGGGTCACCGTGCCCACCGTCCGTTCGGGCAGGCGTGGCGCGAGTTCCGCACCGTGTGTGCCGGCCATCGCCGTCGCCAGTGCGGGCGACACGAACATCTCCCCGGCCCGCGGAGTCCTCGGTACGCCCAGCGGTGGGGCGACCGCCGGGCCGACGATCTCGACCCGGAGCACCCGGATCTCACGCCCGCGCCAGAACCCGACCGACAGCGCCGCCCGTACTCCCTCGGTGCGGGTCCCGGCGTCGGCGGTGGGCACGACCGCCCGGGCCGCGTTCTTGCCGATCCGCTCCACCACGGCGGGCAGCACACCCCCGACCGCGAGCAGCAGGACGACTCCCGCCGCCACCCCACCGACCATCGTGAGCAGTCGGATCCATCCCTCGCGCCCGCCGGTGAAGGTGAGCCGGAGTCCAAGCGCCAGTTCCCACCCGGTCACGCCGACACCTCCGTTGGCGCCGTCGCGCCGTCCCGCAACACGACTTCCCGATCCGCGTACGCCGCGACCCGGGGGTCATGCGTCACCAGCACCACCGCCGCGCCCTGCTCCCGGGCCGTGCCCACCAACTCGTCCATGACGAGTTCACCGTTGAAGCTGTCGAGCGCACCGGTCGGCTCGTCCGCGAACACCACCCGTGGCCCGGTGACCAGCGCCCGGGCCACCGCCACCCGCTGACCTTGGCCGCCGGACATCGCGCCGGGCTGTTTGCCGGCCACGTCAGCAACGCCGAGCCGGTGCAGCCACTCCCGGGCCCGTGCCTCGGCCACCCGCCGCCGTACCCCGGCCAGCCGTAGCGGGAAGGCGATGTTCTCCAACGCCGTCAGGTCCGGCACCAGCGACCCGAACTGGAAAACGAAACCGAAGTCGGTGCGCCGCAGCCGGCTACGCCGGTCGTCGGACTGGTCGTCGAGGCGTACGCCGTCGTACCACACCGTGCCGCTGTCCGGCCGGAGGATGCCGGCGAGGCAGTGCAGCAGGGTGGACTTGCCCGAACCCGAGGGGCCGACCAGCGCGACCAGCTCACCGGGGCCGATCTCCACGGAGACTCCGGCCAGTGCCTGGGTAGCCCCGAAGGCGAGTCGGAGGTCGACGGTCCGCAGCAGGGAGCCGGTCATCGCACCTCCCGAGCCAGGTGGTCCAGCCGGGCTGCGGTGTGGTCGATCCACCGCAGGTCAGCGTCGAGGTGGAAGAGAGTGAAGTCGCAGGCGACGGCTACGGCGGTGCTGCCACCCCGTTTGCGTGCCGTCACCTCCCGCATCGTCTGGCGGTGTGCCGCGCGCTGCGCGTCGAGCACCTGCCGGGCCGGCCGCCCGGACCGCAGCGCGATCATCACCTTGACGTAGACCACCGACTGCAGGTAGGCCGAGATCCCCTCCGGCTCGGCCAACCACCGCTCCAGGTGGGTCACCCCGTCCGGGGTCAGCGCGTAAGTCGTCCGGTCCGGACCACCTACCCGCTCGACGGCCACCGCCTCGATCTCGCCGTCCCGGGACAGACGGGCGAGGGTGGCGTACACCTGGGGTGGTTTCACCGGCCGATTCCAACCGAACTGCGCGTCGTACTCGCGCCGGAGGTCGTAGCCGTGTCGGGGCACGGGCTCCAACAGCCCGAGCAAGGTTTCCGGAAGCGCCATGCATGGCACTAGACACTGCGTTACTAGTTTTTGTCAAGGACCGGACCGGGACGCCGCGCCGGACAACGGCGGGAGAGTTCCGAAGTATCCAGTCGCCGGGGCCGCCGGTGACGATCATGTGCTCCCCATTTACTCCTCCCCCGTAATGAGCAACTACAAAACGGCCCATTACCGAATCTTCGATAACAAGCCACTTGAACTGCTTATATAGTTGGTGGGCGATACTGGGTTTGGACCAGTGACTCCTCCTGGTCAAGGAACGACTTCACAACGCTCTGACGAGTGCAAATACCAAAGCCTGTGGTACGCACTGGGGCAATCGGAGCAGCTCGGAGGGGTTGAACACCGTCAAGCGCCGTTGGGAACGGCCGGCTGCTCCCCCATCTGCCCCCACGCGCACGCCATGTACGCACCTCCAGCCGGAGATTGTAAGGAAAACCGAAGTGTGGATCTGAACGACAGCTCGCCGCCTGAGCACCAGGATCTCGTCCAGCACCGGGCAGGTAACGGCGGTGGTGGCGGTAACGCCGGGACCGTGCGCGCGTGTCGGTCGTGGCGGATAACATCCCGCGTCGTGACCGCCGTTGTCCCGTACCGGTATCTCCGGCCTGCCGTCATGCGTCCCGACGGGCTCGCCCTGCAAACCCGTGGCGGTCCGCTGGCTTACCCGCGGTTCTTCGCCGGTTTCCCCAGCAAGCCCCGGGCCGCCGCTGGTGACCTGCTCGCGGTCGCCGAGGTCGCCCGCGCCCGATACCACCGGCCCGTCGACCCGGCCGGCCTGGGCCCGGTGGTGACCGGCAGCCGTGACCGGTTGCGTTTCGAGTCCTTCTCCGGATGCTGCGGCGTCTCTGCCCGTCGCGACGTGCTGCCGACCGGGATCGACGGCGAGATCGGCGCGCACGACACCACCAACGTCGTCGTCAACCCGACGCTGCGGAGGGCCCTGGCCCGGGTCGGCGGCGTCGACCCGCTGCGCGTATCGGTTGGCCCCGACGACCTCACCGTCTCCACGATGGACGGTAGCGTGGTGGAGAAAGAGGTTCCGCCGCCGCCCCGCTGGCTGGGCGGCTTCGCCGAGGTGCATGTGCTCGCCGCCGACCTCGCACCGCGGGCCGAGATCACCACTGCTGACGCCGCCGTCTTCCTGCGTCGGCTTCCGGCCGGCCGTGACCGGTCGGTGCCGGCCGGGCGTACGCTCCGGCTGCCCACCTGGCCGACACCCGGCGCGGCCTGTCTCGCCGGCGCCGGTCGGCTCACCGCGCTGCGCGGGATGCGCCGCTTCGCGAAGGCCCTCCGGGTGTACGGCGCGCCCGTCGCCGGTTCGCTGTCGACGCCCAGCCCCCGGAAGCTGGACACCGACCAGCACATCTGCTCCCGCCCCTGGGGGACCGGACGCCGCGGGCAGCGCGGTCCCAGCAAACACGCCCTCGCGGTCACGATGCTCGTCGGCCGGGCGGAGGTCCCCGCGTGACCACGGACCTGTTCGACCTCATCCACGAAGGCGCGGTCGACGAGATCACGGTGGCGCTCACCGGCCTCGACGAGTCGCGGCGCCGCCAGATCGGCACCGAACTGGCGGCGTACGTCCGCAAGCTCCGGGACAACCGGTGGGCCGGCCGGAAGGCGACTGCGCTGGCCGTCGCCGCGGTCGGCGCTCTGCCGAGCGCGGCGAAGGTGGCCGAGTTGCTCGGCCGCCGATCGGTCTCGCTCGACGAGGAGGACGGGCCGCCGGTGGTCCGGATGGCGCGGCACCGGGGCGTCGACTGGCTGCCCGAACTCGCTCACCGGCTGGCGGACCGGCTGCCCCGGACGGATCCGTGGTTCGCCACGCGTTTCATCGCCTACCTGCTCGTGGCGGACCGGGCCGCGCCCCCTACCGACGAGCGGTTCGTCACGGGCTGGGTCGGCATGTTGTCGTGGCCGCCGCGACGGGAGCGCGATGTCCCGCTGCTCGACCGGCTCCGCACCGACCCGTTCCTCGACACGCTGCTGCCCCGGCTGTTCGAGGTGGACGGCCTCGGCACCCGGCTGGCGTTCGACGACTTCAAGGCCGGGGAGAACCTTGCTCTGCCGTCCGCGCTCGCCCGGCTCGTCGCCGAGGGCCGGCTGGACCGGACGGTGCTGCTGCGGAGCTGCTTCGACCGGCTGGTCCGGGGCGACCGGGCCGCCGCGTTGCGCCCATTCGTCGCCCTGCACGACCTGCTCGCGCCGACCCCTGCCGAGTGCGCCGAACACGTCGCCGACTACCTCCGCCTGCTCGCCGACGGCCCGGGTCCGGTGGCGTCGATGGCGCAGCGGGCGTTGCGCGGACTGCCAGAGGTCGAGATGGAGGCCCTGCTCGACGCGTCCCGGGCGGTGCTGGCCCGGCCGGACAAAGGGCTGGTCCGTGCCCAACTCAACTGGCTCGACCAGCTCGCCCGGCAACGGCCGGACCGCGCCGCGGAGATCGCCGCCGTACTCCGGGAGGGCGCCGGGCATCCCGCGTCCGACCTACGGGACCGGGCCGCCACGCTGGCGACCAAGCACGGGGCGGCACCGGCCCCGGCACCGACGGCGGTCGAACACCGGGGCGACGAGTTGCCGGCACCGCCGGTCCTGGCCGCCGCCCCTTCCCCGATCACCGACCCGGACGAGTTGGTCGAGGAGGCCGCCGTCCTGCTCGGCGGCGAGTTGGCCATACTGCCGTTGGAGCGGGTGCTCGACGGCCTGGCCCGGCTGGTCGGTGCTGACCAGCCCCGACTCACCCGGAGCCTGAGAGCGGTGGTGGACCGGCTCCCGAACCGGAGCTTGGAGCACCCCTGGGCTCCATGCTGTCTGCACGGTCAGCTGGCCGGGTTGCTGCGGGCAGCGGTCGACGCCCCCGACGCCGCCGCGCTGCGGGCCCGCTGGGCCGGCCTGCTCGCCGCACTCCGCCAGGCGGGACCCCCGGATCCGCGCGTGACGCCGCCGCACTGGCTGCTCCGGCTGCGCCTCGCCGAACTCGGCACACAGCTCGGCCGGGCGCCGGCGGGTGTCGGCCTGCTCGCCGTGCCGACCGCCGCCAACGGCTCTCTCGACCCCGGCGTGCTGCATGAGCGGGTCGTCGCGCTCGGTGACCGGGAGCCGGGGCAATGGGACCTGACCCAGGCCCTGCTGCGGCTACCGCCCGTTGTCGACGAGGCGTCGGCCGCGCGGGCGGCGGCGCTGGGTACCCCGGCCGGCGATCGGCTCGCCGCCTGGCTGCGTACCCCCGGCGTTCCGGAACCCCTCGCCCGGCCGGTCACCGTGTTCTTCAACTCCCGGGCGGTGTCCTTCTTCAGCATCCCCGGTGGGTCGACACGGCGCATGGTGGTCGAGATCCAACCGCCGGAGAGCCCGGAGGGTGAACGGTTCGAGGATCCATTGCGGCTGCTCTCCGGCTGGCAGGCACGGTTCGACAGTCCCTGCGCCATCTGGTCGATACTCTGGCCGGCGTTGCTCCCGGGCTACCGGGGCCTGGTCGCCACCTACGCCCTCCCCGACATCGCCAGCGCCGCCGACCAGGAGACCCGGGGCGCGGCGGCGGTGCTGCCGCTGCTCGCCGAGAGCGCCGGCCGCGGCGGCGTGGCGCTGGACCTCGCCCTGGCGTACGGGCTGGGGGCCCGGCACCGGTCCGACCAGGCCGCCGCGCTCGACGCCCTGCTGATCCTCGCCGCTGCCGGGGACCTCGACGCCGAAGCGGTCGGTCGGCAGCTCGGTACGCTCGGCGCGGCCGAGATGGTCGTCCTGACCCGGGCCGTTGAACCGTTGCGGGACGCGGCGGCGGCCGGTGCCCCATTTACCACCTGGCGACTGCTCGCCGCCACGCTGCCCGCGCTGTTGACCGCGCCGACGCCACCCCGGGGCACCCCGGACCTGCTCACCCTGGCTGCCGAAACGGCGACCGTGACCGGAGCCCGGATCGAGGTTCCGGGCCTGGCCGAGGTGGCCGCGCGCCGTGGCTCGAGCAGGCTGGTCACCGAGGCGCGGCGGCTCGCCACCGCGTTCGACCCCGGTTGAGTTCGGCCGGACAGCGGCGTGACCGGAAGGATGCGGTGTCCCACGGTCTCCGGTCGCAGCGCGTGCTCAGCGCGCCTTCCTGGCATTCCGGAAGTGCGATGATGGATCCGCGGCAGCAGCTCCACAATAAACTGACGGACAGGCGCCCGCCCATCCCCACGACCAGAACCTCATGATCGAGCCGCCACGCCGACGAGAATCTGGGTCCTGCCCAACCGGACCGCCTGCTCCGAGAGTGGGCGAAACCGTGGTGCCGGTCGAGCGCCGCACCGACGTCGACGTCGACATGCCAGGGACGTGCCCGTGGGCGCGACAACCTACAGTTGCCGTCATGGGCGCACACACTCTGCAGACTTTCGGGCCGGTACAGGCATGGGCGTCGCTTCGGACCGAGCTGTCGAACCGGCTGGACGGTGACACCCTGGCCGCCCTGGACGACGCGGTGGCCTTCGCGACCGAACGTCACGGCGACCAGACCAGGCCGGCCGGCGAACCCTACCTTGAGCACCTACTGGAGACGGTCGCGGTGCTAACCAACGGGGCAGCGATGACCGACACCGACCTGTTGGTCGCCGCCGTCCTGCACGACGTAGTCGAAGACACCGACACCGAGCTCGACGAGGTACGCGAGCGATTCGGAACCCGCGTCACCACACTCGTCGCCTGGGTAACCAAGCCGAACCCCGAACCCGGCCACGACCCAGCCACCGCGCGGGCCCGCTACCTCGCCCGACTCTCCGAAGCGCCCGACGACGCGATATATCTGAAGCTGGCCGACCGACTGAGCAACGTCCAGCGCCTCGACACCCACCCCCGACCAGCCAAACGCGCCTCGTACTACCGGGAAACGGTCACCAGGATCCTACCGCTGGCCGACCGCCACCCATGGTTCGCGGCCTGGTACGCCAACTGGCGCCAAACCTTTGCACACCTCAACGACGCAGCCCGCTCCTGACCAGCGCACGACCGACGTTCGTACCACGCACACCTGCAACCTGATCAGTGGAACTGTCCGATTAAGTGCGTAAGGTCCTGGTCTACCTGGCTAGCGCGGAGGCTCTGTTCCGGCAGGCGGCCGACCGGGGCTACACCACCGCGCTGCGGGACGTGGCCAGGATGCGGGAGCAGGCCGGTGATCTTTCCGGCGCGAGCTGTCTGCGCCGGTTCGGTCTTACTGACGATGGCTGCTCACCAGCCACCTCGCCGTATGAGCTTTCAAGCTGATCTTGCAGCTCAGGGCGGGTGTGGGGGCCGGGGGTTCGATGAGGGCGAGACTCCCGGTTGGACAGCAGCCTGTGAATGTGGTTTGTCAAGTGGTTGTGGTCGTGGTGGTCCGGAAGAGTTGGCGGGCGGTGTAGCGCTTGAGACGGCGCAGGATCTCCTTCGGGGTGAGTCCCTCGGCGGTGCGGCGGGCTATGCAGGCGCTGGTTGCAGGGTGTTTCATGCGTCGTCTGGTGGTGGCGATCGCGTGGAGAACGGCGGCGTTGAGGGTGCGGGCACCACCGCGGTTGACGCGGTGGCGTTGGTAACGGCCTGAGCTGGCGGGTAGCGGTGCGGCGCCGGCGAGGGCGGCGCCGGCTGCTTCGTCGCGAAGCCTGGTGTGGTGGGACCAGGCGGTCAGTGCGATGGCGGCGCTGTGAGGTCCGACGCCGGGCAGGTCGAGCAGGGCAGTGCAGAGCTGTTGGTCGAGCTGCTGCAGCTCGTGCTGCTCCGCGCTGACCGCCTGAGTCAGGCCGTCGCCGGAGTGTCGGTGCCAATGTGGACGCCGGATCAAGACAGTGTGGACGTCAGGCAAAGGATTTTCGGCAGGTGCTCCGTATGTTTGTGGTGTTGGCCGAGAAATTCGGATGACACTATACCCTTAAGGAGCATGAATGGTGGCCAGAATCGGCACCGAAACCCCAGGCAAGTCAGGTCGGATCCGTCGGTGGCTTTTGGGTTCCCTGGTTGCCGTGGCGGGAGTTGTCCTCGCGCTGGTCGGAACGGTTTCTCCGGCCGGCGCGGGTCAGGCCCCCGATCGGCGAGAGGCCGGCTTCTGCGTGCAACAGGTGGACGGCGCCACCAACTGCTACGCGGACAGGGCCGCCGCCATCGAGGCCCAGGGCGTCGGCGACCGACAGGCTCAGGCCGTTTCGCCGATGTCCTTGAGTGACTGCCTCAACGGCCGCTTCTGCTTCTGGGCCGCGGAGGACTACAACTCCAACTACCCGTGGCATTGGCGCATCGGTTCGGGCACGTTGAACCTGGCGGCGTCATTCCCGGATGTCAACAATTCGATCACGAGCGTGGCCAATCGCCGGGATGGCAACGTCTGGTTGATAGACAGCAGTTGCTCGGGCTATGTGTTCAACGTTCCGCCGGGAGTCGGAGTCCCGAATCTCTCTCAGTGGGACTTCCCCTGCGGCGGGACCTGGAACAACAAGGTCGACGTCATCGAACTCTTCTAGCCCTGCCGAGTGAGCGGAGTTCTGCCGAATTCCCCGGCAGGGCTCCGCTCCCTGAGCCAGTATGGTGTCGAGCCTCGCGCGAGACGAGGCGCGTCAGCTGTGGCTGCCCCTGCCCCGCCCGGATTCTCGACCAGATCGGCCATCCACCGGCAGCACGAGCAGGACGAGGGCTGTGCCGTCCCCTGGACTCGGTCCTCCCGTTCCAGACCATGAAGGCGCTCGCGCTGCCCCGCCTGAGCAGTGGTCCGATCTTGCTGGATAAGGTGGCCCCCGGAATCACTGGCAATCAGGAGAGGTTCATGAGGCTCAGGCGTGTGGGCCGGCTCGGCACTACCGGCGCGATGGTCGCCGCGGCGCTTGGCGCGTCGATCGTCTTCACCCCGTCGCCGGCCTCCGCGGCAAGCGATGATTGGAAGTGCTACGGCACCCAGGTCAAGCGCTGCGTCACCGTCCGGTGGGACCAGACCGTCGACACCTTCGAGGGGCTGGCGAAGATCACCGACGTCGCCGGTGGCGTCAGCTACGAAGTCAAGGTCATCGACGTGAAGCTTCTGCGCACCAGCAACGCCGACTGGTTGACGGTGCGTTCCAGGGACGATCACGACGGCTGGCACGACACCGAGGATGTGGCCGGCACCGCCACCATCGACCCGTGTACCTTTCCACGGTCGAGTTTCAGCGTGGCGGCGACTTTCAGTTGGAGGAATGCGTCCTCCTCCGGCGAGACGACCTGGCGTCCCAACCACTCATGGGGCTTTCTCTGCGACTGACCCGCCGAACGCGTCCGTCCCCCGCCGACCGGTGCGGGGCGGACGCGTTTCTTTCGGCGTCTTTCCCGACCGCACCGCGTTGATCGGACTCGTCGACGCGGCTCTGGCCGAGCAGAACGACGAGTGGACCGAGGTGATCGGCGGCGGTTTTGGCTCCGGCGTTGCCCGGCAGTCGGCTCGTCGAGGACGTATACGCCGCCGCAGCGTGACAGCAAGCAGCTCCCCGGTGTTGTCGCAGTTCACCAGGACCGGATGCAACCCAAAGGTGTGCTTGTAGGTCGGTGTGGCGCCCTCCTTGTCGCTGTGCGCGATCACGATGGTGGAGTCCACGTCCCGCACCACCACACCGGCGCAATGTCCCGGCCGGCCGCCTTCGCGGTCGCTGGCCCACCGAACAGCTTCCACATCCGGGGCGCGGACCCTCGCCCTGGCCTTGGCGATCCGCCGCAGCTGCGGCACGCCGATCTCGTGCAGGCCGCGCCACACGGTGGTGTCGGAGGCCACCGGTCGAACACCTCATATTGGTGGCGCAGCACGTCGATGTCGCAGATCGACTCGCACCCGTCGGCCATCATCACCGCTAGGTCGACCAGTACCCGATCCCGATCATGGACCGGCGCCCAGCCCCTGCGGGCCAGCCCGGCCCGATCGGCGAGCATCCGCAGCAGCGCCGGACCGACGTGCGACACCACCCCGTACCGTCCGCGGTTGTCCTGTCTCCCCGGGCATGAGGCATGACCACGCCGAGCTGCAGCGCCTCAGATACGCGGGACACGCAGCGGGACCGACGCCTCATTGATCTTGGGTGTTCGCGGAGAAGACGCTCACTGCGCTCATCCCGAGGGATGTGCAGTGACGTTAAGTCGTGATCATGAAAGCGCCTGCGCGAGCCTCCGCCGCTGCGACGAAGAAGCCGACCAGGTCCTCGTAGTATTCCTTCAGGTAGTCGAGTTCGTCCGGGTCGTCAACAAGGTCCGGGTCGTCAACGAAGGTGGCCAGCCGGTCGAACGGCACGTCGCGGAGTTGTTCGGCGGTGTCAGCGACGTCGTCAACGCTCCAGACCATGACGAAGTCCGTGTCGTTGCCGTAGGGAAAGATCATCTCGCCGCCCAGTTCTAGGTCGACCTTGATGTCCGCTGCGACGAGGAGTTCCTGGATGTCTGGCAACGCCTTGTCGAGGTCCGCCATCTCCTCCGGGGGACGGACTGACGTCCCTTCGAAGCTCGTCGGATCGGCGATTGCGCGCGTCAGTTCCTCTTCGGTGGCCCGAACGAATATGTGGACTATGCCCATCGCTGTCCCCTCGGCTCGACCTAACTACTGATGTCGATCATAGGACCTCCCCTCGGACGCGCTGATCTCGGCTTGAGCGGACGTGCCGGGTGGGCAATGCCCACAGTTGTCGTCTTTCGATCATCTCCGGAGCGTGGTGGGCCGGGCGCGTCGCATGAGGGCGATGGCGAGCACCGTCAGCGTCAGGAGCGGGGCAGCGGTGAGATACCAGCCGATGCCAAGGCGGCTGATCGCCTCCGGCTCGACGACGTTCCCGGCGCTGTCCACGCCGATGGCGCGTACGGTCTCGCCGGTGATCTGGATGCCGTACCAACTGATACAGCTCAGCGCGGTCAGGCCGCCCACGATCGCCGCCCTCGCGAACATTGAACCTTTTCAACCTCCCCTTGCGGTCCGTCGGAGGGCGAGGTCGGACGCGGTGTGTGAGCGCCGCGCGGTTCAGGTTGAAAAAGGTTCATTCTCCGGCGGTACACCATGGCGGCCACGACGGCGGCGAGCACCACCATCAGCGCGCCGAGCAGGATTAGGGTGACCGGCGCCGGGGCGCGGTCGCCGAACATCACGGTCAGGCCGCTGCGCTCGCCCACGAACGGGTTGCGTGCCCACGGCAGTCCCACCACGGCAGCAGCCATCATTACCGACGCACAGCAGCAACCATGATCTCCATCGCATGGTGTTGTGACGGGGTGCGGGTCCGCTGGGTTCCGGTGACCACTACTTGTCGGATCGGGCGATCGCGGCATCGGATCTCGGTCGACTGCTGTCTTACCTGGAGCCTCGTACTCATCGATCTTCGGAGGCGCCCGTACCCAGTGACCAGCATGATCACGATGAGAAGGGCTCACTAGTGAATCCTTGCCTGCGCGTGCCGGCTACGGAAGTCTCGCGGCGGCATGCCGTACGCGGAACGAAAGGTGCGACTGAAGACCGCGGCATCGGTGAAGCCCCACCGACCGGCGATCTCGTGGATCGGAGTGTCCAGCAGAGCGGGATCGGCAAGGTCGCGGCGGGTCCGCTCCAGGCGCTTCCGGCGAATCCACGCGGCAACGGTGACCTCCTCCGTCTCGAACAGCCGGTGCAGGTAGCTGACGGAGATGTGGTGCGCGGCGGCGATGCCGCCAGGGGTCAGGTCCGGGTCCTGGAGGTGTTGCTGGATGAACGCCCGGATCCGCAGCATCAGGGCCCGGCGGTGCGTGTCCGGGGGTAGTGCCCGTTCGGCGTCGAGCGTGTGGGCGAACAGCGCCGACACCAGGTCGACCAGGACCGCACCCAGGCGAGGCCCGTCGGCGGGGCGGTAGGTGTCGGCCTCGGCGCTCAGCCGGGTGGCGAGCCCCATCACCAGCGCACCGAGCCCGTGCTCGCCCGGCAACCGTCGGGCCAGGAGCTTTTCCACCTCACCCTCGGGCAGCGGCAGCAGGGACTTGGGGATCTCGATCCCGATCGCGTCGATGGGTCGGTCGCCGATCAGGTGACAGTCGAAGGACCGGGACATGTCGACGACGTACAGGTCGTGCCGGCGGTGTATGGCATGCTCGCCGGCCTGGGTGACGTCGATCGCCCCGTCGAGGACGAGCGAGAGGTGGTACAGCTCGGGGGCGGACTGCCGGACCAGCCTCGGGGTGCGCCGGAACTGCATCGGCTGGATCGTCGTGGGCCACACCTGCGCGGCGCCGAGTGGCAGGATGCGCGCCTGCGCCTGGAAGTCGGCCGCGTGGTCGCTGGTCATCTTCATCGGCGCCATCAGGTGAGTCATTCGTTCACACCAGAGCCCGAACCGTTCGGCCCTGGGAACATCCTCGGTCCGGAACACGGTTGTCTCGACCACCATCAGCCCCCGTCGCTGATCCCTACGCTGTTCCTTGCCTATCACAACATTGACGACTGTCCACACAGAATTTGGCCCGGCGGCGAGACGCATTGCCGACTCTTCCCAGGTGGCGAGAAATGTGGCCGCAAGTCTCCTCTCGCTTCGACCGGGCTGGCGCTCACCGCACGTCCAGGTGACAGCCGGGGGGCGGATCCCGACTTCCGTACCGAGTTGTAGATCGCCGCCGAGCCGGTCCGAAGGCACATACGACCGGGGTGGTGTGCCGGGCGGTGGTGGCCGACTGCTTCTACGGCGATCACGACGACCTGCCCCTGAACCACGCCAGGGCGGGGATTCGCCATGGCACTCAAACCCGCGCGGCACCTGGCAGAGGCGTACACCCCGAAGGACGCCACCCGGGCGGTCCCGTGGAACGGCCCGAACGACCCCGGCGGCTGGAGCCCGATGCGGCGCCGGTTCCGCGACGGGTACGCCGAAACCCGGTGGGCCACCGTCGCTTTCCGATCAAGACAGTTTGGCGTCCCGATTGACGCCCGGATGGGAGTTGCCTACACCAGATGCCTACGGAGGGTGACGGAAGCCTGTGCCACCGGCGGGCACGGTCGGCGGATGCCGAGGCTGGTCGCGTGTCCCGGCCCGAGGTCCGGCTCAAGACCGCCCCCGGGGCTCGGAAGGCGCTTGGCCTGGTTGTTCGCCGCGCTGACGACGCGGTGTTCTGGTCGGCACGCAGTCCTGCGAGGCGGGGTGCCGGGCTCGGCTCTGTCGGGTCCTCGGCTGGACGACGCCGCCGGTTCTGTGCTGCTTCAGCGTAGTTCGAGTTGGACGCCGTCCTGGGTGAGGTAGTGGACCAGGTCGTGAAGGTGACGGCGGGCAGCCAACTCTTGCGGTCGTAGTCGGGGACGAGGTGGGTGCGGGCGACCTCGCAGTGGTGCCAGATCAGGCGGAAGCCGGGGGTCGCGCCGCCGTTGCCCCCAGCCCGTCTTGTGGACCGTGCCGTCGACGCGCCCGTGGGCCAGGTCGGCCTCGAACGATCCGGTGAGCCCGGGGCGGCAGCCCAGCAGGGTCAGCGGCGGACCCGGCGGCCAGGTGTCCGGCCGTTCGTGGAACAGGCCGGCGATGTCACGGCACTCGCTGGCCGGCGTCTCCTCGACGGACCCGTCCGCCGGCGCGTACGTGATCAGCCGATACCCGAAGACGGCGGGCGGGACGGTGCCGCCACGATTGTTGTCGCCCTCGCGGCGATGGCCTTCGATGTCGATGTCGAGCAGGCCGGCCTCTTCCGCGGCGGGCCGGTAACCGACGACCCGGACGTCGAACAGTTCCTCCACGGTGTCGTAGCACCCTCGGCACTGATCCACGCAGCTCTGGCTCACCCGCCGGCCGGGGACGTGGGCTCCCTCGACGATGAGGTTGCCGAACCAGGCCGGCCCCGTTCCGTCGACCGCGGCGAGCAGCGGTCCGGACGGCGTGCAGCTCAACAGGGTGTACCGCTCGTACAACGGCTGGGGCGGGAACACCCGGTCGACGAAGAGTCCGACCGAACTACCTTCCATGGTCGGGTACCCGCCCGCCTCAACCGACCACCTCCGTGTCGTGCCGGACGGGTCACCGCTGTCTTGGGGTGAGGGCGTCGGCGCCGTCGGCGGTGCCGTAGCTGCCCACCCGGTCGGCGGCGATCCGCTCGGCCAGTGCGAGCGCCGTGACGACGTGGCCCTGCGCGCCGGCTACCCCGTCGACCGTCGAGATGCGCCCGGTGAGCGCCTCGTCGCCGCGTACCGCCTCGATGGCGCTGCCGTCACCGGCAGCCGTGCCGGCTAGGACGATCCGCCCGGCCGTGCCGAACTGTACGGCCATGGTCACGATCGCGCGGTTCCGGTCGGCCGAGTCCTGTTCCACATAGGCTGCCCCGGTCACCAGGACGGCCGCGTCCGCGGGACCGTCGATTCGCTTCGGCGCGGTGAGGTATCCAGCGTCGGCGTATGCGGACAACACCATCGAGCGGCTGGCGACGAGCGGTGCTCCGGGCGGGTCGGGCGCGAGCAGAACCTTGGCCAGGAGCGCGCTGGCGGTCTCGACTCCGTCGCTGTTGGCCGGCAGCGTGCTGGACGGCGCGCTACGGCGTGTCAGGGCGAGCAGGTCCAGCTTGTCCTTCGGGTTGAAAAATGCCTCCTGCATGTCAATGGGGCCCGTGACGGCGGCGCCGGCCAGTTCAAGTTTCTCGATTACGCCGTCGGCGTGATCGCGTCCGGATGGCGTCGTCACCACTACGACCCGGCGGCCGACCAGCGTGCTGCGGAGCACAGCCGGCGCTGTCTCGTTGATGTAGTCGTCCTTGTGGCTCGCCTCCGCCTGGAGATCGTCGGCCGTCTGACGGAGTTGCTTGTTGGCCTTGTGCGCCGCGCTGAGCGAGTCGCTCAGTACGTCGGAGGCCAGTCCGTTCGCCGCCGCGGTGCCGAATACCGCACCGACTGCCAGGGCGAGAAACACCGCGGCGAGAGAGACCATGTGATAGCGGAAATTGATCATCGGCGTATCCTACGACCCTGCTGGGCGAGTCCGTGGAAGCCAGGGTTCGGCTGTTGTTGCCGGTCCGGTGGCGATTGTGGCGACACCGGCCGACAAGCAGCCGAATCGGGGGACGAGGCTCGTCCGTCACCGCACCTGACCTTTGAATTCACTGCAGATGGGGTTCCTTCCCCGAGGACCACGGTCTCGTGCACCGATCTCGGCGTGATCGGACGCCGCGCGCCAGCCGTGCGCCGCCACGCTCTGTGACCCGTGCACAGCCGGCCGCCGCGCGTGCTCTGCGGCTATGAGCGGCGGCCCAGCACCTGACGTCGACGACAGCGGGCAACGCAGATCCGCAGCCGCATTCGGCGCCGCCGGTGTTCTACTCGCTGAACTCGGTCACGGAATACGCCTTGTCCAGCCGACCGGTGACCAGGTCGTCGTGGCGGATCACAAAACTCCCGTAGTAGAACTCGTCGGCCACGGAAAAGCGGGCGAGCGATACCCACTCGCTCGTCAGCCGGTGCTTCTCCTTCTCCACATGGGAATACCACTTCGCCACCGGGATGGCGATCTCGCCGGCCTTTTCGCGCCCCGCGAGGGTCTGCTCCGCAATACTCGTGATCACCTCATCGTCGGCATACCCGCCGATATAGGCGCTGGCAAGCCCTTCGTCAGGCGGCCAGAGGTCGTAGGCCAGAGCACAGAGTTCGTCCAGGTGCGGCAGTTCACGCTCCAGGTCACGGGCCAACTGCTGCTGGAAGGGCGACGGGTCGTCCTCGTCCTCATCCTCGTCCGTGCCGAACCAATTGGGCAGCTGCGCGAGGAGCATGGCGCCGACGTCGTACTGCTTGCCGACGACCTCGTAGTTGGTGGGTTCTTCCGCCACCTCGGTATCGGAGCCAGCCGGTACATACACGACTCGCGCGTGCCTCCGCTCCCCGGTGGCTCTGTCCAGGTGGTCCTCCTCGTGGTCCAGGAAGAAGAGCAGTGAGCCGTCTACCGGCAGGCCGAAGCCGTCGACTCTCGGCAGCGCCGCACAGTCGACGGAGAAGATGAACGGCAACGGACTGGCCCCGGCGAACGGCCAGTCCATGCCCACCGGCAGCCGGGGCAACCCACCGAACTGCCCGACCGGAACACCTCCGGAACCCCCGCTCAACCCGATCGACAAACGGAGGTGCCTGGTGAACCCGCTGATCTCGTCGTCCGGGACACCCAACTCGAGCGCCGCACGACGAAACTGCCCCTGATGATCCATGGCCCAGCATGATGCCACGAAGACAACGACGAGAGGGCGAGCCGGCGACCGGGTGGCCCACGACCCGCAGACGCCATTGTCGGCACCGCCGGGGTGACCGGGTACGCCCACACCTGACCGTGGCCGACGAGTACGTTGACCACTTCAACAACCACCGACCACACCAAGGACGACACCAGCGGCCACCCGACCACGACCGAGCCGTCATCACATCGACAAGCCCGTACGACGCCGACGACGAATCGGCGGTGTGATCAACGAGTACCACCGGGCAGCCTGAGCCGATCTTCAGAACACCAGGCCACCGCCGTTTAAACGAGTTTGGCACCGTACAGGCCTGCACGAATCGTGGTCGTCCCGGACGGGCTGCGGGGTGCCCGCACGGCCCGCAGGTGGCGCAGCAGAATCCCAGCTTGGTCAGGATTTTCAGGTCTTGGGGTGGCGACGGCTCGTTCGCCGCGGGCGCGGACACGGGCGTGGGCCTGCTCCACGACCAGCCAGACCCACCGTGACCTGAACCCTTCCCAGGACGGCCCAACTGCCCGGCACCGCAACCACATCGACCTGACTGGCCCCACTTCCTCGCACCAGGGGCGAGGATCGCACGGTTGCTGCGTCCGCCGGACTGTACCTGCCGGTGGCCCTGATTCCCACCGCCGCCGCGACTCCACGTTCGCCCGACGGTGTCGGCCGAATACCGCCGGTTTCCTGGAGCTTGCGTGACACGAATTCCTTCGACCGGGCGACTGTCGTATCCCTGTACGGGCGGTGATGTGTCCGGAGATTTTGCCTTCGCCCACTACAGTGAAACTTGCACCGATAGCGTCGACGGTGTGGTCCGACTGTCAAGGACTTGGGCGAGGTGCCGGTGGGCGAGGCGTGTGAGTCGGTAGATTGGAATCCGCTTGGCTCGGCCGGGGCACACTCCCAGCTGGCCGGCGTGGTCGCTGGTCTCGTCTTCGCTGGCATAGTCATGCTGATCGATAGGGAAACGCCGAGACGTCCATCGGCCAAGGCGTTGACCATGTTCATCGCCGGCCTGGTCACGTTCGCTCTGGACAGCTTCTTCTTTGGCGTCATCGCCGGTGAACAGACCTGCCCCCGGGCCTGGACGCAGACGACGGTGGCGGCTGGGATGCTTGGGGTTGGCTCGCTCACCCTGTTCACCGGCTTAGCGTGGCTGATCGCCGGGCGCAGCGAGTTCGAGTCCCCGCTCCGGTTGATCCGGGTGACCGCGTACGGTCTGTCCTTGGTGATAATCGGACAGTTGGCGGTGACCGCGCACGACTATCTGAGGGATGTCCGGCCCGAGGGGATGTATCCCTGGCTCGACTGGCTGGTCCGGGCCTGGTCGGCGCTGGTCGCGCTGGTCGTCGTCGGGCACGCGTTTGCTCCCCGACTTCGTTACGGGGCGCATCGGGCGGTGACCCACGCGGCCTACCTCGGGATTGCCTACGTCCTCAGCTGTGCCGTCATCTTCGGTCTGTTGACCACTGTCGACCGGAGCTACTGGGCGGACGGGGTCTCGCCAGGCGTATTCATCGCCGCCGCTCTCCTGTCGGTCATGCTGCCTGGCATCGTGGTCGTTGTCCAGCTGATGGCCTTCCCGTCGGGCACGGTGGCGGTTCGACCGCCGGTCGCTCCGGCGCTGCCCGCTTCCCGTGAGCCGTCGCCTCCGGGTGCCAAGCCGCCGGCCGTGGAAGCCTCGGTTGGCTCCGAGTCATCGTCTGCCGACCCGCGGGACAACACCAAGTGATCCGCTCCCCCGGCGGCAGCAGCAGCCAGATCGGGATGAACAGCATGCCGATGAGGCCGGTCCGGCGCAGCAGCCACCATACATACACCGCGCTCCACACCCCGACCAGCGCGACGACCGCGACGGTCAGTGCCACGTGCTCACGCCGGCTCAACCTCGCCCTCCAGCCATGATCCCGAACGGCGGCTGCCGTACTAGCCGAAGACAGTTCGTCGAAGTGTTGGTGTCCCGTGCCAGGCACGGTCGGCTGGCTGCCCTCACAGTGTGCGCGGGCCACCCTCTAGGCCGAAGAACCAATGCCGGTCAGTCACGGGCACCGGCGGCAGTTGGTCCTGGATCAAGCATTCGATCGCCTCGGCGAGGTCGGCGACCACCTCGCCGTTGATCTGCTCATGTCCACGCAGGAAGAGGGGCTCACCCTCGATCACGTAGCGATGAGCAGCCTGCGCCGACGTGACGACTCCGTACCCGCGCAGCCGGCGTCCCGCTTCCGAGATGATCGAGCGGACGTAGTCACGTTGCTCGTCGTCCCAGTTGCTGGCGTCGAGTAGGAAGGCGAAGCTGGCGCCGACCTGCACGTGAGTTCGCAGGTCGTCCAACACGGCATCGGTCCGTGGCGACCGCTGCCCGGGTGGCGTCTCCCTGGCCACCTGAATGGCTTCCAGGAGCAAGACTCCGAGGCTGACGTCGTAGGCCCAGAACCAGCGCCCACCAAACCCGATCGGTACTGTCTTACTCACTCCACAACCCACCCGTCAGTAGCCGAATCTCCCGCGAGACGGCACCAGGCGAACATCGGCTGGCTTCTACCGTGATCCGAGTATGACTGGCATCCGGATCCTGCCGCAGTGCGCGCGTTGTCCGCCTGCCCCGCCATCACCGCATGTTGCCGACTCCACGCGGGCGTACTGTTCGGTCATACCGATGAACAGATGACCAGCAACCTCACTCGAAGCTAGCCTGCCGACCTGCCGATGGCAGGGCATTCGATCATGTCGGGAAAGGAAGCGGTCAGCACCGCGTAAGTCATCCAGTCTCACCGTGACACCCTCTCCAACAGGCACGACGACCCTTCGTTGGCGGTGCGTACGAAGTAGCCCAGCTAGGACAGGAGCGACCGCGGGTTGTAGTTGGTGGCCCGCCGTCCGCCACGGGCGGTGTAAGGCGCGCCGCGGCGGAAGAGGCGGCCGCCGAAACGGAACCACTGGACCGTCCCGTCCGGGCCGCGGACGAAGTTGGCGCGGAGGCCTTCCTCGGTGCCGCCGTTCAGCGGCAGGTCAACCACGTAGTCCTTGCGGTAGAACGCGAACCCGTCCACCGCCTGGCCGCCGAACATCAGCACCAGCCGGCCGTTGTCGGCGACGAATTCGAACTCCTGCGTGTAAACGGTGCCGTCGATGTCGATCTGCTGACCGGAGTAGTGGCCCAAATACGGCGCGAGTTCGGCGTCGGTGAGCGTGAGCGGGGGCGCGGGGATGTTGCTGACCCCGGCGAAACGGCGCAGCGCCCAATCGTCGACGAACAGGTCGTCGAGCAACGCGGTCCCGGCGTCAGAGTTGGTGAGCACCGTGATAGCGAAGTCGCGGGCGGGCACCATCAGGAAGCCGCTGTGCTGCCCAGACCAGTCGCCCCCGTGCTGCACCACCGTGGGTCCCTCGGCGGTCGGCCGCAGCATCCAGGTGACGCCGGCGCCGTCCAGCTCGACGAACAGGGTACCGCCGGGGCCGGGACGGGACCGCATCGCGCGGATCGAGCGGCCGCTCAGCACGCGACCGCCGTTGCCCAGGTGGAATCGGGCCCACCGGATCTGGTCACGTGCGCTGGAGATGAGCGCGCCGGCCGGGTGGAGCGAGCGCGGAATCCGCCAGGACTCCGGCGAGACCACGATGCCGCCGGTGGCCGGGTCGTAGACGTGCGGCTGTGCGACCCGGGCGCCGGGGATCTCGTCCAGGAAGAACCCCGATCGGCTCAGGCGGAGCGGATCGAGCAGGCCTCGCCGCACCTCTTCCTCGTACGAGCGGCGCGTCACGACCTCGATCAACCGCCCGGCCAGGGTCAGCGCGGCGTTGTTGTAGGCGAACACCCGGCCGGGCGGGGTGAGCTGCGGGAGACGGTCCATCGCGGCGACGTAGCGGGCGAGCGCCCCGGCGTCGTCGCCGGTGTCCAGGAAGAAGTCGCCGAGCCAGCCAGCCGTGTGGTTGAGCGTCTGCCGGACAGTCACCCGTGATGATGCCGCAGCGTCGGTGGTCCGGAAGCCGGGTAGGTAGCTCCGGACCGTATGATCAAGATCGATCCTGCCCTGCTCCACGAGGCGCATGACGGCCGCGCCGGTAAAGGTCTTGGTGGTCGAGCCGACGCGGAAGACCGTATCCCCGTCGACGTCCTCGGGAGCGTCGGTGCGGGTGACGCCGAAGCCGCGGACATATTCGTTTCCGCGATACCAGAGGCCGAGGCCGACGCCGGCGATGCCGTACCTCTCCATCCCGGCCTGGATCTTCTCTTCGAGCTCCCGGACGGCGGACGGGACCCGAGTGAGTCGTTGCGGCGCGGGGACGGCCGTGACGAATCCACCGGCCGCCGTGGCGCGTAGGAGGTTACGACGGGACAACTGCTGTGGTGGCATGAGAACCCCTGCGGTTGAGGCCGAGCCTCCAATATAGATGGGTGACGCTATACACGGCTCAGTCGATAGCGCGGCCGCCGCTGATGTCGTAGGTGGCGCCGGTCGAGAAACTTGGCGATTCTCGGATTCCAGCGGGGATCAACCGCATAATTCTGCCGCCGACCGTGCGCCGCAGCGGTCGGGGTGCATCACGCACCGCCGGGTGCCGGCTCACCGCACTACCCGACGTCCAACTGTCGAAATCAGCCTGTTGATCGAACGGGAGTCGACGCGGACATCGGCCTTTCCTCCCGGCTGCTGACACCCGAGGCCGTCACGGCGATGCGCGCCGACCGGCAGCGGCGGGCCAGGTCACGCCTCGACAAGGTCCTCGAAGAGCCCCCGTGGGGCGTCGTCGACCTCCCCGGGCTGCGGCGCTTGGACGGTCACCGGCTCTCCCCAACTGTGGTAACTGAACCTGACGACGGCCAGCTCCGGCACGACGCTCGGCACGTCGATCTCGATCCAGCTCCATCGGCCCTGAGGTTCGGTGAAGACCTCGAACGGAACCGCGGTCAACCGCTCGGTGAACTCGTCGAGCGCCCGCCCGCCGGCACGTCCCGACCTGGTCAGGTCGATGGTGCCGAGAAAGGTGTGCCCGCCGTCCCGCTTCGCGTTAACGATGCTCTTCACCAGGGTGACGGCACCGCTCGGGTCGTCCTCCGGCATGAAATCCAGCGCACCACCCTTCGCGACGCCCCCAGCCGGGATCCGCAGCCACTTCCGCGGCAGTCCCGGCAAGCCGGACAACCTCATGTAGTGGTCCTGTTCCGCCCGGATCAGCTCGACCACCAGGGTCTTGCCGTCGCTCTGGTCCAGCTCCATCCGCATGGTGCCCTTCCGTCCGACCGGATCCAGCCTGGCCTCCGAAGTCATTCCCGGCGCACGCATCGAGACCCCGATGGTCGTAGCGTTCATCCGCGCCGCCGACTCCGCCAGCTTCTCCACTGCGGTGAGCTGCCTCGAGGTGGTCTCGACGGGCATGGGTCGCCCGTCGGCCCTGCCCGAGAGCCCGCAGCCGTTGAGGGCTAGGGCGAGTGAGACGACGACCGCCGTCAGCGCCATAGAGGCATGCCGGCGAGCTGCCATCGAGGTACTCCTTCCGCTATCGCGCCCTCGGCGCCGGGACCAGGCGGCCCGGATCCTAATCCGTCCTTTGGGGCTGGTCGTCGACGGGCCGGGACTTGTCCTTCTTGCCGTCTTCCTGGATGTGGTCGTCCTACCGTCTTCCTGGATGTGGTCGTCCTACCCTCTTCCTGGATGTGGTCGTCCCTGGGCGCCGGCACCGGTGGTGGGCACGCGGTGGTCCTGGTTCTGGCTGCTCTGCGCCACGCCGTCCGGTCTCGGGCTGCGGTACCGGTTGGCTCGGGACCGTCCGTGGTCACGGCCGGCAGCGCGGGACGGCGTGCCGCGCGGCCCGGAGTGGCGTGACCGCGGCATCCTCGGTTTCGGTATCGGCGTCCTGACGATCCTGGTCAGCGTCTTGGTGCCGGTCCTGCGGGGTGCCCTCGGTAATCGGTGGATCCCGCTGCCTGATGTCTGGGCAGCCTGCGAACACACGGGGTCGCACCTGTAGCTCGGCTGGCGGGTGTCTGCACGGATATGCGGCGGAAGCTGGCGCCCCTGTCGGGTGGTATCCGGTCCGCTGCGGTCGGGTCCGCGCGGGACGATGTATGGATGGCAGGATTGCGCGATGAGGCGCTGCAGGACAGGGTCGACTGGTTCTCTGTTCGATGCATCTTCCGGGTGGGAGCCAACCCGGCGAGCCAGTTGTACGAGGAGCGGCTGACACTGTGGCGAGCCCAGGGTTTCGATCACGCGATTGCCTTGGCCGAGGACGAAGCGCTCGGGTACGTGGCCGAGCAAGCCGGCATGGACTTTGTGGGACTTGCCCAGGCGTATCGGTTGTTCGATGATCCGGGGCATGGGGCAGAGGTCTTCTCACTGGCTCGGGGCGAGCGAGCTGGAGCCGCCGGCCTACCTGACGAGGTTCTTCGATACCGGCGAGGAGAGACAGAGCGACATCGTTCCCGATGCGTGACGGGGCGGCGCACCGGCCTGAGCACGATTGCGCCGCTCTCGTGCCCGGTCGGCGGCAAATCCGTATACCTGATCTTGGATCGAGCGGGATCCGGCCGGTGCCGGACCGGGTCGTGGCCCGCAAGCAAATCAGCCGGCGCCCACGACGTCAGGGACGCGGCGGACGAGGCGGATCCTCAGGCGTAACGCGTGGTCGTGCAGAAGAAGGTCCGGTCGATCGAGCGCCCACGCCTTCGCCGCCGGCCCGATCCGGTACCGCCGCAAGGGCCTGCCCTCGACGGTGTCGACGTGCGGCGACGTGACCGCCTGCAATGCCTTCCAGGCCGCGTCGACCAGGACGACGAAGTCCCGCTGCACACAGTCGGCTTCACCCTCAGGGAACCACTTGAACGCCAGCCGGCCCGGCGACATCGCTTCAGGCCGTTCAGCCGTCGCCCGGTACCGACCGCCGGTAGCGGCGAGCACAGCCTCGTCCGTGGTCACCACCGAGGTGTGCAGGTACTGGATGAGAGGTCCCGTGGTGCCGCCGTCACGGCCGAGCAGCCGCAGGAACGCCTGTGTGCGGTCGTGGCGCAGCGCAGCCGGCAACGAGTCGTGCAGCTTGATGGTCCGGGCTCGCTGGTCGTGGGTCTCCCATTGCCCGAGGTCGGCGATGGCGGGCGCCAGCGCATCGTCGAACGCTGCCTCGTCCGCGGGCAGCATGAAGGTGCTCACCTGCCTAGACCGCGACCCCGGTTCGAACATTCGGCCATGATGGCAGACGCCCGATCCTCTTGGCAGCCACGGTCCGCAGATCATCTGCGGGCGCCCGACACCGGCGTAACAGCAGAAGCATGTCCAGCCGCGAGGAGCCCGCTCATCGTGGCAGGGCCGGAGGTCTGAAGGGATTGATGACGTATCCGCCTCTCGGCACTCGCGGTCATCGACCGGCACGGTGTGCCGGCCACCAGGCATGACGGTCCCAGCCGGGGCGGCGCGCACGGAGAGTGGCAGAAGCGGATGCCGGATCATGAACCGTGGTCGGAGGGCGGCTCACGGCGCTGCGTGCGCCAAGGGATGACGGATGTGGTGTTAGATCGTTCGGTGCTCGGTTGGCGCTCGACGCGGGATGTGCGGGGCGCCTCTGGTGTCAGCGTTGGCATGCTGCTCGGCCGGCTCGCACAACAGCCCGATGCCGCGGTGTGGGACGAACTCGAAGACCGACTTGTGGTGGAGGGAGAGTGTTGCTGTTCGGCGGGGTTCGCCGCGCTGCCCGAACTCGGCCGGCTCGCGGAGTTCGGCACCGACGAGCATCGGGACCGGGCGCTGGACCTCGCGGCGACGATCGTACGAACTCTGCACCGGTACGACGAGCACGACGACCTGGTGCGGGCTAACCCTGAGGCCCTCGCGGTGCTGCATCGTCTCGCCCAAGCCCGCCTGCGGGGATGTGCCGGTCCCGAGTTGGTCAGGCAGTTGCAGGACACGCTCGCCTTCGCCGGGTACACGCTCTGGGCCTCGATCAGCCTGGACTTCACCGACGAGCACTACCACCTGGACTGCCCACACTGCACTACCCGGCTGGCGATCGTGATCGGCGACTACGGCCGCTACTCGGCGATCCGCGACCACAACGACGGCGACATCCACCGGGTTCCGCTCTCTCCCGCTGAGCCCGAGGACCTGACGGGGATCGGTAGGTGGGTACACGGCATCGCCACCATGGGCGGCGATACGACTCTCGCGGACGGTCTCACATGCCTGTTCGGCCGGGCCACGTGCAGCATGTGTGGCAGCAGGTTCAACCTCGCCGACTGGCTCGAGGCCGAGTACAGTCCCGGCCAGCCCATCGACCCGATCGTGCCCCGAACCGACCGCTCAGCCTGACACGGCGACGTCTCGGAGGATCGGCCGCCGGCCTGGATGTCCTGCTGTCCGTGGCGCTGTACGTGACGCCGGCCGCGCACGATCGGCGACGGATGCGTGTACCTGATCTTGGTGATCAGGTACAGCTGAAACGAGCAGGTAGTCGGACGCGGTGGAGGGACGTGCGGTCAGTTCCATCCTGTGGCGTTGCAGCACACCGTGTGGCAGTCCTCGCAGATGAAGAGGCTGCGCCAGCCGTCGCCGTACTCGCGGATCCGGTTCTCGACCGAGACGACGTGGAACATCAACCGTCCGCAGGAGGGGCAGGACGGATTCGCGTAGAGACCCATCGGTGGACCGCCGGCAGTGCCGACGACGCCCGGCGTGAGCTGGATGTGGCCGTTGCAGTAGACGAGGTCCGCGTCGTAGGGCCGCAGTTCCACCGAGGCCAGCCCAGAGCCGGGGACCTCCAGCGAGCGATAGGTCTCCTCTTCCTCGGCGGCGGGCGGCTGGTCGAATGTGACGGTCTCGTTGCGGTAGCGGCCGTAGTCGTCGATGCCTGCGTGGAGAGTCCACATGCATGTAGCGCGTGTTCCGACGAGGTGGACACGGTTAACCGGCCAGGGCGGCAGGCCCGGCACGTCTGCGTGGCGCAATGACAGGTAGTGCCAGGAGATCGGGGTGGCCCAGGGGTTCTGCGCTACCTGTTCGACCGGCAGCCCTACCGGATGATCCACGGCAGCGAGTTCTCCCGGTTCGTTGATCGGCCGCGGCCGCACCACACGCCGATGCGGCGAAAACCGGTACTGTGCTGGCCCCGTGGAGGGCACCCATATTCCAAAAAGCTCATACTCCTCGCGATCGCTGCCGTTGCGCACATCCTCTGCGACCGCGGTCAGGGCGGCAGCGGTGCCGATCGCGGCGAGTGCCCGTGCGGCACCGAACGACCGGTCACTACGCAGCCTCTGCGCCAGGTGCTCCACGCACTGATCAGGTGCTCCGCCCAACAGCAGGCACTGGTCGGCGAAGCTGACGTCGAACCGATCCAGCATGCCGGTGACGACTGCCTCTTGGTACGGCCGGAACAGCTCCGGTCGCGTGCCCGCGAGGAAGGCGAGATGGTCACCGAGCCCTCTGGTGTCCGAGTCGGGCCGTTGGAGGAGTTCCACAAGCGCCGCGACATCCTCCGGACTGTCGAGCGGCATCGGTGTCATACCCGTCACGGGCTTGATCGGCATCGGGGGACGGTAGCACCCCGAGGCTCCTGATGATCTTGCCCGCACTCGCAGCCGAGCAGCGGCGCCGGCGGCCCGGTGCGCGCTCCGGCGGCCGGCGGCGGACTTTCCCGCATCATCGGACCTCCTCGAGAAGCGTGACCAGGTCGGCCGCGGTGACCGGGCGGCCCGGGACGGTGAACATGCCGACCGGGTCGAGATGGGCCAGTTGGGCGGGCGTGCCCGGCGCGAATCGGCGGCTCTCGGCGAGCGACCCCACGTCGTACGTGTCGTAGCCGAGCGAGTCGATCAGGGCGGCGACGCTCCGCTTGGCGGCGGCATCGTTGCCGGCGATCGGCAGACAGCTGCGGTCGGGGGCGCCTGCGGGGCGGCCGAGGGTGGCCAGGTGTTTGAAGAACACGGTGCTGAACGCTTTGACGACGCACGACTCCGGCAGGTGGGTCTGCAGCAGCTCGTGGGGCGGGGTGTTGCCGGCCTCGATCTCGGGAACACTGCCCTGGCGGGCGGGGTCGTAGTTGAGCGTGTCGATGATGATCTTGCCGCGGAGCGGCTGGGCGGGTACCTGCCGGTAGGCCCGGATCGGGATGGCCACCAGGATGATGTCGCCGTCAGCCGCAGCCTGGTCCGTGGTCGCGGCGCGGGCGTGCGGCCCCAACCCCGCGACCAGATCTTGGAGACTTTGTGGGTTACGGCTGTTGCTCAGTACGACGTCGTGGCCCGCGTTGACCGCGAGGCGCGCGAGCGTGCCTCCGATCTTTCCGCTGCCGATGAAGCCGATGGTGGTCATGTCCGGGGTCCTTTGCGGTGATGGCCAGGTGCAGCCGTCTGACACCTGGCACGGTAAAGTGAAGGCGGCCCTGCGCCTTACCGCAGGCTCCCCTTGACTTTAGCGAAGAGGGGCCTGCGTTTGTCAAGGTCGGTGTCCGCGAGAGGGAGACGATGGACGCGAATGAACCCGTGGCCCAGGCCGAGTCGCGCTACCAGGTGCGCCGTCCGCAGCGCGCCGACGCCCGGCGCAACTTCGACGCCTTGCTCGATGCCGCCCGGCATGCGTTCGCCAACGACGGCGCCAACGCCTCACTGGAGGGCATCGCCCGGGAAGCCGGAGTCAACATCGCCACGCTGTACCGCAACTTCCCCACCCGAGGGCACCTGTTCGAGGCGGTCTACCTCGACGAGGTCGAGGCACTGGCGAAGATGGCCGCCGAACTCGGCGACCGCCACCCGTGGGACGCCCTGGTGACCTGGCTGACCCAGTTCGTCAGTTACGCCACCACGAAGAAGGCCGTCTACGACGCGATCGCCCACAACGAGGCCATGTTCGTCACCTGCCGCGACATCATCCACACCGCAGGCCGGCCCCTGCTCGAACGCGCCCAGGCAGCCGGCCTCGCCCGCACCGACGTGAGCTTCGACGACGTTCTCTTCCTGGTCAACGGCATCAGTGGAACGAACTTCGTGGTGGAGGCCCAACGTGAGCGCGTGCTCACCATGGCACTGGACGGGATCAGAACCCCGCACAGCACTCCCACCGACTGACTACCGCACGAAGTCACCGCCATGATCGAGCGCACGACTTCGGCATGCTCGGGAGCCGCACCGAACGTACGTTGCCACGCTCTGTGACCCGTGCGCAGCCCGCCGCCGCGCGTGCTCTGCGGCTACAGATCAACACTCTTGATCTACGCGTTGAATGCCGGCCTGACCTGGCCGGAGGTATTCGAAGCTCATGGTCAACCTCCCGGCGTGGCGCCGATCAGCGTGGCTAAGGCGTCTCGTCGAGCGGTGGACGGTGCCGCGATCGCGCTCCACAAAGCCGTACTCCCCCTGACGGCGACGGCGACCTTTGCGGGGCCGCTGAATCGGTACACCGCGTCGCAACCCCGGTTCATGGCCCATCCGTGGGTGGTCGGGAGTACGGTGAGCCGGAGCCTGAGCCTGTCGAGGGCATCGGGCGGAAGGGGATGGTCGAAGTCGGCCGACAGCTCCCCCTTCCAGAGCGTCGCGTCCCAGGATGCCGTGAAGGCGTAGTCGGAGAACGTATCGGCGTAGCGGCTTCGCGTCGTGCAGGTGTCGTCGTCTGGGTCGATCAGATACACCGGTGGGTCGCCGTGAGCTGCCGAGACCGCCACGACCCATCGGCAGCAGTGCTGGCTGTCGGTCTCCAGTAGGAGATATCCGTTGTCGAGGAAGCGACTGACCGTCCGGCTCGTGAAGTCCCGCGTCTGGGTGACCAGGTTCGAGCTGATCGGGGCCAGACGTCGATCACCGCCGAGCAGGTACCACTCGCGGACGGACTCCGGGAGTGCTCCTCCGATCCATCCTTCAAGTACGGCAAGCTCGTCACGTGCTTCCGCTGACTCGTCGGAACCGCCGAGAATCTCGTACGCCGCCTCGTTCCACCCCACGAAGCGATAACACCATACGAGCCCACCACGCCCTCAAACGGTGACCGCCCATCGGCGAATCCGGACGTCGATGAACATGGGGAGCAGTCACGAAGCGTGACGACGCGGTCCGCTGGTGGCGCGCACGTAGGGCGGCATATCCGGGAAACACGTCCTTGACGCCTCGGTTGCCCAGGTCCCTCGACACACCCATCCAGAACTTCGCACCCTCACCACCGGAGCCGGCCGGCCTACAGGCCGAGGATGTCCTGCTCCCCGTCGAGACTCACCCCCGATCGCGGCACAGCACGGCCGGTTCGCAGCCCATCCGGACCGGTCAACGACCGCCCTTGCTCGTTGGCCGCCCGGACCAGTTCCAGAGCGGCCTTCGCCTCCGTCGACAGGCCGGAAACACCCTTAACTCAGCGACACGCCCACCTGACAAGCACTCCTGGCCGTCCGGGAACCTCGTCGTGGCGGGTTGAGTGGCGCACCACATGGACAATCCGCTGGTTGCCGTGCACGATAGATCGGTGCCGCTCCAGGAGGGATTTCGGGGGCAGCGGTTGGCCTCGGTCCCCCGTCCACTCGTCGCCGAGGCGCTGCGGCGCCCGATCACCGGGCGGCTCCTCGTCACCGACGCCGGATACTACCCGCATGCCGCCGATCACCGGATGCAACGCTCTCGGGGCACACCCGAGGTGGTCCTGATCGTCTGTGCCTCGGGCCTGGGCTGGGCGCGCGTCGGGTCGGGCATGCATCGGATCGGGGCTTGGCAGGCACTGGTCATCCCCCGCGGCGTCCCGCACGAGTACGGTGCCGACGAGCGCGATCCCTGGACGATCTGGTGGGCGCATCTGATGGGGTCGGACGTGTCGAAGCTCGCGGACTGCATGGGGGCCACGACCGAGCGGCCCGTGGTGCCGGTGCGGGCTATCGGTCGGGCAGTGGCGCTGCTGGACGAGATCGTCACCTGCGTCGAGCGCGACCAGTCGCCGATCCGCCTGGTGGGCGCGGCGGGGACCGCGTGGAAGCTGCTGACGCAGATCGCCGTCGATCGACTGCTTCCCGAACCGGGAGACCCGCTACAACGCGCCATGAGCTACCTGGCCGAACGGCTCGACGGGAAGGTGAAGGTGCCCGAGCTGGCGCGGCTGGTGGGGGTGTCGCCGTCCCATCTGAGCACCCTGTTTCGCAGGGCGACCGGAGGCGGGGTGTTGGCTCACCACACCGCGCTGCGGATGGCGAGGGCGCGGCAGCTGCTTGACACGACGGGTGCGACGGTCACCGAGATCGCGTCCGAGATCGGCTTCGACGACGCCTTCTACTTCTCGCGGGTCTTCCGGAAGCACCACGGGATGAGCCCGAGCAGTTTCCGCCGCCGCCATGCCGGCTACGAGCTCGCCGATGCTGCCTTCGAGGTGTGACCGCACGTGCTCGCTGAGTTTGAGGGCGAGGGCGTGGACACTCTTCGCCGTGCTGCTGGATCCTCGTCCCCTGGCTGATCGCCGGACGCCCGCGCGGCCACCTCGCACGAGCCTGAGCCGGCCCGGCCGCATCGATCCTGAGCTGCCGGGGTCCGGGCCATGCACGGGGTCCGAGGCGGTGTTGGGGGTTCGTCCGGATACCGGAGTGGTGTCCGGACGAACTGACACGGCCGCGGGATTTTCGCCTGGGTCCGGCGCGGCCCGACAATCGTTCAGCCTTTCAAGCCGCTGCTGGCGATACCGGAGAAGAACTGCCGCTGCAGCACCAGGAAGATCAGGATGAGCGGCAGCGACGCGACGAGGGCGCCGGCCATGAGGGTCGGATAATCGGTCCCGAACTGCCCCTGAAGGCCCGCCAAGCCCACGGTGAGCGGACGCTTGTCACCGCGCGGGGTCACGATGAGCGGCCAGAGCAGGTCGTTCCAGGAGTAGAGCGAGGTGAGGACGGCCAGCGCCGCCATCGTCGGGCGGGCCATGGGGAGCATGACGTACCAGAACGTCCGCAGGGGGCCGGCGCCGTCGAGGCGGGCGGCCTCTTCGAACCCGGCGGGGACCGACATGAACGCCTGCCGCATCAGAAAGATCCCGAACGCCGAGAACATGCCCGGGATCGCCAGTGCGGGAATGCTGTCGAGCATCCCGAAGTCCCGGATGATCCCGAACTGCCCGATGAGAAACAGCTGGCTCGGCACCATCAGCATGGCGATGAACAGCCCGAACAGGAGCCTGCGTCCGGGGAACCGGAGCCGGGCGAACG
The DNA here is from genome assembly GCF_050936445.1 of Plantactinospora sp. CA-294935. Lineage (NCBI taxonomy): Bacteria > Bacillati > Actinomycetota > Actinomycetes > Micromonosporales > Micromonosporaceae > Plantactinospora > Plantactinospora sp. CA-294935. The sequence goes on from NZ_JBNJMU010000001.1 coordinate 9,839,720, forward strand.
CGTAGCCCGCGAGCGCCGAGACGGTGAGCTGCCCGATCACGCGGAGCACGAGCGCGGACACCGAGACGGTGAGCTGCGCCCAGAACGGCACCGAGCCGAAGAACGTGTCGAAGGCGCCGGTAGTCGGGTCCTCGGGCAGGAGCGTCGGCGGCACCTGCGAGGCCTCGCGGTTGGACTTGAAGATGGTGAGCAGTTGCCAGACGAACGGCGCGACCATCACCACCGCCGCGGCGGCGAGGACGAGGTGGATGACCCACTCACCGTGCCGAGAGGCCTTCGAACCGGTCGCCGCGCGGTCGATCCGCCTACTTCGCAGAGTCTGATCAGTCATAGAACACCCACCGACGTTGCAGGCGGAACTGGACGAGGGTCGCGGCCATGATCACCATGAGCAGCACGATCGCGATCGCGGCGCCGTAGCCCTGGTCGAACTCCACGAAGGCCTTCTCGTAGAAGAGGTAGACGATGGTCTTCGAGTCGGCGAGTGCGGTGTTGTTGACGCTGCGGAGCATTACGAAGATCAGGTCGAACATCTGCAGCGCGGAGATCACGGTCAGCACGGTCACGAGGAACACGCTCGGCGACAGCAGCGGCAGGGTGATCCGGAAGAACTGGCGGACCCGCCCCGCCCCGTCGAGCGAGGAGGCCTCGTAGAGGTCCTGCGGGATCGCCTGGAGTCCGGCGCCGAGGATGATGAGGTTGATGCCGAGGCTCATCCAGATGCCGACGGCGCCGACCGCGTAGATCGTGAAGGTCGCGTCGGCGACCCAGTACTGTCCGGGGACGCCGACCAGGGAGAGGACGTGGTTCAGCAGGCCGAAGTCGCCGTTGTAGATGAAGCGCCAGACCATGCTGACCGCGACCGGCAGGGTCACGACCGGCAGGAAGAACAGGACCCGGTAGAAGGCGCGGCCGCGGCCGACCTGCTCGATGAGCGCGGCGAGAACGATCGCTACGGGTACGCCGAGCAGCAGGATCGCGGTGTACAGCGCGGAGTTGCGCAGGGCCTGCCAGAAGCGTCCGTCGCCGAGCAGTTCGGTGTAGTTGTCTACTCCGGTGAACGTCCCGGGTCCGAAGGCCGGTACGTCCATGAAGCTCTTGCCGAAGGTGGTGAGGAACGGCCAGAGGTAGAACGCGACGAGGCCGACGAACGCCGGAGCGATCATCAGATAGCCCCATCCGGGTGAGGGCAGCAGCCCTCCCCCGCGGCGGCGGGTGCGTGACCGCGTGGGAGGGCCGACGACGTCGGTGGTCACTGCGCGAGGACCTCGTTGATCGCTGTGTTGTAGGCCCGGGCGGCATCGGCGGCGGTCTGCTTGCCTTCCCACGCCGGACCCAGGTACTGGGTCTCGAGGCCGGTCCATTTCGCGGCGTCACCCGCGATCGGCAGCGGCACCGCATAGTCGACGGCGTCGACGAAGACCTTGAGGTTGAATTCGGGCATCGCGTCGAGCCAGCCCCGCTGGGTGTCCTGGTACGCGGGCAGCACGGCGCCGCTCTTGGCCTGGATGACAGCCGCGTCCTTACCGCTGGCGAAGATGAGGAACTCGGCGAGTTCCTCGGGGTGTTCGGTGCCGGCGTACCCGGCGTTGAGGATGCCGCTGATCATCGTGGCCCGCTGCTTCGCCTTCGGCAGCGGTGCGACGCCGACGTGGGGGCGCAGCGCCTGGTCGCCGTACAGGCGCTGGGCCCAGAAGGAGCCGGAGAAGTACATGGCCACCTTCTGGTCCATGAACATCTGCACCGCTTCGGTGTCCGAAAGCTGCTTGAGCGTCGGCGAGAGACCGTCGGCGTGCATCTGGGTCCAGAACTGCAGGCCGGAGATGGCTTCCGGGCTGTCGATGGCGGCCTTGCCGTCGTCGCCGATCACCTTGCCGCCGGCCTGGTAGATGCTGTTGTAGTAGCCGCCCTGGCGGTCGATCGGGGCGGCGATGCCCCACACACCGGCGGCGGGGTTCGTGAGCTTGCGGGCGGCCTCGCGCGCGTTCTCCCAGGTCCAGCTCTCGTCCGGGTAGGCCACGCCGGCCTTGTCGAACAGGGCCTTGTTGAACCAGATCGCATTGGTGTCGAAGTCCTTCGGCAGGCCGTACAGCTTGCCGTCGACGTCGTACAGGTCAAGCACGGCCTTGGGGTAGGCGGCCAGGTCGACGCCGGCGGCCTTGACCGCGTCGGTGATGTCGAGCAACTGCTTGCCCTTGGCGTAGGCGGGGAACTGGTCGGCGAGCATCCAGAACGCGTCCGGTGCGGTACGTCCCGCCGCGCCGACCTGAAGCGTGGACCAGTACTCCGGCCACGGCAGGACCTGCACCTGCACATCGATGTTGGGGTGCTTGTCCTCGAACGCCCCGGCGATCGCCTCCATCGCCGGCTTCTGGTCGTCGCTCCAGGTCGCGTAGGTCAAGGTGACCTTGCCGTCTCCCCCGCCGCCACCGCTGCATCCGGTGGCGGCGAGGGTGGCCAGCACGGCCGCGGCGGCGATCCATCTCTTGCCGTGTCTCATGGTTACTCCTTGATGGGTGGCCGAGCTTCAGCGCTCGGCCGTGGCGGTGGCGTGGTGGGTGTGGAGGCGACCCGATGCCCAGTCGACGTGGGCCGGCACCGGGTGGTTGGGCAGGGTATCCGCGTGCAGGCGCAGCGTGGCGGCGCCTCGAATCTCGACGTCGAGGTCGAGCGGAGATTCGCCCGAGCGGACGTCGGCGCTGAACAGCTGCACCCCGTCGGCGTGCACGCTCATCCGGGCGGCGGTGCCGGGGGTCTCGTCGTCGATGCCGATGCGGGCGGTGAAGCGGTCGGCCGAGCCGCCCAGGTAGAGCTCGATCCGTGACGGCGTGGACGCGCCGAGCCCGTCGTCGAACTCCGTCCCGGCGATGCGCATCCGGCGGCCGTCGCCCGGGTTGCCGCCACCGTTGCTCTGGTCACGCTCGATCGGGCCGCTCTCGTTCTCGAAGGCGACCATCGTCAGCGTCGACAGGCGGTGGGATCCGGGCGTCAGGGGTCGGAACAGGCGGGCGTGCGCCACGATCGGGACGCCCTCCTCGCCCGGCATCTCGACCGTGACCACGCCGGCCCGACCGGGCGCCAGGGCGGCAGGCGCACTGACCGTCCAGCGGTCACCGCCGAGGTGTTCCGCCGACCAGCCGGGTGGTAGCCGCAGGCGTCCGTCGGTCCGCAGGACGGCCGTGCCGTGCGGGTCGAGCAGTTGGACAGGCGGGTCCACCCGCGGAGCGGCCTGCTCGGGCCGCGCGACGGCCCGGTGCAGCCGGGCGCCGCGGGCGGCGAGGACGGCGACGAAGCCACCGTTGTCCGCCACCTCGACAACCAGGTTGTCGTCGACGGATCGCCGGGCAGACGTCAGGCCGCCGTCAGTGCGGTCGCCGACGATCCAGGCGTCGGCCGGCCCGAGTGCCAGCCGGTCGAGCGGGACGGTGAGACGGCGCGCCGGCCCGGTGGCGATACCGCCGATGAACCAGCGATCGCGGTGCCGGCGGGCGATGACGGCCTCGTGGTCCGGGTCACCGGCGAGCAGCACCGTCTCGTCCCACGCGGGCGCCAGTTCCGCGAGGAACCGCGCGGCATCCGGCCGGGCGAGATAGGCGTCGACGTCGTCGGCGAAGTGGGTGATGCCGCATTCGAACGCGACGCTGAGCGCGAGTTCGTGGCCGTCGCTCGTGGTCCGTCCCGGCGCCCCGAACGCGACCGGCGTGTAGTCCATCGCCCCGACCACGTTGCGGGTGAACGGCTGGATCACGTTGTGCGCGGCGGTCAGGGGCGTGTCCTGGTAGAAGACGTAGTACTCGCTGCCGCGGATGGCTTCGTAGCCGATGACCTGCGGCCAGGTTCGTGCCCATCCCCGCGGGATGACCGAGCCGTGGAAGTTCACGTGTAGGCCGAGCCGGGCGGTCTCGTCGAGGATCGTGTCGTACCAGCGGTAGCGATCCTTCGACTCGGACTCCATGAAGTCGACCTTGATGCCGGCGACGCCCCAGGACCGCCACAGCGCGAGCTTCGCCAGGTTCTCCAGCCCGTCGAGGTCATGCCAGACCGCCCACAGGTGTACCTGGATGCCGCGGCGACTTGCGTAGGCGACGATCTCGGGCACCCACGTCTCGTCCCAACCGCAGTCGACGAGGAGATGTTCCCAGCCGAGGCGGGCGGCGACGTCGACGAAGTGCCGCTGCCGGTGCAGCTGGGCACCGGAGTAGAAGTCCGACCACCACGACCAGGCGGCACGCCCCGGCCGTACCCACCGCGCGTCGGCCGACGGGTCGGGCGCGGGCGCCAACTCGTCGACGAAGCGGCTCTCGACGATCGCGGCGAGGTCGCCGATCATGAACACCCGCCAGGGAGTCACGGGACCGCGGGTGATCTCGACCGACTCGTCGGCCAGTGCGAACCGCGCCTCGCCCCCGCCGTCGATCTCGGCGTGGGCGCCGCTGAAGCGGCCGTCGATCGCCGCCTCGGTGAGCAGGACATACACGCCCGCCCGGGGCGAGCGGACGAGAAGCGGGAACCCGTAGGCGCCGGGAGGCAGTTCGGCGACGTCGGTGCCGAAGCGCGGCGTCTCGTACCAGGTCTGGTAGTCGAGCGCCCACACGCGGGCGTCGGGTTCGAACGTGAGCCGGGTGCGGTCGGCGTCGAGGCGGCCGTGGCCCTCCAGCCGGGCAAGCACGTAGCGGACGGCCACGCCGTCCACGCTCGCCCGGACGTGGATCTGCCACTCGACGCCGCTGTGGTGGCGCAGCTCGTAGCGCGTCTCGCGGTGCGCGTACCGGTGGGATCCCGTCGCCTTGCCGGACCGGGCAACCCACTCGTCGGTGATCTCGCGGTCGCGGGAGCGCAGGAGGACCGAACCGACGTCCAGGTCGACGCCGCCGACGCGGATGCCCAGCCGGACCCTGTCGAGGACAGTGCGTCCGTCGCGCCGCACACGCAGGACGACGCCGTCCGCTCGCGTCGCTACCTCGGGCTCGACACGCTCGGGCAGAGCCGTCGGACCGATCTCGTTGACCACATCGTCTCCGTGCCGTGCGGGGGCCGAGCGGGCGGATTCCCTGCGCGGCGGGTTCCGACGCTAGGTTCGCGGCCGCCCGCCGGGAATGTTCATTCGAACTCGAAGCCTGGACGATCCGCTTCTATCTGGGAGGGCCTTGTGGCAGCAAGACGATATCCGTGGCCCCTCCACAGGGACGATCAGCGCACGGTGGTGACCCGGTTGACGCGCAGGTTGGTGGAGATTCGCGCGTGCTCGGCGCAGGACCGGGACAGCCTGGGCGGCTTCACAACCGGGCCGATCGGCGCCGACGTCGTCGAGTACGGCGGTGACGTAGTCGACGCGGCGCTGCAGGGCGTACGCCTCGACGTCGTGCGGGGTGTCGCTGGCACCCAGTCCGAGCGGGTCGATGGCGATCACGGTGTGGGCGGTGGCCAGGGTCGGGGCATAGCCGCTCTGGGTCCAGTGCCGATCACCGTGAAGCACCCAGGTGACCCTGCGGTGTCTGCCTTCGGTGTTTGCCCACCCGCTCCTACGAGTCCTGCGGGTTCGGGGAGTACGTGTTGGCAAAGGCGGCGATCCGGTCGTCGCTGGTTGTTTGATCCTCGGCATCTCGCCGGAGTTCGATGCCGCCGGCCAGCCAGCCGCCATCGATGGTGAACACGCTGCCGGTGATGAACGACGCGCTCTCACTGGCCAGGAACGCGACCAGGTTGGCGACCTCCTCGCTGCGCCCCGGTCGACCCAACGGAAATTGGCTAGCGACGTCGAGTTCCTCGCCCATCTTCCGCATAAGGTCGTTACTGGCGATGTAGCCCGGGCAGATGGCGTTGACCCGGATACCCACCGGCCCCAGATCGAGGGCAGCCGACTTGACCAAGCCGAGCACACCGTGCTTCGACGCCGAGTACGCCGGTGACATTCGAACACCGGTGAGCCCGGCCGCCGACGAGGTGACCACGATTGAGCCACCGCCCACGTCGCGCATCGCCCGACCCGCCGCCTGCAGACCGAGCAGCACACCACGCAGGTTCACCGCCATCGTGCGGTCCCATTCCTGCAGCGGGTACTCCAGAACACTGGCCCAGTGTCCCGTTGCAGCGTTGAGATGTGCGATATGCACGGCGCCGTAACGGGCAATAGTTTCGCGGACCATCGCATCGTTGTCCTCTGGCGATGCCACGTCGACCCGTAGCCCGAACGCCTCGCCACCAGCAGCCGTGATCTTCTCGGCTGTCCGTTCAACGTTGTCGATGTTACGGCCGGCGCAGCAGACCCGCGCTCCCCGGGCCGCCAGCGTCGCCGCGGTCGCCGCGCCGATACCGGACCCAGCTCCGGTCACGACCGCAGCCCTCCCGGCCAGCGAACCCATTCCGTGCTCTGTCATAGTCATCGATTGCTTCCTCCCCTGATCCGAGATCGGGTCCTTTGCTCGAACACGAGGCGTCAGCGACTCGATCCTTCGTGACATCGCAGCTATGTGCCGTGCGGCGCGTGAAGACGACAGCCGGCGGCTCGTCCCTCCTGGCCGGGGACACGGGCGCCCACGGCGTCGCGCGGTGGCGCCGCCGCCACCGGCAGGTGACGAGCGAGAGGGCCTTCGGACCTTGCCGGTGGCAACTGGCACGAGGCCTTCCAACGCACCCCGACGAGGCGAGCGCCTCGGATGTAGCCAGAGGGCCGTATCCGATCAGCCGGTGAAGGACTCGGGGCCGAATCGGCCCCATGCCACGAAGGCGGCCAGGGCGAGATAGACCAGGTTTCCCACGGCTGACCTGGACTCGTGACGCCGGAGGTGCGTGATCATCGCGCCAACCATCAGCAACACGGTACCGACGGCAGCCACCGGCACCAGAACCGGCGCGATGTCGAGCGCGGCGGGCAGTACCAGGCCCACCGCGCCCAGAAGCTCGATGGCCCCGAGGACCCTGACGAAGCCGACGCTGGCATCTCCGGTCCATCCCCCGGCGGGGTGGGCGGCCAACTTCTCCTTGGACACGATCAGCTTGGTGGCGCCGCCGACCAGCAAGACAACGGCCAGCAGTCCCGCACTGATCCACAGAGCGAGGTTCAAGAGATTTCTCCTTGCAGAGTTGCAGGGGACTCTGATCTTGAAACGCCGGAGCGGCGACCGGGTCCCGGGTCAGGGGCAGGGTCAGGGCTGCCGATGCGAGACGGCACCAGTGGCCTCGGCCAGCAGGCACTCCTCGTTACCCGAACTGGGCGTGCTGGCCGGGCTGGTAGTCGCCGACGGGCTGCTGGACGATGACGTTCAGGCGGTTGACGGTGTTCATGACGGCGATGAGCAACACCAGGACGGCGAGCTGGTCCTCGTCATAGTGTCTGGCGGCGTTCGCCCAGACCTCGTCTGGTACACCACCGGCCGCGTCGGCGATGCGGGTGCCCTGCTCCGCCAGTTGCAGGGCAGCGCGCTCGGCGTCGGTGAACACCGTGGCCTCCCGCCAGGCCGCGACCAGGTTGAGGCGTACTGAGGTCTCCCCGGCGTGCGCGGCTTCCTTGGTGTGCATGTCGACGCAGACACCGCAGCCATTGATCTGACTGACGCGGAGCGTCACCAGTTGCTGCGTCGCGGCTGGCAGCGTTGACTCCGAGAACACCTTGCCCGCCGACAGGATGTACTTCAGGGACTTGGCTGCGACCGGGTTGCCGAGAAGGTTCAAGCGAGCATCCATCGTGCACTCCTTGCTGTGGTAGCTGGTCGAGCATGAGATGCCAACGACTCGATCCTTGTGACAGTGCGCCTACGTGACGTGCGTCATGCACAGGCGAGCAGCATCAGCCCCATTCCTCTTGGCTGGGTGACGAGGACGGCCCGCCGCGCCGAGCGCAATGTCGCAGCTCGCGAACGTCGCCCCGCATCGTCCGAATCCTTGAACCTTTTGAACCTCCCCTGGCGGTCCGTCGGCGCGCGAGGTCGGACGCGGGACCTTTTTCAACGTGGCCAGGGCGGCAAACCCGGCGCCGGCCAGTGGCCCGGATGCGCGGCCCGATGTCAGGTTGAAGAAGATTCACAGGAGCTGCGCGGCCCGCGACTCCAGATAGCGCTGCTCGGGCCGGCTGAGCGTGAGCCGCGCCGCCAGCCGGTAATGCTCCTGCGCCCCGGCCCGGTCGCCGGCCAGCTCCAGCAGATGGGCCCGCACCGCCGCGGTCCGGTGGTGCCGGGCCAGCACCGGATCCTCGGCGATCTGGTCCAGAGCGGCGAGCCCGGCTTCCGGGCCGTCGACCATGGCACGCGCCACGATCCTGTTCAGCGTGACCATCGGGCTCGGGGCGAGTGCGTGCAGCATCCCGTACAGGGCGAGGATCTGCGGCCAATCGGTGTCCTCGGCGCGCGCTGCCTCGTCGTGCACCGCCGCGATCGCGGCCTGCAGCTGGAACGGGCCGATTGGGGCCCGCGCCAGCGTGTGGGTGATGATCGCGACGCCTTCGGCGATCGCGGCCGCGGCCCAGCGGCGCCGGTCCTGCTCGGCGAGTGGGACCAGGGTGCCGTCCGGCCGGGTACGCGAGGGCCGGCGCGCGTCGGTGAGCAGCATCAACGCGAGCAGCCCGGCCACCTCGCCGTCGTCCGGCAGGCGCCGGTGCAGCTGCCGGGTCAGCCGGATCGCCTCCCGGGTCAGCTCCACCCGGTTCAAGGCGTCGCCGGAGCTGGCCGTGTAGCCCTCGTTGAAGATCAGGTAGAGCACGTGGCAGACCGCGGTGAGACGCTCGCCGAGCTCGCCCGGCGCGGGCATCTCGAACCGGGTGCCGGTGTCGCGGATCCGCTGCTTGGCCCGGTTGATCCGTTGGCTCACGGTGGCCTCTGGCAGCAGCAGCGCCCGGGCGATCTCCGCGGTGGTGAGCCCGCCGACCGCCCGCAGGGTGAGCGTGACCTGCGCCGGCACGCTCAGTGCGGGATGGCAGCAGAGCAGCAGCAACGCCAGCTCGTCGTCGCCACGGACCTGCGGCGCGGGCTCGTGCCGGACCGCCTCCTCGCGGCGCCGGCGGGCCGTCTCGTTGCGCAGCAGGTCCACCCGCCGACGGCTCGCCACGGTGATCAGCCAGTTCCGCGGCTGCTCCGGGACACCGGTCCCCGGCCACTGCTCGGCAGCCGCGATCAGCGCCTCCTGCACCGCGTCCTCGCAGGCCTCGAAGTCGCCATAGCGGCGCACCACGGCGGCCAGGACCTGCGGCGCGCACTCGCGCAGCAGGTCCGGCAGCCCGGTCACAGATCCCATGTGCTCATATCGAGGATCGGGCGCACCTCGACCCGGGTGTACGCGGCGTCCGGCGCCTTCGCGGCCCAGGCGACCGCCTCGTCGAGATCCGCGACGTCGATCAGGTAGAAGCCGGCCAGGTGCTCCTTGACCTCGGCGTACGGGCCGTCGGAGGTGATCGTCCTACCGTCGCGCACCGAGACCTGGGTGGCCAGGGCCGGGTCGCCCAACCCTTCGCTGACCACCAGCACGCCGGCCTCGCGCATCTCCTCGGTCAGCCGCAGGTGACCGAGGCCGAAGTCGGTCCGCTGCTGATCGGTCAGCGTCTCCCAGACGGCCAGCGACTGCGGGTTCGACTGGATCAGGATCAGGTATTTCATGGCTTCTCTCCTTCTCTCTTGCCCGGGATGTCGAAACCGGCCGGCCCGGCTTCGACATCCCGGGCAAGAGAGAAAGGTAGGACCTGTCATGGACGAGATCCGGGAAGCCATCGAGGGCAAGGCCGCGCTGCTGCAGAAAGGTGACGCCAAGGCCATCCTGTCGTACTACGCGCCCAGCTTTGTCGAGTACACCCTCGCACCGCCGCTGCGCCAGCCCGGCGACGGCCGGAACCCGGCCGCGCTGGAGGCCTGGATAGCCACCTTCGAGGCGCCGCCGCGCCGCGAGGTCACCCAGTTGGAGATCACCACGGACGGCGACGTGGCGTTCGCGACCAGCCTCGACTGCCTGACCGCCGTGCCTCGCGGCTCGACCGAGAGCTTCAGCCTGTGGTTCCGAGTGACGCTAGGGTTGCGCCGCATCGACGGGCGCTGGCTGGTGACGCACGAGCACGAGTCGGTGCCGTTCGAGATGGACGGCTCGTTCCGCGCCTCGACCGGGCTGACCCCCACCGACTGAGGCGATCAGGGGCGCTGGGCCGCCGCCGACGCCCTCGGCAGCGGCCCTCAGCCGGAGGAAGGCTTCCGGCCCTTTCATCCTGCGTAGCGGTTGGCTTCGACATGGTGCAGGACGAGGATGGCTTGCACGATCGCGGTCGCGCGGTGCGGGCAACAGCGCAGCTTGGCCAGGATCTTCCAGCATGCGGATGCGTCGCATCGCGGTGTCCAGGTCGTCGGCGGCCGCGCTGAGCAGGGTTATCGCTTCTTGGACGTAGCGCCAGGCGGTGGCGACGCCGACCTCGAAGCCGGCCGCGAGGCGGGTGTAGGTGTCGCCATTGCGCAGATGGGCCAGGGCGAGCAGGGCCTGTCGGCCGGGGTCGAGGCGCCGCCACCGGGATCGACACTGCTTGCGGTGACCGCGGATGCGTTCGGCGAGGTGGTTCAGGGTTCGGCTGGACAACGGGATCGTGGCGAGGTAGGACAGCATGTCCAGGCTCCCGGTCGGGGCTTCGGGTCCTGGTCGACAGCTGTCCTATCTGGAGCCTCGCACCTATCGATCACCGGGGGTGCCACACCGACCTCCACGTACGGAAGAGCGTCAGCTGTCTCTCGTGGGAGGCCGGCACGTGGTGTGGATCATGTTTCGACTCCTTTCTTGCGTCGGTGTCACAAAACGGTGCGGCCCGGTGTCTTGTGGGTGGCACAGTCGAGAGCGGAGAGACAGGAGCCATCCATGGCCAGGACGTTCCGGACCCCGACGGGCCCTTCATCATGCGCTCGTGGTTGAGGTACGCGGCGGCCGGGCTGCACGGCCGGGGCGGCGACGTGTGCGAGTCACCACTCACGCGGCGGAAGACCGCGCCGGGGAGATGAGGGAGGACGGCCGCCTGGACCCCGCCACAGCCGCGTTCCTGGCCCACCGCAGCCTGCTCTTCACCGTCGCCTACGAGATGCTCGGGTCGGCCGCCGACGCGGAGGACGTCCTCCAGGAGACCTGGCTGCGGTGGGCGGACGTCGATCTCGACACGGTGCGGGACCAGCGCGCGTATCTGGTCCGGATCACCACCCGCCAGGCGCTCATCCGGCTACGTACGCTGCGCCGGCGCAAGGAGACGTACATCGGGCCCTGGCTGCCCGAACCGCTACTCACCGCCCCCGACGTGGCCGAGGACGTCGAACTCGCCGACAGCCTCTCGATGGCGATGCTACTGGTGCTGGAGACCCTCACCCCGACCGAGCGGGCCGTGTTCGTGCTGCGCGAGGTGTTCGACCTCGGCTACGACGAGATCGCGGAAGCCGTCGACAAGACCTCGACCGCTGTCCGCCAGGTCGCCCACCGGGCGCGGGCACACGTCGCAGCGCGCCGACCGCGCGACGTCGTCTCCCCAGCCGAGACCCGAGCCGCGCTCGAGGCCTTCCAACGGGCGGTCGAAACGGGCGACCTGCAGAGCCTGCTCGACATCCTCGCGCCGGATGTCGTCGCCTTGAGTGACGGTGGCGGAGTCAAGCAGGCCATGCCACGACCCATCGTGGGAGCCGACAAGGTGGTCCGCGTGTTCGCCGTCGGCTTGGCCATGGTCGGCACCGAGATGTCGCTCGAGCCGGCACACGTCAACGGCTACCCGGCATTGATCATGCGGCTCAACGGGGAGATCGACGGCGTCGTCGCGGTACGGGTCGAAGACAGCCTCGTCACCGGGCTCTACTACGTGCGCAATCCCGAGAAGCTGTCGCGTGTCGAGCGGGAGACTGCCGTGAGCCGCTGAACCCGGGGCCCCGATGGCCGCCGATTGCCGGACGGTCGCCTGCGTTACCGGGCCGCAGCATGACCACCAGCAACTCGCCGGTGTTTCCCGGGCGACCAGACTCGGGTCGTGCCCGTAGGTGCGGCCTCAGCTTCGACCGTGAGGGCTCCGCGTGCCGGACCGCGTCTGTCGAGTGATTCGTCTCGTGCATGTCACAACGACCTGGCCGCGCGCAGCCAGATCGACGGGATGCGCAGGCGTCGGCGGCGTCGGCCGTGGATCAGGCGTGCGGCGGTGTGGAGCACGCGGTAGCGCAGGGTCTTCGGTTCGCAGCGGGTCAGGTCGCCGCCGAGGGCGAGTGGTTGCAGCCAGGCGATGAGGTCGGCGGCGATCGCGGTGGGGGCGCACCATGCCTGGTCGATGGCGAACTCGCGTGCGGGGAGTCGGCGCAACGCGGTGTGCTTGGCGCAGCGGATCCGGTCTTCGACTCGGGCGTGGGCGCGGTGGCGGGCTTCCAGCCATTGCAGTGCCCCGACCTGTGTGTTGGTGACGAACGCGGGGTAGCGCCAGCCGTCGCGCTCCTCGAACAGCGACAGTTGCGCGCCCGGGTGCGGGCGCTCACGGCGCCGGATGACCCGTATGTCGGGCGGCCAGCCGGTCGGGGTGAGCAGCCTATGTCCGCATGCCAAGCCACAGGTGCAGACCGTCGCGCTGCTAGCGATCGGATTGCGGCAACCTGTGTGTGCTTGGCTGACAAGCCCGGGGGCGTCGTGCCGCGCGAGCCAGTCGTCGTCTGTGACGATCATGCGATTACGGAGTCAGCACAATTCTTCCGAAGACCTCACCAGCCTCCATCTTCTGGTGCGCCAGCACGGCGTGCTCCAGCGGCAGCACGTCGTGCACCACCGTCTGGAGCTGGCTGCGACCTGCGGCAGCGAACTGCTTCATCCTCACCGCACGTCGAGCGGGCTCGGCTACCGTCGCGGCGCTGAAGGTGGCGAAGGACATCGACTTCTGGAAGGCGGCCATCAACCTCGTACCGAAGTCTGCCGGCGGCTGGCCCCCGACGGCGCCGACAACCACAAGTCGACCCTCAGGTTCAAGCCTGTCAAAGAACGAAGGCATGCCCTTACCCGCTACCACGTCGATGATGACGTCGTAGCCCGTGGGATCGTCCGGCCCTCCTTCGCCGAGGCGGTCCAGCACGTGGGTCGCACCGAGGTCGCGCAATCGACGACCACGCTCAGGGGAGGAGGTGGTGACTGCCACAGCGCTGGCACCGCCGAGAGCCGCGAGTTGGACCGTCATGATCCCGATGCTGCCGGCCGCGCCGCGCACCAGCACGGCCTCGCCCGACGAGAAGTGAGCGTGGGAGAGACCGAAGTGAGCTACGACTCCGGCGCTTCCGAGTGTCACGGCGTCGACGGCAGAGAGGCCCGCCGGGAGGGGCACGACTTCTCCGATCGGCGCGATCGCCTGCTCGACATAGCCGCCGCCCGTGCCGGTGAACGCCCACACGCGCTGCCCGACCCATGCGGGGTCGACGCCCTCGCCCACCGCAGTCACCGTCCCCGCCACCTCGCCGCCCGGAATATGACCCTTTCGGTAGCCGTAGGCAGCGAGAGCACCGCTTCGGATCATGACGTCGACGCCTCCGACGCCAATCGCCTCACTGGCGATAAGTACCTGTCCCTGAGCGGGAACCGGGCCGGGGATGTCGATGACTGCGAGCCCTTCGGGACCGCCGAACTCGCTGATCGCGACTGCCTTCACTTTTATTCCTCTTCGTGAGCTAAGTCAAAGCCGCCGTAAAGCGACCCCTGGCTGCTTGGGAAGCTAACCGGACGCCGGCATCCGGTTAGCTAAAATGAGAGAGTGCTCGACCGTTTGCCTCAGAACCTGCGCTCGGACGCGCTAGACAATCGTGGGCGGATCCTCGCCGCGGCTCGGGCGGTGTTCGCCGCTGAAGGCCTGGACGTGCCGATGCGCGAGATAGCCCGGCGCGCCGGGGTCGGCCCCGCGACCCTCTACCGCCACTTCCCCACCAAGCAGGCGCTGGCCACTGAGGCCCTCGCAGAGCAGATGTACGCATGCCACGCCGTCGTCGAGGAAGGGCTCGCCGACCCGGATCCGTGGCACGGCTTGTGCCTCGTGATCGAGAGACTCTTCGAGCTGCACGCCCGAAGCCGGGGGTTGACCACCGCGTTCGCCTCGGCCTTCCCGCACGCACTGGATCTCGCCGCGATACGCGCACAGGCGCTCACCTCGCTCGCCGAGCTCACGCGCCGCGCCAAGGACACCGGCCACCTGCGGCCCGATTTCGTCCTGGACGACCTCATCCTCATGCTGATGGCCAACGGCGGCTTGTACGGCACATCGACGAACGCCAGAGTCGCTGCCTCCGGCCGCTTCGCCGCGTTCGCGATTCGCGCGTTCCGTGCTTGATCGGTACTCACCGCGATGCCCTGTGGTTCGATCGGCTTCTGCCCCACGCTCAGGAAGGCGATCTAGAGGTCCATATGGTCCCCGCGTCGTGGCCGTCAGCAATTTGATCGACAGAAGCGGATGGGCGGGTCGCCGAGATCAGTACGTTAGCTGCTGCGGCGCGTCCGGCCAGTCGGCCACGATGACCAATGGGACTGAATCCGGCGACCGGTAGTGGTCCCCAGGAAGGTACTCGATGTGCTGATGCCGGTTGACTGTCCGGTCATCGGCGGTCTCGGCTTGCTCAGCCACGCCGTCGAGCGCATCCCAAACGATGTCGAGATACTCGCGACCACCGGAGAAGCGCAGCGTGGTCCCGTCTTGCATACGGACGAGCAGCGGGCCGGCAGTCGCCTCTTGCCTGACAGCCCCGCCGGTGATCGCCACCTCGAAGGGCTCAGAATGTTGGCGTAGCAGCCGACCGAGGCCGCGGAGGGCAGCTGGCGGCCCGGCAAGCTCCAACTCGCCGTCGTCAACAGAAAGACGGCAGCGCTGGTGATCGTCCATCGGCGCATTGTCCCGCACCTTGCGGCCCCTCACGTCGCCGGCACCGTTTCCGATCTGCCGCCGAGCGGGCGCGGTGACAGGTCGCCTACAAGTCACCAGGCCTGACGGCTCTGGCTGGCGTGTGGCGCACGGTCATGCCGATGACCCGGATGCCGGGCGGTGTCCGTTGCCTTGAAGATCGGCCGGCTGGCCCATCGTCGGGTGATATTGGCTCTCGTGGTCGAGTCTGGGCAGGCAGAATGTGCGCCGTGCTCGCATCCACCCGGGAACTGCTGACGTCGTTGGATTCGTTGCCCTATCGGCAGCGGCTACGCCACGTGGCCGGGTGGGCGCGCGTCTCCGCCGATCGCGTCGAGGTGTGTGCCGACCTGCGGGGTCTGGGCGCGTATGAGCGTCATCTGGCCCTGGTCGCTTCGATGGTGGTGCGCGACGCTCAGGGTGTCGAGGCCGCGTTACAGGATCCGCAGCCGTCGATCAAGGCCGTGGCGCTCGGCGCGGCCGCGCGTGCTGGCCTGCTCGGTGGGGCGGAAGTGGACCTGTCGGCGGTTGAGCGGCGGCGTATCTATCGCCTGCTGCGCCGGCTGAAGGCGTCGGCGACCGCGGACGCCCTGGTCGCCGGGGTCCGGGCTGAGTACGGCGATGACGAGGCGGCGGCCGTGCTGCCCGCGTGCAGCGCGCCGGTGGTGCGGTCGCTGCTGCCTGAGCTGGAGCACGCGGCCGGCATCGGGGCGCTCATGCGCCGGCACCCCGGCCTGGTTCTGGAGCGGGTGGAGGCACGACTGGCCGCGGCCACGCCCGAAGTCCGCGACCGGATCTGGAACGAGGTGGGCCATGCGCTGCTCGCCGGCGACCCGGCCACGGTCCTCGGCCTCTTGGAGCGGTACGCGCCGCCGACTCGCCTGCCCGGCGGCCTGACTGCGTACGGCCTGCTCGCCGCGCATGACCCGGGCCGCGTCGTGGCCCTGCTCACCGCGCCGGACCGGGCCGCCTGGGTCCGGCGTGCCGGACTGCCGCCTGCGGTGCTGCGCCGTTTGGCCGTGCTACCCACCGACCGGCTCGTCCCACTGGCCTGCCTGGTCCGGGACAACGCCACAACGTTCGCGGCGCTGCTCGACGAACTCCCGCCGGCGCGGCGCGGCGAACTGTACGACGGCGCGCTGGCCGAGGTGAACACCGCCACCCGGGTACCGGCGACGGAGGTCATGGAGGTGCTGCCCGCGGCGGTCCGGATCCGGGAGGCGACCCGCTTGCTGGGGCTGCCGGAGATCCGCGAGCGGGAAGACATGGTGCGCTACTGGAGCTCGTTCCTGGCCTGGCCGGATGCGTCGGCCGCGCTTGCGGACGCGTTGCGCTCCGGCGACGCCGGCGAGCGGGCCCAGGCGTACGGAATGCTGGTGCACGCCGCCCGGCGCTCACGCGACCCGCAGGTCGTCGCCGAGCTGGTGGACCGGCTCGGCCGGCTCCACAATGAGCAGGACCCGGTCCGCTCTGCCGCGCTGAGCGCGCTCTCCTCGGTCGCCCGCCTGCTCACCCCCGCCGCGGCGGCCGGGCTGACCCGGCTGACCACCGACGCTGTCGAGGCGCGGGACGGGTCGGCCGTGACGACGTCCGCGCTGAGCGCCCTCGCCGCGGACACTCTGCAACATCACGTCGAGGTGCCCGAACTGCGCGAGTGGGCGCTGCTGACCATCGACCTGGTCGGCTCCACCGCGCAGGTACCGGTGCTGCGCCGGTTCGACCTGGTGCTGCGCCGTGGGCAGGAGACCATGGTCGCCGATCGGTTGTCCGGCTGGGTCACGGCCGCTATGGAGCGTGGCCGCTACGGGCCGCTGTTCGCGCTCACCGGAGCGCTCGGCAAGCGCGCCTGGCGGGTGCCCGAGCTGCAGGAGCTGCTGCACCGGGCGACCGGCCGGCACAGCCCGGAGTCGGTGGCCGCCCGAGCCGTCGAGCTGTGGCTGGACAACCCCCGAGGGCGCAGCGACCGCGTTGAGCAGGTCCTTACCGCCGACCCAACCACGGTGACGCTCCCGGTCGTGTGGCGGGCGATCTGCACAACCCGCACCGACCTGCTGGACCGGGTGCTCGACCATCCGCCGCGGGGCCGGTTCGTCTCCGATCACCTCCGCTGGGTGCCGGGCTGGCCGGTCCACCCCGAGCGGTGGCTGCCCCGCCAGCACGCTACGTACGTAGGGTTGCAGGAGCGCGTCATGGCCGACACGGCGGCCGGCGTACGGCAACGGGCCGCGGCTATCAGGGCCGCCGCCCCGATCCCCGCGCTGGGGCGGGAGCCGGTGCTGCGCTACATCGACTCGCCCACGGTGGTGCTCGCCGAGGCGGCGCTCGGCGCGCTGGTGTGGACCGACCGGCCCGCCGATGCGCTGCCCCTGCTGCTCCAACACGCCGGAGACGACCGGGCCCGGGTGGCGCTCTACGCGGCCGGGCGCGCGGTGCGATTCGTGGCGCCGTCGCGGCTGCCCGCCGCACTGCATCCGGTGCTGCTCAACCCCGGCACCAAGGTGACCAGCCGGAAGGAGGCCGCGCGCCTGCTGGCCCGGTACGGCCCGCCGCAGGTGATGGGAACGCTGCTCGACACGTATACGAACCCGCAGACGCACCGCGACGTCCGCGCGGCGATCGTCTCCGCCGCTCGTCAGCGGCTCGACACCGAGGCGAGCTGGACGATCCTCGACACGGCCCTGCGCGGCAGCAGGGAGGAATGCCGCGCCGTGCTTGCGGCCTCCGCGAGCGATGTCGCCGACCGGCACCGGGCACGCTACGCGGCACTCATCACCGAGGCATGCCGCGCCATTGACCGCGAAGTCCGAAGGGCCGCGTTCCAGCAGCTGCCGTACTGGTCCCACTGGGCCGGCGACATCACCGAGCTGGTCGTGGAAAGACTCACCGACCTCGGCGAGCACCGCGCCACGATCGACATCGCCCAACTGCTGCGCACGTTGCATGGTGCCGGCCTCGACGTCGCCTTCGACCGCCTCACGCGACGCGACGCCGCGGACTCCCAGCCGGCCGGGCCCGGGGCCGACCGGCCGGCCCGCCGACGCATCGAAACCCTGGCGCAGGCAGCGGTGACCTGGGCGCGCATCACACCCCTGGATACCAACCGGTTGGCGATGGTCACAGCGGCCCGGCAGCTCGCCGCACAACCCGCCTTCACCGGGACGGCGACAGCGATGCTGGTCGGTCTCGGACGCCTCGACAACCTCGACCAGATCGCCGACCTATGCGCCGGTCGGCCCGCGCTGGCCGTCCGCACAGCCGCACGGGTGGCTGCCCGCCTGCGGGAACTGCCGAACTCCACGGACGCCACCGTCCTCCGGCCGTCCATCCTCCGGCTGGCCGGCCGAGGCGACCTCGCCGGTGGACTCTTCGCCATCGAACTCACCCGGCCCGGCGCCACGTTCGGATGGTCCACAGCCTGGCGGGACCTCCTGCTCCAGCTACGCCACCATCCCGATCCCGACGTGCGCGAGGAGGCGTACACCGTCGACATGACGTAGGGCTGCTGTGCACGAGGCGCCAAGATCGAGTGCACTGATCTGGTTCCCCGGTAGGTCAAGGGATCATGGCGCTTCTGTTTTAGGCTTCGTGGTGGCGCCAGGTGTCACGGCGTAGCTGAACGACCGCCATGATGTGTAGGACCCTGTTGATCCGTCGGTTGCCGACGCGGGAGAGCCGATGACGGCGTTGGTCGCCGGAGGAGGCTTCGAGCGGGGCGTGTGGTGCACGGTCATGTCGATGAGCGGACATCCGACCTTCCAGGGCAGGAGCGTCTATTGGGGCGAGGCCGGCTGCGTTGTCAATGAACCTTTTTCAACCTGAACCGCGCAGCGCTCACACACCGCGTCCGACCTCGCGCTCCAACGGACCGCAAGGGGAGGTTGAAAAAGGTTCAATCTGCCGGTACCGGCTCGGTGGGCTGCGGCGTGAAGAAGCGGATGATGTCGTCGGCTGCGGTGGGGGACAGCATCATTGCCTGGACTCGTGCGGACATTTCGGCGATCGGGTGGATCCTGGTGAACATCGCCTCCTCGTACGTCTGGATCGCCGAGTCGGGGTCGGCGGGGTTGGTGGCGAGTTCGGCGGCGAGTTCGGCGGCGTCGAGCATGGCTTGGTTGGCGCCCTCGCCGACCGGCGGCATGAGGTGCGCGGCGTCGCCGATGAGGGTGATGCCCGGTTGGTGGGCCCAGCGCGTACCGGTGGGCATCGCCTCGATCCTGCGTGGGGTCGGCGGGCTGTCGCCGGCTTCGATGAGTGCGGTGAGGCTGGGGTCCCAGTCATCGAACATGTCCAGCAGAGCGCGCTTGCTGCGGTAGGTGTCCAGGTGGCGATCGTCCGCGGGTAGCGAGATCCCGACTCGGATGCTGCCGTCGCCGAGGCGTTGCGCTGCCAGGATCTGGTGCACGCCGATGCACCAGAGGTTTCCGGGGCCGACCAGCTCGGCTAGATCCGGGTGGCGCCGGTCGGCGCCGCTGATGCTCAGCTCTACCAAGGTGGCCACGGAGGACAGTGTCGCGTTGGTCAGCAGCGACCGGACGACCGAGCGTGCGCCGTCCGCGCCGATGAGGATGTCGCAGTCGGCGCTGTGGCCGCCATCGAACGTCAGCCCGAAGCCTCCGTCGGGTCGTGGCGTCGCCGCGACGAGCCGGTGCCGCCACGCCACCGCGTCACCGGGGAGCGAATGGAGCAGAAGATCACGCAGTGCGCTGCGGTCGATCTCGGGGCGTCCGGCGAATGAGCCGAGTTGTGGCTTGTGGTGCACGAGGGTGCGTCCGGCCGGGTCGAGGATGCGATGTTCCTCGCCCTCCGGCCGTGCCTCGGACCGGAATCGGCCGGCGAGGCCCGCATCGGCCAGGGCCCGTTGCCCGGACTCCGGGTGCAGGTCGAGCGATCCGCCCTGTGATCGCGCGGATCGGCTTGCCTCGCGTTCGTACACCATCGCGTCGATGCCGTGCCGGTGCAGGATTCGCGCCAGCGTCAGGCCGCCGAGGCCACCACCGGCGATCGCAATTCGCATCATCATCTCCGTTACCGTACGCTGTACCTCATGGATACGCCGTACGGTAGCGCACCACTGCCCGTCTGGGAACGGCCCGAGCCTCAGCCGCGGGCGGCGCCGGTGCCGCTGAGCCGCGCGAAGATCGCCGCCACGGCGATCCGGATCGCCGACACACACGGCCTCGACGGGCTATCGGTACGCAAGATCGCCAAAGAGCTCGGCGTCGGGCCGATGCGGCTCTACGACTACGTGATCAACAGATCCGAACTACTCGATCTGATGGTCGACGCCGTATATGCCCAGATCGCCGAGGCCGTCCAGCACTCCGAGTGGCGCGCCACGGTACTGGCCATCGTTCACCGGACCCGCGATGCCGCTCTTGATCATGAGTGGTTCGCCGACCTGCTCGGCGCAAGGCCACACTTAGGACCTCACGCGCTCGCCGTGGGCGAATCGATCGCGGCGGCACTCAGCCAGGCCCCTGGCATGCGCGGTATCGACGATCTCGAGCGGGCCTTGGGCGCCCTCAACGCATTCATCGTCGGAGCGCTCCGCAGGGAGATCACCGAGCGACGCGCCGCCCGTTCCACCGGCACCGACGTGTCCGCTTGGCAGGCCGCCCTCGGGCCCTACCTGACACGCATGCTCGAAACAGGCCGCTACCCCACCGTCGCCCGGCTCGTCATCGACGGCGCCCACCTCAACGCCGAGGAAACCTTCCACCACAACCTGATCACCATCCTGGACGGCATCACCAGCCGTCCCCACACGTGACCTACTGCTCGCAGGCCAGTACCGGCTGAACACCGATTTCACCTCGATCAGACATCCGGAGCTGCCGCCGGTCATGGACGCCGATGCTGGCGCGTCCGTCACCTTCGGTAGCCGCCGACCTCAGCGTGGACAGCTGCGAGGACGTCCGGACGTGCCGAAGAGGGTGTCAGCGACGACCCATGGTGGTTTGCGCCGCAGGTGTTCCGGTCGATACGGTCTGATCCGATGACATCTATGACTCGACAACGCGTTCTTGCGGTCGTCCTGTTTCTGATCGCGTTCCTGGCCCTGGTTGCCTCGCGCACATTCCCCTTCCTGGATGACCTCTCCGGTGCGGCAGAGGCGGCGATTGCGGTCGTGGGCGCGGCATGCGCCCTGACGGGCGTGTCGCTGTGGTTGCGCAAGACCCCGGACCGGCCGTAGGCGTACGCGAACGCCCCGTCTCGCCGTTGACCCGGCATCCGCACATGCCACCGACCGGGCGTGCCGGTGCTGGCACGTCCGTCACCTTCGGTAGCCGTCGATCTCAGCCTGCCCAGCCACAAGGACGTCCGGACGTGCCGAGGGCCGGGCGCCGTCAGGTAGCCCGCTCTACCCAGTACGTCTGCTTGTGGCCACGCCACTCCATAGCTTCCGCCGGCGCGTCAGCGTCCAGGCGTACCGTTCGGCGAGCAACCTCGAATCGGTTCCCGTTATCTTGCCGCGACCCGCATCCGGTCACGTCCGAGCCCGCTCACGCCGCCTCGACCTTCGCCAGAGCGCGGATGTGCCCGTCGCGCAGGTCGTAGTAGACGTAGGTGAGCAGTTCGCGAACCACCGCGACGGTGGCGATGTTGCGGCCTCGCCGTCCGGCGATCCGGGTACGGGTCAGGGCCGCGCAGTACTCCGGCTACCGCGCTGATCTCGAATTCGACAGCGTCGATCAGCCGGAGCAGCGAGTTGACGCGCAGCCGATACGCCGCGGCCAGTCCGGCGGTGGTGAGCCACGGCCGTGACCCCGTGCTGGAGATGCGCCACGAGCTGCGAATACGCTCACGCGTACAAGCTGCGGGGCCCGGCCGTACCTGTCACAGCATTACGGACCGGGGCTCCAGGAAGCCTTCAAGACCGAAGCTGCCGTATTCCCGTCCGAGGCCCGACTGCTTGAACCCTCCGAACGGGGACTGTTGTTCGAAGCCGCCGTTGACGGACACCCGGCCCGCCTCCAGCCGGGACGCGATGCGGCGTGCTCGCGCGGGGTCGCTGGAGAACACGTAGGCGTGCGTCAGGCTCTTCAACGTGTCGGACGCCTCGCGCATGATGATCTTGCCGACTTCGGTAGAGCCGGTGAAGGAGATTTTGGCGATGTCGGGGTGGCGGTTGATGGTGGTCCCGACGACGTCGCCGCGGCCGGTCACGATGTTGAAGACCCCCTTTGGCAGTCCGGCCGCGTGTAGTGCCTCGGTCAGGACCTGAGTCTGGGTCGCGCTCATCTCGCTCGGCTTGATGACGGCGGTGCAGCCGGCAGCCAGTGCGGTCGCGAGCTTGTCGGAGATGAAGAAGGTGTCACCGTTCCACGGCATGATCAGGCCGGTTACGCCGATCGGCGTCATCTCCACGACGGCGTTGCCGACCTGTCGGGTGAACTCGAAGTTCTCCAATGTCTTGATCATGTCGGTGAACTGGCCGACGATGGAATCGACCAGGTACGAGTTGCGCACGGGCCCGCCGTACTCCACCACAACGGCTTCCCGGATGTCCTCCAGTCGCGCGGCGACCGCGTCGTGAAGTCGGCGCAGCGCGTCGATCCGCTCTTCTCGGGAGGTCGCGGACCACGCCGGCAACGCACGCTTCGCCGCTGCGATAGCCGCCTCGGCGTCCACCTCGTCGGCGAGCTGGACCTGTCCGATCACCTGTCCGGTGGCGGGGTTGTGCAGGTCGAAGAGTTCCGTGCCGTGCGGGGTGACGAACTCACCGTCAATGTAGATCTTATTGATCACGTTTTGTTGCATAGTAATTGATCTCCTTGGTTATTGTTTCCCGCCGAACCCATCTGGTTGGGCCGGCGTTAACGCGATCGGCGGGCCCCAATGCCCACTGAACCTTTTTCAACCTCCCCTTGCGGTCCGCCGGACCGCAAGGTCGGACGCGGTGCGTGGGCGCCGCGCGGTTCAGGTTGAAAAAGGTTCACTGGGGGGGCGTCAAGACTTCCAGCCGACGCAGACGGGAAGCTACGCACGGCGCGACCGATTACTGAGATTCGAGCTATTCGAACCGCGCCGAGGACGCTGCCCGCAACTGCTCGTCGTCGAACACAATCTCGACCAGCGGGCTGCGCGCGAACCACACGTCGAAGCTCTGGCGCTGACCGACCCGCGCCGCGACATCGGCCCGGTTCTGCAGGTCGAGTACCGCACTGATTACCCGCCGCCGTGTCTGCTCGTCGACCGGCACCGCAGTAGCGGGCAGGTCGGCCGTGACCCGGTACTTCAGATGAACCATGAACCGCGGATTGGCGCGCAGGTTCGCGTACCAACTACGGGGAACAGGCATGCCGGTCAGGTACCAGCGGCCGTCGACGCGGTGCAACCAAATCTCATTGCGGCGGGGAATACCGCTGCGTCGGCCCAATGTCGTGATTTCGATCGTGCGCTCGTCCCGGGAGGAGTCCGGCCCAACAGCGAGGGCGCGGATGACGGCGTCGTCCACGGCCATAGTCGGCTCTACCCCTCGTCGTCGAGAGGCAGGTGGCCGCCCTTAACTCCAGGCCGCCGCAGCTTGCGGTACTTCATATTCTCCCCCTTGAGGCGGTCGGCGAGCGGTCGGCGAGCGGTCAGCCGCTCGTGCACGTCGTGCAGCAACTCAGCGACCGTCATTACCCGCCTCCATCCGTGGTACCCCGGAATCCGCGGTGCGTTCCGGTATCCCCAATACAAGCAACGCCGCGACAACGGGGCTAGCGCGATTGCCTCGCGTGGTTACACAATCCTCTTCGCCCAACGACCGTCAGGGCAGCGCCGCAGGGGCGGGGGCGGCTCCACCCCGCATACGCGCCGCGTCAACGCTGGGCGGAGCACCGAACTGGCGCCGGTACTCCCGGCTGAACTGGGACGGATTGTCGTATCCGACACGTTGGCCGACACCGGTGACGTCATGCGGACGGCTCGCCAGCAGCAACCTCGCCGCCTGCAGCCGGAGGTTCTTCTGAAACTGGATAGGAGACATCGCCGTCACCGCCTGAAAGTTCTTGTGGAAGGCGGGTACGCTCATCCCCGAAAGTTGTGCTACCTCCTCGACCCGAAACGGCCGGTTGTAGTTTTCTCGGATCCACTGCACGGCACGTCTGATATGCGCCAGGCTGCTGTCGGCCAGGCCGAGCTGACGGACGACGTCACCTTGCTCCCCGGTCATCAACCGCCAGAGGATCTCGCGTTTGACCATCGGGACCAGTATTCTCCGGTCCCCTGGCCGTTCGAGCAGACGCAGTAGCCGCACGATCGCGTCGAGCAATTCGTCCGGGGCGTCGGTGACCGCGACTCCCGGCCGTACGCCGCCAGGAGACCTCGGTAAATCCCCCGGCCCGGCCTGCAACAGCAGCTCCGCGATGGCGGCGGGTTCCAGAGTCATCCCGAAACCGAGTGCAGGGCGACCCGGCATGGCATCGACGAACTGTCCTGTCACTGGAAGGTCGACCGAGGCGACGAGATACTGGCCAGCGCCGTACTCGTAGACGTGGTCTCCCACTGCCAGCCGCTTCAGGCCCCGAGCGACGACCGCCAGCACCGTACCGGACATCGAGGAACCCGGCGAAACGGTATGGTCGGCCGCGCAGATCCGGACACCCTCGATGGCAGTGGTCAAATCAGGACGCGCATGCCGTTGTAGCAGTTCAACAAGCTCGTCTGCGGACATGTCACCAGTGCAGCACGGAAGCCACGCAGGCTGCCCGGCCGCGAAAGGATCGTGCAAGGATCAGAGAGTTACGTGCAACGTGTGGGGCGGGCGGACGATCGCAGAGCCAGCCCCACCGTGATCAGTGAACCTTTTTCAACCTGAACCGCGCGGCGCTCACGCACCGCGTCCGACCTTGCGGTCCGCCGGACCGCAAGGGGATGTCGAAAAAGGTGAAGTGGGGCGTAGACCGAGAGGGCCCAGAGAAGTGGGCGGCGGCCAGCGGCGCCACGGATAGGGCGAGGATCCGCATCCAGGGCGGGAGGGTAGCCCTGAAGGCCAGGAGAGCGGCCACCGTGGCGTAGCCGCCCCCCAGTAACGCGGTCGGGAAACATGGCCAATGGCTCGGGCCCGCAGTCCGACCGGTCCTGCTGGAACGCTTCCTGCAAGGCGTCCCGACGATCGGCATGCCCGCGCCTACCACTGCCGGGTGCCGCTGGCAGGCTCAGTTCCGTGGACGACGGCAAGGACTGGTACGACTGGCACCACCCCTACACCAATCCAGGTTCGCCGCTGGCACGTCGGCTGCGGCTGGTCCAGCAGCACATCGCCGCCTGGCTCGACGAGCGACCGGATCAGCCCCTGTCCGTGCTCAGCATGTGTGCCGGCCAGGGACACGACCTTCTGGGCGTGCTGGCGTCGCGGCCTGACGCCGGGCGGGTCCACGCCACGCTGATCGAGTACGACTCGCGGAATGTCGCTGCGGCCCGAGCCAGAGCGGCCGCTGGGCACCTCGAAGCGGTGACCGTCGTACAGGCCGACGCCGGCGACCTGACCGCTTACCGGGGCGCCGTACCCGCCGACCTCGTCCTCATGGCGGGAGTCCTTGGCAACATCAGCGAGGCCGACGTCCACACCACAGTCCGTGCGCTACCGCAGCTCTGCGCGGCCCGCGCCACGGTGATCTGGACCAGGACACGACGGGCACCCGACCTGACCCCGGCTGTCCGAACCTGGATGTCCGCCGCCGGGTTCACCGAGCAGGCATTCACCGCTCCTGATGGAGTGCTCTTCTCCGTCGGGGTTCACCGCTTCACCGGCACCCCACAGCCACTGACCACCGCCGGCAGAATCTTCCAGTTCCTTCCATGACCAGAGGCGAAGCCTTGACGTCTCTGGAGATCGGAGGTCTCGCGCGTTGTCGCTCCGGACCTGCACCTGGTGGTGTGCCGCGCCGGCATCGAGCGCGGCCCGGATCCGGGTCCGCAGGCTGGGCAGAGCGCGGCGGACCGCTTCGTCATAGGCGCCGGGGCTGTCCCGACACACCACCTCGACGCCTGGGTGCCCGCGCAGCCACGCTTCCAGGGTGTCGGCCTTGCGGTCGGGCAGCACATCGATGCGCTCACGCGTGACCGATCGATCAGGACACTGGCGTATCGCTGGCGTCGCTCGTCAACCCCGAGAACACGGTCTTCGTGAGATCACCGGCCTACGTCACTAACCATCACCCAAATACCGGAAGCTCCTTCTAGGGCTTGCGGCCCACCGCGCAGTACACGTCGAGGGCGGCCGGTTCTGTTCCCGGCTCTGGCCGCCACAGCGAGGTCGACACCACGCCGGGGTCAAGCAGTTCCAGGCCCTCGAAATAGCCGCCGATCTCCTCCGGCGTACGCAGGTTGTACGGGTGACCGCTCTGGTTGGCGATCCGCTGGCTCTGCACGCTCTGCACGCTGGTGCTCGTTCCGTCGCTCACCGCCAGGTAGCTGCCCGACGGCATGGCGGCGAGCAGCCGCTGGACGATCGAGCGGGCCTCGGCGTAGTCGGCGACGTTGCCCAGGATGCCGATCATGGTCAGGGCCACGGGCTTGCTGAAGTCGAGCGTCCAGGCGGCCTCGCTCAGGATCCGCTCCGGATCCTCCACGTTGGAGTCGACATATGCGGTCTCCCCCTCGGGTGAACTGGTCAGCAGTGCGCGGGCGTGCACCAGCACGAGCGGATCGTTGTCTACATATACGACCCGTGACTCGGGCGCCACTCGCTGGGCGACCTCGTGAGTGTTGTCGGCCGTCGGGAGACCGGTACCGATGTCGAGGAACTGCCGGATGCCCACCTCACCAGCGAGCAGCGTGACCGCCTGGATGAGGAACCTCCGCTGCGCCTGGGCGACCGCCACGATCCCCGGGTGCGCCGAGCGGAGCGCCTCGCCCAACTCCCGGTCGACGGCGAAGTTGTCCTTGCCCTCCAGGAGGTAGTTCCACACCCGCGCACTACTCGGCCGGGTTGCGTCGATTTTGGGATCGGTCATCAAGAATCCCCTTCGATGAGGCGGCCGTTAGGGAGCGAGTCTAGGCAATGCCCCAGCCAGCGTGAATGACACCGGGTCAACGAGACGCGGCGGGCCACCGTTGAGGCGGCGGACCCGGCCGCGACAACCGCGGCCACGCCGAGCGCGGCGCCCGGCCCGCACGTCGCGGTGAAGATTCCCACACCCCACGAGCCTGCGGCGACGAAACAGGCTCTTCAGGGCGGCTTGCTCACTCCGGAAGTGTCCACGAGCTCGGACGGCACGCCGGTAGCGGCAGGGCCTCGGCAAAGTCGTTAGGCGAGGTCGATGAGCTGGAGTGTTCTGGTGCTGTCGCGTGCGTTTGCGCGGTTGGCTGCGGCGATGTTGGTGGCGCCGGCCGAGCGTAGGAGTCCGATCGCGGTGTTGCGCAGGGCTGCCATGACCTGGGGTCCGGTGCCGGTACGGATCTGGGATCGGTCCTCGTCGTAGGTGACGTCGCGGACCCGGTGGACGCGGTCTTCGATGCTCCACTGTCCGCAGACGAGTGTGGCGAGGTAGGCGGGGCGGGCCTGGTGCACGCGTAGGTCGGTAATGGCGTAGATGATGTCGGTGGTGAAGCGTTTCGGCTGGTCGAGCCTGCGTCGGCGGTGTCGGACCTGGATGGCCTGTGCCGCGTGTGGGAACTCGACGCCGGTCGAGACGGTCAGGGCTTTCAGGCTGCGGATTTCCCGCCGGCCGTGGCCCCGGTTGGCGTCGCGGTGCATCTCGGGTACGGCCTTCCAGGGCAGGCCGGTCCGCTGGGTGTGCAGGGCGGGCTGGTTGCCCTTGACGGTGAGGATCCAGTGCGAGCCACGTTCGGCCCGGTAGGTGACATGCTCACGTTGACAGTGCAGGGCGTCTGCGGTGATCACCACATCGCGGAGATCGCCGATCTGGTCAAGCAGTGGGGCGAAGCGGGTGATCTCATTTGTCTTGCCGTCCACGTCCGTGCTGGCCAGCACGATCCCGGTGACCTGGTCGCAAGCGGCGAGGACATGCCGGGCGGTCGTGTTGGTCGTGTTGGTCGTGTTGGTCGTGTTGGTCGTGTTGGTCGTGTTGGTCGTGTTGGTCGTGTTGGTCGTGCGGGATCCGCGCAGTGTCTTGCCGTCCACCGCGATCGCGCGCGGCGGTGCCGCCTGTGCGGCAAGCCAGGCGCCCGTGACCGCGGCCAGGCCCAGCGTCGAGGGCCTGCAACAGCCGGCGGATCATCGACTCTGACGGCCGGCAACGGGCGAGCACACGCTGGAGATCTAGACCGATGCACGCTGACCGTGGACGTTCTCGGCACGCGTCGCGACAGTGACTGCTGCGGCTATGCCCGCTAGGTTCAGCGGTCCAGCTCCATCACAGTGAGTTCGCCGCCGCATCGTAGGCACGGCAGGTTGAACGCCGAGTCGGCGTCGCCGAGCAGGCAGGGAACGCAGAACACCTCGTCGCAGGCCCCGCACTGCACGCCAACCTTGGGCGAGATCACGTTGACGTCGAAGGTCCCCGGCTTCGTCCGGTACACGGGCCGGTGGCACTCGCGGCAGTAGTCGATACCCCGCCGCCGCATGGTGGTCGCCGCCTGCGGGTGGCCGAGACGCGCGGCGTGCACGATGTGCTGGTCGGCCTCCGCGAAGCGGCCGAGCTTGCCGAGGGCCATGCCGAGCGCGTTGTGCGCCTCGGAGTACTCCGGTCGCAGATCGAGGCACGCGCGCAGCGGCTCGAGTGCCTCCTCCCACCAACCGGCGTTGGTTAGCGAGACCCCGAGGAACAGTCGGCAGCTCGACGAACTCGGATCGGTGCCGGCTGCCTCGGAGAATCCGTCGGCTGCCTCCGACCAGCGCTTCTGGTCGAACAACACCAGAGCGCGCTGGTACGTCGCCCGCGACTGCTCGACGTCGGAGCGGTTGTCTCTGCTCTTGCGGGAGAACAGGCCCACCGGGACCTCCTTCGACGACCGACTCATCGTAGGCGTGGCGCCTGCGACGCTGGTTGATCTCCGGAGCCCCAGAGCTGAGCCAGTTCCTCTTCGGAGAACCGTTCTGAACGCCACGAACCCACCGATCGAGCATCGACCGTCACCCTACGGACGGCGCGCTACGTGTAGGGGCTGGACGGAGAGGCAGTCGGGGCTACCGTGTCAGCTGGTGGTCGCCCCGCCAGCACGCTGATGTTGCCGTGGAAGGATTCACATGTGGGTATGGAGCTGATTGGTCGTCGGCTGTCGGGCGACGAGTTGCGAGCGGTGTGGAACGATCCGGGGACTGCCGGAGCCCTGCTCTTTGGGGATCTGGACGATGACGATGCGGAGATGCCCGATCCCGAGCTGGATCTGGGTAAGTCCTGGCATGCCATCCACTACCTGCTCACTGGTTCTGCTTGGGGCCTCGGTGACGGTGCGGCCGGTGCGGCGATCCTCGGTGGTACCGAGATCGGCGAAGACGGTGGTTATGGTCCGGCCCGGCTGCTCGGCCGAGACGCTGTGCGGGCCGTCGCCACCGAACTGGACGCGCTGGATGTCGAGACACTTCGCACCCGGTATGACCCGGATGCGATGGCGACCGCCGAGATCTACCCGATTGGCTGGGCCAATGACGGCGCCGAGTTCGACAACCTCGTCGTGCACTTCGTCGAGCTGCGCCAGTTCTATCGGACCGCAGCCGACAACGGCCAGGCGGTGCTCCTCGCCATCACGTGACGCATTACGAACGGGTTCCCCGAAGCTTGTAGACCAGCATCCGTCGGCCATGGCAACCCAGGTCAAGTTGCCCACCGCCCAGGCCCGAACGCCCTCAGCTCGGCTTCGACCGACAACGGTACGTCCGGTCATGAAGCGTGACGGCTCAGCCCAGGGAGGGCGCGATCGGTCGGCGGCATGAGCGGATGCATTTCAGGCCCCAGAGTCGGCCCTCGGCCTGGCCGATCCCGTCCGTGGCCGATTATTCGGTAACGGTGGCTTGGCACGGGTGGCCTGTTTGAACGGGTATTCGGCGCGCTCGTGCGACAGCCGGCCGCAGCCGGTGTGGGGCACGGGCTGGCGGCCGTGGGTGTGCGAGGTCATGTCGCCGGCGGTTTGGCCCTGACGCAGGGTCAACCTTTCAGCATGGTGGCATGAACCCGGAAACCAGTGGTGTGGAGGTAGCCGGACCGCGCGAGTCGCGCGGCGATCACGGCGAAGATGGAGAGCGGGCCGAGAGAGGCGACCGGGCGGTGCGGCATTTCACGATCCACCACGACGGCGTCACGATCCCGGTGTCTCGCGGCGGCCGGGGACGACCGCTGGTCCTGTGTCCCGGGTTGAACTCGACACAGGCAGATCTGCGCGAGCTGACCGAGGTGCTGCGGCACGGCCACGATGTGGTGACCTTCGACCTGCGCGGCCATGGCCGTGCCTCCGCCGCCGACCGGTACTCCTTCGAGGCTTTCCTCAGCGATCTCGTTGCCGTGATGGCGGAGCTGGAACGCCTCGACCTGCCCTCGGCGCCCGTGCTTGTCGGCTATTCGCTGGGTGCGGACCTGGCCGTGCACTATGCCTCCGAGCATCCTGGCACCGTCGCCGGGCTCGTTCTCATCGACGGGGCGAACCCGGTGCCCGAACCCTTCATCACCGAGGCTAACGCGGCGGCGTTTCTAACAATGTGGGAGGAGCTGGCAGGGCAGCAGGGATCCTTGCGGGGCACCGCCCGCCAGGTGTTGCTCACCGCCCAGGAGATTTTTCACCTGAATATCGAGATCGAGGTGGTTCGGTCCGGAATCCTTCATCGATACAGGCAGATCGACCGACCCATCAGCATGATCATGTCAACCTCGATGGCCGGCGACAGCGGTGAAGAACCGACGCCGCGCCTCAATCAGAACTGGCGTGCTGGCGTCGAGCGGCTTGTCCGCGAGCAGCCGCACATCGCCACGTTCTGGCTCGACGCCGACCACCGGCTGGCCTTCACCCACGCTCCGGAGATCGCCCAGATCATCCGCAAGACGCAGCCGGCCAGGCCGACTCCTTGAGCGCGCCGTAGGAGACTGAGGCGATGTTGACCATCGGCGAGTTGGCGTCATATACCGGAGTGACGGTGCGTGCGGTGAGGCATTACCACGCCAAGGGCCTGATGCCGGAGCCGGAGCGGGATCACTCCGGCTACCGGAGATACGACGCCACCGCCGTGGTCGAGCTCATCAAGATCCGGACCCTCGTCGAGGCCGGGGTCCCACTCGCGCGGGTACGGAAGCTGCTGCAGGCCGACGAGGAGGAGTTCGCCGCGGCGGTCGCAGACATCGACAAGCGGCTACGGGCGGAGATCCGGCAGCGGCAGCGGCACCGGGAGCGGATCGCCCGCCTGGTCTCCGGGGACAATCTGGTGCTGCCCCCGGTGGTGGTCGAGCATCTCGACCGGCTGCGGGCGCTCGGGGTCGACGAGCGGATCGTTCAGGTTGAGCGCGACGGCTGGATCCCGCTGGCCGCGCGCTCACCAGAGCGAGTCCCGGAGTGGATGGCACGCAAGCGTGAGCAGCTCGCCGACCCGCAGCTCATCGGCTTCTATCTCACCCTCGGCCAGGCCCTCGACCACGCCGACGACGACCCACGGCTGGTCGAGCTGGCCGACGAACTGGCCGCCTACATCACGCGGATGGCCGACGAACGGGGCGAGAACTACGTCGACGACACAGACATCGAGCCACCGCTGGTCAAGCTGATGGACACGCTGGCGTTCGAGGCCGTGCCGCCGGCCCGTCGGCTGATCGAGTTGCTCAAGAAGCGAGGCTGGACCGGCTGGACCGAACTCAAACGGGTGGACCCCGCACCGGCGGCGGCCGGAACATGGCAGGAAGACAGCGCAGCGTCGCATTCCGGGCGCGATCGGTGACGGCGGGCAAAGTCCTGCCGGGCGAGGCCACCAGCAACGGCTTCGGCACTGATGTTGACCGGGACGGCCCAGACTCCCCGAAAACTACGGCAAGCCGCAAGGGCAGGGGTCCTGACGGGATGCACCATCCGAGGCTGATCACGCTGTATAAACGCTCGGAATTCGACAGTTCCGGATGTGTACGGTCAACGACGCGGGCCACGAGGCGTAACCGCTCCGGCTGAGGGTGGCGTGCACGGTGGGCAGAAGCGGATGTCTGCCGATCGGTTCTAGGATCACGACCGTGTTGGGTATCGCCGGTTACGAACCCGTAGTCACCGACACCGTCGATGAAGCCCACAGGGTGCACGGCCCGGCCCTCAACGCGCTCGTCGGGCGACGGCTGGGGGCAGTGAGAGGCTTGTGCTTCGTCATCGACGGCGAGTGGTGCGTCACCGCTCCGCTCATCCTCGACTTCGACGGGCCGTGCATGGAGCTTCACTTCGACGGCTTCGACCAGATGTACCTAAGCTGGAACTCGATCGACGTCGACGCCCCGATCGACACACCTGACCAGGAGGATCCAGACATGGCGCTGGCCTGGGCTGACCCGCACAGTGCCGAGCTGAGTCATGTTATTGGTTCGACCGTGCGCCAGGTGTGGCTACTCGAACACGACTTTCGGCTCGACCGCCCCGACGGGCAATGCCTGCAGGCGTGGATCCTTGCCGGGATCGAGCTGGCCTTCGACGAAGGGTGGCTCCTGCAGCTGTACAACGTCTTCAGCGAGCTCAGGGTCGCCACGCATCCGGCGGGCTCGGACATCTGGCGGCGGCGGGCCGTCCAGGGCTGACGTCACAGCTCCTCAGCGACGTCTGGAGAGCAGCAGGGAGCCAGGATCAGAGGTGCTGTCATCAGCAAAGCGCGCCTCTTCCGACCTTGACCGCCGGCTACGTCAGCGACGATCTGGACAGCGCTGGCACGCACGGGTTGCGGCATGTGAGTGTGCCGTTCCGCCGGCTGCCAGGAGTCGTCGATGGCTAATGTGTCCAGCATGACGGACCTTGATGACGTCGTCAGAGCCCTCTTCCAGCCATCTGATTCGGAGCCCGCGCCTCGCGTCCGTTCTGTCGAGCGAATCAGCGACGGGGCCCTCCACGTCGACTACCACGACCCTGGTCACGTCTACCTCGTGACCGTCCGCCGGGTCCCGCGAATCCGGCTGCCGCTTGAGCGCCCAGTGCCCGTGGGCGTGGTCGGCGGAGTACAGGCAGAACTGGTTCAGGTAAGCGTGGCCAACCACATCGAGGTGACACTCGACGCCGAGCCCGGCCCAGCCCGGGAGACATCGCTGAGGGACTATCTGTCCTCGTACGGACAGTGGGAGGAGCGGACAGCGCACGCTACGCCGCCACCGCAGTGGCCCGCCGAACAATTCAGGCGGATCGCCGTCGAGGTCTCCGATGACGTGGACACGCCCTACCGGCTCGTCTCCGGCCAGCTTGGAGGCACAGGGAGCGAATCGACGGTGCAATGGGGTTTCCGGCCCCCGCCGCCCGCAGCGGCGCGTCGCCTGACGCTCACCTTCACCTCTCCCGACGGCCCGCTGGCAAAGATCGACCTTCCGCTGCCTCTCTACGAATCGGAGCATCCATAGCGGATCGTGGTATCGGCTACCCAGGTGCGTGGCCCACCCTCGAAGATCGATCTGTCATGCAGTCCCAGAGGCTGGGCGCGGTGCTGCTCGGCCAGCCACGGCATCAGACAACCTCACGCGGCGTAGGGTTCGTCATCGCGCCCGATGGACCTGCGGTGTGGGCCCTTCGAGAGGGGTTCGCCCCGGGGCGCGCATCCCGTCGAGCAGGATCGTGACGATTCGACGCCACCCGTTGGGGCCCGCGTCCACGCCGAAGCAGTGGTCGACGTCCAGCGCCGCGCGTGAGCAGATCAGGATGTCCTGCCAGGTCACGTCCGCACGCAGTGCGCCGGCCGCGTGCGCCCGCTCGGTGAGCTGGATGACCGCGTCCTGCAGCGCTATGGTCCGCTGCGTGCGCTCGGGCACCGGCGGCTTTTCGCACGCTGCGGTGACCTCGGCCAGCCCGCGGCTGTCCCGGTGCGCGCCCGCCAGTTCCATCACGAACTCCGCCAGCCCGTCCCACGGGTCCGCGCGTTCCAGACAGGCTCGCGCGGTGTCCAACAACTCGTCGTAGTGGCCGAGCACCACGTAGTCGAGCAGCGCTTCCTTTGTGCCGAAGCGCCGGTACAACGTGCCCACTCCCACGCCCGCCGCGGTCGCGATGTCCAGGGCGGAGACGTCGAGTCCCCGGGAGGCGATCGCCTCCCGCGTCGCGATGATCAGTTGGCGTCGGTTGCGCCGGGCGTCCGCGCGGACGCCCGGGGTGGGGTCCAGGTCAGGCATCCCCAAAGCCTAGCACAATCGGACGACATTCGTCCGATTGTGGTGCGCATGACCGATAAGGCGCGGCGTACGCCGGGCGTCCGTCGAGTGGAGCAGACGGCGACTCATCGGGGACGGTCACCAGTAGCGCTCTCCGACGCTGAGGTTGGCGCGTGCTTTGGTGTGCCGCTGAGCCAGGACGATCAGGGCAAATTCTCGCCTTTAGGTTATACGCGCCTCGTAGATCCCCCTCTCCCCCAACAGGTGCGCGATCTTGTTGGCGGCGGTTGTTCCGTCTGGCGTTCGCGTTCGAATCCCCAGTAACGGCCGGCATGACCTTCCTGGTCGGCACTCAGCGCGAGGTACGAACGCTGTGGGCCGGCTTTCAGCTTTTGTTCCCTGCGAGGGATGGTCAGGATCACTCCGTCGACCGCCGGGAGAGATGGACGACAGCCGTCCGCTTGGACTACCTTCACTGAAGCGGACGACAGTCGTCCGACTGCGGGTGCCCGGATGGGCCCTGGAAAGCAAGTGGGAGAGGCCATGACTGATCTCGCCGAGATCGTCCGTCGACTGGACGACCTGGAAGCGATCGAGAGCATCAAGCAGATGAGGCACCGCTACTGGCGCTTCGTGGACGAGAAGAACTACGACGGGCTTGCCGCGCTGTTCGCTCCCGGCGCCAAGATCGTGATTCACGGCGACACCTGGAATACGCCGCAGGACCTGGTGAACGTGATGGGCGAGTACACCGGCGACGCGCCGACGGTTCACCACGGTCACATGGCGGAGATCGAGATCACGGGGCCAGACACGGCGTCCGGGATCTGGGCACTTGAGGACATCGTGCCCTTCCAGGCCGGGGAGAACGCCCCACCCGGACACCGCGGCTATGGCAAGTACCGGGAGACCTACCGGAAGATCGACGGAAAATGGCTGATCGACTCGCTGGAGTTGACCCGCTACCGGGTGGACCGGATCGAGAACTGGACGCCGGACGCCTGATCTGAATCCCGCCGCCTGGCGCCCACGCGAACGCCCGGCACTACCGACGCCAGCTGACCGTCACGACCCGGCGACGTGACGGCAGAGACCATGCAAAGCCGGATACGTGCAGACACGCACGTCCGGTTCGCCGAGGGGGCCGGGGAAACGGACCGGGATCAGTCCCGACACCGCGCCCCGGGCTTACCTTGCAATAGCTGAGGATGCCGTTCGGACGAGCGGGATTCGGTGTGGCGGTGGCAGCCTTCCGCGCAACAGCGGCAAGCGTCGGAGTCGCAGCGAGCCGGGGAAGCCTCGTTCAGGCCAGTTGTCTCTTGGGCCAGGGTCGACCCTGGGTCGGCCCGGCTGCGGAGACACGTGGCGGCAGATTGAACCTTTTTCAACCTGAACCGCGCGGCGCTCACACACCGCGTCCGACCTCGCGCTCCGACGGACCGCAAGGAGAGGTTGAAAAAGGTTCATTGATCAAGGCGGCCCGACGCGCCGGGCTGATGGTGATCGCTGACGCCGCTCCGGCTCATGAACCTCTGGTCCGGGAGTCGGGCGCTGCCGCCCTGCAGTGCCCATGGTTCTGATGTAGCTGGACCAATCCGGGTCCGCCATCCCGATGGCATGGATGCCATCGCGGACGTGGCGCTGTTCGGGCCCTGCGACTGTTCGACACCGTCGCGAAGACCTGCCGCCGCCCATCCGCCCGACGCGTACCGCTGATTCGTGTCCGGTGCCGTCGTGGCCGGCTCGTGCTCACCTTCTGAACCACTCGCTGAAATACCCAGCCTAGGAATAGAGAGAAGGATCAATCATGTCCATGCGTTTCGCGGATAAGGTCATTCTGGTCACCGGTGCCACGTCCGGCATGGGGCGGGCCGTCGTAGAGCGGGTCTCCGCCGAGGGCGCGAAGGTCGTCCTGGCGGCGCGGGGCAAGGAAGCGGGTGACGCCTTCGTCGCCGAGCTGCGCTCCGTCGGACGAGATGCGATCTTCCTGCCGAGCGATGTGACAGTCGGGGCCGAGGTGGAGGAGCTGGTCGCCCGGGCGGTCCGGCACTACGGCCGGCTCGACGGCGCGTTCAACAACGTGGGTGCGGCCACTGCGTACGGTCCGGTCACGGAGATCGACGACGACGCCTGGGCTGCGGAAATGTCCCTCAACCTCAACAGTGTCTTCTTCGGTTTGAAGTACCAGATCCCCGCGCTGCAGGCATCCGGCGGCGGATCGATCGTGAACAACGCCTCCGTCACGGGTGTCACCGGCGCGGCTGGCATGGCCCCCTACAGCGCCGCCAAGCACGGCGTCGTCGGGCTCACCCGGTCGGCGGCACTCGACGTGGCCGCGGCGGGTGTGCGGATCAACGCGCTTGTCACCGGCGGCGTCGACACTCCGCTGCTGCGCGGCAACATGGGCCCGAACCCGGAGGAGGCCATCCGTGTCGCGAACGAGATGCACCCGGTGGGACGGATCGGGCACCCCGACGAGATCGCCGCGCTCGCGGCCTTCCTGCTGAGCGACGAAGCTCTGTTCATCACCGGCGCCGCGCTCGCGATCGACGGCGGCCTGACCGCCGCGTAGGGGCTGCACCCGTCTCCGTCCGGCAAGCACGACATACACCAGCAAATTTCCACCCCTGAAGGAACAACGATGTCTAGTCGTCAGACCGCACCGGAATCCCAGCGGTGGAAAGCCTTGCTGTTCATCTCCATCGCCCAGCTGATGGTCATTGTCGACGGTGCCGTGATGAACGTCGCCCTTCCGTCGGCGCAACACGCACTGCACTTCACTGACACAAGCCGTCAGTGGGTGGTCACCGCGTACGGTCTGGCCTTCGGGGTCTGCTGCTGTTCGGTGGCCGGATCGGTGACATGGTGGGGCGCAAACGCGTCTTCCTGATCGCCCTGGCCGGCTTCGCGGTCGCCTCGGCGATCGGCGGCTTGGCCGTCAACGCCGGATGCTGCTGATCGCTCGGGCGCTGCAGGGTGTCTTCGCCGCCCTGCTCGCCCCGGCCGCGCTCTCGTTGATCTCCCTGTCGTTCACCCGGGCGGAAGAGCGGGCGAAGGCGTTCGGCGTGTTCGCTGCGCTCTCGATCGCCGGTGGCGCCGTCGGCCTGATCGCCGGCGGCCTGCTCACCCAGTACCTGAACTGGCGGTGGGCGATGTTCATCCTGGTACCCATCGCGGTCATCGGAATCCTGGGAGCCATCGCCGACGTGCACGACAGCGGGGAGCGGCACTCCTCCCGGCTCGACATCCCGGGTGTGCTGCTGGCCAGCCTCGGACTCGTCAGCGTGGTCTACGGATTCAGCGCCGCTGAGAGCCGCGGCTGGTCGGCCGGCCTGACCATCGGGTCCTTCGTTGTCGGCGTGCTGCTACTGGCAGCCTTCATCGTGGTCCAGTCGCGGGTTACCGCCCCACTGTTGCCACTACGGGTTCTGACCGAACGCAACCGGGCGGCCGCGTACCTGTCTGTCGCTCTCGCCGTGGTGAGCATGTTCGGCATGTTCCTCCTGCTGAGCTACTACTTCCAGCAGGTCAAGGGATGGTCGCCGGTCATGGCCGGCCTGGCGTTCATGCCGATGGCGGTGCTGCAGGCGATCGGAGCCACGCAGGTCGGCGCGCGGCTCGCGCACCGGATCGCCCCACGGCGGATCATTGTCAGCGGCTACCTCGTCAGCGCGGCCGAACTTCAAGCCGCCAGGCCGCCCGTCGACGACATCACGGCCCAGCGTTGCCCGGGTCCTCGGCACCGGCCCGCAGTGCGACATCGCACTGGCGCACGCCGCTGGTCTCATCCAGGAGGCCCGGTCCGACAGCAGCTCCGCGAGGACTTCCGCCGGCCGACCTGACCGCACTGTTCCTGGCCGTCTCCGGCACCCTGCGCTCGGACGCACCCGTCGCCGCCGACACATGCGGTACCTAATCTCGGCCCTCCTGCACGGCCTACGAACCCGTCCCGCCGAGAACGCAATTTCCGCACCACGCTGATGCACCCACGCCAACACCTCTCATCTGGAGGTCACGTATGCCCACGATCGCCATCGTCGGAGCCGGCCCAGGACTCGGCCGCTCGATCCCCAGGGTCTTCGGCCGCCACGGCTTCGATGTCGCCCTGATCTCCCGCCGTAAGGACAACCTCGACGCCCTAGTGGCGCAACTGGCCAAGTCCGGTGTCAACGCGGCCGGCTTCCCCGCCGACGTCCCAGATCGGCCATCGATGGCCGCCACGATGGAGAAGGTCATCGAGCACTTCGGCACCGTCGATGTCCTCGGGTACTCGCCCTCCAGCGCACCCGGCCCGGACAGCCCGGCCGAGGTGACCGTGGACGACATACAGATCCACCTCGATCCGATCCCCTACGGTGCGCTCACCGCCGCTCAGGCGGTGCTGCCCGCCATGCTGAAGACCGGCAGCGGGACCTGCTGTTCAGCAACGGCGGCGGCGCCGTCAAGCCGTACCCGACACTGGCCGGCATCAACATCGTCCATGCCGAGCAGTTCCGGCTTCTGCCGATCTCGCATCCGGACGACTGGGCGGCAGCCTCGCCCGAGTTTCGATCAGGTCCGCTTCGCCCTGACCATCAGAACTCCACTGGCGAGGAAGGATGAGGTCTACGGCGGCGGAGGCTCCAGCCGGGCAGGGGCGGCATCCAGCCGGCATAGGCACAGTCGCGACAAGGTCGGACGGCGATATCCTGACGTGTCGGTTAGTTCTGCGAGGATGGCGGCGCCGGAGCGGGTAGTTGCCTGTTGTCCTGAGAAAGTTCGGGAAAGACTCGCTGCAACGGTTTGCGGACGATGGCGCGAATTCGTCGCCTAGCCGCAGATCGAATCGTCGGTGAGCGTCTCACCTCGGGCAACGGGCGAAACACGAATATCGGCTCCCCGAATGGCGACTCTTGCGATAGTTGGATCGTCTTGTTCCGTACGGCGGAGTACAACAGCCGCCTGGCATTGTCCTGTTGCAGGGATCCCGCATTGTTCACCACGACCCAGACCACGAGCGCGAACACGAGTAGCGCCCACAGTATCTGCGTGGGGTCGTGCGCGTTGAACAGAAGGTGCCACTTGTAGGCGGCAATTGCAATCAGTGCAGCCAAGGGGAATGAGATTCCTGACCTGAACTCACCTTCTGCGCGCATCCGGTCATAGTCGAGGTAGAGTTCCGGCTTCGCAGACCTCAGTTCATGGTCCGCTTGCTCAAGACGCCGCCGCAACCAGTCCCGGTACGCCGAGAGTTCCAGGACCTGCGTGAGCGCCACGCGGGCATCCCGTTCCCTGTTGAGCTTCTTGAGCAGTGCCAGTCGAACGCCGCTATCGTTCCTATCCGGATCTGCGAGGTGTTGACGTAAGTCGGCTAGAGACTTCAAGCTAGACGGCAACGGTTCGTCCTGTGGAACCTCCGCATATACCTCCTCAAGGGTGAGACCGACAGCTAGTGCGGCGTGATGAAGTGACGAATGCGTCAGCTCTCGCACCTTCTCCTCTAGGAACGTCGGATTCGCGTCGTAATACTCTTCGAGCGACTCAAGGGTAAGCTCCTCGAAGACCGCCTGGTGGTTCTCTCTGGACGTGCGGTACCCACGCCAGGCTCGCTCCGCATGAATGGAAATCCGCCGCGCGGATTCCACAGCCGTGTCCTCCAGCACTGCCCAGAACCCGCTAGATTTGAGCCGGCGGCGCCGAAGTAATGAGGCAAAGATCAGAGTCACGGTAGCGATCGCAGCTAGCGTAACGATCGCTTCGGCGAGAACCTGGACTATCGCCAGAAGCACCAGCAATCCACAGACCACAAAAAACGCAGGCATAGCGAAGCGCGTGACTGCCTCACCAATCGACTGCATCACAACACCGACGAGGTAGACGATAAACGCAACGGCGCCAATCAGCACCTCGACGGGCAGCTTACCCACCTGACTAGCTACCGTCGCAAAAAATTCTTTCTCCCACACCTCTGCCGGGGCGAAGGAACAGGCAAGCCAAGCAATGATGGCCCACAGAGCACCAATAGCTGACGGGGTCCGCGCGTCGCGGATCCCCGGAATAATCTGACTCAAGATGCTCACGCGCAGAGGCTAGAGGGCATCCCTCCGCAAAGTGGACCGTCTGTCGATTAGATGACATGGAATATTTGATCGTCAACCCTGTTGGCTCGCGTGGCAGCGCCCATGCAACTCGGGCGAGGTAGGCGCCACACGAGGCCGGATGTCAGGCGTGGATTGCCTGGTAGCGCCTGCCCTTGCCATCGTTGGCGTACTTGTCGTCCAGGCTCACAGATGACGTAGCCGGGTCGGGCAGGCTAGGCGGTGTAGCACAGCCAGCATGAGTCGGCGTCGGATCGGCTCACCGTGCCCTGATTCTCCATCTGGACAGGTCGGTGCCTTTCGGGAAGTACTGCCGCAGCAGCCCGTTGGTGTTCTCGTTGCTGCCGCGTTGCCAGGGGCCGTGCGGGTCGGCGAAGAACACCGGGACTCCCGGTCTCGACCGTAAACCGTGCATGCGCGGACACCTCCTTGCCGCAGTGGGGTTCGTTACGGCCCTTCCACTTCGGGCCCTGTGAGCTGCCTCGATCGGATTGTTGGCGTGCCGTTCGACGTGGTGCCAGGCCGAGGGAACGAGGTCGTCGAGCACCGCGGGGTAGGCCGGGGCGGCGTCGGTGACGAGGTCACCTTCAGCACCCGTAGCGCACGTTGGAAGGACCGCCGGGCCGCGGTGGCATCACGGCGCGCGGAGACCAGCACGTCGATCACCTGCCCGTGCTGGTCAACTGCCCGGTAGACGTACCGCCACACCCCGTTGACTCTGACGTAGGTCTCGTCGACAAACCACCGATCACCAGGTGAGTGGCGGGAGAACCGGGCGGCGTCGGCCAGCAGCGGGGTGAACCAATTGCACCCACCGGAACACGGTCACGTGGTCGACCTCGACCCCACGTTCGACCAGCAGCTCTTCTACGTCCCGATAGGACAGGGCGTAACGGAGGTACCAGCGGACCGCGACGACGATCATCCCGGCCGGGAACCGAAACCCAGTAAAGGCCGACTTCGGCGGCGACCACGGACGACGAGAACTCGACAGCTTCACCGGTCAAGCCTGCCCAGAGTCCACGACCACCGGCAACGCAACAGCGCCCAGACGAAGGACGCTAGACAGCTAATAGACAATGGGCGATGCAGGTCGGGGGCGGCGTGGGGAGGCCCAGAAGATGCCGAGACCGGAACGACCGTTGGACGGCCTGGACGGCCCGGTGGCGCGACTGGCGGCTGAGCTGCGGCAGTTGCGGGAGAAGGCGGGCAAGCCGGGCTACCGGCAGATGGCCGCACGGGTGAACTACTCGGTGGCGACACTGTCCGCGGCGGCGTCGGGGCGGCGGCTGCCCACGTTGGAGGTGACTCTCGCCTACGTCGCCGCCTGCAATGGTGATCTTGGACATTGGGAGCGGCGCTGGCGGGAGGCGGAACGCCTTTGCGTGGCACCGGCCGGCGAGCCGGTCGAGGCGAACGGGCAGGGGCGATCGCCGTACCCGGGGCTGGCGACGTTCCAGCCGGAGGACGCGGAGCTGTTCTTCGGCCGTACCGCGCTGGTTGATCAATTGACTCGCCGCCTGCGGGAAAAGCGCTTCCTCGCGGTCTTCGGCCCCTCCGGGGCAGGCAAATCATCGGTGGTACGAGCGGGCCTGGTCCCCGCCGCCGACGGGCCAGTGGTGGTGCTGACCCCGGGCGAGCATCCGATGACCGAACTGGCGGTGCACCTGGCTCGGCATGCCGGGGTGCCGGCCGGCGGGCTGCTGGACGAGTTGCACGAGGACCCGACAAGGGCACATTTGCTGGTACGGCAGGGGCTGCCCGCCGACGGTGACCTGCTCGTGGTGGTGGACCAGTTCGAAGAGGTCTTCGCCTCGTGCCCGGCTCCGGTGGAGCGGGCGGATTTCGTCGCCGCGTTGCTGGCGATGTGCCGGGAACCGGACGGACGGGCCCGGGTCGTGCTGGCCGTCCGCGCCGACCACTACGCCCGGTTCACCGAACACCCCGCACTGCTGGCCAAGTTGGCCGATGCGCAGGTTCTGATCGGCGGGATGAGCCCGGTCGAACTGCGCGAAGCCGTGACCAGACCGGCCGAGCTGCGCGGCGCCCGCGTCGAAGGCGCCCTGGTCGCCACGATCGTCGCCGAGGTCGCCGACTCACCCGGCGCGTTGCCCCTGGCCGCGCACGCGCTGCGCGAGGCGTGGCACCGCCGGCACGGCGCGATCGTCACGCTCGCCGGTTACCAGGCGGCTGGCGGTGTGGCCGGTGCGGTGGCCAACACCGCGGAACAGACCTACGAGCGGATGTCCGGAAAGGAACAGGACGCCACCCGGCGCGTCCTGCTGCGGATGGTTGACGCCGGACAGGACGGGCTGATCAGTCGACGGCGGCTGAGCCGGGCCGAACTGGACACCATGGAACTGGCCCCGGCCGTCATCGACGCGTTCACGGCCGCCCGGCTGTTCAGCACCGACCGCGACACCGTCGAGATCGCACACGAGGCGCTGATTCAGGCCTGGCCGCGGCTGCGTGGCTGGGTCGAGGAAAGCCGTGCCGGGCTGCGGCTGCACCGGCAGCTCACCGAGGCCGTCGCTGCCTGGGAGTCACTCGGTCGCGACGACGGCGCGTTATACCGGGGGCTGCGGCTGTCGGCGGCGCTGGAGGCGAACCTCATCGACCTGACCGGTGCGGAACGGGAGTTCCTCGAGGCCAGCCGGGACCGGGAAGCCCGCGAGACTCGCTCGCGGCAGCGGCGTACCCGGCTGGCTTTGATCAGTCTGGCCGCCGGGCTGACGGTGATGAGCGTGATCGCGGCGTTCGCGTTCCGGGAGGCCAACCGCGCCAACGACGAGCGCGAACGGGCACTGTCGCATCAGCTGGTGGCCAACGCGCGCGACCAGTTGCAGGTCGATCACGAGTTGGCCGTGTTGCTGGCCAGGGCGGCGTACGACACCAAACCGACCGCCGAGGCCGCCGCCGTGCTGCGCCAGGCCGTCCTCGACTCCCGGATGCGGGCGAAACTCGTCACCGGACAGCAGCAGGTCCTCGGCGTCGACTACAGCCCGGACGGCCGACGGGTGGCTGCCAGCGGCGCCGACGGCACGGTCCGCGTGTGGACGATGAACGGCCTCGACCAGTTCGCCGGGGAACCCCGGGTGCTGCGGGACCATCCGAGCTACGTCCGCATCCCGAAATTCAGCGCGGACGGCCGCTATCTCGTGGCCAGCGGAGTCAGCGGTCTAGTGACCGTGTGGGACCTGGCCACCGGCGTACCGCCGCTGGCATTGCGCGGTCATGGCGGTGAGGTGTCCGCTGTCGCGTTCAGCCCTGACTCACGCCTGGTCGCCGGGGCCGGAGACGACGGCACCGTCCGGATCTGGGACCGCCGCAGCGGGAACCCACAACCCGTCCGTGCCCTCCCGCTGGACGCCGGACCCGCGCGGGCGGTGGCTTTCAGCCCGGACGGCCGTCATCTCGCCGCAGGCA
The DNA here is from genome assembly GCF_050936445.1 of Plantactinospora sp. CA-294935. Lineage (NCBI taxonomy): Bacteria > Bacillati > Actinomycetota > Actinomycetes > Micromonosporales > Micromonosporaceae > Plantactinospora > Plantactinospora sp. CA-294935. The sequence goes on from NZ_JBNJMU010000001.1 coordinate 9,883,246, forward strand.
GCGGTGACGGACCGGTCAAGATCTGGAACCTGGCCTCCACGACCGCGCCACCCGAGGTGCTGAGCGGCCACGAAGGCACCGTATGGAACCTCGCCTACAGCCCTGACGGGCGTCTTCTGGCCAGTGCCAGTGCTGACCAGACCGTCCGGATCTGGTCCCGGACCGACGACACGCCCCCGCTGGTATTGCGCGCCGGTGACGGCACCGTGGAGACCGTGGCCTTCAGCCCGGACGGCCGGAGGATCGCCAGTGGTCACAGTGGCAGTGACACCGTCCGGGTGTGGAATACGGCGGCCGGTGACGGGGAGGACCCGCTGCTGCTGCACGGTCATCTCGGACCGGTGTGGAGCGTGGCGTTCAGTCCCGACGGGCGGCGGCTGCTCAGCGGCAGTGGTGACGGCACGCTGCGGATCTGGGATCCGAGCTATCCCGGCAATCCTCAGGTGCTCGACGGTCACACCGGCGCCGCGTGGGCTGTGGCGGTCAGCGCCGACGGGAACACCATCGCCAGCGGCGGCGCCGACAAGACGGTCCGGGTCTGGCGGGGCGGGAGCCGGCTGGTGCTCACCGGCCATGCGGAGGAGGTTCTTGCGGTGTCGTTGTCAGCGGACGGCCGCCGGGTGGCGAGCGCTTCGCGGGATCGGACGGTACGGGTGTGGGAAACCGCCAGTGGTGATTCCGTTGCCGTTCTCCGAGGTCATACCAAGACTGTCTGGGGTGTGGCGCTCAGCCCCGACGGCCGGCGTGTGGCCAGCGGAGGCCATGATGAGGCCGTACGGATCTGGGACGTCGACCGGCCGGGCGATCCTCCCCTGGTGCTCGAAGGACATGAAGCGTCCATCCGGGGCATCGCGTTCAGTCCCGACGGCCGCCAGGTTGCCAGCACAAGCCAGGACACGACCGTACGACTCTGGAACGCCGACGGCCACGGAACGCCACTCGTCCTGGCCGGAAGTCCGGGCCTGGTCTGGACGGCCACCTACTCCCCGGACGGGCGAACCCTGGCCACTGGCGGCGACGACGGAAACATCCGGATCTGGAACACCGACGGCCAGAGCCCACCCCGAATCCTCCGAGGCCACCGAGGCCCGGTCTGGACCGTGGCGTTCCGCCCCGACGGCCGCCAGATCGTCAGCGCCGGCCACGACAGGAGCGAACGAATCTGGGACACCACCAGCGGCGAGGAACTCGTCGCCTTCCGTGGCCACGGCACCTTCGTCGAACAGGCCCAGTTCGCCCCCGGCGACACCCTGGTCACCGCCCACGGCGACGGCACCATCCGCTTGACCCGCTGCGAGGCCTGCGGCCCCACCGACCACATCCGTGCCGTCGCCGACTCCCGGGTCACCCGCCCCCTGAGCCCCGACGAACGCCGAACTTACCTACACGAGATAGAACCCCGGTGAGCCGGCCAGCCGGCGTCGGTGCCGGGCCCAGTGTTTGCGGGCGGCAGAGCCGCTAGTTGGAGCAGAAGTTGGTGTCTGTGAGGTTAGGAGCCACTAGGTGTCGGCGTACGGCTCCAAGGCCCGGAGTCGGTACGCCAAATGTGCACAGGTTGACAAACGCGAGGACCTCCGGCCGTCTGCGGCGGTCAGCTCGGCGACTCACGTCCAAATCTCACGGTGAGTATTCGCTGATCGTGGCCAGGCGCCCGGCTCGCGGCTAGCTCGGGTGTCCGCTGCGCTGAGGTCGGTGAACACGGTGCCGAAATGCTGACCGGACTCGCTCCGGGCACGGTCCGGCGGCGCGCGGCCTGGGTGATGGCCCTATGCAATAGGGCAGTGCCCGGCGCGGACGTGTGACGGTCCGCGCCGGGCATCAGGGGCAGATCAGCAGGAACTGACGTGATCAACGTTCCGCCAGTTCGGGCCGGTCGACTGCTCGGAGTGCGCGCCCTGCGCCTTCCACCGGGGAGTGGTCAGGGCGGTCGCATGACGGCGCCCTCCGAACGCCGGTCAGCAGGGATCGACGGAGCCGACCCGGTACCAACCCATGTTGCTCGACTGCTGGGAGTACGCGCCCGGCACGTACCAGTGAGTGCCGTCGGTGTAGTTCACTCGCGCCCGGCGGCCCGGGGTCTGATTGTTGATCCACGACCCGTTGTAGGTGTACCACGGGATCCCGTACGTGATGGCGCAGTCCTCCGCGTTGACCTGGTAGCCGGTGAAGCCCGCCTCGCTGTAGGCGCAGAAGTTGTAGTACGGGCAGGGGGCGGGCCGCTGCTCCTGGCCCGGCACCGGGAGAATCAGCTCCGCGCCCGGCATCTTGATCTTGTTCGGCGCCACTTGAGTGGCGCCCGACCCGAGTTTCTCCAGGAGCCTGTCGGCATCAGCCTGCAGGGTGGCTGCCTTGTCGGCACTGAGGCCGGCTGCCCTGGACTGGGCGACGAACTTCGCGCCGCTCTCGTCTGCCTGTGCCGCGCCGCCGGGTAGCAGCGTGGCGAGCACCGCGGCCACAGTCAGCAGGCCGAACCATCCCGTGACCCGGCGTTTGTTCTTCAGCATGTGATTCCTCTCCGTCGTTCGACTGATCGGCATGGATGTTGTGCCGGAGTCGGTCGTCGCCGACGTCTCGGCTTCCTGGTTGAGGCCTTTGTCTAGCGCCGCGCGGGTTGTCTGGCCCCTGTTCGGGGCGGTCAGACAAACAACTCTGGACAACTCAGTGACAATTGACGATGGATGTCGCGGTGCGACAGGGGGTTGGGATGCCGAGGCCGGAGCGACCCTTGGACCACCGCGGCGGCCCGGTTGCGCAACTGGGGGCCGAGCTGCGGCAGTTGCGGGAAGAGGCGGGTAGGCCGGGTTACCGGCAGGTGGCCGCGCGGGTGAACCATTCGGTGACACTGTCCGCGGCCGCGCCGGGCCGGCGGCTACGACGCTGGAGGTGACGCTGGCGTACGTCACCGCGTGCGGCGGTGATCTGGGAGAGTGGGAGCGGCGCTGGCGGGAGGTGGAGCGCCTCAGCGTTCCGTCCGCGGAGGACGCGGCCATGGCGAACGGGCGCTCCCCGTACCCCGGGCTGGCGACGTTCCAGCCCGAGGACGCGCAGTAATCCGGTGCGCTGCCGTGTCTGCCCCGGCGCCGTACGATGCAGACGGTCTGGACTGGTACGCGGCCATGTCACCGGGCAACATCGAGGAGTTCACGGCGGCGAGCCGGGGCGAAGTGGCCTACCGGCCGCTGCTCGAACGCCTGGCGAGAGAGGCGATCGACGCGGCGGAGCGGGGCGAGCCGGCCATTGCGTCGGGCTACGAGTTGAGCGAGGTCGACCTTGCCAGGCTCACTGGGCGCAGCGACGACCCGGGACACGTGCTGCGGATCCGCGCGGCGTACGGCAGCGTCGATGGCTGGGTGGACGATGGTCTCGCCCTCATCCGGCCCTGGGGGTTCGAGCTGTCCAGCATCGCCGTGCCAACCAGCGTGTGGTGCGGGCTGAGCGACGTGCTGCGCCCACCTGGGCATGCCGAATGGCTGATCAGCCACATCCCGGCCGCGCAACGGCGCGAGTTGCCCGGCGGGCACTACCTCACCGGGGAGGACATCGGTCGGGTCCTGCGGTGGCTGACGGATCCGGCACAACCCGGCCTCAGCACCGAGCCCGGGACTGCCTAGGCCGCCGTGTTTGACCTGGGCGTAGTCCCGTCGGGCAGGGCCCTCCCTGTCCGGAAAGACATCCGCGGCGGACAAAGTCCCACGTCAGCGCCCGTGGCCGAGTTTCCGAACGGCACACGACCAGCGCGAGTTCCAGCCATGCTTGGTTGATGGCGAAGACGCGGGAGGGGAAGCGACCGAAGCCGGTGTCTGTGCCGCAGCGGATGCCGTCTTCCACGCGGGCGTGAGCACGGTGGCGGGCTTCCAGGTACTGGATCGACCGCCGCCGGGTGGGGTGTCGGTGGCTATCACCTGGTGACGCATGCCCGCGATGGTGTCGAACAACGACAGCTGAGCACCGGGGTGTGGGCGCTCGCGGCGCAGGATGAATCGGGTTCCGGTCGGGTAGCCGGTATCCGGGACAAGCCCGGTGAGCTCGGCGACCTGCGCGCCGGCGCGCGGTTCGCCGTCCGCATCGAGCGCCGGAACCCACTGATCCGCTTGGAGGATCGCCTGCCGGATGTCTTCGGTGATGGCCACGCCGACGGAGAATCTCGCGTCGATGCCCTGCGCGCGAAGGCTGCGGACGTGCGCGAGCAGGCCCTGGGTGCAGCCGGCCGAATCGCAACGCACGAGGATAGGGGCGCCGTGCCGGTGGGCGTCCGGAACCTGGGCCAAGGCCGCATCCAGCACGGTGATGTGGTCGGCTGTGGTGTTCGACCCGGCGTTGCCGGCGCGCGGCAGCCCGGCCAATGCTTCGCCGGTGGCGTCAAGGAAGCAGAGCAACGGGTGGTAGCCGAAGGTGTGTTTCCAGGTCGTCGCGGCCTGCTCCTTCTCCGAGTGACAGATCACGATGGTCGCGTCCATGTCCAGCACCAGCCCAGGGATGGGCTGCCCGGCTGCGGTCGATGTCGGCAGCGCCCCACGGGTCTCCACCGTCTGCGCCCAGACCAGTTCCCTGGCTCGTGCGCGGGCCTGCCGCACCTGACCGCTGCGATGTGATGCGCACCAACGGCAGCGAGGTTCAGGTGCCCGGCGGGTTCAGAGCGGTCGCTGAGTCTCGGATTATCAGTTCGGGTTCGGGGTCGGTGATGAGACCGCCCGTGCCCGGCCGTCCTGCGATCAGGTCGTACAGCGCCTCGACGCCGGCCCAGCCGAGTTGGTACATGGGCATCCGGACCGCCGTCACGGCCGGGCGCAGATGTTGCATCAGGTCGACGTCGTGGATGCCGATCACCGACAGTTGGTCGGGGATGGCGATGCCGAGGTCGTGTGCGGCGGCCAGGACCCCGACCGCGCTCATGATGTTGTTGACGACGATGGCGGTGGGTGCGGTTGCCGCCTGCATGGCCTGCCGGAGCCCGTCGACGCCGGCCTGCTCGCCGAACCCGGTGGCCAGGTGTGGGGCCGGGGCCAGGCCGGCGGAGTCCATCGCCTGCTGGTAGCCCAGGTAGCGCTGCTGGGAGATGTATCCCGATCCCCCGATGAAGACGATGTGGCGGTGGCGAAGGTTGACCAGGAACCGGGTCGCGATCTCACCTGCGCGGCGATCGTCGATGTCGATCCAGGGATGGTCCGGTGCGTGTTCCAGGATGAGGATCGGCTTGGGGTGGGAGTGGAGTTCGGCCATTACGTCGTCGTCCAGCAGCCCTTCGCCGCGGATCAGGATGCCGTCGACCGTGCCCTGGCTGAGTAGTCGGGTCAGGAACTGGCTGCCGGAGCGCATCGTCTCGGCATCGCCCAGCAGGACCGTCGCGCCGTGTTCCGCCGCCGCCTCGTAGACGCCTTGCCGCAGGGGTCCGTAGACCGGGTTGTCGAGCTTGTTGAGGATCATCGCGATCATGCCGGTGTGGTTGAGTCGAAGCGAGCGCGCCGCATGGTTCGGCTGGTAGCCCAGTTGCTGCATCGCCCGGAGCACCCGGGTGCGGGTGGATTCCCTCATCCGGGTGTGGCTCGTGCCGTTGACCACCGCTGACACCACCGCGAGCGACACCCCAGCAGCTCGTGCGACGTCACGTTGCGTTGCCACGTTGCAAGCCTCCTCGGATCTTGACGTAACGTCTAACCAAGCCCTACGTTGAATTAACGATACGTCACCGAAGGAGCATGCATGACATCGACCCGTCACACCGTCCTCCTGCGGTCGTCCTGGGCGACGGTGAACATCGGCGACGTGGCTCACTCCCCTGGTGTCGTGCGGGCGTTCCAGCGGTTCGCCCCCGAGGTCGAGGTCATCCTCTGGCCGGTGCGGCTGGAGGAGCGCGAGCGATCCATGCTGCGACACGCGTTGCCCGATCTGCGCGTCGTTGACGGCACTCTCGGCGGCGACGGGCCGAGCACCCCGGAGTTGGCCGCCGCCATCGACGGCGCGGACGTCCTGATGCACGGATCGGGTGCCGACGCCTTCCAGAGCACCGAGATCGACTGGTGGCGCCGGCACGTGGGCCGCCCGTACGGGTACTTCGGGGTCACCGTGGATCCGCTGTGCCCACCGACCGTGGCGACGTTGCCGGAGCTGGCCCAGATGGTCGATCTGCTCCCACCGTCCTACCTTGACGACGACGTCAAGGACCGCCTCGACGGCGCCGACTTCGTCTACTGCCGCGAAACGTTGACCCTCGCGACCCTGCGCAGCCAGAAGATAACCAGGCCCGACCTCGCCTTCGGGCCGGATGGCACGTTCGCGTTCGACCATACTGACGCCGTCGCGGCCGCCCGCCTGCTGGAGGGTCTCGGCCTGCAGCCTGGTCGGTTCGCCTGCTTTGTTCCGCGGCTCCGTTACAGCCCCTACGCGAAGATCTACGGCACGGATCCGACCCGCGAGCAGATGCGGCGCGACGCGGTCAACCGGGCGACCGTGACGCACGACCTGGCAGTGCTGGCGGCGGCGATCGAGACCTGGGTACGCGTCAGCGGCCTGCCGGCCATCGTGGTGCCCGAGATGAGCTACGCCGTCGAGCTGGCGCACGAGCACCTTCCCAGCCTGGTCAGTCCAGAGACGCTCGGGCAGGTCCGGCTCCTGGACCGGTACTGGCCGCTGGAGGAGGCGACCGGCGTCTACGCCGTCTCGTCGCTGGTGGTCAGCATGGAGTGCCATTCGCCGATCCTGGCCGCACGGCACGCGATCCCGACCATCTACCTTCGACAGCCGACCGAGACGACCAAGTCCCAGATGTTCGCCGACCTCGGCGCCCCGGACCTGGTGATCGAGCTCGACCATCGCGCCGCGGCGACGGTGGTCGCGGCGGTCACCGACATCGCCACCGATCCGGCGCCCGCGGTTGCCCGGAGCAGGAGGGTCGCGGCGAACGCCGACGACGCGCTGCGGGCGGCGGTGCAGGCCTGCGTCGCGGGCCAACCCATCGGCTTGGGTACCCCGGTGGGGAGCGACGATGCATAGCGTGCGCAACCGTTGGCGGCGCGACCGGGTCCTGCTGCTGCTCGCGATTCCCGGGGTCACGGCGCTGCTGCTGTTCCACTATCTGCCGCTTGGCGGGAACATCATCGCGTTCCAGGACTTCCAGCCGTTCCTGGGAATCTGGCACAGCCCGTACGTCGGGCTGGACAACTTCGAGCCCGTGCTTACCGGCGACCCGGTGTTCCTCAACGCGCTCGTCAACACGCTGATCATCACGCTGATCCAGGTCGTCTTCGTGTTCCCGCTGCCGATCTGCCTCGCGTTGATCCTGAACGCGACGATCAGCGAACGACTCAAACGCCTCACCCAGTCGATCCTCTACATGCCGCACTTCCTGTCCTGGGTGATCGTGGTCGCCCTGTTCCAGCAGATGTTCGGCAACGGCGGGATGCTCAACGGCTGGCTCCGCTCGGCCGACCTGTCGACATTCCACATCGTCGGCGTGCCCGAGTTGTTCAAGCTCATGATCACATCACAGGTGATCTGGAAGGACACCGGTTGGTCGACGATCATCTTCCTCGCCGCACTGGCCAGAGTGGATCCGACGCAGATGGAGGCCGCAGTGGTGGACGGCGCCTCGGCGGTTCGCCGCCTGTGGCACGTGACCCTGCCGTCCATCCGCCCGGTGATCGTCCTGCTGCTGATCCTGCGGCTCGGTGACTCGCTGTCCGTCGGGTTCGAGCAGATCATCCTGCAGCAGGCCCAGGTCGGTGCCGGTGCCAGCGAGGTGCTCGACACATACGTTTACAACCACGGGATCGTCGGCGGGGACTGGGGCACCGCGGCCGCCGTGGGGCTGATCAAAGGCATTGTCGGTGTCGCGCTCGTGCTCGGCGCGAACCGGGCGGCCCACGCGCTGGGCGAGCAGGGGGTGTACACCAAGTGACGAGTGGACCTGTGTCGCCTGCGGTGTCCGTGGCGCGCCCCGCCGGCGGCGCGCGGCCGCGGCGGCCACGCTCGGGCCGTGGCCAGCGCCCGGCCTGGATGGGCGAGCCCAGCAGGCTGGGGATCGGTGCGCGGGGACTCGTGCTCGGCCTTGGCTGCCTGGCGGTGGTGGTCCCGTTCTGGGCCGTGCTGATGACCAGCATCGCCTCCCCGGAGGAGATCAGCAGGGCGGGCGGCTTCGTGCTGTGGACGCGCGAACCGACGCTGGACGCCTACCGGGCCGTCCTGTCCGGCGGAATCGTCACCCGTGCCCTGATGGTGAGCGCCGGCATCACCGCGGTCGGCACGGCACTCAGCCTCGTCGCCACGATCGCTCTGGCGTACGCGCTGTCGCGGCCAGGTTCGTTGCTGCACAAGCCGATCCTGCTGATGACGGTGTTCACTCTGCTGTTCAACCCGGGCATCATCCCGATGTACCTCACGGTCAAGCAGCTGGGCCTACTGGACAACTACCTGGCACTGATCCTGCCGGTGCTGGTGAACGCGTTCAACGTCATCGTCATGCGCGCGTTCTTCCTGGAAATCCCCGGTGAGCTGCTGGAAAGCGCCTTTATGGACGGTGCCGGGGAGATGCGCATCCTACTGCGGATCGTGCTGCCGCTGTCGAAGGCGGTCGTCTCCGTGATCGGGCTGTTCTACGCGGTGGCGTACTGGAACGCGTTCTTCTCCGCGATGTTGTACCTGCAGTCGCCCGAAAAGTGGCCGCTGCAACTGGTGCTGCGCACCTACGTCGTCAACGACACCCCGATCGGGTCCGACCAGCTCAGCTCCAACCTGGAGAACCTGCCACCGCAAATCTCCGTCCAGATGGCGATTCTCGTCATCTCCATCCTACCCATCCTGCTCATCTACCCCTTCATCCAAAAGCACTTCGCCAAGGGACTCATGGTCGGCGCCGTCAAGGGCTGACCGGTCGTCCACACAATGTGGAAGGAGACGTCATGGCACCTACCCTCAGCCGCCGTCGCGTCCTGGCACTCGGCGCGGCAGCGGGGCTAGGCCCGCTGCTCGGGGCGTGCGGCGACGGCGGGTCGAGCTCGTCGAACGGCTCGACCGGGCCGGTCAAGCTGCCCACCTACAAGCCCGTCACCGCGGCCACGCCCGACCTGGCCGCCGAGCCGGCCGGGGTGTCGCCGGGATACTTCACATACCCGACCGCCTCCAGCGCCGCGTCGCAGCCGGTGCAGGGCGAAGCCGTCACGGCGCTGACGTACACGTACGACCCGATCGCCCCCGCGCTCGGCTCGAACCCCTACTGGCAGAACCTCAACGACAAACTCGGCACCGAACTGAAGATCACGTACGTCGCGTCGGCGGACTACAAGAGCAAGGTCGCCACCACCATCGCCGGTGGCGATCTGCCGGACATGGTCGCTATCCAGGGCGTCGTCCAACAGATGCCGGCCATGCTGAAGGCGACATTCACCGACCTGACCGAGTACCTGTCCGGGGACGCGGTCCTTGCCTACCCGAACCTCGCCGGCCTGCCCACCGATGCCTGGCGCAGCACCGTCTACGACCAACGGATCTGGGGCATCCCGGTGCCGCGGGCACGGATCGGCACCGTGCTGTACACCAGGGCCGACCTGCTGGCCAAGGCCGGACTCAGCCTCCAACCCAGGTCGTGGGACGAGTTCAAGCAGATGGCGGCCGCGTTGACCGACGAGCGGGCCGGCCGCTGGGCGTTCGGGCAGATCCCGTTCAACACGATCCTGGAGATGAACGGGATCACCGGCAACTGGCCCGGCGGCGCCGGCGCCTGGCAGGCCAAGGACGGCGTCTTCACCCACACCGGGACCACACCGCAGTTCACGCAGGCCCTCCAGGACACCGTCGAGCTGGTGAAGTCCGGGGTGATACATCCCGACCAGGCGGGCGCGCCCAACACCAAGCGCAACCAGTGGATGCTGGCCGGCACGACCGCGTTCACCATCGGCCTGTACGCCGGGTGGGGCAAGTTCTACGGCCAGGCCAAAGACGTGCCCGGCTTCCGCCTGACCGGCATGCTCTCGCCCACCCGGGACGGCAGGGGGACGCAGGTACGCACGCCCGGTCCGACGCTGTCCAGCTTCACCGCCATCGCCAAGACCGACGACGCCGACCGGATCAAGCAGATCCTCAAGGTCCTCAACTGGTTGTGCTCACCCTTCGGCAGCAGCGAGTACATGGCCCTGCGGTACGGCGTCGAGGGCCAGACGTTCAACCGCAACGGCTCCGACCCGACCCTCACCGAGGCCGGGCGCAGCCAGACATTCCTGCCCGTGCGGTACCTCGCCGAGGCATCGCCGGTCATCTACGAGCCCGGTAACCGCCAGGCCGTGCAGGACCAGTACGACCACCAGGTCGCCGGCGTCCCGCTTGCCGTCCCGGACCCGACCCTCGGGCTGTACTCGGAGACCGCCGCCAGCAAGGCAGCCAGCGAGCAGCAGGAACTGGACTCGGTCCTGCTGGAGATCCAGCTGGGCAACAAACCCGTCTCGGCGTGGCAGCCGGCCATCAAGCAGTTCATGGACCGGGTGGGCAACAAGATCAAGGCGGAGTACGAGGAGCAGGCGGGTCGCTGACGAGCCGGACACGGCGGCCGGTCCGGCGTACCCGTTCGGTTCGGCCGCCGAGCCGTGAAGTGCACCCACCCGGGTTGAGCAACACCAGCCGGGCCGCGAACTCCGCGGACTGTTTCGGCGCTCCCGGGCGCGGTCGAAGGACTCAGCTAACACTCTCACGGGTGAGGGAGAAGACCATGGTGAGACGAAGCTATTTTCCCTGGTACACGAGTCGCCGGGCCCGTGCGGGTGCCGCTGCGGCGCTCGTGCTGGCTCTGGTGGCGACGGTCCTGTCGCCGGGCAGGGCCGCCGCGGCCGACATGTCGGATCTCGGCGAACTGCTCGACCTGACGCGTCCGGAGCTCGCCGCGGTGGCGGCAAAGCTCGCCGCCGGTGATGAAGCGGGCGCCGCGGGCGAGCTCAAAGTGTTCTACGCGGGCCGCACCGACGTTCAGTACCTGGCTCCGAGCGCGGACGCGGGCGGCGGCGACGCGAGCGCCGATGAGCTCGCGGCGGGGATCTTCCGGTTCGGCGCCGAGACCCGCGACTTCTACAACGACGCCGAGCAGCGGATCGACGTCGACTGGCGGGACGCCTGGGGTGGGACGCAGACCACCCCGGGCGGCGCGCAGGTTTTGATGAGTGACCTCGCGTTCATGCCCAGACTGATCAGCGCTTACGCGTTCGAGAGTGACCCGGTAAAGCGTGCAACGTACGCGGCGGCGTGGAAGGACATCTCGCTCGACTTCTTCGCCGACAACCAGAGCTGGCCACAGAACCGCAACCTGTCGGCCGCCAAGCGGCTTTCACAGCTGGTCAGTGCGTTTTCAGTGTTCCGGACCGACCCGGGCATCGACGCGAATGACCTCGTGGCGTACCTGTCCGGCGTGCACGCCACGGCGAAGTTCCTCACTGGCGTGATGCAGATACATGTCGGGAACAACTGGTACGTGTCCATGGCCCGCGCGGTCTACGCGGCAGCCGTATTTCTGCCCGAGTTCTCGGCATCGCCCGGCTGGGAGTGGTTCGCGGTGCGCTCGTTGGAGCGGTTCCTGCGCGCGCACGTGAAAGGCGACGGTGTGTACCGCGAGCCGGCGTTCAACTATCAGGCATACGTGGCGGATCTGCTCAACACCGTCATCAGACTAGCGGATGCCAACGGGCGGACCCTTCCTGAATCGATCGTCCAGACGGCGGACTGGATCGCGGATTCGCTGTTCGCGACCCGCCAGCCGAACCTTGAGGTCGCGATGGTGGGCGACTCGCCGAACGCCGATGCTGGTACGGCCGCCATCGGCAGAACCGGTGCACGCAACTCCTGGCCCGATTTCACCTGGGTCGCCTCCGGTCGAACGGAGGGGACCGCCCCGACGCTGCCGTCCACGGTGTTTCCGATCAGCTTCGCGGTACAGCGTTCCGGGTGGGACCCCGATGCCCGGTACATGCTGATCAACAACCAGAATTCCAGCTACACTGCCTCGCATCGGCATCCGGACGACCTCAGCCTGGTGATGGCGGCGTACGGGCGTCCGCTGATCGTCGACTCCGGAGTGGGGGACTACAGCGCGACTCCGACGAACGACTGGATGCGCCGCACCACCGAGGCGCACAACACCATCGAGGTCGACGGACGCGCGCAGACCGCCGGCGTCCCCCGCACGACGTCGCTGTGGCGCTCGAACGCGGGCCTCGACATCTACCGCGGTACGACGATGGGCTACCGGCCGGTTGTGCACGATCGCGCCGTCTACTTCGTCAAGCCCGGCTTCTGGGTCGTCTCCGACGACCTCACCGGTGACACCGCCGCGCACGATTACCGGCAGCTCTGGCACTTCCCTGGTGATCCGGTCACCGTCAACCCGAATACGAAGGTCGCCACGGTCGGCTTCGACACCGTGCCCGGAGCCGCACCGGTTGCCGGCGTGCGGCTCGTCCCGGTGGCCCCGGCCGGCACCGCGCTCACCCCCACTGTCCACGAGGACGGCGCCGTGCGCGTCGGCGATCAGGTACTCACGGACGTCGACTACCTGTCGTACGACTGGCGCGCCACCGGGTCGACGGGACTGGACACGGTGGTGGTTCCCGGCAAGGCCGGCGCGGCGCCCGCGGTGACGGCGAAGCGCATCGCACTGCCCGGGGTGGGTCACTCCGTGGCGACCGCGATGGAAATCGGCCTGCCGGACGCGACCGGACGCTTCTACCTTTCGCGCGAGGCGACTCCCTCGGCGAGGGCGTTCGGGGCCGCCACGACCAACGCCGAGACCGCTTACCTCGAGCGTGCTTCGGGCGGCGGGCTTACCCGGTACGCGTTGACCCGCGGGTCGTCCCTGGTCGACCACGGTGCCACCGTTATCGCCGCATCCGCGCCGGTGTCCGACGTCAGTGTGGAACTGCGAGGCGCGACCGCCCAGATCTCGCTTGGAGACCCGTTCACCGGCACGCTCTCCATCAACGCGCCCAACGTCAACGCGGTGACGGTGAACGGCACCCCGACCGCGTTCACCCGCACGGGCGACCTCATCACCTTGTCGGTCCAGGCGTCGTTTTCCCCGACACCCGTGCTCGACGACGAGTTCGCCGATGCCAGCCTGGACCGTACCGTCTACGACTTCAACGGATCCCTTGACGGCTGGACGCCGGTGCAGGGCACCTGGGCGCTAACCGGCGCCGGTCCGGACACGCAGTTGGCACAGACCTCGACCGCGGACATTGTGTCGTTCGCGGCGCTGCGAGATGTACCGGATGACGTGGTTATGGCCGCGGACATCGTTCCTGGGGTACCCGGCCAGACGACGGCCCGTACCGGTCTCGCGTTCCGCTACCACGATTCCCGAAACTACTATCGAGCCAATGTACTCAACTCCTCGTCGGGGGCGACGCTGCAGCTCGTGAAGATATACAACGCGACGACCACGATTCTCGCGGAGACCGCACTGCCCGTCAGCGCCAACACCCCGCACAAGCTGATCGTTTCCGCGATCGGGAAGCATCTGACCGCCAAAGTCGGCGACACGTCGATCTCCGCGGACGACTCACAGCTGCCGACGGGTGGTGCCGCCGCCTTCACGCATCGGCGGGCCGCGACCTTCGACAACATCGTGATCAGGGAAGGGATCGATCAGGCCAATTGGCGAGCAATAGCAGGGGCTGTGTCCGTCGCCTCGGGTCAGTTGCGCCTCACGCCTCCTGCCGGTGGCAGGGCGCACGTCCTGGCCGACTCGACACTGCCGTCGCGCTTCTCCGAGGCGTGCGACTATGTCGCGGAGACCACGGTCACGATCAACGGATCCGTCGGTAACGCGGGAATCTCGCTGCGAGACACCACGGACTCGTACGGGTACCGGATCCACATCGGCAAGACGAGCCAAGGAACGCAGTACGCGAATATCATCCGCGAGGCTCACGCGTCGGGTCCGGTCGCGGTGGGCACGGCATCAATCAGCAACCCGTTGACAGGCCCCGTTCGACTGGGTGCCGTGATTCACGGCGACCGCATCACCGTGACGTTGAACGGCGTTCAGGTCCTGAAGGCTCGCGACACCGTTGTCCGCAGCGGCGGCGTCGGGCTCTACGCATCCACGCAGAGCACCTTCGAGAGCATCACTGTCGCTCAGTCCTGCCAGCGGGAACGCCTCCGGCCGAGCGCGCCCGGCGCCAGCAACCGCCCGGACCGCAACGACGGAGCTGGCGGGTAGCGGCGTCGCCGGCAGCGCGACCGCTGCGGATGGGTGAGCCGCTGCCCCGTCGCGCTCGACTCGATCGCCGGCTGTTTCTGCGCAAAGCACGAGGGTTGGTGCGCCGCTCACACATACGGCGGCGCACCAAACCGTGGTGCCGGCACGCCGGCGATGACTCGCGTCGGTACTTCCGGGTCCTTCCCCACTCAGCCTGGCCGATCACGAAGGAGCTGTGCGTTGTCCCCATCACCCCGAGCCTCGTCACCGGTGCTCGCCGACGCGGCGCACCGTCCGTCGGCCCTGCTGGTCATGCCGCGCGACCTGGTCGACGACGTATACGGACCGGAGGAACGTGCCCACCTGGACCGCCTGGTCCGCTGGGCCGGCCCGGACGCGACGGTTGAGCAGGTCAGCACGCGACCGGCGCTACTGGCCGACGTCGAGCTGCTCGTCACCGGTTGGGGCGGCCCCCGCCTGGACCGCACTCTGCTCTCCCACGCGACCAGGCTCCGTGCGGTCTTCTACGGCGGTGGATCGGTGCGGCCGATCGTCACCGACGAGTTCTGGGCCGCCGGCATCCAGATCGTGTCGGCCGCCGCCGCCAACGCCGTGCCAGTCGCCGAGTTCACATTCGCGCAGGTGACGCTGGCGCTCAAGCACGCCCACCGCTTCGAACGCGCGGTACGCCGGCTCGGCCGGTTCCCATCCCAGCCGGCGGCGCCCGGCACGTTCGGCTCGACGGTCGGCATACTGTCACTCGGCCTGATCGGCCGCCTGGTGGCCCAACGGCTGTCCGCACTCGACGTGCACGTGCTTGCCGCCGACCCGTACGTAGACGCCGCGAGTGCGGCCGTTCTCGGCGTCGAACTCGTGGGAATCGACGAGCTGTTTCACCGCGCCGACGTGATCACTGTGCACACGCCGTCTCTGCCACAGACCTCGGGACTGATCACCGAGGAACTGCTCGCCTCGATGCCCGAGGGTGCCACAATCATCAACACCGCACGCGGTGCGGTGCTGGATGAACCCGCGCTGATCCGGGTCCTGCACCGGCGTCAGGACGTTTTCGCACTCCTCGACGTGACCCATCCCGAGCCACCCGAACCGGGCTCGCCGCTCTATACGCTGCCCAACGTAGTGCTCACCCCACACATCGCCGGCAGTATCGGACTCGAGCGGCGCCGCGTCGGTCGGCTGGTAGTAGACGAAGTCGGTCGCTTCGTCGCGGGCCAGCCGCTGCTACATCAGGTCCACGCTGCCGACACGGCGCTACGCGCATGACCGTTCGCCTCGGCGTACTCAGCCGATGGGACTGTCCGACAACTTGACAGACCCACGACCACTGACCCTTGGAATAGATCGTCTAGCGTCATGCCCGTTGCGTTGGGTCGCCGTTCCCGGTGCGGCGAGGCGATCGGCGACATGACGGCGATCGGCACTCCCGGGTGGGCGTCGCGGATCGCCTGGATGAAGCCGGAAACCCGTCCGGCAAGGGTTCTGCGGCCGAAGCTGGCGAGGCCGTAGATGTTGATCCCGAGGCACAGCGACACCAGATCCGCCGGTGTCCGCGCGATTGCTTGCGCCGCAACGGGATCCAGGTGACACTCCCCGGCGAACCCGAGGCAGGTCAGGTCCCAGCCGAGGCGCCGGGCGACGAGGGCGGGCCAGGTCTCGCTCGAGCCTGCGGCCGTCCGGCACTGTGTGATCGAGCTTCCATAGGTGATCCAGCGCAAGCCGTCCCCCGCGACAGCGGCAGCACCGGTCGCACGGTGCAGGACAAGGGGTCCGATCCGGAGCTCGCCGAACTCGGGCAGCCAGACCTCCACCACCTTGGTGCCGGGCAGCAGGTCGACGTGGCTCGTCGACGCTCCCGCCGCCAGCGGCACCCGCCGCCACAGGTCACCGTCCACGACGACGTCCAGCGATGTCACGTCCTCGTCGGCAGCGAACGTCTCAAGTTCGAGCGCGGCAGCGTCGGTGCGCCCGACCGCACGGACACCGGCGGCCATGCGCGCCCGCCCGCCGAGCCCGAGGGCGTGGGCGGTGGCGAGCCGGGCCGGTGGCAACCGCCACGGCTGCCACCGGTCGTCCGTCACCGTCCATGCCAGCGCTCCCCGCCAGACCGGTTGCGGGTCGTCGGGAGTGAGCCGGATCGTCGTCGTGGTCAGAGTTTGTCGCCCAGGGGGACCGCGTGCCAGGCCTCGCCGTCGGAGAGTGCCAGGGTGCGCTTGCCGGTCTTCGGGTCCTTGATGAGAACGAGACCGCCGACGTTGTCGGTGGCCTTCGGCAGCTCGGTCGGGGCTTGCTCGGCCAGCGCCAGCTGGTGGGTGTACACCGCCCGCATCCGCTTGTCGGCGGCGCCCAGGTCCCGCAGGTTGTCGGCGGGTGGGATCAGGCCGGTGGCGTTCGCGGTGATGGCGACCACTTCGTTGCTGGTGTTGGTCGCGCACAACAACTCGGTGGCGGCGGATCCGACGCCGTTGACCGCGACCACCCGGATGCCGCCCTTGTTCCCGGCGGTGCCGGGGTGACCCGCCGCCAGGAACGAGCCGTACTTTCCGCCCGCAGCGATCGTGCCCATGCTGTTGATGACCCGGATCCTGCCGTCGGCGCCCGCGTGGGTGACCTCGAGCTGGTTGAACTTGCCGGGCGTGGTCTGGATCTGCGAGTCGTTCACCGTGGTGACCGCGACCAGGTTCGGCTGCGCGTACGTGTTGCCGATGACGTGTGACCTGGTCAGCGTGTCGACGCGGATCGGCGCCCGGTTGGTGGCGTCGGGCGAGAAGA
This sequence comes from Plantactinospora sp. CA-294935, assembly GCF_050936445.1. Classification (NCBI taxonomy): domain Bacteria; kingdom Bacillati; phylum Actinomycetota; class Actinomycetes; order Micromonosporales; family Micromonosporaceae; genus Plantactinospora; species Plantactinospora sp. CA-294935. Next base: position 9,900,206 of record NZ_JBNJMU010000001.1, read on the forward strand.
CGTTGCCGATGACGGTGGCATCGGTGGCGGTGCCGACCACTCGGATCGCCGCGCCGAGAGCGTCGATGCCCATGTGCCAGTTGTCGAACGTGTTGTTGGCGATGGTGACCCGGCTGGCGCCGGCGAGGAACCGGACCGCCGTCTGTTGCGTCCAGTTGAAGCTGTTTCCGCTGATGGTGACGTTGCGCGGGGTGAAGCCGCTGGCGAACGTGATGGCGCCGGCGCTGCGGGTGACGGGCGGCTCGAAACCGCCGAGGACGTTGTCGGCGATGGTGAGGTTGTGGCCGCCGCTGGTGATGGTGATGATCGCGGCGTCGCCCTCGGCATGTTCCACGACGTTACCGCTGATGGTGGAGTTGGTCAGGCTGCCCCGGAACAGCCGGCGACCGATGTCGAGCAGGTTGCCCTGGATGATCGCGCTGCGGTACTCCCCGTTGCTGGTGGGGGTGGTGACGATGGCGTCCTGGACGGTGTGGAAGTGGTTGTCGGTGATGAGCCACTTCCGCAGCCCGTACGGCGGGTGGTGGACAGCGCCGTCGCCGCCGGTGTTGCCGGTGGGCCAGGAGAGGCTGATGCCGGTGGCGCACTGCGCGACGAGGTTGCGGGAGAAGTACAGGCCGCGGCCGACGAGCTGGATCGCGGTGTCGAACTGGATGAACGTGCAGTCCAGGATCGCGCCGTCCATGTCGTCAGTGTTCGCGACGCCGGAGAACCGCAGCCCGACCTGGTCGAGGTCGACGGTCGCCTCGAAGCACAGGCCGTGGATGGCGGCCAGCGAGCTCTGGATGTGCATACCCACGCCGGCGTGGGCCTGCTTGATGGTGGACGCGCGGTTGCCCATCGTGCCGTAGCCGCGGAGCTGGATCCGGTTGTACGGCTCGTTGGTGAGGTCGGGGACGACGATGGTGCGGGTGATCTTGTATGTGCCCGGCGGGAACAACACGAACGGATGGCCGGGCGTGTCCCGCTGGGAGTCGATGGCCTGCTGGATGGCGGCGGTGTCGTCGTGGACCCCGTCAGCCAGGGCACCGAACTGCTGCGGGGTGACGACGCCGTCGGGCACGTCGGCAGCGGCGGGGGTCGCCTGCCACGGTGCGACGGCTGCAGCCGCTCCCAGCGCCGCGCCACCTGCCAGTAACAACGCGCGACGGTTGGTGCGCTCGGACATGGTCCTGCCCTTCCGGAACGTTGGCTTCGCTCGAGGTGATACGTATAGACACGGCATCGTATTGACGCGCCGCCACCTCGACAAGAGCCCCTGAACCACCGTTTCCGAAACCTCGGCGCCCGGCTTTCCGTCATGTGCCGGCAACAGGACCCCTTGTTGCGGCCATGATCAGGCCCCTACAGTGACGCTACTTGTTACGTATCAGTCCGCGATCGAGCCGCTCGGAGGCACGCGATGATCAGCAGACGCACGTTCGCCAAGGGACTCGTCGCCGGTGCCGCGGCCGTGACGGCACCGCACGCGCTGACCGGCGCGGCGTTCGCGGGGCAGTCGACACAGGCGTGGTACGCCGAGACCACACTCTGGGACTCGGAGGTGGACCCGCACGTCAACTACCACGTCCACGGCCTGGCAGTGCTTCCCGACGACACCGTCGTCGTGGCCACCGAGGGCCGCCACGAGGTGTGCGACGCGGGCCCGCGGGACCTGCTGGTCCGCCGCAGCACCGACGGCGGCGCGACCTGGACCCCGACGCAGACGGTCGTGGCCTCGGTCGACGGCGCCTCGTGGGGCAACCCGGCGTTCGTCGTCGACCGTACGACCGGCGAGCTGTTCCTGTTCTACAACCTGGGCGAGCGGCTGCCGGACAACACCGGGTGCTCGGCCGACAGCGCCGAGATGTTCGTCGTCTCCAGCACGGACGCCGGCGTCACCTGGGGCCCGCCGCGCGGCCTGTCGCACCTGTTCACGCACTTCGACTACGGCTGGACGCTGGACAGCCCCGGCCCCGGCCACGGCATCCAGTTCGACAGCGGCCGGCTGCTGCTCAACGTCGCACACCGCAGGGTCATCGGCTCTGCACTGCAGCGAGTACGCCGACACCAGGTATATGAAGGGGCGGTTGTCGTAGCGGGTGGCCACGGCGCGGAACTGTTTGAGCTTGCTGACCGCGCGTTCGGCGATGTTGCGTTGTTTGAACCGCTCCGGGTCGAACGCTGGTGGGCGGGCCGCCGGCGGTCAGCGGAGAAGGCACGGAAGGCGCCGGTCTCATTCCTGCAGCCGTCGGTCGGCAGGCGGCGTGGGTTCGGGTTGAAGCAGCGCCTGGGCGTTGGCGGCATACCGCACGGCAGCGCGCTCGCTGATCGCGAAGACCTTGACCAGATGCAGCGGATCGCCGCCGGTCGCGAGGGCCTCCTCCAGCTGGCGGTCGATACGTAGCCGCTCGAGCGTGGCCGGAAGTCGCCGCAGGTTCAGGATCCAGGTATGGCCGACCGGTCCGAGCCGCAGCGCGGTGATCTTGTTGATCAGCAGGTGCGGGTTCGCGGTCCGGGGCCAGGTGCGGCGTCGGTGTTCGAGCCATTCCAGCAGTACCCGGTAGGTCAGGTCATCGAGCGGACGGGTGTTGCCGCCGATGGTCAGCGACCGTCCCGCCAGGTCGAGGTCGACCAGCTGCATCGCCCGGATCTGAATGGGGCGGGCCGCGTGGATAGCGGTCAGGGCGACGAACACGCGGGCCTGCACGGTGTCGGCGGCGTCGATGGCGGCGTCGATCTCGACTCCCGTCAGCGGCTGCCAGATCGGATGTTCCCGGCGTGGCCCTTGGATGCGCATGGTCGGGTTCCGGAAGATCGTGCCCGTGCGTCTGGCCCAGCCGAACAGCGACCGTAGCGCGCTCAGGGCCGTCCGCCGTGCCTCGCCGTGCAGGGTGCACAGGTAGGCCACGACGTCCTCGCGGACGACTTCCCGCAAATGGGCGTACCGGGCCGACCAGGCCGCGACGGCCAGCAATGCGGCGGAGACGTAGGTCCGCACGGTGGCGAGGCTGCGCGCCCGCGTTCTGGCCGTTCCGTCGCGCAGTACAACGGACCAGGCGTTGCAGATCGCGTCGCCACACCTCCGGTAACCCGTCGAGTTTCCTGGTCAGCCAGCCCTCCAGAGCGGCCGGACGGTCATCGTCCACGACGTCCATGAGGGTGAGGATCTCGACCACGTAGTCGACGTCGGTGCCGCGCCGGGTGGCAATCCGCTGGAAGTCGCTGACCCGGATCCGTTCTCCGCCTTGGTGTCCGGCGAGCAGCATCACCAGCACGCGTTGCATCGAGCGGCGAACCGTTCCCGGCCAGCCTCGCGCCTCGGCGATGGTATGCGCCAGGTGCAGCCCCCAGGCGAGCCACGGGTTGTCCGGCGGCGGCTGGGTCCTCAGATCGATGCTGCTGTAGCGGTAGGTGCGGGACCCGGCATCGAACAAGGCGGGCCGCACCCAGCGGGTCACCGGCGTCCCGGCGACCGGTGGTGGCGCCTTGAGCGGGCGGCCCTTGGCCCCAGGTCGCCCAAGCCAAGCGGTTGGGTCACCGCCTACCCGGCGTCCGGGGGATCTACAGCCACGTCAGCGCCATCGTCGAGCAACGTCTCGTGGACGGACTACAGGCCCGGTGGGAGCAACATGCTCCCCGAACCCGACCCGGCGGCGCGTGACAACATTTCTGACTAGGAAGTGCGCAGCCGTGGAGCGGACAATCGGTTAACGGAAGTGGTCACCGCCGGGGAGCGGGCGTGCTCCCCGGATGCTCCCCGAGTAAGGGCCAGGATCCGAAACGGCCCGTTACCGAAGATCCGATAACGAGCCGTTTGACCTGCTTATATAGCTGGCTGTCGATACTTGGTTTGAACCAGTGACCTCTTCCGTGTCAAGGAACGCCCGGCAACGCGCTGACCAGCAACGACGAAAGGGGCGCAGGTCGGGCGGTAAACGATAATCGCAGGTCAGAACCGTTAAGCGAGATTCAGCGCCATTGGGAGCACAGCAATGCTCCCAATCTGCTCCCCCGCCAACCACACTCGCGCCCACCGATTATCGGCCTCAGAACGGCCGCCGGAGCTGCCACTGTGCCTGCAGACCACCGACCGGGGCAGGCCGTTCTTGCTCGATGGGCTGCGAGCCCGCGTTAGTAGTTGACCGCCCTTGCGGCTGGTCCGGCTGCGCTACGCCACCCACTCACCGATCACGCTCGTGGTGGTGCCCAGCAGGTAGACTCGCCGGGTCACGATCTCCATCAGGAACAGCACATAGACGCGGCTCAGACTGATGGTGTCCACACGCATGACATCGTAGGACCGGATGCCTTTGACCTGCACGGTGAAGAACTCGGTCCAGGTCGGTCCCCCACCCGTCGCGGCGCCGCCCCACCCCCACCCCTGATCACGATCGACCAGACCGTGCTGGCCGCGAACCGGTAGCCCAGGCCAGCCAACTTCCCCTGTACGCGCCGACACCCCAGGCCGGCTTGTCCCGAGCCAGCCCAGCACCAACTCGCGGACCTCGGCCGTGAGGCGGACGACCCCGCCGCCCGAGCACGTCCACCGCCGCGCGGCAGCTTGCGATGCCAACGCCCCAACATGACCGGGTGGCGAAGGACGTCGACCAACCGCGTCCGCGGCAACAGCCTCGGCAGCCAGGCCTGCACCGCCCGGTCAGCCGGCTCCAGATCGGCCGACGCACCCGCCGACGCAGCACCGCGACCTGGTGCCGCAGCACAACAACCCTCGACCCCGTTGGCGTGCCCACCGCAGGCCACCAGGATGATCAACTGGAGTACCTAACAAAGAATCAGCTAGCCGAGCGACAGGAGCACGACGCCATTCAACGATCCCACGGAGGACAGAGCCACACGTCAGTACCTGCGACTGGGTCTTCGAACGGTTCATGGCCGAGCCGCAGTGCCCGGTGTGGTGCGAGGGGAACTGCCGCACCGAAGACGGCGTCCGCCTGCACGGCCGGCGCGTGGCCGCCGTGTACGGCCACCACATCGACGATGCCAACGACATCAAGACGGCAACGGTCAACATCGAGGCGTTCAACCTCCCCGACGGGTACGGCGACGAGCCGCCATCGGTGACGCTGGCCATCGACAACCCGGAACAGCCCACCGCCGACATGAGCAAGCTCAACGGGATGAACCACAACGCGGTCCGACACCTGGCCGCATGATTGCTGTCGGGCTGCTGGGACCGCACCACGATCCGGCTCACCCCTCAGCAGGCGGCGAACCTCGGCGCGACGCTGATCACCGCATCCCGCGCCGCCTACAACAACACGGCAGTCAAGTCCTGACCACGGCAGAGATATGGAGCGGCCCGGACCACCCGCAGGCAACGAGGTCCGGGCCGCTCGTTCACGGGGCGGTGGTCAGATCGCCGAAGCCGGAGGCTGCCATGATGCCCGCTTGGACGCGGGTGGCCGCCTCGTGCAGTTCGCCGATGAAGTCGTGCACGCCGGGTCCGAGTACGCGGGCCGGGCGCTGGCCGCGCGGGGTCCGCACGACGGTCGCGATGGTGTCCGCGATCTCCTGCGGATCGGCGGTGGAGTCCTCGATCAGGTGCGACTCGGCCCGCTGCGCCAGTTCGCCGTACTCGGCGCGACGGCGGGTGTTGTCCGGGCTGAGGTGCCGAAGGTACTGCCGGTAGTACCCGACGCCGTTGGGGTCTACGAAGTCGGTCGAGTAGGCGCCCGGCTCGACGATGATCACGTCGACACCGAGTTGGGAGACCTCGTACCGGGTGATCTCGGTCATGGCCTCCAGCGCCCACTTGGCGCCGCAATAGGCGCCGAGGAACGGGAACACGAATCGTCCCAGCGCGGTAGTGACCTGGATGACGAGGCCGTCCCGCTGAGCCCGCATCGTGGGCAGGACGGCGCGGTTCATCCGCAGGTGGCCGTAGAGGTTGGTGTCGAAGATGTTCCGCACGTCGGCGATCGTCTGAGTCTCCAGCACCGCTGGGTGGAACATGCCGGCGTTGTTGACCAGCACGTCGATGCGGCCGGCGCGCTGGCGTACCCGGCGGACACCCTCCTCGACCGACCGGTCGTCGCGCACGTCGATATCGACTACCTCGAGTGCGAGCCGCTCGCGGCGCGCGACGTCGCGCAGCGCGCGGGCGGGTGCCGCGTTCGCGCTGGCGGTGCCGCGCATGGACGCGTATACCCGATACCCGGCCCTGGCGAGGGTTAGCGCGGTCAGGTTGCCGAATCCGCTGCTGGTGCCGGTGATCAGGACGACTTTGCCGGTGCCGGACGCGACCGATGGTGCCGAGGCTGCCGCCGGCACGCCGGGGACAGCGGCGAGGCCGGCGGTGGCGCCGAGGGCAGCGGTGGCGCCCAGCACTGAACGCCGCTGGATCTTCTCTTGGCTCACGGACGATCTTCCTTCCATTTCGTTATCGAGGCATGTTCCGGGGCGAGGACAGCTATGAGCGTCCAGCCAGGCGCAGCGCCTCCTGGCGGGTCAGGCCGACCGGCAGCGCAGAGGAGGCGCTGGTGATCATCCCGAGCACCTGACCGTCTCGGTCCACCAGCGGTGCGCCGATCGCCTCCGGGGACAGCGTGGCGGCGATCCGTACGGCGCGCGCCTCCAGTGCGGTGACGACCGTCCACTCTGGTGGGCTGCGGGCCGGCAGTACGCGGTTGCCGACCCCGGCGTCGGCGAGCCCGGATCCGGAGTAGAGCGCGGGCAGGCCGACGTCGTCGACCTGGAGGGCCGCTACGTCGTACTCGGAGGAGCGGCCGAGGACGCGTGCGGAACGCTCGGTGCCGTCTCGGAGCACGACGCGCATCGTGTCGTTGCTGGCTATGACGGAGGCTGCGGTGACGATGAGGCCGGGCACGGCGACGCGGAATCCGGTGCCGGTCCGCCCATTGGCGGCATGGATGAGTACGACGGAATCGAGGACGCGGTCCGCCGTCGTCTGCTCGCCCGAAGCGCTCGCCGTCGCCGCCAGCGAAGGCCACTGCCGGGGCAGCACCCTGCCGAGCAGCCGGACCTGGTCGCCGGTTACGGAGTACACGGCGGCCTCGCCCTCGGCAAGGGTGACCGGCGGGGACAGCACACTGGGGTAGACGCCGTGGGCGGCGAGGACCAGGTTCGGTTGTCCGGCGGCTGGTGCGTGCTGGCGGATCAGGTCGCCGGTACGCCGGTCGGCCGCCTGGTCCCGCCCGGGGTAGAGGCGTTCCAGGCCGGGTAACATCTCACCGCGCCCGAACGCGAGCTGCGCGGTGTCCCGCGCCCGGCAATACGGGCTGGTCCACACCGTGCCGACCGGGATGCCGAGATCCTGGAAGGCAGCGCCGATCGCTCGCGCGTCGGCCCGGCCGGCGTCGGAGAGGTTGCGCTGGGTCGCGCAGTCGGCGAGGTCGACCGGCCCCCGGTCCGGTCGGGACTGGTCGGTGGCGGCATGCCGGAAGACGATGACCAACCCGCCGGCGCGTAGCGCGTCCAGCGGAGGCGCGGACGAGCCGGTCGCCGCCGGCTGGGAGGCGCCGCCCGTCGGCGCGGCACCCGGATCGCCGCCGGTGCAGCCGACGACGGCGAGGACCAGCGCGGTCACCGCGGCGGCGCGCGCCCGCATCCGGTCAGGCACGGCTGGCCCGCACAGACCGCGCAACGCCGGCCGAGCGGTCCCGCCAGCGCACCAGCAGCGCGTCCAGGCTGAACCGGCCGGGCCCGAGCAGCAGCAGCGTGAGCGAGGCTACGCCCATCATGAACGCGTACCCCGAACCGCTGCCGTCCTGGCCCATGACCAGCCCTTCGCCGCGGTGCACGAACAACAGCGCGCCGGCCATGACCACGATGAAGCCCGCCGCCAGCGGGCGGACGAGGGCGCCGACGACGAACAGCATCCCGCCGAACAGCTGGATGTAGGCGGCAAACGGTGCGGCCAGCTCCGGCACGGGAATGCCCGCGTCGGCGTAGTTGCGCACGTTGTTGGAGACGCCCGCGTCGAAGACGTCACCGGCGCCGTGGGCGATGAACACCGCGGCGACGGCGAGCCGTAGCGCGAGCAGACCGGTGTCGGTCACGGCCGGCCGTGCGTCGGTGAGTAGGCGTGCCATCATGCTTCTCCCTCGCAGTCGGTGGTCCTTCGATTTAGCCGGGCCGAGGTCGCGGGAAGAAAGATCAATCAGGTAGCTCGTTATACTCAGCGGGTATGAGCGACGTCGAGATCCGCGAGCTTCGCTACTTCATGGCCGTCGCTGAGGAGCTCAACTTCTCCCGTGCCGCGCAACGGCTCGGCATCGCCCAGCCGCCACTGTCCCGAGCCATCGCCGGGCTGGAGCGCAAGCTCGGCGTGCGGCTGTTCACCCGCGACACCCACCGGGTCGAGCCCACCCCGGCCGCGGAGGCGCTGCGGGAGGAGGCGACGGCCGTCCTCACCGCCGTGACCGCCCTGACCGCACGCACCCGCCGAGCCGGACAGCCGGAGCCGACACTGGTCGCTACCGCTAAACCCGGCCTCGCCACCGGGCTGCTCCAACAGATCGCGGCCGCCTATTCCCGGCAGCCGGGCCTGCCGCCGTTGGACATCCTGATCAGCGGCTACCGGGAGCAGGCCGATATGGTCCGCGACGGCCGGGCCGACGTAGCGCTGCTCAGCTCACCCTGCGCCGAGCACGGCCTCGAACTGGAACCGCTCACCACGGAACCACGCGTCGCCGCCCTCCCGGCCGGTCACGAGCTGGCCGGCCGCGCCGGGCTGCGCTGCGCCGACCTATGGCCGTGGCCGGTGCCGCAGTGGCCCGAAGCCAGCGACCGGGAGCGGGCCTACTGGGCCGGCCTCGACCAGATCCCCGGCGCCGCCGTCCGCTGCCGCCCAGACGCCCCGGTGGTCGCCGACCCTGCGCAGCTGCTCGAAGTTGTCGCGCTCGGCAAGGCGGTCGCGCTGATCCCCCGATCCCTGGCCACCGCCAACGACCGCGACGACATCACCTACCGGCCGGTCGCCGACGCCAGCCCGTACACCGTGATGGTGGCGTGGCGCGCCGCAACGCGATCCCGCATGGTCGCGGCATTCGTCCGCACCGCGCTCGAGGTAGCCGCCGCCGAGACTGCCCGCACGACCATCAGGCCGGCTGGGATCAGCGCCTGACCAAAGGCGTGTCTCATTTGGAGGGCTGTCGGGCTCGGGCATGATCTGCTTCCGTGCACGAGGTCATGATTCGTACGTGGGCGCCGGATGATCTGTGGGAAATCGCGGAGCCGTTGATCCCGCCCGCACCGTGTCGTCGGCAGGGTGGCGGCCGTCGCTCACACGCTCAACAGCCGCCCCCGCAAGACACTCGGATGGCAAACTCCCGCAGAAGCCCTCAACGACCACCTACTCCGCTGCGCGTCTATTGGGACGTGGCGATGCCGCACGCAATGCAGCGGCTGTTGAGCGAGGCGGTGTGGGACGCCGAGGCGGTGCGCGGATACGTGGTCGACACGCTGGGCGACCCGGACGCTGTGTTGATCCTGGACGACACGGGTGATCTTAAAAGGGTGATCTCACGGTCGGCACGCAACGGCAGGGCCTGCCGTCCCGGGTCGAGGCGCCGCCACCGGGATTGTTGCTGCTTACGGTGGCTGCGGATGCGGTCGGCGAGGTGGTTCAGGGTGCGGCTGGACAACGAGATCGTGGACGGGTAAGACAGCACAGGCGAGGCTCCCGGTAGGGGCATCGGGTTTTGGTCGACTGTTGTCCTACCTGGAGCCTCGTCTTCATCGCTCTCCGGTCCGCCTGCACCTACCTTGAGCTGCAAGATCAGCTTGGAAAAGGCTCATAGATGGTGATATAGCCCGCACTACTGTTCACGCCGATAACGGATGATAGGTGTAGCGCCGACGTCTCGGCCAACTACGCCCAGCGTGCGTACCTGCATCTGGTACGGGACGCCTATTAACCGACGCTCTGATGAAGCCGGCGCGATCCCGCAACGATAGAAGCAGCCCGGACATGGGACCGGAGCGTCTGGCGCATGGAGCGGTACGCCCATGGGTGGATCGACGGCGCTGATGCCGCTGGATGGGAGGATGCGGTGGCGACCGCTACAGCGGTTGAATGGCTGGGGTCTGGTCCGGTCGATCGCCTGTGATCAACCACTATGGACGTCCGGTCGGTGTCGATCTATACCTGGGGTGTGAGGTACGCCGATAGTGGTGGCCTGTCCGCTGCGGGACGGGCCAAGCGGGAGCAGGTACGGATGCAGGCCGCGCGGTTGTTCGCCGTCGATGTGCCAGTGACGCAGGTCGCGGCCCGGTTGCGGGTGTCGACGAAGTCGGTCTACCAGTGGCGGCGTCGTTGGCGTGCGGGTGGGATGACCGCCCTGGCCTCGACCGGGCCGGGTGGAAACGTCTCCCGACTCTCGCCGGATCAGGTTCTGCGGCTACGCGCCGAGTTGGACCTCGACCCGGCCGCGCACGGCTGGACCGAGGACCAGCGGTGGACCCTGGCCCGGGTCGCCACCCTGATCGGCCGGCTGTTCCACGTCTCCTACACCCTGCGCGGCGTGTCCTACCTGCTGCACCGCATGGGCTACACCCCGCAGGTACCCACACACCGGGCCGTGCAGCGGAATGAGGACGCGATCGCCGAATGGCGGGCCACCACCTGGGCCAAGGTACGAGGCTACAGCGGTTGAAAGTCTGGGGTCTGTTTCGGTCATAGCGGTTCCGGTTCGAGGTTGAGTCCGGTCTGGGTGAGGAAGCCGGGGATCAGGTCGGGTCGGTACTGAACGCGCTTGAGCCGGTTGCGGATGATCGCGGCGAGGTGATCCACGCCGTCGACGGTGAGGTTGCCCAGGCTGGCCTTTATCGTTGACCACAGGCCCTCGACGGGGTTGGGGTCGGGTGCGTACGCGGGTAGCTGGACCACGGTCAGCCACCGGTGGCGGGTGGCGGTGAGTTGGCGCATCGCCGTGCTGGTGTGGGTGTTGACTCCGTCCCAGATCAGGATGATCGGGGCGTGGAGCCGGTGGTGCGCGGCGGTGATCAGGGTGGCGTAGTCGTCCTCGGACAGGCTGCGGCGCTCGCCCCTACGGTTGCGGTGAACACGCAGGCGGTAGAAGACGTGGCCGCGCTGGCCGGGCTTGTAGGCGATCAGTCCGGCGATCGAGACCCGGCCCGAGCCCTTGCCCGACACCCGCGCGATGGGAGTGTGTCCACGACGGGCCCAGGTACGGGCCCTGGGCGGGCGCAGGGTCTGTCCGGCCTCGTCCTCGAAGACGATCCACGCTCCGGTCGCCGCCGCTAGCCTCGTACCTTGGCCCAGGTGGTGGCCCGCCATTCGGCGATCGCGTCCTCATCCCGCTGGACGGCCCGGTGTGTGGGTACCTGCGGGGTGTAGCCCATGCGGTGCAGCAGGTAGGACACGCCGCGCAGGGTGTAGGAGACGTGGAACAGCCGGCCGATCAGGGTGGCGACCCGGGCCAGGGTCCAGCGTTGGTCCTCGGTCCAGCCGTGCGCGGCCGGGTCGAGGTCCAACTCGGCGCGTAGCCGCAGAACCTGATCCGGCGAGAGTCGGGAGACGTTTCCACCCGGCCCGGTCGAGGCCAGGGCGGTCATCCCACCCGCACGCCAACGACGCCGCCACTGGTAGACCGACTTCGTCGACACCCGCAACCGGGCCGCGACCTGCGTCACTGGCACATCGACGGCGAACAACCGCGCGGCCTGCATCCGTACCTGTTCCCGCTTGGCCCGTCCCGCAGCGGACAGGCCACCACTATCGGCGTACCTCACACCCCAGGTATAGATCGACACCGACCGGACGTCCATAGTGGTTGATCACATCCGATCGACCGGACCAGACCCCAGCCATTCAACCGCTGTATATCGGCATGGACGTGCACCGCGAGTTCGCGCAGCTGGCGGTCGTCGAGGACGGCCTCGTGCGTGACGAGGGCCGCATCGGCGTGACGCCGGAGGCGCTGCGGCAGTGGGCCGCCGGCCTGCGCGATGATGATCAGGTCGCTTTGGAGGCGACTGGTAACAGCGACGCGATCGCGACTCTGTTGACGCCCCTTGTCGGCAGGGTGGTGGTGTCGAACCCGTCGAAGACCCGGGCGATCGCGGAGGCGAAGGTCAAGACCGACAAGGTCGACGCCCGGATTCTGGCGCAGCTGCTGGCGGCGGATTTCCTGCCGCCGGTGTGGCTGCCCGACGAGCGGATCCGTAGCCTGCGCCGGCAGGTGACCCGCCGCGCTCACCTGGTGCGCCAGCGCACCAGGATCAAGAACCAGGTCCACGCGATCCTGGCCCGCAACCTCGCACCGACACCACCGGTGTCCGACCTGTTCGGCAAGACCGGACGGCACTGGTTGTCCCGACAGCCGCTACCAGCCGACGAGTCTTCCAGCGTGTGTGCGTTGCTGCGACAGTTGGACTTCCACGGCGAGGAACTCGCCGTGGTCGACAAAGAACTCGCAATCGAGGCGTTCGCCGACCCGGTCGTCGCTCGGCTGATGACCATTCCCGGCATCGACGCGATCGCGGCGATCTCCATCGTCGCAGCAGTGGGCGACTTCACCCGTTTCGACGACGCGGACAAGCTCGTCGCCTATGTCGGGCTCAACCCGAAGGTGCGCCAGTCCGGCAACTCGGCGCCGGTGCACGGCCGGATCAGCAAGGCCGGACGGGCGCACGTGCGTGGCGTCCTGGTCGAAGCCGCCTGGTCCGCCTCCCGCGCTCCCGGCCCGTTGCGCGCCTTCTTCCAGCGCATCAAAGCCCGACGCGGGTTCCCGACCGCTGTGGTCGCCACGGCCCGGAAGATGACCGCCCTGGCCTGGCACCTGGTGACCAAGGACCAGGACTACGCCTTCGCCCGCCCCGGCCTGGTCGCGCACAAGCGACGCAAGCTCGAACTGGCCACTGGAGCACCGTCACGGCGCGGCAACCACCGCACACCCGGCGCGGCCTACAACGACAAGCAACGACGCGCCGCGGAGACAGCCGCCGCCGAACAGGCCGAGCACGCCTACGAGATCCTCGTCGCGCACTGGCAACCACACAATCCTGCGAAAGCCCGGGCGAAGACTTGACGATTTCATCCGTGCTGCAGATGACCTTGCGGATCTCGATGTCGAAGGCGAGGAAGGGCACGAACTCGGCCCAGGCATCGGACCACAGCTTGACGATCGCCGGATACCTGCGCCCCCAGGCGTCGGCGAACTCCATGAACCGTTCGGTCGCGGCGTCCTCCGTGGGTGCGGTGTAGACCGGCTTGAGCGCTCGTGCGATCTTGTCCCAGTCCTGCCGGGCCGCGTGCCGGAACGAGTTGCGCAGCAGGTGCACCACACACGTCTGCACGATGGCGCGAGGCCAGACCGTCTCCACGGCCTCGGGCAGGCCCTTGAGGCCGTCGCAGACGAGCATGAGCACATCCGACACGCCTCGGTTCTTCAGCTCGGTCAGCACATGCAACCAGTGCTTGGCGCCCTCACCGCCGTCACCGGTCCCAGATGCCCAGGATGTCGCGGTGGCCGTCGACGGTGACCGCCATCGCGAGGTAGATCGGCCGGTTCGCGACCTGACCATCCCTGATCTTGACGTTGTGAGGTCGGGCCGCAGCGCGGTGCCGGTCTTTCGGCCGGTCCGTTTCTGCGGCCCGCCTCCCGAACCGGACGTGCGGCTCTCACCGCATCCGGCTCTCCACAGGTCCCGGCGGGCTGGGACGCGATCCTTATGCTGCGGTTGGCCATGGGCTCGGAATTCTGGTTCCCCGGTATGGGTAGCGGGTAGTGCCCGCATCCGTTGGGTTCCAGAGCGTCACCTCGCCGTCTCTGGGCCACCAGCCGCCGTCGCAGTAACGGCGGCGGAGTTCCTTCCATCTGATCTTCTTCCGGTGTTTGCGCCGGAGTCTGATCATGACCTGACGCCAGGCGAACGCCCGCAGGTAGCCGAACGTCTGAAACGACACGCCAGGCCGGAAGTAGGCGGTCCAGCCGCGCAGCACCCGATTGAGCTGGTGCAGCACCTTGGCCAGGTCCAGGTTCAAGTCCTGATGGCAGATCGCCTTGATCTTCCCGGTGATGGAGGCCAACGCCTTCTTCGACGGGTAGTTGTAGACGAATTGCCGGGTGTCTCCCTTGCGACGGTGACGCTGGATGCGCCAGCCGAGGAAGTCGAAACCATCGTCGATGTGCGTGATCAGCGTCTTGGCCTCCGACAGGCGCAGCCCCATCGGAGTAAGCAGCGTCGCCGTCTGTTCCCGCAAGGTCTCCGCGTGCTGACGTTCGCCGCGGACGAGGATCAGGAAGTCGTCCGCGTAGCGGACAAACCTCCAGGTCCCGAGCCCTTTGCGGCGTCGTTGTTCGCGGTCCCATTGGGTCCAGCTGTTCCACTGCCCTGTGAAGTGCTCGTCGAGGATCGACAGGGCAATGTTCGACAGCAACGGCGACAAGATCCCGCCCTGCGGGGTACCGGTGCTCGACTCGCGTAAGCCTTCATCCTTGTTGAGGATGCCTGCTTTGAGGAACGCCTTCACCAGGGCGAGGATCCGCTTGTCTCCGACGCGTCGGCGCACCCGGTCCATCAGGGCCGTGTGATTGATCTCGTCGAAGCAGGCAGTGATGTCGCCTTCCACGATCCACTCGTAGTTTCGTGGGTGGGAGGTGAGGTGACGGGTCTCCGCGACCGCGTCATGCGCCCGCCGGTTCGGGCGGAAGCCGTAGGAACACGGCTCGAAGTCCGCCTCGAAGATCGGCTCCAACACCAGCTTCAGGGAGGCCTGCACGACCCGGTCGGTCACAGTCGGGATCCCCAGGCGCCGCTTCGTGCGGCTGCCCGGTTTCGGGATCATCCGTTCCTTGACCGGCAACGGCCGGAACGTGCGCGAGCGCAACTGCTCCCGCACGTCACGCAGGAACGCCTCGGTGCCGCGTTCCTTCTCCACCGAGTAGGCGGTCTGGCCATCCACCCCGGCGGATCGGGCTCCCTTGTTGCCCCGCACCCGGGCCCACGCCTCCATCAGGAAGGCCGGGTCGGTGACGAGGTTGAACAGGTCGTCGAACCGGCGATGAGGATCGCTCACCGCCCACTGGTGCAGTTTGGTTTGGATCTTCAGTACCCGAAGCTCGGCCGACCCAGGTAAGGGCCAGACCGACACCGGTGCGCCGGTGTTCACCGGCGGCTCTCCTGACATTCCACTCTCCTCGCTGCTGACTTGCTGGTCCCCTTCGCCATGCGGTCGGCTTTCCCGACCTCGGACTACTACGAGACCTCCGCCCCACCCCACGGCCATCAACCGGCGACGAGCCTGCCCGTCACCGCCCCGGACGGGCGGTAAGAGGGCGACCGAGGATGGTTCCCACGTTCACTGCTGACCGATCGACAAGGGAGGTGCCCAGCTGTTATCCCGGCAGCATCGCCATGGTTACGCCGCAGACCTTCACCATGGCCTCCGGACCCGGCGCTATCAGTCGACCCCGGAGTCGACCACCCTGCACCACGAGCGGTCGCGCACTGCAACCCGGCCCATATCCACCAGATTCGAGCCGGCACATCGCTTACGGAACGTCAACACTGGTTCCTGTCAGTACACCTTCTCGTCTCGCTAGCCGGACCCGTACCGTCTGGCAGTACCGGCACGTCCCGTCGTTGTCGGGGCTGCTCCCCACCCTCCCCGGCGTCCCCCGGATCAGGCTGCCCCCAGCTTCACGCGACCGCTGCGACGGCCACGCGGTGAAGGTCTCCCCCCTCCACTCGGTTCAGCAGCGCCTCGCGGCGCACGATGGCATCGATGAACACCACCGGTAGAAACCGCCCGGGGTCGAGGGGGCGGTTCTGCCACTCGGCCATCCCGTCCATGACCTTGTCGGTGATGGTGGAGATGGTCTGCTTGGACACGTCGGCGCCGTAGACCTCGGCCAAATGGGCGGCGATCTCTCCGTGCGTGAGCCCCTTGGCCGACAACGACAGCACCATGTCATCGACCCCGGTCAAGCGTCGCTGGCGTTTCCGCACGATCTGCGGCTCGAAGGTGCCCGCCGCGTCCCGCGGCACCCGGACCTCGACCGGTCCGACGTCGGTGAGCACGGTCTTGGTCCGACCGCCGTTGCGACTGTTGCCGGTGCCCCGCCCCGCCGGGTCGTGCTTGTCGTAGCCGACGTGGTCGGTGATCTCACCGTCCAGGGCCGACTCCAGGACCTGCTTGGTCAACTGCTGCAACAGCCCACCCTCACCGGTCAGCTTCAGCCCGTCACCACGAGCCCGATCGACCAGCATCGCGATCAACTGCTCATCCGTGACCGCATCCACCGGCCCGGCGGCCGGCTCCTGCCCCGAGGTGATCTCGGTCGTCATCTGGCGTCTCTCCCTTGAGTGGTCGATCAACCATTATTTGTACAGTCCCGGTTCGTGGTGACCCCGAGGATGTGGACCCGGCGAGTGGCCACCTCCATCACCACCAACACGTACAGGCGCCGCAACGCGATGGTGTCCACGTGGAAGAAGTCCGCCGCCAGCAGCCCTCACGCCTGCGTCCGCAGGAACTGCCGCCAACTGTTGTCGCTACGGCGAGGTGCCGGACCCAGCCGGGCCCGGGACAAGATGCGCCGGATCGTGCCGGCACCGACCCGATACCCCAGCCCGAGCAACTCACCCTGGATACGCCGATGGCCCCAGCCCGGGTTCTCCCGGGCCAGCCGCACGACCAATTCTTTGATCTCGTCGCTAACCGGTGGGCGGCCGGGCTGGTTCGGGTACGTCCAACGCCGCTTGACCAACCGACGGTGCCATGCCAGCAGGGTGGCCGGGGTTACCAGACGATGCTCACGCACCCAGCCGGGCAGTAGATTGGCCAGCGCGGACAACACCGCTCGGTCCGGCCAGGACAGGTTCGGCTTACCAACCTGACGACGCAGGACCGCAACCTCGTGGCGCAGAACGAGCAGCTCCGCCGTCTTCGCCGCGTCTGACCGCACCAGCCACGCCAACCATCCAAACACCTGGATCATCGCCAGGTACAGCATCCGCACCACCATGACCAGATCATGGCCCGCCTCGATAAAACATCAGCTCACAGACCGTGCGACGAGTTTTGGCACGGCACAGGGCCTGAGTGGTGAGAAATTGCGTCCAGGTCGACCCCGACCGTCTGGGAGCGGGGTCGATGCCGGCCGTGTGCAGGACCTTCCACACGGTGCTGGGCGCGATGTGGTGGCCCAGCCGGACGATTTCGCCCTGGATACGGCGGTGGCCCCAGGTTGGGTTCTCGCGGGCCAAGCGCAGGATCAGCACGCGCAGGCGCGGGTCGACTGGTGGGCGTCCAGCCCGAGCGTGCGGGTAGG
Organism: Plantactinospora sp. CA-294935; assembly: GCF_050936445.1. Taxonomy (NCBI): domain Bacteria; kingdom Bacillati; phylum Actinomycetota; class Actinomycetes; order Micromonosporales; family Micromonosporaceae; genus Plantactinospora; species Plantactinospora sp. CA-294935. The sequence goes on from NZ_JBNJMU010000001.1 coordinate 9,917,470, forward strand.
TCCAGTACCGGGCCAGCAGTTAGCGATGCCAGCGCAGCAGCGTGGCGGGGGTGACGAAGAACGCCGACCAGCGCTCGCGGGGCAGGAGTCGGGACAGGGCCGCGAGCACGAACCGGTCCTGCTGACGCAGCTCGGGGCGGTAGATCTGGCGACGCAGGACCGCGACCTGATGGCGCAGCACGAGTAGCTCGACGTCCTTGGCGCCGTCGCCACGGGCGAGCTGGATCAGCATCTGCAGGATCTGGCGGAGCAGGAGATAGACCAACGACGCGCTCATGGTCTCAGATCATCGCTGTCACCGCTGGCTTGGCGACGCACAAAGCCGCACGTCACGGCACCTAAGCCGACTTTACGAGCGCCACACATGCGACGAGTTTTGGCACGGCACACGCCGAGCAGCCACATCTGCTGTCAACCATCGACCCCACCCAAGCGCATGTCACCAACGAATGGCATCCATCGCCGGGCGTCGATGCGACCGCCTCACTGACGGCAACGGTGACGGCAACCCGCGCAAACAATCCCGGACATGCACAGACATCGTCACGCTCAGCGATCACACCCGATCACGTAGCACAGTTTGCCACCTTACGAGCTAGTAATCGCCTAACCGTTCGCGTCACTTACCAGGTACTCCAAAGACGAGACAACGAACTCACCACAATTCAGGCTTCGCCCGAGTAGCGCCAACTCGTGATACAGCTGCGAACTAATCTCCATTCTCCTCGCGTCGACAATCCGAAGAAGGAGTCGAAACGCAAGATCGGGCGACAGTGTTTCTGCGAATCTCTTGAGCGCAGCAAGAACGCGGATTAACCTGCCATCTACGTCGCGCCACCCTATCAAGGAACCAATCTGCGCTCCCACTGCTTCGGCGGGAGCACGCTCGAGAACCGGAAATCCAGCCGGAAGCGTTGAGACCCCCCTTGCAACGAGCCACATGCGGCAGTGCTCTTGAATGGCGGATAACCATTCGTCGCCGGAGTCAGCGTCTCGACCAAAGATGAAGTTGTTATCGGTCGACGCCGTCCATACATCCTCAATCTCTGCACGCGGCAAGCGACCGAAAGCCGCAACGTCTTCGTATAGCGCCAAGACGGCAGGAGGCGCCTGCTCCTCCCACAGGAAGATCTCCAGGATCGCCGTCCAGTCACCGGAGCTTCGCCAATCTTGGTGATACATGGACGACAGCAAACTTAGACCGTAGTCCAACTCTGTAAACCGATCACGCATGACGACCTACTCCGGATATGCCGTATGAACATAATAACCACCGGAGTGGCCTTTTGCGCGCTGCAGAAGAATGAAGTAGCCATTCCCGGCAGGCGAGCTTGACCCATCCGCGCGATAAACTGTTCCGATCGAGTTTGAGGCCCCAAATCTGCCCCGCAGAGGAAGTTGCTGATCCGATCCACGCAACCAATTTTGGATCTTCTTCTGGTTCCCAGCCAACCCATAGTCTACGACCTGCTGCGCCGTTTGTCCGTCAATGAATACACTGTTACGCCCGCCTTTGGCCGCAGCTAGATTGACCGCTTGCTGCGGAGTGACATTGACGTGCTCGTCGAGAACGTGCGACCCAGGGAACTTCGCAGCGTCACCAACGAGGTCACCGCAGTTGTGCACCAGCACGGGAGTGGTGCCGGCGAGCACATAGTACGTGTGGGATTTTCAGCCCGTCACGCAGCGTGACCTACGTATTCGTGGCCCTTCACCTGGCCTTTCGTGTGTGGCACCAACTCGCCCCATCGAAATCTATCGGTGTTGACGGCGACGGTGACGGCAACCCGGGGAGACGGCCGCGCCCCTGAGCGACCAAGGCATCGATGGGTGGCGCAAGCCGAGGTAGGAGGTGTCGCGACCTTCGGCGTGGCGGTGGGGCGGAGGCGGACAGTGTCGTGGATGGGAGTGCTGCACGCGCGGTTCCTCGCCTGGCCACGCTCAGCAGCACTGCGCAACGAGTAGCAACGCCCCCGCCAGGATCATCGGTCCGGTCGGGGGCGTAGCTGGTGGGGACCCAAGGGCCTGGACCAAGATCCGACTGGCTCAAAACTGCTCTACAGGATCAAGAGCGGCCCGGCCGAAGCCGGGCCGCGCGCACGCGCTACAGGCCTACGGCCCCGCGCGCACGCCGCCATCGGCGATAGTCATTTATGAACACAGATGCGACTCCCGGTCTGACGGCAACCGTGACGGCAACCCGGACAGGCACCGGCATCCGTGAGCGCCTGCCCGCCACGGAACGTGACCATGACGGGCAAGCAACATGGGCAGACAGCCAACGACGTGTGGATGGTTGGCGGTGGTGTCCCGCTGGCCGGCTGGCCGTCGAGCGGGTCTGGTGCGGCTACCCAGGTGCGGCATGACGCGGTGCTCGGCGCGTGGCGGAGCAGGGGCCAGGAACTTCTCACATCACCGATGTCAGAGAACCCGGAGTACACTACGGGTCCGGGTTCTCTGATTCGGTGTACGTATAAATGCAGCCGCGTTGGCTATGTTGCTATTAGTACGGCAGCGGAAGCTGAGCCGCCGTCATCATCCTCTCATATTCATCGACCCAGAAAGTAATAGTTTCCTTCAGCTCACTTATCGTGTCCTGCACCTCTTCCGAGTCCAGGCTGGAGACTGCGTTGCTCAGATCTCGCACAATATCGCTCACAATCTTGATGGAATCGCCTTGGACAAGGAGCCCAGGAAACTTCCTTCCGGCCACTCGCGCCAATGCGAGATTACCAGCCACCTCGACGAGCTCCACTTGAAGGTGCGACATCTAACCTATCCCCTGGGGTAGAAAGTTATGTGCGGCAACTCTGTATTGAGCGGACCCGTGAATATATCTAGCCTCCCCTGCGGCCCCAGGGTAATATCCCCGAGCGGGAGCGAATTCTTGACTGAACTCTTCTTCCTACTATTGGCACCCGTGATCACGTAATCCCAATCAGATAGTGGATGCGCGGTTCCGCTGGCTCTGCTGCCCACCAAGCTAATAGGCATCCCAATCTTGTCGGCAGCATTTTGGATTCGCGTCGCTTCGCTTACGGTAATATTCTCGAGGCTTGCCCCCGCACCGACCGTTGGGCCGCACCCGGTGTTGTGCACCAGCACGGGCGTGTTGCCGGCGAGCACATAGTACGTGTGGCGTTGCTACGGCGGCTGCGGCGATGTCATGGCGTCGATCTTGGCAGGGAGCTGGGCTTTCGCTCAGCCACCCGCCCGGCAGCCCATCGATTGTCGGCGATTTGACAGCAGTCGTGACAGCAACGTGGGCGCACGTCGGGCTGAGCCGGGGTCGGTTGGCCGCCTACTCGGTCGGTCGTCTGGTGCTGTTGGCGGGTTTCTTCTGTACGCGGCGGTCGATGAGGCGATCGACGGCGGCGATGCGGCGGTGGAGGCGGGCGGAGCCGGCGTCGATAGCGGTGGTGTCGATGCGGCGCAGGACGGCGCGAGCGGCGTCGAGGTCGCCTGCACGGGCGTGGCCTTCGGCGAGCCAGGTTTGGTAGAGGGCGACCTCGCGGGCGTGGTCGTGGTTGTAGCCGGCGAGTGCTCGGGTGAGGAGGGGTTCGGCGGTGGCGGGTTGGCCGAGTTCGATGAGGCAGCGGGCGGCCATGACGTCGATCTCGGCCCGGTTGAGCCAGTAGACCCATTCGGGCTCGGCGATTCCGTCGGAGCGCTGGTCGTAGGCGTCGTTGACGGCGTCGAGGGCGCGGCGGGTGGTGTCGGTGTCGCGGAGCCGGGCGGCGGTCCAGGCGAGACGTTCCAGTAGCAGCGCCCGCACAAGCGGACTGGCCTCGGGGGCACCGGTGACGGCGGAGCGGGCGATGAGCAGCGCGTCTTCACGTTTTCCGACGTTGGCGATCTGGTAGGCGAGGCTGGACAGCAGTTGCGCGCCCAGCGCCCGGTCACCTGCCGATTCGGCGGCGGCGACGCCGGACAGGTAGAGGCGTTGGGCGTCGGAGTAGCGGCCGGCGTCGCTGGCAACCCAGCCGGCGAGCTGGGCCAGTTCACCGATCACGGTGTACAGCCGCTTGCCGGAGGCGTCGGTGTAGGAGGCGGTGCGGGCGAGGTGTTCGGCCTGGTCGAGTTCGGCGCGGATGACGGGGAGCAGGGTGCGGCTGCCGACGGTGTCGTCCAGGTGGCGTAGTTCGATCACCCGGGCTTCCAGGGTGCGGATTTGGCCGACGCCGATGCGGCGCCCGGAACGTAGCTGCCGGGGGACGGGTGGGTTGCCGATGAGCCATTCGTGGGTGAGGCGGACCGGATCTGGTGGGGTGCCGATGGGGTGGCCAAGGGCGTGTTCGTAGCGTTCGACGACGTCGGGGGTGGCGGGGCGGCGGCCGGTTTCGACGAGACCGAGGTAGGGCTTGCTGAAGTGGGTGAGCGCGGCCATGCCGGCGAGGCTGTGCCCGGCGGCTTCCCGGGCTGCTCGCAGTTTCGGGCCGAGGTCTGCGGTGTCGGGTGTAGACGGGGGAAGACCCTGCGATGGTTCCATGGTCATCTCTTTCCGCTGATCCTGGTGGCAGGCCCAGCGGGGACGTGCATCGAGTCCGGACCTGGCTGGTGCTGTTCCGGGAGGGCCGGGACAGGCACGAAGATCGGCATTCTTCATACCCGGGTGCGTGCCCGGCCCTCCCACCGTAGACCACGTACGTACCCGGAGGGTTGAGCGGCGATGTCGATGCACGTGCCGGTTCGCCCGGCGTGGACCTGTGCGGGGTGTGGGCAGGCGTGGCCGTGCCCGTCCCGCAAGCGCCAACTGTTGGCCGAGTTCGCCGGGGCGCGGGTGTCGCTGATGCTCTACCTGTCACGGTTCTTCGTCGAGGCGTGCGTGGACATGCCGGCCACCACGTCGGGGACGCTGTACCGCCGGTTCTTCACCTGGCCGTACGAGCCGTCCGACGGCCGCCAAGGTAACGAGAGCGCCCCGCCGGGGCGGTGATCCCGGCGGGGCGCGGTTGGTCGGGTTCAGTCGTCGTAGGTGGTGTCGTGGTCGTCGTCGAGCTGGTCGGGTTGCAACGCTTGGTCCATGGACTCGATGGCGTGGCGTTGCAGGCGGAGCCTGACGTGGGAGTAGATGTCGGCGGTGGTGTGGACCTGCGCGTGGCCGAGCAGGTCCTTGATCGTCACCAGTTCCACGCCCTGTTCGAGTAGCAGCGTGGCGCAGGTGTGCCGGAGGTCGTGGAAGCGGATGTAGCGGACGTCGGCGAGTTCGCAGATGGCCTGGTGGTGGCGGTGCACCGCGGCCGGGTCCATCGGCCCGCCGGTGCTGGTGGTGAACACGAGCCCGGCTTCGGTCCAGTCGTCGCCGGCCTCGCGCCGGTCGATGTCCTGCCGGGTGCGGTAGCGCTTGAGCGCGGTGACGCAGTCGCGGGGTAGGACGATGCGCCGTGCGGAGCGGTGGGTCTTGACCGGCTGGAAGGTGGGGCCGCCTCGGGTGCGGGCAAGGGTGCGCCGCACATGCAGGTGGCCGGCGTCGAGGTCGATGTCGTCCCAGCGCAGGCCGAGCAGTTCGCCGCGCCGGAGCCCGGTGCGTAGTGCCAGTTCGAACAGCGGCCCGTGGCGGTGGTAGGCGGCGGCGAGGAGGTAGCGGCGGGCCTCGCCGGCGGTGAACGGTTGGAAGTCGCTGCGCGGGGTGGGTAGCCGTACCGAGCTGGCGACGTTGCGGCCAATGAGGTCTTCGCGGACGCCGTCGGCGAGGGCGGCCGAGAGGACTGCCCTGATGTAGCGGACCGTGGCTGGGCGGATGTGCTTACGGCAGCAGTTGCCGATCGCGCAGCAGCGCGGCCGGCGGTCTTTCACCGTATGGTTCGGGTTCCGCTTGGCGTCCCAGCCCTGCACGCAGCACTGGCAGACGATGGGGAGCCGGTCGAGGAAGGTCCGCACGTCCCGGACCGTCAGGGTGCCGAGTTTCCGCGCGCCGAGTCCGGGGATCAGGAACCGGCGGACCAGGGATTCGTACGTGACGTACGTGGTCGCCCGGAGCCGGTGCCGGGCCACGCCGGTCAACCACGCGGTCAGGTACTCCCCGACGGTCAGGTTCGGGTCGGCGGCCACGACCAGTCCCCGGTTCGAGTCGGCCAGCTTCTCGGCGAGCTTGTCGGCCGCCTGGCGGCGGGTGGCGCCGTAGACGTAGATGCGCTTGCGAGTGCCGTCGGTGGCGAGGACGTATCCGGCGCCGCACCAGCGGCCGTCGGCCCGCTGGAAGATCGTGCCTTCGCCGTTGGCCTTCCTTCTACCGGCCATGATCGGCCTCCTTGGTCAGTGAGTCGAGGTAGCCGGCCAGGGACCGGGTGGGAATGCGGCGGCAGCGGCCGATACGGACGGAGTGCAGCCGGCGGGAGCGGATGAGGTCGTAGACGGTGTGCCGGCCGACTTGCAGCCGGGCCATCACGTCGGTGACGGTCAACAGGTCGGGGCTGCTCATTGGTCCTCCCCGCGTTGGCCGGTGTGGCGCCAGTCCCCCACGGTGAGCAGGTCGGTGATCGGGTCGACACCGATGGCCTCGGCGTGTCGGGTCAGCCGCCACCGGCGCCGTTCACCGCGCAGCGCGGCGAAGGTGGTCGAGTAGGTCAGTGACTTGCTGGTGAGGTGGCCTCGGTAGCCGAGCTGGTGCGCCCAGCGGCGCAGCCGCAGCCCTCGCAGTTCGGGCAGTCCGCCGAGCCGCCAGCAGGTCTCCACCAGCATGCGGCCGTGGGCGGGGAACTGGTCGAGGCTGACGCCAGGACGTCGGCCGGTGCCCGAACATGCCCGACACCAGCGCCGCGCCTCGTCACCAGGGCGCAGGCCATCGCCTCGGCACGCGCGGCAGAACAGCGGTGGCACGTCAACGCCGACGGCCTCGGTGGTTTTCGTGGCGTACTTCGCCACGTACCGGGCCACCACCACGTCGCCGGTGGGAAGGGACTGGATGTCGACCTGCCGACCCCACCGCAACACGCGCCCGCCGACGACCGCTGGTGTAGTGACGGTGACGACGGGGACCGCTCGGCGGATCGCGCTTTCCAGCAGGTGGCTGGTTGCCCAGGTCGGCGGCGGGGTGGGCAGGCCGTCCGGGCCGTCGAGCCTGACGATCGCGTGGAAGTGGACCACGCCCCGGGCCTGGAACTCGGCGACCTTGGCGAAGGCCATCCGCACCTGCCGGGCAGCCTCGCGCCGGGACAGACCCGCCAGGGCGGCGAGCCTCCGGCGTGCCTCGGTGGTGAACCGCGCCCACAGCATCCCGGCGTGGGCGTTGAACAGCACCTGCCCCGGATAGTCATAGCCATCCGGTACCAGCGGAGTACCGATCAGCGGATCGCCCGGCAGGTGCCACCGGCCGCACCCAGACCCGTCGGGATGGCAGGCACGCAGGACGCCGTGCCGGGCAGGGCCGAGGTGCACCGGCCCGAACGACGGCGCGGTCATCGTCACGAACACCCGCGGCCGAGGTACGCCACCTGTCGCCTCGACGGACTCGTCGCGGAGCCCGGCGGCGAGGAGATGGAAGGCGTCGAGCTTGTACAACGTCGAACAGGCCGGACACCGCGCGGCACGCCGGTCACGGCACCGCACCGTGATCGTCTGCCGGTCGCCGGTGTCCGCGAGGACACGGCCGGTGCCGGCCTCGACCAGCAGACCACGCCCGGTCAACCGGATCGGATGCCGGCACACCAACCCGTCCCTCGACCTGCTCGGCGGCAGCGATGCGGACCAGAGCGTCGAGGTCGACGCCGTGAGGGGTGGATGGCATCATCGGCGCAGCTCCTCTCCACTCGCGGGAGGGCTGCTTGCGGGGAGAGCGGCGGGGTGTTCTTGGCGGAATGAGCCGCCGCCCTCCCTGTCCTGGCTGCCGGGACGGTCCGCCCTGGCGGCGTCGGTGAGCAGCCACAGCGGGTCGCGCACCAGATGCGCTGTGTCCGCCGCGATCCGGTCAGCGGTGGCGTCACTGACGTACGGGGTGCGGACCAGCGTGAACCCGGGCCGGCCTTCGGCGACCATCGAGGCGACTCCGATGTAGGCGGGGTCCTGCAACCGGCGCGGATGCTCATCCGGGAAGCCGGTGATGTCCGAGCCGAGCACGGCCGTGGCAGCCTCGCTGGTGCGCTGCGCGAAGCTGACCGCGACCTGGCAGTTGTCCCGGATCTTCGTGGGGATCGCATCCCCGGTGGCCTTCTGCGTCGCCAGGATCACCTGGATACCGACGTTGCGGCCCTTGCGCACCAACTCCTCCACCAGCCGGGCCGTCTGCCGTGCCAGCGCATCGCGCTTCTTCGACTCGGCGTCGGTGCCCTTGGACTCGTTGAAGAAGGTGTGCGCCTCGTCGATCACCACCACGACCAGAGGCCAGGAGGCGGACGGGCCGACGTGCCACATGTTCTTCACCCCGAATACCGCCCGGATACGCCGCTGACGGCCCGTCATCAGCTCATGCACCCGCGCCAGATGATCACGGACCTGCTCCGGGTCGTCCTTCGCAGCGAGCCATGCCCTGGCGAACAGGTCGTCGTAGTCCGGGCCGCCCTTGCCGTCGATCAACACGAACTGCACCGCCGGACTCGGCGCGAGTTGACAGAACCGGGCGTTCAGCAGCGAGGTCTTGCCGAAGCCGGCCAGCCCCGCGACCACCACCCCGGACACGCCCGAGGAGCGGATGGTGACCGGCTGCCCATCAGCGTCGACACCCGCCGACCACGTCTCTGTCTCCACGTGGTCACCGGTCGTGGCCTGCCCGTCCCAGACCGTCGGTCGGGTCAGCGGGTCGACCAGCAACGCCCGCAGCCGGACCAGGCCGGGACGGACCTGCGCCACACGTACCTGCGGCACCCGCCACGCGTCGGCGAGATGCCCAGCGGCGTTCTGGAACTCGGCCAGGCCGAGCCGGCCGACCGTGGCGGCGTCCACCTCGATACCCCACCGCCGCGCCCGCACCCGGACTGCCGGAACCAACTCCCGCCGCACCACCACCGCCTGTGGCCGAGACGACCACAACGGCGGACGGACGTGTTCGGTCTGGACCAGGCCCACCCGGACGGCGGTACGCCGCCACGTCCACCGAATTCGCCAGCCAGCACGCATCGCCGGCCGGACCTCCGCGTCAGCCAGCAGATACCGCGCCAGATGGGCGGCCAGCCAGACCACCACCACGACAGCCGTCACGCCCAGCAGCACGGCCGGAACCACGGTGAGCAACCTCAGATGAGTCGAATCGATCGTCATCCAGGCTTCACCGCCGTCAACGCCGACGCGCGGAAGATCTGCCACGGCCGGCCGTTCTTCTCCCCCGCCACCAACGTCAGCCCCGTCGCCTTGACCCACTGGCCGACCGCGAGGTCCTTCGGCACCGACGGCTGCGGCACCGACACCCGCAACACCTGCGGGGTCCCACCCTCCACCGTCAACGCCAGGGGCACCTCCACCAACGGCGCGCCCGTAGCGCGGTCCGTGGCGGCAACCCCGTTCTCCTTGTCCTTGAACTGCGGTGTCGCCGCAGCGAGCACCAGCAGTCCCCTACCACCGTCAATCGGCAGTACCAACACGAGCGTTCTCCTTCGTTCGCCCACCACACCCCAACGGCATGGTTGCTAGGCTTCCTAAGCTTCACGTGACAATCGCGATCTAGTCAAGGGGTTTGGCCCAGGAATCTTGGGTAGCCCGTGTAGCTCAATCAGGACAGGACGACTACGATCAGCTCATGCCGCACGACGCCGACGACCGACGCGCCCTGTTCCAACGGGTCGTCGACGACATCGTCGACCAGATCCGCACCGGCAAACTCGCCCCCGGCGACGTGCTCCCCACCGCCCGCCGCTTGGCAGACACCTACGGCGTCGCCTCCATGACCGCCCAACGGGCGCTACGCGAGTTGCAACACCGCGGCCTCACCTACGCCGTCGTCGGCAAAGGCACCTTCGTCCACCCCCAGGCACCCGAACGCATCGGCGTCGACGCCGACGGCCGCCCCATCGCCGCCACGACCCAGACGCCGGTCATCAGCGACAACCCGACACTGAACCGGCGCCTCGCCCTCTACCTCCTAGAGCGGCAGCGCATCAGCGGCAAGATCGTCGACGCGTTCATGAACAAGGACACCGCCGCCGCCTGGCAAGCCACCGAAGAACTCGCCACCCTCCAACACGCACACACCGACCTCGCCGACGACCTCGCCGCCTACGAAGCCGACCTCGGACGAGCCGCCGGCACCGGCAGCACCGAGCCCGCCAGCCGGCCAGCACCGAAACGAGGCCGCACCCCAAAGGCGTAGCCCAGCAGCCCGCCAAGCCGACGGAGCCACTGGGCTAAGAATTGCTTCACCAGATCAAGAGCGCCCGGCTACGCCGGACGCACGCGCACGCGCTACAGCCGTTCCGGCCCCGCGCGCACGCACCCACGCAACAGCGCCCAGTCTGGGCCAGACGACAGCCAGCACAGCTCGCGAGTACGCCTATCGAGGTCGTCAGGCCGTGACGATCGCTTCACACGGCAAGCACCGCGACACTTCCGGCGATCGACGCCGCGACGCTACGCGCCGCGCCACCGAAAACCTCGCCACCATCGTGATCGGACACCTTTCATCCATTAATTTACATACATACCGAGTGTCTGACAGCAACCGTGACAGCAACCCAGGCGAACGACCACGCCCACCTGCACACAGCGGAGTAGCAACAATACGGTCGGCATTTAAGTGGTCAGGCTGATCGAATCGAAATCGTGGGCCCGTAATCCTCTGATGCATCGGCCACAGAGACAACGAATTCTCGCGTAGGGAATGCAGATTTGAGCGCCGCGCGCCACATGGCCGCAATGCGCGAGGCCAGCTCAGATAACACAGTGTATTCAGCTTCTGATTTCGGTGCGAACGCGTCCCACAAATGAACGTGGTTAACAACGCCCTCAACTGCGCTCTTGTCTCCCTTTAGTTCATCGAACCAGGCATCGACTCCCCGCTGCTCGAAGAGAAAACTCAAGAAAACGCCACGGCGATATTCGGTGAAGTCGGGCCAGAAGAGCGTCGACATGGCGGCAGCCTCGCCCACGGTCGCGGTGGACAGCAGAAAGGTTCTTGGATCGAACTCCTCGCCAGCCCTGATCCAGCCCTCTAGCTGGGGAAGCTTGCTAAGATCCACGGTTGCCTGCCTTTCTCTGCTCTTCTGGCCTTAGTATCGTCCCACTTGTGTCTATCAGCACCCGACTGTCTATCAGCACCCGACGCGCGGAAGATCCCCCGGGCCAGCCGGTGTTGCAACCTTGCTTTGCTGCGGGAAGACCCGCCCGTCGGGAGTCACGTTCCGGCCGAACTCCTGGACGTGGGGTGTCGGCACTCCGCCATGTGCGGCGCCCACCAAATCAACTCTCCGCAAGATGACGCCATCCGCATCGTATACGGCGTAGTTGCTAACTACCCCATTCTGAGTGCGGTAAAGAATTCCGTTCGCCGGTCCGCCGGCATCGAGTGCGCCACCTACCGGGAATCGACCCCCCTGCCAAGGCGTCGCATTGCTGAGGTCAATGCCGCCATTGTCGTTGTGGACCAGGACCGGCGTTTCACCTGCGAGCACATAGTACGTGTGGATGTCAGCGACAGTGAGGTTGTAGGCCGTTCCACGTGAGGCTGTCGCGGCTAGCATGCCGTTGACCGGCACCTGCGCCCGGTCGACACCGATCAGGAGGTCACCACGGTCCAGCTCTTGGGCCTGTTGCCACTGTCGATCACTCTGGTTCCAGAAGGGATGGTCTTCGGTGGTGGAAATTTTTGTTCCGTCGGCAAGTCGCAGGTCAACGAGTTGGTCCTCGTGTACCCACAGGTGCGTAACGGTACGTGGGCCCTGCTCGCCAGTCTCTGGGTCAGTTGCGAGGACCTGGTCTCCGATCCGAATTTCTTCGATGGGCTTGCTGGAGCCGTCTGCCATGAGGACGGAGGTGTCACCGTCAAAGCTCCGGAGTCCGCATCCGCTCGGGCGTGAGCCCTTGCCTCCGAGCATGCCCTTGGGACCGGTATATGCGCTGCCCGCTTCGGCTTCTATTGCCGCTTGCTGCGCGGCCCGGTCCGTTACGGAGGAAGTTGCGGACACTGCCGCGATGAATTCTGGACTGCACTGGATCTTGGGTCCAGCGAAGAGAGTCGGGCGACATAGGTCGTAGATGATTCCCGCGATGTGGATTGGTTCGATATCGGGTCTCATCCGTGGGTGGGCATCGACGAGGCGGGCGAGCTCGGCGAGGTCTGGTCCCCCCTTGGGCACGGTGTATCCGCGGATGGTCGGTGGGGGTGGTGGCGGGTTGTAGGTGGGTACATCTTCGGGGTCGAGTCGTCCGCCGCCGGGCGCGCCTCCGCCGTACTCGGGTGTGCCTGGGTTGGTGGGGTATTTGTTGCTGCCGTCGTGGTTGCAGTCGGCGAAGTCGCAGTCTCTAAGGCCGCTGGGGTCGCTGAAGTTGATCGGGTTGTTGTGGCCGTAGGCGTAGCCGTGCCACTGCTGCGGGTCGGTGAGGTCCTGGATGGGGTCAACGGAGATGAACCGGCCCAGCGCGGGGTCGTATTCACGGGCGCCGAGGTGGGTGAGTCCGCTGGGGTCGATGTCGCCGCCAACGAATCCCTTTTGGTTCGGCCAGATCGGCACCGTGCCGCGGGGTGCGCCGTAGGGGGTCTGTCGACGGGTGGTGATCGCTTCGCTGGCGGCGTTGATGGTCGTGTGTTGAGTGCCGTGATGGTCGGTGTAGGTCCAGTTCAGTTCGGTGGAGGTGCGGGAGGCGATGAGTTTGCCGGCGAAGGTGTAGTAGCGGGTGGCGGTGGTGGCGTTGCCTTCCTGGCGGACTTCCTGGTTGGGGAGGTAGAGGGTGGTGCCGGTGGCGTCGCGGCGGAGGAGTCGGTTGCCGTCGGCGTCGTAGATGTTGCTGCCGGCCGTCGGTGCGTCGCCGGAGATGGTGGTGAGCCGGTTTTCGGCGTCCCAGGCGAGGTGTTGGGAGTTGGTGCCGGGTGGGCAGGTGTTGGCTGCGTCGCTGATGGGTCGGCAGGTGGTGTTGCCGGCGGCGTCGTAGCCGTAGTTGGTGACGACGGGGGGTTGGCCGGGTGCTTGGGTGGTGACGGCGGTGACGGCGTGAGGGCGGGTGACGTTCTTGCCGCCGGTGGGGACGGTGTAGGTGCGGGTGGTGTCCCCGTTGGTGGTGTGGCTGGTTTCGGTGAGGCGGTTGCCGACTTTGTCGAAGGTCCAGTCGTGCCAGTAGGGTGCCGGGCCGCCGAGGTTGGGCACTGTGGGGTCGGTCCCGCAGTCCACGCCGGTCTTTGGGGTCCACGCGGAGGTGAGGCGTCGGAGGGTGTCGCGGCGGAAGCATTGGGTGTCGACCGGGCCGCCGTACGGGCTTTCGGTGATGAATTCGACGTTGCCGGCGGGGTCGTGCTTGTACCTGCGGTCGGAGAGAAAGCGGCCCTCGGCGGCGTCCCCGAATTTGACGTCGATACGGACGATCCTTCGGGTTGCCTCGTCGTAGGTGGTGGTGTCTTCGACCGGATCGGCGATGGTGCCCGCGCGCGTGGTGCGGTACGGCTCGCCGAAGGGGGTGTACTGCTGGTTGGTGATGTAGCCGCCGACTCCGATGGCGTCGGAGGTCAGTCTGGTTGGCAGTCCGGTGGTCTCGTGGTAGACCGTGGTGACGGATTCGGAACCAAGTCCTCCCGCACCAGGGTAGGAGATCGCTGTCGGGGAGCCGTCGTACGGGGAGTAGCTCGGCAGGAAGGTCCAGGTGCCCTGCAGTCCTGCAGCTTCTGCCGCCGGGATGATGTAGTTGATGCTGGTGGGCTGGTAGCGGACGTTCATTGCCCGGATCTGCATCTTGTACGCGTTGGCGGAGCCGGGTGGTTCGTAGCGGATCGTCTCGGTGAGCTGGCCGCGGAGGGTGGGTCCGGTGGACAGTTTGTCGTACTTCCACTCGGTCCGCTTGGTGGCTGGGGTGACGGCGTCGTCGTAGACGCCGGTCTTGCGGCCGAGTTGGTCGTAGCTGTAGGCGAGGACCTCTCCGCGGGCATCGGTGGTTTTGGTCAGGTCGTCGTGGTCGTTGTACTCGGATGTGACGAGGCCGTTGTCCGGGTCCTTGGCTTGGACCTGGCGGCCCTTGACGTCATAGGTGTAGGTCCACTCGTTGCCGTCGGGGTCGGCGACGGTGACGAGTTGTCCCTTGCCGTTGTAGGTGTAGCGGGTGGCCTGGTACGGGCCGTCGACGCCTTGGGCGGTGGTGTGCTCGCGTAGCTCGACGGTGCGGCCTTGAGCGTCGGTTACGGTGGTGGTCGGGGTGCCACCGTCCGGGGGCGTGACGCGGGTGGTGTCGCCGGTGTGGACGGTGGTGGTGCGCCACTTCTCGAACAGGCTGGTGTCGTCGCTGCCGGAGGTGAGGAGGATGGCGGCGACGGGTCGGGAGGCGTCGTCGTAGACGGTTTTGGTTACGGCGGGTACATGCCACTCGGCCTTGCCCCAGAGGCCGCCTTCGGCCGTGCCGAGTTCGTGGTGGGGGGCGTAGGTCATCTCCGGACGGCCGGCCTTGTCGTAGCGGGTGTCGGAGACGACCCGGCCACCGCCGACCGCTTCGGTCTGGGTCTGTCGGGGTCGGAGTAGGCCGTCGAAGATCTCGTACAGGGTGTGGTAGTTCCCGCCGGCGTGCAGGGTCCTTGTGACGGTGTACGGGTAGCCGTCCCGCCCGGGCGCGTAGTGGTAGGTAAACCTAACGGACGGGCTGTCCTCACGGTTTGCCCGGTTCCAGCCGTTCTTCCAGACTTTGGCGATGCGGCCGAGTGGGTCGTACGTCAGTTCGTTGACTCGACCGTTGGGGTCGGTGGTCTTGATCGGCGATCCCCAGTACGGGCGGGTGTCGACGCTGCTTGTCCAGGCCGGGCCGCCGTTCGGGTCGGGGCTGGTGGTGGTGATCTTGGTGACTGGCCCGCCGGAGGTGGGGGTGTAGTTGGTCGTGGTGGTGTTACCGCGGACGTCGGCGGCGGTCAGGGTGCGACCGAAGGGGTCGTAGGTGCTTGTGGCGGTCGTCTGCCAGACGGTTCCTGTGGAAGTTGTCCAGTCTTTGAGTGTTTCGATCTTGGTGATCGCGCCGGTGGTGGGTGGGCTGTCGGTGCTGGTGGCGCCGTCGTAGTAGTTGCGGGTATCGCTGATGATGTCGGCGTTGGTGGCCGGGTTGCTACCACAGGCCAGCGTGGTGACGATGGTCTGCTTCACCGTGCCGGTGAAGTTCTTGGCGGTGTTGCGGTTGTAGTGGTGGGTGGTGCATTTCTCGTCACCGGTTTTGGCGGTGTCGCCGTCGTCGCGTAGGGATTCGAGGGTGCCGTAGGTGTTGTGGAAGGTGGCTTGGGTGCGGGTGGTGCGCCAGCCGGCTTGACCGTCGGTGCCGAGGGCGGTCGCGGTGTGGGTGGTGGTCGTGTTGGTGAAGCGGGCGGTGACGGTGTCGCCGTTGATGGTCCGTGATGCCAGGGCTGGTGAGCGCCAGGGAACGTTGACGGTCTTCGACACTGGTTTGGTGTCGACGCCGTTGTAGGCGACCTGTTCCCGGACCATGCCGGCGAACTGGTCCTCGTCTTGCACGGTCTCGTTGCCCAGGCTGGCGGGAACGATCACATCGCGGGTGCCGCCGGACGGGGTTTCCCGGTCGCCGTGCATGCCGCGTAGGTAGGTCGTCACTGTCAGGGTCTGACTGGGTGCCTCACCGACGCGTGTCTCGACGGTCTGGTAGCCGCGGAACTGGTTCCACGTCTTTCGCTTCGGCTTGACCAGGCCGTCGTCGTCCGCGTAATGCCAGGCCGGTTCCCCCAGGTAGGTGTAGTGGGTGTGCTTGACCGGAGCGCTGTGGTCGGTCCCGTCGATCATCATCCGCACGTCGGACTCGGACACCTTTTCCACGACGTACTTGTGCCACCACTCCCGGATTTCCGGGCCGGTCGGGTTGGTCGGGTCCGGGCCGATGACGGGGTAGCACAGTTTCGTGTTCGTGTGCGGCTCGGAAGTGTTCCCGTCCGTGCATTCGGGCCGTTTGTAGGTGATCTGGATCTTCGCGCCGGTCTCGGTGATGATGTTCCCGATCCGGTTGCGGTTGTTACTGGTGTTGTGCGCAGTCAGGACCCGGTTACGCATCGAGGTCGGCTCAAACGTCACCGGCGGCAGCGCCACCGGGGTCAGCGGCGTCGGTCCGGTGGAGTCGCTGTTGACGACGAGACCGGTATGTACGATCGAGTTGAGCCACATCCCGGCATATTCGCTGCCGTCTCCGACGGGCGGGTAGGTGTGGTCGAGGGTCCAGGAGTCGACGTCCTGCCAGGCCGGGCTGGTCTTGGTGGTGTCCCAGACCTGGGTGGTGACCTTTGCCAGCCGTCTGGTGGACCAGAACGTCGGCGAGTTGTTGTCGTCGCAGTCAGCGGTGGCGCTGGCGCATTCCTGGTCCCATGGCACGTCTTTCCATCGGGTGGCGTCGTGGGTACCGCAGTCGGACTCGCATCGGTTCCCGGACTCGAATAGCACCCGGGCGGTGGGGATGATTGAGCGGCTCGACGTGCCGTCGGGCAGGATGCGATCCCAGGTGCCGTAGTCGATCCGCTTCAGGGTTCCGCCTCGGTGGTAGGAGACGTTGTCGCCCTCGCCCAGGTTCTTCGCGTAGAAGTTCGTCTCGGTGTCGTACCAGTAGGACGTGGTGTTTCCGCGCGGGTCGATGACGTAGTCGAGGTTCCACCGCCACGCCTGGGTGCAGAACGAGTCGTCGAATCCGCCGCTGCTGCTGTGGCACGGCTCGTTGTTGTGGTTTCCTGCAACCGGTACCGTCCAGGTCGAGTTCGTCGTCGACGCCTGGCCGGCGAGGTTGTTGAGGCCGAAGTAGTACTGGACGCCGTCCGTGGTCGTGACCCTCCAGTGCTCGCCGCCACGGGCGCCATTGCTCGCACCGGACAGCTTTTCGATTTTCGCGCCGTTCTCGGTGCGGGCGTGCCAGCCCTTTCCGTCCTCGAAGATCAGCTCGCCGCCGCTGCCGTTGAGTGACATGGTGGCGTTGTCCGATCGCCAGCACAGGTCGCCGGTTTTCTCGCTGTTGTTCCCGTCGGTCATGTCGTCGATGCAGGGCACGTAGCTGCGCTCGATGAAGCCTGGGGCGTATTCGAAGCCCTCGCCTACCCAGGAGGGTTGGTTGTTGTCCGCGCTGGACCGGCCGTCGGTCCTCGACGACGAGTAGGACAGCGCGAGGTTAGGTGTCGGTCCGCCCAACGACGGCGGCACCCGCATTGGGTACGACCAGGTGAAGTCTCCGGTGGATCCGCCGGACGACCAGGTTGCCGACGGCGCCAGCGGGGTGGCGGTGAAGTCGCCCTCCGGCCCGGACGGGGCGGCTGCCAACGCCAGCAGCGTGCCGGCCGGGGCCGCCGCGACGTCGGCGGTGACCGTGCCGTCGGCGGCGTTGTTCACCGACGCCAACGGCGTTGGCCGGCAACCGTCGGATCCTGGTGTCTGCTCCGCGCAGGCGGGTGGTAGCTGCCACAGCCGCAGCCGCGACGCCCAGTTGCCGCCGTAGGCATACCGGAAACTCCCGTAGTCGACCGACACGTTCATCGGCACTGCCGTCGCGGGCGCGAGTGGCTTTACCCGGACCAGTAGCCCGTCACGCCACGCCGCAGTCGCGCGGTCGAGAATTTCCACGCTTACCTCGGACAGCGAGCCGCTATCCGCCGTGGCGGCCACCCGCACCGGCAGCCCCGGCACCGGCACGCCACCGGTCGCAGCTGCCCGCTGGCCGCTTCCGGTGGGAAGCGTTACTCGGGCGGTGCCGGGCTTGGGCCATACCGGTGCGGGCAGCGCGGCGCTGACGGCCCGTTTCGACGGCCACGCCGTGCCCTTCGCTGGCGGGGCGGGGGACCGCTTGTCCAGTTGAAGGGCCGGCCGCACAGACGTGTCAGGCCGTGCTGCCGCCGCTGGCGGCACGTGCAGGAAACTAGCCACCGTGACGGCGGTGACCGTGCTGGCGACCAGCACCCGCGCGCGCCCGGGCGCCGGTCGTAGCGCCCGTGCCACGTCGGACCACCGGCTCAACCCACCGCTCACGATTGCCTCCGATCCTGACCGCCCAATCCGAGCACGGAGCCTGGCACTTGCCCTCCACCGCACGTCGACACCCGCCGTGTCGGCGCCAACCGCCGCCAACCCTGGTACCGCACCCCTGCGGCGGCGGGCAGCAGGATCACGGTCCCTGCGTTCCGCGACGTGGCCGTTTGTCACCGCGCCGGCAGGCACGGCGGGCTGAGCCATTCCCTCACCGGTCTGCCTCGTGAGCCGCTGCGAGGTCTGAGACTGCTTGAACACGGGATCCTCCGCGATCGGGCAACAATGTCGTTGACGCTGTCCGGTAGGGCAGCGGGCCGGGACGATATCCGCAAGGGTTACGAGACGCGATCAGCTTGGCGGCATATCGACGGCGTGCTCGTCGTGGAGAGTCTCCACTTGGGCGTCGGTCATCGCGCCCTGATACACCCGCAGGTCCTCTATACCGCCGAGCCAGTACTCGGGTTGAACGGGATTCGACAGCGCGCGCCCCACCTGCAACGGCCCAGTTGAAGCCATCGGCGTCCACGGCAGCAACGTCATCCCCACCGGCTGCCCGTGCACATACAGCCGGAGCTGGCTCCGAGCAGCGTCGAAGACGCCAACGAGATGAACCCAGGCATCGTCTTCTGCCGGAATCTGAGACTCCACGGACGCCTGAAGGCTTGCCGAGTTGTCCTCGTCGTTGACGATGAACTGCCACTCGCCGCCATCGTCTGGCGTGTACTTGAGCGAGAACGCCGACATGCTGTTTCCACGCTGCGACAGCACCGTCTGCTCGCCGACGTCACTATCACGGTAGGCCCAGACAGAGACGGTGTAGGAGTCGTCGGTACGAAGCGGCGTCCCGTCCTGCCACACCGGAGCCTGCAGCGACCCGCTATTGCTCTGCGTCCAGCCGTACTCAGTGGTACCCATGCCAAATCGCGGGTCATACGGGTCCAGATCCCACGTGCCGTCGAGCAGCAACCCGAGATCCCGCGGACCCTGACCGACATTCACTCCCTGTGAAAGAGCGAGTCGACGTCGGAACGGACCACTGTCGAGTGCCTGGCACACGTCGGGTTCGACAAGCGGCTCATAGCAGGGAAAGGCGTCCTCGAAGGTCCAATCCGCGACCTTGGTGGGGATCAGGACGCCGGGGTGGCTGACGCCGCTGGAGGCCGGGTCGTCCGCTAGCTGGCCGGTGAAGTCATGTTCGACCAGTGTCCGGTCGAACACCTGGACGTCGGCGATGTCGCCCTTCCACCAGGTCGTCTTCGATCGTCCCACCCACACCGGGTGTGCGGTGTCGTTGAACGTCGCCACCCCGTCGAGGCGTTCTTCGACCATGCCGTTGCCGTAGAGGATGAGGGTGTCGGCGGTGCTGTCGTAGGCGACGGCGAGGTGGGTCCACACTCCGGTGGCGGGCACGGTCGTGGACCGGATCTCCGACCAGGTGACGGTGCCCGTCGCGGCGGACGGCAGCCGGGCCAGCCACCGGTCGCTGCTCTGCTGGTACATCAGCCGCAACGATTCGTTGCCGTTGGCGTCCTTGGCCAGCACCGTACGGTCGGCCGACTTGTCAGCCAGGTTCACCCACGCCGCGACCGAGAAGCTCTCCGACGTGTCCAACGCCTGCGCCTCGGCCTGCAGGTACGACGAGGTGCCATTGAAGGAAACCGTCTGCCCGCCGACCAGACGCGCGTCGGCCCGCCACGTCACGTTCGACGCCGTCAAATCGGTGCGCCCGTCGTCATCGGCGGCGGGTCGGTTGTCGGCCAGCGCCTGCGCCTGACTGCGGCCCGGATAGGTCTCCAAACCCCACGACGCCGTCGGCAACGACGGCCCGACCAGGCCAAGGGTGTTGGACGCGAGGTGCCCGAGGTTGCCGGTGGAGTCGATGCCCCGAACCCACAACGTGTTCTGCCCGTAGCCGGGCACCATCACCGTGACCTCTGCGGTCTTCTCCGTAGTCCCCACGGCGGGAACTTCGCCGAAGTTGGCGGTCGGCAGGACCGCGAGCACATCCCGCTTCCCGTCCCCGGTGAAGTCCCCCGGGGTGACGAGCCCGGACACATCCGCCCAGCCGGTGGCGACCACCTCCGACTTCCCGGTGACCCATCCCCCGGCGCTGTTGCCACGTGTCATCCTCAGCGCGTTGTCACTCTTGTGCCGGTACAGCAGGTCCGGCTTCCCGTCACCGGTGAAGTCCCCCCGACCGGCCAACAGCTCACACGAACCCCAGTTGCTGCCGATCTGCTCCGACCTTCCCGTAACCCAACCACCCGTACCGTTGCCCCGCACCAGGTACAGGGCCGCGTTCGCCGAGCTGCGGTACAGCACGTCCGGCTTACCGTCACCCGTGAAGTCCCCCGGGGAAAAGATCCAGTTCGCGGCGGACCAGGCCACGCCGACCTGCACCGCGGCACTCTCCAGACCACCACCAGCGGCACCACGCCGCATGTACAGGTTCAGGTCGCTGGGATTGCGGTAGAGCAGGTCCGGCCGCCCGTCACCGGAGAAGTCACCCGGGGAGAACAGGTACTGGGCGGTCGACCAGTTCCCGGAATCGAGCGTCTGCGGCGGGCCGGTGAACCCTCCCCCGCCGTCGCCGGCCACCACCTGCAGGCTGTGGTCGGTGGCGCGGCGGAACACCACGTCGGGCTTGCCGTCACCGGTCATGTCACCGGGACTGAACACGGTACTTCCGTCGACCTGCCAGCCGACCGCCGGCTCCGACCAGGTGCCCGCCAACCCACCGGTACCGGTACCCGGATGCGCCCGGACCCGGGCCGTCGCCGCCGGATCACCGGTCCACGAGTACCGGAACTTCGTCACATCAGCCGCACCGCCACCACCGACCCTGAGCTGGAACGTGACCGGGGTACCCGGACCGCCCACCTCGCCCGGGGGTGTGATCACCGGTGCCGGCGGGCCCTCGTTGTCGACCGTGAACTGGCACCACACCGACCAGCCGCTCCACTGCAAATACGGATCCACCGCGGTCACCCGAAACGCGTACGTCTTCGCCGCCGTCAACCCGGTCACCGACACCGTCGTGGCCCGCCCACCCGCCGGCGCCGACGCCGTCGGCGGCCGCGGCAACCGCGACGGGAACGCATCCGTAACAAGGCCGATACCACCGGCCGGGACCTCGACCCACTCATACGTGCCGGTCAGCGACTGCGTGGTGTCCGCATCCGGGTAGACAGCCGAGAACGTCGGCGTCAACGTGCCGATCCCGACCGCACCCGACGCCGAACACGCCACCCCCGCCACCTGCAAACCCGTCGGCTTACCCGGCCTCGAGTCGTAGTCGACGATCAGCTTCGCGTCCGCCGGCACGAACTTCTTCCACCGCTCCAACGTCCCCTCATTGGCACCATTGCTGTCCCGAGCAGAGAAACCCACCGTCCACGTGGTCGCCCGCCGATCCGCCACATCCTGGACCTTGTCGATCACCAGCGACGAATCGAAGTTCATGGGCATATCCGGTTGGAGGACGCCGCACCCGCCCGCCTCGTTCGCATGCCCAGGAGCACCATCCAGCAGCGTGCCGAGCGTCATCTTCGACCAGGTCGCCTTCATCGCATGATCGATCACCGGCGTCTGATACATGTACGCCCACGTGTCATCACACGAGTACGAGTGCGTCAGGTTCATCTGCACATAGGCGTCCTCGATGTGCTTACCCGCCAGCGACACACCGTTGCCGGTCGTCGGGAACTGGAAGAACGACCGGAACACACTCCCCACACACGGCCCCTCCGGGCTGTAACCCATCCGCGCCACCGTGTAGTCAGCGTTCGAACATCCGTCGTCGGTCGCGTACGCCCACCGGTTCTGCCGCACCGACCACGCCGGATCGATGAACACCGGAAACTCCTCTGGAGCACCAGCCAGCATCCCGGCATCCGGCGTCAACACCAGGTCACCCTCGTCCGTCACCGCCGCCCGCACCGGCGCCATCTCCGCCCCACCAACCGGACCATCAGCGGTCGACTCCCCCAAAGCACCCGCCGATCCCCGACTCGCCGGAGCCGTCGGGCTGGCCGAGTTCCACATCACCGCCGGCTCCGCCGACGCCACCACCCGCGCATCAACCTGAGCACGTAGCGACCCGTCCGGCAGACCCGCCGCCCTGGCATCACCACCGAGGTCGAAGTGGATCTGCCGCACCGCCGGGTTCGCCGCCGCCTGCGGCGTCTTGACCACCAACAGATGCGAGAACCCGGTCCGGGTCGCCTGCACCGTCAGATCCACCCCCGGCAACACCTCGGCATAGGTGGCGGTGTCACCCGACACCGACGGCACCGGCAGACCCGCCGGCCACCCGACCGTGAACGTGCGCCCCTCTCTGGTCAGCGACACCAGAGGGCTGGTACCACCGTTGGAGAACGTCACGTCAGCGACCGACACCGCCGGCCGCAACCGACCATCCCCACCCCGCGACAACCGCAGGTCCACATCCGCCCAACTACCGTCCGCCCGCCGCGCCCACAACGGCACCACCCCGGACTCGAACCTCAGCCCACCATCCGGCTGCGCCACCACCCGCGCGAACTCCGAGCGCGACGACCCCACCACCACCGGCCCGTCACACACCTGCGCCGCCGCCACCGCCAACGCCTCCGACGCAGCCTCCGCCACGCAACCCGGCTGGGCCGACACCGGCCGCTCGCCAGCGGCGACAGGCACCAGCGCCGCACCCACGACCACGGCCACTACTGCGGCGAACCGGCGTCGCCACCTATCGCGCGCCCACCAAAGACGCAGCAAGGTCGACACACGACCAGAAACCACCACAACCCCCCGTGATCATGACGTGACAGCGCGCAGACTCTATAAGCTTCGAAGATCATCTGTAAAGAGGCGTTACAACTGGTAACCACAAACCGGGCAACGCAACACCAGCCACCCCCGCCCCGGCACCCACCGCAGTCCACAAACCAACCCGCACCCTCACCAGACACACCTCGGCCCGACTCACGAGCGGATCGACGACCACCGGCGAGTTACCGGTGGCGCGCTGTGCGGGTGGACCAGGACGCCCGCGAGGCGGACAGACGCGGTGGTCACGAGCGTGGTGTCATTGTCGACCCAAGTCGGATCGCATCCATGATCTGCGTCCACGAGTGTGTCCGGACTCCAGCGCCGCGAACGAGTACGGCCGGTCGGGAATCATTTGGGCCTGCCCCTTCGCCCGGCTGTAGGGCGGCAGAACAACCGAGCCTCCGAGGTCGACGCGTCCGGGCGTAGCCAGTTTCTGACATCGACCGCCAGGACGATCCGGCCATCCGTGGTCCTTGGAAGCGCAAGCCGGGTCAGAGCGTGTCAACGCCGGCTGGACTTTTCATGCGGAGCCGACAGAGCGGCCCGCAACCGTGCCAGATCGATCCGGCCGGCGTTCAACCCGTTACGCAAGGCCTGGCAAACCCCGTCGATACCGAGCCGTCGCGGGGCCGCCGTAAATGATCATGTGCTCCCAGTTTGCTCCCACCGTAAGGAGCAACTACGAAATGGCTCGTTACCGAATCTTCGGTAACGAGCCATTTGACCTGCTTATATAGCTGGTGGGCGATACTGGGTTTGAACCAGTGACCTCTTCCGTGTCAACACGGTCCATCAGACGCCGTGACCTGCCCGGACGCCGTTCAGGCAGGTCACGGCGTCTCCCTTGAACGCCGCTGGCATCCGTTCGACGCCGTTCACGCCCGGCCGCCGCACCCCGTGATCCAACGGGCCAGGCGGGTGGGCGGGGAGCACCGCACCGGCAACCACCCAACCACGCCGACGAACATCGCGGGATGCTCCCCCCACCCCATTTCCGCACCTGAGCAGCGCAAGTAGTGTTCAGGTCAACAGTTATGTCTCCACCCGCGGCATCGCCGTGGTTACCTCGCTCCCCGCACGGGCCCTTCCGGCTATCGCTCGTCGAGATCGGAGAGTAGGTCGGGGAGGTTCGAGGTTGCTGAGGCTCAGATTGTCGGTGATTCGTGTCCGCATGCTGCCGCCTCTAACGCGCCCGCTTGGCGAGGCGAGGGAGTCGGCTGGGAAAGAATCCTCAGCATTAAGGGAATCTTCGATCTGTTCGTCTCACAGGAAGAATCTATCCACCGGCGGTGCCCGTTGCCCCGACGGTTGCCGTCCAGGCTGATGCCCACCCTGACTTCGAGGTCCCGCATCCGGTCCAGCATCTTGTCGGTCAGCAGTGTGCCGTTCGTCTGCATCCGGAACGTCAGGTCGACCTCGGTGGGAACGGCGCGCCTGACGGCGTCCACGGCGTGCGCGATGCCGTCGAGGCCGGCCAGCAGCGGCTCGCCGCCGTGCAGGACGACGTTCACGGCGGGCAGGTCGTGCGTGCCGACGTGCTCGCCGATGCGGCGGGCCGTCTGTTCGACGGTCGCCGCGGGCATGCCGCGCGGGCGGTCCCGCCACAACCGGTCCGCCATCTCGTAGACGTAGCAGTAGTCGCACGAGAGGTTGCACCAGCCGTGCACCTTGAGGATGAACTGCTGGAAAGGGTACGGCTGCCAGCCGCGGCCATCCACGAGCCGGTGGGCCACTCCGCCAACACCGTCATCTGCCCTCCTCGGCGAGGTGGTGGGCCGTTCGCTTCGACGGCCCACCAGCGTCGCGCTCGCGCGCCGGAATCAGGTGTTCTGGAAGCCGACGATGCGGAGAGTCGCGAGCCGGCCCATGTCCCTGGCGGCCTGGACCGCGACGGCGAGTACGGAGTCCTCGGAGACCATGACCTCGGCAAGGTCCATCTTGTCGATGGAGGGCAGTACCGATGCGAACGCCGCCGCCTTGGTGGCGGCCTCGACGGGCATGCTCTCACCCGCGAGGCCGACCCCCGACGGCTGCCGCGGTGGCGGCCAGTGCGGCGCCGCCGATAGCCACGGGCTTCTCGATGTTCGACTTCATGCTGGGCGACCTCCTCGCGATCCTGTTGGCACTTTTCCGACGCCATACGGAGGCTCGACCCCATCGCCACTTGATCGGCATCGGATGGTGCCGGCAACGCCCTGGCCAGCGCCGGCGCCCCGCCAGTCCGCGGCCCGACCGGCCGCGACCGGCAGAGTCGCGGGAGCCGCACACGGTGGAGGCCGCACCGGCGAGATGCGCGGTGCGGCCTCCGGGGGTTGGTCAGTGGTGCTTCGAGACGCGCAGCGGGAAGGTCGGGGCGCCGACGGTGTCGAGCGTCGTGGTGTTCGCCGCCAGGTAGCTGTCCAGATACGGCGACCGGTCGCCCTGGGTGGGCGAGTCGAACCGCGGATCCTGGACCGCCAGGCCGAGCCGGGCGTCGGTGACCGTGACGGTCTGGCCCGAGGGGGCCGGGCGCCAGCCTCGCGAGGTGATGGTGCCGATCTGGACCCCGAGCCGGTGCCCGCGCTCGAAGGTCCAGTCGTTCGCCTTCAGCGGGAACCGCGTGGACCCGTCGCCGTCCAGCGCTGCCACCATCTCGTTGAACATCGTCGCCCGGCCGTCCGGGGCGACGTCCCACAGCCGCACCCAGACGTTGCCCGCCCCCTGCGTCTTCAGGGTGATCTCCGGGGTGCCCGTGACCCGCACCCGCTTCGTTGCGGCCGTGGAGAAGGTCCAGTAGCTGTTGCCCGGGGCGTCGGCGGCCAGCGCACCCGCTCGCGAACCGGCCTCCGGCGCGTGCTCGATGTCCCAGCCCGCGGTCATCGGCTCGGCGGTCCGCTGCGCCGCCTGGCCGCCGTCGTCGACGTACCGACCGGGCGACAACCGCGCCGTGTACGAGTCGTGCGTCACCGGCCACGTCGACTGGGCGCGCCAGTTGCCGAGACTGTCCGCGACGGCGAACGCCGGGTCCTTCACCGACGGTGCGATGCCCCGCAGGTGCAGGTCGTAGAAGCGCATCACCTCGTCGAACCAGCCGATCCGGCCCATCTTGAGCCGGCCCTCGTCGTCGGTCTCGTTGCCGCGGACGTGTTCCCAATGACCGAGCCAGCCGCGCTCCGGGCCCTTGTGGTTGGCCAGGTACTGCTGCATGTCCTCGGGCTTGGTGTTGGGCTCGATGAAGCCCGACGTGACGAACAAGGGCGTGCGGGTGCCGGCGGCGCGGGAGGCGAAGTCACGGGAACGCCAGTACGCCGAGTTCGGGTCGCGGTTCTGGGTGTCGGTGTTGTTGGCGATTTCGCACTCGGGGTGGCTCTTCTCCCACTCCGCGTTGGCCTTGTAGCGGTCGCTGTCGTCGGGCAGCGGCGCCATCGTCGCGATCGAGTAGTAGCCGCGCGGGCTGCTGGTCGCGTTGGAGCGCGGCACTCCGTTGCTGAACAGGTAGTTGTACCTGTCCCAGGTCGGTTGCTGGGCCACGATCGCCCGCAGCGGCTTGAGCTTGAGGACGTTGGCCGCCAGTCCGGTGTTGGCGTCGTACGACTTGCCGTACATGCCGACCTTTCCCGTCGACCACGGCTGGCGCGCGGCCCACTCGACGGCCGCCTTGACGTCGGCTTGCTCGCCCGGGCCGAGGAAGTCCAGGCAGCCCGTGCTGCCGCCGAAGCCGCGCAGGTCGACCATCACGAAGGTGTAGCCACGCTCCATGAGCCGCGCGCCGTCGATCAGGTCCTGGAAGCGCCCCGACGGACCGACCTGGTCGAAGCCGCCGGGAGAGGTCTCCCCGGCGTGCGCGAAGTACGGACCCACCGACAGGATCACCGGCGTCTTCGCGTGCGCCGGCAGGTGTGCCGGACGCAGCACGTCGGCGTGCAGCTCGACGCCGCTGCCGTCCGACGACGGGAAGTACGCCTCCGTCCACGCCGCCCCTTCGGGGACCCGTGGGTTTTCCTCGTGGGTGATCAGCGCGCCATCGGACGTCGATGCGGCCTGTGCCACCGAGGGTAGGCCCGTGGTGAGGCTCGCGATGATGGCCAGCGCCCCCGCCGCCGCGACGGGCCGGACCATCCTCCTCCGAACGGTCACTCAACCTCCACCTAACTCCAGACGAGGCCGCCTGGTTGGCCATTGATGCTAGCGATCATTGGCGGCCACGTATCCCACAGTTACCTCGCCGTGACCTCAGGACCACCGCCGGCACAACCCCGAACCCGCCGCGATGCTGCCGGTGCCGGGCTGGTCGGGCCGGCGTTCGCGGGCGAACGCGCCGGCCAGCGCGTCGCCCGCCGCCGCCGGCGCCGATCAAGCGTTGCTGGGGACGCTCCGCCGTACGGTGCCCGAAAGTGCCCCTCTAGCAAGAAGGAGTGCATCGTGGGCACCACCAGAGCACTGCGCTGGGTGGCGGCGGTCGTCTTGGCGGCGGCCACGAGTGTGGTCGGGCTCGCCCAGCCCGCGTCGGCCGCACCGGTGATCGACTACATCGGACCGTTCTACAATCAGCACACCATGGACGTGGGTCTGGTCAAGGCGATGGCGGTGCTGAACGCGTCGACCGGGAACACCGCGCCGATGATCCAGGCCCCTTACACATCCGCGGCGCCGCACAACGACCGGATCATCTTGGCACGGGAGTCGATCGCTAACGTGTACCGGCTCAAGCCGCAGCACACGTACAGCAACGACGGCAACGTGCACAACGACAAGTGCCTCGCGGTGAAGAACGCCGGCTTCGGCAACAACGTCCCGATCGTGAACGCCACCTGCACCTACGACGGCATCAACAACGACGTCTGGCACGCGGTGGTCAGTTGGACGACCGAAGGTGACTACCTCCAGAACCAGATGACCGGGAAGTGCATCACCACGCAGAACGCGGCCACGAACAACGCTCCCCTGAGCACCTTCGACTGCAACGGCGGCCACAACGGCATCTAGATCTGGCCGTAGGCGGGTCGTCCGCTCGCGACAACCGGCGCGGTCGCGCTTGCCCGGGTCCCCGGCACGGGGACCCGGGCGGGTCGGGTCTCCTACGGTCGGACCGTCACACGGTCGCAGCCGTAGAACGCGACCATCGCGTCCGCGACCCGCAGGCGTCCGTGGACGCAGCCGATGGTGTCACCGACCACGAGCCCGTCGGCCTTCGGGGCGAAGTGCAGCTCGCATCGGTGTCCTGGT
Organism: Plantactinospora sp. CA-294935; assembly: GCF_050936445.1. Lineage (NCBI taxonomy): Bacteria > Bacillati > Actinomycetota > Actinomycetes > Micromonosporales > Micromonosporaceae > Plantactinospora > Plantactinospora sp. CA-294935. The sequence continues at coordinate 9,945,531 of NZ_JBNJMU010000001.1, forward strand.
CACGGGTGCGCTCGTCCAGCTCCTCGACGTTCTCCGGTGGACGCGGCCGTGCCGCTCGCCCGCACCCCCGCCGGCCAGGACGCGTGCCGGCGAGCCCAGCCACAGCGTCGACTAGATACTCCAGCCGTACCTGCGTCTATCGGTATTTCCGCAGTTCGAAGGCATGATCGGTGCCGTGTCAGTGGCGATGCGCCAACTGTCGGCATCGATGTTATGCACCGGGCTGGCCGGGTGGTCGCACTTCGTGTCTGATGCCTCTGGTGGCGAGCCGGGCAAGCTATCGCGCTTGTGTTGGTCGATCAAATCGTCGGTTGGCGGGCGGCTCTGGATGATCTGCTGGCGCGGTTCGCGCACCGGTTCGGGCGTGCGCAGCCGCGCAAGCAGGCGTTGAGCTACCTGGTCGGGTTGTTGTCGCCGTTGGCGGCGAAGAACGGCTGGACCCTTGCCGAGGCCGCCGGCGACGCGACGCCGGACCGGATGCAACGGCTGCTCAACCGGTCGTTGTGGGATCCCGACGCGGTCCGTGACGACCTGTTCGCCTACGTCCGTGAGCATCTCGGCCACAACGACGGCGTCCTCATCGTCGACGAGACCGGCTTCCTCGAGAATCCCCGTGGCCGACGCGGCCGTCCTGGAGCGGGGAAAATGGGTGTGGCGGCCGGTCATCGACGTCGTCGCCGTTTGGCGCTACGAGCCCGTTGAAGAATCGGACGCGGAGCTGTGGGCAGGTGCCCTGGACTGTCGCTGCGAGCACGTGAGTCAAACTCTTTAGCTGAATCGGCTCCCACCGGCCGGCCAGTTCCCGCACTACCGCACCAACCTGCACGCCGAGCCGGGGCGTGCGTCGCTGATAGCGTTCAAGGACTCCGGGCAGCTGCTCGCGGAAGGTCTGGCGGCAGCCTCTGGTCGGGCAGACCAGACGACGCACCCGTACCCGGATAGCCACCCGGCGGGCGTCGACCGGCACGTCAGCGAGGGTCCGCTGGTGATAGCCGTGCACCCGACCCGTCTCGGCGCCGCAGCCGACGCAGGACACCATCCGCGCTGGAGTCCGAGCCCTTACCAGGATCCACTCGCCCTGGTCCACCACATCCTCGATCACCAGCGGCGACAACCCTGAGAACACCATCGCCACAACATCATTGGCCTCTCGCACGTGAGATCAACGACCCCAGTCACGCTTCGTCACCACCGAATGTGAGACAGAGCCGTTCCTGGCACAGTCCCAACCTGGCGGTGGACAGCCGCGAGCGAGCGATCCCACCGGTCACCTCGACCAAGCCTGGCCGGGCTGCGGTCGTACTTCAATGAACAAGTAGCCGCAGAGTGGGCGGCGGCCGGCTGCGCACGGGTCGCAGAGCGTGGCGGCGTGGGGCTGGCGCGCAGCGTCCGATCATGCAGAAGGGCGGATGCGGCAAGTTCAGTCGAAGTCTGCGGGGTAAACCTACGCGGGCGGTCAGGATCCCGTGACGCAATGGAACGCGGGGGAAACCCGTCACAGCTCAAACGGGTCCCAGTGAGTGGCGTATCGGAGCAGGGACAGCGCCAGGTCGGGGTGCGCGGCCGCCCAGCGCGTGTCGAAGAGGAACAGTTGCTCGTAGCCGAAGAAGTCGTCGATGTAGCGGGCGGCTTGGGCGAGATGCTCGTCCACCGCGACGCGGGCCGCCGGCGGTGGCTCCGGCAGCTTCCATTGCAGGATCTGCTCGTGCCTGGGTGCGGTCCACTCCCCGAAGATTGACAGGTCGTAGGGTTCGAGGGCGACGTAACGGTCCATGGCGGGGCCGATGCTGTGGTCGCCGGGTCCAACTAGAGAGCGCAGCAGGTCGGCGTCGAAGCGTTCTCGGGACACGGGGTCGTCGATACCGCGTATGTGGTCGGCGAGTTCAGGCAGAGTGACGCCGGGAAAGACGGTCACTCCCCCGCTGGTCCAGGTTCGTGCCGTTGTCTGCGGTGTGCTGCCAGCTAATGCGGACCGCGTAGACGGAGTCCGAACCAGGGCCAGGCGGGCCGACAACGCGGAGCACCAGGTCAGGGGTGAAGGTCGCGCCGGACGCGGCGGCACCGGACGGCAGCGGCCAGGTGCCGTTCACGAGGTACGCGAGCCGGTCGGGGTGGGCGTCGACCGCCTCGTCCTCGAGGAAGAAGTAGGCCAGATCTACCTCGTCGTCGTTGGTACGCACCCGTAACCCTCGCTCATCGAGGCGGATCGGGTCGTCAGACTCGACCCAGAGGTGCTCGTCCAGGAGTTCGCGCAACTCGTCGAGGGTCTGGCGGGTGGTCACCGGCGCTGACTCGGAGACGTTCGACGCTGCGGTCGGCGCGTGGCTGACCCGGGGCCTGTCCGCGGTGACGGAGGCCACCGACGCCGCCGGCGGTGACGACGGGCCGGTGCCACTGCCGCAGGTCCGGCTGGACGGCAAGACCGCCCGCGGCGCTGTCGATGCCCGGGGCAACCAGCTACACCTGCTGGCCGCCTTGGTCGGCCGACCGGGGCAGACCACGGTGGTCGCGGCCCAGACCGAGGTGGGCGCCAAAACCAACAAGTGCCAAAGCCGTCGACGTACTCCACCGTGTGGAGCTGGCCAACACCGTGTTTACCGCGGACGCATTACACACGGTCAAGGCCACCGCCGACTACGTCCACCGCCGCGGCGGGTTCTTCCTGCTCCCGGTGAAGCAAAACCGCGCCGCGCTGTACGCCGCCTGCGACACGCTGCCCTGGGCGGACACTCCAATCGCCCACCAGCACACCGACATCGGCCACGGACGGATCACCCGCCGCACCATCCGGGTCTTGCCCGCCCCCCCGACACGCTGCCATTTCCCACGTGCAGCAGGTGTACCTGATCGAACGCTACGTCACCGACACCGCCGGGCGATCCCCATCGGCGGCTGCCGCGCTCGGCCACCAACCTGCCCCGACCAGGCCAGCCCCACCCAGCTGACCGGCTACGTCAAAGACCACTGGGGCGTGGAGTCCCTGCACTGGCTACGCGACACCTGCTACCGCGAAGACGCCAGCCGGGCATACACCCGATCCGGCCCCAGAATCCTTGCGTCCCTACGTAACCTCGCCATCGGCGCGTTGCGCCTGGCCGGCCGCCGCGACATCACCGAAGCCACCCGATGGGCAAACCGCTACATGAACAGGCCATTCACCATCCTCGGCCTCACACTATGATCTTGAAGCAGCCATGACCAGATCACAGACGCCGTGAAACCAGCACTCGCAGTATGCTCGTACCTCTGCACGGCGGAGGTGAGATGCGCGGCGCAGTCGGCGATTACCCGAGCAAGCGGCTGGGTCATCAGGTACGCGTGGAGCGTCTGGGCAACAAGACGATTCACACCTACGTTACCTTTCCCATTCCGGCCCGCAGGCCGGCTCATGGCACCAGCGTGTCAGAGCTGAGCTGCGGCGAATGCGGTACGCGCTTGCGCGTTCGGGTCCGCAATGCCGCAGGTACGAGATGGGCGCGCAGGGTATGGCTGACCGCGGCGGTGCCCAGCATCCTCCTCACCGCCGCCGCCATCTTCGTGTTTGTCCAGTTCGACCGTCCGCCTCCGGACAACAGGCCCTACGTCACGCCGCTGTGGGTCGAGCTGTCCTTCATACCGGCCGGTCTCGGGATTGCCGCGTTCCTGCTCTGCGTCCTCATGTGGTGGCACACAGACGGAGTCAGGTTGATATCCAATCGGGGCTGGGAACACCAGCTGGTCTATGCCAAGCGCAGGAAGGGCTGAGCTGGTGGATCAGCTCACCCCGGACCGGTCGGCCAACACCGGTGGGCCGGGTTCGATCTGGGTGATGCCTGGGCTCATCTGCGCACCGTGGTGCCCTCAGCCCATAGATCCGGTCGAGCAACTGGGTGTCGTCCCCGCGCGGGGCGGACATGACAGACTGAGGCACGCGAAGCTCCGGGGACTGTGGTAGGACCCCTTGTCATACCGGGGCTTCGCCTTACTCCACATGCGACACGCTGCCGCCGTGCCCTTGATGCTGAACGTCACTACCGGCCGCTCACCCTATAGATCATCGATCTTGAAACAGCCGTGCGCGAAGCCCTTGCGGGTGCCGAAAACCTCGTCCGTCCTGGTCACGACCTTCTTGACCACTGAGATCAGAGCTCGCCTGCAGCCTTGATCCCGCCCGGCCCGGGCGCGGCGGGTGGTCGACGTTAAACGGCGCGCGAGGATGGCCTGTTGTGCTGTTTCGACTGGCCTACCTCGGCGTGACCAACACCCTCGCGCTCCTGCGGCTACTGCCGATGAACGACCGGGACAAGGACGCCGAAATCCTCGCGCTGCGCGACCAGCTCACCGTCCTGCAGCGGCAGCTGCACGGCGAGAAGGCCCGGTTCACAGGGGCCGACCGAGCGTGGCTGGCCGCTCTTCTCCACCGGCTACCCCGCGACGTCTTGCGCAACCTGCGGCTGCTGGTTCGCCCGGAGACTGTGTTGCGCTGGCACCGTGACCTGATCGCCCACCGGCATGCCAGAATCTCCCGACCCCGGCAGGCCGGACAGCGCAGGCCGGACAGCCACGAACCGTACGATCAATCCGCCGGCTGGTGCTGCGCCTGGCCCACGAGAACACCACCTGGGGCTACCGCCGCATCCACGGCGAACTGCTCGTCCTGGGTGTAAAGACCGCCGCTTCCACCGTCTGGGAGATCCTCCAGCAGGCCGGGATCGACCCGGCACCCCAACGCACCGCCACCACCTGGGCAACATTCCTTCGCTCCCAGGCGCAGGCCATCATCGCCGCCGACTTCTTCGAAACCACCACCCTAACCGGCGCCCGCCTCTACATCCTGGCCGTCATCGAACACGCCACCCGCCGAGTCCGCATCCTCGGCGCCACCGCCCACCCGACCGCAGGCTGGGTCACCCAGACCGCCCGGAACCTCATGATGGACCTCGAAGACACCGGATGCCAGGTGAGATACCTGATCCGGGATCGAGACGGCAAGTACCCCGCCCTGTTCGACGCCATCCTCGCCGACGCCGGAATCACGGTCGTGCGCAGCGGGGTACGGATGCCACGCATGAACTCGATCATGGAACGCTGGATCCAAGCCTGCCGCCACGAACTGCTCGACCGGACACTGATCTGGAACCACGCCCACCTGATACACGCACTCCGCGAGTACGAACACCACCACAATCAACATCGGCCACACCGCGGCATCACCAACGCCCGACCGATGCGCCCCCTTCCCGAACCGCTCACCGACTCGGCGGACTTCTACCTGAATACGAGCATGCCGCCTGACCAGCGTGGATGAGCTTTTCGGCACCCGCACCGTCAGAACATCGTCGGACACCGCGGCCGGGCTGCCCGCCCAGACCAGCGACTTCAGCCACGTAGGCCGGACCAGCGTGAACCTCGACCTCGACATGTTGCGCGGCATCCTCAGCCTGCATCAGAACGGATTCAACTTCCGGGTGACCGCGATCGCCGGAGGCAGGCACGGCGCGACGTCCCGGCGCTACCTCGGGAATGCCTTCGACGTCGACACCATCAACGGCGCCCGGGTGAACACGAGCAACCCGTTCAACCAGGCGTTCAAGGACGCCTGCCGAGCGTACGAGGCGACGGAGGTGCTGGGGCCGGGCGGACGCCGACCATGCCACGCACATCCACTGCGCGTGGCCTCGGTAGTGGCCCGGACCTCCGGACGGAGGCGGGCCGCAGCCCACGGGTGAGCGCCGCGACGGCGTATTCCCCAACAGCGGCGACGGCGGTGCGAGCGTCCGGCCCGGATGCTCGCATCGCCCGCTGGCTTCGGTACGAGCCTGGAGGAACTGGTCGAGGTGTCGCCATTCCACGAGGATGTATTCACTCCACGCCGCGATGGCTCGCTCGTACATGGGGTGCCATACTCCGGGGCCTGCCGCACTCGATATGACACTGCAGAGAGGAAGCGGCGCTTATCAGGTGAACGCGGCCCGTTGGGTGTACCCGGCGCTCTTACGCTGAACACCCGCGAGTGGCGGGCGGCTGCCACTCTTGTCGTGGAGCGAACGGTCGCACGCGGTGTGCCCGTAGCGGCACGACAGGCCATTGATCGACTAATCCAAGTCCTGATCTTCCAAGCGTCGAACTGGGTGATCACTTCGCGGAGGCAACAATGCAGGTCAGACAGACGTTGGTGAATACCCGGGACTACCCGCCGGGCGAGCGGCTCGAGTTCTTTCGCGAGGTGGTAGGCACCTCCATTGTCCCGACGGAGATCCGCAGCGAGCATCGGTCGGACTTCGACGCCACCATCCGGATGCTCGACCTCGGTGCCGTTGGGCTGTCGATCTTTCGGTTCCCGTCGCTGGAATCCTGTCGCACGGCGAGGATGATCAGGCGGTCCGATCCGGACATCTACAGTCTCAACCTGACACTGCGTGGTCAGGGCTCGGTCGATCAGGACCGTCAGACCTGCGTCGTCCGCCAACGTCAGTTCAGCTTCTTCGACATGTCAAGCCCGCACACGATTCGCTACGTCGAAGATCGCGGCGACGCCGACCCCGGCAGCACGGCCATCACCGTCCAGATCCCCCACGCCCTACTACCGATACCCGCGAACAAGGCTAGGCGGCTCAACGGGGTGGGCGTGATGTCGGGCCGTGCCGGTATCGGCGGCCTGCTGGCACATCACCTGTGCGAGCTGCCGAGGCACGCGGGCGAGTTGCGCTCGGCCGACGTCGCCCGGGTCGGCACGATCACCCTTGACCTCGCGGCGGCCATGCTCGTCCACCACCTCAACCTTGGGGCGACCGCTCTCCCGCTCGAGACCCGGCAGCAGGTCACCTACACCCGCATCCACGCCTTCATCGAGCGCCATCTCTCCGATCCGGCGCTGACCCCGCCGGCGGTCGCCGCCGCCCACCACATCTCCCTGCGTACCTTGCACCGCCTGTTCCAGACGCAGGGCACCACCGTCGCCGAATGGATCCGTCAGCGCCGGCTCGACCGCTGCCGACGCGACCTCGCTGATCTGGCTTTTCGAGCGCATTCCATTCAGGCCATCGCCGCCCGCTGGGGATTCGTAGACGCCGCGCACTTCAGCCGAGTCTTCAGTACGACCTACGGCATGAGCCCGCGAGCCTATCGGCACCACCACAAGACCACGCCGACACCGGAGTACGGGCCGCCCCCGCCGATCAGCGACGAGGTGTCCGACAGCAACGACGGCACGCCGCCTCAACAGGTCGGCGCACATCCCTACGACGCTCACCGGCGTGCGGCAGATCGCGGCGGTGACCAGCATGCCCAGGGGCGGACCGGTGTCGTCACCGACGACCTGGAACCCGCCGCCGGCTCCGCCCCGGTCGGCCGAAATCGAACCAGTCAGGTTACTCCGGTTTCCGCCCGTACGACTGATCGAGCCGAGCGCCTCCGGAACCCGGCCGCGGGTCGCCGAGCGAGTGCAGGTAGTACACCGCCCGCAGCCGCACCATCGCCAACTGCTGCTCCGCGCCGGAGCCCAGCACCTCGTAGAGCGGGCGCGCCAGCGGGGCCTGACCAGACCCTGTGATCTCGGCCGGGTGACGGCCGTCGGTCCGGTGCGACAAAGGAAATGTGCCAATCATCCGACGGGGGGCGACGATGCGGACCGTCCACATGACGGCGAGGGATCATCCGCCAGGCCAGCGACTCGACTACTTCCAGGAGTTGATCGCCAGGTCGGTCGCGCCGATGAAGATCCTCAGCACGCACTCCGCCGACTTCGACGCCTCCATCCGCATCGTCGATCTCGGTGCCGTCCAACTGGCGACATACCGGTTTCCGTCACTGGAGGTCCATCGCACGGCGAAGATGATCAGGCAGTCCGATCCGGAGGTCTACAAGCTCAACCTGATCGTCCGCGGCCGGTGCGCGACCGAACAGGACCGCCGCACCCGCGTCTTCGGGAAGACGGACTTCAGCATCTACGACATCTCGACCCCGCACCGCATCGTCTACTACGGCGACGGTGGGACGGACCGGGACGGCAGCACGGCCATCAGCGTGCAGGTTCCCCGCGCCCTGCTGCCAATCCCCGCGAACAAGGTGAAGCAGTTGCGCGCCACCGTGATGTCGGGACAGGCCGGCATCGGCGCGTTGCTGTACCACCATCTCCTGCAGCTGCCCCGCCACGCCGGTGACTGTCGTCCGACAGACCTGCCCCGGCTGGGTACGGCCACCCTCGACCTCGTGTCGGCCATGCTCGCCCATCACCTCGACATCGACACCACACTCCCGCCCGAAACGCGGCAGGAAACGACCTACGCCCAGATCCACGCATTCATCGACCGCCACCTCCCCGACCCGGCACTGACACCAACGGCGATCGCCGCCGCCCACCACATCTCGCTGCGCACCCTGCACCGGCTGTTCCAGGCCAACGGTCTCAGCGTCGCGGAGTGGGTGCGTCACCGCCGGATGGACCGCTGCCGGCGCGACCTGACCGACCCGGCGTTGGCCACGCACTCCATCGGGGCGATCGCCGCGCGATGGGGATTCCCCGACAACGCGCACTTCAGCCGGGCCTTCACCGCAGCCCACGGCCTGTCTCCGCAGGCCTACCGTCGCCTGCGTCCCACCTCACCGACGGTGCCGGTGGCCATGCCACCGGCGGCCGCCCGCAGCGGCGAGACCCGTGGCACGAATCGTCAATAGCTTGACGCGCATACCCAACGACATCCGCCACCGTGCCGCCGATGCTGCTGTTGTCGGCACCGCCGGTGCCGACGCCGGCTTGGGCGGCCGCCGTGTCGCGACAGCGACCAGCGAGGAATGTGCGATCCGTGAACGGGGGGTTCGGAGTGGTTGGTTCACTGCGAGGGCTGCGACGGGACAGGGCCGGCACGTCGCGGGGGGCGCGGGTCCGGGTACCGGTCAGGCGTGGGTTCGCGTGTCTGCTGTCGCTGGTTATTGTCGCGGCGGCGATGGCGGTGCCCTCGGCCTCGGGCGCGCAGCCGCGGCCTGTGGTCCCTGGGCCGCGGTGCGCGTCCGAGGCGTTCGACGAGGAGTCGGCGGCGAGGGTCGCGGTCGCCTGTGCCGTCCGGGTGGAGGTGACCTCGGCACGCACCCACTACACGGCGGTGTTCGCCGAGCCGGACGGCCGGCTGGTCTTCGAGTCCGCGGTGGTACCGCAGCGTACTCGGTTGGCCGATGGCTCCTGGGTGCCGATCGACCTGAACCTGGTGCCTGGTGCGGACGGGCTGTGGCGTCCCGGGGCGTCGCTGGCCGACGTGGCGTTCTCTGGCGGCGGGACGGGGCCGCTGGTGACCCTGCGACGCAGCGGGCGGATCTTCTCGCTCTCCTGGCCGACGAGGCTGCCGACTCCTACGGTGTCGGAGGACTCCGTCACCTACCCGGGGGTGCTGGGCAGTGATGTCGACCTGGTGGTCCGGGCGACCCGGACCGGCTTCGCCCACGTGCTGGTGGTGCGAAGCGCGCAGGCGGCGGCCAGTCCGGCGTTGCGTACGGTGCGGTTCGGGGTCGGTGGTGACGCTCGGGTGGAGAAGCTGCCGGACGGTTCGGTGCGGGCGAGTGTCGGGGCCGAGGTGGTCGCCGACGCCGCCCCGGCGGCCATGTGGGACTCGACCGGCTCGGGCGTCGCCGGGCTCTCCGGCCGGTCGGTCGGCGCCGAGCTGCCGTCGACCGCGTCCTCGGCGGTGGCGGCGGGGGACGGCGCGCGCAGCGCTGCGGTGGCGGTGACTGTCGATCCCGGCGGGGACCTGCTGCTGACCCCGGACGCGGATCTGCTCACCGGGGCCGGCACCACCTATCCGGTGTACGTCGACCCGAACTGGGATGTGGCCAGGAACAAGTGGGCGTACGCCACGAACACCGGCTGTACCAACACTGATCACACGGTCGCCCGGGTGGGACTGTCCCCGGAGGGGCCGTGTGACGGTGACCTGTTCCGGTCGTTCTTCGAATTCCCCACGACGAGCCGTGGAGTGTCGTTGAAGGGCAAGTACATCCACGAGGCACGGGTGCAGATGGAGCTGGTGCATTCGTACTCGTGCGACGCCACCCCGGTGAACCTCTACGCGAGCAGCCTGATCAACAAGGCGCCGAAGGCGTCCTGGTCGTCGACCAGGCTGGGGACGTGGCTGGACCGGCGCAGCGCGAACGCCTACAAGGGCAGCAACTGCTCCGGCGGTTCGCAGCCCGACGCCACCGTGAACTTCATCGGCGGCGGGGTGCTGGAGCGGGTACGTACCGCGGCGGCCGGCAACTGGAGCACGATCGCGGTCGGGTTCAGCGCCCGGGACTCCGACGGCACGGACGAGTCGAGCAAGTATCGGTGGAAGAAGTTCTCGCCGACCAAAGCCAAGCTCGTGGTGGAGTACGACTCGAAGCCGGGCAAGCCGAACGGGTTGCAGATCGCCGGGGTGGCCTGCCCGGCGGCCGGTGTCGGCATCGGCACGTTGCGCCCGACCTTCTCGGCGGTGTATCCGGACGCGGACTCGGGACAGACTCTGACCGGCACGTACGAGTGGATCGAGGTTCCGGCCGCGGGCATGGGAGCGGTGACCGACACCTCTCCGGCTCGCCGGACCGCGCCGCCCGCCGCGCCGGCCACCGCCGGGGGGCGGGGGGTGACGGCGGCGGTCTCGGGCGCGGTGTCGGGCCGGGCGTACGCGTTCCGGGTCCGGACCCGGGATCCGGCTCCCTACCAGCAGAGCAGTGTCTGGTCGGACTGGTGCAGGTTCTGGCCGGACACCACGGTGCCGCTGGCGCCGACGATCAGCTCAACCGCGATCCCGGCCCCGGGCAAGCCGATCACCTTCACCTTCTCCACTACCGCCAGCGACGTGGTCAGGTTCCGGTACGGCTGGTCCAGCCCACCGGCCACGGAGATCGCCGCGACGGGTACGGGCACCAGGACCGCGCAGGTGACGCTGACCCTGCCCCGTTACGGCCAGAACATTCTGTGGGTACGGGCGATCGACGCGGTGGGCAACCTCGGCAACATCGGATCGGCGGAGATCGTCGCCGCCCGACCGTCCCCGGCGGTGGCGCGCTGGAGCCTGGAGACCTATCCGGGCCAGACGGCGTCGCAGGCGGTCGAGGACAAGCAGGCGGCGCTGGGCGGCAACACCCCGCTGACTCCCTCGAACGTGTCGTGGTCGCCGGACCTGCGGCTGGTCGGCGGCAGCACCGCCAGCTTCGACGGCAGCACGGCCCACCTCGCGACCTCCGGGCCGGTGCTGGACACCACCCGCAGCTTCTCGGTGGCGGCCTGGGCCCGCCTGCAGGCGACGGGCAAGGATCAGGCGATCGTCGCGCAGTTGGGCGCCACCCGGTCCCGCTTCCTGCTCTTCTATTCGGACACCTACCGCGCCTGGCGCTTCATCATGTACGACGCGGACGGCACCAGCACCGCCGGCGCCGGCGTCAACGGCAGCGCGCCGACGATCGGCCAGTGGACCCACCTCGCCGGCGTCTACGACGCGACGGCGAAACAGGTCAGCCTCTATGTCAATGGGGTGTTGGCCGGTAGCGCGCCGCACAGTGCGGTGTGGGGCGCGACCGGTCCGGTCAACGTCGGCCGTACCGTCACCAGCGGCTCCGCGACCGCCCGGTTCATCGGAGGGATCGCCGACGTTCAGGTCTTCGACCGGGCGCTGGTCGGGCACGACTTCGCCGGGCAGCTCGCCGACGATCCCGAGTCGGGCGGGTTCGACGAGGTGGGGATCCTCGCCCCAATCCAGGTCGGTGGCTGGGACATGGAGGGCGCGCGGCCCTGCTACCAGCAGGACCTGGAGAACACCTGCGAGGTGCCCGACGGCACCGGCTTCGACCGGTGGGTGGCGCTGTCCCGGGGTGCCGAGGTCGGGGCCGGCTACGGCAGTGGGCTCGGGCTCCAGCTCGACGGCCACTACTTCGCCGAGGAGTTCCCCGACCCGTTGCGGCCGGCTGTGGAGTGGGGACGTACCGCCGTCAAGACCGGTGTGGACACCTCGGGGCCGGAGCCATTGACGCAGTGGGCCGATCGGCCGGTCCTGCGTACCGACGACTCGTTCACGATTTCGGCCTGGGCCTACGTCAGCGACGTGTCGGACAACCGGACCATCGTCTCGCAACGCGGGCTCCACGAGTCGGCGTTCTGGATCAAGTACGCCCCGAACAGCGGGAACTGGTCGTTCCACGTCACCGACGCCGACAACGCCACGGCGGCGCAGCGTACCGTCTCGCCGATCGCCGGCGAGGTCGGTGTCTGGACCCACCTGGTCGGGGTGTACGACGCGGGCCGGAGCCAGATCCGGCTCTACGTCAACGGCGAACTCGCCGGGACGACCGGACTGCCGTGGCGGCCGATGGCGTCGACCGGACCCCTGCAACTCGGCCGGACGCTCTGGCACGACACCGCCACCGACCACTGGCACGGCGGCATCGACCAGGTGCACGCCTATCAGGGCGCGATGACCGACGCGCAGGTCAAGGCACTCCACGAACAGCAGTCCGTGGTCGACCCGCAGGCCTAGCCGCCGGTGCCGGCGGAGCCCTCCTCCACGTCCGCCGGCACCGGCCCGACACGCGAAACGCACGTCCAATTCTCCTCTCCTCTCGTCTTCTTCCCTTTCCCATCGTCACGAGTCTCCGGAGGCTCTCGTGCCCAGCCGTTCTAGCCAGATCACCCCGAAACCGCGGCGATCCGACTACCACCGACCGGCACCACGGATGCTGGCCGCCCTGGCGGCGATGGCGATCGTCGCATCGTCACTGGCGGTACCGGGTGCGGCCACGGCCGCGCCGGGGCCGGCCGGCGCTGCCGGTCTCGGCTCCGGCCAGACCGGGCGCCTCGACGCAGACGGCCGGGAGGTGCGGACCCGGGCATGGCGCGTGCCGGCCCGGCCACACGTTCCGGCACCCGAGCCGGCCTGGCCGGCTCCGGGCGTGGCGCAGGTGTCGCTGGGCGACGTCGAGCGGCGACGCGGTGCCGGAGCGGCCCGAGCCGGCTCGTTGCCGGTCTACCTCGAACCGCTCGACGGGCCGGCCGCCAACCGGTCGTCCCGGCTGGAGGTGCGGTTGCTGGACCGGAAGGCGGTGCCGGCGGCCTGGTCTGCCGGGCTGGTGGTGCGGCTTGCCGCTCCGGACCCCGGTACGACCGGCGTCTCGGTCGACTACTCCGGTTTCCGCTGGGCGTACGGGGCGGAGTGGGCGTCCCGGCTCCGGCTGTGGGAGTTGCCGGAGTGCGCGCTGAGTGCCGGTGCCCTGGCCGAGCCGGGATGCGCGGCCCGGCCGCTGCCGTCGGTCAACGACCCCGGCTCCGGTCGGGTCTCCGCAGAGGTCACCCTCGATCCCGTCGGCGGACCGGTGACGGACGCCGAGCGGGCCGGGGCGGCGACAGCCGCCGGTAGCGGCGCGCTGCTGGCTCTGGCGGCCGGGCCGTCCGGAAGCGGCGGGGACTTCACCGCGACATCCCTGTCGCCGTCGGCGACCTGGTCGACCGGCGGCTCCAGCGGCGACTTCTCCTGGTCCTACCCGATCCGGATGCCACCCGGCATCGCCGGACCCACACCGGGATTCTCCATCGGCTACTCCAGCTCCAGCGTGGACGGCCGGTCGGAGGTGACAAACAACCAGCCGTCCTGGCTGGGCGAGGGCTTCGACTACTGGCCGGGATACATCGAACGCCGTTACGTGCCCTGCGCCGAGGACATGTCCGGCGGGGCGAACAACTCCACCAAAACCGAGGACCAGTGCTGGCGGTCGGACAACGCGACGATGAACCTGAACGGCAGCGGCAGCGAACTGGTCTACGAACAGGGCAAGGGCTGGCACACCCGTACCGAGGACGGGTCGAAGATCGAGAAGCTGACCGGCGGCGGGAACGGCGACGACGATGGCGAGTACTGGAAGATCACCACCACCGACGGCACGCAGTACTTCTTCGGCCGGCACAACCTCACCGGACACTCCGCCACGACGAACTCGGCATGGACGGTGCCGGTGGCCGGCAACCACTCCGGCGAACCGTGCCACGCCACGGCCTTCACCGGCTCGTTCTGCACCCAGGTATGGCGGTGGAACCTGGACCACGTCATCGACGTACGCGGCAACACCATCTCCTACTGGTACGAACAGGAGTCGAACAAGTACGCCCGCAACGGCACCGACGGCGATGCCGTCTCCTACGTCCGGGGCGGCACCCTGACCCGGATCGACTACGGCACCTGGGACCGGGGCGCCTCCGACCGCTGGGTCAAGCCGACCGCCCAGGTCGTCTTCACCCCGGCGAACCGCTGCGTCACCTCCTCCTGCGGCACCCACAACGCGACGAACTGGCCGGACACGCCCTGGGACCAGGAATGCACTGGCTCCTCCTGCCCCGGCAAGTACGCCCCGACGTTCTGGGCCACCAAACGCCTGGCGAAGATCACCACCCGGGTCTGGGACACCACCAAACCGACAGCGGCCTGGCAGGACGTCGACTCCTGGACCCTCACCCACTCCTTCCCACCGCCGGGCGACGGCAGCGACCACGCCGGGCTCTGGCTGGACCGGATCGTGCACACCGGCCACGTCGGCGGCACCGTGACCGTGCCACCGGTGACATTCCACCCGGTGTCGATGGCCAACCGGGTGCTCACCACGACCAACACCACCAACAACTGGCAGCGCCTCGACTACATCATCACCGAGGCCGGCGCGAAGATCGACCTCACCTACAGCCAGCGGGACTGCTCGGCGGGGAACGTGCCCGCCGACCCGCACACCAACACCAGGCTGTGCTATCCGGTCGTCGTCGACGGCAAAGACAAACCCGACTGGTGGCACAAGTACGTACTCACCGGGGTTTCCGAATCCGACCTGCCGACCGACTCCACCGGTCACCAGGCGCCACCCACGTTCACCTCCTACCGGTACGTCGGTGCCCCGGCGTGGCGTTACGCCGACGACGACGGGCTGACCAAGCCGAGCCGGCGGACGTGGGACCAGTTCCGCGGCTACGCCGAGGTCGAGACCCGGCGCGGGGACGTGCCCGGTGCCCAGACCCTGACCGTGACGACATACCTGCGAGGCATGCACGGAGACCGGCCCGGCCCCGGCGGCGGCAGCCGCACCGTGACGGTCCCGGCGTCGATCGGCACCGAGACGGTCTACGACGAGGACCAGTTCGCCGGCATGGTCCGGGAACAGACCGTCTACAACGGTGTGGACACCAAACCGGTGTCCAGGACCGTCAACGTGCCCTGGCGCTCACCGGCCACCGCCACCCGGACCATCAACGGGTCGACCGTCACCGCCCGGTTCGTCGACACCCGGATCAGCTACGCCGCCACCGCCCTCGGCATCGACGGCGCCCGCGGCTGGCGGACCACCCGCACGGAGTCCGCCTTCGACAACACGTACGGCACGGTGGAGTGGACCCGGGACGACGGCGACACCGGCCGCTCCGGCGACGAGAAATGCGCCACATACTCCTACAACCGCAACACCGCCAAGCACCTGGTCGAACCGGTCAAACGGGTCACCACCACCGCACTGCCCTGCGACACCGCGCCGACCGGCCCCGACCACGTCATCTCCGACGAGCGGAACTACTACGACGGCGCCGCCAGCCCCGACACCGCACCGGTCTACGGAGCGGTGACCCGGGTCGAAAAGCTCAAGGACTGGAGCGCGGGCGGCGGCACGGTGTGGCAGACGACCGGCCAGGCCACCGTCGACGCCTTCGGCCGGCAGAAGACCAGCACCGACATCCGGGGCAACACCGTCACCACCACCTACACCCCGGCCAGCGGCGGACCGGTGACGAAAACGACCGCCACCACGAACGCGCCGTTCAACTGGATCACCACCACGGAGGTCAACCCGTACTGGGGGACGGCCGTCCGGACCACCGACCCGAACAACCAGGTCACCGACATCGCCTACGACGCGCTCGGCCGGGTGTGGCGGGCCTGGGACACCGGCTGGACCAGGACCGAGCATCCGAGCAGCCCCTCGGCCGAATTCACCTACACCTTCGCCGCGGGCCGGGACGCCTACCCGTACGTGACGTCGAAGACGCTGCACGCCGGCGGCGGCTACCGGACGACGTACCAGATCCTGGACTCGCTGCTGCGGCCCCGGCAGACCCAGACGGCGGCGGTCAGCGGCGGCGGCCGGGTGGTCTCCGACACCCTGCACGACAAGCTCGGCCGGGCCGTCGCCGGCTACGCACCGCACCACGAGCCGGGCACCGCGTCCGGCCGGCTCTACTGGGTGCCGGAGTGGTCGGTCCCGGCGGTCAGCAAGACGGTGTACGACAACGCGGACCGCACCAGGGCGACCATCTTCCTCGCCGGTGACGGGGTGAGCAACCTGGTCGAGAAATGGCGCACCACCACCGTCCCGGAAGGGGACCTGACCAAGACCACCCCGCCGGAAGGCGGCACCGCCACCAGCACCGTTACCGACGTGCGCGGCAACACCGTCGAGCTACGCCAGCACACCACCGCCGCCGGGGTCGACGGGGCCTACCAGACGACCCGGTACAGCTACACCCTCAAGGACCAGCTCACCCGGGTCACCGACCCGGCCGGCAACGAATGGCGCTACCGGTACGACATCCGGGGCCGACAGATCGAGGCCGCCGACCCGGACAAGGGCACCACAACCAGCACCTACAACGACTTCGACGACCTGGTCACCGCCAGAGACGCCCGCGGCGAGGTGCTGTGGCGCGGATACGACGCACTGGGCCGGCCCACCGAACTCCGCGACGACTCGGCCACTGGACCGCTGCGGGCAGCGTGGAAGCACGACCACCTCTACACCGGTGGGCTGGTGCGCGGCCAGTTGACCGAAACCCACCGCTACGATCCGCCCGGATCGGCCAACGTCTACAAATGGCAGGTCAGCGAGTTCACCGACCGCTACCAGCCCACCTCGACCAACCACATCATCCCGGAGGCCGAGGGCGCCGGGCTGTCCGGAACCCACGTCTACACCTACGGCTACTCGGCGTACGACGGCTCGCCGACCAGCCTGCGCTACCCGGCCGGCGGTGGGCTGCCGGCCGAGACGGTGACCACCGGATACGACGGGACGACCGGGCTACCGGTCGGGCTGGACACCAACGCCGTCAACCTGGCCAGCTACATCACCGGCCAGGAGTACACACCGTTCGGCGAACCGACCCGTACCACCGCGAAGATCGCCGGCGGAAGCTACGTGCAGAGCAACGTCGACTATGACGAGTCCACTCGCCGGATCACCCGGACCACGGTCCGGCCGGAGAACGCCGCTGGCCCTGTTTCTGACCGGAACTACGACTACGACGAAAGCGGCAACATCACGGCGATCACCGACACCCCGGCGGTCGGCAGCACCGACAACCAGTGCTTCCGGCAGGACCCGCTGGGCCGGCTCACCAGCGCGTGGACCCCGAAGACCGGAATCGACTGCAAGACCGACCCCAGCATCACCAACCTCGGCGGGCCGGCCCCCTACTGGCTGGACTGGCAACTCGACGCGATAGGCAACCGCACCAAGGAAACCTCGCACACCGCCGCAGGCGACACCGTCCGCAGCTACACCGTATCGGCCAGCGGCGCAGGCGTACCCCGACCGCACGCGGTGACCCAGGTCAACACCACCGCACCCGGCAAGTCCCCGGTGCTCACCCGATACGGCTACGACGCAACCGGAAACACCGTCTGCCGACCCGTCGCCAGCACCACCAACACCTGCCCACCCGGGACGAACTCCCAGCACCTCTCCTGGGACGCCGAAGGGCGACTGGCCACCATCTCCGGAGACGCACCGACAGCCGGCAGCAACATCTACGACGCAGACGGAAACCGACTGATCCGCCGCGACGCCACCGGCACCACGCTATACCTGCCCGGACAGGAAATCCGGCGCGAAGGCACCGCCACGACCGCAACCCGCTACTACAGCTTCGCCGGCAGGCTCGCCGCATCGCGGACACCCAGCGGACTGACCTGGCTATACACCGACCACCAGGGCACCCAGCACACCGCCGTCGCAGAGAACGGCCAGCGGGTCACCGTCCGCCGGCAGACGCCCTACGGCACGCCCCGGGGCACGCAGAGCCCGTGGGCCAACCCGAAGGGCTTCGTCGGCGGCGACGTGGATCCGACCGGACTCATCCACCTCGGCGCCCGCGAATACGACCCCAGCCTCGGCCGCTTCATCAGCATCGACCCGGTCATGGACCTGACCGACCCCCAACAGATGCACGGCTACAGCTACGCCAACAACAACCCCACCACCCTCAGCGACCCCGATGGACGCAGACCCCTCGCAACCAGCGGCGGCCGCTACGAGGAAGACCACTACTGGAGCATCGGCGGTGGCAAAGGGACCAAACTCGCCAAGAATCCCAAAAACAACAAATGGGGCGTCGTAAAAAAGAAGCCAGCCGCGCCGAAGCCGCCGCCCCAAAAGAGGCCGGCGATTGAAATCGGAGGCCATGAAATCGCGGCGCCCGACCGCGAAAGCCTAGAGGACGCCGTCAATAACTACTCCAATCAAAGCGCAGGAGTGGAAGCGGGAGTCAAGAACGCCTTCATAGGCCAGAGTATATGTAGGGAGTACCCTGAATGGTGCTCGCATTGGGCGCTCCAGTATGCTGAGTGGGTTGGGCAGATTGACGGTTTGGGCTACGATGGAGGAGAGGCTGAGGCCCATGGCTGGCACGATGTTATCGGTGATGTGCTTGCTCTCCGTGGCCTCCGTGGCCTCGGCGGCCGTGTAAAAGGAGGTTGTCTTCGCAGCTTCGCGGGAGACACCCAGGTCCTCATGGCCGACGGTAGCCCTAAACCCATCAAAGATGTCAAGGTCGGTGACCTGGTCTACGCAACCGATCCCGAGACAGGGGAGCACGGCCGGCGCGAAGCAACCCACATCTGGGTACACGGGGATCAACTCGTATACCTCAAGCTGGCCAACGGCACGAAGATCACAACCACCAAAGACCACCCCTTCTGGAACCACACCGACCAGCAGTGGCAAGACGCCCAACACCTCGACCCAGGCGACCTGCTCCTGACCGCCACAAGAGGAAGCGTGCCGGTCGTCGGCCTGCTGGACACAACCAAGACCTGGGCAGCCGCCTACAACCTCACGATCGACGACATCCACACGTACTATGTGATCGCCGGCAACACGCCGGTCCTCGTACACAACTGCGGCGACGGTCTCCTGCATCCTGGTCGAAATGGCGCGGATGATAGTCCTCAAGACTGGATTCCCATGAGTTCATGGACGAGGAACGGTGCGAATCTGGCGGAGGGAAACCATCATTTCGTGGTTATGCCAGATAAGTCAGTTCGGACTTTCCACGAGAGTATCTGGGAGACCGCGCCGGGCGCTGGTCACACCAGCCTCTCGCGGGGTAAGGGTGTACTAGCCGCTGGTACGTTCGACGTGGGACCGGGTGGAGTGATCAATCGATTCGACAACTTCTCAGGCCACTATCAACCACGTGCTTCCACCCAAGGCATAATACGTGATGCCTTGGGTCGCAATGGGTTCGACCTAAGAAATGCGCAATGGGATCCATTCGAATTCAGCTAGCCGCTAGCATGATTATTCCTGGCTAGATGCCTGCGGGATCACCGACGCATCCAGACCGATGCGTCGGTGATCCCGCAGGCTATGGTGCCGGTGTCCTACGGCAAAGGCGGCAGATTGCCACACCTTAAGGGGTGCCGCCGCGATGTTCTTGGGTTTCGCCCCTGAGAGCTTTGGCGGATTGGACTAATAGCGTGACCTCTGGGGGAGTCAAGAAGCTGGCGACAGCAACGAGTTGGCCTATCTCTACAGTTGCAGGGTATGGCTCGCGCGCGACATTTTCGGAATCCACGGAAAGGTCTGCAATGACAAATAGGTCGGCTGTGTCTAATTGCAGTACGGGCGCGATATCCCGAAGGATATCGTGCGTTGGTTGAAGCTTACCCGTAAGTAGTTGATTGACGGTCGACTCGGCCCGACCAGAAGCTCGGCTGACGGCTCTGGCCGATAGTCGACGGTTCTGCATAAGGCCATGAAGAACCCTAGCGAAATCGGCGCTCATTATTGAATTCTACACAGGTTCGACGTCCATCTGTTCCAGCCTGGAGCGCGGTCGTGTCGCGGAGTTGTGCGCTGACGGGCCTGGCGGTGCGCGTCGGTTGCTGTCACGGCTGATGTCAACGAATCAAGCACATGCAAGATCGTCAATCTTTGACGATGTAGGTGATGGCCGGTCTTGGTGGGCGTGCGCGCGGGGCCGTAGGCCTGTAGCGCGTGCGCGCGGCCCGGCTCTGCCGGGCCGTCTTGATCTGGTGAAGCAATTCTTAGCCCAGTGGCGCCGTCTGCTGTGTCCGGCGGTCTACGCCTTGGGTCTGCGACGCTTCGGCGCTGGCGGTTCGGCGGGATCAGCGTCGGTGGTGTTGGCGAGTCGTCCGAGGTTGGCTTCGTAGGCGGCGAGGTCGTCGGCGAGGTCGGAGTGTGCCTGCTGGAACGCGACGAGTCCGCGCCCGAGCCGACAACATCTCCTACCGGAACCTGGAACGGTGGGGCCGCGAACACCACACCCCACTGCCGCGCAGCACCCTGCTCGACGTTCTGGCCGGCCGCCGCCTGCCACGCAAACCGTTGCTGCGTACCTTCCTCGCCGCCTGCGGAGTCAACACCGCCGCCGACGGCCGGTGGGAATCGGCGTGGAACCGGCTGGCCGAGCAGCAGCCAGCAACCGTTCACCCGACGCGCCCCAGGGCAGGCGACACCGCACCGGACGCGCTGGTGGCCGCAGCCCGAGCCCAAGCCGAGCAGATCATCGCCGACGCCCTCGCCGTACGCGCCGCCGCTCAGCGTGAGATCGAGCAACTGCGTGCCACGGTCGATCGGGAAGGACGCCGACGTGAGCACCTCCACGAGCAACTGGCCACCGACACCGTCGCCGCAGGACTGCTGCGAATCGGCGCGAACTACCTCAACGAGTTGGAGTGGGATGCCCTGTTCGCTGATGTGCGGGAGCTGGACATCTTCGTGGCCTACGGCCAGACCTGGCGCAACCTGCACGCCCGCCGACTGCACCAGCTCGCCCAACGAGCCGGCGCCCGCATCCGGGTGTTCCTGCCCGACCCGGCCGACGCGGCAACGGTGGCTGTCCTCGCCGATCGGTTCTCCATCACCCCTGCGGAGCTGACCCGGCGCATCGAGGCCACCCGCGACGAGTACCTGGCCATCCGCCATCCCGATGGCGCCGCCATCGAAATCTACTACCGCAGCGGAGATCGGGTCTTCTCGTTCTACCGACTCGACCGCATCGCGGTCGTCGGATTCTACAGCCACCGCCGCAACAGACTGTCCGCCATTCCCGTGTTCGTCTGTGCCGCACCCGGCAGCCTGTACGAGTTCGTCATCGACGAACTGCAGGAAATCGCGCTGTAGCGCAAGAGGACGGTATCGGCCTGACACCGGCGCAGGTACAAGGAGCGGATCAGGACCGAAGCCGTGCCGAATACGGTACTGCTGCGACTGCGGGTCACCGACAGCGATCCGTCCCGTTCCACGCGGATCGCCAGGGCCCTGTCCAGTAGGTTCGTCGCCGCTGTGCAGGAGTTGGAGACGCCACCGGACCGGAACACGTCGCCGGTGAAGGTGGAGGCGGTCGCTGAGACGACGCCGGAGCAGGTATCCCCGAGGCCGGTGCGAAACCTCCTGCTGGCCGGGCTGCTCGGCCTGCTTCTCGGGGTGGCGGCGGCAATGCTGCGGGAGATGTTGGACGTCACGGTGAAGTCGGTCGAGGCGCTCGAACGGGTCAGCGGCGCACCCGTCCTGGCGGTCGTACCGTTCGAGGTGGGTGTAAAGCGCGCGCCGTTGGCAGCTGTCAGCGCGGCAGACGCGGCGACGCAGGTGAGCAGGGCCTTTTCTGCCTCGGGTGAGGCGTTCCGGTACCTGCGCACGAACCTGCAGTTCGTGGACGTCGACCATCCCGCCGAGGTGATCGTGATCACCAGTGCGGTGCTGGAGGAGGGGAAGTCGACAACGGCGGTGAACCTGGCGGTCGCGTAGGCGACGTGGTCGCGTTGGCAGTGCAGCGCGTCGACAGTGATGACCGTGTCGCGTAGGTCGCCGATCTGGTCGAGCAGTGGCTGGAACCGAGTGATCTCGTTCGTCTTGCCGTCCACATCGGTGCTGGCCAGGACGACACCGGTGGCCTGGTCGCAGGCTGCGAGGACATGCTGGGCGGCGGTGTCGATGGTTCGGGAGCCGCGCAGTGTCTTGCCGTCACATTTCCACGCCGTTCCAGCCACAGTGGATGCTGCTGCTTGAGATTCAAAGCTCCTGGGACGTCTTCAAGATCTGCAACTACTCCAAGATTGTTAGTTACGCTGGTCAGGACGCTGGCGTCTACGGTCGATACGGCGTCGATCGCTCCGGATGAGCAGCACGAACACTGTAGCACTTGCGATCGATATCGCCGCCAGGGAAAGTCCGACCAAGCGATCCTCCGCGGGCCCCACGAGTGTGACTATCGCAGTGAAGCCAAAGATGACCGAAATTATTATCGACATTACGCGGTGTGCTCTTCGATGATGTCGACGTTCACTTTCAACCGCCACCGCACGCTCATCCGCGCTTCGATATGTCCCCGGCAATAGCGATGGGTACCCCAGTAGGACGAGAATCCCAAGCACCGCGACTATAACGAAGGCTACCAGTACCCCTTCTAGCACTGAACCGAATTTCATCGTCATCCAACCAACTGACTGTAGAGGCTTGTGGCTGGATCGTGGTTGGTGCCTATCGCCCAACCCGCCACCACCACGGTCGCTTTTTTCGGATCAGTGCGGTAGATGTGGTATGGCCCGCCCCTTAGATTTATCTTTGATGCGCCAGTCAACTTCGCTGGTACCCTCCCGAGGGGAATGCTCAGATATTTACCCATTCTGAACACTCCTTGTATGGGGACCCTCGCTGTCGGAATCGCCACCAGGGCGGCATCTGTGCCCTGTACCGTGCCAGAACTCGTCGCACATGCTGTGAGCTGGCATTTCTCGGCTTAGCTTGATGATCGTCGGTATGGTCGTACGGTTGCTGTACCTGGGAATGATCCACCTGTTCACCGGGTTGGGGCTACTGATCCGGGGCGACAGAGCGCTGCTGGTCGAGGTCCTCGCGCTACGACAGGAGGTGGCGGTACTGCGCCGCCAGGTTCCGGTCCGATCGCGGCTGTCCTGGCCGGACCGGGCGATCCTGTCCGCCCTGGCCCGCCTGCTGCCCCGCCGGATGCGGGCACACCGGATCGTCACTCCAGCCACGTTGCTGAACTGGCACCGACGTCTGATCGCCAAACGCTGGACCTACCCGAACAAGCCCGGCCGACCATCCGTCGGCGACGAGATCCGGCACCTGGTGCTGCGACTGGCCCGCGACAATCCGCGCTGGGGCCACCGCCGAATCCAGGGCGAGCTACAGCGGCTGGGTCACCGCATCGGGGCCGGCACGATCCGACGAATCCTGGCCCGTCGGCGGGTCGGTCCACCGCCCCGCCAACCGGACACCAGCTGGCGGACCTTCCTACGCAACCAAACCGCTGGCTTGATAGCGATCGACTTCTTCCACCTCGACACGATCCTGCTGCGGCGCCTGTACGCGCTGGTGGTCATGGAGGTGAACACCCGGCGGGTCCACCTCCTGGGCATCACCGCCCACCCCACCGGACAATGGGTGGTCCAGCAGGCGCGAAACCTCCTCATGGACCTCGGCGGGCGCGCCAACCAGTTCCGATTTCTGATCCGCGACCGCGACGCCAAGTACACCACCGCCTTCGATCACGTCTTCACCAGCGAAGGCATCACCGTGGTCAAGACCCCGCCCCGCGCCCCGAGGGCAAACTGCTTCATCGAACGCTGGGGCCGCAGCCTCCGCCAGGAGTGCACTGACCACATGCTGCTCTACAACGAGCGGCACGCACTGACCGTGGTCGACGAGTACGTGGACCACTTCAACAACCACCGAGCACACCAAGGACGACAACAGCGCCCACCCAACCACGACCCGACCGTCATCATTCCCGTGTACAAGCCCGTGCGGCGTCGACGACGACTCGGCGGAGTGATCAACGAGTACCACCGAGCAGCCTGAACCGATCTTCACAAAAGACCAGGTCAAGGCCGTCGTACTAGTTTTGGCACGCTACAGGACAATCGGTTAACGGAAGTGGTCAACACCGGGGAGCGGGCGCGCTCCCCGAATGCTCCCCGCGTAAGGGCCAGGACCCGAAACGGCTCGTTACCGAAGATCCGATAACGAGCCGTTTGACCTGCTTATATAGCTGGTGGGCGATACTGGGTTTGAACCAGTGACCTCTTCCGTGTCAAGGAAGCGCGCTCCCACTGCGCCAATCGCCCTCGCTTGTAGCCGAGGTGGAGACGGGATTTGAACCCGTGTACACGGCTTTGCAGGCCGTTGCCTCGCCTCTCGGCCACTCCACCGAGGTAGCCCCCGACATGTGGCGGCATCTCCGAGCGGACGACGGGACTCGAACCCGCGACCCTCACCTTGGCAAGGTGATGCGCTACCAACTGCGCTACGTCCGCTTGTCATCCGGTGTTTCCTGGTGACGGATGAGAACTTTAGCCGAGGCCGCGAACAGATGCCAACTCGGGGGCCGGTCGGCGGGTCAGCGGGTCCCGGACGCCCACCCCCACCCTCGAGGTCGGCAACTTCAGCCTGGTCGACGCCTTGATCATCCGTACTCGGCCCGCACCACCACCCCTGAACCATCCTAGGAACCTGGAATGAAGGGGCGGGGCGGTGGTGCGGGGTCGGTCGGTTACTTCGCGGCGTTGAGGTCGTCGAGGGCCTGGATGGCGCCGCGGTGCAGGGGCACCGGGTCGGTCTTACGGGCGGTATCCAGGCTGATCTCCTTGGCCGCCGCGTTGGCCTGCTCCAGTTGCGGCTTCCGGTCGAAGAGCGCCTTGGTCAGTATGCAGACCAGGTTCGCGTCCAGGTCGTCCTTCACCAGCAGGAAGTTTGGCACCACGATGGTCTTGACGTCGGCCGGAGTGCCGTAGGTCGCGGCCGGAATCGGACCCTCCTCGTACACCGGGTTGATTTTCTTCATCTCGGCCAGCAGCGGGGTGATGTCCAGGAAACTGACCTGGCCCTTGGCCGTGGTGAGCAGGTCGGTGATGCCCGGCGTGGGCAGGCCGCCCGACCAGAACAGCGCGTCGATCGAGCCGTCCTTCACCCCGTCGACGGTCTTGGCCAGGTCCAGCCGCTGCGCCTGGATGTCCTTGGCCGGGTCGAGCCCGGCCGCCTGGAGGAGCCGGTTCGCGATCACCTCGGTCCCGGACTTCGGCGAACCGGTGGAGACCCGCTTGCCCCGCATGTCGGCCACGGAGTTGATCCCGGCACCGTTGCGGACGATCACCTGGGTGAAGTTCGTGTGGATCCGGGCCAGCGCCTGCACCGGCTGCCGTTGCCCCTCGAAACTGCCGGTGCCCTGCACCGCGTCGGCGGCGGTGTCGGCCAGTGAGAATGCCACCGCGTACGTGCCGGCGACGAGCTGCTGGATGTTCTGCACCGAGGCGCCCGTCTCAGCCGCGGTGGCCTTGACCTTGCTGCCCGGCGCGTTGGAGACCTGCTCGGCGTACGCGTTGCCGAGCGCGAAGTAGACCCCGGTCGCGTTGCCGGTGGCGATCCCGATCCGGGTCTCCGTACCCACCTCACAGGTGACGTCGCCACCCGCGTCGGTGGTGGCGGTGTCCTGCCGACCACCACAGCCGACCAGGCCGGTCAGCCCCAGGCCGGCGGCGGCGACCGCCGCCACGATCCTCGTCGTACGCCTCATTTCGCATCCTCTCCCACGCTCGAACCGATTCCCCGGCCCCTCGGCCCGGTGTCGTCGTCCACCCGGGAACCGTCGTCCCCCCGGGCGCCCGGATCGGCCGGCACCGGCGCGCTCTCCGGCCCCGACCGCTGCGCGTCCGCGCCGTCCGGTCCGGCCTCGACGTGCCGGTCATCGCCGCCCCGGGCGCTTGGCACCACCGGGTCGACCTCCTGGGCCACCACCGA
Source organism: Plantactinospora sp. CA-294935 (assembly GCF_050936445.1). Classification (NCBI taxonomy): domain Bacteria; kingdom Bacillati; phylum Actinomycetota; class Actinomycetes; order Micromonosporales; family Micromonosporaceae; genus Plantactinospora; species Plantactinospora sp. CA-294935. The sequence continues at coordinate 9,971,553 of NZ_JBNJMU010000001.1, forward strand.
CCGGGTGCCGGCGGTACGGCGCCGACGCGCCAGTGCGGCCAGCACGGCGACGACGACCAGGGTGCCGCCGATCGCGATCGACACCGGGTGCAGATAGAGCAGCAGCAGGCCGGCGACGGCGCTGAGCGAACGTTCGACCGCCCCGGCCGGCCCGACGCCGAGCACCCAGCCACCGGTGGCCACGGCGAGCGCCGCCACGCCGAGACAGCCGGCCAGCCCCGCCCAGAGCACCTCGACCGGTGAGCCCCGGCCGAGCAGGTACTCCCCCGGCCCGGTGAGCACGAAGGCGATCGGGGCGAGGAACGCCGGCAGGGCGTACTTGAGCGCCTGCCACATGGTCGGCACGGTCCGGCCGCCGGTGATCGCCGCCGCGCCCACCGCCGCCAGCGCGGTCGGCGGGGTGACCTCGGAGAGCACGGAGTAGTAGAAGACGAACATCGCCGCCGCCGGGGCCGGTACGCCGAGTGCGAGCAGCGCCGGACCGATGATCACCCAGCCGATGATGAACGAGGCGGTGACCGGTACGGCCAGCCCGAGCAGCGAGAGCGCCACCGCGGCGAAGACCACGGTCAACGCCAGCACCACGGTCGGGTTGTCGGTCAGCGCCTCGGCACCCCGGACCAGCAGCGAGGCGAACTGCGCGCCGAGTCCGGTCTTGGTGGTGGTGGCGGTGATGATGCCGGCCGCGCCGCAGACCGCGGCGACCGGGAACACCCCGCGGACCCCGGCGGAGAGGGCGGTGAAGATCCGTCGTGGGGTCAGCCAGCTCCGCCGGTCGAGGAAGCTGAGCAGCACCGCGAGCCCGGTGGCGTAGACGACCGCCCGGGTGGCGCTCACCCCGACGGCGAGCAGCACGACGATAACGATCAGCGAGGAGAAGTGGTAGCCGAACCGGCCCAGCAGCCGCCACGCCGAGCCGGCGGCCACCTCCACCGGGCGTACCTTGAACCGGCGGGCGTCGATCTCGACGGCGAGCAGGATGCCGAGGTAGTAGAGCAGGGTCGGGATCACCGCCCAGCCGAGCACGGTCAGGTAGGAGACCTCCAGGTATTCGGCGACGATGAACGCCGCCGCGCCGAGGGTCGGGGGCGAGAGAATCGCGCCGACCCCGGCCGCCGCCAGCATGCCGCCGGCGTGTTCGGCGGGGTATCCGGCGCGGCGCAGGATCGGCCAGGTGACCGCGCCGACGCTGACCGCGGTGGCGGTGCCGGAGCCGGAGACGGTGCCGAGCAGGAACCCGGAGGCCACGGCGGTGCGGCCGGCGGCGCTGCGGGACCGCCGGAACGCCGCCACCGACAGGTCGACGAAGAACCGTCCGGCGCCGGAGAGGTCGAGCACCGCACCGTAGATCGTGAACAGCACGATGTAGGTGGCGGCGACGTCCAACGGGGTGCCGTAGAAGCCGCTGCCGGAGTTGTAGAGCGCGTCGACGATCTGTCCGAAGTCGAGCCCGGCGTGCGCGATCGCCCAGCTCTGCGGCAGCAGCCCGCCGTAGTAGCCGTAGCCGAGGAAGAGCAGGCAGACCACCGGCAGGATCCAGCCGGTGGTGCGCCGGCAGGCCTCGATCAGGAGTACCAGCAGCAGCGCGCCCATCAACACGTCGACCGGTACGAGCAGCCCCTGCCGGTCGAGGAAGGCGTCGTAGCCGCCGCCGGCGTCGCCGATCGCGACCGGCAGCACCGGGTAGAGGCAGACGACCAGGGCCAGCCCGGCCAGCAGCCAGTCCGGCACCGTCGGCAGGTCCCGGCGCGCCGCGGCCGGAGCATCCGGATCGGGTACCCGGCGCGGCCCGACCGCCGGCAGCCGGCTCGCCAGCCGGTCCGGCAACCGCAGCCCCGACCGGTACGCGAGGAAGACAAGTGGCAGTACGCCGGTCAGGAAGACGATCAGATAGAACTGGCTGCCCTGGGACAGTGGCCGGAACACCTGCCAGAGCACCAACAGCGCGACGGCGAAGGCGACCACCGCCACCCCGGCCTCGACCGGGCCGCTGAGGTGCCGGGCCGGCCGCTCCTCGTCGTCGTAGGTCACGGCGGTGGCGACGTCCGGGGTGGCCAGGGCGAGGGGTTCGTCCCGCCCCGAATGACGGGCGGGCGTTTCCGCCGACCGCCCCGAATGACGGGCGGGCGTTTCCGCCGACCGGTCCGGCCCGGGTTCGGGGCCTGTCGCCGGAGGAATTTCGGCCACACCGTCTGGCATGAGCGGACACTACTACGGGGTACCGATGGTTGCCGATCTTCTCCGTCCGGTGGTTGGCCCGCCGGGCCGGGCGGTTGACTGGCTGCGCCGGCCGCCCGCCCGCCAGGGGCTGCACCTCTGCTGGGGCGGGCTCACCGGGCTCGGCTACCGGCCGCCGGGACGTGCGGCTTCTGAGGCGCTAGTGGACAGTCTGACCCGCTAGTAACTTATCCGACGTGTTGATAGCTTATTGTGCCGGCCGGAATGGGCTAACGTAGCCGCGTGACGAGACGTGCGGCAGAGGTGCGCCTGGATGCGCTACTACGCACCGCCTGCGACGTGATCGCGACGCGGGGCCTGGCCAACACGCGTACCGCCGACGTGGCCCAGGCCGCCGGGGTGAGTCAGGCGCTGGTCTTCTACCACTTTGCCACGAAGGAGCGACTGGTCGCCCAGGCGTTCGCGTACGCGGCAGAGCAGGATCTGGCCCGCCTCGAGGCGGTACTCCGGTCCCCCGCCACCCCACTGGTCAAGCTGAAGAAGCTGCTCCGCCTCTACACCCCGCCGGGCCGGTCCCGATCGTGGGCGATGTGGATCGACGGGTGGTCGGAGTCGCTGCGTACGCCGGAACTGGAGAAGGTGTCGCGGCGGTTGGACCTGCGCCGGCGGGAGGGGCTCGGCGAAGTGATCGCGGCCGGGGTCGCGGACGGGGTGTTCAGCTGCGACGACCCGGCCGGGGCCGCCTGGCGGATCAACGGCCTGATCGACGGGCTCGCCGTGCAGATGGCGGTGCACGACCGGGTCGTCCCACGCCGTCAACTCACCGAGTGGGTGCGGCTCTCGGTCGCCCGCGAACTCGGATTGGCCGCCGATCAACTGGACTAAACCGGAAACCCACCGCGTCGGGCCGACCAGAGACCCACCGCGTCGGACTGACCGGAAACCCACCGCGTCGGGCCGACCGGAAACCCACCGCGTCGGGCCGACCGGAGACCCCCGCTCGGCCCGAGGCACTTCCCGGCGGGTGGGGGTGCCCCGGGCAGAACCGCTGATCGTCGTGTTCGACCGGGATCCTGGCTGGGGTCCCGGATCCTGATCGTCGATCTGAATCGATTCATCCACGACCGGACATTCCTCCGACCAGCTCGGGCTCCACTCCGGTCGGCAGAGCCTCCATTGACAGGCCCCGCCCGCCGGCGGTACCTTCGTGCGGTTTGTTGAATGGTTTCATCACCGCCTCACCACCGGGGCGCGTGCACACACCCGGTGAGGGTGTGGCCGCCAGGAGCCGATGGGAAAGTCGACCATGACAACTGGGACCCTGCGCAGGCCGCCGCCCCGGCCCGCCGCACCGGGCGGCACCGCCGCCGGAGCGCGGCCCCGATACCGACGCAACCGGCCCGGGATCGCGTACCTCTTCCTCTCCCCCTGGGTCGTCGGGGCGCTGCTGCTGACCGTCGGCCCGATGCTCGCCTCGCTCTACCTGTCGTTCACCGACTACGACCTCTTCACCTCTCCCGAGTGGGTCGGCCTGGAGAACTACCAGCGGCTCTTCGCCGACGACGCGCGGTTCCTCGCCTCGGCCAAGGTCACCGCGATGTACGTGCTGATCTCCGTACCGCTGAAGTTGGCCGCCGCCCTCGCGGTGGCCCTGCTGCTCAACCGCAAGCGGCGCGGGCAGGGCTTCTACCGGTCGGCCTTCTACGCGCCCTCGCTGCTCGGCACCGGCGTGGCGATCGCGCTGGTCTGGCGGGCGATGTTCACCGACGCCGGGGTGGTCGACTCGGTCACCGGCAACTTCGGCTGGGACACCGGCGGCTGGATCAACGAGCCGGACTACGCGCTCTACGTGCTGATCATCCTGGCCGTCTGGCAGTTCGGCGCGCCGATGGTGATCTTTCTGGCCGGTCTCAAGCAGATCCCGACCGAGCTGTACGACGCCGCCGCGGTCGACGGCTCCGGCACCTGGCGCACCTTCCGGTCGGTGACGCTGCCGATGCTCTCCCCGATCATCCTGTTCAACCTGGTGCTGGAGACGATCCACGCGTTCCAGGCGTTCACCCCGGCGTTCATCGTCAGCGGTGGCCGGGGCGGGCCGAGCAACTCGACCCTGTTCTACACGCTCTACCTCTACGAACGCGGATTCTCGCAGTTCCGGATGGGCTACGCCTCGGCGATGGCCTGGCTGCTGCTGCTGGTCATCGCGATCATCACGGCACTGTTCTTCGGCACCTCGCGCCGCTGGGTGTTCTACTCGGGGGAGGACCGGTGAGCACGCTCTCCGACGGCCTGTCGACCCGCACTCCGGCGGGCCGGCGGCCCGGCGCGACCGGTGCCCGGCTGCGTACGGTCGGCTGGCACACGCTGATCATCGCCGTACTGGCCCTGCTGCTGTATCCGGTGGTGTGGCTGCTGGCCACCTCGATCAAGCCGACCGACGAGATCCTGTCCAGCCTGAGCCTGCTGCCGACCCGGTTGGCGCCACAGAACTACTCCGCCGCGCTGGACGGGATCGCCGGCATCGGCGTCTGGCAGTTCTTCACCAACTCGCTCATCGTGGCGGTCGGCGCGGTGATCGGCAACCTGGTCTCCTGCGCGCTGGCCGCGTACGCCTTCGCCCGGTTGCGGTTCCGGCTGCGCGGGCCACTCTTCGCGTTCACCCTGCTGACCATCATGTTGCCGTACCACGTGGTGCTGATCCCGCAGTACACGATCTTCCAGCAACTGGACCTGGTCGGCACCTTCGTACCGCTGATCCTGCCCAAGCTGCTCGCCACGGACGCGTTCTTCGTCTTCCTGATGGTGCAGTTCATCCGGGGCCTGCCCCGGGAGCTGGACGACGCCGCCGAGATCGACGGCTGCGGCCCGGTGCTCACCTTCCGGTACGTGATCCTGCCGCTGCTCAAGCCGGCCCTGGTCACCACCGCGATCTTCACCTTCATCTGGACCTGGAACGACTTCTTCAGCCAGCTCGTCTACCTCAACGACCCGGAGTCGTACACTCTGCCGCTGGCGCTGCGCCTCTTCATCGACCAGACGAGCGAGTCGGCGTACGGGCCGATGTTCGCGATGTCGGTGCTGAGCATCGTCCCGGTGATGCTCTTCTTCCTGGCCTTCCAGCGCTATCTGGTCGAGGGGATCGCCACCTCCGGCCTGAAGGGCTGAGGGCCGGTTCCGGTTCCGGTTCGGGGCGGGGCCGGTCAGGCTGTCAGGACCGGCCGCAACGCCTCGACCTCGTCGCGGGTCAGCTCGCCGTCCGCGACCACGATCCGGTGCCGGCGCCGCACCGAGGTGCCGGCCGGGACCGGCAGGGTCCGGTCGAAGGCGAGCGCGACGCAGACCCCGGGATAGATCCCGGTCCGCACGAACCAGTGGTCGCCGTCGGCCAGGCCGGCGAAGACCAGCGTGTACGGCCGGCCGCCGCCCGCCGCGCCGACCATCGCCAGCCACGGCTCGGTGCTGCCGTTGACCCGCTCCTCCCCCTCGGCGCTCGCCGTGAAGGCCCGGTTGGGCCCCGGGGCGACCCGCCAGAAGAAGCCGCCGTAGCCGGCGCCGTCCGGCCGACCGTTGGTGGCCGGGCTGCCGAGCAGGATGTCCCGGTCGGCCGGTGCGGTCAGGACGTACCCGAAGTCGAGCAGCCAGGCGTCGGCCCGGCCCGCCAACCCGGCGACGCCGACCCGCCGTTCCTCGGTCAGCAGGGTCGCGTCGTCCGGGTCAAGCCAGCGCAGCCGCTCGGCGAACCCGCGGTCACCGGGACCGCCGCCCGAGCCGCTCCCGGCCGCCGCACCGCCGTCGCCGGGATCTGCGGCATCGGCGTCGGCGTCCGGCACCGGTCCGTTTGGGAGCCAGCCGTCGTGTCCGTCCGGCAGCCAGCCGTCGTGCACGATCCGACCGTGGTCGTCGAGCCAGGTGTAGCCGGCGTCCCGGACGTAGGTCCGGCCTCCCCAGAGGTTGCTGCCCGAGACGTCCTGCATCGCGACCGAGACTCCGAGGTGCCAGCGGTGGTCCTCGGGCAGCGTGTCGGTCACCACGACCCCGGCGAGGGTACGTACCGGATGCAGGTACGGCCGGCGCCCCCAACGCGGGTCGACGTGCGGGTCGTCGAGGACGTACTCCGCGACGGTCTCGCCACGCACCCGCAGCCGTACCCCGGTCAGGTCCTCGCCCATGCTCGCCGCCCTCTGTGCGTCGTTCCACGGTGTCCCGGTCGGCGACACCGACAGGAAAGCGCTTCCCCTGATCCGACAGGGTACCGACGGCGCCACCGCTCGAAAACCACGCACCGCGCGCCGTCCGGACCTGCGGTCCCGAACGGCATCGTCGCCGGCCCGAGAGACCGCGACCATCGGGGCAGCACGGCACCGGACCGGCGAGGTGCACCCGGCGCGGTGCACCGGGGAGTTACTGTCGGTCGCACGCGGTGGAGGCCGCCGGCGCGGGGACTGCGATCAGCCGCACCGTCGCGCGGAACCGCCGGATAACCTTGACACGTTTCAGCCCGACGGTCGGGGCTGCGGGAGGAGACGGTGGTGCCGGGACCAGCGGTGAGCATCCGCGACGTGGCCAGCCAGGCGGGGGTGTCGGTGGGCACCGTCTCCAACGTGCTCAACCGGCCCGACATCGTCGCGGCGTCGACCCGCAACCGGGTACTCGCCGCGATCAACGAGCTGGGTTTCGTGCCCAACGACGCCGCCCGGCAGTTGCGCCGGGGGCGGGGGCGCACCCTCGGCCTGGTGGTGCTGGACGTGGCCAACCCGTTCTTCACGGACGTCGCCAAGGGGGTCGAGGACGCCACCGGTGCGGCCGGGATGGCGGTGATCTTCTGTAACAGCGACGGCGACTCGGCCAAGGAGAGCAGATATCTGGACCTGCTGGAGGAGCAGCGGGTCCAGGGGGTACTGATCACCCCGGTCGACGACGCCAACGAGCGGCTGGTCCGGCTCCGCGAGCGCGGCGTACTCGTGGTCCTGCTGGACCGGCGCTCCACCCGGCCGGACGTCTGCTCGGTAGCGGTCGACGACCGGCTCGGCGGCGAACTGGCGATGCGGCACCTGGTGGAGGCCGGGCACCGGCGGATCGCCTTCGTCGGCGGCCCGTGGCGGCTGGAACAGGTGCGGGACCGCTACCACGGCGCCGTGCACGCGCTGCGCGAGGCCGGGCTCGCCGAGGAGACCCTGCGCCGGTTCGAGACGCCGAGCCCGACCGTGGCGGCCGGCCGGGACGCCGCCTCCCGGATCCTCGGGCTGCCCCGGTCCGCCCGGGCTACCGCGGTCTTCTGCGCCAACGACCTGCTGGCGCTCGGCGTACTCCAGGAGCTGACCCGGCAGCAGGTCCGGGTGCCGGAGGACATCGCGCTGGTCGGCTACGACGACATCGACTTCGCCGCCGCGGCTGCGGTGCCGCTCTCCTCGGTACGCCAGCCACGGCAGCGGCTCGGCCAGACGGCGGCACAGTTGATGCTGGACGAGGCGAACGACCCGGAGAACCACCAGCACAAACAGGTGATCTTCGAGCCGGAGCTGGTGGTCCGGGAGTCCAGCCAGTACGCCCGCACCCCGGGCTGACCTCCGGCCCAGGCCCGGTTTCTTGACAGTTCAGTGACGGCGCTCGTATGTTGAGTGCGGCTTGTTGAAACGGTTCATTTGTTGGGAGGCCCGCCAATGCGGCGAGTGTGCTTCGTCCTGCGGGTCCGGCCCGACCGGCTGGCCGAATACCGGGAACGACACGCGGCGGTCTGGCCCGAGATGCTCCGGGCGCTGCACGCGGCCGGCTGGCACGACTACTCCCTCTTCCTGCACGACGACGGGCTGCTGGTCGGGCACTTCCGCACCGAGGACCTGGCCGCGTCCCTCGCCGCGATGGAGGCCACCGACGCCAACGCCCGGTGGCAGGCCGAGATGGCCCCCTTCTTCGTCGGCCTGGACGGCCGCCGCCCCGACGAGGGGTTCGTCGTCCTCGACGAGATCTTCAACCTGGACGCGCAACTCGCCGCGCTGGGCGACACCGCGCCGGGCAACACCGCGCTGGACAACACCACGCTCGACACCACGGAGGCCTGACATGACCGAGACCGACGTCCGGGCGGCGCTGCGCGCGCAACGGATCGAGGTGCCCTCCTGGGCGTACGGCAACTCGGGCACCCGGTTCAAGGTGTTCAGCCAGCCCGGGGTGCCGCGCAATCCCGAGGAGAAGATCGCCGACGCCGCACAGGTGCACGCGTTCACCGGAGTCGCCCCGGTGGTCTCGCTGCACATCCCCTGGGACCGGGTCGACGACTTCGGCAAGCTCGCGTCCTACGCGGCCGAGCGGGGAGTGCGGATCGGCACCATCAACAGCAACGTGTTCCAGGACGACGACTACAAGCTGGGCAGCGTCACCAACCCCGACCCGCGGATCCGGCGCAAGGCCCTGGGCCACCTGCTGGAGTGCGTCGACATCATGGACGCCACCGGATCGCGCGACCTGAAGCTGTGGTTCTCCGACGGGACCAACTATCCCGGCCAGGACGACATCCGGGCCCGGCAGGACCGGCTCGCCGAGGCACTGGCCGCCACCTACGAGCGACTCGGGCCGGAGCAGCGGATGCTGCTGGAGTACAAGCTCTTCGAGCCGGCGTTCTATCTGACCGACGTACCGGACTGGGGCACCGCGTACGCGCACTGCCTCAAGCTGGGTGACCGGGCCCAGGTGGTGATCGACACCGGCCACCACGCCCCCGGCACCAACATCGAGTTCATCGTCGCCTTCCTGCTCCGGGAGGAGAGGCTCGGCGCCTTCGACTTCAACTCCCGGTTCTACGCCGACGACGACCTGATGGTCGGCGCGGCCGACCCGTTCCAACTCTTCCGGATCATGCACGAGATCGTCCGGGCCGACGCGCTGCGGGCCGACTCCGGCGTCAACTTCATGCTCGACCAGTGCCACAACATCGAGCCGAAGATCCCGGCGCAGATCCGCTCGGTGATGAACGTCCAGGAGGCGACCGCCAAGGCGCTGCTGGTCGACACCGACGCGCTGGCCGCCGCACAGGCCGCCGGGGACGTGCTCGGCGCCAACGGAGTGCTGATGGACGCGTACAACACCGACGTACGGCCGCTGCTGGCGGAGGTCCGCCAGGAGATGGGCCTCGACCCGGATCCGATGGCCGCGTACGCCCGCTCCGGCTACGCCGAGCGGATCGCCGCCGAGCGGGTCGGCGGGCAGCAGGCCGGCTGGGGGGCATGATCGTGAGCACCGGACCGACCAATCCGCAGGTCGCCGCGCTGCTGGCCCGGGGCCACCGGCTCGGCGCCGACCGGCGCAACACCAACTACGGCGGCGGCAACACCTCGGCCAAGGCGACCGGCACCGACCCGGTCACCGGAGGGCCCGCCGAACTGCTCTGGGTCAAGGGTTCCGGCGGGGACATCGGCACGCTGACCGAGGCGGGGCTGGCGGTGCTCCGGCTGGACCGGCTGCGTTCCCTGGTCGACGTCTATCCCGGGGTGGACCGCGAGGACGAGATGGTCGCCGCCTTCGACTACTGCCTGCACGGCCGGGGCGGGGCGGCGCCGTCGATCGACACCGCGATGCACGGCCTGGTCGACGCCGCGCACGTCGACCACCTGCACCCGGACGCCGGGATCGCGCTGGCCACCGCCGCCGACGGCCCCGAGCTGACCCGCCGCTGCTTCGGCGACCGGGTGCTCTGGGTACCGTGGCGCCGGCCCGGCTTCCAACTCGGCCTGGACATCGCCGCGATCGCCCGGGACAACCCGCAGGCGATCGGCGTGGTCCTCGGCGGCCACGGGATCACCGCCTGGGGCGCCACCAGCGAGGAGTGCGAGGCCCGCTCGCTGGAGATCATCGAAACCGCCACCCGGTTCCTGGCCGAGCACGGCCGGCCGGAGCCGTTCGGCGCGGTGCTTCCCGGGTACGCGGCGCTGCCGGCGGAACAGCGGCAGGAGCGGGCCGCCGCGCTGGCCCCGACGCTGCGCGGGCTGGCCAGCACCGACAGCCGGCAGCAGGGGCAGTTCCAGGTCGGACACTTCACCGACGACGAGGCGGTGCTGGACTTCCTGTCCCGGGCCGAGCACCCGCGGCTGGCCGCGCTCGGTACCTCCTGCCCGGACCACTTCCTGCGGACCAAGGTCCGGCCGCTGGTGCTCGACCTGCCGCCGGACGCGCCGCTGCCCGAGGTGGTGACCCGGCTGCGCGAGCTGCACGAGGAGTACCGCAAGGACTACCGCGCCTACTACGAGCGCTACGCCGAGCCGGACTCGCCGCCGATCCGGGGTGCCGACCCGGCGATCGTGCTGGTGCCCGGGGTCGGGATGTTCAGCTTCGGCCGGGACAAGCAGACCGCCCGGGTGGCCGCCGAGTACTACCTCAACGCGATCAACGTGATGCGCGGGGCGGAGGCGGTCTCGACGTACGCCCCGATCGACGAGGCGGAGAAGTTCCGGATCGAGTACTGGCAGCTCGAAGAGGCGAAACTGCGCCGGATGCCAAAGCCGAAGGCGCTGGCCGGCCGGGTCGCGCTGGTCACCGGTGGCGGTTCCGGGATCGGCGCGGCGATCGCCCGGCGGCTGGCCGCCGAGGGCGCCTGTGTCGTGGTGGCCGACCGCAACGTCGAGGGCGCCGCGTCGGTGGCCGGGGAGATCGGCGGCACCGACCGGGCGATCGCGGTGGCGGTGGACGTCACCGAGGCGGTCGGGATCGAGGGCGCCTTCGCCAAGGCGGCGCTCGCGTTCGGCGGGGTCGACCTGGTGGTCAACAACGCCGGGCTGTCGATCTCGAAGTCGCTGCTGGAGACCACCGAGGCGGACTGGGACATCCAGCACGGTGTGATGGCCAAGGGCTCCTTCCTGGTCTCCCGGGCCGCCGCCCGGCTGATGCTGGACCAGGGCCTCGGCGGGGACCTCGTCTACATCTCCAGCAAGAACTCGGTCTTCGCCGGGCCGAACAACATCGCCTACAGCGCGGCAAAGGCCGACCAGGCGCATCAGGTACGCCTGCTCGCCGCCGAACTGGGCGAGCACGGCATCCGGGTCAACGGGGTCAACCCGGACGGCGTGGTACGCGGCTCCGGGATCTTCGCCAGCGGCTGGGGCGCCCAGCGCGCCGCGGTGTACGGGGTGCCGGAGGAGGAGCTGGGCGCCTACTACGCCCGGCGTACGCTGCTGAAGCGGGAGGTGCTGCCGGAGCACGTCGCGGGCGCGGTGTTCGCGCTGACCGGCGGCGAGCTGTCGCAGACCACCGGACTGCACGTACCCGTCGACTCCGGCGTGGCCGCGGCGTTCCTTCGATGACCGGTTCGACCGCCGTCGCGGCCGTCGACCTCGGCGCGGCCAGCGGCCGGGTGATGCTCGCCGAGGTCGCCCCGGACGGGGTGACGCTGACCGAGGTGCACCGGTTCGACAACGGACCGGTCCGGCTGCTCGACACCCTGCACTGGGACGTCCCCCGGCTCCACGCCGAGACGCTGACCGGGCTGCGGGCCGCGCTGCACCGCCGGCCCGACCTGGCCAGCGTCGGCATCGACTCGTGGGCGGTGGACTACGGGCTGCTGGACGCCACCGGCGCGCTGGTCGGCAACCCGGTGCACTACCGGGACCGGCGTACCGACGGGGTGCCGGAGTCGGTGGTCGCGGCGCTCGGCGCCGACTATCTCTACCGGACGACCGGGCTGCAACTGCTGCCGTTCAACACGCTGTTCCAGCTCACCGCCGAACTCGGCACCCCGGCCCTGGACCGGGCGCAGACGATGCTGCTCATCCCGGACCTGCTCGGCTACTGGCTGACCGGGGTCGCCGGGAGCGAGGTGACCAACGCCTCCACCACGCAACTGCTGGACGTGCGTACCCGGGAATGGTCCACCGACCTGATCGCCCGGGCCGGGCTGCCGGCCCGGCTGTTCGGGCCGCTGCGCCGGCCCGGCGACCCGGTCGGCGAGCTGCGGCCGGAGGTCCGGGAGGCGGTCGGGACCGACCGGCCGGTCCCGGTGACCGCGGTCGGTTCGCACGACACCGCGTCGGCGGTCGCGGCGGTACCCGCCGCGCACGACCGGTTCGGCTACATCTCCTGCGGCACCTGGTCGCTGGTCGGCGTCGAGTTGCCCGCGCCGGTGCTCTCCGAGGCGAGCCGGGCGGCCAACTTCACCAACGAGGCCGGGGTGGACGGTACGGTCCGCTACCTGCGCAACGTGATGGGGCTCTGGCTGCTCCAGGAGTCGCTGCGGGTGTGGCGGTCGCAGGGGCTGGCCGACGACCTGACCGCGCTGCTCGCCGCCGCCGCCCGGGCGCCCTCGCTGGCCGCCGTGGTCGACCCGGACGACCCGGTCTTCCTGCCTCCGGGCGACATGCCGGCCCGGATCGCGAAGGCGTGCACCCGGCGCGGCGAGCCGGTACCCGAGGGGCCGGCGGCGCTGACCCGGTGCATCCTGGACAGTCTGGCCCTGGCCCACCGGGTCGCGGTACGCCAGGCACAGCGGCTGTCCGGTCGGGACGTGGACGTGCTGCACGTGGTCGGCGGCGGTGCCCGCAACGAGCTGCTCTGCCAGCTCACCGCCGACGCGTGTGGACTGCCGGTGGTGGCCGGGCCGGTGGAGGCGACCGCGCTGGGCAACGCGCTGGTGCAGGCCCGGGCGCTCGGCGTACTGGACGGCGGGCTGACGGAGCTGCGGGCGCTGCTGCGGCGTACCGGATCGACCCGGACCTACCGGCCGCGGGCCGGCGGCGAGGCCGCCTGGCGGGCGGCGGCGCGGCGCGCCGGCCTGGCCGACGGATAGCCGCGGACCGTCCACCCCGGCGTCACCGGCCCCGGGTCCGAGGTGAACGCCGTTTGAAAACGTCAAAAGACATCTATCAGGGCGTTTATCTGTTAAGAAGGGACTAACTGGACAGAAGCCTGGGCCGGAGGTTGAACAATGAACCTTTTTCAACCTGAACCGCGCGACGCTCGTGCCCCGCGTTCGACCTCGCGGTCCACCGGACCGCAAGGGGAGGTTGAAAAAGGTTCAATGGTGACGCGGTCGCGACCACGGTCCCGAACGGACGCCGCCGGCCCGACCCGGCAACGCGCTGACCTCACCGGCCTGCGCGCCCTGGCCGTCGGGTCACTGCTGCTGGGCGCCGCCGGAGTCGGCGTCGTCCCCGGCGGCTTCGTCGGCGTCGACGTCTTCCTGGTGGTCTCCGGCTTCCTGGTCACCGGCGCCCTGCTCGGTGCGTGGCAGCGCACCGGACGGATCGACCTGACCGGATTCTTCGCCCGACGGGCCCGGTGGGCACTGCCGGCCGGCACCCTGGTGCTCGCCGCGTCACTGCCGCTGGCGCTGGCCTGCCTGCCCCGGGGCCGCTGGTCGGCGGCCGGCTGGGACGTGCTGGCCGGTGCCGGGCACGTGCTGAACTGGCGGCTCGCCGCGCAGCACGCCCAGGCGGTGGTCCCGGACGCCGGCGCCAGCCTGCTGGCCCAGTTCTGGGCGGTCGGGGTCGCCGCACAGTTCGTCCTGGTCTGGCCGCCGCTGGCGGCCGGCGTCGCGGCCTGGACGGTACGCCGCCGGGGACAGCCGGGCAGCGGCCCGGTGCGGCTCGCCGGCCCGCTGCTGCTCACCGCCGGCCTGCTCGCGCTCGGCTCGTTCGCCTGGTCCGTCTGGCACACCGCCGCCGAACCGGGTCGCGCCTTCCTCGTCACCACCACCCGGTTCTGGGAGCCGGCCCTCGGCGCCGTGCTCGCCCTGCTCGGGGCGCGACTGGCCGGACTGCCCCGGCGCCTCGGCACCCTGCTCGGCTGGGCCGGCGTGGCCGCCGTCGCGGTCGCGGTACTCACCCTGCGGCCCGGCCCGGAGTTTCCCGGACCGCTGGCCCTGCTGCCCGCACTGGGCGCGGCCGCGATCATCGCCGGCGGCACGATCGGCATGCCGGCCGGCGCCACAGGTACGGCGGCGGTGCCGGCGAGGCCGGGTGCGGTGTACCGGGTGCTGGGCGCGAGGCCGCTGCGGGCGGCGGGTGCGGTCAGCTATCCGCTCTACCTCTGGCACTGGCCGCTGCTGGTCGCCGCGCACGCCCGGTTCGGCGACCTACCGCCGGCAGTCGATCTCGGCGTGCTCGGCGGGGCCGTACTGCTCGCCGTCCTCACCCACCGGTACGTCGAGATCCCGGCCCGAACCGGTGCGTGGGACGGCTGGTCACCCGGGCAGGTACTCCGGGTCGGCGCGCTGCTCCCGGCCGCCGGAATACTCGCCGGGCTGCTCTTCCAGCTCACCGTCTGGCCCCCCGAGCGGCCGGTCCCGCCGCCCGCCGCCGCACCGGTGTCGGCGCTGCCCAGCCCGGCGCCGTCGGCGGCACCGGGCGCTGCCGCGCTGGGCCGGTCGCCCCAGAAGAGCCGGGCCGGCGTCCCGGTCGACCGGGTCGGGTCGATCACCCCGGACCCGGCCGACGCCGCGGCCGACCTGCCCGACGTCTACCGGCACAACTGCTTCCCCGCGGTCATCAGCGGCACCGCCCAGGCGTGCGTGTACGGCGACCGGGACGCCCCGTTCACCGTCGCGCTGGCCGGCGACAGCCACGCCGCGAACTGGGTACCGGCGCTCCAGGCGGTCGCGCTGGCGAAACGCTGGCGGCTGGTGACGTACCTCAAGCCGAACTGCCCGTTCCTCCGGCTCGAGGTACTGACCGGAGACCAGCGGCAGCGGGACGCCTGCGCCGAGTGGTACCGCAACGTCCGCGCCGCGCTCACCGGCCCGGAGCGGCCCGAACTGCTGCTGACCACCAGTTCCCGTTACCGGCCGATGGCCGACGGCCGGGGCCTGGACGGCGAGCGGGCACACGACGCGCTGGTGAACGGCATGCGCCGCACCTGGTCGGACCTGGTTTCGGCCGGGGTGCCCACGGTGGTGCTCCGGGGCACCCCGATCCTCACAGCCGACAGCGCGAAATGCGTGTCGGCGAACCCGCGCCGGCTGACCCGGTGCGCACCCGACCGGCAGGACGCCTTGGCGACCGGCGCCGGAGCCGCGCAGCTCGCGGCACTGGAGGACCTCCCCCGGATCAGCCTGATCGACCTCACCGGGGCAATCTGTCCCAGGCAGCGCTGCGCCCCGGTCATCGGCGGAGTGCTGGTCTACCGGGACAACCAGCATCTCACCGCCACCTACGCCGGTACGCTCGCACCACGGCTGCGCAGCGCGCTCGAACGGATTCTCGCTGCCGCCCCCTGAGCCGGCCACCGGCGGACCGGCTAGCGGGAGACGCAGAACTCGTTGCCCTCCGGGTCGGCGAGGGTGACCCAGGTGTACGGACCCTGGCGTCCGTTGTGCAGGAACTTCGCGCCGCGCGCCACCAGCGCCTCGACCACCGGCGTGAGGTCCTCGGCACCGGTACGGACGTCGAGGTGCATCCGGTTCTTGACCGTCTTGGCCTCCGGAACGAGTTGGAACAGCACCCGTGGCGCCCGCTGTGTCCCCTCGGGGTGCCGGATCGCCGCCCCCTCCTTCCAGACCAGCACCCCGTGGTGAGTCCGGGTGTCGTCCTCGGTGGCGTGCCCCTCGGCGACCATGCGGCGGATGAACGCCTCGTCGGAGGGCTCCACCTGCCAGCCGAGCGTCTCCGCCCACCAGTCGGCGAGCACGTGCGGGTCGGCACAGTC
Organism: Plantactinospora sp. CA-294935; assembly: GCF_050936445.1. Classification (NCBI taxonomy): domain Bacteria; kingdom Bacillati; phylum Actinomycetota; class Actinomycetes; order Micromonosporales; family Micromonosporaceae; genus Plantactinospora; species Plantactinospora sp. CA-294935. Next base: position 9,987,354 of record NZ_JBNJMU010000001.1, read on the forward strand.
CTGTGTCACCTGGAACTCGTACGCCATCCGGATCACCTCCGGGCCCGGTAGAGGTCACGGAGCAGACTGATCTCGGCGCCGTGGTGGATGGTTTCGCGGTTGATGTGCAGCACCAGTGTGGCCATCGGGAACTCGGCGTACGGGCCCTCGGCCGGGCCGCACGGCCGGGCCAGCGCGTCCGGGCCGAGCCCGCGTACGCCGTCCCGCCAGGTGGCGTACACCGTGTCGAGCTGGTGCAGTGCCTCGGCGGCGGTGCCGGCGTAGTCGAAGCTGTCGTAGTCGACCGGCGGCCCGCCGAAGTGCGCCGCGCTGCGCTGCCCGAACACTCCGACGATGAGGTGCCCCAGCCGCCAGGCGATCGTGGTGACCGGCGGCGGCGCCGGCTCGGGCCGCGCGTACTCGATGACGTACCTGCCGGCGCCGTGCGCCGTCGCGGCGTCCACCCCGTCGCGCGGGCGTACGCCCCAGCCGCCGTCGGCCGGCTCCCAGTGGTACTCCTCGTCGGTGAGCCCGTCGAGCCGGGGCCGCAGCTGGTGCTGCCAGTGCCAGTCCACCTGGTCGACCAGTCGTCCGGTCCAGTCGATGTCCATGTTTGGCAGGCTAGTCCCAATTGAGGACAGGATCGTTCCTGGTTTGCTGGCAGACTCGGAAAATGCTCGACACCTCGGCACGGCTGCTGCGCCTGCTCGCCATCCTGCAGACCCGGACCGAGTGGACCGGCCCGGAACTGGCGCAGCGGCTGGAGGTGACGGTGCGTACCCTGCGCCGGGACATGGCCCGGCTGCGCGACCTCGGCTATCCGGTCCTGGCCACGCCCGGCGTCGCCGGTGGCTACCGGCTCGGCGCGGGGTCGGCGCTGCCGCCGCTGCTGCTCGACGACGACGAGGCGGTGGCGGTCGTACTGAGCCTGCGTACCGCGGCCAGCCAGAGCGTGACCGGCATCGCCGAAACCTCGCTGCGCGCGTTGGCCAAGCTGGACCGGATCCTGCCGGCCAGGCTGCGGCAGCGCACCGCCGCGCTGCGGCTGACCACCGTCCCGCTGGCCGGCACGGCACCCACCGTCGACCCGGATCTGCTGACCGCGATCGCCGAGGCGTGCCAGAACCTGCACCGGCTCAGCTACGACTACCGCAGCCGCGACGGCACGACCAGCATCCGCCGGGTGGAGCCACACCGGCTGGTGCACACCGGCCGGCGCTGGTATCTGGTGGCCCGGGACACCGACCGGGACGGCTGGCGTACGTTCCGGGTGGACCGGATCGACGGGCTCCGCCCGACCGGGCAGCGGTTCACGCCGCACGACCCGCCCGACCCGGCGACCTTCGTCGCGGACTCGGTCGGGGCGGCACCGTACCGGTACCGCGCCCGGGTGCTGGTGCACGCGCCCGCCGAGGAGGTCGCCGAACGGGTCCCGCCGACGGCCGGACTGGTGGAGGCGGTGGACCGGCGCAGTTGTCTGCTCAGCGCCGGAGCGGACACGCTCGGCTTCCTGGCGCTGCACCTCGCCCTGCTCGGCCCCGAGTTCACCGTGCTCGAACCCGCCGAGCTGGCCGACGAACTCGGCGTCCTGGCCGGGCGACTGGACCGGGCCCGGAGCCGGTCCGGGTCACCGCGAGCGGAGTAGCCCGAGCCCGCCGAGGGGTGCCCGGGCCGGCGCCTCGAGCCCGCAGGGGCAGCCGGGGTGAACTGGGCCGATCCGCCGGTCGGGTGCATCGCGCCGGGACGGCGGCGGGGCGGCGACCGGGGTGACCCGCCGACCGCAGCCCCTATGCCCCTAACCCGGGGCGGGGCCTCGCACCTAGCCGGTTAGGGCGAGAACCGGGGATCGTCCCCGATGTCCGGTACGTCGGCAACGCCGTACGGTCGGCGCCAGGTCTGGAACGACATGCCCAGATCATCCCGCCCAAACCTCTGAGGAGATCGTCACCGTGGAATCGGCACCGACCGTGGAGACCCCCGCCCCGGCTCCGGCCCCGGCCCCTGCCCCCGCCCCGGCCCCCGAGGCGACTCCCGCCGTGGAATCCACCCAGACCCTGCAGGAGTTCGTGGTCAACCTGCTCACCGACGTGGACCTGCGCACGGCGTACGAACTCGACCCGACCGGCACGCTGGAGAGCGTCGGGCTCGGCGACGTGGTCCCGGCCGACGTGGCGGACGTCCTCCCGCTGGTGGTCGACTCCGTACCGCTGCAGGGCCTGACCGACCTCGGCGCGGTGGAGAGCCTGGGCCTCGGCTCGGTCAGCCTCAGCCCGACCAGCGTCGTCGGCCAGGTGCAGACCGTCGCCAACCAGTTCACCGCCGGCGTCTACGGCACCGGTGTCGACGTCAACGTGGCCGGCGTGGGCGCCGTCAGCGTGGACCCCAACGGCCTGGAGGTCGGCGTCAGCTCCGCCCTGCCGGTGCTGGGCCTGGACAGCGGCCTGAGCGTGGACCTGTCCGGCGTGCACGACGTGGCCGGCACCCTCGACTCGACGGTGCTGGGCACCGCGGGCGGGGTCGACACCGTCGACGGCGTGCTCGGCACCGCCGACTTCGCCGCCAGCACCGTGACCTCCACGGTGGCCGGCACGACCAGCCTGGTCGGTGCCGGCGACCTGAGCAGCGTGACGGACCTGAGCAACATCACCGACCTGACCAACGTTGCCGACCTGGGTGGCGTGGCGGACCTCGACGGCACCCTGGACAGCGTCACCGGCACCGTCGGCGGCGTCACCGGCACTGTCGACGGGACGCTCGGCGGCGTCGGCCTGGGCGGCGTCACCGACACCGTCGGCGGCGTCACCGACCTGGACGGCACCCTCGGCGGAGTCACCGACACCGTCGGCGGCGTCACCGACCTCGGCGGCACCCTGGGCGGCGTCACCGACACCGTCGGCGGCGTCACCGACCTGGACGGCACCCTCGGCGGAGTCACCGACCTCGGTGGCGTCACCGACACCGTCGGCGGAGTCACCGACCTCGGCGGCACCCTCGGCGGCGTCACCGACACCGTCGGCGGAGTCACCGACCTCGGCGGCACCCTCGGCGGCGTCACCGACACCGTCGGCGGCGTCACCGACCTCGGCGGCACCGTGGGCAGCGTGACCGGGCTGGTCGGCGGCGCCGACCTGGGCGGCACCACCGACCTGCTCACCGACGGCGTGCTCTGAGCCGTATCCGCACCAAGACGGCGGTGCCCGGACCAGAAAGCGGCTGGTCCGGGCACCGCCGTTCGGCTTTACCCGAAGAGCGAGCCCCGATCCCGCCCTGACATCCGATGTCTGGTGGCGGTGCCTTGACAGGTGTCCTCGTAGCGCAATAGCGTCGTAATCCGATTGATTCGTTTCAACCGCGAGTCAGCGGCGGTCGCGCCGGGACGATTCCGCCCACGGTGGCCGGACGCTGTGGCCGGCCACCGTGGGCAGACATCCGATGCTCCTGATCGGGAGGACACGACGTGATCGCACGCAGGGACTTTCATCGGATCAGCGCGGCGACCGCCCTCGGTGCCGGGATCGGTGCCGCAACCGGCGGCGCGGCCGCCGGTGCGGCATTCGACGAGGCGCAGACGAGCGAGGGGCGGACGAGCTGCGAGGTCACCGAGACCGACACCGAGATCGTCGTCGACAACGGACCGGTCCGGATCACCGTCAGCAAGACCAGCGCCAGTCGGCTGACCTCGCTGCGGCTGCACGGTCAGGAGTTGCTCGGAGCGGGCGGTCGCGGCAACTTCGACATGAACAATTCGATGGAGGGCGATCCGCTGCCGTTGCCGCCGGCACAGAACTCGTACGAGATCCGGCGCGGGGACGACTTCGTCGACATCGCCTTCCGGTACAGCCCGACCAACGGCGGGCCGTTCTGGCTGGAGCGGCACCACATCGTCCGGGCCGGCGAGCCCGGCATCCACCTGGCCACCGTCTTCCAGCACCCGCCGGAGCTGCACGGCTTCCGCTCCGACCAGCACCGGTACGTCTGCTACCTGGACCCCGAGCTGTTCACGCACGTCTCGGTCGAGGACGATCCGATCGGTGCACCGTGGCGGGCCGGTGCCGCCCGGATGCCCACCCCGGCCGAACTGGCCGCCGCTCCCGTGGTGATGGACGCGACGCACGACCTGGCCGGCCTCGGCTCGGCCTACCCCCGGCGCTACTACACCAAGTACGACTGGGCCACCTACCTCAAGGACCACGTGGTGCACGGCCTCTACGGCAACGGGTACGGGATCTGGGCCGTCCAGCCGAACCGGGAGGCGTTCTGCGGCGGCCCGGTCCGGCAGGACCTGACCCTGCACCAGACCACCAGCCGACCGGTGCTGCTGGTCGAGCCGCAGGCGACGCACTACGGCTCACCACCGGTACGGGTGGCCGCCGGCCAGGCGTGGGAGAAGACGTACGGGCCGTACTTCGTCTACCTGAGCCGGGGCGACGACCCGGCCCGGATGCGTGCCGAGGCGCTGCGCTACGCCCGCCTCGACGTGCACCGGAACTTCTACGACCGGGTGGCGCTGCCGGGCTGGACGCCCGGTACACAGCGGTGCACCGTGCACGGCCGGATCCGGCTCGCCGGCCAGCCGCACCTGGGCGGCGCGGTGGCGGTGCTCTCGGACAACCGGCTGGACTTCCAGCGGACCGCACTCGGGTACGCGTACTGGACGGATGTGAGCCCGGGCGGCGTGTTCCGGCTACCCGACGTGCGGCCCGGGACGTACCGGCTCACCGTCTACCGGCCCGGCACCTGGGGCGAGTACGTCCGCGACGACGTGACGGTGCCGGCCGGCGGCCGGGTCGACCTGGGTGAGCTGCACTGGGAGCCGCCCCGCAACGGCCGGACGGTCTTCCAGCTCGGTACCCCCGACCGCACCTCGGCGGAGTTCCGCCGCGGCGACGAGTTCCGGCAGTGGGGCACCGCGCGGTTCTTCCACGCCGACTTCCCGGACGGGGTGGTCTACACGGTCGGGCGCAGCGGTGACGACGACTGGAACTACCTCCAGTTCCAGCGGGTCGACGGGGAACCGGTGCCGCCCTGGCGGATCCGGTTCGACCTCGACCGGCCGGTGCGGCCCGGCGCGACCGCCACGCTGACCGTCGCGCTCGCCGCCTGGGCGATGGACACCGCCCGGGACGTACCGCCGCTGCCGAGCAACCTGACCATCGGCGTCAACGACCTGCGGCTGGTCTGGACGTTCGCGCCGGACGACGCCCGGGGCGCCACCTACCGCAGCGCCTGCGGCGGCCGGCACTACCGGCGGGAGTTCCGGTTCGACGCGGGCGCACTGCGCCGGACCGGCAACGAGATCACCCTGGCGATCAACGAGGAGACCCCGCCGGAGCTGGGCAACGAGGCGGCGTACGACGCGATCCGGCTGGAACTCGACTGACGTGCGCGGGGAGCGGGAGACCCCGGCCTGGTACCGGGACGCCAAGTTCGGCATCATGATCCACTGGGGCCTCTACTCCGTCCCGGCCTGGGCGCCGCTGGACGACGAGGTGGTACGGCTGCTCGGCGCCGGCCGGACCGGCCCGGACGAGTCCACCCCGGACGGCACCGCCGGCGCGGCGGAGCACTCGGACCCGCTGGCCCGGCACTCGTACGCGGAGTGGTACCAGAACACCTACCTGCTGGACGGGCCGACCCGGGCGTACCACCGGCGGGCGCACGGCGACCGCCCGTACGCCGACTTCCGCACCGAGTTGGTCGCGGCGGTCCGGGACTGGGATCCGGCGCCCTGGGCCGACCTCTGCGCGGCGGCCGGCGCCCGGTACGTCGTGCCGACCAGCAAGCACCACGACGGTTACCTGCTCTGGCCCTCCGCCCACCCCAACCCGCACCTGCCGCAGTGGCAGACCGGGCGGGACGTGGTCGGCGAGCTCGGCGCGGCGGTGCGGGACCGGGGGCTGCGCTACGGCCTCTACTACTCCGGCGGCCTGGACTGGACCTTCGGCAACCTGCCGATCCGCCGGATGGCCGACGTGGCGGCGAGCGTCCCCGACGCGCCGGGATACGCCCGGTACGTGGACGCGCACTGGCGTGAGCTGATCGACCGGTACCGGCCGAGCGTGCTCTGGAACGACATCGGATATCCGCCGGCCGGTGACCCCGACCGGCTGGTCGCGGAGTACTACGCGGCGGTACCGGACGGGGTGGTCAACGACCGCTTCTCCCGGGACGGTGCCGACGTGCGCACCCCGGAGTACGGGACCCGGTCGGAGATCGATCCGGCACCGTGGGAGACGGTCCGGGCCCTCGGGCTCTCGTTCGGCTGGAACCGGCAGGAGACGGCGGAGCACCTGCTCTCCGCGACCGAGGTGGTACGGCTGCTCGCCGACGTGGTGAGCAAGAACGGCAACCTGCTGCTCGGGATCACCCCGGACGACCGGGGCGTCGTGCCGGCCGCACAGCGGGCGGTGCTGCACGAGGTGGGCCGCTGGCTGGCCGACCACGGCGAGGCGATCTACGGCACCCGCCCGTGCGAGGTGCCGGCGGCGGTCACCAGTGCCGGGGTACCGGTCCGGTTCACCCGGCGCGACGACGTCCGCTACCTCATCGTGCTCGGCGACCCGGGCCCCGAATTCGGGGTACCCGGGCTGTCGTTGCCGCCCGGGGCCCGGCTCCGGGTGGTCGGCCCGGCGGCGGCGCAGCCCCGGGTTCGCCCCGGCCCGGACGGCCCGGTGCTGACGGTCGGCCCGCTGCCGCCGGCCCCGGCGCACGTGTTCGCGGTCTCGCCCGGCCGCTGAGCAGCGCGGCGGACGACTCGCGGTGTGCGGCGTGATGCCGGAGACGCCCGGGCGGCCGGCCGGATGGCCGGGTCGGCCGCCCGGGTAACCGGGACTCGGCCGCCGCGCGGGGCCGGCCCGGCGGAACCCGCCCCACGACCCTGGAACCGACGGACCGAAACGGCATCGTACGGTGCACCGGCAACGAAGGAGCCCCCGTCCGTACGGACAGGGGCTCCCCGGCGTCGCGCCGGTGACTCAGCCGAGTTGGCTCTTGGCCTCGTCGATGACCCGCTTGGCACCCTCGGCGACCGGGATCCGGCCGAAGATGACCTCGTCGTAGATCCGCTGGAACTCGGCCTTGACCGCGCCGCCGCCCTTGGGCTGCGGCGGCGGGGTGGGCAGCAGCTTGTCGACGACGGACCGCTCGAACTCGTAGACCAGCTTGTCGTTCGGGGCCAGGGTCGGGGCGATCGCGTCCCGCACCTTGGCGTTCGCCGGCATGCCCCGGGAGACCGCCAGCACCTTGCCCGCCTCGACGTCGTTGACCAGGAAGTCGACCAGCATGGTCGCCTCCTTCGGGTGCTCGCTGCGCTGCGCGACGCTGTAGGCCATCGACATCGCCGCGATCATCCCCCGCTTCGGGGTGTCGCTCGGCATCGGCGCGATGGCCAGCGGCGCGCCGTACGCGCTGACCATGCCGGTGAAGCCGGAGTCGTAGTTGACCTCGGCGGTGACGCCCTTCTTGATCAGCGAGGAGTTGGTGATCGAGCCGTCGAGCTGGGTGGTCAGCGCCGGGGGCGCCAGCGCGCCGACCGCGCGCATCTGGCCGGTCATGGTCCAGAACTCGGTCAGCTCCGCCTCGGTGAAGCCGAGCTTGCCGTCGTCGGTGTAGATGGCCTTGTCCCGCTGGCGCAGCCAGATGTCGAACCAGTCGATGGCGAAGCCGAAGTCGCCGAAGCCGGCCACCTTGCCGCCGCTGGACTGGCTCAGCTTCTGCCCGGCGGCCTGCATGTCGGCCCAGCTCCACTCGGGGGTCGGCGCGGCCACGCCGGCCTTCTGCCAGAGCGCCGGGTCGTAGACGACGCCCTGGGTGTTCTGCGCGATCGGCACCGCGTACGTCGCGTCGCCGACCTTGCCGGCCGGAAGCAGCGTCTGGGTGATGTCCCCGACCTTCAGGGTGCCGTCCTCGATGTACTCGGTGAGGTCGCGCAGCGCGTTGCGGTCGGCGTACTCCCGCAGGTAGGCGCGGTCCATCTGCACCACGTCCGGCGCGTCGCCACCGGCGATCTGGGTGGAGAGCTTCTGGAAGTACGCGTCGAAGGCGCCGAACGAGGTGTTCACCTTGATGTTCGGGTACTTCTTCTCGAACAGGTCGATGGCCTGCTCGGTCACCTTGGCCCGGTCTTCGTTGCCCCACCAGGTGAAGTCGAGGGTGACCGGGCCGTCCGAGGCGTCGTCACCACCGCCACAGGCGGCCAGCGGCAGGACGAGCAGGGCCGCCGCGGCGAGGGTTGCGGCCCTCACGGCTCGGCGGGCCCGTCGGGTGTGCACCATGGACATTCTCCTTCCCGAGGGCGACGACGGCCGGTGGGTGCGGACGTCGGGGCAGGAAACCGCTTGCCTGAGCGGGCGCAGGGATGCCTGGGCGGGCAGCGGCGGGATCCTCCCTCGACGTCGGGCCGGGTCGCGGGGGCGGTAATTGACGGTGGCAGGTCGTGCGGTACGGCAATGAAACGATCCAACAGAACCGGACGCTAGGTGTGACGCGGGCCGCTTGTCAAGAGACGCGGTCGCGACGAAGACCGGCCGGACCTGCGAGAACGCCGGAAAACCGATCGGCCCGGTCGAACCGTTATACGAACGGGACCTATCCCCGTGGCCGGTACCCGACCGATCCTTGCTTCCCCCGGCACCGGCTGATATCCACGTATCTACACGCGCTCATGATCCAACTCCCCCACCCGTAAGCCGACCTGACCGGTCGGCTTCGTCGTATCTCGTCCAAGGAGGACGCCTTGCCACATACCCGGTGGAGATCAACGATCTGGACCGGTCGGCGCGGGCTGCCCGCGCTGATGGCGGCCGTGCTGGCCGCCGCCCTGCTGCCCGGCGCCACCAGCGCCAACGCGGCACCCGCCGGCGACCCCGGCGCTGCGGTCCAGCCGGGGGAGCACCCGGAGTCGTACGGGGGCAGCCACGCCCACCGGGACGTGGACAACCGGGCCGGCTCGGCCGCCCCGAACGCCCGGCAGCGCGGCCTGGCCCACCAGGTCGCCGGTGAGGTCCGGTGGAACGCGCTCGGCACCCCGCACGCGCTGACCGCCACCGACGGCCCGCTCGCCACCGGGCTGGACGCCGACCCGGAGACCGCCGCGCGGCAGTACCTGGCCCGCAACAGCGAGCTGTTCGGCCTGGACGCCGCGGCCGTGGCCAGCCTGGAGAGGCTGCTGGTCCGGCAGATCGGCGCCGGTGCCGTGGTGACCCTGCGGCAGCGCTTCGGCGACCTGCCGGCCGGCTACGACGGACTGGTCAGCATCGCCGTCACCGGCGGCACAGTGATCAACGTCAGCTCCTCGCTCTCCCGGAACACCGGAACTCCCCAGCCGGTCACCGTCACCGCCGACCAGGCGTACGCGGTGGCGCTGGCCGACGCCGGGCTGACCGCCGACGAGGTGGCCAGCCGGGACATCCGGCAGGTCGCCGTGCCGGTGCCGGACGCCGCGCCCCGGGCCGCCTGGGAGGTCACCCTGATCTCCGACCGGACCGACCACCCGACCGCGTTCACCACCTTCGTCGACGGTGAGCGCAGCACCGTGCTGGTCCGCGAGGACCTGGTCGACTTCGACTCGGAGAACCCGAAGTGGGCCGTCTTCCCGGCCACCCCGCCGAGCCGGACCAAGCCGGGCCGGGACTCCCGGGTGCTCTGGTGCCTGACCGTCACGCGCGGCTGCGAGCGCCCGGTCCGGGACCCGAACAGCGGGCAGGCCTGGGACGTCGACCTGGCCACCGGGCAGCCGACCCTCACCTCACGGGGCAACTCGGCCAACACCGTCGTCTCCTGGGGCGGCGGCACCCCCGCCGTACCGGCGACCGAGAGCCCGGCCCGGAACTACGTCTACCCGTTCACCGACCCGTGGAAGACCTCCCGGTGCAACCCGGCGGTCTTCGCCGCCGAGCACGACAACGACGCGAACGCGGCGATCGCGAACCTCTTCGCCATGCACAACCGGATGCACGACTGGACCTACCGGCTCGGCTTCGACGAGGCGGCCTGGAACCTCCAGGCGGTCAACCTCACCGCCGACGGCCTCGGCGGCGACGCCGAGCAGGGCCGGGCCCAGCAGGGTGCGCTCAGCGGCAACCGGAACAACGCCAACCAGAGCACCCCGCGCGACGGCCTCCCGCCGAGCACCAACATGTACCTGTGGCAGCCCGCCGCCGGTGGCCCGTACCCGCCCTGCGGGGACGGCGACTACGACATGACGGTGATCGGGCACGAGTACATGCACGCGGTCACCAACCGGATGATCGGCGGGCCGAACAGCGGCATCAGCGGCCACCAGGGCGGCGCCATGGGCGAGTCCTGGAGCGACCTGATGGCCGCCGAGTACCTCTTCCAGCACAACCTGCGGGCCCCGGGCGAGACGCCGTTCATCATCGGCGGCTACGTCACCGGCAACACCGTCAGCGGCATCCGGAACTACGACCTCAGCCGCAGCCCGCTGAACTACTCCGACGTCGGCTACAACACCGCCGGTCCGGCCGTGCACGCCGACGGCGAGATCTGGGGCGCGACCAACTACCGGGTCCGGTCCGCGCTGGTCCGGCGGTACGGCCAGGGCACGCCGTCGAAGCAGCTCGACTGCGCCCTCGGCCGGGTCGCGGTGCAGAAGTGCCCGGGCAACCGGCGCTGGAGCCAGCTCGTCTTCGACTCGTACCTGCTCCAGGCGGCCAGCTCGGTCAGCATGCTGGACATGCGGGACAACATGCTCGCCGCGGACCAGCTCCGGTTCGGCGGGGCCAACCAGGACATCATCTGGGACGCCTTCGCCGTCTCCGGGATGGGCCGGGACGCCGCCACCAACGGCGCCGCCGACACCGACCCGACGCCGAGCTTCGCCTCGCCGCACGCCCGCAACGTCACCGTGCGGCTCAAGGCCGACGGCGAGAGCCGGGACGCGCCGATCCGGCTCTACCTCGGCGCGTACGAGGCCCGGGCCGTCCCGGTCGCCGACACCGACCCGGCCACCCCGCTGCCGGACACCTTCGAGGTGATCGCGGACACGAAATTCTCGTTCGTGGCGGTCGCCCCGGGCTTCGGGCACACCCGGTTCAGCCGGGAGTTCGAGCCCGGCCGGGGCCGGCACGGCGACAAGCCGGTCACCCTGGAGCTGGAGCTGAACCGCAACCTCGCCTCGGCCGCCTCCGGCGCGACCGTGGCCGGGGACGGGGTCAACACCGACAAGCTCGTCGACGACACCGAGGCGACCAACTGGGCCTCCCTGGACGGGGTGGCCGGCAAGCAGGTCACCGTCGACCTCGCCGGTGACCGGCCGCAGACCGTACGCCGGGTGAACGTCAGTGCCTACCTGCGGCCGACGAACGCCGCCGACCCGGCCGACCCGCGCAGCCAGAACGCCCTCTCGGCGCTGCGCTCCTTCGCCGTACTGGCCTGCGACGCCACCCGGGTCGACTGCACGGTGGACGCCAACTACCGGAAGGTGTACACCAGCCGGTCGGACGCGTTCCCGGGCGGGAAGTACCGGGCGTACTCGCGGGACGTCAACCTGCGCTCGTTCGACATCCCGCGCACGGTCGCCACGCACCTGCGGATCCAGGTGCTGCACAGCCAGTGCACCGGTGGTCCGGAGTATGCCGGTGAGCAGGACGACGACCCGGCGGCCAGCACCGACTGCACGACCGCCAGCCCGGCCCGCAGTCACGTCCGGATCGCCGAGTTCCAGGCGTTCGGCAGGTAACTGACCGAAGCGGCCCCGTCCGATCGCGGTCAGGATCGGGCGGGGCCGCTGCGCGTGCGGGTGCGGATCACCAGTCGGGATAGTGCCGGGCGGCACCGCCGCGCCGGCGTACCGCCCCCGGGCGGCCGTGTCGGGCGGCGGGCTGGTGGGCCCGGCGCGCCGGGGCGGGCGCCGCCTCCGCGAACCGGCTGCGGAAGCGCAGCCGGAGCAGCAGGCCGGCGCCGAGGAAGAGCAGCAGGGCACCGACCGCGAAGCCGACCCCGGTCAGCCCGGTACCGCCCCGACCGGCGGTGGCACTGGCCTCGCCGCCGCCCGAGCCGCCCTCGTCCGACCCGGCGGCCCCGTCCGGCCCCTCGGCGAGTACCGGTGAGTCGCCCTCCACCGACTCGGTCGGCTCCGGTTCGACCGGCTCGGTCGGACTCGGCGCCGCCTCGGTCGGGGTGGCCCGGGCCCGCTCCGGTGTGTTCGGTGCCGGCGCACGCCGCGGCGGCGCTCCGCTCCGCTCGCTGATCACCTCGCGGGTGGCGCTGCGCCGGTCGAGCAGCCGGGACTGGGCGTCGAACGCCTCCACCGTCAGCTCGATCCGGCCGTCCGTCACCGCGTCGTCGACGGCCAGCCGGTACTGGGCGGTGACCGTCCGGTCCCGGCACAGCGTGCCGGGGTCCAGGTCCCGGTCGGTGAGCCTGGCCGCGCCACCCTCGCCCCGGACGTCCATCGGGACCACCCCGGTCTCCTCGATCCGGTCGATCCCGATCTGGTCGAGCCGCAGGCCGTCCGCCCTCAGCACCAGTGACCAGCGGACCTTGCGGCACTCGCCGTCCAGGGTGGTGGAGATCACCGCGGTGATCGTCTCGGCCCCGGCACCGGCGACGAACCGGCCCGGTAGCCGGGTCAGCGCGGTGTCGAAGCCGGGAGCCGCCCCGGCCGGAGCGGACGGCAGCATCGCCCAGCCCGTCGCCGCGCACACCAGCGTGGACCCGAGCCGGGTCGCGAGCCGCCACACCGTCACCACCACCCATCCGCGCCGATTGCGTACTCAATGGACGCTATGGGCATTGCTGGATGCGCGGAAGACTGGGGTATCAGCACCATTCAGCAATGAAGAGGGCGATTTTGACGCGGAGTACTGAACCGGTTACCACTGTGCGGCGACACGCCCGGGTGCGGGAACCGGGCCGGACGGCGGGATGCCGGGGGCGGACGGTGTCGCCGGCGGGCTGACCGGCACAATCGGCGGTTGTGTCCGAGAACCCGGCCGAGTTCGTCCGAAGGTACGCCCAGCTGACCCCGGTGTCGGCGGTACCGGAGATCCGGCTGCACCAGGCGGCCGAGCCGATCGGCCTCTGGGAGCTGACCGAGGGCGAGTTCCGCAGCGAGCAGCCGCCGCCGTTCTGGGCCTTCGCCTGGGCCGGCGGCCAGGCGCTGGCCCGCTTCCTGCTCGACCATCCGGAGACGGTCGCCGGCCAACGGGTGCTGGACCTGGCGTCCGGCTCCGGACTGGTGGCGATCGCCGCCGCCCGGGCCGGCGCCGCGCAGGTCCGGGCCGTCGACATCGACCGGATGGCGGTGGCCGCCGTCGAGGCCAACGCCGAGGCCAACGGAGTGGCGGTGGCCGGTGAACTCGGCGACATCCTGGACGCCGACGCGGACGGCGCCCAGGTGGTGCTGGCCGGCGACGTCTTCTACAGCCAGGCGATGGCGAACCGGGTGCTCCGGTTCCTGATCCGGGCGGCCCGGGCCGGCGCCCGGGTGCTGGTCGGCGATCCGGAGCGGGCGTACCTGCCGAGGGGGCGGTTCCAGCCGCTGGCCGGCTACGACATCCCGGTCACGGTCGCCCTGGAGAGCGTCCGGGTCAAGCACAGCCGGGTCTGGGAACTGACGAAGGTCACCCCGGCGACCGGCGGCCCCGGCCACCGAGCCGGTACTGGTTAGCGTGATCAGGTGCTGTTCCGTAGTTGGCAGGAGCCGGCCGAGCGGTCGTGGCCGGACGTGGTCGCCGTGCCGGACCATGTCGGGGTCGAACACCTGGTGGTGACCAGACACGCGCTGGTCCGCCAGGTGCTCGCCGATCCCGGGACGTTCCGTCCGGACAACGCCCTGGACGCGATGACCCCGATCCCGGTCGGTGCGCTCCGGATCCTCGCCCGGCACGGCTTCCGGCTGCCCGCCACCCTGGCCAACAACGGCGGGCCGAGCCATCCACAGATCCGGGGCATCGTGGCCGAGGCGCTGCATCCGCACCGGGTCGCCGCTCAGCGGCCGTGGCTGACCGCCGTCGTGCGGGAGCGGGTCGGCCGGCTCGGCGCCGCGCTCGACGCCGGTGAACCCGTCGACCTGTACGCGGACCTCGCCGCCGACCTGCCGCTGCTGGTACTGGCCCGGCTGGTCGACCTGCCGGAGGCGCCGGCCGAGGTGGTCAAGGAGTTCACCCGGGCCGCCCTGGAACTGTTCTGGGCCCCGGTCGACCTGCCGCGACAGCGGGTACTGGCCGACGTGGTGGGCCGGTTCCACGCCGTACTGCGGGAGTTCGCCGCCACCGGCGCCGGCCTGGCCGCCGAACTGCGTGCCGCCGGGCATCCGCCGGATGCCGTCATCGGGGCACTGTTCTTCCTGCTGGTCGCCGGTCAGGAGACCACCTCGCAGTTCCTTACCCTGCTGCTGCACCGGCTCACCGGCACCCCGGAGGTGGTCGCCGGAGTGCGTGCCGGCACGGTGGACGTCGAGGACGTGGTCGAGGAGGCGCTGCGGCTGGAGCCGCCGATCGTCACCTGGCGCCGGGTCGCCGCCCGGGACACCGAGCTGGCCGGCACCCCCGTACCCGAGGGGGCCAGCCTGGTGCTCTGGCTGGCCCGCGCCGGCCGCGATCCGGCGGTGGTCGCCGCTCCGGAGGCGTTCGTGCCCGGGCAGCGCGGCTCGCGGCGGCACCTGGCGTTCGGGGCCGGGGCGCACCGCTGCGTCGGCGCCCAGCTCTCCCGCCTGGAGGCGGCGGTGGTGGTCGCCGAGACCGCCCCGCTGCTGGCCGGCGTGACCGTACTCCGGGCGCCGTGGTGTCCGGACAACCTCTCGTTCCGGATGCCGGACGCGCTGGTCGTCGCGCGCTCCTGACCCGCTGACGGGTCCCCCGACGTCGACCCGACCCGACCCGACCCGACCATCATCGCGCCTGCTGGGAGACGGTCGGGCTGAGACTCGCCTCACTCGAACAAAAAATTTTGCGATTCAAACAGATTTGCTGTTTTACTCGAACACATGTCTGCGCAGGAACGGCACCAGGCGATCGTCGAGACGCTGCTGACCTCCGGCCGGGTGACGGTCGCCGAGCTGAGCGCCCGGACCGGCGTCTCGGAGATGACCATCCGCCGCGACCTGGAACTGCTCGAACGGGAGGGACTGCTCCAGCGGGTGCACGGCGGCGCGGTCAGCACCGTCTCGGGCAGCTACGAGCCGCCGTTCGCGGTACGGGTCCGGCAGCACGCCGACGCCAAGGCCCGGATCGGTGCCGCCGCCGCCGAGCTGATCGGCGGCAACGAGACCGTGGTGGTCGACGCCGGCACGACCGCGCTGGCCACCGCCCGGGCACTGCGCGGGCGCCGGCAACTCACCGTGTGCGCGCTGAGCGTCCCGGCCAGCACCGAACTCGCCGACGAGCCCGGGATCCGGCTGATCGCCGCCGGTGGCGACGTCCGGGCCGGGGAACACTGCTTCGTCGGGCCGCTCGCCGAGCGGATTTTCGAGGAGCTGCGGTTCGACACCTTCGTGCTCTCCGTCGGTGGTGCCGACCCGGAAACCGGACTGACCGACTTCAACCTGGACGACGTACGCGTCAAACGCGCCGCCATCGGCGCCTCCCGCCGCCGGGTGGTGGTGGCCGACTCGACCAAGCTCGGCCGGGCCACCTTCGCCCGGATCGGGCCGGTGCAGCTCGCCGACGTCCTCGTCACCGACGAGCGCGCCGACCCGGAACAGGTGGCGGCGCTGCGCGACGCCGGCCTCACGGTGGTGCTGGCATGAGCACGCCGACCCGACGCCCCGGGCCACCCCGGCTACGCCGGCTGGCGGTGCTCGGCGCGGTCACCGCCTTCGCGATGATCGGTCTGCAACAGGCGCTGTACGGTCCGGCCATCCCGCAGTTACGCCAGGCGCACGGGATCACCGCCGCCGGGGCGGCGGCCGCGCTCAGCGTGCATTTCGCAGGTGCGATCATCGGCGTACTGGCGATGCCCCTGGCCCGCCGGTTCGGGGTACCGGACGGGCGCTTCCTGGCCTGGTCGCTGCTCGGGGTCGCGGCGGGCGCCCTGGCGTTCCCACTCGCCCCGGACTGGCCCTCCGCGCTGGTCGCCGCCTTCGTCGCGGGCGTCGGTTTCGGCGGGCTGGACGGCGGCGTCAACCAGGTCTTCACCGAGGTGTACGCCGAGCGGGGCCACGGCATGCTCAACCTGCTGCACGGCTGTTTCGGTGCCGGCGCGGTCGCCGGGCCGATCGCCGTCGGGCTGCTGCCCGGATACGGCTGGTCGTTCGCCGGCTGCGCCCTGCTCGCCCTCCTCGCCCTGCCGGCCCTGCGTACCCTGTCCGGCCCCGCCCGGCCCGCCGACCAGACCCGCCGCGCCGCCGGCCCGGTCACCCCCACCGCCCGGGGTGGCCCACGACGGCGGGCGTTCCCGGTCGGCACCGCGCTGTCGCTGGGGTTCCTGCTCTTCTTCGTGCTGCACGTCGGGCTGGAGACCGGCGCGGCGGGTTGGGAAACCACCCACCTGATCGCGACCGGCTGGCCGGCGGCAGCGGCGGCGACCGCCACCTCGGGGTTCTGGCTGGCCTTCACCGCCGCACGCTTCGCGGTGGTACCGCTCTGCCGCCGCTACTCGGCCCGGGCCATCGTCTTCGCCTGCACCGGCCTGACCGTGCTGGCCGCGACGGCCACCCTGGTCGACCCGCTCGCGCCGCTCGGCTACGGACTGCTCGGGGCCGCGGTCGGACCGCTCTTCCCCACCGGACTGGCCTGGCTGGCCGAGCACCGCCCCGGGCTGACCCCGACCGTGGTCGCGGTGTCGATGGCCGGCGGCATCGCCCTGCCCCCGGCGATCGGGCTGGCGGTCAACGCGTTCGGTCCGGCGGTGATCGCCTGGGCGATGGTGCTGCTGGCCGGTGCCGGGCTCGGCACCGTGCTCGGCCTGGCCCGGCTCCGCCCGGCCGGGTCACGCCCGGTCGCGCCGGCCGTCGATGTCGATCCCGCGCAGGTATAGCAGGACGATCAGCGCGCCGCCGAGCACCAGGCAGATGTCGGCGACGTTCCCGACGAAGAAGCCGGCGTAGTCGATGAAGTCGACGACGTGGCCCCGAGCGAACCCGGGCGCGCGGAAGAGCCGGTCCAGCAGGTGGGTCGTGGCGCCGCCCAGCACCAGGCCGAGGGCGAGCGCCCAGGCCCGGTTGCGGACCTTCCAGGCGGCCCGGGTGATCGCGACCACCGCGACGGCGGCGATGATGGTGAAGATCCAGGTGACGCCGGTGCCGATCGAGAACGCCGCGCCCGGGTTGTAGAGCAGCCGCAGGCTGAGCAGGTCGCCGAGGACCGGTACGACGCCGCCGTCGGAGAGCGCCGCCACGGCCAGGTATTTCGTGATCTGGTCCACCAGCACGATCACGACGGCCAGGGTGAGCACCCGGGGGTACCACCGGACGGAGCCGGCCACCCGGTCCGCTCCGGGCATCGAGGAATCCGCCTCGACCTGCTGCATGACTGAGGACCTCCAGCACCGACGGCTGCCCGGACGGCACCCAGCCTACGTCGCCGCCCTCGATGCACCCGTCCGAGGCAGACTCCAGGGCGCCCCGACCGGTGGCCCGGCGCGGAGCACCGGCCGGCATTCCTGACGAAAGTCGGCCCCGCCGACCCTCGATCGTCCGCTGTGTGACCGCCGTCCGGATTCCTACCGTCGCTGTCTGGCCGCTACGAGCACCGGAAGGATCCATGATCACGTTAACCGAACTGACCAAGCGCTTCGGCGCCACCACGGCGGTCGACCGGCTCTCCCTGTCGATCACGCCGGGCCGGGTCACCGGCTTCCTCGGGCCGAACGGCGCCGGGAAGTCCAGCACGATCCGGATGATCCTCGGCCTGGACCGGCCCGACTCGGGTACCGCGCTGGTCGGCGGCCGGCCGTACCGGAGTTTCCGGCATCCGCTCCGGGAGGTCGGCGCGCTGCTCGACGCCCGGGCGGTGCATCCCGGCCGGACCGCCCGGGCCCACCTGACCGCGATGGCCCGGAGCAACGGCATTCCGGTACGCCGGGTGGACGAGGTACTCGGCACCGTCGGCCTGACCGAGGTGGCCGGGAAGCGGGCCGGCACCCTCTCGCTCGGCATGGGCCAGCGGCTGGGCATCGCCGGCGCGCTGCTCGGCGACCCGGGTGTGCTGATCTTCGACGAACCGGTGAACGGGCTGGACCCGGACGGGGTGCGGTGGATCCGCGAGCTGATGCGGTCGCTCGCCGCGCAGGGACGTACGGTCTTCGTCTCCAGCCACCTGATGAGCGAGGTGCAGCTCACCGCCGACCAGCTCGTGGTGATCGGCCGGGGCCGGCTGCTCGCCGACGCGCCCATCGCCGAGGTGATCGCCGGCAGCTCGCCGGCCGCCGTCCGGGTGGTCAGCCCCGAACCGGCCGCACTGGCCCGGCTCCGGGACGGGCTGGTCGGCCGGCACGCCACCGTCGAACGGATCGGTGACGACGAACTGCTGGTCACCGGGAGCACCGTCGGCCAGGTCGGTGACCTGGCCCACGATCTCGGGGTACGGCTGCACGGGCTGAACACCCGGGAGGCCTCCCTCGAACAGGCCTATCTCGAACTCACCGACGGCAACCTGGAGTTCGCCGCCCCGCCACCGGCCACCACCCTCGACGCCCGGATCGGCTCCCCCGGCGACCGGGTCGGCGGCTCCCACGGCTCCGGCGGCCGGTCCCGGGCATCCGAGCGGAAAGAGGCACGATGAGCAGCACCCTCCCGCACCCGAACGGCACTCTCCCGCACACCGCCCGCCGGGCCGCCGGCCGGTCCGCCGACCGCCCGCCGTCCGGCGGTGGACTTCCGGGCGCGATCGCCAGCGAGTGGACGAAACTCTGGTCGGTGCGCTCGGTCTGGTGGTGTCTGCTCTCCAGCGTGCTGCTGATGGCCGCCACCGCCGGGCAACTCGCGATCTACGTCGCGAACGGCAACACCGACGACGAGCCGGCGAACGACCGGGGCGTGCTGGCGGTCGGGCGGATCGCGGTCGACGCCGTCGAGCTGACCCAGTTCGCGGTGATCGCACTCGCCCTGCTCGTCATCACCAGCGAGTACAGCAGCGGGACGATCCGTACCACCCTGCAGTGGATCCCGTCCCGGGCCCGGCTGCTGCTGGCCAAGAGCGCCGTGGTCGCCGCGGTCACCTTCGGCACCGGCCTGCTGCTCGGCGGGCTCGGTGCCGCCGTCGCCGCCCCGGTGCTCGGCGAGTGGGGCCGGTTCGAGCTGGGCGAGACCGTCGGGTACGCGCTCGGGCTGGCCGGGTACCTGGCGCTGATCGGGCTGTTCACCCTCGGTCTCGGCGCCGCACTGCGCAGCGCGGTCGGCACCCTGGTCACGGTCTTCCTGCTGCTGGCGATCGTGCCGGCCACGCTGCGGCTGCCCGACCTCGGGCCGCTCAACGCGATCGCCGACGCGCTGCCCGGCAGCGCCGGCCTGCACTTCCTGCGCGGGGAGAGCGACCCCTACCCGGCGGCGGCCGGCCTGTTGATCGTCGCCGGTTGGGCGGTCGCGGCCCTGCTGGCCGGGCTCGCCGTACTGCGCCGGCGGGACGCCTGAGCCCGGGGCGGGGCGCTCCCTGGCCGGGGAGGGCCCCGCCCCGTACGGGCTCAGGCCGTCAGGCCCGCCTCGTACGCGATGATCGCCGCCTGCACCCGGTTGCGTACCCCGAGCCGGGTGAAGATGCTGCTCAGATAGCTCTTCACCGTCCCCTCGACCAGGAAGAGCCGCTGGCCGATCTCGGCGTTGGAGAGCCCGGCACCGACCAGCGCCAGTACCTCCCGTTCCCGCTCGGTCAGCCCCTCGATCCGCTCCCGGGCGGCCGGTGCCCGGGCCAGCAGCCCGCCGCCGAGTTCGATGACCCGCCGCGCCACCTCCGGCGACAGGTACGCCGCACCGTCGGCCACCGCCCGTACCCCGGCGATCAGCTCCCGAGGGTCGCCGGACTTGAGCAGGAATCCGCTCATCCCCTCGCCGAGCGCCCGGGCGATGTAGTCGTCCTCGCCGAACGTGGTCAGCATGACCACCGCGGTCTCCGGTACCAGCCGGCGGATCTCCGCTCCGGCGGCCAACCCGTCGAGCCGGGGCATCCGGATATCCAGCAGCGCCACCCGGGGCCGATGGGCCCGGACCAGCTCGATCGCGTCGCGCCCGTCGGCGGCCTCGGCCACCACCTCGATCTCCGGGTCGGCGGCGAGGATCGCCCGGACACCGGCTCTGATCATCGCCTCGTCGTCGGCCAGCAGGACGGGGATCACGTGTACTCCTCAACTCGGTGACGGCCGGCGGGGCGGTGGGGCACGGCGCCGGCGGGACGCGGGTTGGCGGGTCAACCGCCGAGGCGGTCCTTGACCACCAGCCGCCCGTGCAGGAAGCAGACCTGGTAGACCGCCTGCCCGAACGGGAAGGCGCCGTCGGAGTAGAACTCGCAGGTGGCACCGCTGGGTACCGCCCGGTCGGCGGCGCCGGACGGCGCGACGACCTGCCGGTCCGGCAGCAGGTCGCGCAGCTCGGCCCGGTCCTGCCCCATCCGGAGCTGCTCGTAGCGGTCGGAGTCCAGCACCGCGCCGAAGGTGGCGATCGGGTAGTAGGCGACGACCAGCAGGGCGCCGATCGCGACCGGGACGGTGACCGCGGCCAGCAGGCTGCGCCGGACCCGCTGCCGGGCCGAACGCAGCCGGTGCGCGGTGGCCGCCCCGACCGGTGGCGCGGCGACGTCCGGCACCGGGTATCCCGGCTCGGCCGGTTCGGTGTGTCCGGTCTCCGCTCGCGGTGCGGCCGGCAGGTCGGCGTACACCTCGAAGCCGCCGCCGTCCGGGCCGGCCCGCAGGGTGCCGCCGGCCAGGCGTACCCGCTCGCGGAGCCCGACCAGGCCGGACCCGGCGCCCCGGACCCCGGGCAGCGGTCCGGCCGGTGGCCGCTCGTTGCCGACCCGCACCGAGATCCGGTCGGCGTCGCGGCGCACCGCCACCGTCACGGCGGCCCCGGGCGCGTGCCGGGTCGCGTTGGTCAGCGCCTCCTGCACCACCGAGCAGACCGCCCGCTCCACCATCGGCGGCCCGGCGGCACCCGGGGAATCCCCCTCGACCAGCAGCCGTACCGCCATCCCGGCGGCCCGGGCCCGCGCGACGAGGTCGTCGACCCGCTCCCCCGGCGGCCGGGTCGGCGCCGGCTCGGCGTCGTCCCGCAGCACCCCGATGACCTGGCGGAGCCGGTCGGTGGCCAGCGCCACGCTGGCCCGCAGCTCACCGGCGGCCCGCCGGTGATGCTCGTCCAGGTCCGCCGCCACCTCCAGGGCGCCCGCGCGCAGCGCGATCAGGCTCAGGTCGTGGCCGAGCGAGTCGTGCATGTCCTGGGCGATCCGGGCCCGCTCCCGCATCCGGATCCGCTCGGCGGCGCCGCGCTGCTCCCGCTCCAGCAGGTCGGCCTGCTCCCAGCCGGCCAGCACCAGGGCCCGGTGCTGCCGGTGGTAGCGGCCGACCAGCCACGGGAAGACCCCGCCGACCAGCAGCGTGCTGGCGAGCAGGAACCAGACCTCGGCGTCGGTGCCGAGCACGCCGAGGTTGAGGACCGTGCCGCCGAGCCCGATCCCGGCGAAGACCAGCGCGGCCGGGCCGGAGCGACACTCGCGCAGCCCGACGAGATAGCTCAGCACCGGGATCCCGAACATGAAGTTGCCGTCCCCGGCGGTCGGCAGCACCACCAGCAGCAGCCCGAGCAGCGGCGCCCGCCGGCTGGCCAGCACCGCCAGCCCGGTCACCAGCAGGGAACCGGCCAGCCGGCCGGGAAACCAGGACGAGTAGGGCGGGGTGAGCAGCGCCGTCGCGATCGGCGCCGAGATCACGACCCAGAGCGCCAGGTCGAGGAGGCGGTCGCGCGGGCCCGGCGGCCCGACCGGCGCGGCCCGGCTGCCGGCCGGCAGGCGCCACCACCGTACGTCGCGGAGCCTGGCGATCACCCGGCCAGGCTACAAGCCACGCCACCGGCCGGTTACTGCCGAAAGTCAGGAATCGCCGGATCGGCGGCGGGGCAGCCGTGGCCCGGTCAACTGACCTCTTCGGCCCAGGCCCGCCAGTCGTCGAGTACGCCGTACAGCGCCGGGGTGAGCCAGCCCGGCGCGGAGCGGCGGAACACCCCCGGCTCGAGCGTGCCGGCCCCGTCCGGCAGCGCGCCGACCATGTTCGGGACCAGTTCCCGCAGGTTGGCCCAGTGCACCAGCTCGGGCTCGGCCGGCCAGGCGCCGAGCACCACGCCGCAGGGCACCGCCCGCCGGTCCAGCGCCTCCAGGGTGAGCGCGGTGTGGTTCAGCGTGCCGAGCCCGGCCCGGGTGACCACCACCGCCGGGGCACCGATCGACACCGCCAGGTCGGCGAGCGTCCACGGCTCGCCGGACGGGCGCAACCCCATCGGGACCAGCAGCCCGCCCGCCCCCTCGACCAGCACCAGGTCGTGCTTGTCCGCGTCGGCCCTGATCTCGTCCGCCACGGCGTACAGCTCCAGCGGCTCGGCCTGGGCGACCCGGGCCGCCGCGAGCGGTGCCAGCGGGTCGGGATAGCTGACCAGGGTGCGCGCGGTCATCGGCGCGGCCAGCCGGTTCACCGTGTCGACGTCCGGTTCCGCCCCGGTCGCCGTACCGGTCTGGCCGGGCTTGATGACCGCGACCCGCAGGCCGGCGGCCTGGGCCGCGGCGGTGACGGCCGCGGTGACCACCGTCTTGCCCACGTCGGTGTCGGTGCCGGTGACCAGGATCGGCCCCCGCCACGCCACGCCGCTCACCATCCACCTCCGGTCGCGGTCACGGGGCACACTCCACGATCACCTCGATGGCACGGTCGAAGTCGGCACGGTCGATGCCGACGTTGATGGTCAGCCGCAGCCGGGAGCGGGTGTCCGGGGTCGACGGCGGCCGGAAGCAGCCGACCGCGACGCCCCGGTCCCGGCAGTCGGCCGCCCAGGCCACCGCGGTCTCCGGGCCGGGCGCGGTCACCGAGACCACCGCGGCGGCCGGTGCGGAAACCTCCAGCCCGGCCGCACCGAGCCGGCGGGTCACCGCGACGGCTCGGTCGGCCAGCTCGGTCCGAAGCGCGTCGCCGGCCCGGGCCAGCCCGGCCGCGGCGAGCACCCCGGCGACCACGGCCGGCGGCGGCGCGGTGTCGTAGATGAAGGTGCGACCGGTGTCGATCAGGTGCCGGACCAGTTCGGCCGGCCCGGCCACCACCCCGCCGGCTCCGCCGAGCGACTTGGAGAGGGTCGCCGTCACCACCACGTCGGGCTCGCCGGCCAGTCCGGCGCCGGCCACCGCACCCGCCCCGGCCGGACCGAGTACGCCGAGCGCGTGCGCGTCGTCGACCAGCAGCAGCGCGCCGTACCGGCGGGCCACCGTGTGCAGCTCGGCGAGGGGCGCGAGGTCGCCGTCGACCGAGAAGACCGACTCGGTGACCACCACCGCCGGCCGGCCCGGTGCTCCGGCCAGGGCGGCCTCGACGGCGCCGAGGTCCAGGTGCGGGGTGACCCGGGTCTCCGCACCGGAGAGCCGGCAGCCGTCGATCAGCGAGGCGTGGTTGTGCGCGTCGGAGACCAACAGGGTGCGGGGCTGGACCAGGGCCCGGACCGCGCCGAGGTTGGCGAGGTAGCCGGAGGAGTAGACCAGGGCCCGGCCGGCGCCGAGCCAGTCGGCGAGGTAGGACTCGAGCGTCTGGTGTGCCTCGGTGGAGCCGCGTACCAGTCGGGAGCCGGTGGCGCCCAGGCCGTACCCGGTGAGCGCCTCGGCCGCGGCGGCGACCACCGCCGGATGCCGGGACAGTCCGAGGTAGTCGTTGCCGGCGAGGTCGACCACGTCCTCGGCGGCGCTCCTCGGCCGCAGCCGCCGGGTGAGCCCGGCCTTGGCGCGCAGCCGCGCCCGCCGGTCCAGAGTCTCCAGCCAGCTCGGCACCGCCACCCCCACACTGGTCCGCGTCCGCCCCCGGGCGCTGTCGGAAACCCGATCGCCGCATGTTGCGCGGCTCCGGCCCGCCCGGGGCGGCTCGCACCGGGCCGGGCTCGGCGGGCCCGCGGCGCCGGCTGGCGCGACGGCCCCGACCGGCGAAAATACCATCCGTCGCGGGTCCGCGGCGGCCCGCCGGGCCGGCCGATCCACCACCGGCGGGTCGGCGGCGGGGCGTCCGGGCAGGTCGGCCGGGTGGGACCACATCGACGGACGGCCCGCTTGTAGGGTACGACCCATGCCAGAAATCCTCGACCGGGCGCGTACCCAGGTGCTCGACGGTGGTGTCGGCCTCGACGAGGCAGGTGTGCTCGCCGTGCTGCGGCTGCCCGACGAGCACCTCTCGGCCGCGCTCCAGCTCGCGCACGAGGTACGGATGCGCTGGTGCGGTCCGGAGGTCGAGGTCGAGGGGATCGTCTCGCTGAAGACCGGCGGCTGCCCGGAGGACTGCCACTTCTGCTCGCAGTCCGGACTGTTCGCCTCGCCGGTCCGGTCGGTCTGGCTGGACATCCCGTCCCTGGTCGAGGCGGCGAGGCAGACCGCCGCCACCGGGGCCACCGAGTTCTGCATCGTCGCGGCCGTCCGCGGCCCGGACGAGCGGCTGATGAAGCAGATGCGCGAGGGCGTCGCCGCGATCCGGGCCGAGGTGGACATCCAGGTCGCCGCCTCGCTCGGGATGCTGACCCAGGCCCAGGTCGACGAACTCGTCGAGATGGGTGTGCACCGCTACAACCACAACCTGGAGACCTGCCGCTCCTTCTTCCCCAACGTGGTGAGCACGCACTCCTGGGAGGAGCGCTGGGAGACGCTGCGGATGGTCCGGGCCTCCGGCATGGAGGTCTGCTGCGGCGGCATCCTGGGGCTGGGCGAAACCGTCGAGCAGCGTGCCGAGTTCGCGGCGCAACTCGCCGAGCTGGACCCGCACGAGGTACCGCTGAACTTCCTCAACCCCCGCCCGGGCACCCCGCTGGGCGACCAGCCGGTGGTGGCGCCGCGTGACGCGCTGCGGGCCATCGCCGCGTTCCGGCTGGCGATGCCGCGGACCATCCTCCGGTACGCGGGTGGTCGCGAGATCACCCTCGGCGACCTCGGCACCCGGGACGGACTGCTCGGCGGGATCAACGCGGTGATCGTCGGCAACTACCTGACCACGCTGGGCCGACCGGCCGGCGAGGACCTGGCGCTGCTGGACGAGCTGAAGATGCCGGTCAAGGCGCTGTCGGCGACGCTGTGACGATGTCGACGGAGACGGCCAACTGGTGCGACCGGTGCGGCGAGGCCGCCGCCACCGGCGACCACGACGCCTGCCGGGCCGCCCGCGCGCTGGAGCCGCCGCGCTACTGCGCCTCCTGCCGGCGCCGGATGAAGGTCCAGGTGCTGCCGTCGGGCTGGTCGGCGGTCTGCGTCGAGCACGGTACCCACACCGCCAGCCGCTGACGCACGCCGTCGTCGTCGTCGTCGTCGAGGCATCCTGCCGGCCGCTGACGCACGCCGTCGCCCGTTGACACGGTGGCACTCCCCTGCCGGAATCCCTCCCGGCCGGCGCGGCCCGCATTGACACTCTTTATTAAAGAGTGTTACCTATTTAATGCCGGCCGGCCGCTGACACCCCTGGATACCCGTCCACGGAGGGGAGACCCCCGCATGTCCTCCGCAGGTACGGCGGCCACCAGCCGCCGCACGCCCCCACCCCGCCGTCCCGCTGCCGCGCTGCTGGCGCTCTGCCTCGCCGCCGTCGGCACGGTCGCCGGACCGGCCCCGGCGTACGCGGCCAACGAGCCGGTGAACATCTGGCTGACCACCACCTCCGACTCCGGCGGCCGGACCGTCACCCGTGGCCTGCAACCGCAGACGCCGATCACCTTCGCCGCCACCAGTCCCGGCGCCACGCACACCGTCACCGTCGACGAGAACACCCGTTACCAGCAGTTCGAAGGTGGCGGCGCCTCCATCACCGACACCACCGCGTACCTGTTCCGGGGCGGGCCGATCAGCGCGGCGACCCGGGACGCGGTGATGCGCCGGCTGTTCCACCCCACCGACGGGATCGGGCTCTCCTTCGTCCGCAACCCGATCGGCGCCTCCGACCTGTCCCGGCCCGGCCACGTCTCGCTGGACGACACCTGCTGCGACCTGTCCGACTTCGGCGCCAACGGCTACGACACCAACGTCCGGCTGCTGACCGCGCAGGCGAAGCAGCTCAACACGGCGCTGCGGGTCAAGGGCGTGCCGTGGAGCGCGCCCGGCTGGATGAAGGACAACGGCCGGATGGACCAGATGGGCTGGCTGAAGTGGGAGTACTACCCGCTCTACGCCCAGTACTTCGTGAAGTACGTCCAGTCGTACCAGGCCGCCGGGATCGGCGTGGACTACGTCTCGGTGCAGAACGAGCCGAACTGCTGCCAGGCGGCCAACCCGCCCGCGATGAACTACCCGGGGATGAGCTGGAACTCCGCCGGCCTGCTGGAGTTCACCAAGAACCACCTGCTGCCGGCCTTCCGGGCCGCCGGCATCACCACCAAGGTGATGATCCACGACTGGAACTACGGCGACTGGGGCCAGATCGGCAGCGGGATCGTCTCCGACGCCGCGCTGCGCAACGACCCGCTCTTCGCCGGCATCGCCTGGCACGGCTACGCCGGCAGCCCGAGCGTCGGCTCCCAGGTGCACGCCCAGTACCCGTCGGTGCGCCAGTTCAGCACCGAGCACTCCGGCGGTACCTGGATCGGCAACCAGCACAACGAGGACCTGGCCGACATCGTCAACTACACCCGGAACTGGAGCGGCAGCGTGGTCAAGTGGAGCCTCGCGCTGAACCAGAGCATGGGCCCGCACAACGGCGGCTGTGACGTCTGCACCGGGCTGGTCACCGTGCAGGAGGGCGGCCCGCGCGCCGGCCAGGTGGACAACACCATCGAGTACTACACCACCGGGCACCTGACCAAGTTCGTCAAGCCGGGGGCGTACCGGATCGACTCGACCGCGAACGGCACCGTGCCGAACGTCGCCTGGCTCAACCCGGACGGCTCCAAGGCGCTGATCGCGCACAACGGCGGCACCGGCAGCCAGTCGCTCCGGGTGGTCTGGGGCGGACAGTCCTTCACCTACACCCTGCCGGCCCGGACCACCGCGACCTTCACCTGGTCCGGCACCCAGTCCGGCGGCGGTGGCGGCGGCCGGACCGGCCAGATCGTCGGGCTCGCCGGCAAGTGCCTGGACGTGGCCGGCGCGAACAGCGCGGACGGCACCGCCGTGCAGCTCTACGACTGCAACGGCAGCGCCGCCCAGCAGTGGACGCTGGGCACCGACGGCACGGTGCGGGCGCTCGGCAAGTGCCTCGACGTCCGGGACAACTCGACCGCGAACGGTGCCCGGGCGCAGATCTGGGCCTGCACCGGCGCGGCGAACCAGCGCTGGACCGCCACCGCCGGCCGGGACCTGACCAGCGCCAGCGCCAACAAGTGCCTGGACGTCCTGGACAACAGTTCCGCGAACGGTACGCCGACCCAGCTCTGGACCTGCACCGGCGCCGCCAACCAGAAGTGGACCGTACCGGCCTGACCGGCCGAGGAACGCCATCGATCCGCCCGACGAGGCCCGGTAGGAGTTCTCCTGCCGGGCCTCCTGAGCTGGGATTCGACCGTTTCGGTCTGGGTGCTCGGTCGGCGGATGTCGGGACCTGGTTGGCGGATTCGGTGGATCTTGCGTTCTTCTTTGATGATCGTTGTTAGGACCCCTCGTCGGGTGGTGCTGGCTCCCCGGGGCGGGTCTGCTGGACGGCGTGGTGCAGCGCGGTGATGAAGGCTGTGGTGGCGGGGGGATCCGGTGGGTCGCCGTAGGTGGCGAGGTAGACGCGTCGGCGGAAGTCGGGCAGCGGGGTGGCTTTGATTCCGGGTGCCCGGTGGGTGCGTAAGGCCAGGCCGGGCATGGTGGTTACGCCCATGCCGGCGGCGACGAGGGCCTGTTCGACGATCACGTCGTCGCTGGTGTAGACGACGTGCGGGGTGAAGCCGGCCCGCTCGCATGCGTCGACGAATTCGCGGCGGCAGTATTCGCAGCCGGCGATCCAGGCCGAGTCTCGGTGGTCCGGCAGTGTCTGGCCGGGTTCGAGGCTGAGCAGGTACATCGGGTCGTCGAACAGGTGCGTGACGCGGATGTCGTCCGGTGTGGTGTCGTCGTAGCGGAAGATGACGGCGGCGTCGACCTGCCCGTCACGCAGCAGGTTCAGTGCCACCTGCGGATGGGCGTCGGCCAGGTGCAGTTCGATGCCGGGGTGGTCGCGGCGCAGGGTGGCGGCGGCGTGCGGTACCAGGGCGGCGAGTGCCGATTGGAAGCCGGCGACCCGGACCCGGCCGGTCCGCAGGCCCACCATCGCGGACAGTTCCGCGGCAGCGGTGTCGACCCGTCCGACGATCTCCGCGGCGCGGCGGGCCAGGTGCTCACCCTCCGGCGTGAGTCGGATGCCTCGCCCGACTCGCTGGACGAGCTGGGCGCCGGTCTCGGCTTCCAGCCGGGCCAGATGGTGGCTGACCGCTGGCTGGGAGTACTTCAGGTGCTTGGCGGCCTTGGTGACCGAGCCGTGTGCGGCGACAGCCGCGAGGATGCGTAGCCGCACGATGTCCAGCATTCATCCATGGTAGTTATGGGTAGCCGCAGAAGTTGGCATTGGACGAATGAGTCTTGCTTGGTAGACGCTGAACGGGACGACCCCGCTGGCGAACGAGGAGGACGACATGGCGGGCACGGTTCTCCAGCACGTGATCACGCCCCCGGCCGGCCTCATCGCCGGCCCCACCGACGATCTCATCGCCGCGGTGCGCCACGTGATCGGCATGCGGGCCGACTGGGCGCGGACCGCGGAACTGGTCGCCGATCAGCTCCGCGCGTACCTGCCCGGTCCCGACATCCTGACTCCCGAGCAGCAGCACGGTGCCCCCGACCGACCGGCCGGTCACGTGCTGCACGCCGAGCCGGACGGCACGTTCTCCATCCTCGGCCTGGTCTGGCGACCTGGTCAGAGCACCAGGATTCACGACCACATCACCTGGTGCGTCGTGGGTGTCCTGCAGGGCGCCGAGCACGAAGACCGCTATGACGACGAACTCAACCTCATCGGCACCAGGGAGAACCACGTGGGCGAAGTCAGCGGCTTCGCCCCGCCGGGTGACATCCACCGGATCCGCAACACCGGCACCCGCACCGCCATCAGCCTGCACATCTACGGCACCGACATCACCCGGACCGGGTCCAGCGCCCGCCGCTACTACAACTAACCCGCAACCCGCCAGCAGGTCCTGGAACTCAGCACGTCCGCGGGTGTCGTACGGGACACCAGCGGCCATGACCTGCCGCGTGACGAAGAAGGAGAACCACCATGATCAAGCGGATGGACAACGTCCTCATCGTTGTCGACGACCTTGCGGCGGCGATTGCGTTCTTCGTCGAACTCGGTATGGAGCTGGAGGGCGAGGCAACAGTCGAGGGTGAATCGGTGGACCAGCTCGTCGGGCTGGACGGCGTCCGAGCGGACATCGCCGTCGTGCGGACCCCGGACGGCCACGGCCGGGTCGAGCTGACGAAGTTCCACAGCCCGACGGCGATCAGCGCCGAGCCGAAGGACGCACCGGCGAACACGCTGGGCATCCGGCGCATCATGTTCGCCGTCGACGACATCGAGGACGTCGTTGCCCGCCTGCGCACCCACGGCGCCGAACTCGTCGGCGAGCTGGTCCAGTACGAGGACAGCTACCGGCTCTGTAACGTCCGTGGCCCGGAGGGCATCATCGTCGCCCTGGCCGAGCAGCTCAGCTAACGATCCGTCCGGACGACAGGCGACAGGAGGCAAGACCGCGCAACCGCACGAGATCGCCGAGGTGCTGAACCGACCGATCAGCCAGGAACTGTTGGCCCGCGACGTGACCCGCCTGGCCTACGTCGCCAGGGACGGCACGCCCCGCAACGTGCCGATCATATTCACCTGGAACGGCTCGGAGATCGTCATGTGCACTCCGACGAACGCCCCGAAGCTCCCGGCCCTGCGCAACAACCCGGCGGTTGCCCTGACGATCGACACCGAGGTGCACCCGTCCAAGTTCCGGCTGCGGGCGCTGCCGCTGACCCCTCTTCCCGGGTCCGGACTACTCCGACCCGCCGGGCGCGGGGCGCTCGGCGAGCAGCAGCAGGTCGGTGACGACGAACCCGGGCAGCGGCAGCGCCTCGGCGTGCCCCGCGCCGGTCAGCACGAAGGTGCCGCCGGTCTCGTCCGGCTGCCAGCCGTGCCGGAGGGCGTGCTCGATCACCGCCCGGACGTGCTTCGGCTCCGGGTACGCGCCGTCGGTCACCGCGGGATCGCCCCAGGTCGAACGCGGCGCCGTGGAGAGCAGGTCCACCTGGAGGGCGCGGCTGTTCTTGCCGGCACCCCAGACGCGTACCCGGATGCACCGGCGCAGTCCCTGCCCGGTCCGGACGTGGTCGATCCGGGCCGTCCAGGTGAACTGCCGGTCGTGGGCGTAGAGCCGGCGCAGTCTGGACCTCACGGAGGCGTGCATCCTTCCCGATTTTGTGCCATCGCGGCGCGGCTACCGCCCCGGCGGTGTCCCGGTCCGCTTCACTTGCCGAGAGTACGGCGGCGAAGGCCCCCGGACAGGTCCGCGCCGGCGCCGGTCGGGACCGGCGGGTCTGCGAAGCTGCGGGGCAGACCCGCCGGTGCCGAGCGGCCCGGCCCGTTCCGGTCACCGGACACACCCGGGGCCCGGGTGCCTGACACCCGGGCCCCGGTCTCACCCGGTCATCGGGATCGGGTCAGCGCTGTGCCGCCCAGAGCAGGGCCCGGCCCAACTGCGAGTGCAGGCCCTTGGGGTGCAGCCGGAACGTCGGGTCCGTGCCGAACAGCACCACGCCGTTGCCGCCCGGGCTGACCGTACGCACGATGCTGGCCTGCCCGGCCGCCGCGGCCTGGCCGGTGGTGCCGGCCTCGTTCGCCGCCCACCAGCCGGCGAGCAGCGGGTCGGCGGCGTACGACTGCTCGACCGTGACCCCGGTGCCGAGGTCGGTGAACCAGACCGGCTCGTTGATGAACGCGTGCGGGATGGCACCGGCGGTCACCGGGCCGCCCCGGTTGACGATGTTGGCCACCCCGCTGGCCAGGCTGGCGCCGGCGGTGGCGGTGACGCTGAGCAGTCCGGCGGCGTTGCCGAAGCCCGCCCCGGCGGTGCCGAGCCCGACCACCCCGCCGCCCCGGGCCAGGAACGCGTCCAGCGCGACGCGGTTCTCCGGGGTCAGGTTCGCCAGGTTGACGGTGCTCGCCACCAGCAGGACGTCGACGTCGGCGGTGAGGGTGGCGGCCAGGGTGGTCGCGGTGAGCGTGCGGGCCTCGAAGCCGGTGTCGAGCAGGGTGTCCCGGTCCTCGACCGTGCCCAGGTAGCCGACGACCACCTCGTCCAGCAGGGTGCCGCGCCAGCGGGCCGGGGCACGGGTGAAGGTCACGTCGTGCTCGCGGGCCTCGGTCCAGGCCAGTCGGCGGTTGACCGGGGTACCGGGGACGACGACCGAGCCGTCGGCCAGCCGGTGGACCTTGACGCCCTTGTCCAGCAGGGAGTTGACCGCGAGCAGGTCGGCGCCGTCCTGGATGTCCAGCCGCAGGTCGACGTTGCCGGCGGGCAGGTCACCCTCGGCCGTGCCGTCGTAGGTCCGCTCCAGGCGTACGTCGGGGAGCCGGTTCCACAGGGTGTCGACGGTGGCACCCCAGGTCAGCCCCTGGCTCCAGGCGGCCGGGCCGGCGTAGAGGTCGTCCACCCGCCCGGTCAGGTCGATGCCGGGTTCGAGCAGGGAGTTGACCAGGCCGCGCTTGGGCTGGTGCAGGTCGATGACGTACGAGCCGGCCCGGTAGGACCTCCCGTCCGCCCGGAAGTCCTGCTTCGCCTTCCAGACCCGACCGCCGCTGCCGACCAGCAGGTCGACCAGGCGGGCCGCGGCGGTCTCGGAGTGCTGGCCGGGGCCGGTCGGGATCACGTACGCCCGGGGAAAGGTGGTGTGGTAGTTGTCCTCCGGGCCCCAGCCCGGCACGTACCCGTCCGGGATGTCGCGCAACGGTTCACCGGCCCAGCCGCGCCGGTAGACCTCGGCCTGGTCGAAGATCACCTGGTTGCGGTGCTCCTGGATGTACCGCAACGAGGTCTTGACCGCCACCTCGTGCACGTCGGTGTTGATGCCGGAGCGGCGTACCCTCTCCTCCGGGCTGAGGTTGCCGCGCGGGTTCAGCGGCGCCTCGATGGTGTACGGGATGCTGCTCTGCAACATCGCGAACGACGGTACGTAGATCGGCGGGAAGTCGTCCCAGACACCCGGCTCGTCGTCCCGGAACGGGATCCGGGCCCGCTGGGTCTCCGGATAGCCGAGGGCGCGCAGCCCCTCCTCGATCGCCAGCGCGTTCGGCAGGCCGTGCTTGATGTAGAGGTCGTACTCGTTGTTGACGTTGTGCGGCGGGGTACTCGGGTGCAGCAGCGTCGGGTTGACGTAGCCGTGCAGGTCGAGCGTGATGATCGGCTTGGTGTCGACGATCAGCTCGCGGATCAGGTTGGTCTCCGGCTGCGACACGATGGTCAGGTCGCGGTTGAGGTCGTAGCCGGCCGCGT
Organism: Plantactinospora sp. CA-294935; assembly: GCF_050936445.1. Taxonomy (NCBI): domain Bacteria; kingdom Bacillati; phylum Actinomycetota; class Actinomycetes; order Micromonosporales; family Micromonosporaceae; genus Plantactinospora; species Plantactinospora sp. CA-294935. Next base: position 10,019,920 of record NZ_JBNJMU010000001.1, read on the forward strand.
TCTGCCGGGTGCCGGCGACCCGGCCGTCCGGGTTCGAGGTGATGTTGAAGACCAGCCGGTTCCGCTTGAGCAGCGTGACGACCGCCGGGTCGGTGCTGGTGGCGTACTCCTCGATGACCCGCAGCGCGGCGTCGGTGCCCTCCCACTCGTTGCCGTGGATGTTGGCGTTGACGAAGAGCGGGGTCTTGTAGTCGCGGAGCAGCCGGCGGTCGTTGCGGGCCCTGACCGGCTCCTCCTCGATCAGGCGCTTCCACTGCTCCTGCTGGCGTGCCTCGGCGCGGCTCTCCGGCGCGGTGACCGTGACCGCGTAGAGGTCGTGGCCGCCGGAGGACTTTCCGGCCACCCGGGCGGAGACCCGGTCGCTGGCCTTCTGCAACGCGTTCAGCTTCGGCGCGATCTCGTCGTACGGCGTGACCCCGATCGGGATCGACGCGTCGTTCGGGTTGTCCGGCCAGACCGGCAGCACGTTCTGCCGGGGGTAGCCCCGGACGTCGGAAAGGTCGACGGGAAGCGCCGGTACGGCCGGCAGCGCCGACGCCACCGCCGGCCCGGTCCAGGCCAGCGTACCGAGCAGCGCGGCGGCGACCAGCGCGGGGGCGAGCCGGGGATAGGGACGTCTGAGCATGAAGGACAGTACTCCTATCAGGAGAGGGGGAATTGCCGTGCGGACGGACGCCACCGCGGGGCCGGAGACCCACGGATCGGGAAACGCCGCCGGCAGGGCGGAACGGAATTGGAGCCCGGCGTCAGAGGGACGGTCGACAGGCGGCGCTGGCGACGCGCAGGAGGTCGATGTGACCCCGCTTGGTCAGAAAGGCGCTTCGCACAAAGTAGATCTTGATAGGACGCCGACGCGCTGTCAACCGTCGATCCACTCCGTGCGACGAACACCTCCGTACGCCGGATCCGGCTCGCGCCCCGGATGTGCCGCTCGATCCCGCCGACGTGCCGTCGCCGCCGACGACGGCCGGTCTTCCCCGGATCGGAGACTGCGAATGCCCATGAAGGCGGACGAAACCCCATGGATAGAGCGCTCTCAGGAAGGAACCTTTACCGTCCGATATTGACGCCGTCTTATGGTCACCGGAAGGATCGGGCCTGGCGCGCACCCCGACTTCGTTCTGGAGGCACGACATGCGTCCACACTCGCGATCCCGAACACCACTGATAACCCTGCTCACCGGCCTGCTGGTCGTCTCGCTGCTCCCCACCGGCGCGGCGTCCGCGGCGCCGGAGGCCACCGACCCCGCCGCCACCGCCGCCACCGCCGCCGGCTCCGGCGGCCACGGCGGCAAGCCCGACTACCGCAATCCGAGGCTGCCGATCGACCGGCGGGTCAACGACCTGCTCGGCCGGATGACCCTGGCGGAGAAGGTCGGCCAGATGGCCCAGGCCGAGCGGCTGGCGGTGGACGCCGACCCGACGCTGGTCGCCCAGTGGGGCCTCGGTTCGCTGCTCTCCGGCGGCGGCTCCATCCCCACCCCGAACACCCCGGAAGCCTGGGTGTCGATGATCAACAACTTCCAGCGGCAGGCGCTGAGCACCCGGCTGGGCATCCCGATCATCTACGGCGTCGACGCGGTGCACGGGCACGCCAACGTCTACGGCGCCACCGTCTTCCCGCACAACATCGGCCTCGGCGCGACCCGGAACCCGGAACTCGTCCGGCAGATCGGCAAGGCCACCGGCGAGGAGGTGAAGGCGACCGGCATACCGTGGAACTTCGCCCCCTGCCTCTGCGTCTCCCGCGACGAGCGCTGGGGCCGGGCCTACGAGGCGTTCAGCGAGGAACCGGGGCTGGTCGGCGAGATGAGCAGCTACGTCGACGGGCTGCGCGACGCCGGGGTGCTCGCCACCATCAAGCACTACGCCGGGGACGGCGACACCGAGTACGACCAGGCCGCCGCCGACGCCAACGAGAGCCTGCCGTCCGGCTCCCAGCGGTACGTCATCGACCAGGGCGTCACCGTCACCACCCGGGCCGACTTCGCCCGGACCAACCTCGCGCCGTTCTGGACCGCACTGCGCCGGCACGACGTGGACAGCGTGATGCCGTCGTTCTCCAGTGTGGACTGGATCGAGGACGGCGTCGGCAACCCGGTCAAGATGCACGCGCACAAGGAACTGCTCACCGACGTACTCAAGGGGGCGCAGCGGTTCAAGGGCTTCGTCATCTCGGACTGGGAGGGCATCCACCAGATCCCCGACCCGGACGAGCCGACCGTGGCCGGGCTGACCGCGTACAAGGTGCGGACCTCGGTCAACGCCGGGGTCGACATGTTCATGGTGCCGAACAACGCCAAGCAGTTCATCGACCTGCTCCTCGCCGAGGTGCGGGCCGGCCGGGTCAGCCAGGCCAGGATCGACGACGCGGTACGCCGGATCCTGCGGGCCAAGTTCGAGATCGGCCTCTTCGAGCGCCCGTACGCCTCCGCCGACGACGTCGACGAGGTCGGCAGCCGCGAGCACCGGGCGCTGGCCCGACGGGCGGTCGCCGAGTCGCAGGTGCTGCTGAAGAACAGCGACCGGGCACTGCCGCTGCGCAAGGACGCCAAGATCTACGTCGCCGGCCGGAACGCCGACGACATCGGCAACCAGGCCGGCGGCTGGACCATCACCTGGCAGGGCGCCTCCGGCGACATCATCCCGGGTACCACCATCCTGGAGGGCATCCGCGAGGTGGCGCCGCGCGCCCAGGTCACCTACAGCGCGGACGGCTCCGCCCCGACCGCCGGCTCGGACGTCGCCGTCGTGGTGGTCGGCGAGACGCCGTACACCGAGGGCTTCGGTGACGTCGGCGGGCCGGAGTGCGGCTGGTGCACGACGCCGCAGCAGGAGGAGAAGTCGCTCTCCCTGCAGCCCGGCGACAAGGCGGTCGTCGACAAGGTCTGCGGCGCGATCGACACCTGCGTGGTGCTCGTCGTCTCGGGCCGGCCGCAGGTGCTCACCGACCAGCTCGGTCAGATGGACGCGCTGGTCGCCTCCTGGCTGCCCGGCAGCGAGGGTGCCGGGGTGGCCGACGTCCTCTTCGGCCGGCGCCCGTTCACCGGCAGGCTCTCGGTGAGCTGGCCGCGCAGCGAGGCGCAGGTGCCGATCAACGTCGGCGACCGGAACTACCGCCCGCTCTTCCCGTACGGATACGGGCTGCGGACCCGCTGAGGGCAGCTTCGACGAGTCGCCGCCGCCGGCCCCGTGACCCGGGCGCCGGCGGCGGCGTCCACATCGGACGCGTCGCCGCCCCGGCAGCCGCAAGCGCGTAGAGTGATCCGCGCCGATTTCCCCGGAGGCCGGAGGTGACCGTGGCGGGGTTGCGGGACTGGACGACCATGCTCCGGGTGCACCGGCGCGGCCGGCGGGCCGGTGCTCTGGTCGCCCGGGGGCAGCTCACCGCCGCCGCCGAGGCGCTGACCGAAGCGGTCTCGCTGGCCCGGCGGCAGTGGGGCGACGCCAAGCCGCAGTCGATCGCGCTGCTGAGCAACCTGGTCGACGTACGGCGGGCGCTCGGCGAACTGGCGGAGGCACGCGAGCTGGGCGAACGCGTGGTGGAACTCTCCGGCCGGGTGCTCGGCGACGACCACCCGGTGACCTGGTACGCGGTCAACAACCTGGCCCTGGTGCTCCAGGCGTCCGGCGACCTGCCCCGGGCCCGCGAGCTGCACGAGCGGGAGCTGGCCGCCGCCCGCCGGCTGCGCGGCACGGCCCATCCCGAGACGCTCACCTCGATGGACAACCTCGCCCAGTGCCTGTTCCGGTTGGGCGAGGTCGACGCGGCGTACGAGCTGGCCGCCGAGGCGGTCCGGCTGTCCCGGGAGGTACGGGGCACGGGTGACCCCGACACGCTGATCGTGATCGACAACCTGGGCGTGTTCGCCGGCGCCCGCGGTGACCTCGCGCTGGCCCGGCAACTGCACGAGGAGGCGGCCGAGGGGCTTCGGCACGCCCTGGGCGAGGAGCACCCGCACACGGTCACCGCGCTGGCCAACCTCGCCGAAAGCCAACGGAGCCGACCGGAGACACCGCCGACGTCACCTGCTTGAATACCGTGCCATGGATTCGTGGTTGGTTCCCGTCGTCGCTCTCCCCCTGCTCGTGCTGGTGATGACCGAGATGTCGTCGGCCGCCCGGCGCCAGCGGGAAACCGCCGCCCGGCTCCGCCGGGTCGAACGCAAACTCGACCTGGTCCTGGACCATTTCGGCCTCACCGTGCCCGAGCCGGCGCTGCCGGAGGTGGTGGCGCAGCTGGAGCGGGGGCAGAAGATCGCGGCCGTCAAGGCGTACCGGGAGGCCACCGGCGAGGGGCTGCGGGAGGCGAAGGAGGCGGTGGACCGGCTCGCCGCCCAGCGCGGACTCTGACCGGCTCGGGGCCGCGACGGGCGGGTCCCGGGGCGCCGGCGAAGGGGCTGCCGATCCGTCGGACCGCCCCGATAGGGTCCGGCCCGTGACGAACATCGACTGGTCCGGGGTACGCGACCGGGTGGCCGCGCTCTCCACCACGCCCGATGCCAAGGTCTTCGGCGCCAACGGCCACGGGTGGCTGCTCGATCCACCGCTCCGCCCGGCCGAGCTGGCGGAGTTGGAGGAGCAGCTCGGCGTGCGGCTGCCGGAGGACTACCGCGGCTTCCTGCTGGAGGTGGGCCGGGGCGGGGCGGGCCCGTTCTACGGCCTCTTCCCGCTGCGCCGGGTGGACGGTCGCTGGCGCTGGGAGGGTGACGGCGCCGACCTCACCGAGATCAGGACTCTCGCCGAGCCGTTTCCGCACACCGGCCCGTTCAACCCGGCGGCCGAGCTGCCGGAGCCGCCGGACGAGGAGGACTTCGGCACGGTCGAGGAGTTCAACGCGGCCGAGGACGCCTACTGGGAGCTGCACGACCGGGTGGCGTACGACCCGTTGCACACCGTCGGCGCCGTCTACCTGTGCCACCTCGGCTGCGCGTACCGGCACCTGCTGGTGGTCAGCGGCCCGGAGCGCGGTGCGATGTGGGCCGACGACACCGCAGACGACGGCGGCTTCACTCCGCTGGCCGGTCCACACGGCGAGCGGATCGGCTTCGCCCGGTGGTATCTCGACTGGCTCGACGAGGCGACCGCCAAGGCCCGGGAACCGCTGCACGGATAGCCCCGATCCACCGGACCGGGGCCGTCGGGCAGCCTGCTGGTACCGCCCGACGGCCCCGGCGGGGACCGGCCAAGGGACGGATCAGCCGGTCGCGCAGGCCGCGCCGTTGAGCGTGAACGACGTCGGCCGGGGGTTGCTGCCGGTGGAGGTGCCGTTGAATCCGAAGCTGGTCGAGGCGCCCGGGGCAAGCGCGCCGTTGTAGCCGAGGTCGGTGGCGGTGACCGCCGTACCGGACTGGGTGACGGTCGCCGACCAGGCCTGGGTGATCCGCTCTCCGGCGGTGAGGGCGAACTCCAGCGTCCAGCCCTGCACCGTGCTCGTCCCGGTGTTGGTGATGGTGATCGTGCCGCTGAACCCGGTGCTCCACCCGTTGCCGGTCCAGCCGATCCGGCAGCCGCCGGCCGGACCGCTCGGGGTGGTCACCGAGACCGGCGCGGACGCCGTCGAGCGGTTGCCGGCGGCGTCCCTGGCCACCACGTAGAACTGGTACGCCGTCCCGGCCGCCAGCCCGGTCACCGCGAACGTCGGCGTGGCCGCCGAGCCGAGCAGGACGTCGCCGGCGCCGTTCTCCCGGTACACGTCGTAGCCGGTGACCCCGACGTCGTCGGTGGCGGCGGTCCAGCTCAGGATGGCTCCGCCAGCGGTCACGGCGGCGGCGGTGGGGGTGCCCGGCGCGCTCGGCACGGTGCTGTCCGGAGCCGACGGCGCCGGTTCGGCGCCCCAGATCAGCGCGCCGCCCTCGTAGAGCGCCAGCTTCGGGTTCGGCCCGGCGGCGGCCTGGTACGACGGGTCGTTGCTCGGATCCCAGGTGCCCCCCTCGGGCACCCCGATCTTGAACTGCACCTCCATCCGGTGCGCCGACTGTCCGGCCGGGGCGATGGTGTAGCCGGAGCAGTCGACCTCGACGTACCAGATGTCGCCGGAGAGTTGCCGGGCGCTGGTCGGTGCCGGGCAGCCCTGGGTGTAGCCGCTGGTCACCTGGATCGCGCTGGTCCCCTCGGGCCGGAAGTAGTACCGGAACGAGGAGTCGGTCAGCGCCCGGGCCGGGAAGGCGGACTTGTTGTAGACGATCGCCTTGATCCCGGTCGCCCTCGGCTCGGCCTGCATCACCGTGGTCTCCACGGTGATCTCGTCGATGTCCGGCGTCTCGGCCGGCGGGAAGTTCGCCAGCGGCGTGCCGCCGTACTCGGAGATCAGCCGGGCCAGCGCGGAGGTGAGCCCGGCGTTGTAGTCGGTGGCGACCTCGTTCATCACGTAGTCCGACCGGCTGTCGGTGTACGCGTCGTTGGGCGAGGACGGCCCGCCGACCAGCGCGCCGTAGAGGGTGTGCCGGGTCGCCTCCGGCACCTGCATGCTGTCCCACCAGGAGCCGTGCGCGGTGCGGTGGTGCGGGTTGCGCGGTGGGTTGGCGCCGAAGCCGATCATGTAACTGGAGTTGCGCGGGTTGTCGCCGAGGGCGTAGTCGATCTGTCGGACCGCGAAGTCGTGGTAGCGGGTCTTCCGGGTCGCGTCGGTGGTCCTGTCGCTGTAGACCAGTGCCGCGAACGCGGTGTTGGCGGCGTACCGCAGCGCGCCCCAGGTGTCCAGCACCGCCATCCCGCCCGGAGAGGTACGCACCTTCTCCCCGTTCACCCCGACGGTCCAGTAGTCGAGCCAGCGGTTGGCGTCGTCGACGTATTTCTGCTTCCCGGTCAGGTTGGCCAGCAGCACGTACGCGCCGAACTGCTTGTTGTCCCAGGCCACCGTCCACTTGTAGAGCCGGGTGCTCTGCTGTGGCTCGGTGCCGAGCCGGTCGTACTCGGTCTCCGCCTTGGTCAGGTAGCTGGCGTCCCCGGTGGCCCGGTAGAGCCAGATCGCGCCCCAGACCAGTTCGTCCTGGTAGCCGCTCCAGGACCGGTAGAAGTTCGTCACGTCGGTGATGCACTCGTGGTAGGCCCGGCGCACGCTGTCGGCGAAGCTGTAGAGCTGGCGGGCGTGCGCGACCAGCCGGTCCGCGTAGGCCGGATCGGTGGGCCGGAACACCATCGAGGAGGCGGCCATCGCCGCCGCCGTCTCGCCGGCCAGGTCCGAGCCGCCGCAGCTCGCGTCGATCTTGTACGCCGGCCGCGCCATCGGCAGCACCTCGGCCGGTCCCCACCACTTGTGGTCGTCGTCGCCCTTGCCGACCTGTCCGTAGAGGACGTTGGCCTCAGGGTGCGCCCTGATGAAGTAGTCGTTGACGAAGCGCAGGTTGTTGAGCAGGTGCGGGAGCTGGCCGGAGGACTGGTAGCCGCTGCGGTACTCGACGGCGCCCCAGGCCAGCATGGTGGCGCTGAACGCCATCGGGAAGCCGAACTTGACGTGGTCACCGGCGTCGTACCAGCCGCCGGTGAGGTCCAGCCGGACATCGGAGCCGTCGGTCAGCGCCGAGTCGCCGCGCCAGGAGACCCGGTTCCAGTCGGGCAGCGCGCCGGACTGCTGCGCCTCGTAGAAGTAGAGCGACTTCTGGAGCGCTTCGCCGTAGTTGAAGGCCGGCGCGGCGGCCCCGGTCGTCGCGTCGGCCGGCGGCGGCAGTACGGCGGCGGCCGGGGCGACCCCGGTCAGCACCGCCGCCGCGGCGGCCAGTGCGGTGGCGCCGGCGGCCACCGCGCGGAGGTACCAGCGGCCCGGCCGCTGGCCGCGGTCGGGCCGCTGCCGGCCGTCTGGTCGCTGCCGACCGTCGAGGCGTTGCCGGGCGCCTGGCTTGGGCCGGGGACCAGGCCGGGGACGTTGCCCGTTCGGCCGGGCCGGGGCGATACGGTCGCGCACTAGAATTGCTCCTGTCCGTGGAGCCGCGCGCGGCGACGCGTAGCGGAGGACACGAGGGGCGGATGTGGGCGCATCCGCCCCTCTCCCTGCGCGGTGCACGACGCGGGTGCTGGGGCCTGGGAAAACTGTGCTGCGGTGGTGCCGGGCGAGGGTTTGGATCTCGGTCCACCGGAGCCCGGGAGCGCTCCCATGGATAGCAGACAATGTAACCGCGCCATTGCCGGTTTGTGAAGGACCCAAACCGGCGACACCTCCCCGCCGTCGGGCAGCGGAGCGTCCCCCGGGATGCCTAGAGGAAAGCCCTTTCCTACTCGTTGACGATCCTCACACCATCCAACCCCCTCGATGAGGAGGCGCCGTTTCCCCAGCTCAGCAGGCTGAGCGACGACTCAGCTAGAGGGAAGCCCGGGCCAACCGGCGGGACTCCCGTCCTGGGATACGGGCGTACGGTTGCCGCCGCCGCGGGCCCCGGGAGACAGTACGGCCAGATCAGGGAGACAAAACCCCAGATCAGCGGTGCCATCGACGCCGCCGCACGCTGATCGTTCCCGGCTCGGCGAGCCCTGCACACCGACGACTCAGCCGGCCGACGACCCTGAGGAGACAGCGATGGCACTGCGCCTTGCCGACGGCACCGCCTGGCCGGAGACCCTGGCCCGGGCGGTGCGGACGACCCCCGAAGCGTTCGACCTCGACGCCGGCCCACCCGATGGCACCGTCACGCTGCGCAACCTGATCGAGGGCACCTGGCAGTCGGTCGGTACGCCCAGCCCGGTGCGTACCCCGGTGGACAACACCGTACTGGTCAACCTGTCCCGGCTGGACGCGGAGTCGGCCCGGGCCGCCGTCGCGTTCGCCTCGGCCGAGCACCGCGCCTGGGCCGAGGTTCCGCTGGCCGACCGCAAGGCCCGGGTGGTCGAGGCGCTCGACGAGCTGACCGTGCACCGGGACCTGCTGGCCCTGCTGCTGGTCTGGGAGATCGGCAAGCCGTGGCGGCTGGCCTGCGCGGACGTGGACCGGGCCCTCGACGGCGTGCGGTGGTACGTCGAGGAGATCGACCGGATGCTGGCCGACGGCCGGGAACCGCTGGCCGGCCCGGTCAGCAACATCGCGAGCTGGAACTACCCGATGAGCGTACTGGTGCACGCCGAGCTGGTGCAGTTGCTCGCCGGCAACGCGGTGATCGCCAAGACGCCGTCCCAGGGCGGGGCGGTCTGCCTCACCGTGGCGCACGCGCTGATGCGCCGGGCCGGGCTGCCCGCCACCCTGCTCAGCGGGGGCGGTGCGGAGCTTTCCGAGGTGCTGGTCCGGGCGCCCGAGATCGGCGCGGTGGCCTTCGTCGGCGGCCGGTCCAACGGCGGCAAGGTCGCCGCCGCGCTGCTCGACACCGACAAGCGGCACATGATCGAGCAGGAGGGGTTGAACGCCTGGGGCATCTGGGAGTTCTCCGGCTGGGACAGCCTCGCCACGCACCTGAAGAAGGGCTTCGAGTACGGCAAGCAGCGCTGCACGGCGTACCCGCGCTTCGTGGTGCAGCGGGAGCTGGTCGACCAGTTCCTCGACATGTACCTGCCGGTGGTCCGCTCGGTCCGGTTCGGCCACCCGCTGGCCGTGGACGAAGGCTGGGCCGAGGGCGACCCGCTGCCGGACCTCGACTTCGGGCCGCTGATCAGCGCCGCCAAGGCCGACGAACTGCACCGCAAGGTGGACGAGGCAATCCGGGGCGGCGCGGTGCCGCTCTACCGGGGCAGGCTGGCCGGGGCGCCGTTCCTGGCCGGCCAGGACACCTCGGCGTACGTGGCCCCGTCGGTGCTGCTGGCCCCGCCCGGCCGGTCCCGGCTGATGCACGCGGAGCCGTTCGGCCCGGTCGACACCATCGTGGTGGTGGACACCCCCGACGAGCTGCTGGCCGCGATGAACGCCAGCAACGGCGCCCTGGTGGCCAGCCTCGCCTGCGACGACGAGGAGAAGGCGGCGAAGCTCGCGGTCGACCTCCAGGCGTTCAAGGTGGGCATCAACAAGCCCCGGTCCCGGGGTGACCGGGACGAGCCGTTCGGTGGCCGGGGCGCCTCCTGGAAGGGCGCCTTCGTCGGCGGCGACCTGCTGGTGCAGGCGGTCACCGTCAGCCCCTCGGCCCAGCGCCTGTACGGCAACTTCCCGGACTACAACAGCTACCCGGCCACCTGACAGCCCTGCCACCCGACAGCCCGGCCACCCGAGGGCCCGGCCACCCGAGGGCCGGGGTATCCAGCTACGCGCGGAAGGGGCCCCTCCGGCCGTCCTACCGGAGGGACCCCTTCCATCTCGCCCCAGTCAGGCGGTTCCGCCGGCCCGGCCCCGAACCAGGACCGGACCGCCGGGTCTGTGCCGCGCCGCTACACCTCGGCGGCGGCGGAAGTCTCGGCGGCGGAGGACGCTCCGGCCCGCCGCTCGTGCAGCGGCACCGTGACGGTCAGCAGCTCGCCGTCCCGGTCGACCGTGCCAGGCTGGTAGAGCCGGTCCAGGATGCGCAGCACCGCCACGTTGTCGGCCGGGGTGTGCGCCAGCAGCGCGGCGTAGCCGGCCCGGGCGCCGTACCCGACCAGGCGGCGCAGCAGCGCGGCACCGAGGCCGCGGCGCTGCCAGCCGTCCTCGACCAGTAGGCCGAGTTCGGCGAGCACCCCCTCGGGCGCCAGGTTCGCCATCGCCACCACCCGCTCGGGCTGGCCGTCCCCGCCACCGGTCAACGCCAGCAGTGTTACCCCGTGTGCCGGGGAGAGCAGCCGACGCAGCCGCTCCGGCGGCGCCGCGCCCCGCCCCGGATAGCGCCGGAGCAGGCTCCGCGCCGTGCAGCGGTGCTGCATCGACAGCACCGCCGGCAGGTCGTCGGGGACGGCGGGACGTACGGTGAGCTCGGCGCCGTCCGGCAGCACCAGCGTCACCCGGTCGGCGGCCTGCCGGGCCACCGCGCCGGCCAGGTCCACCAGCGCCTGGGCGCGGGCGTACTCGGCCGGGGTGAAGCTCGGGGCCGTCCGGAGCACCTCGAACGAGCCGCCGTACGGGTCGGGCAGCCGCATCGTCCCGGCGCCGTGTCCCGGGCCCGCCGGACCGGAGACCACCGGCCGCCAGGTGACCGAGTCGGCGTTGAGCAGGCTGCGCAGCGACTCGCCGAGCCCGTCCGGATCGCGCACCAGTCGGCTGGCCAGGCCGAGCGCCCGGGTCGGCTGGTCGGCCAGGCCCTGCGCCTCGCTGCGGGCCACCCAGCAGTTCCGCCCGCGCCCGCGCTCCACCGCCGCCACCAGGTCGTCGGCGGTCAACTCGGCCGGCGCGTCCACCAGGAAGTCGTCGACCGCCCCCGCCTCGGTGGTGTGCACCTGGACGGTGAGGATGTTCACCCCGCGCAGCGCCAGGCTGGCGGTGAGTACGGAGAGGAAACCCGGCCGGTCGGCCACCGTCGCCCTGATCCGCCACAGTGTCATCGAAACTCCTTCCCGGTGCCAGCCTGCCCGCCTGCTGTTACCCGCCGGTTGCTCAGCCGTGACGGGTCATGATCGCCGGCAGTCGCCCGCTCGCCGGGGCGAACGCGGCCGGACCTACCGGCGCCACGGCGGAGCCGGAGGCCAGCGCGGCGGCCATCTCCGGTCCACCGGCCGGACCGGGCTTCGCCGGCGCCACCGGCCCGGCCAGCGTCTGCGGGCCGGGAAGGGCCCGCGGCGCCGCTGCCGCAGCCGGTACCGCCACCGGCGGCATCGCCAGCGCGGGAGCCGATCCGTCCACCGCCAGCGGCTGGGCCGGCTCGGTCGCCGCCGCCGGCGCGCTGACCAGGTCGAGCCGGTCGCCGAGGATCGTCGCGGCGGCCCGCACCAGTTGGGCGATCCGGTCGACCTCGGTGACGTGGAAACCGGCCGCCGCCAGCCCCTCGCCGTCCACCCGGGCCAGCATCAGCACCAGCCCCGCCCGGCCGAACGGGGCGACCGCGTAGTGGGTGCCCGCCGGCCCGTTCACCGAGCGGGCCCGCAACGGGGTCACCTCGGGCAACTGGAGTGGGCTCGGTGCCCGCCAGCTCGCGTACGCCACCGCGGGAGCGCCGCTGCCCCGGACCGTCCCGGCACCCGTCCCGGTCCGCGCCGCCCAGTCCGCCGGCACCACCGCCGCGGCGGCCCAGTCGGCGGCCAGCAGGCCGGGTACCGCGTCGACCAGGGTGGCCAGCCCGTCGGCCGGGTTCGCGGCGATCTGGGCGAGCAGCTCGGCGTCCTGACCGCCGCCGTTCGGTGCGCCGATCGCCCGCCACATGCCGTTGACCCGTACCCCCGGGATCGCGCCGAGCCCGGCACAGAGCCGGTCGACCCGGGCGGCACCGGGCCAGACCACCGTGAAGTCGTCCACGGCCCGGCCGCCCAGCCGCTCCAACACCACCACCGCAACGATGTCGGCACCGGCGACGCCCAGCGTACGGGCGACCTGACCGAGCGTTCCGGGTCGATCCGGCAGGGTCACCCGAACCCTCAGCAACATGTCCGTCCCCTCCGTCGGCGGACCGGCGCGCGTTCCGCCGGTGAGCTGTCAACCAGGCTGCCCGATGACCATTTCGCCCCTGTTGCAGCGGCATGTCCCGGCAGCAACAACCCGTGTTCACCTCGAAGACGTACGGTGCTGCCCCGGTCGCTGTCCCCGCGACAGCGGCTTCGACATCTGCTCGGCGGTCAGTTCGACATCTGCTCGGCGGTCAGTTGGTGGCCGACGCTGCGGTAGAGCCCGATAGCGACGGCCCTGATCCTCCGTCCGGCCCGGACCGGCGGTAGCCCCCTGGCGACCCGGGCTTGACTGGACGGCCCAGATGCCATCAACTGTGCGGATGACCGATCCGCCGGCCACCGCCGTCCGGCCGGAGCCACCCGCCGGGTCACCGTCCGGGCTCGACCTCGACCGGCTGGCCGGGCATCTCGCGGCGCACCGCCCCGACCTGCTGACCGGCCCGCTCCGGGCGGAACTCATCGCCGGCGGCCGGTCCAACCTCACCTACCTGGTCCGCTCCGGTGACCAGGAGTTCGTGCTCCGCCGGCCGCCGCTCGGGCACGTGCTGGCCACCGCGCACGACATGGCCCGGGAGTTCCGGGTGATCTCGGCGCTCGCCCCGACCGGGGTACCGGTACCGGCCGCCCTGCTGCACTGCGCCGACGAGACGGTGCTCGGTGCGCCGTTCTACCTGATGGCACGGGTCCCCGGGGTGGTCTACCGGAGCCGGAGCCAGACCGACCCGCTGACGCCGGCCCAGCGCCGGGCGCTCGCACTGGTCATGATGGACGTGCTGGCGACGCTGCACACCGTCGACCCGGCCGCCGTCGGACTGGCCGATTTCGGCCGGCCGGACGGCTTCCTGGCCCGGCAGGTACGCCGCTGGGGCGGGCAGCTCGACCGGTCCCGCAGCCGGCCGCTGCCCGGCATCGACGAGCTGCGCCGACGGCTGGCCGCCACCGCCCCGGACGGCTGCAACGCCGGGCGGATCGTGCACGGCGACTACCGCCTGGACAACCTGGTCGCCGAATGCGGGCCCGCTCCGGACGACACGTCGGAGAGTCGGGCGGTGACGATCCGGGCGGTACTCGACTGGGAGATGGCCACCCTCGGCGACCCGCTCGCCGACCTCGGCCTGCTGCTGACCTACTGGGAGGTGCTCGGCGACTCGGACGCGGCCGACGGCAACCCGGTCGCCGACGGGCTCGGCCCGCGCGCCGGCTTCCCCTCCGGGGCCGAGCTGATCGACCGGTACGCGGCCCGCAGCGACGTCGACGTCGGCCCGCTGGACTGGCACGTCGCGCTGGGCTGCTTCAAGCTCGCCGTGATCTGCGAGGGCATCCACTACCGGCACACCCTGGGGCAGACCGTCGGCGAGGGGTTCGACCGGATCGGCGCCCTGGTCCACCCGCTGATCGCGTACGGCCTGGCCGCGTTCCGCCGGAACTGACCCGGCCCGCTGCCGAGAGTCGCGGCCGGACCCCGGGAACCGCCGGGGCCATCCGGGACCACCGCACCGGCGCCCGCACCGCCACCGGAAAGGCACACACCGGAAAGCCCGCCGAGCTGAACTGCCGAGGAGCACCGATGGACTTCGGGTTCGACGCGCGCACCGCCGATTTGCACGAGGCGCTGCACGACTTCCTGACCGACCGGATCCTGCCGGCCGAGCCGGTCCACGCCGAGCAGGTCGCCGCCGCGGCCGACCCGACGACCGGGGCCGGACAGTGGAGCCGGCCACCGATCATGGCCGAACTCAAGGCCGAGGCCCGGCGTCGGGGGCTGTGGAACCTCTTCCTGCCGCATCCCGAGTACGGCGCCGGGCTCAGCAACCTCCAGTACGCCCCGCTCGCCGAACTGACCGGCCGCAGCCCGCACCTGGCCCCGGAGGCGCTCAACTGCGCCGCCCCGGACACCGGCAACATGGAGCTGCTGGCCGACTTCGGCAGCCCGGCGCAGCAGGAGCGTTGGCTGCGCCCGCTGCTCGACGGCGAACTGCGCTCGGCGTTCTGCATGACTGAGCCGGAGGTGGCCTCGTCGGACGCGACCAACATCGCCACCCGGATCGAACGGGACGGCGACGAGTACGTGGTCACCGGGCGGAAGTGGTGGTCGACCGGGGCGATGGACCCACGCTGCGGGATCTTCATCGTGATGGGCAAGACCGATCCGGAGGCGCCCCGGCACCGGCAGCAGAGCATGGTGCTGGTGCCCCGGGACGCCCCGGGCGTGACGGTGCGGCGCGGCCTGACCGTCTTCGGCTACTCCGACGGCGCGCACGGCGGGCACGCCGAGGTGAGCTTCGACGGCGTACGCGTGCCGGCGGACCATCTGATCGGCGGGCCCGGTGACGGCTTCGCGATCGCACAGGCGCGGCTCGGTCCGGGCCGGGTCCACCACTGCATGCGCCTGGTCGGGATGGCCGAACGCGCCCTGGAACTGCTCTGCCGGCGGGCCGCCGGGCGGGTGGCGTTCGGCCGGCCCCTGGCCGAGCAGGGCGTGGTGCAGGAGTGGATCGCCGAGTCGCGGGTGCGGATCGAACAGGCCCGGCTGCTGGTGCTGAAGACCGCCTGGCTGATGGACACGGTCGGCAACAAGGGCGCGCACACCGAGATCCAGGCGATCAAGATCGTGACTCCGGCGATGGCGGAGTGGGTGATCGACAAGGCGATCCAGGCGCACGGCGGGGCCGGGGTCAGCCAGGACACCCCGCTGGCCGCGCTCTGGGCCGGTGCCCGTACCCTCCGGCTCGCCGACGGCCCGGACGAGGTGCACCGGGCCGCGCTGGCCCGCCGCGAACTGAGGCGCTGGACGGGCGACTGAGACGTCCGGCTGCGGCGCGCGGCGCGGCCGGGCCCGCAGCCCGGCCGTCCGGCCGGTCAGGCGGACTGCCCGGCCGTGCAGCCGGTCAGGCGGAGGTGCGGTGCACCAGGTGGGTGTCGAGCAGCACGTACGGCACCTCGCGCTCCTCCCGCCGGATCCGCGAGACGAGCAGCCGGGCCATCTGCCGCCCCATCTCCTCCATCGGCTGGAAGACGGTGGTCAGCGGCGGCTCGGTCTGCCGGGCGATCGGGGCGTCCTCGAAGCCCACCACCGCCACGTCCTCGGGGACCCGCCGGCCGGACTCGCGCAGCGCCCGCAGTGCACCGCAGGCCATCAGGTCGGAGGCGACGAAGACCGCGTCGAGGTCGGGGCAACTGTCCAGCAGCCGGCGCATCGCCGCCGCACCGCTGGTCTCGCTGAAGTCGCCGTACGCGATCATGGCTTCGCTGACCAGCCCGCCGCTTTCCCGTACCGCCTCCTGGTAGCCGGCCAGCCGGGCCACGCCGACCCCCATGTCCTGCGGGCCGGCGATGGTCGCCACCCGCTTGCGGCCCTGCCCGACCAGGTATTCGACCGCCTGTCGGGCGCCACCGGCGTTGTCCACGTCGACGAAGTACGCCCCGGACGGGTCGCCGAGCATCCTGGCCGGCCGGCCGCCGAGCACGGTCGGCAGCCCGCGCTGCTCCAGCAGGGTGGGCAGCGGGTCGGCATCGTGCAGCGAGAGCAGGAGTACGCCGTCCACGTGCTGGTTGGTCAGGTGGTGCTCGACCCGCTCCCGCTCGGCCGGTGACTGCGCCATCGCCAGCCAGAGCTGCATCGGGGTCTCCAGCAGTGCGGAGCTGATCCCCCGCACGATGCCGGCGAAGAACGGCTCGCCGAAGACCCGCTCCTCCGACTCGGAGACCACCAGGGCCACCGAGTCGGTCCGCTGGGTGACCAGGGCCCGGGCCGCCCGGTTGGGCACGTAGCCCAGCTCGGCGATGGCCCGCTGCACCGCCGCCCGGGCCTCCGGGCTCACCTGGGGTGAACCGTTGACGACGCGGGACACGGTGCCCCGCCCCACTCCGGCGCGGGCGGCGACCGCATCCAGGGTGGGCCGCCCGAGCGAGCGGGTGCGCTGGGTTGTCATCGTCTGTCCCTCCGACGTCGGATGTCCGGCACCGAACCCGTGCGGGCCGGTGCCGGGCACCCCCAATACTGGCTGACCACGCCTATTGAACCTTCTTCGACCTGGGCAGCGCCTCGTCCGCGTCCCGACCCTCAGTCGGGGGCACGACGAACCGCGCCCAGAGGTCGAAGGTTCATTGTGCGGCCAAACCGTTACGTCGGATGACGTCGGCGTACCACCTGGCACTCGACTTGGGAATCCGGCGCTGACTGTCGTAGTCGACGTAGACCATGCCGAAGCGCTTGGTGTAGCCCCACGCCCACTCGTAGTTGTCAAGCAGTGACCAGGCGAAGTAGCCCCGCAGCGGCACTCCGGCGGCGATCGCCGCGTGGCAGGCCCGCAGGTGCGCGTCGAAGTAGCCGAGCCGGTCGGTGTCGTCGATCCGGCCGTCCACCACCTCGTCGACGAAGGCGGAGCCGTTCTCGGTGATGTAGATCGGCAGTTCCGGATATTCCCGGTGCACCCGCTCCAGGGTCTCGACCAGCCCCGGGGCGTCGATCTCCCAGTTCATGTCGGTCACCGGCATGCCGCGGGTGACGAACCGGACCTGCTCGCTGCCGGGCCAGCTCGACTGGGCCCGCCAGTACGGCTCCGGCTCGACCCCCTCGACCGGGGCCGCGACCACGTGCCGGCTGTAGTAGTTGATGCCGAGGAACGACATCGGGGTGGAGATGGTCTCCAGGTCACCGTCCTGGACGTGGCCGAAGTCGGTCACCGGGGTCAGGTCGGCGACGACGTCCGCCGGGTAGCTGCCGCGCAGCACCGGGTCCAGGAAGATCCGGTTGGCCAGCCCGTCGATCCGGCGGGCCGCGTCGGCGTCGGCCTCCGAGGAGGTCTGCGGGGAGACCGCGTACAGGTTGAGGGTGATCCCGACCTCGGCGTCCGGCCGGGCCGCCCGGATCGCCCGGGTGGCCAGGCCGTGCCCGAGCATCAGGTGGTGCGCCGCCCGCACCGCCTCGCCCGGATTGGTACGCCCCGGCGCGTGTGCCCCGGAGCCGTAGCCGAGGAAGGCCGAGCACCACGGCTCGTTGAAGGTGATCCAGTGCCGGACCCGGTCACCGAGGGCCGCGACGGTCAGCTCGGCGTACTCGGCGAACCGGGCGGCGCTGTCCCGGTTCGGCCAGCCGCCGGCATCCTCGATCGCCTGCGGCAGGTCCCAGTGGTAGAGCGTGACCCACGGCTCGATGCCGTGCTCCAGCAACTCGTCGGTCAGGCGCCGGTAGAAGTCCAACCCGGCCTGGTTGCCCGGGCCGTGCCCGTCCGGCTGGATCCGGGGCCAGGCCACCGAGAGCCGGTACGCCTTCAGTCCCAGCTCGGCCATCAACTTCACGTCGTCCCGGTACCGGTGGTAGTGGTCGCAGGCGACGTCCCCGGTGTGCCCCTGCACCACCCGCCCCGGGGTGTGGCTGAACGTGTCCCAGATCGATGCGCTTCGACCGCCCTCGTGCACCGCACCCTCGATCTGGTACGCCGCGGTGGCCGCGCCCCAGACGAAGTCGGGGGGGAAGGTGGCGCCCTCACCCTCCTCGAGCAGTTGCGTGGACAGTGGGCTCGCGGAGTTGCTCACGACTTGACGGCGCCTTCCATGATGCCGCCGATGATCTGGCGGCCGAAGATGATGAACACGATCAGCAGCGGCAGGGTCGCCAGCGCGGTACCGGCGAACAGAGCTACATAATCCGTCTGGTAGAGGCCGGACGAAAGGATCTTCAACGAGTACTGCACCGTCGGCGTGTCGGGGGTGAGCACGACGAACGGCCAGAGGAACTCGTTCCAGGTCTGCATGAAGGTCAGCAGACCGAGTACGGCCGCCGCCGGACGCAGTGCCGGCAGCACCACGTTCCAGTAGACCCGCCAGGTGGAGCAGCCGTCGAGCCGGGCGGCCTCGATCAGTTCGTCGCTGATCGCCGACATCGCGTACTGCCGCATCATGAAGACCCCGAAGCCCTGGACCAGGAACGGCACGATGACCGCCTGGAGGGTGCCGGTCCAGCCCAGCTCCACCATCATCAGGTAGAGCGGGATGATGCCGAGCTGGGTCGGGACCATCATGGTCAGGATGATCACCAGCAGCAGCGCGTTGCTGCCCCGGAACTTGAGCTTGGCGAAGGCGAAACCGGCCAGGGTGGAGAAGAAGATCACCGAGATGGTCACCACGGAGGAGACCACGGCCGAGTTGACCAGGCCGTAGAGGAACGCGGCGTCCTCGTTGGCCAGCATCCGGTCGATGTTGCTGAACAGCTTGCCGCCGGGGGTCGGCGGCATCTCGTAGACCGCGCTGTTGTCCCGGGAGGCGATGATGAACGACCAGACGATCGGGAAGACCGAGAGCACCGAGCCGATCACCAGCGCGAGGTAGGTCAGCGGGCTGGCCTGCCAGAGCCGGGCTCCGGGTGCGCCCCGGCCGCGGCGTCGGCGGGACGGCTGCGGCGTCGGGCTCACCGCGCGGGGCAGGGTCTGGATGGTGGTCACTTCTGCTCCCCCTTGACCGAGCGGCGGACCATCGCAAAGTTGATCAACGCGAAGATGACGATCATCAGGAAGAGCAGCCAGGACATCGCGGCGCCGGACCCGTACTCGAAGTTGCCGGTGAAGGTCCGCTCGTAGATGTACATCGCCAGGGTCTGGAACTCGTTCGAGGCGCCGCCGCGGATCAGCCCGAAGCCGTACATCAGGGGCTCGGTGAAGATCTGCAGGCCGCCGATGGTGGAGATGATGATCGTGAAGAGGATGGTCGGCCGGATCAGCGGCACGGTGATCTTCCAGAACTGCCGCCAGGTGGAGGCGCCGTCCAGGGACGCCGACTCGTACAGATCCTTGGGGATGGCCTGCATCGCACCCAGGTAGATCAGCGCGTTGTAGCCGGTCCACCGCCAGTCGACCATGAAGGCGATCGCGAACCAGGAGGCGTAGCGGTTGTCCCGCCAGGCGACCGGGTCGATGCCGACGGTGCCGAGCAGCCAGTTCACCAGGCCGTACCGGTCGGCGAAGATCAGCGCGAAGATGATGCCGACCGCGGCCACCGAGGTGATGTTGGGGATCAGGATCCCCATCCGGAACAGGGTGCGGCCCCGCATCTGCCGGTTCAGCAGGTTGGCGATCATCAGCGCCACCACGAGCTGCGGCACGGTGCTGAGCACGAACATGCCGAACGTGTTGTAGGCGGCGTTCCAGAACTGCGCGTCGTCCAGCAGGACCCGGTAGTTCTCCAGCCCGACGAACTCCTTGGTGCCGCTGAGCAGGTCGTACTCGAAGAGCGAGACGTAGACCGTGTAGAGGACCGGGAAGAGGCCGAAGACCCCGAAGAGGATGAAGAACGGGGCGACGTAGAGGTACGGCGAGTACTTGATGTCCCAGCGCCCGAGGCGGTACGACCGCCGGCGGTGCGTCGGTTCCGGGGTGGGTGGCGTGGCAGCGTGCCGTGGTGGTGCCGCGCCGACGACAGAGCTCATTGCGGGGTCCTTCCGGGGAGGTGGACCGGCCGGTGACCTCGCGGCGGTGCCCACACCCTTCCCGGGTGTGGGCACCGCCGCCGGCCCACGGGCACTCCTCACCCGTGGGCGCGGCAGGTCACCGGTCGACCTAGCTGGTCAGCTTCTTGGCCTCGGCCATCGCCTTCTTCCAGGCGGCGTCCGAGCTGAGCTGGCCGCGCTCGGCCGCCTGCATCTGCGGCTCGACCACCGTCTCCCAGATCTGCTGGTGCTTGGCGCCGAGGAAGACCGGCTTCATGTTCTTGACGCTCTCGCCGAAGATCTCGCCGGTCGGGGCGCCGCTGAAGTACTCGCTCTTCTTGTCCTTGAACGCCGGGTCCTCGATGCCGGCGATGTCGGACGGCATCGCACCGGCCTCCTTGAACGCCGCCAGGTGGCCTTCCTTGCTGGTCAGGTACTTGGCCAGCAGGTACGCCTCCTTCGGGTGCTTGGTCTGCGCCGGCACCGCGAGGTAGGAGCCACCCCAGTTGCCGCCACCGCCGGGGATCTTGGCGATGTCCCACTTGCCGGCGTTCGCCGGGCCGGACTTCGGGACGATGACGCCCTCGGTCATCCACGCCGGGCACGGGATGGTGGCGAAGGCCGAGTTCTTGAAGGCGGCGTCCCAGTCGGCGCTCCAGCGCTGCGCCTTGGCGGTCAGCCCGTCGGCGGCCATCTGGAGGCCCATGTCCCAGGTCTGCTTGATGACCGGGTTGGTGTCACCGATGAACTTGTTGTCCTTGTCGAAGAAGAACGTCTCGGAGTTCTGCATGACGTGCGGCTGCATCAGGCTGGTCGCGCTGTCCAGCCAGGCGGCCTTGGCCTTGCCGCTGGCCTTGAACTCCTTGCCCAGCGCGATGTAGTCCTGCCAGGTGCTGATCCGCTTGGACACCTCTTCGCGCTCGGTCGGCAGGCCGGCCTGCTGGAAGAGGTCCTTGCGGTAGCACATGGCCAGTCCGCCCACGTCGGTGCCGAGCCCGATCAGCTTCTTGCCGTCCGGGGTCATGGCGTTGTTCCACTTCCACTCCGGGAAGTTGGCCTTCAGCTCGTCTGCCCCGAGTTCCAGCAGGTTGGCGAACTTGTCGTGGTTCTGCACGTACCCCAGCAGCACACCCTCTTCGAGCCCGACCACGTCGCCGGCACCGCTGCCCGCGGCGAGCCACTGCACCAGCTTCGGCTGGAAGTCCCGCAGCTCGCCCATCTTCTGGTGCTCGACCTTGATGTTGGGGTTGGCGGCCTCGAAGTCCTTGATCGCCTGGTCGTAACCGAAGTTCTGGAAGGTCTGCAGGACCAGCTTGACCTGTCCCCCTTCGCCGGTGGACCCCTCGTTGTCGCTCTTGCTGCACGCCGTGCTGCCGAGAGCCACGCCCGCGGCGAGCGCGGCGACCGCGACGGTGCGGAGCCGGCGCCTGATGACGCTCATCCCTGACCCCTCTCAGGTGGGTAAATCGAGTTGTGGTGGTGGCGGAGATTCGTGTGTGTCCAGCGGTGCTGCTGGTGCTGGCTTGTTCCGGTGGCGCTTAGGTGCGTGTGTCCGCCCGCCGACGGCGCCGGGCGCAGTGCCCGGCGCCGTGCGATGGGGATCGGTTTGACGCCGCGTCAGCGATCGTGTGGCCTCGGCCACAAACCGCCGGGAGCGCTCCCATGAGATTGCCGGGGCGTTTCGGGGGTGTCAATGGACATCTGGGAGCGTTCCCATTTCGTTACCGTCGGCGCTGGGTCACTCACCCGCAAAGCGGGGCGTTATCCCCGAGGTAACGGGCGGGCCGACAGTCCGGGCCAACCGGCGGGTAGCCAGATCCGTCCCGGCAAGCGATCTCGACACCGGAGGGGTCCGCACGGGGCGCGCGGCGGCCGGCGGCGCCGGCAGCGGAGGTGACGGCACGACGCGGCCGGCGGCGGATCAAGCGGTACCCGGCCCCACCCGGCACCGCTCCACAGTGGCCGGCGGCCGGCTCGGTACGCCCCGGCGTTCCCGGCCACGCCCGGGCGTACCCGAGGTTAGCTGAGCCAGCGGGCCAGGGTGCTCGCCCGGTCCGGGTCGAAAGTCGACGGATCGAAGGGCCGGCCGAGCCAGTCGCGCAGCGAATCGTGCTCCGGATGGGCCGGGTCGGCCATCGCGGCGAGGAACTGCCGGTAGCCGAACGGGCCGCCGACGTCCTCCGGCGGGCAGGCCCCCGCACCGGCGGAGCAGACCGGATAACGCTCGTCGGGATCGGCGCCGAAGACGTCCTCGACGATCACGTCGTGCTCCCACCAGTCGCCGAAGTCGTAGGTGTAGAGGAAGCGACCGCCCTTGGTCGCCACCGCGTCCAGCCGGGTGTCCAGCTCGTCGCGGAGCGTCAACTCCCCCTCGGCATCCGGCACCCCGTACTGCACCCCGTCGATGTCGAACGAGTGCAGGTGGCAGTTCTGCCAGCCCAGTACGGACTGGAACACCCGGTGCACCCGGTCCAGGGTGTAGCCGCCCGGCACCAGCACCCGCCGCCAGACCGGCGGTGTGACGTCGGCGAGCGACACCTTGAGCTGGAAGATCTGACGGCGCATCGTCTCCCACCCTCTCGGCATAGGCTACCGGCATGATCTGCCGAGCCTGCCGGGACAACAGGCACGACGACTGCCGGGGCCGCAACTGGTGCGACTGCCAGCACCGTACCCCCGCACCCGTCCCTCCGGTCACCGGTCCGGCCAGCGAATGACCGGGAATGTCGGAATAACCCGGCTGTGGCCTGAGCCGGCGGCCACGGCCCTGGACGACCCGGCGCTGATCGCGCTCTATCCGCGCCTCGACCGCCCCCACCTGCGGATGAACTTCGTCGCCAGCATCGACGGGGCGGTGGAGCTGGACGGCCACTCCGCCGGGCTGTCCAGCGCGCCGGACAAGCGGGTCTTCGGCCTGCTGCGGATGGTCTGCGACGCGCTGGTGGTCGGCGCCGGCACGCTGCGGCACGAGGCGTACCGGGCGCTCCGGCTCGACGAGCGGCGCCGGGCCTGGCGCCGGGAGCACGGGCTGGCCGAGTACCCGAGGATGGTCGTGGTCTCCCGGGCACTGAACCTCGACCCGGAGTCGGCGGCCTTCGCGGACGCCCCGGTCCGGCCGGTGGTGCTCACCTCCGAACGGGCCGAGGCGCCGGCCGGGCTGGCCGACGCCGCCGAGCTGCTGCGCCACGGCGAGGAGCAGGTCGACCTGGCCGCCGGCCTGGCCGAACTGCATCGCCGTGGGCACGGGCAACTGCTCAGCGAGGGCGGGCCGCACCTGTTCGGCTCGCTGACCGCCGCCGGCCTGGTCGACGAGGTCTGCCTGACGGTGGCGCCGATGCTGACCGGTCCGGGCGCCGGGCGGATCACCGCCGGGCCCACCGGCACGCCGCACGGGATGTCGCTGCGGCACGTCCTCGCCGCCGGGGACGAGCTGCTACTCCGGTACGTCCGCGGCTGAGCCCGCCGGCGGTGCCCCGGCTCCCGGGGCACCGCAACGCGGCCGGCTAGCCCTGGGCGGCGTTCCAGCCGACCAGTTCGGCCGGGCGGTTGGTGATGATCCCGTCCACGCCCAGATCGTCGAGCTGGCGCCAGCCGGCGGGGGTGTCCACCGTCCAGACCATCAGCGCGATCCCGGCCCGGTGCAGGTCGCCCACGATCCCCGGCCGGGTGAGCAGCGCCGCCGAGGAGGGGTTGTAGGTGGCCAGGCCGAGTTCGGCGGAGATCGCCACCGGGTCGGCGTCCAGGGTGCTGCGGAGCAGCCCGAGCGGCAACTCCGGAGCCAGCTCGCGGGTGTACCGCAGCACGTCGACCTCGAAGCTCTGCACGAGTACCCGGTCGGTCATCTGCTGCTCGCGGACCACCGCGACGATCCGGGCGACCTCGGCCCGGCTGTGCGCACCCTTGATCTCCAGCACCAGCCGGCCGCCCCGGGTACGCAGGTCCGCCAACTGCTCGGCCAGGGTCGGCATCCGCACCCCGGCATAGTGCGGGGCGAACCAGGAGCCCGCGTCCAGCGCCTTGAGCCGGGTACTGGTCAGCGAGCGGATCGCGCCGGTGCCGTCGGTGGTGCGGTCCACGGTCGCGTCGTGCAGCACGAACGGCACGCCGTCGCTGCTCGGCTGCACGTCGTTCTCGATCCAGTCCGCGCCGCCGCGCCGGGCGATCTCCTGGGCGACCAGGGTGTTCTCCGGAGCGGCCGCCGAGGCGCCCCGGTGGGCGATCACCGCGACCGGACTGCCCGGCGGCCGGAGCAGGGCGCTCGGGGCCAGCTCGGTGATCCGGACGTCGTCGAAGGAGACGGTGGCGCCGTTGACGAAGAGCGCCTGGCCGGCCGTACCGGAACGGCGCAGGCTGCCGGTGCGCAGCATCTCCCGGCCGTCGAAGGACCACCGGGCCTGGCCGCCGTGCACCTCGACGGCGACCCGGACGTCCCGGCCGGTACCGGCGGCGGTCGGCGCGGCGGCGGTGTCGGTGACGTTCCAGGCGTTGGCGGTGGTGCGTTCGGCGAACTCCAGCCCGTTGGCCGCGGTGGTGCCGCTGCGCATGGTGGCGATCCACCACGGGGTCGCCCCGGTCGCCGGTACGTCCAGGCCGAGCGCGGCCCATCGGGTGCTCGCGGTCACGGACTCGAAGCGTACGGTCGCCTCGAACCGGAAGTGCGTCAGGTACGCCCCGAAGGTGACCTTGTTGTTCTGGCTGGAGCTGGCCGAGGTGCCGTAGAGTCGGCCGTTCTGCACCCGCCAGGTGCCGTCGACCGCGCGCCAGCCGGCCGGCAGCGCGCCGCCGTCGAAGTTCTCCGACACGTGCACCCGGCCCGGCTCGGCGGCGGCCGGCGCGGGGTCGGCGGTGGCGGCGGCTCCGGCCCCGACGGCGGCGGCCAGCAGCAGGGCGGCCACGAGCACCGGGGTACGCCGGGGCCGGCGGCTGTCGTGTCCCGCCGGTGCCGGCGTGTTGCCCCGGTCCGACGGCGGATTGAGGGTCATCATGGCGCAGGAGGCTAGTCGGGCACCGGGAGCGGACCGCCAAGATCTGGTTAATGTGCCGCAAAGCAGCCGTGTACGGCCGAGTGCAGGACGAACCCGGCGGCCGCCCGGGTTACCGCCGCGCCGCGTGGCACGGTGTCGTACTAGTGAGGCAGGATGCGACTCGTGTGTCTTGACCAGATTCTCACCTTGACCGGCGCGGCACCGACCGGGGCGGCACCGACCGGAGTGGCGCGGTGACCGACAGCCCACCGGAGGATCCGGGCGCGGCGGTCGGTCGGGTGCTGGGCACCGCCGACGCCACCCCGTTGCAGTTCTGGACGGCGGTCACCCCGGGCAGTTACCTCCAGCTCGACGACGTGGTGGTGACCCGGCGCGAGTTGCCCGACCGGGAGCCGGTCACCATCGCCGGCGTGGTCACCCAGGTCCGGGCCCGGCACGAGGGAGCGCAGTTCGACTCCGACGTCTTCGCCATCGCCGACGGCACCCTGCCGGCGATGGTGCAGGAGGCGGCCGAGATCACCACCACCCGGGTGGACCCGGAGTTCTACGTGCCGCCCTCCCCCGGCGCCGTGGTCTACCGGGCCGAGGGCGAGGCCCGGTCGGCCGCGCTGCACTTCGACCGGATGGAGCGCCGGGTGCCGATGGGGATCGGCCGGGACGGCGTGCCGGTCTTCCTGAACGCCGACTTCCTGGACGGCAGCCGGGGCGCGCACGTCTCGATCTCCGGCATCTCCGGGGTGGCCACCAAGACCAGCTTCGCCACCTTCCTGCTCTACTCGGTGTTCCGCTCCGGGGTGCTCGGCGGCGACGCGGTGAACGCGAAGGCACTGATCTTCAACGTCAAGGGCGAGGACCTGCTCTTCCTCGACCACCCGAACAGCCGGCTCGACGCGGCGACCACCGAGACGTACGCCAAGCTGGGGCTTTCCGCCGGGGCGTTCCCGGACGTCCGGGTCTACGCCCCGCCGCGGGCCGGCGACTCCTCCGGCACCCCGGACGTGAGCAGCCGGCTCTCCGGGGTGGACAGCTTCTACTGGACGCTGACCGAGTTCTGCGCCGACCGCCTGCTGCCGTACGTCTTCGCCGACGCCGACGACGAGCGCCAGCAATACACCATGGTGGTGCACTCGGTCGCCGCCCATCTGGCCCGGTACGCCCAGCCCGCCGACGGCGGGGTCAGCGTCGACGGAGTGCGGATCAACTCCTACCCCGACCTGGTCGACCACATCGTCGAGCAGCTCACCGACGACGAGACCCGCTCGGAGTGGGCCGGCAGCGCGGTCAACATGGGCACCGTCAACGCCTTCGCCCGGCGGCTGATCGGCAGCAAGAAGGACCTGGCGAGGCTGATCCGAGGTGACCTGGCCACCCGCCGGCCGCACAGCGTGAACACCGCCGAGAGCGCCCAGGTGACCGTGGTCGACCTGCACAACCTGCCGGACCGGGCGCAGCGGTTCGTGGTCGGGGTGACCCTGAAGACCGAGTTCGAGCGCAAGGAGAAGTCCGGCACCGCCAAGCCGCTGCTCTTCGTCGTCCTCGACGAGCTGAACAAGTACGCCCCCCGGGAGGGCTCCTCGCCGATCAAGGAGGTGCTGCTGGACATCGCCGAGCGGGGCCGCTCGCTCGGGGTGATCCTGATCGGGGCGCAGCAGACCGCCAGCGAGGTGGAGCGGCGGATCGTCACCAACTCGGCGATCCGGGTGGTCGGCCGGCTCGACCCGGCCGAGGCGTCCCGCCCGGAGTACGGCTTCCTCCCCGCCGCGCAGCGGCAGCGGGCGCTGCTGGCCAAGCCGGGCACGATGTTCGTCAACCAGCCGGACATCCCGGTGCCGCTCTGCCTGGACTTCCCCTTCCCGGCCTGGGCGACCCGGGTCTCCGAGGCCGGCGCCGCACCGGCCGGGACGCTCCGCTCGATCACCCAGGCCGCCGACCCGTTCGCGGTGGTCGGCACCCGGTCGGGCGTGCTCTCCGACGACGACATCCCCTTCTAGGTACCCGTGAGCGCGAGGAGTGAGCCGGTCTTGCGAGCCCCGCAGTCGCGAACGAACGGAAACGCCGTGAGCGCGAGGAGTGAGCCGGTCTTGCGAGCCCCGCAGTCGCGAACGAACGGAAACGCCGTGAGCGCGAGGAGTGAGCCGGTCTTGCGAGCCCCGCAGTCGCGAACGAACGGAAACGGAGTCCGGCGGCCGTGAAGATCCTGCACACCTCCGACTGGCACGTCGGCAAGGTCCTCAAGGGACAGTCCCGGATCGGCGAGCACCGGGACGCCCTCGCCCAGGTGGTCGAGGTCGCCCAGGCCGAGTCCCCCGACCTGGTGATCGTCGCCGGTGACCTCTACGACACCGCCGCGCCGACCCCGGAGGCGACCCGGCTGGTCACCCGGGCACTCTCCGCGCTGCGCCGCACCGGCGCCCAGGTCGTGGCGATCGGCGGCAACCACGACAACGGGCCGGCCCTGGACGCGCTGCGCCCGTGGGCCGAGGCCGCCGGGGTGGCGCTGCGGGGCAGCGTCCGGGACAACCCGGCCGAGCACGTCATCGACGGCAGCACCGCCGACGGCGAGGCGTGGCGGCTGGTCGCGCTGCCGTTCCTCTCCCAGCGGTACGCGGTCCGCGCCGTCGAGATGTACGAGCTGACCGCCGCCGAGGCGGTGCAGACGTACGCGGACCACGTCGGGCGGGTGCTCGGCCGGCTGACCGAGAGCTTCGACTCCCCCGACCGGGTGCACCTGGTCACCGGGCACCTGACCGTGGTGGGCGCCCGAACCGGCGGCGGTGAGCGGGAGGCACACACCGTGCTCAACTACGCCGTACCGGCCTCGGTCTTTCCGGGTGGGGCGCACTACGTGGCGCTGGGGCACCTGCACCGGGCGCAGCAGGTGCTCGGGCCGTGCCACATCCGTTACAGCGGCAGCCCGCTCGCGGTCGACTTCGGCGAGGAGGAGAACCGCCCCTCGGTCAGCATCGTCGAGGTGGGCACCCGGACGGCCGCCCGGGTCCGGGAGGTGCCGATCACGGCGGCGGCGCCGCTGCGCACCGTACGCGGCACCCTGGCCGAACTCGCGAAGGTCGACGACCGCACGGCCTGGCTGCGGGTCTACGTCCGGGAGGCGCCCCGGGCCGGGCTGCGCGAGGAGGTGCAGGATCTGCTGCCCCGGGCCCTGGAGGTGCGGATCGACCCGGAGATGCTGCCGGCCGCCGGTGCGGGCCGGGCCGCGCAGCGGGCCGGGCGCTCCCCCCGGGAGCTGTTCGGCGACTACCTGACCAGCCGGGGCCAGGCCGACGACGGAGTACGCGAACTGTTCGACGAACTCTACGAGGAGGCGACCAAATAGTGCGTCCGCTCCGGCTCGACCTGGCCGGCTTCACCGCCTTCCGGGACGCGACCACCGTTGACTTCACCGACGCGGACTTCTTCGCCCTGGTCGGGCCGACCGGTTCGGGCAAGTCCAGCGTGCTCGACGCGATCTGCTTCGCCCTCTACGGCACCGTACCGCGTTGGGGCGGCGCCCGGGGCATCGCCAACGCGCTGGCGCCGTCGGCCGCCGAGGCACGGGTCCGGCTGGTCTTCGAGTCTGCCGGCGCACGCTACGTGGCGACCCGGGTGGTCCGGCGGGACAGCCGGGGCAACGTCAAGACCGGCAACGCGGGGCTGCAACTCATGCCGCCCGGCTTCGACGTGACGAAGCTGGACACCGGGCTGAGCCCGGAGGACCTCGGCGAGGTGGTCGCCGGCACCCCGGCCGAGATGGACGAGGCGGTGCTGGAGGCGGTCGGGCTGCCGTACGAGCAGTTCACGAGCTGCGTGCTGCTGCCACAGGGACAGTTCGCCGACTTCCTGCACGCCAAGCCGGCGACCCGGCAGCAGATCCTGGTCAACCTGCTCGGCCTCGGCGTCTACGAGGAGGTGCAGAAGCGGGCGACCGCCCGGGCCGCCCGGGCCGACGCCGCGCTGGAGGCCGTCGACCGGGTACTCGACGGGCTCACCGGGATCGACGACGAGGCGCTGGCGGCCGCCGCCGCCCGGGTCGACGCGATGCGCGAGCTGGCCGACGGGGTCGACGCCGCCGTACCCGAGCTGCGGGCCGCCCGTACCGCCGCGACCGAGGCGGAACGCGCCCTGGCCGCGCTCGACGCCGAACTCGCCGAGCTGGCCCGGGTCCGGCCGCCCCGGGACCTGGCGGTGGTCGCCGAGGCCGTCGAGACCGCCCGGGAAGCGGCGGCCGAGGCGTCGGTGGCGGTGACCGTGGCCGAGGAACGCGAGGAGAAGCTCCGGGGCGAGCTGGCCGGCGCCGGCGACCCGGCGGCGCTGCGGCTGCTGCAACAGGCGCACACCGAACGCAGGCAGGTGGCCGGCGAGGCGGCGACGCTGGCCGGCGCGCTGGACTCGGCCGGTGCCGACCACGACGCGGCGGTGGCCGCGCTGGAGGCGGCCCGCGCCGTTGCGGAGCGGGCCGGTGCGGAGCTGGAGGCGGCCCGGGCCGCCTACCAGGAGGCGCAGACCGCCGACCGGGCGGCGGCACTCCGGGCCCACCTGCACGCCGGGGCGCCCTGCCCGGTCTGCACCCAGCCGGTGACCGAGGTGCCGCCGCTGCCGGCGGGCTCGGCGGTGGCCGCCGCGAAGCAGGCCGGCGAGGCCGCCCGGGCCGCCGCCGACACCGCCAACCGGCTGGTCGCCGAACGGGACCGGGCCGCCCGGGACCTGGAACGCACCCTCGACCAGGCCCGGGCCCGGCACGAGCAGCTCACCGCCCGGCTGGCCGACCTGGACGCCCGGCTGGCCGACTCCCCCGGCCCGGCCGCGCTGCGCGAACAGCTCGAACTGCTCGCCGGGCTCCGGCGCGACCTGGAGGCGGGCGGCGGCGCGGTACGGGCGGCCCGGGAGGCCGCCCGGCGGGCCCGGGCCGGTGTGGAGGCGGCCGAGGAGCGGCTGCGCGGCGCCTGGCACGCCTTCGACACCGTCCGGGACGGGGTGGCCCGGCTCGGCCCGCCGGCCGCCGACCGGGCCGACGTGACCGCCGCCTGGGCCGGGCTCGCCGGCTGGGCGGCCCGGGCCACCGAGGAGCGGCACGCGCGGCGGGCCGGCGCCGCCTCGGCGGTGACCGAGGCGCACGGCGGCGTCGAGGCGGTGGCCGAACGGATCGCCGCGCTCTTCACCGCCGTCGGGCTGGACCGGCCGGCCGCCGACGCCGACCCGGTCCGGCTGGCGGTGGTCGCCGTCGAGCGGGCCGAGGCCGAGCAGCGCCGGCTGGTCGAGCGGCGGGAGCAGGCCCGGGAGCTGACCGAACAGCGGGCCGGGCACGAGCGGGAGTCCCGGGTCGCCAAGGCGCTCGCCGGGCACCTGCGGGCCAACAACTTCGAGCGCTGGCTGCTGGCCGAGGCGCTGGACATGCTGGTCGACGGCGCCTCCCGGATCCTGCGCGAACTCACCGACGGGCAATACGACCTGGCGCACGACAAGGGCGAGTTCTTCGTGCTCGACCACCACGACGCCGGGCTGCGCCGGGCGGTCCGGACGCTGTCGGGCGGCGAGACCTTCCAGGCCTCGCTGGCGCTGGCGCTGGCGCTCTCCGAACAGCTCGCCGGGCTGTCGACCACCACCGCCAGCCTGGAGTCGATCGTGCTCGACGAGGGCTTCGGCACGCTGGACGCGGCCACCCTGGACACCGTCGCCGCCACCCTGGAAAATCTCGCCGCCCGGGGGGACCGGATGGTCGGGGTGGTCACCCACGTACCGGCGCTGGCCGAACGGATTCCGGTCCGCTTCGAGGTACGCAAGGACGCCCGGAGTTCCCGGGTGGAACGGACCGGCCGGTGAGCACCCGGCTCTTCGTCGACGCCTGGGACCCGGCCTACGGTGCCTCGTTCGAGGCGGCCGGCGGCCCGGCGGCGCCGAGCAGCGCCCAGGTGCAGACCGACGTCGAACTGCCCGCCGACGAGTGGCGCCCGCTCACCGCACCGGACTCCGTCGAGCCGCCGGACGTGGTGCTGCTGGTCGACGGGGTACGGCGGATCGACGCCAGCGTCTGGACCGAGGAGCCGGACGGCAGCTCGTTTCCCGGCCTGGCCGCCTCGTACGCCGCCGGGGTGGTCCGGTGCGACCTGCGCCGGGGTGCCGCCGAGTTGGCCGGTGCCGAGGTCGAGCGGGGACTCTTCACCGCCAGCCCGTCCGCGCAGGACGTGGTCGCCGGGCAGATCCGGTACGCCGTACACCGGCTCAGCGGGACCGGTGAGCTGAGCAAGCTGCCGGCGGCGGTCCAGGGGCCGCTGACCGCGCTGGAGGTGAAGGTCTCCGGCGCGGTCCGGGACGACGGCGACCTGCTGGTGGTGGACGGCCCGCTGCGCAGCCGGCGGCAACTGCCGCGCACCCTCGGCTACATCAAGACCCAGCACAGCCAATACCTGGACGCCCGGCACACCGCGCTGGTCACCGGGCTGGCAGCTCGGGAACGCTCCCCGGTCTTCCGGCTCGGTACGGCCTGGGGCGGCTACTCGTGGTACCTGCGGTTACCCGGCTCCGGGCGCGGCCCGTGGGCCGGGATCGTCCGGGTGGAGTGCTCGGCCGAACTGGCCGAGCAGCAGGCGATCGAGCTGGCGGACCTCTCCCTGGTCACGCTGCCGAGGTTCGCCTCCACGCCCTACAAGGACCCCCGGGCCCCGCAGAACCTGATCCCGATCGCCGGGCTGGAGCGCCGGCTGCGGGCCCGGCTCGGCGACGGCCGGCTGCTGCACCGCGCCCTGACCCTGGCCACCACCCGGGCCGCCCCGGCGGCCTACACCCGCTGACCGGGCGGTGTGTGGAAGGACCCCTTCCGCCGACCCCGGCCCGGACCGGCGGACCCGGCGGCCATACTTCACCGGTGGGACGGAAACGGCGGGCCGACGCGTTGGCGGTGAAGGTGGCGAGCGGTCTGGCGGAGCTGCGCCCGGATCCGGACCGGCCGGGCTCGTACACCCTGCTGGTCGACGGGGCGCCGCAGTCGCACGTCGACCTCGCCGACCCGACCCACCTGGAATTCGAGTACGTCCGCCGGATCGCCATCGTGCTCGACCTCGTCGCGCCGGCCGGCGAGCCGCTCCGGGTACTGCACCTGGGCGGCGGGGCGTTGACGCTGCCCCGCTACCTCTCGGCCACCCGGCCCGGCTCGACGCAGCGGGTCGTCGAGATCGACGCGGCTCTGGTCGACCTGGTCCGCGAGAAACTGCCCTGGCCGGCCGACCCCCGGCTGCGGGTCCGGGTCGGCGACGCCCGGGAGGTGCTCGGCACGATCCGGGAGGGCGACTACGACGTGGTGGTGGCCGACGTCTTCGCCGGTGCCCGCACCCCGGCGCATCTCTCCTCAGTGGAGTTCGCGGCCGAGGCGGCCCGGGTGCTGCGCCCCGGCGGCGTGCACCTGGTCAACGTCGCGGACGGCCCGCCGCTGCGGTACGCCCGCGCCCAGGTCGCCACCGTCCGGGCGGTACTCCCCGAGGTCTGCCTGATCGCCGACTCGGCGGTGCTGCGCGGCCGCCGGTACGGCAACCTGGTGCTGGCCGGCAGCCGGGCCGAACTGCCGGTGCCGGAACTGGTCCGGCGCACCGCCGGAGACTGGTTTCCCGGCCGGGTGCTGGCCGGCGCCGACCTGGACCGCTTCGCCGACGGTGCCCGGGTGGTCACCGACACCGCCGCGCGGCCCTCCGCGCCACCCCCGCCGGGCAGCTTCAACATCGCCATCTAGGTGGACACATCGGATGAACGGTCGCCGGAGCGCAGGTCCCGGCACAACTTCTCCGAGCTGCGTTGATCCGGCCCGGGCCGGAATCCGTACTTCTCGGCGGCGGGATCGACCGGGCCCCAGGCGGGGGGCCGGCTCACGCGCCTTCGACGCGGAGGTATGGGTGGGATGCAGGCGGTAGCCGGCGGATGGTACGGCGACACGGTCATGCCGGGGCGAATGTGCGCCACCTCGCAACGCCGGGCAATTCGGTACCGGAAAAGTCTCGACGCGCGGCCAAACGGACGGAATGATGGGCCGGTGACATCGCGACCGGCTGCCGGCCGCCACAATTCGACCCCCGCCGAGACGCGGCACTCCGACGAGCTCGTTCGCGTGCTCTACGAGGAACATGCCAAACCTCTGCTGATGTTCGTCCTGCGGCTGACCGGCGGCGACCGCCAGCGCGCCGAGGACGTCGTGCAGGAGACGCTGTTGCGCGCCTGGCGCAACGCGCACCGGCTCGGCACCCACGGCCAGTCGTCGCTGCGCCCCTGGCTGGTCACCGTCGCCCGGCGGATCGTGATCGACGACCACCGCAGCGAGCAGGCCCGCCCCGCCGAGACGTACGACCGCGATCTCGAGGCGTTCTCCGAGTCGGACGACACGGACCGGGTGCTGCGGATGATGACCATCACGGACGCGCTGCGCACGCTGAGCCAGCCGCACCGGGAGGTGCTGGTGGCGACGTACTTCCGGGGACGCACCGTGCCGGAGGCGGCCGAGGAGTTGGGGCTGCCGCTCGGCACCGCGAAGTCCCGGGTCTACTACGCGCTCCGGGCACTCCGCGCGGCCCTGGTGGAGCGGGGGGTGACCGAGTGAGCGCCGAGATCCACTGGGACGTCGCGTCGTACGCGCTCGGCGTCCTGGACGAACGGGACACCCTCCGCTTCGAGGAGCACCTGGCGAGCTGCCCGCAGTGCGGGCTGGAGCTGGAGTCGCTGCTGCCGGTGGTGGACCTGCTGGGCGAGGTCGACGGCCACGAGCTGATGGTGGCCGAGCGCGTCGAAACCGACGGCCGGCTCTTCGAGCGGGTGGTGGCGGCGGTCGGCGCGGACCGGCGGCGGGCCCACAGCCGCCGGCTCTACAGCCTCGCGGCCGGAGTGGTCCTGGTGGCGATGCTGAGCGGCCTGGCGCTGTTCACCGGGACCCGGATCGCCGATCCCGGTACGACCGCGCAGCCGCCCGGCCCCGGCACGGTCACCACCAGTCCGGGAGCCACCGGCCGGCCCGCGCCGGCCGGCGAGCGGTTCACCGCCACCGACCCGGACACCGGGGCACGCATGGAGGTGGTCCTGGGCTCGACGCCCTGGGGCACCCGGATCTCGTACGCACTGAGTGGCGTTTCCGGCCCGAAGAAGTGCCGGCTGGTGCTGATCCACAAGAACGGGGAGACCGAGGCCATCTCCAGTTGGAAGGTGCCGCCCGGCGGCTACGGCACGGCGGCCCAGCCCAACCCGCTGATGCTGGAGACCGCCACCTCCACCGACTCGGACGACATCGGTCAACTCCAGGTGCAGGTGATCGACGACGACGGCTCGGTGGACCCCCTGGTCACCGTACGGGCCTGACCGAGCCGGCCGCGCCCCTGGCACCGCAGGTGGGCGGCCCGGAGTTCCCCGCCCCGATCCGGCGGCGCCGGACACGCATGGTCCCGGCGTCACCACGCCTCGGATAATTGCGCGCCCGAATAGGGTCACGGATCGATCAGGGGTTTGCCGAGCGGCTGGAAAGCACGTGGCCGCGATGGCTCTTGATTTGTACGTACCGCACCGGGCAAGAGTTCAACGTATCGCTGTGAAATTGTCCACTGCAAATAGCTCATCCGGGCGGCCGAGACGGCCGTACTTTCCGGCAACCTGTCCAGCAGAGGAGGGGACGTGGCACCGACGAAGCGTACCGGCGTCGTTCTGGCCGGCGCGGCGCTGGCCGCGTTGACGGCCTGCGCACCAGCGGGAACCACCCCGGAGACCAATACCGCCGGCAATGCGAAGCCGGCGGCGAACGCGGCCGCCGAGCCGACCGCCGAACCCACCGCCGAGCCGACCGCCCGGCCGGTCAAGGTGGCCGATGTGGACATCACCGCCGGCCTCGTCGGCAAGCGGGTCCCCCGGATGGGGCAGGTGGTGACCGACGACAAGGGCTGGGTGCTCTACCGCTTCGACCGGGACTCGGCGAAGCCGCCGACGACGACCTGTGCCGGCGAGTGCGCCCGGGTGTGGCCGCCCGCGCTCACCAACAGCAAGCCGAGCCTCAAGGGGGTCGCCGCCGACAAGGTCGGCACGGTCACCCGGCCCGACGGCACCAGGCAGATCACCATCGGCGGCTGGCCGGTGTACCGCTACATCGGTGACAAGTCGCCCGGACAGTGGAAGGGCCAGGGTGTCGGCGGTACCTGGTTCGTGGTGACCCCGACCGGCACCAAGAACCTGAGCTGCCTGCCGACCGGTACGCCGAAACCGGTCGCCCCGCCGCCGGCCGACGCCGAGGAAGAGGAACAGGGCCCGCTGAGCTACTGACCGTCCAGCACCCGGTGCTGCCCCACAGACCCGGCGGCCGGCCGTTGCCAGGGTAGGCGCGGTCGGTCGTCGCCGTGATCCCGGACGCGGCGCGCGGCAACGGTCGCTGTCCGGCTGTGACGCCGGCCCTGCTCCGGGGTCGGCGTCGCGGCCTGCGCGGGCCCGGCCCGACCGGCCACTGCGGACGCTGCGCGGAGCTGACCGACACCCCTCCGGCGACCGACCCGACGGCCCTGCCGATGGTTCGCTCCCCGAAACATAATTTCCTTTTAAGTGGACCTCAAGAGATCCCTATCTTCTCTACCACGGTTTGACTCTCAGCCAATGCATTCCGTACGGTTTTTTTCGCACCGTTACCGGCTGAATATTCGGAAAGGCGGGAAGATGGAGACGATATACGGGTTGCCACGCGGCGACCACGATCGTCCTTCGCTTCGCCGATCTCCGTGGCCAGCGCCGCGCCCGGTGACCCCCGCCGGGTCGACAGCGCGCCGATCGCCGGACTTCCGGGCCCGCGCAGTCGATGGCCCGCTCAGCATCCCGCCCCGCCCGACGACCTCCTGGCCGTCGGCACCACCAGCCTGGTCCCGCTGAAATCCGACCTCGCTGACCGAACCCTCTAAGGAAGAGGTGGCACCACGTGAAGAACACCCCCGTCCGCTCCTCACGGCGGCGCTCGAACCGACCACCACGCAACAAGCGCCTGATCGCCGTACTGGCCACGCTGGGCGTGTTCGGCGCGATCATCACGGTGACCCAGGTCTCGAACGCCGGCACGTGGGGCCGGGGTCGGCCGCCGGCCGCCAAGCCCTGCCCGACCGCTCCGGCCCCGGCGACCTCCGCGCCGTCGACGAGCGCCCCGACCGGCGCCCCGGGCACGGCGAACCCGTCCTCCTCGGCGGCCGCGACGGGCCCGGGCACGGCGGCGAAGCCGCAGACCCGGTCGTACCACGACCACGGTGCCATCCAGCACCCCGGTGACGGGCAGGAGCCGGGCACCCTGGCCCAGCGCGGCCGCCCCGGCAGCGGCGGCACCAACTGCACCCCCAGCCCGGGTACCAGCGGCACCCCCGCGCCGGGCAACCCGGCCGCGCTCGAGCCGCTCGGCGCGGACTGCTCGGACAGCGACCTCACGGCGCACGACGGCTTCCAGAACGGCCCCCGCTGCGTCGGCACCGCGTTCGGTGAGGTCGGCGCCCCGGAGCAGAACCCGAGCCTGCTGATCACCCAGTCGCCGAACTCGGTCCGGGTCAACCAGCAGTTCACGCTCCAGGTCAGCACCCGCAACCTGGTCCGGGACCGGTTCCTGCCGGCCGGGCAGGGCGGCTACTACAAGGAGAGCTCCTTCCTCACCGAGGAGGGCCTGGTCCGCGGCCACTTCCACTCCGCCTGCCGGATGTTGGGCAGCAGCCGTACCGCACCGGACCCGGCGCCGGTCCCGGCGTTCTTCGTGGCGACCGAGGACGGCCGGGGCGGTGCCCAGCCGGACACCGTCACGGTGACCGTGCCGGGGCTGACCCAGCGGGGTACCGCGCAGTGCGCGGTGTGGGCCGGCGACGGCTCGCACCGGATCCCGATGATGACCCGCGCCAACCAGGTGCCGGCCTTCGACGTAGTGCGGATCACCGTCCGGTGATCCCGGCCGGCTCCGGCCGACCGGCGGCCGCAGCGGTGTAAACGCTCCCGCCACACAACCCGCACCACCCGGCGGTGACTGGTCCCCAACCCCCGCCGCCCACCAGGTGAGTCCGGCTGGAGAGCCCGAGAGGAGGAGACCGGGTCGGACCGCACCTGACACCGCTACAGGCCGGACGGCACCGGAACGCGCACGGGCGTTCCGGTGCCGTTCTCCGTATCCCGGGCTCGGGCGTGCCCACCCCCGGCGCCCGGCCAGCCCGGCGCCCGGACAGCCGTTCCGGGCTCTGCGGTCCCCCCGCGCATGCGTGGCAGGGTGTCCGGTTGACTTACTCCCCGCCCTGAAGCTGAGGGACGGGGATTCCCTGGGTCGCCCCAGAGGTTTCCTGTTTCCCAGCCGACCGCAGAAGGGAGGACCCTTGCTGTCTCACATCAGCTCCGCAGGCATCGCCGAGATCGCTCTCAGCTACGACTCGACCAGCCGCAATGATGTTCTCGGCGGCGTTGATGTCCCGGTCGTGCCGGGTGCCGCAGTCGGGACACGCCCAGTGGCGCGTCCCGAGGGAGAGCGTGGTGAGTCGGCGCGGGCGTTACGCACCTTGCGGTGGGCGGCGGCGACTTTCGCTCTGGCCTTGCGCCGGTTCGCCGACCCGCGTTGACAGCGGGCCATGCGCCGCTGGTAACGGGCCAGGTTCCGCGCCTTGCGCTCCAGGTGTCGAGGGTTGGCGATCCGCTCGCCGGTCGACAGGACGGCGAAGTCCTTCACGCCCGGGTCGACGCCGATCTCGGCACCGGCTGGACCCGCCGGGGCGGGCTGGTCGACGTCGACGGCAAGGGTGGCGTACCAGCGCCCGTCGGTGTCGCGGGAGATCACGACCATCGTCGGGTTCAGGGTGGCCAGGTCGATGTTCGGCCACGACCACACCAGGGCGAGCGGCCCGTCGGTCTCCGCGATGTGCAACGCGCCGGCCCTGATCCGAAACGCGGACCGGGTGTAGTGCGCCGGCTGGCGGCCGTGCCGGGACTTGAAGCGGGGGTAGCGGGCGCGGCCGGCGAAGAAGTTAACGTAGGCGGTGTGCTGGTGGCGCAGCGTTTGCTGCAACGGCACGGAGGACACCTCGGACAGGAAGGCGAGTTCGGTCGTCGGGTTTCCAGCCGGTCAACGCGGCGTCGGTCTGTCGGTACGAGGTGCGCTCGCCGCGCTGGTGGTAGGCGACGTGCCGGGTGGCGAGGGTGCGGTTCCAGATTAGGCGTACGCAGCCGAAGGTGCGGTTGAACACCGCCGCCTGTTCGGGGGTCGGGTAGACCCGACACTTGTACGCTGTACGCATGTTCGAATGCTTACCCGAGGAGAGGTTTGAGTAACGCGACACGCCGCAGGCCAGCGGGCTTCGCCCTCGGACCGTCCCGGCTCCGCCGGGCCACTCCTGGCGGAGTCCGGATTTCTCCCCGCCTTGCAAGACGGGGCATCCTCCGGAGGATCCGGTGACCGAAACCGGGCCGACCGCGAGCCGGCTGTTGCGCCCACCGGAGCGCTACCACCTCGACGGCTCGGTCCGGTCGCTGGCGATGGGGGCACACGACCCCTGCGCCCGGTTCGTCGACGGCACGTTCTGGTGGGCCACCCGCACTCCGGACGGGCCGGGGACGCTGGCGCTGCGCCGGGTCGGGGGCGACCTGGTCGCCGACGGCTACGGGCCGGGCGGCGGCTGGGTGGTGGACCGGGCCGACGCCGTGGCGGGACTGCGCGACGACCTGACCGGCTTCGACCGGCTCGCCGCCGGTCACCCGCTGGTGGCCCGGCTGGCCAGCACCCACCGGGGGCTCCGGCTACCGGCCGCCGGGCAGATCTTCCCCCGGCTGCTCCGGGCGATCCTGGAGCAGAAGGTCACCGGCAAGGAGGCGTTCCGGGCGTACTCGGCGACGGTGCGCCGGTTCGGCGTACCCGCCCCCGGCCCGCTGCCCCGGCTCTGGGCCCCGCCCGAACCGTCGGTGATCGCCGGCCAGCCGTACTGGGTGTTCCACCCGTTCGGGGTGGAGCAGCGGCGGGCGGAGACGCTGCGCCGGGCGGCTGCCGAAGCGGACCGGCTGGAGCGCTGCGCCGACCCGGTCGAGGCGACCCGCCGGCTCACCGCCATCGCCGGGATCGGCCCGTGGACCGCCGCCGAGGTGGTCCGGATCGCCTTCGGAGACCCGGACGCGGTGAGCGTCGGCGACTACCACATCCCGAACACGGTCGCCTGGGCCCTGGCCGGCGAGGTACGCGGCGACGACGCCCGGATGCTGGCCCTGCTGGAGCCGTTCCGGGGCCACCGTGGCCGGGTCTGCGTGCTGCTGGAGGCCGGCGGTCACCACGCGCCCCGGTTCGGCCCACGGATGCCGCTCCGCTCCTTCGCCCGGTTCTGATCCGCCGACGGTCCTGGCGTCCGCACCGCCGACGGTCCTCGCTGGTCCGCACCGCCAACGGTCCTCGCTGGTCCGCACCGCAGACGCTTCCCCGGGTCGGTCCGCACCGCAGACGCTTCCCGAGGGCGACCTCCGCCCCGCGTCGTCCGCCCCGGCGCTCAGCCGGCGGCCAGCCGGCGGAGCACCGACGCGCAGCGCCAGGCGTACCCGCGCTGGAAGAGCGGCAGCAGCGGGCCGGCGGCCCGGGTCAGCGGGCTGGCCGGTCGGCTGAACGCGGTGACGGTGAACCAGGCCCCACCGTCGTCGGCGCGCTCGACCAGGAACGCCTCCTCGCCCCGTACCGGGTGTCCGGGGAGGGTGCCGTAGCCGAAGCCGGCCCGCCGGTCGTCGCGTACCGTCCAGACCACCTCGCAGGGTGCGGCCAGCCGGAGCCGGCCCAGCCCGAGCCCGGTGGTGACCGTGCAGCCCGGCTCGGCCCGGGGCGCGCTGGCCTCGATCCGCACCCCCATGGCCCGGTGCATCCGCCAGCAGAGCACCGCCTCGCCGGCCACCTCGAACGCGCCCGGGGGCAGGGCGGCGCGGTAGCGCAGGTGCCGGTAGCCGGCCGGCAGCCGGCCGGTGCGGGTGGCACCGACCTCCGGATAGGTCAGTCCGGGCATTGCCTGCCGCCTCCTCGCAGCGGTACCCGCCGGTGGGTCACGGGTACGGCGTCGGTTCCGTCGGGCAGCCTAGCGCTCCAGCCGTACCCGCGTGCATTGGTATTTCCGCGGATGAACGGCATGATCGGTGCTGTGTCGGCGCCGATAAGCCAGCTATTGGCGGCGATGTTGTGCACCGGGCTGAGTGCCCGTTTCGGACAGGACGCTGCCGGCGACGTCGGTTGCCGTCAGGTACCGCCAGTCAACCGGACGTACCCGCCCCGGGCCTCATCAGGGGTGAGGAACGCCTCCGGGCCGAACAGCACGCCGTACTCTCCCGTGAACAGGTCCGGGGTTGTCCCGATCAGCGACACCACCTCGCCCGCGTCACGGAACACGAGAAGGTTGGGCGACGACAGGTAGCGATTGCCCTTCAGGCCACTCTCGCCGACCACGTTCTCGATCTCCGGCTTTGTTGCACCCTCGCTGAAGAGCGCGACCTCGTCCCACTCCACGCTCGTGAGGTCGCGGACCAGGACCGGCTCGCCGTTCTTCGCCACCCCGGCAATCGCCGTGTCTATCGCCTCGCCGAACTGAAGTGCCGGCATGTCCTGCAATCCCGCCGAACCGCAGCCCGCAAGCAGCAGGACCGCGACGGCCATCGTCGACACGGTCCTCCGCCTGTCACCTGCGCCCATCGCCCCTCAGCTCTCGTCTTTCCACTCCGGGTCCTTCCTGGCAACTGGTTCGCCCTTCCGGAACGCGCGGAGCGGCTCATCCGCTCGTGCTGGATCGGCGCGCTATATCACCAGGGTGTCGAACCGGCCTTCCCGACGGCGGACGTGCCCACGCCATCCCGCGAGCAGTGCGATGAAAGTCCAGCCGATGCCACCGAGGACCAGCGACCCCAGGGTGGCACTGGAGTCGACCCGATCGGCCTCCTCGAGCGCGATCACCCCGTCCGGGTCGGTGAGCACGGTTAGGGTTTCGCCGATGTGGTAGCCGGGGTTGCTGCCCTGATAGATCAGTGGCTCGTCGAGCGGACCATCGTCGCCCCGGAGCGTGAAGGTGTGCCGCTTACCGGCGACCTCGGCGTCGACGATGGTCACCTCCTGGCGGACGCCGCGCTTCTCCAGCGCCAGGTCGGGGGCGAGCCCCACCGATCCCACGAGTACGAACAGGGCGGGAAGGAACGAGAGCAAGGAGAGCCACATCGCCCGGTGTAGGACACGTACGACGATCATGAAGACCAGGCAGAAGGCGAGTCCCGTCACGATCGAAATGACCCTCGACCCGACGGTGGCGTACGCGATGGCGGTGTTCAGCCCGATGGAAGCCAGGCCGAGCAGCACCACCAGCGCCGTCCTTCTAGCCGACTTGCCCGCCGTCCAGGCTCCCGCCCAGGGGGCGGAACCGGTCGGTGGCGCCCCGGCCGGGC
Source organism: Plantactinospora sp. CA-294935 (assembly GCF_050936445.1). Taxonomy (NCBI): domain Bacteria; kingdom Bacillati; phylum Actinomycetota; class Actinomycetes; order Micromonosporales; family Micromonosporaceae; genus Plantactinospora; species Plantactinospora sp. CA-294935. Next base: position 10,061,134 of record NZ_JBNJMU010000001.1, read on the forward strand.
CGAATCGGTGCGGACCGAACGCGGCGGAAGTCCTTCCGGTGAATCGCTGGTCGGCTGGCCGTCCGTGGGCGGGCTGGATCCGGCCCGGTGGTGCGGGATCGGGATGCACGGCCAAGATCGTAACAAGGGCCACCAACCACCCTGACGTGCGGAGGCGCGTCGTTGAGTCCCTTGATCGGCGGGGCAGACGCGATCGGGTGGTGAACGCCACGAGGCGACGTCGACACTAGTGCCGCGCCAAACAAGCCCCCTACCAGCGAAGACCCCGAACCAACCAGCTACGGCCGGAGTACTGCAACGGCATTGAGCGTGTCGAGCATGGTCGGGTCCAAGGACCCCTCTTCGGGTTGCCGCCAGCCCTTGACCTCAATGATAGTTGAGGTTCTATGGTTCTGAACGACTGGCGGGAAGTCGTCCACGGCGCTTAGGAGCAGGTAGTGATCGTCACCATCGCCAGGATCACCGACCCCGATCGGTTCCTGGAGGTCTTTGAGACAGTCGGCGCGGAGAAACGGCGGGAGCACGGCTGCCGGGGCGCCCGGGTCTATTTCGATCCCGACGACGCGCACCGGGTGTGGTCCGTCTTCGACTGGGACGCGGAGGACTACGACGAGTTCCTCGCGGACCCTGAGATACCGGCCATCGCACGGGAGCTCGGGATCCAGGCGCCGCCCGTACACGCCGTCGCGGCGACCGAACTCGACGCCTGACCACTGAACCCTTTTCAACCTCCCCTTGCGGTCCGGCGGACCGCCAAGGTCGGACGCGGTACGTGAGCGCCGCGCGGTTCAGGTTGAAAAAGGTTCACTACCAGGAGAGGTTTCGGCATGGCTGGCACGCCCTCGCAGGCCCGCAGGTTCAGCTCGGCGATCGGCGACGACGCCGTCCGCTTCGGTGACCGGATCCTCATTGCACCCGCCCTCGGCAAAGAGGACAGCGGGTCGATGAGCGCCTATACATCGTTCCTCTACGCGGGGGCGCGTGCCGACCTGCCGGCCTCCTACGCGGAGGTCTGGGTGGTGCTCAGCGGAGCGCTACGAGTCGGCACCGAGAGCGACGCCGTGACGGTGCGCGCAGGAGACTTCGTGCACGTTCCGGAGCAGGCGCCCGGGGTCGTCGAGGCCCTTGAGGACACCACGATGGTCTGCGTGTCGGTGCCCGCTCACTGACGAGGGAGGCGGTGCCTTGAGCGGTCCCGCAAGGCCCGCCCGATGGAGGTGGTACGTCCCGTGCCGCCCGTGCCCGGGTGGTTAGCCCAGGCACCGGGGGCCGGCCGGACGTGGCGCCGGGAACAGCCGCGATCAGCCGGCCACCGAGAGCAGCGCCTCGGCGACCGTGGTACGGCTGTTCAGCACCGTCCGGCCGGTCCGGTGCGTGGCCACCAGCCCGGCGGCCCGGAGCACGGCGAGGTGCTGCGACACGCCCCCGGCCGAGAGCCCGGTACGCCGGGCCAGCTCGGTGGTGGAGACCGGTGACCGCATCTCGGCGAGTACCCGGGCCCGGCCCCGGCCGAGCACCGCGGCCAGGCTGTCGGACGCCTGCCGGGGTGTCTCCCAGAGCGTGGCGATGCCCCGGGCCGGGTACGCGAGCTGCGGCGCCGGACCGGCCGCGACGCTGAGCACCGACGGCCAGACGAAGACCGACGGGATCAGCACCAAGCCGTCCCCGTCCGGCACGTCGGCGGCGGTGCAGTGCTGCTGGGCGATCGCCAGCGTCTCCCCCTCCCACCGGACCTGCCGGTGCAGGTCGTTGAGGAGTCCGGCGGCACCGTCGGCGGCCAGTCGTCGGGCCCGGTGATGCACCTCGGCGTCGAGCAGCAGCCGGATCCGCGCCCAGTCCGGCGCAAGCGCGATCCGCCAGTACCGGACGATCTCGTCGGCGAGCCGGCGCAGCCCCTCGGCCGGGTCGGCGTGCAGGTGCCGCACTGCCGGGGCGTCCCGGCCGGCGTAGCCGTCGAGGTCCGCCCGGACCACCTCGGCCGGGGTGGCCCGGAGCGTCGCGAGTTCGGTGTCCAGCTCCGGGTTCAGCCCCTCTGGTGCCGGGGTGAGGAAGTCGGGCAGGTAGTGCGGCCCGGCCGGGATCAACTGCCAGAGCAGTCCGCCCCCGGCCGCCCCGGCACCGTCGACCGGGCCGGGGGAAGCACCGCCGGCGGGGACGAGGCCGGCGTCGACCAATCGGGGGCGTACCCGGGTCGCCCAGGGCAGGTGCACGGCGTGGTCGCCGGCGTCGCGCAGCACCCGGACGCTGGTCGCGACCTCCCAGAGGCAGGAGACCGCGAACCGGATCCGGGCGACGGCACCGCCCGGCAGACCGATGGAGACCACGCCGACCCTTCGTTCCAGCCAGGCCCCTTCGTTCGACAGGCCCGTCGTTTTAGCCAGAGCTGAAAGAATACGGCGCCCGGCGCGGGCGGCGGAGACTACCGGGCATGAGTGATCAACGCAGCCGCGCCGAGCTGTTCCGTTCCCTGCACGTCCCGTCCGACCCGATCGTCCTGGTCAACGTGTGGGACGCGGCGAGCGCCCGGATAGTGGAGGCCGCCGGCGCCCGGGCCGTCGCGACCACCAGCGCCGGGGTGGCGTGGAGCCTGGGCGCCCCGGACGGCGACGTCCTCGGCCGGGAACTGGCCACCGAACTCGTCGGGCGGGTCGCCGGCGCGGTCTCGGTGCCGGTCACCGCCGACGTCGAGTCCGGTTTCGGGACCACCCCCGAGCGGGTCGCCGAGACCGTCCGCGCGGTGCTGGCCGCCGGTGCGGTCGGGGTCAACCTGGAGGACGCGGCGCCGGGCGGCGGCCCGGGGTTGCGCGAGGTCGCCGACCAGTCCGCCCGGCTGGCCGCCGCCCGGGCCGTCGCGGACCAGGTCGGGGTGCCGCTGTACGTCAACGCCCGGGTCGACACCTTCCTGCGCGGTGCCGGCGGGCTGCCGGAGACTCTCGACCGGGCAGCCGCCTACCTGCGGGCCGGTGCCGACGGGATCTTCGTGCCCGGAGTGGTCGATCCGGAGACGGTGGCGGCACTGGTCGCCGGTATCCCGGCACCGGTCAACATCCTCGCCGGGCCCGGTGCGCCGACCGTGCCCGATCTCGCAGAGCTCGGGGTGGCCCGGGTCAGCCTCGGCTCGGCGGTCGCCGAGGCCGCGTACGCGGTGGTCCGGCGGGCCGCCGAGGAGGCGTACGGGTCGGGCGGTTACGACGCCCTCGCCGGCGCCCTGGACTACGGGGCGGTCAACGAGCTGATGCGCCGCTGACTCCGGCTCGGACACCTGCCGGAGCGCATCCGGCTGACGATCGCGGGGTTCGGGGCGTTCCGGCGGTGGATCCGAGGCAGGTTTGGGGAACGATAGCAGAATGTCGAACACCGCAGAGGGCAGCAGCACCACCGAGGGCAGCTACGTCAACCGGGGTGGGGAGTTCACCCGGGACCAGCGCTACATCGCCACCCGGATCACCGCTGACGGGCAGGACGGCTATCCGGTGGAACCCGGCCGGTACCGGCTCGTGGTGAGCCGGGCCTGCCCGTGGGCCAACCGGGTGGTCATCGTCCGCCGGCTGCTCGGGCTGGAGGACGTGCTGTCGATGGGCATCGCCGGGCCGACCCACGACGCCCGGAGCTGGACCTTCGACCTCGACCCCGGCGGCCGGGACCCGGTGCTCGGCATCGAGCGGCTCCAGGAGGCGTTCTTCGCCCGGTTCCCCGGGTACGAGCGCGGGATCACCGTGCCGGCGATCGTGGACGTACCGACCGGGCAGGTGGTGACGAACGACTTCGCCCAGATCACCCTCGACCTGTCGACACAGTGGCGGGCGTACCACCGGACCGGTGCGCCGGACCTCTATCCGGACGCGCTGCGGGAGGAGATCGACGAGGTGAACGCGGTCGTCTTCGCCGACGTCAACAACGGGGTGTACCGGTGCGGTTTCGCCGGCAGCCAGCAGGCGTACGAGAAGGCGTACCGGCGGCTCTTCGACCGGCTGGACTGGCTGTCGGCCCGGCTGGAGGGGCAGCGCTATCTGGTCGGGGACAGCATCACCGAGGCGGACATCCGGCTGTTCACCACCCTGGTCCGGTTCGACGCCGTCTACCACGGGCACTTCAAGTGCAACCGGCAGAAGCTGACCGAGCAGCCGGTGCTGTGGGCGTACGCCCGGGATCTGTTCAGCACGCCCGGGTTCGGCGACACCATCGACTTCGACCACATCAAGCGGCACTACTACGAGGTGCACCGGGACATCAACCCGACCGGGATCGTGCCGCTCGGGCCGGACCTGCGCAACTGGCTGGACCCGCACGGCCGGGAGGCGCTCGGCGGCCGCCCGTTCGGGGACGGCACCCCGCCGCCACCTCCGCGCGCCGACGAGACCGTGCCGGCCGGGCACACCCCGCTGGCAAACTGACCCCGGGCACGCAGGGCCGACCCGGCACGCAAGGCCGACCGAGCACCGCAGGGCCGCTTCCCGTCCGACGGTGACGGGGAGCGGCCCTGCGTCATGTCGGCCACCACCCGTCGCGGTGCGGAGAGCGCAAACCGGCTCCGGCGACCTGGGCGAAATGAGAGGCTTGTCGGTGGTTGGCGGTCGGTACCGGTCGGCGCGGTGAGCGGGGGCGGCGTGGCGAGCAAGGAAAGCGTGCTGCACCTGGTCGGCCTGGGCCGGAGCTACCAGGAGATCGGCGCCGAGTTGGGCATCCCGGCCGGGCAGGCGTACCTGGTCGGCACCGGGATCCCGGCCGACGGCGGCGGCACCGTGACCCGGGCGCAACGGCAGCGCCCCGGCGTCCTGCCGTCCCGCACCCAGGTCCTGGTGAATCCGCGCGAGGTCAACCCGATGTCGTCGCGGCAGGTGCACGACTGGATGCGGGACCGGGCCCGGGCCGACGGGCTGGGTCGACCGGACCGGTGACGAACCGGCCGCCGCCCGCGGGAAGTGCCGGTGGTGGCGGCCCTCGACGACAGGAGGCGCAGGTGCGCGGTCTACCGATCGGCTCGTGGCCGGTCTGGCGCCAGCTCACCGGTCCGGACCGGGCCGGCCGGGCGGCGTCGGTGAAGTCGCGGCACAGCGCCGACCTGCGCGCCCGTACCGCCGACGCCGACCGGGTGGTCAAGTCGGTCTGCCCGTACTGCGCGGTCGGCTGTGCGCAGAACGTCTACGTCTCCGACGACCGGGTGGTACAGATCGAGGGGGACCCCGACTCGCCGGTGAGCCGGGGGCGGCTCTGCCCGAAGGGCGCCGCCTCGCTGCAACTGACCACCGACTCGGGCCGGCTGGACAAGGTGCGCTACCGGCCGCCGTACGCCACCGAGTGGCAGGACCTCGACCTCGACACCGCGATGGAGATGATCGCCGAGCGGGTGATCCGGACCCGGCGGGAGACCTGGCAGGAGGAGCACGAGGGCGTCAGGGTGGCCCGGACGATGGGCATCGCCAGCCTCGGCGGCGCCACCCTGGACAACGAGGAGAACTACCTGATCAAAAAGCTACTCACCGCGCTCGGGGTGATCCAGGTGGAGAACCAGGCCCGGGTCTGCCACAGCTCCACGGTGATCGGCCTCGGTACGTCGTTCGGGCGCGGCGGTGCGACCACCTTCATGCAGGATCTCCAGCACGCCGACTGCATCGTGATCGAGGGCTCCAACTTCGCCGAGGCGCACCCGGTGGGCTTCCAGTGGGTGCTGGCGGCGAAGGCCCGGGGCGCCACGGTGATCCACGTCGACCCCCGGTTCACCCGGACCAGCGCGCTGGCCGACCTGTACGTGCCGATCCGGGCCGGCACCGACGTGGCGTTCCTCGGCGGGATCATCAACCACGTCCTGACCGAGGGGAAGGACTTCCGGGAGTACGTGCTGGCGTACACGAACGCCTCGACCATCGTCGACGAGCGGTTCCGGGACACCGAGGACCTGGACGGGCTCTTCTCCGGCTTCGACCCGGACAGCCACACCTACCGGGAGGAGAGCTGGCAGTACGAGGGCGTGCAACTGGTCTCGGCGACCGGCGAGCGGGACAGCCAGTTCGAGGCGCGGGTGGCGGCCGGGCGCAGCCTCCAGGACGACCCGAGGCGGTCGGCGGAGCACGACGGGCACGGCGCCGGCCGGGGCGAGAAGTTCGGCTCCGGCAGCGCCGCCCTGGACGGCCAGCCCCGCCAGGACCCGACCCTGTCCGACCCGCACTGCGTCTACCAGATCCTCAAGCGGCACTTCGCCCGCTACACCCCGGAGATGGTGGAACGGATCTGCGGCATCCCGCCGGAGGTCTTCACGCAGGTGTGCCGGCACCTGGTCGACAACTCCGGCCCCGAGCGGACCAGCGAGTTCGTCTACGCGGTCGGCTGGACCCAGCACAGCGACGGCTCCCAGTTCATCCGCTCGGCCAGCATCCTGCAACTGCTGCTCGGCAACATCGGCCGGCCCGGCGGCGGTATCCAGGCGCTGCGCGGGCACGCCAGCATCCAGGGCTCGACCGACGTGCCGACGCTGTTCAACCTGCTGCCCGGCTACATCCCGATGCCGCACGCGCACAAGACCCAGACCCTGGCCGACTTCATCATCGCCGACGCCGCCCGCAAGGGGTTCTGGGCGAACATGCGGGCCTACACGGTCAGCCTGCTCAAGGCGTGGTGGGGAGCGGCGGCCCGGCCGGAGAACGACTTCTGCTTCGACTACCTGCCCCGGCTGACCGGCAGCCACTCGCACTACGACACCGTGCTGGAGCAGCTCGGCGGCGCCTGCAAGGGCTACTTCCTGCTCGGCGAGAACCCGGCGGTCGGCTCGGCCAACTCCCGGATGCAGCGGCTCGGCATGGCCAAGCTGGACTGGCTGGTCGTCCGGGACCTCACCATGATCGAGAGCGCCACCTGGTGGAAGGACGGGCCGGAGATCGCCTCCGGCGAGCTCGTCACCGAACAGATCGGCACCGAGGTCTTCGTGCTGCCGGCGGCGGCGCACACCGAGAAGGACGGCAGCTTCACCAACACCAACCGGCTGCTCCAGTGGCACCACCAGGCGGTCGAGCCGGCCGGCGACCGGCGCAGCGACCTGTGGTTCATGTACCACCTGGGCCGGATCATCCGGCAGAAGCTGGCCGGCTCGACCGATCCGAAAGACCGACCGATCCTCGACCTGACCTGGGACTACCCGACACTCGGCCGGACCGCGGAACCGGACGCCGAGGCGGTGCTCGCCGAGATCAACGGCTGGGACGCCGACGGACGGCCACTGTCGACGTACACCGAACTCGCCGACGACGGGTCGACGGTCTGCGGCTGCTGGATCTACTGCGGGGTGTACTCCGACGGGCTCAACCAGGCCGCCCGGCGCAAGCCGGCCGAGGAGCAGCACTGGGTATCCCCGGAGTGGGCCTGGGCCTGGCCGGCGAACCGTCGGCTGCTCTACAACCGGGCCTCGGCCCGGCCGGACGGGCGGCCGTGGAGCGAGCGCAAGAAGTACGTCTGGTGGGACGCCGACGCCGGCCGGTGGACCGGCTACGACGTACCGGACTTCGAGCCGACCAAGCCGCCGGACTACGTACCGCCGGAGGGCGCCCGGGGCGTCGCCGCGCTGCGCGGCACGGACGCCTTCATCATGCAGGCCGACGGGCTCGGCTGGCTCTTCGCGCCGACCGGGGTCTCCGACGGCCCGCTGCCGACCCACTACGAGCCGCAGGACTCCCCTGTGGACAATCCGCTCTACGGCCAGCAGCGCAACCCGGCCCGGCTGCTCCGGCCGCACGAGCAGAACAGGTACCACCCGAACGGGTCGCAGCGCGGCGCGCAGACCTTCCCGTACGTGGTCACCACCTACCGGCTCACCGAGCACTTCACCGCGGGCGGGATGAGCCGGCACACCCCGTACCTGGCGGAGTTGCAGCCGGAGTTCTTCTGCGAGGTATCCCCCGAACTGGCCGCCGAACGCGGGCTGGTGCACTGCGGTTGGGCCACCATCGTCACCGCCCGCAACGCCATCGAGGCCCGGGTGCTGGTGACCGAGCGGGTCGCTCCGCTACGCGTCGACGGGCGGGTGGTGCACCAGATCGGCCTGCCGTTCCACTGGGGACCGAACGGCTACAGCCGGGGCGACGCGGCCAACGAACTCACCTCGATCTCGCTCGACCCGAACTCGCACATCCAGGAGAGCAAGGCGTTCTCCGCCGACATCCGCCCCGGGCGGCGGCCGCGCGGGCCGGAGCGGGTGGCGTTGGTCCGGGACTACCAGCGGCGGGCCGGGATCACCGTCGCGACCGGAACGGAAGTGTGAGCGAATGGCTCCCGACCTGCGCGAGGCGACCGGGGACCGGCGCGATCCGGCCACCGCCGGCGGCTACGCCGAACCGCCGGACCGGGTCGGCTTCTTCACCGACACCAGCGTCTGCATCGGCTGCAAGGCGTGTGAGGTGGCCTGCAAGGAGTGGAACGCCATTCCCGAGGACGGGCTGGCCTTCACCGGCATGTCGTACGACAACACCGGCCAGCTCGACGCGAACAGCTGGCGGCACGTCGCCTTCGTCGAGCAGCCGCGCCGGCTCGGCCGGCAGGAGACTCACCTGGCCCCGACCGGAGTTCCCGCCGAACTGCGCCGCGCGGCCGGCGGTCGGACCGCGGTCTCGCTCGGGATGCCCGGCTCGGCACCGCCGGACGGGCACGTCGACGCCGTACCCGGGATGGACTTCCGCTGGCTGATGTCCTCCGACGTGTGCAAGCACTGCACGCACGCCGCCTGCCTGGACGTCTGCCCGACCGGCTCGCTGTTCCGCACCGAGTTCGGCACCGTGGTGGTGCAGCAGGACATCTGCAACGGCTGCGGCTACTGCGTACCGGCCTGCCCGTTCGGCGTGCTCGACGTACGCGAGGGAGACGGGCGGGTCTGGAAGTGCACCCTCTGCTACGACCGGCTCTCGGTCGGCCAGGAACCGGCCTGCGCCAAGAGCTGCCCGACCGACTCGATCCAGTTCGGCGAGCTCTCCGAGCTACGGGCCCGGGCCGCCGCCCGGGTGTCGGACCTGCACGACGCCGGGGTGGACAGCGCCCAGCTCTACGGCGCCGACCCGTACGACGGGGTCGGCGGGGCCGCCGCGTTCTTCCTGCTGCTCGACGAGCCCGAGGTGTACGGGCTACCGCCCGACCCGGTGGTCACCACCCGGGACCTGCCGGCGATGTGGCGCCGGACCGCACTGGTCGCCGCCGGGCTGCTGGCCGCCCTGGTCGCCGTGTCAGTTCCGGGAGCCCGCCGATGACCCACACCGACGTACGGCTCGACGCCGCACCCGACCTGCCGGTGGAACGGGACGCGCTGATCGGCTCCGCCGGCCGCCCGGGGCGGCGGCAGCGCGGCGAGCGGCTGATGGTGCCGAGGGCCGAGTTCCGGTCGTACTACGGCCGGCCGGTGCTGAAGCCGCCGACCTGGGAGGCGTCGGACATCGGCGGCTACCTCTTCCTCGGCGGGCTGGCCGGTGCCTCGTCCACCCTGGCCGCCACCGCCGACCTCACCGGCCGGCCGGGACTGGCCCGCGGGCTCAAGGCCGGTGCTGCGGTCGCGCTGGCCGGCTCGCTCTACTCCCTGGTGCACGACCTCGGCCGCCCGGAGCGGTTCCTGCACATGCTGCGGGTGGTCAAGGTGACCTCGCCGATGAGCATCGGCTCCTGGCTGCTCGCCGGGTACGGCCCGTTGGCGCTGCTCGCGGCCGGCAGCGCGGTCACCGGTCGATTGCCCCGGCTCGGCCGGCTCGGCACGCTCGGCGCCGCCGCGCTCGGCCCGGCCGTCGCCTCGTACACCGCGACGCTCTTCGCGGACACCGCCGTGCCGGTCTGGCACGACGGGTACCGGGAACTCCCGGTGCTCTTCGCGGGGTCGTCGGCGGCCTCGGCCGGTGCGCTGGGGCTGCTGGCCGCCCCCGGTCCGGAGGGCGGGCCGGCCCGCCGTGCCGCGGTGCTCGGCGCCGCCACCGAACTGGCGGCGGCGTACCGGATGGAGCGCCGGCTCGGCATGGTGGCCGAGCCGATGCGGCAGGGCCTGGCCGGCGGGTTGCTGCGGGCCGGCAAGCTGCTCTGCGGGGCGGGTGCGCTGGCGGTGGCGGCCGGCGCCGGGCGTGGCCGGGCGGTGACGGCGACCGGCGCGGCGGTGCTACTGGCCGGCTCGATCTGCCTCCGGTTCGGGATCTTCCAGGCCGGGGTGGCCTCGGCCCGGGATCCGAAGTACACCGTGGAGCCGCAGCGGGAACGGTTGGCGGCCCGCACCGGCAGGCGGGAGCGCCGATCGTGAGAGCCGTGGCCAGATTCCTGCCGTTCGCCGGCATCGTGCTCGGCACCTGCGCGGCGGCCATCCTCGCCGGGAGGCGGACACCTTCGACGGGTCGGCGCCGTCGCCGTCGCTGACCGGACCCTGCCGGCCGCCGCGACCGGCGGTCCGGGCCCGCTTCGGGTCGTGGCACGCGCCGATCCCCCAGTTGCTGGACGCGACCAGCCCGCAGCGGGTGCTCGGCCAGCAGTTGCGCAACCCGCTGGCGGTCGGACTACGGAACGTGATGATGCGCCTGACCCCACCCCGGGTCGCGCTGCGCTCGGTGGCCCGGTACGCGGACTGGCGACCCCCGTCCGAAACCCGCGCTTGAGCTGCGATGTCGCGGGGCTGATACCAGAAAAAGCCCCGTATCCGGGCGCGAGATGAATCGGCCATTCACCTACATTCACGCCAGTACGTCGCTGCGGTCCGTGCCCGAACGTCCCGATTAGCCGCATAATGCAACACAGACCGCTGGGGCATCCGGCCCAAAGCGGCATAAAAGGAGCGAGAGGCCCGATCGTGAAGCTCACTTTCATTCGTAAGACCGCGCAGTCCCAGGTCAACAACTGCCCGTCGCTGTACCGCACCGACCGTGACACCTTCATCGTGCAGGGCTGGCGCGTCTCCGACCCGGAGGCACTGGCCCAGCTCGACATTCCGGCGCACGAAACCGCGGTCGAGGTCCCGGCCGACGTACTGGCCGAGATCGCGAAGGCGCTCTAGTACCGCGACGACCCCGATATAGACGCAGATCGGTTCACGAGGCCCGGCCGGCCGGACGTTCGCGGAGGTCGGCCAGGGTCACCGGGGTACGGGCCGACAGCAGCCGCTCCAGCGCCGCGATCGTGCCCACCTCGCCGAGTACGTCCACCCCGCCGACGTCCGGGCGATAGCGGTACGCCAGCCGGTAGAGGTATCTCCCGGCGATCCGCTCGACACTCACCTGCCACCGGCCGCAGCAGACGCACACCCAGCCCCGCATCCGGCGAAGATAGCTCTGAGCTGCGAAAACACCTCACTCGCGGTGGTCGACACGGGACTGCTGAGCCGATTGTGACCACTGGGACCGCCGGTACGGGCACGGGGCACCCTGGCCCGGCGCCCATCTGGTTGACTTGGCCGGGTGGAGCTGCCGATCAACCCGCCGGTCGAGCCGATGCTGGCGAAGAGCGTGCCGAAGATCCCCACCGGGCCGGGGATGAGCTACGAGCCGAAGTGGGACGGCTTCCGCTGCATCGTCTTCCGGGACGGTGACGAGGTCGAGCTGGCCAGCCGGGGCGGCAAGACGATGACCCGCTACTTCCCCGAGGTGGTGGCGCAGGCCCGGGCGCAGTTGCCGACCCGCTGCGCGGTCGACGGCGAGCTGATCGTCATCCGCCGGGACGGCCCGGACGGCGAGCCCAAGCTCGACTTCGAGCTGCTCAGCCAGCGCATCCACCCGGCCGCGTCCCGGGTCAACATGCTGGCCGAGACGACCCCGGCCGACCTGGTCGCCTTCGACCTGCTCGCCATCGGCGACGAGTTGCTGGTCGACCAGCCCTACGAGCGGCGCCGGGCCCGGCTCGTCGAGGAGCTGCGCGGCGTCGTACCCCCGGTGCACGTCACCCAGACCACCACCGACCCGGAGACGGCGGCCCGGTGGTTCGAGATCTTCGAGGGGGCCGGGCTGGACGGGCTGGTCGCCAAGCCGGCCGACATCCCGTACGAGCCGGGCAAGCGGCTCATGTTCAAGGTCAAGCACACCCGCACCGCCGACGTGGTGGTCGCCGGCTTCCGCTGGCACAAGTCCGGCCCGGTGGTCGGCTCGCTGCTGCTCGGCCTCTACGACGAGGCGGGGACACTGCACCACGTCGGCGTGTCGGCGTCGTTCAGCGCCGCCCGCCGGGCCGAGCTGCTGGACGAGTTGGCGCCGTACCGCGAGGGCGTCAAGGAGCACCCGTGGGTGCACGGCGACCACACCAGCGGGCAGCGCATCCCGGGCGGGCCGAGCCGGTGGTCCGGCACCAAGAGCCTGGAGTGGGAGCCGCTCCGGCCGGAGCTGGTGGCAGAGGTCGGCTACGACGCGATGGAGGGGGACAGGTTCCGGCACACCGCCCAGTTCGTCCGCTGGCGGCCCGACCGGGAGCCGGCCTCCTGCGGGTACGACCAACTCGACCGCCCGATCCGGTTCGACGTCGACCAGGTGCTCCGCGGCGACCCGCTCGCCCCCGGCGCGTAGCCTGACGGTCGATACGATCACGGAGGATTTCTCTTGGCCCGCTCGCATCTTCGCCGGCTGCCCCTGGCCGGTCTCCTGGCCGTCGTGATGCTCGTCGCCGGCTGCACCATCCCGATCTTCCGGCCCGACGACGAGGGCGAGCGCGGTGGCCCGGCAGCCGCGCCGAACGGTGCCGGCGCCGCGGACTGGAAACCCTGTCCGGAGGTGCCGCGCAAGCTCGTCGGCCGGGGCGCGCCCAACATGCGGTACGACTGCGCCACCATCGGTGTACCCGCGGACTGGAGCACCGCCGGCGGTGCCGGCGCGGGCGGCGACAAGCTGGAGATCTCGCTGCTGCGGATCCGTTCCACCAAGCAGCAGGACCGGATCGGTTCGCTGCTGATCAACCCGGGCGGGCCGGGCGGTTCCGGCGTCGACTCGGCGGTCTACCTGTCGTTCGGGGCCGGCTTCGGCGGGCTCCCCGACGAGGTGACCCGGCGGTTCGACATCATCGGCTTCGACCCCCGGGGCGTCTCCCGCTCCTCCCCCGTCAAGTGCGTCTCCGACGCCGACCTGGACAGCACCTTCGGCTTCGAGCCGGATCCGGAGAGCCAGGCGGAGTTCGACGAGCTGGTGGCGCTGAACCGGAAGATCGGTGACACCTGCGGCAGCAAGTACGGCGAGCGGCTACGGCTCTACTCCACCGAGCAGGCCGCACACGACATGGACGCCATCCGGGCCGCCGTCGGCGACGAGAAGCTGAGCTACCTCGGGTACTCCTACGGCACCCTGCTCGGCGCGACGTACGCCCAGCTCTTTCCGCGTAACGTCCGGGCGCTGGTGCTCGACGGCGCGATCGACCCGGAGCAGGACATCGTGGCCGGCTCGGAGAGCCAGGCCAAGGGCTTCGAGCGCGCCTTCACCAACTTCACCACCTGGTGCCGGGAGGCACCGGGCCGCTGCCCGATCGCCCCGGACGCCCGAGGCGCGGTGACGGACGCGTTGGAGAAGGCCCGGGTCTCCCCGGTACGCGGCGAGGGTGGCCGGGAGGCGACCGCCGGCTGGATTTTCTACGCGGTGATCTCCTCGCTCTACACCGAGGCCGGCTGGCAGAAGCTGGCCGCCGCGATCGACTCGCTCGCCGACGGGGACCCGAAGGAGGTCTTCGAACTGGCCGACTCGTACGCCGAGCGGGCCGAGGACGGCAGCTACACGAACCTCTTCGACGCCAACCTCTCGGTGAACTGCGCCGACGAGGAGAAGAAGGTCGGCCTCGACCGGATCCGCTCGTTGCAGTCGGAGTGGCGCACGAAGTATCCGCTGTTCGGCGCCCCACTCGCGGTGGGCATGCTGAGCTGCGAGTTCTGGCCAGGCCAGCGGGACCCGTACCCGACCGGCCCGGCGACCGGCGCCCCGCCGATCGTGGTCGTCGGCACCACCGGCGACCCGGCCACGCCCTACGAGCAGACGCCGAAGCTGGCCGAGATGCTCGACGTCGGCGTGGTGCTGACCTGGCAGGGCGAGGGGCACACCGCCTATCCGCAGACCCGCTGCATCAGCGACGCGGTCGACGACTACCTGATCGACCTCAAGCCACCGAGCGCCGGCACCACCTGCCCGGCCCGGTGAAGGCCACCGGGTGACGTCCGGCGCTGCCCGCACCGGGCGCTTGCCGGCGCTTGCCGGCGCTTGCCGACGCTTGGCGAGCGGTCGGCGAGCGGTCGGCGGACTCCGGCTCGCCTGGCGCCCGGTCGGCGGCGCCGGCCGGGCATAACCTCCGTCGCCGACTGTCGAGCTGGGTGCACAGCCGGGGCAGACGTCCGGAAGGGCCGGGAACGATGTTCGGCGACGAACGCCGAGGGCCGCCGCCCGGGTGGTACCCGGGCTCGGGCGCCTCGCGGCCCGGCATCCGCGCCGAGTCACGGCTCGGGCTCCGCACCCAGTCGCCTACCCGATGGGTGCACGGGCGGGGCAGCTCTACAGTCTGCTGGACGAACGTCCCTGGCTCGGCGGTCTCGCGCGGCATCCCAGGCCGCCACGCAGTACGGCGTCCTGCGCCGCCACGCAGTACGGCGTCCCGCCAGCCGCCTCAGCCTGCGGTCCCGAAACCGGCGAATGCGCGCAGCCGCAGCTTGCGCCCGACCGTCTCGGCCAGCCACCTGTGATAGCCGTTCTGCGGATCCAGGCTGGCCCGAACCACCTCGCACCACTCCTCGCGGTCGACGACCGCGAGGATCCGGCCCGCGAGTTCCTCCCGTTGCCCCGCGGAGCAGCTCACCCACTCGTTCGTCGTCCGGTCCGTCAGGTACCCGGCGATGGTCACGGCCGCGATGTACCGGCTCAGGATCGGCCGCTGCCGACCGAGATGCCTGGCGTACCCGTCGAGCGCCAGCCTGGCCGACGGATACCGGTCGAGGGTGAGTCCCTGGCCCCGGCACTGGGTCATGGTCCCCAGCAACTGGCCGCTCTGGTCGATCAACTCGTCGTCCGCGTCCTCCGCGCCGATCGCCTCGTGCAGGTGGGCCGCCTCGGCGGCCTCGCCCGCGTAGTAGCCCTGCAGGACGTCGTCGCCATCGCAGGTCCGGCGGAGCAGCCAGCCTCGTACCGCGGTTCTGTGGGCCAGCGGACAGAGCGCCTCGACCACGTAGACCCTGCCCCACCCGGCCACCCGGTCGGCGAGCCAGAGCAGTGCCTCGTCGCCACCGTCGCGGGTACGTCGCCGTAGTGCGTCGGCAGCCAACGGGCCAAACGTGTCGGACAGCAGTGCGATGGTCCGGATCAGCGGGATGTCGTCAGGTGCCTGGTCGCTCGCCAGCAGGGCCAGCCCGACGAGAGCGCCACGTCGATCGGCGGCATGCCGTACCAGCCAACGGCCGGTACGCCGCACGCGTTCCCGCTCGGCTCGCAGGGCCGCGGCGGCGATGTGGTCGTTGCGGTGGATGGGAACGTCGACCTCGCGGAACGCTCCGGCGAGTTCGCTCGGCGGGGCACCGTCCCTGACGAAGTGTGCGTCCAGGACGGCGGCGGCCGCCATGCCCGCATGACGCCGATCGTCCGGCGGATCCGGCTCAGGACGCTGACGCTCCAGATCCTCGTCCGGATAGGGACGCCCGTCCTGCGGCAGGGGCGAGTCCGGGTGCTGACGATGCAGCCGCCGGGCGTGGTCGAAGAGGGTGACCCGGGGTCCGAACGGTCCAGGCTCGGGCGTCTCGCTCACCGGCGGACGGAGGACTCGATTCTTTCGATCATGACTGGGATGGTGCCAGCACGCTGCGCCGCCAGGCAAGCCGGCTGCCGAGTCGACCGGGGTGACAATGGCCGATGTGCCAGGCTGAGGGCATGAGTGAGCTGATCTTCCGGACCGCCCGCCGGGACGACGTACCGGCGATCGTCGCGATGCTGCTCGACGACGAGGTGACCGCGAGCCGGGAACCGGCGGAGCCGACCGGCGAGGAGGTCGACGCCGCCTACTGGGCCGGGTTCGAGGCGGTCGACGCCGACCCGCGCAACGAGCTGATCGTCGCCGAACTCGACGGCGAGCCGGTCGGCACGATGCAGCTCACCTTCATCCCCGGAGTGAGCCGGCGCGGCGCCGAACGGATGCAGATCGAGGCGGTCCGGGTCCGCTCCGATCTGCGCGGCGGTGGGATCGGCCGGCGGATGATGAACTGGGCGGTGGACCAGGCCCGGGAACGCAACTGCCGGCTGGTCCAGTTGACCACCGACAAGCGGCGTACGGAGGCGCACCGGTTCTATGCCTCGCTGGGATTCGCAGCCAGCCACGAGGGCATGAAGCTGGCACTCTGACGCCGACCGACCGTCGGTACGAGTCGCCGACGGCGGCATGCGGCGCCGGTCGCCCCGTGGCCACCGGATCGGACCACGGGGCGACCGTGCGAGGTCAGCGGACGGGTCGGTCCGAGTTGACCAGGGCGATCCGCTCCCGCACCTGCTCGCGCAGCTCCGGCAGGCTCTCGGCCGACAGCCGCGCCAGCGAGTCCAGCTTCCGGTTGTCCTGCTTCACCGGGCCGGCGACCGGATACACCTCGGTCTCACCCGGCAGCGGCACTCCCGGGCAGGTCGCATCGGACGGGCGTGAGTTGCGCAGCAGGAAGACGTTGACCATCCCGTCGACACACGGGTTGCCGTCCAGCGCGTACTGCCCGTGGAAGGTGGCGTCGTCGATCGAGACCATGCTGACGCCGGGGGCTGCCCGGACCGCCGCCCGCGCCTGCTCGTAACCGGTCTGCGGATCGAACTCGGCCTGCACCACCAGGACCTTCGAAGCGACCGACGCGGGAAGGTTCGGCAGGGTCTGCCGGGGCGCGTCGGACCAGAAGGCGCACGGCTCGGAGAGCCCGTACGCCCAACCGAACAACGGGTAGCGGGGGCCCTGCCGGTCGCTGAGCTTCCGGTACCAGGTGGCGGAGTTGGTCGGCTGGTCGCCGCAGGCGACGGAGACCCGGGTGCCGGGGAACGTCACGTAGTCGTCGGGGACCTCGGCCGCGATCCTCCGCACCGTCAGGTCCGCGAGCGGCACGCCGTACTCCGCCCGGGCCAGGGCGTCCAGCTCGGTGTGCAGGGCGTCCGGCAGCCCGGTCTCGGGGGTCTCGCCGTTCATCTCCTGCGCCGCCAGCGTGAAGACCAGGGTGGCGAGGAGCCATTGCAACTGGCCGCCCATGCCGACGAAAAGGGCGTCGTAGTTGTCACCGGCGATGCCGAGGGTCTTGGCGTACTCCCGGGCCTCCTCCCAGGTCCGTGCCGCCTCGACCGGGGTGTCACCGACGATCTCGGGGAACTGCCGCGCCGTCCAGGGCAGGTAGACGTCGTCAAGCTGCCGCTGCCCGATCATCGGGAACGCCTCGAAGGCGGCCTGGAGCCGGCCCTGCCAGTTGACGCTGGAGTCGAGCACCATCTTGCCGGCGCTGTCCGGGAAGAGCGAGGCGTACTTCGCACCGAGCCAGGTGCCGTAGGAGTAGCCGAGGTAGTTGAGGGTGGAGTCGCCGAGCAGTTGCCGGATGAGTTCCATGTCGTGCGCGGTCTGCCAGGTGGTGATGAACGGGGTCAGCGCCTTACTCTGGCAGGCTTCGGCGATGGCCCGAGGTGCCTTCTGGTGCTCGGCGATGCTCTCCGGGGACCGGTCCCGGGCGTCCAGGTCGGTCCGGGTCGAGAGTCGGCCGGTCGGGATCTCGCAGACCAGTCCGAGCTGGTCCGGGGCGGTCCCGCCCTCATGGCCGGTACCGCGCGGGTCCATGCCGACGAAGTCGTACCGCTCGTTCACGGTCGGTTGGAGCGCGGCCAGGGCGCCGGCCAGGGAGCTGCCCTGGCCTCCCGGGCCGCCCGGGTTGGTGAGGATGGCGCCGAGGCGTTCGCCGGTGGCCTTCGCCCGGCTGATCGAAACCTGTAGGTCGACTCCCGCGTCGGGCGCCGCCCAGTCGCGGGGAACGGTAACCAGGGCGCACTCCGACGGGCGAGCCTGCTCCGGCGGCGTGAACAGGCAGGCGCCCCAACTGAGTTCCTGGTCGAGGTAGCGGTCGAACGGGCTGGCGGCCCGGGCCACTACCGGGGTCGCGACCAGCGCCAGGACCAGGGTCGCCGGTGTCACGACACTTCTGACGATGCGGCGCACGGTACTCCTTCCAGTAGGAATCGGATGAAGGCAGCGTAGCCGGTGTTTTCCGGGCCGCTGACCATCATTGGGGTGAACTCGCGTCCGTCGGCCTCATCCCTCAGGCTTAATCCTCTCGTCGCTAGCGGATCGCGACGACGAACGCAAGACCGTCGCCTTGCTCGATCATGGACCTCCGTTGCTCACTCGCTTCTCATCGCATCAGCTCCCGGCGATTCGGCGTTTACAGCTCAATCACCACCTCATAGGGTCGGCAGTCCAACAAGGACGGTCTCGCGTGCCGGCAGATCGGAACTGCGCCGATATCCCCAATCGAGAGTGAGCGATCGTGGGCAGCATGTCTGAGTTCCTGATCACTGAACTGCGGATCTTACGGACGTCACGTGGCCTCAGCCAGGAGGACTTCGGAAAGGCGATCAAGTATTCCGGCAGTCACGTCTCGTCGGTCGAGACCGGGCAACGCCCGCCGACCGAGGAATACCTGGAAGCCGTCGACCGGGTATTCGAAACCGGCGGCCTCTTCAGCCGGATGCTGGCAAAGATCCATGTACTGGAAAGTGTGCACGTCTGGTTCCGGCCATGGATCGAGGTAGAGCGGGATGCTCTCGTCCTGAGGACCTACAACCCGCTGGTTGTGCCGGGTCTGCTCCAGACCGAGGCGTACGCGCGAGCACTGCTCGCCGCCGGAAGCCTGACGCCCGCGCAGCTCGACCAGCAGGTGCAGGCTCGGATCGACCGCCAGCAGGTGCTCGACGCGGAAAAGCCGCCGACGCTCATCGCGGTGCTCGACGCGACCGTGCTCCACCGAAGCATCGGCGGACCCCAGGTGATGCGGGAACAGCTCGACCACCTGGTGGCGATGGCCGAGCGACCAAACGTATACATCCACGTCGTGGCGAACACTGCCGGGGCGTACCTTGGACTGGCCGGCCCGTTCACGATCGCGACGTTGACGGACAGTCGGGAACTGACCTACCTGGACAACCAACTCCAGGGAGTCGTCGCCGAACGACCGGGCGACATCCTGATCATCCGGGACGCGTGGGAAAACGTGCGCGGGGTGGCGCTACCCCTCCAGCAGTCCATCGAGATGATCAGGAAAGTGGCGGAGACATGGACGTGACGGACGCCCGCTGGCACAAGTCGACCCGCTCGGGCCCCAACGGCGGTGACTGTGTCGAGGTGGCCGACAACCTGCCGGGTCGGGTGATGGTCCGGGACAGCAAGGACCGGTCCGGGCCGGTGCTGACCTTCGAGCCCGACGCCTGGCGCTCCTTCGTGGCCGAGGTGACCCGGGACTGATCGAGTCGGAGCGGCACCACAGTTGCCGTCGGGCGGGTGGAATTTCCCCCGCCCGACATCCCGCCGGCCTCTTCGGCCGCGATCACTCGGAGGGGCACGAGTCGCGCTTCGGTTAGGGGCGGCGTTGCACCGCCAGGAAGGTGACGGTCGTGAGCGCGGCCGCGACGATCAGGTATATGGCCGCCTCGGTGAGCTGCAACTGCCAGTAGGTCATGGTGGTGCTCTCGCGCAGTGCGCGGGCTCCGCCCAGTTGCACGATGCCCAGTACCGGGACGCTGACGGCCATGGCGATGTGGGTGTTGCGGGTCAGCGCACCGAGTGTCGCGCCCAGGGCGAGGGCGAACAGGACCCGGGTGAACGGGACCAGGTCGTGGGATTCGTAGTAGAACCAGCTCATCGGATCCGCGGCGGTCGTGGGTAGTGCCCAGCTGACGATGGCGGTGACCGCTGTCGCTGCGGCCAGCGCTCCGGCTGCGGCGACCGTTAGCCTGGCCGCGAGCCACCGGGTACGGGGTTGGCTCTGGGTCCAGGCCAGGCGATGGGTGCCGTGTTCGATGTCGCGCGCCACCAGTGGTACGCCCCAGAACATGCAGACTCCGATGGTCAGGTAGCCGGCGAACAGTTGCGTGATCGTGGTGAACTCGGCGTCGAAGTGGGCTGCGGTGGCCAAGGCGCCGTAGATCGCGGTCAGGACAGCGGCGGCGGTGAAGGGGAAACGCTGCTGGCGCCAGGCGAGCCAGATCATGCGGCCTCCTTCTCGGTGCTGGCGAGGGTGGGTGCTGGCAACCATGAGGCGTCCGGGTTGCGCAGGTACGCCAGGACGAGTTCTTCCAGGGTGGGCGCCTGTTCGCTGCCGCGAGTGTCGACGGGATCTCGGCGGACGAGTGCGGTGGTCTGCCGGGCGGTGGCGCTCAGGTGCACGGGCGGGACGGGGGCATCGCGCAGTTGCGCGGCGAGTTCGGCGGGCCCGGTGACGATTCGGTGGCCTTCGGTGAGATCGTCGAAGCTGCCGGCCAGTTGCAGCCGGCCGCTGTTGAGCAGCAGCAGGTAGTCGCAGGTGTCGGCAAGGTCGGTCAGGATGTGTGACGACAGCACGACGGTGGCCCCGGTCTCGGCGACGGCGGCCATCATCGCGCCCATCACCTCTTTGCGGGCCAGCGGGTCGAGGTCGGCCAGCGGCTCGTCGAGGATGAGCAATTCGGCGCGCTTGCCCAGGGCGAGTGTCAGCGCGACCAGGGTACGTTGCCCGCCGGAGAGGTGGCCGACCTTCCGGTCCAGGGGAATTCGGTAGGCGTCGAGCCGGGCGCGAGCCGAGGCGGTGTCGAAGCCGGGATTGGTTGCCCGTCCGAAGTGGAGGATCTCTTCGACGGTGAAGGTGGCGAACAGCGGCTTGTCCTGCGCCACGAACGCAACCCGGGCCAGGTCCTGGCCCTGCTGACTGAGCCTGCGGCCGGCGACGCGTACCTCGCCCGCGCTGGGCGCGAGTAGGCCCACCGCCAGGTGCAGCAACGTGCTCTTGCCCGCGCCGTTAGGTCCTACCAGCGCGGTCACCGTCCCCGATGGCACCGCCAGCGTGCAGTCACGCAGCGCCCACGTCCGGCCGTATCGCTTGCCCAGGCCGGTGGTCTCCAACGCGTTCATGAACGCTGCTCCGCCTGCCGTGGCGCCGCGGGTTCGCCCTCGGCCAGTGCCGCCTCGAAAACCGCGCGCATGTCGTCGTCGTCCAGGCCCGCGTCACGCGCTGCGGTAACCCACGAATCTAGCTGGTGGCGGATCGCCGGGTCCTGCGCCGCACGCCGCGCGGACAGCGACGCGAGGACGAAGGTGCCCACACCTGGCCGGGAGAGCACAACACCGTCGCGTTCCAGCTCTCGATACGCCTTGTGCACCGTGTTCTGGTTGATGCCCAATGCGGCCACCACCTCCCTCGCCGTGGGGAGCTGATCGCCTTCTTGCAGCCAGCCCAGCCGCACCGCCTGCCGCACCTGCTGAACCAGTTGTAGGTACGGGGTGACGCCGGACCGGCGGTCCAGTCGGAATGTGATCACACCAACTCCCATTCTGCTACACTGCTAGCAGAATAACAGTATGGCTGGTCGCAGCAGAGAGAGGCCCCTCCCATGACCCAGACCGGACGTCAGATCCGCCGCCGCTTCGGCAGCCGAGGCGTGCTTACCGCTGTCGCGGTGCTCGCCGCCGCCGTCATCACAGGTGTCATCGCGCTCATCGCCTGACACTCGTGCACCGGCGCGCCTCAGCGGGACGCCGAGCAGTTGAGCGGCCCGCCTGACGCTGATCTCCGCACCCAGATCGTTGCCCGCTTCGCGTCGCGGCAGAGTTCGCCGAACGTCTGCTCCATGCTCTGGGAGAAGCGCTCACGGTACGGCCCGGGACAGCAGCCGAGCACCTTGCGATACCACCGGCTTGATCTTCGAGGGCGTGGGGTCCTAGCCGGAAGAGGGCTGCGCCCGGCGCCCGCTCACTCCTTGCGGTCGCGGTCCCGGGACGGCTGGACCCGCTTCGGCTCCCCCGGCATCTTCGGATGGTCCGGCGGATAGGGCAGGTCGCCCGAGCCGTCCCGGTCGTCCCGGTCGGCCCACTCCAGCAGCGGGGTGATGTCCCACGGGGCGTCGTCGATACCGGCGTGCGGATCGCCGATCTTCGCCACCCGCTCCGGCACCGTCTTCAGGTCGAAGTCGTCCGGCTCCACGTCCGGCAGCTCGTCCCAGCTGACCGGGGTGGAGACGGTGGCCCGGGCGTTGGCCCGCAGCGAGTAGGCGCAGGCGATCGTCCGGTCCCGGGCCATCTGGTTGTAGTCGATGAAGACCTTCTCGCCGCGCTGCTCCTTCCACCACGAGGTGGTGACCAGGTCGGGGCGGCGCCGCTCGACCTCCCGAGCGAACGCGATCACCGCCCGGCGCACCTCGGTGAAGGTCCAGCGGGGCGCGATCCGCAGATAGACGTGCACGCCCCGGCCGCCGGAGGTCTTCGGCCAGCCGGTCGCGCCCAGCTCGTCCAGCAGCCCGCGCACCTCGCCGGCCGCCTCCACCGCGTCGGCGAAGTCGGTGCCGGGCTGCGGGTCGAGGTCGATCCGCAGTTCGTCGGGGCGGTCGACGTCGGTGCCCCGGACCGGCCAGGGATGGAAGACCACCGTACCCATCTGGGCCGCCCAGGCGACGTGCGCCAGGTCGGCCGGGCACAGCTCGTCAGCGCTCCGGCCGCTCGGAAACTGGATCTTCGCAGTCTGGATCCAGGGCGGCACGCCCCGCGCCGGCACCCGCTTCTGGTAGAACATCTCCCCCTCGATGCCCTCCGGGAAGCGCTGCAACGCCGTCGGCCGGTTGCCCAGGGCGCGCATGATCCCGTCGCCGACCGCGAGGTAGTAGTCGAACATGTCCTTCTTGGTGAACCCGCGACGAGGGAAGTAGACCCGGTCCGGGCTGCTCAGCCGTACCGTGTGCCCGGCCACCTCGACCTCGACGGGCTTCGCCTTCGCGCTGCCACCAGCCATGGGCCGACCCTATGCCACCGCTCCGACACAGGTGACCCGACACGGAGACGCCGCCCGCCGCCACGGCCGGACAGCCGCCACGGCCGCTCAGGCCAGGGGTCGCGCCTCCCGCTCCCGGCTGCCGTGCCGGTGCGCCTCCCAGACCTGGCAGATCAGCACGAGCTTCTGCTCGAACCGGGGATCCCGGTCCAGCGGGCCGCCGTCGTACGGGGCATGCAGCCGCAGCGGCCCGGCGTCGCCGAGGTAGACGGCGACGACGGTACGACCCCGGCGGCGCTCCGCCCGGACGTCGACCACCCGCTGCCAGGCCACGAAGGCGTACCCCCCGTACGCCCGGCCCCGCAGCCCCGCCTCGTCCAGCCGGACCCGGGCCCGGAGCCGGTCGGCAGCGCCGCAGAGCACCCCGAGCGGTAACGGGGCCAGCACGGCGACCCAGACCAGTTCGGAGAGTTCCCGATGCCCGGGCAGCGCGCTGGCGATCACGATCACGGCGCCGCTGCCCAGACCACCCCAGCGCAGCCCCCGGACCACCGCCTGCCGCCAGGTCAGCCGGAACTCGGCCAGCACCGGCCGGTGCTCGCGTCGCCGTCGCTCTCCGCCCGGCCCGGTGGCCGCCCGCATGTCCTGTCAACGACTCGGTCGCCGGGCGGTGATTAATCAGTTGTTTCTCGCTGTTTTCCGATGATTCTGCGGTGCTCGGCCGCCCCGACGAGGCGCTTAGCCGCCCGACGATCTCCGCCGTACCGTTGGGGGTATGGCTGACAACAGCGTCCGGGACGACCAGGCAGGCAAGCTGCCCACCACCGAGGAGGAGTGGCGGGTCCGGCTCACTCCGGAGGAGTTCAGGGTGCTCCGCCAGGCGGGCACGGAACGCGCGTGGACCGGCGAGTACGTGGACACCAAGACCGCCGGCACCTACCACTGTCGGGCCTGCGGGGCGGAACTCTTCTCCAGCGACACCAAGTTCGACTCGCACTGCGGCTGGCCGAGCTTCGACCAGGCACTGCCCGGCGCGATCCGCTACCTGGAGGACCGCTCGCTCGGCATGGTCCGGATCGAGGTGCGCTGCGCCAACTGCGACTCCCATCTCGGGCACCGCTTCGACGGCGAGGGCTTCACCCCGACCAACGCGCGGTACTGCATCAACTCGATCTCGATGCGCCTCGACCCGTCGAGCACGTAGTATCACCGCAGATGCGGTGAAACGGGGGAATTCGACATGGCGACCTGCGAGGTCTGCGGCAACGACTACTGGATGGCGTTCGAGGTCCGCACCACCAGCGGGGACGTGCACACCTTCGACTCGTTCGAGTGCGCGGCGCACAAGCTCGCCCCGGTCTGCGAGCACTGCGGCATCCGGATCATGGGGCACGGTGTCGAGGTCTCCGGCCGGTTCTTCTGCTGCGGGCACTGCGCCCGGGTCGTCGAGGGCGAGCGCGGGGCGGAGATCCGGGACGCCGTCGGCGCCCGCCCGGCCTGATCCCGCACCCCAATCACGGCCTGACGCCGCACCGGGTCCCGACGCCGTCGGATCGCCCCGGCGGCAGCCCGCGCCGCCGCGCGCCTACCATCGCGGGATGCAGCAGTCGCAGACGCCACCGCGCCAGGCGGACCCCGCGGAGCGGGTCGAGCTCCGGGTCGCCTCGTTCGCCGACCTCGACACCCGGACCCTGCACGACCTGCTGAAGCTGCGGGTCGACATCTTCGTGGTCGAGCAGGACTGCGCCTATCCCGAACTCGACGGCCGGGACGTCGAGCCGGGCACCCGGCACCTGTGGCTGGCCCGGGGCGGCGTGCCGATCGCGTACCTGCGACTGCTCGCCGACCCGGGCGGGGTGGAGCGGATCGGCCGGGTGGTGGTGGCCCGGCAGGCCCGGGGCGGCGGGTACGCCGGACGACTGATGACCGAGGCGCTGGCCGTGGTCGGCTCCCGGCCCTGCGTACTCGACGCCCAGGCGCACCTGGTGAACTTCTACGGCCGGTACGGCTTCACGGTCAGCGGCCCGGAGTACGTCGAGGACGGCATCCCGCACGTGCCGATGCACCGCGACCCGGTGGACCGGGCCGAGGCGACGAACTAGTCTGCCTGGCCAGCCCAGACCGGCGGTTCGGACGGAACTGCCCGCCTATCGCGATCATTTGCCGGGGTTTGTGCCGGGCGGGGTTGCTGGCCCGACCGGGCCACCTCTAGCCTCCCGATCACCGCCGTGGAGATCTTGCCCCGGCGCCTTTCTACGTAACCCCCATGGAAGGTGTACATGCGCCCCCTCCTGCCCTTCGCCCGGATCGGCGTGGCCGTCGCCCTGGTCGCACTGACCACGGTCGCCGCCGCCACGCCGGCCAGCGCCGAGGAGCCCGACTCACCGTACGCCGCCGCGTGGCCGTCACTGCCGTTCGTGGTCAACGTCGCTCAGGACGCGACCAAGCCCAAGCCGGCCAAGCTCACCATCAACAACTACTCGCAGGTCGCGGCCCGCAACGTCTCCGTCAAGATCGACGTCTCCGGGCTGCCCGCCGCCATCACCGCCACGCTGCCCGGTAAGGACCAGGGCTGCGTCATCTCCGGCGCGGTGGCCACCTGCACGCTCGCGGAACTCGCGGCCGACACGGTGCACACCTACACCATCGGGCTCGCCCCCGGAAACCTCGACGAGACTCCGTGGAGCGGCACCATCACCGCCACCTCCCGCGGGGAGAACACCCAGGGCGAGGGCAGCACGGAGAGCATCGTCCAGGTCAGCGCCCCCGGCATCGACCTGGCAATCGGTCAGCTCGCCGACGTCGAACTGAAGGCCGGCGCCTCGACCAATGTGCCGATCTCGGCCCGCAACGAGGGCACCGTCGCCGCCGACGCGGTCGCCGTGGTGATCAGCACCACCCACCACCTGGAACTGCCCAACCCGTACGAGAACTGCCTTTACAGCCAGGACGACCTGGCGCTGACCTGCATTGTGGACGGAGCGGTCGGCCCGGACGAGACCTTCGAGATCGATCCCGCGACGCCGCTGCGGCTCAAGGTGGCCGACAAGGCTGCCGGCCCGGACACCTACGGTGCGTGGGCTGCCGTGCTGCCGCTGACCGACGAGGAGGCCGAGCAGCGGCTCAGCAAGGCGGAGAAGAGGTCGAGCGGCAAGCGGCTTCGGCTGGTCCCGACCAGCAGGGCGCTGCGTGCCCCGGCGGATGATCTGAACTACGACGACAACGAGACCAGCTTCACCGTGAAGGTGCCGCTGCACGAGGCGGACAGCGTCGCGATCGGGGCGACCGTCAGCGGCGCGGTCGACGAGACCCGGTCGATCCGGGTCGGCATCCGCAACGACGGCCCGGCGAACACCCTCACCCCGGGCGAGGAGTGGTCGTCGTCGGCCGAGGTGGTCCTGCCGGCCGGCCTGTCGGTGCTCAAGGTCGATGAGAACTGCGAGCCGAACACCGACAACCCGAACGGTGAGGACCGGCGGGGAGTGGCGGACGGTCTGTCGTACCACTGCTGGCCGCCGGAGCAGCTCCAGTCGGGTAAGACCTGGCTCTTCGACTTCACGGTCAAGATTGCCGGCGAGCCCGGTGCGGCCGGCTCGATCGTCGTCGACGGCGGTGTGCAGGACAAGAACACCGGCAACAACACCGCGCCGATCACCCTGGAGACCGGTGGTGCCGGCGGTGGCCTGCCGGTGACCGGTGCCCGGGCCGGACTGGTCGCGCTCGGCGGTGTGCTGCTGCTCGCCGCCGGTGTGGTCGGCGTCGTCGTGGCCCGGCGCCGCCGGATCGTCACGGTCGTCGACTGACGCTCTCAGGAACGGAAGGAGTAGGGGGCAGCGGCGCGACGCCGTTGCCCCCTACTCCTCTCCGACCAGGTGCTGCCCGGCTGCGGTCGGGTCCGGAGCCGACGACGCGGCACCACCGACGGCAGGGCGGCGCGTTCGCGTCACGGCAGCGCGTTGACCAGTTCGCCGATGCTCCGGCGCCGACCGGTGAAGAACGGCACCTCCTCGCGGACGTGCCGGCGGGCCCGGGAGGCGCGCAGGTCGCGCATCAGGTCGACGATCCGGTGCAGTTCGTCGGCCTCGAAGGCGAGCAGCCACTCGTAGTCGCCCAGCGCGAACGAGGCGACCGTGTTGGCCCGGACGTCCGGGTAGCCGCGGGCCATCATGCCGTGCTCGGCCAGCATCTCCCGGCGTTCGGCGTCGGGCAGCAGATACCACTCGTAGGAGCGGACGAACGGGTAGACGCAGATGTAACCCCGGGCCGGCTCGCCGGCCAGGAACGCCGGTACGTGGCTCTTGTTGAACTCCGCCGGTCGGTGCAGCGCCATCTGCGACCAGACCGGCGCCAACTGCCGGCCGAGCGCGGTACGCCGCAGCCGCCCGTACGCGTCCTGGAGCGCGTCGCTGGACGACGAGTGCCACCAGATCAGCAGGTCCGCGTCGGCGCGCAGCCCGGAGACGTCGTAGCTGCCCCGCACCACCACGTCCTTGCCGGCCAGCTCCTCGAAGAGCGACCCGACCTCGGCCGCGATGCCGTCCCGCGCCTCGGGCAGCGGACCGGTCGCCCGGAACACCGACCACATGGTGTAGCGAATGCTCTCGTTCAGCTCGCGCAGCCGCGCCGCGTTGCTCTGCTCCGAGCCAGCAGTGTTGGTCTGCTCCGAGCCACCGGTCTGTTCCGCAGTCATGCCCCTGATACTCCCAGCACCTTGATGATCTCCTCGGCCGCGGTCTCGCCGGAGCGTACGCAGACCGGTATCCCCACCCCGTCGTAGCCGGCGCCGGCCAGCGCCAGGGTCGGGTGTGCGGTCCGCAGCGCGGCCCGGGCCGCGGCCACCCGGTCCAGGTGGCCGGGGGCGTACTGGGGCAGCGCGCCGCCCCACCGGTGCACGTGGCTGTCGACCGGTGCGGGCAGTTCCGTGCCGAGCAGCTCGGACAGCTCCCGGTGCACCGCCGAGACCAGCTCGTCGTCGGCGCGTTGCAGCAGGTGCTCCTCGCCGTGCCGGCCGACCGAGGCGCGCAGCAGCAGCGTGCCGTCCGGGCGGCGCAGGTGCGCCCACTTGCTGGTGAAGAAGGTGGCCGCCTTGACCAGGGTCTGCTCGGTCGCCGGCACCAGGAACCCGGACAGGTCCGTCGGCACCGCGCCGCCGGTCGCGGAGAGCACGCCGCGGTCGCTCGCCGCCGCGCTGTCGGGCGGGCCGGGCAGGGCGAGGCTGACCAGCGCCACGCTGGCGTAGTCCAGCCGGCCGACCAGCGCGCCGACCGCCACGTCGACCCCGCCGAGCAGCCGGGCGGCGGGCCGGGCCGGCAGGGCCAGCACCACCGCGTCGACCTCGACCAGTTCCGGGTCGCGGGTCGGGCCGATCACCAGCCGCCAGCCGCCCGGGACGGGCAGCAGCTCCCGGACCGCCGCGTTCAGCCTGATCTCGGCCCGGGCCGCCTCGGCTGCGGCGGCCACCAGCCGGCTCACCCCGCCGTCGACCGTGGCGAAGACCGGGCTGCCGGCCGGTCGGGGCGCGGCGGCCATCGCCGCCCGGACCGCCCCGGTCAGGGTCGGCTCGGTGCGTGCCGCCCGGGCCAGCCCGGGCATCGTGGCGGCCAGCGACAGTTCGTCGGCGCGGCCGGCGTACACCCCGCCGAGCATCGGGTCGACGAGCCGGTCCACCACCTCGTCGCCGAGCCGCCGCCGGACCAGCTCGCCGACCGTCGGGTCCTCGTCCGGGCCGAGCAGCGGGCGGCCTCCGTCGGTGTCCCGCTCCGCCGCCGGCCGGGCCACCGCAGCCACCGCGGCCAGGTCACCGGGTACCCCGACCAGGGTGCCCGGGGGCATCGGCCGCAGCTCGCCACCGATCGCCAGCGCGGCCCGGCCGATCGCCGGGTGCACCAGCGCGTCGGCCAGCCCCACCCGGCGGGCCAGGGCGACCGCCGCCGAGTCCCCGCCGGCCGGATCCCGGGTCAGGAACGCCTCGGCGCCGAACTCGACCGTCGCACCGGCCAGCGACCCGGTACGCAGCTTGCCGCCGAGCACGCCGGACTGCTCGTACACGGTGATCTCGGTGTCGGCGGGGAGCCGGTCCCGCAGCCGGAGCGCGGCGGCCAGCCCGGTGATCCCGCCGCCGACCACGGCGATCCGCGGCCCGCCGGACCGTGTCGTGTCGTTCACCCCGGTGCCCGCCTCTCGGTCAGCTCGCGGACGCCTCGTGGACCAGGGCGACGACCCGAGTCAGTACGTCGGGATCGGTCTCCGGCAGCACGCCGTGCCCGAGGTTGAAGACGTGCCCGGGGGTGGCCGCGCCCTCGCCGAGCACCCGACGCACCTCGGCCTCGACCACCGGCCAGGGCGCGAAGAGCACGGCCGGGTCCAGGTTGCCCTGCACCGCCCTGTCCGGCCCGATCCGCACCGTCGCCGCGTCCAGCGGGGTACGCCAGTCCACCCCGACCACGTCCGCGCCGGCCTCGCCCATCGCGCCGAGCAGTTCGGCGGTGCCGACCCCGAAGTGGATCCGGGGCACGCCCGCGTCGGCGAGCCCGCGCAGCACCGCCGTCGAGTGCGGCAGCACGAACCGGCGGTAGTCGGCCTCGGAGAGCGCCCCGGCCCAGGAGTCGAAGAGCTGCACCGCCGCCACGCCCGCGCCGATCTGCACCTTCAGGAAGGCGAGAGTGATCTCGGCCAGCCGGCCCAGCAGCGCGTGCCAGACGTCCGGTGCGCCGTGCATCAGCGCCTTGGTGCGTACGTGGTTGCGCGACGGCCCGCCCTCGACGAGGTAGCTGGCCAGGGTGAACGGCGCTCCGGCGAAGCCGATCAGCGGGGTGTCGCCGAGTTCGGCGACGAGCAGCCGGACCGCCTCGTCCACAAAGGACACATCGGAGGGGTCGATCGGGCGGATCCGGTCGACGTCGGCGAGGGTGCGTACCGGTTCGGCCACCACCGGGCCGGTGCCGGGCACGATGTCCAGGTCCACCCCGGCCGCCGCCACCGGTACGACGATGTCGCTGAACAGGATCGCCGCGTCGACGCCGTGCCGGCGTACCGGCTGGAGGGTGATCTCGGCGACCAGCTCCGGCCGGCGGCACGACTCCAGCATCGGGATCCCGGCCCGCACCTCGCGGTACTCCGGCAGCGAGCGCCCGGCCTGCCGCATGAACCAGACCGGGGTGTGCGGCACCGGCCGGCGCCGGCAGGCGCGGACGAACGGCGAATCGGCCGGGCCGCCCTGGGCCGGCTGGTCGTCTCGGGCCACGTTGCCCGCAGTCGTGGTGGTCATCGGCGCCATCGTGCCACGCGCCCCGATCCCGGCGACGCGCACCGCCGGGTTTTGTGGCGTGCCAGACGTACCCGATGTGCGGTGCGCCGGGCCGACCGGCCGCTCCGACCGGCGCGGCGCCCCACCACCGCGCCGACGATCGGCTTAGGCTGCGGATATGGCCTCCCCGATCGTCCAGCCCGAGACCTTCGCCCGTGCGGTGGCCGGGTTGCGGTCGGCGGCGCCGCGCGCGGAGATCGTGCTGGAGGAGGTGGGCGCCCCGCAACGGCTGGCCCCGTACGCCTTCGCGCTGGCCGCCACCGTGCGGCGCGACGGCGAGGAGGTGGCCACCGGACGGCTCATCCTGCTGCACGACCCGGCCGGACACGAGGGTTGGAAGGGGACGCTGCGCCTGGTCACCTACGTCACCGCCGAGCTGGAGATCGACCTCGCCGCCGACCCGCTGCTCCCCGCCGTCGGCTGGACCTGGCTGACCGACGCTCTCCAGGCGCGGGACGCGGCCCATCGGGCGCTCGGCGGCACGGTGACCCAGACCATGTCGACCCGGTTCGGCGAGCTGGCCGGCCCGCCGGCTGCCGGTGACATCGAGATCCGCGCCTCCTGGACCCCGGTCGACGACGACCTGCGGGCACATCTGCTGGCCTGGTGCACGCTGCTCGCCTCCACCGCCGGGCTGCCGCCGCCCGGTGTCACCGCGCTGCCGCACTCCCGGCCGGCCGGCGCCGCCTGACCAGCCGCAACTTCCGCCGAACCTCGTACGCCCCAACCGCTTCGGCGGCCCCAGCCGCCCCACCGGACCCGACTCGCCGGACCGGCTGCGCGACCCGAATCCTGGCGAAGACTAGGGTTGTCAGGTGACCGACGAACCACCCCTGCGCCGTCGGGCCGCGCAACGCCGAGCAGGGGACGAGCCGCACAGCCTTCCGGTGTCCGCGCCGGATCCCGAGACAGTGGGGCCCGACCCAACGCCCGGCGGGCCCGTACCGCTTCTCACCCCTCGCGACGGCACTCCAGCCCCCGTCGAGACACCCGCCGGCCTGGCCGACGTGGTGTCCCGGTTCGGGGCCGGCACCGGCCCGGTCGCCGTCGACGCCGAACGCGCCTCCGGCTACCGCTACAGCCAGCGGGCCTACCTGGTCCAGCTCCGGCGGGCCGGGGCCGGCACCGTGCTGATCGACCCGCTGCCACTCGGCGACCTCCGCACCCTCGACGAGGCGATCGCGGATGCCGAATGGGTGCTGCACGCCGCCAGCCAGGATCTCGCCTGCCTCGCCGACCTCGGGCTGCGGCCGAGACGCCTCTTCGACACCGAGCTGGCCGCCCGGCTCGCCGGCTTCGAACGGGTCGGCCTGGCCGCGCTGACCGAACAACTGCTCGGCTTCACCCTGGAGAAGCACCACTCGGCGGCGGACTGGTCCAGCCGGCCGCTGCCGGAGTCCTGGCTGACCTACGCCGCGCTGGACGTGGAGATGCTCACGGAACTGCGGGACAAGCTCGCGGCCGAGCTGGAGCGGCAGGGCAAGGCGAAGTGGGCGGCCGAGGAGTTCGCCGCGCTGGTGGCCTGGGGCGCCCAGCCGGCCCGGCAGCGGCCGGACCCGTGGCGGCGGACCTCCGGCATCCACCGGGTGCGCGGTGCCCGGGCGCAGGCCCGGGTGCGGTCGCTCTGGTACGCCCGGGACGAGATCGCCGCCCGCCGTGACTCGGCGCCCGGCCGGGTGCTCCCGGACGCCGCGATCATCGCCGCCGCCGAGATGGACCCGAAGGACGAGCGGACCCTGCTGATGCTGCCCGGCTTCGGCGGCCGCTCGGTACGCCGGCTCGTCCGGACCTGGCTGGACGCCCTCGCCGACGCTCGGCAACTGCCGGACGACGCGCTGCCGGTGAGCCCCACGATCGACGGGCCGCCCCCGCCGCACCGCTGGGCCGAACGGGACCCGGTGGCGGCCGCCCGGCTGGCCCGGTGCCGCGAGGTGGTGACCCGGATCGCCGCGGCGCACACCCTGCCGCCGGAAAACCTGATCACTCCCGACTCGGTACGCCGGCTGGCCTGGATCCCGCCGGAGGAGATCACTCCGGAGACGGTTGCCGAGACCCTGCGCGGGTACGGCGCCCGGAGCTGGCAGGTCGGCCTGATCGCCGAGGAACTCGCGGTGGCGCTGGTCGGGCCGACCTGACCCGCCCACTCCTGGCCCGCCGGCAGCACGTTCTCCGGCGGGCCGGAGCGGCGGCACAGGTCAGTGGTGCAGGTGCAGGGCGGGCCGGCGGATGCCGAGCAGCTCGTCGCGGATCCTGCACCACTGCACGGCGTGCCGGATGCCGTCGGCAACGGAGTACTCGGGTTTCCAGTCGAGCAGCAGTCGGGACCGGGTGCTCCGGGTGAACGAGCCGGCCGCGTCGCCGGGGCGGCGCGGCGCCTCGCGGGTGCGTACCGGCCCGACCGCCTCGGCGAAGGCGGCGACGAGTTCCCGGACGGTGGTCCCGTCGCCGGTGCCGAGGTTGACCGCCTCCACCGACCGGTCGCCGCCGGGCGGCAGGATCTCGTCGAACCGGCGCAGCGCACAGACGTGTGCCCTGGCCAGGTCCCAGACATGGATGTAGTCGCGGATTCCCGAGCCGTCCCGGGTGGGCCAGTCGGTACCGGTGATCAGGAACTCCCCGCCGTCGGTCCAGGCGTCGATCAGCTTGCCCAGTGCGTGCGTCGGCCGGGGCACCTGGAGACCGGTACGCAGCAGCGGGTCGGCGCCGATCGGGTTGAAGTAGCGCAGCGAGAGCGCCCGCAGCGGGGTGGCCCCGGCGGTGTCCGCGAGCACCGTTTCCATCATCGCCTTGGTCCGGGCGTACGGGCTGGCCGGCTCCAGCGGTGAACTCTCGTCGACCGAGAGGTCGGCACCGGTACGGTAGATCGCCGCCGAGGAGCTGAAGACGTAGCGGGTGACCCCGTTGCGGAGGATGTGGTCGAGGAAGTCGAGCGACTTGGCGACGTTCTCCCGGTAGTAGCGCAGTGGCTCGCTGACCGACTCCGGCACCACGATGAGCGCCGCCGCGTGCACCACCGCGGCGATCTCCGGGTGCTCGATGAAGATCCGGTCGAGCAGCGCGCCGTCGGAGATGTCGCCCCGGTAGAAGGTCCGTCCCCGGGTGAACTCGACCCGCCCGGTGCAGAGGCTGTCCAGGATCACCGGCTCGATGCCCTCGTCCAGGCAGGCCGACGCAATGGTGCTGCCGATGAAGCCGGCACCACCGGCGACCAGCACCTTCACCCGGACTCCTGGCTGATTGGAGGCTTTTTCACAATTGCTCGGTGTTTAGCCGGCAATAGCGGGATTACCGAAGCACCCAGCCGGACAATATGTGGTCCGAGCCACACGGGGGGCGCAAACGACACTAGTTACTGACTAGTAGCATCCGAGGTACCCGCCCACCCGGGCCCCTGCGGCAAGGAGGCTCCAGTGCCCCGTGAAGTCCGGGACGTCGTCTTCGTTGACGGCGTCCGCACCCCGTTCGGCAAGGCGGGTGGGATGTACGCCCACACCCGCGCCGACGACCTGGTGATCCGCTGCATCCGCGAACTGCTGCGGCGCAACCCGCAACTGCCGCCGGAGCGGGTCGACGAGGTGGCGATCGCCGCCACCACCCAGATCGGCGACCAGGGCCTCACCATCGGCCGTACCGCCGCGCTGCTCGCCGGGCTACCCAAGACGGTGCCCGGGTACGCCATCGACCGGATGTGTGCCGGGGCGATGACCGCTGTCACCACGGTGGCCGGCGGGATCGCGATGGGCGCCTACGACGTGGCGATCGCCGGTGGCGTCGAGCACATGGGCCGGCACCCGATGGGCGAGGGGGTGGACCCCAACCCGCGGATCCTGGCGGAGAAGCTGGTCGATCCCTCCGCCCTGGTGATGGGCTCCACCGCGGAGAACCTGCACGACCGGCTCCCGCACATCAGCAAGGAGCGCGCCGACGCGTTCGCGCTCGCCTCGCAGGTCAAGACCGCCAAGGCGTACGCCAACGGCAAGCTCCAACCCGACCTGGTGCCGGTGGCGACCCGCGACCCGGAGACCGGCTGGGGACTCGCCACCGCCGACGAGGCACCCCGGGAGACCTCACTGGAGAAGCTGGCCACCCTGAAGACACCGTTCCGCCCGCACGGCAAAGTCACCGCCGGCAACGCGGCCGGGCTCAACGACGGGGCCACCGCCAGCCTGCTCGCCGCCGAGGACGTCGCCCGGGAACTCGGGCTGCCGGTGTCGATGCGACTGGTGTCGTACGGCTTCGTCGGGGTGGAGCCGGAGGTGATGGGCTACGGCCCGATCCCGTCGACCGAGAAGGCGCTGAGGATCGCCGGGCTCTCCATCGACGACATCGGCCTCTTCGAGCTGAACGAGGCGTTCGCCGTGCAGGTGCTGGCCTTCCTCGACCACTTCGGCATCGCCGACGACGACCCCCGGGTCAACCAGTGGGGCGGGGCGATCGCCATCGGCCACCCGCTCGCCTCCTCCGGGGTACGACTGATGACCCAGCTCGCCCGGCAGTTCGCCGAGCACCCCGAGGTGCGGTACGGCCTCACCGCGATGTGCATCGGGATCGGCATGGGCGGCACGGTCATCTGGGAGAACCCCAACTGGGAAGGCGGCGACGACAAGTGACGGTTCCGCGCAACCCCAACGAGGTGGTCACCCGATCGCTGCTCCGGCTGGTGGACCTGCCGGGGCTGGACCGCCCGGCCGCGCTGATCACCCTGGACAACGGCCTGGACCACACCAAGCCGAACACCTTCGGCCCGGCCGGTCTGTCCAGCTTGGACAAGGCGATCACCGAGGCGCTCGCCGCCGAGCCGGCGTTCGTGGCGGTGACCGGCAAGCCGTACATCTTCTGCGTCGGCGCGGACGTGACCGGCATGCCGCTACTCGCGGACCGGGACCAGGCCCGCGAGATCGGCCGGCTCGGGCACCGGGTCTTCGGCCGGCTGCGCACCAGCGCCGTGCCGACCTTCGCCTTCGTCAACGGCGCGGCGATGGGCGGCGGGCTGGAGCTGGCACTGCACTGCCACTACCGGACACTCTCCGGTGGCGCCGCCGCGCTGGCCCTGCCCGAGGTCTCCCTCGGCCTGGTGCCCGGCTGGGGCGGCACCCAACTGCTGCCCAACCTGATCGGCATCGCCGGTGCGGCCCAGGTGATCATCCAGAACCCGCTCATGCAGAACCGGATGCTCAAGCCGAAGCAGGCCGCCGAGCTGGGCATCGCGGACGTACTCTTCGCGCCGGCCGACTTCCTGGAGCGCTCGCTGGAGTGGGCCGCGCAGGTGGTGCGCGGCGAGGTCCAGGTGACCCGGCCGGAGGTCGACCGGGAGATGTGGGACGGCGTGCTCTACTTCGCCCGACAGACCCTCGAC
Organism: Plantactinospora sp. CA-294935; assembly: GCF_050936445.1. Taxonomy (NCBI): domain Bacteria; kingdom Bacillati; phylum Actinomycetota; class Actinomycetes; order Micromonosporales; family Micromonosporaceae; genus Plantactinospora; species Plantactinospora sp. CA-294935. The sequence continues at coordinate 10,096,684 of NZ_JBNJMU010000001.1, forward strand.
GAGCGGCTGCACGGCGCGGTCCCGGCCGCCTACCAGGCGCTGGAGCTGCTGGAGCTGGCCCGCGAGGCGCCGGACGCGCCCGCCGAGGGCGACCCGGACGGGCTGCCGGCGGGGATGGCCGCCGAGGTGGAGGCACTGGCCGAGCTGGTCTTCAGCGAGGAGCTGCGCAGCGGCCTCTACTCCTTCGACCTGGTGCAGCGCCGGGCCAAGCGGCCGGCCGGTGCCCCGGACAAGGGCCTGGCCCGGCCGGTGACCAAGGTCGGCATCGTCGGCGCCGGCCTGATGGCCTCGCAGCTCGCCCTGCTCTTCGCCCGCCGGCTCCAGGTGCCGGTGGTGCTCACCGACCTCGACCAGTCCAGGGTGGACAAAGGCGTCGGCTATGTGCACGCCGAGATCGACAAGCTGGTCGGCAAGGGCCGGCTTCCCGAGGGTACGGCCGCCAAGCTGCGCGGCCTGGTCAGCGGCTCGGTCGACAAGGGCGTCTTCGCCGACGCCGACTTCGTGATCGAGGCGGTCTTCGAGGACCTGGCGGTGAAGAAGCAGGTCTGGGCGGAGCTGGAGAAGATCGTCTCGCCGGAGGCGGTACTCGCCACCAACACCTCCTCGCTCTCGGTCAGCGCGATGGCCGCCGACCTGGAGCACCCGGAGCGGGTGGTCGGGTTCCACTTCTTCAACCCGGTCGCGGTGCTGCCGCTGCTGGAGATCGTCCGGGGCGAGCGGACCGACGACACCACCCTGGCCACCGCCTTCGCAGTCGGCAAGGAGCTACGCAAGTCCTGCGTCCTGGTCGCCGACGCGCCGGCCTTCGTGGTCAACCGGTTGCTGACCCGGTTCCTCGGCGAGATCTTCGCGGCCGTGGACGCCGGCACCCCGCCCGAGGTGGCGGACGCCGCACTCGACCCGCTCGGCCTGCCGATGCGCCCGCTGGCGCTGCTCCAGCTCGTCGGGCCGGCGGTGGCGTACCACGTCGGCGGGACGCTGCACGCCGCCTTCCCGGACCGGTTCGGGGTCAGTGAGAACCTGAGGCGGATCGCCGAGTCCGGCAAGCCGCTGGTGGTCGACGGCGACGTCAACCCCGAGGTGGCCGGGCTGCTGGAGGTCGGTTCCGCGCCGCTGCACGCCGAAGAGGTACGCCGGCGGGCGCTGGACGCGCTCGCCCAGGAGATCCGGCTGATGCTGGACCAGGGTGTGGTCGCCGAGCCGCAGGACATCGACCTCTGCATGATCCTCGGTGCCGGCTGGCCGTTCCACCTCGGCGGCGTCACGCCGTACCTGGATCGGACCGGCACCTCCGAGCGGGTCACCGGCCGCCGCTTCCTGCCCCGGGGCGCGGCCAGCCTGCCCGCCTGACCGACACCCACCCATCCCCCCACGATCGCGGTGATCAGGGACCTGTCCCGGCGGGTCGAACGGCGCGCTGTGCGACCCGGTCCCTGATCACCGCGATCTGCCCGGACGCCCGCGGCGTGCGGCGATTTGCCCGCCCGACCGGGCGGGGGCGCCGGCCGGGCAGGCATCGAGATTCGCGTACCGGACTGAACTGCCACTGGACGTCGACTGGATTCGTCCCGCCGGGAGGACCCGGAAGGCCTCCTTCACCGAGTCTCCACGACGGGCACACACCCGCCCCGCACCGGCTGCCTAGCGTCGGTGACATGCGTGTCAAGCTGATCCTGCCGGCCCTGACCGAGGCGACCAGCCCGTTCTTCCGACCGATCAAGTACTCGCTGTTCCCGCCGCTGGGCCTGGCCACCCTCGCCGGTTATCTGCCCGAGGACACCCGGGGTGAGCCTGCACGACGAACACGTCGAGCGGCTGGACCTGACCGACGAGCCGGTCCCCGACCTGGTGGTGATCCAGGTCTACATCACCTCGGCCCGCCGCTCGTACGAGATCGCCGACCACTACCGGGCCCGGGGCGCGTACGTCGTCCTCGGCGGCCTGCACGTCACCGCGCTGCCGGACGAGGCGGCGGCACACGCCGACACCATCTTCCTCGGCCCGGGCGAGGACACCTGGCCGCAGTTCCTCGCCGACCTGCGCCGGCAAGCGCCCAAGACCCGGTACGTCTCCACCAACCGGACGCTCGCCGGACTGCCCCCGGTACGCCGGGACCTGATCGCCCGGCACCGCTACCTGGTGCCGAACTCGATCGTGGTTTCCCGGGGCTGCCCGCACCACTGCGACTTCTGCTACAAGGACGCCTTCTTCGCCGGTGGGAAGTCGTTCTACACGCAGGCGGTCGACGACGCGCTGGCCGAGATCGACCGGCTCCCCGGCCGGCACCTCTACTTCCTCGACGACCACCTGTTCGGCAACCGGCGGTTCGCCCGAGCCCTCTTCGACGGGATGGCCGGGATGGGCCGGCTCTGGCAGGCCGCCGGCACCGTCGACGCGGTACTCGCGCCGGACCTGCTCGAACGTGCCGTCGACGCCGGGCTGCGCAGCCTCTTCGTCGGCTTCGAGACGGTCAACGACGGCAACCTGGCGGCCACCCGCAAGCGGCAGAACGTCGGCCGGGACTACTCGGCGGTGGTGCGGCGGCTGCACGAGCACGGCGTGATGGTCAACGGCAGCTTCGTCTTCGGGCTGGACGACGACGAGCCGGACGTCTTCGACCGTACGGTCGGCTGGGCGGTCGAGCAGGGGGTGGAAACGGCCACCTTCCACATCCTCACCCCGTACCCGGGGACCGCGCTGTACGACCGGATGGCCGCACAGGACCGGATCCTGCACCGGGACTGGGACCGGTACGACACCCGCCAGGTCGTCTACCGGCCGAAGCGGCTCACCCCGACCCAGCTCACCGACGGCTACCGGCGGGCCTACCGGGACTTCTACCGCTGGCCGGCGATCTGGCGCGGAGCGGCCACCAAGGAGAGCCTGCGCGGCCGGCTGCGGCACCTGGCGTACGCGGGCGGCTGGAAGAAGTTCGAGCCGGCCTGGGACACGGTGATCCGGGCCGGCCGGGTGCTGCACGCCCTACCGCTGCTGGAGGCGGTGCTCGGCGGCTTCGGCGAGCGGACCGCGGGCAGCGGTGGTGGCCGGGCCGGCGAGGGCGGGGCGAATCCGGTTGCGCCGTCGCTCGCGCCCGTCGACATTCAACGGCATGGATGAGGAAACGAGGCGGAACCGGATCGCCTGGGAGACCGCCTCCGCCAAGCACGTCCGGGAATACCAGGAGCTGCTACGGCAGGCCCGGGACACCTCGTCGCTCTTCCCGGCCGAGGTCGCGCTGCTCCGGCCGCTGCTGCGGTCGTCGCCGACGGTCGTACACCTGCAGAGCGGGCACGGTCTCGACGACGTCGCGCTGGTCCGGGCCGGGGCACGCGCCGTACTCGGAGTCGACTTCAGCTCGGTGGCGGCCACCGCCGCCGCCCGCCGGGCGGCCGACCTGGCGGTCCCGTGCCGGTACGTCGTCGCCCGGCTGCCCGGTGCCCCGTTGCGGGACGGCTGCGCCGACCTCGTCTACACCGGCAAGGGTGCACTGATCTGGATGCCCGATCTGGCGGCCTGGGCCCGGGACGCGGCCCGGCTGCTCCGGCCCGGCGGTCACCTCTTCGTCTACGAGGGCCATCCGGCCGTACCGCTCTGGAGCTGGGACTCCGACGAGCCCCGGATCCGCCCGGACCGCAGCTACTTCGGGCGGTCGCACGTCAACGACACCTTCCCGGGGCACGGTGCCGTGGAGTGGCAGTGGACGCTGGGCGAGATCGTCGGCGCGGTGCTCGCGACCGGCCTGGAACTGCGCCACCTCGCCGAGTTCCCCGAACCGTTCTGGCGCCCGGACGGGGTCTCGGCGGCGGCCTGGCGGGGCCGGCTGCCGAACGCGTACGCCCTGCTCGCCCGGCTGCCGGACTAGCCCGGGCCCCGCCACACCGCTGCGGTGCGGTGCGGAGGGGCCCGGTACTACCGTTTCGCGCCGGTACGCCGCAGCTCAGTCGGCGCGCTCGGCGGCGCTCCGCTCGACGCAGAACTCGTTGCCCTCCGGGTCGGCGAGCACCGCCCAGCCGGTGCCGTCCGGCCGCCGGTGGTCCACGACCAGGGTGGCGCCCAGCCCGAACAGCCGGTCGACCTCCTCGTCCCGGGTCCGGTCGGTCGGTTGCAGGCAGACGTGCAGCCGGTTCTTACCCGACTTGCCCTCCGGCACCCGCTGGAAGAAGACCTGCGGCCCGACGCCGTCCGGCGCCAGCAGCGTGATCTCGTCGTCGCCGGGCTGGTCCTCCGGACGCAGGGACCGGTCCAGCACCTTCGCCCAGAAGCTCGACAGCTTGTAGGTGTCGGCACAGTCGAAGCTGATGTTGTGGATGATGGAACTCACGAATCCTCCATGCTGGAGTGTGCGCCTCGCGGAGGAACGCGGATCGGTCAGCGGTGGCCGAGGCGAGGCGCGGGACAGGACAGCGCAACCATCTACCGCACCTCCCTCCGATGATCCGGGCTGACGGCGGCAAGCCTGGCACGACAGGACGGGATCGGCAACCGGGTTTTCCACCGTCGCCGGGCCGGACCCGGGCGGCCGGCCCGACGAGCGCACAGCCGGGTCCGGACGAACGATCGGGAAGGGGCGGCAACGCCAAGCACATGGATGGCCACCAGGCGGTGAGCGACACGCCGGAAATTCCGCCGGTACACCGGCTGGACCGCTTCGGCCGTAAGGATGAGCGGTCAGGCCGGCTGGTCCGCTGGGCCGAGAGGAAGCACGACGACAGGCAAGGAGCGACCGGTGCCCCTCCCACAGCTTCGCCGGGTCCGCTGGGCCGTACGCGCCACCCTGGCCCTCGGGGTCGCCGCCTCGGTGGTCGCCAACATCCTGCACGCCCGGGACAACCCGATCAGCCAGGCCATCGCCGCCTGGCCGCCGCTGGCCCTGCTGCTCACCGTCGAGTTGATCTCACGGGTACCGGTGCACCGCCGCTCGTTGGCGTTCGCCCGGATGGCCGCCACCGCCACCATCGCCGGGATCGCCGCCTGGGTGTCGTACTGGCACATGGTCGGGGTGGCCGCCCGGTACGGCGAGACGGGCGCGTCGCCGTACCTGCTGCCACTGTCGGTCGACGGCCTGATCGTGGTGGCCAGCATCTGCCTGGTGGAGCTGGGCGGCCGGATCTCCGCCACCCAGGCCGCGACCTCCGCCACCCAGGCCGCGACCTCCGCCGAGGCGACCCGGCCCGGTCCGGCGGCAGAGTCCGCCGAAGCCGGCGCCTTCACCCGGACCGGGGAGTTCGACCGGGTCCTGGGAACCGAGCGGGCCGCCGGACCGGGCGGGGACGTCGGGACCCGTCGGCGTCCGGCGGCATCGAGCGGCGGACCGCTCGGCGCGGTCGAGCCACTCGGCCGGGGTATCGGCGAAATCCTCGCCATCCCGTCCGGCGACACCGAAACCGGCGTCTCCGGCGGGACGCAGGCAGGCGCGCCCGGCACGACCGGCGCGGCGGCGCCACCGGACGCCGGAACCGCCGCCAGGACCAGGAGGGCGCCGACAGGAGCGGCCCGGAAGCGGGGCTCGACCGGCCGTGCGGCCAAGCCGGGCACCGCAGCACGGCCACGCCGGCCGATCACCGAGACCGCCGCTCTGGCCGCGGCGATCCAGGCGGAGCGGCCCGAGGCCAGTGACGCCGACGTGGCGCAGGAACTCGGCATCACGACCGCCCGGCTACGGGCGATCCGCCGCGAGGTACGCGAACTCGACCTCGTCGCCTGAACGCAGAGCCGTCAGCCGGATGCGGGGTCGGCACCGGGGCCGGCCTCCGCCAGGTCGCTCGGGGTGCCGGGCTCGGCCGGCGTACCCGGGACCGGCGCGCCGGCCGGGGCAGCCCGGCTGGCCGCCGAGCCCAGTGGGACGGTGCTGGCGGTACTGGCCACGCTGTTCGCGGGTACCGGCCGGACCGGCACGGCGACCGGACTGCCGCCGACCGCCGCCGACGCGGCCACCACCGGGGTCGTCTCGGCCGCCGGCAGGGTCACCGTCACCTCCAGCCCGCCGCCGTCCTGGGCGATCGCGCTGACCGTGCCGCCGTGGGCGTCGCAGACCGCCCGGACGATCGACAATCCCAGCCCGGAGCCACGGGCACCGGTACGTTCCCGGCCGCCCCGCCGGAACGCCTCGAACAGCCCTGGTACGTCCGCCTGCTCCACCTCGAAACCGGTGTTGCCGACCACCAGCCAGGCGTGCTCGGGACCCGAGCCGGTACGCACCCACATCCGGCCGTGCAGGTGGTTGTACCGCACCGCGTTCTCGATCAGGTTGCCGGCCAGCCGCTCCAGCAGGCCCGGATCGCCGACCACCGGTGCCGGGGCCAACGCCGTCTCGACCTGGAGCTTGAGCCGGTTGGTCTCGTTCCGGACCGCCGAGAGTGCCGCACTGGCCCCGGCGGCGAGATCGGTCGGCGCCTTCCGGGCCAGCCGGCGGCCCGACTGGGCCTCGCTGCGCGCCAGCACCAGGAGCGCGTCGACCAGGTTGTTGGCCCGCTCCGACGCGTCCCGGACCACCGTGGCCATCCGCCGGTACTCGGCCACGTCCGCCTCGTCGTCGGCCATCGTGACGTCGATCTCGGTACGCATCACCGCCAGCGGGGTACGCAGCTCGTGCGAGGCGTTGGCGACGAAGCGTTTCTGCGCCTCGAAGGCGTCCCCGATCCGGTCCAGCATGGCGTCGAAGGTGCCGGCCAGCTCGGCCACCTCGTCGTCCGCGCCGGAGTAGCGGATCCGCTGGTCGAGGGTGGCCTCGCCGAGCCGTCGAGCCGTCGAGGTGACCTGGTGCAGCGGGCGGAGCGCCCGGCCGGCCACCGCGTACGCCCCGGCGACCCCGACGATGCTGATCACCAGCAGCGCCAGCAGCCCCTTGACCAGCAGTTCCCGGGTGGCCGTCTGTGCCATCTCCTGCTGCCACTGGCGCGCCCCGACCGTCCGGCCGTCCGAGAGTTCGAGCATCGGGTTCGACCTGAGCTGGATGTCCGGGGTCAGCGCGTCCCCGACCAGCAGCCAGGCGAGCAGCACCAGGATCGCCCCGGCGCCGATCAGCAGCACGCCGTTGAGCAGGGTCAGCCGGAGCCGGAGGGTGGGCCGCACCCGGGGCCGGCGGCGGGTCAGGTAGACGGTCACGCGCTCACCTGCCCCGGCACGTACGGGTCCGGCACCCGGTAGCCGGCCCCGACCACCGTCTCGATCAGTGGAGGATCACCGAGCTTCTTCCGCAACGTCATCACGGTCACCCGGACGGTGGTGGTGAACGGGTCGGTGTTGGCGTCCCAGACCCGTTCCAGGAGTTCCTCGCTGGACACCACCGCCCCGCGCGCCTTGACCAGTTCCTCCAGCACGCCGAACTCCTTCCGGGTCAGGTCCACCGCCGCCCCGGCCCGGGTCGCGGCCCGTCGCGCCGGGTCGACCACCAGGTCGGCAACGGTCAGCACCGGCGGGGTGACCGGGGTGGCCCGGCGACCGAGAGCCTGCACCCGGGCGACCAGCTCGTCGAAGGCGAACGGCTTCGGCAGGTAGTCGTCGGCGCCGAGCTGGAGACCCTCCACCCGGTCGGCGACCGTACCGCTGGCGGTCAGCATCAGCACCCGGGTCAGCGCACCCGAGGTGACCAGGTCGGCACAGATCTGGTCGCCGTGCACGCCCGGCAGGTCCCGGTCGAGCACCACCACGTCGTAGCGGGTGACGAAGGCCATCTCGTGTCCGGCCGAGCCGTCGTAGGCGACGTCGACCGCCATGCCCTGCCGGCGCAGCCCACGGACGATCGCGTCGGCAAGGTTGCGCTCGTCCTCCACCACCAGTACCCGCACCACGACCTCCCCGGCTGCCTGTAGGGGACAACCTATCCGTGCCCGACAAGTGACAGCTCGCAGGCGCCGGCCCGGCCGGCTATCCGGGCAGCCGCCACACCCCGATCGAGGCGTCCAGCCGCCGGCAGTGCAGCGCGGTCGCGGTCAGCCCGCAGTCGCCGGAGACCCCGGACAGCACCGTCACGAGCCGGCTCCGCCAGGTCGCCGGATCGAACTCCACCACCCAGGCCCGGCGGTCCGCGCCGTACCGGACGCCGATGAACCGCGATCCGTGCGGGGTGAACAGTCCCCAGGCGCCGAGGTCGGCGAGTACCCGTCCGCTGGCCGGATCGAGCACGGAGAGCGCCTCGGTCTCGCCGGCCCCGGCCCCCTCGACGGCGACCAGGGCTTCACCGACCGTCCAGATGCCGGTCCAGCGCTCGTCCGACCAGCGGGTACGGCCGGTCTGCGCGTCCCAGACCCGTACGCCGCGCTGGGAGCGCAGGCTGCACAGGTCGGCCCCGCAGGCGAACGGCCCCCGCTCCACGCCGGGCTGGGCCGGCACCGACCAGCGCCGGTCCAGCCCCGGCAGCCCGTACGCGGTCACCGCGCTCTCCTCGTACACCACGAAGAGGCCGGCGGCGACCGCGGCCCGCCAGTTGGTCCGCAGCCCGGCGCCCGGCGGCGGCATCTGGACGGCCCGCACGACCGCACCGGTGCCGAGATCGCGCACCTCGACCCGGCCGGACGGCAGCGCGAGGACCACCGTCGAGGCCCGGACGGGTGCCCTCGGGTCGGCCGCCGACACGTCGAACGACGGCAGGGCGCCGGCCGGCACCGGCAGCGACCAGCGCACGGCACCGGAGGCCGGGTCCACCGCCTCCAGCGTGCCGGGCCGGTTCTCCGCGCCCGGCCGCCAATCCTCGGCTGCCGCCCAGAGCACCAGGTCACCGCCGCTGCTGACCACCATCAGGCTCGCTTCGCGCTCCCAGGCCACAACGCCGGCCGACACGTCCAGCACGGTCAGCCGGGAGACCCTGTCCAGCAACGGTTCCGGATAGCGCGCCAGCAGCAGGTGCTCGCCGACCACCTGGAGGCTCCCGATGTCGCCGGCCGACAGCGTCACCCGCCAGCCCAGCTCCGCCGCCGGCAGCCGGTACCCGGCCAGCTCCGGACCATCCCCACGGGGCCGTTCGGGGTCGACGACGAACATCCAGTCCCGGTCGGCGTGGACGATGGAGCCGAGCCAGGCCGGTACGGCCGCCTCCGGCCAGGGTCGGGGGAACGGGCTGCCAGCGGCCACCATGCCGAGCACCCCGACCAGCACGGCCGCGAGCAACCCCGGCCGGACCGACCGGCGCCGGCCGGACCGGCGCGGCGCGGCCCGGTCCGACCCGACCGGCCCGGGACGGGACCCCGCGGCCAACTCACCCAGCTCGATGGTGGGCATCTCCCTCCCTCCCCGACTCCGCCGACCAGCCCGGCGCGTTCCGTCCGGATGGTCCGGTGCGAGCCGGCACGGTGATCGGGCACACTCCGGATATCCCGGAGCGGGTAGCGGCAATTCGGACGCGAAGCCACCTGTACGATGGCGCCTCGTGGCAGTTCCGGTGGTGGACAATTCTTCGGACGCCGAAGCCGGTTCGACCGAACTCGGTCGATCTCGACGGTGGCGGATCTTCCGAACTCCCGCGCGGGTCGACGTACTGGCCATCGGAGCGTACGTCCTACTCGGCATCTTCGTGTGCGCCAACTACTGGGTCGACGTCAACCACCGGGTGTCGTCGCACCTGCCGACCGACCACAGCTGGTTCGAGTGGCTCTTCGCGCACGGCGCGTACTCGGTGCAGCACCTGGAGAACCCGCTCTTCTCGGCCCGGCAGAACGCGCCGGACGGGGTCAACATGATGGCCAACACCTCGCTGTTGGGCGTCACCCTGCCACTGGCCCCGCTCACCTGGCTGTTCGGTCCGCAGGTGACGTACGCGCTGTACCTGGGCGGTGCGCTCGCGGCGACGGCCGCCACCTCGTACTGGGCGCTCTCCCGGCACCTGGTCTCCTCGCGGGGCGCGGCGTTCGTCGGCGGGGCGTTCCTCGGCTTCGCGCCCGGCATCATCCACCACGCCAACGGGCAGCCCAACTTCGTCTCCAACTTCCTGCTGCCGCTGATCGTGGTCCGGGTGTTCCGGCTCGCCGAGCCGGGCCGCTGGCTGCGCAACGGGCTGCTGCTGGGAGTGCTGGTCGCGTACCAGATCTTCATCAACGAGGAGATGCTGCTGCTCACCGCGCTGGCCTGCGCGGTGGCCGTGCCGCTCTACGTCGCCTTCCGCTGGTCGCTGATGCGCCACCGGATCTGGACCTTCCTGCGCGGCCTCGGCGTCGGCGGCGCCGTGGCGCTGCTGCTGGCCGGCTACCCGATCTGGTACCAGTTCAACGGCCCGCAGTCCTACCGCGGCCTGCAGGGCGGCGTCTTCCACAACTGGGGCGAGGACCTGCGGGCCTTCGTCACCTATTCCCGGGACACCATCGCCGGCTCGCCGGAGGTGGAGAAGACCATCGGGGTCACCGAGCAGAACACCTGGCTGGGTTGGCCGCTCGTCGGGCTGGTCGTACTGGTCGCCGTGCTGCTCTGGCGGACCTCGGTCGCCGCCCGGATCGCCGCGCTGCTCGGTGCCGGGTTCGCGCTCGCCTCGCTGGGCCGGCAGATCCGTTACGACGGCCGGCTCACCGAGCACGAGGGGCCGTGGCACCTGCTGCCGGAGGACCTGCCGCTGATCGAGATGATGATGCCGACCCGGCTGAGTCTGGTCACGGTCGCCACCGTCGGGCTCCTGGTCGCGCTCGCCTGGAACGACGTCGCGAAGGGCCGCCCGCGACCGGCCGCCTCGAACGGCGGCGCTCCGGCCGGCGGCTCCGGCAACGGCGCCGCGGCCACCTCCGGCACCCCGCACCAGATCACATCCGGCACGCCGGACGGCAGCGCGACGACCAACGGCGGCCCGGCGCCGGGCAGTGCCCCGCTCGACGTCGCCGGCCGGGTCGAGCCGGCCCGGCCCCGGCTGCGGATCCTGGCGTACGCCGCGATCGCGCTCGCGCTGCTGCCGCTCGTCCCGCGCCCGCTGCCGGCCATGCACATCGACCCGCCGCCGCGGTTCATCACCTCCGGGGCCTGGCGACCCTACGTGCCGGCGGGCCGGACCCTGGTGCCGGTGCCCATCCCGAGCAACGTGCACGGCCTCTCCACGCTGCGCTGGAGCGCGCTGACCGGGCAGGCGTTCCCGATCCCGGCCGGCTACTTCATCGGCCCGGACGCGCAGGGCTACGGGGTGTTCGGCGCCCCGTCCCGGCCGACCAGCCTGCTGATCTACGGGACGATGGACCGGGGCGCCGCACCGGTGGTCACCGAGGAGAACCGTCGTCAGGCCATCGAGGACCTGCGGTTCTGGAAGGCCTCGGTGGTGGTGCTCGGCGACCACCCGGCTGCCCCCGCCCTGCACGTCCTGCTGGCCGGACTGTTCGGCCCGGGGCAGCGGGTGGACGACGTCTGGCTCTGGGACGTCCGACCGCTCGTCGGCTGACCGCCGTTACGTCTCCCCTGGGGCCGTACGCCGGCAAGGAACCCGGCCGGGCGGCGGCGCCGACGGCTCAGCCGACGAGGGCGCGGACGTCCCACACCCAGGCGCCGGAGATGTCCCGGCCCGGCCCGAGCAACTGGTCGAGGGTCTCCTTGACCGGCACGCCCCGGTGCAGGCCACCCTGCACCACGATCGCGGCCCGCCAGTGCCGCAGGTCCTCGATCGCCTGCCGCCGTTCGACCTCACCGATCGGCGGCACCTCACCGGTGGCGGCGACCCGGTCGAGCAGCACTGCCGTCGGGCGGTCCGGTGCACCCCAGCGGGCCTGCGGATCGTCCGGCCCGGTGGGCCCGATGAAGTAGCCGCCCGGGGCGGTGAAGGCCAGCCCGGTCCGGGCCGACCAGAACATCCCGGCGATCGCCTCGGAGCCCCTGGTCGGTGGCACCGCCACGAGGGTACGCCCGGGCGGCACGTACGACCGCCACTCGCCGCTGGCGACGAAGTCCGGTACCGGCCAGACCGGCCTGGTGTGCAGCGGCGTCGGCGCCACCGGCAGCAGTACGGCGAGCACCGCCCCGGTCCAGAGCAGCCGGACCGGCACCCGCCCGCCGGCCACCCCTGCCCCGGCTTCCGGCACCGCACCGCTGTCCGCCGCACCGCCGCCGGCCGTACGCCGGAACACCCCGTCGAAGGAGAGCGCCAGCAGGATCGCCAGGGCCGGTACGCAGATCAGCGGAAACCGGGCCGGCACCGCCAGGTCGATCAGTGGCAGCGCCGAGACCAGCCGGTACGGGCCGGGCAGGTCCAGCACCTCCCCGCCCAGCCGCAGGTCCTCGCCGAGCGACAGCGCGGCGAAGACGAGTACGCAGAGCACCAGCGCCCGGACGAGCGGCCGCCGCCACTGCCAGATCGCCACCACCGCGCAGAGCACGATCAGCGCCAGCCCGAAGAAGGAGTTCTCCTCGGTCAGGTTCGGCGAGAGCAGGCCCGGCACCGAGTCGTGACCGGTGATCGACTGCCGGGACGCGGCGGTGAACGACGCGAGGTCCAGCGGGTACGCCTTCGGGTCGAACGGCAGCCCGCGATAGTGCCCCGGCCCGAAGAACTGGAACCACAGCGGGTACGCCAGCAGCACCACCCCGACCAGCGTGCCGACGCCGAGCCGGCCGAGAAACGCCGGAGCCAGCCGCCGGGCGGTGCGCGGGGCCGAGACCGCGTAGCCGACGGTGAAGAGCCCGCAGGCCAGCACCAGGAAGGCCAGCACCTCCTCGCCGAGGAAGACCTGATAGCCGACCAGCACTCCGAGCAGTACGCCACGCCGGACCACCCGGTCGGTGCGCGGGTCGAAGACCACCGCGAGGATCGCCGGCACCAGGAACTGCGCGATCATGTGCAGGTGCCCGGTGGCCTGGGAGATCATCCCGGGCGCGAACCCGCAGAACAGGCCGGCGACGGCCGCGCCGAGGCGGGAGTCGACGATCCGCCGGGACAGGAAGAGATACCAGGCGGTGGCCGTACCGGCCAGCGAGAGCACGACCGCGAGCAGATAGCTGGTCTGCGAGCCGAAGAGCAGGGTCACCGGGGTCAGCGGCACGCCCAGGCCGAGCACCGAGGTGTTCGCCATCAGGTTGATCCCGTCCGGCGCGTTCAACGCGGTGCTGTAGAACGGGTTCTCCAGGTGGGTCACCGCCCGGGCGGCCCGGGCCAGCATCCACTCGAAGAGCATCATGTCGTTGCTGGCGTACGTCATCCGGTCCCGGTGCAGCCAGAGTCCGGAGGTGACGTAACCGGCGGCGGCCAGACAGAGCAGCACCGCCGCCGCGTCGACCAGCGGACCCCGCCGCCGCGTCGACCAGGCACGCAGTGCGCCGAGCCGGTCGGCGGCGATGCGCCGCACCACCTCCCGGCGGCCGGCGATGCTGGTCGCCGGCACGGCCGCCGGGACCGCGACGTCCGGCGCGGTCTCGGCGGGTCGACCCGGCCCGCTCACCCAGGCGTGCGGTTGGTCAGTGCGCGGACGTCCCAGAGCCACACGTCGGCGGTACGCCGGGCCGGGCCGGCGAGCTGGTCGACGGTGCTGCGCAGCGCCTCGACGTTGTCCTGCCGCACCGGCAGCACCAGGATGGCGGCCCGCCAGTGCCGCAGCTCGTCCAGGGCCCGCCGGCGCTGCCGGTCGGTCAGCGTCGCCGGCTGGCCGCTGGTGGCGACCCGGTCGAGTACCGCGCTGAGCCCGCTGGGCCGCCCACCGAACCGGCCGGGGTCGCCGGTGTTGCCGTTGCGGGGAGCGAGGAAGTAGCCGCCCGGGATCTTGAAGTCGAGGTTGGTGGCGGCCGCCCAGCGCATCCCGTTGGTGTGCCCCATCGCCGGGATCGGTACCGGCACCAGCGTCTGGTCCGGGCCGACGTACGGCCGCCACTGTCCCGAGGTGATGAAGTGCGGCACCGCTGGCCGGCTCACCTCGCGCAACGGCAGCGGCAGGATCGGCACCAGCGCGATCGCCAGCGCCGTCACCACCACGGCACGCAGCGCCCGCCGATCGGCGATCTCCAGCTTCCAGGCCCGGTCGGTGGCGAGCGCGAGGATCAGCCCGATCACCACGGTGGTGATCAGGCCGAACCGGGTCGGCACCACCGCGTCGAGCAGCGGGGCCTTCACCAGGATGTCCCACGGTCCCCAGAAGGCGCCCCGGTTCCACCAGGAGATCCGCTCGCCCAGCGAGAGGATCGCGAAGAGCAGGCCGGTCACCGCGAGCGCCCGGATCAGCACCTCGCGGCGGAGCCAGACCACGATCGCCACGGTCAGCAGCGCCAGGCTCCAGCCGAAGAAGGCGTTCTCCTCGGAGTAGTTCGGGGCGAGGTCGAGATTGGCCCGCTGGTTGCCGCCGAGCGTGGTGGAGCCGGGTACGAAGAACGCCGCAAGGTCGTTGCCGTAGTCCCGCACCGCGTCGCTGAGCCCGTGGTACGCCTGCCGGCCCGCGAACTGCACGATCAGCGGGTACGCCAGCAGCGCCCCGGCGAGCACGGCGCAGACCGCCAGGCCGGCGCCGAGCGGGCGCCAGGCCGCCTTCCAGCGGGCCGGCTCCTGGGCCAGCACGGCGAGCAGGAAGACCCCGCAGGCCATCGCGGTGAAGAGCAGGATCTCCTCGTTGATGAACGCCTGGTAGGTGACGAGCAGCGCGAGGATCACGCCGTCGGTGACCGGCCGGGTGGAGCGGGTCAGCACCAGTACCCGCCAGACGATGAACGGCAGCAGGAACTGGGAGATGATGTTCGGGTGCCAGTTGGCGTGCGAGAGCAACGCCGGGGAGAAGCCGCAGAACCAGCCGCCGACGATCGCCGCGATCGGGGCGCTGACCAGGTGCCGGGAGATCACGTAGTACCACGCGGAGGCGGTGCCGGCCAGGCCGATCGTCACCAGCACCACGAAGGACACCGCCGGACCGAACAGCAGCGTCACGGGCACCATCGGGATGCCCAGCCCCAGGATCGCCGTGTTGGCCATCAGGTTGACGCCGTCAGGATAGTTCAACCGGTCGGTGAAGAACGGGAACTCGCCGTGCAGCACCACCCGGACGGAGTGGGCGAGGAAGTACTGCACCTGTGCGGGGTCGCTGCTGTAGAGCGAGGCGACCCGGCCGGCCGGGTCGAGCCAGATCTGGCTGGTCACCCAGAGACCGGCGACCAGGAAGGCGGCGTAGACGGCGAGGTCGCGCCGCCAGGTGGGCCAGCGGGCCGGCCGGGTGGCCGGCTGGCCGGTGTTCCGGTCCGGGGTACCCGCGTCCTCGCCCGCGTCGCCGGGACGCCGCGTCTGCTCCTCGTCGGCGGCGGCCGCCGACGCGGTACCCGAGCCGGTCTCGGAACCGGCGCCCGAACCCGCCGACTCCGCCGCGCCCCCGTCGGTTCCGGTCGCCGTTCGGCTTCCTGACTCGGGGCCCTCCGGGTCCGGCGTGGTGTGCAGACGTGGCTCGGCAAGCGTCACAGTCGGCGGAGTCTACAGGAGTACCCCATTGGTCCCAGTTGCCTGGGCGGCGGGTTTCCGCAGGGCGAGTCGTGTCGCCGGGACCCTGGTCCCCGATCGGTCGGGCTTTCCCGGGTCGCGCCCGAGCCGCGTCCGAGATCTCGTAGGATGTGGCTTCTGTTGACGACTGAGGCGGATCGGGAGCACAGCGGTGGGTTCACTCCCTCGTAGCGGGATCGTCGGCGCGGCCTTCACGCTGGCTCTGCTCACCGGCGGCTGCGGCACCGTCCCGAAGGAACCTCCGGTCGCGCTCCGGGTCGGCTACGACACGCTGGACGGCACCCTCCAGGTGTGGCCCTCGCGGGGCGCCCTGGCCGGTGATCCACAAGCGACCGCGGCGGTGGCCCGAGCCGTCGACAAGTGGCGCTCCCCGGTCGAAGACCGGGTGCACCTGCCCTCCTCCGGCATCCTCTGGCTCGGCGAGGTCGACGGCGGCCGGCTCGCGCTGGTCGCCGCCGACGTGCCCGGCGAGGCGGGGTCCTGGCTGTTGCAGTTGACCGGCGACGGAGCGGACTTCACGGTCGACCGGGCGGTCGAATACACCGATCCGGGCTACCTGGTCTACTCCGACGTGCTGCCGGTGCAGTTGCCCACCGGCCGGCGCTATCTCGTCTCCGCCCGGGTCGACCGGCTCCTCGGGCCGGACCGCCGGCCACTGGCCGTCACCGACGGCCTGACCGGCCCGGTCGCGCTGCCGGCCTGCGCCGCCCGCACCGTCACCGCCCGGCTGCGTCCCAGCGAGTCGCTGCCGAGCGGCAAGGCCGCCGACCGGCTCATCGACCTCGGCACGGGCATCGAGGGGCCGCGCTATCCGCTGGTCGGCGACGACACCGGCTCCGGCACGAAGGTGCTGGACGGCCTCGACACCTGCGCTCTCGGCACCAAGACCGGGCCGTTCGGCAGCATCCCGCACCGGGTGCACGGCGAGGCCCACCCCGGATCGGTGCCGGTCTCCTGGCCGATCGACCGCCTGTCGACGAAGGAGTTGGCCGAGGTCGAGCTGGTGGGTGCCGGGGAGGAGCCGGCCAAGCTCGAACAGCTCAGCTGGCGCACCGACGAGGGCATGATGACGGCGGCCCTGTTCCGGCCCGCCGGAGGTCCGCCGCTGGTCTCGGCCGCCGACCGGCTCGAGCCGCTCCAGGCGTACGTCCTGCCGTTGTCCAGCCCCGTCGTGGTGCTGGTCTGGCAGCCGAGCCCGGAGACCAGCCTCGCACTGCCGGCGAACACGACCCGACTGGTCGACCGCCCCGGCCTGGTCGTGGTGCCGAAGCCGGCCACCCGGGAGACGTTCAGCCTGATCGCCTCGGACAAGACCACCGACCGCTCTGCCGGCGGCAACTGACAACCACTCGACCAGCGGCTCCCGGCCGTCGTCGCACCATCCCTGCCGCAGGGCGGGACCTGGTCGGCGGTAGGGCGGACACGTGCCGCCGGGACCGGACGTACACCTGCCCGGGAGGGTGGACACGTGCCGCCGGGACCCGGACGTACACCTGCCGGTAGGGCGGACATGGATCGGCGCCGACGAGTCCGGTCGGGTGGACCGGGGCGTCGGCGCCGACACGTCCGGCGGTCAACCCCGGCCGTTGCGTCCCTTCGCCGCCCGGTCGCCGTTGGGGGCGGTCACCCGCACCGGCGCGATCGGCTCGTCGTCGAGCTGGGAGACCCAGCCGGTGACGTCCCGGGCCACGTCCTGCGCGGTCAGCCCCAGGTCGGCGAGGATCTGCGCCCGGGTGCCGTGCGGCTGCCAGACCGGCGGCACGCCGAGGTCGCGTACCGGCACCCGCAGGTCGGCGTCGCGCAGCGCCTTGGCCAGCGCGTCACCGACCCCACCGGCGCGTACACCGTCCTCGACGGTGACCACCAGCCGGTGGCTGCCGGCCAGCGTGACCAGCTCCGGCGGGACCGGCCGGACCCAGCGCGGGTCGACCACCGTCACGCCGTAGCCCTGCTCGGCGACCCGGGCGGCCACCTCGACGCCGAGCTGCCCGAAGGCGCCCACCGCGACCAGCAGGACGTCGGTCCGGGCGGACTCGGCGAGCACGTCCACCCCGCCGGAGACCGAGCCGGTGGCGGTGACCCGGCGCACCGCCGGCAGGTCGGCGACGACGGTACCGGTCGGGAAGCGCAGGATCGTCGGCCCGTCCTCGACGGCGACCGCCTCGCGCAGCTCCGCCCGTAGGGTCGCGGCGTCCCGGGGCGCGGCGATCCGCAGCCCGGGCACCACCCCGAAGACGGACATGTCCCAGATGCCGTAGTGACTCGGCCCGTCCGGGCCGGTGATCCCGGCCCGGTCCAGCACGAACGTCACCGGCAGCCTGTGCATCGCGACGTCGAGCAGCACCTGGTCGAAGGCGCGGTTCAGGAAGGTCGCGTAGACCGCCACCACCGGGTGCAGGCCGCCCATGGCGAGGCCGGCGGCGGAAGTGGCCGCGTGCTGCTCGGCGATGCCGACGTCGTAGACCCGGTTCGGGTACTTGCGGGCCAGCGCGGCGATGCCGGTCGGCTCGGCCATCGCGGCGGTGATGCCGACCACGTCCGGCCGCTCGTCGGCGATCGCGACCAACTCGTCGGCGAAGACGTGCGTCCACTTCACCGACGGGGTGGCGAGCAGCTTGCCGGTCTGCACGTCGAACGTGCCCGGGCTGTGCAGGCAGTCGGCGTCGTCCTCCTCGGCCGGACGGTAGCCCAGACCCTTGCGGGTCACCGCGTGCACTATCACCGGCCCGCCGAAGCCCTTGGCCCGGCGCAGCGCCGACTCCATCGCGGCCACGTCGTGCCCGTCGACCGGGCCCAGGTACTTGATGCCGAGGTCCTCGAACATCGCCTGCGGCGCGACCGCGTCCTTGATGCCCTTCTTGACCGCGTGCAGCACCTCGTACATCGGCTTGCCGACCAGCGGGGTGGAGCCGAGTGCCTCCTTGACGACGTCCAGCACCTTCTCGTAGCCGGGGTTGAGCCGCAGCGTGGCCAGGTGGTCGGCCAGGCCGCCGATCGTCGGCGCGTACGACCGGCCGTTGTCGTTCACCACGATGACCAGTGGGTTGCGGGCGGCGGCGATGTTGTTCAACGCCTCCCAGCACATGCCGCCGGTCAGCGCCCCGTCGCCGACCACCGCCACGACGTTGCGCGACTCGCCGCGCAGCGCGTACGCCTTGGCCAGCCCGTCCGCATAGGAGAGCGCGGTCGAGGCGTGCGAGTTCTCGATCAGGTCGTGCTCGCTCTCCGCCTGGCTCGGATAGCCGGAGAGGCCACCGCGCTGGCGGAGCTGGTCGAAGCCCTCCTGCCGCCCGGTGAGCATCTTGTGCACGTACGCCTGGTGACCGGTGTCGAACAGGAAGCGGTCCCGGGGCGAGTCGAAGACCCGGTGCATGGCCAGGGTCAGCTCGACCACCCCGAGGTTCGGGCCGAGGTGCCCGCCGGTCCGGGACACCTTCGCGACCAGGAAGTCCCGGATCTCGGCGGCGAGCGACGCCAGATCCTCGGCGGACATCCGCTTGACGTCCTGCGGTCCACGGACCGCGCCCAACAACCGTCCGGCGGACGTCTCCGACTCCTCCACCGTCATGCCGTCACCTCGCCGCGCTCGGCAGGGGTATCGGGCCGCACGGCGCTGGGCTGGCTGATTCGCTCCCTACACAGGCTCATAGCCGCAGAGTCTATCGGGGCCGGACCGGCCCGCAGCCGGGCCGCCGAAGCAGTGCCACGGAGGGCCCACGCCGTCCAGGTGACAGAGGTTCGGTGCGCATCCCGGCGCGCAGGGTAGCCGATCGGAAGCGGCCCGGCGGGCGAACCGCTTCGCCGGCCGGTTCCGGACGGCTGGCGATCAGCAGAGTCCCGTTGACCGGACGGCGCAGCCGTTGCGGACAGTCGACGATCCCACACCGCGAGTGGCGGGTCCGGGATCCGCCGAACGACCGAAAAATCGGGCAGATGCTGCCAAGGGCCGTAGCATGGCCGGTAACCCACCCTCCCCTAAGGTCTCGACATGTCGCCTGCTGGCTCTCGCCCCGAGTGGTCCCCCGGCCGGACCCGAACCACCCCGGCCTCCGGCCGGTACGCCGTCGGCCAGGTCATCGCGGTCGGTATCGTGCTGCTGGTCGCGCTGCCGCTGCTGCCGCTGATTCTGCTGATCATCGCCTGGATCCGGCTTCGCGACCGGGCCGCCGCCCGGGCCGCCCGCCGGGATACGGAGGCGGTCCCCACGGCGCCCCGGTCCGCCCTGCACGCCATTCCCTGAGCCCCGCCCCGGCAGCCACCGCCCGCGCCGACCGCCACTGCCCCGCATCCTCCGCCGCTGGATCCGGCTGTGTGCCCGCGTACCCGTGCCGAATCTGCGTTGCCTGCCCGGTCGGCGATCCCGCAGAGTTGCCGGAACCACCGGCAGGTGGACGGCAGCGCAGATCACGGGGAGGCAGCATGTCCGACTTCAACGTCCGTACGGCGAACCTGGCCGCCGTCAACTCGTTGACGAAGTACCCGTCCATCCCGACCTACCACTCGCTCGACCCGCGCAACGGCGGACTGCTCGACGAGACCGTCGCCTTCTCCGGCCGGGTCGAGCTGACCGAGAAGGTCGACGGAGTCAACGGTCGGATCGTCTCGCTGCCGGACGGCAGTTACCTGATCGGCAGCCGCGAGGAGCTGCTCTACGCCCGGGGTGACCTGATCGGCAACCCGGCGCTCGGCATCGTCGAGGCGCTCCGGCCGATCGCCGACCGGTTGCCGCCGGCCGACCGGGACGCCATCGTGGTGCACTACCTGGAGGTCTACGGCGGCAAGGTGACCGCCGCGTCGAAGCACTACACCGACGCCCGGACGGTGGGCGCCCGGCTCTTCGACGTGGTCGTGCTGGACGACTACGCCGAGCTGCTGGACTGGCCGGCCGAGCGGATCTCGTCCTGGCGGGAGTCGGCGGGTCAGCCGTTCCTCGCCGAGCCGGAGCTGCTGGCCCGGGCCGACGCCGCCGGGCTGCCGACGGTACCCCGGCTGGCCACGGTCGACGCCGCCGAGCTGCCGACCGACCTGGAGAAGACCCACCGGTTCCTCGGCGAACTCCTGCCGGCCACGACGGTGGCCCTGGACGGTACGCCGGGCCGCGCCGAGGGCGTCGTACTGCGTTCGGAGACCCGCTCGACGATCGCCAAGGCACGGTTCCAGGACTACGAGCGGACCCTGAAGCGCCGCCGTACCGGCCGCTGAGCCGGCGGCGGAGGTCGTTCCCCGGTCCGGGTGTCGACCTCCGCCGCCGGCCGGGTTCAGCCCTCGCCCGGCAGCAGCAGCGCCACCAGCTCCACGTGTTGGGTCATCGGGAAAAGGTCGTAGCCGCGCAGCGCGGCCAGCCGCCAGCCCGCCTCCCGGAACGTCCGGGCGTCCCGGGAGAAGGCGGCCGGGTCGCAGGCCACGTAGGCCACCGCCCGGGTGGTGGCCGCGGCGACCGCCCGGACGACATCGGCGCCGGCACCGGCGCGCGGCGGGTCCAGCACCACCAGGTCGACCGGCCCGACGATCCGGCGCCGCCGCAGCGCCGGCCCGACCGACGCCCGGACCACCTCGATCTGCGGCAGGTCGCGCAGGTTGTCCCGGGCGGCCTCGACAGCCGGCTCCGCCGACTCCACCAGGGTGATCCGGCCGGCCGGGCCGACCCGGCCGGCCAGCGCCGCCGCGAACAGCCCGGCGCCGCCGTAGAGGTCCCAGGCGGACTCGCCGGCCCGCGGCGCCAGCAGGTCGAGTACGGCCGTCGCCAGCGTCTCCGCCGCCGCCGGATGCACCTGCCAGAACGCCTCCGGCGGCAGCCGCCACGTCCGGCCGACCGCCACCTCCCGGACCCGCTCCGCCGCCCCGTCCCCGACCGCCGCCCCGTCCCCGACCGGCGCCCCGTCCCCCGTCCCGCGTACGGTCACGTCGCCGGCCGAGGAGGCGACCACCTCCACCAGGTCGGCGTCGGGCCAGAGCCGGCCGCTGGGCGCCAGCACCGGCAGCTCCTGGATCGCCGGGCGGGCGATCCGGCACCGGTCGATCGGGACCACCTCGTGCGAGCGGTGCTTGAGCAGCCCTGCCCGGCCGGCGGCGTCGACGGCGTACCGGACCCGGGAGCGCCAGCCGAGCGGACCGCCGGGCAGTTCGTCGACCCGGACGTCCAGTTCGGTGACCTCCTCCGGGGACAGTCGGGCCAGCCGGCGTAGCTGCTCGCGTACCACCTCGGCCTTCCAGTGCCGCTGCGCCGCCGGTGCGACGTGCTGGAGGTCGCAGCCGCCGCACCGGTCCGGCCCCGCCCACGGGCACGGCGGGACGACCCGGTCCGGCGAGGCGTCGAGTACGGTCACCGCGTCCGCCCGCAGGAAGTCCCGGCGTACCTCGGTGATCTCGGCGATCACCCGCTCCCCCGGCAGCGCGTGCCGGACGAAGACCACCTGCCCGTCCAGCCTGGCCACGCAGTGCCCACCGTGCGCCACCGGCCCGACGGTCAGCTCGACCCGCTCCGCTTCACCGGGGCCCACCGAGGACACCCGGGACCGTTCCCCGGTGCTCATCGGGGACCTGCCGTGTCCCGCCCGGGGGCGGGCGGAGGCTCGTCGAGGTCGGTACCGGCCAGCGGGGGCGGCGGCGCCGGCGCGGCGGCGGTGTTCGACGGCGGAGGCGGCCCGAGCAGGCCACCGACGGCACTGCCGCGCGGGCCCCGGGCCGGTCCGCGGCTGAGGGTGGCGTCGAACCGGTCCAGGTTCTTCCGGGCGGTGGAGGCGAGCTGCCACGGCACGCTGGTCACCATCACCCCGGGCTCGAAGAGCAGCCGGCCCTTGATCCGCAGCGCGCTCTGGTTGTGCAGCAGGTTCTCCCACCAGTGCCCGACGACGTACTCCGGGATGAAGACGGTGACCACGTCGCGCGGCGACTCCCGGCGCGCCGACGCGACGAAGTCGAGGATCGGCCGGGTGATCTCCCGGTACGGCGAGTCGATCACGGTCAGCGGCACGGCCACCCCGTGCCGTTCCCACTCGGCCTGCACCGCCCGGGTGTCCGCCTCGTCGACGTTCACGGTCAGCGCGGTCAGGGTGTCCGGCCGGGTCGCCTGGGCGTAGGCGACCGCCCGCAGGGTCGGCTGGTGCACCTTGCTGACCAGCACGATCGCGTGGTTGCGGGCCGGCAGCACCGGGCGGCCCTCGGCCGGGGTCAGCTCGGCGGCGATCCGGTCGTAGTGCCGGCGGATGCCCAGCATCATGGCGTAGATCACGGCCATCGCGGCGATGGCGATCCAGGCGCCGAGCAGGAACTTGGTGATCAGGACGACCACCAGTACGGCCCCGGTGAGGCCCATCCCGAAGGCGTTGATGGCCCGGGACCGGACCATCCTCCGCCGGACGACCGGATCCCGCTCGGTACGCAGCATCCGGTTCCAGTGCCGGATCATCCCCGCCTGGGAGAGCGTGAACGAGACGAAGACGCCGACGATGTAGAGCTGGATCAGCCGGGTCACCTCGGCCTGGAAGGCGACGATCAGCAGGATCGCGGTCAACGCGAGGAAGACGATGCCGTTGGAGAACGCCAGCCGATCGCCCCGGGTGTGCAACTGCCGGGGCAGGTAGCGGTCCTGCGCCAGGATCGAGCCGAGCACCGGGAAGCCGTTGAACGCGGTGTTGGCGGCCAGGAACAGGATCAGCGCGGTCGCGCCGGCCACCACGAAGAGCAGGACCCCGCTGCCGAAGATGGCCTCGCCGAGCTGGACGGTCACGGTCTTCTGCACGTAGTCGACCGGGCCGTGCTCGAGCTGCCGGGCCGGGTTCTCCATGAACTGCAGGCTGGTCAGCCGGGACAGCCAGATGATGCCCATGATCATGACGATCGCCACCGAGCCGAGCAGCAGCAGCGTGGTGGCGGCGTTGCGGCTCTTCGGCGGCTTGAACGCGGGTACGCCGTTGGAGATCGCCTCCACCCCGGTCAGCGCGGCGCAGCCCGAGGAGAAGGCTCGGAGCAGCAGGAAGGCCATCGCGAAGGCGGTCAGGTTGGCGTGCTCGGCGCTGACCACCAGGTCGGCGCTGGGCGCCCGGAGGTCGTGGCCGAGGACGAAGATCCGGACCAGCCCGGTGAGGATCATCCCGATGATCACGATCATGAAGCCGTAGGTCGGGATCGCGAACGCGGTGCCGGACTCGCGCAGCCCGCGCAGGTTGATCGCGCTCAGCACGACCACCGCGGTCACCGCGACCCCGACCCGGTGCTCGGAGACGAACGGCAGCACCGACCCGAGGTTGGCCACCCCGGAGGAGACCGACACCGCGACGGTCAGCACGTAGTCGACCAGCAGCGCACTGGCCACCCCGACGCCGAACTTCGGCCCGAGGTTGACGGTGGCCACCTCGTAGTCGCCACCCCCGGAGGGGTACGCGTGCACGTTCTGCCGGTAGCTCGCCACCACGGTGAGCATCACCACCACGACGGCCAGGGCGACCCACGGCGAGAAGAGGTACGCCGAGGTGCCGGCGATCGACAGCGTCAGCAGGATCTCGTCCGGGGCGTACGCCACGCTGGAGAGCGCGTCGGAGGCGAATACCGGCAACGCGATGCGCTTCGGGAGCAGGGTGTGCTGCAACTTGTCCGACCGGAAGGGTCGGCCCAGCAGCAGGCGCTTGACTAGCGAGGTGGGACTGGCCACAACCGCTAAGGGTACGGCTGCCGGATTCGCCCGATCGGGCGGTGCGGCCGATCTTCCCGGTGAACCGGCCGACCCGGCACCCGGCACGGCCCGGTCGCCCGGCACCGGGAGGGCAGCCCGGTCGCCCGGCACCGGGAGGGCAAGCCCGGTCGCCCGGCACCGGGTCGCGGCTGGCAACCGGACCGCGCCGGGCCGCGTCGTGACGGGCCGTGGCGCGCCCCCTCCGGAGTTCGGGACGCGCCGGGAGATCCGGCGGCGCGGAGGTCGGGCGGCACGGGCGGGGGACCGGATGACTACGCTCAGGGTGACATCACCCCACCGGACGGGTCGGTCCCACGGTGACCCGGGAGGACTTACCTTGCACGTCGTGATCATGGGCTGTGGCCGGGTCGGCTCGACCCTCGCGCACAACCTGGAGTCGCGCGGCCACTCGGTGGCCGTCATCGACCAGGACGCGGACGCGTTCCGCCGGCTCGGCCCCGACTTCGGCGGGATCACCGTCACCGGCGCCGGGTTCGACGCGGAGGTGCTCCGCCAGGCCGGCATCGAGCGGGCCGACGGCTTCGCCGCCGTCTCCAGCGGCGACAACTCCAACATCATCTCGGCCCGGCTGGCCCGCGAGACGTACGGCGTCTCCCGGGTGGTGGCCCGGATCTACGACTCCAAGCGCGCCCAGGTCTACGAGCGGCTCGGCATCCCGACCGTGGCCACGGTCCGGTGGACCGCCGACCGGATCGTCCGGCATCTGGTGCCGGAGGGGCACGTGGAGATCTTCCGCGACCCGACCAGCACCGTGTCGATCATCGAGGTGCCGGTGCACGACGACTGGATCGGCCGGCCGGTACGCGGGCTGGAAGAGGCCACCGGCGCCCGGGTCGGATACCTGACCCGGTTCGGCATCGCCGCCCTGCCGACCGCGTCCAGTGTGCTCCAGGAGGGCGACCAGGTCTCCATGCTGGTCACCGACGACATCGCCGACCAGGTGACGACGGTGGCGGGTTCGCCGCCGGAAGGAGGGCGCTGACATGCGGGTCGCCATCGCCGGCGCCGGCAACGTGGGCCGCTCGATCGCCCAGGAGCTGATCGAGAACGGGCACCAGGTGATGCTGATCGAGCGGAAGCCGAAGATGCTCCGCCCGGAGCGGGTACCGGCCGCCGAGTGGGTACTCGCCGACGCCTGCGAGCTGGCCAGCCTTGAGGAGGCCGACCTGGCGAGCTGCGACGTGGTGGTGGCCGCCACCGGCGACGACAAGGTCAACCTGGTGGTCTCGCTGCTGGCCAAGACGGAGTTCGCGGTCCCCCGGGTGGTCGCCCGGATCAACCGGGCCGAGAACGAGTGGCTCTTCACCGACCAGTGGGGTGTCGACGTGGCGGTCAGCAAGCCACGGGTGATGGCGGCCCTGGTCGAGGAGGCGGTGACCGTCGGCGACCTGGTCCGGCTGATGACGTTCCGGCAGGGCGAGGCGAACCTGGTCGAGATCACGCTGCCGCCGACCGCCCCGTACGTCGGGCACCCGGTCCACTCCGTGCCGCTGCCCCGGGACTCGGCGCTCACCGCCATCCTGCGCGGCAAGCGGGTGCTGGTGCCGAGCCCGGACGACCCGCTGGAGGCCGGCGACGAACTGATCTTCGTCTGCACCGCCGAGGTCGAGGACGAGGTCCGCAAGGTGATCCTCGGTCCGGACAGCGTCGAACGGACCCGCGGCAGCAGCAGCGGCTGAGCCGTCAGGGGCGATCGGGCGGGGCCTGCCGGCGGCGGTCAGCCGCCGAGCGGGGCCGGTACGGCCGGCACCCGGTTCACCCGGCGCACCGCCCAGATGGTGATCACCAGCAGCAGCGCGTACGGCGGATAGCCGAGCAGCAGCCGGGCGATCCCGAGCGCGGTGTCCATGTCGGCCAGGTAGAGCCCGGCCTGCACACCCACCTTGGCCAGCCACACCACGCCCCACAGCACGGTGAGTCGGGTGAAGGTGCGGACCAGCCGGGGATCCTGCCGCCACTCGGACCGGCCACCGGCGGCGATGATGGACCAGATCCAGCCGACCAGTGGCTGGCGGATCACCGCCGAACCGAGCAGCACCAGCCCGTAGACGATGCCGTAGAGGATGCCGGGCAGGTAGAAGTCCCGCTCGTCACCGGTACGCCAGGCGATCATGGCGCCGATGCCGATCCCGACCAGGCCGTTGACGGCGTGCCGGACCGGCCGCCGCTGGAAGAGCCGGACGACCGCGATCAGCACCGCGACCGCCACCGAGGCGATCACCGCGGGACGCAGCTCGGTGATGATGTTGACCGCGACGAAGACGACCACGGGGACGCTGGACTCGACCATCCCCCGCCAGCCGCCGAGCTGCTCGGCCATCTGCTCGGTCAGGCTGGGAAGCGGTTCCTCCTCCTCCGTCCGGCCTGCCGTCGGGTCACTGCCCGTGCTGTCGGTGCGGGGCTGTCCAGCGGTCATCTGTGTGTCTTCCGGTCGCGGCCGGAGTCGACGCCGTCCGTGCTCACCGCGGCGACTCCAGCTCGTAGTACGGGTTGTAGATGACTTTACGGTCATCCCGTACCGCCATGCGACCGCGCGCGGTCAATTGCCGGCCCGGCTCGATCCCGGAGATGTGCCGGCGGCCCAGCCAGACCAGGGTCACGATGTCGCTGCCGTCGTAGAGGTCCGCCTCCAGGGTCGGCAGGTTCGTCCGAGGGGTGTAGACCACGGTGCGGAGCCGGCCCGAGACCGACACCACCTGGCCCCGGCGGCACTGCCCGGCCGGGGTGCTGCCGCACTCGGCGCTCTCCCGGAGCAACTCCTCGGCCTCGATCTCGGCCTCGCTCGCGGTGAGCCGTTGCAGGAAGCCCCGCCACGAGACTCGGCCCTGGTCGGTCGCCATGACCCGGTGTCACCCTCCTCGACGCGCCCGCCGGGCGCGTCCTCGGCACGACTGGCGTGAAGCCGTCCCGCAAGCGTACGCCGGTGCGGCACGGGCGCACCTGCCGCCCGGTGGCGGGTTGCCGACCCGCCCGCCACCGGCGCCCGGATCGGCGCCCCCTGACCTCCGGAATCCCCCGGACGGGTCCCGCCGACGGCGGGCGCGTCCGGATACCCCCGGGCGCCTGCCGGCGGCCGCACCAAAGCGCCGCCACGACCGTTCCGGCACCCACCCGCAGGAATACCCGGCGGGCAGGGGTCAGGCGCCGTCGCGGCGGGGTCGCGGTTCGGACCGGTGCGGGTGCTGGTGGCCGGAGACCACCCCGTTGACCGGCGGCCCGGATCCGTCGCCGTCCGGCTGCGGCTCGGCCCCGGCGGCCGCCTCGCGGGGCAGCCGCAGCGGCAGCGGCTCGCGGACCGGCTTGGCCTCCTGGCCCCGGTCGACCACCAGCCCGTTCAGGCACTCGGCGAGCGACCCGGCCGCGGCCGGGTCGCTGGCGGCACGCCCCTGGAAGACACCCTGGATCATCCAGCGCGGCCCGTCCACGCCGACGAACCGCAGGTCGGCGACGCCCCCGTCCGGGGTACGGACCCGGGCTCGCAGCTCGGTGCCGTACTCGCCGTCCACCTCCTCGGCCACCACCCCGTCGGCCGCCAGGGAGGTGCGGATCTCCTCCCGCCACTCCGGCCAGATGTCCTCGGTACGCGGCGCCGCGAAGACCCCCAACTGGAGGGCGCTCTCGCCGTGCACCAGGACGACCTGCTGGATCACCCCGTCCGGGTTGGCCTGGACGCGTACCTCCACGTCCTGTACGGCCGGGATGCGCAGGCTGCCCAGGTCGAGCCGCTGCACGTCCGGCGGCGCGTCGCCGATGTCGTACGGCCCGCGCCTGGGCCCCTCGGGCTCGGCCGCGGCGGCGAGGTCCTGGGTGTCGGCCGACTGCCGACCGGAGCGCTCGTCGCGGGAGTGGCGCCCGCCGCGTCCTCGGGAGAAGATCATCGTGCTTACCTGCTACCTTCCGTTTCCGGATGCCGGATGGGCGGATCTCACTCGCATTGTCGGCCACGGCGTACGGCGACGTCCGACCCGGGGCACTGAACCTTTCTGACCCTCCCCTTGCGGTCCGCCGTGGCCGCAGGTGGAAGTCGGGACGTACGCACCGCGCCGTCCAGGTTGAAAAGGGTCCACCCTTTCCGGCGGGTTCACCGGCTTGCCGTCCCCTCGACCCGCTCGCCCCGGTGGTCGGCGGCGACCAGCCCGGCGTGCCCGCCGGTCGAGCCGTGCCCGCCGGCACCCCGGACCGAGTCGGGCAATTCGTCGACGGGCAGGAACTCGACCCGCTCCACCCGCTGCACCACGAGCTGCGCGATCCGGTCCCCCCGGGAGATCTTCGCCGGGGAGACCCGGTCGTGGTTGATCAGGTTCACCAGGATCTCGCCCCGGTAACCGGCGTCGACCGTACCGGGTGCGTTGAGCACGGTCACACCGAGCCTGGCCGCCAGCCCCGACCGCGGATGGACCAGCCCGACGTACCCGGCGGGCAGGGCCAGCGCGACACCGGTCCGGACCAGCCGCCACTGGCCGGGCGGGATCTCGGTCTCCTCGGCGGCGACCAGGTCGGCTCCGGCGTCACCCGGATGGGCGTACGCCGGCAGCGGCAGGTCGGGGTCGAGTCGCCGGACGGGTACGGGCAGCACGTGCGTCACGCTCTCACTCTCCTGGCAGGTTCGCGGATCCACCGGTGCTGCCCCCATCCTGCCGGGTCGACCGGGCGCGTCGGGCCGTACCCTTCCAGCGTGGCCCCGACAAGTTCCGAGCCCGCCGTCGTCCCGGCCGTTGCCCGGTACGCCGAGCGGCTGACCCTGCCCTGGTGGCTCTGGCTGGCGGGGATCGCCGCCGCCGGGCTGCTGGCCACCGAACTCTGGCTCGGTTCCACCGGCGTACGCGCCTGGCTGCCGTTCGTGGTGCTGTTGCCGCTGGCCGCCGTCGGTCTCGGCTGGCTCGGCCGGATCCGGATCGCCGTACGCGACGGCGAACTGCTGGTCGACGACGCCCGGCTGCCGGTGCGGTTCGTCGCCGACGCGATCCCGCTGGACGCCGAGGGCCGGCGCGAGGTGCTCGGAGTCGGTGCCGATCCGCTGGCGTTCGTGGTGCAGCGTCCGTGGGTGCCGGGAGCGGTGCAGGTGGTCCTCGACGACCCGGCCGACCCGACGCCCTACTGGGTAATCAGCTCCCGCCATCCGGTACGCCTGGCCGAGGCGATCCTCGCGGTCCGCGACCCGGACTGACCCCCGCCCGATCCGCACTCGGTCCACCGTCCGGCTGGACCCGCACCCGGGCAAGGCATCGGAGCCGACCGATCGCCGAGTCGGTCGGTCATCCGCCGAGCGCCTTGGGCCCCTGGCGGAGGTCCTCCCGGACCCGCTCGCCGAGTCCCCGGGTGGCCCGGCCGTTGAGGAAACCGGCCACCGCCGCGCCGGTCAGGAACGGCCCCAGGGTGGTCAGGTTGCGGCCGAACCGCCGCAGCAGCCGGTCCCGCAGCTCCTTGCGGGCCGCCGTGCCGAGTACCGCGCCGACGCCGACCCCGGGCAGCAGCGGATTGACTCCGCGCTGGCCCGCCCAGGAACGGATCAGGGTGACGGCGCGCTGGCCACCGCCGCCCGGCAGCCGCACGCCGTACGCCTCGTGCAGTTCGCCGATCAGCTTGAGTTCGATGGCGACCACCGCGACGGTCTCGGCGGCCAGCAGCACCGGTGCCGAGAGCAGGGTCGGGGTGACCGCCCACTCCACCGCCGCGATGCCGCCACCGGCCGCGCCCACCCCGGCGGTCGCCCTGACGGCGTTGCGGATCAGCCGCTCGGCCAGCGCGTCCCCGTCGAGACCGTCGAAGTGCCGGAGCAGGGTCTCCCGGTCGCGCACCGGGATGTGCGGCGCGATCTCCGTCACCGTGTCGGTGAGCCAGCGGACCGCCGCCTTGGGCTTGAACAGGTTTCCGGGTCGCCCGGTACGCACCTGGCCGACCAGCCGGCCGAGCAGCCGTCGCCGGCGGGACTGGTTCAGCTCGTCGGCGGTGAGCGCGGCGACGGTCGAACTCAGCTCGTCGTCGCGGGACGCCAGTTCGGCACCTGGCGTCGCGCCCCGGCCGGCGGGCGTGGCCGGGGTCGTCCCGTCGACCGGCAGGGCGGGCCCGTCCCGGTCGGTCGGTCCCGGCGCGGCGGCATCGGTCGGTCCCGGCGAGGAAGCGTCGGACGCCCGGTCGGAGCGGCTCATCATGACCTCCAGCGCGTGTCGTCGGTGGGGCGCGCCACCACGCGCATCGAGTCAAGCAGTTACCCGCCAGCCCCGCATGTCGAATCACGCGCGGCGACCCCCAGCCGTGGAGGTCGCCGCTCCCCCCGTACCGGAAGACTCACCCCGTACCCGCCGGACGGGCTCCCCTGCCCGGGAAGACCGCTCCGGCCGCAGTGGTCAGGCGCACTCGCGGCAGATCAGCTCACCGTTGCGCTCCACCGCGAGCTGGCTGCGGTGGTGCACCAGGAAGCAGCGCGCGCAGCGGAACTCGTCCGACTGCATCGGCAGCACCTTCACGGTGAGCTCCTCGTCGGCCAGGTCGGCACCGGGCAGCTCGAAGCTCTCGGCGACCTCGGCCTCGTCGACGTCCACGGCGGCCGACTGTGAGTCGACCCGCCGAGCCTTGAGCTCTTCCAGGCTGTCCTCGCCGAGGTCGACCTCGTCGCGACGCGGGGCGTCGTAGTCGGTGGCCATCGGTCTCACTCTCCCATATCGATATAGTCGCTTCCGGTTGTAACGCCGGAGGACGCTGTTTCGGTTCCCGCTGGCCGGCCTTCACTTCCGGTCGCCCGACCCGGCGCACGTTCCGGGTCGTGGCCGCCGGGCGGAACTCCCCCGGCGAGCGGGGTACCTTACCCCCCTTCGGGCGAGGCATGTATACCGTCCCTGCGGCAGACATGTACGTCCGAGCGCGCGGAGTTGTTCCCAATGTGACTCAGGCGACACGAAGATAGGGGTAGTGGTCGGCCGATCGGCGTCGGCGCGCCGACAAATCTGGCGGATTCAGCACCCGGTCGGACAACGGCTGGCGTCACCGGCATACTCGATAGCCACGGTGGCCCGTCCGGTCGGCCGCCCGGTGTCTGTTCCACACCAGCTTCGCAGGAGCCAAGCAGATGACTTTCGCGCGCGTCCGAGCCCTCCTCGTCGTCGGCGTGCTCGCGGTGATCGCCATAGTGTTCGTCGCTGTCACCCTCGTCCGCGACACCCAGGCCGGCAAGGAGGTCGCCAGCGACTGCCAGGAAGGCGACAAGCTCGCCGACACGCGGTTGCGGCACGCCAAAGACATCAAGATCAATGTCTACAACGCGACCGAGACCGCCGGCCTGGCCAACACGGTGAAGACCGACTTCCAGAACCGGCAGTTCAAGGTCCTCAAGGCCGGCAACGAGCCGGCCAAGAAGGGCATCGACGACGAGGTCGCGGTGCTGCGGTTCGGACCGAAGGGTGTCGGCTCCTACCAGGTGCTCAGGGCGTACTTCCTGAACAAGGCGGAGCCGGAGTTCCAACTCGACCGCAAGGACGACGTGGTCGACGTCGTCATCGGCGGCGAGTTCAAGCAACTGGCAACCATCACCGAGGTCAACCAGGCGCTGACCCAGCGGGACAGCGACAGCACGCAACTGCCGCCCCGGACCTGCGCCGACCCCAACCTGAACTGACCGTCAGGGGCCGCCGGCCGCGTCGAGCCGGGCCAGGTGGTCGTGCAGCCGGCCGAACAGCGCCGGCGGGGCCGCGATCACCAGGTCCGGCCCGGGTGCGGCACCGGACAACCCGTCGACCCGGAGCCCGGCCTCGGTGGCGACCAGCCCGCCGGCCGCGTGGTCCCAGAGGTTCAGTCCCTTCTCGTAGTAGCCGTCGACCAGCCCCTCGGCGGCCAGACAGAGGTCGATCGAGGCGACGCCGAACCGGCGGATGTCCCGGACGTACGGGATGAGCCGGTGCAGCACCCCGGCCTGGTGCGCCCGGCGCGCGGGGTCGTACCCGAACCCGGTGGCGATCAGCGCCTGTCCGAGATCGGTCTCCACCGAGCCCGCCAGCCGCCGGCCGGCCCGGTAGGCGCCCCGGCCCCGGACGGCCGTCCACTCGTCCCCGGTGGCCGCGTTCCGGACCACTCCGGCGACCACCTCGCCGTCGACCTCGGCGGCCAGCGAGACGGCGTAGTGCGGCAGCCCGTAGAGATAGTTCACGGTGCCGTCGATCGGGTCGAGAATCCACCGTACGCCGCCGCCACCGGCCGGGCCGGCGCCCTCGGCGTCGCCGTACTCCTCGCCCAGCACGGCGTCGCCGGGCCGGGCCGCCCGCAGGGTCGCGACCGCCTGCCGCTCCACCGCCCGGTCGGCCGCGGTGACCACGTCGGTCACGGTGCTCTTGGTGGCCACCCCGGAGACGCCGTCGGCGCGCATCCGGTACGCGGTCTCCGCCGCCTCCCGGGCCACCTCGACCGCGATCTTCAACAGCTCCTCCGGAGCCGGTGTCGTGCCGTCCATGACGTCCCCTTCCCGCACGCCTGTGACGTCCCGCCCCCGGCGCGAGTATCATCCTTACAAAGTCAACACGCGCATCGGGTCGGTGGCCCCGGACCACGTCTCCGGCGTGCGGCGCGGGATGATCGCCGCAGACGGCGCTACAATTCACGCCTGCCCACGCGCCACGGACCGCCGAGCACCGGCCGGCCCGGGACACGGGGGTCCCTCAACCACATCGGCCCGACACAACGCATAGCGCTGCGCCGGCCGATCCCGGCCGTGCTCGCTCATCGCCTCCGGAAGGTCATTCGTGACAGAACCCCGCCACATCGGCGCCGACGTACGCTCGCTCACCGACACCCTGATCGCCCACGCGCAGAACGCCGGCGGCCAGCTCACGTCGGCCGAGTTGGCGCGTACGGTCGAGTCTGCTGAGGTGACTCCGGCCCAGGCCAAGAAGATCCTGCGTGCGCTCTCGGACGCGGGGGTGACCGTCGTGGTCGACGGCTCGGCGAGTACCCGTCGCCGGGTCGCCGCCGCCCGGTCCGCCACTCCCGCCTCGCGGGCGACCACCGCCAAGGCGACCAAGAAGTCGGCGCCGCCGGCCCCGAAGCAGGCGCCCGCCGCCGACGAGTCGGCCGGCGCGCCGCGCAAGCCGGCGGCCCGCAAGCCGACGCTCGCGGCCGACGGCGCATCGCCGGCTGGTGCCGCCAAGGCCGCTGAGACGGCCGCCAAGGCTCCGGCGAAGCCCGGCCGGGCAGCCGGCAAGGCCGCCGGCACCGGACCGGCCAAGGCCGCCAAGGCCGGCGCGCCGACCAAGGGTGGCGACCCGGACGGTCCCGGCGAGGACATCGATCCGGAGGAGCTTGCCGCCGAGATCGAGGACGTGGTGGTCGAGGAGCCGGCCGAGCTGGCCAAGGCCGCCGAGGCGGACGCCGCCGACGCCGCGACCGACAACGACTTCGAGTGGGACGACGAGGAGTCCGAGGCGCTCAAGCAGGCGCGCCGGGACGCCGAGCTGACCGCCTCGGCGGACTCGGTCCGGGCCTACCTCAAGCAGATCGGCAAGGTCCCGCTGCTCAACGCCGAGCAGGAGGTCGAGCTGGCCAAGCGGATCGAGGCCGGACTCTACGCCGCCGAGCGGCTGCGCGCCGCCGAGGAGGGCGAGGAGAAGCTCGTCCGGGAGATGCAGCGCGACCTGATGTGGATCTCCCGGGACGGCGAGCGGGCCAAGAACCACCTGCTCGAGGCGAACCTGCGGCTGGTGGTCTCGCTGGCCAAGCGCTACACGGGGCGGGGCATGGCGTTCCTGGACCTGATCCAGGAGGGCAACCTCGGCCTGATCCGCGCCGTCGAGAAGTTCGACTACACCAAGGGCTACAAGTTCTCCACCTACGCCACCTGGTGGATCCGACAGGCCATCACCCGGGCCATGGCCGACCAGGCCCGCACCATCCGCATCCCGGTACACATGGTCGAAGTGATCAACAAGCTGGGCCGGATCCAGCGCGAGCTACTCCAGGACCTGGGCCGCGAGCCCACTCCGGAGGAGCTGGCGAAGGAGATGGACATCACACCCGAGAAGGTGCTGGAGATCCAGCAGTACGCCCGGGAGCCGATCTCGCTCGACCAGACCATCGGCGACGAGGGAGACAGCCAGCTCGGGGACTTCATCGAGGACTCCGAGGCGGTCGTCGCGGTCGACGCGGTCTCCTTCTCGCTGTTGCAGGACCAGCTCCAGCAGGTGCTCCAGACGCTCTCCGAGCGGGAGGCCGGCGTGGTGCGGCTGCGGTTCGGGCTGACCGACGGGCAGCCGCGCACCCTGGACGAGATCGGCCAGGTGTACGGCGTGACCCGCGAGCGGATCCGGCAGATCGAGTCCAAGACGATGTCGAAGCTGCGCCATCCGTCCCGTTCGCAGGTGCTACGCGATTATCTTGACTGACCCCAAAAGTCAACCAGTCGTGTCCATCTGATCACCACACGTACATCGGGCGCATGATGATCGGCGGTTCCCCACTTGTGATCGTTGACGTGGCACCCTGGTGGCACGGCACACTGTCTCTACCACGTGTGACATCGGTCCCCCGGGGGCACACTGGGAAGGCCACACCCCACAAGGGTGTTGCACGATAGGTGAGCAATGACCGACGAGAGTGTTCATCGGTGACGACCGCAGGAGGAAGGCGATGACCCCGACCCTCACGCCGCCGCCCGAGACGGTGGCTCCCCCAGCCGCCGATGAACGGTGCGACCGCTGTAACGCCGCCGGCAAGCTTCGAATCACCCTCGCGGGTGGGAGCGAGCTGGTGTTCTGTGGGCATCACGCGAACAAGTACGCCGAGGATCTCGTGAAGATCACGGTTCGGTACGCGGTTGACCCCGAGTTCAGCTGGCGAGGCGCCGAGTTGATGGCGAACTAACCCAACCAGGACATAGCTGACCGGAGGTGCCCCGAGCGGGCGCCTCCGGTCGTCTATTCCCCGACAGTGCCGATTGCCGACACGGCCGGCGATCGGCCGCAGCACGGCACGGACCGCTGGCACCGTGCTGACATCGGCCCGTCCCCCGGACCGCCGTGCGTCCGCCCCGGCGCCGTGACGCGGTCACAGCGTCTGGACGGTGGCGATCCGCTCCTCGAGCTGTTCGATGGTGGCCTGCGCGCTGGGCGGCCCGCCGCAGCGGCGGCGCAGCTCGGCGTGGATCTTGCCATGTGGCAGCCCGGTCCGGTGGTGATGCGCCGCGACCAGTGCGTTGAGCTGGCGGCGCAGGCTGACCCGCCGTTCCGCCGCGCTGAGCGGGCGGCTCTCCGGCCGGGGCGCCGGTACCGGCTCGGCGGTCTTCCGGCGCCGCTGCGCGGCCAACTGCTCGGCCTGGCGCTTGTTCAGCAGCACCGCGACCTGGTCGGCGGTGAGTAGGCCGGGCAGGCCGAGGTACTCCTCCTCCTCCGGTGTACCCGCCTGGGCGGCGGTGCCGAAGGAGGCGCCGTCGAAGATCACCTGGTCCAGTTCGGCGGTGGCGGAGAGCGCCTCGAACCGCTTCTCCAGCTCCCCACTGGCCTGCTCGGTGCGCTGCGCCCGCTCCAGCAGGTCGTCGTCGAGCCCGTCGCCGCGCTTCGGCGCGCCCAGCACGTGGTCCCGCTCGACCTCCATCTCACTGGCCAGCCCGAGCAGATGCGGCACGCTGGGCAGGAAGACCGAGGCGGTCTCGCCGGGCCGGCGGGCCCGGACGAACCGCCCGATCGCCTGGGCGAAGAAGAGCGGCGTGGAGGCGCTGGTCGCGTAGACGCCGACGGCCAGCCGGGGAATGTCGACCCCCTCGGAGACCATCCGGACCGCGACCATCCAGCGCTGGTCCGAGGCGGCGAAGGCGGCGATCCGGGCCGAGGCCCCCTGGTCGTCGGAGAGCACCACCACCGCCCGCTCCCCGGTGATCCGTTCGATCAGCCGGGCGTACGACCGGGCCGCCTGCTGGTCGGTGGCGATCACCAGACCGGCGGCATCGGAGACTCCACCGGCCCGGAGCACCTGCAACCGCGCGTCGGCGGCCCGCAGCACCTGCGGCATCCAGTCGCCGGCCGGGTCCAGCGCGGTACGCCACGCCTGGGCGATCAGGTCCTGGGTCATCGGCTCGCCCAGCCGGGCGGCCAACTCGTCCCCGGCACTGGTCCGCCACCGGGTCTCCCCGGAGTAGGCGAGAAAGATCACCGGACGGACGACGCCGTCGGCGAGCGCGTCGGAGTAGCCGTACACGGAGTCGGCGCGGGAGCGTTGCAGGCCGTCGCCGCCCCGCTCGTAGTTGACGAAGGGGATCGGGTTCTCGTCCGACCGGAACGGCGTACCGGTCAGCATCAGCCGGCGTACGGCGGGTTCGAAGGCCGCCTTGACCCCGTCGCCCCAGGACCGGGAGTCGCCGGCATGGTGGATCTCGTCGAGGATCACCAGGGTCCGTCGGGTCATCGTCCGGCGGCGGTGCACCTGCGGGGCGATGCCGACCTGGGCGTAGGTGACGACCGCACCGTGGAAGTCCGCCGAGGAGTGCAGGTCGGCGTTGCGGAAGGCGGCGTCGAGCTGGATGCCGACCCGGGCCGCCGCCACGGCCCACTGGGTCTTCAGGTGCTCGGTCGGTGCGACCACGGTGACCGCCTCGACCGTGCCGTCGGCGAGCAGCTCGGCGGCGATCCGCAGCGCGAAGGTGGTCTTACCGGCACCGGGCGTGGCGACGGCCAGGAAGTCCTCGGAACGGCGTCGCAGGTATTCCACCAACGCCTTACGCTGCCACGCGCGCAGCGCCGGGAACGACTCGAGAACCGGCAGTCGGGCTCCCACGCGAATCTCTCCCCTCCGACGGCCAGGTATCCGACCACACGAAAACGCCTCCGCGACCGGACCGAGCGCGAAGGCCGTACCAGCATAACCAGCCGGCCCCATCCGACCCAGGCGACACCGACGCCACAGCGGGCACAGTTGGCGCCGCCGGCCCGGGCCCTCGACGGTGCCCGGACGCCCCCGGGCACGGCCGGTCAGCGGCCCTGGTCAGCACCGCGTCCGTCGTCGGCCTGGTGCACGCCGCCGCCGTGATCGGCCTGCCGATCCACCGGGCCGGTACCGTCGCTCGCCCGCCGGTCAACACCCCGCCCGTCGCCCGCCCGCCGGTCCGCCCGGCGTCCGCCGACGGCTCGCCGGGCCGTCGGAACAGCGCCGTCGCCGGCCGGCGGGTCGACCGGAACCGGAGCCGACCAGCGTCGGCGCAGGGCCACCAGCCGGACCGCGAAGACGAAGAGCGCCGCCGCCATCAACGGCCCCGGGCCGGCCAGGCCGGCCCGGTCCAGGCCGACGACCGCGACCGCGCCGGCCAGCGCCGCCACCGCGTAGATCTCCCGGCGCAGCACCACCGGGATCTCCCCGGTGAGCAGGTCCCGGCCCAGCCCGCCGCCGATGCCGGCCATCATGCCGATCATGCCGGCGCCGAGCGGTGGCAGGCCGGCGTCCAGCGCGGTGAGCGTACCGGTGACGGTGAAGAGGCCGAGCCCGGCCGCGTCGAGGACCAGCACGGTGGTACGCAGCCGCGCCAACTGGGGATGTAGCCAGAAGACCGCCGCGGCGGTGACCATCGCGGTGACCGCGTATCGCCAGTCGGCGAAGGCCAGCGGTGGCCCGTCGCCGATCACCAGGTCACGGAAGATGCCGCCGCCGAGCGCGGCGACGAAGCCGACGAAGACCACCCCGAACAGGTCGAGCCGCTTGACCACCGCGGCTGACGCCCCGGAGGCGGCGAAGATCGCCACACCGGTGAGGTCGGCGAGGAGCAGGGCGGCTGCGGCGGTCACCGCAGGATGTTACGCGCGCAGGGCTGGCCCCGGCCCGCGTCAGTCCCGCATGGAGTCGTAGATCTCCTTGCACTTCGGGCAGACCGGCGAGCCCGGCTTGGCGGCCTTGGTGACCGGGAACGTCTCACCGCAGAGCGCGATCACGAAGGTCCCCATGACCGCGCTCTCGGCGATCTTTTCTTTCCGGACGTAGTGGAACATTTCCGGCCCGGTATCCGCGTCCTTCAGCTCCGGACGCTCGAGAACCTGAGTGCTCACGGCAGTGATTCCTCCCTAAGTGACCCCGCCAACGCTCAAGTCTGGCAGGTCACTGCCGAGCGGTCCACCGGAACACCCGCCGGCCCCGGCCCGTACGGTGGTCAGCCGTGACCGATTTTCAGATCCGGTACGGCGCCGAGGTGGCCGAGGCACTGCGCGCCGGACGTCCCGTCGTCGCCCTGGAGAGCACCATCGTCTCGCACGGCCTGCCCCGCCCGGACAACCTGCGGGTGGCCCGCGAGATCGAAGCGGCCGTACGGGCCGAAGGTGCGGTGCCGGCCACCATCGGCATGGTCGGAGGCGTTCTCGTGGTGGGCCTCGACGACGCCCAGTTGACCCGGCTGGCCTCCTCGGACGGGGTCGCCAAGCTCTCGGTACGCGACCTGGCGTTGGCCGCCGCCACCGGGGCGGACGGGGCGACCACGGTGGCCGCCACCAGTGCGGTCGCCGCGGCGGCCGGAATCCGGGTCTTCGCCACCGGCGGGCTGGGCGGTGTGCACCGGGAGGCGGTGCAGACCTTCGACGAGTCGGCCGACCTGACCACGCTCTCCCGGACCCCGATCGCGGTGGTCTGCGCCGGGGTGAAGTCGATCCTCGACGTCGGCGCGACGCTGGAACGGCTGGAGACGCTGGGCGTGGCGGTGGCCGGTTACCGCAGCCGCCGTTTTCCCGGCTTCTTCATCACCGACGGCGGCTTCGACCTGGACTGGTCGCTGGACTCGCCGGAGCAGGTCGCGGCGGTACTGGCGGCCCGGGCGGCCCACGGAGTCCAGCCGGGTGCGCTGATCGTGGCCAACCCGCTCCCCACCGACGAGCAGCTCGATCCAGCCCTGCACGACCGCACCCTGGCCGACGGGCTGGCCCGGCTCGCTGCCGACGCGGTGACCGGCAAGGCGGTCACCCCGTTCCTGCTGGCCCACTTCCACTCGGCCACCGAGGGCGCCAGCCTGGCGGTGAACGTCCGGATCATCCTGCGCAACGCCGCCCTCGCGGCCCAGATCGCCGTCGCCGCCGCCACCCGGTGATGACCACCGCGGAACCCGTGGCCACGGCCCGGATCGTGGTGGTCGGTGACATCGTCACCGATGTGCTGGCGGTGCTGGCCGGGCCGGTGGCGCCCGGCTCCGACACCTCGGCCGACATCCGGGTCACCGGAGGCGGCCAGGCCGCCAACACCGCCGCCTGGCTGGCCTGGCGGGGCCGCCCGGTGACCCTGGTCGGCGCGGTCGGCGCCGACGAGGCCGGCGCCTCCCGGCTCGCCGAGCTGGCCGGGCTGGGGGTGCGGTGCGCGGTGCGGCGGTATCCGGACGTACCGACCGGCACCGTCATCGTGCTGGCCGGGGACGGGGAGCGGACCATGGTCACCCAGCGCGGTGCGAACCTGCGGCTGGCCCCGGGGCACGTGGACGCCGCCCTGCACGCCAGCGCGGACGCGACCCATCTGCACCTGTCCGCGTACACCCTGTTGGACGCCGGATCGCGGGAGGCCGGGCGGCGCGCACTGACCGCCGCGCGCGAACGCGGGTTGACCACCAGCGTGGACGCGGCCTCCGCCGAACCGCTGCGCCGGGTCGGCGCGGCGGCGTTCCTGAGCTGGGTACGCGATGCCGACCTGCTGCTCGCCAACGCGGACGAGGCGGCGGTGCTGGCCGGCCCGGGCTCACCGGCCGCCCAGGCGCGTGCCCTGACCGAGGTGACCCGGCACGTGGTGGTGAAGGACGGGGCCGCCGGTGCCGTCTGGGCCGAGCGCGGCGGCGAGGTGGTCTCCGCGCCGGCCCGCCGGGTGCCGGTGCGGGACGTGACCGGAGCCGGGGACGCGTTCGCGGCCGGTCTGCTGGCGGCCTGGGTCACCGGGGCGCCTGCGGCCGAGGCACTGGACCGGGCGGCCGAACTGGGCGCGGCGGCGGTCGGCGCCCTCGGTGCCCGGCCGGCGGCCGACGGGTCGGCCGGGGTGGTCGGCTGACCGGTCAGCAGGCCGGGGCGCCGAATCGCCGACCGCTCAGCCAGCTCCGTCCGTCCCGGCTCGGTCCGTGGCCGCTCGGTCCGTGGCCGCTCGGTCCGGCACCGCTCAGTCCGCGGCCTCGTGCCGGGCTGCCGCGAGGAACCGGTCGAAGGTCTCCACCAGTACGGCCCGGCGGCTCTCCCGGGCCTCCGCCGACTCCACGAGTTCCCCGATGGTCTCGTCCCAGACGGCCAGGTAACGCCGCTTCCAGTCGGCGGCGACGTCCGGTTCGGGCAGGCAGACGCCGACGTAGGGCAGCTCGGCGAGCCGGTAGAGCAGTTCGAGGTTGCACGGCACCGCCACGCCCCAGTACTCGTCCGGCTCGAGTTCGACCGGATCGCCGGCCATCGCCTCGGTGACCTCGTCGAGCAGTCGTTTGGTGATGATCGACAGGTGGTCCGCCGCCGTGTCGTTGTCGAAGTTGCCGAAGCCCCAGCTACCCACCGCTGCTCCTCCTGACCGTCCGCGTCCCGCACCGCCGGCCGGCACGCGAAGTCGATCACCGGCCCGGGTGAGACTACCGACCGGGGCGGACGCTTCGGATCACGGCTCGGCGTCGATCACCCGGTGCGGCCGTTCCTCGGCGGGCAGCGCGCGGGGCGGGGTCTCGTCGAGGTGCGTACGACGCCACCTGGCGCCGATCCGGTGCTGCTCCTTCGGTGGGCGGTCGTTCGCGAGCAGTACCGCCAGCCAGGGGATCAGCACCATGCCGACGGCGCAGAGCGGCAGCCAGAGCCAGAGCAGCGGTGCCTTGGCACCGACCAGGATCGCACCGACGATGACGCAGAGTGCCCGGATGGACATCATCACGATGTACCGGCGCTCGCGGGTACGCAGTTGGTCGTCCTGGCTGCGCGAGGCGTCGGTGATCAGGATCGGCTGGTACGCCTGACGCTTCACCACGGCCTCCGGAGGGATGCGGTCGGTCCTCCCCGGAACTCTCCCGTCCCGGGATGCCACCCCCATCCTCGCACCTTCGCCTGAGCAGCGGCGCCGGGCCGCCGCCCCGGCCTCCCGCGCCCGCCCCTCCCCGGCGTGTTACGCGCGTGGTACGCTCCCCCGCGTGGGCAGCAGGTTCAGCTTCACCGACGAGGCGCTGGGAAACCTGAAGGTCCACGACGTCACCCCCGGCGAGGTGTGGGAGGCGCTGCACAGCGCCCGACGGGTAATCCGGCACCTCGGCGACGACGTGATGGTCGTCTACGCCACGGCACGGCGCGGGCGACGACTGGCCATCCTGCTGGCCGAGGCCGATCAAGTTGACAACGACTGGGACATCCTCTCCGCGCGTGACCTGACCGACATCGAGTCCAAGCGCTACGAGGAGGCGATCCAGGGGCGACGGCGATGAGTCCGTCCCACCGGGCGGGCCCGAGATCGCGCACCAGGAGACCGGGATCGATCACGAGATCGAGCACCGAGACGAGGAGGAGGCGGTGACGATGCACCGAGACGATGCCATCAAGCGGTTCCACGCCGGCGACGAACAGCTCGCCGACCTGGTCGACGACGCGCAGCCGGTCGAGCTGCCCACCCCGGACACCGACGTGCCGATGGTCAGCCGCTCCGTACGCCTGCCGTTGGACACCTACGAACGGGTCCGCTCGGCCGCCGAGGCGCGGGGCATCGGGGTGACCACCCTGATGCGGCAGTGGATCGAGGCCGGGCTGGCCGACCTGGACGACTCGGCGACGGTGTCGCTGGCCGACGTACGCCGGGCCCTGGCCGCGCTCGCCC
Source organism: Plantactinospora sp. CA-294935 (assembly GCF_050936445.1). NCBI lineage: Bacteria > Bacillati > Actinomycetota > Actinomycetes > Micromonosporales > Micromonosporaceae > Plantactinospora > Plantactinospora sp. CA-294935. The sequence goes on from NZ_JBNJMU010000001.1 coordinate 10,138,479, forward strand.
ACCCGACCGCAGCCTGAGACCGACGGCCGCGCAGGGCGGCGACCACCGGTCAGACCCGCGGCATCGGCTGCTCGGGCGCCTGGCCCCACGAGCGGCGCAGGTCGAGGAGTGCCACCCCGAGCAGTACCCCGGCGGTGGTGCCGGCGACCGCCAGCAGCGGCAAGTGCTCCATCGCCGGTACCACCGCTCCCAACAGGAGCAGGCCGGCCACCCGGGGTCGGGAGATCCGCCCGAACACCTGGAACTCGAAACCGGCCCGCCCGGCCAGGAACAGCGCGGGACCGCCCAGGATGGCGATCAGCCAGCCGGGCGCGATGCGCCCGAGCGGGTGGGTGATGGTCAGCTCGTAACCGACCCCGGTGAGCACGATTCCGGCAATCATGATCAAGTGCGTGTACCAGGCGGAGAGGCCGAGCCGGGTCGAGTTCCGGGCCCTGACGATCGCGGCCGGTAGCACGTGCCCGGCACGGTAGAAGTAGATCCGCCAGAGCAGCACGGTGGTCAGCAACGCCAGCCCCAACGCGCTGGTCCGCGCGGGGGAGAAGATACCGTTACCGCCGCTGAAGGCGATCCCGGTGACGAGGATCACCTCGCCGAGCGCGATCAACAGGAACTGCTGAAGCCGTTCGGCCAGGTGCTCCCCGCCGAAGGGCTGAGTGCCGTACCGGGTGCGACCGGACCAGGGGGTCGGCCAGCCCAGCGTGAACCCGAGATAGTCCATGGCGATTGCGCCGCTCCACAACACCCCGCGGAGGACACTCTCCTCGATCATTGCTCCGGTGAACCACGGCACGGCGGACAATCCGGCCCAGAAGAGCACCCGTCGCGGCGCCGCCGGGTCGTTCGGAACGAGCCGGCCACGCGTGGCGACCATGAGGAAGCCGATCCGGCCGAACTGGACCGCGAGATAGGCGGCGGCGAAGATGAGAGCCCGATCGCCGAACCCCTCCGGCAACGCCACCGCCACCACCATGCTGCCGACCACGGTCAGCACCACAGCACCCTGCACGGCGAACGCCTCCGGCTCCAGTGCGCTGGTGACCCAGGCTGTCGAGGCCCAGATCAGCCAGAGCGCCAGGAACAGCGCCAGGGTCTGGCCGGCCTCGGAGAACAGGACGCGCTTCTCCGTGGTGAAATCCTCGACCAGCCGCGCGGAGACCCGGGTGAGCGCGAAGACGAAGACCAGATCCAGGAACAACTCCAGGAAAGTGGCCCGCTGCGAACTGGACTCGGCACGCAGCAGCGGGTCCACAGGCGTGTCAGCCATCCGGCCTCAGCCCGGCGGGTCCGGCCGGCGCTCCGGGACCTACCCGGATAGGAGCCGTGGAAACCATTGGTCGCTCCCTGAGCGTCGATAATCTCCACACTCAACGAGTCAGCATTCACCGGGGCGCTGCCGCCGGCCGGATCCGCCCCGCCGACCGGTCGTCGCGCGGGGCCCGGGCGGGATCAGCCCGCCGCTGCGGCTTTGGCGGCGGCCTTCATCTGCTGCTTGTGCTGGCGTACCTTGGCCAGCGACGTCTCGTCCACCACGTCGGCGACCGAGTAGTGGGCGCCGTCGATGCCGTAGTCGCCCGCCGCCTCGCGCCAGCCGGGCGGCTGAACGCCGAAGCGCTTGCCGAGCAGGGCGAGGAAGATCTGCCCCTTCTGCTTGCCGAACCCGGGCAGTCCGGTGATCCGCTTCAGCAGCTCGCGGCCGTCCTCGGCCTCCGACCAGAGGCGGCTCGGGTCACCGTCGTACTGCTCGACGAGGGTCCGGCACACCTCCTGGACCCGGGCCGCCATCGCCTTGGGGAACCGGTGCAGGGCGGGGCGCTCGGCGAAGATCGCGGTCAGCGCGTCCGGGTCGAAGCCGGCCAGCTCTGCCACGTCCGGCGGGTGGCCGAGCCGCTTCACCAACTCGTACGGGCCGGCGAAGGCCTTCTCCATGCTGACCTGCTGGTCCAGGACCATGCCGATCAGCAGCGCCAGCGGGTCGCGCCGGAGCAGTTCGTTCGCTTCGGCGTCGATGGGCAGCGAGAGCGTCATGCGGCTATCTTGCCTGCTCAGTCCGGCGCCGAGGTAGCGCCCCCGGGCGGGCCGGGCCGGCGGGCGGGGTACCGGAGCCGCGGGATCGTCGGCCCGGGTTGACCGACACCCTTACCCGGCGGGGCCCGGAGGCAGCGGCGGCGAGACGGCGGCTCGCCGTCCCAGGATCGACGGTAATCTAACCGGGCGGCCTCATCCGCCTCGGACGCGCCCGGTGCCCGCGTGGAGTGGCCGTCAATTCGGATCTTCCCGGCTGCCGCGGAGGGGGCCATGGCTCTGATCCTGATGACAACGCTGGGTGCGCTCGCCGCCGTACTGGCGGTCGGCGTACTGGTGCTGCTCGGCCGAGGGGGCGACGGGCAGCGCCTGGTCCGCTGGTCGGGTCTGGTGATCACCGCACTGGTGGCGGCCATCCTCGCGCCACTGACCGTCGAGGACTCCGGGGCGGCGGCGTTCGTCCTGCTCGGCGTACCGGTGATCGCCGCAGCCCTGCCACCGCTGGCCCAGCGGCTCGTCCCGCGCGTCGCCGGGTACCTCGACCTCGTCGCGGCGGTCGTGATCGGCGGCTGGGGTCTGCTGCTGGCCCTCGGCGGCCTCGGCGTCGCGTTCCTGCCCTCGGCGCTGCTGCTGCTGGCCGGCGCGGCGCGGAGCCTGGTCCCCGGTCACCGGCCGCCGCCCGGTCCGGCGGCCAGCCGCTGACGGCGGACGTCCTGCCGGAAACCGTCCGGTCCGAGCCGGGGCGACTCGGACCAGACCCGTCAACCGGCTACCGCCGCCGGGACCCTGGACCAGGCTCGGCACAGACGTGGCCGGCGGCGTCAGCCGGGGCACCTGCTGTCAGCCGGGGACCATGTCCAGGAAGCCGTAGACCGCCCGGATCCGCCCGTCGGCGGCGAGCCCGGCGACGTCGAAGCCGACCGCGACCGGTCGGGGAAGGCCTTCCTGGACGAGATGCAGGTGGCGCCGGCGACAGGAACCGGGTACGTGTCGCCGACGCCGTCGAACCTGCCACCGGGCCGGGAGGGTGTCGATTACCTCCGAGGTCAGGCAACGCATCCGCCGGCTGCCTCGACGGCCGGGTCTAGCAGTACCGGTACACGTGGGTGGTCAGGTTCCGGTACGGCGCGACGTCGCCGAAGGCCGCGGCCGGACCGGGCGGGCCGTTGAGGGTCGTCGATGTTGCCGGGGTGGGGTAGGGCGTGCTGGAATGGCTCATATCGCCGCAGTGCGGGGGCAACCGCGCTGGGAACGGCCAGCACGGGAGCACGCAGTGCCGGCAGCGCGCCGCCTCGACGCCGGATTCGCGCTGCACCAGATCCGCGCTGCATTCGCCGGGCCAGTTCCGACAACCACGGACCGCTACCCACCACGGGTCGGCGGGTCCGACGAGTTCTGCCAACGCACCAACCCGGCGACGAGATGAGACACGATCATGATTACCCGGAACAGTTTCGCGGGGTGGTACCGCAACCGCTTCGTGTGGGTGGCGGTCATCCTGCTGGCGGTGTCGGCCGGCACGGTCGTACTGGTCAACACGGCCGGCTCGGAGGCCGGGCCGCCGGATCTGCGCGGGCAGATCATGACCCGGCTGCGCACCACACTGGAATCGGCCGACCCCGGGCAGCACCAGCACACGGGCCACAACGTCGAGCAGGCGACCGCCGAGAAGGACGGAAAGAAGCCGCCCGTCATCTGCGGGGTACACGTCTACGGCTTCGAGCCGAGCGGGGTCACCACGCTCGCCGAGGTGAAGACGGTCTACGGATTCCACCTCTGCGGGGTCGCCGAGCAGAAGCGGCCCTGGGACTGGGCGGTCAAGCTGGCCGGTCCGGTGATCGTGGACATGTCCACCGAGCCGCCGGGGATCCAGGTGGTCGAGGCGACCAACGACGTCCGGTTCATCGACCGGCTCAAGGAGATGTTCCCGGACAAGTACGAGGAACTGGCGCAGAAGGAGGCGCTGGGCGCCTCGGAGATGGCCGACCTGCGCCGCCGGTACGACGAGGCGGCCGGGCTCTGACCCACCCTGCGCGGCCGGGCCGACGCCGTACCCGGTCCCGACCGGCCGCCGGGGCGTACCCCGCTCGGTAGACTTCCGGTTCGTCGGGTGCCGGGCCGGCCCGGCGTACCCGAGTGGAGGTCGACCCGTGACGACACCGCACCGACCCCCGCTGGCCGAGCGGCTCGACCTGGCCCCGCACCCGGAAGGCGGCTGGTTCCGCGAGACCTGGCGCTCGGCGCACGCCTTCACCCCCGACGGGTACGCCGGACCGCGTGCCGCCGCGACCGCGATCTACTTCCTGCTGCAACCCGGGGAGCGGTCCCGCTGGCATGTCGTCCGCTCGGACGAGCTGTGGCTGTGGCATTCGGGCGGCCCGCTGCGACTGCGGCTCGGTGGCGCGGCCGAGGTACCGGCGGAGGAACCGGTCGAGGTGCGGCTCGGCCCGGACGTGCCCGCCGGCGAGCGGCCGCAGGTGGTGATCCCCGGCGGTGTCTGGCAGTCGGCCGAGCCGGCGGGTAACCAACCCGTGCTGGTGAGCTGCGTGGTGGCACCCGGCTTCGACTTCGCCGACTTCCAACTGGCCTGAGCCGGCCGCACCGCCCGAGCCGACGCCCACGGCGCGCCGGCACCGACCGCCCCGGCCCCGGTCCCGACTGGACATGCGGGACCATTCAGCCCGTCAGGTATCGATGGACACCTATTGATTGAGCCGGCCATCCGTGCTGCAATGGTTCATATCGCCGCAGTACGGGGGCAACCGTGCTGCGCGTGTGGGATCCGGGCCTGATGCCAGCAGCCGGTGACCGGGCACGGCGGACGCCACCACCACGCCCGCACGCCCCGCCGGAGTCCGCCCGACCGCGCCCGACGACACCCTCCGGCGGCGGTCGAACAGAAGGGATCAACTCGTGAAACTCCTGCGCAGACTGACGGTTGTCGGCGTCTCCGCCGTACTGACCGCCGGCCTCCTGACGGTGATCTCGCCGAACCCGGCCAACGCGCACGGCGCGCTGATGGTTCCGGCGAGCCGGACGTACGCGTGTTACCGGGACGGCCTGACCCCGCAGGGCAACATCGTGAACCAGAACCCCGGCTGCGTCGCCGCGGCCAACGTGAGCGGCGTCTCCCCGCTCTACAACTGGTTCAGCGTGCTCCGCTCGGACGGCGCCGGCCGGACCCAGGGCTTCATCCCGGACGGCCAGCTGTGCAGCGGCGGCAACTCCACCTTCCGGGGCTGGGACCTGGCCCGGAACGACTTCCCGAAGGCCCAGGTCAGCTCGGGCGCGAGCGTCGAGTTCCGGTACAGCAACTGGGCCGCGCACCCCGGCCGGTTCGACCTGTACGTCACCCGGAACAGCTGGAGCCCGACCCGGCCGCTGGCCTGGAGCGACCTGGAGTCGACGCCGTTCTCCTCGGTCACCAACCCGCCGCAGCGGGGCAACGTGGGCAGCAACGACGGCCACTACTACTGGACCGGTCGACTGCCGTCCGGTAAGAGCGGCCACCACATCATCTACTCGGTGTGGACCCGGTCCGACAGCACGGAGACCTTCTACGGCTGCTCGGACGTGACGTTCTGACGCTCTGACCCGCGGCCCGTCCGACCATGAGCACGTCGCCCGGCCCGCCCCCGCGCGGCGAACCGTGACGCTCTCGACGGGATGCCACCGGCCCGATCCGGCGGCGGCATCCCGTCGAGAACGGCCGTCTCCGGCCCGCCGACAGTCACTACTCCGGCCGGCGGGATCGTGGCCGGGCCAGGCCCAGGTCGTACGCGAGGGTCGTCGCCTGTACCCGGTCCCGCACGCCGAGCTTGGCCAGCAGGGCGTTGACGCCCCTGGGAGATGTTCGTGGTCAGCCTGCTGGTGCACGCCGGCTACGCCGTCGTGGTGCTCTGGCTGGCCCGCCGTCACCGGCTGCCGACCGTCTCGCCCGAGCGTCCGGCCTCCGCACCCGCACACCCGACGACCACCCCCGGACATCCGTTCCCGGTGCCCGCACACCCGACCGCCGTTCCCGGACAACCGCTCCCCGGAACCGCACACCCGACCACGAATCCCGGACAACCGCTCCCCGGAACCGCACACCGACCACGAATCCCGGACAGCCGCTCCCCGGAGCCGGATATCCGGCTCCGGTCGCGCCGGAGCCGGCGCAGCGGCCGAGAGCTGGGGAAACGCCGATCGGACCGGTCGGCTGACGCGGGAGGTCGCCGCCGGTTACACCCGACGGGGTGGTTCCCGGCCGCCAACTGCGGGGGTTGCGGGTCGGTCCGGCCCGACCGGCGGGCAGGATGGACGCCGTGGACGGGAACGAGATGCTGCTGTCCCCGGCTGGGGTGGACCAGCTCCGGACGGCACTGACCAGCGCGGGCTACACCTCGAGCGGCATCGCCGACCGGCTCGGCCCGGCGGCGACCGGCGGACTGGCCCGCAACGACTATCGGGCGGCGCTGCGGGTCACCGAGGACCGGGACCCGCTCGCCACCCTGATCCGGCTCTTCGTCTGCGCCCAGACCGAGCCGGAGGCGGCGGTACGGGCCGCTTTCGCTCCGCTGCCGCTCGCCGAGGCGCTCGCCGGAGGGCTGCTCGAACGGGTCGGCGACGGGCTGCGCCAGGGCGTCGACCTGGAGCCGTACGGGGACTCCTGGTGGGTGCTCTCGGACGTGGCGGCCACTGCCCGGCCCGGCCAGCCGCTCGCCGCCGACCATGTGCTCGGGATCGGCGGGGCGACCACCACGCTGGTCGGGGCGACCGTCCGGCGCCCGGTCGGCAGTGCCCTGGACCTCGGCACGGGCAGCGGGGTGCAGGCCCTGCACCTTGCCGAGCACGCCCGCTCGGTGACCGCCACCGACATCTCCGACCGGTCGCTGCGGTTCGCCGCGACCACCGCCGCGCTGAACGGACACCACTGGGAACTGCGCAAGGGCGACCTGATCGGCCCGGTGGCCGGCCGCCGCTTCGACCTGGTGGTGAGCAACCCGCCGTTCGTGGTCGGCCCGGGCACCACCACGCACAGCTACCGCGACTCGGGCCGGGCCGGCGACGGGATCGCCGCCGAACTCGCCGCCGCCGCGCCGGGACTGCTCACCGAGGGCGGCACCATGCAGTACCTGGCGAACTGGCTGCACGTGGCCGGGGAGGACTGGGGCGAGCGGGTGGCGGGTTGGTTCGCCGGTACCGGCCTGGACGCCTGGGTGATCCAGCGTGAGGTCGCCGACCCGATGGCGTACGTCGACCTGTGGCTGGCCGACGCCAGCGAGGCGGCCGACCCGCACCGGGTGGCCGCCTGGCTGGACTGGTTCGACGCGCAGAAGGTGGAGGCGATCGGCTTCGGCGTGGTGAACCTGCGCCGGGGCGGCCACACCGATCCGGTGGTGCGGGTGGAGGACCTGCGGCAGGCCGTACAGCCGCCGATGGGCGAGCAGATCGCGGCCTGGTTCGACCGGCAGGACTGGCTGCGCGGTCGGGACGACGAGGCGCTGCTGGCCACCCGGTTCCGGGCGGTGGACGGGCTGAAACTGCGCCAGGAGGCGTCGATGGGCGACGACGGCTGGGCGGTGGACCGCCAGGTCCTGGTCCAGTCGCACGGACTGCGCTGGACCGAGGAGGTGGACCCGCTGGTGCTGGCCCTGGTCGGCGGGGCCAACGGCCAGGTGCCGCTGCGCGAGCAGCTCGCGCTGCTGGCGCTGGCGCACGACGTACCCGCGGAGGACCTTGCCGAGGCGGCCGGGCCGATCATCGCGCACCTGGTGGAACGCGGCGTCCTGGCACCCGTGGCAGACTGACCGCCGTGCGGGCGGTGGTGCAGACGGTCAGCCGGGCCAGTGTGACGGTGGACGACGAGGTGGTCGGGGCGGTCTCGGACGGGCTGCTGGTGCTGCTCGGGGTGACCCACTCCGACACCCGGGCCACCGCGCAGACGTTGGCCCGGAAGGTGCACGAGCTGCGCATCCTGGACGACGAGCGGTCCGCCGCCGACGCCGGGGCGCCGCTGCTGGTGGTCAGCCAGTTCACCCTCTACGGTGACGCCCGCAAGGGCCGCCGGCCCAGTTGGGGCGCGGCGGCCCCGGCCGAGCTTGCCGAACCGCTGGTGACCGCGTTCGTCGAGGCGCTGCGGCTGCGGGGCGCCAAGGTCTCCACCGGTCGGTTCCGGGCGCACATGCTGGTCGAGAGCGTGAACGTCGGCCCGCGCACGGTGCTGCTGGAGCTGTAGGAGCCCGACCCTCGCCGGTCCTTCGGCGGGCGGACCGCCGTGGGACGGCTCAGAAGAACAGGCCGCGCTTCTGCATGGACTGGCGCAGCCAGCCGTCGAGCTGCCGGACCCAGTCGGTCCGGTCCACCGACGCGTAGTCGACGGTGAACCGGCCGAACGCGTCGCGGCCCTCGGTGAAGAGCCCACCCCGCTTGTCGATCTCCAGCACGATCTGCAACTGCTGCGGCGTGGCCACGAAGGTCAGCTCAAGCTGGTTGATCGCGCGGGCGTACTGCGGCCCGGGGTAGAACTCGATCTCCTGGTAGAACGGCAGGCTCTGCTGCACCCCGTAGATGCGGCCCCGTTCCACGTCCGCCCGGCTGAACCGGAAGCCGAGCTGCACCAGGGCGTCGATGACGCGCTCCTGCGCCGGCAGCGGATAGACCGCCACCGGGTCGAGGTCGCCCTTGTCCACCGCCCGGGCCACCTCCAGCTCGGTACGCAGCCCCATGGTCATCCCGTGCAGGTGCCGGCCGCCGATCTCGGTCAGCGGCGTCTCCCACGGCACCTCGAAGCGGAACGGGAGGTCGTGGCGCTGCCCGCTCTCCAACCGGAACGGGCCGGTCACCCGCTGCCGCTGGAACTCCTGGGTGGTGTTGTACTCGTTGTCACCGCTCTCCACCTCGACCCGGGTCACCAGGCCGAGCGAGACGTACTCGACGTCCACCGGATGGTCGCCGCCGGCGACGTGGACCTGGCCCTCCAGATAACCGCCTGGCCGGCAGTTCGGGTTGGTCAGCACCGTCTCGACCGACGGACCGCCCACGCCCATCGCCTGCATCAACCGCTTGAAGACCACCACGTCCTCCATCCGTCGTTGATCTCGATCCCGTCTCGCACGGTAACCGTCACCGGCAAGTACCGCCGGGCGCGTACCAGGTCGGCTTCCGACGGGCCGGCAGTGATCAATCGGATCAAGATCGGGAAACCGGGGCGAATCCCCCCGACGACCTCCCGGTTTCATGCCAACCCGACGCTCGCCTCACCTCGGCTTCACGCCCTACCGGCCAAGCTATGTGTCACCAGCGCGGTTGTCCGCTGGGACGCGCCACATTGTCGAAGCGGGGAGGCGACAGATGATGGTCCTGCAGCACAGCGAGAGCCACACTCACCCGGCCAGCGCGGCCGGTGTCGACAACGAGCCGGCCGGGGACGGCGGGCCGGTCATGGTCGACCTCGACGCCACCGACGAGCGCGGCGCCTCGGCCGACCTCGTCCGGGCCTACCTCAACGGCATCGGCCGGACCAAGCTGCTCACCGCCGTCCAGGAGGTGGAGCTGGCCAGGCGGATCGAGGCGGGGCTCTACGCCGAGGAGAAGCTGAGCACCGACACCCGGGGCGCGCTGCCGGTGGAGCTGCGGGCGGACCTGGAACTCGTCGCCGCCCAGGGGCGGGCCGCGAAGAACCACCTGCTGGAGGCGAACCTGCGGCTGGTGGTCAGCATCGCGAAGCGGTACACGGGGCGGGGCATGGCGTTCCTGGACCTGATCCAGGAGGGCAACCTCGGCCTGATCCGCGCCGTCGAGAAGTTCGACTACACCAAGGGCTACAAGTTCTCCACCTACGCCACCTGGTGGATCCGACAGGCCATCACCCGGGCCATGGCCGACCAGGCCCGCACCATCCGCATCCCGGTACACATGGTCGAGCAGGTCAACCGGATGGTCCGGACCCGCCGCGACCTGGCCACCCACCTCGGCCGGGAGCCGAGCGTGGCCGAGGTGGCCGCCGCGCTGGGCGTACCGGAGTTCCAGGTCATCGAACTCATCTCGTACGACCGGGAGCCGGTCAGCCTCGACCAGGCCGTCGGCGAGGACGGCGAGAGCGCGCTCGGTGACTTCGTCGCCGCCGTCGACCCCCGCGAGGAGCCCGGTGACGCGGTCTCGCAGGGCATGCTGCGCAACGAGGTGGAGATCGTGCTCGCCACCCTCTCGCACCGTGAGCAGGCCGTGATCCGGCTGCGCTTCGGCCTGGACGACGGCCGGCAGCGCACCCTGGACGAGGTGGGCCGGGAGTTCGGCCTCTCCCGGGAGCGGATCCGCCAGATCGAGAAGGTGACCCTGCTGAAGCTGCGCCACCCGTCCCGGGCCGACCGGCTGGAGGCGTACGCGAGCTGAGCCGTACGACGCGGGAGCCCCCGCCACCTGTCCGGTGGCGGGGGCTCCGCGTGTGCCCCTGGTTCGCGGTGGCACCCGTCCGGCTCAGCCGATCGCCAGGTCCCGGCGGCGGAACGTGGCCAGGCCGAGCCCGGTCAGCGCGACCGCGACGGCGAGCAGCACCACCAGTGGGGTGGCGCTCGGGTCGGCGGCCGGCACCGCCGGCAGGTGGGTGAACGGCGACAGGTTCAGCACCGGCTGCGGCAGCTCCAGCAGCACGCCGAGCTGGCCCAGCAGGACGCAGAGCAGGAAGCCCGACCAGGACAGCGCCACCGACAGTCGGGGCAGCAGCCCGAAGAGCACCACCACCAGGCCGGCGAGGACCAGCGCCGCCGGCGCCTGGACCAGTCCGGCCACGGTGAGCCGGGCCACCTCGCCGGGCACGTCGCCGCTGACCAGGCCGTAGCCCAGCCCGGTGCTGGCGCCGGCCAGCGCCAGCAGGACGACCGCGCCGAGCGCGGCCCAGAGCAGGTGGCTGAGCAGCCAGCGGGGCCGGCTGACCGCCGTGGCGAGCACTCCCTCCAGGGTTCCGGCCGCCTCCTCGGTCCGCAGCCGCAGCACCGCCTGCACCGCGAAGCCGGCCACCGCGAGCGCGAACATCGCCATCATGGTGCCCAGGAACGCGTCGACCAGCTCCTCGGTGCCGCCGAGCTGGGCGATCAGCTCGCTGGCGGCCTCGTTCTCGCCGACGAAGCTGTCCAGTTGGTCACCGACCGAACCCATCGACAGCCCCATCACCACGACGCCGATCGCCCAGCCGAGCACCACGCCACGCTGCAACCGCCAGGCCAGGCCGCCCGGGCTGAGCAGTCCGCTGGCCGCCGCTGCCGGCCCACGGCGGACCGCCAGTACCCCGCTGCCCAGGTCGCGGTGGGCGGTCAGCACGAACGCCGTACCGACGGCGAGCAGCGCGAAACCGACCGTCAGGGCCAGCACCGGCCAGCGGTTGCCGCCGAACGGCTGGACCTGGTTGGCCCAGCCGAGCGGGGAGAGCCAGGACGGCCAGGCGCTGACCACCCCCATCCCGTCGGCCGTGACGGTCCCCCAGGCGTCTCCGGCGGCCCGGAGCAGGAAGGCGAGCCCGACGGCGGCCGCCGCCATGCCGTTCGCGCCGCGCGCCGTACCGGAGATCTGGGCGGTCACCGCGGCGACCGCCGCGAACGAGACCCCGATCCCGGCGATCGCCGCGCCGAGGGCGAGCGAGCCGGCCGCCGGAAGGTCACCGGCGACCAGCACCAGGGCGAGCAGCAGCCCGCTGACCAGGTTGGCGGCCACCGTGGTGAACAGGGCCGCGGTGAGCGGGGCGTGCCGGCCGACCACCGCCGAGCCGAGCAGCTCGGCCCGGCCGGTCTCCTCGTTCTGCCGGGTGTGCCGGACCACCGCGAAGGTGCTGAGCAACGCGGCGAGCAGGGCCAGCATCGTGTACGCCTCGGCGGTGACCACCGACCCGAGACTCGGTCCGGAGACCGGGCCGTTGAACGCCCGCGCGACCACGCTCGCGGCGCTGGTGGTGGCGTAGCCGATCCGGTCGGACTCGGTGCCGTAGATGCCGGAGACGCTCTGCGCGACCGCGGCGCCGACCGCCGGCAGGGCCAGCGCCCAGACCAGGAGCCTCACCCGGTCCCGGCGCAGCGCGAGCCGGGTCAGCCGGGCGGTGCCGGTGAACGCGCTCATCGGGCACCGGCCGGCACCGGACGCCGGGCGGGGGCGGTACCGGATCCGTCGCCGTAATGCCGCATGAACAGCTCCTCCAGCGTCGGCGGCGTACTGGTCAGCGCCCGTACGCCGAACCGGGCGAGGTGGGCCAGCACCGGGTCGAGGGTGCCGGACTCGACCTCGAACCGGGTGGTCGAGCCGGAGACGGCCACCGCGTGCACCCCGGCCAGGTCGGCGAGCCCGTCCACCGGACGTTCCGTCTCGACCGTCATCGGGGTCCGGGTCAGGTGGCGCAGTTCGGCCAGGGTCCCGGACTCGACCGTACGGCCGGCCCGGATGATGCTGACCCGGTCGCAGAGCGCCTCCACCTCGGACATCACGTGGCTGGAGAGCAGGACGGTCTTGCCCGCGTCGCGCATCGCGGCGACGTACTCCCGGAAGACCGCCTCCATCAACGGGTCCAGCCCGGAGGTCGGCTCGTCGAGCACCAGCAGTTCGACGTCGGAGGCGAACGCGGCGACGATCGCCACCTTCTGCCGGTTGCCCTTGGAGTAGGTGCGGCACTTCTTGGTCGGATCGAGGTCGAAGCGCTGCAACAGCTCGTCCCGGCGGGCCCGGTCCAGGCCGCCGCGCAGCGCGCCGAAGAGGTCGATCGCCTCCCCGCCGGAGAGGTTGGGCCAGAGGTTCACGTCGCCGGGCACGTACGCCAGCCGGCGGTGCAGCGACACGGCGTCCCGCCAGGGATCACCACCCAGTACGCCGACCTCGCCCGCGTCCTTGCGGAGCAGGCCGAGCAGGATCCGGATGGTGGTGGACTTGCCCGCCCCGTTCGGCCCGAGGAACCCGTGCACCTCACCGGACCGGACGGTCAGGTCCAGTTCGTCCAGCGCGCGGGTGGCCCCGAAGGTCTTCACCAGGCCGGCCACCGAGATCGCGGTCATGACGCTCCCTTGTTAGTTGCCGATTCCACGTCGTCCCCAGCCTGGACGGCGCGTCGAGCCAGATCGTGACGGTGCCTCGGTCCCCAGTGTACTGACCGATGGTAGGACGACCGTCACAGATTCCTGATCGACGGTCAGTGGCCGGTACGCTGGGCGGATGGACCGCCCGCCCGCCCCCGACACCCGGAGCCGGATCCTGCGTACCGCCCTCGACCTGTTCGGGGCGCAGGGTTACCAGCGCACCTCGCTGCGGCAGATCGCCGACCGGCTGGGACTGACCAAGGCGGGCATCCTCTACCACTACCCCAGCAAGGAGCACCTGCTGGTGGCGCTGGCCGAGCCGCTCGTCTCCGACCTGGAGGCGGCGCTGGACCGGGCGGCCCGGCTGCCCTGGCCGGCGGCCCGCTGGGCGGCGCTGGAGGGCTGGCTCGACACCCTGCTGCGGCACCGCCGTCCACTGGGGACGCTCTATCACGACATGACGCTGCTGGCCCGGGGCAGCACGTACGCCCGGATCATGCGGCTCGCCACCCAGGCGCACGACCTGGTCGCCGGGCCGGACGCGACCCGACTGGGACGGATCCGCGCCATCCAGGCGACCGGGATGCTCGGCGACCCGATCGTCTTCTTCGCCGACATGCCGGACGACGAACTACGGGCGGCGCTGCTCGACGGGGCCGTCCGGCTCCTCCGCGACCCGGCACCGCCATCCGGTGGGCCGGCACCGCCCGGGGCGGCTCCGCCCGCCCGACCGGCCGAGCCGGAGCCGGCCGCGCCACCCCTTGCACCAGCCAGGACGTCCGAGGTGGTGCCGGTCGGCGACGCGCGGCACGGCGGCACCGGCCCGGTGCCGGTAGCACGTACCGGCCGGGCCGACGAGCTGTCCGGAGGCCGGCACCCCGGCCCGGAGGGCGAGGCAGGAGGCCGGCACCCGGGTCCGGAGCGGGTCCGGCCCGGCCGTCGGCGCCGGGCGGGACGACCGCCCGGGCTCAGCGCCGAACAGGTGCGGACGGCCCGCGCGCTGCACGGCGCCGGCCTGCACACCGTGGACCAGATCGCCGCCAGTCTGGGCGTCTCCCGGGCCACCCTCTACCGGCACCTGCGGGTCACCGATCCGACCCACCCCGAGCCATAACGAGACGGTTTCCAATACTAATTCGAGACGGTTTTGCGACAACCGGAGCAGGGGTCACCCTACTCCGGGCGCGGTGACCAGGGTGCCGGCCTCGGCGTCCAGGGTGGCCTGCACCCCGAGCGGCGAGCGTGCCGCAGGTCCGGGCCGGTCGCCGGGGCCGAATCCGGGAGCCCAGGTGTCGCCGGGCCGGACCCGGCCACACTGTCGTCGGCCAACTCCGGGGCTCGCGTCAGCCAGGTCCGAAGCTCTGGCCACAGTCGGTATCAGAGCGCCGGATCCTGCGGGTCGAGGCCGTGCAGCGGAAAGACCGCCTTGCGGGTCGCCATGATCGCCCGGTCCACCGCGTCCGGCTCGCCGGTCGGCTGCCACGGCTCGTACGAGCCGTCCGCATCGTCGGTCATCCGCAGCGGTACCTCACGCTCCGGACGGCGGGCCTTGGCCAGCGCCCGCCAGGCCGGCGGAGTCAGCGCGGCCGGGTCGACCGGCTCACCGGTGGCCACCGCGAGCAGGTGCGTCCAGGCCCGGGGTACCACCTCGACCAGCGCGTAGCCGCCACCGCCGGTGGCCACCCAGCGCCCCTCGCAGAGTTCGTCGGCCAGCGCCCGCAGTGCCAGATAGCTCGCCCGCTGCCCGTCCACGCTCAGCCGCAGATCGGCCAGCGGATCGAGCCGGTGACTGTCCGCACCGCACTGGGTGACCAGGATCTGCGGCCGGAACGCGCGCAGCAGCGCCGGAACGGTGGCGTGGAAGCCACGCAACCAACCCGCGTCACCGGTGCCGGGCGGCAGCGGCAGGTTGACCGCGCTCCCCTCGGCCCCCGGGCCGCCGGTCTCGTCGGAGAACCCGGTGCCGGGAAAGAGCGCCAACGGCGTCTCGTGCAGGCTGATCGTCAACACCCGGGGGTCGGGGTAGAAGACCTCCTGCACGCCGTCACCGTGGTGCACGTCGACGTCCACGTAGGCCACCCGCTCGGCGCCGAGGTCGAGCAGTCGGGCGATGGCCACCGCCGGGTCGTTGTAGACGCAGAACCCGGCCGCCCGGCTGGGCATCGCGTGGTGCAGCCCACCGGCCACGTTGACCGCCCGCCGGGCCTCACCCCGCCAGACCGCCTCGGCCGCCGCCAGGCTCGCCCCGGCCACCAGGGCGCTGGACTCGTGCATCCCGTCGAAGATCGGGTTGTCCGGCGTACCGAGGCCGTATCCGGAGAAGAGTGGGTCGCTCGGCGCCGCCCGGACCGCGTCGAGGTAGTCCGGCCGGTGCACCCGGGCCAGGGCCGTGTCGTCGGCCGGGGTGGGCGCCACCACGCGTACGCCGGGGCGGTCCAGAATGCCGAGTTCCCGGGCCAGGGCCAGGGTCAGTTCCACCCGTACCGGGTCGAGTGGGTGGTCACCCAGGTCGTACGTCAGCAGACTCTCGTCCCAGACCACCACCGTGTCGTCCGACATGGCGTTCATCGTCGCACGGCCACCGACGACCACCCGCGACCACGTACCCGGAGCGCCGCGCGCCGCTACCGCGACCCGACGGGCTCAGGAGCCGGCCGGCGCCGGGTCGGTGCCGAGCGCCACCGGCCGCTCCGGATCGGTGATCCAGTGGCTCCACGACCCGACGTAGAGGGCCGCCTCGGGATATCCGGCCCGGTGCAGGGCGAGCACCGCCTGCGCGGCGGTCACCCCGGAGCCGCAGTAGGCGCCGACCCGCACCCCGGGCCGGACGCCCGCCTCGGCGAACCGGGCCCGCAGCGCCTCGGCGGCCGGCAACCTGCCGTCCACCCCGACGTACTCGGTCGCCGGCACGTTCACCGCACCGGGAATGTGCCCGGCTACCGAATCGACGGGCTCGGTCTCACCCCGGTAGCGCGCCGCCGTCCGGACGTCGACCAGCACCCCGCCCGCCGCCATCTCGGCGGCCGAGCCGGCATCCAGCACCGGCATGCCACCCGGGCGTACGGTCACGTTCCCCGGCGTCAGTGCCGGCGGCTCGGTAGTGACCGGCAGCCCGGCCCCGGCCCACGCCGGGAAGCCGCCGTCGAGCACCCGGACCTCGGCATGCCCGGCCCAGCGCAGCGTCCACCAGGCCCGGGCCGCCGCCATCCCGTCGCCGCCGTCGTAGACCACCACCGGCCAGCCGGCCCGGACACCGGCCGCGCGGAGCACCCGCTGCAACGCCGCCGGGTCGGGCAGCGGATGCCGGCCACCCTCGCCGGGCGGCCCGGACAGCTCGGTGTCCAGGTCGACGAAGACCGCGCCGGGGAGGTGCCCGGCCAGGTAGTCCGTGCGGCCGGGCGGTCCGACGAGCCGCCAGCGGACATCCAGTACGACCGGCGGCTCGGCGGACGCCAGTTCGGCGGCGAGCCCGGTCACGTCGACGAGGAGGTCACCCGGTACGGACACGGCGTCCAGTCAACACCATCCGGCACGGAAGCGCCCGGCTCGGCGACACTGAATATCGGTGCCCCGAGGTACCATCGTGATCGGGAGGACCACTGACGTGAACGACCTAGTCGACACCACCGATTGCACAGTTACCAGCGGAGATAGGTGGTAACTGATGAATGATCTCGTTGACACCACCGAGATGTACCTGCGCACCATCCTCGAGCTGGAAGAGGAGGGGGTGCCGCCGCTGCGTGCCCGGATCGCCGAGCGGCTGCGCCAGAGTGGTCCGACCGTCAGCCAGACCGTGGCCCGGATGGAGCGCGACGGCCTGCTGACCGTCGAGGACGACCGGCACCTCCAGCTCACCGCGCTCGGCCGGACGCAGGCGATCTCGGTGATGCGCAAGCACCGGCTGGCCGAGCTCCTGCTCGTCAACGTGATCGGGATGCCCTACGAGGAGGCCCACGAGGAGGCCTGCCGCTGGGAGCACGTGATGAGCGACTCGGTGGAGAAAAAGGTCTACGAGCTGCTCGACCGGCCCACCCGGTCGCCGTACGGCAACCCGATCCCGGGGCTGGAGGCGCTGAGCCCCAACCCGGACGTCACGGTCGAAACAGTCACCGAGGGTGAACGCAATCTCGCCTTCCCCGGCCTGAGCGGTCCGGTGGTGGTCCGCCGGATCTGCGAGAGCGTCCAGAAGGACGGCGACGTGTTGCGGCAGTTGCACGCTGCCGGAGTCGACCCGGGCGCGATGGTGACGGTGGCCCAGGAGCGTGACGGGGTCACCATCGACCGCTCCGGCGACAAGGTACGGCTGCCCCGGGAGGTCGCCTCCCGGGTCTTCGTCGCCGCGCACTGACGCCCAGCCGCACCGCCTGCACACCAGCGCGGCTGCCCGACCTCCCCGGCGGGGCGGTACACCGCACCCGCCGACCCACCGGCCGGTTCCGGCTCACCCGCCGGCTCCGGCCCGCGATGGTCAGAGGCTGCTGGTGTCGATCTTCTTCGCCAGGTTGATCAGCTTGGGCGCGAGAGCGTCGGCCTGGGCCTCGTCCTCCCCGGCCGCGAAGGTGAAGCGGAGGCTGACCAACCGGCCGTTGCCGGCGAGCCAGCCCACCTCGACCGCACTTCCGACGCTCTTCGCCGGGGCCGTCGTGGCACGGTAGGCGGCCTTGCCGAGCCCCTTGACGGTCTTGCCGCCGCTCGGAACGACCTCGTCGGCGAAGATCGACGCGTCGGCCGTGGTCGGGGTCACCGACAGCGTGAGTTCGGGTCGGGCCTCGGCCTCGCCGCGCAGCACGCAGGTGTCCGTCTTGCCGTGCCGGCTCGCCGCCGCCACCTCGAACCTGGTGCCGATGGCCTGCTCGATCGCCGGGTACTCCAGTAGCTGGCAGGCGCCGCCGGCAGCCGACGCCGGCAGCCGGACCACCTTCGGCGCCGGGCCGACCGACTGCGGCGTGGCCTCCTCGGCACACCCGGCGAGCAGCAGCAAACCGGCACCAATCAGGCAGAGTCGTCCGCGCACCTCGCACCTCCCACCCGCCCGGCCCGAGCGCCGGGGAATCCGTCGGACACCGTACGGGTTCGGCGCGCCCGGCGAAACCCCGCATCCCACCGTCGCCCGCGCGACTCCGGTGAACGGCTCGCCCGCGCCGCTCCCGCCCGCCCGCGCCGCTCCCGCTCGCCCGCGCGGCTCCCGCCCACCGCCCGCCCGCACGGCTCCCGCCCGTCGCCCGCCCGCACGGCTGCGCTCCGCCGCTCGTTCCGGCCGAGCGCGACCACCCGGAACCGGTCCGGGTTGCGGAGGCTCCTCGATCGTCTTGACGAACGCGGTGGCAGCGCGGCCGCACGGGGTGGCCCGGCTCAGCCGACCGGTGGCACCGGGTCGTCCAGGTACGGGCAGTGCCGGCAACCACGCCCGCAGCAGGTGCCACGCCGGGCCAGAAACCCCGCGGTGAGCACGAAGAGCCCGGTGCCCGGGTCGGGATAGCCAGCCTCGCCGGCCGCGAGCGCGGCGGCGTGGGCGGCGAGGATCCGCTCCCGGTCCGGGTGCGTCAGCGGGAGCCGGGACGGGTGCGGCTGGTCGAGCGGTCGGGGTGCCAACGGCAGGCGCCGTCCCCTCGCCTGCTCCCCCGGACCGTCCATCGCGCCGACCCTACGACATCCCGCCGTCCGCCCCGGCCAGCGGCTGGTTCCCCGGCCCGGCCGAGGCCAAATTCGGTATCCGAACACCAAGATCAACGGTAGCGTTGCCAACCGTCTCCCGGCGCGGTCGACCGAAGACGGCGGCCGTGTTGCAGGCCGAGGCCAGCGGAGGCCACGAGCCGTACCGACGGGTGGATCGGTGACCCAGCAACTGGCACGACCCTCGACGCCCGGGACGGCGGAGCAGCCCTCGCTGTGGCGCAACCGGAACTTCATGCTGCTGTGGAGTGGTCAGACCGTCAGCGAGCTGGGGACCAGAATCTCCGGGATCGCCGTACCGCTGCTCGCCGCCAACGACCTGCGGGCCAGCGTGTTCCAGATCTCCCTGCTCACGACGATCGCCTGGTTGCCGTACCTCTTCTTCTCGCTGCCGGCCGGGGTCCTCGCGGACCAGGTCGACCAGCGGCGGGTGATGATCGTCTGCGATCTGGCCCGGATGGCGCTGATGCTGTCGTTGCCGGTGGTCGCCCTGCTCGGAGGGCTGACCCTGGGCTACCTGTACGCGGTCGTCGGGCTCTCCGGCGCACTCACCGTGCTGTTCACGGTGGCCTACCGGAGCAGCCTGCCGGGGCTCGTACCCGCCGGCCAGCTCGTCGAAGCGAACGGCAAACTCGGGATGAGCCAGGAGTTCGCCGAACTCGTCGGGGTGAGCCTCGGCGGCGCGCTGATCGCCCTCGGCGGCGCCGCCAGGACCTTCGTCGGCAACGCGCTCGCCTTCCTGGTGAGCGCGGTGACGCTCGCCCTTCTCCGGCCCGGGCCGGCCGGCCGGCGAGGTGCCGGATGGACCGAGGACCGGGTGCCGCTGCGGGTCGCGCTCACCGGTGGGCTCGGCTTCATCCGGCGGCAACGGATCCTGCTCGGCATCCTGGCCTGCACCACTACCTCGAACTTCTTCGTGATGGCGTCGGGTTCGATCGAGATCACCTTCATGGTCCGGGAGCTGCACGCCACGCCGGTACTGGTCGGTTTGGTCTACGCGGGAAGCGCCCTCGGCGGCCTGGCGGCCGGCGCCGCCGCGCGGCGGCTGTCCAGGCGGATCGGGTCCGCCCGGATCATCTGGGTCGCCATGGCCGCGCCCGGACCGCTCTACCTGCTGCTGCCGCTGGCCCGGCCGGGTTGGGGGCTGCTGCTCTACGGAACCGGCCTGGCCGCCTTCTCCGCAAACACGGTGCTGTTCAACGCTGCCGCGATGTCGTACCGGCAGCGGGTCACCCCGGCCGGGCTGCTCGGCCGGGTCAACGCGGCGTTCCTCTGGATCTGCTACGGCGTCATCCCGCTCGGCGCCCTGTTCGGCGGCGTACTCGGCAGCCAGCTCGGACTGCGCCCGGCACTCTGGGTCTGTGTGCTCGGCACCTGGAGCGCCGCGCTCTTTGTCGTCTGCTCACCGCTGCGCGGGATGCGGGACATGCCGGTGACGTGACGCCCTGCTGGCGACCGGGCATCGAGGGTCGGGGCTATCCGAACCAGACCATCGCCTGTCCGTGCCCCCGGGTCCAGGCGACCGGCCTGCCGTCCAGTGCGAGCACGTTGTAGAACGCGTCGCTCGGCGGCTCCGGCAACCCGTCGTAGGGCAGCACCTCCGGAGCCTCGTTCGCGATCCAGTGGCCGGGCAGCCCGCGTACCAGCTCGGCGAAGGCCTGCCGGCGTGGCGCCGGCACCTGGTAGAGCACCGCGGTGTGGAAGACGACCAGGGTCGCGCCGGGCGGCGCCTGCGCGGCCAGCGCCGGTAGGTCGTCCACCAGGTCGCCCCGGACCAGCAGCGGCGGCTCGGCCGCGGCGACCGCCGCCGCGGCCGACAGCCGGGCCCGCCGGTGCGCGTGCTCCGGCCAGATGGTGGCCTCCAGCCAGGCGACGTCGGCGGGATCGGTCACGTCCAGCGGGTTCAGGTCCAGGCCGGCCCGCCACACCACCTCGGGCAGCCGGGTCGGCGGCGCCATTGACGTGGCCGCGCAGTCGAGCAGCGGCTCGCCGTTGCCGACGAGGTGCTCGCCGTAGCGGTAGGCGTAACGGTCCGGGTAGAGGCAGAGCCCGGCGGAGGCGCCGACCTCCAGCAGCGCGAGCGGCTGCGGCAGGGAGTTGAGTACCGGCAGCAGCAGCGCACACCGGCCGGCCTCGTTGGTCTGGGTGGCCCGGGTACGCACCTGCGCCGCGATCGCCGGCCAGTTCGCCACCGCGTACTCGTGGAACGCGGCCGGGTCCTCGACCGGACCGCCGAGCAGCCGTACGACTCCGAACAGCAGGTTCGGTTGCTGCTTGGCGGGCGGCAGCGTACCGATCAGGTCGAGCAGCTCGTCGTCGCGGGAGACCGCGAGGGAGAGCCGCTCGTACGCGGGCGACACCCCCCGCGCCTCACGGGTGCCGAACTCGACGTAGCGGGCGGCGATCGTCATGTCCCGATGATCGCATCCGGCCCGGCGCCGTCCGTCCTGATGGCTGACCGGCGGGACGAGCAGACCGCTTGTCGACCGGCTCCCGCGATGGGACACGTCGTCCGCCACAGCGGGAAGACCATCCCGCACACGTATCCGAATCGGTCGTTGCCAGAGCCTGGACGCCCTGCGGGCCGGCCTGCCTCGTAACCAACGCTGAAGCGCCTCGTTGCAGAGATGGGTTTACCTATTTCTCCCGGTCTAAGCATGGTTGGGGGGATCTGAAGGGGAATGAGGAAACATGCGTCATTTCTGGCGAACATCATCGGCAATTTTCCTCGGCGTCGCCGTCGCGGGTGCGGTCAGCCTGGGGCCGGCAGTTCCGGCCCTGGCCGCGCCCGGTGACGCGCGGGCCCGCGGAGTCGTAGTAGATCTCTCCGCTTCGGTGGCCGGTGTCCAGGTTGTCAGCGCCAACGCGACCATCGGTACCGCGACCGCCCCGGCTGCCGGTGGCACCGACACGTCGACGGCGCTGGCGATTGCGCTTCCCGGTGCGGTGGGAGTCACCGCCACCGGCACGGTCGTGCAGGTCAGCGCTACCCGCGGTCCGAACGCGTCGTCGGCGAACGCCAGCATCGCCGACCTGGCACTTGGAATCCTCGGCACGCCGGTCCTCGCCGCGGAGGCGATCACCGCCACGGTGAACTGCCCACGGGTGGGTGCGCAGAGCGCTGAGACGACCCTGGTGGGACTGGAGTTGTTCGGCGCGCCCGTCGCGGTGGCTCCGAACACGCCGGCGGTCGACGCCAGCACCGCGGTCGTCGTGGCCGGGCTCGTCGGCGCCACGCTGAACGCTTCGGTGACCCGGGTCGAGACGACCACCGCGACCGGGGCGACCGCGATTGCCGTACAGGCCAGCTTCACCTTGACCGGAACCGTCGCGGGTGTGCCGGTGACCATTCCGGTCGGAACCGTCATCCTTGCGGAAGCGACATGTCAGCGTCCGGCTGCGGTCCCTCCGCCGGGCCCACCGCAACCACCGGCGCCGGGTCCGGGCCTGCCGGTCACCGGCTCCTCGATCGGTGTCCTGCTGAGCCTCGGAGCGGCCCTGGTCGCCGCAGGGGCAATGATGCTCCTGATTCACCGCCGCCGTTCTCGGCCGACGTCCTTCGTCGCCTGACGAGCGCATGACGGTCGTGCCCCGGGCAGACTGCCCGGGGCACGACCATATTCATTCGCCTCGCGCTCATCCATCCCGGTCAGCGCGTACCCGATTTCGCCTTGCAGGACAAGACAGTGACCGGGTGCCTGGCCCGCTGGCCGGGTCGCCGACAGTCCAGATTCCACCCCCCGGTGCACACGGCCGCCGATCAGGTCCGCCCAGGTCCCCGTCGCGGCGACCGCCCGACCCCTTACGGGATCGGGCGGTCGCTTCCTCTTCAGCCGTGGACCGGCTCTTCAGCCGTTGGCCGGCGCCGCAATCCACACGTCGCGGATCACCAGCCCCCCAGCCGTCGTCGTCATCGAGCAGTTCGGCGTTGCCACAGGTGCGATTCGGCCCGGTCAGCTACAACCGGAGGTCGAACCGCAGCCCTCGCAGACGTAGCAACTGCCGGCGGGGCGCATCTTGGTGCCGCAGGTGAAGCAGAGCGGGGCGTCCGCAGCCGTACCGAGCACCGCCTCCAGCAGTTCGGTGGAGGAGCCGACGTTCGGCGCAGGCCGTTCCGCCACCACCTCGACCTGCTGCTCCGCCGCCGGCTCCGGCTTGGCCGTCTCCACCGGCGCCGATGCGGCCATCGCGGCGAGGTCCACCGCACTCTCCGCCTCGGCCTCGGCCCGCAGTTGCGCGGCCCGCTCCTTGGCGGTGAAGATGCCCAGCTCGGCCCGGCGCTCGTAGGGCAGGAAGTCCAGCGCCAGCCGGCGGAAGATGTAGTCCATCACCGAGGCGGCCATCCGGATGTCCGGGTCGTCGGTCATCCCGGCCGGCTCGAACCGCATGTTGGTGAACTTGCTGACGTACGTCTCCAGCGGCACGCCGTACTGCAGGCCGATCGAGATGGCCACCGAGAAGGCGTCCATCACCCCGGCCAGCGTCGAGCCCTGCTTCGACATCTTCAGGAAGACCTCGCCGAGGCCGTCGTCCGGGTACGACGAGGCGGTGAGGTAGCCCTCGGCCCCGCCGACCGAGAACGAGACCGTCTCGGAGGGACGCTTCTTCGGCAGCCGCTTGCGCACCGGCCGGTACTCGACGACCTTCTCGACCGCCTTCTCCACCGGAGCCGGCTCGACCGCCTTCTCCTTCTCGTTCTTGGCGGCGGAGAGCGGCTGGCCGACCTTGCAGTTGTCCCGGTAGATCGCCAGGGCCTTGAGGCCGAGCTTCCAACCCTCGAAGTAGATCTCCTCGACCTCCTCGACGGTCGCCGACTCCGGCATGTTGACCGTCTTGGAGATGGCGCCGGAGATGAACGGCTGCACCGCGGCCATCATCCGGACGTGTCCCATCGGGGCGATCGAGCGCTGACCCATCGCGCAGTCGAAGACGGCGTAGTGCTCCGGCTTCAACCCGGGCGCGTCGACCACGTGGCCGTGTTCGGAGATGTGCTCGACGATCGCCTCGACCTGCTCCTCGGGGTAGCCGAGGCTGCGCAGGGCGCGCGGCACCGTCTGGTTGACGATCTGCATCGAGCCGCCGCCGACCAGCTTCTTGAACTTCACCAGCGCCAGGTCCGGCTCGACCCCGGTGGTGTCGCAGTCCATCATCAGCCCGATGGTGCCGGTCGGGGCCAGCACCGACGCCTGGGCGTTGCGCCAGCCGGACTTGTCACCGATCTTGTTGCCGTGGGTCCACTGCTTGGTGGCCTCGCGGACGATCTCGGTGGCGACCGTGCCGGTCGGCTTGATCGCGTCGTTCGCGGCGGCGTGCTTGCGCATCACCCGCTTGTGCGGCTCGGCGTTGCGGGCGTAGCCGTCGTAGGCGCCGACCACCCCGGCCAGTTCGGCCGAGCGGCGGTAGGCGGTGCCGGTCATCAGCGAGGTGATCGCGGCGGCCACGGACCGTCCGCTTTCCGAGTCGTACGGGTGGCCGGTCGCCATCAGCAGCGCACCGAGGTTGGCGTACCCGATGCCGAGCTGCCGGTAGGCCCGGGTGGTCTCGCCGATCTTCTCGGTCGGGAAGTCGGCGAAGCAGATCGAGATGTCCATCGCGGTGATGACCAGCTCGACCGACCTGACGAACTTCCGGACCTCGAAGCCGCCGTCGGCGCGGAGGAACTTCATCAGGTTCAACGAGGCCAGGTTGCACGAGGAGTTGTCCAGGTGCAGGTACTCCGAGCACGGGTTGGAGGCGGTGATCCGCCCGGTCTCCGGGCAGGTGTGCCAGTCGTTGATCGTGTCGTCGTACTGCAGGCCCGGGTCGGCGCACTCCCAGGCGGCCTGGGAGATGGTCCGGAACAGCCCCTTGGCGTCGATGGTCTCGATCACCGCGCCGTCCAGCCGGCCGCGCAGGTCGAACTTGCCGCCGTCCTGCACCGCCCGCATGAACTCGTCGGAGACCCGGACCGAGTTGTTGGCGTTCTGGTACTGCACGCTGACGATGTCGGAGCCGCCGAGGTCCATGTCGAAGCCGGCGTCCCGCAGCGCGCGGATCTTGTGCTCCTCACGCGCCTTGGTGAGGACGAACTCCTCGACGTCCGGGTGGTCGACGTCCAGGATGACCATCTTGGCCGCCCGCCGGGTCGCCCCGCCGGACTTGATGGTCCCGGCGCTGGCGTCCGCACCCCGCATGAAGCTGACCGGGCCGGAGGCGGTGCCACCGCTGGAGAGCAGTTCCTTGGAGGAACGGATCCGGGACAGGTTGACCCCGGAGCCGGAACCGCCTTTGAAGATCAGCCCCTCCTCCTTGTACCAGTCGAGGATCGAGTCCATCGAGTCGTCGACGGCGAGGATGAAGCACGCGCTCACCTGCTGCGGCGAGGCGGTGCCGACGTTGAACCAGACCGGCGAGTTGAAGCTGAACACCTGGTGCAGCAGCATCCAGGTCAGCTCGTGCTCGAAGACCTCGGCGTCGGCCGGGCCGGCGAAGTAGCCGTGCTGCTCCCCCGCCGCCCGGTACGTCTTCACCACCCGGTCGATGAGTTGCTTGAGTGACCACTCCCGCTCCGGGGTGCCGACCGCGCCCCGGAAGTACTTGGTGGTGACGATGTTGGCCGCGTTGACGCTCCACGAATCCGGGAACTCGACGCCCCGCTGCTCGAAGTTGATCGAGCCGTCCCGCCAGTTCGTCATGACGACGTCCCGGCGCTCCCAGGTCACCTCGTCGTACGGGTGCACCCCCTCGGTGGTCCAGACGCGCTCCACCTTCAGACCGGCCGTCGCCGCCGACCGGGTACGTGACCTACTTGCTGTCACACCTTCCCCCGACATCTCATCCGCCCCCTTACGCACGCACGACGCTTCCCGTCGTACGGCCTCGCTGATCTGTTACCCGAAAGAACTAACTGGCTGGTTCGCCCGCCGGCTGGACAGCCCCGACGCCGTCCACCGCCGACCGACTCCGAGCCACCGCCGCCGCCCGCAGCGCGTCGATCTCCCGCTCGAAGTCGTCCAGCGACTCGAACGACCGATACACGCTGGCGAAGCGGAG
Source organism: Plantactinospora sp. CA-294935 (assembly GCF_050936445.1). NCBI lineage: Bacteria > Bacillati > Actinomycetota > Actinomycetes > Micromonosporales > Micromonosporaceae > Plantactinospora > Plantactinospora sp. CA-294935. Next base: position 10,164,245 of record NZ_JBNJMU010000001.1, read on the forward strand.
GTAGGCCACCTCGTCCAGCTCCCGCAGCGGGCCAAGGATGGCGAGCCCCACGTCGTGGCTGGGAAGCTCGGCCGCGCCCTTGGCCCGGACCGTCTCCTCCACCCGCTGGGCCAGCAGGGCGATCGCGTCGTCGTCCACCGGGCGGCCCTGGCACGCCTTCCGCACCCCGCCGATGATCTTCGTCCGGCTGAACGGCTCGGTGACCCCGCTGCGCTTGACGACCGCGAGCACCGGCTCCTCGACCGTGGTGAACCGCTTGCCGCATTCCGGGCAGGCCCGCCGGCGCCGGATCAACTGGCCGTCGTCGGCCTCCCGCGAGTCGACCACCCGGGAGTCGGCGTGCCGGCAGTACGGACACCGCATCGCCAACCTCCTTCACACCGCCGGGACCACCGCGCCTGTCGGCCCGCCGGAGCGGCGGACCCGCCCACAGGCAGCCGACACCAGCGGATCAGCCACCTTCGGTGGCTCCCGCGGTGTTGGGCGGACCTGAGTGCTGCGGGTAGTGGAACCCCAACTTCTAGGTGACTTACACCCTTGTCGCTACTACATCTAGGGGTCGACCGTATGTCGCCGAACAGCCGAGGTCAAGTTGAACAGGGCGTGGCGCGGCCCGCAAATCTTCCAACCGCCCCGCCGACAACGGGGTTACCGCTTCGCCGACACGGACCGCAGTTACCGCTTCGTCAGCAGCGACCGCAGTTACCGCTTCGCCGGCACGGAGCGACCGCAGTTACCGCTTCGCCGGCAGGATCAGCCGCTGACCGGCGTGCACCGTGTAGTCGTCGAGCCCGTTGAGCAGGCGGATCTCGTCGATCACCGCGAACGGCCGCTGGCTGGGCCGGTGCCGCTCGGCCACCGACCAGAGGGTGTCACCGGGCCGGACCACCGCGGTCTCCGCCGACCGGGGCGGGTCGGCGGCCCGGGACGCGGGCGAGAGGATCGCCGCCAGTCCCGCCACGAGGAGCAGCAGGAGCACGGTCACGACCAGCCGGCCCCGCCGGGTGAGCCGCAGCCGCGCACCGCCCCGGGTAGTCCTCGGATATCCCGTCGCACCCATCGCGACCTCCAAGATCGAACAGGAGTTCGAACGAACGGACGTACGATGGTTTATCAGAACAGGCGTTCGATGTCGAGCCGACGGAGGCGACACGCCGCGCCGAATGTCGTACAGATGTTTGAAACTGTGTGATCTCACCTATACGGTTTTGAACATCGACGCCGGGACCGTGGAATACACGGGACCGGCGCCGAGCCACGACGCACCACGAGCCGCCAAGGCACCCCCACCGCCACCAGGAGGACGACGTGTCGACCGACGACCGGACGAGCCGGCAGAAGCCCCAGAAGAGCGGCGTACCAGGCACCCGGGCCAGCCGACGCACGGCCGGACCGCGGAGCCGGGAGGGTGCCCCCGCGCTGCGCGCGGTCACTCCGGTGGTGAGCGCCTTCCCCGACCTGGTCTCCGCGGACCTCACCGCCCGGCAGCGCCGCATCCTCGAATTCATTCGGGACTGGGTGGAGCGCTACGGCTACCCGCCCAGCGTCCGGGAGATCGGCGAGGCGGTCGGCCTGGTCTCCCCGTCGAGCGTGGCCTACCAGCTCAAGGAACTGGAGCGTAAGGGCTTCCTCCGGCGCGACCCCAACCGCCCGCGCGCCGTGGACGTGCGCCCGCCGAGCGAGATGATCGACGACGAGACCGCCCGGGCCCAGCGTCCCACCCCGGCCTACGTGCCCCTGCTCGGTCAGATCGCCGCCGGTGGCCCGATCCTCGCCGAACAGGCCGTCGAGGACATCTTCCCGCTCCCACGCGAGCTGGTCGGCGAGGGCGAGGTCTTCATGCTCCAGGTCAAGGGTGACTCGATGCTCGACGCGGCGATCTGCGACGGCGACTGGGTGGTCGTCCGCCAGCAGCCGACCGCGAACTCGGGAGAGATCGTCGCGGCGATGCTGGACGGTGAGGCGACGGTCAAGACCTACCGCCGCCGGGACGGGCACGTCTGGCTGATGCCGGCCAACTCCGCCTTCGACCCGATCGCCGGTGACAGCGCCACCATCATGGGCCGGGTGGTGGCGGTCCTCCGCCGGATCTGACGACCACCCACCGGGGCATCCCCATGCCCGCACCGGCGGAGGTCCGGCGCGGTGCTGGTCCGGGCCCGGCGGCGTGGGGGTCCGCTGCCGGGCTGAACCTCGTCCACTCAGCCCGGCCCGGCATGACATGGCCCGGCCCGGCATGCCATGGCCCGGCCGGAGGCAGACCGCCGCCCGACCGGGAGCGGGTAAAGCCCTGCCGTGCGGTGGGTCGGCGGTCGTCGCCGGGGTCACCCCGCGAGGGTCGGGCCCGACCGGGTCAGCGGTGGTCGTAGTCGTCGGGATGCCCGCCGGACCGCTGCCGGGGCTGGCCGTACTGGCCACCCCGTGGTCCGCCAGCACGGGGCCCGGCACTCTGGCCGCTCCGCGGCGGCCCGCCCCACTGGTCGTCCGGCCCGGGGCGGCCAGCCCGACCGTTGCCGTTGCCGCCGGAGGGCTGGCCGCCGTAGACGCCACCGCCACCGCCACCAGCCCGGGGGCGGCCGGCCGGAGCGCCACCGCCGGCGGGAGCCCCGCCGTAGACGCCACCGCCAGCGGGTGGGCGACCGCCGCCACCGCCCTGAGGTCGACCGCCACCGCCCTGGGGGCGACCGCTACCGCCTTGAGGTCGACCGCCACCCCCCTGGGGGCGACCGCCACCACCACCGCCCGGAGGACGGCCGCCGCCGTACACGCCACTGCCACCGGCCGGCTTCGCGCCGTAGACAGCCCCGCCGTCGGCCGGCTTCCCGCCGTACACGCCGCTCCCCGGCCTGCCCCGGCCGGCCGGCTCGTAGTCGTCGGCCGGGCGGTCGGAACGGTAGCCGTTGTCGTATCCCCCGGAGCGTGCCGGACCCCAGTTCGAACCGTCGTCGTAGTCGGGGCGCCGGCCGCCGGGGCGGTCCCGGTCGCCGCCCGGCATCTCCTCCCGGCCGGCCCTCGGATCGATGTCGTCACCGTCCGGCCCGACGGCGCCCAGGCCGTCCTCCCTGGGCCGGCGGCGGGCCCGCACGATCCCGAAGATGCCCAGCCCGACCAGCAGGGCGCCGAGCACCCCCACAGCCGCGATGAGATAGGTGATGTCGTCCAGGGTCAGCGAATCGGTCCAGGACGTCGCGGACTCCGTCGAGTCGGCCCCGGACCCGCCGGCCGAGGCCGCCGCCACCTCCTTCGCCGGGGTGTAGCTCAGCACCGTCACGTCCAGTTCCTCGTCGAGCGAGGCGACGTCGGAAACGGTGAGGAAGCTCTTGCCGTCGGGGGTGTACGCGACCGCCTCGCCGAACGGGTCGGCCAGGGCCGTCATCCGAGGCTTCCCGGTGGTCAGGGTCTTGACCAGGTCGTCGTCCTGCACGTCCCACTCGAAGGCGTCCGCGTAGGTACGCAGGGCGACCCGGCTGCCGTCCGGCGACCGGGCCCCGCCGGTGATCGTCACCCGGCCAGCCCCGCCGAACGGGTTGGCGGTGGAGGACTTCGGCAGGCTGATCTCGCCGGCCTTCGCCAGCGGCACGCCCTCGTCGTTGTTCTTCTTCAGGGCCGCGCTCGGGCGGTAGATCTCGGCCTTGCCGGTGGCCTTGGTAATGATCAACGGCACGTTGTCGGAGCCGATCAACAGCGCCTCGGCGTCGTGCCGCTTGTTGCCGGGAAAGGTCAGCCGGTGCAGCACCGGCTTGGTGGCACCGCTGAGCGGCATGCTCCAGAGCACGACGCTGGTCCGCCGCTCGGCGTCGTTGTCACCGGTGTCGGCGATCCAGAGGGTCTTGCCGTCGGGGGAGAGAGCGAGGTCCTCCGGGTCGCGCGGGTTGCTCGCGTACTGGACGGCCTTCTTCAGCTTGCACTTGGTGTCCAGCAGGAAGACCCGCTCCCGGTCCGGATCCTCGCTGCCGTCGTTGATCATCACGTAACCACTCGACGTGGCGATCATGCCGGAGAGTTCCGTCATCCGCTCGTCGGTGACGGTGCAGACCTTCTTGCCGGCAGCGGCGGAGGCCGCGACAGCTCCGAAACCGAGGCTGACCCCGACCAGGCCAAGGGTCAATCCGAGCACGCCGGAGGCAACCAGCACCATGGAGAGGACTCGCCGCATCCGCCCAGTGTCGCATGCTGATGCCGCTAACCGGGGAAGCGGCGTGATCAACCCTCCGTCACCGGTCAACGGGGCGGCCGGTCATGCCACTACCTCCCGGTACGGCGCCAACTCCGCGGCGAGGGCCTCGTCCACCCGTACGTGCAGCTTCGTCCCCTCCGGCAGGTGCGCCGTGCCGAGCACCTCGCCCCGGCGGTGCACCCGGGCGACCAGGTCGCCGCGGTCGTACGGGAGTACCGCACGAACCTCCACCGCCGGGCGGGGCAGCCGGGCCTCGATCGCCGCCCGGACGTCCTCGACGCCACCACCCGTACGCGCGGAGACGAAAACCGCCTCCGGCCACTCCCGCTTCAACCGGAGCAGGGTCTCCTCGTCCGCCGCGTCGGTCTTGTTGACCACCAGCAGCTCGGGGAGCTTGTCCGCACCGACCTCGGCCAGTACCTCGCGTACCGCCCGGACCTGCTCCTCCGGGTCGGCGTGTGCCCCGTCCACCACGTGCACGACCAGGTCGGCGTCGGCGACCTCCTCCAGCGTGGAGCGGAACGCCTCGACGATCTGGTGCGGCAGGTGCCGGACGAACCCGACGGTGTCGGCCAGGGTGTAGACCCGCCCGTCGGCCGCGTACGCCCGGCGGGTCGTCGGGTCCAGCGTGGCGAAGAGAGCGTCCTCGACCAGTACCCCGGCGTTGGTCAACCGGTTGAGCAGGCTGGACTTGCCCGCGTTGGTGTAGCCGGCGATAGCCACGGCCGGTACGCCGTTGCGGGCCCGGCGGGCCCGCTTGGTGATCCGGGCGGTCCGCATGTTCTTGATCTCGCGGCGGAGCCGGGAGATCCGGATCCGGATCCTGCGCCGGTCGGTCTCCAGCTTGGTCTCACCGGGACCACGGAGCCCGACGCCACCGCCGGCACCGCCGCCTCGGCCGCTACCACCGGCCTGCCGGGACAGGCTCTCACCCCAGCCGCGCAGCCGGGGCAGCAGGTATTCGAGCTGGGCCAGCTCGACCTGCGCCTTACCCTCCCGGCTCTTGGCGTGCTGGGCGAAGATGTCCAGGATCAACGCGGTCCGGTCGACCACCTTGACCTTGGTGCGCTGCTCCAGGTTACGTAGCTGGGACGGGGACAGCTCACCGTCGCAGATCACCGTGTCGGCGCCGGAGGCCATGACCACCGAGCCGAGGTCGTCGACCTTGCCCCGACCGATGTAGGTGGCCGGGTCCGGCCGGCTGCGTCGCTGGATCAGGCCCTCGAGCACCTGCGAACCGGCCGTCTCGGCCAGCGCGGCGAGCTCCGCGAGCGAGTTCTCCGCGTCGGTCACCGTGCCGTCCGTCCAGACGCCGACCAGGACCACCCGCTCCAGCCGGAGCTGCCGGTATTCGACCTCGGTGACGTCGGCCAGCTCGGTGGAGAGGCCCGCGACCCGGCGGAGCGCCTGGCGGTCCTCCAGTTCCAGCTCGCCGGTGGTGACGTCGCCATCGATGACGATGGCGTCAAGGTCCTCGTCCGCCAGCCGAACGAAGCTTTCCTGGTCTCGCAAGCCGTTCCTCCTGATCAGGTGTTCGTCGTCTATCGCCTACCCCACCGGTCCGGACTCCGCGTGCCGGCCGGTAGGGGTTTCTGATGCCTGTCGCGCCATCTGCGCGCTCTGCGGCTTGTCGTCGCATTGTTACCCTGGGCGCGCGGGTGGCAATCAATCGTGACACGCGCGCCCGCCGGACGCACCCGCTATATATCGACCCAGCCGTCCCGTCGACCGCGCGGCGCGAGGCCGTCCGGCCAGAACCCCCGCACCGGCGGGCCGAGCCGACCCAGCCCGGGTAAGGGTCCGACCCCGACGGCGTTCCCCGCTTCGCCGGGACCATCCGTCCGCCAGCGGTCTCTGCTTCGCCCGGGACTACCAGGGTCTCTGCTTCGCCCGGGACTACCAGGATGGTCAACGGCCGGCACCGGCCGGAAATTCCCCGGGCCCGGCCTGAGCCATCGACGGCATGGCCCGGAACCGGGGTGGCAGAGGTCAACCGCCGGCATGGCCTGGCGTCCTTCGGGCGGACGTGAGTGGAGGTGCCGCAGGCGGCGGGCCGGAGTCTCCGGCGAAAGGCGAGCCGGTGGCGTCAACCGGCCGGGCCGGCGTCGGCGGCGTTGTCGCCCCGGCCTAGGGTGGTGCGGGTCGTCGGATGGCGACGGAGGCCGGGCCCGGCCGACGGCGGGTCCGGGCCGGCAGGCGAGAATGCTGACGGCGGCAACGAAGCCGCGGGAAGACGACGGAGGACCACGTGGCGATCACCCGACTGCCGAGTGCCGGATTCTCGATCACCATCCGGATCGGCGTAACGGCGGACGCCTCGGCCATCGGCCGGCTGACCACCTGCGTCGGTGAGGCCGGCGCCATCGTGACCGCGCTCGACGTGGTCGACTCCGACCCCACCACGGTGGTCGTCGACCTGACCTGCGACACCGCCGACGCGACCCACGCCGACCAGGTGGTGAAGGCGCTGACCGCGCTGGACGGGGTGGACGTGCGCAAGGTCTCCGACCGGACCTTCCTGCTGCACCTCGGCGGCAAGATCGAGGTCTCCCCGAAGGTGGCGCTGCGCAACCGGGACGAGCTCTCCCGGGCGTACACCCCGGGGGTGGCCCGGGTCTGCCTGGCCATCGCGGAGAATCCCGCCGACGCGCGGCGGCTCACCATCAAGCGGAACACCGTCGCGGTGGTGACGGACGGCTCTGCCGTACTCGGACTGGGCAACATCGGTCCGGCGGCGGCGCTGCCGGTGATGGAGGGCAAGGCCGCGCTCTTCAAGCGGTTCGGCGGGGTGGACGCCTGGCCGGTGGTGCTGGACACCCAGGACCCGGACGAGATCGTCTCGATCGTCCGGGCGATCGCTCCGCAGTACGGCGGGATCAACCTGGAGGACATCGCCGCGCCACGGTGCTTCGAGATCGAGAACCGGCTGCGCGAACTGCTCGACATCCCGGTCTTCCACGACGACCAGCACGGCACCGCGATCGTGGTGCTGGCCGCGCTCACGAACGCACTGCGGGTGGTCGGCAAGAAACTCGCCGACGTCCGGGTGGTCGTCTCCGGTGCCGGTGCCGCCGGTACGGCGATCATGAAGCTGCTGCTCCGGCAGGGCGTCGGCGACATCATCGCGTACGACCGCCAGGGCCCGCTGCACCGCAACCTGGAGGGGCTGAACTCGGCCTGGCAGTGGCTCGCCGAGCACACGAACCGGGACGCCTTCTCCGGTGACCTCAAGGCGGCCCTGCGCGGCGCGGACGTCTTCATCGGGGTGAGCGCCCCCAACCTGCTCACCGGCGACGACATCGCCACGATGGCGCCCGACGCGATCGTCTTCGCGCTGGCCAACCCGGACCCGGAGGTGGACCCCCGGGAGGCGCGCAAGTACGCCTCGGTGGTCGCCACCGGCCGGTCCGACCAGCCCAACCAGATCAACAACGTGCTCGCCTTCCCGGGCGTCTTCCGCGGCATGCTCGACGCACACGCCGAGGAGTTCACCGAGGAGATGGCGATCGCGGCCGCCCGGGCCATCGCCGACGTGGTGGGCGCAGAGAAGATCAACCCGACGGTCATCGTGCCGAGCGTCTTCGACCCCCGGGTGGCACCGGCGGTGGCCGCCGCGGTCCGGGCCGCCGCGCAACACCCCACTCCCCCGCCGGCCGCGGATCCCGGGCCGGCCGACCTGCCCGAGATCGCCGCCGAGGCCGCCGCCCCGGCCAGCCCGCTGTCGAGCTGACCGCGCGACCGGCCGGACCGAAGGTCCCGTAGCGGGACCGCGACCCGGGCCACCTGGGCCGGGGGCACGGCCGGGGGAAGAAGAAGCTCAGCCGGTGATCGCGGCCAGGTCGATCTCGCCGTGTGCGACCAGCGTCGCCGGGCCGGCGAGCCAGCAGCTCTCGTCGTCCAGGGTCACCGTGAGCCGGCCGCCGGGCACGTCCACCGCGACCGCCCCGCTGGTACGCCCGGCGTCGCGCAACGCCACCGCCGCCACCGCGCAGGCGCCGGAGCCGCAGGAGAGGGTCTCCGCCGAGCCGCGCTCGTAGACCCGCATCCGCACGTGCAGGTCGGTGCCGTCGACCGGCTCAGCGGGGGCGACGAACTCGACGTTCACGCCGGCCGGAAAAGCCGCGGGGTCGAAACCGGGTGAGCGGGTGAGGTCGAGCCCGGTCAGCTCGATGCTGGCCGGCAGTACGCAGACCAGGTGCGGGTTGCCGCAGTCCACCGCGGAACCAGCCAGGGTCAGCCCGCCCAGCGTGGCCACGGCTCCCCCGGTGATCCGGGGCCGCCCGAGGTCCACCGCGATCTCCCCGGCCGTCACCTCGGCCCGGACCAGTCCGGCCCGGGTGGCGATCGGCAGGCCGCCGTCGACCGGCTCGGCCAGTCCGCTGGAGATCAGATATCTGGTGAAGACCCGTACCCCGTTGCCGCACATCTCCGCGATGGAGCCGTCGGCGTTCCAGTAGTCCATGAACCACTCGGCGCTGCCGGCGTAGCCGACCGCGTCCGGGTGCTTGGCCGCCCGGACGACCCGCAGCACCCCGTCCGCGCCGATGCCGCGCCGACGGTCGCAGAGCGCCGCCACGATCGACGGGGTCAGGTCGAGCTGGCCGTCTGGGTCGGGCAGGAGCACGAAGTCGTTACCGGTGCCGTGGCCCTTGGTGAACCGCACCCCTCCATCATCCCCGAGCGCCCGCCGGCCCTGCCGGGCACCCTCCCCCGGGCCCGGAATCACTCGCACCGCATGCCTCTCCGACCCCACCGGGCCCTGCCGTTGGGTAAGGCCTGCCGGCGGTCAGCCGGGGCACCCGGGTCAGCCCGGGTGGTGTAGGGCCGAATCGGCCCAGGCGGCGTGGGTCGCGCCGGCCGACGGGTCGCGGACCAGTGCGAGGGCCGCCTCGACCAGGTCGTCCCGGGCCCCGTCCAACCAGTGGATCCGGGGATCGCGACGGAACCAGGAGCGCTGCCGCCGGACGAACCGCCGGGTCGCCTGGATCGTGTCGGCCCGCGCCTCGGGCTCGGACATCTCGCCGTCGAGCAGCCGGAGTACCTGCTGGTAGCCGAGCGCCCGGCTGGCGGTACGGCCCTCCCGCAGGCCCTGCCCCGCCAGCGCCCGGGTCTCGGCGACCAGGCCGTCCGCCCACATCTTGTCCACCCGTACGGCGATCCGCTCGTCCAGCGCCGCCGTTTCCCGGTCCACCCCGAGCTGTACGGCGGCGTAGTACGGCGTCGGCCGGGGCAGCGAGGCGGTGAACGGCGCACCGGTCAGCTCGATCACCTCCAGCGCCCGTACGATCCGCCGCCCGTTGCTGGGCAGGATGTTCTCCGCCGCCGCTGGATCGGCGGCCCGCAGCCGGGCGTACAGCGGCGCCGGCCCCGACTCGGCGAGTTCCGCCTCCAGCCGTGCCCGGACCAGCGGATCCGTGCCGGGGAACTCGAACTCGTCGAGCACCGCCCGGACGTAGAGCCCCGAGCCGCCGACCAGCAGCGGTACCCGTCCCCGGGCCAGGATGTCGTCGACGGCCGCCCGGGCCAGCGCCTGGTACGCCGCCACGCTCGCCGGTTCGGTCACCGCCCAGACGTCCAGCAGGTGGTGCGGTACCCCGGCCCGCTCCGCCGGGGTCAGCTTGGCGGTTCCGACGTCCATCCCCCGATAGAGCTGCATCGAGTCGGCGTTGACCACCTCGCCGCCGAGGGCCTCGGCCAGTTCGATGCTCAGCCCGGACTTCCCGGTGGCGGTGGGGCCGACGACCGCGACGATCCGGCCGCGCCCGCTCACGCCGGCTCTCCGCCCGGCTCGCCGGACCTCGGCAGCCGCTCCCGCTCGCCCGACCTCGGCAGCCGCTCCCGCTCGCCGGATCCGGGCGACCCGTCCGGCCGCGGCGGGGTCCAGGTGGCGACGAAGTAGCTGACCCCGTAGGGCGCCGCGTAGTAGGTAAGGTCGCCGCGCCAGGGCGCCCCGCTGCGGGCCGCCGCCTCGGCGAGCACCTGCCAGGGCGCCCGGCCGGCGACCAGCAGCCGGGTGGACAGCTCCGGCTCCAGCCCGAGCAGGGCGGAACGGTCGGCGTCCCGGAGCGCCGCGGCGACCCGGTCGTCGTAGGGCCGGGCGCGCGGATCGTCGTACCCGGGGGACCGCTCGCCCCGGCAGGCCGACCCGTCCCCCATCACCAGCAGCCCGACCCGCTCGGCCGGATCCTCGACCAGTTCGGCACCGATCCGCCGGCACTCGTCCACCGGGGTGTCGGTGCCGACGCTCTGCCCCCGGTGTGGTCCGGCCGCACCGGCCCGGCCCAGCAGCCAGGCACCGACCAGCAGGCTGAGCGGCAGTTCCGCCCGGCCGGTGCGGGTGCCGTCCGGCCCCAGCCGCAGCACCCGGTCCAGCCCGTACGGCCGGAGGCTGCCGCGGTCGTCCGGCCCGTGCCGGAGGGTTCGTTCCCCCGCCCCCACCACGACTACGACGTCCGGCCCGGTCGCCAGTAGCCGACCGACCGCATCGACGCAGGCGGAACGGAGATCATCCAGCTCACCGGCCGCGGACGCGGCAAGTTCCGGAACAATCATCGGGGGATGCGGGCAGACGGCGGCGGCGACCAGTGGCACGCCACCACCGTAGCGGGCAGCGAACCTTACACCCGAAGGCCAGACGATTCGGGTGCGGTCAAGGACACCGTATGGTCACGGTCGACGATAGGCGCTCGACGCGGACCGGGTTGGACCTGTGACAATGCCGGGAGATACTTCGCTGCGCCGTGGCGGCGACCGCCGGGGACCCCCATCCCCGGCAGCGCCGGGAGAACGAGGATGGGCTCATGAGTGACTGGACTGCCTTTGGACGGGTGGATGCGGACGGGAACGTCTACGTCAAGACGGCCGAGGGTGAGCGTGTGGTCGGTTCCTGGCAGGCCGGTGCGCCGGAGGAAGGTCTGGCCCACTTCGCCCGCCGCTTCGCCGACCTGGTCACCGAAGTCGACCTGACCGAGGCCCGACTCAATTCGGGGGCGGCGGACCCGTCGGGTTCGCTCGCCACCGTCCGGCGGTTGCGGGCATCGCTCGCCGAGGCGCACGTGGTCGGCGACCTCGACGCGCTCGCCGCCCGGCTGGACCGGCTGGCCACGCTCGCCGAAGGCAAGGCCGGCGAGGCCCGGGCCGCCCGGGAGACCGCCCGGGCCGAGGCGGTGGCCCGGAAGACGGCCCTGGTCGAGGAGGCCGAGAAGCTGGCTGCGGAGTCCACCGGGTGGAAGACCGCGGGCGACCGGCTCAAGGAGATCCTCGACGAGTGGAAGACCATCCGCGGCGTCGACAAGAAGACCGACGGCGAGCTGTGGAAGCGGTTCGCCGCCGCCCGGGACGGCTTCACCCGGCGCCGCGGGGCGCACTTCGCCACCCTGGACGCCCAGCGCAAGCAGGCCCAGGCGGCCAAGGAGGAACTGGTCGTCGAGGCCGAGTCGCTGGCCGACTCGACGGACTGGGCCGCCACCGCCAACCGGCTGCGGGAGCTGATGGCACAGTGGAAGGCCGCGCCACGCGCCTCGAAGGAGGCCGAGGAGCGGCTCTGGGAACGGTTCCGGGGCGCCCAGGACGGCTTCTTCTCCCGGCGCAGCGAGGTCTTCTCGGCCCGGGACGCGGAGCAGCGCGGCAACCTGGAGCGCAAGCAGGCCCTGCTCGCCGAGGCCGAGGCGCTCGACGTCGACGGCGACCCGCGAGGCGCGCAGGCGAAGCTGCGGGAGATCCAGGGGCAGTGGCACGAGGCGGGCCGGGTGCCCCGGGACGCGGCGGCCAACCTGGACCGCCGGCTGCGCGCGGTGGACGAGAAGGTACGCCAGGCGATGGACTCGGCGTGGCGGCGCACCGAGCCGTCGTCCAACCCGCTGCTCGCGCAGATGCGCGACCAGGTCGCCGAGGCCGAGCAGCGGCTGGCCCGGGCCAGGACAGCCGGCGACGCGAAGCGGATCCGCGAGGCCGAGCAGGCCCTCGCCGCCAAGCGACGGTTCCTGGAGCTGGCCGAACAGGCGAGCTGAGCCGATCCCCGGGCGGGCCAGGCCCGCCCGGGGACTCCGGCCGCCGTCGACTCTCGACACGTACCGGCCGATCGCCGGCGGTTCCACCCCCGCGACGACACCGCCGCCCGGGCATCCCGGGCGGCGTTACTCGTTCAGGCGCAGCGGGCGGTGCCGGGGGCGAACCAGCGTGCACCGGGGACGAACCGGTCGTTTACAAGGATCGAAAAGCGTGGTTCCATCGGAGGAAAGCGCTTGCCTTCGGCGGGCGTGAGTGTGGGAGCCATCGTCTCGAAACACGGCTTGGATCCGCGGCGCGGGTCGGCCGGTCGCCGGGAGCCGCCGGGCACGGCACCCGAGCTGACCGGCGTACGCGCGGTGCGTCCGAACTCGAAGGAGAGCACGATGCTCGCACGACGGCGCCGGACGGCGCTGATTCTCACCGCTGCCGCCACCACCGCCGCGCTCGCCGGAGCCGGTGTGCTCACCGCGGTCTCCGCACACGCCGCGGTCGGCTGTCAGGTCAGCTACTCGGTCGCCTCGCAGTGGCCGGGCGGCTTCGGCGGCAACGTCACCATCACCAACCTCGGCGATCCGCTCAACGGCTGGACGCTGCGCTGGACCTACTCCGCCGGGCAGACGGTGACCCAGGCGTGGAACGCGAACGTGTCGCAGAGCGGCAGTCAGGTCACCGCGACCAACGTCGGCTACAACGGCAGCGTCGCCACCAACGCCAGCGTCTCGTTCGGGTTCAACGGCACCTTCACCGGGTCGAGCAACCCGGCGCCGACCAGCTTCAGCGTCAACGACGTGACCTGCACCGGCGGCACCAACCCGGGCACACCGGGGCCGACCACCCCGACGACCCCGCCGACGACCGGACCGACGCTGCCGCCGCAGACCGGGCTGGTCGGCTGGGCCACCCAGAACGGTGGTACCACGGGTGGCGGCAACGCCGCCGCCACCACGGTCACCAGCGCCTCCGCCCTGACCAGCGCGGTCGGTTCCAGCAGCGCCGCCGTGATCCGGGTCTCCGGCACCATCTCCTGCTCCGGCATGCTCCGGGTCCGCTCCAACAAGACCATCGTCGGGGTCGGTGCCAACGCCACCATCTCCGGGTGCGGACTCAATATCAACGGAGACCGCAACGTCATCATTCGCAACATCAACTTCCGTGGCTGGGACGACGACGCCATCAACGTCCAGGAGTCGGCCACCAACATCTGGATCGATCACAACAGCTTCACCGACGGGTACGACGGTGCCGTCGACGTGAAGCGGGCCTCGGACTTCGTCACCATCTCCTGGAACCGCGTCTACGGCCACGACAAGTCCATGCTGCTCGGCCACAGCGACGACAACGCCAGCCAGGACCAGGGCCACCTGCGGGTCACCTACCACCACAACTGGTTCGACGGCTCGGAGCAGCGGCACCCCCGGGTCCGGTTCGGCAACCCGGTGCACGTCTTCAACAACTACTACAACAACATCGGCGGCTACGGCGTCGCGTCCACCGAGGGAGCGGGCGTACTCGTCGAGGGCAACTACTTCGAGAACACCGACGACCCGTACCACCTCGGTGAGGGCGACTCGGGTCCGGGCAGCCTGGTCGCCCGGAACAACCACTTCGTCAACTCCGGCAGCGGGCAGACCGGCGGCAGCGTCGCCGGCATCCCGTACTCGTACCAGCTCGACAGCGCCAGCGGCGTGAAGTCGATCGTGACCAGCGGTGCCGGCACCGGCCGGATCGGCCTCTGAGCGGACCGGGTGGCAGGACGGGCCGGTCTTCCCGGCCCGTCCGCACGCCTCAGCGGTCGCAGGCCGCCGCGGGCGCGGGCAGCGGCGGCGGCACGCCGACGGTGGGCAGCCCGAGCGACACCCCACCGGTACGCGGCGCGCGCCCCGCCTCGGCCGCGTCACCGGCCCGGGTACGCCGGTGGGCCAGTGGCTCCCCGTCGGCGTTCAGGTGGTGCGGGGCGGCGTAGCTGACCGTGGTGTGCACGATGTCGCCGGGCCGGATCCTCCCCGCGTACGAGCCGGCGGCGAAGTGCACCAGCCGGCCGTCCCGGGCCCGGCCGGAGAGCCGTCCGGTGCGCTCGTCCTTGCGCCCCTCGCCGACCGCCACCAGCACCTCGACCGGGGTACCGACGAGCTTGCGGTTCTCCGCCCAGGTGATCTCCTCGACCGCTGCGATCAGCCGGTCGTAGCGCTCCTGGACCACCTGCTTGGGCAGTTGGTCCGGCATGGTGGCGGCCGGGGTGCCGGGGCGTTTCGAGTACTGGAAGGTGAACGCCGAGGAGAACCGCGCCTCCCGGACCACCTGCAGGGTGCGGGCGAAGTCGGCCTCGGTCTCGCCGGGGAAGCCGACGATGATGTCGGTGGTGATCGCCGCGTCCGGCATCGCCGCCCGGACCTTTTCGATGATCCCGAGATAGCGCTCGGCCCGGTACGACCGGCGCATCGCCCGGAGCACGTCGTCGGAGCCGGACTGCAACGGCATGTGCAGCGAGTGGCACACGTTCGGGGTCTCGGCCATCGCCGCGATCACGTCGTCGGTGAAGTCCTTCGGGTGCGGGCTGGTGAACCGGACCCGCTCCAGCCCGTCGATCTCGCCGGTGGCCCGGAGCAGCTTCCCGAACGCGAGCCGGTCACCGAACTCGACGCCGTACGAGTTGACGTTCTGGCCGAGCAGGGTGACCTCGAGCACACCCTCGGCGACCAGGGCGCGTACCTCGGCCAGGATGTCGCCGGGGCGGCGGTCCTTCTCCCGGCCGCGCAGCGCCGGCACGATGCAGAAGGTGCAGGTGTTGTTGCAGCCGACCGAGATCGACACCCAGCCGGCGTAGGTCGACTCGCGCCGGGTCGGCAGCGTGGAGGGGAAGACCTCCAGCGACTCCAGGATCTCCACCTCGGCGGCGGCGTTGTGCCGGGCCCGCTCCAGCAGCACCGGCAACGCGCCGATGTTGTGGGTGCCGAAGACCACGTCCACCCAGGGCGCCCGGCGGACGATCTCGCCCCGGTCCTTCTGGGCCAGGCAGCCGCCGACCGCGATCTGCATCTCCGGGCGCTTGTCCTTGGCCGGCCGGAGGTGCCCGAGGTTGCCGTAGAGCCGGTTGTCGGCGTTCTCGCGTACCGCACAGGTGTTGAAGACCACGACGTCCGGATCGTCGGAGTCGGCCGCGCGAACGTAACCGGCCTGCTCCAGCAGTCCGGAGATCCGCTCGGAGTCGTGCACGTTCATCTGGCAGCCGTAGGTGCGCACCTGATAGGTACGCGGGCTGCCGAGGGCTGCGGTAGTCATGACAGTGACAGAGTATCCGCAGGACCCGGGAAGCCCGTTCCCCCGGGACGTCCACTCCCCCTCGACCGGAAGGTAGCGCCATGTGCCGGAGCATCAAGACCCTTCGCCAGCCGTACGCCGAGGTCGTCACCGAGACGGACATCGAGGCGGCGGCGTTGCAGTACGTCCGCAAGATCTCCGGGTTCCGCGCCCCGGCCGCGCACAACGCGGCGGCCTTCGACGCCGCGGTGGCCGCCGTGGCCGAGGCAACCCGGACCCTGCTCGACCAGCTCGTGGTGAAGGGCTCCGGCACCGGCCAGCCGGCAAAGGGCGGGCAGGCGGCAGGCTAGCGGGCAAGCGCGGGCTAGCGGCCAGGCGCGGGCTAGCGGGCTAGCGGCCAGGCGGTCAGGCGGTCAGGCGGCGGCGAGCGCCGGGATCACCGAGTCCGGGACCCAGCGCGACCGCTGACAGGGCGACCAGCCCCGGCAGCGCGGACTGAGCACGGTGCAGAGCCGCTGCTCGGAGAGGATCTCGCCGTCCTCAGTGTCCCGCACGTCGTGGTGCACCGGCCGGATGGTGCCGTCCGCCGCGACCAGCAGGTGCCGCCCGGCGTCCAGGGTGTCGTCCGGCAGCAGGCAGGCCCGGCCCAGCCGGCGGGCGAACGCCGCGACGGCGCCCACCTCCGGCAGCCCGGCCGGCACGCCGTAGCAGTCGACGGAGGTCGGGAAGTCACCGGGGCGGTGCCAGACGTCGGCCAACAGCGCGCCGGCCGGTACCCGGACCGGGTCGACCCCGCCGAGCGGCAGCACCGGTACGTCGAGCGCGTCGGCAAGCGCGAGGCGGATCTCCGAGGCGGCGACGCGCCCCTCCGTCCTCCAGTTCCACAGCTCGATCATTGCCGCCTCCTCGCCGTAATCGTTCGTGGCTGGATGCCGGTCTCGCCTCGGGCATCCCCCGTCGGGCCGGGAACCCCGTGTCTGGGTGTAACGGCCTCACCCACGATGGTGCCGGGCACACCGGATCGAGAGCGGCTAAGTTACCGGTCTGTGACCATATCCGCCGAAATAGACGACCCTTGACTACCTATTGTAGTCGGAGTGGAAGCCCGTTCCGGCGCAGCTCGCCGGACACGCTCACCCAGCGTGGTCTCTTCGGTTCAGCGGGGTCGGGCACCGGACACTTCGGGCGCGGATATAGTCCGACCTGGAGGCGGGCAGGTGCCTGGTGGTCCTCACGGTCTTCAAAACCGATGCGACCGAGTAGCTCGGTCGGGCGGGTTCGATTCCCGTACGCCTCCGCCAGCTTTTTCCCGGCGACGGACCGGTCGCCCGGTTCCGGACGGCACCCCACCTCGGGAAGCGCGACGGCGACCAGCACGCCACTACTCAGAGTTGACAGACCCTAGCGGACAGTCATGATCTTTGTCGTCGCTGTTATCGCCCCGTGATGAACTCGATTACATTCCAGCACGTCAGGTCCCCTAGAGTTGCGTAACCGATTCAGCCTGAATCTGGTGCGACAGATCATGGACGAGACAGGTGGGGGCATGACCGAGCGGAGCGACGCGGGCGAAGTGGCCGGTGCGACGACGACTGACCGACCGCTCATCAGGCTTGACGGGGTCAACAAGTGGTTCGGCCCGCTGCACGTGTTGCAGGACGTCGACCTGTCGGTGGCCCGTGGCGAGGTCGTCGTGGTGATCGGCCCCTCCGGCTCCGGCAAGTCGACGCTCTGCCGGGCGATCAACCGGCTCGAGCCGATCAACTCCGGCACCATCATCTTCGACGGCCAGCCGCTGCCGGCCGAGGGCAAGGCCCTGGCCCGGCTGCGCAGCGAGGTCGGCATGGTCTTCCAGTCGTTCAACCTCTTCGCGCACAAGACGATCCTCGAGAACGTCACCCTCGGCCCGACCAAGGTCCGCAAGGAGAAGGCGGCCTCCGCCCGGGACCGGGCGATGCAGCTACTGGAGCGGGTCGGCATCGCGAACCAGGCCGAGAAATATCCGGCACAGCTCTCCGGTGGACAGCAACAGCGGGCGGCGATCGCCCGCGCGCTGGCCATGCAGCCCAAGGCGATGCTCTTCGACGAACCCACCAGCGCCCTCGACCCGGAGATGGTCGGCGAGGTGCTGGACGTGATGACCTCGCTGGCCCGGGACGGCATGACGATGGTGGTGGTGACCCACGAGATGGGCTTCGCCCGGCACGCCGCCAACCGGGTCATCTTCATGGCCGACGGCCAGCTCGTCGAGGACGCCGCACCGGACGAGTTCTTCGCCAATCCCCGTAGCGAGCGGGCCAAGGACTTCCTGTCCAAAATCCTCACCCACTAGGTATCCACAGTGGAGCGACCGCCCCCGGGTCTGGCCGCTCCGTCGAAGAAGGAGAGAGCAATGCGCATCACGCGAGTGGCGGCGGTGGCCGCGGTCGCGGCACTGGCCTTCACCGTGGCCGCCTGCGGCGGTGACGATGGAGACGGTGCGGGCACCGGTGCCGGGAGCAAGACCTTCGAGGCCGGCACCACGATGGAGCGGCTGAACAAGGCCCAGAAGATCATTATCGGCACCAAGTTCGACCAGCCGGGCTTCGGCCTCAAGGGCCTCGACAACAAGCCGGCCGGCTTCGACGTCGAGATCGGCAAGATCATCGCCGGTGAGCTGGGTATCGCCGAGGACAAGGTCGAATTCATCGAGAGCCCGTCCGCGGTCCGGGAAGAGGTCCTGGAGCAGGGCAAGGCCGACATCGTGGTGGCGACCTACACCATCAACGACAAGCGCAAGGAGCGGATCGACTTCGCCGGTCCGTACTACGTCGCCGGGCAGCACATCATGGTCCGCTCCGACGACAGCTCCATCACCGGCCCGGACTCGTTCAAGGCCGGCGACAAGAAGGTCTGCTCGGTGCAGGGTTCGACCCCGGCCGACAACATCAAGAAGTACCTGGCCAACCCGGCCAGCCCCGGCGCCCAGCTGGTGCTCTTCGACGGCTACCAGAAGTGCGTCGACGCGCTGACCAACAAGCAGGTCGACGCCGTCACCACCGACAACGTCATCCTGCTCGGCTACGTGGCCAAGAGCGAGGGCAAGTTCAAGCTCGCCGGTGAGAAGTTCACCGAGGAGCCGTACGGGATCGGTGTCAAGAAGGGCGACACCGCGTTCCGCGAGTTCATCAACGCCACCCTCGAGAAGATCTACACCGACGGCCGGTACGCGAAGGCCTGGCAGGACACCGCGGGCAAGTTCGACCCGACCGTCCCGCAGGGTCCGGCGGTCAACCGGTACTGAGTAGCGCCAGCATCGACAGACGCAGTTAGGTAGGAGCTGGAAGGTGACCATGAGAGAGGCGTGCCCGTGAGTGTGCTCGTCGACCACTTCGACGTCTTCGTTGGAGGGTTCTGGCTCACCTTCCAGCTCTGTATCCTGTCCGCGATCGGGGCGCTGGTGCTCGGCACCCTGGTCGCGGTCATGCGGATCTCCCCGGTGCCGCCACTGCGCTGGATCGGCACGGCGTACGTGACGGTGTTCCGGAACAGTCCGCTGACCATCGTGATGTTCTTCGCGGCCTTCGGGTTGCCGGCGCTCGGCTCGAACGCCGACTTCCTGCGCGTCCCCGGGCTGTCCAGCATCTTCTCCCGGCTCGGCATCGACCTGCCGTACTTCCGGTTCGCCGTCATCGCGCTCTCGATCTACACCGCCGCCTTCGTCTGCGAGGCGATCCGCAGCGGCATCAACGCCGTACCGCCGGGGCAGGCCGAGGCGGCCCGGGCGATCGGGCTCACCTTCGGGCAGAACCTGCGGTATGTCGTGCTGCCGCAGGCCTGGAAGTCCGCGGTCGTACCGCTCGGCTCGGTGATCATCGCCATGATCAAGAATTCCGCGCTCGCCGGTTTCTTCGGAGTCGTCGGCGACCTCTCCAACTCGGCACAGAATCTGACCAGCGCGCTCGGCGAGCCGATCATCCCGGTCTTCGTCGGAGTCTCCATCGGCTTCCTGGTGATGACCGTGCCGCTGGGCATCCTCCTCGACCGGATCGAGCGGCGCCGGGCGGTGTCGGCCCGGTGAACGCACTGGACAGTCGGGTGGCGGGTAACCCGCACGAGGAAGGTGCCGGCATGAGCGAGCACAGCGAGCGGATCGTCGGACTCAGCACCGATGTGCCTCAGGGCGGCACGGAACGAAGCGGAGTGCAGGCATGAGCAACCAGCAGACGGTGCTCTACGACGCCCCCGGGCCACGGGCCCGCCGGGTCACCCTGATCGTGAGCCTGTTCGCGGTCGTCGGCATCGCCGTCCTCGGATACTTCCTCATCTACCGGCCGCTGGACGAGAACGGCCAGTTCACGATGGAGAAGTGGGGTCCGCTGATCGACCCCAACAACGAGGTGTTCCCGCTGGTCTGGGCGCGACTGCGGGACGGCTTCATCGCCACCCTGACCGCCGCCGGACTGGCGATCGTCAGCTCGCTCGTCTTCGGCACGGCGCTCGCCGTCCTCCGGGTGCAGCTCAAGACGCTGAAGCAGCGGCGGTTCGTGGGGCTGCCCGGCCCGGCCGCCTGGACGCTGCGCGGGCTCGGCTGGGTGCTCAACGCGGTCACCCGGTTCTGCGTGGAGATCTTCCGCGGCCTGCCGGTCGTGATCACCATCTTCTTCGTCGCCAGCGCCCTGCCCGACCTGGGCGTCGACCTCGGCGACATCCTCTGGTACCTGGTCATCGGCCTCACCATCTACAACGGCGTGGTCATCGCCGAGATCCTCCGCTCCGGTATGGAGGGCCTGCCCGGCGGCCAGCGGGAGGCGGCGCACGCGATCGGGTTCAGCTCCTTCCAGACCACCCGGATGATCCTGCTGCCCCAGGCGTTCCGGATCATGCTGCCGGCCCTGATCAGCCAGCTCATCGTGGTCCTCAAGGACACCTCGCTCGGCTTCATCATCAGCTACGAGGAAGTGCTCCGGGTCAGCCGGTTCATCATCGACAACCTGGAGAACCCGATCCAGGTGTACACCGTGGTCGGCGCCATCTACATCCTGATCAACTACCTGCTGTCGAAGCTCGCCGAGTACGCGCAGCGCCGGATGGCTCGGGCCCGCAAGACCCGTGGGCTGCCGACCCAGGCCGCGCCGCCGTCGATCATGCCGCAGGCCGGTCCCGGCGGAGCCACCGTGGGTGTCGGGGCGGACACGAGCAGCGCCTAGCTACTACCCGCCGGGTCCGCCTCCGCATCGAGGGTGGACCGACACGAGAACGCCGGCCGCGACCGAGAGGTGGTGGCCGGCGTTTCCGTCTGTCCATGCCACCCACCGATGCCAGGAGCCCGCCCGGGCCTGCCAGCGACGGCAGGTCTTGTCGGTCGGTGCACAGGCGGGGCAGCTCGACAGTCTCACTGTCCGTGCCTGCTACCGACGCCAGGGACCCGCAGAGTGCGCGCCCCGAGGTGTGCCGGCGGGCCGGACGTCGAACAACGGGCTCGGCGCGGGCGTCAGCGGGCGATCTCGGTGACCCTGGACTCGCGCACGACGGTCACCCGGATCTGACCCGGATAGGTCAGCTCCTCCTCGATCTGCTTCGCCACGTCCCGGGCCAGCACCGCCGCGCCGATCTCGTCGACGTCGTCCGGCTTGACCATCACCCGGATCTCCCGACCCGCCTGCATCGCGAAGACCTTCTCCACGCCCGACTTGCCGGCGGCGATCTCCTCGATCCGCTCCAGCCGCTTGACGTACGCCTCCAGGCTCTCCCGGCGCGCCCCCGGCCGACCGCCGGAGCAGGCGTCGGACGCCTGGGTCAGCACCGCCTCGATGGTCTGCGGCGGCACCTCGTTGTGGTGCGCCTCGATCGCGTGCACCACCTCCTCGGACTCGCCGTACTTGCGGGCCAGGTCGGCGCCGATCAGTGCGTGGCTGCCCTCCACCTCGTGGGTGAGCGCCTTGCCGATGTCGTGCAGAAACGCGGACCGCTTGATCAGCGGCACGTCCAACCGCAGTTCGGCGGCCATGATCCCGGCGATGTGCGCCGTCTCCACCAGGTGCTTGAGCACGTTCTGCCCGTACGACGTCCGGTAGCGCAGCCGACCCAGCAGGCTGACCATCTCCGGGTGTATCTCGGTGATGCCCACCTCGACCAGGGCGTCCTCGGCGGCCCGCTGGCAGAGCCGCTCCACCTCGTGCTTGGCGGTCTCGAAGACCTCCTCGATGCGGTGCGGGTGGATCCGGCCGTCGAGTACCAGCTTCTCCAGGGTCAACCGGCCGATCTCCCGGCGTACCGGGTCGAAGCAGGAGAGCAGCACCGCCTCCGGCGTGTCGTCGATGATCAGGTTGACCCCGGTGACCGACTCGAAGGCCCGGATGTTGCGCCCCTCGCGGCCGATGATCCGGCCCTTCATCTCGTCTCCGGGCAGGTGCAGCACGCTGACCACGCTCTCCGCGGTCTGCTCGCTGGCCACCCGCTGGATGGCGTCGACCACGATGTGCCGGGCCCGCTGCTCGGCGGTGTTCCGGGCGTCGGCCTCGATGTCCCGGACCAGGATCGCCGCCTCCCGCTTCGCCTGGCCCTCGATCGCCTCCACCAGCTCGGCCCGGGCCGCGTCGGCGGTCAGCCCGGCGATCCGCTCCAGCTCCCGCTTCCGCAGCTCCTCCGCCTCGACCAGCGCCGTCTCCCGGGCGACCAGCGCTGCCTTCCGGGCCGCCAGCTCGGCGGCCGTGGCGGTCAGCCGGCGCTCCCGTTCGGCGAGCCGCTCCACCTCCTCGGTGTGCAGCCGCTCCCGCTCGTCCATCCGCTGGGCTCGCCGTTCCACCTCGGCCGCCTGTTCCCGGGTGGTGGAGGCGAGCAGCGAGATCTCCCGCTCGCCGCTGCGCCGGGCCGCCGCGCGTACCTGCTCGGCGTCCGCCTCGGCCTGCCGGTGCGCCCGGTCCAGTACGGTGTCGGCCTCGGCCCGGGCGGCGTCCAGTACCCGCTGTGCCTCGGCCCGGGCGGCGCTCGCCTCGGCCTTCGCGGCGGCGGCGTCAGCCCGGGCCGCCGCAGCGGCCGACTTGGCGGTGTCGACGCTCGACGACGCCTCGTCGGCGGCGGTGCGCAGCGCCGCCAGCGACTGCTCCTGCCGGTCCTTCTCGGCGACGAAGGCGGGATCGTCCGGCGGCGGCGTGGCGGCCGCGGTCCCGATCCGACGCAGCGCCCGGGCGCCCAGGCTGATCGCGACGAGCACCAGCGCGGCCAGCCCGACGATGGCGGCCAGCAGGACCCATTCGAGGCCGCTCATGCCGGCGCTCCGCGTCGCTGCGTGCCGGCACGAGGCACATCCGCACTGGACTGGCTGATTCGCTCGGGTCGCTCGCTCATGCCGGAGCCCCGGCGTGACTGAACCCGCTACCGATCCTGGCCCGCTCGGTCATGGCCGCCTCCCCTGTGCCGTCAAGCGCCGGAGGTGCCACGCCCGTGGGTGAGGCGTGCCCTGCGGCTGTCACGACGCCCGACCGAGGCGGCTGGCCGAGGGTACGGCCACCGGGCAGTGCCCCCCGGGGACACCGCCGACGACCGGGTGCTGCTGGTGCTGCGGTTACCGGACCGGCCCGTCCGGTAACCGAATATCTGGCCGATGAACTGGCCTGAAGTGATGCCGTACTGTTACGCGATCTATGTTGTGCGCTTAGCCTGCGATGGTCGGGAAAACTCGTCTAAGGCGAGGCTAGGTCGCGATGGGGCATTCGGTCAAGAAACTCATGATCCGGCCAGGTGTCTGACGTAGGGCGACGGCACGCTCACGGCAAGCTGATACGAGGGTGGGCATAAGGGGGCGAGTCCGGAATCCGACTTGCACCTCAGGGCCCGGCGAGACCGGCCCAGCGACCGGAACGGAAGCGCTCCCAGGTCGGCATCGCGGGGCGTCCTCACCCCAGAGACGGTCCCGCCTGGCCCGCAGCGCCGAGCGCGCTAGAGAGCGTCGCGGTCGGGTTCCGTGCCGGCTTCGGCGAGCGCGTCCGCGTCGATCTGGTCGGCGAACTCGGCTGCCTCGGCGTCCCGCTCGGCCAGTGCGTCCTTGACCGCCCGGATCGCCACCCCGGGCGGATAACCCTTCCGGGCCAGCATCCCGACCAGCCGCCGGAAGACCGCCTCCGGCGAGCCGGTGGCGGTACGGAGTTTCCGGTCGACCAGTTGCCGGGCCGTCTCGGCCTCGGTCGTCTCGTCCAGCTCGCCGAGCGCCTCGGTCGCGATATCGGCGTCCACGCCGCGCTGGCGCAGCTCGTTGGCGAGCGCCCGGCGGGCCAGCCCCCGACCCTGGTGACGGCTGCTCACCCAGGCGCGGGCGAAGGCGGCGTCGTCGATGATGCCGACCTCGTCGTAGCGATCGAGGACTTCGGCGGCCACCTCTTCGGAGATGCCTCGCCGGGCCAGTGCGGTGGCCAACTCGGCCCGGGTGCGTGGGCGTACGGCGAGCTGGCGCAGGCAGATCTCCCGGGCCTGCTCCGCCTCGTCACGCGGAGCGCTCGGCGCCGATGACTCGTCCGCCGCCGCGTCGCCCGGTCCCGCCTCCGCCGGCCACCGCCCGGACGGGGTGGCCGAGCCACCTGACCGACCCCGGCGCGAACGGCCGGTGCCACTGCCGCCCGTACGGGCCGACGGGGCGGCATCCCACCCCCGGCCCGTACGGGCGCCACGTCGTCCTGCCACGTCGATGTGGACTCAGTCGAGGCGTCAGAAGTCCACCGGCGGCAACTCCGGCCCGCCGGCCGCGTCCGTGCCGGCCGCCACCCCGACACCGAGCTTTTCGAGGATCTTCTTCTCGATCTCGGCCGCCACGTCCGGGTTCTCCCGGAGGAACTCCCGGGCCTTCTCCTTGCCCTGGCCGAGCTGGTCACCGTCGTAGGTGTACCAGGCGCCGGACTTACGGATGATCGACTGCTCCACGCCGACGTCGATCAGCGAGCCCTCCCGGGAGATGCCCTTGCCGTACATGATGTCGAACTCGGCCTGCTTGAACGGCGCCGCGACCTTGTTCTTCACCACCTTGACCCTGGTGCGGTTGCCGACCACGTCGGTGCCGTCCTTGAGGCTCTCGATGCGTCGCACGTCGAGCCGGACCGAGGCGTAGAACTTCAGCGCCCGACCACCGGTGGTGGTCTCAGGGCTGTTGTGCACCATCACGCCATCGACGAAGTAGTTGTGGTTGCCCTCGACCTCGATGTCGAACCGGTTCATCGACCGGGTCTTCGGCTTGACCCGCACGTCGATGATCCGCGCCGGCACCGGCGTCAGCTCCGCCGGCACGAACGCAGGCTGGACGACGCACCGGCCACGGAAACGCGGAAGCAGCTTGGACTCCATCACCACCGGCACGTACGGTGCGACGATCTCCTGGAACCTAGCCGAGGCCGCGGTGGTGAACTGGATGAACGCCATCTGTCGCGCACCCCGGCTCACCAACTTCACGTCCAGCTCGTACGCGTCCCGCAGGTGCTCGACCAGGCGTTCCCGGGTGCCCTCGGCCATCGCCTCGACACAGATCTCGATCCGCCCCGAGCCATCCTCGGTACGCTGCTGGAGCCCCTTGGAGCGCAGCGTGAAGCCGCCGTCGTCCATGTACCACACCGCGAGCGCCAACGGCGTCAGTGCCTTGAGGTAGTCCCAGCTCAGGTGCTTCTTCCCGTCGCCGAGGTAGACCGCCCGACGCAACTCGTCCAGTTCGGGCAACGGAGTGAAGTCCGCAAAGACGGCCCCTCTGGCGTCGGTCCGGCGCGAGTTCGGGATGTTGCCGAGCAGCGAGACCTTCCAGTCGAGATAACCGGCCTGCTCGGCTCCGTGACCGAGCCGGAACCGCACTCCGGACCGGTCCCGCCGGTTGGGCGAGAGGTTGCCGTCACCCATCAACGAGCCGAGCACCACCTGCCACTGCTGTTCGCTGAGCCGGCGTTGCTCGGCCAGCATCACCCGGTCCCCGGTGATCAGTTCGCCGGCCTCGCGCCAACCGCCCGGGGTCCGGACGAGATGGTTGGCAGTGGCGGCGAACTGCGCCCGCCCGTTACCGCCGGATTTGGCGACCGTGAACTGGAGAAACTCCTCGGCCGGGCCGTTGTTGAACCAGTTGACGATCTTCTTGGGCTCGACCCGGTCGGTCTCCGGGTCGTACGAGAGCACCTCGACGTCCATACGCTGGTTTACGATCTTGCCGATCTTCTCCTGCGTGCCGTCCGCGAGGGTGACCCTCGTCGAGTACGACATGCAGCCGAACATGACTCCGATCTTTTCCCGGAGCTGGTTGATGAAGATCGCGGTGGTGCCGGTGTTGCTGAGCACACCGGTGATCTTCCGCAGCGCCTGGCTCATCAGCCGGGCCTGGAGGCCGACGTGGCTGTCGCCCATCTCGCCCTCGATCTCGGCACGCGGCACCAGCGCGGCGACCGAGTCGATCACGATGATGTCGAGCGCACCGGACCGGATCAGCATGTCGGCGATTTCCAGCGCCTGCTCACCGGTGTCGGGCTGGGAGACCAGCATCGCGTCGGTGTCCACGCCCAGCGCCTTCGCGTATTCCGGGTCGAGGGCGTGCTCGGCGTCGATGAACGCGGCGATGCCGCCGGCCTTCTGCGCGTTGGCCACCGCGTGCAGCGCGACGGTCGTCTTACCGCTGCTCTCCGGGCCGTAGATCTCGACGACCCGGCCGCGCGGCAGACCGCCCACGCCGAGTGCCACGTCGAGCGCGATGGAACTGGTCGGGATCACGGCGGTCTGGATGACCGGCCGCTCCCCCAGCCGCATCACCGAGCCCTTGCCGAACTGCTTGTCGATCTGAGCGAGAGCAAGGTCGAGTGCCTTCTCCCGGTCAGGTCCTGCCGCCATGGTTGCCACCCCTGCCTTCGCCGGCATCTTCGCTGAGCTTTTCGTCACGCGCACACGCTAGGCGCTCGGTCCGACAGAAAACAGCCGGCTGGCCGCGACCTGTGGACGGGCACCCCGCTGTGGACAATAGCCGAACAGGTGTACGACTCGGCACACGACACGCCAAACTACCGTAAGTGCCTAATCGATCACTTTGAGATGTACGTCGATCGACGGGTCAGCGTAGCCGAGCCGGCACCCGGTCGGGGTACGCCGCACAGACCGCCCGCCACACCACCACGGTCTCCTCGCCGGCCTCCAGGGCCTGCCGGATGGTCCGGCCCCCCAACTGCGGCAACACCTGGTCGGCGGCGAGGCTGCCGGCGTACGCCGGGCCGAACGTCTGCTCCAACCGCGCCCAGAAGTCTGTCAACCGCACCGAACCAGTCCCCTTCCGCTCCGGGCACCCCCGCCCGGTCTCAGACCCCGGCCCGCATCCGCGGCGGCGCCGCCCGCAACGCTAGCGCCAGCAGCGGTACCACGGCGACCGCCGCCAGCAGGTTGAGCACGGGATAGCCGGCAACCTGGATGACAAACCCGCTCAGCGCCCCGGCGAGCGCCCCGGCCAGCCCCATGGTCAGGTCGGAGAGCCCCTGCACCGCAGGGCGTACCTCGACCGGCACCGACTCCGACAGCAGGGTCGAGCCGGCCACCATGGTGCCGGACCAGCCGAGGCCGAGCAGGGTGAGCCCGATCGAGATCCGTACGGTGTCGTGCCCGGCGGTCCCGGCGACCGCGCAGGCGGCGAGGAGCAGGCCGAGCCCGCCGAGGATCACGGCCCGCCGACCGAGCCGGTCGGTGAGCCAGCCGACCACCGGGGCGAGCGCGAACATCCCGGCGATGTGCAGGCTGAGCACCAGGCCGACCACCCGAAGCAGGTGGGCGTCGGAGTGCCACTCGCCGAGGCGTACCGGGGTCATCACCATCACCCCGACCATCACCAGGTGTCCCATCGCGACGGCGGAGATGCCGAGCCGGGCGGCCGGCAGGTCGCGGACCACCCGGAAGGCGGCGCGCAGCCCGTCGTCCCGCCGGGCCGGAGCGCCGGTGCCGGACGCGTCGGTGGCCGGTGCGCCGTCGGCACCGGCGGTCGCGAGCCGGCGCGCGGTCAGCAGCGGGTCGGGCCGGAGGAACACCAGGAGTACCCCGGCGGCCAGCACGAAGGCGAGCACGCTGAAGACGAACGGTCCGGCCAGCGGGGGTACCCCGGTCCAGGCCAGCGCCCGGTCGGCCGGCGCCGCGAGGTTCGGGGCCGTCACCGCACCGATGGTGGTGGCCCAGACGGCGATCGACAGGTGCCGGCCCCGGCGGGCCGGCTCGGCCAGGTCCACGGCGGCGTACCGGGCCTGGAGCCCGGCGGTCGTCCCGCCGCCGAAGAGGAGCGCGCCGAGGAAGAGCAGCGGTACCCAGTCGGCGAGCGCCGCCAGCACGATCAGGGCCCCGCCCACCGCGCCGACCAGGTACGCGACGGCCAGCCCCGGCCGCCGACCACCGGTCCGCATGATCCGGCTCACCGGTACGGCGAGCAGCGCGCCGCCGACCACCGAGGCGCTCTGCACCAGACCGGAGATCGCGGTCCCACCGAGCCGGGCGCCGAGCAGTACGCCGACGGACATCCCGATGGTCATCCCGGTGCCGCCGATGATCTGGGTGAGGCAGAGCAGCAGCAACGTACGCCGCTGGACCCGGGCGACGTCGAGTGGCGCCGCCCCGACGGGTCGGCCGTCGACTCCGGTGGTCAGTTCCGCCGTCATGCCAGCCGCTCCCGTCCCCGTTCGGACCCGCCGCCGGGGCGGGAGGCGCAGATCGCCCGCCGCAAGGAGCGGTAGGCGAGGGCCATCCTTACCTGCGGATCGAAGCACGGCCGCCGGGCACGTTCAACCCCGATTCGCCGACGGCGTAGTGCGGACCCAGGCCCGTCACAGCCCCAGGTCGCGCCCGATGATCTCCTTCATGATCTCGGTGGTACCGCCGTAGATGGTCTGCACCCGGCCATCCAGCCAGGCCCGGGCGACCGGGTACTCCAGCATGTAGCCGTAGCCGCCGTGCAACTGTACGCAGCGGTCGGCGACCCGGTTCTGCAACTCGGTGGTCCACCACTTGACCTTCGCGGCGTCCACTGCGGAGAGCCGGCCGGCGTTGAACTCGGCGACGCAGTGGTTCAGGAAGGTACGGGCGATGGTGACCTCGGTGTCCAGCTCGGCGAGGAGGAAGCGGTTGTGTTGGAACGCCCCGATCGGCTGGCCGAACGCCTCCCGGGACCGGGCGTGCCCGAGGGTGACCGCGAGCAGCCGCTCGGCGGCGGCGACCGCGGCGACCGCGATGCCGAGCCGCTCCCGGGGGAGGTTCGCCATCAGGTGGTAGAAGCCCCTGTTCTCCGTACCGAGCAGGTTGGTCGCCGGCACCCGGCACTCGTCGAAGAAGAGTTCGGCGGTGTCGTTGGCCTTCAGCCCGACCTTGGCCAGCCGGCGTCCCCGGCTGAACCCGGGTGTGCCGCGCTCGACCACCAGCAGGCTCACCCCGTGCGCGCCCCGCTCCGGCGCGGTCTTCGCCACCACCACGACCAGGTCGGCCAGCTCGCCGTTGGTGATGAAGGTCTTCTGTCCGGTCAGGACGTAGTCGTCGCCGTCCCGGGTGGCGGTGGTGCGGATCCCGGCCAGGTCGGAGCCGGCGCCCGGCTCGCTCATCGCGATCGCGGTGACGATGTCGCCGGAGCAGAAGCCGGGCAGCCAGCGCGCCCGCTGGTCGCCGGTGGCCAGTTCGCTCAGGTACGGCGCGACCACGTCGTTGTGCAGCCCGAACCCGAGCCCGGAACAGCCGCTGGTGACGACCTCCTCGACGAGTACGGCGTTGAACCGGAAGTCGCGCTGGCCACCGCCGCCGTACTCCTCGGGGATGTCCATGCCGAGCAGTCCGGCGGCACCGGCCCGGCGCCACACCTCCCGGTCCACGATGCCGTCGGCCTCCCACCGGTCGTGGTACGGCACCGCCTCGCGGGCCAGGAACGCCCGGCACAGCTCGCGGAACTCGTCGTGCACGGGCTCGTAGAGGTGCTGATCCATGCCGGTCAGTCTGCCCCGGCGACCGGCGCGGGTACATCTCCGACCGGCGCTGCGACCTCGGCGAGTCGCTGGTGCCGGTGCGCCGCCATCCGTACCGGCGCGTTGGCGTCGCCGAAGCCGTCGTAGCCGGACCGGCGTTGCAGCACCTCGAAGAAGATCCGGCCGCCGTAGACCGGGGTGTAGAGGTGCAGCAGCTCGCCGCCGTGCGGGTCGCGGTCGTAGAGGATGCCGTACCGGCGGAGCCGCCGCACCGTACCCTCGGCGAGGCCGAACCGGGCGCCCAGGTCGGCGTAGTAGTTGTCGGAGATCCGCAGCGTGGCGGCGCCGAGCCGGTCGAGGGCGGCGGCGGTGCCGAAGATGTCGTCGGTGCCGAAGGCGACGTGCTGCGGATCGGCCACCGACGGCGCCCAGTCACCGCGCCGGAGCACGGCGACGGTGAGGGCGAGCCGGACCCCGCGCCCCGGGTCGGTGAAGCCACGGGACCGCATCAGCCCGAACGGTGCGGCGTACTCCTCGGTGCCGAGCTGGCGCAGCCCGAGCACCGAGCGGTAGAAGAGGCCCGCCTCGTCGAAGTGGTCGAAGGGCTGGGTCAGCCCGAGGTGGTCGGTGGCGACGAGCCCGACGCCCTCGGCGACCTCGTTGCCGGTCGGCAGGAAGTCGGCCCGCCAACCGTCGTCGGGTTCGGCGAGGAAGACCGAGGTGCCGTCCGGGGCGGCGACCGCCGCCAGCTCCGCCTCGGCCGGGCCACGGCGTCGGGGCAGTACCGGCGCGTGCAGCGCCGCGGCCCGGTCGACGCCGCGGCGCGGGTCCGCGGTGGTCAGCGCGAATGCGCTGATCGCGGCGGTGCCGGACGCCTGTGGGCGGGTCACCGCGCTGTTCAGCACCACCCGGCATCCGCCCTGTTCCCAGAGCTGGACCGGCTTCGAGCGGTGCTGCCCGGTGTGCGTGAAGCCGAGCCCCCGGAGCACGTCCTGAAGGAGCGGGCCGGACCGGCCGTCGACGGCGAACTCGGTGAAGGCGTGCCCGGTCAGCCCGGGCGCGGTCGGTAGCCGCCGAGGCTGCCGGTCCGACCGCCCGATCGGGTGCAGCCCGTCCTCCAGGTAGACCAGGGAGCGCATCGCGTCGACGGCGGTACGGGCCGGATCGGACTGCCGGAAGACGTCGTTGAAGACCTCCAGGGAGAGCGGTCCGGCGTACCCGGCGGAGAGCACGAGCCGGACGAAGCCCGCCAGGTCGAAGGCGCCCTGTCCGGGGAAGAGCCGGTGGTGCCGGCTCCATTGCAGGACGTCCATCCGCAGGTGCGGTGCGTCGGCGAGTTGTAGGAAGAAGATCTTCCCGGGGGTGATCCCGCCGATGCCGGCCGGGTCGACCTCCCGGGACAGCACGTGGAACGAGTCCAGGCAGATCCCGAGCGCCGGATGGTCGGCCCGGTCGACGATCCGCCAGGCGTGGTCCCAGGTGGAGACGTGTCGTCCCCAGGCCAGTGCCTCGTAGGCGATCCGGATCCCCCTGGCGGCGGCCCGGTCGGCCAGCAGCCCGAGCTGCTCGGCGGCGAGCGCGTCGTCGTCGACCGCCGCCGGCGCCACCGACGAGCAGACCAGCAGGGTGTCGGCGCCGAGGTCGGCCATCACGTCGAACTTGCGCTCAGCCCGGGTCAGATTGGCGCGCAGCAGGTCGGCCGGCACCGCCTCGAAGTCCCGGAACGGCTGGTAAAGCTCGATGGTGAGCCCCAGGTCGGCACAGCGGGCGCGTACCTCTGCCGGTGACCACGCAGAGACCACCAGGTCGTTCTCGAAGAGTTCGATGCCGTCGAACCCGGCCGCCGCGGCTGCGGCGATCTTGTCTTCGAGGGGGCCGGAGAGGCAGACGGTCGCCACGGCCCGGCGCAGGGTACGGCCGGTGTCGCGCGGGGTCGGGGCGGAACGGTGGCGGCTGGTCATGGCGCACCTCCCGGGGTCCGGATCGGCGGCGACTCTCTCCGGGACAGCGCGGTCAACGCCGGCGGAGGTAGCCGGTGACCATCTCGGCGAGCATGGTCCGGTAGTGCTGGCGGCTGGTGGGGGCGAGGAGGTCCCGGTCGAAGAGCGCGGCGAAGGTGTGCCGGTTGGCGACCCGGAAGAAACAGAAGGCGCTGATCATCATGTGCACGTCGAGGGCGTCCACGTCGGAGCGGAACATCCCGGCTCGCTGCCCGCGCTCCAGTACGCCTCGCAGCAGGTCCACGGCGGAGCTGTTCAGGTCGACCAGCCGGGCGACGTGCGTCATGTGCTCGGCCTGCTGGGCGTTCTCCACCCCGACCAGCTTGATGAACGCCGGATGTGCCTCGTGGTGGTCGAAGGTGACCTCGGCGAGACGCCGGATCGCCGCCACCGGCTCCAGGTGGTCGACATCGACGGTCCGTTCGGCGGCCCGGATCTCGCCGTACGCGCGCTCCAGGACGGCGAGGTAGAGCTGCTCCTTGCCGCCGAAGTAGTAGTAGATCATTCGTTTGGTGGTGCGGGTCCGGGCTGCGATCTCGTCGACCCGGGCGCCGCTGTAGCCACGGTTGGCGAACTCGTCGGTGGCGACGTCGATGATGTCGGCCCGGGTGCGTTCCGCGTCCCGCCGCCGCTCGGCGGCCGGGGCCGCGCCTCCGTCCGGCCGCACCCCGGCGTCCGGTGCCGCCCGCAGGGTCATCGCCTCGTCCTTCCGGATGTCCGCCATCGGACCAGTGTGCCGTGCCCCCGGTGCGCCCTTGACAGGCCGGACACCGAGGCGGATAACTAACGTACCAGTTCGTACATTAGCTGACGACGGTCCCCGGTCGACGGGCACACCCGCCGCTCCGGACGAGGACGGGAGCACCATGCGGACCTGCCGCTACGGGTTGATAGGAGCGGGCATCGGCGCGTCACTGTCGCCGGCACTGCACGAGGCCGAGGGCCGGCACCACGGCCTCGACCTGTCGTACTCGCTGCTCGACGTCGACCGGCCGGAGACCCCGGCCGACTTGCGCAGGCTGCTGGCCGACGCCGAGGCGGCCGGGTTCGCCGGGCTGAACATCACCCATCCGTTCAAGCAACAGGTGATCGAGCTGCTCGACCGGCTCGCCCCACCGGCCGACGACATCGGCGCGGTCAACACGGTCGTCTTCCGGGCCGGACGACGGATCGGCTACAACACCGACGCCTACGGATTCACCGAGTCGTTCCGGCACGGGCTGCCGGGTGCCGCCACCGGGCGGGTCGTGCAGCTCGGGGCCGGCGGTGCCGGCGCCGCCTGCGCGTACGCCCAACTCGAGGCCGGCGTCGGGCACCTCACCGTGGTCGACCCCGACCCGGACCGGCGCGGCCTGCTCGCCGAGACCCTGAGCCTGCGGTTCGACACCGAGCGGATCGCGGTGGCCGGCCCGGCGGAGCTGCCGGCCGCCGTCGGCGCCGCCGACGGTCTCGTCAACACCAGTCCGGTCGGCATGCGGGCGCATCCGGGCGTACCGCTGCCGGTCGAGCTGCTGCACGGCGGACTGTGGGTGCTGGACGTCATCTACATGCCGGTGGAGACCGAACTGCTCACCGCCGCCCGGGCGGCCGGCCTGCGGGCGGTGGGCGGCACCGGCATGTGCGTCTTCCAAGCCGCCGCCGCGTTCGAGCTGTTCACCGGCCGGACCCCGGACACCGGCCGGATGCTGCGACACCTCGACCTGCTGCTCGCCGGGCGAGCCCGGCACGCCGCCTGAACCGGCGCCGCACGGCCACCCCCGCGCGGCGCCTGGCGCACCACCGGCCGTCCGACCGGGACGGTCCACACCCCCACACACCCCCACACCACCCCCGGAGTATCCGATGAGCCGACAGGCGACCACCCCCGACAGCGCCGTACCCCCTGACGACCCGGTCACCCGAGAGCTGCCCGAACCGATGCCCCTGCGCCGGATGGTCGGTCCCGGCGTGGTGGCGGTCGGGATCGGAATGGCCGCCGGGGAACTCATCCTCTGGCCGTACCTCACCGCGCTCGGCGGGCTCGGCCTGCTCTGGCTGGCGATCGCCACCCTCGCCGTCCAGTTCGTCATCAACATGGAAATCGAGCGGTACACCCTGGCCAGTGGCCAGACCGTCGTCGCCGGGTTCTCCCGCTGGTGGAAGGGCTGGGGCATCCTCATCTGCCTCGCCGGAGCCTTCCAGTACGTCTGGCCCGGCTGGGCCACCAGCGGCTCCGCCGTCTTCACCTATCTGGTCGGCGGCGGGGACGCGGTCTGGATCACGGTGGGTGTGCTCGTCGCCATCGGCGTACTGCTCTCGGTCTCCAAGGTGATCTACCGGACCGTCGAGCGGGTCGAGGTGGTCAAGGTCGCGCTCACGCTCTTCTTCCTGGCCGTGGTGGTGGTCTTCGTGATCTCGCTGGACACCTGGGGCGAGGGGGCGAAGGAGAGCGTCGTCGGGTTCGGACAGATCCCGGCCGGGATCACCTTCACGATGCTGCTCAGCGCGATCGGCGCCGCCGGGGCCGGCGGGGTGCACAACCTGGTGCTGAGCAACTGGATCCGCGACAAGCGGTACGGGATGGGCGCGCACGTACCCCGGCTCATCTCGCCGATCACCGGCCGGGAGGAGGCCGCCGGCTCGGACCGGTACTCCTTCCCGCAGGACGAGGGGAGCCTGGCCCGCTGGGCGACCTGGTGGAAGCGGGCCAACATCGAGCACTTCTTCACCTTCGCGCTGGTCTGCTTGGTGACCATCACGATCATGTGCCTGCTCGCCTACCAGACCCTCTTCGGCCGGGAGGACCTCACCAACGACCCGTCGTTCCTGCGGATCGAGGGCGAGGTACTGGCGGCCGAGGTCGGCACCTGGCTCAAACTGCTGTTCTTCGCGATCGCCGTGGTCTCGCTCTGGGCCGCCGCGATGGGGCTGCTGGACGTGATCGGCCGGGTGGCCAGCGACTTCCTCCGGCGCAACTACCTCACCACCTCCACCCGGTGGACCGAGGCCCGGCTCTATCTCGCGGTGGTGTGGGCCGAGATCGTGCTCGGCTCGATCATCCTGCTCGCCGGCTTCAGCCAACCGCTCGGCCTGCTGATCATCTCCACCTGCGCGGCCTCGGTGGTCACCCTGCTCTACTCGATCCTGCTGGTCCGCCTCAACATCCGTGACCTGCCGGCGGCCATCCGGCTGCGCGGCTGGCGGCTCGGCGGCATGCTGGCGGCGATCGGCTTCTACGGCTTCTTCGCCGTCGCGATGGTGGTCACCCAGCTCCAGCGGCTCTGAGCCGGCCCGGTGGTGCCGGCCCTCGCCGGGTCGGCACCACCGGTCAGATGCGCGACGTCGAGGTGCTGGACCCGGCCGCCGGGGCTCAGCCGAGCGCCCCGGCCACCACCGACAGGTCGGCGACCAGGCCGGCGTACGCGGCGTCCCGGTCGTCGGCACGGAGCACCGCGGAGGGGTGGATGGTGGCGACCAGCCGGGTCGGGGCGACCGACTCGCGTTCCCCGGTCGGCCCGACCGGCACCTTGGCGAAGTCCTGCGGCCGCTGCGCCGACTCCGGCCAGGGCAGCAGTACGCCCCGGGACTGGGTGACCCGGAACGAGGGGCCGAGCAGCGCCTTGGCCGCCGTCGCGCCGAGTACCACCACGACCTCGGGGTGCAGCCGGGCGAACTCGGCGACCAGCCAGGGTCGGCAGGCGACGATGTGCACCCGGTCCGGGGTCTTGTGCAGCCGGCGCTTGCCGCGCATCTCGAACCGGAAGTGCTTGACCGCGTTGGTGATGTAGAGCTGCGCCGGGTCGATGCCGGCCTCGTCCACGGCACGCCGCAGCAGGTGCCCGGCCGGGCCGACGAACGGCAGCCCCTTCTGGTCCTCCATGTCGCCGGGCTGCTCCCCGACGAAGACGACCCGGGCGTGCTCGTCGCCCCGGCCGAAGACGGTCTGGGTGGCGTCCCGGTACAGCTCGCAGCCCCGGCAGCCGCCGGCCGCGTCGCGCAGTTCGGCCAGGCTGTCGGCGCCGGGTGGGATGAACTCCTGCGCTCCGGGGGCGGTCTCCGTCTCAGGCATAGCGCATGTTCTACCCCGTATCCCCGGGGTCACGCACACAGGGTGCCCGGCGTGGCGAGCCACCAAGATTCTCGGCGACATATCGTCGGCCGCTGACCACAGATCGCCCAAGGATCTCGGCATCCCGACGACGGCGAAGCGCGACGCGGGCGGTGGTCCCGGGTACGCCGGGATCAGGCGCTCAGGGTGAGCGGCGTGGCGGACGCGGCGGCCCGGGCCACCGCGTCGGCCAGCGGCGCGATGTCGGCCTCGGCGAGCGGACTGACCGTGATCCGGATCCCCGGCCCGCTGGCCAACCGGAACAGCGAGCCGGGCGCCACCACGTAGCCGGCGTCCCGGAGCACCGCGACCGCCCGGGTCTCGTCGGGCACCGGCAACCAGACGTTGATCCCGGTACGGCCGTGCCCGGCCAGCCCGCGCTCGGCGAGTGCGGCGCGCAACGCGGCGACCCGCTCGGCGTAGCTCGCCCGGGCCAGTGCGATCCGTTCGGCGACCGCCGGGTCCCGCCACAGCGCGAGGGTGAGCCGTTGCAGCAGGGTGGAGACCCAACCGGAGCAGACCCGCAACCGGCCGGCCACCCGGGCCACGGTCACCTCGTCCCCGGCGAGCACGGCCAGCCGCAGGTCCGGCCCGTACGGCTTGCTGGCCGAACGGACGAAGGCCCAGCTCCGGGTGGCGCCGGCCAGGCTGTGCAGCGGCTCGACGGAGAGTTCGGCGGCGTGGTCGTCCTCGATCAGCAGGACGTCGGGACGGTCGGCCAGCACCGCCCGCAGCGCCACCGCCCGGTCGGCGGTCACCACCGCCCCGGTCGGGTTCTGTGCCCGGCTGGTCACCAGCACCGCCCGGGCTCCGGCGGCCAGCGCGGCGCGCAGCCCGGCCGGGGTGGGCCCGGCGTCGTCGACCGGCATCGGCACCGCGCGCAGCCCGAGCGTGGCGACCAGGTCGATGGTGTTGGCCCAGCCGGGATCCTCGATCGCGACCGCGTCGCCCGGGCTCAGGTTGCTGACCAGCAGCCGTTCGATGCCGTCCGAGGCGCCACCGGTCACCGTCACCGCTTCGGCCGGCACCCCGTCGGCGGTCAGCCGCTCCCGGGCCGCGTCGACGAGTTCCGGGAGGACGCCGCCGCCCCGGTAGTTGACCGAGGCACCGGCGGTCTCGGCCAGCGCGGCCAGGTGCGGGCCGATCGGCGGGAGCAGCCCGGGGTCGGGCTCGCCGACCGAGAGGTCGAGCGCACCGGGCGGCGCGGGCAGCCGCAGTGCGGCGCGGCGGCCGGTGACCGGTGGCTTCGGGCGGACCCGGGTGCCGTTGCGGCCGGCGGTCTCCACCACCCCGCGCTGCCGCAGGCCCTGGTACGCCTTGGCGACCGTCGCCGGGCTGACCCCGAGCCGCTGCGCCAGGGCCCGGACGGCGGGCAGCGCGGCACCGGCCGGCAACTCCCCGGTCCGGACGCCCGCCTCCACGCTGGCCGATATCTCGGCTGCCGTCGTACCGGCGACCTGATAATGTGCTGTCACAGTTTGAGGATTGTACTATCATAAAAGGGCGGACGCGAGATGGCCGAGCAGACCCCGACGCAGACGCATCCGGACAGTGCACCGGAGACCTACCCGCAGACCCGGCGGAGCACCGCCACCCGCGACCGGTCGAAGATGACCTACCAGCGCTCCGCCGCGCACGACCTGCTCGACGAGGCGTACCACTGCCACCTCGGATTCACCGTGGACGGTGAGCCCCGGATCCTGCCCACCCTGCACGTCCGGCTCGGCGACACGCTCTATCTGCACGGCTCGACCGGCAGCAGGCCGCTGCTGGCCGCCCGCTCCGGCGCCGGGCTGCCGGTCTGCGTCGCGGTGACCCAGTTGGACGGGCTGGTCTACGCCCGGTCCCAGTTCCATCACAGCGCCAACTACCGCTCGCTGGTCGCGCACGGCACCGCCCACCTGGTCACCGACGAGACGGAGAAGCGGAGGGTGCTGACCGCGCTGGTCGAGAAGGTCGGCCGGGGCCGCAGCGCCGACAGCCGGCCACCGAACCGCCGGGAACTGGCCGAGACCGCCCTGCTGGCCCTGCCGTTGCACGAGGTCTCGGTCCGCACCCGCACCGGGGGCGTACGCGAGGAGCCCGCCGACCACGACCTGCCGCACTGGGCCGGCGTGCTGCCGCTGCGTACCGTCGCCGGGCGGCCCGAGCCGGACGTCGGGGTGACCGCCCCGCTGCCGGCGTACCTGCGGGCCGACCGCTCCCCCTGGCACACCCCGGCACCGATGGCCGGCGCGCACGTCCGGCTCGCCCCGCTGGCCGAGTCGCACGTCGACGCCCTCTACGCGGCGACCCGCGACCCGGAGGTCTGGCCCCATCTGGGCGTCGCCCAGCCGCACGACCCGGCCGGGATGGCCGAGATCGTCCGGACCGCGCTCGACGCGCACGCTCGGGGCGAGCGGGTGCCGTGGGTGCAGCTCGACGCGGTCACCGGCGAGGTGGTCGGGACCACCTCCTACTACGAGATCGACCCGGTGCACCGCCGCGTCGCGATCGGACACACCTGGCTGGGCCGGCGCTGGTGGCGTACCGGGGTGAACACCGAGGCGAAGCTGCTGCTGTTGACGAGGGCCTTCGAGGAGTTGGGCGCGGAGCGGGTGGTCTGGCACACCGACATCCGCAACGAGCGGTCGCAGCGCGCCATCGAGCGGCTCGGCGCCACCCGGGAGGCGGTGCTCCGCCGGCACCGGATCCGGCCGGACGGCTCGTGGCGGGACACCGTGCAGTACGCGATGCTCGCCGACGAGTGGCCGAAAGCACAGGTCAGGCTCCGGGAAATGCTTCGCCCGGGGGTCCCGGCGGGGCGATGATGACCGGCGTGCTGGGGATCACCGACATCTGGACGTACGTGCTCGGCACGGTAGCCATCATCCTGCTGCCCGGGCCGAACTCGCTCTACGTACTCACCACCGCCGCGAAGACCGGGGTACGCGCCGGCTACCGGGCCGCCGCCGGGGTCTTCCTCGGCGACGCGGTGCTGATGGTGCTCTCCGCCGCCGGGGTGGCCTCGGTGCTCAAGGCGTACCCGCCGATCTTCATGGTGATCAAGTACGCCGGCGCGGCCTACCTCGGCTATGTCGGGCTGATGATGCTGCGCGGGGCGTGGCGGCGCTGGCGTACCCGGAACGACCCGGCGGTGGCGCCGCTGGTCGACACCCGGCCGGCGGCGGCCGACCGGCCGTTCCGGCGGGCGGCGGTGATCAGCCTGCTGAACCCGAAGGCGATCCTCTTCTTCATCTCCTTCTTCATCCAGTTCGTCGACCCGGCCTATCCCTACCCGGCGCTGTCGTTCCTGCTGCTCGGCGCGATCGCCCAGGTCACCAGCGCGCTCTACCTGACCGTGCTGATCTTCACCGGCACCTTCCTGGCCGTGCAGTTCCGCCGCCGCCGACGGCTGGCCGCCGGGGTGACCACCGGGATCGGCGCGCTCTTCCTCGGCTTCGGCATCAAGCTCGCCACCGCCAGCGCCGGCTGACTCCCCCGGTCCACCGGAGCCATCCGAAACCCTCAGGTCCCGCCGCCACCGCCACCGCCGCCACCGCCGCCGCCCGCGCCGCCGCCGATCCCGCCCTCACCGCCGCCGATCGGGCGCAGCCCCCGGTCCGGGTCGTGGCCGGCGGCCGGTGCGGCCCCACTGGGCTCCCGGCCCGGCGGCTCGCTGTCCCGGGTGTCGGTGCCGGACGGGCCGGGGTGCGACTGGTCGGGGTCGGTCGGTCGGGGCGGCGGCGACGGACGGCGTTCCGTGCGGACCTGGTAGCCGGCGGCGGTGGCCGAGTGCCGCTGTACGGCGTACCGGAGCCAACTGTCCACCACGGTGATCCAGTCGAGTTCCGCCGCGCCCCGGTGGTCCACCCGGAACCGGCTGAAGCTGACGTGTCCGGCACCGGCCAGTGCCACCCGGCGGTCCAGCGCGAAGAGCACCTCCACCCGGTACGGGTCGGTGAAGAACGAGACCTCCAGCTCGCTGAACGGGCCGCCGTACAGCGGTGCCGCCCAGTACGCGATCTTCTGATGGAACGGCAGCCTCTGCTCGATGCCCGGCAACCGTTCCGCGAGCAGTCCGACCTGGCGCAGCTCGAAGCCCAGCTCGTCCAGTGCGGCGAGCACGCCGGCCTGGGCGGGGAGCGGGTGCACGTACACCGGGCGCAGATCGCCCCGGTCGAGCAGCGCGCTGACCGCGACCTCGGTCCGCAGCCCCATCCGCAGGTTGAGCAGGCAGTGGCCGTTGACCACCGTCACCGGCGTCTCCCACGGCACCGGCACACCGAAGTCGAGGATCCGGCGCTCCTGCGGAGCCAGCACGAACGCCCCGGCGGCGGCTACCCGGTGGAACTCCACCGGCTGGTACTCCAGCTCGCCGCCGGCCGGCTCGACCCGGGTGACCAGGCCGAGAGTCACCCGATCGACCGTCACCGGCGACCGGCCGGCGGTGACGGTGACCCGGCCGGGCAGCGACAGCCCCGGCCGGGTACTCGGATTGGTCAGCACGGTCCGCACGGTCAGACCCGAACCCGGCAGGAGTCCCCCGAAGCCCACCGTCGCCCCCTCCCGTGTCCGCCCGGCCGGGCCCCCACCCGGCCGCTCCGCCGCACCCGCCCTGGAAACTCGGCTGCCAGGCGGGCGCGGCGGACGCTCAGCGCAGCCGGCGGCCCCGTGGGATCGGGTCGGTCTCGTCGTCGAACTCCCCGATGACCTCTTCCAGCAGGTCCTCCAGGGCGACGAAGCCGATCGGCCGACTGGCACCGGCACCGTTGCTGACCAGCGCCAACTGCACCTGTTCGGCCCGCATCGCGGCCACCGCCTCGGTGACCGTCGCGGTCGCGTCCAGGGTGAACGGCACGGTCATCAACTCCCGCGCCGTCGCCGGTCGTCCGGCGGTGGTGGCCCGGACCGCCTCCCGGACGTGCACCAGCCCGGCCACCTCACCCGGCGCCTCGAAGACGGCCAGCCGGGACCGGCCGCTGGACCGGCACACCTCCTCGATCCGCTCCGCGGTGTCGTCGGGGCGTACCGAGACGATCGTCTCGACCGGCTCCATCACCTGGGCGACGGTGGTGCCCTGGAGTTCGAGCATGCTGGTCAGCATCTCGTGCTGGTCGGCGGCGAGCAGGCCGTGCTCGCGCGACTGCTGGAGCAGCATCCGCAGCTCCTCCGGCCCGTGCGCCACCGCCAACTGCTCCTCGGGGCGTACCCGGGCCAGCCGCAGTGTCACGTTGGCGAGCCCGTTCAGCGCGGAGAGCACCGGCCGGGCCACCCGGGCGAACGCCCGGAACGGCAGCGCGAGCAGCACGGCGGAGCGCTCCGGGTCGGTGATCGCCCACGACTTCGGAGCCATCTCGCCGACCACCAGGTGCAGGAAGGTGACCAGGGCGAGCGCGAAGACCAGCGCGACCGCGTGGCTCGCCGTGTCGGGCAGGCCGACCGCGTGCAGCATGGGGCTGAACAGGTGCTCGATCGCCGGTTCGGCGAGGGCACCCAGCCCCAGCGTGCAGACGGTGATGCCGAGCTGGGCACCGGCCAGCATCAGGGTCAGCTCGCGTACCCCGTCCAGTGCCGCCCGGGCGGCCCGGCCACCGGAGGCGGCGGCCTGCTCCAGCCGGTAGCGCTTCGAGGCCAGCAGGGCGAACTCGGCGGCCACGAAGAAGCCGTTCAGCGCGAGCAGCAACAGGGAGATCAGCAACGCCCACGTGGTGCTCACGGGGTGCGCTCCGTCTCGCCCTGCGGCACCAGCACCCGGAGCCGGACCGAGTCGGCGACGTGCCGGTCGACCGCCAGCACCTCGACGTGGGCCCGGGGCAGCGTCGCCTCCTGGTCCGGCTCGCCGTCGGCGGAGAGCCTGATCTCCAACCGGTCGCCGACCTCCGGTATCCGGCCCAGCTCCCGCATCACCAGACCGGAGAGGGTGTCGTATTCGGGTGCCTCGGGCAGGGTGATCCCGGTGCTGTCGGCGACCTCGTCGATCCGCCAGCGGGCCGGCACCACCCAGGATCCGTCGGCCTGCCGGACCGGGGCCCGCTCGGGCGGGTCGTCCTCGTCCCGGATCGGGCCGACCAGTTCCTCGGCGATGTCCTCCAGCGTGATCACCCCGGCGAAGCCGCCGTACTCGTCCACCACGCAGGCGAGCTGGCGGTGCCCGGCCCGGAGCCGGTCCAGCACCGTCGGCAGCGGCAGCGTCGCCGGCACCAGCAACGGGGGTACGGCAACCGCCTCGACCGGGGTGCTCGCGCGCCGTGCCGGCGGCACCCCGAGTACGTCGGCGATGCCGACCACCCCGACGACGTCGTCCACCCCCTCGGCACCGCGGACCGGGAAGCGCGAGTGCCCGGTGTCGAGCAGCTCCACCAGCCGGCTGAGCGGCTCGTCGGCCCGTACGGTGTGCACGTCGACCCGGGGCACCATCGCCTCGGCGGCGGTGAGCTGCCGGAAGTCGAGGCCCCGGTCGAGCAGGGTGGACATCTCGGCGTCGAGGTGCCCCTCCTCGCGCGACTCGGCGATGATCTGTTCCAGGTCCTCCGGCGTCGCCCCGCTGGGCAACTCCTCCACCGGTTCGATGCCGATCCGGCGCAGCAGCCGGGTGGCGGCGGCGTCGAAGAGCCGGATCAGCGGCCCGGCCACGGCCAGGTAGATCAGTGTGGAGCGGCTCAGGGCCCGGGCCAGCGACTCTGCCCGGACGATCGCGAGGTTCTTCGGGGCGAGCTCACCGAAGACCATCTGCACGACGGTGGCGATCACCAGGGCCAGCACGACCGCGACCGGCGTGCTGACCGCGGCCGAGACGCCCGCCACGCCGAGCAGGTCGGCCAGGCCGTCGCCGAGGTACGGCTCGGCGACGTAACCGACGAGCAGGGCGGTGACGGTGATCCCGAGTTGGGCTCCGGAGAGCATGAAGGAGAGCCGTCCGGTGACCGTGAGGGCGCGTTGCGCCGCGACGTCGCCGTCCTCGGCGAGTTGGCGCAGTTTGCCCCGGTCTACGGCGACGTAACCGAATTCCTGGGCGACGAAGTATCCGGTCGCCACGGTGAGCAGGATGATCAGGACCAGACCGAGCGCAATCAACACGGGGTGCTCAGCGCTCCCCGTCGTCGCGGCTGGTGCGGGAGATGCCGGGTCCGACCCGGCTGGCTACAGCTGCCCTCCTGGACAGTTGAGTCGATCACCAGGCCATCCTACCGACCCCCGGAGAACACCGCCCGGACAACCACCAGCGGTCCCGATCAGCCGTTTCCGGGACTGCCGACCGGGTAGAAACGCGTGTCCCGATCCGTCCCGCCCGGTCTGGGACCCACCGTGCGGTTGCCCGCCGGGCAGCCGGGAAGGGAGGCCGCATTGGGACGGGAGTGGCGCAACTGGTCGGGGAGCCTCCGGTTCACCCCGAGGGAGTACGCCACGCCGGAGAGCGAGGACGCCGTCCGGGCACTCGTCGAACGGGCCCGGCTGACCTCGACCAAGCTCCG
Organism: Plantactinospora sp. CA-294935; assembly: GCF_050936445.1. Taxonomy (NCBI): domain Bacteria; kingdom Bacillati; phylum Actinomycetota; class Actinomycetes; order Micromonosporales; family Micromonosporaceae; genus Plantactinospora; species Plantactinospora sp. CA-294935. Next base: position 10,207,135 of record NZ_JBNJMU010000001.1, read on the forward strand.
GCCGGTCGGCTCCGGCCACTCGTCCAGTCCACTGGTCCGGACCGACGACGTACTCGTCAGCCTGGCCGGGCTGCCCCGGACCGTGCGCCGGCACGACGGCGCGCTGCTGGCGACGGTCGGCGCCGGGGTGCCGCTCGGCGAACTGGGTGAAGCGCTCTACGAGGCCGGGCTCGCCATGGACAACCTCGGTGACGTCGACGTGCAGTCCATCGCCGGTGCCACCGCCACCGGCACGCACGGCACCGGGCTGAGTTTCGGCAACCTCTCCACCCAGGTGGCCGGGGTCCGGCTGGTGACCGGCACCGGCGAGCTGCTGGAGATCTCCGGCCAGCAGAACAGCGACCTGCTGCCGGCGGCCCGACTCTCGCTCGGCGCGCTCGGCGTGGTGACCACGATGACGCTGAAACTCACCCCTACCTACCACCTGCGGCGGCGCAGTTGGTGCTCGTCGATCGCCTGGACCCTCGACCATCTGCACCAGTTGCAGCGGCAGAACCGGAACATGGACTTCTACTGGTATCCGCGTACCGACACCACCCAGATCCGCACCCTCAACCGGCGCGGCGAGGAACCGGAACTCGTTCCGGTCGGCGAGCCCCGGACCACCGAGTCCGGCCCGAGCCACCGGACCATCCCCCGGCACCGCGAGCTGCGCTTCGACGAGATCGAGTACGCCATACCGTCGGAGGCCTTCCACACCTGCTTCACCGAGATCCGGCGCCGGATCCTGGACCGGCACCGCATCGGGGTGGCCTGGCGGGTCCTGGTACGCACCTGCGCCGAGGACGACGTCTGGCTCAGTCCCGCGTACGGCCGGGCCACCACGACGATCGCCTGCCTGCAGAACAACTCCCTGCCGCACGACGAGTACTTCGCCGACGTCGAGGCGGTGTTCCGGCAGCACGACGGCCGACCGCACTGGGGCAAGAAGCACTCGCTGACCGCCCGGGAGCTGCGCGGCGTCTATCCACAGTGGGACAGGTTCCAGGACCTCCGCCGCCGGCTCGACCCGGACGAGGTGTTCCTGACCCCCGACCTCGCCCGGCTGCTGAGGGACGGCTGATGGCCGGGCTCGGCGGGCGGGTCTGGGTGGTCCCCGGCGGCCGGATCCCCTTCCCCAGCAGTGGTGAGGAGCCGGAGTTCACCAGCTTCGACCAGCTGTCCGTGCTGAACACCGGTGACGAGCCGGCCGAACTGGAGATCACCGTCTACTACGAGGACCGGGAACCGGTCGGCCCGTACCCGGTCAGGGTGGACGCCCGCCGGATCCGGCACGTACGCCTCAACGACCTGATCGACCCCGAGGCGATCGTGCTGAGCCGGCGGTTCGGCTGCGTCGTCCGCTCGCCGGTCCCGGTCGTGGTGCAGTTCCTGCGCCAGGACACCCGGCTGCCCGGCACGGTCGCGTTGACCGGCACGATGGCCTTCCCCGCCGACCCCTGACCACCTGGCGGTCAACCTCCTGATCAGTCCGGCGTCTCCCGCCGGGCCGGGCCGGCAGTAGCGGCCGGACAGGTCCGGGCGACGACACGAAGCCAGTCGGACCAGGGTCACACCACCACTGCCGGCTGTCGGCGCAGCACTGCTGAACCGACCCCGCCATGCTCACCGTCGGTCCAGCACCTCCACGGTGTCACCGACGCTGACCGTACGACCTTCGTGGGCAGGCCCACCCGGTTCGGCCCGCACCGTCATCTGGAGACCGAAGAGGAGCTTCTTGCCGATGTTCCGCCGTGCGGCGAGCATCCAAAGCGGCTCCCGCCCCCGCTGTCCGGTCTCCTGGTCGATCGTCGCGATCAGACAGCGGCCACACTCGGCGGCGCCGTGAAACATGGCCCCGCCGATCCTGATCCGCCGGCCGACCCACTCGTCCTCGGCCCACGGCGCGGCACCGCTGATCACCAGGTTGGGGCGGAACTGGATCATCGGCAGCGGCCCCTCGGTGCTGCCCGACTCCCGCAGCCATTCGTTGAACGCGTCCAGCGACGCGGTGTTGGCCAGCAGCAGCGGAGTGCCGTCGGCGAAGCTCAGCTCGGCGCCGGAGCCGGCCGGGACCGTCCAGGGAACGAGGTTGCCGGTGGGATCGCCGAGCCAGACCAGCCGGGCGGGGCGCCCCAACAGCCGGTTGAGCCAGTCGTCCGCCTCGGGGCCGGCGGCGCGTACGGGTGCGGGCGGCCGCCCCCGGTACACCCGGACCTGGATCGCCTCGCCGTCGGTCGGTTCGGCCAGATCGAGCGGGTCCAGCCCCGGCGCGTCCAGAGTCAGCCCACCCGGCCGGGACACCGCCCGCATCGTCACCAGTTCCCGGTGCTGGCGCTGGGTCAGGCCGAGCCCGTGTTCGTCCACGATCAGCCAGCGCCGGTCGCCGTCCAGGCCCCACGGCTCGACCCGCGCCGTGTCGCGGTCCATCCGGCGGCACCCCTTCACCGGGTACGTGTGAATCGAGACGACTCGCATCCGGTCAGGATGACACGACGCGGCGTGACGGGGGTAACCTCGCGTCGGCGGCTGCGTGCTCGTGGACACCGAGGGGTAATTCCGGAGCAGGACTGTCGGCGCGGCACGGAACGGCGACCCTCGTGATGGCGAACAGTCGACTCGCGAAGCTGCCACCTTCGCGGCCACTCAGTCGAGACAGAACTCGTTGCCCTCGATGTCCTGCATCACGAGACACGACTCGTTGTCGCCGTCGGCAGGCAGTAGTCGCACGCGTACCGCACCGAGCGCGACCAGTCGTGCGCATTCGGCCTCAAGTGCGGCCAGGCGCTCTTCACCCACGAGCCCGGTGCCGACCCGCACGTCAAGATGCAGCCGATTCTTGACGACCTTGCCTTCGGGGACACGCTGGAAGAACAGTCGCGGGCCGACACCTGAGGGATCATTGCATGCGAACGCCGCACCCCGACGCTCAGGCGGCAGCGTGCGATCGACATCGTCCCAGGTAGCGAACCCCTCCGGCGGCGGCGGTACGACGTACCCCAACACCTCGCACCAGAATCGAGCGACCCGCTCAGGTTCTGCGCAGTCGAAGGTGACCTGGATCTGCCTGACCGACGTCATCGGCCCAGCATAGAGGTGGGGTCTTTCGGTCGTCTCCCGGGCCGAGCAGTTGCACGCCAGGCAGGTCGGACACCGACCGGACGTACGATGGCAGCTCGGTCGCCAGGATCGCTCAGTCGGCAGGACCCGAACCGGCGGCGTCCCGGTCGGCCAGCTCGTCGACGTCCAGCGACTCCCGGTGCACCCGCCCGGTGCGGTACGCGGCCCGGCCGATCATCTGGGCCGCGAGCGGGGCGGTGGTGAGCTGGAACCCGCCGATCAGCACCAGCGTGGCCAGGTCGGCGCCGTTGCGCAGGCTCACCGCCAGCGCCAGCAGGATCAGCAGTACGCCGAGCACCTGCGGTTTGGTCGCCGCGTGCATCCGGCTGAGCACGTCCGGGAAGCGGGCCAACCCGATCCCGGCGGCCAGGCTCAGCAGCCCGCCGGCGACCAGGAAGACCCCGACCAGCACGTCGAGCACCTCGCCGGTCACGCCTCCTCCCCGGCGGCGAAGCGCACCAGGGCCACCGAGCCGACGAAGCCCAGTGTGCTGAGCACGATCAGAATCGGCAGCGTGGTGGCGTGCCGGGTGACGGCCGCCTCGACGCCGAGCGCACCGATCATGATCGAGATCAGCACCTCGGCGGCGACCACCCGGTCCAGCAGCGCCGGGCCGCGTACGACGCGGACCAGGGCCAGCGCCGCTGCGGTCGAGAGCAGGACGGCGACGACAACGACGACAACGGTCACGGTGGTCCTCCCGGTTCGGTGTCTCCAGTGGACGGCGAGAGCAGCCGCAGTTCCGTTTCGGAGCCGATGGCGCGGACGAGGCGGGCCTCCAGGGCCAGGATGCGTTCCCGGCTCCGGGCCAGGTCCTCGGCGCCGCGTACGTCCAGTACGTGCACGTAGAGCGTTCCGCTCTCCCGGTCCGCCTCCACGATCAGCGTGCCGGGGACCAGCGACAGCACCTCGGCGGTCAGTGCCAGGTTGAGGTCGGTACGCACCCGCAGCCGGACCGCCACGATAGCGTTCCGGGGCTGCCCGGGGCGCAGTGCGACCCAGCCGACGTGCACGCTGGCGACCACGAGTTCGGCGACGAACCGCCCGACGAACTCGGCCAGTGCCAGCGGCCGGAGCCGGCCGCCGAAGGTGACCCGGGGCAGCGGCAGGAAGACCAGGATCACCACGGCCACCAGCACGCCGCCGACCAGGTTGCCGACGGTGAACTCACCCCAGAGCAGACTCCAGACCGCGACCAGCCAGCCGACCGTGATCAGGTGGTCCCGCCAGCGCCGCCGGTCCGGAAGCCGGTGCCACAGCGCCCGCCAGCGCCGCCGGCCGGGCAGGCGGCGGCGCACCGCGGGCCAGCCCGGCACGGACCGGCCCGCCAGCCATCCAGGCAGGGTGCGGCGGGACGGGTCCGGTGCGGCTGCCCGGGCGCCCCGGGTCACGGCGGGCCGCCGGGAAAGACCGCCCGCACGTACGGGACGCGTTGCCGCAGGTCGTCGGCGGCCTCGGCGCTGACCCCGAAGAGCGGGCCGGCCGCCACCGTCAGCCCCACCCCGAGCAGCACCAGTACGGTGGTGGCGCCGACCATCAGCCGGGGCAACCGGGCCGACGCCTCGGTCTCGACCAGCCGGGGCGGGCGCCAGAACGCCAGGCTCCACACCTTCGTCGTCGCGTAGAGGGTGAGCAGGCTGGTCAGGGTGCTGGCGACCACCAGCAGCCAGGGCAGCACCCCGCCGGCCGACACCCCGGCCTGGATCAGCCCCAGCTTGCCGAGGAACCCGGAGAACGGCGGGATGCCGGAGAGGCTCAGCGCCGGCACCAGGAACAGCACCCCGAGCAGCGGGGCCATCCGGGCCAGCCCGCCGATCCGGTCCAGGTTGGTGCTGCCGGCCCGCCGCTCGACCAGACCGGCCGCGAGGAACAGGGTGGTCTGCACGGTGATGTGGTGCACCACGTAGAAGATCGCGGCGGCCAGCCCGGGCCCCGAGGTCAGCGCCACCCCGAAGAGCAGATATCCGATGTGGCTGACCAGGGTGAACGACAGCAACCGCTTGATGTCGGACTGCGCGACCGCGCCCAGGATGCCGACCAGCATGGTGAGCAGAGCCAGCACCAGCAGCAGGTTGGCGGCCCGGCCGTCGGGGAAGAGCAACGTCTCGGTCCGGATGATCGCATATATGCCGATCTTGGTCAGCAGGCCGGCGAAGACCGCGGTGACCGGGGCCGGGGCGGTCGGATAGCTGTCCGGGAGCCAGGCCGCCAGCGGGAAGACCGCCGCCTTGATGGCGAAGACGAGCAGCAGTACGCCGTGCAGCGCCAGCCGCAGGTCGGCCGGGAGGGCGTCGAGCCGACCCACCAACTGGGCGAGGTTCAGCGTGCCGGTGGCGGCGTACACCAGGCCGACCGCGGCGAGGAAGATCAGCGACGACACCAGGCCGACCACGACGTACGTGGTGCCGGCCCGGATTCGCTCCTCGGTGCCGCCGAGGGTGAGCAGCACGTAGCTGGCGGACAGCAGGACCTCGAAGCCGACGAAGAGGTTGAACAGGTCACCGGCGAGGAAGGCGTTGGTCACCCCGGCCGTCATCACCAGATAGGTGGGGTGGTAGATCACCACCGGGGCGTGCACGCCGGGATCGGCCCGGTCCTCGCCGATCGAGTAGAGCAGCACGCAGAGCGTCACCGCCGCCGAGACCACCAGCATCAGCGCGGCCAACTGGTCGGCGACCAGGACGATGCCGAGCGGGGCGGGCCAGCCGCCGACGTGCACCACCAGCGGGCCGTGCCAGTGCGCGCGCCAGAGCAGCATGCCCGCGACGACCAGGGTGATCACCAGGGCGGTGACGCTGATCGCCCGCTGGGCGATCGGCCGGCGGGCCAGCACCAGGGTCAGCGCCGCGCCGAACAACGGTACGACCACCGGCAGCGGTACCAGGTAGTTCATGTCCGGCCCGTCCCGTCGTCGAGCCGGCGGGGCGGCGGCTCCGGGTCGACCTGTTCCGGGTCGGTGCCCATCAACCCACCGGCCGGTGGCCACGGCTCCTCACCGGCGTTGTCGTCCGGACCGGCGAGCTCGTGCCGCTTCGCACGGCGCACGATCCGGCGGTCCTCCGGGTCGTCGCGTACCTCGTCGTGCCCGGTCAGCTGCCAGCTCCGGTACGCCATCGCCAGCAGGAACGCGGTCAGGCCCAGGGTGATCACGATGGCGGTCAGCACCATGGCCTGGGCCAGCGGGTCGCTCATCTCCGCGTCCGGCGTGACCCCGAGGATGGGCGCCCCACCGGACCGGCCGCCGAGCAGGAGCAGCAGGTTGGTGCCGTTGGTCAGCAGGATGACGCCGATCAGCACCCGGCTGAGGCTGCGCTCCAGCAGCAGCACGACGCCGCTGCCGAACAGCACCCCGACGACCAGCGCCAGCACCAGGTTCGGGGTCATCGACTGCCGTCCGTACCGGCCGACCCGGAGTCCGTACCGCCCGGAGCCTCCGGCGACCCGGCACCCGCCGCCTGCCGCGCCGGCCGGTCGGTACGCAGCCCGGTACCCGGCTCGTCCTCCACCTCGATCTGCCGGTCCACCTCGGCGCCGAGGCTGCGCAGGATGTCCAGCACCAGGCCGACCACCACCAGGTAGACGCCGATGTCGAAGAAGATCGAGGTGACCAGGTGCAGGTCGCCGACGATCGGCACCTCCGGCTCCAGCAGCGTGCTGCGCAGCGGCTCCCCACCTGTCGACATGGCCAGCAGACCGGTGCTGACCGCCACGAGGAGACCGACCCCGAGCAGCATTCCGGCGTCGACCGGGGCTGCCTGGTCGAGTTCGTGCCGGCCACCGGCGAGATAGCGGACCGCCAGCGCGAGCCCGGCCACCAGGCCGCCGACGAAGCCGCCGCCGGGGGCGTTGTGACCGGAGAAGAGCAGGAAGATGGAGAAGAGCACGACGGTGTGGAAGATCAGCCGGACGACCACCTCGAAGACGATCGAGCGACGCCGGGTCCGCAGCGTCGGTCCGGCCCGCAGCCAGACCCGCTCGGCTCCGGGCGGCGGCAGGTCGTCCCGGCGGGGCCGGTCCGGACCGCGTCGACGCTGGAAGATCAGGCTGGCGACTCCGGTCGCCGCCACCACCAGCACGGCGATCTCGCCCATGGTGTCCCAGGCCCGGATGTCCACCAGGGTGACGTTGACGACGTTGCGGCCGTACCCGAAGGAGAGCGCCGGCCCGGGGAACCCGGCCGAGACCGGCGGCGCCCGCCGTGCCCCGGTCGCGGTCACCGCCATCGCGGTGACCACGGCCCCGACCGCCACGCCGACGGCGAGCCGGGTCCACCGGCTGCGCCGCAGCGGCCGCACCGAGAACCGGGCCGGCAACCGGCGCAGCACCAACACGAAGATCACGATGGTGACGGTCTCCGCCAGGAACTGGGCCAACGCCAGGTCGGGCGCCCCGTGCAGCACGAACAGCATGGCGGTGCAGTAGCCGGTGACGCCGGCCAGGATCACCGCGGTGAGTCGGCGCCGGGCCCGGACGGTGAGCACCGCGGCGCCCCCGAGCACCACCCCGACGACGGCCTGCAACGGATGGTCCGGGGAGCCGACCTGGTCCGGCCACGGGCCGCGCAGCAGCGCGCCGCCCAGCACGAGCACCAGGGCCAGCAGGATGATGCCGAGGTACTGCGGCAGCGAACCCCGCTGCGTCGCACCGGTGACCGCCACGGCCACCCGGTCGAACCCCCGGCTCAGCACCTGGTAGGCGGTGTCCCCGTCGAACGGTGCCCGCACCCGGGCCTGCACCGCGCCGACCGCGCTGCGCGACGCGTTGACCAACAGGCCGCCGGCCAGGGCCAGCAGCGACATGCCCAGGACCGGCCCCGGCGCCGGCACGAACGTGAGCTGGTGCGCGATCGCCCCGAACGAGCGGGGATAGCCGGCGAGCGCATCGCCGACGGGCCCGGCCAGTACCCCCAGCACCAGCCCGGCGACGGCGAGCAGAGCCGCCGGGGCGAGCAGGACGGTCTCGACCGGACGGGTCGGAGTCGCCTCCCCGGACGGTGGGCGGCCGGCGAACGCCCCCCAGACGAACCGGGCGCTGTACGCGGTGGTCAGCACGGCGCCGATCAGCAGCGCGGCGAGCAGCGGCGGGTCGCCGACGAACGCCCCGAGGACCGCCTCCTTGGCGACGAACCCGATCAGCGGCGGTACCCCGGCCATCGAGGCCGCGGCGAGTACGGCGGTCGCGCAGACCAGCGGCATCCGCCGGTACAGCCCGGAGAGCACGGTCAGGTCCCGGGTACCGGCCCGCCGGTCGACGATCCCGACCACCAGGAACAGGGCCGCCTTGAACAGGGCGTGCCCGAGCAGCATCGCCACGCCGGCGAGCGCGGCGTCCGGGGTGCCGGCGCCGACGAGTACCACCAGCAGCCCGAGCTGGCTGACCGTGCCGTACGCCAGCAGCAGCTTCAGGTCGACCTGGCGCAGCGCGGCCCAGCCGCCGGCCAGCATGGTGACGATCCCGGTCACGTAGATCACCGGGCGCCACGGACCGACCTGCGCGTACGCGGGGGCGAGCAGCGCGACCAGGTAGACGCCGGCCTTCACCATCGCGGCGGCGTGCAGGTAGGCGCTGACCGGGGTGGGTGCGGCCATCGCCGCCGGCAGCCAGAAGCTGGTCGGGAAGATCGCCGACTTGCTGAGCGCGCCCACCAGGATCAGCACCACCGCGATCCCGAGGTACCCGCCGGGCGGCGGTGGCCGGGCCGCGATCTCCGACCACCGGTACGTGCCGGCGTGCTGACCGAGCATGACGAAGCCGACCAGCATGACCAGGCCGCCCAGGGTGGTCACCAGCAGCGCCTGGTTCGCCGACCGCCGGCTGGCCTGCTGCTCCGGGTGGTGCGCGATCAGCAGGTAGGAGAAGACGCTGGTCAGTTCCCAGCAGACGTAGAGCAGCAGCAGGTCGTCGGCGACCACCACCCCGAGCATGGCTCCGGCGAAGCCGACGAAGACGGCGGCGAACCGGCCGAGCCCGGGCTCGTCGGCGTCGAAGTAACGGACGCAGTAGACCAGCACCAGGGCGCCGATCCCGCCGACCAGCAGCACCAGCAGCCAGGACAGGGTGGTGACCCGCAGCGCCAGTTCGAGACCCAGGTCCGGCACCCACGGGTACGCCTCGACGACCGCCCCGCCGTCCCGGACGGTGCCGGCGTACCCGAGCGCCCAGCCGAACGCGCTGGCCGGGGCGGCCGCCAACGGCAGGAAGGCCCGGCGACCCCACCGGTGCACCAACGCGGGTGCCAGCGCCGCAGCCACCAGGTGCAGCGCCAGCAGCATCAGCATGCGTACTCCAGGTAGGTGTCGGCACGGCCCGGCCCGAGGACGTGGACTCAGACAGATCACACGCCAGAGTCCGGCCCGACACGCGGAATTGCCCGAAACCACCCGAGTGGGGCCGGAGATGGGCAATCATGCGGCCGGCCGGTCCGCGGCGGCGGTCCCGGGTCGGCGGTTGCCGCCCCGCCGCCGTCGGTGGCGCGAGGGACCGCCCGCCGGTTCGAGCCGCTGTGCGGCGCGGCCGGCGGTCCGAAGAACCACCCGGCAGTCCCTAAGAGCCACCCGGCAGTCCCGAAGAGCCACCCGGCGATCCGGGCCGGCGGTGTGCGGGGTTACCGGGCGGGCCGGGCCGGCGGGGCTGCCCGGGGCCGGGCCGGCGGGGCTGCCCGGGGCCGGGCCGGCGGGGCTGCCCGGGGCCGGGCCGGCGGGGCTGCCCGGGGCCGGGCCGGCGGTGTGCGGGGTTACCGGGCGGGCCGGAGGGCGTGGGTCGGGGGTGTTACCTGACAGCGCACGGCGAGTCGAGGTCGTGCGCCGGAGCCTGGTCGCGGAGGACCGGTGCCGGGCCGCCGTCCAGGAGGGCGCCGGCGGCCGGGCCGTCCGGGGCGTCGGATGTGGACGGCACCGCCAGGTCGGCCCGGCCGAGTTGCCGGACGACCTGGTTGATCACCTGCTGGGCGGCGGCGAGGGAGCGCCGGGGCAGCACCCGGCCGTGCGCCTCGCGGCGTAGCACCAGGGCGTGCACCGCCGCCCGGACCCGGGCCCGGTCCGCCGCGCTGGCGGTGGCGGTGGCCGCCACCAACTGGCGCAGACAGTCGACGAGCCGCTCGGCGAGTTCGAGGTCGGCGCCGCGCAGACCGGCCCGCGCCACGGTCAGGTAGGTCTCGACCCGACGGGTCAGCACGTCCGTGGCGGCGGGGACGTCGCGCGGAACGCCGGTCATCCGTACCCCCTTGGCGCCGAGCTTGGGTTTCGGAGAAGTTACTGTATGTCGCACTTCATTCGCAAGCAGTTAAGTGAGACTTAGCCCTCATCTCAGGCGAAAACAACGATCAACCGGGCATGCGGACAACCGTTCCGGTGAACCTGTCGGACCGACCGGGCACGATGGGTCGGTGAGTGATGTGCTGGCGACGTTCGGCGCGGCGACCCGGGAGTGGTTCGGCGCCGCGTTCGCCGCGCCCACCGACGCCCAGTCCGGGGCGTGGCGTGCGGTCGGCGCCGGCCGCAACGCCCTGGTGGTCGCACCGACCGGCTCCGGCAAGACCCTTGCCGCGTTCCTCTGGTCGCTGGACCGGCTGGCCCGCGAACCGGCCCCGGCCGACCCCCGGCACCGCTGCCGGGTGGTCTACGTCAGCCCGTTGAAGGCGCTCGCCGTCGACGTCGAGCGCAACCTGCGCGCCCCGCTCACCGGCATGCGGCAGGCGGCGGCCCGGCTGGGCATCCCGCCGCCCGAGATCACCGTCGGGATGCGGACCGGGGACACCCCGGCCGACGAGCGGCGGGCCTTCGCGCGTACCCCGCCGGACATCCTGATCACCACGCCGGAATCGCTCTTCCTGCTGCTCACCTCCGCCGCCCGGGATTCGCTGCGCGGCGTGCAGACCGTGATCGTCGACGAGGTGCACGCGGTCGCCGGCACCAAGCGCGGCGCCCACCTGGCCCTCTCCCTGGAGCGGCTGGACGCCCTGCTGCCCGCCCCCGCGCAGCGGATCGGGCTCTCCGCCACGGTGCGCCCGATCGACGCCACCGCACGGTTCCTCGGCGGCGCCCGGCCGGTCACCGTGGTGCAGCCCGAGACCGCGAAGACCATCGAGGTCAGTGTCCAGGTGCCGGTCGAGGACATGACCCGGCTGGACGAGCAGGAGGCGCCGGAGGACGAGTTCGGCACCCCGCGCCGCGCGTCGATCTGGCCCGCGGTCGAGGAACGGGTCTACGCCCTGGTCCGGTCGCACCGGTCGACCATCGTCTTCACCAACTCCCGGCGCAGCGCCGAGCGGCTCTGCGCCCGGCTCAACGAGCTGGCCGCCGACGAGTCCGAGTTGGCCCCCGACCCGACAGACAGGGCCGCGGACGGCCGCCCGCCCTCTCCGGGCCGGACAGGGGACGACCGGCCGCCCTCCACCGGCCGGACAGGGGACGACCGGCCGCCCTCCACCGGCCGGACAGGGGACGACCGGCCGCCCTCCACCGGCCGGACAGGGGACGACCGGCCGCCCTCCACCGGCCGGACAGGGGACGACCGGCCGCCCTCCACCGGCCGGGCCGGGGGCGACCGGCCCGGGCCGATCCGGCCGGCGGCACCGCCCCGGCTGCCGGCGGAGATCATGGCGCAGTCGGGCGCGGCGACCGGGGCGGCGCCGGTGATCGCCCGGGCGCACCACGGCAGCGTCTCCCGGGAGGAGCGCCGGCACATCGAGGAGGCGCTCAAGTCCGGCCAGTTGCCGGCGGTGGTCGCCACCTCCAGCCTGGAGCTCGGCATCGACATGGGCGCCGTCGACCTGGTGGTGCAGATCGAAGCCCCGCCGAGTGTCGCGGCCGGCCTGCAACGGGTCGGCCGGGCCGGGCACCAGGTCGGCGCGGTCTCCCGGGGCGTGGTCTTCCCCAAGCACCGGGGCGACCTGCTCTCCTGCGCGGTGGTGGCGGAGCGGATGGCCGACGGCGCCATCGAGGAGCTGCACTATCCGCGCAACCCGCTGGACGTGCTCGCCCAGCAGATCGTCGCGATGGTCGCCCTGGACGAGTGGCGGGTCGCCGACCTCACCGCGCTGATCCGTCGCGCCGCACCCTTCGCCGAACTGCCCGACTCGGCCCTGCACGCGGTGCTCGACATGCTCTCCGGGCGCTACCCGTCCACCGCCTTCGCCGAGCTGCGCCCCCGGCTGGTCTGGGACCGGGTCGCCGACCTGCTCACCGGCCGACCCGGCGCGCAACGGCTGGCGGTGACCAGCGGCGGCACCATCCCCGACCGGGGGCTGTTCGGGGTTTTCCTGGCCGACGCCGAACGCGCGGCCAGGGTGGGTGAGCTGGACGAGGAGATGGTCTACGAGTCCCGGGTCGGCGACATCTTCCTGCTCGGCTCGTCGTCCTGGCGGATCGAGGACATCACCCCGGACCGGGTGCTGGTCTCGCCCGCACCGGGCCAGGCGGCCCGGATGCCGTTCTGGAAGGGCGACCAGCTCGGCCGCCCGGTCGAGCTGGGCCGGGCGCTCGGCAACCGGCTGCGTGGACTGGTCCGGGCCGACGACGACGCCGCTCGCGCCGCGCTGCGCTCCGGCGGATTGGACGACTGGGCCGCCGGCAACCTGGTGGCGTACCTGCGCGAGCAGCAGGCCGCCACCCGGTCGGTGCCGGACGACCGGACGGTGCTCGTCGAGCGCTTCCGCGACGAGTTGGGCGACTGGCGGCTGGCCGTGCACTGCGTGCTCGGCGCCCGGGTCAACGGGCCGTGGGCGCTGGCCATCGCCCGCCGGCTCGCCGAGCGGTACGGCGTCGACGCCCAGGTGGTCCCCTCCGACGACGGCATCGTCGTGCGGCTGCCCGACACCGCCGACGATCCGCCCGGCGCCGAACTGGTCGCCTTCGACCCCGACGAGATCGCCACCCTGGTGGAGGAGTCGGTGGGCGGGTCCGCCCTGTTCGCCGCGCGGTTCCGGGAGTGTGCCGCCCGCGCCCTGCTGCTGCCCCGCCGCGACCCGCGCCGCCGCCAGCCGCTCTGGCAGCAGCGTCAACGCGCCGCCCAGCTACTCGACGTCGCCCGGGAGTACGCCGACTTCCCGATCACCCTGGAGGCGGCCCGGGAGTGCCTTCAGGACGTCTTCGACCTGCCCGGCCTGGTGTCGCTGATGCGGGAGGTGGCCGCCCGCAAGGTCCGGCTGGTCGAGGTGGAGACGTCCCGGCCGTCGCCGTTCGCCCGCTCGCTGCTCTTCGGCTACGTCGGCGCGTTCCTCTACGAGGGCGACGCCCCGCTGGCCGAACGGCGGGCCGCCGCGCTGGCGCTCGACTCGGCGCTGCTCGGCGAACTGCTCGGCCGGGTCGACCTGCGGGAGCTGCTCGACCCGACGGTGGTGACCGAGACCGAGCGGCAGTTGCGCTGGCTGACCGAGCAGCGCCGGCCCCGGGACGCCGAGGACGCGGTCGAGCTGCTCCGGCTGCTCGGCGACCTCTCCGACGCCGAGCTGGCCGAGCGCGGGGTCGCACCGGACTGGCTGACCGAGCTGGCGGCGGCCCGGCGGATCCTCCGGATCCGGGTCGCCGGTCAGGAGCGCTGGATCGGTGTCGAGGACGCCGGCCGCTACCGGGACGCGCTCGGCGTGGCCCTGCCGGTGGGAGTGGCGCAGGCGTACCTCGAACCGGTGGCCGACCCGCTCGGCGATCTCGTCGCCCGGTACGCCCGCACGCACGGCCCCTTCGCCGCGGGCACCTGCGCGGCCCGGTTCGGGCTCGGCGTCTTCGTGGTGGAGCAGACGCTGCGCCGGCTCGGCGCCGACGGGCGGGTGGTCTCCGGCGAGTTCTCGCCGACCGGCGCCGGTCCGGAGTGGTGCGACGCCGAGGTGCTCCGCCTGCTGCGCCGCCGTTCCCTGGCCGCGCTGCGCCGGGAGATCGAGCCCGTGCCGGCCCAGGCGCTGGCCACCTTCCTGCCCCGGTGGCAGCAGGTCGGTGCGGCCGCCCGGGGCGTCGAGGCGGTCGCCGCCGTGGTGGAGCAGTTGCAGGGGGCCGCGGTGCCGGCGTCCGCGCTGGAGAGCCTGGTCCTGCCCGCCCGGGTCGCCGACTACTCCCCGGCCTACCTCGACGAGCTCTGCGCCAGCGGCGAGGTGGTGTGGGCGGGCTCCGGCGCGATCGGTCGGGGCGACGGCTGGGTCACTCTGGCCTACGCCGACAGCGCCGCCCTGCTGCTGCCGCCGCCGGACGAGGCGCTGGCGCTGACCCCGCTGCACGAGGCGGTGTTGGCGGCGCTCGGCGACGGGCAGGCGCTGTTCTTCCGGTCGCTGGCCGAACGGGTCAGCACCGACCAGCGGGCCGCCGACTCCGGTGCCGGCCCAATCGAGGACGCGACGCTGGTCGGGGTGGTGTGGGAGCTGGTCTGGGCCGGCTGGCTGACCAACGACACCCTGGCGCCGCTGCGCGCCGTACTCGGTGGCGGGGGTGCGCACCGGCCGCGTACCGGCGCGCCCCGGACCCGCTACCGGCGGCCGGGCCGCCCCACACTGCCGGCCCGGGGCGGGCCACCGACGGTCGCCGGGCGCTGGTCCCGGCTCCCGGGGCGGGACACCGACCCGACCCGACGGGCCGCCGCGCTCGCCGACCTGCTGCTCGAACGGCACGGGGTGGTGACCCGGGGAGCGGTGGTCGCCGAGGGAGTGTCCGGCGGCTTCGCCGCGGTCTATCCGGTGCTCTCCGCGCTGGAGGAGCGCGGGGCGGCCCGCCGTGGCTACTTCGTCGAGGGTCTCGGTGCGGCACAGTTCGCGGTACCCGGGGCGGTGGACCGGCTGCGGGCGCTCGCCGAGCCGGAGGAGTCGCGCCGGCGGGCCGGCGGGGCCCGGGTGCTGGCCGCCACCGACCCGGCCAACCCGTACGGCGCCGCGCTGCCCTGGCCGACCCGGGTGGTCGACTCCGGGGACGGCACGGTCGAACCCGACGGCGGTTCCGCCGGTACGGCGACCGGGCACCGGGCCGGGCGTAAAGCGGGTGCCCTGGTGGTGCTGGTCGGCGGCGCACTCGTGCTCTACGTGGAGCGCGGCGGCCGGACGCTGCTCTCGTTCACCGACGACGGCGAGGCGCTGACCGCCGCAGCCCAAGCGCTCGGCGCCGCGGTCGGCTCCGGCGCGCTCGGTGCCCTGGCGGTGGAACGCGCCGACGGTGGTTCGGTGCACGCCTCGCCGCTGCGTGACGCACTCACCGCCGCCGGCTTCCGGACCACGCCGCGCGGGCTGCGCCTGCGCGGCTGAGCCGGAGGGTCCGCCGGCCGGACCGACGGGGTGACCCTCGCCGATATGCCGGTGCCGGAGCAGGTGGGCCGGGTCCGCGGTACTGGTGCCGGCCAGACTGACCGGGTGGGAGACATCCTGACCCTGGGCTGGAGTGCCGGGCTGGAGGAGGCCCCCGGGGTGTGGCGGGTCGTCAACAAGCTGGTCCGGGCACAGCGTCCAACTCCCCCGCTGACTACGCAGCCAGGTTAGGCTAACCTAACGACACGCCGCATTCCCGAGTCTGGCGGCGGCGCGTACCGAGAGGTTGCCCGATGACCGAGCTTTCCACCGCCCCGTCGCTCGTCGCCCCGTGGCGGCTCTTCCCGGCCGAGGTCGTCCGGCTGCACCGGCTGAGCCCGTCCTTCCTCCGGGTCACCTTCACCGGCGACGACTTCGACACCTTCGCCGACCCCGGCTACGACCAGCGGATCAAACTCGTCTTCCCGATCCCGGTGCACGGCTTCCGCCACCTGCCGGCCGGCACCGACTGGTACCCGCGCTGGCGGGCCCTCCCCACCGAGCTGCGCAACCCGTTCCGCACCTACACCACCAGGGCGGTACGCCGGGCGGCCCGCGAAGTCGACGTCGACATCGTGCTGCACCCCGACGGCGGCCCGTACGGCGCACACGGACCGGCGGCCCGCTGGGCACTGGCCGCCGCACCGGGTGACCGGATCGTCATCATGGGGCCGGACCACGGCTACCTCGGCGACCACGGCGGTCGGGAGTTTCAACCTTCGCTGGCCAACCGCACCCTGCTGATGGCCGGGGACGAGACGGCGGTGCCGGCGATCGCCGCGACCCTGGAACGGCTGCCGGCCGGCAGTCGGGGCGAGGCGCTGCTCGAGGTGCCGCTCCCGGGCGACGTGCTGGACCTGGCGGCTCCGCCGGGAATCACGGTGACCTGGCTGCCCCGCTCCGGCGCCCGGCACGGCGACCTGCTGATCCCGGCGGTCCGGGCGGCGGCCGAACGGCTGCTCCCGGCCCGGCCCGGCACCGGGACCGCCGCGCTGGCCCCCGAGGCCGAGGCGGCATGGCAGGCCGAGGCGGCCGGCAATCCGGACGAGGAACTCTGGGAGGTGCCGGTCGGGCTCTCCAGCGAGGGCCACTACGCCTGGCTGGCCGGCGAGTCCGCAGTGATCCGGGCGCTGCGCCGGCACCTGGTCACCGAACGCGGCCTGGACCGCGAGGCGGTCGCCTTCATGGGCTACTGGCGACTCGGCCGCGCCGACGACGCCGCCTGAACCGCGCCCGGCGACGAGGCCCCCCGAGAAGGGTCCTCTCGTCGCAACCGTCGTAGCAGGGCCCCGTCCCACGGCCACCGGGCGGCCCCGTCCGGGGTCAGAGTCGCGGTGCCACCTCGGCGGCGATCAGGTCGAGGTGGTCCAGGTCGGCGATGTCGAGCACCTGAAGGAAGATCCGGCTGGCGCCGTGCTCGGCGTACGCCTGGATCTGCTCGACGACCTGCTCCGGCGTACCGGCGACGCCGTATCCGGTCCGCATCTCCTCCGGATCGCGACCGATCGCCTCGGCCCGGCGCCGCACCTCGGCGTCGTTCCGGCCGCAGAGCACGGCCAGCGCGGCGGAGAGCACCAGTGGGGCGCGGCCGGCGGCGGCCCGACCACTCCGCTCGCCGGCCTCGGCCACCGCCGCGTAGCTGCGGGCCACCTCGGCGGCGGAGCTGAACGGCACGTTGAACTCGTCGGCGAACCGGGCGGCCAGCATCGGGGTACGCCGTAGCCCCTTGCCGCCGACGATCACCGGCAGGCTCGGCGTCTGCACCGGCTTCGGCAGCGCCGGTGAGCCGGCGAGCCGGTAGTACGTCCCCGAGTAGTCGAACGTGCCGCCGACCGGCGTACCCCACAGCCCGGTGACCACCTCCAGTTGCTCGGTGAGCCGGTCGAACCGCTCACGGGGCGGCGGGAACGGGATGCCGTACGCCTCGTGCTCGGCCTCGAACCAACCGGTGCCGAGACCCAGCTCGACCCGGCCGCCGCTCATCTCGTCGACCTGGGCGGCGCTGATCGCCAGTGGTCCCGGCAGCCGGAAGGTCGCCGAGGTGACCAGCGTGCCGAGCCGGATCCGGGAGGTCTGCACCGCCAGGGCGGCCAGGGTCAGCCAGGCGTCGGTCGGGCCGGGCAGCCCGGTGCCGCCCATCGTGAGGTAGTGGTCGGAGCGGAAGAAGCCGTCGAACCCGCACTCCTCGGTGTGCCGGGCGATCCGCAGCAGGTCCTGATAGCTGGCACCCTGCTGGGGTTCGGTGAAGATAACCAGGCGCATGTGGTCACCTTGCCAGGTGGCGGGCGGCAGAGCAGCACCCGGTGCGACTTCGGACCCGGGCGCCGGGCCGGCGGAACCGGTCCGGGCTCCGGTCATGCGGAAACCGGTCCGGCCACCTCCCGCCGCCGCAGCACCGCCAGCCGTCAGCTCACGTCGATGCCGTGCAGCAGCCCGTCCTGGTCGCCGACCAGGAGCAGGTCACCCACGACGACCGGCGGGCTGTAGCAGTACCCGGTGGTGGTCAGTTGCAGGCGGGTCCGGACCGACCCGGTGCCCAGGTCGAGCGCGACCAGCAGGCCGGTGGTGGTCGGGGTCCACGCGACGGAGCGGTGGATCGCCGCGCCGGTGCTGACCGGACGCGCACCGAGTCCGGTGGTCCACCGGGCCTCTCCGGTGTCCGGGTCGACCCGGGCCGCGGTACGCCCTCCGTCGTCGAACATCAGCACGTCGCCGTCGTCGAGCAGCCGTTTGGGGGCGTAGATGTAGGAGCCGGTCACCGACCAGCGCTGCTGCCCGGTGGCGGGATCCAGCGCGAACGCGTTGGCCACGGTGGAGACCAGGACCAGGCCGTTCGGGAGTACCTCCAGGTTGTCGGCCCACGGGCCGTAGATGAGCCGGCTGTAGGCGGTGGTGCGGGCGTTGGTGGAGAACGACCACCGGACGGCACCGGTGTCGGCGTCGTGGGCGTAGACGTTGCCGTCCCCGGCACCGGCGTAGACCCGGATGCCGTCGCTGGCCGCGCGCCCGGCGAACATCCCCGACCCGGGCACGCTCCACACCCGGGCGCCGGTGCGCGCGTCGATCGCCTGCCGGGTCTCGCCGGCGGCGAAGACGACCAGGGTACGGCCGGCCACCGTGGTCACCAGCGGGCTGCCCAGCACCGGGGCGCCGGCCCGGTAGGCGAACCTGCGCCGGCCGGTGGCCGGGTCGAGGGCGTAGAGGTGCTGGTCGTCCGACGGCACGTAGACGGTCCGGCCGTCGGGGGCGAACGCCGGCCGGCCGTGCACCGGGCCGAGCCTGGTCCGCCAGCTCTGGCGCAGTCCGTCGCGGGTGGGCCGGGCGCCGAGGACGGTGCCGTCGGTGGTGGTGGCGACCAGCAGGCCGTCCCGGGCCGCCAGGCCGGCCTGCACCGGTGCACCGAGCTGTTCGCGCCAGCGCAGCCGCCGCCGGGGGTCGGGGAGGGCGAACGTACGGGTCTGCTCGTACCAGGCGCCGCCGGGGTCGGTGACCCGTACGGTCATCCGGTGCTCGCCGGGCGGCAGCGCGGCGATGTCCAGGCCGGTGCTGAAGCGGCGACCGGAGGCGTCGGCGGCGAGGTCCCGCCACTGACCGGCGTCCTTGAGGCCGTACGTGTGCTGCGGGTAGAGCTGAGCCTGCACGCTGGCCGCCTCGGCGCGCGGGGAGAGCCGCACCGAGACCGCCAGGGTGGAGCTGGCCGGGGTGAGCGAGAGCGCCTGGGGCCGCTGCGCGAGGGCGGTCCGTGGTCCGTCGAGCGGGATCTCCAGCACCGGCCGGGTCTCGGCGCTGCCGTCGGCGGCCCGCTGCACGGCGGTGATCCGCAGCATCGAACCGCCCCGTCCGGACGTACGCTCCACCCAGTAGTAGATCGGCGTCCCGCGGGTGTCGTCGACCGCGAACTGGGTCAGCCCGTTGAACCGCTGGACCTGTTCGGCGTGCACGTGCCCGGCGAACACGGCCCGTACGTTGTAGCGGTCCAGGAGCCCCAGCAGCCGTTCCTGGTCGTTGACGTAGTAGTTGTCACCGCCGAACGGGAAGTGGCAGAGCAGCACGATCGGCGTGCCGGGTCGGACCCGTTTCAGGTCCCGGGTCAGCCAGTCGATGCCGGGCTCGCCGAAGCCGCCCGGCTCCTGGAGCAGGTGGCTGGGGTCCAGCGCGACGAAGTGCAGGCCGGCGTGGTCGAAGGAGTACCGGCTCGGCCCGAACAGCGCGCCGTAGCGCGCCCCGGCGGTGCTGTCCCACCGCCAGTCGTGGTTGCCGGGAACGTGCCGGATCCGGGGTCGCAACCGCGCCGGGATGGTGCGCAGGTAGGTGTCGTACTCGGCCACCGAGCCGTGCTCGACGATATCGCCGACGTGGCAGACGATCGGCGGGTTCGCCGCGGCGATGTGCTGGTACACCCAGCTCACGATCTCGGTCCGCTCGGGGATGTCCACGTCGATCTGGGTGTCACCGAGCAGCGCGAACCCGGACGGGGCGGGGCCGCCCGGCCAGGGCCGGCCGGCGGCGGTCGGCCCGCCGAGGGCGGGCGAGCCGCCGGCCGCCGCGCCGGCGGCCACCGCGGCGGCCGTACCGGCGCCCAGCCGGAGGATCCGGCGGCGGTCCAGCCGGAGGTGGTCATGGTCCCGGGCAGGCATCGATGACATGGTCCGTTCCTTCCGGCCGACTTCGTCTGAAGTGCCGGTGAGCCTGGCACGGGCCCAAGTTTTCGATCAAGGTCTTCCGGGTGAATCGGCGATGATCTCGCAGGAAACCGTCAAACATGGCCGGCGCGGTGTCGGGTCCTTGCATCCGCGCCGGTCACCGGCCCGGCAGACCTGGGGCGCAGCCGTGCTCAGGTCCCGGCCTGGCCCTGCTCGGGTCCCGGCGCCGGCAGCACCATCCCGGCCCGTTTGACGGAACGGAGCGCGACCGCGACATCGGCGTGCTGGAGGCCGGGTAGCTGGCCGATCGTCTCGGAGAGGAAGTCGTAGAGGGCGCTGTCGCTGGCCAGCGCGATCTCACCGCAGAGGTTCCGGTCTCCGGTGGTCGCGGCGATCATGAGTACGGCGGGGTGCGCGGCGAGGACTTCGCCCACCTGCCCGAGCTGGGTGGGATTGACGTTGAGCGAGACGAAGGCGTTCACCGGGAGACCGACCACGCCGGGCTCGACGAGTGTCCGCATCCGCAGAAAGCCGGCGGTCATCATCGCCTCGGCGCGCCGCCGTACCGTGACCGGGCTCGCGCCGCACCGCTCGGCCAACTGCTGCCAGCCCTGACGGCCGTCCCGGGTCAGCGCGGCGACGATCGTCTCGTCGAGTGGGCTCAGCCGTGGCGGGGGTACGGTCGGCACCTGCTCGTTCCACTGGTCCATCCGCTGGTCGCGCAGCCGGTCGACCACGTCGGGAGGGAGCAGGCTCGGGCTCCAGCCGTGCGGCGTGGAGAACCTGCGGATCACCTGGTTGCTCCAGACCGCGAGGATCCCGTCCAGGCCGGGCAGTTGGTCGAACATGAGCTGGCGCAGGTGCTCGTTCGAGGTGTAGGAGACCTCGGCCACGCATTCGACGCTGCCGGTGACCAGCTTGACCGATCCGCTCTCCGACCATTGGGCCAGGTGCTCGGCCGACCGGCTGGCGGTGCCCGGCCGGCAGCGCAGCCGGACGAAGAGTGATCGCGCCCGACGGGTCGTCTCGCTGTCTATCACCCCGATCACCCGGACGGCCCCGCTGCGCATGAGTCGCGGCAGCCGACGGGAGACGGTCGCCTCCGAGGTGAAGACCGCCTCGCCGATCTGCGCGTGGGTGGCCCGCGGATGCGCGAGCAGGGCGCCGATGATCCGACGATCGAGTGCGTCCAACAAAGCCCCATACCCATCACTTTGACGCGATGACATGCTGAAGTCTTGCATTCACCGTTCAAAAGTTGACACTCTACCTCGCGGCTCCGCAGACTCGCGCTCACCTTCTTCCGGGTGAGGAGACAGCGAATGGCGCTTCCTGGCAAGCGACGGTACGCGATCCGGGCCATCGCGGCGGCCACGGTCGCGCTGCTCGCGGCCGTCACGGTGCCGGCCGGCCCGACACCGGCATCTCCGGCCCTGTCCTCGTCGACGCCCCTGGCGCGACCCGCGCAGCAGGTAATTTTGTTTGACTTCGATGGATTCGACCCACGTTTCGTCTACGGCCAGTACGCCGGTGTGGCGGATCTGCCGAACCTTCGGGCGCTGATCGAGGAAGGCTCGTACGGCGTCGCCGACGGCTCCTTCTCGTCGTACTCGAACTCGTCGCGGGCGACGACGGCGACCGGCACGTACCCGATCACCCATCGCAACACCGGCTACTACTACAGCCGGGAGACCGGTCGGGGCGTCTCGCAGGAGCGCCACATCGAGCCCGGCGTCGAGACGATCGCCCAGTCGCTGCGGCGCCAGGACCGCACCGCCGCCTACCTCCAGTGGTACGTCGTGCAGGGCTACGGCGCCGTCTTCGGCGACCCCGCCGCCCTCTACACCCAGCCGGGCGGAAACTGCCAGACCCGCGCCGACCAGGCGATCGCGCTGCTGCGCGGGGAGCCGGTCGACTCCGGGGGCACGATGGTCGACCCGGCGCGGATCCCGGACCTGATCACCGTCTACTGCGACGACGTCGACGCGGTGCTGCACGGCGACGGGTTCTCCGCCGCCGGCCTGCCGGCCGCGCTGGCCCGGGTGGACGCCCAGATCGGGCGGGTCCGGGACGCGGCCCGGGAGGCGGGCATCCTGGACGAGACGGCCTTCGTCGTCACCGCCGACCACGGCGCCCGGGACTGGACCATCCCGCTGCTGCCCGAGGTGGTCGACCAGCTCGCCGGGACGGGCCTGACGGTCGAGGTCATCTCCTCCTCCGGCGGCGTACCGGACCCGGCGAGCGAGATCGTCGTCGTGGCGGCGCCGCGTACCGCCGACATCACCCTCCGGGGCCGGGCGGACACGCCGGCGCAGGCCCGGAACATCGCCAGGATCATCCGTTCCGTCCCTGGGATCGCAGCCGTCTACGACGAAGGCGACCTGCGCCGGATGAAGGCCAGCGACAAGCTCGGTGACCTCGTCGTCGAGCCGATCGAGCCGTACCACCTCTCCACACTCACCGACGGCGAGCCCCGCGGCTCGCACGGCGGCCTCGCCGAGGCGTACGTGCCACTCGTACTCTCCGGTGCCGGGATCCGGGCCGGGGTCCCGCTGCACGACGTCGGCCTGGTCGACGTGGCCGCCACCATCAGCGCCCTGCTCGGCGTCCGGCCCCCGACGAGCTCCCAGGGGCACGTCATCCGCCGGGCCGTCGAGCGGTCCTGACCGGGCCGTGCTCTGCCGCCGACCCGGCTCCGATCCCCCCCAACGCAGATCGAGGAGATGACATATGACCCAGCGGATCAGGCGCGGGTACGCGGCGGCGGTCGCCGCCGCGGCCGCGCTCACGTTACTCGCCGGCTGCGGCGACTCCGACGAGTCGGATGCGGGCGACCGCAACGACATCACCGTCTGGACGCCACAGACGACCCCGGAACGAGTCGCGGCACAGCAGAAGGTGGCGGCCCGGTTCACCGAGAAGACCGGCATCGCCGTACAGGTCGTACCGCTGGCCGAAGCCGACCAGCGGCAGTCCCTGGTGACCGGCGCCGCCTCCGGCGACGTACCCGACGTGATCCTGCACAGCGCCGCCTCGACGTCCGCCTGGCGCTCCCAGGGGCTGCTGGACACGAAGGCGGCGCAGCAGGTCGTCGACGACCTCGGTGCCGGCACCTTCAACCAGAACGCCCTGACCGCCTTCGGTCTCGACGGCGAGGTCGGTGCCGTGCCGAGCGACGGCTGGGTGCACCTGCTCGTCTACCGCAAGGACCTCTTCCAGGCCGCCGGGGTCCAGGTGCCCAGCAACCTGGCGGAGGTGGCGCAGGCCGCCACCACGATGAAGGCGACCGGGGTGACCGGCATCGCCCTCGGCACCCAGACCGGCACCGCCTCGGGCACCGAGGCGATCTACTCGATGTTCCAGAGTGCCGGCTGCGAGCTCGTCCGCGACGGCACGGTCACGATCGACTCGGCCGAGTGCACCCGGGCGGCCGAACTCTTCAAGACGCTGCGGAACTCCAGCGTGCAGGGGGACTTCGACGTGACCAGCGCGCGGGCGGCGTACCTCGCCGGGCGCGCCTCGATGCTGCTCTTCTCGACCCACATCCTCGACGAGCTGGCCGGCCTGGACCCGGCGAACCCGGCGACCTGCCCGCAGTGCAAGGACGACCCGGCGTTCCTCGCGAAGAACTCCGGCTTCATCACGGTGCTCGACCGCAACCACCCGGCCCAGTACGGTGCGACCCTCGGCTACGGCATCCCGGAGGGCGCCCACACGGCGGAGGCGCAGCAGTACGTCAAGTTCGTGCTGGAGGAGGGGTACGCCGACACGCTCGGCTCGGCGACCGAGGGGCGGATCCCGCTGCGTAACGGGACCGCCGCCGACCCGAACGCCTACCTCGACGCCTGGGGCAAGCTCGGGATCGGCCCGCAGCGGACGAAGTCCGTGGCCGAGCTGTACGGCCCGGAGATGGTCACCGCGATCCGGGACGGTGTGAACGCCATCCGGCTGTGGGGCATGGGAACCAAGGACTCACCCTTGGCCGGCGCGGTCACCGCGGAGGGCACTCTCGCGCAGTTCCTGGAGCGGCTCTACGGCGGAACGCCGCCGGCCGAGGTGACCAAGGCGATGGCCGAGGAGGTCAAGAAGGTTCAAGCCGAGCTGTGAAGACGACGACAGCTCGGACCGCCCGTTGGGAGCGGCTCAGCCGCTCCCAACGGGAGAACCTCAACGGCCAGTTCCTCACCGCCCCGTCGCTGCTGCTGGTCACCCTGGTCGTCCTGCTCCCGTTCGTCCTGGTCGTGGTCTTCGCCCTCTCGGACACGCGGCTGGTCGACATCCCGAGGTTGTCGCCGTCCACCATCGAGTGGAGTCTCGACAACTTCAGGGACGCGGCGCGGTCGGAGGCATTCTGGGACGCGCTCTGGACCACGATCGCCTACGCCACTCTGACCACTGTCGGATCCATCGGGGTCGGCCTGGCCCTCGCCCTGGCCCTGCGGCGCCCGTTCCGGGGGCGCGGGCTGATCCGGGCGCTGCTGCTGATCCCGTACGTGCTGCCGGTCATCGCGGCGGCGATGATCTGGCGCACCATGCTCAACCCGCAGTACGGCATCGTCAACGCGGTGGGCCAGGAGTACCTCGGCTGGCAGAGCCCGATCGGCTTCCTCAGCACCACGTCGGCGGAGCTGGCCGGGGTACCGGTACCGGTGTCGCTGCTCGTCGTCATCTGTTTCGAGATCTGGAAGTCCTTCCCGCTCGCCTTCCTGTTCATCACCGCCCGGTTGCAGAGCGTGCCGGGCGAGATCGAGGAGGCCGGGGCGCTGGACGGGGCCTCCGGCGGGCAGAGCCTGCGCCACCTCGTCCTTCCCCAACTGCGCGGGGTCATCCTGCTCCTGCTGCTGCTGCGCTTCATCTGGTCGTTCCAGAACTTCAACGACGTCTACCTGTTGACCGAGGGTGCCGGCGGCACCCAGGTCATGGCGATCAAGGTCTACACGGAGCTGATCACCAGGGCCGACATCGGCAGCGCCGCGGCGTACGGGCTGCTGATGTCGCTGATCCTGAGCGTGCTGCTCGCCGGCTACGTGCTGCTGTCCCGACGCAGGGAGCCGGTGTGAACGCCAGCGACGCGACGCGGGCCTGCACCACGGCCACGAACCGAGGAGGTTCCCGGTGAGTTCAGCGATGCGGCCGTCACGTCCGGCCACCGTCCTGCGTTGGACCTTCATCGTGGTCGCCCTCGCCTGCAGCGTCGGACCGGTGCTCTACGGGGTACTGCTGTCGCTGCGCCCGTACTCCGCCGCCCTGCTGGATCCGCTCGACATCGTTCCCGGGCTGAGCGAGATCGACCTGTCCAGTTACGTCACGGCGATGAAGGACGAGTCCGCCGGAGGATTCGGGCTGGGCCGGTTCGTGCTCAACTCCCTGCTGGTCGCCCTCGGCACCGTCGTGGTGTCGATCGTCGCGTGCGTCTTCGGGGCGTACGCCGTCGCCCGGCTCCGCTACCGGGGCCGCCGCGTCACCAGCGCGATCATCCTCGGCGTCTACCTCTTCCCGGGCATCGTGCTCGCGGTCCCGAAGTTCGTGATCCTGAGCCGGCTGGGGTTGACCAGGTCGCTGGTCGGGCTGCTCGTCGTCTACGTCGCCGCCACCGTCCCGGTCGCGCTGTACATGATGCGCAACTACTTCCTCGCCCTGCCGGAGAGCGTCGAGGAGGCGGCCCTGCTCGACGGGTGCTCGCTGCCGACGATGCTGCGGAAGGTGGTGTTGCCGATCGCCCTGCCCGGCGTCGTGGCAACGGCCATCTACGTCTTCATGATCGCGTGGAACGAGTACTTCTACGCGCTGCTCTTCCTCGTCCAGGACCGTTCGCTGTGGACCGCGCCCCTCGGCCTCTCCCAGCTCACCGACTTCCAGGTGCCGGTGACCGTGCTCCTGGCCGGCTCCATCGCGGTGACCGTGCCGGTGATCGCCATCTTCTTCCTCGCCCAGCGCTACATCGTCACCGGTCTCACCTCGGGAGCGGACCGGTGAGCCCGGAACGGATGCCGGTGAGCCCGGAAAGAACACCGGTGAGCCCGGAAAGGATACCGGTGACCTCGGAAAGGATGATCGACGTGACAGGCCGGGTGCCGTCGGGAACGCGTCCGTTACGACTGCTCGTACTCGGTGCGGGAGGGCGGGGCGCGCACGCGTACGCCCGGTGGTGCCTGGAGCACCCCACCGAGGCCCAGGTCGTCGCGGTCGCCGACCCCGACCTGGAGCGACGCGACCGGCTGGGCGAGACGCACGCCGTGCCGCACTCCCGACGGTTCACCGGCTGGCGGCAGGCTCTCTCGGCGCCCGGACCGTGGGACGGCGTCATCGTCGCGACACCGGACCGCGACCACGTGGAACCCACACTCCGCGCCCTTGAGCTGGGACGGCACGTCCTGCTGGAGAAGCCGATCGCACCGACGCCGGAGGAGGTACAGCGGATCACGGCCGCGGCCCGGCGCAGCAGCGGCACGGTCACCGTCGCCCACGTGCTCCGCTACACCCCGTTCTTCCGTACTCTTCGCCGCCTGCTCGACGAGGGGCGCATCGGCCAGCTACAGGGCATCTCCCACATCGAGAACGTCGCCTACTGGCACTTCGCACACAGCTACGTACGCGGCAACTGGCACCGCGCCGACCGGTCCAGCCCGATGCTGCTGGCGAAGGCGTGCCACGACATCGACATCCTCCGGTGGCTGGTCGGCGCGCCGTGCGTAGCGGTCGCGTCGTTCGGTGAACGCCGCCACTTCCGGGCCGAGCACGCGCCGAAGGGATCGACGGAACGCTGCACCGACGGCTGTGCCGCAGCCGACACCTGCCCGTACAACGCGGAACGGCTCTACGTCGACCAGCTCGCCACCGTCAACGGGCCACCGGTCACGGTCATCACGAACGACACCAGCGTCGCCGGCCGACGCCACGCCCTGCGGACGACCGACTACGGGCGGTGCGTCTACCGAATGGACAACGACGTCGTCGACCACCAGACGTCGACGCTGCTGTTCGGCAACGGCGTCACGGTCTCGCTGGTGGTCTCCGCGTTCACCGCCCAGAACACCCGCACCCTGGTGCTGATGGGCAGCCACGGGCAGATCACCGCCGACATGGGCTCCGGGCGGATCGAAGTCGCTCCGTTCCTGGAGACGCCGCCCCAGGTGGACGGGCGACGGGCCAACCCGACGTTGGAGGTCGGCGTCGGCGCCCAAGGGGTCACCGAGGAGGTCACCGAAGCCTTCACCGGGCATGGTGGCGGAGACTCCGGACTGATGAGCGACTTCGTGCAGCGGGTCCGGCGCCGGCTGCACGGCGACGAGGTCGGGGACGCCCCGAGCTCGCTGGCGGAGAGCCTGGAGAGTCACCTCGTCGCCTTCGCCGCCGAACGGTCGCGGCGCAACCGCACGGTGGAGGAGCTGTAGGCGATGCAGGATCTTCTCCGCGACCTGGTGGTACGGGTGGCCGGCAGCGCCGACGGCGTACGGGTGGAACGGGTACCGGCCGCCGCCGACGGCACGACGGTCGCCGGGTACGAGTGCCGGGACGGCGTACTCACCCTGCGCGGTTCGGACCCGGTCGCCGCGGCCTCCGCCTTCGGGCAGTACCTGAAGGCGTACGCCGGCCGCCAGGTGACCTGGGACAGCCCGCGCCTCGACCCGCCGCCGACCCCCTGGCCGGCGGCCCCCTCGACCCGGCTGAGCACCCCGTTCCCGATCCGCTACCACCTCAACGCCGTGACCTACGGATATTCGACGGCGTTCTGGGACTGGGACCGCTGGGAGCGGGAGATCGACTGGATGGCGCTGCACGGCGTCACCCACCCGCTCATGCAGGTCGGGCACGAGGCGGTGCTGGCGGAGTTGTACCGGCGGGCCGGACTCGATCCGGCCCGGATCGAGGCGTGGATCGGTAGCGCGGCGCACTTCCCGTGGACCTGGATGGGGAACACCAACTCGTTCGGCGGACCGCTGCCGGCCACCTGGATCGACCGGCACGTCGAGCTGGCGCGCCGGATCCTCGACCGGGAGCGGGCGCTGGGGATGACGCCGGTGCTGCCGATGTTCGGCGGGCACGTGCCGCCGGAACTCGCCGACGCCTCGGCCGGTGAACTCGAATGGCAGGGCTGGCGTACCCCGATCCTCGGGCCGGACAGCTCGCTGTTCGAGCGGCTCGCCGCCGAGTTCCTGGGCATCCAACGCGAGCTCTTCGGCACCGACCACCACTACGCCGTCGACCCGTTCGTCGAGTCCGTGCCGCCGAGCGGGGAGCTCGGCTATCTGGCGTCGGTGGGTCGGGCGGTCCACCGGACGATGGCGGAGCGTGATCCCGAGGCGGTCTGGGTGCTGGCCGGCTGGCCGTTCCACTACCAGCGCGAGTTCTGGACGCCGGACCGGGTACGCGCGTTCCTCTCCGAGGTACCGGCCGAGCGGCTGCTCCTGCTCGACCTCTGGGGCGAGTACGCGCCGATGTGGCGCCGTGACGGCATGTTCGGGCGACGCTGGGTCTGGTGCGCGATCCACAACTTCGGCGGCCGTTTCGCGCTCTTCGGCGACCTGCGCGGGCTGACCCGGGACGTCGACGAGCTGCGGCAACTCCGGCCGTCCGGGCTGGTCGGCATCGGGCTGGCCCCGGAGGCGATCGAGAACAACACCGTCTTCTACGAGTTGGCCACCGACCTTGTCTGGGGCGTACCACCGGTTTCCGGGTGGCTCGACTCGTTCGCCCGGCAGCGGTACGCGACCGCGGACGACGACGTCGTACGGGCGTGGCGGATCCTGGCCGACACGCTGTACGGGCCGGGACGTACCCGCTCCATCCCGTCTCCGGTGATCGCCCGCCCCTGGTCGGCCGGCACGCCTTTCGCGGCGCAGCGCCTCGCCGGCGAGTTCGTCCCGCAGGACGCCGCGCCACGACAACCGTCGACGAACATCGACACCGAGCCACGACAGGATTCGGCGAACATCGACGCCGAGCCGCTGCGGCCGGCGAACATCGACGCGGAGGCGCTGCGGCCGTCGGCGAACATCGACGCGGAGAACGACCCGATGGTGCTCGGCGCCCTGCCACGGATCGCCCGTGCCGCGCGCCTGCTGCTGCGGCGGGCGACCGAGGTGACCGTCCGGGATCCGCTGGAACGCGACGTCGCCGAGCTGGTCGGCCACGTGCTGGCGCAGGGCGCCCGGGTGCACATCCGCGGCATCGTGGCGGCCTTCGCCGAGCGGGATCCGGCGACGGTCCTGGCGCATCTCGCCCGGTTCCGGAACGATCTGCTCGACCTCGACGAACTCGCCGGTACCCGGGTGGAGTCCCGGGTCGGGCACTGGATCGCCGCCGCCCGCGCCTGGGGCGGGTCGCCGGCCGAGGCCGACGTGATGGAGCGGGACGCCCGCAGCCTCGTCTCGGTCTGGGGACACCAGTCGAGCGGGCTGCACGACTACTCCGGACGCCACTGGTCCGGCCTCGTCCGGGACTACTACCTGCCCCGCTGGGAGTTGTGGGGCACCTGGCTGGCCGAGGCGGCACGAACCGGACGGGAGCCGGACGTCGGCGTCCTGCGGGCTCGCATCGTCGCGCACGAGGAATCCTGGCGGAACTCCCTGGGCGGCTACTCCGCCGAGCCTGCCGGAAACACCCGCGACGTCGCGGCACGGATCCTCGACCGGCTCGGTCACTGACCTCCGTGACCGGGGACCCGACGTACGGGTCACGACGAACTGCGGCTGGAACTCCGGCTCCCCCCGACCGAGCCGGGCCCGCCGTCCTGAGGTACGGGAGCGCGCGCCTCCGGCCCGGACTACCCTTCCGGCTGTGCCCGGTTACGCATGGCTCAGCCTGACCACCGACTACGGCCTCTCCGACGGGTTCGTGGCCGCCTGTCACGGGGTGGTCGGCCGGATCGCCCCGGCCGTCCGGGTGATCGACGTCAGCCATCTGGTCCCGCCCGGGGACGTCGCCCGCGGCGCCACCGTACTGGCCCAGACCGTGGGACACCTGCCGCCGGCGGTACACGTGGCGGTGGTCGATCCGGGTGTGGGGACCGCGCGGCGCGGCGTCGCGTTGCGTACCCCCGGCGGCCTGCTGGTCGGGCCGGACAACGGGCTGCTCCCCCGGGCCGGGGGCGTACTCGGCGGCATCGTCGAGGCGGTGGAGCTGACCAGCGCGGAATGGTTTCCCGACCCGTCCCGCACCTTCCACGGCCGGGACGTCTTCGCCCCGGCCGCCGCCCGGTTCGCGCTCGGCGCACCCCTGACCGACGCCGGCCCGGCCGTCGACCCCGCAACCCTGGTACGGCTCCCCGAGCCGGTGCTGGTGGAGGGCGACGGCTGGCTGGAGGCCGAGGTGCTGACCGTCGACCATTTCGGCAACGTCCAGCTCTCCGCCCCCGGCTCGGCACTGCGGCACCTCGGTCCGGTGGTCCGGATCGGTGCGCGCCGCGCGGTCCGGGGCGGCACCTTCGGGGATGCCCCGACCGGTGGACTCGTCGTCTATCCGGACTCGGCCGACCACCTGGCGGTGGCGGTGAACGGGGGCCGCGCCGACGAACTCCTCGGGGTCACCCCGGGCGACGTGCTGCGGCTGGAGTGAGGGCCACGCCGACCGGCGCCGACCCGGCCCACGCATCGCCCGCGTCGAGCCCCCGGACAGCACCGGGAATCGGCCGGTGGAGCCGAAAAGGATGACAAAACTGTCTACTGTGCCCGCGCCGGGCTGCTGTGAAATGCTTACCGCGTGGGGAAACAAACGATCGATGTCGCCGCCTGCCCATGCTGCGCGCACCGGACCGGCGGCGGCACCTGTCCGGTCTGCTTCTGGACCGACGACGGTTCCACCGACCAGAATGCCGGCACCGCCCGGGGCGGCCCCAACGGTGAGCTGAGCCTGTCAGACGCCCGGCTCAACTACGCCATCTACGGCGCGAGCCACCCGCGTTACCAGGACGCGGTCCGCCAGCCCCGTCCCGAGGAGTTGCCCTGACCCTGGGTGGGCGGCGGTAGGACGCGGCTCCGCCTCCACGCCGCCGTCCCCCGAGGGGCACGCCTCGGCGACCGGCCACCCACAGCCCACCCCTTCGGGAACACCTTCGTCTCCCCTCACGGCTCCGAACGACCGCGCGGCGACTCCGAACGGCCGCGTAGCGCACTCCGGATGCCGCGCGGCGCTCCGGACGTCCGGCGGCGGCGTGAGCGCGACCGTCCAGCTCACGACCTGCGGGCGGGGATCGGCGCGTGCGCCGTCGGCGGGCGTACGGCGGGAGGAGGATGGACGGGTGCCCGAAGGCGACACCGTGTGGAACACCGCCCGTGCACTGCACCGTGCCCTGGCCGGTGACCGGCTGACCGCCACCGACTTCCGGGTACCGCGACTCGCCACCGTCGACCTGACCGGCGCGACCGTGCTGGAGTCGGCCGCCCGGGGCAAGCACCTGCTGCTCCGGCTACGTGTCCCGGGCAGCGCACGGCAGCCGACCGGCAGCCCAGACGGCGCAGCGCAACCGAGCGGCGGTCCGGACGGCGAGCGGCAGCTCACCCTGCACTCCCACCTGCGGATGGACGGAGCCTGGCGGGCGTACGCCCCGGGGGAGCGCTGGGCGGCCCGCCCCGCGCACACCATCCGGGTGGTGCTGCGTACCGCCGACGCGGTGGCGGTCGGCTACCACCTGCACGATCTTGCCCTGGTCCCGACCGCCGAGGAACCGTCGCTGATCGGGCACCTCGGGCCCGACCTCCTCGGGGAGGACTGGGACCCGGCCGAGGCGGTACGCCGGCTCGCCGCCCAGCCGGCCCGGAGCATCGCCGAGGCACTGCTCGACCAGACCAATCTCGCCGGGATCGGCAACCTCTACAAGTCCGAGCTGCTGTTCCTGCGCGGTGTTTCGCCGTGGACGCCGGTCCGGGAGGTGCCGGACCTGCCGGGCCTGGTGGCGCTGGCGCACCGGCTGCTGATGGCGAACCGGGGGCGGTGGACGCAGAGCACCACCGGGTCGCTGCACCGGGGCCGGACCAGCTACGTCTACGGCCGCCGGGCCGAGCCGTGCCGCCGATGCGGCTCGACGATCCGGAAGCGGGAGCAGGACGAGCGGGTCACCTACTGGTGCCCGGTCTGCCAGCCCGAGCCCGGCCGGCGCCTCCCCGCCGGCCCCGGTCACCCCACGCACTGAACCCTTTTCGGCCTGAACCGCGCGGCGCTCGCGCCGCGCGTTCGACCTCGCGGTCCACCGGACCGCAAGGGGAGGTGGAAAGGTTCATCGATCAGCCGCACCCCACCCCAGGACCGTTGGCGGTGCGGACCCGGACGCCGCCGCCGTGTGCCGACCGGCGCCTGCCCGGCCCGACCATCCCGGGCAGACGGTGAACCCCCGATCGACGGTGCGCGGCGATGGCCGGACGACGCCGTCGTGTGCCAATCCGAAGTCGAGGCACTCTCACCAGGCTGGCGACCGTATCCAACACTGGCCGTAAGCGGTTGACTGCTTACGGATCGTCAGCAGCTCTCTCGGCAGGTCGGGTCGGACCGGTCGCGGATCTCGGCGCTGGCGGACGGAGCGATCCGGTCGAGCTGATCTTCCCGGGGAAGGGGTGCGGTCATGTTCAGGAGGTTCGCGGCAAGCCGGGCGGCCCGGGCGGAGCAGGCCAGGCGGCAGGGCGGGAACAGCGGGGAGACCGGCACCGGCCGGGCCGGTACGGTGGTGCCGGCCGCCCGGACCAGCGCCGATCCGCTGCCGGCGGCCGCCCTCGACCCGGCCGCCCCACCGGACTACTTCGGCTTCGTGCCGAACTTCGCGTACAGTCCGCTGCCGGTCTGCGGCGCCGACGGGCGGGTGGCGCCGGGCACCGGGATCCGGAAGTTCGTCACCTCGCTGCCCCGGCCCGGCGACACCCCCAACGAGTCGGGCAACCGGATCCCGGTCGCGGTGCCGGACACCATTACCTATCCGGGCTGCGACTACTACGAGATCGGCGTGCAGGAGTACCACCAGCGACTGCACCCCGACCTGCCGCCGACCCGGCTGCGCGGTTACCGGCAGCTCAACAACGGGACCGACGACACCGGGCACAACACCGTGGCCCCGCCGGCCCGGCCGTACCATCTCGGGCCGCTGATCCTGGCGCAGCGGGACCGTCCGGTCCGGGTCAAGTACGTCAACCGGCTGCCGGTCGGCGAGGCCGGCGCACTCTTCCTGCCGGTGGATCCGACCCTGCCGGGCGCCGGTACGGGTCCGCTCGGCGACACCGAGCGCTATCCGCAGAACCGGTCCGCGGTGCACCTGCACGGCGGGCGTACCCCGTGGATCAGCAACGGCGGCCCGGCGCAGTGGACGACCCCGGCCGGCGAGTCGACCTCGTACCCGCGCGGCGCCGGCTACGCCAGCGTGCCGGACATGCCCGACCCCGGCGCCGGGGCCACCACCGCCTACTACCCCAACCAGCAGAGCGGTCGGCTGCTCTGGTTCCACGACCAGGCGGAGGGGATCGCCCGACTCACCGTCTATTCCGGACAGGTCGGCCTCTACCGGCTGGACGATCCGGTGCAGCGGCAACTCGTCGACGACGGCGTGCTGCCGGCCGAGGAGATCGTGCTGGTGCTCCAGGACAAGACCTTCGTACCGGACGGGACCCAGCTCGCCGCCGAGGACCCGACCTGGGACGTGGCCCGCTGGGGCGGCCCGGGCAGCCTCTGGTTCCCGCACGTCTACATGCCGAGCCAGAATCCCTACAACGAGTCGGGGACGAACCCGATGGGCCGGTGGGACTACGGGCCCTGGTTCTGGCCGCCGTTCACCGGGATCACCCACGGGGCGGCGCCGAACCCGTACTACGACCCGGCCAACCGGCCGTGGGAGCCGCCGGTCCAGCCCGGCACCCCCGCCCCGTCGGCGGTGCCGGACGCGTTCCTGGACACCCCGCTGGTCAACGGTGCCGCCTATCCCTACCTGCGGTTGCGGCCGGCGGCGTACCGGTTCCGAATCCTCAACGCCTGCAACGACCGCAGCCTGAACCTCCAGCTCTACTACGCGGCCTCGAACGCGCCGATGTGGCATCCGGACGGTACCCTGCGCGACGGCGGCGCCGGCGAGGTGCCGATGGTCGCGGCCCGGCCGAACCCGGACTTCCCGCCGGCCTGGCCGACCGACGGCCGGTGCGGCGGGGTCCCCGACCCGAACGCGGCCGGACCGGACTGGATCCAGATCGGCTCCGAGGGCGGACTGCTGCCTGCGGTGGCGGTGCTGCCCAGCCAGCCGATCAACTACCAGTACAACCGGCGCGACGTGACGGTGCTCAACGTGACCGAGCACGCCCTGCTGCTCGCCCCCGGCGAACGCGCCGACGTGGTCGTCGACTTCTCGTCCGTGCCACCGGGGTCGAACCTGATCCTCTACAACGACTGTCCGGCCCCGATGCCGGGCTTCGACCCGCGCAACGACCACTACACCGGCGCCCCGGACCGGACCTCGTCGGGCGGGCCGCCGACCACCCGCCCCGGTTACGGCCCGAACACCCGAACCCTGATGCAGATCCAGGTGGTCGGCACGCCGGCCCCGCCGTTCGACACCGACCGGCTCCGGGACGCGCTTCCCCGGGCGTACGGGCAGAGCCAGCCCCCGCCGATCGTGCCGCAGAAGGCGTACGACGAGGCGTTCGGCACCGCCACGCCCCGGAACACGTACGTCCCGATCGACGACACCTCGATCACCTTCACCCCGTACGGCGGGGGGACGCCGGTGACCCTGCCGCTGCGGCCCAAGGCGATCGTGGCCGACTTCGACCCCGAGTACGGCCGGATGAACTTCCTGCTCGGCACCGAGCTGCCGAAGACCAGCTCGCTGATCCAGACCACCATCCCGCTGACCCGGATCGACCCGCCGACCGAGGTGCTGCTCCCCTCCGACCCGGCCGCCCCGGTCGGCTCCCCCGGCGACAACACCCAGCTCTGGAAGATCACCCACAACGGGATGGACACCCAGTCCATCCACTTCCACCACGTCAACGTCCAGCTCGTCAACCGGGTCGGCCGGGACGGGGCGATCAAGCCACCGGAGCCGAACGAGGTCGGCTGGAAGGACACCGTCCGGATGAACCCGTTCGAGGCGACGGTGGTGGCGATCCGGCCGACGTTGCCCGAGCCGCTGCCGTTCACCGTCCCGGACAGCACCCGGCTGCACGACCCCACCCGACCGGCCGGGACGTCGGACGGGTACACCCAGGTCAACCCGGAGACCGGCGAGCCGGCCGCGGTGACCAACCGGGTGCACAACTTCGGTTGGGAGTACGTCTGGCACTGCCAGCTACTCGGCCACGCCGATGCCCAGATGGCCCGGCCGATGGTGCTGCGGTTCTCGCCGGCCGCGCCGACCGGGCTCGCCGCCAGGCCGGAACCCGGCTCCGCGACCGTGCTCCCGGCGATCGTGCTGGCCTGGACGGACAACTCCCGGCCGCCGGCCGGCACCGGTACGGCAGCGCCGCCGGCCACCGGCAGCCTGGTGCAGCGGGCCACCGACGCCGATTTCACCCGGGACTCGCGCACCTTCGCCGTCCCGGCCGGCGACAACCGGTACGTCGACTCGACCGTCGTCCCCGGGCGCACCTACTACTACCGGGTCCGGGCGGAGAACAGCGTCGCCCACTCGGCGTACTCGAACCCGGCCAGCACGATGGTGCAGCTACGGCCGCCGACCGGGCTGGTCGCCACGGTGGCGAGCGGGCCGCCGCTGCGGGTCAACCGGGGCTGGGTGAACCGGTCCTTCGCCACCACGGTGGACCTGCAACGGGCCACCAACCCGACCTTCAGCAGCGGGCTGGTCACCAGCACCGTCCCGGTCACCGGAAGCTGCCCGGACCCACGGGTCGCCCCGGACACCACCTACTACTACCGGGTCCGCACCTGCTATCTCGGCGCCACGTCACCGTGGTCGAACGTCTCCACCGTGGTCACCCCGCCGGTGCCGGCGGTCCCGACCGACCTCGCGGTGACGCTCGACGGTGTGGCCGGCGGTCAGCACGGGGTCAGCGTGGTGCTGAGCTGGGCCGTACCGCTGACCTGCGTGGTCGGCGGATTCAGACTGCACCGGGCCACCGACTCCGGCTTCACCACCGGGGTGGCGACGTTGCCGGTGCCGGGCGCGGCCCGCTCGTTCACCGACACCGGGCTGGCCCGCGACACCGTCTACCACTACCGCATCCAGGCCGGCAACGCCGCCGGCACCTCCGTGGTCAGCCGCTCGGTCTCGATCCGTACGCCGGCCTGACGCCTCACCGGCCCGGCCCGGTGGCAGGACCCGGCACCTTCAGGACATCGCCTGGGTCGGGCCGGTACGGGAGCGCAGCTCCGCCAGGCCACCGGCCACGCCCCGGAGCAGGTCGGTCGCCTCGGTGAGCCGGGTCACCGAGGAGTTGTCGTCGTACTCGCGACCGTCCTCGGCCACGAAACGCGCCGCCGCCGCCACCAGCCGCTCGTACGCCGACACACCGCTGTCGAGCTGTGCGGTCAGGTGCCGGTGCGCGGCATCCAGCTCGGCCCGGGTCTCGGCCGGAGCCACCCGTACCGCCCGGTCCACACTGGCCACCCGTTCGGCGAGGTCCCGAAGCGACTGCTCCGCCACGGTCGCCTCCAGCACGGCCGGGCCGGCGGGACCGGTCAGCCGGCCGGCGAGACCGGCCATCGTCGTGGCGGACCGATCCAGCCGGGTCCATGGCTCGGCCGCGGACGAGCCGCGCAGGGCGACCCGGGCGCGCTGCCGGCGTACCTCGGCGAGGGCCTGACGCCCGGCGGGCAGCCGCTCGACCGCGGCAACCAGCCGGGCGCGGACCTGTTCCGGGCTCACCGGCTCGGGTGCCGGGGGCACCGGCTGCGCGGCCAGCGCGCGGAGGTCCGCCCAGCGCCAGACGGCCAGCATCACCGAACCACCGGCCGCCGCCGCCCAGGCCGCGTCCGGCAGTCCCAGCCCCTGGTAGGGGGTGAGGATCGCCGCCGCCCCACCGAGGCCGCCCGCGAGCACGCTCCACCGCCGCACCGACCGGCGCAGGCTCCGCAGCCGGCGCAGGTGGCGGGTTCGCAGATCCGCCATCTCGACCTCACTCCCCGACGGCCGCCGGTCCGGCCGGCGGCTCCGCTCCCCCTATGGTCGCCGGCCGGAGCCGACGGCATCCCGCGTTCGCCGGATCGCGCCGGCTCAGCCGGCGGCGCTGCCGCCGCCGGCCTGCTTGTCCCGGCCCATGCTGGCCCGGATCTCGTCCAGCCGGGCCACCCCGGCCGGGTCGGCTGCCGGAGCCGCCGGCTCGACCGCCGGGGTGGTGGTCCCGCCGGCCAGCTTCTCGCCGGCCATGCTCGACCGGATCTGCTCCAGCCGAGACGCGCCGGCCAGGTCGAGGGTGGACTTCTGGATCTCCAGCATCCGGCCCTCGACGGAGTTGCCGGCCAGCTCGGCCCGGCCCATCGCGTTGGCATAGCGCCGTTCGATCCGGTCCCGCACCTCGTCGAGCGAGGGGGTGTTGCCCGGCGCGGCGAGCGCCGACATCGACTCCAGCGACTTGGCCACGCTCTCCTGCATCTTGGCCTGCTCAAGCTGGCTGAGCAGCTTGGCCCGCTCGGCCAGCTTCTGCTGGAGGATCATCGAGTTGTTCTCGACCGCCCGGCGCGCCTGGGCGGCGGCACCGATCGCCTGGTCGTGCAGGCTCTTGAGATCCTCGGTCGACTGCTCGGCGGCGACGAGCTGGGTGGCGACGGTCTGCGCACTCTGCTCGTACTTCGTCGCCTCGGTCTCGTCACCGGCGGCCCGGGCCCGGTCGGCGAGCACCAGCGCCTGGCGGGCCATCCCCTGCAACCGCTCGACCTCGGACATCTGCCGGGACAGCCGCATCTCCAACTGGCGCTGGTTGCCGATCACCGCCGCGGCCTGCTGGACCAGCGCCTGGTGCTGGCGCTGCGCCTCCTCGATGGCCTGCTGGATCTGCACCTTGGGATCGGCGTACTCATCGATCTTGGTGCCGAACAGCGCCATCATGTAGCGCCAGCCCTTGACGAACGGGTTCGCCATCTCCCGGTATCCCCTCAGTGTCATCAGTCCGGTGGCCGTGTCTGCCGGCCCAGGAAAGGCGCCCGCGCGACAGGATCTCCATCGTCCCAGGATCGCGCCACCCCGGCATACGACCTCAGGGGGATATCCACCGGATATGCCGCTAGGGGCCCACCGTAACGCGGTAGGCCCCCGGCGAGCCACACCTTCGACGGCGCCGTACGCCCTGACGCGCCGGTCAGTCGATGCCCCGGCCGGTCAGCCGACGCCCCGGCCGGTCAGCCGACGCGGCAGAAGGCCCGGGCGGGGCCGGGCGCTCGGTCGGGTGGAATCAGCCGACGCACACGACGTCCCGCTCGGTGCTGGTGGTCGGGCGGATCCGGCGGGTGGTCCGCAGCGTCGCCTTGAGGGGCGATTCCTGCCGTACCGTCACCGAAACGGTGCCATCGGACGCGATCTGCCGTACCGGCTCGGCGCCGAGCTGGTGCACGCCGCCCTCGGCGAGGGTACGCAGTGCCCGGTCGGCCAGCGCCGGCCCGCCCAGGGACGCGTCGACCCGCGCCGACTGTGCGGCGGGCTCGGTGCGGGCCGGCTCGGCCGCCGCGACCTGCCGGGCCGGCTCGGCGGCGCCGGGCTGGTGTACGGACTCGGCGGCGGCCGGCTGGCGGGCCGGCTCGGCCGTGCCGGACTGCCGGACCGGCTCCGGGTAGGTCGACGCGGCCCGCCCGGCCGGTCCGCCGGACTCCGGGCGCCTCGCCCCGTCCCGGCCGGAGACCGGGCTCTCCTGGACCGGCACCAGCACCCCCGGCAGCCCCTCGGCCACCTCGACGGTGTCACTGACGTCGCGGAGCAGTTCGGAGAGCCGGGCACCCAGCGCGTCGCAGATGGCGGCCAGCAGTTCGCTCGACGCTTCCTTCTGGCCCCGCTCGATCTCGGAGAGGTAGCCCAGGCTGACGTTGGCGGCGGAGGAGACCTCGCGCAGGGTCCGGTGCTGCCCCTGCCGACGCGCCCGTAGCGCGTCACCGATCACCCGGCGTAGCAGGACCATCGCACCTCCCGTGTCGCGGGCTCAGACCCTCCCGGACGTCGGACCGGCGCCGTCACCTCGACCCCACCGCGATGCGGCGGAATCGACCTCGCCGCAACATGGCGGCGTCGATCCGACCGCGCTGCGGCACCTTCGATCCGGCCACACTGCGGCCGATTGATCTGGCCGCGTTGCGGCGGCTTGATCTGGCCGCGTTACGGCAGGTTCAATCCGACCGCGTTGCGGCGGTGACCGCGACGTCGACTGCCCGAGCCTTCCCGCAACCGTACCCGGTGCGGCCGCCGACGACATCCCGCCCCGCCAGTCCGCTCCGCCCGGCCGCCCACCCGCCGGCACGCCCGCACCGGCGCCGGCCGGCCCGGTAAGAGGGATCGGTGCTGGTGGCGACGGGTCGGCGCCCGTACCGGTCGGGTGCCGACCCGGGCCATCCGCCCGGGCCACCCCGCCAGCGGACGAGTGGAAATCAGCGCCCGCCGTCGACCGGGCTCTCCTCGGCCTCGGCGTGCAGCCGCTCGGCGAGCAGGTGCAGGGCACCGCTCACCGCGCCGATCCGGATCCGCAGCCGGTTGCCGTCGAGGTCGAGTCGGCGTACCACGGTGCCGGAGGGCCCGGCCGCCGCCACGAAGACGAGCCCGACCGGCTTGCCGTCCTGCGGCTCCGGGCCGGCAACCCCGGTGGTGGCGAGGCACCAGTCAGCGCCGCAGCGCGCCCGGCCCCCCTCGGCCAGCGCCACCGCCACGTCCGGGTCGACCGCGCCCCGCTCGGCAAGCAGCTCGGCCGGTACGCCCGCCAGCGACGACTTCAACTCGGTCGCGTACGCCACCAGGCCGCCTCGGAACACGCTGCTGACCCCGGCGATGTCGACGATCGTGGCGGCCAGCAGGCCACCGGTGAGCGACTCCACCACCGCCAGGGTGGCGCCCCGGTCGACGAGCGCGTGTACGACCGCCGCGGCTCCGTTGTCGGCCGCCCGTGCCGGGTCGTCCATCCGATCCTCCTCCGGTCAGGCGCTGTCTGTTGCGGGTCGATCTGCGGTCCGTCGATCTGTTCGTGGCCGGTCGAGCGGACGGGTGTCCGGCACGCCGTCAGGGCGCGGCGCGGCGCAGCCGCAGCGCCCGGACCACGTAGTCGAGCCCGGTCACCACGGTCACCACCACGGCGACGCCGAGGATCCAGGGCCCGACCCAGGTCACGCTCTCCGGCACCGGCCAGAGATACCAGACGATGGCCAGGATCTGGACGGCGGTCTTCGCCTTGCCGCCCCGGCTGGCCGCGATCACGCCGTACCTGATCACCCAGAACCGCATCAGCGTGATGCCGAACTCGCGGACCAGGATGAGTACGGTGATCCACCAGGGGATACGGTCATACCAGGACAATAAGACCAGAGCGGTGCCGGTCAGCGCCTTGTCGGCGATCGGGTCGGCCACCTTGCCGAACGAGGTGACCAGCGCCCAGCGCCGGGCGATCCAGCCGTCGACCAGATCCGTCGCCGAGGCGACGACGAAGGTCAGGCAGGCGGCCACCCGCCAGCCGGCGTGCACCATCCCGGAACTGATCACCAGCCCGACGAAGACCGGTACCAGCGCCAGCCGGAGCGCGGTGAGCCCATTGGCGGCGTTGACCACCGGGACCGGACCGACCCGACCGGAGGGTGCCGGATCGACGGCCGCCGCCGCCCGGCCCGGCTCGGCACCCCCGCCACCCCGGCCCGCCCCGGATCCGACCGTGCCGGCCGGCACCGGCGGGCCCGGTACCGGATCCGCCGCCTCGGTCACGACGGCGTCCCGCCGCCGACGCCGGTGCACGGGCGGTACGCCCACGGGTCCGTCGCTGCCACCCCGGTCACCCCGCCCCACGCGACGCCGCCGACACCATCTCCTCCGGTACGGCCACCAGGTCCACGCCCTCGGTGCCGGTGACCCTGGCCCGGACCAGGTCGCCCGGGCGTAACGCGGCCAGGTCGACCCCGCCGCCGACCGGGGCGACCAGGGTGGTCGAGCCGTCCACCTCCGGCGCCTGGTGGGCCGCCCGGCCCTCCACCACACCGCCGTCCACCGAGTCGACCAGCACCTCGACGGCCGCGCCGAGCCGCTCCTCGGCGCGCTGCGAGCAGAGCTCGTCGGCGAGCGCGGAGAGCCGGTCGTAGCGGCGCTTGACCGTGGCCGGCGACACCTTCCCGGGCAGGCCGGCGGCCTCGGTGCCGTCCTCGTCGCTGTAGTCGAAGACGCCGATCGCGTCCAGCCGGGCGGCGGTGAGGAAGCGCTCCAGCTCCTTCACGTCCGCCCGGGTCTCGCCGGGGAAGCCGACGATCACGTTGCTCCGGGCCCCGGCGTCGGGGGCGAACTCCCGCACCGACCCGAGCAGTTCGAGGAACCGGTCGGTCGAGCCGAACCGGCGCATCCGGCGCAACACCGCCTCGCTGGAGTGCTGGAACGAGAGGTCGAAGTAGGGCGCGACGCCCGGTGTGGTGGCGATCACCTCGACCAGTCCCGGTCGGGTCTCCGCCGGTTGCAGGTAACTGGCCCGGACCCGGACGATGCCGTCGACCGCGGCGAGCTGCGGCAGCAGCTTCTCCAGCAGCCGGGGGTCGCCGAGGTCCTTGCCGTACGAGGTGGAGTTCTCGCTGACCAGCACCAGCTCCCGGACGCCCGAGCGGGCCAGCCACTCCGCCTCGGCGAGCAGCTCGTCCGGGGTACGCGAGACGAAGGCGCCGCGGAACGTCGGGATGGCGCAGAACGCACAACGCCGGTCGCAGCCACTGGCCAGCTTCAGCGAGGCGACCGGGCCGGAGTCGAGCCGGTGCCGCAGCACCGGGCGCAGGTGCGCCGGGGTGTGCTCGTCGGCCACCAGCGTGCCGCCGGCCGGCCGGGTGGCCGTCCCGCCGTGCCCCGGCACCACGACCGCGCCGCCGTGCCGGGCCACCGGGGTCAGCGGCAGCAGCTCGCGCCGGTCCCGGGGGGTGTGCGCGGGGAGCTGCTTGCCGGCCAGCACGTCGTCGAGCCGGGCCGAGATGTCGGGATAGTCGTCGAAGCTGAGCACCGCGCCGGCCTCGGGCATGCCGTCGGCGAGCTCCCGGCCGTACCGCTCGGCCATGCAGCCCGCCGCCACGACCTTGGCCCCGGTGTCGGCGGCGGCGAGCAGCGTCTGGATCGAGTCCTGCTTGGCCTTCTCCACGAAGCCGCAGGTGTTGACGAGCACCACGTCGGCGCCCTCGCCGTCGGTGGTCACCTGCCAGCCGTCGGCGTGCAGCCGGGCGGCCAACTCCTCCGAGTCGACCTCGTTACGGGCACAGCCGAGGGTGAGCAGCGCGACCCGGCGGCCGGCGGTCGAGGAGGGGGAAGTGGCAGACACCATCCGAGCCTACCGGGACGGCTGGACGGCCCGGCCACGGCGGCTGCCCCGCGCCGGGCGCGTCACCCCGGCCCGGCACCCCGAGCCGGCGGCGCCGCGCCGGCCGGCGCGGCCTCCGGCCGGGCCAGCCGGTCGAGCAGGAACGCCTCACTGCCGGCCAGGCCGACCGAGCAGAAGACGGTCACCTGGTCCGCCGTGGTCCGGCCGGGGACCGCGCCGGCCAGCACCGCACCCAGCGCCCGCAACCGCCCGGCGTACGCCCCGACGGTGCCGAGCATCGGCGGGTCGTACGCGCCGGCCTGGGCCAGCGAGTCGGTGACCAGCAGATCCGCCCGGTCCAGCAGGTCGGGGCCAAACTCCGCCCGGCCCACCTGCTTGTGGCCGATGGTGGTCAGGTGACTGCCGGGGCTCAGGTCGGCGGCCGAGATCACCGGTGTGGGGCTGGTGGTGGCGAGCACCACCACGTCGCGGTCGCGTACCGCCTCCGGGGCGGTGCGGACCGCCCGGGCCGGGATACCCAGTTCGGCCCGGACCCGGGCGGCGAACTTCTCCCGCCCGGCCGGGGTACGGCAAAAGACGGTGACCTCGCGCAGCCGGCGTACCGCCGCGATCGCCCAGACCTGCGCCCACGCCTGGCCACCGGCACCGACCACTCCGAGCGTGGCCGCGTCCGACCGGGCGAGCGCGTCCACCGCCACCCCGCCGAGCGCCCCGGTACGCCGGGACCCGATCTCCTCGCCGACCGCGATCGCCCGGACCCGCCCGGTACCGGCATCGTGCAGCGCCACCACCTGTTCGCCCTCGGCATGCCCGAAGGTGTCGTACGAGCGGAAGCCGTACCACTCGCCGGTGAGCTGCCCGGCGGTGAAGACCAGCCGGCCGGCGGCCAGCGGCGCGGCCACCCGGGGCGGGGCGACGAGCCGGCCCCGGTGCGCCGCCAGCAGCGCGTCCCGGATCGCCCGTACCGCCGTTGCCGGGTCCAGCCGGGCCGCCACCTCGGCGTCGGTGATGAACTGGGTCATCAGCGGATTCTGATACTTCAACCGTGGTTCAGGTCAACCGCCGGTGCGCAGCGCCGGCCCCGGCGGCGTCGCCGGTTCGGGGAATACCGGCTCCGGACGTGACCCCGGCTCCGAACGTGACCCCGGCTCCGGCGGCGGGAAGGTGTGCCGGAGGGTGAACGCCGCCGGGGTCGGGCCGGTCCGGGCGAGCCGGTCCAGCCGGACCCAGGCGTCGGCCAGGGTCGGCAGCTCGCCGGCCGGCAGCCACCAGAGCACCAGGTGCGGATCGGCGCCGGACGGATGGAACCACTCGCGGCGGCGGCGCAGCGACTCCAGGTGCGGGCTGCGGTAGACGTAGTCGCGCAGCGCCGGCACGGACTCCCAGACCGTGAGGTTGACCAGCACGTCCGGCCCGAACGGGCGCAGTGCGGTGGCGTCGTCGCCGCCACCCTCCTCGTCGCGCAGCCGCCAGACGAATCCCGGGGAGGTGTCGGCGAGCCCGTTCAGCGTCGGCAGGTCGGCGACGAAGTCGGCCATCAGCGGGTCGTCCAGCGGCGCCCGCAGCCGGGCGATGTTGAGTTGGGCAAGGTGAAAGGCCATGTCCGCAGCGAACCAGCCGGCGAATCTCTTTGTCAATCCTTATTGTCTTTAGAAGGC
This sequence comes from Plantactinospora sp. CA-294935, assembly GCF_050936445.1. Classification (NCBI taxonomy): domain Bacteria; kingdom Bacillati; phylum Actinomycetota; class Actinomycetes; order Micromonosporales; family Micromonosporaceae; genus Plantactinospora; species Plantactinospora sp. CA-294935. The sequence continues at coordinate 10,251,176 of NZ_JBNJMU010000001.1, forward strand.
GGCGGAGCGTCGCCGACCAGCTCCGGCGCGGCTCCGGACAGCGGACGGTTGTCCCCGGGCGACCCGTCTCCGGACCGCACCGGGTCGTCCCCGGACGGCTGCCGGGTGTCCTCGGTGCGCTCCAGCAGCACGCAGCAGAGCCCGGGCCGAGGGTCGAGCCGGGCCCGCCAACCCGGCCGGTCCGCCCCGGTCAACAGCCCGGTCAGCAGGGCCAGGTTCATCCCGCAGACGGCCGGCGGATAGTCCCCGGCGAGCTGGTGGAACGGGCAGTTGCGCAGCCGGATGTCGGCGCCGTCCGGCACCGGCTCGTACCCCTGGGCGTGCAGCACGTCGAGCAACTCCGCGCCCGGCCCGACCGCCCGGCCGGTCTGCCGGCCCCGTTCGGCGGCCACCTCGAAGAGGGCCTGCTCCCCGCCGAGCCGCACCACGGTCTCGGCGAGCAGCTCCGCACCCAACCGGTAGGCCCGGGGCGGCACGCTGACCACGTGCTCCCCCGCCGCCCGCCGGTACAGCTTTGCCGGGCGGCCGGCACCCGGACCCGAACGGCCGGACCGGCGCGCCAGGGACACGGTCAGCAGCCCGGCGTCGACCAACTTGTCGAGGTGGAAGGCGGCGAGGGTACGCCCGATGCCGACCTCGGCCGCCACCTCGTCCCGGCCGACCGGCCCCGCCCCGGCGGCCACCACCCGGTACGCCGCCCGCCGCACCGGATCGACCAGTACGGAGACGGCGTCGAGGCCCGGTTCCAGATCGTCCAGACTCGCCACCCTTCCCAGGGTAGGGCGAGCCGCCCCGGTCAGTCGTCCGGGCGGAGCGCCGCCAGCGCCTCCTCCAACTCGTCCGGCTTGACCAGCACGTCCCGGGCCTTCGAGCCCTCGGACGGCCCGACGATGCCCCGGGTCTCCATCAGGTCCATCAGCCGGCCCGCCTTGGCGAAGCCGACCCGCAACTTGCGCTGGAGCATCGAGGTCGAGCCGAACTGCGAGGTGACCACCAGCTCGATCGCCTGCACCAGCAGGTCGAGGTCGTCGCCGATGTCCTCGTCGACCTTCTTCTTGGTGTCCTGGGCCGGAGCGAGCACGTCGGGCCGGAACTCCGGCTCCCGCTGCTCCTTGCAGAACTTGACGATGTCGTTGATCTCACCCTCGGTGACCCAGGCGCCCTGGATGCGTACCGGCTTGGAGGCGCCCATCGGCAGGAACAGGCCGTCGCCCCGGCCGATCAGCTTCTCCGCGCCCGGCTGGTCGAGGATGACCCGGGAGTCGGCCAGCGACGAGGTGGCGAAGGCGAGCCGGGACGGCACGTTCGCCTTGATCAGACCGGTCACCACGTCGACCGACGGGCGCTGGGTGGCCAGCACCAGGTGGATGCCGGCGGCCCGGGCGAGCTGGGTGATCCGGACGACCGAGTCCTCCACGTCGCGCGGCGCCACCATCATCAGGTCGGCCAGCTCGTCCACGATCACCAGCAGGTACGGGTACGGCCGGATCTCCCGCTCGCTGCCCGGTGGCGGCTTGATCTGACCGGCCCGGACCTTGCGGTTGTAGTCGTCGATGTGGCGTACCCCGGCGGCGGCCAGGTCGTCGTAGCGCATGTCCATCTCGCGGACCACCCAGTCCAGCGAGTCCGCCGCCTTCTTCGGGTTGGTCACGATCGGGGTGACCAGGTGCGGGATCCCCTCGTAGTTGGTCATCTCGACCCGCTTCGGGTCGATCAGCAGCAGCCGCACCTCGTCCGGGGTCGCGCGGGTCAAAATGGACACAAGCAAAGTGTTCAGACAGCTTGAGTTGTGCGTGGGGATGCATGCTCTACTCGCCAGGTAGAGATGACTCGGACTATCAACCTCGATACACCGGACGGGAACCGAGGCAACCGGTCGGACGTCCACGATGTAGCGCTGGGTTGTGGTCACCCGAGTACTGGTCACCTGGCGAGCGGCCTTGCGCGTCAGCCGGAACAGTTTGTCAGCCGATGTGAAATGGATGCGATAGCAGGTTGAACTGTCGTCGCTCCTACCCTTCACCGGCTTCGTCCGCATCGTCGCCTGGTAGCCGAGGCCAATGATCAGCTCGAACGCGTCACGCGCCAGCCGCTCGTTCGTGAGCGCCAACTCAATGCCACCCCGGCGGGAAACCGTGCCATCAGTGTCCAGGAGGCCGGCGAGTAACGCCCGCCGCTGCTCCACTGACGCACGTTTGTAGTTCTCGGGAATGTGCTTGGCACCGATCTCCCGAAACAATGCACGCATGGTCCGGTAGCGGTGGCGGGACGGGGTGGCCGGCTCGACCTGTCCACCTCTGACAGCCCGCGCCATGCCTGCGGCCGCCCGGCAGACGGCGGAGAGTTCCACCCCGAGATGCTCCGCCGCCCAAGCCCGACTGACGCCTCGATCGATCAGCTCTACCGCTTGGGCTATCCGCTCCTGCCGGTCGGCCCTGTTCGAGATCGTGTAATGGATCCGCCCGTGTGGGTGCTTCGTGACGTCGTATCCATCGAGTCGGATGTTGTCCAGGATCTCCTCGTCGGCACAGGTGAACCCGGCCGATCCCGTGGTTCCGTCGCCCAGCCAACAGCCCAACGTGTACGGGGCGATCGGCAGATCCTGCTCTGCGTATTCGAGTGGCCCGCAGACGGCGATGGCGTGATTGACCCACGACATGCCGGGCCCGGTCACCCGGAGCGACGCCGCTATCTCCGCCGTCGTGACAGGACGTTCGTCGTGGGTGCGCCGCCGAGCGGACCGTCCGGGAGCGGTAACCAGGTCACGCAAGGCGGCGTAGACGCGATGGCGGGAGTAGGTCGGAACCCAGCGTGTCACGCCCCTGCCGCCACGCCGGTAGCTCATCCGACCGAGCGTCGTGCACTCGGGCAAGTCACGGACAATCCGATAGAGGATGTTTCGGAACTGGCCGCCCAGATCCTTGACAACCGCGTCGGTCGACACCGGTCCGTCCGGCTCGCTCAGCACCTGACCCGCACGCCTCGTCACCCTGTCGACGTCATCGCACTGCCAGTACGAACCGTTCCGCCACCGATGCTTTCGCTGGGTACGACCCGCCCTCGTCGTCGTCTTCCATTGATGCTGAGCGTCGGCGACGATCACCGTACCGTCGGAGAACTCCACCTCGTAGCAGGGACGGCCGTACATGACCTCGGTGGCGGCGACGATGTTGCACGGTCGGCCGTTCTCGTCGAAGACCTGTCCACCGACTCGGAGCTCCCCCATCGTCGACCAGCCGTCCGGCGTCGGAATCGGCGTGTCCAGGGCAAGAGCCTTGCCTGCGCCAGTGGCGCCCGCGATGAGGATGTGCGGCATCTTGGCGAGGTTGGCCACCACGAAGCCGCCCTCGATGTCCTTGCCGAGCGCCACCAGCATCGGGTGGTGGTCACTCGCCGCCGCCCGGGACCGGAGCACGTCGCCGAGCGCCACGTCCTCCCGGTCGCTGTTCGGGATCTCCACCCCGACCGCGCTCTTGCCGGGAATCGGGCTGAGGATCCGCACGTCCGGGGACTTGACCGCGTACGCGATGTTGCGGGAGAGCTGGGTGATCCGCTCGACCTTCACGCCGTGCCCGAGCTCGACCTCGTACCGGGTGACGGTCGGGCCCCGGGTGAAGCCGGTCACCGCCGCGTCCACGTCGAACTGGTCGAAGACCCCGGTCAGCGCGGCGATCACCTCGTCGTTGGCCCGGCTGCGGGTCTTCGGCGCACCGCCGGGACGCAGCAGGTTGGCCGGCGGCAGCGTGTAGTCGCCGGCCAGTCCGGTGATCGCCAACTGCTCCGCCCGGGTCGGTGCCGGGGAGTGCTCCGGCGGCTCCGGTGCCTTCCGGGCGGCCGGTACCCTGCCCTTCGACTTGCGCGGCAGCGGCACGTGCTCGTCCGCCGGGGTGTCGATCTCGTAGCCGGGCTCGTCCTCGTCGGCCGGGCCCGGCAGCGGCGACGGTCGGCGGCGCGGCCGTCGGCCCTCGGCGCGCGCCGACTCGGGCTCGGAGTCCTCCTCGGACTCCGGCCGGCCGAGCACCGCACCGGCGAGCAGCCCGAGCCGCTCCGGCACCTTGTTGATCGGGGTCGCGGTCACCACCAGCAGCCCGAAGAGCAGCAGCAACACCAGCAGCGGTACGGCGACCCAGGCGCTGACCGCGTTCTCCAGCGGCCCGCCGACGCCGGCCCCGATCAGGCCACCGGCGTAGTCCCGCTCGGTGTTGTCGGCCGGATGCTGTCCGATGTGCAGCAGCGCCGCCGTGCCGACGATCAGCGCCGTCCAGCCGACCAGTCCCCGGCCCCGGTGCTCCGGCTCGGCGGGCGCGCGCATCAGCCTGACCGACCCGATCAGCAGCAGGATCGGCAGCACGATCGAGATCGCGCCGAAGAACAGCCGGATGGTGTCGGCGAGTCGACCGCCGAGCGGTCCGGCCGAGGAGAACCAGACCGCCACGGCACTGAGGATCGCCAGGCCGAGCAGGAGCAGACCAGCGCCGTCCCGGCGATGCTCCGGGTCGAGGTCGCGGGCGGTCGCCGCCTGCCGGCCGGCCGCCCGCATCGCCCAGCCGACGCCGTGCGCCAGCCCCATCCAGGTCGCCCCGAGCGCCCGGCCGACGTACGCCGCCGGACTGGTCCGGGTCGACCGGCGTGCGGCCGCGGCCCGGCCTCGGCCCGGCTGCCGCGCCCGGGTGTTGCCCGCCCGAGTACCGCCGGTACGGGTCGCGGACCCGCTCCGGCGCCGGTTCGCCTGAGAGGAGGCACGGCCCGCCATAAGTTCACACGTTAGCGGCGCGCGCTAAGGATTCCCCGCTTTTGCGCGCCGTGTCTGACCAGCTACCTTGCGGATCACACCCGATCCGCACCGCCCGCACCCCGGCGACCCCGGCCCGGCCTGTCCCGGTACCGGCGGCCGTGGTCCTACCATCACGGGCGGAGCCGGAGCCGTCCAGGAGGGACCCCGCATGCCCGTACCGGACTTCGTGGCCCCCTCGGACCGGCCCGGTGGCGGCCGACCGGAACGACTCCGACCGCTGACCGACGAACTCCTCGGCACCGTGCTCGGCGGCCGCGGCCACACCTGCTACACCGACCCGGACGGTGACCTGGTCGGTAGCTGGGACGGCAACCTGGTCTACTTCCTCCGGGTCGGCGAGGCCGGCGAGGTGCTCCAGGTCCGCACGATGGCGGCGAGCCGGTTCTCGGTCGACGACGTGCCCGTCCTGTACGCGTTCTGCAACGCCTGGAACCGCGACCGGCTCTGGCCGAAGGCGTTCGTGCAGGTCAACGACGACGGCAGTGCCCGGGTCTGCGGCGAGGTGGTCGCCGACCTGGAGCGTGGGGTCACGGTGCGGCAGCTCGACCAGCTGCTCGACTGCGGCATCTCGACCGGCCGGCAGATGTGCGCTGCCGTGGCGGAGCTGCGACGCTGAGTAAACTCACCGGCGGCCCGTCTCCACCCCGTGAAACCGGCGCGACCCCGTGAAAGCGAGACCCCGTCCATGACCCGACCCCACACGGCCGCCGCGTGACCCGCGACGAGTTGTTCGCCGCGCTGGCGGACGCCCGGGACCGGCCGGACGACGCGGCCAAGGTCGCCGAACTGGACCGGATCGTCGCGCACGCCGACGCCGGCGGGGACGTCGGGCTCGGCTTCGCGGCCCGGCTGGCCCTGGTCGAGGTGCACCGGCAGGTCGAACCGTGGCGGATGCTCCCGCCGGTGCGATGGTGCCTGGACGTCGTCGATCAGGCGCCGGGGACGCTCGACGCCGTCGACTCCGCCCGGCTGCACGGCTACCACCGGGAGGCGGTGGCCGCGCTCTGCGGCACCTCACGGATCGGGCTGACCCGCGCCGGGGCCGCTCTCGACGACCTGGAGCGGCGGCTCGGGGCGGCCGGGCGGAGCTGCGGACCGGCGTACGCCCTGCGCTGCCGGATCGCCGACCACGTCGGCGCCGAGTCGACCGCCCGACGGTGGCTGGTGCGCTGGCGGGCCGCGCCCCGTGACGAGTGGAGTGGCTGCGGCGCCTGCGAGCCGGCCGAGCAGGCGAGGCTGCTGACCGGCTGGGGCCGGTGGACCGAGGCGGTCGAGCTGGTCGAGCCGGTGCTCGCCGGCACGCTGCGCTGCCCCGACCAGCCGGAGCGGGCGCTCGGCACGATCCAGTTGGCGTACCTGCGCCTCGGCCGGTACGACGAGGCCGCCGCCGCACACGTACGCGCCTACCGGCGGCACCGGCGGGAGCGGGCAGGGTTTCCGTTCCTCGCCGACCACCTGCGGTTCTGCGCACTCACCGGTCACTACGATCGCGGACTGGAGATCCTCGCCCGGCACCTGCCCGAGCTGGACCGCCCCTACGACGAGGCGTCCGCGCTGGAGTTCGCCGCCGCCGGGGCCCTGCTCTGCCGACTGGCCGGCCCGGCCGGCTTCGCGCGACACCTGATCCACCGCCCCGGATACGCCGGGCGGCACGCCGCCGAGCTGACCGTCACCGCGCTCGGCACCGAACTCACCGCCACCGCCGAAGACCTGGCGGGCCGGTTCGACGCCCGCAACGGGACGAGCCACCAGTCCGGCCGGATCGCCTCCTGGCTGGCCGAACGCCCGCTGCCCGGCCCGGTACGCCTGCCACCGGAGCCGGTGGCCGAGCCCGAACGCGCGATCGAACCGGAGCCGCCCGCCACCGAGTCGGCCACGACAGCCGAGCCGGAGTCCGCCAACCAGCCGGAACCGACAGCCAAGCCGGAGCCGGCGACCGAGTCGGCCACGGCAGCGGAGTCGACAACGGCGAGCAGGTCGGAGCCGGCGGCGGAGCCGAGGACGAAACCGGAGCCACCAACCGGGCCGACAACGGCAGCCAGGCCGACAACGGCGGGCAGGTGGGAACCGGTGCCGGTGGGGTGCCGGGACCGGGGCGACGGGCCCGCGGTGGTCGCGCCGCTGACCGTGGCGGCGATCGTGGAGGTGCTGCGGGACCGGGCGGACCAGCACGTACTCGGTCCGGCGGGCACGGTCGGCGGCCGGTGGGGCAACGCGCTGATCGAGTTCCAGCGGTTGGGTGAGCGGGGAGAGATCCTGCACGCCCGGGTGACCGCCGAGCGCCGGCTGCCGGCGGAACGGCTCGGGCAGGCGTACGAGTTCTGCAACGCCTGGAACCAGGACCAGTTGCTGCCCAAGGCGTACGTCCTGGATCTCGGGGCGGGGGAACTGGTGCTGGCCGGCGATGTCAGTACCGACCTGGAGTACGGCGTCGCCGCCGGTCAGCTCGCCGTACTGGTCAACGCGACCCTCGCCAGCGGAGCCGCCTTCGCGGCCGCGGTGGCCGCGCTGCCCTGAGCCCCCGGAACAGACCGAGCCGCTGGAACAGGCCGACCCAGGAGACCAGGATCAGCACCGCGACCAGCGCCTGGGCGAGCGCGGCGTACCGCTCGGGATAGATCACGCCCTCGACGTAGCGGTCGATGAAGCCCCGCCCGACGCCGGTTTCGCCAGCTCGGCGCCGCGCCCAGTGTTCGAGATAGGTCAGCGGACAGACCAGTTGGGCGGCGGTCACCAGTACGCCCCAGGCGGCGGCACCGAGATGCAGCCAGACCGTCCTTGGCCAGCGCCAGGCGAGGAACCCGCCCAGCACCAGATAGGCCAGGAAGCCGAAGTGCAGCACCAGGACCAGCATGATCAACAACCGGTAACCCATCGCCGCCTCCCGGGCAAAGGCTACCCAGCCGGGCGGCCGGCGGACCGGGTACGAATACTCAGCCCACCGGCCGGCGCTCTCGGATCGTCTCGGCGCCCGGCTGCCTCAGTGAACCTTTTTCAACCTGGACCGCGCGGCGCTCACGCACCGCGTCCGAGCTTGCGGTCGGCCGGACCGCACGGGAAGGTTGAAAAGGTCCAGTGCAGATCGGCCGGCTCAGCGCAGCGAGGAGCCGAGGGTGTAGGTGCCGGAGCCGCGCCGGGACTCCACCCGGTAGCGGTAGAAGCCGGCGCTGCCGCTGTAGGAGATCTGCTCGTCCGCGGTCGGCCCGGCGGAGACGGCGACGGTACGCCAGGCGCCCCGGCTCCACCTCTGGAGTACCAGGTCGAAGTTGGCCCCGGACGGCCCGTCCAGACAGCCGACCTGCCGACCGTGTCCGGCCCGGAAGTAGCGACCGGCGGGCTGCACCTGACGGCGCCCGGCCGCGAGGGTGGCGGCCTTCAGCGCCTTGTGCTCGGCGCACTCGGAACCCGGCGGCGGGCTCGGCGGCTCGGTCGCGCCCGGCGGCTCGGTCGCAGCCGGCGGCTCGGTCGCGGCGGGCGGTTCCGTCGCGGCCGGCGGGTCGGTGGTCGCCGGTGGGTCGGCCGGGGGCGCCGTCGGCCCGTTCGCAGTGGTGACCAGGGTGAGCTGGTTGACCTCGAGGATCTCGGTCAGCGGCTGGAAGAAGGTGATGCCACCCACCGTGCAGTCGCCGGAGCCGCCCGAGGTGACCCCCTGGGCCTGGTCGCCGGACATCCAGGAGCCGCCGGAGTCGCCCGGCTCGGCGCAGACGTTCGTCCGGGTGAGCCCGGTGACCGTGCCCTCCGGGTAGACCACGGTGGCGTTCAGCGCCTCGACGACACCGCACCGGGCGCCGGTGGTGGCGCCGAAGCGGCAGATCGAGCTGCCGACCGGTGCCTCCTGCCCACCGGCGACGGCGATCGTGCCGCCGTCGAAGTCGTTGACCACCGGCTGCGGAACCCAGTCGTCGTTGGTCTCCACCACGCCCCAGTCGTCGCCGGGGAACGAGGAGGCCGAGACGACACCCTGGGCGACCCCGTCCGGGCTGCTGGTGGTAGCCCCCGGCGCTCCACAGTGGCCGGCGGTGACGAATCCGCCGACGACGGAGAACCCGATCGAGCACCGGGCGCGGTCGTCGATCACGTACGGGTCACCGCCGCGTACGTCGATCAGCGGCACCGGCGCCTCGGCCGAGGCGACCACCTCGACCGCCTTCGCCGGGGCGCCACTGGCCTGCACGAACCGCCGCACGGCGGCCTCGGTACCGGGCTGGGCGCGTACCACGACGCGGTTGTTCGACACGTCGACGTACCAGCCGGCGACGTCCGGGGTCGCGTCGTCGGCGATCCGGTCCAGGCTCGCCTTAACCATGTCGAGCTGTCGGGCGTTCCGGGTGACCAGCTTCGGTTCGGCTCCGGCGGCGCGTACCCGGGCGGCAGCCGCCTGGTCGGTCACCGCCACCATGAGCTGGTTGCCGTCGGCAGCGAGCCAGGTGCCGCCGTATCCCGCCCCGAGTTCGGTACGCAGCCGCTGGGTGGTCCCGCGGGCCCACTGCTCCCGGTCCAGCCGGGCGCGTGCCTGGGCCTCGGTCAGCGACAGGTCCCGGCGCAGCGCGTCGACGAGCTGCCGGGCCGGGCCGGCGGGTGTCGGCTCCGATCGCGGCGGGTCCTCCCCGGCCAACGCCGGCCAGGTCACCGCCGCCAGACCGGCGACGGTCGCCACCGTCACCCCGATCGCGATTCCCCGTCGCTGTGCCGTACTCCGCCGACTGACCGTGCCTCGCCGGCTCCGCGTCGCGCGTGCGCGATCCATCGATCGCCTCCTTCACCATCGGGCAGCCCGCGGGAAGGTACGGCCGGCAGGCGGCCGCCGATGAACGGATCGGTGATGGGCAATCTCACAGCCGATCGGCTGAACCGGAAGCGGCTCCCGTGCGTATCACCTGGAACGGCGGCGACTGGGCGCGACGGCCCTTCCGGCCCTTCCGCACGCTGGCCCTTCCGCACGCTGGCCGCACGGAAGGGCCCGGCCCGACAACTCGAAGACGCTGGTCGGCGCCGTGGACCGGGGTCAGACCTCGACCACGGTCGGGACGATCATCGGACGGCGCCGGTACGCGTCGTTCACCCAGCGGCCGACCGTACGGCGGACGATCTGCTGCAACTGGTGCGGATCGGTGATGCCCTCGGTGGCCGCCCGGCCCAGCGCCTCGGTGATCAGCGGGATCACTGGGTTGAACGCGTCGGGGTCGTCCGAGAAGCCCTTGGCGGAGACGGTGGGACCGCCGACCACCTTGCCGGTGACCGAGTCGACCACCACGGTCGCCGAGATGAACCCGCCGTCGCCGAGGATCCGCCGCTCGGTGAGGAGCGATTCGCCGACGTCGCCGACGGCGAGGCCGTCGACGTAGACGTACCGGCTCTTGATGTGACCGACCACCCGGGCGTGCCCCTCGACCAGGTCCACGACGTCGCCGTCCTCGCAGAGCACCACCCGGTCGGCGGCGACACCGGACTCGATGCCGAGCCGGGCGTGCGCCCGCAGGTGCCGCCACTCGCCGTGCACCGGCATCAGGTTGCTCGGCCGGACGACGTTGAGCAGGTAGAGCAGTTCACCGGCCGGGGCGTGCCCGGAGACGTGCACCTTTGCCACGTCCTTGTGGATCACGGTCGCGCCGGCCCGGCAGAGCTGGTTGATCACCCGGTAGACCGAGGTCTCGTTGCCCGGCACCAGCGAGCTGGCCAGCACCACCGTGTCGCCGGGGGCGACCGTGATGTGCCGGTGGTCGCCGGTGGCCATCCGGCCCAGCGCGCTCATCGGCTCGCCCTGCGAACCGGTCGACATCAGCACGATCTGGTCCGGCGGCAGCGCCGTCGCCTCGTCCAGCCCGACGACCAGGCCGGGCTCGATGCGCAGCAGCCCGAGGTCGCGGGCGATGCCCATGTTGCGGACCATCGACCGGCCGATGAAGGTGACCTTCCGGCCGTGCTCGGCGGCGGAGTCCAGCACCTGCTGCACCCGGTGCACATGCGAGGCGAACGAGGCCACGATGATCCGGCCGCGCGCCTTGGCGAAGATCGAGTCGAGTACCGGCCCGATCTCCCGCTCCGAGCTGACGAAACCGGGGATCTCGGCGTTGGTCGAGTCGGAGAGGAGCAGGTCGACGCCTTCCGCGCCGAGCCGGGCGAAGCCGGCCAGGTCGGTGATCCGGCCGTCCAGCGGGAGTTGGTCCATCTTGAAGTCGCCGGTGTGCAGCACCAGCCCGGCCGGGGTCCGGATGGCCACCGCGAGGGCGTCCGGGATCGAGTGGTTGACCGCGAAGAACTCGCACTCGAACGGGCCGAGCCGCTCCCGGCCGCCCTCCCGCACCGTCAGCGTGTACGGCTCGATCCGGCGCTCGGCCAGCTTCGCCTCGACCAGGGCGAGGGTGAACTGCGAGCCGACCAGCGGGATGTCCGGTTTGTGGGCCAGTAGGTAAGGCACCGCCCCGATGTGGTCCTCGTGCCCGTGCGTGAGCACGATCGCCTGTACGTCGGCGAGCCGGTCCAGGATCGGCGTGAAGTCCGGCAGGATCAGGTCGACGCCCGGCTGCTCGACGTCGGGGAAGAGCACCCCGCAGTCGACGATCAGCAGCTTGCCGTCGTACTCGAAGACGGTCATGTTCCGCCCGATGGCGCCGAGCCCGCCCAGCGGCACGATTCGCAGCCCGCCCTCGGGCAGCGGCGGCGGCAGTTCCAGCTCAATTCCCGGCTGGCTCATGCCGGCACTCCGCTTCGCTCCGTACCGTCATGAGGCACATCGGCACCGAGCTGGCTGATTCGCTCACTACGCTCGCTCATGCCGGCACTCCGCTTCGCTCCGTACCGTCATGAGGCACATCGGCACCGAGCTGGCTGATTCGCTCACTACGCTCGCTCATGCTGTCGCCTCGCAACGCTGTCCGCTGCTGTCCCTGCGCTGTCCGCTGCTGTCCCTGCCCCCGCTCACGGCAACTCCAGCCCGGCTTCGGCGCAGTCCGCCCGCAACTGGGCCATCTCGTCGGAGGTGGCTTCCACCAGCGGTGGGCGTACCGGCCCGGCGGGCAGACCCCACGCGGCAAGTGCCGCCTTGACCAGGATGGTGCCCTGGGTGCGGAAGATCCCGGTGAACAGCGGCAGCAGCCGCCGGTGCAGGGCCAGCGCCTCGGCGGTGGCGCCCCGGTCGTACGCCTCGATCATCTGCTTGGTGAGCGCCCCGGTCAGGTGGGTCGAGGTGCCGACCAGGCCGACCCCGCCGATCGCCAGGGCGGGCAGCGTCAACGCGTCCTCGCCGGAGTAATAGGCCAGGTCGGTCCGGCCGGTCACCACCGAACTGGCGATCAGGTCGCCCTTGGCGTCCTTCACCGCGACGATCCGCTCGTGCTCGGCGAGCCGCAGCAGGGTCTCGGTGGCGATCGGCACGCCGGTGCGGTGCGGGATGTCGTAGAGCATCACCGGCAGCGCGCTGGCGTCGGCCACCGCGGTGAAGTGCCGGACCAGCCCGGCCTGCGGCGGCTTGTTGTAGTACGGCGTGACCACCAGCAACCCGTGCGCCCCGGCCTTCTCGGCGGCACCGGCCAGCTCGATGGTGTGCCGGGTGTCGTTGGTGCCGACCCCGGCGACCACCTGGGCCCGGTCGCCCACCGCCTCGACCACCGTACGGATCAGCCGCTCCTTCTCCGCGTCGGTGGTGGTCGGCGACTCGCCGGTGGTCCCGTTCACGACCAGCGCGTCGTTGCCCTGCTCGTCCACCAGGTAGGCCGCGAGCCGGGCCGCGCCGTCGAGATCCAGCGAGCCGTCCGGGGTGAACGGGGTCACCATCGCGGTGAGCAGGCGCCCGAACGGGCGGGGTGCCGCCCGACCGGCGTTGTCAGGGTGGTGGGTCATGCGAACAACCTATCGGACTGCCGCCGCCCGACCGGCGGGGAAGGGTTCAGGACAACTGGGCGTACGGGCTGGTGGCGATCTCGGTGCCGTCCGGCAGCGCGCTGATGGTGAAGTCGGCGAAGACGTTCGGTGCGACCCGCTGGAGCTGCCGCAGGCACTCGACGGCCAGCTCACGAATCTCGACGTCGGCGCCCTCGGTGGCCCGCATCGCCACGAAGTGCCGCCAGGCGCGGTAGTTGCCGGTGACGACGATGCGGGTCTCGGTGGCGTTCGGCAGCACCGCCCGGGCGGCCTGCCGGGCCTGCTTGCGGCGCAATGTCGGGTTCTCGACGTCGGCGAAGCGCCGCTCCAGCCCCTCCAGCAGGTCGTTGTAGGCCCGCAGGCTCGCCTCGCTCGCCTCCACGAACCGCTTGTGCAGCTCGGCGTCCTCGGCGATCACCGAGGGCTCCACCATGGCGGCCTCGCGCTCCGGCACGTACCGCTGGGAGAGCTGGGAGTAGGAGAAGTGCCGGTGGCGTACCAGTTCGTGGGTGAACGAGCGGGACACACCGGTGAAGTAGAACGTCACGGTGCCGTGTTCCAGCACCGAGAGGTGCTGGCTCTCCAGGATGTGCGCGAGGTAACCCGCGTTGGTCGCGGTGGCCGGGTTGGGCTTGCGCCACGACTGGTAGCAGGCCCGCCCGGCGAACTCGGCCAGCGCCTGGCCGCCGTCCGCGTCGGTCGACCAGGGTACGTCCTCCGGCGGCTCGAAGTGCGTCCACGCGATGACTTTGACCTGGGGGGCAACCATCTCCGGCATTCCTCGGACTCTAGTCGCCTCCGGCGTCATCCCGACGACCCCCTGCCGGCGTCGATGCCCGAGCGCCGCCACCCCGGCAGCGCCACCCGAGACGGGTCTGGCGGGGTGCCGAGGAGAAGCCGGGACCGGCGGTTCGAACGACCAACGACAGCATCAGTCGTCAAGATGCCGTCACACTGACGCTTGCATGTGGCGTCACTGCGATGTCATAGTGACGTCATGGACCTGGCTCCCTATCTGGCCGCGCTGCGCCGCGACCTCGCCGCCGCCGCCGCACCGGGCGGCCCGGAGATCAGCCGGGCGGCAGAACTGCTCGCCGGCTCGCTCGACATCTCTGCCCGGCTCTGCCTGCTGGAGGTGCTCGCCGACGCGACCGCCGAGATCACCGCCAAGCTCGACGGGCCGACGGTCGAGGTGCGACTGCGCGCCCGGGAGGCGGACCTGGTGGTGCACCGGGAGACACCGGAGCAGCCCGCGACGGCGGCTCCCGGCCCGCCGCCCCCGCCGACCGAGCCGCCGGGCGACGTCGCCCGGATCACGCTTCGGCTGCCGGACACCCTGAAGGACGCCGTGGAGCGGGCCGCCGCCGCCGAGGGCATCTCGGTGAACGCCTGGCTGGTGCGGGCGGTCGCCGCCGCCGTGCCGGGCGCCGCCCCGCCACCGACCGGCCGGACCGGCCGGGGGTCCAGCCGCCGGATCACCGGCTGGGCCCAGGCCTGACCACCCCGACCACCACCCCGGGCACGCCGGCCTGCCCGCGGGTCACCTCGACCGCCCCGAGCCACGCCGGCCCTGGGGTCACCCGGACCGCCGCCCCGAGCCACGCCGGCCCTGGGGTCACCCGGACCGCCGCCCCGGCGGCGCCGACCAGCCCGGCGATGCCCGTCCGCCGGGCAGCCGGCCCGCATCCGCTACCCGAGACTTCCGCTTGGAGGAGCCATGTACGAGTTTCCCCGTACCGCACCGGTCACCGTCGCCGCCGACCTGCTGGCCGGCGTGTTCGAGATGGTCGCCGAGGACCGCGACTCGGCCGTCGTCGACGTACGCCCGTACGACGGCAGCGCCGGGTCCCGGGAGCAGGCCGCGCGTACCCAGGTCGGGCTGGACGGGGACGTGCTGTCGGTGGTCGTGCCCGACCGGGCCGGAGGGCTGTTCCGGCTCCGCTTCGGCGGGGTACGCGTGCTGGTCCGCGTCCCGCTGGACAGTTCCGGGCGGGTCAAGGTCGCCTCCGCCGACGTCCGCTGCCGGGGTCGCTACGCCGGACTGACCGTCGGCTCGGCGTCCGGTGACGTCGAGATCGAGCATGTCACCGGCGACGCCGACGTCGACACGGCGAGCGGCGACATCGAGGTGTCCCGGGTCGACGGCCGGCTGGAGGTCAAGGGTGCCTCCGGCGCCCTCGTCGCCCGGCAGGTCGGCGGACCGCTCCGGGCCAGGCTCTCCTCCGGAGACGTCGACATCTCCGACGCCGGCGACGCCGTCGAGATCAAGACCGCCTCCGGTGCCGTACGCGTCGGGGCGACCCGGCGCGGCCAGGTGCGGATCGGGACCGCCTCCGGCGACGTGGGCATCGGGGTACGCCCCGGCACCGGAGTCTGGCTCGACCTCGACACCATCTCCGGCACCACCCGCAACGGGCTGGACGTGGCCACCGCACCCGTCGTCGCCGGCAACCCCGACCTGAGCCTCGAAATACGTACGGTGAGCGGCGACATCGAGGTACGCCGGGCGGCCTGACCGGCCCGCCCGCACCGGCACTGGCACTGGCAGCCGGTTCAGCGGCGGCCGGAACCACCGTCAGCCGGGACCGCGGTGGGAGGGCGCCCACTGCCGGACGCGGCTGACCGGGGCCGGCTGCCGGCGAACGCCGCCACGGCACCCACGATCGCGACGAACGCGCCGAGCAGCAGACCACGGCGGTAACCCGCCACCAGCGCCGGGGCGCTCCCCGGTGCCGGCCGGCCGGCGGTCACCGCGACGGAGACGGCGACCAGCGCGGCCACCCCGACCGCGAGCCCCACCTGCTGTGCGGTGTTGACCAACCCGGCGACGAGCCCCCGGTCGCCCGCCGGCACACCGGTGGTGGCCAGCACCGTCGCCGCGACGAACGCGCAGCCCAGCCCCAGTCCGAAGAGGACCAGGCCGGGAAACAGGTGCCGGAGGTAGGAGCCGTCGACCGGGATCCGGGACAGCGACACCTGCCCGACCGCCACCAGCCCGAGCCCACCGGCCACCAGTACCCGGGCCGGCCACCGCTCGGCCAGCCGGGCCGCCCGGGAGCTGCCGACCAGCGCCGCCACGGCTGCTGGAGCCATCGCCAGCCCGGTCCGGACCGGATCGTGCTCGAGTATCCGTTGCAGATAGAGCACCAGGAAGAACCCCTGGCTGCCGACCACCGCCATCAGGCAGAGGATCGCCACGTTCGCGGCGCCGACCGGACCGGCCGCGAGGAACCGCAGTGGCACCAGCGGCGCGGCGGCCCGGCGTTCGAGCAGCGGAAAAGCGCTGAGCAGCGCCATCGCGCCGGCCAGGGTACCCAGCGTGCCGGGTGTGTCGAAGCCGGTGCGCTGACCGAGCGTCACGCCGTGGATCAGCAGTCCCAGCCCGGCGGTCGCCGCGACGGCTCCGGGCAGGTCGAGCCCGGCCGGCTGGCCCCCGCCGGTCCCCCGCCGTCCCTGCGACGAACGGGCAGTTCCCGGATCCGGGTGACGGTGCGAACTCGGGCGGTCGTCGGGCAACAGCCGGCCGGTGAGCAGTGGCGCCAGGACGCAGAACGGGACGTTGACCAGGAAGACCAGTTGCCAACCGGCGAGTTCGGTCAGTACGCCGCCGAGGACCAGCCCGACGGCGGCGCCGGACGCGCCGAGGGCGCTCCAGACCCCGAGCGCCCGGTTCCGGGCAGGGCCGTCCGGAAACAGCCCTAGCAGCAGCGCGAACCCGGTCGCGGAGACCAGTGCCGCCCCGACGCCCTGCACCGCCCGCGCCCCCAGCAGCAGCGCCGCCGAGCCGGCCAGGCCGCAGGCCAGCGAGGCCAGTCCGAACAGGCCGGTGCCGGCGACGAAGACCCGCCGCCGGCCGAGCAGGTCACCGGTACGACCGGCGAGGACGAGCAGCCCGCCGAAGGTGACCGCGTAGAGCGAGACGACGTACTGGAGGGTGCTCTCCGGCAGCGCCAGGTCGAGCCGGATCGAGTCGAGTGCGACCGTGGTGACGGTGCTGTCCAGAACGACCATGAACTGCACCCCGCAGAGCAGTGCGAGCGCGCCCCCGTGCCGCGCCGAACCGCCTGCCGGCACACCGCCCCCTGCCGGCACACCGCCCCCTGCCGGCACACCGCTGCCGGTGGTCATGCCGTCAGTCCGCCGTCGAGCGCGATGGTCACCCCGTTGAGATAGTCGGCGCCCGGGCCGGCCAGGAACAGCGTCGCCGCCGCCACGTCGGCCGCGGTGCCGAGCCGCCGGGCCGGGATCGTCGGCAGGATGTGCGCCTCGACGTCCACCGCCGCCTGCACCGGGAACGACATCGGCCCGTCCCGCACGATGCCGGGGTTGACGCCGTTGACCCGGAGACCCTGCGGGCCGTACTCGATCGCCCAGGTGCGGGTGAGGTTGTCCAGGGCCGCCTTCGAGGAGTTGTAGATCGAGGAGCCGGCCCAGCTCTTCGTCGTACCGATGGAACTGATGTTGACGATCCGGCCGCCGCCGGAACGCAGCAGGTGCGGCAACGCGGCCTGGGTCAGGAAGTACGTCGCCTTGTAGTTGAGCCCGACGACCCGGTCGAACTCCTCCTCGGTGCTCTCGTGGGTCGGCCCCGCCGTGAACGCGGCGGCGTTGTTCACCAGGATGTCCAGCCCGCCGAACCGGTCGACGGTGGCCCGGAGCACCTCGTCGTGGCTCTGCCGCCGGCTCAGGTCGGCCGGTACGAAGAGCCCGCCGTCCAGTTCCGCCGCCACCGCCGCACCCAGGTCGGTGCGGCGGCCTACCACCGTCACCGCCGCACCCGCTCCGCCGAGTACCCGGGCGATGGCCGCGCCGATCCCGCCGGTGCCGCCGGTCACCAGCGCCACCTTGCCGCTCAGTTCGCGATCACTCATGCCTCGACGCTAGGAGCGGCACTTCATCGCGGTCAAAGACTCAGTCCGCATGAGTTGATAACCTCAGTGCATGAACTTCGAGCTGCGCCAGTTGGAGGCGTTCGTCGCGGTGGCCGAGGAGCTGCACTTCGGCCGGGCCGCCGCGCGGCTGCACGTCGCGCAGCCCGCGCTCTCCCAGCAGATTCTCCGGCTGGAGGCCGCGCTCGGAGCGGACCTGCTGGTCCGGCAGCGCCGCCGGACGGCGCTGAGTGAGGCCGGGCGGCTCTTCCTGATCGAGGCCCGCCGGACGCTGCACCAGGCCCGGGTGGCGCAGACGGTGGCCGAACGCGCCCAGCGCGGCGAGTTGGGCCGGCTGAGGATCGGCTACACCCCCGCCGCCTCGTCCCAGCGTTTCCTGGAGATCCTCGGCGGGTTCCAGCGGGACGCGCCCGAGGTCGACCTGAGCCTCGCGGAGCTGCCGATCGGCGCGATCGCCGAGCCGCTGCGCGACGACTCCGTCGATGTCGCCTTCGTGGTCACCCTCGGCGAGTTCGACCGCACCTGGCTGGGCGACGACATCGCGCTGCGGCAGCTCTCCCAGGAGGCGTTCCTGGCGGCAGTTCCGGCCGACCACCGGCTGGCCGGCAAGCCGGAGATCGACCTGGCCGACCTGGCCCCGGAGTCCTTTGCCCTGCTGGCTCGCGATCTCTGTCCACACTGGTACGACCTGGTGCTGGAGGTCTGCCGGCAGGCCGGCTTCACGCCCGGAGTCGTGCACGAGGCGGGTAGCGTCGGCACCCAGTTGACCCTGGTGGCCGCCGGCGTCGGCGTCACCCTGGTGCAGGAGTCCGCCCGACTGCTGCGTGGCGACGGGATCGCCTATCTGCCGGTCCGCCAGCCGGTGCCGCGGGTCAGCTCCGGGGTCGCCTGGCGGGCCGACGACCCGTCCCCGGTACTGCGCCGGTTCCGCGCGGCACTCGGCGCCGACTGACCGCCCGCCTCACCTGCCCGACCGACCGCTCGAGGGCATCCGGTCCACTCTGGACGGCGTTTTCCGGCCGGCGATCATCCCAATCTATGGACGTCTATGTTGCCGCCTCTCCGGCGATGTGTTTCGGTCAATGCGCAGGAGTGCCGGTATGACCGGTATCCAGGGGAGGCACACCATGAATCCAGTTAGAAGGCTTACGTGGGGAGTAACGGGTCTCGCCCTGCTGCTCGCGTTCGCGGTACCGGGACCGCCGGCAGGCACGGCCGCGATGGCGGGACCGCCGGGCCTCGCCGGATACGCGGTACCGGCCGAATCGTCGACTCCGCCCGGCACACCCGGGCCCGACCCGACGGCGGGTACCGGTGCCCGGACCGTCAGCCTGGTCACCGGTGACCGGGTCACCGTCACCAGCGAGCTCAAGGCGAGCGTCGAGCCGGGACCCGGCCGGACCGACATCGAGTTCCTGACCCGGAGAGTCGCCGACCGGCTGCACGTCATCCCGACCGACGCCCTCGCCCTGGTCCGCAGCGGGCGGCTGGACGAGCGGCTCTTCGACGTCACCGCCCTGCTGGAGTTCGGCTACGACCGCCGGGGAGACCTGCCGCTGCTGGTGACGTACGCCGGTGCCGACGCCCGGGTGCAGGGACAGCGTGCGCTGGTCGGTGCCGGTGCGCGACTGGTCCGCGACCTGCCCCCGGTCGCCGGGCAGGCCGTCGCGGTGGACCGGGCCGGGCTGCCCCGCTTCTGGACCGACCTGACCGGGCCGGAGCCGACCCGGCGCACCATGGCCGCGACCGTCCGCACCGTCTGGCTCGACGGCCTGCGCCGGCCCGCACTGGCAGAGAGTGTCCCGCAGGTCGGCGCGCCGGCCGCCTGGGCCGCCGGCTTCGACGGCACCGGAGTGACCGTCGGGGTGCTGGACACCGGCATCGACGAAACCCACCCGGACCTCGCCGGACAGGTGACCGGGCAGCGCAACTTCACCGACGGCGCCGAGGGCGACCGGGACACCGCCGGACACGGCACACACGTCGCCTCCACCGTGGCCGGTACCGGTGCGGCCCGGTTCACCGGCGTCGCCCCCGGCACCCGACTGCTGGACGGCAAGGTCTGCGCGGCCGGCGGCTGCGCCGAGTCGGCGATCATCGCCGGCATGCAGTGGGCGGCCGAGTCGGGCGCCCAGGTGGTCAACATGAGCCTGACCGGCCTGGACAGCCCGGTGGTGGACCCGATCGAGCAGGCCCTCGGGGAGTTGACCGAGGCGCACGACACCCTCTTCGTGGTCGCGGCCGGCAACATTCCGGGTACCAGTACCATCGGCTCGCCGGCCACCGCCGACGCCGCGCTGGCGGTCGGCGCGGTCAGCAAGTCCGACGGGCTGGCCGGCTTCTCCAGCCAGGGCCCGCGGCTCGGCGACGGCGCCATCAAGCCCGATCTGACCGCACCCGGCCTGGACATCGTCGCCGCCCGGAGCATCGACACCGGGCCGGACGTGCCCGAGGGCGGCGGGATCAGCATGTCCGGCACCTCGATGGCCGCCCCGCACGTCGCCGGGGCCGCCGCCATCCTGGCGCAGCGCCAGCCGGACCTGCCGGCGGGCAACCTGAAGGCCGCGCTGATGGCCGCCGCCCGGCCCAACCCCGAACTCAGCGTCTTCGCCCAGGGGGCCGGCCGGCTGGACGTCGCCCGGGCGCTCGACCAGCGGGTCACCGCCGACCCGCCGAGCCTGAGCTTCGGCCGGCAGGCATGGCCGCACGACGACGACACCCCGGTTCGGCGTACGGTCAGCTACCACAACGCGGGCACCGCGGCGGTCACGCTGCAACTCGGGGTACGGGCGGTCGCGCCGGACGGCACCGCCGTGCCGACCGGGATGTTCGCGGTCACGCCGAGCAGCGTCACCGTGCCGGCCGGCGGCACCGCCGAGGCGACCGTCACCGCCGACACGGCCGGCAGCGGCGGCCCGCTGGGGCAGCTCACCGGCCACCTCACCGCGACCGTGAGCGGTGGCGGGAGTGTGCCCACCCCGCTGGCGGTCGACCGCGAGGTGGAGAGCTACGACGTCAAGGTCTCGCACCTCGGCCAGGCCGGCGAGCCGACCAACGGTTATCTGACCATGCTGGCCGGGCTGGACAGCGCCGGATCGATCTCGATGCCGGTCACCGAGGACGGCACGGCGACCCTCCGGGTGCCGAAGGGGCGCTACGCGGCACTCACCGCGATAACCAGCCCGCTGGACGGCATCTATCTGACCAGCATCCTCGCCCAGCCCGAGCTGGAGGTCAGCGGCGACCGGAGCGTCGTCCTCGACGCCCGGCTCGGTCGACCGCTGGAGGTGACCGTGCCGAACAGCGGCGCCCGGCAGGTCTTCGCCGAACTGGCCACCAGCGTGCTGGCCGCCGGACGCACCGCCGAGGTCGGCACCCTCGGCGGAACCTTCGAGCGGCTGCGTACCGGTCGGGTCGGCCCGGACCAGGCGGCCGCCGGGTTCGTCTCCCGGACCACCGCCACGTTCGCCCCGGCCGACGCGGCGGACAACTCGTACGCGTACCTGCTGTGCTGGCTCGACGAGGGGCGGATGGGCAACGGCTTCACCCGACAGGTGACGGCCGCCGACCTGGCCACGGTCCGGGCCGACCACGGTCACGAGTCCTCCGGCAGCAGCGGCCGGAAACTGGCCTGGGCGGTGCTGCCGGAGTCGGTGATGGGCGGGTTCGCGCACGCGATGACCTTCCCGCTGCCGTCGACCCGGATCGAGTACTACAACACCGACGGCCGGGCGCAGTGGTTCCGTTCGGTCGACGAGACGACCGGCTCCGGTGCGGAGCAGGCGTACCTGACCAGCCTGGTGGCGCCGCCGACGACCTACCGGGCCGGGCAGTCGTACCAGGAGCAGTGGAGTCGCGGGGTGTTCGGGCCGACGGTGGCGGCACCGCCGTACGAGCACCAGTGGGTGACCCGGCTCGGCGACACCCTCACCGTCCAGGCCCCGCTCTACGGTGACGGCGTCGGCCGGGCCGGCTTCTCCTCGATCGCCACCGGCCGGATCACCCTGGAGCGCGACGGCAAGGTACTGGCCGAACTCGACGGTCTGAACGGGACGATCGAACTGCCACCCGAGACCGGGGACTACCGGCTGACGATGACGGCGGAGCGGGGCGGGCCGGCGACGCTCTCCACCCGGGTCAGCGTGACCTGGACCTTCCGCTCCGGGCACGTCGACGGGGAGTCGCCGGTCCGGCTGCCGATCTCCACGGTGCGCTTCTCGCCCCGGGTGGACAACGACAACAGCACCCCGGCCGGGCAGACCGGAACCATCCCGGTGACCGTGACGGCGCAGCCCGAGTCGGGAGCCGGCGCCAACGAGAACCTGACCGTCGAGGTGTCGTACGACGACGGGGTGAACTGGGCTCCGGCGGAGGTGACGGCCGGGCAGGCGGTGCTGCGGCATCCGGCCGAGCCGGGGTACGTCTCGCTGCGGGCCAGCGCCACCGACACCGCCGGGAACACGGTCACCCAGACGGTGATCCGGGCGTACAAGATCGGCTAATGGGCGTACGGCTGCGGTGACCGGATCCTGCCGGTCACCGCAGCCGTCGACTAGACGTAGAAGGCGACTAGACGTAGAAGGCGTCGAAGGGCGCCCAGGGCAGGTTGCGCAGCACCGAGAAGACCCCCCAGGCGGCGAGGAAGATCCCGATCGTCTTCGGAGTGATCTCCAACTGCGGCAGCTTCCAGCCGAAGATCTGCCGACCGGCCCAGGCGACGTAGAGGTAGAGCAGGAACGGCAGGGCGAAGACGAAGAGCAGGTGGTGCCGGGCCGCCGCCGGCAGGTCTCCGTGCAGGACGTACCAGAACGCACGGGTCCCGCCGCAGCCCGGGCAGTCCAGCCCGGTGGTGAGTTTGAGGATGCAGGACGGCGCCGCATCGGGTGCGCTGCGGGTCGGATCGGCGAAGAGGGTGTAGCCGACCGCGCCGGCCATGCAGCCGAGCGCCGCCACCGGGGCGAGCCAGCGGGGCGCCCGCGCCTGGATCCGGTTGACGATCCGGGTGAGCCGGTCGGGCTCGGGAGCCTGGTAGGGGGGCACCGGATAGCCCGGGTAGACCGCCGGGCCCGCAGCCGGATAGGTCCCCACGTCCCCGCCCGGCGGAGTCGGGTCGCCGGCCGGCGACGTCCCGGCTTCGCCGGACCGGGTCTCGTCAACGCTCGTCATACCGTCCTACCCGTCGCCGATCGCGTCCGCCACGGCGTCGGCATCGCTCGCCACCGCTCACGACGCGCCGCCCGCCGGCCCGGCGGACGCCGGCCGGCTCGTCTCACCGTACCGCGAGCATGCTGGCGAGGGCGGCGGCGAGCGGCCCGGCGAGGTCTCCGCCGACCGGGGCCGCCACCGCGCCCAGGCCGAGCCAGCCGGCCAGCCGGTGCAGCTCGGCGGCGAGGGCCCGGGCGGTCTCGACCGGATCGGTGCCGGGCTCGGCCCAGGCCGCCGGCACCAGCAGCGTCCCCGCCTTGCGGTCGGCCTTCAGGTCGACCCGGGCGACGAACCGGTCGCCGAGCAGGAACGGCAGGACGTAGTAGCCGTACACCCGCTGGGGTGCCGGTACGTAGATCTCGATCCGGTAGCTGAACCCGAAGAGGCGCTCGGTGCGGGACCGTTCCCAGATCAGCGGGTCGAAGGGGCTGACCAGGGTGCTGGCCCGGATCCACCGGGGCAGGCGGGCGTCCCGGTGCAGATAGCCGGGCAGTCGCCAGCCCTGCACCGTGACCGGCCGCAGCACGCCCGCCTCGACCAGTTCGGCGACGGCGGTGCGGGCGGCGGCGACCGGCAGCCGGAAGTAGTCCCGCAGTTCCGGCTCGGCCGCCACCCCGAGCGCCCGGGCGGCGATCTCGACCAGCTCGCGGTACGCCTCGGCCGGCTCCGGGGTTGGCGCGGCCAGCACCTCCGGCGGCAGCACCCGTTCCGGTACGTCGTAGACCCGGGCGAAGGAGCTGTTCCGGGCGGCGGCGGTCAGCTCGCCGGCCCAGAAGAGGAATTCACAGGCGCGCTTCACCGCCGACCAGTTCCAGCCCCAGTTGCCGGTCTGCCGGGGCGCGTCGTGCTCGATCTCGGCGGCGGTCATCGGGCCGCTGGCGCGTACCTCGTCGAGGACCCGGGCGACCAGTTCCGGCTGCTCGACGGCGATCCGGCGCATCCCGCCCCAGGCGTCGGTGTGCGCGGCGGCCATCCGCCAGCGCAGCGCCGGTTGCAGGTCGACCCGGACCAGCGACGCCTCGTGCCCCCAGTATTCGAAGACGTCCCGGGGACGCCGGTAGGCGGCCCGGTCGAGCAGCTCGGCCGGATAGGGCCCGAGCCGGCTGTAGAGCGGCAGGTAGTGCGCCCGTTGCAGGACGTTGACCGAGTCCATCTGGAGCAGGCCGAGCCGGTCGAGCACCCGGCGCAGGTGGCGACGGGTCGGCACGGCTCCGGGTGCGGGATCGGCGAAGCCCTGGGCGGCCAGCGCGATCCGCCGGGCCTGCGGCAGCGACAACGATTCAGGTACGGCCATCGCCCCGGACCCTAGTCGACGGGTCCGACACGACACGGCGGACCTGGACCTGACCTGCAAAACGGGATAAAACCGTCCTGATGTTAGCTGTCAGCCCCGAGGCCCCCGACGACGCCCTGGCCATCGCCGAGGTGCACGTCCGGAGTTGGCAGACGGGGTACGCCGAAATCATGCCGGCCGAGGTGCTGGCCCGGCTGAACGTCGCCGCCTGGGCGCAGCGCCGCCGCGATCTCGGCACCGCCGAGCCCGACCACCCGTTCCGAACCCTGGTGGCCCGCAATGACGACGAGGCGGTCCTCGGCTTCTGCACCGTCGGGCCGTACCGGATCGACCAGGACCCGGACCGCCTCGACCACCGGTACGCCGAGATCCTCGGCCTGCACGTCCGGCCCGGGCACTGGGGCGCCGGGGTGGGCCGGCGACTGCTGGCCGCCTCGGTCGCCGAGCTGACCGCACTCGGCTGGACCGAGCTGCGGCTCTGGGTACTCGCCGACAACCGGCGGGCCCGCCGGTTCTACGAACGGGCCGGATTAGTCGCGGATGGTGAGCGGTCGACCTACGAACTGCAACGGTCGGGGGGACGGCCGCCGCTTGGGCTGGTCGAACTCCGCTACGCCGCCCGTCTCGGCGAGCTGGCTGGGCCCCCGCACCGGTAGCACGAACAGCAGCGCGACGCTGATCCAGACATAGGCGTTGCTGCCCAGGAAACCGAGCAGGCCGTCGAAGCGGCGTTCCCAGATCCAGACCAGCCGACTGATCAGCACCAGGTACCCGAAGACCGCGAACCGCAGCAGCCAGCGCCGCCGCCCGCTGCCGGCCGGGGCGGCGTACGCGTTGTCGACCAGCAGGATCAACGCGGGGATCAGCCAGACCAGGTGGTGCACCCAGGTGACCGGGCTGACCAGGCTCTGCACCACACCGGTCAGCGCCAGCCCGGTCGCCTCGTCGCCGACCCCCGCCGCAGCCCGGGCCCGCCAGATCCAGACCCCCACCGTCGCCGCCACCAGCACCAGCCAGAGCAGCGTGTTCGGATGGTCCGGGTCGAGCCGGGCGACCACGCCCTGCCACGACTGGTTCGAGATGAACGACAGCGACCCGACCCGGTCGGTGTCCCACAGCGCGCTGGTCCAGAACTCCCGGGACGCGTCCGGGGCCACCCCGGCGGCGAGCAGGGTGACCGCAGCCGCGGTGCCGCTGGCCACCAGCGCCGCCCGCCAGCGCCCGGTGACCAGCAGATAGACGATGAAGATGCCGGGGGTCAGCTTGATCGCCGTGGCCAGCCCGACACCCACCCCGGCGAAGCGGCGGTAGCGCTGCGGCAGCCGGCGCCCGAACGGGGTCACCGGGGCGACCAGCCAGAGCAGGTCGGCACCGACCAGGAACAGCAGCAGCATGTTGACCTGGCCGAAGTTGACCGTCTCGCGCATCGGCTCGAAAGCCGCCGCCAGGCAGAGCGCGACGGCCAGGGTGAACCACCGGGTCCAGCCCGTCCGGCGGGCGATCGGGTCGACCAGCCACCAGATCAGCAGCGCGCTGGCCAGTACGGTCAGGGTGACGCTGATCACCATGGCCGCCGGCCAGCTCAGGTACGCCAGCGGCAGCATCACCAGTGCCGCGAACGGCGGATAGGTGAAGCCGTACTTGCTGTCCGGCTTGAGCCAGTCGTAGATCTCGCCGTCGGCGCGTACCCAGTGGTGCAGCGCCCCGTAGTAGACCCGGAGGTCGAAGAAGCCGTGCCGGGCCGCCGCCACCGAGAGGAACCCGGCGACCAGCACCGCCAACGCGATCACGAATAGCACCTGGTACCGGGTACGCCAACCGGCACCCTGCGCCATTACCGCCCCCCTTGCCCTGCGTAGGCTTCCCACTCATGGCTCTCGGGTACGTCCGCCCGGCGCGTCCGTCAGACGCCGGCGAGATCGCACGCATCCAGCTCGCGACCTGGCGGGTCGCCTATCGGAGGATGCTGCCCAAGCACGTGCTCGACAACCTGGACGAGGAATGGCTCGGTCGCCGGTGGAGTGCGGCGGTCGAGGCGCCCCCCTCCGAACGGCACCGCGTCCTGGTCGCCGTCGAGCAGGCCGAACAATCGTATCTGGTGGGATTTGCCGCATCCGGGCCCCCCGACGAGCAGGCGCTGGCCCCGGAGGAACCGGCCGAGGCGCTCGGCCCGGGCGTCGTCGCCGTGACGGACCTGCTGGTCGAGCCGAGGTGGGGCCGGCGCGGGCACGGCAGCCGGCTACTTGCCGCCAGCGTCGACCTGTGGCGTACCGACGGCTTCGACACGGCGGTGGCCTGGGCCTTCGAGGGTGACGCCGCGACCCGGAAGTTCCTCGGCGGCGCTGGCTGGGAGCCGGACGGGGCGGCCCGGGCGCTGGACGTCGACGACCTGCTGGTGCCGCAGCTCCGGCTGCACGTCTCGCTCGCCGCCGAACCCGAGCCGGGCGCCGCCGCCGAGCCCGCGCAGGGTTGAGCCTCAGCCCTTCTCGGCCCCCTCGTTGGCGCCGCGCACGAAGTAGCGCTGGAAGACCACGAAGATGATCGCCACCGGTACGGTGGCCAGCAGCGCCGCCCCGAGCTTGAGCGGGTACTGGTTGCCCTCGCCGAGCGAACCGCTGACCAGGTCGGCCAGTCCGCGCGGCAGGGTGAACAGGCCGGGATCCTGCACCGCGACCAGGGTGTGCGGCAGCTCGTTCCAGGAGCCCTGGAAGGACATGATCGTCACGGTGATCAGCGCCGGCCGGGCCATCGGCAGCACCACCGACCAGAACATCCGGAACGCCCCGACCCCGTCGATCCGGGCAGCCTCCTCGACGCTGACCGGGATCGACTCGAAGAACTGTTTCATCACGAAGACCCCGGTCGCGTCGACCAGCAGCGGCACGATCAGCGCCGAGTAGCTGTTGTAGAGGCCGAGCTGGTTGAGCACCAGGAACTTCGGGATCAGCAGCACCACCGGAGGTACCGCCATCATCGCCACCACCACGGCGAAGACGGCGCGCCGGCCGGTGAACCGCAGCCGGGCCAGGGCGTAACCGGCCAGCGAGGCGAAGAAGACCCGGCCGAGCGTGACGACGACGGTGACCAGGGTGGAGTTGCCGAGCCAGAGCGGGAAGTCGGTCCCCTCGAAGATCCGCTGCACGCTGCTCAGGTCCAGCACCGACGGCACCGGGGAGAGCGGGTTCGCCGCCGCGTCCGGCTCGGTCTTGAAGGCGTTGCCGAGCTGGATGACGAACGGATAGAGGAAGACCAGCGCGAAGAAGACCAGGACGGCGTACCCGGCGAAGGCGGCCGCCGGGTGACCGCCCGGCCGGCGGCTCCGGTTCGCCGGGCGCGGGTCGCCGTCCCGGGGCGGGCGGATCGTCGGCCCCGAGCCGGGCTGGGTGAGTACGGCCATCGTCAGGACCTCCGTCCGGTCTCGGCGGTACCCGAACGTCCGGCCCCGGCCGCATCCCGGCGGACGCGGCGGCGGGATCGTCGGCCGGAGTCGCGTTCCCGCAGCAGCCAGCGCTGGCCGAGGGTGAGCAGGATGATGATCAGGAAGAGCAGGAACGAGATCGCCGCCCCGGAGCCGTACTCGAAGTCCCGGAACGCGGTCCGGTAGGAGAGGTACGCCGGGGTCAGCGTGGTCTTCGCCGGATCGCCCTGGCTCATCACGTAGATCTGGTCGAAGACCTGCCAGCTACCGATCACGCCCAGCGCCAGCACCAGGAACATGGTCGGCCGCAGCGACGGCAGGGTGATGAAACGCAGCCGCTGCCAGCGGGTCGCCCCGTCCAGCTTGCCGGCCTCCTCCAGCGTCTCCGGCACCTGCTGCAACGCGGTCAGGAACATCAGCATGAAGGTGCCGGAGGTGGTCCAGACGACCAGCAGGATGATCGAACACATCGCCACGCTCGGCCCGGCGAGCCACTCCCACCAGGGCAGCCCGAAGGGTCCGCCCGAGGTCAGCGCCGCCGGTGGCTCGTCCACGCCGACCGCGCCGAGCAGGAGGTGCAGCACGCCCCGGCTGTCCGCGAACCACTGCGGCCCGTCGATGCCGAAGAGCGCCAGCAGTCGGTTGACCGCTCCGGAGTTGGCGAAGATGAAGAGGAAGACCACGCTGATCGCCACCGAGCTGGTGACCGACGGGAAATAGAACGCGGCCCGGAAGAATCCCCGCCCGCGCAGCATCCGGTTGTTCACCACCAGCGCGAGGAAGAGCGCCAGCGCGGTCTGCGCCGGCACCACGATCCCGACGTAGTAGAGGTTGTTCCGGATCGAGGTCATGAAGTTCTGCCGGGCCAGCCCGTCCCGGGTGAACAGCTCGGTGTAGTTGTCCAGCCCGACCAGCGGCACCCGGGAGGTGAACGGGCTGCCCTGGCCGTTCCAGTCGGTCAGGCTCACCCAGAGCGCCATCAGGATCGGCAGCAGCATGAACAGCCCGAGGATCACCACCACCGGCGTGACGAAGAGCCAGCCGGCGGGCGCGTCGCCGCTGCGGATCCCGCCCCGCCGTCGGGTACGCCGGGGTGCCGGCGGGGCGGGCGCGGCCGGCCGCGTGTCATCCGGTCCGGCCAGTACGTCGGTCGCCATGGTCCTTCCTCGGGTTCGGTACGAACGGGGCGGCGGGGGGCTGGCCCCGGTCCGGTACGGGGGAGACCGGGGCCGGGGCCAGCGGTCCGGCTCAGCCGCCGAGCGCGGCCTGGGTGTTCTTCTGTACGCGCTCCAGCAGCGCCTTCGGGTCGCCCCGGTCCAGCCCCTGCAGGCCGGTGTCGAAGTCGGCCAGCACGCTGTCCATCTTCGGCGCGTTCACCGGGCCCTGTGCGTACCCGGCGCCGTCGATGAACGCCTTGTCGGCCGGGAACGCCTGGGTGTACTGGTCCCGGGCGGCCTGCCGGGACGGCATCACGCCGAACGCCTTGGCGAAGCTCACCTGCTGCTCCACCGTGATCATCGCCTCGACGAACGTGACCGCCTGCTCCTTGTACTTGCTCTTCGCCGCGATCCCCCAGCAGTTGGTGAAGGAGAGCGTGGCCTGGCCCTTCGGCCCGGCCGGCAGCGGGTGCACGGTGTACTTCACGTTCGGGAAGTCGTTCTGCAGCGCGCCCTTGATCCAGTTGCCCTCGATCGTCATCGCCGCCGAGCCCTTACCGAACGCCTCGCCGGCCCAGCCCGCGTCGAGCTGCTTCGGATAGCGGGCCAGGCCCTCGGTGAGCAGGCTCTTGACGTACTGGAGGGCTTGCAGGTTCTCCGGGGTGTCGGCAGTGGCCTGCTTGCCGTCCGGGCTGGTGATCCAGCCGCCGTTCTGCTTCAGGAAGGCGCCGATCCGGTCCCGGGTGTCGCCGACGACCAGCGGGGTGACGCCCTTCGCCTTGAGCTTGCGGGCGGTCGCGGTGAACTGGTCCCAGGTGGTCGGGATGTCCGCGTCGGTCAGTCCGGCCTTGGCCCACAGCTCGGTGTTGACCTGGAGGGCGAGCGTGGAGAAGTCCTTGGGGGCGCAGTAGAGCTTGCCGTCCCGGGTGAACGCGGTACGCAGGCTCGGATAGAAGTCCCCGGCGTCGGCGAGCTTGTCCCCGTACGGTTCGAGCGCGCCCACGCTGGCGTAGTCGGCGAACCGGCCGGCGTCGACGTAGAAGACGTCCGGTGGGGTGTCCCCGGCGAGTGCCTGGCCGAGCTGCTGGACGAGGTCCTGCGCCGGGGTGACCGTCGCGGTGTTTCCGGAGGCGCTGGCCCAGCTCGCGGCGGCCTGCTGCACCGCCGTGGTCTCGGCCTCGCCGGAGGAGCCGATCAGGATCTGCAACGCGGCCGGTCCGCTGCTCTGGCTGGTCTCGGCGCCGTCGTCGAAGCCGCTGCCGCAGGCGGCCGAGCTGAGCAGCGCCGTGGCGGCGATGCCCGCCACGGTCGCCCGGCGGAGGAATCGTCGTGCCATCTCACTCTCCTGGTGGGATTTCGGGGTGTCACGGTGGTCGGAAACTGCCTGGTCTCTGGTCTGTCCGGTGGCGGCCGTCCGGCCGCGGCTCCGGCCGGCGGCCGGCCGGTCAGCCGCTCTGCCGCACCACCAGCGAGGGGCGCAGCAGCACCTGCCCCGGTCCGCCGCCCGCCGGGTCCGACCGGCGGGTGCCGGCCGCGCCGGCCCGCAGCCCTCCGTCGAGTACGTCGGCGAGCAGGTCCACGCAGCAGGCCGCGGCCTGGGCCAGCGGCTGGCTGACACTGGTCAGCCCGATGGCCCGGGCCACCGGCGTGTCGTCGAAGCCGGTGACGGCGACCCGCGGTCGCTGGTCCGACCCGGCCGCCCAGTCGCCCGGTCCCCGGACGGCCTGGAGCGCGCCGAGGGCCAGTGAGTCGCTGGCGCAGACGATCGCGGTCGGTGGCTCGGCCCCGGCAAGCAGATCCCGGGCCGCCGCCTCACCCTGGGCGAACCCGTCCGGGGCGGCCCGGTCCAGGCCGGTCGGGTCGAGCCCGGCCGACCGCAGGGTGTCGAACCAGCCGGACCGCCGGTCGTCACCGACCTCGGAGCCGTCGGGCCAGCCGACGAAGCCGATCCGCCGGTGGCCGGTGTCGAGCAGTCGCCGGGTCGCCTGCGCGACCCCGTCGGCCCCGTCGACGTCGACCCACGGGTGCGGGGACGGCATCGCCGTACGCGCGCCCGACCGCGCCTTCGCCGGGTCGTCCCAGGGCCGGCCGAAGGTCACGAACGGTACGTCCCGCTCGGTCAGCCACGCGGTACGGGCGTCGTCGTGCTCGGTGCCGGTGAGTACGAAGGCGTCCAGGTCGTACGCGCCGAGCAGGCTGTCGTACGCGTCGATCTCGCCCCGGGAGTCGGACGCGGTGTAGAGCATCACCCGGTACCCGGCGGCCTCGGCGGCCTCGGTCAGCCCGTGCAGGAAACGGTCGAGCACCGAGCCGTTGACCCCGTCCCGGGTCGGCTCGATCCGGACCGCGATCAGCCGGGACCGGCCGGTACGCATCTGCCGGGCAGCCTGGTTGGCCCGGTACCCGAGCGCGCTGATCGCCTCCCGCACCCGTTCCCGGGTCTCCTCCCGGACCATGTGCGGGGCGTTCAACACGTTGGAGACGGTCTGCCGACTGACCCGCGCCCGGCGGGCCACTGTCGCGATCGTCACTTTTTCCGCCATAGAATCCCTCGTCGCCCCTCTTGAACGATCCAAAAGCAGTAGGGCACTATTGGATCGTTCAAGTTGCTGGAATGTTTCGCACTTTGCACCCCGCACGACGATCTGTCAAGGCACCGCGTACCACCCCCGGATCAGGAGTTCCTCGTGGCCGACCGGCACCTCCAACCGCTGTTACACGACCTCGTCGGCGTCGTGCTGGCCCCGACCAGCATGTTGACCGAGGCGGACGGACAGCTCAGACCCGTCGGCGTGCAGGGGGTCTTCCACGCCGACGCCCGGGTGCTGCGGCAGGCCGAGTTCCGGCTCGACGGCCGCGACCTGGAGGCGATCGGCAACGGCCCGGACGGTCCGCACGGGGCACGCTTCGTCTCGCTGGCCCGCTGGCTCGGCGACGACGGCCCCGACCCGACGGTACGGATCGACCGGATCCGCCGGGTCGTCCCCCGGGGCCTCACCGAGGAGATCCACATCGTCTCCACCGCCGCCGACCCGGTGCACGCCACCGCCACCCTCGACCTCGGTTGCGACCTGGCCCCGGTCGAGACGGTCAAGTCGGGGCTGCCGACCAGCCCGTTGGAGGCCAAGTCCGGCCAGCCCGGCCAACTCGGCTGGACCGCCGAGGGGATCACCGTCACGGCCACCGGCGAGGGTGCCGACGCCGAGCCCGAGACCGGCCGGCTCTGCTGGTCGATCGCGCTGCCGCCGCGCGGCCGGGTCGTGCTGCGCTGGCGACTGGCGGTGGACGACCCCCGCGCGGTCGTGGTCACCCCGCCCCGCGAGCCCGCCTGGTCCCGGCCGGAGGTGTCGGCGGACGATCCCCGGCTCACCCGGCTGCTCGACCGCTCCCTGGACGACCTGCGGGCGCTCCGGCTGGCCGAGGCCGAGACGCCGCACGAGGTCTTCCTCGGCGCCGGGGTGCCGTGGTTCCTCACCCTTTTCGGCCGGGACAGCATGTGGGCGGCGCGGATGCTGCTGCCGCTCGGCACCGAGCTGGCCGCCAGCACCCTGCGGGTACTCGCCCGCCGGCAGGGCACCCAGGTCGACGAACGGTCCGGCGAGGCGCCCGGCAAGATCATGCATGAGCTGCGCCGGCACGAGTTCGTCGCGGTCGGCAACGGCCTGCGGCTGCCCGCCGCCTACTACGGCACCATCGACGCCACCCTGCTCTGGGTGAGCCTGCTGCATGACGCCTGGCGCTGGGGCCTGCCCGACGAGGAGGTCGTACCGCTGCTGCCGCACCTGGAGGCGGCGCTGCGCTGGCTGGCGGAACACGCCGACCCGGACGGCGACGGCTTCGTGGAATACCTCGACCTCAGCGGGCAGGGGCTGGCCAACCAGGGCTGGAAAGACTCGCACGACTCGATCCGATTCCGCGACGGCAGCCTCGCCCAGCCCCCCATCGCACTGGCCGAGGTGCAGGGCTACGCCCACCGGGCCGCCCTGGACGGCGCGGCGCTGCTCGACGCCTTCGACCGCCCGGGCGGCGAGCGCTGGCGGGCGTACGCGACCGGGCTCGCCGACCGGTTCCGGGCCAGGTTCTGGGTGGACGGGCCACTCGGCGCCCATCCCGCACTGGCGCTGGACCGGGACAAGCGGCCCGTCGACTCGCTGACCAGCAACCTCGGGCACCTGCTCGGCACCGGCCTGCTCGACGCCGCCGAGTCTGCCCGGGTCGCCGAACTACTCGCCGACGACACCCTGGCCGGCGGCTACGGACTGCGCACCATGTCGACCAAGGACGCCGGGTTCAGCCCACTCTCCTACCACTGCGGATCGATCTGGGCCCACGACACCGCCATCGCGATCGGCGGGCTGGCCGCGAGCGGCAACGCCTCGGCTGCGGCCCGGCTCGCCGACGGCCTGCTCGGCGCGGCGGAGGCGTTCGACTACCGGCTCCCCGAGCTGTTCAGCGGCGACGACCGGGCGGCACTGGCCCGACCGCTGCCGTACCCGGCCGCCTGCCGTCCCCAGGCCTGGAGCGCGGCGGCCGCCGTGGTCCTGCTCCAGGCGGCGGTCGGGCTCTACCCCGACGTGCCCGCCGGCCAGGTCCAGCTCCGGCCCCTCGCCGGTACGCCGTTCGGCGCGATCACGGCCCGCCGGCTCCGGATCGCCGGCACCCCGGTCGACGTCACCGTCGACCGCACCGGTCACGGCACCCTCTCCGGCCTGCCTACCGCGCTGGTCCCCACACCCCGGCAGCGCTAGGGACTGTCTCGCCACGGGTGGTGCGCCTGGCCGGATGACGGTACCGACGGAACTGTCGACCTGCCCCGTCCACGCGCCCACCCGGCCGGCGATGCCGGCGTTCCCACCGCCTGCGCCCACACACCGCCCGGACGGCACCTCCGACACCTGCACAATGCCTCACACGAGCACTGTCGAGCTGCCCCGCCTGTGCTCCCGCCCCGCCTGTGCTCCCGCCCCGCCGCGCGCCGCAGGCCGAGTCGCTGCCCGGGTTCACCGGACGTGCCCCGCTTGTGCACCCAGCTCGACAGTGTGCGCGGCAGACCCCTCCCGCTCGGGCGCCTCGGCGCCAGCCGTCGGCGGCCGGTCGCCGGTCGTGCCTCAGTCCAGCAGCGCGTCGATGCCGACGGTGAGCCCGGGGCGCCGCGGCACCGAGCGCACGGCCAGCAGCACGCCGGGCATGAACGACGCCCGGTCGTACGAGTCGTGCCGGATGGTCAACGTCTCACCGGTGGTACCGAACAGCACCTCCTGGTGCGCGACCAGGCCGGCGGCCCGGACCGCGTGCACGCGTACCCCATCGATGTCAGCGCCGCGTGCACCCGGCACCTCGTCCTTGGTGGCGTCCGGCACGGGGCCCAGGCCGGCGTCGGCCCGGGCCTGCGCGATCAACCGTGCGGTGTGCGCGGCGGTGCCGCTCGGCGCGTCCAGCTTCTTCGGATGGTGCTGCTCGATGATCTCCACCGACTCGAAGTAGCGGGCTGCCCGGGCCGCGAACTGCATCATCAGCACCGCCCCGATGCCGAAGTTCGGTGCGATCAGCACGCCCACCCCGGGCTTGTGGGACAGCCAGGTACGCACCTGGTCGAGCCGCTGCTCGGTGAAGCCGCTGGTGCCGACGACCACGTGGATGCCCTGCTCGATGCACCAGTGCAGGTTGTCCATCACCACGTCCGGGTTGGTGAAGTCGACCACCACCTCGGCGCCCGCGCCGGAGGCACCGCCCAGCGAGTCGCCTTCGTCGACCGTCGCCACCAGTTCGAGGTCGTCGGCGGCGTCCACCGCCCGGCACACCTCGACGCCCATCCGGCCGCGGGCACCCAGCACACCGACCCGCAGCAGCTCTCCCGCCGGCCGGGCCGTCGGCTCGGCGGACGATCCGGCCTGGGGTTCACGCACGTCGCTCACGCGGCACAACTTATCCCACCCGCGCGGACACGTCCGCCGGGTGCCCCCGCCGGCGAAGCGGCCGGAGCGAACGATTCAGCCTGCGGCGGCCGGGAAGTCGTCCGGGCCGAACGGGCCCACCACGGCCAGCGACATCGGCCGGGCCAGCAGGTCGGCCGCGAGAGCGTTCACCTCGTCCGCGCTGACCGCGTCGACCCGGGCCAGCAGCTCGTCGACCGGCAGCAGGTCACCGAAGAGCAGCTCGCCCTTTGCCAGCCGACTCATCCGGGAACCGGTGTCCTCCAGGTTGAGCACGTAGGAGCCCTTCGCCATGCCCTTGCCCCGGGCCAGCTCGGCGTCGGTGACGCCGTGCGCGGCGACCTGGGCCAGTTCGGTCCGGACCAGCTCCAGCACCTCGTCGACCTTGCCGGGGGCGCAGCCGGCGTAGACCGCGAAGAGGCCGGTGTCGGCGTACTGACTGGAGTAGGAGTAGACCGAGTAGGCCAGGCCGCGCCGTTCGCGGATCTCCTGGAAGAGCCGGCTGGACATGCCGCCGCCGAGCACGTTGTTGAGTACCCCGAGCGCGAACCGCCGGTCGTCGAGTCGGCCGATGCCGGGACAGCCGAGTACGACGTGCGCCTGCTCGGTCTCCTTGTGCTCGACCACGCTGCCGGGCCGGCTGGTCCGTACCCGGGTGTCGGCCGGGCGCAGCGGGGCCGGTGCGGCCGGCTCGCCGTCCAGTACGCTGCCGTGCAGCGCCTGCCGGACCAGCTTGACCACCTCGGTGTGTTCGAGGTTGCCGGCGGCGGCGATCACGATCGACGGTGCGGTGTAGCGACGCCGGTAGAAGCTCTGGATCTGCCGCCGGGACATCGGGGAGATGGTCTCCTCGGTACCGGAGATCAGCCGGCCCAGCGGGTGGTCCCCGTAGACCGCCTTGGCCAGCAGGTCGTGTACCTCGTCGCCGGGCTCGTCGTCGTGCATGGCGATCTCTTCGAGGATCACCCCGCGCTCGGTCTCCACGTCGGCGGCGGCCAGCACCGAGTCGGCGACCAGGTCGCACATCACGTCGATGGCCAGCGGCAGGTCCTGGTCGAGCACCCGCGCGTAGTAGCAGGTGTATTCCTTGGTGGTGAAGGCGTTCGTCTCACCGCCCACCGCCTCGATCGCCGCCGAGATGTCCAGCGCGCTGCGCTTGCGGGTGCCCTTGAAGAGCAGGTGCTCCAGGAAGTGCGAGACGCCGGCCTGCGGCCCGGTCTCGTCCCGGGACCCGACCGCCACCCAGATGCCGAACGAGACGCTCCGCATCGTCGGGATCGCCTCGGTGAGTACCCGCAGCCCGCTGGGGAGCACGGTACGGCGTACGGTCCCGCCGAGCGGGTCGCTGTCCACCACCCGGGTCACCGCCCGGCCCGCCGGACCGGAGGCACCGCGAACGCCACCCACGCCCGACACTCGTTTCGCCCGACTCAAGGGACCTGGCTCCTACCTGTACGCCGACGGCGCGGCGGACGCCGCATCCGGAACAGTGCGGCACCCGTACCCGATTCCGGTGCGGTGGTGCCGCGCGCCGCGCCGGCCGTGCCGCACGATCAGGTGCGGCATGGCCAGCGCGGCGCGATCGATCAGCTGTGCCGGTTGCGCCGGCGGCGCGGCTCGCCGCCACCGCCCTCGCCGCCACCTTCGCCACCCTCGCGGTCGCCCCGGCTCGGGCCACGGTCGCCCCGGTCCCGGTCGCTGCGGTCACGCGGGCCACGGTCGCCCCGGTCCCGGCCGGCCGGACGCTCGCCGCCGGCCGGCTGGTCCGGTGCCTCCTCGCCCTCGGGCCGCACCTTGTCCAGGTAGATCTTGCCGCGGGCGTCGATGTCGGCGATCTGCACCTCGACCTTGTCGCCGACGTTGAGGAAGTCCTCGACCCGCTCGACCCGCTTGCCGTCGCCCACCTTCGAGATGTGCAGCAGGCCGTCCCGGCCGGGCAGCAACGAGATGAACGCCCCGAACGCGGCGGTCTTGACCACCGTACCGAGGAACTTGTCCCCGACCTTCGGCAGCGTCGGGTTCGCGATCGCGTTGATCCGCTCGACCGCGGCCTCGGCCGACGGGCCGTTGGTCGCGCCGACGTAGATGGTGCCGTCGTCCTCGATCGAGATCTCGGCACCGGTCTCGTCCTGGATGGCGTTGATGGTCTGGCCCTTCGGCCCGATCACCATGCCGATCTTGTCGACCGGGATCTTCACCGTGGTCACCCGCGGCGCGTAGTCCGACATCGTGGCCGGGCCCTCGATCGCGTTCTGCATCACGCCGAGAATGACCTGCCGTGCCTCGTACGCCTGCTGCAGCGCCGCCGCCAGCACGTCGGACGGGATGCCGTCGAGCTTGGTGTCGAGCTGGAGCGCGGTGACGAAGTCCCTGGTGCCGGCGACCTTGAAGTCCATGTCGCCGAAGGCGTCCTCGGCGCCGAGGATGTCGGTCAGCGTGACGTACTGCGTCTTGCCGTCGACCTCGTCGGAGATCAGGCCCATCGCGATCCCGGCCACCGGCGCCTTCAGCGGCACACCGGCGCTCAGCAGCGCCAGGGTGGAGGCGCAGACCGACCCCATCGAGGTCGAACCGTTCGAGCCGAGCGCCTCGGAGACCTGGCGGATCGCGTACGGGAACTCCTCGCGGCTGGGCAGCACCGGGATCAGCGCCCGCTCGGCCAGCGCGCCGTGCCCGATCTCGCGCCGCTTCGGCGCACCGACCCGGCCGGTCTCACCGGTCGAGTACGGCGGGAAGTTGTAGTTGTGCATGTAGCGCTTGGTCTTCTCCGGAGAGAGGGTGTCCAGCGCCTGCTCCATCCGGAGCATGTTCAGCGTGGTGACGCCGAGGATCTGCGTCTCGCCGCGCTCGAAGAGCGCCGAGCCGTGCACCCGGGGCAGCACCGCGATCTCGGCGGTCAGCGGCCGGATGTCGCGCACACCGCGGCCGTCCATCCGGACCTGGTCGCGGAGCACCCTGGCCCGTACCTCGGACTTGTTCAGCGAACGGAAGGCCGCGCTGAGCTCCTTTTCCCGACCCTCGTAGCTCGGGGCGAGCTGCTCGACGACCCGGTCCTTGATCCGCTCCAGCGCCTCTTCGCGCTCCGCCTTGCCGGCGATCTTCAGCGCCTCGGCGACCTCGCCGCGCGCCACCCCGGCGACCGCCTCGTAGACGTCGTCGGTGTAGTCGAGGAAGACCGGGAAGTCGGCGACCGGCTTGGCCGCGACCTCGGCCAGCTCGCTCTGCGCCCGGCACAGCTCCCGGATGGCCGGCTTGGCGGCCTCCAGACCGCTCGCCACGACCTCCTCGGTCGGCGCCGGGGCACCACCGGCGACCAGCGCCACGGTGTGCTCGGTGGCCTCCGCCTCGACCATCATGATCGCGACGTCGCCGTCCGGCAGGGCGCGGCCGGCGACCACCATGTCGAAGGTGGCCCGGGCCAGCTCCTCGATGGTCGGGAAGGCGACCCACTGGCCGTCGACGTGCGCCATCCGGGTCGCCCCGATCGGGCCGGAGAACGGCAGGCCGGAGAGCTTGGTGGAGAGCGACGCGGCGTTGATCGCCACGACGTCGTACGGGTGCTGCGGGTCGAGCGCCAGCACGGTCTCGACGACCTGGACCTCGTT
This sequence comes from Plantactinospora sp. CA-294935, assembly GCF_050936445.1. NCBI lineage: Bacteria > Bacillati > Actinomycetota > Actinomycetes > Micromonosporales > Micromonosporaceae > Plantactinospora > Plantactinospora sp. CA-294935. The sequence continues at coordinate 10,289,332 of NZ_JBNJMU010000001.1, forward strand.
ACGCAGTCCCTTGACGAAGGACGGGCGCAGCGGCCGGTCGATCAGCCGGCAGGTGAGGATGGCGTCCTCGCTGGGCCGCCCCTCGCGGCGGAAGAACGAGCCGGGGATCCGGCCCGCCGCGTACATCCGCTCCTCGACGTCGACGGTGAGCGGGAAGAAGTCGAACTGCTCCTTCGGGTGCTTGCTCGCGGTGGTCGCGGAGAGGACCACGGTCTCGCCGAGCTGGGCGAGGACGGAGCCGGCGGCCTGTCGGGCCAGCCTTCCGGCGGAGAAGGTGATCTCGCGGGTGCCGAAGGACCCGTTGTCGATCACGGCGGTGCGGTGCTGGGTGCCCAGCGTGCTGCTGTTGGGGTTGGTCGTTTCGGTCATGGTGCGGTAGCACTCCTTCGATCGGGGGCCCGCGACTGCCCTCCGCGCCGGTATCCACCGGTGCGAGACCGTGGCCAGAGGAGCTGCCCAGACAACCGGTCTTCGATCGAAGCGCCCGGGGCGCCGGGAGTGCCGGCCGGCCCGGGGGCCACTACCGAGGACCGGTGCGTCGACCGGCTCCCCATCGGGTGGTCGCGCTGGCCCCTGGTTACGGGTGTGGCGAGGTGGGCGGGTGGAGCGGCTGCCCGTCGGTGCCGTCGGCGACGTCGTCTCGCCGGGACGGCACCGGGACGGCCGCTCCCCCGCTCAGCTCACCGCCGCAGACCGAGTCGCTCGATGAGCGACCGGTAGCGGCTGATGTCCTTCTTCTGCATGTAGTTGAGCAGCCGTCGACGGCGACCCACCAGCAGCAGCAGACCACGACGGCTGTGGTGGTCGTGCTTGTGCACCTTGAGGTGCTCGGTGAGGTCGGCGATCCGCTTGGTCAGCACCGCCACCTGCACCTCGGGCGAACCGGTGTCACCCTCGGCGGTCGCGTACTCCTGGCGGATCTTGGCCTTGCTTTCCTGGTCGAGCGCCATGTCTCCCTGTTCCTGGATTGTCGTCTCCGCCCGGGCCGGTCGGTGGACCGGGCCGGGGCGACCCCGCACCCGCGGCGTCGTGCAGGCACGCGAGGCCACGTCGGTAACCCGACGTCCTCGTCAGGTTACCAGCCTGCTCCGGTCCGGCCGAGTCAAGGGCACGCCCGACCTGGGCGAGCCGCCCGACCGGGGGAGTCTGCCCTGGTCAGAGCGGTCGGCCTTCCGGACGGGGAGTGCCGGCTCCCCGGCCCGTCAGCCGAGTACCTGGCGGGTCTGCTCGACGTCGGCCCGGATCTGCGCCACCAGCGGCTCGATGCCGTCGTAGCTGCGCATCTCCCGCAGGTACGCCACGAAGTCCAGGGCGAGGCGTTCCCCGTACAGATCGCCCGAGAAGTCCAGCACGTACGCCTCGACCCGGCGCTCCCGCCCAGAGAATGTCGGATTTGTGCCAATCGACACGGCGGCGGGGAGCCGCTCGGCGCCCTGTCCCGCCCGGCCGCCCCGCCGGATCAGCCAGGCCGCGTAGATGCCGTCCGCCGGCACCGCCGCGTACCGGTGGCAGAGCAGGTTGGCGGTCGGGAACCCGATCTCCCGCCCCCGCTGGTCGCCCCGGACCACCACACCCTCCACCCGGTGCGGCCGGCCCAGCGCCGCCGCCGCGGCGGTCACGTCACCGGCGGCGACGCAGGCCCGGATGTAGGTGGACGAGAAGACCGTGTCCGCGTCGGCGACCAGCGGCGCTCCCTCCACGCCGAAGCCGAAGGTGCGGCCAAGCCGCTCCAGCAGCGCCACGTCGCCGGCCGCCCGGTGGCCGAACCGGAAGTTCTCCCCCACCACCACCAGCGCGGCGTGCAACTGCTCGACCAGTACGTCGTGCACGAACGCCTCCGGCGACAGCCGGGAGAAGTCCGGGGTGAACGGCACCACGCAGAGTACGTCCACCCCGAGTGCCTCGATCAGCTCCGCCTTGCGGGCTGGTTCGGTCAGAACCGCCGGGTGTGAACCGGCCCGGACCACCTCGGCCGGGTGCGGGTCGAAGGTGACCACCACCGACTGCACGCCCATGTCCCGGGCGCGCTTCACGGCGTGCCCGATGATCGCCTGGTGTCCCTGGTGTATCCCGTCGAAGACCCCGATCGTGACCACCGACCGGCCCCAGCCGACCGGCGCCCCGTGGTACCCCCGCCACCGCTGCATGCTGGTCCCCTTTTCCCTTCCTTACCTGCCCTGCCCTGCGCCTTGCCTGTCCTGCCTCCGCTGCCCCTTCGCCGCCTCCGCCGCCCCTTCGCCGCGCCGTCAGGCCGGGGCGAGCACGATCTCCGCCCGGGCCCGGCCGTCCCGGTCGCTGACGATAGCGATCAGCCCGCCCGCCGGATCGAAGACCGCGTACGGCCCGGTGATGCCGGCCGGGTCGAGCGGGCCGCCGTGCGAGAGCACCTTCGCCTCGTCGGCGCTGGCCTGGCGCTGCGGGAAGAACCGCCGGGCCGCCGCCTCGACGGTCAGGTTGACCACCTCCGGGGCGCGTTCCTCCAGCTCCGGCAGGGTCGCCGCCTCGGAGAGGGTGAACCCGCCCACGGCGGTACGCCGCAGCGCGGTCAGGTGCCCGCCGACCCCGAGCGCGGTGCCGAGGTCCCGGGCCAGCGCCCGGATGTACGTCCCGGACGAGCAGTCCACCGCCACGTCCACGTCCAGCACGGCCGCCCCGTCGACGGTGTCCCGACGAAAGTCGCGCACGTCGAAGCGGGAGACGGTGACCCGACGCGCGGCCAACTCGACCGCCTCGCCGTCGCGTACTCGCTTATAGGCCCGCTGTCCGTCGATCTTGATCGCGCTGACCGCGCTCGGCACCTGGTCGATCTCGCCGGTCAGCGGCAGCACCGCGGCGCGTACCGCCTCCTCGGTGACCCCGGCGGCGTCGGCGGTGCCGACCACCTCGCCCTCCGCGTCATCGGTCACCGTCGACTGGCCGAGCCGGATCGTCGCGGTGTAGCTCTTGCCGGCCCCGATCACGTACGTCAGCAACCGGGTCGCCCTGCCGACCCCGATCACCAACACCCCGGTGGCCATCGGATCCAGCGTGCCGCCGTGCCCGACCCGGCGGGTCCGGGCCAGCCGGCGGATCCGGGCCACCACGTCGTGCGACGTCATGCCGCCGGGCTTGTCGACCACGATCAGACCGTCACTGCTCACGGGATACCAGCGTGCCAGAGGCCGGCGGCGAACCGTCGGCGGGCATCGGCGCGTGGCGCCGGGCACGGCGCCAGCGGGACCCGCCGAATATCACGTACCGGGCCAGCGGGACCCGCCGAATATCACGTACCGCGTCAGCGGGACGCGCCGAGTACCGCCCAGCGGCCGGAGCGCATCCGGAGCAGCAGTCCGACCAGCCGGGCCACGATGAAGAGGGTGAGCCCGGCCCAGATGCCGCCGAGGCCGAGATCGAGGGCGAAGGTGACCCAGATCGCCGGCAGGAAGACCCCGAACCCGCTGACCACGGTCAGGTTGCGCAGGAACCGGACGTCACCGGCGCCGATCAGCACCCCGTCGAGCGCGAAGACGACACCGGCCAGCGGCTGCATCCCGACGAACCACGGCCAGGCGACCATTGCCTGCTCGCGTACCTGCGGATCGTCGCTGAACCAGCTCGGCACGATCCCGGCACCGGCGCCGATGATGATCGCGAAGGCGACGCCGCTGATGCCGCCGTAGATCGCGATCCGCCGGCCCAGCAGCCGGGCGCTGGCCCCGTCGCCGGCCCCGAGCGCCGCCCCGACCAGCGCCTGGGCGGCGATGGCCAGCGCGTCGAGCAGCAGCGCGGTGAAGAACCAGAGTTGCAGGGCGATCTGGTGTGCCCCGACGGCGGCCACCCCGAACCGGGCCGCCACGGTGGTCGCGGAGAGGAAACTGGCCTGGAAGGCGGCGCCCCGGATCAGCAGGTCCCGGCTGAGCACGAGTTGCCGGCCGATCACCCGGGGCCGGGGCGCCAGCGGCACCCGCTCGGCGACCAGCGCGGCCACGAAGAGCACCCCGGAGAGGGTCTGCGCGACCGCGTTCGCGATCGCCGAGCCGGCCAGGCCGAGCCCGGCCGGATAGACCAGCAGCGGGCAGAGCAGCGCGGAGAGCAGGTTCGGCCCGAGCACGAACCAGAGCGGCCGGCGGGTGTCCTGCACGCCGCGCATCCAACCGTTGCCGGCCGCCGCGAGCAGCAGCCCGGGGGCGCCGATCGCCGCGATCCGCAGCCAAAGTGCCGCGCCGTCGGCCACCTCGGGGACGCCACCACCCGCGACGGTACGCGCCAGCGGGCCGGCCGCGAACTGCATGGCGACCGCCAGCAGCAGGCCGGCGGCGAGGGCGAGCCAGGACGACTGGACGCCCTCGGCGACGGCGGCGGCCCGGTCGCCGTACCCGAACCGGCGGGCCGCCCGCCCGGTGGTGCCGTACGCGGTGACGGTGCCGATCCAGACGACCAGGGTCATCACCGGGCCGCCGACGGCGAGCGCGGCGAGCGGCACCGACCCGAGGTGCCCGAGCACGGCGGTGTCGACCAGCACGTAGAGCGGCTCGGCGGCCAGCACCACCAGCGCGGGCAGGGCAAGTCCGAGGATCCGCCGCGCGGACGCGTCGACCGCTCTCGACGTCGGGACGGCCTCCGGCGGCGGGGCGGCCTGCGAGGTGGGGACGGTGGGCTGGCTCATCGCGAACGATCCTGGCACGACAGTTGTAAGGAACGCAAGGCTACCCGACGCTTACCATTCCTGGCCGGGGGACCTTCCGGGCCGCGTTGTCGAGCTGCCCCGTCCGTGCGCCCATCCCCTGGGACCGACCGCGCCGCACTGGCCCGATCAGCGACCAGTGCCTATGCTCCGGAACCGTGTCGAACCACGGTGGGGGGCCGGGAGCGGGCCGATCGGGACTGGCTGCCCGACTGTTGGCGGTGCCACTGCGCTGGTTGGGGCTCGGCACCGGGGTGGCCGGGCTCGCCGCCTCGGGCCTGTTCGGCGGCTTGGAGACGGTGGCCAAGCCCGACGTACCGACGGTCGCGGTCGGCAAGGCGGTCGACGGCGGGCCGTGGAGCGTCACGGTGACCGGCGGCCGGCTGGTCGGCAAGCTGCCGACGCTCTACCTCCGCGACGGCAAGCGCTGGTTCACGGTATTGGCGACGATCGAGAACACCGCCGACGAGAGCCGTGCCGACTTCGACGACGCGATCCGGCTGAGCGGTGTGGCCGGGATCGCCGAGGAGCGGCCGAGCCAGGTCCGGCTGGTACGCGACGGGAGCAAGCCGACCTACCTCAATCCCGGCCTGCCCGAACGGCTCGCGTTCCTCTGGGAGCAGGACGACAGCACCCCCGCGCCGAAGAGCGTGAAGGTGCAGGTCTGGGGGACGACGCGCCGCCTCGACACCATCGGTGACACCTGGGAGTGGCTCGACCCCGAGCGCCGGGCCGAGGTCGAGGTGCCGGTGCAGGACCGGAGGGCCGGATGACCGTACCGGCCCAGCACCCGGATCCGGACTCCGTCGGCAGTCACCGGGCGCCGCCCGGCCGCGTGCAGCGGATGAGCCTCCGGGCCGGTGCCGGCACCCTGATCCTGGCGGCGCTGGCCGTGGGCGGGGCCATCGCCAACTGGCGGCCGATCAACGGCGGCGGTGCCGAGGCCCGTGAGCGGCCGTTCGTCCAGGCGGGCAGGTTCGGCGAGACGGTGTCGACCCGGGTCTTCGACGCGACCGTGCTGGACGCCCGCGGCGCCGCGAAGGTGTCCAACGGCGGCCAGTCGTACGACACGGCGGGAGTCTGGATCGTCCTGCGGGTCCGCCTGGCGACCCGGGACAAGGCGACGAGCATCGGGTACGCGGCCCTGCGCGACCAGCGGGACCGGGAGTTCCGGGCCACGACCCGGTTCACCCAGTCGCTGGTCGGTGCCGCCCGGGTCCTCCAGCCGGGGATACCCGTCGAGGGTGACCTCGCCTTCGAGGTACCCCGGGACGCGGCGACCCGGCTTTCCGCGTACTTCGCCCAGCAGCAGATCGACATCCGGATGGACGACCTGGCCGAGGTGCCGCTGCCCACGGTGGACCGGTCGCGGGTCGACGAGTGGGCCGATGCTCCGGCACCGGTACCGCTGGCAAGCGCGCGGGCGGTGGCGCCGTGACCCAGCCACCGCCGGTCCCGTCCGGTCAGGGCCTCGACGCACTCGCCCCGGCACCGCCCGTACCGCCCCGGCGGGACCCACTCGCCCCACCCCCGCCGTGGACCGGCCCGCCGACGGTGATCCTGCGGTACGCCGAGGTCGAGACGGCGGTACTGCCCGTGGTCGAGCCCGGTCCGCCACCGGCCGCCGCCCCCACCACGGAACCGCCCCGCCCACCCGCCGCTCCGTCGCCCAGCCCCACCGCATCACCGGCCGCCACCACGCCGCCGCCCAGCCCCGCCGCGCCGCCGAATGCTGCGGCCGTCCCTCCGCCAGCCCCCGCTGACGCCGCCCCGGGGGCCGCGAGCCCGTTCTCGGAGCCCGTGACCACCGCACCGGCTGCTCCCGGCGACTCGGGCACCGGACAGGTCGGCTGGTGGCGGCGTAACCGATGGGGTCTGCTGGCCCTGTTGCCAGCCCTCGTCCTGGCCCTCGGACCGGGCGTCAAGGACGGCTACGAGCGCTATTCCCGGGCGGAGTACCTCGAACCGGTCGGTGTCGGAGCCGACGGGTGGGTGGAGTTCTCCGGTGCCCGGATCCGCCTGGTCGAGCTGGTCGAGGCGCCCTCGGTACCGGCGCGCGGCAGCCGGCCGGTCGCCCTGCCGGAGGGCGTACGCGTCTGGCGGGCGACGCTGGTGTTCGAGCTTTCCACCCCGGAGGCGCTGATCGGCTGCCTGCCCTATCTCGAGGACGGCGACGGGCGGCTGTTCAGCGCGAACCCGCCGGAGTTGAGCGGTGCGCGGCTGCCGGTCACCCGATGTGTCGCGGACGACCCGGCACAGCGGTCGGTGCAGGCGGAGGCGTACTTCCTGCTGCCCCGCCCGGCCGCCCCGGTCGCACTGCGCATCGTCAAGGCGACCCAGCGGCCGCGCTACGCCCGGCTGCCGGTCGGCTGATCCCCGGCGGGCTGATCTCCTGCCGACGTCTCGGCGGTCGACGTCCCGGTGGTGGATGCCGAGGGCGGCGGCTGGATCCGCAGCACCCGGTCGACGGCGGCGCCGAGCAGGCAGGCCAGCAGCACGGTGCCGACCGCGTCGTTGAGCAGTGTCAGCTGCCCGGAGAGCGGCATCCAGATCGACTCGAGGTCCTGCCCGCCGATGATCATCCGCTCCGCCTCCCACAGCCACTCCCGGGCGGTCTGGGCCAGCAGGAAGGCCAGGCAGAAGAAGAGCATCGGGGCCAGGCCGGCCCGCGCCATCAGCCGCAGGCTGTGCACCATCGGCCCGAACCGCTCGCGGAGGTCGGCGCCGAGGTTCGCACCGACCGCGCGTACCGGTCGGGGCAGGGCCCGCCAACGCCGGGCGGCCCGTTCCACCAGGTCGGCCTCGGACGGCGGAGGTGGGGTGAGCCGGTGGCCGTAGACGACCGCGCCGACCGCCAGCCAGGCCAGCGGTACGACGATGGCCACCTGCACCGATCCGGCCGCACCGACCAGGAACGCCCCGGCGGCCCGGACCGGACCGGACAGCGGCCCGAGTTGGTCGACCAGCGCGTTCCAGGCGTCCAGCAGCCAGACCACGATCCGGCGCTCCTGCAGCCATTGCAGCAGCGGGTCCTGTGCCTGCGCGACCGTGGTGGCGACGACGGAGATCCAGATGACCTCGACGTAGGCGCCGGGGATGCCGAGCCAGCCCATCCGGGAGCGCTCCTGCCACTTGCCGAGCAGCCAGCGCAGCACCACCGCGACGGCCACCACCGCCAGGACCGTGCCGGTGAGGTCGAGCGGCATGCGACGGTCCGCGTTCTCGGCGACCTGGCCGGGATCGGTGAAGATGGCGGCGTCGGCGAGGTAGGTGTCGACGAAGACCTTGTAGAGGTAGTCGGTGAGATCCTCCTGGAGGTATCCCCAGGAGGCGTATACGGCGAGGAACGGCACGAGCGCACTGCCCAGGTGGTCGAGGAGTGTCTTGCGGCGCGGCGGGCGACCGCCGGTGTCACCCGCCGGCCAGATCCCCACCTCCCCTGCCTCTGCCACTCCCGCCGCCTCGGTCGTTCCGATGTCCGGCGCCTCGGTCGAGTCGATGTCCGCCGTCTCGGTCGTCGCGGCCGAGAGCCACGGCAGGGACGGGCGCAGGGCGCGCAGCATCAACACCAGCGCGGTCAGGGTGGCGATCGGTCCCAGGACGACGACCAGCATCCCCAGCACACCGTTGATCTTGCTGACCTGCACCGCGCCGAGTACGACGAACTCCCGGGCCGCCGCGCCGGCGAAGTAGAGCGCGAACAGCACCGGCCAGTGCCGGACCAGCAACCGCAGCGAGGTGCCGACTACGGCGACGGCCTCCAGCAGCGCCGCGCCGAGCGTACGACGTCGGCGCGGCGCACGGGTCCACATTGGTGGAACCGGCACCGTCCCGTCCGAGCCCCCGATCACGGGCCACAGGGTACCGCCGGAGGAGGCGGCGCGAGGGGACGGTACGAGCGGGCTCAACCCGAGTGCAGGCCGAGTTCGGTGAGTGCGGCGGGCAGGGTCGACGCAGTGGTCAGGTGCCGGACGCCGTCCCGCTCGCGCAGGTGGAGCTGGCAGGTGACGCCGTCGAAGTGCACGGCGACCGGCTGTCCCGGGTGGTGCCGGGCGAGTTGCCGGACCAGCGGTACCGAATCGTCCACTGTGATTGGTCGTGGCGCCTGCGGTACCCGGATCGGCAAGGTCGGATCGTCGGGCACGCTGCGCAGGACCATCAGGTCGAGGTATTCGAGGCAGAACGCGATCGCGGCCTCCGGGGTGTTCCGGGTGGGTGGCGCGGCGGGGTCGACCGGCAACCCCGGCAGGCCGACGGTGACCTCCCAACTGTCGCCCTGGACGAGGCGCGGGTCTCCGGCGTTGCGGCTGTGATCGGTGGCCGTGACGGTGAGCGCCAGCCCCAGACCGACGGCGAGCCGGACGAGTTCGGCCAGGGTCGGCACCTCGGGCCGGGTGGCGCCGACGAGCAGGCGGGCACCGGGCTGCCCTCCGACGGCCCGATGCAGATAGCAGGTGAGCGGGTCCGCCCCGACGTCGGGCAGCGTGACGACGCCGTCCCGGAGATTCTGGTCGAGGCTGGCAGCACCGTCGAGTTCGGTCAGGTCCTCCGGGCGTACCCCGAAGTTGCCGGCCCAGCTGCCCAGCCGGTAGGTGTCGGGGAGTTGGTGCACCGGCCGGCCGCCGGGTTGGCTGGCGACCAGCGGCGCCGGCACCGGTTGGCCGGGCCGCCAGGTCAGGTGTACGACCCGACCGTCCAGGTCGGTGACGGTGACGTTCACCCCATGGTGAATCCGGCGGGTGCCCTGGCAGGTCCGGCAGGGCATCGGCGACGGGCTGCGGCCGGAACCGGCGCAGGCCCGGCAGTCGGGGTCGGCGGGCCGACCGGCCAGTGTGCAGGAACAGGCGCGGAGTCGACTGTGCGGGTCGCAGTCGCGGCACTCGACGTACCCGATGGCCAGGCCCTGCCAGGACGGTGCCGGCGGCTGCCACCCACGCCGCAGCCTGACCGCCTGGTGGCACGTGATCTGGCCGGTGCTCCGCTCGACGAACGTCTCGGTGGTGCCGGCGATCCACAGGCTGGTGTGCCACCAGCGGCCGTCCCGCCAGATCGCCTGCGCGCCGGCCGTCGGCGTGCCGGTGGCCAGGTCGGTGCAGTCGGCGACGATCCGGCGTTCGATCTGGTCGAGGTCGACACGCGGCGTTTCCGGAGGCGGCCGGTCGCGCCCGGTCAGGTAGTGCGCGGGGGCGGCTCGACCGCGCTCCCGCAGGACGTGCCTCGACCACCAGGTCGAGATAGAGCAGGTCGGCCAGTCGGCACCAGCGGCCCAGGTCGGCGGCGAGATCCCGGGGCGGGTCGGCGGCGGTGCTGCCGAGCAGGACGTGCCACGGCTGGTGGCTCTGGGTCGCGATCGCCTCCGCCTCCAGGGCGCGGCGGGTCGGCTCCGGCAGGCTCGGCCGCCACTGTCGGGGCAGGAACACCACCGGCCCGTCCGGCCTCCCGTCCGGCGTCCGCACGTCCCGCCACGAGCCGGCACCGACCGTCGCCGTTAGCTCCCTGACCAGCGGTGCCAGCGGCAGGTGCCACCCTCCACCGCCGGGCCACGGCACCGGCTCCACTACCCCGGGTACGACGTTCGCCGACGCCACCGCCCCGGTGTCCACGTTCGCCACGCTGATCACGAGCTGGGCACGACGCCGGCCGGTCTGCCCGCACCCGTGGCAGGGCCGGGCCACCGTGCCGACGCCCTGACAGAGCGCACAGTTCCGGTACGGCTCGCCGGCCGAGGTCCGGTCGTCCTCGATCAGGAGCCGGTTTCCACCCCGGACACAGGAGCACTGGTCGAGGGTGAAGGTCACGCCGCCGCAGCTCCGACAGACCACGACCGGGACCCCGCTCACCGGCCCGACTCCACCACCGCGCAGGGGCACCTCGTGATCGGCCCGCAGCACGCACCGGCGACCACCAGCGAGGAGCCGGTCGCAGAACAGTCGGGACTGCACCCCCTGGTCGTCCTCTGCCGACACCGTCGCCTCGGCCGCGTCCACCTCCGGCAGCCGGCCGACGGCACGGGCGAGCATCCGGGCGTACTGCCGGGCCTCGGTCTGGTCGGGTGCGGCGAACGGCACGTGTACGACGTACCGGTTCGGGCTCGGCTCGGCCATCAGCGGCTCGCCATCTCGGGCGATGAGGGCACCTGTCGGGACTGCCGGCGGCGCAACGCGTCCTTGATCTGGGCGTTCTGATCCCGGGTACCCACCAGCTCGGCATATGCCCAGACCAGGTCACCGGCCATCCGGTCCAGGACCGTCGCCACCTCGGCAGGATCGACTCCACACCGACCGAACCGGACCGGGGTGAACCGGCGAGCCCGCACCTGCGACGGCCACATCGGCCGGTACGGCGCCGACCGGTAACCGGCGCCCGGCGACCTCGGTGTTCGGCAACCACCTCTCGACAGCCGGCGCGGCGAAAGACGCACGACCTCACCAACCTCTCGTCAACTCAACAGGACGTGGACGGCCCATCGCCTCGGCCACAGCGGTGGACACGAGAGCAGGACCGATCCCGAGGTCGGGACGGACAACCCGTACGCGCTGGCCGCCCCGACCGGGAGGCGAACGCCCCGCGTGCCATGCAAGGAGCGTTCGCGACCAAACTCAGGCGCAGTAGGCGCCTATGTCAACGAATGCTTGTCGGGATCTCGCTCTTCGTGATCAAATCGGGGTGCCATGCAAGGAGCGCCCACATGCCTACACAGCCGGACTACGTTCGGATTTCAAACGCCTATGCGACCGCCATCGTCGAAGGGCGGCTGAAGCCCGGAGACAAGCTGCCCACGATCGCCGAGATGACGGAGCGGTATTCCGTCGGAGCAACGACGATCAAGATGGTGCTTGTACGCCTCGAAGCTCGGCGTCTCGTACGTCGCCACCAAGGCAAGGGGACGTTCGTCGAACCCAGCGACAAGTGGCTGCTTCCCGAGGACGATGACGACCCAAGCGTGGAAATCTAGGAAAGCTGACAGCTGGCCCGTGCCGCCCGCTCCGTTCGGGGTCTGCAACCAGAACATCTCATCAGGCCGCCGCCGTAGTGGTTGCAGTGCCGGGCAGTACGTAATCGGACGGGTTACCACAGGGAGATGCGTGGTCAGGCCGAACTATCAGCGTGTCGCCGACAACCTGCGCGAACAGATCAAGTCTGGAGTGCTGGGTCCCGGCGACCAACTGCCGTCCACAGCCCAACTGCAAGCCAAGTACGCCGTCGGCAACAACGCGGTACACATGGCGATCGTCCTCCTCAAGTCCGAGGGTCTGGTCTACGGCCATCAGGGCAAGGGAGTCTTCGTAACCAAGTCGGAGTAGCTAACCCGACAACCTGTCGGACGGCGACCCGTCGGGGCTGCGCCATCCACCCCTCTCGGATAGTGTTCGGTCGACCACGCAACTGTGACGGCGAACGAGGCCCACCTGTGCTGGTGGAGCGGCGCCGGTAACCGGGGAGGATCGCGATGGCCAGCATTGAGGAAGTCAAAGCCGCACTTGCTCAGGCTGCTGACCAGGGCAACAGCACCCTCAATCAGATCCGCTCCGCCATCGAGAACACCGAACAGGTCCTCGCCCGGCTCCGATCCGTTGCCGCCGGCACCGGCCACCCGAAGATCGCCGAGGCCATCAACCGTGCCGAGCAGACCAGGCGGCGTCTCACGGAGGCCGCGACCATGATCCAGGGCAGCGCCGCCGCAGCCCGCGAATACGCCACCGTCCTCGGCTGATTCCATCGGCTCGGCAAGCGACTCGGGACAAGCCAGATGGACATCACTCGGGTCAAGGCAACCATCGGACAAGGCGAACGGGCAGCCAAAGATTGCAGTGCCTTGATGCAGGGGGTCCAGGGTCGGGCCGAAGAAGCACGCTCCTTAGCCGCCGGGACCGCCCACGACACTGAACCTTTTTCAACCTCCCCTTGCGGTCCGTCGGAGCGCGAGGTCGGACGCGGTGTGTGAGCGCCGCGCGGTTCAGGTTGAAAAAGGTTCAGTGCACACGGGGAGATCGAGGCGGGCATGGCGAGGCTCAAAGAGGCGTTGCGAGAATCGTCGCGGGTAACCGAACTACTGCGATCTGGCGCGGAATCCGCGCACAACTACACGTCGAGGCTCTGATGGCCGACACCTCCGTCGGTGATGTCGTGGCGGGGTTCCGCACCGTCATTGGGATGATCGACGAGGTCGCGGCCACTGCCAAGCGCGCAGAGGAGGAAGCCAGGCAGGCTCCGGGAAGTTGCTCGGCCGGACCGCAGCTGTCCGCCCGGCCGCGATCATCGGATTCGCCTTCAATCTCGCCGTACAGCGCCGGTTCGGGCAGAACAAGGACCTGGACGACATCATCAGATTCGTCGCGGAGACCCGGACCTTCCTCTCCGAGGGCCGTGACCTCCCGGCGAAGGAGGCCGAGGCGCTGATCTGCGCCACGCTCGACATGGATTCACCCGGAGTGGCGGAGACTGTCGACCGTCTTGACGTCGGCACCATCACCGAGATCGAGGGGCAACTACTGTTCAAGCTCGTCTCCGACGAGAATCTGTCTCGACAGGAACTGGACGACTTCTTGCTTCAGGCCGAAGCGCTCGCCGCGCAGTGGCAGAACCAGGCGTAACGGCCGGTACCACACTCCTGGTTGCCTTGTTCAAGAGCCCGGAACGGCTCACACCTGAGCGCGGTTCTCTCACTACTCCGGGCCGCTGCACGCGCCCGGCAGCCACTCGTCCGGCCCGATGGAGGCGCGGAGCCGTTCGAGATCGGCCAACAGGGAGCCGAGCCGGTCCGGATCGTGCAGAAACTCCAGTACGGCGTGCTGGAACGCGTTCGCCAGCGCGCTCGGCATCACGTCCGAGGCGTCCAGGCACAGCGGACGCTGGCTCGCCGTCAGCGTCTCCGCGACCCTTTCGCTCACCTCGGGCCGTCGGTCCGGCCGGTTGGCGAACGCCGGCTCGTCCGGGGCGCTCGGCCGCACCTCCCGGTTGACCGAGAAGAAGCTGCCGGCGCTGCTGTCCTGCCAGATCCGCTGGGCCTGGTCCGTGGCCAGGAACTCGACCAGGCGCCGGGCCACCGGCTTGTCGCTGAACAGGCCGGCGAAGTCGGCCGACACCACCGAGCCGTCCCGGCCTTCCGCGCCGGGGTCCGCCCCGCCAAAGGTCGGGAAGGGAAAGTAGTCCGCGCCTCGGACATCCGCCGCCTGGATGACACCGCCCGGCTCGTCGTCGGGGTAGCCCGCCCGCATGCCGATCACGAACGATGCCTGGTGTTCGAGGAGACAACCGGGCTGCCTGGTGAACATCGGCTTGCCTGCGTCGGTGAACTCGGTCAACAGGGCTGCGGCGCTACCGCCCCGGACCATCCCCGGATGGTCGACCAGCCGCCCCCACTCCATCCAGGCCGCCCGTACCTCCGGTGAGTTCCAGCCGAGCCGACCGGCCGACCAGGCGTCGTAGGTGGCCGCACCGGAGCGGTGCAGCAGGATGTCCTCTATCCAGTCCGTCCCCGGCCACCCGGAGCCCGGGGTGGCACTCATACCCAGACACCACGGCGTCCTCCCCGCCGCCGCCAGTGACCGGCTGGTCTCGACCAGCACCTCCCAGCTCCGCGGCGGTCCCACCGGGCCGAACGGCGCCCGTTCCGGCAGGTACCAGACGAGGCTTTTCAGGTCGGCCTTGATCGGCACCACGTCCAGCCCGCCGCCCGCGTTCAGTTGGGCCAGCCTGCGCCACTGCGGACTCATCGACGACGCGGGGTCGCCGTCGAGCGGTCGGAGCACTCCCCGTCGGAGGTACGCCGCCATCTCGCTCAGGGTCGGCAGCACCGCGACGTCCGGCGCGGTGCCCTTCTGCACCTCGGCGAGAAGAATCTGGCGTACGGCCCGGGTGCCCCGGTAGTCGACCTCGACGCCGTACCGGTCGGTGAACGCGTCCAGCACGGCCCGGAAGCTCTCCTCCTCGGCGCCGGTCCAGGAGGCGAGCACCGTCACCGACTCCTCGTCGCGCTGTCCCAGGCAGCCGCCCAGGCCCAACCCGACGACCAACACCGGCAACAGGGCCAGCACGGCAAGCTTGCGTCGCATGGAGAGTCTCATCTCGACCGGTACCGGTATTCCTCGATGCGTGGCCGCAGCCCCCACCAGACGAAGAGCGCGATCGGCGACGCCAGCAGCAGTACGACGAACGCGCCGGAGGTCGCGCCGGTGGCCAACGCCGCCTGGTCGTCGACCTCCTCAGCGCGGCGCAGCACGTCGCGGTCTGCCATCGGCCTCGCGGACACGGCCGGAGACGGCGGCGCGGCCGGAGACCGGGCTCCGGGGCCGCGGAACACGTCGCTGCTCACCTCGCATCCGTCCGCCCGCGAGCAGAAGCCCGCGAGGAGTCCGTCGAGCGCAGTGATGCCCTCGTGATTGGCTCCGGCGGCCTGCTCCGCCGACAGCCGGCGGACCTCCGACAGCTCCGCGTGGGCGTCGGCGAGCTGCTCCTTCGAAACCAGCGCGAACGACGTACCGACGGCGAGCGCGACGAGCAGCACCGTGGCGGCGACGAGGCCCCAGTTGACCGCCCGGCGGAACCGTCGGCGGAGGAAGAGCTGCGCACGGACGAGCAGGTACAGCAGGAGCAGCGCCGGCAGCACCCAGACCAGCGTCGTACCGGGGGCCAGCCACCCGGACGAGAGCCGCGCCTCCAGCGTCTCGGTCTCCGCCGCCAGCAGTGTGTCGAGCTGGGCGAGGATTCCGCCGTCGGAGTGCAGCAGCCGGGAGGCGTACCAGGCGTAGGCGGTGGCCAGGCCACTCGGCCCGCTCTGCCGGTAGTGCGCGTCCGCCCGCCCCATCAGGCCGATGTACGTGACCAGCAGCCCTTCCACGACCTGGATCTGCCGGCTGCTGGTGTCGCCGGAGCCGATGTCCTCGGCGGCCTGCGCCAGGCTCTGGCTGGCGGCGGCGATCTGGTTCTGGTATTCCTCGCCCGGCCCGACGAGTCCGGCCTGCCGGGTCTGGAAGCTGGTGATCGCCGCGGTGTCGGCCCGGACCAGGGCGGTACGCACCGCGGCCAGCTCCATCACCGCGGGCAGGCTCCGGGTGCGTACCGTCTCTGCCGTGCGGTGGGTGCCCCAGACCACGGCGAGCGAGCTGGTCAGCACCAGCACGGTCGCGCCGAGCAGGCAGCCGAGCAGCCGCAGCAGCGTACGCCGGGTCGTGCTCGGCCGCACCGGACTGCTCGTCGCCAGCTCCGCCGTCATCAGGTCCCCTCGCCACCGGCCGCCGGCTCGCGGAACGGGCGGCGGCACGCGTCGCACACCATGGCCTCCGGCGGCGAGATCCGCCCGCAGGGACAGACCTGGTCGGCGGCACCGGTCCCCGGCGCCGGCTCGGGTGCCAGCGGAGACTGCGGCGAGGGCCGGGGCCGGCGGGCGGCCCACGGTGGCTCCACGCCCCCGACCATCACCGAGCTGACCGCGACCCGCAGCAGTGCACTCCTGGTCCAGTCCGCCTTCAGCCGTACCGGCCGGTCGGAGTCGCCGGTGATCTCCACCAGACCGGCCAGCCGGTGCAGTACCTCGGTGTTGCCGAGCCGCTCCGCCAGCCCGACGGCGAGCCCGAGCTGCGCCTCGGCGGTCTGCCGGTCCCCGGCCTCCAGGGCGTCGCAGCCGGCGGCCACGGCGTCGCCCAGTTCCTCCTGCCCCAGGTGCCGCGCGACCAGCGGCTCGATCCGGGTCGGCGCCACCGGGTCGTCCGTCCAGCGCAGCACGATCGGCCATGGGTCGGCGCACCGCTCGCCCGCCATCAGCAGGTCCACCCGGGCCGCCCGGACCTCCTCCTCCAGCGGCGGACGGTCACCGTTCGACCCGTAGCCGATCGCCAGGTCCACCAGGAAGTCGCGGCTCTCGTCGCCGGTCCAGGAGCCGGTGTAGAACTCGGTGGTCCGGTCGTCCAGCACGGTCGCGTGCTCGGTGAGGTCGGCCAGCGTCGGGGTCTCCTGGCGTACCGACCGGACCCGTACGCCGGGGGCGGTGGTGAGCCGGATCCGCAGGTCGGCCACCTGCTTGCCCATCGCTCTGTCCATGATGGACCGGAAGTCGGCGACCAGCTCGTCGACCTGCCCGATCGCCTCGGCCGTGCCGCGCAGCACCGAGGCGATCCGCAGCAACTGCCGGTGGTCCCAGTCCTCGCCGATGCCCCGGGCGTCGCAGACGAAGTTGCCCGCGCAGCCGGTCAGCACCTCTTCGAGCTGTTCCGGAGTCTCGTGCTCGTTGCGGCCGTCGGTCAGCAGGATGACGTGCCGCACCAGATCCGGGTACGGCGCCAGCAGTTGGTCCGCCAGCCGCAGCCAGCCCCCCATCGCGGTACCGCCGCCGGCGTAGAGGTGCCCGGTGGCCCGCTTCGCCGCCGCCCTGGTGCTGTCGCTGGCGACCGCCGTCGTCGCTCGTTCGGGGTAGACCATCCGGGCGGTGTCGGTGCCGGCGACGATGGCGAAGCTGCTGCCGTCCCGGATGGTGTCGATCGCCGCCCGGGTGGCCTGCTTCGCCGCCGTCATCTTGGCCTGCGGATAGCCCATCGAACTGGAGCAGTCGACCAGCACCACCACCCCGGCCGAACTCGGCGCCGGCGCCGCCTCGGCCGGGGACCGCGCCGTCACCCTGAGCACGACCGCCATCCCGGTGTCCGAGGTCGACCGGTACGGGTTCTGCACGACCTCCAGCCCGAAGGCGTGTGGCGGGCCGCCCCCGCCGGGTCCTGGCGTCACACCGGCACCTCCCATCGGATCGTCAGCACAGTCGGATCCACCACGCTCGGCTTCACCACGGGGTCCTCGGCCGTACCGCGTTGGCGAGGTCCACCAGCGCGCCGTGGTCCTCGATCGTCCGGGCCTGCGTGGCGAGCACCCGCATCGACCGCTCCAGCCGCCGCCGGAGGTCGTGCTCGGTCGGCTTCGACCCGAGCACCTCGCCGCCGTTGCCGAGGCCGTCCCCGGCACCGCCCTCCAACAGGCCGAGCGCCGCCGTCTGGACCAGCGCCGTCAACCTGTCCCGGGCCTCCCCGGTCGCGTTGCCGCCGTCGAGGTGCAGTGCGGGCAGCCGGCGTACCGCCTCGGCGACGTCGCCCGGGGTCGGCCGACCGGACGGCAGCCGGCCGCAGAGGATGCGGATCGCCGCCACCCGGGCCCGCTCGTAGTGCAGGGTCTCCCTCGGCACCTCGTCCAGGATGTCCACCGCCCCGGCCCGGTCGCCCTCGCGCAGCCGCAGCCGGGCCAGCCCGAAGGCGGCACTGCCCTCACTCCGGTCCCGCTGCCAGATCGCCCGGTAGCAGCGGGTCGCCCGGGCGTATTCGGCCAGGTGTTCGGCGCAGAAGCCGAGGGCGAGCTTCGGGGCGATCTCGCCGGGGCAGTCGGAGTAGACGGCGTCGAACTCGGTCTCGGCGGTCGACACGTCCGCGCGGGCCAGCCCGAGCAGGCCCCGGTGCCAGCGGATCCGCCAGTCGTGGTCGGCCCGGGCGCCGAGGCCGGAGACCGCCGCGTCCAGGGAGCCGGCCGCGCTGTCCGGATCACCGGCTTCCAGGTACGCCCGGCAGAGCGCGAGCCGGACCTCGACCGAGCGCAGACCGGAGTTGGCGAGCTTCTCGATCAGCCCGCGCGGGTCCGCCGCCCCGGCGGTCGCCAGCAGTTCCACCGCCTCGTCGTCCGGGTCCACGATCGGCAGCGGCAGCCCGCCGGCCGCCCAGGACGGCGACGGCGGCGCGACGTCGAGCAGCCCGCTCGTGCCCCGGATCCAGACGTCCAGCCCCGGTACGGCGCCGAGCCCGCCGTCCAGCAGCACCGGGGTCGGGGCGAAGACCGCCGACCGTACCGGGTGGGCCCGGCCGGTACGCAGCGACAGCACCTCCCGGAGTACCCCCTTGAGCTGCTGGGACATCTCCGCCGCGGTGGCGAACCGGCGATCGTGTCCGGCGACGGCCCGGTTGACCAGCCGGACGAACGACTCCACGCCGAACGCGATCCCGTCGGGGTCGGCCGGGGCCGCCCGGCGCCCCTCCGTGCTGACCTCGAAGAGCACCCGGAGCGTCCGGCCGACGGTGTGGATGTCCGACCGGACGGTCAGGCCGTGCCGCCGGATCTCGTCCGGTGGGGCCTGGAAGAAGTCCGTGCCCACCACCGGGCTGGTGCGGTCGTCGACCCGGCGTACGCCGCCGACGTCGATCACCTTGATCCGGTCCGGGCAGCGGATCACGTTCGCCGGCTTCATGTCGCAGTAGAGCAGGCCCTTGCCGTGCAGGTATTCCAGCGCGGCGAGGATCTCGTGCCCGTACGCGAGCACGTGCTCGATCGGCAGCGGCGCGGTACCCCGGGCGGCGGCCTCCTGCACGTCCTGCAACGACTGCCCGTTGAGGTATTCCATCACGATGTAGCCGGCCCGCTCGCCGGTACGCGGATCGTGGTGGGTGACCGAGTTGAAGATCCGGACGATGTTCGGATGCTCGATGGTGGTCAGGAAGCGGCGTTCGGCGACCGCCAGCCGGAGCGCCGCCTCGTCGTTGGTGATCAGTCCCTTGAGGACGACCGGGTTGTCGTCCAGGTGGGTGTCCCGGGCCAGGTAGACCCAGCCGAGGCCGCCCCGGGCCAGGCAGCCGTCGACCTCGTACTGGTCGGCCACCAGGTCACCCCGGCGCAGCTTCGGCACGAAGGAGAACGGTGCGCGGCACCGGCCGCAGTATCCCTCCAGCAGCCCGGGCTGGCCGGCGTATCCCCGGCCGACCTCGGCCTGGCAGTGGCCGCAGAACCGGCTCGACTCGGGTACCTCGGTGTCGCCGCGCAGCCGGCTGACCGGGTCGGCGGGCTCCAACTCCGGAATCGGCACCAGGCCGCCGACCAGCCAGGACGAGCCGCCGGAGGCCGTGGAGCCGGTGAGGGCGGGCGGCGGGCCGGCGGCCGGGGTCGGCAGCGGACGCCGGTCGCAGGTGTCGCAGAAGCCGGTCTCGTCCACCGTCCCGGTGCAGCCCGGGCGGTTGCACCTTTCCGTCACCGCACCGCACCCGGCCGCTCGTCCCGACCGTCGCGCGGTCCTGGATCATCCACCTCGGCGGGACGACGATCAGCGGGGAGACGGTCCCCCGCCTCGGCGACCCGCCGCCGGATCATCGCGGCGTACCGGTCGACCAGTACCGCGCAGGCCACCAGGTCGGCCGGCCCGTGCCAGAGCGCCTCGTGTGCCTCTCGGTAGAGCCCGGTCAGCTCCCGGTCCTCCCGCAGCGGCGCCGGTACGCCGGCCCGGTAACCGTCGAGCCGGTCCCGCAACCGGTCGCGGTCGTCGAGCAGCGCCTCCAGTTGTCGGCGGGCCTGCCTGGCGGCGTCGAGTGCCCGGTCGGCCTTCCGCCGGCACGACTCGATGCCGGGCAGCAGCGGGGTGTCGCCGGGCCGGGCGGCGGCGGCCCGCAGTGCGGTCAGTCGCAGCCGCAGCCCCGGCTCGTGCGAGGACGGCGCCGGTACCGGCCTGACCCGCCCGGCGACGTACGCGTACCGTTCCCGGGCAACCTGTTCCGCGGCCCGTACGTCGGCGACCCGGGCGGCCAGCAGTTCGAGCGCGGCGTACCCGAGGCTCGGCGCGTGGTCGTCGTGGAAGACCAGCAGCAGCCGGAGGTCGCGTCCGGCCACCCGGTCGGCGATGGGTCGCACCACCTCGGCCACCAGCGCCGCCGGGTCGGCCGCCCGGTCCACGCCGTCGAGCACCAGGTTCATCGGCGGCGGCTCGCCGGCCATGCTGTCGGCCAGCGACTTCTCCGGGTCGGCACCGACGCTCATCCAGTTGACGATCCGGCCGCTCACCTCGTCCACCGTCCGGCCCGAGACGTCGAGCGCCAGGTCGATCCGGCCCGCCGGGGACTCCCCGGCGGCTGGTGCCGGCGCCGGCCCGCCCCGGTCGGTGGGCCGGAACTCCCGGCTGCTCCGCAGCACGACGTCGCGCAGTGCGGCGTGTGCCGCCGAACCCGGCGCGGTGACGATGATCCGGGAGTCCGGCGGGGCGCCGGGAGCGAGGAAGTCGGTGAGCTGCCGGACAACCGTCTCGTCGGTGACCACCGGGCCGACCGGCGCGGCGAAACTCGCGTCGACCGCCGAGTCGCCGCTGACCCACTCCCGCACCCGGGGCAGATATCTGATGATCGTCTCGACCGGGATCATCCAGGACAGTGCCGAGCCCCGGCCGGCGAGGTAACTGACCACGATCCCCAGCACATGGTCGGTCTCCTCGTCGAAGACCGCCGTGCCGCTGAACCCGGGCTCCACGGCGGGACCGGTCGGCTCCGAATCGAGTTGGATCCACTCACCACCGGGCCCACCGTCCCCGGCGAGCCGGGCCCGGGCCCAGACCCCGGTCGGGACCGTCGCGGGAAAACCGAACATCCGTACCGCGCGACGCGCACCGGACGGCAGCCGGCGCAGTACCGGACCGCTGCCGGACGGCAGCGGCTCGGCGAGCCCGAGCAGGGCCAGGTCGGCCCGCTGGTCGTCCTGCGGCGGTTTCCAGCAGCCGTCGACCACCCCGGCCCGGATTGCCGGTACGCCGGGACGGTGCCCGACGAGTTCCACCTCGAAGTCCCGGGACGGACTGCCGTGGGCGCCACCCGGCTCGTCGTGGGTCGACGGAAGGAGAATGTGTGCACAGGTCAGCACGTGCCGGTCGCCGAGGACGATGCCGGCACCGCGGATTCCGGCCCGGTCGTCCCGGATGCATGCCCGCCACGCTGCGCGGCCCGAATGCGACACACGGCAACGTTATTCGCATGTGTCGGATCGATGCCACCCGTAACAAGGTCGGAAATCAGTCTGCCGACCGGCCGGCACCGCGCCGCAGCCTACCGCTGGACCCGCATCCACCACTGCGGCGTGTCTACCGGCCGACCAGCATCTGCCACGGTCCGGCTCAAGCTGGCCGTACCCGTCGATCTCGACATCGACCTCACCGAGATCGACCGGCTCTGACGGTCGCACTGCCAGACACGATCGCCTACCTCGCCGACCTTGCCGAGGCCGTGCCCTGGCTCAACAGCTCCCGGTGATCTGAAGACGAGCGTCCACCCTGGGTATGTCGCCGACGGTAGTCCTTGGGAGATATGCCGTAGACCGAGCGGAAGGTCCGGCTGAACGTCGCGGGGTCGGCGAAGCCCCAACGGTTGGCTACCTCGTGGATCGGGGTGGTGGCCAGCGCCGGATCGGCGAGGTCCCGGCGAACCCGTCCAAGGCGCTGCTCACGGATCCACGCCGCGACGGTGACGCCCTCCGTCTCGAACAGCCGGTGCAGGTAACTGACGGAGATGTGGTGCTCGGCGGCGATGGTGCTGACCGTGAGCCCCGGATCGTGGAGGTGCCGCTGGATGAACGCCCGAATCCGCAGCGCCCGGGTCCGGCGATGGGTTTCCGATGGAAGTACGTTCTCGGCGTCGAGCGTGTGGGCCAACAACGCCGACAAGAGATCGATCAGGACCCCGCCCAGTCGTGGACCGTCCGCCGGTCGGTAGCCGTCGGTCTCCCCACAGAGCCGGGTAATGACCCCGACCAGCAGGGCCCCGATGCCGCCCTTCCCCGGCAATCGTCGTGCCAGGAGCCTCTCGACCCTCTGCTCGGGCAGCGGCAACAGCACCTTGGGGATCTCGACTCCGATCATGGCCAGGTGCCCGCCGCCGATCAGACGACAGTCGAAGGGTCGGGACAGATCAACGACAGAGAGGTCGTGTCGGCCGTGTACGGCGTGCCTGCCGTCCTGGCGTACGTCGAGCGCTCCGCTGAGGACCAGCGAGATGTGGTACCGCTCGGACGCGGACTCCCGGAGCAGCCGTACCGTTCGCCGGAACCGCATCGGCTGAAGTGCCATGGGCCACACCTGTAGGGCGCCGAGTTGCAGTACCCGCGCCCGCGCCTGGAAGTCAGGGGCATGCTCGCTTGCCATTTCCATCGGCCCCATCAGTTGGGTCATTCGTTCGCACCAGATCGCAAACCGATCGGCCGCAGGAAAGTCTTCAGTCTGGAATGTGACAGTCTCCATCATCAACGTCCCCCCGTCAACGATCAATAGAGCGGTCGCCTCATCACCATATCTCGACGCGCTGGGCAGAAGATTTGTGACATCAGAGCCCCGGCCGCACCCTGCCGATGGCTGCGCCCGCCGTGGGTGACACATCGAAGATCGGGCCACGCGGGTGGACACATCGTCAAGACAATGTGTACCGCGCGTCAACGACCATTCCGAGCACCCGTGGCACGCTTGGCACATCGATCGATCCGCAACGAGCCTCAGCTCAGAATGGAGACGTATCACGTGAAGCACAAGATCGTGGCGGTGTTCGCGACTGCGGCCATGTCCGTCCTCTCCGTCGGTGTCGCCGCGGGTCCCGCCTTCGCCGACTGCCCCGCCAACACGTTCTGCCTCTACGAAACCAACGGCTATCAGGACCGGGAGTTCCGGTTCGCGCCCACCACTACCTGCCGCAACCTGCCGAGCGGCATCGACAACGACGCGAATGCGATGCGCAACTACCGGAGCCACGCCGTCAGGATGTGGGACCTTCCGGGGTGCGGGGGCTCCAGCACCTACTACGCGCAGGCCAATTCCTATGACTCGAACTTCGGGAACAACGACTTCTCGAACAAGGCCAGCTCCCTCAAGCGAGTCTGAGGTAGCGACCGACCGAGTGCCTTGGTGATCCGCGTACACAGGTGCTGGCACACGGGAGAACCGGTGTGCCAGCACCTGGCGACATTGGAGCGAAAATGATTCTGCGATCGGCACGAATTCTTGTCGTTGCCCTCCTGGTAGCCGGCTGTGCCGCACCTGGGTCACCGCGGTCCTCGGGGGACGTCGAACCCTTCCCGCCGACCGCTGAGGTCGAGAACCTGCGCCTACCGTTCGACGCCTACACGCTCTCGCTGGCCGGGCTGTACATCATGGCGAACGCCCAGGATGTGCTCACCCGGGAATGCATGGCGGCGAGGGGGCACGACTGGGAGATCATTGAGCGGCCCACGGACCTGAAGGACCTGAGGAACCGCCGACGGTACGGCGTCATCGAGATGAGCATCGCCGAGCGGTTCGGCTTCCACGTCCCGGCTGGACTGCTCACGCCGTTGGATGTCGAACAGCGGTACGACCGGCGCGACAACGCCCTCAGTGAGAGCCAGCAGGCCGCGGTTTCCGGTGCGGACGGGTGCGGACGCGAGGCGGCCACCCGGCTCCGGCCGGAGAAGAGCGCGGACCTGGATCTGCTGCGGAAGCTGGACCGCGCGTCGCTGGACGATTCCCAGCGTGAACAGCGCGTCGTGGTGGCGATGGACGCCTGGCGGGACTGCGTCCGCAGCCTGGGTTTCGACTATCAGGACCCCTTTGCGGCCATGTCCGATCCACGATGGTGGGCGGCTGACGCCGCTGCGGCGTCGAACGAGGAGGCCGCCGCGTCGAGCGAGGAGGCCACCGCGTCGAGCGGAGAGAGCACCGCGTCGAGCGAAGAGAGAGCGGTGGCTGTCGCCGTTGTTCGCTGCGAGGAGCAGACAGACCTGGTCGCGGTGTGGCACGCCGCCGAGGTGAAGATCCAGGAGGAGGAGATCCGGCGACACCCGGACTACTTCCGGGACCTCCGTGCCGCAACGGAAGCGGAACTCGCCGCCGCTGAGGCGGTGCTGGCGAACTCGAAGCTCCGCTGACCGCCCTGGCGGCCAAACTCAGGTGACGCCGTCGTAGTGCACGGCGACGGGCTGGCCGGCGTGGTGCCGGGCCAGCGGCGCCGCCTCGGTCAGCAGCACCCGACCCGTCAGCCGCCGCCAGCGCCTCCCCGATCGCCGGCACGGCGTCGTGGCGTACGGATTGAACCTTCTCCTGAGAGGCGGGCACGGACCGATCTCGCCGGCCAGGGGTGGGCCGACCGCCACCTCACTGCGGATCGGGCGTGCCGTGCTCCCAGACACAGGGTGAGCTGCCGATCAGATAGATGTCGACCGACCCCGGCGCGCGGTTGTAGACGGTGACGCTGATCCGGTAGCCGTCGGCCGGGTCCTCGACGCTCAGCCGGGGATCGCTGCGCTCCCGCAGGTCGTTGACCACCTTGTAGTCGCGCTGCTGCCAGTAGTCGGCCAGCTTCGGCAGCGCCTGGTCGGCCGGCCAGTTCGCCGGGAAGACCACCTCGTACTGCTGCTCCACGAAGACCCGGCCGGCCGGGCCACCGTCGGTCGGGTCGTCGCACGGCAGCGTGCCGCTGTCCCCGAACGGCTTCAGCTCGGCGCCGGGCGGGAGCTGCGCATGGGCCTCCCGCAGGATCTGCTCGACCCGCTGGGCCGCCTGTACGGCGGTGACGGTGGGCTGCACGTCCTCGTCTCCTCCACATGCCGATGTCGCCAGGCCGGCCATCAGGGCCGCCGCCAGTACGCCGGTGCGCCAGCGCCGCGCGGCCATCAGGTGACCTTGCCGTTCTGCCCGGTCACGATGTACGCGATGTTCTCCCGGGCCAGGTTCCCGTCGTCCCAGTACGCCGAGTGGGTCGCCCCCTCGTTGTCCGGGTCGCCGGGGTTGCTGCTGAACACCCGGCCGCCGAAGTCCTCCCGGGTCGGGTCGTTGCCGTGCGCGAGGTCCCAGTCGGGTACCCGCTTGATGGCGTCGTGTTCGGCCCTGGTGGCCCACACCTCCTGCGGGGGTACGCCCTTCAGCTCGGTCGCCGAGTTGGTGTCCACCCCGGGGGAGCCGACGAAGACCACCGCGTCGGCGTTGATCCCGGCGCCGGTGGCGGCGTGCCCGATCACCGTCGAACCGTAGCTGTGCCCGAGGACGACGTTGCGGGAGGGCTCTCCGTCGTGGGTCGCCCGCAGGCCGTTCTGGAACTGGTTGAGTTCCGGCGCACCGCCCTCGGCCGAGCCGTCGAAGGGTGCGTTCCAGGCAATCGAGTCCGGCGCGTCGTAGCCGAGCCAGAGCAGCGAGGCGGTCTCCTGGCTCGGGTCGACCCGCTTGGCGTCCAGGGCCATCCGGTCGGCCCGGTCGATGTCGCCGCCCACTTTGGACAGCTCGGCGCCGGTGCCGGGGATGTACGTCAGCACGTTGTCGGCGGCGTCCGGGTTGCCGACCGAGACGATCGCCCGGCCGTCGTCCGCGGTGGAGAGCCCGATCAGGTACGCCCGTGGCTTGCCCGGATCCTCCAGCCGGTCGTCGATCCGGTTCAGCCCGCGCAGATTGCCGTCGATCCGCTCCCGCTCTTCCTTGATCTTTTCCAGTTCCGCCAGCGCCGCCCCGGCCGGGTTGCCGGCGTCCGGATAGAGTTCCGCGCCCCGCCCCTGCTCGACCATGGCCCGGATGTGTGCCTCCCGGGCGTCCAGGTCGGCCCGGCGCTGGGTCAGCCCGTCCAGTTCGCGGTCCAGCACGATCCGGTTGGCGATGTCCCGGCTCGCCACCGGTACCCCGTCGAGCGAGCCGATCAGCTCCGGGTACTCCGACATGACGTACCGGCGCTGTGCCGGGGAGAGCGAGTCCCACCACTTCTTCACGTCGGCCGGATCGGTGCCCTTGGCCGGCACGCTGGATCTGTCCACCTTGGCCGATGGCGTACCGGAGGAGGTCGCGGTGTTCTCCGCGATCGCCTTCGCGGTCCGGGCGTCCAGCTCGGCGGCCTCCTTGAGCAGCGCGTCGCGTTGCCACACCAGGCTGGACATCGACCGCGCGGTCCACTCGTTGGCGTGTGCGGGGTCCATCGTCATCGACCCGTCCGGGTTGATGGTGACGTGTGCGGCCCGGCCCTGCTCCACCAACTCCTCGGCCCGGGCGGACAGTTCCGCGACGTCGGTGCCGTGCTGGGCGAGTGCCTGGGCGATCAGCAGCACTGGCGGAAAGGCGGAGTCGAGTTCCTTGCGCAGACCGTCGCAGTGCGCACCGGCCGCCTGCGACGCCGAGCCGGACTCCCAGACATCCGGCAGCCGCCGGGTCGACAGCGCCAGCGCGTCCGCCCGCTCGTCGGTCGACCTGCCGAGCCGGTCCCAGCCGGCCGCCGCCTTCCGCCACGCCTCCGGGTCGGCGTTCAGCACCATCTCGAAGGTCACGCCGCTCATCGGGGCGCCCCGCCGTCGGACGCCGAACGACCAGGTCGGCCTATCCGCGCGCTCACTGGACCCGCATCCCGCCGTGCCGCTGGTCGGCGCGCTGGTCCGAGCCCTGGTAGTTGTCGGCGGAGTCGATCAGGGACTGTCCGGCCGCCTCGATCCGGCCGCCGAGCCCGTTGAGATATGCCTCCCAGCCGTCGGAGGCCCTGGTCGCCGCGTCGAGGGTGGCCCAGCCGTTCACCCCGGGCCCACCCGGGGGCACCAGTTGACCCTCGACCGCCGTGACATTGCGCTTCAGTTCGGTGCCGTGGCCGACGATCTCGCCGCCCACCGTCCGCAACCCTGGCACGTTGACCCGCACCGGCTGCGTCATCACGCCTCCCCGTCAGACCTCGGGGCGGTCACCCGGCCGACCGGGCCCCGTTGGGGAAGCAATATATCAACATCGACCTGCCGGCCAGGGCCGGTCAACTGTCCTCACCCGACACACGGCCGCACCGGCTGTCCGGGACGGTCCGAGGCCGTCCGGCAGGCCGGTGCGGGCGGAGTCGTCCGGCTCGTCGGCTGCCGGCACGAAGGACGATCGGAAACGGTACGCACGGGTCCGGCCGCGGCCGGGATCTGGCCCCTCACGCCGCTCCGAACTCGGTCACTGCCGGGTGTCCATCGACATCTGGAGTGCGCGACGGGCCTGCTCGCGGGCCTCGTCGGTGTTCTCCGGCTTGGGTTTGGTCGGCTTGGCGGCCATGACGTGGCTCCTTCCAGGGCGGGTGGCACCGCACGACGCGGTCCACCGCGACAGGGGGTCCTGCTGATCGGCCGGTACGGCGGGTCCGGGATCTCCGGACGAGACGGCCGGGACGGCGTGAGCCCCGGGTCGGTTGACCCTGGGAGGCAGGCGATCTGCGACGGGTTGCCACACCCGATCACGGGTGGGATGGGTGCGACGACAACCCTAGGTATCGTTCAGTTCCCTTACCCAAGTTATCGTTCAGGTCCACATCCTGTGCTGCATTCCCGCCATACGGGACAGTACGAACCGGCAGATCCTTGCGGCACGGCTGGTCAGCGCGGCCCGGACCGGACCGGGGGGGCTCCCGGGAACGTTCAGCGGGCGAAGAAGTGCCAGCCCATCCACCACCAGAAACCGAACAGCGCGATCCGGCCGACCGGCACCGGGCCGACCTCGTACCGCATGACGTAGGCGCAGACGTCGCCGAAGGTGGGGATCCGGGAATCCTCCCGGCGGGCGGCCCACTCCACCACCACGAAGAGCAGCAGCGCCACGGTGAACCCGGCGATCGCGACGTATCTCATCGACGCACCAGTCCCCAGAACGCGGCGAGCCACGCGAAGTAGCCGACCGAACGGACCAGCGAGTCGTCCAGCAGCGGGTCGGCGATCTTGGAGAAGGTCGGGAAGTCGTCCCGGGAGCCGAGCATGAAGGTGCTGGCCTCGAAGACCCCGAAGACGAGCACCGGCAGCAGCCACCAGACGGCGCCGGACCGCAGCCGGTGCGGTACCGGCCGCCGGGGCACCCGGTTGGAGAGCCCCAGCCACACCAGCGCGCCGCCGGTGCCGATGGCGTAGATGTTCGCCTGCGTGGAGAACGACGGGAACTGCCCGCCGATCAGGGACAGAACGGTGAGGGTCGGAACCGTGACGACCGGTCGGTCCCAGGCCCGGGGCACATCCGCAGAGAGCTCCGGCTGCTGTTCCATGAACCGATTGTCCCCGGGCCGCCGCCCGGCGGAAAGCTAGATGCCCTCCGCGTCACTGCTGATCTTGCTGGTCACCCCGGAGCGGTCCGCTCGCCGTGGCGTCCCGGGCCAACTCGGCCCGGATCGCGTCGACGACCTCGGGCGCCGCCCCGTACCCGGTGAACCCGGCCGCCAGCCGATGTCCACCACCGCCGAGGGCCACCGCCACCCGGCTCACGTCGGTGGCGCCCTTGCTGCGCATGGAGACCGCCCACTCCCCCTCGGCGACCTGCTTGAGCACGCAGCTCACGTCCGCCTCGGCGGTGCAGCGTACCGAGTCGATCAGCGGCTCCAGGGTGTACGGGCGCTGCCCGTGCCGGGCCAGGTCGTCCAGGGTCGCGTACGTCCAGACCAGCCCCTGCCCACCGGCCGCCAACGGCTCCAGCTGGGTACGCCCCAGCACGTCGCCGTAGAGCCGGACCGCGCCGAACGGCCGGGTGTCGAAGATCCGCCGGGAGATCTCCCCGGGGCGGATGCCGGTGGCCAGCAACCGGGCGGCCATCTCGTGCACCGCCGGGGTGGTCATGTCGAACCGGAACGAGCCGGTGTCGGTCGCCAGCGCGATGTAGAGGCACTCGGCGATGCCCAGGTCGAGCGGCACGCCGAGTCGGACCAGCAGCTTCTCCACCACCACCGAGGTCGCGGCGGCGTCCGGGTCGACCAGGTGGATCCCGCCGAACCGGGTGTTCGAGGCGTGGTGGTCCAGCACGATGGCGGTGTCAGCCCGGTCCAGCCGGTCGGCCAGGTCACCGAGCCGGGAAACGGCGGCGACGTCGAAGCAGATCACCAGGTCCGGGTCCGGGTCGGCGGCGGTCGCCGGGACCAGCAGGTCGGAGCCGGGCATCGCCTGGAGCGGCTCCGGCACCTCCGGGCGCCCGGGGAAGGTGGCCTGGAGCTGCCGTACGCCGAGCCGGCGCAGCCCGAGCCCGAAGCCGAGCATGCTGCCCAGCGCGTCCCCGTCCGGGTTGACGTGACAGATCAGGAGTATCCGGCCGTCGGCGGGGAGCCGGGTGATGGCGGAGACCGCCGCCGCCCACTCCGCCTCGGTCGGCTGTTCGGCGGCCGGCTGGGACACGTCGGCGAGCAGTGCGTTGCTCACCGCCGGCCTCCGCCGTCCCCGGCCGGCGGCCGGTCCTCGTCCCGACCGTCGTCGGTGTCGTCCTCGTCCTCGTCGTCGTCCTCGTCGAGCTTGTACGGCTGCGGCTCGCCCGCGTACTCGGCCTGGGCGGCCAGCCGCTGCACCTCCGCGTCGGCGGTACGGGCCGCCGCCAGCAGTTCGTCGATCTGCTTGACCTGGTCCTGCACGTCGTCGAGGACGAAGGTCAGGCTGGGTGAGTGACGCAGCCCGAGCGCCTTGCCGACGGTGCTCCGCAGCAGTCCCTTGGCGCTCTCCAGCGCGGCGGCGGTGGCCGCCTGGTCGGAGGCGTCGCCGAGCACCGTGTAGAAGACGGTGGCGTCGCGCAGGTCGGGGGTGATGCGGGCGTCGGTAATGGTGATCATGCCGAGCCGGGGGTCCTTGATCTGGGTACGCACCACCGACGCCACCAGTTCCCGCACGCGCTCCGCATGCCGACGCACCTTGGCCTGGTCCGTCATCTCCGCACCTCCACGCCCATCTGCTTCCGGGCCGGACCGGCGGCGCTGGGCGCCGCGGCCGGACCGGCCGACCTGGGAAACACTACCCGCGCATCCTGCGGCCTCGCCGCCGCCGTCGCCATTGGCCGTACCGGCCGATTACCCCCTGGCCAGCAGCCGATTCAGTCATCCGCACCGTGCAACCGGCGCCGTACGGAGAGCAACTCGACCTCCGGTCGGCCGGCGATCAGACGCTCGCAGGCGTCCAGCACCGTACCGACGTGCTCGGGTTCGGAGGCGACCAGGGCGACCGCGATCTGGGCGCGGCCGTGCAGGTCCAGCGCGCCCACCTCGGCGGCCGAGACCTCGAACTTGCGCAATGCGGCGACGATGGGACGGACATAGGACCGCTTGGCCTTCAGGGAGCGCGAGTCCCCGGGCAACAGCAGGTCGAACAGGGCGGTTCCGGTATACACGGCGGGAAGGGTACGCCATCGCGCCCCCGCCGCTCACCGTCTTTCCCCAGCGGCCGCCGCAGTCGACCGACGGACAGGCCGGTGGCCGGAACCCCACGGGCTCCGGCCACCGGTATCGAACTCGCTCAGGCGCGCGGCTTCTCGCGCATCTCGAACGTCTCGATGATGTCCCCGACCTGGACGTTGTTGAAGTTACTCAACGTCAGACCGCACTCGAAGCCCTCGCGGACCTCGGTGGCGTCGTCCTTGAACCGCTTGAGCGAGCTGATCGTGACGTTGTCGGCCACGACCGTCCCGTCACGCAGCAGCCGCGCCTTGGCGTTGCGGCGGATGACACCGGACCGGACGATACAACCGGCGATGTTGCCGATCTTGGACGAGCGGAAGACGTCGCGGATCTCCGCGCTGCCCAGCTCGACCTCCTCGAACTCCGGCTTGAGCAGGCCCTTGAGCGCGGCGTCGATCTCCTCGATGGCCTGGTAGATGACCGTGTAGTACCGGATCTCCACACCCTCGCGGTCGGCGATCTCCCGGACCTTGTTGGAGGCCCGGACGTTGAAGCCGATGATCGTGACCGCCTCGGACGAGGCGCTGGCCAGCATGACGTCGCTCTCCGTGATAGCACCGACGCCCCGGTGGATGATCCGCAGTTGGACCTCCGCCGGAATGTCGAGCTTGAAGAGCGCGTCCTCCAGCGCTTCCACCGAGCCGGAGCCGTCGCCCTTGAGCACCAGGTTGAGCGAGGTCTTCTCGCCCTCCTTGAGCTGCTCCATGATCGTCTCAAGACTCGGCCGCCGCTGCGAGTTGGCGAAGCTCGCCGCCCGCCGCCGCGCCTGCCGCTGCTCGGCGATCTGCCGGACCGTACGGTCGTCCTCGGCCGCCAGGAAGGTGTCACCCGCTCCCGGTACCGCGGTCAGACCGAGCACCATGACCGGACGCGCGGGGCCGGCCTCGGTGACCGGCTTGCCGTTCTCGTCCAGCATGGCCCGGACCCGGCCGTGCGCCCCACCGGCGACGATCGAGTCGCCGGCCCGCAGGGTGCCCTTCTGCACCAGCACCGTGGCCACCGCACCGCGCCCCTTGTCCAGGTGCGCCTCGATGGCCACACCCTGGGCCGGCCCGTCGATCGGAGCGGTCAGCTCCAGCGACGCGTCGGCGGTGAGCAGGACCGCCTCGAGCAGTTCCTCGATGCCGATGCCCGGCTTGGCCGCCACGTTGACGAACATGGTGTCGCCGCCGTACTCCTCGGCGACCAGCCCGTATTCGGTCAGCTGCTGCCGGACCTTGTCCGGGTTGGCCTCCGGCTTGTCGATCTTGTTGACCGCCACCACGATCGGCACGTCCGCCGCCTTGGCGTGGTTGAGCGCCTCGATCGTCTGCGGCATGACGCCGTCGTCTGCGGCGACCACCAGCACCACGATGTCGGTGACCTGGGCACCACGGGCACGCATGGCGGTGAACGCCTCGTGACCCGGGGTGTCGATGACGGTCAGCGCCCGGTCCTCACCCTCGTGCGGCACGTGCACCTGGTACGCGCCGATGTGCTGGGTGATGCCACCGGCCTCGCCCTCGACCACGTTCGCCTTGCGGATCGCGTCGAGCAGCTTGGTCTTACCGTGGTCGACGTGACCCATGACGGTCACCACCGGCGGACGGCTGACCAGCCGGTCCGTGGCGACCTCGGCGTCCAGGTCGATGTTGAACTGGGCGAGCAGCTCGCGGTCCTCGTCCTCCGGGCTGACGATCGAGATCTCGAAGCCGAGATGCTCGCCGAGCAGCTGGAGCGTGTCGTCGGAGACGGACTGGGTCGCGGTGACCATCTCGCCCAGGTTGAACATCTCCTGGACCAGCGAACCGGGGTTCGCGTTGATCTTGTCCGCGAAGTCCGACAGCGACGCACCGCGAGGAAGCCGGATGACCTGGCCCTGGCCGCGCGGGGCGCCCGAGCTCATGGTCGGTGCGGACAGGTTGTCGAACTCCTGTCTGCGCTGCTTCTTCGACTTGCGGCCACGGGTCGGCTTGCCACCCGGACGCCCGA
Organism: Plantactinospora sp. CA-294935; assembly: GCF_050936445.1. Classification (NCBI taxonomy): domain Bacteria; kingdom Bacillati; phylum Actinomycetota; class Actinomycetes; order Micromonosporales; family Micromonosporaceae; genus Plantactinospora; species Plantactinospora sp. CA-294935. Next base: position 10,321,876 of record NZ_JBNJMU010000001.1, read on the forward strand.
AGGCACCTGCGGCACCGCCACCACGGCCACGCCCGCCACCACCGGGGCGACCGGCGCCACCGGCCGGCGCGCCGCCACCGGGGCCACCGCGGTAGCCGCCACCGGCACCGCCGCCACCACCGGGACCACCGCGGTAGCCGCCACCGGCACCGCCGCCACCACCGGGACCACCACGGAAGCCGCCGCCACCGCCACCGCCACCGGGGCCGCCGCGGAAGCCGCCGCCACCGCCACCGGGACGACCGGCACCGCCACCGCCACCGCCACCGGGACGGCCGGGGCCGCCACCGGGACGACCGGGCCGCTGCGTCGGCATGGACGCCGGGCTCGGCCGGGGCGGCATCGAGGCCGGGCTCGGCCTCGGCGGCATGTTCGCCGGGTTGGGCCGGGGCCCACCCGAGGCAGCCGGACGCTGCCCGCCCGGCGTGATGCCGAACGGGTTGTTACCGCCGCTGCGCGCCGGCGGACGGCCACCGGGCCGGCCGGGGCCGGGCGTCGGGGCACCGGGCGGCGCGGGACGGGCACCCGACGGGGTACCCGGACGGGGCGGAACGGCGTTCGGACCCGGCTTCGGCCGGTTCGTGGGGCCGCCGTCGGCCGGCGGTTCGCGCCGGACCGTGTCGTTGCGCTGCTGCCGAGCCGCCTGGGCGGCCTTGACGGTCGCCTCCTGCTCGGCCTTGAGCGCGGCCGCGCGCGCCTCGGCGGCGGCCAACTCGATGTCGTGCGCGCTCGCCGGCTTGGCGACCGGAGTCACCGTCTGCGGCGGACCGGGCACCGGCCCCTTGGGCTTCGCCGGCGGGGTCGGCCGACGAGGCGGTCCGGGCTTCGCGGCGACCCTTGGTTCTCCCGGACCCGGCGCCGGAGCCGCCTTGGGTGCCGGCGGTGGCGTCGGGGCGGCGGCGGGTGCCGCCGGCTCCGGGGACGCGACGAAGGCGCCACGCAGCCGCCGGGCCACCGGGGCCTCGACAGTGCTCGACGCTGATTTGACGAACTCGCCCATTTCCTTCAACTTGGCGAGAACGGTCTTGCTTTCGACCCCGAGCTCCTTAGCCAGCTCGTGTACGCGGGCCTTGCCTGCCACTGCACTCCTCACTCCGAGGTCGTGCGGGCAGCACCCGCAGCGACCTCACTCGTGCACTTGAAGCCTGGTCATTTCTGGGACTTCATCGTGTGCTCATGTCGGTCGTCCTACCTTGCTCGGGTTCCGTTGCGTCGATCCCGCCCGGCCGGATGGCCGGTCGTGGTCGTCGACGCCTTGGAGGTGCTCGGCCAACTCACTCGCGTCGGGTACGCCAGCGATACGCAGCGCCCGCCCGAAGGCCCGACGCCGCACTGCCAATGTGAAGCAGGCCGGGTCGGGATGCAGGTGTGCTCCCCGCCCCGGCAGCTTACGGGTCGGATCGGGTCGGAGGCTGTGACCAGTCTCATCGCCGACCGCGACGATCCGCAGCAGCTGGCCGGCCGGCGCCCGTCGCCGACAGCCCACACAGGTGCGCTCCGGCTCCGCGCGTCGTACCACTGAGAAAGTCTACCCCTACCCGGCCGAGATCGCTCCGTCCGCCTCGGCTGCGTGATCAGGACCGCCCTGCCGACCGGCCGGCGCCTGGCTCGGCATCTGCTCGGTATCGGGTCGGATGTCGATCCGCCAACCGGTCAATCGGGCGGCAAGCCGGGCATTCTGCCCCTCCCGCCCGATGGCCAGCGACAGTTGGAAGTCCGGCACGGTCACCCGGGCCGTACGCGTCGCCGCGTCGACCACCTCGACCCGGAGCGCCTTGGCCGGCGAGAGGGCGTTGCCGACGAACTGGGCCGGATCCTCCGACCAGTCGATGATGTCGATCTTCTCGCCGTGCAGTTCGCTCATCACCGCCCGGACCCGCTGGCCCATCGGGCCGATGCAGGCGCCCTTGGCGTTCACGCCCGGCACGGTGGAACGGACCGCGATCTTGGTCCGGTGGCCGGCCTCGCGGGCGATCGCGGCGATCTCCACGGTGCCGTCGGCGATCTCCGGCACCTCCAGGGCGAAGAGCTTCTTCACCAGGTTCGGGTGCGACCGGGAGAGGGTGATCTGCGGGCCGCGGAAGCCCTTGACGACGTGTACGACGACGCAGCGGATCCGCTGGCCGTGCTCGTACAGCTCGCCGGGGACCTGCTCGGCCTGGGGCAGCACCGCCTCGACCTTGCCGAGGTCGACCGAGACGATGCCCTTCTCGCTGCGCGCCTCGTGCGCCTGCACCACCCCGGTGACCAGGTCGCCGTCCCGGCCCACGTACTCGCCGAAGTGCACCTCGTCGGTGGCCTCGCGGAGCCGTTGCAGGATGACCTGTTTGGCGGTCATCGCGGCGATCCGGCCGAAGTCGTGCGGAGTGTCGTCGAATTCCCGGATCACCGCACCCTCGGCGTCCTGCTCCTGGGCGTACACCAGGGCGGCGCCGGTCTTACGGTCGATCTCGACCCGGGCGTGCGCCTGGGCCCCTTCGGTGTGCCGGTACGCCGTCAGCAACGCGGTCTCGATCGCCGCGAGAATCGTGTCGAACGGGATCTCCCGCTCGCGCTCCAGGGCGCGCAACGCCGCGAGGTCGATGTTCACCGCTCCTCGCCCTCCACATCTTCGTCGTCGCCGTTGCCGACGTCGTCATAGTCATCATCGCCGGCACCGGTCGGATCGTCGTCGGCGATCTCGTCCAGCCGGCTGAACTCCACCTGGACCCGGCCCGGCCCGAGGTCGGGGTACGCCCAGCCGACCGGTCCGGCGTCGGTCTCCAACACCACCCGCTCGTCGTCGGCGGCGACCACCCGGGCGGTCACCTGGCGGTCCGCGGGTGCCGGCGGCCGCTCGTCGGCACCGTCCTGCTCCGGGCGCTGGCCCGGGCCGCGCACGGTCACCTTCACCAGCCGGCCGACGTTGCGCCGCCAGTGCCGGGGCTGGGTCAGCGGCCGGTCCACGCCGGGCGAACTCACCTCGAGCTGGTATTCCCCGGCGACCAGGTCGCCGCCGGTCTCCTCCGCCTGGTCGAGCGCCTTGGACAGCAGTCGGGAGACGTCCGCCACGGCGTCGAGGCTGACCCCGCCGTCGCCGTCCACCACCACCCGGACGACGTACCGCCGGCCGGCCCGGGACACCGAGAGATCCTCCAGGTCGTAGCCGGCAGCGGTCACCACCGGTTCGATCACGGCACGGAGCCGGAGCCGACGCGCGGACTGGTCCTCGCGGGGACGGTCCGGAGTCCGGTGGCCCGTCCTGGGCCGACCGGCGTTCCGGCCACGCTGCGTCATCTCCGCCCCTCTCTCGTGATCGCCGGCTCCGCCCGACAGCCATACCAGCGTGCCACCGGACTGATGTGCCCGGCGGCTGCGCAGAGCGTAACGCGCTGGCCGCCGGAGAGCCCGATCGGCGCACCGACGACCGGCCGCGGTGAGCGTGCCGACCCCGCCGGCGGCACCGATGGTGTTGACTTGCCGGGTGCGGACCGGCAACACGAACCAGACGATCGGCGCGGCGGGGCGGTCCCGGCGCGAAGTGGTGCGGGCGGTCGGCCTGGCGGCACTGGTCGGTGCCACCGGCCCCCTCGCCGGCTGTGGCCTCTTCGGCGGCGAGCCCGACCCGCCGCCTCCGCCGGACCCGCTGGCACCGTTGATCACCGGCGCTCTCGACCTCGCCGCCCGGTACGAGGCCGCGGTCACCGCGTTCCCCGAGCTGGCCGACCGGCTCCGCCCGGTCGCCGAGGCACACCGCGCGCACGCCGCCGAACTGTCCCGGGTGACCGGCACCGCCCTGCCGAGCGCCACCGCCACCGCCCCGGCCCCCGGCACCGGAGCCGGCGGGGTGTCCGAGACCCTGGCGCAGTTGCGGGAGGCCGAGCAGCAGGGCCGGGACGCCGCCGCGAAGGCCGGCGCCGCGGCGCCGGCCGCCCGCGCCGCGCTGGTCGGGTCGATCGCCGCGGCCCGGGCGACGCACCTGGAGGTGCTCCGGTGACCGGGCGCGGCGGCCGAGCCCGGGGAGAGGCGGCCTGATGTCCGAGGCACTGGCGGCGGCCCTGGCCGCCGAGCACGCCGCGATCTACGCGTACGGGCTGATCGGGGTACGGCTGAAGGGGGGCACCGCCGAGCAGGCCCGCTCCGCCGAGGCGGCACACCGCGGCCGGCGGGACGGGCTCGTGCTGCTGCTCACCGAACGGGGCGGTCCGGTGCCGGCGGCCGAGCCGGCGTACGTGCCGCCGTTCGCGGTCACCGACGAGGCGAGCGCACTGCGGCTGGCGGTCGAGGTCGAGGAGCGCACCGCGGCGGTCTGGCGGGCCGCGCTGCCGGCGACCGAGGGCGCCGAGCGCACCCGGGCGCTGGACGGGCTCACCGACGCGGCGGTCCGGGCCACCCGGTGGCGCAGGGCGGCCGGGATCAGCCCGGCCACCGTGCCGTTCCCGGGCCGCCCGACCTGACGACCTCCACGCCCCGGGTCCGAGACGGCTGGCGGTGCGGCCGGACCGGGGCGACGGTCAGCCGGCACACTGTATCGATGTCCGCTCTGGGAAGACCGGTCTCCGCGATCGGCCGGGCCGTACGCCGGCTCGGCCACTCACGCTGGTTCGCCGCCTGCACGCCGGTACTCGTCCCGGCCGACCGCCTGGTCGCCAGGCTGACCCGGGGCCGGGTGGTGGCACTCGGCCTGGTGCCGTCACTGCTGATCACCACCACCGGACGCCGGTCCGGACAGCCGCGCAGCAACCCGCTGCTCTACGTGCCGGACGGCGACGCCTTCGTGGTGACCGGCTCGAACTGGGGTCGCCCCGAGCAGCCGGCCTGGGCCCTCAACCTGCTCGCCGACCCGAGCGCCACGGTCACCGTCGACGGCACCCGGATACCGGTCCGGGCCCGGCTGGCCGAGGGTGCCGAGCGGGAGCGGCTGTGGAACCTGCTGGTGGCCGAGTGGCCGGCGTACCGGACCTATGTCCGCCGGGCCGGTGGTCGGGACATCCGCGTCTTCCGGCTCGAACGGACGCCCTCGCCGGGGCGGGATTAGCCGCAGCCCGGTGGACCCGGCACCGGCGGGCCGGGTCCAGCGCGAGCGGCGGGCGCGGTCAGGTCACGCCGACGCCGATGAGCCGGCCGACCAGGTACGTGGCGGCGGTGGCCGCCGCGCCGAGCAGCAGTTGCCGGCCGCCGCTGACCCACCACTTCCGGTTGGTGAACCGGGCGACGATCGCACCCGCGACGAACAGGCCGACACCGCCCACCCCGAGCGCCAGCCACAGGCTGGAGAAGCCCAGCAGGTACGTGATCAACGGCACCACGGCACCGACCGAGAAGCAGAGGAACGACGAGAAGGCGGCGGTCCACGGGCTGGGCCGCTCGTCGGCGTCGACGCCCAACTCCTCCTGGACGTGTACCCGCAGCGCCTCCTCCGGGTTGTGCCGCAGCGTCTCCGCGACCTGCTCGGCGAGGTCCCGGGGCAGCCCCCGCTCCACCCAGGCGTCGGCGAGTTCCCGGGCCTCCCCGGCCGGGTTCCGCTCCAGCTCGCGGCGTTCCTTGGCGACCTCGGCAGCCACCTGCTCGTTCTGCGACTGCACGCTGGTGTATTCGCCGAGCCCCATCGAGATCGCCCCGGCGACCAGCCCGGCGAAACCGGTCAGCACGATGCTGCGCGGCGCGACCCCACCGCCGCCGACGCCCGCGATCAACGCGATGTTGGTGACCAGGCCGTCCATCGCGCCGAACACGGCGGGGCGCAGCCAGCCACCGGAGACGTCCGCATGGTGGTGCTCGCTGACCGGGGTGGACGCGTCCGTCACGAGTGTCCGTCCGTCACGAGGGCGGGTCCGTCACGGCAGGGTGAGGATCTCGTGGCCGTCCTCGGTGACCACGATGGTGTGCTCGAACTGGGCCGTCCAGCGCCGGTCCTTGGTGACCACCGTCCAGCCGTCGTCCCACATGTCGTACTCGTGGGTGCCGAGGGTGATCATCGGCTCGATCGTGAAGGTCATCCCCGGCTCCATCACGTCGGTCGGCCGGGGGCTGTCGTAGTGCGGCACGTAGAGCCCGCTGTGGAACGCCTCGCCGATGCCGTGCCCGGTGAAGTCCCGGACCACCCCGTAGCCGAACCGCTTGGCGTACGACTCGATGACCCGGCCGATCACGTTGATCTGCCGGCCCGGGGCGACCGCCCGGATGCCCCGCATCATCGCCTCGTGGGTCCGCTCCACCAGCAGCCGGGCCGGCTCGGACACCTCGCCCACGCAGAAGGTGGCGTCGGTGTCCCCGTGCACCCCGTCGAGGTACGCCGTCACGTCGACGTTGATGATGTCGCCGTCCATCAGCACCGTCGAGTCCGGGATGCCGTGGCAGATCACCTCGTTGAGGCTGGTGCAGCACGACTTGGGGAAGCCCTTGTAGCCGAGGGTGGAGGGGTAGGCGTCGTGGTCGATCAGGAACTCGTGCACCACCCGGTCGATCTCGTCGGTGGTGACACCGGGCTTGCAGTGCTCACCGGCGAGCTGGGTGGCCTGGGCGGCGATCCGGCCGGCGACCCGCATCTTCTCGATCGTCTCGGCGGACTGCACGTGCGAGCCGCGCCACTCCTTCGGCCGCTTCTTGCCGACGTACTCGGGGCGGACGATATGGGGCGGTACCTGGCGCCACGGGGAGAGCGTGCCAGGGGTCAACGGCGCACGGACGGTCATGACTTCCAGCCTAACGTCGCGGCCCGAGAGCGCTCACGCTTCGGTGACCCGGACGACACCCGGACGTCACCGGAGACCCTCACAGCGGGGTGACGTAGGCACCGGTGATGCCACCGTCGACCACGAACTGGGCGGCGGTCATGAACGAGGCGTCGTCGCTGGCCAGAAAGGCGACGGCGGCGGCGATCTCCTCGGGCTCGCCGAACCGCCCCATCGGCACGTGCACCAGCCGCCGGGCCGCCCGCTCCGGGTCCTTGGCGAAGAGCTCCCGCAGCAGCGGGGTGCCGATCGGCCCCGGGCAGAGCGCGTTGACCCGGATCCCCTGCCGGGCGAACTGCACCCCGAGTTCCCGGGTCAGCGCCAGCACCCCGCCCTTGCTCGCGGTGTAGGCGATCTGCGAGGTGGCCGCACCCATCAGCGCCACGAAGGAGGCGGTGTTGACGATCGAGCCCCGGCCCTGGCGCAGCATGTGCGGGATGACGTACTTGCAGCAGAGGTAGACGCTGGTGGTGTTGACCCGGATCACCCGCTCCCAGGCGTCCAGGCCGGTGGTCAGGATCGAGTCGTCGTCCGGCGGGGAGATGCCGGCGTTGTTGAACGCGATGTCGATCCGGCCGCGCCTGGCCGCGACCTGGTCGTACAGGTCGCGTACCTGCGCCTCGTCGCTCACGTCGCAGGCCACGAACTCCCCGTCCACCTCGTCGGCGGCGGCCCGCCCGGCGTCGGCCGCGATGTCGACGCAGACCGGGTACGCGCCCTCGGCGGCGAGCCGGCGTACGGTGGCCAGCCCGATCCCGCTGCCGGCCCCGGTCACCACCGCCACCCGCCCGGCCAGTCGATCACTGATCATCGCCGTACTCCTCCCGGGGATCGCCGTCCCCGGCATCCTCGCCGACGCTGTGGCCGGTGGTCGAGGGGCGCGACCGTCAACGTGGCCGTGGCTCGCCAGCGGGTGGGGTCAGCAGGTTGCCGCGTACCCGGGGCAGGCAGCGCGGCAGCGCGGCGGTCCGCCCGGCGACCAGACTCAGCCCGGTGGGGCGCAGCCGCAGCTCGACAGCGCGCAGCCGGTCCGGTACGGGCAGCGCCACCAGCCGGGCCCGCACGGTCGGGTCCTCGAACAGCTCCTCGGGCCGTACCGTGAGCGACGTCGCGGCGTCCACTCCGGAGAGGTCGAGCAGCCGGCCGGCGTCGGCCACGTTCAGCCCGAACGCGGCCACCCAGTCGACGTCGACGCCCTCGAACATCGCCGGCACCTCGGCGAAGGTGGCGAGCCGGACCACCGGGTGCAGGAACGCGTCCACGTCGTACGCCGCCCGGGTCGCGGCGCCGGCCCCGCCGGCCGTCGCGGTGGCGCCGTAGCGGGCCGGCGCGAGGGAGAGGCCGAGCGCCCGCACCACCGCGAGGTCCGGCTCGCCGCCGCCGGTGCTGGCGAGCAGCCGGGCCAGTTCCCGGTCCAGCAGCCGGTCGTGTTCGCCGAAGGCGTGGTAGAGCCAGCAGAAGAGCAGGCCGTCCGGGGCTAGCCGGTCGACGAGCCAGCCCAGCCCGGCGACCGGGTCGGTCAGGTGGTGCAGCACACCGGAGCAGACCACCAGGTCGAAGCCGCCGGGGAGCCGCGACTCGGGAATGCCGCCGAGTTCGAAGCGTACGTTGGTGACGCCGTGCCGGGCGGCGAGCGCCCGGGCCACCGCCAGGGAGCCGGGCGACGGGTCGACGCCGACGAACCACGCCTCCGGATGGCGCAGGGCGAGCGCCACCAGCCGGTGTCCGGTGCCACAACCCGCGTCGAGCACCCGCCAGCCGGCCAGGCCGTCCTCCTCGACCAGGTACGCCACCGCGTTGGCCACGTCGTGCAGCAGGCCGCCGGCGTCGTCCGGGGACGGGTACGGGTACCGGTCGTAGAGCCGGACCACCTCGTCCAGCCCGGTAGCGTCGGCGGGCGGCCGGCTCAGGTGAGCGTCCGGCGGCTGGCCCGGGGCGTCGGCGGGTGACCGGCTCGGACCACTGTCCGGCGGGCGGCGGTGGTCGGCGGGCAGCCGGCGGGCGAGGTCGGCGACGGTGGGTGACTCGTACAGGTCGTGCACGTCCAGGTCGGCGCCGAACTGGGTGCGCAGCCGCCCGAGCAGGCGGGTGGCCAGCAGTGAGTGGCCGCCGAGGTCGAAGAAGCCGTCCTCGGCACCGACCTCGGGCAGCTCCAGCAGCTCGGCGAAGATCCGGCCCAGCGCCTCCTCCCGTCCCGGCGACGGCGGGCGGGGCGAGGGCGCCGCCGACCCGGCCAGCGCCACCCGGTCGAGCTTGCCGTGCGGGGTACGCGGCAGCGCGGCCACGACCTCCACCGTGGCCGGTACCGCCGCGCCGACCAGCCGCTCGGCGAGATGACGGCGCAACTCGGCGGCGGTCACCGCGCCCGGCACGGCCGGTACGACGTAGCCGACCAGCCGGACGCCAGCGTCCCGGCCCGGACCGGCCAGCACCGCCGCCTCGACCACGCCCGGGTGCTCGGCGAGGGTCGCGGCGACCTCGGCCGGCTCGACCCGGACACCCCTGATCTTCACCTGGTCGTCCACCCGGCCGACGAACTCGAATCCGCCGTCGGCACCGCGCCGCGCCAGGTCGCCGGTGTGGTACATCCGGGAGCCGGCCGGACCGTACGGGTCGGGGCGGAACACCTCGGCGGTCGGCCCGGGGCAACCGTGGTAGCCCCGGGCCAGCCCGGCACCGGCCAGGTACAGCTCCCCGGTGCGGCCGTCCGGCACCGGCCGCAGATCGGCGTCCAGCAGGTACGCCCGGACCCCGGATCTCGGCCGGCCGATCGGCGGGCGCCCGGGAGTCGTACCGTCGTCGTCCCAGGTGGTGGCGTAGACGGTCGCCTCGGTCGGCCCGTACGCGTTCACCACCCGCGTGGCGTGCAGCCCGGCACGGGCGGCCCGGACGGTCGCCGCGCCCAGCGCCTCGCCGGCCAGTACGACGGTCGGCACCCGGACCTCGGGCGACGGGCCGAGCCGGAGCAGGGCGTCGAGCCGGGATCCGACGGCGGCGACCAGGGTCGGCGGCCGGTCGGCGAGCCCGGACAGGGCCGACAGGTCGGCCACCAGCTCGACGCTGCCGCCGCAGCACAGTGGTGCGAAGAGTTCGAAGACGGAGACGTCGAAGTGCAGCGGCGTCGACGCGAGTACCCGGGCCAGCCGGTCCGGGCCGAACTCGGCGGCCGCCCAGCGGGCCAGCTCCGCCACCGCCCGGTGCGGCACCAGCACCCCCTTGGGCCGACCGGTGGTGCCCGAGGTGTGCAGCAGGTACGCCGGGTGCTCCGGATCCAGCGGCGGGCACGGGTCGGTGTCCGGCCGGTCCGCCACGTCCGGCGGTGCGGCGTCGGTCAGCACGACGACCGGGTCCGCCTCGGCGAGGACCGCCTCGACCCGGGCGGCCGGGCCGGGCTCGACGGGCAGATAGGCGGCGCCGGACTTGAGCACGGCGAGTACCGCCACCACCAGTTCGGCGGAGCGGCTCATCCGCAGTGCCACGATCCGCTCCGGTCCGGCCCCCTGTGCGACGAGGTGGTGGGCGAGCCGGTTGGCCCGGGCGTCCAGTTCGGCGTAGGAGTAGCTGACTCCGGCACAGCGCAGCGCCACCGCGTCCGGGGTCCGGGCGACCTGCTCCGCGAGCATCCGGGTCAGCGTGGCCGGTGCCGGGCCGGCCTCCGGTCGGAGGGCCGGAGTACCAGCGACGGACCGACGGAGGGGCCGGCGCGACTCCTCGGCGGACCGGCGAAGGGACTGGTCGAGATCCTCGGCAGACCGGGGACCTCCGCGCGCCGACTGTCGAGCTGGGTGCACAGACGGGGCAGCGACCGGCAGGTCGGAATTCCCGGCGAGCCGGAACGCCGGTTGGTCGGGACTCTCGACGAGCCGGCCCGCCGGCTGGTGCGGGTCCGCGGCGATCGCGGTCAGCAGCTCGGTCAGCGCGCGGCCGAACCCGGCCACCGTGTCGGCGGTGAACTGGGCGGGCTGGTAGCGCAGCACCAGCCGCAGCGCCGGTCCGGGATAGGCGAAGAGGCCGAGCGGATAGTGCAGCGAGTGGTGGATCTCGGCGTCCGGTACCGCCGCGGCGGCCACGGCGTCGACCGGGTAGTTCTCGAAGACGGTGAGGGTGTCGAAGAGCGCGGGCAGGCCGACGGCCCGCTGGATGTCGGAGAGCCCGAGGTGGTGGTACGGGGTCAGCCGGGACTGCTGGTCCTGCACCCGGCGCAGCAGGTCGACCAGCCGCTCGCCGGGCCGCGGGGCCAGCCGTACCGGCACGGTGTTGAGGAAGAAGCCGAGCATCCGTTCGATGCCGGGCACCTCGGGCGGCCGGCCCGAGACGGTACTGCCGAAGACCACGTCCGAGCGGCCGACGAGCCGGCCGAGCAGCAGTCCCCAGGCGCCCTGCACGACGGTGTTCAGCGTGACGCCGCCGGCCCGGGCGACCTGGGTGAGCCGGTCGGTGAGGTCGGCGGTGAGTTGCACGCCCACCTGCCGGGCCCACTCGGGGCGGATCCGCCGGCCGGGCGGCGCCACCAGCGTCGGTTCGGCGAACCCGTCCAGCACCTCCCGCCAGGCGGCTGTCGCGGCGGCCCGGTCCTGCCGGACCAGCCAGGCCAGGTAGTCCCGGTAGCTGCCCTCCGGCACCGTGGGGGCGCCGGTCACGGCGGCGGCCAGTTCGGCGGCGAGCAGCGGCAGCGACCAGCCGTCCAGCAGGACGTGATGACAGGTCAACGCCGCCCGGTAGCGCTCCGGGCCGAGCCGGAACACGGTCAGCCGCAGCAGCGGCGCCACGGTGACGTCGAACCGGCGTACCCGTTCGGACTCGACCAGCCGGGTCAGCGTCGCCGCCCGCTCCGGTTCGGGTACGCCGCTCAGCTCCACCTCCTGGTACGGCAGCTCTACCTCGGCCGGTACCACCCGGACCGGCTGCCCCGACTCCTGGAACCAGAACGCGGCCCGCAGGTGTGGGTGCCGGGCGAGCAGCGTGGCCAGGCCGGCGCGGAGCGCGTCCGGCCGCCAGGTCGCCGGCAGCCCGAACACCGTCTGCACGGTGTAGACCTCCGGCGCGTGGGCGTCGTAGACGGAGTGGTAGAGCAGGCCCTCCTGGAGCGGGGTCGCCGGCCAGACGTCGACCAGGTTCGGGCAGGTCGCCTCCAGCCGGGCCACGTCCGGGTGGCGGAGCGACACCAGCGGCAGGTCTCCGGGGGTACGGCCGCCGATTCCGGGCCGGCCGGCGTGCCCGGCGAGTGCCGCCAGCACCCGCGTCCAGAGTTCGGCGAGCCGACGCAGGTCCGGTTCGGCGAATACGGCCGCCGGCCAGGAGAACGTGCTGACCAGGTGCGGTCCGTCGGCACCGTCCTCGGTGTAGGCGTTCACCTCCAGCGGGTGCGCCAGCGGGGCCCGGCCGTCCGCGCCGCCGCGTACCTCCCGGCCCTCGGCGGCCGGCGTCCAGTCGGCGGCCTCCGGTGCGCCGCCGGTGAGCCGGCCGAGGTAGTTGAAGCAGACCTCCGGCTCGGGCAGCTCCGCCAGCCGGGCGGCGGTCTCCGGGTTGAGGTACCGGAGCAGGCCGAAGCCGAGTCCCTGCCCCGGTACGTCGCGCAGCCGGTCCTTGACGGACCCGAGCAGCCGGCCCAGCTCCGGGCCGCCGGCCCAGACGTCCGGCCAGTCCACTCCGGACAGTTCGAGCCGGACCGGGTGCACGCTGGTGAACCAGCCGATGGTCTGCGCCAGGTCGACGTCGTCGGTGAACGGCTCCCGACCGTGCCGCTCCAGGTCGACCAGGAGCGTCCCGTCAGCCTCCGGTCGCCAGGCGGCCACCGCCAGGCCGAGCGCGCCGAGCAGTACGTCCTCGACACCCGCGTGGTACGCCGCCGGCAGCACGGTGAGCAGCGCGGAGGTCTGCTCGCGCGGAGTGCGTACCGTGATCTTCCGTTGGGTGGCGACGGTGTCGCGGGCCGGGTCGAGCCGGCGCCCGGCGAGCCGCGCCGGCGGCCGGTCGAGGGTGGCGGTCCACCGGGGCAGTTCGGCGTGCAGCGCCGGGTCCACGGACCGGGCGGCGAGCAGTTCGGCCCAGCGGCGGAACGACGTGCCGGCCGGCGGTGGCGCGGGTGGCCCGCCGTCCCCGGCGGCCCGCCAGGCATCGGCGAGCTGGGGCAGCAGGATCCGCCAGGAGACCCCGTCCACCACAAGGTGGTGCAGGACCAGCAGCAGCCGTCCGGAGCGGTCCGGGCCGAGGTCGAACCAGACCGCCTGGAGGGTCACCCCGGCCTCCGGCGCCAGCCGGCGCGGGGCGGCCTCCGCCTCGGCCCGGATCAGCTCGGGCAGCGGCACCGCGCCGGTCGCGTCGACCCGGCGGAGTTGGTCGGCCACCCGGACGGTGCCGGCGGCGGCCACCTCCAGACCCGGCCCGGCGGTGAGCCGCAGCCGCAGCGCGTCGTGCTGGTCGACCAGCGTCCGGAGGGCCGTGGCCAGCCGGTCCAACCCGAGTTCGGGCGGTACGGCCACCACCACCGCCTGGTGGTGGGCGGCGATCGGGCCGCCCCGGTCCAGGGTGGCCCGGACGATCGGGGTGAGTGGCACCCGTCCGCTCCCGGGCTCCGGCCCGGTCCCGGACTCCGGCCCCGGACCGGTCGGCGCCACCCGGCCGGCGAGCCGGGCCACCGTACGGTGCTCGAACACGTCGCGGGCGCTCAGCGTCAGTCCGGCGGCCCGGGCCCGGCCGACGAGCTGGATCGCCACGATGCTGTCCCCGCCCAGCACGAAGAAGTCGTCGTCGACCCCGACCGCCGGCAGCCCGAGCAGCCCGGCGATCGCGGCGCAGAGCAGCCGCTCCGGCTCGGTCCCCGGCGGACGGCCGGCCGCCCGTACCTCCGGTCGGGGCAGCGCGGCCCGGTCGAGTTTGCCGTTGGTGGTCAGCGGCAGCCGGTCGAGACAGACGATCGCCGACGGCACCATGTAGTCCGGGAGTACGGCACCGAGCCTGGTCGCCAGTTCCGCCGGATCGACCCCACCGGCCGCCGGTACGACGTAACCGACCAGGCGCCGGCCGCCGGACTCCTCGTCCCGGGCCACCACCGTGGCCCGGGTCACCCTGGGCTGGGCCAGCAGGGCCGCCTCGATCTCGCCCAGCTCGATCCGGTAGCCCCGGATCTTCACCTGCTGGTCCGCGCGGCCGAGGAACTCCAGCCGGCCGTCGGCGCCCCGCCGGGCCAGGTCGCCGCTGCGGTAGAGCCGGGTGCCGGGTGGCCCCCACGGGTCGGGTACGAAGCGCGCGGCGGTCAGCGCCGGATGTCCCAGGTAGCCCCGGGACAGTCCGGCACCACCGACGTGGATCTCCCCGACCGCGCCGGTCGGCACCGGCTCGCCGTCCCGGTCGAGCAGGCGTACCACGAGGTCGGCCAGGGGGCGGCCGATCGGGCTGGCTCCGCTGTCGAGGTCGGTACCGGTGAGCCGGTGGGTGGTGACGTGCACGGTGGTCTCGGTGATGCCGTACATGTTGACCAGGGCCGGCCGGTCCAGGCCGAGCTGCCGTACCCAGCCGGCCAGGGCAGCCGGCTCCAGGCGCTCACCGCCGAAGACCACCGCCCGCAGTGCCAGCCGGTCGCGCCACGGGCCGCCCTCGTCGAGCGCCGCGACCAGGCCGGTGAACGCCGCCGGGGTCTGGCTGAGCACCGTCACCCGGTGCGCCGCGAGCAGTTCGGCGAGCTCGGCCGGTACCCGGGCCACGTCCGGCGGCACCACCACGAGCCGGCCGCCGTGCAGCAGCGGGCCCCAGATCTCCCAGACCGAGAAGTCGAAGGCGTACGAGTGGACCATCGTCCAGGTGTCGGTCGGCCCGCAGGTCAGGTCGGCGGCGACGGCGGTGAACAGCCGGGCCACGTTGGCATGCGTCACCGCGACGCCCTTGGGCCGTCCCGTCGACCCGGAGGTGTAGATCACGTAGGCGACGTTGCCGGGTCCGGCCACGGCCGGCAGGTTGGTCGCCGGCAGGGTGCCGAGGGTCGGATCGTCGTCGAGCACCACCACCGGGCCGGGGTGGATGGTCGGGGCCGCGGCCCGGTGCCGCCGCTCGGTCAGCAGGATGGCCGCCCCGGCGTCCGCCGCCAGGAATCGCAGCCGGTCGACCGGGTTGGCCGGATCCAGCGGCAGGTATCCGGCGCCGGACTTCAGCACCCCGAGCAGCGCCGCGATCAGCTCCGGACCCCGGTCCAGGCAGACTCCGACCAGGGTCTCCGGGCCGGCGCCGAGGTCGCGCAGCCGCCGGGCGACCCGGTTGGCCCGCTCGTTCAGCCCGCGGTACGTCCAGGTTGTCCGGTCGTACGCCAGCGCGACCGCGTCCGGGTCCTGCCGTACCCGTGCCTCGAACACCTCCGGCAGGCAGCGTCCCGCCTCGACGGGCGGCTGCGGCACGGCGGCCAGCTCGACCCGCTCGTCGGCAGCCAGCATCCCGAGCCGGGAGATCGGGGTCTCCGGTGCCTCCGCCAGACTGCCGAGCAGCCGTACGTAGTGTGCCGCGAGCCGGTCGACGGTGGCCGGGGCGAAGAGCGCGGTCGCGTACTCGATCTCGCCCGTCACGGCACCGTCGGCGTGTTCGGTCAACTGGACGGCGAGTTCGAACTTCGCCACCTGGCCGTCGACCGGTTCCCTGGTCAGCACGACGTCCGCCAGCCGGCTCGCCGGCAGCTCGTCGCGGAGCGCGAAGGCCACCTGGAACAGTGCCGGCCGGGACGCGTCCCGCTGCGGCGCCAGCTCCCGGACGAGTTGCTCGACCGGCACCTCCTGGTGGGCCAGCGCGGCCAGGGTGGTTTCCCGGACCGACCGGAGCAGTGCGGTGAAGCTCGGATCCCCGCTCCACCGGGTACGCAGCACCAGCGTGTTGACGACGAAGCCGACCAGTCCGGCGAGTTCCGGATCGGTACGCCCGGCGATCGGTGCCCCGACCGCCACGTCCCGGCTGCCGGTGTAGCGCCCCAGCAGCACCCCGAAGGCGGCGAGCGTCACCATGAACAGGCTCGCCCGATTGGCCCGGCCCAGGTCCCGGAGCCGCTCCGCCACCGGCGCCGGTACGCCGAACCGCGCGGTGGCGCCCGCCCAGCTCCGGGTGGTGGCCCGGGGCCGGTCGGTCGGCAGCTCCAGCGGGGCGAGGTCGGCGAGCTGGTGCCGCCAGTAGTCCAGTTCGGTGTCGACCAGCCCACTCGCGTGCCGGGCCCGTTGCCAGCCGGCGTAGTCGGCGTACTGCGGGGTGACCGGGGGCAGTGCCGGGGGCCGTCCCTCGACGTGGCCACGGTAGAGGGCGCCCAGCTCGGCCAGGAGCGGCGACAGCGACCAGCCGTCGAGGGCGATGTGGTGCCAGACGGTCAGCAGCACGTGCTCGTCGTCGGCGGTCTTCAACAGCCAGCTTCGGGTCGGCCACTCCCGGTCCAGCGCGAACGGTCGCCGGGACTCCGCCCGGGTCAGCTCCCCGACCCGGCGCTCCGGATCCGGCTCACCGGTGAGGTCGACGACCGGCAGCTCGACCGGGCCGGGCGGATCGACCACCTGCGCGGGTTCGTCGCCGCCGCGCACGTACCGGGTCCGCAGGATCTCGTGCCGGGCCACCACCTCGGTCCAGGCCCGCCGCCAGGCCGGCACGTCGAGCTTGCCGCGCAGCCGGAAGGAGCCGGTCATCAGGTACGCCGGGCTGCCCGGTTCGAGCTGGTCGAGCAGCCAGAGCTGGCGCTGCCCGGCCGAGAGCGGTATCGGGCGGCTCCGGTCGACCGGCCCGATCCGGCGCGTCCGGCCGGCGCTCGCCGCTCGACCGGCCAGCCGTCGCCGCAGCAGCTCGGCCCGCCGGGCCACGGCGTCGTCGGCCGTCGCGCCGGCCGTCGCGCCGGACCACTCGCCCTGTGCCGGCACGCCGGACCACTCACCCGCTGCCGTCATGCTGGACCGCTCGCCCGCTGCCGGCACGCCGGACCGCTCTCCCGGTGCCGTCACGATCGCCTGCTCTCCCGGTGCCGTCACGCCCGTCTGCTCTCCCGGTGCCGTCACGCCCGTCTGCTCTCCGTCGACCGTCACACCGGCTCTCGTTCCGTCGCCAACGGCGGGGTGCCGGTGGCCGACAGCGCGTCGGCAACCTCGGCATCCGTCAGGTCCGCCACCTCGGCGCTGATCGCCCGGACCAGCTCGGCAGCGAGTTCGGCGACGGTCGGCCCGGCGAAGAACGCGGCGGCCGGCAGTTGCACCTCGAACTCCCGTTGCACCCCGGCCAGCATCCGCATCGCGAGCAGCGAGTTGCCGCCCAGCCGGAAGAAGTCGTCGTGCACACCCACCCGGCCGCCGAACAGCTCCGCCCAGAGGTCCACCAGCCGTTCCTCGACGGCGTCGCGCGGGCCCACCGTGTCGGCCGGCTCGGCCACCGGGGCCGGCAGCGCGGCTCGGTCGACCTTGCCGTTCGGCGTCAGCGGTACGGCGGCCAGCCGCACCCAGTACGCCGGCACCATGTGCTCCGGCAGCCGCCGCCGGCAGTACGCGACCAGTTCGGCCCCGTCCGGACCACCGTCCCCGGCCGGCACCAGGTAGCCGACCAGCCGGTCGCCGTCGACTCCGACCACGGCGTCCCGCACCCCCGGATGCCCCAGCAGTACGCCCCGGATCTCACCCGGCTCCACCCGGTGCCCCCGGATCTTCACCTGCTGGTCGGTGCGCCCGTGGAAGGCGAGGTCGCCGTGCACCGTCATCCGGGCCAGGTCACCGGTCCGGTACATCCGCGCCCCCGGCGGCCCGTACGGGTCGGGCAGGAAGCGCTCGGCGGTCAGCGCGGGCCGGCCGAGGTAGCCCCGGGCCACCCCGGCACCGCCGAGGAAGAGTTCGCCGACGGCGCCCCGGGGCAGTGGCCGCAGCGCACCGTCGAGCAGGTATGCCCGCACTCCCGGACGAGGCCGGCCGATCGGGACCACGCCGGCCTCCGGGGTGGCGCCGACCAGGTGGACGGTCGCGTTCACCGTCGCCTCCGTCGGCCCGTACGAGTTGACCAGCCGGCCGGGACCGAGCAGCCGGAGCCAACGCCGCGCCAGCGGTGCCGGCAGCGCGTCGCCGGCCACCACCAGCACCTCGGCGATCCGGGCGGCCGTGGCGTCGTCGAGCTGGTATCCGAGCAGTTCGAGGTGACCGGGGGTCAACTTGACGAAGCTGAACGGCCCTGCCTCGGCGAGGGCCCGACCGAGCTCGGTGACCGGCAGTGCCGGCGGCAGCAGGTGCAGTGTCTGGCCGGCCAGCAGCGGCGCATAGAGGGTGGTGACCACCAGGTCGTAGCCGACCGAGGAGAAGAGCGGCGCCCCACCGGTGCCCCGGGCGGCCAGGCTGCGGACCGCCCAGTCCAGGTGGTGGGCGAGCGAGCGGTGGCTGACCTGCACCCCTTTCGGGCGTCCGGTGGAGCCGGAGGTGTAGACGACGTAGGCGAGCTGGTCGGGGTCGACGGGTCGGGCCGGCGCTGGGTCGGCCGGCGGTCCCGTCTCCCGGTCGACCAGCACGCACGGCAGCAGCCGGTCTCCGTCGATCCGGTCCCGCTGCGCCGAGCTGGTGAGCAGGGCCACCGCCCTGGCGTCGTCGAGGAGTTCGCCGACCCGCTCGACGGGGGTGCCGGGATCGAGCGGCAGGTACGCCGCACCCGCCCGCCAGACCGCGAGCAGGCTCGCCACCAGGTCGGGTTCGCGGTCGAGCAGTACCCCGACCACCGTCTCGGGCCCGACGCCCCGCTGCCGTAGCGCCCCGGCCAGCCGTTCGGCCCGGGCGTCGAGTTCGGCGAAGCTGACCGTGCGGCGGCCGGCGACCACGGCGGTGGCGTGCGGCGCCCGACGGGCCTGTGCCGTCAGCGCGTCGGGCACCAGCGGCGGACCGCCGTTCGCCGCTACGCCGACAACGGCAACGTCGAGAACCGGTGGGTCGGTGGCCGGTGGGTCGGTGGCCGGTGGGTCGGTGGCCGGTGGGTCGGTGGCCGGTGGGTCGGTGGCCGGTGGGTCGGTGGGTGCCAGGTCGGCCACCGCCTGGTCGGGCCGGTCCGCGACGCCGACCAGCAGGTGACGCAGGTACGCCGCCATCCGGTGCACGGTGTCGGGGGCGAAGAGCGCGGTGGCGTACTCGAGACCGCCGAGCAGGCTGCCGTCGCCGAGTCGACGGATCCGCAGCGTCAGGTCGGTCTTGGCGATCCGCCACGCCCGGCCCAGCGTCTCCGCGTCGGAGCCGGCGAGTCCGGTACTGGTCACGCCCTCCTCGTCCAGGTCGAAGCCGACCTGGACCAGCGGCGTCCGGGACGGGTCCCGCCGAACGCCCAGCTCGTCCACCAGCCGCTCGAACGGCACGTCCTGATGGGCGAAGGCGACCTGGCAGACCTGGCGGGTCCGGTCCAGCAGGTCCCGGAACGTCGGCTCGCCGCCGAGGTCGCAGCGGAGCACCACCGAGTTGACGAAGAAACCCACGACGTCCCGCACCTGCGGTCCGGGCCGGCCGGCCAGCGGGGTACCGATCGCCAGGTCGGACTGCCCGGTGTACCGGGACAGCATCGCGGCGAAGCCGGCCAGCAGGGTCATGAACGGGGTCGCGCCGTGCGCCCGGCCGAGCCGCAGCAGCCGTTGCGCCGGTCCCGCCGGCACCGTGAACGTCGCCAGTGCTCCGGCCGGGTCCCGTTGGGCCGGCCGGGGTTGGTCGGTCGGCAACTCCAGCACCGGAACGCTGGCCAGGGTCCGCCGCCAGAAGGCAAGTTGGTCGTCGAGGGCGGCCCCGGTCAGGACCCGCCGCTGCCAGGCCGCGAAGTCCGCGTACCGGATCGGCGGTACGGGCAGCGCGGTGCCCGTACCGCCGGACGGGCCGTCCGGGCCGGCGGCCTGGCGGTAGAGGTGCTGGAAGTCCCGCTCCAGCAGCACCGTCGACCAGCCGTCGCAGGCGATGTGGTGCACGCTGAGCACCAGTCGGGACGGCCCGTCCGGCACCCGGATCAGCAGTGCGCGCCAGACCGGGCCGGTCGCCAGGTCGAATCCCCGCCGCAGCAGTTCGGCGCAGGCGTCCGGGACGTCGTCCTCGGCGCGGTGTGCAACCGCCACCTCCACCTCGCCGGCCGCCGGCTCCACCACCTGCCGCGGCTCGCCCGCCACCACCGGATAGCGGGTACGCAGCACGTCGTGCCGGTCGGCGAGCCCGCGCAACGCGGTCCGGACCTGACGCAGCTCGACGGCGGCGTCCACCTGGCGGGGCAGGGTCAACAGGATCGGCACCACCCACTCGGGACTGCCCGGGTCCATCCGGTCCAGCAGCCAGAGCCGGTACTGCCCGACCGAGAGTTCGGCCGGCCCGGCACCGATCGGGCCGATCAGGCCGATCGGCACCGGCAGCTCCGACCGGCCCTCGGGTGGTGCCGGCGAGTCCACCTGGGACGGTGCGTCGTTCGCGGTGGGCCGCCCGCCGTCCGACGGCACCGTGACCAGTCGGGCCTGGTCGGCGACGGTCGAGGCGTCGAAGAGCCGGCGGAACGGCACCGGGCGGCCGGTCTCCACCCGGAGCGCCTCCGCCAGTTGGGTGACGAGCAGTGAGGTGCCGCCGAGCTGGAAGAAGTCGTCGTGCACACCGACCCGGTCCAGGTCGAGCAGCCGGCTCCAGACCCGTACGACGAGCCGCTCCTGCGGGGTACGCGGTGCCACGTACGGCGGACCACCGGCGGCGGTGCCCCGCAACGCCGCCCGGTCCACCTTTCCGCTGCTGGTCAGCGGAAACTTGTCGACGACCGTGCAGGAGGACGGCACCATCGGCCGGGGCAGCCGCTCGGCCAGCCACGCCCGCAGCACCGGCCCGGTCAGCTCGCCCCGGGCGGTCACGTACGCCGCCAGCCGCCGGGTACCGCTCCCGTCCCTCGACCCGCTCCGGTCATGCCCGCCGCCGAGGTCGCTTCCGCCGCCGCTGAGATCGCTTCCGCCGCCGCCGAGGTCGCTTCCGCCGCCGCTGAGATCGCTTCCGCCGCCGCCGATGTCGCTTCCGCCGCCGCTGTCGTCCGGGCGCTGTCTGCTCCTCCCGTCCTCCACGACCAACACCACCGCGCCGGAGACGGCCGGATGTTCGGCCAGCACCGCCTCGATCTCGCCCGGCTCGACGCGTACCCCGTTGACCTTCACCTGGTCGTCGCGCCGGCCCAGGTATTCCACGAGCCCGTCGGCACGTCGGCGTACCAGGTCACCGGTGCGGTAGAGCCGGGCACCCGCCGGCCCGTACGGGTCCGGCACGAAACGCTCGGCGGTCAGCCCGGGATTGCCGAGATAGCCCCGGGCCAGGCCGACGCCACCGGCGTACAGCTCACCGGCCACGCCCGGTGGCACCAGTTCGCCGGACTCGCCGAGCACCAGCACCCGGGTCCCGTCGATCGGCAGGCCGATGGGCACCGGTCCGGTCCGCTGCGCCGTCGCGAACGGGTACGCGGTGACGTCGATCGCGCACTCGGTCGGACCGTACATGTTCCACAGTTCCGCCCCGTTGGGCGCCACCAGCCGGTGCGCGAGCCCGGCGTGCAGCGGCTCACCGGCCGAGAAGAGCAGTCGCAGCGAGCGGCAGTCCGCCCAGCCGGGGATGTCGACCAGCATCCGGAGCACCGACGGCACCCCTTGCACGACGGTGATGTCGTGTGCCGAGACCGCCGCGACGAGCGCCCTGGGATCGTGCTCGGCGCCGGGCGGGGCGAGCACCACCACCGCCCCGCTGACCAGCGGGGCGAAGAGTTCCCAGAGCACGGCGTCGAAGCTGAGCGCGGTCTTCGCCAGGATCCGGTCCGCCGGTCCGAGTCGGTGCCGGCGTACGGTCCAGCGGATCCGGTTGGCGATCGCACCGTGGCTCACCAGTACGCCCTTCGGCGCGCCGGTCGATCCCGAGGTGTACATCGCGTACGCCGCCCGCGCCGGGTCGACGACCGCCCGGCCCGTCTCGCCCGGCTGCTCCGTACCGGCACCCGGTTCGGGCGTCGTGGCCAGGACCTCCGCCGGCAGCAGCACCGGCAGGTCCGTTCCGACCGGTCGCCGGTCCGCAAGCAGCAGCACCGCGCCGCTCTGCCGCAGGATCAGTCGCAGCCGGGCGGCCGGCACCTGGGCGTCCACCGGTACGAAGAAGCCGCCCGCCCGCCAGACCGCGAGCAGCGACACCAGCAGCTCCACCGAGCGCTCCATCGCGACCACGACCGGCGACTCGGGTCGTACGCCCTGCTCGACCAGCACCCGGGCCAGCCGCCGGACCCGGGTCTCCAGTTCCGCGTGGTCGACCTCCCGGTCGCCGGCCAGCACCGCGACGGCGTGCGGAGTACGCGCGGCCTGCGCCGCGATCCCCTCCGGCAGCGTGGCCCAGCCGTTCCCGGCACCATCCGCCGCGACGGTGCCGCCGACGGGAGCGGCGCGGTCTTCGGCGGGACTGGCCAGACTCGCGCTGGAGGTGACCAGACTCGCGGTGGAGGTGACCAGGCCCGCAGTGGAGGTGGTGAGACTCGCGGTGGAGGTGGCGAGCAGGGTACGGCGGTCGTCGGCGGTGAGTACGTCGACCGCGCCGATCGGCAGCTCGGGGTCGGCGAGCCAGCTCGTCAGCACACCGAGGATTCCGGTGCGGTGCCGGGCGAGGTCCGGCCGGTCGTAGACCTCCGGATGACCCTCCAGACAGAGCAGCGGGTTCCGGCCGTCCGGATCGCTGAGGTAGCCGACGTAGAGGTCGTCGGTCGGCCCGTTCGCCAGCACGTGCAGTGTCACCCGGTGGTCCCCGGCCCGCAGCCGGGCGCCGAAGGGCAGGACGTTGACGGAGATGTCGCAGAGGCCACCGTCGAGCTGGAGGTCGCGCAGCAGCTCGTCGTACGGGTACCGCTGGTGGCGCCGGGCGGCGACCATCTCGGCGTACGCCGCGCGGGCCAGCTCCGCCAGGCTGCTCTCCGGTCGGGTGGCGAGCCGCAGCGGTACGACGTTGGCGGTCATCCCCGGAGTGGTCAGAGCCGCCCGGGTCGACCGGCCGAGGACCGGAAATCCGACCACCAGGTCGCGGCGACCGGTGGCCCGGTGCAGGTAGCCGGCGCACCCGGCGACGACCAGCGCGGGCCAGCCGATGCCGAGCCGCTCGGCGTACGACCGGAGCCGGTCGGGGAAGCCGCCATCCACCCGGTACTCGTCCCGGAGGGTGCGGCCAGGCGCCCGGCCCCGCCGTCCGGCGAGTCCCGGCGTGCCGGTACGGCCGGCGAGGCGGTCGCGCCAGTACCGCCGGTCCGCGTCGAGGTCGTCGGAGTCGCGGTAGGCCGCCTCCTCCTCGAACAGCAGGCGCGACGATCCCCACCGGCTCCGCTCCGGCGCGGCACCGGTCAGGCCGGCGGCATAGAGCCGGACCACCCGGCGGGCCAGCAGGTTGATGCTGTAGCCGTCCATGACCAGGTGATCCGCCCGGACGAAGAGCCAGACCCGGGACGGCGACAGCCTCAGCAGCGCGATACCGAACAGCCGGCCCGCCGGCTCCGAGGGCCGGTCCAGCGCCGCCCGCATCCAGCTCTGGGCCGCCGTCTCCGGCGACGCCGCTCCGGCGAGGTTCACCTGCTCGACCGGCCACCCGGAGTCCTCGGTCGGCACCTGTCGGGGCACGCCGTCGACCAGGACGACGCGGAGCCGCAGGGTCTCGGTCTCCGCCACGGCCCGGCGCACCGCAGCCTCCAGCAGATCCGGCCGGGCCGGGCCGTCCACCGCGAGGTAGACCCCGATCTGGTACCCGGGACTGCCCGGGTGGAGCTGCTGCGCGTGCCAGATCCCGGACTGGACGCCGGAGAGCGGCCAACCACCGTTCCCGGAGAGCATCGACATGGCCGGATCGTCGAGCGGTCGACTATAGAAAAGCTGTAGGCGCTCTATATATGAACACGAATACATACACAGATCGGAGGTGGTGGTGGACGTCCGGCGGGCCCCGGATGCGACCCTCCCGGTTCACGCCGACCCGTTCGACGTTCTACCCTTTGATCAGGGACGACGAGGGTGGGTGAGGCCATGACGACCGAGGGTCGGGACGGCGTCGTCCTCTACTGGCGACCGCGGTGCCCGTACTGCATGAAGCTGATGTTCCAGTTGCTCTTCACCCGGCTGCCGTACACGAAGGTGAACATCTGGCGGGACCCGGACGCGGCGGCTTTCGTCCGCTCGGTGGCCGACGGCAACGAGACCGTCCCGACAGTGACCGTCGCCGGGCATCCGATGGTCAACCCGTCCCGGCGCCAACTCCTCGCGGCGGTACGCGAGCACGCCCCGCACCTGCTGGACCGGCCGACCTGACGTTCTGCCGGTTCCACCTCCACTTCTGCCGGTGACACTCGGCTCCCATGGCACTACTCTCGGCACGGTCATTTCCGCTGGTACCGGGAGCACTGTGGAGGAAGCATGTCGAAAAAGCTCATCCTCACCGCAGACCTCATCCGGGCCCAGTTGCGACTGATGCGCGGCAACGCCGGACTGAGCCAGGACGAGTACGGCAAGCTCACGCACTTCTCCGCCTCGATGGTCTCGGCGGTCGAACTCGGCCAGCGCCCGCTGGACGCCGACTACCTGGCCCGAGCGGACAAGATATTCAACACCGGAAACCTGTTCGTGTCGCTGTTGCTGCTGGCCGAGCGGGACGGCGAGCCGATCTGGTTCCGCTCCTGGCTCGACGCGGAACGGGTGGCGAAACAACTGCGCTGCTTCGAGCCCAACCTGATCCCCGGCCTCCTCCAGACCCCCGCCTACGCCCGGGCGATCCTGCGGGGCGCCGACGACACCCGCACGGAGGATGAGATCCTGCGGCCATGGATATGAGCGGCGCCACGTGGCGCAAATCCACTCGCAGCGGCGGCAGCGGCGGCAATTGCGTCGAGGTGGCCGACAACCTGCCTGGAGTCGTACTCGTCCGGGACAGCAAGGACCGGGACGGCGGCACGCTCACCTTCGACGCCGACGCATGGCGCACGTTCGTCGGCCTGGCGAAGGTTCGGTGACCGCAGCGACGCCGTCGGCATACTCGAGTCGATCCCGCATCCGGACGGTCACGGTGGCGGTGTCGCCGCGGCCGTGCTGGCTCAGCCGATAGCCGAAGGTGTCCGGCAGCACGTGGGTGGCGGTGCGCTGGTACACGATCTCGGAGGGTCCGGTGGTCGCCAGCCGTCCTGGCGTCGGTGAAGTGGGGGCAGCGTATCCAGGCTTTCCGACCTGGCTCATTCAGCGCGTGTCGTGGGTCGGGTCAAGCACGGCGGGTACGGAAACTCCTCGCACCTGACCGGGCTCTGTGCCGCTGCCGGATGCAACCGCGTCCATCGGACGCCCACAATGTGGAACCAGTCTCAAGATTCTTGGAGACTTAGGGCTCGCAGTGAACCACAGGTCTCCAAGAATCTTGAAACTTGCCGCGCTTGTCGGCACCCCCGCGGCCCGGAGTGCGAAAACCGCACCGCCCGCACCCCGGAAGCCGTCCCCGCCGTCCGCGGCTACGCCACGCCGACACCATTGAAACCGGCGAGCCGGTCCAGTACGCGCCTCCCGACACAACATCCCAAGCCAAACCCTGCACACCCCCGAATCAGTAAACCGTAAGCTATGTCGGATCGGTGGCGACGAAGACGTTCTTGACGTCGGTGAACGCCTGCAGGGCGTCCGGGCCCAACTCCCGGCCCAGGCCGGAGCGTTTCATGCCGCCGAACGGCGTCCAGTAGCGCACCGACGAGTGCGAGTTGACGCTGAGGTTTCCGGACTCGACGCCACGGGCCACCCGGATCGCCCGGCCCACGTCCCGGGTCCAGATCGAGCCGGAGAGGCCGTACTCGGTGTCGTTGGCCAGCGCCACCGCCTCGGCCTCGTCGTCGAAGGGCAGTACCGAGACGACCGGCCCGAAGATCTCCTCCCGCCAGTGCCGCTCGGCCGGCGACCGGGCCAGCAGCACCGTGGGGGCGTACCAGAAGCCGGGGCCCTCGGGGCAGGTGCCGGTGAAGGCGACCTCGGCGCCGTCGAGATAGGACGCCACCGATCTCCGGTGCCCGGCCGAGATCAGCGGACCCATCTCCGCCGTCTCCAGCGCCGGATCCTCGACCCGGAACGCCTTGA
Organism: Plantactinospora sp. CA-294935; assembly: GCF_050936445.1. NCBI lineage: Bacteria > Bacillati > Actinomycetota > Actinomycetes > Micromonosporales > Micromonosporaceae > Plantactinospora > Plantactinospora sp. CA-294935. The sequence goes on from NZ_JBNJMU010000001.1 coordinate 10,347,658, forward strand.
CCGCCGGTTCCAGCAGTTCCAGGAAGCGGTCGTACACCGAACTCTGCACCAGGATCCGGGACCGTGCGCAGCAGTCCTGACCGGCGTTGTCGAAGACCGCGTACGGCGCGGTCGCCGCCGCCCGGGCCAGGTCCGCGTCGGCGAAGACCAGGTTGGCGCTCTTGCCGCCGAGTTCCAGGGTCAGCCGTTTCACCTGCGCCGCGCAGCCGGCCATGATCCGGGTACCCACCTCGGTCGAGCCGGTGAAGCAGATCTTGCGGACCGCCGGGTGCCGGACGAACGCCTCCCCCACCACACTCCCCCGGCCCGGCAGCACGGTGAGGACACCCGGCGGCAGCCCGGCGCCGAGCGCCAGCTCGCCGAGGCGGAGCGCGGTCAGCGGGGTCAGCTCGGCCGGCTTGAGCACCACCGTGTTGCCGGCGGCGAGCGCCGGGGCGAATCCCCAGCCGGCGATCGGCATCGGGAAGTTCCACGGCACGATCACCCCGACCACCCCGAGCGGCTCGTGGAAGGTGACGTCCAGCCCGCCCGGTACCGGGATCTGCCGGCCGGTCAGCCGCTCCGGCGCCCCGGCGTAGTAGTCGAGCACGTCCCGGACGTTGCCGGCCTCCCACCGGGCGTTGCCGATGGTGTGCCCGGAGTTGCGCACCTCCAGCTCGGCCAGTTCCTCGGCGTGCGCGTCGACGACGGCGGCGAACCGGCGCAGCAGCCGGGCCCGGTCGCCCGGCGCCACCTGCCGCCACGATTCGTACGCCCGCGCGGCCCGGTCGATCGCCGCGTCCGCCTCGGCGGCACCCGTCCGCGGCACCGTGGCCACCACCACCCCGGTCGCCGGGTTGACCACCTCGGTCACCGGGGCCGCCGCCGGCCCGGGAGAGGCATCAGAGGCGTTCGAAACCACGTCGCAGCTCCCAGTCCGTCACCGCCGCGTCGAAGGCGGCCAACTCCACCCGCGCCTGGTTGGCGTAGTGCGCCACCACCCCGGCCCCGAACGCGTGGGCGACCAGTGGCGAACCCGTCCAGCGGTCGAGGGCGTCCCGCAGCGTGCGCGGCACCCGGGGCGCGGACTCGTCGGCGTACGCGTTGCCGGCGAACTCCGGCTCCAGTTCCAGCTCCGCCTCGATCCCGTGTACCGCCCCGGCCACCAGCGCGGCGATCGCCAGGTACGGGTTGACGTCCGCCCCGGGCAGCCGGTTCTCCACCCGCATCCCCTGGCCGTGCCCGACCAGCCGCAGCGCGCAGGTGCGGTTGTCGACGCCCCAGCGCAGCGCGGTCGGGGCGAACGAACCGGGCTGGTAGCGCTTGTACGAGTTCACGTTCGGGGCCAGGAAGAGGCTGACGTCCGGGATCGTCGCCAGCAGCCCGGCCAGTACCCGGGTGCCGGTCGGGGACAGCCGGGCCGGGCCGTCGCCGAGCATCGCCGACCGCCCGTCGGCACCCCGCAGCGAGAAGTGGATGTGGCAGGAGTTGCCCTCCCGCTCGTTCGGCTTGGCCATGAACGTGAGCGACATGCCCTCCTGGGCGGCGATCTCCTTCGCCCCGTTCTTGTAGACGACGTGGTTGTCCGCGCAGGTCAGCGCGTCGGCGTACCGGAAGGCGATCTCGTGCTGGCCGAGGTTGCACTCCCCCTTGGCGCTCTCCGGGGTCAGCCCGGCGCCGGCCATCTCGGTGCGGATCCGCCGCAGCAGCGGCTCGACCCGGGCGGTACCGAGCAGCGAGTAGTCCACGTTGTAGAGGTTCGCCGGGGTCAGCTCGCGGTAGCCCCGGCGCCAGGCGTCCTCGTACGAGTCGCGGTAGAGCACGAACTCCAGCTCGGTCCCGGCGTACGCGGTCAGCCCGTGCCCGGCGAGCCGGTCGAGCTGGCGGCGCAGGATCTGCCGGGGCGAGGCGAGCACCTCCCCGCTGCCGTCGGGCCAGCGCAGGTCGGCGAGCAGCATCGCGGTGCCGGGCTGCCAGGGGACCCGGCGCAGCGTACTCAGGTCCGGGACCATGGCGAAGTCGCCGTAGCCGCGTTCCCAGCTCGACATCGCGTACCCGTCGACGGTGTTCATCTCGACGTCGACGGCGAGCAGGTAGTTGCAGCCCTCGCTGCCGTGCCGGAGCACCTCGGCGAGGAAGTACGGCGCGTGGAACCGCTTGCCCTGCAACCGCCCCTGCATGTCGACCAGGGCGAGGACCACGGTGTCGATGTCGCCGCTGTCCACCGCCACCCGGAGCGCCTCCAGGCTCAGCGCCGGGACCCGGGCCCTCATCCGCCGTCCCCGTCCGCCACGACAGCCCGGTCCGGAGCCGGGGCGCCGACAACCGGGTCGGGCACGTCCGGGTCGGGCTGCGGGACGGTCGGCACCACGTTCTGCCGGGGACCGGTGAACCAGTGCCGGGCGCCGAGCAGCCACCAGAGCCCGGCCGCGCCGAGCACCACCGCGACCGCCACGATCGTGTAGTTGAAGGTCGACGCGGTGATCGGCGCGGTGGTGGGGAGCACGAAGAGTACGCAGATCACCGCGACCCAGCCGATCGCCAGCCAGCCGACCAGCGCGCTCCACCGGCCCAGGTGCCACGGGCCGGGCCGGAAGTCCGGGCTGCGGCGGCGCAGGAAGACCGGCCCGACGTACGCGATGTAGAGGCCGATCACCGCGATCGAGGTGGCCGCCAGGTAGGCGGTGGTGTTCCACAGCGACGGCAGCACCAGCAGGGTCGAGCAGGCGACGCAGAGCCAGATGGAGTTGGTCGGGGTACCGGTGCGGGGGTTGACCCGGCGCCAGATCGCCGAACCGGGCAGTGCGCCGTCCCGACTGAACGCGTACGCCATCCGGGAGTTGGCGGTGACCGACGCCATCCCGCAGAAGAACTGCGCCACCACGCAGATGAAGAGCAGGAAGGTGCCCGTGGTGTCGCCGGTGGCGTCGATGAAGATCTGGGCCGGCGGGAGGCCGAGTTCGGTCTGCCGCTGGGCGTCGTAGTCCCGGATCGACCAGGTGATCGCGACCAGCAGGAAGAAGCCGGCGACCACCGAGACCACCACCGACATCACGATGCCCCGGGGAGCCGCCCGGGCCGCGTCGTGGGTCTCCTCGGCGACGTGCGCGCTCGCGTCGTAGCCGGTGTACGTGTACTGCGCCATCAACAGGCCGATCAGTACGGCGTAGACCGCCGCGCCGGAGAAGTCGAAGCCGGTGGCGTTGCGTACCTCGAAGAAGACCTCGGAGATCGGCTTGTGCTGGTCGGGCACGATCGCCAGTACCCCGACGATGATCGCCACCCCGGCCAGGTGCCACCAGGCGCTGACGTCGGAGAGCACCCGGACCAGGTTGACCCCGAAGGTGTTCAGCAGGCCGTGCGCGACGATGATCACCAGGAAGACCACGAAGGTGCGTTCCGGGGTCACCTCCAGGTCGAAGGCGAGGCTGAGGAACGCCGAGGTGGTGATCGCCGCGCCGAAGTCGATGGCGGCGGTGACCGCCACCTCGCCGAGGAAGTTGAACCAGCCGATGAACCAGGCCCAGGCCGCCTTGTTCCGGCTGGCCAGCGCCGCCGCCCACCAGTAGAGCGCCCCGGCGGTCGGGTAGACCGAGCAGATCTCCGCCATCGCGAGCGCGACCAGGGTCACCATGCCGCCGACGAAGAGCCAGCCGAAGGTGATCGCCAGCGGGCCGCCGGAGTTCATCGCGATGCCGTAGGAGGTGATCGCGCCGGCCAGGATCGAGATGATCGAGAACGAGACCGCGAAGTTGGAGAAACCGGAGAGCTTGCGGCGTAGTTCCTGCTGGTAGCCGAGTTCGGCCAGCCGTTGCTCGTCGAGGTCGACCCCGGCGGCCGTCGGGGTACGGGGCGGCGGGACAGGTGCGCTCATCGGCGTCTCCTTCGTCCGGATCCGGGTGGGACGCAGCGTGTGACCGGCGTCACGCCTCTGTCCGAGATCGTGCGCCTAAGGAAGATCCACGTCAACCGATCCGGATCGAGTGACCGAGATCACGGCTCTGCCCCCGCCGTCGATCCGTGCAGTTGAAGAAGTCTTCAATTGCTGACATGCAGGTTCCGCTTTACCAGGCGAAGGCCGAGTTCTTCCGGATGCTCGGGCATCCGACCCGGATCCGCGTACTCGAACTCCTCGGCGACGGTCCCCGACCGGTGCGAGAACTGCTGGCCGAGACCCAGGTGGAGGCGTCCAACCTGTCCCAGCAGCTCGCGGTGCTGCGCCGGGCCGGGATCGTGGTGTCGACCCGGGAGGGCGCCACCGTGGTCTACGCGCTCGCCGGACCGGACGTGGCCGACCTGATGCGGGCCGCCCGGCGCATCCTCACCGAGATGTTGCAGGGCCAGGCCGAACTGCTGGCGTCGCTGACGGTGGAGCCCGAGTGAGCACTGACGGCGGAGACCGGGGGAGCACTGACGGCGGCGGCCGGGCGGATGCCGACGGTGGCGGCCGGGTGAGCCTCGCCGGCCTGCTGCCCGGCCGGGCCGACCTGGCCGCCGTACGCCGCAACCCCCGGGCGGACCTGCTGGCCGGACTCACCGTCGCGGTGGTCGCGCTGCCGCTGGCGCTCGGTTTCGGCGTCGCCTCCGGGCTCGGTGCCGCCGCCGGCCTGGTGACCGCCATCGTGGCCGGCGCGCTGGCAGCCGTCTTCGGTGGCTCCAACCTGCAGGTCTCCGGGCCGACCGGGGCGATGACCGTCGTACTGGTCCCGATCGTCGCGCAGTACGGACCCGGCGGGGTGCTCACCGTCGGGCTGCTCGCCGGCCTGATCCTCGTCGGGCTCGCGGTCGCCCGGGCCGGACGCTACGCACGGTTCGTACCCGCCCCGGTGGTGGAGGGCTTCACCGCGGGCATCGCGATCGTCATCCTGCTCCAGCAGGTGCCGTCCGCCCTGGGTGTGCCGACCCACGGCGAGCGGGTCCTGCCGGTCGCCGTACGTGCGGTGGCGGTGTTCACCGCGGACCCGCACTGGCCGTCGGTGGGCTTCTCGATCGGCGTCGCGGCCGTGCTGCTGGTCGTGCTGAGGTGGCGGCCACAGGTCCCCGCCGCCCTGCTGGCGGTCGGCGCGGCGACCGTCTGCGCCGAGGTGTGGGGCGTCGACGTCGCCCGGATCGGCGCGCTGCCGGCGACCCTGCCCCAGCCGTCGCTGGGGTTCCTCCGGCTGGACGCCGTGGGGACGCTGCTCACCTCGGCGGTCGCCGTCGCGGCGCTGGCGGCCCTGGAGTCGCTGCTCTCGGCCACCGTGGCCGACGGGATGCGGCGCGGCGAGCGGCACCATCCCGACCGCGAACTGTTCGGGCAGGGCATCGCCAACATCGTCACGCCACTCTTCGGCGGGGTACCCGCGACCGCCGCCATCGCCCGGACCGCCGTCAACGTACGCGCCGGAGCGGTGTCCCGGCTCGCCGCGCTGTCGCACGCGCTGGTACTCGCCGTGGTGATGCTCGCCGCGGCCCCGCTGGTGGCCGGCATCCCCATCGCGGCGCTGGCCGGGGTGTTGCTGGCCACCGCCCTCCGGATGGTGCACCTCGGCACGCTGCGCGCGTTGGCCCGGGCCAGCCGCTCCGACGCGCTCGTCCTGGTGCTCACCGCCGGTGCCACGGTGCTGCTGGACCTGGTGGTCGCGGTACTGCTCGGCCTGATCGTCGCCGGGGGCCTGGCGCTGCGCAAGGTCGCCGGCTCCATGCGGGTCGACCACGTGCCGCACGGCGAACACCTGCCGCACTTCGCCGTGTACCGGCCGACCGGGCCGCTCTTCTTCGCCGCCGCGCACCACCTGCGGCAGGCGCTCGCCCACATCGACGGGGTCGACGTGGTGCTGTTGCGACTGTCCCGGGTCACCGCCATCGACGCCTCCGGCGCGCTGGCCCTCCGGGAGGCGGTCGAGGACCTGCACGACCGGAACATCACCGTGCACGTATCCGGGATCCGGCCCGAGCACCGCCGGGCGCTGGCCGCGCTGGGTGTGCTGGCCCTGCTCCGGGAACGGGTGCACAGCGACGCGCAGACCGCGATCGCCGCCGTGAAGTCGGGATAGCGCCGGGCCGGGTGGCGTCGGGACAGGGGCCGGCGCCCGGCATCGCCGTCCTGGCGTGTCGGCACTTGATTTCGGCAATATCATCCGGGGCTTCGGCTAGGTTTTCCCGCATGACGTTGTTGGACGACGCGGTGGCGGTGCTGGACGAGCGGGGCGTGCTGGACCGGCTGGGTCGGCTGATCCAGCAGGTCTACCGGCGCGCGGCGGACCGGCACGAGCCGGAGCTCGGCGACGACGCCATGAGCTTCGGCACCACCGTGTGGCGCAACCTGACCAACCTGGGCAAGGCCGAGTTCGACGGCCTGGACGGCATCCGGGTCCGGCTGGAGGACAACTCGCTGGAGATCGTCTGCGCCGGCTACGTCGTCCGGCTCTACTCGCTGCAGGGCGGGATCGAGTCGATCCGCTGGGAGGGCAGCGAGGCCCGGCTCGGCGGCGCGGTGGAAAACAGCCGCGACGGGCAGCTCGCCTTCGACGACGAGGGGCAGTTTCCCGAGGTCTTCGCTGCGGTGGTGCCGCCGAAGCGGCACATCCGGATCGCACACACCGGAGACATCGTCACCGGCGAGGCGGTCGCCTACATCGGGCTGCCCCGGGACAACCGGGACAGCGGCTCACCCTGGTTCGAGGTACGCCTCTGGTTCGGCGAGCCGGCCACCACCGGAGCACCGCTGCCGGTGGTCGTCGGTGCGGTGCCGCAGCCCCGCACCGACGAGCTGCCGATCCCCGAGCTGGACCTGCTGGCCATCCAGCCCGACGACCGGAGCGGCCGGTTCGGCGCGGCATTCGGCCGTCCGGCCGAGCGGTCCGCGTGACGGGCCGGCTCCGACCTCCGGTACCCGCCGCCGCAGCCGCCGCCGCGTTCGCGCCACACGCTCTCGCCCTGGCCCGCCGGTGGCGGCGGATGCGCAAGAACGAGCTGGCCCGACAGATCGGGGTCACGGCCGCGGCGGTCAGCCAGTACGAGCTGGGCCAGGCCCGCCCGTCGGCGGCGACGCTGGCCCGGTTGGCCCTGGCGCTCTCGATGCCGGTCGAGTTCTTCGCCGCCGGTTTTCCCGTCCCGGTCACCTCCGGGCAGGCGCACTTCCGCAGCCTGCGGACGACCAGCCAGGCCGAACGGGATCAGGCGGAGGCGTTCGGCGAACTCGCCTGGCGGGTGGTGGAGGTGGTCGAACGGCAGCTCCGGCTGCCCCGGCTGCGGCTGCCGCACCTGGAGCTGGCCGAGCCGACCGGCCCCGACGACGTACGCGCCGCCGCCGTCACCGCCCGGGACGCGTTCGGCCTCGGTGCCGCCCCGGTACCGCACATGGTGCGGCTGCTGGAGTCGGCCGGGGTGATCGTGCTCGCCCTGCCGGACGTCTCCGAGCGGGTCGACGCGTTCTCGCACTGGTACGGCCAGCGTCCGTTCGTCTTCCTCAACCCGGGCAAGGACGACAAGGCCCGGTCCCGGATGGACGCCGCGCACGAGTTAGGCCACCTGCTGATGCACCACGACGCCGAGCCGGGCAGCCAGTTGCTGGAGCGGCAGGCCACCGCGTTCGCCTCCGAGTTCCTGGCCCCGAGCGCGGCGCTGCGCGACGAACTGCCGTCCCGGCTCGATTTCGACCGGCTGCACGACCTCAAGCGCCGCTGGGGGATCAGCCTGAAGGCGCTGGTCTACCGCGGGCACGACCTCGGCGTCTACCGGGAGCACACCTACCGGCGCGGGATGGCGCTGCTCGCCCAGTGGGGGTTCCCGGAGCCGGGCGACCTCGGCCCCCGCGAACAGCCGTCGCTGCTCGGCAAGGCCGTCGAACTCCTCGGCCGGCAGCAGGTCACCGTCGACCGGCTGGCCGCCCGGGCCGGACTGCCACCCGGGCTCACCCGGGCCGTGCTGGCCGCCGCCACCGAGCACGTCCCCGAGCTGGACATCGCCGTCACCTGAGGCGCCCCGGGCGACCTCGCGACCGGGCGTCGACGCCGGTAATTGCGTTGCCGACCTGCCGTTTTGGCAGCATGATCTGAGGCATGACATGGCAGGCATCGCACACCGCTCGCCGCCGACGCCGGCGTGCCGGGTCGCTGGCCTGACCGGACGGCATCGCGCGCGATCTCGGCGCGCCGGTCCGGCACCGCCGGCCCGTTGGGCCCCGCCCGGGGCCTGACGCCGGGTTCTCGGACAACCCGGCTTCCCGCGGCGGCGCGGGGCGCGGTCACCTCTCTCATCGGGTACGACGCAGGTCGTGCCAGCGCCCGCCCCGCGCCGCCGCACCGCCCCGCCCCGCCCCGCACCCGCACCGCACCGCCCCCGCCCCCGCACCGCCCCGACCGGCGGCGGCGATCCCGAGCCGTCCCGCCACGCCTCAGGTGAGGACGAGACCGACCAGCCAGACGGCAGTGATGCCGAGCGCGGCGGCCAACTCGACCAGCAGGGCGAGCCCGACCGCCGACAGCGCGTGCCGGGTGGACGGCCAGGCCTGCTTCGCGTCACCGAGCCGGGCCAGTTCGGCGAGCCAGAGCCCGAGTACGAAGCCGAGCACCAGCCCGACCACCGGCACCACGAAGAACCCGACCAGCCCGAGTACGCCCCCGGCGAGCAGGGACATCGTCGGCACCCCGCTGCGCTTCAGGTTCCGCCCCGGCCACAGGTACTTGATGGTGGTGCCGAGCAGCGTGATCGCGGTGGCCAGGCCGAGTACCACCCAGCGGCCGAACCCCTCGCCGTCGCCGAAGAACGACCAGACCACCACGCCCAGCCAGCACAGGATCAGCCCGGGGATGATCGGCACGATCACCCCGCAGACGCCGATCAGGATCGTCACGCCACACAGCAGGGTCACCACAGACTCGGTGTCGGTCATGTCCACGCCTCCAGGGTGCCCTACCGGCACCGGTCCCGCCGCACCCGCCACCCGGCGTCAGGCGACACCGTGCCGTCGTCGCTGCGCGCGGGCGGACAGCCACTTGGTGATCTCGCCCTCCGGTGCCGGCGCCGCGAAGTAGCGCCCCTGGGCGGCGTCACAGCCCAGCGCCCGGAGCTGGTCCGCCTGGCCGAGCGTCTCCACCGCCTCGGCGGTGACGGTCAACCCGAGGGCGTGGGCCAGCCGCACCAGCGCGTCGACGATCCGCCCGTCCACCAGGCCCTGCCGGTCGCTGGACCGGATCCCCTCGACGAACGGGCCGGCGAGCTTGAGGTTGTGGATCGGCAGCCGGCGCAGGTACGCCAGGTTGGAGTAGCCGGTGCCGAAGTCGTCGATCGCCAGCCGTACCCCGAGGGCGGCCAGTCGGCGCAGCGCGGGCAGCGGCTCGCCCGCGGTGGCCATCACCGCGCTCTCGGTCAGTTCGAGTTGCAGCAGGTCGGCCGGGAGTTCCGTCTGGCGCAGCACCTCGGAGACCGTGCCGACGATGCCCGGGTCGCGGGCCTGCCGAGCGGCCAGGTTCACGCTGATCACCAGCCGGGCGTCGGGGAACTCCCGGTGCCACCGGCTGGCCGCCTCGCAGGCCCGGGCCAGCACCCAGCGACCGAGTTCGACGATCAGCCCGGTCTCCTCGGCCAGCCCGATGAACTCGTCCGGGCCGAGCAGCCCCAGCTCCGGATGCCGCCACCGGACCAGCGCCTCCACCGCGCAGATCGCCTCGTCGGCCAGGGTCACGATCGGCTGGTAGTCGACCATGAACTCGCCCCGGTGCAGCGCCGCCGACATGCCGGCGATCAGGGCCGACCGGGTCTGCTCCCGGGTCCGCCGCGCCGGGTCGTAGCTCACCCACCGGCTCCGGCCCTCGGCCTTGGCCCAGTAGAGGGTGACGTCGGCGGCCTTCATCAGCTCGGCCACCGAGGTGGTGGCGAGCGGCCCGGAGACCACGCCGATGCTGGCCGAGACCGACAGCTTGTGCTCGCCGACCTGCACCGGCTCGGCGACCGCCGCCAGCGCCAGGTCGGCCACCGCCTTGACCGCCCGGCAGCCGGCGTTGCGGTCGATCAGGATCACGAACTCGTCGCCGCCCATCCGGGCGACCAGGTGCCCCTGCTCGGCCACGCAGTCGGCGAGCCGCCGGGCCACGGTGACCAGCAGGTTGTCGCCGAGGTCGTGCCCGAGGCTGTCGTTGACCGCCTTGAAGCCGTCGAGGTCGAGGAAGCAGATCCCGACCCGGTCGTCCGGCCCGCCGGTGGCGAAGACCTCGCCGAGCCGGTCGAAGAAGAGGGTACGGTTCGGCAGCCCGGTCAGCGGGTCGTGCGACGCCTGGTAGCGCAACCGCTGTTGCAGCTCGTGCCGTTCGGTGATGTCCTCCACCATCGCCACGGTGAACCGAGGCCGCCCGTCGTCGTGCCGGATCAGCGAGACCGCGAGATCGGTCCAGACCGCGCTGCCGTCCTTGCGGTAGTAGCGCTTCTCCACCCGTACGGCGTCCTGCTTGCCCTCGATCAGTTCCTGGTACAGCTCCCACATCCCGGCCGCGTCGTCGGGGTGGAACAGCGCGGCCACGTTGATCTCACGCAGCTCGGCGACGGAATAGCCGAGCAGCTCGGCGAAGGCCCGGTTGACGTCGATGATCTGCCCGTTGACGTCGGCGATGCCGATCCCGATCGCGGCGTCGACGAAGACGGCCCGGAACCGCGCCTCGCTGTCCCGCAGCGCCTGCTCGACCCGGTCCCGGGCCTCCCAGGCGGCCTGGGCGATCCGCTCCTGCTGGCTGAGTGTCCGCTGGCGCAGCGCACCGGCGAATCCCGCCGACAGGGCGCCCTGGAGGGCGGCGACCCGGGGTGCCGCCGCCGGCTCGGGCAGGGTGGGCAGGACGAGGGCACGGAACCGCTCGCCGAGGGCGCGTACCGACCAGTCCAGCACGCCCGGCTCGGTCAGGTGGGCGTCGACCAGGGCCCGGCCGACGTCGTACCCGGGCCGCGGGGTGAAGGGTTCGGCCAGCAGCGCCTCGGCGAGTCGTACGGTGTGCGCGAGCAGCAACCGCTGGTTCTCGGCCGTACTCGTCGCCACGAAGCCGCACCGGGCCACTTCCCGCGCCCAACTTTCCGCGTACCGGTGCGCGCCGGACCGGTCGAACTCGGAGTCGGAGACCGGCGGCTCGGAGGTCGACACCGCTAGCCCGCGCCGCGGTCGTGCCGGCCCACACCGCCGAACGCGCCGAGCCGCTCCGGATGCTCCCCCGGGTCGGTGGGCTCGTCGGGTCGCCACAGCGGCATGTGCACCACGCCCGGCTCGACCAGGGTGAAGTCGCCGAAGAACGCGGTGATCTCGGCCCGGGAGCGGAGCGTGATCTCGGTCGACGTCCGGGCGGAGAGGCGCTGCGCGTCCAGCATCTCCGGGGGCTGGTCCTCGTAGGTCGAGTGCGAGAGCAGCAGATAGCTGCCGGGCACCGTGGCGGCGCGCAGGGTGGCCAGGATCTGCTGCGGGTCGTCCGAGTCGGGGACGAAGTGCACCACCCCGGCCAGCAGTACGGCGACCGGACGGCTGAAGTCGATCACGCCCAGCTTCTCGGCCTCGGCCAGGATCCGTTCCGGCTCCCGCAGGTCGGCGTGGATCACCCCGGTGTACTCGTTGCCGGCCAGGATCGATCGGCTGTGCGCCACCGCCACCGGGTCGATGTCGACGTACGCGATCCGGGCGGTCGGGTCGAGCGCCTGGGCCACCTCGTGCACGTTGCCGACCGTGGGTATCCCGGAGCCGATGTCGAGGAACTGGTCGATGCCCTCGCCGACCAGCATCCGTACGCCCCGGCGCAGGAATGCCCGGCCGGCCCGCATCGTCTCGGCAAGGTTGGGTGTCATGCCCGCGATCTGCTCGGCGAGTTGCCGGTCGATCTCGAAGTTGTGCGCGCCGCCGAGGAAGTAGTCGTAGACCCGGGCGGCGCTGGGCCTGGTGAGATCGATGTCCGAGGGTAGCCCGTCCGGAAGTCGCATGTCCGCCTCAGCTCGTCACCCCGCCCGTGCAGGGGCTGGTCGGCCACGACCTGCACCCGGCAGGCAGCGCCGACGAACCCGGCGGGGTCGTGGTGATCGACCCACACTTTAGGGCCTGTCCAGCGGATCTTCTACCGGCCGTACGGCGGCGGGATAGGTTTGGCCGCATGGCGCAGGCACCGCTCCTCCGGGAGACCGACGTCGATGGCCCGGACGTCCGACCGGCCGGGCGGTCCCGCCGCCGGACCGGCCACCCGCCCCACCCCCGTCGCACCCGGAGGTGACCCGCCCGGAGGTGGCGGCCGCGTACCGGCCCGCCGTGGCGCTCGCCGCCGCGGTCTGCACCCTGCTCGGCACCGCTGCGGTGGCGCTCGCCGTCTTCGCCGGACCGGCCCCGGAACTCAGCTCGTACGTCAGCGAGGCCGGCACGTCGGACAGTACGACCGTCTGGGCGTACCGGATCGGCCTGCTGGCCACCGCCGCCGGCCAGGTGTTGCTCGGCGCGGCCCTGCCCGCCGTGTTGCGGCTGGCCACCGGGCTGCTGGCGGCGAGCGCGGTCGCCACGGTGGTCTCGGCCGGGGTGAGCTGCCGGGCCGCCTGCCCGCTGCCGCCCTTCGACCGGGTGACCCTGGCCGACCTGGTGCACGGCGGCGCCAGCATCGCGGCGGTGGCCGGCACGGTCTTCGCGATGCTGGCGGTGGCCGGGACGACCGGGGTGGCCCGGCCACTGCGCCGGATCTCGGTGACCGCCGCCACGGTCGCGCTGCCGCTGTCGGCGGTCGCCGGGCTCACCCTGCTGCTGGTCGGCCGGAGCGTCCTGATGGGCGCGGTGGAGCGGCTGCTCCTGCTCGACCTGGCCGCCTGGGGAGTCGTCACCGCGCTGACCCTCGGGCTGGCCCCGGCACCCGCCGCGCTGAACCTTTGTCAACCCGAACCGCGCGGCGCCCACGCACCGCGTCCGACCTTGCGGTCCGACAGACCGCACGGGGAGGTTGACAGAGGTTCACTGGTCGGCCGGGAGCGAGACGCGCCGCCGACGGGACGCCTCGGGCGATAGCTGTAAGGCGCCTCACGAAGATCCGTCCTTTCATTACCGGCTCCGGCGTCGTATCGTCTCTTGACGATGACCAATGTCTGGTTCCTGACCGTGCGCCTGTATGTCGACCTCCGACTACAGGCCAGCGGCTGCTGTCGCGGCTGACGCGTCTCCACCGACCGCAGTCCGCCACTCCGGCGTACCCCCGGCCACCACGCCGCCGCGCCGGATCCAGACGTAGGGATTCCGTCTATGACTTCCGCGATCTCCGCCATTCGCAAGATTCCATTTTCCGTACAGATCCTCGCCGGTCTGGTTCTCGGCATCGCGCTCGGCTATCTGGCCCGGGCCGCCGACATCTCCTGGCTCGGCACCACCCTCGACGAGATCGGCAGCATCTTCGTCCAACTGCTCCGGCTCGCCGTGCCCCCGCTGGTCTTCACCGCCCTGGTGGTCAGCGTGGTCAGCCTGCGCGGTGTGGCGAATGCCGCCCGGCTGGCGCTGAAGACCCTGCTCTGGTTCGGCATCACCGCGCTGATCGCGGTCGCCGTCGGCATCGGGCTGGGCCTGCTGACCAACCCGGGCCGGGGCGTCACCCTGGACGTCGCCGGGGCCAAGGCACCCGAGCGGACCGGCTCGTGGACCGACTTCCTCACCGGGATCATCCCGGAGAACCCGGTCGGGGCGTTCGTCGAGAACAACGTGCTCCAGATCGTCTTCCTGGCCGTGGTCGCCGGAATCGCGTCGCTGCTGGTCGGGGCGGCGGCCGAGCCGTTCGTCAACTTCAACAAGGCACTGCTGGCAATCACCCAGAAGGCGCTCTGGTGGCTGATCCGGCTCGCCCCGATCGGCACCCTCGGCCTGATCGGCCACGCCGTCGAGGCGTACGGGTGGGACCTGCTGGCGCCGCTGGCCAAGTTCACCACCGCGGTCTACGTCGGCTGCGCGATCGTGCTGCTGGTGGTCTACCCGCTGGTGCTGATCATCGCCGGCAAGCTCAACCCGCTGCGCTTCTACGCCGGTACCTGGCCCGCGATCGAGCTGGCCTTCGTCTCCCGCTCCTCGGTCGGCACCATGCCGGTGACCCAGCGGTCGGTGGAGCGGATCGGCGTGCCGCGCGAGTACGCCTCGTTCGCCGTGCCGTTCGGCGCGACCACCAAGATGGACGGCTGCGCGGCGGTCTACCCGGCGCTCGCCGCGATCTTCGTCGCCCAGGTCTTCGGGGTCAGCCTGAGCCCGCTCGACTACCTGCTGATCGCCTTCGTCTCGGTGGTCGGCTCGGCCGCCACCGCCGGGCTGACCGGGGCGCTGGTGATGCTCACCCTGACCCTGAGCACGCTGGGCCTGCCGCTGGCCGGGGCGGGTCTGCTGCTCGCCATCGACCCGATCCTGGACATGATCCGCACCGCCACCAACGTCGCCGGACAGGCGCTGGTGCCGACCGTGGTCGCCGCCCGGGAGGGCATACTGGACCGGGCCGCGTACGACGCCGCCGGCCGGCGCGAACTGCTGGACGAGGAGTCCCCGGCCGAACCGCCGGCCCGAGACCTCAACCCGACCCCGCAACCGGCCTGACGCTAGGTTGATCGTGGTCTTCCGCCACCCCGGATGGGGCGGCGGGAGACCACGATCCGTTCCGGCGCCCGCCGGGGCGCCGACCTGTTCGGTGCCCGCCGGGGCGCGATCGGTTCTGGCGCCCGCCGGGGCGCGGTCAGTTTCGGCGCCCACCGGGGCGCGGGGAGGGTGGCGAGGATGAGTGTGCTGTTCAGCCCGTTGACGCTGCGTGGTCTGACCCTGCCGAACCGGATCGTGATGTCGCCGATGTGCCAGTACTCGGCGGGGCCGGACGGGCTGCCCACCGACTGGCACCGGATCCACCTCGGATCCCGGGCGGTGGGCGGGGTCGGGCTGGTGATCAGCGAGGCCACCGCCGTCGTACCGGAGGGCCGGATCAGTCCCCGGGACACCGGGCTCTGGTCGGACGCCCACGTCGACGCCTGGCGGCCGATCACCGCGATCGTCGCCGGAGCCGGCGCGGTGCCGGCCGTGCAGCTCGCGCACGCCGGCCGCAAGGCTTCCACCTACTGGCCCTGGTCCCCGACCAAGGGCGGAGTGCCGGACGACGAGGGCGGCTGGACCCCGGTCGGTCCGGGCACCGACCCGTTCCTGCCGGCGTACCGGACGCCGACGGCACTGGACCGGGCCGGCATCGCGCGGGTGGTCGAGGCGTTCGGGCGGGCCGCCGCGAGGGCGCTGGACGCCGGGTTCCGGGCGGTCGAGATCCACGCCGCGCACGGCTACCTGCTGCACGAGTTCCTCTCCCCGCTGGTCAACTTCCGCACCGACTCCTACGGCGGCGACCTGGCCGCCCGGAGCCGGTTCGCCCTGGAGGTGACCCGGGCGGTCCGGGCCGCGGTCGGCGACGACGTACCGGTGCTGGTCCGGATCTCGGCCACCGACTGGGTACCGGGCGGCTGGACCCCGGCCGACAGCGTGCTGCTGGCCAAGCTGCTCGCCGAGGCCGGCGCCGACCTGGTGGACTGCTCGTCCGGCGGCGGCGTGCCGGAGGCCGAGATCCCGCTCGGTCCCGGCTACCAGGTGCCGCTGGCCGCCCAGGTGCGCCGGGATGCCGGGGTGCCGACCGGCGCGGTCGGGCTGATCAGCGAGCCGGAGCACGCCGAGGCGATCGTCGCGACCGGCGACGCCGACCTGGTGCTGCTCGGCCGGGAACTGCTGCGCGAGCCGTACTGGCCGCGCCGCGCGGCGGACCGGCTCGGCGCCGCCGTGCACACCCCGGAGCAGTACCTCCGGGCCTGGTGAGCGCTTCGGGGAGTCAGAACAGCCGAGTCAGAACAGCACGGTGGCGAAGGTACCGACCGAACGGAATCCGCAGCGCTCGTAGACCCGGCGGGCCGGGGCGTTGTAGTCGTTGACGTAGAGACTCACCGTCGGGGCGACCCGGGCCAGCGCGTCCCGGACCACCGCCGCCATCGCGGCGACGCCGATCCCCCGCCCCCGCCAGGCCGGATCGACCCAGACCCCCTGGATCTGCGCGGTGCGCCGGGTGACGACCGCCAGTTCGGCCTTGAAGATCACTTGGCCGTCGACGATCCGGGCGTACGCCCTGCGGGCCCGGACCAGCTCGGCCACCCGCTGCCGGTACGCCCGCCCGCCGTCCTCGGCCAGCGGCGACACCCCGACCTCCTCGGTGTACATCGCCACCGCGGCAGGAAAGAGCGCGTCGATCTCACCCGGCCGCACCGGATGCACGTCCGGGTCCGCCGCCACCTGTGGCGCCGCCCCGGTCGCCAGCAGCGGCTGGTTCGGGCGTACGTCCCGGGCCGGTCCCCACCGCCCGGAGAGCCGCTCCCAGAGCCCGAGCACCCCGTCGGCCCGCCCGACGATCGACGAGCAGGTGCGTTCCTCGGCACCGAGCGCCTCGGCGAAGGCGGCGATAGCGGGTCGACCGGCGCAGACCGGGGTGACCTGGCCGCCCAGCCAGCAGACCGATTCGAGCTTGTCCCGGCTGCCGTAGCCGAGCACCCGGCCGTCCGCCCGCCACCAGGACAGGCCGTTCGCGGCGACCCGCTCGGCCACCTGCGCGGCGGCGAAGGGGTCGAGGTCGAGGATCCGCTCCACCGCGCCGCGTTCGGCCTCTCCGAGCTGGCGTACCGGCACCATCAGCACGCCTACCAGCGTGCCAGATCATCGGCCGGGGAACGGGCCGGATCACCGCGCCCGCCCCGGGCGGGTCCGGACACACCGGCTGTTACGCGGACTCCCGGACCACCAGCTCGGTGGGGAGGATGACCGCGGCGTGCGAGTCGCCGGCCAGGTGCCCGAGGAGCAGCCGGACCATCTCGGCGCTGATCCGGGCCCACGGCTGCCGGATCGTGGTGAGCCGCGGTACGGAGGTGGTGGCGACCTTGGAGTCGTCGAAGCCGCCGACCGCGACGTCGTCGGGTACCCGCTTGCCGGCCCGGCGCAGCGCGGCGATCGCGCCGGTGGCCATCAGGTCCGAGCTGACGAAGACGGCGTCCAGCTCGGGCGCCTGGCGCAGCAGCCGCTCCATCGCCGCCTCGCCGCTGTCGTGGGTGTAGTCGCCGGTCACCACCAGCCGGGGATCGGTCTCGCCGAGCACGTCGTGGTAGCCGGCGAGCCGGTCCACCCCGCCGGAGGTGTCCAGCGGGCCGGTGATGGTGGCGATGGTCCGGTGTCCCCTGGACCGCAGGTAGCTGACCATCTGCCGGGCCCCGCCCCGGTCGTCGGCGGCGACGTAGCTGACGTCGGAGTCGTGGCCGAGCGGGCGGCCGACGGCGACGAAGGGCAGGCCGCGTTCGTCCAGCTCGTCCAGCAGCGGGCTGCCGGCGTGGTTGGAGATCACCAGTGCGCCGTCCACGTGGCCGGCGGTGACGTACCGGCCGACCCGCTTACGGTCCTCGGAGGTGCCGGCGATCGTCAGCAGCAGCGTGATGTCGTGCTCGGCCAGCTCCTGGGTGCAGCAGCGGAGCAGGATGTTGAAGTTCGGGTCCTCGAAGAGCCGGTCCTGCGGCTCGGAGAGGATGAACGCGACCGAGTCCGAGCGCTGGGTGACCAGGCTGCGGGCGTGCTGGTTGAGCACGTACCCGGTCTTGCGGATCGCCCGCCGGACCGCGTCCAGGGCCGGGCCACTGACGTTGTGCCCGCCGTTGAGCACCCGGGAGACGGTGCCCCGGGAGACGCCGGCCACCGCCGCCACGTCGTCCATGGTCGGGCGGGGCCTCGTCCGGCGGGTACGGCTGCGGTCAGGCGCGGTCACCCTGTCATTGTCCCCGCGCCGGCACCCGGCGGCGGCACCGGAGCTTGTGACGCAGCTCGCCCCGGCTCCGCCGCTGCCCTCGCCAGCTCCGCCGCTACGCCTTGGTCGCCCCGGAGAGCAGGTCGATCCGCCAGTAGCGTTGCAGCGACAGGAAGAGCACCACCAGCGGGATGATCGACAGCAGTGAACCGGCGATCACCAGCCGGTAGAGCGCCGGCTGGGTGTTTCCCTGGTTGAGCAGTGTGTAGAGGCCCAGCGTGACCGGGAATCGCTCGTCGTTCGCCAGCATGATGAACGGCAGCAGGAAGTTGTTCCAGATCGCCACGAACTGGAGCAGGAAGACGGTGATCAGACCGGGCACCATCATCGGCAGCGCCACCCGGCGGAAGATGCCGAACTCGCTCGCCCCGTCCACCCGGGCCGCCTCGACCACCGAGTCCGGCACCGCCGCCGCCGCGTAGATCCGGGCCAGGTAGATGCCGTACGGGCTGACGATGCTGGGCAGCAGCACCGACCAGTACGTGTCGGTCAGCCCCACCTTGGCCAGCAGCAGGTACTGCGGTACGGCCAGCGTGATCTGCGGCACCAGCACCCCGGCCAGCAGTACGTTGAACACCACCGACCGGCCGGGGAACCGGAACTTCGCCAGGGTGTAGCCGCTCAGCCCGGAAACCGCGGCGGAGAGTGCCGCCCCGACCCCGGCGTAGAGCAGGGTGTTCAGCATCCACCGCCAGAACAGCCCGTTCCGGTACGTCGACAGGTCGGTCAGGTTGCCGACCAGCGCGTCGCCGGGGGCGAAGGTGGAGCTGGTGAAGAGCGTGGCCGCGTCCTTGCTGGCGGCGACCAGCACCCAGGCCACCGGCAGTAGGCAGTAGAACGCCCCGATCAGCAGGATCGCGGTCGGCACCAGCCGGGCGATCCGGCCCTCGCGAGGGCCGCCCGTGCCGGCCCGCGCCGGTGGTGTCGTCCGCCCGGCGGCGGTGGCCCGGGCGGCGGTGACGGTGTCGGTCCCGGCCATCTCTCACTGCTCCTGTCCGAAGGCCCGCCGCTGCACCAGGCGCAGGAAGCCCAGCGAGAGGAGCAGGGTGATCGCGGCGATCAGCACCGAGGTGGCCGCGGCGCCGTACCGGTCGTCGGTGGCGAACGCGTCGCGGTAGATCTTCATCAGCGGCGTCCAGGTCGACGAGATCGAGTTGGTCATCGGGGCGAGCGTCATCGGCTCGCTGAACACCTGCAAGGTGGCGATCACGGTGAACAGCGTGGTCATCACCAGGGCCGGGGTGAGCAGCGGAATCTTGATCCGGAGCGCGACCTGGATCTCGGAGCAGCCGTCGAGCCGGGCCGACTCGTACAGCTCCGGCGGGATCGCCCGGAGCGCCGTGTAGAGCACGATCATGTTGAAGCCGACGCCGCCCCAGAGCGCGATGTTGACCACCGCGTAGAAGACCGCATCGGTGCCGAGCAGGTCCGGCTCGGGCAGGCCGAACCGGGCCAGCAGGTCGTTGAGCGGGCTGGTCGCCGGCAGGTAGAGGAAGCCCCAGAGCAGGCTGGCGATCACCGCCGGCACCGCGTACGGCAGGAAGATCGCGGTACGGCTGAACTGTGCGAGCCGGGCCCCGGGCCGGTCCAGCAGCAGGGCGAAGAGCAGCGCCAGCCCCAGCATGGTCGGCACCAGCAGTGCGCCGTAGCCGAGCACCCGCAGCGCTCCGGACCAGAGTTCGGAGTCGGTGACCGCGTTGCGGTAGTTCTCCAGCCCGGCGAAGACCTCGGTCCGGGAGCCCCGGCCGAGCCCCAACCCGGAGATCCGGACCTTGCGCAGGCTCAGGTATCCGGCGTACCCGATCGGGGCGAGGAAGAAGGCGAGGAACAGGATCACCGCCGGGGCGAGGAAGACGTACGGGATGCCCGTACGCCCTCCCCGGCGGCGCACCCCGGGGGTGGCCGTTGGCATCGACTCTCCGTTCGGTCGGCCGGTCGCTGACGCCGGCCCGGTGAACCTTTTTCAACCTGGACCGCACGGCGTGTGCGCCCCGACTTCCGCCTGCGGCCACGACGGACCGCGAGGGGAGGTTGAAAAAGGTTCAGTGGTCAGCCGGCGATGGTGAAGCCGTTCTTGCGCATGTCGTCCACGGTCGCGGTCTGCATCGCGTCCACCGCCGCGCTGAACGGCGTCTTGGCGGTGATCGCCTTGCCGAACGCGTCCTGGTAGCTCTCGTAGGTGACGTTGACGTTCGGTCCCCAGGTGACCCCGGCGGCGGTGTCGGCGATCTGCTTGGCCAGCGGGTAGAAGTCGGTCTGGCTGGCGAAGAAGTCCGGCGGCGAGGCCAGCGCCGGCCCGGACTGGGCGTCCCGGGCCGCCGGATAGACCGCGCACTCCCGGACCAGCATGGTGGTGGCGGCCGGGTCGGTGTTCAGCCAGGTGGCGAAGCGGACCGCCGCCGTCTTGTGCTTCGAGGCCGCGGTGACCCCGGTGGAGGAGCCACCCCAGTTGCCGGTCCGGTTCTCCCCGGCGCTCCACTGTGGCAGCGGGGCCATCGCCCACTTGCCCTTGGTGGCCGGCGCGTTGCCGACCAGTACGCCGGGGGCCCAGACCGCGCTCGGCCAGGCCAGCAGGGTGCCGTCGTTGAGGGACTTGTTCCACTCCGGGGTGTACATCGGCTTGCCGTCGACCACGCCCTCGCCGACCAGCCCGCCCCAGTAGTCGGCGACCTTCCTGGTGCCGGCGTCGTTGACGCTGACCCGCCAGGACTCGCCGTCGATCCCCCACCAGTTCGCACCGGCCTGCTGGGCCAGCCCGGCGAACCAGCCCGGGTCGTTCGCCGAGAAGGTGGTGAGGAAGTGCTTCTTGCTCTTGCCGCGCAGCGTACGGGCGGTCTGCGCGAACTCCTCCCAGGTCTTCGGCACGGTCAGCCCGAACTGTCCGAACAGGTCGGCGCGGTAGTAGAGCATCATCGGCGCGGCATCCTGCGGGACCGCGTAGACCGCGTCGGTGCCGAGGGTCACCTGCCGCCAGGTGCCCTCGGAGAACTTCTCCTCCAGCGGCGTGGCCTGCTCGGCGATGTCGGCCAGCACGTCGTTGCTGACCAGGGTGGGCAACGACTGGTACTCGACCTGGGCAAGGTCCGGTGGGTTGCCCGCCTTGGCCGCGGTGAGCAGCTTGGTGACGATGTCCGCACCGCCGGCCTGCTTGCTGAGCGTCACCTTGGTCTCCGGGTTGTCGGCGTTCCACCGGTCGACCAGCTTCTCGATGTTGGGCGCCCAGGACCAGAAGGTCAGCTCGACCGGGCCGGTCGGCTCCGCCGGGTCGTCGTCCGACGTGGAGGTGCAGGCAGCGACCAGGCTGGCGCCGAGAGCCACCGCCAGGATCTTCGCGCCGAGCGTACGGGTCATCTCAACCTCTCAGTTTCCGTGGTGTCATCGGCTGGTGATCGACCAGAAACAACTGGGAGCGCTCACAGTCTTGGACCCTCGATCGATCATGTCAAGACACGTTTCCGCACTTGTTCACCTTGTAGATCCGTGTGCAATCATGCGCACTACGGTTGGGAGCGCGCACAGTTCGGAGATCTCGCATGAGTCAGACCCCGGAACTCCTGGTCGCCGCCGAGGACTCTGCCGGTCGGGCCGGGCCGCTGCCCCGGCTGGCCCGCCTGGCGTACGGCGGCGACTACAACCCCGAGCAGTGGCCGGAATCCGTCTGGGCCGAGGACGTCGAGTTGATGCGGGTCGCCGGGGTGAACCTGGTCAGCGTCGGAATCTTCGCCTGGGCCCTGCTGGAACCGGCCGAGGGGCAGTTCGAGTTCGGCTGGTTCGACCGGCTGCTCGACCTGCTGCACGACGGCGGGATCGGCGTCGACCTGGCCACCCCGACGGCCGTACCGCCGGCCTGGTTCCGCCGGCGGTATCCGGAGGCCCGGCTCGTCGACCGGCACGGCGTACCACTGGGCGGGGGTGCGCGGCAGTCGTTCTGCCCCAGCTCACCCGCGTACGCCGAAACCAGCGCGCGGATCACCGAGCAGCTCGCCCGGCGCTACGCCGACCACCCGGCGCTGGTGCTCTGGCACTCGCACAACGAGTACGGCGGCGCCAACGCGCTCTGCTACTGCGCCACCTCGGCAGAGGCGTTCCGGGACTGGCTGCGCGACCGGTACGGCGACGACCTGGGCCGGCTCAACGCGGCCTGGGGCACCACCTTCTGGGGGCAGCGGTACGCCGACTGGGCCGAGATCGAGCCGCCGTCGCGCGCCCCGACCTCGGTCAACCCGACCCAGCAGCTCGACTTCCTGCGCTTCTCCTCGGACGCGCACCTGGGGAACTTCCGGCGGGAGCGGGACATCCTGCACCGACTCTCCCCCGGCGTGCCGGTGACCACCAACTTCATGATCGCCAACTGCAAGACGATCGACTACTGGCGCTGGGCCGCCGAGGTGGACGTGGTCTCCAACGACCACTACCTGCGGGCCGAGGAGCCGGACAACCACATCGAGCTGGCGATGTGCGCCGACCTGACCCGGGCGGTCGCCGGTGGCCGCCCCTGGCTGTTGATGGAACACGCCACCTCGGCGGTGAACTGGCAGCCCCGCAACATCGCCAAGCGCCCCGGTGAACTGCGCCGGAACAGCCTGTCCCACCTGGCCCGGGGCGCCGAGTCGGCGCTCTTCTTCCAGTGGCGGGCGTCCCGGTTCGGCGCCGAGAAGTTCCACAGCGCGATGCTGCCGCACGGCGGCACCGACACCCGGATCTGGCGCGAGGTGGTGGCGCTCGGCGCCGACCTGCCCAGCCTCGAACCGCTGCGCGGCACCCGGGTGGTCGCCGACGTCGCGATGCTGTGGGACTGGGAGTCCTGGTGGGCCGTGGAACTGGACTGGCGGCCCTCGGTCGACCTGGACTACCGGGAGCGGATGGCGGCCTACTACGAACGGCTCTGGCGGGACCGGCTCAGCGTGGACTTCGCCCACCCGGAGCGGGCGCTCGACGGCTACCGGCTGGTGGTCGTACCGAGCCTCTATCTGACGACGCCGGCCGCGGCCGAAAACCTGCGCCGGTACGTCGCCGGCGGCGGGACGCTGCTGGTCTCGTACTTCTCCGGGATCGTGGACGCGGACGACGCCATCCATCCCGGTGGGCACCCGGGGGCGCTGCGTGACCTGCTCGGGCTGACCGTGGAGGAGTTCCTGCCGCTGCGCTCGGGTGAGACGGTCCGGCTGGCGGCGGTCGAGTCCGAGCCGGCCGGGGCGGGCGCGGGCGCGGAGACCACCGGGGATGTCTGGGCGGAGGTGGTGGTACCGCAGGGCGCCACGCCGGTACTGAGCTATCTGGACGGGCCGGCGGCCGGCGGGCCGGCGGTCACCCGGCACGCCCTCGGTGCCGGCCACGCCTGGTACGTCTCCACCCGGCTCACCGCCGCCGGCCTCGCCCCGGTACTCCGGGCGGCGTACCGGGACGCCGGCCTGGTCCCGCCGGACGGGGTGCCCGAGGGCGTCGAACTGGTCCGCCGGGCCGGTGCCGACGGCAGCCGGTTCCTGATCGCGATCAACCACACCGACCGGGAGGTGGAGTTGGCGGCCACCGGCACCGACCTGCTCGACGGCAGCTTCCAGCAGGGCGTGTGCCGGATACCGGCCGGCGGGGTACGCGCGCTGCGCGCCTGACCGGGTGCAGAGACCGCCCGGCGGCCTCTTGACATCCATCGACGGTGATGGTTCCGTGAGCGCTCACAACAACCTCTCTCAAATCCGAGACGAGATCGCTTGTTCTTCCAGTTCAGCAAGGGCAGATTGTGGCTGTGAGCGCTCCCAGTCCGAAGCCTGGGCAACCGATGTCGCCTCGGCGTTTGTCAAGGAGGAACGTCCACTGAGTCCGCGACATGGTCAGCACCGTTGCCGCCGTACCCGGTGCGCTCGGCGTCTTCTACTGGGAACCGACCTGGACCGCGGTCGCCGGAGCCGGCTGGGATCCGGCCGACCCGACCTCCGGGGACGGCTGGGAGAACCAGGCGCTCTTCGACTACTCCGGTCGGGCCCTGCCCGGACTGCGGGTACTCGGCGGCGCCGCCCGATGAACTCCAGGTAGGCCGGCGTACCGCCAGGCGGAACGGCGACCGACCTGGCTGGCCGGCGTACCAGCGCGGGTACGCCGGCCACCCATCCCCTCGACGGAAGGAATCCCCATGAGCGGTCCGTCCCATCCGCTCCGTACGGCAGCCGCCGCTCTCGGCGCCGTACTGCTCGCCGCCGGTCTGGTCGCCGGCCCCGCCCCGAGCCCCGTCTTCGCCGCCGCCACCATCACCAACCCGGGCTTCGAGTCGTCCGGCGCCGGCCAGAGCCCGGCGGGCTGGTCCGAGTCGTCCAGCTCCGGGCAGCAGAGCGCCAGCTTCACCGAGGCCGGCGGGCGGTCCGGCAACTACCAGTTGGCGCACTGGGCCTCCGGCGCCTACCGGGTCGAGACCTACCAGCAGCTCACCGGGCTCGGCGCCGGGTC
Source organism: Plantactinospora sp. CA-294935 (assembly GCF_050936445.1). Taxonomy (NCBI): domain Bacteria; kingdom Bacillati; phylum Actinomycetota; class Actinomycetes; order Micromonosporales; family Micromonosporaceae; genus Plantactinospora; species Plantactinospora sp. CA-294935. The sequence continues at coordinate 10,371,879 of NZ_JBNJMU010000001.1, forward strand.
GTACACGTTGCGGGCCTGGGTCCGCTCCGGCGGCGGCCAGGTCGCGGCGTACCTGGCGCTGCGCAACTGCGGCGGCGCCGAGCAGCGGGTCACCATCCCGACCGCGTCGAACTGGACCCAGATCTCGGTGACCGCCCAGGTCAGCAGCGGGCAGTGCACCGCCGTGGTGGTCTCCGACGCCCGGGCCGGAAACTGGATCAACGTGGACGACGTCGAGTTCACCGGCGGTGGCACCGGCAATCCGGGTGGCAGCATCTCGATCCGCGGTGTCGACATCTCCACCCTGCTCAAGAGCCAGGACCGGGGCGGCGTCTACCGGGACGCCGCCGGCACCCAGCGGGAACCGCTGCAACTGCTCACCAGCAACGGGGTCAACTACGCCCGGCTGAAGGTCTGGGTCAACCCGGCCGACGGCTACAACAACCGGGCCCGGGTGCTGACCATGGCCAGCCGGATCAAGGCGCAGGGGATGCGGCTGCTGGTCGACTTCCACTACTCGGACAGCTGGGCCGACCCGGGCAAGCAGAACAAGCCCGCCGCCTGGAGCGGCTACAGCTTCACCCAGCTCCGGGACGCGGTCTACAACCACACGTACGACGTGCTGAACGCACTGAAGGCGCAGGGTACGACGGCCGACATGGTGCAGGTCGGCAACGAGATCAACGACGGCATGCTCTGGCCGGACGGGCGCAGTAACAACTGGACCAACCTGGCCGCCCTGCTCACCGCCGGCAGCAACGCGGTGAAGGCGGTGAACAGCTCGACCCAGGTGATGCTGCACCTGGCCGAGGGCGGCAACAACTCGCAGCACCGTTGGTGGTTCGACCAGGCCACTTCGCGGGGAGTGCCGTTCGACGTGATCGGGGTGTCGCACTACCTCTACTGGCACGGCTCGCTGGCCAGTCTCCAGGCCAACCTGAACGACCTGGCCTCCCGGTACGGCCGGCCGGTGGTGGTCGCCGAGACCGCGTACGGCTTCACCCTGAACGCCGACGACAGCGAGCCGAACATCTTCAACTCCTCGTTGCAGTCCGCCGGCGGCTATCCGGCCACTCCGCAGGGCCAGGCCGACGCGCTGCGGGCGGTGTTCGACGTGGTCCGCTCGGTGCCGAACGGGCGGGGCCTCGGCGTCTTCTACTGGGAGCCCACCTGGACGGCGGTGCCCGGCAACGGCTGGGATCCGACCAACCCGTCCTCGGGCAACGGCTGGGAGAACCAGGCGCTCTTCGACTACGGCGACCGCGCGCTGCCGGGGCTGGCGGTCTTCGGCTCGGTGTGACGCGAGGCACACCGGCCCGGCCGGGCCGGTGTGCACACCTGTGGCGGCTCCCGCCCGGATCACCGGGCGGGAGCCGCCGTCGTCGGTGGCGCACACCGCCGCACATAAGATAGACAGCCGTAAATAAAACCTGTTACAAGCTGTTAGCGATGGCGAGCGCTAGGGATCGATGTCTTTCGATGTAACCTGGTAGTCGGCGTCCGTTTACCCACCGGCCACCGGATGATATCCAGGAGGACAGGACCCATGCCCCAACTCGCCCTCTTTGCGGCGGACATCGTCGCAGTGATCCTGCTCGTGTTCGGGCTCTACTTCCCACGCCACCGACGCCGAGACCTGGTCGCCGCGTACCTCGGCGTCAACATCGGGGTAATGGCGGTGGCGAGTTCGCTCAGCACCAGCAGCGCCGGTACCGGTCTGGGTCTCGGTCTGGCGCTCTTCGGGGTGCTCTCCATCATCCGGCTCCGCTCCACCGAGCTCGACCAGCACGAGGTGGCGTACTACTTCTCGGCGCTGGCGCTCGGCATCCTCTCCGCCCTCGGCGGCGGTCCGGCGTGGCAGGTCCCGACCATGATGGCCCTGATCCTCGTGGTGATGTTCGTCGGCGACCACCCCCGGCTGTTCCGCAACTACCGGCGGCAGAGCATGTTCCTCGACTCGGCCATCACCGACCACGTCGCGCTGGTCGCCTATCTCGAACAGAAGCTCGGCGCCCGGGTGCACTCGGCCAGCGTCCAGCGCCTCGACCTGGTCAACGACACCACCCTGGTGGACGTACGGTACTCGCACCCCTCGGTGCGGCAAGCGGTCCGGAACGTCCCGGTGGCCACCGGTGGGGTGCCGCGATGACCATCGCCGTCGACTGCGCCCCGCCCGCACACCTGAAACCGATCGGACTGGACGAACTCACCGAACGCGCGGCGTTGCAGACCCGGGTGGACCGCAAGTACGTGCTGCCGGTCACCGAGGCACGGGCCGTCGTCGCCCAGCTCGACCTGGACACCCTGGCCCTGGAGATCGACGGACGCCGCTGCTTCAACTACCGCTCGGTCTACTTCGACACCCCGGAACTGACCAGCTATCTGCTCACCGCCCAGCGCCGGCGCCGCCGGTTCAAGGTACGCACCCGGACCTATCTCGACTCGGCGGAGTGCTGGCTCGAGGTGAAGACGCGCGGCCGCAGGGGCAACACCGTGAAGGACCGGCTGCCGTACCGGCCGGACCACGAGCGGAACCTCACCCTCGGGCGGGAGTTCGTCGACGACGTACTCGCGAGGGAGTCGATCGAGGTCGGCGGCCGGGTCTTCGCCCCGGTCCTCGTCACGCGATACCGGCGCAGCACACTCTTCCTCGCCGCCACGGTGAGCCGGGTGACCATCGACACCGAGCTGACCTGGGAGGGCGACACCGGCCCGCTCCAGCTACCGGGGCTGGCGGTGGTCGAGACCAAGACCGGTTCGACCGCGTCCTGCGTGGACCGCCTGCTCTGGGCGCGGGGCCACCGGCCGGTCAGGATCTCCAAGTACGCCACCGGGCTGGCCGCGCTCCGGCCGGACCTGCCGTCGGCGCCCTGGCGCCGCACCCTGCGCCGGCACTTCGCCTTCACCGGGGCCACCGACGGCCACCGGTCCCATTTCGACGTCGACCGATCCGGTCTCAGCCTCGTGGCGAGCGCGGTCCGTCCCCCGAACAGCTCTGGAACGGAGTAGGAATGCGCGCACTCGGCTACTACCTGGCGGGCGTCCTGGTCGCCGCGGCGATGGGTCCGGCGGCCGGCCCCGCCCCGGGGCGGGACGACGGGCCCGACCGTCCGGTCTCGGTCGCCCAGGGCACGGCGGCCCAGAACGGCGGCGGGGCGGCCGCCGGACCGGTGCACGGCTCCACCGACGCGGCGGCGGAGGCCCAGGCGGACCCGACCGGTGACATCACCTTCTCGGTGCCGAGCGGCACCTTCCAGGGCGAGGTCTCGGTCGCGCTGGGCAGCACGGTGAGCGGGGCGGAGGTCCGATACTCCACCGACGGCCAGCCACCCGGCGCCAGCTCGCCGGTGTACTCCGGCACACCGCTGAGGTTCACCCGCACCACGCAGCTCCGGGCCCAGGCGTACCTGAACGGCGCTCCCACCGGCGCACCCGGCACCGCCATGTACGTCGCCCGGGCGGTGAACACCAGCCACGACCTGCCGGTCCTGCTGCTGGACGCGTACGGTGCCGGCGCTCCGGGGCGCGAGTACGTCGACACCGCCGTCATGCAGTTCTCGCCGGTGAACGGGGCGACCTCGCTGTCCGCCGCACCGAGCCTGGTCACCCGGGGCGGCTTCCACCTGCGCGGGAACTCCAGTGCGATGTTCCCGAAGACGCCGTACCGGCTGGAGCTGCGGGACAACGCCGACGACGACGCCGACCTGCCGCTGCTGGGCATGCCGGCCGACTCCGACTGGGTGCTGCGCGGGCCGTACTCCGACAAGGCGCTGATCCGGGACGCCTTCATGCACGGCCTCGGCCAGGACATGGGCCTGCACGCCCCGCGCTTCGCCTTCGCCGAGGTGTACGTGAACACCGACGCGCAGCCGGTGGCGGCGACCGACTACCTCGGGGTCTATCTGATCATGGAGACCATCAAGAACTCGAAGAACCGGCTCGACCTGAAGCAGCTCGACGAGGAGGACGTCACGCTGCCCAAGCTGACCGGCGGATACATCTTCAAGTTCGAGTGGATGGCGGCCGAGGAGCCGACCCTGCCCTGCCAGGGCGCCGACGCGACCTGCTGGCACTACCTGGAGGTGGTCGACCCCGACCCGCTGCAACCGGCGCAGGCCGACTGGCTGCGCCAGCACATCCAGCAGTTCCACGACCTGTTGCGCAGTCCCGGCTTCGCCGATCCGGTGACCGGTTACCCGTCCTTCATCGACGTCGACTCCTTCGTCGACCAGCTCATCATCAACGAGCTGGGCCGCGGCATGGACGCGTATCTGCGGAGCGCGTACTTCCACAAGGACCGGGACGGCAAGATCGTCGCGGGCCCGCTCTGGGACTTCGACCTGACCTTCGGGGTGGGCGGTTTCTTCCAGAACGACCAGATCGCCGGCTGGCAGCACCAGCAGACTCGCAGCCCGAGCGCGAACGACTGGTTCCAACGGCTGCTCCAGGACCCGGCCTTCGTCGACCGGGTCCGGGCCCGCTGGCAGCAGCTCCGCCAGGAGGTGCTCTCCAACGCCCAGCTCCAGGCCCGGATCGACCGGCTGACCGCCCCGCTGACCGCCGCCGCGCAACGCAACTTCCAGCGCTGGCCGAACCTCAGCACCCGGATGCTCGGCCCGTTCGTCACCCCGACCTCGCCCACCTGGCAGGGACAGGTGCAGTTCATGCGGGACTGGATGTTCCAGCGGGCGGCGTGGCTGGACACCACCGGCGGCTGGGGCTCCGGCGGGCCGACCAACCCGCCGGCCACCACCAGGCCGCCGACCCCGCCGGCCACCACCCCACCGGCATCGGGCCGGACGTGTACGGCTGCCTACAGCGTCGTCGGCCAGTGGACCGGCGGATTCCAGGCCAGCGTACGGGTCACCGCCGGGGCGGCCCCGATCACCGGCTGGCGGGTCGACTGGACGTACGCCAACGGCCAGACGGTCAACCAGTCCTGGGAGGCGACCGTCACCAGCAGCGGTACGGCGGTGACGGCGACCAACGCCCCGCACAACGGGACGCTCGGCGCCGGGGCCAGTACGACCTTCGGGTTCCTCGGTACCTGGAACGGCACCAACAGCCTGCCCACCCCCACCTGTACGGCGTCCTGACCGCCCGCCACCCCTGGTGCGCACTCCTGCCGGCGCCGGCCTCTGGTCGGCGCCGGCAGCGTGATCTGGATCACGCGCAGGAATCGACAACCAGGCCGATGCGTTGTCGCCGATAGTTTTCCGATATATCGTTGAGCTATCAGCGACAGTCAGAAGGAGGCCCAGATGGGTTTTCACCGAGGGTTCTACGCGATGCAGGAAGCCCGGATGCGGGGCTTCGGCTTCCCGCCGCCGGGTCACGGACATGGCCACGGACATGGCCGAGGTGGCGGCCGGGGACGCGGTGGTGGCCGCGGACGCCGACCGAACGTCCGCGCCGCGGTCTTGGCGCTGCTGACCGAGCGGCCGATGCACGGCTACGAGATGATCCAGGAGCTGGACTCGCGCACCGGCGGTGCCTGGCGGCCGAGCCCGGGTTCGATCTACCCGACCCTGCAACTCCTGGAGGACGAGGGCCTGATCGCCGGCAGCACCGAGTCGGGCGGCGGGCGGCGCCGCTTCGGGCTCACCGAGGCCGGGCAGGAGGAGGCCGCACAGGCGGCCGCACAGCCGCCGTGGGCCGAGTTCGCCCAGGACACCATCAACAGCTGGCACGACATCCGGGAGGCCGGCTTCCAGGCGATGAACGCACTGCGCCAGGTCATGATGACCGGTACCGACGACCAGCGTGAGCGGGCCGCCCAGGTGCTCGACGAGACCCGGCGCAAGCTGTACGCCATCCTCGCCGAGTCGGAGTAGCCGGAGTAGGCCGCCGTGCGCCGGTGACCGGACCGGGTCGGTCGGTCGTGCGCCGCGCCCGGCGCGTCTCATCCCCTGCCGCAGGCGACCCGGACCACCGGGCCGGTCCCCGGGGCGGCGGTCAGTGCACCGTGACGGTGGGCTTGACGACCAGGTCGCGCAGCTCCTCGGGCAGCTCGGCACCCATTTCGTCGGCGAGCCGGACTGCCTCCTCGATCAGGGTCTCCACGATCTGACCCTCGGGCACAGTCTTGATCACCTGGCCCTTGACGAAGATCTGCCCCTTACCGTTGCCGGAGGCCACCCCGAGATCCGCCTCCCGCGCCTCACCGGGACCGTTGACCACGCAGCCCATTACCGCCACCCGCAGCGGCACCGGCAGCCCTTCCAGACCCGCGGTGACCTCCTCGGCCAGCTTGTAGACGTCGACCTGGGCCCGGCCGCAGGACGGGCAGGAGACGATCTCCAGGCCGCGCTCGCGCAGCCCCAGCGACTCCAGGATGGCGGCGCCCACCTTGATCTCCTCGACCGGGGGCGCGGAGAGCGAGACCCGGATGGTGTCGCCGATCCCCTCCGCGAGCAGCGCGCCGAAGGCCACCGCCGACTTGATGGTGCCCTGGAACGCCGGCCCCGCCTCGGTCACCCCGAGGTGCAACGGATAGTCGCACTGCTCGGCGAGCTGCCGGTACGCCCGGATCATCACCACCGGGTCGTTGTGCTTCACCGAGATCTTGATGTCCCGGAAGCCGTGCTCCTCGAAGAGCGAGCACTCCCAGAGCGCCGACTCGACCAGTGCCTCGGCGGTGGCCTTGCCGTACTTCGCCAGCAGGCGCTTGTCCAGCGAGCCCGCGTTGACCCCGATCCGGATCGGTACCCCGGCCGCCGAGGCCGCCGCCGCGATCTCCTTGACCTTGTCGTCGAACTGCCGGATGTTGCCCGGGTTCACCCGTACCGCCGCGCAGCCGGCGTCGATCGCCGCGAAGACGTACTTCGGCTGGAAGTGGATGTCGGCGATCACCGGGATCTGCGACTTCTTCGCGATCGCCGGCAGCGCCTCCACGTCGTCCTGGGACGGCACCGCCACCCGGACGATCTGGCAACCGGAGGCGGTCAGTTCGGCGATCTGCTGGAGCGTCGAGTTGATGTCGGCGGTCAACGTGGTGGTCATCGACTGCACCGACACCGGCGCGCCGCCCCCGACCAGTACCGAACCGACCTTGATCTGTCGGCTGACCCGCCGGGTCGCCAGCGGTGGCGGCGGTACGGCGGGCATGCCGAGGCTGACGGCGGTCACTCTTTCTTCACCTCTGGATCAGGGTTATCGGATTGACCACGTCGGCGGTGATGGTGAGCAGCGTAAACGCGCCGCCGATCAGGATCAAAGCGTACGTTACGGGCATCAGCTTGAAGTAGTCGACCCGCCCGGGGTCGGGCTTGCCGAGCCGGGCGAAGAGCCAGGACCGGACCCGTTCGAACCAGGCGATGGCGATGTGCCCGCCGTCCATCGGCAGCAGCGGAAGCAGGTTGAAGACGCCGATGAAGAAGTTCAGCGAGATGAAGAGGAGGACGAAGACCTCCCAGAGGCCGTGCTGGACCGCCTCGCCGCCGAGCCGGCTCGCCCCGACCACACTGATCGGGGTGTCGATGTCGCGCTCCTCGCCGGTGATCGCCGCCCAGAGGGCCGGGATCTTCTGCGGGATCCGCTGGATCGCCTTGGCGGTGTTGACCGCCATCTCGCCGGTGAAGTCGGCGGTGGCGCCGAAGGCGCCGATCGGGCTGTAGGTGACGGTCGGCGGAGTGCCGAGCCCGACGCCGAGGGCCGAGACCGGGCCGGCCGGACCGTCCGCCTGGTCCTGCGGCGGACGCTGCACCTCGGCCAGGTTGACCTGTGCGGTCTGGGTCGTGCCGTCCCGCAGGAACGTCACGTCCACCGGTCCCGGCTTGGTCGCCCGCACGGCGTCCAGCATCTGGCCCCAGTTGGCCACCGGGGTGGCGCCGATCGCGGTGATCACGTCGCCGCTGCGCAGGTTGGCCTGGGCCGCCGGGCTCGCCGGGTCGCCGGGCTGACAGGCCCGGGCCGCGTTCTCCCGGACCACACAGGGCGCCAGCTCGATCCGGGCCGGCTCGTTGCGGATCTCGGCGGTGTTGGTCGGGTAGTCGGGGTTGGGCAGCCCCATGAAGATCGCGGCGAACCAGAGGGTCACGATGGCGAGGGTGAAGTGCGCCACCGAGCCGGCGGCCATCACCGCGGTCCGCTTCCAGAGCGGGTACCGCCACATCACCCGGGGCTCGTCCGCCGGGTCGACGTCGTCGTCCTGCGGCGTCATGCCGACGATCTTGCAGAAGCCGCCCAGCGGGATCGCCTTGAGGCCGTACTCGGTCTCACCCCGCCGGAACGACCAGATGGTGGGGCCGAAGCCGACGAAGTAGCGGGTGACCTTCATCCCGAACCGCTTGGCCACGAGCATGTGCCCGGCCTCGTGCAGGCTCACCGAGATCAGGATCCCCAGGGCGAACGCCACCACCCCGAGCAGATACAGCATCAGGCTCCTTCCACCGCTTCCGCGATGATCTCCTGGGCGCGCGCCCGCGCCCAGGACTCGGCGGCGAGCACCTCCTCGACGTTACCCGGTTCGGCAAAATCCGGGGCCGCCTCCAACACCCGCTCCAACGTGTCGACAATGCCGAGGAACGGCAGCCGGCCGGCCAGGAAGGCGGCGACGCACTCCTCGTTGGCCGCGTTGTAGATCGCCGGGCGGCAGCGGCCTGCCGCACCGGCCTGCTTGGCCAGGCGTACGGCCGGGAACGCCGCCTCGTCCAACGGTTCGAAGCCCCAGCTCTGCGCCGCCGTCCAGTCGACCGCGGGCGTGGCCCCGGCGACCCGGTCCGGCCAGCCGAGGGCGAGCGCGATCGGCAGCCGCATGTCCGGCGGGCTGGCCTGGGCCAGCGTCGAGCCGTCGACGAACTCGACCATCGAGTGGATGACCGACTGCGGGTGCACCACCACGTCGATCTGGTCGTACGGCACGCCGAACAGCTCGTGGGTCTCGATCACCTCCAGCGCCTTGTTCACCAGGTTGGCGCAGTTGATCGTGACCACCGGCCCCATGTTCCAGGTGGGATGGGCCAGCGCCTGCTCCGGCGTCACCCGGGTCAGCTCGTCCCGCCGCCGGCCCCGGAACGGTCCGCCGCTGGCGGTGAGGATCAGCCGGCGCACCTCGGCGCGGCTACCGCCGCGCAGGCACTGGGCCAGCGCCGAGTGCTCGGAGTCGACCGGCACGATCTGGTCCGGTCGTTGGAGGGCGGCGCGGACCACCGGCCCGCCGGCCACCAGCGACTCCTTGTTGGCCAGCGCGAGGGTACGCCCGGCGCGCAGCGCCGCCAGGGTGGGCGCCAGCCCGAGTGAACCGACGACACCGTTGAGCACGATGTCGCACGGCCACTGCGCCAGCTCGGCCATGGCGGAGGGACCCGCGACGATCTTGGGAATCCGGAAGCCGCCGGAGGGATAGCCCTGCCGGGCCGCCTCCGCGTAGAAGGCGAGTTGCAGGTCCTGCGCGGCGGATGCCTTGGCGACCCCGACCGCCTCCACCCCGAGTTCCAGCGCCTGGGCTGCGAGCTGGGCCACGTTGCCGCCGCCGGCGCCGAGCGCGACCACCCGGAACCGGTCCGGGTTGCGTCGGACTATGTCGATCGCCTGGGTACCGATCGAGCCGGTCGAGCCGAGCAGGACGACCTCACGCGGAGAAGTCACCCGGCCATTCTCCCTGACCGGTCCTGGACGTCCGCTGGGAGTGCCCGGCCGGCCGGAGCCCAGCCGGTCGGCGTACTCACGGAACCGGCCGCCGGACGGTGCCGGCCGGCGCGGCGACCGGGTCCGGATCGGCGACCGGGTCCGGATCGGCGGCCGGCGCGGAGCTGTCCGGGCCGGCCGGACCGGAACCGGCCGTCCCGCCCGACAGCAGGCCGCGCCGGGCCAGGAAGCCGGTCAGCTCCGCCTCCTGCGCCGGGGTCAGCCCGTCGCGCGGGATGTCCCAGTTCGCCAACCCGCCGGCCTGCCAGACGACGAAACCGAACGGATAGCTCCGGGCCCTGGCGATCAGCTCCCAGCGCAGCGCCCCGCGGGACGAGCCCGAGTCCCAGGCCAGTTCCTCGTCGGTGAGCAGCACAGTCCGGGCGCCGAACCAGGACGGGGGCAGCCGGGCCACCACCTGGCGGGTCAGGATGACGGACTTGATCATCCAACAGAGTCCCAGGCCGAGCAGGACCGAGCCGCCGATCGTGGCCGAGAACTGGTCCAACCGGTAGGTCGACACCCCGGCCGCAGACATCACGGCACCGAGCAGACCGGTGGCGATCCGGTTACGCCGCAGGGTGGCGGCGAAGAGACTCCGGGCGTACGCCGCGTCCCGCACCATGGTGTATTCGATGTGCACGGCGGGACACTACCGCCTCCGACGACCGGCTACGGGCCGCCCGGACGGCTACGGCCGGGCCAGCCGGAAGGTCTCCAACTCCTCGCCGCCGTACCAGTCGGTGCGCCGGCCGACGGAGGTCATGCCGATCCGCCGGGCGACCGCCATCGACGCCTCGTTGCCGGGGGCCACCACGGCGTAGATCTCCGGAACCCCGGCCGCGAAGCCGCGCTCGACCGCGCCCCGGGCCGCCTCGGTGGCGTAGCCGTGCCCCCACGAGTCGGGGTGCAGGTGCCAGCCGACCTCGATGTCGTCGGTGAGTTTCCGCTCGTCCCGTCCGGGCAGCGGCTTCAGCATCACCGTGCCGACCACCCGGCCGTCGTCCCGGCGCTGCATCGCCCAGATGCCGTACCCGGCGCCGAACTCGGCGTTGCGGACGTGCCACCGGCGTACCGTCTCGGCGGCGCCGGCCGGCTCACGGAGCGGGAGGGTGGGCGCGTTGAGGAACCGCACCACCTCGGGCCGGGAGTACGTGTCGAAGACCCGGGCCAGGTCGTCGGGCTCCAGCGTCCAGTCGCGGACCACCAGCCGCTCGGTCTCGTAGATCGCCACGCGGCCGGATGTTAGTCACCCCGTGCCCGGCCGGCCAGCCATTTGCGCCGCACCCCGGCACCGGCCTTGACCTCGCCGAGATCGTCCGGCCCGACATCGAGGCCCGGCCCGTGCTCAGCGCCGGCCGGTCTCGACCGCTGCCCAGGCCCCGGGCTCGGCGGCGGGGTCGGCCGGTGACTCGCGGATGCCGTACCGGCGGTAGACCCGGGCCAGTGGACCCGGCGCCCACCAGTTCCACCGGCCCAGCAGCCGCATCGTGGCCGGTACCAGCAGCGCCCGCACCAGCGTCGCGTCGACCACGATCGCCACGATCATCCCGACCCCGATCAGCTTGACGAAGACCACCCCACCGGTGGCGAACCCGGCCACCACGACGATCAGCAGCAGCGCGGCGGCGGTGATGATCCGGCCGGTGTACTGGAGCCCGGCGGTCACCGAGGCGGTGTTGTCGCCGGTCCGGTCCCACTCCTCGCGTACCCGGGAGAGCAGGAAGACCTCGTAGTCGGTGGCGAGCCCGAAGAGCACCGCCAGCATCAGGATCGGGTTGCTCGGTTCGATGAAGCCGGTCGGGGTGAAGTCGAGCCAGTCGGCGAGGTGCCCGTCCTGGAAGATCCAGACCACCACGCCGAACGACGCGCCGATCGAGACCAGGTTCATCAGCACCGCCTTGATCGGCAGCAGCACCGACCCGAAGGCGAGGAAGAGCAGCACCAGGGTTGCCGACGCCATGATCAGGGCCATCCATGGCAGCCGCGAGGTGAGGCTGTCCAGCAGGTCCACGTCGAAGGCGGGCCGCCCGCCGACCAGCACCTCCGCGCCGGCCGGTGCCGGGATGTCCCGGACCAGCCGTACCACCCGCTCCGCCACCGGGCCGGTCGGCTCGCCGGGATAGGTCACCGACAGCAGCGTGGAATCGCCCCGGTTCGCGGTCACCTGCACCCCGGTCACCCCGGTGACCCGGGTCAGCTCGGCGGCGAACCGCTGCGTCTCGGCGGCGGAGGCGCCGGAGACGAGTACCTCGACCGGGCCGACGCTGCCGCCCGGGAAGTCCGACTCGATCCGCTCGGCCACCATCCGAGGCACCGCGTCGGCCGGCAGTACCCGCTCGTCGAAGCCGCCGGCCTCCATCCGGACCGAGGGGGCGGCGAGGACCGCCAGCACCGCGACCACACCCAGCAGGTAGAGCACCGGTCGGCGCATCACGCTGCGGGCCAGCCGGGCCCAGGCACCGGAGCCGCCGACGCCCGCCGTACCGACGGTACCGACCGCGCCGGCCGTGTCCGGGCGACGCCGCCACGGCAGGCGTACGGCGAGTGCGTTGACCCGCGTTCCGAGCACCGCGAGCAGGGCCGGCAGCACGGTCAGCGAGGCGAGCATCGCGACCAGGACCGCGGCGATTCCGCCCAGCCCCATCGAGCGGAGGAACGACTGCGGAAAGATCAGCAGGCTGGCCAGCGCGGTCGCGATGGTGAGCCCGGAGACCATCACGGTCCGGCCGGCGGTGCTCATGGTGCGCCGGAGCGCCGCGGTGCTCGGATGGCCGGCGGCGAGTTCCTCCCGGAACCGGCTGACGATGAAGAGGGCGTAGTCGACGGCCATGCCGAGGCCGATCAACGTGATGATGTTGATGGCGAAGACGGAGACGTCGGTGACCATGCCGAGCAGCCGGACGGCGACGAACGCGCCGAGGATGGCCAGCCCGCCGACCAGCAACGGCGTCGCGGCGGCGACCAGCCCACGAAAGATCAGGACCAGCAGCACCAGCAGCACCGGCAGGGAGAGCGTCTCCGCCCGGGCGATGTCCTCGGTGGTCTGTTCGTTCGCCTCGGCCAGGAAGGCGACCGTACCGCCGACCTCGGTGGTGATCCCGGGGGCGTCCAGGGTCGGCCGCAGTTCCCGGTACGCCTCGGACTGCTCGTCCGGGTCGGTCGCCCGCAACTGCACCGCCGCGTACGTGGCGTGCCGGTCCGTCGAGAGCAGCGCCGGGGCCTGGCTGTCGTACCAGCTCGTCACCCTGGCGACCTCGGGATGTTGACGCAGTCGGTCGAGCGTGCCGGTGACCGGGTCCCGGAACGCCGGCTGGTCGGCGGTGCTGCTCGGGCTGGAGTAGAGGACGAGCAGGTCCGCGCCCTGGTTGCCGAGTTCGGCGCTGATCCGCTGGTCGGTGCGGACCGACTCGCTGTCCGGGTCCTCGAAGCCCCCGCCGGTCAGCGAGCCGAACACCCCGGTCCCCCAGGTCGCCCCGACCGCGACCAGCAGCAGACCGGCGCCGAGCACCGCCCACCGGAGCCGGACCACCGCCCTACCCCACCACGCGAACATCGTCTCGTCTCCCCCCGTCAGCCGTTAGACCCTGGTGCATAAGGGTTTCAGATAGCCGGTGGGCCCTGGTGGAGATCGACGATCGTGGCCATGTCCGACGACTGGTTCGTGCCACGCGCAATGGTCAAGCCGTTCATGGCAGTGGACCGTCGGTTTCCGCAGTCACGCTGAGGCGACCCCGGATCAGCGCGATCACGGTGTCGGCGGTCCGGTCGAGGTGACTGCGACCATCGGGGAGCCGGGCCTGCGGGCTGATGTAGCTGCGCGGACCGACGTGGGTGGCCGGGTCGAGCCGGTGCACCGTGATCTTCCCATCGCGGTGAGCCCGGTTCCATCCGCTCCAGCGGAACAGCCGCCACCGCTGCGGGAACATCCAGGTGCCGACTCGCTCGATCCGGTCGCCAGTACTCGTGAGCCGGTCGAGGTGCTGGGCGCGGCTGATGTCGTTGGCGCCGTTGTGGAACCCGCCGAGAGTGATCAGCCATAGCGGGGGGCGCAGTTGGGACCACAGTTCCGCCACCGCGCCGGTGGCGACCTGGGCACCGCCGCTGTAACTGAGCATAACCACGGGGATACCACTGTCAGGCCGATAACCGGCGAACCGGAGCTGAGTGGCGATCTGCGAGCCGACGGCGCGGTTGTACAGGGGTCGGTACCGGCGGTCGGCGGCGACGAAGGTCTGCATCACGTTGTGCAGGAACAGCACCAGACCGATGTGGCGGCGCAGCCAGTTCCACACCGGCCGGTCGGCGAGCGGAAGGGCCAGCGGGGAGTACGGCTGCACCTGGCCCAGCACCCTGAGCTCCGGCGCTCCGTCGATCAGGGACTTGACCAGTCGGCCGCCGTCGCGGGTGTCGTGGAAGCGGCGTTTCCCGATACCGTCCAGATAGACCAGGTAGGCGTCCGGGGGGCGGTCCGCATCCGCGCCTCGGGCGGGGGGCATGCCCTTGGGGCGTACGTTGGTGGGGGTCCGCCAGCCTGCGGCATAGACCAGCACCTCGTAGCGGGCGAGCAGAGCTTCGGCGAGCAGGACCGGTCCGACCCCACCGAGCAGCAGCAGAAGCGCAAACTCCATCATGTGAGCGGCTCCGGTGCTCTTGTCGTGTTGAGCCTCACGACCAGGCGGCGAATACCCTCGACGGCGACGCCGAGCCCGATTCCCGCGACGGCTACGCAGCCGGCGGCGTCCCACCAGCCGAGCCCGGCCACCGAGGCGAGCGCGGTGGCGAGGCCGGCCCCCACGCCCACCATGAGGACCAGGTGAAGTAGCGGCCCGAGCAGCGGGAACGCGAGGACTGCGGCAAGCAACAGCGGGGCGGCCAGGCCTGGTGTCCAGACCAGCGCAGCCTCGTCGGCCGGTGAGGTAGACAGCACGAGTTCGGCAAGGGTCCAAGCGGACAGTGGCCAGAGCGCGAATACCGCGCCGTCGACCACGGCGCCGCCCAGCACCATCCCGACCACCCTGGTGTGCGACACGCCAGACAGGCGTGCCACCACGGGCAGGAGACGCCCGACGGCCTCGGACAGCCCGGCGAACAGCAGCAGGATGGCAACGACAGGGGACATCGGTCAGCCCCGCGGTGGCAGATCCGCAGAGTCCGGCTCAGTCAACGGGCCGGTCTGCCGCAGATAGCGCTCGAGTTCGTCGGCGGCGCGCGAATAGCCGCCTGCCTGACGCTGGGCGACCTGAAGGGTGCTCGCGGCGGCCCGGAACCGGGGCTCGTCGAGCAGACGTTGGGCGAGGGCGCGCACGACCTCCACGTTGACGTCCTCGGTGCGGATCGCGAGGCCGGCACCGAGTTCGACGACGCGGGAGGCCACCAGCGACTGGTCAGCGCCCTGCGGGACCACCAGCATCGGGACGCCCGCGTACAGGGCCTCGTTGACGCTGTTCACCCCGCCGTGGGTGATGAACAGCGCTGCGCGGGACAGCACCTCCGGCTGCGGTACGGAGCGGTCGGCGATCACGTTGGCCGGCAGCGGGCCGAGCGCGGCGGGATCGGTGGGTCCGGTGGAGACGATCACGGTGCCACCCAGCGGGGCGAGCGCGTCGGCGAAGCTGCGCAGCAGCCGCGTGTCGGCACCGAACACCGTACCGAGCGAGGCGTAGAGCACCGGGGCCAGCAGCCGCTCGACCGGAAACGATGAGTCAACTGGGCGGGCACCGATGCTCGGTCCGACGAACCGGTAGGAGTAGTCGAAACTGTCGACCTCGGGGTGGAACGCTCGCGAGGTGTAGACCAGGTTGAGCGGCTGACGGATGTTCGCCAGGTCGACCAGGGGCACCTCACGCGTGTCGTACCGGCGGCGCAGCTCCCAGCGGGACTTCAGGTACCCCCCGGCCTGGCGGGGCAGGGCCGCCGCCGCGGCGAGCAGCTCCCAGGAGCCGTGGGTGGGGCTGGGCACGTGCCGGTTGAACGCGAAGGTGGTAAACGACGACGCTGCCGGCACGTCGAGTTCCCGGGCTGCCACCGGCCCCCACAAGCAGAGGGAGTCGTGCACGATCAGGTCGGGCCGGGCGCCGCGCAGATCGGTGAGGACGGCGGGCAGCACGCGTACGGCGGTGCGGGCAAGCTGCTCCATCACCGTGACCGGCGTCGGCGGGCCGGAGAGGGGTTGGTCATCCCCGGAGTAGAGGAGCACTCGCGCGCCGGTAGCCGCGATCTCCTCGGCGTAGGCAGGCGTCGTGTGGTAGGTGACGGAGTGGCCGCGACGAACAAGCTCGGCCACGACCGGCAGCGTCGGGTTGATGTGCCCATGCATGGCGATGTTGAGGAATGCGACTGTGCTCATCGCCCGACCCCGGACAGGAATGGGGTCAGCGCCCGGCAACCTGTAACGATCACGATCCGCCTTTCTCGGTCACAGCGTAGACGCTGCCGGATGGCATAGTGCCGTGGACAAGGTACTCGCCGGGTTCTGGGGGCCAGGTTCGAGCGGGTCGAGCCGCGTCGCACCGCGACCGGGTTCGTGTCCGGCCTGCTCGCCGATCGTGAGGTCAAGACGTATGCCAGCTCGCCGAACAGGCCGGGCATGCCCGTCCGACACGACGCCGGTAGCCGCGCACCGGCAACGGCCAAGCCCGCACCGGGGCGGCCCAACCGAACTAGGCTTCCCGAGCATGACCGCCGAGCTACCCTCCCGCGCCGACGTCGTGATCGTCGGCGCCGGCCACAACGGCCTGGTTTCCGCGATCCTGCTGGCCCGGGCCGGCCTCGACGTGGTGGTGCTGGAGGCCGCCGACACGCTCGGCGGAGCCGCCCGCACCGAGAACCCGTTCCCCAAGGTGCCGCAGCTGCGGCACTCCACCGGCTCGTACCTGCTCGGCCTGATGCCGCCGGAGCTGATCCGGCTGCTCGACGTGAAGCTGCCGGTGCTGCGCCGGGACCCGCACTACTTCCTGCCCACCCCGGGCGGGCCCGGCTCGCCGTACCTGCTCTTCGGCGCGGACCGGGAGGCGACCCGGCAGCAGATGGAACGGTTCTTCTCCCGGGCCGACGTGGCGGCCGACGACGCGATGCAGGCCGAACTCGCCGCGCTCCGCGACGACCTGGCGCCGGCCTGGCTGGCCGAGCCGCTGCCCGTGCCGGAGACCGCCGACCGCTACATCCGGCCCGCACTGCGCCAGGTCTTCGTCGACCTGGTACGCGGCTCGGTCGCCGACTACCTCGCCCGGTTCGACTTCCGCTCCGAACTGCTGGTCTCGATGTACGCGGTCACCGACGGCCTCTCCGGGCTGAACGCCGGGCCGGACGACCCGGGTACCGGCTACAACTTCCTGGCCCACAACATGTGCCGGCTGCCCGGGGCGGGCGGCACCTGGATGATCGTGGCCGGTGGGATGGGTACGGTCAGCCGCACCTTCGCCGACGCCGCCCGGTCCGCCGGGGCGAGGCTGTTCAGCGGTACCCCGGTCGCCGCGATCACCGTGGACGGCGGCGCCGCCAGCGGAGTCGTACTCGACGACGGGCGGAGCGTCGCCGCCGGGGTGGTGCTCGGCGCCGGTGACCCGTACCGGCTGATGGAGCTGGTGCCCGACGGCGCGCTGCCGGCCGCGCTCACCGAACGGATGGCGGCGGTCCGGCGCACCGGCACCACCCTCAAGGTCAACCTGGCGCTCGCCGGGCTGCCGGACTTCTCCTGCCTGCCCGAGGGGGCGCCGAGCCCGTTCGGCGCCACCATCCACCTGCTGCCCGGCTCCGCGGCGCTGCCGCCCGGCTCGGCCGGCGACTCGCCGATGGCGGCGCTGCGCGGCATGTGGGCGGACGTGCGGGCCGGGCGGCTGCCGGACGAGCCGACCATCGAGTGGTACCTGCACACCACCGTCGACCCGTCGCTGAAGGACCCGGCCGGACACCACTCGTCGGCGCTCTTCGTGCAGTCCGTCCCGTACGCCCCGACCGGCGGCTCCTGGGACGAGTTGCTGCCCGGATACGTGGCCCGGCTGCTGGAGATCTGCGACCGGTACGCCCCCGGCACCACCGGGCTGGTCGCCGACGCCGTGCCGCTGACCCCACCCGGCATCGAGGCGCACTTCGGGATCACCGGCGGGCACATCCACCACGTCGACAACACCGTCTCGTTCACCGACCGGATGCCGTACGCCACCGGGATCGACGGGCTCTACGCCGGCAGTGCCGGGTGCCACCCCGCCGGCAGTGTGATCGGCGCGGCCGGGCACAACGCGGCTCGCCGCATCCTCACCGACCTCGGTCGACTCGGCCCGGCCGCCTGAGTTCCGGCGGACTCCACCGTCCCGGACCCGCCTCCGGGCGGCAGACTCCACCGTCCCGGACCCGTCTCGGGCCCGCGGACTCCGGCCCGGGTGGAGGTCGGGTTCAGCCTGCGGTCTCGGACTCGGCGGCGGTCGCGGTCGCCGGGGTCTCGCCGACCCGGTGCGCCCGGATCGAGTGCCCGACGCTGGTCAGGCAGCGCCCGCTGGCCAGGTCGAACCGCCAGCCGTGCAACTGGCAGGTGAGCTGGTTGTCCTCGACGATGCCGAACCGGGTCAGGTCCGCCTTCAGGTGCGGGCAGCGCCGCTGCACCACCCAGTCGCCGAGGGTGATGTCCTCGGCGTCGGTGGCCCGCTCGTGCTCGTCGTACCAGCCCTCGGCGTACTGGAGGCGCTCCTCGGAGAGGCACTTGAAGAAGGCGTAGACGAACTCGTTGTACTGACCGATCCGCGCCGCCGAGAACCGGCAGGAGAGGAAGAGCGAGTTGACCCAGTCCACCTCTTCGATGTGCAGCAGGTGCTCGACCAGCGCCCGCTCGGTACGGAACCGGTAGCGGACCTTCTCGTCCGCGTACGGCCGGACCTCCTTGCCCGGGAAGTCCACCAGGATGGATTCGACCGACTCGCCGTCGTAGCCGACCAGGTCGAACCGGACCGGCCCGCCGACCCCCTTGGCGAGATAGATCGACTCGTCCAGCAGTGGCTCGATCCGGCGCTTCATCTCGGCCAGTACGTCGATCTCCGGATGCCGCCAGGAGGCCTTCGCCGCCTCGATCACCGGCCGGGAGCGCTCCTGGTACTCCCGCAGGTGCTCCTCCTTGCGCGCGAAGAACTCCCGCACGTCCGGCACCGGGTGGGTGGTGTGCACGGTGTCCGTGCTGATCTCGGAGACGCTGCCGGGAAGCAGGATCACCCCGTTGTCGTAGCCGAGCCCGGTGTAGTGGTCGAGGAAGACCTGCTGGTCGGGGAAGATGTTCCCCTCGTCGCCGTGGATGTCGTTGAACTGCCACAGCTCGTCGTCGAGGAAGCACGGCGGGCCAGCGATCGGGAACACCCAGGACGCCTTGAGGTCGTCGATGTAGCGGATGGTCCGGTCCATCTGCCGGTCCCGTTTCTGCTTGCCGAACGCGGTCTTCGCGGCGCTGGGCAGCTCGTAGACCATCGGATACCAGATCGCGCCGGAGAACTGGAGCAGGTGCGCGTGCACGTGCCCCAACTCGGCGAAGACGCCGAGATCGGTCGGGCGGGCGTCGTTCTGGTTCAGCAGCCGTACCCCGTCGTACTCCACCCAGAGCGAGGAGTCGCCGATCGGGCCGTCGGTGGGGCTGGTCAGCGCCTGGATCATCACCTTGAGGCCGCCGTCCAGCTCGACGACCTCCTCGCTCTTCGTCTTCAGGAAGCTGGTGAAGCCGAGTTCCCGCAGCTCGTCCTCCAGCTCGGAGGTGGGGTACTCCGGCAGCAGGACGGTCGCCTTCTTCGAGACGAAGCGCGTGAGGTGCGCCGCGTCGAAGTGGTCCCGGTGCAGGTGCGAGACGTAGAGGTAGTCGACGTCGCCGAGGCTCTCCCAGTCGAGCTGTGAATTGTCCGGGAAAGGGAACCATGAGGCGAAGTAGGCCGGGTTGACCCACGGGTCGCACAGGATGCTGCCCGCACCGGTGTCGATCCGCATGCTCGCGTGTCCCGTACCGGTCAACCGCACCGCACGGTCCCCCTATCTCGTCCCTCGCCACAGGCGATCACAGGTGTACGCCCAAACGCTACCGGAGGCCCCGTACCGGCCGACCCGCGACGCCGGGTTGCGCCACCCGATCGCGCCGAAGCCCTGCCCAGCACGGAGCTTCGAGCGGGGGCGTCAGGCCGCTCCGGAGCGTGGCGTCGGGCAGCGCCGGGACGCTGTACCGGGCAGAGCCGGCTGCGGCGGAAGGCCCGGCCCGTGCGCCGTACGCCGGGCGGCACATGCCAGACTTACCAGGATCCGATCGTGAGGAAAGGACCGGAAAGTGGCTGGAAGCGAGCCTGTGACGTCACCCGACCAACACAAGCCGGGGCACCGCAGGGCGGGCCAGATCGGCGCGATCCTCTCCGCGGCGGCGCTGGTGCTGATGATGTTCAACAACAACGAGGTCAGCGGCATCGCGAAGATCTGGCTCGGTTCGATCGCCGCCGCCCTGGTCCTCGCCGTCGTCGGCGACGCGATCCTGCGCCGCAACGGCCTGCGTTCCTGACCCTCGACCGTCGGCGTTCCTGACCCTCGACGCGACGCCGGGGCGGGCTGCCCGGAAGGCTCGGAAGACCCGGCCTCGACCTGGGCCGGGTGGCGGCCGGCGCTGATCGATGCCGGCCGCGGTTTCATCCGGCCCCGGGGCGGGGCCGGATGCGCGACCGGGCCGGGGTGTGTGACGGCGCTGCTCGTGTCACTGGCCGAGCAGCAGGTCCTTGACCTCCTTGAGCGCGGCGTCGACCTCGGCCTCGAAGTAGCCGCCAGGGACCAGTCCGAACCGGGTGGTGTCGAGGTCGGCAGGGTTGACCGGCATCGGGCCCCGCCCTGCCATGCTGCCGAGGATCCCCTCGAACAACCGGTCGACCTGGTCCGGGTCGTAGCCACTGCCGAACCGGCGTACCTGGAAGGAGCGCCGGATGTGGTCGATCCGGGCCATCTCGCTACCGGGTGGACCCATCGGCGGCGGACCGCCTACCGGTGGGCCTCCCATCGGTGGCCCACCGGCCGACCCGGGCATCGGCGGCAGGGCGTCGCCCATGCCACGCCCGGGACCACGAAGGTCCCGGTCCGGCATCCGTATCTCGGCCGTCATGTCCGCCCGGCTCGGCCGCCCCGCGTCGAACCCGTCGAAGCGCTCGTTCGCCCCGAACCCGCCGGGCGGCGCCCCCGGAGCGCCCGGGCCGCCCGGCGTACGCGGCGGAAGCGGTGCCCCCGGGCCGCGCTGCGGGTCGAACCCGCCCCGCTGCGGCTCGAAGCCGCCCCGCTGCGGATCGGGCGGACCACCGCGCTGCGGATCGAAACCGCCACCGCGTTGGGGTGGCTCCATCCCACCCCGCGGTGGATCGAACCCACCCCGCTGGGGCTCGAAACCGCCACCGCGCGGCGGTGGCTCCATCCCACCCCGCGGCGGATCGAACCCACCCCGCTGGGGCTCGAAACCGCCGCGCTGGGGCTCGAAGCCGCCGCGCTGCTGCGGATCGAAACCACTCCGCTGCGGCTCCATCCCGCCGCGCTGCGGATCGAAGCCGCCCCGCTGGCCGCCGAAGGTGCCGGTCGGCTCGTCGTACTGGCCGTAGGGGTCGTTGGGCGGACCGGCCTGGGCCGGCATCGGCCGCGGCGGAAGCTGGCCGGGTGGTAGACCCCGGTCGTCGCGCATCGGGGGCCCCATCCGCTCCGGCGGACCCATCCGGTCCGGAGGTCCCATCCGGTCGGGCGGACCCATCCGGTCGGGCGGACCCATCCGGTCCGGAGGTCCCATCCGGTCAGGCGGACCCATCCGGTCCGGGGCCCCCCGGTCGGCGAGCCGCGGATCCCCGCCCCGACCGCCGCCACGCTCCTCCAGCTCGGCGATCTGCCGCTCCACCCGGTCGAGGTGCAGGTCCACCTGCCACTCGTCGTACCCACCGAAGCGCACCCGGAAGACGACGTCGTGCACCTCCTGGGAGGCGACGGGCGCGCCCAGCGGCTCACCGGCGAGCGTGGCCTCGACACGATCCAGGAACGTGTCCACCTCATCGACCTTGTAGCCCCGCCGGAGCGCCTTGCGCCGGAAACGCTGACCCTGACTCGCCACTATGTCTCCTGGTTCGCTCGCTCGCTTCGCTCGCTCACGCCGCCGCCCCGCCACGCGCGTCGGCGCCGCAAGCGGCACTACTAAGCCTGTTGACCCTGTCGCTCACTGCGTCACCGCCGCGGCGGCCAGCTGGCCGCACGCCCCGTCGATCTCGCGCCCCCGGGTGTCCCGAACAGTCGTCGAGACACCGGCCGCGCGGAGCCGCCGGACGAACTCCCGCTCTACCGGCTTCGGGCTCGCGTCCCAGCGGCTCCCCGGAGTCGGGTTGAGCGGGATGAGGTTCACGTGGGTCAGTCGACCCGCCAGCAACCGACCGAGGATGTCGGCACGCCACGGCTGGTCGTTCACATCTCTGATCATCGCGTATTCAATGGACACGCGACGCCCCGTACGCTCCGCGTAGTGCCATGCGGCGTCCAGCACCTCGGCAACCTTCCACCGCTGGTTGACCGGAACCAGTTCGTCGCGCAGCTCATCATCGGGCGCATGCAGCGACAACGCAAGAGTCACCGACAGTCCCTCGTCGGCCAGCCGGCGCATCGCGGGGACCAGACCGACGGTGGAGACGGTGATGTGCCGCTGCGAGAGGCCGAGCCCCTCCGGGGCGGGCGCGGTCAACCGCCGGACGGCGGCCACCACCCGGGCGTAGTTGGCCAGCGGCTCGCCCATGCCCATGAAGACCACGTGGGACAGCCGGGACGGGGAACCGGCGATCGCGCCGGACGCGGCCACCCCGGCGAGGTACACGGCCTGGTCCACGATCTCGGCGGTGGAGAGGTTACGGGTCAGCCCGGCCTGACCGGTGGCGCAGAACGGGCAGGCCATGCCGCAGCCGGCCTGGCTGGAGATGCAGACGGTGACCCGGTCCGGGTAACCCATCAGCACGCTCTCCACCAGCGATCCGTCGTGTAGCCGCCACAACGCCTTGCGGGTCGCGCCGTCGTCGGTGGCGACCTCGCGTACCGGGGTGAGCAGGTTCGGCAGCAACTCGGCCGCGATCCGGTCCCGGGCGCCGGCGGGCAGGTCGGTCATCCGCGCCGGGTCACGGACCAGCCGGCCGAAGTAGTGCGTGGAGATCTGCCGGGCCCGGAAAGCGGGCTCCCCCAGCTCGGTGACGGCCGCCTTCCGTCCGGGAAGGTCGAGGTCGGCGAGGTGTCGGGGCGGCATCGCCGCGCGACGCGACGTAGACCCGGTCGGGTCGTCCGGCGCGATCTGGATCAAGGGCAGGCTCGTCATGGCCCGTCCAGTCTCCCACGTCGGCGCGACAACGCACCTGGCCGGAGGTGCCGACCCCGTGACCAGGCCCGCAGCTCGCGGATGTGCAGGCTCATCTCACCTCTCAGCCGGCCGGGACGAAGATCGCCAGCAGCAGGTAGGCGGTCGGCACCGCGAAGAGGATCGAGTCCAGCCGGTCCATCAGCCCACCGTGCCCCGGCAGCAGGTTGCTCATGTCCTTGACCTTGAGGTCCCTCTTGATCATGGATTCGGCGAGGTCGCCGAGGACGGCCGCGACCGAGACCGCGACCCCGAAGAGGGCGCCCCACCACAACTCCACGTCGAGCAGGTACGCCAGCAGCAGGGAGCTGCCCACGGCGGCCGCCAGCACCGAGCCGGCAAAGCCCTCCCAGGACTTCTTCGGGCTCACCGAGGGGGCCATCGGGTGCTTGCCGAAGGCCACTCCAGCCGCGTACCCGCCGGTGTCGGAGAGGACCACCGCGACCAGGGTGACCAGTACCCGCAGGTCGCCGTCGGCCGGCTCGGCGGCGAGCAGCGCCGCGAACCCGCCGAGGAACGGCACGTAGACCGCGATCAGGGTGGCCGCGGTCATGTCCCGTTGGTAGCCCGCCGGCCCGTCCCCGAGCCGCCAGACCATGGTGGCCAGCACGGTCACCAGCAGCCCCAGACTGAGCGCGTCCGGACCGGCCCACCAGGCCAGCCCGACCATCAGCAGCCCGCCCGCGACCAGCGGCACGAGCGGCGGTCGCATCCCGGCGGGGCGTACCGCCCGGGTCATCTCCCAGATGCCGACGCTGACCGCGAGCGCCACCACGACCAGGAACGCCGGTCGGAACAGGAAGAGCGGCACGACGATCGCCGCGCCGAGCACGAGTCCGACGCCTATCGCGGCCGGCAGGTTCCGGCCGGCCCGGGACTGCCCGGCCGGCTTGCCCGACCGGGTCGCCCGACGCCGGCCGCGGCCGGGCCGGGTCGGCGACGCCGGATCGGGGTCCGATTGCGGGTCCGGGTCGACCAGCGGCCAGCCGACCGGGTTGGTCGGGGCGTCCACCGCCGGCTCGGCACCGGCCAGGGCACCGCCGCCGAGGTGGTCGGCCCGATCGCGGTACCCCGCCACGCCGCCCTCGGGACGTGCCGGCCCACCGGCCGGCTCGGGAGAACGCCACTCCGCCGTCGGATCCGGTACCCCCTCGGCGAGCTGACCGTTGCGGTGCCCGGTTGCCCCGCCCGGCCGCCGGCCGGCGTCGGAGCCGTCGGCCGCACCCGGATGACCCTGGGGTGCGGCGGGATACCTCTCCGCCACACCCGGGTAGCCGTCCGGCGCGGCCGGATACGTCTGCGCCGCACCCGGAAAGCCGTCCGGCGCGCCTCGGTACCCGTCCGCCGGGCTCGGGTACGCCTCCGGAGCCGCCGGACGGGGCTCCGAGCTGACCGGGTACGCGTCTGTCGGGGCCGAATAGGCGTCGGGCGCGGCAACGCCGTGCCGCGCCCGAGCCCACGCGTCGTCGTCGGCCGGCCACTGTCGGCCCGCCGGCCCGTCCTGGTGCCCCGGGCCACGGGACCACTCCGGGCCGCGTGGTTGCTCCGGCCGCTGCCAGCCACGCGGCTCCGTGGTACCGCCGTAGGGGTCGACGTGGGACATCAGACCTCGAGCAACTCGGTTTCCTTGTGTTTCACCAACTCGTCGACGTGGGAGACGTACTTGTGGGTGAGGTCGTCCAGTTCCTTCTCGGCACGCCGACCGTCGTCCTCGCCCGCCTCGCCGTCCTTGACGATGCGGTCGAGCTCCTCCTTGCCGCGCCGGCGGATGTTCCGGATCGCCACCTTGGCTTCCTCGCCCTTGTGCCGGGCCACCTTGATCATGTCCCGGCGCCGCTCCTCGGTCATCTGCGGCAGCAGGATACGTAGCTGGTTGCCCTCGTTGTTGGGGTTGACGCCGAGATCGGAGTCCCGGATCGCCTTCTCCATGGCCTGCAACTGCGACGCGTCGTACGGCTTGATGATCGCCATCCGCGGCTCGGGCACCCCCACGGAGGCCATCTGGGTGAGCGGGGTGGGACTGCCGTAGTAGTCAATAATGATCTTGGAGAACATCGCCGGAGTGGCCCGCCCGGTGCGGATGGCGCCAAACTCCTCCTTGGCGTGCTCGACCGCGCGCTCCATCTTCTCCTCGGCCTCGAGGAGGGTGTCGTCGATCACCTGCTCCTTCGCCTCCCTCTACTGGCTGCTGCTCCCGAAAAACTGCACCCGGACCCCCACCCGTCGGCCCGGGCCCCTGCCCGACTCAGGTCGTGATCAACGTGCCGATCGGCTCGCCGGCGACCGCCCGGATGATGGTGTCGTCACCCTCGGCGCCGAACACCAGCATCGGCAGGCCATTCTCCTCGCAGAGGCTGAACGCGGCGGCGTCGGCGACCCGGAGGCCGCGACGCAGCACCTCGGAGAAGGTGATCTTGTCGAGCTTGCTGGCGTCAGGGTCGGTACGCGGATCGGCGGTGTAGACGCCGTCCACCCCGTTCTTGCTCATCAGCACCACGTCGGCGCGGATCTCCAGGGCCCGCTGCGCGGCGACGGTGTCGGTGGAGAAGTACGGCATGCCGGCCCCCGCGCCGAAGATCACCACACGGCCCTTCTCCAGGTGCCGGATGGCCCGCAGCGGGATGTACGGCTCGGCCACCTGGGCCATCGTGATCGCGCTCTGCACCCGGGTCTCGATCTCCTCCTTCTCCAGGAAGTCCTGGAGCGCGAGGCAGTTCATCACGGTGCCGAGCATGCCCATGTAGTCGGCCCGGGCCCGGTCCATGCCGCGCTTCTGCAACTCCGCACCACGGAAGAAGTTGCCGCCGCCGACCACCACCGAGACCTGCACACCCCGGCGTACCACGGTTGCGATCTGCCGGGCGATGGCCTGGACGACGTCCGGGTCGACGCCGATCGCCCCACCGCCGAAGACCTCGCCGGAGAGCTTGAGCACCACCCGGCGGGCCCGCCCGGGCGGCGGTGCCGTCGGATCGTCCGCCGCCAGGGTCCGGTCACTCACAACCTGCGTCATCCGACCCGCCTTTCCCACGCCGGTACGCCGGCGCCCAGTTCAGCCAACCTGCCGCTGCTGACCCTACGTGACGAGGAGGCCGCGGTGTCCGTCACGTACACCTGCGGCCTCCCGTCCGTCCGACTCCGCCGCAGGCCCGGTCACGGCGATCCGGGCCTGCGGTAACGACTCAGGCCTGGCCGACCTCGAACCGGACGAACCGGGTCACCTCGATACCGGCCTCGGCCAGCATCTGCTTGACCGACTTCTTGTTGTCGGCGACCGAGGCCTGCTCGATCAGGACGTAGTCCTTGAAGAACGCGTTGACCCGACCCTCGATGATCTTCGGCAGGGCGGCCTCCGGCTTGCCCTCCTCGCGGGCGGTCTGCTCGGCGATGCGCCGCTCGGAGGCGACGGTCTCGGCCGGTACCTCGTCCCGGGTCAGGTACTTCGGACGCATCGCGGCGATCTGCATGGCAACACCGCGCGCGTCGGCGTCAGCCGCCTCGTCGGCCTTGCCGGCGTACTCCACCAGCACGCCGACCTGCGGCGGCAGGTCCTGCGCCTTGCGGTGCAGGTAGACCGCGACGGTCCCGTCCACCGCGGCGAAGCGGTTGAGCACCAGCTTCTCGCCGATCTTGGCGGACTGCTCCTGCACGGCGTCGGCGACGGTCCGGCCGTCCGGCAGCGTGCTGCCGAGCAGCGCCTCCGCGTCGGCGACACCGGCCTGCGCGCCGTGCTCCACCAGGAGCTGGGCAAACGCGATGAAGTCGGCGTTCTTGGCGACGAAGTCCGTTTCGCAGTTGAGTTCGAGCAACGCCTTGCCGGAGTGCGCCACCAGGCCGTTGGCGGCCGTCCGGCCGGCCCGCTTGCCGACGTCCTTGACGCCCTTGACGCGCAGGACCTCGACAGCCTTGTCGAAGTCGCCCTCGGCCTCGGTGAGGGCCTTCTTGCAGTCCATCATGCCGGCGCCGGTGAGGTCCCGGAGCTTCTTGACGTCCGCGGCGGTGAAGTTGGACATGACTCTCTCTTCGGTGTGTAACGCGGCTGATTCGTGGTCTTCTGCGGATTACCCCGATCGGGATCCGCCGTGCCTCGTACCGGGTCGGGTCCGCCGGCTGCGACGATCAGCCGGCGGAACCCGACGGAGGGGTCACTCGGCGGCGACGCCCGCCGGCTCGCCGGCCTTCTGCTCCGCCTCGCCGGCCGCCTTCTTCTCGGTGTCCTCGATCAGCTCGCGCTCCCACTCGGCGAGCGGCTCGTCGGCGCCGACCACACCCGGCTCGGGCTTCTCGTCGGTGCCCCGGCGCTTGCCCGAGCGGGCGATCAGACCGTCACCGACGGCCGCCGCGATGACCTTGGTCAGCAGCTCGGCGGAGCGGATCGCGTCGTCGTTACCCGGGATCGGGAAGTCGACCTCGTCCGGGTCGCAGTTGGTGTCGAGCACGGCGATCACCGGAATGCCCAGCTTGCGGGCCTCGTCGACGGCGATGTGCTCCTTCTTGGTGTCGACCACCCAGATCGCGGCCGGGACCTTCTGCATGTCCCGCAGGCCGCCGAGGGTACGGGTCAGCTTGTCCTTCTCGCGGGAGAGCTGCAGGGTCTCCTTCTTGGTGTAGCCCTGCGCGGTGCCCGACAGGTCGCCGAGCGCCTCCAGCTCCTTCATCCGCTGCAGCCGCTTGTAGACCGTCTGGAAGTTGGTCAGCATGCCACCGAGCCAGCGGTGGTTGACGAACGGCTGGCCGACCCGGGTCGCCTGCTCGGCGATCGCCTCCTGGGCCTGCTTCTTGGTGCCCACGAAGAGGATGCTGCCGCCCTCGGCGACGGTCCCGCGGACGAACTCGTACGCCTTCTCGATGTAGTCGAGGGTCTGCCGCAGGTCGATGATGTAGATGCCGTTACGCTCAGTGAAGATGAAGCGCTTCATCTTCGGGTTCCAGCGCCGGGTCTGGTGCCCGAAGTGGACACCGCTCTCCAGCAGCTGGCGCATGGTCACTACGGCCATGGTGGGGTGCTCCTTAGTTGTCCCTGGTTGTCACGCCGGGCCGGCGGCCTGGCGTCCTGGCGCCTGATCGCCGGCCATGGCGGACCCGATCGAAATCGGGACCAGGGGGCCGTCGCTCCACGGACGGACGGACCGTGGAGAGGGCACGCGAGGTCGACCGCACGGGGCGGTCGCCAATCGCCAAGTGTACGCCCCGCCGCACCCACCAAGCACACAAACCCCCACCCAGCACCGCTCACCGGCAGATCCGGCCAAGCCGACCCGGCGGTACTCCGGGAGGTTGCCCCGGTTTCGCGACGTTCGAGCTTCCGCCGGCCGGGACGTCACCTTCCGGACCGGCCGTCCCGCCGGCCCGGCGCGGACGGTTGCCTCCTGCGGCCGCCCAGCCGGACCGCCGGGCAGCCGGACCGCCGGACGACCGGACCGCCGGGCGACCGGACCCCCGGGCAGCCGAACCACCGGGCAGCCGAACCACCGGTCAGCCGGCGGCGAGTGCCGCCGCGACGAAGAGCACGAGGCCGATGCTGAGATAGCCGGTCGGCGGGCGAAGCCACGCCCGAGCCGGGTCGGCCAGCGCGGCGGCGCTGGTGACGAGGCCGTACAGCCCGGCGGCGAAGATCGGCAACCCCAGCACCAGGAAGGTCCCGGAGAGCACCGCCGACGGCAGGACCGGACCGCCGAACGCACCGTCGAGGAGCAGGCGTACCGCCGGCACCTCGAAGATCACCGCGAGCAGCGCCAGGACCACGGCCAGGGCGGGCCGGCGGGTCCGGTACACCCCGTCGCCTGCCGGCAGGCCGAGTCCGCCGGGCAGTCCCGGAGCCCCCGGGGCGGTCGGCCGGTGTTGCGCGGCTGGGTCGGCCGCCTCGGTGTGCTGGCTCGACGGGTCGGCACCGACCGGTACGCCACCCGCACCGGCCCGCGAACCGATCTGCGGCACCAGGTTGGTCGGCTGGTCCAGCACGCCGCCCTGGTCCGGGCCGCGCACCGGCTGCCCGGCCTCGCCGCCACGGCCCGGGGAGGCGGCCTCACCACCGCCCGTTGGGACGGGGCCGCCGCCACGGCCGGCCGGGTCGGCCGCACCACCAACGCCGGCCGGGACGGGATCGCCGCCACGGCCGGGCTGGACGATCGGGTACCCGGTCAGCGGCGACCGGCCCTGGTCGGTGGTGATGGGCGGGCGTCCCGGATCGGCCGGTGGGGCGAGCGGCTGCCTCGGATCGGCCAGTGGGGCGAGCGGCTGCCTCGGATCGGCCAGTGGGGCGCCGTGCCGTCCGGCGCCCCAGCCCTGGTCCGGCGCGAGCGGGCCGGCATCGTGCCGTCCGGCGACCCGGGCCTCGTCCTGGGGGCCGGCAACGGTTTCCTGCCCCGTCCCGGTGGGGCGGCGGCTCGTGCTGTCCGGTGGCTGGAAGCGCCCCGTGACGTCGGCGGCGCCGCCCTGCCCGGTCGGGTCCGCCGCCCACGGGCTGGGTGGATACCCGGACCCGGTCGGGGCGGCGCCGAAGCTCGGCAACGGCACCTCCACGGCAGGCCGGGTCGGATCGGGGGCGCCGGCCGGCACGAAGCCGGGGAATCCACCGCCGTCCGGCGGAGTCCCGCCGCGCGGGTCCGGCGGAGTCCCGCCGCGCGGGTCCGGCGGGGCGTACTGGTCCGGTCCGGCGGAGCGCTCCGGCGCGCCGTACCGGGTCGGATCGGCGTACCGCTCGGTGCCGGTGTCGAACGGCTGACCGTACCGGCCGTCCGGTGCCGCACCGCCGCGCTGGGTCGGCGCTGCCGGCTGCTCCGTACCGGAGTAACGGTCCTCGCCGACGCCGTGCCAGCGTTGGTCGGGGTAGCCACGGTCGTCGGCCCGCCAGCCGGACGCCTGCTCTTCCGGAAAGTCGCGTTGCTGCTCCACGGCCACGCACCGTATGTGACCTGCCCGGGTACCCGCCAGTCGGCCGTACCGCCGTCGCTCGTCGGCGGGGTGCCCGCCATCGGTTCGCTGCTGACCTCGGCCAATGCGTCGGCCGGGTCGCCTTTGCCGGCCCGGCCCGCCGAGGGCACGCCGCGGATGCGGGTGCCCGCCGAAGAGCTCGCCCCGCTCCAGGAAATCCGGCCTCGCGGCGGCCGTGGTCGCCACGGCTAACCCAGCAGCGGCTCACCCAGCAGCGGCTTGCATAGCAGCCGAAGGGCTTGATCGTCCGACCGTCCACAGCCCCTCCCGATATCCACAGCCGGGCGCTTCGAGGGTTGTCCCGGTCGGCAGCCGGGGCCAGGGTCCAGCCATGACAGCGGCGAGACAGGCGATCGGCGCGTACGGGGAGCGGTGTGCCGTACGGCACCTGGTCGAGGCGGGGCTGCGGGTGGTGGCCCGCAACTGGCGGTGTGCCCACGGCGAGATCGACATCATCGCCTGGGAAGGCGACGTCCTCGCGTTCTGCGAGGTCAAGACCCGGCGGGGTGACGCGTTCGGCACACCGGCCCAGGCGGTGGTGGGCAGCAAGTCGCACCGGCTGCGCCAGTTGGCCGTCGAGTGGTTGCGGACCAGCGGGGCGCATCCGGAGGAGATCCGGTTCGACGTCGTCGAGGTGTACGCGGCGCGGCGCGGCCGGGCCCGTGTCGAACACCTGCGTGCGGCGTTCTGAGTACAACGATCTCTTGTTGCCAGAGATTGGCAACAAGATCAGACTCGTTCCATGCCGTCATCCGAGCCCCACCCGTCCGCCGACCCCGCCCCGTCGATCCGTCGGTCCCTGTTCCTGCACTCACCGATCCACCGGATGCCCCGAACGGTGCTGCGGCAGATGCTCGACCAGGTCGACGACGACACCCCGCCGGGCGGGCCCGATGCCCCGGTCGCCCGGCTGGAGCGGCGGATCGCCGACCTGTTCGGCACGGAGTCGGCGCTCTTCTTTCCCACCGGCACGATGGCGCAGCAGGTGGCACTGCGGATCCATGCCGAACGTCGCGGCCGGCACGCGTTCGCCGCACATCCGCAGAGCCACCTGGACGTCTGGGAGCAGCGGGGCTATCACGTGGTGCACGGGCTGCGGTTCCACCCGGTCGGGGACCGCCACCGGCTGATGACCGGCGCCGCCCTGGCGGCGATCGGGGAGCCGCTGGCCGCGGTGGTCTGGGAGCTGCCGCAACGGAACATCGGTGGGCAACTGCCCGAGTGGGACGAGCTGCGCGAGCAGATCGCGGCCGTCCGGGCCCGGGGCGCGGCGGCGCATCTGGACGGCGCCCGGATCTGGGAGGCGCAGACCTACTACCGCCGGCCGTTCGCGGAGATCGCAGGCCTGTTCGACACCGTCTACACCTCGCTCTACAAGTCCCTGCTCGGCATCCGGGGCGCCATCCTCGCCGCCGACGCCACGACCGTCGCCGAGGCGGCCGTCTGGCGGAGCCGGCTGGGCGGCGCGATCCACGATGCCTGGCCGCTGGCGCTGGCCGGCCTCGCCGGCCTGGACAACCTGCTGCCCCGGATGCCGGCGTTCCGGGAGCACGCGATCGCGATCGCCGCCGCGATCAACGCCGACGGTGTGGCACTGGCCTGGCCCGATCCGCCCCAGACGCCGATCTTCCACGTCCACCTCCCCGCGTCGGCACAGCACGTCGAACGGGCCGGTGCGGAGATGATCGCCGAGCGTGGCGTCCAACTCTTCCCACGGCTACTCTCCGCGGCGGATCCGAGGAGATGCGGCTTCGAGGTCACGGTCGGCGAGCAGGCCATGGCGTTCTCCCCGGAGGAGGTGGTCGCGCTGCTGCACGAACTCCTCGACCGGGCGGCCACGCCCGGGGAGAGCCGGAGCTGAGCCGGTCGACCGGTCGGTCGGGACGGCGGGCTCCGTTGAGGGTGGCGCGGGCAGCGGACGACGAAACGCAACTTCGGCGAGGCGCAACTTCAGGGCGTCTTCCGGCGGGTCTTCCGGATCGGCCGGGTCCGCCACACCCAGGCCACCGTCGTACGGGAGACCGCCTTCGCGCGTCCGCTCGGTACGGGAGCCGGGCCGGCCGAGCCGGAGTGACCGTCTGCGCAGGTAGGTGGGGCACCGGCGGGGCACATAGCACAGTCACGGCTTGATCGTCCGGGCATCCACAGGGCATTCGGTTGTCCACAGGCCACTGGGCCGGGCCCGCCCACCGATGCCGGTCCGGGCACGGTCGAAGCCATGCCGATGCCACGAGACAGCTTTCCCGGGCCCCGCCGATGAGTTACGCCAAGGTGCTCTGCGTCGGACTGGTCGGGGTGACCGGGCACGTCGTCGAGGTCGAGGCCGACCTGGCCACCGGCCTGCCCACCGTCCTGCTGTCCGGACTGCCCGACACCGCGCTCAACGAAGCCCGAGATCGGGTACGCGCCGCCATCGTCAACTCCGGTCAGCGCTGGCCGAACCGCCGGATCACCGTCAACCTGCTGCCGGCGACGCTGCCGAAGCACGGCTCGGCGTTCGATCTCGCCATCGCGGCGGCGCTGCTCGGCGGTTCGGGCGAGATGCCACTCGCCCCGCTGGACCGGGTCGCCGTCCTCGGCGAGTTGGGGCTCGACGGGACGGTCCGCCCGGTCCGGGGCGTACTGCCGATGGTCGCGGCGGCGGCCCGGGCCGGCATCACCCGAGTGGTCGTACCACTGGACAACGCCTCCGAGGCGGCGGTCGTTCCAGGGGTACGGGTCCGGGCGGTCGACACCCTGCACCGGCTGGTGGCCTTCATCCGGGACGGCGCGCCGCTGCTCGATCCGCCGTCCCCGCCAGCCGTGCCACCCCATCCCGGACCGGATCTCGCCGACGTCGCCGGGCAGGGGCTCGGGCGACGCGCCCTGGAGGTTACGGCGGCCGGCGGTCACCACCTGGCCCTGTTCGGCCCGCCCGGGGCCGGCAAGACCATGCTGGCCGAGCGCCTGCCCTCGATCCTGCCCGAACTGGACGACGAGGCCGCCCTGGAAGTGACCGCGTTGCACTCGATCGCCGGTCTGCTGCCGTCGGACGGGCAACTGCTGCGCCGACCCCCGTTCCAGGCCCCACACCACACGGCGACGATCGCCTCGCTGGTGGGCGGCGGGTCCGGGCTGGCCCGGCCCGGCGCCGTGTCGTTGGCCCATCGCGGGGTGCTCTTTCTCGACGAGGCCCCCGAATATGCCCGGGGCACCCTGGAGGCGCTGCGCCAACCGCTGGAGAGCGGCCGGATCGTGCTGACCCGGACCCGGGGCGGCACGGAATATCCCGCCCGAGTGCAACTGGTGGTGGCGGCGAACCCGTGCCCGTGTGCGAAGCCATCCGGCGACATCTCGTGCGAGTGCCCACCGCTGGCCCGCCGCCGCTACCTCGGCCGACTCTCCGGTCCGCTGCTGGACCGGCTGGACGTACAGGTCACGGTGACTCCGCTGCGTGCGGCGGAACTGATGGCCGCCGAGCAGACCGTCGAGCCGTCCGCCGTGGTCGCCGAACGGGTCGGCAAGGCCCGTGCCGCCGCCGCTGCCCGGTGGGCCGCCGGCGGTTGGCGGGTCAACGCCGAGGTGCCGGGGCCGCAACTGCGCCATCCCCGGTGGCGGTTGCCGGCCCGCGACACGTACGCGCTGCGCCGGCTGCTGGACAGCGGCGCCCTTTCCGCCCGTGGCTTCGACCGGGTGATCCGAGTGGCCAGTACGGGCCAGTGGCGTAACTCCTCTCACAGCGAGGTGACGGGGAACGAGAGGGCGATCAGGCGCTCTCTTTGCTCTCGCGTTGCCGGCGGAGGATCAGCGGGATGACGTCGCTGCCGAACACGACCGTGTCGTCGTCGGGGCTGGCGTCGTCCTCCCACCAGGAGCGTTCCTCAGCCTCGCGGGCCGCCTGCATCTCGGCTTGGCGGCGCTGGTCGAACCGGTCGCGGTGACGGCGCAGCAGGTCGGCCTCGGCGGTGGCCTTGGCCGCTTCCTCCTGTGCGGCCTGACACTCGCGCTCGGCGGCGTCCGCCCGGTTTCGTTGGCGCAGGATCCGCAGGCGGTCGAAGGCCAGGATCGCGGCTGCCGTCGCGGGAGGACCGACGATGAACGTGGTGAGGTCGGCGGCGGCGGTCAGGGTGATCAATCCGCCGTAGTGGGCCACGCGGATGGTGAGTACGGCGGAGGCGATGAGGATGAGGGTGTCACGGACGGTCAGGGTGGCGCGGTGATTCTGTCGACTGGGGATGGTCATGATCGGACTCCGAATCTCTCAGGGGAGTGCGAGATCGGAGGTGCGGCTGGCTGACACCTCCACCGGGTGCCACCACGCTGTGGCATGCCGGTGCGGAGGGCCGCGGTGGCGAGTCGCGGCCGGGTCGGGTCAGCCAGGTCCGGGCGGCCAGGCGATGTGCCGGCTCGGCGGGGCGGTGTCGTCGTGCTGGTCGTGTCCGGGTGGGGCACGGTCCGGGTGGGGCAGCCAGTAGGCACCGGGCGGCGCTCCGGGGGCCGGGTCGTTGCTCGGTGGCTTCAGCAGCGGCGGTTGCCCACCGGTCCCGCCGGCCGCGAGGTCACACACGTCGAACTGGGGCCCGGGACCGGCCGACCCACGGGGGGAGGTCAGCCGGTCCCGGGTGCCGGGAGGGCCGTCGGTGACTGGCGTACCGCGGCCCTCCCGGCTGCCACAGACCGGCTCTCCCCAGCGTGGCCCAGTCTGTGGGTCGTCGACCGGCACGTAGGGAGCCGGGACGTGGTGACCGCCGAACGGCGGATGGTTGGTCTCGAGACTGTCGCCGGCCGGCGGGATGACGTCGAGCACCGGTGACGTCGGCTGCGGGCCCGGGTCGACCGGTAGCTCGATGGCCGGCGGCTGGGTGGGAGCGGGCCCCGGACCCGGCGGGGTGTCGACGGGGTGCTGCGGGCGGCCGTCGTCGCCGTCCGCCGGATCCGGGGTGACCACCTCGCCCACGTCGTCGAGGATGTCCTCGATCGGTCCACGTGGACGGTCCGGCTCTTCCGTCTGCTCGGGCTCCGGCTCGGGCTGCGGGTCCGGGTCGGAGCGTGGCGTCGGTCGGGCCGGCGGTTCGGGTAGTACGTCGTCGAGGATGTCGAGCAGACCCCCCGGCTGCTCGGTCCGGATGGGCACCTCGTCGGCGCGGGCGGTGCCGTGGTCGAGCCCCTCGGCGGCCAGCCAAGCCCCGGCGCACAGCC
The DNA here is from genome assembly GCF_050936445.1 of Plantactinospora sp. CA-294935. Classification (NCBI taxonomy): domain Bacteria; kingdom Bacillati; phylum Actinomycetota; class Actinomycetes; order Micromonosporales; family Micromonosporaceae; genus Plantactinospora; species Plantactinospora sp. CA-294935. Next base: position 10,406,953 of record NZ_JBNJMU010000001.1, read on the forward strand.
CGGCCACCAGCGCGAGGCGCCGCAGTGTCTGGGCTGTACGGATGCGCACGTTGGCCTCCCACATGGCCGCCGTGGAACTTCTTCGTTCTGTCTGGCGGGTCAGGTTACCGGGAGGTAAAGCGCGCAGGTCAAGGGCTCGGCATAGATCATGAATGATCGTTTAGGTTAGGGTCGACTTAGTACACCCGTTCGGGTGATCTACCGTCGGCCGTCGCGTGTCGGGCGTTCGGGGGTCAGTCAGACTGCTCGTCTCGCAGCCGGCGGCTGATCTGCCCGATGTGGTACCCGGTGCTGAATCCGTACGGGTCCCACAGGGCGTCCTTGACCCTGGAAACTTCGTCCTCAGTCGCTTTGAGCCGTTCGGCAACGGACAGGAGAGCCAGTGTGATCGACTCCAGCCGTAGGGCGTTGGCCCGTTCGGGTGTCGTGCCGGCCTTGTTCGCCTCTGCGAGCTTGAGCAGCGCGCGGTCAGTGAAGTCCATCTCTGCCATGACCCCGATCATTACGGGGCGTTGCCCTGGGCGGACGTTCTGTGTCAGGTAGGAGACACCTATCACGTCGCGTCGCGGTTCAGCCGGCGGATCTGGTTCCACACCCGACGACCGAACCGGATTCGCTCCCCCGACCCTTTGCACCGGCGGCACCGGCGCCACACCTTGCCGTCGTCGCGTCGGAACCTCCCCCGGCCTTCGCACCGTCGGCAGTGGGCGTACGGCCACCAGGCGCACTCGGCGACGTAGACGACGCCCCAGAGGACGAGGAAGGCCAGCAGCCACGGCAGGACGTCGAAGCCCGACGGGTCGGTAGCGGTAGCGACGTAGAACAGGGTCACAGGGGTCTCCAGGGGCGGTTGCAGGGGTTCGGGAGGAGTCGGTGCTACGCGCTACTGACCTGCCGCTCCCGCAGGTCAGGCGCGGTGTGAGTCGTAGCAGGAGGCGGTAGCGCGCCCGCTACCTGTAGCAGAGGACGCGCTACCGGATTCATCGATCGTCTTTGCTGTTCCGGGACTCCAGGGCACGCCGCAGGTTGGCCAAATACGCGCCCCGCGGCCGGGCGTCGCCGCCACCCTTCTCGGCGCCGGTCTTGCTCTCGATGCCGAGCTTGAGGCCGACCATCGTCTTCGACAGCGAGTCCTTGGTGATCTCGGCATACCGCTCCGGCATCTGCTCGGCGAGCCGGCCGGCCAGGGTCTCCCAGCTCAGGAAGGTCTCCTCGGACCGGAAGGCGTCGATGACGTCGGCCAGCGGGTCGCGGGCCTGCTTGGTGACCTGGTCGCCGGCCGCCATCCCGTCGAGGGTGCCGGCCCGCTCCCGGAACTTCCGAGCCGCAGTCAGGATCTTCTCGGCGTCGCCGCCGTCACCGAAGTAGGTGCGGACCGTGGCGTTCGGTACCGGCGCGTCGTACAGGATGCCGACACCGCGGTACTCGTCGCCGACCGGCAGCGCGGATGAGTCGTAGCCCTCGGAGTAGGCGCCGGAGCCCAGCACCGAGTCGCTGACCTGCCACGATCCGGTCTTGAGGGCGAACCTGGTCAGGTGGTTGTCCCGGTAGTCGGTGAACCTCTTCGCGGTCTTCCCGCTGGAGCCAATCCCGGACGGCTTCTGCGTCGAGCTGAGCAGGATGACGCCGACGGACGGACCGACCTTGACCAGGAAGACCAGCAGCTCGGCGATCTCCTCGTCCACCTCGGTGTCGCCAGTGTTGAGGAACTCCTGGAACTCGTCGAGGATGATCAGCCAGACGGGCATGTTGTACCGGGGGTCGCGAGCGATGTCCCTGGTCAGCTTGCCTTCCGGGCAGATGTTCGTGGGCAGCTCGGACAGCTTGGCGTTGCGCTTGAGCACGTCCTGCTTGGCCGCCCGGAGCGTGGCCCGCAGGTTCTCGATCGGATCACCCTGCACCCGGTCGGGCAGCAGACCGAAGCCGTACGTGAAGCTGACCAGGGCGAGCTTTCGCCAGTCCGGTGAGCCCTTGCCGTCGAACACGGACAGCCGCGTGTACGGATCAAGAGCGGCGAACAGGGCGATGATCCGGGCGGTGAAGGTCTTGCCCTTACGCGGCTGCGCGCCGACCAGGATCGACGTGAACATCAGTGGCAGCATGACCCGCCGGCCGCGCTCGTCGACACCGAGCGGTACGGCGCGCCAGATGTCACGCGGCTTGCAGTCCAGAAGTGGCGTGCGACCTGCGGGAATCGACAGCGGGTCGACATAGGCGACCCACAGCAGGTGTCGTCGGTTCGACGACTTGTCGATGGTCAGGTACACCTGCGACGTGGCGACGTCGAGGCCGCTGGCCAGCTTCTCCCGGGCCTTGAGTGCGTCGGAGAACGTGACGCCGTGCGGCAGGTCAACGAGCACCTGCACGCCGGAGCCGGTGTTGTCCTCGGCCATCCGGGACGCGAAGTGGATTCGCTCGTCGGGCTTGTCCGCCTTGCCGAGCCCCGCGCGGTAGTAGGCGTGCTCGACGATGTCGGGGTTGAGCCGGCGGTGCCGGGGCACGACCACGGCGGCGGAGATGATCGGCTTGTCGCTGGGTCGGCCGTAGTGGGCGAGGACGGGCACCGCTACCAGCGCGATCAGGATCAGCACCCACCGCGGTGCGACCAGCCACAACAGTAGGCCGACAACCAGCACCGCGAGGAGTTCGGCGGCCAGGGCAGTGCCACGGGCCTTCCGCCGGGCGGCGAGCTGCCGCTCGATGGCCGGACCCTGGTGCAGGTCGCCCTTGTTGGCCGCGTCCTGCATCTGCCGGGTCAGCTCGGGGTGCCAGGCCCACCGGATCTGCCGACCGACCAGCAGAAACGCGCCAACGACCGCCCACCAGGCGGAGGCGACGAGGTACCACGGCGACCGGATGGCGTGCGCGCCGGCCCGGTACGCGGTGCGGTAGCTGACGGCCTTGGTCCACCGCTTCGTCCCGGCCCAGGTGGTGAACTGTGGCGGGATGATCGGTAGCTGTTTCTGCTGGTCGTCAGCGGTGTCGACGTAGACGGGCGGGGTTGGTCCGGGCCGCTCGTCCAGCTCGATGTCGAAGTGGTGGGCGACCTCGTCGGGTTCGGTGACGGGTGCCAAGTCGCGGTCCGGTGCCATGGTGTGGCTCTCCTTCGCCGGGTGGCCCGGCCGGTCGTCGGTGCCGGCTGGGCCGTGTTTGTGCTGGTCAGACGGTCAGGACTTTCGCTGCTGACGCCGAACCTCGGCGCGGGCCTGCTCCGGCGTCATCCGCCAGTAGCCCTTGACGAACAGCTCCGGCGACTGCTCCTTGACCTGTCGCAGGTGCTCACGCCCCATCCGCATCGACTCGCGCTCGTGTGCGATCTTGTCGGCGGCTCGCTTGAACAGGCCCATGACGTTGCTCCTTCCTGGTCGCCAGACGGTCTGGCCACCTCTACCGCCGCCGGGTAATGGGCCGGCAGCGACGGGGGCGGTCAGTGGGTGCGGTGTCGCAGGACGTCCTTGAGGGCCGCCATCCGGGCCTTGTGGCCCTGCGTGGCGCCGATGTGTGCGGAGGCGGCGTGGATGCCCCGCCCACCGGCCAGCCGACCAGCAGCCTCGACCATTTCGGCATTGCGGGCGGCGTTCGCCTTCTGGTCGGCGGTGTTGCCCTTGCGTCCCATCGATGTCTCCTCTCCGGTCGCCAGTCGGTCTGGCCACCTCCGCGCGCCGTCGAGAGATGAGTCGACGGCGACGGGACTGGTCAGTTCGCCCGAGGCTCCAGTTCGGCACGGGCCTCCGCCCGCCACTTCCGCAGGTTGTGCGCGGCCATGGCCCCGTAGGCGACCGCCGAGAGGATGAACCCCCACTGCTCGGTGACCAGCGCGTATGCCAGCCAGAGCACCTGCACCGCGAGCCCAATCACCCACCCCCAGGAGGATCGGCGGCCGGTCAGCCACCAGCCCAGGAGACCGATTGCGGCCAAGATCCACGACCACCACTGCACACTCACCGCGACGCCTCCGTCCTGGTCAGGAAGGTGGTCCAGTAGCCGGTGTCCTGCTGCCGGCGGCGGTGCTGCTCGGCGTCACGGCGGGCGCGGGCGGCGTCGCGGCGGGTCTGGTGGATCTGGCGGCGGCTCATGAGGTCACGTCCTCTCGCGACTGGCTGTTTTTCCACTTGTTCGCGGTGGCCTTCGAGACCTTCGCCTCGGCGGCCAACTCAGCGCCCGACGGCTCGCGGCCCAGCAAGTCACGCAGGCGCGGGTAGGCGGCGGCGAGTCGGGCATCAGCCGGCTCAACCGAGACCGTCGTTCGCTTCCCGCGCCGACTCGTAAGTCGGCTCTTGGCCGCGACCACCCGAGCGCCGTTGGTCGAGTTGCGAGCCGGCTCACGAGCCGGCGCCGGGAGTGCTGGTTGAGCCGGCTCATGAGCCGGGCTCGCGGTGTTCGTGATGGCCGACCAGACCCGGTCCAGCTCGGTCACCGGGAGCCGGCTCACGGTTGCCTGGATAGGCGCCGGGCGCATCTCCTCGGCAGCTTCGACAGCCGCCTTGCGAGCCGTCTTCTCTGCCTTCCGCGCGATCCGCTCGGCGTTGTAGCCACGCCACGCCTCACGCGGGTCGCGCACTCCGTGGTCGATCGACCAGCGCCGCGCCTGCCACGTCCGCCACGGGAACGCCCGCCGCCGTGCCGTGCTGAACTCGGAACCGGCGTCGTCGATCAGGTTGGAATCCTCGGCGAGGAGCTGCACGTGCTGGACGCGCCGGGTGTGCAGGCCCCACAGCCACGGGGACAGCAGGCTCAGCATTCCGAACGCGATCGCGGCCGGCGTCGGCTTGAGCCCGTCGGCGAAGTGCGCGTAGTTGATGGCGCCGACCACGGCGGCGATGAGCCAGGCGGAACGCCGGAGCCGGGCGGCGGTGCCGTACGCCTTGAGCAGGAGAGCGTCGTGCGCGTGCCACTGCACGTACACTGCGACCGACTCCAGAGCGGCCGAGAACGCCAGCGCGAACGCCAGCTTCGACGGCACGTTCCAGACGTTGGGGGCGACGTCGTCGTAGGCGAAGCCGGCCTGCGCGTACGCGGCGCCGCCGTTGATGAGCAGCAACGGAAGAACCGGCCGGATCCGGGCCAGCGCGGCGGTGCGGACCATTCGGCGGTGCCGGCGGCGGGCGACCTGGGCGCGGCGATCGCGCCGGCTCGCCTCCTCGGCCGCCTGCCGTTGGGCGTCAGCCCGTTCCCGGTCGAGCTGGTTGGTGAGGCGGGTGCGTTCGATCTCGGCGCGGACCTCGGCTACCCGGGCCTCGGCCTGCGCGGCGGCGCGCACCGGATCGGTCTTGCGGCGGAGTAGGTTCACGGCCCCTCCTCTTGGCCGGCGCACGCGTACCAGCGACGGGCCTGGAAGCGCCAGTACGCAGACGTCTCCCTCAGCCGAGTGACGGAGTGACGGGCGCACACCCGGGCGAGCCGGGAGCGGTCGAGATGCCAGAGGAGCAGGTCGGTCTCGTCGGCGATCCGGTCAGCCCGCAGCCCGGCGATGAGGTCGGAATGCGTGTCGCGGTACTCGGCGTACCGGCGGATCAGGTGGCCGTAGCCGTCCCAGACCTGCCGGGCGTGCCGGAGGTCGTCGGCGACGACGCGGAGCAGGTTCATCACCGCACCAGCTCACGGCGCTTCGGCGTGTCGATGGCGTCGGCGGCCCGGGGCGAGAACGACGGCGGCCGGCGGCGGTCCTCCAGCGCGTCCACGTGGTGGGCGAGGGCGAAGGACAGGGTGGCGACCAGCCACGGCACGATCGCCAGCGCGTACAGGATCGGGGTCGGCTGTGCGGCCGGCATGTTGATGCCGAGCAGCCACACGGTGGAGCCGGCGGTCGCGAGGGCGACGTGGCTGGCCAGACGGGCGACGTTCATGCGATGGCTCCCTGGGTGATGGCGCCGAAGTTGACCAGCGCGGCGTAGACGGCGCCGGCAGTGGCCACGGCGACGACCTTGTAGACGAGGCGGGAGACGAAGTCCCGGGGGATCAGGCCCATCACGCGACCGCCGTCCGGGTCTGCTGCGCCCGCAGGAAGGTGACCAGGGCCGGGGCGATCAGGTAGCCCGGCACGAACAGCTCGATCTCCAGCTCGACGAGGAGCTGCTTCAGCGTCCACGACGGGTCGGCCGTCTCGATCAGCCGGACGGCCCGCTCCCCCAGCTCGTACGCCTCGTCGGCGGTCAGGGTGATCTGCGGGACCGTGGCCATGATCTGGGCGACGGCCTTGGGGTCCGGGACGACGGACAGGTGGCGCTGGTTCCTTCGGCTCATCGGGTCACCGCCGGGCACTGCGCCACGACCCGGGCCACGAACTGGCCGCAGACGGCCGAGCCTTTGGCCGGACCGGTGAGAGGGAGGAGCCCGGCCACCCGGATCGCGTCGAGCGCGGGGCCCTCGAAGCCCTTGCAGACGTACACCGACTTGATCAGCTTCGGCTGCCGCTCGTCGCGCTCGTGCACGTCGATGCGGACCGAGGCCGGCTCCCCGCAGCCCGGCAACTCGACGATGTGCTGGTCGGGGGCGATCCCGGTTTCGGGCATGGCAGGATTCGGCATGGGTCTCTACCCCTTCGGAGGAGGGTTGGAGGTCAAGGCCTCCGGATGGTGTTGGCGCACCGCCCGGGGGCCGCTCTGCTTACAAACACCGTAGCAGCGTTTGGCATAACGGGCTAGTGCCAGTTGGCGTAACGGAGCAGTGTCGTTGGCCAACAAGAACGTGAGATGATGGCGCGCATGACCGACCCACTTCGTGAGGCCGCCCGCGCCTATCGGGAGGCTCTTGCAGCCGAAGCGACAGCTAAGGCCGAGGTAGAGGCAGCTCGACAGAAGCGCGCCGCCGCAAGCGAAGGTGTGGCTACAGCCAGAGCGCCCTTGGCCGACGCCATCGTCCAAGCTGCTCGCGAAGGCGTTCGCCAACGCGACATCCTGATCCGCATTGAGAACGCGTACACCCGCGAGCGGGTTCGACAGATATGTCGATCCGCTGGCGTGCAGGTGAGCGAATGAACGCGCCAAGGGGAACATGCAGCCACCCTCGCCAGCGCGGCGCTCGCCCGGAACAGCACCAGGTCAGCAGCCACGCGCGCTGACTAGGCAGGCCTCGTACCTGCCGGCAGCATGACTACCAGATGCAGCAACGTGCCTACCCCGGCGGAGGATGCCGTGACCAGAGGTACGCCACCCAACGACCTGAGGCAGCTACGCGACCGCGCCGGCCTGTCCCAGCGCGACGTCGCCGAACGCGTCAACCGGGCCGCCGCCGACCAGGGCCACCACGCGGCGGCGGCCACGGCCGACATGGTCAGCCGGTGGGAACGCGGCAAGGTCATCCCGCTGCCGATCTACCGGCGCCTGCTCGCTCAGGTGTTCGGCGTGTCCGTTGAGGAGTTGAAGCTTGACCAGCAGGTTCAGTCGGTGGGGGACTTCATGGCTGCGTTCGTAGACGAAGAGATTGACCCGAGGGTGGAGGTCAGCCAGCAGGAGTGGTGTCGCACCCGACGGGCGTTGAATACCCAGCGGCACGCCCTCGCCCAGGTTGCCGCCGGCTTGTACGAACCGTCGTACCGGCTGGGCGCCACTGGCCTGATCACCCACCCGACCTGGCTGCCTGCCGAGTTGATCGACATGACGTCCGTGCAGCTCCAGCACCGACCGGACGCGCCGGATCCGGAACTGGACGGCACCGAGCCGGTGACCGGGCACGTCCGCCCTCGGCAGACCCTGGTTCGGCGGTACCCCCGCTACACACACGCCGTCCGGGACCTAGCCCACCCGAGGCTGTTCGAGAACCGACTGGCCTGGCGGATCGCCGGGATGAACTGGGCCGACGGCGGCCGGATGGCGTTCGCCGACACCACGTACTTCGCGGCGGTCGACGTCTTCGAGGCGACCGCTCACGAGTTGGCCTACGTCGCCCTCGACGAAGACGGGACGCCCCACCGGCGCTCGCCGACCATGCGGGACCTGCCGCTGCGCAAGGCCATCGGTGACCCGTTCAACCTGGCTCGCCGGCCGGTGATGTGCGCAATCTCGACCCTGACCATCCGCAACGGCGCCGACGGTGCAGACTTCCTGCTTCACCGCCGCGACTCCCGCTCGGTGGCAGCGGCCGGCGGCATGCTCCAGGTCATCCCGTCGGGCATCTTCCAGCCGTCGAGTGTGATGCCGGCCGCGCGTGAGGCCGACTTCGACCTGTGGCGCAACGTCATGCGGGAGTACAGCGAGGAACTGCTCGGAAATCCTGAGCACGACGGCGACGGGCAGCCGGTCCAGTACGACGACGAGCCGTTCGCCGGCCTCGATCAGGCCCGCCGGGACGGTCAGGTGCGGATCTACGTCCTCGGCGTCGCGCTGGACGCCTTGACCCTGGTCGGCGAGCTGCTGACGGTGGCGGTGTTCGACGCTGCCCTGTTCGATGATTTCGCCCGAGACTTTGTGGAGCGCAACGACGAGGGATCGATCGTCAACACCCGGGCGCCATTCACCGAGGCAGGCATCGCCGAGTTGTTGGCCAGCGGGCGACTGGCGCCGGCCGGCGCCGGGTGTGTCGAGTTGGCTTGGCAGCATCGAGGCCGGATTCTCTGACCCGAAACACAACGATGCCCCGCCCCAGATCACCCAGGGCGGGGCATTTTATCTGAGATCGTCGATGTTCCTGCCACTCGGTCCGCTACTCGACGTGTCGGTGACCTGTCAGAGCGTCGCGCGGGAGCATGGGACCCCCGACCAAGGAGAGGCCCATGGCACGAAAGCTCAGTCGCATCGATCAAGTGCTCCTATTGATCGACAGCGTAGAGGACGCGTCCACCGAGCCCAGCGCGAACTACAGCGAGATATCCAAGCTGGTCGGCCTCGCTCAGGTCCACGCGATCATCGCCGTCGCCGAGGAACTTGGTAGGCTGCGTGACTCCGTGGACGCAGTGGCGTCGGGTCTGCGAGACAGGGACAACGGAACCGCTGGCACCCACCTGTACTACATCAGCGACTGGCTCAAGGACATTGCCGAACGGCGCTGACCCCCGGACAACAGAGAGCGGCCCAGCACCCGACGTCACGGGGTGCTGGGCCGCTTCACGTAGTACCCGCCGCCGGGCACCGACTCGATGATGCCGGCGGCCTTGAGTCGCTCGACGGCGATCCGGACAGTCTGCGAGCTGACCTCGTACTGCGCGCACAGCTCCGTCCGCGACGGCAGCTTGGCGCCGGGTGGGAACTCACCGGATTCGATCCGGCGGGTCAGGTCCTCGATGAGCTTCTGGGTCTTGCTGTAGGCGGGCACGGTTGATCTCTCCTTGGCGGGATAGGGCAACCCCACCACGCCGGCCCGCGCCGGTCAAACATCCCTGGTCATACCCAGCAATCACCGGTTGACCTGGTATACCTGGGCATCCTAGATTTGGCCCTGCCGGTCTCTCCTTGGCGGGATTGACTGGCTCGGGTGTGAGGTCGGCAGGCTGGTACCCCCGTCGCCCTCACACCCACCCAGCCCCTCGCTCTGGCGGCGCTCGGTGATCTGTGATCCCGGGCGCCGTTGGCGTCAGGCGCTCTTAGTCTTCGCCGCCCCGCCACCGGTCCGTGCCGGAGGAACGTCGGTGGGACGGAGTTTCCTGACGTGCGCCGGGGACCGTCCGGTTAACACGATGATCTCTCCGGGCGGGATGTGGGCGCGCCAGGCGTCGGCGACGAGGGCGCGTTCTTCCTGTTCAGCCCCGTCCAGTTCGGCGGTCAACTTGGTGCGGACCTCGCGGTTGGCGGCGAGTTCCTGGCGTAGGTCTCGGGTCATGTGAAAACCATAGCGCTTCGGCGTTGCGCTTCGCTAGGGCGGTGTGTACAGTAGTTCCTAGAAGCGCTACCGCGAAGCGCTAAGCGGAAGTGAAGGGGAGAACAAGATGCCGAACAAGACGAGCCACACCCCCGGAGACGACCCCCGCCGGACCTCCCCGACCGTGGCCGAGCGACAGGCCCACCGGGAGCAGATCCAGCGCAACGCCGCCGACCGGGACCGCGCCTGGCGGGAGGCGGGCTGGCGGGAGCAGGGCGGTAGCCGCGAGGGCTGGGGACTGGACTGATCGAGGGGACGGGGCCGGGAGACCGGCCCTCCTCTTCTCCCTGGAATCCGCTTTCCTCAGCCCGACCGAATGGAGCATCCGAACATGACCATCACCACCAGCCACGTTCTCCGCAACGCGCCGGTCATCACGCCGACCGGCATGGAGTACCTCGTCGCCGTCACCTACCGCGACGAGGACACGGAGTACATGACGGCCCCGACCCTCGCCGAGGACGACGAGCGGATCAGCGAGTGGTCGCCGGAGCAGATCCGGCTGCACGCGGACAACTGACCCCGGACAACAAGCGGCGGCCCCGGTCGTCCCTCACGGGATGGCCGGGGCCGCTTCGCTTACCACACCCCGGCATGATCAGGCCGATATCCACAGCCGCCCCGGTTATCCACAGACGCCGAACGCGCCCGTTGCCCGCCCGCACCGTCCGCCGGCACGCTCCGTACGTCGGCGAGGCCACTCCGACCGGCGCCGGCCACACCTACGGGCGGTGGGGCGACGCGACCAGCAGGCCACCGACAGCACGACACGGCTCCGTCCATCCGGGCGGGGCCGTGTCTGTGTAGACAGAACTACACATCATCTGTAGACTGGTCTACATGAGCGAGCGTCAGATCATCCGGGACATCGCCCGGTACAGCGACCAGGACGAGCCGGCCCACCGCTGGACCCTGGTGGTTGACGGCGAGACCGTCTCGGAGTTGTGGGTCACGATCGAGACCGGCGAGATCATGCAGGTCGAAACGCCCGCCGAGCACCAGGGCAACGGCTACGCCAGCGCGCTCTACCGGCAGGCCGCCAGCGAGATCACCGTCTACCACGCTCCCGAGGCGCACCGCACCCCCGAGGGTGACCGCTTCGCCCGCTCCGTCGGCGGCGAGACCCTCGACTGCCTGCACGGCTGCTGCGACGACGCCCCCGACTTCGACGACGAGGACTGACCATGAAGCCCAGCGACGACCTGATGGCCTGGCTCGGCCCGGCCGCCGACGAACTCACCCCCGAGCAGATCGAGCGCGTCACCGCCGAGGCCCGCGCCATCGCTGAGCGGTACCCCGACCCCGACGAGCAGCCGGAGCGCGACGCGGCCCTGTCCGCCGTCGTCCAGTACCTGCTCGGCGAGACCACGCCCGAGGATGCCGCCCACGAACTGTCCTCGGCGCGGCTGCGAGAGCAAAGGGCGTTCGCGGCGGCAACGTGGATGGCGGTCATGCTGGTCCGCGACAACCCGGTGCGCTACAAGGCGGTCGCGGCTCAACGAGCCGGTATCGACCGGATGAGCCTGCTCAAGGCCCTGGGTGAACGGTGATGCGCCACCGCGTGACCACCCTGACCCACGGCCAGCCGGAGTACGCCGAACTGCTCGACCAGATCCGGTCCGACACCACGCTGGTGGCCGGGATGTGGGACGACGCCGAGAGTCGGCCCGACGAGCTGGACGTACCCGGCACCTGGTGGAGCGTCGCGCTGGTTGACGGGGTGCCGGCGGCGTGGTGCGCGGCCCGGGTCGAGGGCGGGGCACTCAGGGCCCTGTGCAACTACGAGCGAGCAGGCTACCGAGGCCAGGGCTTGTACGAGGTGGCGTACCGCGAGCGGCACCGTACCGTCCGCGCCCACCAGGCTGCCGGCGGTGACCTACCTGTTCAGTCAGCCGATCGGCCTGCATGAGGCGGACGGCTGGTACCGAGCGGGTGTGTCAGGCGTGTCCACCGCTGCGAGTGAGCCGCACGAGTGGTGGGAGCTTCGCCGCGATCCGATTGGCTGACGCAACCGTCCGGGGGTAGGCGCGGCCTACTCGGGGGATCGTGATCACTTGTGCACGGTCGGTACGGTGACCAGCCATGAACTTCGGCTTCCGGCTCCCCGGCCCGTTCCGGGTAAACGTCAGCGACAAGGGCCGGATCAGCGCCGGCATGAACGTGGGCCCGTTCAGCGTCTCCGGCAACCTCGGCGGTGGCGGGCAGCGGGCAGTACGGATCCCCGGCACTCTCGACCAGGTCCTGGCGCAGGCTCACGCCGAGGGATGGACGATCGACTGGGTGACGCCTGGCACTGGAGCGACCATGCACCGCGGTTGGCTGGCGGTGCGTCTCACGATCGTCCGAGGTGGCGTGCAGGCCGAGCGGGTGACGTCGACCCGGACCGTGCTGACCTGGGCGGTCGCCGTCCTCGCGATCGTCGGCGCCTGCTGGCTGATGGTCGTGATCTGACCCCAGACACAGAGAAGCGCGCCCGCCGCCCGGCCGAAGCCAGGTAGCGGGCGCGCCGCGTTGGAGACAGGTTAGGGCTACCGCAGGCGCGGCATCGTCCCGGCGGGCCGGCCCACCTCGGCGGCCGGCACCACCTGCGGGCGGATGCCGAACAGGGCGAACCCGGCCAGCACCGCTCCGGAGATCGCGGCCACCGTGCCGTCGGAGACGTTGTACCCGTACTCGGCGATCAGCGCCGCACCCGCCGCGACCACGCCGGTGAACAGCGCCGGAGCGATGGGCCGGGTGGTGAAGGCGATGATGACCGCCGACGCGAACGCGGTGATGGCTGCCGCGGCTCCGGCGTCGATGCCGGGCATGTTCAGCGAGGCCAGGACGGTGAGCAGCGCGCCGATGGCGCCGATGACCAGCGCCGGCTCGCGACCCCATAGCTTCATGGTGATCTCCTTGATCGGTGGACCGACCCCGGGCCCCCGGGGTCGGCTGTTCAGACCGGGTGCGCTAGGGACCGGCAGCCGATGACCGTGCCGGACAGGTCACGGACCTCGCGAAATGGGGCCAGCAGATCGGTACGGTGGCCGGCCTGAGCGAGCGCCAGGGCCAGCGACACCACGTACCAGGTCGTCGGGTTCTCCCACTCCGGGGACCCCTTCTCCGGCCGGGGTGGCAACCCGTTCGCGTGGCGATACTCGACGAACTCCACCGACGTCGGGCAGTCCTGGAGATACTGGGTGCCGAGTTCGATCTCTCCAATGCGGGCCACGGTGCCGGATGGCTCGATCACCATCTGCGGCTCGTGGTCGCCAAGGTTGAACCGGTCGGGCACGTCCCAGCCGTAAATACGGATCGGATGCGGGGTCAAGTTGACGAGCACGTCAAGCTCCTTCGGTACGGTGTCGGGCGTGCCAGGGATCCCGCAGCTCAGAGAGGCCGCACGGCTGTACTCGCCCGACGGCAGGCTGCTGGCGATGGTGCGGCTGGAGCAGCGGATGGACGGCTCCGGCATCTGGGTGGTGCTGGTCAACGACCCGGCCAAGGCGCCCACCGAACACGGCGAGTTCACCACTGAGGCGGCGGCCTAGCCCCGACGGTTCAGGTCCCCAGGCGCCGAACGCACCAGATCCCGCAGCCGAGCCAGGTCAGCGTCCGGAGACAGGATCTCCGTACGGAGCCTGAGCAGCATCCTGGTCAGGTCCCGCACCGAATCCTTCAGCCGGTCCAGCTCGCCGTTCGTCGCAGCCACCTTTCGTCGGGCGTCGTCAGCCTCGGTCTCCAGCTCGGCGACCCTTTCCCGCAGCGGCTTGACCAGCGTCAGCGCGGTGTCCGTCAGCACATCGGCGGTGTCCGCCTTCAGCTTGCGCCGCTGCACCAGCACCATTGCCGCGGCGACCACCCCACCCGTGCCGCCGAGCATGCCGAGGGCAGACAACAGGATCTGCAACCACGCCGGAGACGCCGCGCTCATGACCCCTCCGTCGCGTCATGGTGCCGGGCGAGTCTGCGCAGGTCGCGGACGATCAGCGCGGTCCGCCACCAGGACGCCACCCCGATCGCCGTGATGAATGCCCCGGCCGCCAGCGCCTGCCAGCCGGAGATGGCGAACAGTGCGATGGCGTACATCGTCGTCGCCGTCCCGAGCACCACCAGCGCGCTCAACTCCGAACCCACCCCGACCAGCGGCGGCCCCGGCCAGTAGATGCCGACCAGGCCGACCACTCCGGCCAGGACGAGGGCGATCTCCCAGGTGTCCTGGAGCAGCGGCGGCATTGCCTCGGCCACCGACCGGGGCCGCTGGCCGGCGGCGATCAGGGACGCTCCGGCGACCGCCGACGCGGCGAGGACGGCCGCCTCGAACGGATTCCGGCCGACGACCAGGATGCGGCGCACGGTCAGCTCTGCATCCGCTTCGCGGCGTCGTCGTTGACGGCCTTGGCCAGTGCGCCGATGAACGTGGTGTTGCCGGCCAGCGCGACAGCCACGGCGCTGGCATCCACCGCGACGGGCCTCGGCGCAGCCGTCCGGTTCAGCAGCTCGTCGGCCTTGTTCACCAGGCTGTTCGCCGAACCGCGGCCGTTGCCCGGGTCGGTCTCGAACCCGCAGGACGGGCCGCCGAGGAACACCGCCGAGTAGATCGCGTTCAGCTTCTTTCGGTCGTCGTCGGTCATGTCGTCGTCCTCCGTGTCGATCAGTCCGATGAGCTGTAGCCAGCGGCGGGCCAGCGCGACCATGCGCCGGCCATCGGCGTCTCGGAACTCGCTCAGATGGGTGTGGGTGCGGTGCGAGCTGTCGCCGGTCGACCGCTTCCCGAGCCGGTCCCAGCGGCGGACCGTGGTCCCGTCCAGGGAGTAGATGACCTCTCGCAGATCAGCGGTGTCCGAATCTCCCGAGCGGCAGAGCCCGACAAGCCAGCGGTTGTAGTCGTACAGGTCGAAGGTGCCGCGGTCGGTGGTGACCTTGAAGTAGCCGATGTCCATCGCCGACGCGTAGTCGGATCGACCGCGGCGGTCCCGGGGTGACTCGTCGACCGAGTAGTCGCCGGAGTCGTTGTCTGCACGGCTGATGTGGTAGCCGCTGCCGTGCCGGGAGTCGCCGACGATGCCAGCTTCCAGCGGGTCGAGGTCGTTCCCGACGGTGCGGCCAGGGTGCAGGTCGAGGTGCTCCAGGTAGAGGGCCCTGGCCTCCTTGTGCTTCGGCTTCGCGACCGTGGCCATCAGCCGGCCGCCATCGCCGCCTGGACGGCCTGCACCATCAGCGAGTTTCGAGCGACCATCCCGTCGGCTGGGTCCAGGTGCACGCCGTCGGAGAGATAGGCGCGGACTCGGTCGGGGACGATGCTGATGTACCGCTCCCACGCCACGACGCTGAGGTTGTCGTGGCGGGCCGTGGCCTCCCAGATCACGCCGTTGATCCAGCCCGTGTTGCGCTGGTCGTTGACCTGGATGTAGCCAGGCTGGAGCCACCGGCTGATGTGCGTCTCCACCCAGATCAGGGCGGTGTCCGGCCCGACGATTGAGGCGGCCCGGTCGATCTGCGCGGCGATGCTGGTGGGCCCGACCGGCCCGAAGATGTCGTTGGCGCCTGACGCGATGATGACGACCGGCGGCAGGCCGTAGGTGGACGCCCACTGCTCCAGCACGTCGATCGTTGGCGGGGTTGGCCTGCCGCTCTTGCCGTCGACCGCGATGACCTGACCCGTCGCCGCATGCAGCCGGGTACCGAAATCGCTGTACGTTGCCACGGTGATGCTGTCGCCGAGCAGCCACACACCGCCGGTGTCGACGGCCTCCTGGATCCGGACCGGGCTGGACACGGCGTGCGAGCCGATCGTCCAGTCGCCGAGGGTGCCGGAACCGTACGCGCCGGGGCCGGGTGGCGGCACCACGCTCGCCGCGGTGGCCGGCTCGGTCGTCAGCAGCAGTGTCGCGATGGCGACAGCCGATACCAGCGCCTTGCGGACGTGAGGAATCATCGCAGCTCCCAGCGTTTTCGGAGGATCTTGAATGCGGATTCGCAGGTTCATCGCCGTCGTCATCGCCGCGCTCGCAGTCAGCGGCGGATCATGTGACAGCTACCAGGCCGATCCGCCGCCACTCCCGGCCGAAGGGCCGGCGGCGCCGAACGTGTACCCGAGCCCGCGATAGATCAGAAGAGGGTCACGACGACAACGAGGCCGGGACTGCCCGCCCCGCCCGCCCGGGTGGTCGTGGACCCGAACGCCCCGCCGCCGCCGGCGCCGTAGCCGGTACCGACCAGGCCGACACCGCCGGTACCGGGCGACGGCGCTCCACCGTGGCCGCACACGCTGTCGCCGCCGTGGTTGCCGAAAATGTTCTGGACGGACAGGGTTCTCCCGTAGCCACCAGAGCCGCCCGGAACGTTGCAGACGTTCCCGCCGGTCGCGCCCCCACCGGCACCACCGACCCCGACCGTGCTGCCCGTCGTCGCCGTCACCGCCGCGCTCGACGTCCCCCCAGTCGCGGTCATCAAATCGAACGTGCTGTCGCCGCCAGTACCGCCGGCACCGACCCCGCCGCCGACACCGCCCGCGCCGACTGTCACCGCCTCCGACGACCCCAGATCAGCCGCGTCGTAGACGCTCTCGCAGTAGCCCCCGGCCCCGCCGCCTCCGGACGCACCAGCGGTCGTCCCAGCCGCGCCGACGACAGCTCCCGCTCCGGCGCCGCCGGCTTGGACCCGCACCCATACCGTCCGCGCGCCGGCCGGTTTCGTCCACGTCCCGTCGGCGGCGAACACCTGCACATCGGCGGCGTCGCTGTACTGGGCGAGCAGCGTGTCGACGGCGGTGGCGAGCGCACTGACATCCGCCGGCACGTTCGGCGCATCCGACAGGTCGGGATACGGCAACCCGTGAATCGGTGTGGTGCCCACCTTGTGACCTCCTACGGTGTGCCGATGACCTGGTCCACGACCAGCAGAGACGGCGGCTGAACGACGACGAGGACGGTGTCACCGACGGTCGGTGTGTATTTGGCGCCATAAGCGGCATCGACCTCAGCGCCACGCCACTCGACGGTCAGCAGGGCGTTGCCGTCGGATGCCGCACCGGGCGCGACGGCGACGACCGTGGCCTGCTCCATCCATGACGCCGGAGCGCCCTGCGGTGGCCGGTCCCGCAGCAACTCGGCGGCGGCCCGGCGGATCTCACGGCGCACGGCTACCCCTCGGCCCCGTCCGGCCGCGACGACCGGGTGGTGATCGACTGAACGCCGCCGACGGTCAGCGGCACTGTCACCGCGTCGACCAGGTGCTGCTCGACCCGGCCGGAGGAGGTGAGCACGGTGATGACGTCGCCGCGGTCGAGGCCTGGGTGCACCACCGCATCCACGTTGAGCTGGGCGTTGACGGCCCTAACCCTGTTGAGGATGGTCGTGCCGGCGACGACGGCCTGTGGCGCCGACGTGACTACCGGGCTGCTCCAGAAGTACGGGACCCTGCCGAATGGGCCGCCGACGTAGGTCGGGCTGGCCGGGTCGTCGTCCTCGATCACCTGCGGGGCGAACGGCGTACTGCCGTCGGTGCGGGCGTCGCTGACCACCACGACGTTGTAGGTGCGGGACCGGTCCCGGCGCAGGTCACCGCCGAGCAGCACCCCGGACGGGGAGGCATCGACCGTCCACACCGACGGCTGCGACAACAGCGGCGCATCCCGGACCACCAGGGTTCCGTCGTTGTCGAAGTACGCCTCAGCACCGATCGACGTCGCCAGGTCGACGATCGCCTTGTCCCGATCCCGGTCCCAGACCAGCGCCCCGACCGTCGCCGTCGAGGTGGCCAGGACGGACACCGCGACGCCGGAGACCGCGTCGGTCACCAGTCGCACTATCTCGTCCACAACAAGGTCGCCAACCTGGCTCGACGCTGGCGTCTCGAACTTCGCCCGCTGCACCCGAGCCCACCGGTCCGGGGCGGTCCGGATCCTGATCCCGCCGTCAGGGCCCACCGACATCGACTGCTCGTCCAGGCCGAACACCCCGAGCGGCACCAGTTCCGTCGCACCGGACGGATACCGGACGCCGCGGTAGGGCCGTAGCTCAACGCCGGTGACGTCCAGGTCGTCCCACAGACCCGCGTCGGTGATCGTGAGGTCGAGCTGCCGGCGGACACCCGTCCCAGCCTGGATCGTCACCTGGCCGGCGCTGCCCTCGTCGAGCGGTAGATCCTCGATCAGGAGAGCCCCGTCGTACCAGGCGTCGACCCGGACGGCGAGGGTGTGCGCCTCCCTCAGGGCGTGCCCGAACACGCTGCTGACCGGGTACATCAGGACGTCCCGAGAAGCAGGTCGGAGTAGGTGTCGTACGCAGCCAGCACATCGGCGTAGGTGGCGTGTTCGGCCAGCACGTCGGCGTAGGTGCGTTCCGACTGCAGTCCGCCCGCAGGCCTGCCCACCACCACGTACGGCGCTGACCAGGTCCGCCACGGGTGAGGTCCGTAGTCGTCGCGGAACGAGGTCTCCTCCAGGTCGCCGAGCGCCAGGTAGGCGTGCGTGATGCCGAGTCCCCAATCGGCGTCAGCGTCCAGCAGGAGGATCGACGCGTCATCGGTAATGCCGACCAGGGCGGCAGCCTCGTCCGCTGTCTCCGTTCGCAGTCGCAGCGTCGACCGGATCGACTTGCGGCGCGCGTCGGTGACGACGATCGGCTCCCGCCGGCCCAGTGGCTGCAAGACCGCCTGGTTGACCGGGCGGACCCGGTCGGCAAGCGGCCCGACCGGTTCGATCGGGATAGACAGCGACGGCACCCCGGGGTGTCGTAGCCACGGCCGGTCAGCGGTCAGGGTGACCGGGGTGGAGGTGACCGACCCGCCGGCCGTGATCGCCGTGTAGACGGCCTCGCCGTTGAGCCAGCTCTCGTAGTCGTAGCCGGTCCACAGTCCGCCCGACAGCGTCGCCGGATCGGCGAGCCGCACCAGGCGGGTACGGCCGTCCGGGTCCAGCCGGGACACCGTCGCCTCGGTCTGCCCGGTGTACTCCAGCTCCAGCAGGACCCGTGGCGGGGTGTTGCCCGGCTCTGGCGTCGCGACAAGGGTTGTCGGCACCGGCCCCTCCCGTCACTCGGCGGTCTGGTAGATGGTGGCGTCAGCCAGAGAGCCGAACGCTTCGTCGACCTCAACCCGGACCAGGCCCTGCACGGCGCCGTCCTGGACCACCAGCCGCAGCGTCATCCCACCTGACTGAGTAGGCTGCTGAGCCTGTACGGGCGCTGCGCTGCCCATGAACGGGGCCGTAACCGGACCAGGTCCGCCGGATGCCGGCCAGGCCACCCGGCCACCGAGCCACTCCTCGACCACCGTCTGCGCGATCATCCGAGACCGGGCGGTGTCACCGTCACGCGGGATGTACGCCTCGCCGCGGGTCTCCCGCTCCCCGTACAGCACCGTCGGCGAGGTGGCGAAATGTGCCTCGATCATGCCGCCGCCGGCCATGGCGTAGTCGATGCCGCCCCAGCGCCGGCCGCCGACACCGCTTCCGATCGGGACGTTGCGGCCTTCGCTGCGAGTCACCACCTGGTTGTTGACCGTGGTGATGACGACCCGCTTGGATTTGATCTGTGCCGACAGGGCGATGATCGCCCGCAGGTTAGCGGCGGCCTGCTCCGTATCGGCGGTGACCGTGGTGGGTACCCTGCGCGGCACCTTCAGGTACTGATCGGCGAGTAGCCGCGCCTGCTCCCGGGTGTAGCCCATCCGCATCGCGGTCGCGACGAAGTCGCTACGGGCCTCCCGGCTGCGCTCCGACAGCGTCTTCGTGGACGCACCCTGCGCCTCCAGTGCGTCGGTCAAGGTGTTCGATGACCGGGCGAGGCTGAGAAGCTGCTCCTCCTCAGCCGCGGAGACCTTCCGCTTCTTGTCGATCTCGTCCCGGGCCTCTTTTAAGGTCTCCCGGTAGCGGAGGTTCGCCTCGGCAGCGGACAGGTTCTGGTCGACGATCAGGTCGAGCGCCTCGGCGTACTGCTGGACCGCGCGGGCGGCGTCCTCTGCCTCGGTCGACGTCTCCCGGAAGCCGTTCATCAGGTTGGCCAGCTCGCCAGCGAACTCCTCACTCTTCTTGCCACCTTCGTCGTTGGCCCGGCTGAACCACTCGAAGAGGCCGTTGCCGAACTCCATCACCTCGTACAGCTCGGCCAGGACGTTGATCAGGCCAAAGACCATCCGGATGCCGGTCTCGACAACCTCGAAGACCAGCGTCAGGGCGCGAGCACCGCTCTCGGAGTTGTCGGTCAGGGACTCCATCCCGTCCCGGGCCGCGCTGCCCAACTCGGCCAGGCCCTCCGAGATCGCGTCGACAGCCGGGCCGGCCACCTCGACCAGCTCGCGAGCTCCGGTGACGATCTCCTGAATGCCCGTACCGCCGCCTTCCGCCAGCGGCACGACAAACCGGGCGGAGTTGCTGAAGATGGACTCCAGGTCACCCTCGACCTCGGCGAGCTTGTTCCGGATCACAGAGATCCCGGACAGCGTCGCCGGGACGAAACTGACCGCCGCCGACTGGAGCCGGTTCTCGAACTCGCTGCCCAGGGACTCCGCCGCTGACTTGACCGCAGAGTGCTTCGCGGCGATCGTGACCCCGCCGATCACCCCGCCGATGCCGGCGCCGCCCGTGATGCCGGCGGCGACCGCCGCGCCCAGCACCGTGGCGACCTCGGCAGCGATCGGGAGAGCAATGGCTGCGCCAATGGGGCCGACGCTGATCGGCGCCCGAGCGATCAGCGGTCCGATCTTGGTGGCGAACTCGGTACTGAAGCCTTTCGCCGCCTCGTCGGCATCGATCAGGTTCCGAAGATCGGTGAGGCCCCGTTGCTTGCCGCGCTCGACCTTCAGCTTCTCGGTCAGCTTGGCGCGCTCAGCGGCGTCGGCGGTGCGGGAGATTTCCCGGGCCAGGTCCCGCACGCCGCGGGCCGTGTCCGTGATCTGGCGGTCCAGAATCGCGGCATCCCGACGCAGGCCGGTCAGCTCCCTGCCGGCGCCCCGAGCTGACTTGCCGACATCACTGATCGACTCGGACGCCTTGCCCATCCCGGCAGCGGTTTCCTTCGCCGAACCGCCGGCCGACTCGACCGCGTCATCCAGCTTCGCGGTCGCCTTCTCCGCCCGCCCCACGCCGCGTACGTACGGGGCTTCATCGACGTCGAGGCCGACCTTGACGGTGCGGGCCACGGGTCACCCCCTCGGTACGAGCTGAACGGCGTGGAGGATCGCGGCCGGATGCTGCGGGTTCTGGGTGCGCGTCTGCTGCTCCGACCGGTCGATCGCCGCGCAGCAGTGGCACTGCCGGGGGTAGCCGGGTGCCGGCAGGTAGACGGCGGTGGCGAACGGGTTGTTGAAGTCCCTGCCCGGGTCAGTCGTTTCCTCCAGCACGCCCCGGCAGCGGGGGCACTGGCCCGCCTCGTAGGCCGCCAGCGCGGTCATCCACGCCACCTCGCCCGGAGTCCACTCCGACTCCGTGGTGGTCACCGACCGGGCCAGCTTGCCACCCTCATGCCGGTACTCGGTTACTCGTTCGGGCTCCCAGCCGTCGAGTCGGCGGAGGGAGATGCCGAGGGTTCGGGCGAGACCGACCCGCTGGCGGAGTCCCGCGTCCTCAGCCAGCCGGCGAACGAGAAAGGGACGTCGGGCTCTTCCTTGTTCAGGTCCCAGCAGGTGCGGCCCAGCCTAAGGAACTGCTGCACGTTGATCAGTTCCTGCTCGGAGTCGAGCAGCGCCGCCCACGTCTCCTCACGCAGAACCGGCTCGACCGTCGACAGCCGGATCAGCGCCGGGAAGAACGTCTCGTTGTTGACCTGCGGGCCCCGGTCGTCCTGGTGGATCGACCCGTCCGCCAACTTGCGGGGAGGGTGCTCGTCAACCAGGTCACGCCACCTCTTCGGCTGCAAGGCCCGCAACCTGAACTGGACCGTGGCCGCCTCGATCTGCTGCCGCAACTCATCGACCCGGGCCCGCAGGTCGGCGGTGCCACTGCCGGCGATGCGCGGGTCCGCCGCCGCCTGCACCTGGGCCTGCGCCAGTTCGCGGTCCAGGCGCCGGAACTCGTTGATCAAGTCGCCCCGGGTGCACACCGGCACGGTCTCCTCTGGCAGCCGGGCGCCCAGCAGAACCTCGTCAGCGTTGGTCATGCGACGACCGCGACGTCCGACTGCACCTGGTTGGTCACGAACAGCCGCTGAGTCGCCGTGTGCACCGAGTTCGCGCCGTTCCAGTTCTTCATCGGCTCACCTGCGGTGATCGGCCACACGTCGGTCAGGTCACCGATCGCCCACGCCTGCGTGCGTGGCACCCCGTAGCGGGACAGGACATATCCGGTGGTGCCCTCGGCCAAGGTGATGTAGGCCTCGTTGTTGGTCGGGTCCGCCGGGTTGTGGACGTACACCACGGTCAGGCTCTTGGTCTTGCGACCGGGCTGCTCGAACGTCTGCGTGGTGGCGATCCGCTCGTCAGCAACCACAGCCTGCTCCCCGGTCGGCTGCCATCCGTCGCCGGTGATGTAGCCGTCCAACTCCTGGCTGGTCACGGCGTTTATCTCGGTCAGCTTGGGCGCCGTCGGGTCGGTCAAACTCGCCACGTACAGGAGAGCGAGGGTGCCATCAGACGGCACCGAGGTGGGCAGCGGTGAGGTCATCGGGCCTGCTCCTTGCTCTTCGCGGTCATCTCGGGAGTGGTGGGCGGCAGCGGTCGACCGAGGTTGTCGACGGCTTTCGCGTCCTTGAGAATCTCCACCCCGCCACGCTGGACGAGCTGGTCGGCGCGGCGGCGCGACACGGTGCTCTCTGCCTTGGTCCGGGTCTCTCGGATGCGCACGAACTCAGTCGGCACGTCGTCCTCCAAAGGTGATGTGCCGGTCAGCCCGGCAAAGACTCCAAGCGGTAGATGTCGATCTGGTCGACCACGAGACGGCCGGTGGACTCGTCGGGGCGGGGTGGCTGCCCGTCGTCGGAGCGGATCGGGTACGGCTTCCGGCCGGCGATAACTGGCACGACGTCAAGCAGCGCGGACCGCACCCGGTTGGCAACCACCCGGGCAGCGATGTCCGTCTGGCCGACGCTGTGACAGGTCACCCGCGCGACCGCCCGGCTGGACAGCAGATCGATCGTCGGGCCCAGCGCGTAGGTGACCTGGATGTACGCCACCACGTACGGCGGGGACGCGCTGGTCGGCACGATCTGCCCGTCGCCCTCACCGTCGGCCGGCGGGTACACGACCAGGCCGTCGACAGCGCGGAGCAGGTCGAGGATGGCGACGGCGTGCGGCTCGTCGCTCACTTCCCCTCCAGGGCATCCGCAGCGGCGATTTCCAGGCCTCGTACGAAGTCCGGGGTCCAGTGGTCCAGAGCCGGGCCCAGGTGGGCGTAGGGCGGGTTGTTGACCGTGCCGTACTCCAGGATGTTGCCCAACGCTCCCTGGCGGCGCCCCTTGTCCGGACCGATCTCCGCCGTCATGCCCCGCCCGACACCGAGATCCTTGGTGTCGTACGTGATCGCCCTCGGGTAGTCCGGGGCGTGGGCGATACCGCTGGCAGCGCCCCGCGCCGCGTCCCGGATGCCGTGGGCGGTGAACCGCACCGCCGCCCGGATGAGGACGTGCGCGTTGTCGGGCGCCTCGGCCAGGTCGGCGCGTAGCTGGTTGAGGCTGGAGCCGTCGAGGTTGATGTCCACCTAACTCGTCACCTCCTCGATCCCCAGTCGTCGAGCGGTCGCGTGGGTCTTGCCGAACTCGGCCCGGACCACGAACCGCCGGCCGACCACGTCCGGGTCGTACTGGCAGACCGTGATCTGGACCCGTTGACCGGCGCGGACGCCGACAGAGGTGGCCACCGGCAGCCACAACAGCCGGGTCACCATCAGTCGGTCCGCCTCGCCGACCATCTCGGCCCGGGCGATCGGGTCGGCCTGCTGGACTCGGCACGGGCCGGCGTACACCACGTCGGTATCCTCGACGGCCTGCCCGGTGCCCAGGTCCGTGTGTGTGCCGGTGACGGCAACGATCTCGCAGGTGTCGACCATCAGCTCAGCAGCGAACTCGCGGCCCCGGGCCAGCACCTCGGCGGCCGACATCAACAGCACCTGGCCCAGGACGGAGCGCCGTACGGCCGGATCGTGAACGCGCCCGACGTGCCCAGGCCGAGCGCATCGCGGATCTGCTCCCGCTCGGCGTCGGTCAGGCCGATGCCGGACAGCGTCTCGGAGGCATACGTGTTGGTCTCGGTGTAGTCGTCGATCTGCCGTGACCTCGACCGCATGCCGCCCGGATTAAGCAGCATCCGCTTCGCCACGTCGAGGGCGACCGGCTTGAGCATGCTCACATCGGTGAGCGCGTCGTAGACCGTCGGGCCGACCTCGTTACGGATCAGGGTGGTCACCAGTGCCAGCACCAGCGCGCCCGTTGCCGGCGGCACGGTCTGCTGGGTGTAGGCGTCCAGCTCGGGCAGCGTGAACAGCGGGTCAGGCATGACGCCTCCGAGGGTCGGTCCGGCCGGGCAGCCGGGAGGGTGACCGGCCGGCCGGAGCTGCTACTCGGTCGGGACGTTGGCCGCGGACAGCGCCGCGATCACGTCGTCCCGGGATGCGTCGTCGGGCACCTCGACACCCTTGCGGGCCGCGTACGCCCGCCACTCCGGCGCACCGGATCCGGCACCGCCCTTCGGCGGCGGACCGTCGCCGGCCGGCGCCTGGGGCCCGACGGACTCGCCAGCCGGGGTCGGCTTCGCGGCGTCCGCCCAGACGTCCGGATTGGTGATCGCCGACTCGACCCAGGACAGCTCCGGCCGCGACAGGTCGTCGTTCGGGCCGACGGTCACCGACTCGCCGGTCAGCTCGCCCTTGTCGTCGCGGCGGTGCACCGTGACGAAGGCGTTCAGCTTGCGCGCCATCGCATCTCCTCAGGTCAGGCCACGTCGGCGGCGAGCGTCAGGTCCGGGTTGGCCATGATCGGCAGACCGATCGCGGCGGCCTTCGTCCACACCGCCACCGGGTCCTTCGTGCTGTACGAGCCGGCCACGATGCCCGGCTCCACCCCCGACAGCCCGTACTCGGGTTCCAGCGACTCCGCGGTGGTGCCGAGCAGGGTCGCCCCCAGGTCGGTGCCCTCAGGGTTGTCCGGCGAACCGGGCGCCGGCAGCAGGATCACCCGGTCGGCGGGAATTACCCGGGTCGCCGTGGTGCCGACCCGCACTTGCGCGTCGTAGATGTAGATCGGCGGCAGCCCGTACGCCGCGAACACCGCATTCACGGTCGCCTGCGACACGATGCTCGGGGTGCCCGCCACGGTGGCGGCGAGCTGGCGCATCTCGGCGTTGCGCAGCAGGTAGCCGAGCACCGTGGTGGAGGTCAGAATCGCGCCCGGCGCCTCCCCGTTGGTAGCGATGTAGGTGTCCCGCCACGTGATCAGGTCGGCCAGCGGGGTCGCGGTGGCCACCACCGACCACAGCACCGCCGGAGCCACCGTGTGCGAGCCGGACCGGCCGAAGTCGACGGTTGCGACCACGCCGTTCTCGGAGATGACCAGGGACCCCCGGTAGAGGGCCTCGCCACGGAACAGCTCCAGCCGCGCGGCGACCGCCCGGGCCATCCGCTCCGCGTCCGACAAGATCGCGTTGCGGATTCCCGCCTCGTCGCGACGCTGCCGCAGCCGCTCGTACTCGCCCAGCCGGATCTTGCGGCTGATCGGCGGCAGCTCGCCGGTGACCCGGGTCAGGCCCGGCCGGGAGCCGATCGGCGACTCGGCGTCGTACGCCCGCACCGTGGCCGCCTCGGTCAGCCCTTCCCCGCCCCGGGTGTAGCGGTACTGCAGGTCGTCGATCGCCCGCCGGGGCAGCCACTGGGACAGGGTGAACCGGTTGCGGTCCAGGTCGGCCAGGGCCTCCCGGACGTAGCCAGTCAGTTCCGCCGGGGTGATGTAGTCGGTGAA